>CAVSGI010000011.1:0-174953 GCA_963727445.1 uncultured delta proteobacterium
GCGTCACAAACTGGTGAATCGCCGTCGGGCTTGGCAGAGCTGAGACTGAAGCGTGGCTACGGGTGGACACGAACGGTCGGCGAGTGGGCGGCCTTCGCACCTGAGACAGCCCAAGAGCGCACGACACTCGCGAACGTTGCGGTGGCCGTGAATAGCAACTTCTCAGATTGCACGGCCGACCTCGGCCTCCTCGCCAAGGACGAGTCCTTCCCAGTCTGTTACGCACCGGAGACCCAGGTCTTCGGCCCCGGACTCGCTGCGTGCGCGAGACTCGACAGCGAGTGCGCGGTTGGCGCGTACGACTCCGAGAATGATTGTTGCGGCCTCCTTCCGAAGCCCCAAGGCGCGACATGCACGGGCGGCACGTGCGACGGCAGTGGCGGCTGCGCCGCGGCCGACTCCATCCCGGCGCCGAATCCTCCACCTGTGACCGGTTTCGAAGACTGGATGCGCATCACAACCGGTCAGTCGCCGAGCACTCGACACATCGACGTCGATGGGGAGCCGGCGCTCCAGATCAGTCTCGATAGCAACGTAGCGGCGGTCCTCTTCTACGAGCCCGGTGTGGACCTCGCCCAGGTGGCGGTCGGACAGACAGCACAGCCCTTCGGAGGCGCACTCCTGACGCCTTTGGGTGGCACGGCGCTCAAGGTGAAGGAGATTGAGCTTCGCGTGCCGCGAACCTTGGAGGGGGAGGAACTATGCGTCGCCCGGGCGCCTCTCGATCAGATTGGAGCGTTCACGAGTGACTGCGCAGGCGCCGATCGGATCCCCTGTCCAGGCGGGGGTATGGGTATCTCCTGCGAGGTGGTTGACGACGACTTCATCGTTCGCGGCGAGGCCTTGAGGGCCGCCTGGGAGCGAGTGCCGGGCGAAATCGTTGCAATCGATGGCGAACTCCGTGATTTCGGGTGCATCGATATCGGCGACGGGAGCTGCTTCACGATCGGATGCGATCCTCCCTGTGAAGGGATCACGACATGCGAGACCGGGTGTGGGCTTCCGAGCATCACAACCTGTAATCCATTCGGGTGCCCAGGGCCGTGTGTGATCGGCACACGGGAAATCGAGCAGTGCGATGGCGAAGACAACGACTGCGACGACCGCGTGGATGAGGGCGCGCGCGCCAGGTGCCGCGATGAGTTTACCTGCACGCAAGATCTGTGTGTGGACGGCGCATGTCTCAACACGCCGATCAATGTTCTGTGTGGCGATGGAGCGGCTGCCTGCACGATCGACACCTGCCTGATCCCAGCCGACAACCCCTTCCCGACCGTTGACATGCCGCTGCCCGCAACGCCTGCCGACGTTCTGAACGGCTGCCATCACCTTGCGCGTAACTCTTTCTGTCAAGAACTTGATGGTTGCCATTGCAACGGAACCGAATTGTGCCTTGGGGTATCAGGCAACGCTCCCAGTGGATGTACCTCCGTTCCTCCGATCGATTCACTCGGAGTCCACTATCCGTGCGAAACGGGCGACATCATTGAAGGCGGAGGGTGCACAGTGGAGCCGTGCTGTGAACCCGCGGAGGCAAGAGACGCATGCCGGCTGACTGCGAGGTGCACTGACGACCCCGGAAACCCGACTTGCCTTTCGGACGACCAGCGGCAGGAGTACGATCTCGCGTGCGCGTTCCCAGCGCCAACGAAACTGAGCGAAACCGGCGAGGAGGTTAAGTGTCCGCCTGCTCCCGAGCCCATCCCGTTGTGCAACGATAGCAATGTCTGCACGTTCGACGTGTGCACTGAATTCACACCGGGCGGCGTTCTCGTTGGTCCTACCTGCAGCTACCCCGCAGGGGCAGACACGTCCATTGAGGGCTGCGAGCCTGATCCGTCTCACCGCGGCCCTTCGTGCGACACAATTCGGTGCAACGCGGGCGTCTGTGGCGTTTGGCCCGACTTGGCGCAGGTCGCTGCCTGCGAGGCAATTGACGAAGAGCTGGGGTTGCCCTTCTGTGACGGGGACACGAAATGCATTGGGACGGTCACCGACACCGAGTTCGGGATCGCCGGGTGTGTGCTCGACGACGCTTGTGGAGACATTATCAACACTCGTGCGTGCGTAAGCTTCGAATGCAATCCCGACGATGGAATCCCAGACGCGGCCCGCTGCGAGCCCGTCTTGGACGACTCCTTCTGCGCTGCATTTGGCGACGGCCTCACATGTGGGACCGTAGGGAAGTGCGACTTCCTTGGCCCACCCGTCGACGGTGGCTGCGTTGCCGAGCCGGTGTGTGACGACAACAATACATGCACTCTGGATGCCTGCGAACCCAGCGACGACGAGATCCCCGTAGCAATATGCTCCAACGAACCCATCACGCCTTGTCCATAGCTCCGGCGGTCCTCCTCCTGTTCCTTCTGAGCGACGCCGCGTGCACAAGCGAGGAAAGCCTAGCTGTTACGGGGTGGTCTGAACTCGACGTTGTTGCCGTGGCTGGTGATGACCTGGGTTTCGTGGAGCGGCTTGAGTTTGGTGCAGATCTTACTGGAGACGGCGTCGCGGACGTGCTTCTGGGCTCTCCCCGGAACGATCGAAGCAACAGGGGGTACCGTCTCAATCGTGGATCCGCGCGCTGGCAGAGTCACCTACCGTCGCCTCTATTGGGAACGACACGCAGATTACGGTAGCGCCTTGGGGGTTGGCGGCGACCGCGACGCCGACATGCTCACCGACTATGCGACCGTCGCCCGATCCAGCAGCGGCGGCATGATTCAACTTCTGTCGGGGAATCAAGAGGAACCTCTCGCGACGTTTCAGGCAACCAGTGATTGTCGCTTGTTTGACTCCGTGGTCCTAGACGTAGACGCGAATAGTGATGGGACGTCGGATGTGATTGCCTTCGAGTACTCCTCGGCTCCCCCATGCCCGCAGGAACCCACGGTAGCTCGCATCTTCGACGGAGCGACGCTGGAGATGGCGACGTTTCCCGTCGATCGAGGAGGCTTTGTCACCATGCAGTCCACGCCGGATTACAACGGCGATGGAATGCGGGATCTCCTCGCCGCGTTCCCGTACGCCAACGGGGACGAGGGGGAGCTGCAGTTGATTAGCGGCGACGGGGAGGTATTGCAGCGCTACTCAACTTCCGAGCCTCGTGGGCTCTTTGGGTTGACCTTCTCCACTTGTGACCTCGTCGATGACACCGTGGCCTTTGCGGTCGGAGGCGGCGTCCCGCTTGGTGACGTGGTAACCTATGTCTATCGGCTCGATGCTGCTGGCGATGTCACGAGACTCGCGGAGGGTGCTGAGGTCAAGTGCGCCCCAGACATGAATGGAGACGGGAGCAGTGACGCGTTGGTCCTGACGGACTCACTCCGTTGGACCGTCGTATCCGGCCGCTCGGGGGCAAGGCTCGTGGACCACTTCACTGCAGAGTTTGCATCTTCCTTCGCCATAGATGTAGGTGGAGACGTCGATGGCGATGGCCGCGCCGACATTGCTGCGATCACGTATGGAAGAGATCCGAGAATCCTAATCGCTCGCTCCTCCGCGCGATGATTGACGCGCGCGCATGGGTGTCAATCCTGTTGCTCGCGTCGTGTGCGGGGGCGGAACCGAACCCCTCGGACGCGGAGCGACCCTCGGCCCTCTTCCCCGTTTCGGTGTCCCGAGATGTCGATTTAGTGATCGTGGTCGACTCCACCGACGACGCCCTCACCCTTCGACAGGCGATCTCAGCGCGCCTGCCAGCGATGCTCGAAACCTTGATGTCCGGCGACTACGACGGAGACGGTGTTGGGGAGGAGGTCGTTCCGAACACCTTGCACGTGGCGGTGACTGCATCGGATGGGGTAGGGGAGGGGTCGGAGGTCCCTCTCACTTGCCAACAGTCCGACGCTGGACTCATCGCCGGCGCGACCTGCGATGGCGGTGGATGGGCTTCGCTCGACAGTCCTGCAGACATCGCTGCCGCCAGCGACACCTTGGCTTGCGCGCTGGCAGACGTCGGAGGTGGCTGTCGCGTGCGCCAGCCACGCGTCGCTCTCAACAACCTTCTTCTCTTGTGGGGCGGGAGAGCTGACTTCCTTCGTCAGGGTTCGCTCCGCGTGGCGATGGTCATTCAGCTCGCGGATGACTGCAGTGCCGTCTCGCCCTATCCCTGGTCACCGGAGACATCCGGGCCGCTCGACTGCCCGATGGGTTCACCCGGGTCGGTCGTCTCTCAGGACATCTTTCGATTCCGTTTGCTGCCGATCGCGGGCGTTCCAGTCGCGCTCGTGGACACGGCCCGAGTCGAGGAGACGGCGCGGCCGAGTCCGAACGCGTGGTTTGGGGAGCCGTTCGATGATCCCACGATGGTGCGCAGCCTCGATCCGGTCGATCCGACCAGAGCGGCCGCGCTCTGCGACACACCGATTGGCTCCGTGGAGCCTGCCCCCGAGCTGGTCGACGCCGTGCGCTGGTGGGGTCCGCCCGCCGATGTGGAGTCACTGTGTCGCTCCGACTTGCTGACCGCGCTGCAGAACTCCGCCGGACGCATTCCGGCCAGCTTTCGTGCCGCATGTTTGCCCTCCTGGGCCTCCAAGGAGCGCTGCTCGTTGGAGGAGGGGGCGCTCCCGTCGGAAGGGTGCCGCACTGAGGGCGCTGTACGGAGCACGGCCGACTCGTACAAATGCGTCCTTCCCTCCACCGCATGGTCGATCGACTCCACATCTATCGAGGCGCAGTCTCTTTGCGCCGGCACCGGATACTCGGGCTTGCTACAGGTGGAAGGCGCGGATGACGACAGGATCTTTCACGTTGCATGCGATTTCCCCTGCGACGCTGACGAGGATTGTGACGGTTTGCCCGTCGGGACTGGAAGATGGGGTTGCGAACCAACGACTCGGACCTGCCGCCGAGCTTGCGATTTCGCGCGCCAGTGCGACGACGTCCACACGTGCGTCGACAGCCTGGGAAGTCGTGGCGTCTGCGTTCCTGAAGCATGACGCTCCCACCTGAGGCAAGTCCCCAGACCCGGTGGGACACCACGAAGCGGCACGAAGCGCCTAGGGACGCTATTGCTTCGTGATTACCGAATCTGCGAATCGCCTCGTGGTGGCTTGATCAGCTTGGGAAGCTGACACTCTACCAACTGAGTTACGCCCGCGAGAGACGGGATAGTTAGCTACTCGCCGATGGGGCGTCAAGGGGACTGGCGGGGCGCGGGAGTGGATAGATGGGATGTAAGCGGCTGGCCGCCACTGACGTGGTAGCCGTAGCCCCACAACCGTAAACGCGGTCAAGAGCCGCAGAGTGGAGGCCAGCCGTGGAACACATTGGCATCGATGTTCACAAGAAGACAAGTCAGGTCTGCATCCAGACGAGCGAGGGAGAGCTGCGGGAGCGGCGCGTGGCGACGACGCGCGATGCGCTGGCGAAGGTGTTCGCGGACCGCGCCCGGGCGAAGATCCTGATGGAGGCGTCGACGGACAGCGAGTGGGTGGCGCGGTGGCTCGAGGAGCTGGGCCATGAGGTGATCGTGGCGGACCCGAACTTCGCGCCGATGTATGCCACGCGAAGCCGCAAGGTGAAGACGGACCGGCGCGATGCGCGGGCGCTCTGCGACGCCTGCCGGCTCGGCGCGTACCGCCCAGCGCACCGCGCCTCGGACGCGGCCCGTCATCGGCGAGCGCAGGTCGCGGTGCGTGATGCGCTGGTGCGCACGCGAACGAAGTACATCTCGCTCACCCGAGCGCTTGTGCGGCGCGAGGGCTTGTCGCCACGAAGCGGCGGAGCGGCGACCTTCGCGGCGCGCATCGAGGAGCTGTCACTGCCCGCCCACCTGGCGCTCGAGGTCGCGCCGCTGCTCACGATGCTCGAGCAGCTCACCATGCAGATCCGCGACGCCGACAAGCGCCTCGCCGAGCTCGCCAAGGGCGACGAGACCGTCGAACGCCTGTGCACCGTGCCGAGCATCGGGCCGGTGACGGCGGTGACCTTCGTCGCCGTGGTCGACCAGATCGGTCGCTTCCACAACGCCTCACAAGTGCGCGCCTACCTCGGCCTGGTGCCCCGCGAGCTGAGCTCTGGCGAAAAACGGATGCGGGGCCACATCACGAAGACCGGCAATCGCCGTCTCAGGTCGCTGCTCGTCGAAGCGGCCTGGGGATCTTTCGTCACAAACGACCGGAGACGAAGGCGCTACGCGACTGGACGGAGCGCATCGCCGCACGCCGCGGCAAGCGGATCGCGGCGGTGGCGCTGGCGCGCAAGCTCGCGGGGATCTTGTACGCGATGTGGCGAGACGGGACGCGCTTCGAGGCGACAGCGAGCCGTGAGGAGGCTGCTGCAGCCTGACCCGCAACCGACGATGACCCGCTCTTCGTGAAGGGAACCGATTATGGTGGTCGAGCGCGATGTGCTGGCTGGCTGCTGTCGAACGCCGATGGATAGATGGCGCCGACCACCACCGAATCCCACCCTGCGCCGCGGCCTCGATGCCGCCCCAGTCGAGCGCGAACAGAAGGCTGAACAACCCGTCACGTATGAGCGAAACGACGAACCCGAGCCGAAGCGAAGGAGACGTGCAACGACGTAGAACGAAAATCAGACAAACCTGTTGACCGGGGTGGCCGCTTCACAGAAGCCATCACATAGTCTCTCAGGATGCGCGAGCTGCACTGTCACGTCGGATTCTTCGGCGCGAGGGTATCGACATCAACGAGGCCGCAAACGGGATTTTTCTTCCCCGCTCGCGCCGGGTTGCTCAGCCGCCGACTACAACTCACTCAGTAATTCACACCAACCGGTACTACACTGAGCTTGGAAGACGACTTCAGGATGCGGCACCAGGCACGGTCCGGGAGGAGTTGCGGGCGATCGCCACTGAGATACCGGCCGGCGAGTTCCCGTACTAGAACTTCAACTTCGCAGACCTGCCTTTCCTTGCACAAGGACTACTTGGAGAATGAACACCTTCCTGATCCGTGAGGATGTTGTGAAGTATCAGACTGTTATTCCCGCAGATGAGGCAAGCTGGTCTGAACTGCAGTTCGATGGAAGAGCAAAAGGGGAGTGGCAGAGGTTGGAGCTGCTGGTCTTCAATGCCACACAAGTTCGAGGAAACTTTTTCCATCTCGCGCCTGGGTGCTTGTGCTTCGACTCCGCAGCGTTGGATGCGCTGGAGGACCTTTTCGAGATGGCCGGTCAAGTGCTGGAGGCAAGTCTCGGCGAGGAGAAGGAGCCTGTCTTCATTCTGAACGTTACCGAAATCTATCCTGTCCTCGAACCGTCGCGAGCGACTTGGAGGTTTGACGCTCGCACCGGAAAGAGACTCACCCTTCAGAAGTATGCCTTTCGTGATTTCGGATTCGGGGAGTCGACGTTATTCAAGGTTGCAGAGACGGTGCGCGGAGACGTCCTCACTGTGCAACGCGACGACAGAGAGTTGGGCGACGACTTCATTTCGCGCTATGAGGCAAGCGGGCTAACGGGTCTTACATTCGTCTCCTGCTAGGTAGGCAAGTTCTCCCGAACCAGGACGGAGCACTAGACTGTCAAAGGCCAAGCTCGAGCAGGGTTCGTAACTCAGGCCCGAAGAAACGGCGCCGACTATGCGGAGATCGCAAATCCGACTGGACATCAAAGCTCCGGTTTCCAGCCACCGTGTAAGCGGACCGGCTCCCCGGACGCCCGAAATTCCGCAGAAGTAGGAGTGTTCCGTCGCGCGCGCCAGATGACATAGCTCTGGATGGAGGGGTGGCTGCGCGCTCGACGGAACACAGTTTGAGCCGAGCCCAGTCGACGGGAGGTCCTATGGGGAAGTCACGCTTCGGAGCTGACGGTGAGCGTCCAAGCGGCGTGGAGAATGCGGCGGCCGACGGCGCCGAGGAGGCACATGCGGAGGCATGAATGTCGCCCGACAGAGGACGCGGCGCACGCACGGGTGGTCGAGGACGGACCGGTACGTCTCCGGGTCGTGCCGGCCGAGCGCATGTGTTCGTGGCGAATGCGTCATGGAGGCGCCCTGACGTTGGGAAGCGGCGCAGCACAGAGCGCCATCGTCATCTCGTGGCAGCGCGGGCATCGTCTGAGGTCGATGCCGGTCAGTCGGCGGACGAGCGCGACGACAGCGTCTTCGTCCTCGGCCTCGTCGGCGTCGATGACGGGTGGCGGGGTCTCGACAGGCCTGCTCTTCGACAGCAGCGCCCGGGCCTGGGCGAGACGTCCGTGCACGTGGCGTGAAGAGAGCAAGCCGTAGTGGCGGATGCGGACGAATCCGTCGGGCAGGACGTGGCGAAGGAGGCGGCGCAAGAAGAGCGGCGCGGGCAGCGTGACCTTCTTCTGATGCCGGGTGCGAAAGGTGACGCCAGCATCGTCGACGGCGAGGATGCGGCGATTCGACAGGCCGATGCGATGCGTGTAGCGACCGAGGTAGGCGAAGACGGCGTCGGCGTCGCCGAAGGGGCGCTTGGCGTAGACGAGCCAGTCTCTGTCGTAGAGCGCGTCGAGATCGCCGGCATCGCGGAGCAGACCGCGCGCGTCGAGACGCCGGATGGCATCGAGGTACTTACCGCGGAAGAGACGGCCGAGGACGCGCACCGGAAAGAGGAAGCCCTCCTGCGTCGCGCGCCATCGTCCATCGGCATCGAGTCCGCCGCCGGTGACCACGCAGTGCAGATGCGGATGCCACGACAGGTCGCGGCTCCACGTGTGAAGCACGGCGGTGAGGCCGAGGTCGGCGCCGAGCCACCGGGGGTCGCGTCCGAGCTCGAGCAACGTGTCGGCCGCCACACGAAAGAGCGCATCGCACATCCGGCGGCGATTGTTGTACACGAGCGCGCGTAGCTCGGACGGCAGCGTGAAGACGACGTGGAAGTGGTGGACGGGGAGCAGACGCGCCCGCCGCGCCTCGAGCCAGCGATGCTGAGCGAGCGCCTGACACTTGGGGCAGTGACGGTTGCGACACGAGTTGTACGACGGGCGCTCGTGGCCGCACCGCGTACACACGTCGAGGTGACCGCCGAGGGCGGCGGTCCGGCAGCGCATCCAGGCGGTCAGCACGCGTCGCTCGGGCGAGCCTCGTGGGTAGCGGGGGGCGATCTCGGCCGCGTGAGCCCGCGCGATCGCGCCCACTTCGAAACGAGGTCGCTCCGAAGACGCCGTGGCCGCCGAACAGGGCGGCGGCACCGCGACCTAGCCGAAGCGCTCGGCGGTCTCGGAGCCCAAGAGGTCGAGCGGGCTCGGCAACTGGCTGCGGCGGGCGTGTGTCAGGTGCACGTAGAGCACCGTCGATTCGATGCACGCGTGGCCGAGGATCAGCTGGACGCTGCGCAAATCGGCGCCAGCCTCGATGAGGTGCGTGGCGAAGCTATGACGCAGCGTGTGCGCCGTGACCGGCTTGTCGATGGCGGCCTGGGCGAGCGCCCGTCGCAGCGGAAGCGTGAACGCTGCCCTCGACAGACCTCCCCCTTTCGGCCGTGGCCCGGAAAGAGCCACTCACCTGCGGGTCGCACGCGCCGGTAGTAGTCGCGCAGCTGACGGAGCAGCCGCTTGGCGAGCGGCACCTGTCGCTGCTTTCCGCCTTTGGACGAGCGGACGTCGAGCACGTGCCGGTGGCTGTCGATGTCCGCCACTCGCAGTCGGCACGCTTCGGTGATGCGTAGCCCGGCCCCGTAACACAGCGTGGCGATCGTCTGATGGGTGACGGACTCGAACGAGGAGAGGAGCCGTTCGACCTCGGTGCCGCTGAGCACCAGCGGAAGCTTCGTCGGCACCGCCGCGAAGGGCAGCTGCATCACCCACTCGCTCTGCTTCAGCGTCGTGCCGTAGAAGAACCGCAGCGCCGCCGCGCACTGGTTTCGCGTCGACGCCGACAGCCCCCGCTCCCGCGTCAACAGCAGCAGGTAGCGCTCCACCTCCTCGAGTCCCAGCTGCCGCGGGTCCTGCCCGAAGTGCTCCGCGAACTTGCGGACGTGGCGCAGGTACGCCGTGCGCGTCCCCGGACGAAACCCGCGCAACTCCATGTCCGCTTCCATCTTGATGACCAACTCGTCCATCGCCTCGCTCCTTGCCTCGTCGCACCCGGTGTGGATGCGAGCGAACAGGATCGCGATGGCGAGGGAGGACCGAGCGCCGACCTTCAGAACCGCGGAGAAACCGCCCCGCAGGGGCTTGGTTGAAGGTATGATCTGTCGACTCCCTGCCCGGCCGGAGGGGAGCGGAGGCCGTTTGTGATGGCTATCAGCTATTCTTGGGCGACTACGATGATGTAACCGCGGTAGATCCAGCAACATACCCGGGTGCGAACGGGACTTTCGCTATTTCTTGGGCAGATTCGACGCGGATATTTCCGCAGTTCGAGGTCGCCGCCGCCTACGTCAACGTCCCAAGTCCATGACGTCAACAAGAAGTCTCATTGCGATTGCGGTGGCCGCGTTCGTCGCGCCTGCGGGTACAGGTTGTTCATGCGCGGCAAGCCATACGCTCGACGGCGGCGTCATGGACGCTGATGCCGCATCGGTCGAGGATGCATCGGAAGACGCCGACAACCACGATACGTCTGTGGACGGTGGCGATGCGCTGGCCTGCAACCCATTCGGGCCATACTTTGGCGCATTGGAATGCACTCCTGAGATCGAGGAGGCTTGTGTCGAGTGGGCTCGCGCGGCCTGGGGAGGATCTGGGTACGTACACACCACCTGTTTCGATCATGGCGGCGTCAATGCCGCCTGTGATATTGGCGATTACTGTCCAGACCCTGGGTCGAGCGGTGCTCCTCCGCCCCCATGCCAGTGCACACGCACCCTCATTTGCCCGGGCGGATACCTGTGCGTGAGCGACACTCCGGACGGCCCTCGGCGCTGTGAGCCGGCGTGCGGCGCACCGTGAAGTGAGTGTCGGAGCCTTCCCCGCCGCGCAGAACGGCACTCACATCACCGGATAGATCACCGCGACGATCGAGCCCATGTCGCCACTACAAACCAAGCTCCGCGTTCGGAGATAGCGGATAGATGGGATGTAAGCGGCTGGCCGCCACTGACGTGGTAGCCGTAGCCCCACAACGTTGATCGCGGTCAAGAGCCGCAGAGTGGAGGCCAGCCGTGGAGCACATTGGCATCGATGTTCACAAGAAGACAAGTCAGGTCTGCATCCAGACGAAAGAGGGAGAGCTGTGGGAGCGGCGCGTGGCGACGACGCGCGAAGCCCTGGCGAAGCTGTTCGCCAACCGCGCACGGGCGAAGATCGTGATGGAGGCGTCGACGGACAGCGAGTGGGTGGCTCGCTGGCTCGAGGAGCTGGGTCACGAGGTGATCGTGGCGGACCCGAACTTCGCGCCGATGTACGCCACGCGGAGCCGCAAAGTGAAGACGGACCGGCGCGACGCGCGAGCGCTATGCGACGCCTGCCGGCTCGGCGCGTACCGCCCGGCGCACCGCGCCTCGGACGCGGCTCGGCATCGGCGAGCGCAGGTCGCGGTGCGTGACGCGCTGGTGCGCACGCGAACGAAGTACATCTCGCTCACCCGGGCACTTCTACGGCGCGAGGGGCTGTCGCCGCGAAGCGGCGGAGCGGCAACGTTTGCCGCGCGCATCGAGGAGCTGTCGCTGCCAGCGCACCTGTCGCTCGAGGTCGCCCCCCTGCTCGTGATGCTCGAGCAACTCACCGCGCAGATCCGCGACGCCGACAAGCGCCTCGCCGAGCTCGCCAAGGGCGACGAGGTGGTCGAGCGTCTGTGCACGGTGCCGAGCATCGGGCCCGTCACGGCGGTGACCTTCGTCGCGGTGGTCGACCAGATCGGCCGCTTCCACAACGCCTCGCAAGTGCGTGCCTATCTGGGCCTGGTGCCGCGCGAGCTGAGCTCGGGCGAAAAACGAATGAGAGGCCACATCACGAAGACGGGTAGTCGTCGCCTTCGGTCGCTGCTCGTCGAAGCGGCCTGGGGGATCTTGCGGCACAAACGACCGGAGACGGCGCCGCTTCGCGAATGGACACTGCGCATCGCCGCGCGGCGCGGCAAACGAATCGCGGCGGTCGCGCTGGCGCGCAAGCTCGCGGGGATCTTGTACGCGATGTGGCGAGACGGGACGCGCTTCGAGGCGACCGTGAGTCGTGAGGAGGTGGCTGCGGCCTGACCTGCAAACGTGACGAACGATGACCCGCTCTTCGTGAAGGGAACCGATTATGGTGATCGAGCGCGACATGCTTACTGGCTGCTGTCGAACGCCGACGGATAGATGGCGCCGATCACCACCGAATCCCACCCTGCGCCGCGGCCTCGAAGCCGCCCCAGTCGAGCGCGAACAGAAGGCTGAACAACCCGTCACGTACGAGCGAAACGACGAACCCGAGCCGAAGCGAAGGAGACGAGCCACGACGACGTAGAGCGCAAAATCAAAAACAACGCAGTTGACCGGGGTGGCCGCTTCACAGAAGTAACCACGAACGGCCTCGCGCCGCCGCAGGCGGTGTGACGAGTCGACAGATCGTACCTTGAACCAAGCCGCCTGCGGCGGCGGCTCCCTCGCGCCTGCCGCGTGTTATGCTGGACCCGCTGCCCATTCGGGGGTGCGGAATGCTCAGCCGACTCCTCTCAGGGCAGCTGGGAGGCAGCATTGGACAAGGGGTCCTACGAGCTCCGTGGCCTTCGTCCCCGCGGTCGAGAATAGCGTCCCGGTTCCTTGCACGTCCCACGCAGGTGGCGCGTGTATTCGTGCGCCCGCTGTGAGTCGGCGCTCGTCGAATTCCCCATAGCGCCTCTCCACCCGAAGCGGTCCCGGTAGGCTCGGCTCAAACTGTGTTCCGTCGAGCGCGCAGCCACCGCTGCCTGCAGTAGCGTCCGTCAAGGTGGTGTAAGAGGCCACCGCGTCATCGTGGGCTAAGCGGTCATCGGCAGCGTCGGCTCCTCCGTGTCGTCGTTCGGCTTCCGGACCAAGTCCTCGAGAGAGCCGATGGTGAGGTAGCGCCTCATGATGGCCCACTCGTCGTGCTGCTCCGCCAAGACGGCGCCGAGCAGACGAATGACAGAGTCGCGGTTGGGGAAGATGCCGACGACGTCGCTGCGGCGCCTGAGTTCCTTGTTCAGTCGTTCCTGCGGGTTGTTGCTCCACACGCGACGCCAGTGCGCCTCCGGGAAGCTCGTGAAGGCGAGCAGCTCCGGCGCGGCCTCGTCGAGGAGCTTCGCCGCGTCGCCGAAGCGCTCCTCGAGCTTGGAGACGACCTCGCTGTGCTGCGCCCAGACGGCGTCGGCGTTCGGCTGCTGGAAGATGCTGCGCACGAGCGTGGCGACGAGGCCCTGCGCGCTCTTCGGCACGCGCGTCAGCAGGTTCCGCATGAAGTGCGTCTTGCATCGCTGCCACGACGCGCCCGGGAGCACGGCGCCGACGGCGGCCTTCAGCCCCTCGTGCGCGTCGCTCACGACGAGCTTGACGCCGCTGAGACCTCGCGCGACGAGACCGCGAAGAAACGTCGTCCACGACGCTCCGTCCTCGACCGTGACGACGTCGACACCGAGCACCTCGCGGTGACCGTCGGCGTTCACGCCCGTCGCGACGACGACCGCGACATTGACGATGCGGCCGAGCTCGCGGCTCTTGACGCACATCGCGTCGAGCCAGACGTACGGGTACGCCTCCGCATCCAGCGGCCGATTGCGGAACGCATCGACCTGCTCGTCAAGGCTCTTCGCGAGCTCGCTCACCTGCGACTTGCTGATGCCTTCGATGCCTGTTAACGAGCGACGTATCTGAGGTCGCTGCCCTCGATTTCGCGCACGAAGCGTGAGGGGAACGGGTTCGGCGAGGGGCCGATGGTCATCGCCGATTTCTTCGGTCGGCGGGGTCGTCCGGGCTCTGATGCGCGCCGGAGGCGGAGCATCGGTGCGGAGCCGGTCGCGTTAAATAGATGACGGGGGTGGGTTTGGCCGCCACTCCCCCGTCGTGCTCCGACGCAGCTGAATACGAAGCGGAGCACTACACGAGTCGTCTACTTCGACGTCGACGTCAAGTCTTGGATGAGCGCGCCGCCGTCGGTATCGGCGGTCCGGCCGGCGCGCTGTCCGTGCTGCGGTGCGCCCGGCGCGGCCGCCGGGAGGCCGAAAGCGCTGGTCGGGCATGGGCTCAGGAGCCGGATCCTGCTCGGTCCGGCCAGCCCCGATGACCGTCCCGAGGTCGCGGCGCTCGAGGCCCGACGCTACCGATGCCGGCGGTGCGGGGCGATCGTCGTCAGCTTGCCGCGCGGCGTGCTGCGCCGACTTCGCTACACCGCCGTGGCCATCGCCCTCGCGCTCGCGATGTGGGTCGACGGGACGTCGAGCGCCGCAGTCCGCACCCGCGTCAGCCCCTTCGCCATCGTCGGCGACGACGCCATCCGCGGCTGGCGCTCGCTTCGCCGATGGGCACGTGCAGCCCGTCGGCTCTGGCCGCCGATCCGTCCTGCGCCCCACGCCTCGCCGCGACTGCTCGCGGCCGACGTCGTCCGCCAGCTCGCCGCGCTCGCGCCGCTGACGACCGGCGCCCTCGTCCGCGACGCGTGCGCCGGAGCGCTTCGATGCTGAGGGACATCGGGTGCGATCTCGCACGGATGCAGGGCCCACCACATGGGGTCGTCGCGGTCGCCACGACGGCCGGTGCCTCCTCGGCGCTCGACCGAAAGGAGACATCGATGACCGACAAGCTCAGTGCCAAAGACCACGCCGAGGCCGTCGCGCTCTTCCGCGCGCAGGTGATCGGGCCGCTCGTGTGCCGCGACGACCTGACGCACGGCGAGCTCGCCGAGGCGCTGCGCGAGCTCAGCGCGCAGCCCTTCCGTCCGCCCGGCGCCGACGTGAGCCGCACGTACGCCATCTCGACGCTCGAGCGCTGGCTCTACCGATACCGAAAAGGGGGGCTCGGTGCGCTCGTCCCTCAGCGCCGCAGCGATCGCGGCCACGCGCAGGCGCTCGACGACGCGCAGAAGAAGCTGCTCGTCGCCATCCGCAAGGCGCACCCGCGCGTGAGCGCCGCGCTGATCTTGAGGACGCTCGTCTCGGACGGCCGTCTCGAGGCGGGAGTCGTCACCGAATCGACGCTCCGGCGTTTCTACGCCGAGCGCGGTCTCGACCGCCAGACGCTGAAGCACGCGGAGCACGGGCCGCGCCGCCGCTGGCAGTCGCCCCGGCCGAACGCGGTCTGGCACGCCGATGTCGTGCACGGCCCGGCGCTCCGCATCGCGGGCAAGAGCGTGCCGCTGCGCATCCACGGCATCCTCGATGACCACAGCCGCTACGTCGTGGCGATCGAGGCGTGCGCGACAGAGCGCGAGAGCGAGATGCTCCGGCTGATCGTCAAGGCGATGCGCCTGCACGGTCCGCCGGACGTGCTCTACCTCGATAACGGCGCGACGTACGTCGGCGACACGCTCAAGACGGCGTGCTTTCGCCTCGGTGTCGCGCTCGTGCACGCGCGTCCACGCGACCCGCAGGCGCGGGGCAAGATGGAGCGCCTGTGGCGGACGCTTCGCGAGCAGTGTCTGTCGCACCTGCACGAGCCCGCGTCGCTTCACGACGTGCAGCTGCGCCTGCTCGCCTGGCGCGACAAGCACTACCTCGTCACCCCGCACGGCTCGCTGATGGGCAAGACGCCCGCCGAGGTCTACGAGGCCTACGAGCCCGAGCACGTGACCGAGCCGATGCTGCGCGAAGCCCTCATCGTCCGCGGACGTCGCCGCGTCCGTCGCGACTGCACCGTCTCGGTCGCCGGCCGCGACTTCGAGGTCGCCCAGGGCTACCTCGCGGGGCGCCTCGTCACGATCGGCCGGTGCCTGCTCGACCCGACCGAGCCGCCGTGGGTCGAGCACGAGGAGCAGCGCCTCGTGCTCAGCCCCGTCGACCCGACGAGCAACGCCCGACGTCGACGGACGGCCGAGCGACGACGCCGCGGCCTCGACGCCGTCGACTTCGACCCGCCGGGCGCGCTCCTCGCCGAGCTCACGAAGAAGGGCGGTCGCTCGTGAGCGCCCCGCGATGGCTCGGCGCCTTCGGTCTTTCGCGTGCGCCCTTCAGCAAGGAGCTCGGTGACGCCGAGCTGTGGGTCCCCGCCTCGCGCAAGCGCATCGTCGACCGCGTCGTCGAGGCGTGCCACGAGCGCGGACACGTCCTGCTCACCGGCGAGCCCGGCGTCGGCAAGACCTGCGTCCTACGCGCCGTGCGCCGCCGCCTCCCCAGCGACGGCTTTCGCCTCACCTACTGTCACAACGCCACCCTCGGGCGCCGCGATTTCTACCGTCAGCTCTGCCTCGCGCTCGGCCTGAGCCCGAGCGCCACCGCCGCCGCCGTCTTCTACGCCATCAACACGCACGTCACCGAGCTCGGCACCGAGCGCATCCACCCCGTCTTCCTCCTCGACGAGGCGCACCTGCTTCACCAGGACGTCCTCGACCACCTCCACATCCTCACCAACTACGAGTGGGACTCCGCCGCGCTCCTCTCGCTCGTCCTCGTGGGCCTGCCCGACCTCGACGACCGCCTCGCCCTGCGCAAGAACCGCTCGCTGCAGAGCCGCGTCCACACGCGCCTCCACCTCGGCGAAGCGCTCCCCGAGGACACCGCCGAGTACGTCGGTCATCGCATGAAGCTCGCCGGCTGCTCCCGCGACGTCTTCACCACCGACGCCATCGCCCTGCTCCACGAGGTCTGCGCCGGGCGCCTGCGCGACATCGACCGCCTTGCGACCGACGCCCTCAAGCGCGCCGCCCGCCGCAAGGCCCGCAAGGTCGACCACCAGATCGTCGAGCTCGTCTTCAAGGGCGACGACATCGACGACTGACAGCGCCGCGCCACGCACCATGATGGCCTTCGCGTCTCGGCAGCGCATCGCCGGACGCGAGGGCCATCGCCTGCGTCAGCTGCTCGTCATGCCGCGAGGGGCATCAAGCAGGCTGCGTGAAAATCCCTCGGATAGCGTGCGCGGTAACAATGCCGAGCTGCTTCACGACGGCGTCGACCTTCCGCGTCGATACGCCCTGCACCCACGTCTCGGCGATGACCGCCACGAGCGCCTTCTCGCTCCGCTTGCGCGGCTCGAGCAGCCAGTCCGGAAAGTAGCTCCCCTTGCGCAGCTTCGGAATCGCCAGGTCGATGCTGCCGACCCGCGTGTCCCAACGCCGTCGTCGAAATCCGTTGCGCTGATTCGTCCGCTCCTCGCTCCGCACGCCCCACGGCGCGTTGCACAGCCCCTCGGCCTCCATCTCCATCAGCGCCTCGGCCATGAACTGCACCATCGACCGGAGCTGGTCGCCGTCCGCTGCTTCGAGGTGCTTGCGCATCAGCGCCACTGCATCCATCGTCTTCTTCGTCTCGGTCATCGTCGTCCTCCTCGTTGGTTCGCAACTCGAAGATGACGCGATGGCCGAGACGTTAATAGGTCTCAGGCTTGATCACTCGTGCCTGCTCTTACACCACGCGATTGGACGTTACCCTGCCTGCACAGCTACGTCATCTGGCGCGCGCGACGGAACACTCCTACTTCTCGGAAACTCGGGCGTCCGGTGAAGGGGTTGGCTTCCGTGGAGGCTGGAAACCGGAGCTACAAGAACCCGAAGATCCTCGACGCCGAGGCGCTTCGCGCCGCGAGCGTCGCCCTCGCCGACGTCGACATCCGGAACGAGAGCTTCGAGGCGCTCCTCGAGAACGCCCGCCCCGGCGACTTCGTCTACTTCGATCCGCCTTACGCGCCTGTGAGCGAGACCGCGAACTTCACGAGCTATGCCCAGGACGGCTTCGGCCCGGACATGCAGGTGAAGCTGCGCGACGTCTACCGCGTGCTCGACCGGCGCGGCTGCAAGCTGATGCTCTCCAACAGTGACGTCCCCTTCATCCGCGACCTGTACCGCGGCTTCGAGATCGACACCGTGGCGGCACCCCGCGCCGTGAACTGCGACGCGACCCGCCGCGGCAAGGTCAGCGAGGTCGTCGTCCGCAACTACCAGTGAGGCTCAGCCGAAGGCCGCGGCGAAGAGCAGGACCGCGGCGGCCATCAGGGCGACGTTCGCGAAGAGCCAGTGGCGATCGCGCCGCTTTTCGTGCAGCGCCTCGGGTGTGATCCCGGCGTAGACGCGAGTCACGCGGAGCTCGGCCTGTGCTCGGTAGGCGCCCTCCCCGGCCGTGACGCCTTCGCCCAGAACGTGCCAATCGGGGCACAGCGCCTCACCGAAGACGCGCGCGCCCCGCAGGTCCAGGGCGTGCGCGGCGCCGTCGAGCGCCACCAGAACGGGGCGCGCGCGATCCTCTTCGCGCACGAGGCCGGAGACGACCGGCCCGACGCGCGCCGCGACGAGCCACCGCTGCTGGCGAAGGGCGAGGGCGCCGAAGAGCGCGGTCAGGCCGAGGACCAGCGCCAACGCGGCTCGAAGTGGGGTGGACGACGCGACTCTCGCGCGTGAGAGCGGTCCGTCGGGCCAAGCGCCCCCCGGCGAGAGCTCCACCACCGCGTCACCGTAGCGCAGACGCGCCCGTCCCTTCGGCTCGAGCTCGAAGGAGACCAGCGCGGTGAGCACGCCGAGCGGTGTCGATGGACGCTCGAGGGCGGCCACCTCGTAGACATCCCCGCCCTCGGTCACCCGGCTCACGACAATCGCGCGATGGTTGCGCTCCCAGGCAACCCAGCCGGCCCCCTCGCCCTCCGAGGCGAGCACCGGCGCCCATCGACTAGTGCAGCCCGGGAGATTCGATCCGGTCGTAGAGGGGGCCAACCGAGTCGAGGAGCATCAGGCCGCAGTCGGAGCCGAAGCCGCCCCGCGGATAGCCGATCACGACGACGCCGGGCGAGAGCCTGGCTCGCGACACCAGGACGCGCGCACGCTCGACGCTGGGCTCGAATCGCGGGTGCACCTCGCGCCCGCCCAGGAGCCGCGCGTAGGAGTGATCGCCCAGATCGACGTGCTCCGGCTCCTGCTCGTCCGCCCAGGGGTCGTCGGCGAAGCGGGGCGGCGCCGGGAGCCAAGCCACCCCGACCAACGCCAACACCCCCAAGCCCGTCATCCCCGCCAGCGCCGCCCGACCCACGAAGGACTTCGACAACACCACCCGAGAAAAGATTCCTAGCGACCCAGCGAGTACGTTCCGGCACCGAATCCGCCCCCGGCAACGCAGGGGGCCCGAGCCGCAGCCCCGTTCCTCCGGTCAGTGGTGGCGGCTACTCGACGTTGACCGGAATGTTCTGGGTGGCGCCGTCCATGAAGGTGAGGCCGCGGACGCGGATTTCGTGCCCGCGGACCTTCACGTTGGCCTCGTAGCGGCCCGGGGAGATCGGCACGTGATCGTCGCCCACCCGGAATGTCGCGACCGGCTCCTCGCTGCCCGCTGATAGCCATCACAAACGCAATGCCGATCAGATAGCCGGCAAGTGATCGGAATAATTGGGCTGGTGGAGGTCGCTATCTGCTGTGCAGGAAACGGATCAGACTGCGGTTCATCTCGAGGAGGTGACCGTGCTGCAAGGAATCGTCGAGAGGTGCGCCGAGCTGGGGGCGCCGACAGGCCTGGACACTTTGCGGCGCGGGTTGCCGGCAACGTGGATCGAAGAGGCGCTTGTAGCCACGGGTACGGCAACGGTACGACGGCGGCGTCTTCCGGCTGAGCAGGTCGTGTGGCTGGTGCTGGGGATGGCGCTGTTCAAGGACCGCTCGATCACGGAGCTGGTGAACAAGCTGGACCTAGCGCTCGCTGGGCGGAAGGTCACGGTGGCGCCGAGTGCAGTCACTCAGGCGCGCGCTCGTGTGGGAAGCGAGCCACTGCGCTGGCTATTCGACAAGTGCGGCACGCGTTGGGCGGACGAAAGCGCGAACAGTGATCGCTGGCATGGCCTGGCCTTGTACGGGGTCGACGGGACGTGTCTACGAGTTCCAGATTCGCAGGCCAATCGCGCGCACTTCGGTCTGCCGCCAGGCCCACGCGCGGTACTTGGCGGGGGATATCCCGTGGTGCGCGCGGTCGCGCTGACAGCACTCCGTTCACACATGATTCGGAGCGTGCGATTCGGCCCCTTCACCGCGGGTGAGCACACCTATGCGCGTGAGCTTTGGGGCGACATCCCCGACGATTCCCTGACCATTCTCGATCGCGGATTCCAGGCGTCCAACGTCTTGTTCCCGCTGCACGCCGCAGGCCGCAACCGCCACTGGCTGGTGCGAGCGCGCTCTGACACCAACGGCAAGGTCATCAAGCGCTTCGGTCCCAACGACACGTTGGTGCAGTTCACGATCACCGCACCGACACGGCGCAAGGATCCTTCGTTGCCGATGCATTGGCAGGTGAGATGTGTTCGCTACAAGCATCGCGGAGGCAAACCACAGATGCTGCTCACGTCGCTTCTGAACCCCGTCGAGCATCCGGCAAGAGAGCTCGTCGCGCTCTATCACGAGCGTTGGGAAATCGAGATGAGCTTCGACGAGCTCAAGGCCGACATGCTCGAACGTCACGTCCCCATCCGCAGCCAGACGCCAGAAGGCGTACGACAAGAGCTGTGGGGCATTCTTCTCGCCTACAATCTCGTGCGGCGTGAGATGGAGCGGGTCGCTGAGGATGCTGGCGTCAGCCCGCTGCGCATCAGCTTCATCGCCTCCTATCGCTACATCCGAGACGAGTTTCTCTGGTGCGCAATCGCAGCTCCGGGCGCCATCCCGAAGCACCTTCGACGGCTGCGCGAGCACCTTGCTCTGTATGTGCTTCCGCCCCGTCGTTCAGACCGCGCCTATCCTCGACAACGAAAACGCAGGATGAGCCAGTACCCACCCAACCGCAGAAGAAACACTGCTCCGAAGTCTTAACTGAATGGCATTGCGTTCATGCTGACTATCAACCATGCTGACTATCAATCCTGCTTCGCCGGCTGGCTCGAGAGCGAGACCGCCGAAGAGATCATCCTCTACAACTACAGCTCCGACCCCGACGGCCCCGACTGCGACTGGAACATGGGCCAGGTGAACCCGACGAACATCTACCGGCACGTGCTTCGGTTCACGCGGCGGCCCTGAGCCCAAGTCGCCGAGCCCTAAAGTGCGTACCTTGTACGGTTGTGTGGACCCGGTCGTACGTGTGACCCTTCTACTCGAGGGTGGTAGGCATGCGAGTCGGCGTTTTCCTGGGGTTGTCGGTCCTCTTTGTCACGGCGTGTAGTGGCGGCGACGAGCCACCCGACGGCGCCATGGACAGCGCCACCGACAGCACGATCGGCGATGGGACCGTGGACGGCGACGGCGCGCCCATGGACGTTCCGCTTTCGGACGTCGGGCCCACGTGCACCACCGACGTCGATTGCGACGACGGAGATGCCTGCAACGGAACCGAGACCTGCGACACCGCGACGGGTATGTGTGCCGGCGGCACCGCACCCGCGGATGGAACGACCTGTGACGCGGATGGGATGCCCTCCACCCCGGACATCTGCCTCGCTGGAACCTGCGTCGCCTCCACCTGCGGCGACGGCTATACGGACACGGCTACGGACGAAGAGTGTGACGACGCCAACACGACCATCGGTGACGGTTGCGACGCCTGCCGGGTCGAGTGCCTGGCCGACACCGACTGCGACGACATGGACCCGTGCAACGGCGTCGAGGCCTGCGACCCTCTGACGCGCGCGTGCACGACGGGTTCCTCGGCTCGCGACGGCACCATCTGCGACGCGGACAGCGATCCCACGACCCGCGACATCTGCCGAGGTGGGACCTGCGACGCCTCGATCTGCGGTGATGGGTACGTGGATACGGTCGGGGGGGAGTACTGCGACGACGGCAACGTCATCGATGGCGATGGTTGCGATTCGACGTGCACGATCGACTGCAGCACGGACTCCGACTGTGAGGACGGAAACGCCTGCAACGGCACCGAAACCTGCGACGCGACCACCATGGTCTGCGTGGTCGGGACGGTCAGCCCAGACGGGACGGTCTGCGACGCGGATGGCGTGCGTTCCACCCGCGACATCTGCCTGGGCGGATTGTGCGGCCTCTCGATTTGTGGCGACGGTTACGTCGACCGACGCGAGGACTGCGACGACGGCAACACCGTCGACGGGGACGGATGCGACAACGATTGCAGCTATTCCTGCCGCCGCGACCGTGACTGCGACGATGGAAGCCCGTGCAGCGACGACACGTGCGACACCGGCGCACACCGCTGCAACTTCACACCGGCGGGCGCAGGAACGGTGTGCCGCGCCTCGACCGGCGGGTGCGATCCCGCGGAGACATGTGACGGCGCGTCCACCGCCTGCCCCGCCGACGCATTCGAAGCGGCGGGGGCCGTGTGCCGAGACTCTACCGGCGGGTGCGATCCCGCCGAGACCTGCGACGGTACGACCGCGGCTTGTCCCGCCGACGCGCTCGAGGCCGCTGGCTTCGTGTGTCGCGCGGCGGTGAGCCTCTGCGATATCGAGGAAACCTGCGACGGCAGCAGCGCCGCCTGCCCGACCGACGCCCTCGCGTCGGCCGGCACCGTGTGCCGGGCATCGGCCGGAGCCTGCGACGTCGACGAAGTCTGCGATGGCGCATCCAACACGTGCCCGGGCGACTTGCTGGCCGCTGCCGGCTCGGTCTGCCGGGCCGCCGTCGGCACCTGCGACATCGACGAAACCTGCGACGGGTCGTCGGCCGCCTGTCCGACGGACGCGGTGGCCAGCGCGGGCACCGCCTGCCGCGCGTCCGCTGGCGCATGCGACGTCGGCGAAACGTGCGACGGCACCAGCGGCAGCTGCCCGAGCGATGGCTTCGCCGCCGCGGGCACGGTCTGCCGATCCTCCATGGACACCTGTGACGTCGAGGAGACGTGCACAGGCTCCAGCGCGACCTGTCCCGCGGACGCTTTCGCCGGGCTGACCGTGATCTGCCGCGCGTCGACCGCCCCCTGCGATGCGACCGAGACCTGCGACGGATCGACCGCGGCGTGCCCCCCCGACGGCTACGAGCCGACGGGCACGGTCTGTCGAAGCGCCGCCGATGCGTGCGACGCCGACGAGATCTGCGATGGCTTCAGCTACGCCTGCCCGGCTGACGCCTTCGCGCCGGTGGGCACCACCTGCCCCGGAGGCACCTGCGACGGGCTGGGAATGTGCTCCGCCGGCTGTACGCCCGGGGCGTCGTGCAGCACGGGCAATCCCTGCGAGCTCGGGACGATCGACTGCAGCAGCGGCTCACCCGTGTGTGTGTCCGCCGGGCCCGCTCCGTCGACGACGGTCTGCCGCCCGGCGACCGCGCCCTGCGACATCGAGGAGCGCTGCTCGGGCACCAGCACCTCCTGCCCCGGTGACCGCTTCCTCACCGGAACCGTCTGCCGGCCGGCGTCCGGCGCCTGCGACGTCCCCGAGACGTGCACCGGAGGCAGCGGATCGTGTCCGCCAGACGGATTCGCGGCATCCGGAGTCGTCTGCAGGACCGCCGCCGGACCATGCGACGTCGACGAAACCTGTACCGGCGGAAGCAGCGCGTGCCCACCGGACTCCTTCAGCTCGGCGGGCACGGTCTGCCGAGCGTCGGCGGGCGTCTGTGACGTTGCGGAGACCTGCGACGGCGCCGCCGCGCTGTGTCCGACGGATTCCTTCGCCGCCTCCGGCACCACCTGCCGTGGATCCACGGGCGCTTGCGATCTGGAAGAGCGTTGCGATGGCGCCACCGCCGATTGCCCCGCCGACGCCCTCACCGCCGCGGGGACCGTGTGCCGCAGCGCCACCGGCGCCTGCGACGTCGCGGAGACCTGCGACGGAGCGAGCACCGCGTGTCCAGCGGACGGTTGGGCCGCCGCCGGTACGACGTGTCGTGCGGTCGCAGGGCCTTGCGACGTCGCCGAGCAGTGCACCGGCGGGTCGGCGGCCTGCCCCCCCGATGCCTTCGACACCTCCGGCTCGATCTGTCGGGCGTCCGGCGGCGCATGCGACGTCCCAGAGGCCTGCAACGGAACCGGCGTGATGTGCCCGCTGGACGTCTTCGTGTCGGCCGGCACCGAATGTCGCGCGTCGGCTGGCGCCTGCGACGTGGCCGAGGCGTGTAGCGGCACGTCCGCCACGTGTCCCGCCGACGGGGCGCGCTCCTTCGGAACACTCTGTCGGGCGGCCTCTGGTCTGTGCGACCTCGATGAGCGGTGCGATGGGTCCAGCCCGACCTGTCCGGCCGACGCGCTCGCCGCGTCCGGAACCGTCTGTCGCTCGGCGGCTGGCGCCTGTGACATGGCCGAGACCTGCAGCGGCTCCTCCGCGTCTTGTCCGGCCGACGGTCTTCAGGCCTCCGGCTTCGTGTGTCGCTCCGCGACGGGAGAGTGCGACCTCGCCGAGACCTGCGATGGGGCGAGCACGTCGTGTCCCATGGATGGGTATGCCCCGAGCGGCCAGATGTGTAGCGGCGGTACGTGCGACGGCCTCGGCATGTGCGTGTCGGGATGCACCGGAGGCGCCTCGTGCAGCACGGGCAACCCGTGCGAGGTCGGCACGATTGACTGCAGCACCGGCAGCCCGGTCTGCGTGTCGGCCGGTCCGGCGAGCGCGGGGGTCGTCTGTCGGGCGGCGACCGGGCCCTGCGACGTTCCCGAGACCTGCACGGGCTCGAGCACCACGTGTCCTTCCAACGCCTTCGAGCCTTCGAGCACCGTCTGCCGCGGAGCCGCGGGGGCGTGCGATGTCGCGGAGACCTGCACCGGCTCGAGCGCCAGCTGCCCCGCCGACAACCTGGCCACGAGCGGCACCGTCTGCCGAGCCGCCGCGGGGACCTGCGACGTGGCCGAGACCTGCTCCGGGTCGAGCCCGAGCTGTCCCGCCGACTCGTTCGTCAGCAGCGGCACCAGCTGCCGGGCGTCGGCGGGGCCGTGCGACGTGGCGGAGTCCTGCACGGGCTCGAGCGCGAGCTGCCCCGCCGACGGATTCGCCAGCTCTAGCACCGTGTGTCGGACTGCGAGCGGCGCATGCGACGTGGCCGAGACCTGCTCCGGCGTGAGTGCCGCGTGTCCGGCGAACGGCTACGCGAGCTCCGGCACGATTCTGTCGAAGCGCGAGCGGTGCGTGCGACGTGGCCGAGACCTGCTCCGGGTCCAGCGCCTCGTGCCCGGCGAACGGCTACGCAAGCGCCGGAACGACCTGCCGCGCCGCGGTGGGGCCGTGTGACGCGACCGAAACCTGCTCAGGGTCCAGCGCATCGTGTCCCGCCGACGGCTACGCGAGCTCCGGAACGACCTGTCGGGCGGCGAGCGGCGGGTGTGACGTCGCGGAGAGCTGCACGGGCTCGAGCGCATCCTGCCCGGCCGACGGCTTCCAGAGCGGCGGGACGACGTGTCGCTCCTCCGCCGGCCCCTGTGACGTCACGGAGAGCTGCACGGGCTCGAGCGCGTCCTGCCCGCCCGACGGATTCCAGAGCTCCTCGACGGTCTGCCGTGCGTCGGCCGCACTGTGTGACGCCGCCGAGACGTGCACCGGATCGGGTGCGCTCTGTCCGGCGGACGCACCAGCTTCGGCCGGCACGGTCTGCCGCGCCATGAGCGGGATGTGCGACGTCGCCGAGATGTGCGACGGGACCTCGATGTCCTGTCCGGCGGACGCGAGCGCGCCCGATGGCACCTCGTGCGACATCGATGGCAACCCCGCCACGCCGGACGTGTGCCTCGCGGGTGTGTGCACGGGCTCTTCGTGCGGCGACGGAACCGTGGACATGGCGAGCGGCGAGCAGTGCGACGACATGAACACCACGCGCCTCGACGGCTGCGACCCGTTCTGTCTCATCGAGCAGAGCGTACGCTTCGACAGCATCGCCGTTCAGGGGCCGAGCTTCGGGTGTACCGACATCGACAGCGACGGATCCATCGACAACCAGATCGGCACCGCGTTCTCGTCGACGGCGCGAAGCCAGCTCAACGGGGACGTCGCGACGTCCGTCGACAACGGCGACTTCAACTTGCTGATGCCACTGCTGGGCCTCGACGACCTGCTCGGGCAGAACGACCCGGCTCTGCGTCTGGGTATCGTGAACTCCAACGACGCGGTGAGCCCCTTCGACGGAACCAGGGGCGAGGATTTCCTGGCGTGGGCGAGCGCCGTCGACGGGACGGGCCTGCCCACATCGATCGTCGATCCGGCCATGGTGAGCGGGGGCATGCTCACCTCGTCGGGCCGGATCGCCAACATGGACGTGCTCCTCTACGGCGATTGGGTGTCGTGGACCTTCGAGCGTGCGCGGATCAGCGGCACGGTGGTTCCCGACACCGGGATGATGCGCGTCGACTCCATCTCCAACGGGATGCTCTGCGGAGCGATCCCCGCGGCTTCGCTCGATCGCAGCGTGATGCCGGACACCCTCGCGTCGGTCTGCCCGGCCTACGCTGGCGACTCGTTCCTTGACGCGCTCGTGGGTGGCTGTCGCTTCAGCTTCATCACGCTGATCACCGGCAGTCAGCCTGACATCGATATCGAAGGCGACGGGATCTACAGCCCGGCCCTCGAAGACACCAACGGCGACGGACGCATCGACCGCTGCCGCGATGGGGCCAGCGGCACCATCATCACCGGTGACAACTGCGCCCAGGACCCCCGCTTCGACGACGCCTACTCGGTCGCTTTCAGCTACACGGCCATCCGCGCCGACCTGGTCGGCGTCGCGCCGTAGAAGCTATCTCGAAACTCAGCGCTCGCGATCTGCATGACCGCACCGGAGGGAGGGTCCCACCCCGGGGCTCGGGGGCCTTGCAGATGCGAGCGCGGGACAAGACCAGTGACGTGGTCTCGTCGGCAATCCGGCTTCGCGTCGCCTGACGGCGCCGCTGCGATTCAGAACTGCCTGGGCTAGTTACCCAGCTTGATGAGGAAGACGTCGCCCATGCCGTTGCTAGTGAGCATGGCCTCGCCGAGGTCGACCGAGCTCTCGAAGCTTCCAGTCACGTAGATCGCGCCGGTCGAGTCCGCGGCGATGTTCAGGCCGAGGTCGATGCCGGTTCCGCCGAAGGCGCGCGACCACGCCACCGAACCATCGGAAGCGAGGGACAGGACGAGGACGTCGTCCATGCCCTGGCTGACGACGTCGCGCCCGAGGTCGACGGTGCCCACGAAGCTACCGATGGCCGCGACCGCCCCCGCCCTGGGGGACACGATCCCGTATGGATAGTCGCGCCCCGTTCCCCCGAAGGCCATCGACCACTGGTGGGTTCCTCCCGACGAGTACTTGGCGACGGCGAGGTCAGAAAAACCAGCGCTCACGAGGGGATCCCCACCGAAGACGGCGCTGCCCTCGAACGCACAGGTCGTGAGCAGGGATCCGTCCGAGCGGTCGATGTCGATCGCCGTCCCATAGTCGAAACCGGTGCCCCCGTAGTCGAAGCCGCGGACGAACGATCCATCCGCTGCGTCGAGCTCCGCGAGGAAGGCGTCGGTGTTACCGATGGACGTGAGCATGCTCGGACCGAAGGTGATGCTGGTTCCGAAGGAGCCGATGATGAAGGCGTGGTCGTCGCTCGAGACCGCGATCCCCTCGGCGAAGTCGGTACCGCTCGGCCCGCCGACGCGGGTGTTCCAAAGGTAGCCGCCGTCCGAGCCCCGGTACTTCACCGCGAAGCCATCGAACAAGCCCATCGCGGTGATCGGCGTGCCCGAGCCGAAGTCCACCGTGCTCTGGAAGTTGCCCGTGAGGATCGGGTTGTCGGCGGAGTCCACTGCGATGTCGAAGCAGCCGTCGGTGCCGGAATCGCCGAAGGTGCGTGACCAGATGGGTGATCCGTCCGCGCCGGAGAGCTTGACGAGGAAGACGTCGAAGCCGCCCGCGCTCGTCGTGGGGCCGTCCCCGAAGTCCGCCGTCTGCTGATAGAAGCCCGAGACGAAGACGTCGCCCGCCGAGTCGACCGTCAACGCCTGCGTCTGGTCCGCGTCGATGCCGCCGAACCGCTTGGCCCACATGAGTGAGCCGTCCGTTCCGGCATACTTGGCGACGAAGATGTCCTCGGCGCCGGCGCTGCTCAGGGTGGTGCCGCCGAAATCGGCGTCGCCGTGAAAGTAGCCGGCCGCCACGACGTTGTCCTCGGCGTCGATGGCGAGACTGGTGCCGGAATCGAAATCGGCGTCCCCGAACTCGAGCGCCCACACCACGCCACCCGGCGAGAAGACGGCCTCGACGTCCTTGGCCGCGTCCATCGAGACCATGCACGAGCCCAGGCCCGTGCAGTCGCCGGTCCAGCCTTCGAACGTGAACCCGGGCTCGGCCTCGGCCGCGAGAGTCACCTCCGTGCCTATCTCGAAGCCGGCCGAACAGGAGGAGCCGCAGTCGATCCCGGCCGGCATGGAGGAGACCGTGCCTCGTCCACCGCCGGACTTCGTCACCGTGAGGTCGAAGACGAGGCGCTCGAAGGTCGCCGTCACGGACACCGCGTGATCGGCGACGACCTCGCAGGTGCCCATGCCCGTGCAGTCACCGCCCCACCCCGCGAACATGGACATGGCGTCCGGGGTGGCCTCGAAGGACAGCATCGTGCCGTAATCGACGTCGGTCGTGCACATCATGCCGCAATCGATCCCCGCCGGCGTCGAAACGACCGTGCCCGAGCCGGCGCCAGCCAGCGCGACGGTTACCGATTGAATGGCATCGACGCAGGTGTTGCTCGAGGGCTCGCAGATGTAGCCGTCGCGGCACCGTCCCTCCGGATCGCACGCGGTGGGCGCCGGTCCCACGTCCACCGTGCAGCCAACAGCCATCGAGACGCATGCGATCGTCGCAACGGCGAGCTCTTTCGACAGTCTGCGCATGATCAATCCGCCGTGAGCCAGAGGATGAGGGCCGTGATGCCCGCCGCGAGCGCTGCGCCTCCTGCGATGAGCATCACCGTGAAGGCCGTTTCGAGGGTGGGGTTGCGATCCTGAATGTCCGCCTGGGTGGCCGCGTACTCCGGCTCGTCGTACGGCGGCAGGTGCATGGCGCGAATCTCGCGGAGTTGATCGGCCTGCCCGTCGAGATCGGACCACAGGGAGTAGGTCCACCCGCCGGCCACGCCCGCCCCGGCGGCGAGAGCGAGCGCACCGACGGTGAACGCCCAGGGCAGCGCGTGGCTGGGCTCGGGCGGCGGAGCCTCGTGCGGCGTCCGCTCCAGAGGCTCCTGTCGTTCCTCGGGCGTGGCGACCGGCGGGGCCGGCCGCTCTCCCGTCAGGCGCTCGATCGCATCGGCCGCGAATTGGCGCACGTTCTCATCGGCGGAGGAGGAGCTCCAGATGCGCTCGTAGGTTTCGACGGCGTCGTCCGGGCGTTCGGCCCACTCGTAACACGCGCCCAGGCGCGCGAGAGCCCCGGGTGTCGGGTAGATGCCGTAGGCCTCTTCGCAGGACTCGATGCCCCCGTCGACATCTCCGTCGTCGATCTGTCGGCGCGCGCGATCGAAGAGGCCCATCGCGCGTTCGCGCACGCCCTCGCCTTCCTCGCCACTCTGGGCGAAAGCGCGAGCGGTTGAGAATGCGGACGCAATCACGATCGCTAGAGCGACCGCGAACGACCGGCGGATGAAACCGTCCTTCCCCACGCGCGCGATTATAGCGGAGGAAGGTCCTGCGGTCGTGGGCCACGCCTCATCATGCTGGAGGCGGTCATCATGGCGGGCGGCTCGGGGGCCGTCATCACGGGCGGTGGCGTGGTCTCCATGACGCTGGCGGTCGTGGTCGTCTGGGCCGTGTGGCCGCGCATTCCGCGCGGGCGTGAGCGCCCCCGCCTGCGGATCGGCTCGAGGGTCGCCAGGGCGTGGCCGTCTTCGGGGTGCACCGTCGCGGATACGAATCCAGCCCGTCGGAGCTCGAGCTCTTCTTCGCACCTGGAGGCATCGCATGGGGTCGACGCGCAGATGCGCTCGCCGCCGGCCCAGACCGATGCGCCGGGGGGATCGCTCTCGACGCGACACGTGGTGTCGGACGCGGCCTCGGCCGTCGCGACCTCCGGCGACTCCTCTTCGTCGGCCGGCAGCTCCTCCTCGTTCGAAGCCTCGCTCACCGCGTGTTCATCCGCGGGGCTCGACTCCGTGGTCGCCGTTTCGTCGTCCTGCGTGAGCACTGCCACCGCGGCGGCGCCAGCGACGGCGCCCACCAGGATCAGCAGGAGCATCGGGAGCGGCACTCCCTTCGTGCGTTGAGGAGGCGGCTGCGACCTGGCCTTCGCGACCTCTCGCGCCGATGGCAGCTCGAGCGAGTTTTCCGTCGTTCGCTCGAACGCCGATTCGATGGGCTCCCCCCCGCAGCCAGCCCCTCCAGGAGCTTCTGCTTCGCCGTGCGCTCCGCGCTGAAGAGATCCGTCATCAGGTCTGAGACCTCTTCGGCTCCGATCGCGCGGCCCTTGCTCGCGACGTACTGGTCGAGCGCGCGCTTGAGATCGCGTGCGGTGGGGAAGCGATCGTCGCGGTTCTTCTTCAACGCGCGAAGCACGATCGCTTCGAGCTCGGGCGGGTAGTCGTCGACCACATCGCTCGGCGGTATCGGCTCGGTCTCGAGGAGGCGATACAAGAGCTCGACCTCGAGCGGGCCGTCGTACAACCGCGTGCCCGTCGTCATCTCGTAGAGCACCACGCCGAGGGACCAGATGTCGGCGCGCCGGTCGACGCCCTCGCCCCGTGCCTGCTCGGGGCACATGTAGGCGAACTTGCCCTTCACCTGCCCGGCACGCGTCACCGTCGTGCGCCCCGCGCTCTTCGCAATACCGAAGTCGAGGACCTTGACGTGCCCATCGTAGGTCAAGAAGAGATTCTGAGGTGAGACGTCGCGATGGACGACGCCCAGCGGCTCGCCATCGCGGCCATGCATCTCGTGTGCGTGGTGCAGGCCCGCCGCGGCGCGCGAGATGACGTGTGCCGCGAGGATCGGATCGAAGCGCCGCTCCCGTCGGCGGAGCGCCCGAATCGTCTTCGAGAGCGTCTCGCCGAACAGGTACTCGAGCGCCATGAAATACGTGTCGCCGGTGTGGCCGAACTCGTAGATCTGGACGACGTTGGGGTGGTTGATCTGGGCCCCGAGCCGCGCTTCATCGAGGAACATCTCGACGAACTCGTCGCGCTCCACCAGCTTGCGGAGGACGCGCTTGATGACGACCGGGCGCTGGAAGCCTTCGGGCCCCATCTGTCGAGCGAGGTAGATCCCAGCCATTCCCCCCGAGGCGATCTCCGTGAAGATCTCGTATCGCCCAATCTGCCGGGAATCAGCCGCCGGGTAGGTCCCGGATTTCTCGTCCCTGGCCCCCGCGACGGTCGTCTTGTCTTCGCTCGGCACTTGGGCCAACGACTCCTGTGGTTCAGGTTACAGGTCCCCGATACGGAGTGGCAAGGGCGTGAACCGTGATGATTGGTCCATTATCGCGACGTGGAGCTCGTTGGGGGACGGTTCGAGCTGCGAGGCGAAGCCGGCGCCGGAGCCATGGCAAAGGTCTTTCGCGCTCACGACCTCCACACCGACGAGACGGTCGCCGTCAAGATCCTCCACCCGGGCTCGGACACCAACTACCGCCGTTTCGAGCGGGAAGCGAGCGTGCTCGCCACGCTTCGCACCCCGGGCGTCGTGCGTTACGTGGCCCACGGGCGCGCGCCCGATGGCCAGCCGTTCCTCGCGATGGAGTGGCTCGATGGGTTCGACCTCGAAGAGTGGCTGCGGGATCGCACGTGCACCGCGGATGAGGTGCTGGTGCTCGGCTGCGCGTTGGCGAGCTCCGGTTTCCAGGCCTCGACGGAAGCCAACCCCCTCACCGGACGTCCGAGTTTCGCAGTAGGTATGATCTGTCGACTGGCCCGCGCGGGGCCATTCCATTCTACACATCACACTGTAAAGTGGGACGCGGATGATTGGACACGGATGCCGCGGTCTGGTTTGAGCATCTACGCACGGTTCAGGCTGCAGAGGCTCTGCGCGAGCACGGCGCCGCCCTCGATGACGTCAGCCGCGCTCGCCATCTTGACCTCCAGCGTGATGTTCGGTGCAGGATGCGGCCGGGCCAACTACGACGTCATCGATGCATCGGCGGAAACCGGCATGGACGGAAGTGACCTCCATGACGCGGACGGCGGCAACCCGTTCCTGACCGAGGCGCTCCTCGCCCACTTCCCGCTCGACGAGACCTCGGGCTCTTCATTCGTCGATGCGACCGGTCATGGCTACGACGGATCTTGCACCGCGTGTCCGAGGCTCGGCGTTCCCGGCCGATCGAACAATGCGGTACGCTTCGACGGCACCAACGCGATCGTCGTCGTCAACACGATCAACTACGGCCCGGGTGATCAAGTGTCCGTCGCCGCATGGGTGCGACACGACAGCGCCGGGTGCGCTTCAGTCAGCGACGCCGAATGCTACGTGGTCGCCAAGAACCAATTCAACAACCTCACCCCTTACAACCTTCAGGTCACGGTGGCTGGGGCGGCGGAGCTCTACGTTGGAGACGTCGGCACCGAAGCAGGCAGCGCCGCCGGCACCGTTGGAGACGGCGCCTGGCACCACCTGGTCGGGACTTTCGATGGAGCCAACATCGCCCTCTTCGTCGACGGAGCGATGCGCGGCACGGGAACCGGCACACCCCAGTCGAACACCGAGCCGCTCGCGATCGGAGCCTCGGCGACCGGTGCTTCGTACCGGCCATTCGTCGGCGACATCGATGACGTTCGGATCTACGAGCGCGCGCTGTCCGCGGATGAGGTCGCGCAGCTCTACGCGGCCTATCAGTAACCGGGCTCACCGGACGCCCGAGTTTCCGAGAAGATGTGACCGCTCACTCGTGACAGATGACGAAGCCGCCGGAGCTCCAACCTGGATAGACGTCCACCTCGATCTCGTTCGGCGTACCCGTAGGCCAGATGAGGCCCTGATCACAGGTGCGTCCAGCCGCGGCGAAGGTGAGGTTCGCTCTGCCCGGCTCCGGTTTCCAGCCTCCACGGAAGCCAACCCCCCCTCACCGAACGTCCGAGTCTCGCAGTAGGAGCGATTATGTAGCCCCTGGCTCACGGGAGGATGGCGGAAGGCCGTTCATGCTCGTTCATGCTGACTATCAACACCGAACTTGTCGAACTTCGTCACCCCGCGAGGAAGACGCGCCGCACCCAGAGCTCTTGGCCATCCCACCAGGCGACGAGGAAGCCGAGATCGTCGGTGCCGACGGCGCACATGCCCGGGATGGCCGCAGGAGCGGGCGAGGCGATCGTGACTTCGCTGCCGCGCGGCAGGCCGTCCGGGCCGATCAGGCGAAAGCGATGCTGGTTTTCGCCACTATCGGCCGTGCTGTAGCAGGTGCCGGCGACCCCCAACTTGTCCGAGCCAGCGACATCCACTGGAGAGTTGCCGCCGGTCAGCGGCTGGGGCGCGCGCATGGGCCTTCGCTCGAAGGGATCGATCACCTGGAAGCGCGTTTGATCACCGCCCGCTGCCACAATCACGACGAAGTCGCGGAGCGCGGCGATGGCGGCCGAGTCGTCCACCACATCGCTGAAGCTGTGAAGAAGCCCGGTCTGTATTGGCTCGCCTGCCATGAACGGGCTCGAACCGGCGAGGGTCAGTAGATCAGCGGGGCGCGCCTCCTCGGGTGGATGACTGACCAGAACCGCGATTCGGCTCCGAAGGCCGACCGCGTGAATCGGGGGTGCGTCGAGGGACGCGGGGGATACTCGGAATCCCGCGCCGGTCTCCCGGAACGGGCTGACGGCAAGCATGGCGTCCTCGTCGCGTAGCGCGACCCAACGGTCGAGGTGCGTGAGTCGCACGAGTGCCAGACTGGCTTGATGCGTGGTGCCGAGATCCATGATCGGCGTGGCCGGTCGGAAGTTCCGGTCGAAGAGCCGGCCGCTGACCTGGGAGACGTCGCCCTCGAGCTGCTCGCTGGCCACCGCCCAGCGCCCTTCGGCATAGAGCAGCTCGCCACCGCCCGTCATCGGCTGCTCGAGGACCCGGGTGTCGATCCGCGTTCCGTCGGCGTCGAGAGAGAGGATCACTCCGTGCGGAACCGTGCGGTCGCCCTCCGCGCCACCGAACAATCGCTGAGCGAGCACGGCCCAGCGGCCCGCGCCCCACGCGATCTCCACGGGTTCGTCGCGCGTGGCGTAGTCGCGCCCCTCGTCCCTGTCCATGATTCGCCGCGGCTCGCCGAGGGTGCAGCACGGATCCCACGCCGGGATGTTCGGCGGATCGTCCCAGTCTTCGGCCTCGGGGTAGTCGCTCGGTCGCGCGTCACCGCCGAGGTCGGGATCGGGCTCCGCGGGCAGGACGCCGGGTGATGCGTCACCCGACGCGTCGGCGCCTCCCGCCGCATCCCGGCGCGCGCCGTCCGTTCGCGACGACCCATCCCGCGATCCCGCATCCCGAACGGACGCATCCTCGCTCCGCTCGTGTGTCGCGTAACACGCGCAGAGCACCACCGACGCCGCGATGAGTGCGGTGTTGCGCGAAACCCCCATGGGATGAGTATGGGGCGCGTCAAGCGTGGTCGCAACGAAGCGTGGGATCCCGTCAATCCACTTTCCCCGGGCAAGTGGGTGGTCTCGACGCGACTCGGCGCTACTATCCTCTCGGCTCTGCGGCACTACACACTGGCATGGAGCTTCGTGGGGCTGGCGGCGCTAAGCGCGTGCCGCGACGGTGAGGAGTCGACGGACGGCGGCGTCACCGACGGGGCGACCGACGCCGGGATCGCGTCGCCGCCCGACATCCGCTGGCCGGGGCGATCGGGGACGGTTCGAACTTCCGTCACGCGGCGCTGCCCCGGACGCGCGCGTTACGGACGGCGGTCGGGGATGGTTCGGACTTTCCGTCACGCGGCGCTGGACCGAACGCGCGCGTTGCGGAAGTTCGGACCGTCCCCAGACGCCGTCTGGCGGTACGCGCCCAGCCGGCAGGCGTCGCACAGCGCCCGCGGATCGCGCCGGTCCGTCTTCACTTTGCGGCTTCGCGTGCCGTACATCGGCGCGAAGTTGACTCGACCCTTCGGGTCGTCGACAGGTCTGTACCCGCGCGGCTCCGTGGACTTGCGTCCACTCCGCTTCGCACGGCTACAGCCATGTTCGGGTCCGCCACGATCACCTCGTGACCCAGCTCCTCGAGCCAGCGAGCCACCCACTCGCTGTCCGTCGACGCCTCCATCACGATCTTCGCCCGTGCGCGGTTGGCGAACAGCTTCGCCAGGGCTTCGCGCGTCGTCGCCACGCGCCGCTCCCACAGCTCACCCTCTTTCGTCTGGATGCAGACCTGACTTGTCTTCTTGTGAACATCGATGCCAATGTGCTCCACGGCTGGCCTCCACTCTGCGGCTCTTGACCGCGATCAACGTTGTGGGGCTACGGCTACCACGTCAGTGGCGGCCAGCCGCTTACATCCCATCTATCAACCTAGTCGACCGCATGGAGTGCGTTCGCATTCTTAGCTTGCGCCGGTACTCCTGCGTGACGGCTATCCTCGGCGCAGCTCACTGGATGGCTAGAAGCTCAACGTTGCCGTCGTTCCGCTGCCGTTGACGACACCGGGACGGAGGCTCAGCCGAATGGTTCCGGAATCGTTGAGTGCGACGTCATCGTGCACGACCGACCGGTGGCCGATCAGGCCGATGGTGGCGATGATGATGCCAACCAGATCCAGGCCGAAGGCGATCCAGGCGAAGGTCTCTCCAGCGTTGTTGTGGAACGCATCTGCTTCGTATCCGATGTCGTAGGACGACCGGGACTTGCAGGTCTTACCCACGGTGAGCCCCAAGATTCCGCCGATGACGGGGATGAGCCCCGTGCCGACGGCTGCTCCGCGACATCCAGAGTTGTATTCGGTGTCATCCGACGACACTGTCGCCGTCATGATCACTTTCGGCACGTAAGCCGCGATGAAGAACCCGACGGCCGACCAGATGTAGCCCCATCGGGGCGAGTATCCGTAGTGCGGATTGAGGGCCGGGGACGGCGGCCCGTTCGAGGATGGCCAGGTCGCGGCGCCGGTCGCGGGCACGGTGCCAGGTGCCGCCATCGGCGCCGCCGGTGTGGTGGGTGTGGTGGGCGTCGCGACGTCGCTCGTTTGCTGCCATCCCGTCGCCGACGGTTGTGTCTGCGTGGTGGGAGTCGTCGGCGTAGGCGTCGGAGTGATGGGCGCCGGTGTGGTAGCAGGGCCAGGCGTCGCCGCGGGCGCGCCGGCGACGCACTGCGGTCCCGAGGCCTGCATTCCGGCCGGACACTGCGGCGTTCCGATGCAGTTGTGCGCGGGGCCGAGCGACTGCCCGGGCCAACAGCAGACCCCCTGCACCGAGACGAGCCCGCCCTGGCATTGGGCTTCGCTGGTTCGCGCTATGGCGGTGACCGCGACCGCGAGGGACAGCGCCCCGACGATGGAGCTCCACTTCATGATTGACCTCCGTCGACGGGGCCGAGCCCGTTCATGAGGGACATCACCAGCGCTTGATATTCATCGCGCAGGGCCTTCGGGATCTTGAAGCCGTCACCGCGACGCTGGACGTAGCCGCCGGACGCGGTGACCAGGATCCAGCCTTCCCGGTAGAGCTGCACCGTGAACTGTGACGCGCTTCCCCTATGGACGTAGCTGGCGCCCACCACGATCTGACCGCGGGCGGGATCGACCGTGACCGGCTGGTAGCCCTGAGCCGACAGCAGCTGTGAGACCCGGTTGAAGAGGTCTCCCTGCGGAACGCGGCCATAGGGGCCGACGGTGTAGACCGGGGATTGCCCCCACCCGCATCCTCCGATGCCAACCCCAATCATCAGCGCGATTCCCAGCGCCCACATCGCCTTCATGAACGACCCTCCCCGCGGGGGCGTATATCACATACATCCTAGGGAGCGACACAGTCGTCCCCCGGCGCAGCGAACCCCCACGGACACTGCGGGGCCCTGCGCAGCGCGTGTACTCGTCGCTCCAGCTCTGCCCGGGCCAACAGCACTGACGGCGGTCTCCTCCGTGACGACCTTCCCGTCGGGACAGTTGGCGCCGGTCGTCGTCGTCCCTTGCGTGGTGGACGCGTCGACGGTCGCCGTGCCGGCGGGGACGAAGAAGGGGACGGTCCGAATTTCCGTAACGCCAGGCCCCGGAAAACACCCCCAGTTACGGAAGTTCGAACCGTCCCCGTTCGCCCTCCGCGTCGCGATGGGATCCAGGACCCGGGTGGGACGGAGTTCGCCGCGCGCGGGCGAGGCGGATACCATAGGCCATGGCCCGAAGTTGCCACAGCAGTAGCGATGGCCGCCTCGTTCGGGTTGAAGCTAGAGCCCGTTGGCCGTCCTTCGTCGCTCCTCATTGCGAGCGACACCACATCCTTCGCGCTCCTCCGTTCCGGAATCGTGGTCGTTCATTCACCTTTGCCCTGCTCGGCCTCGCGTGGATCGTTTGCGGCGCCGCGTGCGGGCGCATCGATTACGACGTCGACCCCGGTCAGCTCGATGGCGCGGCTGACGCCGATGCACGCGCAATGGAGGCCGGAACGGAAGACGCGCAACCCGACGTCGATGCGGGCTCCGTGGATGCGGGCTCCGTGGATGCGACTGTTGAAGACGCCGGAGCCCGGCCGCTCGCGCTCGCGGCTGGATATGGTCACACCTGCGCCACACGCGCGTCCGGACAGCTCGCGTGTTGGGGCTCCAACGTCCGGGGTCAGCTCGGCGACGGCACCACGGAGAACCAAGCCCTCCCCACAGATGTCGCCGCGTCGTCCGAAGCCGTCGCGCTCGCTGGTGGATACGCGTTCACGTGCGCGGTGCTCGCTTCGGGCTCGACGGAGTGCTGGGGCGCCAACGGCTCCGGCCAGCTCGGCGATGGCACCACCGAAGACCATCTCACGCCTCTTCCGGTCACGGACCTCGTCGACGTCGTCCAGCTCGTCGCCGGCGGCTCTTTCGCCTGCGTCCGCCGCTCCGTGCTCGATCCCGTCTGCTGGGGTCTGAACACCTCCGGGCAAAGCGGTGACGGAACCACGGTACAACACCTCACGCCTGCGCTTTCCTCGGTCGGCACCGTGACCGACATCAGCGCGGGGTCCTCGCACACCTGTGCAGTGCTGCCGAGCGGCGCGGCTCGATGTTGGGGCCGCAATATCCACGGCCAGCTCGGTAACGGCACGACGACCGACTCCTCCGTTCCCGTCGAAGTCGTGGGGCTGAGCGGCGTCGTCGAGATCTCCGCAGGAGGCTCGCACAGTTGCGCGCGACTCGCGTCGGGGGCGGTGTCCTGTTGGGGCGAGAACATCCACGGTGAGCTCGGTGACGATACGACGACCGGGCGACTCGTGCCCGTCGCCGTAGTGGGGATGACCGATGCAGTGCAGCTGGTCGCGTCGGATTGGTTCACGTGTGCCCGCTTGGCCTCCGGCGAGGTCGCGTGCTGGGGCAACAACACGTCCGGGCAGCTGGGTGACGGCACAACCACCAGTCGTTCGGTCCCAGCGCTCGTGCTCGGCATCTCCGATGCGATTGACATCGCGGCGGGAGACGCTCATGCTTGCGCTCGCGAAGCGCCCGGAGCCGTCGTATGCTGGGGCAGCAACACCCTCGGCCAGCTCGGGGACGGCACGACCAGCCAGCGTCCCAGCCCGGTCGAGGTCGTGGGCCTCTGAGTGGTGTCGTGCCGGGCTGGCGGGACCTCAGCTGCGTCGCGTCGCGGCGCGTGAGGAGAGCGAGGCCGACGTGATTGTCCGGTGAGCGAGCGGTTGTCGTACGACGTCGAGCGTCGCTATCGGGTGTGGCTCTGGCTCGCTCCTCACGATGCGCCACGGCTCTGGAACTGGGCGGTGTGGAGCCGCATCGAGCCCTCGCTTCGACCGCTCGTTCGGTCCGACCGCGGAGAGACGATTGTCGAGGCGCATCACTTCGCGCAACAAGAAGCGGAGGACGCAGAGCCTCCGCTGGAAGGCCGCCGCCCACGAGCGGTGGACCCACCGCTCTCCGAAGAGCGCGAGCACGGAGCCCACGTTCGATGGCATGCGTGCGTTCGCGCCCAGCCTCGACCTCTGCGACGAACGGCCGTTCGACGCGATGCTCGCGCTGGACGATTCCCGGCGGTGGACGACCGGCGAGCACCCGCTGAGGTACTCCTGGTCGCCGCTCCTGGCAATCGCCGAGGACACCGGGATTGACGCGCGGTCCGGTCTTCCGTGATCCCAAGGGGCCCACCGAGGCACGTCGTCGAGGCCGAAGGCCTCTCCCCGCCCTGGGAGGTCGTGTACGCCCGCGAGCCGGTCGGCGCCGAGACCCGCGAGGACCGGAGAGCCGCCGCCCTGATCGCCGAGGTCCTCACATCGCGTACAACTCCCGCGAGCTTGCGCGCGAGCGCGACGGCCGCGATCCGCTCGCCGCTACATGCGCACGGGGGGATCCGAGTAGCGACGTGCATCCTGTGCGTCTTGATCTGCACGGGGCGCTCCGCGGCATGACGAGGACAGGTCCGCCAGGCGTTAGGCGCCTGAGTCTCTCGGCGCTCGAGGCTCGGCCCCCGGCTCAGCGGCGCAGGCACGCGCGTTCGGTCGCGTACCCTTCGCCGTCGGCGTGTGTCCACTCGGCCTCGCCGCACGTGAAGCCCTCGCCGCAGTCCGCGTCCGTCTGGCACCGGCGTGTGCAGTAGTGGCCGTCCGAAGCGGACAGGCAGCGGACCTCGCGCGGCGAGCCGTGGCAGTCCGCACTCTCCGCGCACGGTCCACCGAGCTCCGAGCCGCCGGCCAGCCCACGGCAGTCCCGGTAGGTCGCGAAGCCGGCGAGCGCGAGCAGGCCGATCCCGACGAGGATCGCGTTGCGCTTCGTGAACCGCCTGCGTGGGGTGCGGGTGCTGGTGGTCACGGCGGCATGCTACCACGCACGGATCGGCGCCCCGCTTCGATGGCGTGTGGGGTGGAAGGCTCGATCAGCGGAGCGAGCTCGCCCCGCTCGTCGAGACGAAGGCGTCGACCGGACCCGTCCACGTCCCGTCGCAATCCGCGTAGAGCGTCGGGAGGTCGCCCTCACCTCGAATGTGCGCTGCACGTCCTTCGGTTTCCCTCCTTGCGAACGCGACCGACGCCCGTCGCGATCTCCCCTTCCACGTCATTGGACCAGGCACTAGCGGCAGGGGGCGGCGATGGTGCTGCCGCGCGCGTTGCACTCCCACACGCCGCCGGGGCCGGGGCTCATCGCGCAGGAGTCGATGTAGAAGCCGCTCACGCCGCAGTCCGGGACGCTCGTCTGCCAGCCTTCGGTCAGCGTGCAGGCGCTCCCGGAGTCCGCACCGCTCGGCACGCAACCGCCCAGCGCGGTCCAGCGCTGCTCTTCGGTGCCGTCGCAGTTGTAGTCGAAATCGACGGCCGCCGGCGCCCCTGGGATCGGCGTGTCCCGATAGCCGCTCACCCCTGGGCTGACTCCATCGTTTTCGTCGTTGCAGTCGACCCAGCTCGAGACGGTGGTCCAGGTCGCGGCGGTGGCGCCGGATGGGCACGAGCTCGGCGGCGTCGTGGGCGCCGCGCAGGCCATCGTCGTCTCGGCGCCTGAAGGCGGATAGCGGTCGCCGTCGCAGTCCGCGTAAAAGGTGACGTCCATCGTGCACGCGTCGGCATCGGCGTCGCCACTGGTATCGGCGTCCGCGTCGCCGCTCGCGTCTGCGACTGCGTCAGCGCTCGCATCGTCGCCGCTCGCGTCTGCGTCGGCGTCGGCGGTCGCGTCCATGGACCCGTCCGCGACCGCGGAATCGGGGCCCGCGTCCGGGATGGTGGCATCCGGCGCCCCGCCGTCCCCACCCGCGTCCGAGCTCGCGTCGGCGGAACCGTCGGGCAGCGGCACGCGCCGGCCGTCATCGCCACAGGCGAGAAGCAGCGACGAAAGCAGGATCAACATGACGAGCGGAAAAGAGCGCACGACGACCTCCGGGGCTCATCGACGTGATGGGCCCGCTGGATATTCTGCGATGAAATCAGGCGCGGAAGGAGGCCTGCGCGCCGGTCGAGGAGAAGTCGCCGTCGAAGCGGAAGAGCTCCTGGGCGTTGATCTCCCCGTCCTCGGAGCCCGTGATCTCCGTGACCCGAACCACGCGATGGGCGCCGTCCTCGTCACGCTCGAGCTCGAGCACCAGCTGAACGGCGCGCGCCACCAGCTCCGCCGCCGCGCCGTTGGCGCCGTGGGAGCCGAGCTTCGCTTGCCGCACCAGCTCCATGCCGGCGGGACCCTGACCGTGGACGCCGACGATGTCGCCACCCGGCCGAGCCGCCAGCTCGCTGAAGACGTCGCAGGTGTCGGGCCCGCGAAGGTCGTCCACCACGATGCGATCGGCGCGCATCAGCGCGGCCTGCCGCACGACGTCGCGGAGGCGAACGCCGCTGCCCGCGCCGCCGGTCCCGAGGGAGACGACGCCGTCGCGCGCGATGGCGAGGTCGGGGACGTCCTCCGCGGAGACGATGCGATCCTCGTCGGCGAAGAGCGAGGTGAGCGCACCGACGAGCGTGGTGACACCAGCACCCACGGGGCCGAGGACGGCGATGGTCCGGCGGGCCGAGATGGCGTCGCGCACCAGGTCGAGGATCTCGCGGTTGAGCACACCCTGCTTGATGAGCTCGTCCGCCACCGGGCCCGAAGCCATGCGACGGATCTCGATGATCGGACCGCGGATGGCGACCGGCGGAAGGATGACGGTGACGTGCGGTCCGTAGGGGAGCGCGGTGTGATGCACGTGGCGTCCCGCCTCGAGGGTCCCGCCGCTCTGCGCGATGAGACGACGAGCCACGGTCACGACAGCGTCGGCGCTGGAGAAGAAGCCGTTGTTCACGCGCTCGAGGCCGCGACCGAAGTCCGCGACGATCCGCCGCGGGCCCTCCACCACGATCTCGCGAACCGAGTCGTTCGCCAGGAGTGACTCGAGTGCGCCGAGGCCGACGATCTCCTGGACGGAGACGGCGACCACTTCCTCCGGGTCGAGGTCGTTCAACAGACCCTCGCCGTTGAGCTGGCCGACGACCTGCTCCACCAGCTGCTGCGCGTGCTGGCGACGGTGCTGGTCGTGCAACGAGCCGGGATCGGCGTTGCGCACGTCGAAGTTCTGGCTCACCCGACCGACGACGGCGCGGAGCACGCCTTCGAGACCGGGGCGATCGGGGACCGACGGCCCGGCCGCGATGGGGGCGGGCTTGGGTGCGGGCGCGGGAGCTGACGCCGCCGAAGGGGAAGCGGCCTGCATGTGCGGCTGAGACGCGCTCCGCTTCGCGGGCGGAGCCGTGGTCGGCATGGCGGGCGCGCCCGCGTCCTGCTGCATCGTGCTCTTGCGCGGACGCCCACCGGAGACGCGCGGAGGCGGCGACTCACCGCTCGGCTCTTCGTCGAGGGGATAGCGCTCGGGCTCCGGCGCTGAAGCGACCGGCGCCGGCGGCTCCGGCTCGGGCTCCGGCTTCGGCGGCAGAGGCGGCGGCGCCGGCTCCGGTGCCGCGGCGGGCTGTCCGGGGGAGGAACGATGGAGCGGAGGCGGTGCGCCACCGCTCCGACGTTGTTGAGGCGGCGCCGGGGGCGGCGGCTCTTCGAACGCCGGCTGCGGCGGAGAGGGCTGAGCCGCGGGCTGCGGTCCTTCCTCCACCGTCATGATGAAGTCGCCGATGTAGATCTTGTCGCCCGGCTTGACGACGAGGGGCGACGTGATCTTGCGACCGTTGACGTAGGTACCGTTGGTGCTCTTCAGGTCGACGACGATGAAGCGGTTGTCTTTGAGGACGATTCGACTGTGGCGTTTTGAGACGTTGCCCTTGGGCAGGATGATGTCGTTGCCCTGAACGCGGCCAATCGTGACCTCGTTCTTGTCGAATTCCATGCGCCTTTGGGCGCCACCCTTTTCGGTGATGACGACTGTGAACATTCGTCCCTCGAAGAGAGCCTGGGAACGGGGACTCTCCAGCGGATGCCATTGAACCCGCCAGGCCCCCGGAAAGTCAATATTATTCGCGGCAAGATGGGGTCAATCGAGCAGCCGGAGGCCGGGGGGAAGGCTTTCGCCGAAGATCCGGCGTTCTTCGGCTTCGTCGAGGTGCGTCACCTCCAGGACCATCCGGCGCCACGCCTCCGGCGCACCCGCATCGGAGAGGCGCTGTGCCACCTGCTCTCGAGCCGCTTCGCCCAGATCTCGCTGGCGATCGCCGCTCACGCGACAGAGCACGGCCGCCGCGAAGGCGGCCTGTTCTTCGGCCGCGAAGTCCGCGCCGAGCGCCGCGCCCAACCACCGCTCGGCGTCGGCCCGCGGCACCACGGTGTGTGCGCTTCCATAGAAGGGAACCCGCGCACCGAGCCGCCCGAGCGCCCACCAGCTCTGGGTGTTCTCGTCGTGCTCCAGCAGCCGCGTCATCAGCCAGTCGCCGATCTTCACCTTTCGCTCGGGCGAGACGCGCTCGAGGGAGCCGGCGAGGCGCACCATGTCGTCGTAGCCCGCCATCTTCGGGCCGGACGGACGCTTGCGGGGGCGCTTGGTGGGCGGATGCAGGTACCACTCGATCGCGGAGAGGATCTTCTCCTGCATCTCGGGGGCGAGCCCACCGGCGACGCGCCGCCACATGATCCACCACTCGGCCCAGTTCTGTGACTCCGGCACGTACTGGATCATCGCGTCCCAGAGCGACCAGAGCTCTTTCACGCGCCACTCGTCGAGGGGGTAGCCGAACCCCGGACGCAGCGTGTAGCCCGCGAGGTTGAGCCAGATGCGCTCGTGTGCGGCCGAGCGCCGGCGGCGCTTCACGTTCGCGAAGAGGGCACCGAAGAGCTCACGGAGCAAGGGCGTATCCCAGGTGTCGCGGCTGCCGATGATCTTCTCGAGGTTGTTCCGCAGCGTCTTCACCTCGCCCGGTTTCACGCCGTCGGTGCTCTTGCCGTAGATGCGCCGGACGAGATCGGTGGCTTCCTCGAAGCGCGGGTGAAGGCGCGTGACCTTCTGGGCGGCGACCTCCTTGGCGCTCGCCCCGCGCAACGCCATCTCCAGCTTCCAGCGCCGCTTCGGATCCGCTGCGTCCACGCAGCTCATCTCGAGCGTGCCGACCTCGGTGAGCGCGGTGATCACCTTCACCGGGATCTCCACGTCCTTCTGAGAGGGATCGTCGCTCTCGAGCACCGCCGCCATGAGGGGCAGGTCGTGGTAACCCTCTCCGCCGATGTCCACGATGTCGCCCGGACGGTGATGGCGGACGTCCTGGGAGGTCGCGACCAACGGGAAGCGCACCGGCTTGCCGAGCCTCAGGGACATGGCGCGCCGCTCGAGCTCGACGTCCTCGCCTTCTTCGGCGCCGCGCGGGAGCACGCACACGCCCTTGCGCGCGCCCTCTCCGTCGTCCGGCAGCACCAGGAAGTAGCTGCGCGCCGAGCCGCCACCGATGCGCAGGCCCATGCCCCGGCGCGCCAGGCCGTACGCCACCGCCCCACGCGCGACGGCGAGCTCGGGCGCGTCGTTCTCGAGGCGCTTCGGTGCATCGCCGCGCCAGTCGCCGAGGACCTCGATGAGGCGCTTCGCCAGGGCGTCGCCGCGGAAGACGCCGCCGTTCAAGAGCACGGCGTCCGGGACGGCCGGACCGTCCTCGGGGCCGATGCCCAAAGCGTCGCGCGCGAGCTCGTCGTGGTGAGCGAGGAAGGCGGCGACGTGACGGGTGATGCCCGCGTCGGCGACGTAGGGCAGGCCGAACTCGACGATGGCGCCGCGCCGCTTCTCGGGGCGCGCGCTCGCCTCCACCTTCGGGAAGAACCCGTCGAGCACCAGCTTCTCCACTTCCTCGCGACTGATGTCGGTGGAGCGCGCCCCGCCGATCAGCTTCGAGCCCGAGCCGAGGACCGTGATCTTCGTCGCGTCGGGCGCGCCCGCCGACAGCAGCTGCTCTTTCGCGGCGCGCGCCTGCTGGATGAGCTGACTGAAGCGGCTCGCCCCGAGCTGCGAGCCGCCGCCCACCCGCGGCTCGGCCACGCGCGCGAGGGCGAGGTCCATGTTGTCGCCGCCCAGCATGAGGTGATCGCCGACGGCGATGCGGGTCAGGCGGGGCCCGCTCTCACGCAGCTCGACCTTGATGAGCGTGAGGTCCGTGGTGCCGCCGCCCACGTCCACCACCACAGCGAGGTGCACGCCTTCGAGGGACTCTTCGAGGACGTCGCGATGGCGATCGAGCCACTGGTACATGGCGGCCTGCGGCTCCTCGACCAGGCGCACGCGATCGAGACCGGCCCGCTTCGCGGCGTCGAGGGTCAGCGCGCGGGCGCCCTCGTCGAAGGAAGCGGGGACCGTGAGCATGATCTCCTGCTTCGCGAGGGGGTGCTTCGGGTGGGCGTGCTCCCACGCGGCGGAGACGTGCCGGAGGTAGCTCGCGCTCGCCTCCACCGGCGAGACCTTCGGCACCTCCTCGGGTGCACCCCAGGGCAGGATGTCGGCCGTGCGATCGACGCCGTCGTGGGAGAGCCAGCTCTTGGCGCTCGCCACCAGCCGCCCCGGCACCTTGGCGCCGAGCTCGAGGGCGAGCTGACCGACCACCGCCGGCTCCCCTTCGCCCTCGTGGCTCCACGGCAGCACCGTCTCCCCCGCCCCGAGCTGCCCCGCGGCGGGGTGGTAGCGAACCGAAGGCAGCATGTCCCGCGGCGCGATCTCCCCCGGCGCCACGAGCTGGTCGACGCGAAACGACTCGATCTGCGGCGCCTCCCCCTCCTCGAGAGTCACGGAGGTGTCGGCGCTCGCCACCACGGTGTGGGTCGTGCCGAGATCGATACCGACGATGTAGCGGGGCGCGGCCATCTCGGGCCCCTATAGCACTGCTCAGGCGCCGCCCAAGTCCGTCGCGTCGCCGAAGGCGTAGACCGAGCCGTCCTCGGCGACGAGCCAGTAGCCGTCACCGCTGGCGGTGGGCTCGATGTGGATCACGTCGCTCGGCAAGGACATGGCCGAGGCGTCGCCGAGGTCGCTGGCGCAGCCGTATGCGAAGACCTGACCGCTCTCGGTCACGACCCAGTAGCCGCTGCACGAGGGATGGCTCGCGATGTGGCTGCATCCCGAGGTGGTGCCGGAGCTGCTCGGCATCCCGTGAACGGGCAGGACCATGCCGCGCTTGGGCGTCGCGTAGACCGTGCAGTCGCTCCCCACCATCCACGCGCCGCGGTGGACGCTGGTCTGCTCGGCGGCGATGCCGAGGATCTCCACGCCGGCGCTCAGCGTGACGCCGCGGTCGACGAGGTCGTCGAGCTCGTCGGCGTCGAAGGCGCGGCTGTCACCGACGAGGTTGACGATCCAATAGCCGCTCCCGTCGGGGTCGGCGACCATGTCCGAGGCGAGGCCGAGCCCGCCCGTGCCGTGCAGGGTCGCGTCGCCGTAGGTGAAGACACGCGAGGTGATGCCGAGGGCGTAGAAGCCGTAGCCCGAGGGGTCGGCCTCGACCGCTTCGGCGCGGCCGTCGGGTGCGCCGGTGGGCCCCATGCAACAGCGCGCATCGCCGAAGGGCACGAGGGTGCCGCCGCGGCCGTAGATCCAGTAGCCGTTGCCGCTCGGGGTGCGCGCCATTCCGATGGCGTCGGAGAGCGAGGTGGCGCAGGAGCGCTCCGGACAGCACGCGATCTCCGTGCGGGTGCAGTCGCGCGTCTCGGTGGTCATCTCCATGGTGCAGGCCAGGTCCACGCAGCGCGGGGTCGTCACCACGCGGCTCTGGGTGCCGCTGTCGTCGCAGCTCTCGGTGAAGCCTTCGCATGCGGACCAGGGATCGCTCGCCACCGCGCCGCAATCGGCATCCGTCCGGCAGGCGTCACAGACCTGCATGCCTTCGTTGCAGTAGCGCTCACACGGGGCGTCCACGTGCCGCGAGCACATGCCGTCCGGGCCGCAGGTGTCGGTGCCGTTGCACCAGAATCCGTCGCTGCAGGGCTGGCTCGTGCAGTCGACGCGGTCCTCGCAGTCGGTCATGCCGTCACAGTCCTCGTCCACACCGTCGTTGCAGTCGGTTTCTGCCGTCGCGCACGCGTCAGCGCAGCCTCGGACCAGGTCGCAGACCTGTCCCGACGGGCAGGCCGAGTCCGAGCTGATCGCGAAGCAGCTCCCCTCCCGACAGACGTTTTGCGCGCAGCTCACCACCGCAGCCGCGGCGCAGTCGCTGTCGCTCGCACAAGTCGCATCGCCGCAGTCCAGGGGCTGCTCGGGAGCGCACGTCGAACCCACGCAAACGCCGCCCTCGCACTGATCGGAGCCCGGGCACGACACACCGGCGCAAGCGTGGCTGATCACCACCGTGACCTCGTAGGGGTCGTCGAGCTCGATGGAGACGACGCGCGAGCCGATGATCGCGTCGCTCGGCGAGATCAGTCGGACGCGCACGTAAGCGGGACCACGGGGCAGCCCGAAGAGCTCGGCGACCCGGATCCCGCCGATGGCGTCCTCGTCCACCATCGCCGTGCGTCGCTCGTGCTCGCCGCCGTCCATTTCATCGGTGAGTGGCGTGACGCTGAAGTCGGTCTCGATGACGTTGAAGTCCCGCCCTGGGGTGTAGTCGGTGCGCAGATTCACCCGGAGACTGGAAGGCGAGTCCTTCCCGCAAGACGAGACCACCATGGCCACCAAGACCAAGCACACCCTCCTTCGCATCACCGTGACGCTAACATTTTCCGGGCAGAGCGGTCGTGCAAAACGACCCTGTAGTGGCCTTTGGAGAATGTAGGCTCATCGCATGATGAAGATTCGCATCTCGACATTCGCTCTCCTGTGCCTCTCGGCCTTTTCGGCGTGCGGCGACGACGGGTCTCCTGGCGATTCCAGTGTCACTGTCGACAGCGCCGCTGGCGACTCGGCGAGCGGCGACTCGGCGAGCGGTGACTCGGCGAGCGGTGATGGCGCGACCAGCGATGGTGGCGGCGACGCGGCGGCCGGCTGCATCAGCGGCGGCTGCCCCTCCGGCCAGATGTGTTGCACCGGCGTCCCCTACCCGGCGGAGGGGCAATGCGCGGAGATGTGCAACCTTCGCTGTGACCGGAACGCGAAGGAGAACTTCGAGACCATCGACGAAGACGCGATCCTCACCGCTCTCACCTCGCTGCCGATCAGCGAGTGGAGCTACCGCGACGAGGGCGGGGACGTGCGTCACGTCGGACCGATGGCCCAGGACTTCCACCAGCGCTTCGGCGTGGGCGCCGACGACCGGGTGATCCATCCCGTCGACGCGACTGGCGTGACCATCGCCGCGATCCAGGCCCTGACGCGGCGCGTCGACGCGCTCGAGCGCGACAACGCCGCCCTGCGCGAACATGCGCTCTCGCTCGAGGAGCAGATTCGCGGGCGCTGACGCGGCATTGGGGTATGGTGCCTCGCGTCGTGGCCGACACCGAGCCGTCACCGATCGGACATGGAGAGTGGATCGTTCGGGGGGCGATCGGTGGATGGTTCGCCGGCGCTGGCGCGGGGCTCATCGACGGAATCGTCAGCTGGGGATCCTCTGCGCAGTTCGTCCCGGGCTTCGGCGCGCGGCTCCTCTTCCTGCTCCATCAGCTCTCGAGCTCGGGCTTCGTTGGTGCCGTCGCGGGCGCCGGGCTCACCGCGCTCTTGGTGGTGCTCGGCGGCACGCGGTTGGGCGAGCTGTGGCGCGCGCTCCTCGATCCCTCCCGGCGTCTGAGCGCGCTCGCCCTGCTGCTTGTCGCCCCGATGGTGATCGCGGTGGCTGGTCGGCTCGCCTTCGACACCGCGATGGAGGGCCTCGCCACGCGTCGTCACGTCGGACTGCAGCTCGGCCTCTCCATGCTGCTCGGGGCGGGTGCGCTCCTCGCGGTGATCGCGTCGACGGTGCTCCTGGCCCTCCCCGTCGAAAGGCTCCTCGCTCTGCTCTGCCGAAGGAGCCCGCGGCTGAACCGCGCGATTCACGGCCGCGCGATGCTCGCCATCGTCGCCGCCGCCCTCGCTTCGATCGGCGCGGTCGCCGGCGTCGTCTACTTCAGAGATCTCCTCGTCGTGCTGCCGCTCCGCGGGCTCTGGGTGGCCCTCGGCGCGCTGGTGCTCGCGTTCCCGGGGCTCGCCGCGGGACGCATCTGCGCGCGCGCGCTGTGGCGCAGGAACCTCGGGATACGTGCGGGGGTGATCGTCGTGCTCTTCGCCGGCAGCGTCGGGACCGCGCTGGCGACGGGCAGCGTGCAGTCGGTTCGCCAGGCGGTGATCACCTTCACCGGTCTGGGCGGCACCTTCATCGAGGGCTACCGCGGGCTCGTCGACTTCGACGGCGACGGCTACAGCAGCATCCTGGGCGGGGGCGACTGCGACGACTTCGATCGTACGGCGCATCCGGGAGGGACCGAGATCCCCGGCGATGGGATCGATCAGAACTGCATCGGCGGAGACGCGGTCCTCGATCGAGACCCGGACGAGGTCCGCTTCGCCCACGTGCCAGCCGCCCTCCCGAACCGGACCAACGTGGTGCTCATCACCATCGACACGGTGCGCGCCGATCACTTCGGGATGTATGGGTACGAGCGGAACACCACCCCGCGCATGGACGCGCTCGCCGAGGATTCGATCGTCTTCGACAACGCCTGGGCGCACGCGCCGTCCACTCGCTACTCCATGCCTGCGATCCTCACCGGCCGTTATCCCCTCAACGTCTACTACGACCGTTCGGTGCGGCCCTGGCCGGGCATCGAGCGGCGCGCGACCACCATCGGGGAGATCATGAAGCGCCGCGGCTTCAGCACCGCGGCCTTCACCAACCACTGGTACTTCTCGGCCCAACGCCGGATGGATCAGGGCTTCGACGTCTACGACAACGCGAACTCCCGTCTGCACCGGCAAGACCCACGGCGCGGGCCGGCCACGAGCCACGGCTCGTCATCGGAGGAGCAGACGGACGCCGCGCTTCGCTTCCTGGAAGGTGTAGGAGACCGTCGCTTCTTCCTGTGGGTGCACTACTACGACCCGCATCACGAGTACGAATCGCACGAGGGCTTCGAATCCTTCGGCGACGAGCCGATGGACGTCTACGACCAGGAGATCCTCTTCACGGATCACCACATCGGTCGCCTCCTCGCCGATTTGAAGGAGCGCGGCCTCTACGACGACTCGATCATCGTGCTCACCGGCGACCACGGGGAGGGCTTCGGCGAGCACGGCGTCGACTTCCACGGCTATCACCTCTACGCGGCGCAGACCAAGGTGCCGCTCCTGATCAAGATCCCCGGCATCGAGCCGCGCCACGTGATCACCGCCGCGGGTCACGTGGACATTCTGCCCACACTCGCGAACCTGGTCGGCGCGCAGCCCACCGCGGAGATGATGGGGCGGTCGTTGGTCGGGCTCGCGATCGGCGAGGAAGAGGAGGACCCGAACCGCTACGTCTTCCAGCAGGTGGCGTGGACCGGTCACGACATTCGAGGCGCCGCCAGTGCGCATTGTCACGTCATCCACAACATCCGCCCACACAGCAGCTGGGAGCTCTACCGCGTCGACCGTGACCCGGACGAGTTGCACGACATCATCGACGACCCGGGGCGCTGCGCCGATGCCAAGCCCGTGCTGGAAGCGTTCCTCGACTGGTCGGAGCTCTCGTCCGACGACGAGGGCGCAGTCGAGGTGCTCGACCGTGAGCCCGAGGTGCAACGTCGCGTCGACGTGGAGGTGGGCGACGAGCTCACGCTGGTGGGGCTCGATCTGCCCGAGGAGCCGGTCCGGCACGGCCGGCGAATGCAGATCACCTGGACCTGGCGGGTCCGCGGGCCAATGGATGCGGGGTGGCGGGTCTTCGCGCACGTCCGCGGCGGGGAGCACGGGCGATTCCTCGCCGACCACGATCCGCCGCGTGCCTTCGAGACGTGGCCCGAGGAGCGCTGGATTCGCTACACCACCACCGTGAGCGTGCCCTACTCGGCGGCGGCGGGTGAGTACGTGATCCACTTCGGCGTCTATCGCGGCCGCGTGCGCAAGCCTCTCACGAGCGATCGCGTGGAGATCGAGGATCGCGACGAGGCGAAGGTCGGGACGATCGTGGTGCGCTGAGGTTGCGCCTCGGCGAGCGCGTCCCGCTGTCAGGCCGCATTCACCAGGTGGATCAGCGCCTCGACGTTGCCCTTCGGTCCGTGCACGGGGCAGTCGATGCGACCGCGCACGTCGAAGCCCAGCGCCTCTGCGGACTTCTCGACGTCGCGGATCGCCTGCGCGCGGAGCTCCGGGTCGCGGACGACGCCGCCCTTGCCGACCTTGCCCTTGCCCACTTCGAACTGTGGCTTGACCAGCGCGACGATGGTCCCACTGGGCGCGAGGAGCGCCTTGGCGGCGGGGAGCAGCTTGTCGAGGCCGATGAAGGAGGCGTCGATGACCACCATGTCGACCGGCTCGGGCAGGTCGCCGGGTTTCAGATGGCGGGCATTCGTCCGCTCCATCACCACCACGCGTGGATCGTTGCGCAGCGTGTGGTGGAGCTGGCCATAGCCGACGTCGATGGCGTAGACGCGGGTCGCGCCCCGGCTCAGGACGCAGTCTGTGAAGCCACCGGTGCTGGCGCCGAAGTCCGCCACGACCCATCCCTTCGGGTCGACCGCGAAGGCGTCGAGGCCAGCCTCGAGCTTGAGCCCGCCGCGAGAAACGTAAGGCAGGTCCTCGCCCCGGACCTCGAGCGCCGCGTCCTCGGCCAGCTGTGTCCCCGCCTTCTCCACGCGGGTCTCGCCCGAGAAGACGCGGCCGGCGAGGATCAGCGCCCGCGCCCGCTCGCGGCTCGGCGAGAGCCCCCTCTCGGCCAGGAGGAGATCGGCTCGTTTCTTGGCCATCGGGTCGAGAATAGCTGCATTTTCGGCCCTGTCAGTCGAGCACCCACCAGACCGTCCTTCCGCTGTGGCCCAAAGCCGACGCTTGGGCTACATCACGCCCCGCCAAGCCCCGAACGGCATACGAACAGGAGAGAACGGAACATGGCAGAAGGTCTCAACAAGGTCATCCTCATCGGCAATCTCGGGATGGATCCCGAGCTCCGATTCACCCAGAACGGTCAGGCGATCCTGCGCATGCGCCTGGCGACCACCGAGTCCTACGTCGACCGCAACAAGGAGCGCCAGGAGCGCACCGAGTGGCACACGGTCATCGTCTGGGGCAACCGCGGCGAGGCGCTGAACAAGATCCTCAGCAAGGGCCGGAGCATCTGCGTCGAGGGACGCATCCAGACCCGCCAGTGGGAAGACAAGGACAACAACAAGCGCTCGACGACCGAGATCGTCGCGACGAACATCGTGCTCCTCGGCGGCGGTCGCGGCGGTGGCGGCGGCGGTGGGGGTGGTGACTACGGCGGCGGCGGTGGCGGCGGCTACGGCGGTGGCGGCGGTGGCGGCGGTGGCGGCGGCGGTGGCGGCGGCGGCGGCGGCGGCGGCGACTACCCGGACGACTTCGGCGACGACGACATTCCGTTCTAGCGGGGTGCCCGCACGCAGGGACCTTTGATCCACGTGCCCCCCTTTTGGCACCATGTGGTGTCTGGGGGGGTCACGCATGGATCCGATCGAAGAAGAGCTGGCGATCGTCGAGGAGCGAAGCTCGGAGCCGCCGACCATCACGCCGGACGTGCTCGACGAGCCGATCTCCGAGCTCTGCGACGGCCCGGCGATCTCGGTCTCGTCCTCGGCCACCATCGGCGAGGCGATCCGGATGATGCAGGAGCACCGGATCGGCTCGGTGTTGGTGGTCGACGGTGAGCGGTTGGCCGGAATCGTCACCGAGCGCGATGTGCTCACCAAGGTCACCGGCAAGGACCTGTCTTTTCAGGAGTCGCCGGTGACCAAGGTGATGACCGCCGACCCCGAGACCTTGCAGCCGGGCGACAGCCTCATCTTCCTGATGAACAAGATGCACGTCGGCGGCTTCCGCCACGTGCCCATCGTCGATCCGGAGGGCAAGCCCCTGCACGTCCTGTCGCTACGCGCCGTGCTCCGCTACCTCATCGAGCAGTTCGGCGCGCGCGTCATGAACATCCCGCCCGACCCGTTCCGCGGCGAGAGCAAGGAGGGGAGCGGGTAGCTCCCCGCTCTCACTCGCAGCCCTGCTGCGCGGCATCGCGCAAGAAGGCGTCCACGGCGCGCGCCTGCGTGCGCGCGAGGTCCTCGTGCATGCCGAAACGGGTGATGGCGATGGCGTAGGGCGCACCCTCGTCGGTCGCGTAGACGGTGTAGTCCTCGTCGCCGCTGCGCCAGACGCAGCGCGCCGGGTTGCGGTTGCACTCGCGCGGACGGCGGTGGCGCATGGTGCCGAGGCGCTCCGAAAACGCGGCGGCGGCGTCGTCGCCGCAGTGGTGCTCGGTGAGCGCCTCGGGCACGAGGCCGGTCTGTTCCGAGACGAAGACGCTGAGCTGCGAAGGCGGCGCGGCGTCGGCAGAGCGCACCGCCTCGTGAACGCCGCAGACGCCGTCGCCGCCCCGGACGAAGGTGCGCGCAGCACTACCCTCGCGATTGGGAATGCGCTGCGGGTAGTGGACGATGGCGTTGAGGAAGACCGTGTCGCCTTCGCCTTCGCGAAAGAAGAACGCGTAGCCGGCGCGCGAGTCGTCTTTCACGGTGCAGCGCGAGAGCTCGCGATTGCAGCTGAACTCGTCGCCGTGGTTGAACACGAAGCCCAGCCCGGGGTTGTTGGCGATGTTCCGCATCTCGCAGTACTGGTGGATCCCCGCCTCGGCCGGGTCGAAGACACCCACGCCCCACGCCGGATCGACCAGGCGGCGAAAAGCGAGCCGGTCGGTGGCCGCGGCGAGGATGGCGGCTTCGAGCGTCTCGGCGGTGGGGGAGGTCAAGGGCGGCTCGGCGGGCGCCGCCTCGGCGACCTCTTCCTCTGCTTCTTCTTCCTCTTCTTCTGCCTCGGTCTCCGAGTCGATTTCCGTCTCCGACTCGGTCTCCGTCTCCGCCACCGTCTCGGTCTCCGCGCCCGACTCCGTTTCCGTCGCCGTCTCCGTCTCCGTCTCCGAGACCGTCTCGGTCTCCGCGGCCGTATCGGTCTCGGTCTCCGCCACCGGCTGCGCGCCCCCACAGCCCACGACCGCGCACAGAAGCGCGGCTCCCCAATGCGTTCCCTTCATGGCCGCAGAGGGTAGCGAAAAATCTCTGCCCGGGTGTAAGCGCGCCCCCGGAGCGGCGTTTCTCCGCTGAACGACGGAGGAAGGCCATGAATCGAGTCACGAAAATTGCCTGTGTCCTCGCGCTGATCGGCGCGACGGGAGCCTGTGGGGGCGCGACCTATTACTCGAGCCCGGCGGAGGGCGATTACGCGGCGGATGAAGCGGGCGGCTATTACGGGGGCGAGATGGCGGAGGCCACGGGGGCCGACTACCAGGCGGGCGAGAGCTACTCCCACACCGAGGAGAGCCCGGTCATCGACACGCGACAGGATCGCCTGGCGACCTTCTCTCTCGACGTCGACACCGCGAGCTACACCATCATGCGCCGCGACATCGACTCCGGCCGGCTCCCGGAGCCCGCCAGCGTGCGCGCCGAAGAGTACGTGAACTTCTTCGACTTCGAAGATCGCGGGCCCGACCCGCAGTCGGACACCCCCTTCGCGGTGCACCTCGAGGCGGCGCCCTCACCCTTCGGCCAGGGCAAGCACCTGCTCCGCATCGGCGTTCGCGCCATGGACGTGGCCGAGCAGGCGCGCCCCCGCACCAACCTCGTCTTCCTCGTCGACGTCTCCGGCTCGATGGCGTCGTCGGAGAAGCTCGGCCTCGTGCAGTACTCGCTCCAGCAGCTTTCGCAGAACCTCCGCGGAAACGACCGGGTCGCGATCGTGACCTACGCCGGCGCAGACCGCATCGTCCTGCCGCCGACCGAGCTCAGCCACCGCGCGCCGGTCGAGCAGGGCATCGCGGGTCTCAGCGCTGGCGGCGGCACCAACGGCGCCGCGGGCATCCGCACCGCCTACGACCTGGCCGCCCAGCACCTCGTCCGCGGCGGCATCAACCGCGTCATCCTCTGCACGGACGGCGACTTCAACGTCGGCCTCACCGGTGAAGGGCTCATCCAGGAGGTCGAGCGCCGCCGGGAGCAGGGCATCACCCTGAGCGTGTTCGGCTTCGGGCGCGGAAACCTGAACGACTCCTTCATGGAGCAGCTCGCCGACCGCGGCAACGGCAACTACGGCTTCATCGACAACCGCCGCGAGGCGGACCGCGCCCTCGGCCGCGACCTCTCGGCGACCCTGCAGGTGGTCGCCAAGGACGCCAAGGTGCAGGTCGAGCTCAACGACCGCATCGTGCAGAGCCACCGCATCATCGGCTACGACAACCGCATCCTCGCCCACGAGGACTTCGCTGACGACACGGTGGACGCGGCCGAGGTCGGCGCGGGCGATTTCGTCACCGCGTTCATCGAGATCGAGCTTCGCGATGGCGTCGACCTGCGGCAGACCACCGAGTCCCTCGCCGAGGTTCGCCTCCGCTACAAGGATGCCGACGGCGACCAGAGCTACCTCCGCCGTTATCCCTTCACCGCTCAGGACGCCGTCGGCAGCTTCGAGCGCGCCTCGAGCTCCTTCCGCTTCGGCGCGGCGGTGGTCGAGTACGCCGAGATCCTCGCCCACTCCCAGCACGCGGACGCCGCCGAGCTCCCGCGCGTCATCGCCATCGCCGAGGGGGCGCTGGGCCAGCAGGAGGAGCAGCGCGAGTTCGTCGAGCTGGCGCGACGGGCCCAGCAGCTGATGCGCTGACGAATCGACGCCGTCCTGACCGGACCCCGCTCTCCGCCCTGTGGAGAGCGGGGTCTCGTCGCTCGTGGCGTGCATTGTCACGAGCGGCGCGTAGCTCAGCGGGTGTAGTCTGCCGCCCGAGAAATGAAGAAGGTCTCCGCCAAAGAAGCCGTCGCCGTCGTGCGCTCCGGCCATCGCGTCTATCTCCACGAGGCGTCGATGGTGCCCATCGTTCTGGTGGAGGCGTTGGTCGAGCGCAAAGACGAGCTCGAGAGCGTCGAGATCGTCCACCTCCACACCGACGGCCCCGCGCCCTACGCGGACTCGAGCTGCTCCAAGAGCTTCCGTCACAACGCGCTCTTCGCCGGTCCGAACGTGCGAGACGCCATCGAGGCGGGGCGCGCCGACTTCACGCCGGTCTTCCTCTCGGAGATCCCCTCCATCTTCCGCGACGGGACGCTCCCCATCGACGTGACCTTCATCCAGGTGACGCCGCCCGACGCTCACGGCTTCTGCCGTCTCGGTCTCTCCATCGCGACGGCGCTCTCCGCGGTGGAGCACGCGAAGATCGTGGTCGCCGAGATCAACCCGCGCGTCCCGCATACGATGGGCACGTCCGCCGTGCACGTCTCGGAGATCGACTACGCGGTGGAGGTCGACCACCCCCTTCCGACGGTGGAGCCCGCGCCCTTCGGCCCGATCGAGGAGGCGATCGGCAGGAATGTCGCCGCCCTGGTACCGGACGGGGCCACGCTGCAGGTGGGGATCGGCAACGTCCCCAACGCCGTGATGGCGGCGCTGAAAGGGCACCGAGACCTGGGCCTGCACACCGAGATGATGAGCGACGGTCTGGTCGAGCTGATCGAGGCGGGGGTGATCACCAACAGTCTCAAGACGCGATTCGAGCGACGTGGCGTCTGCTCCTTCGCGATGGGGAGCGACAAGCTCCATCGCTTCCTCGACGGCAATCCCATCGTCGAGATGCACCCGAGTCACATCGTCAACGACCCGAACGAGGTCGGTAAGCAGCATCTGATGACGTCGATCAACTCGGCCATCGAGATCGACATCACGGGTCAGGTCTGCGCCGACTCGGTGGGCGAGCGCATCTTCAGCGGCATCGGCGGACAGATGGACTTCGTGCAGGGCTCCCTGCGTTCCCCCGGCGGCAAGGCGATCATCGCGCTCCCCTCCACCACCCGCGGCGGCAAGATCTCGCGCATCGTCCCCCAGCTCCGCCCCGGAGCCGGCGTCGTCACCACCCGCGGCCACGTCCACTGGGTCGTCACCGAGCACGGCGCCGTGAACCTCCGCGGCCGCACCCTGCGCGAACGGGCCAAGCTCCTCACCTCCATCGCCCACCCCGACTTCCGCGCCGGCCTCCGCGCCGCCGCCGCCGCCCGCAATCTCTGCTGAGGCACTGCTGGGGAGGCTGGACCACGCTGGAGCGACATGCGCTCCATCGGGTGGGCAGGGTGGCCACTCGCGGATGCATTAAGTCTTTGTCAATGGCGCTCAGAGCTCGGCACCTGCCTTGCAGTCCCGACGCTCGAACCAATGAAGCCGGCAACTCCGAGTCCCCGCGCCGGTTGGGTTCTGATCGCGCTGATGATCGGGTGCTCTTCTGCGCCGATGCCGAGCGATCGGGCACCCGACCCTTCTTCGCCTTCCGATGGCGGCACCCGCCTGATGCCCGATGGGGCCGCGTCGGCTGACGACGCCGGCGCGCCTGGTCGGCCACCCGACGCATCCACACCGCCCGATACCGGCGCGCCCACCGCCACCGGCGGGGACGGATGTGGTCTCGACCCCGGCGACAACGATCGCGTCTGGACCCTCGAGCACGACGGGCGCACGCGTCGCTTCGCGGTGCACTTCCCCGCCGGGTACGACCCCGACGCGCCGACGCCCGTGGTCATCGATCTTCACGGCCGCAACAGCAACGCGAGCCAGGAGATGATCGTGTCGGGCATGCGCAGCAAGGGAGATCGCGAAGGCTTCATCGCGGTCCATCCCGAGGGCGTGGACGAGACCTGGAACGCCGGGATCTGCTGCGGCAGCGCCATGAGCAACGACGTGGACGACGTGGGCTTCGTCGCTGCGCTCCTCGACGCCCTCGAAAGCGCGCTCTGCATCGACACCGATCGCGTTTTTGCCACCGGGCTGTCGAATGGCGGCTACATGGCGCATCGCCTCGCATGCGATCTCGCGGACCGTATCGCGGCCGTCGCCCCGGTGTCGGGGCCCAACGGCACGGTCCCCTGCTCACCCGCGAGACCGATATCCGTCCTTCACTTTCACGGGACCGACGACAACATCGTCCCCTACGACGGGTTCGGCGGCTTCTTCTCGGTGCCCGACACGATGCAGGAGTGGGCGCAGCGGAACGGCTGCTCTGCCACGAGCGAGGTGTACCTGACGATGGGCGACGTCACCTGCAAGCGCTGGCCCGGCTGCCGTGACGGCGTCAGCGTGGAGCTCTGCACCATCGACGGAGGGGGCCATCAGTGGCCTGGTGGGACGACAATCCCCTTCCTCGGCAACAACACGAACGACATCCACGCCACCGACGCGATGTGGACCTTCTTCCAGGCCCACCCGCGCTGAGGCTCCGTCTCCGCGCGCTCAGAGCTCGTGGAAGATCGGCTCGCGGATGCTCGTGAACTCTTTGATGGCCGCGAGCGCCGCGTCGTCGAGACGGGTGAAGCGGATCCCCATCCCCGTGTTCAGGTTGCTGTCGAAGGTCAGGCCTTCGCGCGTCCAAGCGACCACGCCCTCGGCTTGGATCTCGATGCCGCCGGGAAAGGCGAAAGAGAGCGTCACCGCAGTGTCGATCGCCAGCAACGAAACGGTGGTGACGAAGATGCCCCCCTCGGAGATGTCCCCGGAGAAGCCGACGAAGAAGTTCGTCTCGGTCTGCAGACCGATCTCGACGTTGATCTGAGCGCGCGGCGACTTGCGCCGCTCGTCCTCGACCACCGCTGGCGCCGCGCCGTCCCGACCATCGTCCGCGGCCTCGGGCACCGAGGGCGAGCCGGATGCCTCGTACCAGTCGCGGTAGGCCTTTACGAGCGCGTCCTTCTTGCTGTTCTTGCCCCGGTCGATTCCCACCGACTTGAGCTGGCCGATCATCTTCTTCTTGCTCAGCTTGGCGAAGGCTTCGGGTGTGGGTCGGGCCGGCTCCGACTTCTTGGCTTCGCTCTCGGGCGTGCTCGCGTCAGTCCGCATCGTCAGGGCCGTCCTTCAGGTGTCGCGCGATTTCGCAGCCTCTTCCTCGCGGAGGAGAGACGCGAGCTGTGCAGTGATCGCATCCATCTGTCTCTGCCGATACTTCGGCCCGATCTCGTTCTCTTCGAACATGCGCTCCAGATCCGCGGCCTGGTCGAGGAGGTCCTTCTTCTGAAGCTTGCGAGCGCGCGCCGCGTGAACCGGGTCGCCGGCGCCGCTGCGATAGGCGAAGAGCAGGCCCATGATCAAGAAGACGAGCCCCGCACCGACCGCGATCCAGCGCTCGGGCCCCGGGCCCTCGATACCCGACAGGTGAATGACGAGCTCCTCGAGGGGAGGATCGGTGGGCTCGCGCTGCAACTCGGTGATCAGCAGCCGGTGACCTTCGGTCTCGGCGACCTCGGCCGAAGGCATGCCTGCGACGTCGAGGCGCATGTCGGGAGAGGCCAGCGCTTCGACCCGCACCGCGAAGGTGCGGAAGGGAACGGGGACGCGGAAGTCGATCTCGGTTCCGTCGAGCTCGAGGTCGTAGGCGTAGACCAGGTTGACGCGACCTGGCGGCAGGGAGCCCTCGAGGGTGAAGCCACCCTCCCTCTCGGCGAAGCGCTGGTCGGTCATGACCTCCTGAGACTGGAAGGCGGTGGCGCCTTCCGGCAGCGCGACCTCCAGGCCCTCGGTCGGGAAGACGTAGAATCTCGCGCGCCAGGTTCACCAGCTGCAGCTGGTGGACGACGTGGAGGCGCTCCGAGCGGAGCTCGAGGAAGGTGCGATGCAGCATCAAGAGCACGGCGCGGCTAGAGCGCGTGGTGGGCAGCTTGATGATCGAGACGTGGTAGCCCTGGTCGCTGGGGAGCTGGAAGGGATCCGAGCTCATGCGGGCACCGTCGGCGTAGACGTTGATGCGATAGGCCTGCGACTGGCCCGTGGGCAGGTCGGAGAAGAGGGTGAGACCGGTGTCGTCCGTCTCCTGCCGGTTGTGGTCGCGCTCGCCGTCCTGGTGCATCACGGCGAGCTCCACCTCGACGCCATCCACCGGTAGGCCGTTTTCGTCCACGACCATCACTCGGATCGCGCCGACCGGCACCTCGCGGCTGGGAAGCGCCGAGGAGAGCTCGGCGGCTTCGCCCGACAGGGCCTGCCGAATGTGGTCGTCTGGCACGCCGGGCTCGTCCCGCTCCTCGCGCGCTTCCTGATCGGTGCGCACTTCTTCGTCAGCGATTTGCTGGCGCGCTTCGACGGGACCGGTGGGCGGCGGATGACCGGGCGGCAGCGCCTGCTGCGTGGGGTGGCCAGGCGGCAGCGCTTGCTGGGTGGGATGGCCGGGCGGCATCGCCTGCTGGGTCGGCGGATGGCCTGGCGGCGTCGCCTGGGTCGGCGGATGCCCGGGCGGAAGGGGCCCTTCGGGCTGCTGGGCAGCGGCCGAGAGCGGAAGGAGGAGGAGAGCGGCGATGAGCAGGCTACGCATCACTTGTCCTCCTCTTCGTCGTCGGAGTCCTCTTCATCGTCGGAGTCGTCTTCGTCGTCGGAGTCGTCTTCGTCGTCGGAGTCGTCTTCGTCGTCGGAGTCGTCTTCGTCGTCGGAGTCCTCTTCGTCGTCGGAGCCGTCTTCGTCGTCGGAGCCCTCCTCGGCTTCGGCCTCGGCTTCGGCCTCCGCCTTGGACGCGGCCTCTGTCTCTGTCTCGGCCTCTGTCTCTGTCTCGGCCTCCGACGCTTCTTCCTCCTCCGCCGTCATCTTCACCACGAACTTGTGCGCGCACTTCTTACAGAAGGCCGCGTCGGGGTCGTTCCAGGTGTCGCACTCCTCGCACTTGTGCTCGCTCACGCGGGCGCCGCAGGCCTTGCACCAATCGGCGTCGCCATCGTTCTCGGTTTCGCAGCTCCAGCAGGTGATGGAACCGGCGAGCGGCGGGGTGGAATCGGGGTGCGCCTCGCTCTCGGGCTTCGCCTTGGCCTTCGATTTCGACGTCTTCGGCTTTTTCTTCTTCTTCGCGGCGTCGTCGCGTAGGCGATCGCGGTAGGGCGAGCCCCTGCCGAGCTTCTCGAGGTGGTTCGCGACCAGCTTCTCGGCGTCGACCACGAAGGCGGCGATGTCCTCGTCGAGGAGCTTGAGGACCTCGCGCGCGCGGGCGCGGAGGCGCCGCTCGAGGCGGTCGTAGTCCTCGTCCGAGATCTTGCCCATGTCGCGCTCGAACGCGAGGTCCTTGAGGCTCTTCACCAGGGCGTCCTTCTCCTCCCCCAGCGCCTGCCGCTCGACGCTCGGGGCCGTCGCCGCGAAGGCCAGCGCCTCTTCGGCGCCGAAGGCCCCGCGAAGGCTCTGCCAGAGGAACCCGAGGAAGGCGAGAACTACCACCGCGGCCAGGAAGATGAACACCATGCCCATCGCCTGCGTCGCACCAAAGCGCAGCATCAGCGCGGCGATTGTCAGCACCACCAGCGCCGCACCCCCACGGGTGAAGGCACGCAGGCGCTGAACCCGTGCGTTTGCCTCGCGTATGGTGCCTTCGCGCCCGAGGATCTCCTTCACCGACGGGGAGACAGCGATGAAGGTGCCGAAGATCAGGAAGAGCGCACCGATCCAGATCCACATCACCAGCGGCCGGACGATCACGCGGAAGGTGCCGCGTCGGCTCTGGGGGTCGACCGACGCCATGATCACGTAGATGTCCTCCACCACACCGTAGCGGATGGCGACCTCGGTGGTGGGCATGTCCGGATGCGTCCGGTAGATGAACTTCGCCGGCGAGACCAGCGCGACTTCGTCGCCTTCGTCGTCGAGGATGGTCATGTCGGTGAAGACCATCCGCTTCGAGCCGTCGTTCTCCATCCGCACGTCGTCGTAACGGATCTGGTAGCCCTTGATGTCGAGCGACTCGCCCGGACGGAGCGCCGCTTCCTTCTCGACGTCGTAGGCCGCACCGGTGAAGCCGATGTACATCAGCACCACCGCGACGTGGACGAGGTAGCCGCCGTAACGGCGCTTCGCGCGGCTGACGAGGGTGACGAGCGCCGTGCCGAAGCTCTCCCCCTTGCTCCGCATGCGCACCGACGTGCCCCGCCAGAACTCCTGTACGACGGTGGCGACCACGAAGACGCAGGTGATGACCGAGATCAGCGGCGCGACGGAGAAGAGCGCGGCCAGGACTTTGTCGGCCGGCGCGTCGTAGACCGCTTCGGCTGGGATGTACGCGGGGAAGCCCACGGCCGAGCCAAAGGCGAGGTGCAACAGACCCGCGCCGAGCGCGACGGACACAGGAATGGTGAAGGCGCGGACGAGGTTCTTACCCGTGGCCTTGCGCCAGGAGATGAGCGGACCAACGCCGGCGAGGATCAACAGCACGATGCCGTAGGGCACCATCCACCGGTTGTAGATGGGGGGGCCGACGGTGACTTCCTCGGACCACAGCCACTCGGACAGGAGCGGGAAGGTGGTGAGCACCAGGGTGGTCACCATCATGGCGACCAGGATCCAGTTGTTCAGAAGGAAGGCGAACTCCCGGCTCGCGAGCGATTCGATCTTGTGGACCGCCTTCAGCTCCTTCCAGCGCCAGACGATGAGCGCGGTGCAGACGACCGCGATGAAGCCCATGTACCAGACGAAATAGATGCCGATGTTGCTCTCGGCAAAGGAGTGGACGCTGGCGATCAGCCCCGAACGGGTCAGGAACGTCCCGAAGATCGTCATGAAGAAGGTCAGACAGATCAGGAAGAGGTTCCAGCCCTTCAGCATCCCGTAGCGTTCTTGGATGATCACGGAGTGCAGGAAGGCCGTGCCGACCAGCCAGGGCATGAAGGAGGCGTTCTCCACCGGATCCCATGCCCAGTAACCGCCCCACCCGAGCTCCTCGTAGGACCAGAGCGCGCCGAGCAGTAGGCCGCACGACAGGAAGAGCCACGCCATGAGCGTCCACTTGCGAATGGCGAGGAGCCACTCGTCGTGGAGACGCCCGGTGGCGAGCGCGGCGACGGCGAAGGAGAAGGGGATCGACCAACCGACGAAGCCCATGTAGAGCGTCGGCGGGTGAATGATCATCCAGTAGTTCTGAAGGAGCGGGTTGAGCCCCTCTCCGTCCATGGGCGTCGACGCGGGCGTGATGGCGAAGGGGTTCGCCGCGAAGAGCATCAGGATCTGGAAGAAGGCGAGGATGCTCATCAGGGTCGCGATGACCCAGGGCTGAAGCTCGACGAAGCGGCCGCGCATCCAGCGCGTGCACACCGCCGTCCATCCGCTCAAGAGGAACGACCACCACAGCAGTGACCCGTCCTGGCCGCCCCATAGAGAGGTGACGAGGTACCACCACGCCATGGAGCGATCGCTGTAGCGAGCGACGTAGCGAATGCGGAAGTCGTGCGTCTGGAACGCGTACGCCAACAGGCAGATGCCCAGCGCGATGAGCGCACAGGTCGCGTAGGCGCCGAAGCGAGCGGCGCCGAGCATCTGAGGACGGCCACGCCCCGCTGCGAGGCTGACCGCGAAGGTATAGGCGGCGGAAACGAGCGTCGCGCAGATGATGAGGGATCCCAGTAGAGGGACGTCGATGGCAGGCATGGTCCACTGGGACTCTAGCAGACCCCCATCGAAACGTTGCGGACGAGGCCTCGCTTGGCGCAGAGGAGCCCGCTGGGCCGTGCCAGGGCCCGGACCACAGCCCGGTACTTTTTCAGATCGCGTCGCAGCTGGGAGCGCAGCGATTCGCCCCTTCGTCGCAGACCGTGCCGGCGGCGCGGCGCGCGCGGGGGCAGAAGTCCTCCTCGATCGGCACAGATTGTGCGCCCCGAGTCACGAAGGATGTCTGCGCGGGACGGCCTGCGGTAGCATCCGCCGCCCCTGGGAGGTGACCGTGGATCGACGAAGCACTCGCGTGCGTGCCCCTGGCATCACGCTGCTCTCTCTGGTGGCGGCGGTGATGCTCGTCTCGCCGCTCTTCGTGTCGGGTCAGGAGCACGCCACGCCCGCCGAACGACGCGACCCGCTGGCTGAGCTCTTTCAGACGCCGCCGGTCGTGGACCACCTGCCGAACGGGCTGACCGTGATGACCGTCCCGTGGGACAGCCCTGGGATCATCGCGTACTACACGCTCGTCCGCGTGGGGTCGCGCGACGAGGTGGAGCCTGGCAAGAGCGGCTACGCGCACCTCTTCGAGCACATGATGTTCCGCGGGACCGAGCGCTTCCCCGAGGCAGCGTACGAGGCGAAGATCCAGTCCTTCGGCGCCGACAACAACGCCTACACCACGCAGGACTTCACGCTCTACACGACCACGGCGCCGGCGGGCGTGCTCGATGAGCTCGTCGATCTCGAGGCCGACCGCTTCGAGCACCTCTCTTACAGCCAAGAGCAGTTCCGAACCGAGACCGGCGCCGTGCTCGGTGAGTACAACAAGAGCGCGTCGAATCCGTTCTTGAAGATGTGGGAGACGATCAGTGAGATGGGCTTCCACCGTCACACGTACGGGCACACGACGATCGGCTACCTCCGCGACGTCCAGGCGATGCCGGAGAACTTCCGCTACTCGCAGCAGTTCTTCCAGCGCTACTACACCCCGGACGACTGCACGATCATCGTCGCCGGGGACGTCGACCACGATCGCCTCATGTCCCTCGTCCGAGCGCACTACGGGGGCTGGCGTGGTCACCGTCATCACGAGCGTGTGCCGACCGAGCCGGAGCCGCGCGCCGGCGCGCGTCGCGACCTCACGTGGGACGGCTCGACACCGCCGCGCATGTTCGTGGCCTATCGGGCGCCGAGCTTCGAAGGAACGGGGCGCACCGAGGCGCAGAAGGCGGCCTCGATCAGAGAGACAGCCGCGCTCCAGGTCGTGCACGCGCTCGCGTTCGATCCGTCGAGCCCGCTCTACCAGCGCCTGGTCGTCGACGAGCAGAAGGTCCTCGAGCTGTCGAGCTGGGCGGGTGAGTTCAGCCGGGACCCGCACTTCTTCATGGCGACGGTGACGCTCAAGCCCGGTGAGGCGTTCGACCCCATCCTCGACGCGATCCAGGAGGAGCTCGCGAAGATCGGTCGCGGGGAGGTGCCCGCCGAGCGCATCGAGGCGGTGAAGAGCCACGTCCGGTACGGGATGCTCACCAACATCGAGACCCCCGATCAGATAGCGGACCTCATCGCGCAGTTCATCGCCGTGGGGAACGACCTCGGCGCGATGTCCGCTTACCTTCAGGCGCTCGCTGCCGTGACGCCCGAGGACGTCGCGCGCGCGGCCAGCCAATACCTGGTGCCTGATCGCCGGTTCGTCGTGACGCTCGCGCCGGCGCCAGAGGGGAGCGCGGGCGAGCCTGGCGCCGCAACCGGGGCCGCAGGAGGTGCACGATGACGCGCGCCCTCACCATCCTGTTCACCGTCTCACTCGTGGCGTGTGGCCCGAGCACGCCGCACCCGTCGGAGCCGGTCGGCCACGTCACCGGCGGCGGCCAGAACGAGGGCGGCTCGGGCGCCGGCGCCCGCGAGCCGCTGGGACACACGGCGCTCATCGAGAAGCGGAGCGAGTCGCCCATCATCACGCTTCGCGTGTCCTTCGACGCCGGCTCGTCGTCCGACACGGCCGGGCGCGAAGGTGTGACCTACGTGGCGGCGCACCTCATGGCCGAGGGCGGCGCTGGCGACCTCACCTACGCCGAGCTGACCAAGCGTCTCTTCCCGATGGCCGCGCAGCTCTCCGTCACCGTGGGCAGAGATCAGACGACCTTCGTTGCGCGCGTGCATCGGGACTTCCTCGACCGGTTCTACGCGATCTTCCACGACGTCCTCGCGCGCCCGAAGATGGGACGTGAGGACTTCGAGCGCATCGTCGCGCAGACGCGGAGCCAGCTCACGCTCGAGCTTCGCGGCAACGATGACGAGGCGCTCGGCAAGGAGGTCCTGGAGGCGATGCTCTACGAGGGGCACCCGTACGGCCACCCGGTGCTCGGCACCGAGTCCGGCCTCGCGGCGCTCCGCGTCGACGACGTACGCGCACAGCGCGCCAAAGTGTTGTGCGGGCCACGCGCGGTCGTCGGTCTGGCCGGCGACTACCCGGATGGGTTCGCCGAGCGCGTGCAACGGGACGTCGCTGCCATCACATCCGATGCGTGCGTCGGGCGTCGGGTGCTTCCCGCCGCGCCCACGGTCGCGTCTCCACGCATCTGGCTCGTCGACAAGCCCGAGGCGCAGTCCGTCGCGATCAGCATGGGCATGCACATCGACGTCGAGCGCGGCGACGAGGATTATCCGGCGCTCGTCCTCGCGACGACGTACCTCGGCCAGCACCGGCAGTTCGTCGGACGCTTGATGCAGAAGATGCGCGGCGACCGCGGGCTGAACTATGGCGACTACGCCTACGTCGAGTACTTCGAGCAGGAGGGCTGGGGCCGATTCCCGCTCCCGGACACGTCGCGCCGCCAGCAGTACTTCTCGATCTGGATCCGCCCGGTGCGCCCGGAGCAGGCGCACTTCGCGCTGCGAATGGCGGTGCGGGAGCTTAGCCTCTTCGCCGAAGAGGGGATGACCGAGGCGGATTTCGAGCGCGTGCGCACCTTCGCCGATCGCTACTACGCGCTCTATCTGCAGACGGAGTCGCGCCGCCTCGGGTACGCGATCGACGACCGATTCTACGGGGCGAGCGCGCCTTACCTCGAGGCGCTCCGCGGCGCCTGGCGCGAGCTCACCGTCGAGGAGGTGAACGCCGCCATCGCGCGACACATCCACCCGGAGCATCTCGAGATCGCCATCGTCACCAAGGACGCCGCCGCGTTCGCGGACACGATCGCGTCCGAGGCGCCGTCTCCGATCGAATACGCCGCCGAGGCGACGCCCTCCGTATTGGAGGAGGACCGAGCGATCGTGCCCTACCGCATCGGTATTCCGCGAGATCGGATGACGATCGTTCCGGTGGGGGAGACGTTTCGGTAGAAGATCGGGTTCGCCGCTCGGCCGAGCGACCTCGCCGTGACTCGGCCGGCTCTCTGATAGCGTAGTCACCGTGGCCAGCACCGACGACGAGGCTCAGGCGCGCGCCGCCCGCATCCGCGAGGAAGCACGGGCTTGGGGCGAGCGAGATGCGCGTGACGAGGCCATCCAGCGTCGTAAGCGAGCGCGCGTGGGCCGAGCTCTCATGCTCGCGGTACTGCCAATACCCTGGATGATGACGGCTGTTCTCGTCTACGGCGCGCTCTTTCGAGCCGACTCGTTGCCGTCGCACGTCCCCACGCCCGATGGGCCCAATTCCCGGCGGCCTATCGCTCCTCGACAGGCTCCTTCACACCATGAGCGGGCAGAACGCGATGCTCGTCGTGTCCCTGGTGAGCCTCGTCCTGTCGATCGCGGTCACGATCAGCGTGCGCCGAACGCTCGCGAAGCTCTGAGCAGGGAGCCACTGCCGGGTCGCGCTGCCCGGCAGCCGTCCTTCGTCTCCCCATCGAAGTTCACAACTGAGACGGACCGCTCGCACGAGGCGACCCCGCGCCCGCCGCGTCTTCTCGGCCGTCCCGCCGTCTTGCGGGTGTCCTGGACCGGCGACTGCTAAGCTCACCGATGTGCGGTGTGTTTGGTGGTCGTTGCTTTTGGCTCTGGGCCTATCGGGCGGCTGCGGCCGACTCGACTTCGTGCGTATGACGCCCGACGGATCCATCGATGGAGCGCTGGACGGCGGTCGGCCCGACGCTTTGTCGGAAGCAGGCTCCGACGCGCGACTCGTCGACGCCGCGGCCGATGCACCTCCCCCCGACTCTGGTGAGCCACCGCTGGACGCTTCACCCGACGCCGCCCCTCCGCCCGGCCTCGCAACCGTCGACAGCTTCGAGATCGGCTGGGCCACGGAGACGAACGCATACTGGCAATGGGCGGTGAGCATCGCGGCGGACGACTTCGACCGCTTCGAGCTGGTGACCGGCCCGACCACCGATGTCGTCCGTGCCCGCGCAGATTCGAGCACGCTCTGGGGCTCGGCCCAGAACCCCGAGCTCGGCTTCCTCGAGATCCCGAGCGGTGATCCCGTGACACACACGTTGACCGTCGGGCATCCGCCCGGCAGCCGGGTCTTCGGGCAGCTCGCCGTGTGGGACACGCGCGGGGGTGTCACGTTCTCCGAGGTCGTCTCGATACAGCTCCTCTCCCCCACCGCGGAGATCGTGCTCTTTGCCGACGCTGACACGGCTGGCTACTCGATCCCGGCGTCGTACGCGCGGAGCGCGACGGATCCCTACGCGGGCACGTACTGCTACGAGTTCACCTGCGGACCCAGCGACTGTTTCGAGAACCTGCGCCGCCAGAACATCGCCGTCGACGTCTCGGCCATCCCCGCGGACGCCTTCGATGGAGCCTTCTTCGAGTTCGCCCTTCGTCTCGACGGACCACCGGAAGCCCGCCCTTCCTATTGGTCCGACGTGCGCCTCGGCTTCGCCGACGGCAGCCTCTTGGGCTTCCACTGGATCACCTTCTCGCGCGGGCCCTACCGAGTGATCCAGATCCCGCTCGCTCAGCTGACCTCGGCCGACGGAGCGCTCACTCCAGCCCTCACGTCGTCCACACTCCTCGACGAGTTCTGGGTCGGCGGCCAGTGGCCTGCCGACACCGCCGTTCGTTTCGACGAAGCCCGCATCCGCTGGTGATCGACTCTCTGCGCTGATCTTCTGACCATGGCTCGTTCGCTCGAGGCCGAGGGGTTGAGGCGGCGTGGGGTCGTGGGGGTGGGAGCGCACGTCCGTTCCGCTGCGCGCGCAGCTCTGTGGTCAATTCTCGTCGCCACTCCCCGCCCGCCGATGCCCCTCGGGACCCTCCGTGCGGTCGGGCAAGCATTGGCCGCTCGCCCAAAGACGAACGCCCAGCAGGGCTTCGATCCGACGCCTACTCACCTACCCCCCTGAGAAGGAGTGTACGGCAGTCCGGCTGAGCGGATCTACTCACGATTTGACTGGTAGTCGCCTATACTCGCCGACATCGTGCGGGGGACGATGCAGGTGGTTCTGGTCGGGCTGCTCACCATCCTTTCGGGATGCAGCTTCCTCGGTCTGTTCGACGCCCCCCCCGTCAACATCACGTGTACCGATGACGCGATCTGCGAGGAGATGCTCGGCTCCGATGATTGCCATCGCGGCACCTGTGGTTCGGACGGTGTGTGTGCGCTCCACTTGCTCGATGAAGATCGCGACGGGTTCGCCCCTGCCGGCTGCGCGTCGCCCCCGGATTGCGACGATACGAATCCCAGTGTCAATCCCGGGGCCATGGAGATCTGCGGGCTGGCCGACGACGACTGCGACGGGAGCATCGACGAGCCGCCCGCTTCGGACAGTTGCACACTGGCCAATGCCACCGCGGTCTGTGAAGCCAGCGCCTGTCGAGTCGATCAGTGCATGACCGGGTTCGGAGACTGTGATCGACAACCGCTCAACGGCTGTGAGGCCGACTTCACCCAGCCGGCCTCCTGCGGTGGGTGCAGCTTGGAGTGCAAGACCTCCGGCGCCATTTGCACCACCTTGCAGGAGTGTTCACCCGTCACCGAGTGGCAGGCGGTGTTCACGCACCAGGACTTCGAACAGGTCGTCGTCCGTGATGTGGCCTCCACCGAGAGCGGTGAGGTCTTCGTGCTGGCGACGGTGTACGGTGCGCTAGACCTCCGAGAAGCAGGCATGCTCGACGGCGGGGCCACAGGAAGCACATTCGTGCTCGGCCTTTCGAGTGGGGGCGCACCCACGTGGGCCACCGAGCTCGCGGAAGGTCCCTCGGAACCACCCACTGGGTCCAGGCCCAGGGAGCCGGCGGCGATCGTCGTCGAGGGAGACGCGATCTTCGTATTCGTGGGTGGCCTGGCCACCACCAGCCTCCTCGCGCGCTTGACTCTCTCGGGCGCTATCGCTTGGCAGCGGGCAATCACCGACGGCATGGCGGGAATGGACGAGCCTCTGCTCCTGGCGGACAGCTCGCAGGTCGTGCTGGTGTGGGCCGGCGTGCGTGCCTTCGCTTCCGCCGACGGCAGTCCGACGTGGGGAGTCGACCTCGGAATCGCTATGGAGCCATCCGAAGGAATCGCTGGAGCGACACTCCAGAGTGACGGACTGCTCATCGCGGGTATCTCGTCGATGCCGCTCGGCCTGGTCGACCTTGGGACGATTTCCACGATCGACACCGGTTTCATGGGCATGGCGGATGGTTCGGTCTATCTCCTCGCACTCACTTCTTCGGGCGCTTTCCGCTGGATCCGCGCGTTGCTCGATCCCAGTCCCATGATGGAGCTAGAGCCCTACGGGTTCGTGCCCCTGAATGGGGAGCGAGCATTGGTCCTCAAGGGCCGCTTCAGCGTGTCGTCCGAGCGCATCGACGAACCAGGACGCCCAACCGTCGTGCGGCTCGCAACCGCAGACGGCGCGGTCCTCGGAGCCGATACGATCGACCTCTCGTTGGATATGAGCGCTCCACACGGCTTGCGAGGCGGTTCCGAGCTCTGGTTCGTCAACACCGTTTACGACACGACCGTCGTTGGCGTCGCTGGCAGCCCCCTGGCGCCCTTCTACGAGTTCGACCCACGTACTGGCCTTGTTCCGGGGTCACCGGTTTTCGACTACGTCCAAGCCATACCCTCTAGTGATTCGTTGATCGTGGCCGGGGACGCGCTTCGTCCTTTCGAGACTGACGCCGGCGATGTCTCCTTCGCGTCGGATCAGGGCGCATTCGTGATCATGAAGCTCGCGGGGCTCCCGGTCGGGTCATGACTCTCGAGCTGGACAGGGAGAGGACGATGCGTGCCGCGTTCTTGGTTGCCGCCCTCCTGCTCACGAGCTCGACTGCATTCGCTCAGGAGCCGGAGGAGACCACAGCAGAGGATGACGTCGAGGACACTGGGGAAGGCGAGACCCAAGCTGCGGAAGAAGTCGAGGCGCCGCCCGACACTCCGGAGATCCGCGAAGCGCGTCGGCACTACGAGCAGGGCGCGGTCTTCTTTCGGCAGGAGCGCTACGAGCAGGCGATCAGCGAGTTCACCGAGGCGTATGCACTCTGGGACAACCCGCTCATCCTCTACAGCCTCGGCCAGGCCAACGAACGGCTGCTGCGTGTGACACGCGCGATCAGCTTTTACGAGCGCTTCCTTCGGGCGGCGCCCGACGATCCACGGACCGCAGAGGTCGAGGACACGGTGCGTGGGCTGCGAATGCTCTTGGCGACAGTGGTCGTCGAGTCGAACGTGCCCGCTACGGTGCACGTCGACGGGCAGGAGCTCGGGGAGGCCCCAGGAGAGTTCGAGCTGAGCACCGGGACGTACACAGTCGAGCTCCGCGCGGAGGGATTCGAGCCTGCGAGCCAATCCGTGCAGCTGGCGGCGCGGACATCGCGCACGCTGTCCTTCGAGCTCGAGGAGGTTCCGGAGGCATCGACGACGATCGAGCAGACGACGATCGTGGAAGGCCGAGAGGGGCTCTCGCGGGTGTGGTTCTGGACCGGGCTTGGCGTCACCGGCGCCGCGGTCATCACGGCGTCCATCCTCGGCGGAGTGACGCTGCAGAAGGCGTCTGATTACGAGGCCGATCCGATGCGAACCAAAACGGCGCAGGACCAAGGTAACCGGCTCGCATTGATGACGGACGTCGCCATCGGAGCCTCGGTGCTCTTTGCCGTCGGGACGCTTCTGCTCTACCTCAACACCGATTGGGGCGCCGACGAGGAGGACGCCGCGGCGGTCAGCGCCGAGGCGGCGATCCTGCCGGGCGGTGGGTTCATCGGCGTTCGTGGGCGACTCTGATCGGGGTCAGATCGAGTCCGGGATGTCGCCCATGGCGCCCGTGTAGACAGTGCCGTGCATCGTAGCCGTCATGATCGGGGCGGCCGTCGACTCTTCTTCCGGCGGCGCTACGACCGGTGGGGCAGCCACCATCGGTGCTTCCATCACTGGAGCCGCCGAGATACGCATCGACGGCCGGCGCATCTCGCTTCCGCGTCGTTCATCTGCTGCGTTTTCGGTCGGCCGCCCGGCGAGGAAACGCTCGAGCTCGGGGTCGGATGCGTCCTGCACCCCGCGACCGCGCTCGAGGTCGACCCAGAGGGATCGTGATTCGTCCATGACCAGCCAAAAGCGACGCCCTTCACGCCTGTGGGCGCGGACGGTGACGCTCTCGGGCTGTGATGAACGGGACATCTCCATTCGATAGGGCAGGGAATGCGTCTCCCCGCGCAGCTCGACCTCGGCGCCATCGTCGGGAGACTCGATGCTCAACACCACGGTCATCGGCTCAGCCGGCACCTCGATGCCCGCCGGCGGCACGTCGGGTTCCGATTGCTCCTCGCTCGCTGGCGCGGCCACGGTCTCGACCGGGGCGGCGGCTTCGTCCGTTCCATTGAGCATCGTCGTGGCGGCAGCGCCCAGTCCCACGACCGCCGAGGCGGCGATGACGATCAGCTTCCATGGCTTGCTGGCTCGCACGGGCGTTGGCGGCCGCACGCTCTCGGCCGCCATGGGTGTTTCCGCGAGCACGGCGGTGCGGTGGGAATCGACAGGCTTCGTCAGCACAGGGGACGCGTCGATGGCGGCGAAGGGTTCGAGCGCCTGAGCGAGGTCGTCCATCGACGAAAAGCGAGCGTCGGGATCCTTGGCGAGCGACTTCTCGACGACGGCGACGAGGTCGGAAGGAAGATCGGAGCGGAGCTCGGAGAGGGGCGTGGGTTCCTCGGAGATGATCTTCACCATCAGTGCGGGGAGTGAGTCCGCGGGATGCGGGACGCGGCCCGAGAGCGCCTCATACACGATGGCGCCCAGCGCGTAGATGTCGGCGCGTTCGTCGACCTTGCTCGCGTCGCGCGCCTGCTCGGGCGCCATGTAGTACGGCGTACCCATTATCGTTCCCGTGTTCGTGCCGGGGCTGGATGCGAGTGACGCAGTGAATTTCGAGATCCCGAAGTCGAGGACTTTCACGAAGTCCTTCTGGCCGTGCTCCTCCGTCAGGAAGATGTTGTCCGGCTTCATGTCTCGATGAACGATGCCCTTGACGTGGGCGGCCGAAAGCGCGGACGCGACCTGCATGGCGATGCGCACGACGCGCCCCACCGGCATGGGCCCCGACGCCTCCATCTCCTGGCCGAGATCACGTCCTTCGAGCAATTCGAGGACGGCGAATGGGGAGCCGTCGGCGGCGCGACCCATGTCCGTCGCCTTGAGGATGTTGGGGTGGCCGAGCATGCCTGCGGCGCGCGCCTCGTTCATGAAGCGCTTCACGACTGCTGGGTCGGAGGCAAAAGCGACATGCAGCAGCTTGATCGCGCACTTCGCGCCGATCATCGTGTGCTCGGCCTCGTAGACCGTGCCCATTCCGCCACCGCCCAGCTTGCGCGTGATCCGATAGCGCTCCCCGAGCGTCTCCCCGATGCGGGGATCTTCTGCGGGAGGAAGATCTCCAAGCCGTCGACGTCCACCTGGTCGCTCATCTAGTCGCGTGGGCCCCGATCCCAACCGAGTCGCCGACTCTATCACGCCACAGCAGGGTGAAGAGGAGGGCCCGCGTCAGCAAAATGCCCCGGTAGAAATCCACCGGGGAGTCGCGACGGGGTCGGTCTCCTACTCGACCTGCTCCGCGCGGTCGGTCAGCAGATGAACCAGCGTTCCGGGTGCCGAGCCGGCTGGGATCTCGGATCGACTCGCCGAGGACTCCCCGCACGCATTCCTGGGTCGGCGTTCCTTCGAGGTCGCCTTGGAGCGAGACGATGGGGATCAGCGCGGTCTCCCATTCGACCCGAATGGCGAGACGGGTCACGCCGGCGCACGCAAGGATGTCCGAGCCATGCTCTTCGAGCGTCGCGCGCACCATGGCTTCGACCGACTCGCTCCGAACCGCGGCGACGTTCTCGGTAACGGTGATTTCGCCGGTATCGAGGTGGACGGTGATGAAGCGCCTTTCGCCGACGGACGGTTGAACCTGGGCGCCGTCGAACAATTCCGTCACACGCACCAGGTCTTCCCTGGCCCGATGAAGCATCCGGCCAGCGCGAGTGGCGCCGTCGAGTCTCCTGTTGGTACGGAAACTCCGGCGGCGTGCCTCGGAGAAAGCGCGGCGCCTCTCCCTCGGTGGCCGTGCGGAACGTCTCTTCGTCGATGTATTGGCATCGTTTCCAGCGAGAGTGCGGTCCAACTGGGCAGTGCACGCGAAACGACGTGCCGCAGGCGGTGCCGACCCAGAGTCTCCCCATCCCGGGAACGTCCTGCATCGAGCCCTGAATGTCCCGGCAGTGGTAGTCCCGATAGATCTGCTTCTCGGGCTTGGTGAGGCGCGGTCCACACGCGGACACCATCGCGATCACCGCCAGCACGCTGGCAGTTCCAATCCTCCCCACGCGCGCAAGGTAACAGCGGACGACGCCTGCGTGAAGGTGGATGAATGGATGGAAGCCGCCGGGCGCCACTCATCAACAAACGTCACGAACAGGAGCTATCCTCGCCGCATGGGCGAGGTCCTCGTGCATCGCAGACAGCGCACGCTCTTCGGCAAGCACGGCGCGGCTGGGGGCCCGGGTCTGGTCGCGGGTTCGAGGACCTTCGACGCGCTGGCGTTCGCGTTTCGCGGCATCACGCAGCGGCGTCGCGTGAAGAAGCTTCTCGCTCGTGCGGGGGCTGTCGCGCCGCTGAACACCGTCAGCGAAGGGGTCGTCCGAGTGAAGGGCCGCGTGGAAATTCTCGAGGCGGTCTCCGACCGCGGCCAGGGCCCAGTGGCGGCGTTCGCGTGGCGGGGCGCCGATGACGGCGTGTGCGGTTGCGGCGCGGACTGCACAGCGATGGTCCGCGTCGTCGAGACGCGCATGGCTGCGGGAAGGTTCTTGGTGCGCGACCAAAGTGGCGTCGCGCTCGTGACGGGGCCGTGGATTCGCCTCCTCGACGACCTCGGGGGCGACCTGAATGCCGAATCGGGCGGGCTCTACGTGCGCGAGGGCGACGCCATCACGGTGCTGGGCGAGGTCCGTCTCGACACCGTCGACGAGCCGCGAGCGCGCATGACGGATGGCTACCGAGGAGTCAGGAAGACACCGGTGTTCCTCGGCGAAGAGAGCACCCCTTTGTACGTCTTCTGCGAGCCCGAGACCTGAGCGTCTCGCAGTGTGGAAGTCGTCGGCTGCCGTGCTGTTGGGGGTCCCTTCTCCCACGTGGGAGCATCCACCCCATCTCAGCCTCCACGCAGTCGCGCACCGATCGCTCGTCGCAATCGGTCCACGTGCGCCGCGAGCTCAGCGCGTCCGGCGTCGTCGGTGATGTGGCACAGCTCGCTCCGATCGCTGACGAGGTGCGGCAGGGCAGAAACCACGCGCTTCATGAGAACCGCGGGCCACTCGGTCGACCTCAGGTCGTCGATGAAGTCCGGGTTCGGCGTGTTCTCGCGAGGCTCCAACATCACCTCCGCCAGACCGAGCAGCGGGGCGCCGACATCCCGGTCCACGTAGTCCTCTGCGCACGCCTCAACGTCCCTCACGTTGCGCTCGGCTCCTTTGAGAAGGTCCGTGGGGTCACCATCGAAGAGATGGCGGACTGCGCCGTGAGCGGAGTCGTAGTCCCATGCCAATGCCGTTGCCATCAGTGGACCTCCTGAGGGGCGAATGTTGCATGATTGGGGCGGGTGATGACCAACCGAGTCCAAGACACGCTCGCGGCGTGCTTGTCGAGCAGAACCGTCGATGGACGCGGGTGATGCCGACGCTGCGTAGCGCACATCATCGGCGTGCGACGCAAGGCTGATCTTCTGCCTGTTGGTTCGTCCACTCGAGGCCGTGCGGGAGGGTCCCGAGGGGTTGAGGCGGGCGTGGGGTCGGGGGGTGGGAGCGCACGTCCGTTCCGCTGCGCGTGCAGCTCTGTGGTCAATTCTCGTCGCCAGTCCCCGACCGCCGATGCCCCTCGGGACCCTCCCGTGCGGCCGGGCGTGCGTTGGCCGAGCGCCCACAAAGAAAAACGCCCCGGTGGGAAACCACCGGGGCGCTCATTCCGTCGATCGAGCGCTCTCCAAGAGCACTCCCAGCTCGCGTCCTGCGTCTCCGCAACGACTACGGGGGGCTTGCGGCCCCCTTCGTCGTGGCTGCGCCTTCGGCGCGCGAGCCTTCTGCGCGGTCGCGCCGTTGGCGCGACCTAGTTCGCGTCCTCGAACTCGGCGTCGATGACGCCGTCGTCGTCGCTGCCACTCGAGGGCGGGGCCTCGGCGCCCGGGGCGCCGCCGGCGGCGGCGCCGGCTTCGCCGCCCGCGGCCTGATAGGCCTCGGTGGCGATCTCCTGCATGGCCTTCTCGAGAGACTCCATGCGCTCCTTGATCTGGCTCGTCGTCCTGCTCGTCGATGGCCTCGCGCAGGTCTTCGACCCTCGTCTTGACGCCAGCTGACCTTGTCGGCCGGCGAGCTTGTCCTTGAGCGTCGGTGAGGCTCTTCTCGACCGAGTAGCAGAGCTGGTCGGCGCGGTTGCGGTGCTCGACCTGCTCGCGGCGCTTCTTGTCCTCTTCCTCGTGCTCCTTGGCCTCGTCCACCATCTTCTCGATCTCGTCGTCCTCGAGAGCCGCTGTTGGCGGTGATGGTGATCTTCTGATCCTTGCCCGTCGCCTCGTCCTTGCGCGGTGACCGAGAGGATGCCGTTGGCGTCGATGTCGAAGGTCACCTTGATCTTCGGCACGCCGCGCGGCGCGGGCATGATGCCCTCGAGGTGGAAGCGGCCGAGGGTCCGGTTGTCCCGCGCCTCGGCGCGCTCGCCCTGCAGGACGTGGATCTCCACCTTGCTCTGGTTGTCCTCGGCGGTGGAGAAGGTCTCGTCACGCCGGGTCGGGATGGTGGTGTTGCGCGGGATCAGCGTGGTCATCACGCCGCCGAGCGTCTCGACGCCGAGGCGAGAGCGGGGTGACGTCGAGCAGGACCATGTCCTTGACGTCGCCGGAGAGCACGCCGGCCTGGACCGCCGCGCCGATGGCCACGACCTCGTCCGGGTTCACGCCCTTGTGCGGGCTCCTTGCCGAAGAACTTCTTCACCTTCTCCTGCACCAGCGGGATGCGCGTCGAGCCACCGACCAGCACCACCTCGTCGATGTCGCTCGGGCTCTTGTTCGCGTCGCTCGAGCGCCTTCTTGCAGGGCTCGAGCGTGCGGTCGACGAGGTCCTCGATCATCGACTCGAGCTTGGCCCGGGTCAGCCGGAGGTTGAGGTGCTTCGGCCCGCGAGGCGTCGGCGGTCAGGAAGGGCAGGTTGATCGTGGTCTCGAGCTTGCTCGAGAGCTCGATCTTCGCCTTCTCGGCCGCGTCCTTGAGGCGCTGGAGGACCATCTTGTCGCTCGCAGACGTCGATGCCGCTGGTCCTTCTTGAACTCGGCGACCAGGTAATCGATGATCCGCTGGTCGACGTCGTCGCCGCCGAGGTGGGTGTCGCCGTTGGTGCTGATGACCTGCACGACGTTGTCGCCGACCTCGAGGATCGAGATGTCGAAGGTACCGCCACCGAAGTCGTAGACCGCGATGAGTCTCGTCGCTCTTCTTGTCGAGGCCGTAGGCGAGCGCCGCCGCGGTGGGCTCGTTGACGATGCGCTTGACCTCGAGGCCCGCGATCTTGCCGGCGTCCTTGGTCGCCTGACGCTGGGAGTCGTTGAAGTACGCCGGGACGGTGATGACCGCCTCGGTGACCGGCTCGCCGAGGTAGTTCTCGGCCGCCTTCTTGAGCTTGCGCAGAACGTGGGCGCTGACCTCGGGCGGCGAGAGCTCCTTGCCCCGCACCTCGAAGCCGACGTCGCCGTTGTCGCGCCGCGACGCACTTGTAAGGCACCCGCTTGATCCTCGCCGGTCAGCCTCGTCGAAGCGACGGCCGATGAAGCGCTTGGCCGAGAAGATCGTGCCCTCGGGGTTGGTGATCGCCTGGCGCTTGGCGATCTGACCGACGAGGACCTCGCCCTGGTCGTCCCATGCCGACGACCGACGGCGGTGAGCCGGTCGCCTTCTTCGTTGACGATGACCTTGGGCTCCTTGCCCTCCATCACCGCGACGACGGAGTTGGTCGTGCCCAGGTCGATTCCGATGATCTTGCCCATTTTGCGTTCCTCTCCAGGTGTACTTCGAGCAGCCGACGACCCAGGCGTAGGCCGACGTACTGATTGCCGTTGCCTTCGGCGCTCCGTCTTTCAGTAGGCTTCGGAGCGCCGGGACGACATGTACGATAACCACCCGCGTTGGGCGGTCAAGCATCGTGCCAAGGGGCAAATCGCCCCGCGAAATCAGTCTCCGCGAGAGATCCCACGGCGCCGCGAGCGGACGACCAGGAGAAGGGCGAGCCCGCCGAGGAAGAGGCCGGTGCCCTGGTGCGTGCGGCGGCTAGGAGTGCTGCAGCCACACCCGCCGTCGTCGCCGCCCGAGGGGGTGCCGGAGTCGGTGTCGGCGTCGATGTAGTCGCCGACATCGGCGGGGATCCCCCCATCACCGGGTCCTGCATCGGATCCCGCATCGGCGACGCCGGCATCCGAGGTCGTGGAAGGCCCGAAGCCGCAGATCGGCGATGCGCCCGACGTGTCCGCGCAGATACTGCCGCCGGCGCCCACCTCCGTGCAGGTCGCGCCATCGATGCACTCCCCGTCGCCGGTGCATGGCGCCCCGCAGCGGGCGCCGCCCGTCGGGAAGGCGATGCAGACGTTCGAGTCGCAGTCCGTGTTGGCGGTGCAACGCGTGCAGCTCGAGCCGTCGCCGGGCATCACCGGGACCGAACCGTCTCCGTAGAGCGCGCAGAGCCCCATCTCGTCATCGGCGGAGAGGCCGGTGAGCATGTCGTTGTAGGCGGGGTAGAGAGGGGACATCGCGTCGTCGCTGTTGCCGAGCCCGAGGACGCGCCCGAAGGCCGCGAGATGGAGCGTGTAGACGTCCACCGCCATGTCGCCCATGGTCCGATCGATCACCCAGGTGTAGTCCGGCAGATCGTTGGTGATGCCGCCGGAGGTGATGCATCCGGATGCCCCCCACATCGCCGTGCCGATGTTGATCGCGCCCGCACCCATGGTCCACGTCGCTGGCCAATCGATCTGGATCGCGCCGTCGACGACCCCGTCGGCGATCCGGCCAGCGTACTCGAGGGTGATGTCCGCGCAGTCGACCGCGTTCCATGTATCGGCCGCCCGCTGGATCTCGGCGATCACCATCGCCTCGTCGAGGCTCGGCGGCGTATCGCCGATCTGGTACTGGACCGTCGTCGCACACCAAGCTGGACAGCTCGCGTCGATACAGCTCCACGCGCTCGCCGTCACCGGCGCCACCAAGAATGCCCCGAGCAGGAGCGCGCACCCGATTACCTTCGTCCCCATGGGCGTGAGTAGGCCCGCGCGGCACGTGACCGTCAAGATGGGGCGCCGCGAAACGGGCCGGCGCCATCGACTCGTGATATCCGTGGAGCATGCGGGTGTTCGTGCTCGATGACGACGACGAGACGCGCGAGGTCGTCGGTGCCGCGCTCTCTCGCGACGGCCACCAGGTGACGGCCGCGAGCACCTTCGACGAAGCCGCTGCGCTCCTCGACGAGCGCAGCTTCGACGTCCTGGTGCTCGACGTGATGCTCGGCGGCGAGCATACCGGGCTCGAGCTCTGCACTCTGATCCGCGAAAAGGGCATCGAGACACCGGCGCTCTTCTTGAGCGCGCGGGGAGCGGTGACGGCGCGCATCGAGGGGTTCGAGGCGGGAGGCGACGACTACCTGCCCAAACCCTTCGCGCTCAAGGAGCTGGTGGCGCGGGTCCGCGCCCTCGGCCGCCGCCGTCCGGCCTTGTCGCCCCACGCGCTCGTCCTCGGCGGTCTCACCCTCGACTTCGCCGGCCGAAAGGCGCGCACCTCGGCTGGCGAGCTCTCCTTCACGGCGCGCGAGTGGGACGTCCTCGAGATCCTCGCCGACGCGCGCGGGCGCGTGGTCCCCTTCGACAGCCTGCTCGAGCGCGCCTGGGGCGACGCGACCGAGAAGTCCCGCGCGAGCCTCGCGGTGATCGTGTCGCGCCTGCGCCAGAAGATCGCGAGCGTCCACGACGCTTCGGTCATCCGCACCATGCACGGCGTCGGCTACTCCTTCGAGCTGGACTCGTGAGCGCGCGATCCATCGTCCGCTCGGTCACGCGGGCCCACGCCTACACGCTGCTCCTGTCGGGCGTGCTGACGGCGGTGGTCGCCGACGCCGCGGCGATGAGCGTGCTGGTGGATCAAGACGACGACGCGGCGCTCGCTCTCGCGCGTACTCTCGGGAGCGAGCTGTCGGACCATCGAGAGGAGTCATCGGAATCGCTCTCGGAGCTGGTCGTGCACGAAGAGGAGGAGCAGCGCTGGTTTCACCGCGAGGTGGAGGTCTGGCGGGACGGATTGCATCGCCTCGGGCCCGCGGGCGAGCCCGGTTCCCTCGCAGCTTTCAGCGAAGCCCCCGACGGCTGCGCGAGCGAGCGCGTCGCAAGTCGCTGGTCGCGGGTTTGCGTGGCGCGCCTCGAGGGCGCCCCAGCGGCCGTGGTGGTGGCCTCGCCTCTATGGGCCATCGCCGAGGCGGGGATGCCGATCCTCCTCATCGTCGGTCTCACCGCGGTCCTGTCCGCGCTGCTCCTCGCGTTGGTCGGCCGGTGGGCCATCCTTCGCGCCCTGTCGCCCCTCGGCGAATTCCAGGAGAGCCTGAGCGAGCACGACGGGCGGCCGCATACACCACTCGCGAAGGTCGACTTCGGCGCCGAAGAGATTGATCGACTCGCGGCGGCCTTCAACGATCTCCTCGAGCGTGTGGCCACCGTCTTCGAGCGTGAGCAACGCTTCGTCGCCAACGCGGCACACGAGCTCAGGACGCCGCTCACGCGCCTCCGCGGTCAGCTCGAGCTCGCGGCCGCCGAGCTCGCCGAGGGCGGCGAGCCCAGCGAGCGACTCACGCTGGCCATTCGCTCGACCGAGGACCTGGCGCGGAGTGTCGAATCCCTGCTCGCGCTCTCGCGGAGCGAGGCCAGTGCCGACGAGCCGGTGGACCTGGGAGAGATCGCGCGGCGCCTGGGTGACGACGCGCGGGTTCGGGTGGTCGAAGAGGCACACATGGTGGTGCGCGGTGACGGGGAGCTGCTGACGCTCGCGATGCGCAACCTCGTCGACAACGCGCTCAAGTACGCCGGCAGCGACGTTCGCGTCGTGGTGCGCGAGTCGAACGGCCGCGTCGAGATGAGCGTCGAGGACGATGGTCCGGGGATCGCCGAGGGCGACGTGGATCGGGTGCGCGAGCCCTTCGTCCGCGGTGAGAGCAAACAGGGTGTGCGGGGGAGCGGGCTCGGCCTGGCGCTGGTCGACCACGTCGCGCAGCTGCACGGCGGCCGGCTGGAACTACGGCCGCGGACGCCGCGGGGCCTCGAGGCGGTGATCTCCATACCCGCCTCCCGTATGGCCGCCAGCGACGCCTGAAACGACCCGTTCAAGTCTCGTTAAAGCGGCGTAGCTAGCCTCGCTCCCATGCGGGCCCTCCTCGCAGCATCGCTCTGCGTCCTGTGCCTGGCTTCGACGGTCCAGGCGCAGGAGCGACGACCCCTGACGCAAGCGCGGGCGCTCGGGCTCGCCGAAGAGCGCGCGCCCGACGTCCTGGTGAGCCTGGCTGACGCCGCGGTGGCGCAGAGCGAGGTGGGCGTCGCCGGCATGTTCCCCGACCCCACCATCGGCGGCGGGGTGAGCCCCAACTACACATTCATCGCGACCTTCTTCATTCAGCTGCCGGTCTTCGGACAGCGCGCGATGGCCGAGCGCGCCGCGCTCGCGCGCTCCCGGGTGGCGGAGGCGTCGGTCGACGTCCAGCGCCTCGACGCGGGCCTGGCGGCTTCCCTCGGCTGGATCGATCTGTGGGAGACGACCGCGAGGCGCTCCCTCGCCGAAGAGGAAGCCGCTCGCTTCGACCTGCTGGCCGCCGCGGCCGCTGCGCGGGTGGAGGATGGCACGGCACCCGAGCTCGAGCGGATCCGCGCCGACGCGGACAAGCATCGCGCGCACTTCGAGATCGAAGCGCTCCGCGCCTCCGAGGTCGCGGCCTCCGCGCGCCTCGCGTTTCTACTCGGCGACGAAGGCGGGGCGACGCTCTCGCCGGCGGGCGACCCCAGCGCCCCAGCACCCCCCTCGGTCGCTTCCCTCGATCGCCGTCTCGGCGATCATCCGGCGTCGCGACAGGCCCATCTGTCGATCCACTCCGCCGAGGCCGCGGTGGACAGCGAGCATCGCGCGCGCTGGCCCCAGCTCGGCGTGGCGGTGTCGGATTGGTACGCCCGCTCGGGCAACACGCACGACGTTCGCGTCGTGGGCACCATCAACGTCCCGATCTTCGACGAGCCACGCATCACGCGCGAGGAGGCGCGACTCAGAGCGGCAGAGGCCCGAGGCGAGGCCGTGCGCGCGCGCTTGCGCTCGGCAGCCATCTCGGCGCGCGCGGACTACGTGGCGGCGCGCCGCCGATGCGCCGCGCTGGCGGACGCGGTCGTGCCCGCGGTGCGGGATGCGGCGTCTCGGTCCCAGGACGCCTACGCCGAGGGCTCCCTCGACCTGGCCTCCGTCCAGCTGGCCGAGCAGGCGCGTGTGGACGCGGAGCGGCAGCTCCTGTCGTGTCGTGCGACGCGCGCACGGGCATGGGCGCGGCTCGCGCACGCGGCGGGAGGGCTCCATGCTGACTGAAGCGCGCCGCGCGGCGTCGCGCGCGATCCTCGTGACGTTCTTCGTCTCCTTCTCGGGCTGTGCAGCGCCCGAAGAGCAAGAGGAGCTTCCGCCGCCGCGGGTGCACTGCGTGCCCGCCGGCGCCCGGACCATCCCCGAGACCATCGACATTCGGGGCGCGGTCGTCGCGGCCCCGGACCACAGCACCACCGTGAGCGCCGAGGTCGCCGGCCGTCTGGTGCGGGTCGCCGTGCGCGAGGGGCAGGACGTGAGCGCGGGCGACCTGATCGCCGAGGTCGAGACCCAGCCGGCGCGCGACTCCTACCGAGAGGCACAAGCGTTCTACGCGGAGGCGCTCGCCAACCGCGACTCGGCGCTCACCGAAACCCAACACGTGGAGGCGTTGGTCGAGGACGGGATCGAGGCCCGCCGAAATCTCGAGACCCATCGCGCTGCCCTCGCGCGCGCCGAAGCGGCGCTCGCCTCCGCCCGCGCGCGCGCACACGCCGCCCAGCGGAGCCTCTCCCGCACCACCGTGACCGCGCCGCTGGCGGGTGCGGTGGTTCACCTCGTTCGCCGCGAGGGGGAGCTCGTCGACGGCACCTCCACCACGCCCATCTGCGACGTGGTGGACATGTCGGCGCTCGAGCTCTCCGCACCCGTCACGCCCGCCCAGCTCCTCCGTCTGCATCCCGGGCAGCACGCGCGGGTTCGCTTCGACGGGCTCGACGATCTCGAGCTCGGCGCCACGGTGCGGACCATCGGGCGCGCGGTGGGGGCCAATGGGATGGGGCACGTCTGGCTCACCCTCGAGCTCGGGGACGTGACGCCTCCCCTCGGTGTGTTGGGCTCGGCTTCGGTCGCGGTCTCGGAGCCGCGGGAGGTGGTGACGGTGCCTTCCGCAGCGGTCCGCGACGGAGACGGCGAGCGTGTCGAGGTGGTGGTCTGCGATTCGGGTGTGACCGAGGTACACGAGGTCGAGGTCGGCCGGCGCGAGGACGGCTGGGTCGAGGTGAAGAGCGGCCTGTCGTCTGGTGACGAGGTCGCGGTCGACGAGGTCGTCGGGCTCGAGGATGGCGTCTCCATCGACGCGGTGGCCCCGGAAGGCTCATGAGCATCGGACGGCTCGCCTTGCGCCACCGCGCGCTCGTGATGGTGGTGCTCCTCGCCGCGATCGCCGGCGGCATCCTCTCCGCGAATTCACTGCCGAGCGGGATCTACCCCGAGGTCGAGTTCCCGCGCATCGGGGTGGTGGTGCGCCAGGGCGACGCGCCGCCGCCGGTCTTTCAGACGGTCGTCACGCGCCCTGTCGAGGAGGCCCTCTCCTCGGTGATGGGCATCGAACGGATCCGGTCGCGGACGATCCGCGGTGGGGCCTCGATCGATCTCCTCTTCGCCCCCGACACCGACATGTGGCGCGCGCTTCAGTTGGTGGACGCTTCGCTGAACGACGCGCGGGCGTCGCTGCCCGCGGGCACCACCGTGCGGGTGGAGCGCCTCACGCCCGTCGCCTTCCCGATCCTCACCTTCAACGTGAGCAGCGCGACCATCGACTCGCGCGACCTGCACGATCTGGCGGAGCTCACCCTCAAGCCGGCCCTCTCCCGCGTGCACGGCGTGGGAAAGGTCGGCGTCCTCGGCGGCGACATCCGGGAGATGGAGATCGTCGTCGACCCCGAGCGCGCGGCGGTGATGCACCTGACCCTCGACGGCATCGCCGCGAGCGTGCACAAGGAGACCTCCCTCGCGACCGTCGGACGCTTCGAGCAGAACCACGGCATGACGACGGTGATCGCCTCGGCGGAGCCCACCGCGGCGAGCGATCTCGAGGCGCTCACCATCGGCACCGACCCGGACGGCGCGCCCATCCCTCTGGCGTCCGTCGCCGACATCTACGAGGGCTCGGAGGACCGGCTCTATCGGACCTCGGGCCCCAACGGCGACAGCGTCCTGATGACCGTGTCGCGAATGGAGGGAGCGAGCACCCCGGCGGTGGTGCAGGACGTGCTGGCCGCGGTCGACGAGCTGCAGTCGTCACTGCCCGACGGCGTGGTGATCGAGCCGGTCTACGACCAGGGCTATCTGGTGAAGGAGGCGATCGCCAGCGTGCGAGACGCGATCCTGGTGGGGATCGTCCTGTGTCTCTTGGTGCTCGGCGCATTCCTGCGCGACGTGCGCGCCGGCCTGGTCGCCGCGCTCTCGGTGCCGGTCGCCCTCGCGGGCACGTTCATCGTGATGCGTGTGTTGGGGCAGACGCTGAACCTCATGTCCCTCGGCGGGATGGCGGTGTCGATCGGGCTCGTCATCGACGACGCGATCGTGATCGTGGAGGCGATCGCGCGCCGCCTCGAAGAGGGCGCGGGCCCCGCCGAGGCCACGGTAGAGGGGACCGACGAGCTGGCGTCGGCGGTGATCGGCACGACCATCACCACCGTCATCGTGCTGGTGCCGCTGGCGTTTCTGCGCGGGATCGTAGGCTCCTTCTTCGGTGCGCTCTCCATCACCCTCGCGGCGGCGGTGGTGATCTCGCTCTTCGTCGCGCTCTTCGTGATCCCGCCGGTGGCGGCCTTCGTCCTCCGCGCGCGCCCCGGCCGTGCGTCGAAGGAGATCGGTTGGCTCTCGCGCATCGTGCGCGGGGCGGCGGCCCGGCCGTGGATCGGCGTCGCTGTCACCGCCGCGGCCATCCTCTTCTGCGTCGTCGCGGTAGAGCACGTGCCCAGTGGGTTCATGCCGAGCTGCGACGAGGGCGCCTTCGTCCTCGACTACGAGGCGCCCGCCGGCAGCGCGCTCACCGACACCGACGCCTCGGCGCGTCGCATCGAGCAGATCCTCCGAGAGACCCCCGAGGTCGAGACCTTCTCGCGCCGCACCGGCGCCCAGCTCAACCCGACGGCGGTGACCCTCCTCGACTCGGGCGACTTCATCGTGCGACTGAAGCCGCCGCCCAGAAGGCACGCCGACGAGGTCATCGCCTCGATCCGCGCGCGCGTGGAGCGCGAGGTGCCGTCGGTGCGCGTCGAGTTCGTCCAGCTCCTTCAGGACATGCTCAACGATCTGTCCGGAACCCCGCGCCCGGTCGAGGTGAAGCTCTTCGGCGAGGACTACGCCGTGCTGAAACGTCTCGCGGCCGAGATGGAACCGCGCCTGAGCGCGATCGACGGGGTGGTGGACGTGTACGGAGGCGTCGAGCGCCCTTCGCCCCAGCTGGTGGTCCACGTCGACAGCGCCGCGACGAGCCGGCTCGGCGTCGACGCCACCAGCGTCGAGAGAGAGGCCAGCGCGATCATGCTCGGCGCCCGGGCCGGCGAGATGCGCCGCTTCGATCGCATGATCGGGATCCGCGTGCGCGCGCCCGACAGCGTGCGCTACGACCCCGCGCGGATCGAGGGGCTGCCCATCGCGCCGGCGGCGACGGGGGCCGCGGGCATGGCGCACGAGGCGGTCCGGCTGGACGCGGTCGCGGACATCGTGCGGGAGCCCGTGGCGACGGTGCTCCGGCACGAAGCGCTGCAGCCGGTCGTGATCCTGACGGCCGATCACGAGGGCCGTGACCTCGGCAGCATCGACCGCGACGTCGAGGCCGCGGTGCAGGGCCTCACCATGCCGCCGGGGTATCACGCCGAGCTGGGCGGACAGTCCGCGGAGCAGAAGGCCTCACAGAAGAGCCTCCTCGAGGTCGCGGGCGCCGGCGCGCTCCTGGTGCTGATGGTGCTCGTCGCGCAGTTCGGCTCGATCCGCCCGGCCGTCGCCGTCCTTCTGACGACGCCTTTGGCGCTGGTGGGCGCGTTGGCCGCGTTGTGGATCACCGACGTCCCGCTGAACGCCGCGTCCCTGATGGGCTGCGTCCTGCTGGTGGGGTTGGTGGTGAAGAACGGCATCCTCCTGCTCGAGCTCGCCGAGGCGCGTGCGCGAGATGGTGTCGCCTATGGTCAGGCGCTCGCCGAAGCGGCGTCGCGACGCACGCGCCCCATCGCCATGACGACCCTCGCCACCATCGCGGGCCTCTCCCCCTCGCGCTCGCGATCGGTCAGGGCGCGGAGCTGCAACAGCCATTGGCAATCGCCGTGATCGGGGGGCTCACGCTCTCGGCGGTGCTCAGCCTCCTGGTCCTGCCATCGCTGGCCGCGGGGCTACAGCGCCTCCGACTCCCGAGTCATCCAGCGGTCGACACGGACCCGCACCTGCGCGCGCGCTAGCCCCTTTCGAGGCACACACCGTCCAGGCTCTGAACGGCCCAATCCACGATCCTCAGGCGTTTTTGGGTTGCCAGCTTGGTACGGAGGTTGCGAATAGCTCCCTCGTGCGCCTCCCTCTGCTTCCTCTCCTCAGCATCGTTCTTCTTTCGCTCGCTGCCTGCGTCGCACCCGCGCCGGGCCCGGGAGAGGAGGTCGGGGGGACGGCCGAAGCCCTCCGGGCCTGCGCCGACAGCCCTGGCATTCGCGGCATCGACGTCTCCCACTGGCAGGGCACGATCAACTGGGACCGGGTCGCGGGCGACCACATCAAGTTCGCGATCATCCGCATCGCCGACGGTACGGGCACCTTCGACGACCAGTTCGACAGGAACTGGCGCGAGTCCCGGCGGGTGGGCGTGCTCCGCGGCGCCTACCAGTTCTTCCGGCCCAACCAGGATCCCATCGCCCAGGCCGACCTCTTCCTCCGCCACCTCGGCACCCTCGAGACCGACGATCTCTCTCCGGTCATCGACGTCGAGGTCACCGGCGGCCGCAGCCCGGCGCAGATCCGAACCGCCATGCGCAGCTGGATCGACCGGGTGGAGGGAGCCACGGGCCGCAAGGTCGTGATCTACACCGGCCCCTACTTCTGGCAGACCAACCTGAACAACACCGCCGCCTTCGCAGACAACCCGCTGTGGATCGCCAACTGGGGCGTGAGCTGCCCCAGCATCCCCGACGCCTGGAGCGACTGGGCGTTCTGGCAGACCTCGAGCACGGGGTCGATCGCGGGCATCTCGGGCAACGTCGACACCGACGTCTTCGACGGCACCGTCGACGAGCTCCGCGCCTTCGGCGGACCGCGCTGCACCGCGCATTGCGAAGGCACCACCATCGTGGGCGACGACTGCGGCATGGGCGACTGTGCGGCCTTCGGCTCGCGCTGCGTGGACGACTCGCGGGGCGTCCGCTGCGCCTTCGCCTTCTGTCCCGACGTCGGCGAGGCTGACGTCTGCATCGACGACACCACCATCGGCCACTGCACCGACGGCGCGGTGGAGACCGGCGACTGCGCCGACGGCGGCGGCATCTGCTCCACCGCCGGGCGGACCGACAACGAAGCGCGCTGCGTCTCGGCGCTCTGCGTGACGGGTCCCGACGAAGCGCCCGTCGCCCACGACGGCTGCGCCGACGGCGGCCAGCTCGTGCACTGCGACGCCGAGGGCCAGGCCACGACCGAGGCGTGCGCCGAGGGCGAGGCCTGCTCGATGCTGGGCGGCGCAGCCCACTGCGCGCCGATCGTCTGTCCCGCGACGGGCGAGGCCGACGTCTGCGCGGACGCCGAGACCCTCGCTCACTGCAGCGGAGGCTCCGTGGCCACGACGCAGCACTGCGACGCGGGCTGCTCGACCGACGGCGAGGTCCCCTCGTGCACCTCCCCGGTCGAAGCGCCGCCCGATTCACCGATGGGCACCGGCCTCGAGGGGTCGCGGCACATCGAAGGCAGCGTGGGCTGCGACGCGACCGGGGTGGCCGGCGGCGGCGGCTCTCTGCCGAGCGCCGCGCTCTTCCTGCTCGCCCTTCTGGGGCTCGGACGTTGGTCCAAGCGCCGGAGCGACTGACGACTCAGCCGCTTCGACCGATGCTCCCGTCGGCGAGCCCGTCGCGCAGCTTCTTCACTTCGGCCGTCGCCGCGAGGACGATCAGCGTCATGCCCTCCGCGATCTTGGTCGCCGGTCCGGGGTTCCAGGTGTAGCCCCCGTCTCCGGCTTTCACGGCGATGACGAGCACGTCGGTCGCACGACGGATGTCGGTGTTGCGCAGCTCGGTTCCGATCAAGCTGCTCTCGGTGGGGATGGGGATCTCCTCGATGCGCAGGTTCTGTTCGCGATCGCGGACCATCAGGTCGAGGAACTCGAGGACGCGCGGGCGGATCATCTCGGAGACCAGGCGCATTCCACCGATGCGGTATGGCGAGACGACCGAGTCGGCGCCCGCGCGCAGGAGCTTTCGCGCAGCGGTGTCCTCGATGGCCTTGGCCACGATGCGTGCCTTCGGGTTCAGCGCGCGCGCGGTGATGGTCAAGAAGACGTTCTGCTTGTCGTCGTGCAGCGCGGCGATGACGCCGCGGGCTCGCTCGATGCCGGCGTGGTGAAGGGTGGTGTCGTCGGTGGCATCGCCCACCACGTACATCAGCTCCGTCTTGGGGAGCTCTTCGTCCACCCGGGCGAGGCGCTCGGCGTCTTCGTCGATCGCGACGAAGTCCTGGTCGGTGAGCTGCAGCTCTTCGAGGATGTGCACTCCGGTCGAGCCCACCCCGCAGACGACGATGTGGTCCTTGAGCTGATCGATTCGTTTCTGCATTCGGTTTCTCCGCAGGGCGCCGACGAGATCCCCTTCGACCACGAATGCGGTGAAGGTGGAGACGAAATAGAGCAGCGTGCCGCTACCGAGGATGATCAGACCGACGGTGAAGGGGCGCGCCCCCGTGACCGTCTCGAGTCCGGGCAGCATCTCGCCGAAGCCCACCGTCGAGACGGTGATCACCGTCATGTAAAAGCAGTCCCAGAACTCCCACCGGCCCTGTCCGATCTGGTGGTAGCCGACGGCGCCCACCACCACGACCGAGACGAAGAACCCCCCTGCCGCGATCAAGCGGCCGACCAGCAGATCCCTGGGCTCGGAGTCGTTCACCCTGAACGAATTGGACGGGGTGTGCCCCGAAGGTGTCAAAATAGGGGACGGCTGCCAGCCCGTCCTTGACGTCGATCTTCCCGGATGGCACGAGCCCGGCCGGTGGCAGATGGCGACCAGACCAGGACCGCAGGCCGAGGCTTGCTCTTCATCGTAGGAGCGAAGGTCTGGTTCATCGTCTCGGCCTACGCGATCTACTTCATCCTGCCGCGCCTGCTCGGCACCCCGGAGGCCTTTGGTCTCTACTCGACGGTGCTGTCGACGGTCTCCATCCTGAACAACGTCCTGATCGCGGCGACGGTTCAGACCGTCAGCAAGCTGGTCAGCGAGGACATGGACCGCGCTGGGGCGACCTTGCGACAGGGGCTCCGCATTCAGCTGGTCATCGGGGTGGTGGTGTCGGGCAGCCTCGCCCTGGGTGCGCCGCTGCTGGCGGAGGGCTTCCTCAAGGACGCGGAGCTCACCCCCCTGCTTCGGCTCTGCGCCGTCGTCGTCTTTTCGTATTCGATCTACGCGGCCCTGGTGGGCTCCCTCAACGGGCGGCACCTCTTCGGGAAGCAGGCGGGCCTGGACGCGTCCTTCTCGCTCTTCCGGATGACGGGGATCCTCGGCGGGGCGGCGCTCGGGTTCGGCGTGATGGGCGCCATCGGCGGCTTCGCCTCCGCCGCCTTCCTCATCCTGATCATCGCGCTCATCCGGGTCGGGATCGGCGAGAAGGGAGAGCCGCTTTCCCTCCAGCGTTGGACGTCCTTCATGCGTCCGATCTGGATCTACCAGGCGTTCCTGAACGGCATCCTCTTGATCGACGTCCTGGTGATGAAGAACACCCTCACCACCATCGCCGGGGACGCTGGCATCGAAGCCGCCGAAGCGGTGCGCATCGCCAACGAGAACGTCGGCTACTACAGCGCGGCCCAGAAGTTCGCCTTCGTGCCCTATCAGCTGATGCTGAGCCTGACGTTCATCATCTTCCCGATGATCTCCAAAGCGACGAGCGAGGGCGACACCGAGAGCGCGCGCCAGACGATCCGCGGCGCGCTCCGCTTCGCCGTCATCGTCCTGGTCTCCATCGCCGCACCGATGGCCGGCGCCGCCGACGGCGTGATGCTCATCGCCTACCCCAGCGAGTACCTGGCAGGCTCCGGCGCGCTGAGCGTCCTGGTGTTGGGCGCGGCGAGCTTCGCGCTCTTCGTGATCAGCGCGACCGCGCTGTCGGGCGCGGGACGACCGGGCGCGGCCGCCGCCGTCGCCGCCGCCGGGCTCACGGCCGTCGTCCTCGGCAACCGGCTCCTGGTCACCTGGGTCGGCATCGGCGACATGACGCTCACCGCGGCCGCCTGCGGGACGGGCGCGGGCATGGCGCTGGCGATGCTCATCGCGGGCGCGCTGGTCTACCGCCGCTTCGGCGCCTTCGTCGCGCCTCTCACCGTCTTGCGCGTGGGGATCGCCGGCGCGGCCGGCTGGCTCACCGCCGGCTACGTCCCTCACGCGAGCCGCATCATGGCCCTCGTCGCCCTGGCGGCGGGCTTCTTCGCCTTCCTGGTCGTCCTCTTCGTGGTGCGCGAGGGCACCGCCGAGGATCTCGCTCTCGTGAAGCGCGTGCTGGGCCGCAGCAAGAAGTAGGGCGGCTAACCGAGTGCGCGCGGCAGCTTCGGCATCTTCTTGCCGTGCGCGAGGAGCGCGTCGAGCACCGTCCTGAGGCCCGCGGTCATCGGCGCGTCGGCGCGCCACACCAGCGTGATCTGATCGTCGAAGCCCGGCAGCTTGCGCGAGAGCGGGCGGAGCTTGCCCTCCGCCACACCATGCGCCGCCACTCGATAGGGCAGGACACCGACGCCGGCGCCGTCGAGGACCAGGCTCTTCACGAGCTCCATGCTCGAGCACGCCACCGTGCGTCCCACCGGGATCTCACGGCTGGCGAGCTCCGCCAGCAGCACCTGCGTCTGGCGCAGCGCCGGGACGAAGAAGAGGGGCCTCTCGATCAGGACGGAGAGCGGCTTCTTCCGCTGCTTCATCAACGCCTCGGCCACCACGAAGGTGACGCGATCCGCGAAGAGATCACGCACGACGCAGTCCGGATGCCGAGCCGGGTTCACCACCAACCCCAGATCCACCGTGCGCTCGACGATCGCGTCCTCGATGTTCTTGGAGTTGGCGTTGTGAAGCGCGATCTGGATGTCGGGATAGCGCTCGAGGAATCGCCCCATGAAGCCCGGGAGCACGTAGGTCCCGAGCGACTCGTGGCAGCCGAGCACGAAGCTGCCCCGGGGCTCGGTCTGCAGCGAGTCGATCTCGTCTCGGGCCGCGTCGAGCGCCCGCCCCGCTTCGCGCGCGCGGCTCAAGAGCCGCTCGCCCGCGGGCGTGAGCTTCACCCCGCGCGCGTGTCGGTGAAAGAGCTGGGTATCGAGGCGCTCCTCGAGCTTCTTCACCGCCACGCTCACCGAGGGTTGGCTCACGCGCAGCGCTTCCGCTGCCGCGCTGAAGGAGCCGTGGCTCGCTACTTCGACGAAATAGACCAAGCCTGGATCCAGGAGGTTGCTCATCGTCTGTGACTATAGCCCAGCCGTCACTCGGGCCGGTGCGGCCAAAGTCGCGTGTCCACGCATCCTGTTCACGAGCGGCCGTCAGGCGTGTGCGTCGGACTCGTCTTTGGACCTCACGTCTCGTGCCTCGACACCGTCGGTGCCCGCCATCCGCGCCACGAGCTCCACGCGCGAGTGCACGCCGAGCTTCGAGAAGATGCGCTTGAGGTAGGTGTTCACGGTGGCCACCGTGAGCCCGGTTCGAGACGCGATCTCGCGCGTCGACGATCCGGCGACCAGGAGCGCGACGACATCGCGCTCCCTGGGCGTGAGCGGCGCGCGCGCGAGCGCATCCTGAAGCGACTCTCCGCTGCGTCGGCCGCCCTCGGAAGCGAGTCGATTCGCGTACGCGAGACCGCGCGCGAGAACGCGCGCCCCCCATCGCACGAGCCGCAACTCCTGCTGGCCGAGCTTGTCGACACCTTCGGGCAGGTGAAGCGTGAGCGTCCCGATCGACTGTCGCCCGTTGCGAAGCGGCAGCTCCACCGTCTCGCAACCATCAGACGGTTTCGGGTCGCTCTCGACGACGTCGCTCTCGCCTTCGAGCGTCAGCCTGAAGCCGGTCGCCTCTGCGAGCTTCGCGACGAGTGACGCGCCGCGCTGTGGATAGGTGCGGACAGGGTCCAAGTGTAGAAGACCCTCCGCGATGTCCATGACTTGAAAGTTCAACGATCCCCCCAGTGTCCATCAATGACGGGCCATCCCCCCGGGATACTCCGCCATCTGGACCGCACGATCAGATTGACATGGTCCCATTATGTCAAGTGTTCCCAAGTAGAGACAAGCGCACGCCCCCGATTTGTTTCCTTCCCAGGCAAAAACCGCCCATTGCGACACTGCCCCACGGGCTGTAAAGAGAGCGGCCATGACAGAAAAGGTGCTCATCATCGGTTCCGGCCCCGCAGGCCTCACCGCCGCCATCTACGCCGCGCGCGCGAACCTCTCTCCCTTCTGCATCGAGGGACTGGTCACGGGGGGCATTCCGGGCGGCCAGCTGATGATCACCACGGAGGTCGAGAACTACCCCGGCTTTCCCGAAGGCATCAAGGGACCGGACCTGATGAAGCTCTTCCGCGATCAAGCGGAACGATTCGGCACGCGCTTCGTCACCAAGGACGTCGAGCGCGTCGACTTCACTTCGGGTGGACCGTTCAAGGTCTGGACCGACGAGGAGGAGTACAGCGCGCACTCGATCATCATCTCCACTGGCGCGAAGGCCCGCTGGCTCGGTCTCGAAAACGAGGAGAAGCTGCAGAACCGCGGCGTGAGCGCGTGCGCGACTTGCGATGGCTTCTTCTTTCGCGACCAGGACGTCTGCGTGGTCGGCGGTGGCGACACCGCCATGGAAGAAGCGCTCTACCTCGCCGGGCTCTGCAAGAGCGTGACGGTGATCCACCGGCGTGACGAGCTTCGCGCTTCGAAGATCATGCAGGAGCGCGCGATGAAGCACCCGAAGATCACCTTCTTCTGGAATACGGTGGTCACCGACGTGTTGGACGTGGAGGCCGGGACCGTGAACGCTCTGAAGCTGAAGGACGTCAAGACCGGCGAAGAGCGCGTGCATCCGACCCAGGGCCTCTTCATCGCCATCGGCCACACCCCGAACACCTCGATCTTCGGCGATGTCCTCGACCGGGACGAGCTCGGTTACCTGGTGACCAAGCCGGGGACGCCCGAGACCAACATCCCGGGCGTCTTCGCCTCGGGGGATGTTCAGGACCACGTGTGGCGCCAGGCGGTCACCGCGGCCGGGACCGGTTGCATGGCGGCGATCGCCGCGGAGCGCTGGCTCAGCGAGCGCGACCTCACCTGACGCACGGGTGTTGACGTCTTGACGGTGCCGCCCGTGCGCGTCGAGACAGGATGGCGACGGGCGAGGGCAGGGCGTCCCGACTTTTCATGCGTTTTGTCGGCGCGCGGCGGTGGCCCGCGCGTTGCACATGCGGTGGGCATGACCACGCAGCACGATCCGCGCATCCGCGACTTCCTCGATCACCACGACCCGGACCTCGTCCTCGCCGCTCTTCGCGCGCGAAAGGGCGGTCCGGCGCACATGCGCCGAATCGGCGCGCTGGCCCGCTCCGTAGCGAAGAGCGGCTGGCGCCCGCGGCGCATCCTCGACCTCCGGTGCGGAGCGGGCGACCTCGGGCGCACCCTGGGCCTCCTCCATCCGGACAGCGAGGTCGACTTCGTCGATCCCGAGCCCTTCAACCTCGCGATCTGCCGCCGCATCAATCGGCGTCGAGGCGCACGGGGGCGATTGATTCAGGCCGATCTCTGGGACTGGGATTGGACCAAGGAGCTCGAGCCCGAGTACGACCTCGTCGCCATCGACGACGGTCTGCGCCATCTCGACGCCGAGCGTGCGGCGGAGGTCCTCGGGGAGCTCGCGTGGCTCCTCGCCCCGGGCGCTCAGCTCCTGCTCTGCGAGCCGACTCCGCAGACCAACATCGACGACGAGCGCGACCCCTCCGCGCAGGACGAGTGGCACGGGTTCTTCCGGCGTCTCGAGCGCTCCTTGGGCTCCGCCGCTCCGCGCGGTCTGGTCGCCTCCGTCCCGCCCGGCCGCCATCCCATCGACGACGAGGGCCTGCCGGTTCGGGACTACCTCCGCTTCCTGCGCGACGCAGGCTTCGATCAGGCCGAGATCATCGGCAAGAGCGGCGGCCACGTCTCGATTCGCGCGGTGCACGAGACCTGGGAACGCCAGGCGGCCTGACGGAGAGGCGCGAGGCGAGCTAATCTGGGCGCATCGCTCGCTCGTTCTCGCTCGCGCTCCTCGCCCTCTTCCTGGTGCCGCTGTCCGCATCCGCGCAGACGAACGCCGAGCGCTACCAAGACCTCGCGCTGCCGATGACGGTGGCCCTGGTCGACAGCGAGATGCCCGTGAGTCAGCGGCCGAACGCGCGCGCCGTGCTCGAAGCGCTCGACGCGATCGGTCAGGGTCCGGAGCTCGTCGTCGGTACGCGGGGGGCGTCGCATCTGCGTTTCTGTCGCCGCGCCAGCCTGTGCGGTGACGCCTTTGCGCGTTGGAAGTCGTTCTACGCGCCGGTGTCCGAGGGCACCGTAGGCAAGGCCTTCGACCGCGTCTTCGAGGTCGAAGCGGAGCCCACCTCCCTCGCGGCGGTGGTCCAAGCCGTGGAGGTGATGCGACACTCCGCCATTCGCGCTGTCGGTGGTCTCGGCCCAGTGAAGATCTGGGTGCTCGGGTCCCTGGAAAAGGCGGAGATAGGCAGCGACGACATCGTCGTCGTCCGCCCGTCACAGACCTCGCGAGAGCTCGTCGATCTTCTCTGCGGCTCGACCAGCGGCGAGTGCTTTTCCCCGCCCCCACCGATCTTGCGCTATCGCGGCCAGCAGGGCGTGCGGATCTTCGTCGACGAATCGGGGAGGCCCATTCGGTCCGAGCCCGTTCTCGTCGGCGAGCGCTTCGGCCAGGTCCCCGAGGCCACCGAGCTCGCCATCCTCACCCCCTGGATCAGCGCGATGTCGCTCGAGTGGAACGGGGGCGAGCAGGCCTTCGTCCATCTGGTCGGGCAGCGGACGGAGCGCATGGGGGGCTTCTACGACATCGCGGTCACCCTCGACGGTGCGCCCCAACGTTACGTCTTCGACGGTGCCTCGCTGGTCGTGTCGATGCCGGCGCGGGCGCCGGGCCATCACGTCCTGCGCGCGGAGGTCGCCGGGGGACAACTGACCGAGCCTTTGGTCGAGGTCGCAGAACACGACGTGGATTGGATCGTGGAGCTCGGCACTCTCTCGCCCGGGGACATGCCGCGATGTGTGCCGCTCGCGTCGGGTTTCGGTCCCGTCGGAGAGCTCCCCGCTTTCCTCCACGTCGACACGCACGACGACGAGATCTGCGGCTCCGTCTCCCTCGCCGCCGTCTCGCCAGTCGCCGACTGGCCCGCGTGGCGTGGCGCCGACGGAGTGAGGCGAGAGGTGCGGCTTCACGCCTCGCCTTCACCGATCCTCTGGGTCGTCGTCGCCGCCCTCTTCGTCGTGGCCACCTTCGCCACCCGCCGCCTGCTCCACCTCCTGTTTCTGAGGCGTCGCCCCACCCACGTCGTCGTGGTGCGCAGAGACGACGCGAACTATCGTGACGCCGGCGGTCCCGAGCGGGTCGTGGAGATCGCCGCCGGTCCCATCGCGGGCCTCGCACCCGAGCTCGCCGACGTGGATCTCACCATCGACATCGGCGCCGTCATGACCGTCTCGGCGTCCTCGCCCTTTCTCTACAAGCTTCAGACCACGGGCGAGGTGCACCGTGGCGCCCGCGCCGTCCTGCCAGCCGGCGGCGCAGTGGCCGTCGACGAGACACAGATCGCCTTCGTCGACGAGGTCACCGCGAACCGAGTGCTCGCGCGCGAGTTTCGAGCGCTCCCCGTCTTCAGCGCCAACGAGCGTGAGGCGACCGACGGACACGAGGACCGCCGTGCGGTCGGGCCGGTGGGGGAGGCCGCGGTCTACGCGGTTCTGGTGACGGCGACCATCACCAGCGCGGTCGCGCTCCTCTCCACGGCTGTCACCTTCGTCGGCACCTACTTCGGCTTCGTGTTGGCGGCCGGCGCGCTCCTCGGGCTCGGATACGGCGGCGTTCGGGTGCTGCTCACGCGCGTGTGAGGTCGCCTCAGGGCGTGGCGTCGGCGGCGATCTGCATCGGCGTGCGCACGTAGTCGAAGAGCATCACGGAGTCGATCGCCCCCTCGAAGGCGTCGCTTCCGGAGGGCGCGTCCGCGCCGATCATGAACGTACCGCTGGAGAGGGCCAGCGCGTTGGTCACGTCCCCGTCTTCGGCCATCCCATCGAGGTAGAGCTGGGAGCTGTCCATCGTGGCCGTGCACGCGATGTGGTGCCAGTCCCCCGGCGCGACGCTCGTCGCCGAGCGGAGCGTGGCGTCACCTCCCCCGCTGGTGGCCATGCGACAGCTCAAGGTTCCGTCGGCGTAGAGGAAGATCCCATAGGAACCATCGAGCTCGAGCAAACCGCGTCGACCCAGCGACGGGACCGAGTCCGGGCGGATCCACATCTGCCAGGTGCCGCTGGTGAAGCTGGGCGGGGTCACGCCGTCGGCGAGCTGGAGCTGGTGGCCCATCGACATCTCGACCGCTTGGCCGCGCGCGGTCCCGCTGTCCGTGAAGGACGGAGCGGCCGCGGTCAGGTCGCGTCGCCCCGTCTCGTCGTCGAGGTTCCCCTCGAAGAGCCAGCATGCGACGAGCCCGGTGTCCGTCGTGTCGCAAACCGACGGCGAGCCCCCGTCCGTCCCCGCGTCGGGCGCGGCATCGCTCCCGCCGTCGGTCGCCGCGTCGCTCATCGGTGCATCGACCGCGCCGTCCCCCGGCCCGGCGTCGACGACGCATCCGGACGTCGCGGGCGAGAGACACACTCCGTCGGCGCACACGCCGCACGATCCGCAGTCCGCGTCACCACCGCACTCGGGCGTTCCGCACGAGGTGGGCAGCGCCGGCGAGCACTCGGGAGGTACGCAGCGACCCCCGTGACAGGTCAGCGCCACGCCCCCTGCGTCGTCCGGACAGCTCACGCCGACGCAGTCGCGGGTGATCACCACGGTGATGCCGAGGTCCTCCTCGACGTGGAGTGACGTGTGGCGCTCCACCACCACCGCGCCGACGTCGTCGCGGAGCTGTACGACGAGCGCGTGGTCGCCCGCGTTGACGTCGGGGAGCTCGGCGATACGGCGTCCGGAGACGAAGTCGTCGCCCGCGAAGGCGGGCTGAATCGCTGCGGCCTCGCCATCGAGGAGCGCCTGCGCGGAGGCGAACTCCGTGCCCGGCGTCAGGTCGGTCTTGAGCTCCACCACCAACTCGATGGCGTTGCTCCCGTCACACCCCTGGACGGCGAGCAAGCTGGCGAGCGCGAGGAGCCACCGCTTCATCGCGCCCATCATACGTCACGAACCGAGGCGGTTGACGGGGGAGGGGACGGGAAGGCTCGTCGCGTCCAGGCTGGTGCCGTTGTCGCGGTATTCGACGCTCTCGGTGAGTCGCGACAGGTCGTAGCCCTCGACCTGGATGCAGGCGCCCAGCTCGCTATCGGTGATCTCCCCCGTCGTGAGATCGAGGGAGCCGTCATCAGCCACCTGCACCCCGCAGAGCACCGATCGCTCGACTACGAAATTCTCAGCGACGATGGCGCCCGACTCGTAGGTGCCGACCCCCGCGGTCGTCGCCGAGCTGGGGCAAACGCTCTCCGGGCATTCGGCGCGCTGGATGTCGCTCACCTCGAGGTCGCTGAGCATCAGCTGCGTCCCGGCGCTGAACGCGCCGATTCCGAGCTCGCGCACGTTCGTCACGGACACGCGCGTGAGGCTCACGACCGACCCGCTCTCGGCGCCGATCCCGCGTGCCGTCTGCCCGGTGATGTCGTCGCTCAGCATCTCGCGCACGATCACGTCCTCGCCGCTCACCATCGTGCCGTCGGTGAGCTGAATGCCCACCTCTCGGCTCCGCTCGACGGCGACGCGATGCATCGTCAGCATCGCGTTCACCTGCGTCTGGATCCCGCGCCCGTTGGCGCCGTCGGGGCGTCCCCGGGTGTCGTGCAGGACGGCGTCCTCGAGCAGGAGCGTGGCGTCCTGGACGATCACCTCCGACTCGCCGTTGTCCGTGATGGAGACGCGCCGAGCCTCGGCGCTGGCACCATTTTGAATGGCGAGCCCGAAGCCGGAGGTGCCGTCGATCTCGTACACCTTCGTGCTCTCGAGGAGGGCGTCCTCGACGAGGAGTTGGGCTCCGTCGAAGAAGCCACCGCCGCGCATCCGGGCTCGCCCGGAAAGTGCGCCGTCACCCCCGTGCACTCCTCGCGGCCGCTCTCGGGCCAGGGCGCGCAGGTGGGCCACGAACCGCTGCTGTCCTCCCGCCAGCCGGTGGGGCACGGCGTGAGGACCGGCGGCATCGGCGCGTCCGGCGCGATGTCCATGCCGGTGTCCGGCATCCCGGTATCGGCCCCGGCGTCACCAGGGGCCGCGTCGTCACCGCATCCGGAGAGGGTCAGGGCGGTGAGCGCGGCAACCGACCGAGCGAGCCGACGCGACGAGGCCATGCGAGCGGATCGTATCAGGTCTCTGGCGACCCGTGAGCGCCCGCTGCTACCATCCCCTTCGCATGAGCGAGGAACAGCAGCCGGCGACGCCGACCAAGAGGGCCGCGAGCCCCTCGGCGGCGGTGGTGCAAGCGCTCGGGGCCATCCATCTCTTCGACGGAATCGCCGAAGAGGGGCTGATGGCTCTCGCGTCGATCGCGCGCGAAGAGAGCTTTCGCGGCGGCGAGCTGATCTTCAAGGAGGGCTCCACGGGTGGTGAGCTCTATCTGATCCTCGAAGGCAAGGTGCGCATCTCTCGCGACGTCAGCGGAATGGGCGAGGAGGCCCTCGCTGTTCTGGGTCCCGGGGACGCCTTCGGCGAGATGAGCCTCATCGACGACTTCCCGCGCTCCGCCGATGCCAAAGTTCACGAACGCTGCCGGCTGCTCGTGCTCGAGAAGGACGCGATGGAGGACCTGCTCTTCCTCCAGAAGGACCTGGCGTACGAGATCCTGTGGAACTTCGTGAAGATCCTGTCCGCCCGCCTGCGCGAGACGAACGACAAGATGACGTTCCTCTCGGTGACCGGGAAGTTCTGACGATCGACGCGTCGCCGAGAACGAGAGCGCAGTGCGCCGTGCACGTCGAGCGTGCCGCGGTCTTCACCTGCAGTCGCTGCGGCAGCTACGCCTGTGAGGCGTGTGCGTTCTCCTCGCTCGCGGGTCGCGAGATCTGCCGCGCGTGCGCGGCCGGTGGGCTCGCCGAGCCCATCCCCTGGGAGCGGCGCGCCGAGCTCGGGCGTATCCGCGCCTTCTGGGAGACGACGAAGATCCTCATGCGCTCCCCCATGGCGCTGTTTCGAACGCCGACCACCGAAAATGGAATGATGGGCGCCGCGATCTACGGGATCGCCGTCTACACCCTCGGGCAGCTGATCTCGATCGTGACGATCTTCGGGCTGCTGGCCATCGGGAGCCTGATCTTCGGCCTCGCCACGGAATCGGCGGAGCTGGCGGGCGTCGGGGCGGGGTACTCGGTCTGTTGGATGTTCCTGGCGATCCCGATCACCCTCGGCCAATCGCCGATCTACGGGATCCTGGGCATCGTCGGTGGGGGCGGTCTCACCCACCTCTCGCTTCGGCTCTTCAAGCAGGCCAAGGCGCCCTTCGAGACGACCATGCGCGTCGTGAGCTACGCGAACGCGCCCTACATCCTCTACGCGATCCCCGTCCTCGGCATGATGATCGCGTGGTTCTGGGTGCTCTACCTCGAGGTGGTCGGGGTGCGTGAGGCCCATGGGATCTCCACCGACAAGGCCGCCGCGGCCGTGCTCCTCTGGCGCTTTCTGTTGATCGTCCTTTTCGTGGGCGCCTACGTCGCGATGATCTTCCTCGTCGCCGCCGCCGTCTCAGCCGGCGAGCGTCCCGTCTAGCTCAGCCTTCGAGCGCGGCTTCGCCGGCGAGCCAGCCGGTGGTGACGGCCACGCCGAGCCCGGTTCCGTCCGCGTGGCTCACGCCTTCGAGCAGCGAGCCACAGGCGAAGAGCGCGTCGTCGCGCGTCTCTCCGCCCTGGTCTCGCAAGCGGAAGTCCTCCGCGACGCGCACGCCACTTTCGAAAGCGGCCGCGGGCGAGCCGAGACGTCCCCACGCGCCGAAGTCGATCGCGGTGGCGGTGAGCGGCTCCTCGAGCGCACCGTCTTTGGCGACGATGCCGCCGGCGAGCGCCGAGCCGCTGGCGAGGATCACCACGTCCCCTCGCAGCACTCCCTGGTCGGCGAGGCGCACCTTCCCGCGCGTGACCTCGACGGCGCGCCCTCGATGCTCGGTGACACCCGCCCCCTCGCGGGCGCGGGCGAAGCGCGCGTCGAGACGCGTTCCCTGGGCTCCTGCGCCTCCGCACGCGAGCTCGCCGACCTTTCGGCCGACGGCGTCCGACAGCGCGCGAGCGATTCCGTCGGGCGACAGGCCCAGGAGCGGCGGAAGGAGCCAAGCGTGGTCCCGGCGTTCGGGCAGAGCGCGGGCGAGCACCGCAGCGAGGCGCGCACGGGCGTCCTCGGCGTCGCCGAGCGCCGCGGCTTCGTGGGGCCACATCAGCGCATCGCTCCGCCGGCCGAAGTACTCGATGGGAACATCGACGAAGGACAGATCTGCGGCGCCCGGATCGCACGAGAGAGCCCGCGCGACGAAGCCGCCGTCGATGCTGGGATGACCACGGAGGCAGGCGACCGCGACGAGCCCGCCGGGGACGTCGTCGAGCGCGAGCAGCTCTTCCTCGACGCTGGCGACGCGAACGACGACGCCGCGGTCGCTGGCGACGCGGATGCCCTTCGTGCTCGGATCGAAGGGGGCGTACCCGCCGATGGCGTCGAAGAGCGCCCGGTGGACGCGGGTCACGGATTCGACCGGGTCGGCGATGCGGGCATAGGGATGGGCGGGGCGCGCGCGCGCGATGGCGCGGATGCGATCGGCGGTGGTCTCGTCCCAGCCGGCGTCGCGGCTGCTCGCGCTCGCGACGTGCCAAGCGCCCGAACAGCAGTGGGTCGCGCCCCACGCTCCGTCGACGACGGTGACCTCCGCGCCCCCATGTCGGAGCGCGAGGCAGGCGGCCGTGCCCGCGGCGCCGGCGCCGACGACGATCGCTCTCACGCCTCGTCCTCCTCGTGGGCCGAGAGCCCGCCGCTGGCGAGGCGCGACAGGAGCAGCTCTTCACGCCCGAGGTCGGCCGCGTCGAGGAAAGGTGCGCGTCGCGCGAAGCCCTCACGCAGCCAGGTCCAGACCGCTTCGTTCAGGCCGGAGGCGTCGGCGCCGGTCTCGTCGCGGAGGACCTGGGCCGTCCGATGCGCGCAGTCGAGCCCCCGGCAGGCGCCGCCGCCGACGCCGGTGCGGCGGACGATATCCGATAGCGTGCGCGCGCCCTCGACACGGCACGCGTGTCGCACCTCGCACTCCAGGATCGCCTGGCACGCGCAGAGCATCGCGCGCTCCCGAGGCGACTTCGCGGTGCGCCGCAGGACGTCCGCGGCGCGGCTGCCGTGGCGTGCGACGAGCGAACGCACCGCGAGCTCCGGCACCTCCCAGCGGTCGGCGAGCGGCGAGCTGGCGACGAGCACGTCACCCCCGGGCAGCGCGGCGTCCCGCCGGAGCGCCGACAGAATCTCGCCCCGCCTTGTGAGCGAAAGCGTCGGCTAGATAGGTCGCGACGTCGCGATGCAGGCCCGGGCTGCTCTCGCTCACACGCACCAGCCCCGGCGCCGCGTCCTGCCGCGCTTCGCCGGGCACCGCCACCGCGTACACCTCGGTCTCGAGGATGGGCGCGCCCGCCATGCCATGGGCCTCGAGGGCCCGGTGGACCGCTTCTTCCGCAGCGTCGGGCAGAACCAGACGCGCGCCGGCGGCGGTGGGATGACAGAGGACGCCGTCGATCAGCTTCCCGGCCTCGGGGGGTGGGACGTCCACGTCGATCACGCGCAGTCGGCGGATGTCGGGCGAGGCGAGCCCCACGGCGTTCAGGTCCGACGCCCCTGTCGCGACCACCACGCTCTCCGCATCGAGGGCGCGACCATCTGCGAGCTCGACCCGCTTGGTGCCCTCGCTCTCGGCGTCGCCGATCTCGGTGGCGGCCGTGCCGGTGAGCAGCACGGCGCCGCGCTCCACGGCGTCGATGACGTAGAGCTGCGTGAGGCGGGTGACGTCGACGATGCTCCCGAGCCCGAGCTCGCCCACGGGGACGATCGACAAGAGGTGCGGCGCGAGGTTCGCGAGGCCCGAGAGGGTCCGGGCGTCGCCGCCGGTCGGCAGGCCATCACCGAGGAGGATGGTGCCGACGCCGCTCGCGCCGGAGGCGACTTCGCCGCGTTCCACCAGCGCGACCTCGAGCCCGCGGAGCGCGCACTCCCGCGCCACCGACGCGCCCAGGAGCCCGGCGCCGAGCACCACCACGTCGAATCGCGGCGGGCTCTTGTCGGACTCGGGCATCGCTGGCGCAGAGTACCCCTTTCGCGAGCGCTCAGGCGGGTGCGCGTGAAAGACGGGTGGGCTCGGTCGGCAGCCGCGCGAGGTCGAAGGTCGCGACCAGCGCCTCGGCCGTGAGCTCGGTGCCTTCCGGGACCAGGCCGAGCGACGTCGCGAGCTCACCGATCACCTCTTCGGGGCGGACGCCGGCCTCGCGATGGGAGGCGATGCTGATCGACGCGACGCGCTTCGAGAGCCGCTCGCCTTCGGCGTCGAGGACCAGGGGGACGTGCAGGTAGCGCACCTCGGCAAGGCCCAGGGCGCGGATCAGCGCGATCTGACGCGGCGTGGATGGGACGAGGTCCGCGCCGCGCACCACCTCGGTGACGCCCTGCGCCGCGTCGTCCACCACCACCGCGAGCTGATAGGCCCACTCACCGGTCGCGCGCTTCAGCACGAAGTCGCCGCCGAAGGGCGTCGGGTCGATGGGCCCGAGGAGGAGATCTTCGAAGGCGGGCGGGGGCTCTTCGAGGCGAAACCGGAACGACGCCGGCCGCTCCGGTTGCGTCGGGCCTTCGCGGCACGTGCCTGGATAGCGCAGACCGAGACCCGGCACGCCGTGCGGTGCGCTCGACGCTTCCTGAATGTCCTTGCGGCTGCAGGTGCAGCGATAGACCAGCCCCGCCGCCTCGAGCTGATCGAGCGCCGCCTGATACGCGTCGCCGCGCTCGGACTGCACCATCGGCTCCGAGTCCCAGCTGAGACCGAGCCACTCCAGATCCCGATAGATCGCCGCGGCCGCGCCGGGCACCACCCGCGGCGGATCGAGATCCTCCATGCGCATCACGATCGATCCGCCGGCGCTTTTCGCGCGAAGCCACGCGACCAGGAAGGTCCGCGCGTGGCCGAGGTGGAGCTCGCCCGTCGGCGAAGGCGCGAATCGGCCGCGATAAGTCGAGCTCACGGTTGCGTTCTAGCGCTCCCTGTGGCTATGAACCAGACCGTGCGCGGTGGGCCCGATACGGTCTGTGGGTGCTTTCCCACGGGGAGGCATTACCCGGGCATCGCCGAGCGGATCGCGCGGGCGGTGGTCGAGGTCAAAGGCCTCGCCAAGGAGCTCGCCGCAGACGCGGATTGGCGCACCTCGAAGTTCGTGGTGATCGACTTCGAGACCACCGGCCTCGATCCCAACCTCGACCGCGTCCTGGAGATGGGCCTGGTCACTTTCGAGGAGGGTGAGCTGGTCCTGCGCAAGAACTGGCTGATCGATCCGCAGATCCCGGTGCCCGAAGAGGCGCGGCGCATCCATGGCATCAGCGACGAGGACCTCGCCAATGCGCCGAAGTTCGACGAGGTCTTCCCCGAGGTGTTGAGCCTCCTCGATGGCCACGTGCCGGTCGCCTACAACGCCGGCTTCGACAAGAAGTTCTTCCACGCCGAGTACGGACGCCTGGGCGCCGTTGCCCTCGACGCCAACCCCCCGCCGGCCGTGCGTGACGACGTCGTGTGGATCGATCCGCTGGTCTGGGTTCGCGAGCTGCAGAAGTACGAGAAGGGCAAGAAGCTCACCGACGTCTGCCAGCGCCTCGGCATCGACATCGGTCAGGCACACCGCGCCGCCGACGATGCGACGGCCACCGGCAAGGTGCTCCTCGCGCTGGCCAAGGACATGCCCCGCACCTACGGCGAGCTGATCCGGATCCAGACGCAGTACGAAGCGATGCAGGAGGCGGAGCTCGTCACCTGGCGCGCGCGGCGGAACTGATGGCGCAGCAATGGACGTCCCGCCGTCAGGTGGGTGTCTACCTGGCCATCGTCTTCACCGTCAGCTGGGGATTGGCGATCGGGTACTGGGCCTTCGGCGGAAGGTGGGGAGCGCCTGCGTCGATCGCGGTGGCGCTGGTCTTCATGATGCCGCCGGCGTTCGCGACGCTGATCATCAAGGGCGCGATCCTGCAGGAGCCGGTGCTGGAGACGCTCGGTATCAAGCTCTCCCTCAATCGCTGGTGGCTCGTCGCCTGGCTGGTCCCGCCGCTGGCCTTCGGACTCTCGGTGGCGATCGGCGCCCTGATCCCGGGCCAGGAGCTCTCGCTCGGCGTCGACGACTTCATCGCGTACTTCCTGCCGCAGGTTCCTGCGGATCAGCACGAGACCTTCATCGCCGAGGTGCGCGGGTACGGGATGCATCCGGCGATCGGGATGGTCCTGCAGGCGATGGTCGCCGGGATGACCATCAACGGTGTACGCGGCCTCGGCGAGGAGCTCGGCTGGCGCGGGCTCATGTACCGGGAGGTGCGTGGGAGCTTCTACCGCAAGGCGCTGATCATCGGCGGCGTGTGGGGCGTCTGGTATGCGCCGCTCGTGCTCCAGGGATATCGCTATCCGGGCGCCGAGATCGCGGGCGTGCCGATGTGCGTGGCCTGGTGCCTCCTCGCCGGCGCCATCGCCCTCGAGATACGCGAACGGAGCGGGAGCGTGATCCCGACCGCGATCCTCTACGGAACCTTCGAGGGACTCGCGAAGCTGCCACCGCTCACCAGCGGCGGAAGCGCGATCACCATGGGGATGTACGGCCTGCCGGGGTGCGTCGGGCTGGCGCTGCTCCTCCTGATGCTCCGCTGGGAGAAGGACTTCAGCTCGACTTCTCGAGGTTCGCAGCGATGACCGACTCGAGATCGGCGATGGGCTCTTCGAACTCGACGGCCAGCCGGCGCGGCCACAGGCCCCCGGGGTCGTCCTCGTTCGGTGCCACGCGAACGACCTTGCCTTCGACGACCCTGCCCTCCTTCGCGTAGTCGGGAGGCGCGCGGAAGGTCACTGACAAGGTGTCTCCCTCCTCGACGTGAATCGCGGAGCCGATGAGAAGCCCGCATTCGCTCGCATCGAAGCTGATGGCGAGCCCCTCCTCGTCAGCGGTGCTCACGCGCATGGGAAACCACACGCGAAAGCGCTCGGTGGATCGACGATCGTCGGACATGGCCCCGGAGCATAGGCGCTTTCGAGGACGGCGCCAGCGGGACGCGCAAGCATCTGCACGGCCCGTGCAACCAGCTGCCCGCTCTGCGTCGCGAAACCACCCGACAGCAGCGCTCCGGTTGTGGCACGATTGATGAGGGGGGGATGTGCGTGCGACTCGTGCGCGAGCTCGTCGTCGGAGCGACGTTTATTCTGATGCTGCCGGGTGTGGGGGCGGCGCAGGAGGGGAGCGTTCGGGCGGAGGACGGGACGGAAACGGAGACGGAGACGGAGACGGAGGCGGAGACGGAGGCGGAGACGGAGACGGAGACGGAGACGGGAGCGGGAACGGGAGCGGGAACGGAAGCGGGAACGGGAACGGGAACGGGAGCGGGAGCGGGAACGGGAACGAGGACGGGAACGGGAACGGGAGCGGGAACGGGAGCGGGAGCGGGAGCGGGAGCGGGAACGGGAGCGGGCGCAGGGCCGGGGACGTCGTCGGCGGGCGTGCAGGCTTCGGATCCGGAGCGCGCCGCCGACGCGGACGCGCCGCCAGCCGCTGGCGCTCCTCCCCCACCGCCCTCCGACGAGGCGCGATTCGACATCGAGACTTTTCGATGGGTGCGGCCGCCCGCCGAGCAGATCTGGTGGCGAAACACCAGCGTCTATTGGGGGAACGAGCTTTCGCTCAGCACGTTCATGCCCGGCGCAACGTACGCGCGCTCCTACGACCCGTCCTACGTGCAGCGCTATTGGCTACAGCCGCGCGTGTACCTCGCCGACACGATCTCCATTCGGGTCGACCAGGGCTTCGGCCTGAGGCTCACAGAGCCCACCCCAGGGACCTCGCGCGTCTCGCGCTCTCCGGCGGTCTCCGTGGGAACATTCACACGGCGAATGCGTGCTCTGTCCGGAGCGAGATCTACGCCGATCCTCACCTCGTCGATCACGCCACGGATCCGTACGCGAGGAACGTCGCGGTGCCAACCACCGCGTCCTTGACGAACCCGCTCCTCGACGGATGGCTCGGCCTGCGGGCGAAGCTCGCGTTCATCCCGCAGCTGAGCCTGAGCATGGGCTACGCCCTCGACTGGAAGCTCGTGCGCACCACCACCACCACGACAGACGTTCCCGTCTATGGTGGGACGAGCGGGGGAGGGACGGATACCGTATCGGTCACCGATTCGAGCAGTCGGCAGGGCGGTCCCTACGCGACCTTCGACGTCACCCTGACCTACCTGATCGCGGACTGGATCAACGTCAGCCTGTCCTATGGCAGCGCTGGCAACTCCGCCGTCGACCCGAGCGGTCACGTCTACAACCCCTTCTACAACCCCTACTCGCAGCTCACGCTCAGCGCGGTGCTCTACACCGACCGCATCTATCTGGGCCTCGCGAACTGACGACGCTGGGGCCACCCGAACGCGGGTCGCGCGCTCAGACGAAGAGCGCGACCAGCATGACGACCAGCCCGATCATGCTCACTTGCCAGCAGACGGTGCGAAAGTAGGGGATGCCGGAGGCGTAGGCGGGCAGGTAGACGGCGCGGCCCGCCACCCATGCGTACGATGCCCAGGCGCTCATCTCGCTCGCCTTCCCGGTCGCGTGGAGCAGGAAGACGGTGGCGGCGAAGAGGACGAGGTTCTCGGTGAAGTTCCGCGCGGCCCGGTGCAGCCTCCCAGCCATGTTCACGCGCGCGATCGTCTCGTCGCGCGGGCCCACCGTGTACGCGTTCCCCGCCTGCGCCTTGTACGAAAAGCTGTCGGCGGTGACGTGGACCAGGCCGAGGCAGACGCTGGCGAAGAGAGACCAGAGCTCGGGGATCATGTGAGGAAGATACGCTCCCTCACACGTCGCGGCGCCGCCATCCCCAGCGAAGACCGGTTCGTCTCGACGGACGGAACGCGGCAGGCGACGGCTGGCGTCAGCCGAGCAGTCCGTCTCGACGGACGGAACGCGGCAGGCGACGGCTCCGAGCTCACGTCGCGCGCGCCCGAATCGCCTGGATCACGATCGCCACGGTCGCGACGCCGATGGCGACGACGACCGGCGTGAGCGACGAGCCCAGCATGAAGCCCAGCGTGGCGAAGATGGCGGGGATCTGCGGGATGGAAGCGGCGAGCATGAAGGCGCCCAGCTCGGCCCGGTGGATGCGCGCGGGGGTGCGCGCCGGCTCGGGGACCTTCGCGATCGCGCGCGCGACGAGGCGGGCATGAAGCACGATTCCGAGGACGGCGAAGAGCGCGGTGAGGACGACCAGGCCCCAGACGACGGGCGTGAGAGCCGGTTCCAAGATCGTCCGCAGCTCGTCGAACTCGGGCGGGAAGAGGAGCTTGCGCAGGCCGGTCTCGAGGGCGAGCGCCGCGGGCGCCGCGATCACCGTCATCAGGATCAGCGCCGTCCCGCCGCGCTCTTCGCCCGCGTTCATCGAGAGGAGGGTAACCAATCCGGGCTGGTCATGAAGCGGCGGGTGCTCTACACGTTCGGTCATGCGAATCGTCCCGGTCCCCTGCTTGAACGACAACTACGCGTATCTGGTCATCGACGAGGGCACGCAGCACGCGGCCGTGGTCGACCCCTCCGAGTCCGCACCGGTGCTCGCCGCGGCCGAGCGTGAGGGCGTGACGATCCGCGAGCTCTGGCTCACGCATCACCACTTCGATCACGTCGGCGGCAACGAGGGGATCCTCGAGGCCCTCGGCGAGTTGGTGGTTCGCGGCAGCGTCCACGACCGGGACGAAAAGCGAATCCCCGGTCAGACCGTCGCGCACGCGGACGGCGACGCCTTCACCTTCGAAGGGCACGAGGTGCGCGTCATCGAAAACCCGGGACACACCCTGGGCGCGATCTCCTTCCTCACCGAAGGTCAGCTCTTCAGCGGCGACACGCTCTTCCTCGCCGGCTGCGGGCGCGTCTTCGAGGGCACGATGGCGATGATGAAGGACTCCCTCGCCAAGCTCCGCGCGCTCCCCGACGACACCGCCATCTGGTGCGGCCACGAGTACACCGTGAACAACCTCCGCTACGCCGCCACCGTCGAGCCCGAGAGCGCCGCCATCAGCCAGAGCCTTGTCGACGCCCACAAGCGCCGCGAAGCCGGCGAGCCCACCATCCCCGGCACCATCGCCGCCGAGAAGAAGACCAACCCCTTCTTCCGCTTCGACGTCCCCGAGGTCGCGAGCGGTCGCGACGACGTCGCCAGCTTCACCGCGCTACGCGAAGCGAAGGACCGGTTCTGAGCTCGCGCTCGGTGGAGGCGAAGGGCTCGAAGGGCGCTCGGTGCGCTTCGCGCCAGCGCCGGTAGGCGATGATGGCGGCGTCGCTCGGGACGAGCACCTCGCCCTTACCGGAGAGGCGTGTCTCACCGATGTCGAGCGTCTCCACGACGCGAGAGTCTTCGCGCAGGATGTAGCGGCTCGACCCGCGCTGCAGAAAGCCGAAGAGCCACGCGACGCCCGGGATCGTGACGATGCGTTGGTAGTTCCGGATGTAGTACAGCATCCGGTCTTCGTCGATCGGCACGAAGGCCGCCATCTGCCACTGACGGCCGAGGTCCAATCGCCAGAGGTTGGGCCCGAGGAGCTCGAGCGAGGTGTCGTAGCCCGACGCGGTCGCACGAAGGTGATCTCCCTGCATCGTCACCGACACATCGACCTCCGACTTCTCGACGAATCGCCCGATGGTGCGGCGATGCACGAAGGGCAGGTGCGCGAAGTCGAGCTGGTTCTCGATGGCGACGGTGTAGTGGACCGCGACCTCTTCCGTGAATTCGCTCCCGTCGTACACGTACCCGTCGAAGTCGAAGAACGGGGGCGGCTCCCTTCGCGGAGAGTCAGGACCCGTGAAGAGCCAGACGAAGCCGTGCGCCTCCGTCGCCGGGATGGCGTCGAGAGACATCGCGCGCGGGATCTTCCGTCCTGGATGCGCGGGGATGGAGGTGCACTCGCCGTCACCGTCGAAGGTGAAGCCGTGGAACGGACACTGGATCTGGCCGCTCTTCACACTTCCGCCCGACAGCTTCGCCCGGCGGTGGGGGCATCGGTCCACTGCCGCCGCGACGCCGCCCTCGCCATGGCGCCAGAACACGAGGTCGAGCCCGAAGCGCCGGCGCGCCACGGGCCGCTGGCCCAACTCGCGTGAGGACAGGACGGCATACCAACGGTTGGCGATCAGGTGCATCGGAGTCAGTTGTCGAAATCTTGTCTAACCCCCTTCTCCTGGGGTGTGAGGGCTGGGGCGTCAATCCTGCGAGACGCACAACCCGAGGGGCCTGAGGCCGATTCGAATATCTCGATATGAGATAGCGGTATTACTTGTCTGGTCGAAGTGTCGGCTTGGCCAGAGAGTGAGGGCATGCGCACGATCATTTGGGCAGTGACGATCGCGAGCGTCCTCGGAGTACCGGTGGCCGCACTCGCAAACGATGGGGCGACTGGCATGAGGACGGACCGTTTCGTCCTGACCACGCGCGCCGAATACGGGCAGATCAACAGCCACCGGACCGACCAGAGCGCAGGAGGTGGCTCGCTGGGCTTGCACATCCCGCTCGGCGATCTGCCGCTCGGCATCCACGTCGCCAGCTCGCTCCTCACCGGCGGTGGTCATCTCGCGTCGACGAGCGACGTCGGGCTGCGGTATTACCTGGCGGCCAGCGGCGACGACCCGGCCAAGGCGCTGCAGCCCTACGTACGGGTGATGGCGGCGTTGTCGATCGTCAGCTGGGACGTCCAGGACACCAGCGCGACGGTGGGCGCGGGCTTCGGCCTGGGTCTTCAGGCGTGGACCTGGGAGTCGGTGGGATTCGACCTCGAGCTCTCCTACAGAGTGATGGGCGGCGCCGAGCTCCGGCAGACGCTGCTCTGCTCGCTGGGCTTCGCCTTCGGCCTCTGAGCAGCGCGTTCACCCATGGCTCCGGCGACGCAGCCACAGGAGCGCTACGGCGGCGAAGAGTCCACTGAGACCCGGCAAGGGTGCTGAGGTCGCACTGCAGGAGATGCCCGGCTCGTCGATGTAGTCGATGGGGCATCCTTCGTGGTCGCCCCCAGTGCAGTCGCGGATGTCGTAGCCGCTGGGATAGGGGATGCATCCGTTCGTGGGGGCGTCCCAGGTGAGCCCGTCTGGGCAGGTACAGAACAGGTCGACCTCGACAGCCTCCGTCTCCACGACGATGCGGCTGTGCGGAATGCGCGCACGGACGGCGACCAGGTGCAGGCCGGGCTCGATCCCATCGGCGACGACGAAATCGGGCTGCTCCGGGCAGCTCGCGTAGAGGTGACTGCGCAGAACGTACTGGTCTCGATCGAGGGTCCACTGGGGTGTGACCGCCGGGTGCCAGGGCTCGCCGTCGACGATCGTCTCGAACACCATCACGCTGGACCACGCGTAGGAATCGGGCGAAGGCCAGACGGTCATGTCGAGCGTCGACACGTTCTCTTCGCGGCAGTAGCCGGCCTCATCGGTGTTGGCGAGCGCGAGGATGGACGCGCCCCCCGCGTCCAGAGTGCCGAGCTCGATGGGCGGCGCGTTCGCTTCGACCGCGACGAAGGGCTGCTCCATCGAGTCCTCGACGCCATCGCATACGTCGACGGTCCGAAGCACGTAATGAGCGCCGAGGACCAGCGGTATCTCGGGGATCAGCGTGTCGCCCGCGCGCTTGAGCGGAATCACGGCTTCGAGATCGGGATCGACGCGCTTCAGCGAGTACTCGGGGGCGTCGAATCCGGAGGCGGTGTCGACGTGAAAGCCGGGGGTGTTGACCGGCACCTGTTCACCGACGATGACGCTCGGCAGGACGCACGAATCGAAGCACGCGGCCGCTGGCGAGGCACCCACGGTCGCTGTGAAGAGCGCGGCGAAGAACACGGCGATATCGAGGTGCTTCATGCACCTCTTCCAAAGCAGTACGCGTGCCACGCACGTGCTCCGGCAAATCGTGGTGTACGACATGTAGGCGCTGTGCCATGGGCGCTCGTTCGGCACAGAATGTGCCGCGCGTGTTCTAGCGCAACGCCCCGAGCGAGCAGCGTGTGCGCGTCGTCAGAGCGAGCCGCTCGACCACGGCGCCGGCGGGGTCGTGGACATCGAAGGGGTTTGCGTCGGCGTCGGAGTCGGCGTGGGCGTAGGGGGCGGGCGCATCGTCATCATGTCGAGGCGGCGCTCTTCGGGGAGGCGCCAGTCGATGCCGTCGTCCGAGATGGCCTGGTTGGCCATGGTGCTCGGCGTGACCGATTGCACGACGGTCGTCGCGCCTTCGTCGTGGGTGTGTCGCCCCGCCTGGGCCTGCCCGCGCGGCGTCACCTCGAGCTCGCGGTCGACGATGGTGTCGCCCGCGTGGAACTCGACCCGGTGTGTGCCGGTGCGCCGAAAGGTGTAGCTCGCCACCCAGTGGAGTCGGTCTTCGTCCGCGCGGGCGGTGACGCGGTCGCTGCCGGTGGCGTTGATGCGCGTGATCACGAACGCCGGGGTCGCGTCGGCGGCTGGCTCTTCGATCAGCGTCACGAAGAACGTCGTCGGCTCGCGGAGCGCCGGCTCCGTCGGCACCGCTCGGAGCTCGGGCTGGGGCTCGGCTTCGATCTGCGCCTCCTCCAGCTCGTAGAGCTCGGCGAGCGCTCGCTGCGAATCGGCGTCCTCCGGATAGAAGAGCATGGCGCGGCGGTAGCGGTTCATCGCCTCGCCGTAGAAGCCCTGCGCGCGCTCGACCTCGCCCTCCTCGCGCAGGCGTCGCGCGACGTCGCGGCGGAGCTGGATCGCCCCTTCGTGCCCCGGCTCGATCTCGAGCATGCGGTCGGTGAGGGCGAGGACGTTGTCCCCGACCGGCTTCTCGAAATGGCCGTGCGAGTATGCCGCTTGCGCGCGATCGGCGAGATCGTCGAGGCGGCTGTCGCCCATCATCATGCCGATCAGCGGCTGCCAGGCGAACGCGCCCAGCACCACCACCACTGCGCCCACCAGCGCAGCGAGCACCACAGTCTTGAGCTGGCCGAGCCGCGACCGCCGCAGGCCCGGCACCGAGGACATGCTGTCGCCGAAGGGGCTGGGCGCACGGGCCAGGCTCTCGCCGGCCATGGGCCCGGTGATGGGTGTGGCCACGTGGATCGCGGCCGGGTGCGCCGGCGGCGGCTCGGACTGCACGTAGGACGGTCGCGACGGCAGCGCGCTGATCCGCGGTGGCGCCACCACCACGTGGTCCATGCTGGCCGCGCTCCGGAGCGCGGCGGCCAGATCGTTGGCGTCGTCGTAGCGGCCGTCCGCGTTCTTGCTCAGGCAGCGCATCACCACGTCACAGACGTTGGGCGGCAGCGCGGTGCCTCCTGGTTGCCCGCGAACGTCGGGGGCCTGCTCGTTGATGTGCTTCATCAAGAGGGCGACCGGCGAGGTGGCCTCGAAGGGCGTGTGACCGGTCAGCAGCTGATAGAGGAGGACGCCGATGGAGTAGACGTCGCTGCGCGCGTCCGTCGGGTCGCCGTTCGCACCTTCGGGAGAGATGTAGCGCGCGGTTCCGAAGATCAGACCGCTCTGCGTCGCGACCGTCTGTTCGTTCTCGATGAAGCGGGCGATGCCGAAGTCGAGCACCTTGACGAAGTCCGGGTCCTGACCGCGCTGAACCAGGATCACGTTCTCCGGCTTCACGTCGCGGTGGATCACGCCCTGGCTGTGGGCCTCGCCGACCCCGTCACAGATCTGGGTGACGATGTGCAGGGCTCGCGACGGCGGCAGCGGCGCCTCCTGCTCGACCACGTCGAGGAGGGAGCGGCCGCGCAGGTACTGCATGACCAAGTAGAGGCTTCCGTCCTCCGGCAGCTGACCGAAGAGGAACACGCGGACCACGTTCGGGTGGTCGATGGCCGCCGAGACCCTGGCCTCGCGCTGAAAGCGCCGCACCGCGTCGGGGTTGGTGGTGAGCTCCGGATGCAGGATCTTGATCGCCACATCCCGACCGATCGTGGTCTGCCGGGCCCGGTAGACGGCCCCCATGCCCCCCTGTCCCACCAGCTTCTCGATCCGGAACTGGTCGAGGAGGACCTTGCCCACGTAGGGGTCCTGAGGCAGGTCCGGATTGATCAGCGCCCCGCCGTCCTTCTGGCAGAAGAGGGCCATCCGGTCGTACCGGGTGCCGCACTTGGGACAGACCTTGAAGGGACTCGAAGACATGGGCGAGGGGGGGGTCCCCTCGCGATCATGGTCCTGACGGAGGGGTTACGCCAACTCTAGACGTATGGAATCGCGCAAAGATTCGCGATCGGGCCATTTGGTCACAGTCTTGCCGGCAAGAGGCCCGAAACGATAGAGTCCTCCTCGGAGATTTGCGTAATGCGTGAGCACCTCGTCCGTATCCTCCTCGCCGCGGTCGCTTTTGGCGCCCTATCGGCCCCCGTGGTGGTGGAGGCACAGAGCGTCATCGTCCTGGGGCTCCGTTCGGCCGAGGGCGACGACGAGTTCGCCAACAATCTCTCGGGCGCACTCCGCAACGCGGCTTCACGAGTGACCGGGTGGGAGCTCAACACCCGCGAGGTCTCCCTCGCGCAGATGACCCTGGCCCATGGTTGCGATGCCGCCGACGTCGGCTGCATGTCCGACATCGGAAACACCCTCGGCGTTCGCTTGGTCATTTACGGCAACGTCCGCCGCACCAGCACCCAGTCCGACTTCGACTATTCCCTGAGCCTCTACATGTTCGACACCGAGTCGGGGTCGATCACGGAGCAGCTCACGGACACCATCCCTCGGGTCCAGGCGGACATCGACGATCTGCGCGAAAAGGCGCGCGGGTACATCACCCAGTTCTCCGGCGCCGAGCGCACGGGAACCATTCGAATCCAAGCCAACCTCGCCTCGGCCGAGGTCTTCGTGGATGGGGAGAGCCTGGGGATGACCACCGGCGGGGCGTTCGAGTCCACGGTCCCGGTGGGATCCCACCAGATCGAAGTCCGGGCCGAGGGCCACAACACCTACCGCGGCTCGGTGACGGTGGCCGCCGACGAGACCTCGGACGTCGACGTCGAGCTCACCGAGGGCGACGAGGACGAGATCATCGTCGGCCCTGAAACCGGCGGCACCGGCGGACCCGTCGCCTCGTCGGGAGGCGGCGCGAACTGGCCGGCGATCATCTCCTTCGCCCTGGCGGGCGTGGGTGCGGGCCTCACCATCACCTCCTGGGTCATCATCGACGGCGTCAACGGCAGCGACGAGCTGCGCAGCGCGCGCGAGCAGGTGGGCAGAATGGTGTCTGATCCCATGAACACCGACGCGTGCCAGTACATGCGCGACAACCCGATGAGCACGAGCACGTGGACCGATGGCCTCGCCAAGTGCGACGAGGGCGCTCTGTGGACCGCGCTCCAGTACGTCTTCCTCGGTGTGACCGGTGTCGCCCTCGCGGCGGGCATCGTCTTCTTGGTGCTCGGCGGCAACGACGACGACGACGCGCCGGTTAGCACCATCTCCCTTCTGCCCTCTTTCGGCCCGAACCGTGGCTCCGTCACGGCGCGCATGACCTTCTGAGCGACCTCCGAATCATCGGCGGGCGGCTCTCGGGCCGCCGCTTTCGCGGGCCGGGCAAGCGCACGCGTCCCACCGCGGATCGCGTGCGCGAGGCGATGTTCTCGGCGCTGTCGGCCCGTGGCGCCGTGGAAGGGGCGCGGGTGCTCGACCTCTTCGCCGGAACCGGGGCGCTGGCCTTCGAGGCGCTGAGCCGTGGCGCGGAGCGCGCCGTCGCGGTGGACGACGATCGGCGGGCGCGCGCGGCGATCCAGAAGGACGCCGAGGCGCTCGGCCTTTCGGACCTCCTGGTGGTGGTGGGGATGGATCTGTTGGGCGCGCCCGAAAGAGCCGCCGAACGCCTCGCCCGCCAGGGGCCCTTCGACCTGATCCTCGCCGACCCCCCGTACGTGGACGCGGGACGGGCGATCGCGCTCCTCGCTCTGCTCGCCGAGGCGGGCGCCGCCGATCCGGACGCCGTGGTGGTCCTCGAGCACGCGACCCGGGACGCGCTGGAGCTCGGTCCGAGGCTCGCCAGCGTGGCGTCCTATCGGTATGGTGACACCTCTGTCGAGTTGATGAATTTCATGGAGCCCCAGGTGCGATGACAGTCGCGATCTATCCGGGATCGTTCGATCCCATCACCAACGGACACGTCAGCATCATCAAGAGCGGTCTGACCGTCTTCGACTCGCTGATCGTCGCCGTCGTGTCCAACCCGAAGAAGTCGCCGCTCTTCTCGGTGGAGGAGCGGATCGACATGATCCGGCAGTCGATCGACGAAGCGACCCCCGACGGCAAGGACAAGGTCGCAGTCGACAACTTCGAGGGGCTCCTCGTCGACTACTGCCGCCAGAAGGGGGCGAAGATCATCTTGCGCGGCCTGCGCGCGGTGGCCGACTTCGAGTACGAGCTTCAGATGGCGAACATGAACCGCCACATGGAGCCGGGCATCGAGACCGTCTTCATCATGGCGAACGACGCCTACTTCTACGTGAGCTCCAACCTCGTCAAGGAGGCGGCGACGCTGGGGGGCGGCGTCTCCAAGCTCGTCCCACCCTGCGTGGGCCCCAAGCTGTACGCCAAGCTCGGCCGGTAGAGCGGCTCCGCCGCCAGGCCCTGATCGCGCAGGATCCGCAGGGTCGGCACGTCGGCGAGACCGATGCGCCCCGAGCGCAGCTCGTCGACGGTCGCTTCGCCGTTCTGCACCGCGTGGCGGACGCGGAGGTAGCCGCGGAGGTAGCCCGCGTCCCGCGCCACGCCGCCGCCGCGATAGGCCCGCTCGCAGATCGCCACCGCGTCCTCGGGGGCGAAGCCGTGGTCCATCGCGAGCGCGCGCACCGAATCCTGGAACGTGGCGCCCGCGTGCATGCGGTCGGTGATCCAGACCCGCGCCGCCAGGATGCGCAGTCGATAACCGTCGAGCACACCCGCGAGCTCCTCGAGGTAGAGCGCCACGCCTTCCTGGTCACCGAAGGAGCCCGCCGTTCCGTGCTCGAGCAGACGTATGGGCTGGGCGCGTCCGTTGGCGGCGGCGACCAGGTGCCCGAGGACCTCGTGCACCGCGAGGCGAAGCGCTTCGCGCGCGCCGAAGGTGCGGTCCGCGACGAACACCACGCGCTCACCCGTCGCTGCGCCGGCTGACAGACGCGGCTCGACCCGCACCTCCACGTCGAGGCGGGCGTGACGCGCCACCCGGCGCACGAGCTCGGCGAGGGAGGGCTCGCCGAGGAGCGCCGTCGCGGGCAGGACGCGTGCTTCGGGCTGTCCCTCGGTCTCGGAGAGGATGTGCCGCGCGACTTCCGCCACCGGCATGGTCGTGGCCTGGCCCTCTGCGCCGTCCACTGGCACTTCGGAGCGGCCCGTGCCGAAGCGCCGGGCCGCCAGGGGGCGGACGCGCTTGGCGTCGCCGATCGCCTCGAGCAACGCGAGATCGATCTCGAGCTCTTCGAGGCGCGCGAGGTAGAGCGCTCCGGCTGGCGGCACCTTTTCGGCGAGAGCGCGGGCCGCGTCGAGGAGCGCATAGGCTTCGGGCGGCACGCGGCGCGGGCGGATGTCGAAGCGCGGCGTGGCCACGTCGCCGCGGGACACCGCGCGGATCAGGCGTTGGCGTTCGGCCGCCGCGTTGTCCGCGGTGAGCGCCGGCAGAAGCCGCGCGATGCCGTGGAGGCGCCCCAGGTGTGCGTCGAGGGTGAGTCGCGGGTCGCGGTCGGTCATCTAGAGGAGCTCGGTCGCGCGCTCGGCGAGCTCGCTCCGTTCGCCCTTGGCGAGGGTGATGTGCCCGGAGATGCGCTCGTCTCGGAAGCGCTGCGCGACGATGGCGAGACCGTTGCTCGCGGCGTCCACGTACGGGTTGTCGATCTGGTACGGGTCGCCGGTGAGCACGATCTTGGTGTCGGCGCCGCAGCGCGTGATGATCGTCTTCACTTCGTGTGGCGTGAGGTTCTGGGCCTCGTCGACGATCAGGAACTGGTTGGGCAGGGACCGGCCGCGGATGTAGGTCAGCGGCTCCACCTGCAAGGTCCCCGAGGCGACCAGCTCCGACCAGTCACGGCCGCTGCTCATTCGGGTGCGCCCCGTCGAAAAGATGTACTCGAGGTTGTCGAAGATCGGCTGCATCCACGGGTTGAGCTTCTCTTCGATGGTGCCCGGAAGGAATCCGACGTCCTTGCCGAGGGGGAAGATCGGCCGCGACACGAGCAGGCGCGCGTAGGTGCCGTCGTCGAGGACCGACTTCAGGCCCGCGGCGATGGTGAGGAGCGTCTTGCCGGTGCCCGCCTTGCCGACGAGGGTGAGCAGGTGCACGTCGGGGTTGAGCAGCATGTCGAGGGCGAAGTGCTGCTCCATGTTGCGCGGCCGAACGCCCCACGCGCCCTCGCGCGTGATGCGCAGCGGGACGATGGCTTCGCGCGCCGCGTCGAAGCGGCCGAGCGCGGTGTGCTTCGCCGAGTCGCGGTCGCGCAGGACGATCCCCGAGTGCGGGTGGATGGCGTCGTCGTCGGGCGGCGCGACGTCGCCGATCGGCACGTCCTCGCGGCGGCCGAGGCGGTCGACCAGCTCGCTCTCGACCTCGAGGGTCGCGATGCCCCGATAGAGCTCGTCGATGCGGATGCGGCCGCCCTCGTAGTTCTCGGCGCGCAGGCCCAGAGCGTCGGCGCGGATTCGAAGGTTCGAATCCATCGTGACGAAGATCACCGGGATGTCCGGGTTCTGGTCCCTCAGCTCGAGGGCCATTCCCATGATCGCGTGGTCCATCCCCCGGTTGTCGAGCTTGCGGAGCCGAGACGGATCCTTCGGTACACCGACGCGCAGCCGGCCGCCCTCGTCGAGATCGACGCCCTTTTCGAGCGAGCCACCGCTCTTCTCGCGCATCTCGTCGAGAAAGCGGGCGATCGTTCGGGCGTTGCGCCCGAGCTCGCTCATGTCCTTCTTGAACTGGTCGACCTCCTCGATCACGTAGATCGGGATCACGACCTCGTTCTCTTCGAACTTCTTGATGGCCCCGGGATCGTGGAGGAGGACGTTCGTGTCCAGGACGTGGATCTTGCGGGTCATCTTGTCAGCGCGGCTCCGTAGCACGGCATCGTCTCGTTTCAAGCGGCTGCCGGAGGACGCAGGGGGGGACGGCGTGCCCGTGACTTGGGTGCCGACTCCGTCGGGTGATTGCTTCATGCGGGCTGTGGCCTCGTGAGGATCTCGGTCATGCTGATGCGTTCGCTGCCCATCACTTCACTGCAGACTTCGGTGAGGGCGAGCGCGCGCATGGTTATCACTTCGGCGGCCGCGGGGTCTTCCGCCTCGGGGAAGACCCCTCGGTCGACGATGGCGCAGATGGCGCCAGCTTCGAGGTACGCTGGGGCGGCCTCGACGTCGACCCCACCGGCGGCCGCGAGGGGCAGGTCGGGGAAATCGTCGACCAGCGACTTGAAATAAGCGGGCCCGCCGAGGCCCGCCGCTGGATGAACGGCGATCAGGTCCGGCTCGGCCCCTGCGCAGCGGAGGAGCTCGGTGGGGGTGGCCGCGCCTGCCACCACCGCCAGGCCCCGGGCACGCGCGGCGTGGATGATCTCCACGTCGCACACCGGGGAGATGACGAAATGAGCGCCGGCGGCCACCGCCATCATCACCTGTTCGACCGAGACCACACCCGAAACGCCGACCGAGAGGTTGGCCTCGTCCGCCAGATCCGAAGCCACCTCGGTCACCTCGGGATACTGAACGGGGATGCCCAGGAGCTTGATCCCACCCTTGGCGACGGCGATGGCCCAATCGAAGAGCTGGTCCGCTACGGGAGCCCGGACGACGGCGACGAGGCCATGGTCACGGATCAGGTGTGCCGTGTCGCTCACCGAAGGCTCAGTAGATCCCGTGGCCATCGCGACGTCAAGGCCCAGTAGCCGAAGCGGTCTATCTTCGGCCCGAGGGGGGCGCTAGACTTCCGCGGTGATGCTGGCACGCGCTCTCACCCTCGCTCTCGTGGTGTCGGCGGCGGGCGTGGCAGCCGAGGCACGCGCGCAGGTGAGCCCGGACGTGGCGGAGGCCCATCGCGCGGCTCTGGCGGGCAATTTCGATGCCGCGACCGGTGCGCTCGATGCTGCGCTCGCCCGGTCGAACCTGAGCCGCGAAGATCTGTTGACCATCTACGAAGCGAAGGTCTTCGTGGACTTCGCGAACGGCGCGACCGATCGGATGGGGGAGAACCTCGAGCGCATCGCCGCCCTCGACCCGAACCATGCCTTCGACCCGAACTTCTTCCCCGCCGACGTGACCAACGTCTTCCGCGCCATCGTGAACGAGCGCGGCGCGCCCCTCACGGTGGAGGCGGACGCGGTGGTCCTCGCGAGCGGCGAGTTCGAAGTGCGCGCCGAGGTCGACAACGATCCGGGCCTGTCGCGCGACGTGCGTGTCTACGGGCGCGGCGGCGCAGGGCAGTGGGAGACCGGGTCCCGAAGCGTCCGGGTGGCGGCGGAAGGGGCGGATACCGGGCTCTACTACGCTGAGGCGATCGGTCCGGGTGGCGCGGTCCTGGCGCGGGACGGCCAACCGCTCTCCCCGCGCACGGTCGACCTCTCGGGCGCTCCCGAAGAAGGCGGCGGCGGGGTGCCCATGTGGGTCTGGATCGCCGGTGGCGCGGTTCTGGCCGCGATCGTGGTGACCATCATCGCCGTGGCGGTGAGCAGCAGCGGGGTATCCGACAATACCCAGCCCACCGGTCCGATGGTGCGCTTCTCCGGGATGTGATTCCCCGCGTTTGTGGCTCCATGGGGCGGTGATCTAGGATCTCCCCTCAGGTGCTACCCGAGGGAGACACGCCTTCCAAAGAGCTCTCGATCAGCGACTTCGAGCTGGAGTCCGATCCCACGCCGGCTCTCGTCGAGGAGCGTGAGCGGAAATTCGGGCGGTATCGGCTGAAGTACCAGATCGCTTCGGGGGGTATGGCGTCGGTCTTCCTCGCCGGGGCCGCGGGGGCCGCGGGCTTCGAAAAGCCGGTCGCGATCAAGCGGATGCATCCCCATCTCGCTCGCCGCAAAGCCTACGTCGACATGTTCCTCGACGAGGCGAAGATCACCTCGCGCATCAACCACCCGAACGTCTGCCAGGTCTTCGATTTCGGCGAGATGGACGGCGCCTACTACATGGCGATGGAGTACCTGGTGGGCGAGCCGCTCAGCACGGTGCTCGCGTACGTGCAGAAGGCCAAGCTCCAATCGTCTCCGAAGTGGCTCGCCATCGCCGCGCGAATCATGGCGAGCGTCTGCGAGGGGCTTCACGCCTCGCACGAGCTCCGCGACTCCTCGGGACAGACGCTGGAGGTCGTGCACCGCGACGTGTCGCCCTCGAACATCATCGTCAGCTTCGACGGCGGCGTGAAGGTCGTCGACTTCGGCGTGGCCAAAGCGCGCGGGCGCATCCATCAGACCACCACCGGAACGCTCAAGGGCAAGTTCAGCTACATGGCGCCGGAGCAGGTGCGCGGTCAGCCGATCGATCGCCGAGCCGACGTGTGGTCGGTCGGTGTGTGCTTGTGGGAGATGCTCACCTGCAAGCGTCTGTTCAAGCGTGGCTCCGAGATGGAGACGCTCCTCGCGGTGGGGCAAGGCGACATCCCCAGCCCGTCGGCGCTGAACCCGGTGGTGCCCCCGTCGCTCTCGGCCATCGCGCTTCATGCGCTGGAGCGCGACGTGAACAATCGCTATGCCACGACGCGCGAGGTCTCGCGGGCGCTCGAGGCGTGGCTCCGCAGCCAGGAGCAGCCCGCGGGGATGGCGGACATCGCGGACTTCCTCGCGTCGACGCTGACGCGCGAGCACGCGTCGAAGGTGCTCTTCGTGCAGACGGCGATGCGGGAGCGCTCCGACGACATGATGGTGGCGGCGGCTCAGACGCGGGTCCTGGGTGGAGGCCCCGCGACCGCCGTCTCCAATACGCCGCCGGCCTTTTCGGAGTCGAAGTCCCACACCCGTCCCATCGCTGGGCCCGAGGAGGTGACTTCATCCAAATCGACCACCACCGGTGGCGGCCCGAACGTGGTGGCGCTCTCGGCGGCGGCGACCGTCCTCTTGGCTGCGCTGGTCGCCGCGGTGATCGGCGTGGTCTACGCCTTCACCAACGAAGACGACACCACCCCGACCGCCACCCCCCTGGTCGACCCGCCGGTGCCGGTGACTCCGGACGAGCCGGAGTCGGAGCCGGAGGAGGTGCAGCCGCCCGAGGTCGAGCAGGAGACCGGTTTGAGCGACGCCGAGCGGGCGGAGCTGATCCGGCTCCGCGAAGAAGCCGAGCGCTTGCGCCAGGAGCGCGAGGAGGCCGAGCGGCTTCGGCGGGAGGAGGAGGCCCGCCAGGCCCAGCAGGCCCAGCAGGTGCGCAACACGCGGTCGATGCGCAGCCCGATGACCGGACCGCCGGGGAGCCTCTTCCTCTTCGGACTGGCGGGTGCGCGGATTCAGATCGACGGCCGGCCGCGCGGGGTCACGCCGAAGATGATCGAGGGGCTTTCACCCGGCCGCCACAGCGTGGTGCTTCAGAAGGACGGACAGACGCGCGAGTTCGGCGCGACCATTTCGTCTGGAGAAGTCACGCGCCGCCGTATTACCTTCTGAGCCGTGTCGGACTGGGACGAATTCGCGACTCACAGCGTGCGTCGCGTTCAGTCGGTCGAGGACGTGGACGAGCTCCACGTCGTCAGCGGGCCCGTGCTGGGCACGACCATCGACCTGCTCGACGACCCGATCGTGGTGGGCGCGCGCGAGCCGGCGCAGCTGGTGATCCCCGACGAGCACGTCTCGCGCCTTCATTGCCGTTTCGAGAAGCGGCCGGGCGGCGTCTACGTCAAGGACCTGGGGAGCCGCAACGGGACCTGGCTCGGCGGGCACCAGATCCTGGAAGCGATCGTGGCGCCGGGCGGGCGGGTGCGCTTGGGCGGCAGCGAGATCGAGCTGGTGGTCGCGCGCAAGAACCGGATGCGCACGTTCTGGGACGGCGACGAGATGCTGGGCGAGATGATCGGCCGGTCGCCGGTGATGCAGCGGACCTTCGCGCAGATCTCCAAGCTCTTCGGCGTACACGCGCACATCCTCGTGCGCGGGGAGAGCGGCACCGGCAAGGAGCTGGTGGCGCGGGTGCTTCACGAGATGAGCCCGCGCGCCGGTGGGCCGCTGGTGGTCGTCGACGGCGCTTGTCTGTCGCACAACCTCGCGGACGTCGAGCTCTTCGGGAACGTGGTGGGCGCGTACACCGGCGCGGTCTCTGCGCGGGCGGGCGCCTTCGAGCGCGCGCACGGCGGGACGCTCTTCTTGGACGAGGTCGGCGAGATCCCCCTCGCCGTCCAGGCCAAGCTTCTGCGCGCGCTCGACGAGGGCACGGTGCAGCGTGTCGGTGAGCAGACCTGGCGGCGCGTCGACGTGCGGGTGGTCGCGGCGACGCACCGCAACCTCGAGCAGATGGTCAACGACGGGAGCTTCCGTCTCGATCTCTTCCACCGCATGTCGACCTTCCAGGTCTCGATCCCGCCGCTCCGCGAGCGCGGAGACGACGTTCGGCTGATCGCCCAGCGCATGCTCGAGAAGCTCGCTCCCGGCGACGGTCGCGCCCAGGCCGCCCTCGACGAAGCGCTCACCGCGATGGCGCACCACACCTGGCCCGGCAACGTCCGCGAGCTGCGCAACGTCGTCCGCCGCGTCGCCGCCCTCGGCGAAGCCGCCCCTGGCCTGGTCGTCCCCGGCCCCATCGGCCAGAGCGCCCCCACCGTCCACGTCGACGAGCCCTTCCACGAAGCGAAAGAGGAGTGGGTCGCCACCTTCGAGCGCCAGTACATCTCCCGCCTCCTCGACGAATGCGGCGGCAACATCTCCGAAGCCGCCCGCCGCAGCGGGCTGAGCCGCATGCACCTGACGCGGTTGATCGAAAAGCACGGGCTGCGGGATCGGTAGCGGACGCACGCAGCGGCCGAAGGCCGGTGGGTGAGTGGTGGCGGGCCAATGGAGACTGCGTCCGCTCTCACTTCCGCTCACCAGCCTCCCAACTCCGCGAAACTCCATGCCTCTCCGCCCTACTTCCACCCCCTTCTAGCTGGTAGGATGCCCCCCATGGACATGATCTCGCGCATCGCTGCGCTGCAGGACTACGACGAGTACCGGGACCTGCATTGGGAAGGGACGTTCGAGGAGTATCTGTCGATCGTTCGCGAGAGGCCGGAGGTCACGCGTAACGCGTTCCAGCGCGTGTACGACATGATCGTCAGCTACGGCGAAGAAGAGTACATCGACAACAAGAAGCGCCTCGTTCGATATCCCTTCTTCAAAGATCCGATCGACGGCGGCAAAGACGCGATCTTCGGGCTCGACATCCCGCTGATGCGCCTGGTCCACGTCCTTCGCGCCGCGGCGCAGGGTTACGGTCCCGAGAAGCGCATCATCCTTCTTCACGGTCCGGTCGGCTCGTCGAAGAGCACGATCGCGCGCCTCCTCAAGAAGGGCGTCGAGCATTACTCGCGCACCCCCGAAGGCGCCGTCTACACCTACAAGTGGGTGAACCTCAAAGAGACGGGTCTCGCCGGCGACGACGACGAGATGGACTCGCCCATGCACGAGGAGCCCATCCGCCTCATCCCGCTCGAGTGGCGCGAGAAGGCGATCAAGGAGCTCGGCCTCGGTAGCGACCGCCAGCGCGTGCGCGTGAGCGGCGACCTCAACCCGAGCTGCCGCTTCATCTTCACCAAGCTCCTCGAGCGCTACGAGGGCGACTGGTCGAAGCTCATCAAGAACCACATCCGCGTCAAGCGCCTGCTCCTCAGCGAGAAGGACCGCGTCGGCATCGGCACCTTCCAGCCGAAGGACGAGAAGAACCAGGACTCCACCGAGCTCACGGGCGACATCAATTACCGGAAGATCGCCGAATACGGCTCGGATTCCGACCCCCGCGCCTTCAACTTCGACGGCGAGTTCAACATCGCCAACCGCGGCATCATCGAATTCGTCGAGGTCCTGAAGCTCGACGTCGCTTTCCTCTACGACCTCCTGGGCGCGACCCAGGAGCACAAGATCAAGCCGAAGAAGTTCGCGCAGACGGACATCGACGAGGTGATCATCGGCCACACCAACGAGGCCGAGTACAGGAAGCTCCTCAACAACGAGTTCATGGAGGCGCTCCGCGACCGCACGATCAAGATCGACATTCCATACATCACGAAGCTCACGGAAGAGATCAAGATCTACACGAAGGACTTCAGCGCCGAGCGCCTGCGCGGCAAGCACGTCGCGCCGCACACCCTCGAGGTCGCCGCCATGTGGGCGGTGCTCACCCGCCTCGAAGAGCCGAAGAAGCATCAGCTCGCGCTCCTTCAGAAGATGAAGCTCTACGACGGCAAGGTCCTGCCCGGCTTCACCCAGGACAACGTCAAGGAGCTCCGCAAGGAGACCAAGCGCGAAGGCCTCGACGGCATCAGCCCGCGCTACGTCCAGGACAAGATCTCGAACGCGCTCGTTCGGGAAGGCTCCGAGGGCTACATCAACCCGTTCATGATCCTGAACCAGCTCGAGAAGGGCCTCGCCAACCACTCGCTCATCGCCGCCGAGGACACGCGCAAGAAGTACCGCGAGATGATCGGCGTCGTGAAGAACGAGTACGAGGAGATGGTGAAGAACGAGGTGCAGCGCGCCATCAGCGCCGACGAGGAGGCCATCGCCCGCCTCTGCGCCAACTACATCGACAACATCCGCGCCTACGCCCTCAAGGAGAAGGTGAAGAACCCGTACACGGGTAAGGACGAGGAGCCGGACGAGCGGCTCATGCGCTCCATCGAGGAGAAGATCGACATCGCCGAGAGCCGAAAAGACGACTTCCGTCGCGAGATCATGAATTACATCGGTGCGTTGGCGATCGAAGGAAAGAAGTTCGAGTACGACACGAACGACCGGCTGCGCCGAGCGCTCGAGATGAAGCTCTTCGAAGACCAGAAGGACTCCATCAAGCTGTCCAGCTTCGTCTCCAACGTCATCGACAAGGAGACCCAGGACAAGATCGACGTCATCAAGGGTCGCCTCATCAAGTACTACGGATACAACGAGGCCAGCGCGACGGATGTGCTCAGCTACGTGGCGAGCATCTTCGCGCGCGGCGACGTGAAAGAATAGACGATGAGACTTACTTGCTTTGTCGCGGCGATCGCCTTCGTCGTGGTCTTGCCGCTCACGGCCGCTGCGCAGGACGACGCGCGCGAGCTCTTCATGAGGGGCCAGACCGCATACAACCAGGGCGACTACGACACCGCCATCGAGTCCTGGAACAGCGCCTGGGAGCTCGATCCCCGGCCGCTGATTCAATACAACCTCAGCCAGGCCTACGAGCGCCTCGGCCGGCTCACCGAAGCGGGTGCCGCCCTCGACCTCTACCTCGAGCACGCGGACCCCTCGGACGAGAACCAGGCCAACGCGCGCGCACGACGTGCTTCGATTCGCGAACGCATCGCGCGCACCGGCATCGTCGTGGAGGGCGGTCCGGACGGCTCGACCATCTCCGTCGACGGCCAGGAATGGGGACGCACCCCGCGCCCGGATCGCATCACCGTCGACCCCGGCTCGCACCAGGTCGTGGTCAGCCACGAGGGCTACTCGGATTTCCGTAGCTCCGTCGTGGTCCCCGCCGGCGACACCGTCACCCTCAGCGTCGAGATGTCCGAGAGCGCCGGCGGTGGTGGTGGTGGCGGCGGCGGTGGCGGTGGTGGCGGCGGCGGCGAAGCCTCCGGCGGCGGACCCGGCATCGTGCCCTGGCTATTGGTCGGCGGCGGCGCTGCCCTGATCATCGGCGGCTCGATCGTCGGCCTGGTAGCACTCGGCCAGGCGAACGACGCGCCCAGCGCCGACAGCCCCGAAGCCGACACGGCCCGCGGACTCGCGCTTGTCGCCGATATCCTGGCTTTCACGGGCGCCGCGGCGGTGGCCGGCGGGCTCATCTGGTTCTTCCTCGCCAACAAGAGCAGCGACGAAGACGTTGCGGAGCTCGACCTCGACGTCTATCCCGTGGTCGGCCCCAACGTCGCAGGCGCCGGGGCTAGCTTGAGGTTCTGATGATGAAGCGGATCGCTCTGTTCACGATTCTTCTGGCGGCGGCCACCGGCTGCTCGGCGGTCGTCAAGAACACCCTCGACATGAAGGGGGGCGATGGCGGGACCACCGACACAGGCCCCACCGGCTGCACGACCAATGACGACTGCACCGACGGCAACCCCTGCAACGGCCTCGAGACCTGCGAGTCCGGCAGCTGCCGCAACGGCGACTCGATGCCGGACGGCACCCCCTGCCCCCTCGACATGGGTGGGATGGGCATGTGCATGGGCGCGATGTGCGTTCCGCCCGAGGGCTGCGGCGACGGCGTGACGCAGCCGCCGCTCGACGAGGAGTGCGATGACGGCGCCAACGGCGACCCCAACGACGGATGCACCGACGACTGCCACTACAGCTGTCACAGCGATGGCGAATGCGACGACGGCTTCGTCTGCAATGGGATGGAGCGATGCATGATCCCGGGCGTGATGAACCTTCGTTCGTGCCGCCCCGCTGCTCTCCTGGCGGCGGAGGGCACCCCCTGTGACAGCCCCGCATTCACGGGCGGCATGTGCCGCACCATGATGGGCCCGCCCCTCTGCTGTCAGGGGACCAGCCCCGACACGTGCTGTGGTCCCGACATGACGGGCGAGATCGTCTGCATGCCCACGACACCCTGAGCGAAACGGTCGGTTCTGGGGTCCGGACCCCATGTCGGGAGATTGCAAGCTTCCGCACACTCCGTAGAATGGGCGTTGGTCTCGGGCTCGAGCTGGGGGGGAGGAACCGCCAGGCGCAGCCGCGAGCGGGAGTCCACCATGAACGAGCTTACGATCCTTCGCGCCGCTGCCATCGCGCTGGCGCTTCCATTTTTCGTGACGGCCTGCGGCGACGACGGAGGCACGACCACCGACGCAGCCATGGACGGCACCACCGACACCGGCACCACCATGGGTGACGGTGGGGGAGACGGCGGAGGGGACGGGGGTAGCGTCGACTGCGCCACGGCGGCCGACGGCACGGCGTGCGGAGGCAACCTCATCTGCGTCGGCGGCGACTGCCAGCCCAGCAGCTGCGGCGACGGCTACGTGGACATGGACGCGGGCGAGGGCTGCGACGACGGCAACAGCGTGCCCGGCGACGGATGCGAGCCGGAGAGTTGCCAGCTCACCTGCACCGAGGATGCGAACTGCGACGATGGCGACCCCTGTAACGGCGCCGAGACCTGCAACGTCTCGCTGAACCGCTGTCAGGCCGGCAGCCCGATGCCGGGCACCCCGTGCACGCAGGACGACGGGAGCGACGGCGTGTGCTCCGGCTTGCTCTGCGCGGCGCCTGGCTGCGGCAACGACGTGGTCGACGGCAGCGAAGAGTGCGACGACGGGGCCAACGGCGACAACGCCGACGGCTGCCGTGACGACTGCACCTTCACCTGCGACATGGACAGCCCCTGCTCCGACAGCAACGCCTGCAACGGGGAAGAGGATTGCGACCTCACGACCCACACCTGCATGGCCGGCACGGCCCTCGATTGCGACGACAGCGATCCGTGCACCGCGGACTCCTGCGACATGATGGCCGGCTGTGTCAATGACCTGATCGACGGTGACGGCGATGGCTACGCCGCGCCGACCTGCACCACCAGTGGCCTGATGGGCGGCGACTGTGACGACAGCGACCCGACCGCCTATCCCGGCGCGCCGGAGGGCTGCGACATGGTCGACAACGACTGCAACGGGATGGTCGACGACGGGACGGTCGACATCGATTGCCAGCGCGACCTCGACGGGGACGGGTACGGCAACGCCTTCGACGTCGTCACCGCCTGCACCTGCCCCACGGGCTACATCCCCCCGCACCCGAGCGGCTCCACCGATTGCGACGACACCAACGCCAACGTCAATCCGGGTGTGACGACGTATCACACGACGTATTACTGCCCGGGTGGCACCTCCTGCGATGCGACCACGGGTAGCTACGACTGGAACTGCTCGGGCACGGAGGAGAAGCAGTATGGCTCCACGTCGACGGGTTGCGCGTTCAGCTGCCTCGGCGGCTTCTGCTACTGCCGCGGCAGCGGCTGGACCCTGTCCTCGGTGCCGGCGTGCGGCAATCCGCCCTTCTTCATCATCGGTGGACACAACTACCGCAACTGCGGGGCTTCCGGCATCAGCCTCTGTGCCGAGACCCTGGTCAATCGACGCCAGGCTTGCCGCTGAGCTGAAGTGATGACCCGTTCACTCGTGCTGGTCGCCGTGGCCATGGCCGTGCTCGGCTCGGGCTGCGGCGACGACGGCTCTCCTCCCGCCGATGGTGGCGGTGACGCCACCGTCGACAGCGCCGCCGACGGCTCGATGGATTCCGGCATGCTTCCGAGCTGCGCGGGGATCGGCGACGGCGCCTCTTGCGGCGACGGCTTCATCTGTCTGTCGAGCGTGTGCGGGCCGAGCCGCTGCGGTGACGGCTTCGTCGACACGGAGCGTGGTGAGTCCTGCGACGACGGCAACGCCATCAACGGGGACGGGTGCGACGACGACTGCACGGCGACATGCGCTGCCGACGCCGACTGTGACGACGGCGACCCGTGCAACGGCGCCGAGACGTGCACCGACGCACGCTGCGTCCTGGGCCTGGTGCCCGCGGACGGCACCGCAACCTGCACCACGGCTGGCGGCGGCACCGACGGGACTTGCTACGGCGGCCTGTGCTCCCCGCCGGACTGCGGCAACGGCATGGTCGACACCGACGAGGATTGCGACGACGGCCGCAACGGCAACAACGACGACGGGTGCCGAGACGACTGCACCTTCACCTGCACCGACGACACGAGCTGCGATGACGGCGACGCCTGTAACGGCGCGGAGACGTGCGATGCGACGGCGCATACGTGCACGAATCCCGACGACCTCGACTGCGATGACGCCGACGATTGCACCGCGGACTCCTGCGACACGGAGACCGGGTGCATCAACGCGCTCATCGACGGAGACATGGACGGCTACGCGGCGCCCACCTGCACCACCGCCGGTCTCATGGGTGACGACTGCGACGACGCGGATGACACGGTCTACCCGGGGGCGCCCGAGCTCTGCGACATGGTCGACAACGACTGCAACATGATGGTCGACGACGGCACAGCCGACGTGACCTGCCTCAGGGATCAGGACGGCGACGGTTATGGCGACGCGACCATGTCCATGAGCGCGTGCTCCTGTCCGATGGGCTACATCCCGCCACGCCCCGACATGGAGGTCGACTGCGAAGACGTCGGCTCGGTCGCAGCGAGCATCAACCCCGGCCAGATGACCTATTCGCCCGTCGGCTATTGCGCCGGCGGCGCGGTCTGCACACCCGCTGACGTCTCCTACGACTGGAACTGCGACACGATGGAGGAGCAGCGTTGGACCCGGACCAATGTCTTCGCGTGCGTTCTGGGTGGTGGAGCATGCCGCGGCGGTGGCTGGACCGGGGCGACGGTACCCGCCTGCGGTGAGATGGCGGAGTTCCGAACCTGCGCCATCGTGATGGGCCCGGGCGGTATCTTGTCCTGCTCCGAGACCGGCCTGGGGATGCGTACGCAGGAGTGCCGCTGAACGGCCGGATTTCGCCCGTTCTAGCGCGCTCTTCACCTGCTAGACTGCCCGGGTGTCCCTGAAGATCGATCAGGACCATTCGCGCTTCCGCCAGATCGTTCGCGGAAAGATCCGCAAGAACCTGCGGAAGTACATCTCGCAGGGCGAGCTGATCGGCAAGCAGGGCAAGGACCTGGTCTCGATCCCGATTCCGCAGATCGACATCCCGCGCTTCCGTTTCGCCGACAAGCAGCAGGGCGGCGTGGGGCAGGGCGACGGCGAGCCGGGGCGATCCGCTCTCCGGGCAGGAGGGCGAGGGCGACGGCGCGGGCCAGGCGGGTCAGGACGCCGGCGAGCACGTGCTCGAGGTCGACGTCACCCTCGACGAGCTCGCCGAGATCCTCGGCGAGGAGCTCGAGCTGCCGAACATCGAGAACCGCGGCAAGAGCACCATCATCGACAAGAAGGACCGCTACGTCGGCATCCGCCGCGTCGGTCCGAACTCGCTCCGCCACTTCAAGCGCACCTACCGCAAGCGCGCTGCGGCGCCAGATCGCATCGGGCACCTACAACCCGAAGCACCCCATCATCATCCCGACCCGCGAGGACATGCGCTACCGCTCGTGGAAGACCGAAGAGGAGCCGGTCGCCAACGCGGTCATCATCTACATGATGGACGTCTCGGGCTCGATGGGGGACGAGCAGAAGGAGATCGTCCGCATCGAGTCCTTCTGGATCGATGCCTGGCTGCACCAAGCAGTACAAGGGCATCGAGACGCGCTTCATCATCCACGACGCCGTCGCGCGCGAGGTCGACCGCGAGACCTTCTTCCGCACGCGCGAGTCGGGCGGCACCATGATCTCGAGCGCCTACAAGCTCTGCAGCCAGATCATCGAGGAGGACTATCCCGCCGGGCGAGTGGAACATCTACCCCTTCCACTTCTCCGACGGCGACAACTGGAGCGTGGACGACACGCTGCTTTGCATCGACCTGCTCAAGAACAAGCTCCTGCCGGCCTCCAACGTGTTCTGCTTACGGTCAGGTCGAGAGCCCCTACGGCTCCGGGCAGTTCATCAAGGACCTCCGCGAGCACCTCAAGGAAGACGACCGGATCATCACCAGCGAGATCCGCGACCGCGACGCCATCGTCGACTCGATCCGCGAGTTCCTCGGGCAAGGGGAAGTGACGCGATGGGCAAGTTCGCTCTCAAGACTCAGCTCCCCGGCTACCTGTGGGACGAGCAGATGGCGATCGAGGAGATCGCTCGCGGCTACGGGCTCGACTTCTTCCCGACCATCTTCGAGGTCGCTCGAGCTACGACCAGATGAACGAGGTCGCGGCCTACGGCGGCTTCCCGACGCGCTATCCGCATTGGCGCTTCGGCATGGAGTACGAGCAGCTCGAGCAAGAGCAGCGAGTACGGCCTGTCGAAGATCTACGAGATGGTGATCAACAACAACCCGGCCATCGCCTATCTGCTCGAGGGCAACAGCCTGGTCGATCAGAAGCTGGTCATGGCGCACGTGTACGCGCACGTCGACTTCTTCAAGAACAACTTCACCTTCGCGACGACCAACCAGGGCGTCGATCCACAGACCGGCGAGCCGATCCGCAAGTGGATCGACACCATGGCCAACCACGGCGCCGTCGTGCGCCGCTGGGCGAACCGCGTCGGCATCGAGAAGGTCGAGGCGTTCATCGACAGCTGCCTGAGCCTCGAGAACCTCATCGACCCCAACGAAGCCCTTCACCCGCCCAAGCGCTCCGTGACCGAGGACAAGAACGAGATCGACGGCGCGGAAGAGGCGCTGCCCGAGGAGCTGGCGCTCCTCCGAGTCGATCACGACTACATGGAGTCCTACATCAACCCGGAGGAGTTCATCGACGCCCAGCGGGAGAAGCTCGAGGCCGAGCGCGAGAAGCAGGAGCGGAAGTTCCCGGAGAGCCCCGACCGCGACGTGCTGGGCTTCCTGCTCGAGCACGCGCCGCTCGAGCGCTGGGAGCGCGACATCCTCGACGGTCATCCGGCGCGAGGCCTACTACTTCTGGCCGCAGATGCAGACCAAGATCATGAACGAGGGCTGGGCCTTCGTACTGGCACTCGCGGATGATGACCGAGAAGGTCTGCGACGTCGGCGAGATCATCGAGTACGCCGACCGCTGCGCGTCGGTGCTGGCCACCGACGGCAAGGCCGCTGAACCCCTACAAGCTCGGCGTCGAGCTCTATCCGGCACATCGAGGAGCGCTGGGACAAGGGGCAGTTCGGCAAGGAGTGGGATGAGTGCGACGACCTCGAGGCACGCCAGCAACTGGGACCGCCGCACGGGCTCGGGACGCAAGAAGATCTTCGAGGTCCGCGCGCTCTACAACGACGTGACCTTCATCGACGAGTTCCTCACCCCGGACTTCGTCGTCGACCAGAAGCTCTACACCTTCGGTTTCAACCAGCGCAACGACCGCTGGGAGATCGAGACGCGGCAGTTCGAGGAGGTGAAGCAGAAGCTGCTCTTCTCGCCTCACGAACGCCGGGCAGCCCTTCATCTACGTGACGGACACCAACCACGAGAACCGCGGTGAGCTCCTGCTCGCGCACGACCACCAGGGCATCGACCTGCGCCTCGACTACGCGCGCGAGGTGCTCACGTCGATCGTGCGCGTGTGGCGGCGCCCGGTGGAGATCCACACCATGGTCGATGGTAAGCCTGCGCTGATGCGCTTCGACGGGAGCGAGCACGTCCAGCGCCCGCTGAAGTGCAGCTGGACTGCGCCGGCGCAGTTCTCGACCAGGAAGGTCGCGGGCGCGTTGCGATCGCGGGCGCGTGCACCTCGCGCGCGATCGTCGGGTCGAGGCCGAGGGGGAGCCCCACGCACTGGATGCTGCCCTGAAGCGTCGGGCCGTTCATCGACTCCCCGAACATGATGTCGAACAGCGGCAGGGGATCGGACATCCGGTGGGCGGGTCGTCGCCACAGCTGTCCGGCGGCACGTTGCCGCCCACCGCACCGGTGTAGGCGCTGTCGTCCTCGGTCACGGTGATCTGGCCGTTGCCCACGGGGCCGCCGCTCTTGCTCACGACGTTGTTTCGGAGCTGCAACCCGTAGTCCGCGCCCGTCTGGTTGTCGAAGCTCAAGTCCAGCAGCCACTGATCGCCGGCGTCGGTGACGGTGCAGGAGATCGAGTTGCCGTCCTGGCCGATCCAGGGTCTCGATCATGCGCGCGGGGATGCCGGAGCATCCGCCGGTCGTTCGCGCACGACACCTGGTAGTTCAGGACCATGAACAACGGCAGTGTCACCGCCGCCAGCAGGCGGTGAGGGTCGGACGCGATCGCGACGACCGAAGTAGGCTAAGCATTCAGCGCTCTCCCAGCGGACCTCGTCCGTGCGGTCCGCGAGAGTCCCTCTGGGGCGCCGCCAGGCTAGCAACCCGATCGGGCGGGCCGTCCAATTCGGATCCCTTCGAGCTCAGGCCGCGCCTGGAGCCTCCAACGCGGCCGCGAGGTCCTCCCGCAGGTCCTCCTCGGCCTCGAGCCCCACCGAGATGCGGATGAGCCCGTCGGCGATGCCGAGCTCGGCCCGCGCCTCCGCGGGCACCGAGCCGTGGGTCATCAGCGCCGGGTGCTCGATCAGCGACTCGACGCCGCCCAGGCTCTCGGCGCAGACGAAGACCTTCACCGTCGACAGGAGCGCCCGCGCCGCGGGCAGCCCGCCGCGGACCACGAACGAGATCATGCCGCCTGGCGCCTTCATCTGCGTCGTCGGCCGAGCGCGTGCTGCGGGTGTGACTGCGAGGCCCGGGTAGTATGACCTTCTCGACCTGCGGCTGCGTCCTCCAGCCACGCGCGAGTCGACGCCGCGCTCTTGGCGTGGCGCTCCATCCGCACCGGCAGGGTCTTGACGCCGCGCAGCACCATGAAGCAGTCGAAGGGCGACGGGACCGCGCCGATCGAGTTCTGCAGGAAGCGCAGCCGCTCGGCGAGCGCGTCGTCGCTGGTCAGCACCACGCCGCCGACCGACGTCGCTGTGACCGTTGAGGTACTTGGTCGTCGAGTGCAGCACGACGTCGGCGCCGAGCTCGAGCGGGCGCTGGTACATCGGCGTGGCGAAGGTGTTGTCGACGACGAGGCGTCAGGCCGCGGGCGCTTGGCGACCTCGCGAGCGCCGCGATGTCCGCCAGCTTGAGCATCGGGTTGGTCGGCGTCTCGACCCAGAGCATCTTGTTGCGGCCCTCGATCGCCGCGTCGAGGTTGGCCGGATCGCGTCATGTCGACCTGGGTGGTCTCGATGCCCATCGGCTTCATCACCTTGTCGAGGATGCGGAAGGTGCCGCCGTAGACGTCGTCGCTGGCGACGATGTGGTCGCCCGGGCGACAGGGTGTGGAGGAGAGTCGTGGCATCGCCGCGCAGCCGGAGGCGAAGGCGACGCCGTGCTTCGCGCCCTCGAGCGCCGCGAGGCAGGCTCCAGCGTCTGGCGCGTCGGGTTGCCGGTGCGGGAGTACTCGAAGCCCTTGTGCTTGCCGGGGCCCGTCCTGCGCGTAGGTGGTGGCGAGGTGCGATGGGCGGCATGACGGCGCCGGTGATCGTCGTCTGGATGCTGCCCTGCATGGATGGCCAGGGTCTCGATGCGGTCTGCCATGGGAGGGGACTCTCGCACACTGCTAACCTCTGAGCACGACCGTGGAGTCACCCCGTCAAAACGTCGTCGTCGGAGGGCGATATCGCCTCGAGGAGCGCCTCGAGTCCGGAGGGATGGGGACCATCTGGGCGGCGAAGGACGAGCGCTCGGGCTCCAAGGTCGCGGTGAAGGTGATCAACGAGGAGCTGGCGCGGGACGCGAGCCTGAGGGAGCGATTCCGGCGCGAGGCCATGGCCGCGGCCGCGCTCAACAACCCCCACATCGTCCGCACCCTCGACTTCGGCCGGGAGGAGGACGGGCGGTCGTGGATGGTCATGGAGTACGTCGAGGGGGAGACCCTCTCCGAGGCCATGAAGCGGGAAGCGCCGATCGCGCAGCGGCGCGTGGTGTTCATCGCGGCGCAGATCCTCGACGCGCTCGCGGCGACCCACGACGCCGGCATCGTTCACCGCGATCTGAAGCCGCCCAACATCCTGCTCACGGAGATCGCCGGGGTGAAGGACGCGGTGAAGCTCATGGACTTCGGCATCGCCAAGCTCATGGAGTCGGAGGCGTACCAGCGGCTCACCAAGACCGGGCAGATCGTGGGGACGCCTGCGTTCATGGCGCCCGAGCAGGCGCGTGGCGACGAGATCGACGGGCGCGCCGACCTCTATGCGCTCGGCGTCGTGATGTACAGCGCCCTCGCCAATCGCCTGCCCTACGAGCACGAGAACAACGCCGAGCTGCTGATCGCGATCCAGGAGCGCGCGCCGACGCCGCTGCCCGAGGTGGCGGTGGCCGTGCAGCCGGAGCTGTGGACCGAGGTGATCGCGCCTGCGCTCGCCAAGAATCCGGACGATCGCTTTCAGAACGCCCACGAGATGCAGGCCGCGCTCAAACCGTTCCTCCGCGCGCGGACCGGGGACATGCAGGAGATCCGCGCGGCGGACCTCGAAGCCGCCGAGACGCAGCCGAGACCGGTGGTGCCCGCGCCGGCGGAGCTCGCGCGGACGCGCCCCAAGTCGAGCCAGAGCTCGCGGCCCGCGCCGGCGGCGCCCGCGTCGCCCTTCGCTCGCCTCTCTCTGGTCGCGGCGGTGGCGCTGATCAGCCTGGTGCTCCTGGTCGGCATGGCCGTGGGGGTCTTTCTGACACTCACCTTCCTCGTGGGCGCCGACGATGGCGGTGTGGCCAGCGATCCTTCGGGTCCCCAGGCCGTCCAGGTTCCGTCAAACACCTCCGATGGGCCCGTTGCTGCCGATCCAGCGATGAACGAGGAGCGCGTGGTCGACGCGGGCGAGGAGGCGCAGTGGGCCACCGAGGGCGACGCCGAGGCGGGCGCGTCGATGCGCAGACGGCATCACCACATGGCGTCGATGGGCGCGAGCGATGACCGCACCTGTCAGGCGAACGTGGTGCTCGCGGCGGCGCAGTCCACCGGCTACCCGAGAGACGTGGCGCGCGCTGCCGCGCGCCCGCACGTGACGCGCGCCGCGCGATGTCTGCACGGGCGCCACCCGCGACAGGTGATGGTCACCCTCGACGTCGACGTCCGCGGCAACATCCTGTCGGCCACCGTCGGGGGTCCGCACACCGAGAGCGAGGCGAGCTGCATCGAGAGCATCTTCGCGCATACGCGGTTGCCGGCGAGGCCGCAGGTGCCGGGGCCGCTTGTGTTGACGCTGGCCGCGGCGGGGTGCGTGGGGGACTGAGCGGGCGGAGCGCGTTCGCGTTCGCGTTGGCGTTTACGTTTGCGTTTGCGTTCGCGTTGGCGTTCGCGTTTACGTTTACGTTTGCGTTTGCGTTTACGTTCGCAAGTCGGCTCTTCTTCGCTTCGCTCGAACTCGCCTGCGAGTGGGCGGGGGCTCCTTTGCTCGGGTGACGCCGAGGGTGCCGCCGTGCTCGGCCGCGTCAAGGCTCGGCCCCCCAGGGGGGCCGCCCGCGCTTCGCGCGGCTGAAGGCCTTGACCCGGCCTGCGCGCGGCGGCGGGGGGCGGCTTTTCGCGAGCAAAGGAGCTCAACCATGAAAGACTTCAAGTGCTATCAACTCTCTTTGGATGCTGTGCGGCTGGTGCGGCCTCTGATCGAGCGCATCGAGAGGCATGACCGAGACCTGGGGCGTCAGCTGAGGCGGTGTTTGACAAGCGTGCCGCTGAACGTCGCGGAGGGCAGCCGGTCGGCGGGGAGGAATCGGGGGGCTCGCTATGCGCGAACGCCATGGGCTCAGCCCGAGAGGCGATCGCGTGTCTCGAGACCGCCCAGGCCCTCGGCTATCTGGGAGCTGACGAGCTACCCGTGGCGATCGACGAGCTCCACCACGTCGTCGCTATCCTCTTCAACCTCTGCCGTTGACTGACGGTGTCCGGACCTGGAGGCGCGTCTCCAGGTCCGGTTGTCGTTCTGCTCACCAGCCCGAGGTTCCGCTGTTGCCCTTGAAGGGGCCGACGAGCTCGGGGGTGATCCAGCCGCCGTAGAAATCGCCGGGCTGGGCGAGGACGCGGTGGTCGTCCACGTAGCAGGCGAAGAGGGCGGGGTAGAAGCTGAGGTACCCGGCCAGCGACGCGAAGTCGGCGAAAGGTTTCTCGTAGGACCAGGCGCCTTTCGCGACGCGCTGGCCGCCGGCCTCGACGTCCCAGTAGGTCGCCGTGCCCTTCCACTCGCAACGCGAAGAGCCTTGGGCGCGGTGGAAGTGCTCCATGCGCACGTCAGCTCTGGGGACGTAGAAGGTCGGCGGGTGCGAGGTCTCGAGCACGCGAACGGCGTTCCCGCTTTGGGCGATGACCACGCCCCCGAGCTCCACCCGCACCTCGCGTTCGTCGGCGACGAGCGCCGGCGGGCGCGGATAGTCCCAGACCGACTCCTGTCCCGGGCCCGGTGCGACGGCGAAGCTGGGTCGGGACGCGCCTACGTGCGTCCACTTTCTTCGCGCCAGCTCCGCCCACGTCGGAAGCTCTTCCCTCGTCGTCATTCCGTGTCTCTGTGGACGGCCGACCGCGATGTAAAGCTCAGGCCTCGGACGCCTCACACGCCTGCCGCGTCACGCGGTGGCGGTATTCGAAGAGCCGCTGCAGCTGTCGCTCCGCGATGGGCTTGCCGAAGATCCGCCCGAGCACGCCCATGGGGAGCTCGTACTCGATGTCGTCTCGGAGCGCGCAGGTGTCTTCGTCGATGGGCGTCACGATGTGCCGATGCTCCCACGCGGCGAAGGGGCCTTCGATCAAGCGGTCGGCGAACATCCTGCCCGGCTCGTAGGCGACGTGCTCCGCGACCATCCGTTGCCAGAAGGGTCCGACCTTCACGCGGAGGATCACTGTCGTGCCGACCGCGAGTGACGACGGTGGCTGAATGATCTCCGTCTTCTGCCAGGGAGGCTGCAAACGCTCGAAGGCGTCGGGCGTCTCGTGAAAGGCGAAGACCCTCTCGGCGCTGGCGTGGATGGTGCTTTCCTTCACGAATCTCATGTGGTGTGGTCCATGGGTCGTCGCCTCTCAGCCGCCGCACGGAGCGCCGAAGAGGACGGCGAGGTTCTGGCCGGCGGGGTTGGCTGCGACGATGTCCGGGCGACCGTCCGCGTCGAGGTCGCCGACCGCGGACTTCGCGAGGTTGAAGAGCGAGCCTCCGCTTCCCGATTGGTCGAGGGGGATCTCCGCCGCGAGCTCGAAGAGGGCGGTGGGTGTGCCGCGTAGGATCGACAGCATGCCGCCATCGGCATGGGAGACGACGAGATCGAGACGCCCGTCGCTGTCGAGATCGGCGGCGGTGAGCCAGATGGGCCTGGGCACGACCGGGAAGTCGTGCATGACGAAGCTCGTGCCCGTGCCGTCGTTGAGCATGATCTGGACGCGCTGATCCCCGCGGGACGCAGCGGCCACGTCGATGTCGCCGTCCTGGTCGAAATCGCCGGTCGCCAACCCGATCGTCTCCGCTCCGAGCGGGTAGGTCGCGTTGCTCCAGCGGCCGCCGCCCGAATCCTGAAGCAGCACGTTCAAATTCGAGGCGCTGCTGCCCCAATCCGTGGCGACGATGTCGGGACGCCCGTCCCCGTTCAGGTCAGCGACCTCGACCGAGTAGTAGTTCTCGAAGTCGATCAGCGTGATCGGCGCGGCGAAGGTTCCGTCGCCGGCGCCGTAGAGCACGCGTATCTGGTTGTCCTCGCCGCCGACCACGAGGTCCGGATCACCGTCGCCGTCGAGGTCGGCCACGTCGAAGGTGACGGGCGTGCTCGGGCCGAGGACGTCCACCGCGGCGTCGAGCGTTCCGTCGCCGCGGCCGTGGAAAGTCTGAAGACGGTCGTTCCACGACGCCGCGACCACGTCGAGGACGCCATCGCCGTCGATCTCCACGATCGCGACCTCTACCGCGTCCCAGTTCATGGGATAGGTCACAGGCGCCGCGAGAGTTCCGTCCCCCCCGTTCAGGTGCACCGCGATCAGACCGTTCCCGTCCTCGCCCATGACCACGTCGAGGTCCCCATCCCCGTCGAGGTCCCCGACCGCAACCGAGACGGGGTCGGGCTCCATGCACCGCGCGGAGGCGACGCACGGCACGAGATCCACGCGGGGGGCGAAGCAGATGCTCGCGGGGGTCAGACCCGAGTCGACGGCGGCGTCCAACATCCCGCCATCGCCCGCCGCAGCATCGGACGTGCCCGCCCCGGTGTCGCCGACCGCGCCATCGGACGCCGCATCATCGAATCCGATACGACCACAGCCCAGCGCCGTGCTCAGGCTCAAAGACAACGCCAGCCAGCGCATGACCCTAGGGTAGCAGTCATCAGCTGAGCGCTCGTCGGGATCTTCGTGCCGTAGTCGCACGCCGAGCTGGACTTGGGCTCGTGTTCGGCAGCCGCACGAAGCGCATGCGTGTCGGCGCTCGGGATCCACCCCGGATCGTGAGCACGGCGTTTGCGCTACCATCGATGCATGCTGTTCCGGCTTCTGCTCGTCGTCCTGACCTTCACAGGCTGTTCCCTCGACAGCTCAGCCATCAGCGGCGGCCATGGCGAACCGGACGCGACCGGCGCGGACGCCAGCCCGGCCGACGCCCCTGCGGTGGACGCTCCGGCCGGCGATTCATCGACGCCCCCCAGAGACTCCTCTGTCCTCGACGGCGCTCCGCCGGACACCGGCCCGTCCGACACCGGTCCCTCCGACTCCTCCGTCTCCCCCGACGCCGCCCCTGGGTGCACGACGCACACGATCGACGCCTGCAGCACGTCGCACCCGGACATCATGAGCTGCGAGCGGCTGTATGATGGCCTCGAGCTCGTGCCCGCGTGCCCAACCCTGTCGAGGGTGAGCCTCGACTGTCGCGCCGGGACGGCGTCGTACTGCGACACCTCCACCAGCTGCCCGGACGGAGATGGGTGCGTCGAGAACGTGTGGATTCGGTTCGACCTCGGCGCCGCGGTGCCCGTGAGTCAGGTTCGCTTCATGGCGGGCTGGTGGGCGGATCGGCCGGACCTCTTCGAGATCTGGTACTCGGACTCGCCCAGCGACGTGCCGGACTCTGGCGCGACCCTCGCCTACGGCGGCTCGTCAGCCCATCACCCCTGGGCTTGCGCGATGGGCGAGCCCTGCACTGCGGAAGTGCCCGATGGCTGCTGTCCCGATGGACGCGACATGCCGCAGGTCACCGAGCAGTCCTCGTACACACCGTCCTGCGACCTCGGCGATCACTTCCCGAAGCTCGACATCGCCGACTTCCCGACCGCCGTCGGCCGCTATTGGTACATGATGGTGCGAAACGGCGCGTACGCCGATCGCATCTGGCTGTACGAGTTTCAGCTTCGGGACGGCGCGATGTGCCGGTGATACGCGACACAGTGCGGGGGCCTCGCTCCCACGCAGCGCCGGGTGCGCGCATCCTCGAGCCATTGGTCGTGATCGCGTGGGGCGCCCTCTTGTCCGTGTCCTGCGGTGGCACCCAGAGCGCGATGCCCCACGATCGCGCAGAGCCCATCCCGGCCGAGCACGTGACGAGCCAATGCGAGGTGACCGTCGAGCTCGGCGAGTCGTCGCATTCGTTCGTCGCCTACGGGTCCGACCTCGATGCGGCTCGCCATCGGGCCACGGTGCTCGGCGATGCGGTGTCGGAGACGCTCCGATTCGGGGAAGAGGTCGCGCCACGAATCTCGCTCTTGCTCGCCAACGGCGGAGACGAGCTCGCGACCCCCGCTGCTTCGCCCGCGCCCATCGCCTACGAGGTCGGGCGGTGCCAGACCGTCGAGCTCGCGAGCGCCGAGCAGCCGGTCTCGGCGCGGTGGCGCGCGAGCCTCCCCGACGCCGACGCCGCTGCGGAGGGTGACGCCGTCGCGTGGTCGGCCGCCGAGGCGCTCGAGATCGCCCGACGCCGCGCATGCTTCAGCGCGGCGGCCCGCTACGCGACGGGCGTTCTCTCGGCCGCCGCATCCGCGCCGCCGGAGCTCAGAGTGCAGGCGGTCGCGTCGGGCATGAAGGAGGCCGGGGAGTGGCTGCTCTTCTGCATGGGCGAAGGCGAGGTCACCTTCGGGGCCGCGCCCTCGAACACCGTCGCGCCCCCGGACACCTGGGAGCTGGTGCGGTGCGAAGCGACCGTCGACGGCTTGCCCGAGGTGAACGGACCGACCGTCGGGGTGGGGCTCGGGTGGAGTGTGTCTCGCGCGCTCGAAGACGCTCGCGTCGCGCTCATCGTCGACGTCTATCGCGCGGTGGACGTGGCGTTCGGCGAGGCGGTCGGGCAGGCCGAGCCGGCAGCCCAGTCGTACACCTTCGCATCGAGCCTCGAGCGGGCCCTTCGGACGGAAGAGCTGGCACCGCTCCTCGAAGAACGAGGGGTCCGCTGCGAACGATGGGAGACCGAAGGCCAGCAGACCACGTTCACCCTGCCGCCCGAGTGCTCCTTCGCGAGCGCTGGCACGCGCACGAGCCCGCTCTCGGTGGACGATGCCTTCGCGCCGTGCGTCGCCGTGCGCGAAGCGGGCCGCGCCGCCACGAACGAAGCGCTCGAGGCCGCCGAGTCGGCCGTTCGGCCGAGGATGCGCGTCGTCGGCGAGGCAGAGACGGCCGCGTGCGAGCGGGCGTGCCGACAGAGTCTGACGTTGGCGCACGGGAGACACGAGCCGATCGCACACCCCGAACCGGGGGACGCCGACTGCTCCACCGAGGATCGCGCTCGAGCCGCGTTCCACGCGGGCCAGCGGGACCGTGACATGGCGCTGGCGCTCGCCTGCCTCGACGAGAGCATCGTGAACGAGCTGCTCCGAGAGCTGACCCCGCTGACCAAGGAGCGCCTCTTCGATTGGCTCGGGCGCCTCGACGACATGTCGCTCGAAGCGCGTCCCGACCGCCACGGCGGGTTCCGGCTCGACGTCGTGAGGTGACCTACGCGCCTCGAGAGCGAGGCCGGCTCAGTGCGTTCGAAAGTGCATCTGGTAGCGGCCGGGGCTCGCGGCTTCATAGCCCTCGATGCGCGGGTGGGCGGCGGCCTGCTCCCTCGCGCACCGCCGCATGTAGGTCCTGTGCTCGCTTTCGAAAGCCCCGTCCATGGCGGTGATGCGGCCGTCCGGCGCGACCTCGACCGCGAGGTGGCCGGACACATCGGTGGGCTGGTCGAGGGCGTCGACGCACGTGGTGACGAAACCCGAAAGATGCGCGAAGACGCGCGCCGCGAGCGTGTCGGTGGCGGCCTCGGGATCGGCGAGCGGCGCATGGGGCTCGGTCAGGCGACGCCAGGGGCCGACTTGCATGAGGTGAGGGCCGCGGACGTAGGCGACCTCGTCCGACTCCGGCCAGAGGAAGACGCCCTGTTCGGCGTCGAAGCGGGCGACGGCGAGCCACTCGGAGCCGCTCTGCTCGTCCGAGTCGAAGCGAAGAAACGAAGGGACGCGGATGAAGAGCACGTCATCTCGCCACTCGCTCTCGAGGCGGAAGACCCGCTGAGAATTGTCCACAGCGAGCGTCGGATCTTCGAAGGGCGTTCGGCTCACCGCTACCAGGCTCAGGTAGCGTCCGTCGTAGACGAACGCCTCGTAGCCGCGAGGTTGATGCGGCCCGGGGCTCTCGGGATCGCACTGTCGAATCCACTGCCCCACCGCCTCTGGAACGATGGAATCGGGGAGAGCCTCGACGTTCGCGGGCGCGCCCTCGTCGAAGGAGGGGCATCCGTTCATCGAGATCTCCTCGAGCTCGATGCGCCTCGGCGTGCGCTCCTGCGGTCGGGCGTTCTGCTCTGCGCCCCCACAAGCGGCGACGACGAGCAGCGCGACGGCGGTGATCTCGGCGCGCCTCACCCCGCCCCTTTTCAGCCTCTGTCGTCGCGAGACGTCACTGGGCTCGACTATGCTCGATCACCGACCAGCGCACCACCCGGGTTTTCCGACCGTCCGCGTGAGGACGGTTCTGCCGGGCCGGGGCGGTCGACGAAAGGAGCGACATGCGGGGCGAGCTGTGGAACCATCCGTCCATGCTTCCGACGCTCGCACGTCTCGTGCTCCCGGCGCTGGCTCTCGCGGTCGTGCCCGTCGGCGCGGCGCACGCGCAGTCCGCCGAGGCCGAGGGCGATGCGAACGACGATGCGATGATCGAGCAGGATCAGAACGACGCCGAAGCCCACGTCCTGTTCAATCACGGGCGCGTCGCGATGGCGGAGGGGCGGTTCGAAGAGGCGCTCCAGTTCTTCGAGCGCTCCTACGCTCTGAGCGGCCGCCCCGAGCTCCTCTACAACATCGGGATGGTCCACGACCGTCTGCGGCACGATGAGGAGGCGATCTCCTCCTTTCGCCGGTTCCTCCAGGAGGCGCCGGACGTGCAGAACCGCGCCGAGGTCGAGCGGCGCATCGCCGTGCTGCAGGACGCGGTTCAGTCGGGTGACGCCGAGGGCGAGGGCGAGGAGGAAGGCATCGACCTGGGTGGGCTCATCCTCTCGAGCGCGGGGGGCGCCGTCCTCGTCGCGGGTGTGGTGATGGTGGCGATCGCGGCGGCGGACGTCTCGAGCGTCGAAAACGCAGCCGACGGAAGCTCGTGGTCGTCGGTGAGCGGCGCTTACGACCGCTCCCAGCCCCTCTCCATCGCGGGTATCGCGGCGATTGCCGCTGGTGCGATCGCTGCTGGCATCGGCGTGGTGCTTCTGCTCACCCGAGGCAGGGGATCGGAGACCGCCGTATCCATCGGACCGGGCGGCGTCTCGCTCAGGGGGCGGTTCTGATGCGCGCCCTCCTCCGACTCGTGCTTTCGTGCCTCATGTTGCTGGGATGCAAAGCGACGATCCCCGACCATCGCTTCGCGTGCGCCACCGACAGCGACTGTCCGCCCGGACAACGCTGCGACGGCGATCGGTGCACCAGCGAGCGTTCCGACGGGGGCGCTCCGGATGCGGCTCGGGACACCAGCGTCGACACCGGCCCGACCGACACCGGCGTCGTGGACTCGACGGTGCTCCCGGATTCGGCCGTCGACACCGGCCCGGATGGGCCCCTGTGCACGATCGAGACGCAGCGACTGCGGATCCATGGCGACAACGTCATCTTCGACAGCGACTGTGATGGCGCGAACCATCAGGGCTCGTCCCCGCTGCTCAACCTCGGTATCAACAACGCGCGCGGACTCTTCCGCTTCACCCTCGATCCCGCGGCCGTCTCTGCGTTCACCGACGATGTCGTCGTCGCCGCGCGGCTGGTCCTGAACCGCCGCGCATACTGCGGCAGCTCGGCCTGTCCCGCGGCGCCCGGCGCGTTGTCGGTCCGGCCGATGCGCAACGATTGGGACGAAGGGTCCGACGGCATGTCGACGACGCAGGTCGACTATGCCGGCGCGGATTGGTGCCGGCGCGCCGGAGGGGAGTCGCCGATGCCTGGGGCGCCGATGGCGCGATGGCCGCGAGCGTGGACATCGGACCGGAGGCAGGGAATGGAGCCTTCGGAACCACCGAGCCGGACATCACGATCGACCTCGACCCCGCGGTCTTGCGCGCCGATTGGGTGGAGCGAGGCTCGGCGGCTCGCCTCTCGCTACAGACGGTGTCGACCAGCGGCACCCTCGTCGTCGCCGCGCGCGAGAGCTCGATCGAGGGCCCCGCCTACGTCGACATCGACACCTGCCGCTGACGAGATGGGCTAACCCGCGCGCTCGAGCTGCACGAAGAGATCTGCGAGCCCCGGGTTTTCGCGAAGCGGGGCGACGAAGGCGCCTGCGATCTGGACGAGGCGCTGCTCGAGGCGCTCTACCTCCTGGCCGCGGCCGCGGAGCGCGGCTTCGGTCTGGCTGCGCTTCTGATCGTAGGCGGCCTCGCGCTGCTCGAGCTGGCCGCGCAGGGCGCGGATCTGGAACTCGAGATCCTCGACCTCGCCGCCCTTCGAGGAGATCCAGTCGCGCGCCTTCTTGCCCGCGCCGTGGGCGAGCGCCCAGCGGTCGAGGGCGTCGACCTCGTCGCGGAGCGCGGCGACCAGCTCCTGGCGCGGCTCCTGTTGAAGGCGATGGCCGCCCAGGGACTCGACCTTGGCGAACGCCGTCTCGTAGCTCTTCTTCGCCGTGTCCTCCGCGCTCAGATAGGGCGCGACCTCGTCGTGCGAGCTCCGCGCGGCGGCGCGCGCGTTCGAGAGATCCTCGGCCAGGGTCTGCACGGCGTTGCCGAGGCGCGCGCGATCTTCGCGCGCCTCCGTCTCCATCGTCTCGAGGACGCGCTGGTCCCTCAGGCCTTCGCTACGCAGCTCCTGGATGCGCGCGAGGTAGCCGCGGATCTCGCCGAGCGACCGGATGTACGCCTCGGGCACCTGCCCGTCGGGATAGGCGCGCGCGAGCATCTTCTCGAAGAGCACCGTGCGGTCGCCCCACGCCGCCAGCGTCGTCGGCGGCAACGTCGGGGCGACCTGGCGGCCGGCGCTCGAGGGCTGGGGCGCGATGGCGCTGTCCTGACCCGTCGTCGGCGCGATGGCCGCGAGCTCCTTGATCACCTGGTGGGCGTCGACCGGGCGCCGCGCCGGGTCCTTCTCCATCAGCGCGAGGATCAGCTCCTCGAGGCGCCGCGGGCACGAGGGCGCGAACTCCGAGGGGCGGGGCGGGATCTCCTGGATGTGCTTGATGAAGTAACTCGGGATGTCGGAGGCCTCGAAGGGGAGCCGTCCCGTCACCATCTCGAAGAGGATCACCCCGAGGGCGTAGAGGTCGGCCTCGGCGCCGGCGTCGATCGAGGAGACGCGCTCCGGCGCCATGTACTGCGGCGTGCCGAAGATCTCGCCGGCGTTGGTCAGCCGCGTGTCGTGAAGCGAGCGCGCGATGCCGAAGTCGAGGAGCTTCACCTGGAAGCGATCGCCAGGGAGGTTCGCGACGAAGATGTTCTCGGGCTTGAGGTCGCGGTGGATCACGTCGAAGTCGTGGGCGCGCGCGAGGCCCTGCGCGATCTGCAGGCCGAGGGCCGCGGTGCGCGGCGCGGGGATCGCACCGGCTTCGATGTGATGGTCGAGGGTGGTGCCCTCGAGGAGCTCCATCACCAGATAGGCCGAGCCCTCGGCGGTCTCCCCGTTGTCGAGGATCTCGACGATGTTCGGGTGCGACACGGCGGCGGTGTTCTTCGCTTCGCGGCGGAAGCGCTCCTTGAGCGAAGCGTTGCTCGCCATGTGCGGGTTGATGATCTTGATGGCGACGTTGCGATCGACGAGCGTGTGGCGCGCGCGATAGACGGTGGCCATTCCGCCCTCGCCGAGCTTGTCCTCGACCTGGTACTTGCCGTCGATCACCGCGCCGATGTTCGGGTCCGGCGCATCGATCAAGGCCAGGCCGTCGACGAAACACTTGTCGTTGTCGTCCGAGTACTTCAGATCGCAGCGCGGGCAGACCTTCATCGCGAGGCCCGCACTCTAACGCCACGCGCGGAGGCTGTGGAGGGCTCAGATCAGATCGGGGGTCGTCTCCACCGGCGCCTCCTCGACTTCCCAGCGGAAGTCGTCGATCAGCACCAGCGAGTCGAGGTCGCCGTCGGAGGAGTCCCAGATGGCGAAGCGCAGCGTGATGATCTCGCCGCCGCTCACGGGGGCCGTCGTGCGGAGCCAGCCGGTGGAGGCGCCGATGTCGGGGCTCGAGCCGCCGGAGGGGTCGTGACCGCAGCTGTCGCTGCCGTCGTAGCCGGTGCCCGAGAGGAAGGAGCGCCCGAGCGGGCAGTCGAAGGTCTTGCCGCCGTGGGTGCCGGGCGAGCAGGCGCGCAACAGGCTGTTGTTCACGCTCACCGGGTTTTCGTCCTCGTCGAAGGCGATGTTCTCGAAGCCGCTGCCCGTGTCGCGCAGGGCGACGAAGAAGTCGTTGTACTCGGTGCAGATGAAGTCGGGGTACTCGTAGGTGAAGAACGCCGACGCGAAGGAGAAGGAGCGCGCGCCCTCGGGGGCGCGGACGCGGACCTCGAGCGCGACGGCGTTGAAGGGCGCGCCCGCCGGGGTGCCGGGGCAGGACGGCGAGGTGATCGGGTAGCCGGGGGGATAGCCGGCGGGGGGCGGCTCGAAGTCGGGGTCGAAGGAGTCGCAGTCCGAGGTGTAACCCGGCTGTCCGGGCGCCCGGGCCGTGCCGCTCGACAGCGCCAGTAATGCCGAGCCCTGCCGTGGCGCGACCGAGCCGAAGGTGGGAAGGATGCCGATCTGCTCCATGGAGTCGGGGGTGCCCGCTCCGTCGGCGGTGGTGAAACGCGCCGAGAGCACGCCCCATTCGCCCGACGCTTCGTCGGCGAAGTGGCAGAGCCCCATGGCGCGCGCAGCATCTTCGGCGCTGCCGCTCATGGTGAGGCTGGTGTCGCAGACCTCGGAGCTGATCGCCGGCGCGCTCGGCGTGGAGGCGTCCGGCGTGGAGGAGGGGGGCGTGCCGGGAGGCGGCGCGGTCGGACCGCCCGCATCGGCGTCGGCGTAGGGCGGGGGCGACTCGCGACCCGTCGACATCGGCGCGCCTGCGGGGGAGCAGCCGATGGCGAAATAGGTGAACGAGGCGAGCCAGCCCACACGAGCAGCCCAGAGGAGGATCGAAGAGGAGGAGGAGAACTGCATCGTCCTTGGTACTTCGCAAGCGTCGTGCCGCCGCTCGCGCCGGGACTTTCCGCCGAAAAGCCGTGCCCATCGTCGCGTCCATGTGGCAGCGGGTGGGGTGCGGCGACACTGCCGGCGCGGCCCTTCGGAATTCATCCACGCATTGGCTTGAATCGACCCGCGGGCGGGGATAGTCCGTCCCTCCTGATGAGTGGGTTGAACGCCGCGCAGCGGGCGGCGGTAGAGCATGAGCAGGGGCCTCTTCTGGTCCTCGCGGGCGCGGGGAGCGGCAAGACCCGGGTCATCACCCACCGCATCGCCCGGCTCCTCGAGCGCGGGACGCGGCCCGACGCGATCCTCGCCGTGAGCTTCACCAACAAGGCGGCTCACGAGATGCGCGAGCGCATGGAGAAGCTCGTCGGCAAGAAGGCGGCGGGTGAGCTCTGGCTCTCCACCTTCCACAGCTTCGGCGTCCGCTTTCTCGGCGAGGAGGGCAAGGCGCTGGGGCACGACGGCCGCTTCGTGATCTTCGATCAAGGCGATTGCCTCGGCCTGGTCAAAGAGTTGCTCAAGCCCAAGCGCAGCCTCCGCGGCCTGGACGCGATGGCGCTCCTGACGCGGATCTCGCTCTGGAAGAACGCCTTCAAGAAGCCCGAGGACCTCCCCGACAGCGACTTCGAGTACGACGCGGTGGCGCGCGAGATCTACCCCGAGTACGAGGCGTCGCTTCGTTCCATGCGTGCGGTGGACTTCGACGACCTGGTGGTGGTGCCGGCGCGCATCCTCGCCGAGCGCGAGGACATCCGGGACAAGTGGCGCGGGCGCTTCCGGCACCTGATGATCGACGAGTTCCAGGACACGAACAGATCGCAGCTCGAGCTCATCCGCCTGCTCACCAATCAGCTCATGAACGTCTGCGTGGTCGGCGACGACGACCAGAGCATCTATGGTTGGCGAGGCGCCGACGTCGGCAACATCCTCGACTTCGAGCGGCACTTCGCCGGCACCAAGGTCATCAAGCTCGAGGACAACTACCGCTCCAAGGCGCCGATCATCGAGGTCGCCAACCAGGCGATCGCCCTGTCGACCCAGGCGCGCCACGGCAAGACGCTCCGGCCCGCCCGCGGTCCGGGAGAGCCGGTGCGGCTCTCGGTGGCGGAGGATCCGGTGGCCGAGGCGAAGCTCGTCACGCGCGAAATCGAAGACCTGGTCAAGAAGGAGGGCTTCCGTTTCGGCGACGTCGCCGTGCTCTATCGCTCGAACCTGCAGGCGCGGGTGCTCGAGGAGGAGCTCCAGATCTTCGACGTCCCCTACCGCATGCTGGGCGGCCAGCAGTTCTTCGATCGCAAAGAGGTCAAGGACGCGGCGGCGTACCTCCGCGTCCTCATCCACCCGCGCGACGAGATGTCGATGCGGCGAATCATCAACTATCCCGGACGCGGCATCGGAGCGACAAGCATCGAGCGCATGGCGACCTGGGCGACGGCGCGCGGTCGGCCCTTCGCACACGCGCTCGATCACATCGAGGAGATCGAAGGGATCCCCGCCAACGGCAGGCGCGCCGCGGTCATGCTTCGCGAGACGCTCCAGGCGGCGCGCGACCAGATCGAGAGCGGCGACCCCATCGCCCAGACGGCCGCCATCCTCTTCGACTCGGTGGGGATCAAGAGCGACCTCTTGGACGAGACGGCCGGGGCGTCGGGGCCGCGGCGCTGGCAGAACGTGCTCTATCTGATCAAGGCGATCGAGCGCTTCGAGCAGTCGCCCGAAGGTGACAAGCCCAGCCTGTCGACCTTCCTGCACCGCATCACCACCCGCTTCCAGGAAGCCAAGCAGGAGAGCGACGACCCCAAGAACCTGGTGACGCTCTCGACCCTTCATGGCTGTAAGGGTCTCGAGTTCCCCGTCGTCTTCCTGATCGGGTGCGTCGAAGGGCAGCTGCCCCACCGCCGCACCACCGACCCGAAGATCACCGAGGCCGCGCCCACCGACGTCGAGGAGGAGCGACGGCTCTTCTACGTCGGGGTCACGCGGGCTCGTGACCGCCTCTACCTGACGCGCTCGCGCAAGGCGGTGGCGCGCGGCAAGCTCGTGCCGCTCACCCCCAGCCGTTTCCTCGACGGCCTGCCCGAGGCCTCGATGACCGAGTACGAACGCCCCGACGAGCAGCCGGTGGAAGCCTCCGAGACCGCCGACTTCGCCAAGAGCATCCTCGACTCGCTGCTGAGCAGCTGAGCGTCTGTATGAGCGGTCCGCGCGGGCGCTTCTGACGCCGCGCGAGGGATGGGGCTAGGATGCCGCGCATGGCGACTCTCGACGTGGACGCGGCACGCGCGGCATTCCCGGCGCTCGGCTCCGGCTGGGCTCTCTTCGACAACGCTGGCGGGAGCGTGGCGCCGCTGCCGGTGATCGATCGGGTGCACGAGCACATGACGAAGCGATACGTGCAGCTCGACGCGGCCTATGCGCTCTCCGAGCAGGCGACGGAGAACGTCGCCGCGGGGCATGCAGCGGCGGCGCAGCTGATCGGCGCCGCGCCGGACGAGGTGGTCCTCGGCCCGTCGAGCACCATGAACGTCTACGTCTTGTCGCGCGCGCTGCGCGCCACGTGGAAAGAAGGTGACGAGATCGTCGTCACCGACCTCGATCACGAGTGCAATTCGGGCGCGTGGCGGCGGCTCGAAGAGACCGGCATCGTGGTACGGGAGTGGCGCTTCGATCGGGACGCGGTCGAGCTTCGTCTCGAAGACCTCGAGCCGCTCTTGAACGAGCGCACCCGCCTGGTGTGCTTCACGCACTGCTCGAACGTGGTCGGCACGATTCACGACGTGGCCGCGATCACCGAGCGCGTGCACCAGGCCGGCGCCCGGGTCTGCGTCGACGGCGTGGCTCATGCGCCCCACCGCCGCGTGGACGTGAAGAAGCTCGGCGTCGACTACTACTTCCTCAGCCTCTACAAAGTCTACGGACCGCATCTGGGGCTCTTTTACGGAAGGCGCTCGCATCTCGTCGAGGCGCGCAATCAGAACCACTTCTTCTTCGGCGAAGAGAAGATCCCCGGCAAGCTCATGCCCGGAAACGTGAGCCACGAGCTGGCGGTTTCCCTCCCTGGCATCCTCGAGTATCTCGGGGGGCGCGGTGACGACCTCGACGACGCCTTCGCGCGCTTCGCGGCTCACGAAGAAGCCGTCGGCGGTCGACTCCTCGACTATCTCGATTCGCGGCGCGACATTCGCATCATCGGACGACGCGATCCCGATCGCGCGCGCCGGGTACCGACAATCACCTTCACCGTGGATGGTCGTGCGCCCGACGAGATACCCGCGTCTTGCGCCGAGGACGGCGTCGCCCTGGGTGCCGGACACTTCTACGCCCCGCGCGCCATCGAGGGCCTGGGGCTGACGGAGCGCGGCGGAGTGATCCGCGCCTCCATGGTGCACTACACGAGCGAAGAGGACGTGGATCGGCTGATCGCGTCTCTCGATCGCGTGCTGGGTTGAGGCAGTCAAGAGCAGCGCAATTGCGCCTCTTTCAGGGAGTTTGATCAAACTCCGCGGGTCCGGTGACTCATGCCCAACACCCGAACTGAGGGAGACACATGCGCCCAGCTTCACTCGTTACCGTTCTGCTTCTCGGCCTCGTTGCTTGCGGAGGGGACGGCACCCCGGCCTCCGATGCGGGAGGGGACGCGGGGACGCCTTCTGCGTGCCCCGGCCCGGGCTGCGTCATCGCCGGAACCGTCGCGACCTGCATGACCGGCTTCGCGTGCACCGTCCCGATGATGGGGACGGTCGAGTGTGGCGCGGGCAGCACCTGCGTCGGAACCTGCGGCAATTCCTGCGACGTGAGCTGCACCGATGGCGCGAGCTGCATGGTGACCACGGGCAACAGCACGAGCTCCAGCTGCGATGCTTCGACCTGCGTGGTCACCGCGGGTGACAGCGCGAGCTACGATTGCACCGGGGAGGCGACCTGTCAGGTCACGGCTGGCGAGGGCTCGAGCCTCAACTGCGACGGGGAGTCGGTCTGCGACTTCGTCTGCACCAGCACCTGCAGCGCGACCTGTCGGGGCGACTCGACCTGCACCATCCAGTGCCCGAGCGACACCATGCCGCGCATGTTCGACGGCGAGGTCAGCTGCGAGTAGCTCAGAGCAACAGTAGCCCGCGGCGCGCGGCGACGACCACCGCCTCGGTGCGGGAGCGTGCGTCGAGCTTTCCGAGGATGGAGGCGATGTGGAACTTCGCCGTGTGCTCGCTGATCTCGAGCCGCGCGGCGATGCGCTTGTTGCTGAGCCCGTCGGCGAGGAGCTCGAGGACCTCGCGCTCGCGCGCGGTGAGCTCCTCGAGGTCGCCTTCGGCCGTCGTGGTGCTCCGCTCGAGCCTCCCGTCGATGACCGTGAGCCCATGCTGCACGGCGAGGATCGCCGCGAGGATCCGGTCGGCATCGGCGCCGCGGCGCACCGCGCCCCTGGCGCCTCGAACGAGGGCGCTCTCGAGGAGCGCGTCGTCGGCCAGGAGCGCGAGCACCGGCGCGTGGCCGCCGTCCACCTCGGCGAGGGCGAGGAGCGCGCGCTCGGGGTCGGCGCCCGTGTCCACGAGGACCACATCTGCCTCACTCTCGTCGTCGACCACCTCGAGCCCCCGCTCGGCGAGCATCGCCGAAAAGCCCTCGCGGACGAGGGGATCGCCTGCCACGACCGCGAGTCGCGGGGGGTCCTGCTCTTGCAGCGGCGGACTCTTGGCCATCCCGAAGAGAGGAACTTGTGGCCCCTTCGGCCAGGGTCAACCTCCCCGATCGGGTGGGGTGGGCCCGCGCCCCTGACCGAACGAGTCGCGACAGGCCCGCCCAACGGCCGATGTGAAGGGCGCCGGGAAGACCGAGAGTCGACCCATGGCCAACGAATCTCTCCCCGCTCTCGACCAATCCCTCACCCGTGCGGTCTCCGCCGCCTCCGCTTCGGTGGTTCGCGTCTCCGGGCATCGCCGCACCGCCAGCGGCATCGTGTTCCGCGAGCCGAACCTCGTCGTCACCGCCAGCCACGCCATCCGGCACGAAAAGGATATCCGCATCGCCACCGAGGACGGTGCGCACCACGACGCCGAGTTGGTCGGCCGTCACCGCGGCACCGACACCGCGCTGTTGCGCGTGAGGGACGCCGAGCTCACGCCGCTCGCCTTTCGCGACGCCGACGACCTCGCGACCGGTAATCTCACCCTGGCGCTCGCGCGCCCGGGCCGCGCCATCCGCGCCTCGCTGCGCATCGTGGGTGTGCTCGCCGGCGAGATCGAGACGCCCTTCGGCGGCCGGCTCGACACTTACATCGAAACGGACCGCGGTCTTCCCTACGGCTTCGCCGGCGGGCCGCTCGTCGATCTCGAAGGCCGCGCCATCGGCATGAACACCGACGGCGTGCTTCGCGGCGCCGACCTCGCCATCCCCAAGGCGACCCTCGACCGCGTCGTCGACGCCATCCTCGCCGACGGCGGCGTGAAGCGCGGCTACCTCGGCGTGGCGGTGCGACCGGTGCGCCTCCCCGACGACGTGGCGAAGGACACGGGCCAACACCGCGGCGCGCTGGTCGTCGACGTCGAGAAGGGCTCGCAAGCCGAAGCGAGCGGGTTGGTGCTGGGCGACGTGCTCCTGTCGCTCGGAGGCGATCCGATCACGGGGCCGCGCTCGCTCGCGGCGGCGCTCCGCGATCGCGTGGCCACCGAGGTCGACGCAGAGCTGCTGCGCGGCGGACAGAAGCAGAAGCTCCAGATCACCACCGGAGAGCGCCTGTGAGTGACGCCGCCGCCGAGTCCGACCGAGCGCTCCTCGACGCTTACTCGCGCACGGTGGTCGGTGTGGTCGAGGCCGTCGGCCCGGCGGTGGCGAGCATCCGCATCCGCGGTGGGCGGCGGGAGCGCCGCCGCATGTCACCGGTCGGCGAAGGCTCCGGCCTCGCCTTCACCCCGGACGGACACGTGCTGACGAATAGCCACGTCGTCAGCGGCGCGAAGCACATCGAGGTCCGTTTCGAGGATGGTGAAGTGCGCGCCGCGCAGCTGATCGGCGACGACTCCGCCACGGACCTCGCCGTGGTGCGCGTCGACACCGAGCGCCTGGATCACGTCCCGCTCGACGAGGTGGAAGAAAGGCCGCGGCCGGGACAGGTGGCGATCGCCATCGGAAACCCGTTGGGCTTCTCCTCCACCGTCTCCACCGGCGTGGTGAGCGCGCTCGGCCGGAGCCTGCGTGGTCAGGGTGGCCGCCTGATCGACGACGTGGTCCAGCACACAGCACCGCTGAATCCCGGAAGCTCCGGCGGTCCTCTGGTCAGCTCGGGCGGACGTCTGCTCGGCGTGAACACCGCGATGATGTCTCGCTCGCAGGGCATCGGTTTCGCGGTGCCCGCGCGCACGGCCGTCTGGGTTGCAGGTGAGCTCCTCGCCCGGGGACGCGTGCGCCGCGGTTATCTCGGGCTCGGCGTCACGACCCGGCCTCTTTCAGCGCCCGTGAAGCGCCGCGCAGGTCTATCGCAGGACGCGGCGGTCCTGGTGACCGAGCTCGCGGACGACGGGCCCGCCCGTCAGGCCGGCGTCCAGCCAGGAGACCTCCTCCTCAGCTTCGCGGACAGCGTCGTGCGCGGGGTGGACGACCTGCACCGACACCTCACCGCCGACATGGTGGGTCGTCCGGTACCGATCACCGTGCTTCGCGATGGCGAACTGCAGACGCTCGAAGTACGACCCACCGAAGCGTGATCGTGGATCAGTGTGGGGGAGGGAGCTTGGCGTGCGAGTCGCCGAAGAGGCCCTTCACGAAGCGCCAGAGCTTTGCGTACCAGGGCGGCTGCTCGCCGAGCACCGATTCGAGGACCTCGAGGATCTGATCACCCTCGAGCCCGGTTCCGGAGGCGCGGGGTGAGCCGCCGATGTCGCCCGAGCCACCCCAGAGGTTGGGGTTCTCGCCCCCGCTGCTCGCCTTGGGATCGATCTTGTTGAGCGCACGGTAGACCGCGGTGAGGTCCTTGCGCAGAAACGCGTCGCAGAGGCGCAGGGTGTACACGCCCGGCGCCGTCTGCAGAACGATCACGCCGAGGTCCGAGCCGTAACGCTCCTTGAGCCGTTCCTCGACGGCGTAGATGCCTTCGCCCGATGCGAGAAGGACACCGATCCGCCCGTTGGCGAGGCTCGCGCGGCCGCTCTCCTGGGTCTCGGCGAGGCGCTCGAGAACTTCGATCGGCAGAAGGCCCGCGTCGACGCGCTCGAGCTGAGCCCTGGCGTATTCGACGAAATCGATCGAAGGCCAGGCGCCCTCACCCTTGAGCTCGCGCTCTTCGGACATGAGGTCGTCGATCTGCCCGCGGACCTCCGCCTGGACCTCTTCCGAGAATCCGGTCAGCAGAGCGCGCTCCGTTCCGTGCCCGTCGATCACTCCTTCGAGGCGGATCAACGGCATGATGCGCTTCAAGAGCGCCTTGTCGTCGTTCAGGAGGTCGACGTGGTTGAGCAGCACCCACGCGGCGAGCATCGAGTCGAGGTCCGGGTCGTTGACGTACACCGTCCACATCCCGGAGGAGAGCGGCAGCCCTTGGAGGAGCATCACCACGGCCTGCTCGCAGGTGGAGAGGGTGAAGGCCCGCACGCAGCCGGCGTGGTGGTCGAGGGAGTAGTGGCGCGCTTCGTTGTCGAGGAAAGGCGCGCCGGCGTACACCCCGTCGAGGAAGATGGTCTGTGCGTCGTAGTTCTTGCGATGCCGGGCGTCGACCGTCAGTCCGCGCTCCACTCGCAGCCGAATGTTCGGCGCGTTGCCCGACTCGATGTTGCGCGCGCCCCCTCCCGAACGGATGCGGTAACGCGTGAGGTCGCGGGGCGCCGTGTCTCGGTCGGGCTCCTCCGAGGACTCGTGGATCGGAGAGCCATCGTCCACCACGGTGGCATCCGCCGACGGGGCGCTGGGGGTCGCCGCCTCTTCGACCGCCTCTCGAGCCTCGGGCGATGGAGCGCCGTCCTCGGACTTTTCGTCCGGCTTCGGAGAAGCTTCCTCTCGGACCAGGTGAGGCATCGACGATGGGTAAGGTAACACTCCCGCGAGAGCCGTCAGCCCCCGGCCAGCGGCCGCACGGAAGTCCACAGCCTCGCGCTGTACCGTGAAACCAACATCGGTGGTAGACCGTCCGCCATGTCGGACGAAGAGATGAGCCTGCCGGCGCCCGAGCGGGGCATCTATTGCAACCGCACGCTGAATCTCCGGTCGATCCGCGCGATCGGTTTCGACATGGATTACACGCTCATCCACTACCGACCGGAGGAGTGGGAGCGGCGTGCCTTTGCGCACTTGAAGCGGCGCCTCGCCGAGCGTGGTTGGCCGGTGGGCGACGTCGAGTTCGATCCGAAGCAGATCACCCTCGGGCTCATCGTCGACCTCGAGCTCGGCAACGTCGTGAAGGCCAACCGTTTCGGCTACGTGAAGAAGGCGATGCACGGGACGCGAGTGCTGGAGTTCGACGAGCAGCGGGCGGCCTACGCTCGCGTGCTGGTGGACCTGAGGGAGCCGCGCTGGGTGTTCATGAACACCCTCTTCGGCCTCTCGGAGGGCTGCATGTTCCTCCACGCCGTCGACCTCTATGACGACGGCCGCCTCGAGGGCGTGCACGGCTACGGTGACCTCTACCGCGCGGTGCGCGCGAGCCTCGACGCGACTCACATGGAGGGCGCGCTGAAGGCGGAGATCGCGGCCAACCCGGATCCTTTCGTCGTCTCGGACCCCGAGCTCGCGCTGGCGCTCCTCGACCTCAAGCACGCTGGCAAGAAGCTCCTGCTCATCACCAACTCCGAGTGGTGGTACACGCGCGACATGATGCGAATCTGCTTCGATGAGCATCTGCCGGGGAAGATGACCTGGCGCGATCTCTTCGACGTGAAGATCGTGTCGGCGCGCAAGCCCGGTTTCTTCAGCAGCCGGTCCTCGCTCTTTCGAGTCGTCGACGAAGAGGGGCTCCTCAGGCCCGCGATGCGCATCGAGGAGGACGGGATCTACCTCGGGGGCAACGCGCAGCTGGTGGAGGAGTACCTGGGTGTTCCGGGGGACGACATCCTCTACGTCGGAGACCACGTCTTCGCCGACGTCAACGTCAGCAAGAGCATGCTCCGCTGGCGCACCGGGCTGGTGGTCCGGGAGCTCGAGGAGGAGATCCGCGCCCTCGAGAGCTTCAAGCCGAAGCAGCGAGAGCTCACCCGGATGATGGAGGACAAGATCCTCCTCGAGCATCGCTTCAGCGAGATTCGCATCCAGCTCCAGCGCCTGCGTCGAGGTTACGGGCCGCAGCCAAGGGACCACGCCGAGGCCCTCGACGCGCGCATGACGGCGCTACGCGAGAAGCTCGTCGCCCTCGACGCGAAGATCGCGCCCCTGGCGCGGGAGGCCGGCGAGCTGATGAACCCGAACTGGGGCCTGCTCATGCGCACCGGGAACGACAAGAGCCATCTCGCACGACAGATCGAGCGCTACGCGGACATCTACACCAGCCGCGTGTCGAACTTCCTGCTGCACACGCCGTTTCTCTACGCGCGCTCGCCCCGAGGCTCGCTGCCGCACGACTCCGAGCCCTGAGCGGGCTCAGCGGTGATGACCGCCGCCGTGGAACCCGCCACCGCGGAAGCCGCCACGGAAACCGCCGCCACCGCGGAACGCTCCGCCGCGGAAGCCGCCGCCGACGCGGACGCTGGGACGATTGATGTGCACCCGGCTGCGCCCACCGCCGCGGACGCTGGGCCCACGGACGGGCGGCCCTTGGACGCGCACGTGCGGGCGGCCGCCGCCACGCACCTGCACGGTCGCTCTCGGCCGAGCGTAGACACGGCCGCGCGGTTGCTGCACGACGACGCGCCCGCCGCCGCGGTTGTACCCTCGGTTGTACCGATAGCCGGGGGCCACATAGGCGCCGCCGCCGTAGTAGCCGCCGCCGCCGTAGTAGCCGGTGCCGCCGTAGTAGCCGTTGTTGTAGTAGCCGTTGCCGTAGTAGCCGGTCGAGTACCCGGCCCCGGCCCCGTAATAACCAGGGGCGGGGCCACAGGCGGACGCGGTGAACGCGAGCGCAACGACGCTGAGCGTGAATACGAACCGACGCTTCAGTGTGGTGGACATGAGACCTCCGTCGAAGGCTCTCACCACGGCTCGTTCGGCGAGTCGCGGAAGGGAGTCACCCATTGGACGCTGCACTGCCCATGCCACTTGGGTTTCGGGAAGAAATCGTCATTTTCCGCGGATCCGTGAACGATCCGACCCGCTCGATCGTCCGATCCGGCCCGGTGAGTGGGGCGTTTCGACTCAGGTGCGAACGGAGGTTCGCACCGTCGGATGCCCTCAGTCGCCCAACACCCGCTTCTTCGTGAGGCGCTGGGCGAGGGCCGCGCAGAGCACCAAGAAGACCAGGGCGGTGCCGGCGAGCCATGCGAGGTGTGCGTCGACGCGCCCCGAGACCAGGAGCGCGCGCGCCGTCTCGGAGAGCTCGTAAACCGGGTTCAGCTGCAGGAGGGTCTGCAGCCAGAAGTTGTCGCTGTGGAGCGGGAAGTAGGTGTTGCTGATCAAGCCGAGGGGGACGCCGATCAGGAAGACGGGATAGTTCATGTGATCGATCGCCGGGACGACCGCCGTGAAGATCAAGGCGAAGGCGCCGAAGGTCCAACCGACCGCGAAAGCGAGCAGAGGCATCACGAAGAGATAGCCCCAGTGGAGATCGACTAGACCGAGGATCTGGAAGACGCCGAGGACGGTCGCCACGATGGCGGTGTTCAGCGCGCCGCGCGCCCCGCACCAGAGGATCTCGCCCCAGACGATGTGGTGGATCTCCACCTGGGTCGCGAGGATTCCGTCCCAGGTCTTTTGGTAGAACATGCGCACGTAGGACGCGTAGAGGCCTTCGAAGAAGGGAGTGGAAAAGGCGGTGTAGGCGAGCAGACCGGGCGCCACCCAGGTGGCGTAGGGAACGTCGGCGCCCTGATAGGCCAGGCTTCCGACGTAGGTTCCGAGGCCGAGGCCGAAGGCGACGAAGAAGATCACCGGCTCCATCGCGGGCGGAAAGAACGCCGTCTTCCAGTTGCGGAAGTAGACCAGCGCGTTGCGGCGGAGCACCGCCAGCGAGCGCCAGTCCAGAAAAGAGGTGAGCGCCGTCATGGGTGTTCCTCGGAGATGGACACCGGGTCCAGCGAGAGCGAGAGGAAGAGGTCGTCGAGATTCGGGCGGCGAATGTCGAAGCGCGCGCCGCCGAAGCGATCGGAGAATCGCGCGATACCTTCGGTCGAGATGGGCGCGCGGAGCTCCCGCAGTACTTCGTAGGGCGTGACGTCGAGCGTGTCGCGAAGGAAGGCGAGCATCGCCTCGCGCTCCTGGGCGTCGGGGGGGACGATCAAGACGTGATCGCCGAGGAGACTGCCGAGGACGTCGCGGGCCGTTCCGTCGGCGACGCTCTTTCCATCGGCGAGGACCACCAAGCGGTCGGAGAGCTTCTCCGCTTCGTCCATGTAGTGGGTGGTGAGGATGATGGCCATCCCCGCGTCTCGGAGCGCGTCGACCAGCTCCCAGACCTCCACGCGGGCGCGTGGGTCGAGCCCGGTCGTCGGTTCGTCGAGGAAGAGGATCTTCGGGCGGTGGACCACCGAGCGCGCGATGAGCAGCCGTCGTTTGAACCCGCCGGAGAGCGCGTGGGGCGAGTAGTCGCGGTAGCGCGTGAGGCCGAAGGCTTCGAGCAGCTCTTCGATGCGCGCTTCGAGCCCTTCGACGCGCGGGCGGAAGTAGCTCGCGTACACCTCGAGGTTCTGATGCACCGAGAAATCGTAGTCGAGGGTGTCCTCCTGGGTGCACACGCCGATCAGGCGCTTGAGCTCGGTTCGATGTGCTTCGAAGTCCTCGCCTCGGATGCGTATCGAGCCAGCCTCCGGTTCGATGAAGCCGTAGAGCATGCGGAGCGTCGTCGTCTTGCCGGCGCCGTTGGGGCCGAGGAGGCCGAGCACCTCGCCTTCTGCGCAGGTGAGGCAGAGCGCGTTCACGACACGTCGTCCGTCGTAGCTCTTCACCAGCCCTTCGGCTTCGAGGATGGCGCTCATCACCGCGGATATACCTTTGCTCGGCCCGGATGACGAGTCGCCTTGCCCCAACCTGGGGACTGTGCGAAAGGCGTGCGGATGACTGCGCTCAAAAAGCTCGAGGCGCGGCTCGCGGAGATCGACGACCTCCGCAAGGCGGCTGCGCTCCTGGAGTGGGATCAGCAGACGCACATGCCCACCGGCGGTGCGGCGAGCCGCGGGCGACAGCTGGCCACGCTTCGCCGTCTCGCGCACGAGCTCACCTCCTCTGACGAGACCCTGTCGCTTCTGGACGAGGCGAGCCGCGCGGTGGAGAGCCTTCCGATCGACCACCGCGACCACGCGCTCTGTCGCATCGCGCGGCGCCGCGTGGACGAAGCACGACGCGTCCCGAGCGAGCTGGTGAGCGAGCTCTCGACCCATCTGTCCGCGAGCTACGACGCCTGGACCCGCGCGCGTCCGGCGAGTGACTTCGCGACCATGGCGCCCTTCCTCGAGAAGACCGTCGAGCTCAGCCGGCGCTGGGCCGACCACTACCCGGAAGCCGAGCATCCCGCGGACCCCGCCATCGACGAGAGCGACCCGGGCATGACCGCGGCCCAGGTCCGTGCGCTCTTCGCCGATCTGCGCGACAAGCTCGTCCCGCTGGTCGAGGTGCTCGCTGCCGCCGAAGCGCCCGACGCGTCGTTCCTGACGAAGCGCTACGACGCGGATGCGCAGCTCGCCTTCGGTCGAGCTGTCATCGAGCGGCTCGGTTACGACTTCTCGCGCGGTCGCTCCGACCTGACCCATCACCCCTTCATGACGAAGATCGGGGGCGGCGACGTTCGGATCACGACGCGCGTGCGACAAGACGACCTCACCGACTCCCTCTACAGCACCATCCACGAGTGTGGCCACGCGCTCTACGAGCAGAACATCGATTCGTCCTTCGTCGGCACGCCGCTGGACAACGGGACCAGCTCCGGTGTGCACGAGAGTCAGTCGCGACTCTGGGAGAACGTCGTGGGTCGGAGCCGCGGCTTCTGGGAGGCGATGCTCCCCCTCGCGAAGGAGCACTTCCCGAAGCAGCTGGGTGGCGTCTCCGTCGACGACATGTATCGCGCGGTCAACGGCGTGAAGCGCTCCCTGGTGCGCGTCGACGCCGACGAGGTCACCTACAACCTGCACGTCATGATCCGCTTCGACCTGGCGCTCGCGCTCCTCGAGGGCGAGCTCGCGGTGAAGGACCTGCCCGAGGCCTGGAACGCGCGCTACCAGTCGGACCTGGGCGTGACGCCCCCCTCGGCGCGCGACGGGGTGCTGCAGGACGTGCACTGGTACGTGGAGCGCGTCGGCGGGCTCTTTCAGGGCTACACCATCGGAAACGTCCTGAGCGCTCAGTTCTACGAAGCCGCGCTCCGCGCCGACGGCACCATCCCCGAGGCCATCCGGGGCGGCGACTTCGCACCCTTGAGGCGCTGGCTCGCGGACAACGTCTACCGCCACGGCAGCGTCTACGACCCCAACGATCTCGTCGAGCGCGCCACCGGCGGCCCCATCTCGACCGAGCCCTTCATCCGCTATCTTCGCCAGAAGTACGGCCCGCTCTACTCGCTCTCCCTAGAAGCCGCCTGAACGGCGCACGAGAAAGCGACACGAGCGCCGGTCCTTGTCACAATGATGCCGCCATGCGCCTCGCAAGCCTCCTCGGCCCAGACCTTGCCGACACGCTCGCTACCGAGCCGGAAGCGTTGGTGGAGGCGCTCGACGAATTCCATCCGGAAGACGTAGCGGAGATCCTCGACGATCTCGAGCTCGCGGACGCGGTCGCGCTGATGCGCGTGTTGCCCGACGACTTCGCGGCGGACGTGATGGAGCGTCTCGACTCCGAGCGGCAGGTGGAGATCCTCCACGGCCTCGGCGTCCGCGAGTCCATCCCCGTCGTCGCGGAGATGGCGCCCGACGATCGCGTCGACCTGGTCCAGGACCTGCCCGACTCTCTCGCGGAAAACCTCCTCGAGCTCCTCGAGGCCGAGGACCCGGAGGCCGCCGAAGAGACCCGTGAGCTCGGGCAGCACGACGAGGAGACCGCGGGCGGCCTGATGACGCCCGACGTCGTCGCGCTGCCGCCGGAGACGAAGATCTGGAAGGCCATCGACGAGGTACGGCGCTTGAGCCACGAGGGAGACGTGGAGACGATCTCCTACGTCTACGTCACGGCGTATGGCGGGCAGCTCGTCGGCGTGCTGTCGCTCCGCGACCTCATCCTGGCCGATCCGAGCCAGACCCTCAGCGACGTGATGACCGAGCACGTGGTCCGCGTGAAGGTCGACGCCGACCAGGAGCAGGTGGCGCGTACCATCGCGAAGTACGACATCAACGCCATCCCGGTCGTCGACGAGCACGGGATCCTCAGCGGGGTGGTGACCGTCGACGACGTGGTCGACGTCATGGTCGAGGAGGCCACCGAGGACGCGCAGAAGATGGGCGGCGTGGTCCCTTTCGAGGAGAGCTACTTCCAGACCGGGCTCGTGGAGTTCGTCTGGAAGCGGGCGGTCTGGCTGATCATCCTCTTCGGCGGCCAGCTCCTGACGGCGACCGTGATGGAGCAGCACGAAGGCACCATGGCGACCCTCGCGGGGTTGGTGGTGTTCATTCCCTTGATCATTTCGACAGGGGGCAACTCCGGAACGCAGAGCTCGACGCTGGTGATCCGCGGGCTGGCGGTGGGCGAGATGACCCCTGGGGACTGGTCGAGGATACTCGGCCGAGAGCTGGTCATCGGGATCACGATCGGGTTCGTCCTCGGCGGCGTCGGATTCGCACGCGCCTGGTTCGTAGGTGACGACGCGAGTCTGCAACTGGCGCTCACCGTCACCTTGTCCATCACCGCCGTGACCACGCTGGGAACGACCATGGGGTCGTTGTTGCCACTTCTGATACGTCGCATCGGTTTCGACCCGGCGGTCTCCTCGACCCCCTTCATCGCGAGCCTCGTCGACGTTCTGGGTTTGCTCATCTATTTCTCCATCGCGCAGTGGGTCTTTGCGATGGTCTTCTGAGCGCGATCCTTCTAACCTGACAGCGTGTTGGAATCGGGTGCGGGACGCGTCCTCATCGTGGACGACGAGGAGGCTGTCGCGAGAGGTTATGCGCGTGCGCTCCGGCGCGTGGGCTTCGACGTGGCCACGTCGGCGAGCGGCTCGGACGCGCTGCTTCAGTTCGACACTCAGGGCTTCGACGCGGTCATCTCCGACGTGTTGATGCCGGGGATGGGCGGCCTCGATCTGATCCGCGCCGTCCACGAGCGCGACCCGGACGTGCCGGTCATCATCGTCACCGGCGGGCCGAGCATCGACACCGCGATCAAGGCGCTCGAGCGGGGGGCGATCAAGTACCTCATCAAGCCGGTGGACGTCGTGAAGCTCACCGACGAGGTGAAGCGCGCGATGCAGCTCCGCCGCATGGCAGAGGTCAAGCGGCTGGCGCTCGAGCTCATGGGCAACGCCGAGCCCCGCAACGTCGACCGGGGCGAGCTGAACGCCACCTTCAACCGCGCCCTCGAAGGCCTCTACGTTCACTATCAACCCATCGTTCGGTGGTCGACGAGGTCGATCTACGGATACGAGGTCTTGGTGCGCTCCCGCGAGTCGGGGCTCCCGCATCCCGGCGCCCTCTTCGAGGCGGCCGAGACCCTCGATCGCGTGGTGGAGCTCGGCCGCGCCATCCGCCGTATCGCGCCAGCCGCGCCCGACCTCCCCCCGACGGCCAAGCTCTTCGTGAACCTGCACCCGGCCGACATCAGCGACGACCTCCTCCTCGACCGCTCAGCGCCGCTCTTCGCGATGGTGGATCGCGTGATCCTGGAGATCACCGAGCGCTCCTCTCTCGAGCGGATCCCCAACGTCCGTGACCGGATCAACCAGCTTCGCCTCGCCGGCTACACCATCGCCGTCGACGATTTGGGCGCGGGCTACGCGGGGCTCACCAGCTTCGCGATGCTCGAGCCCGACGTCGCGAAGCTCGACATGTCGATCGTGCGCGACATCGACCGCCTCGAGACCAAGAAGAAGCTCGTCGCCTCCATGGCGAACCTCTGCCGCGAGATGGGCATCAACCTGGTCGCCGAAGGCGTCGAGACCGAGGCCGAGCGCGACACGGTCGTCGCCCTCGGCTGCGATCTCCTGCAGGGCTATCTGATGGCGAGGCCGGCGACCATTCCCCCGCCGGTCGAGTTCTAGCGGCTCGCCTCGTAGAGCTCGTAGTCGCCCGTGCGATTGCTGCAGAAGAAGATGTGGCGCAGGTCCGGTGAGACCCACGCGTCGGTGTCCGTTCCGATCGACGCGAGCTCGTCGATTCGCGTGGGGACCCCGAAGGGGCTGTCGAGATCCGGCCGCAGCGCCAGATAGATGTCGTAGCCCATGCCGCCGGTGCGATTCGAGTCGAACCACAGGCCGAGCCCCGTGGTTTCGAGCATCGCGCTACGGTCCGTCCCGTCCCCGCCGAGCGCGAGCGGTACCGCCGCCCCCCAATCGACGGCCGCGGAGGGACGCCGACTCTCGAGGATGTACGGGGACGTGGACCGACTCTCGATGACGATCGCGGTGATGGTTTCGCCCATGATGGGGGCTGCTGCTGAATCGCTCTGGGGGCTGCTGAGCGAGTCGACGTGGGCGGGAGCGGACCAGCGGTCGGCGCGGGAGGCGCGCGTTGAGCGGTAGATGTCGTAACCGCCGTATCCGCCGAGGCGGCTGCTCGCGAAGTAGAGCACCAAACCGTCGCCGCTCATCTCCGGCGTCGTCTCGGCGGCGTTGGTGTTGAGCTCGTCGAGGGAGCGAGGCGCAGACCAGCTGTCGGTGGCCGACGCCCGCTCGCTCATGAAGAGATCGTCGTCGCCGAAGTCGCGATCCGAGTTGAAGACGATCACCAACATGTCGTCGGTGAGGGTGGGGTCGTCGTCGAAGGCCCTCGGGTCCGACAGCTCCGTGATCAGCCGCGGTGCGCCGAAGGGTTCGGTCGGCCGTGGTGGCACGCCCGAGTCGACGACCGCATCAGGCATCGCGCCGTCGACGGGAGGCACGGAGGTGTCCGGCTCGGTGCCGCTGTCCATGTCCACCGATGTGTCCGGGACCTGGGAGTCGATGGTCGAGGTGTCGGTCGACGGCGTCGTGTCCGCGGACGCATCGCCGCCCCCACCTTCCGGCGCGATGGCCGAGGTGTCGGTCGAGCATGCGAAGAGCCAGACGAGGAGCAATGGAGCGCTGCGTCTCAAGGTTCTTCCATCCTGCCGCAAACTCGCACCGATTCCGAGCGCCTCACCTGCTCTGAGCAGGATCCACCGGCGTCCAGGGAAACGCGTCGCTCTTTCGCGCGGCGTCTTCGACGGCCTGCATCACCGCGAGCACCACGTCCTCCCGATAGGTGGGCCCGACCACCTGCACTGGCACCGGCAGGCCTTCGCTCTGTGCCTGGACGGCGGCGGCGCGTTTGTCGATGCGGTCCTTCTGTTCTGGACGCAGGGTCTCGTCGCCGCGGGCACGGGTGACGGGGACCACACCCGCCGGCAGGTTCAAGAGGTTGTAGCGAGCGGCGTACCCGAACGCGAGGGTGAAGTCCTTGCTCATCCCTTGCGGGATCGCGGGCGTGGGATGGAGCGGGCAGATCAGCGCGTCGATACCCGCGCGCTTCCAGGCGGCGTGCTCCTCGAGCTGGTAGCGACGCCGCGTGCCGGTGATGGCCCAGAGCTCCGCCACCGACTTCTCCCCGACCACGTCGAGCATCCTGGCGATGCGCTCCTCGCCGATGAGATGCGCTCCGCGCGCGGCCATGAGGCGCACCCGATGGGGCATCTTCGCGCCGCCGCGAAGGAGCTTCAGGGGCTCGATGATCTCTTCGCCGTCGAGGGCGGCATCGAGGGTCTTCCCGCCGTCGGCGCTGGCCGCCGCGAAGAAGAGATAGATGACCGCTTCCGCGTTGGGCGGCGTGAAGGGCACCAGCTCCGCGCCCGCCGCTTCGAGGTAGCGTCGCGCTTCGTGCACCGCCCGACGCACGGAGGCCGCCGGCGTGATGAAGCCGTCATCGTCGAAGTAGCCGATGCGCAGACCCGCGACGTCGACGTCCCGCGGGTCGCCGATGGGCAGCGGAGCCACGCCGGGGTCGTGCTGGGCGTGCTTTTCGCTGCCGAGCGCGCGGAGCAAGAGCGCCACGTCCGCCGCCGTCCGCGCCATCGGCCCGATCTGCGAGCGGATCACTTCCTGGCCGACGATGGCGGTCCGCGATCCCACGTTCGACCAACGGTCGAGGGTGGGCTTGAGGCCGGCGACGCCGCAGAAGCCGGCGGGGAAGCGGATCGAGCCGCCGATGTCGGTCCCGATCCCCAGGCACGATTGTCCGCTGGCGATCGCCGCGCCTTCGCCGCCGCTCGAGCCGCCGGGTCCGTGCGTCAGACGCCAGGGGTTGTTGGTCGTCCCCCAGATGAAGTTCGTCGTCTCCTTCGGTGAGAGCAGCGTCTGAGGCACGTTGGTCTTGCCGATGATGATCGCGCCGGCCTCGCGCGCGAGGCGCACCGCCACGGCGTCTTCGCTGGCGGCGGTGCCCAAACGGGCGCGCATGCCGAGAGTCGAAGGGACGCCCTTGGTGTCGATGTTCTCCTTCACCGAGATCGGCAGGCCGTGAAGCGGGCCCAGGCTCTCGCCTCGGCTGCGGGCGTCGTCCGCCTCGCGCGCGCGTGCGCGGGCCTGGTCGTGGAATCGATGGACGAAGGCGTTGACCTTCGGATCGACCTCCGCGCTCCGGTCGAAGAGCGCGTCGACGATCTCGAGCGAGCTGAGCTCGCCGCGATCGAGATGGGCCAGGAGCTCCCTGGCGGTGAGGGTGTAGACGTCCATGTTTCTATAGGGGCGTGATCGTGTCGCCGACCGAGAGGGTACCTCGGCCGTCGTGGATCAGGTTGGTCCCGAACCACACCTGCCCATCCCACTTGCGATAGGTGGCCAGGGTCTTCAGGGGTTCCTTGCCGCGCTCGCCCGTCGCCGGATCGACGGTGGTGACGGTGCAGCGGTCGCAGGGCTTCACGTTCCGAAACGAGACGGCGCCCATCCGGAACGCGCCGAGCGCGTCCTCGGCGTGGGGCTCGCCGCCGGCGACGACCACGTTGGGTCGGAAGCGCTCCATGGGCAGCGGCACCTCGAGGCGCTCGTTCAAGCCGGCGAGAGACTCCTCGCTGATCATGAGCAGGGGGTAGGCGTCTGCGAAGGAGACGAGGTCGCCGGGCCGGCCTCGCTCCGGGTTCACCGGCCTCTGGCTCTCGTCGGGCATGTAGACCAGGCGCACGTCGCGCCCGAGGTGCGCCGAGAAGAAGGCCGACGCCTCGGGACTCGGATGGATGGCGGCAGCGGTGTTGCGCCAGATCTCGACCTCGAGCGGCTCGCCGCTGGCCGGGGTTCGCGGGACCGTCACGCTCGCGTCCCCCGCCGACAGGACCAGCTCCAAGTCGTCGACCCGGCTCTCCACCAGGCAGAGGCGCGGCTCCTCGCGCTGGCTCACGAAACGCCCCGACGCGTCGACCACCATGAAGCGGCGGTCGCCCGCGGGCCCGCGATCGTCGAGCGCCATCGAGCGAACCTCGACGGGCCGGCAGGATTTCACCGGGTAGAAGAGGAGCCGAGTGACACGCAGCACGGCCCTCGTTATCGTCCGTGCGATGAAGCGGCGCAAGCTCGGGGACACCGAGATCGAGCTCAGCGAGATCAGCCTCGGCACCTGGGGCCTCGCCTCCGACGCCTACGGCCGGAGCGACCCGAAGCGCTTCCGCGACGTGGTCGACAAGGCCCTCGAGCTCGAGGTGAGCACCATCGACCTCGCTCCGCTCTGGGGCGACGGCGCGGCCGAGGAGGTCGTCGGAGAAGCGGTGAAGGAAAAGCGCGACGACGTGCAGCTCGTGACGAGGGCCGGCGCGCGCTGGAACGGCGCGGCGCTGGACCTCGACACCAGCCCCGAGGCCTTGAAGAAGGACTTCGAGCGCTCGCTGACGCGCCTCGGCACCGAGACCATCGACCTGTGGCTCCTGCACGAGCCGAAGGACGAGCTGTGGCTGCGCGACGATTGGCGCGAGGTGGTGGAGGCGCTGAAGAAGGAGGGAAAGATCCGTGCGTGGGGGGCGACCGCGAGCACCGCCGACAGCGCGCGGATGGCGGTGAGCGGTGGCGCCGAAGCGATCTGCCTGACTTACAATCTGATCGCCAGCGATGACCTCCACGACCTGTCGGGAGAGATCGCCAAAGCGAGGTGCGGCGTCCTCGCGCGCTCACCGTTGATGCACGGCCTTCTGGCCGGTCGCTGGGCCGAGTACCGGAGCTTCCCGCGCACGGATCATCGCCGCGATCGCTGGAGCTCCCAGGCGCTGCGCGCCCGCATCCGCCAGGTCGACAAGCTGCGCTTCCTCGTCCACGGCGACATCGCCTCCCTCGCCGAAGCCGCCCTCCGCTTCGTCCTGTCCAACAAGCTGATCACCACCGCCATCATCGGCGCCCGCACCCAGGCCCAGATCGAATCGGCGGTCGCCGCCAGCGTCGACGAGCCCCCGTACCTTCCGGACGAGGACCTCGCGAAAGTCGCCCAGGTCCTCGCCGCGGCGAAGGTCTGAGCACGAAGAGAGACCGCTCGATGGCGAGCGCGCGCGCGTTGCGGTTCTAACCGACCTTCTTCTCGAGCCGTGCGAGCCGCGACTCGTGGTCGTCGAGACGCGCCCGGTCATCGAGACGGCTGGCCAGCAGGTCGCGTACCTCTCGAACGACATCGGCAACCGCAATGACCTCTGTCGCGAGACGAACATGCCCATCCCGCATGTCTTCCCGAAGGCCCTCGACCTGATGTTCGAGGTGCTCGACTCGGCTGTCGAGCTGCCGGACATGGAGCAGGAGGCGGCTGGGCTTCTTCGTCGACGCCATCGGTGACCTCTCGAGTATGACAGGGGGCCTTCTTATCGGCCAGCCAGGCGGCGAGTTGCGCGCGGAACAAGTGTCGTGATGCCTGGTATCTGTAGCCTGTGCTCCGTCATCAATTGCTTGGAGGATGTTCCGGGACTCCATCTTCTAATGCGGTTCATCCAGACCTATCGAATGGATGGCGCGAGCTACACGAGGGCAGAGCGTCTCGCGGCGCCAAGCCCGCGTACTCGCTTCGCCAGCGGTAGAACGTGCCCTCGCTGCTCGTCGACGCAGAGCTCGCCGCGCGGCGCGGCGATGGCGACCCCGTGGGCGCTGACGCGCACGACGTCGTCGACGCCGCCCGCGCGGCCTTTGACGACGAAGCCGCCCACATCCTAAAGCGCGCCGCGCGAGGGCGCTCGTCGTTCGGAAAACACGCCGGGCGGCGCATTCGTGCGTTCCCCTGATTCGTGCGTTCGGGGGCGAAGGCCGACCCCCCTACCTCCCGGATGAAGACCTGACCAAGATCGCCCAGGTCCTCGCGGCCGCGAAGGTCTGAGCTTTCTCGAAGCGCGACGCCTGGCGAGCTGGGAGAACCGTCAGTCCACCGCCGCCACTCTCGCTGCCCGCGTCCACTCTCGGTACTTGCGCCGCACGTAACGGAGCCGCGCACGCGGCGTCGGGTAACGGCGCGTGAACCAGGCGACGAGCGCGGCTGTCTCGTCGATCTCCTCCGAAGTCAAAGGCGCGTCCGTCCTGCGCCGAAACTCCTCCTCGGAGATGTCGTCGAGGTGCCGCAGGGACAGAGGCTCGCCGTCGGTGGTCATGACTCAGCTTTCTTCGCCATGAGGAGCCTGAGGTCTGCGACGTCCTTGTCGCGAGCCGAGAAACGCTTGGTTCGGATGAGATCGTCGAGGTGCGGCATGTGGACGGTCACATCGCCGAAAGCGAGCTCTTGGCGATGGGCCCAGAGCTCGTCGAACTTAACCACGTCTCCGTCGACCGCGGTGACGGATCGGGCGACCAGCACATCGATGTGCTCGCCGTTTTCGATGACGTAGCGGCCGCGATTCCGCGCCTCCTCTGGTGCGCAGGACGGGAGCATTTCGAGATCTTCGAGCGCCGTGTTGAAGATCTCGGCGTCATCGATGTGTATCCAGAAGTCGTAGTCGGCGGTGAGAACGGGGAGTCCGATGGCGACCATCGCCCGCCGGTCGATGAGAAGCGCGCGGGCTCCCGACTTCGCGATCGCCGCGAAGAGCTCGTCCTCCGTGACCTCGTGGGCGTGCACGGTGAAAGTCTATCGTCCTACCCGGGAGATCAGCTAGCGGGTATCGATGAGCTCGGCGCCCGCATGGATGATCCTCGGCATCAAGGATGCCGAGGCTCGACGAGGACGCTGAGCGTCACTAGACTTGAACCGTGTTGAAAAGGCTCCCGGGTTGGGTGGTCGACGACGTCACCTCCGTGAGGCGCGAGGTGGCCCCGTGGGCCGAGATGACCGAAGTCGAGCGGTGGCGACTGGCGCGACTCTGCTCGCGGGATGCCATCTGGGCCGCGAAGGCGAGCGGCAATCCGGAGCGGGTTCTTGGCTACGTCGATCCCCTGCCCGAGAGCTCCATTCGAGCCCTCGCCAGGCTGCGCGCCGAGGCCGGCTGGGGAGATGACGACGCCGCGTGAACAGGGCGCTGCGGAAGCGGCGCGCGGCATTGCGAACGTCCTCGCGGAGGCGAAGCTGCCTTACGCCATTGGTGGGGCGCTGGCGCTCGCAATCGCTGGGGTTCCCCGAGGTACGGCCGACGTCGACGTGAACGTGTTCGTTTCAATGGAGCACCTGCCATCCGTCATCGCCGCGCTCCGCTCGCTCGGCATCGAGATCGATGACGCGTCCGCGACGGCGCGTGCGAAACGAGACGGGATGTTCGTGGGGGATTGGGACGGGATGCGAATCGACGTCTTCCTGCCGAGCATTCCGTTCTCCCGCGAGGCGGAGCGCACACGAATCTCGATCACCGACGAATCCGGGTGGACCGGTTGGTTCCTCTCCGCGGAGGCCCTCACTGTCTTCAAGCTTCTCTTCTTCCGCAGCAAGGATCTCGCCGACCTCGAGCGCCTCGTCGCCGTTCGTCCCGAGCTCTGCCATGGAGATGAAGAACTATCCAATCGTTCGGCCCCCGGCGGCCCCTCTCGCCACGAAGCGGGTGGCGGCGCGGCCGTCCGCCGCCACTGTGAAGCGCCGAGTCCGGATTCCTGTGCCGTCGAAGTCGTATCCAGTCGTTCGAGGCAAGGGGGCCTCGTCACGCTGCGGTTGCCGCTCGGGTCCCAGCGCACGCAGTGGCGGTGCTGGCGACATTCGGATGGTCCCGGCGGATGGGCGGCACTTCATCACCGCCGAAGCAGCTCAGATTCCGAGGCAGAGTATTCGACTTCCTCCGAAGAGACCCAGCGCCATTGTTCCGGTCACGATCGAGTGCAACTGGCACCGCGAATGTCTGGACATGTTCGGGCCAACGGATCCCGAAACGTTGCTGGTCTCTTGGGTCGCGGCCGAGACTACACGGCGTCTCGAAGGGAGGATGTTGCCCGCTCCCCCCATCCTAGAGGATGGATTCACGATCCCCTTCCTAGGGCCCCCGGGGGCACGGACACGAACAGCCAAGAGTACCGTCTGCGCTATTTTACCGAATACAACAACACCTTTGGCCGGTTCTGGTTGGACGCTACGGACCCAATGTCGCTGGCGGGAGACCTTCCGGCCAGTCTTCCGGGGCCCCCTGCACTGGATGCGCGCGCTATCGCCAATGCATGTGTTAACGAGCGACGTACTGAGGTCGCTGCCCTCGATTTCGCGCACGAAGCGTGAGGGGAACGGGTTCGGCGAGGGGCCGATGGTCATCGCCGATTTCTTCGGTCGGCGGGGTCGTCCGGGCTCTGATGCGCGCCGGAGGCGGAGCATCGGTGCGGAGCCGGTCGCGTTAAATCGATGACGGGGGTGGGTTTGGCCGCCACTCCCCCGTCGTGCTCCGACGCAGCTGAATACGAAGCGGAGCACTACACGAGTCGTCTACTTCGACGTCGACGTCAAGTCTTGGATGAGCGCGCCGCCGTCGGTGTCGGCGGTCCGGCCGGCGCGGTGTGTGTGCTGCGGTGCGCCCGGCGCGGCGGCGGGCCGGCCGAAAGACGCACGGCGAGCTCGCCGAGGCGCTGCGCGAGCTCAGCGCGCAGCCCTTCCGTCCGCCCGGCGCCGACGTGAGCCGCACGTACGCCATCTCCACGCTCGAGCGCTGGCTCTACCGCTACCGAAAAGGGGGCCTCGGTGCGCTCGTCCCTCGGCGCCGCAGCGACCGCGGTCACGCCCAGGTCCTCGACGACGCGCAGAAGGAGCTCCTCGTCGCTATCCGCAAGGCGCACCCGCGCGTGAGCGCCGCGCTGATCTTGAGGACGCTCGTCTCGGACGGCCGTCTCGAGGCGGGCACGCTCACCGAATCGACGCTCCGGCGTTTCTACGCCGAGCGCGGCCTCGACCGCCAGACGCTGAAGCACGCGGAGCACGGGCCGCGCCGCCGCTGGCAGTCGCCCCGGCCGAACGCGGTCTGGCACGCCGATGTCGTGCACGGCCCCGCGCTGCGCATCGCGGGCAAGAGCGTGCCGCTGCGCATCCACGGCATCCTCGACGACCACAGCCGCTACGTCGTGGCGATCGAGGCGTGCGCAACGGAGCGCGAGAGCGAGATGCTGCGGCTGATCGTCAAGGCGATGCGGCTTCATGGAGCGCCCGACGTGCTCTACCTCGACAACGGCGCGACGTACGTCGGCGACACGCTCAAGACGGCCTGCTTTCGCCTCGGGGTCGCGCTCGTGCACGCCAAACCCTACGACCCCGAAGCGCGGGGCAAGATGGAGCGCCTGTGGCGGACGCTTCGCGAGCAGTGCCTGTCGCACCTGCACGCGCCCGCGTCACTGCACGATGTGCAGCTGCGCCTGCTCGCCTGGCGCGACAAGCACTACCTCGTCACGCCGCACGGCTCGCTGATGGGCAAGACGCCCGCCGAGGTCTACGAGGCGTACGAGGCCGAGCACGTGACCGAGGCGATGCTGCGCGAGGCGCTCATCGTCCGCGGACGTCGCCGCGTGCGGCGCGACTGCACCGTGTCGGTCGCCGGTCGCGACTTCGAGGTCGCCCAGGGCTACCTCGCGGGGCGCCTCGTCACGATCGGTCGGTGCCTGCTCGACCCGACCGAGGCGCCGTGGGTCGAGCACGAGGAGCAGCGCCTCGTGCTCAGCCCCGTCGACCCGACGAGCAACGCCCGACGTCGACGGACGGCCGAGCGACGACGCCGCGGCCTCGACGCCGTCGACTTCGACCCGCCGGGCGCGCTCCTCGCCGAGCTCACGAAGAAGGGAGGCCGCTCGTGAGCGCCCCGCGATGGCTCGGCGCCTTCGGTCTTTCGCGTGCGCCCTTCAGCAAGGAGCTCGGTGACGCCGAGCTGTGGGTCCCCGCCTCGCGCAAGCGCATCGTCGACCGCGTCGTCGAGGCATGCCACGAGCGCGGACACGTCCTGCTCACCGGCGAGCCCGGCGTCGGCAAGACCTGCGTCCTACGCGCCGTGCGCCGCCGCCTCCCCAGCGACGGCTTTCGCCTCACCTACTGTCACAACGCCACCCTCGGTCGCCGCGATTTCTACCGTCAGCTCTGCCTCGCGCTCGGCCTGAGCCCGAGCGCCACCGCCGCCGCCGTCTTCTACGCGATCAACACCCACGTCACCGAGCTCGGCACCGAGCGCATCCACCCCGTCTTCCTCCTCGACGAGGCGCACCTGCTTCACCAGGACGTCCTCGACCACCTCCACATCCTCACCAACTACGAGTGGGACTCCGCCGCGCTCCTCTCCCTCGTCCTCGTGGGCCTGCCGGACCTCGACGACCGCCTCGCCCTGCGCAAGAATCGCTCGCTGCAGAGCCGCGTCCACACGCGCCTCCACCTCGGCGAAGCACTCCCCGACGACACCGCCGAGTACGTCGGCCACCGCATGAAGCTCGCCGGCTGCTCTCGCGACGTCTTCACCACCGACGCCGTCGCGCTGCTCCACGAGGTCTGCGCCGGGCGCCTGCGCGACATCGACCGCCTTGCGACCGACGCCCTCAAGCGCGCCGCCCGCCGCAAGGCCCGCAAGGTCGACCACCAGATCGTCGAGCTCGTCTTCAAGGGCGACGACATCGACGACTGACAGCGCCGCGCCATGCACCGCGATGGTCATCGCGTCTCGGCAGCGCATCGCCGGACGCGAGGACCATCGCGTGCGTCAGGTGCTCGTCACGCGGGCGACGGGCATCACGCAGCCTGCGTGGAAATCCCTCGGATAGCGTGCGCGGCAACACCACCGGGACGCGGGCGACGATGTCGAGCTCGGCATCGGCGGCGATGTGGGCGGCTTCGTCGTCGAAGGCCGCGCGGGCGGCGTCGACGGGTGTCGAAGTACAACGGCGGCCGCTCGACCTCGATGAAGCCAGTCTTCCACAGGCCGAAGTCGAGGAAGCGCATCGGCATGTCCTGGGGGCGGGCGACGAGCCCGGCGGCGACGCCGTTGACGGCGTCGTAGACGAGGCGGCTCGCCTGGGCCTGGGCGTCCATGAGGCGGGTCCAGTGGGTCTGGCGGTCGTCGAAGAGCTCGTGGGGGGCGTCGTACTTGCGCTCGCAGAGCAGCGTGTGAAGTCCGCAGCTCAAGTCGCGGTGAAAGCGCCAGGTGAATTCGGGCAGCGCTTGATCACGCGGCGTCACGCTGGTGTGGTGGTGGGTGACGAACAAGCCCGAGAAGTGCACGTCGACGTCCGTGTGCCGCTGGGCATCGGCCAGCGAGTAGAGCCACATCTGCTCGACCATCGGGTCCCAGGGCGCGAGGAAACCCTTGCGCAGCGTGGTGCGCCGCACGATGGCCGTCGTGGCGCCGGCAACGACGATGCGCGGTGGGGACACGGGGGATGGGGCTCTTCACGGCCTGTGCCGGACGCGTGGTCACGAAGTCACTCGGCATTTGGAGGCGCAAATGGCGCGGCCGCCGGCGGTCCGCCGGCGGCCGCCACCCAGACTCGGGGCGGGGGTGGCCGGACTTTCGTGCACGACGGGCGGTTCC
>CAVSGI010000012.1:0-349514 GCA_963727445.1 uncultured delta proteobacterium
CGGCTCGAATCGGGCGCGACCCCATCCGTTTCCCCGGAGGCATCCACGCCTCCGTCCTCGGACGGAGGCATCGGGAGTGGGGAGGCGAGCCCCCCGATGCCTACCGCCGCCACGATGGCGACGACACGCATCGCTCAGTCCGTGCGGGTCCAGTAGATGTAGTTCAGGAGGACCTGGACGTCTTCAATCCAATCGAATCTCACGCCCGGCTCATCCCAGACGCGAACGACGTACGTGCCATCCAGCGGTCGTCCTCGGAGCTCTCTATGAAGGTAGGGTTCTGCTAGGGAGCGGTCCGCTGACGAGAGCGGGTTGGTCAGGTATCGCTCTGCCACCAAACCGCGGCCGTGCTCAATCCGACCGGTGAAGAGAGGTGCGTCGTAATCCTCGCCTCGATGATTACCCACGCGTGTCGGGTCCGATGTGCTCGATGGTTGCTTGGGATGAATCCGGCGGCGTAGCAGGATGATGGGTAGTCCGAACCGGAGCAGTCCCGAAGCTGAGTCCCCACGAAGTTGAGCCCGATTGTGTCGGCCCAGTAATTGAAGTTCCCGCGAGCAAAACCTCCGTTTCGGATAGTTCGCCCGCGTTCGATATCGCGCTGGGTAACGATCAGTTTGTCTCCCAGTAGCAGTGATTCGCTCCTTCTCGGCCATCACAACCGCGGCCAAAGCCCTCCCCGCAAAGGCGCATACATCGGTACCTCCAGCGGCCTCTGAACACGTCGCCGGTCGTGTCCTCACAGACGGGCTGTGGGCGGGTGAGCGTGGTCCCGGTGTTGGCAAACACCTTGGGAGGCTGCAAAGTGGGATCAGGAGCAATCTCGCCAACTACGTCGGTGACGTCCTCCAGCATCAGAGCCGCCACGTCGACCTCTTGAGGCATGATGTCTCCCGAGCCTGGGGGTTGTGGCACGAATCCCACTCGAAGCTCTTCGTCGTCATTCAAGTCGAAGAGGGCCCACCGGCGTTCCCACGAACCCAAGGCCACCTCTGAACCTTGTGTGGCCCCGGAGATGACAAACCTCCCCATCACTAGTTCGCCAAACGTCGACCGCCTGGGCAGGAGTCGGACCACCTCCAACGGACGCCGCGTACCATGAAATTCTGTAACGGCCGCTCGCCAGGCTCACAGTTTGAGCCAACGCCGAGTCGACGGTCAGTCCACAGTTCGTCGTACCCGCATTGCACCCTGTCCCGGCGACGATATCGCCAAATGAAATTCGTGCCCACAACGGATCGAGGAGCGGGTGATCCGTCGCGAATGGACTCGTCTCGGATCGCTGGCTATCCGTGAGGGGCATCGCCACGACGCAGTTCGGTCGGAGCACTCCTGCGTCATCCATGCATCCGCCGGGCTCGAGGTCCCAGCCTCCAACCTCGGAACCCGGCGATGCGGTGAACTGGCCCGCATTGAAAAGCAGGTTGCCCACTGGGGCATCGCATACCGCACGTGCGCCGACAACGTCATCCCTGAGAGAGATAACGGCCGTGTCCCGAGCGTTTTGGAATGGATAGTCCAGCCTGTACGACTCGACCACAAGCTCGAGTTTGGTCACGTAGTCGCCGATGTAGCCGTTGGCGAAGCTATCGATATTCAGATCCGTCGCATCGCGGATCCGGGCGTAGTCGACGCCTTCCAGGGTGCACAACTCGGCCTCCCATGTCGACGGTGCAGAAACCAGCGCCATGTCGTCACGAAGTGTTCCGAGTCTCATGCCAAGTCGCTGCTCGACTGCGCGCTTGGCGAGGTAGGCCATCCTGATCGCGTTCTGCTTTGCTCGTTCGTACCGAACGCGATCCGTGTCGTACCGACGGCGCATCACAGTGTTGACGTTGTAGTGCACTCCAGACATGGCGTCGGTGTCCAACACGGCTGCTCTTGCGAGGAGTCGCCTTCCCCGACGCCGCTGGGTTTCCAGCTCTGCGAGCTGGGCATCGATCTCCTCGAGCGCCGCGGATATTCGCGTTGCGAATCCCTCCAGCGCCGTCGTTCGACTCGTAAACCGATCCCTGAAGTTCACTACTTCGAGCTCGGAGGCCAGCTCCCCATCGTCAGCGGCCAACCCTCGGATCTGGTCCGCAAATGCGATCTGAGCGATTGAGTTGGCGCAAGTCGCAGCCGCACCGAGGTCGAAGTTCTCGACTCGAGCCGAGCACGCGGCGAGTTGGGTCGACACGGTCGACATGAACTCGACATCACGGATCTCAGCCTGGATCTCGTTTCTCAGCATCGCGATTCTGAGAGCGTCGATATCTGCGGCCAGGTGATGCACCTCAGCGCTCATCAACCCGGAGACTTCTGCAAGCTCCACGAGGTTGGCTCGGATGGAGGAGACGCTCGCACCGTAGCTCCCTCCAAGCGCAGGATAGGCCCCCCCCACGGCTTCGGTTCGCAGCGCATCGAGCGCGCGCAGAGGGAAATTGGCAAAGAGCGTCAACGCGGCACGCCCCTCGATGTCATTCGCGACACAGTCGAAGTAGTCTCGAATCCGTGGCAAGTCGTCCACGCCATTCAATCGTGGCGGTGTGGAGCTACATGCCTGACCGCGTGTCAGGGTTCCTGCTTCGCAGATCAACTCGACCGCATCCAAAGTGGCTTGGGTAGTCAAATCCCACTGGCACGAGAGTCGGCCACGGGTATCCAACTCGTAGGAGTCACAGGGTGTAGCGGCGATGTTCCAAAAGTTCCCGCCAACAACGTTTGCACTGCGACCGGAAGTGAGTGGATCCTCGCCGGTCGCTGGCCCGTACATCAGGCTGTCGTACGGCGCCGAGAAACTGCCGGCTGCCGCATCCTGTATCACTGCGTCCGGGGAGAACCGGCGATTCGAGGATAGAAGGTCGCTAATCCATGGACCGACGTCCTCCCACGTTCGGCTGGGTGTTGGACCAAGGCCACTCCAAACCGTCGACAAAAACCGAGTCCCATCGTCCGAGAACAGGTCGTGATAGCCGCTCGAGTCTGTCTTGTCGAAGATGACGAGAGCGCCGTCAGTATCGCAGAGCGATGAATGCTCCACCGGGCCCGTCCCAAGAATCTGAGTCCAGAGAGTCGGAGATGCGCCGGGTGTGCAGTAGGACCGGTGATCGAAGTGAATTGCGTCGTACTGGGTCGCGCTGCCAACCCTCAAGGCGCCGTGGATGCCGGGCAGGATCTCCGAGAAGCCCGTGACGTCGTCGGGAATGCCTTGGGCAGGATCAGCTTTCCACGGAAATCGAATGCCGTCGTAGCCAGTCGCAGTCAAGTACCGGGCTGCCACGACTGCGCGCGCCAAACGGTCGTTGAAGTAGGCTCGATTCTCCCGATCGGCACAATTCGTGGTGGCGTCCACCTCGGAGCAGAGCAATCCGGTCCGGCCGTTGCCTGCCGGATCGCATCCGAGCGCCATTGGGGGTGCGCCACAAGGCCAGTCCGAAAGCAGGCTAGGATCCGAGTACAGGTCGCCCGTCGTAATCCAAGGCGTGCCGCTCAGAGTCACAGTTGACGTGTCGAACGGATGCGCCTCCCAACCGATGGACCTCGCAATCGTTTGGATCCGGTCCGGGTCGAAGTAGCCGCTGTTCAGAATCGTTTGATATGCGGCGTACCAGACCAGCGGATCAGCTTCGCTGGCCAGTCCACGAAGGGTTCGGATCGCGTCACAGGGAGCGGGGCCTCCAAAGCCGACAGAGGCTTCATTCGTGGCAAAATACCCTAGAGTTTCGTCAACCAGAACCCATTCTTGCGGGCCGGCACCATCTGGGTCGGCGGGGCAGGCGTCCGGGAGCGTGTCAGCGGAAGCCCGCGTCGGACACTCGACGGACGCCGCCGGACAGAGTTCAACGCCCTCTCGGAGCACGCACAGTTGGGTGTCGCCGAGCGCAACGAAGTCTTGGATGGTATCGTCGCCTAGGCAGCTGAGGAGTCGTTGGAGATTTGGATCAGCGGACGTGTCGTCCTCGGCCACCGCCTCGGGATCTCGCACGCACGTTCCCAAGAAGCAAGTCTCGCCGGCGGCACAACTCGTCGCAGGGCAGCCCGCGCTTCCAACCGCATCGCCGCCGTCTTCCGCGAATATCCCGTTGACGTCAATCGATGTCCCGCAGATCTGTTCGAGTTCTTCGAGCGCGGCTTCAGTACGTCGGTCTATCTCGAGCCCCTCCGCAATAACCCGTTCACCCAGCGCATCCGCTTCGTTCGCTGACTGCCGAGCCAGATCGAGGTAGTAATGCCATGAATCCTCAACCGAGTCCCCGTCGTCGTTTAGCTCATTCTCCAGTGGGATTCGCTCGTCGAACGAAGTGCCGGCACAGGTCTCGCGGGCGTGCGTGCACCACTCCCTACTGGGCGTCAGGTACTGGGCGGCGAGCTCCGACAGCTCGGGCACAATGGGAAACATGTGAACGTAGTCGGAACCAGCCGGGATGTTCCAGCCGCCGGCGACGGACTCGTAGCTCGCAGGAGTATCCGCCGGATAGCCAGCCTTTCTGCGCAGCACGTAGTAACGCGTGATGCTGCTGTCGACTGCCCAGTACGTCCACTCGTCGAAGCCGGTGTCCGGTACCGTGGCCATTTGGGCGAGCGGATCAATTGCCCCCACATCACTCCACGTGCATGCCTCGCCTTCGATGGTTCCCTCAACCGCACATCTCAATCCGTCCGTGGAGGTAACGAGGGTTAGGTCATCGATATCCCATCCACTGATGTTCATGTGGAAGAGGGCGACGTAGCTTGGGTCGACCGTGTAGTACTGCAGGGCCAACCGCGCCGGGCGCTCTCGCGTCGCATCCGCTATGAAAGCACCCAGGGGGTCTCGGACATCGATGGATGCCGTCGGCCAGGTTCCTGCGGTGAGCAAAGTGCCGGCCTCGGTAATGATGTAGTCCAACAGGTGTCCAAGGCCTCGCTGTGCGTAGGCTGCGTCTGGAAGTGCGTCCACATCGTCTACCGGCGCACCGTCGTACCTGCCAACTGTGGTGTAGTACTCTGCTGGAGGCGGCTCCGGATCGCTCACCATTGCCGCGTAACGGTCAAATGTGGTGAATCCACCTCCGGCAAGCTCCAAAGGCGGAGCGAGCTGGTCGAGGGAGCGATCGAACGCTTGGATCTCCTGGCGTAGATAGTCTCGTGCCTCCCTGAAATCATCGACAGCGAGACCAAAACGATCCGCGAACTGGCTAGCTGTGTCCGACGACCACTCGGTTTCGTTCCACAGTTCAGTGAGTCGCTTCCTCACACTGTCGAAGTTTGTATCGACGAGAATGGCCTCCGTGGATTGGAAGGTCTCCTCATTCGCGAGCGCGGATGGCTGGACGCCGGACTCTCGGTAGACATCGATGGCCGCGCGCGCGCGAGAAGAGAGCGGTGGTGCAGTGCAGAGCGCCGTCGACTGAGAAGACGCACCGAGCAAGGCGTCGTACAGGCCATCCTCCCCCCCGACGAGCAGATGGACCGCACTCGCGCGGGACTGAAGGGGCGCTGAGAATGCCATCGTCGCGGCGGTCCGCGACGTCGCGTGCTCCGAGAAGTAGGCGTCAGCGAGGGCGAGTTCGTTGTTGGCCGCCGACGTACCAGCTTCCTTTGCGAGTTCAAATGCCTCGACGATGGCCATCGAAAGTGAACGACCAAGCGACTCATCGCTTGTGCCAGCTGGGTCGGTCAACTCTGCATCAGTACATGTCCCGGCACCACCCAGCCCGCCCGCCATGTGAAGCTCAGTCGTCGCGGTCTCCACGGCCATTCGTGCTTCGTCCATGGCCAAGCGTTGAAGCGCTGCATTGGTGGCGGTGCTTTGGGCTGGGACCTCCCATTGTATGGTCTCGAGCACCACAGGCTCGGAGACAATCCCGGCCATCTCCATCAACAGTTGTGCGGTACAGATGTGGCGATAGGCAAGGCAATGTGCGGCTGTACAGGCCGATGTTCCCGGACAATAGGGATTGAGGGGGTCGGCCAGGTAGGTTTCGCCTAGACGGCATTCCTTGTCGACGTCACTGATTATGTCCGCGGGGTCAACGTTGCGAACCTCTCCTGTTGTGAGTTCGATGTAGCGTACGGTGCGCATGTCGCCGAATATGAACGCCCATTTCGGGCCATCGTGATCACTCGTATCGCGGCATCGTGATCACGGCTGTTGTGTCGTAGGGCGTCGTAGTTGTCGTTATCTCCTCGAAGTCGTCGATGATGCGGCAGCGGTGGCCGCTCGTCGAGCCGTCGCGGGCTCGGCACGCCGTCGCCGTGGCCGCGTCTGGGTCATCGGGCCCCTTGTGCTCAGCTCGCCGCTTCCTTTCGGCGGGACGGCCCCTTGAGTTCGACGCGGTGCGCGTTGTGCACGAGCCGGTCCAAGATGGCGTCGGCGAGCGTCGGGTCGCCGATCCACTCGTGCCATCGCTCGACCGGTAGCTGGCTCGTCACGACGGTCGAGTGAGCCCGGTAGCGGTCGTCGAGCACCTCGAGCAGGTCCTGCCGCTGCGCCTCCTTGAGGCCGCTGCCGAGGCCGAGGTCGTCGAGCAGCAGCACGTCGTGCTTCGCGAGTTTCGCGAGCTGACGACGATACGTACCCTCGACACGCGCGAGCGCGAGCTCGTCGAGCAGCCGCGGCATGCGTCGATACAGCGTCTTGACGCCGCGTCGGCACGCCATCTGCCCGAGCGCGCAGCACAGGTAGCTCTTGCCCACGCCGGTCGCGCCCGTGATCAGCACGTTCAGGTGCCGCCCGACCCAAGCGAGCGACCCGAGGTCGTGCACGAGTTGCCGTTCGAGACCGCGCTTCGACGACGTCTTCACGTCTTCCATGCACGCGTTCGAGATCCTCAGTTCTGCAGCTTTGAGCAGCCGCTTCAGCCGCCGGTTGTCGCGCGCGAGGTGCTCCGCGTCGACCAGCATCCCGAAGCGGTCGTCGAAGGACACCTTCGCGAGCTTCGCGTCGCCCCGCTGCTCCTCCCACGCCAGCGCCATCGCGCCCAAGCGCATCGCGTACAGCTTCTGCATCGTCGGTTCGTTCACCATCTCGTCCTCCTTGTCAGTGGTAGTAGCCAGGACCACGCACGTTCGCGTGGTCCAGCGGCGCACGACTCTCGCCGCCGTCTTCGTCGTTCGCGCTCAGCGCCACGCCGAGCTTCAGGATCCGCGCGACCGTTCGGTACGACCGCCCGCCGTGCGTCAGCGCCCGCTCGCAAGCGCGCTCGATCTCCGCGGCGTCGTGCTTGTCCCCGAGCGACCTCAGCCCCGACGCCGACCGAAAGGTCACCTCTCGATTGAAGTTCGAGTCGAAGATCGCGCGCATCATCGCCTCGGTGTGCGGCCCGATGCGCGCACCCCACGCGAGTAAGTGCGCCGGGTCCTTGTCCGCCCACCAGCGATGCTTCGCCGGCAAGTGTTCGCGATCCGTCGTGTGCCCACCGACCTCGTCGCTGCGCACGTGACCGGCGACGCGCTTCATGCCGATGAAGGCCTCCACCGTTGCCGCCGTCACACGGATCTCGAGACGCTCGTGCGCGAGCGCCCAGGGCACCGAGTAGAAGTGCCCCTCGACCTTCACGTGGTAGTCCGCGCCTGCGCGCGCCTCCATCCACTCTGACGGCTCGAAGCGCTCCGCAGGCAGCGCGCCAAGCGCGGCGCGCTCGACCCGCTCGAAGAGCGCGCGGCGGCTCAGACCCCCGTATTTCTTCATCGGACGCGCGTTCAGCTCCTCGCGCAGCTCCGCGATTCGCGCGTTCAGCGCTTCGAGCGAGAAGAAGCGCTCGTTGCGAAGGCGCGCGAGGATCCACCGCTGCGCGACCTGCACCCCGACCTCCACCTTCGCCTTGTCCTTCGGCTTGCCCGGCCGCGCCGGCACGACGGCCATCCCGTAGTGACGACCAAGTTCGGCGAAGGTTCGCTGGATGCCGGGCTCGTACGCGCACGCCTTCGTCACCGCGCTCTTCAGTTGGTCCGGCACCGTCATCTCCGGCACGCCGCCGAAGTACTCGAGCGCGTTCGCGTTCGCGCCGACCCAGTCCGCCACGCGCTGCGTCGCCGTCGCCTCCACGTACGTCAGATTCGAGGCGCCGAGCACCGCGACGAAGAGCTCCACCTCGATGCGCTCGCCTGTCGCCGGGTCGATGATGTACGGCTTGTTCCCCGAGTAGTCCGTGAAGCACTTCTCGCCCGCCCGGTGGTTCTGGCGCATCACCGGCGCGCCGCGCTTCTTCCACTTCCGGTACACGTCGCAAAACGCCGTGTACCGGTAGCCGTCCGGGTGCTCCTGCAGGTACTCCAGGTGCAGCAGCTCCAGCGTCACGCCCTTGCGCTTCAGCTCGACGTGTAGCATCACCGGATCTGGCTTCGGCCGCGCGTGCTTTCCCACTGACTTCGGCTCGCCGTACAGCCGCCGGTCGAGCTCCTCGTCCGCGAGCGCCTCCACCAAGGGCCACGTCAGCCCCAGGTGTCGCGCTCGTGCCTCCGTCTGCGACACCGCGCCCGTGCTCACGCCCAGGCTCCGCGCCGTTTCTCGCACCCTCAGACCGCGCTCCCAGCGCAGCCGCAGAATCTCCCGGATCTTTCTCACGGCCAGTCGCTCCCTCGCCATCCGCCACCTCCTTCGAGGTCGCTGATGGGCTGAAACGACGCCCTACGTCACGGTCTCAGCCGTGATCCCGTCCGCCGTGTTCACGATCCCGCGATATGGGCGTTCACGAACGCGATATGAGCGTTCACGAACGCGATCTCGCTGTTCACGATGGCGATCTCGGCGTTCATGAACGCGATCTCAGCGTTCACGAACCGCCGATCTCGCTGTTCACGATGACGCGATTTGGGTGTTCACGATCGCGCGAGATCCGCAGATAGTCCGCACAAACGGCCTCCGCTCTCTCGGAGTGGGCGGCGAGTCACAGATCAAACCTTGAACTAAGCACCTTTGGCACGCGATGTTCCCACAGCTCTCCTCGTCTGGCTGCAGACCTGGCGTGTCTTCTTGTGAACATCGATGCCAATGTGCTCCAGAGGTCACGAAGCAGCTTGGTTCATGATACTACCTCGAAACTCGGGCATCCGGTCAGGGGGTTGGCTTCCGTAGAGCCGGAAACCGGACGGGGCATGGCCCCGAACGCAAATCAACCACTCGGGAGAGAAGCCCGTTGTCACCCCGAGAGGGTGACATGCGTTCGTCTCGCATCGCGCCAAGGTGGGCGCTCCTGACGTTCTCACGAACCTAAAGCTCCTGGAGGCATTGCTCCTCCCGAGCAGAACCAAAGGCGCATCGTGACCCGCTCAGGCGCCGCGACCATTAGGATCACAGGACCCGGTCCACCCGGTGCACCCGGCTGTGGGCGGGACTCGTTCGTGACAAGATCGCGTCCTTCAGGTGGCGACGCGGTCGTCCAACCACCAAAACCCACCGCATCCTGACAGACGCACCGATTGGGGTGTTTCCAGATCACCACAAAGCACTGACCATCGCACTCGCTCGCGGTCTCTGGCGCAATGCCTTGGATGTACGTCCGAAACGCATCGTCCCCGTCCGACGCTGGCAGGACCGGGATGGAAGTTACGCGGTTGTGGCCAAACCCAAAGTCACACTCGAGTAGACCTTCGACGCCCGGCCTCACCACCCGCGACTCGCACCCCTCCAGTGGAAGATGCAGAATCTCCACACTCGGCGGGCACATCAATTCCGGCCATTCAGGATCGTGTTCCACTGAACCGTCCGTCTCGCCCCGAGCCGCATCCCCACCTACCCAAGGCGTAGTGCTCGAGTAGCAGCCGCAGACCAACACGAACCCAAGCAGTTCGACGAATCCACAACGAGGTGCCGATCGTGAAGCCAGCTGCAAGCGTTCCGTTACTTCATGGGGATGAGCGGGCGTGACACACGCCAGAGGGGTGTACGTATGGAGCGAGGGACGACCATAGCGGTCGCTGTAGCAGTTGTCACTCTTGTCGTCTTGGGTGCGTCGGACGAACCGGTTCATGCGCAGCGACGGAGTATGTCAATTGAGTTCTGCTGGTTCCCGACCAGTGACAAAGAAGATTACATTATCAACAATGTTTCACACGACAATTCCAGCGTCTCGAAGAATCTCGGCTGGGATGATGGCAATATCCGGTTGAAGATGAGCCAGTTTGGAGATCAATACCTGTTCTGTCCCTTCATGAGTGATACCCTTTTCGATCATAGCAATAGCAATATCGCAGTGTTTGTCGAAGGGTGGAACGGACTGGGTGGAGGGACCATTGACGTCAATGTCTGTGCCGATGAGCACTTCGGCATGAGCACCAGCTGCACTTCGACGACAACCCTCGTCAAGGCTGCGCAAGGACCTCTAGAGTTCGGGGTGTTTGCCTCCGATGCTGCGGGTGGTGGATGGATTGACACAACCGGAGTTGAGGACCGCAGTCAATGGTATCCATATACCGTTTATCACTTTCGTGACTTTGAGGCTCTATACCTGTCGGGCTACCGGGCGGAGGTATGCCAATGAGATGCAGACTAGGGGTTGCCATTGCCACTCTGCTCGTATTCAGCGCTTCCTTCGTCTTCTCCAGCGTGCTGAAGGCCCAGTGCACGGGGGAAGCACTCCGGCCAAAGCCACGTCTCAACGACGTGTATCGACGCTACCACCCATCGGCGTGCTGGGTAGAAACTGACTACATGGAAGACTACGTCGTCACGGTGGATGGGATCGCGAATCAAAGTAATAACTTCTTCTCCCGCCGGCGAAACGTGTACTGCCCTATCATTAATGATGATCTGATGAGCAATGAGCTTTGGAACCAATACACCCAGATTCTGCTTTCGGGATACGACTCGCGCGCTAACATCAATGATAAGGACAACATTCTCATCGCAACACACTGCATTGCGGATCCCTATGGGCTGACAACCGAGTGCGACAAACAGACCTGGAGTGGTGGCAAGGGTGCTCCAAATGGGTGCTACGGCTCGAACGGCTACTACTGGGACATGGATCCTGAGTGCGCAATCAACTACCCATCTGGGAGTTACACCCTGAACTTAGATGTACAGCGAACATCTGGCCGCGGAGACTGGGAGAGCTTCATAGCTCTGTCGTTGGCTAAGGGCACTGACACAAGCATCACCGGATATGAGGTCTCTTTCTGCAGCCCCGGAGCAACCTGCGATGCGTGGCCCGACTGCTAGGGAGCTTGTGTGGGTAGCTCTGGTGTTAGCAACTGGAGCGGCTGGCGCATTCGCTCTTTCTTCGAGCTCTTCACCAACCGAGAGAGATGACGCACCTCGGGACCCCACGGTATCAGCAGTTGCGCAGAACCAACAGAATGTCGCCTCAGCGCCTCGCCAGTTGTCTGACGGCGGGCTCAGCAGGGATACCTATGTGGAGCAGCTGCGTGAGCGCGTGTCGACTGACTTGGCCAACTTCCAATCAGAACCCTTGGATGAGGAGTGGGCGGTATCGTCATCCGATCTTCTTCGCAGGAACTTGGCGGACGCAACGGCTGACTCCGAAGTTGAGATAGTCGAGGTGGAGTGCCGTAGTACGACCTGTGTCGCCACGATTAGGTGGCCGAGCTACCAAACCGCATTTGGTTCCTACCGCGGACTTTTGGTTCAACCCTACTCGGTGAACTGTCGGCGCAGCATGAGTGTGCCACCACCGGCCGATCCGACAATATCCTACGAAGCACACCTCTTCTTTCGCTGTGAGAGAACCCGGTCATGAATCAACGCAAGCACAGTCATTTTCCCGCCATCCTTTGTCTCGCTCTTGTTCTGGTCTTGCCTGCACTAGGCCAGGATTCCGTGCACCTGGCCGTTGCTCAACCTCCCTACCAAGTGAAGCGATTCCACGCGCAGTTCTGTATGCCGGACACCCAGTACACGAAAGACCTGCGCATCTATGGCTGGGAGGTTGCGGGAATTTCGGACGGTCGCGTGGAGAACGGCAGTGGCGGAATTTCCCCGCGGACCCAAAAGCTCTTCTGTCCCGTGCTCACGGACAGCAATTTTCCTCAACAGGACGTTTTGAGGGCTGCTGTTCATGGCATTGACGACAGCAACGACGCAGAAGTTGAGACGATCGGCTGCGTTGCCAGCGCCTGGGGCTACACTGCAAAGTGCGGGGTTTCTACTTTTTCAAGTGGTAGCACGGGTGGGTCAGTCTCCGACCCGTCTTTCGTGGGCGTGTTTGCTGTTCCCGTTGACTCCTCCGCGTTTTTGGATACCAACTTCGAGTACGCCCATGGGTATCCGATGATCTTTGTCCGCCTTCCCACGGAGGGCAACACACGAATGACCGGCTACACGATCTGCGGCGAAGATCAGGAAACCTGCGATGGCGCTCTGTTTCCTTCCGGACCCCCAGACATTTGACCCCTGGGTCCCGAACCGGTTTGCAATGACCTCCAAGCAGCGCCTGATCCTCCTGCTTCTCATCCCTGCGCTTGGCTGTGGAGAGAGAGTGATCCGCGACTCGGACGCGCTGGACGTTGCGCTCGAGGCAGCCGAATCTGGGGATGTCATACATGTTGGCGAGGGGACATTTTACGGCTCATTCGTCGTGCCTGCCGGTGTACAGGTGTGGGGGATTGGCGGATCGAGCCGGGTCATCGCGCCGCCTGATGGTGTCGCGTTCACGCTCTCTCCCGCCACAAACGGAGACCTCACCGGCTTGTCGAATCTCCTCGTCGAGAGCCCCTCCGGTTGCGCAGGCGTGGCGTCATCCGGCCCGGGGTCCATCTTCCTCAGCGGAGTGGAAGTACGGGCGGCGACCGGTGTCGCGATCGCCATCGAGGGAGCGCGTGACCTGAACCTCACGACCGTGCGCGTCCAAGGGCCCATCACCCCTGACGCGGCGGACAGCTCGGCGCCTCCATCGCCGCCCTTCCGCTGCGGCAGCGGCGCTCCGGCGACGCACGGGATCGTCCTCGTCGACGTCACGAACAGCACTTTCCACGCATTGACCGTCGAGGGCTTCACGCGATTCGGCTTGCTTTCCGTTCGCTCCAACGCGCAGGCGTACGACACGACGGCGCGCAACAACATGGGCGTCGGGATCGAAATCTGGGGCGGCTCCGCGAGCTTCAGCGGGGACACTTCCATCGAGGGGACGCACCACGGTGGGTCCGCGCTTGAGTCCTATGGCCTTCTCAGCGGCGGCGGCGCCACGGTCAGCACTGAGGGAGCCTCGGTCAGCGAGAACGAGGGCTATGGTATCTTCCACGAAGAGATCGGGGCGCGTCACGTAGACCTCACCGTCTCCGACAACGGCGGCGGGATCTGGGGACAGCACATGGGTAGCTTCACGATCCGAGGCACCTCGACCATCGAGCGCAACGCATTTTCCGGCGTGACCCTGATCGACTCGATGAACGCGTCCATCAACGACGCCACGATTGCGGACACGGTCTCCGGCGCGACCCTCTCCGGGACGGTGAACGCGGCGGACGGTGTTCAGGTCTCAGCCTCCCAGTTCGCGCTCTCGAACGTCTCGCTCTCGAACAATGCGCGCGTGGGCGCCGTCTTCGATCTCGGTGGTGCGACCACTGCCGACATCGCGTTGACGAGCGTCACCGTCGACGCAGACGGGGCGTCCCTCGGCGCGATCGTGCAGGACGGAACCGCCCTGCCCAGTTGGGATGACGACGTCGTGCGGCTCGGCAGAACCGCCACCAACGATGCGGCTTTCACCGGCACCTTGGAGATCGCTTCAGCCGTTGACGCGCCGTGCCTTCCTCCGCTCGACACCGTCGAGCCGCGGGGGATCGCGAATCTGATCTCACCCTAGGATCGCTAGGCCGGAGGCGACGTTTGTAGTTGAGTCGCATTTCTGAGTCGCGGTTTATGCGGCGATTCGTCCGGTGGCCCATGCGCTGTCGATGGCCTCATCGACCTTCGTGATCGCGGCGCGAAGAGGAGTCGGGACGGGTGGAGGCGGCTGTTGAATGACGGCGAGGCCGGCTTGGAGGAGTCGGTGGTGTGCACGCGGGAGGAAGATCGCAGCTCGGATCCCGAGTTCCGTGACTCGATAGCGGTGAGTTCGCGGGATGCGTTGTATCCGTTCGACGGCCCCGTCCAGCAGCCTGGAAGAACTGGATGTTTCTCGGAAGCGACGACGGCGGGCGCGTGAACAGCATCTTCACGTCGCTGCTCGCGAGCGCGCGCATGGTCGGCGTCGAGCCGTGGTCCTACCTCCGCGACGTGCTGTGCCTGTTGCCCGACTGGCCCGTGCACGACCTCCTCGACCTCGCGCCCGTGAACTGGCACGCGACCGTCGCGCGCGACGACGTCCAACGCATCCTCGACCTCAACCCGTACCGCGCGCTCACGCTCGGGGGCTGATCAGGCCGCCGACGAGCAGCCCGGCGCGGCGCAGGGACGGATGCGCTGAACGCTTACGACGGAATCATCGCCGATCCTCCGCGCCGTCGAGCGCGGTCATCACACGACGAAGCGTCTCCACTTCGAAGCCGTCCGGGACGCGCACGACGAGTCGCGTTCCCACGACGAGCTCGATCGACGGCGCGGGCAACGCCGCCGTCACCTCCACGAACTTCGGCTTCGGGCGCGCGCGCCCCTTGGCTCGGTCACGACGCGGCCGAGCGAGCGATCTACCCGACGCCTCCTTCCCCAGCCGCCACTTCCAGTAGCTCAGTGTCCGCGCGTTGACCCCATCTCTGCGCTGAACTCCGCGGCCGTCAGCTGGCTGTCCTTCCACCGCTCCACTCGCTTCGCCCATTCCTGTCGTGACGTCTTCATCGGCGCCTCCTTTCGAGGGCCGATCGATCGCACAGGGCGGCTCAGGCTGCTGGACGGGGCCGTCGAACGGATACCTCAACAACATGGCTGACAAGACGCCAGCTAAGATCACGTTGCGGGACTGGGTCGACCCGGTAGAGGGGATAAACGGTCGCGACATCCTTACCTTCGAGAAAAGGGAGGGATCTTGGGGGGTGTTCTTCTACCAGATCGACGAGGGCTCCGGTTTCCAGCCTCCACGGAAGCCAACCCCTTCACCGGACGCCCGAGTTTCCGAGAAGGAGCGATTACGTCGACTGCCACCGCTGGCCCCACGGCAGGAGGCCGTTCATCCTCAATGCCGATCAGATAGCCGGCAAGTGATCGGAATAATTGGGCTGGTGGAGGTCGCTATCTGCTGTGCAGGAAACGGATCAGACTGCGGTTCATCTCGAGGAGGTGACCGTGCTGCAAGGAATCGTCGAGAGGTGCGCCGAGCTGGGGGCGCCGACAGGCCTGGACACTTTGCGGCGCGGGTTGCCGGCAACGTGGATCGAAGAGGCGCTTGTAGCCACGGGTACGGCAACGGTACGACGGCGGCGTCTTCCGGCTGAGCAGGTCGTGTGGCTGGTGCTGGGGATGGCGCTGTTCAAGGACCGCTCGATCACGGAGCTGGTGAACAAGCTGGACCTAGCGCTCGCTGGGCGGAAGGTCACGGTGGCGCCGAGTGCAGTCACTCAGGCGCGCGCTCGTGTGGGAAGCGAGCCACTGCGCTGGCTATTCGACAAGTGCGGCACGCGTTGGGCGGACGAAAGCGCGAACAGTGATCGCTGGCATGGCCTGGCCTTGTACGGGGTCGACGGGACGTGTCTACGAGTTCCAGATTCGCAGGCCAATCGCGCGCACTTCGGTCTGCCGCCAGGCCCACGCGCGGTACTTGGCGGGGGATATCCCGTGGTGCGCGCGGTCGCGCTGACAGCACTCCGTTCACACATGATTCGGAGCGTGCGATTCGGCCCCTTCACCGCGGGTGAGCACACCTATGCGCGTGAGCTTTGGGGCGACATCCCCGACGATTCCCTGACCATTCTCGATCGCGGATTCCAGGCGTCCAACGTCTTGTTCCCGCTGCACGCCGCAGGCCGCAACCGCCACTGGCTGGTGCGAGCGCGCTCTGACACCAACGGCAAGGTCATCAAGCGCTTCGGTCCCAACGACACGTTGGTGCAGTTCACGATCACCGCACCGACACGGCGCAAGGATCCTTCGTTGCCGATGCATTGGCAGGTGAGATGTGTTCGCTACAAGCATCGCGGAGGCAAACCACAGATGCTGCTCACGTCGCTTCTGAACCCCGTCGAGCATCCGGCAAGAGAGCTCGTCGCGCTCTATCACGAGCGTTGGGAAATCGAGATGAGCTTCGACGAGCTCAAGGCCGACATGCTCGAACGTCACGTCCCCATCCGCAGCCAGACGCCAGAAGGCGTACGACAAGAGCTGTGGGGCATTCTTCTCGCCTACAATCTCGTGCGGCGTGAGATGGAGCGGGTCGCTGAGGATGCTGGCGTCAGCCCGCTGCGCATCAGCTTCATCGCCTCCTATCGCTACATCCGAGACGAGTTTCTCTGGTGCGCAATCGCAGCTCCGGGCGCCATCCCGAAGCACCTTCGACGGCTGCGCGAGCACCTTGCTCTGTATGTGCTTCCGCCCCGTCGTGTTAACGAGCGACGTATCTGAGGTCGCTGCCCTCGATTTCGCGCACGAAGCGTGAGGGGAACGGGTTCGGCGAGGGGCCGATGGTCATCGCCGATTTCTTCGGTCGGCGGGGTCGTCCGGGCTCTGATGCGCGCCGGAGGCGGAGCATCGGTGCGGAGCCGGTCGCGTTAAATAGATGACGGGGGTGGGTTTGGCCGCCACTCCCCCGTCGTGCTCCGACGCAGCTGAATACGAAGCGGAGCACTACACGAGTCGTCTACTTCGACGTCGACGTCAAGTCTTGGATGAGCGCGCCGCCGTCGGTATCGGCGGTCCGGCCGGCGCGCTGTCCGTGCTGCGGTGCGCCCGGCGCGGCCGCCGGGAGGCCGAAAGCGCTGGTCGGGCATGGGCTCAGGAGCCGGATCCTGCTCGGTCCGGCCAGCCCCGATGACCGTCCCGAGGTCGCGGCGCTCGAGGCCCGACGCTACCGATGCCGGCGGTGCGGGGCGATCGTCGTCAGCTTGCCGCGCGGCGTGCTGCGCCGACTTCGCTACACCGCCGTGGCCATCGCCCTCGCGCTCGCGATGTGGGTCGACGGGACGTCGAGCGCCGCAGTCCGCACCCGCGTCAGCCCCTTCGCCATCGTCGGCGACGACGCCATCCGCGGCTGGCGCTCGCTTCGCCGATGGGCACGTGCAGCCCGTCGGCTCTGGCCGCCAATCCGTCCTGCGCCCCACGCCTCGCCGCGACTGCTCGCGGCCGACGTCGTCCGCCAGCTCGCCGCGCTCGCGCCGCTGACGACCGGCGCCCTCGTCCGCGACGCGTGCGCCGGAGCGCTTCGATGCTGAGGGACATCGGGTGCGATCTCGCACGGATGCAGGGCCCACCACTCAGGGTCGTCGCGGTCGCCACGACCGCCGGTGCCTCCTCGGCCCTCGACCGAAAGGAGACACCAATGACCGACAAGCTCAGTGCCAAAGACCACGCCGAGGCCGTCGCGCTCTTCCGCGCGCAGGTGATCGGGTCGCTCGTGTGCCGCGACGACCTGACGCACGGCGAGCTCGCCGAGGCGCTGCGCGAGCTCAGCGCGCAGCCCTTCCGTCCGCCCGGCGCCGACGTGAGCCGCACGTACGCCATCTCGACGCTCGAGCGCTGGCTCTACCGATACCGAAAAGGGGGGCTCGGTGCGCTCGTCCCTCAGCGCCGCAGCGATCGCGGCCACGCGCAGGCGCTCGACGACGCGCAGAAGAAGCTGCTCGTCGCCATCCGCAAGGCGCACCCGCGCGTGAGCGCCGCGCTGATCTTGAGGACGCTCGTCTCGGACGGCCGTCTCGAGGCGGGAGTCGTCACCGAATCGACGCTCCGGCGTTTCTACGCCGAGCGCGGTCTCGACCGCCAGACGCTGAAGCACGCGGAGCACGGGCCGCGCCGCCGCTGGCAGTCGCCCCGGCCGAACGCGGTCTGGCACGCCGATGTCGTGCACGGCCCGGCGCTCCGCATCGCGGGCAAGAGCGTGCCGCTGCGCATCCACGGCATCCTCGATGACCACAGCCGCTACGTCGTGGCGATCGAGGCGTGCGCGACAGAGCGCGAGAGCGAGATGCTCCGGCTGATCGTCAAGGCGATGCGCCTGCACGGTCCGCCGGACGTGCTCTACCTCGATAACGGCGCGACGTACGTCGGCGACACGCTCAAGACGGCGTGCTTTCGCCTCGGTGTCGCGCTCGTGCACGCGCGTCCACGCGACCCGCAGGCGCGGGGCAAGATGGAGCGCCTGTGGCGGACGCTTCGCGAGCAGTGTCTGTCGCACCTGCACGAGCCCGCGTCGCTTCACGACGTGCAGCTGCGCCTGCTCGCCTGGCGCGACAAGCACTACCTCGTCACCCCGCACGGCTCGCTGATGGGCAAGACGCCCGCCGAGGTCTACGAGGCCTACGAGCCCGAGCACGTGACCGAGCCGATGCTGCGCGAAGCCCTCATCGTCCGCGGACGTCGCCGCGTCCGTCGCGACTGCACCGTCTCGGTCGCCGGCCGCGACTTCGAGGTCGCCCAGGGCTACCTCGCGGGGCGCCTCGTCACGATCGGCCGGTGCCTGCTCGACCCGACCGAGCCGCCGTGGGTCGAGCACGAGGAGCAGCGCCTCGTGCTCAGCCCCGTCGACCCGACGAGCAACGCCCGACGTCGACGGACGGCCGAGCGACGACGCCGCGGCCTCGACGCCGTCGACTTCGACCCGCCGGGCGCGCTCCTCGCCGAGCTCACGAAGAAGGGCGGTCGCTCGTGAGCGCCCCGCGATGGCTCGGCGCCTTCGGTCTTTCGCGTGCGCCCTTCAGCAAGGAGCTCGGTGACGCCGAGCTGTGGGTCCCCGCCTCGCGCAAGCGCATCGTCGACCGCGTCGTCGAGGCGTGCCACGAGCGCGGACACGTCCTGCTCACCGGCGAGCCCGGCGTCGGCAAGACCTGCGTCCTACGCGCCGTGCGCCGCCGCCTCCCCAGCGACGGCTTTCGCCTCACCTACTGTCACAACGCCACCCTCGGGCGCCGCGATTTCTACCGTCAGCTCTGCCTCGCGCTCGGCCTGAGCCCGAGCGCCACCGCCGCCGCCGTCTTCTACGCCATCAACACGCACGTCACCGAGCTCGGCACCGAGCGCATCCACCCCGTCTTCCTCCTCGACGAGGCGCACCTGCTTCACCAGGACGTCCTCGACCACCTCCACATCCTCACCAACTACGAGTGGGACTCCGCCGCGCTCCTCTCGCTCGTCCTCGTGGGCCTGCCCGACCTCGACGACCGCCTCGCCCTGCGCAAGAACCGCTCGCTGCAGAGCCGCGTCCACACGCGCCTCCACCTCGGCGAAGCGCTCCCCGACGACACCGCCGAGTACGTCGGTCATCGCATGAAGCTCGCCGGCTGCTCCCGCGACGTCTTCACCACCGACGCCATCGCCCTGCTCCACGAGGTCTGCGCCGGGCGCCTGCGCGACATCGACCGCCTTGCGACCGACGCCCTCAAGCGCGCCGCCCGCCGCAAGGCCCGCAAGGTCGACCACCAAATCGTCGAGCTCGTCTTCAAGGGCGACGACATCGACGACTGACAGCGCCGCGCCACGCACCATGATGGCCTTCGCGTCTCGGCAGCGCATCGCCGGACGCGAGGGCCATCGCCTGCGTCAGCTGCTCGTCATGCCGCGAGGGGCATCAAGCAGGCTGCGTGAAAATCCCTCGGATAGCGTGCGCGGTAACACTGATGGTGCGCGCACATTCCGGAACGCTTGGGACTGGAACCAGCATCACCGTGGTCGCCTATCCCGACGGGCACACGATGGAGGATCCGGCAAGCGAGTTCCAAGGCGGGACGAGCTTGGGATCCTGTGAGTTCAACGATCAAACTACGACCAACGGCACGCTCGACGGTGTCTACCTCACGGATGAGCTGACTGCGGGCTCGATGGGGCAGATGATCAACGTCGTCCTCAGAGCCACGCAGGCGAGTCCCGCTGTATCCAGCCTGGACGCCCGGATCAGCGTCGACCTTTCGCTCAAGTGGTGACACCGGTCCACTGACCCGAGTCCATCGAAGGAGAATCCCATGTCAGGACAAACGATTCGTTTGGTCGAGTTGACCAAGTATGATTTCTCGAACGTGGCCGCCGGCAGCGAAGACGGCTTCTACATCGCGCAGCATGTGGACGTGTCGCAGTGGAAGGCGGCCACGTTGATGATCCGCCTCCACTCCGCCTCGGTCGGGCAGTCCGGGGCGAACTTCAAGATCAAGGCATTCGCCGACGGATACACGACCGAAGATCCAGCCCTCGCCTTCACCAGCGCCCCGCAGCTCGCGAGCGTCACGATCTCCCAGACGAACGCGAGCAACGCTCCCTACTACGTCACCTCCGAGCTGACGGGCGGTGACATGGCAGCGCTGATCACCGTTCTCATCTCAGGTGAACAGGACACGAACCAGGACGACCTCTATGGCTATTTTTCCATCGACCTCGCCTTGAAGGACGAGTGATGCTGAAGCGCTATCCAATCGTACGGCCGCCTGTTGCACCGAACGCTGCGACGCGCGTGCTTGCTACGCCCGCAAAGCGGCTCCAAGCACATCCTGCGGCCGCGTCGACTGCTCAGGCAGCTCTGAGATCAGGCTTGAGCGCCACCAACAAGTATCCAGTCGTTCCAAGCCCTAAGAACTCCTTCCCAGTCGCTACCCCGCCTCTCAGTGGGTGCGGGTGCGGAGGCGGGTCTGGCGGAGCCAGAGTTCCATATGATCTACCATTTCCCGTCGACTATCCCCTCAACCTATGGGGGTTGCGAGTCTGGCTTCGAAAATACTGCAAGAACTGGATTCCAGTTCAGAAGGTTCTGGACACAACAACGGCGGATTGCATCAACCAGGCCCTCGCTGCCGCCTACGACTACTGCTACGATCCGACAATTCCGGATATTGAATGGGATACGATGTGGGGGGGACGTCTCGGTTGCTTCTTCAATTGGTTCCTCATCAACCTCGAGATCTACTGCGAGGATCCCAACATCTTCGAGAGATTCTCGGATGATCGCACTGTGCTCGGGATCCTGAGCGACTACATCTTTCGTCGTGGGATGGGCCTAGGAGGGTTCATGGCGGGTGATCACTACACGGAGTGGAGGTGTGGCGGTTCCCTCCTGAACGCTCCGATCTACCGATCAAGCGGCGAGCGCATACCTCTCCCGGATCTCCCATAGGGATCGGGGTGCGCTTTTCCCAGAGGAACCAACCACTCGTCCCTTGGCTTGCTCTTGGGCTGATGCTGGCCTGTGGTTCAGGGTCGACTGCCCATGCACCACCGGCTGAGCGCCCGACGACGCTGGAGGAGACTGCGAGTCGTGTCGCTACGTGCCCGAAGACGGTGCGGATGGATTGGGCGAGCGACGGGATGGCTCTCACGTCGAGACCCAGAGTTGCGGTGCTTCCCGGGCGCAATCTCCCCCTCCCGGGTCAGGAGCTGTCTGCTCTTCTACACGAGGTACGGCAGAAGATTGCGGCCGACCTTGGGTTCCCCATCGTGAGGGATGGAGGACCAAGCGAATCCATCGCGTCTTGTGCCTGGCCCCAGAGTCCCGAGGAGAGGCTGCTCTCAGAACATGGTTCGACCCTAATTATTGCCCGCACATACGCCACTCTGGACTTGGAGCAACCCGCCAATCTGTACCTCGCCGTGCGGTGGGAATACCCAGGCGGGGATTTGGCGGGCGGTCTCGAATCCCCTGGCAGCCGCGGTCACGGACGCACGTTCCTACTCCGATTGGATCACGGCCGTGGCGAACTTGGCGCCGCTGCCGACCATGAACACAATCGGCCTTCCACCACCGAAGGTGTGGAGCGTCGCGACGCCCATCGAGTACTCCTCAGGGTTGAGCTACTCCTCCGGTGGCGCCGCGTACCTGCACGAGGATTCTGAGCTAACCCATGCGTTGGAGGGCTGCCGAGATGCTGGAATCGCTGAGTGGGTCGAGATCGTAGTTCGGAACGGCTCGGTCGTTCGATTGACGACCTCTCCACACGACGAGCAAACCGAATTCTGCGTGCGGCAGCGTGCTGGTGGCCGTCTTCCGGCGGAAATGCAGGTTCTGCTCTATCACTATGGCCCATCCACGGCAGTCTCCTACGTGCGGCCTCTTGAGAGTCTGCCCGCGCTGGCTTCAGCGGTGGCTCATCGACAGGTACGAGAAGAGCTGTCGCGATGTTTCGAACGCCACCCGGAGCTTCGCGGCTATCTGTTCCGCATTCGCCTCGCAATCGATTCCCAGGGGCACGCGCACGGCCCCACAGGTCTCAATCAGACACCGTTCTCCCAGTGCGTGATAGGCGTTCTGACGGACGCGCCATACCCATGCAGGGAGGACTCGCGCACTTGGGACGTCACCATCCAACTCTGTGGCGAGCCCCTCTCAGGACCATAGCGTGCGGACACCTCCGCGGCAGGTAGCCCGTCGGCCGCGTGGCTTGAGGCCGCGTGGCTTGAGAGGAAGTTCTTGTCGAGAACGTGCGCCCTAGAACTCGCCGAGCAGCTCCGGTTTCCAGCCTCCACGGAAGCCAACCCCTTCACCGGACGCCCGAGTTTCCGAGAAGGTATGATCTGTCGACTCCCTGCCCGGCCGGAGGGGAGCGGAGGCCGTTCATGGTTACTACCCGCACGCGGACGTCGAACGCCGTCGCCCCCTCTTCGTGGATCACGGCCTGGTTGCCGATCGTGAGGACGCGCGCGCCCGCGGCCCCCGTCGTCTCCACGCCTTGCGCCTCCGACGACGCGAGCGTCACGATCCGGTCGAAGAGGCCATCGAGCGCTCCCTCGAACGAGGCGGAGAAGCGCGCTGGCCCGTGGCCGATGACCAGCGTCTCGGTCTTCGAAAGAACCTCGCGGCTGATGTCGCCCTGGCTCCCGTACGTGGGAAACGGAAACTGAGCCATCGCCGCGTCCTCGAAGGGCGTTCCCCGGAGCACGGAAGGATGCACGACGAAGACCACCTCCACGTCCGAGGGGAGCCTCGAGACTGCGGGATCGTCGAGGCTCAGCCCCCGCGCAACCACCGGTCGCTCTTCGACGTGCGCCGTCTCGACCGGCGCCTCCACCGGCTGCGGCCTCGTCTCGGGAGCGCCGCCACAGCCGATGAGGAGGGACACCGCGACGACGACTGGACGGGTTCTCATCCGCGCGAGTCTAACTGAGGTTCGATCGCCGCGACGCGTCACTCCAAGTCGATCACGACCCGGCGCAGAGCGTAGGCCTTCGCGGTGGGGACGAGGAACCGGCGGGCGGCTTTGCGGAACCAGCGGTGGAGGGCGTTGCTGTTGTACATCGTGCCCGGGCCGCGACCGCCCGACTGCGAGGTCGCGAGCTCGCGGCTGGTGACGATCAGGTCGTCGCCGGCCCACTTCGCGGTGGTGCGCCGGCACGCGCGCGACGCAGCGTGCGCGAGCATGGCGCGGGTCTCGTCGTCGAGCTCGACGGCCGGCGAGATGATCAGCCTGACCCGGCCCGTGAACTGGCGGTCGGCGGCGAGCGCGTGCAGGTAGGCGTCGCGGTCGAACGGGAACGGCAGGGCTGCGAGCCAGCGCCGCTGGCGCGTGGCGAGCAGCTTGGGGAGCAGGCGGAGCAGGACGTAGATGCTGCCGACGCAGACGGCCCCCGCCGTCGCGAACATGGAGAGCACGGTCAGGACGTTGATCGTGTCGACGATCCGAATCCAGACCAGGATGGTGCCGATCATCGAGGCGAAGCACAGGGCGATGCCGCCGACGCTGACCACCATGCCGGGCATCGTCAGGGCCAGGTCGATCGCGGCCTCGTCGTCATCGGAGTCGGACGACCGCCGCTTCGCCTTGGGCGGCTTCCAACCGCGGGCCAGCTTCTTCAGGTCGGCGCGGGCGGCGGCCCGCTCGGCGTTGTCGTCGGCGTCGTCGCTGTCACTGCCGGCGTGCCCCGCGCTCATCGCGCCATCGTATCAGCTCCCTCAGCACGTCGGGGAGGCACCCGCACTTCGCGGAGCGAATGACGAAATGACGAAGAGCGTCCCCAACACCCCCCAACATCGTCTCTTCAGGTCGGCGCGGGCGGCGGCCCGCTCGGCGTTGTCGTCGGCGTCGTCGCTGTCACTGCCGGCGTGCCCCGCGCTCATCGCGCCATCGTATCAGCTCCCTCAGCACGTCGGGGAGGCACCCGCACTTCGCGGAGCGAATGACGAAATGACGAAGAGCGTCCCCAACATCGTCGCAGGCTGGACCACCGACGGCGCGATGTTCGACTCGTCGGTCGCGCGCGGTGAGCCGGCCGTCTTCCCCCTCAACGCGGTGATCGCGGGGTGGACGGAGGGCGTGCAGCTCATGGTGGTCGGAGAGACGCGCCGCCTGTGGATCCCCGAAGACCTCGCCTACGGCGGCGCCGCCGGCGCCCCCGCCGGCATGCTCGTCTTCGACGTCCAGCTGCTTCAGATCGTCGGTCGCTAGGGAGCTTGCCAATCTCAGCGCGCGTACAATCAGGGCCCCAACAGCGGGGGGGACAAACTCGGGGACGGGGGGAAGCCAGGGGGACGCTGCCGAACTTTCCGAACTTTTCGAAGCCAACAAGTTCGGAAAGTTCGGCAGCGTCCCCGTTGTGTCCCCCGAAAGTTCGGCTCCGGTTTCCAGCCTCTACGGAAGCCAACCCCTTCACCGGACGCCCGAGTTTCGCAGTAGGAGCGATTACGTCGACCGCCGCCCCTGACTCCACTGCGGGAGGCCGTTCATCCTCGTTCACCCTTCCTATCAGCTAGCCAACCCGGACTGCAATGGAACGCACGGCGTCTGGGTGAACACGGGACAGGCGCCCTCGGGTTGTTCGACCAACCTGGACGGCACGGCCATCCGCGACACCGAGCTGCAACCGGTGCATCTTCCATCCCGAAGTGTGGTGGACTCCGGCTCACCCACCCTCCACCAACGCACCCTCGAAACCCGAACACTCGCCGCAGTCCTCGATCTCCGCGACCGCGACCGGCGATCACGAGTCCGATATCCCCATAGCCCCCGCCGACGCTGGACTGCCGCGAACCGGCTCGACTCAAACACGTTTCGACTGACCGCGGGCGAAACAGCCGCTCGTCGAGCAGCAGTGCCTTCACGCCCGCGCTCCGCCGAAACCTCCCCAATCTGTCGACTGGCGTCCTGGCCCGAAAGGAGCGAAGGCCGCTCATCGTGACTATCCCCCGATGGGCCTCACCTGCGCGTCACTGGGGTACGCCGAGCTGCTCGGCGAGATCGAGGAGCTTCTGGACCTGATCGCTCAGTGCTTGGGGATTCTTGGGAAACGTCGTGCTGCCTCGCACGAGATTCCCCATCTCGAGCCGACCACCGTCTTGCATGAACGCGAGGAACGCGGAGAGGACCTCGGGACGTTTGAGACGCTTCTTCATGCCTTTGTGTACGTCCGAAACGACATACCGCCCGTCGATCTCGGCGATGCCCGTCCCCTTGCGCCCCTTGGATCCGTAGTCGCGGTGTTGGGGCGCGAGGGGATTGGCCGGCGCGATCGTCATCGAGCCCGGACGACCGCGCGGCGCGACCCGGATCTCGTAGTAGCGATAGATGCTATTGCCCTGCCCCGGGCGCTGCAGCGTGGTCCAATGAATCCTGACGTCGTGGCCGTCCGAGGTGTAGCCATTGACCTCGCTCGCTTGAGGGGTCCGACTGATGTCCGCCGACAATCCGAAGTGTCGGGCGACGGCGTCCAAGTTCGCGTTCCATCGTTGGCCCGTGCGCCATGAGCTATAGAGGCCCGCGATGACCAGAGCCACGGCGAGCGCAATCCCGATCCCCACGTACATGGTGGTGGCGAAATCCATGGAAGACCCCGGGCACTATATCAGCCGCTGAGCGGCCTGGGCCGACATGAAGCGCCTGACACTTCGAGGTCGGCTACAATCGAGGCCTCGATGCGCGACGGCGCCGAAAGCACGGTCACCACGTCCTCTCTTACCCACGTCGGCTCCGGTTTCCAGCCTCCACGGAAGCCAACCCCTTCACCGGACGCCCGAGTTTCGCAGTAGGTATGATGTATCGACTCCCTGCCCGGCCGGAGGGGAGCGGAGGCCGTTCATGGTTACTACCCGCAACGAGATGATCACGCTTTCACGACACGTGAACGGTTACGCACGGCTCGTGTCGACGGCCTGCTCAAGATCTTCACCTTGTACTGCGTGCCTCACTCACGAGGCACCGCCCCATACGGCTCGTAACAACAATTCGGGTGAACACAATACGGATGGTTGTCGAAGGCCGGGCCGCAGATGATGTCCGTATTGGGACAGCACACGAAGCCGTCCTCGCACGCGACTATCCCGCCACACAGGCATGGTAAGTCTGCGCCTGCATCCTGACATACGCCGGCATCGACGCTGCCGTCCAAAGGAGGGTCGTGGTGCTCGCCGCACGCGGCGAGGAGCGACACCACGGCGATCACAGCCGCACCAAGTACGGTCAAGGTGTGGGACTGATCCATGCTGCATGCAGTTGAGGTGTGGTTGGGCCTTCCATCCAAGCAAAAAGGTACTGGGGTCCCCCTCCGGGCCCATTGGTCCCAAATGGCGCGCCCTCGATATAGTCTCCGAAGTAGCCGAACCTTCCTTCGAATGGCGGATTGCCCAACCTCGGCGCTGTCCCAAGCCAGATCGTTGTATTGCGAGGACACGGTGTACACGTTCCATAGCTTGCCCTCGGGATCGTCCCGCGTATCGTACCATGTGAGCACCAGGTGATCGTCGGGAAGGCCACCAACGCCGGCGCGATTGCGCGCGAGTGCAGGTAGAAAGGCGTCGCCCGGTTTCCAGCCTCCACGGAAGCCAACCCCTTCGCCGGACGCCCGAGTTTCGCAGTAGGTATGATGTATCGACTCCCTGCCCGGCCGGAGGGGAGCGGAGGCCGTTCATGGTTACTACCCGCAGCGGGTCGAGGGCTTTTCGCCTGCGTGGGACTGGACCCGCGCCTACTCGGAGATCAACGACTTCGAGGAGACGCTCGTCGAAAACGGCGTCGTCGTGGTGAAGTTCTGGCTGCACATCGACTCCGAGGAGCAGCTGCGCCGTTTCGAAGAACGAAAGCGCGTGGCCTTCAAGCGCCACAAGATCACCGACGAGGACTGGCGCAACCGCGAGAAGTGGCAGCCCTACGAGCTCGCGGTGCACGACATGGTCGAGCGGACGAGCACGGAGATCGCGCCGTGGACGATCATCGCCGCGAACGACAAGCGCCACGCGCGCGTGGCGGTCGTCGAAGCGCTCGACGACCAGATGGAAGCGGCCTTTTAGATCACTGCGCGAAGATCTCGACGTTCCCCTCGCTGTAATGAAGGCCATCGTCTCGAAACTGGATGATCGCTCGCATCGATCCGCTGGGGTGGCCCGAGGGGTCGGCGTGCTCGATGTTCAGCATCAGCTCGCTGGCAGGATGTAGCCCCGCTTCGAAGGCGGCCTTCGCGTCGGCGCACGTCGCGCTGCTGTTCATTCCCGTCGCGTACGGAAGGTCGCAGTCCGACTCCACGATCGCGCGGCGCACGCGCTCCATGGCCGCCACCACGGCAGGGGCATGCGCAGCGGCCGCCTCGCTGATCGGCGGATAGTAGGCCCCGGGACCAAACGACGTCGTAACCCCTTCGTAGCGCAGCGTCCCGTCCGGAGACACCATCGCCTGAACGCTCACGTGCTTCGTATCCGATCCCTGCTCGTTCGGACTGAACTGCAACAGCAGCGAGCGCTTCGAAACCGGGATCAACATGATCGGCGTCGAGTTGCTGTTCTCCGACAGCCCCGGAAGCGGGTGCTCCCCGGCGAATGCAGCGCGAAGCGCGGCGTGCTGCTCTACGATGAAGTCTCGTAGCGCCACGTCTTCGGGAGCCAGCGCAGGCTCGGGAGGCGCGGGGGGGGCGACGGGCGCGGGAGGCGGCGGGGCGACGGGCGGCGTGGCTACCTGCTCGTCGTCGCCACATCCGGCGGTCGTGATCAGCAGTCCGAGGACCAAGAGGGGACGGTACATGGAGGCCGACATAGCGGATCTCGATGCCATCCGACAATGGGACCCCAGATGGGGAGGGTGCTCTACTGTCCGAGCGCGCACTGTGCTGCTTCGCGCACGCGCGGTTCGGGATCGTGGGCGGCCGCGCGCGAGAGCGCGGCACGCGACGCACCACCGCCGAGCGTTCCGAGCGCTCGCGCCGCCGCCTGGCGCACGAAGGCGTAGTCGTCTCCGACGAGTGCTTCCTCGAGGGCGCCCCGCCCTTCGTCGCCCCCGACCCGTCCGAGTGTTTCGGCAGCGAGGGTGCGCAGCGCCCAATCGCCGTGGGTGCGGAGGATCGCGGCAACCCGGGGAACCGCCGCGGTGTTGCCAGCGGTCAACGTGGAGAGCGCAGCGCGGAGCACCAATGACTCGTCGTCGTCGAGCGCCGTCGCGACGACCTGATACGCGTCGGGATCGTCGAAGCGGGCGAGGAGCTGCACGGCCAGAGCGCGGACCTGCGCCCCGGGATGACGGGCGACGGTCAGGAGCTCGGGGAGGAGGGCTCCGGTTTCCAGCCTCCACGGAAGCCAACCCCTTCACCGGACGCCCGAGTTTCGCAGTAGGTATGATGTATCGACTCCCTGCCCGGCCGGAGGGGAGCGGAGGCCGTTCATGGTTGCTACCCGCCTGGGGTATTGCCAGTCGAGCTTGTGGGGTCGAACGCCATGGCCTGCATGTCCTGATCCCCGGCCGAGCATCCCTTGTCATCGTTCACTTGGACGCTCCTCACGAAGGTTCGGCCGCCATCAAACGACAGGGCAGCGACGATCATGTCGGGGTGCTCGGTGACAGGCCGATTGATCGAGTGGGCGAGGTTCGTTGCCACCACAATGCCGGGCTGGGAAGGATCTGCATCGATGTCCGGATCTCCGCGCCACGTCTGTTGAACGAGGCTACCTGCTACACTTCGCACCCGGATGTCGCGAATCCCACCATTGCACACCGCTCCCGATTGCGATGTGGTGGTTGCCAACGAAAACGGCTCTGAAGTCAGCCGGGCTGTGAAGCTCAGAGTCGGTGCGGTAGGTTGCGGATGCCGAGGCTCGCCGAAGGGTAGGCGATGGGCTACCAGTACAAGCTCGACGTGACACCAGGAGTCCTGGACCTGGGCGCCATCTGCGATTCGGTGGTGGCGTCGACAGCCTGGATCCGTATCCCAACGTCGTTCTCCGATGGCGTCGGCATCGGGGTCGGCGACTCGACAATCGATCCGAATTCGTCGTGGCCGCACATTGCAGACCTGCGCTTGGAAGCCCCGACCTCTATCCACGTCCTCTGCCACACTCAGACAGGGGGCCTCTTCATGCACGCTCTTGTCCAAGCGCTTCGGGACAAAGGGCACGTCGTCGTCATCGACGACGACGTGTAGTGGCGTGTTGTACCGCCTCGTGCTGCGCCAGCCCGAGGTGGTGGCCACGCTGGGCTACGTCAAGTGCGGGCGCCGCAGGCCGGAGGTGCTGACGCGCACCGAGGTGGCCGCGCTGCTGGCCGCCTTCACGTCGGTCGTGCACGAGACGCTCGCGATGCTCTGCTACGGAGCGGGCCTTCGCGTCAGCGAGGCGGTCAAGCTGCGCATCGCCGACGTGCACAGCCATCGCGGGGTGCTCTTCATCGCCTTCGGCAAAGGCGGCAAGCAGCGGGAGGTCCCTCTGAGTGAGAGGCTGCTCGGCCAGCTTCGTCACTACTACCGGCAGCGCCGGCCGCATGGCCCGTACTTGTTTCCCGGTCGCTCGGGACGGCCCCATCTGACCCGCAGCGCCCACTGGATCGCCGTGCGCAAGGCGCGGGCGCGCGCCGGGTTGTCCAAGCGCGTCAGCCCGCACTGTCTGCGTCACAGCTACGCGACGCATCTGCTCGAGGATGGCGTCGACATCCGAACGGTGCAGGCACTGCTCGGTCACGCCACGATCGAGACGACGGCCTGGTACCTCAGCGTCAGCCGCGAGCGGATGCGGCGCGTGCCCAGTCCGCCGCGGACACAATACGGGGTGCGTGGAGGGCTCCGGGTCCGACTAAACAACGGGCTCGGGGCACCATAGCGGATACGACCTCTACGCCGACCTCACCAGGGTACCCGTTTCCGAAATCCGGGGTCGCCCGGAGGGCGGTGGACGACTAAACATAACCAGAGGTTCATGTTACCTCGCCGCCCGGCCGGAGCTCCGTGCGAGACAGCCGGCCGGTCATGCCGCTTGCATCACGCGGAGCGTGAAGTGCGTGGGCAAGCGGCCCGCCCAGCCGGCTCAATCAGCCGAACGAAGCGCGATCCGCTCCCAGCGAGCGCGGATTCCCTCGCAGTCGCTGTAGTCAGCCTCTCGGTACAACCAGATCAGTGTGTCCACAAAGGCGCGCGGGTTCTTCACGACTCGAAGTCCCTCGATGCGGCACACGACGCGACCTCGATCTGCTTTCGCGGAGCTTCTGAGGTAGACGTTGACGTGCTGCGACTCACGGACCTCCACGACTACATAGGGCGAAGATGGCTTGCTGAAGCTCAGGCTGAGGAAGTCCCCATCGGCTTCGTCCTCCTCCTTCGTCGCCGACAAGTCGCCGATGAATCGGATCTTCTTTCGCTTAGTCGAGAGGAGCGACCATACGTCCTCCACGAACGCGTCCGAGAATCTGATATCCAAGTCCGTCTCAAGGCATTCACTGGTTAGCGTCTCATGCCACCCGTGTGGGGATTGTGAGCGGGTAGTAACCATGAACGGCCTCCGCTCCCCTCCGGCCGGGCAGGGAGTCGATACATCATACCTAATCATACCTACTGCGAAACTCGGGCGTCCGGTGAAGGGGTTGGCGTCCGTAGAGGCTGGAAACCGGAGAGCGAACTGCCCTTCTAAGGGTCGATTGACATGCCGCAGATACCCACTCTGTCCGAGCAAGCGAGGGAGCAACAGTCTTCATTGACGGTGCATGGCTCGTCCATGCCCCGACACGCCGTGTCGGCAGTGGTGCTGTCGGCAAAGACGTCGTCCGCGCCTCCGTCGAGATTGGCATCCTCCGAGCCGCTGTCGGTGTCGGCTGTCGCATCGATGCCCCCATCGACGGGCGTCCGACTGCTAGAACAGCTCCACAACAACAGGGCGAGCACGACAATCCATGTGTATGCGCTACAGCGGGTGGTAACCATGAACGGCCTCCGCTCCCCTCCGGCCGGGCAGGGAGTCGATACATCATACCTACATTCGTGTTCGGATAAGCGGCTGCGACTGTCGAGAAGGTTAAGCAATTCCAATTGGTTGAGCCCTGCGCGCGCTCCGTGATCGAAAAGAGCCACCGCTTCTGATCTCCTACGGGTGTCTAAGTCCAAAGGAGGGAAGCGATGGCTCGCCGCAAGCCTAGCCACATTCATCGAGCGCTGACCAGCGTGTTGCCGCGTCGTCGGATCCGGGAGCTGTCTCGCCGGCTGGGAGTCGTTCGACGCCGGCGCAAGGTTGATATCGTGTCGCTGGTGTACGGGTTGCACAACGCGCTCGAGCACTCGTATCCATCGGTGTTCACCCACTACATGAAGGCGTCCGCGAAGCTCGGCGTGGTGATGAATGTCGTCGGCCGCGGCGCGAAGACGATTGCCATCACGCACGGAAGCCGCCACGACAAGCACCTGCTTCAGGCTGGCGCGTGGATGCGAGGGCGCCTCTTGCTCTTCGACCTCGGCTTCTACCGCGCCTCGCTCTTCGAGCAGATCGACGCCCACGGCGGTTACTTCCTCACCCGGATGAAGAAGCAAGGCAACCCGGTGCTCGTGCGCAGTCATCTGCGAGCGCATCGCCATCTCGTCGGAATGAAGCTCCGCGATGTCCAGCAGATCGTCGACACCGACGTCATCGATGTCGACGCCAAGATGGTGTAGCAGCGCCGTCATCGACACAGGCCGCTCGTCACGAACCACTACGCCTGTTTCCGCTGCGTCGCCCTGTACAACCACGAGCTCGACCAGTGGCATCGATACGTGACGAATCTGCCGGCGGACCTCCTCGAGGCCCATTACTTCGCGGCCGTCTACGCCGCACGCTGGGAGGTGGAGTCGCCGACGATCTCCTCGCGCTCGTCCTGTCGCGCCGAGACCGCTCGGCGCGCGCACGACGCATCGAACACTTCCTGCGCGCCGAGGCCCAAGACCCCAACGCCGCGAGAATCCCTTTGCCCTACAGGACTCAGACGGGCACCCATCCGTGGCCTTAGGCGATCACGAATGTAGGTATGATCTGTCGACTCGCGCTTCCGGCGGGAGTGGCGGGAGGCCGTTTGTGATGGCTTCTGTGAAGCGGCCACCCCGGTCAACAGGTTTGTCTGATTTTCGTTCTACGTCGTTGCACGTCTCCTTCGCCTCGGCTCGGGTTCGTCGTTTCGCTCATACGTGACGGGTTGTTCAGCCTTCTGTTCGCGCTCGACTGGGGCGGCATCGAGGCCGCGGCGCAGGGTGGGATTCGGTGGTGGTCGGCGCCATCTATCCATCGGCGTTCGACAGCAGCCAGCCAGCACATCGCGCTCGACCACCATAATCGGTTCCCTTCACGAAGAGCGGGTCATCGTCGGTTGCGGGTCAGGCTGCAGCAGCCTCCTCACGGCTCGCTGTCGCCTCGAAGCGCGTCCCGTCTCGCCACATCGCGTACAAGATCCCCGCGAGCTTGCGCGCCAGCGCCACCGCCGCGATCCGCTTGCCGCGGCGTGCGGCGATGCGCTCCGTCCAGTCGCGTAGCGCCTTCGTCTCCGGTCGTTTGTGACGCAAGATCCCCCAGGCCGCTTCGACGAGCAGCGACCTGAGACGGCGATTGCCGGTCTTCGTGATGTGGCCCCGCATCCGTTTTTCGCCAGAGCTCAGCTCGCGGGGCACCAGGCCGAGGTAGGCGCGCACTTGTGAGGCGTTGTGGAAGCGACCGATCTGGTCGACCACGGCGACGAAGGTCACCGCCGTCACCGGCCCGATGCTCGGCACGGTGCACAGGCGTTCGACGGTCTCGTCGCCCTTGGCGAGCTCGGCGAGGCGCTTGTCGGCGTCGCGGATCTGCATGGTGAGCTGCTCGAGCATCGTGAGCAGCGGCGCGACCTCGAGCGCCAGGTGGGCGGGCAGTGACAGCTCCTCGATGCGCGCCGCGAAGGTCGCCGCTCCGCCGCTTCGTGGCGACAAGCCCTCGCGCCGCACAAGCGCTCGGGTGAGCGAGATGTACTTCGTTCGCGTGCGCACCAGCGCATCACGCACCGCGACCTGCGCTCGCCGATGACGGGCCGCGTCCGAGGCGCGGTGCGCTGGGCGGTACGCGCCGAGCCGGCAGGCGTCGCAGAGCGCCCGCGCATCGCGCCGGTCCGTCTTCACCTTGCGGCTTCGCGTGGCATACATCGGCGCGAAGTTCGGGTCCGCCACGATCACCTCATGGCCCAGCTCCTCGAGCCACCGCGCCACCCACTCGCTGTCCGTCGACGCCTCCATCAGGATCTTCGCCCGGGCGCGGTCCGCGAACACCTTCGCCAGCGCATCGCGCGTCGTCGCCACGCGCCGCTCCCGCAGCTCTCCCTCGCTCGTCTGGATGCAGACCTGACTTGTCTTCTTGTGAACATCGATGCCAATGTGTTCCACGGCTGGCCTCCACTCTGCGGCTCTTGACCGCGTTTACGGTTGTGGGGCTACGGCTACCACGTCAGTGGCGGCCAGCCGCTTACATCCCATCTATCCACCCTTTGGGATGTACGATGAGCTCATGGGGGTTCGAAGCTCTGCCACTTGGGCAGCGATGATCGTGTTCTGCTGCCACGCGTGCGGCAGCGATACACCTCGGCCCGTCGACAGCTCCGCCCCACGTCCGGACACCAGCCCTGTGGATTCTGGTTCCATCGCATCGCCGTGTCAGGGGACGGTGGCTCCCTGCACGGGCTCTACCGTCGCGGAGTGTGAAGCGACCCTCGGTTGTCACTTCGGCTACTGTGAGGATCCAGATGGCCTCCGGCGATGCTCGCTTCGCGACTTGCTGGAGTGCAACATCCTCGGCTGCTACGTCGAAGGCGCAGTGTGCACCGGGTCCGCGGCGTCCTGCGACACCTTCGAGTCCCCGGACGAATGCAGCGCGCAGGACTGCAGCTGGCGAACAGCCAGCGCGACAGGGACAGAGGAAATGTGTCTGGGAAGCGCCACTCCCTGCGCCGACCTCGACGCAGCCCGCTGCATGTCGCAGCCAGGGTGCGTTCCAACCGGTGATGCCGGTGCAGACGCCGCGATGGACGCGGGACCGGACTACACGATCATCGGCTTCGTCACGCCTGGCCTGGGTGCCTACGTAGAAGGCGTCGTGCGGGTGGAGCTCGCGGTGCGTGGGCCGGCCCCCGACCGCATTCAGCTCTTCATCGACCGAATCGCGGGCGCTATCGCCTCGCTGACCGAACCGTACACCTACGATCTGGACACCAGTCGTGACCCGGAAGGGCCCCTGGTGCTGTTGGCCCAAGCGATTCGTGCCGGCGAAGTCGTGGCCGAGGCCCGCCGAACGCTCACCGTCGACCGAACGTCCCCCACGGTCGTGACGTGGCCGAGTGAAGGCAACGTCTTCGACGGCATGAGGGTCGTGTTCTCCGAGGCGATGGCGAGCTCGACCCTGAATGCGTCGACGGTGGAGCTTCTCGTGGACGGCTCACCACATCCGATTGACGTCTCGCCCTCGGACACCTTCGTCGACCTCCTGCCCACGGCCGACATCGAGGTCCTACCCACGACAGCGACGATCCAGCTCTCGGACGCGGTCACGGATCTCGCCGGTCATTCGCTGGGACTTCAGTCATCGGACATCGACTTCCCTCGGTGGGTCTCCATCTCCGATCTCACCTTCGCGGCCGGGGGTACAATCCTCGACATCGTAGAGGGCAGCGGCGGTCGCCTCCTCGTTCTCTATGAAGTTTCGGACGCGACCTACGTGGCGAGATGGTCCGGACGGACCTGGGCCGCCCGGGTCGCCGGGCCCATCGGTTACACCGCCGGCACCATCCAAGGTCGCGTTCGGGAGCTCCCGAGCGGGGAGTTCGTGGTCGCGCTGCGAGACTCGTCCAACGTGGACGTCTATCGCATCTTGGGGTTCCCCGCTTCTCGCATGGGGAGCTTCACCAGCTACGGCTCCATCGACTTGGAGGTCGATGGAACCGACGTCTATCTGGCTCGGAACACGGGCGTGGCCGTTTTCGTCGACCGGTACCGGGGCGGGACGTTCGGCATGGTGGACACCATCCGTCCCGCCGGCTCAGTCAGCTCCTTCGACTTGGTTGCGTCGTCGGGCCGGGCCTTCGTTCTCTACCGCGACAGTGACGGCGTCTGTGGTCAGGCGCGGGTGGACTTCACGCCGACCCTCGGACCACCCCTCGCAACCGGTTGCACGCTCCTCGCCGCCACGGTGGGAGGCGACGCAAACATCTACGCCGCAACCACCATCGGGTCCACGTCCACGATCCACCGGATCGCCGGCGGGGACTTCCTCGAGGCGGCCACGGATTCTTTCGACCCGCCCATCGCGGTTCTGAGACCAGCAACGACTGGCTGGATAGCGAAGTCAGGCGGCACGCTTCCCGGCGTCTATCGGGGCGATTCGACGCTTCTCTACGAAGGTCCGAGCATGAGTGGAAGGTTCCTCACACCAGGTGACACGCCACATCTGCTCAGTGGCGACGTGCTCTACCGAATCAACGCGCTGTAACGCCGCCTAAACCCTTCTGGCACTCCTTCTTCGCGCTCGCTGCCCTGGCGGTGGGGACTACGCGACGTCCTCTGAGTAGAGGGCGTCTTGAACGAGGCGCTGAGCCATCCGCGGTCAATCGATCGAGAGGAGCACGCCGTGCTCCCAGTGCTCGCGGCGGGCGTGTCCATGGGTACGGCGGGTGTCGTCGTAGACGTGCAGCGTGTGGAGGGCGTGCTTCTTGCCGTCTCGGTAGGGGCCGCGGTCGGTGATGCGACCATCTGGGGAGGCTTGTTGGAGCTCGATGGCGCCCACCACATACCAGAGGAAGAGCTCGAGGTGGCAACCGCACGTCTTGCACCGATAGAGGAGGAGGACGCCTTCGTGCACCACGTAGTTCCGGACGACCGCGTCGCGGAGGCCTTCCGCTTGCCCGAGCGGCTCCAGGGCGCCGTGCCGCTTCACGAAGTCGCCGACGGGATAGTCGTTGGAAGGGTAGTGATCGTGTGCCCACTGGCCGACGTCTTCGAACATCCGTCCGACAGGCGGCGCAGGGCTCGGGAAGGAGCGATTGGAGCGGCTCCGACACGAAGAGAGGGTGACGCGAGTGCGCACGGAGGTCGAGGGTGTAGGCGGGAGCCCCGGTTTCCAGCCTCCGCGGAAGCCAACCGCCTCCCCGCATGCCCGAGTTTCCGAGAAGGCACTCGAACCGCGAAGGTAGACTTCGCCCATCCGCTCTCCTCACCGAGTGGTCCTCACCGCTCTCGCCCTGCTCGTCCTGATCGCTTGCGGAGACGACGACGACGCGCCGCCCTCCAGTCCCACGCCACCGTCCGCCGCGCAGGAGCCGACCTCCGCGGCGGCCGATCCCGGCCAGGCCGCGCCGCTCCCGGTCGTGGAGCTCCTGCACGCGGTCCCTTCCGCGGTCTCGGTTTCGTCGGCGTACCACGACGACGTCGCGCAAGCCCGGAAGCTCGTCGACGGCGACATGTCGACGGCGTGGAACTCGCGTACCGGAGACCTCGTTGGCGCATACATCGACGTACGGATACCGGAGAGTGCGACGGTCTCGTCGTTCGAGATCACCGCAGGCTTCACCCGAGAGGGAGGCGCCACCGATCTCTTCACCGGCAATCACCGCGTGAAGATGCAGCCGGCGTAGTCGAGCTCTGCGGCACAGGTCACGGCACCCCATCCGTGTCCGCCGTCGGCGCAGGCGGGCGCTGCTCGACGATGAACGTATCGCCCCAGAACGCGAGCGGAAGGCCGACGGCGAGGGACAACACGTGTAGGGCGATCCCGACGCCGATGACGGACTGCCAGACGGTGTCATCCGTGTCGATGAGCTCAGCGGCTCCGACTGGAACGAGAGCGGCGCCCCCGATCCCTCCGATGAGCGAGACGAGGGCACCTACCCATCGGGTCGTCGAGCGGTCGGTCCATCGAACCATGACGTCGGTCTGCCCGCTCACGTGGAGCGACGCCTGCTCGGGTTGCCAGATGTTGCCGCCCGTCGAAACCCCCAGCTCATAGCTCCCGGCCTGCATGGGCACGTTGCAAGGCACTGTGCACAGGCGGTCGTAGATCGGGATGTGCTCTTCCCAGACCTCGGCATGCCCACCCGACGCACGAACGTTGAGAAGGCGTCCTGTCGCCACGACGTGATGGATGTCGAGCCCATCGCGCTCGCTTTCGAAGTGGACAGGATGGGATGGAGCAGTGGCAGGAACGGGTGGTGACACCGCTACCGGCCCCGGTGGGGCAGATGGTTCAGACGCTGCCGTCGGCGACCTGCTCGGCGCGCTTTCGGCGGGTCCGGCATAGGCGACATCCGCGGCATCGACCCGTCGCTCCTCGCCCGACGGCAACACGATGAGCACGTGACTCTCAGGAACGTACTCGGAGATCGTGCCGCGCAGCATGCCGCCGTTCGTCAGCTGCACGATGTCTGGTGGCCCCTGGGCATGCGCCGAGGCGCTCATCGCGAAGAACGCGCTTGCGAGAATCAGGGGGCTCGCAAAGGACGTCGACGTCACGCCTCATTCCTCATCCGCCATCCACCACCTGCTGAGAGACTATAACCGCGCATCCCCCTCCCTTGGCCTGCCGACCGCGACGCCCCGAAGATTGAGCCAGGCGGCCCAATCTCGCGTACACGCGGAGAATTATCTTGACGCTGCGAAGACTCGGCCCCGTGCCAGTGAGGAACTGAACCGCCCCACTCGCACGAATCAGCCCTACGTTGAAGGCAACCGTGGATACGCGCGTCACTTTTCGGCGACTCCTGCCCTTCCGCCGCCTCAGCCTGCATACCTCCCTCACTCCGAGGAAGGTTCGGGAAGTGCTGGCGGACTCCACCGGATGGGGGGATCCGTTCGACGGTGGGGCGGCCCGGCGTGGAAAGGAGACGTTGAGGACGAGGGCTTCGTGCTGCAGCGCCGCTTCGGCCAGGGAGTCGTCCTGCGGGGAGCGATTCGAGGCGCGCGCGGCAGCTCCGCCGTGGATGTCCTGTTCAGGCCACAACTCTTCGAGCTCTTGTTCATGACGCGCGGTTGCTCGGTGCTTCCATCGGGCGTGATTCGTTCGCGCCGAACGGGCGAAAGCTCCTCGAACTGGGCGCGGCCACGTACCCGCAGAACCGTAACCGTTCAGGCCCCCTGTTGAGCGCGCGGCCTTCGCGTGCGACTCGTCGCGCATGACGACGACACACGACGAACTGGGCAACTGTGGGAGAGTAGAGGGCTCGCGTCCCTCGTGTCACCTCCACGCGCGTGGACAGGCCGGGCCCACCCGGGGTTGAGCGGCGACTCGGGCCGGCGTACGTTCGATCACGATGCTCTGTAAGCGTCTTTCCCTCGCCCTTGTCCTCTCGTGCGCGGCGTCCTGCTCACGCTTGGATCTGCCGAATCCGTCGGTGGTGCGGGACAGCACGGGAGTGGAGTTCGGCTGGAGCTGCGAAGACAGCACGCTCTGCGACATCACCTCCGGGCCTGCTGCGGACGACGCTACGACGTGCAGCACCGGAGCTTTCTGGGGGCGGTTTTGGGGAAGGTTCTACTCCGTTTGCGCGGCCTGCCCGACGGGCGTCGGCTCGAGCTGGGGGGCGGGGGCCGGCGCCTGCCGGCCGCTCGCCTGCGCGGCCGATGCGGACTGTCCCGAGATCATCAGTGACGAGGCCACGAACATCTACGAGTGTTTCGAAGGTCTCTGTCAGAACGAGGACATCGAACGATTCCCTCGTGACGCGCTGACACGGTCCGACGCCGAGCTGCTGTGTTTTGCGGACGTGCCTCGAAGCGAGACGACCTCCATCAGCTCGCCTGCTGTCCGAACGCGCGAAGACGCGCTCGCCAGCCAGTGCCCCGACATCGACGCGAGCTGCGACCTTCCGCCCGAGTGCATGTGACGAGAGAACAGGCAGTCCGCGTGCCGATTTCACACTCGATATCTTCACTCTCGGCTGCGCTGACGATGGTGGGGCTGCTGTCCGCGTGTGGTCAGACGAACGAAGCCGAACCGCCGAGCGAGCCGCCGGCGGCGGTGGTCGCGCCCATCCCTCCGCCTACCACGGAAGCCGCGCCGGAGGCGCCCGAGCCACCCGAGCCCGAGCTTTCCGAGCCAGCGCTCCCCGAGCCCGAGCCCGAGCCCGAGCCGGAGCCCGAGCCCGAGCCACCACCCGCGGCCGAAAACGACGGCACCATGGCCACCTCAGCCGCCATGCGACCTCGCCGGCGCCGCGCGATCATGGCTGCGGCCCAGCCAGCGCCAGAGCACGCGCACGAGTACGATCCCTGGACCGATCCCGATTATTGCGGAACGCCAGGGTGTACGCCGCCTGGCCACGGTGAGCAGAGCATCGACCCGTGAGCCTCTACTTCGGGCGTATCCCCAACCTCATTCGGGCGCCCCGCACACGAGCCACGACAGCAGCGCGGCGCGCTCGTCGCTCGCGAGCGGCGCCGCTTCGGCGGGCGGCATGCGGCAGGAGTAGACCTGGGTCAGCATCGAGCCACGCTGCGCGTAGACGCTGTCGTAGGTGCTGAAGTCGTGGCGCGCCTGTTCGGCGCCGCCCGGCCCGTGACACTCCCAGCACCGCGCCTCGATGATCGCGGCGACGTCGTCCGTGTACGTCGGTGCCGGCGAGGGGCAGTCGGCGGGCAGATCGTTGGGGCACGCGCCCCCATCCACCATGCCGTCGTCATCTCCGCAGCCGAGGGCGAACGCGAGGACGACGGCGCTCAGGGCACGTCGACGAAGAACGCGGCGTGCCCGTGGGGGGAGTCTTCGGGGATGTCGGAGCATTCGTCGTTGAAGTGGAAGCGTACCGTCCAGCGCCCCGACGCGTCGAACTGAACGGGCCCGACCGTATAGCTCCCAGGCGAGGTCTCCGTCGCCACCACGTCGGTGTTCGGTGCCGGATGCGTCTCGTCGAGGAAGATCTCGAGCTCGGGATGGGAGTTCATGAGCGGACCGCCGCCGTCCTTGTGGGTCGCGGTCACCATGAAGGTGACGTCGGTACCCTGGCAGATCGGGGATGACGACCAGCTGACGTGGTACTTGCAGTCGTCGTCATCGCCTTCGGTGCCGTACATGGTCGGCCCGTATTCGTCCTCTTCGGCGCCCGCATCCCCGGCGCCCGCATCACCCGCGTCCGCGCCCGCATCGGCGCTGGCGTCGGGCGGGGTGTAGTCGCAGGACATGGCGCTTGTCGGCTGCACCATGCTTCCGCAGTGCATGTCGGCTGCGCCCATCACCGGCCCCCCGGCGACCTCGCACATCATCGAGCCGCCGTCGTCGCCGCAGGCGCTCGCGAAGGGCAACAATGTGGCAACGAAGGCGAGTGAGCAAAGCGAGGAGGCGTTCATGATGGGCAGAACGTACCACCCAGCCCGCCTCGAATCGATGCGGCGAATCGTCGCAGCAGGCATGCGAATTTCCGCAGCTGCGTTACACTCATCGTCGTGGTGCATCATCTTGACTTTCGGGGCGTGGCAATCGTCGCGTCGCTTCTGACCCTCGCCACCGCGTGTGGGAGCGACGACACCGCTCCACCAGTCATGAACGACGCGGCGATGGAGTGCACGGGGGATCCGCGCGCTGACATGTACGCGGCCAACATGGAAAAGGTCGGCGAATCCGGCCTGTTCACGTTTCGGCTCGTCTCGAGCGACCCCGCCCCTCCAGTCAAGGGGACCAATGGTTGGACGCTCGAGATCCTCGACGACGGCGGCATGCCCGTCGACGGAATGACGATCGACGTCACGCCCTACATGCCCGATCACGGCCACGGCACCTCGATCGTTCCGCAGATCACCGACATGGGAGATGGCGAATACTCGGTGACGCCTCTCTACCTCTTCATGGGCGGGATCTGGGAGGTCACGATCGACGCCACGAGTAGCGACGGCGCATCGACCGATTCTGCAGTCTTCACGTTCTGTATTCGTTCATGACGCGCACGGCGCTGCCGGCCTGCTCATGTCCCGTGGACTGATGATGGTGGTGCTCCTGGCTGCGCTCGGCGCGACCCCTGGCTGCGGCCCCGACGGCGAATGCCTCCCCGAGCTACCGCGCGACTGCAGCCCGCTCTACGATCCGACCTACGACGAGCTCTTCAGCCGGCGGCTGGTGATGACCTGCGGTGCGTCGAGCACGGGGCGGAGCTGTCATGCGAGCACCGGCGCCCAGGCAGGCCTGGTCTTCGAGGATCCCGACGTCAGCTACGACCTGCTTCTCGGCACGGGAGGCGGCCGCGCGCGTGTGATGGCCGGAAATCCGGAGTGCAGCCTCCTGATGCAGCGCCTCGAGTCCACCGACCCGGCCTATGGGATGCCTCCGGGGAGTCGACTGAGCGACGCCGAGCTGTGTAGCTTCACCTTGTGGATTGCGAACGGAGCCGAGCGATGAGATTCGAATCGTGGTTTGCCGCGGCGGGGCTGCTCATCCTCGCGACCAGCTGCGGCGGCGACGAAAAGCCGAGCCTCACCCGAGATCAGCTCCTCGATCCCGAGACCTGCATGGACTGTCACCCGAACCACTACCGCGAGTGGCAGAGCAGCATGCACGCGTACGCCAGTGAGGATCCGGTCTTCATCGCGATGAACGCGCGCGGGCAACGCGAAACCGGTGGTGATCTCGGTGACTTCTGCGTGAAGTGTCACGCGCCCATGGCGGTCCGCGAAGGGTTCACCACCGATGGCCTCAATCTCGCCGACGCGCCGGCGCCGCTCCGCGGCGTCACCTGCTTCTTCTGCCACAGCGTCGAGTCGGTGGAGGGCACGCACGACAACCCCCTCACCCTCGCGACGGACAACGTCTTGCGCGGTGGGATCGAAAATCCCGTGGACAACGGAGGCCACCTCGCGGCGTACTCCGCGCTCCACGACGGCGACACGCTCGAGTCGGCATCGCTCTGCGGCAGCTGCCACGACATCGTCAACTCAGCGGGCGTCCATCTCGAGCGCACCTACGCCGAGTGGCAGGAGAGCCTCTTCGCCACCGACGACCCGGTCCGGCGGCAGACGTGCAACCAGTGCCACATGCACGGCCGCGACGCGCCGGCCGCCGACGATCCCGACGCCCGGGTTCCGGTTCGGCGCGTGCACGAGCACCTCATGCCGGGCATCGACGTCGCGACCACCCCGCACCCGAATGTCGAGGCGCAGTCGCTCGCCATCCAGTGCGAGCTGCAGCCGACCATCCTCGCGACTCTCTGCGTGACGCCCCGCTACGAGTTCGAGCTCACCCTCGAGACGATCAACGTCGGCCATTCCTGGCCCAGCGGCGCCGCGCAGGACCGCCGCGCATGGGTCGAGTTCGTCGCCTACGAGGGGGAGACGGTGCTGTGGACCAGCGGACAGGTCGCCGACGACGAGGCGGTCGCCGAGAGCACCGACGTCAATCTCTGGCTCTTCCGCGACACCCTCTTGAACGGCGCCGGGGACGAGGTGCACATGTTCTGGGAAGCCGAGGACGTGGAGAGCAATCTGCTCCCCGTCGCTTCCTCTCCGACCTCTGCCCACACGGTGAACCGCACCTACTCCTTCGGCGGAGGCATTCCGGACCGCGCGACCGTGCAGGTGCATATCCGGCCCCTGGGCCGCGAGGTTCTCGATTCGCTCGTCGACAGCGGTGACCTCGACCCCGCGATCCGCGATGCGATGCCGACCTTCACGCTGGAGGGCGCCTCCCTCGAATGGACGACGGACGACGGCTTCGATTGCGTCACGCGATCGACGGGCGAATTCCTCACCTGCCCCCGCGACTATCAGTGCTCGCTCGATCCGAGCGGCCCGGACTGCGGCGGCTGACAGAGTGCTGCCGACCTCGCGCGCCGCGAGCGGCTGGGGCTCGGGCGCGCGAGTCCCAGAGTCATCGCCGCGTTGGCGTAGTTCTCGTGGCGCTGCTCGTCGGATGCAGCAGCTCCCACGGCCGCGGTGGCGGCAGCGGCGATGCCGACGCGGATAGCGTGAGCAAACGACTCGAGGCCGTGGGCGCGACTTCCCGAGGCCCGAAACCGGACATCTCTACTTGTTCAATCCCCAGCAGGCGCGAGGAAACGCGCCAGAATCGTTCGCTTTCCGTCCTCGAACTCCACGGTGAGCTTGGCGGTGTCGCCCGACCCCTCACGCGCCACCACGACACCCACCCCGAACTTCGCATGCCGGACGCGGAGCGGCGCGTCGGGATCGAGGCGTCCCTCGAGCGGGGCGGTCATGGCGGGAGTCTCGTCCTCCCAGCAGAGCGTGAAAGGCGGTCGGTCGGCGGGGCCCAGGAGCTCGACCTCGTCCGGTCGATCCCCCTCGAGCATCGTGTGGATCTGGGTCTGCAAGAATTCGGAGACGTCCGCGCGAACCACGCGGCGCGCCGGGTCCTTCGCCGTCTGCAAGTAGGTGATCAAATCGGCGCCTTCGCTCTTCGGGTCGAACCCGTAGACGAAGCTGGACATGTCGCCCCTCCGATACTCCTCGCCGCGGTCCGTGTACACGTTGGAACCTGGAAAGAGCGTCGACGCCCCGGCAAAGAAGATCACGTCGGCGGGAGCGCCGCCAGCGTGGGCGGCGGCATCGACCCCGCATATGTATTCGCCCAAGGCCGCGGCTTCCATGTTGGACAACAACCCGATATGGACCCGGCAGGCCCAGAGCCCCGCCACCCAATCGGGGATCGGCTGACCGAGCCGCTCGCTCGCCGAGGCAAACTGACGGCGCGGAACAGGACGCGGCGGCACGGGAACCGCCACGATCTTGCGGGTGCTGCCCTTCGCGTACGCCGTCCGGGAGAATGGAAAGAGCCAGTAGAGCTTCTCCAACGTCGCGGCGGCTTCGGCGGGCAGTGTCAGTGAGTCGGCCACGGCAGCTCTCCTACGCCCGGCGCCGCGCAAGCCTTCCTGGCGCGTTTGGAATCGAGTGAGCTTCATACCAGCACGCAACCGGCTCCGAGACCTTCGAGGACGCGACCAAGACGCCGAGCGCCTTCGTCCTCGGCATCACCGTGGGCCTGGCGATCGCGAGCCTCGTGATCCTGGCGGCGGTGCTCGTCTGGTGGATCTCGGGCTGAGCGGATCGGCGTGGCGTCCGCGCCGGCGGGAAAAAGAAGGGTCCGATGTCACACCTTCGCCCGAGCGAGCGTGACCCGGGTGAGCCCCACGACACAGGAGCCCACCATGTCTCTACCGCCGAGCCTCACCACCCTCATGGAACGAATCGCCCGCTGGCACACGCTCCGCCGCCGAATGCTGCGCCGCCTTCGGGCGATCCCGCCCCGGGCGGTTGACAGCCGCGAGATCGGACTGACTGTGCCGGCCATCGGCTTCGAGAGATGAGCTCGAGACTGTCCAACTTCGCGATCGTCGGCGCGATCGCTGCGTCGGCGTTGGTCGGAGCGGCGCCGGCGAGCGCCGACGTGACGCACGGCGACCTGCTCGTTGCCGCGGCCGAGCGCGCGCGGAAGAGCGCAGGCCACGAATGCATGGGGGACGAGGCCGATGCGATCTCCGAGCTCGCCGTGCGCTGGCTCTCCTCGCGCGACGACGAGCGCATCTGGGATCGCCCGGCGCACGCCGGCACCGTCAGCAGGGCCTTGCGGAACGAGCGCCGCACCTCGTATCGGCGTGAGCAGCGTCAGATTCGCAACCGCGACGCCCTCCCCTTCCCGACGGTGGCGGAGCCTGCACAAGACGCGCGCGTCGCGCTAGGCGACATCGCCGAGCGCTCGAGCCACGCCGATGCCGAGCTCCTCGCCCGCGCGGCGAAGGGCGAAACCGCGACCGAGCTCGCCGACCGCATGGGCTCGTCCCCGGTCGCGATTCGCCAGCGCCTCTCACGCCTGAGGAGGTCGCTCCGCGAAGGCTAGTGGCAGAGGGCCGGTTCTCGCTCTGTCGACCGTGAGGGTTTGATATCGTTGGGACACGGGGAGGGACGATGGAACGCAATTTGGTGACGATACTCGGCACTGGGCTCGTGTGGGCTGCTCTTTCCAATGTCGGCCATGCACAGTCATGCCCGGCGGGGACCGTGTGGGATCCGCAGTACCACTCCTGTACGCAGACCACCCAACAGCAACCGGTGCAGCAGCAACCGGCACAACCGCAGCCATACCAGCAACAGCAACCGGCGCAGCAGCAGCCATACCAGCAACAGCAGGCGGTGCAGCCGCAGCCTTATCAGCAGCAGCAGCCGTACCAGCAGCAGGGTGTCATGCCCGTCGGATCACAGCAGACGAGAACACGACGCAGGATCGGTCTTCTGATCGGCGGTGTCATCATGTTCGCCGTGTTCTACGGCCTGACGGTCAGCCTCGAGGCGGCCCTCGACTCCGACAACAACGACACCTATCTCTACATCCCGCTCGTCGGCCCGTGGGTCGAGCTCGGCGCCGGCGGGGACGCGGGAGACTGGCTGCCGCTGATCATCCCGAGCGGCGTGATCCAGCTCGCCGGAGTGGTGTTGATGATCCTGGGCATCACGCTGAAGAAACAAGTCATCGTGTACGGCAACAACGGGCCCGCCGGCGTCCGCCTCGCCGATGGCTGGACGCTTTCCCCCACCGTCGCCCCCTCTCAGAACGGCGGCGTCATCGGCGCGCTGCTCAGCTCGGAGTTCTGAGACCTTCCGATCTCCGCCTCCGGCGAATCGCGATGAGCACCAGGAGCGCCGGGAGGAGTTTGCCACCGGTCCCCCTCCGGGCCACCTCACACTCGCAGCCGCCGCCACCCCTGAAGCTGGTCGTGGGGCTGCCGCCACCACCGGCGCTACCGTCGTCGCCCCAGTCTGAGCAAGTTCGGCAAGTTCGGTCCGTCACCTCAGCGGCCGAGCGGACGGAGCGCCTCGAGGAGGCGCTCGCCAGTCTGCGTTCGGCCTGATTCCGGGCCGATGCGCGCTGCGGATCTCGAGGAGCACGGTGCCCTGGTCGCGGATCGCGTTGGATGTTATGGCCGGCTCCATGAATACGACGAAGTACGTGCTGTCCACGCTCTCCTTTGCCGCCATGCTCGGCGCATGCAGCGATGACGGGGGCTCCGATGATGGAGGCGGATCCGATGCGGTCGCGGATGCCACCGGGTGCTCCTCGTGCATCAGTGGCGGCTGTGATTGTTCGGCAGCGGGCCGCTGCTGTCGCCAATGCTCGGACATCGGCTGCGTGATGCGGTGTACCGAAGCCGCCGAATGCGAATACCTCTGCGAAGCCGCGGGGTGCGCCATCTTCTGCTCCAGCTCGGAACGATGTGTCGTCGATGTTCAGGACGGCAGCTCGGTCGCCTGTGATGGCCCTGGCGGCTGCGACGTGACCTGCCACGGCAACTGCGCCGTACGCTGCATCGACGACGTTCCATGCATCATCCGATGCGATCCCGCAGCAACGACGTGTGACGTGGATCCCTGCGCTGCTCCCTCGACCTGCGCCGATGGAACGCGCGTCTGCAACACGTCGTGCCCGTGACGCGTCACCCATAGCTGACGGCCGATCGACCGCTGATTCGGTCCCGAGCGAGCGGGACCTTCGGGGAGGCTCGCGAGCACGGACCAGCAGATCGTCGAAACGAACCACGCGTTCGAGGTCGTTCCGATCGACCCCGCGTCGGCGTCTTGCGCCGCGCGGAACTGAGTCATCGATCCAGTTCGCCAGCCGTGGCCGGAAGGGGCGCTTCGAGCCACGTGCCGATGGCGGCCGCGCACTCCTGGCGGATCGTCGCCACGTCGACGCTCCACGAGCGCGAGCAGCGAAAGCCTGACGGGCCGCTCCGCGTCGACGCCCTCGGACGCCTCGAGGTCCAACTGCCGGTGGTCTTTCGCCCACTCGTGCTCCCTCGTGACGAGCCCGTCGGTGAAGAGCGCGAACGCGTCCTCGAGCGTGCGCCCCTCGACGGCACCGCGCGCCCCTCGACGGCACCGCGCGCCGCTCGGACCTCCTCGGCAAGCTCGTCCGCAATCTCGACCACGTGGACCTCCGCACTCGGTGGTCAGAAGGCTCACAGGGGGGCACATGACGCACGAACGGCGCTCGGAAGCTCCCTTTGAGCTCGCGACCGGCTGGTACCGGAGGCCCGGCCGGGCTCCCGATTCCCCATCGCTCGAACTATTGCGGAGCGCGACGCGCGTGATGGGCGTGAACGAGGCGGCGGTGAGCGGACTGGAGGAGTCGGAGCTGGTGTGCCAGGCGAGCTATCCAGATTGTGGCTGCCCGGTGGGGCCCAGCGTCGCTGATGACGGCACCTCCAGCGACGCAGGCACCCCCGCCTCGGTGAGCTGCTCTGGCGGTGTCTGCACGACGACTTTCGCAACGGAATGAAGCCGATCGAGCGCGGAACGTGTACCCGATCTCTGCGTACAGAACGGCGTCACCTCCGGCACGGGGAGTGGATAGATGGGATGTAAGCGGCTGGCCGCCACTGACGTGGTAGCCGTAGTTGATAGATGGCGTGAACGGCCTTCCGCCATCCTCCCGCGAGCCAGGGGCTACATCATCGCTCCTACCGCGAAACTCGGACGTCCGGTGAAGGGGGTTGGCTTCCGTGGAGGCTGGAAACCTGAGCCTCCGGTGCGCGTCCGTCAGCTGGGCCTACTCTTCCGCCACGGGCAGGCGAAGCTCGGAGACCTCGCCAGCGTCGTGGTCCTCGCAGATGACCACGACGCCTTCGGACCAGGCGCACGTCGTCCCGTTGTTGAGGTCCACGGCGATGCCCCTGGCGGGGGCCAGAGCGGAGATCTCGCGTAGCTCCAGCGACTCGTCGAGGCACCGAACTCCTCCCGCCTCTTCCAGTCCACAGGCACGAACCTCACCTCCCACGAAGACACTCCCCTCGCCGAAACCATCAACGACACGTGGCTCGATTGGGTCGTACGCGATGTCCCCCTGCCAACAAACGAGCTCGCTACCCGCACGAGTCACGCAGCCGAAGCTCAGCCCGAGCGCCACGAGATCGACTACATCCGTGAAGTAGCGCGTGACGGCCGAATCTTCTCGACCGTCCCAGATCCCACCGCAATGAACTTCCAGGTCGCGGGTGTGCGCGCAGTAAGTCTCCTCACTCACGAAATGCGACCTGGTGCCGGTGAGCCTGACGTCGATGACGTCGAGGTCGCGAAAAGCCTCCGGCTGTTCCGGCGTGGTGACCTCGAGAGTGTCCCAGCAGCGCAGCGTGCCATCGCGTTGCCACGCGCAGATCCCGGCTCCTACCGCCCTCATTCCCACCACGTCTCCAAGACCTGGAATCGGTTCTGGGGAGAAGACCGTTCGCCCCAGGCTCCCGAGATTGCCCAGACACTGCACCTCACCGTGCGCGTCCAACGCGCACGTGCGGGTCCCGGTTGCGACCATTTCCACCACACCTTCGAGCCCGGACACCGGCACGGGCTCGGGCCTACGGGTCAGTGTCCCGTCTCCGAGCTGCCCGCTCGTGTTGTCGCCCCAGCAGTACGCACGGCCATCTTCGGTCCACGCGCAGCGGTGCCGCGGCCCGATCGTCACTCCGGCGATTTGGGTCGACTCGGAGGACGCGTCGGACCTCGGATGACTCTCGCTGCACGCGCACGAGAACGCGAGTGCGAAGATGACGACGACTCGGCCCGAAGCAACCACGAAAACCATGCTACCACTGGCGAAACCATGCGCTCGTTCACCTCTCTCCTCTGCCTGTTGCTCATCGCTGCCTGTGGAGATGACAGCTCGCCAGCGGATACGTCCGCCGATGACGGCGGCGTCGATGCACCTGACGACGGCGCCGCGGACGGCAGCCCCGACGCCTACGTCGGCTGCGCTCCGGACGCCGCAGCGGATGCAGGGCCGCCGCCCGAGATCGAGGTGACCTACGCGGACGGCACGATCGTCGGTCGGACAATCGAGCGGCGGGTGCACACCTTCCTCGGGCTCCCCTACGCCGCCCCGCCGGTCGGCGACCTGCGGTGGCAGTCGCCGCAGCCCGTGACGCCGTGGACGAGCCCGCGGGACGCGAGCGAGCTGAGCGCCGAGTGCTCGCAGTCCAACCCGCTCACGGGCTCCGTCCTGGAAGGAGAGGAGGACTGCCTCTACCTGAACGTCTTCACGCCGGACGTCGCGCCGGCTGAACCCATGCCGGTGATGGTCTGGTTCCACGGCGGCGCGTTCATCTTCGGCCAGGGTGGGAAGCGCGCGGGTAGGCTCGCCGCCGTGGCCGACCTCGTCGTGGTCAGCGTCAACTACCGCCTCAACAACCTCGGGTTCCTGGCACATCCGGCGCTGACCGCGGAAGGCGGCGGAACGAGCGGCAACTACGGCCTCCTCGACCAGCGCGCGGCACTCGAGTGGGTGCGCGACAACATCGACGCTTTCGGTTGCGATCCGGAGAGCGTGACCATCGAGGGCGAGAGCGCGGGCGCCGTCTCCATCACGTTCCACGCCGTCTCGCCGGGGAGCGCGGGGCTCTTCCAGCGGGCGATCGTCGAGAGCGGCCCGCCGGAGGTGTTCTCCTTCCCGACGCTCGCCGAGGCCGAGGCGAAGGGGGACGCCGTCGCCACGCGCCTCGGCTGCACCGACGACTCCACGGTCCTCGCGTGCATGCGCGCCGCCAGCATCGAGGATCTCGTCGCTCCGGCAGACATCTTCAGTGACCCTGGGGGGCTCTTCTACCAAACGGAGCTGGGCTTCCCCGTACCCAATATCGATGGGGTCGTGTTGCCCGACGACCCGATGAGCCTCTATCGAGCAGGTTCCTTCGAGGCGGTCCCGTTCCTCGTCGGGAGCAACGGCGACGAGGGGACACTCTTCCACACGGACCTCTTGTCGACGCCCGTCGCGGACGAAGCCGAGTATCGAGCGGCGTTGGGCCGCTACTGGCCGGACGCCGTCGACGCTATCGTCGCAGAGTACCCCGTCGCCTCGTTCGCGAACGCGAACGCGGCCCTCACGGCCGTCACCGGCGCCCTCTTCAACTGCGCGACCCGTCGCTTCGCGCGTGCCGTCAGCGACGCGGGCGCGCCGACCTGGCTCTACGCCTTCGAGGCGGTGCCCGAAGGCGGCGTCGTCGGCATCTACGACCTCGGCGCCTTCCACTCGGCAGAGCTCCCCTACGTCTTCGACTACGACGGACGCACTCTGGGAAAGCCGTCCTGCGACCAGCGCGACCTCGTCGAAGCGATGCAGGGCTACTGGTCGAGCTTCATCTCGCGCGGCGATCCGAATGGCGGCGCGCTCCCCACCTGGCCGGCCTATGATACGGCGGGCGACCAGCACATGCTCCTCGCGTCGCCGCCGATGGCGGGTAGCGGCTATCTCGAGGCCGAGTGCGACTTCTGGGACACGGTGCTCGACGGCGCCTGATGCGCGCTGCGTTCAGACGCAACTACCGACCATGGTCGAGCTGGCGCCGACGCAGGTCTGCCCACTGCGGCAGTCGGCGGTGGTGAGACAGCCGGGGAAACACACCCTCGTGCCGCTGGTGTCGATACCGGCCGTGCTTGGATCCCAACAGCCGTCGCCCGACCGGCACTGGCTCGCATCGGTGGAGGTCTTGACGCAGAAGGTGGTGTCAGCCCGATGTACCCGAAAATCCGCCCAGGGAGAACAGCCCGACGTACCCGAAAATCCGCCCAGCCGGCGCGCCCAGCCCAGGGAGAACAGCCCGACGTACCCGAAAATCCGCCCAGCCGGCGCGCTCGGCGGCCGCCGCTGTCGCGCCTCTGAAAGCCGTCATTTCACGATCGACCGCGGCATCACGTCCGGCGTGTACTGGCGCGTCAGAGAGGAGACGCCGGGGGCTGGGGACGGTCACGTCCACTGGCATGCACTGGTCGTCATGCCGTACGTCCATCATGCGATCCTGAGAATGCTATGGGCCCGAGCGCTGCCGGCCGAGTATCAGAGTCGCCTGCCGAGGCGTCGCGTCGTGCGTACCGATGGCTACAACGGCGAGGTACGCGCGATCGAGCGGCTCAGCCACGAGCCCAGCGAGTTCGGCGACCACGAGGATGAGCCAATCGCACTGTATCGCGAGGACATCGAGTCGCCGGTCGTGCGTGAGCATCTACACCGTGCTCTGCGCACGCGCCGGGGTCCGCACGGCCGGCCGCTGACCGACGTGCCCTGGCCCGTCGTCGACATCCGCGGCGCCGCCGACCACCACGGCGGACGGCGATCGCGGAGCGACGAGCAGGCGGCCCGAGCTAGGACTGGTGGATCCAGATCTCGCAGCGCGACTTTACGAGGCTGTCGACGGTCAGCGACGCACCGCGTGTAGCGCAACGCGACGCGACCACCACCGCATCGTACGCGCCGGATGGTGGGTGGTAGAGCACCTGCGACCCTACGTCCGCGAGTGCCCGGACTGCGGTCATCGTGGTCCACTGGACGTCGAGATCGAGCGGGCCGAGGTTGCGACGGAGCGTGGGGCCCGAGCGTCGCCGACCATCGGCCACGCCTCCGACGCGTATGGTGTCACCGGCCGCCGCATGCCGGCTCACACCTCCGAGGGCCGTCCGGGGTGTCGCTGACGCACAGGTATCCGCCCGGACAGACGAGGGTGCGAGTGCACTGGCAAGGGGGTGGAGGAGCACCGCCGGACCCAGGGTCCGGACAGTAATCGCCCATGTCACAGGCGGCATTGACGCCGCCATGGTCGAAGGGAGAACAGCCCGACGTACCCGAAAATCCGCCCAGCCGGCGCGCTCGGCGGGTGGCGGCCGGCGGCGGTTCGCCGGCGGCCGCCGCTGTCGCGGCGCTGAAAGCGCCCTGATCCCGGACGCGACTCGTGGGCACGAAAGCTGCCTCGGCCACGGCCGTGACCGACCCTCGCATCGTGGTCGCGGGCGCGACGACCGCGCTCGTGCGCCGGACGACGCTGCGCAAGGCGTTCCTCGCGCCCTGGGACCCGATGGTCGAACAGATCTGGCTCTACGCGCTCGCCGACGCGCAGCGCGAGACCGATGTCGACGTCCACTTCTCGGGCCTGTTCGTCACACACCACCACACGGACGTGACGCCCACCACGAACAATCTGCCCGAGTTCACGCGGCGTTTTCACCGCGACCTGAGCTGCGGTCTTCACACGCTCCTCTGCGAGCACAAGTATGACGCGCCCCACGAGCTGCTCGACGACCGGTCGACCCATTGGACCCGCCTCGTCGACGCGCCCGCCCAGGCGAGCCGCCTGGTGTACGACGCGGTCAATGCCGTCGCTGCGGGCCTCGTCGCGCGCCCCGAGGACATGCCCCTGCGCTTCCTCGACTTCGGGCTTTGGAAGGGCGGATACATCGAGGTCGAGCGGCCACCACTGTACTTCGCCAAGAGCCGCCCGAGATCCCTGAGGCTCCGCCTGACGCCGACGCCGCTCCTTTACCGAGCCTTCGGCGGCGACGTCGACGCGCTCATCTTCCACATGCGGCGGCTCACCCGCGACGCCGTCAAGGCCCTCCGCGCCGCCCGCGCCGGGCCCGTGCTCGGCGCCAAAGGCGTGCGGCGCCTTCACCCCTGGGATGAGCCGCGCACCCTGCGCGAGTCGGGACCGACCCCGCACCGCACGTTCCGCATCGGCGCCAGCGACATCCTCGGCCGACGGCGCCGCATCGCCGCCGCCGTCGAGGTGCGTGACTTTCGACGCGGTCACCACGCCACCCGCGTCGCCCGCCGCGATGGAGACCTCGAGGCGCGTTATCCCTTCGGCACCTACGCCGCACACGTCCACCGCGGCGAGCCTGTCGACGACGTCGACGAGGCCGCCCTCATCGCCGCCCCCGGCCCGCTCCTGAGCGACGTCGAGGCCGAGCTCGCCGACGCGCGTGTTTCGGCGGACAACGTGCGCGATGAGACGCGCCACCTCGCTCGCGCTGTCCGTGAGACCTTCGAGGACGAGGCTGGCGCCATCGCCGAAGACGCGCACCTCGACCTCGCCACCACCGTCCGCGTCCCCTTGGACCGGGCGGTGGGCGACGACGTGACCGACCCGCGCGCGCCGGCCGTCGTCCGACGCCGCTTCGACAAGAAGCACCGCGAGGCGGCACGCCGGATCATCACCCTGCGCGACCGACGTCGTGGCAGGCCGCGGGGCTCCGACCCACCTGGCGACTGACAGCGCGCCGCGCGAGGGCGCTCGTCGTTCGGAAGTCACGCCGGGCGGCGCACGCGTGCGTTCCGGGGGCGCTGCTTGCGCGAAATTCGGGCGACCAGGCCTGAACGGCGCCGCGTTCGCGGTGTCAACCGATGACGCAAACGCGTGGCGCGCCAGATGGGAGGTTTAGACTCGGGACGTCACGAGGGTCGTCGGGCGCGTACGTCGGGCCGTTCCACGGCACGAGGGTCGTCGGGCGCGTACGTCGGGCCGTTCCAGCTAGGCTTCGAACCTCATGCGCTGGAGATGCGCTGATAGTCGCCGGGGACGGTCCGAACTTCCGTGGGGGGGAACGGGGACGGTCCGAACTTCCGTAACGCGCGCGTCGGGCGGGGACGGGGGAACGGGGACGGTCCGAACTTCCGTAACGCGCGCGTCGGGCGGGCGCGTTTGACTCCATTCCACAGATTCACGAATCCCGAATGCCGGTTCGGATCAGCCGCAACCGATGCGCTGCCGGCTCGACGAGGGGCTGTGCTAGGGACGGGGGAACGGGGACGGTCCGAACTTCCGTAACGCGCGCGTCGGGCGGGCGCGTTTGACTCCATTCCACAGATTCACGAATCCCGAATGCCGGTTCGGATCAGCCGCAACCGATGCGCTGCCGGCTCGACGAGGGGCTGTGCTATGCGCGCCCGCATCTCGGCGGATCGGTGACGTGGATGGCGTGCGAAGGAGAGCTCCACACGAGGACTCGGTCGTGGCGGGGCCACTCTCAGAGGATCTGGCTCGGAGCGCCGCGTGACGGAAGTTCGAACCGTCCCCGATCGCCTGGCTCGGGGCGCCGCGTGACGGAAGTTCGGACCGTCCCCGATCGCCCGATCCTCGCGGATCTCCTCACTCACGGCCGTGCTCCCACAGTCAACCTGGTTCGGATCTCCTCACGGATCTCCTCACGGATCTCCTGATCTCCTCATTCAACCTGGAGCCGTGAGGCCGGTTGGTCGTGCCTCATCTCGTTTCGTCGCGTCCGCCAGAAGACACGAGAGTCCAGCTCCGATCCGAGTATCGGTAAACGCCTTGCCACTCGCACCCAGAAACACCGACGACGACGGGCTGCCTTCGATGAACTTGCAGAAGCGTGTACTCCAAGACGTAAAAGTTGCACTCGCTTTCATACGCCGCTTGCCTGCCGACATCTTCGCGCGCGTGGTTCCATCCTCGCGCGCTGACCGACAGGCCGTTCACCCGCACCGTGCGGTCGGTACCCCCGCATCCGATCACACCGATTCCCATCGTGAGTACGAGGACCAGCGCCAATCGCATGGGAGATGCCCCGCACTCTTCATACCCCAGGTTGTAATTAGGGACCGGCATCTCGGATCGACGACTGAAACTCAACGTACTCGCAAAGCGTGGAAGAAGTCGACTTGCGGTTGAAAGTCCGAGGAGATCGTGACCGGGTCGGCGCGGAGCGACTGCCTCCAAGGCCAGCACGGGTAAGAAACCGCGACAAAACCGCAGGTGGCGGACCGCCGGCGGGTGGCGGACGGTTCGCCGTCTTTTCGGCGCAAGTGTTGATAGCCGCCATGAACGGCCTTCCGCCACTCCCGCCATCGGGCGCGCGCGACAAAACACTCCTACTTCTCGGAAACTCGGACGTCCGGTGAAGGGGTTGGCTTTCGTGGAGCCTGGAAACCGGAGTTTCAGGAACTGACGGTTCCTGCGCCCTTTCGCGCCCGGCGCCTACCCGGCGACGGACAGGACGCGTAGGGTGGAGGGTGACCTCGGAGGTTCTGTCCGCCATTCGGACACAACCCGAGCGCGAGTGGCGAACGCCAGGAGTTCTGTCCGTCTTGGGGACAGGACTCGTGACGTCGAGGTCGACGTCGGCACTTCCGTTCGTCGACTCAGGTCACGTCGACGAATGCGTCTGCGCGGCCGGGAGATCGAATCGTCGCCCCGAGTGGTCAGTCGAGTGGACCCGCGCGCGTCCACGAAACAACGGAGGCATTTCATGCAGACGATCGAAGAGCACGATTGCGAAGAAGAGAAGCTGAGGCGGAACGTGAACGGAGCAGTCAACCGGCTGATCCTCGAGACCGTTCAGCTGGAGGACGATGTGCGGCGCGCGGTGCGGGAGACGCTCGAACGCTCCCTGGCCGTGGGCTGGCTCGACCACCATTCCGCGGCGGAGGTGGAGCGTACCTATGCGATCCGCGTGTCCGAGAAGGGTGCAGAGGGGTTGTCGGAGGTCGAAGGGAGGCGCATCGCCGCGGTTCGCGTTTCGGAGCTCTTGATGGACTCGCTGCGGGAGGCGGCAGGTGCGCTCGCTCACGTCGACGGCTACGAGCTCCCGGACTCGCTGGTCCTGACCCTTCTCGTCCGACACCTTCTGGCCGTTCGGCGGTTGGAAGTCGAGCTCGAACGCTGAGTCACTCCGCGCGCAGCATCGCGACCATGTCCGTGACGCCCGGATCGCAGCCCGCTTGGCTGAGGAGCGTCGTGATCTGGCCGCGATGGTGCGTCTGGTGGTTGAAGACGTGGGCGACGGACCACCAGAGGGGTGACTCCTGTTTCTGGCCGCGGCGCACGAAGACGAGGGGGCCGGCGAGGCGCTCTGCCGTGAGCTCGGACACCCACGCGGAGAGTGCGTCGTCGGTGCGCGCTCTCTCCTGGCGGAGCTCTTCGAAATCCGCGTAGAGCTCCTGATCGAGGGAGCGGATGCCGTCGGGGCCCATGTCACCCTCGGGGATCGTCACCCCGGTGAATCGCGCGAGCCAGATCCGGTCGGCGAGGAGGATGTGGTTGAAGGTGGCGTGAATCGACCCGAAGAACGCGCCGGCGTCGCGCTTGCGCGCTTCGTCGCTCAGCGTCGCCGCCACCCCGTAGAGCTTGTCGTTCATCCAGCGGTTGTAGCGAGCGAGGGCGCTCACCCATTCGGGACTCGTCATGGGAGCGACGATAGCCCGATCAGCCGATGGCGAGGAAGTGATGGTGGACCGCGCAGCTGACGACCCGACCATGGGCCGGCGTGTTTTGGAAGAATCCGGGTCGACTGGCGGCATCGGAAACCAGCGTGAGGCGGCTCGAGTCCGCGCTTTCCCCGGGGAAAGTGATCGCGGGAAGACTCAGCGCTCGTTCGCCCGCTCAATACCCGGCGAGCCGATACAGCCGCGCGCAGATCGAATCGAGTCGTGGATTGAATCGGGTGACGATCTCGTCGGGGATGTACCCGAGGGCCGCCGCCGTCTCGAGGGCGACCCTCACTTCCTGGGTCGAGCCCAGCGCGATGTCGAAGTGCTTGCGGCGATTGCCGCCCCGCATCGCATTCCCTTCGCCCTGATTCAACGCGCTGCTCGTCGCGGCCCGCTCCAGCTGGTCCGCCAGCTTCGCGTTCCGCTTCTTCAGCCGCGCAATGACCGGCCGAAGCTCACGAATGATTTGGATCGTATCCCGAAGGACCTGAGGTGCGTGGTGTTGCTCATACCCCCCATGAGCAACACCACGCACCTCAGGGTCCGATCACGAATCCGAACTCCGACACCGAATCCGAACTCCGACACCGAATCCGACACCGAATCCGAATCCGAACTCCGAATCCGAACTCCGAATCAGTGCGTCTCCCCCAAGGACGTTGGAAGGGGACGCAGTGCACTCTTGACCAGCGCGGGTCGCGCGATCTGGCGACGTCCTGCGTTCGATCGCGCTCGCTGGGTTGCGTCAAAAGTGAACGACGTCCCCGCCGGGTCGGAGAGGGGCGCGTCAGCTCCGCGTCACAGGAGATCGTGATACATCCAAAGAAACGGCCGCCTCGGCAAGATGCCTCGGCGGCCACGGATCAGATGTGCCCTCGCGGGCGTCGAGCTCTCGCTAGTGAGCGTTCACTCCTCTTCAGTCGCGACTTCGGTGAAGTCGGGGAGCGACTTCGTACCGAAGCTGGCCGCGAGCCCGCCGAGCATCCCGGGGATGTCCACCCCGAGACCCTTCTCGAGCTCCTTGGAGGTGACAGCCGCGCGCGCAGCGAGGCTGCCTTTTTCTCCCGCCGAGAGGCTGCCGTCGATGACGGTCACCTCGTCGATGGGCGCGTTCGCCGCAGTGTCGAGCATCTGCCCGATGAGAGTGCCGAGCTTCTGGCTCACGAAGATGCGACGCGCATCCTCACCGGCCATCTGCCAGCTGTTGTTGACCATCCGGAGCGAGCGCGCGGTGGCGCGACCGTCCTCGACGATCTTGGACGCCTCGCCGCGCGCCTCCGCGACCATCCTGTCGCGGACCGCCTCGGCGCCGCGGATCCGGTCGGCCTCGAGCTGAAGCCGGACCTGCTCCATGCGCGCCTTCTGCACTTCGAGCTCGGCCTCTGCCCTGGCGACGAGCGCCGTGACGTCGGCCTTCTGCTCCGCGACGAGCGCGGACTTCTTGGTGCGTGCGTCGAGGACGCGCCTCTGAGCGTCGGCGTGGGCGACGGCCATCTCCGCATCGATGCGAGCGATGGTGCGGGTCTCGTAGTTCTCCGCATCACGCTCCGCCGAAAGCGCCTGGTTCTCCGCCTCGGCGATGCGCGAGCGCATCTGGAGGTCGGCGGTCTGCTTGCGGCCGATGCTGTCGAGGTAGCCCTTGTCGTCGGAGACGTGCTGAATCTTCAGCGTGTCGAGGACGAGGCCGAGCTTCTTGAGGTCCGTGTCCGCCTCGTGGAGGAGGGACTGCGCGAACTTCACGCGGTCCTGGTTGACCTCCTCCGGCGTGAGCGTCGCGAGGACGCCGCGGAGATTGCCCTCGAGGGTCTCCTTGGCGACGCGCTCCACCTCGTGGCGGGGCTTGCCGAGGAAACGCTCGATGGCGTTGGCGATGGTGGGCTCGGTCGACGCGATCTTGACGTTGGCGACGGCGTTCACGTTGAGCGGGATGCCGCCCTTCGAGTACGCGCCGGTGACGCGGACGTCGATGATCATGTTGGTGAGGTCGAGGCGGTCGACACTCTCGAAGAGAGGGATCTGAACGCCGCGTCCGCCCTGCACCAGCCGATAGCCGACCGTCTTGTTGTTGGCCTTGCGGGTGCTACCCGAGAAGACCAGTACCTCGTTGGGCTGACAGATGTGGATCAGCTTCTGGATGATCACCACGCCGACCACAGCCGCGAGGCCGAGGACAGCCAGGCTGAGAATGACGGTGAAGAACATGGTCGTTACTTTCTTTCGCTAGTTGTTGTCGTGATGGGTTCGGTGGTGTGCGCGCTCACGCGGCTTCGACTTCGTCCTCACCCGAGGGCGCCGGGGGGAGGGTGTCCCGCTCGGTCTTCCGCATCGGCCTGACGGGCGCGTCACCCTTGAGGACGCCGCGCACGTCGACCCCGAAGGTGTCGTTGATGCGGTCGAGGAGCGCAGAGACGGTGGCCGGGTAGGCGTCGACATATCCGCTGATGGTGGAGCCGTCACCGGAGTCGAGGAGCGCGACCTTCCGGGCGTGCACCGCCGACGCGGCCTCGGTCACCCGCGTGAAGATGTCGTCGATCTGCTGTACGAGGACCATCTCCATCGCTTCGTCACCACACTCGCGCCACGCCTTCTGAACGTGGCTGAGGGCGGCGGCGACGGCCTCACCCTTGGCCGCGATGGTGGCGGACTCGCCTTCGGCGACGAGCTCGGCCACGCGGCGCTCGATGTCGGCAGGGATGGTGACGTCAGCGGCGAGACGAAGCTGCTCGAGCTCGGCGCGGATGGTCTGCAGCTGCTTCTCCGCTTCGGCGCGGGCGGCGTAGGCAGCCTGCTCGGCACGCTCCTCTTCGCTCCTCGCCTTGGCGTCGAGCTCGGCCTTCATCTGGCGGAGCTCGTTCTGCTTCTGCTGAACGTTTGCGTGAGCGCGGGTCTTGGCGACCTCGCCGCGGGCGGTGGCCTCGGCCTCCGACTCCTCGGCGGTACGAATCGCGTCGGACTCCGCGACCTCGGCGGTACGAATGATCTCGGCGATCCGCGTACGGCCGATGCTCTCGAGGTAGTTGCGGTCGTCGGCGACCTGCTGAATCTTCAGCGTGTCCAGCTGCAGGCCCAGCTTGGCGAGGTCGGGCCCCGCTTCGGTGGTGAGCTGGTCGGCGAACTTCAGCCGGTCCTCGTTGACCTCTTCCGGGGTCATGGTGGCGAGGACGCCGCGCAGGTGACCCTCGAGGGTCTCCTTGGCGACGCGAGCGATCTCGTCCCGGCTCTTGCCGAGAAAGCGCTCGATGGCGTTGTTCATCACGATGGGGTTGCTCGAGACCTTCACGTTCGCGATCGCGCTCATGGCGAGCGGGATGCCGCCCTCCGAGTAGGCGCCGCTGATGGTCATGGGGACGCTGATGAGCGTCATGTCCATGCTGTCCACCTTCTCGACGATGGGCCAACGAAAGGCCCGACCGGCGGTGACGACCCGAAAGCCGATGTCCTTGCCCCCCGGGCTCTTGTTGGCGCGACCCGAGAAGATCAGGACCTCGTTCGGCTCGCAGATGTGCAGCAGCTGCCTGACGACGGCGATGACGCCGAATACGAGCGCCAGGACGCCGCCCGCAACCGCGAGCACTACGATCCAATCGATGCCGTTCATGTTCTTCTTCCTCTCTTTCTTTCTCTAATTCAGGAGTCTGTTGCGCTCAGAGATCGGTGGAGCGCGACACCAGCGCGACGCCGTCGTCGCGCACGTCGTAGACGAGGACCTCGTCGTCGATGGAGAGCTCGCCCTCGTCCTCCGTCACCGCGACGAAGTCGACGATGCGACCCTTGAGCTCGACGCGGACCTGCCCCGCGCCCTGGCCCGAGATGGGAAGTAGGACACGTCCTGAGCTGCCGATGCAGTCGGTGCTCTCGACGGTGCTCGAGACCTTCTCCTTCTTGAGCCGCCGAACGACGGCGGTGATGCCGAAGCCCGCGAGGTAGCCCACGAGGGCGGAGGCGATGGCGACTGGGATGGGTCCGATGTGCCCGATCAGCGTCAAGAGCGTTCCGAGCAGCCCGCCGAAGGCGAGGGAGAACGTCCAGAAGCGGAGCGAGGCGATGGGGAGCAGCTCGGCGATGCCGAAGCCGCCAAAGCCGGTGTCGTGATCGCCGTCGGCGTCACCGTCCGCGTCTGCGTCCGCATCCGCGTCGGCATCGACATCCGCGTCGACGTCCGCGTCGACGTCGATGTCCGCGTCAGCCTCGAAATCGAAGTCGGCGTCGTGGTCGTGGTCGCCTCCCGAGAAGGCCGACAGGCCCACCAGGACACCACCGATCAGGAGACAGATGAGGTAGAGGGCCAGCATGGTGAGCATTCCTCATTGCGAGCCCCATGCCGGTGGTCGAGACGCCAAAATGTATGGAATTGTCAGTGCTTTGAAGGAGGCCGGCGGCCTGGGTGGAGAATGGTGCCCGGGCACGACGCACGGCTCGTGTATTGTTCTCGGGCCATGTCGCAGGTCGAAGACGCCGTTTACGCGCTCGTTCAGAACCCCTTCACGAAGACGCCCGAAGCGCTCGAGCAGGCGGAGAAGATCCTCTTCGCCGCCGATCTCCGAAAGCTCATCGACAAGCACCTCTACGACGGGCTGGTGGAGGACGCGAAGCGCACCGTGCTGGCGATCGGCCACGCGCAGGCGCGACGCGACAACGATCCGTCGAAGGTGCTGGCGACCGACGTCCTGCCGACCTCGGTGATCCGCAAGCTGCCCCGGTCGCGGGGCGCGTACCTCCGCATCGTGATGGCGGCCGGTCGCTGCGCGCGGGCGCTCAGCTACTTCCAGGGTTCCTCCGCGCTGATGCACGAGGTCCGACGGGCGACCTGGGCGGCGTGCTTCGGCGATTCGCTGATGCACGCGCTCGCTCTCGAGAAGGTGATCGAGGATCACGACGTGTTGATCCTGGGCGAGACCGGCACCGGCAAAGAGGCCATCGCCTACGCCCTTCAGGAGGGATCGATCGGCGCCGACGATGGAAGCCCCGCGCCGCGCTCCGCGCTCAACGCGGCGGCGGTACCGGAGACCCTCGTCGAGAGCGAGCTCTTCGGACACGTCAAGGGCGCCTTCACCGGCGCATCCGAGACGCGCAAGGGACGCATCCGAAGCGCGCATGGTGGATGCTTCTTCCTCGACGAGGTCGGCGACCTGATGCCGACTACCCAGGTGAAGCTGCTGCGGGTGATGGAGACCGACGAGGTCCACCCCCTCGGCTCGGACCAGGGCTATGAGGCGGTGTGCCGTTACGTGGCGGCGACGCACCGTGATCTCGAGCAGATGGTGGAGGACGGTGACTACCGGCGTGACCTCTATCAGCGTCTCGCCGGAAACGTGATCCGCCTGCCGCCTCTGCGCGACCGCCCCGAGGACATCCCGGAGATCGGCCGGATCTTCGTGAAGCGCTTCCTGCCGGATGGGCAGCTCCCCGAGACCCGCAAACGCCTCTTCGACTGGCTCGAGAGCCGTGAAGCCCAGCGCTTCTCGTGGCCCGGAAATGTCCGTGGGCTCCAGAACGCCCTCCGGAATCTCCTGCTGGGGCTGCCCGCCGGTATCGGAGACGACGTGGCCCCGGTGGCCCAGGCAGAGGCCGAAGGGCTGCCGCCGACCATCCGTGAGTGCACCGCCACCCTGAAGGATGTCGAGAACTGGTACCTGACCCGGGTCCTCAAACACACCGAGGAGAACCTCGCCCAGAGCGCCCGGATCCTGGGCGTCGACCGCACGACCGTCAGACGCCGCGCCCGAAAGCTCTCGAAGCGCTAGCACTACTTGGTTGGGGTCCGTGCGGGGGTCGGGCGGACCCCAACCAAGTAGTGCTAGATTCCCGCCATGCCGGGGCTCGTCTCAGGGGATCACGATCAGCGCGGCTTTCGGCGCATCGTCCTCAGCTTGATCTGGCTGGTGGTCGTCCCCACCGGGGTGCTGCTGACGCTCGCGATTCTGATGCTCGTCTTCTACGAGGCGAATCTGAATCTGCTCTTCGGCATCCTCATGGTCACCCTGGGCGGTTGCCTGGTCACGGGGACGGTGCTGACGCTGGTCTTCCTCCGCAAGGAGGCCAACCTCTCCCGCCTTCAGACCGACTTCGTCTCCAAGGTGAGCCACGAGCTCCGCACGCCGCTCACCTCGATCCGCATGTTCGCCGAGATGCTCGAGAAGGAGGAGGACCCCGAGCGCATCTCGGTGTGCCTCGACGTGCTGCAGCGCGAGACGGTGCGGCTCTCGGATCGCATCGAACGGCTGCTCGACTGGGGCCGGATGGAGTCCGGTCGGCGCGTCTACGAGCACAAGCCGGATACGATTCGCGGCATCGTGGAGGAGGCGGTTCAGGCGCACGTGACGGCGACGCTCGGTCGCGGCGCCGAGGTGGAGGTGGACGTGCCGGAGGGGCTGCCCCAGGTGATGGCGGACCGAGGCGCCATGGTCGACGCGATCAGCAATCTGCTCAGCAACGCCTGGAAATACACCGGCGAAGACAAGCGGATTCGTGTCAGCGCACGCGAGGATGGCAAGTGGGTGCGCATCGCGGTGAAGGACAACGGTCACGGCATCCCCAAGCACGAGCAGCGCCAGGTCTTCGACAAGTTCTACCGCTCGGACGACCGGCTGGCGCGCGCGGTGGAGGGCTCGGGGCTGGGGCTGGCCATCGTGCGGCACGTGGTCCGTGGGCACGGCGGAAAGATCGAGGTGGAGAGCGAAGTGGGTGTGGGCAGCACCTTCACCATCCTGTTGCCGAAGGCGCGTCCTGCCGACCTCGCCGCCTTCAGCGAGACGGCCGAGCCGGCGGTGGCCCAGTGAGAACCAGCGGGAAGATCCTGATCGTCGAGGACGACGCCTCCATCCTCTTGGGGCTGCGGATGAACCTCGAGGGCGCGGGTTACGAGGTGGCGACGGCGGAGGACGGTCAGGCGGGGCTCGAGCTGGCGCGGACCCACAACTTCGACCTGGTGCTTCTGGACGTGATGCTGCCGAAGATGAACGGCTACGAGCTGGTGTCGGCGCTCCGCGGGGAAGGCGACGAGACGCCGGTGGTGCTGCTCACGGCGAAGAACACCGAGGTCGACAAGATCATGGGGCTCGACCTGGGCGCCGACGACTACGTGACGAAGCCGTTCTCCCTCGGGGAGCTGCTAGCGCGCGTGCGCGCGAATATCCGCCGCGGTGGCGGTGTGCCAGCGGAGCGCACGGCGTTCAACTTCGGCGACGTCGCGGTGGACGAGGGCACGCGCGAGGTGCGCAAGGCCGGCGCCTTGGTGGAGCTCACGGCTACGGAGTTCGACGTCCTCGCGACGCTCAAGCGCGCCAAGGGCCGCATCCTCAGCCGCCGTCAGATCCTCGATGCGGTCTGGGGTGAGAACCACCACGGCACCGAGCGCACCGTCGACAACTTCGTGGCGCAGCTCCGCGCGAAGCTGGAGGACGACCCGTCCGACCCGAAGCACCTGTTGACCGTGCGCGGAGTGGGGTATCGCCTGGTGGAGTGAAGCGGCTCGGGGGCGTGGAGCCGGCGTGCAGACCACCCTCAGAAAGGCCCTTGGCCCGGTCCGCTGCCTGGTATCCTCCGCCTCATGAGTCGAGAGGCCCCCCTCACCGCAGCGACACGGTATCTGGCGCGTCATCCTGGCGAGGTTGCGCGCGTGCTTCGCAGCCTGATCGGTTTGCGACTCGGCGTCCCCCTGGATGCCTTTCGATGGATGGCCGAGCAGGCCGAGGCGTCGGGCAAAGCTCAGGACGTCACCATCGACGCGGTGCCTCCTGGTGTTCGCGTCGGCGCCACCGTCGATCTGATGGGGACGATCGTTCGTGCGTCGGCCATCGTGTTCGTCGATCGGATGGTGCTCAACGGCGAGCGCCTTCAGATCGACGTCCGCCTCGAAGGTGTGAACCTCTCGTTGGTCGAGGATTCGGATTCGCCGGTCGCGATGCTCATCAAGAGCGGCGCGCTCGACCTCTCGAAGCCGGGCAACCTGGTCAAGCACGTTCCCAATCTCCCGCCCGTGGTCACCTCCGCCGTCGACGATCGGATCGTCCTCGACCTCATGAAGCATCCGAAGATCGGCGGCGAGGAGCGCGCGCGAAACCTCGTCTCCCTCGTTACCTCGGTCCTCACGATCCATGGCATCGAGACCGACGAGCGCCACTTCGACGTTTCCCTTCGCGCGTTTCAGGGCGGCGTCCTGTCGGCGGCGCGGCAGGTTCGCCGGCACGTGGTGCTGCCGTCGATTCGCAGAGCGCGGCTCTTTCTCCCGCGCGTAGCGGGCGGACGGCGCTGATCCCGTGTGGGAGTGAGCGGCCGCCTCATGTACCCTCGTGGGCATGAGCGATTCGCGCATACGTGTGTTGATCGTCGATGACGACCCGGCCAGTGCCGAGCTCTCTCAGCGGAGGCTGAAGTCCGCGGCCGATGTGGACTTCAACAACGGCCCGGAAGGCGCCCTCGCCCGCATCGAGAGCGGTGAGTACGACGTGATCCTGCTGGACCTGAACATGCCGGGCACCAGCGGCCTGCACATCCTCGACGTGCTCAAGAAACTCGGCGATTCGTCCAAGGTCGTTCTCTACAGCTCGATGGATGAGAGCGCGCTGGCGGAGATCGCTCGGACCGCGGGTGTCGACTACCTCACCAAGTCGGCGACCAAGGACGAGATGATCGCGAAGATCACCGAGGTACGGGACTCGCGGGTCCCCCCCGAGCCCTGATCGATGCAGGGACGCGTCCTCGCCGACGGCTTCGTTCTCGGAGAGCCGATCGGTCGGGGGGCGCGGCGACGCCCCTGCCACTCGTCGACGCGCTCACGATGGCCGAGAAGCTCGCACGCGCGCTGGGTGTTCTGCACCGAACGGGCGCGGTCCATCGGTGGCAAACCGAAGTCCGACCCATCGCGCGATGACTTCGAGAGCGGTTCGCCGCCGGGGACCGAAGTCCGACCCATCGCGCGATGACCTCGAGAGCGGTTCGCCTCCGGGGACCGAAGTCCGACCCATCGCGCGATGACTTCGAGAGCGGTTCGCACACGCATTGGCGCGAGCCGGCCGCCGCTACCGCTCTGCGAACGCGTGACCGACGCGCTGCCGGAGACCGTGGTCGTGAGCGTGCAGGCGCGTCTCGAGGGCCTGCCGCTGGAAGCGCGCCGGTTCGCGGGCGCGATTGGAAACGCTGGCCCGAAAACGCTCGCGGCGCGCAGGCGTCATTGGGGGCGAGGGCGCGAGCCCCGAGCCGACGGTTCGAGCAGCGCAGCCGCTTGAGGTATCCTCTTGGTGGTGCTGCCTTGACCTCGCCTGGAGAGCGTCCCTCTGGGAGCCCCCGCCCAGCGCGGGTCCTCCTCGTCCTGCTGCTCCTCTCCGGCTGCTCTGTCGACACCAGAGCGCTCGCGCCCGCCAGCGCAAGCCGTCCAGACGCCGCTGGGGATTCGGGTCGGCCCGACAGCATCGCGTCGATGGACTCCTCCCCCCCGATGGACGCCCCGGCCGACACCAGCACGCCTCGCGACACCAGCGTCCTCGACGCCGCGGATAGCGCTCCCGCTGACACCAGCGTCCCCGACGCCGACGCCACCATCGACACCAGCATGCCACCGACCTGCGCCGACCGCTTCTCGAGCTCGAGCGGTTTCACGTCGGTCTGCTCGGATTCCGCCACGCGCTGCGTCCTCGAGATCGACGTCGACCCCGATCGCCGAACCTGCACCGACGTGTGCGCCGACATCGGCTGGAGCTGCGAGGGCGCTGCCGGCGCGGCGAGCACGGTCCCACGATGTGATGAGGCCCCCATCGCCGGCGACTGCGACACGAACCTGCGAATTCAGGTCTGCGCGTGCGTGCCGCCGTGAGCTCGCGCGAGCCCGACGCGTCCCACGACGCTGCGTGAAGTTCACTCCTCCGCCGGGCGCTCTTCGTCGTTCAGCGTCGCTGGTCCGGCGGGAAGCGGAAGGCTCGTCGCGTCGAGGTTGCTGCCATTGTCGACGTATTGGACGTCGTGGTTCAGTCGGCTCAGGTCGTAGCCGTCCACCTGGACGCACGCGCCGATCGCCGCGTCGCGCACGATCCCTTCGGAGGCGTCCACCGACGTGCCCGCGGTTTCGGAGGCCGCGACCATGAGACCACACCCGGAGGCGCCGGCGATCTCGAATCGACTCATCTCCAACCCGCCGCCTTCCACGACCAACCCATGGCCCCACTCGGCACTTCCACCACCGACGCGCTCGATGCGAAGGTCCGTGGCGTCCGCGGTCGCTTCTGCGATCTGCATCCCGAAAGCACGTGCGTCGAAAAGCTCGACGCGTTCGGCGACCAGGTGCGCTCCAGCGAGAATGGAAATCGAGGGATCCGCTCCCCCGTCGGGTGCCGCCTGGACGACGCAATCGGTCAGCTGCAGCTCGGTCCCGGCATGGTTCAAGCTGATCGACGCGTCGTCGTGATGCGTGACGACGACGCGCTCGAGCAACGCACGAGACCCGCGGACGAGCTCGACACCACGCTCGAGTGATGCCGCGGCGTCGGGGCGCCTCCCGTCGATGATCGCATCCGTGAGGGTCACCATGCTGCTCTCCCCGTACGCCCAGACCCCCAGCGTCTGGTTGCCCGAGATTCGCGCGCGCGTCGCATCGAGCCGAGCGCCGTTCTGTACCCCCAACCCGGTGGGGATGTTGACGGAGTCCCCGTCGTCGTAGGTGTTCGCGATGACGAGGTCAGTCACTTCGGCGCTCGCCCCGTCGGAGAGCGTGAGGCCCGATTGCTGGTTGTCGAAGATCGAAACGCGGGAGCCACGGAGCTCGGCGCCGTTGAGCGCCTGTATGCCGGAGGACACATAGCCTCGCGGGTCCTCGGACGCGCGTGTCTGATACACGACGACGTCTTCGAGCGTGGTCGTCACCCCGGCGCCCAGGGCCAGCCCAGCTTCCGCGTTGTCCAACACGACGAGGCGGATCGCCTCGAGTCGGGCCTCGTTGCGGATGTTGAGGCCGCGCCCTCGCGCGGAGTCGCGCAGCTGCGGCCGCGTGCCACGGATGACCGCGTCGGTGAGGGTCGCGACCGAGCTCGTGTCGACCACGTAGATCCCCGACTCGAGGTTGTCCGCGACCAGCAGGCGCGTTGCGGAGACCACGGAACCCAGACCGATGGCGATGCCCGTGCCGTTGCGGCGGTCGGACGCTTGCGGCAGGGTATCGACCACCACGACGTCCTCGAGGTTGGCCTGACCCATCGGTCCTCCGACGAAAATCCCGGTGTCGTGATTCGCTTCGACGAGCACTCGCTGAGCTTCGAGTGTCGACGCGTCCTGGGTGTTGATGCCACGTCCGTAGAGTCCCGCGCTGTCGGGCACCGTGCCCCGAACGACCACATCGCGCAGCTCGAGTCGGCTGTCGTCGTCGGCGAGCTGAAGGCCCGCCTCCTGCATTCCCTCCACCAGCACGCCTTCGAGCACCAGCGCCCGCCCGGAGATGACGGTAGCGCCGTTTTGCGGGGCATCGAGGATGTGCACGTTCTTCACGAACGCCGGCTCGCCCGCGTTGGTCACGTTGATCACGGCCGCGACGGGCGCGTCCACCCCGGTCAGCAGGGTCTCTGCCACGCACGCGCCGACCACCCGGATCGTCGCCTTGAGTGGCAGCGTACCCTCGAAGCTACCCTTCGACAGCGCCACTGTGGCGCCGGACGACAGGGAGCTCCATCGGACTTCGGAGAGCGCGGCGTAGGGCGCCGCGAGGCTTCCGTCTCCGCCGGGCGCCGCGGACGGGTTGACGTAGATGACCGTGCCGTCGGTGGGAAGTCCCTCCGCGTAGTCTCCCGCCGGGCAGGGATCCCCAATCGGGCGACAGCCTTCTTCACCGGGGAAGTGTGCCTCGCCTGCATCGCAGCGCTCATCACGACCGGCCGACGCATAGGGCTCGCAGTAGCCGACCTCGCCAGCGGTGGCTTCATGCCACCCGTCGGGACACGGGGTGAAGCCCGGGAGCTCGATGGGCGGCGCGCCGTCCGCGAGCCAGTCGATGGCCGGTGGGGTCACCACCGACGCGCCGCCATCGCTCGCGTCGACACCTCCAGCATCCGACGCAGGTGCGTCGTCCCCGCACCCCGCGAGCGCGCAGACAGCCACGACCATCAACGGCGCCTTTCTCACAGGGCCACTACCCAGGCCGAGCGACAAGTTGGCATCCGACGAATATATCTCGCCCGGGCGAAGAGGAGGCGAATAGTGTCCAGATGCCGCGTCGGTGGCTGAGGAGAGGCCAGCCGCGATCAGGACGTGAGCGCGAGCGTGCTACCCTGAAAGAACAGCGCGATCTTCCGCATCGCGCTGATTGACTTGGCAGACTCGGGGGGGAGCGATGCCGCGTGGACGGCGGTGCAGGGCGGGTAGTGGTGGCTTTGGCGAGTATTCCCTTTGGGCGCTCGTTCCGCTGATCCTCTGCCTGCTCGTCGCGTGCGCCCACCGCGAGTGGCAGACGCGAGAGATCGGGCCGCATACGGCGCGCCGTGCGCATCCGAGCGAGTTCCTCAAGGCCCATCTTCACGACGGACAACTCTTCGTCTTCGATTCGTGGTGGATCGACGAGGACGCGAGCCAGGTCGGTGGGCGAGGCCTTCACTACGATTCGGAGCGTCAGCTCACGGACCGAGGCACCTTCACCGTCCCGCTCGGGGACGTCGCGCTCCTCGAAACCACCGAGCCGCACCGGATCAGTCACGCGGGGCCGATCGTGCTCGGTATCGTGACGGGCGCATCGCTGGTCGTGACTGCGGTATGCGTCGCTTCGCCCAAGACCTGCTTCGGTTCGTGTCCTACGTTCTACGTGCGCGGCGCGGACGGGATGGTGCTGGACGCGGAGGGCTTTTCAGAGAGCGTCGCCGAGATCTACGAGGCGCGTGACGTCGACGCGCTCCCTTCCGCCGCTCCGGACGGGGGACAGCTCACCCTGGTGATGCGCAACGAAGCCCTCGAGTCTCACTACGTGCGCTCGCTGTCTCTTCTCGCGGTTCCGCGCGGAGACGGGGAGCGCGTTCTTCGGTCCGGGGACAGTTTCTTTCGCACTCTCACTCGAGAGGCGCCGTCGCGCTGCGCCTCCGGCGGCGAGCTCTGCACCGAGGCCGTCGCCGCGCGGGACGGTGACGAGTATTCGCCGGCTCCCGACCCCGAGGACCTGGGCGCCACGCAGACTATCGAGCTGGAGTTCGAGCCGGAGCGAGTCTTCGACCAGCCCGGTCTGGTGATCTCGGCGCGCAACTCCCTCGTGGGCACTTTCCTCTTCTATCAACTGCTCGCATGGCTCGGCACCTCGGCCGGCGAGATGATGCGCCGCGTGGAAGCGGGCGACCCACTCGCCGACCGCGCGTTTCGCGCGGGCCGGGTGCTCGGCCGAATCGACGTGGAGGTGAAGCAACCCGACGGGAGCTGGGAGCCAGCGGGCTCGTACGACGAGGTCGGGCCCATCGCCGCCGACCGCCAGGTCATCCCCTTGCCCCATCCGGTACGGCCGGGGCCAGTCATCGTTCGACTCCGTGCCACGCGCGGATACTGGCGCTTCGACGAGGTGGCCCTCGCCGCACTCGGAGCGGCGGCGGAGCCCATTCGCGTCTCCCCCTCGCGGGCTTCGCGCCTGATCGACGGCGAGTGGCAGGACGCGAGCGACGCCCTGGTCACTGTCCTCGACGAAGATGCCCGTCTCGAGACCTTTCCGGGTGACAGCTACCGCTTTTCATTCGAGGGAATCGACGGCGATCCCGCGCTCTTTCTGGAGTCTCGGGGCTACTACTACGAATGGATTCGTGAGCAGTGGCTCGCCGAAGAAGATCCGACGGCGGCAGCACGCTTCATGCTCGATTTTCGAGGGACCCTCCGCCGCCTCGCCCCCGCCTACGAACGGATACGACCCGCGATGGACGAGCTCTTCTTCGAGTCGCGGATCGGGGAGCCCATCGATGCGCGCTGAGCTGGTCGCTTTCTGCGTCGCGTTCGCCTGCGTCGGGTGCGCACACACACTCGACCGGACCAACGTGGGCGGCACGGTGGAGACGAACGTGCCCGTCGAGGACGTCCCCGTGCACGGTGCAACAGTCGTCGTGGACCTCCCCGACGCTCCCTCCATCGAAGGCGAGCTCCTGGCGGTGGAGGACATCTATGTCCACGTCCTCGACGAAGAAGGCCAGCGCGTGAGCATCCGGCGCACCGGCATCGACAAGGTCAGCGTCGACGTCCGCAAGGGCTCGGCGGGGTGGTACGCGCTGTGGGCGGGCATCGGCACGATCAGCACCCTGAGCCACGGCTTTCTGCTCATCGGCTCCGCGCCGATCTGGCTCGTGGTCGGCACCGCGACCACCACGGGCGAGGGCGTCGCGTCGGCTGACGTGGCGGTGAGGGAAGCCGAGGACTACGCGCTGCTGCGCCACTTCGCTCGCTACCCCCAGGGCATGCCGAGGATGCGCGCCGAGCCCGCGGGCGAGCTCTCGGTGCCAGAGCCGTATCGGTGGTCCGAGACGGACACGGACACGGACACGGACGCGGCGACGCCTCCTTAGCACGCTCCTGTCGGGTCACGCCCCGCGCCAGTGCTCGCGGAGCCAGGCGTTGGTCTGCTCGGCCTGCATGAGCGGCAGGCCGTGGGCCGCGTCCGCTGCCTCGATGTAGCGCGCGCCCCCGATCGCGTTCGCCAAGGCGCGTCCCTGCGACGGCGGGGCGATGACGTCGTGCGCCGCGCTGATCACCAGCGTGGGGATGCCCGAGAGCTCGCCGAGCCGCGCGGAGACGTCGTGGGCGCCGAGGGCCCGCACCTGCTTCATGACGATGGGGGGTGTCGTCGCGAGGTCGCGTCCGAAAAGCGGAGAGAGCTCTGCATGGAGCTCGTCGATGTCGCGGCTACGCAGGGCTTCCTTTGGAAGTACGTTGGAGAGAAACGCCGCCCGGCGCATACGCCTCGTGCCCAGCATCATGCGCAGGCCGGTCGAGAGCACGCGTGGAGTGAGCCTTGCGCCGTCTTTCGCGCGAAAGAGCGTGCACAGAAGGGAAAGGCTCCGAACGCGCGAGGGTGCGTCGAGCGCCAACTGCTGCGCGACGACGCCCCCGAGCGAGTGGCCCATGATGTGCGCCCGTTCGATTCCGAGGGCGTCGAGAAGGGCGACGGCGTCTTCGGCGTACTGCTCGATGCTGACGGGGCCCTCCGCCGGAGTGCTTTCGCCGATGCCTCGATTGTCGTAGGCGATGAGACGAAACTCGTCCCGGAGGCCGTCGAGCTGGGGGCGCCATCCGTTGCCCACGACCCCCACGCCTTGGATGCAGAGCACGGGATCACCCGTGCCCGTGGACTCGTAGTGAAGGGTCGCTCCGCTCGTCAGCTCGATGGAAGGCATAGTCTCGTGAGCCGTCGCCCACCATGGGCGACCGCGGCGCAAGGGAGCTTTCGAACGGACGTTACCAGATCGAGGGGGTTGCGGCCGTGGCGCCGGTGACCATGAGCCTGGCGTTGGCGGTGAAGCGGACGCTGAAGAAGGTGGCGAAGTGGCTCGGGGCCTTTGCGGCCGTGCTCATCCTCGCCGCGATCGTGGTGGGGTGGGTGATGTCCGAGCCGAGGCCCCGGGGTACGGAAGGGCCCGAGGCGGAGGCGCTCGCGCACGCGATGCAGCGCGCGGTGAACCAAGACGCGTGGGAGGCGACGGGGGCCGTGAAGTGGCGCTTCGCGGGAGGGCACGAGCACCTGTGGGACAGGGAGCGCGGGCTGTCGCGCGTCGCATGGAAGGACTACGTCGTCCTGCAGCGCCTCGATCGCCGCGAGGGGGTGGCGTTCGAGCGTGGTGAGCGCGTTTCGGTCAGCCGCACGAAGGAGCTCGTCGAGGACGCGTGGGGGATGTGGTGCAACGACTCGTTCTGGCTCAATCCGGTCGCGAAGCTCTACGACGACGGTGTGACCCGGTCGATCGTGCGCCAGCACGACGGGAGCAGCGCGCTCCTGGTCTCTTACTCGAAGGGCGGAGTCACGCCGGGCGATGCGTACCTGTGGATCCTGGGCCCGCACGACTTGCCGACCGCCTGGAAGATGTGGGTGCACATCATTCCGATAGGTGGCGTGCGGGCGAGCTGGGAAGGGTGGATCTCGCTCGCCACGGGCGCGAAGATCGCCACGCGGCACCGGATCGGCCCCATGACGCTCGAGATCACCGAGGTGGAGGGCGCGGCGACACTCGCGGAGCTCGAGCCGGGTCCGGACCCGTTCGCGTCATTGCACCCGTGACATTCGTTTGGGCGGCGCTAGGTCTGCGAGATGCGGCGCAAGGCGAAGGTCGCGCTCATCGGAGCGCTCGTCCTGTTGGGTGTGGGGACGTCGGGCGCCGCCGGGCTCTGGTGGTGGCTGCGGGTCGATGCTCTCGACTACGACACCGACGAGGCGGTCGCGCTCTTCACGCGCGTGCTTCACGGTGAGCACGACCTTCGGGACCGCGCCATCTCCGCACTGGCCGGGGCCATCGACCACGATCCCGATGACGCGCGCGCGCAGCTGTGGTTCGGACTCGCCAACCTGGAAGCCTATCTCGCCCGGCGCGAGCTGCCCTACGCCATTCGGGCCTCTCGCGCTTTCGACCACGCCGTCGCGCTCGACCCGTCCGACACGAGCGCCGCGGGCTGGCGCGCCTTCTTCGCCTATCAAGCGGCGAAATCACGGGACGAGGATCTCGACGGCCCGCGCAGGGCGCTCTTCGCGGCCGCCGATGCCGACCCACGCTTCACGCCGTTTCTCGTCGCGGTGAGCGTTGCGGAGCTCCCGCTCGACACCGGCTACCCACGACGCGCGCTCGCCCGCCTCGAAGGGATCGAGGACTGCGGGGACGGGACCTCGTGGAGCTGCCGGCGCGGTCCACTCTTTCCCTTCGGGGCCGAGGGCTTCCACGCCACGCTCGGTGACCTTCGCGTGCGCGTCGGCGACCTCGAAGGCGGGCAGGCTGAATATGCGGAGGCGCTTTCGCAGTCCAACGCAGCGGACTGGCCATACCGCGATGCCTTCGCGCGTTGGGCCGAGGCCGCGCCCGAGCGCGCGCGCCTCCTCACCAATGACGACCTGAGCGACGATCCCGAGGTCTTCTTTGCCAGCGGCGAGCGAGCTTGTGCCGCGTGCCACCAGAGTGGGCACTGACCGCACCCGAGCACCACCACCACCGGCAGTGAAGCCTCCTCACTCGTTGACGACGTGCACGGTGCGTGTCGGGAACGCGAACGGTATGCCTTCTTCCTCGAAGCGGCGGTAGACCGCGAGGTTCAAGTGGTGCTGCCGCTCCATGAACTCGGTGTAGTCCGACGACTGGACGTAGTGGACGACCTCGTACTGCAGCGACGAGTCTCCGTACTCGGCGAAATGTGCGCGATCGAGACGGATGCCTTCGGCCTCGTCGACGCACTCGCGGAGGATCTCCGCTACACGTTCGACCTTGGCGTAGGGCAGGTTGTACTCGATGCCGATACGGAAGAGGACGCGGCGCTCGCTCATGCGCCGATAGTTGCGGATCCGTGACTTGGCCAGGTCACCGTTCGCAAAGACGAGCTGTTCGCCGCCCAGGCCGAGGAGCCGCGTGGACCGCAGGCCGATCGCATCGACGTTCCCCATGAAGTCGTCGATGACGATGAAGTCGCCGATGTCGAAAGGACGGTCGAAATAGATCGACAGCGACGCGAAGAGATCACCGAGGACGTTCTGCATCGCAAAGGCCGCCGCGACGCCCCCGATTCCCAGCCCCGCGACCAGTGCGCTGACTTCGATTCCCAGGTTCGAGAGGATCAACAAGAGGACGATCGCCCAGACGACCAGGCGCGTGATGAAGCCGATCGCGGCGACCATGGTTCGCCCACCTTCGGACTCGCGCGGCTCCGACTGGTAGCCGTCGACCGCGCGTTGGACCGCTCCATGGATCCAGGCGCCCACCTGCACGAAGAACGCGACGCTCGTGAAGACCACGATTCCATGATCGAGCTTCGGCGAGAGGTCGAGCAGTCGACTGCCCGCACACACCCCGAGCACCAGGTAGAAGATGCCCTTCGTCCCCTGCAGCGTCTCCACGACCAGGTCGTCGAGGTGCGTTTTCGTTTTCTCGGTGATGGAGCGGAGGCGCCGGAGAACGACGCCCTTGAAGATGCGGAGCGCCAGGATCACTGCCACCGTCACGCCCAGCGCGATCAGCCACTTCTGAATCGAATTGCCCCAGAGCTCGAATTCCAACCAGTCACTCATTGTGAGGGGCCGATAGAGCCGAGCACATGCCCGCGCAACCCACCATCATGAGGTTCCACGACGCCTCCACGCGATGAGCCCCACGAGGAACATCGCGAAGCTCGCGGGCGGGATACCCCGCTTCGGCCTGGAGATCGTGCACCCCGAGTCGTGCGAATCGGGCGGCGGCTGTGCCGGTGGCTGTGGCGTCTCGCGATCGCTTGGTGTGGGGTCGCCACGGGCTTCGTCGGGATGCGCCGGAGCGGGTGTGGGCACGTCGTCGCCTTCGCCGGACGTCGTGGGCCCCGGGGGTGTCGTGTCGTCTCGGGCGCCCCGGCGCACGCGCCGAAGCTCCGTCTGGACGGTCATCGACTCCAACGCCCAGTGCCACTCCATGCTGTCGCCGTCGCAGTGAAACGTCACTCGCCCGGGAGGCGTGCAGCCCACGTTGTGGGTGTAGCTCTCGCCTGCCTCGCCGCCGGCATTCGTGAGCTCGCAAGCGCGAAAAGGACCGCCGCAGTCGAGCGACGCGCCGTCGTACTCGATCCCGCCGCAGCGCGCGCCGGTGTTCGAGAGCGTCATCTCGATCGTCCAGGGCGGGCCGCCACCGTTGTGGCCGACGCCGCGCCAGACGCCGAGGCATGGGTGGTCCTCGGTGGTGTTGTCGGCGCGCGCGCGGCTCGCGCTGAAGAGAGCGAGCAGGAGGGCGGCGCCGGGCGCGAGCAATGGCCGCGCCACAGCCTGCTGCTCAGCCCTTGAGGGCTTCGGCGCCGCCGATGATCTCCATCAGCTCCTTCGTGATCGCGGCCTGACGGGCGCGATTGAACTGGAGCGTCAGCTTGCCGATCATGTCCTTGGCGTTGTTGGTCGCCGCGTCCATCGCGGTCATCCGAGCGCCGTGCTCGGAGGCGACGGACTCGAGGAGCGCCCGGTAGATCTCGATCTCCACGTACATCGGGAGGAGCACGTCGAGCAGCGCCTGCTTGTCGGGCTCGTAGATGTAGTCGACGGCGGTTTCGTCCTCGTCCACGTGCATCGGCGTGATCGGGAGCAGCGGCTCCACGACCACGTCCTGGGAGATCGCGCTCTTGAATTCGTTGTAGATGACGTAGACCGCATCGAGGTCGTGGCGGCCATAGTTGTCGACGATGTAGCGGCCGATCTCGCCCGCGCGGTCCATCGACAGGTCCGAGAACACGCCGGTGAAGTCCTTCTGGATGTCCGCGGAGCGGCGGCGGAGGTAGTCGCGGCCCTTGCGGCCGATGACCGCGAAGGTGACCGTCTTGCCCTCGGCCTCGAGCTCCTTCCAGAACTTGTAGGCCGCCTTGTTGATCGAGGCGTTGAAGGCGCCCGCCAGGCCGCGGTCGCTGGTCAGGACCACGAGCATGACGTTCTTTTGCTCGCGCCGCGCCAGCAGCGGATGAACATCCTCGTCCTCGCCCGCGCGAGCAGCGACGCCGCTCAGCACGTCCATCGTCTTGATGGCGTAGGGTCGGAGGTCGAGGATGTTCTGCTGAGCGCGACGCAGCTTCGCCGCCGCGACCATCTTCATGGCGCGGGTGATCTTCTGCGTGTTCTTGACGCTTCCGATCCGCTTGCGAATGTCTTTGAGGTTGGCCATTCGGGCCTCAGGCTTCGAAGGTCTTGGTGAACGCCTTGAGCGCCTTGTGGAGCGACTTCTCGACGTCGTCGTCGATCTTCTTCTTCTCGCCGAGGGCGGCGAGGAGCTTCTTGCGCTTCGCTTGCACGTAGGAGTGCAGCTCCCTCTCCCAGCGCTGGATGGAGGAGACGGGCAGGTCGTCGACGTAGCCGTTGGTCGCGCCCCAGACGCTGATGACCTGCAGCAGCACGTCCATCGGCACGTACTGGCCCTGCTTGAGCACCTCGACCAGGCGCTCACCGCGGGCGAGCTGGTTCTGTGTCGCCTTGTCGAGGTCCGACGCGAACTGCGCGAAGGCCGCCATCTCGCGGAACTGCGCGAGGTCGAGGCGGAGGGTGCCGGCGACCTGCTTCATCGCCTTGATCTGCGCGTTACCGCCGACGCGCGACACCGAGATGCCGACGTTGATGGCGGGGCGGACTCCGGAGTTGAAGAGGTCCGACTCGAGGAAGATCTGACCGTCGGTGATCGAGATGACGTTCGTCGGGATGTACGCCGAGACGTCGCCGGCCTGGGTCTCGATGATCGGGAGCGCGGTGAGCGAGCCGCCCGAGTCGGGGAGCATCTTGGCGGTCTTGCCTGCTTCCTTGGCCGCTTCCTTCGCTTCCTTCTCGGCGTGGGCGCCGATGTAGACCTTGTCGGCCCCTTCGCGCTTAGGCTCCTCGTCCTTGCCGCAGACGACCCACTCCTCGGCCATCTTCGCGGCGCGCTCGAGCAGGCGACTGTGGACGTAGAAGACGTCGCCCGGGTACGCCTCGCGGCCCGGCGGGCGGCGAAGAAGGAGCGAGAGCTGGCGGTATGCGACCGCCTGCTTGGAGAGGTCGTCGTAGATGCAGAGCGCGTGGCCGCCGCTGTCGCGGAAGTACTCGCCCATGGTGCACGCCGGTGTACGGCGCGATGAACTGGAGCGGCGCCATCTCGGACGCGCCCGGCGATGACGATGGTCGTGTACTCCATCGCGCCGTGCTCCTCGAGGCGTCGACAGCACGTTGGCGACCGTCGACTGCTTCTGGCCGATGGCGACGTAGAAGCAGTGAACGCCCTTGCCCTTCTGGTTGATGATGGTGTCGATGGCGACGGCGGTCTTGCCGGTCTGGCGGTCGCCGATGATCAGCTCGCGCTGGCCGCGGCCGATGGGGATCATGGAGTCGATCGCCTTGAGGCCCGTCTGCAGGGGCTCGGTGACCGGCTGGCGCGCCATGATGCCCGGCGCCTTGATCTCGACGCGACGGGTGTGCTCGCTCTCGATCGGTCCCTTGCCGTCGACCGGCTGGCCGAGAGCGTTCACCACGCGGCCGACGAGGGCGTCGCCCACCGGCACCTCGACGATGCGTCCGGTGCGCTTGACGGTGTCGCCTTCCTTGATGTGTCGGTCGGAGCCGAAGATCGCGACGCCGACGCTGTCCTCCTCGAGGTTCAGCACCATGCCCATCAGATGGCCCGGGAACTCGACCAGCTCGCCGGCCATCGCGTTTTCGAGGCCGTAGAGTCGGGCGATGCCGTCACCAACCGTCAGGACCGTGCCGGTCTCGACGACGTCGATCTGCTTGTCGTAGCTGCGATCTGCTGCTTGATGATCTGCGAGATCTCTTCTGCGCGAAGCTGCATTGTCGGGGCTTTCTGTGTCGGTGGTGTTTTCGACCGGGAGGATTGAGGGGCGAACGGTGGCTCACCCCGAAGTTTCAGCGCTCGAGGAGCGTGTCCTGCAGCTCTGCGAGCCGAGTGCGAAGGCTTCCGTCGAGGACGCGATCACCCATGCGGGTGATGACGCCGCCGATGATCGCCGGATCCTGCTTGCGGGTGAGGAGCACCTTCTTGCCAGTGCCACGCTCGAGCTCCTGCTGGATCTGCGTGAAGAAGCTCTCGGGCATCGCTGTCGCGGTCGTGACCTCGGCGCGCACCTGCTTCTCGATGTCCTCGGAGAGGTTGCGGAAAGCCTCCACCACGTCCGGCAAGAAGCGCATGCGCCGCCGATCGCTCAAGAGAAAGAGCGTGGTCTTCACGGTCGGGGCCAGGCCCATGCGGCTCGCGAGGTCGTCGAGGATCTTGCGGCGCACGTCGCCCGCGATCGCCGGGTTCTCGAAGGTGCTGCGCAGCTCGGCGCTGTCGTTCCACGCCTTCTCCAGATCGGCGAGGTCGTTTCCGACCTTGCTGACCTGCGACTGCTCTTGCGCCAGCTCGAGCAGGGCGCGGGCGTAGCGCTTTCCGATCGGTGCGGCCATCAGGCCCCTCCCTGGACGTCGATGTCGGCGCCGAGTCGGTCGTGGAGGCGCTTGACGTACTCCTCGGCCAGGCGCTGCTGGTCATTGGCGCTCGTCTCCTCGACGAGGACTTCCTGCGCGGCGGCGACGGCGGCGGAGACCGCTGCCTCGGTGAGCTCCTCGCGGAGCTGCTTCATCTGCTGTTCGATCACGAACTCGGCGTCCTTCCGCAGGCGCGCTGCCTTGGCCTCGGCCTCGGCGACGATCCGGTCGCGCTCCTTTTCGCCCGCCTCCGCCATCTCTTCGCGGATCTGCGCCAGCTCCTCGTCGAGCTTCTCGAGGCGCTCCGAGTACTCGGCGAACTTCTCCTCGGCCTCTTCCTTGAGCCGCGCCGCTTCCTTCAGCTCGTTCTCGATCATGCTGCGCCGTTCGGTGAAGAACTTCGTGACGGGTTTGCGCCCCATCCAGATGAAGAGCGCGAGGAGCAGGCAGAAGTTGACGAGCGCACCCTTGAAGCCGGTGGTGCCCACGGCGTCGGTGATGGACAGACCGTGCTCTTCGCCGTGCTCGGCGGTCTGACCGTGCTCGCCGTGCTCCTGAGCGAGAGCATTGGTCGCCGGAGCGACGAGGAGGGCGCCAGCGAAGAGCGCCGCGAAGACGGAACGCTTCATCAGGACACCTCCCTGCCGAGGAGCTGAGTGGCGATCTGCCGCGCGAGCGCAGGCACCTGCGTCTTCATCTCGGTGCGGACCTTGTCCGCCTCCTGCTGCATCTTCTTCTCGGCGGCGGCGAGGGTCCCGGCCGTCTCGCCGCGGACCTTCTCGAGCAGCTCGCGCTCCATACGCAGGCCTTCGGCGCGGAGCTTGTCGCGCTCGTCGCCGGCCTCGCGGCGGACGCTGCGCATCTCGTCGTCGAAGCTCGCGCCCTTTTCCTTGGCCTCGCGGGTCAGCTCCCGGGCTTCGCGACGAGCGCCGTCGATGGCCTCTTCGCGCGCGTCGAAGAGCTTCATCATCGGCTGAAACACCAGGGAGCGCAGGATGAAGAACGCGGCGAAGAAGATGACGAGCTGAATGAAGATCGTCCCGTCGAGGTCGATGATGGAGCCGCCGGAAAGCAGCGCCGCAGAGAGGAACGTCATGAAGGGGCCTACTCGCGTTTTTTGCGGCCCCCACTTTTGGAAGCCGCTTTGGGAGCTAGGGCCCTTTCCGCGGCCTTTTAACCCGCGAAAACCACCCGTCGCTCGACGCGCGCGTACTTAGCAGTGGCCACCGGCCCCGTCAAGGGAGGGAGAGGGGCCGATTTCGCGAACGAAATCGCGCGTTTCAGCTGCGCGTAACGCGCTCGCGGAACGCGGTCAGCACCCGGCGGGCGTTGCGCACGTTCTCATCGGTGATCACGCCCGAGGGAAAGGGCATGTCGGGGTCGATCAGGAGCCGGAAACGGACCAGGGTTCGCCCCTCGTCGATGGGGGTGACTTCCCATGTGGCCGTGAAGGTGTCGATGTTGCCCGAGGTCATCGTTCCCTCGACGACCTGGGTGTCCCCGCGGTTGGGGCGCTTTCGGAGCCGCATGTTGGCCCACAGCGTGATCGTGTCGTGGAAGGCGCTGGCCTGCATGTAGACCATGGCGCTCGCGCCCCGGGCGGAGAGGATCCGCGATTGGGTGAAGTGGGGCATGAACTCGGCGTAGTTGGCGTAGTCGAGGACCACTTCCATCACATCGTCGATGGGGGCCTCGACGACGGCGATCGATTCGCCGTAGCCGACACTTCCTTCGGAATCGACCGCGCGGACGGAGACGCGGTTGCCGATGCGCGAGGCGATGGTGGCCGCGTTGTCCTGGGCTCCGGCGCTGCCCGCACCGAGTGCCGTGACAAAGATGGCCAGGACGAGGGGGCCTCCAAAGTTCGCCAGATATCGCATCGATTCAACTTCCTCCGCGCTGGATCAAAGATGATCCTGGGCCGCCACTTATTCAAACGGCGGGCCACCAAAAGCCTTCACGAAATCACGAGGCTTTTTGGGTTGTGTGGTCACTTTCGTTTCCACCATCCTGTGACCCTCCTGCCACACGGCGGATATGGGTGTCACGAAAGTGAGCACCGAAGAGGCCCTGGGCAAGGGCTCGGATCTTCGGGCAAGCGCTCCACATGAGTACTCTTCGGCCGATGGGACGCTGGTTCTTCGGGGTGGGGCTGGTGTCGGTGCTCGTCGGGATCCTTCCCGCCGGCGCCGAGGCACAGTGGTCATCGGTGATCGTGGACTTCGAGGGCCGGGGACATCGGCCGGCGCAGAACGCGGTCGCGCGCGCGGTCGGGGATCGGGTGACCCTCGAGGACGGCGCGGCCTTTGCCTCGGCCGCCCGAGCGTCGGGCGCCGACCTCACGACCGCCGAAGGGATCGCGGCCGCGGCGCAGGCGCAGCGAGTGAGCCTGGTGATCACCGGGCAGATGAGGGGACGGAGGCGGGTCGCGGTGCGCTTCTTGGACGACGAGGGGCAGGAGCTCGATTCGACAGAGGTGCCGATGCCACGAAACCAGAGCAGCCGGCAGCGCTTCAATCGCGAGGTGATGGCCGCGCTCGATCGCGTCATCGGGATCCTCGACGAGCGCGCCGCCTCCGCGCGCCAACAGGAGCTCGCCGCGGACACGAGCGAGGTGGCGCACCTCGACGAGGAGCGGCCGGAAGACGAGGACGAGGCGTCGGGGCCGGCGCGTGAGCATCCCATGATCGTCGGGCTGATCGGTCTCGACGGGCGAAGCCGCAACGCGTCGATCAATTTGCGAAACGGGCTCCGGCGAACGTACTCGGCGTTCTTTCCTCAGCTCACCTTCGCGATTCTGGCGCGGCCCTTCGACGCGGAGAGCGGGGTGCTCTCGGGGCTCTTCGCCTCCTTCGACTTCGCCATCGCGCTCGGTCTCGGATCGAACGAAGAGCTATCGAGCGGCATGGTCGTGCCCATCGACACGACCGCGTATCGCCTGGGTGTTCACGTGGGCTACCTCTTCGATCTCGACACCCTCGAGCTGGGCGCGAGCCTCGGCTTCGTCTACGACGCCTTCGAGCTAGGACCGAACAACACCATGCCTACGGCGGCCTATCCCTCGCTCCGCATCGGCGGCGTGGGACGGATCCCGATCCTCGACGACGGGCTCCTCGGCGCCTTCGCCGAGGCGGGCCTCCGCATCGTCATGGGCGACGGAGAGCTCACCCCCGCCTTCGGCGCCGGCAGCGCCACCCTCGGCTTCGACGTCACCGGCGGTCTCATGGGCGCCCTCGACATCGGCCTCACCTACGCCGCCCGCATCGGCTACGTCGGCTACGCCATCGGCTTCAGCGGCGACGCCGTTGCCACCGCCGACACGGCCGCCAACGGCTTCGACGGCGGCGTGTATTTCGGCCTGCAAGCGGGCTGGCAGCTGTAGAGGCGCCGCGCGGCTGGTGTCGCGCTGGCCAACGGGGACGGTCTACACTTTTCAACTTTCGCCACGCCCACCCGGGTTCGATCCGCCTGCGCGCGGACCAACGGGGACCGCCGGCCAACGGGGACGGTCTACACTTTTCAACTTTCGCCACGCCCACCCGGGTTCGATCCGCCTGCGCGCGGACTAACGGGGACGGTCTACACTTTTCAACTTTCGCCAGCCCACCCGGGTTCGATCCGCCTGCGCGCGGCCCAGCCGAAAGTTGAAAAGTGTAGACCGTCCCCATCAAGTTTCCGATGGACGAGGGGGTTCGATCCGCCTGCGCGGGGCCCAGCCGAAAGTTGAAAAGTGTAGACCGTCCCCGTCAAGCTTCGGCCCACATCGCGCCAAATCGCCTGAGTGAGCGAAGCGAAACGAGCCTACCGCGCGTCCGGCTCCGCGTTTGGCTCCGCGTCCGCCTCGGGCTCGGCCTCGGCCTCCACGTCCGCCTCGGCGTCCGCGTCCGCCTCGGGCTCGGCCTCGGCCTCGGCCTCCACGTCCGCCTCGGCCTCCGGCTCCGGCTCCGGCTCCGCCTCCATCACCTCTTCCGGCGCCTCGTCGATCTCGTGGACCTCGGCTTCGGGCATGGTGCAGCGGCCCTCGAAGTGGACGCCTTTGTCGATGAAGAGCTGGGGGGCGTGGATGTCGCAAAGGACGCGGGCGGGGGCGTGGAGCTCGACCAGGTCGGTGGCCTTGACCTCCCCCCGGAGCTCGCCGCCCCGGACAATCAGCGTCCCGACCTCAATCTTCGCGTCGATGTCGGCGCCGTCGCCGAAGACGAGCATGCCTTCGCTCCATATCTCACCGCGAAATCTGCCGTCGATGCGGACCCGTCCGTCGAAGGTGAGCTTGCCTTCGAACTCGGTCCCGCGTCCGAGCAGGGCGTGGATCTCGCCGAAGCCAGTGAGGTCCTTCGGTTGCATCGTTCCGTGGGGGATAGAGAATGCGGGCGTGCGGGACAAGCAGAAAGCTTCCGAGCCGCCCAGGGCCGACACCGTCGAGCGCTGGGCCTGGGATTACGTGCAGGCACGGGATCTCGGCCACAAGCTCGCGCCCCCGCCGCCGCCTCGGAGGTGGGAAGAGGGCCCGCGGGCTCGCCGCATCAGGGCCCCTGGCAGGCCAGCCGAGCTGACGGTCGTGAGCTCGGGGGTGCGCGCCCGCCGCGGCGGCCTCAGGGGGACGAAGGCGCGCGCGCGTCTGGTCCACGCGTTCATGCACCACGAGCTCCAGGCGGCGGAGCTCATGTGCTGGGCGCTCCTCGCCTTCCCGGACGCCCCGGCACCGTTTCGTGAAGGCCTGTTGCGCATCGCCCTCGACGAGGTCCGGCACATGGGGCTCTACGCCGAGCACCTCGAGGCGCTCGGTCATGGCTTCGGCGACTTCGAGGTGCGGGACTGGTTCTGGGAGCGGGTGCCGCGTGTCTCGACCCCGGCCGCCTTCGTCGCCGTCCTCGGCATGGGCTTCGAGGGCGGCAACCTCGACCATGCGTCGCGCTTCGCTCAGCGTTTCCGCGACGTCGGCGATGAGCTCGGGGCGCGGGTGCAGGACACCGTGGGCCGCGAGGAGATCGGACACGTCCGCTTCGCGATGCACTGGTTCGAGCTCTTCACCGGCGCGACCGACTTCGCGACCTGGGCGTCGCACCTGCCGGCGCCGCTCTCGCCGATGGTGATGCGCGGTGAGCCGGTGCGCGCCGATCTGCGCGAGAAGGCGGGGATGAGCCCCGAGTTCGTACGGGAGATGATCGCGTGGCAGCCCGTGCGTGGGTCCTGAACCTCGACGCCGATCTCGAGCTCGAAAAGGGTGCGGGCTACGCGCGCGCTCGGGCGATCGACCGGCGGATGCAGTCGCTCGTTCCGCGTGTCCGTCCGCGGCTCTTGAACGATGACGACTTTCTGGTGGCGGAGGGCGACGCCACGGGGCTCGAAGGCCATGCGTTCTGCATGACGCCTTCCGCGCGGCGCGCGCTCGAGGAGGCGGGCGCCGTCCCGACGCCTGCGCCACCCGTCGAGGTGATCCGCCACGTCAACCATCGGCGCTTCTGTGCCGAGCTCGGTCAGACCCTCGACGGCGCGATCTTCGCGACCCACGAGGACGAGGTCGAGGACGCCCTCGCGCGCATGGACTCGCCCCTCGGCGTCCTCCTCAAGCGCCCCTTCGGCTTCGCCGGGCGCGGCCAGCGCCGCGTCGGCCAGGTGCTGACCGACGAGGACCGCGCCTGGCTCGCCGCTACGCCGATGCACGAAGGCGTGCAGGTCGAGCCGCGCGTCGAGCTGCTCGTCGAGACCTCCGTGCACGCCTGGCTCCAACCAGACGGAGCGATCCGCCACGGCGACCTCGTGATCCAGAGCTGCGAGGCTGGCGCTTGGCAGAGCTCCCGCGCCCCGCACCCCGGCGAGCTCACGGGCCCCTACAGAGACGAAGCCCTTGCCGAGCTGCATCGCGTCGGCCGAGCGCTCGCCGCCGCCGGCTACTTCGGTCCTTTCGGGGTCGATGGCTTCGTGTACAGGGACGAACGCGGAGAGACGCGTCATCAGCTACGCAGCGAGATCAACGCCCGGCATACGATGGGCTGGAGTCTCGACGTGGGGTCGGGCTGACGATCCCCGCCCGATTCGACGTCGCCGAAGTCAGCCCGGACGGCTACGATCGACGGATGCGTCGATCTCGATGCAGAAGATGGCTCGTGATCGCGGCGTGCGCGCTCGTCGTCACGAGCGCCTGCAGCGACGAAGCGCCCGCGAAGGACGCCGAGGTCAGCGACGCTGGTGACAGCGGCCGTGGGGACGCGGACGCGCGTGTGGCGGATGCGAGCGCACGAGACGGGAGCACGCCACCGATGGACGCACGGGTGGACGGCTCCGATGCAGCTCCCGACGCGCGGACCGACGCCTCTGTCGACGCCTGGATGGACGCTGAGTTCGATGCGCCGGCCGATGCGCCGGCCGACGCGCCGGCCGACGCGCCGGCCGACGCGCTCGGCGCGGACGGCGCCACGGCGGACGCGGCCATCGACGCCGCCCTGCCGTGCCCGACCCTCGATGCACTCACGGCCATGCCTGGCGACGACATCGGGGGAGACACGTGGACGACCTATGCGCGCGGGTTCTTCGCCACCTACTGCACGCGTTGTCACTCCTCGACGCGGATCACCGACGCGGATCGCATGGGCGCTCCCGCGGGCCTCGACTGGGACGTCGAATCCGCCGTGCGGGCCGAGCTCGTCCGCATTCGCTGGGACGTGGGTGTCGGCGAGCGGATGCCGCCGGACGCCCCGCTGCCCACCTGTGAGGAGCGCCTGCGCATCGTGCGTTGGATCGACGCGGGCGCGCCCTGAGCCCGCGGACCCGCGAAAGAGATGCGTCTCCGGGTGGCTGCGCGCGCCATGGCGCGGAATTGCGTCGCCTGGTGGCCGAATGCGGATTCGGCCCTACATCACGCCACGTGAGCGAGAGTAAGAACTTCGGGACGGCGATGATCCACCTCTACCGAGGTGAGCTCGGGCGCCTCACGATCTACCGCGTACGACTCGACAAGACGACGAACTGGGCGCTCGGCGCGAGCCTCGCGCTCGTCTCCTACGTCTTCGGCGAGGCGCGGGCGCCGCACTACATCCTCTTCCTCGGACTCTTCCTGACTCTGATCTTCGCGTGGCTCGAAGCCCGCCGATTCCAGGACCTGGTGATGGTTCGAAAGCGCGTCCGGGCACTCGAGGCCGGGTTCTTCTCGAAGATGCTCGAGGAGGAGGCCAACCCCACCTGGAAGGCCGAGCTCCGGCGAAGCCTGTCCGCCCCCACCCCTCCGATCACGCTGCTGCAGGCGCTCTCGGTCCGCATTCGGCGGAACTACCTCTGGCTCATCGCCGCGCTCTGGCTCGCGTGGTTCGCCAAGGTCGGCTTTTCCTCCGCGCCGTTCATGGAAGCCGCCCGCATCGGCCCGGTCTCCGGCGTGGTGGTCGTGATCGTCTCCGTCGTTCTCTTCGCCCCCTGGTTCGTCGTGGCGACGCTCTACCACGAGCACGAGCACGACCGCGGCTGAGCGCCGGTTGCGTCGCCCGCCATGGCGCCAAGCGCGCCCCCGCGCGCCCATCTCGCATTCCAGGGGCAGCCGACCTACCATGCCGGCGCGCGCGCCCGAGGTTGGGGGAGCAGCGGTGACCGACAAGATCGATCCATGCCCGAAACCTGGACCTCGCGCTGGCTGACGGACGCGGCCGACCCCTTCCTGGTGCTGGCGACGGTGCTGCTGGTCGGTGTCACCTTCGGCGCAATCGCCAAGCGCGTGCGCCTGCCGGCCGTCACCGGTCAGATCGTGGCCGGGATCGCCATCGGTCGCATGGGGATCCAGCTGTTCCCGGCCGAGGCGGTCTCTGCGATGTACCCGATGACCCAGTTCGCGCTCGGGCTGATGGCGGTCACCGTGGGTGCGCACCTCAACGTGCGGCGCCTCCGCCACGCTGGCCGGCGGCTCGCCCTCCTCCTCGCGCTCGAGGTGCTGCTGGTCCCGGCCTTCGTCTTCGCATCCGTCATCTTCTTCCCCGACTTCGACTGGAGCTTCGCGCTCCTCTTGGGGATGCTCGCCATCTCCACCGCGCCGGCGACCATCGTCGCCCTGGTCAAAGAGACGCGCGCCAAGGGAGTCCTGGTCAAGACGCTCATCGCCGGCGTGGCCCTCGACAACATCGCATGCATCTTTCTCTTCGAGGTCGCGCGCGCGATCCTCCACACCCACCTCGAGCCCAACGGCGCCGTCGACGCCGCGGGCATCGCCCTGGCCTTCCTGCAGCTCGGGGAGGCGGCGTTCACCGGCGCGGTGGCGGCCTTCGTCATGGTGATCGTGGGCCGCCTCGTGCAGCGCCACGAGCTGCTCTCGACAGCGGGCCTGCTCGCGATCCTCCTCTGCGTCGGGCTCTCCAACCACTTGGGCTACTCGGCGATGCTCTCGTGCCTCTTTCTCGGCCTCACGCAGGCGAACGTCACGCGGAGTCGTGACCAGGTCGTCGATGCGCTCTTCACGAGCTTCGAGCCGGCCATCCTCGCGGTCTTCTTCACCCTCGCCGGCATGGAGCTCTCGCTCGATCACGCGGCGAGGGCGGGGTTGATGGCCGTGGCGTTCTTCGGTGCGCGCATGTCCGCCAAGGTCCTCGCCGGCCGCCTCTCCATGCGGCTCGGCGGTGCGCCGGACCGGGTGCGCCAGAACCTCGGCTTGGCGATGGTGCCGCAGGCGGGGATCGCCGTCGGCCTGGTGCTGGTGCTCGGCGAGGATCGCCGGATCACCGAGTTGGCCGGAGATACGGTGGAGCTCTTCGTGGCCGCGGTGCTGACGGGGGTGGTCCTCAACGAGCTCTTCGGTCCCCTGCTCACGCGCCTCGCCCTCGGGCGCTCCGGAGAGACGGGTCACGACCGGCTCCGGTTGATGGACTTCATTCACGAAGAGAACATCATCACCGACTTCCGTCCCTCCTCGCCGCGCGAGGCGATCGAGCAGCTCACCGACTTGATGATCAGCTCTCACCACTTGCCGTCCGAGTCTCGCGACGCCCTGTTGACGGCGTTCCTCGAGCGCGAAGAGTCCGAGTCGACGGCGCTCGGCGGCGGAATCGCCGTCCCGCACGGCGAGCTGCCCGACGCCACCACGACGGTGGGCGTGATGGGCATCAGCGAGGAAGGGCTGCCCTTCGAGTCTCCCGACGGGCGCCCGGTCCATTGCGTCCTGTTGCTCGCGTTCCCGCCGACCGAGCGCACGCGACACCTGCAGATCCTCGCCATGCTCGCACGTACGATCGGCAGCGACCCGATCATCCAGGCGCAGCTCTTTCATGCCCGCAGCCCGGCGCACGCCTACGAGGTGCTGCATCACGAGCACGCCGAGGATTTCAACTACTTCATCGACGAGGACGAAGAGAGCTGACCCGGCCGACGAAGAGGATCGCCCCGCTCGTCGTGTCGCGGATGAAGAAGAGGAAGGGGTGGTCCGCGCGAAAGACGGCGGGCTCGGAAGGACGCGCACCACGGGTGGCCATGACCACGGCGGTCGCGGCCGCGGCCTCGGTGCCCTCTTCGTCGACCTTCACGAAGGCTTCGTGGAAACAGTCGCTGATGTAGAGCTCATCGGCGGCGTCGGGCGGAGCGGCCATGCCCGTGAAGTCGGCGCGGTCCCGGTCGAAGGGCAGCTCCATGCCCATGGCGATCAGCGCGTCCTTCAGCGGGATGCGCGCGTTCGAGAGCTCGAAGCGCGGAAGGAAGACCTGCGTGCGCTGGACCGAAGTGGCCGCGAGCCACCCGTCGAGACGCTCCTGGCTCAGCGCGCTCTCGATGGCTGTGAGGCCGTTCCGCTCGCGCGGCAGCACCACGGTCATCGCCAGCTCGTCGCCCACGTAGGGCATCTGCAGGACCTGCACCCCGTCGGCCTCGCCATAGGCGAAGGACTCCGTCTGCTGCATGGTCGCGACCTCGGTCGTGGCGCCGTCGCTCGCGTAGAAAGGCTGCTGCGAGGTCGCGGCCGCGTCGAAGGCGTGATCCCATTTGCCGAGGAAATACACCGCGTTGACCAGGACCAGGCGTGTGAGGTCGTCGATCGACCCGGTTGGGAGAAGGTCCTCGATGCGGTCGTTGGTCTGCTCCATGACCCAGCCGTTGATGTGCTCGCGCTGCGCCTCCGGGTCGCTCACGAAGCTCACGCCCTGTAAGGGTGCCCGGTAGCGGTCGCGGGTGAGGGCGACGAACTCGGGGACGAAGGTGTAGCTCTCCTCGCCGAAGAGGCGATTGACCACGCGGAGCTCGTAGGTCTCGCGCTCCGGATCGTTCCAGCTGGCCAGGATTCGGCTCGCCGACTCGTGGACCGCGTTGGCGTCGTCCGGCAGGCGCAGGACGTCCTTCATCTGCGTCGCGGTCTCCCCGCGCGCGCCCGCATAGGTCATCGCGAAGGCGAGTGAGATGCTCGCCGGCGAATAGGCGAGGTTGCCTTCTTCACCCCGAACCTTCTGATAGAGGTCGAAGGCGAACGCGTTGCTCGAGGCCGCGAAGCCCTGGAGCTGCTCCGCGGAGGGCGCGGCGATGGCCGTCGCAGGCCCTTCTTCGGCGGGGCCGGGCTCGGCCTCGGCGGGCTCCGCCTCGGTCTCGGCGGAGATCGTCTCGGGCGGCGGCGTTTCGCTGGCCGCACTGCCGCAGCTCGAGCACCCGACCGAGAGGAGGAGGGCGGGGAGGGCGAGGTGAATCAGGCGCACGAGTTTCTCCATTGTCTCATGAGACGGACGAGCTGCGAATACGACCTATCGCAATCCCGCGGCTTTGGGTACTCGGCGGCCCGCGGTGCCGGATCGCCGCGCGCATCGCACGTCACAATCCGAGACCGGCCGCTGGCTCCGGAACCGGGAGGCTCGTCGAGTCGAGGTTGCTGCCGTTGTCACGGTACAGGACGCCGTCGGTCAGTCGGGTGAGGTCGTAGTCTGCGACCTGAACGCACGCGCCGAGGTCGTTGTCGGTGATCTCGCCGGCTTCGAGGTCGAGGTCGGATGCCTCGGCCACGTGCACGCCGCAGACCGGCGACCCACGGACGACGAAGCTGCGTACGACGACGGCGCTCGACTCGTACGCACCGATCCCAGCGGCGACGGAAACGGTGCAGTCGGTCCCAGCACACGAAGGCTCGAGGTCGCTCACCTCGACCTCGGACACCGTGACGCGCGTTCCCGAGCCGAAGCCGGCGATACCGAGCTCGCCCACGTGGGTGACCCGGACGCGCGTGAGCTCCACGATGCTGTTCGACTCGGCCCCGATCCCGCGAGCGATGTCGCCTCTGAGGTCGTCCCCCCGGGTGTCCTGCACGACCACGTCTTCACCGCTGACCATCGACCCGAGCGCCTGAAGGCCGACCTCGCGGTTGTGTTCGGAGAGCACGCGCGTCAACGTGAGCGTCGCACCCCCCTGCGCCTGGATGCCTCGTCCGTTGCTCCCGTTTGGGCGCCCGCTCGCGTCGCGCGCGACGACGTCCTCGAGTGAGAGTGTCGCCGCTTCGACCAGTACGTTCGCCTCGGCGTTCTCCGTGAGGAGGACCCGTCGCGCTTCGCAGGTCGCCCCTTCTTCGAGGCCCAGCCCGAATCCGGTGGTTTCGTCGTCCTCGTAGACCTGCGTTCCCTGGATGACCGAATCTTCGACGACGATCCGTGACCCCTCGTCGAAGGCGCCGAGCCCGGCGCCGCGGTTGTTCGACACGACCGAGCGGCGCACCTCCGCCGTTCCAGCGGACTGCACCAGGATGCCCTCCCCGAAGGACCCATCGGCCATCTGGGGCAACGTGCCCTCGAGCAACGAGTCCTCGAGCGTCAGAGCGCTGTCCTCGCCGACGAAGATGGCCTCCGAGCGCGCACCCTCGAAGACAGCGCGCACGATGTTCGCCGTGCCGCCGTACTCGAGGTCGACGCCCCGCCCGAAGCGCCCGTCCGTGCGCGAGCGCATCCCTCGAACGATGAGGTCCTGGGCTTCGAGGTGCGCCCCTTCGATCACGCCGATCCCCGTGAACCGAACGCTCTCGATGAGCACCGAGTCGACGTGGAGCGTCGTCGCAGCCTGCTGGCCCAGGATCGCGCTTCCTTCGGCGTCACGAATCGAGAGGTTCGCGACCGTCACCTCAGCGCCGTCGACGCTCAGGACCGGAACGTCGTTGGCGGTGTTGGTGAGCACCGTCCGCTCCGGACAGACGCCCCGCAAGGTGAGCTGTCGCAGCGGCGCGACGGCCTCGTCGTAGGTGCCCGGCCCGACGAGGATGGTGGCGTCGAAGGCCGCCGCTCGGACGGCCTCGCGGATCGAGCCGTAGGGAGCGGCACGGCTTCCGTCGCCCCCGGTGGCGCCAGCGAGAACGAAGATCGCGTCGGCGGGTGCGTCGTCCGGGAAGTCGCCGGTGGGGCAGGGCGTCCCGATCGCCCGACAACCCGGCTCACCCGGGAAGTGCGCCTCCACCCCCGTGCATTCCGCCCGTCCGGTCTCCGGCCACGGCGAGCAGGTGGTCGCCGACTCGCTGGTCTCCTCGCGCCAGCCCGGCTGACACGGGGTGAGCACCGGCGGCGCCGGTGACTCGGGAACGACTTCGCTCGTCGCGTCCGGCGGCCCTGCATCCGGCATCGCACCGTCGGTTTCGATCGCGTCGTCCCCACACCCTGCCCACACGAGGACGAGCGTCAGGATCGACGCATTCGACCATCGAAGACGCTGGCAGCACCCCACGTGGCGCGATCCTAACACCGCGGCGCCCCGATCTGTTCTAAGCTCGCGCCCGACGATGTCGGCCATTCGCGTCTGCACGGCCACGCTGATGGTGGCGCTCTTCGCTGTGACCGGTTGCTTCACGAGCCACGACGGCGACGCGCTTCCCTACCTGCCGCCGACCGGTCCATGCGATCCCGAGGCGCCGGCCTACGCGCCTCCGCGCTGCACCGGCCCCGGGCGATGCGTCGACATCCTCTTCGTCGTCGACAACCGCGAGTCGATGCTCGAAGAGCAGGTCTCCCTCTTCGACACCGTGCCGACGCTGGTCACCGCGCTCTTGAGCGGCGACGTCGATGGCGACGGCACGTTCGACATCACGCCGGTTCACGATCTGCATTTCGCGGCCATCACCGCCGACCTCGGCAGCGGCGGGACCTTCGTCGACGGATGCCTCAGCCCCGACTTCGGGGATGACGCAATCCTCGGCCGTGGTCGCACGGGTCGCCTCAGCGACGTCTGCGGGCTCGACATTCCGCCCTTCCTCGTCTGGACGCCGGGGGACGACCTCGACAGCTATCGCGTCGACGCGGCTTGCTCGGTCACGATGGGCATTTTCGGTTGTCCCTACGCCCAACCCCTCGACGCTGCGCTCAAGGCGCTCTCGGAGAGCCGCGCTCCCCCGCGCTTCTATCGAGACTCCTGCGGTCACGCGGACGGCGCCAACGCCGGCTTCCTCCGCCGAGATTCGGTCCTGGTGGTCTTCCTGGTCAGCGATCACGACGACTGCTCGGTCCAGGACCCCACCTTCTTCGCGGACGCCTCCGGCCGCATGGAGGACCCGGGCTTGGTCTGTGACGACATGAGCGACCGACTGCACGATCCGCGGCGTTACGTCGACGGGCTCTCCGCGCTCAGGAGCGACCCCCTCGACCTGATCGTCGTGCCCATCGTGGGCCTGCCGCTCGCGCTCGCGCCACGACCCGGCCAGCCGCCGCACTACGACGAGATCCTCGCTGACGACGCGATGCAGGTACGTCCCGACCCCCGGGATCCCACGCGCCTCGCCCCCTCCTGCACGGTCGCCGGCCGCGGCCCGTCCTTTCCGCCGCGCCGGTACCTGCAGATGGCCCAGGCCCTCGACTCACAGGGTGCGGTCGTCCTGCCTCAATCCGTCTGCGCGGACGGGACCGCCGCGGTGGCCAGCACCATCGAGGCCGTCGCCGACCGGCTCTGAGATGTTGCGCTCGCCACCTGGCGCGCGCATAACGGGCTCCCCGATGGCTGACGAAGATCGCGACGAGAGCCCCGAGAGGTTCTCCGACAACGTCGTTCACCTTCGTCACGAAGGCCGTGACATCTACATCGTCGGCACCGCGCACATCTCGAAGAAGAGCGTGGACGAGGTGCGGGAGGTGATCCGCGCCCTCGAGCCCGACACCGTCTGCGTCGAGCTCGACGAGATGCGCTTGAGCTCTCTCACCGACGCTACCCGCTGGCAGAAGCTCGACATCTTCCAGGTCATCAAGGAGAAGAAGGTCCTCTTCTTGATGACGAGCCTCGTGCTCTCCGCCTATCAGCGGCGCCTGGGTGATGCGCTGGGCGTCAAACCCGGTGCAGAGATGCTGGCTGCGGTGGAGGAGGCGGAGAAGATCGACGCCGAGCTCGTGCTCGCCGACCGCGACATCCAGGCGACCCTCAAGCGCACCTGGCGGAGCCTCTCCTTCTGGAACAAGTCGAAGGTGATCGGCAGCCTGGTCGGAAGCTTCTTCGCCGCCGGCGAGATCTCCGAGGAGCAGATCGAGGAGCTCAAGGATCGCGACGCCATCTCGGACATGATGAAGGAGTTCGCCAAGCAGCTTCCTCAGGTGCAGCGGCCCCTGATCGACGAGCGCGACAAATACCTCATCGCCTCCATCCGCGAGGCCCCGGGAAAGACCATCGTCGCCGTGGTGGGCGCGGGTCACGTCGATGGCATGGTGGGTTACATCGACGCCGAGGTCGATCGCGAGGAGCTGAGCAAGATCCCGCCGCCCTCGAAGATCGCGGACGTGCTCAAGTGGGTCATCCCGCTGATCGTTCTCGCCGCCTTCTACAAGGGCTATCACGATCATCAGGAGCAGGGCCTGCGCGAGATGATCTACGCGTGGATCCTCCCCAACTCGGTCGCTGCGGGCGTGCTCGCGGTGGTGGCGTTGGCCAAACCGCTCACCGTGCTCACCAGCATGATCGCGTCGCCGATCACCTCGCTCAATCCAACCATCCCCGTGGGTGTGGTCACTGGCCTGGTCGAGGCGCATCTGCGCAAGCCGACGGTGGCGGACTGCGAGAAGATCCCCGAGGACACCAAGACCTGGCGCGGGATCTACAGAAACCAGTTCACGCGGGTGCTCCTGGTCGCGACGCTGACCACCATCGGGTCGGCGGCCGGCGCCTGGATCGGCGCGTACTGGGTGGTTTCGCTCTTGTAGCCGCGCGGCCGGTCAGCCGTCGGCCGCGATCAGCTTCTCGACGAGCGCCACGTACGCCTGCTTGGCGTCGTCCTGGCTCATCCCCTTGCGCCCGGCCCAGGCGTCGTACTTCGCGCGCCCCTTCACGTCGAGCATGCCTGGACGCTTGCCGCTGACGTCCCCTTCGGTGCCCTGCTTGAAGAGTGCGTAGAGCTCGAGCAGCTTGTCGTTGCCCGGGCTCTTGCTCGAGATCCTTCACCTTGACCTGCGCTTCGTCGAAATCCATCGCTCTCCCCTCGCTCTGGCTTCTCAGTCTTCCTCGATGCGGAGCGCCCGCGGCGGCTCCACGACGTCGTGGAGCGATTCTATCTCGCCCAGCGCCCGCATCACGTCCCGCTGTCGCGAGACGTGGGTCAGCATCACCACCGAGACCGGCGTGTCACCAGCGCCGATCCCCTCCTGGACCATCTGCTCGATGGACACCTCGAAGGCCCCGAGAACACCGGCGATTCGCGCGAGGATCCCGGGCCGATCCCGAACGGAGAAACGCAAATACCAGCGGCAGCGGAGGTCGCCGGGATCCATGCGTTTCTTCTCGCTGAGGTGCTCCCCCAGAAAGGCGCGCGAAGGCACGCGGCCGTGCGCTCCGACGAGGAGGTTCCGGCCCACGTCGACGATGTCGCTCACGACGCTCATCGCGGTCGGGAGCGCCCCCGCGCCGAGGCCCGAGGTGAGGCACGGCCCCAGCATCTCGCCCTCGACGTAGACCGCGTTGAGCGCCCCCGAGATGCTCGCCAGCACGCTGCCGCGCGGAACGAGCGCGGGGTGAACGCGGAGGTCGAGCTCGCCGTTCTCGGTGCTGCGGGCCACGGCCAGCGGCTTGATCACGTAGCCGAAGCGATTGGCGAACAGGATGTCGACCGCGTTCACCTCGTCGATGCCGCTCTTCGGAATGTCCTCGGGGTCGACGCGCGCGCCCCAGGCGAGGGTCGCGAGGATGGTCAGCTTGTGCGCCGCGTCTCCGCCGTTCACGTCCAACGTGGGATCGGACTCGGCGTAGCCCTTCTCCTGCGCTTCGCGCAGCGCGTCGTCGAATTCGAGCCCAGCGACGGTCATCCGCGTGAGGATGTAGTTGCTGGTGCCGTTGACGATGCCGCGCAGCGCGACGATGCGGTCGGAGGTGAAGGCCTCGCGCAAGAGCCGGATGATCGGGATGCCGCCGCCGACCGCCGCCTCGAAGTAGAGGTCGACGCCCTTCTGCTCGGCGAGCTCGATCAGCTCGGAGTGCTCGGCGAGCAGCGCTTTGTTCGCGGTGACCACGTGCTTGCCGCGCTCGATGGCGGTGCGGACGTAGGAGCCGGCCGACTGGGTGCCGCCCATCACCTCCACCACGATGTCGATCTCCGGGTCGGCGAGCACCTCCTCGGGATCGAAGCAGAGGGTGCCTTCGGGCGCCTCGATCTCGCGCGCCTTGGCCGGATCACGGGCGACGATCTTGCGTACCTCGATGGGGGCGCCCAGGCGCTCCTCGATGGTCGCGGCGTTGCCCCGCAGCAGACGGACGATCCCCTGCCCAACGACGCCGTACCCGATGAGGCCGACGCGGATCGTTCGCGATGCCATCCGGCCGAGCCTTTAACACATCGCAAACGTGGTAGGAAGGTCGGCGTGACCGCCGCCTTTTGGCTCCTCGTCAGCTGGATTCTGGTGGGCGCCGCCCTCCTGGTGGTCCACTTCGTGCTCCTCTGGCTGTGCTTGCGCGCGTCGAACCTGTCGCTTGTGATGAAGGCCGTGTCCCTGTTGCCGCCGGCCACCCCCATCGTCGGCTGGGTCAGCGGCCTCCGCGTTCAGCCCATTCTCTGGGTCGTTTTGCTGGGGGTGTACGTCGCGCTCCGACTCTCCTTCACCCCTTCGTGATCACGAGATGTACTCCGAGGGCTGCTCTGTCGTATCGTGCGTGCATGCGTGCGGGTCTCCTGATCGTCTCGCTTGTCGCCTCGTCCCTGGCGCTCTCCTCCGTCGCCAGCGCGCAGAACGGTAACAACCCGCTCATCCAACAGGGCCAGGAGCTCTACGACGAGCTTCGCTACGAGGAGGCGCTTCAGACGCTCTCGGCGGCGTTGGTGCGTGCGGGGAACACCGACCAGGACAAGGCCGTCATCTACGAGCTGCTCTCGCTCACATACCTCGCCCTCGGTCGTGAGGAGGAGGCGGCGGGCGCTTATCGAAGCCTGTTGGCCCTCGACCCGGAGCACCAGCCCGGCGCGGACGTCTCTCCGCGCTTCCGCACCTTCTTCGCCACCGTGTACGAACAGTGGGTCGCGGACGGGCGCCCGGGCGGCCAACCGCCGGCGCCGGTCACCATCCGCCATCGTTCGCCGCCGGAGTCGGAACGCGAGACCGAGATCCCGCTGACCGCCGAGGTCGACGATCCGAGCGGGCGCGTCGCGCGCCTGGTGCTCGCATATCGCCAGGGCACCGACGACGTCTTCCGGCGCGTGGACACCGAGCGTCGCGAGGGCGTCTACCACGCCACCATTCCGGCCGAAGCCGTCGCGCCCCCGCTCGTCGAGTACTACTTCGAGGGGCTGGACGACACTGGCCTGCCCGTGGCTTCGCGCGGTGACGTGGCTGCGCCGCTCCGCGTCGCGGTGCCCGAGCCGGGCGGCAGCGTCTTCACCAAGTGGTGGTTCTGGGTCGCAGCCGTCGCCATCGTCGGAGCTGCCGTCTTGATTCCGTCGATCTACATCGCCAATCAATCAGGGAATGCGGCCGAGCAGGGCACATTCGTGATCTCGATCAGGTGAACGAAGCGCGATACCCGATGTGTGATCACAAAGCGGCCTTCGTGTTCAATTTGGGTCCCAGGGCGAGCGCCCCCGCAGGCCCCGACCGAGGAATACCAAAGGTATTTCGCAGGGAGGGGCCGAGGAGGTAAGCCGGCCTGGGGCCCAAAGTGGACACGAAAGCGCGATACCCATACGTTCACGTCGACGTGCCTTCCGAGAGCGCGGAGGACGTCGCTGCGGAGCTGTGGGAGCTGGGGGCCGAAGGCGTCGAGACGCGAGACGCGGGCACCATGAGCGGCCCCGACGCCGAGGGCCTGGTCACGTTGGTGGCGTACGTCTCCGAGGAGGCGCGGGCCGAAGCGCTGGCGCAAGAGCTGGGCCCCCGCTTTGCCGCGCGGGTCGAGATCGTGGTCGGCGATGCGTGGCGCGATCAGTGGAAGGCCTTCTTCAAGCCGCTGCGCGTGGGCGCGCGGCTCGTGGTCCGTCCCTCCTGGGAAGAGGTGAAGGTTCGCGACGGCGAGATCGTGCTGACCATCGACCCGGGACGCGCGTTCGGTAGCGGCATCCACGAGACGACCAAGCTCGTCCTCCGGGAGATCGATCGACGTGTCCGCGGCGGCGAGCGCGTCCTCGACGTCGGCGCCGGTAGCGGGATCCTCTCGATCGCGGCGGCGCTCCTCGGCGCCTCCTCGGTGCGCGCCGTCGACAACGATCCCGACACGGTCGCGGTCGTTCATCAAAACGCCGAAGCGAACGGTGTCGCCGCCCTCATCACCGCCGACGCGATGCCCATCGCCGAGGTGAAGGGCACCTACCCGCTCGTCCTCGCCAACATCGAGGCGACGGTGCTCGAGGCACTCGCCGAGCCGATCGCGGCGCACGTGGAGCCGGGGGGCACGCTGATCCTCAGCGGCATCCTGCGCCCGCAACTCTCGAAGGTGGTGGCGGCGTACGCGGGATTCGAGCACCAGCTCACGGGGGCCGACGGGGAGTGGGTGGCGGCGATCCTGCATCGTCCCGAGGACACGTGAGCGAAGGGCCGCGCCACCGATTCTTCGTCGAGGCTCTCCCCGAGGAAGGTGGCGTGATCGAGCCCTCGTCGGAAGTCGCCCGGCACGTGCGCGTCCTGCGCCTCGAGGTCGGTGAGGAGGTGATGCTCTTCGACGGGAGCGGCCGTGAGGCGAGGGCACACATCGAGGCCCTCACGCCCCTGCGCCTCGCGGCTTCGGTGCCGACCGTCGCCGCCGCCGACCGGCCCGAGATCCACCTGATCCAGGCGATGCCCAAAGGCAAGAAGCTCGACGCGATCGTCCGGATGAGCACCGAGCTGGGCGTCGACGCCATCCACCTGGCGATCACCGAGCGCGCCATCAGCCGCCCCGAAGGGTCGAAGGCCGAGGCGAAGATCACACGGCTCGAGAAGATCGCGCGCGAAGCGAGCCGTCAGGCGCGGCGCCGCACGACGCCCTCTCTCGTCGCCCCAGCCCCCCTCGGCGAGGTGATCGCACGCGCGAAATCGACCGACAAACGCCTCGTTTTCTGGGAAGAAGCGGAAGACTCCCGCTTGCCTCCCAGCCTGAGCGACGCGTCGCGCGTGTGGGTCCTCGTAGGGCCCGAGGGGGGATTGTCGCACACCGAGGTGGGCCCGCTGCAACAAAGCGGGTGGGTCAGCGTACGGCTCGGAGCGACCATCCTGCGTGTCGAAACGGCGTCCCCGACCGCCCTCGCGCTGGTCCTTTATCGGGCCGGTCGTTTCCGCCGATGAGGGGATCAATTCCTCGGGACCCTGTATAGTGAGAGTGACCGCTTCTGGGCGAGGACACTTGGCGATAGCAGGGAAGTCTACAGGTTGGTGGGCGTGGCGATCGGGCGCACTCGTGGTGCTCACGCTCCTCTCTTCCTGCGTGACGCAGCAGTGCCCACCCGACGGGGGAGGTGGGATCTTCTGCCTCGATCCCGGTGACACCTCCGTCGGTGAAGCGGGCGACACGAGTCCCTGCGTCGAGGGCGCGACATGCACGCCCGCGAACCCGTGTCAGGAGGGGACCTGGAGTTGCTCCGGCACACCCACCTGCGTTGCCGGCGCGACATTGCCGGAAGGAGCGCCGTGCGACGTCGGCCTCGCTTGCGATGCCGCGGGCAGCTGCTCGGTGTGCACGCCCGATGTGACCTGCGACACCGGCAACCCGTGCTCGGCGGGCATCATCGACTGCGGCTCCGGCATGCCGGTGTGTCGCATGGTCAGCGATGCGCCTTCGGGCACGCCATGTGGAACCACCGGAACGTGCAACGGCGGCATCTGCAGCGAATGTCTGCCGGGCACTACCTGCGACACGGGTGATCCCTGCACCACCGGCTCCGTGGACTGCTCCACGGGAACGCAGGTTTGTAACGCGACCGACAATCTGCCGACGGGCACGGGCTGCGGTGGTGGTCTCGCATGCTCCACCACCGGATGCGACACATGTGTTCAGGGCGCGACCTGCGACACCGGCGATCCCTGCAGCAACGGTCAATACGACTGCGGCGCGTCGATGCCCGTGTGCATCACCACTTCCGATGTGCCCGTCGGTACGCCGTGCGGAACGGCGGGCCTGTGCGGTGCCGACGGCTGCTCGGAGTGCATCGCGGGAACCAGTTGTGACACCGGAAATCCCTGCACGATGGGCACCCGCGATTGCTCGACCGGCGGCAGCGGCACCTGCAACTCGTCTGCGGATCTGCCCACCGGAACGCGCTGCGGCGTCGGCTTGGCGTGCGACGGTTCGGGCGGCTGCACGGTCTGCGTGCCCGGTGAGGACTGCGTGACCCCCGGCACCTGCGACGCGGGCACCATCAGCTGCGCGACCGGTGATCCGGTGTGCACCGGCGGCGGCACCGCGCCCGCAGGTACGGTGTGTCGTCCCTCCCTCGGTCCGTGCGACGCAGAGGAGACCTGCAGCGGCAGCAGCACCACCTGCCCGGCCGATGCGCTCGTCGCTGCGGGCGGCACCTGTCGTCCGCCGACCTCCGACTGCGACATCGAGGAGCAGTGCGACGGTGCGCTGGCGACGTGCCCCCCCGACACCTTCGATCCCTCGGGGACGGCGTGTGCGGGCGGCGGCACCTGCGACGGCCTCGGCATGTGCATCACCGTCTGCGTCGACGGCGCGCCCTGCAGTACGGGCAACCTCTGCGAGATCGGAACCATCGACTGCAGCGGTGCGTCTCCGGTCTGTGTACCGGGCGGTGTTCAGCCGGCGGGCACGAGCTGTCGCGCGCCGCGCGACATCTGTGACACCGAAGAGGTTTGCGACGGCACCTCGATCAGCTGCCCGCCAGACGGCTTCGAGCCCGCGGGCACCACGTGTCCCGGCGGAACGTGCTCCGGTCTCGGTCGCTGCATCGTGGGCTGCGACGCGTCGCTGCCCTGCGACACGGGCAACCCGTGCGAGCAGGGGATGATCGACTGCACCAGCGGCGCGCCGGTGTGCACCGCGGTCGGTGCGCAGCCGGCGGGGACCGTCTGTCGGCCCAGCGCGGGCGCCTGCGATACGCAGGAGGTCTGCGACGGTGCCAGCATGGCGTGTCCGGCCGACTCGCTGACGATGGCCGGCACCGAGTGCCGCGCGGTGGCCGGGCCCTGCGACACCGCCGAGGTCTGCGACGGCGTCTCGGGTGCGTGTCCAGGCGACTCCTTCGTCAGCATGGGCACCGAGTGTCGCGCCTCGAGCGGCGAGTGTGATGCGGCCGAGGCCTGCACGGGCGCCGCCGCATCCTGTCCCGCCGACGTGCCCGCCGTCAGCGGTACGCCGTGCACCGGCGGTAGCTGCGACGGCAGCGGTAGCTGCGTCATCGGCTGCTTTGCCGGGACGCCCTGCTCCATCGGTGACGCCTGCGAGCTCGGGGTGATCGATTGCACCACCGGCGCCGCCGTCTGCGTGTCGGCGGGGCCGGCGCCCGCGGGCACCGAGTGCCGCGCCTCCACTGGCGTGTGCGACGCTGCGGAGGTCTGCGACGGCGTGGCTACCGTCTGCCCGGTGGCGCGCTTCGAGCCCTCGGGCACCATCTGCCGGCCCGCTGCGGGCCCCTGCGACACGCCGGAGACCTGCACCGGCTTCGCCGCCACCTGTCCCACCGACACCCTCTCCGCGGCGGGCACCACCTGTCGTCCCTCGGTCGGCCCATGCGACGTGGAAGAGCAGTGCACGGGCGGCACGGTCACCTGCCCGACCGACGGCTTCGTCACCGGCGGCACCGAGTGCCGCGCGTCGGCGGGCGCTTGCGACATCGCGGAGCAGTGCACCGGCTCGGGCCCGCTCTGTCCGGTGGACAGCTTCGTGGCAAGCGGCACCGAGTGCCGTGCCTCGGCGGGTGTATGCGACCCGGCCGAGCAGTGCACCGGCGCCGACCCGGCCTGCCCGGCCGACAGCCTCGAGCCCGCCACCACCGTCTGTCGCGCAGGTGCCGGACCTTGCGACTCGCCCGAGCTCTGCACTGGCGCCTCCGTCGACTGTCCGACGGACGTCCTGATGGCGGCCGGTACGACCTGTCGTCCGGTGGCGGGCGTGTGCGACGTCGAAGAGCAGTGCACCGGCGTGGACGTGACGTGTCCGATGGACAACTTCATGCCGTCCTCGACCACCTGCCGTGCATCGGCTGGCATCTGCGACATCGCCGAGAACTGCACCGGCACCGGCCCGCTCTGTCCGGGCGACAGCTTCGTGCCGTCGGGCACCGAGTGTCGCGCGTCGGCGGGCGTCTGCGACCCGGCCGAGCAGTGCACCGGCTCCGCGGCGGCTTGCCCGGCGGATGCGCGCGAGCCCCCGACGACCGTCTGCCGCGCGTCGGCGGGCGTGTGCGACCCGGCCGAGCTCTGCGACGGCACCAGCGTGGCCTGTCCCGCCGACATGCTGTCGCCTTCGGGCACGACCTGTCGTCCGGTGGCGGGCGTGTGCGACGTCGAGGAGCAGTGCACCGGCGTGGACGTGACCTGCCCGGCGGACAACTTCATGCCCGCGTCGACCACGTGTCGTGCGTCGGCGGGCATCTGCGACGTCGCCGAGAACTGCACGGGCACCGGCCCGCTCTGCCCCGGCGACAGCTTCGTGGCGGCGGGCACCGAGTGCCGGGCGTCGGCGGGCATCTGCGATCCGGCCGAGCAGTGCACCGGCTCGGCCGCGGCGTGCCCGCCGGATGCACGTGAGCCGCCGACCACGGTCTGCCGCGCGTCGGCGGGCGTGTGCGACCCGGCCGAGCTCTGCGACGGGACCAGCGTCAACTGTCCGGCGGACGCGCTGTCGCCCGCAGGCACGACCTGTCGTCCGGTGGCGGGCGTGTGCGACGTCGAGGAGCAGTGCACCGGCGGCAGCGTCAACTGCCCGGCGGACAACTTCATGCCCTCGTCCACGACCTGTCGTGCGTCGGCGGGCATCTGCGACGTGGCCGAGAACTGCACGGGAACTGGCCCGCTCTGTCCCGGCGACAGCTTCCAGCCCTCCTCCACCGTCTGTCGTGCGTCGGCGGGCATCTGCGATCTCACCGAGAACTGCACCGGATCGTCGGCGCCGTGCCCGCCCGACAGCTTCCGCCCATCCTCCTTCGTCTGTCGCGCGTCAGCGGGCGTGTGCGACCCGGCCGAGCTCTGCACCGGCTCCACGGCTCCGTGCCCTGGTGACGTGCTCTCGCCGGCGGGCACCACCTGTCGTCCGGTCGCCGGCGTCTGCGACGTCGAAGAGCAGTGCACCGGCGGCAGCGTCAACTGCCCGGCCGACAACTTCATGCCCTCGTCCACCACCTGCCGCGCGTCGGCCGGCGTGTGCGACATCGCCGAGAACTGCACGGGCTCGGGCCCCCTCTGTCCGGCCAACCTCTTCGTGTCCTCTGCGACCGTCTGTCGCCCCTCGGCGGGCGTTTGCGACCCGGCGGAGAACTGCACCGGCAGCTCCGCGCCATGTCCTTCGGACGCCAAGTACGGCGGCTCGACCGTGTGCCGCGCCTCGGCGGGCGTGTGCGACATTCAGGAGGTCTGCGACGGCGTCAGCAACGGCTGTCCTGCCAACTCCTTCCAGGTCGGCACCACCTGTCGCGCGTCGGCGGGCGTGTGCGACATCGCCGAGACCTGCCCTGGTGGCACCGCGGCGTGTCCCCCCGACAACTTCCTCGGTACCGGCAGCGTCTGCCGCGCAGCGGTCGGCAGCTGCGACCAAGCCGAGGTGTGTCCCGGCACCGGGCCGAACTGCCCGGCGGACGTCTGCGCGCCCAACAGCGGCGGTGGCGCCCTCGGGACCATCAACACCGGCGGCAGCGGCAGCCGCATGGGCTGCGTCCAGCCCGGCTCGTCCGTGGGCTTCTCAATCAACTTCCCGAACGACCGCTATCTGGGTGCCCTTCCCGCGACGCCCGGAACGCCCGGAACGGGCACGCCTTCGATGAGCGTCAGCGGCGCCAACATGAAGCTCTCCGGCGTCCCGGGCTGCGGTAACTCCGACAGCTACAGTTTCGCCGACAGCAACGTCAACAGCGGCAACCGCGCGTGGTCCACGGAGGGCACCGCTTGGCCCGGCAGCTTCAGCTTCTCGGTGGTCAACACGGGCGGCACCTGCTCGACCGCGGGCTACTCGCTCAGCTTCAGTCGCTGACGCGTCCAGTTCCGGTGGGGCTCGGGAGTGCTATACCCCCGCGCCATGGCTCGACCTCTCCTCTCCATCCTGATTCTCGCCGCCGTGGCTTGCGGCGACGACGGTGTCATGGACTCCGGCCTGGATGGAGGATTGGACGCCAGCGATGCCGCCGATAGCGCCGTGGACACTGCGCGCGCGCCCGACACTGGACCTCCGCCCATCCCCGAAGCGGCCTACGACGGTCCTCGGATCACCGAGGCCGAAGCGGAGGATGGCCGGAGCGGGTGTGCCTTCGAGCGGGGCGCCATGCCGTGGGAGACGGTGGGCGAGGAGTTTCCGATCGGCGACGAGATCCCCATCGACCACATCATCCTCCTCCTCAAGGAGAACCGCAGCTTCGACCACTACTTCGGTGCGATGCCGGGGATCGAGGGTCACCCCATGGGCGCGTCGAATCCCGATGCGATGGGGATGCCGGTCACGCCCTACCACGAGACCGAGTACTGCGTGGACGATCTGGCCCACAGCTGGAACAAGAGTCATCGGGAGTGGAACGGGGGCCTGAACGACGGGTTCGTTCTCGCGAACGACCCCGGCGGGGAGCGCGCGCTCGGCTACTTCGACGACACCGACCTGCCGTTCTACTGGGACCTCTCCCAGACCTTCGCGATGAGCGATCACCACCACTGCTCGGTGCTCGGACCGACGTGGGTCAATCGCTTCTACTATCTCTCCGCGACGTCCTTCGGAAACATCTCCAACGATCCGATCATCGAGGAGCGAAAGACCGCGCCTTACGTGATCTTCCACCTTCTCGACGACGCCGGCGTCGACTGGCGCGTCTACAACACCGACGTGCCCTTCGTCTTCGCTGGTTACCCGGAGATCGCCGGGCGCAGCATCAACAAGATCAAGCCGATCGAGGCTTTCTTTCGGGACCTGGAGAGCGGATGGCTTCCTCCCGTGAGCTACCTCGATCCCTCCTTCAGCCTGGGGGTGCGCCAGACCGACGAGCATCCCCCGGCAAACCCCCAGGCCGGCCAGGCCCATACCCGCGAGATTCTCGAGGCGGTCTTCGCGAGCCCGCTCTGGGAGCGCACCGCCGTCATCATCAGCTACGATGAGCACGGCGGCTTCTACGATCACGTGCCGCCACCCGAAGCGTGTCATCCCGGCGACTTCCCGCCCGACCTGGATGCGGGCGATGAACCCGGCGACTACGACCGGCTCGGCTTTCGCGTTCCTCTGATCGTGGTCTCGCCCTACGCGCGGCCCGGGTACGTCTCCGACCACGTGACCGATCTGACGAGCCTGCTGCGTTTCGTGGAGACGCGCTGGCTCCTGCCGGCGCTCACCGGACGCGACGCCAACGCGTGGCCGCTCCTCGACATGTTCGACTTCAGCACGATGAGCTTCGCCGATCCGCCGACCGACCTCGCCGACGCGGTGATCGACGAAGCGAAGATGGACCGCTGCATCGCGCTCTACGGCGAAGGCGGAAGGTTCTGAGATGCAACGGACCCGCCTCCTCGCGCTCGCGCTCGCGCTGCTCGCCGGATGCACGGCCGAGATGGACGCGCCGCCGCCGCGCGGCGAGGGCGAGCCATTCGTCGCGACCCTGGCAGACTTCGAGGACTTCCGGAGCTGGCCCCGGTGGGAGATCCCCGATGTCGGCACCACCAGTGGCCACCGGCCTGGAGAGCCACGATTCGTCTACGTGCGCGATACCGTCCCCGTCTGGGGGGAGCCATTTCCGGTCGGCGCCATGATCGTGAAGACCCTCGAGATGGGTGAGCCGCCGCAGTGGGAAATTCACGCCATGGCAAAGCGGGGCGGCGGCTACAACCCCGAGGGGGCCCTCGGATGGGAGTGGTTCGACCTCGAGATCGACCCCGAGACGGGCCTCTTCATCGAGTGGCGAGGCGAAGGATCCGCAGCTGACCCGGGCGGTTACGTCGATGTGGCGGCCACCGGCTGCAATGGCTGCCACTCCGTGGTGCCCAACACCGACTACGTCTTCACTCGCGCCGTTTTCACCCCTGATCTGGAGACGCCGTAGTAATATCCTCAGCCCCTCATGTCTGCGCTCACCTCGCTCCTCGTCCGTGACCAGGTCGTCCCGGTTCGAAAGATTGAGGATGCGATCCAACGTCAGGTCATCTCCGGCGGCGACATCGAGACGGTTCTCCTCGAGATGGAGGCGCTCCCGGAGAACGTGATGAGCGCCTATCGGGCGGCGCTCTATGGCCTTCTGCCCGCGACGCGCGAAGAGGTGATGACCGTCTCGCGCGAGACACTGCGGGCCGTCCCCAAGGAGGTCGCCACTCAATACCGTCTGGTTCCTCTCTCGGCGGAGGGCAAGACCCTCGTGGTGGCGGTCACTGCGCCGCTGTCGATCGAGGACGATCAGCAGCTCGGTTTCCTCCTCGGCCAGGAGCTGGTCTATCGCATCGTGAGCGAGGTTCGACTCGCGGCGGCGCTGAGCCACCACTACAACATCGACGCTGTACCGCGCATGCGACGGCTCGCGGAGAAGCTCCGGAGCCGCGACGCCGGGCGCGTTCCCTACGTCGCACCTCCAGAGAAAGCCAAGGTCGACACCAAGGCGGCGGACCTGCCGTCGAAGCAGAGCGTCGTCGACTGGGATGACGAAGAAGAAGCCGAGAGCGCACCGGCGGAACCAGCGCCGCCGGCCGGCCAGTTCGTCGAGCCGGCCGACTCCGCCGTCGCCACCGAGCGTCCGCCCCCGATGGTGCAGGAGGAGATCGACGCGACGGAACGCGGCGAGCGTCCGAGCGCGGCGCCGGCTCGGGCGGCCCGCAAGAAGATCGCCAAGAAGCTCCGGGGCCCTCTGACCGCGAAGGCGGCGGTCGAGCTCTTGAAGGAGGCCGAAGGGCGCGACGAGATTCTGGAGATCTTCTTCGTATTCGCCCGGCAGTTCTTCGATTTCACGGCGCTCTTCGTGGTGCACGACGACATCGCCGAGGGTCGAGATGCCTGGGGCGAGGGCGCCGGGGTCTCCGACATCCGCCAGATCGCCGTTCCCCTGGACGTCCCCGGGACTTTCGCTGCGGTGAAGGAAGGGCTGGTCCCCCTGGTCACCGACATGAGCCAGTCGGAGCTGGACGTGATCGTGACCGGGGACCTCGGCCGCCTCGACAGCCAGCCCTGCATGGTCGCGCCCGTCGCCATCAAGAAGCGCGTCGTCCTGATGATCTACGGCGACCGAAGCGGAGAGAGCTTCGGCATCGCCAATCTTCCCGAGCTCGTCGCCTTCCTGCCGCGGGTGGCCGACGCCTTCCTCGCGTTGCTCCTCCGCCGCAAGCGCAAAGGGTACGCCGCACCCGAACGGAGCTCGCGGCCGGATCTGAAGTCTGCGGCGACGCGGATCACGGCGGGCGCCGTCGCCTCGGAGCCGCTGCCCGAAAAGAGTGGCTACCGCCATTCCCACGAGCCACCCGAGCCCGAGCCGACACCGGCGGACGGGCAGCGCGATACCGATGTCGACGGTCCGACCCAGATCCCGTCACAACCAGAGGAGACCGATCGGGTGCAGGTCGGCGGACCCAGCCCCTTGGGCGTCCTCGGAGTGCCGCGAAGCGCGCCGCCCCCGCCGATGACGCAGGGCGAGAACACGTTCCATCTGGAGAAGAAGGAAACGCGCCCCGATGGTCACGCTGCGATTGCGCAGGCGCGCTCCCGACAATCGCCCATTCCTCCCAGGAACGAGCCCGCGCCCGAGCCCGACATCGAGGTCGAAGTCGACGACGACGAAGAAGACGCCGACAGCGATGGCAGGCACAGGCGTCCCGGAGGGGAATCCGATCTCCCGCAGTTCGCGAAGTCTCAGGCCACTCGACCCGACGGCGGCTATCACACGAGCGGTACTTCGGAGGTGCTGGGGCGAGCCGACGCGCCGCCGCGGCAGAAGCGAAAGCGCAAGAAGAAGCCCAAGAAGAAGGCGGACGACGGAGAGTCTCGCGAGCGTCGAGATCCCCGGAGCGAAAAGGACGCCACGATCCCCGCCGTGGAGGTGGTTCACGTCCCCGATGTGAACGTCCCTACCGACGAGGCCGCCGAGGATGACCACCACCGCGGCAAGCAGCCGCGTGCCACGCCGAACATGCCCTCGGTCATCGTGGACATGGGCGACACGGTGGAGGTGCTGGTCGACGATCTGGAGAAGTGCGGCCCGGATGGTGAGTCCGCGGCGGTGAACGCCCTGATGACGCTGGGCGAGGCAGCGCTACCGACGCTCACTCAGCGATTCCCCGGGCCCTTGTGGTTCGATCGCAAGCGCCCCCATCGACGCCTTCCCCGCGGCCGGGACATCTCGGCCATCGCCCGTGCCTTCGTCGCCTTCCGCTCGACCGCCGTGCCCTACGTCATTTCGCTGCTGGAGGCGCGGGATCCCGATGTGCGCTTCTACGGCACGTTGCTCGCTTCAGAGTTCGTCTCGGTCGAGCTCCTGGTGCCGGTGGGGGAGCGCATCTTCGATCGGGACCCGGGCACGCAGCTCCTCGCAGTGGACGTGCTCAAGCGCTTCGGCCGCTTCGAAAAGGAGATGGAGGAGCTGCTCAAGGCCGTCCGCGTCGAGGCGCGGGTCGACCGCAAGGACCCGGAACGACGACGGGTCGCGGTGCGCGCGCTCGGGCTTCTGAGGGACGTTCGTGCCGTCGACATCCTCGTCGAGCTGGTGGGCTCCGCCGAGGCGTCGCTCGCAGACCAGGCGCAGAAGTCGCTCATCCTCCTGACTCGCCAGGACTTCGGTGACTCGCAGCGCCGCTGGTCGCAATGGTTCGAGAAGAACAGGTCCCGACACCGCGTGGAGTGGCTGATCGATGGACTCGTTCACACGGACGAAGACATCCGTGCCGCGGCCGGTGACGAGCTGCAGCTCATCACACAGGAGTACTACGGCTACCATCCCCGTCTGCCCAAGCGCGATCGCGAGGTCGCCCACAAGCGCTATCGCAAGTGGTGGGAGGGCGAGGGCCGCGCGCGGTTCAGCGCCTGAGCCAGCGACGGCCAGCAAACCTCGCGTCCCCGACTGGTGGGTGGTGGCGGGCGAATCCGCATCTATCAGGTGGCTGGAGCCGTAGCCTTTGGCATGCTTCGAGGACGAATGACCGACAACCGCGAGCAGGTGCCGAGGGAAGCGGGAGCGGCGCGAGACAGCGAGCTCTACCGCGCGCTCTTCGACATCAACACCGCGGTGAAGCTCCTGATCGATCCCCGAACCGAGCAGATCGTGGACGCCAACCAGGCGGCGGTCGCGCTCTATGGCTGGTCGAAGGAGGAGCTCAAGGCGAAGCGCATCAGCGAGATCAACATGCTGACCCAGGAAGAGGTGATGTCCGAGATGGAGGACGCGCGGACGGGGCGCCGCCGCTATTTCCGCTTCCGACATCGGACCGCCAGGGGTGATGTGCGCAACGTCGAAGTCCACTCTGGCCCGGTCACGATCGATGGGCAAGAGCTGCTTCTGTCGATCATCCACGACGTGACCGAGCGGGATGCCTTCGAGTCGCAGCTGCGGGCGGCGCAGAGGCTCGAGGCCGTGGGGCGACTCGCCGGGGGCGTGGCTCACGACTTCAACAACATGTTGACGGTGATGCGGAACGCGGCCGAGCTCATCGCGAGGGGCGTGGCGGAGGATTCGCCGCTCAGGGCCCACGTGGACGACCTCAGGTTCGCTGCGACTCGCGCGTCGGACCTCACGAGAAACCTTCTGGCCTTCAGCCGCCGTCAACCGATGCGACGCGAAGAGGTATCGCTGAACGAGATCGTGTCGTCCATCACCGGTCTCTTGTCCCGAACGCTCGGCTCCGGGATCGAGGTCCGCGCGGAGCTCGATGAATCGGTGCCCCGCGTGCTCGCGGATCCGGCGCAGATAGAGCGAGTGCTGATGAACCTCGCCATCAACGCGCGCGACGCGATGGCCAACGGCGGTCATTTGATCGTCTCGACCGAATCGAAGCGCGTCGAGGCGTCGAGCGCTTCGCCCGTTCCCGCCGGTGATTGGGCGATGGTGACGGTCGCCGATGATGGGCACGGTATGGACGTCGAGACGATGGCCCACGTCTTCGAGCCCTTCTTCTCCACCAAGGACGGCAGCGGCAGCGGCTTCGGCCTCGCGACGGTCCACGGGATCGTCACCCAGAGCGGGGGCCACATCTTCGTGGAGAGCGCACCCGACGAAGGGGCCCGATTCACGATCTATCTTCCGGCGCTGTTGTGAGCGTGAGCCGGCGGCGCAGATCCTCAGAAACCGAGGTCGTTCCCAGATCTTTCAACGATCTCGGGGAGGCCGTCGGCGTGCGGGGGCGTGGATCTGGGCTAAGCTCCGCACCTTCCGAGGCCTGAAAGTCGTGCGTCAAGCCCGCGTTCTTCCGCTCTTCGGACCGGTCCTGGTCCTCTATCTGATCGCCAATGCGGCGTCGGAGGCGGAGGGGCTCGGGCTCGGGGCGTGGGCGGTCGCGATCTGCGCCTTCGTCACCTCCGTGCTGCCACTCTTGTCCCCGTGGCGGGGAGGCGGGGGTGCGCGGCGGGTACAGGCGCTCGGCGTAGCCCTCGCGCTTTCGCTTCTGCCGCTTCTCTCCACGACCCTCGGGCTCACCATCGCCCGCATCTGGGGGCTCACCCTCGCATCGGTGCTGATCCTCGATCTCTCGCTCAACGTCCCCGACGCACCGCGTATGCTCGATCGCGGTCCGCTGGGCCGCGCGCTGCCCTTCGTCATCGCCTTCGCCCTCGGAGGGATCGCGACCATCGCGGTGCTGCCGGCGGAGGCCGCCGGCGATGTCCTCTTGCCTGCGCGCTGGGCCGACGCGCCGGACCACCTCCTGCTCGCGTCCATCCTCCTCGCCCTCGGTGTCCGCCTCTCGCGGCGCAGCCTGGGCAGCGGGCCCGAAGCGCTCGCGCGCAACGCATGGCCGATCTTCGGTCTCAGCCTCGCGTTGTTGGCGACCGTCGTGGATCGCGTCATCTGGGCCACCTCTCTCTCCGTGTCGGCGACCCTCGCACGTGGACTGCCGGTGATCACCGCCCTCGCCCTGGTCGTTTCGCACGTCTTCCTGGTGGACGAGCGTCGCGGTCTCCGCGCAGGCCGCACCATCCGTCGCGCTCTGACCTGGACGTCCACCCTCGCCGCCGTCGGCGCCATGGGGAGCCTCGCGACGCTCTGGCTCGACGCGCCCGCCCTCGAGCTCGCTCTCGGCGCCATGCTCCTCTTCGCCGCCGGGACCCTCTGCCAACAGGTCCTCGCGCGCGTGGTCGAGCGAACCTTCGCGCCCTTCAGCGGGCGCCTCCTCGGCGCCGCCACCGAAGCGCGAGCGCGTCTCGGCCCCGTGAAGAGCGTCATCGATCTCGGCCGCGCGCTGCTGCCACCGCTCCGTGATGCTTCCGGTAGCGACGACGCGATGCCGCTGCTCTACACCATCGACCCCGCGCTCGAAGTGCGCGTCGATCGCGCGGGTGAAGCCCACCTCTCCGCGCGCGCTCTGCCCGAGGCGCTCCGTGACCGCCTCCTCGAACGCCCGGGCGAGGCCCTGGTGAAGAAAGCCCTCGACGGCCTGGTGGTGCGCCGTCCCCATCTGCGCGGCGTCGTCGAAGCGCTCGGCGCACTCGACGCGCTGGTCGTCGTTCCGCTCTCCATCGACGGCGAGCTCGAAGGCGCCATCGTCGTGCCCAAGGGGCGTCGCCGCAGCGCGCCGACGCTCGAAGAGCTGCGCGCGCTCGAGCGTGTCGCCGACCGCTCCGCCGGCATCGTCGCGCTGCTCTCCTCCGAGCGCCGCGCGCAGGGCCGCGCCGGCGCCACCGATCAGCGAACGCACGATCTGATGGACCGGATCGAGGTGCTCGAGGAGGAGCGTGATCGCCTGCGCGCCGAAGCCCGGTCCTGGAAGGCGGGGCGCCCGGCGCATCGCATGAGCGGGACGACGGTCGCCTACAGCGCTCCGATGCGCTCCCTGATGGAGCGCGTGGTCGACGTCGCCGCGCTCGACGCGCCGGTGCTGCTTCGGGCCGAAGGCGGGGCCGGCGTCGACCAGATCGCCCACGCCATCCACGAGCGCAGCGGTCGTAAGGACGGCCCCCTCGTGGTCGCCGACTGCACCTCGGTGCGCGAAGAGCGCGCGGCGGCTGCGTTGTTCGGCGAGGGTGGCGTGGGCAGCCCGCCCGAGTTTCGGCCCGGCTGGCTCTCCCTGGCGCGCGGCGGCTCGCTGCTCCTCGCCGACGTGGTGGCGCTGCCGCTCTCCGTTCAGCACGACCTCGCGGAGAGCCTCGCGGAGCGCGAGGTCCGCCCGCTCGGTGGCGCGGGCGCCGAGCCGATCGACGTGCGCGTGATCGCCACCACGCGCACCGACCTCGCGGCCCTCGTCGCAGATGGCCTCTTCGATCCCGAGCTCGCGCGCTGGCTCGAGCCGCTCACCCTCGAGGTGCCGCCGCTGCGCGACCGGCCGGAGGACGTCTCCTCGCTCACCCTCCTCGCCCTCGATCGAGCATGTCGCCTCCTGGGGCGCGCGCCGATGGGGATCGACGACGAGGCACTCGACCTTCTGCGTGCGTACGACTTCCCCGGTAACGTCCGCGAGCTCACCTGGGTGGTGACCCGCGCCGTCGGCGTCGCCGCGGGTCCGACCGTCGAGGCGCGTGATCTTCCTCCACTCGGCGCGCCAGAGCACGACGCGGCCGAGGGCCATCCGCTCGACGGAACCTGGTCCGATCTCGAAAAGCGCATCCTCCTCCGTGCGCTCGACGCCGCCGACGGAAACAAGAGCGAGGCGGCTCGCGCGCTGGGCCTCAAGCGCACCACTTTCCTCGACAAGCTGCGGCGCCACGACCTCGCGCCTCCCGCCAAGCGTCAGAGCGAAGCTCCGGCGTTGAGCTGACTCGGAGCGCTCTTCGGGGCGCCGATGGGGTCGTCGTTCCCCGAGCGCGGCGCGTAGAGCGCGTCACGTTCCGTGTGCGCACCCATAAACGTCAGTGATTCTCGTGGCGCGCGCTTTGCTCACTGAGTCGCACGTCCCCATGCGCCTCCCCCTCTCTGCTTTCTCCCTCCTCCTCCTTCTCCTCTTCGGTTGCGTCGGCCGCGTCAGCTCGCTTCCGGGTGATGACGAGAGCGGACGCGCAAGGAACCGCCCGCCGCCGATCATCCTGATGTCCGACGATGACGGTGGCGCGTCGATGGCCGATGCGGGTGCGGGTGAGGATGGGGCCGCCGCATCCGACGCGCGCGCTACCGACTCCGCCACGCAGCCTCCGGATCCATGCGACGGCGTCGTCTGTGGCGCGGGAGCGAGCTGTGAGCCTGCTTCCGGCGATTGCGTGTGCAGCGAGGGCTTTCGTTCGGTCGGCGGTGGATGTGAGGCCATCCCCGCGGGAGATCCTGCCGGGCGGACCACCGCCGAGGTCTGCGCCGCGTGGTCGGATGGCCACGTCGAGAACGCGCGACCGGCGTGGACCGCGGGCGCGACCGCGTGCGACCCGGGAACGCTCACGGACGACGCCTACGAGGACACGGTCCGCCGGGTCAATCTCTTCCGATGGCTCGCGGGGCTCGGGCCGGTCACCCACGACGCCTCGGAGGACGACGCGATGCAGGCCTGCGCCGTCATGATGGATCAGAACAACGCGCTGTCACACATGCCGCCGTCGACCTGGCAGTGCTACAGCGCCGAGGGCGCCGCCGCAGCAGGCCGCAGCAACATCGCCCTGGGCGCGTACACGCCCGGTCAGGCCATCGATCTCTACATGGCGGACGATCTCACGCCGAGCCTCGGCCACCGACGCTGGATCCTGAACGACTACCTCGGCCAGGTAGGGATCGGCTTTGCCGGGCGGGCCCAATGTCTCGGCGTCTTCGACAGCAGCGGCGGTACCGATCGCACCTGGACCGCCTACCCCAATCCCGGTCCGGCGCCGATCGAGACCACGGCCGACGTCTGGAGCTTTCACAGCCACGCATTCGACCTGAGCGCTGCGACCGTGACCCTCGAGCGACTGGGGACGACCTCGGAGAACATCCCGGTCAGCGTCTCCCACATCAGCGGCGGCTTCGGGCCGCCGGGCGCCCTCGCGTTCACCCCACCGGTGCACGCCGCCGCCGGCGACCGCTTCCGCATCACCATCGGCGGCCTCGCGGGCGACGACATCGTCTACGAGACGGAGATCGTCGACTGCCACTGAGGCGGTCGGGGGCTCAGTGGGCGCGCATGCGGATGGTGACCACCGGCTGCTGGTCGCGGGCGCAGAGGTCGACCTCGCGCGCACAGCGCAGCCGGAGCTCGCTCTGGCGATCGGGAAGCCGGTGTGCGGCGAAGAGCTCGCGCGCGCGGTCGGCGTTGTCGCGGTGCAGGCCGGCGAGCGCGAGCGCCTGGCTTCGGAGAAGGAACTCGTCGCGCGGGGCGAGCTCGAGACCGGTGACCGCCGCGGCCAGTGACTCTTCGTCCTTCTGCAGGCTGCCGAGGGCGCGCGCGTATGCGCGCCACGCGCTGCTGTCACGCGGAGTGACCTCCACCACATCGGCGTACGCGTCGGTCGCGCGCTCCCAGCGCCAGACCTGTGCGTAGGCGTCGCCTCGCACCCGGGCGATGGCGGGATGTGAGCCCACCAGGGCTTCGGCCCTGTCCGCCGCGGCTACGGCGTCGTCCACACGGCCCTGGCGACCCTCGATCGCCGCGAGGGCGACCAGCACCATCGCGCGCTCCTGTCGCCGCTCCTCCCCGAGGAGATCGAGGGCCCGGGCGATGCTCGGGCGCGCCTCGTCGGTGTGCTCCTGGAGCTGATGGGTGAGCGCGAGGGCATGCTCGTAGAGTCGCTGCCAATCCGGCCGGGCAGCGCCGCCTTCGCCAGGGTGATCCTCCGCACCCCGCCCGATCCACACCTTGGCGCTGGTGAGCTCGGTCACGGGCTGCGGCGCGCAGCCGTCGAGCACCGGATGACCGAGCGCGCGCGAGGTCTCCATGAAGGCACGCCCCCGCGCCGAACGCGTCGCCGCACATGCGGCTTCGTGCATCGGTCGAACGTGGCGGCGGTGGATGAGATGTGCGGCCACCGAGAGGGGGAAGTCCTCTGCTTCGAGGGTCTCGGGGAGCGCCAGCTCGTAGCGGGTGATCGCCGCGTCGCGCGGACCCACGGTGTGATCCCAGCCCGCGCTCTCGAACCGTCGCACCCGATGCCTGAGCTCCGGGTGCCCGTCGTCGTCGAGCATCACCGTCCTGAGGTGATGCGCGGTCTCGTCCTCACGGTCCTTCTGCTGAGCGCCGGCTTCCGCGATCAGCTCGCCGCTGCTGGTTCGGACCTCGACCGAGATCCACATCTCCTGCGTGTCGCGGACGCCGCCGGGGAAGCGATGCCCCGTCCCGACGTTGCGAACCACCACGTCGAGGGCCAGCTCTTCTCCCGCACGCACGCGCGCGCCGTCTGCAGGGAGCGACGTCCGACCGTCGGCGTGGCGAACCGCAGCGACGTCGATGGTAGCGGCGCTCTCGAGCCGCTGCCGGATGGCCGCTACCTGCTCGCTGTCTCCCGTGAGCGCGGCGAGAGCGGTCTGGCCGCCGGTGAAGCGGTGGCTGCTGATCTCGCCGCGGGGCGCTGCCATGTCTCCGCGGGTCGTGCGCTCGCCCGGCATGTGGCAGCTCTGGCAGGTGCGCTCCTCCACGGGCTCGTCGATGCGCTCCGCGTGGGAGCCCGCGTGCGCCGACGCGCGCCAGGGTCCGAGGTCGTCGAGGCCCGGGATGAAGTGCGCGTTGCCGTTGGCCTCGGTGAGGAAGACCCGGTGGCAGGAGCCACAGAGCTCCGGGGTGCGCAGGGGGTCGGTCGCCATTCGGGCCTTGTGCGCCTCGATCGAGGCCGCATCGCCCCGGATCGGGATCGGCACGCGTGAGGTCTCGAGCACCCAGCTGCCGTTGCCGTCCGAGGTGGTGTCGACGACGCTGTGGCAGAAGCCACAGGTGATCCCGGCGTGGGCCATGGGATCGTCGGGCTGGACGACGTCCTGGTCGATCTTGCCCGACAACAGAAGCAGCGGGTCGTGGCAGCCGGCGCAAAAGCGGCTCGCCTCGGGTCCGACGTCCTCGCGCAGCGCGTCGACCGCCGCGCGATACCAGGGGTTGTCGAAGGAGGAGCGCGCGTGGGCGCTCGACTGCCAGTGCGCGGCCGCGTCCTGGTGGCACTCGGTGCAGAACTCCACGTCGGCGAGGAGATCCAGGTTGGCCTCTCCGCGCACCTGCGCCATCGATGGCCAGAGCGGCCCTTCGACCGAGGGAAGACGCGGCCAGAGCTCCGACGCGTCGTAGTCATCGGTCTCATTCCGTGGCTCGTCGGCCAACGGCGTGGGGCGCGGCTGCACCTGCACGTCCTCTCCGAACCCGGCGCAGCTCAGCAGCAGGGGGAGCGAGAGGAGCGCGAGGAGGGCCGCGCGCGAGGACCCAGCTATCGGGCCGCGGTTCATCGAGACCTTCGTCGCCTCCACCACAAGAGCCCGCCGAAGGAACCGACGACCATCGCGCCGAGGTTGCCGACGTCGTGCGTCGCGGCGGCCTCGGGCTTGTGAGCCGGGGTCCCCGTTCGGCTCGCCTCCGGTCGATGATGGGTGAGGCCGATCTCGGGGACGTCGTCTCGAATCCATCGCTCGAGAGGTGCGCGCCTGTGCCGGATGAAGGCGGTGTTGGTCGCCGAGGGCGGCGCCGGGCGGGCGCCGTCCGGGGGGCCGCCCCAGATCCCGCGCTGGGGGTGCTCGCACTCGATGGGCCCGGCCCACCAGTGGAGGATCGCGTAGCGGCCCTGGAACTGGTTGTAGCTCGCAGCCTGGCGCTCCTCGTGCAGCCGCCCGCGTCGATCCGGCGCGCCGCGGCCGCCTATCACCGCGCCGGCGGGACGGAACACCAGGTCGTCTCCGAGCGAGTCGCGATCATAACGATAGTGAAGCCGCGTCAGCACCATCTGACCTCTCGCGGCGGCGTCCCCGCCGAGGACGTCGAGGCCGAAGAGGGTGAGCTCGCTCTGACTCAGCGGCTGGGTCGGGCATGGATCACAGCTCGTCGCCTGCCAGGAGTACTCGGTGATGACCGCGCCGCGGTTCGCGCGCAGCGTCTTGTCGAAGAGCGCCGCGTAGAAGCGACCGAAGCGGTTGCGAACGGCGTTGCGCACCCGGAGGTTCGTCGGGATGAACGCGTTGTCGTAGTTCGCCACCTCGTAGCGCTGGTCGGGAGCGAGGATGTGGACGATCAGATCCTGCGTGCCCTCGCTGTTGAGCAGGCCCAGGCGCACCGGCAGCGAGAAGGTGTCGGCGTCGTAGTGGAAGCGCAGGGGCGAGAGCATCGCGCGGCCCTCTTCGAAGGACACCCGCTCGACGTCCACCTTGGCGACGAAGAACTTCGTGCCCTGCTCGACGTAGGGCCGCAGCACCTCGCCCGCGCCTTCGGGGATGTTGTAGTGCTCCTCGCGAAGCCAGGTGTCGAGGCCCGAGCTGTCCCGGGCGCTCAAGATCTGGATGTCGTACTCGCCGACCGCGAACTCGGCCTCGACGGTGACGCCGTGTCGTTCGGCACGCATCGACGGCGCCCGCGTCCGCACGGGGGCCCGGCCGCCGACCCTTGCCCGCCGGTAGCGAATGCGCCGGGGCCGCGCGCAGGGGTCGTGCTCCCAATATTCGACGAGGCGAGGCGCCGCGAGCTGGTCGACGCGATCGAAGACCGTGTGCGGGAGAGTCTTGACGTCGTCCTCCGCGAGGACGACGGGCACCGGCACCACCATCGCGAAGTCCTGGGGTGGCCCCTGATACGCGTTCTGCATCGACAAGACGGTCCGGCGTCCCTGACGCATCAGGACGACCTTCGTCGCTTCGTTATAGAGGTCGCCGTCGCTGCCGCTCACGTAGAAGCCACAGAAGGCGTGAGCGGCGGTGGGGATGCAGAGGAGCCCAAGAGCGGCGAGGAAGGTGAGTGGCTTTTGCATGAGGTGCATCAGACGCTTTGGACGGCCCCCGTCTTGGTGGACTACTTCCGGCCGGCCGAGTTCCGCCGACGATACAGAAGAAGTGCGGTGACGAGAAAGCCGAGGCCGAAAGCCCCCCAGGGCGTCCGAGGATCGCTGACGGAACAGCTGGCGCAGCCGCCTTCTCCCGCCGCCGCGGCCGGGGCGGGTCCATTGTCGGTGACTGTGTGTGCGGCGGAGGGGGGCCGGCCCGCGACGATGCCGAGGGAGGGGATGTCCTCCTCGATCATCACACCGAGGACGGGGATGGCGCTCCCGGACGGAGGTGCCGACATCCGTGAGGGCGCCGCCACGGGCGGGCTCTGGGCGCCGGTGGGCGGACCGCCCCAGTTGCCGCGCTGCGGGGATTCGCAGGCGATGGGCCCCTCCCAGAAATGGAGGATCGAGTAGCGGCCCTGGAAGTTGTTCATCGAGCCCTCGAGGCTCGCGCCCGATTCGGTGAAGTGGCCGACGGCATCGGGGATCCCCCGCCCGCCGTACACCGGGGGCGCAGGACGGAACATCAGATCCTCGCCGAGGCTCTCGGGCGTGTATCGATAGTGCAGTCGGGTGAGCACGAAGCCGTAGGGCTGACCGGGGATGACGTCGCCACCGAGTGTTTGGATCGTGCTCGGGTCGAGCGCCGGGGTCGGGCAGGGGTCGCAGCTCGAGGCGTCCCAAGCATACTCGGTGACGACCGCATTCGGCGTCTTGGCGAGGGTTTCGGAGAAGAGGGCTTCGTAGAAGCCTCCGAATTCGTCGCGCACGGCGTCGACCACCGGGATGTTGGTGGGGATGAAGACGTTTCGATAGTTGGCCGCTTCGTAGCGCTGGCCGCGAGCCAGGATGTGGACGATCAGGTCCTGCTGACCCTCGCTGTTGAGAAGACCGAGCCGCACCGGCAGGGAGAACTGCGGCGTGTCGTAATGAACGCGGAGCGGTGAGAGGATGGCGCGGCCGTTTTCGAAGGTGACGCGTTCGACATCGACCTTGGCGACGAAGAACTTCGTGCCCTGCTCGACGTAGGGCCGCAGCACCTCACCGGCGCCGTCGGGAATGTTGTAGTGCTCGTGGCGGAGCCAGGTGTCGAGGCCGGACGAGTTCCGAGCCGAGAGGATCTGGATGTCGTATTCACCCACCGCGAACTCGGCTTCGACGCGTACGCCCAGGCCCTCGAGCCGGTCTTCGCGCTCGGCGCCGCCGGTGGCCGAGGTCGTTCGCGGCATCGCCGCCATGTCCAGCTGCACCTGTGGCGTACAGGGATCCTGCTCCCAGTACTCGACCAGGCGCGGCGCGGCGAGCTGGTCGACGTGCGTGAAGACCTCACGCGGGAGCGTCTTCACGTCGTCCTCGGAGAGCACGACGGGGACCGGCACGACCATGGCGAAGTCGCGGGGTGGGCCCTGGAAGTTGTTCTGCATGGAGAGCACGGTTCGGGTGCCCTCCCGCATCATGACCACCATGGTGGCGTCGTTGTAGAGCTCGCCGTCGGCGCCGCTCACGTAGAAGCCGCAGAACGCGAAGGCGCTCGCGGGAGTTGTGACGAAGATCGCGGCCATCGCCGCGAGAACACGCTGCATCGAGGTCCCTCCAGTCGGATCTGACGCTCTCTGTCGACGCGTGGGGCGCGGAAACGGTCTGCTTCAGCGATCGAAGCGGACGATCATCCAGTGATCGCCCATCTCGGTGCCCGATGCGTGGGAAGCGAGGATGGTCGCCTCGGCCTGGTGAATCGCTTCCTTGCCCGGGTCCGTGTCGGGAAGCTCCACCAGGAGCGCGTGGGCGAAGGTGGCACCACCCACGTCCCGGATGTCGGCCACCACGAGGCGCTTCGCGCCCGCCGCGTAGCAGGCATCGACGAAGGGCGTGATGGTGCTCCGTTCGTTGCCCGAAAAACCCGCCGTGGGATTGTTCAAGAAGGCGCCGACGTCCATGGACGCCCCCTCGAGCATCGCGCGGGCCTCGGTGTCCACGGGGCCCAGCTCGCCCTGGGGGCCTTCACCACTTCGGAAGCTCATCGCGATCCCCACGGCGGTGACCACGGCCAGGAGCCCGACGATGACGAGGAAGATGTTGCGCGGGGTCTTGGAGAGCTCGGCGCCCACCGGCGTGCCGAGGGGGATCTGGATGGGCGTGCCCGGAGTCGATGCGCGCCCGGTTTCGGCGGGCGTGCCGGGGGTCGGGCTGGCCAGGGCGGGCTGCGGGCTCGAGGCGGGCCCTGCGGGCGGCGGCCCCGGCGTGGCTGCGGGGCTGGCCGCGGTGGCCATCAAGGTGGGCGCCGATTCGCGCACCGCTTCCATCTGGGGGCGGCTGACGCTTCGCCGCGCCGACTCGACGCGATGCTCACGCAGCTCGGCCTTGGCTCCGATCCGCTGGAGCGCGGCCAACATGTTCTGCGCGTCCTCCTGGGTGAGCTTTCGCTTCATCGCGCGAGGCAGCGTCATCTCGATGTGCTGGGCCGCCTCCTCGGTCATCCCGAAGAGATCGACCAGACCACGGATGGGGTCGGCGCCGGGCTCGAAGCCCAGAAGCCAGACGTCCCAGCCGCCCATGCCGCTCATGGGACGATCATACCCCGCCTATCGACTGAGGTCCGGAAAGTGCCGATGTCCGAAGGAGTCGTACCAGAGGAGGCGATCCAGCACCTGGGGCGCATCGAGGGGGGCGAGGCCGTATCCCCGCGCCAGCGCCACCAGTCCGGCCTCGTGCCGGAGCACCTGGGCGGTGAAGGCGTCCAGCATCGGCACGAAGTGCTCCGGGCCCGCCGTCGGGGACCGGTCGTCGGCGGGCCGCGGCACCCCACCCGTCAGGTAGGCGATGGCCGAGTCATCCATCAGGGGAACGCTCTGTGGGACGAGGAGCGCCAGCACCTTGCTGACGGCAGCGACGCCATGACCATCGATGCACAGCTCGCCGACATGGCTCTCGATCGCCTCACGCTCTTTTGTGCCCACGTCGCTCCAACCTGCGTAGCCCACCTCGAGGAGCGTGAGGAGCGCGGCCCATTCTTCGGCCAGCGGTGGCTTCAGCCACTTGGCGAAGACGGTCGACGGGGCGCGATTGTTGACCATCCAACTGGCGGGCATGGCGGCGCTCAGAAGTGTGGTCGGCGTCACCCCATGGGCGATCGCACGGCGAAAAGCGTCCGCGGCGAGGTCGTAGCCGAAGGCGCCAGGCAGACCTCCACGCCTCTCGAGCTTCGTCGCGCCGTCTCTCAGGTCGATGGCGTCTTCCAAGATCGGTGACAGCTTGGCACTGCGTACGGCAAAATGGGAACCCCCATGGGGCACGTCATCGGGATCGACCTGGGTACCACCAATTGCTGCGTGGCAGTGCTACGCGGATTCGGCCCCGAGGTGATCGCGAATCGGCAGGGGTACAAGACGACGCCGTCGATGATCGCCGTCACCGAAAACGGCGACCGTGTGGTGGGGCAGTTGGCGGCGCGCCAGCGAGTGACCAATCCTCAGCACACCATCTACGCGGCCAAGCGCCTCATCGGGCGCCGCTGGGAAGAGGAGGAAGTCCAGCACGCGCTGAAGCACGCGGCCTACGACATCGTGGAGGGACCCCACGAAGACGTCCGCATCGTGCTGCAGGGTGAGAACCTCTCGGTGCCCGAGGTGAGCGCGATGCTCCTGCAGGAGATGCGGGTGATCGCGGAGGAGTTCCTGGGAGAGCCGGTGGACCAGGCGGTGGTGACCGTGCCGGCTTACTTCAACGACGGTCAGCGGCAGGCCGTTCGTGATGCTGGTCTGATCGCGGGGCTCGACGTCCTGAGGATCCTCAACGAGCCCACGGCCGCGGCGCTGGCCTACGGCTTCGGCAAGGGCGACGACAACATCATCGCCGTGTACGACCTCGGCGGCGGCACCTTCGACATCTCGATCGTCAAGCTCACCTCGGACGGCGTTTTCGACGTCGCTTCGACCCTCGGTGACAGCTACCTCGGAGGCGAGGACTTCGATCGACGGATCATGGAGTGGCTCATCCGCGGTTTCGAGGCCGAGTACGGCATCGACCTTCGCGAGGACGCCCTCGCTCTCGCGCGGCTCAAGGAGGCCGCGCAGCAGGCGAAGTGCGAGCTGTCCTCGGTCGAGACCGTCGACGTCTCGCTCCCCTTCATCGTCACCAAGGGCGAGCAGGGGCCGCTCCACATGGACTATCAGGTCGATCGTGCCACCGTGGAGAAGCTCACCGGTGACCTCATCACCCGCACGCTTTCGATATGTGAGCGGGCGATGGGTATGGCCCAAGTGGGGGCCGATGCGATCGACGAGGTGATCCTGACCGGCGGAATGACCCGAATGCCGGCGGTGCAGTTCGCCGTGGCCGAGTTCTTCGGTAAGAACCCCTGCAAGGGGGTGCATCCGGACGAAGTCGTCGCTCTCGGGGCCGCCATCCAGGCCGCGTCCCTCTCCGAGACCACCGACGAGAAGATCGTCCTCAAGGACGTCACCGCGCACTCCCTCGGGGTGATGACCTACGGGGACGGGTTCGACGTGATGATTCCGGCGAACACCAAGGTGCCGTTCTCGGTCGATGCGGAGTTCACCACGAGTGTCGACGACGCCGACCACGTGAAGATCGTGGTCCTTCAGGGAGAGAGCGACGTCGCCTCGCAGAACCTGCTCCTCGGCCAGTTCACCTTCGGCCCGCTCCGTCTCGCGCCTGCAGGCGAAGTGGACATCGAGGTCGCGTTCTCGATCGACGAGGACGGCATCTTCAACGTGAGCGCACGCGACAAGGAGACCGGCGAGGAGAAGACGGTGGAGGTCACCGGCTCGTCAGGCCTGAGTGAAGCCGAGATCAAAGCGATGATGGAGGCCAGCAAAGAGTTCCTGGTGGCGCGTCGCGCGGAGGAGCGCGCCGAGCGACTTCGGCAGGAGACCGAGACCGCCGTCGCCCAGGTCGAAAAGCTCGTCCCCAGAGCGCGACGGCATGGCGGGATGACCTCGGACATCGCGCGGGCTCAGGCGGCCATCGCCTCGAGCCGAACGCGGCTCGACAACGACGACATGGACGGCCTGGAAACGGACCTTCAGGAGCTCAACGCCGTGCGCGGGGAGATGGAACGCACGTTATTGGCGGACTGAGCACCGGGCCGGGGCCCAGCGACGCCGCATCCTTCGCGATCCTGCGTCCCACAATCGTGGTCGTTCATTTAGACTCGAAGGCGGTGAGCGCTTTGGGAGGTTTCATGCAGAGGCTCGTCGGTCTCGTCTGGCTTTGTCTTTCGTTGATCGGGTGTCTGGGCTCGAGCCCGGAGGAAATCGAAGGCGTCTCTTCGGAGATCATCAACGGCACGCGTGAGACCGGCGAACGTTCGGTCGTCGCGGTGATCCGCCGCGACTGGGTCACCGGCGCCGGTGGGCTTTGTACCGGGTCCGTCATCGGGCCCTACGCGGTGCTCACCGCCAAGCACTGCGTCTACGACGGACGGACCCGCGTGCCCACTTCGGAGCTCGGGGTGATCGTCGGTGACGATCTGACGACACCGGGCGGGGTCGATTCCCTCCATTCGGTCCTCGAGATCCGCACCACGGCCGGCAACGACATCAACGCGGACGTGAGCAACGGCAACGACATCGCCATCCTCCTCCTCGACGGAGACATCGGCGTGCCGGCCATGGCGACGTCGACGCGGCCTCCCGCGGTGGGCAACCGCGTGACCATCATCGGCTTCGGTCGCACCATGACCGGCACGCCCGTCGACACCGACAGCGGCGTCAAGTACTCCGGTCAGGCGCGCGTGAGCGCGATCATGGGCAACGTGATGGAGACCACCGGGACCTCCGCCACCTGTCAGGGCGACAGCGGCGGTCCCGCGCGGCACAACAGTCGCAACGAGATCCTCGGGATCACCAGCTACGGCGTCGACACCAGCTGTCGCTTCGCGAACAGCTACTACACCCGCGTCGACGTCCATCAGGCGCTCATCGCCGATGCACTCACCTACGTCCCCCCCTGCGACCCGACCCCGGAGGTCTGCGACGGCGTCGACAACGACTGCAACGGAATGACGGACGAGGGCTGCACCGCCCTGGGTCAGCCGTGCACGAATGACAGCGAGTGCGCGCGTGGAGGCTGCGAAGACGTGGGCGGGATGCAGCTCTGCGTTCGGGATTGCGATCCCCGCGACACCATTCCGGCCTGTCCCTACGGCTTCTACTGCGAGATCACCGGCTGCGGCGTGGGGCGCTGCATCGCGGGTGATCCGGGTTCCGGCGCCGACGGAGCGGAGTGCACAGCGGATCTCGACTGCGCTTCCCTCAACTGCGGGGACGTGCGGGGGACGATGCGGTGCGGACGAAGCTGCTCTCTCGACTCCGACCCCTGTCCCGCCGACGACGTGTGCGAAGGCGCAGGTGGCGGTGGTTGCGGGAGCTGCATCCCCGTCGAGCTGTCCATGGATCCGCGCCCCTTCGGTGCCCCGTGCGACGACTCCAGTCAGTGCCTGGATGGTATGTGCGTGGACGCTTTCTGCACGCGCGGCTGCCCGCCGGACTGCCCCTCGGGATTCCATTGTCGCGAGAGCCTCTGCCGGCGTGGCGATCTGGGTGGCCCCGGCACCAGCTGCGTCACCGACGAGGATTGCGGCGAGCTGGCGCCCGAGTGCGTCGATGCCGACGGCGATTTGATCTGCGCCGCTGCCTGTGATGCGAGTGGGGGCTGTCCCGCTGGGCTCGATTGTGGCCCCACCAGCGCCGGCGACCGCTGCGTCGCGCCCGGCCTTCCGCTCGGCGAGAGCTGCACCGCGAACGAGGAGTGCCGCACCGGGATCTGCGCTGGCACCTGCACGCGGATCTGCGACACAGCCAATCCCTGCCCCGAGGGCTTCGACTGCAATCCCGCCGGCGAGGTGAGCGGCTGCTTCCCGATGAGCGCGCCTGTGACGCGTGACGATCGCGGTGGTTGCTCGGCGACGCACGCAGCGGTGGGCGACCTGGCTCCCCTCGCGCTCGTCCTGCTGCTTCTGCTCTCGGCGCGCCGCCGGAGGGGATGAAGAGAAACGCGATCGCAGCAGTCATCGGCGTCGGGGCGTTGTCTTACGCCGTCGCCGTCGTCCTCGTTCTCTTCTCCGCCCCCGACAAGGGGTTCCTCTCCTTCGCTCGGCGCCGGGTGGTCCAGATCGACGGCGACGGGCAAGCCGCGCGAGCGGGGCTTCGCGTGGGCGATCAAATCGTCAGCGTCGACGGGGAGCCCCTCGATTCCACTCTCGAGTACATCGACCTGCTCTTGACGAAGCGGCCGGGGCAATCGGTGCGCATCGGCTTCCGTCACGAGGGAGAGATCCACGAAGCGGAGGTCACCCTCCACGCCGAGCGGCCGCCCATCCCTTCGGTGGTCGCCGCGGTCTTGAGCGCGATCATCGTCCTGCTCTCCTTCTTCGTCGCGAGGCGTCGACCCGACGAGACGGTCAGCCAGCTCTTCATCGTCAACGCCTCGGTGCACGCGGTGCTCTACGCGGCGGCGATGAGCTGGAGCTACCTCCTCTCCCATTCCCTCCTCCTCGGGGTCGCGGCTGTCGCGCTCTTCCTCTCGCCGCCGATGGCCTTCGAGTGGACCACCCGATTTCCGTTGAACGAGGCCGGCAGCACCCGCCGGTCTCGCGCCGCGATCTGGACCCTCTCGCTCTCTCTCGGCGTGGCCACCTCGGTCGCGACGATGCGGGCGCTTTCGACGAGCGGCGCGACCTCCGACGCATGGCTGAGGTGGGCGGCCCGCTTCGTGACCGCCGAGCTGCTCCTTTCCGTGGTGGTCCTGGCCCTCGGGCTGATGGTGCAGTACCGCGGCCTGCGCGACGCCCGGCGTTTCGTCGGTGGCGAGCGCGCACAGCTCAAGTGGATCATCTTCGGCTCGAGCCTGAGCTTCTCGGTGGCGCTCCTCGCGGTTCCCGCCGCGGCCTCGAACCTCAATCTCTTCCTTCTCGCAGGGTATCGCCCTTACACCGTCACGCTGGCGGCGCTCTTCTTCTCCTCGAGCCACCTCGCGGTCTTTCGGATCGGTCTTGCCGACGTCGACGTCTACATCGCGCGATCGGTGGCCTACGTCGCGGCGTCGGCGGCGGCAATCCTCGGCTTCGTGGCGGTGGTCTTCGCCTTCGGCACGATCCTGGGCAGCACGATGGGCGCGGGAGAGATCTTCGGCTACCTGGGCGCGGCGCTCCTCGCCGCGGCGCTCTTCGGGCCGGTGCATCGCCGCGTGCAGCGGCTGCTCGACCGACGCTTCTCGCGGGACCGCGAGCACTACGTGGAGGCGCTCGAGGCGCTCTCGCGGCGCATTCTCCTGCTCGGGGAGATGGACCAACTCGCCGAGGAGGTGGTGGAAAAGACCGTGAGCACGGTGGGGGCCGAGCGCGGCGCGCTGCTCCTCTGCGAAGCGAGTCAGGGTGGCGAGGAGGGGACCTCGGTGGGCTTCGTCGTCGTCGCCTCCACGGGCGAGGGCGCGCCCGACGTGGGCGAGAGCTGGGAGCGCAGCGAGGCGGAGGCGCTCGAGGAGCCCTCAGTGTCCATCCCGGTGTCGGACGTGGATGCGAGCGCGCCGCCCATCGGCTACCTGCGCCTCGGACCGCGCAAGGGGGGCGACCTCTATTCGCGGCGCGATCGCGCGCTCTTGTCCGCACTCGCCGACCAACTGGGCATCGCCCTCGCCAACGGACGCGCCTACGAACGGATCGCCGAGATGTCGCGCGTCCTCGCGGAGCAGAATCGCGAGATCCGCGCGCTCCGCGACCGCCTCGAGGACGAAAACCGCTATCTCAAGGGGCGCCTGGGAGATCACCACCGCGGCGAGAAGGTCCTGACCGGCTCGTCGCGGGCGATCCGCGAGCTGCGGAAGACGCTCTCCCGCGTCGCCGGGAGCGCGGCGGTGGTGCTCCTGCGCGGCGAAACGGGGACGGGCAAGAGCCTGGTGGCCCGAGCGCTTCACGACGCCTCGCCACGCGCAGACGGCCCCTTCATTCACGTCGACTGCGGTGCGATCCCGGCGGGCGTCTTCGAGAGCGAGCTCTTCGGTCACGAAAGGGGCGCCTTCACCGGCGCCGTTCGTCACCGGCGGGGCGCGTTCGAGCTCGCCGACGGGGGGACGCTCTTCCTCGACGAGATCGGCGAGCTGCCCGTGGAGCTCCAGTCCAAGCTCGTGCGTTTCTTCTCCGAGCGCACGCTGACGCGGGTCGGCGGAACGGAGGAGGTCGAGGTGGATGTGCGCGTGGTCGCCGCGACCCACCGCCGCCTCGACGAGATGGTGCGAAAGAAGCAGTTCCGCGAGGACCTCTACTACCGCCTCGCGGTGGTGGAGATCGAGGTGCCGCCCCTGCGACAGCGCAAGAGCGACGTCCGAGAGCTCGCCCAGGCGCTCCTGCCCCGCCTCTGCCGCCGCAACCACCTCCGCGAGCGCCGACTCACCGAGGCCGCCATGGAGCGCCTCGAATCCTACGGTTGGCCGGGTAACGTGCGGGAATTGATGAATGTTCTGGAGCGGGCCGCGGTGCTCTCGGAGGGGCCTCTCCTCGCCGCTCCCGAATCTCTCCATCTCCGACGAGCCTCCCACCGCCGACGAGCTGGGGGCCGTGTCGCCGACCCCTGACGACGCCGACCATCGCGAGGTGATGGAGGCGATCGAACGCGACCGATTGATCGCCGCGCTCAAGGCGTCCGGCGGCAATCGCTCGAGCGCTGCCCGCACCCTCGGCATTCCGCGCACCACCCTGATCAACAAGATCCGCCGCTATGGGCTCGAGGAGAGCTGAGCGCGTGACGCCGGAGGACGAGGATCCCTTCGGGGACGAGCCGGTGGAGCTGCCCATCGATGGCGTGCTCGACCTTCACACATTCGCCCCGCGCGACGTGCCCGACCTGGTGCCCACCTACCTCGACGAGTGCCAGGCGCGCGGCATCCACGAGATCCGCATCATTCACGGCAAGGGAAAGGGCGTGCTGCGCCGCACGGTGCACGCGATCCTCGAACGTCGCGACGACGTCGCTGAATACCACCTCGCCGAACCTCATCGCGGCGGGTGGGGCGCCACCCTGGTGACGCTTCGACCGAAGTGATCGACTTTCTCGCCGGTGGCCTCTTGACGCGCGGGAAGGACTGGCTACAGAAGACACTTCAGGAGGAAGTGCCTCGATGATGTGCCGTCATCTGCAGAAGAACACGACCGTCTTCGACCCGGATTCGGGTTGGATGCTCGTGCGTCCCGCGGCAGGTGATGGGCCGATGACCAGCTAGGTCACGAAATCCCCCCTGATTGGCACCTGCCGCGAACCGATGACTTCGGTCCGCGGCTTTTTCTTTTTCGGAGGAGCGACACACCGCGGGCCCTTTTGGGAGAGAGACGATGGAAGGGTTACGTGGGGACAGTGAGGACGGCGAAAGCTCGAGATTGAGCTGGGAGGGCCGTCCGTTTCGAGAAATGTTGCGCCTGAGCTGGCCCATCGCGGTGTCGATGGTCAGCTACGCGGCCATGACGCTGGTCGACACGCTTTTCGTCGGCTGGCTCGGTCCCGAGGCTCTCGCCGGCGTCGGGATCGGAGGCATGGCCGCCTTCACGTTGATCGGCTTCATGTTCGGTCTGCTCCGCGGGGTCAAGGTCCTGACCGCGCAGGGCGTCGGCGCGGGGCGAGGCGACGGGGCCAAGGCCTATCTCACCGCCGGGCTGGCGATCGCGCTGAGCGTGGGGGTGGTGATGGCGGGCCTCGGCCAGCTCTTCGCCGAGCTGTTGCCGATGCTCACCGCCACGGCGGAGTCGGGCGAGCACGCGCGCGTGTACCTGGGGATCCGCATCTTCGGATCGCCCGTGGTCCTCGTGTACGTGGCGCTTCGCGAGTATCGCTACGGCCTCGGCGACAGTCGTTCGCCGATGGTCGCGGCGGTCGCGGCCAACATCACCAACATAGGCCTCGACTATCTGCTGATCGTCGTCTTCGGTTGGGGCGTCGCGGGTGCGGCGGCGGCCACGGTCGCGGGGCAGTTCCTCGAAGCCATCATCCTGGTCGTCGCCCAGCGGCGCGAGGGTCTGCCTCTGCGTGGCCCGAGCCTCGGTGCGGTGCGGGCGGTTCTACGTGTCGGTCTGCCGACGGGCGTTCAGTTCCTGCTCGAGAATCGGAGCTTTCGCCGCGATGGCGGCGATGCTGGCCGCGATGAGCGATGTCCAGATGGCGGCGCATCAGATCGTCCTTCAGGCCATTCACTTCACCTTCCTGCCGATCCTCGCCTTCGGTGAGGCGGCGGCGGTGATGGTCGGACAGGCGGTCGGTGCGCGGCGCGATCGGATGGTCGTGGGCATCGCCGTGCGGGCGCTCCTGCTCGGGGGCGGCTACGCGCTGGTCTGGACTTTCGGTCTGGCGTTCGGCGCGGAGCTCTTCGTTCGGGCGTTCACGGATGATCCGGTGCTGATCGCCGCCGCGGTTCCGCTCTTCTGGGTCGCGGCGGGCTTCCAGGTCCTCGATGCGGCCAATGTGTGTGCGCGTTCGACCCTTCAAGGCACCGGAGACGTCCGCTTTCCGGCGGCAGTCGGAATCGTCACCGCGTGGATCCTCACGCCGCCCGCCACGTACTTCCTCGGCTGGCAGCTGGGGCTCGGCGCGCTCGGCGGGTGGCTGGGGATCGCCGGCGAGATCGCCATCGGCGCCCTCATCTTCTGGGCGCGCGTCCTCAGGGGCGGTTGGCGTCCGGCGGCGGAGCGCACGCGGGCCGAGGTCGCGTCTGATCCGCTCGAAGGCGACGAAGCCCCAGACGAGCCGAGACCCGTGCGGGCGACGGCATGAGGAGTGGCTCCGGCGGCGCGGCGTGAGAGCGTCGCGCCGCCGGAGGGCACCACTCGACGCTCTCTCGGCGCGAGCGAGTCGTGTAGGCTCTGGCTCATGACGAAGACCGGGGTACCGCTCGTCCTCGCGGCCATCGCGGCGTGCTCCTCCAAATTCTTCGGGCGCAGAGGTGACGGCCTCGGCCGTCCCGCAGGCCGCGCCGGCCCCCGTCGAGACGGCAGCGGTGCAGCCAGAAGCGGCGCCCGCGGCCCCCGAGGCCCCGAAAGAGCCGCCGGGAACGGCGTCGGCGTCCAATCTCCCCACCAGCGTCCTCGTGGGCACCGACGTCGTCGCGCTGACCACGTTCACCACGAGGGAGATCGTCGACTCGGATGCGGGCCGCTACGCGATCGAGCTGGGTGGCGCGGAGTCGAGCCTGCAGCTCCGCCGACGCGATGGGTCGTGGAGCTGTGCGCTGCGATACCAGGAGCCGGGTGAGCCCGCTCGACGCCTCGTTGCCGAGCTCACCCTCGAGGACGGCGAGCTGCGATCGTCCGACGGTCGCTTCCGCATCCGCGCAACCGACGACGATGAGCTCCTGGTGCACGCGCTCGGCAACGACGACGTCGTGCCCGAATCGTTGTGGGTGCTCTACGAGCGCCGGTGAGGCCTGGCGCGCCGGATGCGGGCTCTCCACTACACTGGACGTCGATGACGCCGCCCGTACTGCTCCTCGACGTCATGGGCACCCTCGTCCACGACCCCTTCTTCGACGACATGCCGGCGTTCTTCGGGATGAGCTTCGAGGAGATGCTCGCGGCGAAGCATCCCGACGCGTGGGTCCGCTTCGAGCTCGGGGAGCTCAGCGAGGCGGAGTTCCTGCCGCGCTTCTTCGCCGACGAGCGTGCTTACGATCATGCGGCCTTCTGCACGCACGTTCGCGGCGCGTATCGGTGGCTCGAGGGAGTCGAGCCGCTCCTCGCGGAGCTCCGCGCGCGCGGCGTGGCGATGCACGCGCTGTCGAACTACCCCGTCTGGTATCGATGGATCGAAGCCGAGCTCGGGCTCTCCCGATACCTCGAGTGGAGCTTCGTCTCGACGGATGTCGGCGTCCGCAAGCCCGACCCCGAGGCCTATTTGGGCGCCGCGCGGCGCCTCGGCGTCACGCCCGACCGCTGTCTCTTCGTCGACGATCGCGAAAAGAACATCGCAGCGGCGCGCGCGGTCGGCATGGACGCCGCGCGCTTCGAGGACGCGGCTTCACTCCGCGTCGCGCTCGCCGAACGCGGCGCGCTCTGAAGTTGGCGGGTGTGCGCGCGCCGTCACATGCAGCCGATCCGATGGAGCGTGACGTCGCCGCCCAGAAAAGGCTTCTCTGCGACCAGGGCAAACCCGATCCCCGTGGGGTCCGCGGCGGCGGCGAAGGTGGTCTCCGATCCGGCGAAGCTCGCGATCGAACGGGTGATCCCGGTTGGCAGGTGATGCGTCCAGAGCTCGGGTGCGCCTCCTTCGTTCCGTAAGACGAAGAAGAACCCCTCGTAGCCGCGAGCCTCCGTCATCGCGAGGATTTGCCGGCCGGTCACCAGGGGGCTCAGGAGTTGGTTCGTCGATCCGTCGTTTCTCACCACGGCGATGTCCGCCGAGAGCGCGGAGCGATTCATCACGTCGGGGCCGATGGCGTAACCAACGGCGACAAAGGCCGCACCGCCGACGGTCCAGAGGGTCCGGGGGTCGCCCGGGCGCGTGTAGATGGGCGTGGGTTCGGATCGCCCCGCGAGGATGTCCACGGGCGCTCTTCGCGACGCCCCGCTCGGTCCGAGCTCGTGAAGCAGGACATGACCCGTGCCCCCTTCGAAGCCCACCGCCGCGATGAAGGCCCCGCGATCAGCCTGGAAGGCTACGTCGACATCGACGATCGGGGACGTCGATGGCACGCGGTCGCGAACGACCCAGCTCTGCCTGTCCGTTGTCGTCCCGTCGGGCGCCAGCACGGTGACCTCCAACGAGTCCACGGAAGCGACCGCGCGCACCGCCCCGGAGGGGCCGGCGGCCATGGCGAAGGGGCGCGTGATCGAGATCGGGCTCGGGGAAACCGTCGTCCCCGGGGAGGCGCGCCACTGCATCAGATTGGTCTCGACCGGGCTGACGGCGAAGTAGGTGTCGTCCACGCGTCCGACCCGGATCACGCCAGGAACGGAGAGGAATCCGACGCTGTTCTCGTGGACCGCGGCGAAGGTGCGTGGGGAGAAGGTCGTGAGGTCGACACGCATTCTCCCCTGCTGGAGAGTCTCCCCCATGATCGGCGGACCCGAGTAGAACACCGATGCCTCATCGCTCGCGGTAGCGATCTCGATGAACCCCTGGGTGCTCTCGTTGGTGAGCACGACCGAGTCGACGATGCCGAGGGCGCAGGGGAGGGTGCCGCCGTCGGTCGTCGGCCCGTCCGTCATGGCGTCCGTCGGCGCGTCCGGTCTGATCGCGTCCACTCGCGCGTCCGCGATCCCCACGCCACTGTCGCGCCGGACGCCTCCATCGGGCGTCGTGGCGGTCGGGTCGGCGTCGAGGACGAGCCCGCAGCCGTTCAGGACCACGAGCACGGTCGCGAGACAGCGGTGCATCTTCTCATACTAAACCGGGCGGCGACGTCCATGCTATGAGACGCCCATGAAGCGGGCCGACAAGGCGGCGCGGATCGTGAAGATCCTGGACGAGCTCTATCCCGAGACGCCGGTGCCTCTCGATCATCAGGATCCGTTTCAGCTTCTGGTCGCGGTGATGCTGAGCGCGCAAACCACCGACAAGAAGGTGAACCAGGTCACGCCGAAGCTCTTCGAGAAGGGGCCGAACGCGAAGCGGATGGCGAAGCTCGAGGTGGACACCATCCGCGAGCTGATCCGCGAGGTCGGGCTCGCGCCGACCAAGGCCAAGAACGTCAAGCGCATGAGCGAGCTGCTTCTCGAGCGGCACGACGGCGAGGTGCCGCGCACCCTCGAAGAGCTCGAGGCGCTCCCCGGCGTCGGCCACAAGACGGCTCAGGTCGTCGTCGCGCAGGCTTTCGGCACGCCCGCCTTTCCCGTCGATACCCACATCCACCGTCTCGCGGCGCGCTGGGGCCTGTCGAACGGCAAGAACGTGGAAAAGACCGAGAAGGATCTCAAGAAGACCTTCGACGAGTCACTATGGAATGCGCTCCATCTGCAGATCATCTTCTTCGGCCGCGAGCACTGCCCGGCCCGTGGACACGACCTGAGCACGTGCCCGATCTGCAGCTGGGCCGCGTCGAAGAAGCGGATCCGCGAAGAGGCGAAGAAGAACGGCAAGTCGCGCTGATGTGCGCTCAACCGCAGCGGCCGCTGCGACAGCTCCCGGAGCAACAGTCCCCGTCGGCGAGGCAGGCCCGCCCGGACGAGCGGCACTGGCAGGTGCCGGAGATGCAGTCCATGTAGCCGCAGCAGTCGCTTCCGGAGCTGCAGCTCGTCGAAGCTGCGGCGCAGCAGCGCGTGCCGTAGGACACGCCGCGACGGCAGTCGAGCCCGGCGCAGCACTCGGTCCCGCTGGTGCAGAGCGTCGACTGCACCGGCGCGCACATCGGCTCGGGCTCCGGCTCGGGGGTCGGCGTGGGTGTCGGGTCGGGATCCGGGTCGGTCTCCGGCGTCATCGGACACGACGATGGCGGGATCCACTGCCAGCCGGAGCTGCAGGTTCCGCTGAAGGGGCCGGTTCCGTCGCCGGCGAGGCACTGCCCGGAGCCGGCGCAGAAGCCGCACTCGTGGGCGATGGCGTTGCAGTCGGCGCAGCCCGTGCCGCGATCACATACGCTCGAGGACGAGCCCCCGTCCGGCTCTCCCGCGTCGGGCTCGGGCGCGGCGGCGTCGGGCTCCACCATCCCCGCATCGGGTGTGGGCGCGGGCGATGTGCCGCAGCTGGCACCGAGAGGGAAGCCATCGGCGGGCGCCTGTCGGAGCCGCGACTCGGTGGCTGGGCCGTAGTCGCCGTCCTCGCTGATGCGATCGCTCGGGTTGTTGCGGTTCCAGAGCCGCTGAAAAGCGCGTACCGTCTCCGTCCGCAAGTCCATCCCACCGCTGTAGTTGAAGTGCGGCGGGTCGCCGCTGCCGGCCCAGCGCCACCCCTGCGCGGAGAGCTGGGACCGATGCGACGAAGCGCTCGCGACGTCGATCGCCAGACCGGACTCGTGATTGCTGTGCCCGGGACGCGCCGCGATGCGGATGCCGCAGCGGCCGGTCTCCGCCCACTTGCGGAGGAGGTACTGCTGCGGAAGCGTCCGAAGCGCGGAGTTGATGTGGATGGCGCCACCGCGCGCCGCCGCCTGTCGCAGCGCTTCGGCCGCGTCGCGATGCAGATAGGGCGCCGCCTGCGCCGCAGAGGAGAGGCTCACGCCCGGCACACCTGCGATCGATCGATAGGCGCCGGGCACCAGACAGTCGACTTCCTGCACGAGCTGTTCGGTCAGCCCGCGAACGATCGCGGTCGAGCAGCCGGCGGTCCGACCTCCGCCGACGGTCAACTCTTCGAGCGTGGTCTCCGTGCGCTTTTCATCGGTGGCGCTCGGGGCTGCACAGGCAAAGAGGACGGACGACGACAGCAGGGCCAGCACGAGGCGGGCCCCCGATGTGGGTGGACAACGCATGCCGAGCCGCTAAGCAGCTCGCGTGCCGGAGTGATTCCACGGGATTAACGTCACCATCGGGATACATCGACCCCAGCGCTCGGGAACATCACCTGTTCCAGACCCCACCTCGATGTGGCGCTTCAGGGTGCGTCTTTGACGCGATGCAGGAGTCGATAGTCCATGCCGCTGCCGCCGCTCGACGAGTCGACGAAGACCACGCCGAGCCCGCGAGGAAAGACAATCGCGTCGAGGCGTGAGCCGTACTCGAATCCGTCGACCACGGAGGAGGTTCCCATCGTCGAGTCGTAGCCGAGGCAGTCGGTGGCGCCCATCGAGGCGCCGTCGTCGTTGCAGGAGACCTGCATTCCCGTTTGAGCGCTCCTGGCGTACATGCGCGGGTCGTAGTTGACCATGCCGTTGGTGCGCTCGTACTCGGGATGCGTGCGGAAGAAGAAGCCGACGTAGTCGCTCCGGCAGAGGCTGAAGGTCTGCGGCTGGCCTCCGCAGGTCACGAACCATCGCGCGTCCTCGCCCGACGATGCGCCCCCGCAGGTGCCCGCCGTCACGCTCGAACCGATGAGGGCGGTCGAGTCCGTGACCGCGTCGCCCTCGAGTGGCGCGCTGTAGACGAAGGAGGCGACGCCGCGCCCCACGAACTGGATGTGGAGCGTGAAGTCGCCGGTGGTGCACCCGCCCACCGACAACAGATAGGTCCCGGCCGTGAGCCATCCGTAGAGGCGGGCGTCGCGCATGCCCCAGTCCGGCGCCGAGCCGCAGGAGTGGTCGTCCTGGCACCAGACCTCGCCCGTGTCCTCCGTGACCATCGCGCCGCTCTCGTTGGTCAAGAAGAGCTTGGTGTCGAAGGAGGAGCCCTGGCTGTCCACGTAGAGGGCGCCGCTCTCGGGCAGCGTGAGGCTGTACCAGACGTTGCCGCCGCCGGTGCATCCGATGCATTCGGTCCCGCTCGTGGGGCCGTCTTTGGTCGCGTCGGCGGTGCTGCCGCTGACCATGACCTCGGCGTCATCGAGGGTGACCTCGATCGCCCCCGAGCGCGGGTCGTTCATCGGCCGGCAACGCCCGGTGGAGCACATGGTGCCAGCGCCGCAGGTCATCCCGCAGCCGCCGCAGTTGTCGTCGTCGTTCTGCGGGTCGACGCAGCCGCCGCCGCACGGGATCTCTCCCGACGTACACGCCGAGGACATGCAGGTGCCCGAGACGCAGGTGGGTGTGCCGCTCGGGCAGACGTTGTCGCAGCTGCCGCAGTTGGCGGAGTCGATGTTGGTCAGGGTGCACGTCCCGCCGCAGAGCATCGAAGGGGTGGGGCAGGTGCAGGCGCCGCTCACGCAGATCTGGTCCGTGCCGCAGGGCATCCCGCAGCCGCCGCAGTGCGCGACGTCGGTGTCGGTGTCCACGCAGCTTCCATCGCAGACATCCTGTCCCGCGGGGCATCCGCACGAGCCGCCAGTGCACTCCTCGCCGGCGTCACAGGCGTTGCCACAGCTCCCGCAGTTCGATGCGTCGGTCATGACGTCGACGCAGACCTCGTCCGCGTCCATGCCGCAGAGCATGCGGGGCGCGACGCAGGCGTCGCTGCAGCTCCCGCTCGCGCACGACTGGCCCGTCGGGCACTCGTTCCCGCAGGAGCCGCAATTGGCGTCGTCGGTCATGACGTCGACGCAGGCAGCGCCGCAGCGCATCTCAGCGCTCGTGCAGGTCGCGGTCGTGCAGGTGCCTTCGATGCAGTTCTCGCCGTCGCCGCAGCTCCTTCCGCAGGTGCTGCAGTTCATGTCGTCGCTCGTGACGTCGATGCAGCCGCGGCCACAGTCCGCCATCCCGTCCGGGCAGTCGGTCATCGGCTGGCAGGTGCCCGAGGAGCAGCTCTCCGCGATGCCGCAGATGTTGCCGCAGCCGCCGCAGTTGTTGATGTCGACGCTCACGTTGACGCAGCCGCCGCCGCAGGAGGTCAGCCCGCTCGCGCAGCTGCTGCCGTCGCCGCCGTCTCCGGCTGACGAGTCGTCTCCGCAGCCGCCGAGAGCCAAGGTCGCCAGGAGGCAGAGCGAGAGTGCGAAGTCGCGGTGCATCAGCAGCGCCCCGCTTCGCTCAGCCCGAGCCGAATGGCGCCCACCATGTCGGTGTTCACGGCCTTCTGGGCGACCACCAGGGCGTTCTTGATGGCCCGCTCGGAGCTGCGCCCGTGGGCCTTGATGCACACCCGGTCGAAGCCGAGGATGGGTGCGCCTCCGTACTGCTCCCAGTCGGTCACGCGCCGCAGCTTCTTGATGCCGGGGCTGAGGAGCGCGAGGCCCGCTTTGTAGACGACGCTCTTGTCCATGGCGTAGCGACCGAGGCGCATGACGGTGTCGGCGATCCCCTCGAGCATCTTGAGGACGATGTTACCGGTGAAGCCGCCGGTGACCACGACGTCGGCCGTGCCGCGCGGAATGTCCATGCCCTCGATGTTTCCGATGAACTCCAGGCAGTCGAGGGTCTTGAGGACGTGATGGGCTTCGACGATGGCCCGCGGGCCCTTGTGCTCCTCGGACCCGTTCGACAGGAGCGCCACGCGCGGTCGAACGTTGCTCGAGATCCGCGAGGCGTACGCGCTGCCCATGATCGCGAACCCCACCAGGTCCTCGGCGGAGACGTCGAGGGTGAGGCCCGCGTCGAGGATCAGGCTGAAGGGATCGTCCTTTTCGCCGCGCCGTCTCTCGGTGGGGAAGACCGCGCCCAGCGCGCAGCGGGTGACGCCGGGGAGGCGCTCGAAAGTCTGGACGCAAGCGAGGGTGACGGCGCCGGTGTTGCCTGCGCTCACCAGGGCGTCCGCTTCACCGTTGCGCACCAGGCGGGCCGCCTCGAGGACGGAGCAGCGCGGCTTGGCGGCGAGGGCTTCTCGCGGGCTCTCCTCCATGGTCACGACGTCGGGTGCGTGACGCACCTCGAGCTTCGTCTCGTCGTACTCCGTCTCGCGCAGGCGCGCCTCCAACTCCTCCCGGTCTCCGACCAGCAGAACGTGCGGACCCTCGGGGTGACGGCTCGCTCGAACGGCGCCCGCAACTGTAGCCTCCGGCCCGTGGTCGGAACCCATGGCATCGAGCGCGAGGGTAGCCATCGGGGCGATTGTAGATCATGTTCTCGCCCCTCATTGCCTTTGATGAACGCTGTCGTGCGATCCGCCCTCGTCCTGCTCCTGGCCCCGATCATCGCCACCCTCGCTGGGGCGTGCGACCGGCCGGGCTGTGAGAACGCCACCCTCTGCGTGGAGCAGTGCTTCACGCCGGTGTTCCGTCAGTGCAGCGGGTGCCCTGCCGGCTCTTTCCCCGAGGAGCTCTGCGACCGGCAGACGGTGTGCGTGCGAGACCTCGACCGACCCGACGGCAACTGCGACGCCTCCGCCTGCGCGGATGGCGACAATGGGCGGTGCTTCCTCGGGCCGAGCGGCGAGCTCTGCAGCTATGACGAATGCGGCGCCGACAGCGATTGCCCCATGGGCATGCTTTGCGCGTGCGCAGCCGGCTTCCTCGAAGCGAACGTCTGCGTCCCAGCGTCCTGCGGCAGTCCCGACGATTGCGACGACTACCCGTGCTCGCCGGTGCCGGGATGCGGCGGGCCCTACGACCCGGAAAACGCCGGGCCCGCTTCTCTCGCCTGCCACGGACCCGACGACGTCTGCTTCACCATCAGGGACTGTCCCGACGGGATGTTCTGCGGGCGGAGCGCCGGCAGCTGGGCGTGTGTCGCCCCGACTTGTGGCGGGTGACCCTCTCGGACGTCGCCCAGGACCAGTGATAGCTTTCCCGGATGCCGCGCTACCCCGATCCGGAGGACTGCGAGTGGCTCCTCGAAGAGCTGGCGGTCGTGCTCGAGCGACTCGGACCGGAGCTCTTCCTCTCGAACCCGATCGTGGAGCCGTCGTCGTTCTTCTTTCCGGATGCCTACACGACGGAGGCAGGCGCCGTTCGGGCCGTGGCGCGGCGTCTCTCGTGGTGGGCGGGGCGCGAGCTGGAGATCGAAATCGACATGGACCACGCGCCCGACCCCGTGAGCCATGTCCAGCTCTGGCGAATCGGTGCGCAGCCGGCGAGGAACGGGCGCGTGCTGATCGAGGTCGGCGAGGTGGGACGTGCGGAACACCTGGCCGGGGCGCTCGCCCATGTCGTCGCGGGCGCGGTCCGGAGCCTCGAAGGTCTCGACACTTCCGGCTCCACGCCCTATCGCGGCGGCGGCGAGCAGAACGACGAGGAGCTCGAGCTGCAGCTCTCCAGCCTCACCACTGTGGTGCTCGGCTTCGGGCTCCTCGCGCTCGGCGCCGCAGAGCGCGTGCACACCGGCGGAGCGGTGCAGGGCAACTGGCACAGCTACGAGGTCGCCACGGAGCGACACGGCGCGCTCTCACCGGCCGACCTCGCCTATCTCCTCGCGGTTCAGCTGGTGGTGCGCGAGTACGACCCCAGAGAGGTGAAGCGGCTCGCGTCCCACGTCCCGGCCAACGCGCGGAAGCTTCTCCGCGACTGGTTCGCCGAGCTGGCGCCCCGGCGCGTCGCGCTGCTCGAAGCGCTGAGGCTCCCCGACGCCTCGACCTGGCCGCCCGAAGACTCCCCGACGGAGCCGCCCGAGCCTTTTGCGGTGGAGCCGCCGACCGACCTCGCGCGTCCGGAGCGGGAGAAGCGAAACTGGCGGCGCGTGGTCTTTCGCGTGCGCGAACATCGGGCTCTGAGCATGGCGACGCTGGGCGCGCTCGCCGGCGTGATGGGCTCGATGGCGATGCGTTTGCCCCCTCTCTACCTCGTCCTCTTCAGCACCGGCACGCTCATCACGGGCTACGCGCTCGGTCGCCGGCTCGGTCGCGACATCTGCTCCGACCCCACCTGTCGCCACATCCTCGAGCCCGTCCAGGAGCGCTGCCCCTCCTGCGGTGGGTACATCGCCGGGCACATCTCGAGCGCGAGCAAGCGGCTCGAGGCCGAGGAGACGCTGCCCACGACCTTCTTCATCGAGCACGAGCTCGACCCGCCCGTGGACAGGGATTGACCGCCCGTCAGTGGCTGCCGCCGAAGTCCTGGGTGCCGCGGGTGCTCGAGGCGTTCCCGGCCCAGCCGACGCCGATGACGTGATAGTCGGGGTTCATGATGTTCTCGCAGTGACCGTCGGTGCTGGCCATCCACGAGGCGACGGCCGACGCGGCGTCGGTGGCGTCCTCGATGATGTTTTCGCCGAGCGGCCCGGCACCCATCCAGCCGGCATCGGCCACGCGATCCTGCAAGACGCGGCCATCCTGGCTGATGTGCGAGAAGTATCCGTTCGTGAGCATGTCGTCGGAGTGCAGGCGCGCCGCGAGGCGAAGCGCCTCGTCCATCTCGAGGGGCGGCGCCGGGGGCTGCTCCCCGCTGACACAGGTGGCGCCGGCGGCGCGGTGCATGTTGACCAGGTCGAGGATCTGCCACTCGATGTCCGCGAATTCCGTGGGCCACGAGTCGGGGCCGCGGCAGCTGGGCCCGAAGCAATCGGGATCGTCGCAGTCGGTGAGACCGTCGCCGTCCTCGTCGTTCCCGTCATCGCAGACCTTCTCGGTGCCGTGAATGCTCAGGCGAAAGGCGCCGACCGCGTCCACCGACGGGCCGTCGACGACGATGGTGATCGTCTCGCACGCGGCGAGGGCGATCTCGATCTCCGAATGGGTGGTGCCCTCGGCTGCGTCGTCGTTGCATGCGAAGTCCCGGCCGAAGCAGGTGTTGCGCAAGGACAGGAAGGTGTCGATGGTCGAGCCTTCGGTGCTGAAGAAGTAGGTGTCGGCGCTCGGCGCCGTCCAGCGGAAGCCGATGTCTTCGATGGTGTCGCCGCCGAGCCCGCAGCTCGCACCGCCGAAGGTGTCTTCTCGTCCCGCGGTCGTGCCGCTGATGGCGAAGGGCAGCGTCGAGCCGATGTCCTGCGCGCACGGCGAAGGATCGAGCGCGGGGCACTCCGGAGGCGGCGGCGTGATGGTGGGCTCGTCCGCGCCGCAGGCCCCGAGGGCGAGCGAGAGCAACGCGGCGGCGAGGGGGGAGGACCGAGCCATCCGGCGCATCGTGACCGCTGTCGAGGTGGGCTTCAAGGCGGTCGCTCAGGGAGCCCGTGAAGCGACGCGGGAGTCCATGCTGCTCTGCCGCATGGCGGTGCGCTGGCGGCTGCGCATCCGGGCTCGCATCGCGTGCCTGCGCGTCCTGGCGCGGCGCCGCCGACTCCGCCTGCGGGCACGGGGCGGGGTGTGTTCACGCCACTCGGTGAGGCGCTTTTCCACCTCTTCGTCGGTGGTGAAGACCCAGGGATGGAAAGGCGGGGCGTCGATGCACCGGGGGCGGTCGTCCATCGGACAATAGATCCGCACGTGAAAGTGACTGGTGTGCGAGGCGCTGCCGCTCCGACTCGCGCTCAGCTCCATGAAGCGCTCGAGGAGCGCTTCGTCGACGCCGGCGTGGCGTGCGTACCGGATGAGCATTCGCCGAACGAAGCCGTTGACCAGGATGAACTGCACGTCGATGCGCTCGTCCTCGATGATCGACGCGACCAGCCGCCAGTTCCGGCCGTGATCGAACTCGTAGTGGTGGCCGTGCTGGTCGCGCCCGTGTCCTGCGCGCGTCAGGTTGATGAATCGGTCGACCACCACGCGCTCGTGCGTCTCGGCATCCTTCAGATAGAAGCCGAGGTCGACGTCGCGGCCCGCGCGATGCGACGCGTGGGGATGAGCGCGGCCTCCGTGGCGACGCGACAGATCGCCCACCGTGAGGCGCGAGCCCGGGAACTCCTCCGCCACCTGGTCTGCGGCGTGCTCGATCATCGCCACCAGCTCGGCCGTACCCCAGCGGGTGTCCGTGCTGCCCTCCTTCACGAAGAGTGAATCCGTGTCTTCGAGCTCGGCGGCGTGCGCGACGCTGCCTGCGTTGGTGAGCCCGACCGAGACGCTACGCGTCGGGTCGCCACGGGAGGTGGGGAGCGCCGCGTGCGCTTCGCCGGCACCGGGCGCGTCCGAGGTCTCGTCCTGCGCTGCCGCGGACCCCGAGGCCGAGATCGCGAGAAGGACGAAAATGATCAGCGCAGCGCGAGACATCCGCTAGGCCGATCTTGATGGGCATCGGGCCTCGGTCGCAAGCCTCGAACGAATCGCGCAACGAATCGCGCAAGATTCAGGACGGACAGCGCTGATCGACGCGATCCCGCGCCGTTTCGCAGCGCTCTCGTCCGTCGTCGCACTGGCTCCCGACGTCTTCGTGCTCGGGGTTTTCCTCCGCGATCCCACAGATCCGATCTGCGAGATCGCAGATCGCGTCGCGAAGCTCGAAGGCCCGGCCGCAGTTCGGGGACGCGAGCTGCATCGCGTCGTCGAGATCGGTGTTCAGCTGCGTCACCTCGTCCTCGTATCCGTCGACCGTGTCCTGCTCCTGCGGGCCGAGTGGGGCGGCGATCATCTCGCCTCCTTCGGCCCCGCCCGATTCCTCGGCGGTGTAGTCGCCACCCGAGGTGTCGTCGGTCGCCGCGCTCTCCCCGGCGGTGGATGGGGTTGCGGCCCCGCCGCAGCCCGACAGCGCGAGCAGCAGGCCGACGGTGGCACCGTGCCATGAGTGGCTTCGTTTCGTCATCGGTCGTCTCCCATCACTCGTTCCCGAGCGCTTCGTCGAGAAGCTTGTCGTTGATCTCCAGCGCATCGAAATAATCTCCAGCGGCTTCTCTCGGTCGGTCCAGCGCCTCGCGTGCCTTGGCGCGTGCGACGAGGAGGTTCGCGGTGAAGACATCGTCCGCGCGCCCGAGATTCAATCCTTCGTCCGCGCGATCGGCGGCGGCCGCCGCGTCTCCCGCGGAGAGCTCCACCGTCGAGAGCCGATAGAGCAAATCCTGTCTCACCACGCGTACATCATCGGCCGCGACCGAATCCGGCGCGGGTCGGTCCACTGCCCGGCGAAGCACCCGGCGTGCCTCGTCCCAGTCTTCGCGGGTGATCGCCTGGTCGGCAGCGGCGTTCGCCGCGGCTGCGCCTTCGATCCACGTCCCGGCCTGATCGCCGCACCCCACGAGCGCGACAACCAGGAAGAACGCAGCGGCGAAGGCGCGCAGATTCACGAAAGGCACTCCCAGCTCAGGCCCACTGCGCTCCCGGCCGCGCGCCGCGCCGCCATGGGGCGCTCTGCCCGAGCGTCCGCTCCGCAGTCCCGAGCTTTCTCCTGACCGCTCACCGTTCGTACCTCTGTGAAAGCGAGCTCAACATCACCTGGCGGTAGTCGCCCATCGCGCTGGCGAGGGCGCCGTCTGCGCCCTCGGTCTGGCTGGCGACCTGGGCCTGTGCGGTGAGCAGGGCGACGTCTGGTGGCGGCAGGCGGGTCGCCACCGGAGCCGGCCCCTGGCTCATCATCACCAGCGCGAAGGCGCTGGCGGCAGCCAGGGCACCGACTGGGACCAGCCACCTGAGCCAGGAGAGCCAGAGCGAAGGGGCTTCCTCCTTCTCCGGCTGCTTCGCATTGTCGAAGACGTCGTCGAGGATGGCGTCCATGCGCGCCTCGCCGAGCTCGTCCTCACCCGCCGAGTACCGCAGCAGCGCCGCGGTTTCGAGCGCGTCCTCGGGCAGGTCGGTCCCCGAGCCGCGCTCGAGTGCCCGCATCAGCGCTTCGGCTTCGGCGAGCTCCTCCTCGCTCATCTCGTCTTCGGCGACGTCTTCTTTCATTTCGTCTTCGTCCATCGTCGTATCAGGAGATTTCCGGCGCGGCACCCACGCTTCGCTCCCACTCCTTTCGGAAGGCCCTCAAGGCCCGGAGGATGAGCACGTCGAAGGTCCCGAGCTTGACCTCGAGCTCGTCGGCGCACTCCTGCCTCGGTCTGTCTTCGAGGAAGCGTAGCTCGATCGCGCGACGGTATCTCGGGTTGAGGCGCTCCATCGTTTCCTTCACGGCTCGTCCCAGACGTTCGGTCTCGACATCGGAAAAGGCCTCCTCGTCCGGTCGCTCGGGGCCCTTGCGCAGCGGGTCGAGGAGCGACTTGAAGCTGACGAGCGCCCGCTGCGTACGTCCCTTGACCCGGTGCATGTCCGTCGCCTTGTTCACCGCGATCCTCGCCAGCCAGTACCACACGCTCTTGCCTTGGTCTTCGTATCGGTCGATGCGTTCGAGGAAGGTGCGGAAGGTCTCGGAGAGCGCGTCTTCGGCCGCCTGCCGATTGCCGAGGCGAGGCATGAGGACGCGGCGAAAGAGCTCGGGCGCGTAGCGACGGTAGAGCTCAGCGAACGCCTTCCGGTCCCCCTTGCGCGCCGCCGCGATCTGGCGGCGCTCCCAGGCGAGATTGTCCGGATCGTTCCAAGGGGATTCCACGCGGGCGCGACCATCGCCACCTCTGGCCCGAGCGTCAACTGATTGCGGCTCCGGCCTGTTGGGTTGGAGTACATCGGAGGGCCCCTGGACATTCCCACTGCTTCGCGGGCGCCTACTGACGATAGGGCCCGAAGACGCCCGGCTCGTGCATGCCTTCGCCCCGCAGGTCGCTGATGACCAGGCGGGTGAGCATGTCGGCGAAGTACTCCACGGCGACGCGATCGGTGTCCGCCTCCTGATGGTGGTTGCCGATGCCGGAGTCGTCCGTGAGGTAGACGTAGGGGGTCGAGGTCACCGAGCCCATCGCCCGGAAGAGGTACTCGACCTTGCGGTCGGCGCCGCTCGCCGCCACCGGCAGGATACGGATGCCGCGCGCCGTCGCCTCGTTCATCGCCGTGCGGTAGTCGTACTGGGTGTCGCCGTAGCGCTTGGGCGGCGCGTCCGCGATGAGGACCAGGACGCGGTCCGCGTTGCCGGTGGACCAGCTCAGGCGGTTCAGCGAGGCTTGCAGGCCGGAGTTCATGTCCTCCGGGTAGTCTCCGCCGCCGCTGGCGCTCACGGAGCGCATCGCGTGGGCAAAGCTCTGGACGTCCTCGGTGAAGGCGATCTGCTGCACCACGTTCTGGTCGGTGCGGTCGCGGTAGAAGGTCGCGGCGACACGGATGCGCGCCTCCGGCGCGGCCTGACGGATGCGCGCGACGATGTCGTTGACCTCGGAGTTCACGTAGCGGAGCTCGTCTTCCATGGAGCCGGTGACATCGATGGCAAAGGCGAGGTCGAGGGCGGCGGGCATCACGGTGGTGGTGCCGTCGAGGCGGAGGAGGATCTCACCGCCGTCGCCCTGGGAAGGCACGTCGAAAGCGATGTGACGGCTCATCTGCCCCGCGGTGAGCTGGGCGCTGGCGCGGCCGGCGAAGCCGGGGAGGCTCACGCCCGGATGGAAGTCCCAGATGCCGTCGGCGTGGGTGCGGCCCGTGGCGGTGCGATTGCCCAGCGTGATGTCGATCTGCGCGTCGTTCACCGGACGGCCGTGACCGTCGACGACGCGGAAGCGAACGCGGCGGCTGGTGTCGAGGCCGAGCTCGGCCCCGAAGTGCGCCTGCCGGGAGAGGAAGTCGAGGTAGTTGTCGCGGCGATCGGCGTCACCAACCGACGCCGCGGTGAGGAGCGTCTGCTGCTGTCGATAGGGCTCGGGATCGCGCGCGACGGTCACCTCGGTGACTGTCTCCACCGTCACCGTGGTGGTGGAGGTGGTGGACACGGCGGATGCGCCAGGGGCGGGCGCCGCGGCTTCGGCGACGCTTTCACCGCCCTCGGCGTAGCCCGCGTAGTCGCCCCCGGTCGTGTCGTCGCTGGCGGTGCCATATCCCACGGTGGAGACCCCCCCGCCCCCGTACTCGGACGTAGCGACCTCTTCGGTCACGTGACTGCCCCCAGCGGCGTAGGAGGCTCCTCCCCCGCAAGCCGTGGTCAGACTCACCAGAATCGCAATCATTTTCGTACGCATCGCCGCAACCTCCGTCCGTTTGGGAGGTAACGCGGCGGGGGGCTGGCGCTTACACCCCCAGCAATGCGACACAGCCACCGGGAGGGAAATGTGAGACGACACCTGACTCTGATGCTGAGCGCGCTCCTCTTGGGCGCCATTTTCGTGGGATGCGGCGACGACGATGAGGAGACGCCGGCGGACCCGGCGCTCGAGGCCCCCGAGGCCCCCGCCGAGACCCCCAGCCAGCGCACCTTCACCATCGACCGCGACTCCACCAACCTCGACTTCATCATGATGGCGCCCCTCGAGAACATCCACGGGGTGGCCAACGACTCGATGGAGGGTGACCTCTACGTGAACCTCGCGGACGTCACGCAGAGCCGCGGTCTCGTGAAGATCGACATCGACGGCCTCGAGATCTTTCAGCAGAAGCGCGAAGACGAAGGCGCGGCGTTCGGTGCAGAGGTGAAGAACGACACTCAGAACGAGCACACGCGCACCTGGTTCCAGATTTCAGAGGACGCCCCCGAGGACGTGCGCGAGGCGAATCGTTGGGCTCAGTTCAACGTGACGAGCGTCGACGACGTGTCGAACGCGAACGTTCTGGAGATGGACGGAAACGAGAGGACCGTCACCGCGACGCTCCACGGCGACTTCCACCTGCACGGCCACACCACGCAGAAGTCCGCCACCGTGCAGCTCACCTTCAACTTCGAAGGCGACGAGCCCCGGTCGATGCACGTGCAGACGACGTCTCCGATCTCCATCGGCCTCGCCGAGCACGACATCCGCCCGCGCTCGGCCTTCGGCACCCTGGCCCAGGCCACGCTCGGTTCTCTCGGTCAGAAGGTCGCCGAGGCCGCGCCAATCAACTTCGAGGTCATCGCCAACGCCGGCGAGCCACTCGAGACCATGCCACCCTGCGAGATCGCCACGTCCGAGGCGGCGACCGCTGCGTGCGGCCTCGGTGTCGACGAGCCACCCGGCGAGGGCGGGATCCCGCCGGCGGAGTGAGAGCCGCGAGCCCCGGGTCGGGTCGTAGATCGTGCTGCCCGATTCGACGACGCCGCGGCGCTCGGCCTCTTGGCGCCGCGAGCCGTTGCCAACCCTCGCTGGGTGTGTGTGACCAGTCCAGTGGCCACTCGGCGTCGACGCGCTCGACCAGTAGCCACTGAGCTTTCGAACCATGCGGCGATCCTGCAGAGTTCCTGCATCGACGGCATGGCATGCCGGATGCAGCGCCGGCCTCCATGAACCATCTTCACACGTTTGTGTCCGTCTCGAGCATCTGTGCACTGGCCTTCATGGGGTGCACGGCTGCGACGGACGTCTCCTCCAACTCTGCCGAGCTCGAAGCCGCTGGCGGGCACGGCGCGCCGGAGCCTCCGATGCTCGGGGCGCACTACGCTCGTGGCGGCCACGGCCCACCCGGCGGAGGCGGCACCAGCAGCCCCAACCTCGTCTACGGGGGCGGCAAGATCATGACGAACGCCGTGATCCAGCCGATCTTCTGGGGCACGAGTTGGTCGGATCCCGGCTACGTCGGCGACAAGATCTCCGGTCTCGAGACGCTGTACGACCTCTACGCCGACAGCACCTACGCCAACACCAACACCGAGTACACAGACAGCACCGGCAACGTGACCGCCTCCAGCATCACGGTGGAGGCCTCCATCGTCGATGGCAGCCCCGCGCCGAGGCGTGCGCCCAAGACATCCGAAATCCTCGCCGAGGTGTGCGCGCAAATCGCGGACCCGACTCCCGATGGCTACTACCCGGTGTACACGGACACGCCCCGCGGCCACGCTCAGTACTGCGCGTGGCACAGCTGGGGGCAGTGCAACGGCGTAGACGTGCAGTTCGGCTTCTTCTTCGACCTCGCGAACGACCCCGGATGCGATGTCGATGACACGGCGAACACGAGTCACAGCGTCGAGCTGAGCTCGCTCGCAAACGTCACGGGCCACGAGCTGTCCGAGATGCTGACCGATCCCCGCGGTGATGGCTGGGTCGACTCTTCCGGTTCGGAGAACTCCGACAAGTGTGCTTGGGTCTTCGACGAGCGCGCGGTGATGTCGGACGGATCCACCTGGAAGATCCAGGGGAACTGGTCGAACGCGGCCTACGACGCGGGCACGGGCTATCCCAACGGCGACGGCGACAACGGCTGCCTGTACAACAACTGATTGGGGCCGACGCGGGTTTGCACGAGCGTGGGGAATCACCGACCCGCGAAGAGCGTACAATGCTCTGATGACGGATTTGCGCTCCTGGCTCGTGCCGACCCTCGCCGGGCCGTTCGCGACGATGTGGACCCTGACCATCCTGGCCCTGCTGCTCATCGGGCAGGGGGCGATCCGGATCTTCGGCTTCGACCTCGACACCTGGGCGATGGCGCTCTTCCTGTCGGGCGCGTTCGCCTCGGGGCTCTTCGTCTTCTTGGCCATCGCCGACGTGGTGCTACTTTCGACGAAGAGCCGCCGCCTTCCCACCGGCGGCGCCGCCTTCAAGTCCGCCGCCCTCGCCCCCTTCGCCTTCTGGGCCGTCTCCCTGTTGCCGGTTCCGGTGACCAGCCTCTTCGCCGCGGTCCTCTGGGCGGTCACCGCCATGGCGCTCTCGGCCTTCGCCATCCGCTGGCTCCTGGGCAAGCCCGTCGACTGAGCAGGCCTCTGTGTCTCTGTCGTTCCTCCGCGAAGACCTGGACTCGCTCGCCGCGTTCCTCGGCGCCGCCACGGCTCCGACGGAGAGCGAGTGGCACATCACGCACAACGTATTCCTGCCGACCGAAGCCGCGCGCGACGCCGTGGAGCGGGCGGTCGAGCCGCTCGGCCTCTTCGTGAGCTACCGCGATGAGATCGACGACGACGTTCGCCCGTTCTGGCTCGACCTGATGGAACGGGTTCCGCCGAGCGTGACGGACGTCGAGTCGTGCATTCAGCGGGTACTCGATACGCTCGCGAAGCATGACGGCGAATACAACTCGTTCACGATTATCGGGAGTCGCGGCGAGAGCTTTCCGTAGCGAGTCGTCGGCCGGCAGGTCCCGGTTCGCCCGCGTCAGATCGCGGTCATGCTGTCGCAGATCGCGAGGGCGCAGGTGATGCCCTCCTCGTTCTCAGTTCTCGCGGACCGAGGCGATCGAGAGTGTCGCGCCCGGATCGAGCCGTACGATGGCCGGGCGGCAAATCATGGGTGGGATTCTATCGAGCCACGGCAGGTGAGCCCAGGCGGTGGCGGTCGCCGCCGTTATCGAGCGCCCACCCACCCTTGACCCACGCCCCCGCGCCCAGCCAGGCTACCCCCGTGCCCCCTGCCCCACCGGATACGTACGTCATCGAGGGTCGTGTCGTGACCATGGGCGCCGCCGGCGTCCTCGACGACGGCGCGGTGTACGTGCGGGGCAATCGCATCGAGGCGGTGGCTTCCGCGGGCGATGCCCCGCCTGCCGGATTCGACGACGTGCTGCGCATCCGGACGGGCGACACGATCTATCCCGGGCTGATCGAGCTTCACAACCACCTGTCCTACAACGTGCTTCCCCTGTGGGACGTGCCTCAACGCTTCTCGAACCACGAGCAGTGGAAGCGGCACCCCGAATACCGCACCAAGGTGACGAAGCCGGCGCAGGTGCTCGGTCAGACCGAAGGGGTGGCGGAAGCCCTGGTTCGCTACGTGGAATGTCGGGCGCTCATCGGCGGCGTGACGGCGTCGCAGGGGGTCACGCTCTACGGGGCGGGCAAGGTCCGGTCGTACTACCGCGGGCTCGTGCGCAACGTGGAGCAGCCACTCACGCCCGGGCTGCCGGCGGCTGCCACGCGCATCGCCGACCCAGCACCCGGGAAGGCGGCGGAGTACCTCGCGAACCTCCAGCAGAAGACCTGTCTCCTGCAGCACCTCGCGGAGGGCGTCGACGACCGCGCGCAGAGCTTCTTCCACCGGCTTCGGGAGGACAACGGCGACTGGGCGCTCACCGACGCGTTCTGCGGGATCCACTCGACCGCGCTCGACGACAACGACTTCCGCATCCTGGCGGAGCACGGCGGCTCCGTCGTGTGGTCGCCGCTGTCGAACTACCTCCTCTACGGCAAGACGACCGACGTCGCCGCCGTCCACCGCGAGGGCATCACCATCGGGCTCGGCTGCGACTGGGGGCCGAGCGGGAGCAAGAACCTCCTCGGCGAGCTGAAGGTCGCCCTCCTCGCGAGCCGCGACCAGGGCGACGTCTTCACGCCGGAAGAGCTGGTGCAGATGGTGACCATCAACCCGGCGCGCATCGTGCGCTGGGAGCACGATCTGGGCTCCATCGAAGCCGGCAAGCTCGCGGATCTCGTCGTCGTGAACGGCATGGATGGAGATCCGTACCAGCACCTGGTCGAGGCGCGGGAGACGTCGGTGACGCTCGTCGTCGTGGACGGGGTGCCGCGCATCGGCCAGCCGCACCTCATGGAGCCCTTCGGACACGGCAGTGAAGAGCTCGACATCGGGCGCTCCAAGCGCGTGCTGGCCCTCGAACAAGAGGACGCGCATCCGTTGGTGGCGGGGCTGGGGCTGAACGAGGCGCTCGACCGTCTGCGCGACGCGATGGCGCGGCTGCCGGAGCTCGCGGCGGACATCGACGCGGGTACGGGCCTGGCCTCGGGGAGCGCGGCCGGCGGCGCAGGCGGGCCTGCCTACCGCATCGCTTTCGACTTCGAGGAAGAGGACGCGGCGATCGAGCAGGAGCTCGGCCTCGGTGCGGCATCCTACGCCGACTACGTCGAGGAGCCGATGGAGCTCGTCGGCCTCACAGTCGCGGACGATCCCGGCTTCCTCGAGGCGATCGTCGCCGCGCGCAACGTCCCCGAGCACGTCAAGAAGGACCTGCCGCCGCTCTTCGGCGTCGAGCTCGACCTCTTGCCCGCCCACGCCGACTTCCTTCGCGATCCCCCCGCGCCGGTCTCGACCCGCCTCCGCGAGACGACGCGTGACCTCGCGACGTTCCTGCGCACCTCCGGCGAGCTCGGCGTCGGTGAGCTGCGCTGCATCATCGACCAGGCGCGCCTCGTGCTGCAGGAGAACTACGTACACCTCCCGCTGAAGCGGAGCATGTACGCCGTCGATCCCGTGCAACAGCTGCGGCTTCTTCGGCACCGTCTCGACGATCTCGGCGACGACGAGCTGCCGCCCGAGATCGAGCTCCACCGCGAGATCGCCGAGGTCTTTCACTCGCTCCGCGATCTGCACACCAGCTACCGGTTGCCGATCCCGTTTCGGGGCAAGGTCGCCTGGCTCCCGTACATCATCGAAGAGGCCTGGGAGCGCGGCGAGCGGCTGTTCCTGGTGACCAAGGTGGTCGGCGATGCAGGTCCGGAGACCTTCGTGCCCGGCGTCCTGGTCACCCATTGGAATGGAACGCCGATCGCGCGCGCCGTGGCGCTGCACGCCGATCGCCAACCGGGCGGCAACCCGGCGGCGCGCGCAGCGCGCGGCGTCGACGCGCTGACCATCCGGCCTCTCGTACGAGGCATGCCGCCCGACGAGGAGTGGGTGGTCCTGAGGTACCTGGACGAGGACGGAGAGCCGCACGAATATCGTCAGCGATGGCTGCTCTTCGAGCCCGGCCGCGGTCCTCACGACATCGATCCCGAACGACTCACGCTTCCCTCCTTCGGTCTGGGCCTCGACGCGCACGGTGACGACGTTCAACAGGCGAAGAAGCAGCTCTTCGCCGGGGTGCTCGCCGAGCGCGAAGCCGCGGCGGCAGAGGACGTCGCGGCCGCGCCCATCGAGGTTCCAGGCGACATCCCCACGCATCTGCCGACCATCTTTCGCGCGCGAAAGGTGGAGACGGAAAGCGGCACCTTCGGATATGTCCGCATCTTCACGTTCGGCGCCGCCGACGCAACGGTGCTCATCGACGAGCTCTCGCGCCTGCTCTCGCTCCTGCCGCGCGAGGGGCTCATCCTGGACATTCGAGCGAACCCGGGCGGTCTGATCGCCGGTGCGGAGGGGCTGCTCCAGCTGCTGACGCCGAAGACGATCGAGCCGCAGCGGGCACAGTTCATCAACAGCCCGCTCAACCTGCGGATCTGCCGCGCGAACGATCCGTCGCCGGCCGTCGAGAATCTCGACCTGGGTGCGTGGGTCCCCTCGATGACCCAGGCCGCGCGCACCGGCGCGACTTACTCTCTCGGATATCCGATCAGCGCTCCCGAAGCGGTCAACCGCGTCGGCCAGCGCTACGACGGCCCGGTCGTGCTCGTCGTCGACGCCCTCTGCTACAGCGCAGCGGACATGTTCGCGGCCGGCTTCCAGGATCACGGCATCGGCAAGATCATCGGCATCGCGTCCTCCACGGGCGCGGGCGGCGCGAACGTGTGGTCGCACCAGGTCTTGCGCATCCTCGCCGAGGCAGATGAAGAAGCCGGCGCGCGCTATCGGCCGCTACCGCACGGGAGCGATCTGCGGGTGGCCATTCGCCGCACGGTCCGCGTCGGCCCGAACGCGGGCGACATCGTGGAGGACATCGGCGTCGTGCCAGATGCGATCCACCGCATGACCCGCCGGGACGTGCTCGACGGCAACCTCGACCTCGTCGATGCGGCGGCCGCGATCCTCGCCGAGGAGCGCCCCCACGCGATGGACGTGGACGTCGCGCCCGACGGCGATGGCCGTCCGTCCCGCCTCACGGTTCGCACCTCTCACGTCACACGCCTCGACGTCGTGGCCGACGGCCGCCCGCTTCGTTCCCTCGACATCCACGACGGCGAGACCCACGTGGACATCGGCGGGCTCACCGAGGACTGGGAGAGCGCGCCCCGTCGCGTCGAGCTCTTCGCCTACGAGAACGACGAGCTCGTGATCCGGCGGCGCTATCCCGACGCGCCACAGGCGTAGCGCCCCTCGCGATCAGTGGTGCGGGGTCGCGCGCCCGCCGGCGCGGATGGCGTAGCCGAAGAAGTCGCGGATCTCGTCCAGGACCTGTGCGTTCGTGTTCGCTTTCGGAGGCATCCTGCCGCGGTGGTCCGGTGCGATCCAGGTCGGGTGGGTCAGCTCGGTCGCCGAAAGGCCTTCCAACTCTTCACGAGCGTCTGCGAAGACTGCGCGCGCCATACGCGTGCAGAGAAACGACGTGATCGATTTGGACCGACTGGGCCGGCGATGGGGGTCCTGCGGAACGAAGAAGGGCTCGCTGTCGAGCGATTGCATGAACTCCACGTGCTGCTGATCGAGGCGCCCCGAGTACTCGAATCCGATCTCGGGGCCCGAAATTGGCCGCGGTCCCTGTAGCGCGGTGTGCTTGGTCAGGTTGCGCAGGATGTTCCCCACCGTGAACTGGCCGGGGTCGGTCTGCAGGTAGACGACCTGGCGCACCTTCGCCAGCGACATCACGCCGGCGCACTGCGCGCAGGACTCGAGAGAAGTGTAGATGGTGGTGTCTTCGAACGTGGTGTAGTTCGACGGAGGCGCGGAGCTCACGTTCCACGCCTTGTTCACCTGTCCGAGCGAGTAAACGCGGCGAACGAGGCGCGCCTCCGCGTGCTCCGCCGAGCTCCGATAGACCGTGTTGTGGTTGAACTCGAAGTCGATGATGCGGCCGTCACCATCGACCGCGAGCGCCGCGATGTTGTGCCCGAGGTAGTCGCTGGCGAGGAAGGGCCCGTCCTCGGCGTCGGTGGGGTCGTTGTGCGGGTACTCGCCGTCCCGGCCGTACTTGTTGCCGCAGAAGTAATGATGGAGGAGTGCGAACGTGAGCAGGCCGAAGAGACGGTGGCGCTCCTTGGTCCCGTCCGCGAGCGGCGGCTCGTCGAGGGCAACGAGGTCCTTCACCGGACCATCCCAGTACAGCTTCAATCGCGGATTTCTCGGCTCGTCGGGCATGGGCGTCAGCGTACTGCTCCTGGCAATTCGCGGACAAGATCGTATTCGTCGTCCGTCACCCGCACGAACTCGCCGTACTCTTCGCTGCTGATCGCGCCGGGGCGCTCGTGCGCGTGCTCGTACGCGCGGCGCAGCCCCGCCCGGAGCTTCTCCCGAGCCTCCGCGCCGATGGAGGGATGCGCGGCGACCGCTACCGGGGGAAGCGGCGGGGACTCGAGCACGACTTCGAGATCATCCGTCGGGAGCGCCTGCCGAGGGGCGTCGGCGAACTGCATGCTCGAGACGGCGCCCGCGTCGCAGGTGCCTGCGAGCACGCGCCGCAGGATCTCGGAGTGATCACCGACGAACTCCCGTTCGATGTCCAGCTCGTCGAGCCCATGCTCCCGGAGCATCGCCAGCGGGACGCGAAAACCGCTGGTCGATCGAGGATCGACGAAGCACACGCGCTTGCCTCGCAGGCCCTCGGGCCCATCGATCGCCTCCTCTCGACGCGCGACGACGAGCGAGCGATAGGCGTGCCCTCGTGCGAAGCCGACGCCCCCGATGAGCTCGATGTCGGGGAGCTGGCGCTTGGCCTCGACGTAACTGGAGGGCGGCAGGAACGCCAGTTGGTAGCGACCCGACACGATGCCGTCCACGGCGTCCTCGTAGCTCTCAGCGACGATCGGGCGCACGGGAGAGCCGAGCGTCTCCGAGAGGTCGTCCGCGATGGGTGTGTAGACCTGCGCGAAGAGCGCGCGATTTCCAGGAACGACGGCCATTCGCACCTCGGACGGCGCGGCGGGGCTCGCCGAGACGATCGCCACGGTCGCCACCGCTGCCACCCCGAGGAGGATGGCTGCGGGCATCAAGCGGCGGAGGGGCGAGGCAGTGGACGACGGCGGAAGCTCCGAGCGCGTGGGGACGAGCGCGCCGCGAAGCGCTGCAGCGAACTCACCGACGGAGGGGTAGCGGTCGCCGGGGCTGTCGGCCAGCGCGCGCCTCAAGACCTGGATCGTTTCGGGCGAGAGCTCGCCGTCCACGCGCGCCAGCCCTTCATCGGCCGGATAGGTGAGGAGCGCCTGCACCGATCTGCCCTGGCGGAGCGGCTGCCCGGTCAACAGCTCATAGGCGCTTGCCGCGAGCGCGTACTGATCGGCTGCAGGCGTGGGCGTTCTACCGAGTGCCTGCTCCGGCGCCATGTAGAGGGGCGTGCCCGCTGCGACGGCACCTTCGATGCGAACCAGCTGCGTCTCGCCGGCGGCGGTCGCGTCCAGCGAGAGGTCCGGTGCCGCGTTGGCGGTCGCGTCGCTCGCCTCGTCGGTGCGTTGCTGAAGGGCGTGCACCAAGCCGAAATCGAGGATCTTCGTTCGCCCGTCTCCGCGCACGACGACGTTGTCCGGCTTGATGTCGCGGTGGACGAGCCCGGCATCGTGGGCAGCGCCGAGCGCGGCGGCGATTTGGTCGACCAGATCCGCGGTGCGCTGCGGTGAAAGCGGGCCCTCCTGTTGCAGCAGCGAGCCGAGTGACGGCCCGTCCACGTGCTCCATCGCGATGAAGAGGCGGCCGTCGCTCCGGCCGAGCTGATAGACGGTGACGATGCCTGGGTGGTCGAGGGCGCTGGCGGCCCGCGCCTCGCGGATGAGTCGCTTCTCGGCGCTGTCGTCGAGTCGGCCCTCCGCCATGACCTTCACGGCGACCTCGCGCTCGAGCATCGAGTCGAAGGCCAGCCACACCTCGCCCATGCCGCCTCGGCCGATCAAGCGGCGCAGCTCGAAGGAGCCGAAGCTCGGCCGCTCGTCAGCGGCTCCAGTCGCCGGAACCGAAGCTGCGACCGGAGAGCTCGGGGCGGGGGCGACGTCGACCGTGGGTGTCGAGTCGGGGTCGATCTCCTCGAGCCGGTAGGCCTCTCCCGCGGGGGTGAGTGCGTGCGGCTCGAGCGCCGCGATGAGAGGCAAGAGCGTCGGGGTGCGTTCGTCTCGATCGCGCGCGAGCGCGCCTTCGACCGCGTCACACACGTCAGCGGGTAGCTCGGGCATCGCGGCGGCGAGGGGATCCCGCGCGCCACGAGCGATGGCGTCGAAGACCTGCAGGAAGGTCTCGCCGGAAAACGGCCGGCGCCCCGTGAGGCACTCGTACACGAGCACACCGGCCGCCCACACGTCGGCCCGGCGGTCGATGTCCTTGCGGGCGGAGACCTGCTCCGGGGACATGTAGTAGGGCGTCCCGATCACCGAGCCGGTCCGCGTCGCCGGGCTCTGGCCCATCTCACCCAGGCCGTCCAATACCTTGGCGACACCGAAGTCGAGGAGCTTGGGCTGCACCGATCCGTCGGGCGTGCTCGAGATGAACACGTTTTCGGGCTTGAGATCGCGGTGCACGATCGAGGCTTCGTGTGCCTGGTGCAGGGCGCGCAGGACCGGTGCAACGATCGCTGCGGTCTCGCCCAGTGCGAGGTGGCCGCGCGCCGCGATGAGCCGAGCCAGCGAGAAGCCGTGAAGCAGCTCCATCACGGCGACGGGCGATCCATCGGCGTCCTCGACGATGTCGAGCACGTCGATCACGTTGGGGTGGCGGAGCCGCGAAGCCGCTCGAACCTCCTGGAGGAAGCGCCGCCGGAAGCGCGGCTCCGCGACGAGCTGAGGGTGGGGGAGCTTCAGCGCGACGGGGCGCCCGGTCGCGAGGTTGACCGCCTCGTGCACGGTACCCATCGCACCCTCGCCGAGGGGGCGAATGATCCGGTACCGTTCCGCGACGATGCGCCCCTCGCCCGACATCGTGGCGCGGAGCATATCACGCGTTCCCGGTCTCAAATTCTCAACCAGACCCTCACCGGGCAGTGATCGGAGATGTTGTTTCGCCAGTCTTCGAGCACGGCGTCGAATCGGGGAAAGCGAAAAGGCACATTCGCCGGCGCGCTGTCGTCGTCGCTTCGAAAGAGCTTCACCTCGGCCGGCAGGATGTCGTCGCCGGCCGCGTTGTATCGCGAATACCCCAACCCGCCTCGCTCGATGTGGGGTGTGTAGTCGGTGTTGGACAGGGCCGCGGCGTCCACGGCATCCCTGAAAGCGCGGGAGCCGAGGATGTAGTCGACCTGACTGACGCGGCGCTCGCCCCGCCAGTAATGGGTCCACGCGTCGTCGTCGGCCCGATGACGGCGCACGACGTCCCACAGCCTCGCGGAGCTGTTGGTGAGCGGCGTGAGCCACGGGCTCTGGGGCGTGTCGTTGAAGTCTCCGATGACCGCGTAGAGAGAAGCGTCGTCGTTCGCGTGAAATCGGCGCCGCACGATCTCGCGAACGGCCTGGGCCTGCGCCTTGCGCGCCTGGTTCGCCTTTTCGAGCTTCTTCGCCAGGTCCCGCTCGGTGTCACCGTGCTCCCGCTTCACCCACTTCGACTTGAGGTGGTTGAGGAAGAGGGTGATCTCGGTGCTCGAGCCGGTCGATGGTCCGGACGCTGAGGCCCCCGGAATTCGGAGCGTGACCTCGAGACAGTCACGGCTGAATACGCGGCCCCCATCGGGACCCCGGTCGTCGACGTGGGTCCGCGCGTGCACGATGGGAAATCGAGAGAGGATCCCCACGTCGATGTTGCGGGGATCGTAGCCATCGATGAGCAGCGCGTGCGTGTAGTGTCCATCCAGATAGTTGGCGTTGAAGACGCGCAGGGCATGGATGTTCTCCACCTCCTGCAGGCACAGGACGTGGGGAAGCAGGTCGATGGGCTCGCGGAGCGCCTGGGACGCGAGGCGCCGGCGCGTGTCGTCCCAGACGACGAAAGGCTCATCGCCCGGTCTCGTGTACGAGAGCTGCGGTAGATAGCCCAGTCGCTTTTCGGAGCCGTCGATTCGCGCGAGCGCGTCGTATTCGCCTCCCGGAAACGCGCGGCGAAAGTCGTACCGGAGAAAGAAGTTGTTCGCGTTGAAGGTGGCGATCGACACGAGAGGCATCAGCCGGCTCCCCGGTCGACCTTTACCCCACGGAGCAGCACGCTGTCATCCTGCCGATCATTCAACGACGAAGCGCCGGTGAGCCCGACGCTCCCCCGATCTTCGACACGAGGGTCGCGCGAGGAGCTTCGGCTTCATCTCCTCGGAGTTCGGTCCCAGCGAGGTCAGGGGCGTCGCCACATCCCTGCGCGTGTGCCATCCGCGCGGGCCTGCCAGGCGGCCGCCTCTTCTTCTCGGCCGAGCGCTCGAAGCGTGCGGGCGAGGCCCTGCGCCGTGTAGCGATCGCGGGGATCGTAGACCAGCGCCTCTCGCCACGCTTCCTCGGCGCGCTCGTAGCGCATCCGCCCGAAGAGTCGGAGCGCGACGATCCGGTGATTGCGGGCGCGGCGACGGCGCGTTCGCCAGCTGAGGCGCCGGATCCTCGGTGGCACGTGCGGCATCTCGAGCTCGAAGCCCGCGTCGGTCTCCGTGACCTCGTCGGCGTGCGCGGTGACCGCCGCGGCGTCGGCCACTTCATCCTCGGTGTCCGTGTCGGTGTCGCCTGCGGCGTCGGTGTCGGGCTCCTCGGTGGAGGCGGTCGTGCTGGTGGTGGAAGTCGAACCGGTGGAGGACGGCGTCGGCGACGGCCGCTCTCTCGCGTCGGTGAGGACGAGCGTCACGAGGGTGGCGGCGAGCATCGCGACGACGGCGAAGACCGCGATCACCAGCTTGCGAGATCGGGGGATCCCAGGTCGCGGCTCCGCCAGGGGTAGCTCGAGCGGTGGTTCTTCGAATGCGGGCTCGGCGAGGAGGCTCGGTGGGATCTCCTCCATCACGGTCGGAGCTTCGTCGGGCTCCGGCTCGTCGAAGACCGGCGGGAGGTCGACCTGGACGTCCGCCGCCGCGCTCACCGGCGCGACCGCATCCGCGCTCGGGGCCGCGTCCGCGTTCGGCTCCACTCCTTCATCCTCCGTGCCCGGAGGGGCCTCGTCGAGGAGCTCCGCCCAGGTGTTGGGCGGAGCCGCGTCGGACGCTGCCGCCTCGCTTTCGTCCCTGGGCTCGGCGGCGCTCCCCGTCGGCTCGGCTTCCTCCGCCAACTCCGGCGCCTTTGGAAGTTGAGCCAGCCAGGAATCGATCGTCGTCTTGTCCTCGTCGCTGTCTCCCATCGCTCTCGGCCGTCACGAGCGTCTCACAGCCGGGCCAGGAGGCGAAGTCGCCTCACACCCCGTACGCGCACAGCTCGTTCGGGGGACGTCCTGCGAGAAGGGGTACGCACATCCCGAGGACCATGCCTTCGATGCAGGTCTGGGCGGCCGCGTCGACGGTGATGCCGGAGCTCGGGCCTTCGGCGATGTCGGTGACGATGCCGTCGGCGTCGACGGTGATCTGAAGGCAGAGCTGAGCGCCCTCCGTCGGCGTGACGCCGCAGCTGGCACCGAGTGAAACGAGCGTGCTCAGTCCCCACTCGAGCTCGGTGCAGCCTGCGTCCGTGGCGCTCGCGTCAGCGTGAGCGTCGGCCCCACCACCGTCGTTCGGGAGACAGCACTCCTGAGAACATCCGCCGCATTCGGCGCAAGGCTGGGGGCAGCGCGCGAGGATCGGGTCGGCGGTGCTGCCGCCGGCGCAGGAGCCGACACAGCCGCACGTACCGCCGAGCTCTTCGCAGCTGAGCACGACGCCGGTGTCGGTGGCGGGGGGAGAGGCGTCCATGCCGGTGTCACGGCCCGCGTCGGAATCGGAACCTCCTCCGCAGGAGAGCGTCAGGAGGAGCGCGAGCGTCGGCAGGCGGTTCATCTCGTTCATCATACGCGAATCTCCCCACCCTGAATTACGGCGTTGGGCAGGCCGCTCCATCGAGTCGCGGTCGTCGTGTTGGCGCGCGAACGTGCTGTTGACGGGCGTCGGGAGTCGCGATTCGATGGACCACGAGTGGGTCGGAGAGCGAAAGCTACCCACGTGTCCCTCGCGGTCGGGTTTCTTGTGCTCGGGACCACTCTCGATGCGTCCGCGCAACGCCTCGTTCCGGTGGCTCCCGAGGACGTGCCGGCCGAGGCTCTACGGCACGCCATGGGTTGCGACCGGCCCACGCGAGCAGTCGACGAGGCGCGCTCACGCTCCGTCGGCCCCATGCCGCGCATCGCGTGAGCTCCGAGAACGATTGGGTGAGCCAAGAGATGCGCTCGGTGGAGGCGCGGATGGTGCGGCGCCAATCGCAGGCCGGTGCTGGCGGATCTCGGCATCGCGCAGATCGACGGCTCCGGGTTCGGCCGCACGACCCGGGCCGGCTCGGTGGTCGGCACGCTCGGCTACATGGCTCCGGAGCAGGCGGCCGGGGCGACCGCTCGCCTCGCGCGTCCCGTCCGTCCGACTTGGGGCGGTGGCAGACCGAAGTCCGACCCATCGCGCGATGACCTCGAGAGCGGTTCGCCTCCGGGGACCGAAGTCCGACCCATCGCGCGATGACTTCGAGAGCGGTTCGCCTCCGGGGACCGAAGTCCGACCCATCGCGCGATGACTTCGAGAGCGGTTCGCACACGCATTGGGGCGAGCCACAGGTCGCCGACCGCGCGATCTGTGAGATCGGTCGTTTCGAGTGGTCGACTGCTGGCTTGCCACGGATGGGGGCTGGGCGCGTGACGAGGCCGCGAGCGAGATGCTCTACGGTCGCCGCATCTCCGTCGCTCGGGCCATCGCCTCGCTGCGACGGCACTTCCGCGCGGAGTGAGGGAGGGTCGACGAAAAAAAGTCATCCGTCGGTGTCGATTCCGTCCACTGTCGCTCGTCGCCTGATCAGAGGGTGCCGGAGTCCCGAGTCGGCGTGGGGTCGGCCAAAGCGGCTTGCGAGGAGAAACGACATGAAATTCATGGTGATGCACAAGCACGACAAGCGCACCGAAGCAGGTCAGATGCCGTCTGCCGAGTTCATCGCGGCCATGGGAGCGCTCGTAGGAGGCATGGCCAAGAGTGGCAAGTTGCTCGACGGCGAGGGGCTCGGCGCCAGCAAGTCACGTTCGCGCCTCACGTTCGAGAACGGGGAGCGGACCGTGCTCCATGGGCCGTTCAGCGGGAGCAACGAGCTGCCGGCGGGCTTCGCCAAGATCACGGTTCGGTCGCGCGACGAAGCCATCGCGGCCGCCACGAAGATCGGCGAAGCCATCGGCGGCGACCTGGAGATCGAAGTCGGCAAGATCCACGAAGCGTGGGACCTGGGCCTATGCGACCAGCCGCCGGACGCCCCCGAGCGCTACCTCATCGTTCACAAGGCCACTCCGAACTCCGAAGCCGGAAAGGTCCCGGACCTCGACGAGGTCATGAGGGAGATGAGCCGTCAGGGCATTCTGAACGCGTCGGCGACACTCGCGCCCTCCTCGCGCGCGAAGCGGCTCACGTGGCGAGGTGGCAAGCACACGACCGTCGACGGGCCTTTCGCCGAATCGAAGGAGCTGATCGGTGGCTATGCGATCCTCGACCTCACGTCCATCGACGAGTGCCTCGCGTTCACGCACCAGTACGCCGAGCTTCTACTGACGGCTCAGGATACCCTCGAAATCGACATCCGCCCCGTCGACAAAGCGTCGCTCTAAGTGCCTGGTCCAATGACGTAGAAGGGTTCTCGCTCGTTCGTCGGCCGCCTCGCGGCGTCGGGAAACCTCGAATGTGCGCTGCATGTCCTTCGGTTTCCCTCCTTGCGACGCCACCGACGCCCGTCGCGATCTCCCCTTCCACCTCATTGGACCAGGCACTAGCGCCGGCGCCCGTGTTTCACGGGGACGGAGGCGCTCGTCTTCAGAGTCTCGTAAGGTGGCCGATGCAGGATGAGGGCATCTTCAGTGGAGGTGCCCATGGCTCGATACGTGTTCGCGACCGTCTTTTCCCTGCTGCTTCTCCCCGGCCTCGCCCGAGCCCAGGACGCCCCCCGCGGCCGCGGCGGCCCGGACGTGGACCGCATCCTCGCCCGCATGGAGCAACGACTCGAGGCGATGAAGGGCCCCCTGAGCCTCAGCCAGCAGCAGGAGAACCAGATTCGGCAGGCACTCCGGCAAGGGGCGGATGAGGCCCGCCAGGTGCTGCGCCAGCATCCGGACCAGAGCCCGGAGCGCCGTGAAGCCCTGAAGCAGGTGCGATGGAACACGTCGGATCGCGTCCACGCCATTTTGAGCTGCGAGCAGCGCGAGCAGCTGCGACGCCTTCGCCGCGAGCAGCGCAGCGAGCGACGCCAGAACCGCCGCACACGCCGCCGGAGGCGAGGCTCGCCAGGCGGCGGCGGCATCTGACATCATCCCGGGTCGACGATGGCGGATCGCATTCTTCTGGTGGAGGACGACGCGAAGCTCGGCGCTCAGATCGTGGAGCACCTCGAGGCGGAGGGGTTCGTCGTTCGCTGGATCAAGAACGGCGACGAGGCCAGGAACGCGGACCTCGACGTCCTGTCCCTCGTCATCCTCGACCTGATGCTCCCCGGCACCTACGGGATGGACCTGCTCAAGATCTATCGCGACCGATCCGACGTCCCGGTGCTGATCCTGAGCGCGCGCAACGAGACCGCGGACAAGGTGCGCGGGCTCAAGCTCGGCGCCGACGACTACGTGACCAAGCCTTTCTGGCCCGAGGAGCTGGTGGCGCGGGTCACGGCGCGCCTGAGGCGACCCATCCTGTCGCGCGGTGACGTACTGACGGTGGGGCCCTTTCAGATCGACACCGGCGCTCGCACGGCTGAGATCGAGGGCGAGCGTCTCGAGCTGACGCCGTCCGAGTACGACATCCTCGCGACGCTCGCGCGAAGGCCGGACAACGCCATCACCCGGACGGCGCTGGTCGAGGCCGCCCTCGACCTCGGCTCCGAGCGCACCCTCGACGTCCATGTCTCGCGGCTCCGCAAGAAGCTCGGCGACCGCGGCAAGCACATCGAGACCGTCTGGGGCATCGGCTACCGCCTCGCTTCCAAGCTCGAGGAGTGAGGCCGTGAAGCTCCGGCTGAAGGGCCGTCTGGCCCTCACTCTGGCGGTGGCCATCGTGCCCTTCGCCGTCGTGGTCGCGCTCTTTCAGGTGCGCGCGCAGAGGAACGCCTTCGAGGAGCAGACCGCCGGGCTCGTCCGCGAGCGCATGATCACCACGGAGCGTGTCGCCTGCGAGTCGAACCCGGAGATCTGGCCGATGGCGGCGCTGCCTCCGCCCGCTTTCCGACCGCCAGGGATGCGGAAGAATCGGGGACGCTTCACCGAGCAGCGGCGGCAGCGCTTCGAGCGGCGCATGCAGCGCATCCAGCGCGAGATGGAACGTCGGGCTCCCGAGCTCGCCTACTTCGCGTACGGGCCGGATTTCCAGAGCGAGAACCCCGAAGCGCCACCTTTCCCCGGGGAGCTGGCAAGAGAGCTCGATGAGGGCGAGCTCCAGGCGAGCATCGCGGCCCCGGAGCACGAAGGGATGCAGCTCGTCGCAGCGCGCATGCCCTGGGATGACGGACCTTGTTCCATCGTCCTCGTTCGCCGGCCGGGGGTTCGCGCGGGCGTGGTGTTCCGGCGCGCGCTGGTCCCGGCGCTCCTCATGTCGCTCCTCGCGGTGGTCATCGCCATCTTCGCCGCCGCGCCCATCGTGCGACGTATCAACCGGCTCACCTCGGCGGTCCGCGCGGCGGACGACGCGCCCGACGCCACGGTCGAAGTGAAGGGCAGCGACGAGATCGCCGACCTGTCGCGTGCCTTCGACGAGCGGCGCGCGCGCATTCGCGAGCACGTGGCGGCGATCGAGGCGCGCGACGAGACCCTGCGCAGCTACGTCGCCAACACCACTCACGACGTCATGCTGCCTCTCACCGTGATCCAGGGTCATCTGGCCACCCTCGAGCGCGATGTCGACGCGGGGAAGGACGTGGACCCCTCGCGCATCGCCCAGGCCCTCGAGGAGTGCCACTACCTCGGCTCCCTGGTCCACAACCTCAACGTGGCGGCGAAGCTGGAGACCGGCGAGGCCGCAGCGGAGATGCACGAGGTGGATCTCGACGACGTGGTCGAGCGGGTGATCGGACGGAACTCCCCCTACGCCTCCAAACGAGACGTGAGCCTCGATCACGCCGTCCCGGAATCTCCGACCCTCATCACCGCGGACGTCACTTTGATTGAGCAGGCCATCGGCAACGTCGTGCACAACGCCATTCGCTACAACAAGGCCGGCGGTCACGTGGCGGTGGTCCTCGAGGCCCACGACGGACGCTTCGAGGTGCGCGTCATGGATGACGGTCCCGGGCTACCCGAGGCCGAGCTCTCACGCATCACCGAGCGCGGTTTCCGGGGTGACCACGCGCGGACCCGTCATCCCACGGGCACCGGCCTCGGTCTTTCAATCACCAAGGACGTGTGCCTGCGCCACGGCTTCGACCTGGCCTTCCAAAGGCCCGAGGAGGGCGGGCTCACGGTGACGATCGCGGGCCCGCTCGGCTCACCTCACTCGCACACACCCTCGTAGCCACAGCGAAAGTCGCGGGCGACCTCGGGGCTGGGGGTCGCGAGGAAGGGGAGGATGTCCTCCGGGAGGACGGACTGGACCGCCTCGCGGTGCTCGGGGGCCACGTCGATGGCGCCCGGGTAGACCGTGACGTAGACCGAGCGCTCCACGTAGGCCAGCTGCGCCGCGTCGAGCTCGCTCCCGTCGAACCAGCCGTGGCCGTCCACGCTCGCGGTGTAGCGATCGTAGAAGGCGCGCTCCTCCGGGTGCTCCTGGCTGTCGACGTTCGCCATCGCGTAGAGGTGCGCGAGGAGCGCCATCCGGTGCCGGGGCATCGAGCGCTGGAATTCGTTCTCGGCGCAGCGGATCGCGTTGCGCTGGATGTTGTCGTCGCTCCGCGCCGCTGCCAGGTCGCGCGAGTGCCGGATGCGCTCGTCCGAGGACAGGTGCATCCAGGTGCTCTCGTCGGTGCGGTAAGGCTTGTTCATCATCGCCATGTAGAGGTTCTTCTCGCGCTCGGCGAGCTCACCGTCGGCCCAGATCATGGCCTGGAAGGCCTCGAACATGCAGTCGCGGGGCGCTGGCGCCGCGAGGTAGCTGGTGCCGTCCATCATCATGTCGGCGAACCAACGCTTCGCGGTGGTCTCGACGTGCCGGCCGACGCCGATGGTCGCCGCGTAGTCGAGCGCGCCCGAGGCCAGAACCGCGAGGCCCAGGGTGGCGTAACCGAGGAGCTGCGAGCCGACGCCCCGGGCGCCCTCGCGAAGCGCCGCCTCGGCGATCTGCTCCTGCGACCTGCGGGAGAAGATACGCAGCAGCAGGGTCACGGAGCGCTGGGCGAGCTCGTGCTCGAGCTCGTGCAAGGGAAGCGTCAGGCCGAGGCGCCGAGCGACGGCGCGGGCCACGATGGGCATCACCGCGTTGGCGGCGAAGACGTCTGCGATCTCGGTGAGCGTGCCGACGGTCATCACCATCAGGCTCACGGTGAAGAGGTTGCGGCCCTCACGGATGTCCCAGCCGTGAACGGCGGCGATCTCGAAGGCCATCTGCGCGTGGAGCTGGAAGAGCTTGTAGGTCTCGTGGGCGATGCTGATCGGCACACCGGCGATGGGGATGAGCGATTCGGCACCGGCGACCACGCCGACCTGGGCTGCGGCCCACTTGTAGTGGTCGATGATGCGGTCGACCTGCTCGTCGCGCGAGAGCCCGAGGGGGATCACGATGTCGTGATCGGGATCGTAGGTGCCGAAGTTCGTGGCGTTGACGACGTTGTAGTCGCGCTCGAGGACGCCGCTCGCCTCGAGCATCCAGGCGTAGGCCTTGCCCATCGCTCCGTCCTCGCGGATCAGGTTCAGGCTCTCCTGCATCCCCGCGGTGAAGAAGGGGTTGTCGGCACCGGTGTCGCTGCCGCCGCCACCGCCGCCGTCGGCTGGATCGTCGGCGGAGCCCTCGAGGTCGTGCTCGGCGCGGCGCCCGACGGGGACCATGTTCGCGGCGTAGTGCGTGGCGCGCACGCGGTGCATGACGCTGTGCTCGATCTCGGCGAGCTGACCGATGGCGTCCTCGGGAAGCATGTCGTCCGGAAGCGTCGCGACTTCTCCTGCGACGCGGTCGAGCTCCGCCCGCTCTTCGTCGGTCAGCTTGTGATCGAGCTGCCGGGCGAGATCGACGATGGTGCCGAGCGCGGTCGGCATGTGCCCCTGGTGGAGATACACGTCGTTTTCGACGCGCATCATCAGGCGCATCGTGTCTTGGTCGGCGCTGTTCCAGCAGAGGTCGCTCGAAGGATCGCAACCACCTTCGTCGGCCTTGGACCCGATCCCGAAGTCGAGCTCTTCCTCTTCCGTGGCCTCCGTCGGCGCGGCACATGCCCCCGCCAGCACCGCCACGATCAGTAGCGAACGAATGGACGTGCTGCGATTCTGCTTGGGTCGGTGGGTCATGCTCGTCTCTGCTCCGAGCCCCCACTTTTCATGGGTCGTGCCAGACGAGACCGCCCGTAATCATGGACGAAGTGCGCTCGCCAGCGGAAGCTCGCCTAGCCGATTTCCGCCGATCGGCTCCTGGCTCGGCCACCCCGGGCGGGCTCAGAGGCGCGTGCGGGCCCAGGCGATGCGCGACGCGTTGCCGGTCCGATAGGCACCGTCGCCGCCATTTTCCACGATGCGCATGAGCACGGCGTCGGGGTGGTGGTCGAGGTCGGTGCTCGGGAGGTCCTCTGAAACATGGTCGAGCTCACCGAGGTCCCGCATGGAGACGATCTCCCAGCCCGAGACCTCCCCCCGGCGCACGCGTCGCAGGAAACGACCGAGGCGGTGAAGGCGGACGGAAGCGACCAGGGTCAGGAGCGATCCCACGGCGACGATGAAGCCGAGCAAGTACGGGAGCGCTCCGAAGGGGAACGCGAAGAGCATGCCGAAGAGGGACGCGACGGCGAGGGTGCCAGAGGTCGCGCGCATGGCGCGGTCGGGGCCGTCGAGGGTCGGCTCCTGACGAAGCTCGGCCACGACGTACATCGGGCCGACCAGCGCCACGGCCCACAAGGCGCCGAGCGGCAAGGAGTAGATCAGACCGAAGACGGCCGACAGGAAGACCGCTCCCACGAGATCGCCGGGCCCCATGTGGCCGCCCAGGGCCGACACCGCGGTGAAGCACGCGGGGCAGTTGAGCGCCGCGAAGAGCATCGCCGCACCGAAGGTGGCGAGGGCGACCGTACCAGGGGTCTTGGCGCGAAGGGCGAGGCGAAGCGCCGCGTAGGTCAGCGCGCCGGTGATCGTTCCGATCGCGACGAGCTGCGCCGTGGAGAAGGGCGCGCCGAAGAGCCCGTGGGAGAAGACGCTGCCGATGACGACGACGCCGATCAGCCCGCTCACCACCGAGAAGGGCCAGACGACCCAGCCCTCGAGCCTGCGCGTCACTCCGGTCCGTGTGGGACTGTGGATCATCCTTCGCTCGTCATACGCTCGCATCGACTGCCTCATTCCCGAGCGAGATCGCCCACAACACCCGGGCTTCGGGCTCGCGATAGGTCGCCGAGCTCTCCGGGACCCGAACCAGGAGCACATTCGGCCGCACATCGGCGTCGCGATGGATGCAGAGGAGCTCGGGGACCGCGGATTCGGGATGTTCGCGGAGCATCCAGCCCCGCTCCGCACCCGCGGCCACCCGGGCGAGCCAGCGCCTGGTTCGGTGAAGCGGAGATCGCGGCGCCGATGAAGGCGGCGATCGAGAGGAGGGTACCGATGAAGAAGACGGCGGGCGGCACGACGGGGGCGTCGAGGGTGGTGGCGAGCCCGCCCGCGATGAGCATCCCTGCTGCGAGCGTGAGCGCCACGCCGCGCAGGGCGCGTGCGGGAGTGTCGATCGTGGGCCGTCTTCGTAGCGCGCCGAGGCGCGCCATCACGGGCGCCAGCATGACGCCGTAGATGCCGCCGAAGGGCAGGGCGACGAAGGCCCCGAGAAACAAGCCGAGGACCGGCGACCACAGGATGGTGCGAAACCCATCGGAGACCTCGGATGCGTGGGTGACGGACCACGCGAAGAGGCACGCGGGCGAGTTCAACCATCCGAAGGCGAGACACAGAACAGTCGTGCGCCGGCTGATGCTTTCCGCGGACAGGGCGAGGTTGAGCGCGGCCATCGTCATCCCGGCGGTGATGCACCCGTACATCACGTGCTCCCACGCCGGGACCATCACCTCGCAGAGACAGTCGTGCGAGAACTCTGCCCACCCCCGACGAAGTGGCGCGATCAACAGGGCGCCGACCAGACCTCCCGTGAGCCCCAACGGCACCACGCCCAGCCACCAGATCCGTCGCCGCATCTCGTCGGGAGTCGAAGGGCCCACCATCTCTCCTGTATGGCCGACAGCTCGGCGCGCCGCCGGTATTCCCCGGTGAGCGGTCGTGGCCGCGTCGCGAACGGTCTCTGGCCGAAAACGACCGGGGCCGACCTTTGCTATTCTGAGGCGGCATGCGTCGTTCCATCTTCGTCATCCCCCTCCTCGCGCTCGTCCTCGTCGCGCTGCCCGACTCGCTCCCCAGTCGCGCTGGCGCACAGGAGACCACCACGCTCCGTCTGGCCACGCTCGCACCGCGCGGCACGGCGATGGAGCGGGCCTTCGCGCGCTGGAACCAGCAACTCTCCGAGCGCACCGGCGGCCGACTTCGCATCCGCGTCTACTACGGCGGTGCGGCCGGCGACGAGCGCACCGTGGTGCGCAAGATGCGAAGCAGCCAGCTCGACATGGCCGCGGTGACCACCACTGGGCTCGGCATGATCGTGCGCCAGGCGATGGTGCTGTCGGCGCCGGGCGTGATCGAGACCTATCCTCAGCTCGACGCCGTGCGCAACGCCCTCGCGCCCGAGCTCGCTCAGGAGTTCGAGGACGCCGACTTCAAATTGCTCGGATGGGGCGACGCCGGCATGGTGCGGCTCTTCTCGAAGCGCCGGATCCTCCGTCCCCAGGACATGCGTTCGGCGCGCGTGTGGGTGTGGCGGGACAACCCGGTCTTCGTCGCCACCCTCGAGGCGATGGGCGTTCGCGGCGTACCTCTCGCGCTCCCCGAGGTGCTGAGCGGCCTGTCGACCGGACGCATCGACACCTTCCCCTCGAGCGCGCTCGCGGCGGTGGGGTTGCAGTGGTACACGCAGGCGGACTACGTCTCGGCACAGGGGTCGGGGATCGTCGTCGGCGCGATGGTGATCAAGAAGTCGGTCTTCGACGGGCTCGACGCCGACATGCAGGCCGCGCTGGTCGAGACCGCACACGCGAGCGAGCGACGCCTGCAGCGCGGGGTGCGCACCTTCGACCAGCGCGCCTACGAAACGCTGGTGCGTCGCGGCATGCACGCCGTCGACGCCGAGGCCCATCGGGCCGAGTGGGAGGCGGTCGGGGAGCGCGCGCGTCGCAACCTCACCGGGCGACTCTTTCAGCCCGAGATCCTCGCGCGCGTCGAGCGGATCGCGGCGCAGCACCACTGAGCGGTCGCGGGCGCTCACGGCCTGCAGCCCCAGAACTCCCACGACGCGTCCGCGTCGTAGGAGGTCCTGCCGCTCATGTTCGCGTAGGTGAAGGCGGTCACGTTGCGGCGGACCATCCCGCACCGTGACGAAGTCGACACCTGGCGTGAGATCGGTGCGCGCTTCGACGATCAGACGATGCCCGCCATCATCGCAACCGGCGACGGCGACGAGGGCCGCGAGGGCGATTGGCAGGCCGGCGCGCACCGACGGGGGGATAGCAGAGGCGATCTCAGCTCTCGGCGTCGACCTTCGGGGGCTCGGGGTCCGGCACGGTCACGTCCGCAGGCGCGTTCGGGAGCGTGTCCTTCACCGTCGCCGTCGCCGCCGCTGGCGGGACCTCTCGTTCGGGCGGAGGTCGGGACGGCGGCTTCGAAGGCGGCCGCGACGGCTTCGGCGGTCGTACGCTCCCACCCTCGACTCCGAGACTCCCCTCGGTGGTCGGCGCATCGAAGAGCACCGGCTCGCCCGAGAAGTTGCGCGCGCTGTGCACCAGAAGCGTGGTCGGCAGGCGCTCGAGGATGGTGTTCATCCGTTCGAAGAAGGGCCCGGTTGGCTTGTCCTGATCCGGGAGCACGAAGCCGACGATCGCGAGATCGGCCTCGTCGGACTCGACATACATGATGTCGGGGATGCTGCGACCCTGGCGGAGGATCACGCGCGCCTGAGCGTCGAGGCGCGCCTGCGCCAACAGGTTCTTCAGGTTCTCTTGCGCGCGGCCGCGATCCTCGTCCCGGTTCACGACCGTGAGCACGGTGATGCGCGCGTTTCGCCAGCGGTAGTGAGCCGTGAGCAGGAACGCGAGCAGGAGCATGAGCCCCCCATTGCCCGCGAGGCCGCCCCACCAGATGTGGATCTCCTTGCCGTCGCCGAATTGCCGCTTGTCCTCGTACTTGACCAGGAGCAGGGAGCGGTCGAGGGTGACCAGATCGCGCAGCATGCTCACGTAGGCGTCGCTGCGCTCCTCTTTCTTCGGCCAGCCGAGCATCACCGAGTTCGCTTCGAAGCTGCCGATGCCGTAGCCCTGGGCTGTCGAGACCGCGCCGTCGTAGATGTCGTCCACGATGTCCACGCGGTAGAAGACGTTCGGGAATTTCTCGGCGACCTTGGGCTCGTAGGTGTCGAAGAGATCCTTGCGGGTCTTCGCCATGTCGAGCACCGCGCCCTTGAGCAGGTGGAAGTACGTGACGATGCCGCGGTCCTGGACGATCGAGTTGCCGAGGTGCAGCAGGTGCGCTCGCTTGTTCGGGTTGCCGCCCATGATGATCAGGTTCGGCCGCCAGTTGAGCGGGTGGAACTCGACGCGCCTCAGGCGATGCAGCGCGCTGCGCACGAGCGCGGCCCAGATGCCGTGCCGCGCATCACCATAGGTGGTTCCGAGGGCGCGCCGCTGTGCGACGATGAAGATGACCGCGCAGATGACGAGAGCGGCGAACATCGCCACCATGTCGATGATGCTCATCACGTAGAAGCACGCGAGCGCGCCGGCGATGCTGAGCCCCGCCGGGACTCGGAAGGTGGGGCGGAAGCTGGGGCTCGCCGCCCACTTCTCGAGACCGCACGCGAGGTTCGTCACGCCGTAGGTGGCGAGGAAGAACATCGTCAGAACCGGCGCGATCAGGTCGAGGCTGCCGAGGACGATGCCCGCCTGGGCGAGGGCGAAGGTCAGAAAGAGGGCGTTGCGCGGCTCGTTCGTCGCGCCGAAACCCTTGCCGAGGAAGCGCGGCGCGAGGCCGTCCATGGCGAGCGCCTGGAGCGTGCGGGGCGCGGTGAGGATCGAGCCGAGCGCGCTCGAGAGCGTGGCGCCCCAGACGCCGAGGTAGATGGTCGGCGCGAGGATGCCCGCGATGGAGAAGACCGAATCCAGCTCGCTGATCAGCTGCTCGTTCGTGCGGTTCATCGCGAGCCAGATGGGGAAGCCCATGTAGACGACGAAGCCGACGAAGATGGCGGCGAGGGTGCCGCGCGGCAGCGCCTTGCGTGGGTCTTTCAGGTCGCCGCTCATCCCGACGCCCGCCATGATCCCGGTGACCGCGGGGAAGAAGACGGCGAAGACCATGGAGACCGACTCTCCGTCGGGGTTGCTCCATTCGATGGGGCTCGCCATCGGCGCCATTCCGTCGGTGATGAAAGGACCTGCGACGAAGCCGACCAGGGAGATGGCGATGGCCGCCATCACGAAGTACTGCGCCTTGATCGCCAGGTCGGCGCTCTTCAGCGACAGCCCGGTCAACAGGACGTTGACCACGGTGCCCACCACGATCCCCGCCGAACCCGAGAGGAAGGGGAAGATCTGCTGGAGCGACTCGACGAAGCCGACGATGTAGAAGGTGACCGAGAGCGCCTGGGCGAAGAAGAGCGGCAAGCCGATCGCCGCACCCGCCGCCGCGCCCAGCGAGCGGCTGATCATGAAATACGCGCCGCCCGCGCCGACCGTCCGGTTGGTCGCGATCGACGACACCGACAGGCCCGTCGCCAGCGTGATCAGGTGGGAGACGACCACGATGCCCAGGCACCAGGCGAGGCCCACCTGTCCGGTGACCCAGCCCATGCGCATGTACATGACGACGCCGAGGATCGTCAGGATCGAAGGGGTGAAGACCCCCGAGAAAGCGCCGAAGCGGCCGCCACCACCCTGCGTGGAGCCGTTCGTCTGGCCGGATTCGTCGCTCACCGCGGGGGATTTTGGCACGAGAGGGCCGCAAAGCCGAAATCGAGATCGAATCCCGGATTTTTCCGGCGCCCGGGCGCCCGAGGGCCACCAGGGTGCCGCACCCTCCGTTCGCCTCCACGCGCGCCTTGCTGCTCATGCGCACGCGGAGGCCGCGACGCGTGAGCCGCTCGTAGGTCGCTTCGTAGCGTGCCCGTGAGACGGGCCGACGGTCGGAGGTGACGACGGGGTTGAAGGCGAAGAGGTGGACCGGAAGCTCGAGGGGGAGGGCGCGCGCGGCGAAGGCGTCCACCTCGGCGTCGGCGTCGTTGTCGCCGTCGAGGAGCAGATAGGCGAGGGCGGTTCGCTTGCGACGGTTTCGACCCATGTCCGCGAGCGACTCGCTGACGCAGGTGAAGAGCTCCGCGAGGCTGGGCGCTTTCGGGACGAGGCGGGCGCGGGTCGCTTCGGTGCCGGCGTGCACGCTGAGCGTCAGCCCGTTGTGAGGTACCTCGGTCAAGAAGCGACGCAGATGGCGCGTCGGCCCGCCGGAGGTCGTCAGGCTCGGCTTGATCTGCGCCTGCCGGCACCAGGCGATGAAAGCTTCGACGGCGGCCGCCGCGTGCAACGGCTCCCCCACGCCGGAGACCGTCGTGCGGCGAACGTCGTGCCCCGCGTCCTCTACGGCTCGCACCTGGTCCCGGAGCTCCTCGAAGGACAGCGGTCGCGACAGGCCGAAGGCGCCCGAGGCGCAGAAAGGACATCCCACGGCGCAGCCGACCTGGCTCGAGACGCAGAGCGTGTCCCGTCGATACAGCACGGCCTCGACCCTCGCGCCGTCGTCCAGAACCACCTCGAACCGGCGATTCTGGACGCCCACGTACTCTTTTTCGAGGCGCAGCACCGGCCGGATGTAGTTGACGGGGCGCCGTGCTGCAACGTCACCGGTGCCCGTTCGCGGAGCACAGGGCTTGACGTCGCGCCCTCCCCGTTGGATCACTGCCCCACCTTTCGAGGCTTCTCGTCCCCCCAGGAGGTTGTGATCGTGGATGTTCTCCTCGCACCAGACGTTTTCGTGAACGCGTCGGTGGCCCCCAAGAGCCCGCCGGACCAGGTCGTGCAGCGTATCCTCGGCAAGCACAAGGGTCAGAGCGCCACGACCGATTGGATCATGGATCGCGTGGCCGCCATGCTCACCGCGGTGCCCGAGTTCAAGCCCGACGCCGTCACCCAGCAGGTCGAGCTCATCAAGTCCTTCGTGAAGTCCGTGGACGTCGAGGGGGAGTTCGGTCCCGACGCGTGGGCTGACGCGCTGAAGGCTGCGGCGAGCGCGGCTGGCGCCAAGCGCGTGATCACCGACCACCCCGATCTCCTCGAAGCCGACGGTGGCGAGGTGGAGTTCATCTCCACCGAGGCCTGGCTCTTCGAGCAGAAGATGCCGCCGCCGCCCCCCGGGGGCTGAGCTCTCGAGCGCCGCTCACTCGATCGCGCGCAGATCCGTGCGATCCGAGTCGCGGGAGAAGACGGGTGGCGTCCCGATGGGGGCGTCCACCATCGTGCGCATCGGTCCGTCGAAGCGCTCGCCGGTGAAGACGTGGAACCAGGCGCCCTCGGGGAAGTACACCTCGCGTGAGGTCGCGCCCTCCTCGGTGACAGGCGCGACCATCAACGCATCGCCCAGGAGGAACTGATCCGAGACGGACCAGGCGTCACGGTCCTCGGGGAACTCGAGCATCAGGTGGCGCACCATCGGCGCGCTGCTCGCGGCAGCCTCGTCCGCCAGCGCTTCGAGCTCTGGCCGGAGCGCTTCGTGGATCAGAGCGAAGCGCCGGAAGTGGGCGATGGTCTCGGCGTCGCCGTCCCAGTTCCAGTTCTCCTCCCGCTTGTTTCCTTCGTGGGTGCGCATGACCGGCGCGAAGGCACCGAGCTCGACCCAGCGCAGGTACACCTCCTTGGTGCTGGGGCCGCCGCTGAAGCCGCCGATGTCGAGGGTCACGTAGGGGATGGCTGCGATGCCGAGGTTGAGGAGCGCGGGGACCACCGTGGGCAAGCCGTCGTACTGGCTGAAGGTCGCTTCCTGATCGCCGACCCAGTGGATCATCGAATAGCGGTGAACGCCGGTCCATCCGCTGCGGGCGAAGGTCACGTAGTCGCCGTCGGGTCGGGCCATGGCGAAGGCCTCGGCGTTCGCGCGGTGCCACTCGATGGGGAAGCGCTGGTGAAAGGCGCGCGGGTCGCTGCCGTCGCCGAGCTGCGCGTCGAGGGGGGTCCACTCGCCGAAGTCGGCCATCCAACCGTCGATGCCGAGCCGCGTGACCGCGTCGGTCAGCGCGGCCTGGACGTAGGCGTGCGCTTCGGGCTTCGTGAAGTCGGGATGGCCGGCGGTGCCGTTGGGTGAAGTGAACGCATAGGGCGCGCCGGTCGGATCGTGGATCAGGAGATCGGCGGCGACCATCTCGTCCCAGTGGTTGGGCAGCTCGGGATCGACGAAGGGATTCACGTAGGTGAGGAAGCGCAGGCCGCGCCCGTGGAGCTCGTCGATCATCGAGGCGAGATCCGGGTAGTGCTCGGGATCTTCTTCCCAGCGAAACTGGACGCCGAGCCCGCCGTCGACGTTCACGCGCACGCCCGTCCAGTCCTGGCTCCACAGCGCCGTGACCGGGACCGACGCGGCCTCGAGCGCGTCGGCTTCGGCGAGCACCGCGTCGCGACCGCCCTGGATGCTGATCCACGTCGACAGCGCCCAATCCGGAGGCTGGATGGGGCGCCCCACCTCGTCGCCGAGCTGGCGGATCACGTCGAGCGGCGTCGGTCCGTGAAACACCACGGCCTCGAGCGGCTCCTCCGAGACCACCTCGAGGTAGGCCGTGCGCTCGTCGCTGGCGCAGACGTCGGCCTCCACGCGGTAGTCCGTGCGCAGCAAGAGGCCGTGCCCGCGGGCGTCGAGGACGTAGGGCATCGGGAAGTAGGTGGTGTGCGCGTCGCCCGCGATGATCCGCGCCGCGGTGGGATTGCGGCCTACGCCCTGTTCACTCACGAAGAGCGTGAAGTCCTCGCCGCGCTGATCGGTGGCGTTGTATTGCTCGCCGAATCCGTGGAAGGAGCCCTCGGCGTCGCAGCGGATCGGGAGCGCCAGCGAGTCGTAGGGATCGTCGTCGACCGTGAAGGTGATCACCGACGTGTCGGCGGCCGCGCCGGGGGCGATTCGGAGGGTGGCACTGGTGTCGTCTTCTGTGGCGTAACGAACGATCACCGCGTCGGCGGCGAGTGAGACGCTTCCCACCTTCGTGAAGGGCGACACGACCTCCTCGAAGCGGCGGAAGGTCCAGATGCCGACCGGTGCGTCCACGCGCTCGCTGAAGTTGCGTCCCAAGAACGATGCGTCGCCGGTGGACCACAGCAGGCGTCCGTCGGCTGAAGCGAGCTCCACCGCGCCCCCGGTGACGGTAACCGTCGTGCCGTCCCTGAGCACCTGCATCTCTGGCACGGGATCACCGCCGCACGCGGTGAAAGTGAGGAGCAGAACGACGGCAAGGAGGCGGGACAACTTCAGTTCTTCGAGCGATCCGGGCCGGCGGGCAGGAGCGCGGGCATCCGTTGCGCCACGTCCCTCACCGTGATGCGCGGCCAGGGGACGTCCTCGGCGAGCCGGCCCATCGAGAAGCCGTCCATCAGCGTTCCATCTCGCAGCGCCCAGCCGCGGATCACGCCTTCGATCTCGAAGCCGCGACTACGAAAGAGGGTGATCGCGGGCTCGTCGTCGACGAAGACGTCCAGCTGGAAGCGAAGGATCCCCATCCATCGCTCTCCGAGCGCGAGCAGCTCGTCGAGTAGGTGGGCGCCGATACCACGGCCCTGAACGTCGTCCGCCACCGAGAGCCAGATGTCGGCCACGTGGCGTGCCCGAAGCGAGGGGCGCAGGCCGAGGCCGCCGACCGCCACGAGGTCGCCGTCCATCTCGGCGACCAGGATTCGCGAGGCGCTCTGCTCCGGGTCGAGGCGGCGCGCCACCTCGCTCTGTGGCTGATGAGGCGGCGCCAGGGTCGCAGCCTGGACCTTCTTCCCGCTCAGGATCGCCGCGACGGCGGGTGCATCCGACGATTCGTAGCCGCGGAGCTTGATGCGGACCTTTTGCTTCTTGCGTGAGCCCATGCCGCGGAAAAGCTATTTCACGGGGGCCCTTCGGTCCAGGCGCCACTCGGTGCCGGCCTGGTCGGCGAACGCCGGTGACCCGGAGCCGCGTCCGCTGGTAGGCTCGCATCGGCATGCAGAGGCTCGCCGTCGTCATCGCCCTCTTCCTCGTCGCTTGTGGGGGTGGACCCCGTGGCCAGGTGATGAGCGCGGTCGACGCATACGACCTCGATCTGGCGATGCAGCGCTACGAGGAGTATCGCGCACGTGAGGGGGCGGATCCTGCGCTCCTCTCGCACGTCGCCGAGCTCCTCCTGGAGCAGGCCGCCGTCTCCGAGGACGAGGCCGCGCGCTCGGCCGCCTTCATGCAGCTCGGGATGGCGGGGACCGCGGCGCGCGCGGCCCTCGGGCGCCTGGCCACGCCCGGGCGGCCAGCGGCGGTGCGCGCGAAGGCGCTCGAGCTCCTCGCCAGGGCCGGCGACTCGGGGGCGGCGGAGGACCTCCGGGCGATGCTGGGCTCGGACGAGTACGCGGTGTTGGCGTCGGCGGTGACGGTCCTCGACGGCGACAGCGACCGCGCATTGCTGCTCGCCTATCTCGAGCACCCATCGGCCGAGGTGCGGAAGGTCGCCGCGCGGAAGCTCGCGGATGCGGCGCCGCTCGGAGAAGCACGTGCCGCCCTCGCCGAAGCGGCGCGCGTCGATCCCGAGCCCGGGGTGCGCGCTGCGGCCTGCGCTTCGCTCGGGGAGTACGGCGCGGACGCTTTCGAGATGCTTCGCGAACGTCTCTCCGACGCCGACTCTCAGGTGCGCCTGGCGGCGGTGCGGGCCCTGGTGCGTGCCGATCGCGCGCTCTCCCTCTCGGTCCTCGGGCCGCTCCTCGAGATGGCGCCCAACCCGGCGGGGATCGAAGCTGCGCGCGTTCTGGCCGGCGGTGGGCGGCGCCCTGGTGAGGAGGTGAGCGAGGAGCATCAGGAGGGCGAGACCCTGGCGCGCGCCTACCTGCGGCAAGCCCTCGAGTCGTCGGCGCCGAACCTGCGATCGCAGGCGGCGGTGGCGCTTTCGTCGCTGCCGGATCTCGTCGATCTCGGCGGGGTGCTGGCGGCCGCGCTCGAGCACGAGGAGGATCCGCAGGTCCGCCTGGGGATCGCGACCATCCTCGCGCGGGACGAGGAAACTCAGGCGAAGGCGCACGAGGTGCTGAAGGAGATCATGCGGGGAGAGGGGATCGAGGCGGTGCAGGCTGCGGGCTTTTTGGCGCGGGACGAGGTCTCCGGCGCCGCGGCGCGCCTCATCGAGCTCTCGAGGAGCACCGACGCGAACGTGCGACGTGTCGCGGTCCGCGCTCTCGCCCGCGACGCGCTCGAGCCCGACGCCGCGCGGGGCGCGTTGAAGGACGAGGACGAAGCGGTGCGGATCAGCGCGGCGGGCGGGATCCTCGCGGCGCGGAACGCGTGAGCGAGGCTCAGCTGCCGCGGGCGATCAGCGCTTCGAGCCGGCGCTGATCGAATCCGGTGAGGATGGTGCCGCGGAAATCGATGACCGGGATGCCGGTCGGTCGAACGCCTGCGGCTTGCGCCTTCTGCTGCATCTCCGCGCGCGCCTGACTGTCCCGCTCGACGTTCTTCTCCACGAAGGGGACGCCGCGTGATCGGAAGAAGCGCGCGGTCGACTTGCAGGCGTGGCACCAGTCGGCGCCGTAGATGATCACGTCGGCGTCCGCGACGTCGGCATTCGGATCCGAGGGCGGGGGATCGCCGGCGGCGACGGCCTCGGCCTCCTCGTCTCGGGGGGCGACGCCCTGGGCCTCGTCGACCATCGCGTCGTAGGCGTCGCGCCGCACCTGGTGTACTGCGTAGCTGCCTCCCTCGAGACTGGTGCGCAGATCGGCGACATAGACGAACTCGGGATCGAGGCGCTCGCCCGGCGGGATGCTGAGATCGTCCACGCGCACGTGTTGGCGATGCGCTTCCGGGACCTCGTCACGGGTCGCCGCGGTGTGCGGACCTTCCTCGTCGAACCACACGAGGAGGAGCCCTTCGAGGTCGCCCTTCACTTCGAAGGGAGGCTCGATGGGGGCACCCTCGAGGCCGGTCTGCTCGATTTCGTCGTCGGACGTCCCCGCGTGATCACAGGCGGCGGACGGGACGGTCAGCGCCAAGAGGACGAAAGCCACGCGGGGGAACATCCCGGGTAGCATGCACCAAGATCGTCAGTGTTGCCCGCGAATCGACCGCCGAAGCCTGCGCTTTCCGTCTTCGCATGCTTCGAGGCGCGTTCCCGACTCCTGGATCGCGGCATTCGAGCGGTCGATGATCGTCTGTATCCGGCTCGCTTCTTCTTGCGGAATTCGTGCGTTCTCGTCGCCTCCGGAGGCGCGATCGAGCTCTACCGTGGCCTCGCGCTGGGCGACCTCGGCTTCGATCAATGACCGGTGCCCCTCGGTGCACGCCTGACGTACTTCGATCACCTCTTCGTTCGTCAGAGGCAGCGCTTCGAGGGCGTCGATCATGCGCTCGCGCTCGGCGACCGGCGCATCGAGGGTCACGAGCTCGGCGCGATCGAGAAAGAGTCGCGCCTCGTTGTCCTGCTTGTTGCCGCACGCGGCAGCCGAGAAGAGGACACAGACCCAGGCGACTTTCGCGCGTGACACGGGCGGAGCTTACGTCTCGAGGGCCGGGTTGCAAGCGATGTGAGAGGCATCGTTCTTGACCGCGGGGCTTCGAAGGGACCAGATGTTTGTCGTGAGCGAGATTCATCGCGTCTATCTCATCCCCGGAATGTTCGGTTTCGGGCGTCTCGCAGGCTACGACTACTTCGAGCACGTCGAGCGCCTCCTCGCCCGGCGCTTCGAGACGGCGGGCGTTCGATATCTGCTCGAGATCGTCCCGACGCCGCCCACTGCCTCGATTCGGCGGCGGGCGCGAGTCGTCGCGGAGCGCGTGAGTCAGACCGCGGGTGACGACAACGGCCCCATCCATCTCGTCGGGCACTCCACCGGCGGCCTCGACGCCCGGCTCATCGCGTCGCCCACGGTGGCCCTCGAGCTCGACGAGGAGCGGCTCGGGTGGAAGTCGCGGCTCCGCACCGTCGTCACCATGAACGCGCCCCACTACGGGACGCCGCTGGCGACCTTCTTCACCACCGTTTCGGGAACGCGCTTGCTCTACGCGCTGTCGCTCCTGACCTTCACGACGCTTCGTTACGGGAGCGCGCCCCTCACCGTCTTCAGTAGTCTCCTCGCCGCCGTGGGCTCGGTGGACGAGGCGGCCGGCATCGACATCAAGCTCCTCGACCGCACCACCAACTTGCTCCTCCGTTTCGTCGACGACAGGGGGCGCGACGAGGTGCGTCGTTGGCTCGACGGCGTGCGGCGTGATCAGGGCGGGATCATCCAGGTGACCCCGGAGGCGATGGACATCTTCAACGCCGCCACCGAGAACGCCGAGGGCGTTCGTTACGCAAGCCTCGCCAGTGCTTCTCCGCCGCCGCGCCCCGTGCGCCTGATCACGCGGGTGCGCTCGCCCTACCAGGCATTGAGCGCGACCATCTACGCCACCGTGCAGTCGGTGACCAGCCGCGAGCACGCCAACTACCCGTGTCCGCGCGGCGACGACGACGCCCGGCGCATTTTGAAGGCTGGCATCGGTCTCGATGTCGACAACTCGATCACCGACGGCATCGTGCCCACCCTCTCCATGGTCTGGGGCGAGCTCCTCTGGGCCGGCAAGGCCGACCACCTCGACGTCGTCGGCCACTTCCACGACGACCACGGCAACGACCACGTCGACTGGCTCGCCAGCGGCGCCAACTTCTCCCGCGACTCCTTCGCCAAGTCGATGGAGGCGGTCGGGACGTTCCTGCTGGGGTAGGGGCGGGCGGGTGCACGTGTGCGAGCCGGAGGGCTGCGCGCGGGCGTTTCGGCGCCGCGGGGGGTGGAAGGGGACGTTTCGGCCACCGTCGGTGGAGGGGGGGCGGATGCTGACCAGCGTTTGCTGATGACGGAGGCGGGGTGCAGGTGTGCGAGCCGGAGGGCTGCGCGCGGGCGTTTCGGTGCCGCGGGGGGTGGAAGGGGACGTTTCGGCCACCGTCGGTGGAGGGGGTGCGGATGCTGACCAGCGTTTGCTGATGAGGGAGGCGGGGTGCACGTGTGCGAGCCGGAGGGCTGCGCGCGGGCGGGGGCTGGAAGCGGACGTTTCGGCCACCGTCGGTGGAGGCGGGCCGGATGCTGACCAGCGTTTGCTGATGAGGGAGGCGGGGTGCACGTGTGCGAGCCGGAGGGCGGCGCGCGGGCGCTTCGGTGCGCGGAGACGTGGGTCGGAGTGAGGTGGTGAGTGGGTGGCGGGCGGGGAGAGCCGCGGGTGGCGGTCGCGCGGACGCCGCCGTGGGTGGCCGCGGCCGCTGCGCGGCCTCTGTCCGGCGCGGGGCGCCGGACGCGAGATGGGCGAGATGGGGTGACACGCGCGAGGAATGCGCTGGGGGCGGACACAACGCGGAGCGTTGACGGGAACGTCGGGGGTTGTGACCGCCGTGCGGTCACAAGTGGCAGCGTTGACGGGAACGGCGGGGGTTGTGACCGCCGTGCGGTCACAAGTGGCAGCGTTGACGGGAACGTCGGGGGTTGTGACCGCCGTGCGGTCACAAGTGGCAGCGTTGACGGGAACGGCGGGGGTTGTGACCGCCATGCGGTCACAAGTGGCAGCGTTGATGGGAACGGCGAGGGTTGTGACCGCCATGCGGTCACAAGTGGCAGCGTTGATGGGAACGGCGAGGGTTGTGACCGCCGTGCGGTCACAAGTGGCAGCGTTGACGGGAACGGCGGGGGTTGTGACCGCCATGCGGTCACAAGTGGCAGCGTTGACGGGAACGGCGGGGGTTGTGACCGCGCTGCGGTCACAAGTCGTACCGTTGACGGGAACGTCGGGGGTTGTGACCGCGCTGCGGTCACAAGTCGTAGCGTTGATGGGAACGCCGGGGGTTGTGACCGCGCTGCGGTCACAAGTGGCAGCGTTGACGGGAACGTCGGGGGTTGTGACCGCCGTGCGGTCACAAGTGGCAGCGTTGATGGGAACGCCGGGGGTTGTGACCGCTGTGCGGTCACAAGTCGTAGCGTTGATGGGAACGGCGGGGGTTGTGACCGCGCTGCGGTCACAAGTCGTAGCATTGATGGGAACGTCGGGAGTTGTGATCGCCGGATCGCCCCGGGGCGAGTTGCTGCGTGACATCCGGAGGCGAACCGCTCTGGGAGGGGATCGGGCGTAGCCCCCGAGTTCGGTTCGCCTGGGGGGACGGCTCTGGGAGGGATCGGGCGTAGCCCCCGAGTTCGGTTCGCCTGGGCGGAGACGTCCCCGTCTCTCAACTCTCCACACGAGGAGTCGATGTTTCGAATGTTCCCGAACGAGCTGCTTTCGCCATTGAAAGTGGAACGCAGGCCCAACGCACTCCTCACCCATCACGTCCTCAACTCACCAGCCTCGCGTCCGGCGCCCCGCGCCGGACAGAGGCCGCGCAGCGGCCGCGGCCCACCCACGCCCCCGTTCGCGCGACCGCCACCCGCGGCTCTCACCGCGCGCCGTCCCACCAATCACCGCACCCCGACCCACGTCTCCGCGCACCGAAGCGCCGGCGCGCCGCCCTCCGGCTCGCACAAATCCCCCCCCGCGTCCCTCATCGGCAACCGCCTGTCAGCACCCGATCGGCATCCACCGAGAGCGCTCGACGCGCTGCCATCCACCCCATCCTGCACGCAGCCCTCGCGGTGACCCGCTCCCAGGCGTCCCTCCGTTCACGCGTTCACCGTTTCTCGCCCCGCGGCGGGCGGGGCGAAGCGCGGCTCCGGCCCTCAGTCCAGCTCGGTCTTGCGCTTTGGCCGATACCGCACCCGGATCGAGGTGCCGTCGAAGCCGAAGCGTCTGCGGATCTGGTTGGCGACGTAGCGCTGATAGCTGAAGTGGACGTCCTCGGGGCGGTTGGTGACGACGACGAAGGTGGGGGGGCGGACCTCGGCCTGGGTGATGAAGTAGAGGCGGACGGTGCGCTTGCCCTGGGTGGGGGGCGGATGGGTTTCGATGACATCCGCGAAGAAGCGGTTGAGCTCGGCGGTGCCGATGCGCTTGTCGTGCTCCTTCAGCGCGGCGTCGACGGCGCTCATGATCTTCTGGACGCCGCGGCCCTCCTTGACGCTGGCGACGACGATCGGGGCCCATGGCGCGAAGGCCAGGACCTCGCGGGTGCGGGTGATGGCGGCCTTTCGCTCCTCGCCGTTCATCAGGTCCGACTTGTTGAGCACGACCACCAGCGCGCGGCCGCGCTCCTCGGCGAGGCCGGCGAATCTTGGCATCCTGCTCGGCCACGCCGTCGGCGGCGTCGATCATCAGCAGCACGCAGTGCGCCGCTCCATCGCCTTGATCGCGTGGATCACGGCGAGGCCCTCGACGCCTCCTTTGACCGAGCGGCGCCGGCGGATGCCGGCGGTGTCGATGAGCACGAGAGGGTTCCCGTCGCGCTCGAGCAGCGTGTCGATGGGGTCCATCGTGGTGCCGGGCCGCGCGTCGACCAGGTGACGATCCTCCCCGACCAGCCGATTGATCAGAGACGACTTGCCCGCGTTCGGCCGCCCCACGATCGCCACCCGCGGACACTCGCGACCCGCGACCGGCTCGAGCGTCTCCGAGACCTCGGGCAATGCCTCGGCGATCGCGTCCTCGAGGTCGCCGGTGTTGTTCCCGTGAGGCGCCGAGACGGGCAGGATGTGCTCGAGCCCCAGCTCGTAGAGCGCCATCGCCTCGTGTTCGTGGCGCCGCGCGTCCGCCTTGTTGGCCACCCAGATCACCGGCTTGTCCGCGTGCCGAAGCAGCTTCACCGCTTCGCGGTCCGCGGGCGTGGGATCGGTACGCGCGTCGAGGACCGCCACGATCATGTCGCACTCCGCGATGGCCAGGCGCACCTGCGGGGCGATCGACTCCGCCATCGGATCCTCCGATTCGGGATCGAAGCCGCCGGTGTCGACGAGCACGTACTCTCGCCCCCGCGCCACCGCGTCCGCATAGTGTCGGTCGCGCGTGACCCCGGCCACGTCCTCGACGATCGCGATCTTCGCACCCGCGAGCCGATTGAACAGCGTGCTCTTGCCGACGTTCGGCCGGCCCACGATGGCGACCACCGGCCGGTTGCCCCCCGCGCCCGCCGGCATCGCGTCGCGCGGCCTCTTCCGCGACGCACCCCGCCTCGCACGCGCGTCGCTCACGGCGAGTCCTCCGTCAGCTCACGCACCCGTCGCGCGTCGCGCGTCCAGCCCGGGATCACCTTCACGAAGATCTCCAGGAACACCTTCCGCGGGCGACCGGGCGCACCTCCGGCGAGGAGCTTCTCGATCTCCTGCCGCGCTTCCGTCCCGATGATCTTCAGACGCGAGCCCTTCTTACCGATGACGATGCCCTTGTGCGCGTCCTTGTCGACGATCACCGTCGCCTTGATGCGCGTGAGCTTTTCGTCCTCCAGGTACTCGTCGAGCTGCACCGCGGCGCCGTATGGCACCTCGTCGCGCGTGTGGTTCATGACCGCCTCGCGCACCAGCTCCGCCGCGAAGAAGCGCATCGGGCGGTCGGTCAGCATGTCCTCGTCGTAGAGCAGTCCCTCGGGAAGCTGCTGACGGATCTCGCCGAGCAGCCCCTCCAGGTTCGTCCCCCGCGTCGCCGAGGTCGGCACCACCGCCACCACGCCATCCTCCGCGAGCCACTTCTCGAGGATCGGCAACAGCCGCTCCCGCGGCTTGACCTTGTCCACCTTGTTGACGACGACGATGATGGGCGCGCCCGTGGTCCGCGCCGCCTCCAGCACCGCCTGGTCGCCCGGATGCCGTTCCGCGTCGTGGTCCTCGACGAAGTCGGTCATCAGCACGATGGCGTCCGCATCCGCGAGGCCGCTCCGCGCCGAGTCCGAGAGCGCCTTGTGCAGGGCGGTCTTGCTCTTGCCGATCCCGGGCGTGTCGACGAAGGCGATCTGCGTTGGCGGATCGGGCCGGTAGAGCACCCCCAGCACGCACGAGCGGGTGGTCCCGGGTCGCGGCGTCGCGATGGCGAGCTTCTGCCCGAGGAGCGCGTTCATCAGCGTCGACTTGCCGACGTTCGGCCGCCCCACGATGGCCACGCGGCCTCCGCGCGGTCCCTCTCGATTTTCGTCACCGGTTTCCAAAGCGGCCGCACTATGGGCCGCGGGCGCCGCCCGGTCGAGCCTTCGACCTGCTACGCTCCCTCGCCCATGGGCCTGGCCTCCATCATCCTCGGCGTTCTGTCCTTCCTCGCGATGCTCGCGGGCTTCCTCCTCTCGTGGGTACCGATCCTCGGCACGATCCTCTCCTTCGGAGCGCCCCTGCTCGGCATCGCCGGCATCGTCACCGGCGGTCTGGGTCTCAGTCGGGCCAAGCAGGAGGGCCAGCCCACCGGCGCCCCGATGGCCGGGCTGATCGTCAGCATCCTGGCCTTCATCCCGGCGGTGCTGGTCGCCCTCACCTGCGGCCTCTGCAACGCCTGCATGACCGCTGGCGCGATGAACCCCAACAGCAACTTCCAGGTCTACATGGACGGGGGCCCTTCACAGCTCCACGATCCCTCCTCCGTCCCCGACGGCGGCCCCGGCCAGCCCGGCGTGGCGGCCGACCCGAACGCTCCCGCCGACCCCAACGCCCCCACCGATCCGAACGCGGCACCCAGCGACCCCAACGCCCCGCCGCCCGCTTTCCCGCCTCCGCCCATGGATCCCCCCGAGGAGGCGGAGGCTCCATCCGAGCCCGAGTGAGTTGGATCCCATCGTCACCATCGTCCGCATCGGCGACACGGTGCGACCGATCGGCAGCTACGGGCTGATGATGGTCCTCGCGATCCTCGTCGGCTCGGGCCTGGCGGTCCGCGCTGCGACGCGCGCACGCCTCGACGCCGGATTGGTCATCGCCTCCCTCGGCTACACCGTGACCGCTGCCGGCACCGGCGCCTTCGGCCTCTTCGCGCTCGTCGAATGGATCCGCACCGGCGACCCGACCACGGCGCTCCATCAGCCGGGCCTCGTCTTCTTCGGCGCGCCCGTCGCGGGCGGCGTCGCGCTCTATCTCAGCTGCCGCGCCTTCTCGCTCCCCTTCGGCCGCCTCGTCGACCTCGGCACGCCCGCCATCGCGGTGGCACACGCCCTCGGTCGCTTCGGCTGCTTCCTCGGCGGTTGCTGTTACGGCGCCCCCTGGGACGGTCCCTGGGCGGTCGTCTACACCCATCCCCTGGCGCCCGCGGCGCATCCTTCCGTCCCGCGCCACCCCGTCCCCCTCTACGAAGCGGGCGGCCTGCTCCTGCTCGCCCTCCTCCTGTCCCTCACCCCGCCCAAGCGCGTCGGAGACGGGCGACGCCTCCTGCTCTACGCGCTGGCCTACGGCGCGCTCCGTTTCGGGGTCGAGCTCTTCCGCGGAGACGCAGTGCGCGGCCTGTACTTCGGTGGCGCGCTCTCCACCAGTCAGCTCATCGCTCTCGCGGTCGCGGCCCTGGCCCTCGCCGGCCTCTACACCAAGCGAGCCCTACCGAGCGCCACCGGGACGGCGTAAAAGGAAGCCGGTGCGCGCTCCCTTCCTGCTCCCGCTCGTCTTGTTCCTCGGCAGCGCACCGGTTCATCCACCGCCGTCTCCTCCCTCCGGCAGCACGACAACGGTTCGCGTCCAGGGGCCCGCCATCGTCTGGATCGAGGCCGCCGATTTCACGCGCGGCGCCACCGAGGACGACATCGACTTCGCCGTCGATCTCTGCGCGCGCACCACGCCGCGCTTCGAGGCCCGCATCCTCTGTCACCCCGAGACCTTCGCCCACGAGACGCCGCCTCAGGAGGTGCACCTCGACGCCTACGGCATCGACCGCACGGAAGTGAGCGTCGCCGCCTACCGGCGTTGCGTGATCGCCGGGGTCTGCACGCCGTCCCGCATCGCCGTCGACAACGACCAGCTGGCGCTCCCCGACTATCCGGTCACCGGCGTCGACTTCGCCCAGGCCACCCGCTACTGCGATTTCGTCGGCGGGCGCCTGCCGACCGAGGCGGAGTGGGAGCACGCTGCGCGCGGCGGCGATCACCGCCGCTTCCCCTGGGGCAACTTCTACAACGACCGCCTCGCCAACCATCTGCAGGGCGCCCTCGACACCGCCCTCGACGGCTACCGCTACGCCGCGCCGGTGGACGCCTTTCCGGACGGGCAGAGCGCGTACGGGTTGCTCGGGATGGCCGGCAACGCGATGGAGTGGACCGCCGACCTCTACGCGGCGGATGCCTACACCACGACCTCCGCGGTCAACCCGCGCGGCGCGCGGGCCGGGGGCCTGCGCGTGGTGCGGGGCGGCTCCTGGCGCTCGTGGGCCTTCACCCTCCGGAGCACCTTCCGATTCCAGGTCGGTTCCGGCGAGACCCATCCGGACCTCGGTTTTCGCTGCGCTTACGACCCTCCCTGAGGTTTCGGCGTGCTCCCATCCCCGCTGGCCAAACCGTATCCTCTCCCTTATGCTCCGCGCCCCATGAAGACCCTTGCTTTCGTCGGTCTCGCGTCGACCTTCATCCTGATGGCCGCCGGCTGTCCGGGTGAGGAAGGCGAGGTCTGCTTCAAAGATGGTGACTGCTCTTCCGGCCTCATCTGCTGCAAGACCACCACTTCGGTCACTGCGCGTGGGCGCTGCTACGCGAGCGCGGACAGCTGCGGCGTCGTCGCTCGGCCCGACTCCAGCACCGACACCGGGGCGGGCGATGCCGACACCGACGCCTCCACCGATGCCGCGACCGACACGTCGACCGACGCGCCGGCGGACACTGCGCCGCCCATGGACGCCACCATGCCGTGCGATCCCACCATGGACGAATGCGGCGACGGCTATTGCTCGCTCGCCAGCTGTGGGGATTCGGTGGGGCAGTGCATGGACCGCCCACTTCGCTGCGACGGGGTCCTCGATCCGGTCTGCGGTTGTGACGGCCGGACCTACACCAGCGAGTGCGAGGCCAGCCGCACCGGGATTTCCATCGACCACACCGGCGAGTGCGGCACCGCGCCGGACGCCACCGTCATGGACGCCGGGCCCGACGCGACCGACGCCAGCACCGGCGGCTGAGCGGAAAATCGGGCGGATCGCCTTCCGACTGGCAAGCGGCGCCTGTACCCTCAGTGGCCCGCGATGAAGATCTGCCCGCGCTGCCAGGAGCTCTACCCCGACCACCTGCGCAGGTGTCCGCGGGACTCCCAGGATCTGCGCAAGGTACAGGATCCGCTCCTCGGCCGGACCATCGGCGGACGCTACCGCTTGATCTCGCGTCTCGGGGCCGGCGGGATGAGCAGCGTCTATCTGGCGCGTCACGTGATGATCGACCGCCTGATGGCGATCAAGACGCTGCGTCGCGACCTCGCCAAGGATCCGGTGCAGCGCGATCGCTTCGTGCGCGAAGCGCGTGCCGTGAACCGGATCAACCACGCGAACATCGTCGAGATCACCGATTTCGGTGAGACCGACGACGGGCTGGTCTACCTGGTCATGGAGTACGTGCCGGGGGAGCCGCTGCTCAAGGCGATGGCCGACGGGCCGATGGACGTCGAGCGCGCCTTCCACATCGCCAAGCAGGTGGCGTCAGCGCTCTGCCGCGCCCACGAGATGGGGGTCGTCCATCGTGATCTGAAGCCCGAGAACATCCTGCTCGTTCCCCAGCGCGACAATCCCGACTTCGTGAAGGTGCTCGACTTCGGCATCGCCAAGATCCTGGACGCCCCGTCTCTCACGGGCAGTCAGCAGATTTTTGGTACGCCGGGTTACATTGCGCCGGAGTACATCCAGTCCACGGACATCGACGGACGCGCCGACCTCTACTCCCTCGGCGTCATCCTCTACGAGCTGATCACGGGCGCGCTCCCCTTCGACTACGAGTACCCGGGGGACCTTCTCGTGAAGCACGTCACCGAGGAGCCCATCGCGCCGAGCACACGGTACTCGAAGGTGGAGCCACCGGTGGAGCAGTTGATCCTCCAGTGCCTGGCCAAGGATCCCAACGAGCGCTTCCGCGACGCGTTCCATTTCCTCGAGGAGCTCGAGCGCGTCTGGGAGTTGGTGGGCTCTCCCTTGAGCTGGGGTGGCCTCGACGAGAAGTCCGACCCCGGCGAAGAGGGCTGGGGCGAGGATCGCGAGAGCGACGGGAGCATCGCGCGGGTGACCCTCATCGACGGCGTCCCGGCGGCGACCGAGGTCGAGCCGGTGCACGAGGTGGAGGTCGACGTGGACGTCGACGCGACCATCACGCCGCCGATCGCCCCGCGTCGCTCCCATCCCACCGCGGAGTACGGACGTCCCCCGATCCCCGAGCCGCCGCCGATCGCCGACGTCACGGTGCCCGAAGAGGTCTCGGGCGCCGGGCCTACCCCCGAGGCCGGCGAGTCGCGCCGCGCCGACCCGAAGCGGGACGGCCTCCTCGGCGTGCGCAAGTGGAGGGAGCGCTACGACGTGCTCCGCGGTTGCCTCGACGAGATCGAGCATCAGCAAGGCGCCTCGCCGCCCGAGGTGATGCAGGCGATGGCCTTCACCGTCGACCAGCTCGATCGACTGGAGACCGAGATCGTCGACGTCGAGGAGATGCAACGGCGCCTCGAAGAGCTCGACGAGATCGCCCGCGACTTCCGGTCTACCCTGGGCAAGGCCATCGACAATCTCGCCGGCAAGCTCTCATCGGCGCGGGGCACCTTCGAAGAGTTGGTGTCGCGACGCAATCGACTGCGGACCCGCCGCGAAGCGATCCGGCAGAAGGTACGGAGTGGCGAAGCCAAGGAGGGGATCGGCCGACGCCATCCTCTGGGAGCTGGCGGCCCTCGAGGAGAAGGTCAATGCCGAGGCCGCGGTCTGTGACGACCTCGAGGTCCAGGTCGCCGAGCTCCGTGCTCAGCTGGAGTCGCGAAACGAGGATGTGGAGGCCGAGATCGCCGAGACCACGCAACTCCTGGGGCGCCGTATGGCGGCCCTGGAAGAGGTGGCCCACTCCCTCCGGGACCCTCTGGCGACGGTGGAGGGGTACGTTCTTTCGGCCTGGCCCGAAGACGGGTCGGGCGTTCGGTCCCCGGGTGACACCCCCGCGACTTCGTGAAGGAGCGCCTCGGGGGCGGCTTCGCTGGGTTGACGGTGGTGGCTACGGGGTAGTACCAGGACTTTCGTTCGGGAATTTTCCGTACGTTCGGGGAGGAGCAAGATGCGATTCTTGGTGGCTCTAACGCTGGTCTGTATGGGTGCGCATGCGCTCGCCCCGGCCATCGCGGATGCCCAACGCCAGCGGCGACAGGCCGCGGCGGAAGAGGGTCCGAGCGAAGAAGCCCGTGCCGCTGCGCGCGAAGCGTATGGCCGCGGCCAGACGGCTTTCGACGCGGGCGACTACGAGAACGCGCTCGCGGCGTTCCAAGAGGCTTACGAGGCCGTCCCGAATCCGATCGTCCTGGTCAGCATCGCCAACAGCGAGGAGCGCCTCGGCGACGTCCGGGCGGCGGTCGAGACCCTCGAGCAGTATCTCGAGGAGCGCGCCGACGCTCCGGATCGCGAGGAGATCGAGCTGCGACTCGCCGACCTCCGTTCGCGGCCGGCGCATCTGGACATCTCTTCCACTCCGACCGGCGCCTCCATCACCCTCGATGGAGAGGCGCGTGAGGAGGTCACCCCGGCCGAGATCGAAGTGCCGGCGGGCGAGCACACCATCGGCCTCTCCCTCGAGGGATACGAGGACTCGACCGAGACCGTCACCGTCTCCTTCGGCGAGCGCATCGAGCACGCGCCCGTCCTCGCCGAGGCCGAGCCCGTCGCCGACGAGTTCGGCGAAGAAGGGGAGGGTGACGAGTACGACACCGAAGAGGAAGAGACCGAGGAGATCGAGGAGGAGGAGGGCGTCAGCGCGGGGGTGTGGGTCACTTCCGCCATCGCCGGCGTCAGCCTCATCACGGGCACGGTGTTGGGCTTCCTCGCCCTCAGCCAGCAGTCCGAGTTCGACGACATGCCCACCACCGATACCGCGGACAAGGGCGAGCTCTTCGCCCTCTTCGCCGACGTGGGCTTCGGCCTCGCCGCCGCAATGGCGATCACCGCGGTGGTCCTCTACCTCACGAGCTCCGACGACGAGGATGAGGAGGAAGAGGACGAGGAATCCGCATCGCTCACCATCGTCCCAGCGGTTGGCTCTCACGGGGGCGGCGTCGCCGCCAACCTCACCTTCTGATCGTGGAGCGCTTCGACATGGCTCTTCATCCGAAAAAGTTCCTCACATTTCTCGTGCTCCTTCCTCTGGCCGGCTGTGAGCTGGTGGTCGATTTCGACCGCACCCTCATCATCGACGCCACGATGGAGGACGCGGGCATGGACGCCGAGCCCGATGCGGCCGGCGACGGCGGCGATGCTGGCGATGGCGGTGACGCCGGCGACGGCGGCGACGCTGGCGACGCGATGATGGATGCGTCCGGCGATGCGATGATGGATGCGTCCGGCGATGCGATGATGGATGCGTCCGGCGATGCGATGATGGATGCATCGGGCGATGCGTCCGGCGACGCGATGATGGATGCGTCCACCGACGCCTCCGGTGATGCGTCGGGCGACGCCACCGCGGACGCTTCCGCGGTGTGTGGCAACGGCACCATCGAGAGCCCGGAGGTCTGTGACGACGGCAACATGCTCGCGTGCGGCACCTGCAGCGCAAACTGCATGGTGGCCCAGCCGCTCGCCGCCGCGACCGGCTCCATCACCACCCCGGTGGCTGCGATGCTGGCCGACACCGAGACCTTCGTCCTCGACGACGGAAACCACGCGGCGACCACCTTCGAATTCGACACCGACGCCAGCGCCACCGGCGTCGCCGTCGACATCTCCGGCGCCACCACCGCCAACGACGTCCGCGACGCGATCGTCGCCGCCGTCAACGGCGCGGCCTCCCTCGACATCACGGCGAGCGCCGGCACCGTGGGTGTGGTCGACCTGGTCAACGACGTCAGCGGGTCCGCCGGAAACGTGGCGATCACCGAGACCGTGAGCGACGCTGGCTTCACCGTCACCGGCATGTCCGGGGGCGCGGGGAACGACTGCATGTCGGGCGACGGTTGCGCCAGCTCCGACGATTGCGAGATGACCTGCACGTCCATGACGTGCGACTGAGCGTCGTCCGCTAGCGCCTAACCGCCCTGATGCTCGCGCGCGGCCTGGGCCGCAGCGCGGGCCTCGTGCACCCGCCAGGCGCGGGAGCGAATGGCGCGGATCACCATGATGCTGGTGCCGCCGGCGATCCCGTGTCCGAGGGGCGGGTCGTCCGCGACCATGCCCCGGATGAGCCAGCTCGCGTCGGCGGGGTCGAAGTCGGCCCAGCCGACCACCACCGCCTCGCCGCTCGGATAGCCCATTCGTTCGAAGCGCCAGCGTCCGCCCTCGAGCGCGCCCTCGATCGCGTCGATCGAGACGACGTTGCCCTCTTCGCGAAGGCGCATCTGTCCGGACGAGCCGATGAGCGGCAGGTTGACGCCCCACTCGAAGTCGAGGTCCTCCTCACCCTGCCGAACCACCCGCGCGTAGCTCCCTGGGACCAGGGCCGGCCCGAACTCGCGCGGGTCGGTCATCACCTCGCGCGTGCGCTCCTGACCCTTGCCGATGCGGCCGATCACGGTCACCTGGTTCAGGCGATCGCCGGTGGTGTCCATGAGCAGCAGATCGCCGCGGGACAACAGCCGCGCCATCGCGACGATGTTCACGTCGGGGCGGCTGAGCGGCGGCCTCTCTTCGTGCTCGGGCGGGGCGCCGACCAGGCGCTCGGCCTCCATCTTCGTCCCGTGCAACATCACGAAGGCGAGGGTGATGTTCACGGTGCGGTTGATGGAGTTCTGGCCGCGGTTGATCTGGCGGGTGAGGTAGTTCGCGTCGCGGATGTCGAGGCGCGTGGAGAGCGTCAACAGCGACTCGTTGTCGCCCTGCTGGTACACGCGCCAGACGAGGCGGCCGGTGCCGAGGTCGCCGCCGGTCGCGCGCGACTCTATCCGGTAGGGCCGGTCACTGCGGCCCTGCGGCGACGGGTAGACCTGCAGCACGCTGTCGCCGCGGAGGGTGAAGACCGCCGTCTGCCAGGTCCAGTGATACGAGGTCATGTTCTGGCGGTGGTCGGTGATCTCCACCGAGTCGAGCGCCGGCATGAAGCGCGGATAGCGGGACGGGTCGGCGATCACCTGGGCCACCCGCTCCGCGGGCGCACGCACCTTCACGGCGAAATGGACACCCGGCAGATCGGCGCCGCCTCCGCGGAACTCGACGAGGGCGACGGGGCCGCGCTCGAGGTGAGGCGCGAGCACCTCGCGGTCCTGACGGCTGAGGTTCGACAGGCGGGCGTGCTCGGCATCCCGGGGGTCGTCGCGAGGAGGCTCCTGGGCCGCAGCGACGGCGCTGGTCAGGAGGGCGAAAAGAAGGAAGGGCAGGGCGCGCATCGAAGGCTTGGACGCAGCAAGCGCCTGGTCCTTCAAAATCCCGGGTATCCACGGGCGCCGACCCTGATATGTCCTCATACTTCCGCCGTGCGTGTCCCAGCGAAGATGACCCTACGGGCGGTCCTTCTTTGGACGATCGCTGCGGTTTTGGCCCTCGCGCTCGCCTATTGGGACTTCTCCGATTCTAGCGCGCCCGCCGCCCAGGCGCCTCCCAACTCGGCCGAGGACGTGGAGATCGAGGTGGTTTACGAGGTACGGGAGTGACGAAGCCGAAGACCCTCCGCTTCTGCACCTTGAACATCTGGAATCGCGAGGGGCCCTGGGAAGAGCGCCAGAAGGCGATTCGCGCCGAGGTCCTCGCCCTCCGCCCCGACGTGGTCGCTTTCCAGGAGGTGTTGGCCATCACCCCGGAAGGGGGGCGCGAGACCCAGGCCGAGCAGATCCTCGAAGGGCTCGGGTGGCACGTGGCCTACGCGCCCGGTCACGAGCTCGTCCCCGGCATCTTCTTCGGCAACGCCCTCGCGAGCCCCCACCCCATCCGCGACGAGGAGCGCATCGAGCTCCCCGGCGCCGATCGAAGCGATCAGGTTCGCTGCATCCTCTCCGCCGTGGTCGACACGCCCCTCGGCGCGCTCCATGCGTTCTCGACGCACCTCAACTGGAAGCACCACGAGGGCGCCATCCGTCTGGCACAAGCGGTTCGCGTCGCCGAGGCGGTGGACGCGCGATGTCCCCGCGGCGATGCCCTGCCCCCGGTCGTGTTGGGCGACTTCAACGCCACGCCCGACTCCGATGCCATCCGCTACCTCAAAGGCCTGCACGTCGTCAGCGGTCGGAGCGTGCATTTCGCCGACGCGTGGACCTGGACGAACAACCAGGAGCCCGGCTACACCTTCGATCCCGACAACGACTTCGCGGCCCGACTGCACGAGCCGGCGCGAAGGGTCGACTACATCTTCGTTCGCTGTGACGAGAGCGGCTCGCGGGGCAAGCCCCAGAGCGCACGACTCGCGTTTCACGAGCCGATCGACGGCGTATATCCCTCCGACCACTACGGTCTGGTCGCGGACGTTCGCTACGACTGATAAGCTCGTCATAGGTGAGCGAAGGCACCAAATTCGGCCGTTACGATCTGCTGGAGCCCATCGCCAAAGGTGGAATGGCGGAGGTGTTCAAGGCGCGGGCGCGTGAGGACGTGGGCTTCGAGCGCATCGTCGCGGTCAAGCGCATCCTGCCGAACCTCGCCGCCGACGAGGAGTTCGTCTCGATGTTCATCGACGAGGCGAAGATCGCGGTCCAGCTGACCCACGCGAGCATTGCCCAGATCTTCGATCTCGGCCGGGTGGAGGAGCACTACTACATCGCCCTCGAGTACATCCACGGGCGGGATCTCCGGGCGCTCACCAACGCCGAGCGGGCGCGCGGCGGAGCGGTCCCCATCGACGTCGCCTGCTTCATCGTGATGAAGGTCGCCGAGGCGCTCGACTACGCCCACCGCGCGGCGGGCCGGGACGGGCAACCCCTGAACGTCATCCATCGCGACGTCTCGCCCCAGAACGTCATCGTGTCCTTCGACGGGGACGTCAAAGTCATCGACTTCGGCCTCGCGAAGGCGGCGGGTCGTGCGACCCAGACCCAGGCCGGCATCCTGAAGGGCAAGCTGGCCTACCTCTCCCCCGAGCAGGCGCAAGGGGAGACCATCGACTGGCGCAGCGACCTCTATGCGCTCGGGATCCTCCTCTTCGAGCTCCTGACGGGACAGCGCCTCTTCCTTCGCGACAACGACCTGGACACCGTCCTCGCGGTGCGTGCGGGCGAGGTGCCGGATCCGCGCTCGATCGCTGGAGACATCAGCGACGAGCTCGCCACGGCGGTCCTCAAGGCGCTGAGCCGCGATCGCAACGACCGCTATCAGCGGGGCCGGGAGCTGGCGGAGGATCTCGAGGCCTATCTCTACTCGACGGGCCAGCCGCTCAGCAGGCGCAAGCTCGGCGACTACATGGTGGAGCTCTTTCCCGAGGCCTTCATGGCCGAGGAGGAGGTCTCCGACATGCTCGGCGTCGAGCTGATCGAGGAGGCGGAGGACGAGGCGCTCACGGCGCACCCGCGGATCGCGGACGTCGGGCTGGGTGACGCCACCGATCAGGTGGCCGACGAGCCGGACGCGCAGCTCTTCGAAGAAGAGTCCCGAACCGAGATCTACATGCCCGGCCGCGATTACGATTTGCCGGGCGACGTCCTCGAAGCGAGCGATGCGGCGGTGGAGGAGCCAGACACCTTGCGCTCCTCGCTGCCGGCCGAGCCGCCCGAGGACGTTTCCCTCTCTCCCATCCCGCCTCCACCGGCCGTTCCCGACCTGCGCACCACCGTCCAGCTCGATCCGGAGACGAAGACCGGTATCGACGTGCAGGCCCTCGACGATCCGCACACCGCCGAGGTCGAGCACGAGCACCTGACCGTCGAGACCCACCTCGACGAGCCCGACCTCGTCACCTCGGTGGGCGCCGAGCCCCTGGTTCCGGTCAGCTCGAAGATAGGGCCCGCGCCAGAGCGGCCGTCCCATCCCGAGCCGGAGCCCGAGGCCGCCGCGCCATCGGCGCACGAGGTGCGGACGGTGGTCGCCCAGAGTCCCGACCGTGACACCATCCCGGCGCCGGCGCCCGACGAGCCCGTGAGCGCCGATGAGATGCTCTCCTCCGCCGTTCAGTCCCTCGCGGACCTTCCGCTTCTCGAGGACGAAGACGACGACGAGCCGGGGACGGTGGTCACGGCGTTTGGTGACGACCTGACCAGACCCATCGATAACGACTCGGAGGAGAAGAAGCCTCGGAAGGGCTCGGGTCGGGGTCGTCATCGCGGCTGACGGGTAGGACGATACGGTGGGGCGCCGCGCCGCGGCGATCGGCGCGGTCCGGGATGCCGAGCCCGTAGCGCACGTGGAACGCGCCGGCGATCACCATCATGTGCGCGGGCGCGTCCGCGGCCGAGAGGGTGTGCGCGACGCCTTCGGCCATCGTCTCGTCCCAGAGTACCTGCGCCGCATACATCCGCTCGAAGCGGTCGGGGGTCATGTGCGGGTGGCCGGAGAGCGCTTCTTCGATCATGTGACGGTGCGGTCCGACGTCGAGGTCGAGCTCGGGGAGGCGCGCGCGCTGCTCCGCGTCGAGGCCGTCGACGCCCCTCCGCGCCACGGCGCGGGAGAGCTCCTGTTCGGCGTTGAGCGCGACCATGCGGATGCCGCGTTCGCGGCAGGCGAGGAAGAGCGGACGGTAGAGCGCGAAGTCGAAGCCCCAGCGCTCGTTCCACTCGACCCCTTCGAGGAGCGCAGCCTCGTCGATCTCGCCGGCGACCCACGCGTCGAGCGTCGACTGAAAGGGTCGCTGGACCATCTCGAGACCGAGCGCGAGCGAGGGGTCGCGTTCGCTCAGCGCTTCGAGGATCCGTAGCTCGGCGTCGTGGTGGGCCGGGTCGTCGTGTTCCTCCCCCACGTACACCACCGGGACGCTCGCGAGGTCGGCCATCATGAGCGAGAAGCTGACCTCCTGGCCCGTCTGGAGGTCCTCGATGCGCTCCCGGATCGGGCTTTCTGCCCCCCTCTGTGCGCCGCCGCACGCGAGCAGCAGCGTGAGGGGCAGGAGCGTCAGCGCCGCCTTGACCCCGCGAGGCGCATTCCCTATTCCGATCATCGAACCGGAGGAGAAGAGATGAAGTTCTTCATCGACAGCGCCGACGTGAACGAAATCCGCGATGCCGCCGCCATGGGCGTCGTCGACGGCGTGACCACCAATCCCAGCCTCGTCGCGAAGGTGGGCCGTCCCCTCCGCGAAGTGATCGTCGAGATCTGCGAGATCGTCGACGGACCGATCAGCGCCGAGGTGATCGCGACGGACACCGACGGGATCCTGAGGGAAGGGCGTGAGCTCGCCAAGATCCACGACAACATCGTGGTGAAGGTGCCTCTGATCCCCGACGGGCTCAAGGCGGTGAAGACCTTCACCTCCGAGGGCATCAAGACCAACGTCACCCTCTGCTTCAGCCCGACGCAGGCGATCCTCGCCGCCAAGGCCGGCGCCACCTACATCAGCCCGTTCATCGGACGCATCGACGACATCGCCGGTGAGGGGATGGAGCTCATCGAGCAGATCGTCACGATCTACCGCAACTACGACTACGAGACCGAGGTGCTGGCCGCCAGCATTCGGCATCCGGTGCACGTGGTGCAGGCCGCCATGGTCGGTGCCCACGTCGCGACGATCCCGCACAAGGTCATCCTCCAGCTCGCCAAGCACCCGCTCACGGACATCGGTCTCGCCGAAATTCCTGGCGGACGCTAAGAAGGTCCCAACCTCCTGAATCCCGGAGGGACTTTGTCCTTCGTCGCGCGCGCACTCTTTCTTTCGACGTTGCTGCTCGCCTCGTGGGCGTGCGCTGCGAACGCCGCCCAGGCGCAACGCATTCCAGCTGGGGCGATCTCCGCCCACGCGCTCTTCTCCTACACCCAGCCCGAAGGCACGGACACCACGGACCAGGGGTATGGCGGCAATCTCATCGCCGACATCACGCTTCCCCTCGGCTGGTTTCGCATCGGCGGCAGCCTGGGCGTCGCCGCCATCACCTCCAGCGCCGACGAGGCCTCCCGGGTCCTGATGCCCATCTCACTCTCTCTGGGCGCGGTCTTTCGGCCGGGTTCGCTCTGGCTCGACCTCCGGGGTCGGGCGGGGATGTGGGCGGGGGCGACCAACCAGGGCCTGGCTGCCGGGGGCTTCTTCTCGATCGGAGGCTTTGCCGGCTGGGCCTTCGCCAAGAACGTCGCCGTTGGAGTCGCCTTCGACGCTTTGTTTGCGCTGGGTCACGGCGATACCATCGCCGTCGCTCCCGGGCTGAGCCTCGTCTGGGTTCCGCAAGAGGACGACTATTGACCCGCGATCACACTGAGGAGCTCGGCGACCCCCCGAAGATCGATGTCGTCGTCCTCGAGGACAACACCGCGTCTGGCCGCTGCAATCGGGGCTTCTTGCGCGTCCGTCGGCTGGTGCTCGAGAACCGCTACGCCGACGGGACCAAGAGCGCGCCCTATCCCTACGACCTGGTCGAGCGGGACGCGATCGATGCGGTGGCGATCGTCCTCTACGCGCGCGCCGGCGACGAGGTGCGGGTGTGCCTTCGCACCGCGCTCCGCCCCCCGATGACCTTCCGCCCGGGATACGACCTGCCCATCCCCGAGCCGGAGTCGGCGGGTGTGCTCTGGGAGATCCCCGCGGGCCTGGTCGAGCCCGACGAGCACGGGCCAGAGGGGCTCGCTGCTTGCGCGTCGCGCGAGACCCTCGAGGAGGTCGGCCTCGAGATCCCCGCCGAGCGCTTCGAGAATCTCGGCCCACCCGCGGGCCTCAGCCCCGGCGTGATCGGCGAGAAGATCCACTTCCTCGCGGCCGAGGTCGACCCCGACGCCCGCGGCGTCCCCACCGAGGACGGCTCGCCGGTGGAGGAGCGCGCCGAGGTGCGCTTTCTTCCCATCGAAGACGCCCTGCGCGCTGCCGAGCGCGGTCTGATTGGCGACCTCAAGACCGAGGTGGGGATCCGGCGCCTCAGGGAGCGCATCGCGGGGCGACGGGGGTGAGCGAGGCGCGCCGCAAGCGTGGGACGCCTGATACGCGGCCCACGGTGCTGGTCGTCTACAAGAAGTCCGCCTACCAGCGCTTCGTCCTCGAGAAGAAGGACGCGCGCGTCCAGAAGCTCCTCGCCGACGACGACCCGACGGTGCGTCGGCTCCGGGACGCCCACGACTCTCACGTGGGAACCGTCGAGGAGGCGCGCGCGATCCTGAAGAAGCTGGGGGCGAAGGCGACCTATCGGCACCTGCCGAAGGGGCAGCGGATCGGTCACTACGATCTGGTGGTCACGCTCGGCGGCGACGGCACGCTGCTTTGGGCCTCGCATTCGGTCGGCAAGGACATCCCGATGGTGGCGATCAACACCGCGCCGGACGACTCCGTCGGATACTTCTGCGCTGGGACGCGTAGCAACCTGGAGCACGTCCTCGGTCGTGCCCTCGCCGGACGACTCCGAGCGACGAGCCTCACGCGCATGCAGGTGGAGCTCGAGGGCAAGGTGCTCTCCGAGCGCGTGCTCAACGACACGCTCTTCTCGCACGAGTGTCCGGCAGCGACGACGCGCTATCTGATCCGTCACGGCGACCTCGAGGAGGAGCACAAGTCGAGCGGGGTGTGGGTGGGGCCGGCCGCTGGCTCGACCGCCGCGCAACGCTCCGCCGGGGGCAAGGTGCTTCCGCTCAAGAGCGAGAGGCTGCAGTTCGTGGTGCGCGAGCTCTACGAGCCGCACGGCGAGCACCAGCTCCGGCTCCTGAAGGGCCTCGTGGAGCCGGGCGAGAGTCTCGAGTTGCGTTGCAAGGTTCCGTCCGGGCGTCTCTTTCTCGACGGGCCGCATCGAATGCACGACGTGAGCCTCGGTGCCGTCGTACGATTCCGGCGTTCGAGCGAGCCGCTGACGCTCCTCGGGCTTCGCAGGCGGAAGAGGTGACGTCGATGGCGTCGAAGAAGAAATCGAAGAAGTCGACGTCTTCGAAGGCGAAAGCGAGGACGAAGGCAAAGAAGCCCGATGCCGAGCCGACGAAGTCCGCGTCGAGCGCGCCCCGCGACAACGACGGCGCCTTCGGCCGCTTTGCGCCGTGGCTCGCTCTCGGCGCGATCGTGCTCGGCGTGGTGCTCTGGCAGGCCTATCCCCAGAGCTCGGGCACCTCGGTGCCGGAGGATCTGGTCGTGCACGTGATCCGCTCCTTTCCCCACGACCCGGAGGCATTCACCCAGGGACTGCTCATCCACGACGGCCGCTTCTACGAGTCGACGGGTTTGCGCGGGCATTCCTCGCTCCGGCGCGTGGACATCGAGAGCGGTGAGGTGCAGCAGAAGGTCGACGTCGACGATGCCCTCTTCGCCGAGGGACTGGCGCGGGTCGACGACCGGCTGATCCAGCTGACCTGGCAAGCGGGGATCGCCAACGTCTACGACCTCGAGAGCTTCGAGAAGGTCGGCGAGTTCGAATACCACGGCGAAGGATGGGGCCTCTGCTACGACGGCGAGCGTCTGATCATGAGCAGCGGCAACGACCGCCTGCAGTTTCGCGACCCCCAGACCTTCGAGAAGACGGGGGAGGTGCGCGTCACCCGCGCCGGACGACGGCTGCGTCGCCTCAACGAGCTGGAGTGCGTCGACGGATTGGTCTACGCCAACGTGTGGATGGATGACCACATCGCGCGCATCGATCCCGAGAGCGGCGAGGTCACCGCGTGGATCGACGCGGGGGGGCTGCTCACACGCGAAGATCGCCACGGCGGCGAAGACGTGCTGAACGGCATCGCCTACGTGCCGGACACCGGACACTTCATGATCACCGGCAAGAACTGGTCGCGCATGTTCGAGGTCGAGTTCGTCCCTCACGAATCGCCTCCAGGACATTGAGTCCGGCTCAGCGAGCGCGGGCCTCTTCCTCGTACGCGGCCAGGGTTCGGCGGAGGTCGGGGTCGTTGGGATGTGCGTCGACGCCGCGCTCGAGCGCAGCGATCGCGCCCCGGAGGTCTCCGGTGTCGTGGAGAGCGACGCCGAGGAGGTAGTGGAAGCGTGGGTTGTCCGCGCGGAGCTCGACGGCGCGGCGGAAGAGGTCCACGGCGTGCGTGCTCTGGCCGGTGCGCACCAGGAGCAAGCCGAGCGCGTGCAGGGCCTCGGCGTCCGTGTCGTCGATCTCCACGGCGCGGCGCAGGAGCGCTTCGGCCTCCACTTCGTCGCCCTCGGCCCGCTCGAGGTCGGCGAGGCTCACCATCGCCGGCGTGAAGCGCGGCGCGACGACGAGCGCTTGCCGCCACGCGCGATCCGCGCCCTCGAGATCTCCGCGGTCGAGGGCGAGGAGCCCCAGGCGCAGCCAGGCGTCGGGGCGGTAGCCGAGGCTTCGTTCCGTCGCGGCGAGCTCGTCCTCGGCGGCGCGAAGGGCCTCGGCCTCGTCGCTCGCGAGGGTCCCCGGGGGCACGACTGCGAGGGTGCGGGCAGCCTCGAGACGTACGACGCGCATCTCGTCGCGAACGAGCGGTGATAGTGAGCGGTAACGGTCTTCGGGGGCGAGCTCTCGCGCGCCGTAGGCGGCGCCGAGGCGCACCAGAGGCTCGCGGCTTCGTGCGCCCGCCCGGAGCGCCTCGTCGCTTTCGGGACCGGGGAAGTCGTCGGCGAGCGCGAGGGCCGTCGCGCGCACGATGGCTGGCGAGGAGATATCCGCGGCGAGGGCGCTGAGCGCGTCCGCGGCGGCGGGGTCGTGCTGGCGGGCGAGGAGCAGGACCTCGCCGAAGTGCGGGCGTCGAACGTCGCCGAACCACTCGGTGACGCGCTCGGCGGCCCACGCGCTGCCGCGGTCCTCGTGGCAACCGGTGCAGGCGTCGGGCACGCCGAGCTTCGTCGCCAGGTCCGGCCGGGGAATGCGGAAGGAGTGGTCGCGACGTCCGTCGACCTCGAAGTAGATCTTCTCGCGCATGTGACAGTCGACACAGGCGCTTCCCACCGCCTGGCGGTGATGGTGGTGCTCCTGGTCGTACGCCGATGGGCGATGACAGCTGGTGCAGAGCGCGTCCCCCTCGGAGCGAAGCGCGAGGGAATGCGGCTCGTGGCAATCGCTGCAGCGCACGCCTGCATGGAACATGCGGCTCTGCCGAAAGGAGCCCCACTCGTACACCTCGCCGTCGATCTGCCCATCGTGGTGGTACAGACGCCGACTCAGGAGCTCGGGGCGGTATGCGTCGAGGAGCGGTGCGCCTGGCCGATGGCCCTCGGCGAGCTGATCGCGTCGCGCGTGGCAGGGTGCACAGACGCGCACTTCCTCCGCCGCGACCTCCGCCGCACGAGGCTCCGCGCTCGTTTGCCCCTCCGCGATGGTCCACGCCGCCGCGCGGTGCAGATCCGCGACCAGCCCTTGAGGCGCGCCGCTCGCCCCGGCCTGTGCCCAGGACACGTGCACCGAGCCCGGCCCGTGGCACGCCTCGCAACCGACGCTCGCCTCCGCATCACGCGTCTCGAAACGACCAGCGCCCTCGTCCCAACCGACCTCGGTGGCGGTCCGATGGCAGCCGGCGCAGACGGAGTTGTCGTTCTGGTCGTCGCTCAGGAAGTGGTGGGGCTCTCCCGGCTCGGGTTGTCGCCGGTTCGGGTCGAAGAGGCGCTGGCCACCGACCTCCACGGGGCGCGCGTCCCAGGCCACGGTGAGCGCCTGCAGGCGTCCGTCGCCGACATCGACCACGTACTGGCGAAAGGGCTCCACGCCCAGCGCGTGATGCACGACGTACGTTCGTGCGGGCGCCCCGCCCTCCGCGATCTGTACGAGCGCGCGATCGTCTTCGCGCAGAAAGCGCGCGCGAAACCCGTCGCGCTCGAAGACTCGGCCGTCGAAGGGGGGGCCGTCGACGAAGCCCGCCGCCGGCTCGGTCGCACGCGCATGATGCGAGCCCCGAAAGGCGCGCGCTTGTTCCGCGTGGCAACGGGCGCACGCGTGGCTGCCCACGTAGCGCGCGTCATCGGTCGGCCACGGCGTCGCCTCGGGCGTGGTCGAAAAACCCTCGGTCTCCGCGGTTTCGGAGGCGGCCGGGCTCCTCAGCCACCACGCGAGGAGGGCGAAGCCGGCGACGGCGGCGACGGCGAGGAGCGCGGCGACGAGGTGCCCGCGCCTCGTCGGATCCTTCACAGTGCCCCGTCCCGCCGCCGGCGAAAGAGAGCGAGGACCGTCCCGAGGAGCGCGCCGAGGAGCATGGGCGTCACCCAATCGCCGAATCGCACCCACGGCGTGAGGGTCGACATCACGTGCACGTCGGCGACGAAAGCATCGGGCACGAAGGTGGGCGTGCGCACGAGGCTCTCGCCAGTGGCGGAGGTGTGGGAGGAGGTGCCGGTGTTGACCGCGCGTACCAGGTCGCGCCGCGTCTCGACCGACCGCAGGCGCGACGTCGCCTCGTGAAGCCACGGCTCGGCCGTGTCGCCGAACCAGGCGTCGTTCGTCACGTTGACCAACACGTCGGGATGGTTGCGGCCGACCAGGATCGCGTACTGACCCAGCACGTCCTCGTAGCAGTTGAGCACGCCTACCCGCACACCGTCGATCGGCACCACCTCTGGCTCCTCACCAGGCGTCAGCCCGCGGTGGAAGCGTTCCTGTATCGGCGGCAGGTAGTCCCAGAGCGGCACGTACTCCCCGAAAGCGAGGAGCTTCACTTTGTCGACGATGTCGGTGAAGCGGCCGGTCTCGTCGACGGCGACCACGGAGTTGTAGCGCTCGTCACCGTTGCCGTAGGTCAGCGCGCCGAGGAGCAGCGGACCGCTGACACCGTTCGCGAGGATGCGGATGGGCCCGTTGACGTCGGCTGGGCGGCTGCGCGGGATGGGGTAAGGGTAGGCGGTCTCCGGCCAGACGACGAGGTCGGCGCCGGTCGCTTCGAGGAGCGTCGTCGCGCGCTGCAGCTCCATCAGGTGCTGGGGCGCTTGGCGCCGATCGGCCTTGTCGAAGATGTCCACGTTCGGCTGGACCACACCGATGCGCACCAGCCGTCCTCCGGCGCGCTCCTCGGCCACCTGATCCATGCGCACGCTGCCGTAGGCGATGGGCGCACAGAACGCGATCACGCCGACGAGCGCCGCCATGCGATCGCGCCGGAGGATCGCCCAGCCGAGCCCCATGCTCGCGTAGGTCAGACACAGATCGAGGAGCGGCTGGCCGCCGATCTCCGCGAGCTGGAGCCACAGGGGCCACCCCGTATGAGAATGGCAGAGGCGCCACGGAAGGAGGGTCGGCGACAGTGCGGCGACGACGGTGAGGAGCGGGGGTAGAACCACCCAGAGCGGCATCCGCGGACCCGCCATCACCGCGGCGAGACCACAGGCGATGGCCATGGGCAGGGCCTGCGCAGCGAAGAGGAGGCTGGCGGTGGGGATCGACGCGATCAGCGGAAAGCCCGCAAAGACCTCGAGCAACCCCACGACCCAATAGAGCGCCATGGCGTTGATCAGGAAGGAGCAGACGAAGCCGGCGAGGAAGGCTCTCTTCGGGCTCGGCGCGTCGGCGCTCGGTGTCGCCACGGCGAAGAGCAGAAACGCGAGCCCGATGTAGGCGGGCCCCGCCCACTCGCGCGGCGCGGGCGTCACGCCGAGGGAGATCCCGGCCAGCACCGCGAGCGGGAACGTCGTACCGAAGAAGCTGCCCCAGCCCCGCCGCATCACGTCTCAGGCGCGGAGCCGCAGCACTCCGGGATGGATTTCGAGGGTGGCTGGCAGCCGACCCGGCGCTTCGCCATCGACGTCGAGGAGCACTTCGTCGTCGTCCACGCTCTCGGCCACGATCCGCCGGCCACGTCGATGCTCGACGAAGGGGACCGACAGGACGGTGCCGTCGTACATGCGGTGCCCGTAGCGCGCCTGGTTGACGAGCGGCGTCGCCAGGATGGTGACGATGTCGAGGACACCGTCGTCGATTGCGGCCTCGGGGGCGATGTGCATGCCGCCGCCGAAGTAGCGCCCGTTGGCCACCGCGACGTTGGTCACGGCGTGAACCTCCGGTTCGGCGCCATCCACCGTCACACGAACCGTCTTCGCGCGATAGCGCGCCAGGGCGCGCACAGTCGCCAGGAGGAACGCCGGCGTCCCGCCGATCCACTTCGGTCCTTCGTTGGCGTACTTGTCGACCAGGCCGGCCGCGCCGAAGCTCGCGATGTTGAGGAACGCCCTCCCGGTGGGCGTCCCCTCGTGGCTCACATACTTGATCCAACCGCAGTCGATGGGACGCGGCTCGATCTCGAGCATGCGGCGGGCGCTACCCACCGGATCGTCGCGGATGCCCAGCGTGCGCGAGAAATCTCCGCCGGTGCCACAGGGGAGCAGCCCGAGCCACGCGTCGGTGTCGGCCGGCACGCCGTCCTCGTCGAAGAAGCCGCACGCCGCTTCGCTGAAGGTTCCGTCCCCTCCCATCACCGCGATCCCGGCGGCGCCCTCGTTCAGGGCTTGCCGCACGATGCGCGTCGCGTCGCGGGGGCCGCGCGTCTGACGGACCTCGAACTCGCCACCGGCCTCGCGGAGCGCACTCTCGAGCGCCGGCAGCCGTGTCAGCGCGCGGCCCGCGGCGGCGCGGGGATTGACGACGAGCACGAAGGGGCGCGGTCCGCTCACAGTCGCGCCACTATAGTGCCTGGTCCACCAGGCGCATACATCCATACCTCGCCGTCGCCCGCGATTCGGGGTAGCTTCGCGAGCGTTGTCCAGGCAGCGAATACACTCCCTCACCGGGGTCTTGCCCCTGGGCGCCTACCTGGTGCTCCACCTCTTCGAGGCAACCTCCGCCGTCGAAGGACGCCAGGCGTTTGCCGAGGGGATGCGAGGCGTGGGCAGCGGGACGCTCACCCTCGTCGCCGAGGTGACCCTGGTGCTCGTTCCGCTCGTCGTACACGCCGGGCTGGGCATCTACCTCTGGGTGCGTCCTTCGGACGAACCGTCCCCCTACGCGACGCCGGCCATGCGTACGCTCCAGCGCGGCTCGGGCCTCGTCGTCCTGGTCTTCCTCGCTCTTCATCTCAGCCACACCTTCGCGCTCGAGCTCGGCGGCGCAGAGGCGAGCCTGCTCTACGATCGACTCCGCGTGGACATGGGCACGCCGCTCTACCTGGGGGTCTACGTCATCGGTACCGCGGCGGTGGCGCTCCACCTCGCGAACGGACTCCCCGCTGCCGCGCGTCGTTTCGGCGTCGTCAAGACGGAGGGCGCCGCGCGAGGCATGCGCATCGCCGCCGGAGCGCTGGCGTTCGTGCTCTTCGCCGCCACCGTCAACACCATGAGCCAGTTCGTGGTCGGCGATGCCTTCGTCGGCGGCGAGGTGGAGAACGACCGATGATCGCCAAGACCTGGGCCATCGCGATCAACACCTTCCGCGAGGCGGTGCGCGACAAGGTGCTCTACGGCGTCCTCGGCTTCGCCACGCTGGTGCTCCTCTTCACGCTGGCGCTCGCCGAGCTCTCGCTCTCGGAGCAGCGCCGCGTGGTGATGGACGTCGGCCTCGCTTCCATCTCGCTCTTCTCGGTGATCGTCGCCGTCTTCCTCGGCTCCTCCCTGCTCTACAAGGAGATCGAGAAGAAGACGCTCTACGTCATCCTGCCCAAGCCCATCCGGCGCTCCACGTTTCTGCTCGGCAAGTACCTGGGCATCACCCTCACCGGCGTCACCTTCATCGCCATCATGGGCGCGGTCCAGCTCTGGGTCGCCTCGATCCAGGCCGATGCCGACACCACGCTCCTGGTCGTCACGCCCCTCGGGCTCGGCGCGGTCCTGGGCGTCGCCCTTCGGAAGCGCACACGATCGCACTTCGGTGCTGGTCCCCTGGTCGCTCCTCGCGGTCGTCGCCTGCGGGGCGGTCGCTTCCACGACCGACGTCGAGCTCTCGGTGGTGGCCTCCTCCCTCATCCTCTCGGTCGGGGAGGTGATGGTGCTGGCGGCCGTGGCGCTGCTCTTCTCCTCCTTCTCGACGCCGTTTCTCACCGGCGCCTTCACCTTCGGCTTCTGGCTGGTGGGCCGCTCCGCCGACGACATGGCCAACATGCGCGGGGACGTGCTCGGGCCGGAGGTCAAAGCGTCGCTGAGGTTGCTGGCCGAAGTGGTCCCCAACTTCAACCTCTTCGTCCCCGGGCGAAACACGCTCCTCGACGCCAGCGACGGCGGCCCGTGGACGTACGTCGCGCAGGCGATGGGCTACGGGGTGCTCTACACCGTCGCGCTCCTGGTCCTCGCGTCGCTGATCTTCCAGAAGAGGGACTTTCTTTGAAGGTGGCGCGCGTCCTCCGCATCGCTTTCAAGACGCTCACCGTCGCTGGCGTGATCCTGGCCGTCATCGCCGTTCGCGTCGTCACCGCGAGCGAGGCCGAGCTGTCGCAGGCGAACGAGCTCCGCGGCCACGGCGAGATCGAGCGTGCCGTCCTCCACTACCGCCGCGCCGCCTCCTGGTACGCCCCGGGCAACCCCTTCGTGGTCGACGCCCTCGCGAGCCTCGAGCGCATCGGCAGCGAAGCGGAGGACGACGGCGACGCGGAGCGCGCGCTGCTCGCTTACCGCTCGATCCGCGGGGCGATCCTCACGTCTCGCAGCACCTACACCCCCCACGCCGACCGTCTGGCCCGCGCCAACGCCCGCATCGCGGCGCTCATGGCCGCCGAGGACCCACCGCCGATCGACGCCGGGAAGACGCAGGCCGAGCTGGAGGCCGAGCACCTCGCGCTCCTCGAGCAGACCAAGCGTCCGAACGTCCTTTGGAGCCTGGTCCTGGTGCTGGGCTTCGCGGTCTGGGTCGGCAGCGCCTTCGCCTTCGCCACCCGCGCCATCGACGAACGGGACCGGATCGTCAGCGGCTCCGCCCGCCTGTGGGGCACCGGAATCATCGTGGGCTTCGGGCTCTTCTTTCTGGGAATGGCGCTGGCCTGAGCCGCGTCGCATCAGGCGCAGCGGTGGCGGCCAGGGCCACTGTTTGATACGAGGTGGCCGTGGACAGCATTCGCATCGTCGGAGGGAAGCCCCTCGAAGGCAATCTGAGGATCAGCGGCGCCAAGAACGCCGCTTTGCCCATTCTGTGCGCCTCGCTGGTCGCCGATGGTGACCACGCCTTCCGCAACGTCCCCGACCTCCGAGACATCCACACCACCGCGATGCTCCTCAGGCACCTCGGAGCCGAGGTGGAGGTCACGCCGCCCACGGTGACGGTGAAGGTGGCGCCGGCGCCCGAGCCCGAAGCGCCCTACGAGCTCGTCAAGCAGATGCGCGCCTCGGTGCTGGTCCTCGGTCCTCTGGTCGCGCGCTACGGTCGGGCCCGCGTCTCCCTCCCCGGCGGATGCGCCATCGGCGCGCGTCCCATCGACCAGCACCTCAAGGGCCTCGAGGTCATGGGAGCGAGGGTCACCCTCGAGCACGGCTACGTGAACGTGGAGGTCCCTTCGGGTCGCCTGAAGGGCGGGGAGATCTACCTCGACATCCCCACCGTCACCGGTACCGAGAACCTGATGTCGGCCGCCGTGCTCGCCCGCGGGCGTACGACGATCGTCAACGCGGCCCGCGAGCCCGAGGTCGAAGAGCTCGCGCGGGTGCTCAACAAGATGGGCGCCTCGGTCGAGGGCGCGGGCACGGACGTGATCGTCATCGAAGGCAAGGAAGCCCTCGAGCCGGTCGACCATTCGATCATCCCCGATCGCATCGAGGCAGGGACCTACATGGTCGCGGCGGCTGCGACGGGCGGCAACGTCTTCCTCGACGGCATCACCCTCGACCACCTCGAGGCGGTCGCGGCGAAGATGCGGCAGGCGGGCGTGGTCGTCGAGCGCGAGGCGTCCGGCGTTCGGGTCGCAGGCAAGCCACCCTTCGAGCCCACCGACGCCACCACCGCCCCGCACCCCGGCTTCCCCACCGACATGCAGGCGCAGTTCATGGTGTTGATGTGCCTGTCGAGTGGTCGCTCGGTGATCACCGAGACCATCTTCGAAAACCGCTTCATGCACGTGCCCGAGCTCAACCGCATGGGCGCGAGCATCGAGGTGCGCGGGCGTTCGGCGACGGTGAAGGGCGTCGAGTATCTCTCGGGTGCCGAGGTGATGGCCACCGATCTGCGCGCCAGCGCCTCGCTCGTCGTCGCCGGTCTCGTCGCGCGGGGCACCACCGAGGTGCGCCGTGTCTATCACATCGATCGCGGCTACGAGCACATCGAGGAGAAGCTCGCGGGCCTCGGCGCCACCATCGAGCGGGTCGCAGGCAATGCCTGACGCCGCGCCGCGGCCCCTGGTCTTCGCCGTGCCCAAGGGACGCATCCTCCGCTCCCTCGGCCCCCTCCTCGCGCGCGCCGGGATCGACCCCGCGCCCCTGACCGCGGACGACCGTCGCCTGATCCGCGAGGAGCCGAAGAGCGGGATCCACTTTCTCCTGCTCAAGCCCGACGACGTGCCGACCTACGTCGAGTATGGCGCCGCCGACATCGGCATCGTGGGGCGCGACGTCCTCCTCGAGCGCGAGTACGACGTGTACTCCCCGGTCGACCTCGGCATCGGCCGCTGTCGCATGGCGGTGGCGGGCAGGGCGGAGGATCCGCCCGACCTCGACGCCACCCGCGGGGGCGAGCCGCTCCGGGTCGCCACCAAGTTCCCGACCATCGCGCGCCAGCACTTCGCGCGCCGGGGCCAGCAGATCGAGAGCATCTTCGTACAGGGCTCGGTGGAGCTCGCGCCGCTGACGGGTCTCTCCGACGTGATCGTGGACCTCGTGGAAACGGGTGAGACGCTCCGGCAGAATGGCCTCGTGGAGATCGAAACGATCTGCGAGGTTTCGAGCGTCGTCGTGGCCAACCGGGTCGGCCTCAAGCTCGAGGCTTCGCGCCTGAGCCCCCTCCTGGCCGCGATCGAGCGCGCGGCCGCCGAGCCGGACGCATGACGCGCCTCACGCTCGCCTTTTCGCTCTTCGCGATCGCGTCGGGCTGCGGCCCGAACGCCAAGCTGGTCGCCGCCGACGAGACCCTCATGGCCACCATGGCCGCGGTCGACGAGTCGGACGAGGTGGTGCGCCACGCCGAGGCCGATGGCCCGGACGAAAAGACGGAGCAGGCCCGCCACGCCTGGGAGCGCGCCAACGCACGTATGGACGAGGCCCAGTCCATCGTGCGGACCTGGCGTGAGACCGGCGCGGGCGAGCTGGCCTGGGTCACCCTCTCGCCGTGTCTCGCGGCGTCTCTGATCGGCCTCCGCCTCACCCTCGAACACGCGGGCTTGTCCATCCCGGAGGAGCTGCCGCAGGCGGAGGCGATGGCCGCCGATCCCGCAGGGGACGAATGTCGCAGTGAGCCGCGACCCGAGCTCGCGGAGACGGAGACGGACGCGGACGCGGAGACGGAACGCGGACTCGGAGACGGAGACGGAGACGGAGACGGAGACGGAGACGGAGACGGACGCGGAGACGGACTCAACCGAGGGCTCCGGCGGTCTCACCCCCGCCCAGTGAGGCCTCAGATCTCCCGGCGCATCTTGATCTCGATGTCGTGGAAGCCGAGGGCCTGGTGGGCGGCGCGCGCGCCCGTGTTTCCCGCCCAGGTGGTGGATTCGAGGACGACGCAGCCGCGCTTTCGAAAGGCGTCCACCAAAGCGTCGAAGAGGGCCTTGCCCACGCCTCGCCCGCGCGCGGGGGGCTCGACGTACCAGTCCTCGACCACGCCCTTCCTATCGAGGACCCGTCGCGGATCCTCCTCGACGTGGCCGGTGATGTAGCCGACGGGCGTCGCCGCCTCTTCGGCCACGAAGCCCATGGCGCGCGGTGAGGCGAGGATGGCGTCCACGTCCTCTCGGAGCGCTCGGCCGAGGTCTCGATAGGCGTAGAGAGGCTCGAGCTCCGGGGCGAGGATCTCCTTTCGGTAGTCGACGTAGAGCGCGTGATGAAAGACGACCATCAAGTCGCGGTCTTCGCGTCTGATCGGTCGGATGTCGAGGGTCACGCGCGCAGGATAGAGCAGCGGGCGGCCGAGCGCTCGCTCGAACGCCCGGCCGCCCCAGTCCGCCGCGCTATTGCGCCGGTTGCGCGCTGCCCGCGCCTGCGAGGGTCGTCGGTCCCCGCACCGCGAGCATCGAGCGCAAGCGCCGAAACGTCGCGCGCCCGATGCCGCGCACGCGCAACAGATCCTCGATGCGCGAGAAGTGCCTCCCGCGCTCGCGATAGGCGATGATCGCCGCCGCCTTCGAGGGCCCGATGCCCGGCAGCCGCGAGAGCTCGACCTCGCTCGCGGTGTTGATGTTCACCACGCCTGCCGGCGTGGCGTCGGCGGCGGGCGTTCGGACGACCATCGACGGTCGCGCCCGACGTTGCGCCTCGGCCACGCCGCCGATGCCCGCCACCGCCGTCCCGGCGAGGCCGCTCGCGAGGCTCGCCACGATGATGGCGCGCATGAGGATGTTCTTCGTTCGATTCAAGATGCACCTGTCCTTTCCTGCGCGCCTTTGCGCGCGAAGTGTTGGCCGCACGCGAGGTGCGCCGGCCGTGATCAACTCGCCAGCGCCACCGCGAGGTCGTCGGCCTCCGCGCCTCCATCGCGAGACGACCGCTCCTCGAAGGGCTGGTAGTCTCGGATCTGGAGCTGCCCGTTGACCGGCGTGGCGTCGAGGTGGACGTTCAGGCTCCCATCCCGGTTGGGGAAGGCCGCCCCGATACGGAGCCAGAACTTCTTGCCGTCCCGGCGCCGCTCCACGATCGTGTACACAACTTTGTAGTTCTTCTTCGGCTGCTCCATCTCGTCCTCCTGGGTCGTTCGTGCCCGCCGCGATGGGCGGGTGCCCCAGGCCCTACGCAGCGACCGTGCCGGGAACCGGGCACGTGATCTCGGGCACTTGCGGAGGAAAAGTGGCGGAGGGGTGGCGGTCCGCCGGCGGGCCGCCGCTACACGGGATGCTGGGAGGCCGGGGACGCAGTCCTGGCTCGGGCCCCTCCTCCGCTGCGCTCCGCCTACGGGCGGCTGATGCCGCCCTTCGGGCGCCGCTTCGCTCCGGAGGGGCCCGAGCCTTGTGTGTAGCGGCGGCCCGTTGGGCCGCGCGTGGCCGCCATGCTTGTCGCCATGTCCCCAAAATGGCACTCTGCGCTCCCCGCGTGTTGGGGGGAGAAAGTCCCGTAAGAACATGAAGATCACGCTCTCGAAGGACTCTGCGACGACGACGAAGGCGCACATCGTGGCCGTCGGAGTTCGCGAAAAGGAGCTCTCCAAGAACGCGACGGTGAAGAGCCTCGATTCCGCCATGAAGGGTGCGCTCAGCGCGCACGCCAAGGACGAGGGCTACGTCGGCAAGCTGAACGAGATTCTCAAGGTTCCCGGCACGAACATCGGCGCACGCTGGGTGGTTCTCGTCGGTCTCGGCGCGCGCAAGGCGAGCTCCGCCGATGCGCTTCGCGTGGCTGTCCACGCTGCCCGCTGTGCCAAGAAGCAGGCCTCTGTGGCCGTCGTGCTTCCGAAAAGTGACGAAGCGTCAGTTCGCGCGGCGGCGCAGGGCCTCCTCGGAGGCGCCTATCGTTACGATCGCTACCTCACGGGCACGCGCCGTCCCGAGGGCGAGATCAAGTCTGCCTACATTTTGGGCGCCAAGGTGGACGCGGCCGGTCGGGCTGCGGTGCGCGACGGAATGATCGTCGGCGACTCCGTGAACTTCGCGCGCGACCTCGTCAATGCCCCCCCCAACGACCTCACCCCGGAGGCCCTCGCCGACGCCGCCGCCGCCAAGGCGAAGGGAACCGGGATCCGCACCACGATCTGGAACAAGGCCAAGATCGAAAAGGCGGGGATGCGTCTCTTCCTCGCCGTCAACGCGGGCGGCGGCAACGAGCCGCGCTTCATCCACATGGTCTACAAGCCCAAGGGCAGGGCCAAGGCGAAGGTCGCCTTCGTGGGCAAGGGCCTCACCTTCGATTCCGGCGGTCTGTGCATCAAGCCCGCAAAGGCGATGTATGGCATGAAGTGCGACATGGCCGGCTCGGCAACCACCTTCGGCGTGGTCCTCGCCGCGGCGCAGCTCAAGCTTCCGGTCGAGGTACACGCGCTCGTGGGCTCCACCGAGAACATGAGCGGTGATTTCGCCTATCGTCCCGGCGACGTCTTCGAGTCCCTCGACGGCAAGATGGTCGAGATCATCAACACCGACGCCGAGGGCCGCCTGGTCCTGGCCGATGTGCTCGCCTACGCGCGGGACAAGGTGAAGCCGGACTACATGATCGACCACGCCACCCTCACCGGCGCCTGCATGGTGGCGCTCGGCAAGTGGCGCGCCGGGATGTACGCGAGCGACCCCAAGTTCGGCAAGGCCTACGCCGATGCCGCCGAGCGCGCCGCCGAGAGCTTCTGGGAGCTCCCCCTCGACGACGATCTGGTCAAGACCCTCAAGAGCGACATCGCCGATCTCAAGCACACGGGCGATGGGCACGGCGGCTCCATCACCGCCGCGCTCTTTCTCCGCGAGTTCGTCGGGGACACCAAGTGGGTGCACTGCGACATCGCGGGGCCAGCCTTCCTCGACCAGAGCCACGACCTCGCTCCGGTGGGCGGGACGGGCTTCGGGGTGGCGACCGGCGTCGAGTTCCTCAGGGGCCTCGCCGAAAAGAAGTGAGCGCCGGGTGAGCCGCCGACGCGATTCGAAGATCGCGCTCGGGCTCGGGCTCACCCTCATCCTCGCCCCCACGACCCTGGCGTCTGCGCATCTCGGTCACGAGGTGCAGACGGCCGAGCGCTATCTGAAGCTCGACGTCGCGGACGATCACGCACGCGTGGTCGTCTCGTTGATGCTCGGTCCAGCGGAGGCCGCGCGGGTGCTCGCCGTCGCGGATCGCGACGCTGGCAACGGCGACGGCACCCTCACCGAGGCCGAGGCCGATGCCTACATGGCCGGGTGGGGCGAGGGCCTCGCCACCGAGCTGCCCATCGAGGTCGACGGCCAGCCGGTCGCCGTGACCTGGGGCGAGCCCTACCTCGACCCCACGGGCCCCATCGCCGCCCGTCCAGCCACCGTCGAGATGGTCGCCCGCTTTCCGCTCGGCGCCGGCACCCATCGCATCACCTTCCGCGACCACATGCAGCGCGACAGTTACGACCGCACGGACGTGGCCTTTCGCGTCCGCGACGCCGCGGAGCTCTTGGCGAGCGGGGCCGAAGAGGCCCCCGAAGACCGCGTCCCCACCCTCGCGTTCGCGGGGAGTCGAGGCCCCGAGGTCTTCACCGCTCGGGTTCGGGTGCGGGGGCCACGGGAGGACGGCGCATCAAGCGGCTCCTCCGAAAACGAAGAAGGCGCCGAGCCGTGGCTTTGGCTCGGCGCCCTCGCGGTCCTGGGTGTGCTCGGCATCGCCGCCCTCGTGGGGCGATACCGGCGCGCTCGCTAGATGCGGTAGGGGAAGCTGACCTGGAAGGTCGGCCGGCGGAAGCGGGGGAACTGCGCGCCACGCACCGCGCGGGCGACACAGGAGCCGATCGGTGTTCCGGCGAACTGCCCGGTGACCCGCGCGTTGGAGACGCGGCCGTTCGAGCCGGAGACGGTGATGGTGGTGTTCGCCACGCCGTGCTGGCCGTTGCCGCAGCGACCGACGGCGCCCTGCACCGAGCGGAGCGCGCGGAGCACGCCGTCGCGGGGCGGGCTATCCGGGAGGTTGCCGCCGCCGCCGCTGCTCTCGGCCTGCATGGGCGCTGCCATCATACCGCCTCCGCCGAGGGCCGCGTTGAGGAGGTCGTCGATGTCACCGCCGCCACCCGAGCTCATGGTGGCCGGCGCCGCTGCGGGGGTGGGATCGGGGTTCGAGCTGCCGCTGGAGCTGCTCGACGAGCCGCCGCTGCTGCGTCGACGACGGCTGCGATGGCTCGAGCCGGAGGAGGAGCCGCTCGACCCCTCGTCGGCGCTGTCCTCGCCCTCGTCGCTGCTCTCGTCGCTCGTGCCCTGATCGTCGCTGCCGGTGTTGGCCGCGGCTTCGCTTCCACCCGCGGCGGTTCCGCTCTCGGTGGTGGTGGCCGGCGTGTCACCGGTCGCCGTGCCCTCGCCCGCGGCGATGGCACCCGTGCCCGTGGAGCTGCCCGCCATCGCGACCGGCTCCGGCTCTGCGGTGACCAGAACGATGATGACCGCGGCAGCCGCCAGCGCGACGACACCACCCACCGCCGAGATGGCGATGATGAGGCCCTTGTTGTTCTTCTCTTCGACCACCGGCGCGAGCACCGGCGCGCCGAGGCCGCTCGAAAGGGGCGACCCGGTGCCGATGCTGAGCAGGTCGTCGACGTTCTCGTTGCCGCCACCGGACGATCCGCCCGCCGGCGCAGCCGCACCACCGCCGCCGCCGGCGACGCCGGTCGCACTGGCGAGCGCGCGGATGTCGATCAGGCCCGAGCCTTCGCCCGACGCATGGCCGGGCTTGGCAGAGCCAGAGCTCGAGCTCGCGCTGGACATGCTCGGTGCCGGCGAGCCGCCGCCACCGGGCCCGCCCGTGGCGAGCGCCTGCAGGTTCTGCAGCGAGAAGAGAACCGAGTTCTCGTTTCGCTGGCCGGTCATCGCCTGCTCCTGACTCACGCGCGGACCGGGGGAGCTGGCCACGACGTCGTCGTCACCGCCGCCCTCGAAGGGGCTCGCGCCCGCGTCGGCTTGCGCGAAGAGATCCGCTCCGCCGCCCGCGCCGCCGCCAGCCGCGAATGCATCATCGCCACCGCCGCCGAAGCCGGGATCCGCCGCTGCGGCGAAGAGTCCGTCCTGGGCCTGACCGCCGCCCATGTCGGCGCCGATGTCGCCGCCCATGCCACCGCCACCCGCGAAGGGATCGCCGCCCATGTCGGCCGGGGCTGCGGCCGCGGCTGCTGGTGCGGCTCCTTCCTGAGGCTGACCGGTGATCGCTTCGACGAGCTCGGGCACGTCGCGCGCGGCGAGCCAGTTGTCGAAGCCTTCACGCCAGACGTAGACCTCCCAGTCGATCGTTCCGGCCGTCAGCATTTCGCCGAGCTGCACTGGCGCAAAAGGACCCTGCTGGTCGCCGTTCACGACGACGTGCCACACGGCCTCCGGGCTCTCGTCACCGTAGTCGTAGAGCGCGGTTGCTTCTTCCTGCTGCTCAGGCTGATCGAGCTGGTCGCCTCGAACGACGATGACCTCGCTGCATTTCTTGCAGCGGATCTTGAAAACCTTCCCGGCGACCTTCTCGTCGGCGATCGAGTATTTGGCGCTGCAACTGTCGCAGACGATCTTCATGCGTTCTGACCTCGATAGGGGGGTGATGCAGGAGGCAGGGCCTTTAGAAACCAGAAACCCTTTTCGACCCGCGATGATAGCCGTCGCGCGGCTCGGCGATCAAGAATCGCATTTGGACCTCGTGACCGCGTTCTTTGCCTTGGACACGGGACCAGGGGGGCCCTTGGGCTCAATCGCGAGCCGCGCGGGTCGGGGGGCCGGATCCCCAATTCACCACCACCAGCTCGGCTCCATCCTTGCCACAGAAGGTCACCTGACGGCCGTAGCGCTCTCCACAGGTGGGGCAGATCTTGCCTCCTTCCTGCGCTTCCTGGTGGCGTTTGACGAAGAGAGCATAGGGAATGAGCTCGTCGCCGTCGCTGGGGCAGCGGGTGGTCCCTGCGCCGAAGCCACGTCGACATGTAGGACAAATCAGCGCCTGCCCCATGGGCGGCTCGGATCGCGGACCCAGCTGCGCTCCATCCTCGGGGCAGAACGTCACGGAGGGGTCGTCGAACTCGCGATGACACACGGGGCAGCTCCGTGGGATGGCGAGGCGTTGGGCGGAGTCGAGGGCCGGATCTTCGGCGCTGGCCACCGGTGGGGCGGCCGCCGGACCTTCCTCGTTCGGCGCGGGCGAAGGCGCGGGCGCCGGCTGCTTGCCGCCGCGACGGGCGACGACGAGGACCACCACGCCCAAGAGGAGCGCCAACACCACGATGGCGCCGATCACGAAGGGGAGGATCGAGCGCTCCTCATCCGTCGACTCCTCGGCGCGCGCGGAGACTCCCGCCGCCGACTCGGCGGTGATCTCGAAGTCCTCGTCGACGGTCTGCGTCACGCCGACCGTCGCGCGGCGCGCGATCAGGTCCGACAGATCCGCGGTGCGCACCACCACGCTCGCTTCGGCTCGCAGCGAGCCGGCGGAGGCCCGCACCTCGAACTCGCCCTCCGCTTCGGCCGCGTTTTCTGCGGCGGTGAAGAGACCGTCGTCGATGGTGGCGTTCGCTCCTTCGGGCTCGGAGAGCGTCAAGCGAACGTGCTGCCCACGCACCGGGCAGCCCGCGGCGTCGACCACGCGCGCGGAGAAGCGCACCTGTCCGCCCGGCTCGACCTCGGCTTCGGACGGGCGCAGTCGAATGCGCGCGGGCTCGCCGGGCGTGCAGCTCGGCTGCTCCGGCGTCGGTTGCTCCGGCGTCGGCGTCGCTGCCGCGCCCACGCGACTGAAGCGTTGCGTGACCGTCATGCGCGCCTTGCAACGCGACTCGTTCAGCTGCCAGTCGTAGTCGCTGACCTCGCGATAGTTGAGCGTGTCGGTGCCGCTGGCGGTGAGCGTGTACGTACCGGTTTCAGCGCGCGGGTCGTCGGGCCGCGTGCGACAGACCACGCGCCAGCGACCATCCTCGGCCGTGCTGGACACTCGGCGCACCATGCGGTTTTCGCTCCAGCACGCGTCGGTGCGTCGCACCGGCGTTCCGTTGAACACCAGCTGGTCGCCGGCCTCGGAGATGCGCACGCTGCCGGTGGCTTCGCCCGTGTGGCTCTGCGGCCTGGGCCCGCAGTCCTGCCCCCAGCTCTCGATGCTCACCTGCATGCGCACCGGGCCGCCGCGCCACGTCCCCTCGTAACCTTGCGCGCTCGCCGCGGTCCCAAAGAGCGAGAGGGCGAGCATGACGACGAGGCTCTGGCCGGCTCGGCGTGCGCGTCCGCTTCGGGTCGGAGGCCGGCTCACCTCCCCGGCCCCTCCCTGCGACCCGAATCGAACACGCATGGCGCGGTACTATACCCCCCCGGGCGACCGAGGTGGGTCAGGCCAGCTTTTTCACTTCGGCGGTCAAGGCGGGGACCACGTCGAAGAGGTCGGCGACGAGGAAGTAGTCCGCGACCTGAGCGATCGGCGCTTCCTTGTCCTTGTTGATGGCGACGATGGTCTTGCTGCCCTTCATCCCGGCGAGGTGCTGGATGGCACCGCTGATGCCGACCGCGATGTAGAGCTTGGGGGCCACGACCTTGCCCGTCTGGCCGACCTGCAGGTCGCTCGGCGACGTAGCCGGCATCGCAGGCCGCGCGCGAAGCGCCCATGGCCGCACCCAGCGCGTCGACGAGGGGCTCGAGCACGTTCTGGAAGTTCTCGGCGCTCTTCAGCGCGCGACCACCGGAGACGACGATGTCGGCCTCGGTCAGGTCGGGACGCTCGCTCTTGACCGCGTCGAGAGAGACGAACTCGATGCGCTCCGCCGCCGGATCGGCGACCACCGCGAGCTCCTCGATCGGGCTCGAGCCGCCGGGCGCGTCGCCCGCCTCGAACTCGCTCTGGCGGACGCTGACCACGTGCACGTCGGTGGAGAGCGTCACGTCACCGAGGAGGTTGCCGGCGTACATCGAGCGCCGGTACTTGCGCGAGTCGCCCGACGACCTCGACGCCGATGATGTCGGACGCGATGCCAGCGCCGAGCTTGGCAGCGACGCGCGGCAACAGATCCTTGCCGTAATAGGTCGCGCCTGCCGTGACCACCTGATAGCCGCCCTTCTTGGCGGCTTCGGCGACCGTGGCCGCGTACTTCTCGGCGAGATAACCACCGGCGATCTCGGCGGTGAGGAGCTTGCGCGCGCCCCATCCCGCGAGGCCCTTGGCGGCGCCGGCCGCACCCTCGCCGATGACGAGGATGTCGAAAGCGCCACCCTGCGGCGACCTGATTGGCGAAGGCGATCGCTGCGAGGGTGGACTTCCTGCGCCTCGCCTTCGGAGAGCTCAGCTACGACTAGAACGTCTGTCATTTCTATTCTCCTCGCTCTCCGCTCAGATGACCTTGGCTTCGGTGTGGAGCTTCTGCACGAGCTCCTCGACCGACTCCACGAAATCCGTGTTCCCGGAGCGCGCCGGCGGCGTCGCGAACCTGGAGTAGCTGCTGGTGGTGGTGGTGTCGATGCCGAGGTCGTCGAGCTTCTTGGTGTCGACCGGCTTCTTCTTCGCCTGCATGATGCCCTTGAGCGACGCATAGCGGCCGCTGTCCGACTCGGGGTAGGCGTGGTCGTCCGGCGTGACGCCGTTCTTCACCGCGGTGGGCGTGACGATGCGGTCGGTGACCGTGATCACCGCCGGCGTGGTGACGCGCTGCACGATGACGCCGCCATCGGCCTCGCGACGGACGAGGAGCTTGCCGTCGCCCTCGACCTGAATCGACATGGCGCCGGTGCTGCAGGGCCAGCCGAGGAGCTCGGCGAGCATCGGGCCGACCGCGCCCGACTCGCCGTCCGCCGACTGCTTGCCCATGATCACCAGGTCCGGGCTCTCGCCGTCGGCGATGGCCTTCAGCCCACGCGCGACGACCCAGCTGTCGAGCTCGTCTTCGTCGCACTCGACGAGGACGCCGCGGTCGGCGCCCATGGCGAGGAACTGACGGAGCTGCTGCACCGCGTCCGACGCTCCGAAGGTGGCGACGGCGATCTCGCCGAGCTTCTCACCGGAAGAGGCGTTCTCGTTCAGACGCAGCGCCGTCTCCACGGCCCAGTCGTCGAAGGGGTTCGGCTTCCACTCGAGACCTTCGGTGCTGACCGAGGATCCGTCGGGGGAGACCTTCACCTTGTTGGCGTTGTCCGGGTCGCTGACCCGCTTACAGGGGACGAGGATTTTCAACGTTTCCTCCAAATGGGGATGCTTGTGGCGGCGGATTTAGAGGTGCTGACGCGCCGTGTCAACGAGCCTGCTCACGCGAGAGCACACCTTCGAGGAAGAGCGATGCATACTGGTGCGCCGCCTTCCGGAGCTTGGTCGGGTCCGGGTCCGTGAGGGCCCAGGTGAGCGCGATGCCGTCGAGGCCGCCCCAGAGCGCGCGCGCCGCGATCTTCGGGTTCAGGTCCGCACGGAAGGTGCCGGCCTTCTGGCCGTTCGCGATCACCGTGCCGATGACGTCGAGGTACTCGCGGAAGAGGGGCACCGCGTACTGCTTCAAGAGCGACGACGACTGGCGCAGGTTCACGGTGACGACCTCGGCGAGGTCGCGCTGTCCTTCGAGAAGCCCGAGCTGCAGCTCGACGATGCGCCGGATCTGCTCCTCGAAGGAGTCGGCCTCGGCGATCTTCTCCTTGAGCACCTCGACGAGCTGGCCGATCCGGTCCTGGAAGATGCTCACCAGGACGTCCTCTTTGTTCTCGAAGTAGAGGTAGATCGTGCCGTCGGCGACGCTGGCGGCCTTGGCGATCTCGCTCACCCGGGTCGCGTAGAAGCCCTTCTGAGCGAAGACCGAGATGGCCGCTGCGAGGATGCGCTCGCGCTTGTCGCCATCCTTGCCCCGCTTCTTGCTGAATGACCGTTCATTCTGCGGCACGCGGGAGGGCTAGCACGCCCCTCGTCGAACGGTCAATGCGGCCGGCCGATGGCGAAGGCCGGTGGGCCGAAACCGCCGAGCTCGACGCTCTCGTGGATGGGGCCGAAGAGGCGGACGCGGGTTTGCTCGGCGGCGGCGACGGCGGGGTCGGCCGCCGCCCAGCGTCCCGCCCTGTGCGCGTTCGCCACCATCTCGGCGACGCGCGCCTGATCGGTGGCGACGACGGCGCCGCGCACGCGCTCGGGCACGGAGCTCAGGAGCTCTTCGGGTACGAAGGCGTCAACGACGATCCAGGTCGCGTCCTTGCTGCTCCCAGCATGAAGACCCGAGACGCGCACCTGACCGCTGCGCGTGAGCGCGCGGCCCATTTCGGCGGCGAAGGCCTCGGCGGCGAGGGTGCTCGGGCGCGTGGGCCCGCGGGCGAGCATCGCCACCACCACGCGCGGCTCCGGCGAATCCGAGGCGAAGGCGACGATCGCTTCCGGGTCGACGGGGGCGAGGGGAGGCGGCGGCTCCGGGGACGTGCCCGCGGGAAGCTCCGCGAGGCGGCGCGCCGCGCGCGCGACGACCGAAGCGACGTCGACGTTGCCGACGATCGCGACGCTGACCCGCGCGCCGACGCGGGACGCTTCGACCTCGCGAACGATCGCCTCGAAGCTCACGCTCTGGATCGTTCCCACCGAGCCGAGCGGGGCGATCAGTCCCGGCGCGTCGGGGGCGAGGGCCAGGGCAGCGGCGCTCTGGATCGGATCGACGCGCGCGACGGCGCGCAGGCGGGCTTCGACCACGTCGCTGCGATCGGTGGAGGGCGCGAGACCGCAGGTGAGCCCGAGGTCGATGAGCGCGTCGGTGTGGGCGCGCGGACCGCTCAACACCACGCCGTGGCTGTCCGCATCGACCAGCGGCGAGATGTCGGCGCCGAGGGTGCGCAGATGCTCGCGGAGCGCGTCCGGTCCGAGCCCGCCGCAGCTGGTCGCCGAGAGCTCGGCGAGGAGCGCCGCGCGCCCGTGTAGCGCGGGCGGGTCCGATGCGCCTCCGCCGGTGAAGCGCACCGCGACGGCGACGTCCGAGTCGGCGGGGCGGCGCACGACGTCGAGGCGCGCCCCGTTGTCGGTGACCGTGAGCGCGGCGGCCTCGGCGCTCATCTCGCCGCCGAGCGCAGGCGCGAGCGCCGCCCAGGCGCGGTCGGCGGCCTGGGTCAGGTGTTGGACGGCGCGTGTCCGCACAGGCTCGTCCGGGTCGTCCTCGGAGACCCAATCCCCGCGCCCGCCGGCCACGATGGCGCCCACGCCGATGGCAAAGCTCAGCACCTCGTCGGGCGAGGTGTCGTCGAGGCGAAGCACGGGGGAGGGGGCGCTCCCGCTCTCGTTCCCGTTCGCGTTCCCGTTCGCGCTCCCGCTCCCGCTCCCGTTCGCGCTCCCGTTCCCGTTCGCGCTCCCGTTCGCGTCCCCGTTCCCGGATCCATCGCCGAATCCATCGCCGCTCCAACCCCCACTCCCCAGCCCGCTTCCGATCCACGTGTTGCCCATCACCATCGCCGCTTCCCGCGGGTCGGTGGGCAGCGGGAGTGGGGCGGATGCGGGGGCTTCGAGGGCGGCGCGGCCGAGGGCAGCGACCAGGAGGCGGCCGGCCTTCGCGGGACGAACACCCGCGAGGCGGGCGATCACCATGCCGCCGCCGCGGACGCTGAAGCCGTTGGCCTCGAGCTGGGGTCCAGACGCCGATTGAAACGCGGGGTCGCTCGCGACGGCGCGCGCGATCGCGGCGGCCCGTCCGACGTCGCTCGCCATCAGCGCGGCGCTCGTCACCGTCAGGTCGCCCACGTCCACCCGCACGCCGACGCCGGGCTCGGTCTCGAGCACGCGCGTGGCACGCGGCGCGCGCGCCGCGGGTGCCCCCGTGAACGCGTCGCGGAGCGCATCGCGAAGCGCGTCGCCCGTCACGTCTCCCGCCGCCACCAGGAGCGCGCGCGAGGGGCCGTAGTGGTCGGCCTGGAAGTCCGCGATCGCGCGCTCGCTGATCGCGTCGTCGTCTTCGGCCTCGCCGAGCGGGGCAAACCCCTCCGCGTCCTCACGGAGCAGCGCGCGGAGCGCGAGGAGGTCGGCGGCCCGGCGCTCGTCCGTATGGGCCCCTCGGCGCGCGGCCACCAGGCGTGCGGCCAGCGCTTCGAGGGTCACCTCATCGCCCAGGCCGCGGGCTCGAAGCGCCTTCGAAAGGGTGGTCATGCATTCAGCCAGCTGCTCGGAATCGCAGGAGAGCTCGAAGACCGTGCCGTCCGGAAGCACCCGCGGCGCCAGGCCCTCGCCCGCGGCCCAGGCTGCCAGCGTCGCGAGCTGCGGCACCTGGGCGTCTCTGGCGCCTGCGTCGATGAAGAGCGAGAGGTGCACGAGCCCCGGCGTGCTCCGCGGAATGGTCGCCAGTCGCACCCCGGCGATGGTCTCGAAGGTCATCTCGGGCGCCGGTACGGGGGCGGTCGTCTGCTGCGTTCCACCGCAGGCGACGAGGAGCGCGCACAGCGCCCCACCGATGTCGCGCCGCTTCATGACGGCGGCTCCGTGCCGCGGACCAGGCGGCCGATGTTCCCTGCGTGCCTCAGCACGATCATCGCGAGGAGCGCATACGCCATGATGGCGCGCGGGCCGAGGGCGCCGAGGAGCGCCACCGTCACGACGACGCCGAGGGTGGAGCCGAGGAGCGAGCCGACGCTCGCGCGCCGCGTCACCTTCTTGCCCAGGAGGTATCCGAGCGCTCCAGCGGCGCCGGCCCAGGGAACCGCGGCGAGGAGGACACCCGCGCTCGTGGCCGCACCCTTGCCGCCGCGGAAGCCATGCCAGATCGGCGCGAGGTGTCCGAGAACCGCGGCGACGCCCGTGGCTGCCGTGAACCCATCGTCGGGTCCGAGGATCAGCCGCGCCCCCATCACTGGCGCGAAGCCCTTCAGCGCATCGAGGAGGAGCACCACCCGTCCCGTCTTCTTGCCCAGCACCCGTCCCACATTGGTCGCACCGATGTTGCCGCTGCCCGACCCGCGGATGTCCTCACCCGCCCGCTTCGCGGCGATGAGCCCGAAGGACACCGAGCCGAGCAGGTAGCCCACCACCACGAAGAGGATGCCGATGACCATCGGGGACATCGGGCGCGCAGCATACTTGGGGACGCGGCGACAGCTATCCTACACTTGCCTACATGTCAGGCGAACGCCGTCGAGAAGACCGAATCCCCGTGGGTTTCTATGTGAAGCAGATGGTGGATGGAGAGCCCCACCGCTGCTTCACCACCAACCTCAGCACCCGCGGGATCTTCCTGGAGCAGGTTCTCAGCCCCATGGAGCGCTTCTCCGACGTGGTGCAGATCGAGGTCCCCCTCCCGGGCCTGAACGACTCCCTATGGACCCGGGGCGAGGTCGTCTACGACCGCTTCGAGCGCCTCTTCCACGGCACAGCCATCCGCTTCACCGGCATGGCCAACAAGCACCGCCGCCTCCTGCGCAGCTGGCTCCGCGAGACCTCGCGCGCGCACAGCAACTCCTTGGTGTGTGAGAACGGGGTGTGGATTCAGCGGCCGTGAGCGGTGACACCGTGTGCGCACAGCAACTCCTTGGTGTGTGAGAGCGGGGTGTGGAGTCAACGGCCGTGAGCCGTGACGCCGTGCGTTGGTGACGCGCCGCGTTGGCGCTGGCGGTCGCGTTCGTGTTCGCGAGTCCGTTCGCGTTCGCGTTCGCGAGTCCGTTCGCGTTCGCGTTCGCGTTCGCGCTTCCATTCGCGTTCGTTCGCGTTCTGGTTCGCGAGCCGGTTCTCGTTCCGTCCTCGCGAGCCGGTTCTCGTTTCGCGCTCGCGAGCCCGTTCTCGTTTCGCCCTCGCGAGCCGGTTCTCGTTTCGCCCTCGCCTGCCCGTTTCGCGCTTCCGCTCGCGTTCGCGTGCCCGTTTCGTGTCCGTTGGCGTTTCGCCCTCCCGTTCCCGTTCGCGTCCGTTCGCGTCTCGCTCTCCCTGTTCGCGTTCGCGTCCCCGTTCGCGTTCGCGCGCGCGTTCGCGCGCCCGTTCGCGTTCCCGTTGGCGTTCGCGTGGCCTCGGCGTTGGCGCTCAACGCGGTCGCAGAGCGGTAGCGGCGACCGGCTCGCTGAGCTGCTTTGGCTGCTTGGGGAAGGGGGATTGCGTTCGGTCGCGGAGGACGGCGCGGCGGGCGGGCGGCGCCAAGGGGGGCGTGGGACGGGGCGGCGTGGTCGGAGGGGTGAAGGGCGGCGGGAGCCGTTGGATGCGTCTCGGTGCGTGAGCACGTCTCGGGCCGCGGCGCCTGCGGCGCCTCTGTGGGCTGCGCCCACGCGTGATTGGGTGAGCCAAGAGATGCGCTCGGTGGAGGCGCGGAGGGTGCGGCGCCGATCGCAGGCAGATCTCACAGATCGCGCGGTCGGCGACCTGTGGCTCGCCCCAATGCGTGGGCGAACCGCTCTCGAGGTCATCGCGCGATGGGTCGGACTTCGGTCCCCGGCGGCGAACCGCTCTCGAGGTCATCGCGCGATGGGTCGGACTTCGGTGCCCGGCGGCGAACCGCTCTCGAGGTCATCGCGCGATGGGTCGGACTTCGGTGCCCGGCGGCGAACCGCTCTCGAGGTCATCGCGCGATGGGTCGGACTTCGGTCCCCGGCGGCGAACCGCTCTCGAGGTAATCGCGCGATGGGTCGGACTTCGGTGCCCGGAGGCGAACCGCACTCGAGGTCATCGCGCGATGGGTCGGACTTCGGTTTGCCACCGCCCCAAGTCGGACGGACGGGACACGCGAGGCGAGCCGTCGCCCAGCCGATTCGGTCCGCCCGGACGGACGGGACACGCAAAGCGAGCGGTCGCCCGGCCAACCCACGCGGCCCCGCAAACCCTCCGTCACCAAACGGCCCCAGCCACCCGCACGCCTCCAACCCACACCACCCCGTCCCACGCCCCCGCGCACCACGCCGCTCGCGACTTCATCCTCCGTCGCCACATCGGCCACCCCCGCTCCCATCAGCCAAAAGTCGCCACCGCCGAGGCAACCCATCACCTCGTGCGCTCGCGCCGGCGCGCGACACCCGAAGCCCCACACCCGCGACGCGGCGAGCGGCCAGCCATCGACTGCGCCAGCTTCCCCACCCAGAACAAAAAGGGCCGACTCCCTCAGGAGCCGGCCCATGACCGATGACGATGAGTTCGAAGTGAAAGCGAATCAGGCGGCGGCGGCGACCTCGGCGGGGCCGAGGGCCTGCTCGAGGCGGCAGCGGATCTTGTGCTTCTTGGAGTAGACGGTCTTGACCGAGATTGCCATCTCCTCGGCGACCTCTTCCGGGGTCATGCCGTCGACGTAGTAGAGCTTCACGAAGTGGCGGTCCTTGCTGGAGAACTGCTCGAGGGTCTCGTTGACGAGGGCCCAGCGCTCCTTCTTCAGGACCATGTCGCAGGGGTCGACCATCGAGGCGCGCATGTCCTCGGCCTCGGTGAGCTCGGTGGTCTGCGGCTGCCGCGCGACGCTGCGAAGGTAATCCCACGCGGTGTTGGTGGCGAGCAGGCCGATCCAGCTGGAGAGCTTGTTGCCGCGCTCGGGCTGGTAGCAGCGGAGCTTGTGCATGTCACGAGCGGTGATGTTCATGAGGAACTGAGCGTAGATCTCGCGCACGTCCTCGCTCGACACGACACTGCTGAAGCGGCCGGTGACCTTGTGGATGCAGCGGTACACCAGGCGGTCGAAGCGGCGGTGGAACTCGCGCCATGCGGCGGGCTGCTTCATGAGCATCGAGGCGAGAAGCTCTTCGTCGGTCCAGTCAGCGGTCGGGGTCTTGGTCAGCAGGGTGTTCATCGTGTCCTCCGTCATCGGTCGACAGGGGACTCTGCAGCGGGTGTGCCAAGCACCTACCCGCCCCTTCATTATCGAAATCGCAAAGAAAAAAGGCCTGCGCCCGGTGAAGAATGCCCTGGCGAGGCCTCGCAGCGATGCACTGTTACGCGTGACGGCGTAACACCTACTGTTACGGTGTTGCGGATCCCGTAACCGTCGTCACCTCTTGTTACGTCACGGGCGATCCGCCCTTCCCAAAAAAAATTCTCGAGAACACAGACGCCTCGGGATTGTCTCGATCGTTGATGGCCACACGGTTCGCGCTCGCCCCCTTCGCTCTCTCCCTGGTCACCCTCGCTGCGTGCGGTGGTTCGACCCCCACCCCCCAAACCGCCGCCGATGCCGACCGCGAGGTGGTGGAGATGGACGAGCTCAGGATCACCGCCCGTCAGACCGACGAGGGCCTCGAGTTCGACAGCTACGATGCGGAGACGCTCTTCTATCGCGCGACCGAGCTCCTCAACAGCCGGCGCTGCCCCGACGCGGTCACCCTCTACGACCGCCTCGCCGACGAGTTCCCCGGCAGTCGCTACCGCTCCCCGGCCCTCTACAACGCCGGCCTCTGTCTCGCCGACACCGACGACCTCGAGGGTAGCGTCGCCCGCTTCGAGCGCTTGATCGAGGAGGAGCCCCAGAGCCCCGACGTCAAGCACGCGACCTTCAACCTCGCCAAGCTCCTCATCGACCTCGAGCACTACGACCGCGCCCTCGAGACCGCCGACCGTCTCCTGCGCCGCACCGACCTCAGCAGTGACGAGCGCATGGAGGCGATGGCCCGCCGCTCTCAGGCGCTCCTCGGCCGCAATGATCTCGACGACGCGGAGCGCACCGCCCGCATGGCCGTGACCTATTATCGGACGCGGCCCGAGGCCGAGCTGGTCAACGACCCCTTCTTCGCCGCCGCCGCGAACTTCGTGCTCGCCGACGCCATCCGGCGCAAGGCCGCCGCGATGGCCATCCCCGAGGCCGAGGTGGAGCGCCAGCGCGAGGTCCTCGAGCGCCGCGCTCAGTACATGCTTCGGGCGCAGCGCGAGTACTTCAACACCATGTCGCTCACCAACGCCCACTGGGCGGCGGCGGCCGGCTACGAGATCGGCGCGATGTACGACAAGTTCTGGCAGGACATCATGAGCGCGCCCACGCCGCCGCCTCGCAACCCGCTGCCCCCCGGTACCTACGACGACTATGCCGACGAGTATCGTCACGAGCTCGCCCGCCTGGTCGAGCCCCTCATCCGCCACGCCATCCGCTACTGGGAGCTCACCCTGATGATGGTGGAGCGCACCCAGTCCCAGACGCCCTGGGCGACGCGCATCCGCGAGGACCTCGAGCGGGCGCGGCAGCGGCTCATCACCCAGCCCGGGGAGCCCCCGATGCCCGATGACCCCGATGCCGCTGCGCCCGAAGCGCCTCCGAGCGACGAGACCGGCGAGGCCCTCTCCGAGCCGTGATCGCTCCGTCGCCTTTCGTGGCAACCTAGACGCGTGTCTGGGGACGAGGATCGACCCGAGGAAGAGAGCGATGGCGGCGAGTCGCTTCAGCTCTCCAACATCCGCAGCCTCGACGACACCGGCACCACCTCACTCACGTCCTTCTTGACGAAGCCCGTGCCGCGCAAGCGCACGCCCCTGCCTCGGGTGCGCTCGAAGGTGGCCGAGGCGGCGCCACCGACCGAGGCGCCGAGCACACCGGCCGAGGCGGCGCCACCGACCGAGGCGTCGAGCACACCGACGCCCCCCGAGCCTCCACAGGTCGAGCCGGCCTCAGAGTCGCGCGCGAAGGAGCGGAGCACCCCGCTCTTCCTCGGGATCGGCCTCGTCTCCGCCGCCCTGCTCGCCATCGTGTGGGTCGGAAGCGGCGCGGGCTCGATGGTGGAATCGGAGGTGGAAGCGGCAGGTGAGGCCGAGACCGAGACCGAAGCCGAAACGGGGAGCGACACCACGGCCGAGGTGGAGGCGGTAGCGGCGGGCGTGGCCGAGGCGGTGGGCGTGGCGGGTTCGGGCACCGACGAGGAAGTCGCCGAAGAGGTCGGCGACCATTCGGCCCCCACCGATCCGGCAGCGGACCTCGCGCCCCTCGCCGTGCTCCCCGTGACGCCGCCCGAGATCCTCAGCCAGAACACCTGGGCGCGCCGCAACCGCGCCGCCGAGATCCGCGCCGAGGCGCGATCGCTCTATGGGGCCGAGCGATGGGAAGAAGCGCGCGACAAGCTGCTCCTCTCGCTGCAGTGGGATCCCACCAACACCGACGCCCAGCGCAACGTCTCGCGCACCTATCAGCAGATGCGCGAGATGGAGCAAGCGCTCTCCTGGTCCCGCCGCGCCATCGCCACCGATCCGAGCGACCCGCGCAGCCACGAGCTCCTCGGCGATCAGCTCCTCATGTTGGGTCACCGCGTCGAAGCGCTCGCGGCCTATCGCGCTGGCCTCTCCGCCGCCCCCGACGACGCCCGCCTCAAGCTGCGCGTCCGACGGCTCGAGGACTCGCCTCAGGCCGTGCCTTGAGGGCGGCCATGCGACGACGCGGATCCCACGCGCGCGTCAGATCGTCGTGCCGAGGTACCAGATGACGTAGAGGTACTGGAACGTGCAGCCGGAGCACCAGTACTCGGGGTCTTCGGGCTGGGCGATGCGGCCGTCCATCCAGTGGTGCAGGAGCTTGTTCTGCTCGGGGTCGTAGAGGTGGGTGCGGCCGAGGTCGAGGACGAAGATGGCCTCGTCGAAGAAGCGACTGTCTTGGCTCTCCTGATAGAGGAGGGTGAGCGCGAGGGCGAGGTAGTTCTGACTCGACAAGGTGCTGAAGTCGTCGGTCATGGCGCCCATGTGCTCCGCGCTGTAGGGCGAGCGGTAGCCGCCGCGCTCGTCGGCGCGCAGGGGCTGGATGGCGTCGAAGACCGCGAGGGCGCGCGAGAGGTGGGCCTCGTCTCCGGTCAGCTGATGCAGCCGGCACAGGACGAGCATCATCATCGTGTTCGGGTAGAGGAAGAGCTCCTCCTCGCCGGGCTCGAAGAGGTAGCGGGTGCCGTCCCAGGCGTTGCGGTCGATGGCGGCGACGACGGTCAGGGCGGTGTCGAGGCGTTCGGTGCTTCTGTCGGTGTCGAGATAGTAGGCGTACTGGAGGTTCAGGAGCGCCGCGCCGCCGGTGATCGACGTGGGGCCGTAGGTCGACAGGGCGAAGGAGCCGATGTCGGCGCCGGAGGGCAGGTAGTTGGCGAAGAGCCAGAGGAGCTGGTTGGTCTCGTCGACGAATCGATCGATGAGCGGCACGTCCGAGGTGTCACCCGTCGCGTCGACGTATTCGATGAGGCCGAGCGCGCTCATCAGCGCTTCCTCCATGTTGGCGAGGTAGAAGTCGCGGCTGTCCGCGGCCTGCGTCACCAGCATCCGGTCGTAGTCCCGCGCCCGCGCCGCGACCTCGCCGAAGCGGGGATCGCTTCGCTCGTTGGCGAGGCGCGCGTGGAGCGCGGTGCCGTAGAAGGGCGCGTCGCCGTAGTCGTCGGCCCAGTCTCCGTCGACCTGGTCGAAGGTCGTGGTGCTCTCGAGGATCGTCTCGAAGAAAGACGTCAGCTCGGCCGGCATCTCCGGGGGAGGTGACGCGACGGGGGGCACCGAAGTGCTGCAGCTCGCGAGCAACACGAACGAGGGAAGCAAGCGCCACACGATCGGAGGATAGCCCGTCGGACGCGGAGGGGCAGGCGACGCGTCAGGGCGGACAATTCCGATCGGACTGCGTAACTCCCCAACATGTTTGAGTCACCCTCCCCGTTCGAGGCTTGCGCAGCCATGGCCAACTCTTACTCTCGATAGCTCGGGGAAGCGTCCAGGGGGGACCCATGAGCATTCGGCCCAAGACCAACGCAGAAAAAGAAGCTCAGAGGACGAAGGAAGCCAGCGGTGTGAAGACAGCCGGCGCGCCAGAGCCCGACGATCCTTTTGCCGAGTTCCACGACGGCTGGGAGCCGGTTCGCAAGCGCAAGTCGGCCCCGCCGAACGAGTGAATTTCTCGGCCCGTCAGTGGCCAGGGCAGAGAGGGGGCCAGACCGAGGCTCCCACCGAATTCGCCGCACTTCTCTCGCTTGACACACCCCAATTCGAGGCGTATCTAAGCCGCCCCTCGAACCGCTGATGGGGTGGTTTCGTTTACCTTTTTGGCGGGTCTGGGGGAGCGGTTTCGGGCTCCGGCTCGGGGTCGTTGGCTGGCGTAGCTCAATGGTAGAGCACCTGTTTTGTAAACAGGTGGCTGTGGGTTCGAGTCCCGTCGCCAGCTCGCTCTTTAGATAGATAAACCGACGTGTTTCCGGAGGGTTGCCCGAGCGGCCAAAGGGAGCAGACTGTAAATCTGCCGGCTTATGCCTACGGTGGTTCGAATCCACCACCCTCCACCCACTCGTTTGCGGGAGTAGCTCAGTTGGTAGAGCGTCAGCCTTCCAAGCTGAACGTCGCCGGTTCGACCCCGGTCTCCCGCTCCGGTCCAACAGAAGGCGAAGACGACGTCAGTCGACTCGTAGCTGGATTGGCGGACCTAGCACGTCGGTAAGCAGTGAATTTGCCCAGGTAGCTCAGTGGTAGAGCACCTCCTTGGTAAGGAGGAGGTCGTGAGTTCAAGCCTCATCCTGGGCTCCATCGGACCCATGAGGTCGACGGAGGATCGCGAAAGATGGCCAAGGAAAAGTTCGTACGCGACAAGCCCCACGTGAACGTCGGCACCATCGGTCACATCGACCATGGCAAGACGACGCTGACCGCTGCGATCACGAAGGTGATGGCGGACAAGCACGGTGGCAACGCGGTGTCGTACAAGGACATCGCCAAGGGCGGCACCGTGCGTGACGAGACGAAGACGGTCACGATCGCGACGTCGCACGTCGAGTACCAGACGGAGAACCGTCACTACGCCCACGTCGATTGCCCGGGACACGCCGACTACGTCAAGAACATGATCACCGGCGCGGCGCAGATGGACGGCGCGATCCTGGTGGTGAGCGCGGTGGACGGCCCGATGCCGCAGACGAAGGAGCACGTGCTGCTCGCTCGTCAGGTGGGCGTGCCGAAGATCGTGGTGTTCCTGAACAAGGTGGACCTGGTGGACGACCCGGACCTGCTCGAGCTGGTCGAGATGGAGGTTCGCGAGCTTCTCTCGAAGTACGACTTCGAGGGCGACGACGCGCCGGTGGTGCGTGGCTCGGCGCTCGGTGCGCTCAACGGCACCGACGAAGGCGTCAACAGCATCGTGGAGCTCATGGCGGCGGTGGACTCGTTCATTCCGCAGCCGGAGCGCGACGTGGACAAGCCCTTCCTGATGGCCATCGAGGACGTGTTCTCGATCAAGGGCCGCGGCACGGTGGTGACGGGGCGCATCGAGCGCGGCGTGATCAACGTGGGCGACGAGGTCGAGATCATCGGCTTCAAGGACACGCGCAAGACGACGGTCACGGGCGTGGAGATGTTCCGCAAGCTCCTCGACCGCGGTCAGGCCGGCGACAACGTCGGCTGTCTGCTTCGCGGCATCGACAAGGAAGAGGTCGAGCGCGGCCAGGTCCTCGCGGCCCCCGGCAGCGTGACTCCGCACAAGATGTTCGAGGGCGAGGTCTACGTCCTGAAGAAGGAAGAGGGCGGCCGTCACAAGCCCTTCTTCACCAACTACCGCCCGCAGTTCTACATGCGCACCACCGACGTCACCGGGACCATCAAGCTCCCCGACGACGTCAAGATGGTGATGCCCGGCGACAACGTGAAGATGAGCGTCGAGCTCATCACCCCCGTCGCGATGGAGGAGCAGCAGCGCTTCGCCATCCGCGAGGGTGGCCGCACCGTCGGCGCTGGCGTCATCACCAAGATCATCGAGTAGTGGGCGACCGGGTCCGAGTGGCCCTCGCCTGCGAGAAGTGCGGCGCGCGGAACTACCACACGACGAAGGCCCCGAAAAAAGGGGCCTCGTCGAAGCGCCTCTCATTGAAGAAGTACTGTCCCACCTGTGGGCAACACACGAATCACCTGGAATCCAAATAGGCCAGTAGCTCCAATTGGTAGAGCAGCTGATTCCAAATCAGCGGGTTGGGGGTTCGAATCCCTCCTGGCCTGCCGAGCGGTGAGAGACGAAGTCGAGGACTGACAAATGGTTGATGAAGCGGAAGAGAAGGTCGAGAGAGAAGCCGTCGGCGCGAGCCGTACTCTCGGCATCGAGCGCTGGGTCCAGTTCGGCTTCATCGCCATGGCGGTCATCACCTTCTGGCTCTCCGACAAGATCATCTTCGCGATCTGGGATCAGTTCGCGGAGCCTGATCCGACGCTCGTGGCGGGTTGTGCAGCGCTCGTCGGCATCGCCGGTGCGTGGATCGCCTACAGGCGCGAGGACTCGAAGGCCTTCGCTCAGGAGGCGGTGGCCGAGCTCTCCAAGGTCGCCTGGCCCTCGCGCAAAGAGACCTGGCAGAACACGGTGGTGACGGTGGTCGTGTCGATCATCGCCGCCATCATCCTCTTCGCCTTCGACGCCACCTGGTCGGCGATCACCGACCTCATCTACAAGGTGTAGTGATGGAAGGCGAGACCAAGGAAGAAGGCGCCGTGGAAACTCCGACGGACAGCAACCCGGAACAGAAGGGTGACGAAGTGGAAACCCAGACCGAAGCAGTGAGCACCCCAGCGGCGGAGACCGAGGCGGCCCCCGAGGAGGCCCCCGAGGCGGTGGCGGCGCCGCCGGAGGCCTTCGCCCCCACCATGCCCAGCCCCGAGCCGCAGCCCGAGGGCCCGAAGAAGAAGTGGTACGTCGTGCAGGCGTACTCGGGCTACGAGAACAAGGTGAAGCTCTCGCTCCTCGAGCGGATCAAGCAGGCCGGCATGGAGGACAGCTTCGGCGAGATCCTCATCCCGAAGGAGAACGTGCAGGAGACCCGCGGCGGCAGCAAGCGCGTCACCACGCGGAACTTCTACCCGGGCTACATCTTCGTGCAGATGGACCTGAACGAGCACACCTGGCACCTGATCAAGGACACGCCCAAGGTGAGCGGCTTCGTCGGCGGGCGTCATCCGGCGCCGGTTCCGTCGGCGGAGATCAACGCCATCGCACAGCAGGTCGCTGAGGGTGCCGCCAAGCCGAAGCCGCGCGTCGTCTTCGAGGAGAACGACCACGTTCGCGTCACCGACGGAGCCTTCGCCAACTTCACGGGCACCATCGTCGAGGTGAAGCCCGAGAAGCAGAAGGTCCGCGTGCTCGTCTCCATCTTCGGCCGCGCCACGCCGGTCGAGCTGGATTACGCGCAGGTCGAAAAGACCGCCTGACGCGGCATCGCCGACGGACGAACGCCCGGCTCACCGCGAGTCGGGCGTTTCTGCGTTCATGGCCTCCACCAGATAGGCGAGCCCTTCGGTCCGGCGCCGCGACGAGCCCTCGAAGTGACTCTCGTCGGTCGGGCGCCACGCGTGCGTGATGCCGAGCTCTTCGAGCCGCGCGTGGAAGCGCTCGGCGGGGCGGAAGGTGTCGAAGGCGTCGTTTCGACCCACCGAGAGGAAGAGGTGACCGGACAGCCGCGCTTTGACGCGCTCGGCGACCTCCGGGTCGGCGAGGAGCGTGAGCGGCTGCTCGTTCATCCACTCGGCAAACCTCTCTTCGTCGACGGCGCCCGATCCGAGATCGAAGGGCCACGCCATTTGCTGAGGCTCCGAGCGATCGGCGAACTGCGCCGCGTAGCTGATCATCTGCCCCGGCCCACCCAGCGCATCTTCGGCCCGCGTCCACGCGAGCCAGAGCGGCCGCACCACGCGGCGTTCGTCGACGAGCCAGGCGTCGAAGTCGAGGCCATCCGGCGACGACGCCGCCGCGCCTCCGAAGAGATCCATGCGGCGCAGCGCGAGGGCGACGGAGTTGTAGCCCCCGGTGGAGTGGCCCAGAAGCGCGCGGCTCTCCGGGTTGGGGTGCGTCCGAAAACGCCGATCGACCTCGGCGACCACCTGCTCGAGGAAGTGCTCCCACTCGCCCGCGAGCTCCGTGTTTCGGAAGTAGCTCGCGCCGAAACGCGTGCGTCCATCGACGCCCACCAGGATGACGTCGTGATCGGCCTCGGCGAGGTGCAGGTACTGCGTATCCGTCCCTCCGTAACCGGGAAGCAGATACACCACCGGGTAGCGGCGCCGGGCCGACGCGGCGTACGAGGAGGGGAGGGCGACGCAGACCCTCCGCGTGGTCTCGTTGTGAATGGCGCCGGCGACGTCGGGCGCTTCCAGCTCGAGGAGCTCGCGCCGCTCGCCCGTGCACGCCTCCTCGCGCTCGGCCGCCGGGCTTCCGCGCTCGAGCTCGACCACCAGCTCCGTGGCGCCGACCGCTGTCGGCTCCGACGCGCCGACCCACTGCATCTCGTTCGGCTGGCCCATGAACGCCTTCCACGGATCGCTGCCGTGCGGCTGATAGATGGCGAAGAGGCTTCCCGGCGCGTCGTTGGCCACGTGGCCGATTCTCCGTCGGCGTGCGGCTCAGGGTCTTCGTCGGCGGGGTCACCCGGATGTTCTGGATGAGCTGGACGAAGTCCGCGTCCGAGGCGTGGCCCTCGCGCAGCGCGGTCAGCGTCTCGGGGGGCAGCCACGCCCACGCGACGTGGCCCGGACCCACCTCGCCCTCTGTGTCGATGCGCACCGAGAGGCGAAGCTCGGTGGTGGGCGTCGGGGCTTCGGCCCGAGGAGTCTCGGGCGGGGCAGCCGGCTCGTCGCACGCGGTGAGCAAGAGGACAAAGGCGAGCTTCGTGGTGAGACGCATGGGGGCAGAGGATACGAGATCACCGGCGCGCACGGGCGCGGGTCCGCAGTGAGTGCATGGCGGCCTCTTCGACCGCGTTGGGCGCGGCGCCAGTCCGGCGACAGAGCCAGAAGTGGCTCGCGGGAAAGAGGCGCGAGACGTCGCGCACGACGACCCCCTCGTCGCGTACCCGGTGGCCGGGCAGCAGCGACAGGAACGCCGCGCCGAGCCCGAGCGAGACGAAGCGCAGCGCCGCGGCGCGTCCATCCACCTCGAAGCGCACCTCGGCGCCGAGGGGCCCGAGCACCGACATCACCCGGCGCCGCGTGCTCGAGCGCTCGCGGTATCCCACGATGTCGAGCGCGGCCATCGCGCGCGCGTCGACGCGGCGGCGCTGGGCGAGCGGGCTGGTCTTCGGCAGGACGAGCCAGAGCCGATCGCGACAGAGCTCTTCCGCCTCGATACCTTCCGGCGCATCGGCCGCGCGCACCACGGCCACGTCGGCCGCGCCCGATTGGAGGAGCCTCTGCGCTGCGTCGGCGCCCGCGCGTCGCACGCGGAGCGAGAGCTCCGGGAACTTCCGCTGCAGATCGTGGAACACCTCGGGCAGGAGCTCGGTGGTGATGGTGCCGGTGCAAGCGAATGTGAGGTGCGACGGCGCCACGCCGGCCTTGTCGTGCAAGCGCGACACGGCGGCGAAGACGCGCCCGCTCTCTTCGGCCACCGCCTGGCCCACCGAGCTCAGGCGTAGACCCGACGCACGCCCCTCGAAGAGCGGCACCCCGAGATGTGCCTCCAGCGTCTGGATCCGCCGCCTCAGGACGCTCGCATCGACCCGATTCGCCGCCGCCGCCGCTTCGTAGGCGCCGCGCGGGTCCTGGGTCACGCGTTCGGCGAGGTGCCGAAAGGAGCGTAGGTGCTCCATCAGATCGCCGGGATAGCGGGGTGGATCAATCATGCGAGTTCTGCATGAATATATCGTAAACCTTGCCTTGTTTGCATGATGAGGCGGACCCCATCCTGGCTCATGGCCAGAGCACCCAGCCCCACCATCGCCTTCGTTCTCGTCGTCTGCCGCCACGAGGGGCGCTTCCTCCTGGTCGAGGAGCGAAAGCACGGCGGCGGCTTCTACCTGCCCGCTGGCGGGGTCGAGCTCGGGGAGACCCTCATCGAGGCGGCCGTCCGCGAGACCCTCGAGGAGGCTGCGGTCCTGGTGCGACCGACCCAGCTCCTCGCGATGGACCATCACTGGCTGCCAGGTGAAGGGCGGGTGATGCAGAAGATGCGCTTCATCCTCGAAGCCGAGGTCGACTCTGACCCCACGCCCAAGCGGTCGGCGGACAAGCACAGCCTCGGGGCGCGTTGGGTGACCGCCGACGAGATTCACGATCTGCCTCTGCGTCACGAGGAGGTCCTCGAGTGGACCCGCCTCGCACTCGCGACGACCCCGGCGCTGCCGATTTCGCAGTACCGGGGCATCGGCCTCTACCGGCGCCCCATCGTCTTCGAAGATTGAGACGTCACCCCGGCCGGGACTGGTGACCCCACCTGCGGTTGACTCTCCCACCGGATGATCGAGACTCCGCGCATGCGCACCCGCTTGGTTTTCGCTTCTGCTCTTCTGGCCACACTCTTCACCACCGCCTGCGGAGACGACGGAGGCCCCACCGGCGGCGACTCCAGCGTCACCGTCGACTCGTCGACGGACACCGGAACAGCGCCGGACGCGAGCCCCGACACCAGCGCCCCCGACGCGGCCGCGGATAGCGCCATCGCGGACGCCGAGGCTGACACCATGACGTCCATGGACTCCTCGAGCCCGATGGACAGCTCGATGATCTTCGCGTGCACCCTCGACGAGCTGTCGCCCATCTTCGAGTGCGCCCGCTCCTCTTGCGTGAGCCTGCCCGACGCGAGCCTGCCGGACGTGAGCCTCAGCGGCGACGCGAGCCTGCCGGACGCGAGCCTGCCGGACGCGAGCCTGCCGGATCCGGGCGAGCTCGCGACCTGCATCCTGGTCAACTGCGGGACCCTGGTCTTCGGCGTTTCGAGCGAGTGCCGCGGCTGCCTGCTGGCGGGCGTCGGCATGAACCTCGACGAGATCCGCATGATGTGTGCCCCCGGCATCGCCGTCCCCTGACACCGGGAACTCCGCCGCGCTCCCGCTGTCTGAGGGAGGGTGGGAGAGAGGGTCGCGTGCTTCATCATCGCGTTCGCCGTCGTGGCGCCACTTTCCGGCGTCGCCCTCGGCCAGCGCATCGAAGCCGCCCAGCCGGTGCGCGTCGCCTCGCAAGAGGTGAAGGTCCAACTCGGGCGGGGCCTCGCGCGCGTCGACGTCACGCTCCGCTTCGAGAGTGAGGACGCCCGCACCGCAGAGCTGCGCCTTCTGCTGCCGCGCCCCGAGCACGGCGCGCTCGAATCCCTTCGCGCCTGCACGCGCGGGCGGTGCGTTCCGGGCCTGCCGGACACGACGCGGTTCGAGGACCTCGACGCGTACGAGGTGGCGATCGAGGCACGTGGCGGCGCCCACCACCGAGCGGTCGCGCGGGTGGTGGAAGGGTACGAGGGGGGACCGGTCTTCGAGCTACACGCCGCGCCCGTCTCGTCGGCCGCGCCTGTCGTGGTCGAGCTCTCCTACGTGGCCCCGCTCGAGACGGTGGGCGGTCGGCTCTCACTCCCTCTCCCGCTCGCTCGAGACGTCGCCCGCGTCGCCAATCCGGCGGTCGAGGTCCTCGGTCCCGACGGCAGCCCTGGGAGCTTCGACCGAGGACGCGCGTATTGGGACATCCCCGCGGGCACGACCCTCACGAGCGCCTGGAGCGTGCGTTGCGGTGCACGCCGCTGCGCCCGCGTCTGGACGGCGGCCGGTTACGAGTCCCCGCCCCGCGACGTCTTGATCCTCGTCGACCGCTCGCCGTCGATGCGGGATCTGCCGAGAGACCGCGTGCAGCGAACCCTCGACGCCCTCCTCGCCGAGCTGCCCGACGGGAGCCGGGTGCGCCTGGTGGGGTTCGGTGTGCGCGCCGAGGAGCTCCTGCCGCCCACCGACGTCGCGCAGGTCGACGTCGCGTCGATTCCCCTCGAGCCGGAGCTCTCCCTCGGCGCGGGCACGAACATCGACGCTGGGCTCGCCTACGTCCACGAGCTCGCAGGTCACCTCCCCCTGGTGATCGTCCTCGACGACCGCCCGCGTCAGCCGACCAGCGCGATGATGCACGCGCTCTCACAGGTCCACGCGAGCCTGTCCTTCCTCTCTCTCGGAGCCCGCACGTCGTCGTCGAGCGCCTTCGTCCGGACCCTCGGTCTCGCCGACGCGGGCGAGCTCACGAGGCCGGAGCTCCGCCAGGTCCTTCGCTCCGCGCTCGGAACGCTCGTCTCGCCGCTGGTCACGGTTCGGGGCCTCGGCGACAGCCCACGCTCGGGTGCGCTTCACGCCGGACAGGCGCTTCTCTTCGAGGGGGAGCTGTCGGCGAGCCACCTCGTCGTGGACGGCGCTGGCCGCACGTCACGGACCTCGCCGGCGCCCCCGAGCATCGCCGCCGGGCTCGGCGTGATGCTCTCCCGGCAGGTCGGCGTTCCCGACCGCCGCGCCTCTCGCGTGACCGTCGCCGCCCACGACCTCGGCGCCAACGAAAAGTGGCGCACTCCATGGCTCGACGCCTACCCGGTGCTTCGAAACGCGGTCGGCCCGGTCGAGCTCCGCCAGACCACGCCGGTGATGCTCGGGCCCGACTACGCGGCGGGTCGCGTCCTGCCGATCCGCCCGCGCGTCCCGCCCATCATCCGCTGCTACTCGTGTTGCGGCGTCTCCGTCCGCGGCGCGCTCAGCAAGGAGGTGCTGAGGCGGTTGATGACGCCGGTGGAGCCGCGGGTTCGCGCCTGCTTCGCGCAGGAGCGGCGCGGGCGTCCCGACTGGTCGGCGCGCGCCGTCTATGGCCTCGTCCTCGAGCGGCGTGAGGTCGCGGCCAAGGTGGTGACGGGCTCGAACATCTCCGAGCGACTCGAAGCGTGTCTACTCGACGCGGTCGACCAGCTCGTCATCCCCTTCGCGGAGGGCGTGGTGGTGATCCATTACCCCTACGTGAGCGAGGCGATCCCTGCGGCGCCGTCCATACCGGTCGACCCGGCCCTCGGCAGCACCCTCGATCGGCTCTTCGAGGCCGAGCGCGCCGAGACGCCCTGACGACTCACTCGGGCTTGCGGAAGCGCAGCGTCATCCGGTCGCTCTCGCCGATGCCGAGATAGCGCTCGCGGTCCTGGTCTTCGAGACGCAGCACCGGCGGCAGCGTCCACACGCCCTCCTCGTAGTCACGCGTGTCGTTCGGGTTGGCGTTGATGTCCGAACGCTCCTCGAGGGTGAAGCCGGCCGCCTCGGCGATCTGGATCACGTAGGCCTCGGGCACGTAGCCCTTCTCGGCAGACTCCTGTGCGTCGGCGCCTTCTGCCGCGCGGTGCTGCACCACGCCGAGGACACCGCCCGGACGCAGCACGCGGAAGAACGCCGCGTACGCCTCCTCGGCGCCGCCGTCGTTCACCATGTTGTGGGTGTTGCGGAAGGTCACCACCATGTCCGCCGATCCGTCGGGGCCGAGATCGATCGCGTCCGGTGGGTCGAAGGTCGCGACCTCCACCTCGCCGAAGACGTCGGGACGCGCGGCCTGCATGTCGAGGAAGCGCTGGCGATAGTGCGCGCGCGATCCTTCGGCGCTCGGGATGGCGGCGACCAGGTGGCCTTGGCCGCGAAGGTAGGGCGCGAGGATCTCCGTGTACCAACCGCCGCCGGGGCGGATCTCGACCACCCGCATGTCCGGCTGGATGCCGAAGAACTCGAGCGTCTCCTGCGGGTGCCGGTACTGATCGCGCGCGCGATTGTCCTCCGAGCGCTGCGCGCCGGCGATCGCCGCCGCGAGGTCACCCGGGGGTGGCAGCGGCGTGGAGGCTGCCGCCGTCTCGTCGCCGCTGGTCTGGTCGGATTGATCGGTCGCCGTGTCGGAGGCGGTGCCGCCGCAGGCACTGGCGACGAGGCCGAGGATGGTGAGGAAGGAGAGCAGGCGTGTCATGGCGCTGCAGTCTGGGGCCCGAGAGGACGCTTGAAAAGTCCCGAGCGAGCACACTCCGGCGACGCGTGACGCTTTGCCCCGCCTGGTGCATTCCGCCATGCCAGGACGGTGGGAGCGTAGGTGGCTCGCGGCGGCGGTGCCTGGCTCGTACGCGTCGGCATGCCGAGTGCACCCCACGAGGACCATGATGGCCGAGGCGGTCCAGGTGGATGAGGTCGGGGGCTTGGAGGAGTTCGGGCCAGCGCTTCCCGTCGGGACAGTGGTGGGCCGCTATCGACTCTGCGAGCCCATCGGCTATGGCGCGCAAGGGCGCGTGTATCGCGCCGTCAACGACATCGATCGGCGCTTCGCGATCAAGATGGCGCGCCGCGGCGAGGAGAAGATCCTGCGCGAGCGTTTCCAGCAGGAGGCGCGCATGGGTGCGATGGTCTACCACCGGAACGTGGTCGGGGTGATCGACTACGGCCTGTACGAGGGCGCGCCCTATCTGGTGATGGACCTGGCCGAGGGGCCGACTCTGGCCGACATCCTCGACAACGAGATCTTGAGCCCGGATGCAGTGGTCGATCTCGGCCTGCAGATGCTGGCCGCGATTCATGCGCTCGACGCCTGCGGCATCGTTCATCGCGACGTGAAGCCGGAGAACCTGGTCGTGCATCGTGAGGTGGATGGGGACGTCGTCGTGAAGCTCATCGATTTCGGCATCTCGACCGCGTCTCATCGGCGTCACCACCGCATCGTCACGGGTGACGGCCTCTTCATCGGTACGCCGACCTACATGAGCCCGGAGCGGTTCCACGGAGTGGAGGCCGACGTGCGCTCGGACATCTTCTCGGTCGCGGCGGTCCTCTACGAGTCGCTCTGCGGCCACTCGCCACACCCGGGGGAGAGCGTGGTGGACATCATCGACGCGACCCTCTCGGGATCGCTCGTACCCCTTTGCCTGCGCGCCCCCGACTGTCCGGAGACCCTTGCCATGACCATTCACAGAGGACTGAGCCACAACCCGCAGGAGCGACCGTCGCATCCGGAGATCATGTCGCAGGAGCTACGCGAGGTAGGTGCCACCTTGGGTCTGCGGCGTGGCGGCGATGCGTGGGCCGCGGTTTTCCAAGAGATCGCGCGCGAGCCCTCGGGGCTCATTCCGCTTCGCATGGACACGGCGGATACGGTCAGGGACCTGCCCGCGACGCGGCGGCTCGGATTCAAAGCGGCCGCCGGCGTGCTCGGCGCAGCGCTCCTCGCCGGCGTCATCTCCTGCCTCGCCCTTCTCGTGTTGTTCGGGGCGGGGTGCAACAACGATGTGGGCGGCTCGGGAATGACGACGCCGGACGGCGACGCGTCCGTTGCGAGCCGCGACGCGGCCCCAGCCGTCGGGTCCTCCGCGGAGGACACCGGCCCTGCGACGGGCGACCTCCTCTGGCTGACCCTCGAAGACGCCACGTCCATCACGGATCCGATTCTCGGCAACGGCGCGGGCGCGGGCTTCATGACCGATCCGGCGGACGACTTCGAAGAGGGCCAGATGGGTAACGGCCTGCGGATCGATGGGGACGGCGAGTTCCTCGAAGTCCCTCAGGAGGGCAACGTCGACTGGACCCACGGAACGCTCGACTTCTGGTACCTACCCGACAACAGCCAGAACGACGGTGTCGAACACGTGCTCTTCGCCGCCGCAGACGCGACGGTCCGAGGTGGGTTCATCGGGCGCAAGGCGCCCCGAGACGAGTCGAACGCCTTCATCGTGACCTTCTACGATGCTTCCGCCGCGACGGTCGCCGAGACGCAGATCGACGCAGCGACCTTCACTTTCACGCCCGGGACGTGGATCGAGATCCGCGTCACCTGGGACTTCGAGGTGCCCGAAGGAGAGCAGGCCGTGCACGTCTACTTCGACGGCACCGAGGCGTCGTATATGACGACGATGACCATGACGCCCGCGTCCATGCCCGACGCCACCAGCGGCGCACTCCTGCGGTTCGGGGTCAGCCCCTCGGAGGACACGTCGCCTGCGGGCGGCGTGCTCGACGAGATCCACCTCGCCGCGACCGTCATGGCCCCATGAGGCCGAGGCAGGTTCGCCTGGCGTTTTGCGGCCGACCTCAGGACACTCGGTCTGCATGCCTTCGGCTCGCCTCACTCGCGTCCTCCTTTCGCTCGTTTTCGTCACCACGGGCTGCGACGGATGCCGAGAGGCCGCGACCGGCCTGGGAGCCGGCTCGGGGCTGGGGATCGATCGGCCGCCCTGGATTCGCAGCGACGGCGCGACGCGCATGGTCTCGGGTCACGTGGTCACGGCCGACGGCGAACCCATCGAAGGCGCCGTCGTTCAGCTGATCTATCCCGGCGACCCCCACTGGCCGGAAGAAGTCGCCTACGCAGAGACCACCGACGCCGCGGGGGCGTTCTCCATCACCGCCTCCCCCTCGCACTTCAACGTCGTGGTCCGCCACCTCGGCGAGGCGCGCACCTTCGACCCGCCCTTCATGGGATACGACCCCAATCAGCGCGTCCCGGCGATGACCATCCGCTTCGCGCCGACCCGCCCCGTGGAGATCTCCGCCGAGTGCACGGTCCCGCCGCTCGAGGACATCGTCGGTGATCCCGATCCTGTCGCCGCGTCGTTCTACTGGGCGCCGGGCGACGACCTCTTCGCGAAGACCTATCTCGGCGCACGTGATCACACGGGGGATCATTCCGATGCCGTGGAAAGCCGCGTTCAGCCCGGGCGCGTCACCTATGTTCCCAGTCTGCCCGCCGCCGCGCGCCAATTCGGCGCCACCGTCGCCGTGCCGAGAGGCCACGTGGTGGCCATCTTCTCGGGCGGCTGCGGCACGGCGCGCCGCGAGCTCGAGCCCGGCGAAGATGCCACCGAGATCGCCCTCTCCTTGCCCGAGCCCGACGCCTCTTCACTCGTGATCCGCATGGCCTCGGACCAGGGCGATACGGTGCGTCGCCCCGCGGTCCACTTCGGCGCGGTGCGCGTCGACACGCACGAGGACGTGCGCGTCGGCCGCGCGATGCGCCTCGAGCGTCTCGCCCCCGGCCGCTACGAGATCCCCGAGACCGCGTGCATCGATCCCATCGAGCTCCCGCCGTCGAGCGAGACCATCGTCACCATCGCCCCCGGTCGCTGCGACGTGCGCTCGGGTCCGCTCCCAGACCCCGAGCAGGCCGATTCGGTCGATTAGCCCTTCCGCTTGCAGTCATCGTGCCCTAGAGAATCCGATCCGTCCGATCGGTTCACGACGCCCCCGAAATCACGCCACAATTGGCGATTCGAGGACGCCGGGCACAATTTTCGATTGACACCCGGCGGGACCCGATCCATGACGCCCGACCCACCCTCCGGGGTCCTTACCCGGGGAGATCAGTCATGAAAAAGGTCATCGGTCAGATCAAGCTCCAGCTCGCGGCAGGCAAGGCGAACCCCTCGCCGCCCGTCGGTCCCGCGCTGGGTCAGCACGGCGTGAACATCATGGAGTTCTGCAAGGAGTTCAACTCCAGGACGCAGAGCAGGACGGGCTCATCATCCCCGTGGTGATCACGGTCTACGCGGACCGCTCGTTCACCTTCATCACGAAGACGCCCCCGGCGTCGATCCTGATCAAGAAGGAGATCGGGCTGTCCTTCGGGACGAAGCCGGGCTCCGGCTCTGCGCGTCCGAACAAGGACAAGGTCGGCAAGATCACCCAGGCCCAGCTCCGCAAGCTGGCCGAAGAGAAGATCCAGGACATGAACGCAGGGTCGATCGAGACCGCCATGAAGACGCTGGCTGGAACGGCCCGCTCGATGGGGGTCGACGTCGTCGACTGAGCTTTTGCGCCGTACGCCCGGATGCGTCCGGCGATCGGCGTCTCCACCACCACCTCGAGCAGTCGGGGGTGGAAGGCACACGCTTCGGCTCCGTGCCGCCAGGAGGAAGAGGTAGATGAAACCCGGACGAAGGCGAAAAGACGCGATCGCCAAGGTGGAGCGTGGCAAGCATCTACACGCTCGCCGAGGCCTGCGATCTCGTCAAGCAGGCGTCCTTCGCGAAGTTCGACGAGAGCGTCGACCTCGCGGTCCGCCTCGGCGTGAACCCCAAGCACGCCGACCAGATGGTCCGCGGCGCGGTGGTGTTGCCCGCACGGCATCGGCAAGACCGACCGCGTCCTCGTGTTCGCGAAGGGCGAGAAGGCGAACGAGGCCGAAGCAGCCGGTGCCGATTTCGTCGGCGCCGACGACATGGTGGCTAAGGTCCAGGAGGGCTGGCTCGACTTCGACACGGTCGTCGCCACGCCCGACATGATGGGTCAGGTCGGTCGACTCGGGCGCGTGCTCGGTCCGCGCGGTCTGATGCCCAACCCCAAGGTCGGGACCGTCACCTTCGACGTGACCAAGGCCGTCAGCGACGCGAAGGCCGGCAAGGTCGAGTTCCGCGTCGAGCGCGCGGGCATCGTCCACGCGCCGGTCGGCAAGACGTCCTTCGAGGCCGACAAGCTCGCAGGAGAACGTGCGAGCGCTCCGTCGAGGCGCTCTTGCAAGGCCAAGCCGGCGTCTGCCAAGGGCACCTACCTGAGGAGCATCACGCTGAGCTCCACCATGGGCCCGGGCATCCAGAATCGACCCCCGGCATCCGTGGCGACGGCGGAGGCGTGAGTCATGGAGCTCACGCGCAACGACAGGCCGAGAGTCGTCGAGCAGGTCGAAGATTCGCGACAGCTTCGATCGCGCGGTCGCGGCCGTGCTCGTCGACTTCCGCGGCATCGACGTGCCGCAGCATCACCGAGCTGCGCGCCCGCTTCCGCGACGGCGGGCGTCGAGTACAGGGTGGTGCAAGAACACGCCTGGTCAAGCAGGCGCTCAAGGGCACCGACCTCGATGAACACGAAGCGCTGAAGGGTCACCTCAAGGGGATGACCGGGATCGCCTGGTCGCTACGAGGATCCCTCGGCCGCGGCCAAGATCATCAAGGCGTTCCGCAAGGAAGGCGACGAGCAGCGAGAAGCTCGAGGTCAAGTGTGGCCTCCTCGAGGGCAGGTCCTCGATGCGCCGCGCGTCGAGGCCGAGCTCGCGACGCTCTGCCCGGCAAGGACGAGATCCGCGCCATGCTGCTCGCGCAGCTCATGGCGCCCGCACAGAACCTGGTTCGGCAGCTCCTGCGCTCCGGCCCAGAACCTCGCCTACGTCTTCGACGCACGAAGCGTGCAGTCAGGGCGAAGGCTCAGTAACTCCCAAAACGTCCATTCCACGGGCGATCAGACAGACGGCGCGTCGACCGTGAACGGTTAGCGGAGATACAGACGATGGCGAACATGAACGTGGATCAGATGGTCGAGGAGCTCAGCTCCTGGACCGTCATGGACGTGGCGAACCTCGTGAAGCAGCTCGAGGAGAAGTGGGGCGTCTCGGCGGCGCCGGTCGCGGTTGCTGGCGCTGCGGCTCCCGGCGCGCCGGCGGCTGCGGTCGGAGGAGCAGACCGAGTTCACGGTCGAGCTGACCGAGGCCGGCGCCAAGAAGATCAACGTCATCAAGGCGGTCCGCGAGATCACCCGCCTCGGCCTGGCCGACGCGAAGAACCTCGTCGAGAGCGCGCCCAAGGCCGTCAAGGAAGGCGTCTCCAAGGACGAGGCCGAGGAGATCAAGAAGAAGCTCGAGGAAGCCGGCGCCAAGGTCACCGCTCAAGTAGTGACGGTTGTCCTGTTCTGCCGAGGGCGTCTTCCGGCTGTCCATCGAAGCCGCACACGCGGCGTGGCGCCCTTGCGTCCTCCGCCGCGTCTGTGTCCAAGCGACATGCGAGTCGCTCCGCTTCGCGACGGCGCTCGCCCGCACGAACAGTCCGGGCTCACCCGGCCTGCTCGAGCTCCTGCACTTTGTTCTGTATTTTCCGTTCGCGTGCGGTCTGACCGCGCGCTGCGCGGCTTCTTCCTTGATAGCGCGCTCACGAAAAGCACGGGTCGGTTGGCGACCGACCTCGGAGGCACCTGACATCATGGCGGCGATGGTTCAGACCAACTTCCGGGTCCGACACAGCTTCGGGAAGATCGAGCAGATCATTCGAGATCCCGAACCTGATCGACATCCAGAAGAAGTCCTACGAGAAGTTCCTGCAGGCCAACGTTCCGCCGCACGAGCGGATGGACATCGGTCTGCAGGGGGTCTTCCGTAGCGTTTTCCCGATCCGGGACTTCAACGGGACGAGCGAGCTCGTCTTCGTGGGGTACACGCTCGAGCGGCCGAAGTACGACGTCGACGAGTGCCGCCAGCGTGGCATGACCTACGCGGCGCCGATCAAGGTCACCATCCAGCTGATCATCTACGACACGCGGCGGTGACGGTGCCGAGAAGGCCGTCCGCGACATCAAGGAGCAGGAGGTCTACTTCGGCGAGATCCCGCTGATGACGGAGAACGGTACGTTCATCATCAACGGGACCGAGCGCGTCGTCGTCAGCCAGCTGCACCGCAGCCCGGGCGTCTTCTTCGACCACGACAAGGGCAAGACCCACAGCTCGGGCAAGCTCCTCTACCAGGCCCGCGTGATCCCCTACCGCGGCTCGTGGCTCGACTTCGAGTTCGACCCGAAGGACTTCATCTACGTCCGCATCGACCGCCGCCGGAAGATGCACGCGACGGTGCTGCTCAAGGCGCTCGGCTACACCGCCCAGGATCTGCTCAAGTTCTACTACGACACCGAGACGATCTACACCGAGGGCAAGGGCAAGTTCTCGAAGTCCATCGAGTACGACCTTCTCCCGGGCCAGCGCGCCACGCGCGACATCAAGGTCGGCTCCGACGTCATCGTCCGCAAGAACCGGAAGTTCACCCGTGCGGCGATCCGCAAGCTCCGCGACGGCTGGCCTCGACCGGCTCCCCATGGACACGACCGAGGTCATCGGCAAGGTCAGCGCCGAGGACGTCATCGACGAGGAGACCGGCGAGATCCTTCTCGGCGTCAACGAGGAGATCACCGAGGAGAAGCTCGAGGCGCATCGCGAGGCCGGGCGCCAAGCAGATTCAAGGTCCTCTTCATCGACGGCCTCAACGTCGGCAGTCTACCTGCGCGACACGCTCATCGCGGACAAGATCAGCACCCAGGACGAGGCGATCCTCGAGATCTACCGTCGCCTGCGCCCCGGCGATCCGCCCACGCTGGAGACCGCGCGGACCCTCTTCAACAACCTCTTCTTCAACCCCGAGCGCTACGACTTGTCGCAAGGTCGGCCGGCTGAAGCTGAACTACAAGTTCTACAAGGACGACGAGACCAAGCCCGACCTCGACACCACCGTGCTCACCGCGCGGGACATCCTCGAGACGGTCAAGCACCTCATCGAGCTGAAGAACGGCCGCGGCTCCATCGACGACATCGACCACCTCGGCAACCGCCGGGTGCGTGCGGTCGGCGAGCTGATGGAGAACCAGTACCGCATCGGTCTGGTCCGCATGGAGCGCGCCATCAAGGAGCGCATGAGCATGTCTCAGGAGATCGAGACGCTCATGCCGCACGACCTCATCAACGCCAAGCCGGTGAGCGCCGTCGTCAAGGAGTACTTCGGCTCGAGCCAGCTCTCGCAGTTCATGGATCAGACCAACCCGCTGTCGCGAGGTCACGCACAAGCGTCGCCTCTCGGCGCTCGGGCCCGGCGGTCTGACCCGCGAGCGCGCGGGCTTCGAGGTCCGCGACGTTCACGCCACGCACTACGGCCGCATCTGCCCGATCGAGACGCCGGAAGGTCCGAACATCGGCCTGATCGCGTCGCTGTCGACCTACGCGCGCGTCAACGAGTACGGCTTCGTCGAGACGCCGTACCGCAAGTGCATGGACGGCAAGGTCACCGACGACGTGCGCTGGTACTCGCGCGCTCGAGGAGGAAGGCCACTACATCGCGCAGGCGAACGCCGACATCGACCCGAAGACGAGGAGCCTCGGTGAGCACCTGATGAGCGCCCGCTACAACGGCGACTTCGTGATGGTCCCGCCGGACTCCATCAGCCTGATGGACGTCTCGCCGAACCAGCTCGTGTCGGTCGCGGCCTCGCTGATTCCCTTCCTCGAGCACGACGACGCGAACCGCGCGCTGATGGGCTCGAACATGCAGCGGCAGGCCGTGCCCACCATCCGGTCGGCTGCTCCGATCGTCGGCACCGGCCTCGAGGCCAAGGTGGCGCGCGACTCGGGCGTGTGCATGGTCGCGAAGCGCGACGGCGTGGTCGAGTCGGTCGACGCGACCCGCATCGTCGTCAAGGCCGAGGGCGAGGCTGGCGCGTTCCCGGACATCTACCGGCTGAACAAGTTCCAGCGCTCCAATCAGAACACCGCGTACAACCAGACGCCCGATCGTTCGCGCCGGTGACAAGGTGAAGCAGGGCGACGTCATCGCTGACGGCCCCAGCTGCGACATGGGTGAGCTGGCCCTCGGCCAGAACATCATCTGTCGCGTTCATGCCCTGGGCTGGCTACAACTTCGAGGACTCGATCCTCGTCAGCGAGCGCATCGCCAAGGAGGACGTCTTCACCTCCGTGCACATCGAGGAGTTCGAGTGCGTCGCCCGCGACACCAAGCTCGGCAAGGAGGAGATCACCCGCGACATCCCGAACGTCGGTGAAGAGGCGCTCAAGGACCTCGACGACAGCGGCATCATCCGCATCGGCGCCGAGGTGACGAGCGGCGACATCCTCGTCGGCAAGATCACGCCGAAGGGCGAGACCCAGCTCTCCCCCGAGGAGAAGCTGCTTCGCGCCATCTTCGGTGAGAAGGCCGGCGACGTCCGCGACAGCTCGCTGCGCGTGCCGCCGGGCGTGGCGGGCATCGTCATCAACGCGCGCGTCTTCGCGCGCAAGGGGACCGAGAAGGACGAGCGCGCCCGCGAGATCGAGGATCAGGAGCGCGCCAAGCTCGAAAAGGACATGGCGGATGAGATCAAGATCATCCGCGAGTCCGCCTACGACCGCGTACGCAAGCTGCTCCTGAGCGGCCGCACCACCGCGGCGAAGCTCGTCGACGACAAGGGCAAGGTGCTCGCTCGCCAAGGGCGCCAAGATCGACGCCGCGAGCCTCGACCCGATCCCGCCGAAGTACTGGGGCACATCGAGATCGAGAAGGGCAAGGAGAAGATCGACGCAGCATCCTCGACGCAGCTCGAGGAGCAGACCCAGGCCATCGAGACGCTCTTCCAGGAGAAGATCGGCAAGCTCAGCAAGGGCGACGAGCTTCCGCCGGGCGTCATCAAGATGGTGAAGGTCTACATCGCCATCAAGCGCAAGCTCCAGGTCGGCGACAAGATGGCCGGTCGCCACGGGAACAAGGGCGTCGTCAGCCGGATCCTTCCGGAAGAGGACATGCCGTACCTCGCCGGACGGCACGCCGGTCGACATCGTGCCTCAACCCGCTCGGCGTTCCGAGCCGCATGAACGTCGGGCAGATCCTCGAGACCCACTTCGGCTGGGCCGGCAACCTCCTCGGGCAGCAGCTCCAGGCGATGCTGTCGACGAGCAGGGCCTCGCCGGCGAGGCGCTCCGCGAGCACCTGCAACAAGATCTACAAGCGCGGCGAGATCCGAGAGCTCGTCGAGGAGCTGCCCGACGACGAGATCTATTCGCGCTTCGCGCGCAAGTTCGACGAGCGGCCTGCACCTCGCGACGCCCGTCTTCGACGGCGCGCACGAGGACGAGATCAAGGAGCTGCTCGAGCTCGCCGGTCTACAGCTCAACGGGCAGACGATGCTCTTCGACGGTCGCACCGGCGAGGCGTTCCACCAGGACGTCACCGTCGGCATCATGTACATGCTGAAGCTCCACCACCTGGTGGACGACAAGATCCACGCCCGGAGCATCGGTCCCTACTCGCTCGTCACCCAGCAGCCTCTCGGCGGCAAGGCCCAGTTCGGTGGCCAGCGCCTCGGCGAGATGGAGGTCTGGGCGATGGAGGCCTACGGCGCGGCTTACGCGCTGCAGGAGTTCCTCACCGTCAAGTCGGACGACGTGCAGGGTCGCACCCGGATGTACGAGGCCATCGTCAAGGGTGACCACACGCTCGACGCGGGCCTGCCCGAGAGCTTCAACGTGCTGATGAAGGAGCTTCAGGCTCTGTGCCTGAACGTCGAGCTCATCGATCGCCGCAACACCGGCCGCACGGACGACGTGATGGCCGCTGAGGAGGAGTAAGGGCAATGAAGGACATCTTCAGTTTCTTCGAGAAGCCCAAGGATCCGCTCTCCTTCTCCGCGATTCGCATCTCGCTGGCGTCGCCCGGAGAAGATCCGCGAGTGGTCGCACGGCGAGGTGAAGAAGCCGGAGACGATCAACTACCGTACCTTCAAGCCGGAGCGCGACGGCCTCTTCTGCGCGAAGATCTTCGGCCCGGTGAAGGACTACGAGTGCAACTGCGGCAAGTACAAGCGCATGAAGCACCGTGGGATCGTCTGCGAGAAGTGCGGCGTCGAGGTGATTCAGTCCAAGGTGCGTCGTGAGCGCCTCGGCCACATCACGCTGGCCACGCCGGTCGCGCACATCTGGTTCCTCAAGAGCCTGCCGTCGCGCATCGGCGCCATCCTCGACATCACGCTCAAGGACCTCGAGCGCGTCCTCTACTGCGAGAGCTACGTCGTCCTCGACCCGATGGAGACGCCGCTCGAGAAGGGCGAGATCCTGAGCGAGGAGCGCTACCAGGAGCTCAACGACGAGTTCGGCGTACGACGCGTTCATCGCGGGCATGGGCGGCGAGGCCATCCTCGAGATGCTCAAGGACGTCGACGTCCACGCGCATGGCCGAAGAGCTCCGCGTGCGACATGCGCGAGGCGACCAGCGAGGCGAAGCGGAAGAAGTACGCCAAGCGCCTCAAGGTCGTCGAGGCGTTCAAGGAGTCGGGCAACCGCCCCGAGTGGATGATGCTCACGGTCATCCCGGTGCTGCCGCCGGATCTGCGCCCGCTCGTGCCGCTCGACGGCGGCCGCTTCGCGACCTCGGACCTCAACGACCTCTACCGTCGCGTCATCAACCGCAACAACCGCCTCAAGCGCCTCATCGAGCTGAACGCGCCGGAGATCATCATCCGGAACGAGCGGCGCATGCTGCAGGAGGCGGTCGACGCCCTCTTCGACAACGGCCGTCGCGGCAAGACCATCACCGGCCCGAACAAGCGCCCGCTGAAGTCCCTGAGCGACATGCTCAAGGGCAAGCAGGGCCGCTTCCGCCAGAACCTCCTCGGCAAGCGCGTCGACTACTCGGGCCGTTCGGTCATCGTGGTCGGCCCGGCGCTCAGGCTGCACCAGTGCGGCCTGCCGAAGAAGATGGCGCTCGAGCTCTTCAAGCCGTTCATCTACAACAAGCTCGAAGAGCGCGGGTACGTCACCACCATCAAGAGCGCGAAGAAGATGGTCGAGAAGGAGAAGCCCGAGGTCTGGGACATCCTGGACGAGGTCATCACCGAGCACCCGGTGATGCTCAACCGCGCACCGACGCTCCACCGCCTCGGCATCCAGGCCTTCGAGCCGGTGCTCATCGAGGGCAAGGCCATCCAGCTCCACCCGCTGGTCTGTCACGGCCTTCAACGCCGACTTCGACGGCGACCAGATGGCGGTCCACGTGCCGCTCTCGGTCGAGGCGCAGATGGAAGCGCGCGTGCTCATGATGAGCACGAACAACATCCTGTCGCCGGCGAACGGCCGCCCGATCATCAACCCGACCCAGGACATCGTCCTCGGCCTCTACTACATGACGCGCGAGAAGCCGTTCTGTCAGGGCGAGCTACCGAGCCGGGTCAGGAGAAGAAGGGCGACTTCACCGGCATCTTCGCGTCGCAGGACGAGGTGCGCCTGGCCTACGACCGGGCGAGGTCGACCTGCACGCGAAGATCAAGTGCCGCATCGACGGCAAGATCCTACGAGACGACCGTCGGCCGCGTGCTGGTCAGCGAGATCCTGCCCGGCGAGCTCTCCTTCGACTACGTCAACAAGGTCCTGGACAAGAAGGCGCTGTCGGCCCTGATCGACCAGTGCTACCGCGTCAGCCGCAACAAGGCGACGGTGCTCCTCGCCGACCGCCTGCGTACTCTCGGCTTCGAGATGTCGACGCAGGCCGGCTCTCGATCTGCATGGACGACATGGAGATCCCGGCCAGCAAGGTCGAGATCCTCGGTGAGGCGCAGGCGGACGTGGAGACGGTGGTCGAGCAGTACCAGGAAGGCCTCATCACGGACGGCGAGCGCTACAACAAGGTCGTCGACATCTGGGCCGCCGCGGCGGACCAGGTCGCGCGCGATCTGCTCGACGGCATCGGCGTCGAGGATGCGATCGACCCGTCGACCGGCAAGACGACGCAGACCGCGTCCTTCAACCCGATCTTCATGATGGCCGACTCGGGCGCCCGAGGATCAACCAGCAGATCCGCCAGCTCGCCGGGATGCGTGGCCTCATGGCCAAGCCCTCGGGCGAGATCATCGAGACGCCCATCACGGCGAACTTCCGCGAAGGGCTGACGGTCCTCGAGTACTTCATCTCGACGCACGGCGCCCGTAAGGGTCTGGCCGACACCGCGCTCAAGACGGCGAACTCGGGTTACCTGACCCGTCGTCTCGTCGACGTGGCGCAGGACGGCGTCATCACCGAGTACGACTGCGAGACGCTCGACGGCATCTGGGTCAGCAAGCTCGAAGAGGGTGGCGAGGTCGTGACCACGCTCGGCGAGCGCGTCCTCGGCCGTACGGCTCTCGAGGACATCGTCGACCCGGTGACCGGCGACATCATCGTCGACGCCAACGACGAGATCGACGAGCACAAGGTGGACCTGATCGAAGAGGCGGGCATCGAGCGCGTCATCATCCGGTCGGTGCTCACCTGCCAGACGCGTCGCGGCATCTGCGCCAAGTGCTACGGGCGTGACCTCGCCCGCGGCTACGCGGTGAACATGGGTGAGGCGGTCGGCGTCATCGCCGCGCAGTCCATCGGCGAGCCCGGCACGCAGCTGACGATGCGGACCTTCCACATCGGTGGCGCGGCCGCCCGCGGCAAGATCGAGCAGTCGAACCTGGAGTGTCGCTCCGAGGGTACGGTCCGCTTCGAGAACGCCAAGATGGTCACCAAGAAGGACAAGTCGGTGGTGGTGATGAACCGTCACGGGATCATCAAGATCGTCGACCCGTCCGGCCGCGAGCGTGAGCGCTACAACCTCACCTACGGCGCCTTCGTGAAGGTCGAAGACGGCCAGCACGTCGACAAGGGCTCGGTCCTGGCCGAGTGGGACCCGTACGCCATCCCGCTGCTCACCGAGGTGGCCGGCGTGACGAAGTACGGCGACCTGGTCGAAGGCGTGACGATGGAGGAGAAGCTCGACGAAGTGACGGGCCTCAGCCGCCGCGTCGTCATCGAGTCCCGCGATCCGAACGCGCGTCCGCGCGTGAGCATCAAGGGCCCCGACGGCGAGACCCTCAAGACGCACGGCGACAACGAGGCGCGGTACTTCCTGCCCGTCGGCGCCAACATCATCCCGGTCGAAGGTCAGGAAGTCGAAGCGGGCGAGATCATCGCGAAGATCCCGCGCGAGACGACGAAGACCAAGGACATCACGGGCGGCCTGCCCCGCGTCGCGGAGCTCTTCGAGGCCCGAAAGCCGAAGGACCACGCTGTCATCTCCGAGATCGACGGCGTGATCAACTTCGGCAAGGACACGAAGGGCAAGCGCAAGGTCATCATCACGCCGGAGGTCGGCGAGCCGAAGGAGTACCTCATCGCCAAGGGCAAGCACCTGACGGTGAAGGAGGGCGACCACGTCCGCGCCGGCGAGTCGATGATGGACGGCCCCGCGAACCCGCACGACATCCTGAAGGTCAAGGGTGAGAAGGAGCTCGCGGCCTGGCTCGTGAACGAGATCCAGCAGGTTTATCGCCTGCAGGGCGTCTCCATCAACGACAAGCACATCGAGGCGATCGTCCGGCAGATGCTGCGTCGCGTCCGTATCAAGGAGGTCGGTGACTCGAACTTCTTGAGCGACGAGCAGGTCGAAAAGACGGTCTTCGAGCGCGAGAACGAGCGCGTCATCGCCGCCGGCGGCCAGCCCGCCGTGGCGGAGCCGCTCCTCCTCGGCATCACCAAGGCCTCGCTGTCGACCGACTCGTTCATCAGCGCGTCCTCCTTCCAGGAGACGACGAAGGTGCTGACCGAGGCGGCCATCAGCGGCAAGATCGACTACCTGCGCGGCCTCAAGGAGAACGTCATCATGGGACGCCTCCTCCCCGCCGGCACCGGCCTCGCCGCCTACCAGAAGCTCGACATGGTCGTCGAAGACGCCGTCACCATGGGCGCCAGCGACTACGCCGCCGCCGAAGAGCTCGCCGCCGCAGCCAGCGAAGAGTAGCCCGAAGCGCGCAAGCGCAAACGTCAGCCGAACGGCGCGTCCAAAAGGGCGCGCCGTTCGCCGTTTCGGGGACGGTCTACACTTTTCAACTTTCGACGCCGAACCGGACGCCGCGCCCCCTCCCACGCCTTCCCGATCCCGAGTCTAGGTTTCGGGGACGGTCTACACTTTTCAACTTTCGACGCCGAACCGGACGCCGCGCCCCCTCCCACGCCTTCCCGCTAGGGGCGGCACTTGCGGCATTCGAATCTGACGGTCGCCATCCCTCTCAGCACTCGCCCGTGCGGCGTTGCAGGTCGAAGCGGATGTTCATGTCGACCTTCTCGATCACCATCATGTCGAGCGCGCCGAGTGGGGCTTCGCCGCAGCTCGGGTTGGGCAGCTCCACGGTCGCGGAGACGACGACCTCGCCGCCCTCCACGCGCACGTCGTCGATGCGTACGCTCGCCATCCCCGGCTGCACGACGCCGACCACGATCGCGCGTCCGAAGTCGATGGTCTCCGGCGGGGCACCGACGAAGAGGCCCTCCCACTCGTCGACGGTTCGCACGATGAGGGCGGTCGTCGATTGCGGGTCCGCCAGTTGGTCCCAGCGAACCGCGAGGTGGCGCTCCCTCGGTGGGGGCGGAGGCTCTTCGCTCTCTTCTGGGAGCTCGGGCGCCGGCTGAGGGGCGAACGACGCGAGCCACAGCACTTTGGAGCGATGCTCGACCGACTGCTCTGGGTCGGTATCGGCCCGCTCCTCGTAGCTGGTCTCACTCACCCCGCCTTCGACCGTGGCCGGCAGACGGCCTCTTGGCGCCTCCCGCGCGGCCGCGAGGGCCGCGGCGTAGCCAGGGGAATCGCGACCGACGATGTAGAAGGCGTCGTCATCGCCGAAGAAGACGAGCTCGAATCCCTGTCCCCCAGCGCTGAAGTCGCCGACCAGCTCTCCGGTCAGGCGCACCACCTCCGTTTCGGCCGGCTCTTCGGCCCCTGAGCTGCTCGAGGCGCCGCACGCACAGGCGAGCCAAGCGACGAGCAGCGCCAAGAGGAGCTTCGAGCGACGTGGCATGAGCTCAGAGCTGCGGCACCACCGCGGACTCGTCGTCTGCGGCGCAGGTGCGCTCCTCGAACCAGAAGACGCGCAGGGTCGTGGGGTCGAAGGCGTCCGACGCTGAGGAGCCTTCCGGGGAGAAGGCGACGTGGTCGGCGAAGAGGGTGGGGAGCGGGTACTGCGTGACGCCCTCACCTTCGTCGACGCGCTGCGGACCCGAGGCCGTCACGAGAGCCCGCGTGGGACCGGTGAGCTCCATCGTCGAGCCGCTGAACTTCGCGGACCAGTACTCCAGGTTGTACTCGCCGAAGAGCGAACGGTAGATGTAGAAGCTCGGCGCATCCGGGGCGTCGCTCGCCTCCACGAGATTAGGCACTTCGTTCGCCACCTCGAAGCGCACGCATCCCGAAGCCATCTTCACGAAGACCTCTCCCTGGGCCTGCAGCGTTTCGATCAGCTCGGCGCGGTCGTCGGCTTCGGTGCGCGCGGCTTCCGCGGGCGTGACTTCCTCGCCCTCACCGCGGGCCGATTCGGGCGCCGTGTCCTGCGCCTGGCTCCCACCACACCCGGCGGCCAGACACGCGATCAGCACTGCTCCCCAGAAGTAATGCGTCGAGCGCTTCATCCTTCAGCGATCCTCCCTCTGTACGTCGTGCTCCCGCAAGTACCCGCCAAAGCGCTCGCGGATCCCCTCGGCGGTGAGGCCCCATTGGGCGGCCGAGTAGTGATGTTTGCCGTTCTTGTTGCGCGGGTGGTCCGCGACCTTCGCGCGTACGGCCGCCTCGGCCTCGTCGGACCAGGGGTCACCGAAATGTTCGGCGATGCGGCGGACCATCGCGACCGGATCTTCCACGAATGCGTGGTAGTCGACGTCGAGGATGTGGTCGTCGGGGATCCGGGGGCGCTGCTCGGTGGCGGCGTCCAGGTAGTGCGAGAAGCGGTCGAGGATCTTCTGGCCGACGGCGTTGGGGTCGTAGCTGCCGTAATAGGTGCGGTGATGGATGGCCGAGAGGCTGCAGTACGAAGAAACCGAGGTGGCCGGGTCGCGATGCATGAAGACGATGCGCGCCTCGGGGATCGCCTGGTGCAGGGCCTCGATGCAGGGCGTGTGGCTGGGGTCCTTGAGGACGAGGCCCCGGTCGCGAAAGGTGCTGACGTACTCGAGGATGGCGCGGTAGTCGCCGTAGGGCTCACGCATGTCACACGCGTCGAGCCACGCGACGTACGTCGGGACATCCAGGACGACGCCCCACGCGTGGCTGCGCATCGCGCTCGACATGGCGAGCCAACATTCTTCCGGGGCATCGCCCCGAAAAGGGTGGATGACCTCGAGCTCTGGGCTGACGAAGGCAGCCGACCGAGCCATGCGTCGCGCCTCGGCTTCGCGGCCGGGCTCAGGCACGGGACAGAGCAGCTCGTAGGTCGAGAGGCCCTCCCGGTTCGGGAGGGCCGACAGGAGGTTGTGCATGAACGTGGTGCCGGTCCGGAACAGGCCCGTGACGAAGTACGGCGGGCGTTTGAAGCCCATACCCTCGGGCGGGTTGGCGAGGGCGCGGCGCATCTTCAAGCGGGTCAGGTGGTAGCGAAGGAGAATGTCCACCATCGCGATGCGGCCGAGGAAGTTGCAGGTGTAGTCGGCCAGGTCCTTCTCGAGGAGCTCGCCGGCGCGCTCGTAGTCTGGGGTGAGGCCCCAGTCGCTGAACCCGACTTTGCGCTCGGCCGTTCGCCTCAGGCCCTCGATGGTGATCGGCCGGCGATCGCTGCCGCCGACGAAGAAGCCGCCGACCGCATCGACCACGCGCAGCGGTGCGCGAAGGTGCGGCCTGTTGACGGTGTTGGTGGGGGGCGTGGCCCGGCTCATTCGCGGGCGGAGCGTACCATTTGGTCGCCGCAGCACGGACCCTAACAGACGTGGTAGCAAGGAGAGCATGACGTTGGACCCCAAACCCGCGGACTCGCCGGGGATCCCCATCAAGCCGAGATCCGTCGCGTCGAACGCCTGCGGCACCTCCGTTCCATCGAGTCGGTTCCGAAGGTCGTACTCGACGCCGAAAAAGAATCACAGTTGATGGAAGCGGTTCGCATGCTCATCGCGCTGCCCGACGAAGAAACGCAATGACAGAGGGTGCGCCGAGCGAAGCACCGCGCACCGGTCCGCGTACTTCGCTCGCCTGGGACGTCGCGCCCGGAACGCTCCTCGCCGGTATGGCGGGTGGGCTGGTGTTTCCCATCCTCCCGATCGTGGCGATGGAGCACGGCCTGTCGCTTCCGTTCATCGGCGTGATCCTCGCCGCTAACCGTGCGGTGCGCGTCGTCTCGAGCCCCTTCGTCGGCTCCTTCGCGGACCGATTCGGCGCGCGACGCATGCTGCTCTTCGGCCTCGCCGTACAGACGGTGGTGCTCGCGCTCTTCGGCCTCGGCGACGTGACGGGCATCGTCGGGCCGTTCTTCCTCGCGGGCCGCCTGCTCCACGGCCTCAGCTCGGCCTCCGTGTTCATCGCGGCCCAGGCGCTCGCGCTGCATGCGGGCGGCGCCGCGCAAGGCGGGCGTGCCGCCGGGACCGTGCGCGCGTCCATCGTCCTCGGCGTGCCCATCGGGCTGGCGGCGGGCGGCCTGCTCTCGGAGGCGATCGGTGATGCGATGACATTTGCCGTCGCGGGGTGCGCGGTGCTCGTGGCGCTGGTGGTGGCGTCCGTCCGCGTGCCCGACCTGCGCTCTCCTTTCGAGCGAGACACATCCTTTCGCGAGACGCTCCGCGCCATGCGCGATCGGCGCCTGGTCGCCATCGGCGTCCTCAACATGATCCTCAACTTCGCGTTCGGGGGCATGATCCTCGCGACGATCGCGCTGTTGGTGCACGCCCGCGATCTCTCGGTGCTCGGGCGCAACGAGCAGGGGACGGCGGGCCTGCTGATGGCGCTCGCGATCACCGTCGACGCGGCCACGACGCCCCTCGCCGGGCGCATCGGCGATCGGTGGCGAGCGCACGCGCGGGTCGCCACCGTGGCGATGCTGCTGGTCGTGGCCGGCCTCGCCGTCGTCGGCTCCTCCGCGCACGTCGGGGGCGTGGCGGCAGGCCTCGTTCTCATCGGGCTCGGGGCCGCGGGGCTGGGCCCCTCGCTGCTCGTCCTGATGGGCGCGCTCGTGCCGCGCGAACGACGCGGAACAGCGGTCGGATTGCTGCAGCTCTGTGGCGACGCCGGCGGCGTCCTCGGGCCCATCGTCGGCACCGCGCTCCTGCCGCACGACGTCGGCATCCCCTACATCGCCACCGCCGGGGTCGTCGCGTGCTTCGTGCCGCTCGCGGCGTGGCTGGCGCGCGTCGAGGCCCGAGGGCCCGACAGCGCTCAGAAGTAGGCGGCCTCAGCCGGCCAGCGACGTGCGTCCTCGCTCCGCGCGCTCCTTACACAGCTGGTGGACGAGACTTCGGAGCCTCGAAACCGTTTCTTCGTTGGGGGTCTCGGAGGAGGCGAGGGCGATGACGACGCCATCGGCGTCGGCGGATGCGATGCGGCGAACGGCGGCGTCGCTCATCTGCGCGACGGCTTGTGCGGCGCGCTTTTCGAGGTCGGGGAGGTCCATGGGGAGTACTGCTTTGGTGGCGGGGGAGGGCTCGGACATTCAACCAGGCGGCCACGGCACGGATGCGGGGGCCTCTTGAATGTGAGACGTCTCGGCATTGGGGGTTGTTCCCCTGGCGAACCGGCGCGCGCATCGCTGACCCGGGGGACGACGCCAACAGTCTTCGTGCGCTAGAGGACTGCGTGCTGGGGAGCTGAGGTCTTCAGCTCGGCTTCTGCAGGAGGACGACCTTGTAGGTGTCCTCGCGCGTCGTCATGTTGTTGTAGAGACGCGTGCCGGGGTGGCGGGAGAAGTTCTTGAGGGCCACCTCGGCGACGGCGCGCTGGCGCGGGCCGAGGAGGGGCATACGGAACGCGTAGAACCGCTCGAGGAGGTTCTCGACGTAGGTGTTCAGGCGCGCCTCGTCGTCGTCGCGTGCCTTGATCGCTTCTTCGGTGACGTCGTGCGCTTCGACCAGCTTCAGGCCGATGTCTTCGAGGGCCTCGAAGCACGGATCCCAGGTGACGTCGGGGATCGCGTTTCCCCACACCATGTAGCCGCCGGGCTTGAGCGTGGAGTGCGCCTGCGCGAAGAAACGCCGGTCCTCGTCGGTGACGACGCCGGGGTACTCGGTGACATGGGTCTCGCATACGGCGAGCAGGTCCGCCGACTTCGGCGGGATCGCGAGCTTCGTCGCGTCGCCGTGTCGCGGACGAAGGCGACCGCGCAACTCGGACTCGAACTTGCGCTTGCACGTGCGAATCGCAGCCTGCTGCATGTCGATCGCTTCGTAGGTGCAATCGGGAAGGACGTTCTTGCAGACGTGGTGAGCTCCGGCGCCGGTGCCGCAGCCCATCTCGACCACGTGCACCTTGCCCCCGCGCTCGGCCACGTAGTCCCGCACGGCGTCGCGCGCGTAGAGACCGGTGTAAGCGTTCTTGCCGAAGCGCTGCGGGTCGCGATCACTGTTCGGCGGCTCGCCCCAACCCTCGGGCCAGGCATAGCCCCACGTGTTGAAGGTGAACTCGTAGTGGGTGCCGTGTTCGTCGGGTACCGTGCCCATCGTGCGGTAGAGCGCGTAGAGCAGCGAGTAGATCGACCGCTTGTCGTAGTCGTCTTCCGAGACGTCCCCATCATCGATGGCGATCTTGCCGCGAATCAAGCCAGAGCTGAGAACCCAACCTCCGACGAGAAGCTGGAGCTGGCGTGGTGTGTAATCGGTGTCGGCATCGAGGGCCGTCAGTAGGTCCATGGGCCGGAGAGGTACCACGAATGGGGGGCTCGGCCGCTCATTAAGCGGACCTGCCTACGCGTCCAGAATTGTCTCGTTTTTTCAGGGGAAAGGTGGCCCCGTCGGCGCCGAAGCGTCCTCACGAGCCGAGGCGACCCTCGATCGAGAGCGTCCGGATGGTGTCGATGATGGGGCCTGAAGCGGAGAGGGTCTCGACCAGCGGGACGGAACCGTTCCCCACGTCGACGGCCACGGCGAAGGTGACGCCGATGTCGGGGAGGTAGCCGACGAAGGTGCGCGCGCCGTCGCCGTTCCCCGCGCCGGCCAGGAGGGGGCCGATGTCCGAGTCGTGTGCGACGACCAGGCCGAGTCCATATCCGCCGGTCTCGAAGCCGAAGGCCTGGGCGACGGTGTTCAAGAGCATGCCACCGGCGGTGGTCTGCGCGAGGGCCAGGGTCTCGGGGCGGTGCAGCTTGCCGCCGAAGAACGCGCGCGCCCACTTGCGGAGGTCGTCGAGGGTGGTGACCCACGCGCTGCCATCCGCGGGGTATCCGGCGGTGAAGGGAACGGGAGCGAGGCTGCCATCGTGCGCGATGTATCCGGTCCAGAGCTCCGCAGCGTCGCCAGCGGACCGAACATGCGTCGAACGCATGTCGAGCGGCGCGAAGTAGCGCTCCTCGAGCTCGTCCTCGACACGTCGCCCGATGAGGTCCTCGACGATCAGGCCGAGAAGAACGTAGCCCGTGTTGCTGTAGTTCCAGCCCGTGCCGGGCTCGAAGTCGAAGGGCTCGGTGACCGAGAGCTCCACGAGCTCGCGATAGCTGAATGCATGAAGTGGGTCGGCGGCGACCGCCTCGTTGTACGCGTCGATCTTCGTGTAGTTCGGGATCCCCGACGTGTGTTGAAGGAGCATCCGCAGCGTGACCGCGTCTCCGTTGGGCACGAAGTCCACGTAGGCGCTCACCGGATCGTCCACATCGAGCACACCCTCCTCGTGGAGGGTCAGGACGAGTGCGCCCATGAAGGTCTTACCGGCGCTCGCGGTTCGAATTTCGGTCACACCGTCGATGGGGCGCGCGCTTTCGAGGTCCGCCACACCTCGCGTGGTGCTCCACGCGTGCCCGTCGGCGTCAGTAACGAGCATCACTGTGCCGGCAGCGCCCTGTTCCTCGTGGGTCGTGTCGGCGGCCTGTTCGAACGCCGCTGTGATGTCCGTATCAAAGGACGAGTCCTGGCATCCGACGACGACGACGCAGGTGATCAGCGCGACGCGGCGCGCTGGAACGAGAGCTTTGATCATGATGGCCTCCACCGGGTAGTGCCCGGAGGCCACCAAAGTGTTCGTGGATGACGTCGGAACTTTTTCTCCCCAAGAGACTCGGTACTTCCGTGTCTGGAGATGCAAAGGGAGAGGTCGATAGATGAATAGCGAAGCGTCCGGATTGATCGATATCCGTGCCCTGGCCGCGGCCAGTCGGAAAGAGCCGAGCGTGCGTCAGCAGCCCGAGTCCTGGGACGCCGAATCGGTCGACGCGCTGCTGGGCATCGGAACGGGCGCGCCGGTCGGCACTCTGGCATCGCCGATGCTCGGTCCGGCCGCGCCTCGCCGCGATCGCTCCGTGACCATCGCGCTCTCAGCGCTGATCGCCACCGTCGTGCTGGCAGTCGCAGCCGTCGCCATCGTCGCCCTGCAGCGGGGGGATGGCCCGGCCGCGTCCGAAGACACGGCAGGCACTGGACCGATCACCGCCGCCCTCGAGCCTGCGCCGAAACAGGCCGAGCCCGCGCTCGAGCCGCCCGAAGCTGCGCCGGTGGAGGCCGCGCCAGCGCCAGTGGCAGAGACGCCAGCGGTTTCGGTCGATGGGCCGCGTCATCATCCCCGTCGCCATCGTCCCCGACATCGCAACACGCATGCGATGCAGCGATCGGAAGCCCAGGCCCCCGTGGCCCCTCCGGCTCCGGCTCGTCCCCCGAGCCGCGACCGCACCCTCGAGCAGCTCCTCGATCGAGCCGTTGGGCGATAGGCTCTCGAGCTGGACGCGCGCAGTCATCTGCGGCGGGGAAGCGCGCTGCTGTGGACCGGCCTCTCGCTGACGCTGAGCGCGGGAGCCAGCTTCGCGGCCTTCCGATGGTGGCGGCGTTCGTTGGACGACGAAGTTCTGAGCACACCCCGGTGGGGTGACTGACGGGTCTTCAGAACGCGCCCGTGAGCATCACGCGGCCGCCGTTCGGGCCCGCGCTGACCTCTACGTTCAGTCGCGCGCTCTCGTTTTCGCGAATCTCGTCGCGGACGCGATCGGCCCCGCTGATCGAGAGGCCGGAGACGACGAGGGAGAGCACGCCCAGAAACATGGAGCCCACGCTGATGGAGTTGATCAGACGGGCCTCGTCGACGCACTCCGGCGTCGAGGTGTCGCAGACCAGCCCGTCCCAGGTCGCGGTGGCGGCGACGAGCGTCGCGATACCGCCGACCATCAACGTGATGCCGGTGACGCCGAAGATCATCGCGCGGCGCTCGTACTTCGCGAGCGCGTCGTTCAGCTCAGCGGCGGACATGGCCGGCTCGGCCTCGTCGTCGTCGCAGTCGCCTGCGCACTCTTCCTGTGCGTCCTGGGCCCGAACGAGGCTCGGCAGAGACGCGCCCATGGCGAGCGCGATGGCGACGACGAAGGCGAGATGGCGCGCGAGTCGAGCCTGTGCAGGGAGAGCCACGACGGGAAAATATACCCGCGGCTCGGAGGGGTGCAATCGACCCCGCTTGGCCGTCACTCTGAAGGATATTGCAAACCATTCCCCTTCTCGCGCGGGCGAAAGACGGCACCGAAGAGGAGGGCGCTCGCCCACGCTGTGATGGGAAGGATCATCCCGGCGGCACCCTCGGGGCCGCGCCCGAGGAAGACCGTGTCGTACAGAGTGCTGACGGAAGCGATGGCGAGCAGCCCGAAGAGCACGACGCCGTAGAGCTTTGGATGCAGATGCATTCGGAGAGGGAATGCGAAGTACGTGCCGTGGTGAAAGCGGGCGGTTGTCGCTCCTTCGAAGCGAAGGCGGGCGCGGTGCACGGGGCGCAACTCACCGGCGAGCCGTTTTCCTCACCCGGGCTCGGTCCGCGAAAGGCGGCGGGTTCGCAGCAGCAGGAAGAGCGGGAACGCGCTCGCGAGGGCCACGAGGGCGGCGTACGGGATGAAGAGCCACGCGAAGCGCATACCGATGCGCCGGCCCTCCACCACGACCCAGACGCTGAAGCAGAGGAAGACGACGGTGATGTCGAGGGAGATCGAGGTGGAGGCCGCGTTGGCCATCGAGGCGCGGACGAAGTCGAAGGCGCCGGTCGCATCGGAGGTCTGCATCCACTCGACGTTGTATCGCCAGGGAAGGATGACGCCGAGCACCGCGAGGAGGCCGTAGAACCACTGGAGCGCCGTCTTCATGACCGTGAGCGTCGTACACACTCCAGCGTTTGGCGATGCGTCGTCGCAGAAAATCGGTCACGAAAGGGCCGCTCGTTGCCACAATGAGTGCATGACCTCCAATTTCCGAACGATCGTGGGCGTCGTGGCTCTGATGGCCGTGGTCGCACCCTCGACGGCGGCCGCCCGCGCCGTCTGCGGAAAGAGAGGGCCCGCCCTTCGTGCGGAGGTCGCCTCAGCGACCGCGGTCTTCCTCGCGCGCATCGAAGGGCCGGCGACTCCCGTCGGCGCGCTTCCCGCTGGTCACCGCGGGGTCGTCGATGCGGACGTCTCCGTGGTGGTCACCCGCGTCTTCGCGGGCCCTGTTACCGTTGGTGAAACGGTGACCGTGCGCTGGAAAGGATGGAGCGAGCCGAGTGCAGGGCCGATCGCCGGTGGTTGCCGTGTGCCCGCCACCACGACCGGCGAGCGCTATCCGATGGAGGTGCTCATCATCGCTCACGGTACGGAGGGCGCGATGGAGGTCGCCAACGACTCCACCTCGCAACTGGTCGGCGCCGCCAACCGCTCGCTGGTGCGCCGCGTCGCGCGCCTCGCGCGTCGTCGCCGCTGAGCGACGGGGTGACCACCTGGAACGGACAGCGCGCCATCAGCGCCGCCGCCGCATCGGGCTCGCGTCGTCGGCGCGCGCCTGCCAGGCGTCGGCCTCGGCGTTACGGTCCAGGGAGCGCAACGTGTTGGCGAGACCGGCCCAGGTGTGGCGATTGTCCGGCTGGAAGAGCAGGGCACGTCGCCACGCAGCCTCCGCTTCTTCGTAGCGCATGTGGGCCTGAAGCCGGACGGCCGACCGACGCTGCGCGCGGGCGCGTCGGGCGCGTGCGCGCGGGCCCAGGCGCCGGATGCCGGGAGGGATCTCCCGGTTCCTCGATGACGAACGCGGCGTCGGCGACCGGGGCGTCGAGGTTCGCGTCGGCGATCGCGGCATCGCCTGCATCGACGACGCCTGCGTCCGCGCCGGAGGTCCCCTCTGGGCTCGCGTCGTCGCTTGATGAAGCTGCGGCATCGGGGCTCGCTTCGGTCGCGGCGGCGGTGGTGGCGTCCACGTCTCCGGCGTCGGCGTCGACCATCTGGCTGCCCACCACCATCCGCGTCGACTCCTTCCAGGACGCCGATCCCATGACGACCACGATCGTCACGACGCCCACGAGCAGCGCCACTCCGACGGCGAGGATGGCCACCGTCGTCGTGGTGCTCCGCCCGGGCAGGACGACGATTCTCGGACTTCTCCGGCGGGAGCGCGAAGGTGGTGTCGGGGTCGACCATCGGCCGCGGGGGAGGCGCCGCGACGAGGTCCAGAGGCACGCGCTCGGCGACAGTCCGCTCTTCCTCCGGCGGCCTATGGAGGGGCGCCGCGTCGGCGACAGTCCGCTCTTCCTCCGGCGGCGCAGAAAGAGGCGCCGCGTTGGCGACGGTTTGCTCTTCTTCGTCCGGAGCCAGCGGAGCGCTCGGGACGGCGTCCGTCAGCGTCCTCTCTTCCTCTGGGACGACGGGGGGCGCCTCTCCCAGCTGGCGAAGCTCTTCCTCCGTCAGCGCGCCCGTGAGCGAAAGGTCGATGGTCGTCGACTCTTCTTCGTCGTCTCGCTCCCCCATTCGCTCGCTCCCCGCGGAACCTCGTGCTTTCGGTGGCGTCCAACCCCCGATGGCTGAACCCTATCGGGTTCATTTGAATTTGGCACGAGCGACCCGAGTCACGCGATACTCGCTGGCGGATGTTTCGCGACGCGCCGGACGACGAGATCTACCTCCGAGGTCGGAGCTCTCTTCGCGTGCACCAGGACGCGCGCAGGCAGCTCTACCGCGCGCCCGGCGGCGCGCTGGGGGCGATGGCGCTCTTGTGGGGGTACGTTCAGAAGCTCCCCCGAGAGCAAGCGCTCTGCAGTTGCGGATCTCGCCTCGCCCCCCTGTCCCTGCATCCCTTCGAGGACGAGATCACGGCGGATGGCGTCGCGATGCCCTTCCGCCTCGTGACTGCGGTGCACCCGTGTGAGAGCTGTGGCCTCCGTCACCTCTGGCGCGAAAAGGAGGCGAGGTGGATCTTCGAGGACCTGGCCGTCCGCTGCGATTTCCCGGCGGGCTCCCGACACGTGGGGATCGAGCGCGAGGCCGAGGCGCGGCGGGCGGAGATCTGGCAGGTGACGCCAGCGGAGTTTGCCGCGATCGCTCCGCCGCACCAGGGACGTCACGCGCCGCGTCGGCGACGCTTCTATCGGCCCGCCCGGGGAAAGAGCGAGTGCTACGAATGCGGCGGCGACGGCGCATGCGTGACCTGCGAGGGCGCCGCCCCGCGCGATTGCATCGACTGCCAAGGAACCGGCCGTTGCATCCTCTGCCGCGGCGCGGGCGAGCTGAGCGCGACCTGAGCCGGAGGCTCAGCGCCTCGGCACGGGCTCAGAAGCAGCGACGGGAACAGATCGCGGTGGAGACGCCCATCGCCATGAAGGGACAGCACATGTCCCGGGTGTCGGTGCAGTCGCCCGCGGTGTGACAGAGCTCGAAGGAGGTGAAGCCGCCGCACATCGCCGAAGGCGCGCAGTCGACGGAGAAGCTGCCGCCGCCGCCGGTGCCGCAGCAGACGTCGCCCGAAGCACAATCCTCGGGACCGTCGCAAGCCGCCGTTCCCCCGCCCATGCAGGTGCCGCCCATCGGGATGCACGAGGTGGTGACCATTCCGGAGCCCACGCCCATGACGCAGCACTCTTCGGTCGCTGCGTCGCAGGTCATCATCCCGCAATCGATCCGCCCGGTGCTTCCGTCGGCGGTGGACGCGTCGACGACCACGACGCCGCCGTCGGCGCTCGTGCCGCCGTCGGTGACCACGGTCGCGTCGCTCGGGCTCCCCCCGTCGGTCGCGCCTGCGTCGACGGTGACGCTCCCGTCGACCACCACGCTTCCGTCCGCCGCTCCGCCGTCGGTGCCGCCACCATCCGACGTGCTGCCGCCGGTGTCGATCGCCGCGTCATCCCCCGCGGCGCCATCCAAGGCATCGTGGGACTCGCCGCAGGCCGCGAGGCTGAAACAGAAGATGGAAACGAAGAGAATGGAAAGACTACGCATCCTCGAAGAGTAGCAGGATTGCGGTCGTCACTCCCAGCTCGGCAGCTGCCAGCCCCAGGTCTGGTAGAGCTGCTTCAGCGCCTGGGCGGCCTGTGGATTCGGGGTCTTACCGTAGGCGTGGGCGATCAGGCCACGCTCCATGGCGCCGCCATCGCTCTCGGAGAGGTAGGCGTCGACCGGACGTAGCTCGCTCTCGTCGGGAGGGAGCCACTCGACCTTCTGACCGCTGCCGAATGGGGCGGCTTGCGCGTCGGGCATGCCAGCGCCGACGAGATCCTTGCGCAGTCGCTGAACGACGGCTGCGTCGACGCCCGATGCCGTCGCTTGCGCGAGCAGCGCCGGGAAGAACGAGGCGCTGTCGAAGGCGAGGAGACGCAGGACGCGCGCGCCCGGCTGCCAGGAGAGCCACGGAAGCTCGGCGTCGAACATGGGATGAGCGTAGAGACCGATGGCGTTGCCCGCCTTGTCCTCGGCGACGGCGTAGAACCACGGGTTGGGGCATCCCGCCCGACCGGAGATCCCGGTCTTGAAGGAAGCGGCCGTGAGATCGGCGTGGACCGCGTCGTCTGCATCGGCGCGGGCGAGGAGGGCGAGCAGGACGTCGCTGGCTCGGACGCCGGACTGCTGCACTGCGTGAAGGCTCGTGCGCGGCGCGGGAGCCGCCGCGCCCCCGGCCTTGGCGAAGGACTTCGGCGCGTCGGCGACGTGGGCCAGCTCGGTGGCCTTGATGGTGCCGCCGTATCCAGGCCGTGTACCGACCACCTTCACCTTCATGCCGATCGCCGGGACGAACGCCTTGCACGCCGTGCCACCGAAGCGAACCCGGTCGCCGTTTTCCATCTCGATCCAACCGAGCCCATCTTCGGGCTCGATCTCGGTAATCGTTCCGACGTCGCTCATGGCGGGAGCGTACCAAATTGCGACGCGGCGCTCTTCGTCATTTCGACAATCGCCGCCCCTGGGGCGTCGCGTCAGCGTTCGGCGAAGAGCCGGCCGCGCTCGGTGGTGAGCACCACGGTCAGGGAGAGGACGCCGAGCACGACGAAGCCGAGGAGCACCGGCATGGTGGTGCCGTCGTATTGACGCGCGATGGCGCCGCCGATGACGCCCGAGAGGGTCGTGGTGGCGAAGCCGAAAGCGGAAGAGGCCGTGCCGGCGATCTCGCCCAGCGGCTCCATCGCGAGGGCGTTGAAGTTGGTCCCGATGAGCCCGAAGAACGCGAACATCAGGCCGAAGAGGGGGAAGAAGAGCCAGAGCTCCTGCCCCACGAAGCGCATCGAGAGCCAGAGCACGATGGCGATGACGGTGAAGACAACCAGAGCAAAGTGGCTCATGCGCCGCATCCCGAAGCGTTCGACCAGGTTCGCGTTCGCGAAGTTCGCGGCCGAGAGCATGGCGGCGACCACCGCGAACCACAGGACGAAGGTCTCTCCCTGATCGAACACCTCGCGGAAGATCTGCTCTGCGGAGGAGACGAAGGCGAAGAGCGCGCCGAAGATGATGCCACCTGCCAGCATGTAGCCGAGCGTGACGCGGCTCCGGCCGATCATGCGGTACGCAGCGAAGGTCGTCGCGAGGTCGAGGGGCCGGCGCGCATCGGCCGGCAGGGTCTCCGGGAGCCGCACGAAGATCCAACCGAGCATGGCGAGGCCCGCGAAGGTGAGGACGTAGAAGCACCACCGCCAGGGCGCGACGAAGAGCACTACCTGGCCGAGGGCTGGCGCGAGGATGGGCACGATCATGAAGACGGTCATCACCAGCGACATGATTCGCGCCATGCCGCGCCCCCGGTAGAGGTCGCGTACCACCGCGAGGGAGACCACACGGCAGCCGGACGCGAAGACGCCCTGCACGAAACGCATCGCGAGCAATAGCGCGAAGCTCTGTGCCATTGCGCAGGCGAGCCCCGCGATCGCATACCCGACGAGAGAAACGAAGAGGACCGGCCGTCGACCGAAGCGATCGGAGATGGGCCCGAAGACCAGCTGCGGCGCGCCGATGCCGAGGATGTAGGCGACGACCACCAGCTGCTGGTCGTTGGGGTTCTGAACGTGGAGATCACTCGCGATGATCCCGAGGGCCGGGAGCATCACGTCGATCGCGAGGGCGTTGAGCGCCATGAGCCCCGCCACCATCGGAACCAGCTCCCGTGTGTGGAGCGGTAAGCCCACGCCGACCTCTGGCTCAGCGGTGGGGATGGCGGAATCGGGAGAGGACACCGCCCTCTTCTTGGGGCATCGGACGCGGGCGGTAAAGAGGGAAAGGCTGGAGGCGTCCTTCTCTCGAACGAGTGGTTGACCGTGCGCGGCTTTCGCGGCCCACTCCCGGCCATGCGCCTTTCGGTTCTCTGCCTTTCCCTCGTGGTCGCCCTCGGCTGCGGCGGCACGAGCGAGACCGAAAGGCGTGGTGAGCTGCCGCCTCCCGATACGACCGGTGGTGCGACCGAACAGATGGCCGACGACGGGCGCATCTTTCTCGCCCTGCCGGAGGATGGCTCGTTGGGTGATCTCGCGTCGGTTCTGAGGCGCCGCCGCGACGAAGGGACGCCGATCCTGCAGATCATCATTCACACCGCCCGCTCGGCCCACGCCGACGCGGCGCAGAACTACCTGGACGCGATCCGCGCGCTCACACGAAGCCTGGAGCTCGAGCCCGAAGTCTTGATCGGTGCGCCGGCTGAGGCGCCGCTCGTGACGATCGTGACGCGACACCCTGCGCCCGTGGGCCCCTGACGGCGTCTCGCTCAGGCCTGGGCGCGGCGTGACGTGACCACGTCCAACAGGGGGCCGATTCCTTCGCCGCGGCTCAGCGCGATCAAGCGCGCGCCGCTCGCACCGGCGGAGAGCGCGCGCCCATATGGCTGATCGGCACCCCAGACGACACGAACGATCTCCGGGGGGAGCTCCTTGAGCGCAGCCGCGACGTTGGATGGCGGCATGAGACAGGGATCGTACCCGTCCACCACCACGACCAGCGGCTTCTTCTCGTTCACGACCGCGCGGAGGGTGCGGACGCTGGGCGCGTGAGACACCTCGGCGAGCTCGCTGCCGAGGGCGATGACCAGAGTGCGTCCCAGCTTCTGCGTCTTGGCCAGGATCGTGACCGGGACCAGCTCGTTCACCCCCGACACCGCCAGGGTCTTGGTCACCGTGGGCTCCTTGCCGGCGTGCACCAGGTCGGGCCATGCCTCATCGGATTCGGGGCGGAGGCCGAGCATGCGATCGAGTCGCGAGGCGACCTGTTCGCGGATGTCGGCGCCGGCCGCCGCTTCCAGGGCGGGAAGGAGCGAGCGCTCGACGAAACCCAGGACGGCGTCGTCATCATCGGGAACCGCACCATGCGCCACCAACGCCTCGAACATCACGCGGGTGGCGCGCTCGGGGCTGATCGCCTCCTCCAAGGTCTGGCGGATGATGAGAACCTCGGCGTCGGGCGGAGGCACGGTCGACACGCCGGCTACTATGCCAGAAAAGAAGATGCGGTCACTTGACCAGGCGGGAGGCACCTGGTTTCGTTGACGAACGATGGGACGTTTTCGGTCGATTTCCGGCGTGACCGCGTTGCTCTTGGCGCTCTCCTCGAGCGCCTGTGCCAACGACACGTCCGATCCGGGTCCGAGTGCCGCGGTGACGGATACGGTCGCCGGTTTCGACGTGAGCCCGGGTGGCGCCGCGGACGGGTCGAGCTTCGTCATCGACGCTGCTTTCGGCGAGAGCTACACGGGCCACCTCGAGCCACTGCCGCCGGGAAGCGATCGCTCGCTGGAGGACATGGAGGGGCACATGGCCATCCTCCGCCTTCGCCTTGTCGACGACGCGACCTTCGCCGTCGTGCTCCGGCGCACCGGAGGGAGCCTCGATCCCTTCCTCATCGTGCGCGACCGCGCAGATTTCGACGTGTCGCACGACGACCAGGCCGTGCTCCCGATGGCCGAAGAGTCCGATGCACTCACCGTCATCAACGGTACGGCCGGCGCCGACTACGTCATCTTCGGCTCCGACCGCGAGCTCGCCCAGAGCGGCGACTATCGGATCGACGTCATCGGGCTCGACGTGCCGACCGTGGATTTCGGCGTCACCAACGCTGGGCTACGGGCCGTCACCGACATCCTCCGGACCAACGAGCCGACCCTCGCGGGCTATCTCGCCGATGGCGTGCTGGTCGAAGAGGTCGATGGGAGTGTCTCCATCGACTCGGGCGGCGCCATGACGCTCCCGCTGGCCGAGCGCGCGAGCCTCAACGGCTTCGTGTCGAACCTCAACACCACGCGCACGACCCTCTTCGAGCAGATCCTCTACGCCCACAGCCTCGAGGTCACGGACGAGGCCAAGGCCCTCGTCGGACAGGGAATGGCTCAGGTGTGGTGGGGCGCGCGCCGCGCCCCCTGATCACGCCGGGGCGACGACATCCGCGGGCTCGCCGCCGAAGTGGTCCCAGAACTCGGCGCGTACGTTGTGATGGGGGAAGGGCTGGTCGGGGACCGGCACTTGGAGGAACTCGCAGAGCGGCTCCCAGCCGTCGGCGACGTTGAAGACGAGGAGTCGCTCCTTCGGGATGAGCTCGCGAACCCGGCGGTTGTTCTGCCGGTAGGCGGCGATGGCGGATTCCCTGTCGGTGAAGTCGGTGAAGGTCTGCTTCAGGAAGCCGCCCTTCATCGTCGCGAAGATGTCCGCGAAGTGCGGCGGGAGTTGGAGCGTCTCGGACAGAGCGAAGAACTTGCCGATGGTCTTCGAAAAGCTCCTCCACCAGTCCTCTTCGGGGCGCTCGGTGTGGATGACCTTCGCCTCGGGGAAGGCGATGGATGCCTCGTGCCAGACCTGGGCGCCTGGCCAGTCCACCTGGCTGTTGTAACCGCGATACACCTCCGCCCAGTCGACGTCCTCGCGCGCGAAGACCGCCTTCCAGTGCGCCAGCTGTTCCGGGTGCTCCATGATTTCCGTCATGTGGTGGGTCGGCCCGAAGCCGAGGGTCCCGAGAGCGTCTTTCATGGTCATGGTTCCGGTGCGGCCGAAGCCCGAGCCGATGATCTTCAGGGTCATGTCTTTTCTCCGTCGTTCGAGGTGAGATAGGTTTCGGATGGTTCGGGTCGTCGGGCCAGCGAAACGATTTCATGCGCCGTGAATGAGATTCAGCTCCACCAGATCGACCTGAATTTGCTGGTCGTCTTCGAGGTTTTGATGGAGGAGCGCAGCGTCACGCGGGCCGCCAAGAAGCTCGGCAAGACGCCTTCCGCGGTGAGCCATGCGCTCGGTCGACTGCGCGATCAGGTGGGCGACCCGTTGATGGTCAAGGTCGGCGGCAAGATGCAGCCGAGCCCCTTCGCCGAGGCGCTGATCACGGACGTTCGGCCGATCCTGAAGAAGATCGCGCGGATCGTGCAGCCGCCCGAGCCTTTCGAGCCGGCGACCAGTCATCGCGTCTTCCGGATCGCGACGCCCCACCTCACGCCGCTCACCGCCGACGTCTCCGAGCGCGTTCATGCCGAGGCGCCGAACGTCGGGCTCGAGTGGCGTTCCATCAACTCGAAGGACTACCAGCTCGTCGCGGAGGGCGAGCTGGACCTCGCCCTCGGCGCCATCCAAAAGGTGCCGGAAGGCATCGTCCACGAGGAGCTACCGACGCTGAGGCGCTACACCTTCGCTCGCGACGGGCATCCGGCGCTCGAGCGCTGGGACGAAGCTGCCTGGATCTTCTGGCCGCACGTCATGGTGGGCATCTCCGATGCGGCGCGCCAAACGGTCGAGGAGCGCATGGCTCAGATGGGCGTCGAGCGCCGCGTGGGGGCGCGCATCCCGGAGTTCAGCGCCATCGCGCCGCTCCTCGCTTCGACCAACATGCTGGCCAACCAGGTGCCCATCTTCATGGTCGACGACATCGCGCGCTACGGGCTGCGTATCCTCGAGTCACCGGTTGCGTTGCCCGACCTGACGCTGCGCTTCGTCTGGAGCGCTCGCCTGGCGAACGAGCCGGGCACGCGGTGGCTCCGCGAGATCGTGATGGAGAGCTTCGGACGCGTCGTCGAGCGCGCCGAGTCCATCGTCCGAGAAGCCGGCATCATCGAGCCGGTGTGACGCGTCACGGCGAAGAAACCAGCGCAACGGATGGGGTATGCTCGGCGCATGGCTTTCCTCCGCCCTCGCTCTCGTTTCCTCCTCGCGACCTTTCTCCTCATGGCTGCGTGTAGCGGCGACGACGGTGCAGCGGACACCGGCGCATCTGACGCGGCGCCGGACGCGAGTGATGCGGGTCCCGACGCAGATGCGTCGCCGGACGGTGCGGCTGACGCCACACCGGATGCGGACGCGAGCATGGACGCGGCCCCTGACGCTGCGGACGCGGGGTCCGACGCATCCGATGCCTCGGCCGACGCGTACGATTCGGCGGCGGACACGTCCGACGCGGCGGCTGATGCCGCGACCGACGGAGGAACCGCGGCGGTGGTCACGGCGCGGACGATGGCCCTGGGCAATGGGCACACCTGCGTGATCTCTTCGACCAACACGGTTCTCTGCTGGGGGCACAACGACAAGGGGCAGCTCGGGGACGGAACGACGACCGATCGGAGCGCGCCCACTACCGTGCCCGGCATCGGTGGCGCGCGCTCTGTCGCCGCCGGCCACTCGCATACCTGCGTGGTCCTCGACACGGGGGAGGCGCGCTGCTGGGGTGAGAACGGGTCCGGCCAGGTCGGCTCAGGCGCGACCTCGACGCTCGAGGCCTCTCCGCTCGCGGTATCCGGCATCACGAACGCCGAGCGGATCGAGTCGTTCTGGGCGCACAGCTGTGCGCTCCTCGCGGACCAGACGGTCGCGTGCTGGGGCTCGAACAGCGGACGCCTCGGTGACACGACGACGACGACGCGGAGCGCTCCGGTGGCCATGGACGGGATCACCGGCGCCATCGACGTCGGTGCCGGCTGGGGTCACTCCTGCGTGGCGCTCACGGGAGGCGGCGTTCGGTGCGCGGGGACCTACAACAACTGGGGACAGCTCGGGGACGGGACGACGATGACGCGCCTGTCGCCCGTCGACGTCTTGGACCTGAGCAACGCGGTCGCGCTCGGGATCGGCAGCTACCACTCCTGTGCGATCACCTCGGCGGGCACCGTTCGCTGCTGGGGAAACAACCAGACGGGTGCGCTGGGCATCGGGACGACGGACGATTCAGTGCACGGGATGCCGGTCGACGTGCCCGGGCTGAGCGATGTCGTCCAGATCCGCGGCGGGAGCGCGCTGACCTGCGCCATCACATCCAGCGGGGCGCTCTATTGCTGGGGAAATGGCATCGGGGACGGAAGCAGCACCACGCATCCATCCCCCGTGGAGATCACGAGCGTTACCGACGCGGTCGAGATCGCGCTCGGCACCGATCACGCGTGCGTGAAGTCGGGCTCGGGGGCGATCCAGTGCTGGGGTTGGAACGGCTACGGCCAGCTCGGCGATGGCACGACGACCGACGCCGACGCGCCGGTGATGGTGACGGGCTCGCCTTTCTGAAGCTCTGCTGCGCCTTGCGCTGCACGACTCTCACGGATGCTAACGCGCCGACTGCAATTGTTCGTGAGCGCTGAACTGCGCGTCGCAAAACTCGCGTGTCAACTCCGTTGACAGGCACGGAGTTCGGGCGTTTCATGGAATTCGTGCTTCGTTGTCTTGTCGCGCTGGGGGGCGTCGTCGTCCTTCTCTGCGGCTGCGATGAAGCGACGTCGGGCACATCGGGATGCCCGAGTGACACCGCCGGGCTTCAGAGCGAGATCCTCATTCCTCGCTGCGCAACCTCCGGCTGTCATTCCGCGGCGGACATGGCCCAGGGGCTCGACCTGGAGTCTCCCGGGCTCGAATCGCGTCTGGTGGATGTGCCCGCGCGTGGATGCGAGGCGCAGGTGCTGGTGGTGCCGGGCAGTCCCGGCGCGTCGCACCTCTTTCGCAAGCTGACCGACGTGTCGCCCCTCTGCGGGACGCGCATGCCGTACCAGAACGAGCCGCTCTCCCTCGACGAGCAGCGCTGCGTGATGGACTGGATCGCCGGGCTCCCGCCCCTCCCCGCCACGGACGCGGGCATGAGCGACGGTGGAAACGTCTGCGGCGCCGGCCTCACGGATTGTGGCGGCATGTGCGTCGACACCATGACCAGTGTGTCGGACTGCGGGGCCTGCGGTGCCGCGTGCCCGCCTGGGGCCACCTGCGACACGGGAACGTGCGCTTGCCCCGCGGGCCTCGACCAATGTGGCAACGATTGCTTCGACCTCCAGACGGAGGCTTCGCATTGCGGCAGCTGCGACACGGTGTGCTCTGCGGGTCAGACCTGTGTCGACGGGGCCTGTTCGTGCAGCGGCGGGCTCGCGGATTGTGGTGGCACCTGCGTGGACACCCAGACGAGCGAGAGTCAGTGCGGCGATTGCTCGACCGCGTGTGCGGCAGGTGAGATCTGCACGAGCGGCTCCTGCACGTGCACCGCCGGGCTCACGCTCTGTGGAACGACGTGCGTCGACGTCATGACGGATGTCGCACACTGCGGCGCTTGCGGCACGGCCTGTTCTGCTGGCGACGTGTGCTCGGGCGGCGCCTGCCTCTCCACGTGCCCGGCGGGCACCACCGACTGCACCGGTTCCTGTGTCGATACGGCGTCGAGCACCTTGAACTGTGGCGCCTGCGGGCGCGCGTGCCCTTCCGGAACGACCTGCTCCGGCGGCGTCTGCGTTTGTGAATCGGGCCTCATGCTCTGCGGTTCGAGCTGCGTCGATACGAGCAGCGATTCGGGTAACTGCGGCACGTGCGCGCACCGCTGCCCGACCGGGACCTCCTGTTCCTCCGGGACTTGTACCTGCGGTTCGGGGCTCACCCTCTGTGGTTCGAGTTGTGTGGACCTCACCAGCAGCTCGAGCAACTGTGGCGCATGCGGGCGCGCATGCACGGGCAGCACGTCGTGTTCCGGCGGTGCGTGCACGTGCAGCGCCGGGCTGACGCTCTGCGGTTCGAGCTGCGTCGACGTCTCCACCGATCCTTCGAACTGCGGCTCGTGTGGAAGCGTCTGTCCGAGCGGCGAGATGTGCATGGGAGGGACGTGCAGCTGTGGTCCCAGCGTCTCCTTCGCGTCCGACGTACAGCCGATCTTCACCTCGAGTTGTGCCTTGATGGGCTGTCACGCCGGCGCCGCTCCCGCGCAGGGGATGTCGCTCGAGCCGGGGAGCGCATTCGGCGAGATCGTCGGCGTCCCGGCGTCCGAATGCATGGACGGACGCTTGCGCGTCGAGCCTGGTGCGCCCACGACGAGCTACCTGATCCACAAGCTGACCGGCGTCGCCATGTGCTCCGGGAACATGATGCCCGCGCGCGGATCCTCGATTCCGTCCTCGCAGCTGGCGCTCATTCAAGGGTGGATTTGCGAGGGGGCGCCGAACAACTGATGCCCCACCTGCGCGACATCGTCGGGGCTCCAGGCGTGGCCTGTCTGATGACGTTGTTTGGTTGCTCCGGGTCCGAAGGCGGGCCCGCGGGCCTGCCCTGTCCGACCGATATCGAAAGCCTGCGGACGGAGGTCTTCGCGGCGCGCTGCGCCACCGCCGGCTGCCACGCCGCGACCAATCCGCAGCTGGGCCTGGACCTCGAGTCGCCGAATCTGGCCGCGCGGCTGGTCGACGTTCCGTCACAGAGCTGTTCCGGTTGGGTGCTCATCTCACCCGGGAATCCGAGCCAGTCCCTCCTCTTCCGCAAGACGGCGGACGACGACGTGCCCTGCGGCGAGCAGATGCCACTAGGTGGGTCGCGCCTCGAGAGCGAAACGCTCGGTTGCATGCTCGGGGTGATCGAGGAGTTGCCTCCCTCTGACGGCGGCGTTGTGGTCCCGGATACCGGCGTCCCGATGGACAGCGGCATGACGACATGCGACGCCGGGACGGCGTGCGGCAGCGGCTGCGTCGACCTCATGAGCGATGACGCGAACTGCGGCTCCTGCGGCAACGCGTGTGATTCGACCAGAGCGTGCGTGAGCGGCTCCTGTGAGTGTGTTGCGCCCGCGACCGACTGCGGGGGGCGATGCGTCGATACCCAGACCGAGGCGACGGATTGCGGCGGTTGCGACATGGCCTGCTCGGTGGGGCAGAGCTGCACTTCGGGGGCGTGCACGTGTCCGACGGGCCAGATGCTCTGCGGCGGCGCTTGCACCGACACGCAAACCAGCGCGAGTGACTGCGGCGCCTGCGGTCGTGGATGCGCTTCTGGTGAGATCTGTGTCGGAGGGGCGTGCGCGTGCACCTCCGGCCTCACGATGTGCAGCGGAACCTGCGTGGATACGAACACGAGCGTGACCAACTGCGGTGGTTGTGGCACGACTTGCGCGTCGGGAGAGGTGTGCGCGGGTGGCGCATGCATCCTGTCGTGCCCGAGCGGCACGACCGACTGCAGCGGCTCGTGCGTCGACACCATGACCAGCACCGCTCACTGCGGTGGGTGCGGCACCGCCTGCCCGGCCGGGACGAGCTGCAGCGGAGGCACCTGCGTCTGCTCCTCCGGCCTGACCTTGTGCGGCTCCTCCTGCGTGGACACGGCCACCAGCTCCGCCAACTGCGGCTCCTGCGGCGCCCTCTGTCCCACCGGGACCACCTGCTCCGGAGGCTCCTGCGTCTGTTCGTCGGGGCTGACCCGTTGCGGCTCTTCGTGCGTCGACACCTCGACGAGCTCCACCAACTGCGGCGGTTGCGGCACGAGCTGTCCTTCCGGCGCGACCTGCGTCGCGGGCGCCTGCACGTGCGGCTCCGGGACGACGCTGTGCAGCGGGAGCTGTGTCGACACCGCGACGGATCCGAGCAACTGCGGCGGTTGCGGGATGTCCTGCGGCGCCGGGACCTCTTGCTCCGGCGGGATGTGCAATTGCCCGCCCACGCTCACGAACTGCTCCGGCACCTGCGTGAGCCTCTCCAGCAGCACGACGAACTGCGGCTCCTGCGGCAATGCGTGTCCCATCGGTCAGGCGTGTCGGATGGGCACCTGCCGATGACTTTCGACCGCTAGCGCTGTGCGCGCGCCATGGCTTCGGCTGCCTCTTCCGGGCGCCCGGCGTCTTCCAGGGCGAGGCTCAGGTTCATCCACCAGTCGGCGTTTTGGTCGTCCAGCTCGAGGGCGCGCTGATATCGCGCGATGGCCTGGTCGTTCATGCCGGCGAGCTGGGAGTCGTAGGCGAGGCGGGCGTTCCAGCTCGCGACGGCGTCGCGGTAGTTGGTGCTCGACGGTTCGAGAGCCAGCGCGTGCTCGTAGGCGTCGAGCGCCTCATCGCTCTGTCCGATGCGTTCGAGCGCGACACCGTAGTTGAACCACCAGGTCGGGATCGAGTCGTCGGCGGCGACGGCGTCGCGATACGCCTCTGCCGCCTGCCTGAAAGACGCCTCGTCCTCCTGGCCGAGAAGGGTGTAGCCCCAATCGGCGTCGGCCTGGCCGGGGTCGAGCGCGAAGCTCAGGGTCGGCCGGAGGAAGGTGCTCCCGGCGGCGAAGAACGCGAGTAGCGCGACCACGGCCACCGGTGCGGCGATCCGCTGTTTCGCATGGCCGGTGACGCCCCACCCGAGCACGGCGCCGAGGACCGCGCCCGCTCCGTGGGCCACGTTGCCCACCGCCCACAGGTCCATCGCGGTGGTGATGACGCAGAAGAAGAACCACGCGACGAAGAGCTGCGTCGTCCGGGTGGGCATGGCGCCCGCGAAAAGCGGATCGCGGCGGCTCGCGACCCAGAGGAAGCCGAAGAGCCCGTAGCCGATCCCCGAAAGGCCGATACCGCCCGCCGAGAAGGTCCACTCCGCGAGCGATGCGCCCGCGCCGACCAGCAGGTAGCCGACGCCGGTTCGGGCGCTGCCGAGAACGTTTTCGACCCGCGTGCCGAGCACGAAGAGCCAGTAGAGATTGAAGGCCAGATGCAGGGCGTCGACGTGGAGGAGGGCCGAGGTGATCGCGCGCCACGGCTCGCTGGCGAGCTCGGGCCCCATCATCAACGCCTCGAAGCTCGCGTCGCCGTACCAGCGCATCACCGACAGCACCAGGGCCATCGCCCCGAGGCCGGAGGTCATGGGTGTGGAGAGGAAGCGCCGAAAGTCGCCGGGCATCGCGGCGCAAGGTACGCCCGGAAGAGCGGCGAGCTTCCCTCGACGGAGAAATCAGTCCTCACCCGTCCACGCGCGCGTGCAAATGTTGCCTCGTCGTCGGAAAGGGCACGCTCCGCAGCCTCGGAAGTAGAAATGAATTCGATCGTCCAAGGTGGCCGTGGCCTTGCATGTCCAAAGAGGCGATGAACACCTCGCCCGAGCTCCCACCCACCGAAATCGATCTCTCTCAGCCGCCGTCCCGCTCTCGTCGCTGGGGGGCCGGGTTCTTCGTCGCGCTCCTCATCGTGGTGGGAGGCATCTTCTATCTGGGGACCGGCGCGGTCGTCGTCACCACGGTCGCCGGGTACTGAATGTTCGCCGCCTTCGGTCGGGGGCTGATCTTCTTCGGGCTGATGGCGCTGCTCTTCGTTCCGGCCGAGCGGTTGTGGGCGGCGGTGCGAAGAGAGGAACGGCCCGGCACCGGAACCGACCTCGCACACTTTCTGTTGAACCCGCCGCTGATCCAGCTGGGCTCGGCGCTGGCGCTCGCTGCGATGGCCGAGCTCTTCGCCAGGCTCGCGCCCACGCGCTTCGCGGAGGCGCTCGGCGCGCAACCATGGGCGCTTCAGCTCGTCGAAGTCGTCGTGCTGGGTGAGCTTTTCGGCTACTGGGCACATCGCGCGCTTCACGCCTCGCCCTTGCTGTGGCGCTTTCACGCCGTCCATCACTCGGCGGAGCGCATGGATTGGCTGGCCGCTCATCGGGAGCACCCGCTCGAGGTCGTCTTCCTGGTCGCGGTCGCGAACCTGCCGGTGATCGCACTCGGCTTTCCGGTCGAGACGGTCTGGCTCTTCGTCGTCCTTCAGAAGGTCCACACGGTCTTCGTTCACGCGAACCTCCGCGTGCGTCTCCGCTGGTTCAGCGCGATCCTAGCCATGCCCCGCTTTCATCATTGGCACCACGCCGCGGACGGCCGCCCGCGCAACTTCGCGAGCCTCTTTCCCTTCCTGGACCGCCTCTTCGGGACCTACGACGAGCCGGCCGGTCATCCGGCGGAGGTCGGCGTCTCGGAAGCCGTGCCCTCCACCTGGCTCGGCCAACTCGCGCATCCCTTCGTCGGCGCGCAACCGAGCCAGCGCGAAAAGAGCGCCACGCTCTGTGCAGGTGCCGAGTTGATGATGGGACATCCCACCACCGAATGACCAGCGGGGTCTCACGCGATCACTTTACCATCCACCTCGCCCGCGCACCCAGCGTTGCGCGCTCCGGCGCTCGAGGGCCGGCTTGCATACCTTGGGTCGCCCCCCTTCGTCGGAGAGCTCGTCGGCGCGCGTGCCAACCGGCCAACCGCGATCATCCAGCTCTCCGCAGATCCACGGGTAGTAGGTCGCCCTCCGTACGGCGAGATCCGGGTGCCCGTCGCCGTTTTCGAGAGGGGCGCTGAGGAGAGCCATCAGCAACGGCAGAAGCACCGATCCCCCCGACATGGCGCTCAGTTGATGCAGACGAAGGCGTGGCCGTCGCCCGGCGTGCTCTTCTCTTCGCAGTTGTAGCCCTCGCGGCAATCACTGTCCGAGCTGCAAGAGAGCAGACAGCGTCCGCCGCTCTCGGTGACGCAGGTCGAGCCACCGGGACAGTCGTCCTGGCTCGAGCAGCTCACCGTGCAGGTACCGTCCGGATACATGCTGTCCATGAGGCAGCTCGAGCCGCCCGCGCAGTCCGAAGCGCCCGAGCAGGTGCCGCCGACGACATCGCCGTCCGTGCCCACGCCCCCGCCGCAAGCCGTGGCGAAGAGTGCCAGTGCCAGGAGAAGGAAGAACAGGAGTGTGCGTGTTTCCGCCATCCGGCGAGAGTGCCAGAGCCGGCGCTGGCCGACCAGCGCCGGTCAGGGCGTGGCGGTGACCACGACTTCGCTATCCGAGCGCACGGAGAGCCAGAGCTGGTCGCCCTCCGCCCGCCAGCACACGCCATCGCAGCCCGCGCTCACCGTGGCCACGTCGGCGGCAGCGACGACGGGGGTGGCGCCGGCCGTCACCGAGCTCACGCCCGTGATCGCCGGCTCCGCGTTGGCGAGCTCGATCTGGAAGCGCACATCGGAGATCCCCGTCGCCGTAGGGGTCATGCGCACGCGCAGGCCGTCGGTGGTGCGTTGGACCTCGATCTCGGGACCCTCCTCGGTCGCCACCGTCGCGCGCTCGCCCGGGAAGGACCATGCCCGCAAGTAGGGGCGCTGCGACGGGCCGACCAGGGGGGGATCGACGTCGACCAGGGTGTCGAGGTCGGCCGGGCCGAGGGGCAGGAGCGCGCCGACGCGGACGAAGACCGCCGGCGTCCCGATGGGCGCGTCGACGGTGATGTCGCTCGGGCCCGTGAAGGACTCGCCCGTGTAAAAGTGGGCCCATCGCCCGGGCGGCAGGTGGAGCGCGCGCGTGGTGGCGCCCGGGGCGGTCACCGGCGCCACCAGGATGTCGCCACCGAGCACGTAGATGTAAGGGTCGTCGTGTCCTGCGGTGTCCTCGGGCCAGAGCATCGAGGGATGCGCCACCGGCGGATAGCCGCTCTCGGTCGCGCGAAGGGCCTGGACCCGGAAGAAGGGGACGAGGTCCATGTGGCTGCGCGCGAGCGCCGCGTAGATGTCGCCGGCCTCGGCGTCGTAGAGCCAGGGGTTGTGATGGTCGCCGGCGCCGCCGAGCTGGAGGATGGGAGAGAACGCCGTGTGCTCCGCCCAGCGGAGGAGCACCTCGCGGTCGGGCATACCGCCGCGATAGCCGCCGGTGTCCGAGCCGAAGTTCGGGAACCCGCTCGCGGCGAGGCTGATGAGCCCGCTGATCGCGGCCGGCAGCCCGCCCACTTCGTCGGTTCCCGCCTCGCGGAAGTCGTTGTCGAGATCGCCGGGCCAGATGATGTCGGCCACGGACTGCCCGCCCCACGACGAAGCGCGCACCAACAAGAAGCCGCCGTCCGCGCCGCCGCCCTCGTCTAGCGCCGCTCGGTAGGGTACGTGATAGAGCGTGTTGAAGACGTTGTGCAGCTCGCGCTCGCTTCGTCCGTCGGAGAACTGGAAGTCGGCGCGCTGCCCGAAGATGTCCGTGAGGATGTCCTCCCCGTAGTCGAGCTTGAAGGCGCGCACGCCCATGTCCACCACCAGACTGGCGCGGCCCTGCCAGAACGTGGTGGCGTCGGCGTTCGTGAAGTCGATCAAGCCGCCCGGAGCACCGGGCGCGGCGGGGGAGACCTACACGTCCGAGGCGGTTCCCTGCCGGACGAACCAGTCCTGGTCACGGGCCATGACGAAGAGTTGCTCGGCTTCGTTCGCCGGCGTGGCGCCGTCGTCCACCGCGTCGAGGTAGGGCGTGCTCCACACCAGGGGCACGAAGCCGTCGGCGCGCATCTGATCGAGCATCGCCTGCGGCTCGGGGAAGCGCGCCTCGTCGAAGACGAAGTCGTTGTAGGAGACCTGCCAGGGGTTGTCGATCCACATGCTCGTGCAGGGGATGTGGAGCTCGCGGATGCGTCGCGCGTCCTCTTCGAGGACGGATCGATCCGCCCATTCGTTGCGCCAGTGCATGGGCGCGAATGCCCACCGGGGCGGCAGGATCGGCAGGCCCGTCTGGCGCGTGTAGGCCGCGATCACGCCGAGCGGGTCATCGTCGAGATAGAAGTAGATGTCGAGCACGCGCCCTTCGAAGGTGGCGCGGACCTCGCTCGGATCGGTTGCGCCCACGTCGAAGGCGCCCGCCTCGCGGATGGCGACGAATACGCCATAGCCGTTCGAGGAGGCGAAGAAGGGAATGGGCACGTGGTGCTCGTTGAAGCCGCTCGCGCGTCCGCCGATGGCGAGCTGCATGGGAACGACCCAACCGCGCGCGTCAGAGTCGGAGAAGCGCTCCCCGAGCCCCTGGTAGGTGCCGGTCTCGTCCGCGCCGAGGACGAATCGCAGGAGCGCCGCGTCATCCACCGAATCGTCGACGACGACCTGGAGCCGGTAGGTCCCTTCGGTGTCGTTCGAGACGGTGAGGGTCGCCATGCGCCCGTCGGCGTCGCCCAGCCGGAGCGACGATCCGTCGGATTCGAGGCCGTACTCGAGCGCTGACCAGCTCATGCCGGCGGAGAGGTCGACCGCCGGTTGATGAAAGGTCGAATCGCCACCGGCCGCCACGCCGATGCGGAGCGCTTCTGCCGCCGACGCGACTGCCGTCGAGCCGTCCGCCCGCTCGAGACGCACGCTCAGCGGATCGGTGTTCACGATCAGACGCCCGCGCGCATCGCTGACCTCGATCGACTGCGGCGTGGGCGCCCGCGTGTCAGGCATCGCGTCGGGGGTGCCATCGGGGGTCGCGTCCATCGCGGCGTCCGTGGTGCCATCATCGCCGCAAGCCCACATCGACGTCGTCGCTGCAACAGCGACGAGGTAGCGTGCAATCGTTCGCGCGTTCACCGGCCAACTCTACGCCAGATCCGGCGCGCGGGCTCTCACTCCGTTTCGAGGACGGGCAGCGGAAGGAATGACGCGTCGATGACCCGTTCGACGCGATCGATGGTGACCCGGGTCGTGAGCGACGAGAAGTCGTAGCTCGTGGGCTGGAGATTGACGCCGATGGGAGCATCGGTGATCTCGCCGTCGACCAGCGTCACGCTGGCGGCGGGGCCCGGCGGTGGATCACCCACTTGTACGCCCGCGAGCGCGGATCGGAGGATCTGGAAGCGCGTCAGCTCGAGCTCGCTCACGCCGAAGCTGGAGACGCCGATGCCGAAAGCGTTGCCGCAATCGACGGTGCAATCGGAGAGGAGGGTGTCGGCGATCACCAGATCCGCGACGTGGGCCGTGGAGCCGCCGTCGACGGTGATCCCGACCTCTCTCGCGCGCTCGATGCGGACGTGGTCTCCCTCGATGGTCGCGCCCGCGGTCGCCACCATGCCGAGCCCGAAGGAGCCGTCGAGCTCGCGCCCGCGAACCTCCCGCACCAGTACGTGGGAGACGTCGATCATCGTCGGGCTGAGCGCCATGATGCCGGTGTCGCGGTTGTCGTCGATGAGCAGGCGGCTCCCCCGAAACGTCGCCCCCGAGGCGGCGATGCCGCGTCCGGTCAGGCCCATCGCGTCCGATTGGGTATCGCGCACCACGACCTGGTCGAGCGCGACGACCGCGTCGTTCAAGACCCCGATGCCCGTGTCCCGCGCGTTCAGAACCACGACCTCGGTGCCGCTGATGCTCGCGCCGCCCTGCGCCACGATGCCGCGCCCGAACCATCCGTCGGACTCGCGCCCCAGTGTGTCGCGGACCACGACGTCTTCGAGCTCGACGCGCGTTCCGTTGTCGAGGGCGCTGATCCCGGTGTCGTGGTTGCCGCGGAACACGGCGTGCGCCAGGGTGACGTATCCGGCTTCGGTCACGTCCAGCCCACGTCCGACCCAACCATCAGAGGGACGGGAGCCCGTGTCGGCCACGACCAGATTGAAGGCGGAGAGCTCGGCCTCACGGGTCACGAAGACACCCACCGACTCCGTTCCCGTCACGGAGACACCCGCGAGCTCGCTGGATACCCCAACGCCGGCGGCGATGATCCCCGGCCGGGGGCTCGGGCCGAGCTGAACGTTACCGATGCCGGCCGTCCCCGAGACGAAGTTCACGATGCCCGTTCCCTCGCGTGGCTCGCTGCTGATGATGGAGGTCTGCTCGGGACAAGCACCCCAGACGTAGACGCCGTCCGGGATCCGCAACACCTCGTCGTAGGTGCCCGCGCTCACGAGGATCAGGGTGTCGCCGCGCGCGTCGGCGATCGCCTGGTCGATGGTGCCGAAGGGCGCGGTGGGCGTGCCGACGCCGCCGGTGGCGCCGGCCTGCACGTAGACGTGACGGGCGATCGCCAACCACTCGGGCGGCCCCTCCTCCTCCTGCCAGGTCGTGGTCGGACACGCGACGCCGGGCGAAACGCATTCCACGTCGCCGGCGAAGTGACCCATCACGCCCGTGCAGGCGGGGGGACGCGGATCGGCGAAGGGCTCGCAAGTCGCGGGCTCGCCGTCGACGAGGTGCCAGCCCGCGGGACACGGCGTGAAGAGGGGTGGCTCCGGGGCCATGACCCCTGCATCTCCCCCGTCTCCGGTCGTGCCGGAGTCCGCGGGCTCGCGCTCGCGTCCGCCGCAGCCCCACTGGGCTGCGAGCAAGAGCGTGAAACCGAGAGCGGAGCGCCTCCCCATCGCAGGGTAGTAGCAGATGGGCGCGCTCCGGCACCCCCACCTCCGCCGTTCACTCGTATGTCGGTTGCGTCAGCGAAGCTGAGGCAGGTCGCCGTCGAAGCCCGGAGCACCGAAGCCGGTCAGTGGCTCGAGCGACGGATCGGAGACGGCGTTGACCAGCTCGGTGAGCAGGCGGTTGTGGGGGACGTCGAAGTCCTCGAAGTAGTTTTCGGGCTCGTGCTGTCGCTTCCAGTCGGGGGCGCGGGTGAAGGTGCCCCGGCGGTCGGCGAGGAAGTCGATGTAGCGTCCGGTCGAGAGCGCACCGCCCGCCTGGCCGGCGATGATGACGCCCATGTCGGCGAGGTGATGCAGGTGCGTGTTGAGCGCGAGCTCGCTGATGCAGAGCACGGCCGTGTGGTGCAACAGCGGCTGCCCATCCTCGGCTTCGGTGTCCCGCAAGAGCGAGAGCAAGTGAGCGAGCTCCTCGGCAAAGGCCTCGTCGTAGGCGCGGTTGGCGCCGTCGTGCGAGGCCTGGTGGTGGCTCGACAGGCCGCCCCAGTCGTAGCTCGAGCCGTAGAGCGCGGTGTGGGCGTACCACTGCAGGGTGCCCACTCGGGTGATGTCGCAGGCCATCGCCCGAACGAGGATCTCCGCGTGGAGCCGCCCCACCGCGCGCTCGTCCGAGGTCGGGCCCATGGTGGGAATGGTGCATGCGGCCGTGGTCGGCGGCATCACGTCGAGGCGCCGCTCGATGTCCCGGACCTGATCCAGGTGGGCGTCGAGGCGCACGCGGTCTTCTGCGCCGAGCTGGCAGCGGAAGCGTTCGTAGGATCCGCGGACCGCGCCGAGGATCGTTCGCCGCCGAAGCGCTTCGCTGCTCGGGCCGGCGGAGGCGGGGGCGTCGGGCGCGGCCACCCCGCCGAAGAGCCGGTCGAAGGCCACCCGCGGGTCGTTTTCGGGATGCACCGGGTTTCCGTCGGCGTCGAAGGACATGGTGCGGATGCTGGAGATGCCGTGGAGGCTGCTGGCGCGGCGGGTGAGCCCGATACGCGAGGCCACGACCTGATCGATCGACGCGTTGCTGGCGCTGAGGACATCATCCGCCGCGATGTCGCAGACGTTGCCCGTGAGCATGTGACCCCAGCCGCTCGGATGGTCGGCCGCGTTCTGGGCGCCGGCCGACACCATGGAGAGGCCGCGGGTCACGATCAGATCCGAAGCGTGGGGCGCGAGCGCCGCGAGTGACGTCCCTTCGAGCGCGAGGCTGGTGGGGAAGCCGTCGAGCTGAAAGCCGCAGGGCGTGAACCAGACGATGAGCCGCTTGGGCACCACCGGATCGGAGCCCTCGGCGGTGGCCGAGCGGAGGAATGGCAGCGCGAGGGCGGCCCCCGCAGCGCTGCGCAGGAATGCACGGCGGGTTTTCGACGAATCACGGCTCACGGGCAGACCTCCGGGGTGGGACGGCGACGGGATCGGAAGACGTCCGAGGTGACGATCCTGAGGATGGTGGTGCGGATGCTCTGATGTTCGTCGCCGGCGATCGACGAGGAGAGGCAGCGGTCCTCGGGGCGCGACATGCTCCGTCCGACGCCGTACTCGGCGAGCTTTCGCGTCACGCACTCGCGCACTGCCGGCGAGGTCGCCAGCATCGACGAGAGCTCGCGGCCGTCGTCGAAGGAGACCTCCTCACCGTCGATCTCGACGCTGCCGCTCGCATCGACGGGGAGGCCTGAGGGGTCGGTCGTCCGGAAAGCGCCGATGGCGTCGTACTCCTCGAAGCCCAGACCGAGTGGATCGATGGTGCGGTGGCAGTAAGCACAGGGATTTTGGCTGTGGAGCTCGAGCTGGTCCCGCAGCGTCCCGCCGGCGGCCGCCTCCTCTGCGAGGGGAGCGACGCCGGGCGGCGGCGCGCCGAGATCGGCGCAGAGGACCTTTCGCGCGATGAACACCCCGCGGGCGATCGGGTTCTCGCGATCGGTCTTGCTTCGAACCGAGAGCAGGCTCGCGTGGGTGAGAACGCCCGAACGCTCTGACGGGTCGAGCTCCACGCGCGTGAGCGCGTCACCCGAGACGCCGTCGATGCCGTAGAAGGCGGCGAGCTGTCCATCGACGAAGGTGTAGTCGGCGTCGAAGGCGTCACCAAAGGTGCCATCCGAGTCGAAGGTGAGATCCTCGAGCAGCGCCAGGCTCTCCTTACGCATCGAGCTCGCGAGAGCGGGAGAGAACGCGGGGAAGAGCTCCGCGTCCGGCGCGAGGTGGCTCATCGACTCATCCTCGATGCCCAGCCACTGCTCGTTGAAGCGTGAGAGCGCCTTCCGCGCTCGGCCAGATTCGTGGTCGAGGAGCCACTCGGCCCAGCGGCCGATCCCGTCGGCGTCGTCGAGCTCGCCGGCTTCGGCTGCGTCGAGGAGCTCGTCCGGCGGCGTGGAGCTCCACAGGAAGAAGGAGAGGCGGCTGGCGATCTCGTAGCCGGAGAGCACGACCACTCCGCCGGCGGCCGACGGGCCACCGAGCTCGGCCCGGTAGAGAAAGCCGGGCATCTGGAGCATCGCCGTGACCACACCCTCCGCTGCGGCCTCGGGGGTATCGCCGATGTCCGCACCGCGCAGCGTGTCGTAGAGGGCGACGAGGGCGCCGAGCTCGTCCTCGGTCACCGGCCGCCGGAACATGCGGCGGCCGAGGTCGGCGACGAGGGTGCGCACGCACGACACGTCGGGGCAGGCGAGGGTGATGGCGCCGCTGCCCATCGCCTCGGCCGCGATCGCGGGCGCGATCTCTTCGAAGTGCTCGGTGGCGCTCGCGGTCGGGTTGAGCCCGGCGGCGTTCGTGTCGAAGAGGTCGCCGCCCGCCTCGACGTTCACGCGCATCGGGGCCGAATCGATCCCGAAGAGATCCGCGACGGTGTTGTTGTACTGGGTGCGGGTGAGCAGGCGCAGGGGCGTCTCGTCCGCGAAGCTCATCTCCCCTCGGCAGAGCGCCTCGCTGCCCGGGGCACCGTTGGGGCCGCCGTTGCGGCGGTCCCCACCCACGCCCCCGCCTGGCGAATTCGCGGCGTCCGAGATGACCCCCTGACAGCCGAGAACCACGAAGGCGAGGGAGGAGATCATCAGGACAGCGAGACGACGCATGACCCCCATCCTCGGTCTGCGCATGGCGTGGGTCCCCCCAGGGCCGCCAAGGTCTGCCAAGGTTTCAGCAAGTCACTGAAAACGCGCGCGTTTTCGCGCTATGTAGGCGTTTGTGCGCTTGCGCTACGGCAGGGCGTGAAGGGTCCCGCCGAGCGCGTATCCGGCCTCGGTGGTGAGCAGGTGACAGGGGGCGCCGGGGTCGTCTTCGAGCTCCTCTCGAAGGGCGCGCATCGCCACCTGAAGCCGCGCGTCGTGGCGGATGGGGTGGTACTCGGTCTCGTCCCAGGCACCGAGGACCAGCGCTTCCTTGCTGGCTTCACCGCCCGCGTCGAGGAGGGTCGTCAGCAGCGCCCAGCCGATGCGCTTGCGGGAGAAGGAGTGCTCCGTGCCCGGTCGCCATACGAGCTTGCGCGACCGCCACATCCCCCAATGCGGCTCGCCTCCGCCGACCACCGCCGGGCGCGTGGCCGCGGGCGCACCGCAGACCGCTTCCTCGTAGCGATCGAGGGGCGCGCCTTCGCCGAGGAGGTGTTGGGCGAGGCGGCCGGTGGCGGGTTCCTTTCGCGTCGCGGCGAGGAGCTCGAGGGTGGCGTAGTCGACGTGGGGGGCGGCGAGGGCCGAGAACAAGAGGCCCTGCTGCGTCCACCGTTCGCATCCGTTTGCGCTCGCCACATCCACCAGCTTCTGCGCCCGCGCCGCGAGCTCGGTCTTGCGTCCCAACACCGAGAGCGCGGCGCACACCGTGGCCTCCGCACGGAGCTCGTGCAGCAGGTGCGAGATGCGCACCGCTCGCGAGGAGGCGGTGAGCGCGGTCTCGAGCGCGCCCTCGGCATCGCCCGAGACGAGCCGCTCGCAGGAACGCGCGATGAGCGCGTGCGCTTCGGCGTAGGCCGAGGTGGCGAGCTCGCCCAGGGGCTCGCCTCTTCGCGCCAGGGTCTCCGCCACGGCGACGCGCAGCAGATCCCCCTCGATGCCCGGCGGCTTCCGCACCGCGCTCAGCGCGCCGATCGACGGGTGCGTGCCCGTCATCAGGGCGAGGTCGAGCTCGAGGGCTCGGAGCTCTGCTGCGTTGGTCCGTGCGTCGTACCCATCCGCTTCGGCGCGCGCCGCGTCGAGGCGCGACTCGAGGCCGTCCACCTCGCCGCGCAGAAGCTTCAGCCGAACCTCCTGCGCCACGATCGGCGGCCTCAGGATGGAGGGGGATCGCGTGTAGGGCTCGAGCCTGGCGAGGGTCGCAGCCGCCCCCGCCACGTCGCCGAGGTCGATCGACGCGGCTGCACGGGCCAGCACCAACCGCCGTTCCACTCGTAGAGCGGTGGTCAGACGCGGGAACGTCGCGGCGATCAACGCCAGCACCTCACCGGATCGACCCAGCGCCCGGAGCGATTCCACCACGTCCGCGACCGCCTCCATCTCCTCCACGCCGCTCCGCGTTCCGAGGGCGCGCGCGACGTCGATGGGGTCGGCGCTCGGGCGCCCGAGGAGAACCTCGGCGCGATTCCACAGCGCGTAGAGCCGAACGTCGCGGTTGCGATCCACATCGGCCGCCCTCAGGGTCTCGAGCGCTTCCTCGGGACGACCGCGCAGCAGCTGGCTCCGCAAGAACCACAACCACTCGTCGATCTCCGCCGACGCGGCGGGCGGCTCTTCGCTCAGCGCGCGCAGGTTGCCTCGCGCATAGAGCGCGCGGGCGCGCGTGACGCCGCTGGCCGAGAGGCCGGTCTCGGTGACGCGATGAAGCGCCGTCGGATTGCCGAGGTGCGCAGCGCAGCGCGTTCGGCACGACTCGAGCGCCGGCTCCTCCCGGTGCTCGAGGAGGCGCCAGAGGCTGGTTCCATATCCCTCCGCGAGAAGCGCCGAGAGCCTGCTCTCCAGGGTCGGCGCGACGCTCGCGACGTCGCCGGCCTCGAGGCTGAGGCGCATGCCTTCGACGAAGAGCTCGGGGGAGGGCGACGCGATCAGGGCCTTGGCCAGCGCGGCTCGCTCCGGAAGCGTCTCCGCGTGGCGTCGCTGTCGGCGGACGACGTCGTGAAGGAGGAGCCCCGCCGGGCTCTGAAGCAGGAGCCCATAGCGCTTCAGGCGCGCCATGGATGGCTCGGAGGGGAGCGGGATCACGGACCCGAGCAGCTCGAGAGGGACGGCGACGCGCAGGATGGAGAGCACGCGCAGGAGCGGCTCGGCGTCCGGGGGCAGGGCGGGCGTGGCCTTCTGCCTCGTGTCACCGAAGAGGGCCAGGCGAAGGGCGCCCGGGGAGCCGTGGGCTTCGGAGACCGCGCGCGCCACCGTGCCTCGCGGGCGTTCGGAGGAGACCTTCGTCGCGATGCGCGCCATGACGTCGTCGGGGAGCGCGCCGAGGCCGAGGCAGAAGAGTCGCTCGTCGTCCCGGGGGCGTTCGAGCATCAGGGCGATCCACCGGCTGCCCTTCGCGTAGCGGGCGAGCAGATTCAGGAGCCCTTCGGTCTCGGCGCGGTTCGCGTTCTCGAGGTCGTCTACGACCACGCGCAGGCCACGTTCCTCGGCGAGGTCGAGGAGCGCCTCGACGCGCGCATCGGCGCTCTCGTGCAGAGCCGGCCAATCGATCTCCATCTCGAGGCCGGTCGCGTTACCGAGGGCGCGCACGAGAGCCGTCGTGAGCTCTTCGTCGCCGGTCCCGGGCGCGATCGAGACGTAGACCGCGCGTGGCAGATCCGGCGCGAGAGGGCCGTGCATCAATGCGAGGGCGAGGCTGGTCTTGCCGATGCCCGAAGGCCCGAAGAGAGCGACCACCGGTGAGCGCTCGACGGCGGCGACGAGCTGGTCCACTTCGCGCTCCCGGCCTTCGAAACAGCCGGGAGGGTTCGGGACTCGGTAGGAAAGTGGGATCCGGCGGGCCACGCCTTAACAGGTAACGCCCGCGCCTCGTCCGGCAACGAGGAAGAACCGCGCCAGAAAGCTCAATCCTCGCGCGCGCCTAGGGTGAGATGCCGAGCGCGGTCTCCGCCGATCGGAGGTTTTCGCACGACGCAGGAAAGTCGCCGCTGATCGACATGAAGGAGCCGAAGTCCGTGCAGCTCGCTGCCTGGATGTCGGTGATGCATGTGGTGAGCTCGGCCGGTATCAGGCCGGGATCGCCGATGTCCTCGTTGCAATCGCCGCGCAACGCCATGGTGCAATCCTCGAGGGTGCCGAAGCCCCGCGCTTCGGCCTCCATCGCGCCCAGGCAGAAGAGGATCTGCTTGCAGACGCCGTCCGCCAGGCAGAGGCATTGATCGCCTTTCACGATGTCGCCCATGGTGCAGGCGAAGGTCGGCCCGCCGGCGTCGGCGCTGCCATCGGCGCTTCCGTCGCTCGTCGCATCCGCTGCGCCGTCGCTCGCTGCGTCCATCGCGCCGTCGCGGGTCGCGCTGTCGCCGGTGGCGCTGTCGCGGGTCGCGCTGTCGATACTGCCGTCGATCACCCGCCCGTCGTCGCCGCATCCGACGAGCGTGAGAGAAAGCGCACAGAGAGCGAGGAGAGTCGTTCGCATGCGGGCTCTATAGCAGCTCCCCTGTCGAGGTGCCTGCTCAGTCGCCTTCGCGCACGGGCCGATAGAAGCCGACCACGACCTCGGGCGCGCGATCCGCGGTCACGCGCATGCGTCCGAATCGGTGGTTGTCGGTGGGGACCGAGAAGACCTGGACCGGCTCGAAGTGAAGGTGCGCGCGAGCGCGCGAGAGCAGGGGGCGTTCGGCCGGCGCGCCGTGCGCGATCTCCGAGGGTAGGAAGGAGAAGAAGCCGGTGCCGAGATAGACCAGTGTGTCCTGCGTCGGCGCCCCCTCGGCGAGCCAGCGGTCGAAGGCGACAATCTCGGCAGGGCGTCGCCCACGCGCGCGCATCGCCGCCTCGTAGAAGCCGACCGGGAATCGCGCTTCGACCGGGTCGCCCATCCGTCGGACGTGCGGCAGCGGAGGAAAGTACTCCGGGGGGATCACCAATCGTTCGTGTGGCGGGAGCGCATCCCACGAGGACTCGAGGCCGCGGAGCTCGGCGGCGAGCGGTCGCGGGACGTGGGTGAAGGTCCAGGCCTCCGTCGCGGTCGCCGTGGTCACCACGAGCGCCAGCGCCAGGACGGCGCCGAGCGCGGGGCGAAAACGGAAAGCAGCGACGAGGGCGATTGCGGACAGCGCGAGGCTTCCTTGAATCATCGGGTAGACCGAGAGGAAGGGATAGCCCCGGTCTAGGTAGTCCACCGTGGGCAACATGGCGAAGAAGCCGAGACCGAGCGCCACCCCCACGAAGTTCTTGCGGCGCGCGAGGAACAACAGGCCGGCCGCGGCGAGGAAGGGAACCACCAGGGGCACCGCGCGGGCATCGAAGAAGGCGTCGCGGAGCCAGATGCTCACGTCCAGGCGCGGCGCCACGCCCGCGGTGTCCGCGACGAAGCCCCAAGCGTGGACGCCGATGAACGCCCAACCCAGCGCCATGGGCCAAGCCGCCTTCCGCCGTCGGGATCCGAGGGCCGCCCCCGCGCCGACCAGCGCAGCGATGGGCACCGCGCTCACGGTGGTCGTCCCCGCGAGCCCGACCGCGATGGCCGCGGTGGTCCATCGCGCCAGCCCCCCCTCCTCGGCGGCCCAGAGACAGACCCAGGTCGCGCACCACACGAGTGCCATCATGAAGGGATACCAGCTGTGCGCGAGCGCCATCCGCATGACGACCGGGTTCGAACCGACGAGCAGGGTGGCGAGCAGGGCGACGTGACCCTTCGCGTCCCAGCGTGCGAGGAGACGGCGCAACGAGGCGTACTGGAAGACCAGGGAGAGGATGGTGAACGCGAGCGAGAGGCCCCACAGGGTCGCGGAGCGGTAGGGCAGAACGTTCAAGAGCGGCTCGAGGAGGTGATACGCAGGGGGCAGCCAACCGGGTCGCTCGTGGTCGCAGCAAGGAGAGCGCGCGCAGTCGCTGCGCGCGGTGAAAGTGAGATGGTCGTGGAGCGGGCCCGGCTCCGCGACGAGCAGCGTGAGCGCCACGAGGCCGAGGAGCAGCAGAACGAAGCGCCGGTCCACATCGAGGCGCGGGCGTAACCATGCCAGGAGAAGCCCCAGCGCCACGGCCAATGCCCAGGTGGGGCCGTGGTTGACCACCGATTCGCACGCTCCCATCTCGCGCTCCGCCTCGACCACTTCCCGCCGGTGGACGCGTCGGGGATCGACCCACTCGATCGCGCCTTCCTGCTGTCGAATCGAGGCGAGGAGTGAGTCGCGAAGGGTGTCGGGCGCGCCTTCTATCGCGAACCGGTCCGTTCTGTCGGCCGAATCCGACCTGGACGGATGGACGAGACGCACCGTGACCGGGGCCGGGCAGAGGTAGTGAGCGGTGATCGTCGCGTGATCGATGCTGGCGCTTTCGAGCTCGCACGCGTCGACCGAAAGCATTCGAACGACGACCGCCTCCTGGCCGGGGGGCAGGACCTGCGCCGCGGCGCCGCTCGCCACGAAAAGCGCCGACGAGACGACCGCGGCTGCGATTGGACGGGATGGCAAGAGGAGGTCTCGGCTTTGCGCCCGTGGGCACCCGAGCCTACCATCGCGCGGTGAGCGACGGTCCAGACGAGAGGATCCCGGTGTATCGTCCTCTCGTCACGGCCGACGACGCGCGCGCGGTGCGCGAGACCGTACGAGACGGATGGATCTCCGGCGCCGGCCCGGCGGTTGCCGAGCTCGAGCGGCGCTTCGCAGCGTACTGCGGGGCCCACGCCGGCGCGGCTACCAGCAGCGGCACCGGCGCCCTCGAGGTCGCGCTGACAGCGTTGGGGATCGGGCCCGGGGACGAGGTCATCTGCCCCTCGCTCACCATCATCTCCTGTGCGCGCGCGATCCTGGCGGTCGGCGCGACGCCGGTCTTCGTCGACGTCGATCCCGCGAGCTGGGTGCTCGACGTGGACAGAGCTCTCGACGCGATCGGACCTCGAACGCGCGCCGTCCTCGCCGTGCATCTCTTCGGTAATCCCGTCGCGCTCGGGCGCCTCCTGCCGCTTCGCGACAGGGGAATCCACGTGGTCGAGGATGCAGCGCAGGCGATCGGCTCCGAGATTTCGGTGGGCGATCGGTGGATGCGCTGCGGCGGCGCCGGTGACCTCGGTGTCTTCAGCTTCTACGCGAACAAGGCGATCACCACCGGTGAGGGTGGAATGGTCGTGGGATCGGATGATGCGCTCGTCGAACGAGCCCGGCGCGCAGCGAGTCTATTTTTCGGGAGCGAGGAGCGCTTCGTCCATGCGGAGCTCGGCCACAACTATCGGATGAACGGCATGGGCGCGGCGCTGGGGCTCTCTCAGCTCGCACGCATCGACGAAATCGTGGCCCGGAAGCGCGCCGTCGCCCGCGCCTATCGCGAAGCGTTGTCCCTCGTGGGCGGCTTGCGATTTGCCGAGCCGGGCGCCGGTACGCGCCCGGTTCCCTGGATGGCTGCGGTCGTGGCGGAGGAGATCGAGGCACGCGTGATCATCGAGGACCTCGACGCGCGAGGGATCGAGGCGCGTCCATTCTTCACTGGGATGCATGTGCAGCCGGCGCTCGTCGGACGTGACGTGGTCGCGCGCGGACGATTCGACGAAACGGAGCGACTCACCCGGCACGGTCTCTATCTGCCGTCTTCGCTGACGTTGAGCGAGGCCGACGTCTCGCGGGTGGCCAGCGCACTCGCAGGAGCACTGAAGCGAGGCATTCGGCCGGGCCGGCGCTCTTCGAACGGCTGCTTCGGTGCGGAGTACGCGCGTCGATACGACGCCATCTATGCCGGCAAGCCGTACGAAGCGGAGATTCGGGCGATCGTCTCTGCGCTCTCGCGCTACGGGGACGCTCCCTGTGCGCGCATCCTCGACCTCGGATGTGGAACCGGGCGGCACGCGGCCGCGCTCGCGTCGGCGGGCATGGCGGTCACGGGAGTCGACCGCTCGCGCGAGATGCTGGCGCTCGCGGAGGCGCGATGTCGAGGTACACCGGGGGTTCGGCTGTCGCTCGGTGACCTTCGTGAGCTTTCGGTGCAGGGCCCGCCGCACGACGCGGCGCTCTTGCTCTTCGCCGTGCTCGGGTATCTGGGTGACGACGAGGAGGTCGCGCGTGCGCTCGCTGCGATTCGGCGGCACCTGCGCGCGGGAGCCCTCCTGATCGCAGACGTCTGGGACGAAGCCGCCGTGCTCGCAGAGCCGCCATCGCGTCGCGAGGTCCGGTTCGAAAGCGATGGCGACTCATTCGTCCGGCTGGCCGATCCCGCACATGATCCCGATCGGAACATCGTCGTCGTGCGCTACCGCATCCGCGACGGGGGAGGGCGGACGATCTGCGACGAGGTGCACCCGATGCGCTACTTCGACGAAGCGTCGCTCCGCTCGGTACTCGCGCGAGCCTCGTTCGAACTCGTTCGCTTCGGTGCGTGGCCGGAGCTCGCCGAAGAAGGGCGCAGCTACACCTCGTATCTCGTGGCCCGGGCCTCCTGATGGGCCTCACGCTGATCCTTCCGACCCTGGACGAGGTCGATTCGCTGCGCACGCTCCTGCCGGCGCTGCTCACCGAGGTGAGCCAGCTCGTGGAGCTGATCGTGGTGGACGATGGATCGCGTGACGGCACGCGGGAGCTGGTGCGTGAGGCTGCGCGTCGGGATCCGCGCGTTCAGCTCGTGGCCCGCGAGGGCGCGCCCTCACTGCCCGCGTCGCTCCGCGAGGGCATCGCGCGATCGACCGGTTCCATGATCGGATGGATGGACGCCGACGGAACGATGCGCCCCGGCGACGTCGACAAGCTTGTGGATGCGGTCGGCGCGGGCGCCACGCTGGCCATCGGCTCGCGTTTCGTGGCGGGCGGTCGGATCAAGGGACAGGCGCGAGACGGGCTGTCAGGGCGCCTGCAAGCGCTGCAGCGCGTCTCCGGGACCGGCGACTCGCCCGTCGGAGTGTTGGCCAGCTGGCTGCTGAACGCAGCCGTTCTTCCATTGCTCGTCGGCGACGGCGTTCACGACTACACGAGCGGCTTCATCGTGGGAGAGCGCGAGGCGATCACTTCACTCGACCTTCGTGGAGAGCATGGGGCCTATTTCGTCGGCCTCTTCGTTCAGGCGCGCCGGGCGGGGATGCAGGTCGTGGAGGTCCCTTACGCTGCCGAGCCACGTACCTCCGGACGCTCCAAGGCCGTACGTCGCGTGGCGGACTACCTCGGTCACGCGCGGAGCTATCTCGGGGCGGCGCTCAGCGCGCGGTGACGACCCGGTCTTGCCAGGGCCACCGACAGCCGTGCTCGACGAACCAGCGAACGGTCCGGCGTAGACCGTCGTCGAGGTCGACCTCGGGCCTGAAGCCCGTGCGCTCTCGAAGGCGCGTCGTGTCCGCCTCGAGGTGCACGATGTCGTGCGGGCGGACCCTCGCTTCGTCGACTACGATGGACACGTCGCGGTCGAAGATCCGGCCGAGCGCCTGGGCGACCTCACGAACGCTGTGCGTTCTGCCGGAGCCGACGTTCACGGCCGTGCCAGGCTCGATGTCCGACTTCATGATCGCGACCAGCGCGCGCGCGGTGTCTTCGACGTAGGTGAAGTCACGGCGGGCCTCGAGGTTGCCGAGCCTGAGCGGGCCGCCTGCGTGGAGCTGGGCGATGATCTCCGGGATGACGTAGGGCTCCGATTCACGGGGCCCATAGGCGTTGAAGAGCCGTGCGGCGACCACCGGGATCCCGTGCTCTTGCTGCAGGGTGAAGCAGAGTCGATCGGCCGCGAGCTTCGTGACGGCGTACGTGTTCGCGGCGCCGAGCGGGTGGTCTTCGTTCAACGGGCCAGGTGGCGGGTTCCCATACACTTCGGCGGACGAGGCGTAGACGATGCGTCCGATGCCGTGATGTCGACACGCCATGAGCAGGTTCAGATGCCCGTCCACGTTGATGCGGAGGAAGCGTTTTGGTACGTCGAAGGCGGTGGGGACGAAGGTCTCGGCCGCCATGTTGAAGACGAGCTCGGGGCGATAGGCGCGAAATGCTTCGAGCACCGACCACTCGTCGAGGAGGTCGCCGTTGACGACGTCGATCGCGTCGCGAACCTCTGCGAGGTTGTCGCGCGCGCCGGTCTGGAAGTTGTCGAAGACGACCACCTTCGCGCCCTGATCGGCCAGCTCCCGCACGAGCTGGGAGCCTACGAACCCGGCTCCGCCCGCGACCAGGACCCTGCGCCCCTCGACCATGGTTGACAGTCTAGCAGGGCAGATGACAAAGCCCCTGAGGCTTTTCTCGGCTGCCTCGCCAGCAGTCCACTCACCTTCGGCGCGCGGAGATCTGTCTGACGAGGGCCTCGCCCAACGAGTCGATGTCGTAGGGCTTGGCGAGGAACTCGTGGGGTCCGGTTTTCGGAGGTTCGGCGCTGCTGTGGCCCTGGCCGCTGGTCATGATCGCCGGCAGCTCCGGGTCGATGCGCCGGAGCTCTTCGAGACATGCCCATCCATTCATCTTCGGCATGCGTACATCGATGAGTGCCACGGCCACTCGCCGACCTTCCTCGCGATAGCGCCGTACAGCTTCGTTTCCGTCGACGCAGCTGATGACCTCGTACCCGAGTGATTCGACGAGTCGCTCGGCCGACTCACGCACGAGCGACTCGTCTTCCACCAGCAGAACCACACCCCGACCCGACGCGGGAGTCGAGCGGAGACGCTCCCCTGAGACATCCTCTTCAGCGGGGCGGAGAAAGACCGACACGGAGGTGCCAACCTGCTCTTCGCTCTCGATGGCGATCGCCCCGTGGTGGGCCCGCACGATCCCGTACACGACCGAGAGTCCCATGCCCGAACCCGTTCCATCGGGCTTGGCGGTGAAGAAGGGCTCGAATACGCGGTCGCGTATCGCCGCGGACATGCCGACGCCGGTGTCCTCCACGACGATTCGAACGTAGGCGCCGGCGTCCAGCGCGAACGCCTCGAGGAGCGGACCGTCTTCGAGAACCTCGCGCGTCGTGCGGAGCGAGAGCCGCCCGCCGTCCGGCATCGCGGCTCGTGCGTTGACGATCAGGTTCATCAGTACCTGCTGGAGCTGACCCGGGTCTCCCTGCACCCAGGTCGCGTCCAGAGCTACTTCCTCGACCACGTCGACGTCGTCACCGAGGGTGCTCGCGAGGAGCTCGCAGACGTCGTTGATCAAGTGGCGGATGTCGAGGCGCTTGCGCTCGGGCTTGCTCTTGCGCGCGAAGCTCAGGAGCTGCTGGGTGAGTCCCGCAGACTGGCGCGCAGCGCGGTAGATGAGATTGGCGGCGTGGCCATCGGGAGAGTCGGCGGGATGTCGGTGCCGCATCATGTCGGCGGTCGCGAGGATCGCGGTGAGCATGTTGTTGAAGTCGTGCGCCACGCCGCCGGCCAGAACCCCGACGGCTTCGAGCCTGTGAGCGTGCTGCAGCTGTGCTTCGAGCGCGCGCCGCTCGCTCAGGTCCATGACCACGTACTGTACGGCGGGCCGTCCGCCGTACTCCATCGCCCGCGCGTGAACCTCGACGGGGATCTCGCGCCCGGCCGCGTTCACCAACACCGTTTCGTAGGTATTGGGAACGCCGTCGCCCCTCAGTCGCTTCTGAAGGAACGCCCTCGCCCTGGACTGGAGCCCGGGGACAACCAACTTCGCCAGATCTCGCTCGATGGCGTTCGGATCGCCGAAGTGAGCCCGCCACGCTTCGTTCGCGAACACCACGCGCGAGTCTTGAACGATCGTTACCATGTGAGGAAGAGCCGCCACGAGCGAACGAAATTTCTCCTCGCTGTCGCGAAGCTGACGCTCCATCCTCTTACGCTTCTGGAGATTGCGCGAGATGGCGAGGACCCCGCGCACCTCGTCGTCCATGACGATGCGGGCGGTGGTGATCTCGACCCACATCTCTTCTTCCGAGGCGGCGCGGTAGGCGAGCTCGTAGGCCGGGACGTCTTCCCCCGCGAGGACACGATCGAAGTTCCGTCGAGTCATCTCGTGATCCTCTTCCCGAATGAGCTCGAGGAAGTGGCGTCCCAAGAACGCTTCCTTGGGGAATCCGGAGCTCTTGGCGATGAAGTCGTTGACGAAGGAGAAGCGACCTTCGAGGTCGACCACGAAGATCCCGTCTCCCGCGCCATCGACGAGTGCTCGGACGAAGGCTTCCGACGCGAAGAGCTCGCCCTCGGTGGGGCGCGCGCTCAGCGGTTTCTTGGAATTCGACTCTCTTTCCACCACCAGAGTCGTCGAGGATAGGCTGCCCGCGTGCCCGACGCGAGCGCGTCAACCTCGAGTCGGACTCCACAGGTTCCGCGAGCGGCCTGACCCGCTTGGCGAGCACATCCACACGCTGAGGGATCCGCGCCGAACACCCGTCGTGATATCAGAGGCCATGGTCCACGATCTCGGGCGGTCTTTGGCGTTCGTCCGCACGCCCTCCCCAATCTCGCCGCTCTTCGCTTGCGACTCGCGTGGCTGAAGCTCCCCGCTATCAGCCGGACCGGCTGCTCTGGGGCGCGGTCGGCGCCGGCGTGGCCCCCGGCGTTGGCCTGTTGGTGACGCTGACGTGCGCCTGGTTCGCCACGCGGGCGTCGCGCCGCTTGATCCTGGGCATCGCGGCCCTCGATCTCCTCCTCGCCTGCGCCCTCGGCGGCGTTCTTCTCTTCGGTCCTCCGATCGCTTCCGCCGGGCTGGTGCCGGTGTCGATCCTGGGTGTCGCCATGTCGGAGGTGCCGGCCGAAGACGGCGTTCGGCTTGTCGAGGTCGTTCCCGGATTGGCCGCCGCCGCTGCGGGGCTCTCGGCCGGCGACGTCGTCCTATCCGTCGACGGGGTGCACGTGGCGCGAGCCCCAGACGTCTCCGACGTCGTCGAGAACACCCCGCCGGGGACCGCGATCACACTTCGGGTGAAGGACGACGAGGGTCGGGCCCGCAGCGTCCAGGCAACGCTCGGCGCGCGCTTCGTTCCGAGCGTGCGCTCGACCACGTTCCACGTGATCGGACGGAGCGTCGTTCTCGGCTTCGCGTTCCTGGCGACCATCCTCGTCGGCGCCTGGGGCCTGCTCTTCAGCCGCCCTCGCTGGGCGGGCGCCGTGCTCGCTTGTCTTGGGGCCGGTGGGGCCATTCAGGCCTTTCTGATGCGACAGGGGAGCCACGAGATCGTGACCTGGCTCTACGTCGGGGCGGTCATCGTGTTCGCGGGGGCTCTGTGGTGGAGGATGAAGAGCGCAGAGCCCCCACCGATCGCGCGCGTCGATCGCACGAGCCGTGGGTTCGTCCTCGGCCTCGTCGCTGCGGGCGCGTGGGGCGTGCGCGCCACGCTCGCGGTCTACCTCGTCTCAGTCTTCGCCGACGTGACCCCCGCCGCCGCCTCGAATCCCGTGATGGCCGTGAGCGAAGAGGGAACGAGCTCGCTGTCCCAGCTCCTCATCGCCGCGACCCTCGTGTTCGTCGCGCCGTTCTTCGAGGAGCTCCTGTTTCGGGGGGCGCTCCTCTCGTGGCTGGCAGCGCGCCTCGGCCCCTGGAGCGCGCTCGCAGTCACATCGCTGATCTTCGGCGCACTCCACGTGCCGACTCACGGCCTCCACTTCCTGGTGGCGACGGCTTACGGCGCGGCACTGGGCTGGACCTGGCTGAGAACCGGGAGCCTCGTGCCCTGCGTTTTCATCCACGTCGCGATCAACTTCGCCGCGACGGTGCGCTTCCTGCTCTGACGGTCGTCGACCCGGGCCTTCAGAGAGCGGTGGCCGTGGCGGCTGGCTCGGGCACCGGCAGTCGCGTGGCGTCGAGGTTCGTCTCGTTGTCGGTGAAGTCGACGCCGTTGGTCAGGCGCGTGAGGTCGTATCCATCTGCTTGGACGCATGCGCCGATCCGCGCCTGTGTCACCGCTCCCTCGGTCAGGTCGACGCTGACGGTCTCGTCACCAGCGGCCACGAACACGCCGCAGAGCTCTACCTGCGCGATGTCGAATCGGTTCAGATCGAGCGTCCCGCCCACGGCGGCAGCGCCGTAGCCGAAGCTGAGCTCGGCGCAGGTGGAGGCCGAGCACTCCGCCTCTTGCACGTCGTGAATCGACACGTCGTCGAGCTCGACCGCTCCGCCGATGGCCAACACGCCGTGCTCGCGGGCACCGCGGATCTGCACTCGCGCGCCCGTGGTGTGCCCGAGGGCCTGCGTGATGAGCCCGAGCCCGCCCCGGCCGTCCGGCCTCGCGTAGGTGTCGGCGATCACGACGTCCTCGAGTGTCGCCTCCGCGCCGTCCCCTGCCACGAAGAACCCGAGCTCGTGGTTTCGGATGACGACCACGCGCGCGACGTCCAGGATGCCGCCGTTTTGTGCGATGAGGCCGCGACCGGAGCTCGACGACGCGATCTCGACACCAGTGTCGGCGATGAGCGTGTCGCGCAGGGTGGCTCGGGCGCCGTTGTTCGCGACCATGACGCCCGTCTCGAGATTGCGCAGTACGGCGAGGTTCTCAGCGTCGAGGGCCGGTCCGTCCGTCATCGCGATGCCCCGACCGTAGACACCGTCATCTCGCCCTCGACCGTCCCTCACGACCACATGGCGGAGCGTCACTTCCGTTCCGGGGTCGGACATGAAGACGCCGAGCTCGTCGTGCTCGGCCACCACCACGCGGGTCGCCGTGACCTTCGCCCCATCCTGCGCGGCGAGCCCGCGTCCGGAGGTGCCGTCCCGCGCGTTCTCCCGCACGCCCTCGATGACGACGTCCTCGAGCACGGCCTCGGCCCCGTCCACGCCGACGATCATCGCGATGTCCAAGTTGTTTGCCATCCAGGTTCGCCGTGCCTCGAAGTGTCCTCCGAAGCGCACGTTCACCGCTCGGCCACGCGTGCCGTTTGGCAGCCCGGTTGCGTCGACGATGGCGGCGTCACTCAGAGTCACGACCGTCCCGGCATCGTCGGCGAAGATGCCAGTCTCCGCGCTGCCGCTGATCACGATCCGCGCGGCGTCGAGGTGCGCGCCTCCCGCGATGGACAACCCGACACCCAGCGCTTCTGCCATTCCGGCAATGGTGTCCTTCACCACGAAGTCCATCACGGTCACGCTGGTACCGGCTCCCGTCGCGGCGACCCCCACCAGGTAGAGCTCGTCGAAGAGAACCCCATCGAGGCGGAGGCTTCGCCCACTGTCGACGTAGGCACCTTGCTGCGCCGCGCCGCGGACGGTGAGGTTGGAGACCACGGCTTCGGCGCCGGAGCTCGTCACCGAGATGACTGATCGTACGGGCGCGCTGATGCCGGTGACGATGGTCTCGGCGACACACGCACCCATGACGCGAACGCCGGCCTTGAGGGGCAACGTTCCTTCATAGGTCCCGCGGGCTAGCGCGACGGTCGTCCCGTCGCCCAACGAGGGCCACGGCACCTCGGAGAGTGCGGCGTAGGGCGACGCCATCGATCCGTCGCCACCGCTCGCGGCGCCCGCCCGCACGTAGACGATGGTGCCGGTGGTCGGGAGCGCCGCCGAATAATCCCCCGAAGGACATGCCTCCCCGATCGGTCGACAGCCGGCCTCCCCGGGGAAGTGCGCCTCCCCCTCGTCGCAGGTGGCGGGACCGCTTTCGGGATACGGACGGCACTCCGCGGGATCGAGGTCGTCGACCGTGCGCCAGCCCTCGGGGCAGGGTGTGAGTGTGACTGGGGAGGTCCCTTCGTCGAACCACGGGATCGCCGGCGGCGCAACCCCGAGACCCGCATCGCCAGCGTCGACCGCGGCGTCGACGCCAGCGTCCGAATCGCCGCAGGCCGCGAGCACGACGAGCGCCGCCAGGACCCACCTAGTCACTCGCATCTGATGAGCAAGGTATCACGTCATCCCTCCTCAGCGCTTGATGTGGGACCTCCTGATCTCGGCTAGCATCCCCAGACACTCCGATGAAAGGACTCGCCAACATCTCGATTTTCTTGCTCGCGGCGGTCGCCAGCGGCTGCTCCGACGACAGCACGCCCACCGATTCCGGGATGCCGCCGGCCGACACGGGGACGGCGCCGACGGATACGGGCGTGGCGTCGGACGGTGCCGCCGACACTGGCATGATGGCCACGGACTCGGGCCCACCACCCGGCGATGGCGCCGTGCCTCCTCAGCCCACCTTCCCGATCACCGCCGCCTTCTACTACCCCTGGTTTCCGGAGACCTGGACGGTCATGGGGTCCCACGTCTCCTACCAACCGACGCTCGGTTACTACGAGACGACGGATGCCGCGGTACAGACATCGCACATCGACGCCCTCGGTTACGCAGGGATGGACGTGGCCATCTCCTCCTGGTGGGGACCGGGCCACTACACCGATACCCGGCTCGGCCAGCTCATGAATCGAACCCGCGACATGGGAGCCCCCCTCAAATGGGCGATCTACTACGAGGACGAAGGCACGACCGAGCCGAGCGCGGCCGACCTGGCAGCCGACCTCTCCTACCTCCGCGACGAGGTCGCCACCCACGAGGCGTTTCTGCGCATCGACGGGAAGTTCGTGGTCTTCGTCTACAACGCGAACGACACGACGTGCGAGGTCGCGACCCGTTGGAGCCAGGCGAACGACACCGTCGGCGGCGCCGCTTACGTCGTGCTGAAGGTGTTCTCTGGCTATCGCGACTGCGCCGACCAGCCCGAATCATGGCACCAGTACGGGCCGGACACTCCCGCCGACGAGCAGAGCGGTTACTCCTACACCATCGCCCCCGGCTTCTGGCGCGCCGACGAAGCGAGCGCACGCCTGGCGCGTGATCCGGCGCGGTGGCAGACGAACGTCGCCGACATGGCCGCGGCCACCACGCCCTTCAAGCTCGTCACGACCTTCAACGAGTGGGGGGAGGGGACCGCGGTCGAGTCGGCCGAGGATTGGTCCTCCGCCTCTGGCTACGGCATCTACCTCGACGCACTGCATGAAGCCTTCGCACCGTGATGTCCGACGATGAACCCGAAAGCGATCCGCCCAGAGGTCGCCGCTTGGGCGTGCTCTCTCTCGCGGCGATCGGTGTCGTCTTCGGGGACATCGGAACCAGTCCGCTCTATGCGGTGCGCGAGTGTTTTCACGGGGACTACGCCATCGCCGCGACGGGCCAGAACGTCCTCGGCGTCGTCTCCCTGATCTTCTGGTCGGTCACGCTCGTGGTGACCATCAAGTACCTGGTGTTCGTGCTGAAGGCCGACAACCAGGGCGAGGGCGGCGTCATCGCCCTGACCGCGCTGGTCGACGAGCAGAAAGGCCGGCGCGGGCGGATCTTCGTGCTCCTCGGTCTCTTTGCGGCGGCGCTGCTCTACGGCGACGGGATGATCACCCCCTCGATCTCGGTGTTGAGCGCGGTCGAGGGGGTGGCGGTCGCGGCCCCCGCCTTCGCTGATTGGGTCCTGCCTGCGACCGTCGCGATCCTGGTCGCGCTCTTCCTCTTCCAGCACAAGGGAACGAAGCGGGTGGGCTCGCTCTTCGGCCCGATCACGAGCCTCTGGCTCCTGACGATCGCCGCCCTCGGAGTTCGAGGCATCGTCGACCGACCCGATGTCCTGTGGGCGCTGAGCCCTCTGCACGCGATCTCCTTCATTTCGGCCAACGGCGCCACCGGCTTCTTCGTTCTCGGCGCGGTCTTCCTCGTCGTCACCGGGACCGAAGCGCTCTACGCCGACATGGGCCACTTCGGCCGCCGGCCCATTCGGATGGCGTGGCTCGCGCTGGTCATGCCGTGCTTGTTGCTCAACTACTTCGGTCAGGGCGCCGCGCTCCTGGCCGATCCCAGCGTCGCGCCAGAAGTGTTCTTCGCACTCGTCCCCTCGGCGCTTCAGTTCCCGGTCGTCGGGTTGGCGACCTGTGCGACGGTCATCGCGTCGCAGGCGGTGATCAGTGGCGCGTTCTCCCTCACCCGTCAGGCCATTCGCCTGGGGTATCTCCCGCGCCTGCGCGTCATCCACACCTCCAAGACCGAGATCGGTCAGATCTACGTTCCCGCCGTCAACTGGATGCTGATGGTCGTGACCGTCTTCCTGGTGCTGGGCTTCGGTAGCTCGAGCTCGCTGGCCGCTGCTTACGGCGTGGCAGTGACGACCACCATGCTGGTGACTTCCATCCTCTTCTTCGTCGTCGCGACCACCCACCTGGGCTGGCACTGGCTGCCCACCGCCGGCCTGGTGACCCTCTTCGTGGTGGTCGACTCGGCATTCTTCGGCGCCAACATCAGCAAGCTCGCCCACGGCGCCTGGTTTCCCCTCCTGATCGGGTTGGTCGGGTTCGTGGTGATGACCACCTGGAAGACGGGCCGCCTGCTCATCCGCGACGAGATGTACGGTCGAAACCCCACGCTGCTCGAGCTCGCCGAGCGAATCGAGTTCGATGGGATCACCCGAGTCCCTGGTCAGGCCGTCTACCTGGCGGGGAGCCCCGAGAAGGCGCCACCCGCGCTGCTACACAACCTTCGACACAACCACGTCGTCCACGAATCGGTCGCCGTGGTCACGGTGGATTTCCGCGACATCCCTCGTGTCCCGGTGGACGAGAAGGTGACCGTTCGAGAGTTGCGGCCGTGGCTCTACCACGTGGAGATCGGATGTGGGTTCATGGAGGACCCACACGTACCGCGCCTCCTGATGCTCGCCAGCAAGGACGGCTTCCCCTTCGATCCGGACAAGGTCAGCTACTTCGTCGGAAAGGAGCACGTAGTTCCGGATCGGAACCCGTCAATGGCCCCCTGGCGGGAGCGGATCTTCGCGGTGCTGTCGAGAAATGCGCTCGGCGCGACGCCTTACTTCAATCTGCCCGCCGACCGGGTCGTGGAGCTCGGCGCGCAAATCGAGCTCTGACGCGCGCTGGTGGTCCGAAGCGGGCTTCGGGTACCATCGGAGGATGCGCTGCACGCGATTGCTCATCCTTCTCCTTTCACTTCTCCTCTTCTTCGTCGGCTGCGACTGCAGCGACAACAACGGAACGGGGGACAGCTCCGTCACCGGCGACGGTTCGACCGACTCCATGGCGGGGGACAGCACCACCGGAATGGATGCGACGGGCGACGGGACGACCGGCGACGCGAGTGGGGACGCGACCGGCGGCGACGCCAGCGGGTGCGCGACGGGGGCGTGTCGTCCCATCGCTTGCGCCTGTACGGCCGATACCGATTGTTGCTCGGGCTCGTGCATGGCGAACCTCTGCGTAGCGGCCGCGTGTTTCTCGAACGGCACCGCGTGCACCGCGGACTCGGATTGCTGCTCGCTCAACTGTGGCGCCAGCGGCAACTGCGAGCCGCCGCCCCTGCCCTGCCGGTCCATCGGCAGCGTGTGCGCCGTCTCGGGTGATTGTTGCTCGGGCAACTGTGCAGATACGGCGGGGATGCCCTGTGCGGGCGGCGCCGACTGCACATGTGGCGCGAGTGCCGCGTGCCTGCCCTCGGGGGAGGCCTGCCGCCGCGACAGCCAGTGCTGCAACAACCTCTGCGACCGGCCCAGCGGTGGGATGGGGACCTGCGCCGAGATCACCTCGTGCGCGGTGGCTGGCGAGCCCTGTAGCACCGAGGGCCTGAGCGGCGCGTGTTGCTCCACCGTCTGCCTCGACACCGCGGGCGACGGCGTGCCCCGCTGTCAGTACCTGGGCGGCTGTCGCGTCCAGGACGAGCTCTGCTCGAGTGACGGGGAGTGCTGCTCGGGCGCGTGTGAGGCCCGCGGCATGACGATGGACGGGCGGCCGATCATGCGCTGCGCGAACGTCGAGTCCTGTCTGCCTGCGGGCGAGGTCTGCGCCTTCGGCGGTGCGAGCTCCAACTGCTGCCCCAACGGCGGCGGCCGCACGGGCTGCGAGCCGACGGGCGCGGGCTTCAGTCGCTGTTTCGGCGGCGAGCCGGGCTGCACCATCCCCGGACACGAGTGCACCGACACCAGCGAGTGCTGTACCGACGCTTTCCCCGACATCATGTGCTCGCCCGACTACCGCGGCGGTCGCGATGGGTCGACGCTCGCGTGTTGCCTCGACTCCGGCTCGTCCTGTGCCTTCGGTGACGTGTGCTGCTGTGGTGTGTGCGCGCCCGACGAGTCCGGCTCCCTGGTCTGCTGCCCGCCGCCCCCCTCCACCTGCGTCGAGGACGGGATGCCCTGCACGTCGACGGCGGAGTGCTGCCGCGGCGTCTGCGCCGACGACGGCACCGGCCGGATGGTCTGCAATCCGACCATGTGCGTCTCGGATGGCGGAGCCTGCACCATGGATAGCGACTGCTGCAGCGGAACCTGCGGCATGGACGCTTCGGGTGCGATGGTCTGCAATCCGACGACCTGCGTGACCACGGGCCGCGCGTGCACCGTCGACGGTGATTGCTGCCCCGGCAACTGCTGTCGGGCCGACGCGTCGGGCGCTACGGTCTGCACGACCGATTGCGGCGCGGCTTGCACCCTGGGCGCCCTCGGTGACCTCTGCAGCACGGCCGCCGACTGTTGCAACGCCCCGCCGGTCGTCTGCGCGGGTCTCGAGTTCACGACCTGTCAGCTCCCCTGAGGAGCGCACCACGATCGAGCCCCACTCGCGATCCCCTTTGCGAGCGGGGCTCGGTCGCCATGCAACTCCGCGACGCTATTTGTAGGCGACGGCCGCGCTCGACGGCCCGGCGAGCTGGATCACCTCGGTTCGCGCGAACCCTGCCTCGCGACACCAACCGTCGAAGTCCGCGCCGGTGTAGTCGAAAGCATCTCCGAACTCGACCAGCATGTTGAGGGACATGAGCAGGCCGAAGGCGTTTTCCCGACGCGCGTCGTCGATGAGCGACTCGATCACGATGAAGGCGCCGCCTTCGGGCAGGGCGTCGTACGCCTTCTTGATGAGGTGCTTCTTCTTCTCGAGGTTCCAGTCGTGGAGGATCATGCCCATGGTGATCACGTCTGCCTTCGGCAGCGGGTCCTCGAAGAAGTCACCCGAGACGGCGGTGACGCGGTTCGAGAGGCCGGCCTTGTCGATCCACTTCGCGGCGATGGGCTGAACCGGCGGCAGGTCGAAGGTCTCGCAGCGCATGTGCGCGTGCTCGTTCGCCACGATGCAGGAGAGCTGCCCGGTGGCGCCGCCGACGTCGCAGAGGGTCTCGTACTTCGAGAAGTCGAACTGCTTCGCCAGGGCGTTGAAGTTGCCGGCGGAGATCCCGACCATGGCGTTCATGAACTGCTCGAGCCTCGCGGGGGCGGCGTAGAGCTTGGCGAAGAGCGGCTCGCCGGTGTCCTTGATCTCGTTCTGGGGCTGACCCGTCCGCAGGCCATCGGTCAGACGGGCCCAGAAGGGATAGAGGCGGGCGTTGGCCATCTCCAGGATGCCGCCGATGTAGTGGGGGCTGTTTCGGTCGAGGAAAGCGGCGGTCTCGTCGGTGTTCTCGTAGATCGCGCTCTCACCTTCACCGTCGCGGGCGAGGAAGCCCAGGGCGACGAGGGCATCGAAGAAGTCGTAGGTGGCGCGCTCGCCGATCTCGATCCGCTTCGCCAGCTCGGGGCCCGTGCAGCTCTCCTTCGCCAACACCGTGAAGACGCCGAGCTCCACCGCGCTCAGGAGGGTCTTCGACGCGAAGAAGCCCATACCGACCTGCATGATGTGGGAGGGATCTAGTTGTTTTTCCATGGCTTTTCTCCTGGGAGCCAATCGCTTGAACAGCGAACATTTGATAAATCAAGCTTTAGCAGGTATATGTTTCACTAGTCAAGTGTTGAATTGTGTATATTTGATCTCGCGATGCCCGATGACGTTCCCGTTCGCGACAAGTCCCAGATCCGCATGCTTCGCGCGGTGATGCGGGCCAACGCCGCCTTCCGGAACCACTACAAGGAGTCGATGGCGAAGAAGGTCGGCCTCTCGATGACGGAGTTCGACTTCATCGCGGGGCTCGGGAACACCGGCGGGCTGCGCATGAGCGACCTGGCCCAGGCCATGATCACCACACCCTCGAACGTCACCCGCATCTGCGCGGCCATGGAGAAGAAGGGGATCGCCGTTCGCGAGCGTTCGAGCGAGTCCGATCGCGAGGTGATCGCCAAGCTCACGCGCGAGGGTCAGAAGCTCTTCGACGAGGTCTTCCGTCCTGTCGTCGATTGGACGATCGAGTTGATGGACCGCAATTCGACGCCTTCCGAGCAGATCGCGGTCGCCGAGACCCTGGAGCGTCTGGTCAAGGACCTCACCGACAAGCGCTAGCGCTGCCCGAGGCACCACCGGCCGACGCGCCGGCGTCATGCACCGCGGACGATGGGGCGTTCTGCACGCAGCTCACGACCGAGCGGCGCCCGAGCCTCGCGGCCCGGGCGCGAATTGCGCCGCAGTCGCTCGACCCTTCTACGGGTGGAAGTACTGCAGGTACAGCCCGTCCTCGAGGTCGGGCGTGTTGCAGGAGAACTGGAGGGAGTCGGTGGCCGAGCCGTTGATGCCGGTGGTTGCGGATGCGCCGTTGTCGTAGCTCGAGCTGCCGAAGATGGTGTCGGCGTAACAGACCCGAACGTTGCCGGTGTCCTCTTCGAGGACGGCGGTGACGTCGATGGTGTTCCCGGTGCTCACACCGATGTGGTAGATGTTCCAACGCGCCACGAACTGGCGGCTGGGGGCAGAGCCGACCGTCTCGTACTGCACCGTGCCGCCGGTCGGCGGGTAGAGATCATCCCAGAAGGCGGCGATGAACTCGGTTGGGGCCGTCGTCCGCGGTAGACACGCGTTGGTGTAGGAAAGCGCCGTCGATCCGAAGGCGAGCGCGCCGTTGGCTTCGATGACGACGTCGGTCTGCGGCGTGCCGTAGTAGTCGAAGGTGAACCCGAGCGGCACCGTGACCTGGCCGTCGTCGCTCAGGGTCAGCGCCGTGCCCGTCGACGAGATGTCCGGGCAGGGAAGCGTCGCGGGAGTGAGCACCAGCGAGCACCCGAAGTAGCCGAAAGTGTCGCGCCCGCCGCCGGGGAAGGGCACGCAGCCGACGGTGCCGCAGATGCCCATCGTGCAGGTGCCGGTCATGCAGTCGGTGGCGTCGTCGCAGAGGCGGAAGTCGACACAGCGCGGGCAGGTCCCGGGGCCGCCGCAGTCGACGTCTGTCTCGGTCCCGTTCCGTACGCCGTCGACGCAGGAAGGGGCCTGACAGGTGCCGCCGGTGCAGACGCCCGAGGCGCAGTCCGACGCCGCGGTGCACATCTCGGTCGGCATGCATCCGAGACAGGTCGCGCCGCCGCAGTCGACGTCGGACTCGTCCTGGTTCTGGATCATGTCTTCGCAGGAGGGCGCGATGCAGGTGCCGCTGACGCAGTTGAGGCTGGTGCAGTCCGAGGGGATCGCGCACATCAGGGTGTCGGCGCAGGCAGGGCAGATGGCGCCGCCGCAGTCGACGTCGGTCTCGTCGCCGTTCATCACGGTGTCGAGACAGGAGATGCAGGTGCCCGCCTCGCATCGCATCCCGCTGCAATCGGCGTCGTCCGTACAGGAGGCGCCGTCGTCGCAGCGGGGGCAGGTGGTCATCCCGCCGCAGTCCACGCCCGTCTCCTCCCCGTTCTGGACACCATCGGAGCAGGACACGCAGGCGCCCATGTCGCACTGCATGCTCATGCAATCCGAGTCCATCACACAGGAGAAGAGGTCGCGACACGCCTCGCAGACCGTTCCGCCACAGTCGACAGCGGTCTCGTCCTGGTTCTGCACGCGATCGCTGCAGTCCGGCATGGTGCAGGTGCCGGCGTCGCAGATGAGGCTCTCGCAATCGGTGGGCAGCAGGCAGCTCTGGCTGCCGGCGCACGCGGGGCAGGTGTCGCCACCGCAGTCCACGTCGGTCTCGTCGTTGTTCATGACGCCGTCTTCGCAGCTCGACATGGCGCAGACGTTGTCCACGCACATGTCGCTGAGACAGTCGGTCCCGACGTTGCAGGGCTTGCCGCCTGCGCATCCGTCGCACGTCGGGCCGCCACAATCGTCGCCGGTCTCGTCGCCGTTCTGGATCCCGTCGCTGCAGCTCGGCATCAGGCAGAACATGCCGCGGCAGACACTGCTCTCACAGTCCGTGGCGCGGACGCAGCCGAGACCTGCGGCGCACGGCGGGCAATCTCCGCCGCCGCAGTCGGTCGACGTCTCCTGGCCATTGCGCACGCCGTCGGTGCACATCCCGCCACCCCCGTCGCTCGGAGGCGAGGTGTCGCGGGTAGTGCCGGTGTCGATGGGTATGCCCCCGTCGCCACGGGTCCCGCGTTCCGAGCAGCCGACGACCGCGATCGAAAGAATGAAGAAGCCGATGGCGAGCGGCGCTCGCCCCCCAGTAGTCCAATCCATTGCGGAAACCTAGTAGGTGGAAGGGGCTCGCGCACGCGGTGAGCGCAATTCCCTTTCGGAGCCCCGATTAAGGGCCGAGGGAGCCCTTCCTTGCTCGGAGACGCTTCCGAAAACGGGCGAAAGCCAGCACGCCCAGCGCTCCGCCGACGAGGTCCACCGCCACATCGAAGGCCGAGTCCCTCGTGGGGGCATGGCGGATGGCGAGGCTCTGGAGCCCCTCCTGCACGATGGCGATCGAGACGAAGGCCGCGAAGGGTAGCGCGACCCCACGAGGTCCGAGGTCGGAGATGCCGGCTGCGAGGACGCCGTACAGAAAGAGGTGAGCGACGATGTGCAGCGGCTCGAAGGCGAGCACGCTCCGCGTCGTCCCGGAGGCGCCCGAGACGACGACGGCTGCCAGGACGGCCAGCACCATCAGGAGCGTGACCCACAGGATGACGAAGCGGTAGCGACCCACCCTCTGGATTCTGACCGCTGCAAGGGGCCCGCGCACCTTCGCCCCGCGCGATCCGTCGCGGAGCGGGGCGAGCGGTCTCGAGCAAGGGGCGACCGGTCGCGATCGCCGAGGATGATAAGATGGCGCGAGAGGGGTTTTCATGAAGAAGCTTGCGATGACTGGCTGGGTCCTCCTCTTCGCGCTCGGGTGCGGAGACGACGGGACCTCATCGGATGCCACGACGGACGCCGCACTCGACGCGGTCGCCGACACCGGAGGCGGTGACATCGGCACCGGGGACGGCAGCGCGGGCGACGGCGGCGCGGGCGACGGCAGCGCGCGTGACGGCAGCATGTCGATGCCGAACGGCGTCCTCTGCGTTTCGGGAAGCGGTGACTGCGCGGTGGGCGAGGTCTGTTGCGGCACGTCGTCGGACATCACCTGCCAGGATCCGAGCGCGGCGTGTGATGGCGAGCTCTACGAATGCGACGGAGCGGAGGATTGCGCGACGGGGGAGCTCTGCTGTGGGGGACCCGGAAGCAGCTGCACCGCCACCTGCGCGGGCGCCAGATTCTGCCACACGGACACGGACTGCCCGACTGGCCAGACCTGCTGCCAGAACGGAGGCGCGGTGCCCTTCGGGGCCTACAGCAGCTGCACCGCCCTGGGCGCCGGCGAGCCGTGCCCGATGCCCCCGTGAGACGAGCGCACGAGGAGTATGATTCGAAGCGTGCGTCGCTCCGGCATGCCTCGCGCGTTCGTCTTCCTGGTGGCTTCGCTCGCCTGCGGCGCTTTTGTTGCCTGTGGGGACGACGGGACCACGACCGATGGCGGCGCCGACGCGGACGGCGGCGGCAGTGATGGAAGCATCGACCTGCCCATCGCCGAGCCCGCGGCGCCGATGGGTACGGTGGCGAGCCCCGCAGCCCCGGCCCCGCCCGCGCGCGTGGACTTCGGTACCTGCGCGACAGGCTGGAGTGCGCGGGCCCTGTCGGGTGGGGAGAGCGTTTGCGAGCCGTGGGCGGCTGAAACCGACGAGACCTGCGCAGACGCGAGCATGCTCCTTCCTTCGGAGGGCGCTTGCCGAGCGGTGGGCGACGCGTGCCCGAGCGGCGAGTGGCCGACCCTCCCCGCGGGCCGACCCGTCAGGTACGTGCGCGAGGGGGCGACCGGTGGTGACGGCAGCGCCGCGCTCCCTTTCGGTGCCATCACGGACGCCCTCGCCGGGGCGGCCTCTGGCACCGTCGTAGCCATCGCCCGCGGCACTTACGTCGAGGACGTGACGATCTCGGCAGACGTGATGCTCCTCGGTGCGTGCGCCGGCGAAACCACCATCCGAGCCGCCTCGTCGAGCCCCATGGAGGGGACGCTCCAGGTCCGAAACGGAAACGTCGAGCTTCGCAACCTGACCCTCGGCGGAGACCGCCCGGGGCTCGTGGTGCAGGGCGCATCGACGGCGGTGGTGGCGAGCGGCGTCGTGGTCGCGGACGCGCAGTCGACCGGAGTCATCGTCAGCGGCGGGCGCCTCGACGCCACCGATCTGGTCGTACGCGACACCCGAGCGGCGAGCGGAGGGGATTTCGGCCGCGCCTTCGTCGTGGCCTCGGGCGCAGAGGTCACGCTCGAGCGCGCCGACATCCGCCGCAATCGAGACATCGGCATCATCGCCGACGGAAGCGCGACGACCATCGCCCTGACCGACGTGGTGCTGCGCGACACCCTCGGCCAGGACAACGACAGCTCGGGGGGCACCGGCGTCTTTCTGCAGAACGGTGCCACTGCGACGCTCACCGCGAGCGCGATCGAGCGGTCTCGAAACGGCGGCGTGGTCAGCCTCGGCGGGACCGTCACGCTCGAAGACGTGATGGTGCGAAGCGTACAGTCCGACGAATCCACGGGGACGCTCGGCGTCGGGCTCTCGCTCCACGACGGCTCTCAGGCGACCTTGAGCCGCGTCTTGCTCGAGTCGGTGAGCCTCGCCCACGTCCGCGGGGCCGGAGGCGGCACGGCGATCACCGCGACCGATATCGCGATGCTGGACGCGACGGGGCAGGATGGCGACGGCCGTGGCGGGCTCGGGGTGCTTCTCGAAGACGGGGCCACGATGAATGCGACGCGAGCGGTGGTCGATCGGGTGGGCATCGGGGGGATCGGCGCCAGTCGCGCCGGCACGAGCTTCACTGGCGCGGACGTGGTCATCCGCGGCGCGGATGGCGAGCCCGCCTCGGGCTCCGACGGCCGCGGGCTCCTGGTCCAGTTCGGCGCGTCGGCGTCGGTGGACCGCCTGCTCGTCCAGGATGCTCGGAACGCTGGGGTCTTCATCTACGACGCCGCCTTCGATGGCCGCGACGTGCGCGTGGTGGGTACGCGTGGGGAGCGCAGCGACGGTCGGTATGGCCGCGGTTTCGTCAGCGAGCTCGGTTCCGAGCTCTCGCTCGAGCGGGCGTCCATCGAGGACAACCGCGAGATCGGCCTCTTCGTTCACGGGGACGGAGCGAGCGTCTCGCTCGACGACATCACGGTGACCGGCACTCGGCCGGACGAGACGAGCGGCACCGGCGGGCGCAGCATCGACTTCGAGGGCGGAGCGACGGTGACGGGGGCGCGCTGGGCCGTCGACGACGGGACCGAGGTCGGGGTCTTCGTCGATGGGATGGGGACGACGCTCGACGTAGAGGATTCTGTCCATCACGAACGTCGAAGGGCGGGGGTCCAGCATTCAGGCCGGCGCTCAGGTGACGGTTCGGCGCGCGAACATGAGCGCCGTGAACGATGGCGGCGTCTTCGCGACAGGAGCGGGGACGTCCTTCCATGTCGAAGACGTGACCATCATGGACGTGGGCGCAGGCGAAGAAGGCTTCTTCGGTCGATGTGTCACGTCCCAGCTGGGGGCGACAGTAGAGGCGTCACGCATCATCGCCGAGCGCTGCACCGATCACGGATTCTTCGCGGCGGGCGAGGGTACGGTGTTGACCGTCGAGGACGCGCGGATCACCGATGTCGCCTCGCGCGCAGCGGACGGCCGTTACGGCCGCGGAGTCAACGTGCAGGACGGTGCGCACGCGATGCTCATGCGGGTCACGGTACAGAGCGTGCGAGACGTCGGAGTGGCGGTGATCGGGACGGGCGCCCAGCTCGTGGGCTCGGATGTCGGCGTCGTGGACACGGCGCAGAGCGGATGCGCTCAGAGCAGCTGCGCCGACTCGCCGGGCGGCTTCGGAGTCGGCGCTGGCGGCTCTTCGAGCCTGTCGTTGGACGGTTTTGCGGTGGTGCGCGCGCCGCTTTGCGGCGTCTACGTCGGCGAGTCGGAGGGCGAGCTCGAATCTGTCGCACGGTGAGGTCCGCGAGACGGGGATCGGCGCCTGTGTGGCGCGCGAGGGCTATGACGTCGACCGCCTCTCGACGGACGTCCGCTACGTCGACAACGACATCAACCTCGACTCGGTTTCCCTGCCGGTCCCGGACACGGGCGGGGTCGGGGACGCCGACCCCACGATCGACATGTGACCAGCGTCAGGGCCGCATGATGCGGCCGGGCGCATCCTCGGCGCCGGTCTCCGAGTGACAGGCGTTGCATTCGCCGGTGAGCTGGGCCGGCGCCATCAGGCGCTCGCCATCCGGGCTCACGACCTTCGCGGTGTAGGGCATCTGGATCGGACCGTCCGCCGTCGCGTGGTAGAAGTTGCCCGAGCCGTTGACGGGCAACCGGAACTCCGCGCCCATCGCGTCCGTGATGACGATCTCGAGCGAGTCGAGGTCGCCGTCCGTGCCCTGACAGTCGTCTGGCTCGTGCGCCGTGTCGTACACCGTGCCGGAGACGTCGAACTCGGGTGCGTCGTTCAGCGAGTGGCAAGCGATGCACGCGGTCCCCGGGCGCATCAGTGGATCCGCCACGTTGCCCATGGTCCACTGCGTGTCGGTGGTGCAGACCGTCGGCGTGTCGTAGGGATTGCTCATGACCGCGGGCATTTCGTCGCACGTGCCGGCCGGGCTGCCCGCGGCGATCCACGCCATCAAAGCGCCGACCTCGCCCGCCGTCGGTGCGGGCAGCGGGGAGGGCGGCATCGGCGAGACCATGTCCTGCATTCGCAGCACGCACTTTTCGGCCACCGTCACCGAGTGGTCGGTGGGCGCGGGCGCCAGGAGATCGGCGCGCGTGAGCAGGGTCATGGGCGCGGTGGCGACCGTGGGATTGGCGTGGCAGCCGAGGCAGTAGGTGGCGAGGAGGTCGGCGATGTCGCAGGGCAGCTCCGGCGCCGTGCTCATGTCGAGGGCGTCGCCGCTGTCCATCCCGCTGTCGGAGCCCGTCGATGCGTTCGACCCGCAAGCAGCCAGTGCGATCGAGAGCAAAGCTGAAAAGCGGCGCGCCACGGACCTCCTATCCACACGTCCTCAGCCCGTCATAGGAGCGGAGGGACCCGGCGCAAGCGTAGAGGCGCAAACCCCTTGCGTACATCCCACGATTTGCGTGTGATCGGGCCGCATGAAGGATCGCTTCGACTGGCTCGAGGGCCTCGCGCCCCAGAGCGCAACGGCGGTGGGCGTGAAGTACGCCGCCAGGGCGATCGCCGACGAGCTCACCGAGTGGCCCCCGCGGATCGTGCTCGGGGGCGACCCGCGCTCGCAGCGCTTCGCCGCGCTTGTCGCGCCCGGCGCGAAGCGACCTTCGATGACCGCATTTCGCGAAGCGGTGAAGCGGGCGCGCTGGGAGCTGGAACGAAACTACGAGGCCATCGATCACTACGAGCGCAACGATCACCTCGCCGCGGCATGTCCCGACGAACGCGAGCGGCTCGGGGCCGAGCTGATGCGCGACTTCATCCTGGAGTACTTCTTCGAGCTCATCGAGCGCACCGAAAACAGGGTGAAGCGCGCCGACGTGCTCGTCGGGCTCGACGATCTGGAGCGGCACGTGGCCGCTCGCTGGAACTGATCAACCGCGCCGGCGGCGCCGGGCGGCGAGGAGGAGCACCAGGCAGGTGGCGAGGAGCCCTCTTCGGTCATCGGCAGCGCTGGCGGTCGCGCACTGGATGCAGCCCGAGCCGTGGGAGATGAGCTGAGGGTCGAAAGGCTCGCTGTCGACCGGCGCGGCGTCGACGCTCGAGGCGTCGGGCAGGCCGCCGTCGGTGACCACTCCACCGTCGGGTGAGCCGACCACGGTATCGAGGTATTCGGGGATGCCGTCGGCGTCCGTGTCGACGGGCGGCGTGCATGGGTCGTCGTCGCCCGCCTCATCGGCGTCCAGGATTCCGTCGCCATCGGCGTCCGTGTCGTTCCAAGCGTCGAAACCATCCCCGTCCAGGTCGGGGTTTTCGCCGGCATCGGCCATCTCCACCGCCGTGGGGATGCCGTCACCGTCCGCGTCGGAGCCCACGACCGTGAGGTGTTGATAGGCGCCCAGCGCCGACGGAGTGACGCGAATGCGCGCCTGCGGCAGGTCGCCGTACTGAAACCACACGGTCAGGACGTGCTCGACGTCCGGGCTCTCACCGAGCCCGAAATGCAGGACGGGTGAGCCCTGGGTGCCGTGGCCGTCGCCGCCGCTCACCTCCCGCGCTCCGCTCTGCCAGCCGGGGCGCTCGAGTCGGGCCACCGCCCCGTGATCCACGCGCGTGACCGACGCGTCCGGGCAACCCTGCACCTCCGCCAGGACGGTGACGGCGAGATAGTTGTCGTCGTCGGTGTCGTTCCGCAGCAGGGCGTTGTCGGCCGGGGTCTCCATGGACGTCATGGTCGTCGGATCGGTCACGACGCCGCCCCACTGGTTGACGTAGACGTCCAGGTCCCCGTCGTTGTCGAAGTCGACGAAGACCACGCCCTCGCCGTCATGGGTCGCGACGTTGTCGGTGACGTTGACGAAGGTCAGGTCGCCGGAGTCGGCGAGCTGGCTCATGAAAGCGTCGTCGAGGTTGTTCTGGCTGTAGTAGAGGTCGAGGTCCCCGTCGTTGTCGAGGTCCCCGCAGTCGACGTCGTCGTTGTTGGTGCTGGTCAGGTCGGGCTGGGGTACGAGCGCGAAGGCGCCGTCGGTCTGAATCCACGCCTGGTTGATCCCGGTGCCGTAACCCGACGTGTAGAACACGTCGAAGTCGCCATCGTTGTCGATGTCGCAGAAGGTGATGCCGCCGCGGCGGCTGGTGTCCGAGTAGAGGTCGCCCAGGTCGATCTGGGTGACGGATCCGTCCGCCTCCCGATGTAGGAGATCGCCGCCGAGCTCGCGCCGATGACCGAAGTCGACCAGGCCGTCGACGTCCCAGTCGGCGACCGCGATGTAATCGCCCTCCGGGCCCGGGTCGGGGATGCCGGTGGCCGTCGGGTCCAGATAGACGAAGGCTGCGCTTCCATCCGCCGGGTTCTGATAGATGCGCAGCTCGCCGTCGTTGTCCATGACGAGGTCGAGGTAGCCGTCGTCGTTCCAGTCGACGACGCCGAGCCCTTCGTAGGCGCGGAGGTCGGGGTCGGTGCTGGGGTCCGAGACGAAGCTCGGCACGGCGCCGCTGCCGAAGACGTAGTCTGGCGAGCCGCCGTTGAGGTAGACCTCGAGGAGCTGCTGATCTGTGCGGGCGAAGTCGACGTATCCGTCGTTGTTCAGATCGGCCGCGACGACGGAGCGCTCCCCGCGCAACCGGCTGAGGCCGACGGCATTCGTCGCCGTCACGTCCTCGAAGAGCGGGTCGGCGCCGGGGCGCTGGAAGAAGAGATGGCTCCGGCCGGAGGTGTTGACCACCACGTCGAGGTAGCCGTCGCCGTTGAAGTCGGCCCAGGTCTGACCGCCGTCCTTGATCCCGTTCAGGGCGAGGCCAGAGCTTGCCGTGATGTCGGTCAACGGCTGCGCCGAAGCCGAAAGGGCAAACCCTGAGAAGAGCACGGTCACGCACGCCGTCGTCAACCGAACCACGGTACAGAGTCTAGCACCCGACGCCCGGGCGCGCCGGATACCGACCGCCGTCGCGCGATACGCGTAGAATCGCGCTACGACGTGACCCGCATCGCCTCCGTCTTCACGTTCGGCGTGCTTCTGCTGGCTCTTTCGAGCTGTGGCGGCGGCTCGGCCGGGACCGGACCTACGGGGGCAGTTGCTGGGAGCCCAGGCTCTCCACCGACGGCGCCGAGCGCGCAGCCGTCCACCCACCTGCGCCTGGCCACCTTCAATCTCGAGATCTTCGGTCCCGCCAAAGCGGGGCGGCCCGAGTGGTTGTCGAGGGTCGCCGCGATCGTTCGTCGCTACGACCTCGTCGCAGTGCAGGAGGTTCGCGACGTCTCGGGCCAGGCACCCGCCCGGCTCCTCGAGGTCATCAACGAGACCGAAGGTCCGGCCTACGGCATCTCGCTCTCGCCGCGCACGGGCCGGGAGCCTGACGACCGACACTCGCAGGAGCAGTACGCCTACTTCTTCCGAACGGATGTCGTGGAGGTGGTCGGTGAATCGACGCTCTTCGACGACTCGGCACACGACTACTTTCAACGCGAGCCTTACTTGAGCCGCTTCCATCTCGTCGGTTCGGACGCGTCTTTCGTCCTGATGAACATCCACACCCGCCCGCGCGCAGCCGTGAGCGAGATCGCCGCGATGGAGCATGTCTTTCGATGGGCGAAGGAGCACTTTCCGGACGAGGAGGTCTTCATCGCGCTCGGCGACTTCAACGCCGGGTGCGGCTACGCTTCAGAGGACGATCTAGACGCCCTTCCCATCCACGGCGAGGCCTACGACTGGGTGGTGCCGCATTCGGCCGACACCAACGTCGCCGACAGCGCCTGCCCCTACGACCGAATCGTGGTGTCGGCGCCGAGCGGGGACCTGTTGGTCGAGGAATGGGGCGTCGACCGCGCCTTCGACGAGGCCGAGCGCCTCTCCGACCACTACCCGGTCTGGGTCACCCTCGTCTTTTAGAGCTCGAGCGTGCCGGGGTCGCTGTCGTCGGGGATGGGGACCGCCATGCCATCGACGTTGCGCTGGTTGTCGACGAGCTCGACGGAGGTGAGGTCGTCGACGGCGGATCCGGTGTCGCCCGAAGAGTAGATGCCGACCGGGTTGCCGGCGATCTCGCCGTTGGAGAGCGGGGCGCGGCTGTCGCCGATGAGCGCCAGGCCGGCGAGGGCGTTGTTCGCGAGAAGGAAGCCTCGCATCGTGGCGGTGCCGCCGGCGATCACGAACAGGCCGATGCCCCCGGTCTTGCCCATGCAGTCGCTCCTGCACGGCTGCAGGACGGTGCGCTCGATGCGGACCTCGTCGAGGTCCACCGAACCCTCGTCCACGTACATCCCGAGCTCCGTGTTGTCGGCGAGGTGGACGCGACCCCCGGTCATCGAGGCGCCTGCGCCGCTCACCACCACGCCGCGCCCATACCACCCGGACGCCGCCTGCGGCTGCGTCCCGTGGATCGCCAGATCGTGCACCTCACTCGTGCTCCCGCTCACGAAGTAGCCGATATCGACGTTGTCATGCATCTCGACCCGGGTGAGGTCGAGTCGCCCGCCGAGGAACACCTCCGCGCCTCGCCCGGCGCGGTCGAGGGTGTTTTCGCGGGTGTTGGTGATCAGCGTGTCGGTCGCCGACGCCGTGGTCCCCTCCGAGGCGACGACGAGCCCGATGGCTTCGTTGTCGTCGAGGATCGCGCGCTCGATGCTGGCGGTGATCCCCCACTGAAACTGCACGCCGCGCCCACCCGCGCCGTCCAGACGGCGGCTGTGGGTGCGCCGGACGACGAGGTCGGAGAGCTCCATCGAGCTCCCCTCGGTGGATCCGTAGATGCCCAGCTCCCTGCAATCGTCGATGGTCAGCCTGCTCGCGACCACGCTGCCCGCCTGCTCGAGATGGAGCCCGCGCCCGAAGGCGCCCCCGCCGTTCTCTCGCACCCCCCGGATGAGCACGTCAGTCGCGGAGAGGGAGCCGTCCCCGACGAAGATGCCCGAGTCGTGGGTGCGCGCGATGACGACGCGCGAAATCGTCATCCGACCGCCACCGCTGACCTCGATGCCGCGACCGAGATCGGCAGAGCCGTCGGGCGTGACGTCGCGGATGGCGACGTCGTTCAGCTCGGCCGTCCCTTCCTCGATCACCTGGACCGCGATGTCGTGGACGCGCTCGAAGACCGCCCGCGTGATCTCGGCGTGGCCGGCCGCCTGGACCTGCACGGCGCGCCCGAACATGTCGTCGCGCGGCGCCGAATCACGCACCACGAAACCGTCGGCGATGAAGGTGCCGTCGAGCACGAAGGCGCCCGCGAGCCCGGAGCCAGTGACGATCACGTCGTGTACTTCGAGGGTGGCGCCTTCCTCGACACGGAAGCCCGGTTGATCACCGACGATGGTCGCGTTTCGCACCGTCACGTGGGCGCCTCCATGCGCGGTGACCGTGCCGGTGGACTCGTCGGTGAAGCCGGCGACGATCTCGGTCTCGGCAGCGCAGGCGCCCCAGAAGACGGTGTCCTCGGGGAAGGTGCCTCCGAAGGAGTGCCGCCCCTTGCCGAGGGCGAAGATCTCTCCGCCCGAGGCCGCGCGAAACACCTCGTCGAGGTTGGCGAAGGGGCGCTCGCGCGATCCGTCGCGGCCGACGGGCGGCGCAGAGGTGGAGACGAAGAGCACGGTCGCGTCGGCCGGGAGGTCCTCGGGCAGGTCACCCGCTGGACAGGGCGGGCCCACGACCTCGCACGCCGCACCCCCAACGAAGCGGGCGCTGCCGGCGGGGCAGCTGGTGTCATCGTCCTCGCCCCACGGCTCACAGAAGGTCGCGCCGCTCGGGAGCGCCGCCTCGGACCAGCCCATCGGGCAGGGCATCATAGGCGCCGTGGGCGGGGTCACGAAGGCGTCCGTGCCTGCGTCGGGCCCGACGCCGGAGTCGGTCGTCATCCGCATGTCGTCCGAGCACGCTGCGAAGAGCAACGCGGCCATGGACGCGATGAAGGACGTTCCGTCGCGACATGCGACCAGCCTAGCAGGTCCTCCTCAGGGAGCGTGGCCCTGCCTGAGCCAGCCGCCGCGACCGGTTCCCCAGACGATGCAGTTGTCACTGGCACCCGGCAGATCCCAGATCTGCACGCCCCCATCGCCACCGCCGAGCGTGTCCTTGAGGGAGATGACGAGCTCGGGCACGCCGTCCCCATCGACGTCGGCGATGGTGGGCGCGGCCATCGAGCCGCGTCCGAAGAGCTCGACCTTCTGGAGCTCGACGCCATTGGCGTTGAGGATGATCAGGTGCGCCGGAGTCTCGGGCTCGCGGGGTGCGCCGGAGGAGAACGTGGTGAAAACCACCTCCGGCACGCCGTCGCCGTTGAGATCGGCGACCAACGGCTCGCTGCCGCCGACGTAGGGTGACGGTCCGGTGCCGAAGGTGTAGGACCAGAGCTGGGTGCCGTCTGCGGCGAAGGCGTAGAGGTTGCCGTCGTACGCGGGCGCGATGATCTCGGGTCCCGGTTGAACGCTGAGCTCCGCCACCGCCACGGACGGGTGCGTCGGCACGATGTTCTGGCCGAGGCTCGACCCGTCGTGGAGCGGGCCGCCGGTGTCCTTCGGAGCCACCCATCCCGCGGGACGCGACGCGTCGTGGTTCAGCGCCCAGAAGGTCACTCCCTGGTTCATGGTGCTCTCGCTCGACTCGTGATCGCCCACGAGGATCACCTCGGGGTCGCCATCCCCGTCGAGGTCGCCCATCGACGGCGGGCTGTAGGTGAACTCCGACCGATCGCCCGAGCCCCATCCCTGATGGGCCAGGTCGATGTCGTGGTAGGCCTCCACCGCGGTGACGACACGGTCCGTGAATTCGGGGGCGGTGGGGAAGGGCGCCCCGTCCCGATCGAAGATACCGAAGCCGATCGCGTCGTAGGTCGAGATCACGTCGAGGTAGCCGTCACCGTCGAAGTCGGCGAGACCGATGTTCTGGTTGTAGCCGCCGAAGTCCCAGCACGGCTCGGCGGGCGCGGGCGGGTCGCAGGTGTCGTTGTTCACCTCCGGCCATCCTGGGCGCATCGATCCGTCGAGCGCGTAGACCGCGGTCGCCGGGCCGCTGTTGGTCTTGTTCACCACGATCTCGAAGGAGCCGTCGCCGTCGAGGTCACCCGCGGTGATCGAGCGGACCTCGGAGTCGCCGAAGGTGACCGGCCATCCCGGCAGGAGCTCGCCCTGATGATCGTAGACCGCCACGTTGGGCCCGCCGCCGTCGGCGTCGGAGCCGACCGCGATCTCCATGTCGCCGTCGCCGTCGAAGTCGCCGACAACCGGCGAGGCCCACATCCGCGTGCTGCCGTGGTCATTGGGGTCCGAGGCGCTGTGGCTCCACGCCGCGCGCCAGAGCATCGCCCCTTCGTGGTCCCACACGTAGAGCACCGAGTGACGCGACGCCACGATCTCCATGTTCCCGTCGCCGTCGAGGTCCGCGACCGCGGGCGAGGCGAACCAGTTCTCGTCCCAGCTCGCCGGCAGCGTCATTCGCAGCGTCGGCGTCTGCACGTCACCGCTCGACCCCGCGGGATCCGCCGCGCAGGCCGAGCCTTCGTCCATGACGCAGGCGTCTCCGTCGGGGTGATAGCCCGCCGAGCAGCCGCGACACACGGCACCCAGATACCCCGCGTTGCACGTGCAGACGACGCTGCCACTGGCGTCGTCGCAGGTGCCGCCGCTGTTCGACTCGTTGCAGGTGTCGGCGCCACAGGTGGCGGGCAGACACGCGCCGCCGCTGGCCGAATAGCCGCTGGCGCAGTCGTGGCAGGTCGAACCCTCGTACGCCGCGTTGCATGTACAGACGACGATGCCGCCGGTGTCGTCGCAGGTGCCACCCCCATTCGACTCGTTGCAGGCGTTGGTGCCGCAGGTGGGCGGTGGCGGCGGGGTGTCGTCACCCCCGCAGCTCAGGAGCAGCGCGGTGACCAGAGCAATTCGAAGGGCCATGGCTCGATCTTGCCCGAGCAGGGGTGCTTTCGGCGAGGCACCTCGCCCAAATGGCGAATTGTCGTGGGGGATCGCGGGGATCCAGCTTCCGCTATCATCGCGGCGTGTCGGTCACCCTCCGCCCCCGCCTCTTTCTCTTCTACCTCGCCGTGTGCCTGGTGGGCGCCGTCGTGATGGGCGTGATGGGCGCGGGCTTGGCCACCCTGGCGCCCCTCGCCTTCGCGGCGATCGTCGGGATCTTCTGCCGTCAGATGCTGCGCCTCGACGACGCGGGGGTTCGCTACCGTGGGCTCTTCCCCAAAGAGGACTTCCGACTCGCGTGGAGCGAGGTGAGCCAGGTGGTGGTGGACGTCGTCTCGGACGCGAGCCCAGGCAACCCCGGTGGTCGAAAGGCGCGCGCGCGCTTTCTGCGCCCCGACGCGCCCGGGCTTGCGGCGATGCTCTTCGCCGCGCGGGACGCGGAGGCGGTGGTCGAGGTGTGCCAGGCGCGGGGCGTCGACGTGGTGGACGATCGCCAGCGCTGACCGCCCTCGGTACACGCGTGTGTGTCCCACGTTCCACGCGACTCACCCGTGGATCCCCCGATCTTCGGAGCCTCGTCGTCGGCATGGCACTTGAAGCCCGAGGGGCCGTGCTCGCCGGTCACCACCTGCGCCTCGCCCTCGTCTTCGTCCTGTCGGCGTGCGCGGGAGAGCCGAGCGCGGGCGCGCCCGAGCCAGGTGCGCCGCCACCGGCGAACCCGTCGGTGCCTCTCGCGCGCCGAGCGTGGCCCACGCTCGAAGAGGAGCCCGAGATCCGCGTCCTGCTCGCCGAGGGGCCGGAGGCTCAGGCCGTCGACGAGGGAGACCTTCCCGGCGAGCTCCGGCGCGCCGGCGAGGGGGACGAGGCCATCGCCGTCCTGGTGCTTTCGATGGAGAGCTACCTTCGCGGCGTGGTGAGCTCGGAGATCCCGTCGGCCTGGGGGATTGAGGAGAAGAAGGCGCAGGCCATCGCCGCCCGCTCCTATGCGATCGCCCATCTACGCGGGGCAGGCGACTACGACATCCAGTCGACGACGCTCGATCAGGTCTACCGCCCGCGAGAGAATCCCGGCGCCGTCCTCGCCGTCGAGGAGACGCGCGGACAGGTGCTCGTCGACGAAGTGACCCGCGACCTGGTGGAAGCCTTCTACCACTCGACTTGCGGTGGCCATACCGAGGACGCCGCGGAGATCTGGCCAGCGGCGCCGCCTCATCGCTGGGCCACCTCCTGCGAGAGCTGCGCGGCCTCGCCGCGCTATCGGTGGCAGGTGCGCCTCCCCCTCGCGCGCATCGCGGCCGCGTTCCCGGAGATCGAGGGGGTGGACGCGATCCGCCTCGACGACTGGGCCGACTCCGGCAGGGTCCTCCACGTCACGCTTCTCGACGGAACGACCGAGCATCCGATGGATGCGCCCTCTTTCCGGCGCGCGATCGGCACTGGGATCCTGCGCAGCGCCTTCTTCGAGACCGAGGCGCGGGGCGACGCGATCGTCTTCCGAGGGCGCGGCTTCGGCCACGGAGTGGGGATGTGTCAGTGGGGGGCGCACGGTATGGTGGCCGAGGGCGCCGACCACCTCGCGATCCTCGAGCGTTACTACCGCGGCACTCGGGTGCACCGGCTCTACGAGTGACCTCGCGTCAGTCGTCCCAACCGCACGCGGGCCGCGCGGCGGCGAGGGCGTCTTCGAGGGCGTCCCACTCGTGCTCCGCCTCGGGAACCAATCGAGGGCGGGAGAGGTGCGCCAGCCGAGCGGCGTTGCCTCGGCCATTGCGATTCCAGGTGGCGTAGACGTCCTCCAGAACGTCGCCGAAACCGTAGAGCCGATCGATGCGCTGCGAATCCTCGGGCGTCTCCTCGCCGTCCATGTCGAGGCTCGCCTCCGAGAGCTCGCGATCGCGCGACACCAGGCGGAGCAGGTTCGCGAGGCGAATGCGCGCGTGGTTCTTGGCCCACCAACAGCGCTCTTCGTCGTCGTCCAACCACTCCACGACGGCGTCGAACGCGGCGACGGCGGCATCGAGCCCGTCGCCACCACCGCTCATCGCCAGGCGAACCGCATCCGCCCGCGCATGGCTGACCGGCTCGACGACCTCCAGCACGCTCACCAGCGCCTCGTGACGTTGCCCCGAGAGCGCGCGACCCTCCTCGGGATCGGCCTCCGACACCTCCGCGTCGATGGCGTGGGCGTGGCGTCCGTCTCCATAGGTGATCCATCGGTCGGTGAAGAAGGCGATGCGCCGGTGCGTGAGCGCCCGCAGCCTCTCGCGGTCGGCCGAACCTTCGGCGGGCCGCTCGGCCGGGAGCGCCCCCACGCCGAAGCGCGGAAATCGCTGGCCGGGCGTCGCACCCTCGGCGTGGCCCATCACCCGCAGCTCCGAGACACACGCTTCGCGCCAGTCCTCGCGCGCGCCCGGTGTCATGGACACCAGCTCGATGCGATAGGTGCCACCGGGCCCTTCGACAGGCACCGTCTGGAGCTCTCGTGAGTCGATGTCCAGCTCGTGCATCGCGACCTCCTCGCCGTCGCGCAGGACGCGCACCCACGAGACGCGGTGATTGGCCGTGAAGAGATCGTTGCCCGGTGTGGACCTGGTGAAGCCTGCCGTCATCTCGATCGAGGTGATCGTGGCGTCTGCGGGCAGCCGCACGTCGATCCAGGCGCCGGCGAGGTCGCCGCTGCGCGAGTTCCAGGCGGTCTCCAGATCGCCGTCCGCCAGACGCGCCGCCTGGATCTGCTCGTCGTGATAGGCGGAGGAGACGCCGATGTCGGTGCCGACGGCGCGAAGCAGGTCGACCGGCGGCTCCTCGGGAGGTGCGGGAGGCGGGGTGGGCTCGGGCGCGGCTGGTGGTGCCTCGGGTGGCGGAGACACGGGCGCCGGCGCGGGTTCATCGTCGCACGCGATGACGAGGGCGAGTGAAGCGAGGAGGGTCATCCGTCCGCTCACAAGCCCGTCGCGTCCTCGAGCGCGTCGCGTTCCGCCCAGCAGCTCACGGCGCCCGTGTCGCGAAGAGCGCAGTGATTGGCCAGCAGGACGGCATCGGTGAGGCCCATGATCGGCTCGAGCGGCGATGGCGCGCTCTGCCCCGTGACTCCGGCCTCGCCCCAGCACGAGACCTCGCCGCCCGTGTGCTGGACGCAGGTCTCGCCATCGAATGCGATGGCCAGCGCCGCATCGTCGATGCCATCGGGGACCGTCGTCTCCTCGCCTGCCGCGGCGTCGCCGAAGCATCGCACCGTGCCTGCATCGGTGGTCACACAGAAATGATGCTCGCCTCCGGAGATCTCGACGCCGTTGGTGATGCCTTCGATCGGCGTGGGGCCGCCCCCGAAGTCGTCGCCGACACAGGTGACGGTCCCGTCGCGAAGGAGCGCGCACGTAGCCGTCGCGGAAGTCGCCACGCGAACCGCTTCCGTCACGCCGGGCACGTCGTGCATCGTTGGATAGCGCGTGTTGCCACCGGGCTCGATCTGTCCGGCGCCGTTGTCGCCCCAACAGGTCAGGCGATCGGGACGGACGACGCAGGTGTGATCGGCCCAGGTGTCGATGTCGAGCGCGTCGAAGAGCTCGGGCACGTCGAAGGGGGCCATCGACGGCCGAAAGCACTGCACGATGTGCGCTTCGAAGAGGATGCAGGTCTCGCTCTGACCGCGTGCGATCTCGATGCCTCCGAGGAAGCGACCCGCGTCGACGAAGGCGGGCGTGTCCCCGTCGATACAGAAGAGCTCGCCGTCCTGTCGCAGCGCGCAGGGCCTCTCGATCGCCCAACCGTCGAGAGCGATCACGTTCGTGGGGCAGCTCGCGCCGGGGCAGCGCGGATCGGGACCGGTGTCTGCGATGGCCGAATCCGCGATGGTGGAGTCTGCGGGGCCGGTGTCGGCGGCACCGGTGTCCACCGCGCCGGCGTCGGCGCCCGTGTCGCTGGCCGCGTCGTGCGAAACGCTTGCCTCATTTCCACAGGCGGTGATGAAGAACACCAGAACTGAAGCCGTTGGCAGTCGAGGAAACATGGTCGGCGCGCATCTTAGCCGACCCGCTGGAGCCGTCGACCTCGGAGATGCGAATGGTCGGGCTCGCACCGGCACCGACGGGCCGCACGGGCTATCATCTCGTTGCTGTGCCCGAGCGCGACACCGCCGAGATCCTCTCCGGTCTCCTATCACCAGTCCGCTTCGGCGACGAGGTCACCCCCGGCGTCCGCTTGCTCCGGGTCTCGACCGAGGTCGGGCTGAACCTCGGCCTCTCGGTGGACGGGCGACCGATGCACGTGGCTGTGGCGCCGATCGAGCTCGCGCAGCGTTACGCGGCGTCGTCGAAGCACTTCGCCTTCTCGTACCGGAGCACAGAGGTCTCCGAGGCGCGCGGCCTCGCGATATGTCGTGACCTCGCAGCGCGCGCAGAGAAGAACGAAGAAGCTGTCCTGAGCGAGCTCTCGAAGGTTCAGGCGACCCTCGAGGCACCGCGGATCCGAAGGGTGCGGGTGCGTACGCTCCTCGAGCCGGCTGGCGACGAAGCCGAGCCCTACCTGACGCTCAGTCCCTACGTCGGCTGTCTCATCGGTTGCCGCTTCTGTTATGCGCAATCGCACCTCGCGGGGTGGCGCGCGCTGGTCGGGCTCCCGGTGGCGCCCTGGGGCTCCTACGTCGAGGTTCGTGAGAACGCGCCGGAGGTGCTTCGCGCGGAGCTCCGACAGGTGCCGGTCCTCCCGATCAAGCTCTGTCCCATCGTCAGCGATCCCTACCAGGCGGTGGAGAAGAACGAGGGCCTGACCCGCCGGCTCCTCGAGGTGCTCCTGGACGCGCCGAAGCGCGACGTGCTGGTGCTGACGCGCTCCGCCCTGGTGCGCCGCGATCTCGACCTCATCGCGGCGTTGGGCGGCTTTTTGGGGATGAGCATCTCCACCATCGATGATCGAGTACGCGCGCACTTCGAGCCGCGCGCCGCGCCGGTGCAGGAGCGCCTCTCGGTGCTCCGCGAAGCGCGCGAGCGGGGGATACGCACCTTCGCCGTGGTTCAGCCGCTCCTCCCAGGAGACGTGGACGAGCTCGCCGAAGCTCTCGGAGCCGCGGTGGACACGGCGCGCGTGGACGTGCTCCACGGCGTGGAGGGCGCGGGCGCGGACTTCGAGCACCCGAGCTACGCCCACGCCCGCGACGACGGATGGCAGACGGAGAGGGCCGAGAGGCTTCGCCGCGGTCTCGAAAAGCGCGGGGTGCCCCTCTGGACCTCCGAGCTGCCGCCCGACGACGGTTGATCCGGGATAGACTCCGCCCCATGGCGCGGACCTACCTCTTCGAGACGGATGAGCACGCTAGCCTTCGCGATCAAATCCGGAAGTTCGCGAGCCAGCGCATCGCACCCAATGCCCACGCGTGGGACGAGGCGTGCGAGTTTCCCCGAGAGCTCTACTCCGAAGCGGCGGAGGCGGGCCTCTTGGGCCTCGGGTATCCGGAGGAGCTCGGTGGTCAGGGGGGAGATCTGACGCACAGCCTGGTCGCCTCCGAGGAGATGGTCCTCTCCGGCAAGTCGGTGGGAACCACGGTGGGCCTGGGAAGCCACGGGATCGCGCTGCCGCCGATCGTCAACTTCGGCACCGACGAGCAGAAGGAGCGCTTCGTCAAACCGGTCTTGCGCGGGGAGAAGGTGGCCGCCCTCGGGATCACCGAACCCTCGGGCGGCAGCGACGTCGCGTCGCTGCAGACGCGCGCCGAAAAGGACGGAGACCACTACGTGGTCAACGGGAGCAAGACCTTCATCACCTCGGGCTGTCGCGCCGACTTCGTGACGACCGCCGTGCGGACCGGCGGGGAGGGGCACGGCGGAGTGTCGCTCCTGGTGATCGAGCGTGACACGCCCGGCTTCAGCGTCTCGAAGAAGCTCGACAAGACCGGCTGGTGGGCCAGCGACACGGCCGAGCTGTCCTTCGAGGACTGCCGGGTTCCCGTCGAGAACCTGATCGGGCTCGAGAACGCGGGGTTCGTCGCCATCATGATGAACTTCGTCTCGGAGCGTCTCTATCTCGCCGGTCAGTGCGTGGCCATCGCCGAGCTCGCCTACCGGGAGAGCATCGAATACGCCCGCGCGCGGACGGCCTTCGGCAAGAACCTCATGGGCTTTCAGGTCACCCGGCACAAGCTGGCGGACATGGCCAGCCGCATCGCCGCCGCCCGCGCCCTCACCGGCGAGGTCACCAGCCGCTACGTCCGGAACGAGCCCGACGCCGCCCTCGCGGCCATGGCCAAGAACACCGCCACGGACATGTGCTCCTTCGTCACCGACCAGGCCGTACAGCTCCATGGCGGATACGGCTACATGCGCGAGTACGTGGTCGAGCGCCTCTACCGTGACGCCCGCCTCTACCCCATCGGCGGCGGGACGCGCGAGATCATGAACGAGATCATCTCGAAGTCCGAAGGTTACTGACCGCTCCCTGGCGATTCTCTATGCTCCCGCCGTGAACGACGCGGTGAGTCGTGACGGAGACGGAAGGAACGTCGGGCTGGTCGGCGCGACGATGGTGGGCGTTGGCGCCATCGTCGGTGGCGGCATCTTCGTGCTGGGCGGCGTCGCGCTGGCCGCGACCGGTCCGAGCGCCATCGTGGCGTTCGCCCTCAACGGCCTCATCGCCGTGCTCACGGCGCTGAGCTTCGCCGAGATGGCGACCGCCTTTCCCGAGTCGGGAGGCGCCTACGTCTTCGCCAAGAAGGTGCTCACGGTTCGCGCAGCCTTCGGAGTCGGATGGGTCTTGTGGTTCGCGTACATCGTGGCCGGGGTGCTCTACGCGCTCGGGTTCGCCGAATACGCGGTGGCGATGCTGAAGCAGATCTTCGTCACCGAGGGCAAAGCCCCGTGGTGGCTCGAGGGGCGGCCCATGCTCGTCTTCACCGCCCTCGGCGCGACCGCCTTCTACACGCTTTCCATGGTCCGGAAGTCGAGCGGCGGCGGCCAGTGGGCGACGGTTGGCAAGGTGGTCATCTTCGCGCTCCTCATCGTCCTCGGCTCGTGGGCGCTCTTCCGCGCGCCCTCCGGCACCATCGCCCACAACAACCGTCCGTTCTTCGCATTCGGCGGCGGCGGGCTGATCTCGGCGATGGGCTTCACCTTCATCGCGCTCCAGGGGTTCGATCTCATCCCGGCCATCGGCGGAGAGGTGAAGAGCCCGCGTCGAAACATCCCGCGCGCGATGCTCCTCTCCCTCGCCATCGGTCTGCTCGTCTACCTGCCGATCCTCTTCCTGGTCGCCACCGTGGGCGTGACACCCGGCACCGACATCGCCTCCATGAGCGCCGAGAGCGCCGCGACGGTGATGGCCGACGCGGCGCGCAACTTCGCCGGTCCCGTCGGCTATTGGATGGTCATGGTGGCCGCGGTGCTGTCGACGCTCTCCGCGCTCGCCGCCAACTTGCTGGCGGCGAGCCGTGTCGCCTTCACCATGGCGCGCGACCGAACCCTCCCCGGTGTGATGGCCACCACCCACGCCGCGCGTGGCACGCCCGTGGTCGCCATCTGCGCGAGCGGACTGGCGCTCTTCGGCATCCTCCTCCTGCTCCCCGATGTCGCGGCCGCCGGCGCCGCCGCCAGCTTGATCTTCCTCGTCGCCTTCGCGCTCGCGCACTGGACGAGCTTCCTCGCGCGGCGGCGCGTCAACCTCGAGGGCGCTTACCGCACTCCCTTCTTCCCGGCGGTTCAGGTCATCGGAGGGATCGCATGCGTGGTGCTGGCGCTCTTCCAGGCGGTGGTGGTGCCGGCCGCGGGGGCCATCGCCTTCATCTGGTTGGGCTTCGGCGTCATCCTCTACATGGCGCTCTTCGCAGGGAGCGCGGAGGCGGTCGACGCCTCCGCCGAAGCCGCCAACCCGCAACTCTCGCAGCTGCGCGGGCGAAGCCCCCTCGTCCTGGTGCCCATCGCGAATCCCGCCAACGCACATGGGCTCGTCACCATCGCCGACGCCATCGCGCCCCCGGTCGTGGGCCGGGTCGTGCTCCTCACCGTGATGCGCCGGCCGGAGCAGAGCGCGATCGCCCCCGGCGAGACGCCCCAGGTGCTCCTCGATGGACAGGCGGTAGTGCGTGAAGCGCTCACCGAATCGCTCCTCATCGGCCAGCAGCCGGAGACGCTGATGACCATCGCCGACGATCCATGGGAGGAGATTGCGCGGGTCGCGCGCATTCGGAAGTGCGAGAGCCTGCTCCTCGGGATGGCGTCGCTCAAGGCGCACGAGCACGTCGCACGCCTCGAGGTGCTCCTCAACAAGGTGGACTGCGACATCGTGGTGATGCGCGCGCGCTCCGGATGGACGCTCAGCAGCATCTCGCGCGTGGTGGTGGCGGTGGGCCAGAAGACCGGGCACGACGACCTCCGCGCGCGCCTGTTGGGGAGCCTCTGGCGCAGCCGAAAGTGTCCGGTGCACTTCGTCCGCGTGCTGCCCGCCGACACGCCGGTCGCGGCGCTCGAGGCCGCGGAGCGCGCGCTCCTTCGCTTCGCGCAGGAAGAGACGGCGAGCGAGGTGAGCGCGGAGGTGATCGCTTCGGACGAGGGTCCCGACGCGCTGGCCGACGTCGCCAAGGAAAACGAGCTCCTGGTCCTCGGTCTGACGCGAAGCCACGGCCGGCGACTCTTCGGGCGGACTTCGTTGAAAATCACCCGCCAGACGGCGGCCACCACGCTCCTCATCAGCCCCAAACGCAGCGGCCTTTCGAACTTCGTGGAGTCCGAAGGCATGCGGCGTTTCCCCACCGCCTATCCCCCGCCGAGTGAGTGAGCGCGCTCGGCCTCACTCGAAGCGCACTTCGGTCTCCCCCAGAGGCCCGAAGAGGGTGACGCGCCGCCGGCGACCGCGCCGACCTTCGAAGGTCCCGCGGAGCACCATCTCCGGTTCGCGCCCGCCACCCCAGAACGCGATGTATCCATCTTGGATGTCGTAGTGACCGACCGCCGCGTCCATGCGGCCTCCACGTACGTTCACCCGGCCGCGAAGGCGCGGCTCGCCCTCGCCGAGGTCGACCAGCAGACGGGTGCTGAGCTCGAGCCGCAGATCGTCTCTTCGCACCCAGAACGGCTCGGTGGCGTCGAGGACGATGTGCGTTCGCACCCCATCGCGAGATTCTGCGCTCGGTCCGCTGTCGTTGCTGTCGCGCCAGGCGCGCCGCTCGTCGTGCTTCGCGCTGCTCTTGGCGTTCCCTGCGCGAGAGGCGCGGGGCGGCCGCCAGGGTGAAGCTGGTCTCGGTGAAGCGCGCCAGCAGCTCCCGGCTTTCGCTGCCGTAGCTCGCCTCGACGTGGGCGCGAGCGTTCAAGCGTCCGGCCCGCTCTCCGTCGCGAACGATGGGGAGGCGCCGGATGGCGCCGTCGAGAACCACGCCGCCGCTGAGGCTTTCACCCAGGTGCCCCGTCCCCGAGAGCTCCGCGGAGCCGCCCGCGTTGCGGTAGACGAGCTGCTCCACGTCGAAGACGCGGGGTCGCCTCGGCACCAGACCGTCGAAGCGAAGCGCGGTGGCGAGGCGAAGGCGCCCCCGATGTGGCCCGCTGGTGACGCCTACCTGTGCGTGCACTCGTTCGTCGCGGGCCGAGGCACTCAAGGACGCGGCGAAAGCGTCGCCGTCGCCCAGGCGGAGATTGGAGCTCCGCACGCTCAGGCGCCCGCGCGGGCGATTCGTGAGGAGCCGCGTCGCGTGGGCCTCGACGTCGACGGTCCCTGACGCGCGCTCGCACAGACCCGGAATCGTCGCCAGGTCGAGGTGGGAGGCGTGGGCTTCGAGCGTCATCGGCGGTGGGGAGCTCGGGAGCCCGTCGGCGAGCCAGCGAGCGAGGGGCGTCGTCGCGCTGAGCTCGCCGTGGAGCGACGCGCCGTTCGCGTCGAAGCGAAGGGTGCTGGTGGCGCCGAGGTCGACGTCGACGGAGATGCGCTCGACCCCCCCGCGGCGACAACCCGCGTCGTCGCTCTCGTCCAGGCGCGTCAAGACGATGCTCGCTTCTCCACTCGGCCCGCTGCCCGGGTCGTGTGAGAGCTGGCCTTCGACGGTCGCCGCGAGCGGGAGCTCACGACGGAGCGGTCGCGGGAGGCGGTCGAGGCGTCGTCGCGGCATGTTCAAAGAGAGCGACCAGCTCGCCGACTCGGCGATGCGATGGCGATCGAGGGAAGCGCGAAGGGCCGCGGGCTCCACCCGCGCCCGACCGGAGAGCGTCCCGAGAGGGCCGTGGCGATCGGAGAGCGACACCACTACGTCGGCGTGGGGGGCGACGAAGTCGAGCCTCACGTCTGCGTCGACCGGGTCGCTCCCGGAGGCGGCGAAGCCTCGCACGTCCGCGACGAGGTGAGCGTCCGGGGACTCCAGCACACCGTCGAGACCCAAGGTGGCATCGACGACTCCGTCCCACGGCGGTAGGTCCGGAGAGAGGAACATGGCGAGGGTGAGCGGGACGTCGTCGAGCTCGAGCTCGGCGTCCCAATCGGTGCGCTCCACGCGCCGCTGCAGCGTCGGACCCGCGCCCAGGCGTCCGTTCGCGTCGAGGGCGAGTCGCCCATAGCCTTCGAAGTCGCCACCGAGGGCGACGCGCACGCTGCGGTCGGCCGCCGAGATACCCGCCGAGAGACGAACCTCGGGGGCGTGAAGCGGGCCGGCGGCGGCGTCTGTGAGGGTCGCGTCGAGCTCGACCTCCGGGTGCGCGAGGGTACCGGAGGCTCGCAGTGTCGCCCGCCCCGTGCCGCGCGTCAGCTCACTGCCGGTGGCAGCACCGAGATCGAGGCTCTCGAGCGCGACCTCGAGCTCGGAGGCTCCTTCGGGCCGATAGGTTCCCGACGCCGAGGCGTCGATGCCGGCCCCTCGTGCCTGAACTTCGCCGAGGGAGATGGTGTGGTCGTCGGCGAGGCGGAGCGCCGAGATGGCGAAGGTCACGGGCGCCGCGAGCGCGCCCGTGAGCGTCACGTCGCCATGGACGTCGAGGCCGTCGCCGCTGCGCGCGCCATCGAGCGCCACGTCGAGGGAGCGTCGCTCGCCGAGCGCAGCGCGGCCGCGGAGCACGTAGCTCTCGGGTCCGCCTTCGAGGCTTCCGCGGATCGAACGCAGCGTGACGAGGTCGGAGACGATGCGCCGGCCGCGGATCGCCAGATCCACCTCCGGCCTCTTGGCCTCGCCGCGCGCAGTCCCCCTGACCTCGAGCGCCGCCACGCGCGCCTTGCCGAAGCCCGCGTCGCGAACCGCGAGGCGTCCGTCGACGTCGATGGTCGGCTCCTCGTCAGCTGTCAGCCGTAGCGTCAGATCCGCCTCCACCGCGCCGCGAAGGCCCGGCGCCTGCCGCTGCACGTTGTCGTCGGCGGCGAGGCCCGGGAGGTCGGCGCGCAGCGTCAGGTCGGCCGAGCGGTCGAAGCCGATGCGCCCAAAGAGCGAAAGCTCGCCCTCGTCGCCGGTCCAGGCGGGGATCGACACGCGTTCGATGTCGATGTGCTCGTCACCCAGGCGTGCTCCCACCACTGCCTCGGGTATGACGTGCTCGCCGTAGTGGACGTCTCGCGCCTCGATCTCGACAGACCGGGTGCCGTCGTCGGGGGAGGGGTTGCCGACGTGCGCGACGACCTCTCCCCCGACCGGATCCAGATCCGCCCCGTCGATGATCTCGCTGAGCACCAGCGACTCGCTGTAGACCCGCGCTTCGATGCCCTCGGTGTCTTCGTCGACGCGCAGCGTGAGCGCGCCGCCATCGGTGACCAGCGACGCGGAGCCGTGGAGCGTCCCGTCGCCGCCCTCGACCTCGATGTTTCCCGCGAGCTTCGAGCCGAGCACCAACGCGGCGTCGCTCGTCCAAAGCCGTTCGAGGCGCTCCTCGCTGAGGTCGAGCTCGGCCGCGGCCCGGAACGACGCGATCTGACCTGCGGTCCGGGTGAGCGAACCCTCCATCCGGACGAAGCTGTCGTCGCTCTCGAGGCGCGCCTCCACTTCGGACGCCCCTTCGGCGACGAGGTGGCCTCGGGCCTCCGTGAGGTGCGCGACGAGCTCGCCCTCGCGTCGCACCTCTCCTTCGAGCGAAGCGATCTCCAGCTCCGGAGCGGCTTCGGTCGTGACGCGACCTTCGAGCGCGAGGTCGCGGACGGAGATGCCCTCGGGCAGATCCCGGAGCTCGACCTCCGCCAGGCGGACGCGTTCGATGGTCAGAGAAGCGGCAGCCTCCCGCCGCGGGGGGCCCGTGGGGCGAAGCGCGGCCGCGAGGGCCAACCCGTCTCCTTCGGGGCGAAACGAGATCGAGGCCGCCGTCACTTCGAGGTCGTGCACCTGCACGGCGTCCGAGCCCAGGGTGCTCGCGTCTGCCCGCAGGCGTAGCCGCTCGATGGACGCGAGGTTCTCGCCCGCCGCGCTCGCTACCCGGATGTCGTGGACGATCACCTCGTCGAGCCCCAGTGCTTCGATACGTCCCACCGTCACAGTGCCGGCGACCGATGCGTCGAGGAGCGCGGCGAGCTCGATCGCCAGCGCCCGCCCACCTTGCTCCGAGCCGAGGTGGTAGGTCGTGCTGGAGACGAGCGCGAGTGCGACGATCAACGACCAGAGGACGATGCGATGCGCCTTCGAGCCGCCAGGCTCGTCCGCTCGCATCTCTCGCTCCTCTGACCCGCTCAAGGGGCCGATGGTATCAGCGGCTGCCGAGGACCATCGTCCGACTGATCAGGTCGGCGAACATGGTGCCGAGGCTCTCGATGAACTTCTCGTCGATGAGGACGCCGCGCGCTCCGCAGACCCTCTGCACCACGGTGGTCACGGGCTCGTCGCCCGCGAGGAAGGCTTCGAGGAGGTCTGCGCTCAGCGGGTTCGGGACCCAGCTGTAGATCTTGTCGTCGTCCCGGCTGCGATAGACGGCGACGGCGCACTTCGAAGGCGCGTATTGGGTCGCGCCCTCTTCGAGTTGCTGGTGAACCCGGTGCTCGAAGCGCAGCAGGCGCAGGGTCGGGTTCATGACCGGCGCCTTTTCGAAGGCGAAGTCCGCGACCTCTTCCGGGAAAGCGATGTCCTCGTAACCGACCAGCCAGCGGGTGGCTTCGTAGCGCAGGAGCTCGATGGCCCAGCGCGGCACCTTTGGGTCCGCTTCGAGGCGCGGCACCGCGAAGTCTGCGAACATCGGGACGATCTCCCGGATGTAGCGGGTGCGGGTCTGTCCCTCGTCGAGCCAGGCGTCGTAGAGCTGGTGGTAGCGCGCCTCGCCGATCGCCCCGACGCTGCGCTTGAGGCCGACGGCGATCATGTTGCGCATGCGCTTGCGGATCATGTCGCGGTAGAGGAGCCAGCGCTCTCGCAGGCCCCCGAGCTTTTCGAGGTCGCTCTCCGACGGCTCCGCGGAGAGCAGGACGTTCATGAACGTTCGCTGATGATCGACGATCACGGCGTCACCTCCACGGCGCGCTGATAGATCTCGTCGAGACGACGGACCTGCTCGAGCAGCTCGTCGAGCGGGATGAAGTTGCCATCGCGCTCGAGGAGGACGGGCTTGGGCCCGATTCGCCTGAGTGTGTAGTCGAGGAGATCGAAGACGTCTTCGCAGACGTCCTCGCCGTGGGTGTCGATGCGGAAACCGTCGTTGCGGACCAGGTGGCCGGCGACGTGGATCTGAACCACGCGATCGGCCGGAATGCGGTCGATCCACTTCTTGGGGTCGAAGCCGAGGTTCCTGCTGTTGACGTAGACGTTGTTCACGTCGAGGAGCATCTTGCAGTCGGCGCGCTCGAGGACGTCGAGGCAGAACGAGACCTCGTCCATTTCGGACTCGGGGCTCTCGGCGTAGTAGCTCACGTTCTCGAACGCGAGCCGCTCGCAGCCGGTCGCGTCCCGCGCCTCTTCGATGCGCCGCGCGTAGAGCTTGGCCGCCTCTTCGGTGAAGGGGAGGGGCAACAGATCGTGGGCGAAGACCCCGTCCACGTCGCAGAAGCAGAGGTGGTCCGAGTGCCACGGCGCTCCGATGTCCGCGAGGAAGGTGCGGAGCGTCCGCAGGTAGCCATCGTCGAAGGGTTCGGCGCGACCGAAGCACATCGTCAGACCGTGCGTGGCGAAAGGCCAGCGCTCCATCGCCGCCTTCAGCACGGACGGGTAACGACCTCCGCGGTCCATGTAGTTCTCCGGATGGACCTCGAGCCACTTCACCTCGGAGGGCTGCCGCTCGAGCAGCTCTCTGGCCATCTCCATCCGGAGGCCGATTCCAACGCCTCGAAGCTCGCTCATCGCCAAACTCTATGCCGGAGGGGCCCTCTTGGTTAGCCCTGTCGTGAGCATGCGCTCACCCAGGCCCCAAAAAAACGCGCGCCGTGACCCGTAAGGGCCACGGCGCGCAGTTTTCACGTCAGGTGTGCTCAGCCGCCGCAGCTGCCTTCGCCGCAGGAGCCCTCGCCACCCTCGGCGTCGTCGGTCGTGTTCTCGTCGCCACCGGCCTCGGCGCTGCAGGAGGCTTCGCCACCCTCGTCACCACCAGCCTCGGCGCCACAGGACGCCTCGCCACCACCGCAGGAGGCCTCGCCGCCGCTGGACTCCATGCCGTCGTCGCCCTGTGAGTCGGCGTCAGCGCTGCCGCCACCGCACGCGACCATGGAGATGCCGAATGCGCCCGCGGCCATACCGATGAGCACCTTCTTCAGACTTGCGTTCATTTGATCCCTACCTCCCGAGACTCTGTTTCGTTTTCTTGCCAGCACCGCTCAGGATTCGGGAAGAGAGCGATGCGAAGCTTCTTGAGAAACGCGGCTACTGCTGCCCGTTCCTACTGCATGTTTTGCGGACGCTAATCGAAGCCACCGTGGAGTAGCAACTAAAAAACACCTCGAATTCCCGCGTACAGGGGGCGAAACCCCCTACATTGTGGGCGTTCGACGTGGCTTTGTGCCTCGTTCGCACGCTCGTCTGTATGCCCATCGCGCGAAGATGTTTCACCCATCTTCACCCATCGATGAATTCGTCGGCGCGAGCGGACAAACCCGCGGGATCGGTGATGGGAAGGCTGCACGCGTCGTGGGTGCAGAGGTACACGGAAGGCTCCCCCGGATAGGGGTACCGGCTCTGCTCCGGTCGCCCCAGCTCGACGATCCGAAGCGGGTGATAGTAGCGGAGCGCAGACAGATGGAGCGCACGCGTGCGCGGAACGTCCGGACCTACCACGGACAGGATCGCGAATCCGGTCTCCATCTCTTCGAGCGCGAGGGCGAGCTCGCCCACCTTCCGCCCGTGACCGCGGATGAAGTCCGCGTCGGCGATCGCGCGAAGCGTCGCGCTCGCCGTATCGCGAAAGTGCGGCAGCGAGGTGATGCGTGCGATTCGAAGCAGAACCCGCGCCGCGATGGCGTTGTCGATGAGAGGCTTTTCCCGTTCGGCGAAGACGCCGACCGCGGCGGGATCGACCGTGTGAGCGAAGAAGCCGCCTCCCGAAGGGTCCGACAGCCGCCTCTCGAGGAAGTCCACGGTGCGGAGCGCTTCTTCGAGGTAGTCGTAACGTCCGGTGGCCTCGTGGAGCGCGACCAGGGCCCGGGCCATCTCGACCTGATCCCCGAGGTGGAGCAGGGGAGCGGCGCCGGCGCCATCCACCTCCGCGTGGCTGAAGCCGTCGCCCACCCGATGACCTTCGAGGATGCGGGCGGCGGCGCGCTGGGCCTCGTCGAGGATGGTCTCGTCTCCGGTCGCCTCGTAGAGCGCCACGAAAGCGCCGATCATCATGCCGTTGAGGTTGGCGTAGATCGCCCGGTCGACCCGCGGCGCCCCGAGCGCGCGGCGCTCGGTGTCGGAGAGCGCGTAGAAGTCCTCGCCGGAGACGGCGCTCGTCGTCCCGTGCTCTCCGAAGTCGGCGTCCTGGGAGGTGTAGAAGCCGCCGGCCGGGTCCTCCAGGAACTCGCTGACGTATCCGTGCACCCGTCGCGCCTCGTCGAGCCATCGCGCGTCGCCGGTGGCGCGGTAGGCGTCCGCGAAGTTGTGGATCGCGCCGGCCTGGATCGCCGCGATCTTCTCGTAGTGCGGATGCTCCCAATCGCCACGCAGCGAGTACTGATAGATCCCGCCCCACACGGGATCGATGAGGGACGCGTGTCCCTCGAGAGTGGTGAGCGCGCGTTCGAGACGCTCGGGCTCTCCGGCGACGCGCGCCCGAAAGAGGGCGTGCTCGACCGGCGCGGCGTAGGGGTACTTCTGCGTTTCGCCCCAGCCGCCCGCGCCCACGTCGTAGAAACCGTCGAGCTGGTCGACGACGAGGGTGCGGAGCGCCGCCAGATCGGCGAGCGCGGGGTCGGGCGTGACCGCGGGCGCCTCACGATGGGGCAGAGGGCGGCCGGATTCGAGCTCGCTCACCAGCTCTTCGAGGAGGCGCGCGAAGCGGTGGGCCGGTTGATGCCCGCGCAGCTCGGTGATGGGCTCGGCGTCGGGGGTGAGGATGGCGGTGGCCGGCCAGGCCCAGCGGGCGTAGCGCTGCGCCAGGTCGGGCCGCGAGTCGGCGTCGACCTCGATGGTCACGAAGTGCTCCCGCAGAAGTGCGACCACCTGCGGGTCGGCGTAGGTGGTGTCGTTCATCACGTGACACCAGTGGCACCAGCTCGCCTGGACGCTGACCAGGATGAGGCGGCGCTCGCGCCGGGCGGCGGCGAAGGAGTCAGCGTCCCAGGGGCGCCACACGACGGAAGTGGGGATCTGGCCGGCGTGGGAGAGCTCGGGCGTAGGCGATCCGCACGCGATGGTGGACAGGAGCAGGAGGATGGCGGTGGTCCGGAGGTGCGCGATCACGGGCATCGTACGGTCTACGAGCCAGAAGGTTGCGCGGATCGAAACGAATTGCGGGTGCCTCAGGGGAGCCCGATGCTCTCGACCAGGACGTAGCCGAGCGAGAAGACGAGCGCACCGAAGGACACCGCCAGGGTCCCGCGGGTCGCGCTCCCCGGGCCTTCGGCGTCGGCGGGCTCCACGCTTCGGCTTTTACTCCCTTCATCGCGCGGCCGTCAGCATGTACAAGGATCCCGATGCGTTCAGGGCTCCTGCTGCTCTTGGTCACCGCCTGCGGCACTCGGGCGCCCACCGTCGACGATCCTCGGAGCTCTCCTCGAGAGGGCCCCGGTCCGGTCGAGAGCTACGCCTATTCGGTGTCGATCGATGCCGAGCTCACGGAGCTTCAGGTCACGGTCTGCTACGACGGTCCCCACGGCGCCGGGCTGCGCTGCCCCCAGCCGACGGCCGCCGTCGCGCTCCGGAGCGCGGAGGTCCGGGTGCCAGGCCAGGCGCCGCGCCCCGTCTCCCGCCGCGATCGAATCATCCCTGTCCCGGCGGGCCTCCCGGAGGATGGCTGCATGCGGTACGTGGTGAACATCGACGACGCGATGGGCGCCTCGTGGTCGAACGGCACCCGCGTGCAAGACGCGGTTCTGATCAACCTGTCCGGATGGCTCTGGGCCCCGACGCCTCTCGCCCCCGACGCCAGCGGCTCGCTCGCGGTGGAGCTGCCCGAGGGGGTGGAGGCGGCCTTCGCATTCCCGCGCGAACGCGACGGTGGGTATCGGCTGGAGAACAGCGCCTTCCGCTATCTGTCCCACACGGTCTTCGGTCGCTTCGACCGCTTCGACGTCCCGGTGCCTGGTGGTCACCTGGACGTGGCGCGGCTTCCAGGAGAGCTCGCGGTGACCGACGAGCAACTCCAGAGCTGGCTCGCCACCGCCGGCCGGACCGCAGCGCAACTCGATGGCGAATTCCCGGTGCAGCACGCCATGGTCGCGCTGGTTCCGGTGGCGGGCGACAAGAACGTTGCCTTCGGTAACGTCGGCCGCGGCGGCGGTTCCTCGGTCATGCTCCTCACCAGCCGGGGAGCGAGCTACCGCGGCCTGCTCGACGACTGGGTCCCGCCGCACGAGTTCACCCACCTCTCCATGCCCTTCGTGCATCGCGACGATGCGTGGATGAGCGAAGGGGTCGCCACCTATTACCAGGAGGTGCTTCGGGCGCGTGCCGGTCTGCAGACGCCGCTCGACGCGTGGCGCGCGCTCGATCACGGTTTCGCGACGGGTCGCGAGGATGGCACCGGGCGCCCGCTCGAGGTCGAGAGCGCGCAGATGTTCCGCACTCAGGCGTTTCGCCGCGTCTACTGGGCGGGGACGGCGATCGCTCTACTGTCCGACGTCGAGATGCGAAAGGCGGGGCACTCCCTCGACGAGGCGATCGAAGGCTTGCCCGACTGCTGCATGGTGCCCATGCGCAGCTGGACCGGCCCCGAGATGGCGCGGGCCTTCGACGAGATCACCTCCACCCACGCGTCCGAGGAGGTCTCTGCCCGCTGGCTCCCGCGCTCCGAGTTCCCAGAGGTGGACGACGTGTACGCCTGGCTCGGCCTCACGCGGAACGACGAGGGGCTGCTCGAGCTGGCTGAGGACGCCCCCGGCATCGCGATCCGGGACGCGATCATGAGCCCGAAAATCGCGGAGGGCGACTGAGGTCTGCTCAGGCCCGGTCCACGCGCTCGAGGACGAGGGCTGGGGACGAGACGCGGCGGGAGGAGATGTCGAAAGCACCGCGGATGCGCTCGGACGCGGCGCGCGCCTGGGCCTCGTCGCGCACGTGAAGGGTCGCGAGGGGGGCCCCGGCCGCGATGCTGGTGCCGATTTTGGCTTCGAGGATCGCGCCCACCGCGGGGTCGACCTCCTGATCGGCGCGCACGCGCCCCGCGCCCAGAGACATGCAGGCGAGTCCGATCTCGCGTGCGTCGATGCCGCGCACCCACCCGCTCTTCTTCGCGCGCACCACTTTCGTCTTTGTCGTGGACGGCAGACGATCTGGCTCGCGGACCACGCGTGGGTCGCCGCCCTGTGACTTGATGATGCGCTCCATCGTATCGGCGGCGGAGCCGTCGTCGATCGCGGCCTTCATCTTCTTGCGCGCAGAAGCTTCGGTCTTGGCGAGGCCTGCCATGCGGACCATCTCCGCGCCCAGCGTCATGGTGATCTCCACCAGGTCCTCCGGTCCGCCGCCCGCGAGCACCTCGAATGCCTCGGCCGTCTCGAGGCCGTTGCCCACCGCACACCCGAGGGGCTGATCCATGGCGGTGAGGATCGCCGTCACGCGCTTCTTGGCGAGGGTGCCGACCCGCACGATGGAGCGGGCGAGGGCGCGCGCGTCCTTCTTCGTCTTCATGAAGGCGCCTTTGCCCACCTTCACGTCCAGCACCAGCCCGTCGATCCCTTCGGCGAGCTTCTTGGAGAGGATCGACGCCGTGATGAGCGGGATGCTCTCCACAGTGCCGGTCACGTCGCGAAGCGCATAGAGGCGTTTGTCAGCCGGGGCGATGTCAGCGGTCTGGCCAATCAGGGCGCAGCCGTTCTTGCCGACAAGGGAGACGAACTTCTTGGTGGTCATGTCCACGCGAAAGCCCGGGATGGCTTCGAGCTTGTCGAGCGTGCCGCCGGTGTGGCCGAGCCCGCGACCGCTCACCATCGGGACCTTGACGCCGCAGGCCGCGACGATGGGGGCGAGGCAGATCGAGACCTTGTCACCGACGCCACCGGTGGAGTGCTTGTCGATCTTCTTGCCCGGGATCTCGGAGGTGTCGACCACCTTGCCGCTGTCGCGCATCGCCAGCGTGAGCGCCGTGGTCTCCTCCGGGGTCATGCCGGAGAAGTAGATGGCCATCGCCAGCGCGCTCATCTGATAGTCGGGGACGACGCCCTGACTGTAGGCGGCGATCATCCAGCGGATGGCGTCGTCCTCGAGCGCACCCCCGTCGCGCTTCTGCGCGATGAGCTCGGGCATGGCGTATGCCGGCTTCATCTTCTTCGTCGTGCGTCGCTTTCGAGCGGCCATCCAATCCTCCGCGGCGGGTGACAGACTACTTCTTCCTCCCGCGTCCCTTTCGCTTCGTACCGCGTCCCCCCCCTCGCTTCGCAACTTTCCGCTCTCTGCGTTGGTCCTGGGAGTCGCGCCGGCGCTCTCCGTCGCGGCGGCGCTGGCCCCGTTTGCCCTGTTTGTTCGAGCGCCGTGGGCCGTCGTCCCCGTCACGGCGGGTGCCGCGGCGGCGCCGTCCGGGGAGGTCCTCCCGGTCGGCCACGTCCTCGGGGCTCTTGCTGAGGTCGCCGGGAGGGATGGCCACGATTTCGCGGCGGTCGATGCTCACGCTCTCGATACGAAGGCGGATGGGGTCTCCGAGCGAGAAGATGGTGCCGGTGCGCTCGCCGATCATTCGGATGCCGAGGTCGTCCACCTCGTACCAGTCCGCGAGGCGCTCCACCGGCGTCAGCGCGTCGACGAAGGGGGAGTCGAAGCTCGAGTAGAATCCGTGTCCGGCGACGCCGCTGATCCTGGCGTCGAACTCCTCGCCCACCCGATCCTTCATCAGGATGGCGCGGTAGAGGTCCATCACGTCGCGTTCGAGCTTGATGGCGCGACGTTCGAGACGGCTCGATTCGATGGCCGCCCGCTTGAAGTCGGCGCGCATCACCGCCTCGTCGTACTCGTCACCGCGGATGACGAGCTTCAGTGCGCGGTGCACGCAGAGATCGGGGTAGCGACGGATCGGCGACGTGAAGTGGCAGTAGTACTTCGCCGCGAGGGCGAAGTGTCCGATGCACTTGGTGTCGTATTGCGCCTGCTGCATCGCGCGCAGCAGCAGGTAGTGGATGGTGCTGGCGTTCTCTTTGCCCTCGATGCGGCGGACGAACTTGGCCAGCTTCTTGGGGATGACGGCGTCGTCGGGATCGAGCTTTTCGCCGAGGGCGTGCGCCATCTCGCAGACTTTGAGGAGCTTGTCCTCGTCGGGCGTTCCGTGCACGCGATACACCGCCGGGACCTTTCGGCGGTTGAGATCCTCGGCCACCACCTCGTTCGCGAGGAGCATCATCTCCTCCACGATGGAGTAGGCCCGCTTGATCCCCGGGTCACCCTTCTGGCGGTAGACGTCGATGGGCTCTCCCGTCGATTCCTCCAGCTTGATGCGCGGTTCCGGCAGGTCGAAGTTGAGTGAGCCGCGCTTCACGCGACGCCGCTTCAGGATCTCCGCGGCGTCCCGGAGCACCTCGAGGGTATCGATGTGCGCCTCGGCGGCCTTCTCCCGCGCCGGCAGGTCCGAGAAGCCCAGGGCTCGCGCCGCGCCGTCGTAGGTGATGCGTGCGCGCGAGCGCATCACGCCCTCGATGAACTCGTAGCTGTGCACCCCGCCGCTCGGTCCGAGCTCGACCATCACCGCCATGGTCAGGCGGTCCTTTCCGGGCACGAGGGAAGCGAGGTTGCTCGAAAGCTCCGGGGGAAGCATGGGGATGGCGCGGTCGGGCAGGTAGATGGAGCAGCCGCGTTCGAAGGCCTCGCGATCGATGGCGCTGCCCGGGCGCACGTAGTGGGCGACGTCGGCGATGGCGATCAGGATCCGAAAGCCTCCGTCCTTCGTCCGCTCACCCCACAAGGCGTCGTCGTGGTCGCGGGCGTCGGAGGGATCGATGGTGACCAGCCCATAGTCGCGCAGGTCTTCGCGCTGATTCTTGATCCGCTTGGTGACGCTCTTCGGGAAGGCCTCGGCTTCGTGTCGGACCTCGTCGGGGAACTCCTCGACCACCCCATCGCGGATCTTGAGCTTGGCCACCTCGACCTCGGTGAGGCCGGAGGCGCCGAGGGTCTTCACGATCTCGACTTCGGGGACCTCGTCCGGGAGGCGGGGGTAGCGAACAATCTCGCCCACCACTTGAAGCCCGGGCTTGGCGTCCTCGGGGATGGCGCCCACCACCAACATCGGTCCGCGAAGCCGCGGGTCGTCGGGATCGATCCAGGTGTTGCCGCCCGCCCGGTGCAAGACACCGCCTACGCGGCGCAGGCCGTGCTCGAGGATCTCCGTCACCGTGCCTTCTCGGCCTTTGGGGCTCCGACGCCAAGCGACGCGGACGCGGTCGTTGTGCACGGCCGCGCCGATGTAGGGGGCGGGAACGAAGACGTCGGGGCCGCCGTCGTCGGCGGCGAGGAAAGCGAAGCCGTTGGGGTGAACCGTCAGCCTTCCGTCCACCGTCTCGCCCTTCGGGGCCGACGCGGTGCTCGCGGGCGGAGGAACGCGGATCTGGGAGGACTTCACCGCCCGGAAGCGGCGCCCGGGCATCTGCCGGGCGAGGCCGAGGGACACGAGCTCCTCGAGGAGGTCGAGGATCTGCTCGCGCTCGGCTCTGGGTACGCCGAGCGCGGAAACCACTTCGCCGTGGTGGACCGCGCGTGGCGCGCGGTCGCGGAGGACGCTCAAGACGGCGTCCTTGTCGATACGTTTAGTCATCAGTCTTTCTAGGTAAGGAAGCGGCGCCCCTGAGGATAGCGAGCGGAGCGAGCCGGCGCTGAGAGAAGCGAGGCGCCGCGGGGAGTCCGAGGGGTGCCCCCTCGGGGAGGAATTGGGGCGGGGTGGGTGGGTCGATATTACCGATAGGCGTGGAGCCCGCCGTCGTCTGCGCCGACGTAGAGAGTGCCGTCCGGTCCGATGGCGGCCGTCGAGTCGACGTCCTGGCCCACGTTGATGCGGAAGAGCACCTCGCCCTCGTTCGAGAGGGCGTAGAGAAAATCGTCCTGGGCGCCTACGTAGATGCGCCCGTCCGGGTCGATGCGGGCGGAGGCGCGCACGCGGCCCGTGGTCTCGGTCTGCCAGAGGGAGGTCCCATCTGGTCGAATTGCATGAATCTTTCGGTCGTAGCTGCCGACGACGATGGTGCCGTCGGGGGCGATGGCGGGGGTCGCGCGAACGTCGCCCCCCGTTTGATACCGCCACAAGATGGATCCATTCGGATCGAGCGCAACCACTTCGCCGCCGTCGTGGCCCACGTAGATGGTTCCGTCGTCGGCGATCGAAGCGCCGCCGTCGATGTTCGCGCCGACGTGGGTCTGCCAGCGGGTCACGCCGTCGGTGCCGATGGCGACCACCTTGCCGTCGGCGGTGCCAACGATGATCAGACCGTTCGGGTGGAGCGCCGGCGTGCTGCGCACGTGCCCTGCGGTGACCGTATGCCAGATCACTTCGCCGGCGCCATCGAGGGCGTAGAGACCGTCTGCGGCGGCGTAGACGCGCCCGTCCTGTCCGAGCAGGATGCTCGCGCTCACCTCTTCGCCGAGGGCTTCGCGCCATCGCACCTGTCCGGCGGGGGTGAGCGCGACGACGCCGCGGTCGTCACTGCCGACGTAGATCGTTCCGTCGGGGGCCACGGTGGCCGTCGCGTAGAACTTGTCGCCGCCGGTGTAGCGCCATCGCAGCTGGCCGTCGGGCCGCACGGCGCTGAAGGTGCGGTCGAGGGAGCCGACGTAGATGGTACCGCCGGCGCCGACCACTGGCGAAGCGAAGATCCGTCCGCGGGTGTCGAAGACCCACTGCTGCTCTGGCATGGAGGCGGGTCCGCGATGGGCGGTCCGGCCCGTGCGCCGGGGACCGCCCATGAAGGTGGGCACCTCGACTTCCTGCGTCGCCTCCGTGGTCGCCGCGTCTTCGGCGGAGGCGTCCATTCCGGCGTCCAGGTCGGTGCCCGAGAGCGCGGCATCCTGCGCGGCGCGCTCCGCCGCCAGCTCCTCCTCGACCTCGCTCAGAAAGCGGCACCGCCCCTCGTGGCAGATGCGGCTCCCCTCACACTCCACGTCGGACATGCAGGGTGTCGCCGGTCGGCTCCGGGCGCCTCCGCAGGAGCTCGCGAAGAGCACGAGGAGCGCGAGCACGAAGCGGGACGATTCGGTGAACATCGCGCCCGCCGGAATACCAGGGGAAAAGCGGGCTTTCAACGCTGACCCGGCCCGCGTGCCGCGTCGGGGAGGGACAGGACGTGGACCCGGCCGCCGGAGATGAAGGCCACGCGGGTGACGTTGGGTGAAACCACGACGTCTTTCGCGCTGACAGCCTCGGGGCTCCATCCTTCGGGTCGGAGCAGGAGGGTTTGGGCGGGTGGTCCCCGCCGGTGGACGGCGATCCCATGAGGGGTGGCGAGGGCATACGCGGAGCCGTCACGCGTCGCACCGCCACCGAGGATGGGCGCGGGGGCAGGCTCGCCTGCGGCGAGCGGTTGCGGGCTGCCGGCGGCTTGCCCGTCGATGGTCAGGGGAACGACGACCATCTCGCCGCGCCGGACCGCGACCACACCTTGCGGTGCCCAGCCGACGACGCGGAAACCGCCGTCGTCCTGACGGACGTCCGCGGGCAGGTTCGGACAGCGGGCGCCCGGCGGCGGCGCCTTCGCAGAGAGGAGCGGCCTCGACAACGGTCGGCCCGCCACCACACCCGCGACCACGTCGGAGGCGCGGACGATGGACAACACGTAGCCATCGCAGCTTCGTTCGATGGCCGTGACCGCGAGCTCGCCGGTGGGATCGGTGAGGACCTCCTGCGTGTCTTGATGCGGGGTCGCGGGAGGCGCGCTCGCCGAGGCGAGGTCGAGGATCTGCGGCGGGCTCCCGTGGACGAGCAGGTGCGTGTCGTCGAGGAAGCTCAACATCGGGAGACGTACCGGAGGGCCGGGAGGCGGGGTGACCGTCGGGCCCTCGACGTCGCTGAGCCCGTCGGTGGTGGTCATCGCTTCGAGGGCCTGGTTTGCCGTTCTACGATCGGCGCGCGAGACCTCGTAGCCCGGATCGTCGAGGCGATCGGCGGCGGCGAGCGCCCCCCAGACGTCGCCTGCTCGCGCGAGGGCTGCGGTCGCGACGGCGGCCGCCTTCCCGGCAGCGCTAGACGCGCCGCAGGCGAGCCCGTCGGTGGAGCCGAAGCGCACGCGCGGCGCGCCGCCTTCGCGACAGAGTACCGCGTGAAGCGCCAGGGCACGGCGCGCGATGGGAAGCGCGGCTTCGGGATCGCGGCCGAGCGCCTCAGCGGCAGCGCTCGCGATGGTCTCGAGGCTCGCCTCGGGCTCGGCGGTGTCGCGCGCGAGCCCCGAGGGGCGGTCGAGCCACGCCATCGGAGCGCGTGCGGGCTCGCCGCCCGCTTCGTCGCGCACGCTCACGTCGAGGAGCGCGTCGAGGTGGCCGTCCTCGTCGCGGTCGACCACGCGAAGGGCGACGGTGACGTTGCCTTCGGCGCGTCCTTCGGGGGGCAACAGCACGATCTGCTCGTAGGCGCGCGGTGTGCCCTCGACCGAGAGGATCCACAGGCTCTCGTCGCTGTCGCCTTCGCAGGTGCGCACAGTGCGCGCCACGGCATAGGTCGGGGAGATGGTGGAGAGCTCCGCGGTCGTGACCTCACAGCCCTCGCGGGCGGGGAGCGCCTCACCGAGGCGGCGGAGCGCACCGAACGTGCTCCCATCGCGTCGCGCGAAGGCCACCTCCACGCCGCTGCCCTGCGCCACGATGGCCAGCGCGTCGCGATCGCCGTCGTCGTCGAAGTCGGCGGCGAGGAGCGCGCGAATGTCGCCGGCCGCGCTCTCGAGAGGCGCGCCCTCCACAGCGACCGAGCGGCTGCCTTCCGCCAGAGCGCGACCGGTGGTCGGCTCGAAGTCCTCGGGGATGGTGGCGGCGCCGCCCGCGGCCGTCTCGGTTTGGCCGGAGGCCTCCGTCACCTCGCGGCCGAAGGGAACCTCCGCGTCGTCGCCGCAGGCGCCGAGGGCGAGTTGCATCGCCAGGAGGGGACCGAGGCCGGTGGGTCGGAGGCGCATGAAGGGAAGGCTTGTAGCACGCAGTCCGTGATGGGGACGCCCGCGGGGGCTAAAACGAAACTCAGGTGCGCTTTCTTCCCCCGGTTTTCGGCCTGCTCCTGGCGGCGTTCGGCGCGGCTTTCGTCCGCGCTGGCTGCGGCGCAGGAGCCGGAGGAGACCGAGGACGACGAGGGAGGCTCCTCGTCTTCCGCGCACGCATCACGGTGAGTACCGGCTGCGCACGAACCTGATGAGCCCCATCGCGCTCACCCGAGGGGCCGGGCGATCCCACCGGTGAGCGCGGGACCCTCGGCCAGGGCTTCTGGGCCAATCAGTGGCTGCGCCTCGGCGGCGAGCTCGCGCTCGAGCCGCTCTTTCGCGTGGTGGGACAGATCGACGTGCTCGACGGCGTTCTCTTCGGCGACTTCACCCGCGGCGTGTACGCCGCCAAGCGGCCGAGAGACGACGTGACGGCGATCCGGGGGTTCGATCCGCGCGCGCTCTATCTCGAGTGGCGCTCTCCCTTCGGGCCGCTCTCCGCCGGCTTGATGACGCGACACTGGGGCCTCGGCACGCTGGTCAACGACGGCGCGCATCGACCGGTCTTCGGCGACTACCGCTACGGTGACGTGGTGGCGCGGCTGCTCTTGTCGGCGGATCTCATGGGCGAAGGATCACCGCTCAAGCTCGCGGTGGGTGCCGACATCGTCTATGACGACATGCGCGCGAAGCTCGTCGATGGAGATCAGGCGCTCGAGGGGATGCTGGCGCTGTTCTACGAAGAGGGCGACCGCGTCCTCGGTCTCTACGGTCTGTTCCGAACACAGCGGCGTGACGACGTGGCGTCACCCGCGAGCTTCGAGGAGATCGTCGACACCATCAGCGTGGATGCGTTCGCGCGGCGGGACCTTCCGGAGCCGTCGGGCGGACGGATCGAAGCCGCCTTCGAGGGTTCCTTCACCTTCGGGTCGAGCACGGCACATCGGACGCCGGATCGGCCGAGTCAGGACATTCGGCAGTGGGTGCTGGCGGCGCAGGTGGGGCGGAAGGGCGAGAGCCTCGACGTGGTGCTGGAGGGCGGCTTCACCAGCGGCGATGCGGACCCCACCGACGGGGTGCAATCGCGTGGCACGATGCACCCCGATCATCGCGTGGGATTGGTGATGTTTCCGGAGACGCTGGCGTGGCAGACCGCGCGCTCGGCGACCTTGATGATCGCGCCCGACATCGCGGGGCGTTCGTTTCCAGGGGCGCGCTTCTATCCGACGAACGGCGGTGTGGCCGGAGCGCTCTACCTCTTTCCCCACGTCATCGCGCGACCCAACGAGATGCTCCAGTTGCGTTTCGGTGCCGTGGTGGGCGTCGCGAGCGCCGACGTGGTCGACCCCTATCGTTTCCATCTGCTCGGGCAGATCGCGAGCTATCGCGGGGGCGACCCGCGGGCGCGGGACCTGGGGCTCGAGCTCGACGCTTCGATTCTGCTTCATGGAGAGATCGCGCGCGGGGTGACGCTGCGCGGGGGGCTCGAGGGCGGCGTTCACTTTCCCGGGCACGCCTTCGACGACGCTGCGGGACAGATGCTCGGCCCCGTCGGGCTCTTACGTGTGCTGACGGGGCTGACGTTTTGAGCCGGATCCGGTTCTCCGAAATTTGATAGTCTTCGATGAGGTGGGGGAGAACGATAGCGACCACAAGGAAAGTGGCGAGGTCGAGCGCTTGCGCGCGCGGGTCGAAGAGCTCGAGGCGGTGGAGCGCAGCACCGCCGACGCCCTCGCCTCGCTCATGTCTGCCACGCCCGTGTTCGTCAGCCGTATCGACGCCGACCTCCGGTTCCGCTTCTTGAACCGTCTCCAACCTGGTATCCCGATGGAACGGATCATCGGAAGCTCGGTCTTCGACTTCATCGACCCTGCCTACCACGATGTCGCGGGAAGGGCGTTCGCGCACACCCAAGCCACCGGGGAGGGTGGGTTCTACGTCGCGAAAGGGCGAGGAGCGCACGGAGAGGAAGCGACCTATCAGACCCACGTCGCCCCTGCGCGCGAGCCAGATGGTCGATTCGGCTTCTTCTTGATCGCGGTCGACGTCACCGAGGAGCTCGAGCGCGAAAAAGCCCTTCGGGAGAGCAAGCAGATGCTGGACTTCGCGCTCGAGGCGACGAAGCTCGGCCTCTGGAGCTGGGACCCGAAGACGGGCGAGACCGTCTGGGACGACCGCATGAAGGAGATCATCGGCAGCGACCAACCATTCGGGTTGAAGCAATACGCCGAGGAGCTGGTCCACCCGGAGGACCGGGAGCTCGTTCGACGAGGCGGTGGCCGGACGCTCGAACGAAAGCGCTTTCATGCACAACCGCACCGCATCGTACGCCCGGACGGCGAGGTGCGCTGGATGCTCACCGTGGGCGAGGTCGTGACAGACGACGAGGGCAACGTAATCCGCATCGTCGGAGGCCAGCTCGACATCACCGAACAGCGAATGCTCGAAGAGCAACTGCGCCGCGCGCAGAAGATGGAAGCGGTAGGGAACCTGACGGCCGGAGTGGCGCACAACTTCAACAACATGCTCATGGCCGTCCTCCCGAGCCTGGATCTCATCCGCGAGGTCGTTCCCCCTACCCATGTGGAGATCGTCGAGGAAACAGCGGCCGCGGCCGAGCGTGCAGCCGATATGGTGCGCCAGCTGATGACGTTCACCGGGCAGCGGCCGCGTGAGCGGCGTGGAACCTCCGACCTCGGCGCGCTCGTCGAGCAGCTCGTTGCGATGGGTCAGCGCACGTTCGACCCACGCATCGAGTTCGCCTGCGTCGTCGAACCCGACACACCTCGCGTCGCTGCGAGCGCTTCGGAGATGGAGCAGATCCTGATGAATCTACTCCTCAACGCGAGAGACGCCGTGCTGGAGCCGGGCGCCTCGAGCCAGCGGATCGAGGTCCACGTCGGTGTCGCTTCGGACGACGATACGATGGTGGCGGCGAGCGTTCGCGACCATGGCGCGGGCATGACCGAAGCCGCGAAGCGGCAAGCATTCGAGCCGTTCTTCACGACGAAGGAGGTCGGTAAGGGGACGGGCCTCGGGCTCGCTACGAGCTACGCCATCGCGCGCGACAACGGCGGCACCATCGAGATTGACTCCGAGCTCGGCGTGGGGACGACCGCCCGGCTCCGAGTCCCGCTCGATCCGGCAGCTCGTGTGGAGGAGGGAGACTCGCCCGCGCCCCCATCACCTGAGCCGCCCATGTCGCGTGGGAGCGTTCTGGTGATCGATGACGAGCCGCTCGTCCTCGCGGTCGTCGAACGAGCGCTCGGTAAGGCGGGCTACGTAGTGTCGGTCGCCCGGGACTCAGAGGAGGCG
>CAVSGI010000013.1:0-505600 GCA_963727445.1 uncultured delta proteobacterium
AACCGCACATCTCAATCCGTCCGTGGAGGTAACGAGGGTTAGGTCATCGATATCCCATCCACTGAGTTCATGTGGAAGAGGGCGACGTAGCTTGGGTCGACCGTGTAGTACTGCAGGGCCAACCGCGCCGGGCGCTCTCGCGTCGCATCCGCTATGAAAGCACCCAGGGGGTCTCGGACATCGATGGATGCCGTCGGCCAGGTTCCTGCGGTGAGCAAAGTGCCGGCCTCGGTAATGATGTAGTCCAACAGGTGTCCAAGGCCTCGCTGTGCGTAGGCTGCGTCTGGAAGTGCGTCCACATCGTCTACCGGCGCACCGTCGTACCTGCCAACTGTGGTGTAGTACTCTGCTGGAGGCGGCTCCGGATCGCTCACCATTGCCGCGTAACGGTCAAATGTGGTGAATCCACCTCCGGCAAGCTCAAAGGCGGAGCGAGCTGGTCGAGGGAGCGATCGAACGCTTGGATCTCCTGGCGTAGATAGTCTCGTGCCTCCCTGAAATCATCGACAGCGAGACCAAAACGATCCGCGAACTGGCTAGCTGTGTCCGACGACCACTCGGTTTCGTTCCACAGTTCAGTGAGTCGCTTCCTCACACTGTCGAAGTTTGTATCGACGAGAATGGCCTCCGTGGATTGGAAGGTCTCCTCATTCGCGAGCGCGGATGGCTGGACGCCGGACTCTCGGTAGACATCGATGGCCGCGCGCGCGCGAGAAGAGAGCGGTGGTGCAGTGCAGAGCGCCGTCGACTGAGAAGACGCACCGAGCAAGGCGTCGTACAGGCCATCCTCCCCCCCGACGAGCAGATGGACCGCACTCGCGCGGGACTGAAGGGGCGCTGAGAATGCCATCGTCGCGGCGGTCCGCGACGTCGCGTGCTCCGAGAAGTAGGCGTCAGCGAGGGCGAGTTCGTTGTTGGCCGCCGACGTACCAGCTTCCTTTGCGAGTTCAAATGCCTCGACGATGGCCATCGAAAGTGAACGACCAAGCGACTCATCGCTTGTGCCAGCTGGGTCGGTCAACTCTGCATCAGTACATGTCCCGGCACCACCCAGCCCGCCCGCCATGTGAAGCTCAGTCGTCGCGGTCTCCACGGCCATTCGTGCTTCGTCCATGGCCAAGCGTTGAAGCGCTGCATTGGTGGCGGTGCTTTGGGCTGGGACCTCCCATTGTATGGTCTCGAGCACCACAGGCTCGGAGACAATCCCGGCCATCTCCATCAACAGTTGTGCGGTACAGATGTGGCGATAGGCAAGGCAATGTGCGGCTGTACAGGCCGATGTTCCCGGACAATAGGGATTGAGGGGGTCGGCCAGGTAGGTTTCGCCTAGACGGCATTCCTTGTCGACGTCACTGATTATGTCCGCGGGGTCAACGTTGCGAACCTCTCCTGTTGTGAGTTCGATGTAGCGTACGGCTTGTCGCCGACGAAGCTGCTCGAAGCCAGGCGCTTTGGATTCTCGCAGAGAGAGATCGTTCGTCGGTCCGCATGAGAGGAGCGCGCAACCACTGGTGAGCGCAACGAACGCTAGTACTCTCTTTCGCATGGTCATCGGACTTCTCCTGAACGCGCACACCGCACTGTGAAGAACTGCTCTAGGTGGGGATCGACCTGTCGCCGGCTAACGTGAAAGTAGGCTTCGATGGCCCCTGAACGGGGCGACCCGCGCACCATGAACTCGCCAAACGTGGTGGGCCCGGTCGGATCCATCAGCGAAGCGGGATCGGAGTAATAGGACGCGCCATATACGTCCGACACGCGGTCCAAACCGCCTCCGACCATCAGGTCGACGCCGTAATAGCTTCTGACCCCCGGGAGTCCGTCAATGGCGAAGGGAATCTCCTCGACCGAAGGCGTGTAGCCGCAGGGGAACGCTGGCAGTGCCGTGCAGTCAAAGGCTGTGCCCTCCCAGGGATAGGGTTGGGCTCGGGGCGCGGGGCCTCGAGCAGCCTTCTCCCACTCTGCCTCGGTGGGAAGTCGACGCCCATCCCATTCGCAGAAGGCAATCGTCTGGGGTCGACTCAATCCCTGGACCGGATAGTTGCCACGAGTTGGATCGGCGAGAGACGTCGCGCCGGGTGAGTACGCGGGCAAGGAACAAACGCCGGAATCGACACACTGCTGATACCTGGCATTCGACACGGGAAACCTGTCGATGTAGTAGGCGGACAAGATAACTTCTGCGACCGGCTGCGCATCATCGAACATCTCGTCGCCGCGCACGAACGGGCCGCTCGGAATGCAGAGCTCTTCTGCTTCGGCAGGGCTGGTGCGACGCGATGTCCCGCAAGGATCGACGCACATCTCCACGCCCCAGGAGCAATCCGCCTGACACTCACGATGGCTCTCCTCATTTGGTCCGCACCCAGAGGGATTTGTTTCCATATCCCCGGGCCGACACTCACCGTCCGGAGCAACCTCTTCCCAAGCGCCCCACTCACAGGACGATGAGCACGTCCGAACTTGCTCCCCGCAGAGCTCACTCGTTTCTGATTCGGTCGCGCCCGCTTCGCACTCTCCCTCATTCATGCAGCCGCCCGGCATCTGCCATCGACCATCGTCCCCGCAGAGCTGCTCCGCCTCTCCACACATCCCACAGAGCACACGCTGGATGGTCCCGGGAGCACAGGGGGGTAGCGCGTCAGGCGTGCTCACATCTGCCGCCGTGGTCGAGTCGGCGGCATCCGACATGCTCGAGTCCGGCAACGCGTGCGAACCGTCACCACAAGCAGTCAGCGCCGCGAGGAAGACGAGCGCACTCATCGCTTCCTCCACCAAAGCAGCAGGAACAGCGCGAGCGTCGGCAACAGCGACAGCCCCGCTCGACCGCTCGCCGAGCATCCGGATGAAGCCGGCGGTCGACAGACCAGCTCGGCATCGACGTCACCGCATACGAGCCCTACGGGGCAGTCGGTATCATCAGCACATCCTCGCGTGCAGGTAGCTCGACCATTGCCATCGTCGAGGCAGAGATCCGACACACACTCATCTGCGGTCTCACACGCCTCGCCGAAGACACCGCCATCGGGCATGCACACATCCCCGGCACAATGAGTCCGCGCTGGGCAATCTGAGTCACTGGCGCAATCGGCCGCGCAGTAGCCGCCTTCGGTGCAGAGCCCAGATGCACAACCATCGGCAGAGTCACATGGATCGCCGAATCCAGCACCGACGCGGGTGCAGTGGCCGAACGCACATGAGGACCCTCCGGAACAGTCGGCATCTGTCATGCACTCGGGAGAACCGAGCTGGCGCACGCAGGATCCTTCCTCGCACACCTCATCCGCCGCACAGATGCGGCCACCGCAACCGTCGACGCATCCATCGGCAGAACACGCCATCCCCGACGGACAACCCTCGACAGCGCATGCACTGGCCGGGTAGAGGAAGCATGCTCCCGCGATATCATCCGACGACAGCACGCGAGCAGTCGGGCCACGGTAAAGCGGGTACATCGTCGTTTCAGCAAACCCTTCGTCGGTCGAGCACAGAGGTGCGCCGTCTGCACCGTCCGGCTCGCAGGGATGCATCAGCCCCAGGAGGTGACCCAGCTCGTGGGTCAGAACCGCTGTGAGATCGCGTGGGTCATCGGGTCCCGCCCCACCATCCTCTCGCCATTCGTAGTCTGCGGCGTTCAGATAGACGTCCGCTTCGACGATGCGCCACTGCCCATCCGAATCCTGCTCATACAGGACGTCGGTTGTCGCCGCGCCATCGGCAGCGAATCCATGGGAGGACCAATTGGCAAAGATCCACTGAACGGTGTTGTATCCGTCGTTCGGCTCGACCTCGCGGGAGGAGATGCCCCCATAGCGGATGACGGCCGTCGAGCAGGAAACCTGCCCCCAAGTTTCGCGGGCCTGACCGAGCGCTCGCTCAACGTCCACCGTGGAGACGCCCGGAACGCTGGCTGGAAAATGGCGTAGCTCCGGGGGGTCCGACCACCCAACGGCCTGATCGTCCGGGATCTCAGCCAGATCGGCGGCCGTCCGATACGCAGCAGCCGAATTCGGTGTCGCAAGACCGACGACAACGAGGAAAGCGGCTATCCAGGGCAGCCTGCTCATCGCGCAGCGTCCAGAAGTTGCGTCACACGGGACAGAGTCGATCGAGGCCTGTGATGAAGCGCGTCCGCAGGGGGAAGGGCCTGGAGCACAGGACCCGCGTCGCTCTCGACCATGTGCCAGACCTCACCGCCTGCACTCGTCGAGACGAACCCACCCCCATCAAGCCGGGTCAGGAACACAACGACGTTGGAGCCAACGGAGAATCGCTGGCCGTGGCTTAGAACGCGGAGCTGATCCCCATAGCGACCGCCGGGGACCCAGAAATGCACGATGTCGCCCATCTCATGGTCTGTGGATATGGGGTGAGTGACACGGAGTTCGACGCGTGTGTGGATTCCCGGGGTGTTGTTGGGGCCTGTTGCCTGAGCAACCGTTTCAGCAACTACCCCCGCGATGACGACGTCGGCATTTTCAACGAGGACCGCGAGCTCGTCCCGACGGTCTCTGAGGGAAACTCGACTCGTGCGAGATGCATCGTTGCACCCGATGGCGACGAGCAAAAGCAGCCCGACCGCGAGGAGGTCGCGAAGTCGACAGTCCATGGACCGTCGACCATCGCACCGCTTCGGAAAACCTCTCCTATCAGATCATGTAGGTAGTCACGTGTGGGCGTATCACGTTCCGCACGTGCCACCGCTCGCTACGGCACTGGGTCGTTCATGCCCACGACGAAGAACTGATCGTCACTGGTCGTCTCGGGCAGGTTGATGTGCCCGACGAGCACGCCGGTGACGTAGTAGCCGGCCAGGCCGATGTCGCCGGTGGCGTTGATGTCGATGCCGTGGACGAAACCCGCGTCGCGGCGTAGCTCGCCACTCTGCAACAGCGCCACGTAGTCGAGCGCACCGGCGGAGGTGTAACGGGCGACGAAGCCGTGATCGCGGCCCGGGGTGGTTGCCCCGTCGTAGGCGTAGTCGCCATTGCTGCCGCCGACGACGATGGGCGCGCCACTCGAGGTGAGGACCAGGTCCCGGGGCTCGACGGTGCCGGTGCCCATCGTGGCGGGAATGGACCAGTTCAGGGTGCCATCATACGCGTAGCTCTCGAGGAGCGCGTCGCTGGTTGCGACGTAGATGTTGGCGCTGGTCACCTCGACGCCGGCTGGGACGTCCACACCGGAGGTGCTGAGCTGGATTTGTTGCTGGAAGGTGCCGCCGGCTGAGTAGCGGACGACGAAGCCGTCGCGTCCGTCGGGCGTCAGCGCTCCTCCACCGAAATCGGTCATCCCGTCGAAGTATCCGGCAACGAAGACCTGGCCGGCCGCATTTCGCGCGACATGCAGCGGCGTACCCGGCAGTCGCCAGCTCGCCACGTGAGCGCCGCTCGAATCGTAGTGTGCGACGAAGCCAAAGTCCGTTCCGCCAGTGGCGCGGTTGCCGCCACCGAAGTCGAAGTCGCCGGCGAGTATGCCAACAGCGAAGACGCCCCCGGCCCCGTCGGGGACGACCCCACGAACGTCGTCGGTGGAGCTCGCGGTGTGTAGGCGCTTGGCCCAAAGGGGCGTGCCCGTCGAATTGAGCTTGGCCACGATGCCGTCGACGCCCGTGGTGCTCGTCACCGTGATCCCGGCCGACCCACCGAAGCGGATGGACTGGCTGAACTTGCCACCCCAGAACATGTTGCCGCTCGAATCCAGCTCGAAGGCGTACTGCTGGATGAGCCCCGTGGACGTCGTCCGATCGATGTCGGTTCGAGTGACGTAGGTCCCACCATCATCCCATTCGATGATGTGATGGTGGCTACTGCCCGTGAAGGTCTCGCTTCCGGCGCCGCTGGGATCGCTGTACGAGCCGCGCATGGCCACCGCAACGAGGACCGATCCGGCCGAGGTGACGCCGACCCGCTCGTACTCGGCCTGCGGATGGGTGTCCGCGGTGCGATACCTTCGCGCCCAGGTCACCTCCGGCCGGCAGATGCTGGCGCCGCAGGTGCCGCCGACGATGCATCGGAATCCACAGGACCCGCAGTTTGCGTCGTCGGAGCTGGTGTCGGTGCAGGCGCCTGAACAGTCCGCGGTACCCGCGGGGCAGGCGCAGGTACTCGAAGCACACGTCGCGCCCGTCGAGCACGCCATGTCGCAACCGCCGCAGTGCGCTGGATCGGTCGATGTGTCTGCACAGGTGCTGCCGCAGAGTGTGGTCCCCGCACCGCATTCGCACGTTCCCGCGACGCACGTCTCGGTGGTGAAGCACCCCACCCGACATCCGCCGCAATGGGAGCTGTTGGAGGTCGTGTCCACACAACCAGCGGTTCCACAGTCCGTCAGGCCCGTGGGACACGTGCAGGCGCCGGCAACGCATTCATACATCCCCGCGCAGGTCGCGGAAGGCCCATCCACCGTGCCATCGCAATCGTTGTCGACGCCGTCACAGGCCTCCGAGGCGCCCGGATGGACGCCAGGATCCGAATCGTCACAGTCCGTGCCGCCGCAGACGACCGCCGGGTCCCCGTCGGCGTCACCATCGAGCGGAACGTATTGGCAGAGCCCGCGCGAGGCGTCGCAGCGTACGAACACCCGACACGGATCGGTGGTTGGGCACTCGGCGTCGGACGTACAGGGGGTTCCCGCGACGCATCCGGCCGACAAGTCGCAGACCTCGCTCGGCGCACAGAGGGTGTCATCGAGCGCGTGGACGCACGCCCCGCTCTCGCAGCTGTCGTTGGTGCAATCGTTTCCATCGTCGCAGTCGAGGGTGAGGCAGGGATCGGTCGTACCACTGTCCATTGCGTCTGGGCCGGAGTCGGCAGAGGCCCCGGAATCCGCATCGAGCGACGCGTCCGCGTCGAGCGCTGCATCGACTGCGGCGTCGTCGCCGCCACATCCAGCGATGGCGAACAAGCACAGAGCCGCGACTCGTGTCACCGACATCCGCTGCTCCCATAACAGATCTGCCCCGCTCGACACGGCAGGCCGGAGCTACCGCAGACGCACGTGCCTGCGCGACAGCAATCCGAGGTCCACGAGCAGGAGTTCCCACACATCCCGCAATCGTCGGCCGACGATGTGGTGTCGACGCAACTCCCCGAGCAGCACGAGAGGCCCGACGCGCACACGTTTCCGCACGCGCCGCAGTTTGCGTCGTCCATCTGCAGGTTCACCTCACATCCATCGCCCCGGGCCCCATTGCAATCCTCGTAGCCCATCCGGCACGAGCCGAAGACGCAGGTCCCGGAAACGCAGGTGCGGAAGGTCCCGGAGATGAGACAGTCGACGTTGGCGTCCTCGTCAGTCGCTCCGTCGCAGTCGTTGTCCGCCCCATCGCAGATCTCCGTTGCGCCCGGATAGGTGTCCGCGTTCGTGTCGTCGCAATCCGTCGCCGGTCGGTCTCCCCCCGTGCACGTGGCATCCAGATCCACGAAGCCGTCGTCGTCACGGTCCTCCGCCGGATCGTTGCCTCCGCCCGAGCTGCAGTCGTCGTCGAGCCCGTTGCAGATCTCGTCTGCACCCGCATAGACATCGGGATTCGAGTCATCGCAGTCCGCGCCACCGCAGGCAGCAGCGGGATCTCCGTCCCCGTCACCATCCATCGGGGGGTACTCGCAGAGACGGGTAGCTTCGTTGCAATGATCGAGGGTGCAGCTGTCTCCATCCGTACAGTCGGAGTCGGTCGCGCAGATGCGAGGCCCCGTGTCGACACGGCGTGTGTCCGGCGCGGCATCCGTGGACGAGGCATCGGCATCGCCAGCGGTCGCGTCGGTCACGCTGGAGTCCGGGACGCTCGCGTCCATGTCACCACAGAGACAGGGCGAGAACGTGCCTTCCGACGTGCACTGCTGGGTTCCTGTGGTTCTGCCGGGACACGGACACTCGAGAGTCCGTCCTTCTACACAAGCCGCGCTCCCGTCGCCGCACGCAGCGGCCAGCGCGGGGATGACGAACACGAGAACGACTCGCGCTTCAGTCATGGATCTCCATGTTGTAGAACAGCCACGTCAGCTCCTCTCGCCGCTTCACGCCGACGCGCTCGCGCAGCTGACTGAAGTGGAAGTTCTTCGTGGAGAGCTTCACGCCGAAGACGTGCTCCATGTCCGCGTAGGGGATCTCGCGGTCGAGGAGATCGATGTACTCGAGCTCTGTCGGGGTCAGGCCGTACCGTTGCCCGAACAGCTCGACCCTGGTTCGCCGCCTGATCGGGTCCTTGGCGCCTAGCACCGAGGCGTATCGGACGGCACGCCAGGTCGCGTCGACTCCGGTCTCGTGGGAGATGCATCTCGCGCGCAGGCGCAGGGCTTGCCGCCGAGTCTCGCGATCATCCTCGTGAACCACGGCCGCGCTGATCAGGTGCCGATTTAGCCGCCGGAGCGCGGCGAGTGGCTCCAAGCACGATTCGGGCGAGCCATTTTGTCGAACCACGAGACCACGAACGTCTTCGGGCGACTCGTGGAGGATTCTGGTGGCCTCCGCCGCTTTTGCGCGACGCAATCGCAGACGGTTATCCGAAAGGTCGTCGCATTCTTCGCCGAACCCATCCCCCACCAGAAGGAGGAGATGGCGCGCGACGGCACGGTGGGTCCCAGATCCGCCCTCGGGCGGGTCCGCCTCATCAATAACTCCCGACACTGCCCTTCCCCTTCACTCAGAGACCCGAGGGCCTCTCCCCTTCAAACCAAGCAATCGTGTCGAGCCATGGAGAGTGCCAGAAATCGAACGGAGTGGATCACGGGCCACGAAGATTGGGCCACGTGGCCCAATCTCACACGCGCTTCGGGAATTTGCTTGACGCCGCGTTTTCGCAGCGCGGAGTCACTCTCCCTCCGCAACGCGAAGCGTGCGTGTCACCCCGTGAGGGTGACGCACCACCGCAGGAGATCGGCGACGCAGGAGATCCGAACCAGGTTGGCGACCTCGCCTCCAGCGCGCGACGGATCCCGAAACGATCTCTGGGCGATGAGTCGCGCTCGCTGCGATGCCCATCCCGGCAAGCTGTACTTCGTCACGCGACGATGCAGGCGGCGGCACTTCGTGCTCGCGCCTGACCTGGCGGGCATCGTGGCACCTCCCCCAAGCCGTCCGGTCACATCGCCCGACGTCACGCCCAACCCTGCCAGTTGTGACCGCTATCCGGTCACATCGCCGACGTCACGCCCAACCCTGCCAGTTGTGACCGCTATCCGGTCACATCGGCCGACGTCACGCCCAACGCTCCGAGTTGTGACCGACTCGACCCGATGAGGTCAGCCGCCCCAAAACCAAAGCGCCCCGGCTCATCGCCAGGGCGTCGGTGCGGAAGAGAGGAATCGAACCTCCACGGGTTTTACCCCACAGGAACCTGAATCCTGCGCGTCTGCCAGTTCCGCCACTTCCGCGTGGGGAGCGCTCAGATAGGCCGTGCTCGGGCTGCTGTCAATGTCTGCATGCGTTGGCGTGGGGAGTGCTGGGCTGCGGGGGGCGGGCTTGGCTCTCGGTGTGATTCCGCGGGGTTGGTCCGGGAGGGGGGGCCGAAAAAAATGCATAGTCCTGCAGGGGATGCGGACCGGGCCTCGTGGGAAAGGGGGAGTTCTCTTCTGATTTCGAGGGATTGAGTGCGGTATGCGCATTGCACCGACCGGCCCTCGATATGGTCCGTCCTGTAGAGAAGCGTGCGCTTGGCTTGTGGGGGGCTGCTCGCCCCCCTCACGGCCCCCCCGACCCCAAGCGGGCCGGCTTCACGCTCACCGAAATGATGATGGTGGTGACCATCATCGCCATCACGGCAGGGTTGGCGGCGCCCGCGATGTACAACGCCTTCGCCGAACGGCGCACCGCGACCGCACCCATCGACTTCATCCGGATGGTGCGGCGGGGTCGCTCCGAGGCCATGGCCTACGGTCGCGCCCACCTCATCCGCTTCTCCTCCAGCTCGCCCGGGAGCTTCATGCTCTACCGCGGGGTGAGCTCGAGCTGCGTCGGCAACGACTGGACGGCGATCATCCCGACGAGCTCCACCAACCCCTGCGGCGAGCCCGGCAGCGACAACCAGATGTGCATCGAAGAGATGCGCCTCGGCGGCTCGTACTACACCACCGGCTCCCTCTCGGTGCACGCGACCGAGTCGAGCGCGGCCAGCGACGTCGACCTCTGCTTCGAGCCCGACGGCCGGACCCTCTTTCGCAAGTCCACGAGCGCCACGCTCACCTCGGACAACACCATCAACGGCGGCCTGATCTTCAACTTCCGCCGTTACGACAGCGGCGCGCCCATCGGCGTCGTCCGCCAGGTCGTCGTCCCCCTGGGCGGCGACGCGAGGTTGATGCGATGACGCGCCGCCGCCGCACGCAGGAACAGGGCTACACCCTCATCGAGGTCATGATGGCGGTCGCGATCATGACCGTCGGCTCGGTGGGCATCTTCTCGCTCCACACGGCCACCACCAACGGCAACCGCCTCGCGCGCGAGACCTCGACGGCGGTGGACCTCTCTCGCCTCTACCTCGAGCGCGCCCGGCGCGACGCCCTGATGTGGAACGCGTCGGGCAACGTCACCTCCACCGAGCTCCTCACGAACGTCGCCGTCTCGGGCCTGGGCGACTGGTTCATCCCCAGCCCCACCATCGGCTCCTACGCCTTCGACTACCAGGGCAGAGACACCAGCACCACCTCCGAGATGTACTACTGCGCCAACATCCGCGTCAGCTGGATCATCGGGCAGGACGCGGCGCGCGTGGACAGCCGCGTGTGGTGGCGACGCTCGGGCGCTTCGAACCCGCCGCCCTCGTCCTGGGACTGCGACACCGACCCGGCGACCATCACCTCCGAGCTGGCAGACACCAACCCCGCTCCCCGCATTCACGCGGTCTATGCGTCCACCGTCGTTCGTTGGACGAGGTTGAACTGATGACCCGACGCGAGCACATCCGCCGCCGGCGGCACGCAAAGAACGCCGGCTTCACCCTGGTCGAGCTGATGGTGGCGCTCGCCGCCGGCGCCATGGCCATCTCCAGCATCTACTTCGTGAGCGCCTCCTCCAGCCGGCACTTCCACGAGCAGCAGCGCATCGCGCAGAACCAGATGACCCTGCGCACCGCGATGGCCCAGCTCCGCCGCGACTTCTGCGCGCGCCGGCTACCTGGGCACGCCCAACACGGCCAAGGAAGACGCCTGCGGAACGACGCCGTCCACCTTCAACTTCGGCGCGATCCTGATCGACGACAGCGCCACCACCTGCGCGCCCAGCGTCACCTGTGGCACGTCGGTCCTGGACGAGCAGACCATCAACGGCGTCCAGGCAGACACGGTCCAGCTCACCGGCAACTTCGTGACCGGCGACGCCTACAAGGCCAGCGGCACTCAGAGCACCACCCAGCTCATGTTCTCCAAGACCTGGCAGATGTTTCGCCGGTCCTTCGGCGCCGACGACCTCGGCGAGTACGACACGGCGCTCTTCGAGTCGGCCTTCGCGCCGGGCCGCTACGTGCAGATCAGCCACGACGCCCGGGGCTACAAGTTCTACGCCGAGATCGAGTCGGTCGACGGTGGCTCGTCCACCCCGCCCACCGTCACCATCAGCCGCCCCCTCCCCGGCTGCTTCGGCCGCTGTGAAGGATTCGGCTGCACCGTCTCCCCCATCAGCCGCATCGAATACGCCGTGCTCGACATGGAGACCGCCGGCAGCCTCAGCGCCCTCGACGTCGGCTCGAGCTCCCCCCTCGCGGGCGTGCGCGGACCGGTCCTCGTTCGCCGCGAGCTCGACTTCGCCTCCTCCCCGACGCCGGTCGCCAACAGCGAACGCGTGGTCGCCGAGTACGTCGCGAACTTCGACGTCGACGTCATCAGCAACACCAACGTCTCCTCGGGCACCCCGACCCTGGCGCTGCAAGACGACGCGAGCGCCGCGAGCCTGACCTCGTCCAACCCCCATCGCGTGCGGAGCGCCGTCATCAGCCTCTCCATCCGCACCCCCGCCGAGGATCCGCGCTTCCCCTTCGTCTCCGGCTCCGGCCTCACCCGCTACGAGCTCGACCCCGACATCGAAGGCGCCGCCCGCGTCCGCACCAGCACCATCGAGGTGCTCCTCTCCAACGTCGCCGCGAGGGACATCCGCCCATGAAGAAGACCAGCCGAAGGAAGCTGCGCAGCAAGTGGCGCAGGCAGAGCGACCGCGAGGGCGCGGCGATGCTCATCGTGATGCTGCTGCTCCTCACCACCACCTCACTCGCGGTGTTCGCCGTGCAGGCGACCAGCTACGAGGTTCGCGCTTCGGGCTTCGCCCGCCAGTCGATGCAGTCCGAATACGTCGCGGAGGCGGGGCTCACCTCGGTCCTCACCGTCGTCGACAAGCTCGGGCCCCAGGCCATCCTCTACGCCATTCAGCAGCAGCAGGCGAACCCCACCACCTACCCGCCCCCGGTGATGTCGCCCTTCGAGCCGGAGCTCGCGACCAGCGCCACCAGCACCCGACCTGCCGAGGCCTATCGCATGCAGAGCGAGGACCTCTCGAGCTTCACCACCACCGGCACCGAGCCGGTGGACCGCGCCGCCATCGGCGCGCGCCAGACCTACGAGCCTTCCTTCGCCGTCGACATCTACGACCACCACATCACGTCGCGTCCGATCCCTGGCTACCCGGTGGGCAGCGGCGGCTTGTCTTTCTTCCACGCCATCTACACGTCTCGCGGCCGCATGCGGCTCGACGGTGGTGACACCGCCGTGAGCGGCCCGGACCCCCGCCAGTACCACGAGACCGCCAGCGCCGCGCGCGCGTACGGCGTCTCAGGACCGTTCGCACGATGAAGCAGCGCCCCAGAATCCGAAGGAGTCTCGAGATGGATCGCTTGCGTCGCCTCATGCTCGCCGCAGCAGGCCTGGCCCTCGGGCTGGCTCTCGCTGCCGGCACGGCAAGCTCGGCAGAAGCACAATCGGCGCCGGACCTCAGGAACATTCGTCCGATGGTCACGCTCCTCATCGACACCTCGGGATCGATGGAGCGCACGGCTGGCTGCACCTGCGTGACGGCGTCGTGCCGCGAGTGTCTGCCGGACTGCAGCGTGCCCGACTACAACAAGTGGTCGGTCCTCCTCGAGGCCTTCACCGGCACCTTCGACACCTTCTCCTGCACCGAGGTCGCGCGCAGCACCTACGCCGGCGACTACGACGCGGGCTACTTCATCCCCCACTACGAGCCGCCCGTCGGCATCTCCACCCAGCAGTCCAACGGCATCATGGACGTCTACGTGGACCGCATCCGCTTCGCCCTGATGACCTTCGACGGCGTGAGCACCCTGACCACCCAGAACACCCTCGTCCCCGACTCCGCCTGGACCGTGGCCTTCGAGAACAACAGCGCCGGCGTGCTCGGGATGTACTCCTACGGTGGGTCGAAGCTCTTCAATTTCCTCGGGTGTGCGACCGACTACCGCCTCGACAACGGCGCCCGTAACGACTCCGACGACGGGAGCGGCAACTACGTCCCCGGCAATCTCATCTCGATGGGGAACAGCAGCGACGACCACACCGTCGTCAATGCCGCCATCCAGAACGCACTGCTCGGAACCCGCCCCTTCGGCCCCACTCCGATCGCGGGGATGCTCTCCGACTACGAGTACTTCCTCGCCAACGACCCGGACCTCCAGCTGCCGACGACGGTCGGCGGCGCTGGCGACGCGTACGCCAACTGCCGCCCCCGCTTCGCCATCCTGGTGACCGACGGCTATCCGAACGCCGACATGCGGGGCCTGCCGTACCAGTGCGATGCGTCGGGTTACACCTGCCCCTACGACCTGCCCCAGGACACGGCGGCTCGCCTCTGCGACTACGACTCCCTCGACGGCGCGTGCACGGGTGACGTCGACGGCGTCTTCGTCGTCGGTTTCAACGTCTCGGACAGCACCGCCGTGACCACCCTCGACGGCATCGCGGCCGCGGGCGGGACCACGGAGGCCTACTACGCCACCGACCGCGACACGCTGGTCGCGGCCCTCTCGACCGCCCTCGACTCCGCGGCGCCCGGCGCCACCAGCCGTACGGTGCCCGCCTTCGTGTCGAGCGCTTCGGTGACGAGCAGCTCGGCGAAATACCAGTTCAACGCCGGCTTCAAGGTCGGCGGCATCAGCGGCACCGATCCGTGGGCCGGCGTCATCGAGCGCAAGCGCTACCAGTGCTGCGCCGACTCCGTCTGCTCCGGGCCGGGCACCCTGGTCGTCGAGCAGGCCGTCTCCTCCGCCGACAACGACACCTTCCACGAGGTGCTCACCGCGCGCACCACCGATCGAAACCTCTACACCGTCCTGCCCACCACCAACGGCAACGAGACCGGGTGGCTGACCAACACCGCGGACGCCGACATCCCCAGCACGCGCGTCCCGGGCACCAGCGTCACCGCAGTCACCAACGGCCAGACCGGCGGCTCGCCCGACGAGGAGAACCTCGACGTCACCATCCTCGAGACCAGCACCGGCGGCGGCAGCGTCACCTACACCAACCTAGCGGCCGCCGACCTCGCGGAGGCCGACGCAGTCCTCGACTGGGTCTACGCCCGTGGCAGCGCGGCGTCGGGTCGACTCGCCAACCGACTTGGCGACATCTACCACTCCTCCCCCCTCGTGGTGAGCGCACCGCGCATCGACCGCACCGACGAGGCCTTCAACCTCTTCCGCCGCCAGGGCGACGTGGTGGCTCGGCCGACGGTCCTCTACGTGGGCACCAACGACGGCATCCTCCACGCGTTCGCGGTCGAAGAGCACGACGTCAACACCGTCTGTGGCCAGATCCGCGAGAAGTCGACCGCCTGTACCCACACGGCCTACAACTCCACCAACCCCATCACGGCAGGCGAAGAGCTGTGGGGCTTCGTACCGCCGCTGCTCGTGCCCAAGTTGAAGGACGCGAGCGTCTCTCACCAGTGGATGGTGGACGGCTCGCCCGTCGTGAAGGACATGTACTACGCGCGCGTCCTCGGTGACGCGCCCCTGGCCAGCGAGTACCACACGGTGCTGGTGGCGGGCCTGCGCAACGGCGGCTCCGGGGTCTACGCTCTCGACGTGACCGACCCCATCACCGAGGCCTCCGGTTCGACCGCCGGCAGCCACGTCTTTCAGCCGCCCAAGTTCCTGTGGCAGTTCAGCGACTCCGACATGGGGGAGACCTACGGCACCCCGGCGCTGGCCGAGGTCCTGGTGAACGAGTCGGGCACCCTGGTCGCGCGCGCGGTCGCGATCATCCCTGGCGGCAAGGGTTCCGCCACCGGCGACCCCTCCGCCTCGCTGAGCACCAACCAGCTCTCGGTCAGCGACGTCACCGGCGCCCGCACCGAGCGCAGCGAGTACGACACCGTCGGCCGCTCCCTCTATGTCGTCGACGTCGCGACCGGCCGCCTGCTTCGAAAGTTCGACAGCACCATCCTCACCGCGCCCATGACCGGCGCGGTCGCTGCGTACCCGGGGGACGTGGGCCAGGTCGCAGACCGCGCCTTCATGACGGACGCGGACGGCGTGATCTGGCGCCTCGACATGTCGGACCCCGATCCGGCCAACTGGAGCGTCATCGCCTTCCACGACATCTTCCACGACCAGGCCAACGTCTTCAGTCAGCCCGCCTACAACGCGCCGATCCTCTCCGTCGACGATCAGGGCGACCTGGTGGTGCTCCAGGCGACGGGTGACATCGACATCCTCGATGGCACCGACTTCAACCGCGTCGTCTCCCTCACCGAGAACCTGACCTTCGACAGCGACGGTCTCATCACCGGTGTCGCCGGGACGCTCAACTGGGAGATCGACCTGGCCTCCTCCGAGCAGGTGACCGGCCCCCTGGCCCTCTTCAACGGGCGCGTCTACTTCGGCTCCTTCAAGTCGATCACCTCGACCACCGACGCCTGCCAGTTCGGCGAGAGCCGCCTGTGGGGTGTGGACTACGTGGCGAACGACGGCAGCGGCGGTCCGGCCGACGGCATCGAGTCCGTGGCGGGCTCGGGGGTGATCGACGCGACCTACGTCGGCCCCTACACCAACGAGATCATCATGGGTGTCGCCGTGACCCAGCAGCCGAACTGCTTCCTCGGGATATCGGAGATCGACACCTACGTGGGCAACCGCTTCCGTGTCACGCAACAGGGCGGCGGCGGCTTCCAACTGGTCGCCCAGGTCGGCGGCGATGGCGCGCTCAGCACCGGGGCGAGCCTCGCGCAGATCACCCGGAGCCTGCCGGCGCCCACGCCCTACACCGAGATCCTCGGCATGGCGGGCGCCATCGAGTAAGTCGACTGCGCGCTGGCCCGGCGTCGAGAGGCGGGGGTAGGATGCGGAGCGTGATGCGCATGGCGCCGATCCTGATCGCGATCGCTTCGCTCGGCCTCGCCGCCTGCGGTGACGACGACGGGGAGCGCCCGCCGGCCCCGGTCGTCCAGGAAGTCCAGCCGCCGGCGCCCGAAGACGACCCCGAGAGCCTCTACGACCGCGAAGGCAATCTCCTCGAGAGCGACGTCGTCGTCGCCGGGCTCACGCTGCCGCGCGGTCTCGATGCGGCAGGCGAGATGGACCGCTTCCACGCCTATCGGAGCTCGGTGCCGATCGGGAAGCTTCAGGCCTACTTCGGGCCGCGGCTCATCACCGGGCAGGTCGATCAGCACGGCTCGGGGGCCGTCTATCGCGAGGCCGTGCCCCGCGAGGCGCGCGGCGGCATCGTGAAGATGGACGTCGCCATCATCCCGATGAGTCAGGTCGCCACCCGCATCGAGATCCGGGAGATCCCGCCGGTGCCCGAAAACCCGCCGAGCGAAGCGGACGTGGTCCAGCACTGGAACGAAGAGCAGCCGCAGCTGGACTGAGCTAGCCCCGCATGCGCAGGATCTGATCGATCGACTCGCGGGCAGCGCCGGTCTCGTTGGCGGCGGCGCGTCTCAGCAGATTGCCGACCTCGGGCAGATCCGCGTTGGCGAGGAGCCGCCGGACGAGCTCCCGCTCGTTCTTGTCGCCGTGGCGCAGCACGTCGATGAGCAGCTCGGCGGCGTCGACGCTCTGGATCTTCCCGATCGACTCGAGCGCCGTGCGCCGCACCGTGACGTCGCTCGACTCGCGGTAGATTCTTGCGAGCGGGTCGAAGGCGTGGCCGAAGTGGAGCGCGGCCACCGCGGCGAGGGCCTGCTTCTGAACGGCTTCGTCCTCGTCCTTGAGGCCGCGCATCACCAGGATGAAGCTCCGCTTGAAGAAGAGCTGGCGCACGGCGCGGAGCACCGCCTCGCGCACGCGGCCGTCCTCGTGGCCGTACATCTTCTCGAGCGGCGACAGGGAGGCGTAGATCTCCACGCGGCCGAGCTCGTGGGCGAGGCCCACCAGGGTGTTCGCCGAGAGCACCGGTTCGCCCGCGCCCAGCTGGCGCAAGCGACAGAGGAGCGCGCGCCGCCGGGTGAAGTCGGGCCACTTCGGGTCCTGCAGCACCTCCGCCATCGTCTCGGCCGCGTCACCGTCCTGCTCCCACTCGATCACGTCGAGACGCCAGATCTCCGGATACGCGGTGTCCATGCGGAGGTAGTCGGGGAACTTCACGATCTGACCCGGGTCGTCGGGCACGTCGGCCAGGCGCTGTGCGAGGCGCTGGTAGCGCGCCATGCGCTTTTCGCCGAGGGGGAGCTGGGCGAGCGCCTGGTAGATTTCGCGCACCTTCGAGTACGCACCGAGCTCGTTGAAGGCCTCGATGGCGGCGGAGTAGGCGTTTTCGGCGAGCTCGACGCTGCCGCCTTCGGCGAGGGTCTTCTGCGCGGCAGCCGCGTGCGTGTCTGCAGCGGAGAGGCGATAGGCGCGCTCGTAGGGGAGATTGTGGCGTCGCGCGAAGTCGGCCGCCTCGCGATAGAGCGTCGCGGCGGCGTGGAGCTCGCCCTCTTTGACGGCGAGGTCCTGGAAGTCCTCGTAGTACTGAAGAACGTAATACTTGAGGTTGTCTTCGGTGAGGATGCGGATGCAGTTGAGGTAGCCCTCGGCGAGGTTCTCGAAGGCGCCGTGCTTGCCGAGGGTGAGCAGCACCTGGTAGCAGTCGAAGGCGCGCTCGCGCAGGCCCTGCGTCTCGAATCCGTCGGCCGCCGCCTCCAGCAGGTGCATCGCCTGGATCGTCGCGCGTCGCGCGGCGTCGTGATCGCCGAGTCGCTTGCACGCCTGGCCGAGGTTGAAGCGGACGAGCCCCTTGGTGTAGAGGTCGTCGCGCAGGCGCGGGTTCTCGGCGAGGCGCTCCCAGAGCACGCGCGCCGCGCGGTCGTCGCCTTCCTCCTCGAGCTGGATCGCCGCGTGACCGAGCCAGCCCGCGGCCTCGAACTGCTGGGCGGCCTGCTTGCGACGGCCGCCGGCGATGGCGCAACGGGCGAGGTCCGTCGGTTGATTCGCCGATAGGCGCCAGGCCGCGTCGACCCTGCCGAGGAAGAGCTCGATGGTCGCCGCCGCGCGGGTGAGACCGAGCGCGGTGTAGGCCTGCGCCATCAGGCTCAAATATCCGGCGAGCTCCTCGTCGACGAGGTGGCTCCGGTCGATGAGCGACCAGAGCTGCGGCAGCGCGTCCGCAGGGCGCTGGGCGCGCATGGCGGCGTCGGCGCGGCGGTAGGCTTCCCGTTTGTCGATGGTGGCCATGCGCTAGCTCGCCGTCAGGTCCAGGAGCTCCGACCGGGGAAGGGATCGTAGTCCTCGTCGCCTTCCTCCGACTCGGCCGCCTCCCGTTCCGTGTCCTTCGCCGCGTGCTCGACGATGTCGAGGGCAACGCGCGCCCGCTCGTCGCGCTGCCTGAGCGCCGCTTCGTCCACGACCTGCACCGTGTGCAGCCGATCCTTGTAGTCGAGGTCGAGCTTGCCCTGGGACGGCAGCATGAAGACGCCGTAGAGGCGCGCGATGGCGCGCAGGCGCTCGATGGTGTCGACGGGCACGTGACACTCGGCATGGGTGATGATGTAGACGATCGGGGTGCGGCGTTCGCGGCGGGCCACGCGCGAGACTTCGCCCGCGAGCAGGCCGAAGACCTTGGCGTAGTTGCGGCCGTGCTCGCCCTTGAAGCAGAGCACGTAGGGAACCGAGATCCCGCCCGTCTCCGAGCGACCGGGGCGCGCATGCTGCGCTTCGTAGAGGCGCGAGTCGAAGAAGCGAAGGTAGACGTCCTCGCCGCGCAGGGTGAGCTTCTTGACGAGGGTCAGGGCGAGGCCGCGCGCGAAGACCGATCGCTGTCCGCGCATCGAGGCCGAGGCGTCCACGCAGATGTAATGAAGGCGCCGGTCCTCCTCGTGCTGCTTCTCGCGCGCGTAGTAGAAGACCTCGTTCTCGACGAAGCGCATGTCGAAGAGGAGCTCGTCGAAGGCCAGCTCGGAGAGCACCAGCGAGTCGATGGAGCCGCGACGCTCGACGCCGGAGTAGCCGTCGACGCTGAAGGTCTGCGCGCCCGAGGCCTTCTTGGTCTCGAGGACACTGGGGAGCAGGTCCAGGCTGAAGTTGACGACGTCGTTCGCCTCGGGGGACGAAAAGACGTTCAAGAGGTCGAGCATGTTGAGCGCGCCCATGGCGCCGGCCTCCGCGCCGAAGAGCCCGACGAGGCGCAGGGTGTCGAGGTCGACCTGCTCGAAGGCGATCACCAGGCGGAGTTGGTTGTCGGCGATGAAGCGCAGGAACGCGAGGTCAGCGCTGCGATCGGTGGCGGAGAAGAGCGCGGGCAGCTCGCGGTCGAGGTCGCGGTAGACCTCGGGATCGAGCGGGAGCATGGGCGCGGGTGGCCGGCGACCCGGACCGAGGTGACGCTCGAAGAGCGGGCCGAGGACGCGGAGGAGAAGGACGGCGATCGAGATCGTCCGAGAGGCGCCAGGCGCGCGCGCGCTCCATCACCTCGGAGGTGCCGATCTCGCGCAGCGTCTGAGTCCAACGCTCGAGGGCCTGAACGGTCCCCTCGTCGAGGCGCAGAGCCGCGACGGCGGGGCGGGGCCCGAGGGGCACGGAGTCGGGATCGATCACCGCGAGCAGGCCGAGGTCGTGCACCGCCCAGAAGGGCACCGGCAGCCCGACCTTGGCCAGGGCGTTGCGCCACTGCGCGGCGCGCAGCTCCACCATCGGGTTGTCCGTGCGAAGCGCGGAGAGCGCGAGCGCGCCGATGTCGCGTCCGGCCGGGCTGTCGCGGAGGTGGGGGCCGATGGGCATGGGGGCGTGAAGGTTACCTCAGCCCGCGCCGGCTCACATCATGGACAGCCGAAGCTGGCGGCATCGACAGCGACGGATCACTGCGGCGCGAGCGGGGCGGCGTTCTGCGGGCGCGGTCGGGGCCGACGAAGGGTGATGCGAACGGGCGACTCGTCGGCGACGGTGATCGTCCGTTGCTCCGGCGTTCGACCGCGCGTCTGCAAGCGGACCTGCACCGGCTCTCCACCGGGCAAGGGCAGGTCGTAGGGCGTCTCCCCCAGCACCACCCCGTTCACTACGACCTGCGCTCCTCGGGGCGTCGACTCGATGCGGCGGGTGATCACTTCGGGCTCGGGCTCGGGCGCGACTTCGGGCTCGGGCGCGACTTCGGGCTCGGGCACGACTTCAGGCTCGGGCACGGGCGCCGCAGCGGCCGTCTCGACAGGCGCCACTTCCGCGGGGGGCGCGGCGTCCTCCGTGCTTTGATCGGCCCCCGACGCACCGTTGTTCGAGAACACGAAGAAGCCGAGGAGGGCCACGACCGCCAGCACGCCCGCCACCAGGAGCGGCACCGGTGGACGCTTTTCCCCCGGCTCCGTCGCCGTCGCCGGCTGGTCGATCGAATCCCGCGCCTCCGCGCTCGGCGGCGCGGCCTCGATCACTTCGTCCAGGGTCTCGACGCGCTTCGCCGCAGCCACCTCGCCGCTGGTCCACGCCTCGTTCCACGCCTCGAGCATCGCGGCCGCGTCTTCGAAGCGCTCGTCGGGGTCCTTGGCGAGCCCGCGCAGGATCCAGTCCTCGACCGCCTGCGGAAGCCCTTCGCGGAAGTTGCTCGCGTGGGGTGGTGGCTCCGTCGCGTGAAGCACGACGCAGTCGTAGACCGTCTGGCCCGCGAAGGGCACGCGCCCGGTGACCATCTCGAAGACCATGCAGGCCACGCTGTAGAGATCGGCGCGACGGTCCACGCCCTTGGTGGAGCGACCCTGCTCGGGCGCCATGTAGAGGGGCGTGCCGAGGATCTGCCCCGTCTGCGTGATGCCCGTCTCCAGCTCGGCGTCGCGCATCTTCGAGATGCCGAAGTCGACCACCTTGACGATCTGCCGGCTCCCCTTCTGCGCGAGGAAGATGTTCTCGGGCTTGAGGTCGCGGTGGATCACACCCGCGTGATGAGCGGCGCCGAGGGCGTCCAGGATCTGACGCACGTAGACGCGGGTCTCGTCATCCGGGAGGTGCCCCTGATGCTCGATCGCACGCTCGAGGCGCTCGCGCAGGTCCTCGCCGTTGAGGAACTCCATGATGACGTAGATCGATCCGTCGTCGGTGCGACCGAGATCCGTCACGTCCACGATGTTCTCGTGGTCGATGGAGCTCGCGGTCCGCGCCTCCTGACGCAGGCGCTGAATCGCATTGGCGTCGTAGCGATGATGCGGCGCCACCACCTTCGCCGCGAAGCGGCGCCCGAGCTCCTTGTGCTCCACCAGGTAGACCGAGCCCATGGCGCCGGCGCCGATGCGCTCGATCACCTCGTACACACCGCCGAGGACGTCGCCTTCGGAGAAGAGCGCCTCGGGCCCGTCGGCCCCGCCCAACACCTGGGTCGCGGCGTCCTGTGTCGGGGCGATCGCCCCATCGACGGCATGTCGCTCGCCAGACGCCAGGGTCTCGCCCTCGGGGTCGACCTGCCGCTTCGCCTTCTTGCGTTCGTCGACCTTCTGCCCCGCCATCCGGGTCCCAGAATAGCCTACGAGCGTCTTTCTCGGGAGGGCCGAGTCAGGGCTCGTGGATCAAGTGGATGGGTTCCCTGACTCCTATCTGGGCGGTGGTCGACCAGATCCGAAGATCGTAGTCATTGACCTCCGGAATGCAGAAACCATTCGTGGTGTCGGTGATCACGCCACTCTGGGCAAAGAAGTTCACATCGGCGTCCAGGAAGAAGGCACACGGTCGTGTGTCCTTCACTTCGAAGGTGCGCACTTGAACGGCCGCACCCGCGCTGGCCTTGATCCCCAAATTCGGGAACCGGGTAGGGACGACGAGATCGACGACTCGGAGATCGTTCCCCATCAACTCGCCTCCGGATGATACGTCGATGCCAATTCGGGCGAACGTTTGCAGGCGAGCGGCGTTGATGTCGAGAGTGCCTCCACCGACCTGGACCATGACGTCAGGCAGTCGGTCCCGAGGATTCGAGTCATCGACCTGAAGACCGTTGATCAACACGTCCTGGAGGAGCAGGTATCCCCCTTCCACCCAGACCGCGCGACCCAGGGGTGGATCCGGCGGCGTCCCGTGGGCGTCCCACGGGACGCCTTCCACAGCCGGAAAGACGCTCGAGTAGAAGCGCGCATCGCCGGATAGCATGTGAACTCCCACCAACGTGCCGCCTTCGGCCCCTCCCCGAACAATCGAGTTGCGCAGCTCCAGGCATGGCTCTTCGGTTTCGTCGCATTCGATGACGATGGCCTCGGGCTCCGGCTCGCCAGGCCCGGCACCGACGATGTCATCGATGGCCGTGTGCTCCAACACGACCCTCGCCGTTTCGCTCACGCGCACCGCCCCCGATGGGCAGCGCGAGATCACCACGTCGACGGCGTCGAGCTCGGCGCTCCCGGAGACGGTCAAACACGGATCCGACTCGGCATCGATCTGAACGCCATGCAACGCGACCTTCGCTGCCCCGACGACTCGGATCGGACCGCGGACGCGGCTCGCACGCATGGTCAGCTCGCCCTCCAGTCGCACCGGCCCTTCGACGATGCTGTCCTCGACGATCGAAGCGGTGCCCGAGTCCCAGAGCGCGTCCGAGGCCCCGTCCGGAGCGCGGATGGAAACGTCGCGGAGAAATGCGCCTTCGCCCTCCAGGCGTATCCCCGCCAACAACCGCGCTCGTGATGGGCAGGTGCCGTAGAGCGACGTCGCGCTCCCCAACACGACGGGCTCCGAGACCTCTCCGTCGAACAAGATCGTTTCGGCGGTTGGGTCGGCCGCCGCTTCAGCGATGGTGCCGTATGGCCGGTCGTAGCTCCCATCTCCTCCGGCTTCACCGACGCGTACGAAGCGCAAGCCATCCGGCTGGGGAAACGGAAGACTGCAGGCGTCGACGCCGGACCGACTGACCACCGGAGCACATGCCGTCAGCCCGTCCCCCGCCGGCACCTGGAGATCGACCCCACACTCCTGGCTCCGGCCTTCGCCCCAGTTCCATGGCTCGCAGAAGTCGGCCGTGCGAATGGTGTCCAACTCGCCAAAGGTCCAGCCGCGGAAACACGTGCCCAATAGATTCACCTCCTTGACTTCGTCCGCCGTCGGGCAGAACCCGGTATGGGTGCAGTCGGGGTCGCCGCAATCGTATAGGCCATCGTCGTCGTTGTCCTCGGCGTCGAGGCACGCGACCTCGTTGTCTTCCGGGGCGATCCCGGAGCCACTGACGTAACTACAGCCGGCCAGCAGCAGGAACGGGAGGACGATCCTCATTCCTCCCCCCAGGAAACGGCCGCGCTCGAAGCGGGAACAGTGCTTCGATCTGTCACGAAGTAGAGGATGACGGCCAACCCGAGGAGCGCCGCGCCAGTGACGAACAGTACGTCGGTGGCGAGACCGAGGGAGTCGACGGTCCGAGCAGTGCCCGACGTGTCGACACCGAGGGCCTTGCTCTGCTCGAGGTTGGTGTGCTCGACCAGATTGGCAATCCCCGTTCCGACGGCTGTGAGGACGGCTGCCGCCCCGGCCCCCCCGACGATCCAGGTCCAAACGGAGCGCTCGGCAGGCACCGGCCGAAGCGTGACGTTGAGCCAGGCGCGAGCGTCGGCACGAGGAGACACCTCGCCCTCCCACGGTTGGAGCCCCGGGGCGCGGACCTCGACTCGCTGGGCGTTTGCGCGGAGGGCTGTGAGGGAAAGTGGAGTGAAGCCTATCTGCTGCCCAGCGATGCGCACCTCGGCGTTTCGCGCGTTGGAGGTGATCGTCAGGCTCCCGGTCGGGGCCGGGAGATCCTCCCGGCTCAGGTGCACGCGCTCCGTCTCGCTGGCGACTACGGAGGCGACCGTACGCCAAGGTGGATACCCGAGAGCACGAACGATGACGTCGTAGCGGCCAGGCGGAAGATCCGCCTCGAGCGGCACCTCACCCTCCGCCACCAGCGCTCCGGCGGCATCCAGCACTCGCGCGCTCGCCTCCAGCGCGGCGCCGATCTGCAGCCGCCCGAGCACGCGTTGCAGCTCGAGTCGAACGGTCGAGGCCTCACCGAGCACGGCGGTGATCGATTCTTCGGCTCCCCCATACCCATTCATCACGACCCAGATCCGATGCTCGCCCGGCGCCAGCGCGAGTTGCCGTGGCGTCTGTCCGTAAGAGCCGTGTTCCTCCTGGTCCACGTAGATCTCGGCGCCTGGCGGGTCGGTCTCCACGGTGACCCGGGCCACGCGCGGGATCAGCTGCTCGATCGATTGGCGGGCGTAGGCCTGTCGCTCTTCGGCTCCTTCGACGTCGTCCTCTCCCTCCATGTAGGCGGTGAAGAAATGATAAGCCTCGACAGGTTGATCGAGCTGCATGAAGCAGAGGGCGATGTTGTAGAGCGTGCGCGGATTCGGGCTGAGCTGCTGCGCGGAAAAGAACTCCTCGATCGCCTGCTGGTAGCGGCCACGCGTGTAGTACCGCTGCGCTTCGCGGTGATGAAACCTCGCCATCGCCGCGGTGTCGGCGTGCGCCTCGTGCGTGAAGGCGAGGAACGTAGTCGCGATTGTCGCGACGAAGAGGAGGCCGCTCAGCCGAAGTCGCATCGCCGCGATGATAGACCGATTCTTTCACCGTGCGAGACCGCGTTTCGCGGTGTTATCCTCGTGCCATGCGAGTCGCATTGGCTTTGGCTCTCGCGCTGCCGCTCTTCGGCTGCTCCGGTGACAGCGTGGGACATACGATCGAGTTCACGCTCAACGTGGAGTACTGGGACTTCGGTCCAGATCGCACCCCGGTTCCCGGGGCCGATGTGTGTGTCGACGAGCCCAGTGGTGGCGACTGCGGCACCTCGGACGCAGACGAAGTCGCAGTTCTCGACGTCCCGACGGACCAGAACGTTCTCCTCAGGATCAGCCATCCCACCATCTTTCCCGCGCTGGCTCCCATCTACGTGAGCTCTGACGACGAGGGTCGCTCGGACGTGGTCGATCCCTACTCCACCAACCTCGTGGCCGCGGTCGCAGCGACCTTGGGCATGAGTGTCGACCCCACGAAGGGCCACCTGACCTTTGCTGCGGATCCCGGCGACTCGACCCATGCGGGCAGAATGGTGACGCTCCTCGATCCCGACACCGAAGAGCCGGTTTCCGATGCCAACGTGTTCTATCTGGACGAGGCGAATCTCCCCGATCCCATGGCGGACACGACCGTCGGCTCCGGCTCCGGCGGATTCGCCAACGCTCCCCCGGGGGAGTATTTCGTCGACTCGGTGTTCGACGAGCACTGCCGCATCGCTCGCGGGTGGAAGGAAGAGAAGGCTGACGGGACCGTCACGATGCGCGCCCCCATCCGCGCCGGTCACATCACGCTGACCATCTGGGCCGACTGCATCAACACTGAATTCCCGTGAGCGGCCTGCTCGGGGTCTGACGATGCGCGCAGGCGTCTCTTGCGCCTCGCCAGCGACCAGAGCGGAGTCCGTTTGTACTCGCGATCCCCTATGCTGGTTGCGATGCGCGTCCTTTCGATCATCGCGGTGCTCGTCGTCGCGGGCTGCAGCCGCAGCGAGCCAGCGACGGCGCCGCCGCCGGAGACGTCGCCGGTCGAGGAGACCGCGCCCGCCGAACTGCCGGCACCCACGTCTCCCACCATCGCCGTCACACGCGACGACTGCGAAGAGGTGGCCGCGCGCGCGGTCGACGTCGCGCCCATCATCGGCGTGGCAGTGGGCTCGCTGCGCGAGGCCGCCGGGGACGTGCCGGTCGCCTGTGACCGGGCCGTCCCTCGATGCGCGAGCGAAGACGATGGGACCACTTGTGCGTACGTCGTTCGCACTTACGACGCGTTTCATCGCGTCACCGTCTACCCGGCGGCCGCAGACGGCGGCCTGGTCGAAGGCACGGCCTTCGTCGCGCTTGACGGGACGGCCACCGAGCCGGCGCCCGAGCTCGACGTCCGCCGCTGGGCGGTCGAGGGCGACGTGCGCTGCCGCGGCGGAAGCCAACAGCACTCCTACGGACCAGCGACGCGCGGCGCACTCACCACCGGAAGCGCCGGCGTCACCTGCTGGACCCCCGAACCGTTCGATGTCACGGCCCAGCGCGTCACCACTCATTGGGCGCGCGGCGTCACCACTACCGAAGTCACCGTGGAGCCCGCCCGCACCCTCGGTGGCGAGCCCACCTCGAATCCGCGTCAGCTTCCCGCCGGCCCCGCTGCCCCTGCGCGAGTCCATCCCTCTCGAGGTCGAGCTCCGCATCGGTCCCCACGTCCTCGCGCCCGTCGGCCGCGTGACGACCCCCGAGCGCTATCCGATCCGGCGCTGAGACGGAGCGCGCAACCGGACGCGGCCGCCATGCTGGCCTCCCTTCTTCGACGTCGAGCCAGGGACTCTGGCGCGCGGTATCCTCACGGGCGAGGGGGCGCGCGGCGCGTTTGAGCCGTTTTCGAGACCGTGTGGTCCTCATCACTCGTCGAGATGCCTCGAGCTACTGCATCCATCCTCGTCCGGGAGCCGACCCCCAAAGGGGAACCTCTCGATGCCGAGCGCGTGCTGGCGGCCGAGATCGCACCGGGATTCGACGACGCCACGCTCGTCCGGCGGGCCCTCGAGGGTGACACCTGGGCGGAAGAGGCCTTGTTTCGCCGCCATGTCCGGGTAATCGCCAGGACGGTGTTGCGACTTCTGGGCAATCGAAGCGAAGCGGAGGACGTCGTCCAGGACACCTTCGTTTCGGCGTTGGCCGACCTGCACAAGCTCCGGGATCCGTCCTCCGCTCGCACGTGGCTCATCGGGATCGCCGTTCACCGGGTCCACCGCCGGTTTCGCCGTCAGAAGCTGCGGCGGCTCCTCGGTCTCGAGCGCGCGTCCGAGGGGCCGCTCGAGCGACAGGCGAGCCCAGGACTAGACCCGGAGCGGCGCGCGGAGCTGGCCCTCCTCGATGCACAGCTCGAGCGCTTGCCCGCGAAGGATCGAACGGCGTGGATCCTCCGCAACGTCGAGGGCATGTCCCTCAAGGAGACCGCCGACGCCATCGGCTGCTCCCTCGCGACAATCAAACGGCGCATCGCGAAGGCCGAGGCCGCAATCCGCGCTCACGTGGACCTCGCGCCACCATTGTCGGAGGTCTCCGATGGCTAGGCTCTCTCGACCCGTGGACCAGCACCTCGACGATCCCGTCAACGAGGAGATGATGTACCGCCTGTGGCGCGGGGTGGGGCAGGCCCGCGCGGCTGCGCGGGGACAGAAGCCGTCTCGTTGGTTGATGCCTGCGCTCACCGGGGTCGGCGTCGGCGCGCTCGCCCTGGCGGCGCTGCTCTTCACTCTGCCGCCCAGCAGGGGGCCGGAGCCCCTTTCGCTCGCGACAAACGAGGCGCTTCCGAGCACCCTCAGCGCTGGCGCAGAGCCAGAGCACCTGCGTCTCTCCGACACGTCCGAGATCGCGCTCGCGCCGGACACCGAGCTCCAGCTGGTCACGAACCATCGTGGCGTCTTCGAGACGCGCCTTCTTCGCGGCGTCGTCTCCATGGACGTCACCCCCGGTGGTCCCCGACGATACCGCGTCGATTGCGGGCTCGCGCTGGTCGAGGTCGTCGGCACGCGGTTCGAGATCGAGCGGAGCGAAGCCGCGGTGGCCGTCCGGGTCTCGCGGGGGCGCGTGCGCGTCACAGACAGGGTGCGGTCGCGGGTGAGGGAGCTGGGTCCTGGCGATTCGTGGGCCATCCTCGCGGCACCGAGCGAGGCCGTCGCGCCGGCGCCGTCCCACCCGCCGGCCGCGCCCAGCCCAACGCCATCGTCGACGCGCGAGCCGAGCCCACCTCCGTCGACTGGCTGGCGGCAGCTCGCCGCTCAGGGCCGCTGGGACGAAGCGTGGGACGAAGTGGGACCCGCGCGGATCGCGGCGCGCGCTCGGGCCGCGGACGGCGACGAGCTCCTCGCCCTCGCCGATGTCGCACGTCAGTCGGGTCATCCAGAAGCGGCGGTAAGGCCGCTCGAGACGCTGCTGTCGCGCTATCCGAACGACGCGCGGGCCGGACTGGCCGCCTATACCCTCGGCATCCTCCGAATGGATCGCCTCGACCAACCGGCGGAAGCGGCGGAAGCCTTCGAGCGCGCGCTGTCGGCGGGGTTGCCGGAGCATCTCGTCGAGCACGCGATGGGCCGCCTCGCCGTCGCCCATCACCGCGCGGGAGAAGACGACGCCGCGCACACCGCCGCGCGACGCTACCTGGCGCGGTTTCCCGATGGGCCGATGGCCCAGGACGTGAGAGCCTACGCGCGGGGGGGCGACGAATTCGATCCATGAGGCGGCTGCGCTCATCGACCGTCGGCACGCTCGGCGGCACGGTGCTCGCGCTCTGGATGGCGACCGCCACTGCGCGCGCCGACGAGCCGACCCCGATGCCCGCGCGCGTCGCGGTGCAGCCTCCCGGCTGTGAGCTCACCGTGGAGGAGATCGTACGCCTCCTTCGGATCGAGCTCACCGGGGACGGGGTGAGCGACGTCTCAATCTCGTCCTCCGATGGCGAACATGCGCTTGGGGAAGAGGATAGCGACACGACCGCGGCGATCGTGCGGCTGGAGGCGATCCCGTGCGAGCCAAGCGCGGTCGAGCTCGCCGTGACCATCGACAATCTCGTCACGCACAAGCAGGTGCGCCGGGTCCTGTCGACGAGCGGTTTGCCCGAGGCGACCCGCGCTCGCGCCATCGCGCTCGGCATCGCCGAGCTGCTGCGCTCCAGCTGGGCCGAGCTGTCGCTCGCGGACGTTCAATCGTCGCCCCTGGCGGCGTGGCTCCGCACGCGCCTTCGCATCGAGCTCACGGACCGCTCGAGGGCCGCCGACACAGAGTCCACGGAAGCGCTCGCGACCCCCGAGCCCACCCCGACACCCGTCGACAAGCCGACCGCGCGGGTCCCTGCGCTCCTCGGCGCGGCGACGCTGGCCCTCACCGCGATGCCGAGCGGAGGAAGTGCCTCCATCGGTGGGGCCCTCGACGGCGCGTTTCGGCTCCTGGTGGACGCCTTCGCGCTTCGCGTGGAGATCGCCGCGCAGCTCGGTCGCGCCGAGGCGCGGCTGGGCGGTGTCGATCTCGGCATGGCCACCCTCGCGCTGATCCCCGAGCTTCGCAGCCCCATGGGCCCGGCGCTCTTCGCCGTCGGCCCGAGCGTGACACTGGGTGTCGGCTGGGCGAGTGGTCAGCCCGACCCCGGTATCGACGCGTCGTCGGGTGCCGAGCTCATCGTCTCGGCGGGGGCGGAAGTGCGCGTGCTCTTTCCGCTCACCAGCCAACTCTGGGGCACCTTCGGCCTGTCCGGGGGGTACATGGTTCGCGGCCTGTCGACCGTCGTCGACGCGGCCCCCGATGGTGGCCTCGTCGGGCCCTACGTCGCGCTGCGCGTCGGCATCGCCCTTTCGTCGAGGGGATCATGAGACGGCTGCTGCTGATCGCGCTTCTGCTCGCCATCGGCTGCGCGGACGCTCCCGTCGAAGTCCTCGGCCGGGCGCCTCCCACCTACTGGGGCGACGTCGCCCCGGTCCTCGGGCCCTCGTGCACCTGCTGCCACCAACCCGGTGGCTCCGCGCCGAGCCTCGCCTCCCCCGAAGAGCTGGGCCTGTATTTTGACGACGCCCTGCGCACGATCGCCGAGGGTTCGATGCCCCCGCTGCCCGCCGGGCCGGCCACCGAGGGCTGCGCCATGAAGCAGCCAGAGGCCCCGCGCCTCTCGGCCGCCGCGGTGGCGCTGCTTCAGCGTTGGGACGACGGGGGGCGCTCGCCGGGTGATCCCGCGTCGGCCCCCCCGCTGCCGGCGACCTGCCGCCCACCGCCCGCGGACGCGGAGACCATCGCGGTCACCGTGCCCCCGTTCGACCTCGGCGCCGAGCGAGTCTTGACGGTTTGCTTTGCCGTCGATTTCGATCGACCCGTGGACCGATACGTCACGGGCCTACGCGTTCAAAGCGCGCCGCAGACGCTGCGCGCGCTCGCTCTCTACGTCCCCGATGCATTCGACCTCGCCGACGCCGACGGTGAGCCTTGTCCGGCGTACGACCCCTTCACAACTCCCGTCCTGGCGGCGACCTGGGGAGGTGAATCCGAGATGCGCTACGACGACGGCGGCGTACCCCTGCCGCGCGACGGGCCCCTGGCCATCCGCGCCGTGTATGACCTCACCTTCGCAGATGGCGACGCGCGCCCGAGGCCCGTCGACCTCGAGATCGAGCTTCGCCCCGAGAGCTCCGTGTCACTGGTGGACCACTTGATTCTGAGCGTGGATGCCGATCTGCCTCTCGAGGCGGGCGGGATCCGAGAGAGGGGGACTGTCGGTAGCTTCGTCGCGCCCCGGCGCATCGTCGGCGCATTCATGGTGATGCACGAGCTCGGCCAGCGCGTGGAGGTCGAGCTCCGCCGAGACGGAGATGAGACCTGTCGGATCGTCGACGATCCCTTCGAGGTCGGGTGGGTCAGACCGGTGGTCTTCGAGCCGCCATTCCCCCTCGTCGATGAGTTCGCGCTGCGGTGCCGATGGGACCTGAGCGGACAGAGCGAGGACGTCCCCTTCGGCAACCCCCCGCAAGGGGAAGCCTGCCTCGCGCTGTTCCTCGCCGAAGCGCCTCCATGACGTCAAAGCGTGCGTCACCCCTCCTCCGCGAAAACGAACGCGAGGCACATCTCGTCCTCGGTGCCGGTGCCGAAGATGACGGGGTCGGCGGTGGTGTTGTCGAAGGTGCAGTGGAGCCGGATTTCGTCGTTTGGACCGACTTCGACGGGCTCTTGGAAGAAGTAGTAGCTCTGCCAGTCGAAGTCCCACGCGGGTACGTCGACGAGGGTGCGTTCAGCGCCTCCCCCCACAGGCACGAGAGAGACGGTGATGCGCCGGCCGAGGAGGTGCATGTGGGGGAAAACGCCGTAGAGCGTGCGAGGACCGATGAGCACCTGCTGGTCGACTTCGTACCCCACTGTGCGTGGGGGAATCGAAAAGCTCGTCTCGGCGATCAGGAGCGAGCGCGCGGGCCGCTCAACCGAAGGCACGGTCTGGAGCTGAACCTCGGCCGGAGCCACGACCGGCTCGGCGAGCGGGTGGTAGTGCACCTGCACGACGAACGGCTGGTCCGCCCCCACGCGCACGCCGGTTCCGGGCGGGAAGCGCGACGCCCGCTCGCCCGGGGCCCAACCACCCACCATTCGCGTGCCGAACACGCCCGCGTCGCCAAAGCACGAATAGCCGGGCCCGGCCTCGCTCTCGTCCCTCGCGCGCGCCGCTGCGGCCGCGCTCTCGTCCACGGTCGCGAAGAGGATGATGTGATGGACCACCCGTGTATCGCCGGGGATGACCTCGAGCGCGGTGACGTAAGCGTCTCGCGGTGGACCCTCGGCGACGAAACAACGGTAGTCATCGTCGACGCCTGCCGGGGGAACGTACTCGGCGCCGACCTCGAAGACGAAATCCGGTGACTCGAGCTCCGTGGTCGGCGGCGTCAGAGCCATGCCAGTGCCAATCTCGGGCCCGCGCGCGAGCCACGCCAGCAGTGCGTCGCGCTCCTCGCCGGGCATGATTCGGGTATCGTCGAGGGGCACGCACCCCTCGCAGGTCGCGGGCGGAAAGGGGGGCATCGTTCCATCGGCGATCACGGAGGCGACCAGTGATGCCCGCGGCGCGAAGTCCGCCGCTTCGGTGAGCGGAAAGGGTGCGATGCCGGCTTGGTGGTGGCAGCCGATGCATCGCCGCGCCACGATCGGTGCGACATCCGCCCAGCCGGTCTCCGCGTCGGGTGCGCAGGCGCTGAGGACGCCGAGCAACGAGAGGAGCGCGCCGTGTTTCATGTCCCGTGGGGACCATGACGCGCGCGCAATGGCTCATCTACACGTGAGCCGTTCGACACGGCTGGGGGTCCTCATGCACATGTCAGGGAACGTCGGTCGCGAGGGGGGGTGCCCATGAGGGGGGTTGCGTTCGCGTGGGGAATGCTGGTGCTCGCGGCGGCGTGCGGCGACGGCACGGGTGGGGGGGACGACACGGGGACGATGGACACGGCACCCGACATAGTCGAAGGGGGAACGGACGCGGACAGCGGACCTCCGCCGGGCCTCGACGACCGCTGTCTTCCCCTGTGGGAGGCGGCGGTCGGCGCGGCCGAGAGGTACGGGGCGGCCGGTGGGGGCTTCGCGCTCGTACTGGAGGGTGCGCTGGTCTGTACGGTTCCCTACGGAGCGGAGCGTCGCGAGTCCGGGTCCCCGCTGGTGACGACCGAGACCTGGTTCCGCTGGCCGCAGTGGGACGGCCTGGTCATGAAGCTCGCCGCGCTCGAGCTCGCCGACGCAGGAGCGCTGGACCTGGATGCGTCGGTCGAGTCGCTCGTCGGCGATCTCGACCTCGAGCCGGCGGTGTGGGCCAGCGCGCTCACGGTTCGACATCTCGTCTGGGGTCGGTCGGGGCTGCCTTCTACAGCCCCCCCTTTCGCGGGACATGTGGACTTCGGGGAGGCATGTGCCGAAGACGGGCCGAGCGCACGACAGTGGTGGGACGCCTTCGAAGACGGCGGGCGGGTCATGTGGGCAGAGCCGGGCTTCACACACACGTACGGGCGGAACGAGGGCGTCCTGTTGCAGCTCGTGCTCGAAGAGGTGACCGGCGAGAGCGTCGCCGACACGATCCAGCGCACGATCTTCGACCCGGTAGGCATGGACAATTCCCGTATCGGCTTCGGGCCGGAGCATCACGAACGACAGATGTATGGGTATGTGACCAGCGACATCTCCACGGACACCGTCACGCGCCTCGACCACCTGGTGAACGCCTGCGGCGCGGCGTTGGGCACCTTCGGTTTGACGACGACCCTCGACGACGCCGCGCGGCTCACCCTGACCCTCGCCCGGGGCGGCGTCGACGAAGGCGGCGCGCGCGTGCTCGCGGAGAGCAGCATGGCGGCGCTCGTGGAGCCGCGCGGCCCGACCTGGAACAACTTCGAGGTGGCCGCCGGGCCGGTGGTGTACCTCCACGAGGGCGCTCCCTTGTTGCACACGCCCTCGCACCTCGCGGGCTTCAGCGGCGGCGTCACCCTCGTGCCCGACGCGGGCTTCGGGGTGATCGAGCTGAGCAATCTGGACTACTGGCGCATACGGCATGTGGCCGAGGTGGCGGCGGTCGAGCGCTACGTGGGCGCGCCCTGGCCCAACGCCAACTACGAGGTACCCATGCCCTGGGAACCCTCCGACATGGAGCTTTCGGAATACGCAGGCGCCTACGTCGCTCCCATCGGGTGCCTCGAGGACTCGATCGAGCTGCAGGACGGGCGACTCGTGGCGCGTGGATTCGCCCTCGTGCCGCGTACGCCGGATCGATTCAAGAGCCCTGCTGGGCACCTGGCGTTCTGGCGGCGGGACGGGGCCATCGCCGAGTTGCTGTCGCCTGCGGACGAGTTCGCGTTCTACCCCGTGGACGCCGTACCGCCGGAGATCGCAGCCCTGGCCTCGTGTCCGTGAGACCGGGGGGTGACCGGACCGGGGGGGGGAGATCGTGACCGGGTTGGCGGGGGGGCGGGGAGATCGTGACCGGGTTGGCGGCGCGACGGATGACGCTGAACGACGCTTCGCGCGCCATGAAGAGGTCAGTTGTGTGAGCATGAGCGCCCGGCGCGTCTCCAACCGCACAGCAGAAGCGGAATCGACCGCTGTCAGGGGGAGATCGGACCGGGGGGAGATCGTGACCGGGTTGGCGGCGCGACGGGGAGATCGTGACCGGGTTGGCGGCGCGACGGATGACGCTGAACGACGCTTCGCGCGCCATGAAGAGGTCAGTTGTGTGAGCATGAGCGCCCGGCGCGTCTCCAACCGCACAGCAGAAGCGGAATCGGCCGCTGTCAGCAGTGTTCTCTCTGTCGCAGGTCCTCGGCGAATACACCGATGCGTGTCCGCGCTTCGCGCAGACACACATCGGTGCCCGACGGGCGCCGCGATGATCGCTACGAAGGCGGGGGCCGGCGCTTGGGCGCGGGTGCGACGCGCACGCCGTGGTGCACACGCATCCACCACGTGCCGTGAGGGAAGACGACGCGGCGGTCGCCCGCCGTCCAGCGCGCGAGCTTGGCGTCGTAGGTGGCCTCGAAGTCGCGCGCTTCCTCGATCGCGGCGAGAGCGGCGTTCAGGTCGCCCCCAGCCTTGAAACGCGGGTTGAGCTTGCCGAAGAGCTCCCAGCTCTTGGCCCTGGCGGTGCGCGGGACGCGCACACAGCGGCGAGCGCCCTTGAATGCGATGCCTTCCTGTGCCGCCTCGGCATGGGCGGCGCGCTCGTACTCCCGAACGCTCTCGGCGATGCGCGCCCGCGCGCCGCGCTCGCCATAGGCGGCGATGAGCTGCTCGGGCATCTCGAGGCGGAGCTCTGCGCTCTCGGGCCAGTCGGGGTTTTCGGGGTCGAAGTATCCGTCGGGGCGTGTGGCTTTGATGACGCGCCTGCCGATGTCGCCGGGGAGCGTCTTGGCCCCGGGCCAGTCCTTGGCGTAGCGGACGGCGAAGGCGGACACGGCATTGGCGATGAGGTAGGCGATGTCGTCGACGAGCGCGTCCGCGGTCAACGGCTCGTGCTCGCCCTTGAGGTATTTGTTGAAGACCTCCTCGGGCCAGCCGAGCAGCGCCTTCATCCCCTGCGCAAACGTGCGATGAAAGTCGCGCTTGAAGTCGGGCTGCACGCCGCGCACGTCGGTGTAGACGAGGTGGATGTGCGTCGACATCAGTATCGCGGCATGAACGCGGACGCCGTGCTTGTTCGCGGCCGCCGCGAGGCAGTACCAGAAGAGATTTTCGACCTGGCGATGCTCGTCTGGGCGGAACAGGAAGTAGCGGCGCGTCGTGCGCCGGACCGTCGTCCAGACCTTGCCCTTGATCACGCGCTTGCGGCGCGTACGCATGCGCCGGCTGCGCAGATGTCGGTCATAGGTATTTGTCGGCTTGCGGAGCGCGCCCATGCCGACCCGGCGCTGCCAGAAAGGCGCCAGAAATCGGCGACGTGATTTCGAGCACTTGCGCCGAAAAAACGGCGAACCCTCCGCCACCCGCCGGCGGTCCGCCACCTGCGGTTTTGTCGCGGTTTCTCATCCGTGCTGGCCTTGGAGGCAGTCGCCCCGCGCCGACCCGGTCACGATCTCCCCCCGCCGCGTCGCGCCTGTTGACTACTGCGAAAACTTCCCGCTCTGGAACACGTGCCCCAGCAGCTGGTCGACGCGCGCCGTCCACTCCTGCGCCGGCTGGGTGCCCATCGCCTGAAGCGCCGCCTTGATCTCGTTGAGCGCCTTCAAGTGACTGAAGAGCTGGATGTCGCTCATCGGCCGGTCGCTGGTCAGCAGACCCTTGATGCGGTTGATCTCGCTGATGAGCGCGTCCATCCCGACGTCGGCGGCGCCGAAGCGCCGCGCCTGCGGGTGCTCGCGGTACCACGCTTCGAGCACCGGCCCCACGATCCCGTCCAGGATCTCCGCCTGGTCGAGGTTGTTCCACGTGTGGCGCAGCACGAAGAAGTCGCTCGGATCGGACTGCGCCCGCCCGTCGAGGAGCGCGCTCGCAGCGAAGAGCTTCAGCATCTTGATCGCGCGGCGGTCGGAGAAGCTCACGCCCTCGGAGCGGATCTGGAAGATCAGCCCCTTGTAGCCCGCGAGGAACTCCTCGCTGAACTGCATCCTCTCGGCGAAGCCCGCGTGCAGCCCGTGCAGCTCCTGCGCCGTCAGCAGCGGCTGCAGCCGATCGTAGTTGCCGCTGATCTTCGACACCTCGTGCGCGATGCCCTTCAGCAGCAGATCGTGGAAGTGATAGCTGTCGAGGTTGTCCGAGTGCACGCGCAGCAGGAAGCGGTCGAAGACCGCCATCAGATCCTCGTCGTTCGGCACCTCGTTCGACGCCCCGAAGGCGCTGATCAGCGGCACGCGGAACGTCTTGCCGCCCACCGTGTAGAGCCGCTCGTTCAGCACGCTCAAGAGCGAGTTGAGGATCGCGCTGTTCGCCTTGAAGACCTCGTCCAGGAACGCGATCTCCGCCTGCGGCAGCATCCCGTCCATGCGCCGCTCGTACTGCCCCTCGCGGAACTTCTGGATGTCGATGGGACCGAAGAGCTCGTTCGGCTCCGTGAAGCGCGTCAGCAGATACTCGAAGTAGTTCGCCTGGACGAGCTTGGAGAAGAGCCGGACCAGCGCGCTCTTGGCCGTGCCGGGCGGGCCGATGAGCACCATGTGCTCGCCGGCGATGGCGGCGATCATCATCAGCCGCACCACCTCGCTCTTGCCGAGGAAGGTGCTCTCGAGCTGGCGAGCCACCTGCTGGAGCTTCTGGGCAGTCTGTGTCGGGTTGCTCACGGGTGTACCTCGGGGGTCAGTCCATCTCGTTCGTGGTCGAGGCGTGGCGGCTCAGCGTAGTCTACGAGCGCGACGGCGCGCCCAGAGGCCTCGGACCCGGCCATCGAGTCGAGCTCCCCCGCACGCTTGCGTAACACCAACAGGTCGTCGGGGTCGAGGTCGAGGAGCGCACCGAGGTCGTCGGGCGCCCCCACCATGGCCGGAAGAACCGCGACGAAGAGGCGCCCGGCCTCGTCGGCTGGACGCCCGAAGACAGGCTCTTTGCCCGCACGCGCGTCGAGAACCGCGATCACGTGCGCCTCGTAGATCAGCGCGAGGAGATAGAAGAGGAGGCGCGGTGGCGGCCGCTGAGCGGCGAGGGTCCCGAGCGCCTGGCCGAGGGGCGACATCACGGAGGGACCCTGCGACACCAGGTTCCGGGCGATGCCGTTGCGGACCAGATCGTCCGAGAGGACGGCGAGCGCCGCCAGCCCGACGGTGGGCGTGCCGAATAGATCGGTGTGCAGGATCTCGGTGACCGGCGAGCGATGCACCAGCTCACGCACGCGCCGGCTGATCGACAGCTCGGCGTCGAGCTCTTCGAAGAGGGCGAGGATGCCGTGCTCGGACTTGTCCTGGCGCACCATCCTCAGGCGCGGCATCGCCACCACGCGCGGCGGCACCGGGCGACCGAAGAAGCGATAGGTGTAGGCCCAGTTCTTCACCACCACGTCGGTGCGCGACATGGTGACGAAGCGCGACAAGAAGACGTGGCGCGCCAGCGCCTCGCCGCGAGTGGAGGGCGCGCCCGCCGCGTCGATGAGCCAGTCGGCGTAATCGAGCGCCTTCTTGCGCGCGCCGCGCGAGAACATCCGGTCGAGCTTCGGATCGGTCACGGCGACGAGGTTGTGCGCCGCCATCACCAGCGCCATCACGCCGCGCTCGGGCCACACCAACGCGCGAAGCGGGGCTATCTCGGACGCCTCGGCGTGCATCAGGTCGTAGATCTCGCGGTCGATGGTGGCGTCGGCGCTCGACGCCAGGCTGAAGTGCTCGAGCATGCCCGGCGTGAGCGGCTGCCCAGCGACCGCCGCGCCGCCCGCCAGGAGCGGATGGAGGAAGTCGGCGGCGAAGGAGTCGAAGCGCGCCTGCATCTTGGTGGCGTCGCTCATCCCTCTTCTTCCTCTGCCTCCGCGTCCGGTAGCTTCTTCCCCGGAACACCCCAGAGCGGAAAGCGGCGCGCGTCGTCGTACTGCAGCAGCGGCAACGGCGGCTCGGTGTTGTCGGGACGGTCGGCGCTCACCGGTGCCGCGCCGACCTCGCGCAGCGCGCGCCGCGAGATGGGCCCGAAGGCCGTCGCCGGGATGACGATGGGCGTCGAGCGACCAGGCTCGAAGTACACGTGACCGTCGCCGCGATCGCGCACCAGCTCCTCGAGCACCGCCGACGCCACCGCCGGCACCAGCGTCAGGCCCGCGGGGACGTAGATGCGCTCCGCGACTTCACAGTAGTAGACGCCGAGGGGCACGCCCTCGATGCCCGAGCGGTCGATCAGGTAGATGCGATCCTCACCGATCGCCATCCGGAGCGCCGCGAGGGTGTTGGGCGGCAGCGCATAGAGCAGGCGGCTGAGCCACTCGCGCTGATCGCCGGGGATGACCGCGCTCACCACGTTGCGCCAGGGCTCGCTGCTCGGCGCGAGGCGCAGCGGCAGGGACATCGACAGGTCGACGTCCTTCGGTGTGGCGGGCCCGGCCTTCTTGCCCTTCTCGAGGCTGAGGTCGGTCCGCACCAGCGAGCGCACGGGCGCGAAGGGGGGCAGCGGATCGACCAGCTCCACCTCGCCGTCGCCCCGGAAGAGATAGAGCTTGCCCTTGTCGAAGAGGGACGCGCAGGACTCGAGGCTGATCGGATGCCGAAAGCCCAGCTCGACCGCGAAGGTCTCGCCGAGCGGCGCGAAGACGTGGACCCCGGGGATCGCCTGCATCAGAGCGACGACCCGCGCCGGCGCGCCCGCGATGTCGAAGACGTAGAGACGACGGGGCGCGTCGGAGAAGGCGGACTGGCTCGGCCACTCGGCGAGGGCCGCGCGCGCCGTGACGCGCCAGCGGAAGAGATAGCCGACGAGGGCACCCCCGATGCCGACCTCGGCGGTGGCGAAGAGGCGGTCCGGGATGGGGTCGCCGCCCGGCGGCACGCGATGGGGGGTGAGCTTGAGGACGAGATCGCGGAAGGAGATCTCGCGCTCGTAGGCATACGCCTGCTGAAAGCTGTCGTGATAGAGGACGAGGTCTGCGGCTTCGTCGAGGAGCTCGGCCACGTCGTAGCCGAGGGGCGAGGCCGGATCGCGGTACTTCACGAAATGGCGCGAGGTGCCGGTGAAGACCAGGCCGCCAGCGAGCTTCGCCACGCCCGCGATGCGGTCCATGCGATAGCTCGACTCCGCCTGGACCGAGAGCATGATCTCGCGGGTCTTCAGGGACGTGACCAGGCGACGGATCTCGAGGGAGGGCAGGAGCTCGTCGAGGGAGCCCTCGTCTCCATAGGCCCGGAGGAAGGCGACCAGCCGGTCCAGGGAGGGAAAGAGCACGACGCCGCGCTGTCCCAGCACGACGCCTCGCGCGTCGGGAGAAACCCCGGGGGTGCGAAACCGCGTCTGATGCAATGCGGCGCGTTCCAGCACGGGGGGCGAAGGTACCACCGCCCCCCTTTCTCCGGAAAGCACCACCGCGGGCCAGGCCCCCTTTCCCACTCTTTGTTCATGTGTTTGAGTTCGGGGCGAATGCGTTGTCCGGTGGCGATTCTGGTGGTGTTGAGCGCGCTTTTCCTCTGGGTCCAGGGGCCGCGCGTCGCCCTCGCACAAGAGGACCACGCTCCGGATACGAATCGAGCGCTCGGCCGCGATCGGGCCGGCCGGCCGTCGCCGGAGATGGTGCGTGAGCGACTGAGAGCGCTGACGAACGAAGCGCGGGCCGAAGAGCTGGCTGGCGAAACCCTCGAGCACGCGCGCAACGCGCTCGAGCGCGCTGAGACGCTGCACGAGGCGGGGCAGCTGCCGGCGGCGGAGCGGGCGCGCCAGATCGCCTGGGCCGCGCTCACGCTCGCGTCGCGACAGATCGCGCGGGCCCGCGAACGCGAGGCGCTGGCTCGAGCGCGGCGCCGGCTCGCCGCCGCCGAGTCCCGCGCCGCTCGCTCGCTCGCTGCGCTCGAGCATGCGATGCGAGAGCGGGCACGCGCGGTCGCCGCCGAAGGTGAGCCGGTAGAGGAGACTGTGGTGGGCGAGCCCACGGAGAACGAGGACGACAGCGAATGAGGCGCGCTCTCTCGCTCCTCGCCCTCTTCCTCCTGCCTTCGGTGGCGTGCTCGGGCGCGCGCCCGGCGCCCTCCTCGCTCCTGGACGATCGCTTCGACACGCCCGAAGCCGAGCAGGCCCGCGAAGCGGCGCCCGACCTCTACGCCGCCGCCAACCGAGCGCGCATCGCGGCCGAGCACGCCGAAGAGGCGGGACGACGCGAGGTGGCCGAAGATCATTCGACGCGCGCGCGCTTGCTCCTGGACGCGGCGATCGCCGAGGCAGAGCGCCTGGCGCTCGAGGAGGAGCGGCTCAGGGTCGAGGCGCGGGAGGCCGAGACGGAGCTGGCGCATGGCCGCGCGGTGGAGCAGCGTGAGGAGATCCTCGGCGAGGTGCGGAGGATCGAGGCGTCGCGCGTCGCCGCGGCCGAATCCTCTGCCGCCTTCGAGCGCGCCACCGAGGACGAAGCGCACCGCTTTCCGGCGTCCGACGAGCGCACCGCGCTTCATCGCGAAGCCGCTCAGGTGCTGGCGCATCGCGCCGAGCTGCTCGCCGCCGCGGCGCAGGCGGAGGGGGCGGAGGCGGAGCGTATCGCGTCGGTCTCGGAGCTCCTCGAGCGCGCCGATGCCGCGAATGACGTCGCGCAGAAGCTCCAGCTCACCGAGCGCGCGGTGCGGGACGCGCTGCGCGCCCTCGGCGAGGCGCGCCGAGGGCGACCCGGGCCGTCGACGGACGAGCGCGCGGCGTTGATCGAAGAGGCGTCTCAGATCGGCTTCTCGGTGGAGCAGAGCGACCGTGGACTGACGGTGGTCGTGCCGGAGGTCTTCCGCGGAAACGTTGCGGCGCCCACCGGCGGAGGGCGGCGGAAGATGTCGCAGCTGGCCGCGCTGATTCAGGCGCACCCGCATGGCGCCGTGCAGATCCAGGCGCATGGCGCGGGGAGCGCGTCGGCGCGGCACCGCACGAGCACCGCGCGCGCCGAATGGGCGGCGCGGGTGCTCGAGGGCGAGGGTGTCCCGGACGAACGGCTGACGCCGGCTGGGGTGGTCGACGACGCCGCCGATCCCGGCGTCGCCGACGCGGTCGAAGCGACCTTTCTCGCGTACATCCCCAGCGAGGGTTGACGATGGCGTATCGCGACGACGCGCGAAACGATGGCGGCCGCCTGATCGTCGCCATGAACGGAGAGATCGCGGCGCTCGACCGGGCGAGCGGGGAGGAGCTGTGGCGCGCGGCGATCCACGGCGCGGGCCTCGGCCGCGTGACGCTTCTGTCGAGCGACGGCGTGGTGTACGCGGCGTCGGAGGAGGAGCGCCTGGTCTGCCTCGACGCGGCGACGGGCGAGAAGCGCTGGGAGCGCATCACGACGGCGTACGGGCGCGCGACGCTGGCGATTCGGGGCGATGCGCTCTACGTGGCGCGCGGCTCGCACCTCGAATGCCTCGACCGGCGCACCGGGAACGTGCGTTGGACGAAGAACGTGCGAGGCATGGGCAAGGGCGTCGCCTCGCTCTCGATGCTGGACGACGAGTAGGCGCCTCCCGAGCGCCTCGGCGCCATGGCTGGTAGGATGGGGCCATGCTCGACTTGGCTCACCTCCCCATCCTGCTCGCGCTCGTCGCCGTCATCGGCTGCAGTGACGACAGCCGCCCGCGTGGCGACAGCTCGGTCACCCTCGACAGCGGTGTGGTGATGGACAGCGCGATGGACGCACCCGCCGACACCGCGATCTCGATGGACACCGGGCCCGCGCCGGTGCCGGACGGCTGCGTCGCAGGCCCGGAGTCGTGCAACGGCGCCGACGACGACTGTGACGGATTCACCGACGAGGGAACCGGCGCCGAGGTCCTCTGCGGCGAGGGTGAGACGTGCGTCGGTGGCACCTGCACCTGCCCCTCCGGGAGCATGTGCGGCGGGAGCTGCGTCGATCTCACGACCGATCGCGACAACTGCGGCAGCTGCGGCGTCGCCTGTCCCGCTGGCCAGGTCTGCGGCCTGATCGGCTGCTGCGATCCCGGCGTCGACGCCGTGGACCTGCTCTTCATGGTCGACAACTCGAACTCGATGACCGAGGAGCAGACGTCCCTCGCCGCCGCGTTCCCCACGCTGATCACCGCGCTGACGACGGGTGACCTGAACGGCGACGGCACCCCCGACTTCCCTGCGGTGAACGATCTGCACGTGGGCGTGGTGACCGCCGACATGGGTGTGGGTGGCTATACGGTCCCAACCTGCAGCGCAGCCGACTTCGGCGACGACGGCATTCTCCGGACCGTGGGCAACACCAGCCTCCCCGGGTGCATGGCCACCTACCCGTCCTTCCTCTCCTTTGGCGTCGGAACGGACGTCACGGCCTTCGCCGAGGACTTCGCCTGCGTCGCCGTGGTGGGCACCGGCGGCTGCGGCTTCGAGCAGCAGCTCGAGGCGACGCTCAAGGCCGTCACCCCCTCCACCTCACCGATCCGCTTCGTCGAGGACACCACCGGTCACGCCGACGACACCAACGCCGGCTTCCTCCGACCCGACTCGGTCCTCGGGCTCGTCGTCGTCACCGACGAAGAGGACTGCTCTGCGGCGGACCCCGACATCTTCAACCCGACGAGCACCACCTACACCGGCGACCTGAACCTGCGCTGCTTCCACTACCCGGACGCCGTCCACCCGGTCGGACGCTACGTCTCCGGCCTGCTGGACGCCCGCGCACGAAGCGGCGACGTGGTCTTCACCGCGATCGCCGGGATCCCGACCGAGGTGGCGGGTGACGACTTCGCCGCCATGCTCGCGCACCCCGACATGGTCGAGCGGATCGACCCCAGCATGCCCACCCGCCTGACGCCGAGCTGCAACGTCGCGGGCCGAGGACTGGCCTTCCCGCCGCGCCGCATCGTGACCGTGGCGCAGGAGATGGCGCGCCGCGGATCGGTCGCCACCGTTCAGTCCATCTGTCAGGCCGACTTCGGCGGCGCGATTCGAGCGATCGCCGAGCGCGTCGGCGCGGTGGTCGGCGTGAGCTGCGGCCCGGACTGAGCGACGGCGCGCGTCCGCTCGGCCGGGCGCCTCAACCGAAGTAGATCACGATCAAGACCGCCAGCACGTAGCCGATGGCGTTCAAGATGAAGATCCTGTCTCGCAGCATGTCTTCGGTCGGGCTCTCGGCCGTGTGCTGGCGCCGGACGAGGTGCATGAAGCGGAAGACGCCGACGAGCGGCATGAACGAGGTCACGGCGAGGTAGTCCGTACCGAAGGCGTGTCGCGTCGCCGGGTCGAGGGTGTAGACGACGTAGGTGGCGACCGCGGCGATCCCCGTGCCGTAGAGCAGCGCGTTCAGCGTCTTCTCGCCATACTGGGTGAGAACCGAGCGCTGCTTCTCGGCTTCCTTGCCCTGCAAGAGCTCGTGCATGCGCTTGCCGAAGCCGAGGAACGACGCGAGGAGGAAGGTCGCGATCAGGAGGTAGTGACTGGGCGGTACGTCGGCGGCGTAGGCGCCGCTGAGCACGCGGAGCTCGAAGCCGGTCGTGATGCACAGGACGTCGATGTAGGCGATGTTCTTCAGGTGGACGGAGTAGAGGAGGTTGAGCAGGAGGTAGCCGCCCACGCAGCCGGCGAAGTAGGGCGAGAGCCAGAACCCCAGGACGAGGGCGGTCAGCGCGAGGGCGAAGGCCGCGCTCCGCGCCACGGGCTCGGAGAGCTGGCCGCTGGCGATGGGCCGGTTCTTCTTCACCGGGTGTGCCCGGTCCGCTTCGACGTCCTTCAGATCGTTGAAGATGTAGACCGCGCTCGAGGTCAGACAGAAGAGGGCCATGCCGGCGAGCGCCGACAGAGCGCGCTCCAGGTGCAGGAGCTCCTGCGCAAAGACCATGGGCGCCAGAACGAAAATGTTCTTCACCCATTGGTGAGGCCGCATCGCCCGCAGAAGCCCCGCCATCATGGCGGGGCACTATACACGCTCCGCCGCCGCTTGGCTGGCTGGGCTCGTGGGGCCTTCGGCGAGGGGACGGAACAACTCACATCCTCCAGTTGTCGGGCACTTACGCGCCTTTCCGAAACGGTTTAGGCTCCGAGCCCCGAAAGTGCGAAACATGAACCAGGAATTGTGGGGGGCCCGCCCCTCTCATCGCCCCCCTGCATCGCGCCTGCTCCTGGCCGTGCTCGCCCTCACGGCGGGCCTCGGCATCCCGGGCGCGGCCGCGGCTGACAATCCTTTCGATGCCTATCAGCGCGAGCTCGCGACCCAGGCCACGCGCCAGGGGCGAAGGCCCGAGGGCATCGTTCCCCTGCTGCAGATCTGGCGCAACTACCCCTGGGCCGATCCGGACGTCACGCGACAAGCCCTGTCGGAGCTCGCCGAGAGCCGCCGGCTCTCGCCGGCCCGCCGCGCCTACGCCGCGGCGCTCCACGCCCGAGCACTGTTGCGCAGCGGCGATCTGGAGGGGGCGGCGCGGCTGACCCGCGAGCTCGGCTACGTGACCGACTTTCGCGTGATCGGCTCCTTCGACGACGAGGGCAAGCGCGGCTTCGCGGCCGAGCTCCCACCCGAGGAGGAGCCCATGGCCGCGTGGGACGATACGGCCCATTACCGCGGCAAGGAGCGGCAGGTCTCCTGGCGGCCCTACCCCGCCGAGACCACGCACTACGGGTTCGTCAGCTTCGACAGCATCCTGCGCCCCAACGAGGCCTCCTGCGCCTTCGCCGAAACGTTCATCGAGTCCGAGCGCGAGCAGCCCCTGACGCTCTGGCTGGGCAACGGCGGCGCGGCAAAGATGTACTGGAACGGCGAGCTGGTGCTCGAAGACGAGATCTACCGCCAGCCCGATCCCGACCGACACGTCGCGAGCGTGGCGGCGCACGCCGGCCCGAACCGGCTCTTGATCAAGCTCTGCGTCGACAGCGCGACCTGGGGCTTCTTCCTCCGCGTCGGCGATCGCACGGGCGCGCCGGCGAGCGGCGTGAGTGTCGATGCCTCGGCCCACGACGTCGCGGAAGAGGCGCCGCGGGTTCGGCCGGGGCGCCCGCTCCGCTCCGATCTCGCCGCCCTCGAGGCGGCCGCCGAAGGGGACCGCGCTCGGCCCGATGCCCTCGAGGCGCTGGCCCGCTACCTCGCCTACACGGGCGCGGACGATCCCGCGGAGCGACACGCGCGACAGCTCGCCGCCCGCGCGGCGGAGGACGCGCCCACAGTCGAACGGCTCGCGCTGGCCGCCGCGTTGGCGTCGGAGCGGGGCGATACGCAGCGCTTCGCGGCGCGCGCCAGGGAGCTGGCGCCCGACGATCGGGATGCGCGCCTGTTGTGGGCGCGGGTCGCGGCAGGGGGTCCCAGCCCCGAGGATGCGCTGCCGCTGGTCACGCCGCTCATCGAGGGCGACGATCGGGTGGCGATGCAGGCCGGGCTCCTCCGGGCCGACCTCCTCGCGCAGATCGACATGCGCGAGGCGGCCCTCGCGCAGGTGGCGGCGCTCGCGGCACAGACGGGAGACGCGCCGGGCTTCATCGAAGCCTGGGCCACGCGCGCGGAGGGGGCCGAGCACGCCGACCTCGCGCACCAGCTCCAGGACCGCCTGGTCGGCGCGCGCTACGACGCTATGAGCGCGCGGCGCGGCCTCGTCCTCGATGCGCTGCGCCGCAACGAGCGTTCGGAGGTGAACGCGCAGCTCGACGCCCTCGCGCAGCTCACGCCGGACAGCGCCTCGTCGTACCTCTTCTCGAGTCAGGTCTACGAGGGGCTGGGCGATACCGAGCGGGCGCTCGCCGAGCTGCAGCGCGCGCGGCGCCTCGCGCCCGAGGACGCGAACGTGATCCTCGCCGAAGGCCAGCTGCTGTTGCGCATGGGGCAGGACACGGCGGCGGCGGAGACATTCCGCATGGCCCTCGACCTGCGCCCCCAGGACGCCGAGACCCGCGAGCTCCTCGAACAGGTCGAGCCGGAGGATCGCCGAGACGAGGCGTACGCGGTGGATCGTCGCGAGCTGCTCGCGCGCCGCGTCGAGCGCTCGGGCTATTCGACCACCGTCCTCGAAGAGCTGACGGTGAACACGGTCTTCGAGAACGGCCTCGGGTCGAGCTTCCATCAGTTCGCGGCGCAGGCCCATGACGACGAAGGCGCGCGAAAGCTCCGGACCTACTCGATCCAGTTCGACCCCGACACGCAGCGCGTCGACGTGCGTGCAGCGCGGGTCTACAAGCCGAGCGGGCGCGTCCTCGAAGCGACGCAGACCTTCGAGCAGCCCCTCGGCGAGCCCTGGTACCGCATCTACTACGACACGCGCGCCCTGGTCGTCGTCTTCCCGACCATCGAGCCGGGGGACACGGTCGAGATCCAGTACCGCGTCGACGACATGGCGCATCGCAACCTCTTCGCCGACTACTACGGGGACCTCACCTTCCTGCAGGGCTTCACCCCGCAGAAGCGCGTCGACTACGTCCTCATCACACCGACCTCGCGCGAGTTCTTCTTCAACGAGCCGCAGCTCGCGAGCCTCGAGCACGACCGCACCGTCGACGGCGACACCCGCATCGATCACTTCCACGCGGACGACGTGCCGGCGATCCGCGACGAGGAGGGGATGCCCGGGATGACCGAGGTCGCGCCCTACCTGCACGTGTCGACCTATCGCACCTGGGAAGACGTGGGTCGCTGGTGGTGGGGGCTGATCGCAGGATCAGCTCGTTCTCGACGACGACCTGCGCGCGACGGTGGCCGAGCTCGTCCGCGGCGCGCCCGACCTCGAGACCAAGGTGCGGCGCATCCACGACTGGGTCATCCACCACACGCGCTACGTGGGGCTCGAGTTCGGCATCCACGGCTACAAGCCCTACCGCGTGCCGCTCATCGTCCAGCGCGGCTTCGGCGACTGCAAGGACAAGGCCTCGTTGCTCTACACCATGTTCCGTGAGGCGGGCATCGACGCGCGCATCGTCCTGGTGCGCACCCGGCGTAACGGCGCGATCAACGATCTGCCGGCGAGCCTCTCGGTCTTCGACCACGCCATCGCCTACGTGAAGGACCTCGATCTCTACATCGACGGGACCGCGGAGCACTCCGGCATCCGCGAGCTGCCCGCGATGGATCAGGGCGTGAGCGTGCTGGTGGTCGGGCCGAACGATGCCCACCTCACCCGCACGCCGGTGCTCGGCCCCGAGCACGACCGCCGCGAGCGCGAGCTCACGGCGACCCTGGGCCCCGACGGCAGCGCCACCATCGACGTCGAGGAGCGCATCATCGGCGGCGACGCGCCGAGCTATCGCTCCGAGTACGCGGCCGAAGGGACGCGCGCCGACCGCTTCGAGCGACGCATGCGGAGCGTCTTTCCCGGCCTGGTGCTCGAGCGCCAGCGGATGGAGCATCTGGACGAGCTCGGGGAGCCGGTGACCGTGGACTACCGCGCGGAGGTGCCGCAGTTCGGTCGGCGCGACGACGGAACGCTGGTGGTCCCGGCGACGGTGCTCGAGGATCTGCTCCGGTCGATGGCGCGCAACCCGAGCCGCCACTACCCGCTCGATCTCGGCGGGACCAGCAGCTACCTCGAGGAGCGCACGATCCGCATCCCGCGCGGCTACTCGGTGGGCGAGGTGCCCGCCGGTGGTGAAGCGCGGAGCGAGTTCGGCACGCTGAGCATGCGGCTCGAACAGAGCGGGCGACAGGTGTCGGCGACGACGGAGCTGACCATCGCCCAGGACCGCATCTCCCCCGACGACTACCCGGCCTTCCGAAGGTGGGTGGAGCAGGCGGACGCCCTGTTGAGACAGCAGGTCCATCTCACGGGAGGTGAGCGATGAAGCGCGCGCTCACCGCTGTCTTCCCCCTGCTCGTCGCCCTGCTCGTCGGCGCGTGCGGCGCGCGCGTCCAGACCGGAGCCCGTCCCACCATCGAGCTGCTGCGCCAGCGCGCCGCCGATCGACCCGACGACCCCGACGCCCAACGCGAGCTCGCCTTCGGTGAGCTGCTCATGGAGGGGGGCGACCCCGATCGCGCCGGCGGCCAGCTCGAGCGCGCGCTCGATCTCGCGCATGACGACGAGCGGATCATCTATCTCCTCGGCGTCCACTACGAGCTCACGGGACACCCCGGCGCCGCGCTCTCCCACTATCTGTCGGCGCTCGAAGCGGCGTCGCACTCCGAGCGCGGGATCGCTCCCTTCGTCGCAGAGGCCGCGGCCAAGGGCGTGCTGGAGCTGGAGGACGTGGCGCCCGGGTGGGCCGAGCACACGAAGGAAAGGCTCGTGCCGCTCGCCTCGTCGCCCGGCTACATGGGGGCGCCGGCGCGGCACGTGGTCGGCCGGCTCCTGATGGAGATCGCCTTTCGCCACGGCGCCATCGACGAGGTGGCGACCCTCGCCGCCGACGACGGCTGCATCACCGAGCTGCGGAGCGCCGGACCCTTCGGGCCGTGGGAGCTCCTCGGCTTCGACGAGGCGTTCCCGCCGGAGTCCGACGCGGAGCTTCGCGATTCGTACGACCTCGGGCCCACGCGCGGGGTGCGGGCCACGCGCGAGCTCGGCGCACGCGGGTGCGCCATTCATCTGGGCGGCGGCCCGATCGCCGAGGGAGGGACCACCTACGTCGAAGCGTTCGTCGAGATCCCACGCGCGGGGGAGTACGTCGTCCGGGTCGAGACCCCGAACTCGGTGGAGCTCTTCATCGACGGTGATTCGGCGGCGCGCCTCGACCATCGCGTCGAGCCGATGGTGCGGACGACCTTCCATCGGCACCACTTCGATTCCGGCCGCCACCGCGTCCTCGCGAAGGTCACCACGCGGCACCCCAACCCGGTCATCGCCCTTTCGATCAGCGATCATTTCGGACAGAGCGCCGCCGGCGCTCCGAGCGCGCCGAGCCACGACAACTTCGCTTCCGGCGCTGGTCTCGGTCGCCCCCGCGGCGACGGCGTCTTCGAGGCGTATCTCCGAGCGCAGATCGCTCTGTCGCGGGGCGATCCCGTGGGGGCGCGCCGCGCGCTCCGGCGCGAGCTGCCCGAGCGGCGCGCCTCGCCGGTGATGCTTCAGCTCGCCTCCGTCGTCGCCCTGGGCGATCCGCTACGCCCGAACGACATGCGGCGGGACGCGGCGCGGCGCTACCTCCGGCAGGCGCACCGTCGCGACGGAAGCGCCTGGTTCCCGGTGGTCGAGCTGGCGAAGCTGGACGCCGCGGACGGGCGTCTTCTGGCAGCTCTCCACGCCCTCGAGGGCGCCGAAGAGCGGTGGCCCGAGGTCTTGGGCTTCCCGCTCACCCGCGCGGACCTGCTCTTCGCTCGCGGTTGGGATGCGCAGGCCGAGCGCGAGATCGAAAAGGCCAGAGAGGTCGCGCCCGACTCGTGCGCGCCCCTTCGCGGTGCGCTCGCGGCCGCCGAGCGCCACCTGCGCTACGAGCAGATGGACCGACTCGCCGACCAGATGGTCGCCTGCGACGCGCGCAACACGACGCGCTTCTCGCTCGCCCTCCGCGCGCGAGACTGGGAGCGGGCGAGCGCCGAGCTCGAGCGCCTCGAATCCCTCGAGCCGCCACAGACCCGCCTGGCGCTCATGTCCAGCGAGATCGCGGTGGCGCGCGGGCGCGGCGACGACGCGGCCGTCGGCCGCATCCTCGCGCGGATGGCCGAGCTCAGCCCCCGCAGCATCACGCCGCCCATCGACATCGCCGATCGACGCATGGCGACGGGCAACCTCGACGGCGCACGCCAGGAGCTCCACGACGCGGTGACGCGCGAGCCCGCAGCGCTCGGCGAGCTGCGCATGATCTCGCGCGCGATCGGCGGCGAGTTCGCGCTCTCCGAGTTCCGCCTCGACGGCGCCGCCGTGATCCGCGAGTTCGAAGCGAGCGGCCACGAGTACGACGAGCCGGAGGTGCTGGTGCTCGACTACACGGTGGTCCGTGTCTTCGAGGACGGCTCGACTCTCGACCTCACCCACAACATCTGGCGGGTGCAGGCCGACGAGGCCCTCGACGAACGCGGCGAGTTCACGCCCCCGCCGGGCGCCCACATGCTGACCCTGCACACCATCAAGGCCGACGGGCGCCGGCTCGAGGCCGACCCCATCGAGGGCAAGGACAGCATCAGCCTGCCCAGCCTCGAGCCCGGTGACTACGTCGAGTACGAGTACGTGACCACCGGCGAGCCGGTCCACGCGTTCCCGGGTGGTTTCCTCGGCGACCGCTTCTATTTCCGAAGCTTCGAGACGCCCTACGACAAGAGCCAGCTGACGATGGTGATGCCGCGCGGCATGGAGCCCCTCGTCGACCCGCGCGGCCCTGCACCCACGACCGAGGAGCGTCTCGAGGACGACTTGCGCATCCTGCGCTGGACCGCGCGCGAGAGCCGCCCGATCCCGGCCGAGCCTTCGAGCGTCAGCCCCAAGGAGTACCTGCCCTCGATCAACGTCGGTATCCGCGCCACCTGGCCGAGCTTCGTGGAGAGCCTGCGCGACGCCCTCGCCGACCAGGACGTTCACGATCCCGCGGCGCGCGCGCTGGTGGCGCGTGTCCTCGGGCACGCCCGCAATGCCCGACAGCGCGTGAAAGCCGAGCGCCTCTACCGCTGGGTGCTGGACAACGTCGAGAACAACAACGACGTCTTCGGCCTCGCGCCGTCGATGCTCGCCGATCGCACCGGCAACCGCGCGCGCCTGCTGCAGTACCTCTTCGGCCTCGCGGGCGTGCGCTCCAAGCTGGTGATCGCGCGCACGCTCGCCGCCGATGCGACGCCCACCGAGCTGCCGGATCCCGAGACCTACCAACACCTGCTGGTCATGGTGGGTGAAGGCGACCACGCGGTCTTCCTCTCGACCGTCGATCGGGGTGCGCCCTTCGGCTACGTGCCGCCACAGCTCCGCGGCGAGCCGGCGCTGGTGCTCGATGCGAGCGCCGGACAGGTGGAGATCCCGAACGCGGAGATCGGCGCCGATCGGCGCTCGATCGAAATCGAGCTCACCGTCCAGCGAAACGGCTCGGCCACGGCGGAGGTGGTCGAGACCTTCCGGGGCGCGCCGGCCATCGCCTGGCGACGCGACCTCGAGTCGATCCCCGCCGCCATGCTCGAGCACCGCTTCGAGGAGGGCTACGTAGCGCGCATCGTGCCGGGGGCGACGCTGTCGAGCCTGACGGTGAGCGGGCGAGAGGACATCGAGCAGCCGCTGGTGTTCACCTATTCCTTCGATGTGAGCCAGCTCGGGCAGGTGCAATCCGGTCGCCGCCGCATTCCGACGCTCTACCCGACCATCCTCGCGCCGGTCTACGCGCGGCTCGGAGAACGCACCACCACCGAGCTGGTCGCGCCCGGCGTCGACGTGGACGTGCGGATCACGCTGCGAGCCGCCGGAGGCCTCTCGCTCCCCGCGCCTCCCCGCGAGGTGCGCATCGCCGACCCGAGCGGCAGCTCGCTCCGCATGCGGGCCTCACGCGAAGGCGACGCGCTCGTGCTCGAACGCGAGGTGCGAGTCCCGGTGATGCGCGTCCCCGCCGACGAGTACGCGCGCTTCGCGGCGTTCTGTCGCCGCGTCGACGAAGCCGAAGCCGCAGAGCTCGCTCTGCCCCAGAACTGATCGGAAGAGCGCCATGGTCACTCACCGCACGATCCATCGAACGACGCACCTGAACGTCGAGGAGCTGCCGACCGGGCAGATCTCGCGCGTGTACATCGAGATCGTGGCGGACGGACTGGCCTCGGACGTGTTGATCCCGATCCTGGTGGCCCGGGGGCGCAAGCCGGGCCCGGTGTTCGGGCTGACTGCGGCGGTGCACGGTAACGAGCTCAACGGCATCCGGGTGATCCACGACTTCTTCGAGGAGCTGGACGTGGCGCACCTGCGCGGCACGCTCTGCGGCGTGGTGTGCGTCAACATTCCGGGTTTGCACGCACACCAGCGGGAGATCTACCAGAGCTTCGACCTCAACCACACCTTCCCGGGATCGCCCAGCGGCAACGTGGCGCAGCTCTACGCGAACCGGCTCCTCGATCGCATCGTCGACCGCTTCGATTATCTCGTCGACCTCCACACGGCGAGCTTCGGACGCATCAACAGCCTCTACGTGCGCGCCGACCTCGAGAACGAACAGACGCGGATGATGGCGACGCGCCTTCGGCCACAGATCGTCGTCCACAACCCTGCGAGCGATTACACCCTTCGCGGCGCGGCGATGGAACGGGGCATCCCGGCCATCACCGTGGAGGTCGGCGACCCCCAGCGCTTTCAGGCGAAGTACGTGAAGTCGACGCGGCTCGGGATCCGCGACCTGCTCGCGGACGCCGAGATGCTCCCGCGCAAGAAACGGAAGGACGCCCCGACGCCGATCTTCTGCAAGCGCTCCCACTGGATGTACACCGACCGGGGCGGTCTCCTCGAGGTGATCCCCAGCGTTGCGACGCGGGTGAAAGAGGGCGAGACCATCGCCGCCGTGCGCGACGCCTTCGGCGATCTGATCCGCGAGTACCACGCGCCCCAAGATGGGGTGGTGATCGGCAAGAGCAACAACCCCATCAGTCCGACGGGCTCGCGGATCCTGCACATCGGATTCGAGATGGAGAGCGACCTCGGCTCCCCCCCTCGGGGAGTGCCTGCGTGAGGGCGCTCTTCCTCGTCAACGAGGTCGCCGAGCTGATCCCGTCGATGACCACCGCCCGCATGGCGGTGGCCGCGAGCGCCTCGGGCGTCGAGACCTGGATCGCGGAGCTCGGGGGCCTCGGTATCGACGACGAAGGGCGAATCACCCTGCGCGCGCGGCAGGCCCCGAGCTCCCTCGATGCCCTCACCGGCCTCGGCAGCCGTGACACCGAGTCGCTCGAAGTGACGCCCACCGACGTGCTCCTGGTACGCCTCAATCCGGCGCGCTACGGCTCCCCCGCGCAGATCGAGCTCACGCTCTGGATGCTCGACGCCCTCTCCCATCGCGGCGTCGCGGTCATCAACTCCGCCGCGAGCCTCGCTCGCACGGCGACCAAGGCGTTCCTCTCCGAGCTGCCGAAGCATCTTCGGCCCGCACAAGCCGTCGCTGCCAACGCCGAAGACGCGCTCGCGGCGATCGCGCGGCTGGGCCCGGAGGTGGTGGTCAAGCCGGTGCGGGGCACGCGCGGCATCGGCGTCTCCAAGATCGACGTGCGCGGGCAGGACCCACGCCCGGTGGTCGGGGAGCTGCTCGTACAGGGACCCCTCGTCGTTCAGGAGCTCCTCCCGAACGCGTCGGCGGGCGACAAGCGCATCGTGGTCGTCGACGGCGCGCCCCTCGAAGCCGACGGCCAGCTGGTCGCCGTGCGCCGGATCCCCGCCGAGGGCGAGCTTCGTTCGAACCTCCACGCGGGCGGGCGCCCCGAGGCCACCACCCTCACGCCGGCCGAGACGAGCCTCCTCCGCGACCTGGGCCCACACCTGAACGACGCAGGCCTGCGCGTCGCGGGGGTGGACGTCCTCGCCGACAAGGTCCTCGAGATCAACGTCTGGGCGCCTGGCGGCCTCGGCCCCTTCGAGAAGACCACCGGCATCGACGCGGCTCCGGCCCTCGTCGCCGCCCTGTTGGCCTAGTGCCTATCTGTACGTGAAGCGGAGCTCGTAGTCGCAGATCTGGAAGACGTCGCCCTCTTCGATCTGCTTGTTGTCGATGCGCTGTCCTGCGAACTCGATCCCGTTGGTCGAGCCGAGGTCCTTCACGTAGAAGCGCCCGTTGTCGAAGACGATGGCCGCGTGCCGGCGCGAGATGTTGCCGTCCTTGATCGGCAGGTCGGCGGTCTTGCTGCCGCGTCCGATGACGAACTCGTTCTTGGTGATCGGGATCTTCTGTCCGTTGAAGATCACGAAGAGCGGGGGCATCCCGCCACCGGCACGCCCACCACCGGGAAGGGGCGGAGGCGCGCTGTACGCCGGAGGTCGATTGGTCTGCGGGGGCGGATAGCTCGAGCGCGGCGAAGGACGCGGCGGAGGCGGGGCAGGATAACCACCCTGCGGTTGTTGGCCGTAGCCACCCTGCTGCTGGCCGTATCCACCCTGCTGCTGGCCGTAGCCGCCGCCACCAGCACCGTATCCGCCGCCGCTCTGCTGGTAGCCGGCTGGTTGCTGGCCGTAGCCACCCTGCTGCTGGCCGTAGCCGGCGCCACCGGCGCCACCATACCCGCTCGATGGCTGCTGGCCGTACCCCGGCTGACTGTAGCCGCCACCGCCACGCGGGGGAGGGGGAGGCGCGGAAGGGATGGCGGGTCGGCTGGAACCGAGACTCGGAATCTGGCCCTGCGAGCCGCCGCGCACCCCCGGGACGGAGGGCGAGCGCGTCCCATAGTTGCGGGACCGGGCGTACTGCCTCATCGCCTCGTTGATCAAGTAGTCAGTCGAGCATTCGAGCTCTTGGCTCATCTGCTCGAAGATCTCCCAGAGATAGTCCCGGCACTGGAAGTGCCGGAGGGTCTTCTTGTTCTGGTCGTGCGTCATCGAGGGGGAGTCCCGCCCATTCTACTCCGAGCCGTCGTTTTCTGCTGACTGTTCCGCATTTTCCGCGTCGGCACCGCCGGAAAGCCGCTCATTGAGGCCCTCGATGGCAGCCTCCGCCACATCTCCGACCTTGGCCTGCTCCAGCTCCTCCCAGGCATCGCCCACCACGGGCGCCGTGTCTCGCACGAGGCGACGCATCGCTCGAACGTCGCTCTCGGTCCCCTTGCGCTCGAAGTAGCGCAGCGCGATGACGCGGTCGAACCAATGCGGCGAGCTCAGCTGCGCCCGCACGATCCGAGTCGGCGGCGGGTTCATCTGGCTCATGCGGGTCGCGTAGCCCTCCAGCTCCTCGGGCTCGTACTTCACGCCGTCCTGGCTCGGGAGCTTGGCGAAGAACTCGCCCACGACCTCGGGTCCACCGATCTGCAGGACCATCTCGGCGGCGCGCCAACGGATGCGCTGGTTGTCGTCCGAGCCGTCCTCCACCAGCGGCCACATCCGCGGGATGGCCCGCTGGCTGCGAATGTCTCCCACGCGGTCGAAGGCGTAGTCGCGAACGCCGATCGGCGAATCCGCGTTGAGCGCCAGCGCCAGAAGGCGGTCGAGCTGCGCCTCGGTGGCGTTGCCCTCGAGGGCCTGGAGCGCACGCTGGCGCCGCTCCGCCATCGGCCCCGTCTTGTCCGAGTGCATCGAGGCGATCTCGAGGAGTCGCTCGCGCACCACGTCCTCGGAGGCGAGGTTCTTCATCGCGGGAAGCGCGCCGTCGTTGATGAAGTTCTCCCGGTTCAGATTGGCGACCGCGGTCACCCGGGCCTGGTCGACCTCGGCGTTGGGATCTTGCTGGTGAATGGCGTCGACGACCTTGCCCTTGAGCCACTCGAGGAACTCGTCGCCCTCCATGTGCCGCTCGATCTCGACCATCGCCGCGGCCGCCCGCTGCTTGGTCTCTTCGTCACCGAGCTGCGAGATCAGCTCGGTGAGCTTGATCAAGGCCGGCTGCGGCATCTGCGGATTGAGGGCGTCGACGAGCATGCCCGCCGCCTGCGTTCCGAGGGAACGAATGATCTGCTCGGCGCTGTAATTGCCGGCGAGGTTGCGACCGTTGAAGTCGGCGACGTACCAACCGACCACGGCGTTGACGAGCCGCTCGCGGCTCTGCCCCTCCGCGCTGGCGATGAGGAGATAGCTCGCGTCCTTGGCGCGCACCTGCAAGTCGGGAGGGCCACCCCCGCCGCCGTCTGCCTCGGCGGTGTCGCCTCCCCGCATCAGCTCCTCGAGCTTGGGGACCATCCCGTCGATGATCTGACGCTTGGTGTCGTCGTCGAGTTGGCTGATCGCTTCCTGGAGCTCGGCGATCCCGTCGACCGGCTCCGGCGACTGGCGCGGTTCCATCTCGACCAGGGCCACCGCAGCCTGGGTACGGAGCTCCATTGGATAGCTGTCGCTCAAGAGGACAGCTTTGATCTTCCCTGGGCCCTTGACGGTGCCTTTCCAGGTTTCGATGTCGTCGGCGGTGACCTTACAGCCCAGGGCGGCGAGGGCGGTGAGGGCACAGGCGACGAGGACGTGGATGCGCGTCGGACGAGGTCGCATGGCTCTTGCTCGGGTCGGGAAAATGACCGGCGCGATGATAGAGGATCGCGGGGGGCATGCAAAGGAGTGATATCTCGGGTCATTCCGCTTTTTTGACCCCTTCCGAGAGCGTCCCCTATGGTCTGTCGGGACCAACGCCTTTGGCCTCGCAGAGCACCACATCCCCTGGAGAAATTGCCGCCCCCGAGGGCCGCCGGCACGAGGTGCTGGGGATCCTGAGCGGCGCCGCCACCATCCTGGTGGGGCTGGCCTTGTGGTCTTACGACGCCCGGGGCACCGAGAACTGGATCGGGCCGGTGGGCAGCGGCCTGGCCGGGGTGATCGTCGCTGCCTTCGGCGTCGCCGCCTGGGTGATCCCGGTCGAGCTCGGCCTGGCGACCGTCCGTCTCTTCAGCCGGGGCCGCACCATCCTGGGCCTCGCCACCGTCGCCTCGACGCTGGTGATCGTGCTGGTGGGTTGCGCGATGCTCCACCTCTTCCTCGAAGGGCAGACCGTCTATGGGGGCCACCTCGCGGGAGGAATCCTGGGCGAAGTGCTGGGCGAGGTGCTGCGCTCGCTCCTCGGGCTGGCGGGGGCCTACGTGGTCGGCGTCGCCATCCTGCTCGTGACCTTCGTGCTCCGGACGCCGGTGTCGCTCACCGAGGTGGCGCTCCGCGGGGCTGCGGGGACGCGGGCCTTTGCCGACAAGACCATCGAAGGGGCGCGGGCGCTCTGGGACGCATGGCGCGAGGCGAAGGAGCTCGAGCGCGCCGAACGCGAGGCGAACGCGCCGAAGATCATCGCCGACGACGAGGACGAAGAGGAGTACGACGAGGGGTACGAAGAGGAAGACGGCGAGGCGATCTTCGTCGGGGACGAGGCGGAGTCGACGCTGATCGAGGCGCCGGCGAAGACGAAGAAGCGAAAGAAGAAGAGCGCCAAGGCGGAGCCTGCGGCCGAGGAAGAAGAAGAAGAGGACGAGGACGAGGACGAGGGCCAGGACGAGGACGCGGCCACGTCCGCGAAGGCCGCGAAGTCCGCGAAGAAGGCGCGCAAGAAGAAGGGCGACGATGGGCCTCGGATCGTCGCGCCGGTGGACAAGCCCCGTCCCGCGGCGGCTGAGCCGAAGTCGATCGAGGACGAAGCGGTGATGGTGCCGAGCCTGGACCGCCCCTTCGTGCTGCCGCCGACGACGCTGCTCGACGCGCCGCCGCCGCAGGACGACGTGCGCATCGACTCGGACACGCTGCGCGAAAACGCCGCGCGGCTGGTGGAGAAGCTCGAGGCCTATGGCGTGAAGGGCCGGGTCGACGAGATCCACCCTGGTCCGGTGGTCACGATGTACGAGTTCGAGCCGCAGAGCGGGACCAAGATCTCCAAGATCGCGGGGCTGGCCGACGACCTGGCGATGGCGCTGGCCGCCCACAAGGTCCGCATCGTGGCGCCGATCCCGGGCAAGGCGCGGGTCGGCTTCGAGCTGCCGAACGAGCACGCGTCAGACGGTGCATCCTGCGCGAGATCCTCGAGGACGATCGCTGGGACAAGTTCCAGAAGGCGCACCTGCCGATGGCCCTCGGCAAGGACATCGCGGGTCAGCCGGTCTACGGCGACCTGGCGAAGATGCCGCACCTGCTGGTGGCGGGCGCGACCGGCGCCGGCAAGAGCGTCGGCCTCAACGTGATGCTCGGCGTCGCTCCTCGCGAAGCGGACGCCCGAGGAGTGCGGCTGCTGATGATCGACCCGAAGGTGGTCGAGCTCGCGGTCTTCGACGGCATCCCGCACATGCTGCTGCCGGTCGTCACCGACATGAAGAAGGCGGCGCTCGCGCTGCGCTGGGCGGTGGACGAGATGGAGCGCCGCTACCAGCTCTTCGCCGACGCAGGGGCGCGCAACATCACCAGCTACAACCAACGCGTGCGAGAAGGTGCTCGACGGCGAGATGCGCGCCGGAGAAGCTCTGCAGCGGAGCCGCGTCGGCAAGGTGCAGCGCGCAGGGGACGAACGGCGAGGAGGTGCTCCTCGATCCGACCGACGGCGAAGCGCCGGACGCCGTCGATCCGAACCCCGACAAGCTGCCCTTACGTGGTGGTGGTGGTCGACGAGTTCGCGGACCTGATGATGGTCGCGGCGAAGGACGTCGAGGCGGCGATCGCGCGCCTCGCCCAGAAGGCGCGCGCGGCGGGCATCCACGTGATCCTGGCGACGCAGCGCCCGAGCGTCGACGTCATCACCGGCATGATCAAGGCGAACTTCCCGGCGCGCATCGCCTTCAAGGTCTCCAGCGCGAGGACAGCAAGACCATCCTCGGGCGCAACGGCGCCGAGCACCTGCTCGGGATGGGCGACATGCTCATGATTCCCGCCGGGCTCGAGCGATCTGAAGCGCGTGCACAGCGCGTTCATCAGCGAGGACGAGGTCCGCAAGGTCTGCGACTTCCTGCGCGAGCAGGGGCAGCCGGTCTACGACGACGGACATCCTCAAGCCGCGCGATGACGACGACGCCGCACTGCCCGGCGGCCAGAAGAGCGACGACCCGCTCTACGACAAGGCCGTCGCCGTGCGTGGCGCAGGCGGGCTACTGCTCGATCAGCCACATCCAGCGCCAGCTCTCGTCGGCTACAACAAGGCCGCCAAGCTCGTCGAGCGCATGGAGAAGGAGGGCGTCGTCGGGCCGCCCACCAGCAAGGCCGGCGGGCGCCGCGAAGTGTTGATTCAGCCGATCTGAATCGGGCGCTCTACCAGCGGCACGAGCCGCTGCTGCAGTGTTGACCGATGTAGCAGCCGTGTCCGCAGCTCCCGCAGTTGCTCCAGCTCGAGCTCAGGTCCGCACAGTATCGCCCGCGGTATCGGCTCGTACACTCGGTCTCACCCGGGGCGCATGCGCAGGAACCGTCGATGCAATCGTAGGTCCCGCCGCAGCGCAGCTCGCAACCACCGCAGTTGTAGCGGTTGGTGTTCGTGTCGACGCAAGACCCGGAGCAGAGGGTCCTGTCGCCGCAGTCGACGGTGCAGGAGCCGTCGAGGCAGACCTGCATCATGGACATGTCGCACGCGTTGCCGCACGAGCCGCAATGGCTGGCGTCGGCGAGAGGATCGATGCAAGCGCCGTCACAGAACATCTCCCCCGCATTGCACTGACACGACCCGCCCACGCAGGTCTGCCCCCCCGTGCACGCGACACCGCACGAGCCACAGTTCGCGTCGTCGGTCATGGTGTCGACGCAGCTGGACCCGCACGCGGTCGACCCCATCGGACAGTCGAGCATGCACGTCCCCGTGCTGCACAGCTCCCCCGTCCCGCATGGCGTTCCGCAGTCGCCGCAGTGGGCGGCGCTGCTCTGGATGTCGACGCATCCATCCGGCGCGCACTCCACCATGTCACCGGGACAGACGCAGGTGCCGAGGTTGCACTCCTGACCCGATGGACATGCGTTGTCGCACGACCCGCAGTGCGCGGCGTTCGTCTGAAGATCCACACAGGAGCCGCTGCAATTGTCGAGGCCGGTGCTGCACTCCGCCGTGCAGCTGCCGCTGGCGCAGACCTCGGTCGCCATGCATTCGACGCGGCACGCGCCACAGTGGTTCGGGTTCGACGAAAGGGCCACGCACGCGCCGGCGCACTCGGCGAGGCCGGGCGGGCAGACGCAGGCTCCGTCGGAGCAGCTCTGGTCCGAGCGACAGGCCTGGCGGCAGGCGCCGCAGTTGGCGCTGTCACTGCTCACGTCCACGCACTCGCCCTCGCCGCAGACGGTGAGGCTGGCGGAGCAGCCGACGGCGCAGAGACCGAGATCGCACACCTCCCCGGTCGAGCACTCGACGCCGCAACTTCCGCAGTTCTGGCGATTGGTGCGGGTGTTGACGCAGACGCCGTCGCAAGAGGTCTGGCCCGCGGCGCAGCCCGAAGTGCCGCCGTCCGGGCTAGTCGAGCTCGGCGCGAGCGCGCTCTTGTCGACGCTGCAGCCGATGGCGGCCCAGATCAGCGCGGAAACTGCGAGGGAACGAAGAAAGCGAGGCACTCATTGTGATTGTAGCGCAGATCAACGGTTGAACATCGGCCCGCCCTCGGGCGTCCTATGCCCGTGCGTGTGCTGATCGCTCTCCTTCTCCTCCTTTGTCCTACATCTGCCTACGCCCAGGCCGACGAGGCGACCCTCACGGAAACCCGCGGGATCGAGACGCGGGTCGCGCGCGAGGTGGCTTGCATCGCGGAGAAACGCGAGGAGCTGTCGCGCATCGTCCGCCAGATGGAGGAGGCGCAGGCGCAGATGCGCAGCGGCCGTACCGAGCAAACGCGCGAAGCGGGGCGCCTCGCGCTCGAGTCGCTCACCCAGCGCGCGGTGCGCGTGGAGCGCACCATCCCCGAGTGCCGGAGCGAGCTGAGCGCGCGCGCGCGACGCCCCGGTCCGCCGGAAGGCGTCACCACCCGCACCGCTCCCCTCGCCCCCAGTGAAGCGGCCGTCGCCGAGCCCAACGAAGCGACGCGCGTCATCGAACGAAACGCCGTGCTCCAGCCGAACGTCGCGGTCGTCGTGGGCGAACAGGTGGACGGCACGGGACAGGTGGCCGCCGAAGAGGTCCGCGCTGCCGTTCGCGGCGCGGCTGCAAACTTCAGCCGCTGTTACGACCACCTCGTCGATCGGGGCGCGTTGACGCGCGGCCAGATCATCGTGACCTTCCGTGTCACCAGCTCGGGGCGCACCATCGGCGCACGCGCACACAACGGCACGATCGACGATCGGCGGTTCGTGAGCTGCATGTCCTCGGCCGCGCGCCGCATCCGCGTCCGAAGCCGCCCGAACGGGGGCGACGCCGTGTACAGCTATACGTTGCGCTTCCCCGGCCGCTGATCCACTGTCCGCGACGCATGCTGTCGCGCGACGAGATCCTGCACCTCGATCGGCGCCACGTCTGGCGTCCGTACACCTCGGCCGAGGATCACACCGAGCGCGACCCGTTCGTCGTCGTCGGGGCGGAGGGTCGCCTTCCTCGAGGACGCGGATGGGCGGCGCTACATCGACGCGAACAGCTCGTGGTGGGTGATGAACCTCGGTCACCGCCACCCGCGTCTGGTCGCGCGGCTCAAGGCACAGGCCGATCGACTCTGTCACTGCGCCATGGGGACCATGACCAATCCGGAGGCCGTGCAGCTCGCGGCGGAGCTGGCTCAGGTGGCGCCCGAGGGCCTCGATCGCGTCTTCTTCAGCGACGACGGCTCCACCTCGGTCGAGGTCGCGCTGAAGATGGCGTTCCAATACTGGCGCCAGAACGATCGTCCCGAGCGGGTGCGCTTCGTCTCGCTGGCCGGCGCCTATCATGGCGACACCGTGGGTGTGATGAGCGTCGGCGACCTCGAGGCGTTCGCCGGCGTGTACCGACCGCTCTGCTTCGAGGTCTTCCGCGCGCCGCCCCTCGACGAAGAGGGCGGTTGGGATCGCGTCATCGCCGGCATCGAGAAGCTCCTCGCCGAGAGAAGCGACGAGATCGCGGGCGTGGTGGTCGAGCCGATCCTCCAGGGAGCCGCGGGGATGCGTGTGTGGGCGCCGGAGCTCCTCTCGCGCCTTCGCGAGGCCACACGGAAGGCGGACACGTTCCTCATCGCCGACGAGGTCTTCACCGGCTACGGGCGCACGGGGACGATGTGGGCCTGCGATCACGCCGGCATGCCCCGGACCTCTTGTGCGTGGCGAAGGGCTTTTCGGGCGGCGTCCTCCCCTTCGCGGCGACCCTGGCCACGCCGCGGATCTTCGATGGCTTTCGGGGCGGGGCGCGGGGCGCGCTTTGATGCATGGTCACACCTTCTGCGGCCATCCACTGGGCGCGGCTGTCGCGAGGGAAGTCCTCGCGATCTACCGCGAAGAGAAGATCCTCGAGCGGATGCGCACCGGAAGCGCGGCGATCTCGGAGGCGTTCCTCGCCATGGGCGAGATCGAAGGGACGTCACGCCCCCGCGCGCTCGGGATGATGGGCGCCATCGAGGTCGGGCCCCCCGGATATCACGGCGACATCGGCTGGCGCGTCTTCGAGGCGGCGCGACGGCGCGGCGTGTACCTCCGCCCGATCGGCAACACGGTGTACGTCGTGCCCCCGCTGAACGTCAATCAGCCCGTACTTTCGAATCTTCTCGACGCCGTCCGGGAGTCGGTCGCCGAGGCGCTCGGCGGTGCTCGACACGGCGGGGCTCCATGATAGGCTCGCCTTCGTGGCGAAGCGCGTCCCGCTGATCCTCATCGTCGAGGACGACACGGAGCTGTTGAAGATGCTCGGGCGGATGCTCTCGGAGCTCGCCGAGGTCGAGCTCGCGCGGGATGGCATGGAGGCCGTGGAGAAGCTGCGCACGGGCATCAACCCCGACCTGGTCATCACGGATCTGATGATGCCGCGCATGGACGGCCTCACCCTCGCCAAGCAGCTGAAGCAGGAGCCGCAGACCAAGAAGACGCCGGTCATCATGCTCACCGCGAAGAATGGCGCGCGAGACGTGGTCGCGGGAATCAACGCAGGGGCCCGCAGTTACATCACCAAGCCCTTCAAACACGAAGAGCTGTTGAGCAAAGTGCGCAGCGTCCTGAACCTCGAGTAGAACCTCGACCTGGGCATCCGGTGGGCTCGAGCGCCAAGAAGAGCAAGAAGTCGGGGAAGAAGAAGAAGGGCAAGCAGGCCGAAGCGCCCGCGGCCGAGGCGGTCTCCGCTTCTGCCCCCGCGATCTACAAGCCCCTCGGGTTGGCGATCTTCTCCGCCGTCATCTCCTTTCTCGCCTTCCCGGGCTTCGACGTCTGGCCGCTGGCCTTCGTCTGTCTGGTGCCGCTCTTCTTCGCCCTCGACTGGACGCCGCGGCTCACGAACAAGCAGGCGATCGTCTGCTCCATCGCGTTCGGCTTCACCGGTATGTGGGGCGGCTATTACTGGGTCGTCACCATGCTGCAGGACTTCAGCGGCTTTCCGCTGATCGTCTGCATCCTCTTCGCGAGCCTGTTGAACCTCGCGCAGGGCGGAATGCTCGCGCTCATGGCCTGGCTCTACTGGCGGCTTCGCGGGCGAGGCTGGTGGCCGATCCTCGCCGCCCCGGCGGCGCATGCGGCGAGCGAGCTCGTCTACCCGATGCTCTTCCCGTACTACTACGCGAACCACCTGCACGACCTGCCGATCTTCATTCAGATCGCAGACCTGGGCGGACCGCTGCTGGTGACCGCTTTCGTCTCGGCCTTCAACGTCGGCATCTATCTGGTCCTGCGCTCGCTGGTGAAGAAGACGCCGATGCCGCGCGTCCAGCTGATGATCGCGGCAGGCGCGACGCTCTTCACCGTCGGTTACGGCGCGTATCGCATCCACGAGGTGGACGCGCGCGCGGCCGAGGCGCCGGCCATCACCATCGGGATGCCCCAGGTGTCGATGGGCATCTTCGAGAAGCGCGAGGACCCGTGGCGTGGGCTCGAGATGCACATCGAGATGAGCCGCGAGCTCGAGCGCGACGTGCACCCCGATCTGCTCGTGTGGCCGGAGTCGGCGTACACCTTCTTCCTGCCCGACGGCGCCACCAACGTGAAGGACATGGTGATGGGCCCGGTGCATACGCCGCTCCTCTTCGGCGGGCTGCAGCGGCGCCTCGTGGACGGTGTCGAGAAGCACTACAACACCGCGTTCATCCTCGACGGCGACGGCGACATCGAGGGCACCTACGACAAGACCTACCTCCTCGCTTTCGGCGAATACCTGCCGCTCGGCGAGGAGTTCCCCATCTTCTACGAGTGGTCGCCGCACAGCGGGCACTTCACGCCCGGCAATCACGTTCGGCCGCTGCCCTTCCGCGACTATCGGATCACCACGATGGTCTGTTACGAGGACATCATCCCCGGCTTCGTTCGCCACGCGGTGAACGAGGCGAACCCGCACCTGTTGGTGAACATCACCAACGACGCGTGGTTCGGTGACACGACGGAGCCCTGGGAGCATCTCGCGCTGGCGAAGTTCCGCGCCGTCGAGCACCACCGCTACTTCGTGCGCAGCACCAACAGCGGCGTGAGCGCGATCATCGACCCCGTGGGCCGCGTGCTCGGCCACACCGGCGTCTTCACCGAGGAGACGCTGAGCGGCGAGGTGAAGATGATGACGAGCACCACGCTTTTCGAGTACCTCGGCAACTGGCCGGGTTGGCTCGGCCTCGCCGTGTGCATCTTCTGCGGCTGGATTCGGCGGCGTGAGCCGGCAGCTCAGGCGGGCGCGAGCTCAAAAGCCTGATTCGTCCGCTTCTTTCGGGGGGGCGACGATGGTGAGGGTGAACCCGCCGTCGAAGAACGAGTCGTGTCCCCGCCTCGGGGTGAGGAGCGGTGTGATGCAGACGAAGGCGTCGACGCTCGGAGTCGGCACCATCTCGATCTGGCTGACCGACGCGCTCTGCGGGCCGCTCTCCAGGCGCGCCTTCAGGCGGTAGGTCCCGTCTTCACCGCCGCGGCTCGTCCAGCAGGACTCGAACTCGGCGCGGCCGTCGGCGAGGGCCTCCTCGAGGATCTCGGATCTCGCCGACGTAGGGGAGCGGCGACATCGTGAGGCGGAACCGGGGCTCGGGCGGTGGAGGCGGCGAGGGCGGGAGGTGCGGCGCTTCGCGGACGGCCGGTGTGTTTTCGTCCTCGTCTCCACGACCCGCGATGGAGACGATGAGCGCGCCGAGCAGGATCGTGCCCGCGAGAGCAGCGACGATCGGGCCCAGCATTCCGGGTGCCCGGTGCACGTCCTCCTCCGCCATGGCTCAGAGCATGCCACAGCCGCGAGGCGTCGCTCAGGATCTGCGCGCGTAGCGGAGTTGGCGGCGCGTCGAAGGCGTGGTGGCGAGCTGCACCAGCGGGAAGCGCTGGCGATGCGCCGGGTGCTCGCGGGTGTCCCCGGAGCGCGCCGTCGGTCCGTCCTCTTCGTGGGGGACGCGTAAGCCGATCGCCGCCACACGCCCGCGGATGAAGTTGAGGAGGTTGATGTGGCCGCGCCGCACCTTCGAGGTGTCCCCCGAGGGAGTGAGATCGCGGCCGCGGTAGCCGACGGGCGGGCCGCCCCAGTAGCTCTCGCTGCGGATCTGCCCCGCGGGACACGCGGGCAGCTCGTGCCAGATGCGGTGGAGGATCGCGTAGCGGGTCTGGAAGGCGTTCTGCCCGGCGTCGCTCGTGACCCCCTCGGGGAGGCGCGCGTTCTGGTCGGGCATGCCGCGACCGCCGACGATCCCCGAGGCGGGCCGAAGCATGATGTCCTCGCCCAGGCTGCTCTCGTCGTAGCGGTAGTGGAGCCGGGTGAGGGTGAGCTGCGCCGGGTAGACGCGGCGAGGCAGGACGTCGCCGCCCAGGGTGAGGACGTCTTGTTCGGAGAGGGTGGGCCCCGGGCAGGGGTCGCAGCTGCCGGCCGTCCACGCGTACTCGGTGACGATGGCCCCTGGATTGCGGCGGGAGAGCTCGTCGAAGACCGCGGCATAGACCTCGCCGAAGCGCCCCTTCGCGCGGCCGCGGACGTGCAGGTTGGTCGGCGCGAGGACGTTCGGGTAGTTCGCCGCCTCGAAGCGCGTCTCGCCGAGGACGTGGATGAGCAGGTCTTGTGCGCCGCCGCTGTTGATCAGACCCAGACGAACCGGAAGCGCGAACTGGTTCGAGTCGTAGTGGATGCGGAGCGGCGAGAGACGGGCGACGCCGTGATCGAAGTGGACGCGGTCGACGTCCACCTTGGCGACGAAGAAGCGGTGGCCGCTCTCGATGTAGGGCCTGAGCAGCTCCGAAGCGCCGCTGGGGATGTTGTAGTGATTGTCGACGAGCCAGGTCTCGAGGGCGGAGGAGTCGGAGGCGTCGAGGACGACGACGTCGTACTCGCCCACCTGGAACTGTGCGGTGATGCGGACCGCGCTGCCGCCGCCACCGCGACCCGTACCGCGAAGAGCGTAGCCGACTGAACCGAATCCCATGCCCCCGTAGCCTCGGCCGTAGCCACCGTACGGCCTGTAGCACTCGCCGGGATGCTCCCAGTACTCGACGAGGCGCGGCGCGGCGAGGTTCTCGATTTTCTCGAAGACCTCGGCGGAGAGCGTGCGCACGTTCTCGCGCTCGATCGCCTGCGGCACCGGCACCACCATCGCGAAGTCCTCGGCAGGCCCCTGATAGTCGTTGCGCATCGACAAGACCGTGCGCGTCCCCTGCCGCATCATCACCACGCTCGTCGCCGGGTTCTTCAGCTCCTCCTCCCCCGGCTTCACGTAAAACCCACAGAACGCCGCAGCTGTCCCCGCAGACGCGAGGCAGTAAATCGCCGCGGCGCAACCCATCACGGCACGCGCCATCGTCATGCCGGTTTAGACCCCCATCAGCCCCCCAAGTTCCCAACGGGGACGGTCTACACTTTTCAACTTTTGCCCCAAACCAGACGATGGGGACGGTCTACACTTTTCAACTTTTGCCCCAAACCAGACGAGGCGGGCAAAGTTGAAAAGTGTAGACCGTCCCCGTTAGAGGCGGGCAAAAGTTGAAAAGTGTAGACCGTCCCCGTTAGAGGCGGGCGGGGAGGAGGAGGGTGAAGGTGCCGTCGGCGGCGACGACGGTGCGGCCGACGGCGACGTTGCGCTCGGTTCCGTCGTCTTCGGTGATCATCGCGAAGGCGCGGATCTCGGCACCCGGATGGGCCGAGAGGGTGCCGGTGACGGGGATCGGAGCGGTGACCTCGAAGACGTCGCTGTAGCTGGTGCCGGAGCCCATGGCGCCCGAGCCCACGACGAAGCTGGGCCGAACCACCCAGGGGAAGTTGCTCTCGGGCGGCGGCTTGATGAAGAGGTCGTAGACGCCCACGTCGAGGGGGATGTTGAACTGGCCGGTCGGGTCGGTGGTCGTCTGGCCAGTGCGGTTGAAGCGCGCCGCCGGCAGCTCCTCGAGCGCCCGGCCGAGGGCGGTGGCCGTGACGGCGGCGTCGCGCATCAGGCGGCTGTCGCCCGTGCGGACGATGCCGCCCACCGCGGCGCGCTCCGGAAGCTGAAAGAGCTGGCCCTGGATGCACTCGCGCGCAGGATCGGCGTTGATCATGAAGGCGGACTCGTGGAGCACGCCGTAGCGCGACACGTCGTGATCAGCGGGAGGCGTCACCAGCACGTCGTAGGAGCCAGGCAGGAGCATCGCCTCGAAGGTACCGTCGGCCTGCGCGGTGAGGGTGGTCTCGAAAGTCCCGGAGAGCCCGGTCTCGGGGTCGAGCACCTCGTCGGTGGTGAAGGTGATCGTCGCGCTTTCGGCGACCTCGCCCGTGCTCCCGAGCTCGACGCTCCCGCGATAGCAGACCGGCCGAATCATCGGGACGAGGATCCGAACGAAGCCGTCGGGGTCCGCCACCAGGTAGTCGGGGTTTGCGAAGATGGTCGGGCTGGTCGTGTCCTCGCCAGTACCGATTCGGATCAGGTAGCTCTCGGTGTTGGGCAAGAGGTCGAGGGTGAACTGCCCCATGGTGCCCTCGTCGGCGGAGGTCACGACGGTGGAGGACACCCGCCGGCCCGTCTCCGCGTCCACCGCCCAGACCGTCCGGCCCGGCGCGGGGAGCTCCATGCTGTTGATCACCAGGCCGTGAAGCTGCTCGAAGGTCTCGGGATAGTTGATCGCGATCGACGCATAATCGCCGCCGCCCGGGACGGGTCGCCCGAGAATGCGGAGCGGCGGCACCCGGCTCGCCCAATCGCCGACGGGCGTCACGGTGATGTCGTACTCACGGTCGGGCACGAGCTCCGTCTGAAAGTCCGCCTCGGTTCCTTCGACCGCGTAGGGCATCGCCGACGTCGTCGTCTCGACCTCGATGCGGCGAGCGCCGGGAAAGGCGCCCGGACGCGAGAACTTGAGGTTGGCGCTGACCGGCCCTTCCTCACCGGGGACGCGCACGGTCCCGATGACGGTGATGGAAGGGGGCAGGGGGAGCTCGCCCAGGTCCGTCGCGCCGCTCACGTCGTAGGGGCCGAGGCTGTGCGTCGCATTCGCGATCGCGCCCGCCGCAGCGGGGGGCGTCACCTCGAGCCCGATGTGCAGGGTCTCGGTGTCCGAGGTGACGCACATGCCCAGGTCGACGGCACACACCGCGCCGGTGCAATCGGAATCCGACGAGCACCGGTTCTCGATGGGCGTCTCGCTGGCGAGCGACAGCCCACAGCCCGAGAGCGCCAGAAGCGCGAGCATGCCGAGAGCACATCTCGGGAATGCGACCGAGCATCGCGCAGCGCGGCCCCGCGTCATTGGCACGACACCATCTCCACGCCCGCGGCGCTGGGGTCGCTCGAGTCGAAGGCCGCAATCCACCAGGTCGCGGTGCCCAGGTCCTCGGAGTCCTCGGGCTGGTCCGTTCCGAACTGGAACGCGCTGCTCACCCGCAGCTCGAGGGGGTAGCAACGCCCAGCGACCAGATTGTTGAGGCCGCTGAACTCGAAGGAGTAGGGGTTGCGCTGCTCGGGGGCGATGGTGCCGGCGTCGAGCGTTCGTTCGGTGGGAGACTTCTGCAGCACCACGTAGCGGAACAGCTCCTGGTCCTCGTTGCAGTCCCGGATCTCCACCTCGAAGGTCAGGTCGCGGACCCCGCTGCCCGCGTCGCCCGACGGGTCCTCCGCGAGGTCGACCTTGATGACGCTTCCCAGCGGCCGCGGTGCCGCTTCGAGTGTGGCCGTCTCCACCGAGGGGGGGCAGAACGGCTCTTGGGGGAAGTCTTTCTTGGTCACCAAACAGCCCGTCAACAAGCAGCATGCGGCGACGACCGCGCGCATGGACCAGGGCAAAGCAAGGCGCGCGCCACCCCCGTCAGGATGGGAAATTTCCAGGAGATCGCGGGGGAGGAGTGACATGTGCCTGGGGCAGAATGCCCGGATCCACGACATCGATGTCAGTCCCGGGCTCGGACGCCCACGAGGGGGCGTGGAGAAACAATTGTAGTACGTCCAACGCTGGCGAGCCGACAAACCGTGCTAGCTAGCCCCCAGGATCCGGGGCGTCCGGCTCCCGTTCGAGGTACCGGAAGATGGTTCGTGGATCGACGCCCAGGTCCCGGGCGGTCTTGGTGCGGTTGCCGTTGTTCCGCTCGAGCACCTCGAGGATGTAGCGGCGCTGGAAGTCTTCGCGGGCCTCGGCCAGGGGCACCACCGCCTTGAGGGCCTCGGGGAAGAGGTCGAGGTCCTCGGGCCCGACGAGCGTCTTGTCGCAGAGCACGATCGCCTTCTTGATGCGGTTCTCGAGCTGCCGGATGTTGCCGGGCCAGTCGTACTTGCGCATCGCATGAAGCGCGCCGGGCGTGAAGCCCTTCACCTTCGAACCGAACTCCTCGGCGTACTTGTGGAGGAAGAACTTGGCGATGACCATCATGTCGTCGCCGCGCTCGCGCAGCGGCGGCAGGTGCAGGTTGACCACGTTGAGGCGGTAGTAGAGGTCCTCGCGGAAGTTCTGCTTCTTGATCTCCTCTTCGAGGTCGCGGTTGGTCGCGGCGACGACGCGGATGTCCACCGGCTCGGACTTGGTGTCGCCGACCTTCATCACCACCTTCTCCTGCAGCGCGCGCAAGAGCTTCACCTGGAGCGCCACCGGCATCTCGCCGATCTCGTCGAGGAAGAGGGTGCCACCGTCGGCCGCCTGGAACTTGCCCTCCCGGGTGGCCACCGCGCCGGTGAACGCGCCGCGCACGTGCCCGAAGAGCTCCGACTCCATCAGGTTCTCGGGGATGGCGCCGCAGTTGACCACCACGAAGGGCCCGTCTTTGCGCTGCGAGCGGTTGTGGATCTCGCGGGCGATCAGCTCCTTGCCGGTGCCCGTCTCGCCGGTGATCAACACGCTGATGTCGGTGCCCGCGACCTTCTCGAGCTTCTTGAAGACCTCGAGCAGCGCCGGGCAGGCTGCCGATGATGTCGCCGAAGCGCTTCTCGCCCATCAGCGCTCGCGAGCTCGTCGCGATCGCTCTTGAGCTCGTCGAGGAGAAGCGCGTTCTGGAGGATCAGCGCGCCCTGGGTCGGCGAAGATCGTGAGCACGTCGAGGCTCGACTGCTCGAAGAGGCTACGCACGTTGTCGTTGCCGACGTAGATGCATGCCGAGCAGCTGCCCCTGCGCCATCAGCGGCGCGCACATCACCTAGCAGAGCTGCAGGTTCATCACGCTCTCGGAGCCCTTGAACATGGAGTCGTGCAGGGCATCGCTGACGATCAGCGGCTTCTTGGATTCGACGACGCGCGCGATGATGCTGTCCGACAGGTGCCGGACGCCGTCGGGCAGGTCCTTCTGCTCGACGTTGCGCGCCACCGTCACCTTGCGGCTCGCCGTTCTCGAGGAGGATCACGAAGCCCTTGTGGGCGAGGTCACGTCGATGACCGCGTCCACCAGCGCCGTTGAGCTGCTCCTGCACGCTCGACAGGCCATCAGGCGCTCGCTGAACTCGTGCCAGCTTCCGCATGCCCGCCAGCTCCGCCTCCGGGCTCGCCTCCCCCGGCTCCTCGTCGTCGCCGACGGTCGCCGCCTCGTCGAAGATCGAGAAGACCAGCTCGATCTCCTCGCCGATGAGGATCCGATCGCCATGGAAGATCTTCCCCCGCCGCTTCTTCTTGCCGTTGATCTGGAGCTCGCCACCCTTCTCGATCTCCGAGAGGCTGAAGTCCTTCCCGTCGAAGACGATCTGCGCGTGGTAGTCGGCGAAGGCTCTTCGAATCGATCGCGACGTCGTTGCCGCCGCCACGGCCGATCGACGTGATCTTCTTGAAAATCGGGAAGACGTGGGGACGCCCCTCGGGGACGATCCACTTCAGGCTGGGCATTCGAGCGGGAGCATACCAGAGTTGATAAGCTGTGATTGTGTGCCGCTCGGGCCGATGGATCGCTAGCTCTCTCATCGCGCTCTGCCTCGCCGCTGGCTGCCGAACGGGCTTCCCCAGCGCCGCGCATGGGGACAGAGACGCCGCGCGCGATTCGGGCCCGCCCGACGCGCCCGAGTCGTTTGACGCCGGAGCCACCGCCGACGCAGGGGCCGACGCCGACTCGGCAGCGGGCGCCTTCGACTCGAGCCTCGACGCCCTGGACGGCGACGCCCTGGACGCCCCACGCCCTGGACGCCGCCGATGCCCTGGACGCCGCCGATGTTCTGGACGCCGCCGACGCGCTGGATGCCGCCGACGCGGGCGACGCGGGCTGCGTCATGGCCTACCTCGACATGGACGGGGACGGCTACGGGGCCGGCCCCGCCATTCGCCCCTGCCCCACCGGCTCGGGCTTCTCGGAGCTCAACGGCGACTGCGACGACACGGACGCCCGCGCCTTCCCCGGTCAGGCCTTGTATTTCCCGACCCCGCTGGCGGGAGGCGGCTTCGACTACGACTGCAACGGCTACGACCAGGCGCAGTACCGGCTGGAGTTCCAGTGCGCGAGCGCCATCACCGAGTGCATCCTCCTCCGCGAGGGCTTCTACATGCCCGTCCCGGGCTGCGGCGTCACCGGCAGGCTCGCCCTTTCGTGCGTCGTCGTCGGCGACGGTTGCGGCACGATGGACGTCTACACCGCCCAACCCTGCCACTGAAGACGCGCGTCAGGAGCCTGCCGCGCTGACGGTCAGCGTGATGGTGTCCGTCGGCGTCGTGGTCGAGTAGGGGGAGACCACGATGTAATAGGTCGAGAACGCAGACGCGGTGAAGGTCACCTCGGAGTCGAGCCCACCGGTGGTCGGGGAGTCGTCGTTGCAAGCGACCTCGTAACTCGAAGAGCAGAGCGAGCTGTCGTAGACCGCGAGCACCGTGTCTGCGCCGGATGAGCCCGCCGCGGTGACGGTCACGCTGCCCGAGGAGAACGCCGTGTAGGCGAAGGCGACGTCCGGCCGGGCCGAGGTGGCTCCGCAGCTGAAGGGCGTGTGGTCGGCGACGTGACCGCTGAAGGTGAAGGAAGCCGAGGTCGAGATGGAGGTCGCGCTGGAGCAGCTCTCGCCCGCGGTGGTCGGCGGAGGCGGAGGCGGCGCCTCGCACAGCCCCGACACGCACATCTCGCCGGAGCCGCAGCTACCGCACGATCCGCCGCATCCGTCGGCGCCGCACTCGACGCCGCTGCAGGCGGGGACACAGGTGGAGACGCACGCACCGGAGCGGCAGGCCTCGCCGGTGCCGCAGGTGTTGTAGCAGTCGCCGCAGTGGCTGCTGTTGGTCGAGGTGTCGACGCAGGAGTCGCCGCACATGGTGCGGGGCGAGGGGCAGGTCGGGCCCTCCATGATGCACTCGCCCGCATCGCAGTACGCGCCCGTCCCGCAGGCGTTGCCGCACGCGCCGCAGTTGTAGTCGTCATAGTCGGTGTCGACGCAGCCCCCGTCACAGTCGGTGAAGCCGCTCTCACAGGAGGGCGGGGGCGGAGGTTCGGCGTCGGGGACCACCGACGCGTCCTCCTCCGTGCCTCCGTCGGGAGCGACGACGCCTCCATCGTCCATCGGCGGTACGACAGAGCCGTCCGAGGGGCCGCGCGGATTGCCGATGCCGCGGCTCCGGGCGCCGTTGCAGCCGAGGGCGGTGGCGAGGATGAGGGAGAGGAGGCTGAGGTAGAGGAAGCGGGGCATTTCGGGACTCCAGGAAACGGCTGTCGATGCCTGTTCGTCCCCTCCTACGGAGCGGCCTCCATGCTCCTTCCTTCCCGCGCCAAACTGGCGAGGGGTCTCTCACAGAAGGCCCGTGAAAGGGCCCGAAAAGCCCCTACTCGTTCTCGGTGCCGGCGAGAGGGTCACCGGTGCCCGGCAGCGGGAGCGAGCGGGAGTCGAGGTTGGTCTCGTTGTCGCGATAGACGACCCGATCGGTGAGGCGGCTGGTGTCGAAGTCTTCGGTGGCCACCGCGGCGCCGACGACGTGACCGCGCACCTCGCCCTCCGACAGATCCATCGTTCCGCCCATGTCGAGCTGGAGACCGGCGAGCAATCCGTCGGCCACCACGAAGCGCTCGGCGCTGAGGTGCGCCCCGATGACCGAGACCAGCCCGCCGCTCCGCGCCTCGCATTCGCCCAGGGCCACGCACGCCGGATCCCCGGTCTCCAGGACGCTCACGTCGGTGAGGGCGACCTCGCTGCCGCCACTGTAGGCCATGATCCCGGCTTCGCGATTGCGCTCGATGGACGCGCGCATCAACGTGAGGCTCCCGCCGTTCTGCACGCCCGCGCCCAGACCGCCGGCGCCGCTCGACTCCCAGCTCAGGGTGTCGGCGATCAGCACGTCGGTCCCCGTCACCGCCGTCCCCTCGCCGAAGATGAAGATGCCGTGGGAGCGGTTCCCCGTGATCGCCGCGCGAGTGAGGTCGAGGGTGCCCCCGTTCTGCACCGAGATGCCGGTTCCCCGGGTGCCGGAGGCGACCTCGCTGGCGGTGGTCGTGATGGTGAGGTCGCGGGCTTGCATCGACGCGGCGTCGACGAGGATCGCGGTGTCGTGGTTCGCGTCGAGGTGCACGCGCTCGAAGGTGGAGGTGGCGCCGCCCCAGGTCTCGTAGCCGCGGCCCTGGGTGTCGTCGGGACGGGGCCTGGTTCGCGAAACGACGGCGTCGGTGAGCGCGAGGCTCGCGCCCGAGCTGGCGGTGACGGCAATCGAAGATGCCTCGTCGAAGAAGGCACGCGACACCGTGGCCTGGCCGGATTGGATCACCTCGAGCGCGCGGCCCCCCACGGCGTCCGGCATGGGATCGGAAGGTGCGATCCGCCGCACGACGAGGTCGGTCGCCGTGAGGGTGGTGCCCTCCTGGCCCACCAGGATCGCGACCTCGTGTGCGTCCTCGATGACCACTCGCTCGAGGGACGCCATCGTCCCTCCGGAGATCTCGAGCGCCCGACCGCTCTCGTTGCTCAGGCGCGGCTCGACCCCTCGAATGGCCACGTCGGTGAGAGTGATGGCGGCGCGAGGTCCGAAGATGGCGACGTCGCGCGTGCGCTCGACGGCCACTCGCGTGAGGGTCACCACCCCGTCGTCGAGGAACTGCACGCCCCGTCCGGTCCAATCCACCTGACTCCCGTTCTCGGTGTCGCGAAAGACGCAGTCGTGCGCGACGAGCTGCCCTCCGTCCCACGCCACCGCGATCGACGAGGTGGTGCCGTCGATCTGCACGCCCTCGAGGGTCAGGAGTGAGCCCGAGTCGACGATCGACGCGACGCCGATCTCCGTGCCGAAGATGCGCAGGTTCTCGATCGTGAGGTGGCCGCCGCGCGCGGAAGCGACCGCACGCGGCGTATCGCCCATCGACCGCGTCAGGCTCGTCTCCGACGCGCACGCGCCGATGAGGGTGAGCTCGCCCGTGAGGACGCGGACGTCCTCGTCGTAGGCGCCGCGCGCGAGGGCGATGGTGCCGCTGTCCGCCGTGAAGGACGCCCGCGCTTCGGCGATGGTGGTGAAGGGGGCGCCCATCGTCCCGTCGCCACCCACTGCCGCTGCGGCATCGACGTAGACGGTGCCCGCCGGCAAGTCGGTCGCGAAGGTGCCAGACGGACACGGGTCACCGATCACCTCGCATCCCGGGCCGCCAGGGAAGTGCGCCTGTCCAATCGGGCAGTCTTCGGGCCCGCTCTCGGGCCACGGGTCGCAGACACCGTCGACCTCGCGCCAACCCGTCGGGCACGGCGTGAGCACCGGCCCGTTCGTGGCTTGTGGTGGAGTGACCATCAGACCGGCATCATCAGCGGCGTCGGGCGCGCCGTCGGATGCGCCCCCGTCGTCACCGCACGCCCCGAGCAGAACCACCAAGACCGGCGCGGCAACGCGCAAAGACCGCTTCACGACGTCGATCCTACGCGAGGCAACGTTGATCGTCACCGTAGATCGTGGCAGTTCGGGCGCCATGAAGAAGCGAATGAAGACGCTCCTCGCGGGGGCACTCCTGTCGCTGGCCCTGATGAGCTGCGCCGGCCAGATCCCCTACCACCTCACCAACACTCCGGGCGTGGTGACGCTGACGAACCTGCATCCGGACATGGAGCGCATGCGCCTGTATTCGACGGATTACCTGCAGAACGGCCTGATCCCGATGTGCACCTCGGTGACGATCACCTCGGTCAACGCGAAGCGCATGCTCTTCACCCTCTCGACCGGACAGCGCTTCGAGTACGTCTTCGATCGGCGGACCATGCAGGAGGACATCGCCACTCACCTCGACCGCTACTTCGGCACCGACTGCAAGAAGGGTCAGATCGACACGATGAGCGAGATCGACCAGCAGGGGATCCGCGAGGGGCACGTCCTTCCGGGCATGACCCGCACGGCGGTGGTCTTCGCGATCGGGTATCCGCCGTCGAGCCTCAACCAGATGCAGGCGCCGACCTGGACCTACATGAAGAACCGCTTCGATCGCCTCGAGGTCATCTTCGCGGGAGACGTGGTGCAGGAGGTTCGCGACTGAGGCGCGCCGCGGGCTATGATCGACCGGGGTGTCATACCGGTCCATCGTCGTCATCGGCCTGCTGTGGGGCGCTTTTGCCTGCGGTCGCGTCGGATACACCCGCCAGGACAGCCTCGAGGGCGATTCGGCCGCCGACACTTCGATGCCGGACGCAGCGCTGATGGACGCAGCGGCGGACACGACGGTGATCGACGCCCCGGCAGACACGGTGGTCGACGCCGCATCCGACGTGGCCGACACCGCGCCGCCACCCGACACCGGGACGTGTGATGAGTCTCCGTGCCGCCTGGTCCTGCCGCAATGCGGCTGTCCCTCGGGACAGATGTGCACGCGCGCGACCGCCGGAAGCATGATGCGGTCCTGCAGGCCGAACGGCTCGTTGCCTCTCGCGTCGCCCTGCAGCTTCAGCACCGAATGCAGTCCCGGCCACGCCTGCATCCGGGTGAACGGCCAGGGCGTGTGCGCGCGCTGGTGCGAGACGTCGTCGGACTGCACTACCGAATGCATGCAGCTGGTGGTCGGCGACGACGTGGGCGCGTGCCGGGTCGCCTGCAGCCCCATCGACGACACGGGATGCCCGTCGGGCTTCAGCTGCTTCGCGGCGCTCGGTCAGGTCTTCGAAACGGGGGCGGCGCAGGCGGTCACCATCTGCGGCGGCCCAGGCGCGGTGGCGGAGGGCGGCGCCTGTAGCGGCCCCTTCGATTGTCAGGCGGGCCTGTCGTGTCCCACCGACACCTGCCGCCAGCTCTGCGACGTGGACGCGCCTTCGTGCGCGACCGGCGCCTGCAACTCTCTCGGCTGGACGGTCGACGGCGTTCGAATCGGCGAGTGTCGGTAGCGCGACCGTCGGTGGGCGAGGTGGCCGTGCGTCGCTCGCACAAAGTGGGGTCTGGGAGTTGTGCGAGCTTCGCACGACCCGAGCCCATTTCCCTTCAGGAGCCCTTGTGCCGGCGGGGCCCGGTTCTTGCGTTGATCGCGGGCGGAGGTATTCGATGGAAGCGAGAACGCCCTCCGGCGGGGAGCCGGAAATCACGCGACGGGTCTGTCCCGGGGATGGAGCGGGCGACGGGCCCACCATGATCGATATCGTCCTGCCCCTCGAAGACGAGGACTTGCTGGTCGAAGAAGAGACGGACGAATGGAGCTCGCCGACGGCGCGCAACGAGGCGAGGATCCCCACTCTTCAGATCGAGCTCGGGACGATCGAGGAGATCGAAACAGTCGCGCCCGATCAGACCGAGGAGTTCTTCGCGCAAGCCGAGACCGTCGAGTCGCCAGCGGCACCGCGCCCCAGCCGCTACCCGCGTCTGCTCGGGAAGAGCCGCCTCGCCCGACTGGGACTCCGCGCGATCCTCGCGGTGGTGGTGATCGGCGGGGTGTTCGGTGGCCTCGAGTTGTTGACGGGCCGCGCTGCCTCACCGCCCGCGCTTCAGATCACGGTCCTCGCGGAAGGGGCAGACGCGTCGCATCACTGAGCCGCGGCACTTCGACGCGACGCGCCAGCTCGAATCGCGGCGGATCGCCCCGCACCTCGAGCACCTCGTAGGTCGCGCTGGTGAGCTCCTCGGTCTCCGCATCGAAGTCGAGGGTTCCCGAAGCGCCCACCACGTCGACGTTCGAGCGGTCGGACCTCAGCGCCGCGATCGTCGCGCGCAGGTTGGCTGCGAGGAGGCGGTGCTCCTCCGATCCGGCGGACATCCGAGCGATGCCGCGGGCGATCCTTTCGCCGGTCACCTCGCCTCCCCCACCCAGTGCGTAGGCCACGCCCAGGATCGCGAGGAGGGTCGCGTCGTAGGTGTGGGCGGTGAACGAGTATTGGAGCGGATCCTCTCCGTACGCCGCCGTGTAGTCCGACACGAACTCGCTGGTGATGATGGTGCTCGGCGCCGCGGGGCGGGTCGCGCGCACCCGGTCGAAGAGCGGCGCGCCGCGCGTCGACAGGCTGAAGAGGTCGTCGTTCGCCGCGGCGTCCGCGAAGTAGATCCGTGCCTCCGGCGCGAGGCTCCCCGTGCTCGCGGCGTCCAGGAACGCCGCAGCATCCGCGATCTGCGAGGAGAGGAAGACGATGGCTCGAGGGTTCGAGGACAGCACGTTGCTCGCGACGGCGGGGATGGCCGCTGCGTCGGTGAAGACGTGTGAAGCGTCGACTTCGAGGCCGGCTTCGCCCGCCGCCTCCTGGAGGATCACCGACAGGCTCTGGGCATAGACATCGTTCGCTCGACGGACGATGACGATGCGCGTGATATCGGGACCGTCGAGGATGTCGTCGAGGATGACGGCCGATTGCAGCGAGTCGGGCGGCGTCGTCCGCCAGAGCAGACCGGGCGTGTGGGTGTCGATGGCGGCGAGCTGCGTCGCGGTCGCCGAGGGGGTGATGAAGAGGACGTCGTCGTCGGTGTGGGCGGTGAACGCGGCCTCGACGTCGGCAGAGGTGGATGGTCCCACGATCACTTTGGCGCCGGTCCGCACCAGATGATCCGCTGCCGCCGCCGCGCCCTGTGACGCGTCGCAGTGCAGGAGCGCGACCCGCCGTCCATCGACGCCACCGCCACTGTTCACGCCGTCGGCGGCGAGATCCGCCGCGTGCTCGCGCGCCATCTGGTTGGGACTGGAGCGGTCGAAGATGGTGCCGATCAGGATGGCTCTGGGATCGGCGGCTGCATCGGGCGGGAAGAGGGTCGGACAGATCGGGTCGAGGGCGCTTTGGCACTCGCCGGTGGCGGTATCGCAGAAAGAGCCCACGCCGGCGCGCGCATGACAGCTCTCGGAGCTCGTACACGAGGCGCTTTCGGCAGGGTCGCCGCCGCCCCACACGGCCCATCCGAGCGCAGCCGCGATGAGCACCGCGCTCGCGGACGCGATCCCGATGATGAGTGGGCGCGGACGCCACGCCGGCCGCGGGCGCGGGCGCTCGACCAGCGTCTCCACCCCATCCTCGACAGCGGGCGGAGCGAGCGCGCGCGTCTCGGCGTCGGGCGTGGGAACGGGACCTGTCGGCGCCGTGACTTCGCGGCTCTGCCCTCCGTCGTGAAGCGGGATCTCGGCGCGGGTCTGTTCGAGGGCGGCCGCGACCAGTGCCTTTTGTCGCTCTCGCTCGTCGGCGAACGCGTCCTCGAGGGTCTCTTGCAGCAGAGGCTCCTGCCCCTCTCGGCGAAGCGCTTCCTGAATGGCATCGAGACGCTCGGCGACCTCCGCCGCCGATCCCGGCCGACCGCCCGGGGTCTTGGCGAGGAGCTCCAACAGGAGCTCCGCGAGCGCATCCGGCACGTCGGGGCGGACCTCTCGCACGTCGGGTGGTGGCTCGATACAGATGCGGCGGAAGACCTCGTCGCGCTCGCCCTTGTAGAGCCGCTCGCAAACGAGGAGCTCGTAGAGGACGATCCCGAAGGAGAAGAGATCCGAGCGTTCATCGAGGGGCTTTCGCCCGATCTGCTCGGGCGACATGTAGCCGATCTTGCCGGTGATGGAGGCCGAATCCGGCGGGTGCTCTTCGAGCACGCGCGCCACGCCGAAATCGGTGACGCGCACCAGTCCGTCGAAGCCCAGCAGGACGTTCTGCGGGGAGATGTCGCGATGGATGACGCAGACCGCGCGCCCCCCCGCGCCCACCAGCTCGTGCGCCGCGGCGAGGCCCCGCGCCATCTGCCGCGCCACCTCCACGCCGAAGGCGACGGGGAGACGCTGACCCGCTTCGACCGCGGCGGTGAGCGGGCGATACGCCGGCACGCCCTCGACGAAGTCCATGACCAGGTAAGGTCCGAACTCGTCCTCGCCCACGTCGAGCACCGGGACCACGTTCGGGTGGCGGATCAGGCCGGCGATGCGGGCCTCTTCGAGGAACATCGTGCGGATCTCGGCGTCCTTCGCCAGCGCCTCGTGCAAGCGCTTCATGGCGTACACGCGAGCAAAGGTGCCTTCGCGTCGAACGACGAGCTCGACGCGACCCATCCCCCCCTTCGCGATGTCTGCGACCGGCTCGTAACTCCGCCAATCCCCCGGTCGTTTCACCCCTTCGACGCTACCACGTGGCGGGACTGGCTCGAAGCATGTGAGGTGTGCGGGCCTCGCGCGATGAAGTGCGGGACTTGCACGACTCGAGTCACTCGAAGGCCAAAGCCGGTGAGAACGCCGCCCGGACCAGGGGTTGCAGAGCACGGGTGCATGAAACTCTCGTGGATCTCGACGCTCCTCGCCCTCGGCCTCGGCGCGTGCAGCGCGCCCGCCGCCCCCACGGACGAAGGTGAGCCGCCTTCCTGTGCGACCTGCGAGGACGGCGACGCGGGTACGACCGATGACGCGTTCCCGCCGCCTGCCGACTCTCGGACGATGATGGAGGACGCTGCACTTGCGGAGGCCGACGACGCCGGGTCCTCTTCCGACGGCGGCGCGACCGGGCCTGCCCCTTGCGCGCTCGGCTCCGACGCACCCCTGGTCCTGCTCTACGCGTCGGTGGGTGGCGACGACAACCTCCGCTTTCTCCACGACGACTGCTCCGCCGAAGTCGTTGTCGGCGAGAAGCGAGAGGCCGGCCCGCGCAGCGCGATGAAGCACCCCGAAGCGCGCGCTCTCGGTGGACGCAGCGGATACATCATGGACCTTCACGGCACCCGCATCCGCGACGCGCTCCGCCGCACGGACGGAGTCGCCCGCACCGCCGCCGAGCTCGAGGCCATCCTCGACAACGGATACGACTACATCATCATCGACGAGATCACCACCGCAGCCGACTGGGTGGATGGGGCGCTGGTCAACCGACGCTTCCGGCGACTCCTCGAGGTCCTTCCGCCGCGGAAGGTCATCGCCTACGTGAGCCTCGACCTCACCATGTCGCCGAGCGGCGACACCGCGATGGCCGCCCGCCGCCAGCTCCTCTACGCGCTGATGCAGCACGGCCGTGCGATCGCCCTCGAGGTCTACCTCCATACCGGCCAGGTCATCGCGGGACAGGCCCCGGACCTGCTACGCCGCGCCGCGATCCGCTTGCGTCATGCCACGCTGGGCCTCCCCGACGGCGGCCACGTGAACAGGCGGGCCATCACGGTGCTCGGCTTGTCGATCCACGAGCCTGCGCCGTACAACTACCTCGACCGGCCGCACGACGATCTGCGCGCGGTCCGCATCCAGGCGCGCGCCGTCCGCGACTTCGGCGCGCTCCTGCAGGAGCAGCGCGGCCTCGGCTACTACTACGTGACCCACTCGGACATCGTCCCCTACGCATCGGCGCCCTACGACTTCGATCGGCTGGTGGACGTGGTCACCGAGGAGGCGCACCTCACGGCGCTCGCCGCCGAATGAAGGGCTCGCGCGCCTTCCGCGTCGCGCGCTTGGGCGCTATCTTGTCGGGGATGGCGGATGCCAGCGACTTCGAAGGGGTCGAGACCTACCGGCTCTCGGAAGAGGACGCGCTCGATGCGACCTCGCCGCGGTGGCTCGTGGTGCTCGGTGGGGGTGCCCCGAACATCGTGGAGCTGAAGCGCGGAAGCACCGTCACGGTCGGCCGCTCCTCGGAGTGCGAAGTGGTCCTCAGCGATCGCGCGATCTCCCGCCGCCATGCGGCGCTGCACGTCGGCGTCACGCTCGAGATCGAAGACCTGGGCAGCGCCAACGGAGTGCTGGTCGCGGGCGCGCGGGTCCCGGCCGGCGGACGTGCCGCGGTGCCGGTGGGCACCACGATCCAGATGGGCACCACTCTGCTCGTGGTCGACTCCGGCGCCACCCGTCCCGACATCGACGCGGAGGGACCCACCCTCAGCGGCCGCGGAGGGCAGGCCGAAAGAGGAGACGCGGTGGTGATCGACGAGGCGATGGTGCGCCTCTACGAGGTGGTCGCGCGCGTGGCGCCGACCCGCCTCAACGTCCTGATCCTGGGCGAGACCGGCGCAGGCAAGGAGCTCCTCGCCGAAGCGGTGCACCAGAGCTCCCCGCGCGCGTCCGGGCCCTTCGTGAAGATCAACTGCGCGGCGCTCGCCCCTCAGCTCCTCGAGAGCGAGCTCTTCGGTCACGAGCGCGGTGCCTTCACCGGCGCCGATCGCGCGCGTCAGGGTCTGGTCGAGGCGGCCAACGGAGGGACGCTCCTGTTGGACGAGGTCGGCGAGATGCCCCTCGAGCTCCAGGCGAAGCTCCTGCGCACCATCGAGGACCAGAAGGTCAAGCGGGTGGGCGCGGTGACGCCGCGCGACGTGGACGTGCGATACGTCGCCTCCACCAACCGCGACCTGGCCGCCGAATCCGAGCGCGGCACCTTTCGGCGCGACCTCTTCTACCGCCTCAACGGCGTGCGCCTCGAAGTGCCGCCGCTCCGGGCGCGGCCGGCGGAGATCGTGCCGCTCGCGAAGCGTTTCGCCGAGTCGGTAGCGACCGGCGGCGAGGTGCCTTCGCTCACCGAAGAGGTGATCACCGCACTGCACCGCTACCCCTGGCCGGGGAACGTGCGCGAGCTCCGCAACGTGATGGAGCGGGCGGTGGCGATGTGTGACCAGCGACGGATCGTCCTGGCCGACCTCCCACCCGAGATCCTGTCGCCCGACGCCAAGGGGCCTGGCGCAGCCGCCCCGACACGCACCGGAGACGTCGCGCCTTCGAGCTCGAACCTGCGCGAAGACCTCGGCGCCATCGAGAAGCGGCGGATCATCGAAGCGCTCGAGCGATGCAATGGCAACCAGACGAAGGCGGCGAAGCTGCTCGGGATGCCGCGCCGCACGCTGATCATGCGCATCGAGGAGTACGGTCTGCCGCGGCCGCGAAAAGGTCGCCGCCAGAAGAGCGGCGACGACTGAGTCTTCACTCGTTTTCTTTTCGCGCAGTCCGGATCAACGGCAACCGCTGGCGCCGGGGTCCATCGGATCGCTGGTCTCGAGCCGGCCGTCGCCGCCGCAGGAGAGCTCCTTGTCCGCCTCGCCGTCTCCCGCGTAGATGACGTCGAACCCGCCGTTTCCATGAAGGGTGTCGCGTCCGGCGCCTCCATGGATCTCGTCGTTGCCTCTGTGGCCTTCGATGGTGTCGTTGCCGCCGAGGCCGCGGATCACGTCGTCGCCGCCCCAACCCCAGATGACGTTGTCGCGGTCGTTGCCGATGAGCTCGTCGTCTCCACCAGCGCCCTCGAGGATCTCGATGTCGTCGGTGAGCACCGTGCCCTGCCCCGCGTCGCAGAACGCCGGCTGATAGGAGCGATGTCCCAGCTGCGCGTGGATACGCTGGCGATGGCGTTCGGCCGCCGTGTCGAAGTGTGTCCCGACGCGGGCGAAGCCGCCGACGTCCATGCCCGGGCCGCCGGAGTACATGTGTCCACCGCATGGGTAGTTGGTGACGAGCTGATCGTTGCCGCCGCCCGCGACCAGGGTGTCGGAGTCGGTGCTGAGGCTGAGCAGCGCGTCGTCGCCGTCGTTGCCGAGGAGGTTGTCGTGGCCGGTGTAGCCAGTGAACATGATGTCCTGTCCGCCGTGGCCCGAGAGCGTGTCGTCGCCGTCGCCGCCGTCGAGGGTCGCCTCCATGTCCCGCGGAAAGCCGTTGCCCTGCAGATCGATGTAGTCGTCGCCCGCGCCGCCCCAGCCGACGATGTAGCGAAGCTGCGCGCCGAGGACGCAACGGATCTGTCGTGGCTGGTCGCCGCTCACGCAACCAGGCCCGGGCGTGAGGGTGGAGCCCACGGGTCCATCGACGTGCGCCACCCCGTTTCGGATCGAGACCAGGAAGGTGTCGTTCACTTCGCCGCGGGCGCCGAGCATGATCAGGCCGAGATCGATGGGCCCGGTGGCGAGGAAGACGTAGGCCCCCTCGGGACGGCCAGAGAGCTCGTCGGGGCCGTCGCACGGCGCGCCAGAGCACGTGTCGCTGCCGGGTCCACCTCGAAGATCGACACCGCCGGGGGCGTCGAGGGTGTCGTTGCCCTCACCACCGACGAGGCGCGCGGTGGCGCCGCCCCCGGCCAGATAGTCGTCGAAAGGCGAGCCGATGATCGTCTCGACGCCGGCCAGGGGCTCGGGCGTCCCGTCGCCGCTCGCGGTTCCGTTCGAGATGTCGCGGTTGTCGACGATCACACCGTTCACCGAAGGGAGGCCGGCCTGCGGCTGCCCGGGTGGCGTCGCGGTCATGAAGCTCGCCGTGTCGTTGCCGCGCCCGCCGATGAATTCGTCTCGATTGGTGTCGCCCCGGAGCCAGTCGTCGTCTTCGCCGCCATGGAGCAGGTCGTTCCCGTGGCCGCCGATGAGGATGTCGTTGCCCTCGTCGCCGTAGATCTCGTCGTCGAGGAGGTCACCGAAGAGGAGGTCGTGCCCCGCGCCCCCGTGGATGATGTCGCCGCCGCTCCGGCCGTGGACCGTGTCGTGTCCCGCGCCCGCGTCTACCCAATCGCGCCCGAAGCCCGCGTCGATGTAGTCGTTGCCGGCGCCGCCGTAGATTCGGTCCGCGCCGCCGCCGGCGCAGATGATGTCCGAGCCACCGTTGCCCCAGATGGTGTCGTCTCCGGAGCCCGCGAAGATGATGTCACGGCCGTTGGTGCCGTGGATCGTGTCGGGGCCGTCGGTACCGCGGATGGTCGGCCTCAGGGTGCGACAGGGATCCTCTGTCCATTGTTCGACGCCCGTCGCCGACCCCATGCCTCCGCTGCCGGTCGCGCCGCTACCGCCTGCGCCGCCCCCACTGCCACCTGATCCGTCCGGAGCGCTGCTGATGGCGCCGAAGTCTTCTCCGTCGCGCCCTCCGAAGGAGGACGATTCCGTGGTGAGCTCGGCGTCCGGGTCGGTGAAGATGTCCGCGTCCGATGCTGCGCCTCCGTCCGCGTCCCCCATCGTGAGGATGTCCCCGGGATCGCCATCGGCCGGCGGGACACACCCCGCGATGGCCACGATCCAAGCGATGAGCGCAACGAACAGTGCCTTTCGAATCTCGAACATGGTGACGACCTCCAACATGGGGTCGTTCTTTCGCAACTCCCGGACCGCCGACGAAACGACCGCGATCTCGGGTCGTTGAAGCGTCGCGGGCCCCAGTTGTGCAAGCGTCGCACTTCGCGTCGTGTGACCGTCGCACGAAGGGAGGTGCGCGAACCCCACCCGACGCCGTCGAGCAGCGGCGGATAGGCGCGGCCCGATCCCTGCACTGCATCGCGAGTGATGGAGGTAGGCATGAAGCGATTCGTCGTGACGTTGGTCGCCGTCTGCGGGTCGGTGCTCTGGGGATGCGCGCCGGGGAGCGTGGGTCCATTGGATGAAGCGCCTGTGATGGATCCGCCCGTCGCGCCCGCCCCCGCGAGCGATCCCGACGCCGGCATGGGCGAGCCCGACGCGCTGCCGGCGCCCGTCGCCGAGCCCGACGCCGGGGGCGACGAGCCCGAGTGCTCGAGCACCGTCGATGCGCCGTATGGAGACCTGCTGTCGAACACCGAGCTGACGGCGCCGAGTGATTGCGCGGGATGTCCAGGCGCCTTCTCCGGCCTCGAAGAGCTCGACGCACCGCTTGCACCGGACGCGACGACGATCCGCATCGAAGGCGCGTCGGCCGGCGCGACCCGCTGCGAGTGGTACGTGTTGGGCGGCGAGTGCGGCATGACCCATGGCGCCATGAGCACCGATCCGGACGGCAGCGGGCTCTTCGCCGCCACCCTCCCCGTCTTCTGTGGAACGAACGTCGTTCAGATCGTCTGCGACAACCCGAGCGGCTCCCGTGTCTACGTGCGCCAGCTCTCGGGCGCAGCCTGCGAAGGCAGAGACCTCCGGGTCACGCTGTCGTGGGACGAGCGCGCGAACGACCTCGAGCTCCACCTCGTACGGGAGGGCGGGCGCATCAACGATCCGGTCTCGGACTGCACCTGGTTCACCTGCGTCAGCTCGCCGCTCGACTGGGGCGTGCCCGGCGACGCGAGCGACGATCCGTCGAAGGACATCGACGCCACCGGCCCCTTCGGTCCCGAGAACATTTTCCTGACGAGCGCCGCGCCTGGCACCTATCACGTCTACGTCGAGTACTGGGGCCATGGCGAACCGACCACGGCGAACCTGGCGGTGGCGATCGGGGAGTCCACGGTCGCAGAGCTTCACGCCTCGGGCCTCGATGTCCACGACGTCTGGGACGTGGGAGTGCTCTCCTTCCCCGGCGGCACCTTCACGCCAGTGGACGCGATCGTGCCGTGTCAGGCGGATTGGCGGACCGGGGGCTCGCGCGGGTGCGCCATGGCGCTGCCCTAGCGCCTTGGTCCAATGACGTAGAAGGGTTCTCGCTCGTTCGTCGGCCGCCTCGCGGCGTCGGGAAACCTCGAATGTGCGCTGTCCGGCGCGTCCGAGTATAGGATCGACGAAGGTCACGCCCCTGGCATGTCGGGGCGCGCGCCCGCCCCACGTGACGCCGCGTCTCTTCGCACCTCTGCTCGCTTGTGCTTCGCTGCTCGGCGTGGCTCCGGCCAGCGCGCAGAGCGCCGCCATCCCCCCGGGCCACGAGGCGTTCTTCTCCAGCTTGTTGGGGCCGGCGGACGGCCGCGCTGCCGACACCGAGCAACTCGCCGACGTGTCGGGCGACGCCCTCGCCCTGCCGGCAGGTTGCGCGTTCGAAGGCGCTTCGATCCTCATCGACCACGTGGACGCGCGCTATCGCTGCGACGGTTCGCCGGTGGAGCTGCGGCTCACGTGGCAGCCCTCGGGCGAGAGGGTCGGCGACGAGCGCGTCACCGTTCAGGCGCTCTCGGGCGAGGCGAGCGACGCGCTCGTCGCGGTCCTGGTTCGGCGGGCCGACGCCAACGCCTCGCGCCTGCCGTGGAAGAGTGTCGAGTCGCGCGCGCGTCCCGTCCGCGAGCTGGTCACCTGGGCCTTTCTCCTCCTGGGCATCCTCGCCGCTGTTTTCGCCGTCGCGGTGGGCCGCTTCGAGCCGCGCGCCGCGTTCAGGCGCCATCGTGCTGCGCTCCTGCTGGTCGCCATCTTCATCGGCGCCGCCGCGCTGGTGCCCGACGCAGGGCCCATTCACCCCCATCGCTCCTTCATCGCGCGCTCGGACACCGCCCGCGATCCCGTCGAGGACCAGGGCGTCATCGGCTGGATGCCGCCCGCCTTTCACGTCTACGGGCTGCTCTTCGAGCACGTGCCCTATCGGCTGAAGACGCTGACCACCACCAGCGTTCTACTCTCCGCCCTCGCTCTGTTCCTGCTCTCCGTGCTCGTGCGCCGCCTCACGGAACGAGCGCGCCTCCTTCCCTCGAACGCGCGGGACGCCTCCCTCCTCGCCATCGTCTTCACCGGTTTTCACCCGGCGTTTCTCCGGCTCAGCGTCGCGACCTCCTTCTGGCCCTGGGTCGCCGTCGCTCTCTTCGCGTCCGCGATCGCCACCCTCGGAGCGACCGAAACCCGGGGGCGGGCACAGCTCGCCTGGACGGTCGCCGCGAGCGTGTTCTTCTCTCTGGCCGTCGCCTCGAGCCTGGCGATGCTCGCCGTGTTGCCGCTGGTGCTCATCGCGCCGCTCGTCTGGCGCCTCAGACGCAAGAGCCGGCGCGGAGTCGTCCTCTTCGTCCTCGCGCTCGCGATCGTCGCGGCTTTCATCGGCCCCTACGCCCGCGAGGCCGTCCTCGACGCGCTCTATGCCCAGACCACGCTGGTCCGGGCGCCCAGCGAGCAGATCCAGGTGGCCTTCGCGAACGCGATCTACGCGGTGCCGAGCCTGACCCCCGTGCCTCTCGCGCTGATGGCGCTCCTGGGCCTCGCGTGGACCTTCTCCTCCCCTCGCGTCTTCGCGCCCTTCGTCCTCGCCGCCTTCTCGACGGAGCTTCTGCTCGGTCCGCTCGATCCGTGGGACTTCGAATTCCCGGTGCGCCTCCTTCACGGCCAACTCTCGCTCTTCTTCGCTGGCGCTTTCGCGGCGTGGGGGGCCGTCGCCCTGCGGGACTTCGTCCGGCGGAAGTGGCGCGACGCGGCGCGCTTCGTCCTACCCGCCCTCGGCGTCGCCATCGTGGCCACTCTGCCGCTCAGCCACGACGCGCTCTTCCTGCTCTCGCATGCGCAGTCCCACACCCTCGAAGCGCGGCGCCTCAGCGAAGCCCTGCCGCGCCTTCCACCGCACGACACCCTGGTGGTCGGGCCCGTACGCGCCGAGCGCATCTCGGACGTGGACTTCTCGGGCGATCCCATCGAGCTCGTCTTCCCTCTCGGCGAGCACGCGGCGGTCTCGGCCGAGCGCGGCTACTTTCCGCGGGTGATCACCATCGACGAGGCGCTGGTGCACCCGCCCGAGGGCGTGACGCTCTTCTACCTCGGCCTGTCCCTCGTCAGCTGGGATCCACACGAGATCGCGGTCGGCGTCGTGAGCGAGGACCTCGAACGCCCGCCCCTCCATCGGCTTCGAGAACGCTTCGTGCTCGAGCCCCTCGAGACCTTCGAGGTCCCGAACGTCGAGCACCCCTCGACCCTCGCGCGGCCCTACGCCGATCGCGAGCGCTCCCACACCCTGGGCTTCTACCGCCTCCACCGGCGGCCCCGCTGAAGCGAGCGCACGTGTCGCTATGGCTCACGAACGTCCCACGCGTTCCGTTCGACGCGTCCGGCCGGTCGCGCTTCTCGCCGCTTCGCGCAGCACGCCGCTGAACGCAACAGACGGCGACACAAATGGAAACGGGAAGCCGTCTCCGGCTTCCCGTTTCACTCTTCTTGCCCTCGGGGTGTCCCGAGGTCCGCGGTCGCTCTATCGAACGGTCATGGTCGCGGCCTCGGGCGGTGCTCGGGCGGCCTTGTCGGCGCGATGCCAGGCCCTCTCCTCTTCTCTTCGCTTCTAGCTGCAGCCCATCGAGTTGCCGCAGTTGAGGCACTTGTAGCAAGCGCCGTTGCGGACGGTGATGTGGCCGCAGGAATCGCACATCGGCGCGTCGCCCATCATCTCGCCGAGCTGCTGGTCGAGCACGTTGCCGCCAGCGGTGCTGCCGTCGAAGCCGAAGGCGACCTGCTCGGCGGGAACGTCACGATCGGGGGGCGGCTCGGCGACCCGACGGCCTTCGTTCCGGCCGACCGCCGTCGACGTCGGTCGGGTTCTCGAGCTCGAGCTGCTCCTCCTTCGGCGGAACCTGCGCGAAGTCGTAGCGATTGAGGTACTCGACGCCGAGCACGCGGAAGACGTAGTCGATGATGGAGGTCGAGAACTTGATGTTCGGGTGTCCCTCGACGATGCCCTGCGGCTCGAAGCGCGTGAAGGTGAACTGGTCGACGTAGCTCGAGAGCGGCACACCGTGCTGCAGGCCCATCGACACGCTGATGGCGAAGCAGTTCATCAGCGAGCGGAAGGCGGCGCCCTCCTTGTGCATGTCGATGAAGATCTCGCCGAGCGAGCCGTCCTCGTACTCACCGGTGCGCAGGAAGACCTTGTGGCCGCCGACGCGCGCCTCCTGGGTGAAGCCGCTGCGCTTCTTCGGCAGGCGATGACGCACGGTGCTCGGCGGCGCTCATGGCCTGCTCGGCGGCGTGAGCGGACGGCGGGCCTGGTCACGATGACGGTGGCCTTGGCGTCGCGACTTCGTCTCCTGCTTGTCGTCCTGTCCGTCGCTCTTCTCGGAGGACGAGGAGAGCGGCTGGCTCGCCTTGCAGCCGTCGCGGTAGAGCGCGACCGCCTTGAGGCCGAGCTTCCAGCCCTCGTTGTAGATGTCGCTCGACGTCCTCGACGCGTCGCCTCGTTGGGCAGGTTGACGGTCTTGCTGATCGCGCCGCGAGAGGAAGGGCTGGGCCGCCGCCATCATCCGGACGTGCGCCATCGCCTCGAGGAAGCGCTTGCCGCTGCTTGCCGCAGCGGTTGGCGCAGTCGAAGACCGGCAGGTGCTCGTGCGCGCAGGTGCGGCGCGCCCTCGATGGTCATCCGGCCGATGACCACGTCGTTGAGCTCGTCGATCTGCTGCGGCGGTCAAGCGCCGACAATGCGCGAGCAGGTTGAAGCCGGGCTTGTCGTATGTCCGCGGCGGGGACGCCGAGCCGATCGAAGGCCTCCGTGCCGAGGACCCACGGCGCCAGCGCCTGGCCACGTCGAACACGCCGGGCAGCGCCTTCTCCGCCTTCTCGATGTCCGCCTCGGTGAGGCCCTTGTCCTCGAGGAGCGCCTTGCGGCTGACGTGGGGCGCACCGGTGAAGGTGTTGGTGCCGCTGACGTAGGCGACGATGTCGGCGATCTGCGCGTCGGTGTAGCCGAGGTCGCTCAGCGCGGGCGGCACGCTACTGGTTGACGATCTTGAAGTAGCCGCCGCCGGCGAGCTTCTTGAACTTCACCAGCGCGAAGTCGGGCTCGATGCCGGTGGTGTCGCAGTCCATCAAGAGGCCGATGGTGCCGGTCGGCGCGAGCACGGTGGCCTGCGCGTTGCGGTAGCCGTGCTGCTCGCCGAGCGTCGACGGCGTCGTCCCAGTCCTCGCGCGCGGCGCGGACGAGCAGTCCGCGGGCAGCCGGCGGCCGTCGTCGTCGACCATGCCCGGGCCAGGCCCGGCTCGTCGATCGCGGTACGCCGCGTCGCGGTGCTTGTTCATGACGCGCAGCATGGGCTCGCGGTTCTTGGCGAAGCCCGGGAAGGCGCCCTTGCTCGCCGCCATCTCGGCGCTCGTCGCGTACGCGTGGCCGCAGAGGATCGCGGTGAGCGCCGCCGCAGATCGCGCGGCCCTGGTCGCTGTCGTAGGGGATGCCGAGGCGCATCAGCAGCGTGCCGAGGTTCGCGTAGCCGAGGCCGAGCGGACGGTAGTCGTGGCTGTTCTTCGCGATCGCTCGGTCGGGTAGCTCGAGTAGTCGACCAGGATCTCCTGGGCGACGAACAGGATGCGGATCGCGTGCCGGTAGCCCTCGACGTCGAAGCGTGCCGTCCTCGTCGAGGAACTTCGTGAGGTTGATCGACGAGAGGTTGCAGGCGCGAGTCGTCGAGGAACATGTACTCGGAGCACGGGTTCGACGCGTTGATGCGGTCCGTGTTCGGGCAGGTGTGCCAGTCGTTGATGGTGTGTCGTACTGCACGCCCGGGTCGGCGCAGCCCCAGGCGACTCTCGGCGATCTTCCGCCAGAGGTCGCGCGCCTTGTAGGTGTCGCAGACCTGGCCGGTGGTGCGCATGTAGGTGCGCCACTCGCCGTCGTGCTCGACGGCGCTCATGAACTCGTCGGTGACGCGGACCGAGTTGTTCGAGTTCTGGCCGCTGACGGTGTGGTAGGCCTCGCCGTTGAAGTCGGACTCGTAGCCGGCGCCGATGAGCGCGCTGGCCTTCTTCTCCTCGCGCACCTTCCACTCGATGAAGTCGACGATCTCCGGGTGGTCCATGTCGAGGCAGACCATCTTGGCCGCGCGGCGCGTGGTGCCGCCGCTCTTGGTGGCGCCCGCGGCGCGGTCGAAGACCTCGAGGAAGCTCATCAGGCCGCGAGGAGGTGCCGCCGCCGGAGAGCTTCTCCTGGCTTGCCGCGGATGCGCGCTGAAGTTGGTGCCGGTGCCCGAGCCGTACTTGAAGAGGCGCGCCTCGTTCTTCACGAGGTCGTAGATCGCCATCAGGTCGTCGTCGACCGCTCTGGATGAAGCACGCCGAGCACTGCGGGTGCTCGTAGGCGTTCGTCGTCTCGCGTCATCGTCGTCGGTGCTCGGGCTCCCAGGCCCAGTTCCCGCCGCTGACCCTCGATGCCGTAGCGCTGGTAGAGGCCGCAGTTGAACCAGACCGGGCGAGTTGAACGCGGCGCGCTGGGTCACCAGGAGGTAGCTGAGCTCGGCCTCGAAGGTGTCGGCGTCTTCGGCGGAGGCGAAGTAGCCGCCGAGGTTCTCGCCGGCCTCGCGGATGGTGTGGGCCACGCGGTAGACGAGCTCGCGCGACGCTGCGTCTCGCCCCGCTTGGGGTCGCCGTGGATGCCCGCCTTGCGGAAGTACTTGGAGACGGCGATGTCGCGTGGCGAGCTGCGACCAGTCTGCGCGGAACCTCGGCGCCGCGCAGCTCGAAGACCACCGAGCCGTCCGGGTTGGTGATCACGCTGTCGCGCAGCTCGTAGCTGACGCTCTCGAGGGGCTTGTCCCCCGGTTTCGTGAGCTTGTGCTCGATCGACAACCCCCCGGTTTTACTCGTAAGCTCGGCCTTCTTGGCCGCCTCGTCACTACGCTGGCTCACGTTCGATTCCACGCCGCTGATCTCTAGCGCCACGATACACCTCCGGCATCTCGCCAGGGTCTGTCCACAACCAGTCCCCAGCGACTCCCCTCTGAATTCACTCTTGTTCCACAAGGGGTAGGCAAGGCCGCAGACTGGCCACCACAACCCGTTGTGGAAGGGGACTGGTGGTAAACCCAGGCGCGATGCCCGTCAAGAGTGTTTCGGAGGGCTGATGTCACTTTTTTGTTTCCCATGCGATTCCAAGTGGTTTCACCCCGGCTGAGCGGCCGAAATGCGTGTCCGATCCGTGCACTTCGCGGAACCTCGAAAGCATATGAAGTGTCACGTAACGTCACGCCCTGAAGCATACAATCTGTTGTGCCTATCCCGAAAAAAACCACAACAGAGTGAGGACACGGGTGCGATTGCCTCCGACATCGACCCACCAACGCAATTAAGAAAAACCCAATGATCGCAATTGTGTGGATCGTTACAAAGCGGCTCGGAAATTCGCCCCTTTCGAGGGCCCATGCCCCAGAACCTATAGACTTCTTTGGTGCCGACCCTCGAGCGTCGTGATCGGCCGGCGGTGGTCGCCGGCCTGCTGGCCGCGTTCGCGATGATCGCGCAGCAGGTTGCCGGCAAGGCCACACGCGACGCGCTCTTCCTCTCGAGCTTCCCGGCGAGCGATCTGCCGAAGGTCATGATCGCCGCCGCGGTGGTCAGCATCGGCGCCGTCGCGCTCATGAGTCGCGGCCTCGCGCGCTTCGGTCCTGCGCGCGTCGTACCGGGCGCCTTCGTCGTCAGCGGTCTGATCTTCGCGGCCGAGTGGTACCTCGAGCCCCAGGCCGAAGCGGAGATCGCGTGGGTCGTCTATCTCCACATCGCGGCCTTCGGCTCGATCGTCACCAGCGGCTTCTGGTCGGTCATCAACGAACGATTCGACCCGCACACGGCGAAGAAGCACGTCGCACGCATCGCCACCGGCTCGACCCTCGGCGGCGTCGTCGGTGGCGTCGGCGCGGAGCGCATCGCGGTCTTTCTCGACGTGCGATCGAGCCTGCTGATCCTCGCGGTTCTCAACGTGTTGGCGGCGGCGCTGGTGATGCGCGTCGGTGCACCGAAGAACCAGAGCCACTCGCGAAGGGACCGGCGCAACGGTCTCGAGATCCTGCGACAGACGCCCTACCTGCAGAAGCTCGGCCTGCTGGTCGCCCTCGTCGCGATCTCCGCCACGCTGGTCGACTACGCGTTCAAGGCACAGGCCGCCGCGATCATCGACCATCGAGAGAACCTGATGCGCTTCTTCGGGCTCTTCTACACCGGCACGGCGATCATGACCTTCGTGCTCCAGTCGAGCCTCGGCAGCAAATCGCTGCAGAAGCTCGGCCTCGACGGAACGATCGCGCTGTTGCCAGGAGTCGTCGTGCTCCTCGGTGTCCTCGGTGCCGCCGTTCAACGGCTCTGGAGCGCGGCGCTCTTGCGCGGCATGGAGACGGTGATCTCGAACTCGCTCTTCCGTTCGGGCTACGAGCTCCTCTACACCCCGGTGAGCCCCGAGCAGAAGCGGCCCACCAAGACGATCATCGACGTCGCCTGCGAGCGCCTCGGCGATGCGGTGGGCGGAGGGCTGACGCTTTTGGTGATCGCCGTCGCGGCCCCCTTCGCACCCACCATCGTGATCATCCTCGCGGTGGGCGCGTCGATCCTCGCCTTGTGGCTGACGCGCCGCCTCAATCGCGGCTACGTGACCGCCCTGGCCGACAGCCTCAAGACGGGTGCGGTGCACCTCGAGGACGCCGACGTGGTGGACGCGACCACCAAGCGAACCCTGACCGAGACCACGATGGCGCTCGACCGGGAGAAGCTCCTCGAGCAGATCCGCGAGCTTCGCGACAGCCAGGGCCACAGCGAGCCCCCGCCGGCGTTCGCGCGCGACTCGTCGCCGCATGCCCAGCACGGCCACCAGGCCGCCACCACCCTCGGCGCCGCCTCCGAGGACCTGCTCTCCGGCGACCCCGAACGGATCCGCGCGCACCTCGAGGGCGAGCCCGACCCACACCTGACGACGTTGCTGATCCCGCTTCTGGCGCGGCGCGATCTCCACCGGGAGATCATCGACGCCCTCCGTCGCATCGCGCCGAAGATCGCCGGCCAGCTCACCGACGCACTCCTCGATCCCGAACAGCCTTTCGTCGTACGCCGTCGCCTGCCTCGCGTGCTGTCGGTGGTCCACGATCAGCGCGCCGCGGAGGGACTCTTTCTGGGGCTCTCGGATTCCCGCTTCGAAGTGCGCTACCAGTGCGGCCAGGCGCTCGCCAAGATCGTGCTCGAGAGCGACGTGCGCTTCAGCCGCGGGCGCATCTACGGCGCGGTCCTGCGCGAGCTCGAGGTCGGCAAGAAGGTGTGGGAGAGCCACCAGCTCCTCGACGACGACTCGAGCGTCGACGACAGCTCGGGGTGGCTCGACGACGTGGTCCGCGCCCGCCTGCACAGAAGCGTCGAGCACGTGTTCACGCTCCTCGCGCTCGTTCTCGACCGCGAGCCACTCGAGCTCTCGCTCAAGGCGTTGAACAGCAACGATTGCGAGCTTCGCGGAACGGCCCTCGAGTACCTCGAAAACGTGCTGCCCGCCGACATGCGCGAAAAGCTCTGGCCCTATCTCGGTCAGACCAGTCCCAGGGACCGCGGCCGCGGAACGCGCCCGCGCCAGGAGATCGTCGAAGACCTCCTTCGCTCCATGGACGCCGTGCAGATCGATCGCGAAGAGCTCGACAAGTACACCGAGCGCCGATAGCGCTCCCCACGCCATCGCGAGGCGGCTCGCCGAATGGCCGGCGAGGGCGCCTGGATTGTGGGCTCGACTAGCCACCGTGTGGGGCCGTTTTCCGCATCGATTTCGAGCCGCTTCGTCGCGGCATCCACCTTGCACTGCGCGCCCTCATGCGGACGCGTACCACCAAGCTCACGATGACCACCTTGATTGCGCTCGGCCTGTTGGGCTGCGCCACGAACGTCGATCCGGGCGCCGGGAGCCCATCCCCAGCCACCGGCAAGGCGGATGGCGAGGAGACCATCGCGACGCTGAGCTTCGGGGCCGATTGGAGCGTCACGCAGTCGGCGCCGCTCGTGAAGGGTCAGCTCTACGTGATCGACTACGACGCGGAGCGCCTGCCCGCGTGTCGCGCCCAGAGCGAGACTGGCGAGGACACCTGGCACATCGCCGCGTACTACAGCCTCGACGGCCTCGAGCCCTACGACAACGAGATCGAGCTGACCCAGCAGTTCGGTGGCGGGCGCCTCTACGCGCCGACCGAGCAGGTGGTCGACACCTACCAGCTGGTGCCCTACGGGATCTTCGGAGGAGGCCACGACTTCGCGCTGTGGTTCCGCGGCTGGGACGACACCGGTTGTGAGCAGTGGGACTCCGACTGGGGCCAGAACTACCACTTCACCATCGAGGACGAGCCCGCGCCCGATGCTGGAGAGGATGCGAGCGACGCCGGCGTGACGACCACAGACGCGAGCACGGAAGCCGACGCCGACGGAAACGACGCGGGCCTGGACGGCAGCCTCTGACGCGCGCGTGAAATGGCACGTGCGAAGGATGCAGACCCGGCGGCGACCCACGACGCCATCGTCGCGGCGGCGCTCGAGCTCCTGGCGGAGGTCGACCACCCGTCGCAGCTGTCGATGCGCCGGGTGGCCCAGCGGGCGGAGCTCAGCCTGGGCACGGTGCAGTACTACTTCGCGAGCAAGGACGCGTTGGTCGAGGCCTGCCTGGACGGCTACCACGACCGCATGGGCGTGCTGGGACAGGCGCTCATCGCCAAAGCGATGGACCCTGGCAGCGACCGGGACGGCTTCATCGCTCACGCGGTGCGGGAGATGTACCGCTTCATCCGGAGAGAGCGCGCGGCCGTCGGGCTCCGGATGGCGGCGACAGTCGCCCAGGGAGAGCTCGCGCCCGAACGACAGGAAGAGCTCTTGGGCGCGTTCATCGCGGCCGCCGCCGCCGCCCTCGCCCCCTTCGCGAAGGTCAGCGAGTTCGACGCGCGTCTCTCCATCCAGGCGATGGCCACGATGATGGTGCGCTTCGCGCGCCTCTCCGACGGCGAGGTGGCGAGCCTCACGGGGCTCGAGCCCGCCGAAGGCCGCGCGGCCATCGAGGACTACTGCGTGCGGGCCGGCTGCCGGCTGGTCGGCGCGCCGATCGACGCGTGAGTCGGGAGCTCGGCATCATCGGCAGCGGCGCGATTGGAATCGGTCGCCGTATGACGGATCGCGCGGCCACCTTCGACGCACCTTTCGGCGCTCTTGTCGGCTCCGATGGGCTGGAACGCTCCGTGCTGAGACGTGCGGCATGCATCGCCCGCTCGCTCTTCTTCTCTTCGCCGCCCTCTCCCTTTTCGCGTGCGTCGGCGAGCCCGAGGCGCCGCCGACCCTCGCCCCGGTGGTCGAAGCGGACGACGCATTCGGCGGCAAGGCGGACGGCGCCGCCGCGCGGGTCTTGCCGACGGGTCCCGCCCCCGCGCCCTTCGCGAATCAGCTCACGCTCTTTGCGATCCCTTCGCCGCGCCCGGCGGAGCTGAGCTGGACGAGCCCGGGCAAGCTGGTCCGGCGCGTCATGTTCAACAAGCTCGGCAACATGACCGGTCTCGGATTCAGCCGCAGTCTGGGTCACGCGGGCGTGCGGATTGAGTGCGCATCGGCAGGTCCCGATGGCGCGTTCTTCCAGGGAAGCATGACCAACGTGGACGGCGCGCAGTTCAACCAGCTCTTGATGCACGACCGCATCGGCCTCGGCATGCTCTTCGACACTGTCGACGGACGGCTGGAGACGGCGGAGGAGCTTCAGGCGACGCTCGAGGAGCGTTACGACAACGGCCGCGTCTCGTTCCTGCGGATCGGCATCAGCGAAGAGACGTGCCACGGGCTGTTGGACTACGTTCGCGCGTACGAAGAGGAAGGCGTTCAGAACGCCTACGGGCTCGCGGTGCGTCCGCTCCACCGCGAGGGCGCGGGATGCTCGGCCTTTTCCATGTCGTTCCTCGAGCTCGCCGGCCTGATCGAGCCTCGCTACCAAGAGGAGTGGACCTTCTCGGTTCGGGCGCCGAAGGATTCTCGTCGGCGGCTCGATGAATCCCGGCCGCCGGGTGAGCCTGTGGCGGCTCTTCCTGTTGACCCGCGGCTGGGCCGAGCCCGACGAAGAGGGCTTCGATGTCACCGGCTGGGACCCGACGCTCATGTTCCACTCCATCCGCGACATGGCGGAGGCGCACGTCCGCGAAGGTGGCCAGATGGCCGAGGCGCGCGGACGCGCGATCGGCCTGGTGCTCGATCGGCGCGAAGCGCCGCCGAACCAGCTCTTGAGTGAAGGCGTGTTCTTCTACGAATGAGTCGCACCAGCGTCCAAGGACGTTTCACCCCGTTTCAACGGACGCGTTGGCATCGGCAATTCCTCGTGGCACGCTGGTTGCCTGACGAGAGGGAGGAGAAAACGATGACCCTACGAAGAGCCCTCCTCGCCCTGCTCTTGGCCCTGCCGCTCGTCGCCGCGACCGCCGCCGGCTGCAGCACGCCGTCGGGCGACACTCAGGCGCAGGCCGCGACCGACGACGGCCCCAGCGCGCGCGAACGCGTGGCTTCGGGTGAAGCGATTCTCGTCGACGTACGCACGCCCCAGGAGTTCGCTTCCGGTCACGTCCAGGGCGCCCGCAACATCCCGGTGCAGGAGCTCGCCAGTCGGATGGGCGAGCTGCCGCGCGACAAGGAGATCGTCGTCTACTGCCATTCGGGCGCGCGCGCGTCGAACGCCGCCGCGCAGCTGAGCGCTGCTGGCTACCGAGTCGAGAACATCGGCGCGATGCCACACTGGAACTGACGGCATTCGTCCTTTTGGTCGCCTGCCAAAGCCGTGGTGGTGACGCGGCCGCGGCTTTGATAGCGTCCACGCCATGGCTAAGCGGCGCCTCGAGCTCGAGGCCGGCAACTCGAGCAAGTCCAAGAAGGCCACCAAGAAGAAGGCCACCAAGAAGAAGGCCACCAAGAAGAAGGCCACCAAGAAGAAGGCCACCACCCCGGCTCTCACCGTCCACAGCCACTCCGTGACGGTCGGCGTCTTCCCGGATGGCAAGTCGCTGTGGCTGGTCGGCGGATACGAGCTGCCCAGGAAGCTACCGGCGGACGGGGCCGGGGACGAGGCGCTCGATGACATGTTCTACGAACGTTGGCGCTTCAAATCCCCGAAGGAGGTGAAGGCAGCGACCAAGGCCCTCGCCGCCGAGAAAGTGAAACGCGGCTCTCTCCCCGATTGGTTCGAGGGGAGCCCGTCGGCGTTCGCCGAACACGTGGAGACGAAAGAGCAGCCCCGCATCGCGCGCTTCGCGCTCGCGAAGAAGGGCCCGGCGACGCTCGAGCGCCACGGGACCTTCGACTGGGTGTTTCTTCGCCCTCCCTCACACTGCGGCTGCGGGCGGGTGATGACGCCGACCTACGAGCTTCGCGGCGCGATCGACAAGCGCCTCGGCAACAAACCCCACGTCTACGTCTCGTTCTGTCCGGGCGGGCTCGCCGACCGCTACTGCGAGACGTCGATCGAGGTGCTGGTTCAGCGTGGAGAGGACAAGTCTCCAACCGGCGTGCACTACTACGAGACGCGGCGGGGGTACTGCGTCATCGCCGAGAGCGTGCACTGGGACGCCATCGGCCCCGGGCACACCTACGTCATCACCGAGCATTGGGGCGACAAGGGTGAAACCGGCGTGCATACGTCCACCCGATTTCGCGACGAAAAGGAAGCCCGCGCCTTCCTATCGGAACGGAAGTCCAGAGCCGGCAAGTATTACCAACCCGCGAAGCCGAACACCGTCGCCCGATGGTATCGCGCGCCCCTCGAGCGCATGCGGGCGTTCCACCGGGTCAAGGCCGAGAAGCACGGCGTCTTCCCCCTCGCCCCGGCCATCGCCCCGATGCACGCCAGCGGCACTTGCTACTCCATGGCCAACGCCGTGTTCGACAAGAGCGACGGCATCGGCGGTCAGCCCAACTACACGCAGAGCGACGCCTTCGACTCCTTCCCCTGCCCCTCGTGCGGTGCCGACACGCTGTTCCTCTTCCAGGTCGGCGCCGGCGCCCCCTGGTGGAGCGACATCCTCAACGATGGAGACGCGGGGTCGTTCCAGTTCCTCGCGTGCACGAAGTGCAAAGGGCCGTTCGGGCGCGCCGTCTTCGAGTGTCACTGACCGCATCCGGTCGCGCTCACCCGCGCGCCTCGCCGGGGCGCGAACCTTCGTTCTGCGCACCCTCTGGCTCCGACGACGCGCCCTCGGCGTCTTCGTCTTCGCCGGCTTCGAGACGCAAGAGCTCGGCGTCGACGTCGGCCTGCATCTGTTCGTGGGCCCGCCGACCGATCACACCCTGCTGGTAGGCCTCGGTGACGGATCGCTTCTCCACCATCAGCAGCTGCCGTCGAGCGCGGTTTCGTTCGTCTTCGCGGATCGCCGCCTGGTCCACGTCGAGCTCGCTCATTTCACTCTCCGCCTGCTCGATCGCTTGCTCGTAGTGCTCGCGAAGCTCCTCGATCACCTCGGCGCTCACCCACCTCCGGGCCTTCATGCGGCTGAGCTCTTCGAGAGCCGCCGCCGCGGCGCGTGCCCTTCCCTGCTTGGTCTCCCACGCGGTGCGCTCCTCCTCTTCACGCATGATGCCGAGCCATCGAAGCACCGGGGACATGCTCAGGCCCTGGAGCAGGATGGAGAGGATCACGACGCCGAAGGTCATCGAGACGAGCAGCTCGCGGTACTCGAAGGTGCGCGGCAGGCTCAGCGCCAACACCATGGGGAGCGCACCGCGCAGGCCTCCCCAGGTGAGCACGACGCTCCAACTGAACGGGAAGCGCTCACGCGTCCAGCGCATCGCACTCCAGCCCGCCAGGATCACGAGGCCGCGTCCGAGCGTCACCACCACGTACGCGACCACGATCGGCAGCCACGAAGAGAGCAACGACTCGAGCCGCACTTCGAGCCCGATGAGCAGGAACACGATCGAGTTGAGCGCGAAGGCGACGTACTCCCAGAACGTCTCGCTCGCGACGCGGGACGCGGCGCTCATGCCGGTGCGCGCGCCGTAGCTCCCGCAGACGAGGCCGGCCGCCGCGGTGGCGATCACGCCCGAGTAGTGCAGCTGTTCGGCCGCGACGAAGGAGCCATATGCAGCGATCGTCGTCAGGGTGATCTCGATCATGGGGTCGTCGACGTGCCGGATGAGAATCGATGCCCCGAAGCCCACCGCGACGCCGATCACCACTCCCATCCCGACGATCTCGATGAACTGCAGCGCGAGCCCCCCCGCAGTGACGGTGGCGCCAGCCAACAGTGAAAGGCTCAACGTGAAGAGCACGATGCTCGTCCCGTCGTTCAGCAGGCTCTCACCCTCGAGCGAGACGGCGAGCCGGTTCGGAACGCCGAGCGTCCGAAATATGGCGATCACGGCGATGGGATCGGTCGCGGAGATCAGCGCTCCGAACACCAGCGCGTGACGCCATCCGAACCCGTGCGCGATCTCGAGCGCGCTCGCCACCGGCGGCATGGCCATGGAGATGAGAGCCATCGAGGCCACCACGCCCGGCACGGCGAGGGATGTGATCGTCATCCGGTTTCGGGTGAGCGACTCGATCTCGATGTGAAATGCCGCCTCGAACACCAGCCCGGGCAGGAAGATCGAGAAGAGCAGCGACTTGGTGAGCTCGGGCGAGGGCAGGACGTGGCCCCATCCGAGCAGAAGTCCCGCGAGGACAAGCGCCACCGTGTAAGGCACGCGCAATCTCCTCACACCGATCGCGACCGCCATCGCGATCACGAACAGGATGATGAAGATCGTCTCGCGGTTCACACCCGAACCGTCAGCGCGCCTCGATATGCCGCCCGGCCAGGGCGTCCCGGCGCTTCTCGATGGTGCTCAAGAGCTCGTCGAAGGAATTGGCGAACTTCTCGACCCCTTCGTCGAGGAGCTTCTGCTCGACCTCGTCGAGAGAGATGCCGAGCGCCGCGAGCTCGTCGAGCACCGCTTCCGCTTCGTCCGTGCGCTCTTCGAGCGTCGGCCGGACGCGACCGTGATCGCAGAACGCGTCGAGCGTCTTGGGGGGCAGCGTGTCCACCGTATCCGGCCCGATGAGCGCCTCGACGTAGCGCACGTCCGAAAAGCTCGGATCCTTGGTGCTGGTGCTCGCGAAGAGGATCCGCTGCGGGCGGGCGCCCGCCTTCGCCAGCTGCGCGTAGCGCTCGCCGGCGCAGCTTCGTCGAAAGTCGCGGTAGATGCGCTTGGCGTTGGCCATCCCGACCTGGCCCTTCAGGGCCAGGATCTCCTCGCGACGTTCGGGTCGAGCCTCGGCTCGTTCTTCCAACATCGGATCGACCATCACGTCGAATCGGCTGACGAAGATGCTGGCCACGCTCGCGATCTTCCGCAGGTCGCCGCCGCTGCGGTGGAACGCCTCGATGCCGCCGAGGTAGGCGTCGACGACGCGGGCGTAGGCGCTCGCGCTGAACATGAGGGTGACGTTGACGTTGATGCCCTCGGAGAGGAGCCGGCGGATCGCGGGGATGCCCTGGTCGGTGGCAGGCACCTTGATCATGGCGTTGGGGCGGTCGATGAGGCGAAAGAGACGCCGCGCCTCTTCGACGGTCTTCGTCGTGTCGTGAGCCAGGCGCGGCGAGACCTCGAGGCAGACGAAACCGTCTGCGCCCTCCGTCTCGTCGTACACCGGGCGGAGCACGTCGGCCGCGCCCTGGATGTCCTCGACGGCCAGGTTCTCGTAGATCGTCAGCGCCTTCTGGACGTTCTTCCGCACGAGCGCGCGGATCGCGTCTTCGTAGTCGTCGGACTCGGAAAACGCCGCTTCGAAGATGGACGGGTTGGACGTCACGCCACGGAGGCCTTCGTCACGGAGCTCTTCGAGGCGGCCGCTCGTGAGCAACTGCCGCCGCATGTAGTCGAGCCAGATCGATTGTCCGTATTTCAGCGTATCGGCTGGGCGCATGGCGCTCTCCTCTCGGTTCATGGATCGTCGTCGTCGGGGTTCGCAGGGGCAGACCAGGGGCCGGATCCGGCGATCACGCGCTCGGCCGCTTCGGGTCCCCAGGTCCCTGGCTCGTACTCGTGAAGCGGTGGAGGGGCCGAGAGGATGTCGTCGACCACGCGCCACTCGGCTTCGACGCCTCCTTGCAACGCGAAGAGCTCTCCCTGACCGGCGAGCGCGTCGCCGAGGAGCCGCTCGTAGGGAAGGAGGTCGCACCGGGGATCACGATGCGCGAGGAGCTCGACCTGTTGGCCGGCCATCTCTTCGCCGGGGCGCTTCGTGCGCATGCCGAGCGCGATCTCCACTTCGGGACCCACGCGATGCCGGAGGTAGGTGCTGCCGCCGGGGACGTGGTCTCCGAGCGCCGCTCGTACCGGGCGGCGGAACGTCACCAGCGCCTCGGTCACCGTCGCGGGGAGACGCTTGCCCGCGCGGATGAAGAAGGGCACGTCGGCCCATCGCGCATCGTCGATGAAGAGCCGAACGGCGCAGAACGTCTCGACGTCGGAGTCGGGAGCTACGCCGGCTTCGTCGCGGTAGCCGCGGTATTGGCCTCGCACCACGTCGTCGCGCCCGAGGGGCTTGATCGCTCGGATCAGGCGCGCGCGTTCCTCGCGGAGCGATTCGCCACCCGAAGGCGGGTCCATCGCGAGGGTCGCGACCAACTGCAGCAGATGGTTCTGGAGGACGTCGCGGATCGCCCCCGTCTGATCGTAGAACGCGCCGCGCCCCTCGACGCCGAAGGTCTCGGCCATCGTGATCTGCACGCTGCGGATGAAGTGTCGATGCCAGATCGGCTCGAAGATGCTGTTCGCGAAGCGGAAGTAGCTGAGGTTCTCGACCGGCTCCTTACCGAGGAAGTGGTCGATTCTGTAGACGCGCGACTCCGGAAAGACGTCGAGGATCGTTCGGTTCAGCGCCTCGGCCGAGGCGAGGCTGTTCCCGAAGGGCTTCTCGACGACGAGGCTTCCGTCGCGGATGCAACCGGTCCGCTCGAGCGACTCGACCACCTGGCCGAAGAGCGCTGGCGGGATGGCCATGTAGAAGAGCGGCCGCTCGGCGTTGCCGAGCGCTCGGCGCAGCGACTCGAAGGTGCTGATGTCGCGGTAGTCACCGTTCACGTACGCGAGTCGTGAAGCGAGCTCGTCGAAGGTCTCGGGGTCGACCTCACCCTCCTCGTGCTCGATACCGTCGCGCGCGCGTGCCGCGAGCTCTTTCACGCTCCAATCGGCCCTCGCCACTCCGATGATGGGAACGCGAAGGCAATCTCGCCGGGTGAGCCGATAGAGCGCCGGAAAGACCTTCTTGTGTGCGAGGTCGCCGGTCGCACCGAAGAACACGAGCGTGTCTGCCTTGCGCGTGCTCACCTCTTTCGTCGCTTTTCGCGAGAGACCCTCATGCCCCGGTCGTAGGCACGAAACGGCGCGCGGCAAGCGCGCTCCCGCGAGACCTCAGGCCTGTCGACCGGGCGCCCGCGGCAGGACGAGCGCCTCGACGGCGCGTGCAAAACCCTCCTCGGTGTTCGGAGGCGCGACCTCGTCGGCCTGCGCCTTGACGTCATCGTTTGCGTTCCCCATTGCAATGCTCAGACCGCTCGCCTCGAACATGTCGACGTCGTTGGGCATGTCGCCGAAGGTGGCGATGCGGTCGAGCGGGACCGAAAGAAGGGTGGAGAGGCGCTCGACCACCGAGCCCTTGTTGGCCTTCGGGTGAGTGATGTCGAGGTAGTAGGGCTGTGAGCGCGAAGCCGAGACCTCCGAGCCCAGCCCGGCGGCCTCCTTCTCGGTGCGCGCCATGCGGTCGGGGTCGTCGCTGACGCCGACGATCTTCACTGCACGATCGAGCAGGTCGTCCAGCGTCTCGACCACAGTGGGCTCGAACTCCACGGTGCGCTGCTCCTTGTCAACGTGGGGTGCGTCAGCGTCGCGGACGTACCACTCCTTTCCACGGTAGACCCACACGTCGAGTCCGCACTCTTCGAGCAGTGAAACGGCGTCGCGCGCGGAGCTCGCCGGAATGACGTGCTGCTCGAGAACGCTCAGCTGGTGATCGACGAACATCCCGCCGTTGAAGGTGGCGAGGGGGGTGTGGATGGCGAGGGGGTCGATCAGCATCCTCATGCCGCGGGGCGGCCGACCGCTGGTCAGCGCGACTCTCACCCCGGCCTCTCGGAGGGCCCTCACGGCGCCCTGAGCGCGTTTGGTGAGCTCCTTGTCCGGGGTGAGAAGCGTGCCGTCGACGTCGACGACGGCGAGCTCGATGGGGCTGGCGTCGTGGTTCATTCAGCATGTCCTCTCATTGCCCTCTCATGGGCGCGGAACGGCGCGCCACCAGCCCCCGAGCCGATGCGAGGGCGACAAGCGGAGCTAGGAGTGCGGCACGGGGCTTTACCCGTTGGCGCGATCCAACGCACCATCCGCGCCTGGAGGCTCATATGGCGACGCGACTTTCGGAACGAGCTCAGTGGAAAGCGCTCGAGGCGCACGCAAAGGCGATGCGAGAGACGCATCTGCGCACCCTCTTCGCGGACGACCCGAAGCGTGGAGAGCGCCTCACATGCGAAGGCGCCGGCCTCTACTTCGACTACTCGAAGCATCGCGTGACCGACGAGACGCTGCGGATGCTCGTCGCGCTGGCCGAAGAATGCGACCTCCGCGGGCGCATCGAAGCGATGTTCACGGGCGAGAAGATCAACACGACTGAAGATCGCGCCGTCCTGCACACCGCCCTCCGCGCACCGCGCGACGCGTCGGTCATCGTCGACGGGGAGGACGTCATCCCGGACGTGCATGCCGTCCTCGATGCGATGTCTCGCTTCGCGACCTCCGTGCGCGACGGCTCTTTCACCGGCCACACCGGTGCGCGCCTCCGCAACATCGTGAACATCGGCATCGGCGGTTCCGATCTCGGGCCGGTCATGGCGTACGAAGCGCTTCGTTCGTACAGCGACCGCGATCTGACGATGCGCTTCGTCTCGAACGTCGACGCCACGGCATTCGCCGAGGCGACCCGCGACCTCGACCCGCGCGAGACCCTCTTCATCATCGCCTCGAAGACGTTCACCACGCAGGAGACGATGACCAATGCGGCGACCGCGCGCGCATGGGCCCTCGACGCCCTGGGCGACGACGCAGCTGTCGCAAAGCACTTCGTCGCGGTCTCCACGAACGCCGAAGGGGTCGCCGAGTTCGGCATCGATACCGAGAACATGTTCGGCTTCTGGGACTGGGTGGGCGGCCGCTACTCGATGACCTCCGCGATCGGCCTCTCGACGATGATCGCCATCGGCCCCGAGCGCTTCCGCGAGATGCTCTCCGGCTTCCACGCGATGGACGAGCACTTCCGGCGCACCCCTTTCGAGCGAAATCTCCCGGCGCTCATGGGGCTGCTCGCCATCTGGAACCAGAGCTTCCTCGGCGCGCACACCATCGCCGTCCTGCCCTACGACCAGTACCTCGTGCGCTTCCCCGCGTACCTGCAGCAGCTCACGATGGAGTCGAACGGCAAGCACGTCACCCGCGACGGCGCGCGCGTCACCTACGAGACCGGCCAGGTCTACTGGGGCGAGCCCGGGACGAACGGACAGCACTCCTTCTATCAGCTCATCCATCAGGGAACGAAGCTCATCCCTTGCGACTTCATCGCCTTCTGCCGCTCGCACAACCCGATGGGTCGCCATCAGGACCTCTTGATGGCCAACGCCATCGCCCAGACCGAGGCGCTCGCGTTCGGCAAGACGAAGGAGCAGGTCGTCGCCGAAGGGACCTCGGAGGCGCTCGTCCCGCATCGCGTCTTCGAAGGCAACCGTCCGACGACGACAATCCTCGCGGACGAGCTCACCCCGGCCATCCTCGGCGCGCTCGTCGCGCTCTACGAGCACAGCGTCTTCACCCAGGGCGCCCTCTTCGACGTCGACTCCTTCGATCAGTGGGGCGTCGAGCTCGGCAAAGCGCTGGCGAAGCGCATCGTCCCCGAGCTCGAGAGCGCCGGCGAGCCTGCGCTCGAGCACGACAGCTCGACGAACGCGCTCATCCGGCGCTACAGGGCTCGACGCAAGCCTTGAATCGGACGGCCCGATGGCGCGGGTGATGGATACTGAGAATCAGTTTCAACTTCAACATTACCGTCTTGTTGGCGAGTGAGGTGAAGCTCGTCGCCCGCCCACGCATGGGGACTAGTGTCGTATCGAACGGAGACCTCATGCGCGGTTTGACACTCTCGTCGTTCTCGATGCTCTTTCTCTTCATGGCGATGGGCGCGGGCTGTCAGTCCCGCAGACCGACTGGCCCACCGGTGGTCGCGGACGGAGGCACCTCGGATGATGGAGGCACCCCGGATGCCTACATGGCCGACAGCGGCATGCCGATGATGGACCCCGACACGGGCATGGCCGCTTGTACGAACGACACCTGGGCAGACTGGCCGAGGACGTTCTTCAGCGACCACTGCACGCGCTGCCACGGGAGTCAGCTGTCGTCGCTCTCGGTCGTACGCGCCAACGAAGGCGTCATCTCCTCGGACATCTCCTCAGGCCGCATGCCGCGAGACGAGAGGCTCTCGAGCGCGGACAAGGATCGCATCCTCACCTGGCTGAGCTGCGGCGCGCCCTGAGACCCGCCAGAGCGCGTCACTTCATGTTCCCGATGTTCATCGCCGCGTCGAGGAACGCGATGGCTTCATTCGCCCAGTGAGTCCGCGGCCCCGGGAACGGGGAGCGTCGTGGCGTCGAGGTTCTGAGAGTTGTCCACGTACTGGATGCCGTCGAGGTCACCGAGGTCCTGTGCGTCGCTCTGCACACAGGCGCCGATCTCGGCGTGGGCGATTTCGCCATCCGCGAGGGTCACGCTCCCGCCGCCATCGACCTGAACGCCGCAGAGGGCGGTGCGGTCGATCTCGAAACGCTCGACCGTGCCCGTGCTCCCGGCGTAGAGGCCGAGCGCGTGGCCACCCGGACCGAAGACGCCGCAGCTCGTCTCGTAGCATGCCGCCCAGTCGACGTCGAAGATGCGAAGGTCGTGCGCAGTGAGATGTGCGTCGAAGGTGGCCATCACGCCGACATCACGGACGCGCTGCAACTCGACCCTCTCCAGGCTGAGCTCCGCATTCGTCTGAGCCACGGCGCCCCGACCGAAGAGTCCGTCTCTCGGTCGGCTCGCGACATCCTCCACCAGCACGTCCGTCGCACTGAGAGAGGACCCCTCCTCGGCCACGAAGATCGCCATCTCGATCAAGCGCGCGAAGTGTCCGCGCTCCACGGTGAGCGAGCCGCCCTGCTGCACCGAAAGCGCGCGCCCCGTTCCAGTACCGGGAGACTCGAGAACGTCGTGTACCGTCAGGTCCGTCACGTCGACGGTGCTCCCGAAGACGGCGACCCCTGCCTCGTGCGCCCCGGTCACGAAGACGCGCGATGCGCTCAACTGGGCGCCGGTCTGCGCCGAAAGCCCGCGGCCCGAATATCCGGCGGCCGCCACGGCGACGTCACGGATCACCAGGTCCGAGACGCTCGCCGTCGCGACGCCCACGAAGACCCCCATCTCGTGTACCGCGTCGGCCAGGATGCGGCGTCCTTCGAACGATGCGCCTTCCTGCACGTTGATCGCGCGGCCGAGAGACGGCGTGCCGTCGACGCCCGCGACCTCCCGGATGACGGTGTCCTCTGCGACGACTTGCGAACCATCGTTCACTGCGATGATCCCGCCCTCGCGGAGATCGAAGAGGACCACCCGCCGCATCTCGACTCGGCCACCTCTCGCGACCACGACGCCCGAGCCGCGTCCCGCGGCGACCGCAGCGACGCCACTGATCGACGCGTCCTCGAGGGTCAGAATCGTCCCATCGCCCGTCACGTAGATCCCCTGCTCCGCTCCCCCTTCGATCACGATGTCGTGCATGACCACGGTGGCCTGGGTCTCGAAGGACGCGCCCCGCCCCAATATGCCGGATGTGGTCTGGGTGCGTTTCACTACGGCGCGTTCGATATCGAGATGCGACTCCAGCTCCGCGTAGATCCCCACCGCAGTGGCCTCGATCACCAACACGTCGGCGATGTTGGCGGTCGTCTCCGGGTCCGCCACGTAGATTCCGATGCGGCCGCTCGGCCCGATGCCGAAGTTCGTCGCGTTCACCGACGCCCCGCCGGAGATGGTGATCACGCCGGCGGCGATGGAGGAGGTCGGAGAGTGAATGATCACGCCCTCCGCGCAGGCGCCGAGGAGCGTCAGGTCGGTGCGCACCTCGACCTCCTCCTCGTACTCGCCGGCGGCGATCGCGATCGTGTCACCCGGATTGGCGCTCGCGACAGCCTCCGAGATGGTTCCGAAAGGATCGGTCCGCGTTCCCGTCCCCGCGGCGCCGGCACGCACGAAGAGCGCATCTGTCGGCGCGTCTCGTGGCCACCCATCGGCCGGGCAGGCCGATCCGATCCTCGTACAGCCTTCGGCTCCCGGGAAGCGCGCCTCGTGGTCGGCGCAGCTCGGCGCGGGCCCCTCCGGCCACGGCAAGCAGAAGGTCGGGCCGTCCTCGATGGAAGCCTCGACCCACTCAGCCGGACACGGGGTCAGGCGCGGGAGCTCCGGTGGGGCCGGCGTGGCGACCTCGATTCCCGCATCCAGGGGCGCGCTATCCGCGCTCCCTGCGTCTTCGATGGTCGGCTCTTCGCTCCCGCACCCCATCGACGCGACTGCGAGCACGAAGAGCGAGGATCGAAACCGCATCCTCGTCGATCCTACACGTTCGGAGGGTTGGCGGCTCCTCGCTCAGGCCTCGGGCAGCTCGACCCCCGACAGAGCCGCATCGAGCGCGCGTTGAATCTCTTGGATGCGCTCGTTCGTCGGCAGCTCGGCGAAGGCGAGCGTCACCTGCTGCGTCTCCAGCCGTTCCTCGTCGCGCACGGGAAACTGGACCCGGCCCGGTCCGGTCGGCGCTTCGTATCCCTCCAAGAAGGGCGCGAGGGAACCCGGGGCAGAGAGCACGTACTCCACCGCGCTGCCGGGTCCCCCGCCCCTGGTGCTGATGTCGTGCAGCGTCAGCGACTCGTCGTAGGGCGCGAGCCGCCACGCGTCGGCTTCGCGCTCCGTCAGGGCAACGAGCGCCGCATCGAAGCGCTCCGACAGGAGCGGCATGTGGTGCTTCGCGTGGTGCTGCCAGGCCCGGCCGCGACCGCTCGGGCTCTCGTGGTACGCGGCGATCATGCTGAGCTGCAGGAGGTGGTGCGCTCCCTTTCGCCGCAGGATCGAGGGGTCGATGTCGGGCGGATCGATGGTGATGTCGACGTTGGCGTGCTGACCCGTGAGCTCGCGCTTGTAGGCGGGCGCGCTTGCCGCGACGAGCTCGGCGGTGCGCTCCGCCTTCACGTACCGGCCGACCTCGCCCTCGGAAGCACGCCACCCAAAGGTCGCCGCCGTCAACTCGTCGGGCTGACAATAGAGCTGATGATCGAACTCCGCCCTCTCGTGCACCTCCCCGTCGTGGACGTGCACCGTCGGAAAGAAGAGCACCCGCGGGTCTCGGCGCGGGAAGACGAACGCCATCGGATGGATCGTCTGCTGTCGCACCCGCCGAAACCAGCTCCGCTGGGAAGCCAACTTGAACACCGCGAACCCATGGTCGCGATACTGCGGCAGCTGATCCCAGATGTGCGGGTCCAGCTGAAACCGTTCGTCCAGACGACCGAAGTCGCCGCGGGTGGGCACGAAGGACGCGTCGAACTCGCCCACCCGATGCACCTCCAGCTTCTTGGACTCGAGCGCGAAGGTCTGCGTGCCGAAGGCGCTGCGCCCCCGGGAGATCGGCGCCGGGAAGGCGGAGTCCAGGTCTTGGAAGAAGCTCGGATACCCCGAAAGGTCCACGAAGCGCACCGCGTCCTCCGCCGGCTTCGGCGGAACCGGCAGTGGCAGGATCATCGCGAGGTCCTCCGCGATGGCCACGCTCATGCTGTAGACGAGCGCCTGCTCACCGTCGGGCAAGGAGCGCGCGAAGATCCGCGTCTTCGCCACGTGTCGCACCGGCCTCGAGAACATGCACATGGTCGACAACCATGCCGCGTTCTTCGCCCGCCGTCAGCACCCGAGCGGCTCGGGGGCCGCGCGGCATGCGCGACACCGGACGAGGCGCCGGTGTGAGGTGGTCGCCGTCCGAAGCGCGCCAAGTGTAGCCTGAGTGCGTGGACACGAGGAGACCTTCCGACGTCGCCGCCGAGGCGTGGGCCCGCCACGCGAAGGAGCGCACGGCGCGCGGGGAGCCCCCGCTCGAGGGACGCGACCTCGTGTCGGCGATCGCCGCGCTGATGCGCGAGACGCCAGGTGCCTACCGTGTAGCGGAGGGGCAGGCGCTCACCGCGATCGATGCCCGCTTTCGCGACGCGGGCGAAGTCTACGTGCGCCTCGAAGATGGCGCGCTCGAAGCGCAGGATCGTTCGGCGCTCGGCAACGTGATCGAGGAGATCACGCGCGCGTTCCTGCTCGGCGCAGCGCACGACGCGCCGCTGCCGAGCCCGGAGCAGGTTCTTTGGGTCATCGCGCATGCGTGGTCTCGACGAGGCGCGTCGTCCTTCGAGCTCACGCCCATCCTCGAGCCGCAGGCCGAGGACGAGGCGCCCGGGCGTTCACCCCTTCCCAGCCGCCGGCGCTTTCGACACGAAGACGGAACGGTCTGGGCCGTCGCGCCCGACGGCACCGCTCTTCACCTGACCATCTCGCTGCCCGGCGACCCCGATCCCGTCGAGCGCACCCGGGCCTTCGACGACGCGGAGGAGTGCCGCACGGCTCTTCGGGAGCTCGTGGAGTCGCAGCTCGCCGACGGGTTCGAAGAGGACTGGAGCACTGCCGCTTTCGGGATGACGCGTGCGGGCACAGAGCGCGGCGAGTGCACGGACCGATTCTTCGCCGACCACGATCGCGGTCTCTTCGTCGTCGCCGATGCATTTGGCGACGTGCAGGCAGCCGATCGGGTGATCATGTGCCTGCGGCGCGCCGCAGAGACGGCGACCGGCGATGGAGCGGGCGTGCTTCGCAAAGCGATCGAGGAGGCGGATCGCCAGATCGCTGCGGCGCCGGCGGTCCGCGGCATGGGTGCATCCGTCGTGGCCCTCCTGCTTCGCCGGCCGACGGCCCATCTGGCGTGGGTTCAGCACAGTCGGGCCTATGCGATCCGCGACGACGGCCTCGCGCTCCTCACACCGGACGACTGGTCCGCGGGTCCGACGGAGTGGGGATTCGACCTCGCGAGCGCCTCCGGAGACGGACTGAGGCTGCCAGAGCCCTGGCCGCTCGTCGGAAGCGGACAGGTGCGCGTGGAGGAGCGTCGCATCGACGTCGACCGCGGGGGCATGTGGCTTCTGTGCTCCGACGGCCTTCACCGACTCCACCCGCCCGACGAGCTTCACGCTGTGCTCGCGCACGGGTGCAGCGTTCCTCTGGCCGACGACGAGGCGTGCCTCGCGCGCATGGCGGCCAGGCTCACCTGGTTCAGCGCGGCGGACGACGATCGCACCGTGCTCCTCGTGGCGGCGAAGACGTTCGCGCCGTCGAGGAAGTTCCCGAAGCGCCTCCTCAGCGGCGTAGCCTGGGTCTTCTCGATCCCCACGGGCGACGCGCCGGCAGCGACGATCGACGGGCCCGCCGAGGTCGAGCGCGAGCTCCGCGAGCTCTCTCCCGAGCACCTCTCGACGATGCGCTCGGTCGTTCTCGAAGAGCCGGAGGTCGACGTGCTTGTCGAGATCTGGTCGCCCGCGGACGAGGAGAGGATCACGACGCGGCTGCGCCTGCGCGCGAAGGACGACACGCGTTTCACCGGGCTCGAGCTCCTGGAGCGGCTCCACGACGCCATCGCCAGTGCCCAGAGCGCGGGCCGCACCCTCGGCGACCGCCGCTTCCTCGAAGGTCTCGAGCTCACGCGCCCCGGGCCAGACGGCGTCCCGACCTACGGCGCGATCCTGGGCTCGTGAGGGTCAACGCGGCCGCGGGCGTGCGTCCGCGCGGGCGTAGTGCTTCCCGCATTCACGCTCGCGGCCTCGGACCACCCGGCGACCGCGCAGCTCGCCCCGATACTCGGTGACGATCGTCGCCTGCGACTCGTGGCCGTCCTTCTCCCAGTAGACGACGACCCAGTCGCGGGTCTTGTCGAGCCGGTGGGCGAGCGCGGTATTCGAGAAGAGGAGCGTGAAGCCCCACCCTTCGGCCTCGGTGTGCCAGATGGGCAGCCACTTGTCGCCTTTGTCGTTGAAGCGCCGCGGCACGATCCTGGGCAAGGCGTCCCGCTCGGCGCGCCGCCGGTACTCGGCGTCGAGGGCGAGGAGGAGCGAGACCTTCGGCGTGTCGTCCTCGCGCTCGTCATGGGTGCGGGCGGCAGCCACCCGGCGGGCGCGGCGGCGCGTGGAACGGCCGAGCTGCGCCGCGAGGAGATCGCGGATGGCGTGCGCGCGACGGGGCCCGACGCCGGGGACCTTCTCGAGGCGACCGTCGTGAGCGGCAACCTCCAGCTCCTCCAGGGTGTCGACCTCGAGCTCTTCGTGGATCCGCGCGGCGAGGGTCTCGCCGATGCCGGGTAGCGTCATGAAGAGCTCCTCCGGCGACACCTCTCCGCGGAGCCGATCGAGGAAGAGCCAGCGCCCTCGATACCCCATCTCCTCGATCGCCGCCGCGATCGAGCGCCCGATCGTCGGCACCGCCACCAGCCCCTCCGCGCCGTCCCGGTCGAGGATGGCGATCGCCGGCTCCTCGAGATGGCGAAGCGTCTCCGCCGCATGCTGGTAGGCCCGCATCCGATAGCCATCGCCGCCGTGGGCGCGCAACAGCTCCGCCGCCTCCTCGAGCTGGTCGGCGATCTCCTCATTCGTCCAGCGATGCGGCGCCTTCGTCACGCATGACAGATAAGCGCGGACGGCCGGAGGGCCAGACGGACCCAGCCCGTCGCCGACCGTCCCTCGCTCCCCTCACTCCGCCGCGTCCTCACTCTTCGGCAACGCGGCGACCACCGACGCGATCCCCCGCCGGTCGTCATCGCCCCCGACGCTCCCGAGCGCGAGCGGCAGCCGGTCCAGCAGCCGCTCGGCGACGTCGGCGACGCTGTCCCCGCCCAGGATCGCGAGCGGCGAGAGGTGCATCGACAGATCGCGCGCCAACGACTGATTGCCGAGCGTACGCAGCGTGGCGACAAGCTCGGGCGCGAGCGCTTCCATCTGCTCCCGGAAGGCCGCCGCTTGGGCATCCAAGCGCGTCTTGTCGATGGCGGCCTCGGCTTCCGACTCGGCGAGGCGCGCGCGGCTCCGAATGGAGAAGGCTTCGGCGTCGTGGGTGGCGCGCTCCACCGTCTCGAAGTGATCGAGGTCGAGCTTCGTGCGGGCGGCGGCGAGCTTGGCCTCGCGATCGGCGCGCTCGAGGTCGACCTGGGCGGCGAAGGTCTTGGCCTTCGCTTCGAAGATCGCGCGGCTCACCTGTTCCGTGAGCTGCTCGTCGCCGAGGCGAAGCGCCTGCTTCTTTCGGCCGATCTCCGAGACGATCGCCATGCGCTGCGCGCTCGAGAGCAGGCCGTCGACCTCCGGGTCGAGCACCTCGAGGGCGAGCACCTCCACGTCGTAAACCCACATCCCGTTCTCTTCGAAGTTGCGACCCTCACGACGCCCTCTTCTGGGGGCCTCGGGCCGGCCCTCTGCGGCATTCTGGCCCTCCTCGGAGCGCGCACCCAGCACCGCATCGCGCACGATGGAGGTGCCCCGCGTGTAGAAGTCCTCGAGCGACACCCCACGGCCGACGCCGCGGATGATCGAGCTCACGTGGTCGCAGAGCAGCCCCACGTAGTCCTTCACGTTGAACCAGCGCTGGGGATCGCCGACGAAGGAGACTCGATAGGAGAGCGCGACCGACAGCTCGACGTGGTCCGCGGTCTCGACCGCGATCACGTCCGAGACCTTGTTCCCCTCGATGCGCAAGAAGCACGTCGAGAGCAGCTCGGCGTCGGTCTTGGGGCGGCCGGTGGAGAGGGTGAGCTGCTCGAGATCCTCGTCGTAGCCGAGGAGGCGCGTTCGCGGTCCCGTCACCACCTCGCGTCGATCCTTGGCGACCACCATCACCGCGGTCGACGGCGGCACGTACACCGCCGGCACCCGGTCGCTCCGCGCCTCGGCGCCGAAGCGCGCGACCTGCGCTTGGGTGAGCGCGCGCTGAAGCACCGTCTCCTTCGTCGGGTCGGGCAAGAACGCCGTCGGGCCCTCCACGATGCGCACCGCGCCGGTGCTCCGGTCGCGCACGTAGATGCCTTCGTTTTCGGCGAGGGGGATCGCCACGACCCGATCGAGCACCACCGTGGACTCGGTCGGGAAGAAGTAGCCCTCGCGGCCCCAGAGGAAGACGTCCTGACCCGAGGCGTAGCTCCCCGGCGGGAGCTGATCACCCTCCGTCGCCTCGAAGGGCGCGACCACCCGCAGGTGCAGTCCGCAGCTTCGGTCCATGCGCCAGGCTTTGCGGACGTACTGCCCTTTGTGCGGCACGACCTCGATCCCGCTCTTGGGCACGTAGAAGCTCCGCTCCGTGCCGCGCACGATCATCTCGCTGCCGATGGGCGGCAGCGTGTCGTCGAAGGTGTCGTCGTAGACCCGCGCCACCAGGAACTCGTCCTGGCGCAGGCTGTGACCGTCCACCACCTGCGCGCGCTGCCCGGGCCAGAGCGGGAACTCGGTCGGTCCGGGAACCACCACTTTGCGCCCGCTGCGGAGCGACACCGCGGTGTTGGCGCCGGGCGTGGGCGTCAGCGACTCGTCGACCGGCGGGTTTTCGAGCACCACGTACTGCGCGGAGGTCGCCTCGACGAAGGGGAGCACGCCCTGCCGCACGTCGTCGCGCTCGACAGGCACGAAGCGTCCGTCGCGAAGGAGGATCATTCGCTCGGTGTTCGAGAGGCTGATCTTCGTCGGCCCGACGTAGAGGACGATGTGTCCCTTCGTCAGGTCCTGCACGTACGCGTACTCGTTCGGCGCGACCAGGATGTCTCGCTCGCGGATGTCTCTTTCGGTCATCGGCACCTCCAACGGGAGATGCACGTGGCAATGCGCGTGCCGAGCCGATTCCGAGCAGATCTCCCAGTGAGCCTGCGCCAAATCGGTGCAGTGCACCGATTTGGGGAGCGAACCCGGCTAAATTTAGCGGACCTCGTAGCCGAAGTCGGTGAAGGCAGACTTGTCGAGGGTTGTCGGCGGCGTGCGCGTCCCGACCGTGCGGCTCGGGTCCATCAGCGTCGGGCGACCGTCGGAGCGGAGCGACGAGTCCCAGTGCGCAAGCGATGCGGAGAGCGGCACCGGTCCCCCGTAGGCTGCGACCGCCGCGGCGCCGGTGTACGTCATGGCCGCGTCGTCGACGAGAACCTCGAAGGCGTCGGCCGTCCCGAAGCCGAGGACGTGACCCATCTCGTGCATCGCGGTCGAATAGAAGTCGTTCATCGCCGGCGGGATGTCGTCTTCGGTCTCAGGCGTGTCGTCGAAGAACCAGGGCTCGTCGCAGTCGAAGGAGATCCACCCGGTCCACGGCTCGAAGTCCGCGCCCTGATAGCGCTCGATGAGGCGAGCCTGCAGCGCCGGGTCGCTCACCGTTCCGAGCGCCGCCGTGTTGTTGGACTGCGCGATGCCGCCGTCGACCATGGAACAACCCACGAAGACGTAGAGGTCGTCGATGTCCTCGTCGATCGTCAGGTTCATCCCCGGATCGGCGGGCCGCTGCGGGTCGCGGGTGAGCAGCGAGGTCCCCGCGGGAACGGTCTCGAAGTCGTCCGCCAGGATCCGCCCCCACGCAGCCGCCGCGAGCTCGAGTGTCGTGCGCCGCGCGGGGTCGTCGAAGAAGCCGTCGGTGTCGAAGCGATAGTCGAAGACGATGGACACGCCGTCCACGGGCGCGCCGGTGTCGGCCGACGCATCGGAGGCGCCAGTGTCGGTCGACGCGTCCGCCGCCGCCCCATCGGCGTCCCCCGCCGCATCCGCTGGCGACGCATCGAAAGAAGCGTCCGTGAAGACGCGCCCGTCGTCACCGCACGCGAGCGAAAAGGAGAGCAAGAGGAGTAGAGACCAGCGCATGATCCAGCCTTGCTAGCCGATCCGCCGGTGACCGCAAGCTCACGGGCCCGGCGTCAGAGCTCGTCCCGCGACAGGGTCATGGTGACACCGGCCGTCAAGGCGGACACCACCAGCCGGGTGGGCAGTCCATCATCGAAGAGGACGGCGGCCCACGCCGCGGCGACGCCCGCCGACCCCTGCGGCGCGCCTGGCGGGTTTCGTCGGGTTCGGACGCGGATTCCGACTCGGGCGCGGATTCGGGCTCGGGGGCCGACGCCGGCGCGGATTCGGACTCGGACGCCGAGGCGAGGTCGGCCGCCGATTCCGATTCGGGGGTGGGCTCGGACTCGGCGCGTTCGACCAACGCCGCCTCCGTGGTCCCCTCTTCGACGACAGTCTCCTCATCCCCGCTGGCCGATTCGCTCCCCCTCACCGCGTACCACACGCCCATGGTCGCCGCCGCGAGCGTGGCCAGGGCGAGCAGAACGACGCCGCCGCGCGCGCGCCGTCGATAGCGCACGCTCACCGGGGGCGTCCCCGGAGCGCCCTCCTCTCGGTCGGCGTGCGCGACCGCCGCCGTCGGGTCGCGTCCCTCTTGCACCGCCGAGAGAGCGAGCGCCGTCTTCGCACGCATCTGGTCGCGCAAGCCGCCGAAGCGCTCCTCCAGGAAGGACTCGATGGACTCCGGAGGCTCGCCCATCTCCTCGAGGATGTCGCCGATGCAATCCGCGACCTCGCGCGCATCCAGCGGCCGATGATCCCGATCCTTGGCCAGCAGATCGAAGAGGAGCGCGACGAGGGAATCCGGTACGTCGCGACGCTCCTCGCTGATGTCGGGAGTGGGGCCGTGGAGAATCAAGTGCGGCGCCTCCGACTCCGCGCCGCCCGAATACAGTCGGCGCCCCGCGAGGAGCTCGAAGAGGACCACGCCGAGGGAGTAGAGGTCGGTGCGCCGGTCGGGACGCTCGAAGCGGAGCTGCTCCGGCGCCATGTAGCCGAGCTTGCCCTTCAAGATGCCGGTCGTGGTCTGATTGTCGCGGCCCAGCGCTTTGGCGATGCCGAAGTCGGCGACGCGCACCACCCCGTCGAAGCCGATCAGCACGTTCTGCGGCGATACGTCCCGATGAACGAGCTGGAGCGGCTTGCCGTCGTGAGTGGTGAGCTCGTGGGCCGCGTGCAGGCCGCGCGCGACCTGTTGCGCGATGCGCAGGCACAACTGAATGGAGAGCAGCTCACCGCGAGGCAGGCCGCGCAGGAGCTGCGCGAGTGTGATCCCCTCGATGTAGTCCATGACGAAGTAAGGCCCGTCGCGCCCCTCCCCGACGTCGGTGACGCTCACCACGTTGCTGTGGCGGAGGAGGCCCGCGATCCGCGCCTCCTGGAGAAACGAGTCGCGAAAGGTCTTCTCTTCGCGCAAGTGCTCGCGCAGCGTCTTCATCGCATAGAGGCGCTCGAAGCTCCCTTCACGCTTCAAGACGAGCTGCACGACGCCGATGCCGCCCTTGGCGATCGGATAGAGCGGGAGATAGCCACCGTTCTTCCCTCGGCGTCGGGTGGTCTCGTCGGAGACGTTGATGGGCTCCGCCACGAAACGAGGGTAGCGTAGCTTCTCGAGACGCGCCGTCAGAAGTGCAGGGCCATCTTGTTGCCCCAGACGGGATCGACGACCTGGTCGGGCCCGCTGGTCAGAACCAGCGCCGCGGTGATCGCCACGGCTGCGCCGACGACGAGCACGCCCGCGACGACCCACCAGATCGGCGAGATGCCACCGTCGGTGTCATCGACCTCATCGTGCGTCGTCACCGCTGCGGCGATCGCGGTGAGCGCGAGCTCCACTTCCGCGTCCTCGCCCGCATCGACGGTGACGCGCTCCTCCGCAGTCGCGAATCCATCGGCGCTGGCGCTCACCCGATGCGCGCCGACGTCCGCACAGAGGACGGTCGGATTCGTCCGGCGCAACTCCGTCGCCTCGGCGGCGTCGACGGTGAGTGCCGCGCTAGCAGCCCCGCTCAATCGGATCGTCAACCGCGCCGTGCGTCGGAGCGCGCTCCCTCTGCGGCGGCGAACATCCCGTGTGCGTGCGGGGTCCAGCTTTCCGAAGTCGTCCGAGAGGAGCGCGGCGTACAGGTCGGCAGCTGCGCACGCGCGCCCCAGCCGCATCTGAACCTCGGCCAGGTTGAAGGCGGTCGGCGCGCTCGGCGCGAGCTCGAGCGACCGCTCGAGCAGCTCCTCCGCCCGCGCCATGTCGTCGGCGGTCCGCGCCTCCATCGCCTGATCGAAGAGCGCGCGCGCTTCCTCCTGCTCGTCGTCGGCCGCCACGACCGACGCATGGCCGAGCAGGAGCACGAAGAAGAGCGAGGCGGCTGTGACGCGTCTGGCGTCCATTCGTCTTCAGGATCGTCGGTCTCCGCCCACGGTTCAAGTCATGCAGCCAGGCGAGGGAGCGGTCCGTTGCAATACTCGGCCAGCCCGAAAGTCTCGCTCTCGATGCCAAAGGCGTTCTGGATGGAGACGAGCAGGTCGTTGTGGGTGTGATCGTCGTATTCGAGGTAGCGGCCCTGATCGAAGTACCCGCCCGCGTTGCCCGCGAGGACGAACGGCATGTCCGCCGTGGTGTGATGGGGCGTCGCGTTCTCCGAAACAAGAAACACCACCGTGTTGTCGAGCATCGTTCCATCCCCTTCGGGAACGGACTTCAGTTGATCGAGCAGATACGAGAGCTCACCCATCGTCCACCGGACTCGCCGGTCGTACTCGACGCCCTGCTCGTTGTCGTTCTGCGCTTCGTGACCGAGGCTGTGGCCTGCACTGTCGCTGTCGACCGGGTCGAAGGGCATCGTGTAGTTGCCGTTCGCGTTCGAGTACATGATGCTCGCCACACGTGTGACGTCACAGGCGAGCGCCGCGACCATCACATCGATCTGGTGGCGCGAGATGAGCGGCATGTTGACGTGTCGGTTCTCGACCGCCGCGGGCTCCTCCGGCGCCGTGCAGAGCGCGGCGCCCATGTTGTCGAGGCGGCGCTCGATGCTGCGAATCAGCTCCGAGTGACGATCGAGGCGCTGGGCATCCTCGCTCGAGAGTCGAGAGCGGACGATGTCGTGCTGCTGGAGCACGGCATCGAGCACGGAAGAGCGACGGCGGCGGATGCGCTCGAGCTCCGAGCCATCGGTGCCGAAGTCGCTGAAGAGCCGTGCCCAGCTCTCGCGCGGGTCGTCGATGGGGTGAAGCGGCTCGCCAGGACCGGTGTAGCTCATGCGTGTGCGCGTCGAGACGGCGCCGCCGAGGCCCCCGGCGAGAGCGAAGACGCCGAGCTCGATGCTGGGGAGGCGCGTATCGGCGCCGATCTGGCGCGCCACCGCCTGATCGATGCTGATCCCCGACGCCCACCCGGCGGAGCAGTCGCATCCCCCCCCTTCGAAGTCGCCTTCGAGGAGCGGACGGCCAGTGAGAACGCCGCCCATCCCGTTCTGATGCGGATCACCCGGGCCCCGACGCGAGTGCTGGTTCATCCCCTTGAGGATCAGCAGCTGGTCTCGATGCACCGCCAGCGGCTCCATGGTCGGGCCGAAGGTGAAATCGCGCTCACCGCGCACGTCCGTCGGGAAGAAGTGGGGCGTGAGCACACCGTTCGGGATGAAGAAGACGACGAAACGCTTCGGCGGCCCGCCGCTCGCGCGGTCCTGTGCCAGAGCCCCGAGGCCGGACGCCATCAGCGGCAGGCCCACCGCGACACCACCCGTGCCGCGGAGGAAAGTGCGCCTGGAGAAAGCCTTCTTCTTCATCATTCCCTCCCCGGGATGCGACGGACGCGCATCGCGTCGGACGTTGCGAGCGCCAGGAGCATCTCGCGGAAGTCTCCGCCGGAGCTTTCGAGGGCCGCCGCGGCGCGATCGACGAGCACCTCGTCGGCGGAGCTGTCCGGACCGCGAAGGGTCCATCGGACCCACTGTCGGGTGACGCACCGCTCGAAGCGCTCGCTTCCGGCCAGTCGCTCCCCCAGGTCCACCGCGTCCTCGATCGTTCCAGCGAGGCTCGGGTCGTCCGTCAGCCCCAGGAGCTCGCCGCTCGCGTCGATCGTCCGACCGTTCTCCTCGGCGCGAAAGCGGCCGAGCGCGTCGTAGTGCTCGAAGAGGAACCCGGCCGGATTGATGAGGCCGTGGCACGCGGCGCAGGTCGGATCGCTGGTGAGCTCGGTGAAGCGCTCACGCGAGGTCGCATCCGGATCGGGCGGCGGCGGCGCCACCGCGATCCCCGGTGGAGGATCGGGCAGATCCGCGCACAGGATCTGCTCGCGGAGGAAGACGCCGCGGAGGATCGGCGAGTGCTGGTCGGCGTGCGAGAGCATCGCGAGGAGCGCAGGTTGGGTCAACAGACCGCCGCGACGGCTCGCGTCGAGCTCGTATCGGGTGAGCTCTCCGGCCGGCGCGCCCGTGGCGTCGACGCCGTAGATCGCCGCGAGCTCTGGGGTGAGCCAGACTGAGTTCGACGTGTTGAGGACCGCCAACCCACCGTCGAAGGCATCGGAGAGGAAGGCGCGCATCGACGCGCCGAGCTCGACGCCGCGGGCCGGGTCGTACTCGGGAAAGAGCGTCTGGTCCTTCTCCATCTGATCGAGAAGGTCGAGGCTCAGCCAACGGCGATGGAACATGTCCACTGCCTCGGAAGCCCTGGGGTCGTCGAGCAGGCGACGCGCATGCGCTTCGAAGACGGAAGGGTCGTCGAGCTCACCCGCCACTGCCGCATCGAGGAGCGCGTCGTCGGGCATCGAAGCCCACAAGAAGTAGCTGAGGCGCGAGGCTCGCGCCGGGCCGTCGAGGGCGACGATGTCGCCCGGGGCACCGCTCGGCGAAGGCTCGAGTTGATAGAGGAACTGGGGCGAGGTGAGGATCGCGGTGAGCACCAGCTCGACCGAGGTCTCGAACCCGAGATCGGCCGAACCGGACGCGAGCTCCGTGAACACCGCGCGCTCCTCGGCGGTGACGGGGCGACGAAACGCACGCGGTAGCCATCGGTCGAGCAGCGATTCGAGGCACCCGTCGGCGCCTTCGCGTGCACACGGGACGAGCGAATCCCAGTGCTCTGCGACCGCGCGCCGCGCCACCTCCTCCGCCACCTCGAGATGCCGCTCGACGTGGAGCTCGCTCACGCTCCATGCGTGGCCGTTGTCGAAGCCGACCGCGTTCGACACGTCGTTCGGAAAGCGCTCGCTCGCGAGCCGGGGGTCGAAGCCCAACAGATCGCGGACGGTGTTGTCGTATTCGAAGCGGGTGAGGAGGCGAAGGCCGGGGTCGGCGTGAGGGACCCAGCCCTCCTCCGTCGGCGAAACGCCCGGCGGCCACTCGCGCGTGGGCCCCTCCTCTCCCGCATCGCTGATGAACCCGTTGCAGCCGGCCAGCCCGAGCACCCCGAGGACGATCACCAGCCTCCGCATCCAAGCCGCAGCGCCCATGAAACCTCCCATGCATTTGGGATAACCGCGGCGGCCGAAAGGGTCAGTGACCCCGGATGCGCGGATTGTCGCGGGCGGCTCGCCCACGACAATCCCCTCGGGATCAGGCGCCTTTCGGGCTCAGGCGGGTCAGGGTGGGGTTGGCGAAGGTGGTGTCCTCGAGCGCGTATTCGACGGCGCGGCCGCTGCGAACGGCCTCACAGGCGCCATCGTCCACGAGGGTCTTGAGAGCCTGTTGCACGGTCCGTAAGGCGATTCCCAGCGTCGCGGCCACGTCGCGCGCCGAGGCGCGACCCCCGCGGGCAGCCAGGAAGCGGAGAATGAGCTCGTCGGTTTCGGGCGCGCAGCGCGGGTCGGGGATGGCGCTCGTGCAGAGCGGCAGGAGCGCGTAGCCGCCTTCCTCGGTGCGATCGATGGCGCCTCGGTCTCCGATCTCTTCACGCATGCGACGGACGAGCTGACGGAGTGCGCTTCCGTGCTGGGCCTGCTCGTATTCGAAACCGTACACCGCCCGAAAGAGCGCAGCGTCGTCGAGGCCCTCGGGACCGGCGAAAGCGAGGATTGAGAGCGCCGTGTTGGTTCGCGCGTGGGCCAGGGTGTGGCCGCGCGCTGCACCGGGATCGACGAGACCGAGAGCCGGCCGGAGGACGCGACGCGCCGAGGCATCCTTGCGCAAGAGCACGAAGGCGCCCGCGATCTCGTTCCCGTCGTCGTCGACATCGGGCATGCAGAGCCCCGTCAGTGCGGGAGGCGTGGCCGGTGAGGTCCCGTCCAGGAATCCACGCGTCTGCTCGGGCGCGGCTCTGACGACCACGGCGGGATCGACGGCCGATAGGAGGCTCACCGCGTCGCGGAGAAGCGGGCTCGCCGGGGCTGTCGAAGCGCTGAGCCGCGATGCAGCGTGGGTGAACAGAGGGAGGTCACCGTCGTGCGCGGCGGCGAGAAGCTCCGCAGCCGCGCGGGTAGCGATCGCCGGCCGCTCGTTCGAGATCGCACCGGCGACGGCGGATCCCGCAGCGTCGCTCGCGCCGGCCAGGAGGAGCTCCCAGGCGACGAGCCCGCGCAGAGGCGAAGGAACCACCGCTGCGAGGGCGCCGAGGATGCGCGCGGCGAGATGCGGCATCCCGCTGTGCCGCCGGATCCGCGCCAGCACGAGGTTCGCGAGATACTCGGGCGCCAGGATCCCCTCCGTTCGCGCCATCCGGGAAGCGCGCCGTGCGAGCGCGACCGCGTCGGCCAGCGCGTCGTGGCTCAACGCGACCAGAGCCCGCTGAGAAGTCGTGATCACGACGAGATCGGACAGCCCTGCCCGACTCGCTTCCTCGGTGATCGGCTGAAGGTCCTCCGAGGATCCACTCTTCAGATACGCCGTCCAGGCCGTGACCGACGCCCAGCCCAGTCGCGCGCGCTCGTCGCCGTGCTGGGCAAGAGCGGCGATTTTTTCAGCGACGCGCTCGAGCGCGGCGGGGTCCATCGCGAAGACGAAGCGAAGCGCGGCGTCGAGGCACGCCTCCACCAGCGCCGCCCGCTCCCGTGGATCGGAAGCGTCGTCGACCCACCGCATGTCGAGCGGCGGAACGCGTTCGTCGACCAGAGAGAGCCGCGAACGGAGCGCGAGCGACCACGCCAGATCCGTGCGACGTCCCTCGGCGTCGAGCGCCGCGATGGCTTCCACCACCGCCGTGAAGTCGCCGCGACCGGCGTCTCCGTGCACCCGCACCGGATCCATGGCGCCCAATATAGCGCGTGGCCGATCAGGGGGCGGAGCGCTGATCGGCGCCGATGTCCCATGGCCCACTGGTGGGCCTGAGCTCTTCGTCGATGTCGCGCGCGAGCGCCGGCTCGTCGGTGAGAGCGCGACCGGCACCGATGGCGGGGGAGCCATCCGGAAGATGGAGGTCGGTGGTGAACATCCCCGAGGAGACGTTCTGGATGGAGTCGGCGCCGGGAGCCGTATCGTCATCGGACATGTTGTTGGAGCTGGCCATGACGTCGAAGTGGCCGCGTCGCTGGTTCTCCTCGCTGCAGCGCATGTCGGCCGGTGTCGATCCGTCGATCGCCCCGGACAGGAAGAACGCCCCCGCCTGCAGCGGGTTCATGCACTCACCATCCCGGCCGTAGCGTATCCCGTAGGCGATCACGTTGCGGAGCGTCATGACGGATGCCCTGCCGTCGTACATCCCGACGCAGCCCAGGTACTCCGAATACATGTGCTTCTTGCAGCCGACGACGGTGGTGTTCTCCACGAAGACACGTGTGTCGTTCACTCGGTTGACGAGGATCCCGGCGCGCGCGACGTCGTGGATGAAGGTGTTGCGGATCGTCAACGTGGCGCCGGGCTGGTCGAGGGAGATGCCGTTTGCGCCCACTTCGGGATCGGGGCCGCCGGTCTCGTAGCCCTCGTCTTCGATCAGCAGCGACTCGATCGTCACGTCACTGGCGAGCACGTGGATGGCGTCTGCGTCCTGTCCCTCGTCGGCCCAGCCGGTGATGCTCAGCCACTGGATCCGCGTGAAATCGTCGCGAATTTCGATCGCGTGAACGTACTCGGGCGCAGCCGGATCTGGCGGATCCGGGATCACCTGGACGCCTGCGCCCCCGACGCCGTGATGTCGATGACCGGGAGCCGCGGTGAGCATGAGGTAGTGGGCGATGTCGGTGGTCGATCCATCGATGATCACCTCGTCCCGAAGGGGCGCGTCTGCATAGCAGACGCCGACCTCCAGCGTACGTCTCGTGGACAGGTCGCCCCCCTGCCCCTCTTCCCAGTCGGGCAGGCTGGTGTATGCGCGGCGAATCTCGAAGGGCGCGTCCATGGCGCTCGCGCTCGTCGGCGGCTGCTGAAGCACCAGCCGCCGATCGTCGACGCGACCCAGGACGAAGAGCTCCTCGGTCGAGGGCGGAAAGACGATCTGATCGCCCGTGCCTACGTCTGGAGGCAGATCGACCGTGAAGGTGACGTGAGTCGGCTCCACCACATCGATGGTGGCACCGGTGTCCGTCGCGACCGGATCGAAGCGCGCCCCGATCGATCGGAACACGACGCGCGCCGAGTCACACTCCTCCGCCGGCGCGCAGGGCCAGTCGGAAGGCCAATCCGGAATCGTCCAGTCCACACCGGCATCGGGCATCCCGGCGTCCACGCCCGGGCATGCAATGGGCTCGGAGCGGCTCACCCCGGCTTCGTCGCTCGAGGGCTCGACGCAAGCCGGCGCGCACTCACCCGCGACGCAGGTGGTCCGGTCGCCGCAATCGAGCCGGTCGAGGCATCCCGCCTCGAACCGCAGCCACACGTGCAGGCGCTGTCCCTCGCGGAAAGCGCCAATGGCGCGCTGCTCGGCGAAAGCCGCTCCCGCGTCGTCCAACAACTCGCCCAGGATCTGAAAGCCCGCGGTAGCACCCCCGCTCCCCGGCTGCAGCGGCTGAGTGAAAGGAAACGAAACACGGGCATCCGGTCCCGTCACGCTCTCGGTCTGCACCTCCGGCGCTCCACCGTCACGGACCACGGTCACCCTCACCGAGGCGGCACGGGCGCGCGACGCATCGTCGGCATCGAAATGGACGAGCACCTGCGTGCCTACGTCGTCGCTGCACCCTCCGAGCGGAGAGGAGAGCACCAAGACGAGCGCGAGGGCGCGGAGGACGCACGACCGCATGCGACGAGGTTAGAGGGAACTCATCTCGGTGTGTAGTCGCGACGGCGAGGCTTCGACTCGGTCGATCGATCAAACGCAGCCGCTGACGGCGGAAATCACAGCAGCTTCGCAAAGCGGCGCTTTCGCGTTAGAAAGCGCCGGCCATGAACCAGCCCGTTCCCCAGCAGCCGAGCCCCGGCCAGCCGATGCCAGGACAGCCAGCACCGGCGCCCGCGGCGCAAGTCGTTCACGAGATCACCCACGGTCCGTCCTTCGCGATGCTCCGCTTCGACCTGGCGCCGGGCCAGGTGGTGGTCGCCGAAGCCGGCTCCATGGTCGCGCGGCACAGCGGCGTGAACATGGAGGTGAAGATGAACGCGGGTCGCTCCCCCGGGCTGTTCGCGAAGCTGAAGGCCTTCCTCATCGCCATGATCCGCAAGGTCATCGGCGGCGAGACCTTCTTCGTGAACCACTTCTCGGCGCCTCAGGGCGGCAGCGTGTGGGTGGCGCCGACGCTCTCCGGGCAGATCGGCTACCGCCGGATGAACGGCGAGCGGCTGGTGCTCTCCTCGGGCGCCTACGTCGCTCACTCGGGCGAGATCGACATGAAGATGAAGTTCGGCGGGCTCAAGTCGCTCCTCGCCAAAGAGGGCGCGTTCATGCTCGACGTCTCGGGCGTCGGCGACCTCTGGTTCAACAGCTACGGCGGCATCCACGCGGTCGACGTGAACGGCAGCTACATCGTCGACAACGGCCACCTCGTCGGATACGAGGGCAACCTCACCTTCGACATCAAGAGCGCGGGCGGAGGTCTGATGGGCTTCGTCGCGTCGGGCGAAGGCATGGTCGCGGAGTTCCATGGCCAGGGCCGCGTCTACATCCAGTCCCGCAACCTCGGCTCACTCGTCGGCTGGCTGACGAGCATCCTGCCCGGCTGAAGGAGCGAAGAGATGAACGTAGACATCGGATATCGCCCCGCGCAGGCCATGGCGCGCGTCTCGCTCTCCGCCGGCGAATCGGTCGTCGCCGAGTCGGGCGCGATGGTCGGGATGAGCACCAACGTCCACATGCAGACGCAGTCGGGTGGGCTCCTCAAAGGTCTCAAGCGGATGTTCGGCGGCGAGTCGTTCTTCCGAAACACCTTCACCGCCCAGCAGGGACAGGGCGAGGTGCTCCTCGCCCACAGCCTCCCCGGCGACATGGAAGTGCTGGAGATGACCGAGCACGGCTACTTCATCCAGTCCGCGAGCTTCATCGCGTCGACACCCAACGTAAACATCGAGACCAAGGTCGGCGGCTTCAAGACCTTCTTCGCTGGTGAGGGCGTCTTCGTGCTCAAGGCGACGGCGACCGAGTTCGGCCAGTGCATCGTCGGCGCGTTCGGCGGCATCCAGATGATCCCCTGCGACGGCAACCTGGTCATCGACACCGGACATCTCGTCGCCTGGGACGCGACCCTCGAGTACTCGGTCGGCAGGAGCGCGGGCGGATGGATCGCGTCGTTCCTCTCGGGCGAGGGTCTCGTCTGTCACTTCAAGGGTCAGGGGCGCATCTGGATCCAGACGCGCAACCCAGGCGAGTTCGGCGGGACCATCGGTCCCATGCTTCCGCCGAGGAAGGGCTAGACCATGCGTTACGAGCTCCTCGACAAGCCCGACTTCGGCATGGTCCGAGTCTACTTCGATCAGCCCGGCGAGTCGGTCCTCGCCGAATCGGACGCGATGGTCGCGCGCGACAGCGGCATCGAGATGAAGACCTCGATGCAGGGCGGGCTCCTGAACGCCGCCAAGCGCAAGCTCCTCGGCGGCGAGAGCCTCTTTCAGAACACCTTCACCTCGACCCAGCCCGGTCAGACGCTGTGGCTCGCGCCGGGGCCCGAGGGTGACGTCGAGGCGCTGGAGATGGATGGACACCACGAGGTGTTCCTCCAGTCGCGGGCGTACATGGCGTCAGCGCCGACGGTGGTGCTGGATACGAAGTGGGGCGGCGCAAAGGGCTTCTTCAGCGGCACCGGGATGTTCCTGTTGAAGTGCAGTGGCCACGGTCCGCTCTTCTTCAACTCCTATGGCGGCATCCACGCGGTGGACGTCGGCCCCGCTGGCTATGTCTGCGACACCAGCCACGTGGTCGGCTTCACCTCGGGCCTCTCCTACAACGTGTCGCGCGTGGGCGGCATCAAGAGCCTCTTCTTCAGCGGCGAGGGTCTGGTGTGCAACTTCCACGGACAGGGAAGGCTGTGGATCTCGACGCGTAACTCGGCCGCGCTCGCCACTTTCATCCATCCCTACAGGCCGGTCCAACGGAACGGCTGATGCGGGCCTCAGGATTTGGGGCCGCCTTCGTCACCGCGCTTCTGATCGCGGCGAACGCTCAGGCACAGGACGCAGAACAGCAACGCCTCGAGGAAGAGCGCACCATCGCGCGGATCGTGGCCACCTCGGGCGTGGGTGGGGACCTCGGCCATCCGGTGTGCAACGGCGAGCAGACCCTCGAGGACACACCCTACGCCAACCTCACGCCGCAGCTGATGAGCTTCGCGGCGCGAGAGGACCATCCGCTGATCTTCGACACCGGCTCGCTCCTGACGCCGGGCGCCGTGGCGCGCTTCGCCGCCTACGAAGAGCCCGAGCGCATGGCGGAGCTGATCGAGGAGCTCGGCTACAGGGCGCTGATCTTCGGGCCCAACGAGCTCGCCGCCGCACGCGGCTCGATGCTACGCGCGTTCCGCGCGCTTCGTGAGCGAGGGATCCCCGGGATCGCCAGCAACCTCTTCTGTCTGCCCGACGGGCCGGCGGCGGAGCTCTGTGAGGTTCTCGTCGACGGAAGCGACGGACCGTCGATCCACATCGTGAACGGCCATCGGGTCGCGCTGGTCTCGGTGATGCCCAACGACACCCTCGAAGCGCTGGCGCCGAACCTCGCCGCGGGGCTGCGCGCGACGCCGCCCCTCGAAGGGATGACCAGCGCGGTGCGGCGGGCGCGCGCCGCCGGAGCCGAGATCGTGATCGGCGTCATCGACCACGGCGCGAACGTCTCCGATGCCCCCGGCAAAGCCATCGAGCTCGCGACCGCGCTCCCCGAAGACGCGCGTCCCAACATCCTCTTCGCGCCCGGCGCCGGAGATCAGATGGTCTTCGCGAGGCCGCCGACGGTGCGCCCCGCCATCGTCGCCGCACAGCCGGGCGGCGCGCTCGACATCCGCGTACGCGAGGACTACGTCAGCGCGATCTACGACATCATGGCGCGCCCGGTCGTCCCCTCGGTGCGCGTCGCGCCCGCCTTCACGCGATGGTCTCTACAGACGGGCCGCCGCTACTGCGAGCGGTGGGGGCAGCGCCTGCCGGGCGGACACCTGCACGAGCCGATCACCGGACGGGGCATGCTCGAGCTCGCTGCGGGCGTGCTGCGTCTGCGCTCGGACACCGAGCTGGCGATCGTCGACCAGGGCGTGCTGAGCCGGCAGTGGTTTCCACCGGACGGGGACGCGCTCACCGGCAGCGACGTCTTCGTGGCGATGCAGTACGACGAGCAGATCGTCGTCGCCGACGTGCCGGCGACGTGGCTTCAGAGCGTCGCGCAGAAGCTCGAAGAGGGGTACCTGGTCGTTCCGGGCCTGGAGTGGGACGGTTCGAAGGCGACGGTCAACGGACGGCCGCTCGAGATCGGCGGCACCTATCGCGTCTCGACGCTCCACTTCCTCGCCGCCGGCGGCGCCGGCGCCCTGCCCGATCTTCCCGAGGACGAGCACTGGCAGCCCCTGGAGCACGCGTCGATTCGCGCCGCGCTCCTCGACTTCCTGAGCCAGCCACGCGACGAGGATCCGCGGGCCGCGATCCGCGATCCCGCCGACGACCTCGAGTGGAACTTCCGCGTGGACTTCGACGCGCGCATGGCCGGCACCACCGTCACCAATCCCACCAACGCCGATGGGTCGGCGATCTACTCCGCGGCGCAGCTCGGCCGAAACAACAGCATCACTTTCGGCTTCATGAGCCAGCTGGAAGCGAACGCGGCCTCGCGGAGCTGGGGCTGGGAGAACGTGGGCGTCGCGCGCTATCGAACGACGCAGACCAACACCGATCCCTTCGCCGAAGGTGACGACATCCTCTCCCTTCGTTCCACGGTGGCCTACCGGCGCTTTCACAGCGACAACGATTACTTCTACGTGCCGCAGCCCTACGTCGAGAACTACCTCGAGAGCGAGTTCACCCAGCCCAATACCCGCAACTACCACCACCTCCTCTACCGCCCGACGGGTGGCTTGCGTTTCCTGATAACCCAGCACCTGACGTTCAAGGCTGGCGCCGGCATCGTCACCGAGCTCCTCGATCCCACCCACGAAGTGAACTTCGGATTCTCCGCTCAGCTCGTGCTCGCGCCGTGGACCGTCATCGTGGAGGGGACGCGCAAGCTCACCACCCAGTACACCTTCGACTACTTCCTGACGCCGCAGAGCCAGGAGCTGCGCGGGCGCTGGGACACGACGCTGGACATCGCCGGCCCTTTTCAGATGGTCTTCGGCTTCCAGCTCTTCGGCCGCAAGGAGCCGGGCCAGGATCTGGGCTTCGCCTTCGACGCCACGGCCGGCTTGCGGATCGCCTGGTTCGGTCGGGTCGGGCCGTAGCCTGCGCTGGCGACATCGCCCGCCGCGGGCGGTATCGTCGGCGCCGATGGAGCCGATCAACCTCCGCGACCTCGAAGCGCTGGCCGCCGAGAAGGTCGAGAAGACCGCGTGGGACTACTACCGGAGCGGCGCTCACGACGAGCACACGCTCCGCGACAACGTCGCCGCGTGGTCGCGCTACAAGCTCCACTACCGCGTGCTGGTGGACGTGTCGGTGCGCAGCACGAAAGCGACGGTGCTCGGCCACGAGGTCTCGGCGCCGATCCTCGTCGCGCCCACGGCGTTCCATCGCCTCGCCCATCCCGAAGGCGAGCTGGCGACGGTGCGCGGCGCCGGTGAGGCGGGGTCCATCTTCGTCCTCTCGAGCCTCTCGAACACCGCCATGGAGGACGTCGTCGCCGCGGCGAGCGGGCCCGTCTTCTTTCAGCTCTACGTCTACAAGGATCGCGGGGCCACCAAGGCGCTTGTCGAGCGCGCTGAAGCGGCGGGTTGCCAGGCGATCGTGCTCACGGTGGATGCGCCGCTGCTCGGGACGCGGGAGCGCGACGTGCGCAACCGCTTTCATCTGCCCGAAGGGCTCGAGGTGAAGAACGTCTCGGCGCTGGGGCGCGGCGACGTCGCCGATCCGGGCGCCGGCAAGAGCGGTCTCGCCGAGTACGTGACGGAGCAGCTCGACGCCTCGCTCACCTTTGCCGACGTGGAGTGGCTGGCGTCGATGACGAAGCTGCCGGTGCTCGTGAAGGGGGTGGTGCGCGGAGACGACGCCATCCGCGCGGTGGAGCACGGCGCGCGCGGCATCGTCGTCTCGAACCACGGCGGGCGGCAGCTCGACGGGGCGATCGCGAGCGCCGACGCGCTGCCGGGCGTCGCGCTCGCGGTCGGCGACCGGGCGGAGGTGCTCGTCGACGGCGGGATCCGTCGCGGCGTGGACGTGCTTCGCGCGCTCGCGCTCGGCGCCAAAGCGGTGCTCATCGGACGGCCGATCCTCTGGGGGCTGACGGTGGGCGGCGCCGATGGCGTCGCCTTGGCGCTGGGGATGCTGGGCCGAGAGCTCGACCTGGCGATGGCCCTCGCGGGCTGCCCAACGGTGGGAGATGTGACGGTAGATCTTCTGGATCGTTGAGGATTCCCAAGAAACGACACTTTGTATCACATTGTGACTGGCGCACGTGTCACGGTGTGTTACATACAGGGCATGTCGTCGGAGCCACCCGAGCCGCCCAAAAAGGAGAAGGTCCTTCACACCCGCGTCCCCGCGGTCCTCGAGCAGGAGCTGAAGGAGCTGGCGAAGAACCTCCGCGTCCCCGTCTCGAACGTGGTGCGGACCATCCTCGAGGACGCGGTCGACACCGTGGACGTGATGGGCCGCCGCGCGGAGAGCGAGCTCCGCGGCGCCGCCGAGCGGCTGGCGAAGGGCGCGACCGAGCCGCGCGCGAAGAAGCCCGCCGTGAAGAAGGCGCCGCTCGCCGGCGTGATCGGCTACCAGACGCTCCGCCTCGCGCGCGACGAGGAGTGCACGCTCTGCGGCGCCCTGCTCCCACGCGGTACCGAAGCACATCTCGGCATTCGCGACGACGCAGGGCCCCGCGTCCTGCTGGGCGACGAATGCCTGCCCTTCAGAGCGAGAGAAGAAGGCGACGAGGAGTCGCCAAAGGACGAGTCATGAACCAAGAAGCACGAACCGAAGAAGCGACCGAAACCACCACCGCCGCCGAAGAAGCCGTCGGCGCCCTCTTCACCGTGGGCCGCCTCTGGGCGAGCCACGGCCTGAACCTCGCGCGCCTGGCCCTCGAGACGAGCGCCAAGACCCTCGAGACCACCGCCGACGCGCTCGGCGACGCCTCAGAGCGGATCGGACGCGACGAAGCCGAGTGATCTTTCAGAACGCTTCGAGCGCTTCGATGTAGCGCTCGGCGCGTCCCTTCGCGAGCAGGTCGAGGACGAGCATCGCGAGCGACTGGATCGTCGTCCCGACGCCGATGCCCGTCATCACGTCCTGCTCGGCCGCGAGGCCCAGAGCGAAGGTGATGGCGCCGGCGATGGCGAGCATGATCTCGGTGGCCTCCAGGAGCTCGAACTCGTGATTCACGGCGAGCATGCGATCGAGCTCCGCCTCTCGGTAGGCCTCGGGGTCCTCTTCGAGCTGCGCGTCGAGATCGGCGACCTGCCCCGGAGTGCGCGCCCACAGGACCACGCCTGCGGCGAGCTGGATCACGCCGATCGCGATCAGGGGGATCGCCATCCCGGTGGAGAAGTCCTCCTGCCGCGTGAGCAGGTAGACAGAGGTACCGCCCAGGGCAGCGCCGACGCCGGCGAACGCGAAGCTCTCGGCGAATTCACCATCGAAGTAGTGGTGCATCGCGGCGCTCATCTGTTGCGCCTCGCAGCGCTCGGGCGCGCACGCAAAGACCAGCGATACGACGGCCGTGACGACAAGGAGCCCGCGTCGGTAGAAGCGCAAAGCCTCACCGCCTGCGACGAGATCGCGCGCCCAGAGCCACGAACAGGAAGAGCGAAAGCCAGGCGGCGTCGCCCGCGCCGCGCCCGCCGACGGAGCAGCCACCTGTGACGTCATCTCTGGCGGGCGTCGCGTCGGCGGTCGCGTCGGGTGCGGCCATCGCGTCGGCCATCGCGCCCGCGTCTGGCGTCGGGCCCGCGTCGGCGGCGCCCGCATCGGCGGCGCCCGCGTCGGCGGCTCCTCCATCCGCTGCACCTCCGTCGGAGACCCCGCCATCCACCGCGTCCGGCATGGGCGGGACGTAGGTCGCACCCGGCGCCACCCAGGTGATCACCAGGTGCAGATCGGTGGGCGTGTAGCGCGCGGCGACATCGGCGCCGACGTTGTCGATCGAGGGCTTGTTGTTCATCGTGTCCTTGAGGATCACGGCGATGCGTCCCGAGCCCATGCTCCAGTCGGGCGTGCCGGGAGACCAGAAGTCCACCACGTCGGTCGACCACTCGTATAGACCGGTGGTCGTATACGTCGGTGACTGCGCGGTGCAGCCGTAGGTCGGCGAGGCCTCGAAGCACACCTGCATCTTCGTCGGCTCGTCGGTCGGCTTCGTCAGCACCTCCATGTAGAGGTGCACGGTCCCGCTCGCGTAGTCGACGGGACTGGTCAGATCCGCCGGCGTCTCCGGCAGCGGGTCCACGCGGTAGTGCGAATCGGGCAGCTCCCCGGTGTGCGTGTAGGTCTGATCGAAGATGACGAACTGCTGCGCCAGCGCCACCGACGGCTGCAGGGCGAGCGAGACGGCCAGCGCGCCCCAGAGAAAGCGACGATCCATACCCCATCGTAGCCCGCGAACAGACGCCTGAGAAACGCTCGCCATCCGCGTGTTACAAAGCCGCCGATGGACGTCCATCTCCTCGACGGAACCTACGAGCTCTTTCGCGTGTACTACGGCGCGCCGGGGGCGTCGTCGCCCGATGGCAAAGAGGTCGGCGCGACCCGCGCGCTGCTCCGTTCGTGGGCGTCGTTCCTCTCGGAGGACGGCGTCACCCACGTCGCAGCGGCCTTCGACACGAAGATCGAGTCGTTTCGAAACGACCTCTTCGACGGCTACAAGACCGGCGAGGGGATCGATCCGGACCTCTTCGCGCAGTTCCCGATGGCCGAGCGCGCCTGCAAGGCCCTCGGCATCGTCTGCTGGTCGATGCTCGAGTTCGAAGCCGACGACGCCATCGCTGCCGGCGCCGCGAAGTACGCCGACGACTCGCGCGTCGGTCGCGTCTACCTCTGCACGCCGGACAAGGACCTCATGCAATGCGTCCGCGGCGAGAAGGTCGTGAGCTGGGATCGGCGCAAAGGCGTGATCTGACGGCCACGATGGCGTGCGCGAGAAGTTCGGCATCGATCCCGAATCGATCCCGGACTACCTCGCCCTGGTCGGCGACACCGCCGACGGCATCCCCGGCGTCCCCCGCTGGGGCGCGAAGGGCGCGAGCGCCGTCCTCGCCCACTACAAGCACCTCGACGAGATCCCGGACGACGCCGCCGAGTGGGAGGTGAAGGTCCGCGGCGCCAAGACCCTCGCCGAAAACCTCGCCTCCATGCGCGAGGAAGCCGCCCTCTACAAGAAGCTCGCCATCCTTCGCACCGACGTCCCCTTGAAGGAGAGCCTCGACGACCTCGAGTGGAAAGGCGCCGACAAGGACGCGCTCGAGGAGCTCTGCGCCGAGATCGGCGAAAAGAACGTCCCAGCGCGCATCAAGCGTTGGCGCTGAGGCGCGGACAGCTGTCGGGGCGCCGCCTTTACTGCGTTCGACCCGATCTCTTTAGATTCGGCATGCAGAAAAAAGTCCACACCCAGAAGCGGGCTCGTGCGTCTGAGCGCTGCTACCGTAGGGACCCGTGAGCGGCGACGACACCGACATCGGAGGCAGGCGCGCAGCCTTTCCGGAGACACCGGCGTCGGCGGTGCTCGCCGCGCGGAGCGACGATCCCATGGCGCGCGCGCGCGGCTTCTCGTCCCTGGTGTCGGCGTACTGGAAGCCGGTCTACAAGTGCATCCGGATCCGCTTCCGAAAGAACAACGAAGAGGCGAAAGACCTCACCCAGTCCTTCTTCACGCACGCCCTCGAGCGCGAGATCTTCCGGAGCTACGATCCGGAGCGGGCGAGCTTCCGCGCCTTCGTCCGCACTTGCCTTTCGAACTACGTGCGCACCTCGGATCAGGCCGAGCGGCGCATCAAGCGAGGCGGGGGCGCGGTCAAGCTCAGCCTGGACTTCGACGCCGCCGAGAGCGAGCTGCTCGCCGCCAAAGCGTCGCCGGCGGCGAGCTTCGAGGAGGAGTTCGACCGCGAGATGGCGCGGGCCCTCGAGTCGAGCGCCGTCGAAGAGCTCGAGGAGCGCCTTCAGAGCCGCGGCAAGCCGCTCTACTTCCAGATCTTCGCGCGCTACGACCTCGCCGACGAGGACGAAGAGCGGCCGACCTACAAGGACCTCGCCGAGGAGCTCGGCATCAAGACGACCGACGTGACCAACCACCTCGCGTCCGCCAGACGGCAGCTCCGCACCATCGTGCTCCGGCGCCTGCGCGAGATCACCGCGAGCGAGGACGAGTATCGCATCGAAGCGCAGAGCCTCTTGGGGATCGATCCAGGGGCGGCAATCTGAGGATGGACGATCTCCTCCCCCTCTCACTGCTCCTGCTCGCGCTCGCATGTGCGGCCTGCGACGGCGGCTCCGGGAGCTGCGACCCGGAAGCTCTGCGCGCGCGCCTGGCCGCCGCTGCGCCGGGCGACACCGTCACCCTCGAAGGCGAGTGCACCGTCGCTGGTCCGCTCGAGATCCCCGCCGGCGTGACCCTCTCCGGCTCCGAGCGGACCGTGGTCAGCGCCGCCGTGAACGACCACGCGCTGGTCCTCCTCCCCAGCCCCGACGCTTCGACGCCGACCGCGGCGGTCGGTCTGGTCGCGGCGAGCGACGGTGGCTGCGCGGCGATCCTCGCCGACGGCGCGGGCGCTGTCGCCATCCGCGACGTCACCATCCGCGCCACGACGGGCGTCGGCCTCGCCATTCAGGGTGCCTCGTCGGTCGTGATCGACGGCGTCACTTGCGAAGGCCCAGTCGCCGCCGACGACGCGGACAGCACCGTCGCACCCACGCCCCCCTTCACCTGCGGCAGCAGCGACATCGCCACCCACGGCCTGGTGCTGGTCGACGTGGGGGACGCTTCCGTCACCGACACGTCCGTCTCGGGCTTCGGCCGCTTCGGCGTCCTCTCCATCCGCACCGCGCTCACGGCGTCGATGCTCGACGTGCACGACAACCTCGGCGCCGGTCTCGAGATCTGGGATGGAAGCGCCACGCTGACGACCGTGAACGTCGACGCCACGCGCGACGGCCTGAGCGCGGTCGAAGTCTACGGCACCCTCCTCGGCGGCGGCGCGGTCGTCGACGCCACCGACCTCGTCGTCACCGGCGGCGACGGCTACGGCGTCTTCGCCGATGGCGCGATGGCGACCCTCGAGACGCTCACCTCGACGGACAATGCCTTCGCCGGTGTCTGGGCGCAGCACACCGACGGCTTCACGGTTTCCGGCAGCGGAACGATGATCGCGAACAACGCCTTCGCCGGCGTCGCCCTCCTCGACTCGACCGCGGCCGCGATCTCCGACGCGACCATCCGCGAGACGGCTGAGGGCATCGCGATCAACGGGCTGGGCACGGTGATGGCTGCCGACGGCGTTCATCTCTCCGCCAGCGACGCGACCCTCGCTTCCCTCTCACTCGTCGACAACGTCCGCGTCGGTGCCGTCCTCGACCTCGACGGCGCGAGCACCGACCGCTTGTCGATCACGGGCGTGACCGTCGACGCCTCGGGCAGCGCCTACGGCGTCGTCGCTCAGGACGGCACGCTCGTCGACGGATGGGACGACGGCGTGATGCGCCTCGGTGACACCCCGGCCAACGACGCGGCCTTCTCCGAGGCCCTCGGGATCGCCGCCGGGGTCGGCCCGCCCTGCCTGCCCCCCATCGACGGCCTCGACACGGGCGGAATCGCAGCGCTCGTGGGGCTGTGACGTTGCTCTCAGGTCGCGGCCCCAGCTTGGATGCGCCGCGCCCGCAGCGTAGAATGGACGCGCAGTGCTTCGTTCGCTCCTCGCTTGTTCGGTGTGTGTGCTCGTGGCGGCGTGTGCACCGAGCCCCACGCAACTGATCGTCGTCGTCGACACCGACTTCTCGGTTCCGAGCGAGCTCGACGCGATACACATCCACGTCGTCGGCCCGGCCGACATGCCCGCCGACACCGACACCGCGCTCGCCGGCGCGGGCGCCCCCACGCTGCCTCTGACCCTCGGACTGTCTCCGGCGGGCGACGCGCTCGGGCCGGTCGACGTCACGGTCACCGGAAAGCTCGCCGGTGCGGACGTCATCACGCGCCGCGCGCGCGCAACCGCGGTGCGAGGCGAGACCCGCGTGCTCAAGATCTTCCTCCTGCGCGCCTGTGCTGGCGTCACTTGCGGCATGGAGGAGAGCTGTGGCGAGGAAGGCTGCGCGAGCATCGACGTGCCGGTTTCGGACCTGCCCGAGTGGACCGGTACGCCGCCTACCATCGACGGAGGGGTCCAGACGGACGGCGGCGCGGACGGCGGTGTCGACGCCGATGCGGGGCCCGAGTGCACGGCCGACACCGATTGCGACGACGGCATGTACTGCAACGGCCCCGAGACCTGCGTCGTCGGAGAGTGCGCGCCGGGGGTGGCTCCGACGTGTGATGACGGCGTGACCTGCACGACGGATAGCTGTGACGAGGACGCCGACGGGTGCCTGTTCGTGCCGAACGACGACTCGTGCACCGTGGCCCCCGGCGGGAGCTGCGACGCGACCAACGACTGCCAATACCCGGTCTGTGACGACTCGACGTGCACCGCGGGGCCCTGTCAGACCGCCATGTGCATGGGCGACACCTGCATCCGCACCCTCTCCTGCGCGAGCGACGAGATGTGCTGCGGCGGCGCGTGCGTACCCAGCGGCTGCGACGACGGCAACCCCTGCACCGACGACAGCTGCGGCGCGAGCGGGTGCGATCACGCCAACAACGCGAACCCCTGCGACGACGGCAACCTGTGCACGAACAGCGACCGATGCTCCGGAGGCGCGTGCACGGCGGGCAGCATGCGGTCGTGCAACGACGGCAACCCCTGCACGGACGACGGCTGCGATCCCATGACGGGCTGCACGACCAGAAACAACATGGCGTCATGTGACGACATGAACCCCTGCACCATGGGGGACGCGTGCTCCGGCGGGAGCTGCTCGGGCTCGCCGCGCACGTGCAACGACATGAACCCGTGCACCGACGACAGCTGCAATCCCTCGAGCGGCTGCGTGTTCTCCAACAACACGCGCACCTGCGACGACGGCGACGCGTGCACGACCGGAGAGCGTTGCTCGGGTGGCTCGTGTATGGGCGGCACGACGACGTCTTGTGACGACATGAATCCGTGCACGGCCGACTCCTGCTCGATCATGGGGTGCCAGCACGTGAACGTCGCCGAGGGTACGCCCTGCGGTCCGGCCCCGATCGGTAGCCCCTGCGACCTTCAGGACACCTGCAGCGCCGGCGCGTGCGTCGACCGCAGGGCCCCCGTCACCACGTCGTGCTCGCCCGGGCAGCCCTACTGCAACGCGAGGTGCACGGACTGTTACGAATACGACTGCACGATGCTCTCGTACTTCTGCGCGCCCGACTGCTTCACGGTCGGCGGCATGGACGTGTGGTGCGACTGCCCGTGAATTCGCGCTGGACGTGTGTGCTCTGCGTGATGTTCACGGCGTGCACGGGCGGGCCAGAGGTGGATGCGACTACGCTGCGTGCCGTCGCCTCTCCACAGACGGTGGGGCCGAGGCGCTGCGGCGGCGACGGCGTGCCGATCTTCGTGGAGTCCGCGGCGGAGCTCGGCGTCGACTTCTTCGCGCCTCTGCCGGCCGAGCCGGTCGCGGAGTATCGCGACCGTCACGTGGGGGGCGGCGCGGCCGTGATCGACGTGACCGGAGACGACTGGCCCGACCTCGTCTTCACCGCCGTCCACGGCGCCCCCGCGCTCTTCGTCGCGCTCGGCGACGGCCACTTCGAGAGGCGCACGGACGCCGGTTTCGAGTCGCTCCCCCACACGCTGAGCGCCTACGCGGTGGACCTCGACGACGACGGCTTGCGCGACGTCGTGCTCACGAGCTGGGAAGGCGTCTATCCATTCCACAATCTCGGTGACGGGCACTTCGAGGCGCGCGATCCGATCTACCTGGCCCAGCCCGACGAGCGCCCCACTTTCCTTTCGTGGACCGACTACGACGGCGACGGATTCGTCGATGCATACCTCGGCATCGGCCCGCCGTGCTTTCAATCGGGTCCCCACGAGCAGTGCCACGCCGAAGATCGCCTGCTGCGCGGGCTCGGCAATTTCGCATTCGCCGACGAGTCGGCGCTCCTCGGCACGCCGGAGGATCGCGGGGGCCTGGCGCTCACGGGCGGGTGGATGGACCTCGACCGCGACGGCGACCTCGACATGCTCGTCGGCAACGACTCCGGCGCGTTCATCACGCCCAACCGGGTCTTCGCAAACCCCGGTTCGAGCGTCGAGGCGCCCTTCGACGAGTGCTCGAACGATCTCGGGCTCGCCGTGGGCATGGCCGCGATGGGCGCGGCGTTCGGCGACGTCGACGGCGACGGCGGGCGCACGCTCGTCGTCAGTCACACTCGCCACCTGAAGGTCTTCGAGTCCTCGCCCGATAGCTCGACCTACGTCGAGAGAGAGCTCTTGCCCGGATTCGACCCCGAAGCGCTCGGCGACCTGTACCTCGCGGCGGGCTGGGGCGTCGAGCTGGAGGACGTCGATCACGACGGGGATCGCGACCTGCTCGCCGCGTTCAGCTGGCTCCTGCCCGGGTGGTGGTGGACGCGCAGCCGAGACGAAGCCGATCTGGCGGTGGCCGCCAAGCCCCTGCCGAACCAGCTCTGGCTCCGCGAGGACGGCGGCTTCGTCAACTGGTCCTGGTCCGTGGACCACAGCATGGTGTCCTGGAACTGGCGGAACATGCTCCCGGTCGACATCGATCGCGACGGTACCCTCGACCTCGTGGTGACGAGCCAGATGGGTCCGGTCTCGATTCAGCTCGGCCGTTGCGTGACGGGTGGCTGGCTCGAGGTGGGCCTGCATCAACGCGGGGGCAACACGGATGCACTCGGGGCGATGGTCTCGATCGACAGCCCGCTCGGCACGCAGTGGCGCCGCATCGGCCACGGCAGCGACGGCGCCCACTCGGGGCGCGAGCCGGTCGCGCACTTCGGTCTCGGTGACGATCGAGGTGCCGAGGTACACGTGATCTGGCCGGATGGGGAGTCGCTCGATGTCGGGATGGTGGAGGCGAACCAGCGTATCGTCGTCGACAGGGAGCCTTTGCCATGATCGCTCTGCCCCGTCGAATCGCCGCGCTCGCCCTCGTAGCTTCCGCGCTCTTCGCCCAACCCGCCCTCGCCCAACAACCGACCCAGAGCGAGATGGCGGTGGCCCGCCGGCTCTTCCGTACGGGGCTCGAGGCGGCACGCGCGGGACGATGGGAGGACGCGCGGAACGACTTCGAGCGTTCGTACCGCGTGGCCGCCGTCCCCACGACGCTGCTCAACCTCGCGGGTGCTCAGGTCGAGACCGGCCAGCTCGTCGCCGGCATGGAGAGCTACCAGCGTTTCCTCTCGCGCGCGACGAGCGGGCGCGCCGTGTCGTATCGCGAGCAGGCCGAAGAGGCGCTCGAGGCGGTGCAGCGCCGCGTCCCGCGCGTGACGATCCACGCACCGAGCATCGAGGACGGCGATCAGCTGCGGATCGATGGAGAGTCGATCTCGACAGCGGTGCTCGACACCGAGCTTCCGCTCGATCCCGGAGCACACCAGATCGTACTGGTGCGTGACGGGGCCGAGGTGGCTCGCGAGGACGTGTCGCTGGACGAGGGCGAAGAGGAGACTGTACGTCTCGAGGCACGTGCGGCGCCCTCCCTCGACGTCACGGAGGGCGGGTTCGAGGACGATGATGACGCGAACCTGCTCGTCAGCGACCAGGAAGCCGGCGAGGACGACGAAGGCGGAGGCGTGCTCTCCTCCCCCTGGCTCTGGTTGGGCGTGGGCGCCGTGGTCGTGGGCGGCGTGCTCGCCGCGATCCTGATCGCGACCGCCGGCGGCGGCAACGGCGGTGACCTGTACTCGGGCAACGTCGACCCCGGTCACCTCACGTACTGAATCGAGTCAGAAGCCGAAGTCGTCGACCAGGGGTGACGTGTTGGACATCGTCATCATGGGGGAGGTCATCATCTGCGTCCTCACCATGCGCCCGCTGTGTCGACTCGGGCGCACCGTCTTGGTCGGAGGAGGCGTCTCGGCCGCGACCACCTCCGGCGAAGCGGCGTCAGGCTCGGCCTCCGTGACCTCGGCTTCACCCTCTTCGCCCGCTCCGACCTCGCTCGGCGTGCTCGGCACCTCGGGCTCCGCCACGTCGACGGATTCGGGCGCGTCGCCTCCCTCGGGGGGCGGGCTGCCCGAGGCGATCGGAAGTGGGGTGACGCTGGGCTCGTGGTCGTTGGACGAGGCGATCAGGATGGTCAGCCCTACGCCCAGTGCCAGCGCCACCAGGCTCGTCGCGAGGAGGCCGACAAGCAGCTTTCGGGAGCTGGGACGGGGCGTCGGCACCGCCGAGACCAGGGTCCCGCCCTGCGGGGGCGTCTGGAAGGGCGGCGAGGTCTGCTCCGCGGCGGAGGCGCTCTCGTCGCTGAGGGCGTCGAGGAACTCCACGCCGGTAGCGCTGATCGTCATGGTCTTCAGGACCTCCTCGGCTTCGAGGTCCCCACCGCCGACCTTCGCCAGGTCGATGCCCATGACGCTCGCCGGGAGCTTGGCGCGGGCGCGGGCGATCTGCCGATCCATCACAGCGCCGAGCAGCTCGGACAGATGCGAGGCGTCGAGTGCCACGGCGCGCGGCATCGCGTCGGCGAGCTCTCGCCGGAATTGCTGGGCGGTCTGATAACGCGCGTCCGCGTTCGGCGCGAGCGCCCTCATCACGACCCGATCGAGCTCGGGCGGGATGTCCGGCACCAGATGGCTCGGAGGCACCACGTGCGGATTCTCGCACCTGTTCGAGGAGGGCGAAGTCGTTGTCCGCATTGAAGAGACGCCGCATGACCAGCATCTCCCACAGCACGACGCCGAGCGCGTAGACGTCGGAGCGGCGGTCGACGGCTCGCCCGGTCGCCTGCTCCGGCGCCATGTAGGAGATCTTGCCCTTGAGCGTGGCGCCCGTGGTCTGCATCGACCGAAAGCGCGCCTTGGCCACGCCGAAGTCGATCAACTTCACGTGCCCTTCCCACGCGAGGAGCACGTTCTGCGGGCTGACGTCGCGATGCACCACGCCGAGCGGTTCACCCTCGGGGCTGCGCAGCTCGTGGGCGGTGTGCAATCCGTCGGCGACGCGCACCGCGATGTGCACCGCCAGTTGGGGTGAGAGACGGCGGTCGCGCTTGGCGAGCTCACGCAAGAGCTGGGAGAGGGCGCAGCCGTTGACGTACTCCATCACCAGGAAGTGAGCGCCGTCGACCTGACGCAGCTCCTCCACGTGGACCACGTTCGGGTGCTGGATCTGCGCCGAGAGCAGCGCCTCGTCGACGAACATCCGGACGAAGTTCGGGTCCTCGGCGAGGTGCGCGTGGACGACCTTGATCGCGACGTGCTTCTTGAAGCCGGAGGCACCGAGACGGCGGGCCAGGAAGAGGGTCGCCATCCCTCCCCCCTTCAGCCGAGCGACGATCTCGTAGTCGCCGATCTTGTCCCCGGACTGAAACACCCGCGTAATCTACCAGCTCTGGCCGCTCCGAGCCCGAGCGCGAGGTCGCCAGCCCGATCCGTAGTGGATGACCGGATGGGGCGCCTCGTTTCCTCGCGCGGGATGAGCGATCGCCGGCGATTGCCCGGCGTTACCCGCCCCGGTCAGATGAGGATCACGCCACAGGGGAAGTTCGCGCGGAGGATCCCGCCACCGTCGAGAAATTCCGTGCAGGCGTCGCCCATGAGGCGGATGTGGCTCTCGTCGGTGGCGCTCCATCCGTTGGGGTCGTCGCAGGCGAGTGGGGTCCCGTCGAGGGTGACCGTTCCCTCGCACGCGCGCTCCGGGTCGAGCATCCCGTCGAGCGCGACGTCGCAGGAGCCGATACCGCCGATGATGCCATCGAAAGCGGCCTCGAGGCCGGCCGTGTCGGTCACGACCCAGAACTCCGCGTCGGGGTCTCCGGCCATGCGGCCGAGCCCGGCGTTGGCGATGTCCTGCAGGTGCGCCATCGCGACGCCCGTCCCGACGCTGATCACGTAGGTCTGGATGCCCGCGCCGTACGCGTTGGTCACGGCTTCGACCGAGAGGCGCCGTCCGTTCGTGGTGTCGTCGCCGTCGGCACAGGTGTCGGGCTCGCCGTCCGTCGCCAGCACGAAGACCACGGGGTCGGGCCCGCCGAGGACCTCCGCCGGGAGCATCGCCCGCACCGCATCGATCGACTCCCCGGTCGGCGTGTCTCCGTCCGGCGTGTACATGTTCCAGAGCGCGTCGATGTCGGCGTAGTTGTCGGGCTGGGGCGGCTCGAAGATGATGTCGGGACATCCCGCCACGTCACGCGAGTTCGAGTAGAGCGCGAGCCCGAAGTGGATGGCCGACTGGCGCCGATTGATGAAGGACGCGGGGTCGAGGAGCGAGTCGCGCAGGGTGTTCCATCGGCTGTCTCCGTCGAAGTCGTCATCCATGCTCCCGCTGCGATCGACGATCAACATCACCCGGGGCACCTGGACGTTGACGCCGACCTCGACCGAGGCACAGGTGTTGTCGAGCGGAGCGCCGTCGCCCGGCGGTCGGCTGTCGGCGCTTCCGTCCATCGCGGTCGCCACGCAGCGGCCCTCGGCGTTGCACGTCTCGCGGCTGCTGCACTCACCGCCGCCCGCCGTACAGTCCGCTGTGCACGCGCCGCCTTCACAGTAGAGCCCCACCGGGCACTCGGAGGTGTCGGCACACGCCGCCCCGCATCCCGCGATGGTGCCATCTCCTTCACAAGGCCCCGCGGGTGACGAGCAGTCGCAGGCGGCGACGGGCAGCGCGAAGAAGCAGAGCACGAGGGAGGCAAAGCGGTTCATCCCTCGAATATACCGCGTGCGGGCCGTCGAGGGTTGTCCGCGAGCGAAATGCGAATAGTCGTTTCAGCGTGAACGATGGAACGAACAGAATGACGAAGGCTCATCTCTACACATCAGTGCTCTTCATCTCGCTTTCCGCGTGCGCGCACGCGCCCGAGACCAGGCCGCGACAGAGCGCCCTCGAGAACAGGGCGGAACGAGTCGTGAGAACGATGACGGCAGAAGATCCGTCTCTGGCACCGGTCCTCGAAGAGGCACCCGGTTACGCAGTCTTCCCGACGGTGGGAGAAGGCGGGTTCCTCGCGACCGGCAGCGGCGGCGTGGGCGTGGTCTACGCGCACGGCGACCCGATCGGATTCGTCGAGCTCCGAGAAGGAGCGGTCGGCCCACAGATCGGCGGTCAGACCTATTCCGAGCTCGTCGTCTTCCGCACCGAAGAAGCGCTGGACCGCCTCGAGGCAGACGACGTCGATCTCACCGCGGACGCGAGCGCCACGCTGGTGCGCTCGGGTGCAGCGGCCGAGGCCACTTTCGAAGGCGGCAAGGCGGTCTTCGTCGACGACGAGCGCGGGCTGATGGCGGCGGCGGCCGTCGGCGTGCAGTCGCTCACCTTCGTCCCGCGGAGCTGAACGACGGGCCGAGCCGTGGTTGCGGAACCGCCGAGCGCGGCTACGCGATCTACATGACCGATACCAAAGGCGGGCGTGACCTGGCGGAGGAATCTCGTCAGGCGGAGTGGGAAGGCGAGAGCTTCCTTCGCGACTTGTTCATGGGCAGGTTTCGCCTCTCGCTTCTCGAAGCGATCGACCTCGAGCCGGCGCCGACCACTCGTGGTGCGAAGTTCATGCACGACCTCGAGAGCCTCCTCTCGCGCGTCGATCCGACGGAGATCGACGAGAGCGGGGAGTACCCGGATTGGCTCGTCCGAGAGCTCGCGGAGATCGGCGCCTTCGGAATGAAGATACCGACCGACTACGGCGGCCTGGGTCTGTCGCATCGTGACTACATGATGGCGATGTCGATGCTGGGCGCGGTCGACGCAAACGTCACGGCGCTGCTGAGCGCGCACCAGGCCATCGGCGTTCCTCAGCCCATCCTCCTCTTCGGAACCGAGGAGCAGAAGAGGCGCTTCTTGCCCCGCTGCGCACGTGGGGACATCAGCGCGTTCGCTCTCACCGAACCCGCGGTGGGCTCGGATCCGGCACGCATCGCCACCCGCGTGCGCCGCGACGGCGACCACTTCGTCATCGACGGCGAGAAGCTGTGGTGCACCAACGGGACCCTCGCGAAGCTCATCGTCGTGATGGCGCGCGACGCCGACACCGATCGCATCAGCGCTTTCGTGGTCGACACCGACACGCCCGGCGTCGAGGTCCTCCAGCGATGCCATTTCATGGGCCTTCACGCGCTCGCCAACGCGCACCTCCGCTTCGACGGCGTGACGGTCCCTCGCGACAACCTCATCGGACAGGAGGGTGATGGACTGAGGATCGCGCTACAGACGCTGAACACCGGTCGGCTCACGCTCCCGGCAGCGACCGCCGGTGCCGCCAAGAGGTGCGTTCAGATCACGAGGGAGTGGTCGAGCGTACGGAAGCAGTGGGGCGACGCCATTGGCGAGCACGAGGCGGTGGCGCTCCACAACGCCTGGATCGCTCGCAGCGCGTTCGCCATGGAGGCGGTGGCGCACGCGCTCGGCGAGCTCGCCGACGACGAGGCCTACGACATCCGGCTCGAGGCGGCCGCCGCCAAGGAGTGGAACACCACCCGCCATTGGGAGATGATCGACCGGACGCTGCAGGTGCGTGGAGGACGTGGATACGAGACCGCCTCCTCGCTCGCTTCCCGCGGTGAGCCTCCGATCGGCGTCGAGCGAATGATGCGCGACGCGCGCATCAACCGGATCTTCGAGGGATCGAGCGAGATCATGCATCTCTTCCTCGCTCGCGAGGCCCTGGACCAACACATCCACGTCGCCGAGAGGTTGATCGATCCGAAGGCGACGTTGGGGACCAAGCTCGCGGCGCTCCCGCGCATCGTCGGTTTCTACGCGCGGTGGTTCCCCAAGCTCTTCTTCAGCTGGAGCCTCGCTTCCGTCTGGCCCTACGGGCGATTCGCCGGGCACCTGCGGTTCGTCGACCGCGCTTCGCGGAGACTCGCCCGCAAGCTCTTCTACGGGATGGTGCGCTATCGCGCGGCCCTCGAGGAGCAGCAGGCGTTCCTCTTTCGCGCGGTCGACGTCGGGCTGGAGCTCTTCGCGATGACCTGCGGGATCGTTCGAGCGCGTCAGCTCGAACAGCGGGGGGCGCCCCACCGGCGACAGGCTGCTCGTCTCGCCGACGACTACGCCTGGGAGGCACGGGATCGGATCGAGACCCTGCTCGCCGGCCTCTTTCGAAACCACGACGAGCGCTTCGCCGCGACGGGGCGCGCGCTCCTCGACGGCGCCCATCTCCACCTCGAGGAAGGCATCCCCGACCTCCCCTACGACGCCGAGTCGCTCCGTCCGCCCACGATGGAGGAGCGACTCGAAGAGTCCGAGGCCGCGTGATGGACACCGAATGACGGCGGACTGGAACGGGCCGCGCATCGAGGACCACGCGCTCATCGGTGACCTCAGGACCGCCGCGCTGATCGCTCACGACGGCCGAATCAACTTCATGTGCTCGCCGACGTTCGACTCGCCGCCGATCTTCGCGCGGCTGCTCGATCCCGAGGCGGGCGGCTTCTTTCAGATCGCCCCCGACTCCACGGAGTTCGCGCACCAGCAGCTGTATCTGCCGGGCACCAACGTCCTGCTGACGCGCTTCATGGCCGAGGATGGTCTGGTCGAGGTCACCGACTTCATGCCCGTGCGGGCCACGGGCCCCCGGCACAACCTGATCCGCATGGTCCGCTGTCTTCGGGGTGAGGCACGGATGAGGCTCGTCTGCGATCCGCGCTTCGACTTCGGTCGCGTGAGCCACCGTACGACCGTGAGCAAAGGCGACGTGTTCTTCGAACCCGAAGGCGATCTCACGCCGCTCCGTCTCCACACCCCCGCCGAATGCGAGGCGAGGCAGGACGGCGGCGTGCAGGGGATTTTCAGTCTGCGCGCCGGCGAAGAGCGCGCCTTCGTGCTCGAAGATGCATCGGCAGAGCTGGGTTCCCGGGACTACGACTTCTGCCAGCGCGCGCGCGAAGACACGGTGCGGTTCTGGCAGCGTTGGATCGGGGGCTGCCGGTACGAGGGACGGTGGCGCGCCATGGTCTACCGCTCGGCGCTCACGCTCAAGCTCATGACGTCCCAGGACCACGGATCGATCATCGCGGCGCCTACGCTCGGTCTTCCGGAGGTCGTGGGGGGCGAGCGAAACTGGGACTATCGGTACAGCTGGATCCGCGACGCGTCGCTGTGCCTGAAGGCGTTCCTGTCGCTCGGACACACCGAGGAGGTGGAGGCGTTCGTCGGCTGGCTCGAAGACCGGATCGCCGATTCGCCCCGGGACGGTCTGAAGCCGCTGTACCGACTCGATGGAACGAAGGTCAGCACCGAGAGCGAGGTCGACGTCCGCGGATATCAGGACTCGCGGCCGGTGCGCGTGGGCAATGGAGCCGGCGATCAGCTCCAGCTCGACATGTACGGACCGCTCTTCGACGCGCTCCACTCGTACTGCCAGAGTGGAGGGACGCTCTCTCATCGCCTGTGGGAGCAGCTGGTCGGGCTGGCCAACTGGCTCTCCTCGAACTGGGAGACGCCCGACGACGGGATCTGGGAGTTTCGTGGACCGCGGCAGCATTTCCTTCTGTCGAGGGTGATGTGCTGGACGGCGCTCGACCGGGCGCTCCGCATCGCCGACGCGCGCTCGTTGCCCGGCCCGCGGGAGCGCTGGCGAGAGGAGCGCGACCGGATCTACGCCGACGTTCATGCGCGGTTCTGGAACGAGGAACGTGGCGCTTTCGTTCAGCGTCTCGGCGCCGCCGATCTCGACGCCTCGGCGCTCATGATGCCGCTGATGGGCTTCTGTGGTGGGGCCGATCCCCGCTGGCTGTCCACCCTCGACGCCATCGGCGAAGACCTGTCCTCCGACGTGCTGGTCTGGAGATATCGACCGGGCGTCGATACCGACGAGGACCGGGTCGATCCGATGACGTCGAAGGAGGGGAGCTTCACCATGTGCAGCTTCTGGCTCGTCGAGGGCCTCGCCCGCGCCGGCCGTCTCGAAGAGGCGCGTTTGAAGTTCGAGAAGCTCCTGGGACATGCCAACTCGCTGGGGCTCTACTCGGAGGAGCTGGGCCACCGTGGTCAACAGCTCGGAAACTTCCCCCAGGCGCTGACGCACATCGGCCTGATCGACGCGGCCCTCGCCCTCGATCGCCGGTTGAGCGAGCCGGACTACTGAAGCCCGCTCGGCGAGTCCGAGAGCAGCGCCTGGACCACCTCGATGGCGAGGAAGGAGCGGCGCAGCTCGTCGTCCACGATGGCGTCGGCGGCCGCACGCATGCGGCTCCGCGCTTCGCCGGCGACGCGCGCAGCATGGGCTTCGTCGCCGGCTGCGAGGAGCGCCTGCACGCGGGCGTGGAACACCTCCGCTTCGCCCTCCTCGACCGAGCCCAGCGCCTCGTAAAAGGCGTACGCACGAGCGGAAATGTCGAGCGCCTCGGCGACGTGCCCGAGCGCTCGGTGCGCCTCGGCCGCGGTCGTGAGCGCGTTCATCTCGAGGTCGCGGAGGCTTCGGGCGTGCGCTTCGGCCGCGACGCGCTCCGCTTCACGAAGCGCGACCTCGCGCTGCCCGCTCGCCAGCAGCGCTGCCGCGCGGTAGCCGCCCGCCATCAGCAACAGGCGCGTCTCGGAGGTCGCCTCGGCGATGGCGATCGCCTCGTCGAGATGGCGCAGCGCATCTTCGGCATCGCCCACGCCGAGGCGCGCGTAGGCGAGGTTGGCGAGGGAGTAGCCCTCCATGGTGCGATGACCCACGCGGCGACAATCGGCGATCGCACCCGACAGCGCCTCGGCGGCTGCGTCGAAGGCGCCGAGCCGGTTGTACACGTCGGCAAGATTCGCGCGCGCGCCCGCGGCCCGACGCACGTCACCCAGCGCTTCGTACGCCTCGGCGAGCTCGACGTACGCCGAGACGCGCTCGGTGAGCGCGCCGGCAATCGCGAGATGATGCGCGCGCCAGGAGAGCACCGTCGTCCGCAGGCGCCTGTCCACGCCCGCCGCCCGCCGCACCGCGTCCGCGAGCGCCTCCTCGGCCTCGGCGCGACGACCGGCGCGCATCGCGACCAGGAACTGCCGACCCGACGCCAGCACCTGCGCCTCCTCGTCGCCGCTCGCGCGCGCGAGCGTCACCGCCTCCGCCGCCACGGGGAGCGCGTCTTCGATGCGACCTCGGCGCCAGAGCCACACCGCCTTCTCCGACAGCGCGCGCGCGCGCTGACGGTCGTCGGTCGCCGCGGCGAGCGCCTCTTCGAGCGCCTGCCCCTGCTCCTCGTGTCGGCCGAGGAAGCGCAGCGCGTCGACCCGAAGGGCGTGAAGGTCGAAGGCCGCCGGCGCCGATGCCCCGAGCGCCAGCGCACGCTCGGCCGAACGGAGCGCGGTCTGGGTGTCGCCCCGCCGGATCGCCACGTGCGCAGCGTCGACGTAGGCCGTCGCGGCGCGCGCGGGCTCTGCGCCGCGCTCGTGATGAAGCGCGCGCTCCTCGGCGTCGGCGTCCGGTTGCGCCGCCAGATGGGCCGCCGCGCGCCGGTGGCGCTCGGGGCGCGCGTCGTCGCCCAGCGAGCGGTAGGCGACCTCGCGCACCAGGGGGGAGAGCCGGTGACGCAGGGACGCCCGCCGCCCGCGCGCCGTGCAGAGGTCGCGCTGGACGAGCGCAGCGAGGTGCGCCTCGGCATCGACGGCGGCCACGGCCTCCGCCTCGCGCGCGCTGAAATCCCGGTCCCACACCGAGACGTCGCGGCAGAACGCGCGAGTCTTTTCGGGGAGGTGGTCGAGGCGGGACTGGATCGCCGCTTCGACGGTGGCCGGCAGCGGCAGTGCGTCGACGGTCACGTCGAGCTGATCCTCTTCGTCGAGCGCGCGCACGGACTGGATCACGAAGTAGGGGTTGCCGGCGCTCCGCTCGTGAAGACGCTGGGTGAGTGCGTCGCCCAGCTCACGGCCCGCGATCGAAGCGGCGAGGGCGGCGGTCCCGCGGCGGGTGAGGCCGCGCGGTCGAATGCGCCCTGCCCGCATGCTCCCGAAGGGCGGCGTCTCCCACGGCACGAGCTCCGGCCGCACGGACGCGAGGAGCCAGAGCGGCCGCTCCTCGCAGGCATCCACCAGCTCTTCGAGGAGCTCGAGGGACGCATCGTCGGCCCAGTGCAGGTCGTGGATGCACAAGACGAGCGGAGCGGCGGCGGCGAGCGCGCCGAGCCACTCGAGGAGCGCGAGGCGCGAACGATCCCGCGCCCACACGATGTCGTTTCCGGCGCCGGAGACGGTGGTGTCGGCCGCCGTCATCAGATCCGCGAGCGCCTCGGCGTGAGCGTGCGCCTGGGGGCCCGGGCCGAGCGCCCGAGCGAGGGCGCGCCGAAGCGCAGCGCGCACGTCCTGTCCCTCGCCCGACCCCAGCGTGCGCGCGATCAACCGGCGGGCGAGGGAGAGGTCCGCTTCGCGCTCGGCGGCGTTGGCGTTCACGGAGACGAAGCGCGCGTCCGCACGTCCCTCGACGATGCGCCGTGCCTCGCCCGCGAGGCGCGCCTTGCCGATCCCGAGCGGCCCTTCGAGGAGCGTCACCTCCGCCCGCTCGTCGCCGGCGACCGCGTCCCAGGCCTGCCGCAGCTGTGCCACCTCTGCTTCGCGATCGAAGAGCGGCAGCGCGTCGGCGCTGGTGGTGGGTGCGCCGCGGCGGAGCTCGAAGAGCCCCGAGCGGATGCGCTCCACGCTGTGGGCGTCGGAGAGATGCCGCGCCGCCTCGGCGTCGAGCCCCACGCCACCGAGGCGCGCGGCGGCGGCGTGCTCCGCCGCGTCGAGGGCGTCGCCGGAAAAACCGGGCCCGGTGCTCGTCGCCCACCCGGTCGCGACGCCCACCCCCTCCGCGGCGTCACGCGCAGCGAGCCCTGCCGCCGCGGCGCGCGCGACCTCGTCGCCCTCCCAGGACGCATCGCCGAAGACCGCGAGGGCACGCCGGCCCACCAGCTCGATGAACGTCCCCCGCTCGCGCTCGGCCGCCTCGCGAACAGCCGCGAGGTCACGGACACCGACCGCCAGCAGAAAGGCGATCACCCGGCGCTCGCCGGGGAGCATCGAAGAGCTGCGCTTCGACGCCGCGCCCGCGGGCAGGTCGAGCTCCGCCCCTTCGAGCGCCTCGGCGAAGGCCTCCATCGAAGCGAAGCGCGCCGCCGGGCTCCGCGAGAGGGCGCGCTCGATCACCTTCGCGAGCCCTGGCGGGACCGGGTCGCCGCGCTTGCCGAGGGGGACGAGCTCCTCCATCAGCGTGGCGACCAACGTCGCGAGGGGCGTCTGCCGGGCGAAGGGGGGCGCGCCGCTCAGGCCCTCGTAGAGGACGGCGGCGAGGGCCCACTGGTCCGCGCGCGCGTCGATGTCGGCGTGGCCCTGCGCCTGTTCGGGCGAGAGGTAGCCGACGGTGCCCGGCACGGCGCCCGTGCGCGTCAGGCGGGTGCGATCGTCGAGCACGCGCGCGATACCGAAGTCGAGGACCTTGAGCTGGCCGCCGCGCGCGAGGAAGAGGTTGCCGGGCTTGACGTCGCGATGCACCACCGACGCCGCGTGGACCGCCGCGAGACCACGCGCGGCCTCCGCCCCCCACGCGACGAGGTCCCTCGCCTCCGGCCGGCCCCGCGCGAAGACGTCGGCCAGGGTCTCGCCCTCGAGGAGCTCGAAGGCGATGTAGGGCGTGCCCTGGTCGTCCTCGCCGGCGTCGACCACGCGCGCGACGTTGTCGTGCGCGATGCGGATCATCGCCTCGCAATCGAAGCGCGCGCGAAAGGCCTCGCTCTCGAGCGCCGCCCGCAGAACCTTCAAAGCGACCGGCCCCTCGGGGCCGATCGCTCGGTACACCACCCCCATCCCACCTTCGCCGAGGCGTGCTTCGATGCGATAGGGGCCTATCGTCGCCGGGAGCAACCCGGCGATTCTACGTCAGCTCAGGGAAAACACTCGGCCGGGGGCGCGAGCGGATTCAAACCGCAGGAGGGAACGCTGTCGGCGCAGGAGCTGAGGGCGTCGGCTTCGCTGCGGCAGGCGCCGGTGAAAGCCGCGGCTTGGCATGCCCCGTCGTCGCCGCATGCGTCGTCGAGGCAGCAGAGGAGCTCACCGGCCTCGTCGTCACAGCCGAGGGAGGTGGCGCAGGCGAGCGCCGACTGGCTCATGCACGTGTTGCATTCGTCGTTGGCGGGATCGGCGGCGAAGGCATCGTAGTCGCTCTGGGTCTCGATGCGCATCACCGCGTAGAGCTGCTCGGTGGTGCACGCGGGCGTGGTGGGACGTGAGACGGTCGCGGGAGGACAGCTGGCGGCGCCGTCGCTGGGGGTCGTCGTCCCGCCATCGGATGGAGGCGTGGTGCCGCCGTCGGAGGTGCCGGCGTCGCTCGTCATCGAAGGGTCGTCGCAGGCGGTGGTGTCGCAGACCCACTGCGCGCCGAAGCCCGAGCCGGTGTCCATGCAGGTGCAGGTGCTCAGGCCCACGCCGACGATGCCGTCGAGGGTCTGGGCGCAGCTCCCCATGCAGCTGACGTCGGGACGAGGGCTGCCGCAGGTGATGTCGGGGACGATGGAGCCGGGGTCGGGGCAGCTGGGATCGCTGTCGCCGACGCCGCCGTCGCCGAGGCCCAGGGGCGCTCCGGGCAGACGCGACGTGCAGCCCAGGGCGATGAGAAGGAGGAGAGAAACGAGGAGAAAGCTTCGAATCGATACAGGCATGCCCCCCGGTACGACGCGGGGGGCGGGCCCTTTAGATCGGTCGCGAGAAAATTCTCAGGTGGCGTCAGCGGTGGCGTCGCCCCCGTCGAGGGTGGCGTCACCCCCGTCGAGCGCCCCGTCGGTCGCCGCGCCGTCCCCGCTGTCGCCGCCATCGAGCGAAGCGTCACCTGCGTCGCCGCCGTCCCCGGCGTCGACAGAGGCGTCACCGGCGTCCATCGACGCATCCCCCGTGGCGCCGTCGAGGCCGCCGCCATCGGCGCTGGCGTCCGCGGGCGGCGTGCTGGTGTCCGCCGCCGTCCCGGTATCCGACAGTCCACCATCGGCGCCGCTCCCCGCATCGGCCGTCCCGCTATCCGTGAGCGTGGGCGGCTCGGGCTGGGGCCCCGCGAGGCAGGCGCCCAGAAAGAGCGCCGCGACGACGGCGAAGAGGCGAAGCGAAGACACGTGGGTAGCGTAGCGCACCCACCACGATTTCTTGATCCATCCAATCACGGGCTCGACCCACTGCAGGTGCCGATCCAGAAGGAAAACTCAAGAATTTCCATTTCACACATTCAGCCACCAGGCACAGCGGGGCTCAGAAAGGCCCGAGATGACACGACGCATCAGATCGGTGGACTGATCAACCGGAGGTCGAGGCCGCCGGGATAGAAGTAGCTGGTGTAGGAGCCGAAGCCGTAGACGAGGATGCCGAAGGGCGCCGTCCCCTCGATGGTGTGAACGCCGCCACGGATCGGCCGCGCCGTCCGGCTCATCGTCGTGCCCTCAATCGGCGAAAAGCCCGACACCAGCTCGCCGTCCAAAACGACGGTCGCCCCCGAGGGCGCGATGAGGTTCATCAAGCTGTCGTTGTAGGTCTCCGGCGCCAGGAAGACGTAGCTCGACCGGAACTGCTCGGTGGGAATGGCGAGGGCCATCGAAGGATCGCCGTTGCCGCGGATCCCGCCCGTGCCGATGCCGTTGTAGTCCTGTCCGACGAGGTACTGGGCGACGAGGATCGGCCCCGAGCCCGTGACCTTCACCGCCTGGTCGAGCTCCACCTCCATGAAGGCGCCGCGCTGGAGCGTCGTCGCCGGCGCGATGGCGGGCTCGAAGGTGATCTCGTTTCCCGCCGCCGCCGACACGACCCGAAGCAGGTTGGGCTCGCCGCGCAACGCGCGGGTCGGCGCGACGAGCACCTCGGTGCCGAGCGCCTCCACCGGGAAGATCGCTTCCTCGAGATGATCGCAGGCCCAGCGATCGTGCGGCACGAAGGTGCAGTCGTGGCCACCAATCACCGCCACCGGACCGGTGGCGCGGATCTCGGTGCCGGTGAGATCCCACTCGGGCCCGAGGAGGCAGTAGCTCGCGTCGTAGCCCGGCTCGTCCTCCCAGCCGCCGGGACACTCGGTCCCGGGCACGCTGGAGGCGAGCTCGAGCACGTCACCGCGCGCGAGGGTGAAGCTCTGGGTGTCGCCCGGCGCCATTCCCATCACGCCGCCCGAGCCGGTCCCGGGAAGGACGTTCGCGCTCGAGGTCACCTCCACCGTCACCGGCGCATCGTCGACGCCGACGATGGCGACGAAGCCCGGCAGGGCGCCGTAGTCCATGCCGAGTCGCAACAGATGGGTCGGACGGCTCACGGCGAGGTAGCTGCCGGTGAGCACGTGGGCCGGCAGGAGCAGGGACGCGTCGTTGGTGAAGCTGAAGCACTCGCCGTCGCCGAGCATCTCCATCGGCTCCATCGCGCAATCTCCGTCGCGCCGGTAGTCGAGCGGGTTGAACTGGTAGACCGTGACCGGCACCTCGCTGGTGAGGTGGTAGGCGCCGTCCTGAACCAGCACCGACCCGCCGCCCGTCGGGTTTCGGAGCTCCTCCACCCACGGGAGCTTCATCGTCTCGAGGCCGCCGGGGGCCACCGTCGCCCGTGCGACCTCGGCGCCCGCGCGCTCGATCACGACCTCGGCGTCGACCAGCGAGGGGTTGGCGACGACCACCGCGAACTCGAACTCCTGGGCGAGCTGAGAGTTGCGGGTGGTGACCGGGTAATACTCGCAGCCGATGTAGCTCTGCGAGGTCTCGGCCTCCGCGCAGAGGTCGCGGCATCCGGAGGGGCTGCAGTGCAGGCCGCCGCTCACGTCGCAGGCCTCGCCCCGGTCGAAGTCGCTTCCCTCGGGGTTACAGACCTGTGGCGTCTCGCCATCGCAGCTCACGGTGTTCGGCACGCAGCGTCGGCAGCCGAGCCCGCGCGCGCAGACGTTGCCGCTGGCCGCGCAGTCCTCACGGCCCTCTTCCGTGCCGTCCGCGCCACAGCTCAGAGCCGTGTCGCCGATGCAGATCAGGCCAGCAGCCATCCCCTCGCAGGGGTTGGTGACGCCGCCGTCCACCGGCGGCGGTGGCGGATGCTCGTCGCCGCAGCCCACCAAAACCGGGGTCAGAACGAGCCACGCCGCGAAGAAGCGCGAGATACGCGAGGCGGCCCCCATGCGTCGAGTGTACAACAGCGTGTATGGGGCGGCGCTACGGCGACTATCGCGAAATCTTCCGCGGGCGACGTCTGCCCCTCGCCTACTGCGACCTCGCGCTCTTCGACGACAACGTGGCGTCCATCGCCCGGCGCGCCGGGGGCGTCCCCATTCGGGTGGCCAGCAAGTCCATCCGCTGCCGCGCGCTCCTCGAGCGCGTGCTCGCCCACGACGGCTACCAGGGGGTGATGTGTTTCACCGCGGCCGAGGCTGCGTTTCTGGCGCATGAAGGCTTCGACGATCTCCTCGTCGCCTACCCCACCGTCGACGCTGTCGAGGTGCGGATGGCGATGGCGGAGATCGCCCGAGGTAAGCGCATCGTGCTGATGGTCGACGACGTCGCCCAGGTGGACAAGCTCGGCCCCCTCGCCGAGGAAGGTGGCGTCACCCTCTCGCTCTGCCTCGACGTCGACATGTCGATGAGCCTGCCAGGCCTGCACTTCGGCGTGCGTCGGTCGCCCATCCGCGATCTCGAAGGCGCCGCGCGCGTCGCCCGCGCCATCAAGAAGCACCCGCAGCTCTCGCTCACCGGCGTGATGGGATACGAAGCGCAGATCGCCGGGCTCCCGGACGCCGTGCCCGGCAAGGGGCCGGCGATGGCCGTGATCCGCGCGCTGAAGAAGCGCTCCATCGCGCAGCTCACGAAGCGGCGCGGCGAGATCGTTCGCGGCCTGGTGGAGCGGGGCTTCGAGATCACCTTCGTCAACGGCGGGGGCACCGGCTCGCTCGAGAGCACGCGGCGCGATCCGGTGGTCACCGAGCTCACGGCGGGGTCGGGCTTCTTCTCGCCCGCGCTCTTCGACGATTACGCCGGCTTCCAGCACGCCCCGGCGGTGGGCTTCGCGCTGGCCGTGACCCGCCGCCCGGCGCCGCGGATCGTGACCTGCCACGGCGGCGGCTACATCGCCTCGGGCGCCACCGGCGACGACAAGCAGCCGAAGCCCTACCTGCCCGAGGGCGCGTCGCTCCTGCCCCTCGAAGGCGCGGGGGAGGTGCAGACCCCGGTCTTGCTCCCAGCCGAGATCGACGTGCCGATCGGCGATCCCATCTTCTTCCGCCACGCGAAGGCGGGCGAGCTCTGCGAGCGCTTCAGCACCCTTGCGCTCATCGAAAACGGCGTGGTGGAGCAGGACGTGCCCACCTATCGGGGCGACGGCAAGACCTTCCTCTGAGGGCGGCCGAGGTGCCCCTTTTCCGGGAGGGCCGAGCGTCCCTCCGCTCCGTTGACAGCCCCCCCTTCACGGCTATAGTGGCGCGCCCTTTCGGCGATGTAGCTCAGGGGTTCAGAGCGGGCGTTTCATACGCGCTAGGTCGGTGGTTCAAATCCACCCATCGCCACCAAGATCGCCCACAGGTCGCCGGCCTGTGGGCGTTCGATCGTTGGGATTCGGTTTCCGAGACGCAGCTCTCGCACGTTCAGGCAGTTGACACGGTGCGGCAAAGCGTTAAGAGGCTGCGCGTGAAGTCTGTCGTGAGCCTGCGGTTCGTCCTGATCGGGGCGATGGGAACGGCGTTGGGAGCCCTGACGCTCTACTTCGCCCTCGAAACCGGGCTCTCACCGCTGATCGCCGTGGGCACCGCGCTCGCGCTGGTGTGCCTCCTCGCCATCGGCTGGGGGCGCCGCCTCGACCAGATCGTCGGCTTCCTCAAGGCCCAGTCCGAGCGCGCCGAGGTGCTGCGGCGCCTGCCGCCCATGGGCACCGACGACATCGGCAAAGCCGCGCGCGGGGTCAACACCATCCTGACCGCCACCACCGACGCCAGCGTCGACGCCATCGACAGCTCCCTCGAGCTCGCCGAGAAGGAGCGCGAGCTGGCGCTGGCGGCGGCCCTGCAGGGCAAGACCGCCGAGCTCGAGAAGCGCCTCGGTGAGCGCGCCCTCCTCTTCGAGCTGCTCCGCGAAGCCACCGAGAACAGCAGCATGGACGAGGTGCTGCCGCCCATGGCCGGCCGCCTCGCCAAGGCGCTGCGCCTGCGTGAGGGCGCGATCCTGGTGCGCGATGGCGACCGCTTCGTGATCCGCGCCGTCCACGGCTTCTCCGATCCGGAGTCTCTGATCGGCCGCTTCATCGAGAAGGGCGAAGGGATCAGCGGCGAGGTCACGGACGCCGCCGAACCGATCGTCATTCGTGACGTCCGCGCCGAGCCCGGCTACCTCGCGTTCTGGGGCGCTGCCGACAAGAGCGGCAGCTTCGCCGCCGTCCCCATCCGCCAGGGCGAAGAGAATCTCGGCATCCTGGCGCTGACGCGGCCGGAGGACGATCCCCTCACGGACGTCGAGGTCCGCTTCCTCAGCGCCGTCGCCGCTACCCTGGCTCTCACCATTCACCACATCGCGCTTGTGGACGAGCTTCGCGAGTCCTCGACCCACGACGAGCTCACCGGCCTCGCCAACCGCCGCCTCCTCGGAGCGCGCCTCGGACGCGAGATCGACCGGGCCCGCCGCTTCGAGTCCTCCCTCGCGGTGCTGACGCTCGACATCGACCACTTCAAGCAGCTCAACGACCGCTTCGGACACCCCACGGGGGACGCCGTGCTTCGCGACGTCGCGCGGGTCCTCGAAGAGGGGGTGCGGAGCGTCGACACCGTGGCCCGGACCGGCGGCGAGGAGTTCGTCGTGGTCCTGCCCCGAACCGACGCCGAGGCCGCTCAGCGGGTCGCCGACAAGCTGAGGGCCCGCATCGCGGCCCACGACATGGCCGGGCTCGGAGGCCAGGCCCAGGTGACGATCTCCCTCGGCGTGGCGGTCCTGACGGCCGGTGAAAGCGCAGAATCCATGCTGGCGAGGGCGGATGCCGCCCTTTACGAGGCCAAGGAAGCCGGCCGCGACCGCGTCCGTGTCTCCCGCCCCGACGGCGCTTTCGCAGCCTGATCGGCGTTTTCGCCAACACGGCTGCAACAAAAGCGTCGCTCGCGCATACAGCAGTCGATGAGCGGTCGATCCGCATCACAATTGTCGGGGGCAACTCGCGCCCCGGGATCGATTGGAGGTAACCTCCAGCGGCCATGGCCGACGGTGCCAAGAGCCCGTCCGACGAGGAGCTGATGAGCGCCTTCGTCGGCGGGGACCACGCGGCGTTTCGGGTCCTCTTCGACCGCTATGCACCCATGCTCATGCGTATGGCGAGAAGAAGGCTCAGCTCCGACGAAGAGGCCCGTGAGGTCGTCCAGCAGACCTTTTTCCAACTGAACAAGGCACGAAACGACTTCCGTCAAGGCGAGAAGCTTCGCCCCTGGGTGGTCACGATCACCATGAATCTGATCCGCGAGCACTATCGCCGTCGCGGTCGCCGCAAGGAGTCGACGCTCGACGCGGCGATCCACACCGTCGGGGTTCAGCCCAAGGACCGCCTCGAGCAGGCGGAGCGGGAGGCGCAGCTTCGCGCGGCGATCGCACGGCTCCCCGACAGCCAGCGGACGGTGGTGGAGCTGCACTGGCTCTCGGAGCTGCCTTTCGCGGAGGTCGCCCGCATCGTGGGGGCCAAAGAAGGTGCCGTTCGCGTGCGGGCCCACCGCGCGTACAAACGACTCAAGGAGCTGCTCGAACGGGAGCTCCAAGCCCAATGACCGACGAAACCGAACAGATGGATCCGGAGCTCGATGGGCTCCTCGCGGCGGCCGGCGACGGCAGCGGGGCGGGGCTCGACCGGAGCGATCTCGACGCGATGTTCGAGGCCGTCGAGGAACGGGTCAGCGCGACGAAGGGCAAGCCGCTCCCCTGGCTGAAGAGCCGCTCCACGCTGGTGCGCCGGGTGCTCGCGCTCGGCTCTTTCGCGGTGATCTTCGCGGCGATCGCGGCGGGCACTCCCGCCGCCAACTGGGAGAAGCTCGGCTCGGGCCAGATGATCGCGGCGCTGATCGCGCTCTTCGTGCTCATGGTCGCGACCCTGATGGTGGCGCTGCGGCCGCTTCACAAGCCGGAGCTTCCCCGGCCATGGCTCCTTTCGCTGGCTGCGGGCTCGGTCGTCGCGACCTTCGTGCTGGCGGTCACCGTTCACGGGCCATCGGCGCATCAGCACGTCGGCGAGCTCCTCGCCGGCGCGACCCCGTGCATGTATTTCGGGCTCTTCGCGGGTGTACCCGTCTATGGGATGGCGCGTCTCCTCGACCGGGGAACCTATCTGGGCCCGCTTCTGGCCGCGGCCGCCGCGGGGTTGACCGGCAACTTCATGCTTCAGCTGCACTGCCCCATGTCCGATCCGATGCACAACATCGCGGGGCATGCGTCGGTGGCGCTGATCTTCGTCGGCGGGATCCTCTTGCTCGAGTCGATCGTGCGCCGACTGCGCAAGTGACGCGCAACGCGATCTCCGCTCACAGCGATGCGAAGGTGTAGTACCTTCACGGGCTCATGGCTGCGGACACATTCGACGTCGTGTCGCCGGTCGACGGCAAAGTGCTCGTCACGCGACCGCATGCGACCGCCGACGAGCTCGGCGCGGCGCTCGACCGCGCGGCCGTGGCGCAGCGTGCGTGGGCGCGGACGCCGCTCTCCGAACGCAAGGCGCTGGTCGGCCGCATGGTCGACGCGGTGGTGGCGAAGTCGGAGGTGCTCGCGAAGGAGCTGACCCTGCAGATGGGTCGTCCCATCCGGTCGACCCCGGGAGAGATCCGTGGCTTCGAAGAGCGCGGGCGCGGGATGATCGCGATGGCGGAGGATTCGCTCGCGCCGATCGAGCTCGGTTCCAAGGAAGGCTTTCACCGCTACATCACCCGCGAGCCGCTGGGGCTGGTGCTGGTGCTGGCGCCGTGGAACTACCCGTGGCTCACCAGCGTGAACAGCATCGTGCCGGCGCTCCTCGCTGGCAACACGGTGCTGCTCAAGCACTCGGGGCAGACGCCGCTGGTCTCCGAACGGATGAAGGAAGCCGCCGACGAGGCGGGTCTGCCGGCCGGCGTTTTCCAGTACCTGCACCTCGGCCACGATCAAGTGGCCGGCGCGGTCTCCGATCCGCGGGTCGCCTTCGTGGCCTTCACGGGCTCGGTGGAGGGCGGGCGCGCTGTGCATCGCGCGGCGGCGGACCGCTTCATCGCCTGCGGCCTCGAGCTGGGCGGCAAGGATCCGGCCTACGTGCGAGCCGACGCCGACCTCGATTTCTCGGTGGAGAACCTGGTCGACGGCTCCTTCTTCAACTCGGGTCAGAGCTGCTGCGGCATCGAGCGCATCTACGTTCACGGCGACGTGTACGACCGCTTCGTCGACGCCTTCGTCGCGCTCACCGAGCAGTACCGCCTCGGCGACCCGACCGATCCCGAGACGACCATGGGGCCCGTGGTGCGTGTCTCGGCCGCCGACTTCGTCCGCCAGCAGACCGCCGCCGCGGTCGAGGCCGGCGCGCGGGCGCTCATCGACCCGAAGAAGTTCGCAGCGGGGACGGCGCACGGTCCGCAGTATCTGGCGCCTCAGGTTCTGGTCGACGTCGATCACCGCATGGACGTGATGAGCGAAGAGACCTTCGGCCCGGTGGTGGGCATCATGAAGGTCTCCTCCGACGACGAGGCGATCGAGAAGATGAACGACAGCCGCTATGGGCTCACGGCGTCGGTCTGGACGGCGGACGAGACCCGGGCCATCGCCATTGGTGAGCGGATCGAAACCGGCACGCTCTTCATGAACCGCTGCGACTATCTCGACCCGGAGCTCGCCTGGACCGGCGTGAAGGACTCGGGTCGAGGCTGCACGCTCTCCCGCGTCGGCTACGAGCATCTGACCCGCCCGAAGAGCTATCACCTGCGCAAGAAGACCAGCTAGTGCCTGGTATGGCCCCAGCCCTGGCCCTCCTGGCCGTCCTGGTTTCGTCATTCGGATGCGGCAGCAGCGGCATGGTCGACTCCGACCGCAAGCGCCTCGCCGCGCCCACGGCCGAGCAGCAGGCCTGCTCCTTCGACAACGAGTGCATCCTGGTCGAGGACTGCTGCGGCTGCGCCAACGGCGGCACCCAGCAGGCGGTGCGCAGCGACGTGGTGGACCAGCTCGAAGCCGCGGGCGCATCGGAGTGCGCCGAGCGCGCATGCACGCCGGGCGTCGCGAGCGCGCACCGGAGCTGCACCGCCTCGGCCTCCGTCTGCCGCGGCGGTCGCTGCATCCCTCAGATCTGACGTGAGACGCGCGAGCGAGAAGGTCTGCATCATCGGCGCCGGGTCGAGCGGCATCGCGAGCGCGAAGGTCCTGGCCGAGCGCGGCATCGACTTCGACTGCTTCGAGAAGGGATCAGGCATCGGCGGCAACTGGCGCTACGAAAACGACAACGAGATGTCGTCCGCTTACGCGTCTCTGCACATCAACACCTCGAAGACGCTGATGCAGTACTCGGACTATCCGATGCCCGAGCGCTACCCCGACTATCCGGGACACGCGGAGATCCTCGCGTACTTCGAGAGCTACGTGGATCACTTCGGCTTCCGGGACGCGATCCACTTCGAGACCGAGGTGCGGAGCATCGACCGGGACGACGACGGCTGGACCGTCACGACGAGCAGCCAGAGAGGCGAAGAGCAGACGCGACGCTATCGGGCGGTGCTGGTGGCGAACGGCCATCACTGGGACGCGCGCTGGCCGGACTTTCCCGGCGAGCTCGACGACTCGGTGGAGGTGATGCACTCGCACTACTACCGAACGCCGCGCGAGCTGATCGGCAAGCGCGTCCTGGTGGTCGGCATCGGCAACTCCGCGGTCGACATCGCCTGCGAGGCCTGCCACGTGGCGGAGCGCACCGTCATCTCGTCGCGCCGGAGCGCGTACATCTTCCCGAAATACGTCTTCGGCATCCCCACCGATCAGATGATCGACCCGCGCGTGAACAAGCTGCCCTTCCCGGTGCAGGTGAACATCGCCCGGGCGGCGGTTCGCGTGGCGCAGGGCAACCAGGAAGCCTACGGCGTGAAGAAGCCGGCCCACGCGATCCACCAGGCGCATCCGACCATCTCGGACGAGCTCCTGCCGCTGGTGGGACACGGGCGGATCGTCATGAAGCCGAACGTCGCCCAGCTCGAAGGCGAAAGCGTCCGCTTCGTCGACGGCACGCGCGAGGCTTTCGACGTGGTGATCTACTGCACCGGCTATCGAATCACCTTCCCCTTCTTCGATCGCTCGGTGATCGACCCCATCGGCAACGAGGTGCGCCTCTTTCACCGGGTGGTGCATCCCGAGCTCGAGGGCCTTCATTTCATCGGGCTCGTCCAGCCCCTCGGCGCCATCATGCCCCTGGCCGAGCTCCAGTCGCACTGGGTCGCTGGCCTCCTCGATGGCGAGATGGCGCTGCCCGAGCGCGCGAAGATGGAGCGCGAGATCGACGCCTACGCGCGCGCCACCCGAGAGCGCTACGTCTCCTCGCCCCGCCACACCATCCAGGTCGACTTCCATCCGTACATCGAAGAGCTGAAAGCCGAGATGCGCCGCGGCCGGCGTCGCGCGCGAAGACGCGGCCTGCTCGGTCGCTTGACGAGGCGCTGAGCTCTTCTTTCGCCTATGCTCCAGCCGTGGCGCGAAGGAAGAAGCACGTGGATCGGGAGCTCGAGCTGGGTGAGGGCGAAGCCGCCACGCTGGTCGTCGTCGCCGATACCCACTCGCGCCCGCACGCCGACGCCGAGGAGCGCATCGCGGCGCACGATCCGGCGTTCATCCTCCACGCGGGAGACGTGGGCGCCCTCTCGGTGATCGACGATCTGGCGGAGATCGCCCCCTGCGTCGCGGTCCGCGGCAACATCGATGGCCAGGAGCTGCCCGACTCCATCGGGCTCACCCTGACCAAGAATGGTCGGCCGCTCACGCGCCTGCTGCTCACCCACATCGCCGTGGCCGGCCCGCGCCTTCGTAAGGACGCCCGGCGGCTGGCGACGAAGCACGGCGCACAGATGGTGGTATGCGGACACTCGCACGTCCCCTTCTTCGCCGCGGACGACGGGCTGAGCGTCTTCAACCCCGGCTCGATCGGGCCCCGCCGATTCGCCCTGCCCATCACCTTCGGCGTGATGAAGGTGAGGGAGGACGGGCTGTCGGTCGCGCACGTGAACTGCGAAACCGGCGAGCGGTGGCTTCCGCCCGCTTGAGATGGAGACGCGCGACGAAGAGATGCCGAAGAGAGAGCACCCGCCCCTGGCCAAGCGCGCCAAGGCGGCGAGCCGGTCCGTATTGCTCGTTCCCGTCGCCTGCGTTCTGCTGGCCACCGTTCTGGCGCTCGCACTCCTTTGGGGAGACGTCCGGTCTCTTGTCGACAATCACCTGGCCGAGGTCGCTCCGTTCCTTCTGATCGCCATCCTCGCGGGCACCCTGGGCGTGAGCGCGCTGCTCTACCTCTCGATTCGAGGCAACCGAATACCGGCCGCGCTCACGTTCTTCTTCGCCTCGTTGCCCTGGCTCACCGGGCTCGCCGGATTGCGTTGGAAGGTCGCGACGACCCTGGCGCTCGAGCTCGACCCGATCACCACCAGGACGGCCGCCCTCGATGCGCTCGGTGATGGCCTCTCCGCTCACGCGTGCGGCGCGTACTTCGCGGGAGCGCTGTACTTCGCCACTGCCGTGGGCAGCGCGTCGGCCGCGCGGACCCTCTGGCCAGCGAAACAGAGCACCCGGAGCCGCGAGCTCCTCTGTGTGGCAGCCCTCGCGCTCCCGGTGACGGCCATCGCGCTCGCCACGGCGATCCGGAGCCATCTCGAGGCCGAGGCCTACATCGGATTCCTCCACGTCGATGTCGAATCACAACTCGTGTTCCTCGAAAGGGGCACTGACTCGCTCGTCCGCGCCGAGTCCGCGAGTCGCGTGGTTCTCGGCCTGTCCATCGCCGGCGCGATCACGCTCCTGCTCTTCTCGCTTCGTCACCGACCGGCGGCGAAGACGTCGCTCTTCGGAGCGGCAGCGCTCGCCGTCGCGCTCTTCCCCGTGGCTCTGGACCGTTACGGGCGCCGCGCAACCGAGGAGTCCGTGGAGCGGATCGTCGAGTCGCCTTGGGTTCGTGTCGAGGGCTTCGCGCCGGTCCCCATGTCGGCGCCATTCGATGAGCAGACGTTCGAAAGACCGTGGCTCATCGCGGATGCGCAGGGTCTACACCTCCCCTCCGGAGAGCGGCTCTCGAGGGAGCAGGCGATCGCGCCGGTGAGAGCCGCGGCGCGAATCGCAGACGCGGAGGCGTCCGAGCAGGAGCGACGACGCGCGGAGCGGGAGGCGGAGCGCGCGCGAAATCCGCCCGGTCCCTCCGACCTCGTAGAAGACTGGGCTCCGCGCGCGTCGCTGTCAGTCGAGATTCCCGGTTGCGAGGTGTACGACGACTTCGACGAGCTCGTCGTCGCCGTCGATCGCCGGACGCCCCTGACGGCTTTCCGCGATCTCGTCGCGCTCGCATCTCAGGCCGAGCGGCACGTACTGGTCCTGGTCGGCAACGATCCGGTCGTCGTCCCGCCAGCCACCCGAAGATCGCTGCCCATCGGCAGTGCCTCCGTCGCGTATCGACCCCGCGTCTTGCGATGGAAGCTCCCGATCGGAGCGTGCGCGCCGGCGGACGATCGCACACATCTGATCTTGATGGGTCGCGTCGGAACCACGCCGCTCTCCGCTGTCACGACCTACGCAGGCGGCCGCGAAGTCTCGCTCGACGATCGGGAGACTTTCGCCAGCCTCTACCGCGTCCTACCCAGCGCGCGCGTCGTAGCGCTCCTCGCGCTCGACCAGGGCGCGACCGCAGAGAGCTTGGTCGAGACCGCCCGGCGTATCGCAGCCGTGATCGATGTCCGACACTGGGTTTTGTCGTCGGGGCCGTTGCCCGCGCCCATGGAGCTCGACCCGCAGATTGGATTCGAACAACCCGGACTCGTTGGAGGTGACGGGCGACAATGGCCGCGGCCGCGCTGAGAGCCTCGAACCAGCTCAACCGACGCGCTTCGCGCCGAGGGTGCACGTCGCAAAGTTCCACAGACGTCCGCACTCGCAGCGGACACGAGGAACGGCGGGGACGCGCCGAGCACCGCGAAGGATCTTTCGACACGCGGGGCAGCCGAGGGTGATGATCGCGAACCGCCGAGCCCCTGCATACTCGTTGTAGTGCAGCGCGGGCACCCCGTAGTAGTGCGCGGCGACTTCGAGGATCTCGGAATGGTCGTTCTTGCCCCAGTACATCGGGCCGATGTAGTCGTCCTCGGTTTGGAGGTAGAGGCGGCTACCCCTCGTGAGGCGAAGCTCGAGCAGACCCCGAAGGCGGCCCGCTGGGAGGAGCTTCGTTCCCTTGATGATGCCGTCGGGGGTGAAGGTCAGCTTGGGCGAAGTCCGCAGCGCAAACACTGTGATGGCGATGGCGAAGGAGAGCCAGACGAAACCCGTGATGCGCTCGGCGAGGCTCGCGTACGCCCAGCTCTCGAAGAACAACATCTTCAGCGGCAAGAACGTGAAGAACCAGGTGACCAGCATCAGGGTCGGGGCGCGCGTGGCCGAATAGACGATGGTGTCGCCCTTCCTTCGCCAGCGCTTCCCCTTGCCCGCGACCACCCGCCACGCCGCTTCCACGTCGGCGCTAGGGGGATGTGGCCCGAAGAGCGCGTCGCACTCGGTGCAATGACCGATCATTCGCGTGCCGGAGAAGGCCGACTCGGTATGCCCCGATCCGCAGCTCGGGCAGCGCTGGTGGGGAAGGTCGGAGCGGTAGGGGCCCGCGGCGGCGGCGGTGTCGGCGCTCATCTCGGCGAAGTTGGGCAAGGGGCGGGCCAGGAGAACACATCTATAGCCTGGAACGAGTGTATGCGCGAGGCGTCGAGATCTCGCGGACTCGCGGTATGCTCCCCGCCATGCACGTCGTCGTCGCCGCCGCGACGCCCATCCTCTCGGACGCGATCGCGACGCCGCTGGCTGCGGCGGGGCACGAGGTCGAGCGTGCGGACAGCGCGGACGCGCTGAGGCAGATCCTCTCGGGCCATCCGCGTCCCGCGGCCGCCTTCATCGCCCGGCGACTCCCGGGAGGGGACGCGCTCACCCTCAGTCGCGAAGTGGAGGACGTTCCTCTGGTGCTGGTGTCCCCCGACGAGCGGGACCGCGAGGCCGCCCGCGCCGCGCGCCTGGCTGGCTTCATCCACGCACCCTTCTCGCCCGGGGACGTGCTGGGAGCGCTGGGCGTGTCGACCCGGCACCAGCGGGTGGTCCTCCTCGTCGACGACAGCGAGCTGGTGCACAAGCACACCGGGCCGATCCTCGAGGAGGCCGGCTACGAAGTGGTGCACGCCTACGACGGCAAGCAGGGCCTGAGCATGCTCGACGAAGCGCGTCCCGATCTGGTGATCACCGACGTCGAGATGCCGGAGATGGACGGCTACCAGGTGTGCGCGGCGATCAAGGACGAGCCCGACACCGCGGGCATCCCGGTGATCATCTGCTCGAGCCTGGGGGAGGCGCGCGACCTCGAGCGCGGCTTCGACGTCGGCGCCGACGACTACATCGTCAAGCCGATCGTCCCCGAGGAGCTGCTCTCGCGCGTGCGCGACCTGCTGGCGGAGCTGGCGCTCTCGGGACGCGAGCGGGTGCTGGTCGTCGACGATTCGCCGGCCATCCGCCATCTGGTGGGCGACGCCCTCACGCGTCAGGGCTTCGAGGTGACGACCGCGGTGGACGGACGGGACGGCATGGAACGTGCGCTGGCGGCCTCACCCGCGTACGAGCTGATCCTCACCGACTACGACATGCCGCGGATGACCGGCTTCGAGATGGTGCACGCGCTCAAGCGCGAAGCCCAGACGCGCGACACGCCGGTGCTGATGCTCACCGCCCGTGACAGCCGGCGGGATCGCGCGCAGATGCGCGCCGCGGGCCTCACCGCCTATCTGGTCAAGCCCTTCACTCAGGACAAGTGCGTCGCGATGGTGGAGCGCATGCTCGCCGAGCGCCGCCTCAAGGCCTACAAGGAGGCCTCCAAGCTCTACATCTCGGACGGCGCGCGCGAAGCGGCCGAGGCGCAGGCCTCGAGCGGCGCGCTCTTCTCCTACCGGGCCGACCACCAGCAGATGACGGTGCTCTTCAGCGACCTCTGCGGATTCACGAGCATGTCGAGCGCGATGGAGGCGCCGGAGGTGGTGGAGCTTCTCAACGGCTACTTCGACGCGATGTGCCCCGTGATCAAGGCGCGCGGGGGAGACATCGACAAGTTCATCGGCGACGCCATCATGGCGATCTTCGAGAAGTCGCAGGTCTTCGACGAGTCACACATGCTGCGGGCCGCGCGCGCCGCGTGGGAGATGCAGCAGGCGATGGCTGTGTTCAACGCCACCATCGGCAAGGATCCGCCGCTGCAGATGCGCATCGGTCTCAACACCGGGGATGCGGTGCGGGGCGACATCGGGAGCCGCTACGTGCGTCGCGACTACACGGTGATCGGCGACACGGTGAACCGCGCGCAGCGCTACGAGTCGAACGCGCCCAAGGGCGGCGTGCTGATGAGCGCCGAGCTCTACGCCCTGATCCAGGAACACGTCGTCGTCGAGCCCCTCGAGGGGCTCAAGCTCAAGGGGATCGATCGGCCGGTGACGGGTTACGTGCTCAGAGGCTTCGTGGAGGACGACGAGTGACGGGCGACAAGAAGAAGATCCGCGTCCTCATCGTCGACGACAGCGCCTTCATGCGCATGGCGGTCTCGAAGACCATCAGCGCCGACGAGCGCTTCGAGGTGATCGGCCAGGCGAAGGACGGGCAGGACGGGGTGGAGAAGGCCCTCGAGCTCGAGCCCGACGTCATGACGATGGACTTCAACATGCCGCGCCTGAACGGCGCGCAGGCGGTGCGTGCGATCCTGGAGAAGCAGGCCACCCCCATCGTCATGCTCTCGGCGCACACCTACGACGGAGCCAAGGAGACCGTCGAAGCGCTCTCGGCGGGCGCGGTGGACTTCGTGACCAAACCCGATGGCGAGGTCTCGATGGATCTGAGCAGCGTCGCCGACGAGCTGCTGCGCAAGCTGAAGACGGCGAGTCGCGCGCGGCCGCAGGTAGCGCCGGCCTCGGAGCCGACGCCGAAGCCGCGCGGCATGGGCGATGTGACGCTTCGGATGCGCGTGGTGCCGCAGCCGACCGAAGAGCAACCACGCAAGCGCCAGAGCTTCGCCTCGGCCATCCTCGACCCGGCGTGCATCATCGCGATCTCGACGGGCGGGCCCTCGGCGCTCGAACGGGTGATCCCGCTCCTGCCCGCGAGCTTCGGCATGGGGACGCTCATCGTTCAGCACATGCCAGGGCACTTCACCCGCGCTCTCGCCGAACGCCTCGATCAGATGAGCGCCGTGACGGTGCGCGAAGCGCGGCCCTCGGAACGACTGGTGGCCGGGGTGGTGCTTGTCGCGCCTGGCGATCACCACGTGGTCTTCGAGAAGAACGGGATGATCAAGCTGACCCAAGGCCCACCGGTCAACGGTTGCCGCCCGAGCGCGGACGTCACGCTGCAATCGGCGGCGCCAGTCTACGGCAGCAAGCTCACCACCGTGGTGATGACGGGCATGGGCCGCGACGGAGCCCTCGGCGCGTCGGCGGTGAAGGCGGCCGGGGGCCGCGTCCTCGCTCAGGACCGGGAGACGTCGGTTGTCTACGGCATGCCCAAGGCGGTCGCCGACATGGGCCTCGTGGACGAGGTGCTGCCCCTCGGGCGGATCGCCGCGAAGCTCGCGCGCCTCAGGACCTGACGGCGCGCCTCTCGGCTTTGCGGAGGGTTCCGAACCACTTGGGTGCGTAGAGCATCAGCGTCAGACCGAGACCGAAGGCGAGGTGGTAGAAGGCGAACCACCAGCTGTCGAGCAACTCGGCGAGCTTCATGTTCAGCACCGGAAGGACCACGTAGGCCATCGCGACGAAGACCACCGCTCCGTAGAGTAAGCCGGAGCCGAGCAGGCCGCCGAGCGTGCGCACGCGGCGCACCGCGAACGCGAACAGGACGCCGAGCGCCCCACCGAAGACGAAGTGGATGCCGATCCCGGCCGCGGCCGCCAGACCGGGGTGCGCAGCGCTGTAGGCGCTGCCGAGGAAGGTCGAGGTGACCAGCGTGATGAGCTCGAAGCCCGAGTGGTCCTGCGCGGCGGCATTGACGACCGCCAGCATGGCGATCAGTCCCGCCGAGACAGCACCCGCCGCGGCGCCCGCCCAAAGGCGACGCGTCCAACGGTAGTGCGGTGCCTCCCGCCGGAGCACACGTTTGGTGTCGTCGATGGTCATGATGACCTGGCGGGCTGCACGTCTCGATCCACGTGCACGTTCGACCGAATGTCGTGGCTACGTAGGGAACGGACGTGGCGAGGCGCTACGGGTGTGGCACTTCGCAACGCTCTCGGCGCCACGCCCTGGCGGCAGCGCGTCGTGATGCTGGGGTGATGTGGCGCGCCGCACCACACCACCCGGCCCGTCACGGCATGGTCAGCGGACACATGGGCGTGGCCGTCGTGTCCTGCAGCGGCAGGTAGTAGATGTAGGTCGCGATCGCCTCGGCGTCCTCGTCGGTCAGACCCCAATAGCCATCGGGACCGATGGGCATGGGCGGGCAGATCTCGGTGGAGGCCGTGATGACGTTCTTGATCATGGCGATGCTGTCGTACATCGTGCCGTTCACGCCCTGGGTGATGTTCTTGGAGTGGATGGAGAGGGTGCCGCCCATGCCGTCGGGGAGGGGGAAGATGCGCCCGCCCGAGAACGCGAGAGAGACATCGATCGGCGGGGCACCCGCGACCATCTGCTCCGGGGTGTGGCACTCCATGCAGGGCGTCGCGAGATACCGCCCCTCCATCGCGACCGTGTAGAGCGGATCCGACACGTCGAGGGTGGGCAACGGGACGTCGTCGGGACGGAGCGGCGTCACCGGGTCGGGGAAGTTCGGCATGGGGGTGATGGTGTTGTCGACCGCCGGGATGGAGCGCAGGTACGCGATGATCGCGTCGATGTCGGACTCGCTGAGCAGGCGGATCGTCCAATACGGCATGATCGGGTTCATCCGGTTCCCATCCCGATCGATACCCGCGGTGAGGGCCACGCGGATCTCGGTGTCGGTCCACATGCCGAGGCCCGTGTCCATGTCGGGGGTGAGGTTGGGCGGGTTGATGTCGGGGATGAGCCCCATGCCCAGGTCCTCGACGCCCGAGAGACGCTGGCCGGGGATGAACATGCCGGTGCTGGGATCGCGCGGGGAGTGACAGTCGACGCAGGTCCAGACGTGGTTGACGAGGTAGTCGCCGCGTGCGACCGGATCGTAGCCGGCGTCGGCGTCGCCGCCGTCGCCGCCGTCACCACTGGCGTCACCGGCGTCGCCGCCGTCACCAGCGCTGCCGTCGCCGCCGTCACCACTGGCGTCACCGCCGTCACCGCCGTCACCAGCGCTGCCGTCGCCGCCGTCCATCGACCCATCGGGCGTCGCGTCCATCGACCCATCGGGCGTCGCGTCCATCGACCCATCGGGCATGGCATCCATCATCGACCCGGTGTCCACCGACGAGTCGGCGACGCTGGTGTCCATCACCATCGAGTCGTCACCGCACCCCCAAAGCCCAACGCCCACGAGCGTCGCCAAGACGATCGAAATCCGCATTCCCAAGCCCTCCACGCGCAAGGAAGGATGCTGCCTGATCGCTCAAAATGACGCAATGGTTGCCAACGGTGAGTCACCGCTCGCGGGGTGGGTGTGTGTGCGATGGTGCGGCGACCCGTCGCGGCATGGGTGCGGGCCGTGAACGCTATCGTATACTCACGCTCCGTGCGTCGCTTCAGCCTCCCGCTCGCCGCCGTCTTGCTCCTCTTCACCACGTCGATGGGGTGTGGCGACGACACGACAGTGGTGGTGGACTCGGGGGTCGTCGATGTCGACACCGGCGTCTCCATGGACACCGGCACGACGATGGACTCGACCACGTCCATGGATACGGGCACGACGATGGACAGCGGGGTCGAGGACACGGGGGTCGTCGACACCGGCCCCGAGGACACCGGCCCCCCGCCCTTCGGCCTCGAGACCCTCGTCTACAACGAGGACTGCGTCGTCGAGGTGGTCAACCCGGACGAGACCATCGACGTCGCGATGAACATCTCCGAGACCGGCTGCTACACCGACGCGGTCGCCAAGACCGTCGCCTCCTCCCTGGTCCCCTTCTCGATCAACTCGCCGCTGTGGACCGACGGCGTGTCGAAGCGACGCTTCTTCGCGATCCCGCCGGGCACCCACGTGGGCTATCGGGGTGACTACTCCTGGCTCTGGCCGGTGGGGACCATCCTCATGAAGGAGTTCATCCTCCAGACGGACGAGAGCGATCCCGACTCGAACTTCGTCCTCGAGACGCGCTTCCTCGTGAAGTACGACCCGCGCTTCTGGCGCGGCTACAGCTATCGATGGAACGCCGAGGGCACCGACGCCACGCTGGTGATGAACGGGACCATGGACACCCTCGTCGACTACGAGGTCACCGACACCAGCGGCGGAACGTACATGCACACTCACGTCTTTCCGGCGCGAGTCACTTGTCTTCAGTGTCACGCCCCGCGCGCCAACGGCGGCAACGGCACTCAGACGGCGCAGCTGAACCGCGACTTCGACTACACCGCCTGGGGCGGCACCGTCGACAACCAGATCCGCACCTTCGAGCACATCGGCCTCTTCGACGCTCCTCTGCCCGGGGCTCCGGAGGACCTGCCGCGGATGCCCAACCCCTCGGACACCAGCGCCTCCCTCGAAGAGCGCGCGCGCGCCTATCTCCACGCCAACTGCGCCCACTGCCACCGCGAGAACGGCTCCGCCGTCACCTCGACCCTGTGGATCCCCTGGGAATACACCCTCGAAGACAGCAACGCCTGCATCGGGCGCGACTCGGGGAGCACGCCGGGCGACATGTGCGAGACCCTCGACGTTCGCATCGTGCCCGGCGACTCGATGGGCTCGCTGATCCGCTGTGTCATGGAGACGGGTGCCATGCCGCCCGTCGGGACCTATGTGGCCGATCCGGCCCGACAGGTCGTCTTCGACTGGATCGACTCCCTCGCCTCATGTCCATGAGCCCGAAACCGCGCCCGGCTGCCCCGACCCCCGTCCTGGTCGCCGTTGGAATGCTGCTCGCGCTGCCCCTGCTCGTCGCGCCGAAGTGCTTCGACTACGACGGCGCGCCGCCGGTCGTGGATTCCGGCATGCCCGATGCCACGATGATGGACGGCGGGGCCATGACCGACGCCGCCGTGGACGGCGCCGTGGACGCTCCCGTCGACACGGGACCGGACTTCGTCCCCGCCGTGCCCTGCCCCGAACCGAACACCGCGGTCTTCCTGATCCGAAACCTGGCCTACAACATCGTCTGCGGCTGCGCCGAGGCGGAGGGCCGGGCGTGTACCGTGCCCCGGGGGACCACCATCATCTGGAACTTCGCCGACGGCGTGCAGCACAACGTCAGCCCCGTGGAAGACTCCTTCATGCGCTCCACCGATCGGGTCAGCGGTCGGTACGTCCAGACCTTCATGGAGCCCGGGACCTACGGCTACGGTTGCACCCTTCATCCGAGCGAGATGAGCGGGTACTCGCTCGTCGTCGAGTGAACGACCGCGCCCTCGCCTGATCGAAGCGTCCGCGGCCGTGGTGGCCTTGCCGGCGGACGGGGCGTCGTTACGGGCGCTTGTGATGGACACCGACACGACGACGGAGCCGCCCCGCCGCGGGCGCCGCGTTGTCGTTCTGCGCTACGTGGCGACGTTCGCAGTGTTTCTCACCGTGCTCGGCGTGCTGGCCGGCATCAAGGGCTGGCAGATCACGACGATCGTCGCCTTCGCCGAGGATGCAGAACGGCGCGGGCCACCGCCGGATGCGGTGGCGGCGACGACCCTCTCCGAGGAGGCGTGGGAGGACCGGCTCGAGACGGTGGGGACGCTCTCGGCGCGCCAGCGCGTCGCGCTCACCAGCGAGGTGGCCGGGGAGGTGGTGCGCATCGCGTTCGACTCCGGCGACGTCGTGGAGCGAGGCGATGTGCTGGTCGTCCTCGACTCGGCGACGGATCGCGCCGACCTACGCTCGGCGGAGGCCACTGCGGAGCTCGCGGAGCTCATGGCGAATCGCACGGATGAGCTCGCCGGGCGCGGCGTCGTACCGGTCGAGGACCGGGAGCAGGCGGTCGCCGATCTCGAGACGACGCGCGCGCGCGTCTCTTCCCTGCACGCGACGCTCGCGAAGAAGACGATCCGCGCCCCCTTCTCCGGGCGGCTCGGGATCCGCAACGTCGACCTCGGTCAATACATCGCGCCAGGCACGGTGCTCACGACGCTCACGGACGCGGAGGGGACCTTCGTGGACTTCACGATCCCCCAGGACGAGCTCGCGAGCGTGAGCCTCGGCCTGCCCGTCCGACTTTCGGCCGACCGAATCACCAGCGACGTGTCGGCGACGATCGCCGCTATCGAGCCGGACGTGGATCGGAGAACGCGTGCGGCGCGGATCCGGGCGGTGCTCGAGGGCGACTCCGAGCAGCTTCGACCGGGCATGTTCGTCGACGTCCAGGTGGTGCTCCCGACGCGGCGCACCGCGATCGCCGCGCCCGTCACCGCCGTCGTGCACGCACCCTATGGAGACTCGGTCTACGTCCTTTCGGAGCTGCCCTCGGACGCGCCCGGCATGCGGGAGACATCCGACGGAGAGCCCATCTTCCTGGCGCGACAGACGTTCGTGCACACGGGTCGGACGCGCGGAGACTTCATCGAGATCGAAGGCGGCGTGGAGCCGGGCGCGCGGGTCGTGACCGCTGGCGCCTTCAAGCTCCACGACGGCTCGCACGTCTACCTGAGCGAAGACGTCGCTCCACGTCCGGAGCTCGAGCCCACGCCCGAGAACCGGTGAACGCATGAAGTTCGCTTACCTCTTCCTCAGGCGACCGACGTTGGCGATCGTCCTGAACGTCTTGATCGCCGTCGGTGGCATTCAAGCGATCCGGTCTCTCAGCGTCCGCCAGTATCCGAAGACCGAAAGCGCGACGATCGTGATCCGCACGGCGTACATCGGTGCGAACGCCGACCTCGTGCGTGGATTCATCACGGTTCCCATCGAGCGCGCCGTGGCAGCCGCGGACGGCATCGACTACATCGAATCGCAGAGCGAGGAGGGCTTCTCGGAGATCGACGTGCGGCTGCGCCTCAACTTCCCGGCGACCGATGCCCTCGCGGACATCAGCTCCCGCGTCGATCAGGTGCGCGCCGACCTGCCACCGGAAGCAGAGATCCCGACGATCACCATCGAGCCATCGGACGCACAGGTCGCGGCGATGTACATGAGCTTCGCTTCGTCCGAGTTCGAAGACAACGAGATCACCGACTACCTGGTTCGTGAGGTCCAGCCGAGGCTCTCGGCGCTTCGTGGCGTCCAGCGCGCCGACATCCTCGGTGGTCGCACCTTCGCGATCCGGGCGTGGCTCGATCCCGACCGAATGGCGGCGCTCGGCGTCGCGCCCGCCGACATCCGACGGGCGATCGGGGAGAACAATTATCTGGCAGCCGTCGGGGAGACGAAGGGTGCGCTGGTGCGCATCGATCTCACGGCGTCGACCGATCGGCGGTCGCTCCAGGAGTTCCGGGATCTCGTCGTCCAGAGCGATGGGGACACGCTGGTACGGCTCTCCGACGTCGCCAACGTGGAGCTGGGCTCGGAGGACTACGATCAGGAGGTCCGGTTCTCCGGGGACGAAGCGATCTTCATGGGCGTTTGGGTCCTGCCGAACGCGAACACGCTCGAGGTGATCCAGCGCGTGCGCGCCGAGATACAGGAGGTCGAGCGGGAGCTGCCCGCCGGGATGCAGGCGCACATCGCGTACGACTCGACGGTCTACATCGAAGACGCGATGACCGACGTCTTCGACACGCTGCTCGAGACGATCCTCATCGTCGTCATCGTCATCACGGCGTTCCTGGGCTCTCTGAGGAGCTCGATCGTCCCGGTGATCGCGATCCCGCTGTCGCTCATCGGCGCCGTGTTCCTGATGCAGCTCTTCGGCTTCACCCTGAACCTCCTGACGCTCCTCGCGGTCGTCTTGTCGGTCGGGCTGGTGGTCGACGACGCGATCGTCGTGGTCGAGAACGTCGATCGCCACATTCGCTCGGGGGAATCGCGCACCCGCGCCGCAGTCAAAGCCGTTCGCGAGCTGGTCGGCCCCATCATCGCGATGACGGTCACGCTCCTCGCCGTCTACGTGCCGATCGGCTTCCAGGGCGGGCTGACCGGCGCGCTCTTCCGCGAGTTCGCCTTCACCCTCGCCGGGGCGATCTTCATCTCCGGCATCGTCGCCCTCACGCTCTCTCCCGTCATGTCGGCCAGACTCCTGCCCGACGAGCCCGGACGCGTCGCTCGCTGGATAGCCGGGCTCTTCGAAGCCGTTCGGCTCCGGTACGTGCGCGTGCTCGACACCTCGCTTTCGATGCGACCCGCGGTCTACATCGTGTGGATCGGGCTCTCCCTCTCGACGATCCCGATGTTCATGTTCTCTCCCGTGGAGCTCGCGCCTCAGGAGGATCAGGGCGTCGTCTTCACCACCCTCGACGTCCCCGCCAACGCGTCGCTCGAACGCATCGCGAGCTGGTCACACGCGATCCAGAGCATCTTCCAGAAGGATCCCGACTACGACCACAGCTTCCAGCTCACCACGCCCAACGGAGGATTCGGCGGCTTCGTCGCCGTGCCGTGGTCTCGACGCACCCGCACCGTCTTCGACATGCAGCGTTCGATCGGCGAAGAGACGAAGGCCCTCGCCGGTGTACGCGCTCCGATGTTCCTCAGGCCCGCGCTCCCGAGTCCGGGGACGATGCCGGTCGAGGTCGTGATCACGTCGACGGCCGACCATTCGGAGATACAGCACTTCACGCAGGAGATCACCGACGAGGTGGCAGAGAGCGGGCAATTCGCGTTTCCCCCGCTCTCGAACGTGCACATCGATCGTCAGAGGAACGACTTCGTGCTCGACCGAAACCAGCTCGCGACCATGGGCATCACCATGCAGACCGTCGGCCGCGACCTCTCGTCGATGCTCTCCGGAAACTACGTCAACCGCTTCTCCCTGGACGGACGCGCTTACGAGGTCATCCCCCAGATCCAGCGAAGCTCGCGCCTGAGCCCGGAGCAGATCGAGCGGGTCCACGTCACCGGACCGGACGGCACCCTGGTGCCGCTCGGCGCCGTCTCGGCGCTTCGCCAGCACGTCGAGCCCCGAGCGTTGCCCCGCTTTCAACAGCTCAACGCGATCAAGCTCTCGGGCATCCCCACACGCTCGCTCGACGACGCGCTCACCACGATCGAGCAAGCCGCCGCCGACACGCTGCCCCCCGGCTATCACGTCGACTACACGGGTGAGTCCAGGCAGCTCCGCGAAGAGGGCGGCAAGTTCCTGCCCGTCTTCGGCCTCGCCATTTTGGTCGTCTTCCTGGTGCTCGCCGCGCAGCTGGACTCGTTTCGCGACCCTTTCGTGATCCTCGCGGGCTCGGTTCCGCTGGCGCTCTTCGGCGCGCTCATCTTCACCTTCCTGCACTTCGACGGACCGCCGGGCGTGCACTTCGGACTGACCGAGGGGTGGACCACGACGATGAACATCTACTCGCAGGTGGGTCTGGTCACGCTCGCCGGGCTCATCTCGAAGAACGCGATCCTCATCGTCTCCTTCGCAAACGAGCGGCAGAAGGAGGGGCTGTCGAAGGTCGATGCGGTCAGGGACGCAGCGTCGACGCGCCTGAGGCCGATCCTCATGACCACCGCCGCGACGGTGGCGGGTCACTTTCCGCTCACGCTCGTCACTGGTCCCGGCGCGGCGGCGCGAAACTCGATCGGGATCGTGCTGGTCGGCGGAATGGCGATCGGAACGCTCTTCACCCTCTTCGTCGTGCCCTCCGTCTACGTCCTCGTCGCCAAGACGCGGAGCAGCCGCACGGAGCCGGAGCCAGGGCTCGGCTGAGCCGCTCGAGGGCCGGGCCCCAGCGCTCGAATGAGGCGTGGGATGGGCTGCGCCCTCCGTTGCCGGGTCTTGGCGCGGGCCTGACCGGGCCCCGAATGCACCCTTCATCCAGTCGCGCGGAGCGGCTACTCTCGCCCGGTCGGTGGCGGAGGGATGATAGGCAGCCGAAAAGGGATCGTCGGGCTCATCGCCTTCGCGGCCGTGCTCGCGCTCTGGCCGGCGGGGGAGGCGCACGCCATCCCCGCGTTCGCGCGGACCTACAACGTCCCCTGCGCCAGCTGTCACTCCTTCATCACGCGCCGCAACGAGTTCGGTGACGTCTTCCGCAAGAGCGGCTTTCGCTGGCCGCTCATGGCCGAGGGCGGGAGCCCGGAGCTCGAGGTCACCGAGCTCAAGGGGATCGGCCTGCTCGACGCGTGGCTCCCTCGGACGGTCCCGATCTCGGTGGAGGGCGCGCTCTCGGGTTCGGTGAGCACCGATCCCGACGCCGAGCCCATCACCATCGGCACGCCGGCCCTCACCCTCATCTCGGGCGCCGCATTTGGCGAGCACGTCTCGCTCTTCGGTCGCTTCAGCACCACCGGCCCACCGGCGGAGCTCTACGTCCACTTCGCGCGGCTCGGCGACTTACCCGAGCTCAACCTGCGCGCTGGCTACTTCGAACAGACGACGACGCAGTTCCGACCGAACGAGAACCTCCTCGGGAGCTATCTCCACGGCACGTCGGCGATCAGCGGCTTCATACCATCGCAAGCGCGCGGCGGCATCGAGGCCAACGGCGTCTTACGCTTCCTGGGCTCGCGCACCTTCTACGCCGGCGGCATCGTTCAGAACGCCGACCTCGGCTCGAACATGGACGGGTACTTCCGTCTCGAGCAGAAGATCGGAGGCATCAACCTGTTGGGCCAGGAACCCGAGATCGACCTCATGGAGGAGGAGTCCTTCTTCGACCAGGTCTACGCCACTGTCGCGGGGTGGTGCTACTTCGGGCGGGTGGGGGACATCACCGGGTTCAACACCCACCGGATCCGGCGCTTCGCCCTCGAAGGGTCGCTCTACGTCCATGGCTTCACGCTCCAGGGCGCGATGATGTTGGGCTTCGACGACGAGGTCCGCACGAACCGCGCGATCAACAGCGTCTCGTGGTTCCTCGAGGCCCAGTACCCGATCGCCTCCTGGCTCTCGGTCGTCTACATCTACCAGTATCAGGATTCGAACGATCTGATGCGCGAGCGGCAACAGCACGACGCCGGCATCATCGCGCTCATCACCGAGAACGTGCGAACGCGCCTCAAGTTCTCCTACTCGGACGACGGCGTCAAAAACGACATCGTCGAGCTCCAGATCCTGGCGGCGATGTGATGAACAAAGGGCTGGGTCTCACAGCCAAGCTCCTCCTCGTCACGGTCGTCGTCGTCGTGGCTTCCTTCGCCGCGGTGTGGTGGATCGCGACCGACACCTCGCGCATCGGCCTGATCGCGCTCTCGGACGAAAACCTCGCGCTCTCCACACAGAACCTGGCCCGCGCGATTCAGAGCAGCCTCGCCGACGCCCGCGCCGACGCGCGCGCCACTGCGCGCCTCGACCTCGCCGCCGAGCCGATGGACGCGGGCGATCCGAAGAACTTCGACTGGCTCGCCGACGAGCTCACCGAGAGCAAAGACAAGTACGCCGCGGTGGTGGCGGTCGACAACGAAGGCGTGGTCCGCGGCAGCAACACTCGCTACGACGAGGATGAGGGCGACGCGGAGGTGTCGTTGCACGACTGCCACCTCGGGGGCGGCTGGCTCGAGGAGGTCGCCCAGGCCGAGGTCGGCACCGCCGTCTGGATCTCGCCAATGACCGACGAGTGCCTCGCTCCCTTCAGCGACGGGCCGGTGGTCGGATACGCGCTCCCGGTCTTCGACATCCTCGACGACCGCCTCGGCGCCATCGCCTTCTTCGTGAAGGTCAGCCACTTCCGCGAGATCCTCGACGGCTACGTCAGCCGCAGCGACGAGGACAGCGTGAACTCGCTGGCGCTGATCCTGGGCCGCGACGGGCGCCCGGTGGTGTTGCCGCAGGGGCTGGAGAACAGCACCTTCGCCGACGCGCGGCTCGACGGCGAGATCGAAGGCAGTGGCGTGCTCACCGCCGAGTCGGGGGAGCGCTACCGCGTCCGCGGCACCCCCCTCTCGGGCGCCGGGGAGGACGCGGGGTGGTCGGTGCTTCTGCTGACGCACCAGGCGGCCTTCGACGCGCCGGTGGAGAAGCTCAGCACGTCGCTCTTGTGGCTCTTCGTGATCGCGGTGTTGATCGTGGTGATCGCGCTCACCCTCGCCGGCACGCGCCTCCTCAGCCCGATCCGGCGGCTCACCGCCGCCGTCAGCAAGACCACGCGCGCCACCGAGTTTCGTCAGCTCCCCGTCGAGACCCGCGACGAGGTCGGTGCCCTGACGCGCACCTTCAACGCGATCTTCGGCACCCTCAAGGAGTACGAGGAGAGCCTCGAGCAGAAGGTCGAGGAGCGCACCGAGCAGCTTCGCGAAGCGAAGCAGGAGGTCTCGGACATCCTCGACAACATGGCGCAGGCGATCTTCACGGTCGGCGCCGGACGAAGGGTGAATCAGGAGTACTCGGCGTATTGCGAGGAGCTCCTGGGCGAGGTGGAGATCGCGGGGTCGGACGCCCTCGACGTGCTGGGCCTCGCCGAAGACGATCCCGCGCGCAAGAGCCTGCGCTTCTGGCTCGACACGGTCATCGGCGCGAGCGAGCTCCAGTGGGCGCTCGCGGGGGGCGGGGGTCCGGTCAAGGAGCTCACCTACACGGGACACCCGGACGGAGAGGAGCGTGTTCTGCAGCTCGAGTACGCGCCGATCTACGCGGATGCCGTCCTCGACAAGGTGATGATCATCGCGCGCGACATGACCGCCGTGGTGCGCCTGCAGGAAGAGGTCATCAAGAAGGAGGACGAGAACCGCGAGAACCTCGAGCGCGTCGCGGAGCTCGCCCAGCTCGACCCCGAGCTCTTCACGAAGTTCCTCGCCGAAGCCGACGAGATCGTCGAGCGCTGCCACGAGGCCATCGCGCAGCTTCGCGCCGACATGAGCGACGCGGAGGCCGTCAACGCGCTCTTCCGTGCGATGCACACGCTGAAGGCCAACGCGCGCATCTTCAAGATGACCAGCGTGCAGAACGTCGCCCACGACGCCGAGGACCGCTTCCAGAAGGTGCGCGACGGAGACGTGAAGCTGACGCCCGAGGCCATCGACGAGCTCGAGGCGAGCCTCGCGGTGGTGCGCCAGCGGCTCGACGAGTACGACCGCCTGGGCCAGCGGGTGCTCCTCGGCCAGGGCGGCGGCGCGCGCGAGGCGCTGGCCCGCGCCGACAAGCCCCTCGACGCGCTCGAAAAGGTCGCCGTGCGCCTCGGCGCGAGCGTGCTCGCCGTGGACGAGGGCGCCGATCGCACGGAGCTCGACGCGGCGATCGAAGAGGCCAAAGACCTCGCGTCGCGGATCGGCTCGCTGGGGATGCCGAGCCTCGCCGGGCGCGTGGTGGAGACGCTCGAGCAGATCGCGAAGGACGCGAGCGCGGGCGCCGAAGCGGCCAGGACCCTCGCCGAGCAGACCGCCGACCAGCACGCCTTCCATCGGGAGCTGTCGCGTTTGCCGGACGCCGCCGCGTTCCTCGAAGAGAGCCAGCCCATGAGTCAGAAGACCGCCGACGACCTGGCGGGCGCGGCCGAGGGAGGCGTCGATGCGCTGAACCGGACCCTCGGCGGCCTCCACACCTTCAAGGCGCACGCGCGGAGCAGCGGCGTCCGCTCGCTGCAGGATCTCGCCCACGCGATGGAAGACCGCCTGGCGGAGCTCCGCGACCAGGGCGAGGCGCTCGACGAGGCCGAGGAGCGAAAGGCCGCGGCCAAGCTGGGCCGGATGATCGCCCTGCTCGGCGACGCCCAACAGCTCATCGAGAACGCCGCGCCGAAGGACGAACGCCGGAAGAAGGGCGCGACGGTGCGCGTGCCGGCCGCGCGGGTGATGGAGGTGCGGCGCCAGGTGAAAGAGCTCGCGCGCGCCCTCGAAGCTCGTCTGCCTCAGAGCGACGTCAAGAAGGCCTACGACTCACTCCACGCCGCGGTTCGCGAGCTGACGGTGGTGCCGCTCTCGGATCTCTTCGATCGCATGACCAAGATGGTCCTCGACCTCTCGATCGAGGTGCACAAGCCCCTTCACGACCTCGCGGTCGAGGGCGCCGACATCCAGGTCGACACCAAGCTGATCGAGAAGCTGCGCGACGTCCTGACCCACGGCCTGCGCAACGCAGTCGACCACGGCATCGAGGAGCCGGGCGAGCGACCGGACGACAAGCCGCGACGCGCCACCATCTCGGTGACCGCCAGCTGGAAGGACGACGACCTCGTCGTGGCCGTCACCGACGACGGGCGCGGCATCGACGTGGAGCGCGTTCGCGCCACCGCCGTCGAGCGCCACAAGCTCAGCGAAGAGGACGCCGCCCGCGCCACCGACGCCGAGCTCATCGAGCTCCTCTTCACGCCGGGCTTCTCCACCGCGCGCCGCGTCACCGAGCTCTCTGGCCGCGGCGTCGGCCTCGACGTGATCCGCACCACCATGCGCGAGCTCAAGGGCGACGCGACGCTGACCTCGACGCGCGGCGAAGGGACGACGCTCACGCTGCGGATCCCGGCGAGCTACTACCAGGAGCTCTGATGCCTCAACGGACGTCCCGCGCGGCTTCGAGGGGGCCGATGCCGAGGTTCCACTCGCGGTCGAGGAAGGCGAAGGCGTCGGCCGCGACCGGGCCGAAGGCTGGGCCGAGCGCGAAGCCCTCGGCGACGAGGCGAACGAAGCTGCCCGTGCTGATCGCAGCGCCGAGCAGAACCTTCATGGCGGCTTCTTCGCCCTCCTCTGCCCAGCGAAATCCGCCAGCGTCTCGCACCAGCCCGGCCTCGCGGGGCGCGTCGATCTCGGCCGGGACGATGCGATGCGTCACCGCGTACGGTGCGCGAAGCGACGCCTCCAGGATCAGCCGCTCCAGCTCACTGGGGCGATAGTCGAGGTCCTCGCCCTCGCTGATGGCGAGATGCAGGAGGAAGAGCGGAAGGTCGGGCAGGGACTTGGCGAGGCTGCCGAGGGCGGCACCGTAGCGCGGATTGAGCTCGGTGGGCCGGAAGCCGTCCGCGGTGAGAACGCCGTCGACCGTGAGGCAGCCGCGATAACCCACCGTGTCCCGCAGGTGAGTGCCGATGCGCCGGGCGACATCGCGCATCGCTTCGCGGTCCTCCTCCGGGGGCAGCCAGAACGTCGAGCAGGCCGCGTAGGCGAGGCGGCTCTGTCCCGGCACGCGGAAGACGAGCATCTCACAGGGCCGGAACGTGATGACCGCCTCCGGGAAGACGATGGCGTGAATCGAGCAGGGCACACCGTCGAGAAAGGGCATGACCCGCACGCGGTCGGCGTGGACCGAGAGGAACGTCTGGGCTTCGGCCGCGTCGTCGGGGGTGCGAACCCACCGAAGGAACTGCGCGCCTCCGTGCCAGCCTTCTCGGTTGTCGGCGACCCACACCGTGCCGAGCCCTCGGTCGAGGCGCGCAGCCGCGGCGACGGGGGCATCGCCTCGGACATCGACGATCTCGCTCGGTGCGCGTGTCACGCCGACCTCGTCCCAGAGCGCGTCGACCCGCATCTTGTCCTCGAGCTGCGCCCACGCCTCGGGACGCCCCCCGAAGACGTGCCTCCCGGCGACCGTCCCTCCGTTGCTGAAGAGCGCGCGGATGACCCGTGCCTCTCCCTCGGGGTCGAAGGCGTCCACCTGGGCCTGCACCTCGGCCGACAGCGAGTCGATCGCCGCCTCGCAAGCGCGGATCCCGCCCATCATGTCCTCACCCCGCACACCGAGGTCGACCATCGGCATGCGTCCAGGCTCGGGCAGAGGCCCCGTGCCGCGGCTGCCGCCGATGGCCATCACCCGAGCGGCGCCGAGATCGAGGAGGTGCTCGGCTTGCCGGGCGGCATTGACGAGGACGTCCGTCGCCACGAATCCAGGGCCGTCCGCGGATCACCTTCGACAGCTCGTCGCGATAGTGGCCAGCGTTCGTCATCGGGCCTCAGAAGCGTGTGCGTGCGACGCAGCCGGTCAGCCCGCAGGCGAGGTCGACCTCGTCGTCGTCCTCGCCCAACGTGACGAGGGTCCAGACGAGCCCGGCCGCGGCGGCAGCGATCGCCAGGCCGAACATCACGTCGGTGACTGTGGTGAGCGTGCGCAAGGAGTCGCCCTCGCCGGCGAGCTCCGGAGAGCATCGATGGTCGGGACAGCTCTCCTCGAGAGATTGATACTTGTCGTTCGCCAACAGCCCGGTCACGAGGCCGACGATCGCCGTAGCGCCCGCAACCGAGAAGAGCAGGACGGGCCCCAGGAGGTTGGCGCCCGAGGTCGTGGGCATCTCCGCTTCAGGCATGGTCGAATCCTCGAGTGGCTCGGGCGCGGGCCCCACGTCCTCGGATTCCTCGCCCGCGGAGAGGTTCCGAATCACCTCGATCCGACTGCGGACGTAGTTCTCGTTGGCAGCGTCTGGGCGCTCCTGAAGGAAGCGTTCGTAGTAGTCGGCGGCTTCGCTCATTCGGCCGAGGCGGTCGAGCGCGGTCGCGATGTTGTAGAGGAGCTCGGGACGCGCGCTCAGCTCGAATGCGTCTTGCCAGCGCTGTAACGCGTCTTCGAAGCGGCCGTCCTGAAAAGCTGCGGTCCCGGCGTTGTACAGGTCGCGGGCCTCACGATCCGCTTCTGGATCGGCCGCGGAGCCCCCGCCATCGTCGGCGGATACCTCCGAGGGCACCTCTTCCGATGACGCCTCCTGGGCGGAGACTCCAGATGCGAGGGCCCACACGACTCCCGCGAGCGCGAATGCCCAGATTCGCATCGACGGCCCGCTCACGGCAGCACCACCGGCGTCGGCGTACGGTAGAGCGGACCGCTCCCAGCGGCCCCCACTTCGTTTCGGCCCCAACACTGGAGGGAACCAGCGGGGGTCGCGCTTCCCTCGAGCACACAGGTGGTGTGGGCGCCCTCGGTCCCCGCCACGACCTCCGTGACGTTCGTGACGCCCATCACCAGGGCGGGAGTGCTGGCCGAAGCGGTGCCGCCGTTACCGAGCTCATAGAAGGACGAGCCGCCCCAGCATCTCACCGATCCGTCCACGTAGGCGGCGCAGCTGTGATCCGCGCCCGCGGCCACGCTGACCGCCTCGATGGACGTGAACGCGACGGCCACTGGCGTGGCGCTGTTGGTCGCCGATCCATCACCGAGCTGGCCGCCATCGCCGCGGCCCCAGCAGTGCACCTCGCCGGACGCAAGCAGAGCGCACGCATGAGACTCCCCGGCGGCGAGCCCCTGAACGGTGCTGAGGCCGCTCACGGTGACCGGAGCAGTGGAATCGGTCGTGCTCCCATTGCCGAGCTGACCGTAGTCGTTGGCCCCGAAGCAGTCGACGGTGCCGCCACTGCGGAGCACGCAGCTGAAATTCGCGCCGAGGGCCAAATCCGTTCCGTCGTCGATGCCCGGGACCGCGCCACCGGGTACGTCGAAGGTACCGGTGGTCGTCCGGCCGAGCTGACCATGGTCGTTCTCGCCCCAGCAGTGGATGGCCCCGGCGGAGGTGATTGCGCACGAGTGATTCGAGCCCGCGTCGATCGCGATCTCCTCCCCCGCCAGCGCGACCAGGATCGGCGTGCCGGAGCTCGTCGGCGTGGACACCCCCACCGCGCCCACCGCGTTGCGCCCCCAACAATAGGCTTGTCGACCCATGGCGCCGCCCAGGTCCTCGACCGCGCACGAGTGAGTGCCCCCCGCTGCGATATCGACGACGTTGGTCAGGTCGCTGACCAGCACGGGCGCGCTTCTGTTGAGCGCGGCGCCGTCGCCCAGTTGCCCGTAGTTGTCGTTGCCCCAGCACATGGCGTGACCCGCTTGGATGGCGCAACCGTGGCTCCCCCCGTGTGAGAGCGCCGTGAAGCCACTGGGGAGCGTCCCCATCGCGTCGCGAACCGGCTCGGCTCGCTCGAGTTGCATGGTGTCGCGGGGGACCGCGCCGAAGAACGCCGCGCCCCAGCATTCGTAGGCGGTGCCCCGACGGCCGCACGCCGCCCACCGCCCGCCCCGGACGTCGCGATACATGTCGAGAGCAGCGATGCGCGAGGGCGCCTCTCCATCCGTGGTGCGGGGGGTGTTGTTCCCGTTCCCGTATTGACTCTCGTAGTTGCGGCCCTGGCACCGCACCCCGTCGCTCTTCCGGTAACAGAGCGAGTAGACGCTCTGCCAATGGTCGACGACCCCCGAGGTCTCGATGGGCACCGGCGTCGACTCCGGGCCGCTTCGAGCGCCGATCTGTCCCGCTGTGTTGTCCCCCCAACACCAGAGCTCTCCACCCGCGCCGCGCACACAGAACGTCCGGAACTCCGCCGTGATGGCGACGGCGTTGCTGATATCCGCCACCTGCACGGGAATGTAGGTGTTGGACGAGACGCCACCATCACCGAGTTGTCCAGCCGTGTTGGCTCCCCAACAGTAGACGCTCCCGTCGTCGATGACCGCACAGGTCGCGTCCTGCCCGACCGCGACGCCGACGGCGGCGCCGCCAGGGGCCCAGGGGGAGGCCACGAGCTTGGCCGTGAAGGGCGTGCCGGAGGGGATGCCCGCCGAGCCGCCGTAATTCGTTCCCCAGCACCACACCGCCCCCGCATCGTCGACCGCACACGTGCGGACGTAGCTGTCGACGTCGACGAAGGTCCGCGGGTCGAAGGCGGCGGCGTCGGTAATTGCCAGCACCGGAGTCGGATACGCAGACTCCGGGAGGGTGTTGCCTGCGCCGAGCTGACCGAGATCGTTGGCCCCCCAGCAGAGGAGCTCGCCCGCATCATCGATGATGCAGGTGTGACCGACACCAGCCGACACCTTCCGCGCGAGCTGAGTCGGCGCGCCCGCATCCGCGCTCTGGGGAACGGGCGCGGCGCCCTCGAGCGCACGTGGGTACTCCGCCGGGCCGCATTGATAGGCGTCATTCTCGCCCCAGCAGAAGACCCGGCCGCTCGCGCGGATCAAGCAGCCATGACCCCAATCCACGTCTCCGTCGACCGGTGGATCGCAGACGCCATCGGTGCAGGTCGTGCCCGCGGGACACACCGTTCCACATGCACCACAGTTCGACGTATCGGAACCCAGGTCCGCTTCGCAACCCGTGCTCGCGTCCCCATCGCAGTCGTCGAAGCCGGTCTCGCAGGAGTCGATGACGCACGCGGATGCCGCGCAACTCCCACTGGCGACGTGAGTGTCGTCGCAGGCAGCACCACAGGCTCCGCAGTTCGCCAGTTCGTTGGCGGTGTCGGCTTCGCACCCGTTCGACTCGTCTCCGTCGCAGTCACCGCGATCCGCGGCGCAGGTGAAGCCGCAGACCGAGCTCACGCACGTAGCCGTGGCACCGGCCACATCCGTGCAGACCATGTCACACCTGCCGCAGTGCGCCGGGTTCGTGGTCGTGTCGACGCATTGGGTCCCGCAAGTGGTCGCGGCACACATGTCGGAACAGACCGGACTCCCTCCGCTGGAATCACAGAGCTGCCCCGAATCACAAGCCACGTCGCAGCTGCCGCACGCATCGACGCTGGTGAGGTCGGCTTCGCACCCGTTCGACGGGTCGCCGTCGCAATCGCTCCGGTTCGTTTCACAGCTGTAGGTGCATGCACCGTCCGCACACGAGGCGGAGGCGTGACTCCGGCTGGCGCAATCGGCGGCCGTCGTGCACTCGTCTCCGCCGTCGGGCTGGGCGTCCGAACCACCATCATTCCCGCTGTCCACGGGGCCGTCGAAGGTGAAGTCCGAAGCGTTGTCGACGAGACTGCACCCTCCCGCAAGGGCGACGAGCGCAAGCACCGCAGCTGTCTTGACAGTTTGCATTCCCCTCGAGCGCGCAGATTACACAATCATGGCCAGCCCCAGAAGCCTTCAGCGTCGAGCCTCAGGCGCGGCCGCGCCGGTGGCGGCAGGGTCCCCGGGAACTCGTCGAAGCGGATGGAACGCACGGCGACCCGCGGCCCCTCGGGCGTGAAGACGCGAACGATCTCCCAGTTGCGCCGGTTCGGGCGCGGGGCGCGGAGGTTCACCAGCGTCCCATCGTCGCTGACCACCATCCGCCGCGTTATCCGTCCGCGGTCGCTTCCGCTGAAGAACGCCTTCCTGGTCCACCTGCCCGTAGCGCGGGTTGGCGTCGTCCTCTGGGCTCAGTCGCCGCGGTTGTAGCAGACGGCGATCCCGCCATAGGTGGTGCAGCTGTACTTGCGGGGGCAGTCGCAAGGGCAGGAGGCGCACCCGAGGGGTACCTCGTAGCGCTCGCAGTTCCCGTTGCGACACAGGCGGCCTGCACTGCACGTTCGACCGCAAAACCCACAGTTGAGGTCGTCTGTGTCGAGGTCGACGCACGAGCCGCTGCAGACCGTCTCCCCGGACATGCAGACGCTGACGCACGACGAATCGCTGCACACCTCCCCCGTCATGCAGGGATTGCCGACCGAGCCGCAGTTGGCCGGATCGGTGGTGGTGTCGATACACGAAGAGCCAGACGCCGAGAGACCGGGACGGCACTCGCACATCGACGCGACGCACCACTCGTCGTCGTTGCACGCGTTGGTGAGCGCTCCGCAATGGCTCGAGTCCGAGGTGAGGTCGCGGCAGTTGCTCGGCGGGTCGAATGTCAGTCCCGGAGCACAGCCGCACGAGCCGGAAATACATGTCAGATCGTTGTTGCAGCGGTTTCCACAGGAGCCGCAGTTGTTGTCGTCGGTCATGAGGTCGAAGCCTTCGTCGACCATCGAGTCGCAGTCGTCGTCCATGCCGTTACAGAGCTCGGCCGTCAGGCAGCCGTCGACGCTGATGATGTCTCCGAGGGTGTCGCCCGGCACGTCCGGAGTGGCGTCCATGCCCGCATCCGGAAACTCGCCTCCGCAGCGCCCCTCGACGCACACCTCCATCGCGCACGCGGTGCCGGTCTGCGGCGAGGCGAGAGGGATGACGTGAGGCGACTGATCTGCGGGCAGGTCGAGCTCGAGCTGGCCTCCGACGAACCACACGCAGGACCCATCCCGCGCCCGCGCCTCGAGACAGTAGTGCCCGGGGTCGAGGATGGGAGGCGAGTCCGTGGCCGTTCCGCTGGCCACCGGGAAGAGGGTCCGGTAGCGCTCGGTCCCGTCGCAGCTGCCCTCGAGGATCAACGCCTCGACGAACACGGCACGCGCCTGATCGGCTTCGCTCGCGAAGGAAACTCCCAGATCAGCTCGTGCGGAATCCGCCGTGCAGCTCGCCAGAGCCAGCGCGAGCGAGACATGCACGACCACCCACCGCGTCCCCATGCTCTCAGTATACACACCGTCCGGTCGGCGACTGTTAGGATGGTCAGTCGGTAAGCACTGCATCTTCGGCTGAGTCGCCGAGAAGGAGGGGATACGGAAACGACGGCGAACCGAAGCGCTCTGGTCGCGGCGGTGCTCTGTTCGCTGGCGACGTCCGCGATCGGGTGCGGGGACGATGGCGGCGCCGACGCCGGACCGGCCGATGTCGGTGTGTCGGTAGACCCAGCAGCGCCCGACATCCCGTGGCTCGACCTCGGCGTTCCACCCGTCGCGATCACACCATGTCCCGACGGATGGCACGAGGAGGCCGGCGACGTGACGACGTGCGCACCGTACCTGCCCGCCGGACCGGACGCCTGCGCGGTGGGCGAGGCGCACTTCCCCGGGGAGCCGGGCTGCCGGCCGATCGGCGATCCCTGTCCGGCGGGTACGTTCGCCGACACGCTGCCGACCGACGGCCCGGTCGTCTACGTCGACGCGGCGGCCGCCCCGGGCGGGGACGGATCGCTCGCCTCTCCCTACGCTGCCTTGAACGAGGTGGGCTGGCTGTCGCTCGCTGCCGGCACGACAGTCGCGCTCGCGCGAGGAGTCTACCCGGGGACCGTTCCGCTCAAAGCCGGCGTGCGTGTGGTTGGCGCGTGCGTCGCGGAAACGCACCTCGTTGGCGTCGATGCGCCCGTGCTCGGGGTCGTCACGGTGACGAGCGCGGGCGAGCCCGCGGAGCTGCGCAACGTCGCCATCGAGGGCGCGTCCCAGGGCGGTGTCTACGTCGACCTCGGCCACGCGATCACCCTCGATGGAGTCGCGATCGATGGCGTGACGAGAGTGGGCATCGGCGGCACGGACGCGGGGAGCGTGATCCACGCGACGAACGTGGTGGTTCGCGCCACGCGGGCGGACGCGGGCGCTGCGCGCGGGATCGAGGTGGTGGACGGCGCTGCGTTCGAAGGCGCTCACCTGGTGGTCACCGACAACCCGGAGGTCGGCATGGTCGCGTCGGGCGGGTCCCTGGTCGCGAGCGACGCCCTGATCGGTGGCGGCTCACAGCGGCAGGGGGTGGCGGCCCAGATCGACGCAGATGTCACGATCACGCGGGTGCTCCTGATGGACAACCGCGAGCTCGGCCTGCTGGTGATCGGCGCCACCGCGACGCTCGCCGAATCGGTCGTGCGTGGCACGTCACCCGTCGGAACCGGCCGGGCCATCAACGCTCAGGAAGGCGCGACGCTGAACGCCTCTCGAGTGCTCGTCACGAACAACCAGGACACCGCTATCGGCGTGATCCAACCGGGGACCGTGGCCGTGCTCACCGACCTGGTGGTGAAAGATACCGAGTCACATCCAACCAGCGGCCTCTACGGTGACGGCATCGAAGTCACCGACGGCGCGCATGTCGAAGCGACGCGCCTGCTCTTGTCGCGCAACCAGGCGTTCGGGATGGCGATCCACGGCGAGGGGACGGAGGCGATCGTCACCGACGCGGTCGTCCAGGACACACAGGCGCAACAGGCCGACGCTCGCTTCGGTCGCGGCATCGCCGTCGAGGCGATGGCGCACCTCACGGCGACACGCATGCTCGTCTCGGGGAACCACGATGTGGGGTTGGGCACGTCGGGGCTGGGAACCGAAGCGATGCTGACCGATGTCGTCATCCGCGACAGCCTGCCGCGCGAGGTCGACCACGCCTTCGGCTACGGGCTCGCGGCACAGTTCGGGTCGCAGATCGTCGGCGAGCGCGTGGTCGTCGATGCCGCGCGGGGGTCGGGACTCTGGGCGGCGGCCAATGCCTCGGTGACGCTCGAAGACATCTCGATCTCCGACGTGAGGACAGCGGAGTGCGACTGCCCGGATTACATGGTGGGGATGGGCGTGACGGTGGCCGTGGCGACGGTGACTCTGACGGACTTCGTCATCCGAGACGTGGCGACCTGCGGTGTCTTCCTCAGCGACTCGACCATCGTCACCGGTCCGACCGCGCTCGACCTCGAGCGTGGACGGATCGCCCGGTCGACCATCGGCGCGTGTGTTCAGGTCGACGGCTACGACCTGATGCGACTCGGTCAGGAGGTGGTCTACGAGGACAACGGCGTCAACCTCGACACGACGATGCTGGCCGTGCCCACGGTCCCCGACTCGCTCTCCGAGGAGCCCTGACGCCCGATGAGCTGACTACGGTCGACCTGCCGCGTGACTCGCTTGCGTTCGCGTGCCGTGGAGCGTAATCCGCCAACGATGAAAGCGCGGCTCGCGAAGTGGGGGAGCTTGGTCCTTGTCGTGCTCGCTGCTGTCGCCTTCGTGGTGATCCGCCAGCGCGGTCCGGAGGTGCCGGTGGCGACGGCGAGCCGCGGGCCGGTCGTGCAGACCCTGGTGGTCAGCGGTCGCGTGCTCGCACCGGCGGAGATCGATCTCGGGACCTCGGTCACCGCGCGGGTGGAGACGGTGGTGGTGGACGTCGGCGACCGCGTGGAAGAGGGGCAGCCGCTCCTCACCCTCGATGCCGCCGAAGCGCAGGCCGCGGTTCAGGAAGCGGAAGCGGCGGAGCGCCGGGCCGCAGCGGGGCTCCGGCAGGTTCGACGCGTCACCGGGCCCATCGCCGAGGACAGCCTCGAGAGCGCGCGCGTCCGGCTTCAGGACGCGGAGGAGAATCTCGCGCGCGTCCGCACCCTGGTGCGCAGCGGCGCCATGCCACGAAACCAGCTCGACGAAGCGGTGCGTGCGCGCGATCTCGCCCAGACCGATCTCGGCACCGCCTCCACCCGTGTGTCCAGCGCCGCGGCCGGCGGCCCCGAGTCGGCCCTCGCCGCCGCTCAGCTCGCCCAGGCCGAAGCCTCCCTCGTCGCGGCGCGCGCGCGTCTTTCGCAGACGCGCCTGACGGCCCCGACCTCGGGCGTCATTCTCCACCGGAACGTCGACCCGGGCATGGTCGTGTCCCCCGGACAAGAGCTGCTCACGCTCCTGGCCGACGGTCAGGCGCGCCTGGTGGTCGAGCCAGACGAGTCACACCTGTCCCTGCTCGTCGAAGGCCGAACGGCGGAGGCCTCGGCCGACGCCTTCCCCGACGACCGCTTCGACGCGCGGGTGACGTGGATCGCGCCGGCGATCGATCCAGAGCGCGGCACCGTGGAGGTGCGCCTCCAGGTGCCTGAGCCGCCCGACTACCTCCGCGCAGACATGACGGTGAGCGTCGAGATCGAGGTGGGACGGTCCGAGGAAGCGCTGGTGGTTCCGGCGGTGGCGGTGCGAGACGCCGCCACCGACGCTCCCTACGTGCTGCTGGTCCGGGACGGGCGCGCGCAGAAGCAGGACGTCACACTCGGGCTCAGGGGCAACGAGCTCTTCGAGATCGAAGGCGGCCTCGACGAGGGGGACGTGGTCGTCACGGGTGACATCCGCACGGTCTCGCCCGGCGACCGCGTCCGACCCGTGCGCTCGGCGGAGAGCGGCTGATGCCCCTCGAGTGGTACGTGGCGCTGCGCTTCCTCCGCGAAGGCCGCGCCCAGTCCATCCTCATCATCTCCGGGGTCGCGGTGGGGATCGCGGTGATCGTCTTCCTGACGGCGCTGATCAGCGGGCTCCAGTCGAGCCTGATCGAAAAGACCCTCGGCACGCAGCCGCAGGTGATCGTCCGCCCGCCGGACGAAGCGGTGCGCCCGCTCCGCGCCGCCGACGATGGCCAGGTGCTCCGCATCATCGAGCGCCCCGCCCAGCGCGTGCAGTCGATCGACGAGTGGCCGCGCGTCCTCGGGCAGATCGAGGCGACCCCCGGAGTGCGCGCCGCCTCGCCCATGGTGACCGGCTCCGCCTTCGCCATCCGCGGGACCACCAGCCGCGCCGTGGCGTTGATGGGGGTGAGTCAAGAGCGCTACGCCCGCGTCATTCCGGTCGACCAGCACATCGTGCGCGGCGCGTATCGCATCGAGAGCACCGACGCCCTGATCGGCACCGAGCTCGCCGACGACCTGGGCGTGGACGTGGGCAGCCGCATCCGGGTGAGCACCGCCGGCGGCCGGAACCAGGTGCTGACGGTGCGCGGCATCTTCGACCTCGGCAATCGCGACGTGAATCAGCGCTGGGTGCTCTCGACCATCCGGAGCGCGCAGACGCTCCTCGACCTGGTGGGCGGCGTGAGCTCCATCGAGCTCACCACCGACGAGATCTTCGATGCCAGTGGGGTCGCCCGCGAGATCGAAGGACGCACCGGACTCACCGCGGAGAGCTGGACGGAACGCAACAGCCAGCTCCTCACGGCGCTCTCGTCGCAGAGCGCTTCGAGCACCACCATCAAGGCGTTCATCGTGCTCGCGGTGGCGATGGGTATCGCCAGCGTCCTCATCGTCTCGGTGGTCCAGCGCCAGAAGCAGGTGGGCATCCTGCGCGCGATGGGGATGTCGCGACGGAGCGTGCTCCTGGTATTCCTCTATCAGGGCCTGGTCGTGGGGCTGGGGGGCGCCGCGGCCGGATGCGTGCTCGGCTCCCTCATCGCCATGGTCTTCGCGCGCATGGCGACGGGCCCGGATGGCTCGCCGCTCTTCCCGATCACCCTGAGCGCAGAGCTCTACCTCGTGGCGACGCTGATCGCGGCGGGGACGGGCGTGCTCTCGGCGGTGCTCCCGGCGCGGCGCGCGGCCCGCCTGGATCCCGCGACCGCGATCAGGCAATGACGAGCGCGCCCACCATGCGCCTCCGCGGTGTGACCCGAATCTACGGGGAGGGACAGAGCGCGACGCACGCGCTCCGCGGGATCGACCTCGACTTCGGCGAGGGGGAGTTCTCGGCGCTCATCGGCCCCTCCGGCTCGGGCAAGAGCACGCTCCTGAACGTCATGGGACTCCTCGACCAGCCGACCTCGGGCACCGTGGAGGTAGAGGGCCGCGACGTCTCGACGATGAACGACGACGAGCGCACCCGCCTGCGCGGACAGACCCTCGGCTTCGTCTTTCAGTTCCACCATCTGCTGCCCGCCTTCACCGCGCTCGAGAACGTCCAGCTGCCGCTGGTGATCGACGAGGGCCGAGTCAAGGGCGCGATGCAGGAGCGCGCCCGTTCACTCCTCGAGCGCGTCGGCCTCGGCGACAAGCTCGACAGCCCCTCGGGCGAGCTCTCGGGCGGGCAGCAACAACGCGTCGCGATCGCCCGCGCTCTGTGCATGCGCCCCGCGCTGGTGCTCGCCGACGAGCCCACCGGGAACCTGGACACCGGCTCCTCCGATCGGGTCTTCGAGCTGCTTCGGGAGATCAACCGCGAAGAGGGCACCGCCTTCATCGTCGTCACCCACGACCCGCGCATCGCCCAGCGTTGTGATCGCATCGTCGAGCTCGTCGACGGCCGGGTCGAATCGGACTCGGGCGTTGGCGGCGAGGAGCAGCGGGACGTGGCGACGTCGGGATCATCGAAGGGCGCGTGATGCTCGGGCTCCTCGCCGATCGGTCCCTTGCACGGCGCGGGAGGAAGGAGTCGCCGCGACGCCGAAGCACTCGGGATACCGCTCGCGCCATCCGGAGAGCGCCGTGGTAAAGGCCGGCTCGAGGGTGCGTTGGACGACGCCCAGGAGCCCGCGAACGCCCTGACACGGATCGTTCGGGAACATGCGCGCCGGCAGCGCGCGCCACGCCTCGGCAGGGGGAAGCGCGTCCAGCACGAAGACCGGCTCTGGATCGATCCGCTCCGGATAGTGTTCCACGAAGCTGGAGGCGAGGGCGCGGTTGTAGAGCGCCGAATCGATGTGCCCGGCGTCGAGGGAGACGTTGGCGAAGTTGTAGCGGGCGGTCACGCTGAGCGGCTCCATCTCGACGGCGTGAGCCCAGAGCAACGCGCGGCGTGCGCCAGGGCCGTTGGTGGCGGAAGGTCTGCGCGGCGAGGAGAAGGGCGACGACGCAGTGGCCGCGATGCGAGCGCGCGGGGCGGCGAAGATCCGGGCGATGGCGACGGCGGTCAGCACGCTCGCGGCGGCGACGGCGGGGTAGAGCACGCGCTCGGGGAGCAGCGCGGGAAGGACGACCAGGGAGTTCGAGACGAGGACGAGCGTGCCACAGAGGATCGCGAGGGTGACGGCCAAGCCCACCGCGCGACGCTTGATGGCGACGATCAAGGCGGCGACGAGCGCGACCAGGACGATGACGCCAGGGATGGCGTGGGGAAGGAGCGTCTCGAGCGATCCGTCCATCACGGCGTAGCCGTGGGTCGGCGACAGGCCGGTCGGGACGAAGCACAGCGCCGCGGCGCGGCCGATCACCGCGAGCGCGAGGACCTGACGCGAGCCGAGCGTCATGTCGTAGGCGATGTTGTTGCTCCACTCGATCGTCGCTCGGGTGAAGGAGAGCTGGAGGGCGACGACGATGAGGGTGACCACCAGGGGCGGAAGCGTGGCCTGGGCGCGCTCACGCATCGGCGACTCGCTCCGCAAAGCGACGACCAGCGCGCAAGCCGGCCCGAAGAGGACGGCGGACTCCTTCACGAAGGAAGCGAGGACGACGAGCACCGCGGCCGATGTGGCGTGACGGAGGTTGGGCTCTTCCGGGCGCGCGACGACGACCAGCGCGGCGAGTCCGAGCGCCGTCCCGAGGATGTCCGCCTGCGCCACGTTGGCTCCGATGGCTTCCGCGTGGGCGCCGTGGACCGCGAAGATCACGCCGGCCATCGTCGCCACCAGACGCGAGGCGCCCAGCCGGCGCGCGACCGTGATCAGGAGGCCGGTGGCGAGCACGTGGAGCACGAGGGTGACCACCCGAAACACCAGCGGCGCTCCGCCGCCCACCGCGTACTCGGCGCGGAGCAGCAGTGTCGCGAGGGGACGGTACGTCGTGATCCCCTCGGCGAGCGGGGTTCCCCAGAAGTCGCGCACGAAGGCTTCGTGAAGCGGCACGGCGCCCTGCACCACTGGGCTATGGACGATCGCGTTCTCGTCATCGAAGACGAATCGCCCGTCGAGGTTCAGCGCTCCGCACGCGGCTGCCGACAGAAGGGCCAGACCGTTGCCGACGGAGGTTGAGGAGCTCTCCCGCATCACTCGCGGGGAGTGTCGCCCCCTTCTTTGGCCGACGCCACCTGCGCATCAGCCTTACAGACGCTGGGTTTCGCGGATATATACTATATATGCGTTCAGTCTTCTGACATGAAATGAGCTACGCGATTCGAGTAGCTCCGAAGGTGTGCGTGGGTGGGCGTTCATTGCGAGGCCGAGATGAATCGGCAGCGGCTCGCGCTTGGTGACGTCGCGGGGCAGATGCAGCGGCGGCGCTGAGGCGGCGAGCGCGGTCGTCGCTTCAGAGCGTGTTCCAGCTCCCGATCGGCGAGGTCATCATCGCTCCGCCGGCCGAGTGCCCGTCGGACAAGGCGTTGCCCATGAGGCCGGCCTCGCTGATCGTGCCGCCGAAGCGGATCGCGTCGACGAGATCCGGGTCAGCGGGCGCATAGCTGCCGCCGAGCTCGGCGAGCGGGATGGCGAAGTTGTGCGTGACGTCCGCGGCGCCGAAGCCGCCGAGGGTCAGCGTCACCCCGGACATGCTCTCGTCGAAGGCGCCATCGGCGGTGGAGACCGTGGCGTCGACGACCACCTCGACGTGGGCCGGCTCATCCGGCGCGCCGACACCGGGCGGCTGGCGCACGGTGGGCTGACAGGTGATCGTGCCGTCCATGTAGGTGAACGCCAGCGTCAGCTCCGTCGCTGGCGACCCGTCGGCGTAGGTGAAGGCGACGGTGTGCGGTCCCATGGCGAGGTCGAGGAGCGCCTGACCCGTGAGCCCCTCGCACTCCTCCGTGAGGCTCCCGAGCTCGTAGGGCGCCGTGTCCGGTAGCCAGTCGACGCAGAGGGCAATCTCGCTGGCGCACGCCGCGCAGCACCCCTCCCCACCCTCGCACACGCACGGGTTCACCACGGCCCACTGGCAGGTGAGCCCCGTCGGACAAGTGAACGAAGAACCGCAGGACTGGTAGCAGCCCGAGGCGATCGTGCGCACGCCCTCGGACACGCATCCCGGCTCGTAGTGCTCCTCACCCGAAGGGCAGATCGATCCGTCGCCTGGCGTCGAGTCGGAGCTCGAGTCCACGGTCGCGTCGATGGCCCCGTCGGTCCCGCCATCTGGCGCCGTGGAGCTGTCCGGGCACGCGGAGACGAGGCTCGTGACGATGACGACGAAGACGAGAGTGGTGGTTCGCATGAACGACTCCGCGAGCAGCTGTGCCAGATTGAGCAGATCCGGCTGGTGATCCTGCGATGTGCAGTCACCGTGCCAGGCCCCGGCCACGCCGCGAGGGACGACGCCGTCCGCCACGAAGCGTTCGCTCGAACCTACGAAGTAGAAGTCGTGAGGACGAGCGGCATCGCCTCGGACACCTCCTCCACCGTCGTCGCCGTGCGCGTGATGGACACGGGCGTCGAGACGTCGCCGCCCTGAGCCGTGAGCGTGAGCGTGAGCGGGAGCAGGCGCTCGATTCCGGACAAGCCGACGCCGCTCCTGCCAGGACTGAGAGGGATCGTCGGCGACGAGGACAACGATTCCGACGAGAGCTGCAGAGAGACGGTGACGCCGGCGAGCGCCTCGTTCAGCACATAACTGATGCCATCGGCCCGCAGCCACGCGCGCGCGATCTCGACGCCGGGCTCGAGGGTCGTGGGTTCGGTCACGCCCGTGGGGGTCACGACGAACACGTCGCCGTCGGTCAGCTCGACCGTGAAGCGTTGATCGGCGAACGCGGCGTCGAGGGTGGTCATCTCGGCGGTCAACGTGTCGACCCCGGGCGAGACCGCGAACAGCGCGCTCGCGCGATCGGTGAGGGTGGCGTCGAGGTGGCTTCGCATGTCGAAGACGCCGCCCCACGCCCGCCGGAGCGCGACCCGATGCTGGTCGACCGAGAGGAACACCTGCGTGACCGTGTCGCGGATCGTGAAGCTCACACCGAGAAGGTCGAAGGGGAGGTCGAGCCGGCCGGCAGCGCCATCCTCGTCCCACGCGATGGGCCCCTCGACGGGCGCCGCGCGCGTCCAGTCGATCCCGTCGATGCCGCCAGCCACCACGACACGCGCCTCCAATGCCTCGGGGGCATCGACAGTGGTGGTGACGCCGATCTCGACCTCCGTGCCGTCGAGCGGGAGGGCGACGTCGCCCAGCTCCCCCGGGCGCGTGATCGTCGCGCTCTCGATCGTCACGCCGTCGCGCGCGAGGAGCGCGCAGCCCGTCGTCGTCACCTCCTCGGTCACTCCGTGCTCGTCGGTGACCGTCTCGGTCGTTCGCTTGCAGCGCACGATGTCGGGGCCGGGGCCGGGCGATTCGAGGTCGCCTTCGCGGATCAAGCCATCGGCGGTCAGCACATAAGCGCCCGAGCCAGTGACCATTCCCTCTACCTCGGCGTCGGCGCTACCCGCGCTGATGCCTACCGAATCGGCCCCGTTGGGCACGATCAAGCGGACCGTCGTGGACTCGTCACCGCGAAGGAGAATCGCTCCGCTCCCGATCGTCAGCTCCTCTGCGCCATCGGCGGTGGTCGCGCCCCGAAGGGGAACGGTGCGCTGCACGTTGCGAAGCGTCCCTACCGTCGTCTGGTTGCGCACCTGTAGCGTCCACAGATCGAACGGCATCTCGGGACCGATCGGTGCCATCGCGGACGCGAGCTCTGCGATCGTGTACGCGACGCGAACCTCGGCGCTCTCGACGCCGAGCGCGAAGTCGCCGTCGATCCAGGTGCTCGCGCTGACGCGCAACGGATAGTCCTCGGCACGGATGGAAGAGATCGGCGCCGGTGCATCGAGGCGCACCGACCCGAGCGGTCGTCCATCGGCCCCCCACACTTCGACGATGGACGGCGACAACGGCGCCTCGGGGCTCGCGGTGCACGTCATCGTGTCGGCCCGGAAGAACCCCTCGCCATCCGTCGTGATCGCGCAGGTGAACCAGGGCGTCGCGGCGCCATCGGCCGCCCCGCCCGAGACCAGACGAGGCGTCGGCTCGCCGACGTCGGTGGCACATCCGACGAGCGCAGCGACCAGGGTGGCGAGCACGAGAGGACCGCGGGTGCAGTGGGGGGAGGAGGTCATGGGGCGAGGGACAGCAGCTTTCATTCCGTCGCACCAGACGCCAAGAGGACCGGCCTTTCGGGGGCAGTGGCTACTCCACTCGCCGCGCTCGCCCTGGTCGACGGGGACGACCATCCCCAGAGCGCATCCACGGATGGTCTAGGATGGTGCCCATGGGGCGTCTCCCCGCGGTCGTGTCTCTCGCATTCGCGCTGTTCGGCGTTGGATGTCGGGTCGGGTACTCCCACGAAGCTCCGGACACGGGACTGGAGACCGGCCTGGACGCCACGCTCGGGGACACCGCGACCACGGACACCGCGACGACGGACGCCGCGACGGTGGACAGTCAGCCGAGCGACACGGGGAGAGACGCCGCGCTGGATACGAGCTCGGCCGACACTCTGCCCCCCACGTCCGATGCAACCCTCATGGACGCGAGCCCCGATGGAACGCCCCCGGATGCGAGCCCCGACGCTCCCCTCGGCGGGTCGGGCACCTGCGTGGGCTCCGACGTCTGCAGCTTCACCTGCACGGACCCACCCTGCAGCTATCACTGCGCGGACACCTCCGAGTGCACCATCAGCTGTCCCACGGTGAGGTGTCTGGTCGCGTGTGATCCCGATGCGACGTGCCACATCGACTGCGGGACGGGAGAGTGCATGATGTGCGGGGGCAGCGGGTTGGGCTGTGTGATCATGTGCCGTGGGGGCACCTGCGGGGCGTAGCTCCACTGTGTGGCGACGTACGCGCACCACACCTCGTCTTGCGTTCTCCGCGAGCGACGGATAAACCGAAGGGATGCGGCGGGCTCCTTTCTCTCTTTCCCTGACTCTGCTCCTCCTCGCCTGTGGTCCCTCACGCATGCGTGGGCCCATGGGGGACGCGGCGGTCCTGCCGGACACAGGCGTACCGTCGGACAGCGCGATGCCTCCGGATTCTTCGATGCCCCCCCCAACGGATGGGGGGACGCCCGACTCCACGGTGGTGGACAGCCCGCTGGTGGACCCCACGTGCGTCGACGGCATGTACTCCGAGACGCTGCCGAACCCATCCGCCAGCATCGACGACCTCCTCACCAGTTACAGCGCGTCTGCGTTCCAGACCTTCATCGACTCAATCCTCGATCGTCGCTACCCCATTGGCTCCTTCCTCGTACGCGGTGGTCGTTCGAACCCGTCGTTTCCCGAGGACTGCGACGTGACCTTCGTCGGGTCGACCTCGCCCACCTCGGATCAGGTCTTCCAGCGGCTCGGCACCATCGTTCACGAGTGCGGGCATACCTACGACTTCACGCTCGGCGGCTTCAGTGACAACGGTTACGCGATTCGCGACGACCTCTCTTTCACGTGCCCCATGGGCGACACCACCGACCGAGGTGGTCAGACCTTTCCCCGCAGCGAGCTCACGGGGGACGCGTACTACCCGATGCGCCCCGCATGCGGCACGGATCCGTGTGACTTCTACGCCGACAGGTACCTGATCTCGTCGGGAAGCGAGCAGGGCTTCAATTCGGTCCTCGAGGAGGCGACGCAGTACGTGAACTCCCTCGCCACGGCCTACGCCTTCGCCGATCGCCGCGGGAGCGGCTCTCAGAGCGACAAGGACGGCATCCTCACGTTTCTCTGGTACATCGAGCGCTACCTGCGCCTCGCTCGCACCGAATATCCGGCCGCCTACGGCTTCATCACGGGCAACGATTGCTGGCGCGAGCTGATCCTGACCATCTGGGGTCGTGGATGGCTCTACCTCGAGCTCACGCGCGACGACCCGCGCTTGGGCATCCACGACGACGAGCTCTTCCCGTTGGTGGAGGACCCGGAGCTGGTGGCGGAGATCCAAGCGATCCGCGACGCGCACGGCTGCAGCATGTAGAACTTCCTCGGTTGCTCGGTGGGTCAATCGTCGTCGTCGGATCCCCGACCCAGGAGCGCGTCTCGCCAGACGTGGAGCGCCGCGACGAGCGACGCCGTGCCGGCGACGGCGCCCGTGGTCAGGGTCAGCCAGTCGAAGCGGGGCGAGTAGAGCTTCTGGCCCCACCAGGAGAGGATGTCGAAGGGGCCCGTCAAGAGCAGGCCCGCGATCACCAGCGCCTTCAGGCGCCCACTCGCGCCGGACATGCTCAACAGGAGCGCGAGCACGCCGTAAGTGACGGTGTAGCCGAAGAGGTGGCTGTGGCTCGTGCCGAGCAGGCGCGCCTCCGAGAGCCGCTGGAAGTAGCTGAAGGTCGAGTCGCTCACGACCTGGGTCTGCACGTAGGCGTCGGTGATGGCGACGAGCTGCGCGAGCATGAGACCAAGCACGATCAGCGAGAGCGCGAGCCGCACCTCGCCGGGCATCTCGCGGAGGCGAGGCCAGCGCGCCAGCGCCTTCTGCCTCTGCGCCCACCCCGCCGCGACCCAGATCGCGCCGAGATAGAACGCGATCAGGAGAAGGACCAGGATGGTGGCGGTCGACGCCGGCATCATCGACGCCTCTCCGTCCGCCTCCACCGCCTCGAAGCGCAGCGCGGTCTCGCCCGTCGCGCCACCGTCCGTCTCGGCCGCGGCCCCCGCGTCGTCGCCGGCGCTCTCTTCGCTCGCCGCCGCCTGCGCCGCGAGATGCGTGGCGACGACGTACAGCACCTTCCGCACCTCGTCGCGGATCGCCCGCTGCACCGCTTCGCGACCTTCGATCACCGGACAGTCGCCTTCACCAGGTTCGGGCAGCGCGTCCTTCGGCTGACCTGCGAGACAGCGCAGGTACGGGATGTAGAGGTCGCCCTCCTCCCCCGGCGCCCGAAAGATGATCACCCGCGACGCGGTGCCGTCACGCGCGACCGCGGTCAGCAGGGCGTACTTGCCGCGCTCGTCCCGCAGGTGATGGAAGACCGCCACGCCGCGACGACGGTCGCGCACCACGTTGAAGTAGAGCGTCGGCAGACGGTCCTCGACGTCGAGCGTCGCGCCCACCGCCTCCTCGACCGCCGCGATCTCGGCGTCGTCGAGCTCTACCTCGGCTGCCTCGATCCGTGACAGATCGTCGAAGACCAGCTCGAGCTGCTCGATGGGGATGAAGAGCTGCGATTTGCTCGCCTCCCACCGCTCGGTGGGGTTGTCCGGCGTGCTCTCGCGATCCCCCGGGTTCGAGCCGGCCTCGATCTCCGCGAGGTTGGCGAAGCCGTCTCGATCCGAGTCCACCCCTTCGATCGCCCGGAAAGCGTCCAGGTCCTCGCCCCGGCGGTGCCACGCTTCACCGTAGGCGTTCCGCTCGGTGTTGCCGTCGTATCCATGGCAGAGCTGACAGCTCGTCGACGCACCGTAGGCCTCCTTGAAGAGGCGACGGTGCACGGGATACGCGCTCGCACGACCGGCGAGGCCGACCCACACGACGACGACCACGAGGGCGAAGAGACTATTCGTCGCCCGCGTCGCCGCGGTCTTCGCGCGGCTCTTCGCGCGGCGCTTCGCGCCGGCCTTCGCGTCGGCCTCCGCGCCCGCCTCCGCCCTGACCTTCGGCCCGGCTGTTCTCCTCCGCGAGGTTCCGCGCGAAGTTGAGGAAGAGGATGATTTCGCGCGCATCAGCTCGTTCGATTTCCGAGTTCGGCTTGCGCATCATCCGGGTGACGTAGCGTCGAATGCCCTCTTCGTCGAAGGTCCCACCCGTGACGGGGGTGATGCCGGTGTTGAGCGCCCGGATGGGACGCGCCATGGCGTGACACTTCGTACATCGCTGCGCGAAGATATCGTAGCGGGGTCGGAACTCAGGCGGAAATTGCTCGCGCACCAGACGCTGTCGGCGGCCGCGCCCGACCGTTTCCAAGTCGGCGTTCGCGGTGGATGCGGCGCCGGCCCAGGCGACGATCGTCGCGGTCATCACCGCGAGGATCATGCTGATTCGTCGCTTCCAATCCACTCGGATAGCCCGCCTCAGGACAAGAGCTCGAAGGCTCCCGAACCGATCTTCACCGGCTCGTCCGGCGCTTCGAGCTCGACCCCCAATCCCAAATTGAACGACAGCTGGACCCAGAGCGTTCCCTGCCCCAACTCGGGCCGGACCACCACCGCCAGGCACCCGCCTCGCTCGCGCAGGCGGCACTCCGGTCCGTACAGGAGCAAGGGCGCGCCGTGGCTGAGCTTGACCCCCTGGCGAATGAACCACGCCTTCATGTAGCCGAAGATGTGATTGGCGAGCTCGCCAGCCACGTCCTCGAGCTCCGCCCGGCTCGGCTCGTCCGGGCTCTGCAGTGTGCGCCTGCGGATGCCCGAGAGCGCCGCATCGTCGCCCGTGACCAAACACCAGCCCGAGAGCTTCGGGCCCGAGAAAGGAACGATGGCTGCGGTTGCTGCGAACATGAGCTGATTGGCCTTGAAGCACTCCTTGGCTTGGCTCACCGGGCTCTTGAAAGCGCCCTCGAGCGCGCCGACCGCACAATCGTGAAGCGCACGAACGATCGGCGGGCTGTAGACGTCGAAGCGGAGCAGGTCGCGAATGGCTTCGGAGAGGGCATCGGCGGTCGGGTTGGGAAGGATGCGATCGGGTGGAAAAGCCCCGAACCTTCCCAGCGCCACCGCCTGGCCCAGCCAGACGATCCGCAGAGTCGGATCGAGCCTTCGTAGCTCTGAGACGAGCTTGGCGCCCTCGGATTCACCGACGCGCCCATCCACCACGACCAGCGCCAGGTCGGGCAGCGATTCGACTCGAGAAACCGCTGCGGGCACCTCGACCAGCTCGACCTCCAGACCGGAGAGCGCGGCCAGCCCCCGAGTGATCTCTTCCCCCAGCTCGGACGCGTTGGTGACCAGGAGGGTGCGGATGATGGGTACGGGTTCGGCGCTCATGATCGAAGAACGAAGGTACCTCAATTCAGCGACCGATCAGGGCACTACGGTGATCACGTCGTGCATCCCAGCGCCGGCGTGGCCAGTGGTCAGGTCCGGAGCCCCATTGGGTGCATGTGTGACGCCGATCGCACAATAGATCTCGTACTCGCGTGCGACGGTGGGGACCGCGAGGAGCTGCAAGCGCTCCCCCGGCGCGATGACCGCCCCTCCGAAATACGGGGCTCGCACCTCGACGTCCGCGTCGATCGCCGCCCGCATCACCGAGTCGGTGAACATGCCGAGGGCCGTGAAGTCGTGACGGAAGCGATTGGTCGGCTCGTTCTGCAGCTCGATGACATAGCCCACGTCCCTGGTGAAGGTCCGCGTGGTCCAGTTGAAGGTGAAGCGGCTCTCCCCCGTCATGGGGTCGAGTCCCTCCTGTGCGACCACGCCGACCAAGACGGAGGACGCCATGTCCCAGACGGGATCCGATGCGTATCGACGGGGATCCGTGTCCAGCGCGGCGGGGCGATCGGGATCCTCCCCCTGGAACACGGTGAGGTCGTCGCTCCCCGCGCTGACGGTGATGGTCAGCATCATCCCCTTGCCGGCGTCACCGGTCGCGAAGTCCGGTGTGACGCTGCCGTCGAGGATCTCCGCATAGCGGTCGCCATCGGTGACCCCCACCGAAGACCACGCCGTGAACGTGCCGGACTCGATGGGCACGAAACGGATGGAGGCCCTGTGCTCGGTGGCCGCATCGAAACGCGGCGCGACCGCGTCGATGGTCGGGCCCTCGTAGGCGCCCGAGTTGGTGAGGACGTCGCGATAGGCGATGGCGCGGAAGAACGCGGGTGCCGTCAGGTCGTGGGCCGCCGTGGCCGTTCCGTCGCCGGGCGACACGACGTGAAGGGTCACTGGAACGGCGGGCTCGAAGGTGAGGTCCGCCGGCGCTCCGGTCTCGTCGGTCACCTCGAAGGTGCTCGTCGACGCATCCGGATCGCGGAAGGTGACGGTCCTCTCCACGGCGTATTCGTCCCAGTCGTCGCGCCAGTAGGCCCAAGCCGCCGCACCGTCGCAGCGAAGCGCACGACAGGCAGCGTCGATCATCCCTTCGGGCGTGGGCAAAACGATCATCCCGGTGTCGATGGGCGGAGTCGTATCCGCCGCGTCGGGGGCGGCGTCCGGCATCGCCTCGGGCGCGGTATCGGCCGGGCCACTGTCCACCACGGCGTCCATCCCGCTGTCGACCGGACCGGTATCCGGAGGGGGCGGGGCGTCGTAGTCGAAGCACTTGGGCGCGACGAGGAGTGGCGTCACGGCGAGCACGACCGTGACGAGAGCCAAGCCAGAGGGCGCGCGACCAGTGGACACGTGGGAAATCTAGACGCCGGGCCCCCAGCTCACAAGCCGGCACTGGGTCGGAGGCCGTCCACTTCGAGCGTGCTCGCCCGACTTGCCCACGCAGCAACCTCCCGGGTACCGTCTCCGTCGATGCCATCCATCCTCATCGTCGACGACTCGGCCATCGTTCGTACCCAGGTTCGCAAATGCCTCGAGGACTCCGGATACGAGATCACCGAAGCGCCCGACGGCCGCGCCGCACTGGCCACCGCCTCCGCGGGTAAGTTCGATCTCGTGGTCACCGACCTGCACATGCCCGGGATGGATGGTCTTTCGCTGGTGGAAGAGCTTCGCGGCAGGGACGCGTACGCGAAGATCCCGATCTTCGTGCTCACCACCGAGACCGACACCGACGTGATCAGCAAGGGGCGCGAGATCGGCGTGACGGCATGGGTCACCAAGCCCGTGCAGCCCGATGTGCTGCTCAACGGCGTGCGCCTGGTCCTTCCGGCCTGATCCTCAGCCTTCGGGCGATACCGGCGGCGGCCGCATGGTCCCGAGCTCGCGCTGGTTCGGAAGCGTGACGGTGAAGGTCGAGCCCTTGCCGAGCTCGCTCTCCACCTCGATGGTTCCGCCGAGCATGTCGCAGAAGCGCCGACAGAGGGCGAGGCCCAGGCCGGTCCCACCGAAGCGGCGCGTGATCGATGCCTCCGCCTGCACGAAGGGCTGAAAGAGCCGCTGCCGCTGCTCCTCGTTCATGCCGATCCCGGTGTCCTCGACCTCGAAGACCATCCAGGTGTTGTCGCCGCGCAGCTCGCTGCGCACGCGCACCACCACCTCGCCCGACTCGGTGAACTTGTTCGCGTTGGACAGGAGGTTCATCAGCGTCTGGCGAACCTTCGTGAGGTCGGAGGTCATCACCGTCGGGTCGTTGACGTACTCGATGCGCAGGGCGTTGCCCGCCTCGTCGAAGAGGCTCTGCACGGTCGCCGCCACCGCGGTGACCATGCCTTTGACGTCGAAGAGCTCGAAGTAGAGGTCCATCTTTCCCGCTTCGATCTTCGAGATGTCGAGGACGTCGTTGATGAGCGAGAGCAGATGCCTTCCGGCGTCGGAGATGCGCTTGAGGTCCGAGGAGAAGGTCCCGTCGAGGGCGAGGTCCTCGGCCTCCTCCATCAAGAGCTCGCTGTAGCCGAGGATCGCATTGAGGGGCGTTCGCAGCTCGTGGCTCATGTTCGCGAGGAACTGGCTCTTGGCGTGGTTTGCGGTGTTGGCCTCGTCGCGGGCGCGCTGCAGCTCCTCGTTGGTCTGCTTGAGCCGACGCTCGGCCAGGAGGCGATCGGTGATGTCGCGCTTGACGCCGACGCAGTAGCGGAGCTCGCCTTCGGAATCGAGGACCGGCGAGTAGGTCGCCTCGAGCTCGAGGGTGTCGCCCGCTTTCGACCTCGCCTTGAGCATGCCGCTCCACACCTGACCGGCGGCGAGGGCCTGCTCGATCTGCGCGAAGTAGAAGATGTCCATCAGCCCGTCGCGGATCAGCGAGGCGGGCGGCTGCCCCAGCACTTCCTCCGGGGAGTAGCCGAGGGTCTCCGTGAACGCAGGGTTGATGTAGAGCGGGACCAGCGAACGATCGCTGATCTCGATGATGTCGCCGGCCGACTCCACGGCCTTGGCCAAGAGATCCTCGCGACGCACCAGGCCCGCGTGATTGACCGCATGCCCGATGTGCCGCATCAGGTCGCCACTCGAGACCGGCATCAACAGGAGCTGGGAGACCAACGCCGGGACGGTGGCGTCACTGTGGCGCGGCATCGTTCCGACGATGACGGTCTTGGGGTGCGCGAGGACGAACGCCTCGAGATGGACGCCGAGCTCGGGCGAGGCCACGTCGACCACCAGAACCGCGGGCGCCTTGTCGGGGATGTAGCCCGGCTTCTCGAGGGTGACCGGATGTCCAGCGCCGCCCACCTCTTCCGAGAGCTCTTGGAGTCCATCCCCCTCGGTTGCCCAGAACGCGACCCTCATCTCCGCCGGCCAGTCTACGCCACGTCGGCCCCGAAGGAAGTTCAGGAAGCAGGCACTGGCTCCAAATTCCTCGGGAATGTTCGAGGTTGGCCACCCGCCAGCCGCGGTTTCGGGGGCAATTGCAGACGTTGGAGGCTCTGGTGATCTACAATGTGGACGTTGGCTGAGCAGCAGAAGCCCCTCCACCGCCGCCGGCATGCGGTCCTGATCGAGCTCGCTGGTTCCGAGGTCGTACAGCCCATCGCCGCGGACGTCTTCGATCGCGTCACGGTCACCGATCCGGTGAACGCGATCGAAGCGATCAGCGATGACGCGGGCGTGAGCGTCGTGCTGATCGATGACAGCGCGGGCACTGGCGCCGGCCCGCTCCTCGACGAGCTGGGCGAAGCAGAGCCGAGCCTGCCCATCGTGCTGGTGTCGGCGAAGCCCGATGAGCGCGCGCGCATGACCCTGCCGCCGGATCTGGACGGCAAGGCGCTGCGCAACGCGATGAGCAGCCTCGGCGAGGTCCAGACTTATTCGCCCGCGCTGGTGGATGCCTTCACCGACGCGGTGGTCGGAAGCCTGCACGACGGGTTCATCGAAAGCGCCCAGGTCACCGGCGCGTTCTACAAGGCCAATCGACGGCAGCTGGCCGATGTGAACGCGCTCCTCCACTTCGAAGGTGGCGCGTTCTCCGGCTGGGTGGTGATCGCCGCGAGCGGCGACACGCTGCAGGCCATCTACGCCTCGATGTTCGACGGCGCCGAGGCCGAAAAGAGAGACCTCGAAGATCTCGCAGGCGAGATCGCGAATCACGTGGTGGCGCGGCTCCGCCGATGGCTGCCCGACTCCCGGCCGCGCATCGTGAGCGTGCCCGAGATCCTGCGTGGAAAGGCCGAGCTGATACGCAAGACGCGCGCGCGGCATTCGCTCGCGCTCGAGCTCACCACGGAGCACGCGCCGATGTTCGCGCAGCTGCACTTCGCGTCCGACCTCCCGATCGAGATCGCCGGCGAGCCGACGCAGCACCAGGCCTTTCAGATGTTCTGAGGGGGCTTGGGCGCGACCGCGCGCTTGACGTATATCGCGACCGTCAGGACCCCGGCAGGGACGCACGAGAGCGCCAGGGCCTCGAAGGCTTCCGGGTAGAGCAGGACCGAGGCCACGGCGGCGAACTGCAAGACCGTGTTCACCTTCCCCGCGATCCCGGCGGTGAAGTCGTGCCCGCGCTTCCACGGACCGTCGACGGAGGCGAAGACGATCATGGCCGGCGCCAGAAGGATCTCCCGGGTGGCGACGGAGACCACCAGGGGAAGTGGCGGGTGGTAGGCGACCGCCAGCGCCACCAGCACCGAGGTCACGAAGATCTTGTCGCAGAGCGGGTCGAGGAAGGCGCCGAGACCGCTGCCGGCGGCGAAGCTGCCGGGGTGATGACTCGTCTCCCAGCGATGCTGGCGGATGCGCCGCGCCACCCATCCGTCGAGCATGTCGGAGAGGGCGGCCGCGGCGAGGATGGTGAGCATCCAGGCGGCAGAGCCGGGGGCGAGCCACAGAAGGGCCGCGAGGGGAAGGCGCAGCAGTGTCACGAGGTTGGGCAGAGCCCGCAGCGCAGGGGAAACCCGTCCTTCATCGGGGAGGGGTTGCTCCACACCGTCGGCCGCCATGCGCTCAACATGGGTCTCGGTCGGGGGTCCTGCACGCGGCTCAGGCCACGGCCGCCAGAACGAAGGCCTCACTGAGCGCCCGCGCCGAGGCGTAGCGGGCGTCGATGTCCCGCGAGAACGCACGCTCCACCACACGCGCCACCGCAGCCGGCACACGGGCGGCGACTTCGCGGAGGGGTGGAAAGGCGCCTGCCAGAACGGCCTCGTAGATGTGACGCTCCGGCGTCCCGATGAAGGGGCGCTTGCCGCTGAGCGCCTCGTAGAGGGTGACGCCTGTCGCGTAGACGTCGAGGCGGGGGTCGAGGCCGCGCCCCCTGAGCTGCTCGGGGGACATGTAGGGCGCCGTCCCCACCGAGACAGCGCTGGTGGTGATGCCTTCGAGGCCGTCGATCTTCGCGATGCCGAAGTCGACGAGCTTCACGACGTCGGCTGGATCGTCGGTTCGCGGGAGGAACACGTTCGAAGGTTTGACGTCGCGATGAACGATGCCCAGGGCGTGGATGGCCATGAGCGCGTCGCAGAGCCCTTCCACGATGGGCACCAGCGCGACGGGTGCGAGCGGTCCGTCGGCGTCGATGCGCTGCGCCAGGGTCTGACCCTCGAGGAGCTCCATCGCCAAGAAGAGCGTCCCGTCGTCGAGGGGACCCGCATCCTCGACGCCGATCACGCCTGGGTGTTCGATCGCGGAGAGCGCCATCGCCTCGCGCCGAAAACGCTCGACCAACACCGGGTCGAGCGACGCCTTGCTGCGTAGCAGCTTGAGCGCGACCCGTCGCCCGTCGCGCTCTTCGTCCACCGCCGCGAGGACGTTCCCGGCGCCGCCGCGGCCGAGGAAACCTTCCACGCGGAAGCGCCCGCCGATGCGCTGTCCGGGGATGAAGAGCGAGGTACGTTCCATCGGCACACCATGTTCGCACCTCGCGTCGGGAACGCACGGATTGTATGCTCTTTCATCCATGCTTCGCTCCCTTCTCCTCCCTGGACTGGTACTCGCACTCACGTGCTCTTGTCAGGGAGGTGAGGGCACGATGGTCTTCGTGGATCTCCAGACCGGCTACGTTCCCGGCGAGGATTTCGACGAAGTCGTCACGCAACTCGTGGAAGCCGGATCCACGGCGGAGGTCCCCTCCACCCACACCGCTCGGGCGGGAGAGTCCTTTCTCGAGGGGGGCCGTGTGGCCGAGTTTCGCGACATCACGCCCGGACCTACGTCCGTGCGGGTCCAATTGCGGCGAGCCACCGGCGAGCGCATCGCCGAGCGCTCGGTGCGCTTCGAGGTCAGCGACAGTCGCGGAATCACCGTGCTGATCGCTCGCTCGTGCGAAGGAGTCACCTGCCCCGGCGCCACGGACGGGGCCGAGGCGACGGAGTGCCTCGCCGGCACCTGTGTCACGCCCGACTGCGTCACCCCGGACGACGACGCTTGTGGTCCCATCGCGTGCACGACGGATGAGGAGTGCACCCAGGGATGCCTGCGCGGAGCCTGCGCATCCGGCGCCTGCCTCACGCAACCGGACGACGCGCTTTGCTCCGGCGACAGCTGCCAGCCCGACGGCGCCTGTGGGCCCGCTTCGAGCGACGCAGGGATGGATGCGGGGGACGCGACGATGGACGCCGGCGTCGACGCGGCGGACGCACGCTTGGACGGGGGCGATACCGGCGTAGACGCGACGGCTGACGGCGGGGACGCCGGGGGATGTGTTTCCACGTGCGCGTCGCCAGATCTGTGCTGCGCCGGCGCATGCGTGCCCAGCGACTCCACGAACTGCGGCGCCTGTGGCGTGACGTGCAGCCCCTCCGACGTTTGCTGCGCAGGTGGCTGCTTCGATCTGATGAACGACAACGAGCACTGCGGGGACTGCTCTACGGCCTGCCCTCCGGCGCAGCATTGCTCGGGCGGGAGCTGCTGCCCCACCGGGCTGACGGGCTGCGCCGGGACTTGCGTCGACACGATGTCCGACGACGACAACTGCGGGACCTGTGGAGACGTCTGCTCCGGCTTGACGATGTGCCGCGATGGCGCCTGTAGCTTGCTGTAGGTGTGTTCGAACCCAGCGCTCAGTGACGAGCGTTGCCGGCCCAGTTCTCGTACTGCCAGCGCACCGTCTCGGCGGCGCCTTCGACCACCTGGTTCTGATTGAATCCGAGGGGGCTCGCCAGGTAGATGCCGGGGGCGCCGCGGCGGTTCGAGGTGAAGGCGACGATGCGGCAGTCGGGTGACCACGCCGGGTCCTTGTTCATGCCCTGACCCTGGGTGATGCGGGTGTAGGTGTTGGTCCCGACGTCGAGGGTGAAGATGTCGAGGGTGTGGTCGCGGCCGGTGAAGGCCAGGACGTTGTGCCCCGGGTGCGGGCAGAAAGCCGGCGTCTGGTTGTGGGTGCCCTTGTAGGTGAGGCGCCGCTGGTTCGAGCCGTCCGCGTTCATCATCCAGATCTGCGGATTGCCGTGGCGCGCGGAGACGAAGGCGACCTTGTCGCCGTGACAGGTGGGGCTCACGTCGATGGCGCGGTTGTTGGTGAGGCGGCGAAGGCCCGTGCCGTCGAGGTTGGCGCTGTAGATCTCGCTGTTGCCGTCACGCGAGGAGACGAAGAAGACGCGGTCGTTGCAGATCGCGGGGGCCATGTTGAGCCCATCGCCCTGGATCAGCGGTCGGCCGCGCAGAGCGGTGTTCGTGATGTACATCCCAGCCGGAGTGAGCACCGTCCACCAGATCTTGTTCCCCGGTCCGAAGCTCGGGAGCATCGCGATGCCGCGGCCGTTGGTGACGCGGCGCGGATGAAAGCCGTCCATGTCCCCGCACATCACGTCCTTGCGCCCCGGACCGATGCGCTGTGCCCACGCCATGTGGGTGCCGAAGGGGCCCGGGGTGCCGGTGATTGTGTCGAGGATCTTGTTGCCGAAGTCGTGCATCCAGCGGCGGAGCTGATCGGCGTTGCCGCGATAGGTCTCGCTCACCACCGGCGCGTTGCCGCGCGCGAGATGGAAGTAGCGCAGCTCCACCGTGAGCGAGTCGCCCGACTCCTGGACCTGCCCCTTGATGACGCCGTGCGCCTGGAGCGAGCCCCAACGCGCGCGATCCATGCCGAGGCCCTCGGACTCCGTGTCGAAGTTGATCTGCCGCGGGCCGATGACCCGATAGCCGGGCATCAGATGGAAGTCGCGTCGCAGGATGCCGCCGCCCTCGGAGCCCCAGCGCGCGGGGCCGACGAGATCCGGGATGCCGATCTTGACGACGTTGGACTCGATCGCGTCGACGTCGACGACCACGTCGGTGGGAAGCGGCGGCTCCTCGCCAGCCTGCTGCTGGCCGCCGGCCGTCCCGGCGACGACCACGAAGAAGGCCGCGGTCGCCGCGAAGAAGGTCAGGTGGATCGTTCGGCGCTTGGACTCGTTCATGGATCTCTCGTCAGCGGGGTGGGCTGAAGCTTATCGGAAACGACGTGCCGAAGTAGCGGTCTCTTTGGTCTTCGGGCGGGTCGCGGAGCTGGCTGCCCACCGCCTGCTCCATCCGAATGCGAACGGCGCTGTCGAAGTCGGCGTTCCCGCTCGGCCGGCTGATGCCGAAGCCCTCGATCTGCCCCGAAGGCGTGGTCCGCACACTGACCACGGCGCGCATGCCGCGGCGCTCCTCGTCGGTGATGCTGGTGGGCATGTTGAAGCCGCGCCGAAAGAAGCCGTAGAGATAGGTGCCGTAGCGATCCCCCTCGTCGGCGTCGTAGGTCCCTTCGGCGACGCCGTCCGGATCCCCCTCCTGTTCGGCCTGGTTCGCGATCTGGGCGAGCTCGTCGGCGGTGGTGCCGATGCGCGACGCCAGATCGGCCAGCGAGTTCTCGGGGCCGGCGTCGGGGATCGGCACCCGCTCCGCGCCGTGTCGCGGCACCATGCTGGGCCGCTCGGGCGCCGTGGTGCGCGCCTCGCGGATGCGGTTCGGCAGCTCCCGGGGATCGAACTGGCGCCCGAGCTTGATCAGCCGCACCTCTTCGTAGTCGATCATCTGCACTTCGGGCGGCTTGGTGTCGAAGAGGACGTCGGCGTGGGTCCCGCGCGCGAGAGACGGCGTCAGGATGTGCACCAGGAGCAGGAGCGCGCCAAACGTCCCGTAGACGGCGATCGCCATCGCCGCCCCCACCATCACCTGGATCCAGTCGATCGGCCGGCGGTAGAAGAGCGAGTCCGGCTTGTGGTCGCCGTCGGCGACGTACATGGGCCTGAGAACCCCCACCTACTCGGTCTCCGTGCTCCCCGTATCCGCCGTCTGCGTGAGCGGGTCGGTGACCAACCCCATCTTCTCGATGCCGAGCTGGCGCACCAGCGCGAGCACCCGCACCACCTCGCCGTAGGGCACGGTCTCGTCCGCCTGGACGAAGACCTGCGACTTCTCGGTCACGCGTTCGTCGGTCTGAAGGAGCTGCTCGAGCTGGTCCAGGGTCACCTCGTCCTCGAAGAAGAAGAGCTTGGATACTGGACCCCCGGGCTGCCGCTCTTCTTGGGGAATCGCCTGGATCACCACCAGAGGCAGGTCCTCCTCGATCTCCATCCGAGGCGCCTCGGCGTTCGGCAGATCGACCTCGACGCCCGTGGTGAGCATGGGGGCGGTGATCATGAAGATGATGAGGAGCACCAGCATGACGTCGACCAGCGGCGTCACGTTGATCTCGGACAGGGGCGCGCGGCCGCCTCCTCCTCCGGTGCTCATGCCCATCGCGTCGTCCTCAGCTCGTCAGGAAGTGCCGGCGCACGATGTTGAGGTAGTCGCTGGAGAAGGCCTCCACCTCGGACTCGAGGACGGCGATCTTCCGCAGGAAGTAGTTGTAGGCCATGACCGCGGGGATCGCGGCGACGAGGCCGATGGCGGTGGCGATCAGCGCCTCGGCGATGCCCGGCGCGACCGTCGCGAGGCTCGCGTCCTGGGTCGTGCCGATGGCGATGAAGGCGCCCATGATCCCCCAGACCGTGCCGAAGAGACCGATGAAGGGTGCGGTCGAGCCGGTGGTGGCGAGGACCGGCAGGAAGTTCTCGAGGCGGTTGAACTCGTTCGAGCGCGCGCGGCGCAAGGCGCGGTCGACGTTCTCGGTGTCGCCGCCCGCCGGGGACTGGCCGCTGGCGATGCGGGCCAGCTCCACGTAGCCAGCGCGAAAGACCGCCGCGACGGGGGAGCCGTCGAAGGTCTTGATCTGGCCGTAGACGCCTTCGAGTCGCTCGGCGTTCCAGGTGGCGCCCGACTCGCCCCAGAAGAGGTCGAGGAACTTGGAGCTCGCGCGCGACGCCTGCGCCAGGCGCACCAGCTTGGCGCCGATGATGAACCAGCAGCTGACGCTCATCAGCGCGAGCAGGAGCATGACCAGCTGGACGACCGGCGACGCGTCGAGGACGAGCTTCCAGGGGTCGAGGGCCTCGGGGGCTGCCTCAGCCTCCTGAGCGGCCACCTGGAGGGTGACGAAATTCACGAGGATCGAGTTCTCCATGGAGTGCCACGGGTTGAATCACGCCGGGTGATCCCGTGTCAATCCGGGCCTCCCCCGGACCGGCTAAAGGCCGGATATCCCTCCTGGAGCCCCTCTCACCAAGTGGTGCGGGTTCCGTCCTCTTCGACGAGGGTCATCGGGCCCTCTTGCATCTGGTTCGAGGCGTCCGTTCCCACCACCATCTCCATCGTCTCGAACACGCCGTTGCCGTCGAGGTCACCTCGGGCGCGGAAGGTGTAGAGCGCCGGCTCGTTCGGGCCGTGGCTGCAGCTGCCGGGCGGCGCCTCGATCTCGTATTGGTAGTAGATCGGGTCGTAGGGCATGAAACCGAGCGCCTCGAAGGAAGGGGCGAGGGGCGGGGTGAGGACCTGTTTGTCGGCGTTCGGGGTGTTGGGGGTCACCGCCGGATCGACGGTGCATCCGAACTCGCCGTAATAGCTGCTCGCGCCGATGTAGAGTGTCGACAGGTTCGACCTCGCCTCCGACCGTTTCGTTTGCGCGATGTAGTTCTGGTACGCCGGATAGCCGATGCCGGCGCAGACACAGATGCTGAGGACGCCGAGCACACCACAGCCCGCCGCGACGTAGATCAGCGGACTTCGTTTCTTCTTTTCTTCGGTCATCGGGCTCCCCTCAACGATCGGTCGCCTGCGTACGCGAACCGCGTCTCGGGCGCAACCCACCCAGATAGACGTCGTAGAGCGCCCTTCCCCAGGCCACCAACTCGCGCGCCTCGTGGACGCGGCGCTTCGCATAGACGTTGTGATCACAGGCGAGCCCGACGGCGTCGATCCCCTGAGCGCGCGCCAGAAAGACCGAGCGGTGCACGTGAAAGCGATTGGTGCAGATCACGGCATCCGAGACGCCGAAGCGCGTGGCCGCCCGCCGCATGGTGGCGAGCGTCCGAACGCCTCTCGGGTCGGCGACGATGTCCGCCTCGCGCACGCCGCGGACCGCGAGCCACCTGGTCATCACCGGGACCTGCTCCTCGTTTCCAGAGGCGACGACGCGCTCGACGCGATCCGCGCGGTAGAGCGCGAGCCCCGCACGAAGGCGATCGGCGAGGACCAGGCACGGCTGTCCGTCGCGCACGCCGCAGCCGAGCACGATGGCGAAGCGCCGCCGCGGTACGTCCTCTCGCTCGGCCCAGTCGTAGATCAGGCGCCGCGTCGTCAGGGGGCTGTGCACGCGGGGAGTATGCGGCCGATCAGAGCAGCTCGTCGATCGCCGCGCGGAGGCGGTCCTCGTCGACCGCACCCACGTGCGACCATCGAATCTTGCCGTCCTCGTCGATGACGTAGGTGGTGGGGAGCTGCGTGACGCGATAGCGCTCGAAGGTCTCCGTGTCGGTCATGCCGATCGGATACTCCATGCCGAGGCCGACTGCGTGATGCGCCACGGCATCGAGCTCCGCGCGGTCGGCGCTGATCCCGATGACGCGCCCCCCGCGATTTGCGATGTGGTCGTGGATGCGGGTGAGCGCCGGGGCCTCGGCGCGACAGGGCGCGCACCAGGAGGCCCAGAAGTTCAGGACCACCACCTCCGGCTCGCCCTTCCCGAGGACGAAGGCCTCGCCGCTGGCGAGCTCGGCTTCGAGCGCCGGCGCCGCCTCTCCCTCTGGGACCAGGTTGGTGGAGCGGCCCAGGTGGCCGAAGGCGAGCCAGGCCGCCGCGGCGAGGAGCATCCACGGCAGCGCGCGCCTCGCCCAGCCGCGCACGATGGACCTTTTCGATCGAGGCTCCTCGGCTTTGTCCATGGTCTTCGGCTCATCCTGCATGATCAGCACCCCCACGATATGGTGGGGCCCCGCTTCACGTTACGGTGGGCCGCCGCCCTGGTGTAGCATCGGCGCGGGATGACAGCGATCTCTCGGCTTGCACTGGTCTTTGGCGTCGTCTCCGCCCTGTGGCTCGCGGCGGCGCCTTGTTGGGCGCAGCCCACTCCCTCGGACCCGGCGGAGCGGGCACGACACCACATGGAGCAGGGCCAGGAGCTCTATCTGCAGGGCCGCTTCCTCGAGGCGGCGGAGGAATTCAAGCTCGCCTACGAAGCCGACGCCGAAGCCGCCTTCCTCTACAACGCAGCCGTCGCCTACGAGCGGCACTCCGACTACACCCACGCCGCCGACTTCTTCGCCCGATACATCGAGCAGGATCCCCACGCCCAGGACGCGGCGGAGGTGCGGCGCCGGATTCGATTTGTTGAGGACGCGCGCGGCGGCGGAGGCGACGGGCACGGGCACGGAGTCGGGGACGGGAACAGAGACGGGCACGGGCACGGGCACGGAATCGGGGACGGGAACAGAGACGGGCACGGGCACGGGCACGGAGACGGGAACAGAGACGGGCACGGGCACGGGGACGGCCGCAGGCGAAGAGAGCCTGACCGTGGCCATCGGCCAGCACACGGTCGAGCAGATGAAGTCGCTGCTCTCGGTGCGCACCAATCCGGCCGGCGCGCGGGTCACGGTGACCGAAGACGGACAGAACGTGTCGATGGGCTCGGCGCCGATCGCCGCGACGCTCAATCAGGGGCGATTCAAGATCTCGATCTCGCACCCCGACTTCGAACGGGTCGAGACCGAGCTCACGGTGCGTCCCGGCCGGGTCTACGTGATCATCGTCGAGATGCGTCAGGGCGCGTTCCTCGGCTACTTGAACGTGCAGAGCGACGTGCCAGGGGCGCGGATCTACATCGACGACCGCGAGGCCGGCGAGGTGGGGCGGACGCCGTGGGGCAACGTGCTGCCGGTGGGAACCCATCGGGTGTGGGTGGATCGGCCCGGCTACGAGGTGGAAGAGCGCGAGGTCGAGGTGGAGATCGGAGACCCGGTCGAGCTCTCGGTGAACCTCGAGCGCACCACCTACGGCAAGGTCCGCGTCAACGCCAACGTGCGCGGAGCCTCGATCTACATCGACGGACAGCAGGTGGGACGGGTCCCCTGGGAGGGTGATGTCGACGCCGGGCCGCATCGCCTGGAGGTCGCCGCCGACGGAATGAAGACCTATGGGACGCGCGTCGACGTCGAACGCGGACAAATGACACCCGTGCGGGTGCGCCTGAGGCCCGCGCCCGACCGCGGCGGCGCCATCGCCACGCTGGTGATCGCCGGGCTCTTCCTCGGCGGCGGCATCACCACCGGCGTGCTCGCATCGGACCTGCAGGGGCAGCTCGAGCAGGATCGCGACGCGGGCCTGTTGGCGGACGACGACCAACGCGCGACCACCGGCGTGATCCTCTCGATCGTCGCCGACGCCGCCTTCGGGCTCAGCCTGATCATGGGCGGCCTCTCCCTCTACTACTTCCTGTCGGACACGCTGCCGGACTCCGAAGGGCAGGTGCGGGAGCCCCGCGATTGGGCTCTCGCGCCGTGGGTCTCCCCCCAGGGCGCTGGCGCGGCCGCGAGCTGGAGGTTCTGATGACCATGCGCCTCCTCGCTCCCCTCGCGGCCTTCGCGCTGGCTCTCGCCGGCTGCAATCCGGCCGCTTTCGACGACATCACACAGAGCGCGAGCACACGCACGCTGGGCCGCCCCGATGGGTTCAGCGCCGTCTTCGCCTTCGGCTCGGCCGTCGCGGGCTACGAGGTCACGGTCGACGGGCAGCGCGAGTCGCGGGTCGCGGTCGGCGGCGGCCCGGGCTCACCGGTCTACGTGTACAAAGCCTGGGCCTCGGGCGACTTCCACCTCGACGCCGCGCTCTTCAACACCTGCGATCACAACTGCACCGACGTCACCGACACTTCCTGCCAATGCCTCCCCGACAGCGGCGACGCCCTGCTCGGCATTCCGGTGTGGCGCCCCGGGGACCCGATGCCGGGCGAAGCGTGCGTGATGGTCACCTCCGCGGCCCAGGGCGGCGTCACCGTCAAGTGCGAGAACAAGGCGGTCGCCGAGAAGGTCCCGGGCAGCCCGGCCACCCAGAACATCGACTTCGGAACCGCGGGGGTGGCGCTCGGGGTGGGGTTCGACCTGGGCGTTGCGCTGATCGGCGCCCCCCGGGACAACGCGGGGGCCGGCGGCATCTACACGGTGGGAAACAACGCGACTCTGAGCGCGGTTCCCATCCCGGCCGGGACCGCGCCCCCCGGCTCGCACCTCGGCACCGACATCGATGCGGTGTCGATCGACACGATGCACGCCCTCGTCGCCACGACCGCACCCGAGGGCGGGCGCGTGGTCGTCATGTCGGTGATGGGTGATGGATCGGTGAACGTGCACGCGTGCATCGACGACCCCGGGGCTGGCTTCGCCGGGGCGGTCGCCCTCGGCGACGTCGACGGCGACGGGGCGACGGATGTGGTCGTCGGCACCGACGGCACGGGCCCGGACGAGATCTACGTCTATCCCGGCAGCGGAATGCCGTCGACGGATGGCTGCAGCGGTGATTGGGGCGCGCCCCGCATCACCATCGCCTGCCCCACCATCGAGGGCTTCACCTGCAGCGCCTCGGCCTTCGGGACCGATCTGGCGGTGGGCGACATCACCGGCGACGGCATCGACGACATCGCCGTAGGCGCGCCGGCATCGATGGTCGGCGAGCAGGAGCACGCCGGCGCGCTCTTCTTCATCCCGGGGGCCCCCGGGGGCCCCGATGCGAGTCAGGCCACCGCGCGCAACCACAGCCAGCCGGGGGTGAACGACGAGCTCGGTAGCCACGTCGTCATGTTCCCCTCGGGGCTCGAGACCACGCCGCGCATGGAGCCGGCCGCCTCGGCGGTGGGGCGCGAGGCGGTTCTTTCGTTCCTCTGCAGCGGTCTCGAAGGGGACACCCCCGCGAGCGCGGATCGCGTGGGGGAGCGCTGCGCGCCGCGCTGACCGACAGAAGATGGCTGACGACCGAAAGCAGATCCTCATCGCGGACGACGAGCCGAACCTGCGGCGCGTGCTGACGGCCCAGCTCAACCGCGACGGCTACGACGTCCAATCGGTCGAGGACGGGCAGAAGGCGAAGGAGGCGCTCGAGGAGCACCACTTCGACGTCGTCATCAGCGACCTGCGCATGCCGAAGATCGACGGGATGACGCTGCTGAAGCACATCGCGGAGACCCACCCCAACCTGCCGGTGATCATGATCACCGCGCACGGCACCGTCGACACCGCGGTCGAGGCGCTCAAGCTCGGCGCCTACGACTTCGTCACCAAGCCCTTCGACAAGAACGAGCTCCGCAACGTCGTCGCCAAGGCCGCGCGAACCGCGGAGCTGTCTAATCGCGAGGTGGTCCCCGACGCCGACGAGCGCGGACGCTACGACATCATCGGCCAGTCGCCGGGGATGAAGAAGGTCTACAGCGTGATCGAGAAGGTCGCGGACACGCCGAGCACCGTCCTCATCACCGGCGAGAGCGGCACCGGCAAGGAGCTGATCGCGCGCGCTCTCCACGAGAACAGCAGCCGCAAGGACAAGCCCTTCATCCGCGTGAACTGCGCGGCGATCCCCCAGGAGCTGATCGAGAGCGAGCTCTTCGGCTACGAAAAGGGCGCATTCACCGGGGCGGTCACCAGCAAGCCGGGTCGCTTCGAGCTGGCGAACGAGGGGACGCTCTTCCTCGACGAGATCGGCGAGATCGGCGTCAACATGCAGGTGAAGCTCCTGCGCGCGCTGCAGGAGCAGGAGTTCGAACGGGTCGGCGGCATCAAGACCATCTCGGTCGACGTCCGGCTGGTGACGGCGACCAACCGCGATCTCGCCGCCGACATCACCGAGGGCCGCTTCCGCGAGGACCTCTACTACCGCCTCAATGTCGTGCACCTGCATTTGCCGCCGCTGCGGGAGCGCACCGAAGACGTGCCGCTTCTGATCGAGCACTTTCTGGGTCGTTTCAACGAGCGGCTCAGCAAGGACGTCAAGGGCGTCTCGAAGGACGCGCTGGCAAAGCTCCAGGACTATCCCTGGCGCGGGAACATTCGCGAGCTGGAGAACGTCGTGGAGAGGTGCGTGCTCTTTGCCGACGGTGAGGAGATCGAGTTGGGCGACCTGCCGCCGGAGGTGCAGAGCGGGGCCCAGACCATCGCGCGTCCCAAGCGGCGCGCCGAGACCGAGGAGACCCTGCCCGGGATCGGCGACGAGGTTCCGCAGGCACCGGAGGGCGTGGGCCTCAAGGAGACCGTCCGCGAGATGACCTCGAAGATCGAGCGCGAGTTGATCGTTCGCGCCCTCGAGCAGACGGGCTGGAACGTGACCCGCACCGCGCGTCTGCTGAAGATCTCGCGCAAGAGCCTTCAGACGAAGATGAAGGAGCTGGGGCTCAGAGAGGAGAAAGGCGAGTGAGCTCCAAGGGCAGCATTCTGATCGTCGACGACGAGAAGAACATCCTCAGCACGCTCTCGCGCGCGCTCCGCGTGGAGGACTTCGAGGTGGACGTGGCCGGCAACGCCGGCATCGCCCTCGACAAGGTCCAGAAGACCGCTTACGACCTCCTGCTGCTCGACGTGATGATGCCGGAGATCGACGGGATCGAGATGCTCCGCCGTCTCCGCGAGCAGGGAAACGACGTACCGGTGATCGTGATGAGCGGTCACGGCAGCATCGAGACCGCGATGGAAGCGACCCGCCTCGGCGCCCACGACTTCATCGAGAAGCCGATCGCCACCGAGCGCCTGCTCCTCTCGATCGACCGCTGCCTCGACTTCAAGAAGCTCGAGAGTGAGAACGCGGAGCTCAAGCGGGTCACCGGTGCGACCGACGGGCTGCTCGGCGAGAGCGCGCCGATGCGTGAGCTCAAGGAGCGCATCGGCCTGGCGGCGAGCGCGAACGCGGCGGTGCTGATCCAGGGCGAGCGCGGCACGGGCAAGGAGCTGGTGGCGCGCGCCATCCACGAGGGGAGCAAACGCGCCAGCGGCCCCCTCGAGAAGCTGAACTGCGCGGCGGTGCCCAGCGAGCTGATCGAGAGCGAGCTCTTCGGTCACGAGGCAGGCGCCTTCACCGGCGCCACCAAGCAGCGCCGCGGCAAGTTCGAGCGCGCCGACGGAGGCACCCTCTTCCTCGACGAGGTGGGGGACATGCCGAGCAACATGCAGGCGAAGCTGCTGCGCGTGCTGCAGGAGAGCGAGATCGAGCGCGTGGGAGGCGGCGAGCTGATCAAGGTCGACGTTCGCGTGGTCGCCGCGACCAACAAGGACCTGACCAAGGCCATCGAGGACGGCGAGTTCCGCGCCGATCTCTACGACCGGCTCAACGTGGTGCCGCTCCGTGTGCCGCCGCTCCGCGAGCGCAAAGAGGACGTCCCGATGCTGGCGTCGGCACTTCCTGCGCATCGCGTGCGAGGCGAACGACCGCCGCGGCAAGACGCTCAGCGACGGCGCGATCCGTCAGCTCTCCACCTACGACTATCCCGGCAACGTGCGCGAGCTCCGCAACCTGGTGGAGCGGCTTGTGATCCTCACTCCGGGCGACACCGTGACGGAAGCGGACGCCCGCGCGCTGCTCCCCATCGGCGGCGGCGGCCGAAGCGCCGGCGGCTACTACGAGCCGGGGCGCCCCCTCAAGGAGATGCTCGAGGACGCTGAACGCGACCTTGTGCTTCGCTCCCTCGAGCACAACAAGGGACACATCACCAACACCGCCGCCGACCTCGGCCTCGAGCGCAGCCACCTCTACAAGAAGATGAAGTCTCTCGGCATCAAGCGCGGGGAGTGAGCTCAACGCACGAGGCCGCTCATGTCGTACTTCCCGTCGAAGTCGATGCCCATCGCTTCGCAGACCAGACTGTAGAGGTGCCCTTCACGCATCACCACGTCGCGATCGGGCTCACCGCTGGCGCCGTCGAAGCCGTAGGTGAGGCAGGTGTCGGGGTCGACGCCGCCGTACACCTGATTGCCGCGCAGCAGGGGTGAGACGAAGAGGCTGCCGTTGTTCAGGTGATGCCCCGAGCCGAAGGTCAGGCTCCCGGCGGGACGATCCTTGCTGCGGCCGAAGTCGGTGGCCACGTAGATCAGGCTCTGATCCCACATGCTCCCGCCGCCGTGGGGGACCTCCTGTAGGAGCTCGATCAGGCCATCCACCACCGACATCAGGCGGCCCCACATCATGTTCTGCGTCGGGACGTGGCTGCCGTGGGAGAAGTCGAAGGCGATGGGAGCGTCGGCCAGAGCGCCGCTCGGCAAGAAGGAGGGCTGAAAGCTCGGGCCGATGGTGATGGCCGACGAGATCCCATGCTTCGCCAACAGGAATCCGAGCGCCGCCTGGGTCTGAAGCGAGTCGGTGGCGAGGTTCGGGAAGACCTCGGTGAGACGGGCGAGGGTCGCGTCGTGCTCGGCGGAGAGCTCGATCCCGTACTCGCCCAGCGGGATGCCGGATGAGCTCGGCAGGAGGAGGAGCTTTTCGAGGAGCCCATCGGCCTCGATGCGCGGCTGGAGCTCGCCCCGGAGAGAGAGGTAGTCGCGCCGGAGCATGCTGTCCCCGAAGCGCTCGCCGAGTGGCGAGCCGTCCTCGAGGCGCTCGCGGACTCGGCGCGCACGCTCGATGAGCGCATCGTCGGGCGCGCCCTCGACGCCCCGGTAGCCGTGGGTGCCGACGGCGAAGAGGAAAGGGTCGTTGATGATCTGCGCACGCGCCGCGGTCGCGACGTCGGCGGCGTCGCCCGGCTCGACATAGCCACCGGCGCTCATGTTGCAGTTGGCGAGGAGCAGATCCTCGCCGGTGTGCTCCGCCATCCGCTCCATGATGGTGCGGCCGCCATCGATCCCCGCGCCGGTGATCGCGCGCTTCTGCGCGACCACGTGATTGACGCTGGTGTTCTCCACGGTCACCACGGCCATGTCGCGGTAGTGCTTCGAGACGAAGGTCGACAGGTCGTAGTCGGTCCGAAAGAAGGTCTCGATGCCGAGGTTCCGCACGCAGCGGATGTTCGAGCCAGAGGGCTGGACGATCGCCTCGTCCGGATAGGCGATGATGCGGTTGGCGATGGAAGGGCTCGACACCTCGCTCGCGGCGACGGGCAGGAAGCTGTCGATGATGCTGCCGCCGCCGGTCGCCGTGACCACGAAGAGGAAGCGCTGATCCGCGCGGGGCTGCGCTGCTGCGCGGCGACGGGTGAAGGAGAGCCCGCCCGAGAAGGCGGCGGCAGCCGCACCGAGGGCCCCGGCGCGGAGGAAGCTTCGACGGTTGAATCGCTTGGTCATGGGGGCTCCGTGATTAGAAGAAGAGGAATTCGGTGGTGGTGCCGATGGCGTAACAGGAGAGGACGTCGAGCTCGCGGCGGGTGACGGGGGCGCCCGCGTCGTCGACGGCGAGATCGTGGAGGGTCGAGAGCTCGTCTTCCGTGGGGTCGCGCGTCAGCAGGCGGCGGTAGAGCGTCGCCAGCTGAGCGTCGAAAGCGTCGCGCGTCGCTGCATCGCCGAGGTCGGCGGGGGTGTCACTCGGCACGAGGTCGGTGAAGACCTCTGGCGCGCCGGTCCCATCGCGGTCGACGCGGTTCTGACAGGAGATGAGCACCATGCGGTCGACAGCCATCGGCGTGGTCGCCATCGGCCGCGCCACTGGCACGTACTGCGCGTTGGCGAAGGGATCGTTGCCGCCGAGAGGAACGACGTGGATGTCGGAGCAGCGGAAGCGATCGACCTCGGCGCAGACCTCGGTGGGATCGAGGGCGAGCGCCGCGGCGAGGTCGCTCTCGAGGGCGTGGACGCGCTTCCAGTGAAGGGGCTCGGGGCGCGGGGCTTCGGCGGTGGGGTCGCATTCGAGGGGCGGCAGAGCGCCGCTGCCGCCGCCCGGGGGCGGACCGGCGGGCCCACCGATCTGGCCGTTGCAGGCGGCAGCCGCTGTGAGGATTGCGGCCACGATGGACGCTCGGGTGGGACCTTTCATCGCGCACCTCCGAAGGTGTCGGTGTCCACCAGGCGGTGGATCATCCTGTTCATCGACCAGCCATCCTCGGGGAGCGCGCGCCACACCGCTTCGAGCGCGCGCGACTCCTGCGGCGTCGGCTCGCGATCCTCCACGTGGCGGAAGATCATCACCGCCAGGTTGCGTTTGAACTCGTCGGTGGCGACGGCGCGCTCCGCCCAATCGCGCACGTCCTCGACGGGCTCGCCGAGCACGTAGCTCTGATTGCCGCTCCAACCCGGGATGAGCGCCGCCGGGCGGGACGCGACGTAGGTGCCGGTGTCGGCGCCACGGATGCCTTGGTAGCTGGCGAAGGCGTAGCTCAGCGGGTCGAGGGTGCGTGGCACTGCGCGCAGGTGGGATCGGAGACGCCCTTGTCGTCGACGTCGACCGGCTCGCCGGCGATTGGGTAGAGGCCTTGTTGCCGCGCGATGTCGTTGCCGAGATAGGCGCGGTAGGCCTGGGCCGCCGTGGTCCGCGGCAGCGGGCTGAACATGGTGTTCAGCGAGAGGAACCACTGGGAGGTGATCATCCCGGCGCGTCGCTCGACGACGAGCGGCTGACCACCGGCGCCGGAGCCGCGCGGTGAGCCGAAGGTGCCCTCGACCGGCTGCAGCGTTCCGTCGGCGAGCCTCTGTACGTGGTAGTCGGCCAGGAGGAGATCGCGAACGTCGCGGTCGCCGGTCATCACGTAGGAGAAGAGGCGGTAGTCCCACTCGTAGTCGCCGATCACGATGCCGACCGGGGAGTCGATCCCGACCGCGCTGATCGGACGGATCTTGGCGTCGGCCATCCGCGCGAGCGCCTCATCGCGCCAGTAGTCGCTGGCGAGGCAGTCGTCGACGCGACTGTGGAGGCGGTCGTAGAGGGTCGCGCGATCGAGTGCGTCGCCGTCGAAGCGAGAGAGCTCGTCGTAGTTCGGCGAGCGACCGCAGAGCTGGACCGAGGCCTTTCGGAGCGCGCGCTCGAAGTCGTAGCTCTCGGCGACCGGCACCGAGCCATCGCTCGGGGCCGATGGCGGGCAGTAGAGCCAGAAGTCGTTCGGGTCGCCGGGGCCGGTGCCGGCCTCGATCTCGTAGATGTTGGCCACCCCGTCACCGTCGGCATCGAGAGACTCGATGGTGCTGAGCGCGCGGGGGAGGTCGACCTCGAAGTCGTCCTCGAGCGCGCCCAGGACCTGGAGCCCGAAGGGGTTCCAGCCGACTGGCGAGGTCGAGGTGTGGCAGGTGGTGCAGTCGACCATGCGTCCCGCACAACCCACCGCATCTGGGTAGGTCTCGCAGAAGAGGTGAGGGCCGATGGGCCGCGCGGCCGCCGGTGCAGCCACCGTGAGCATCGGTGCGATCAGGGCGAAGAGGAGGAGGGGCTTCTTCATCGTGTCACTCGCGATTGCGAGCGACGTGCCGAGCCGGAGCGCTGGGGATCATTGGCGAAACGAGCCTCCACCCCAGCGCTCTCTCGCGGGTTGTCCCATCAGTTGATGGGTTCACCCATCAATCGGGGACGGTCTACACTTTTCAACTTTCGGCCGAGCCAACGGAGACCGTCGATCGAAACCGGCGTCACCGCCGAAAGTTGAAAAGTGTAGACCGTCCCCGTCAGTTGAGGAGCCAGCGGGCGGGGGACGAGCGGGTGTTTCGAGCGCTGAGCTCGATGGTGCGTGTGCCGAGGCTCGCGCCGTTCTCGCTGCGGAGCTCGACCCGGTGGGAGCCCACCGGCAGCTCGAGGCGCTTCGGGGCGAAGCCGCGGCTGCGGCCGTCGACGAAGATCTCGGCGCGATGCGCGGAGGCGCCGCCGATGAGGAGAACGCCCTGCCCGGCCGGGCCCATCGCGGGAACCGGCTCGGCGGATTCTGTCATCGCGCGCGTCGGGCGGCGGCGGCGGCGGCGGATGGAAGGGGCGGATGTCTCCGTGGCCATCTCCGTCTCTGTCGCCGCCGCCGTCTCCGTCGCCGTCTCCGTCTCCGCCGCCGTCTCTGCCGCCGCCGTGTCGGTCTCGGTGTCAGTATCCGTCTCCGCCGCCGTCTCGATCTCGGTCTCCGCCGCCGTGCGGGTCTCCGTCCCGGTCGCGGCTACGACCGGCGCGGGCGCTCGTTGCGACGCGCGCAGCGCCCAAGCGCCCACCGCGACACCCACCACCAACACGAGACCAGCGATGGCGATCACCGACCTTCGGTGCCCGCGCTCGGGCGCGAGCGAGGCCGCCTCCCCGACCTTCGCCTGCGGCGTCGCGAAGGCGGTCGGTGCCTCCCCCTCCCCGACTTCGGTCTCGGCGAGGGCCGTGCTCTCGCGGACCTCGGTCGACTCGAATTGCCGAACTCCCTCGGCGTCGGTCCCGCCGAGGACGATCTCCACGTCCAGGAGATCGTCGAGCTTGCCCGACCTCCGCACGCCGCTCTTCGGCTCCGGTCGCAGCCGCTCGAGCCATTCGCAGAGGGCGTTGCGCGGCGTCGTGCGAAGCCGCGCCGCCGCCGCTTCGCCCAGGTCCTTGGCCATCTCCGCGGCGCTCTGATAGCGCGCGCTCAGGTCGCGACGCGTCGCCTTCACGATGATGGCGCGCAGATCCTCGGGCAGGGCATCGGTGATCTGGAGCTCACCGTCGCTGAAGAGCTGTCGCATCGCATCCGGGTCCTTCAGCGGGCTCGCACCGCGCAGGAGCGCATGCAGAACGCAGCCGAGCGCGAAGACGTCAGTCCGCGGGTCCACAGAGCCCGCCGTCGCCTGCTCCGGGCTCATGTAGACGAGCTTGCCCTTGGCGACGCCCGCCTCCGTCTGCTCCTCGCGCTCGGTCGCCTTCGCGATCCCGAAGTCCGTGAGCTTCACGTCGCCGTTCCAAGAGACGAGGATGTTCCCCGGCGAGACGTCGCGATGGACGATCCCCATCGGCGCGCCCTTTTCGTCCTTGGCGCCGTGCGCATAGGCGAGCGCGTGGGCGATCTCCGTGCAGAGGTGGAGCGCGATGGCCTCGGGCATGGGCCGGCCGACCTCCTTCGCCCGCTTGGTGAGCGCGTGGGCGTCCATCCCGTCGACGAGCTCGAGCGCCTGGAAGGGCCGGCCGTCGACGATGCCGTAGTCGATGACCGAGACGATGCTCGCGTGATGGAGCTGGCTGGCGATGCGCGCCTCGTCGAGGAACATCCGCGCGAACGAGGGATCCGTGTCGTGCGCGGCCAGCATCCGCTTGATCGCCACGCGCCGACTGAACCCGCGATCGCCATCGGCGGTCGCCTCGAAGACCTCGGCCATGCCGCCGTGCGCGATCCTTCGATGCACACGATAGCGCCCGACTTCGCTCACCCCTGGATGGTAGCATTCCGCCGATGCGCCTGGTGCTCGCGTCGTTCGTTCTTCTGTGGTCGCTCCCGGCGCAACGGGCGGCTGCGGACGACCCAGCGCGCGTGCCCATCACCATCGTGGTCACCGGCGATCAGACCCTCGGCGAGTCGGTGCGCCAGGCGCTTCGGGCACAGAGCGAGCTGCCGCTGGACATCCGCCTGACCGAGCTGCCCAACGCGCCTCCCGCCGAGTCGGATTGGGTCGACTTCGAGGACATCGTCTCCAGCGCGCGCACCGCCTACATCAACGCAGACTTCGCCGCCTGTCAGGAGGCGGTCCACGACGAACACCGAACCGAGCGCCTCCTCGCGTCCGGCGATCGAACGGCCGCGGCCCGCCTCCTCTTCTGGCGAATCGCCTGTCTGGTGGGGGCTGGAGACCAGGCAGCGGCGGGCCGCGAGGCGCTGCGCTTCGCAGTCCTGGGGCTGGACTCGCCCTCCGATGTCGCCTCCGCCACGCCCGAGGTCGAGCGGGCCCTCGGAGACGCCCACCGCGCCGTCGAGGCGATGCCGCGCGTGGCGCTCCGTGTGCGTGCCAATGCGCCACGTGCCTCGGTCGGCCTGGACGGCGAGCCGGACATCTGCGCCACGCCCTGCACCGTCGACGTCGTCCCGGGCGATCACGTGGTTCGCGTCTCCGCCGACGGGAAGCTGAGCGCGGAGCGCTCCGTTCGCGTGGCCGAGGACGGCGCGCAGGTTCGATTCGCCCTCGACGAGGCCCCGCCGGAGGTGGCTGCCCAGCAGTGGACCCGCCGCTATGCGACTTCCACCGAGGTGGATTCGACCGCGTCGGTGGGCCTGCTCGCGCACGCGGCGCGGGCGCGTCGCTTCGTGCTCCTCGACGCCGACGGCCTGCGCCGCGGCGCGCGGCTCCGCGGCGTTCTCTCGGTCGATGGCGAGGTGTCGGCGCGTGCCGAGCAGCTGGCGGAGGAGACGGGAGACGTCGCCGAGCTCACCGACGACGTGCTGCGCGAGCTCCTCGTCGAGGGCGAGGTCATCGAGCCGGCGCCCGGGCTCCTGGAGCGCCCGCTCTTCTGGATCATCCTGGGCGCCGTGGTCGCCGGCGCCGTCACCGCCACCGCGCTGCTGCTGCAGCAGCCGGACGTTCGCACGAGGGTGTCGTTTTGACGCGCCTCACCCTGTTCCTCGTCCTCTGCTCTTTCGCCTTCGCCTGTGTCGGGGAGGAGATCAACGACATCCACCTCGCGGTCGACACCGTGGGGTTCGCCTGCGGGGAGACCCTGCCCGACGGAACCAACCGGCTGATGGTCGCGCGCGCGTACGACCCGGCGACCGCTACCGGCGAGATCAACCTGGTCGTCGACTACCTGCGTTTCGATGGCCTGCCGAGCTGCCGGGCCAACCGCCTCGTCACCATCTGCGAAGAGGGCGGCTGCCCGATCGTGCACCGGGATTGCAAGTCGTTGAACGCGGAGGCCGTCCTGAGCCACATCGAAGGCGACTTCACGGAGGACAAGGCGATCCAGGCCCTCGGCGCGGAGCTCTCCTCCGATCCCCTCGTGACCGCCGCCGCCCCCGATGGCGTGGTGATGATCCGCGTCGTCGCGACCGCGCAGTCGTGCGAAAGCCTCCTGCCACCGGACGGCAGCTTTCCGTATTTCGGATGCGACCGGCTCCTCGGCTGCGGTTACAGCTGTCCCGGACAGCTCGACCAGGTCTCGGGTGACGTGGAGGTGGGCCTCGAAACCTTCGGGGCCCCGTGCACGCCAGCGATGGTTTCGATCTGCTCCGCCCTCGGACAAGACCCCTTCACGGCGGACCAGCCCACGACGTGGTGCGCGCGCTGACCTCAGCGCAACCCGTGACGGCGCAACAGGTCGTTCAAATGCGAGCGATCCATCTTCGCCATTCGTGACGCCTTCGAGACGTTGCCGCCGGCTCGCTCGAGCAGGTGCGTGAGGTAGCGCCGCTCGAGCTCACCCATGAGCGCGCCGCGGGCTTCCTTCCACGGCCGGTCGAGGAGCGCGCCGATGGGATCGCTCCCGTCGATCCCCGAGGCGTCGAGACCGACCGCGCCGACCTCCTGCGCCTCGCCCATGGCCAGCGTCGCCTCCACCCAGTTGCGGAGCTCGCGCACGTTGCCGGGCCATCGATGGGCGAGGAGCACCTTCATCGCCGCGTCGGAGATCAAGTCGCTCACCGGCTCGTCGTAGCCACACTCGCGAAAGAAGTGCTCGACCAGGAGCGGAATGTCGTCCGGGCGCTCGCGCAGCGGCGGGAGCTTCAGCGTCACCGGCGCCAGGCGATAGAACAGGTCCAGACGAAAGCGACCGGCGTTCACGTCGGCGCGCAGATCGCGATGCGTCGCCGCCACGACGCGCAGGTCCACCGGGATCTCCTGCCGTCCGCCGAGACGCCGGAAGCTCCGCCGCTCGAGCACCCCGAGGAGGGTGGCCTGGAGCTTCTCCGGCAGCTCCCCGATCTCGTCGAGGAGGATGGTCCCGCCGTGCGCGCGCTCGAAAGCCCCCTGATGCTCGCGATCCGCGCCCGTGAAGGCGCCGCGCTCGTGCCCGAAGAGCTCGCTCGCCACGAGCGTCGGCGAGAGCGAGCCGCAATCCACCGTCACGAAGGGCCGCGTCGCCCGCGGGCCGAGGTCGTGGAGCGCCCGCGCGATCAGCTCTTTGCCCGTCCCCGACTCACCCGTGAGCAGAACGCTCACCTCGGCGAGCGCCAGGCGCTGCACCTGAGCCATCAGACGCCGCATCACGGGAGACGTCCCGCGCACCGAGCCCAGCGCGTCCCCGCCGAGGATCTCGACGTTCGCAGACTCACCCTCGGAGACGCGCAGCGAGGTGTTGCCAACGGTGATGAGGGTCGCCGGTGGCACGGTCACCGCCTGCGCGCGCATCCGCCCCACGAAGGTGCCGTTGGTCGAACCCAGGTCACGCAGGAGCACGCCGTCGCGCTGCGCCTCGAGCTCGAGGTGATAGCGCGACACCGTCGGGTCACGGAGCGTGAGCCCCGCGTCCGCGGCCGTGCCTACCACCAGCGTCTCCCCTTCGGCCAACGCTGTAGCTCCGGCATCCGGCCCTTCGACCACGTCGACCCGAAGCGTCCGCACGGGAACGCCGCTCGTCGACTGGCGCACGGTGGGATCCGCGCTCACGCGATGGAGGCTAGCACGACGCTGGACCCGGCGGGACGTGCCCGCTCATCCCGCGACGAGCGCGTAGACGACGCTGACCGCGGTGTAGAGAACCGACAGAACGACCAGCAGCGCCATGACGTTGACCAGGAGGGGATGGGCGTCCACGACGGGTGCGCTGCGGCGCTGCATACGCTTCATGAAAGTCGCCGGACACTGAACACGGAAGTCGCCGCTGCGCACGGCCTCGAGATCGGCGATCACCTCGGCGATGCTGCTCGGGCGCTCCTCGCGCTTGGCGCGGATCACCCGACGGAGGAAGTGACGCAGCTCGGCGGGCACGGGGGCCTGCGCGGGATGCGACCAGACGCTCTCGATGATCGACGGGCAGTCGAAGCTCTGGAGGGTGGCGCAGATGGCCGCGACGTTCGGCGCGTCCTCGAGGGGGTGGCGGAGGGTGAGAAGCTCGAAGAAGAGCAGCCCCGCCGAGTAGATGTCGCTCCGCGCGTCGAGGGTGCTGGTCTCGCCGCGGGCCTGCTCGGGCGACATGTAGAGTGGCGTACCCACGATGGCGCCCGCGCGCGTCGAGACGAGCCGCGACTTGCCGTCGCCCTCGGCGTCGCCCTCCTCCCGCTCGGGTGCGATGTGGTCTTCGTCGCCGCCGATCGGCCGGGCGATCCCCCAGTCCATCAGGAGCACCTCACCGTACTCGCCGATCATGATGTTCGCCGGCTTGATGTCGCGGTGGATCAGCCCCGCCGAGTGCGCGTACTGGAGCGCGTTGAGGAGCGAGAGGAAGATGGCGATGCGCTGTTCGAAGCCGTAATGGGCGTGCGTCTTCGGGTCCCCGGCCTTCAGCCGGTCGATCACGTCCTCGAGGGTGTCGCCCTCGATGTACTTCATCACGAAGAAGAAGGCGCCGTTCGCGTCGACCCCCACGTCGTGAATGGGCGCGATGCCCGGATGATCGAGGCGTCCGATCATGCGCACCTCGTCGACGAAGCGCGCGACCGAGGCGGGGCTGGTCACCCCGTCGCGAAGTCGCTTGATCGCGACCCGCCGGTCGATGTCGGCATCGCGGGCGAGCTCGACGACGCCCATCCCGCCCTCTCCGAGTAGCTTCTCCACCGGGTAGCGGCGCTCGTTGCGCTGCACGATGACCACGCGCCCGCCATCGTCCCGGACGTCCGGCAGGACGGTCGTCTGGTCCATCGTCGCGTCGCGCGTCGTCGAAGACAGACCGGTCGACGCGCCCGGCGCCGCGGCGTCGGCGTGAAGCGTGTCCCCGTCTCCAGTGGCCGGCGGAATGTCCGAGGTCGCGTGGCGGGTGTCCTCGAGCCCCACCCCCACGTCGCTTCCGCTGCTGCTCATCGCATCAATCGTCGGCAGCGGTGCGCTCGAGGTCAAGCCCGAGCTCAGGGAAGCGGCTGCGACCGCCCGTTCGGGGCCGCCCGCATCGAGGGCCACCCGCCTTCGAAACGGAGGCGATCGACCAGAACCATGCGGCCCTCGGGGCCGCCTTCTCCGCCCGCGCGCCACGAGTGATAGACGAAGACCCACTCCCCGCCCGGTCCGCGAACCACCGAGCCGTGACCGGGCCCGCTGAAGGAGGAGTTGCTGGTCAATAGCGGCGCGGCCGACTTCTCGAAGGGACCGAAGGGCGAGCTCGAGCGCGCGACACCCGTGGCGTAGCGCGCGTCGTAGTACGCGTTGCCGCTGTAGAAGAGGTAGTAGTAGCCGCCCTCGTGGATCATCCACGGCCCCTCGACGAGGTTGCCCTCCCACGCGCGGTCGTTGGTGAGGATCTCCGTCCGCGTGCCGCGCAAGGTGATGCCGTCGGCCTCGAGCTCCTGGATGTAGATGGGCGTGCGCGCGCCGATGGCGTTGCCGTCGAGCTTCCAGACGAGGAAGTGACGGTCGTCCGGGGCCTCGAAGTGATGGACGTCGATCACGCCGGGGTGCGGATCGCTCAAGAGCGGCCTTCCGATGTCGGTGAATGGGCCGAGGGGATCGCTCGCGGTCGCCGCACCGAGCGCGAGGTGGCCGTCCGTCGCGCGCGCGCTGAAGTACGCGATCCAACGATCGCCGACGCGGTGGATCTCCGGCGCCCAGAAGTCGCGCGTCGCCCATGCAGGCCCGCCCGTGGGGAAGATGAATCCGTGATCTTCCCAGTGAACGAGATCCGTCGAGGTCCGGATGGGATAGATGCCGCCGCCGAAGCCGCCGGTGCAGGTGAGGACGTAGCGCTCGCCGTCGTGAAGGACGCCCGGATCCGGGCAGTCGAAGGGGATGACCGGGTTCTGGTAGAGCCCGCCGCACTGGGTGTAGCGGAAGGCCATCGGGCAGACTCCGCCCGAGAAATGCGGCTCCCATCCGTTCGACAGTGCGGCAGCCGAATTGCCGCCGCCGGCCCCGGTGCAGTCGCCGTCCCAGCTCAGGACGCCCGCGACGTCGTCGTAGCGCGCGGCGTGATCCGGCGGCGCCAGCCAAGCGTCGCCATAGCTGACGCGCGTCCCACACTCGGCCGCCGGCGGCTCGGCGCAATCGCCGCGGACGTCGAGGGCGATGACGCAGGCGGCGTGACCCGCGAAGTAGGGACGAAATCCGTTCGACAGGACGGCGTAGGAGCTCGGGCCTTCGTCGATGCAGCGGCCGTCCCAATCGACGTGCCCCTCGACGTCGTCGTACTGCGCCCGATGAGCGTCGGGATGGATCCACGACGCGCCATAGGTGATGCGGGTGCGGCACGGCGCGGGCACGGCTGCGTCGGTCCCGCCTCCGTCACCGGCTGCGGCATCCCCGACAGCGCCGCCGCCGTCGGTCGCAGCGTCCGCGGGCGGAGCGCCGTCGCTCTCTGCCGCATCGCGCATCGACACCCCCGAATCCCGACCGGTCCCCTCGACGGCGGGCCGGGCGCATCCGCCCGCCCAGGCGAGCGCCATCGCCAGGGACACCGCCGATCTCCAGTGATTCGAAGCCCTCACGACCGTCACGGAGACAGTGAGCACCTCGCGTGCCACCCCACGCGGCGCCCGATCGCTGCCTCCGCTCCGCACCCGATGGTCAGTATCGACAGTACGAGCCGCATGGATCGACGGTTGACACCAGACCCGGCGCACGGGACCCATCACCGGGTCATGCGACCGAGCCTCGCCATCTTCTTCGCGCTATCAGCGCTCTGCGGATGCGACGGTGGTTGTGCCGAGAAAGCACCCGTCCTCGCGCCCGAGGTCGAGCGCTGCGACATGCTCACGGACGTTCAGCTCTACGTTCGGGTGACCGACGACGAGTACTGCGTCGAGACCAACGCCGGCGATTCGACGTGCGGAGCCGGCCGCGATCTGGCTCGTGTCGCGCTCGAGGAGCTTCGCCCGCTGATGCCCAACGCAACGGTCTTGATCGTCCCCGAAACGACGGACTCGGTCCGCCTCGACGTGGCACGTGAGGCTGCGAGGGCGGCCGGCTTCGCTGCCTCGCGCACCTGCGAGGCGTACACCGACATCTGGGAGCGACGCGACGGGAGCTTCGACTACCCGCGGGACCCGTCCGGCTCCGATCACGTCTGTCCGCAGGATGCAGAGCTCTTCGAGCCCGAACGCGATCGCGGGGACAACATCCAGAGATGGTGCCGGTTCGAAAATGGCCAGCGGCAGGGACTGTACGTCTCCTTCTCCGCCGAGACGCGCCTACCCCTCGCCGTGGGGTCATACGCTCAGAATGAGAAGCACGGTCTGTGGCTCTACTTCGACGCTCATGGGACGGTGAGCCGAGAGCAGTACTACGCGTACGGCCGACCGGTCGACCACTTCCCTTGAGGCGCCGACTTCACTCCGGCACGGCCACCACCGTGCGGTCGCGCTCCTGGAAGAGCCAGCGCAGGGTCTCGCGGTCGAGGACGTCGTTCTGCATTCCCACGGCGCGGCTCAGCGCGGGCTGCGGATCGCGAGTGAGGGCGTACATGTCGATCTCGATGCTCGGGTCGAGCGTGCGGATGGTGCTGCCCGCGATCTGTCGCACCGCCGAGTAGTCGTCGATGGCGAGCACCGCGATGGCGGGCCTGAGCGATTCCATGTCCGAGGCTTCGCGCGCCGGCTCCCACCCGGCATGCCAGCCGGCGATCGCGCGCTGTACCGCGTCGCCACGAACCATCCAGAGCGCCGCCGCGGGCACCTCCCGGAGGCGCTCCGGGAGCTCGCCCGAATCGATGCCGTACCACGCCTCGAGCTTGTCGGCGGTCCAGCCGAGGCTCTGGTCGAGGTGGCAGAGGTTGCAGGCGTTGGGCGCGTCCCGCCCTTCGAATCCGCTCGCCGCCGGGCTGTCGAAGCGATGGCTCCGGGTCGCGCTGAGCAGGCCGTAGCTGCTGTAGGGCATGTGGCAGCTCACGCACGCGGCGCCGCTCGAGCCTGCCGGGTGATGGCTGTGGGCGACCACGTCTCGAACGATGTCCGCGTGGCAGCTGCCGCCGCAGAGTCGGTCGTCGTCGGCACCCGGAGGCAGCTGCTCTTCGGTCGCCTCGGCGTGCATGGTGTGGCAGGTGATGCAGCTCATCCCGCCCTCGAGGTAGCAGCCCGAGCGGATCATCGCGTCGTACTCGCGACCCGCGACGCGCGTGACACCGTTCGTCCAGAAGGACTCGACCATGTCGCGCTCGGCGTCGTCGCTGAGCTTCCAGACGTCGCGTAGCTCGGTGGTGCGGGCGGCGAGCGCCGCCATCCCGTCATAGTCGAGATGATCCGAGAGCAGCTCGCCCGGGACGAAGTCGTGGTCGGGGGCGTCGCTGCGGCCGTCGGCCACGGTGTGGCAGCTCCCGCAGATGCTCGCGGCGTGGGGCGCGTCGAGCCTTCGCGGGTTCACGATGGTGGGGTCGGCTTCGTCGTCCGCATGAAGCGCGTAGCGGCGGGCGGGCGAGGCGTTCGCCCGGACGTGCTCGTCGGCCGGGCCATGACAGCGCTCGCAGGCGATCCCCAGCTCGGTCACCGCCATCTTCGAGCGCATCTCGCGCTCGATGTCCTCGGGCTTCCAGGGCCCGCCCGTGGTGTGGCAGGTGACGCAGCCGTCGGTCCAGACGTAGTGATCGAGCGCCTGGCCGTCGTCGTAGGGCCCCTGCAGGAACGAGTCGTCGTTGGCGAGCCAGCGCTCTTCGTGAATGAACCAGACGAAGGGCAGCTGAATCAGGGAGCCGTCGTCGGCCTCCACCCAATAAGCCTGCACGTGGTGGGAGCCGGTGGTCAGGATCACGCGACGCGGGACGGCGCCGTCGACGGGGTCGTAGCTCTCGGCATCGACGTGGAGCGCGTAGAAGCCGTCGCCCTGCTCGAAGATCCGAAAGGCCGTGCCGCGCTCCTCGAGGATCCGCCCGTCGAAGGGCGCCACCACCGCCTCCGGCGTGGCCGGCTGGGTCATCGTGCGATGAAAGGAGTCGTGCCAGCTCTCGTATTGACCGGGGTGACACGCGCGGCAGGCGTCGGAGCTCGAGTAGCCTTCGCCCTCCCCGATGTCTGGTCGCGCGTCCGCGAGCTCGTGATCGGTCGGCGCCGGACGACCGATGCAGGCGACGGCCCAGATGGTGGTGGTGCCGAAGAGCGTGGTGACCAGGAAACGGATCGTCCAATGCGCGCCGCGGGTGAGGAACCAGCCGACCGCGGTGACGATGAGCACCAGCGCGCCGAGCCAGAGGGCGAGCGCGCTCACGAGTCGCCCACCTTTCGAAGCGACCAGCCCACCGAGAGGAGCCCAATCAAGAGGCACAGCGCGCCGACGGGAACCAGCCCGATCGCCGGGCCGGGATCGCCGCCCTGAATCCCGATGCCGGCCAGGGCGAAGCCGAGGGGCAACAGGATGCTCGCGCCGACGAGCGCGCGGGAGGCGAGGACCACTTCACGCCCCGAGAGCGAGAGTGCGTGAAGCGTCGCACCCCAGGCGATGTGGACGAGCCCGAGGAGCCCACCGTGTGCGTGGGAGAGGCGCAACATCAGCCGGCGCGTTTCGTTGGCCACGTCCAGGTACCAGGGGACCTTGAACCCGTGCATCGCCTCGAGGGTCAGCCCGACGGTCGCGAAGAAGAGGAGCGTCCACCACCCGAAGCGAAAGTGAAAGAGCGCCCGCCCCGCCCGGTCTGCATCCCTCGCCATCCCGACTCACCCGTCGCTTCGACCGTCGCGCCCCCACCGACATTTGTAAAGGACGCTCAGATCCCGTTGCTGAGCCCTCTCGCGCCGATCGGCTATGATGGGCCGATGGTGGATCTCCGCTCCTGGCCCTCGCCGACCCTCGCGGGGCCCTTCGCCCCCGCCGCCCCCTCGATCCGCTGGCCCCTCGCGCAACCGATCGATTGACCGACGATCTCACCGATGACGCGATCGCCGGGAGCTTCCGCGTCTTTCAGCGGAAGCGCGGGCATCGCTACAGCCTCGACGACGTGGTCACGGCGTGGGAGGCGGCGCGCGCGCGGCCCGACGCCAGGCGCGTGCTCGACCTCGGCTGCGGCATCGGCTCGGTGCTGATCATGCTCGCCCATCGATTTCCAGAGGCAGCGCTCACCGGGGTCGAAGCCCAGGACATCTCCTACGAGCTCCTCAAACGCAACGTCAGCCGCAACGCGCTCGACGAACGCGTGACGCTCCGCCACGGCGACCTGCGCGATCACGACATGCTGATGAACCTTCCGGATGCGCCCTTCGATCTCATCAGCGGAACGCCGCCCTACATGCGCCCCGAAGAGGGCACGCTGCCGCCCGACTCGCAGAAGGCGCACGCGCGCATGGAGCTCCGCGGCGGCGTCGAGGACTACCTGGTCGCGGCAGCGCGAGTGGTCGCGCCGGGCGGACGGATCGTGGTCTGCGCCGGCGCGCGCAGCCCGGAGCGCGCCATGGACGGCGGGCGCGAAGCCGGCCTTCTGCCGCTGCGGCGCCGCGACGTGATTCCCCGCGCAGGGAGCGCGCCCCTCTTCGGCGTCTACACCTTCGTGCGCAAGGAGGACCACGACGGCTCCTTCGAGCACAGCGCGCCTCTGGTCGCGCGCGGTGAAGGCGGCGAGCGAACCCCGGCCGCCCACGAGCTGCGTCGGTTCTTCGGCCTGCCGGTGAACGAAGCGGAAGCCCCCTCACCATGACCGCGAAGAAACGACAGGCGCTCAGCCACGTCGGGGGTCCCGCCCGAGTCGAGGGCGACGCGGAGGCCGGAGCGCTCCTCGCCGAGGCCCTGGCGAACGTCCACCAGGTCGACAAGGACGAGCTCACGCACGGCTTCCACACCTACCCGGCAAAGATGCATCCCGGGATCGCGCGCAGCCTCATCGAGAGCTTCTCCTCCTCCGACGAGACGGTCCTCGACCCCTTCGTCGGCAGCGGCACGGTCGCCGTCGAAGCGCTGATCGCAGGCAATCGCCCGGTCGGCGTGGACCTGAACCCGCTCGCACTGCGCATCGCCGAGGTCAAGACACAGCTCCGTCGCGAGGGTGGACGCACGCGCTTCCTCTCCGTCGCCGAAGAGATCGCCCTCCGCTCCGAGGAGCGCGTGCGCGCACGCGTGGAGGCGCGCGCCAAGCTGCCGCCCGGCGAGGCGAAGCACTGGAAGGGACACACCCTCAAGGAGCTCGCCGGCCTCATGGAGGAGATCCAGGCGGTCGACGACGATCAGGATTGGCGCGCCCTCGAGATGGTCTTCTCCTCGATCGTGGTCAAGGTCTCGCAGCAGCGCTCGGACACCGATGATCGCGAGAGCGAGAGCGAGAAGCGCATCCGCAAAGGTCTGCCCACCGAGCTCTTCTTCCGCCGCGCGAAGGAGCTCGTGGAGCGGTGGGAGGTGCTCTCCGAGCGCGCGCCCGAGCGCGCCGCGCGACCGCTCTTCTTCGAAGGCGATGCCCGCCGCCTGCCGCGCTTCGTCCCGCAGCGCATCCGCGCGGACCTCATCGTGAGCTCGCCGCCCTACGGTGGCACATACGACTACATCGACCACCACGCGCGGCGCTACGCTTGGCTGGGGATCGATCCCCAGCGCTTCGAGCGCAACGAGGTCGGCGCACGCCGGCGCCTCAAGGGGCCCGACGGGGCGCGCCGCTGGGACCGCGAGGTGGAAGAGCTCCTGGTCGCCATGGCCGCCGTGCGCCGCACGAAGCACGCGCCGATCATCCTGCTGGTGGGAGACGCCGAAATCGGCCGTCAACGCGTAGACGCAGCGAAACAATTGCGGCGTCTGGCTCCGCGCGCCGAGCTCGAAGTGGTGGCGTCGGCCTCGCAGGAGAGGCCGGATTTCCGCGGCGGACCGAGCCGGCGCGAGCACCTCGTGCTGCTCACTTGAACAAACGCGATCCGTTTTTTTGACCCCTCGACGCCGCTCGCTGATGTTCTGGAACATGGCGAGAGCGAGGGAGCGGTCGGAGCTTTCGGGGATCACCCTCGACGACCGTTACGTACTCGGGAAGACCATCGGCGTCGGCGGCACGGGCGTCGTCTTCGATGCGCACCGACTCGAGGATGGAGAGCGCGTCGTGGTCAAGACGATGCGCCCCGTCTATGCATACAACCCCGACCTGGTCGAGCGACTGCACCGCGAAGCCGAGGTCGCGAGCCGCGTGTCGCATCCCGGCATCGTGAGCGTGCAGGGCGAGGGCCAGCTCGACGACGGCTCGCCTTATCTGGTGATGACGCACCTCAGGGGCGAGAGCCTCTCGCGCATCCTGCTCCGCGAGCGGACCCTCGACGCGGAAGAGGCGGCCACCATCGCCATTCGCGTCACCAGCATCCTCGACGCCTGCCACGCCCGCGGCTACGTCCATCGCGACATCAAGCCCGAGCACATCATCCTCGACCGCGGTCCTTCGGGCGCGCTCAAGGTCAGCCTGATCGACTTCGGCGTCTGCGCCGCCGAGACCGCGAGCCACGAATCGCGCGAGTCCGAACGCGGCCGCGTCTACGGCACGCCCACCTACTGCTCCCCGGAGCAGGCTTCCGGCAACCCCTACGTCGATGCCCGCGCCGACATCTGGGGGGTCGGCGTGGTTCTCTTCGAGAGCCTCGCCGGCAAGGTGCCCTTCGCCGCGAGCAACGTGACGGCTCTGCTCAAGCGCATCATCCGCGAGGACGCCCCCCGCGTCGGTCTCGCCGCCCATCGCGTGAGTCGCGGATTCGACGAGCTCGTCAGCCGCACCCTGGCCCGCGAGCCCGAAGCGCGCCCCGCCTCGGGTCGCGCGCTGCGACGACTCCTGCGCGCGCACGTGAGCGATCAGAAGCGCGTCGAGCGCACGATCGCGAGTCGCCTCCGCATCGCCGCGCCCGATCCCGATTGGGTCGCGACCGAGCCGGGCGAGATCGTCGCCGCCTGAGCGGCGCTCAAACGAGCAGAATCGCGATCTCGGGATCGAGGCGATAGCCGCCGTCGACGCGCTGAATGATCTCCGCGAGCCCCGCCTTCCGCAGCGCCGAGAGCGCGACGTGAAGTCGGTTCTTCGCGGCGTTGGGGGCGATGTGCTCACCGGGCCATACGGCGGCGATCAGCGCTTCCGGCGACGTGATCTCGCTTGGCTCGTCCGCGCGTTTCGTCGCGAGCACCATCAGCAATCTGCTCGCAGGACCATCCCGATACAGAGACGATGCGACTTGCGCACCGGGAGGCCGAAAAGCGGCACCATCCTCTCTCACCAGCAAAACTGGGGTCGTCTGTCCGCTTAAATCGTCACCAGGGCGCACGATGCGCTCCACGCCGGATTTCTGTCTCCGGCGACGGCGCCTGAAATTGTTGGGGGCTTCCTGGGGATGCTTTCGAAGGGGGGACTCGTCAGCCATCATGGGCTGACTGGGTTTCACGTTTCGTGCCGGCCGAATTCCCTCAGCACAGCAGGGAAGTCTGCGTGGTTTCTGTTACAACCGGCGCCATGCGCGTGCTGATCGTCCGCCACGGCGAAGCCGTGGATACCTACCAAGCGGAGTCGGACGCGCAGCGCTGGCTGACTGACGCAGGGCGTCAGCGAGTGCGCAGGGTCGCCGATCTCCTGGCCGCGGAGGAGGTGCGCTTCGATCGCGTCTTCATGAGCCCGCTGGTCCGCGCGGTCCAGACCGCCGAGATCCTGGCCTCGCCCACGAGCTTCGAAGGTCCGCTCACGGTGTGGCCCGCCCTCGCCGGAGGCACCACCGCCGCCGCGCTCTCCTGCCTCGAGCAGGTCGGGGACGACGCGACGGTGGCCCTCGTCGGGCACGAGCCGCTGGCCCGCGTGATGTCCGCACATCTCACGGGGATCGCCGACTATCCCGGGTTTCGCACCGGTGGCGTGTGCGTCGTCGGCGTCTCGGAGGGTGCGGGTCGATTCGAGTGGGCGGTGGACCCGAAAGCGCTGCGCAGGGTGGCGCGGATCGAAGACATTCCGCGTTGAGCGGACCCAAGGGGGGGCATTGGGGCCGGGTCGGCTCCAATCGAGGGAGAACTTCGGCGCGTAAGAGGCGTCTCGACATGGTGACCAGGGCCGCGAGGGCGCGCTGCCCTCGCGATTTGGCGGCAAGCCCGGGGAAGCGAGGCTCGATGAGATCTGGTTGGCTGGTGGTTGGGATGGCGCTCGGCGCCATCCTCTTTGCGGCGTGTGGGGACGACGAAGGTACGCTCTCGCAGACGGTGGCGACCGTCCGCCCCGTCCGCGGGGAGGTGCACGTCGGCGACAGCGACGCGCGGGTCCCGCGGGTCGCGCGGATCGCTGCTGGCGACAGGCTCATCACCGGCGAGGACGGCCTCGCCCGGCTCACGCTGGACCAGGGCTCGTCTCTGCTCCTCGGGCCGGGCTCGGAGGCGTCGATCGATGCGGAGGGAGTGCTCACGCTGAGCGCGGGCCTCGCCTTCGCCGACGTCCTGTCGGGCGACCAGCTCGAGATCGCCACCGAGCGCGGCACGGTGCGTGTGGCCGACGCCGGCGCGAGCATCGAGGTGAGCGACGTCGGCACCGGGGTCTACGTGGTGCGCGGTGAGGTCGCTTTCCGCGCGGGCGAAGCGCGCGGTGCCGTGCGCGCGGGCGAAGAGCTGAAGCTGAGCGCGGGCGCGCCGGCGATCGCGGCGGCGACGCTCTGGGAGGACTGGACCGGCGGCCTCGCGCGCCCGGGGCCCGCCGATTCGGATGCACCAGAGGGCGTCGGGACGCTCGAAGCGCGTGTCCCCGACGAGATCGGTCAGGCCCGCTGGCCCCTCGCCATCCGCCGCCTCGACGTGCGCGTGCGCGTCGAGGGCGACCTCGCGATCACCGAGGTCGATCAGGAGTTCTTCAACCCGGCGTCCGAGACCGTCGAGGGCCTCTATCGCGTGCGCGTCCCCCGCACCGCGGTGCTCCAGCGCTTCGCCGTCGATCGCAACGGCCAGCTCGTCGACGGATACGTGCGCGAGAAGGCGCAGGCGCGCCAGGCCTACGAGGCCCAGGTCTACCGCGGCTCCACCGACGACCCGGCGCTCCTCGAGTGGGACGCGCCCGGCGCCTACCGCGCGCGCATCTACCCCATCGCCGCCGGCGAGACGCGGCGCATCGTCGTCCGCTACGCCGAGTGGCTCGCGCGCCCCGCCCCCGGCGCGCCGCGCATCTACACCTACCCGATGGGCGGCGGCGCGCGCGCGCCGCACGTGCAGGAGCTGGCCATCACCTGCGACCTCGGCCACGCCAGCGCGACCTCGCTCCGCGCCGGCCTCGGCGCCGCGATCGAGGGCACGTCCGTCGAGCTCCGCCAGAGCGACGTCCGCCCGCGCGCCGACTTCTGGCTCGAGCTGATCGACGCCGACTCGCCCGAGGTGCTCACCGCCGAGCGCGCCCCCCATCAACCGCCCCAGCGCGCCCCCGGTTCGCGCGTCATCACCAACGAAGCGGACGAGCGGGACTATTGGTACCTGCCGGTCGTCCTGCCCGAGTCGCTCTTCGGAGAGCAACAGGACGAGGGGATCGACGTCATCGTCGTCGCCGACGTCTCTGCCGCCACCGACCGCTCGCATCTCGAGCTCGGTAAGAGCGTGGTCGAGTCTCTGACGGCGCACCTCGGCCCCGAGGACCGCGTGGCGATCGTCACCAGCGACCTCACGATTCGCAGCGTCGAAGGCGATGGCGCGCCCACACTCGGCCCGGCCAGCCGCGAGCGCCTCGACGCGCTCCTCGAAGGGCTGAGCCGCGTGAGCCCCGGCGGCGCCACGGATCTGGGCGCTGCGATCACCGCTGCATCCGAGCTCCTCACGCCCGAGCGCTCGAGCGCGGTGGTCTACGTCGGCGACGGCGCGCCCACCGTGGGCGAGCTCGGCGCCGAGGGGCTGCTCACGCGCATCGCGCGTCTCCCCTCGCCGCCGCGCCTCTACGCCGTCGGCGTGGGCGCCACCGCGAACCTCGACCTCCTCGAGACCCTGACCCACGGGGGCGGCCTCGCCCTCCGCGTCGAGGAGCGCGCATCGGCGGCCGACGCCGCCCTCCAGATCCTCGCCCACGCGAGCCGACCACTCGCTCAACGGGTCGAGGTCGATCTCGGCGACGGCATCGACAACGCCTTTCCGCGTAGGCCGGTGGACGTCGTGCGCGGCGAGGTGCTGCCAGTGGCGGGACGCGTGCGCGACGAGCCGCCCTCGGAGATTACGGTCCGCGGCCTGCTGCGCGGCGAGCCCTTCGAAGAGAAGATCCGCATCACCACCGAAGAGAGCCAGGACGCGACCGATCTTCGTCTCCGGTGGGCGGGCGAGCGCCTGCGACAACAGCTCCTCGAAGGCGCGACCCGCGAGGAGATCGCCGAGCTCGGCACGCGCTACGGCCTGATCACGCCCTTCACCAGCTATTACGTGCCGAGCGCGCGCGAGCTCGCGGAGATGGGTCCGGCGGCGAGCGTGCTGATCGACAAGCGCGGGCTGATCGTCGAAGGAATCACCGAGCGCTTCGGGATGAAGGAGTCGCCTTCGCCCGAGCACGCACGCGCGTTCGTGCCGAGGGCGGCGCTTCTCCCGCTCGCCCTCGCGGCCTGCGATTCAGACGAGGCACCAGCCGCCGCGGCCGGCGGGTCGACGCCGGTGGACACCCCGGTCGCGTCGACCGAGGGAGAGAAGCCGGCGGAGCAGTCCGAAGAAGCGGCGGCCGACCCCCACATGGCGCGCGAGGAAGTGGCGCCGACCGAGCCGAGCACCGGCACGAGCATGGCGATGCCCGCGGCCCCTCCACCGACCGCCGTGCCCGAGCCCGAGACCGAGGCGGCGGCTGACGAGACCGCCCAGGCCCAGCACGCTCCACTCGCACGACGCTCGGCACACAATCGCTACGGGATCGAGGGGCCCGAGGGCGGAAGCGGCGCGAGCGGTGAACCGGATGCCGACGATGCCGAAGAGGCGGGGTCCTTCGGGACCAACACCGCCGCCGGCAACGATCCGATGTCGGCGCTCGGCGCGCTGATGGGCGACCAGATCGACGGCAACGCGGGCGTCGGCGGCCTGGGAATGCGTGGAACCGGTCGCGGCGGCGGGGGCGCCATGGGCGGGGAGGGTCTGGGACGCGACGCGCGCGATCTCGCCGCGGACAACGGTGTCCTCGGAACGATCGGATACGGACAGGGAGCGGGTCGAAACGAAGACGATCGCCGGAACGCCAACGTTCGCGAAGGCCGCGCCGAAGTCCGGGGCTCGCTGGACCGCGCGGTGATCGGGCGCGTGGTGCGCCGCCATCGCAACGAGATCCGCTTCTGCTACGAGCAGGAGCTGACGCGCCAGCCGAACCTCGGCGACGGCGAGGTGAAGACGAGCTTCATCATCTCCGCCACCGGCGCTGTGCAGGCCGCGACCGTCGCCGACAGCACGCTGAACAACGCGCGCGTCGAGACCTGCATCTCGCAGGCGGTGCGCCGCTGGGCGTTTCCCTCGCCGTCGGGCGGCGGCATCGTCGTCGTACAATTCCCCTTCGTCTTCAGCAGCAGCGATGGCGGTGGTGGTGGCGGCGGCGGTGGTGGCAACGGCGGCGGCGTGGCGGTCCCCGTCATCGCCTTCCACGTCGCGCTCCACCAGGCGCGCCGATGCAGCGACGCTGCCGGCCTGCTCCTCGACGATCGCCGCGCCATCTGGAACGAGCGCCTCGGTCAGGCGGGCGGGCCCGCGGGCTGGGTGCGCGTCTACGAAGAAGCGAAGCGCGACTGCGAGACGCCCCAGCTCCGCGACCGCCGCGCGCTGCTGCGGCTGATCCTGAACCGCGCCGGCGGCGTCGCGCCGATGATCCAGGTCTACCGGCATCTGTCGGACGCGAGCGCTCGCCTCTACCTGCGCGCCGCGATCCTTCGCCGCGTGCGGAGCCCCGACGACCTGCGCATGGTGCGCGAGGCCTTCGATCTGACGCGCGTCCTCGACGAGGAGATGATCAAACAGGTGATCGAGCGCGCCACCGACGGGCCAGGCCGCATCCGCGCCATCCGTGGGCTCATCGCGCAGTATCCCTTCAGCTTCGATCTGAAGCTCCGCCTCCTCGAGGAGCTCGAATCGCAGGGACGCCTCCCCGAGGCCAAGCGCCTCGCGCACGACCTCCGCGCCGATCCCCTCGCGGACCCTGGCGTGCGCACCGCCGTCGGCGAGATGTACCTTCGCCTCGGCGACGAGAACGAGGCGCGTCGCGTCTTCAGTGAGATCGTCGAGTTCGCGCCCCTCGACGAGCTCGCGCGGCGGCGCCTCGGCGACCTCTACCGCGCCCACGGCTGGTACGAGGAGGCGTACCGCCAGTACCAGACGCTCGCGGAGATCCGTCCGGACGATCCCGGCGTGATGCTCTTCCTCGCCCAGGCTGCGGCGGGCGCCGGACGCATCGACGAGGCGCTCCGCCTCGAGCAGCGCGTCGCCGAGACGGCGGAGCCGGGCGAGAGCTTCGGTGTCGCGCGCGCGGCGATCCTCTGGTCGAGCGTGCGCTTCGCGAAGCTCCGCGAAAAGGCGCGCGAGGAGCACGACGACGAGGCGCTCGAGTCCCTCGCCGCGCGCATGCGCCGCTCGGGCGTCCTGCGCGAGGCGGGCGACATGCGGGTCACGCTCACCTGGTCCCATCCAGACGCCCAGCTCTCGCTCTGGGCCGCGCATCCGGGCCTGGGCCTGTCGCGGCCGACGGACATCTCGCCCGAGCACGGCATCGAGGCTTTCGACGTCCTCGAAAAGGAGGACGGCGCCTACCGCATCGAGGTCAGACGCGGGCCACCCGAGCACGGGCAGCGCGAGACCGCGCTCGAGGGCCAGCTGGTCGTGGTCTGGAACGAAGGCACACCCGAGGAGAAGGTGGCGGTCCATGCCATCACCTTCCCGGCGCCCCAGGACGGCCGGAGCCCCGAGCTCGCCCGCGCGTGGGTGATCGAAGGGCGGACGATGAGACCCGGGACGGCCGAAGGGTGGCCGGAGGGATTGCGATGAAGCGCCCGATGATCCTGATCGCGCCCGTCGTGGGCGCCCTCCTCAGCCTCACCCTCGCCGCCTGCGGCGACGACGACCTCGCGCCCGCCCCCACCGTGGCCCTCGCCGAGGTGATCCGCGGCGATTTCGCACTCGAGCGCGAGGGGCACGTCACGAAGGTGCGCGGACCCGAGCGCGTCGAAGAGGCGTCGACGGTGCGCACGGGCGCCGACGGGCGCGGCTTCCTTTCGCTCGACTCGGGCGCGTGGGTGCTCCTCGACCGCGACAGCGCCCTCGTGCCCTCCCTCGAAGGGCTCACGCTGAGCGGTGGCCGCGCGTGGGTGGACGCCGGTTCGGCCGACGCGATCACGGTGGACACCGGCGCGGGCGAAGTGCGCGCGACCGGCGCGACCTTCGCGGTCGAAAAGGCCGAGGGCGGCGCGCGCATCTACTGCGGCAGCGGCGAGGTCACCTATCAGAGCGACGAAGGCGAAGGACGACTCGCCCAGGGCGAGACCCTCGTCCTCGGCGACGGAGCGCCCCGGGTAGAGACGCCGCTCTGGGACGACTGGACCGGCGGGCTCGCCGATCCGACACGCGACGCGGAGATCGGGCCGTCTCACATCGGCGTCCTTCGCGGGCGACGTCTCGACCAGCTCGGTCAGGCGCGGACGCCGCTGCCGATCCGGGGGCACGAGGTGAACGCCGTGCTCCGCGGCGACCTCGCCGAGACCACGGTCGTTCAGACCTTCTTCAACGCGCGGAGCGACATCCTCGAAGCGGAGTACGCGGTGCGTATCCCCGAAGGCGCCGTGGTGCAGGGTTTCGAGGTGGACACCGGCGGGGGCTTCGTGTCGAGCGTCGCCCTGCCGATGCAGACCACGGACGGCTACGGCATCAACTGGGGCTCCCCGACGCTCGCTTCGAGCCGGCTGAGCTGGGACGGCCCGGGGCGCCTGCGCGCGCGCATCAACCCCGTCTCGCCAGGAGCGACGGTCCGCGTGAAGCTCCGCTACACCGAGTGGATGGACCGGCGCGGCGCGATGCGCACCTGGGTCTACCCGATGCAGACAAGCGAAGGCGCGCCGCAGATCGGGGAGTTCGTCCTCGAGGTGGACGCCTCCGGGGCACAGGCCCGCGCCTATCGCGCGGGCATGGGGGCGACGGTCAGCGGCGGGCACATCGTGCTGCGCAGGAGCGACTTCCGCCCGCACGCCGACTTCTATCTCGACCTCGTCGACGCCGAGCCGCCGAAGTCCGACCAGGCGAAGCTCTATCTCGCCAACGCGGCGGCGAGCGACGACCCGCTCGAAGAGGACGAGCGCTACGTGCTCGTGGATGTGCCCACCGAGGGGATCGCCGACAGCGATGACGAAACGGCCGAGCACCCCCTCGAGCTGGTGATCGTGGTGGACGTGAGCGGCGCGACCGACGACGAGGATCTCGAGCTCTCGCAGAGCATCGTGGAGGGCGTGCTGCGCCAGCTCGCACCCACCGACCGCGTCACGCTGCGCCTCGGCGACGTGCGCGCCCGCGTTCCCGAAGGCATCCCCGCCGAGCCCGCGGAGGCGACGCCAGAGACCCGAGAAGCGCTCACCGACGCCCTCGCGCACGCCGACCTCGGCGGCGCGACCGATCTGGCGACCGTGCTCCGCGAAGCCGCGCGTGCGGTGGCGGGGCGGCCCCGGGGCGCGGTGCTCTATCTCGGCGACGCCATCCCGACCACCGGTCCCCTCGACGCGTCCGCCATCGGCGAGGTGCTGGCCTCGGTCGACGCCCCGCCGCGTTTCTTCGGCCTCGCGGTTGGCGACGGCGCGAACCTGGGCCTTCTGCGCGCACTCTTCGGGGAGGAGTCGCAGCTCGTCGCGGAGCGCACCGAGGCGTCGCGGGCGGTGATGGGCATCCTCGCCGAGGCCGCGCGGCCGACGCTTCGCGGCGTGAGCGTCGCGATGGGCGAGGGCATCGAGCGCGTCTACCCACGGCCGCCGATCACCGTCGCCGACCGATCGCACATCCGCTTCGTCGGCCGGCTCGTCGGAGAGGTCCCCACACGCATCACCCTGAGCGGCAGCCGCGACGGAGAAGCGTTCTCGAAGTCCTACCAGGTCGGGCAGCGGGACATCGTCGACGGGGGCGACATCGCGAAGCGCTGGGCCAACGAGCGGCTGAGGCAGCTCATGGACGAGAGCGCGGGCCGCGAGGCGCTGGTCGAGCTGGGCATGCGCTTTTCGCTGCTGTCGCCCTGGACCTCGCTGGTGGTGGGCGGGAGCTACGGCACCACCTACGTGCCGATCGAGGGGTTCGATCACGACCCGATGCGCCATCCCTTCTGGCTGGGCGGCGGCGGCGGCGGTCTGACCATCGACAGCCTCGAAGGACAGAGCGGTTGGCGCCGCCGCGCGCGCACGGAGGTCGAGCCGCCGGTCACCGCACCGGAAGAGACCTGGGTGCGCCGTGTGAGCGCGGACGACGAGGACGCGAGCGCGAGCGGCGACGGAGGGCTCGCCGAAGCCGCCGTCGGGCGCGCGCTCTCCCTCGGCACCCGCGGACCGCGCGGGTGCTACGAGCGCAAGCTGACGGTGCGTCCCGATCTGTCTGGCGACGTCACGGTGGAGGTGCGTGTCGACGGAGAAGGCAAGGTGGGCGAGGCCCGCGTGGTGGGCTCGACGCTGTCGGCCGCCGACGTCGACGACTGCATCCTCACGGAGGTGCGGGGGATCCGCTTCCCGGCGACCGGTGCTTCGACGGCGGTCCAGGTCACCCACGTCTACACCTTCGCCATGCCGAGCCGCGCCTTCGGCGAGCGCCGCCAGTGCAGCGACGCTTCGTATCAGGAGCTCGAGGTGCGGCGCCAGCTCTGGCACGAGCGCCTCGCTTCGAGCGCCGGCGTGTCGGGTGCGCTCCAGGTCTACCGCGAGGCGTCGCGCTGGTGCGAGCTCCGCGGATGGCGCGCACGGCGGACGCTGCTCTCGATGATGCTCCAGAGCGTCGGCGGCGTCGCGCAGCAGGTGCAGCTCTACCGCGCCTTCGGCGCCGACTCGTCGGTCGCCGGCTATCTGCGCCGCGCGATCCTCCGCCACGTGCGCACCCCGGCCGACGTGATGGCGGTGCGCGCGGGGCTCGGCCTCGACGTGCCTGTCGACTGGCGCGTCTTCAGCAGGCTCTGGAAGGCGAATCACGATCCGGAAGCGCGCCTCCGGCTCGTGCGCACCTGGCTCGAGGTGGTGCCGGACGAGATGGACCTGCGACTGCGACTGCTGGCGCTCCTCGAAGAGACGGGCAAGCTCCCGGAGGCGCGCCGCCTCGCCCGCGAGCTTCGGGCCTGGCCGCTGGCCGACGCGCGAGTGCGCACGCAGGTGGGCGAGTTCTGGCTTCGCCAGGACGACGTCGAGGAGGCACGCCGCGTCTTCAGCGAGATCGTCGAAAACGCGCCGCTCGATCCGTGGGCGCGGCGCCGACTCGGCGACCTCTATCGCAGCCACGGCTGGTACGACGACGCCTATCGCGAGTATCAGACGCTCGCGCGCCTGCGTCCCGACGAGGACTCGGTGCTCCTCGACCTCGCGCGGGCGGCGGCGGGCGCCGGCCGCATCGATGAGGCGCTTCGCTTGGAGCAGCGCCTGTCGGAGACGGCGGACGCAGACGCCAAGGACGGGGTCGCCGAGCTCGCGCGCCTCTGGACCGAGGTGCGTTTCGCCCGGCTGAAGAGCGAAGAGCTCGACGAGGCGACCGCCGCGGCCCTCAGGCGTCGCATCCGCCAGTCGGGGGCGCTGCGCGAGCCGCCGGCGATCTTCGTGGCCCTCACCTGGCCGCACCCCGACGATCGGCCCGAGCTCTTCCTTCATTTCCCCGAGAGCGCGATCACCAGCGAGAGGGAGGACGGCTACTGGGAGCCCGCCGAGGTCACCGGCACGCTCCAGGGCATCAGCGCGAGTCACATCCGCGAGCTCGAAGGGGGCGACTACCTCCTCGAGGTGCGCCGCGAAGAAGAGGACGAGCTGCGCGACCTCGAGGCTCAGCTCCTGGTCGTCGTCGCCCCCGCCACCCCCGAGGAGCGCATCCTGCGCGCCGACGTGCGCCTCTCGCGCGAAGCGCGAAAGGCGCGTTTCGCGCTGAACGGCGACACCCTGCAGACGACGACCGTGAGCGACTGAGAGCACATCTCGAAGTTGTGCTCTACCCTGGGCGCCATGGCCCTCGGCTCCACGGTCTACCGCTTCGCCATCGAGCTCTCGGACGTCGACCGCGGCGTCTACGAGTCCCTCGACCTGCGTGTCGCGCAGCACCCGTCGGAGAGCGTACGGCGCATGACCGCGCGGGTGCTCGCCTACGCCCTGCGCTACGAAGAGGGCATCGCGTTCGGCCGCGGCCTGTCCACCGCCGAAGACCCCGCGCTCTGGGTCAAGGACCTGCGCGGCGACGTGAATGCGTGGATCGAGGTCGGCCTGCCCGCACCGGAGCGCCTCCACCGCGCCTCGAAGACCGGCGCGCGCGTCTACGTCTACACCCACAAGGACCCGACCCCGTGGCTCGCCACCCTTGCAGGCGCGAAGATCCACGCCCGCGAGCAGATCGAGGTCTACAGCCTCCCCCCAGCGCTCCTCGACGCCCTCGAGACGCGCATCGGCCGCAACGTCACCTGGGGCGTCACCCTCACCGACGGCCACCTCTACATCCAAGACGGCGACGACACCCTCGAGGGGACACCGGTGCGGCATCTGCTCGACCAGGCTTGAAGACGGCGTCAGCGCGTCGCGAGATGAGAAGCTACCGTCCGGGTGACGACGGAGCGGCGAGCACGACTCCTGGTGCTACGGGCTCACCTGGCGCTTTGCTCGGGAGACGCGAGACACCACGAGGTGATACGATCACGTGGCGGATGCGGTTCCTTCTCTTCGCCTCGATTCTGTCGTTCTCGGGATGCGGGAGCGACACCCAGCTCGAGCTCTTCGTCGATGTGCAGACGGCGCTTTCGCCGGGGAGCGAGTTCGATCTGGTGATGACGGAGATCTTCGCGGACGCAACGCCCGAGGCCGTGAGGCGCGTGGAGGTCTCCGCAGTGATGGGAGACGATTTCACCACGGGACATCGCGCGGCCGAGTTCTCGGAGCTCGACCCGGGTCAGTACACGGTGCGTGCGACGCTGATGCTCCGCGGCTCCGAGGTCGCAAACCGCTCGGTGCTGGTCGCACTCGACTCCACGCGCGCGGTGACCATCGCGATCGGCGTGATGTGCAGCGGCGCCGGATGCCCTGACGGCGGCGTCGATGGCGGCGGCCTCGACGCAGGAATGGACGCCGACACCGCCATGCCGGACGCGTCGATCATGGACGCACCGCCCACGGATGCAGACACCTCGGCATCGGACGGAGGCGACGCTGACGCCCCGGACGGCAGCGCCTCGCCGTGGGGCTTCCGCAAGACGCTGACGATCGCCGACGGCATGCCGCGCGGAACGCTGAACGACTTTCCCGTCCTCGTGAGCACGACCGATGCAGACCTCCGTTCAGTTTCCATGGGCGGCCGCGTCGCGCATTCGAGCGGTTACGACATCGTCTTCCGCGACGGTGACGAGATGCTCCCGCACGAGATCGAGCGCTACGATCCCGCGACCGGCGAGCTGGTCGCGTGGGTCACCCTCCCCGTCCTGTCGTCCACCGGGAAGACGTTTCACATCTACTTCGGCAACCCCGCGATCAGCGCACCCACGATGAATCGGGCCGACGTGTGGCGTGCGGGCTTCGTGGGCGTCTGGCACATGGGTGAGGACGCGTGGACCGGCGCCCCCGGTGAAGTGCGCGACTCCACCGGCACCAACCCCGGGCGTGCGCTCGGTGGTTCGACCACCGTTCCGACGGGCAAGATCGGAAACGCCGGCACCTTCGGCGCCGACTCGTCGAACGTCGACGTCGGGATGAGCACCACCCTTCGACCGACCTCGATCACCGTGTCGGTGTGGGCCAACCCGGGGTCGGTCGGCTCAGTCCCCGACCGACACCCCTACATGCTCTGGCAGGACCTCTGGCGCTCCACGGGCTCGAATCCGCGCGGCTACTACATCGAGATCTACCGCACTCAGAGCGACCCGCGACCGACTTTCTACACGGCCAACGGAACGGAGATGGCGCACGCCTTCGCGACGACCCCCGTGGTGAACGGCACCTGGTACCACGTGGTCGGCACCCGCGACGAAGTCAGCGGCGTCACCCGCATCTACGTCGACGGAATCCAAGAAGGCTCGGCCAGCATGACCGGCGGCATCGCCTATCAGCCGAACGCGGTCCTCGTGGGCGGCACCGGGAGTCAGACCTGGGACGGGCTTCTGGACGAGGTACGAGTCGCCAACGTCCCCCGCTCCCCGGAGTGGATCTACACCGAATACGTCAACCAGCTGTCCCCTGGCTCCTTCGTCGTCTTCGGCAGCCTCGAGACGCTTCCCTGAATCCTCTCCCGGGCGCGGCGGCGACGGTCGTCACGCGCCATGTAACGGCCCTCACCAGGCGCAAACCCGGGGCCAAAGGCGCCTCCTCTTGACAGGCACCGCTCATTGATGTCACAAGGTATGACATGAATTCAGCAGAGCTGACATGAGCCCTCGGGCCTACAGCAGCAAGCTCCGGGAGGAGCAGGCCGAGCAGACCCGCGAGCGCATCGTCGAGGCGCTCTTCGAGCAGGTTCTGGACACCCAGCGGAACGACTTCTCCATCGCCGACGTGGCGAAGCGGGCCGGCGTCTCGGAGCGGACCGTGTACCGGTACTTTCCGACGCGAGAGGATCTGGTCGGCGCGGTCGACGAGCGCTTCAACGACATCGAGGAGCAGCCGAAACCGCCACGGTCGGTCTCGGACTTTCCCCGGCACGTAGCCGAGCTCTACGAATGGTTCGGGAACAACGAGCAGCTGGTCGAAGCAGCGCACGTCGCGGGCATCGGGCGCGAGCTGCACCTGCGCGCGCGCGCGCGCCGGGGCGAAAAGGCGCGCCGGGTGATGGATCGTCTCTTCAAGCCGCTCCCGAAGCGCGAGCGGAAGATCCTCTTCGCGGTGGTTCGCACCATGTTCGGCTCCGCCATCTGGCGCGCCATGCGTGAAGAAGGCGGGCTCACCAACGAAGAAGCGGCCGAAGCGGCCCAGTGGGTCGCGAGCCTGATCGCGAAGGACATCGCGCGTCGTCTGAAGGCGGCGAAGCAAGCCGAGGAGGGGTGACGATGGGGGAAGACGTGCGTTGGGAAGCGCCGGGGGAGGGCCCGTGGGAATTCGATGCGAGTCACTTCGACCGCCCGCTGGCGCGATACGGCTCGGAGCTCATCTGCGAGGGCTTCAGTCGGGGACAGGCGGCCTCGTTCGAACGAACCGGGGTGCCGATGAAGACCATCCGGGTCGGGCTGGTCAACGGCCTGCCCTTCATGCAGATCGTCCCCATCATCGGCAAGCCGAGCGACGCCTACAAGGCGCCGCCGCCCGCGTGGCTCTTCAAGATCGTCAGCGTCCTCCATCCGACCCTTCGCCGGCGCGCACGAACCCTCGACGAATGGGTCTGCAACAAGGGCTGGCGCGCCGATCTCGAGACGTGGGATCGCGAGCTGAAGCCTGGCCTCGTCGCGCGCTACCAGGCGCTCCAGGACGTCGACCTCGAAACGCTCTCGGACGAAGAGCTCGTCGATCACCTGGCGGAGTGCGGCCAGGCGATCCTCGACAACATGTACGCGCACTTCCACACCAACCCGACCACGATCTTCCCGGTCGGGCTCTTCGTGCATCGCGCGATCGAGTGGAGCGGCTGTGCGCCCCTCGAGGCGCTCGCGCTCCTGGAGCATCACGACAGGTCTTCCTCGCCGGAGCGCGCGGCGCTCGCGGAGTGGACACGTGCCGCGCGCGACGACCGAGACGCGCTCCATGCACTGCTGAACGATGGCGCGACCCCTCCGATGGACAAGCTCGACGCTCTCCGCGGCCGGGACGATGCCATCGGCGAGGCGACGCGGACCTGGCTCGAGACCGTGGCCTACCGTCAGGTCGCCGCGGGCGACATCGCCAATCCCATCGGCATCGAGATGCCGGCGGCGCTCACGGCGCAGCTCGCCCGCGCCCTCGACGCCGAGGAAGCGGCGCCCACCGCCGTCGACGAGTCCGGCTTCTGGGCGAAGGTGCCAGAAGAGCACCACGCGGCGCTCGAAGCGCTCCTGAAGGAAGCGCGCCTGGTCTATCGCGTGCGCGACGAGCGCAGCGGCGAGCTCGACGCCTGGTGCATGGGGCTGACCCGCCGGGCGCTCCTCGAAGCCGGCGCGCGCCTCCACCGACTCGGGCGGCTGCTGGACGCGAAGCACGTGGTGGATCTCGCCACGGACGAGCTGCCGGCGCTCCTTCTTCGCGGCGAAGGGCCCGAGCCCGAGGAGGTGCGTGCGCGCACAGAGCAGCGGAGCTCCCTGCGGGTCGACAAAGCACCGAGCTTCCTCGGCGCCGACAGCCCGCCTCCGCCACCCCCCGCGGAGCTCTTCACCGGTCACGCGGCCGACCTGTTGGCCTCGATCATCACCTACCGCGCCCTCATGGAAGACTCGGCGCCCGAGCCTGCCGCGCCCAAGAAGGACGTGCTCGAGGGGCTCGCCGCGAGCGCTGGGAGCTACACCGGCACGGCGCGGATCTGCACCGACCCCTCGCACTTCGGCGCGGTCGAGCCCGGCGACGTCCTCGTCGCCCGCGCCACCATGCCCTCGTACAACGTGCTGCTCCCCATCGTGGGGGCGGTGGTGACGGATCGCGGCGGCGCGCTCTGCCATGCGGCGATCGTGTCTCGCGAATATGGCCTGCCCTGCGTGGTCGGAACCCGCGACGCGACGCGACGCATCGAGGACGGAGATCGGGTCACGGTCGATGGCGACACGGGACGCGTCGTCATCGAAGAAAAGGCGATGGAGCGCGCGTCATGAAGAAGTGGGACGGACAGCACCTGACCGATTTCCTCGGGACCTCCGCGGCCGTCGCGTGGGCGGTGAAGGTCGGGCTGATCGAGCGCCTGGCCGACGGCGCCCAGCCTCTCGGGTCGCTCGCGAAGGAGCTCGAATCCGACGCGAAGGCGCTCGACGTCACTCTCGGCGTCCTCGAATCCGTCGGCCTCGTACAGCTTCGGCAGGGGCAGGTGGCGCTCGGCGAGGAGGTGAGCGAAACGCTTCAGGCCGAGCCGGGGGCCGCGCGCGCGCACCTCGCCCTGTGGCGCTCCCTGGGGGACTTCGTGAAGAGCGGGCGCTCCGCCTTGCCCACCGATGGCGCGACCCGCGACGGCGTCTACGCACACGTGGTCCGTGCCCTCGAGCGCCGCTTCTCGTCGTCAGCCGACGCGCTGGCGGACGCGCTGGGCCCCGCGGACGGGCCGATCCTCGACGTGGGTGCGGGGAGCGGCGTGTGGAGCCTCGCCATGGCGGCGCGCGACGAAGCGTCGACCGTCACCGCCCTCGATGGACCGGAGACGGCCGAGGTCTTCCTCGGGCGCGCGCGGGACCGAGGGCTCGGCGAACGCGCCGACGCGCTGGTCGGCGACTACCACGAGGTACCGCTCCCCGAATCGCACTTCGCTCGCATCGTGATGGCCAACGTCCTGCACCTGGAATCGCCACAGCGCGCAGCGTCGCTGGTCGCGCGCGTTCGGCCGGCGCTTCGGCCGGGCGGATCGCTGGTGGTCGTCGACGCGATTCGAGACGCGGATCCTGCGAATGCGCAGACCGTCGCGGTCTATCGCCTTCATCTCACCATGCGCGTCGACGGCAGCGTCGTGCACCAGCGCGGGGACTTCGAGGGTTGGATGCGTGCCGTGGGGTTGGGCCGGATGTCGTGGCGCACCTTGCCCCTCGGAGGGATGTGGGCGCTCTCGGCGGAGGCGTCGTGATCCCGCTCGACAGCGCCAGCGACCCGGCGCGCTTCGGTGGCAAGGCAGCGGAGCTCTCGCGGGCGCTCGGCTCGGGGCTGCCGGTGCCGCAGGGCTATGCCCTCGACGTCGAGATGGTGGAGGCCATCGTCGCGGGCAAGAGGCTCGCCCTCGCGGCGGACCAGCGTCGCTGGGCGGTGCGGAGCTCGGCGATCGGCGAGGACAGCGCGGGCGCGAGCTTCGCCGGGATGCACCTCACGAAGCTGCACGTGAAATCGGAGGGGCTCGCCGACGCCGTCCGCGAGGTGCACGCGTCCGCGCACACGCGCGCCGCGCTCGCCTATCGCGAGCGGTTGGGCATCACGGGGGCGCCGCGGATGGCGGTCATCGTCCAGGAGATGATCGAGGCCGAGGTCGCGGGCGTGCTCTTCACGCGTCACCCGATGACCGGCGCGCACGAGCGCGTGGTCGAGGCGAGCTGGGGGCTCGGGGAAACGGTGGTGTCGGGATTGGTGACGCCGGATCACTTTCGGCTGAGCCCGACGGGACACCTGCTGTCGAAGCGGGCGGGTCACAAGGACGTCGCGATCGTCTGGGACGAGGAGGGTGGGACGCGCGAGGAGGAGGTCCACCAGGCGCGGCACCGCGCGTTCTGCCTGAACGACGTGCGCCTGGCCGCCCTGTCGGCGCTGGCTCACGCGGTCGAGAGAGCGATGCCGGGCGAGCACGACCTCGAGTGGGCCTTCGCCGCGGGCTCGGTCGATCCGCATCTTCTGCAGCGGCGGCCGATCACGAAGATGGGTTGAGGCGGAGGAGGGGCTGTTAGAGTCCGCCCGATGACGGACCTCTCCACTTTCTTCCGCGAGCGCTACGTCGCGCTCTTCAACCGCGGCGTCACGCTTCTCGAAGAGCGGGCTGCGGAAGGCCCGGAGGCCCAGCGCGCGCTCGACGACGTCAAGGCGGCGCGCGGCACCAGCCGCCTTTGCTTCGAGCGCGAGGACGGCGATGCAATCGAGATCTGGCTCGCCCTCGAAGAGGGTGTGATGTCCGCCGCCGACGCGCGCCCCGAGGACATGCCGATGCGCCTCTCGGTGGTCATGCCCAAAGAAGCTGCGGAGCTCTGGGTGGCCGAGCTCGAGAAGCGGGAAGAGCTCGACTCCGACGAGGCCGCCGTGCGCGTCGCCCGCGGGGTGAGCGGTGAGCTCGAGGAGGCCATCGGCGACGAATCCCTCGACTTCGAGCTGATCCTCGTGGACACGCCGGACTTCGAAGAGGTGCGCGTCAAGATTGCGCTCCACGCCGAGACGCCTCCAGAGCGGCCCACCTTCACGGCGCAGGTTCGATGGGACGACCTCGCGTCCATGCGCGAGGCGGGGCAGAACCTCCAGCAACTCATGATGGGCGGCAAGCTCAAGCTCGGCGGCGACTACACGCGCGCCATGCAGGTGGCGATGGAGCTGATGCAGAAACGCCGGTGATTATCGCGAAGGAAACGAAATCGACCCCTGTGGCCCGATTGACATAAACTCCCCCGAGATGACCCGACTCAGATTGGCCGGGCTCGCAGCCGCGGGCGCCATCGTCCTCGCAGGCTGCCCCGGAAGCCTGCAGAACCCAGAGCGCTTCGGCTCGGGAACCTGCGACGGGGAGATGGTGCTCGCCCAGACTTGTGGGTCGAACCCGATCTGCCACGACGCCGATGCGCCACAGGGAGGGCTCGAATCTCGCGAGCCCGGGCGTGGCCAGCCGCGTGATCGACGTGATGCCGAACCTGTGTACGACGAGCAACGTCTACGTCGACTCGACCAACCCCTCAGCGAGCTTCATCCTCGAGAAGATCAATCCGTCTCCCGGCTGCGGCGAGCAGATGCCGCCGAGCTCTTTCGGGGAGACGCCGCTGACCGCGACGCAGATCGAATGCATCACCAGCTGGGTGACGGAGATCACGGGCGGCGGTGGCGGTGACGCGGGCGCGGGCGATGGCAGCGCGGGCGACGGCAGCGCCGGGGATGCCGCGACCGATGCGGCGGGCGGCGACGGAGCGATGCCATGAAGCGCGCTTCGCTCTTCGTCGTCTCGACCCTCGGCCTCCTGTGTCTCGCCAGCGCAGCCCAGGCGCAGTCGCGGGTGGTGGTGCTCGATTTCAGCGGCCCGCGCTCGGGTGCGATCCGCGCTCAGATCGTTCGCGGTCTGTCGAGTCACTCCGAAGTCGAGCTGGTTCCGTCGGCGCAGGCCGGCTCGCCCGACACCGCCTCGGACTTCGCCAGCGTCGCCTCCGATCTCGGCATCAAGGTGTTCATCGGCGGCCGCGTGGTGCGGCGCGGGCGACGTTTCTCGGTGACTGTCGTCGCGCGCGACAGCACCGGCTCCGAGATCCACCGCGAGCGCTACCGCGCCCGCAACGCCGGTGGCCTCGGCCGCAACGTTCGCAACAACGTGTGGGACGACTTCGGCGGCGCGATCGAGTCCGCGCCGGAGCCCGCTGGCGGCGGTGGCGGTGGTGATGACTCGGGCGGCGGCTCCGGCGAATCGGGCGGCGGCGGGCCCGCGCTCAACGGTCCGGTGGTCGTCCTCCCCTTCGACGGCCCCGGCGCCGGCCGCGCGCGAAGCCGCGTGGTGTCGGCTCTGGAGGACGCGGGCGTCGAGCTCGTGCCCAAGGAAGAGGCCGAGGGGCGGGGCGACCTGGATGAGGCCCGCGGGCGTCTCGCGGTGGCGCGCCACCTGGGGGTCGCGGCGCTGGTCTCGGGCGAGGTCGAGCGCGAAGGTCGGAGCTACACCGCGACCGTGGTGGTCTACGACGGCCGCGATGGCGAAGAGAATCGACTCCGCAGAGTTCGAGGGGCGCACCGCCAACGCGCTTCTTTCGTCCATCGAGTCTTCGCTCTGGGACGAGATCGGCGCGTACGTCGCCGAAGGCGAGATCCCCGAGGCAGGCGGTGACGAGGACGGCGATGACGGCGACGAGGGTTGGTCGGGCCCGAGCGGTCCGCTGCCCTCGCCGCTGACGCTGATCGCCGAGTTCGCCGGATTCGGCCGCCAGTACAGCTACAACGACGACCTCTTCGGCGCGCTGCGCGCCTACAGCCTCGGCTTCGCGCCGATGGTCGGCGCCAAGCTCTACTACTTCCCGGCCGCGCACTTCACGAACAGCTTCGCTGCCAACATCGGCATCGACGCGCGCATCGAGACCGCCTTCGGCGTCAAGAGCCAGGACTCGGCGGGCCAGGAGTTCCCCACCTCGATGTGGGGCTTCGGCCTGGGCGGGCGCGTGCGCATCCCCATCGGCGACCACTACCTCTCCGCGATCGTCGGCTACGGCGCGCAGAGCTTCCGCATCGAGGCGATCAGCCCGACCATCCCCGCGCCCGACGTCCCCGACGTCGACTACGGGTTCTTGCGCATCGGCGCGGAGATGCGGCTGGTCTTCGGCGTGTTCGTGACCGAGCTGAAGGCGTCGCTCCTGCCCCTGTTGAGCTCCGGGCAGCTCGGCTCGAACGAGTGGTTCCCGCGCACCACCGGCGGGGGGATGGAGGCAGGCCTCGTCCTCGGCGTGCTCGTCACCAATTGGTTCGAGGTCCGCGCAGGCTTCGAGTACCGCCGCTTCTGGTTCTCGATGAACCCGGAGCCAGGCGACACCTACGTCGCAGGCGGCGCCCTCGACAGCTACTTCGTCGGCAACATCGGCCTCGGCCTGCACTGGCCCGGCTCGAACTGAGGGGTCACTCGTCGAGCAGGCCTTCGCCGCCGAAGCGGCTGAGGTAATCGCGAAGGGTCTTCCCGTCTTCGTCGGTGAAGGTGTCGCTGAGGGCCTCGGCCTTCTTCATGCGGTCGACGCGGAAGGTGCGGAAGTCTTCGCGGAGCTCGCACCAGGCGGTGAGGGTCCAGGTGCGGCCCCAGAAGAAGAGGCCGAGGGGACGCACGGTGCGCGATGAGGTGTCGCCGTCGGGCTTCTCGTAGTCGATGCGGAGCTTGTTCTGTCCGGCGGCGGCGCGGCGGACGGCGCTGAGGGTCTCGGAGTCGGCCTTGTCGTCGTCGCCGAAGCGCAGGGCGAAGAGCTTGGACTCGCGCAGCAGGGGGCGCAGCCGCTTGGGCAGGACCGCCTGGACCTTGGACAGGACCTGGTCGGCCGCCTTGGCGAGGCGCTCGTCGCCGTGGCGGCGGACGATGCGCGCGCCGAACACCAGGGCCTCAATCTCTTCCGCGTCGAACATCAGCGGTGGCAGGTCGTAATCGCGCCGGAGCTGGTAGCCGACGCCGGCCTCTCCTTCGATGGGCGTGCCCGACGACACGAGGTCGCGCACGTCCCGATACACCGTCCGCTCCGAGACCTCGAGCTGCTCCGCGAGGAAGCGGGCCGTCACCGCCCGCCGCCGTCCCCGAAGGAGCTGGATGATCTGGAAGAGTCGGTCGGCGCGTCGCATGCGGGGCATGCTAACGCCGTGGGTCAGGGTTCATGGGGAGATTGTGGCGCAGGGGTGCTGACGGCGTTGTGTCAGGAGGGTAGCCCGAAGACGTCGACCTCCAGACAGTTTGGACAGACGTCATCGCGCCGAAACGGACGACCCAGTCGCTCCGTGGTGGCACCGCAGTGGAGGCAGGACGCCAGATAAGTCAGCGGCCTCAATTCCGCCCCTTCGAGGGCTTCGTCCAAGAGGATTTCTTGGCCGGTCACTTCTACTCCCGTGGGAGCTTGCTCGAACAAGGGTGCACCACACGCGAGACAGAGCGCCATTCGGCTCGCAACCCCGTGGCGCGAGGCGCCGCACTTTCGGCAGGTCGTGACCATGCCGCTTCGCACGGCGTGTTCCTGCCGCTCGAAGTCCACCAGCGACCGAAAGAGAGCGAGACCGACATCACGCCCCCGTCCCCAGGTCGCTCGGTCGTTGTCGCTGAAGTGCAACATCGGTAGCGGCTGCGACGCGCGCGCATACCGCGCGACGTCTACCTCGTCTCGCCTCGCAAACGCCACCATCCCGAGCCACTCGCTCACAATCGTGCGCGCGATGAGGCGTTCGTGGTCGAAGGACGCGCCCTGCCACGAGTACGCGAGCCACGCGGCGGCGTCGGCGATGCGCTCGGCGGTGCGTGACAGGTGCGCCGCCTCCTCGCTCGACTCGTCCGTCAAGAGCACGGCGGCGTGGGCGGCGCCGGCGCGCCTTCGCGTCTCGGCGATGCGCGCCTCGTCTTTTCCCGCCCACTCGGCGTCACGGCGCGCGTCGTCCGCACGCTCGCGGAGCGCGAGCGCCGCTTCCGCCGCCGCGTCGCGGTCCTCCACGCCCGCCTCGGCAATCGCGCGCAGCTCGGCGGGCGGATCGTCGCCCCACGCGCGCACCACCCGCCGCACCAGCACCGGCACCGTCGTCGCCGCGAGATCCTCGAGCGCCTTCGAGACGTCCGCCGTCCAAAGCACCCGCCGGAGCTTCGCGCAGCGCTGCCCGACGCCCACCGCCACCTCGCCCTCGAGCTCCACCGCGCAGACGATCGGCGTCTCGCCGTAGGCGAGCGCATCGAGGAGAAGCGCCGACGCGTGGAGGCCGCTCCGGCCGGGCTCGAGCGGCCCGTCGTAGGTGTCGAAGTCCCCATCCGCGGGCGCTCCCCGAAGGAGCCGCTCCCGACCCGGACACCACCACGCACGCTCGACGGCCTCGGACATGGCCTCCCGATGGTACCGTCCGAGTGCCGTGATGTCCGGCGCACGCATATGGCGCGTCGCGACCAGCGTCGCGCTTCTTCTGACCTGCGCTTGCGGTCACGCCGGCACTGCGCCCGCGGCGACGACCACCACCGCGCGTTCGCAGCCCGCGCCATCCTCGATCCGCGCATCGGTCGTCTGATGCGCCGTCTCGAAGTCCTCGCGGATACCGCCGAATCCGCCGCGGCGCTCACGAGCGGAATCCGTCCGGGCCGCTATCGAGCGCTCGCCCCGATCCCCGAAGACCTCGCGCTCTCCTCCGCGCTCCCAACGGCCTCTTCCCGGGTCGTGGTCGCCTCCCTCACCACGCTCAGGAGTCGGCCCGACGTCCTGGCGCTCTTCGGTCTCGCCACCGCGGAGGTCGAGACGCAGCTCCAAAGCGAAGGGCCAAGCTTGTACTGGACCGAGGACGCCTCCGGTCACCCGGCGATCCTCATCGCAGCCGAGTCGGCGGAGGCGCTCGCTCCGGCCGCGCGCCGCTTCGCGACCTCGACCGCGGTCGGCGAACGCGGCTGGACGCCGATCGTGGAGCGAGTACCGTAGACGCCGATGAGCTATCGCAATCCCCTCGAAGCCGCCCAGGCGCGCATCGCGCAGCTCGAAGCCCAGGTGGCGGAGCTGATGAAAGCGTCGAGCGAGAACGAGAATCGCGCGTCAGAACCTGCGCGCCGACCTCGCGATGCAGGAGCTCGCCGCCGAACGGCGGGTCGCGGAGCTCACGGCGACCGCCGAGGTCGAGGAGATGCAGGCCCGCGAGACGACACGCACCGAGCGCATGGTCCTCGAGGCGAAGGTCCGCACGCTCGAAGCGCAGCTCGAAGCCGCGCACGCCGTCATCGAACGCTTGAAGCAGAAGCGCGGCGGCTAGAGCACATCTCGCTCGACGCGGCGAACGACGCGTGCCCTGGCGGACCGCTCTCCAACCCGCCGCGCGGTGCGACCAACTTCGGTCCGCCGGATCGGTGAAGCACTTTCCCCGGCCCAAAGAAAGCACTTCGGCGGCCAACGAGTCGCAACGTCGCCCGCAACGCCGCGAGAAATGACCGCCATGTGGTCACAAGCTCGGCGTCGGCCGCAGCACGTCGCCACCAACCTCGTCCCGCCTCTCCGGACCGCTCTCGCACCCATCGCGCGTTGCCCTCGACTTCGGTCCGCCCTCGCGGACCGCTCGCCGACCCATCGCGCGTTGCCCTCGACTTCGGTCCGCCCTCGCGGCCCGCCCGTCGACCCATCGCGCGTTGCCTTCGACTTCGGTCCGCGCTCGCGGCCCGCTCGCCGACGCCCGCGGCGGCTTCTAGCTCAGAGCCACAGATACGTCGCGACGCTCACCGCGACGACGCCCGTCACGAGCTGAAGCGGGACGCCGATGCGGAAGAAGTCGGTGAAGCGATAGCCGCCCGGTCCGAGGACCATCAGGTTCGTCTGGTAGCTGATGGGCGTGGCGAAGCTGGCGCTCGCGGCGAGCATCAGCACCAGGAGCATCGGCCGGATGGACAGGCCCGCGGACTCCGCGGCGGCCGCCGCGATGGGGAAGACCAGCGCGGCCGCGGCGTTGTTGCCGACGACCGTCGCGAAGCCGGCGGTGACGACATAGAAGGCGGCGAGCAGGCCCACCGGCCCGAGCGGCGTCGCCAAGCCCACCAGCGCCGACGCGACGAGCGACGCCGCGCCGCTGCTTGTCGAGCGCCGCTGCCACCCCGAACGCCGCCGCGATCGTCGCGAGCACGCGCAGGTCGAGGGCCCGCCGCGCTTCGGGGCCGGTCACACAGCGTGTCAGCAGCATGGCGCCGGTCGCCAGGAGCGCCGAGGTGAGCAGCGGCAAGAGGCCCGCTGTATTCGCGGCGACCATGACGAGCAGGATCAACGTCGCGATCCACGCCCGATCGTGACGAGGCGGCGCGCTCCCGCGCACCTCCGTGATCAGGGCGAAGGTGCCGTCGTTGCGATGCTTGCGCTCGAAGGACGGTCGGTCTCGAGCAGGAGCGTGTCGCCGATCTCGAGCACGATGTCGCCCACCTTCTTCTCGATGCGCTCGCCATGGCGGTGCACGGCGATGATCGCCGCTTCGTAGATCGTCCGGAACCTGCTCTCGCGAATGCTCTTGCCGATGAGCGGCGACTGGCGCCCGATGACCGCCTCGAAGAGGCGCCGGTTGGCGGTGGGCTCGAGGAGCTTGTCGACCTGGTTCGTGTCGGGCACCAGGCCGCGGATCTTCCGCAGGTCCACCACGCTGTCCACCACACCGGCGAAGAGCAGGACGTCGTCCGCCATCAGGTGCACCTCGGGTCCCACCGCGACGATCTCCTCTCCGTCGCGCGCGATCTGCACCAGGAAGAGCCCCGGCAGGTGACGCAGCCCGGCCTTCTCGATGGTCTGCCCGACCACCGGCGGGCTCGGCTCCACCCGCATCGCCACCGTGTACTGGCGCAGGTTGTCGAAGGCGGCGCTCATGCCCCGCCGCTCGGGCAAGAGCCAGCGGGACGAAGCGACGATGAAGATCGATCCCGACCGGGCACACCGGCAGACCGAGCCAAGCGATGTCGAACATCCCGAAATGCGATCTCGGGGAACCGCTCGCTCGCGAGGCCCGCCACGACCAGGTTGGTGCTGGTGCCGATGAGCGTGCAGGTGCCGCCGAGGATCGCCGCGTAGGAGAGCGGGATCATCAGCTTCGAAGCGCTGATGCCGGCGCGCCGCGACCAGTCGCTGACGATGGGCACCATCATCGCGACCACCGGCGTGTTGTTGAGGAAGGCGCTGATCGCCCCGATGGGCAGCATCAGTCGGAGCTGCGCGCCGGTGAGGCCCTTCGGCTGACCCAGGACGCGCCGCGCCACGAAGTCGAGCCCGCCCGTCTCGCGCAACCCAGCCGCGACCACGAAGAGCGCCGCCACCGTGAGCACGGCGGGATTCGAAAAACCGCCGAGGGCCTCCCCTGGGTCCACCACGCCGGTCGCCAGGAGCACCGTGAGCGCCGCGACCATGATCAGGTCGGGTCCCGCCACGTTGAACACCATCCCCAGGACGATGCCCACCGTCACGATGACCGAGATCCACCCGTCCGAGGTCATGCCGCCGCGAGCCTACAGCACGCGGAGCTTTTTCGCCTTCGCGCTCGTCAGCGGGAGATGCGGAGCTGGTAGTGCTGACAGTCTCCGGTGCCGACGGGGCGGTAGACGCGGATCACCGCGGCCTCCGGCCAGGGAACGTCGCGGGTGGACCACGCCGCCGGGCCCTCCATCGCTTGATCGTCGGTGAAGGACCAGGAGTCGATGTCGCGCGCGCTCATCCCGTCGCCGCAGCCGAGGGTGGTGCTGCAGGTGCCGCGCACCTCGAAGCGGAACGCGTCCCCTTCGTTCGTGGCGAAATCGATCGAGGGCATGCCGCCGCCCGGCGTTCCCACGCTCATGCCTGCATCACCGCCCGTGCCCGCATCGCCGCCCGTGCTCATCGTGCTCAGCGGGAAGTCGACCCGGAACCAATCCTCGTCGCCGGTGTTCGGCAGGACCCCCGGCTCCGTCATCATCATCATGCCCGCGGCGATGGTCCCGAGATCGGTCGCGCTCTCGCAGGCGCTGCCGTTCGTGTCGTCGGTGCAGGTGGGCATCGTCATCCCGCTGTCGCGCTGAGTGCTCGAGTCGGGCCGGACGGTGCCGGTGTCTCGGCCCGTGTAGGTGCCGCTATCCGTGGTGCCCGAGCTCCCCTGGGCACAGCCGAAGAAGAGGCAGAGGCACATGCCGAAGAACCCGCGCATCCGACACTCACCTTAGCAGAGCCTCGCCCGACACAGCAGTTGGGGCGCAACTCGGCACCGCAAAGCCCGATAAGGCGCCCATGAGCCCCCGGCGCGCCCTCCTCCTGTCCCTGGCCCTCACCCTCCCCGTCCTCGGCGGCTGCGGAGGCCTCGGCATCTCCGAAGCGGCGATGGCCCACAACAGAGCTGGCGCCGACCTCCTGGCCGTGGGGGATCTCGATGCCGCGGAGGCACGCTTCCGGCTCGCCCTCGAGCACCGCCCCGGCTTCTCTGAAGCCCGCGCCAACCTCGCCCTCGTCGCCGCGGAGCGCGGACACCTCGCGGAGGCCGAGCGCCACGCGAAGGACGCGCTCGAGTCGAACCCCGACTTCGCCCTCGGCTGGTCCACGCTCGGGCTCGTGCAGGAGCGCCGCGGCGCCCTCGACGACGCGGAGGAGAGCTACGCCCGCGCCCTCGAGAATCGACCCCGACCTGCCCACCGCCCGGCGCAACCTCGGCCTTCTGCTCATTCAAAGGGAGCGCTTCGCCGAGGCCCGCGCCCACCTGCTCCGCCTCCGTGAGGTGGACCCCGACGACCTCGAAGCCCGGGCTCATCTCGCCTGGTGCGAGCTCCGCCTCGGGCGACCGCGGGCGGCCTTCGACGAGGCGAACGCGATCCTGAACGTCCGCGCCGGCCAGCCGAGCGCGCTCCTCGTTCGGGGCGCGGCCCGGGCGCGACTGGGCCAGCTCGCGCCGGCGGCGGAGGACCTTCGCCGCGCGGCGCGCGACCGATCGGTCCGCGCGGCGGCGCTCTCGCGGCTCCTCTTGGTGATGTCGATCACCGGTGAGAGCCACGGGGAAGGGGAGGCGGTGGCGGCGATCCTCAGGCGGGACTTTCGCCGCGATCCCGCTGCGGTTTACGCGCTCGAGGAGTGGGCCCGAAGGGCCGAATGAGACCTCGATTTATCCGCGCGAGATCGCTACTCTTGGGGCCGCTTTTCCGGGGGCGAAAAGAGGCTCATGTTCGAACGCTTCGATCAACAGAGGCTGATCTTGGCGGGGCTCGCCGCCCTCGTCGGAGGGCTCGCGGTCTACCTCTTGATGGTTCAGCACCAGGACGCCGCCCTGGTCAGCTTCGTGGGTTTCGGGTTCGCGGTGATCACGGGTTTGACCGTCACCTCGGCAGCCACCCGCGGCATCGACCCCCTCGAGGTCCAACGCCTGCAGACCGTGGCCGAGGAGGACAAGCAGAACCTCGAAGACCAGATCCACGGCCTGCGTACCCAGCTCGAGCAGGCGAAGCGCGAGCGTGACGAAGCGAAGAAGGCGGCCGACCAGGTCCGCGTGGGCCTCTCCGACAACAACCAGGTGCTCCACGCCAAGGTGGACGCGCTCTCCGCGAGCCTCGGCGAGCAGATGGTGGCCGCCGAGCAGTCGACCACCTCCATGAAGGACATGACCGAGGCGCAGCAGGAGATCGCCCAGCACGTCGAGGCCCTCGCCTCGAGCGCCGAAGAGAGCTCCTCGTCGATCCTGGAGATGACCGCCACCAACGACGAGGTGGCCGAGAACATGGCCAACCTCGCCGCGAGCGTCCGCGAGACCGTGTCCTCGATCGAGGAGATGGCGTACTCCATCAAGGAGGTCGCGCGGAACGTCGACGCGCTCTCCCTCACCGCCGAGGAGACGTCCTCCTCGATGAACCAGATGGACGTCTCCATCGACCAGGTGCAGTCGAACGCCAACGAGACGGCGCGCCTCTCCGAGGAGGTCGCCATCGACGCCGACAAGGGCGCCGAGGCCATCCTGAAGACGATCGAGGAGATCGGCCGGATCAAGGAGACCTCGGGGACCGCGGTGTCGGTCATCTCGAACCTCGGCTCCCGCATCGAGGCCATCGGCGACATCCTCAACGTCATCGACGACGTGGCCGAGCAGACCAACCTGCTGGCCCTGAACGCGGCGATCATCGCCGCCCAGGCCGGCGAGCACGGCAAGGGCTTCGCCGTCGTGGCCGACGAGATCAAGGACCTCGCCGAGCGCGCGGGCGCCTCCACCAAGGAGATCGCCGAGCTCATCAAGACGATTCAGGCCGAGTCGAAGAACGCCATCAACGCGGTGGAGCGCGGCAACGCCACCGTCGACCGCGGCGTCCAGGTCAGCGCCGAGGCCGAGCGCGCCCTCAAGAAGATCCTCGAGAGCTCGAACAAGTCGACGTCGATGGTCCGCGCCATCGCCCGCGCCACCGTGGAGCAGGCCAAGGGCTCGAAGCAGGTCACCGACGCCATCGGGCGCATCGCCGAGACGGTGCAGCAGATCGCCGCGGCCACCGCCGAGCAGGCGCGCGGCTCGGAGCTCATCATGAAGAGCGCCGAGAAGATGCGCCTCATCACCCAGCACGTGGAGCGGAGCTCGCAGGAGCAGGCGCGAGGCGGCAGGCAGATCACTCAGGCCATCGAGAACATCTCGAACATGGTCAACCACCTGCACCAGGCCCAGCGCCAGCAGCAGCGTGGCTCCGAGCAGTCCCTGGCGGCCGCGGCCCGTATCCAGGAGCTGACCCGCGAGTACGAGGAGCACCTCCGCCAGATCGCGACCGCGTCGGACCGCCTCCAAACCCTGTCGGAGGGATGACCAGATCGCCCTCGTGCGGTAGATCTGAGTCGCACGATGTTCGGCATCGGTTTCGGCGAGATGCTCATGATCGCGGTGGTCCTCCTGATCGCCGTCGGCCCCAAGAAGATGCCCACCTTCATGAAGGCGGTGGGCAAGGGGCTTCGGGAGTTCCGTCGCGCCACGCGTGAGCTCAAGGCGGCCGCGGGGATCGACGAGCTGATGCGCGACGATTCGCTCCGGAACCCCCTCGCCGCGAAGAAGCCCAAGCCCCGGCCGGCCTACCAGATGGACGCCGCGGACCGGCTCAAGGAACGCCCGAAAGCCGGAACCGACATCGCCCACGCCTCCGACCACTCGGAGGCCGCCCGCGCCTTCCGGCCGCCGCCTCCCGAGCCGCCAGCGGTGATCCCCCAGGCCGACGGGCCGGTGATGGCTCCCGTCGACACGAAGCCCAGCGCCTCCGAAGAGCCCGTCGTGGTCGGCGCGAAGGAGACGGGAGACGGGGGGAGCGAGTGAGCGCGACCGCCGAGCGACCCGAAGTCCCCGAAGACGACGTCGAGATGGGCTTCTTCGAGCACCTGGGCGAGCTCCGCTACCGTCTCATCCGCTCGCTCTACGGCGTGGTCCCCGGGCTCGCCGTCGGCTGGATCTTCCGCGAGGAGCTCCTCGGCGCGCTCATCCAGCCCTTCCACCAGGGCTGGGAGGGCATCGGCATGGAGGGCGAGCCCCACCTCGTCTTCCTCAACCCGATCGACCCCTTCGTCGCCTACCTGAAGATCGCCGTCATCGTCGGCATCCTCACCGGCGGCCCGTGGCTCTTCTGGCAGCTCTGGGCCTTCGTCTCGCCCGGCCTCTACCGGCGCGAGAAGCGCCTCGCGATCCCCTTCGTCGCGGTGGCCAGCATCTTCTTCGCGTCCGGCCTGTCCTTCGGCTACTTCGTCGTCTTCCCGATGGCGTTCCAGTACTTCCTGGAGTTCGCGGTGATCCTCCCGGGCGGCGTGAAGCTCGAGCCCGAGATCGCGATCAACGAGATCATGACCTTCGAGATCCGGATGCTCCTCGCGTTCGGCATCGTCTTCGAGCTGCCGGTGGTGGTGTCCTTCATGGCCGCCGCACACATCGTTCACTGGAAGCAGCTGCTGCGCTTCAGCCGCTGGTGGATCCTCATCGCCACCATCCTGGCTTCGCTCCTCACGCCGCCCGACGTCGGCTCGCAGCTCCTGATGCTGGGCCCGCTGGTCGTCTTGTGGTTCATCTCCGTCGGCTTCGCCTTCGTGATCCAGCGCGGCAAGAAGGAGCCCGGCGCAGTCCCGGCCGAGGCCGAAGAAGACGACCAGTAAGCCCCCCGCGAGCGACGAGCGAGCCGGCACAGAGCGAAGCGAAGCGCCGCGGGGTCGATATCAATAGGGCGGGAAGCGCGGGACGTCGTCGCCGACGATCCACTGATCGCCCCAGATGCTCTGGCCACCGTCGATGTAGATGGTCTGGCCGGTGACGAAGTCGGCCTGCTTCGAGGCGAGGTAGCAGACCATGTGGCTGACCTCCTCCGGCGCGCCCAGGCGCTTGGCGAGGGACGCCTTGCGGCCGGCTTCGAGGAGCTCGGGCGGATAGCGGTTCGTCCCGCTCGACGCGATGATGCCCGGCGCTACCGAGTTGACGCGCACGCCGTGCATCGCCCACTCGATCGCGAGGGTCATGGTCATGTTGGCCACGCCGGCGCGCGCCGCCCCGGTGTGCACCATGCCGGGGAAGCCGCGGTGCACCTGCGCGATGATGTTGACGATCCGCCCGCGCTTCTGCGGCACGAAGGCGCGGGTGGCGACGGCGTGGGTGACGTTCCAGGTGCCGAGGAGGTTGTTGCGCACCACCGCCTCGAAGCCCTTCGGGCTGATCGACTCCGCGGGTGAGGGGAACTGACCGCCGGCGTTGTTCACCAGCACGTCGATGCGGCCGTAGCGCTCGAGGATTCCGTCGACCCAGGCGTGGATCTCGTCCGGGTTCCGGATGTCGCAGGTCCCGGTATGAACCTCTCCGTTGCCCTCGGCGGCGATCTTCTCCGCGCCTTCGGAGAGGGGCTCGGGGCGCCGCCCACCGATGGCCAGCTTGGCGCCGAGGCGCGCGAATTCGCGCGCGATGGCGAGGCCGATCCCGGTGCCGCCACCGGTGACGGCGACCACCTCGTCTTCGAAGAGACCGTCTCGAAATATCGTGGGCGTGCGATCCGACATGGCGCCCGGACTGTAAATAGCGGACCGAGATTCAGCAACGGGTACCATCTCGGCGCGGTGTTGGTCCGACCTCGAGAGCACCTGTCCGAATCGATCGCTGTCTTCCGGAAGCATCCGGTGATCACGGCGTCGCTGGGCCTATCTCTGGTGTTTTCAGTCTGCGCGCTCTGTTGCGGCCTCGGTCTCTTCGCGCTGCCGTGGTTCGGCTGTGAGCTCTATGCCTTCCAGGTCCGCGTCGGGAGTGGGGAGAAGGTGAGCCGAAAGCCTGCGTGGCTCTCGGCGGGCCTCTTCATCCTGGCCGCAGCGTCGCTGGTGGTGATCGCATCCGCGGTCTCGTCTCTCGGCGTCCAGTTCGACGGAGAGGACGCCTTCACCGACGCGCGGCGGATCGGCCTGGCCGTCGCCGGCGTGACCCTGGCGATGCTCTTCACCGTGCCCTTCACCTACGCGCCGCGCATCCTCGTCGACAAAGGCGGCACCATCGGCGGCGCCGCCCTCGAGAGCGCGCGCTTCTTCGTGCGCGACGGCGTGTGGGGACACATGAAGCTGGTCGTCCTCGCCCACCTCGTCCAATCGGCGCCACTGCTCGTCGCCACGGTGGTCGCGCTCGCGCTCGCGGACGCCTCCGCGGTTCCGATCCTCCTCGCGGTCGCGCTTCCCTTCCTGGCGGTCACGGTGCCGGTGGGCCAGGGCGTGATCACCGCGGCTTGGGTCGCGCGGCGGGGCCGGCTCACCGACGCCGCGAAGCGCCGCCCCGAAGGTCGGGCTCCGCTCGGGCTCTCCGCGCTTCTCGCGACGACCTGGGTGGCGCCCGGCCTGTCGCTCGCGATGGTGATCGCCTCGCTGCTCGGCCCCTCCGAGCTGCCGGTCGTCCGCGACCAGCCGCCCGGCGAGCTGCTCACCGACGTCGCCATCGACGGGCCGCGGCAGCTGACCCTTCCGGACAGCGCGCTGACCCTCACCATCGATGGCACTCACGCTTCCGTGGAAGCCTCCGACGGCGGCGGCGTGGGAACGCTCCCCGTCCCCGGCGACGCACCGATCACCCGCGTGATCATCACCCGTCGCTTCGATGACTACACCATCGATCTCGAGGCGGCCGGGGTGCGGCGGCGCGCCATCATCGACCGCGCTGGCGTGCGACAGCACGACGATCTCAGCACGCGCCTCTCTCAGCGCCTGCCGCTCTGGGGCCTGATCGTCCTCGGCCTCGCGCTGCTGATCACGCCCCTGCTCCTGACGGGCGTCCTGGTCGGGCTCGCCGAGCTCCGCCGCAGCGCGACCCTGCCGAAGGGAGTGCTCAGCGACCCCGAGCTCCTCGGCTCCCGCCGACGTGTCCTCAGGAGGGGGATCCTGTGGATACTGCTCCTCGCCCCGCTGAGCATCGCTGCGCTGGGCGCCGGGGTGGTGGCGCTGATTGGTTAGGCTATGCTCCGCCGCGATGGCGGACTCGGAAACGGATTCGGAGACCGAGACGGATTCGAAGACCGAGGCGGGCTCGGACTCGGGGGCGGACGCGGACGCCGACAAAGAAGCCCCGCTTCCCGGCGCCGGCACGCCCGAAGGAGAATCTCTCGCCAAGGCGCTCGCCGCCTTCGAGCGCGGGGATTACGTCGAGGTCCGGCAGCTCACCGAGAAGCTCGTCGAGGCGCCGGATGCCGAAGTCGCGGGCTTCGCGCGGGACCTGCTGACGCGCACCCAGATCGACCCCGTTCAGGTCGGCGTGGTGCTCGCTTGCCTCGCACTCTTCGCCTACATCGTCTACACGTACGTCCTCTGATGAAGCACCTCTTCGCATCCCTGCTCCTCCTCGCCGCGGCCTGCGGCGGCACTCAAACCACCGAGGAGGGGCCGCGGGAGGATCTTCACGCACCCGACAACCTCTACCCACTCGGCGAGGGCTACGTCTGGTCCTATCAGGTCGACAACGGCATCGAGCAGGTGCTCGGCGTCGCCCAGGTGACGGCCGTGATCGGCCCCCGCGTCGAGGTGAGCGCCCTCGGCGGAGAGCCTTTCGTCTACGAGCGCCGCCTGCCCGAGGGCATCTACCGTCCGGCCTCCTCCACCTGGTTGCTCAAAGCGCCCATCGTGGTCGGCGCCGAGTGGCCTGCGCCGAGCGGCCGCACCGCACACGTCGCTTCCGTCAGCCAGCACATCGAGGTCCCCGCGGGTGCGTTCGACGACTGCGTGCGTATCGAAGAGGACGGCGGCGAGGATCAGAAGACGGTCAAGACGATCTACTGCCCGGGCATCGGCCCGGTGTACGTCGAGACCTCGATGGCGCTCACGATGACCGAGCAACCCCCCCGCATCATCGGTCGTCTGATGGGATGCAACCTGCGCGAGCGGAACGCGCGCACCCACGACGTCTGCATGGACATCACCGCGCCCTGAGCGGCGGCGTGCGTAGACGCGGCGAGGCCCTTGTGGCAGCGTCGCGCGTCATGGAAAGCGGATCCCTCGTCCTGATCACGGGCGCCTCGAGCGGCATCGGGCGCGCCTCCGCCGTTCGCTTCGCGAAGTCCGGCTTTCGGGTGGTAGCCATCGCCCGGAGCAGGGACAAGCTCGACGCCCTCGCCGCCGAAGTCCGCTCGGACTCGCGCGCGAAGGGCTCGGCCCTGGTCGAAGCGGTGGACGCCTCCGACGGAGAAGCCGTCCTCGCCATGGCGTCGCGGGTCCTCGCGGCGCACGGCACGCCGCGGGCAATCATCAACTGCGCGGGCGCGGGCCGCTGGCTCGACGTCGAAGAGACCTCTCCGGAAGAGATCCAAGCGATGATGGGCGCGCCCTTCTTCGCCGCGTTCCACATGTGCCACGCCTTCGTGGGGAAGATGCGCGAGGAGAAACGCGGCGTGCTCATGCACATCAACTCGCCTGCATGCCTTCAGCCCTGGCCGGGGTCGACGGGGTACGCCTCGGCGCGATGGGCGCTGCGCGGCCTGCACGAATCGCTGCGCGTCGACCTCCACAAGAGCGGCGTGCACAGCTGCCACGTGATCTTCGGCGAGGTGACCAGCGCCTACTTCGACACCAACGAAGGCGCCCACGATCGCATCCCCGCCATCGGGAAGATCCTCCCCAAGATGAGCCCCGAGGACTGCGCCGACGTGCTCTACGAGCTCGCGCACAAGCCGCGTCACGAGGTGGTCGAGCCCCTGGCTCTGCGCGCGCTCTTCGCGTCCCAAAACGTCAGCCCCGGGCTCACCCGCGCCCTCACGATCCGCACCGGTCGCAAGCGCGGCTGAGCGCCTCGCTGACCCCCGAGATCACGGGGTTTTCGGAGTCGATCTCCGCCTTGAAAGGACCCCCCCCTCGGGCTATGCTCCAGCGTTGCTGGCGGAGGGCGTGATCCGGCAACGATTTCGGACCTTTTCGGTCCCTCGCGCGCCCCCCCGAACCCACCGCGGATTCCATGGAATCGAACGAAGATCTCGCCTCGGCCACCGGCGCCGGCGAAGGCTCTACCTACGGCGAAAAATCCATCCAGGTTCTCGAAGGGCTCGAGGCGGTTCGCAAGCGTCCTGGGATGTACATCGGCGACGTTCACGACGGCACCGGGCTGCATCACCTGGTCTGGGAGGTCGGTCGACAACGCGGTCGACGAGCACCTCGCCGGCCACTGCAACACGCTCTCGAGTCACCATCCACGCCGACGACTCGATCACGGTCGAGGACGACGGCCGCGGCATCCCGGTCGGCATGCACGACAAGGGCGTGAGCGCGGCCGAGGTCGTGATGACCGTGCTGCACGCGGGCGGCAAGTTCGACAACGACAGCTACAAGGTCTCGGCGGGCCTCCACGGCGTCGGCGTCAGCGCGGTGAACGCGGTCAGCGAGTGGCTCAAGATGGAGATCCGCCGCGAGGGCAAGGTCTGGTACCAGGAGTACAGGCCGCGGCGTGCCGCAGGGGCCCCTCGCCGAGCATCGGCAAGACGCGAGCGCACCGGCACCAAGATCAGTTTCAAGCCCGACCCGGCGATCTTCACCAACACCGCGTTCTCCTTCGACATCCTCAACAACCGCCTGCGCGAGATCTCCTTCCTCAACGCCGGGCCTGACCATCGAGCTCACCGACGAGCGGAGCGAGCCGGCAAGAAGGTCACCTACCACTTCGAGGGCGGCATCCGCGAGTTCGTCCGACACGCTCAACAAGAACAAGACGCCGCTCCACGACGAGGTGATCTACGTCCACGATGACGAAGGACGGGGTCGACGTCGAGATCGCGATGCAGTGGAACGACTCCTACAACGAGCAGATCTTCTGCTACACGAACAACGTCCACAACAAGGACGGCGGCACGCACCTGACCGGCCTGCGCACCGCGCTCACCACGCACCATCAACAACTACGGCCAGAACGCAGAACCTCCTCAAGGACCTCAAGAGCGCCGCTGAGCGGTGAGGACGTCCGCGAGGGCCTGGTCGCGATCGTCAGCGTCAAGCACCCGGACCCGAGCTTCGACTCGCAGACCAAGGCCAAGCTCGTCTCGAGCGAGGTGAAGGGCATCGTCGAGAGCATCGTCGACGAGCGGCTCGGCCAGCTACCTCGAGGAGAACCCGCGAGCGGCCAAGCGAGATCATCGACAAGACGGTGATGGCGGCCCGGGCGCGCGACGCGGCGCGCAAGGCGCGCGAGATGGTGCAGCGCAAGGGCGTGCTCGACGCGTCGCACCCTTCCCGGCAAGCTCGCCGACTGCCAGTCGAAGGATCCGGCCGAGTGCGAGATCTACATCGTCGAGGGTGACAGCGCCGGCGGCAGCGCGAAGCAGGGGCGCGACCGGCGCTTCCAGGCGATCCTGCCCTTGCGCGGCAAGATCCTGAACGTCGAGCGCGCGCGCTTCGAGAAGATGCTCTCGAGCGCGGAGATCGGGACGCTGATCACGGCGCTCGGCTGCGGCGTCGAAGGCGGCGGCAACTTCGACATCGAGAAGCTCCGCTACCACCACGTCATCATCATGACGGACGCGGACGTGGACGGCTCACACATCCGGACGCTCCTGCTGACCTTCTTCTACCGGCAGATGCCGGAGATCGATCCGCAGCGGCTACCTCTACATCGCCCAGCCGCCGCTCTATCAGCGTGAAGAAGGGCAAGAAGGAGCGTTCCTCAAGGACGACCGGACGCCCTCGACCGCTACCTCCTCGACCTCGGCCTCGACGGGCTGGTGGTGCGCACCGAGAGCGGACAGGTGCCGCTCTCCGGCGAGCCGCTCCGCCGCCTCCTCGACGATCTGCTCGCGCTGGCGCGCGATCGTGCGGGGCATGGAGCGCCGCGCGATGCCGCTGGTTCTCGAGGCGCTCGTCCGCGCGACCGACCTGGACGCGCCGGCCCTCGCCGACCGCGAGCGCATCGACGCCGCCATCGAGAGGATGAACGCGTACATCTCGGCGCGCGACCCCGACCTCGCTGCCCCTCGACGTCAGCTATCACCGCGACGAAGAGCACGACCGCTTCGCCGTCGACGTGCATCCCGCGCCGGCGTCGAGCCGCGCGCCACGGCGCATCGACTTCGAGCTCCTCGACGACGGCGACTTCGCAGAGCTGCGCGCAGATCCACGCGGGCATCGTCGCGCTCGGCGAGCCGCCCTTCTACGCCATCGGTCGACGACACGGCAGCCGCGAAGGGGATCGGCGACGTCGGACGCGCTCTTCGACTGGGTCGACAAGCGCGCCAAGAAGGGCATCAGCATTCAGCGCTACAAGGGTCTCGGCGAGATGAACCCGGACCAGCTCTGGGAGACCACCATGGACCCGGAGACACGCACGCTCCTCCAGGTTCGTATCGACGACGCCGTCGAGTCCGAGGAGCTCTTCAGCATCCTCATGGGCGACCAGGTCGAGCCCCGGCGCGAGTTCATCGAGAAGAACGCGCTGAACGTTAAGAACCTCGACATCTGAGGCGCAGGGCCCTTCAGGGGAAGAGCGCGTCGTCCGACGCGCAGTAGCTGGGTGTGCCGTAGAGGGCGCACAGTCCCGCCTCGTCGTCGGCGCTGAGCGTCTCGGGACGCGAGCCGGCACTACCCGGAAACAGGACGCTGCCGGCGGGTGGGGCCTCCATGCTGAACCCACTGCAGAGCAGCAGCGAAGCGAGCACGTCACCCGCGTTGAGCTGATCGAGGGAGGCGAGGTCGACGGCGACGTCACAACCGAGGATGCGGCCAGTGTCCTGCTCGTACCACGTCGTCGGCAGGACATAGGTCGCCGCCGCGAGCTCCCCGCTCTCGGCAGCGCGGAAGTGGATGCGGCGCTCGGCGAGGGCCGGGACGGGAGAGGCGTCCGCGATTCCGGGCGCCGTGAAGCAGAGCTGCGCGCACATCACCGAGCCCACGCTCGCGATCGCTGCGTCCAAGCGCCCCGAAAGGGAAGCGAGGTCGGAGGACAGGGTCACGGGCACACAGGTGCCCAGGTCGATCTGGTGCACCGTGACGTCGCCCGAAGCGACGATGGTGGTCAGCGGAGAGCTCGGAGGAGTACCACGACATTCGGGAATACCGAGGCTGGTGCTCGAGCAGTGGTAGCTCCCGTCCATCGAAGGGTTCTCGCAGAGGAACGCGCTCGGACAGCCGAGCGTGCGGCAATCGTCACCGCCGCCGTCCCCCGCCGCGGAACCGTCATCACTGCATCCGCATACTGCGAGCGCCGCGACACCCACGACCCAGGTCAGATGCCTCGAACCATCCCCCATCATCGCCTCCAGACCGAGGACATATACACGACGGCCCGAGAGCCAAGGCTTTCGCTGACGTTGCTCCGCGGGGGAGAAGCAGGCCCGGGTGTCGTATACCGGGGGGATGCAGGTCCTCTTCGCCGCTTCGATCGTGGTGCAGCTCGCCCTGGCGACGCACGCGTATCGGCACGGCCGCATCTCGCCCTGGCTGTGGATCATCCTGTTCTTCCCGCTCGTCGGCTCGCTGCTCTACGTGGTGCTCTTCATCCTGCCGGACGCCGCGCCCCGCGCGAGCCGCCGGCCCCAGCGCGAAGAGCTTCAGCTGAAGCGCGTCGCGCCCGGGCCCTTCGCGGCGCGGGGTGACCGGCCCGACAACGCCATCACCGTCGTCTCCGCGGCCGAGATCGAGCCGCGTGTCCGCCGCGAGGAGTGCCCCGAGTGCGGCGCCGACCTGACCATCGAAGATCACCGCGCCGACACCATCCGGGGCAAGCGCCTGCGCGTCGTCGTCACCAGCTGCCGCCGCTGCGAGGCGACGCCGGTGCGCTACTTCGAGATCGCGCCCGGCTGAGCCGCGCGCTCAGTACGCGCGCTTCATCAGGCCGTTCACTTCGCTCACCTGCTCGTTCATCGTCCAGTAGTCGTAGAGGACGCCGAGCATGAGGAAGCCGCCCGTGAAGAAGTAGAGGATCGCGCTCAGGGCCTTGCCCATGTAGAGGCGATGCGCGCCGAAGGGGCCGAGGAAGGTCAGCAGGATCCAGGCGAAGTCGTAGCTGACCTCACCGTCGCGATACTTCGAACGCGCGTTCCGGGCGAGGAAGGGCATCAGGAAGAGGTCGAGGAACCAGCCGATGCCGAGCAGGCCCAGGGTGAAGAACCAGATCGTTCCGGAGATGGGCCGGCCGTAATAGAAGCGATGGGCCCCCGTGAAGCCGAAGATCCACAGGAGATAGCCCATCAGGAGGCTGTGAGAGTCGCTTCGTTCCGCCATGTATTTCCTTCTACGTGGACGCCTGACCGGGTATTTCGATCTCGGCCGTGCCATGGCCCCGATTTGTGGTAGCGTCCGCGTCGCTGTCACAAGGAGACGTGCTCCCCATGAAGGCCTATCACATCGTTATCGCTTCGTTTTTCGCCCTCGTCCTCTCTGCCTGCGGTGGAGGTAGCGAAGGGGACAGCTGCCACACGGACGACAACTGCGGCAGCGGTCTGATCTGCGCCCACATCGCGGTCTGCGGCCCCGACAACCTCGACTCGTGCCCCGGCATGTGCGGCCAGCCCTGCGAGACGGACGAGGAGTGCCCGACCAACCTCTGTGGCGCCACCATCGGCGGCATGCGCATCTGCCAGGAGTCGATGGCACCGATGCCCACGCCCTGATCTTCGGATCCGGTGGCCCCTGCCGACGTCTACGAAGGGCAGCACCGCGGCGACCGAGGCGCGTATCGACGCTACCTCGCGTCGATGGACGCGTCGATGCGGCAGAAGGTCGCGCTGACCGCAGCGCACCTCCTCTGTGAAGGCAAGATCGCCGACATGGGGATGGGCTCCGGCACCGGGAGCCAAGCCCTCGCGGCCCTCTACCCCGCGCTCGAAGTCGTCGGCGTCGACATCAGCGACACCATGGTGGAGCTCGCGCGCGAGCGCTTCGACCTCCGCAACCTGAGCTTCGTGGTCGGCGACATCGCCGAGCCGGTCTTCGAGGAGCGCAGCCTCGACGGCATCTTCGACTCCTCTGTCCTGCACCACGTCACGAGCTTCAACGGCTACGACCACGACGCCGCCGCGCGCTGCCTCGCGGTCCAGGCCGCGCAGCTGACCGAAGGCGGAGTCCTCGTGGTGCGCGACTTCCTCGATCCCGGCGAAGGCGAAGTGCTCCTCGAGGTGCGCGCGGACGACGGCGAGGACGTGGAGGATCCGCGGCGCGCGTCGACCGCACGGCTCTTCGAGCGTTTCGCCGAGGAGTTCCGCATCCTCTCGAAGGACAGCGGCTTCCGCTACGAAGAGGTGCCTGGAGCGCCCCGCGGCTTTCGGCGCTTCCGTCTTCCGCTGCGGCTGGCGGTGGAGTTCGTCCTGCGCAAGGACTACCGCGAGGACTGGGAGAGCGAGGTGAAGGAGGAGTACACCTACTTCACCCAGGCTCGCTTCGAAGAGGTCTTCGCCGAGCTCGGCCTGCGCGTGCTCGCATCGACGCCGATCCGCAACCCCTGGATCGTCGAAAATCGCTTCGTCGATCAGATCGTGCTCCGCACGCCCGAGGGCGAGCCCCTCCCCCATCCCGCCACGAACTACGTGATCGTGGGCGAACGCGTCGGCGCGAACGAAGGCGTGCGCTTTCGCCCCGGCCCTAGCCGCCCGGACGCCTCGTTCCTTCGCCTCAGCTGCTACGAGCACACCGGCGACGGCACGATGCGCGATCTCGTGCATCGCCCCCACCGAACGCTCGACGTGCTGCCCCACTTCGAGATCGATGGCGATCCCTTCGTCCTCGCCCGGATGAGCTACCCGCGACCCATCCTCGGGGTGCTCCCCCACGCCCTCGACGACAGTCATCCCCCCGGCTACGTGACCGAGCCGCTGAACGTGCTGCAGACCGACAAGCCGGAAGGGCGGACCGTGGAGGAGGCGCTCGTCGATCTGGCGTCGATCGACTCCGAGCACATCGTGAGCTTCGCCGCTGGGACCACCTACTACCCGTCGCCGGGCGGCCTCGAGGAAGAGGTGCGCTCGGTGTTCGTCGAGGTGAAGCCGGTCTTCGTCGAGGAACGCATCGCCGACCTCAGCGGCTTTTCGACCTCCGGTCGGGTGCGCGCCATCGAAGCGCGGCAGCTCTTGCGCGCGGCGCAGGTGGGTGGGCTCCCCGACGCACGCCTCGAGCTCAACGTCTACGACCTCTTGACGGATCGCGACCTCGACTACGGCCCCTGGATCGGCGCCGAGATCGACGTCCCGAGCGGCCCGCCTCCCGACGAGACGTCCAATCTCGCGTCGCTCCTCTCGCGCCCGCCGCGGCGCGTCTTTCGCACCGCCTCCGTAGAGCGATCACCCGGCTTCCTCGAGATCCGCGCGCAGACCTTCGATGAGCTCGACGCGAACGGTCGCGTGATCCACTCGCGCGTCCTCGAGCACGTGCGCCCCGGACCGCTCTCGCTCCGCACCGTGGTCACGGCCCCGCTCCGGCGCGCCGGGGACGAGATCTTCCTCGGCATCGACGACGACGACCTCCCCGCTGCGCAGTGCTTCAGCGGCAACAGTCAGCTCCTGGTCGCCCCCGCTTGGCGCCTGCCGGAGCGCATCACGAACCTCCCGAAGGCCCTGGCCTGGGTCGAGGAGCGACTGCGTGAAGAGTACGGCCTGATGATCGGCCGCGCCTACGAGCTCGGCGGCCGCTATCACCCGTCCGCCGGGGCGACAGCCGAGATCGTGCACCCCTACGCCTTCACGGTGCTGGACGAGCACCCCGGCCCGCGCACGCTTCACTGGGTACCGCTGCGCGACGTCACCAGACACGGCTTCGATCTCCGCGACGGACACCTCCGCGTGGTCGCCTTCCGCGCACTGCACGCGCTCGCGTGACGTTGAGCTTCCCTTCGACGGATGCGCGCATCTCGCCGGGGCGATTCGCCCCAGGCTTGTCGCGGCACGCCGGGTAGATACCGGAAGGGTATGGACGCAACACAAGACGATCTGCTGCCGGCGGAGGGCCCTGCTCCCGCCGAGCTCTCGGTACCTCGTTGGGTGAAGGTCGTGGCCGTGACCGCGTGCGTGCTCATGCTCGCGCCGGTGGGGATCGCCTTCGCCGTCGTCGCCATGCTCGTGCTCGCACCCATTGCGCTTCCTCTGCTCCCGCTCTTCATCGGGGACGTGGGAGGCGCTGCGAGCATCGAGTTCGAAGAGTACGAAGAGGCGAAGAAGGTGCATCACCCGCACACCCCTCATCACAGCTCTGCTTGAAGCTCACTCCTCGGGCGCGGCGCGCTGCGGTCGCGCGTTGATGCGGCCGCCGGGCTCGGGGCATCCGTCGCGATCGTGATAGCGGTCGCGATCCTCCGCGTCCTCCGGGCACTCGTCCCGATTGTCGGGGATGCGATCCATGTCGTAGTCGGTCTCGGGGCAGCCGTCCTCGTCGCCGAGGCCGTCGGTGTCCTCCGGGCGTCGCGGACAGGCGTCGTATTGGTCGTCCACGCCGTCGTTGTCGGCGTCGTTCTCGGGGCAGCCGTCGTCGTCGCGATCCCCGTCCATGTCCTCCGGCGTGTCGGGACAGCTGTCCCAGCGATCCTCGACCCCGTCCCCGTCGTTGTCGGTGTCGGGGCAGCCGTCCTCGTCCTCGAAGCCGTCCTGGTCCTCGGTCTCGTCCGGGCACTGGTCCTCTTCGTCCGCGAGGCCGTCCCCGTCGTTGTCGGGCTCGGGGCAACCATCGTCATCCACGAAGCCGTCCATGTCCTCCATGTCGACCGGGCAGGCGTCGTCTTCGTCGAGGATGCCGTCGCCGTCCGTGTCCCGGCTGATCTTGGGCGCCCAGCCGAAGCCCAGCGTGAACCGGAAGTCCGGCACCCCCGGCCCCCGCACCAGGCCGAAGCCGAAGCTCATCGATCCGAAGTAGTCGTCGTAAGACGCCTTGCCCGCGAGGCGCGCCTCGAGCTGGCCCGTTCGCATGCTGTGACCGAAGGCGGTCGCGCCGACCAGCTCGGCGATGACGTCGATGCCGACGAGGCTCGCCGGATCCGTCACCAGATAATCGGCGGCGAGGGCGTAGGACATCATCGGACCGACCTGGGTCTCGATGGTGGTGCGCGTCGGGCGATAGAACCCGCCGAGGTTGAGCGCCGCGCGGAAGCGCTCGCCGTACTTGTGCTCGACGATGGCGTAACCGCCGAAGTCCGGGACGTCGTCACCGACGTAGCCACCGGGCGTGGTCAGCTGACCGAAGGGAAGCGTCAGCCAGAAGCTCGCCGAGACCGCGACGATGTCTTCATCGAGGTCGCCCCAGACGGCGGCCTTGCCGTTCAGGCGCCAGTCAGCGAGGCCGGCGCGTCGGCCGGCGGTCATGTTGCTGCCGCGGTAGATCAACCCATCGCTCGCCGAGATGGCGAGAGGAATGGACAGCCCCACCTCGAAGCGCTCGAGGAAGGTGTAGGACGCCATCAGGTGGAACATCGTCAGACCGCTGACCAGGTCCACCGAGTCGCCGTTGGCCCCGCACGAGATGTCCGCGCGCGTCGCGCAATGCGTCGGCACCTGCAGCGGGTCGACCGCATGCTCGAAGACGATCTGCATCGGCGGCAGCTCGTACTCGCCGCTGACACGGGCGCCCTCCACCATGATGTAGTCGTTCGTGCCGGTGGCCGGACGGAAGAAGACCGAGGAGTACTCCTGGGTCGGGAAAGTGGCCTGCGCCTGCGCGACGCGGGCATGACCGAATCCGATCAGCACGCAGAAGAGGAGGAGGCCCGAACGCCGGTGCCGAAATCTGTTGTGATCCGGTCCCACGTGGCGCCAGATGCTACATGGGGGGAGAGGGCTTCGCGACTCTTTCCTAAGACTCATGGCACTCGACGAATGGCTCGCGATCGACGGCGTTCCGAGGGACGAAGCGCCCGAAGAGCACCGCGATGCGGAGGGGATCGCCGTCCGCAGCGACGCCCTCGTGTCCGTGGAGAGAGGGCGGATCACGGTGGTCCCCTGGACCTCGGTGCTGTCCGTGGTCCGGGTCGAAGATCGGGTCTACGCGCTCTGCCCGAGGCGTCCGCCCGCGCCCCCGTGGATCGAGATGAAAGCCTCCCACGCCGAGGCCATCGGCGAGACGCTCGACTCCTTGCGCGACAACCTCGCCGCGCGCGCCAGCCGCCGCGGATACCGGGAGGCGGGCCCGACCCGATCGCTGCTCTCGCCAAAGGAGCTCTTCGATCGCCTGATCGCGAAGGACCCGGTTCCCGGGACGGTGGAGGTGCCCGTCGGCTACGGGCCGGGCGGACGCACCAGGCTGACAACGCGCATCGGACAGACCATCGCCGGGATGGGGATGGGCGCGCTGGGTGGCGTGTATGCGGGCGCCATCCTTCAGGCGATCTTCGTCGCACAGCCGGCGGTTGCGTTCATCGTCGGCATGGCCTCCACCACCACGGCGGGCGGCGCCGGTATGCTCTACCTGGCGCGTGACAAGAAGGGGCAGGGTCGGGTCCTGGCCCTCGCGCCCGACGGCATGGTCATCGGGCTGCCCCAAGGCGTCCGGGCGTATGGGTGGCAGGCGATCGGAGGGTTCCGCGGCGAAGAGCGCGTGCTGCCCGATGGGTCGGGCCGCTCCTTTCCGCACCTCGTGGTGCAGGGCAGCGACGAGCGCGAGATCGGTGCGATCCACGAGGCCTGGTTCGACCGCCCCCTCGACCTCATCGTCGCCGTCGCCGAGGCCTATCGCGCGCGATTCTCGAAAGCGTGACGCCCGCCGCAGTCGCCGCGGTCAACCGACGGGGACGGTCTACACTTTTCAACTTTCGGCGGTGTCAACTGACGGGGATGTCAACTGACGGGGACGGTCTACACTTTTCAACTTTCGGCGGTGACGCCGGTCTCAGCCGCCGAGAGATCGCCGCGTGCCTGGGCACGTGATGCTCGCCGTAGTCGCCGTGAGGGACGAGGTGTCCAGGTGCGTCAGCCGCCGAGCGCCCCCGCAGGCGCCGACTGAGGCGCACTGAAGATGCGTCGCAAGGAGGCGTCGAGGAGGAAAGCCGGCGGATGACGTGCCTGGGCGCCTCGTCAGGGCTCGGACCAGTAGTCCATGCCCTTCCGCGCCTCCGCCATGATCTCGACAGCGACGTCGCGGAGGGCGGCGTTGGTCGCGAGGACGCGGCCGCGCTTCATGTCGAGCGGGCGGCCCGTGTAGTCGATGGCGTGACCCCCGGCTTCGCGCACGAAGAGCGCACCCGCGGCCATGTCCCAGATCTTGAGCTTCTGCTCCCAGAAGACCTCGTAGGTGCCATCGGCGACCATCGAGAGATCGAGCGCCGCAGCGCCGCAGCGCCGGATGCCGACGGTGCGCTGGATGAAGGCCGACCACTCGCGGAGGTTGTCGTCCTTGGTGGTGTGACGGTCGTAGGGGAAGCCGGTGGCGCAGAGCGCCTTGCGCATGTCGTTCGCCTCGCTGACCTTGCAGGGCGTCTCGTTACGGAGCACGCCGCTGCCCTTGCGCGCCTTCCAGCACACGTTCAGAGAGGGCGCGAAGACAACGCCCGTAACCGGCTCGAGGTCCTTGCAGAGCGCCAGGGAGATCCCCCAGTACGGATGTCCGTGAGCGAAGTTCGTCGTCCCGTCGATCGGGTCGACGTACCAGACGTATTCGGCCGAGTCGTCCTGCTCGCCCTCCTCGCCAACGACCGAGGTCCCGGGGAAGGAAGCCGCGAGCTGGCCACGGATGTAGTCCTCCGACTTCACGTCGTACTCGGTGACGAGATCGATCTCGCCCTTGAGCCGGATGTTCACCGGCTTCCGGTAACCCTCGAGGACCAGCTTCCCGGCCTCGCGGGCGATGCGCTCCGCCTCGGTGACGGCCTCGTCCAGCTCGCGTTCGTTCATCGTCCCATCCTCGCTAACCCCGGAGGGCGAGCGATACCAGGACTCGGTCGTAGATGCCACCGAAGGCGCCGTTGCTCATCAGCACCACGGTGTCGCCGGGCCGCGCTTCGGCGCGGAGCTGCTCGACGATGGCGTCGATCGATGGGGCCGCGGTCGCGCTCCGCCCCGTACTGGCGATGCTCTCGACGATCGACGCGACGTCCAGACGCTCGGCGTCCTCGATCTCCGGCCGCCCCACCGGCGCGAGGATCGTCACGTCCGCCGGCCGGAAGGCACGCGGATACTCGGCCTGATGTAGATTGCGCGACGCCGTCGCGCTCCGCGGCTCGAAGACGCCGAAGAGTCGGCCCTCGGGGTGCCGGGCGCGCAAGCCGCCCAGGGTCTCGCGCACCGCCGTCGGATGATGAGCGAAGTCCTCGTACACACGGACGCCGCCGGCGATCCCGATCAGCTCCTGTCGTCGCCGCACGCCGCGGAAGCTCCGCAGAAAGCCGCCGAGATCGCGCACGGCGATCCCCTGCGACTCGGCCGCGAGCGCCATCGCCGCCACCGCGTTCTTCAGGTTGTGCCTCCCGCTCAGCGGCGAGTACATGCGTCCCGCGGAGGTGCCGCCGATGAAGAGGTCGAAGGGATGCGCGCCGCCTTGGGGCGCGACCTCCGCCGCGAGCCAGGTCGGCGTCACGTCGCCGGTGTCCTCGCCGTCGAGGGCGTAGTACACGACGCGGCATTGGGCGCGCTTCGCCACCGCGCGCACCTCCGGATCACCGGCCCAGGCCACGAGCACGCCCTCGGGATCGATGCGCTCCACGAAGCCGTCGAAGGCGGCGCGATAACTGGCCATGTCCGGATAGATGTCGATGTGATCGTGCTCGAGCGAGGTGAGGATCGCGGCGTGGGGCTCGTATCGCCAGAACTTCGGCTTTTTCTCGAAGAAGGCGCAGTCGTACTCGTCGCCTTCGATGACGAAGGGCGCGCGCTCGCCGCCCAGACGATAAGCCGCCTCGAAGTCGCGCGGGACGCCGCCCACCAAGAAGCCGGGGTCCTTGCCCGCCGCATGCAGCAGATAGGCGAGGAGGGCGGTGGTCGTCGTCTTGCCGTGAGTGCCCGCGACCACGAAGCCGGGGCGCTCCGCGAGGAAGATCTCTTCCATCGTCTGGGGAAAGCTCGCGTAGCGCATGCCGCCGTCGATGGCGGCGCGCGCCTCGGGATTGTCGCGACGGCAGACGTTGCCGACGACGACGAGGTCAGGTGCAGGCTCGAGGTTCTCCGGGCGGAAGCCCTCCATCGTCTCGACGCCCCAGCGCACCAGCGCTTCGCCCATCGGAGGATAGAAGGCGGTGTCGGATCCCGTGACCCGATGCCCGGCTGCGCGCAGGAGCCCCGCGAGCGCACCCATCCCCGTGCCTGCCACGCCGATCAGGTGTACGTGCATGCCGTCAGCCGATGATCTTCTCGACCGTGTCGCGGGCGCGGCCTTCGACGATCGACTCGAGAAGCGTGCGCACCTTCGGATAGTCGGCGAGGACGCGCTCGATCCGATGCGCCTCGAAGGCGACGAGATCCAGCTCGGTCTGCGCGGTGACGGTCGCTGTGCGCTCACCTCCGGTAAGCACCGACACCTCGCCGAAACAACCACCCCGCGTCAGCTCGGCGAGGTGAACCTTCCCCGTGGACACGCGCGCCGTGCCCTTGAGGATCAGGTACATCGTGTCGCCGGGCTCACCCTCTTCGATGACCTTGTCCCCTTCGTTGTAAGAACAGACGAAACCAGAGGTCAAAACCCGTCTTCGCCCTTCTTCGTCGAGGGATTTGAAGAGGTGACTCGTGGCCACGATCTCGGCCATCTCCGCCATCAGAGCGCGGCGCTCCTCGTCCGAGAGGAGCCGCCCGCCCGGTGGGATGATCGAGGGGCTGTCGGTCACGCATTCAAGATATCCGACGCTGCGCTTCGCCGCCAAAGAAAGCGCCGGATCACCGCGCCCACAGCCCCCGACCCTTGACCGCTCACCCAGCCGTCCTCATCATGGAGATGCGTTGACAGAGCAGAAGAAGCCTTCGAAGAAGAAGAGCCTCGCGGACCGCGCCAAGGAGTTCGTGAAGGACATCCTGGAAGCACTCGAAGACATGGTCACGCCGCAGCCCGAGCTGATCCCGGTGCCCATCGACCGGCACCGCCGCCGCCGCTGAATCTCGCCCGCACCTTGCGAAGCCGAGCGCCGTGACGAATGCTCCGGCGCCGTGACACGTTGCGCATCCCTTCTCCTGTCTCTCTTCCTCCTGGTCGTCATGGGCTGTGGTGACGACCGTCGCCCGCTCGCCGACAGCGGAGCCGATGCGAGCCTGGATGCTTCCGACTCGGGCTCGTCCGACGGCAGCACCGACGCCAGCGCCGACGTCGACTCCAGCGTCCCACCCACGTGCCCCACCGACGTCGTCACCGGCGTCCCCTTCGCGATCGATCCCGATGGAGACGACGGACAGATCCACGCCTCGGTCGCATGGGACGGAGAGCGCGCGGTCATCGCCTACAACCGCCCGGACCCCACGGACGGCTTCGACGTCTATGTAACGACGCTCTCCTGTGACGGAACCCCGGGCACGCCCGTGCGGATCAACACCACCGATGAGAACGACGTCGACCCCGCGCTCGCCCGCGGGACGGACGGCTACTTCGTCGCCTGGACCTCCGACGACGGAACGGGTGGAACGGACAACCTCCACATCTTCGGCCGCGGCCTCGACGCCGAGCTGGCGCCTCTCGGCGACACCGACGTCGAGATCCGCACCGCGCGGATGGGCGCCGCCGTGCCCGGGAACCACCTCATCACGACCCTCGTCCCCGATGGCGACGGCTACGCGATCGGCGGCGAGCGCGGCCTCGACTCCATCATGCGCTTCCACGCCTTCGCGCAGCGCATCGACGCGATGGGCGCGCTCACGGAAGAGGCCTTCGAGCCCGCCTACGAGCCGATGGTCTCGCACATGAACGTGGCCGTCGCGTCCACCGCGAGCGGCCTGGTCGTCGCCTACGACCGCGCGCCCGACATGGAGGACCCGCAGGTCTACTTCCAGCGCGAAGGCGCGACCGATCCGCCGGAGCTCGTGGTCGACGGTCTGGCTTCGACCAGCGGTGCCTGGCTTCTCTCCACGAGTGATGCGCTCTTCGCGGCGCTCAGCGGCGACGTGATCCCCGGCGCGACCGACGTGCGATTGACCGAGCTGAGCACGGCGCTCGCGGAGAGGCCGGTGGAGACGCTGGGGGCCGCGAGCCGACTCGACGTGGCGCCGCACGTGGTCTGGGGCGAGGGTGACAGCGGCGCCATCGCCTATCAGCGACTGAGCGGTGGCTCCTTCGGACCGCTCCTCGTCCAGCGCTTCACCTGGGACGGCTCGGCCTTCACCATCGGTCCGGAGGTCGAGGTCGCCGGCAGCGCCGCGGCCTATGGTCCCGCGATCGCCCACGTGACCGGCGACATCTACTTTCTCGCCTGGGCCGAGGGGATGAGCCCGGCCCTGCGGCTCTTCGGCAGTTTCGTCGATCTGAGCCCCTGACGAGATTTCCGGTCACGAAACGGCCCCTCGTCCCCACCCAGGACGAGGAGGAAGGTCGATGTCCGTCCGCACCGCTGCTTTTTCGTGTCTTTTCGTGCTCGCCTTCGCGCCCTTCGGCGCGGCCGCCCAGCCAGCGCAGGTCGAAGCCCGCGCCGCCAGCGTCGGCGGGCGGACGGCGAGGGTCGTGACGCGCTGGAACGCCGACGGCTCGGGCTCGGGCCAACTGCTCGTCGGTGAGCACGCCACGCGCCTCTATCAGGGAGGCGGCGGCGCGGCGACCGTCACCGCCGGGCACGGCCTGCTCCTCGTCGCTTACGAGATCGACGCCGAGCGGCAGCCGTTTCGGGTTCGGGTCCTGACGCGCGAGGGCGAGAGGCTTCACGTCGGCGAAGAGCGCACCCTCGACCGACCTGGCGGTCGGCGCGACTACCCGTTCGCCGTGGCCGCCACCGCGACCCCCGACGGCTTCAGCGTCTTCTACCAGGAGGTGCAAGGGGACGACCCGAGCGCGGCGCACACCTATCTGGCGCGCTTCGACCGAGAGGGCGCGCGCGTCGGCCGGCCCACCGAGGTGCCCATCCCCTGGTCACTCGCCGACGCGATCTGGAACGGCGCGGGCTACCACCTCGCGCTGATCTATCCCGGCGCGATGAACGGCATGCGCCTCAGCATGGTCTCCACCACCGCCGAAGGGCAGCCGCAGCAGCACCCCGACTGGGCGAGCGCCGCCGGCATGGTCACCGACGTCCATCTCGTGAAGGCCGGCGAGCGCATCCTCGCCTTCTATCGGGGAGGCGGCGGCGGCGGCATCTTCGAGAGCGACGTCACCCGCATCGGCAACTGGGGTCAGGAGCCGCCTCAGGCGCGAAGGCACGGCGCGATCGGCGAGGGCGAGGTGATCCTCGTCGCGAACGGTGACGGTCGCCCTCGGCCGCAGACCGTCCGCATTCGCTGACGCGGCATACTACACGACTCGACGGGCGCGCGAAGATCACGCCATCATGTCACCTACGAGTGGTGCCTTCGCCTGCGATCCGATTCTGTCAGAACCCGCTGGGTCAGCGCATCGCCTACGCCACCCACGGACGAGGTCCCCATCTCGTCTGCGCCGCGTGGTGGGTGAGTCACTTGCAGGACTGGGACAATCCGCGGTTCCGTACGTTCTTCGAGGCGCTCGGTCAGCGCTTCTCGGTAACCCGGTACGATCGGACCGGCGTCGGTCTCAGCGATCGGGAGCGCGCCAGCTTCACTCTCGAAGAAGAGGTGTCGGAGCTCTCGGCGGTCATCGACGCCGTGGAGTCCGGTCCCGTCTGCATCCTCGCCATGAGTTGCGGGAGCCCCACTGCCATTGGATACGCCGCGGCTCATCCGGCGCGTGTGCGCGCGATGGTGTTCTTCGGCGGCTACGTCGAAGGGCGAGACCTCGGCGCGGACGCGATGCGAGACGCGATGCAGGGGCTCGTGCGGGCGAGCTGGGGTCTCGGCTCTCGAACCATCGCCGACCTGATGGCCCCGGAGCTCGACAAGGACCAGCTCGACGAGCTGTCGCGCAACCACCAACGAGCTGCGTCCCCGGAGACCGCGGCCCGCTTGCTCGGGTTGTCGTACTCCATGTCCTCGCGATCGATAGTCTCCAAAGTGTCCGCTCCAGCCCTCGTCCTGCACCGAGAGAAGGACCGCACCGTTCCTTTCCAACGAGGTGTAAATCTCGCCGCGGCGCTGGACGATGCGAAGCTACTGTCGCTTCCCGGCTCGGCCCACGTGATGTGGGAAGGAGAGCAGCGAGGGGCTCTGAGCGCCATGGTCGAGTTTCTGGGCAGCACGCTCGGGCGTGAGGCCTGGGCCACTGGCGAAGAGCTGGCGGACGCAGCGCTCGCGAGCGGTCCGAGCATGCGCCGGCGCGGCGATCTCTGGGAGATCCGATACGCCGATCGCTTGGTACACGTCGCGCAGTCGAAGGGGTTGGAGGATCTCGCCGTTCTGCTGGCCAACCCGAACAGCGACGTGCGCGCTCTCGACCTGATGATGCAGTTCGCTGTCGACGAGGTCGACGACCCGGGAAGCGATCCCGTCCTCGACGAACGCGCGCGGGCGGAATTCGCGGAGCGGGTCGCGTTGCTCGAAACCGAGCTGGACAAGGCGCAAACCGACAGAGACCTGGGTCGCGTGGCCATCTTGCGCCGGGAGCGGGAGTTCATTCTCGCCGAGCTCGAGCGCAACGTGGCCAACCTCGAGCGCGCGCGCAAATTCACCGGTCCCGCCGAGCGAGCACGCAAGGCGGTGACCGCTAGGGTGCGCGCCGCCGCCGACAAGATCCGTGAAGTGCATGCGCCCCTGGCCGCGCACCTCGACGCGAGCCTACGAACCGGGCTGATGTGCTCCTACCGCCCTGATCCTCCCGAGATCTGGAGCGTTTCGAGCTGAGAGAGACGCCGCCAGATCCGACATGGCGGAGCGCCAGGTGGGATCTGGCGCCTTCCTCGTGAGTGCCGTGCAGGCGCAAGCCGAGGAGGACAGCATGAACGTAAACGCACAGGACATCGCGAACGCCCCGCGGATCGAGGGCGCGACGGAAGAGGTCCGCAAGGGGACCGCCAAGCGCCAGAACGAGCTCATGGCTCGCTACCAGAGCGATCCCGACGCGGCGTGGGTCGTCGACACCGCCCAGACGCATTCGACCGGGGATTCGGCGCGCGAGGTTCGGTACGGGCAAGTCGCGATCGGCTACGGCGCCGCCGCGCTCGACTTCGGCGCTCACGCGGGTGTCGGAGGGCCGGGGGATGCACCCGTCTCCGGGGACATTCTCGCGGCGGCGCTCGCGAGCTGCGTGGACACGACCCTCCGGCTCATCTCCAATCGCCTCCGTGTGGAGCTCACGGAGCTCTCGGTTCGGGTCGAGGCGCACTGTGATCTACGCGGGACCATGTGCGTTGACAGCGCCGTGCCGGTCGGATTTCAGCGGATGGAGGTCGACCTACGGCTCCGGGCCGCACCTGGAACGGACCCCGCGAAGATCGAGATGCTTCTGGCGGCGACCGAGCACTGTTGCGTCGTGCTTCGGACCCTACGGGACGGCGTCGCCGTCGAAGTCGAAGCGAATACGACCGACGCCTCCGATGAGCCCTCCTGAGGAGGGAGAAGATCACCAAAAAGGAGGGGTCACCCCTGGCCCGCCGATGGAAGGGACCTACCTGTGAATCGGCGCGGCGTTCCGTCGTCCGATGAACGATCCCGACCGAGGGGGACACACAGGGAAAGAAGGGGAAGGTGCTGGAGCCCGGAGGCGGGAAGCCGGGGAGGGAACGTGGGCTATGCGCAACCCAAGCGGCCTCCTCGTCTTCCCGCCTGCGCGCTCGAGCTCGATCCGAACGCTCGTCGGAGCTAGAGCGACGTCGGCAGGATGTCGTAGCCGCATTGCGCGGGGCAGGCGTCGGGGGTGGACGCGCAATCGGGAAGCGTCCGTTCCTCGCGCGCGGGCACGGGCTCGGGCGGGTCGTCGAAGCCGCCCCCTTCCTCTTCTTCGTACTCCGAGGGCCCGACCGCGACATGGTCGGCATCGACCCACACGACCGGCAGCCGCCAGCTCGAGCCCGAGGGCGGATCGCCCTCCGCGACCTCCGTGCTGAGCGCTACGGCCGCGAAGCGAAGTCGCGGCGCGCCATGTGCGAAGCTCACGAGCCAGAAGGTCTGGTTCTCGCTCGCGCCCTCCGAGTCCTCGGAGTTGGTTTCCGCGGCGAGAGCGACGCCGCCGGCTTCGGCGTGCGCCTGCATGAACAAACCGCCGTCGTGAGCACCTGGCGACACGTACGCGTCCCGTGACTCGAGAACGTACCACCGGCTCCCCGCCTCGAGCGCGAGGAGCGACCACCACGACGACTCCTCACCCGGGAGCGTCAGCTGAACGACGCGGGTGATTCCGCCGGCGTCGCCGGTGAAGAGCGCGTTCTCCTGACAGGATGAGACGTCGGCGTCCTGGCCGCCTTCCCGCAAGTCCGCGACCCACGCTGCGCACACCTCGTCGAGATCGGCGTACGCAGCACAAGGGCCGGGAGGATCGCCGGTCGATTCGGGCGTCGCGCTTCGTTCGTTCGCCGCGGCAGGCGGCGCCTCGACGACGGGACGCGAGGGACCGCCGCATCCCCAGATCGACGACAGAACGACGAAGGCGAGTCCCCGATGGTCCATGGCGACAGACGCTGGGCCCCTCAGGCCTTGTCGAAGGTGAACTCTTTTCCGTCGTAGTCGATCTCGACGACGTCGCCGGCGCCGTAGCCGCCCTTGAGCATCGCTTCGGCCAGCGGGTCCTGCAGGTTCTTGAGGATCACTCGCTTGAGCGGGCGCGCGCCGAAGGCGGGCTCGTAGCCGAGCTCGACCAGCTGGGTCTTGGCGGCGTCGCTCACGTCGATCTTCACCCGCCGATGCGAGAGCAGGCGTCCGAGGGCGCGCAGCTGGATCTCGACGATCCCGCGGAGGTGTTCCTTCGAGAGCTGGTTGAAGATCACCGTGTCGTCGATGCGGTTCAAGAACTCCGGGCGGAACGAGCTCTTGAGCGCGCCCTCGACCTTCTCCTCGAGCTCCTCGGCCGTGCCCTGGTGATCGAGGATGTCGTGACCGCCGACGTTGCTCGTCATGATGATCACCGTATCGGCGAAGTGCGCCAGGCGCCCCCGCGAGTCCGTGAGGCGACCGTCGTCCAGGACCTGAAGCAGGATGTTGAAGACGTCCGGATGGGCCTTCTCCATCTCGTCGAAGAGGACGACCGAGTAGGGCCTGCGCCGAACCGCTTCCGTGAGGTAGCCGCCCTGATCGCTGTCGACGTAGCCCGGTGGTGAGCCGAGGAGGCGCGCCACCATGTGCTTCTCCATGAACTCGCTCATGTCGAGGCGGGTCAGGGAGGCCTCGTCGTCGAAGAGGAACTCGGCGAGCGCCTTGGCGAGCTCGGTCTTGCCGACGCCGGTGGGGCCGAGGAAGAGGAAGGAGCCGATGGGCCGGCGGGGATCGCGAAGGCCCACCCGACCGCGGCGCACCGCCTTGGAGACGGCGACCACCGCCCTGTCCTGGCCGATGACCCGCTCGCGCAGGCGATCCTCCATCTCGAGGAGCTTCGCGGTCTCCTCCTGGAGCATCTTCGCGACCGGCACCCCGGTCCAGACCGCGACCACGTCCGCGAGGTCTTCGGGCTGCACGGTGTCGTGCACCATCGAGCCGCTCGAGGACTCGAGCTTGGCCTCGGCCTCGGCGAGCTGCTTCTCGAGGAGCGGCAACGTGCCGAAGCGGAGCTCGCCCGCGCGATCGTGATCGTCGGCGGCGCGGGCGCCCTCGTGCTCGCGGCGGGCTGCGGCGAGCTCCTCCTTGAGGCGGCGCACTTCGCTCAAGGTCTCGAGCTCCTTCTCCCATTCGGCGCGCATCGCCTTGGCGCGCGGCTCGAGGTCCGCCGCCTCCTTGGCGAGCTGCTCGCTGGTGTGAAGCGACTCGTCGTCCTGGTCGTCCTCGAGGCTCTTGCGCTGGATGGCGATGTCCTCGAGGCGCCGCTCGAGGCGGTCGAGCTCGGCCGGCACGCTGTCGGTCTCGACGCGCACCCGCGCCGCCGCTTCGTCGATGAGATCGATGGCGCTCTTCGGGAGCTGCACGCCCTGAACGTAGCGCCGGGCGAAGCGCACCGCGCTCACCAGCGCCGGGTCGGAGATGCGCACCCCGTGAGCGATCTCGAAGCTGTTCACCACGCCGCGAAGGACGGCGATCGCCTCTTCGATGGTGGGCGGCTCGATGTCGATGGCGACGAAACGGCGCGCGATCTCCGCGTCCTCGTCGGACAACTTGCGGACCTCATCGGGTGTCGCTTTCGCGATCACCCGGAGCTCCCCGCGCTCGAGGGCCGCCGCCAGCATGCCACCCGCGCCCCCCGAGGCCTTGTCGCCGCTGAGCGCCGAGAGGTTCGGCAGATAGAGGATGACCTCGCCTCCCGAGTCTCGGATCGCGTCGAGGATGCTGCGCATGCGCTCCTCGAGCTGGCCGCGGAGCTTCGCGCCGGCGACAAGCGACGCCATCTCGAGAGCGACGATGCGCTTGTCCTCGAGGAACTTGGGCACGTCGCCTGCGGCGATGCGCTGCGCGAGGGCCTGCACGATGGTGCCGCGACCGATGCCCGCCTCGCCGACGAGGAGCGGGTTGTTCTCGCGGCGGCGCGCGAGGATCTGAAGGATGCGACGCAGCTCGGCGTCGCGGCCGACGGTGGGATCGAACTTGCCGGCGGCCGCCATGCGGGTGAGGTCGCGCCCGAACTGCTCGAGGGGATCGCCGCCGTCGCTCGCCGCCGCGGACTTGGTCGGCCGCTTCTGCGCCGGTGCCTCTTCTTTGGTCACGTCCGCGCCGCCGATGGTGGCGCGGAGCAGCGGAGCGCTCAGCCCGCACGCGGAGAGCACGGTCTTCACCGGACCGTCGGTCTCCTGCGAGCACGCGAGGAGCAGTGAATCCACCGAGACCGGATGACCGCCGTTGCGCGCGGCCTCGCCCTCGGCGCGAGAAGAAGGTCGAGGAGGCGCGGCGACAGATAGGCCACCGCGTCGGGCAGCCGCGCGAGCCGGCGCACCTGCGCCTCGCACTCCACCAGGACGTCCGCCGGATCGACACCCGCGCGACGGACCGCCTCCTGCGGACCGGTCTCGCGCTCCATCAGTCGGTACAACACGTGGAGCGGCTCGACCTCGGTGTTCTCCCGGTCGTCAGCGAGGGTCTGCGCGCCGGCGATCACCTGCCGCGCGTCCTTGGCGTAGGCCTCCAGCCTCAGGGTCAGGGTGCTCATAGGGGGCGGAGTGTACGCGATCTCCGGGGGCGGAGGGCGGAGGCCGGAGCGGAGGCTGTGGTGTTGCGCGAAGCGCGTTCAGGTCGGTTCCGAGGCGTAGGCCATCCAGCGGGCGGCGAAGCGGATGGTGGTGGGCTCGCGGCTCTCGGGAAAGCGCCACGTGCTCACCTCCTTGATCACGCACTCGGCGAGCGCCGGCGCTTCGGGGCCTTCGAAGACGACCTCGTCGGGGGCGCCATCGGGCGTGAGCACCACGACCACCGATGCGTCCCAGGTGGCTTTGGGGTCGGGAATGTGGGGGCGGCACGCGTCGATCTCGTGGCGATGACGGCGGATGGCGGCGCGCACCAGCCGGCGATCCGGATGCCGCGGCAGCGTGTCGTGGACGTAGACGGTGGGAACGGCCTCGGTGGGGGGCGGTGGGGCCGGCTGCTGCTCGGCGGCGGCGCTCAAGATCGCCACCTCGGTCAGAGCGACCGCCGCCGTCGCGTTCGGGTCTCTCGTCAGCGCAGCGGTGAGCATCGTCGCGCAGCCGGAGTTGCCGACGATCGTGAACATCGACAATGCGTAGAGGATGAGGTGTTTCGCGGTCACGCGGCGAGCTACAGCAAGCGTCGCGCCAGGGCAGATCTCGTCGAATTCATCGCCATTCCACGGCCTCTCCGTGAACCAGCGGCGTCGACCGTGATGAATCGGCACAGGCCCTCGCCGCGGCGACGACGGAGACGTCAGTGGTTCCAGCGGCTGTGCCGGCTGTGCCGCTTCGCCTCGCGCACCATTCTCAGCATCATCGCGTCGACCCGGGCGCGCATCTCAGCGGCGACCATCGCGTCGAGGGCGCCGGTCTCGACCAGCGTCGTGTTGATGGCGGCTTCTCCCACGTACTCACCGTGCGCGGCGAAGTGCGCGTCAGCGGCTGCGTTTTCGGCCGCGCGCGCGGCGCGCAGGAAGGGCTCGTGCTCACCACCGTCGAGGAAGAGCCCACCACAGCAGTTGGCGCGGTCGACTTCGATGGGGCCGGCGATGAAGTCCACGTCGAAGACCTCCATCACCTCCCCACAGCGAGGACAGCGAAGCGACGAGACGCCCCGCGAGCGAGCGGCGCCCGGTCCCACGCCGAAGAGCACGGCGGTCGGCACACCTTTGGCGTCGACCTCCGGGGCGTCGAGGAACATCGAGCCACACTGGGGGCAGACGTCGATCTCCATCCCGTCCTGCCGGTCGGCGCGATAGTTCGCGTGGCAACGGGGACAGCGGCGCTCGCTGGGCGCGGCGGCGTTCAGGCGATATGGGGTCGAGGGCCGGCCTCGCGGAGGCGGCGACTGCGCGAGACGGCGGAGCGACGCGCCGAAGGCCTCGCCGCCGGGCGGCGGAGGCGCGGCGAAGGTAGCGCCCGATGCGGTGGTGACGACGCGCTTCGCGGGCGCGGCCTCTTCGGCCGCCATCGCGGCGAGACGCCCGGCGCGCTGGGCGGCCGCGAGCAGCGGCGTGCTCTCTCCGGGGTCGAGGTAGATGCCACCGCAGCACTCGGCGCGCTCGACGGTCAGGGCGCCGCTGGGCGCGATCACGCGGTACGAGGTCATCGCCCCACCGTGAACCGGGCACTTCCGCATGGAGGGCCCGAGCGCCGAGCCGCTCCCCGGGCCTCCGCCGAAGAGAAGACCTACGTCCGCGTCTGCCTCCGCGGCGTCCTCGGAGCTCAGGAACACTCCGCCGCAGGCAGCGCAGGTGTCGTAGACCACCCCGGAAAGCGGAGCGCGAGTGGTCTCGGAACCACAGCCAGCGCAAATCCCCACGCCCAAGAGCCTGCCAGCATCAGCCTTCGGATGCGAGCCATGTATGCTTGTGACATGGGGGCGTCGACCGGCGCGAAATGCATCGTCCTTGCCGCGGCGGTCTCGCTGCTCGCGGGCTGCGATGGCGATCCGTCGGTGCTGGCGGTCGACGTGCGGACGGATCTCGTGCCGGGCGTGGAGTTCACGCGGGTGCGTTCGGCGCTGGATAGCGGCGGGCCGGGGATGATCACGATGGATGCCGCCTCGGCCATCGACCAGGACTTCGTGGCTGGACAGAGAGTGGCGGAATACGAGGCGCTATCCGCTGGCACCTATCGGCTGGTGGTGGAGCTCCTCGAAGCCGATGGACGCGTGGCGCTCTCCCGGCCGGTGTCGGTGACCTTCGACGGCACGTCCCTCGGGGTCACGGTGGTGCTCACGCGCGACTGCCGCGGCGTCGTCTGCCCGGAGGGCGGCGATCCGTCGGCCACCGCCTGCCTCGGCGGACGGTGCGTGTCGCCCGAGTGCTCCGCTGAGCAGCTCGAGCGCTGCGGAACGCCCGAGTGCACTGCGATCGCCGAGTGTCCGTTGGGCGCCGCGTGCGCGAGCGTGTCCTGTGAGAGCGGTGCGTGTCTCCTCGCGCCGCGAAACGACCAATGCGCCGCGAGCGAGTACTGCGATCCCGAAGTCGGCTGTCGGCCACGCCCCGGCGCCGGGGACTCGGGACCCTCCGACGGGGGCACCGACGCCGACGCCGCGCCCGACGGCAGCATCGATGCGGGCCCGACCGACGCGGCCGTCGACTCCGCCCTTCCGGACGGCGATGCGGGGAGCTCGCTCTTCATGGTCGACATGTCCGGCGGCGATGTCGTGATCACTTCGCCAGGCCGCTTCACCCTCGCCTTCGAGGGCGGACATCGCTACCAAACGGGCGCCTGGTACGACCTCGCTTCGAGCGCAGGCGACGACCTCGGTGGGATCTCCGGCGACTCCATGCTGCGTCGACGGACCTTCCAGACGCCGATTGGCTTTCACGCCAGTGGCGCCTGGTACCGCATCGACACCGCTGGCGGCGAGCTCGTCAGCGTCGACACGCCGATGCCGGACGTGATCGTCCTGACGAGCCGCCTGACCTGGACCATCCCCGGCGGCGAAGCCGAGGCGCTGGTCACGAATCGGATCTCCATCGACGGGCACTGGCAGGTCACGGTGGAGCTGAGCGCCACGGCATCCATCAGCGTCGACGCGGTCGAATACGCCTTCACCAGCGTGGACCGCGCCCCCACCTGGGACGAGGTCGATACCGCCGACTCTTTCACCTTCACCCGCACGGACGTCACCCCTCCGCCGAGCATCAGCGTGACCAAGATGGCCAGCCAGCCCGGGGCCTGGGCCACCAACTTCCCCGGCTACAACGCGTACTTCGAAGCGAGCTCCGCGGGAGACCCCTCGACCACCCCCCTCGTCCTCGACTGGGAAAATCAGATCTAGGAAACGACATCGAGAGGCCCTCACTCGTTTGGCGCCCAAGTGGCGAACGTGTTGCCGTCTGGGAGAACGCCCCGAGCCGGGGCGCGCGGTCGTGCTAGACGAGCCTCGATGCGTCCCCGCCTCGCTTTCCTTCTCCTCCTCCTCTTCCTCCCCACGCTCCTCTCCGCCTGCGGTAGCAAGACCGCGCTCGTCACCGGCTCGGCGCCGGCGGACTCGGGCGTCGACTCCGCCGTGGACACCTCGGTCGCCGACACCGCCGTCGTCGACACCGCCCCCGACAGTCGCCCTTCCTGCGTCTCCGACGACGAGTGCGACGACGGCGTCTTCTGCAACGGTGTCGAGGTCTGCACCATGGGCGTCTGCGCGACGGGCCCGGTGCTCGACTGCATCCCGCCGCCCGACGGATGCACCGATGGCTTCTGCGACGAGGCGACGCGCGCCTGCGTCTTCGTCCCGGTCGACCGCGACATGGACGGCCAGTTCCCGCTCGGTTGCCCGATGGGGACCGACTGCAACGACGAAGACCCGACCGTCTTCGAAGGCGCGATGGAGCTCTGCGACTATCAGGACAACGACTGCAACTCGCAGGTGGACGAGGGGCTGCCCTACGCCGGCCTCGGTGATGCGCGTGACGTCTCGGCCGGCGTGACCGGTGCGAGCCGCCCCGACGTCGGATGGAGCGGCTCGGAGTATCAGGTGGTCTACGACAGCGAGGACGGCCACGGTCAGGTGTTCCTGACGAACGTCCGGCGCAACGGACAACCGGCGAGCGATCCCACCGAGGTGACCTTCTCGATGGTGCTCGCGAGCTCCGCCGATCTCCAGTGGACGGGCAGCGAGTACGGCCTGTGGCACCACTTCCACCTCGACTCACTCGCGCAGGGAACGGTCTCCCTCACGCGCATCGACGCTTCCGGATCGATCGTCCGTCGCGCGGTCGCCACGACCCCGGACGTCCCCGACGCCGACGTCCCAGCCGCGGCCTGGAGCGGGACCGACTGGGGTGTGGCCTTCGTCGCGAGCCCTCGTCGAGGCGCGCGGGAGGTTCGCTTCGTGCGCGCCGCGCGGGACGGCAGCGCCACCGTGATGCCCTTCACCCTCTCCGGGCCCCTGGCCATCCCTTTCGTGAAGCCTTCGGTGGCTTGGACCGGGCGCCGCTTCGTCGCAGCCTGGGGCGAAGGGAGCACCGTCCGGCTGGCGGCCCTCGATCCAGGCGGGAGTCGTGTGGATTGGCAGCGGCGACTCCCCGCCCTCGACGAGCCTCAGGTCTCGCTCCAGTGGACGGGGAGCGAGCTGATGGTGACCTTCACCTCGACCACCACCGTCGACCAGGTCCACCTCGTCCGTTACGGCGACGACGGATTGCCGCACGGCGCGACCGTCACGCTGAGCGCCAGCCCCGCGCAGCAATCCGGCGTCGACAGCGTCTGGACGGGAAGCGAGCTGGCGGTGACGTATCAGAACGGACGGTCCCCGGCCGTCGGCACCTGGGTGGTTCGCGTGGGCGAAGGGGCGAGGTGGATCAGCCCACCGGGCATGGTCGACGATCGCGCCGCGACCGTTCTGCCCGGTGCCGCCATCGCGTATTCGGGCCGCGAGTACGGCGTGGCGTTCCCGGCGGCGTCCGCGCGCGGCGGCGCCGTCTTCTTCAGGCGCGTCGGCTGCGACTGAGCGGCGTCAGCCCTTCGCCTTGGCGACGTAGCGAAGCTTGAGGTCGGCGAGGACCTGCGTGAGCAGGCGCTCTTCCTCGCCGTCGAGATTGCCCTGCGTCTTCTCTTCGATGAGCTGCAAGAGATCGATGCTCTGACGCGCGAGGCCGAGGTTGACCTGACCACCCTCGGGGTGCGCCGCCTCGCCGAGGTGCGCGAGCGCGCTCGTGCTCAGCGAGAGGATGAAGGTGGTGAAGTCGATCGGCGGAACGTCTTCGCCGTCGGGAGAGGGGAGCGGGGCCTCGTCCTTCGCGTCCTCCGACACGTCAGGCCTCGCTCGGCTCGGCGGGCGCGGCGGCGGCGGCGGCGGGGGTCGAAGCGGCCTCCTCCTCCTCGGGGGGTGCGAAGTCGATCACCTCGGCGTTGTCCTCCACGTCCTTCAGGCCGCCGAGGTGCTTGTCGTACTCCTCACGCGAGATCAGCCCTTTTTTGATGTTCCGGTCGACGGTCCGCTTGTCGAATAGGGAGTCTCGGTTGTCCACCATGTGCGCCTCTCTCGGGTCGGGGTAAGGTTCTGCGGGTGTCGGGCGCGGAGTGTAGAGTTCGCCCGCCCCGTGTCAAACACGTCCCGCCGGATTATCCGTCAATGAAGACCCCTTCCCCCGTCGCCTCGGCCGCCCTCCTCGCTCTGCTCTTCACCGCCGGCTGCACCCGGGCCGAATCCCCTTCGGAGCGCCGGAACGAGGCCCTGAGCGAGAGCCAGCCGACGCCCGAAGCCTCGGGCCTGACCCGGGTCGATCCCACCGACCTCCCCTCAGCGGCGGAGCCCCCCCAGGCCAACACCCCCGCCAGCCCCGAACAGGCCCGCCTCAATCAGCTCCTTCGCGCCATGAACGAGGCGTCCGAGGAAGCCGCCGAGGCCGAAGGCGCGACCGAGTGCGAGCGCGCCTACGACAGCAGCCGGCGCTTCGCCGAAGCCCTGCGACAGCGCATGGGCGGCGACCCGCTGCCGCCGGACACGCCGGCGCGCCGCGACGCGTTCGTCAACGCATGCGGCCACCTCCCGGCGGACGTGCAGAGGTGCATGGTGATGTCCTACTCGGTGTCGCATACCGAGGAGTGCACCAGCGTACGGCGCGACATGAACGACGAGACCCGCGAAGGCGTGCGCCGGTTGATGGCCGACCTCGGGCCGCTGGCCGCGGCGGCCGTACCCGAAGAAGAAGCGGAGTAGCGCACCGATGCCCGACAGCGTGCTCCCCAGCCTCGATCAGATCCGAGATCTGGAGATCCTGATCAAGGCGCACCACCCGTTGATCCTCATCGAGACCATCGAAGAGGATCGGGTCGGCACGCTCATCGAGTACCTCGCCGACCGGCTGAAGCTGCCCCTCTACACCTGGACGGCGCACCGCGGCCTCTCCACCGCCGAGGGTCCGCCCCTGGCGGGAACCGACGCCGCCGACCGCATGCTCGACTTCGTGGCCCAGAGCAACGCCGAAGCGCTCTATCACCTCCGCGGTTTCACGCCGGCCTTCACGGACCCGCCGCTGGTGGCGCGCCTCAAGGATCTCTACAAGCAGCTCTTCGCCCACCGGGGCGCGCTGATCATGACTGGGGTGGACGCGAGCCCGTCGCCGGACCTCGAAGCGCTCTTCACGGTGGTGGACCTCGAGCCGCCGACGCCCCACGCGTATTACCAGTTCGTCTCCAACGTCCTTCGCGACCTTCGAAAGCGCATGGAGATCCAGGTCGACCTCTCGGGCGAGGACGTGGCGGTGCTGCTGAGCCACCTGCGCGGGCTGACGTTCTTCGAGGTGAAGAAGATCGTGACCCAGGCGGTGATCGAGGATGGGCGCCTCGACCGCAGCGACATCGAGAAGGTGCTCGAAGCCAAGAAGCGCGCGATCCAGCGCTCGGGCGTCCTCGACTACTACCCGGCCGACCAGAGCCTCGGCGACCTGGCCGGCCTCGACAACCTCAAGACCTGGCTCCGCAAGCGGAAGAACGCCTTCGCCAACCCCGACGAGGCCAAACGCTTCGGCCTGAGCGCGCCCAAAGGGCTGTTGCTGCTGGGGGTGCAGGGCTGCGGCAAGAGCATGTGCGCCAAGGCGGTCGCCGCGGAATGGCAACTGCCGCTGATCCGCCTCGACCCGAGCTCGCTCTACAACAAGTTCGTGGGCGAGTCGGAGAAGAACCTGATGCGGGCGATCAAGACCGCCGAGCAGATGGCGCCCATCGTCTTGTGGATCGACGAGATTGAGAAGGCCTTCGGCGGTCAGGAGGGCTCCGGGAGCGACTCGGGCACCACCAGCCGCATCTTCGGCACGTTCCTGACGTGGCTCAACGACAAGAAGGAGAGCGTCTTCGTCATCGCCACGGCGAACGACATCTCGCGCCTGCCGCCCGAGCTCCTTCGCAAGGGCCGCTTCGACGAAATCTTCTTCGTGGACCTGCCCGACGCCGAGACCCGCGCCCGCATCTTCGCCGTGCATCTGAGCCGCCGCGATCGGGCGCCGGAGGGCTTCGATCTCGAGGCGCTGGCGGCCGCGACCGAAGGCTTCAGCGGTGCGGAGATCGAGCAGGTGGTGATCAGCGCGCTCTACACCGCCTTCAGCGATGGCCGTGCGCTCGACGACGTGCTGCTCCTCGAAGAGGCGCGCGGCACCCGGCCACTGTCGGTGACCATGGGCGAAAAGATCGCCGAGCTCCGCGCCTGGGCGGAGGACCGCGCCGTCCCCGCCTGACCTTTCACTCCTGCATTTTCATCATTGCAGATGCGAAGGATTTGCGGCTGTCGCGGCGCGAGTTCGGCAATGATTCTCCGACTGACACCCTTGGCACTCCGTTTGCTTTGTCTCCCTCGCGAAGCGACAGTGGGTGAAAGCAACCCCCCCCCACGCCGACGCCCACGCGCTTCAATCTGGCCCGCGATCGTACCCCCCACGGTCGCGGGCCTTCATTTTTGTCGTGTCGGATCGGCGGCGCCGTGACTCGACAACGGGCGGGTGCGTGAAGGCCGGCCGGGAGGCGGGATGCGCGTTTCGCTTCACGGGGACGGTCTACACTTTTCAACTTTCGCCTTGGCCGCGGGTATGCGGGTGGAACCCCGACGTGCGTGGCGAAAGTTGAAAAGTGTAGACCGTCCCCACTAGCCTGCGGGTGGAACCCCGACGTGCGTGGCGAAAGTTGAAAAGTGTAGACCGTCCCCATTAGCCTTCGGATCGGTATTCGAGGTAGCCGCTGACCAGGGCGTCGTAGAGCCAGCCGGCGACGATGCGGCGGCCGTGCGGGCTGAGGTGCTTGAGGTCCGAGGCGGCGAGGCCCTCGTGCAACCACCGGCGAAAGGAGCCGGCGCCACCCATCGCGGCGTAGGTGTCGAAGAAGGCGCAGCCGGCCTCGTGCGCCGCCGCCCGCTGGGCGTCGACCGCGGCCTGCACCTCCTCGGGACGAATGTGGCTCCGGCCGCTCATCTCGTGCTCGATGATCCCGGTGAGGAGGCAGCCCGACTCGGGCAGAGCGCTCCGCACCCGCGCCAGCACCCGCCGGGTCTCCTCCTGAAACTCCGCGGAGGAACCCGCGCGCCCCACGTGGCGGCGCAGGTCGTTTCCGCCGTAGGTGAGGATCACCAGGTCCGAGGCCCGGGCGCGGAGCTGGCCGGCGAAATGTGGCTCGTCGTACTCGAGGAGCCGCGTGGTGAAGGCGCCGATCATCGACAGCGTGTCCCAGACCACCCCTGGCCCGTCGGTCTCGAGCACCACGCCATACGCGCGCGTGCGCCCGCCGCCCGCATGGCGGAGCCGCACCTTGTGGTGACCGGCGGGCATGCGCATGCGATGGAAGCGGTCTTCGAGCGCCTCCGCCGCCGTGTCGAAGATCAGCTCGGGCTCGCCGTCGACCTTCAGTCCCAGCCGCCCGCCGCGCCGCTGCGTCGCGTACCACAGCTCGAGTCGACTCGCGGTCGTGCCGTATCCGCCCTCGCGGCGGGTCTCGATGATCGTACGCGCCCCCCGCGAGCCGAGGGTGGCGACGCCCCCGAGACCGTAGTGGCCGTCGTCGAGGCAGCGGAAGATCAGGTAGCAGAACTCCCATGGCGGACGGTTCGCCAGGTGAACGGTGTTGTTGCGGTACGAGGTGGAGTGCGGTTGTGCGAGGACGAAACCGGTGCCGCCGTCCCCGAAGCGATCCTGAAAACGGCGGCGGAGGTAGTGAGGGAGCTGATCCATCCCGATAGAGGAGTCGCCCATATGGGTCACGCGGGTGATGGCACCCCTCGCGCCGTCGTCGGTGCGCGCGAGCGCGCGGTAGAACCCGTCGAGGGAGTGGGCGGGGTCGGTGATGGGATGCTCCGCGGCCCGCGGATCACCGTCGCGCGGCTGCCAGCTCGGGGTCGCTGGCCGCACCGGCGAGGGGGCCGGTGCGTCGACCGCTGGCGGCACCGGCGTGGGTCGATCCGTGTGGGCGTCGGTGTCGCTCGCCCCCTGCGTCCCGCAGGACGCGAGCGCGAGCGAACACGCCAGCGCCGCGAAGAGCCGCGAGGGTCGTCTATCGAAGGAGGGGTAGCCGCGCGAGTCGATGGACTAGCGTAGCGCGCCGGAGGCGAGGATGGCGCCGATCGTTTCAGCGGCCGTGTCGAGCGCCCGCCGGCCCGGACGGGCGGCCATGGCGACGACCCAGCGCTCGCCGGTATCGGTCCGCTCGACGAAGAGGACGTCGCTCACCCATTCGTTCGCGAAGCCGGGCTTGTGATAGACGCGGACCGGAACGTCACCGAAGGCCCGCTCCACGATCTCTGCGATCTCCCGGTTCTGTGCGTGGGCCAGGGCGTCGCGCATCACGGCGAGGTCTTCGGGCGCCAGGTCGTAGCGCATGCCCTCGGGGAGCTCGTCGTGGAGCATGATGCGCGACATCACCTCCGCCAGCTCGAGGAGCGTCGTGCAGTTGCCCTGGTCGGGGCAGAGGTAGTGCCCAGCGCCCACCCGCGGAGGCAGCACGTAATGACGGTCGCCGCGTTGGATGAAGATGCGCGGCGAGATGCGGTTGAGCCCGTTCTGCGTCTCGGGGTCGATGTGACGCCCCGAATAAGCGCGCAGGAAGACGGTGTCGGCGAAACCGTTTTCCGGGACGAAGAACTCGGTGTTGATGCTGTCGAAGCCGACCAGCTCGACCAGGCGATCGAAGGAAGCGTTGTCGCTGAACTCGAGGGCGTGGCGAACGATCTGATCGAAGCGAAGGGTGACCAGGCCCTCGTCGTATTCGTAGGTCAGCCAGGCGTCGCCGCGGAAGCCCAGCGCGTGGATGCGCTCGTAGGCGGCCACGGCAGCGTAGATCTTCACCGAAGAGGCCGGCCACCAATCGTCACGATCGTCCGCCGTCCCCTCGTAGTCGAAGTAGGTCTCGGAGAGCGCGCCATCGTCGCCCGCATCGATGCGGACCACCAACGCCTTGAAATCGGTCGGGGGCGTGAAGCCACGCTCCGTCAGCAGAGCGGCGAGCCGAGCCTGGTCGACGTTGCGAGCCTGAGCACCGGCGCTCCGGGGCAGAGCGATCGAGGCGAGGGCGAGGGCCGCCGCGAAGTAATGGGGACGCACTGAGGACATTCGATACACGCAATTGATCAGAGAGTGAAGATGCCCCCGCTCGTCGTGTACTCCCCCTCACCGACAATTCCGCCCCACACCACCATCGACCGATCCGTCGCGCAGGCTCGGTGGTCCCTCCGCGGGCTCGGCGCCCCCTCGGTGGACAGCGGAGCCCAGGTATCGGTCACCGGCTCGAAGGCGCCGCCGCCGGCCGACAGGCCCTCCGCGGACTCGCCTCCGAAGATCACGACGCGGTCCGAGACGAGCACCCCGGAGGCGCCGGTCCGCGCGCTCGGCGCCCCCTCCATCGGCAGCGTCCGCCACACGTCCTCCGGCGCGACGTAAGCGGCGCCGTCGCCCAGCGGCTGGCTGGCGCTCCGTTCTCCGCCCCACACCACCATCTGCTCGCCGGCCCAGACTGCGACGTGCCTCAGGCGGGGCGAGGGCGCGCCCTCCGCGGCGAGCGGACGCCAGGAGTCCGTGGCCGGGTCGTAGCGCGCGCCGTCGCCGAGCGGACCGTTCGGGCCCACGCCTCCCCAGACGAGCATCTCCTGCCCCGTCCAGACGGCGGTGTGTCCAGCGCGAGGCGAGGGGGCGCCGACCGTGGACATCGGCCGGAAGGTGTTGGAGCGCGGATCGTAGATGGCCCCGGCGTCGTGATAGTCGCCGGGCGCGCCGAGCCCCCCGAAGAGGAGGATCGCTTCGCCGGTGTAGACGGCGGTGGCGTCGCTCGAGGGCGGCGGTGCACCCGCGCTGCTGGTGGGACGCCAGCTCCGCGTGTCGGGATCGTAGAGCCCTCCGTCGCCGAGCGCGTTCATCCCGTCGCGGCCGCCCCAGACGAAGAGCAGCGCATCGGCGAAGACCCCGACATGTCGCACCCGCGCGCTCGGCGCACCCGAGCTCCCGAGCTCGGTCCAGAGGCCGTCGGCGACGTCGAGAATGGCGCCGCTGTTGAGATAGGTCTGAAACTGTCCTTCGACGGTGTGGCCTCCCCAGACGAAGAGGCGTCGCCCGAAGGCGCCCGCCGCGAAGCCGTCCCGACCGACCGGCGCACCCTCCTCGGAAAGCGCTCGCCAACGCCCCACCGGCTGCGCGGCCTCGGAGGTCGGCGTCTCCGCACGCGCGGCGACCGCCTCGACCGGGGCGACCTGCGCGCGGGGGGGCGCTGTGTCGTCATCGCAAGCCGCGAGGAGGACGAACGCGAAGCCGATGGAGAGCTGGCGGGTCCAGAGGGTCAACGGTACTTCTTCTTGGGCCCCACCAGGGTGCGCAGCCACGCGCGCGTCACGACCTCGGAGGCGTCGTTCAAAAGCTCGACCTCGATGCGGTACTCGTGCTCCTCGGAGCTGTCGATCACCGGGCAGGTGCAGACGCCGGTGATCGTCCCCCGCGCCTTCTTCACGTACTCGAGCTCCATGCCTGCAACGATGAAGCGCGCATCGTCCGGGAGGGTGTAGGCGACGGCGATGTTGCCGGTTACCTCGGCGAGGTTGGCCAACGCGATCGCGTGAACGCAGCGGAGGTGATTCCGAACCGCCCGCCTGTCGCGCATGGTGACGCGGGAGCGACCCCGCGCGAGCTCCTCGACGCGCGCACCGATGGTGGCGGTGTAGGGGGCGCCCTGACCGATGGCGCGGCTGAAGAGACGCTTGCCACCGGGCACCTTGGAGAGGCGGTCCCAGAGCTCTCGGATCACGTTCTTGTCGGCTTCGGCGAGGTCGGGAAGGAGGCGGGCGGCCATGGCGGTCATGCGAGGCTCAATAGTGCTGAGAGCGGCTCAGAACAAGCCGATCGAGAAGTGGAAAGTGCCGACCGGCTCCTGGAGCTGCTGGCGGCGCAGGAGGATCAGGCCGTAGTCGAGGGCGAGGGGACCGACCGGGGTCTTGACCCGGAGCCCGACGCCCGCGGTGGGGCGCAGGGCGAAGAGGTCGAAGAACTGGGGGTCGGACCAGAGGTTGCCGAGGTCGGTGAAGATGCCGCCGTAGATCGGGCCGAAGATGGGGAAGCGCAGCTCGCCCCGAAAGAGGATGAAGGTGTCGCCGGCGCGGACGACGTCGGTGCTCCTGAGGTTGTCGGGGTCGGCGGCGATGGCGTCGGCCTTGTCCTGCGGGATCATCGCGTCCTGGTAGTAGCCGCGCATGGTCTCGACGCCGCCGAGGTAGTAGCTGCGGTTCGGGTAGGTGCGCGAGGTGTTCGTCAGGTGGAAGACGCGGCCGTACCGCGCCGAGATCGCGAAGACCACGTTGCCGAAGAGCGGGATGTAGCCGCGGGTGTTGAAGGTGAGCTTGATGAAGTTGCTCTCGAAGGGTTGCATCATCGGGCCCTGCGGCTGGGAGGCGAGGGTCACGGCGTACTCGCCGGTGACGGATCCGAAGAACCCGGCGCTCGGATCGAGGGGGTTGTCGCGGAGGTCGACCGCGAGAGTGAGGGGGAAGGCGAGGATGGTGGACTCGCCATCGGGCACGCGAAGGAGGCGGACCAGGCGCTGATTCACCATGCCCGACGCCATCATCATCATCAGATAGTCTTCGAGGTTCTGATTGTCGGTGAAGAGCTGGACGTTCGAGTTCTCGAGGTTCGCCGCGCCGGAGATCGACAGCTCCCGGAACGCGTGCCAGCTCGCGGTCAGGCTGACGCCGTTGTCGTCGATGCCGAAGTCGAACTCGTTGTTGCGGCGGTGATAGACGTTGAGCCCGAGGCGCACGTTCTCGAGGCCGGGGATGTGGGGCACCGAGAAGCCCACCGCGACGTTGCGCTCGATGCGGTCCTGCAGGCTGAGCCGCTCGTAGCGTTGCTGCAGGATGGGGTTCACGAAGATGAACTGGAAGCCAAGCTGCACGCCGACGGTGGTGGTGACGCCGTAGCCGAAGAGGTTGCGGTAGCCGTACTCGAAGCCGCCGCGCAGACCCTGGCCGGTGGAAAAGCCCAGGGTGAAGTCGAGGTACTGGGGCTTGCGCTCGGCGACGGTGACCACCACGTCCTTGACCCGCGCCGGCAGGTCGGGCTCCGAAACGCCGATGTTCACCCCGGAAAAGACGCCGATCTCCAGGAGCCGCTCCTGGCTCTCGCGGGCGAGAGAGGGCCGGTAGAGCTCGTCGGGCACGAGGACCATGCGATCACGGATCAGCGTCTCGCTGGTGTTCGCCGCGCCCCGGATGATCACCCGCCCGACGCGCACCTCGTAGGCCTCGACCACGGTGATGGAGACCTCGGCGCGGGTGCGATCCTCGGAGTAGAGGATGGTCGGCTCGACGCGGACGAAGAGGAAGCCGTGCTCCTGATAGAGGTCCACGATGCGCAGGCGCGCCTCCTCGAGCGCCAGCGGTGAGAAGGGCTGACCGCGGGTGAGCTCGGCCGCGACGAGGATCTCCCGCATGGTGAGCGCTTCGTTCCCTTCGACGCTCACCTCTTGCAGCATCGTCTGCGGGCCTTCGCTCACCGGGATCTCGACGCGGGCGGTGCCGTTGTCGCCGCGCGTCATCTCTATCGGTCCCAGGGAGACGGAGAGGTATCCGTCGAGGGAGTAGAGCTCGTTCAACGACTCGAGCCCGGCCTCGTAGGTGGGCTCGTAGAAGACGGTGTGGGGATTGGAGTCGAGCGGCGCCGACGTCTGGCGTCTTCGCGGCTGGCTGTAGCGAAAGGTCGAGTCGACGATGGATGTGTCGACGGGCTCGATGGGCTCGGCCCGGGGCAGATCGTCGTCCAGGTAGCCCTGGAGCTCCGAGCGCAGCCGCTCCTCGTCGAAGTGATGCGCCCCGGGAAAGGAGAGCTCGACGACGCGCAGGGGCTCGCCCGGCTCCGCCACGATGTCGAGGTAAGCGGAGCCCGGTTCGGGGCCGGCGACACGCCTCACGGTGGCGCTGGCATCGTAGAAGCCGTGTCGCTGGTAGACGTCCACCACACGCTCCCGGATGCCCTCGACCAAGGCGTCGGTGAGCGGCTCCTCGCCCAGCTCGAGCACCGCCTCCAGCTCGCTGCGCTCGATCGGCGCGATGTGGCGGTAACGCACCTGGTAGCGGGGCCCGGGGCGCGAGGGGATGGAGACGATGACGCCGCCCCCGACCGCGCGCGCCACGATCGCGGGGCCCAGCTCCGCCTCGAGCCAGCCTCGCGCCCGCATCTCGAGCTCGGTCTCGCGGATCGACTCGGCGATGGCGTCGCGATCCAGGATGTCGCCCACGTCGAAGTCCAGACCGCTGGCGGCGCCGCTCGCGGGCGGCGGCGACTCGCCCTGGAACTGCACGCGCGCGATGCGCGTGGGCGCGCCCTCGTGAACGACGATGCGCATCACCTTGCGGCTGGGGTCGTCGGTGTCGCGAACGATCACCTCGATCCGCGTGTCCTCGTAGCCGATCTTCGCGTAGGCCTCGGAAGCGGCGGTGACGGCTTCGTCGATGGTGTCCTCGAGGAGCTCGCTGCCCGAGCTGATCGCCACCGTACGGAGCAGGTCGGCGTCGGAGATCTCGTCGTTGCCTCGCACCTCGACCCGCGAAAGGATCACCACCGGTACCAGGTGCGCGACGACCTTCACGCCGCCCTGCACCCCGACCAGATCGAGCTGGACGTCGCGCCACCGGCCGCTGTTCGCGAGGCGACGGATCGTGCTGCGCAGGAGGCGCCGGCTCAGGGGCACACCGAGGGGGATGCCGACGTCGCGCGGCGAGGTGATCCCCGCGGTCTCACCCGCGATCTCCACGTCGACCACCCGCCTGTCTCGGAGCTCGACCGGTACCTGTGCGCGTGCGCCGCTCGTCGTCAGAAAGACGAAGGCGAGGACAATCGCGCGGCATATCACTCGAATTCCAGGCGCCAATGGAGATCGACGCCCACGTTACCCAAACTCGAGGCCGTCGTGGTGTTGTAGTTGTCGTAGACGGCCTGAACGCTGGTCTGTTCGCCGAGGCGCCACTCCACGCTGGCGCGCACCTCGCTCGACGCGCTGATGCCGGTCGAGGCGGTGAGGCGCACTCGGTCGCTGATGCGCTTGCCCACCGTGACCTGGGGCTCGGTGCGGTTCGTGCGCCGGCTGTAGCGCGACGAGACCGAGAAGTCGTCGATCACCGGCAGCGCCCGCTGGACCTCCCGGTCGATGCCGGTGACGGCGGCCAGCGCCTCCACGGCCAGCGTGCTCCCGACGTCGCCCGCCTGGAGCTGCTCGAGCTCGGCGCTGGTCATGCCAATGGTGAGGAGCAGGACGATGTCCTCCTGGCTCAGCTCGGGATCGGAGTGGGTGTCGAGCTGGAAGTTGTCGCTGTTGCCGGTGGCGTCGAGGGTGATCCGCCAGTTGGGAGCCGACAGGTTGCTGGCGCGGCGCACGTCGGCCACGGCGGTCACCGCGAAGTTGGGATCGACCCGGTAGGGATCGTCGAACTCGATGGTGCCCCGGCGGACGTCGAACTCCTTGTTGCGGAAGTAGATGACGCCGCGCGGAATGTCGAGGTTGCCGATGGCGCCGAAGCGCTGGTCGGTGCCGACGATGCGGAAGGGACGCTCCGAGTCCTCGATGCGCACCTCGGCGTCGATCAGGTTGTTCTGGACGCGCATCGGCGTCGCCTCGACCAGGCGCACGTCGAGCTCGAGATGATCCTCGTCGGGATCGTACTGCTCGATGTTGGTCCGCCCGGGTCGGCCACTCATGCCTTCGCGCGCCGCCGCACCGACCATGGCCGCGATCTGGATCGGCTTCTCGTAGGAGACGCGCTCCAGGCGCACCGTGCCCGTGAGCCGGGGAAGCCGCTGCCCCGACGTCCACCCGAGGTGAGCGAGCCCGCCGAAGGTCACGTCGACGTCGCGGTCGGGGTGCAGGGTGACCTCGCGCGCCTCGACGTCGAAGTCGTAGCGATCGAGGCCGCGACCCTCGAGGGTGGCCGCGCCGCTGAGCGCGAGGTGGCCACCCGCCATCTCCGCGTTGAAGCCTTCGAAGAGGATCCGCCGGGCGCTGAAGGTGATCTCGCCATCGAGGTCCGTGAGGGGGTCGCTCATCCCGGCGTAGCGGAAGCTGCCGTCGCGGACGGTGGCGCGCCCGTAGATGCCCGGCGCCTCGAAGGGCCCCGTGACGTTGACCTGAGCGGCGATGGTCCCGCCCGCCTGGGTGAGGTTGGGGGAGAGGCTCGCGAGGAAGGACAGGTCGAGGTCACCCGCCACCTCGAGGGCGAGGCCGCGTTCGTTGCTGCCGCCGCCGGTGATGCGAACCGTGGAGGAGGGGCCCGCGAGGCGCGCGCGGTCCACCGTGAAATCGCCCCGATGGAGGCTGACCTCGAGCGGTCCCTCGTTGCGCAGGCGAACGTCGCCCTGGCCGACGTCGAGCTCACGCACCACGAGCGCCCCGGATAGGCTGTCGTGATCGATCATCGAGCCGCCGGTCAGGGCCAGCTTCGCGCTGAGGCGCCCGCTGAGTGGATCGTTGCGATCGACCTCTTCGAGGAACGGGTCGAGGGAGAAGCCCGCGAGCTCCACCTCGCCCCGGAGCGGGAAGGTCATCGTCTTGCCCATCGCCATGTCGACGTGGACCGCGCCGCCCAGACCGTCGCCACAGACGAGGAAAGCGGTGGGCCGCTGAACACGCTGCACCGGCCCCTCGGGTGTGTCGAAAGGTGGGTCTGCGCGCCAGCGCCCGCGGTAGAGGCCGTTGCGCGCCGCGGCGCAGGGCTCGTCGGGAAGCGCGTCCGGATTCCAATCCGCGGCGGCCGTGACCCAGGGGTCCTGGTTGTCCGTGAGTCGCACGTAGAGCCGCGCGTCGCCGAGCATCGACGTCTGCCAGCTGAGCCCCGTCATCACGACGTCCATGTCCATGCGCGGCAGATCGGTCGTTCCACTGATCTCGCCGAAGACGCTGTAGAACCCTCCGAGGTCGGGGAAGCGGTCGCCGAGGCCCTCGGTGTCGCGGACCGAGATGCGATCCGCCGACGCCGTCATCGCGAGCGCGCCGTTCAGACCCATCCGGCCGTCGATGGTCACCACGCCTCCGCCCTTGCGCAGGTGGAAGTGCTCGATGTCCAGCTCGCCCCCTGCCATCCCGCGGCCCGGCTCGAGCCAGTTGAAGTCGGCGCGAAGCTGGCCGTCGGCGAACTGGTAGTCGCCGATCGACATCTCGATGACGTCGAGATCCATGTTCGCGGTCATCGTTCCGCGCTCGGAGTCGCCGGGATAGCCGAGGGTGTAGTGCAGGAGCACGTCGCCGGTGACCAGCCCCTGGTAGTCGGTGAAGCGCTCGTCCTCGTCCCAGTGGAAGACGTCGAAGAAGTCGGCGAGGGTGAGGCGGGCGGCGTTCATCCGCGCGTCGACCGCGAAGCCGCCGTTCCGAAAGTCGAGGAAGAGGTCCTCGACGCGGTACTGGCTGTCGTTCTTCTCGGCCTCGAGGACCGGGAAGCGCACCGCCATCGAGTCCTCTTCGAGATGGAACGTGGTGCTCACGTCGCCGAGGGGATAGGTGTTGAAGGCGAAGCCCTCGATGGACACCTCACCGCCGACATCGGGCTCGGAGAACTCGCCGTCCACCTCTACGTTGATGTGCGCCGTGCCCGCCATGGGGATGTCGATCAGGGGCGACGCATCGGCGAGGTTCAGGTTCGAGCTCTGCACGCTCACCCGAAGCCGATTGTCGAAGCCGAGGAGGACGTCGCCGGTGAGCCGAGACGAAGGCGTGTCCGCGATGATGCGGTTGAAGTAGAGCCCCTCGGGCCGGATGCGGGTGGTGGTGCGGATGTTCGCGCGGGTCACGCCGATGATCCGTTGCTGTGGCTCGACGTGATAGGCGTCCTCCGTGACGAGGAAGTCGGTGGTCTCGAAGCTGGTGGGCCCGCTGATGTTGAGCGGGTCGAGGGTGCCGGCGAGCTGGGTGCGCCCGTCGAAGCTCCACTGGACGATGGTGTTCGGGGTGACGCCGAGCTGATCCATCAGATGCGAAAAGGACAGGTCCTCGATCGAGGCGTTGATCTCGATGGGGTAGCCCTCGCCGAAACCGACGGTCGCCGTGAGCCCCACCAGGCCGCCGTCGTCGATGATCTGCGCCGAGCCCTCGGTCACCCGGAGCTCGTCCGGGCTGAGCTCGAAGGCCAGGTCGAGATCGCCGGTGCCGAACTGTTTGATCACCGCCCGCTCGACCTGGATGGTGCCCTCGCCCGTCGGACCCTCGGCCGAGCCCTCGAACTCGCCCTCGACGGTCACCCGCCCTTCGAGGGGCGGCAGCTCCCAGCCGTGCGGCAGGTCGTCGATGTGCCCGAGGTTGAGCGACACGCGACCTTCGCCGCGCCACGACTCCTCGTCGAAGGGGATGGGGATCCAGCCGTCTTCTGCTTCGATGGAGAGGTCGGCGGTGCGGAAGACGATGCGGTCGACCTCGGCCCCGCGATCGGGATCGACGAAGCCGTGGACCTCGAAGGCCTGCAGAACCTCGGAGCCGCGGAGGTGATCCCAACGCCCGCCATGCACCGTGAGATTGAGATTGAGCTTGCGCCCGTCGTCGACGTCGAGACCGATGTTCACGCCGTCGAGATACGCGCTGCCGAAGGTGTCGGCGTCGAGGGTGAGCGTCGCGCCGCGCACCTCGAGGCGGGAGAAGGGAAGCTCGTCGGCTCCGCTCGAGCCGCCGCGACGCACGCGCGGCAGGTTGCGGATTTCTCCTTCGCGCAAGACCAGGTTCAGGACCGGTCCGTCGACCTCGATGGTGTTGAGGTCGACCTTGCCCTGCATGAGCGCCCAGAGCGACGGGCGGATGGTGAGCGCATCCGCGGTGGCGAAGCGTCCGTAGACGGGATCATCGAGGACGATTCCCTGAGCCCGCACCCGGGGGGACGGGAACATCGCCACCTCGACGTAGGCGAGCTGCGCCGTGAGACCGAGCTCGTTGCGAATGGCGTCGATGGCGCCGTCCTTCATGCGCTCGCGCCCCCACTCGGTGTTCACCATCACGAAGACGGAGCACAGCGGTGCCCCCAGCACGAGAATCGTGAGGAATAACAGCCGCCTCGGCCACTTACGTCGAAACGTCTTGCGAAGCTTCGGCGGAAGTATGGATTCGTACACTGAGATGGCAGCTCAGGGGTGCTCGGGTAGTGATGCTAAAGGTAGCACGCCCGACCCTTTCAGGCGTGATCCCTGCAGACGCTCAGGTACGCGACAAGATTCACTTTTCGGCGTCGCCCGGCAGCGCTAGAGCCCCATGGGGCCGAGATGATGGGGGATCGGCGTGTGGCTCCCCGGTGGTGGCACCTCCGAGACCACCAGCGTCTCCCCATCCCACCGACCCAGACAGGCGTGCGCGAGCCCGGGTGCATAGCGCGCACGGATCCGGGTCCAGAGGCCATCTTCGACGGCGAGGATCTCCACGTGCATGTCGCCCGCATCGAAGCGCTCGCCCACCTCCATCGGCGCCGCGCGGTAGATGCGCTCGAAGGGGTTCGGGTAGCGCGGCGCGTCGTCGTCGATCGCGAGCTCGAAGGTGCGATCGTCCATCACCTCGAGGATCTGATCGTGCGCCGCCATCGAGAGGGTGCGCGGCGGCGGCGCGCCGGGCGGCGGCGGACGGTAAAAGAGGATGGCGTCGATCAGGAACATGCTGAGGGTCGGGTCGGCGCCGGTCGCGACCAGGAGCTGGCGATCACCACAGCGCGCGATGTCGACGTTCTTCGCGATGTCGGCCTGGGCGTCGGACAACAATGCGTTGCCGGCGGCGATCCCGACGCGGAGCAGGGAACCGAGGCCGAGATGCAGGACCGCGAGCAACACGACGATGGCGCGTGCACCGCGTCCGCCGCTATCCCAGGTGCGCACGAAGGCCACCGCGAGGACGGCGCTCGATCCGACGAGGCTGACGAGGAGCATTCGGCCACCGATCGAGCCGCCGATGACGGGGATGACACAGGCGAGGGTGGATAGCGCGAGCCATCCGAGCTTCTTGCGCGCCGAGTGATCGAGCTCGGCGCGCACGCGATAGAGGAGCGTGGCGACGGTGGCCATGATCACGACGCCGGCCGCGGCGAAGGCGATGGACGTGGCGGTGGTGATCTGACTGAGCACCGAGGGCAGACCGCCGTAGAGCTCGGTCAGCAGATCGAGGAGGCGCACGAAGCCCTTCGACACGAAGGCGCCGGCATCGTCGAAGGGCGAGAGGTAGAGCCCGCTGTGGGAGACGCCGTATCCGCTCGCGACGTAGAAGATCGTGTAGGCGGCGCCCACCAGGATGGTGGGCAGAGCCGAGAGGGCGCGGGCGCGGAGGGCTCCCTCTTTGGCGAAGGCCTCGTAGAGGACGATGAAGAGGATCCCGCAGACGGCGATCTCGCTCGAGAGCAGGCCGAGGACGAGCACGAAAGGTGCGGCCACGGCGCGCCGGAGGTCGCCGGTCTCGCGGTAGCCGAGATGAAGGGCGAGGGCGCTGACCGCGAAGGCGGCACCGATGACGGCGTGGCGCGCGGCGATCCACGAAAGGGGTATGGCGTGCGCGCCGGCGAGACAGAAGAGGAACGACGCGACGCTCGCGGGTTTCGGAGGAAGCAGGCGGCGGAAGATGGCGATGGCTGCGCCGCTCAGGAGCGCGAACCAGAGCAGGGTCTGAAGGTGCGGAACGAACGTGCTGCGACCGGCGAGCGCGTAGTCGAGCCACAGCGAGAGGCTCGACAGGGGGCGGAAGAAGCGAAGCTCGAGATCGGGATCGGTCCACCAGGGAAAGGCGCCCATGTGGAGGAAGCGTGAAACGACGGAGTGGGTCGGCGTGAAGTCGTAGAGCGCCCAGGGCGGCTCCACCAGCTCCGGGGACGAGCCTTCGAGGATGACGCGATGAACGGTGTCGTCGTGGAGGAAGCCGACGGCGAAGGTGGGGAGCACCAGGAGCATCCCGAGCAGCCACGCGACACGCGGCGCTCGGTCCGAGGCGAGGAAGCGAGCCACGAGGCGAGGATGGGGCCACTCGGACGACAGGTACAGCGCGTGAGGAGAGCTTGGCGGATGTTGACCCTCGTCCATGCTGGCTACAGGCTCCGTCCAGATGGATCCCGCGCAGATGCTGAAGGGGCGGACCCGCGAGACCGCGATCCGGCGCGACGCCGCCGGGCGGTGGTGGAATGGCGAAGACCGGATCGATCACCCGAACCTGGTGCGGGCCTTCGACGCCTGGATCGACGTGGCCGAGGACGGGCGCTACTGCCTGAAGAACGACATCAACTGGGCCTACGTCGCGATCGAGGGCGCGCCCCTCTTCGTCCGGAGCGTCGGGATCGGCGACGGCGTGGTCACGCTTCGGCTCTCGGACGGGAGCGAGGAGCCGCTGGACCCGGCGACCCTGCGTCAGGACCGAGATGGGGTCCTGTACTGCGACGCCCGCCGCGGCCGCCTCGCCGCCCGCTTCGATCGGGAAGCCATGCAAGGGCTCGAAGCGCTGCTCGACGAGGACGCGGTCGGGGTCTTCCTCCGGATCGGCGAGGGCACGGCGCGTCCCCCGACAGTCGACGATCCGCTCGATAGAGAATAGGCTTCGCCCCTCATGGAGGACGCAGCTCTCTACATCGGCGCAGGCGCCATCGTGGTCGGTGGCCTGGTCGGGCTTCTTCTGAAGCTGCGGTCACAGCTCGGCGACGTCGGGCGCACCGGCGGCAACAGGCGGGAGTTTCTGGCGGGGGTGGTCGCAGTGCTGGTCGGCGCGCCGCTGGTCTACATGTTCGCCGCCGCCATCGCGAACGGTCAGCTCCGCGTGAACGAGGCGCCCTTCCGGGCCATCATCGGGCCGGACTACGACGCGGTGCGAGAGGGCGACACGCCGACGAACTACGTGGGCAACGACCGGCGCGCGCCCGACTTCACGGTGCGAGACCGCTCGGGGCGCGCGTGGAAGCTCTCCGATCATCGCGGCCAGGTCGTGGTGATGAACTTCTGGACGAAGACCTGCCGGCCCTGTCTCGAGGAGATGCCCAGCCTCCTCGAGCTGGCGACGCGGCTGCACGATCGCGAGGACGTCGCGCTGGTCGCGATCTCGACCGACGACGATTGGGAATCGGTGCGCACGATCTTCCCGCCGCAGAACGACCTCGAGATCCTCTTCGATCCACAGAGCGCGGTGGTACGCGACAAGTTCGGCACGCGCCTCTTCCCCGAGACGTGGTTCATCGACCCGGACGGGATCATCCGGCTGCGCAAGGACGGGCCCTTCGACTGGAGCCAACCGGTGGTCGAAGAGCTCATCAACGCGATTCTCGAGCTGACCGTCGTCGCGCGAGCGGCTCAACGAATTCCGCCGAGGCTCGTCCCCATCGACGCTTGCTGCTCGCCGCCGGTGGTCGCCGGCGTGGCGCCCTGTGACTCGGCGTAGTCGTGCAGGAGCTGCTCGTACATGACCTCGACCAGGTCCTCGAGCTGCCGCTGGCCACTGCTCGCGAGGCCGTTTCGGGGCACGGGTCGCCCGGCGAAGGTGCCCACCTGGGTCCCATCGGGCGCGAGCCAGCGGCCACGCACCCGCGCGGACAGGACGTTCACGTAGCCCACGTGCTCGAGGAAGAAGGCGCACTCGTCGATGACGAGCACCGTCGCCTGGCCGCTGTCGTCGGAGACGGCTCCCTGGCCGAGGGCGTTGTAGAAGCCGCGCGCGAGGGTGGCGCGCACGTCCATCATCTTGATGTTCTCGAACTGCTGCTCGTCCTGAACGGCGGGCGCGATCTGCAGGGCGAAGGTGCCCGTCGGGACGACCGCCGTCGGGTGGGGATTGCCGCCACGGACGATGTGAGGTCCACAGCCGACCGCGAACGAAGCGGCGAGCACGAACGAAGTGAGGGTGACGAGGTTCTTCATGACTCTTCCTTTTCTCGACTCACGGAGTCAGGACCTGGAGGCGATAGATACCTCCACCCGAGCTCCCATAGGCATCCACGACGACCGTCACGCGCTCCGAGGCGCGGAGGTCGACGGTCACACGCGACGCGGTTCCGCCGCCGCTGTCGTCGTCACACGCGAGCTCGCTGCCGGTGCAAGGGCCGCTCAGCACGTAGAGGACGGTGTCGAAGTCGGCCCCGAGCGTCTCGAAGGTGTAGAGCCCCGAGCGACGCGCCGTGTAGACGAAGGAGCTCTCGGGACCGTCGCCCCCGCACGAGCCGCGGAGCCGACTCGCGCCGCTCGGCAGGTAGCTGTCGACGTCCCCGTCGAGGGCTGGTCCGCAGGAAGACGGCGGCGCAATCGTCCCCGCGTCGTCTTCGGCGCTCGGTGGATAGTACCGGGCAGGAGCGCGGCAGGCGTGCTCCTTGGGGTTCGACCCTTCGGGGCAATCGCCGGTCTCCCGAAGGAGGCAGCCCGAGGTGAGCAGGATTGCGAGGACCGCGAGCGCGGCCGGCGTTCGAGTGAAGCGCGTCATCAGAAGTACCACCCCAGCGTCGTGTCGAAGGATCGGAAGACCGAGAAGTTGCCCCGCTGCGCCTCGGACCAGGAGACGCCGAAGGTGAAGTTGCGGATGCGTGCGCCGAGGCCGATCGAGTAGCCGTAGGGCGAGAACGAGAGCTCCTGCTCGATGGTGCCGAGGCCGACCGCGTAGTAGATGGGGAGCTCGATCATGAACGTCGGCGATCCGAGCGCGAGGCGGATGCCCGCGGTCGCGTAGCCGGCGAAGACGAACGAGTCGCGCCACATGCCGGTGACGACCTTCAACCCGTAGTCGAGGCTCATCATGAAGGGCCAGTGGGAGTCGAGGGCGAACGCGGAGGAGGTGAGGCTCAGCGACGCCACACCGCCGCCCACGAAGTCCTGACCCTCGAGGGGATCGATCACCACGCCCCCGCTGAGGCGAAAGACGCTCTGGCCGAGAGCGACGTGCTCTTCGAGCTCTGCAGGCCGCTCGGCGTAAGCGCTCGGCGTCGCGTTCGCGTCCGCGTTCGTGTTGGCGTTCGCGGCGCCCATCGGCGTCATCACCGGCGGGGCCCCGACGGCGTGGGACAGACGGGCGGTGATACGAGAGACGCCGGGCTGCGTTCCGTCGGCGCGGCGCCTGCGCACCGCCATGACGACGATCAGCCGCCGTCCGTCGCCCGCCTGGACGTCGAGGACGTTGTTCGCCGCCACGCGGATCGTCGCGCGGGGGCGATCGAGCGACAGGAGGATCGCGTTGGCAGCGACCGGGCTCTCCATGGTGCGGTCGACGCCGAGCTGGATCCGGCCGACGTAGCCGTCGGGGACGCGAAGGAAGAAGAGCTCCTCACCCTGCACCACGAAGCCCGAGCCGGCGGAGCGGACTCCGATCTCGTCGGTCGAGAGCTCTTGCGCAGGCGTGACGCGCACGTCGTCGATGGGACCGGTCGCGAGCTCGCTCAGCCATTCCGGGGGCACGCGCTCGACCGGACGCGCCATGCGGATCGGCGCGATGGTCGTTCGCGAGCGCGCGACGAGGGTCGGCACACCGACCAGGCGACCGGCGCCGTCGAGGAGCATTCCGCCGCTGTTGCCGGGGTTGAACTCGGCGTCGACGCGCAGGTACGCCAGCGCTCCGTCGGCATCCATGTCGAGGCCGGTGATGCGCCCGCTGGTCAGCGTGACGCTCCGCATGCCCAGGGGATAGCCGAGGGCGAAGACCGGATCGGAGAGCTCGACCGGCTGCGTGGCGAGAGGGAGCGAGGGGAAGGTCGTCCCGTCGGGGATCGGCGATCCGTCGACACGCTTCTCGATACGAATGAGGGCCAGGTCCGCTTCGGGATCGGTGCGAACGACCCGACCCTGCCAGGTGGGGCGCGCCTCTTCTCGGGACGAGGTCGTGTGAGAGAGGGTGACGAGCCCGTCCTCGCGAAAGAGCTGGCCGGGAGTGCCGCCGTCGAAGGGGTGCAGATTGCCGACGACGTGGAGATTCGTCAGGACGTAACCGTGGCGATCGATGATGGAGCCAGAGCCCTCCGATACCCCGTTCTCGGTCTCCACGCGCAGCAACACCGAGGCCTGGATCGCGCGATCGCGGAGGGCCGGGCTCAGGGCCTGGGCCTCGGCTCGACCGGCGAAAGGCAGGGTCGCCAGCAGGGCCAGAGCGAGGAGGAGATGGATGGTTCGTCCGAGCACGCCAGCCCTTACAGAGGCGGCTCGGGGGCTCATTAACCCATCGGCGACAAAATCGAGGGACGGCCTCGGGGCCGTGCGCGGCTCCTGTGCCTGCGCTACATAGGGGCCAACGCCATGCGTCGGTGGCCATACCTGGTGATGCTCGCAGCGGCGGGTGCCGCATGCGGCGATGACGCCGGCGTCACGGATGCGTCGACCGACAGCGCGATGCCGATGGAGGTGATGGTGACGCCGCCGGCGGATCCCGAGGCGCCGCGCCTCGGCGATTGCCCCGACGGATGGGCGACGCTCGATCGTGACGGCCTCGCTTCCTGCGCGCCCTGGGCCGACAGCGTCACCGCCGAGAGCTGCGGGCCGGGGGAAGCGCTCTTCGTGGGCGAGGGATGCGCGCGCATCGGACCGCCCTGCGGCGCCGGCCGCTTCGCCGAGGACCTCCCCTCGGGCGCGAGCGTCGTCTACGTCGACAGCGACGCGACGGCCCCCGGGGACGGCAGCGAGGCCAGCCCCTTCGCCTCCCTCGAAGACGCGCTCGGGGCGGCGAGCGCCGGGGACGTGATCGCCCTGTCGCGCGGGACGCACGAAGCGCCGCTCGTGAGGCCGGGAGCCAACGTGACCCTCGTCGGCGCCTGCGTCGAAGAGACGACCATCGAAGCGCCGACCGCAGACACGAGCGGCGGCACGGTGATCGTGGCTGAAGACGGTGTGGTGCTTCGAAACCTCCGCATCACCGGGCCGCGGATCGGCGTGGCGATATCCGCCGAGGCACGCCTCGAGTCGATCCTCGTCGACCGGCCGCGAGGCGGTGGCGTGATCGTGAACGCGTCCGTCACTGGAGAGCGAGTCGTCGTGCGCGACGTGATGCCGGAGGCGGGCTCGTCGGGCGGCGAGGGCATCGTCGCCATCTCGGGCGGCCAGGTGGACCTCGAAGCGGTGGTGCTCGAGCGCACCCAGGCGCTCGGCGTGCTCGGGCTGTCGAGCACCACCCGGATCGATCTGCGGCGCGTCCGCATCGCCGACGTGGGCGGGATCGGCCGGGGCATCGAGCTGCAGATGGGGGCGACCGCCAGCTTGACGGAGGTCGCGATGGAGACCGGCGGCCTCTATGGCTTCGCGACAGACGCTTCGAGCCTCACGCTCTCGCGGGCACACCTGCGCGAGGGGAGCACGATCGAGCTGCACGCGGGCTCGACGCTGACGATGAGCCAGGCCGATCTCGATCAGAGCTTCAGCGCGTCCGTCGCCGTCTTCGACGCGAACGCGACGATCGAGGACACGCTCATCACCGCCACCACGCCGGACCTGGCGGGCGAGAGCGGCTTCGGCATCTACGCTGAGAACGCCGACCTGACGGTCGACCGCACGATCGTGGCGGACTCACGAACCGTCGGCGTCTTCGTGGTGGGCGGCACGGTGTCGCTCTCGGACCTCTCCGTGCTCCGCACGCGCCACCACGAAGCGTGGGGGGTGCTCGGGCAGGGGATGCAGGTGGTGGAGGGCGCGTCCGCGACGATGCGGCGTGTCCTGCTTCGCGAGAACGAAGAGGCGGCGATCACCATCGCTCAGGAAGGTACGCACGTCGACGCGGAGGACCTGCGGGCCGAGGCTTCGACCGGGCGCGAGAGCGACGGGCTCCACGGCGTGGGCGTCTCTGTGTTCGGGGGCGCGACGTTGATGGGCGCGCGGGTGGCCGTCACCGGCAACCGACAGACGGGGATGGCGGCGATGCAAGGTGGGCGCGTCGTCCTCGAGGACGTCGAGATTGCCGAGACACGGGAGCGCGCGTGCGCGGGCGAGGGTTGTGGCGAGGTCGCGTTCGGCTCGGGGCTGGTCACCGACCAGGACGGCAGCGCGACCCTCGGCACCTTCGTCGTGCGGGACAACGCCCTGTGCGGCGTGCGGGTCCTGGGCACGGGGGCGGCGGACCTCTCGGAGGGGCGGGTGGCGAACAACCCGATCGGCGCGAATGTCCAGGCCGCCGACTTCGACACGGACCGTCTGGTGGACCGGGTCGTGTACGAGGGGAACGAGCGAAACCTCGCGCGCGACAACCTCCCGCCGCCCGGCCTGCCCGAAGACATCGCCCCCAGCAGCAGCGGCGGCGGCGGCTAGAAAAGCGCGCGTCTCTTTAATGAGCGGCCGGGCCGCTTCTGTAGTGAAGGGCACGGGCCAACGTGCCCGCGCGATCATGATATGCGACCTGTGGCCGAACGACCTCTGGGAGTACGAGCGATGGCTCGGCTACGAGCCCTCTGCTACCGTCTCGCCGGTGGCAAGGATCGACGACGACACCGCGATGGGCGAAGGGGGTCGATCGTTTCCCGCCACGAATCGGTCGGCGGTGCTCGGCTCGGGGAGCGACGATCCGGTCCACAAGGCGCGAGCCTTCAATCGACTGGTGAAGGCCTACTGGCGCCCGGTCTACAAGCACATCCGCGTGCGATGGCAGAAGTCCAACGAGGACGCCAAGGACCTGACCCAGGGCTTCTTCGCGCGCGCCTTCGAAAAAGACGTCTTCGCCGCCTTCGATCCCGAAAAGGGGCGCTTTCGGACCTACGTCCGCAGCTGTCTGGACAACTTCCTCACGAACACCGCGGTCGCCCAGAAGGCGCAGAAGCGCGGCGGGGGCCTCGCGCCTCTGAGCCTCGACTTCGCAGACGCGGAGGAAGAGCTGGCCGCTTCGGCGATCGTCGTGGAGTCGAGCGCCGAGGACGTCTTCGACCGGGAGTGGGCGCGCTCCCTGGTCCACGCGGCGACGAAGACGCTCGCCGAGGAGCTCGAAGAGCGAGGGCGCGCCGTGCCCTACCAGGTCTTCGTGCGCTACGACCTCGCCGGCGACACCGACGAGCGCCCGACCTACGCAGCGCTCGCGGAAGAGCTCGGCATCAAGAGCTCGGACGTGAGCAACTATCTCAACGCCTCGCGCAAACGCTTCCGCGAGATCGTATTGGACACGCTCCGCGAGCTCACGGCGAGCGAAGAGGAGTTTCGCCTCGAAGCGACCGAGCTGCTCGGAACGGAGGGGGGCGAGTAGCCCTCCGACAAGACGTGCGCACACCGCTCGCCACGACGATCGTATTGCTCGCCCTCTCGGCGGTCCTCGGAGGATGTGGGGGGGACGGGATCTGCGACGCCGACGGCCTCTCCGCCGCCCTCGCCGCCGCCGCGCCCGGCGACGTGGTCGCGCTCGGCGAGTGCGAGGTGACCGGCGCCTTCACGGTGCCTGCGGGCGTCACGCTGCGCGGCGCCTCGACGACGGCGAGCGTGCTGCACGTGAGCGGCGGGGAGCGTGGGCTGACCCTCGCGACGCGCAGCGGGGCGACCACTTCGGTCGAGTCGCTCGCGGTCGAGAGCGACGGCTGCGCGGCGATCGTCGCGGACGGGCCCGGCGCGGTGAGTCTCTCGGAGCTGGAGATCAGCGCGTCGCGCGGGGTGGGGGTCGCGGTTTCGGCGGTGAGCCTGTTGACGATGAGCCAGGTGAACGTCGCTGGGGCGATCGGCGACGACGCGCCTTTGACCATCCCCATGCCGCCCTACACCTGCGCCGGCGCCGACCCCGCGACCCACGGCATCGTCGTAGCCGGCGCCACCGAGGCGCGCCTCGACGACGTGAGCGCTCGCGGCTTCGCGGCCTTCGGCGCGCTCTTCTTCGAGTCGACGGCGACCTGGACCGGAGGCACCGTGGAGAACAACGTCGGCACCGGCCTCGAGGTCTATGGCGGCGAAGTGATGCTCGACGGCCTGAGCCTCTGCCGGTCGCGGATGGGGGTGCTCCTCGTCGAGTCGTACAACGGCATCTTCGCGGCGGGCGCCTCGGTTCAGTCGCGCGCACTGACGGTCTGCGACTCCGAGTCCTTCGGCTTGATGCACGACGGCGTGACGGCGATGCACGAGGATCTCAGCGCGACCGACAACGCCTTCGCCGCCGTCTGGGCCCAGGGCGGCGGCAGCCTCTCCCTCGGCGGGAGCGCGCCGGTGCTGACGGGAAACGGCTTCGGCGGGGTGGTGGCGTTCGAGGTGCCGGCGGTGAGCGTCGCGGGCGCGCGGATCGAGGGGACGAGCGCGCGGACGACGGCGGCCGGCCCCTTCACCATCCGCGCGGGCGACGGCGTGCACGTGGTCGGCGCCGACGACCTTCGGCTGGACGCGCTGACGCTGAACGACAACGAGCGCGTGGGCCTTCTGCTCGATCTCGAAGGCGCGACCCCGACCACCTTCGACGTGGGCACGGTCACGGTGTCCGGCGCGGGCTCGAGCCTGGGCGCGGTCGCACAGAACGGCGACGTCCCGGCCGATTGGGACACGGAGGTGATGCGACTCGGGGCGACGGCGGCCAACGACGCGGCCTTGACCGAGGCCCTCGAGATCGTGGGGGCCATCGGACCCTCGTGCCTGCCCGATCCCTCCGACCTCGGCGCAGCGGGCATCGACGCGTTGGTCGGCCGCTGAATCAGTCTCCGGCGTGCTCCGCGATGAGCGCGCGGTGCGCGGGAACGTCTTCGAGGAGAGCTCTTCGGAGCTCGCCGTCGAGCAGACCGTCGGCCTGAGCGAGCAGCCGCCGGTGGCCCTCGGCGATGACCTCCGCGGCGTCCTCTTTTCGTCCCGCCGCGGACAGCGCGTGCGCGTAGGTGAGGTAGACGTCGGTCTCGTCTTCCTCCACCCCCCCGAGAGCGACGCAGCTTTCGTAGGCGCGTCTCGCGATCGCCTCCGCTGCTTCGACGCGACCGAGCGCGAGCGCTGCCCGCGCGGCCGAGACCTCGGCCATCACCGCCACCGTGTCGATCCCCGCCGCGCGCGCTGCCTCGGCGGTGCGCTGCCCGACCTCGAAGGCGTCCTCGTGGCGAGAGGCGAGCGCGAGCGTGCGTGCGCGGTAGGCATCGCAGAGGAGCGCGAGCCGCACCTCGCCGGTCGCCTGCGCCAGGTGCGCCGCGCCGTCCAGGCTCGCCTGTGACGCTTCGGTCTCGCCGAGCCCAGCCTGGGAGTAGCCGAGGTTCAGGAGCACGTATCCCTCCATCACCCGATGGCCCACCGCGCGGCACGCCTCGCGCGCCGCCGTGAGCGCGTTCACCGCGTCCGCGTAAGCGCCGAGGCGATTGTGGATGTCGGCGAGGTTCGCCCGCGCGCCCGCCGCCCGGCGCGCGTCACCGACCAGCTCGTGCAGCTCCGCCGCCGAAGCGTACGCCCGCATCCGCGTGCCCAGATCGCCAGACGCGCCCGCGACCTGGGCACGCCAATCGAGCACCATGGCCCGGAGCTCGGGGGCCTGCCCTTCGGAGACCAGGGCGCACTCGGCGAGGAGCTCGCGCGCCCGCTCGGGATCGCCGCTCTGCACCAGCGCCAGCGCGAGACGACCGAGCGCGATCGCGATCAGGGCCGGGTCCCCTGCGGCGCGGGCCGCGGCGACGGCTTCCGTGCCGACCTTCTCCGCCTCCTCACCGGCGCCGGACCGTGAGAGCGCGATGCACCGGTCCGACAGGACGCGCGCCCGTTGCCGATCGTCGCTCACGTATCGAAGCGCGGCGTCGAGCTCCGCCATCTGCGCCTTGCGCGAACGGAAGCGCAGCGCGTCGACGCGGGCGATGTGCAGGCGATACCGCAGCGCATCCGGTGCGCCCAGGCGTAGCGCGGCGTCGCTCGCTCGGAGCACGCTGTCGGCGTCGCCGCGTCGCGTCGCGAGCTCCACCGCGCGCGCATAACACTCGGCAGCCCGGGCGCCCTCGCCGGCTTCCTCGTGATGATGCGCGACCTCCTCCGGGTCGACATCCTCGCGCGTCTCGAGCCAGCGCGCCGCGTCGCGATGGAGCGCCACGCGCAGGTCGTCGGCGAGCATGCGGTATGCCACGTGGCCAGTGAGGGCGCTCCGGAAGTCGAAGAGACCGCGCTTGCGCGGCACGACGAGGTCGCGACGGCGCAGGGAGCGGAGGAGGAGCCCCGGCTCCACCGGACCGAGGGCCTGTACGTCCGGCGCGGAGAAGGGCCTTCGATAGATCGCGGCGCGCTTCACCAGATCTTTCTCCGCGGAGGGCAGGAGATCGAGTCGCGACTGAACCGCGGCCTCGACGGTGAGGGGGATGGGCAGCTCCTCGGGCGGCTGCTGCAGCTCCCCCCGCTCCGCGAGGGCCGCGACGATCTGCTGCACGAAGAAGGGATTGCCGGCGGTTCGCTCGTGGATCCGCGCGGTGAGCGCGTCGGGGAGGCGCCGCTTCGCCGCGTAGGTGGCGAGGCGGCCAACGTCGGCGCGGCTCAGACCACGGAGCTGGATCGCATGGACCTCGGCAGCGCTGAAGAGATCGGGGTGGGATTCGATGAAGGTCCGGACGTGCACACGCGATGATCGCGAGGGGCGCATCCCAGCAGCGCTCCACGAGGCGATCGAGCACCTCCAGAGACTCGGCGTCGGCGAAGGAGAGATCTTCGAGGACCAGCACCGTGGGTCCCTGGCGGCACGCGGCTTCGAGCCACTCGAGCAGAGACGACCGCAGCCGATCGTCGATCCGCCGCAGATCGGTCGCGGCGACGGAGTAGCCGGCTCGGTCTGCGGCCGAGTCGCGCACCAGGAGGGAGAGATCCGAGACGATGCGATCGGCGGTATTCGGGGTCGCGATGAAGCGCCGGACGAGGACGTCGAGGGTGTCGGCGCCGCCCGAGTCGGTCATCGCTTCGCGGATCAGCGACTGGAAGAGCGAGAGCGCCCGTCGCGATCGCTGCGCGGTGCCGCGCGCGCGGAGCACCCGAAGCGGGCGTGCATCGTCGGCGAGCCGCGCCATCACGGCCTCGCGCAGGCGCGACTTGCCGATGCCCTGCGGCCCGCTGATCAGCGCCACCGTCACGCGCTCGTCGGTGATCGTGTCGTCGACCGCACGAAGGGCCATGGCGAGCTCGAGCTCGCGGCCGAAGAGGGGACCTTCGTCCCGAAACGCATCGAGCAGAGAGAGCACCTGGGTGTCGGGGGCGAGTTGGAAGAGCGAGCCCTCGAGCGCCTGCAAGGGAACCGACTCGGGGAGCCCGCGCGCCGCTTCGGCCGACACCCCCACACCTTCGAGAACGACCGAGCAGGCGCTCTCCGCCTCGTCGAGGGCCGAACCGCTGATGCCGGTCTTGCCCCCCGACGCACGCCCCGACCCGATCGCGATGCGCTCGGCATGCCCGCGACAGCGGAGCGCGACCGAGGCCGCCCGGAGCAGCTCGTCGCCCGCGGTGGTCTCGGCACCGAAGAGGCCGACCAGGCGATCGCCGATCAGCCGGAGCACCCGGCCCCCTTCGTCCCGGATCGCAGCGGACAGACGCGACTCCTCGCGGACGCCGCGAGCCAGGAGCACCGCGACCACGCGCTGTTCTCCCGCGGGGATGGTCGGAGGGCGCTTGGTGAGCGCGGCGTCCCCGCGCGCGGCGGCGAGCGCGTCGGCGAATTCGAGCGCATCGGCGAAGCGATCGCGCGGGCTCTTGGCCAGCGCGCGGAGGATCGCCGTCTCGAGTCCGGCGGGCGTCTCCACCCGTTCGTGATGCGGCGGGATCGGGTCCGAGAGTAGGGTGGCGACGAGGGTGCTGAGGGGAGTGTCGTGATGGAAGGGCGGCCGGCCGACCAGCGCTTCGTAGAGCACGGCGCCGAGGGAGAAGAGATCGGTCGACGCCTCGATGTCGGTGCGCCCTTCGGCCTGCTCTGGCGACAAATACGACAGGGTTCCGACGACCTGGCCGGCCTCCGTGAGGCGCGTCTCGTGCGTGGAGAGCCGGGCCACCCCGAAGTCGAGGAGCTTCACGCCGCCGTCGGTGGTCAAGAAGACGTTCGACGGCTTGAGATCGCGGTGCACGATCTTCTCCCGGTGCGCGGCGGCGAGCCCGCTGCAGATCGCGATGCCGAGGTCGATGATCCCGTCGAACTCCATCACGCCGCGCGCGAGGCGCTGGTCGAGAGTCTCGCCCTCGAGAAGCTCGAAGGCGATGAAGGGCATGCCCTCGGAGTCGGTCCCCGACTCGAGCACGCGCACGATGTTGTCGTGCTCGATCCGCACGGACGCTTCTCGCTCGAAGCGGCGGAGCGCCTGGGCGCTGGTGAAGGACGCGCGGACGACCTTGATGGCAGCGGCGCGGCCCGCGCTGTCGACGCCACGGTAGACGACGCCCATGCCACCGCCGCCGAGGACACCCTCGATCTGGTACGAGCCGATGACCTCGGGATACGCGCCTTCCGCCGTCACGGGAGCGCTGAGTCTCGCACGGCGCTCATCGGCCGTCGAATCCGGGCGCCGCGCGCCGCATCACTCGACGGGCGGCAGGCCCCATTCGTCGGCGAGCGCCTGGTAAACGGTCGCCGGAAGCTGCACCAGCATGTTCTGTTCGGGGGCGAGGCGCTGGATGACGTCCTCGAGGGCTTCGCGGCGCATGGAGGTGCAGCCGGCGGTGGGCGTGTCGGGCGACGTCCAGACGTGGAAGAGGATGCAGCTGCCGCGTCCGGGGACCGGGGCGGGCTCGGTGTTCTGCGCGACGAAGACGAGGAACTCGTAGAGGCCGTCGTCGCGACGGAGGCGATCGGTGCTGTCCCAGTCGGGGGTGATGAGCGCGCGATCGACGATGCGGTTGTAGTACGCGGAGCTCTCGTCCTCGATGCATTGGAGCGTTGGCGTCATCGCCTGGTAGGCGATGCGCGTGCCGGCGGGAGCGGTGGATGCGTATCCGAGCGCGTGGTCTAGCCAGAAGGCGCCCGCGGGGGAGCGTCCGTCGCCCTCGTGCTTGACCGGTCCGTCGTAGCCGGCGGGGGCGGCCTCGCCGTGCAGACCCCGTCCCCAGCCGACACCGCTCCGGCCGAGGATGATCGGGATGTCGTCCGCGTCGCGTGTCCAGGCGCCGGCGGCGTCGCGGCGATACCGTGCGAGGGTGCCGGCGGAGGTGTCCCAGTCCGGCGTGCGCACGGTGACGAGATAGCTGGCGGCGTCGGTGAGGCGCGGGGCGGGTGCGGCGGTGTCGGGATCGCTCGCGGCGTCGGTGGGGGCGTCCGCGTCGGGCGTGGTGGCAGCGTCGACCGCCGTGGAGGCGTCTTCTTCGGGGGCCGGCGGCGCGCCGCGGCTCGACATGCGATCGCCGCCGCAAGCTGCTGCTCCGACGAGCAGGGCCGTGATCAGAAGAGAGCGAGGACGGGGCGTCACCGGCAGACTGTACGGGCTGCGGCGAGGGTTGTCGCGCGCGTGTAGCCAGGACTGTGGCGCCGCCCTCAGTCGCTGGTCAGCGGCTCGAAGAGCGTGATGGAGCCGGCGACGAAGACGAGGTCGAAAGCGCCGAGGATGCGGAGCCAGGCGAGGGTGTCGCCGAGGGGGGCGTCGGCGAGCAGATCGCGGGTCGCGACGACACCGGCGAGCAGCGCGGGGCTGACCAACGGGAAGAGGATGATGGAGAGCATGAGGTCGCGGGCGCTGGTGCGGACGCTCATGGCGGAGAAGAGCGTGCCGGCCGCGACGAAGCCGAGGGTGCCGAGGAAGAGGACCATGGTGAGGCGGCCGAGGATCGGGAGGAGATCGAGCTGGAAGAAGAAGGTGACGAGGGGCAGGAGCATGAGCTCGACGGCCGTCAGGAAGAGGAGCGCGCCGAGGGCCTTGCCGATGTAGATGGAGGCGCGGGGGATCGGGGTCAGGAGCAGGCCGCGCATGGCGTCGTGGTCGCGCTCGCGCATCCAGCTGCGGCCCATGGCCAGGACGCCGGAGAAGGTGATGGTGATCCACAGGACGCCCGGGGCGATCTGCTTGGAGGCGTTTTGATCGATGTAGAAGGAGAGCGACGCCAGGACGGTGAGGAGGAACGCGAAGAGGCCGACCGTGACGAGGATCTCGCCGGTGCGGAGCTCGATGCGCAGGTCCTTACCGAGGACGAGGAGGGCGGCGCGGAGGGTGGTCACCGGTCGTCCCCGCTGACGACGCGGCCGCGGTCGAGGCGAACGCGGACGTCGCCGACGCGATCGGCGAGGGCGGGGTCATGGGTGATGAGGACGCAGATCGCGCCGCGCTCGCGCTCGGCTTCGACGACGTCGACGAGCCTCCGGACGGCGCTCTCGTCGAGGCCGGTGGAGGGCTCGTCGAGGAGGAGGAGGCGCGGCGCGTGGAGGACCGCGCGGGCGAGGGCGACGCGCTGGAGCTGTCCGCGCGAGTAGGTGCGGGTCGGGCGGTCGAAGAAGCGGCCCAGCTCGAAGCGTTCTTCGAGGGCGGGGATGCGCTCTTCGGGATCGAGGGCGTAGAGGCGAGCGTAGAGGGCGAGGTTCTCGCGGCCGGAGAGGTCGGGGTAGAGCATGGAAGCGTGGCCGAGCACGCCGAGGTGGCGGCGGATCCCCTTTCGCGCCGCGCGCTCGGACAGCTCGCCGTAGCGGACCTTCCCGCGCGTGGGCCGCGCCAGCTGCGCCAGGATAGACAGGAGCGTGCTCTTCCCCGACCCGTTCGGCCCCTCGACCACCGTCACCTTCCCGGCGACCAGCTCGAGATCCACCCCCGCGAGCGCGCGAGTCAACCCGAACATCTTCGTCAGCCCCTCAGTCCGAACCCGCTCGAAGTCCACCCCCGAATGCTAACGGGGACGGTCTACACTTTTGAACTTTCGCGCCGCCCAGCCAACGGGGACGGTCTACACTCTTGCACTTTCGGGCCGCCCGGCTTCGGAAAGTGCAAAAGTGTAGACCGTCCCCATCAGAGGCGGTCCCCATCAGAGGCGTCCCCGTCAGAGGCGGGGGACGGAAAGTGCAAAAGTGTAGACCGTCCCCGTTAGAAGAGGCGGGTGACGATGGTGTCTAGGTGGAGCCAGCGGTCTGGGGGGACACAGAGGTGGGTGGCGTCGCGCCGGAGGTCGCCGGATTCGAGGGCGCGGGCGATGGGGCGGGCGCGAACGGTGCGGGGATCGAGGCCGGTTCGGCGCGTGACGTCTTCGAGATCGACGCCTTCGCGGGTCCTCAAGCCGAGCATCAGCGCCTCGTTGAGCAGCGTCTCCGCATCGAGATCCTCGCTCTCCATCTCGAAGCGCCCCTCGCCCACCGCGGCCACATAGTCCTCGCCCACCGCCACGTTCCGCCACCGCCGCGCCCGACCCGCACCCTCTTCCAAACACCCGACCGCCGCCGCCCCCAACCCCAGATAGGCGCCCCCCCGCCAGTAGTGCTGGTTGTGCAGCGACTCCTCACCGGGCGCCGCGTAATTGCTCACCTCGTAATGCGCGAGCCCATACGCCGCGAAACGCGCCTCCGCCGCAACGAACATCGCGGCGTAGTCGTCTTCCTTCGCCACCTCGAGCCGCCCCTTGCGATACAGCTCCCCGAACTGCGTCCCCGGCTCGATCGTCAACGCATACGCGGACACGTGCCTGAGCCCCATGTCCAATAGACGCGTCAGGTCGTCGTCCACCGACGCCTGCTCCGGCATGCCGAACATCACGTCCGCGCTCACCCGGGGCACTTCGGCCATCGCCGCCTCGAGCGCCGCCCTCCCCTGCGCCGCATCGTGAAAGCGCCCGAGATATCTCAGCCGCGCGTCGTCGAGGCTCTGCACCCCCACGGAGAGCCTCCCCACCCCGGCCGCGACCAGCGCCGCCGCGTGCCCGCGATCCAGCGACGAGGGGTTGCACTCCACCGTCACCTCGACGTCCTCCGCATGTACGTCGAACGCAGCGCGCACACCGGCGAGCACACGCCCCAGCGCCTCCGCCTTCCACAGCGAAGGCGTGCCGCCACCGAAGAAGACGCTGATCAACCGCCGGCCCGCGAGCGACGTGCGCCGCGCCTCGAGCTCCGCGAGAACCGCGTCCGCATACGCGTCGTGCGGCACGTCCCCGCGATCGATCTTACGCGTCGCGAAGTCGCAGTACGGGCACTTCTTCAGACACCAGGGGAAGTGGACGTAGACGGATGTGTCAGTCGCTCGAGGCGCCATGGAAGATCGTCGTCCGGTAATACGCGAGCTCTTGCAGGCTCTCCCGGATGTCGTCCATCGCGCGATGGGTCTCCTGCTTCTTCGGCGCGTTCGCGAAGGCCTCGGGATACCACCTTCGCGCCAGCTCCTTCACCGAGCTCACGTCGACCTGCCGGTAGTGAAGGAACGCGTCCAACTTCGGCATGTAGCGCCGGATGAACCGCCGATCCTGATGGATCGAGTTGCCGGCGAGAACCGCACGCTTCGGCACGCAGTGCTGCGAGAGGAACTCGATCACCGCCGTTTCCGCAGACGCCTCGTCGACGTCGCTCTTCCGCACCCGCTCCGTCAGGCCCGAATCGCCATGGTGCTGGGTGTTCCACTCGTCCATCGCTTCGAGGATCTCGTCGGGCTGATGGATCACCAGGTCGGGCCCCTCCGCCACCAGCGTCAGGTCCCCCTCGGTCACGAGGACGGCGATCTCGATCAGCCGTTCCTTCTCCGGATCGAGACCCGTCATCTCCATGTCGATCCAGACCAGTCGCTCGTCCTTCCCCATTGGCCGGCTTTTTTAGCCTGAATCGGCCGCCGGGGCCACGCCGAGATTGGACCCGGGCAGCCTCGCCCCCGACCTGCTAGGGTTCGGCCCCCGCTCGGCGGGAGCTTTCTGACATGCAGCGCATCGTCTTCGCCACCGGACCCATCGCCCGCGCGCCCATGCGACGCCAGCCGCGGCGGCTATTCGCCCAGATGCTCTCGCGCTCACTCGACGTCGAAGTGGTGGTGGTGGTGGCGAGCACCTACAACGAGCTCGCCGGTCTCATGCACCGCGGAGACGCCCAGGTCGCGTGGCTCCCCCCGGCGGTCTACGTCCGCAGTGCCGAACGCGACGGCGTCGAGCTCCTCCTCGAGACCATTCGCCGCGGAGGCTCGCGATTTCGCAGCGTGCTCTTCGTGCGCGCGGATTCCGCCTACACCTGCCTCGAGGACCTCCAAGGCCACGCGGTCGCCTGGGTCGATCAGAATTCCTGCTCGGGCTACCTCTTCCCCCGCATCTCGCTCCTCGATCAAGGCATCGACCCCCGCACCTACTTCAAGCGCGAGCTCGTGCTCGGCAGCCACGAGGCCGTGATCCGTGCGGTCGAGGTGGGCACCGCGGCGGTGGGCGCGACCTTCATGGACCAGAACGGAAAGGGCTCGATCCCCGGCTGGACCATCGAGGTCGAGGCCGACGACATGCGGCCTTTGCTGCTGAGCGAGCCCATTCCCGCCGACACCATCAGCGTCCGTGGCGACCTGGACCAAACGCTCCGCGACGATCTTCGCGAGGCTCTCCTCAGCCTACACGGCGTCGACGGGGGCGCCGACTGCATCTACGGGCTCTTCGGCGCCGAGCGCTTCGAGCCCGGGACCACCGACGATTACGAGTCGATCCGCCGCGCCATCGCCGCCTCCTGCTGAGCCCAGACGCCCGAAGTGCGCCAAGCGCAACCCAAGCGCACGAGATTGCACGGATCTTCAGTTGTCACCGGGCTTGACCCAACCTGCGAACGTCTTATCTTGCGGCGGTTCGCGATATGGTCAAACGCGACTACTACGAAGTTCTGGGCGTCGAGCGGAGCGCGAGCACCGTCGAGATCAAGAAAGCCTATCGAAGGCTCGCGCTCGACCTGCACCCGGACCGCAACCCCGACAACCCCGAGGCTGAGGAGAGCTTCAAGGAAGCCTCCGAGGCGTACTCGGTCCTGAGCGACGGAGACAAGCGGGCCACCTACGACCGCTACGGTCACGAGGGACTGTCCGGGCGAGGCTTCGAAGGCTTCGGGGACGTGCAGGACATCTTCAGCCACTTCCAGGACATCTTCGATGGTGTCTTCGGTGGTGGCTTCGGCGGCCGGAGCGTTCGTCGCCGCCGCAACGCCCCCTCCCGCGGCGCCGACGTGCGCGCCGCCGTGCTCCTGTCTTTGCGCGAGGCCGCCTTCGGCGCGAAGAAAGAGCTCGAAGTGACCCACCCGATGCCCTGCGAGTCGTGCAGCGGCACCGGCGCGAAGGAAGCGAAGCTCTCCACGTGTACGGCCTGCGGAGGAAGTGGCCAAGTCGCCCACGCCCGCGGGCCGTTCGTGCTTTCGACGACCTGTGGGCAATGCGGCGGCGAGGGCGCGGTCGCCGAGACGCCGTGTGAAGACTGCAGCGGTCGCGGCGAGGTCGAGTCGACGCGCACCGTCAAGCTGACCGTTCCCGCCGGCGTCGACACCGGACAGACGCTGCGCCTCTCCGGTCAGGGTCAGGCGGGGCGCCTCGGCGGTCCCCCGGGTCACCTCTACGTGACCGTCGAGGTCGCCAGCGACGACGACTTCCAGCGCGATGGATACGATCTCATCCACGAGCTCCATTTGAGCTACCCACAGGCCGCCCTCGGGGCGGCCGTCGAAATTCCGACCCTCGAAGAGACGCACTCGCTGAAGATCCCTGCCGGCATCCAGCCCGGAGAGACGGTCGTGGTGAACGGCGCCGGCGTTCCGCGCCTCGACGGCAGAGGCCGCGGCGACCTCATCGCCGTCGTGCAGGTCGACGTCCCGAAGGAGCTCAGCCCGCGCGCCCGCGAGCTCCTCGAAGAGCTCGCCACCACCTTCGACGAAGGTTGAGGCTCCGCCTCAAGCGAGGACCACGCCTTCGTGAATGGCGAGCTCGCCGCCGATCCGCACCGAGGAATCGGCCTGGCAGGCAGGAAAAGAGGTGCGTGCAGACCAGCCCGCGCCCGTCACCTTCGAGGCCGGATCACCGATCACCAGGTGAAGCCCCGGCACGTTGAGGTCGGTGTGCGCCTCTCCCGTCGGCGCATCCATCCCCAGGTTCACGCCGATGCTGACGAGTCCGATGCGATTCGAGTTATCCCCGAAGCCGAGGATCGATTCGATGTCCTTCTGCAGCTGGCGTGAATGCGCTTCCACTGAGACCACACGGCACTCGCGGATCTCCATCCGCACCGGGCTCTCCACGAGCGAGCCTTCACGCAGCCCGAAGAACTCGCCGAGAGAACCGTTGACGACGAAGACGCCATTCACCGCTTCCGGTGCAGAGTAGAGCGCGCCCGATGGCAGGGTGCACCACGCGCCGGGGTCGACCTCGCCCAGCTCGGGAAACCAGGGCGTGCCGGAGACGCGCAGCGAGAGCTCGGTGCCCCATCGCGATTCACAGGTGACCTCCTCCGACTCGGCGAGCGCTTCCATCATCTTGCGCCCGACGCGCGAGATCTCCCGATAGTCCCCCTGCATGCCTCGAACGAACGCGAGCTCGCTGATCCCCTCCATGTGTGCGTGCCGGAGCTCGTGCGTCGCGACGAGCGCGAGGAGGTGCTGGCGCATCCGCGCCTCCTGATGCGGAGCGCTGGCGAGGAAGGCGCTGCCGCGCGCGCGGGACAGCCGCCTCGCCAAGGAGTCGGGGATGGCGGGGAGCGGGCGGCGGCCGAGCTCCTCGAGCCACACCTTCCAGACCATGAGCTCGTGGGCTTCGCCCGCCGCGGCGATGCTCTCTACCATCGAACGCGACCTCTCGTCGCCGATGAGGACGAGCCCATCACCCGCAGAAAGCCGGAGCGCCGAGTGGACGACCTGCCGCCCGGCACGTGAAAGCTCGCTCGCGCTGACCCCCGAGAGGCTCATGGGGCGCCGATGCTACTGCCACGCCTCCGCTGGGGGTAGACCCAGAGGAGGTCGCCCGGATGGCGTCCCAGGATGTGGGCGCGACCTCGGATCGAGGACCTCGAAAACCCCGACTTCCTTCCACCCATCGCTGGCGGTACATTAGGGGGACATGAAGGAGTAGGCCGCGACTCGGGCGCGGCGAGGACGGGAATGGGAAATCGGATTTACGTGGGGAACCTGTCGTACGGCACGGCGGAAGACGGGCTCAGGGCAGTGTTCGAAGAGAGCGGCTACAAGGTCTCGGACGTTCACATAGTCACGGATAGAGAGACGGGTCGCTCCCGCGGCTTTGCTTTCGTCGAAGTCGAGGATAGCGGGGCGCTCAGCGCCGCCATCTCGTCCCTCGACGGAAAGGAAGTCGATGGGCGTCGGCTCGCACTGAGCGAAGCACGACCACGTCGCCCTCGCGAAGGCGGTGGTGGTGGTGGCGGTGGCGGCCACGGCGGTCACGGCGGCGGCGGCGGCGGCGGACGCTACAACAACGATCGCCGGCCACCGGTGCAGGAACGGCGGCGCCCCTACGGCGGCGGCGGTGGTGGCGGTGGTGGCGGTGGCCACAGCAGCAGCGGCGGCGGCCCTCCCGGCGGCGGCGGTGGTGGCGGTGGTGGCGGTGATCGCCCGCGCCGCAGCTTCGACAACTTCAGCGCGGGCCCGCCGCCCGATCCGCTGGAGCAACCCTCTGGCCGCGCCAGCAAGCGTCGCAAGAAGTGGGACAACAAGGATCGCGACGGTGGCGCGGGTCGCAGCGATGACCGCCGCGGCAACAACCGCCGCTCGGGCAACCGCAAGCGCCGCGGCTGGGACGACGAAGGCGACTGGTAGGTCTCGACCGGTTCAGCGGGTGGGAAGCCGCTCGCTGAGCTCCGGCAAGCGGCCCTCGTCGAGCCAGGCGTAGGTGCCCCAGGTCTGAAGGACGCGCCGGGTGTAGCGGCGGGTTTCGTCGTAGGGGATGTCCTCGATCCAAGCGTCGAGGGTGGTATCGCTGCGCTGGCGGAGCCATCGGTCGGAAGCGCCCTCACCGGCGTTGTAGGCCGATGGGATGATCGCGGGGTTGTCCTCGTAGCGCCGATACAGAAAGCCGATGAAGCGGGTGCCGATGCGGACGTTGATCTCGGGCGTCCGGAGGGCGTCGGGAGTGCTCGGCAGACCGAGCTCGTCACCGAAGCGCCGCGCCGTGGGTCGGATGAGCTGGATCAGCCCGTAGGCGTGCGCGACCGAAACGGCGCGCGGGTCGAAGGCGCTCTCCTCGCGGGCGATGGCGCGAACCAGCGCGCTGGGCACGCCCTCGGCGGCGGCGGCGTCTTCGATCAGCGGTGCGAAGGCGCGCGGATACGCGATGCGCCATCGGTGTCGTGACTCGCCCACGGGCGCGTGATCCAGGAAGTCGCGCAGGTGGCGGCGTGCGAGGAGGCTGGCTTCGGGATGCGCGCCTGCCCGATCGAGCACGGCGGCCGCGAGCCACATGGCCTCCTCGTCCGCCTCGTCGCCGAGGAGCCCGGCGGCGCCCAGCTCGCGCATCGCCACGTCCGGCTCGTCCACGCGGAGGAGCTCCACCGCGCGAACGAAGGCGGGGGCGGTGAGCTCGGGCCGGAGCGGAAAGGTCAGCGGCTCGGATGGCTCGGCCGACATCTCGGCGCGCACGGCAGCGGCGCGCTCCGCATCGAGGAGCTCGAGGCGATGGAGCGACTGCTGCGCGTAGTAGCTGAGCGGATAGCGGCGGGCAATCTCGTCGAAAGCCGCTACGGCCTCGCCGTCGCGACCGAGGTCGGCCAGGGTGCGCGCGCGCCAGTAGGCCGCACGGCCGCGCAGATCCACCGTGTGCTCCATCGGGCCATCGGCGAGGGAGGCCTCGAGGACGGTGAGCGCCTCTTCGAGCGCGGCGCGTCGCGCTTCGGGGTCATCGGCGGCCGCCGCGCGTCCGCGCGCGTCCCACGCCAGATGGAAGCGGGCCTCCCCGCGCATGTCCCCTTCGGGGAAGTCGTTCGCGGCGCGCGCCATACGGAGGTGCGCCGCCTCCTCGTCCCCGAGCGCCGCGGCCGAGAAGGCCGAACGGAAGACGGCATCGTCCGCCAGCCGATCCTCGGGGTCGGCCAGGACCAGGGCGTCGTAATGGTCGAGGGCCTCCTGATGCCGCCCCCGGCGACCGTGCGCTTGCGCTGCCAGGTAATGCGCGGGCGTGCGCACCGACTCGTCCTCGCATCGGCGGATCACCTCTTCGAGCACCGCCGATCCGTCGTCGCGCCGGCGCATGCGCAAGAGCGCCTTGCCCTGCATCAGCTTCGCACGACAGGACTCGAGCCCCGAGGACTCGCGCGCGAGGGCGGCGAAAGCGTCCTCCGCTTCGTCGTGGCGCATCGCATTGAAGAACGCCTCGGCGCGAACGAAGCGATCCTCGAAGGGGATGGTGGCCAGCGCGCGGCGACGCTCCGCCGGCAGCGTGGCGAGCACGGCCTCGGCCCGCTCCATCGCGATCTCTCCGATGCGCGCACCCGGCGCGCGTGTCGCCACGCGCCGATAGAGGAGCAGCGCCTCCTCGCGCTCCGCGGCATCCTCGCTGTCGGCGAGGATTTCGGCGAGAGGCATGCCGGCGCTCGCCGCGCCGACGTGCGATGGCGTGCGGTCGACGATCGCGCGAAGCGCGCTCACGGCCTCGTTTAGATGACCCGCCTTCGCGAGCGCCACCGCCGTGAGCGACTCCGCGCGCTCGCGATCGGGGAAGTCGTCGGGCAGGTCCGACAGGAGCGCGATCACCTCGTCTCCTCCGTCGGCGCCGATCAGCTCCGCCAGCTCGAGACGCGCCCAGGGCGCGAGCGGGTGGTCCATCTCCGACAGCGCCGCGAAGTGGCGTCGGGCGTCGTCATCCAGATCCTGGCGCAGCGCAGCCCTGGCCGCGATGAAGTGCAGCCGCCCGAGGACGGAGGGCTCCGGCGCACCGGCGATGGCTTCTTCCGCGAGGCGCTGCCGCTCGGCGGGATCGGTCGCGGCGAGCACGGCGCGCACGGCCTCGTCGCCGACGACGCTCGCGGGATCGAAGCGTGGAGGCCCGGCAGGCGCACGGGCCGGTGCCTGGGCTGACGCCGCGCCCGGGCGGTTGGCCGGCGCGTCGCAAGTGCAGAGCGCGACGGCAAAAAACGCCGCGATCGTCGCCCTGGTGATTCGTGCGTCGCCCCGCATTCCTCGCCTTCGTCATAGAAGAGGTGATCGCCCGCGGCAAATTCTCTCCCGCCGACCTCGATGAAGAGGACGCCCGAGACGCCCCCGCCTCTTCCCGGCGGACGCGGCCGCGAGGAGGCGCACACCCCCACCCTTGACCCCCCAAGAGGCCGCCACACCTTGAACGGGTGATTCGGAAGTGCCCCTCCTGCGGCTCCAAAAACCGCATCCCCGCCGCTCGCCTCCACGAGGTGCCGCGCTGCGGCAAATGCAAGACGCCCCTCGGCGCCGTGGCCGAGCCGATCGTCCTGTCCGACGCTTCGGCCTTCGACGAGCTGATCGGTGGCTCGAAGCTCCCCGTCCTCGTCGACTTCTGGGCGCCCTGGTGCGGTCCCTGCCGCATGGTGGCCCCCGAGATGGAGAAGCTCGCCCGTGACAAGTCGCGCGCCCTCGTCGTCGCCAAGGTCGACACCGACAGCGTCCCCTCCATCGCCGCCCGCTTCGGCATCTCCGGGATCCCGACCATGATCCTCTTCGAAGGCGGCCACGAATCGAAGCGCCTCAGCGGCGCCATGCCCGCCAGCGCCATCGCCTCGCGCCTCGGGATCTAGCTGAGCTAGTCCGAGCCGTGGTGACGACGGGCCTGGGCGAGGTCCTCGGCCTCCGCCTCTGCTCGACGCTCGCGCTCGCGCTTCTCGTCGCCCCGGAAGCGGTCGTGGTGGCGCTCCACCACGTCCTTTTCGGCCTGGGCTTCGGCCAGCGTCGTGCGCGCCTCGTCCACCTTCGATTGGGCATCCCCCACCGCCTTCTCCGCCGCCCGAATCGCCGCTCCCAGCGCCTCTTCTTCGTTCCGCCGACGGGAGAGGAACGCGCTGCCCCGCGCGAGCTCGGCCGCCGAACCGCCAGCCTCCTCCCCGCGGGCGAGCGCGTCCTTCTCCTGCTTCACGCGCTCGAGGTGAGCCCGCAAGGCCCCCCGCGCCTCGTCGAGCGCCTGCTTCGCTTCCTCGAGCGCAGACGTACGGACCGCGAGCTCCGCCTCGGCCTGCTCGACGCCGTGTGCGCGAACGGTGCGCGCGGCTTCGAGCGGGTAGCGCTTCACTCGATCACGCGGGCGCCGCTGACGGTGGCGACGACGTCGTCGTAATCCGAGCCGTCGGGGCTCTCGTAGCGGCCGTCCATGGCGTCCGATGAGAAGGCGTCGACGCTGAGGTCGCCCCCCTCGTCGCGCGCGTCGACGACGCCCGAAAGGGTGATGTCGGTGCGGGAGAGATCCAGCGTGCGGAGCTCGGTTTCGATCGCATCGGCGATGTCCATGAGCGCGTCCTGGCACACGACGCCAACGCACGTCGCGTCGCAGGCGGCGTCGATGACGGGCTCGGTGCCCGCCCAGCTGACGAGGGTCCCGCAACCGCCGCGGGCCTCGAGGAGGGAAGCGACGTCGTCGGCCCCGGCTTCGACCACCAGCGCATCGTCCAGCGCCACACCCAGGCTGCCGAGCGGGATGGTCGCCCCGATCTCGTCGATGGAGATGGCGTCCGCCTCGGGCATCGGCGTGTAGGCGAGGCGCCCGCCGACCGTCCCCAGCGCGGTCAGGTCCACCACCAGCGACGGCATGGAAGAGGTCGCGTCTCCGGTCGAGACGCTGACCACCTCGAAGCTGGGATCGGTGGCGTGGAGCGTGACCCGCCCGTCGATCGCCAGGCGCGCCGCGCGCGCCCGGAGCTCCTCGGAGAGCGCATCGACGGCGCGCGTCGGACCGCTCATGTCCGTCGTGAGGCTCGCGCTCAGGCCGTCGTCGAGGAAGGCGCTGACGCGCTCGGAGGCGACCGAGTCGGCGGCCATCGTATCGCCCCCGTCCCTGAGATGCTGCTCGAGGCGGTCGAGGAAGAAGGTGGCGTCGCCACCCCCCCCTTCGACGAGTGAACGTCCGCCGCGGGTCACGGCGCGGGAGAGGGCTTGTGCCGCAGCCGCCGCGTCGACGTCGAGGAGCGTCGCGTAGGTCCCCATCGCCTCGAGGGGCAGGTCGCTCATCGTCACCGTGATCTCGGTGTCGACGTCAGCCTCGATCGCGACGCTGTCGGTGCAGCCCTGCGCGACGACGTCGCCCATCGGCCCGAGCCCGGACGCGGTGACGGCGTAGACGAGGCCCGCCGGGAGCGCGAGGAACTGGGCCTGCGTCTCGTCGGCGACGAGCGTCTTTTCGCGGTCGGCCTCACCCGCGAGCACGTCTTCGTCGTCGCAGGTCATCCCGGTGAAGACACCGACGCGACGGGTTTCGACCCGCCGCGAGCCCATCCACTCGACGTTCACCACGAGCCCGCCGAAGCCCGCGTCGCTGACGGAGACCCCGATCAGGATCGGCGCCGCCCTGGGCGCGGTGACGCGCACGCTGAACGCGGAGGCGGTGGTGCCGGCCATCACCCGAAAGCCTGCCTCGCCGTTCACGTCGGTCTGCACGCTGAGCTCCGAGAGGCTCGCGTCGTTCGCGCGACCGACGAGCGCCAGCTCCACTGGCTCGCCCGCGATGGGGCTCCCATCCATCTCGCGATAGAGGATGCGGACCGACGCTTCGTCTCCGAAGAGGAGCGCGAGGTTGGAGTCGCCCACGACTTCGATCACCGCCGTGGGGGTGGTGCTGCCGTCCGGTAGTCCGGAGTCCGAGCTGCCCGAGCTGCCATCGTCACAGCCCAGAGCGGGGAGCGCCGTGAGAGCGCAGACGAGGAGGAACCACCCCCCGCGTCCGACCTTAAGAAAGTGCATTACCCCCGAAGTGTAGCCACCGAGCCAGCGCAGAGCCACCTCACCCCCTCGTGAAGCTCTCCTACATCCTCCCACCCGGGGCGAAGTTTTGCTACGTTCCGGCGCCCCATCCCGAATACGGCGGGAGCCCGAGCCGTTGGTGCACGGGCTGCCGAAGACGCGGCCTCTGCGGGGCAATCTCCAAACATGGCTTACTCCCTGACCATCGGGCTCCGCTATCTGCGCTCCAAGAAGCGATCGACGGTGTCCTTGATCACCGTGATCGCCGTGGCCGGTGTCGCGCTCGGGGTGGGAGCGCTGCTCGCGGTGCTGAGCATCACCAGCGGTTTTCAGGACGCGTTTCGCGACAAGGTCCTGGGTGTCAACGCCCACGTCCTGGTGCTGAAGTACGGTCTCGACTTCGACGAGTACCGCGACGTCATCACCATGGCGGACGAGATGCCCGAGGTGGCCGGGGCCGCGCCCTTCGTCATCAACGAGATGATGTTGGCCAAGGGCGACCGCATCGGCGGCGTGCTGGTGAAGGGCGTGGACCCGGAGCTGATGCCGTCGGTGCTGGACCTGCCGAGTCAGATGGTGGCGGGTTCCCTCGACGGACTGCGGCGCCCCGACGCGCATCCGCCTCTGTCACCCGACGATCTCTCCGCCGGCGGCGATGCGATGGGCGAAGACCTCGACGACTACCTGCGCGGGCTCACCGGCGAGGGCGACGAGGAAGATGCGCCCGACGCGGGCGCGATGACCGAGGAGCAGATGGAGGCGCTCCGGGATCGGATCGCGGAGACGGGCGGTGACGAGCCGCTGATCGTCGGCGACGAAGACGCGCCCGACGCGGCCGCGGAGTGGCAGCCCGTCTGGGAGACGGATCCCCAACTCGCGGGCGACGGCGAAGGCGACGAGATCGAGCCGCTCCCCGAGGTCGAGGTCCCCACCCTCGAGGAGATGCAGCAGGCGCTCTCCGAGCTGGACGAGGGCGAGGGGCTGCCCACGGACGACGCCGAGCGCGAGCTCTTCGAAGAGGAAGCCCGCGAGCGCGAGCAAGCCGAGGGTGTGGTCGATGCGCAGGACCTGCCCGGCGTGGTGGTCGGCAAGACGCTGGCCGCGAACCTCGGTCTCGAGATCGGCGACCGCGTGCGGGTCATCTCGCCCCTCGCCGGCCTCGACACGAGCCTCTGGGCGCCCAACGACCGCACGCCGCGCAGCCGCGAGTTCCGCGTCATCGGCGTCTTCGAAGCGGGCTTTCAGGAGTACGACAGCCGCCTGATCTACGTGGACCTCTACGAGGCGCAGTCCTTCTTCGATCAGGGAGACACGGTCACCGGCGTCGAGATGCGCTTGAACGACATCGACGCGGCGCCCGAGATCGCACGCAAGATCGAACGCGAGCTCGGCGGCGGTCCCTTCCACACGATGGACTGGGAGGAGCTCAACCGAAACCTCTTCACCGCTCTCGAGATTCAGAAGGTGATGCTGAGCCTGGTCACCTCCGCGATCATGGTGGTGGCGGCGCTGGTGGTGATCGCGACGCTGATCATCCTGGTACTCGAAAAGAAGCGCGAGATCGCGATCCTCAAGGCGATGGGCGCGAAGGACTTCAGCGTCCTCGGCATCTTCATGGTGCAGGGTCTGGTGATCGGCGCCTTCGGTACGCTCATCGGGCTCTTGTTGGGCGGCGGGGCCGTCGCCTATCTCGACCTCTACCAATTCCCGCTCGATCCGAAGGTGTATCTGATCGACCACCTCCCGGTGCGGATCAGCTCGTGGGAGTTCGTGCTGACGACCGGTGTGGCCTTCGCCATCTGCCTTCTGGCGACGCTGATCCCGAGCTGGTGGGCGGCGCGCCTGTTGCCAGCCGACGGCGTCCGCTACGAGTAGCGCGGAGCGAGGCGTGATAGGGTCCCGCCGATCGGAGGGGCCTTGAAGATCGTCATGTACGTCCTGGCCGTGTTGGTCGGCCTTCTCGGTTTGGTCTTCGTCGCGGGGAACCAGGGCGAGGTGCTGCGCATCGTGGTCGGCGCGGTGTTGATCGCCGCAGCGATCGCCATGGTGGTCGCGGCGCGCATGCGCCCGCAGGTCACACAGCGGAACATCGTCCAGCGCATCGACGTGGGCGGTGACGTCCGCCTCGAAGAGCTGAAGTGCCAGAAGTGCGGGGCGACGCTCTCGAAGGAGGCGGTGACGGTGCACGAGGGAGCTGTGATGGTCGCGTGCCCCTACTGCCAGGCCAGCTACCAGATGGAGGAGGCGCCGAAATGGTGATGCTCTTTTCGAACGTGGCGCGCGCCATCCAGAAGGACGTGGGCGCCTTCTTCGGAGCGGTGCGCGGCGAAGACGAGGTCCCCATCCCGCGCGGGCTGAACACCTACCCGTTCACCGGAAATGGTGGGCAGACGCGGCTGCATCTCCGCGTTCAGGACGACGGAACCGGCCTGCTCTTTCGCGATGTCACCGACGTCATCCACCTGACCACCACCGCCACCGAGATGATCTGGATGGCCCTCGAGGGCTGGCCGCCGCGCCGGGCGCTCGGCGCGCTCTCGCGGCGCTACCGGGGCACGCGCGGGGACTTCGCGGCGGACTACGCGCGGATGCAGCGAGTGGTGCAGGTGTTGTCGACGCCCTCCGCCAGCTGTCACACCTGCGCCCTCGAGCTGCCGCAGGTGCCGCTCTTCAGCCAGCGCGCCCGCGCGCCGCACAAGGTCGACCTCGCGCTCACCTACGCCTGCAACAACCGCTGCCCGCACTGCTACAACGACCCGGAGCGCTTCGACATGCGCGCGCTGCCGGTCGACGATTGGAAGCGCATCCTCGATCAGCTCGCGGAGGTCGGCGTCCCGCACGTGATCTTCACCGGCGGCGAAGCCACCGTCTACAAGGGCCTCGAAGAGCTCATCGCCCACGCCGACCAGGCGGGGATGATGACCGGGCTCAACTCCAACGGACGGCGCCTCCGCGATCGCGCGTACGTCGAACGGCTTCGCGACGCCGGCCTCGACCACGTGCAGATCACCCTCGAGAGCCACCACGCCGCGGTGCACGACGCCATGGTCGGCGCCCGCGCCTGGGAAGAATGCGTGGCCGGCGTGCGCGCCTGCGTCGAGACCGAGGGCCTCCACGTCATCACCAACACCACCATCACGCGCGTCAACGCCGCCGAGATCGGCGAGACGGTGGAGTTCCTGGGCGACCTGGGCCTGAGCACCTTCGCGATGAACGGGATGATCTACTCGGGCGGCGGCGACGCGAACCCCGATGCCATCCCCCAGGACGCCCTGCCCTCGCTCCTGATCGAGGTCCGCGACACCGCCGAGGAGCGCGGGCTGCGGTTCCTCTGGTACACGGTCACCGAGTACTGCGAGATGAACCCGGTCGAGCTCGAGATCGGGGCCAAGCGCTGTAACGCAGGCGAGTACTCGATGTGCATCGAGCCGAACGGCGACGTGCTGCCCTGCCAGAGCTACTACATCTCCGCCGGGAACATGCTTCGAGATCCCTGGAGCGAGATCTGGCGCGGCGAGCTCTTCCGCTCCTTCCGCGACCGCGAGGACGATCCAGCGTGGGCGGGGCTCCCCGACAAGTGCCACACCTGCCCGGACCTGCCGCTCTGCGGCGGGGGCTGCCGCATCGAGCGCGAGTCTGCGGCGGGCGTGGCCCCGGGCGGCTGTCAGAGCTGCGCGAGCGGCGGACTCACGACGGGACGCGGGATCCGCTCGACAGGCGTCAGCGCCGCGAGCCACTGCACCTGCGGCGAAGGAGAGAGCGCCGGAGCCGGATGCGCGAGCGATGTGCACCGCGCACCGATGGGTCTCGTCACCCTGCGCATCCCGGAGCGGACGGAGGTCTCGCGATGACCAGCCCCCTCACCCACTTCTCCCGCGAGCGCGACGGTCAGGTCGCGCGCTATCACCTGCGCGTCGATCCCGACGGCTCGGGGATCCTCCTCGCCAACGCTTCGGCCGCGCTTCGCCTCTCACAAACCGGCGTGATCATCGCCCGCGGGATCCTCGAAGGCGCGAGCCCCGGGCGCATCTCCAAGGACCTCGCGCGCAAGTTCGCGCACGTCGACCGATCGAAGGCGAGCCAGGACGTCGACCGCGTCGGCAAGGCGATCGACGACCTCGCCCGCCCGCGTGACGGGATCGCGCTGACCAGCCTCGACGACCCAGATGCCACGCTGCACCGGCGCGCGCTCTCGGCGCCGCTCTGCGCCGAGGTGGTCACGCCCTCGGCGGGTCGAGCGAAGGAGATCGTCCACCGCCTCTGGGACATCGGCATTCCGCAGGTGCGCTTCGTGCTTCCCGTGGGCCACAACGCCGGCCATCTCGTTCACCTGGTAGAGGCGGCGGAGGACGTGGGGATGATCACCGGCGTGCGCGCGCGGGCGTCGGACCTGATGCCGGAGACCGTGGTCCGCGGCCTGGCCATGGCGGGGCTCGACCACCTCGACCTGCTCTGGAGCGGTGTCGACCCGCAGATGCACGAGGACCTCTTCGGCGAAGGGGACCTCGCGCATGCGGAGAGGCTCCTCGCGCTCTGTCACGACCTCGAGCTCTTCCCGATCGCCGTCATGCCGTTGCTCGGGGCGATCCTCGACGATCTCGACGACCTGGGTCGCGTCCTCGCGAAGCATCGCATCGAGGCGCTGGTGGCTTATGCCATCACCGACGAGGACGGGCAGGGTCGCGCACTGTCGAGCATCGAGCTCCCACAGGTGGCGACCAGCCTCGAAGAGGTGGCCGAGCACGGCAACATCAACCTCGTATGGGCGGCGCCGGAAGAGCGCGACCCGTCGATCACGCTGGTGGAGCAGGTCGCGGCCGGACCGCGCGCCGCGGGCGAGGCCTGCATCCGCATCGAGGCCGACGGGCGGGTGATCGCGCCCAACGGGCCGGCGACGATGGCGGGCAACCTCTTCGACGATCCCTGGGAAAAGATCTGGCAGGCCCCGATCTTCCACCACTGGCGCACGTCGGTGGACGATCCGCCGCGGTGCACGATGTGCCCGGGGCTCGCCCTCTGCGCCGCCGGCTGCCCGAAAGACCGCGCGACCTGGGCCACCCTTTCTGGAGGTGAGAAGTGATGCGCCGCCTCTCGACTTGGGCCGCCCTCACGGCCGCGACGATCGTGCTCCTCTTCCCGGCGCTGGCGACGGCTCCTGCCGCTGCGCAGACCTATGCGTTCTCCGTCCCGCAGGTGACGATGGAGTGCAGGGTCAACACCGACGCCTCGGTGCGCATCCACTACATCATCGAGTTCGAGAACAGCTCCTACGGCTCGCCCATCGACGTGGTCGACGTGGGGCTTCCCCACGACGATTACCGAATCTCGAACATGCGGGCGTCCCTCGACGGCGTGGAGACGCACGCCATCGCACCCTCCACCTACATCGACACCGGCGTCGAAGTGCACATCGGCGCCGGGATCCCGGCCGGGGCCCGCGGCGTCTTCGAGTTCACGACGACCATGCCGGATCTCGTATTCTCGGACACGACCGACGATGCGCTGGCGTCGATACGCATCACGCCCACCTGGTTCGATGGAGCCCTCGTCACCGGCGACACCGATCTGCGCATCGCCATCGAGCTGCCGCCGGGCGTGAACGCCGAAGAGGTCCTGAATCAGGGCACGCCGTTCTACAACAAGGCCGACCTCGACGATCACGCGCTTGTCGGCTTCCGCTTCGAGCACACGCGCTTCACCGAGGCGCACATGGTCGGCATCTCCTTCCCGCGCCGAGTGATGAGCCGCGTGGTGGAGATCACCAAGTGGGACCTCCTCGTGAAGTGGTGGGAAGACAACCCGAAGGTCCGCGTCATCGCCGGCATCCTGATGCTGCTGGTGTCGCTCCTCTTCTTCATGCGCTTCACCGGCTTCACCGGCTGGTCGGTCTTCATCTTCCTCGCAGGCGTGGTGGGGGTGCTCTGCTACTTCGCGCCGTTGGTGCAGCTGGTTCTGATCCCGGTCATCCCGGTGGTCGGCGCGCTCCTCGAATGGCGCACGCAGCGGAGAAAACGGACGTACCTGCCGCCCATCGCCTCGGTGGAAGGCGGCGGGATCAAGCGCGGGCTCACCGCGCCCGAGGCCGCGGTGCTCCTCGAGCTGCCCCTGGGCCGGGTGCTGACGCTGGTCGTCTTCGGGATGCTGCGGAAGCGCCTGTTGATCCAGCAGAACCTCAAGCCGCTCACCGTGAGCATCGTCCCTGCCATCGCCCAGGCCAAGAAGCACAAGGCGCGGCGGCGGGCGGCGGCTCAGGCCGGGCTGGTGATCCACGCCTATGAGCACGCCTTCCTCGACGCCATCGACGACAGCCGCGGCCTCTCGGTGAACGAGGTCGACTTCGGCGCGGCGATGAAGAAGCTCGTCGAGCACGTCGCGGAGCGCGTGCTCGGCTTCGACGTGGACCAGACGAAGAAGTACTACCGGTATCAGATCCAGCGCGCGTGGACCGAGGCCGAGGCCATCGGCGAGCTAGACATGCGCACCAAGAAGGTCGACGAGAAGCTCGAGTGGTTGCTCATGGACGACGACTACGACGACCGCTTCTCGAGTTGGGGGACGGGCGGCTACTGGTACCGGCCCACCTGGGGCTACGTCCACACGGGCGGCGGCGTCGATCTCGGCAGCGTCGCCGACGCAGCGGCGTCCGCCGGCGGGGGCGCCATCGACCACACGCAGACGAGCTTCGGCGACGTGGCGGCGGGCTTCGCCGGGTGGACCGAGCGCGTCACCGGCCAGCTCTCGAACGCCATCCGGCCGGGCGACGTGAACGCGGCGGCCGCCGGCGGCGTCATCGATCTCTCCGGCGCCGACAAGGTGACGGGCGAGGTCCTCGAAGCCTTCTTCTCCAACAGCGGCGGCGGTGGCGGAGGTGGCGGCGGCGGGGGCTGCGCGTGCGCCTGCGCCGGCTGCGCGTGCGCGTGCGCCTGTGCCGGCGGCGGCCGATGACGCATTCGCGTCCACTTTGGGCCCCAGGCCCAAATTGAACACGAATGCCGCGATCCGATCACACATGGCCGATATGAGCGAAGGCGCGCCGCCCAGCATCCCGCCAGAGTCGGTCCTTCGCGCCCAGGACGCGCTGATCGCGCCGATGCGCTCGCGCATCCTGCGGCGCATCGGCATCGGCCACCGCGGGCCCGTCCTCGACCTCGGCGCGGGGCCGGGGGTGGTGAGCGCGGAGCTGTTGCGGCGGAGCCGCGGTCCGGTGGTCGCCCTCGATCGCGATCCCATCGTGAAGAAGGCGCCCGCCGACGAGCGCGTCGTCGCCGACGCGACCGCCCTGCCCTTCGCCTCGGGCCGCTTCGCGCTCGTCTACGCGCAGTTCGTCTTTCTCTGGAACGACGCGGCGGCGCGACGCCGCATCGCCGAGGAGATCGCTCGGGTGCTCTCACCGGACGGCGTGGTGGTGATCGTCGAGCCGGACTATCACGCCGCCATCGAGCACCCCCCCACCATCGCCATCGCCCCGACCGCCGCCGCCGCCATCGCACGCGCGGGTGGGGTGCCCGACGTCGCCCGGCGCCTGCCGGCGGAGCTCTGTGAGGCGGGCCTGACGGTGCGCATCGAGCAGAGCCCGGAGCTCGTCCCGCCCAATCCCGCGCGCTTCGCCGCGCTCGAAGGATTGCCGCTCACCGCCGAGGAGCAGGCGCGCATCGCGCAGGCGAAGAACGCTGACGCCGCGCTTCGCCCCGACGCCCGCTTCGCTCACGTACCGCTCTTCTTCTTCACTGCCGAGTCTGGGGCCTCGGGTCGACGACGCGGCCCATGAAGAGGATCGTCCCCGAGCTCGGCTCGCGGATGGCGAAGAGGAAGGGGCGGTCGGCGCGGATCTCGATCGGCTCGGCGGGTCGCCCGCCGCCAAAGCCCATCGTGACCGCGGTGGCCGCGGCCGCCTCGGTCCCCTCTTCGTCCACCTTCACGAACACCTGGTGGTACGCCTCGCTCACATAGAGGCGCTCGTCGGGGTCGGCGGGGCGCCCGATGCCGAAGAAGTCGGCTGCGCCGTCGTCGAACGCGAGACGCATGCCGAGCGCCTTCAGGGCTGTGGAGAGGGTCATGCGGGTCGACATCTCGAAGCGCGGCATCACCAGGCGCACCCGGTCCTGTGAGAGAAGCCCGACCCATCGCTCGAACTGATCACCCGAGAGCTGGCCTTCGATGGCTGGCAGGCCCGTGGCCGAGTCGGGGATGATCAGCGTCATCACCAGCTCGTCGCCGCGGTAGGGCAGCTCGACCACCGTCACGTCGCCGCGATGCGCGTGCTTCAGGTTCTCGGTCTGCCGCATCAGCGGCACCTCGATGGTCGAGCCATCGGCGAGAGTGAAGCGCTCGTCGCGAGTGAGCGCTGAATCGAAGGGCTCGGCCCACGCGCCCAGGAAATAGACGGCGTTGACCAGCACCAGGCCGGTGTCGGCGGTGATCGAAGTCGGGGGCAACAGATCGGTGATCCGCTCGCGTGTCTGTTGGGCGACCCATTCGTTGATGTGCTCGCGCTGCTCGTTCGGCGCGCCGTGGAAGTCCACGCCTTCGAAGGGCGCGGCGTAGGTGGTGCGCGTCAGCGTGAGGTAGTCCTGCTCGAAGCGAGCGCTCTGCTCGCCGAAGAGGCGATCCACGACGCGCAGCTCGTAATCCTCGCGGTTCGGATCGTTCCAGCGCGCGAGCACGCGGCCCGCGGCTTCGTGCACCGCGTCGGCGTCCCCAACGAGGCCCATGGTGCGCGCCATCTCCGCTGCGGTCTCACCCCGGGCGCCGCCGAAGACCATCTCGAAGGCGAGGGTGATGGAGGCCGGCGAGATCGCGAGATTGCCGTCGGCTCCGCGCGCCTGCCCGTAGATCGCGAAGCCGAAGGCGTTGCTGGTGCGAGCGAAGGCCGAGGCCTGCTCCGCCGTGGGCGGCTCCTGCTCGCGCGGCTCGGGGTTCGAGAAGAACGACTCCGGCGCTTCGTCGTTGCCGGCGCCCTCGCTTTCGGCCTCGGCCGTCTCCGGCGCTTCGGTGCTGATCTGCGGCGCGGACGGCTGCGTGACGGGCCCGTTCGTCCCGCACTTGCAGGCGCAGAGCGCCATCAAGACCACGAAGAATCGCCGCATCGTCCCTCCGTTCAACGACTGACGTCGAAGGCCCTGGACGTCGAGATCCGGCGGCAGAGCCCGGGGGTGAACTCGCACGAAGAGACGGCGGCGGTCAATGCTCCCGGCACCAGGATGGCGTCGCGCGTCTCGATCGGCAGCTCCGGGAAGAGGCCGCGGGCGCGAGCCGCGCCCCAGTACTGGACGTACCAGCGCGGCGCAGTGTCCACCGCGTAGGTGACGCGCTGGATGGTGTCGGCTGCGGTCGATGTCCAGCGCACGCGCTCCGTCAACGCGATCCCGTCGGCGGTCGCGACGTCCAGCGTCGGCGGCGAGAGGAATTCGGCGTCGATCGGCGCGCTGGGCGGCCCGTCCCAATCGAGGACGACGCTCGACTGACCGCCGCCGTCCGACTCGAGCTGCAGCGTGAGGAAGGACGCTTCGCCCGCCGGCGGATCGACGAGGCCTAGCCGGGCGGTGACCACGCCGGTGGCTTCGGTGTAGGTGGTCTCGAGAGGGAAGCCGACGGTGGCGCCGATCTGTCCGCGCGGCGTGACCGTGCTGAGCGCGGCGAGTGGTAGCGCGCTGTCGAAGAACGGCGTGCCGCTCGGCACCACGTAGGCGATGGTCCGCTCCGCGAGCGGGACGTCGGTGGAGAAGTCGAGGACCAGGTCCGTCGTCTCGTCTGCCGCTGGCGTCTCGAGGAAGGTCGCGTCCACCATCCACTGTCGGCCGCGCGCGCCGAAGGTCGCAGGCGAGAGCGCCCAGGCCCAACCGATCAACGTGGTGGAGGGCTGAGGCGACATGCGGATGGTCCAGGGGAGCGTGAGAAAGCCGCGGAACTGGAGCGCGTCGCCGTCGAGTGGCTCGACGAAGAGCGTGGACAGGCCCGCCGGTGCATTCACCACGGTGCCGGAGAGAGAGATGGTGGCGACGCGCTCGAGGGCGATCACCATCTGGGCCTCCTCGGCGGTGACGGGCCAGCCGCGATCCTCGTGATGACGGATCACCTCGCGGTCGAAACCGACGTAGGTGGTCGCGATGTAGTCGGGATGGAAGGCGGTGAGCACCAGCTCACCCGCGTCGATGTCGACCCCATCGAAGGTCACCGCACCCCTGCGATTGGTCGTCGCGGACAGGAGCCCATCCGGGGTGTCGAGGAAGACCTGCGCGTCTTCGATCGGCACGAGGTCGGCGACGGGGCTGCTCACCACCACCACCGTGAACCGAAGCGGCGCCTGGGCGTCGGCGTCTTCATCGGCGGAGGCGGCGTCCGAAGCGGGGGTGGTGTCGGCCGTCGCGTCGGTGAGCGCCCCGCCATCGTCGCCACATCCGACCGTCACCGCCGCGGCGGCGAGGAGCAGGCGAAGCAAGCTCTCGGTCGTGAGAATCACGGGGTGCTGCGACAGAGCCCTTCGAGCTCACCACAGCCCACGCAGCAAGTTCCTTCGCAGCAGTGGCGATCGTTGCGGCACCAGAAGCCGCGGTCGTCGAGGGGCAGGCACATCGCCTGACAGGTCGGCGGCAGGAACTCGCCGGTCATGGCATCGGCCGCGCCGAAACAGAGACCCGACGCGCATTGCCGGTCGTCGAAGCAGGGCTCACCCACGGCGAGGAGGGTGCCGGGTCCGCCGTCCCCGGCGTCTCCAGCGTCACCCGCGTCACCCGGGCCCGGTCCGCCGTCCAAGGCTCCGTCGAGGCCACCATCGACGCCACCGTCATCCGGCCCGGCGTCGGCGCCTCCGCACCAGCTGTTCTGATCGATGGTCCCAGCCGGGCACTCGCAGCACCCCACGTAGAACGGCTCCTCGTCGCAGGCGTAGGCGCAGAGAGACTCGATGTCGCAGGGCGAGTCGTCGCAAGAGCCGGCGTCGCCGGGGAGCGGACCCCCGTCGCTGCAGAGGCTCACGTCGAAGGTCCCCGCGGGGCACGGCGCGCACGAGGTCGTTCCCGTACCCGTCCCCGTGCAGGACGAGACGCAGAGCACGACGCTGGAGCACGGGCCCGGGCCCACCACGGTCGGCGGCGGGTCGCCGCAGCTGCAATCCCCCAGCGTGACCAGCAGGACGATGAGCAGGATGATCACCCCCCCATCCTAGCTGAATTCGGGTCCCAGGCCCGTGCCCGGCCTCCGTCCCCAAATGAGGCCGCCGACCTGTCGCGCCCGCCTTGACAGCCCGCCGAGGCTGCATTAGTTGTTCGCGCCTCTGCGGGACTAACTCAGTGGTAGAGTGCAACCTTGCCAAGGTTGAAGTCGTGGGTTCGAATCCCATGTCCCGCTCCACGAGACTTCGCTTAGAGGGGTAGTGATTTCGGCTGGTTGGCGATTCGTCGACCGGCCGAAGTCGTATCTGGGATTTGAGCGTCGAGCCACGTTGACTATCCGGATGACTATTTCGTCCGGGGACCGTGCGCCGAGGCGGGGAAGAGCAGCGCCGCGACTTGGTCGCCCGCCTGCCTCGCCTCGTCCGGGAGCAGCGTCGAGTAATGCTCCCGCATCCTGTCGGTTGCGTGCCCCACGAGGGACTTCGCGACCACTGGATCCACCTTCGCGCGCCTCAGAAGGTCGGTCATCGACCGCCTGAGCCCGTGCGAGGTGATGCGCTGCGTGATGCCCGCGCGAGCGCGGGCGGCGGCGAGCGCATCCGAGATACGCGCCGAGCCGAGGGGCGTCCCGACCCTGGATGGGAACATCAGCCCGCTCGACAAGCCGGGATGCTGCTCGCGAACGAGCCGCGCCCGATGCTCGCGGAGGAGCTCGAGCAGCACGCCCGGCACGCCGACCCATCGCGCCTTACCCGACTTCGTCGACGGCACGAGCTCGCCCTTCACCACCTTGCGGCGGACCCAGAGCACCCGCTCCTCCTCGACGAGGTCCGCGAACATCAACGCCGACACCTCGCCCCAGCGAAGCCCGGTGAGCCCCTGCGTCCACGCCGCGGCCGCGAGCATCGGATCCCCGGCACGTAGCGCTTCGAGAAGCCGCGCCAGCTCACGCGGCGGCAGCGAGTTCGACTCCTCGAGGTTCGGCTGAACCTTGAGGAAGCGCACCTCCTCCGCCGGGTTGAACGTCAGCCCGACCGGCCGCCGCGCGTCGTTGAACATCGCGCGAAGCACCCGAAGCCAGCTGTTGATGGTCGCCGGTGCGTACTGAGCGAGCGACGCGATCATCCACCGCTCGATGTCGCCCGGCGCGACGTCGCGCATCGGCATCTCCGCGATGCGATCGCTGAGCCGGTCCAGCGCGAGCGCGTAGCGCTCGGCCGTCGACGCGTTCAGGTCACCGCGCGCGATCTTTCGCTCGAGCCACGAGCTCGCGAAATCGCCGACCACGACCGGGGCCGTCTTCGGCATCGGGCTCGGCCGGCTCACCGGCGGTCCCGAACATCGAACGTCCGGAGCAGCGCCTCGCGCGCCTCGATCGCTTCCTGCCGCGACACGTCCTCGAGAACGCGCCGCAGGTTCACGCGCTTGCCCGTCGACGGATCGACCGGCTGCGCGCGCACGATCCACACTTTCCTCTTCAGTTGCCAAAGACCAGGCAGGACCCGCCGGCCCTGCTTTTCTGATTTCCTCATCGCGATACACCTCCGGGCGGAGGCGAGCCGCGTGAGCACGCCCTTCCAGCATAGCGAGGAGATCGACCCGACGAAACAGGAGCGTCCGCCCCCGCCGCCCGATCGGCGCCACCTCCCCACGCTGCACCGCCATCAACAGCCCCCGGCGCGACCGATAGCGGAGGAAGACGCGCGCCTCCTCCGTCGTCATCAGCTCCTGAGATGGATCGCCGGCCATGGGACGCCGGCGAACGTCGGTCGTCAGCGCAGCGATGGAAGGCTCCGAAATGGGGAGATCGTATTTCGGGGGGTGGGCTCGGCTCGTGGACGGTTCACTGCGCCAAGCTCGGGTCCTCGGTGCGGCGCCGAGTGTGCCAGCACCCATTCGACCAGCGATTCACCAGGTTGGCGACCAAGCGCTCCACCAAAGTATTTGTCGGTGTCGCCTGGGTCACGCCTAGAGAACGTACGCATCCTCAGTCGAGCGGTCGATGTTTGTGTCCAAATACATCAGCCCGTTCGCTATCCGCCCGCCTGCGCGCCGGACCGGTCACCATGGAAACATCCAGCAAGCCCCGCTTCAGGTCTTGCAGCGATTCGACCCGACCTGGCGGTCGTCGAAGCGGCGAAGCCAGCCCCAAACGAGAGGACGCGGACACAGGGTGGTCGCGCCGCCTCTGCGGGCGCAGGCGAGGATGTGTGCTCCCGGTCCTTGTTTCCGTACATCGAGTCGTGGGTCAGTTGTGAGGGCGGGGAGGAAAGTATAGATGCATCCAGGGTCTCGGTCTCGTGGTGCTGGTGGCGATGCTGCCCGTGCCGAGACCCTGGAGAGAACGAGGAAACCAACGCGATGACCGCGATGTTGCCGGCGTGGAAAACGGGCGGCTCCTCATCGCGGCTACGGTGACCAATCTTTCCCTCGTTGTTGACGATGTGCGCAGGTTCCCGCACGTCCGACGGTGGCACGAGGCGTCCCACGTGATGGCCATCCAAGCGTCGAGCGGCAGGATCTTCGTGGGCGGTCGAAGCTACCGGCACACCAGCGACGGAGACGTCAACCAAGCGATCGTGTATCGGGTCGATGCTGGGGGGCTCATCTGGAGCGGAGCCTTGGGCGACGTGCGCGGATCCCCGGACGAGTGGGCGACCGACGTGGCCGTTCGGAGTGCTGGAGACCTCGTGATCTCGGCACGAATGATGGCGTTGTGAACTCGCAGACCCGAAACGCCTCGACGATCTTCTTGGCGATGACGCTGGCGGCGTGCGGGCAGTCCCATGACCCCGCTAACCCTGAGGAGGATGCCGCGATGGATGCGCCGATGGATGCACACGACAGTGGCTTTGAGGCCGGAGCGGACTCGGCATCTCCTGATGCCGATGGCAGCACGTGGCGTCCGTGGGATGGTGGTCCTGAGGACTCGAGCGCGGGTGACAGCGCCGAGATGGATTCCGGCCCGGTCTGCTCTGCGCGCGACGGGGGATGCCTGCCCGGAATCGAGACTTTCGAAATGGAGCCGTTTCCCGAGTTCGGCATCGTATCGACGCCCTACATGTATCACTCCGGCCTCGTCTTGAGCATGCCGGTGCCAAACGATTTCGGGCAATCACCGGTGACCATGGTGCGCTGCGGCGCTTCGGGCTTCTTCGGTTTCCGCTGCAGTGAAGGCGCCCGTTTCATCCCGTCCGGCACCACGTTCATCGCCTCGGCCGAGATCGGTCTGCACTATGACTACGTCGAGTTCACGCTTCCGGCGAATGCGAGCCTCGTCCGATTCCACGTGGCCGCGACATCCGACCTTTCCTCCCCCCCACCGTCCAGGCGATCGGCGTGAGCGTTGATGGTGTCGAGAGCTACGCGGTACCGCTAGTCGCCCCTCACTACACCCGCTGGGATGAGGGGGTGGTCGAGGTGCGCAGCGATGACGGGATCCGCAAGCTGCGCATCACTGTCGAGCCGCGCCGTCCCATCGCCATCGACGACATCAGCTGGGAGTAGCGGCCGTCAGCATCGAGGAGAACACTCGGGCGGCGTCGGGCACATCTGGCAGTAGGCGTCGATGCAGCGGTACAACGGCGCGGGGGTTCGGTCCTCGCACGCAAGACTGGCGCGTCCCGCTCATCGAAGAGGATCTGTCGCTGGAAACCACGACCTTGCATCTCTCGATGGCCAGTCTGCTGCCACAAGAGGTTCTCGACGATCTGACCCGCCGATTCGGCGCTCGATTCTCCGACCTCGACGAGCACGGTCGGCTCGCCGTGGCCACCGCCGCGGCGGAGGGGAAAGTCACCAACCGGATGCTGCAAGCCGTCACCACCGCGCACCCGCGCGACTTGACGCTGCTTCTCCAGCGCTTGGTCGCCGACGGCCTCCTCGAGCGTCACGGGGACCGCCAGGGTGCTTGGTACACGGCTCCCGAGGCTCCCAAAGCTGCTCCCCAAACCGCTCCCCAAACCTCCCCCCAAACCTCCCCCCAAACCCAAATCATCGAGGAAAACGAGGACCCCGTCGCCAAGGTGGCTGGGAAGTCCTGGGCGCGAAGAGAGGACGTCGAGCGTGCCATCCTCGCCCTCTGCAGAGGCCGATTTCGGACGGCCCGCGAGCTCGCGGATCAGCTCGGGCGGGCCGTCAAGACGATCTCGCAGAACTACGTCTCACAGCTCGTTAAAGACGGGCGGCTCGAGCAGAAGGACCCGAGCAACCCTCAGAACCCTGACCAGGCCTACCGGACCGTCGAGAGCTGACGCCGCCGAACCTCGCGGCCCGCTGACTACCTGTTGACTACACCCCCGTGCCCAACCGTTCCCGTGCGTGCTCACGCGATGTCGCCAACGCCGCGTCTTCGTTCAATTCACAAATCGGGTCGGGGACGGTTGGGCCATTGCCAAGGTTGAAGTCGTGGGTTCGAATCCCATGTCCCGCTCCACGAGACTTCGCTTAGAGGGGTAGTGATTTCGGCTGGTTGGCGATTCGTCGACCGGCCGAAGTCGTATCTGGGATCTGAGCGTCGAGCCACGTTGGTGGACGCTGTCCTTCAGTCGTGCTTCGCGAGTCTTGCAGGCCCTTCGATAGCCCCGCTCTGCCAGGTGGCCGGCGTACAATGCCGACGTGGGGACTGGCTTCGTCGGTCGGGACTCCGAGCTCGAGACGCTCGATGGTGTGCTCGTTCTGGCCCACGGCGGCCGAGGCGGGCTCGTCATCGTTTCGGGAGACCCAGGGATCGGCAAGACGCGCCTCTCTCTGGAAGCGTGTCGTCGCGCGGAGGCCCGAGGACAGCGCGTCGCGTGGGGCCGGGCCTGGGAAGCGGGCGGTGCGCCCTCCGGCTGGCCCGTGACCGAGATCGTGCGCGAGATCGCCAGCGAGGCCGCCCTCGCGAAGCTCGGCGACAAGCGCGCTTTCCTCCATCCCCTCGTGCCCGACGAGCTCGTCGATGCTCCGCCCGGGCCGCAAAGCGACGACAAGAGCGCCCGCTTCCGCACCTACGAGGCGGTGATGCTCCTCGTGACGGCAGTGGCCGAGGAGACACCCCTGGTCCTCGTCTTCGACGACCTCCACGCCGCCGACGCGATGACCACCGAGCTCGTCCACTTCGTGGCGCGCTCCACGGCGGCGCGTCCGGTGGGCATCGTGGTGACATGGCGCCCGCACGAGGCGAGGCTCTCCGCACCGTCGCTAGACCAGCTCTCGGCGATCGCCCGCGAGGCGACGATGATCGACCTCGGGCCGCTCTCCGACGACGACGCGGCGGAGGTCGTGAGGCGTGCGCTCGGTGAGCGCGGCACCGAGGCAGACGACGGAGCGCTCCTGAGCATCCTCGAGGCCGGGCAGGGCAACCCGCTCTTCGTCGAAGAGCTCGCGCGCGGCTCCGCGACCGGGGTGCGGCTCCCAGGCGGGCTCGAGCATGCGATCCGCGGGCACCTGTCGCGCCTCGACGAGGTGGCGCGCTCCGTGACGGAGGTCGCGGCCGTCTTCGGACGCCGCGTGGACCGCGCGTTCCTGACGGAGGTATGCGCCGCACAGCTGAACATCTCGACCGCGGCCTGTGCCGACGCGGTCGAGCGCGCGATCGAGAACGACGTGCTCACTGCCGAAGGTCCCTCGGTGCTCTCCTTCGTCCACATCCTGGTGCGGGACGCGCTCTACGAGTCGATCGCCATCGGCGAACGCCGGCGGCGGCACGCGACCGCCCTGAACGCCATGAACGCGCGGGGTACCGCCTCCGCCGCCGAGCTCGCGTTCCAGGCGCTTCGTGCCTACCCCGAGACGCCCGCGGATCAGGTGCTGGACCTCGCCAGCCGCGCGGCGGAGGAGGCGCGCCGCACCTACGGTTTCGCCGAAGCGGCCGCCATCGTCAGTCGCGCGATCACCACGGTCGCCGGCGATCGCTCAGTCGAGACCGAGCGGCTCGCGGAGATCGAGCTCGAGCTCGCGCGCGACGAGATCATGAGCGGACGGGTACAGGCCGGGAAGGAGATCGCCCAGCGCGTCGCGGTGGCGGCCGACCGACGAAACCCGGCTCCCGCTCGTGTTCGCGACGCCCGCCGCCGATTGGCAGCCGATTGAAGAAGAGGCGCTGGCGTTGACGCGAAGCTACGGCGACGAGATCCAGATGCTCCGTGCGATGGCGATGGCGTTCATGACGTTCACCATGGCCGCCGACGCGGAGCGGGCGGCGGAGGTCTTGCGCGAAGCCACGGAGATCGCGCGCCGATTTCCAGAGCCCCAGCACCGCTATCGGGTCCTGTACGCGAACGCGATGGAAGCCGCTCGCCGCGGCCACTTCGACGAAGCCGAAGCGTTCGTTCAGGAAGCCGAGGCCGCGCGGAGTTGCGGCTTCGTCGAGACGACCCTCCCCGTTCTCCCCCTCTACCGCTTCGGTCAGATGCTGACGCAGAGGCGCTGGGACGAAAGCATCGACGCTCACCAGGCAGAGGCGCTTCTGGGTACACAACAGGGCGCCCAGATCATGTTCGCCATGATGCAGGCCGAAATGGGTCGCATGGAGCGGATCCCGGCGCTGCTCGCCCAGATCGACCGCGACTTCTTCGGCCGTCCCACCGCCATGGTCAACGGCGTCGCGAAGATGGCGATCGCGGTCGGGGATCGTTCGATGGCCGCGGCATGCCGGGACGCGCTCCTGCCGCGGCGGAGCGAGGTAATCCTCTGGGGCTTCGCCGGCTTCACGACGGAGGGAGCCCTCGCCGCCACCCTCGGAAAGCTCGCGGCCACCCTCGGCGATCTAGAGGAGGCCCGTGGCCACTTCCTGCACGCCATCGAGATCGACACGCGCACTCATGGGCGGGTGGCGCTGGCGCACGCCCACGCCGATTGGGCGGCGATCCTCCTCCGCCAGGGCGACGCCACCCACGCCAACGAAGCAGCCGAGCACCGCGCACGCGCCGATGCGCTCTACCGCGAGCTCGGCCTGGTGCACCTGATGAGCTCACAGCCATCCGAAGGTGCGGTCGCCAGCGGCGCCTCGAGCGACGAGGTCGCGCGGGTGCTCGGCGTCGTCCGCGAAGGGGCGACGTGCGCCCTCACCCTGGGGAGCGAGACCCTGCGAGTGCGCGACTCGAAGGGCGTTCGCTACCTGGCCATGCTCGTGGAGCGCGCCGGACGCGCGGTGCACGTCCTCGATCTGGTCGCGGGCGGCGCCGGCGTGTCACGACTGGAGCTCGATGGCTCCGACGCCGGACCCGTGATCGATGAACGCGCACGCGACGCCTACCGCCAGAAGCTCTCGGACCTCGCCAGCGAGCTCGAGGAGGCCGAGAGGAACGCGGACCTCGGCCGCGGCGAGCGTGTCCAGGCCGAGATCGACGCCCTGGTGACCGAGCTGACGCGCGCGCTCGGCCTGGGCGGGCGCAACCGCCGCGCCGGCTCGAACGCGGAGCGGGCGCGGGTGAACGTCCAGCGCCGGACGGGGTCGAGGGCCCCACCCACGCGAGGGTCCAGTGAGGCTGGGGGTCACGGTCGAGGCGACCCAGGGCTGCGGGGCGGCCCGCGTCCTGCTCTTCGCTCTGGCCGAGCTGGGCATCGAGCACCGACTGGTCGCGCGGAGCGACGGCTACTTTCTCGAGCGCCACGGCCGACCCGGGCCCGTGCTCCGGGACGAGGCGAACACGTTCGTCGGCTTGGCGGCCTGCCTCGACCACCTGGCGAGCCCGAGCGAGCGGGCCGCGATCGAGGCGTTCACCCGGCGCTTCCACCCCGCCCTCCGCGCGGTCCTCGCGAAGCGCGACGACGAGGCGACGCGGGCCGAGCTCGAACGCGCCCTGCGCGATCTGAGCGAGGCGCTCGGGGATCGGAAGTACCTGCTGGACGCGCCCAGCCTCGCCGACACCAACGCCCTCTCCCTCCGCGTCGCCGCCTTCTTGGGCTTCGACCTCGTGCGCTGGCCGAGCCTGGTGGCCTACCGCGCTCGGGTGGAGTCCCGGCCAGCGTGGGAGCTGGCATCGACGGAGATGGACGAGATGCATCCCGAAACTCTCCTCCGCTTCTGGTTCGGAGACGCGCCGGCAGATTCGGAGGGAGCGCTGATCGCGAAGGTCCGGCGCTGGTTCCAGGGCGGCCCTGATTTCGATCGCGCGATCGAGGCCCGGTTCTCGCGACTGGTGAGAAAGGCGCTCGCCGGCGATCTCGACGCCTGGACCGCGACTCCCCGCGGCCGCCTGGCGCTGGTGATCGCCCTCGATCAGCTCCCGCGCAACCTTCATCGCGAAGAGCCGAGGGCCTACGCGGGCGACGCGCGAGCGCAGGAGATCGCGCTCGAGGCGATGGACGCGGGGGCGCAGCGGGCGCTGAGCGCGGAGGAGCGGATCTTCCTGAACATGCCCCTGGTCCACGCCGAGGATCCGGTGCTGCAGGAGCGGGCCGTCGCCGAGGCCCGCGCGCTGGCGGCGGACGCCGAGCCCTCCGTGCGTGACGCGCTCTCGATGGCCGTCGAGCAGGCGGCGAAGTATCGCGACGTGATCGCGCGCTTCGGTCGTTTCCCTCACCGAAACGTCATCCTCGGGCGCGAGAGCAGCCCCGAGGAGGAGGCTTTCCTGATCGGCTGGCGCGAGCGCGTGCCGCCAGCACGGCTCCGCGCGGGCGCTCAGTCGCGGGTCGCGTAGGGGCGCCGCGAGTCAGCCGAGCACGCTGCAGATGTTCGAGACGCAGCTTCCCTCGCCTGCACAGCAGTCGCCGTCGTCGCGGCACGCTTCGCCGCGCATCGAGCACGTCGGTACGTCCGGTGGCACGCAGACCGGTCCGGCGCCGACGTCGCGACAGAAGCCGCTGCAGCACTCGCCGCTCGCCGCGCACTCGCGGCCGTCGGCGCGGCAGGCCTCCTCGGCCCAGAACGCGGCCATGTTCTGGTGCGTGACGTCCTGCTGTGGAATCCAATAGGGCACGCGGCTCGGATCGCTGCCCGCGCTCGGCGCATTCGAGACCGCGCTCACCCAGAGCTGCCGGCGGCCGGTGCCGCGAGTGCCGACCTGCGCGTTGCCGTAGTCGCGCGCCGCTGAAGAACGCGAGCCAGAAGTAGCCGCCGGCGTCGAAGGGCGAGAACGTCGGGTAGTAGCTGTTCTGCGCGCCTCCGTTGAGCGCGGCGAGGTCGATCGGCCGAGCCATCCATCCCCACGAGGCGGATTGCGGCGGGGTACTGCGTGCCGGCGTTGTTCGAGCGGCTGTTCGCGCCGCTCTGGATGGCGATCCAGGCGAGTCGGGCGACCACGACGGGCGGGCGATCGCGCTTCCGCCGCCGGCCAGGAGCACGCGTCGATGCGCCGAAGGTGTCCGGCCCGGTGACGGGGATGATCCCGAGATCGCTCGCCGTGAAGTCGACGCCCCAGCTGGCGCCGTTGTGGTTGGTGACGAACGCGATCGAATTGCCGTCGGGCGACCACTCGGGTTGCGCCGAGGCCGTCGTCGGAAGCGGCGTGCCGCTCGGCGTCAAGCGCGCGCCCGGTCGTCGCGTCGACGAGGAAGATCTCGTTGGCCCAGTTCGCGATCAGCCGCGTCGCGTCGGGGTTGAAGCTCGAGGTGAGCCAGCGCGTCGTCGTCGGCGGCACGAGCGTGGGCGCAGGATCGGCGGTGAGATCGGCGGTGAGATCGAAGACCGCGCCGAAGCCCCGCGAGGCGTCCCAGATCTCGGCGGCCATGCGGCGTCCGTCGCGGCTGACCGTGTGGCACGCGACGCAGCGCTCGCCGTCGCTCGCGCGCGGCGGCGGGTTGGGCAGGAAGCTCTCGAGGCCGCTGCCGTCGCCGCCGATGCGCAGGATGCGACCGCTCGGAGGTCCCAGTAGTAGATCGCGCCGGTGATCGAGGCGGTGGCGAAGTCGAAGCTGCGCGGCGTGCCCCCGATCGTCTCGCTCGTGGCGGCGATCCAGCGGTCGACCACGATGCTCGTGCTCTCGCCCCCGCTCGAATCGGCCAGCGCGCGCCACTCGTCGCGGCCGATCGCCCAGTCGAAGCCGAAGCCCGCGCCCGAGTGGAGCACGTAGGCGGTGAGCGTCGACGTGCGGCGCGCTGAGCGTGACGCGGTAGAGGTCGCCGTCGGCGCCGCGCTCCCACTGCACGTCGGGCGGGTAGACGTTCTGCGGGAAGAGCGTGCCGTCGAGCGGATAGAGGAGGTTGGCTGCGCGCGGGGCGTCGTCGGTAGGTGCACCGAAGCGCGAGGCTGCGTCGGCGGGGACGCCCGGCCCGAGCACGCTGCGGGTCAGCGAGACCGTCAGCGTCGTCGTCGCGCTCATGCCGAGGGCGTCGGCCTGGATCGTCTCGACGCCGCCGATGTCGCCGTCGACGGTGAAGACGCCCGTGGTCGAGTCGATGTCGCCGAGGCGGCTCGAGGCCGCCGACCAGAACACGGTGCCGAGCGTGGACGTGCTGCCGTCGCTCCAGCTCGCCTGCAGCTGGAAGTCGACTGACTGTGGGGTGCCGTCCGAGGTCACGCTCGGATCGGCTGGCGTGATCGCGATCGAGACGACCGCGGGAGGCGCGGCCACGTCGGAGCGCGCGTCGTCGCGCATGCTCGCGTCCAGGCTCGCGCGCGGCTCGCACGTGCCGTCGATGCAGATGTCGGTCGACGCGCAGTCGGCGCTGGTGGAGCAGACGCCCGGGGTCGGTCCCGAGCCACAGGCAGACAAGAGGATCGCGAGGAAAAGCCGGCGCATGCGATCACGTTACCAGCTCTCTGCAGAGCTCGGTCATCGCTGTGTGGGCGGGCAGCCCCAGATCCCGGTTTCGCGCCTCCTGCCTCGGGATCCCGAGAACATACACGCTGGCCGACGAGGGGGCGCTCGCTTCGTGGCATGCTCGGGCCATGGGGACGACGTTTCCGGCTCGCCGAGGTGTTCGCTGAACACGGTCGGAGGCCGCGATCGGCTCCGGCCTCTACGACGCAGGGCGCATCCTGCGCGAGCTCCCCCTCCCGATTCCGGACCTCCTCGTCGCACCGGTGCACGAGCGGAGATTTCGCTACCGCTCCGGCCCGTGCTCCGCCGAGCACGACGAGGTCAGCGTCAACGGCGCGACATACCAGTCGATCGCGGTCGAAGCCGAGCGACTCGACGTCGTGCACGCGCTCTCGGAAGCCATCCACCTCGACCAGTACCGTGGGTCGTACCGAAAAGGGATTGATGCCCTCTCGAAGAGACGGCTTCGGGCTGCGGACGACGACGGTGGTGAAGAAACCGTACATCACGACCACCCATGACGCGATGCCGGCAAACCACACCAGCAAACGCACCAGGAGGAGCGAGCTGAGGACACCGTACGACCCGAGGTTGACCCAGAGCAGCCCCGTGGCGATTCGTGGCAACCCAGATGCTTCTGCCGCGATCGAGACGATCCCCGTGGCCATCACGAGCGCGAAGTAGCCCGGAAACAGCGTCTCGATGCCCCGTGCTGGACCTCTCGGACTGCGACGTGGCGCGGGGCGACGGCGGCGCGGGCGGCGCGGGCGGCGTGGGTGGGCGCGGTCAGAGCGGCGGCGCGGGCGGATGCGCTCGTCGCTCGCCTCGCTGATTGACAACCGCCGATCCGGCGTCGCAAATCGACCGTCATGGCAACCCCAAACGACCATCACAGCGCGCACTACCGAAAGAAGGCCATCCCCCCGTGGCTGGTCTCGGCGCTGATGGCAGGTCCGCGGCGACGCATCTACGAGCGTTTCGCTGCCGCGTTCCCACCCGAGCGCGAACAACGGGTCCTCGATCTCGGCGTCAACGCGTCGTCCGACCGACCCGAGGGCTACTACTTCGAGCGGCACTACCCCCACCTCGATCGAGTGGTGGCCTGCGGCCTGGAGAGCCCCGAAGGGATCTCCGTCGCCTATCCTCAGGTCCAGTACGTCCAGAACACCCGAGAAGCCGAGCGTCTTCCTTTCGAGGACGAGGAGTTCGACGTCGTGTTCTGCAACGCGGTGATCGAGCACGTGGGCACCCGCGACGCCCAGCGGCGATTCCTCGGAGAGATCCTGCGCGTCGGCAAGCGCGCGTTCGTCACCACCCCGAACCGCTGGTATCCAGTGGAGACGCACACCGTCGTGCCCCTGCTGCACTATCTGCCGGCGAACGTGTATCGACCTCTCTACCGCCGCATCGGCTTCGACTTCTTCTCGCACGAGGAGAACCTCAACCTCCTCGATCGCCGTGCGCTCCACGAGTTGCTCCCCTCCGGCGACGAGAGGCCGGTTCGGATCGACACGCTGACGTTCCTCGGTTTGCCCTCGAATCTCCTCCTCTTCGTGGGCTGAATCTGGCAAGGCGCGCGCGGCGTTCGAGATCCAGTTGGGCAGCGCGGGGTGCTACGGTGTCGTGGTGTTCAGATGGCTTGCGACGGCGATTCTGCTTCTGACGCTGAGCGCATGCAGGTGCGGTTACCGGGTCGCCGGTAACCCGGACGCGACGGACACGGCGATGGACGCTCCGATGGACGCGGCGGCGGACGTTTCCCCGGACACGCCGATGGACACGGCGGTGGACGCCCCGATGGACACGGCGATGGACGTCCCGACGGACGCGTCCATGGACGTCCCGACGGACACGCCGATGGACGTCCCGATGGACACGCCGATGGACGTCCCGACGGACACGTCCATGGATACGCTCGTCGATGGTGATGCGTCTGGTCCTTGCGGGATGAGCTGCGCTGCCGACGAGGCCTGTCTGAGCCTGAGCACCGGCTCGGTCTGCATGACGTGCGCGGAGATGGAGGCGGGGTACGCGGCGCTCGTGGCCATGGATTCTTGCACCGTCTCCACGGATTGCCGGCATGTGCTCGGCGCGTGCGACATCGGTCTCGGCACCGAGTGCTACTACGCTTTGAACATCTCCGTGGCCATCTCGGACGTCGGCGCGTTCGCACCAGCGTGGATGTCCACCTGTACGGTACGAGACCGTTGCTCCACCATGTGCGGGATGTTTCCCGGCCCTGGAACGCGACCCGACTGCACCAGCAGCACGTGCATTCCGCGATGACTCGGCTTCACCGTTCGCACACCAGGCCGGCGACGTAGATCTGGTTTCCGACGGACGCCGGGTCGTGTTGGGCGGTGTAGGCGATGATGGCGTCGTCGTCGTGGCCGCGAATCATGGGGGCGCGCAGGAACTGGCCTTCGTCGAGCTCGAAACGCTCCTCGACATCACCATCGTCGGTGAGGCGGAGCGCAACGAGCTTCGTGTGTCGGCCGCTGCGGTCGCCCGGGTCGCTCTCCACGTAGGCGAGCCAGATGGCGCGGCGCGTGCGGAGAAGGGAGAGGCCTCCGTCTCGATAGGCGGGCGCGGCGAGCACGGTCGGCGCGGTCAGCGGATGACCCTCGTGATCGGTCGTGAAAGCCTGCAGCTCGCGCTCTTGAGTGTCGGGGTCTCCGTCGGGTGCTTGGAGCCAGGTGACGAGCGAGCGGCCGCGTGTCGTCGGGACGACTCGAATGCGACTCGCCGCCGCGAACGGCGGGAGGTCCACCACATCAGCGACCGGATCGCCGCGCGGACCGATGCGCTGCGCGCGGGCCCGCGTCGGCGCGACGCCGCGGCTCATGGCGACCACGAGCATCGATCCGTCCTCGTCCGTCGCGCGCGACCACCAGATCGCGCCGTCGAGGATCTCAATCGGGTCACTCACCCACAACACGCGACCGCCACTGGGATCGACCATGAAGAGCGACCGGGACCCGTCGCCGGATGGTTCGTCGAAGAAGGCGAAGCCTTCGGTCGTTGCGCGAGGGATGGCGCAGGTGGGCCGGTCGATGCGTGTGAGATCGGTGCGCGGCGTGCCGTCCCGAGCGACGAAGCGCGTGAAGCAGTGGTCCTCGTCCCAGCTCGAGACGAGAATGTCGTCGTCGCGCGCGCTCTCGGCCATGTAGAGCGCGCCGATGACCCACCGAGTCAGCGGAAAGACGACCTGCTCGGGCGCGACGGGGCCGTCGACGTCGATGCGGCGGAGCCTCCGGTCCTCGGACCGATACGCCATGAGGTAACCGTCGGACATCGCGAGCGCATTGTCGTGATAGTGCTCGTGCGCCCCGGACGTGAGCTGCCAGGGTGCGTGCGCCGTCCAGGTGCACGCGGGGAGGGGAACCGCATCGGGAGGGGCGTCGGTGCTTCCGCCGTCATCGGCGCCGCCATCAGGGGGCCTCGTGGCGGCGTCCGCTGCGCGTTCGTGGCTGAGGTAGCACGCCGGAGCGACCGTGGTGAGGAGCGCGACGACGACGAGAGCAGTGAAGGGAGAGTTCATGGCGCGGCGGTTCGGCGAGTGGGCGAGCACTGGCCCATCGTATCCAACTTCACGCCGGACGAGCAGCCCGCCGCGGCTCGACGAGCCTCCGAGCTGGTATGATGACGTCGTGGCCCTTGGAGGGAGAGCCGCGGTTTTCGCGATGGTCTCAGCGTTGCTGCTCGTGGCGGGCTGCGCCAACGAAACCGCGGTCTACGTGGTGATCGACGCGCAGGACCTCGGGCGCGTGCGCGCGAGCGTCCTGTCGGTCCGTGCGTTCGGGCCCGACGGCGAAGCGATGCTGGACGTGGCTCGCTTTCCGCTCGACGACGCACCGCTGCCGCGGGTCATTCGGCTCACCCCCTCGAACGGAGACGCGTCGCGCCGTTGGGTGCTCGTCGCGCAGCTCGAGCGAGAGGATGGGTCGATCGTCAACGAGAACCGATTGGTTGGCGGGTTCGTCCAGGGGGCGACGCGGCACGCGCTTCTGTGTGTAGAAGACTCGTGCCTGGGCGCGGCGTGCGGCGGCGCTCCCGACGGCTGTGATCCAAACGTTCTGGGATCGGCCTGTGAGGGCTGTAGCGATGGTCTCTGCGCGCGGATCGAGGCCGAGTTGTTGACGGACGGCGCGGGCATTCGCTGCCCGCCCCGCCCCCCGCCACCCGAAGCGATGTGCGGCGACGCGGCCGACAACGACGCGGACGGGTTGATCGACTGCGCCGACGAAGACTGCGAGCGCCGACCGTGCAGTCCGGCGGGCGACGCATGCGTCGGCGGAGAGTGCATCTGCCTCGACGAGGCGACGGAGACGAATTGCGGCGACGGACTCGACGAAGACTGCAACGGCGCCATCGATTGTGCCGACGCGCAGTGTGAGGGCATGCCGTGTGACGACGGTTTGGCCTGCACGACGGGCGAGGTTTGTACGGACGGCGCTTGCGTCGGTCTGCCCACGGACTGCGACGACGGCATCCCCTGTACGATAGACCGCTGCGACGACGACCGCGGCTGTGTCAACACGCCGAACGACTCGATGTGCGACGACCGGATCCTTTGCACGACGGACGTCTGTAGCGCGACCGACGGCTGCGTGATCATTCCCGATGCCAGTCGGTGCGACGACCATGTCCTATGCACTGAAGACGCTTGCGTTCGAGGGATTGGATGCGTCAACACGTCCAACGACGACCTCTGCGACTCCGACCGATGCAACTACGGCGTCTGTCGGCCCCCCACCGGCTGTCAGTTGGTCCCGCACGACGGCATCGACTGCGACGACGGCAACCCCTGCACCGACGGCGACGTCTGCTCTGGGGGGACGTGCAGTGGGACCAAGAAGAACTGCGACGACGGCATGCCCTGCACCGACGACTATTGCGACGGTGGCGTGTGCCGAAACAGTCCCTTACCGCAAGGGACGGCGTGCGGAACCGAACGGACCTGTTGTGACGGCTTTTGCAGATGGATGGGGAGCGACAACCACTGCGGCGGTTGCCGTCAGGATTGTCGCGGCGGTTTTGGGTGCCGCTCCGTGCCTGGCGTGCCGGGCCGGTTCCACTGCAACTGCGACGGGCCCACCGCGGAGTGCCCCCACGGGCAGACTTGCATCCAGCCCCACGACGAGTCGATATATCGCTGCGCCTGCACGGACGACTCTCAATGCCGTTTCTCGAACAACACGTGCAGGACGCGCTCGGGCACTTTCAACTACTGCGCCTACGACGAGTGAGGCCGACGAGACCTTCGGGTCGACGCCGCATCAGCCACCGCGCCACCCTTCATCGTGACCGAGCAGAAGAAGAAGAAGACAGACCCGCCAGCGATCTTCCTGGTCGGAGTCTTGACGAGTCTCATATGCACTTTCCTGCTCGTCGGAGGGGCGTGCGATGCGACGGAGATCACCTGCGAGCGGGCAGAGAGAGTCGACTGCTCCGTCGCGACGAAGCTCTTCGGCTGGAAGCGCTCGCGTCGAACGATCTTCGACGTCGTGGCGGCCTCCTACGACTACGATCAGCCGAGCCGCACGGATCTGGCCTTCGCCCACAGCGCATCGGGCGGACGCCTGTACCTCGAGTCGACCGACAGAGCGGTGAGCGAGGCCCTCGCCGCGTTCCTCGCCGACCCTGGCCAGGACACCTTTCACCTGATGAAGGAGCCTCCGGCCGCCGGCCTGCTCGTGCTCATCGGCGTCGGTCTCATCATGGTCATCGGGGGCCTTTTCAAGTGGCGTTCGAAGCGGCGTTCCCTCGACTGAGCACGGGACGCTGCGCGAGCGCCCTGGACCCGCCAATAGGCCCGCGGCACTGGCCCGCAAGACCTGCATTCACCTTCGACAGTGGGGAGGTTGGGGTGTACATCTGCATTCGATGGCAGACCAATACCCGGTGATCGTCGGATTGTCCCTCGATCATGAAACCGACGACATCCTCGAAGCGGCGAAGGAGCTCGGCCAACGGCTGAAGCGGCCGCTGCTGGTGGTTCACGCGATCAGCGAGCGTCGGCTCGAGAGCGAAAAAGGGCAGGCCAAGCGCATCGCAGAGGCGAAGGGCGAGCTCGTCCCTCATCTCGAAAAGCTCCGGGCCGCCGGACTCGTGGTCGAAGAGGAAGTCGCGATCGGGCGACCGGCCGACCTCGTGATCGAAACGGCGCAACGGATCGGAGCGGAGCTCATCATCACCGGCGGCGGCAGACCGGCCACGGTTCGGCGCTGGCTGGTCGGTTCGGTGGCTGAGGCGGTGGTTCGCCACTCCTCGGCGCCGGTCTGGATCGCCCGAGGCGCGCCCCCCATCGGCCGCCCCGTCCTCTGTCCGGTCGACCTGAGCCCCCAGTCGAAGCTGGGCCTCGCCGCCGCCATCCGCATGGCGCGTGCCTTCGGTTCACCGCTCCGCGTGATGACGGTCCTCACCGACTTGCAGCTGAACGAGCTCGACGAGGACGAGGACGTCGCGAGGGGGCAGGTCGATGCGCTGCTCGCCGCTCACGACGTCGATGGGCTCGAGGTCAGCGTGAATGTCGACAGCGGGATCCCCGCGGCGAAGATCGTGGAGGCGGCCGCCGACGCCGGCTTGCTCGTCGTCGGTAGCCGGGGCTTCGATCCCCTGATCCCCGACTGGCTGGGCCCGGTGACGACACGAACGCTGCGTCACAGCCGCTGCAGCGCGCTCACGATTCGGGAAGTCGACGTGGACCTGGAGCGGCGCGAGCACGCCATCGCGAACCTCGCGCATGCCCACCGGGAGGTTCGACGCTTGCTCGAGGAGCAGCAACCCCAGGACGCGCTCCCGTTGATCGAAGGTCTGGCGGAGCGCGCTCCCGCCAACGCCGAGATCCAGGAGACCTTCGCCATCACCCTCGAACGGGTGGGACGCAACGTCGAGGCGAGAGGCCGCCACGAGATCGCGAAGATGATCCGCAAGCGCATCGTCAACGACTGAGGCTTCGAAAACCAGGCCCTCCCTCCCGGGAGCGGCTCATGTCCTAGCCAGCCCACCGGCAGATTTCATTGGCTTTTTTTGCTCGAGAGCCAGGCATGTGTGTTGCTCCGAGTGATCACATGCGACGCACTCCCCTGCTCCTCATCCTCCTGTCCCTGCTCGGCGCCTGTGTGGCCGGCGACTCCGACAAGAGCGCCGCCGAGCCCTGGTCGCCTGGAAAGGCCGATGGCCAGTTCGAGATGCGCGAGGTGGGTCCCCTCGAGATGGGCGAGGCCCTCGCCATCGAGCTCGACGGCACCCTGCCCGCTTATCGGGTCGAGTCCTACGGCGACACGAAGCTCTCCATCGAGCTGCGGGGCCTGTCGGGGACGGATGCCTACGTGGTGGTCGAAGGCCCCCTCGACGGCGATGGGGACGCGACCGTCGTGGGTCAGGCGGCGAAGGTCGACGAGGACGACGACTCGGGTGAAGGCTTCGACTCCCGCCTCGAGGTGAGCCTCGACGCGCCGGGCGTCTACCGAGTGCTCGCGGGGACCTACGAGTCGCTCGCTCTCGGCGATGCGCCCAGCGGCTCGCTCTCCCTCGAGGCGACCTGCACCGCGGGCTGCACCCGCCCCTCGATCCGCGCGGCCGAGCTCATCCGCACCCTGCAGCAGAGCGGCCAGCTCGAGCAGCTCACCACGATGCTCTCGGCGAAGCTCGCCGAGCTGGTGCCCGACGAGACCCAGCGCGCCGCGCTCGCGACGCAACTCGACAGGTTCATCGAGCAGGTTCAGGTCTCCGACGACGCCCGCTTCCCGGTCGTGCCCCTACGTCAGCTCGGAAGCCTCCGCGCGGCGCTCGGCCTCATGCCTTCCGAGCCGAGCGAGCCGGCAGCCGTCGTGACCGGCGATCTCATGAGCGTCCTCGGCGCCTGCGACGCGCCGCGCAACCGGCCGAGCCCCGTGAACCCCGCGCTCCCCGAGCTCGGCTACGGGCACTTCCCGAACCGTGCGCTCACCGCCTGCCAGGTCGCGCACAGCCAGAAGCTCGCACAGGTCTTCGCGTCTCTCGCAGCGAACAACGGTTCGAGCGTCACCTACGCCGGCGCCGACCACACGACCGCGCGCTCCCTGGTCGAGGCGCTCGTCGGCAGCGGACACACGGTCGAGGTGCGCAACGAGCGAACCTACGCGAACTTCCTCTCCTTCGCCTGGGGCGACGTGGACGTGGTCTGGCCGGTGTGGCTGGACACGGGCATGGACATCGAGGACGCGGCCTTCGCCATCCCGATGGGTCACAGCGGTCACGCATGGCGCATCAGCGGCCCAGACGTGAACGCGCGCGTGATGTTCTACCTCGGCATCAGCGGCGCCTCCTTCTTCGCGCAGACGCAGACCCGCCCCGCCTGGACGGGTGAGGTCGTGAGCGACTCGTCGACCAGCGACGACCCCGCCGGGCGCGAGCACGTGCTCTCGGCCCTCGACGCCGCATCGACCTACCTGCGCCGCATCGAGGTCGAGTCCTCGACCGTCGCGGCAGGCCTGCCCGCGGACGGCTACGGCTTCGTCGGCGTCTGCAACGACTCCAACGCGGCCATCGAGTACGTCACGCGCGGCACCATCACCACCTACCCGCTGATGCGCGCCGCGAGCCTCGACGCCGAGGCACCCCTGAACGACGGCCTGGACGACGCCATCCGCGCGCTTCCGCACGACGCGGACGTCGCAGCGGAGCGCTCCGACGCGTTGCGCCGAATCGTGGCGATGGCGCCGCTCGCCGCGGACTCCCCGCTCTACCCCGACGCCGCGCTCGCGAGCCAGATGCGGGCAGCGCGCGCCGAGGTCGCCGGCGCCAATCGCTGAACGACGAAGGCCGACGCGGCAGAGCGTCTCAGCCCTGCGCCACCGGACGCAGCTCCTCCGCACCGTGGAGCTCCGCGTAGCCGCGCCGGAGGCCGAAGCATTTCGTCTGCAGAGCGCAGCGGCCGCACTCGTCTGGGTGGACGAACTCGCCGCGGTCGAGCCCGTCGCGGATGTCTGCCAGCTCGAAGGCGTGGGAGAGCTCGGGAGGAACGAGGCAGAGCGGAATGCCGCACATCGACTCGAAGCCTCCGACGCTCACCCCGAGCGCGGCGGCTCGCTTCACGCCTTCGGCGAGGTCGGGCATGACGTCGCGGTAACGGGGGATGAGCTCCGGCGTGTGGGGGACGACGTCGCTGCTGGGCGCGACGAAGGAGACGACGATGGACGCCTGGGGCCAGCGATCGGCGACCATCTCCACGTACGACGGGAACTCGCGATGGTTGAGCTGGCAGAAGACGAAGTTCAGCCACACCGCCGCGCCCTGCCGCACGAGCTCGTCGATGCCGACGCAGGACTTGTCGAAGGTGCCGGGGGCGTTGGTGATCGCGTCCGATGTCTCCGCGCGCGCCGCGTGGAGCGAGATGAAGAACTCGTTCACGCCCGCCTCGAGGAGCGCGGCGGTGAGAGCGGGGTCGGCGAGGCGAATGGCATTGCTCTGGAGCTCGACGTCGGAGGCGCCGAAGGAACGACTGAGCTTCACGTATTCGACGAGGCGTGGGTTGAGCGTGGGCTCGCCGCCGGAGAGGACGACCTTGCCGCCGCGCTCGGCGATCCCCCGGATCGCCTCTTCCACCTGTGCGTCCTCGGCCGTGGGCAAGTGTGTGGACACGAAGCAGAAGTCACACGCCTGATTGCAACGGAAGTTCACGCGGACGATGCGGTACTCCTTCTGCGTGCCGTCGACGTGTCGGTTGACGTCCTCCTGAAAGAGCTCGCGCCGGACCTGCTCTGCCACGGTGGAGATGATGCTGAGCCTGCGCCGCACGCGGTCGCTTCGAATCGGGCGCACGGAGGCTTCGTCGAAGCGGCCAATCGTCACCTCCGGAAAGCCCGGACAGCGGTCCCGCACCGTGCAGTCGTCGCAGACCGCGGTGTGAGACCACCCCTCCTTCGGGCCACCGCCGCGCGTGAAGGAGAAGAGATGGGCCACCCGCGCGGGGTGCTCGAAGAAGCATGGGGGGATCAGCGCGCTCGCGTCGACCGAGAGATCGAGGCCGACCCGCCGGGCGCTCGCTTCCGTCTTCTCGACGACCGCCGCCGCGCGCGAAAGCGGCAAGAGAAGCGAGGGATCCGGCGAGCGCACCGGGACGCCCAGGACCAACGCCGCCGGCTCGACGCCCGCCGAGGCGAGCTGCGCGGGAAGCTCCGGCAGCGTGCGCTCGGTCGCGGCGACCACGGGCGCGGACACCTCAATCCGTATATTCGCGTCCGCCAGCGCCGCGATCCCCGCGCGCATCGCGTCGAAGCCGCCCGGGTCCTGCGTGATGTGGTCGAGCTCCGGACCCCACGTCGGGACGTGGACTCGCGCGAGGTCGAGACCGGCCTCCGCCAGCGCGTTCGCGCGGGCGTCGTCGAGGAGCGTGGCGTTCGTCTCCAGCTCGATGCGAAGGGCGCCCCGCTTCTTCGCGTAGGCGACGAGCTCCACCAGGTCGCGGCGGAGCGTCGGCTCGCCACCGGTCAGGACAATCGTCTCGGCGCCCTTGCTGAGCGCTGCGTCGATCCGCGCCCGCACGGCGTGCGGCGTCACGAAGAAACGGTCGTCTCGGGGCGCCCGCGCCGTACAGAACCCGCAGTTCTGGTTGCAACTCCGGTTCGTGAACACCCGCTCGACGCGCATCGCTTCGAGTGAAGTCTGCGCGGCCGAGCGCGGCTTTTCAATCGAGCGACGACGACCGACTCCGTTGCCCTCCCCGAGCGACCGTGGCAGCGTCGGCCCGTGAAGGCTCTTCGTCGGGCGGCGCTCTTCGCGCTGGCGTGGCTCGCTGCCTCCTGTGGCGCGCCCAGAGGTAGGGTGCCCGGTCCGACCTCGCCGCCGCCTGCGGAAGACGAAGCGGCGGCGCCGAGAGAGGGCGCTCGCACCCGAGGACGAAGCCCTGCTGGCGCGTCTGCCGGACGACACCATGCTGGTCATCGCGCTCGATCACGAGCGCCTCGCGGCGTCGCCGTATCACGGCGCCCTCGTCGGCGACGAGGCGATCCTCGTGCACACCGCGCTCGGAATGCACCTGCATCTCGATCCGGAGACCGACCTTCCCGAGGACTTTCTGCGTCAGGCCGACAGGACGCTCATCGTGATCACCCTCGACGAGGTGGGCCTGAACGACCTCTTCGTCGCGGTCGAAGGGGCGCTCGACGCGGACGTCGTCTCCGCGCTGGCGTCGTCGGCCGGCGCGAGCCTGCATGTGGGCGAAGACGGCGAGGGACGAATCGGCCCGATCGCCGAGGACGAGGTGGAGGCGATCGGCGTCTATCGCCCGTCTTCCGGCCTGGCCTTCGGTCCGCTCGATCGTGAAGAGGAGATCGCCGCGCTGCTCTCGGATCAGCCCGCTCGGTCGCGCGGCGACTCGACCTTGCGCCGCGTGCTTTCACGAACGCCGAACACGACGGGAGCGCGGGCTTTCATCGCGAACACGCGGGGCCTCGCGGCCTATCTGCGCGAGACCTTCGCCGCGCAGAACCTCACCACGGAGATCGTCGACACCCTGGTGGGCGTGACGCTGGAGCTCGACGTGGACGACGGCGCGACGCTCGAGCTGTCGGGGATCGCGAGCACGCCGGAAGCGGTCGAGACGCTCGCGGACCAGCTCGACGAGCTCATCGCTGGGGCGGCGGAGCAGCCGCTCCTCGTCGCCCTCGGCATCGCGGCAGCGATCGAAGCGCGGGAGCGAACGGTGACCGACGACGAAGCACGCTTCGTCTTCCGCATGAGCGACACGGCCTTCCGCGCAGCGCTCGTGCGCATGATGGGAGTCCTCGCGTCGGCAGCCTCCGAATGAGTACATCAGGCCGCGAAGCGGTAGACTGCTGAGAGAGGGAGTCGGTGAAGCACAGAATCCTCATCGTCGACGACAACGACTTGAACGTCGAGCTGCTCTCGCAGCTCCTCGACGAAGACTACGAGTTGGAGACGGCGTCGAACGGAGAGGAAGCGCTGAAAGCGGCCGCGAGCTTTCGCCCGGATGTGGTCTTGATGGACCTGTCGATGCCCGTCATGGATGGCTGGGAGGCCACGCGACGACTTCGTGCGCTCCCCGAGAACAGCCACCTCCGGATCCTCGCGGTGTCCGCGTGCACCATCCCCGGCGAGGTGGAGCGCGCGATCGCCCTCGGGTGCGACGGCTTCGTGAAGAAGCCCGTCGACGAGCAAGCGCTCCTCGACAAGATCCGCGCGATCCTCGAGGGCCGCATCAGCGCGGTCCCGGATGTCGACAACGCAGGGCCCAACGTGACGCCACAGGACCACCGCCGGACGCAACGCAAGCTCGACAGCTGGCCCGTGGGCGTCACCTCGTATCGGCTCGGCGAGGTGTGGCTCTGTCACGTGGACACCGACGCGGGCGACATCATCGGCCGCGCGCGGGGCGCGACCCGCGACGCCGCCGAAAAGGAGGCCGTCAGCATCGCCTCCACCAAGGTCCACTCCTCCCGCAGCCTGAGACGCGCCCTGGACGACCTCCGTTCGAGCGTATCGCGCATGGAAGAGAGCCTGAAAGAGGGCGACGGGGACGAGTAGCTCGCGAGTCGCGGCCACCGGTGTGCCGCGTCCGTGTGGAGCGGCGGCTCCTCAGAGGCGGACCTTCAGCCCCATCTCCTTCATCGAGAGGAGCGCCTCGGCGTTGCCGCGGGCGTCGTCCACCGGATGGTGGGTGTGGGGCGACTTCCGCAGATGCTTGAAGCTCTTGAATGTGTCCTTGGTGAGGCCCTTGTAGAGGGAGCCGAGGTTCTGTGAGCTGAAGCCGAAGGGGTTCTTCCCGAGGAAGTGATGGAAGTACCAGTTGATGAACTGCCAATCGAAGCCGTTGTTGTCCGCGACGAAGATCTTCCGATCGTCGCACTCGTCTTCGAGCCAGGCGTCGAAGCGCTTCATCACCGCGGCCGGATCTTCGAAGGCCTCGGTCGCTTGGCGGGTGAACCCACTCACGGCGAGGGCCTCGGGGACCCATTGCTCGGAGATCGGCTTCAGCTGCCCATAGAAAGTTCTACCGAGACCCGGCTCCACGATCACGGCGCCGAAGCAGACCATCGAGTAGTCCCCAGGAATGGGTCCATCGGCTTCGACGTCGACCATTACCCAAGTCATGATGCTCAAACCCTAACCACGGTGGCACACGCGTCCAGCGGCGACTTTTCATCGAAGGGCATCGGAGGGACACTGATCCGTGGAGGTCCTCGTGATCGTTCGCTTCGCCTCTCTCTTCGTCCTGTTCACCCTCTTCGCCTGCTCCGACGACGACTCGGTCGTCCTCGACGCCGAGCCCGACACCGCCGTCGGCGACGGGAGCATGGATGCGATGCCCGACGCGGACGTGCCCGATGCCTCGGACGCGACGCCAGACGGGATGCGGAGCGATGGGATGGTCGCGGACGCGGCGATCGACGCCCCACCAGCCGACGCCACCCCCGACGCTGCGATGGACGCGACACCCGACGCCGTGGTGGACGCGACCGCGGACGCGACCATGGACACCGGACGGGACGCGGTGGTGGTGGACGCCACCTCCGGCGTCTGTGGCGATGGCGTCCGCGATCCGGGTGAGGCCTGTGACTACGCGGTCGACCTGTGCTGCAACCGCAGCTGCACCGGGCCGGCCGCCGTACGCACGCTGTGCCGGGCGTCGGCGGGGATTCTGCGACCGCCCGGAGCGCTGCGACGGTACGTCGGTCGCGTGTCCCTCCGACGGATTCCGGTCGGCGAGCACCACATGTCGCGCCTCGGCCGGCGTCTGCGACCTCGCGGAGAATTGTACCGGAAGCAGCGCGACGTGCCCGACCGATACGCTGGTCGCCGCCGGCACCGAGTGCCGAGCCAGCGCCGGCGTCTGCGATGTCGCCGAGAGCTGCACCGGCGCCTCCGTGCGATGCCCCGCCGACCGCCTCGCCCCGACGCGCACCGTGTGCCGCGCAGCGGCCGGCGGCTGCGACGTCGAGGAGACCTGCACCGGCACCTCCGTTCGCTGCCCCGCGGACGCCTACAGCGCGCCGCGCACCCTGTGCCGCGCCGCCGACCCGCTCACTTGCACCGCCGACGCGCGTTGCAGCGGCCTGAGCCCCGACTGCCCACCCAGCGCCTCGACCTGCACCGCCGGCCTGATCTGTTGCATGCCGGGATGCGCTCGCGTCTGCCCGTGACCCGCGCGCGTCGACGCACGACAGCAGGCGCGCATCAGTCCTCCTCTTCCTCGTCGTCGTCCTCGTACTCCTCGTCTTCCTCTTCTTCGTCCTCTTCTTCGTTCTCGTCGAAGAGGTCGATGTCCGGATTCGACCAGAAGCCGAAGGTCTTGATGAAGGCGAGCTCGTCGGCCTGAAGGAAGGTCGCGTCGGGGACGTCGTCGAGCTCGGTGAAGCCGAGACCGAACCAATCCGACTCCTCGGCCAGATCCTTCATCACCGCGACCACCTCGCCGTACCGCTCCTCGGGGGCCAGATCCTCGGACGCCTCGAGCAGCTGGCCGAGCCTTTCCGTCGGATCCTCGCCGTAGCTCATGAAGAAGCGAGCGAAACCGACCGCGTGCACGGGGACGTGGTCGACACGCTCTTCGATCTCGGTCGGCAGCGCGATCTCGTCCAGCCCACACAGCCAGCAGAGCCAGGTGAGGCGGGTCCATTCCTGGCGGCAGAGATGATTGATGCCGACGCCGCCGAAATCCTCGGGGATCGCGACCTCCACCGGACCATCGGGCAGCAGGTGTGAGACGTCGGGCACGATCCAATCCGCTTCCCCGAAACGCTCCACCAGACGCTCTCGATGCCGCATGAGGCGTGTCGCGCTCTTCTGGATGGCTTCGTGAAAGCGCTCGACCTCCGCCGGGTTCTTGGCCTTCGTTCGATTCGAGGAGCTTCGAGAGGCGGTCGATGCTCTTGCGCCGCGAATCGTCGGTTGGCCAGAAGGTCCAGTCGGGGAAGAGCGCGTGGATGTAGGAGCCGATGCCCTTGGCGAACCCCTCGTCGTTCGCGCGGAGCCGCTCGACCGACTCGCGCGCGCCCGCCGCGTCGCCGAGGCTCGCGCGCACCAGCGCGCGCGTGTACTCGAACGACGCCGCCTCCTCTTCCGGCGCCGTGCGGATGGCGGCGTCGATGATCTCCGACGCCAGCTCCGACTCGTCCGCGTCGTCGAGAACGCCGGCCGCGAAGCGGAGCATCTCGAAAGGATCGCCGCCGCCGCGAATCACGTCGAAGGCAGCGTTGACGCATTTGTCGGGTCCTCCCCCGAAACGCGCGATGTTGGAGACGAGCATCCTGCCCATCTGGGTGGCGTGGACGGTCACGTTCGCGCTGACCGGACGCGCGAGCGTCGCGAAGGCCTGCCGGAGCTTCTCCGGCTCCGCCTCGCCCCGTCCCACGGCGCGCGCCATCGCGAAGAGGGACGCGCCGACCTGCCGCTCCGAGGCCAGGCGCTCCGCGAGCGCCATGAAGCCGCTGGTCGCGCTGAGCACGCTCTGCGTGGCCTCGAGGTCGTTGGGGAGGCCGGTGTCGACGCTCGCCATGACGTTGCCGGCGCCGTCGAGGTACTCGATCACGCCCACCGGGTCGTCGTCGTCGAACTCGCCACGCATGGCGTGGGCGGTTCCTTCTTCGACGTCGTCTTCGTCGAAGCGCACGAGGCGCGGTCCCTTCTTCTCTCCGAGGGCGTAGCTGACCTCTTCGAGGACGTTGCCGCCTTCATCGTAGGTGCGGGTGAGGCCGTGACGCTGACCGTCATGCCACTCGGCCTCCTCCACCAGAGCTCCGCTCTCCTCGTGGAAGATCTTCGCGGTGCCCTCGATGACGCCTGCCTCGTACGGCTCTTCGGTGACGAGCACCCCTTCGGTGTTCCACCAACGCCACACACCGGTGCGCGCGATGGTTTCGTCGTCGTTGTCGATCACCGCGCCCGCCACCCAGCGGTACATGTCGTCCTCTTCCCGCTTGCGGAAGTGCGCGTCTTCGGGGACGCCCTGGGGCCGCGTGTCGGGGAAGGGCTCGCCATCCTCCATGCACTGGTTGCCGTCGGCGTCGTAGCACCGCGCAGCCACTACGCTGCCATGCTCGTAGTCCATCTCCGCGCGCTGCACCGCCTCGCCCAGCCCGTAGGGAAAGTTCTCCGTGGTCTGTGCGGACGAGCGCCGAAAGACGTTCGTTCCGTGGAGCTTTCCTTCGTCGAAGGCCCCCTCACGGGACACCTCGCCGTTTTCGTGAAAGCGCTTGAACGAGCCGTGGGGGGTTCCGTGGACGAACTCGGTTTCGCAGCAGAGCGTCCCGTCGGGGCGCCACCACTTCACGAGCCCGTGCTTGTCACCCGCGTCGTCCGATTCGTGGAGGCACCATTCGTCGTCATCTTCGTCCCAGTACGCGCCCTCGGGCACGCTCGACGGTCGCTCGCGCATGTTCCCTCCGTATCAGGAGCGCACGAGCATACACCCCTCGAGGCGCGTCGGTCGGGTCAGGCCTCACGCGCCGAGATCGACACGATCGCCACGCCCCCTTCGCTTCGGACCGCGACGCGCAGCCGGTCGTCCTCGTCTCGCGGACGCCACAGGACGCTCCGGCCCTCGCCCTCGATCACACCGTCGGACTCCCAGCGCGTGCTCACGGCGGCGGGGCCTCCGTCGATGCGTACCTTCACGCCGTCGTCGGTCTGCTCGGCGACGACCAGGCGCACGGTGGGCGGACCCCACAAGCCCACGTCGCGGGAGCGCTCGGCCATCTTCGGCGAGCTGTCCCGCCACTGATCGATGATGCGCAAGCGAGGCCCCTCGCTCCCCGTCCCTTCGTTTTCGTCGAAGGCAGCCATGCCGCTGTCGGCCGGCGGCGGGTCCACCACCATGCCGGTATCTCCGTCGGCCCCCGCGTCGCCGGCCGCGTCTCCCGCCGCGTCGCCCGCGTCGAGGTCGCCGTCCATGCCGGCGTCCAAGGGCGGCGGATCGACCACCATGGTGTCCACCCCGGAATCGGCGGGCGGCGGGTCGACCACCATGGTGTCCATCCCCGAGTCCATCGGAACCGGATCGACCACGTCCTCGCCGCACGCCATCGTCCCGAACGCGAGCGTGGACGCGAGCACGACGTTGCGCGCCATCTCGATGTACGCCGGCGTGGGCGCGCCGTCGCGAATGAGGACGTGCTCGCCCGAAGCGAAGCTCTCCATGCGGTCGCGGAGCGCGTCGAGGGCGACGTGCCACTTCTGGTCGGCCTCGGCGATCTCCAGACCGAGGACCGCGGTGTGGCGCGCGATGGCGTCGTGGTCGTGGGGGTCGAGGGTCTCGGCGAGCTTCGCCGCGCGCTCGAGGAAGTCGGCCGTCTCGTTGCTGATGCCGCGCGTGATGCGGTCCGCCTCGCGCCGCAGCGCCGGCAGCTGACCATGGGGGTCGTCGTAGAAGCGCTCGAGAACGTTTTGCGCGTAGCCCACGCCCATGTAGCGGTTGGCGACGCCCTGCGGGGCGAAGTTGCGCTCGCGGAAGGCCGCCGCCGAGATGCGGAAGAGGAGCTCGGCCCGATCGTCGTCCATGCGGTAGTTCCAGCCGAGGTAGCTACCACCCAGGTCCTGCACCGCGCCCATCTCCAGGTGAAGCGGTGTGCCGTAGTAGGGCTCGGCGCGACAGAAGTTCACCGGGTGCGAGGCGTGCTCGCGCATGAAGGCGATGTTCTCGCGCACATCCGAGAGCGTCGCGTGCGGCTCGAAGACGAGGAGGTTGTAGCAGACGAAGATCCCCGCGTCGTCGCAGGCGTCGAGCGCTGCACCGATCGCCTTGGTCTGCGTGCCGCGGCGCAGGTGATCCCCGCCCGCCTCGGAGGCGTTCTCCACGCCGACGTAGAGTCGGATCACGCCGAGGTCGGCGAGCTCCTGCGCCAGCTCCGCGGTGATGGTGTCGGGTCGCGCCTTGCCGACGATGCCCAGGGTCCCGACGCCGTAGCGGTCGAGCTCCTCGCGCATGCGCCGGACGCGCGCGAGGGTGTCCTTCGGGCGGGGCAGCGTGAAGTTGTCGTCGTGGAAGCAGAAGATCGCGGGCTCGGCGGCCTCGTGCCAGAGGAGCGCCATCTCCTCGGCGACGTTCTCCGGGCTCCGCAGGCGGAAGGTCTTGCCGCCGCCGTAGGTGCGCGCGTCGCGGTAGAAGCTGGTGATGGAGCAGTAGCTGCACTTGCCCCAGCAGCCGCGGCTCGCCATCAGCGGCACGAAAGGCACGCCGAAGTGGCGGCGGTGATCGCGGTAGCGGCGCGGGAAGGGGAGCGCGTCGAGGTCGTCTTCGAGGGCGCGCGGCGGCGTTCGAAAGACCGCACCGTCATCGGCGGCGAGGGCGAGACCGGGGATGTCGCCGAGCGGGGTGCCCGCTTCGAGGGCCGCCATGAGCTCGACGATGGTGCGCTCGCCCTCGTGTAGAACGACGGTGTCGACGCCGTGGCCACGCCCCACGACCTCACGCCACGCGAGGGTGGGGAACTGTCCACCCGCGGTGATGTGACCGCGGAAGCCGGCCGCGCGCAGGCGACGCGAGAGGCGCAGGAACTCGTGCGCCCGGTGTTGGAACTGGATCGCGAGACCGATCACGTCCGGCGCGAGTCCGAGCGCCCTGTCGGCGACCGCCTCCGCCTCGTCGGGCGTATTGAAGGAGACGAAGAACGCCTCGTGACCCGCCTCTTCCGCCGCCGCCGCGATCATGCCGATCCCGAGGTTCTCCTCGAAGTCCGCACCGATGAGCACCACCCGCATGGCAACCTCCCTCGCGGCGCGGACGCGCCGCTGGAAACGAGATGGGCACGGGTCAGCGGCGGGTCGTGTGCGTGCTCACGGAGTGGCGGGCCAGCGCGGCCAGATCTCGACTTCGCAGATGCCGGCGAGCTCCTCGAGACCGTCCGCGGGCTCCCATTTCTGGTCTGTCGCGCGAAAGATGGCACCGACGTCCGATGCGTCCGGAGCGGCCATCCAGTTGCCGCCGAAGAAGCGCTCGCCGCTCGCCCACCGCCGGACTCCTCCGCTCAGGCGGAGCCCGATGTAGGACCGCCCGGTTCCTCCGAAGAGCATGGCCGCCGCCGCCGCCTCCTCCGGCGTGTGGATACTCGCCCCGAACATCTCGAGCTCCGCGCATCGTTGCTCGAGTCGCTCCTCCCAGTCGGACGCTGTGCCGAGGCCGGGTGGCGTCGCTTGCACGAAGCAGTGGAGACCGTCGGCGCTCTCGACGCTACCGCTTCGCCCCTCGCATGGGGTGTAGACGGTGGATGGACAGCTGCCCACACAGAAATGCGCCCGCATGAGCACAGCGCCGAGCCCAGGCGCCTGGCGGTTCATCGGCCACTCCCGCGTGTACCAGAGCTCGTTCGCACCCTCGTGATGGAACGGCAGCCAGCCGTCGGCGCCGAGGGCCTCGTTGAAGCGCGAGAAGCTGCCTCGACCAGCGAAGCTCGTGTCCCGCGACGCGCGCGTGACTTCGTAGTGCGTCACGCCATCGCGATAGGTGAGCACCAACCCATCGCGCGAGAGCCGGGGCTCGGTGGCCTCGGAGGCGTCCCCGGTGTCGACCGGGACGGCTGCCGGAAAGGCCGTGCCGCGCATCGAACGCTCCGTGATCTGCAGCTGGCCCCCGACTTGCGCCACCAGGGTCAATCCGTCGCCCGACACCGATGGATGCTGCGCGCCAGTCGGGAAGGCATCGACCGGATCGAGGTCCCCGAACGTGCCCATGCGCAGGCCTCGCGACGCACTGCGGATGCGGATGACGTCGTCGGGGTCGAGCGACTCGACGTAGACCAGCAAACCGTCGCCGGTGAGCGTGGCGCGTTGGATGCGGTATTCGCTCGGCGTGAGGGGGACCTGCTCGGGCGCGTCGAACTCCCCGAAGCTTCCGTCGGTCGTGTCGTAAATGCGCGCCGCCGTCCACAGCTCCCCGCTGAAGGGGTCACGGTCGTCGACCCGCGTGAAGAAGAGCTGGGTCCCGTCGGTGGTGAGCTCCGGTGCGTAGTGGCTCGAGGCCGTGCTCAGCGCGCGGGAGGGAACATGGAGCGAGATGGGCTGATGGACGAGGCCCAGGTCGAAGGGGCCCGCGTCGACCGAGCCGTCGGCCCCGGCGTCCGCGGCATCCGGCGAGGAATCGAGGGTTGCATCGCGCGAGGCGTCCTCTACGCCGCTGTCCGTGCCCCCATCGTCGAGGAAGACGGGTTTCGTGCACCCAGCGAGAACGAGGACGAAGACGGCAGTCGCGAAGCGCACCACGGCGATTATACGTCGAACGAGGGGGCTCGGAGGCTATCATCGATGCATGCGCGCACTGCTCGTTGCGACGATGCTCACCGTCGTGATGACGACGGGGAGGGCGAACGCGCAGGCCCACGAAGAACGCGAGACCGATCTGACCGTCGATGCGGAGGAAAACGGCCTCGATGAAGAGGCGCGTATCGTCTACGAGGCCGGCGTGGTCGCCTATCAGGAGCAGCGCTTCGACAACGCGCTCGAGTACTTCCAAAGGGCGCATGAGCTCAGCGGGCGACCTCAGATGCTCTTCAACATCGGCCTCGTCGCGGACCGCCTGCGCCGCGACGAGCTGGCTGTGGAGTCCTACGAAGCGTTCCTGCACGAGCTACCCGATGCTGCGAATCGAGGGGAGGTCGAGGAGCGGCTCCGCCTGCTGCGCGCCGGGCTCGAGGCGCAACGACCCGCGACGACCGCTCAGGCCGAAGAGGGCGGCGCCAACGCCGCGGCAATCGTGCTCGTGTCCCTCGGTGGTCTGGCCGTCGGCGGTGCGATCGCCGGCGCCATCTGGTGGGCGGATCGGGCCGACGTCCTGTCGCAGTGCGACGCGCGTGGTTGCGCGAACGTAGGAACGATCGAAGGAGAACGAAGCGCGGCGATCGGCGTGACCATCGCCGCGGGCGTGGTCGGGCTCGCGGCGCTCACCACCGGCGTGATCCTGCTCGCGTCGGGCCGAGGCCGTAGCGACGCGGGCGAGTCGGCGCTCGCGTGCGGCGTTTCGCCCTTCGGCGTGAGCTGCGCGGGTCGGTTCTGAGCCCGGCTCAGCAACCCTCGAGGGCGCAGCCGAGCGCGGCTTCGGCCCGCGGGTCCACGTCGCCCCAGCCGGTGATCACGTCGGCCGGGCCGAGGTCGGGCAGGAGCTCGCGCGCGTCGTCGTCGAGGAGGGGATCGGCGGAGATCAGGCTGGTCTCGATGCGCGCACGCATCGACGCGAGGTGGGCGTCCTCGATGGCGTCGCCATCCCCGAACCAATGGTCACCGCGCAAGAGATCCACCGCCGACGCGAAGCGCTCGTCCTCGGCCGCGCTGATCTCCCCGTCGACGGCGAAGAGGGTGAGGAGCCACGAGAGCACGGCCATGCGGTCGCCCCGCTCGATGCCGTAGTAGCGATCCTCGAGGCAGCCCTCGAAGCTGCCCTCGCGAACGCCGTCAGCGATCGCGGCGGCCTGCGAGGCGTAGCCGACCGAGTAGGCGAGGGGCCAGAAGCCGCCACCGTCCCACACCGAACGGGACATGTGCGCCGCGATGAGGTGGCGCTCAGCGTCCGTGATCTCCCCGTCGGCGAGCGCGGCAGCGCCCATCATCCGCGCCACGCAGAGCGCGCCCTCCTGGTCCGCGACGATGGCGCCGTTCTCCGTGAGCATGCCTTCGCCCCATGGACGGATCGTCGCGTCGACGTGCTCGCCCACCCCGCGGGTCACGGTGCGGGTGAGCACCACGTCGGCGACCATGGTGAGGCCGAGCGTCGCGTAACCGAGCACCTGGCGGCCGGTGCCGACGGCGACCGCGCGACCGGTGGCCCGCGCGGCGAGAGACGCTCCCTCGCGGACCAGACGTTGGACGAGCCGATCGACCATGCGCCGAACCAGACGTCGCAGCACCGCGCGAGGATCGAGGAGCCCGCCGACCCGCACCGCGATCTTGGCGAGAGCCGGCAGCGCGAAGATCCCGCCGAAGAGCCCGCGGAGCTCCGGGATGTCCATCGCGCTGAGCACCGCGCCCGTGACCAGGAGCAGGTTCTGTCCCTCACGGATGTCGATCCCGTAGGCCGCGGCGATCTCGATGGCCATTCGGATGCGAATGCGGAAGTTGGCGATCAGCCCGTGGCTCACGCTCAGCGGGATGCCGGCGTAGGGGATCAGCGACTCGAGGTTCACGAGGATCTCGGTGCGCGTCACCTGGCCGACGTACCGGTCGATGATGCGCGACACGCGATCTTCGCGCGGCTCGGAGAAGGGGAACTCCTCGTTCCAGACCTCCACGTCCATGTCGAGGACGCCGGTGTGCTCCATCATCAGCGCGTACACGTACCCGAAGGGGCCCGAGTCGCGGAGGGTGGCGAGGCTCTCGATCACATCCGGATCGTCGAGGACGGAGGGCGGCTCGCCGTAGTCGTCCGTGCCGTCGTCTGCGGGCGAGCCCGCCACCGACGCGCCGAGCGGCACCACGTGCGCGCTGAGGTAGCCCGTCGCGACCCTTCCGGCGACGCGCTGATGGACGTCGACCACCAACGACGCGCGCTCGTCGTCACCGGCGGCCTGGCCGAGCGCCGCCGCGCGGGCGCGGAGCGCGGGCAGCTCGGCTGCTTCCTCCGGCGTGAGCTTGTGCGCGACGTCGTCGATGGCGTGAAGCAGCGCCCTCGCCCGCTCGCCGTCGTCCCCGGCGCCGATCAGGAGATCGTCCTGAGCGCGGAAGTAACGCCGGAGCGCGTCTTCGTCGTCGCGCCGCCAGCACAACAGCGCGCTCGGATCACAGGTCCCGTCGGCCTTGTCTCCGATGCCGAACTCCACCTCCTGCGTCCCCTCCGCTGGCTCCACGGGTGCCGTGCACCCCAGGGCCAGGACCACGAGGACGAGCCAATGGCTGCGAACGCGCTTCGTCACGGCGCTGCCGGATGCATCGCTCGGGCCAGCACCAATCGGCCGCGACGCTCGGCGATTGTCCGGTCATTTCGCGGCGCCCCTCCGCATATGGAAGGTCGCCTCGCCGGCTGTCGCAGGTGCGCGAGCCGCCTGCGCTCGGGCGGCTCAGGGTGGGTCCTCGAGTCGAGCCGGGTTCTCGACGTAGTCCTTGAAGAGCTCGAGGGTGCGGGCCGCATAGAACCCGTCGGCGATCCGCTCGTCGAAGCTGTAGCGCATCTCGGCCACGGTCCGGACGACGAGCTGGTCGTCGTCGTTCACCACCGGCGCACGGTGCGTCCGCCCGAGCACGGCGAAGAGCGGCACCGTGCCGTACTCGTAGAGGTGGTGATAGGCCGCGTCGAGCCCCACGCTCCCGAGGTTGGCGACGAAGATCGACGCGTAGAGCGGATCGTTCCGGATCATCGCCGCCGGGAGCAGGTTGAAGTAGTCGAGGGCGCGCTGGGCCCACATCGACAGGCGCAACAGCGAGCGCGGCATCTTGGTGACGATGCTCATCTCCTTTTCGCTCGCGGTCGCCTCGTCGCCCTTCCCCTCGGCGATCGCCTCGCGCACCCGCGCTTCGACCTTCGAAAGCGTGTCGTCCGCCGCGAACGTGACCTTGACCGTGGTCAGCTTCCCGCCGTCCGAGAATTCCTTCTTCACCGCGAAGGAGACCTCCACCGCCTCGCGCTGATACGTGCGCCGCCCGACGATGAAGCGGTTCATCCGCGGCCGTTGCCCGAGGGCTCTCACGATGCCGGCGAGGACGATGGTGAAGAGCTTCACGCCGCGCTCTTCGGCCCACACGAGGGTCTCGGTCACGTCGAGCCGCTGGTCGAAGTAGACGACCGACTCGTTCCGCGTCGGCATCAGGTGCGGCATCAGAACGCGCAGCATCGGGAGCTCGCGCACCCGCTGGCCGTCAGCTCGTCCGAAGAGCGGCATGGCCGCCGGTGTACCAACGACCCGTGACGGCGGAAAGGGCGCTCGGCCTCAGAGCGCCGGCAGGCAGGTGCGGATCGGCCGGAGCGCCCGTGCCACGTCGGGCACCCCGAGCTGGCCGTCGGCGCCGCTGCCCCAGCAGTAGACGGCGCCCGCGTCGTCCACCGCACAGCTGTGCCGCTCGCCTGCCGAGACCTCAGCCCAGGTGCGCCGGGTGTCGAGGAGCGTCGGCGAGAGGCGGTCGCTGTCGTCGCCGAGGCCGAGGCGCCCGTCCTGCCCCACTCCCCAACAGGCGAGGGTTCCGACGTTGCGGACCGCGCACCCATGCACCGCCCCCGCGCTCGGGCGCTCCAGCCCGTCGCCGACGACCCCGGGCAGGCGCCGGTCCGCGCGATCGCCGGTGCCGAGCTGCGCCATCGAGTTGTCGCCCCAGCACCACAGCACGTTGAGCACCGAGCGCGCGCAGCCGTGGAAGGCGCCGGAGGTGGTGGTGGCGAAGAGGGTGGCGTCGGTGACCAGGGTCGGGCTGGTGCGCCCGGTGGTGATCCCGCGTTCGCCGAGGCCCAGCTGCCCCGCCTCGTTCGCCCCCCAGCAGTAGAGAAGCTGACCCTCGTTGATCGCGCAGGCGTGGCGATCGCCGGCACCGACGACGATCCACTGCTCGTCTGCGTTCACCGATGTGGGCGTCGGCAGATCGGACGCGCCCCCGACGCCCAGCTGCCCCGAGTCCCCCGCGCCCCAGCAGCGGAGCTTGCCCGCGGCGTCGATGGCGCAGCTGAAATCCGTGCCGAGGGAGAGCGACGTCACGCCGGTCAGGCCGGGCACGGCCGTCGGGGCGTTCTGGTCCGTGCCGACGTCGCCGGTGCCGAGCTGCCCGCAATCGTTCGCTCCCCAGCACGACACGCCGCCCGCATCGTCGATGGCGCAGGCGTGCGCGCCGCCCACCGCGACCGCTGCGCCGCCGAAGACGTCCACCGGCGAAGCGACGAGAGGCTCGAAGGCGCCGTGGCCCACCGTCCCGCGCTCCGCCGAGCCCCAACAGAAGATGCGCCCGTCGGTGGTGTGCGCGCAGCTCGAGACGTTGCCCGCGGAGACGGCGTCCGCCGGTCGCGTGGGGATGCACTCCCCCGTGTCGCAGGCGTCGCCGTCGCAAGAACAGTCGTGACACATCGCGCCTGCCAGACCGCAGGCGTCCTGCCGGAGGCCCACCTGACAGCGCGCGCCATCCCAGCAGCCGGTGCAGCACATGCCCTGGCGACAGGTTCCGTTGGCGCAGCCGCGCCCATCCGGCACCGGAATGCATTCGCCATCCAGACAGATGTTGCAGGGCGGACAGGCCTCGGGGCAGGCCCTCGGCGCGTCCGGGGCATCCATGCTCGCATCGGGTCCCACGTCGGGGGCATCGGGGCGTGCGTCCCCCATGGTGTCGTCCGGACCGCACGCGGCCACCGCCACCGCCATCACCGCCACCGCCAACCTGACGATGACGGCCAGCCCGCTCAGGCGCCCCTTGCCTTGGGGAAGCGGAGGGCGGCTGAAGGTACTCTCTGAGCGAAGTGACGGTGGGGCCGCGGAGGGCACGGGCGTGAGTCTACCCCCGGCGCTCGGCTCCTGCTCGGACGAATGCGGGCGGCTCAGCCCTGATGCGTCATCTGCGCGGCGGTGTGCGCTGCGTGACGCTCGGCGCGGCGCTCAGCGCGGCGGGCGCGACGCTCGACGCGAAGGCGATGCACCCGGCGCGCCTGCCGGCGCTCGTGCCGCTCGGCGCGGCGCGCGAGCTCGGCATCGACCTGCTCCGGCAGATCGACGAAGTGCGGTACCGGATCGGTCAGATGCCCGCCGCGCCGATACTCGAAGTGCAGGTGCGGCGCGCGCGACAGGCCGGTGGTGCCAACCTCGCCCAGGGTCTGGCCGCGCGCGACGCGCTGGCCGGCGAAGAGGTACGAAGCCCTGAGGTGCGCGTAGAGCGAGGTGCCACCGTCGGGGTGCACGACCAGGACGAGGTTGCCGTAGCCCGAAACCCCGTTGTCGGCATAGGCGACGATGCCCTCGTCGACCGCGCGCACGGTCGAGCCGATCGGCGCGGGGATGTCGACGCCATCGTGGCGGATGTGTCGCAGCTCGGCGCGACGCACGAAGCCGAAGCCACGACCCATGGTGCCGTCTTCGACCGGGAAGAGGATGCCCTCGGCGTCCCGTTCCGAGCCGATGGCGTCGATCCACTCCTGACGCGGCGACCCGGTGAACAGGGTGTTCGCCGTGCGGGTCTCGCCGAGGCCGAGCGCGTCGGCGCGCTCAGCGGCCTCGCCCTCGGGCAGGGCGACCATGCGTGGGCCGTCGCAGTAGCGGCGCGCGCCGCGGTGACGGCAGCGCCGGATCTTGCTCATCCACTCGGTGGGGCGCGGCGTCGCGAGCGCGACGGCGACCTCTTCCTCCGCGCCTTCGCTGGGGGCTGGTGTGGCCAACGCGTCGGCGCTCTCGACCCGAGCCACGCTGGGCGCGAACATCGATCCCTCCATGGCATCGAGCGCGGGCGGATCGATCAGCATCGGACCCGCCATGAGGGCCGAAAGCAGAATCAGTGATCCGATTTGATAGGGCATGCGAGAGGCTCCTCCCGGGGACGGACCTCAACATGACCGCTTCGGGCGATTCTCGGTATCGGGGATCGCCCGTAAATTCTTCACTTTCTGCGTCCGGATCTTCCCCCGGCCGGTGTAGGTGTAGGGGGGATACCCCACATGTCCGCACGCTGTAGTTTTCTACTCGTTCATCAGGCCAGCGCGGAGGGCGAAGCGAACGAGCTCTGCGCGCGACTGAAAACCCATCTTGTCGTTGATGCGTGATCGGTAGGTCTCGATCGTCTTCACCGACACGCCGAGCTCCTTCGCGATCTCCTTGTGCGTGTGACCGAGCGCGACCATGCGCAGCACTTCCTGCTCGCGTTTGCTGAGCTTGTCGAGGCCGGCGACCGGCGTGATCCCCGTCTCCATGTCGAGCGACTTCACGAGCTCGTCGGAGAGACGGTCTCCGTCGTCGGAGGATTGCACCGTCGTGAGGATCGCGCGCCGCTGGCGCTCGTCCTCTTCGATCAGATGGATCTCCTGCTTGCCGATGGTGAGCACGTCCCCGTGCCTGAGCGGGATCACGCGATCGATGCGATTGCCGTTGAGGAAGATCCCGTTGCGACTCCCCAGGTCCTCTACGGTGATCCCGTTCGATTCCACGTGGAGCACCGCGTGCCTGCGCGACGCCTCGACATCGTCGATCTGCAGCCCGCAATCACTGCCCCTGCCCAGGACGAAATCCCCCTGCGAAAGCAGGACGGTGTTCCCCAGGTAGCGAAGCATCCAGCGCGCCACGGCCCCCGATCGTACCCCAATTTCGACTCGAATTTGCTAAACCCGAAGCGTGACCGCCCGACGCCGGCGTAGGAGACGCTTCATCGCCGTGGCCGCGCTCGCGGCCGCAGCGACGACCATCCTCTACCCTGCGCCGGCACCGGCGACCATCGCGGAGCAACGCGCGCGCCTGCCTCCGCCCGCCGAATGCGGCGACGACATCGTTCAAGGCGTCTGGAAGTCTCACAAGTTCGACGAGCGCTATGGCGAGTGGGTGATATTCACCCTCGAGGTGCATCGCCTCGCGGACCATCCGAATCAGCTGCGGGGCACGATCAGCAATCACTCTTGGAACGGCACCCCGGAGCAGTCGGAGCCGCCGCCCTGCGGGCCGGGACAGGCGGAGTGGGTGATCGAGACCGACGCCGAAGGCAGCATCGACCCGACGGGACGGATCCGCTTCTACGGCGTGGGCCAGTGGCGTCTGACGCAGCGCATCTGTCCCACCAACCTCTGGGGCGGCTACAACCTCGACAACTTCGACGGCGTCATCGACACCGAGCTCAACGAGTTCCAGACCCACAACAACGACGGCGGCCGCGACGTGAACGAGCCCTACGTGTTCCGCCGGGTCAGCTGCTTTCCGGAGGGCTCGGAGTTTCACCCGCAGATCGTCACCGAGCCGCCGGACTTCTACCCGAACCAGGGCGGCTGCGGCTGCGACTTCTTGTAGGCGAGTCTCCGGCAACCCGAGTTGCCGCCTGAGCTCTGGCGCCACGAAAAAGACTGCGATCCCGTCGTTCGAAGTCTGGCACGTGATCTGCTGACCTCTTCTGCTCCCCGGAATGGAGAGCACGAGATGGCCAAGGGCAAGACGATCGTTTCCGAGATCCTCGCGCAGGAGTACCGCGCGCGCGAGCTGAGCCGGCGCTGCCTGCTGAAGAACGCGCTCGCCGGATCGGCGGGGCTCGCGGCTGCAGGTCTCGTCGGCTGCGCGACGCCGGGCGAGCCCACGCCTTCGGGCTACGGCGGTTCGGGCGGGAAGGCGGATGGCGCGGACGGCGGCGTAGCGGAAGCGGACGCCGGCGCGGACGCAGCCGAAGACGCCGGCAGCAGCGGCCACCTGGTGGGCATGGGCTGGTCAGAGACCGACACCGAGTACCTCACGGCTTTCGATCGCGCCCTCGAAGAGACGATGGGCCTGTCCTTCATCCAGCCCGGCGACACCGTCTACTTCAAGGTCAACTGCAACAACGGCGACCTCTACCCGCACTCGACGCAGCCGATCCTGATCCGCGAGCTCGCCAGTCGCTGCCGCGACATGGGCGCGTCGCGCGTCATCGTCGGCGACCGATCGTTCTGGGGCGACAACGACACCATGGGCAACATGGAGGCGAACGGCGTCGCCGGTGCCGCGCGCGATGCCGGGGCCGAGCTCTACGTCTTCGACGACGACTCGGTCGATTGGGTCGCCTTCACCCAGGACCAGGCGCCGACCTGGAACGGCGGCTTCCGATTGCCGCTGCCGGTGGTGGAGGCCGACCACATCATCAACCTTCCGCTGATCAAAACGCACTTCATCACCGGCTTCACGATGTCGCTGAAGAACGCGCTCGGCCTGCCCCACGCCATCGACCGCGCGCGGGAGGGCAACCTCGACACGCACGTCAAACCGAACATCTATCACCAGAGCGCCGAGGTGAATCAGTTCATCACGCCCTCGCTCAACGTCCTCGACGGCTACTACGCGCTCATCACCGGCGGTCCCACGCGGCGCGGCGCGAGCTACGCCGACCCACGCGTCTTCGTCGTCTCGGCCGATCGCATCGCCGCTGACGTGACGGGGATCGCCGTCCTTCAGACCCTCTCTCCCTCGACGGAGGAGGTCACGCAGTATCCGGCTTGGGCCAACCCTCAGATCGCCGCTGCCGTGGACAAGGGCCTCGGCATCAACGGTCCGGAGGAATACGACCTCTCGGGCCCCTCGGTGGCCGAGATCGAGCGCTATCGGGCGCTGGCGACCGCCACGTCGTGAACCCTTTGCCTCACCTCGCTGGCGCGAGGTGTGGACCTCAGGTCACGGTCGGGGTAGAAGGATCGTGATTCCCGCGTAATTTGCGCTCGGCACATCGGTTGCTAAAGATCGGGCTGCTCGGGAAGGAAGACGACCTGAAAATGCCCTGCGAATTCTGCCAGCGCGACGTCGACACCATGGAGGCTCACCTCCACTACACCGTGGGCTTCGGCGTGACCCACGTCGAAGGTGGAGCCGACCACGAGCACCTCTGCAAGCGCTGTATTCGCACCGCTTTCTGGGTCTATTTCCCGATCAACCTCACGGTGGGCTGGCTCTCCGTGAAGGGCTTCAAGAAGAACGCCATCATGCTCCGCGAAAACGTGCGCGCCTATGGCGCCACCCGTCGGATGAGCGATGGCCGTCCGAGCCAGCGTCCGCCCGCTCCGGCGCCCAAGCCGGCCCTCTCCGAGCGCGCCGCTTAAACCCGCGAGGCGAGCCAAACTCGAGCGGACCGCCCGCGTCCAAGGATGGGCGCGATGCATTGGTGTCTCCTCTTCGCGGACAGAACGCGGCCAGATAGCTGCATACGGGCTTCGGCCATGAGACGAGTCGCCTTGACCCTCGGATTGGCGCCCCCGTACCTTAAACGGGGCCTTTCTCCCCATGGCCATCCTCCTCCTCAGTGAAGAAGAAAGGCTCGGCACCACCGTTGCCGGTCGCTACCGCCTCGACGCGGTGCTGGGCTCCGGAGGTATGGCGGTGGTCTTTCGCGCGAAGCACACCTGGACCGGCCGCGACGTGGCCGTGAAGTTCCTCGACCCGCGCAAGACGAAGGACCTCGATACCGCCTCGAAACGCTTCCTCAAGGAAGGTCGGGTGATCGGGGCGCTCTCGCATCCCAACGTCGTGAAGGTCCTCGACATGGGCAAGGACGAGCACGGGATCGTGTTCCAGGTGCTCGAGCTGCTTCACGGCTACACGCTCGCGAGCCGCCTCGACGAAGATCTGCGACTCACGGCGCAGGAAACGGTGGACGCGGTGGTGCCCATCATGGATGCGCTCACCGCGGCCCACGAGATGGCGATCATCCACCGCGACCTAAAGCCGGAGAACATCTTCATCTCTTCCGACGACGCGGGCGCGAGCGTGCCGAAGCTCCTCGACTTCGGCGTCGCCAAGGGCCTCGACGACGAGCTCGCCGGCAACCTCACCCGAGAAGGGTCGGTGCTCGGCACGCCCTATTACATGGCGCCGGAACAGGCGAAGGGCGCGTCCTCGGTCGGGCCGGAAGCCGACGTTTTCAGCATCGCCACGGTGATCTACGAGTGCCTGGTCGGTGACCTGCCCTTCGGGGACCGCGAGCCCGCGGAGTACGCCATCGAGCTCCTCTCCTCTCAGGTTCCGCCGCTCGCCGAAAAGAGCTCGGCCATCGACCCTGGGATCGCCGCGGCGGTGGACAAGGCGCTCGCGCGTGATCCGGCCGAGCGCTATCCCTCGATGCTCGCCTTCCGCCAGGCCTTCGGGTCCGCCGCGGCCAAAGCGGGCTTGAAGGTTCCGGAGCCCGCCGTCTTCACCCCCGAGGCGCGCGCCGCGCTGCTCGTGATGAAGGGCGACGACAACTCGGTCGACACCCTCGGCGACGGCACGATGCTCTCCGACATCCTCAACGGAAGCGTCCCACCCGATCCACGGCGGCGTACGCGCCTGCTGGCCGGCATGGCGGCCGTCGCGCTCTTGATCGGCATCGTCACCTTCACCTTGATGACCGAGAGCAGCGCCGAGCCCAACCCACCGACCCCGGCGGCCAACGAGCCTTCCGTGATCTCGGCCGAAGAGCCCAGCATGGCAGCCGAAGAGGCCGAGGTGAGGGCCGATTCCATCGAGGCTGGCACCCCCTCCGAGGCGGGTCAGGCCCCCGAAGAGGACGAGGGCATGAGCGAGGACGAGGTCGTGCGGAGGCTGGCGGTCAAGCGCGTGACCTTCCCCCGAGAGCTCACACGGCCGCACATGGGAAGCGACACCGGCGGGATGCGCCCCGCGGCCGAGGGCGCGGAGACTCCTGCGATCACTCAGGAAACCGACAGTCCGACCATGCGTCCGGACCGTCCGAACGTCGTTCGCGAGTTCTGATTCGCGTCCTCGATCGGGTATCCTGGCGGCGGTGAGTCTTCGCACTGTCGTCCCCATGTGCTTGTCGTTGGCCGTTCTCGCAGTGGCCCCGGGATCGGTGAGCGCCCAGGAGGCGGTGGAGGACGAGGAGGAAGAGGCGCCTCCCGACGAAGAGGCTGGCGCCCCGGAGCAAGCCCCGGCGAGCCCCGAAGACGCGCGCCTCGAGGAGGCGCGGGTCCTCTTCGAGCGGGGGCTCGCCCTGGTCGACGAGGAGCGCTGGGCCGAGGCCCTCGAGTACTTTCGTCGCTCGCGCGCCCTCGTCGAGCGACCGAGCAGCGTCTACAACGCGGCGGTCGCGCTCTACCACCTGGGCCGCTATCAGGAAGCCTCCTCCGCATTCGACGACTACCTCGCGCTGACCACCCGCGAGGAGGATGGGGAGCGCTACCTCGAAGCCGAGCGGTACCTCGAGGAGATGCAGCGCAACCTCGGACGCCTGACGCTCACGGTCACGCCGCCCGACGCGGAGATCGCAGTGGACGGTGCACCCGTGCCCGGCGAAGGACCCCGCCGGGTGCTCCACCTCGACCCCGGCAGTCGCAACATCACGATCTCCGCCGAAGGTTATCAAACGCGCCGGCTCTCGTTGTCGGTGCTCGAGGGCCAGGTGCACGAGCGCTCGGTGGTTCTTCGGGAGTCGTCGGCGACGACCCTCGGCGTACGCGCCGACGTGACGAACGCCACCATCCGCGTGGACGGCGCGGTCGTCGGCCGCGGCGAGGTGGACCTCCCGGTCGAACCGGGCACCCACGAAGTCGAGATCGAAGCGGAGGGCTACGAGGACTACAGCGAGGAGGTGGAGGTCGAGTTCGGCGCGATCCACCGGGTGGACGCTGCGCTCCGTCCGGTGGGCGAGGAGCGCTCGTTCCTCTCCTCGCCCTGGCCGTGGATCATCGGCGGCGTGCTGATCGTGGCGGCCGCGGTGACGATCGGCGTCGTCGTGTCTCAGCAATCCGACCCCCTCGCCGACTACAACGGCTCCACCGGCGTCGTGATCGAGGGGCTGTCGTGGTGAGAGCCTGCCTCTTGCTCGCCATCGCCGCCCTGGGCTGTAACGCGCACCCGGGCCGGGTGCTGGTGGTGGTGGACACCGACTACCGCGTGCCGGCAGAGCTCTCGGAGGTGCGAATCCTCGCCGGCCCGGCGGACGACCCGGACGACCGCACGGGCCAGGGCTTCGTCTTGACACGCGTCTCTCCGCCGCCGCCCGGAACCCACAGACTACCGCTCTCGATGGTGGTCCTCCCGCGTGACGGCGACAGCAGCCGGCACGTCGAGGTGGTGGTCGAAGGCCGTGCGTCCGCCAGCGGCGACGTGCTCATCCGGTCGACGCGGGTTCTGGACGGCTTCCGCCGCGGCAAGACCATCGTTCTGCCCATCTTCCTCACCAGCAACTGCGCGGCGGTCCTCTGCGATCCCGGCGAGACCTGCGTCGACGCTGATTGCGCGCCTGTGGACGTCGATCCGGGGACGCTCCGGATCGCGGAGGAGCCGGGGGAGGAGTTCCGCAATCTGCCGGACGCTGGCTCCACCCCCGACGGCTCTCTGGACGCCGGCGTGGACGCACTCGACACCAGTGTCCAGGACGCGTCGATGGACGCCGCGGACGATGGCGACGTCGCCGACGCGGATTCGGGGGTATGTGGGCCGCCGGTGACGCTGCCCTATCTCGTGCTCATGGGGCCGGAGACCTTGTTTCCCCTGACGCCGGGGCCCGGCATGTGGACGTACAACGAGCCCAACGTTCGACGCTACGACACCTACGTCGAGTGGACCTACACGGCGCGGCCGGGCTGCGAGGTCTTCCGGGTGGAGCCGGTGATCCCCGACGGCATGCCGGCCGATCCCATGGCGGCGTGCATGGGGACCTGCGCCACGCGGCCGACGAGGGCTGCAGAATACGAGATCTATCTGAACGGGCTCATCGACTACGACGAGATCATCGAGGTGGATCAGAGCACGGCGCCGGGCCGCGTCCGCCTCGATCTCATGAACCCCGCCGAGAGCGTGTCGGTGAGGCTCAGCGATTGGACGAACGAGTTCGCGATGCGCAACGAGACCTACGTGGTCTTCGAACAGGCGACCTTCTATTCGCAGCCCGCGCCCTGAACCCCATGCAGCCGATGAACGACGCGCTGGACGCGCTGGGGCTGGCGGGCGAGATCGCCGTTTTGCCGGTCCTGAGCGGCTACCCCAGCCCCAAATACGTGAACCTGGTGCTCCGGCGCGCCAGGGGCGCGAGCTATCTCTTCGAGACCAGCGCGTCCCGCCCCGACATCGTCGCCCAGGTGAAGGACGCGCTCGACGAGGCGAGCGTCGACAGGCTCGATGCGGTGCTGGTCACGCACTGCCACGGCGATCATGGCGGGAGCGCCGGCGTGATCGCGGCGCGAGGGCGCGCGGGGGACGAGCGGGCGCCGATCTACCTGCACTCGGCCGGCTATCGCTTCATGACCCAGCCGGCAGCGTCGTTCCTGCAGGAGACCTACGAGCTCTTCCTCGCACGCTCGCACTGGGGAATGCTCGACTACAGCTCGCTGAGCGACGAACAGATCCTCGAAAACGCGATCCGCAACCGCTACGCGAACTACTTCGAGCGCGTGGAAAAGCGCGGCCTTCGCTTCGTCGACCACGGCCATTTGCCGGAGGGCATCCTCGCGGTCTTCACCCCGGGGCACAGCCACGACTGCGTGCTCTATTGGGATCGCGAGCGGGGCGTCGCCGTGCCAGGCGACACGATCATCTGCAAGGGAGACCCAGCGGATCCGGAGACGCACGCGTTCGTGATCCCGATCTTCACGGTCGCGGGGCAGACCTATTCGATGGCGTACGAGCGCTATCTCAGAACCATCCGTGTGCTCCGGAAGTTCTTTTCGACCTATCGGGTCGACGTGGTGATCCCGCCCCACGGCCGCTTCGCCGTCACCGAGCCCCTCGCGTGGGTCGCCTTCGCCGAGAGCTACTTCGAGGGCATCTACCGCTCGCTCCGCGAAGACTTCCTCGCCGACCACGAGGGCCCCTTTCGCGCGATGGACCTCAACCCCTACATCCCCACCGCCGGCTCCCACCCCATCAGCACCCCCAGCCACACCTTCGGCATGCTCTGCATGCTCGCCGACGACGGCTACCTCGACATGCAAGAGGACCAACGCACCCGCCAGATCGTCTTCGAGCTGCGCGAAACCCCTCCCGCCGACTACGTCACCAAGATGCTCGGCAAGGACCCGGGCCCCCTGCCGATCTTCGGCACGATCTGAAGGGCCTCACTCGCAGACCTCGTCGACCAGCTTCTGGTCCGGGTTGAGGGAGCGGAAGAGGCGGCGGCGGAACTTGCGCTGCTTGGTGACGAGCTGTTGGGCCATGGTGTCGATGGCGCTGACGGACATGACCGTCTGCAGGTAGGCCTCGATCAGGTCGTCGAGGCCGAGGCCCAGACGGTTGAAGTCGCGGCTGTCCATGAGGAGCAGACGCTCGGTCTGGGTCTGCCAACCGCTTTCGGTCTTCACGCTGAGGTTCGTTCCGAGCATGTCCCAGGAGGACTCGCCGCTCTGCAGCTTCGTCTCGAGAGGGCGGCGGGCGCGGCGGGCGTAGAGCGCGACCGGGCAGAAGCCCGTCTCCGATGCCGCCACCATGCAGCGCAGGTCCGCGACGTAGATGTGCCCCTTCTTGTTCGGGACGGTACCGACGTGAAAGAGCGGACCCTGCCCGCCGTGAGAGCTCCACTCGGTGTTGCCGATCAGCGCCTGGACGATGAAGCGGTCGTAGGGGTGCTCCAGCTCCATGAACTCCTCGAGCTCGTGCTGCGACGTGATGGTGTAGACGCCCTGCCCCGCGTTGCTGTACGGGTCCTTCACCACCGCCACGCCCCCGAGGCGCTGAACCCAGAGCGGCACCTCCACCAGCGACACGTCCCAGATCGTCTCCGGGACGTTGATGCGCAGGCCGCCCTTCTGAAGGGTCGCGTTCAGCATGTCGTAGCCCTTGGCCGCGACGAGCTTGTTGCGGCCGCCCGCCAGACACACGAGCGTCGGATTCAGGATCGCGGTGCGCGTGAGCGGCGGGATGCGCGACCACGGCTTCTGGGTGACGTAGCGGAGCGCGGCGCGGATGGGCACCCAACCGCCCTCTGCGTCGGCCACCTGAAGAACTCCGTCCTCGAATCGCGCCGTGACACCGAGATCCGTCTGATGAAAGCGCACCAGCCGGACAGACTCACCGGTGGCGTCGGCCATCGCCGCCGCGTAGCCGCTCGCCTCCATCGGGTTCTTGTCGTAAATGACGGCGAGGCCGCCCTGGGGAAGCGCGCGCCGGCGGAGCATCTCCTTGAAGGTGCGCTCCATCAGCACGCGATAGCCGGCCTGCTCGTCCGCCTCGTTGAGGAGCGGCATCGACTTCTGCCCGGAAGGGCAGGAGTTGGTCTCGATCACCACCACGCGCCGGCGTCCCTGCTGCGAGCTGGTCAAGAAGAGGTCCGCACCACCCCAGCGAAAGAAGCGCGGCCGCTTGGCGAGGATCTCGTGCACCGCCTCGGGCTTCGCTTCCGGATGCATGTGGCAGTAGCGCTCAGCGATCCGGTCGTTGCCGAGGTGCATGAAGAAGTGAACCAGCGGATGCAGCTGCGCGTTCAGGACGCGCTCGTAGAAGTGCTCCTGGGGCTCGAAATCTCCGGGCTCGACGAGGCGTATTCCGTCCATTGCCATCGGCGCCGTAGTCTACACGTCTCGGGTCGCTCGTCAGTGGCTGCGATAGGCCACGACGGTCAGGTCGTCGGGCTTCGAGGGCTGCTCGCCCTTTTCGTTCGCCATCCGCTCGAAGGTGAGCTTCACCGCTCGACTCACGCCCTTTTCTAGATCGCCCGCGCGCAGCAGCTCCACCACCTCGCTCGGCGCCAGGTTGTCGAAGAGCCCGTCGGAGCCGAGCACGACCGTATCGCGCTTGGCCAGGGTGAGCAGCGAGCTCATCTCCACCGTCATGTCCGGGTTGCCGATCATGTTGGTGACCAGATGGAGCTCGTCCTCGCGCAGCGCGTCCTTCTCGTCGAGGTCGCCCGCCTGCACGCGGTAGCCCACGGGCGAGTGCGCCGTCGTCAGGAGCTTGACGCGTCCGCGCTGACCGCAGACGACGATGCGCGAGTCGCCGGCGTGATACGCGCGCAGCTGGTTGCCGGCGATGTCGACCACGGCGAGGGTGGTCGCGGCGCCGATCCCCATCGAGAGAACCTTCTGATTCGCCGATTCGAATCCACGGAGCACGCCTTCGCGCATCGGCAGGCCCGTCTTGTGGACCTCCTCGATCGCAGAGGCCATCGCCCGGACGGCCGCCTTCGATGCGCGGTCCCCACCTGGCGCGCCGCCGGCGCCGTCCGCCACGCCGAGCACGTCGCCACCGGCGGCGTGCGCGATCACCAGCGCCGCATCTTGATTGCCGCGCTCGGCGTGCGGGTTCTTGTGGGTGAAGACGACCGCTCGCCCCGTTCCCAGCGCGAAGGTGCGCGGTACGGCGAGGTCCACTCCGGCGAGGGCCTCGGTGGCCATGGGGTTCTCAACGTCCACGCAGCGGCTCCGTCCGCATGCGCCCGTAGACGGCCGCCATGGTCACCGCGTTGGTGAAGCGCTTGCGCTCGTCGACCTCGATCGACTTGAGGATGAAGTCGACCATCTCCTTGCTGAGCCTGCGCCGCAGGCGCTTGATGTTTGGAAACGGCGGAGTGAAAGGCCAGGCGGGCAGGTCGCCGGCGAAGAGTCGATAGGCCACCAGGCCCAGAGAGAAGACGTCCGAGCGGTAGGATGGGCGCCCCATGGCCTGCTCGGGGGCGATGTAGCCGACCGTCCCGGAGCCCGAGCCGTTCAGGACACGGGTGCGCATGGCGATGCGCGCCAGCCCGAAATCCGAGAGCTTGACGGTGTCGCCGTAGAGCAGGACGTTGTTCGGGTTGATGTCGCAGTGAATGACGCGGTGCGAGTGTGCATAGGAGACGGCGACCAGGAGCTGCTCGAAGATGTCGAGGGCCGTCTCACCGCTCATGCGGTAGCGCAGGCGGTCGGCGAGCGTCCCGTCGGCGAGGGGATAGGCGATCACCAGACGCCCATCGGCGACGGTCGCGTTCTTGATGCCGAGGATGTTCGGGTGGTCGAGGCGCACGTTGATCCGGATCTCCTTCAGGAGATCGTCGTAGTCCTCGCCGCTCAGCGCGTGTGGAATCTTGAGGGCGACGTCGATGCCCTCGATCGTGTCGCGCGCCCGGTAGACGACGGAGAACCCACCCTCTCCGATGCGCCGGCCGAGCTTGTACTTTCCGAGGCGGGTCCCCGCGCGAAGAGTACGCTTGTCTCTGACTGCGTTCACCGCGCGGAGGTTAGTCGACGGCGCGCGCCTAGCAAGGACGCATTGTCAGAGCTCGATCCTCAGACGCGCGGTCCCACCGGCGGGCACGTCGACCGACCGGCGCACCTCGTCACCCTCGGGAGGCCTCAGCGTCAGGAGGTGCCGCCCGGCGGGCAGGCTCAGGCGCGCGGGGGTGCGACCGAGCCGTCGCGACCCCTCGTAGATGTCCGCCCATCCGCCCACCGCGAAGACGGTCAGCTCCCCCGGCTCGCCCGACGGATTGCTCATCGCCGGAGGCGTGGTGTCGTCCCGGTGCATGGTGCGATGCGATCCGCGCCGACCACTGGCGCTGGAGCGCCGGCCCGCACGCTCCTCGGAGTCCGAGTCCGGCTCCGACTCCGCGACCGGCTCCGGCTCCGGCTCGGGTTCGGCGACCGGCTCCGGCTCGGATTCGGCGACGGGCTCCGTCTCGGTCTCCGTCGAGGTCGCGGACGCTGTCGGCGGCGACTCCTCTGCCGGGGTATCGTGGTCCGCAGGGACCGTCTCCGCCTCGGGCTCCACCACCGAGACCCCTTCTTCCGGTGTTGGCGCTTGCTCCTCTGCGGGTGGCGCCGTCGCCATGTCCGCGATGTAGATCCCCCCCGCCAGCGCCGAGAGGGCGAGGACGATCCGCATCGGGGTGCCGATCATCCGGCGCTTCTTCGGCTCGGGCTCGGGGGGCGCCACGAAGGGAGAGGGCTCGCCCGCGGTCGCGGCCGGGGCGGTCGGGCTCGAGCCCCCCGAGACCTCCGAAACCTCGGAGACTCCCGAGACCCCCGATCCCGCCCCCTCGTCGAAGGGCGATGGGCGGCCAAGCGTCACCGAGCTGCTCACGTCGCGCTCGGCGAAGTCGGCGATCGGGCGCGGGCTCGAGACCTCGGAGGTGGCGATGAAGATCTCCGGCGCCAGCGGGCTGTTCGCGAGGCGGGTCTCCTCCTCCTCGTCCACGTCTTCGTAGATCTGATGGACCACCGTCGGCTCCGCGGTGAGCCCGCGGGCCCGTCCCGGCTCCGGGCGCGTCGGACCCGGCGTGTGCTGGCGCTCGACCACCTGCGAGATCAATCCGTCCGGCGGACCCGAACCGTCGAGTGCCGGAGCCTCGTCCACCATCTGCGCGTCGAGGCGCTTCACCGAACGCCCCGTCTCGAGCGACGCCTCGTACTCCTGCGTGAAGAGCGCGCGCATCCACTCGCCGATCTCCGCCGTCCCGAGGTGCTCCCCGCTCTGCACGGCGAAGCGGTTCAGCTCGCGGGCCATGTCGCGCGCGCTCTGGTAGCGGCGCTCCCGGTCGCGCTCGAGGGCGCCCTCCACGATGCGCTGTAACTCCGGGGGACAGGCCGGAACGAAGGTCGCCACGGGCGGGATCGCGTCCTGAAAGATCGCCCCCATGGTCTCGGCTTCGCTCTGGCGGTGGAAGAGCGCCCGCCCCGCGAGCAGCTCCCACAGCACCACGCCCATCGACCAGATGTCCGCGCGGAGGTCGACTCCCTCACCGCCGAAAGCCTCGGGCGCCGCGTAGGCGAACTTGCCCTTGAAGGTGCCCGCCACCGTCTGATGCCTGCGCCCGGTCGCGCTGGCGATCCCGAAGTCGAAGACCTTCACCGCGCCGGTGTAGGTCATGAAGACGTTCTCGGGCGAGATGTCCCGGTGGATCACCCCCATGGGCTGGCCGTGCTCGTCGACCGCGGTGTGGGCCGCGTGCAGGCCCTCCGAAGCCTCGGCGACGATGCGCGCCGCGTAAGGCCAGAACATCGGATGCTCCCGGATGCCGGGCATCGAGTGAATACGGCGAAGCACATCGAGGAGCGTCTGCCCCACCATGTACTCCATCACCAGGTAACGAACCCCCTGGGCTTCGCCGAAGTCGTGCACCGCGCAGACGTTCGGATGGCGCACCAGCGAGTTGATGCGCGCTTCGTCGAGGAACATCTCGCCCAAGTCCGGGTTCCGCTCCGCCAGCCCCTGATGCATGATCTTGAGCGCGAAGATCTTCTCGAAGCCGGCCGCACCCGCGGTGCGCGCGAGATAGATGCGACCCATCCCGCCTTCAGCGATCTCGCCGAGCAGCACGTAGCGTCCGAGCCTTCGTGCGTCTCTGGCGGTGGCGATGACCGTGGCTTCGCGCGTCGCCATGGCGTCGCTCAGAAGCCTATCACCAATGGCGACTCGGGCTGGGTACCGCTCGGGCTGGCGTTGCCGATCAGCAGGATGGCGAGCACCACCCCCGCCGCCACCAGGACCCCGGCCCCGATGCCGACCCAGACCCACGGGCTGATGCCCCCCTCGTCGTCGTCGCTCGCCCGGATCAACGAGCCCCCGCCCAGGGCGGGCTGGCTCCGAAGGGGCTCGTCCCGCGAGCCCTCGCTGGCCAACACCGCGCCTCCCGGTCCGATCGCTTCCACGTAGTAATCGAGACGCTGACCGGCGGGCGCAGCTTGGGTCCCGCCCCGCCGCCGGTGCCAGGAGCCGCCCCCGGACCGGGTGAAGACGCGCAGCTCACGCACCAGGTTGCCGTGGTCGTTCGAAGTTTCCGCGTCGATCGACACGCCGCCGGGCACTCCCTCGGTCTCGGAGCGCACGCCCACGATCCCGTCGACCACCTCGAGGGTCTGGGCGAAGGCCTCACTGAGCTCGGGCGGCGCTTCGCGGCCCCAGCGGTGCTCCGGGTCGAGGGAGGCGAGCTGGCGCAGGTCCTGCCGGAGCGCCCCGGCGTCGTCCATCGCGAGATGCGCCAGGCTGCGCGCGCCGAGGAGCTCCACCAGGTCCTCGCGGGTGAGGTCGTCCCGTTCCTCGGCCCGAGCGAAGGCCTCGAGCGCGCGCTCGAACTCCGCCTCCATCAGGAGCTCCTTGCCCTCGTCCACGTCGGGGTGCGCGAAGGCCACACCCACTGGCCCGACGAGCCAGAGGAACGCGCACCAGAGCGAGAGCGACAGGACCCCGCGCTTCATCGGCAGAAGCCTCCCATGCACGCGAAGGTGCCGCAGTTCTGGCAGGCGTTGCCGCGGGTTCCACAGACCATGTCGGTATCGCCGGGCTGGCAAGTCGTCCCGTCCCAGCATCCCGCGCAGCATATGAGCGCCGCGCCCGACATCTGGCAGCGACCCTGCTGCATGGACGCGCTGGTGCACATGTCGCCTTCGGTGCTCGTCACACATACGCCCGACTCGCAGCTCTGGCAGGGCAGACATGCGCTGCACATGTCGCCCCCGGTGCCGCAAGCCGTGGCCTGGTCCCCGCTCCGGCAGGCCATCCCGTCCCAGCAGCCGTCACAGCAAGCGCCCACACGACAGGTCCCCCCGGTGCAGGGGGTTCCATCGGCGGGGCCGCAGGTGCCGCCCATGCACTCGCCGCATTCGCCGCAGTCGGTGCACATGCCGCCGCCCGCGCCGCAAGCGGCCGCCGTGTCCCCGGGCTGGCAGCTCATCCCGTCCGTGCACCCATCGCAACAAACGCCCGAGATGCAGAGGCCAGCGCCACCGGCGCAGGGGTCGTTGTCCATGGCGGTGGCGGCGCAGGCCCCGTCGGTGCAGGTGCCGCAGCCCGCGCAGCTCAGGCAGCGGTCCCCCGCGCTGCCGCAGATGCTGTCGACGTCTCCCGTGCGGCAGCTGATTCCATCCCAGCAGCCCACGCAGCAGCTGCCGCCGTAGCACTTGCCGTCGCCGCAGGAGGTCTCGTCCGCGACGGGCACGCAATCGCCCGCCCGGCAGGTCTGGCACGCGTCACAGGTGACGGAGGCGCAAGCCTCGCACGCCGCGTCGGAGGCGCAGGCGGAGTCGTCACAGTCGACGCTCCCGTTGCAGTCGTCGTCGATGCCGTCGTCGCAGACGGTCTCCGTCGCCCGACAGGTGTCGACCATGCCGCCGTCGACGGGCATGTCGCGACAGCGGCCCCCTTCGCAGAAGGTCCTCGAACAGGCGGGAACCTCCATGCTGCGCGCGGAGAGGGTCACCACCACCGGCCCCACCTCGGGAAGCTCGACGATGGTGCATCCCTCGGCGAAGAGGGTGCAGCTCTCGTCGCGGGCGTGCCCCGCGAAGCCCCAGGTTCCGTCAGCGAGGACCGGCACATCCGCAGCGGAGAGCTCTCCCATCACCACCTCGGTGGAGAAGCGCTCCTCGCCGTCGCATCCCCCTTCGAGGATGACGGCCTCGACCACCGTCGCTCGCGACAAGAGCGCGGGTTGATCGAACTCGATCTCCCACCCGAGCGGGCGCGGGTCCCCTTTGCAGCCCGAGAGGAGAGCCAGCAGAGAGACGAGGGAAGCGATCTTCAGGCGAAGCATGCGCGACAAACCGCGCGATTATAGCGCCCGTACCACGATCTCCGCCAATCCTCGGGAGGGCCCGAGGCTCACATGCAGGGAGCGCCGCCGAGGGCGGCCGGGCAGTTCGTCGCGTCGGTCGCGGCGAGGTCGCAGAAGGCCTGACGGCATTCGAGGAAGTTGCCGCTCATGGTGTCCATCCCGGCGGTGGGCAGGGACTCTGCGTCGGCCTCGCAGGCGGGGATCGCCACCTCGTCCCCTTCACCGTATTGCGCGTGATAGGGCTCGTGGCAGTTGATCAGGAGACAGTTGCAGAGCTCCTGGGGCGGGGTGAGGCCTCCGTCGCCCGCCGCATCGGCCGCGGCGTCCGCCGTGCCGCCACCGTCGGTGGCCGCGCTGTCGTCGCTGCTGCACGCTGCCATCAGCAACGCCAGAGTCACCATCATCCATCTCATTGACACCCCGCTTCGTATTCGATCCACGCCAGGAACGCGAGATAGGCGGGATCCATCTTGTTGTCGAACTTGTCGTGACCGCCGTGGACGACGCCGCCGAGGTCTTCGGAGAGCGGCTTGAGGAGAAGGAGGCTCGACTCCGGATCGTCGAAGTCGACCACGCCCAGCTCGAGGAGGTTGCTCCGCGAGATGACGGCGCCGGGGCCGCAGGCGTCGCTACCGTCGATCCAGCGTGGCGCCTCGGCGGGTCCATAGGTGCTGCCGATGAAGTGGCAGGGGAAGCAGCGACCGCGGAACGGGTAGATCGTGTAGAGGAACGTCTCTTCGCGCGTGGTGGGCGAGCAGTCGGTGGGATCGATCTCGAAGGTCGGGGCGTCGGTGCCATCACCGCGGATGTCGCACTGATTGCCGGGCTCGGCCGGACCGCAGTCGACGTCGCTGCAAGCGTCGAGGCCGCCGCAATCCGCGGTGTGGACGATCCACTCGCGGAAGGCCTCGTGTTCGGCCGAGATCACGTCGGCGGTGATCAGGTTACTGTCGGGCATCGCCCGGTCGATCCAGGTGAGGATCAAGCTGTCGTCCGGGGAGTCGAGATCGACGACCTCGAGCTCGACCATGCACGCCATCGTCTCGCAGGGCGTGTCGCGCACGAAGAGGCTCAGGTCGACGCCGGAGAGGTGGCACTGGTTGCAGGTGCTCGGCCGGTCGTCGACCAGGATCGGGGCGATGCGCTCCTCGAAGAGCTGGGTGTTGTCCTCGGCGCAGATGCCGCCCGGACCGTCGTCCTGTCCGCACGCAGCCAGGGTCAGGGCCGCGAGCCAGAGCCAAGGAAAGAAGCGCATCTCTTCGAAGTGTACGACTCAGGGCGCCGATCGGATTGGCCGGTGGCTAAAGACCCTGCCAAACCGGTCACGGTGGCGCCCTGAGTTGACAGTCTCTACCCCTAAAAACCAAGGAGTTCCGAGCAAGGTGCAGAGGCACGGGAAGTGCTTAATGGTAGAGACATGCTGCCGCCATTCATCATCGAGCAACTCCGAGAGCGTGAGGAGCAGGCCCGACGTGAGGCCGAGCGGGAGCAGCCCCGATTGGAGCTGCCCGTTCCTCCGGTGGTTCGGCGTCCCGCCGCCGACGACGAAGAAGGTCGTGGGGTGACCGAGATTCAGAATCTGGTGACCAGGGACCGAGGGCGCGCCGCCGTCCTCATCCTGTCGATCCTCGGGCTCGCCGCTCTCGGCTATCTCTGGATCGGCGACGCCCCACGCGGGGCCGGGAGCGAGACTCCAAACGAAAGCATTCGCGAGGCGCCCGCCGCACCCATCGAGGTCGCGCGGGCGCCACGCTTTTCGGTCGATGAAGAAGCTGAGGCGCCCGCCGCGCCGCCCGCGCCGCCGCCGCCCGATGGCGAAGAGCACGCGGCCATGGCGGACCCGGGGTTCTGCCCGGAGCCGGGCGAGTCGCTGCCCCCCTATGCGCGCCCGAGCCTCGCGCAGCTCTTGAACGATCGCACGGACGAGCTGGTGGCGCGGGCGCGTCTCGTCTCCGGCGAGCAGGGGAGCGAAGCGCTCCGGCGCGGGCTCGCGCTCCTGAACGATCCCAGCCGCGGTGCCGACGCGATCGCGACCCTCGCGAACGCACCCGATCGCCGCGACGGCGCCTTCGACTTCGCCGCAGCGGCCGCCGTGGCGGCCGGCGCCCGCGCCCTCGCCGAGCATCGCGATCGCGACGTGACGGAGATCGTGGACGCCGCGCTTCGCGCGTCCGGGCGCGATCCCATCGTGCACGTCCTCGCCGCCCACGTGGCGTTCTACAGGCACGCGCTCGTCGAGGCGCGCGAGGCGCTCGAGGCGGCCTTCGCGCTCGACCCGGAGGAGCCCACCGTCGCCCTGCCCCTGGGCCGCCTCGCCTCGAACACCCCGGACGAAGCGCTCGCGCTCCGCGCGCTTCGCGTGTACCTCGACGCCTACCCGGACGACGTGGAGATGGCGCGCCTCGCCGCGCGCGTGGAGCTGCGACGCGACCTCGCGCGCGACTACCAGAGCCTCTCGCGCGGCGGCCTCACGCTGCGCTACGCCCCGTCGGTCTCCCCCGACGACGCGCGCGCGACCCTCGATCTCGCGGACGGCGTGTTGTCGGAGGCGGCGCGCCTGCTCGGCGTGAGCCCGCGCGAGGAGCTCTCGATCGTCGTGTACGAGAGCCGATCCGAGCTCCGCGCCGTGACCTGCATCCCCGGCTGGGCCGGAGGCGTCTACGACGGCTCGCTCCGGCTCTCGGGCCCCACGGTGCACGACCCGACCGAACGCACGCGCGTCGTACGCCACGAAGGGCTTCACGCCGCGCTCTCCGATGCGGTGGGGCCCGCGCCCTACTGGTTCAACGAGGGTCTGGCCCAGCGCTTCGCCCACGAGCACTCGCGCGCGCACGAGGCCAGTTGGGCGCGGATGCGCGCGAGCGGGCTGGTGATCCCCTTCCCCTCTCTCGATGGAAGCTTCCTCGACATCGACGACTCGGACGACGCGCAGCTCGCCTATCACCAGAGCCTGGCGATGGTGGATCTGTTGGCCGCGCGCCGCGGCGAGCGCGTCTTCGCGGACGCCGTCGGCTACCTGAAGGAGGGCGGCGATCGCGCCGAGCTCTTCTCTTTCCTCGCCGGGCCGCGACCCGTGACGAGCGCGGATCTCGTCGAGTTCCTCCGCGCGGAGTAGCATGCCCGCGTGGCGAGAGAGCTCGCGGTGCTGGCCTTCGTGGCGTTGGGCGTGTTTTCGAACACGCGAACGGTGCATGCGGAGCAGGGTGCGCCACGACAGGCGATCGTGGTCGTGCCGCCCGCGCTCGCGGATGGTGCACGAGAGGAGCTGGACGGTATCGCCAACGTGACGGTGCGCGTGCTGGCGGAGCCGACGGGGGAACCCTCGAGCCGTGAGATTGTCGAAGCGGCGCGCACTTCCTACACGGCGATGGATTTCGACGCGGCGCTCACCGCCGCGCGCCAGGCGGTGGTGGCGCTCGAGGAGCGCGCGACCAGCCGAGCGGACTTCGCGCGCCTCGCCGATGCGTGGCTCCTGCAGGGGATGGCGGAGCTCGCCCTCGGCGACCGCAACAAGGCGACGAACGCCTTCCGGCAGGCGGTCATCATTCTTCCCGCGCGCGAGCTCCAGGAGGGCCAGTACCCGCCGCCGGTGCGCGCGCTCTACGCGGAGGTGCGGAGGGCGATTCAGAACGAGGAGCCGGCCTCGCTCACCGTCACCCCGACTCCCGCGCACGCGCGCCTCTTCCTCGACGGTGTGGAAGTCGGTCTCGGGCCAACGACATTGCGCGGGACGGCGGGGAGACATCAGCTCCGCCTCGAGGCGCTGGGCTTTTCCACGCGGCGCTCGATGGTCACGCTCGAGGCGAGCGGCGCCGAGCCTGTCGCCATCGAGCTCCCCGGCGCATCGGCGGAGGAGGCGCTCCGGCAGCTCGGCGCGCTCGACCACCAGGTCGACGCCGCGATGGCGCAGCAGTTGATGACGAGAATCGGCGCCGATCTCCGCCATCGCCATCCGCCCCGCCGCGAACGGCTCGGTCTCCTACGTCGCCGCTGACGTCCTGGGCTCGCATCGGGGGCGGGCTCCGTCGGCCAGGGCTGCGCTCTTCAGCATCGCCCCCGAATTCGATCCGGACGGCGAAGGCGACGACGCGGGATTGCCGGTGGCGAACACCACCGGCGAGACCAGCGAGCACCTTCACCAGGGCCTCTACCTGCGCCTGTGGGCGGGACCGGCGCTTCGCGGGGACACGGCGACGCTCGGCGCGGTCACGGCGGACACCGCGGTGCCGGCCGGAGACGTCGAGGTCGGCGGCGGGGGCGCGATCATGGACGGCCTGATCGTCGGTGGCTCCTTCTTCTTCTCGATCGGGGGAGACACGCTGAACGTGAAGTGCCCCTCCACCGTAACGGACCCCGGTTGCAACACGGCGACGCCGCGCTCGCGTTTCGTGGCGGCGCTGAAGATCTGGGCCGATTGGTATCCCTTCGGCTCGGGCTTCCACTTCGGCGGCGGCGTGGGCCTGATGCGCGCGGCGATGCAGGGCGGCTTCGCGCTCCTCCCGGAGACCACCGTGATCGGCGCCATGGTCGACCTCTACGCGGGCTACGACTTCTGGGTCACGGATTGGTCGACGCTCGGCGCGGCGCTCAGGATCGCGGGCTGGCGAGGGCAGAAGGAGGAGGTGATCCTCTCGGGAGGCGCGCTGTCGCTCCTGATCACCTTCGCCTACGACTGATCCCACCGGTCGTCCGGTAACCGTCGCTTCCACCCCCGACGGCCGACGTGTACGTTGCGCCGTCATGGGGAAGACGACGAACGCCATCGCCGCGGCGCTCTGCGCCGCGGTCTTTCTGCATCCGTCACCGACCGATGCCTGCATCCACGCCGCGGGCTCGGGCGGCGAGCCGGTGGAGATCTCCCAGAAGGGTCAGCAGGGCCTGTTGATCTGGCACGACGGCAAGGAAGAGCTCGTGCTGAAGATCGAGTACGAGAGTGGTGCCGATGTGTCGGCGCTGGGTCTGGTGGTTCCGGTGCCGGCCGTACCCGAGGCTTATGACACGGCGGACGCCGGGCTCTTCGACGCCCTGCATTCGTGGGTGCGCATCGCACGACAGCAGCCGTCGCTGCGGAGCGCGAGGGCGCGGGGGATCAACGGGCACGGGTCCTCCGGTCCGCCGCTGGTCGCCCTGCCGCCAGCGGAGGCCGGCCCCTATCGCATCCAGCCGCTTCAGGCCTTCGGCGAGGAAGGCATCGCCGCGCTCACCACCTGGATGGAGGAGAACGACTTCGCGCCGATCCCGCCGGCGGTGCTCACGTACTTCACCGAGCGCCACTGGACGTTCCTCACCGTGAAGATCGACCCGGCGGAGGGGGAGAGCCTCGCACGCGAGGGGGGCCTGCCGCCGCTCCGCGTTCGCCTCGCATCGGAGCGCGCCATCTATCCACTCAAGCTCGAGGCGCAGGGTGTCTTTCCGATGCGCCTCTACCTGGTCACCAAGGACCCGCTCCCCGACCAGGCCTTCCAAGGTGCGGTGGAGCGCGGCTTCGAGGTCGCGGAGGCTGGCGACATGCCAGCCCTCGGCCAGCACGGGGCCCCTTTGAGGTCGCGCGTGGGCCGCTTCTCGGCGTCGAGCGCGCCCCCCGCTCTGCGCTCCATCCTGGAAGACGTCGATGGGCTGGGCGAGGGCGAGCTCACCCTGCGCGTCCTCTACAACGAGCACTTCGGCCGGGGCGCGGGCGCCTCTCTGGGCTGGGCGGAGGACCTCTCGATCCCGGGTGCGGCGGAAGGCGAGCGGCTGATGGGGACGGCGGGTCAGGCGGCGCAACCCTCGGCGGAGGCGGACACGGTTCCTGCGAACCACGTCGACGAACCACGAGCCGGCGCAGGGCCAGGGCCGAATACCCCGCGAGAGGGGTCCCCGCCGACTGCGTCCGCGGCTTCGGAGACGGAGACCGAGGACGACGACTCCGGCCTCTGCAGCGCCTCCGCAAGCGCCCCGCCGCCCGCTTTCGCGATCCTCGTCGGTGTCGCGCTCCTGGCCGCGCGGAGGAGGCGCTCAGCTCACGGCTGAGAGCGCGCGGGTCCGGGCGCTCACCAGGGAACGCAGCTCCAGGTCGTCGTCGCCGGTGAGCTCGCTGAGGATGCGGATCGCCTCGTCGTAGGCGGGCTCCGCGTCGGCGACGCGACCGGCGGCGACCAGCGTGTCGGCCAGACGGCCGAGCACGCCGGAGAGGTAGGGGTCTTCGGAGTCGAGGGTGCGCTCGACGAGGGCCACCGCTTCCTCGCGCGCTTCGATCGCGCCTTCGAGGTCCTGATCCTTCTGCCGAAGGTCAGCGAGGCGCTCCACCAGCACCGAGGTGCTCATCGCCGGCGCGCCGAAGGAACGACCCATCCCGATCGCTTCTTCGATCTCGCGGATCGCCGCGTCCATCGCGCCAGCATCCTCGGCGAGCCCCGCGAGGAGCGCGCGCACCTCCATCACCTGACGATGCGCGCCGGGCAGGAGCGCTTCGGCCGCGGCGAGGAAGCTTCGTGCGCTCGTCTCGACCATGCCTCGCTCCATGGAGGCGGCGGCGATGCGGAAGAGCTGCTCGCGATCCCAGCGCAGCTTCTCCTCGGCCTCGGCCGTGCCCTCGAGCTGCGGCCACATGAGCCGTCGTCGCTCCGCGTCGCTCACCACACGCACCAGCAGACGCACGCCCTGCTGCGCCGGGCGCACCAACACCAGGAACTGCCGCGGCCGATCGTCCATCCCGAGCTGGATGAAGAGCTGGCCCACCGCCGCGCCGCCGTCGTGCGGGGAGAGCATCGACATCACCTTGAGCCTGCGCACCACGTCCGCCATCAGCTCGGGCGCGAGCTCCAACTCGTCGTGCCACTGCCCGTCGATCCGGAAGCGCACCGGCCGCGCGATCTCCGGCGGCTCGACGTGGATCATCGACGCGTTCTTGGCGAGGGCGTTGATCAAGAGCGCGTTCGCGAGGCGGACCGTGGGCGCGCTCGCCCCCGAAGGGAGCGGTTCGTCGAGGCCGAGCTCCTCGGCGTCGTCTTCGAAGAGCGACGCGTAGTCGATGATCTCGGGCCCGGACCTGGCAGGCGTCCGATATCCCAGAGCCACGTCGTCCTTTGGTCCGCTCCGCACTTGTGGTGCAGCATAGCCCTTTGTGACAGGCGCGCGGCAGCGTCCTGAGATGACGCCTCTTTTCCCCGTGATCTCGTGCCCGGTACATGGCGTTTAGCGCGCGACCGCTTCCGACAGGGCCGTGGTGAGGGCGTCCAGATCCGATTCGCCGGTGCGATAGCTGGTGATGCAGGCCCTGAGCGCGCGGGTGCCGTCCGGCAGGGTGACGGTGGAGATCCAGGCCCGGCCCGACTCCACCACCGCCCGGGCAACCGGCGCTGGATCGCTCGCCTCCGGATGGGTGAAGCAGACCAGCGGCAACGGCGTGTCGTTCACCACGACGAAGCCGCGCGAAAGCAGCCGCCCGCGCAGCGCGTCACCCATGCGCGTCTGATGCTCGACCATGGCGGCATAGCCGCGGGCACCGCGGGTGGCGAGGGCGGCCAGGACCGGAACCCCGATGGCGCGACGGCTCCACTGGAGCGAGCTTCGATGCGGGTCGGGTGCGCCCTCGGACGCGCGCGGCATGTACCCGCTCTCCACGGCGAAGGCGTGCGGCAGCGCCTCTGGATGTCGGCAGAGGAGCGCGCCCGCGCCCATCGGAGTCGACAGCCACTTGTGCGCATCCCAGGTGACCGTATCCGCTGCCTCGATGCCCCGCAGGTGCTCGCGGAGCGCGTCGGACAGCAGCGCGCCCCCGCCCCACGCCGCGTCGCAATGAAACCACAGCCCGTGCGCCTGGCAGAGCGCCGCGATCTTCTCGAGCGGGTCGATGGCCCCGCTGGCGGTCGTCCCTGCGGTCCCAACCACGAGAAAAGGTGTGTCGCCCGCGCGCCGATCGGCATCGATCATCGCGGCGAGCGCAGAAGGGCGCATGCGATGGCCCTCGTCGCTCGCCACCCGGCGCACGCTCCGTTCACCGAGGCCGACGACGCGCGCGGCCTTCACCAGCGAGTCGTGCCCCTCGGCGCCGACGTAGAAGAGCGGTCGGGCGTCGAGACCGAGGACCCCCTCCTCGCGCCACCCTTCGAAGCGATGGGCCAGCGCGACGACCAGCGCGCTCAGGTTGGCTTCCTGACCGCCCGAGGCGAAGTGCCCCTCGGCGCCGCCCTCACCAAAGCCGCTCCAGCCGATGCGTGAGCACAAGAAGGCGAGCGCGCGACGCTCCATGGCGATGGCGCCCGGCGCATGACTGAAGACCGCTTCCTGCGGGTTGTAGGCCGCGACCAGCGCCGCCGCCGCGACGCTCTCCGGGACCACCGATGGGTTGAAGAGACCGAAGTAACGCGGGTGGGTCACGTGCACCGCGAAGCGACGGAGAAGATCCTCCACCTGGCGGAGCACGGCATCCGCGGGGGCGCCCGCCGCCAGATCGAAGCGCGCCTCCGCCTGGGCCAGCGCGGCCGAGGGGGCGACCTTGGCGCTGACCGCGCCGCGATCGACGCGCTCCGCGACGTGATCGGCGAAGGCGAGGAGCTGGGCGTGATGGGCCCGCGCGGCGGGTTGGGTCATTCGACGAGCATAAGGCAGGCGGCTACCCTCCCGCGCCATGAGCCGATCACCCATCACCACTCACGTCCTCGACACCGCCACCGGCGCGCCCGCGAGGGGGATCCGCATCACCTGCGACAAGATGAAAGGCGACGCCTTCGAGGAGCTGGCCTCGGGCGTGACCGACGCCGACGGTCGCATCACCGATCTCCTCTCACCGAAAAGCCTGGAGTCGGGCACGTACCGCATGACCTTTCACGTCGGCGCGTATCACGAAAGCAAGGGCGTCAAAGGCTTCTACCCCGAGGTCGCGGTCGTCTTCGAAATCGAGCAGACCGACGAGCATTACCACGTACCTCTGCTATTGAGCCCTTTCGGTTACTCGACCTACCGCGGGAGCTGAAAGATGAGCGAGCGAAAGAGCACCCTTCGTGACGACTGCGCCGATGCGGTCGCGGCGCTATCGAAAGCGAACCAGGCCTTCGCCCAGAACTATCCCGGCGATCGCCCCGACCGGCAGCCGGTCCACACGGTCTACGGCGGCGCACACCTCTTCAAGGCGACCACGCCGAAGAAGCTCGGCGAGCTCGCGCTCCGGAGCCTCGACACCTACGCCCCCGACGCCGAGACCTTCGCGGGCGCGGTAGGCATCGAAGACGCCGCGCTCGGGCACAAGGTCTACGAGCGCGTGCGCAGCAAGCTCGAGCACGAGGCCGTCGAAGACTTCCGCATCGACTTCGAGGACGGCTACGGCAACCGGCCGGACGCCGAAGAGGACGAGACGGCGGTCAACGCCGCGAAGGAGGTCGCGAAGGGGATGAAGGAGCAGAGCCTCTCGCCCTTCATCGGCATTCGCATCAAGCCGCTCAACGCCGAGCTCGAGAAGCGCTCGATCCGCACCCTCGACCTCTTCCTGTCGACGCTCGCCGAAGAGACGGGTGGCGCGCTCCCCGACAACTTCGTCGTCACCCTGCCGAAGGTGCAGGTGGTGGCGCAGGTCGAGGCGCTGGTGCGGCTCTTCGAGAGCCTCGAAAAGCGGCTCGGCATGACGCCGGGCTCGCTCCGCATGGAGACCATGGTCGAGCTGACGCAGTCGATCATCGGCCCGGACGGCTACTCGCCGCTGCCAGGCTACGTGAAGGCGGCCGAAGGGCGTCTCTCGGCCGCGCACTTCGGCACCTACGACTACACCGCCAGCTGCAACATCACGGCGGCCTATCAGCGCGTCACTCACCCCGCCTGCGACTTCGCGCTCCACGTCATGAAGAACTCCTTCGCCGGGACGGGCGTCTGGCTCTCCGACGGCGCGACCACCGTGATGCCGGTGCCCGCGCACCGCGTGCCCAAGGGCGAGGTGCTCACCGGATCGCAGAAGGCCGAGAACCAGCAGGCCGTCTTCGCTGCGTGGAAGCTCGCTTATGACAACGTTCGCCACGCTCTCGAAAACGGGATCTACCAGGGCTGGGACCTGCACCCGGCCCAGCTGCCGATCCGCTACGCCGCCACCTTCGCCTTCTTCCTCGAAGGCTTCGACGCGGCGGCCCTCCGGCTCCGCAACTTCGTCGACAAGGCCGCCCAGGCGACCCTCGTCGGCGACGTCTTCGACGACGCAGCGACCGGCCAGGGGCTGATCAACTACTTCCTCCGCGGCCTGTCGAGCGGCTGCGTCTCGCTCGACGAGCTCGAGACGACCGGGCTCAGCCAGGCCGAGATCGAGACCCGCTCCTTCGTGAAGATCCTCGCGGGCCGCTCGAAGAGCTGAGGCGTCAGCCCTTCTCGGCGCGCCGAATGCCGAGGTTGACGATGCGCTGGATCAGCTTGGGGTAGGGCAGGCCCGCGGCGGCCGAGGCGCCGGCGAACTCCTCGCCGTCGCCGATGTCCGGGTTGGGGTTCGCTTCGAGGAAGTAGAGCTCACCTTCCTCGCTGAGCCGGTAATCGATGCGGACGTATCCGTCGACGCCGAGCGCGCGCACGATCCGGCGCGAGAGCCGGTCGACCTTCCGCTGGAGCTCGGCGGGGATCTTCGCCTTGCCGAGCTCGATGGCGTACTTCTTCTGGTACTCGAGGTCCCACTTCACCTTCCTGGTGGCGATGCGAGGCGCGTCCTCGGGGAGCTTGTCGAGCATGATCTCCCAGGTCGGCATGACCTGGAGCCGGTGGTTGCCGAGGACCGCGGAGTAGAGCTCGCGCCCGTCGATGTACTGCTCGGCCACGGCGTCGGTCCGGATGGTCTCGTGGATGAAGCCGACGCGCTTCTCGAGCTCCTTGTCGTTGGTGACCAGCGACCTCTGCGCGATCCCGTAGCTGCCCTCTTCGATGAGCGACTTCACGATGAGCGGAAAGCCGAGCGCCTTGGGCCGGTGGATCTTCCGGTGGCGCGGAAAGACCGCGAAGCGCGGCACTGGGATCCGGTGATAGGTCAGGATCTTCTTCGACAGCGCCTTGTCCCGCGCGAGCGTCAGGCCGCGCGGGTTACAGCCCGTGTAGGCGGCGCCGCGCAGCTCCATGAAGCCCACCACGTGCGCGTCGTAGATCGCCTGCTCGCGAAACTCCTCGAGCAGATTGAAGACCACGTGGGGATCGAACCAGGCGAGCGCGTTGCGGAGCGGCACCAGCTCGTCGCTCAGGCCCACCACCTGCACCTCGTGCCCGAGCCCGCGCAGCGCCCGGATCACGTCGAGCTCGGTCTGGAAGTCCGCTCGCTCCGCCTCGGGCAGCTTCTCCGCTCCCTCGGGTGGAACCAGGCTCTCGTGAGCCAGCACGACCACGCGCAGGCGCTTCATCGAGGGACGAAGTTACAGCCCGGGGATCGAACGCGGAAGAAAACGACCGAAAGCGCGCCTAGGCGGCCACCGTGACGACGATCGGCTTCGAGCGCGTGATGATCATCGTGTGCTCGTACTGGGCGGAGCGTTGGCCTGGCGCGTTCATCAGCGTCCATCCGTCGGCGGCTTCCACGACGTGGGGCGGGCCGGTGGTCAAGAAGGGCTCGATGGTGATCACCTGGCCCTCCCGGAGGCGGCGGCGGTCGAGGCGCTCGTAGTAGCCGTAGATGTGCGCGGGCTCCTCGTGAAGGGCGCGGCCGACGCCGTGACTGCAGAGGTCGCGGATGACGCCGAAGCCCGCCTTCTTCGCGCGCCGCTCGATGGCGCGGCCGATCCGGTTCAGGGGCGCGCCCGCGCGCGCCTCCTTCATCGCGTCCTCGAGGGCGCGGCGGGTCGACATGCAGAGCTTGCGGGTCCGCGGGGAATAGGGCGGCACCTCGAAGGTGCCGCCGGTATCCGCGAAGTAGCCATGGAGGCAGGCGGAGACGTCGATGTTCACCAGATCGCCCGCCTCGATGACCCGGTCGCCCGGGATCCCATGCGCGACCTCGTCCCCCACGCTGATGCAGGTCGCCCCCGGAAAATCGTAGGTCACCTGCGGCGCGGACTCGGCGCCGTGGCGCTCTAGGTACGCGGCGCCGATGGCATCGAGCTCGCGGGTGGTCATCCCCGGCTCGAGCGCCGCACCCATCTCCTGCATGCAGCTGGCGACGATGCGCCCGATGCGCTTGAGGGCTTCGACGTCGTCTTCGTTCTCGATGGTCACGACGCTCAGGATAGCGTCAGAGGAGCATCGTGTCGCACCCGAAGGTCACGTCGATGGTCGCGTCTTCGATCGTGTTCACCGTGTCGCAGGTCGTGGGGCAGAGCTGGAGCTGGGTGGGCGCCGACGGGTCGTCGTAGTACCAGCCCTCCCCCGCGCAGTGGGTCGCGTCGCCGACGTTGGGGATCACCCCCGGCCCCGTGCCAGCCGGGCTGCCGACATCCACGTTCACGCGATCGTAGTTCAGGACCAGATCGGTGGGCGGGTCGGGGATGGCGAGCTCGCAGGGGACCGGCGTCGAGGCGAAGATGTGCTCCTCGAGGCGCGTGAAGACGCCCGTCCAGTCGGAGGTGCAGATCGAGACCTCGAGCCCCATCGTCATCTCGGCGAGCTGGTAGTACTTCGCGCCGATGCGGGCCGCGCCCGGGCACTCGTGCCCCCCGTCGTCCTCCGACGCGATGGCGTGGAAGACGTAGTCCCGCCCGCCGAGCAGGTCGTTCATGTTTCCCTGGAACTCGGCCACGTCCATGTCGCTCTCGTCGTCGGTGACCGCCACGAAGTGCAACACCGCTTCGGGGCGCAGAAAGTCGCCGTAGCTGCCGAACTCCGACACCAGTCGCTCGAGGGGCGCGTGCGAACCGACGTGCTGGTCCACGAATCGGTAGTGGGCATCGTCGCTGCCGAGGGGTGGGGGCACCGAGACGTAACTGTGGTCGGTGATCATCACGACGTGCGGGTCGATGCCCGCCATCAGCACCGCGTCGGCGAAGGCGTTCATGTTCTCCTGCACGCGCGCCGCTTCGTTGTCCATGCTCCCCGAGCTGTCGACGACCCAGACGATGTCGACGGGGCGGAGCTCGGTCTCGGCGGCGACGGCCACACCGGCGCAGTCGTCGCTCCGGGGGTCCGGCGGCGTCATCGTGGGCGGCGGGGTGGAGGCGTCGGGATCCGTGGGGACCGGATCACTCGGGTCCTCGCCACGACCACTGCCGGAGCCCAGCGCCCCGCCTGCTGGCGCGCAGCCGAGCAGCGTGACGAGCGACACAAAGAGCAGACTCCGACGCATCAGCACCTCCGGGGCTCGTTCCTTCAAGAGGAGTGCCACCCCCGATTTCCCGCGATCGCGCCCGCATTGGGGCACGCCGACTCCGGGTGTGGGGCCCCAGTCACGGGGTCGAGGGTCGCCAGTCGCCAAGGTGTAAGATGCCGCCCGATGGCCAAGGGCGTGCTCTTCCTCTGCGTCGCCAACTCGGCGCGCTCCCAGATGGCCGAGGCGCTCGCGCGGAAGCGTTTCGGGGAAGGCGTGCGGATCCAGAGCGCGGGCTCGGCGCCCACCGAGGTGAGCCCCTTCGCCCTCGAGGTGCTGCGCGAGGACGGGATCGACGCCTCCGCGCAGCGCTCCAAGAGCGTCGACACCATCGATCCGAAGACAGTGGACGTGGTGGTCACGCTCTGCGCGGAAGAGGTCTGCCCCGCGTTCTTGGGCGAGGCTCTGAGGCTTCACTGGCCGCTCCCCGACCCCGCCCGCGCCGGCAGCGACGACCTCAGCCGAGAGCGGATCCTCGATCGCTTTCGGGAGACGCGCGACGCGATCTCGGCGCGCCTGAGCGCGCTGGAAGCTCACCTCACGTGAGCCTGCTCGCCGGCGTGAACCTCTGGCAGGCGATGTGGTGGGGCGCCCTCGATTTTCCGCGCCTCGCGCGCGAGCTCGCGCGGCTTCGTGAGATCGGCGTGACCACCGTGCGCCTGATGGCGTCGAGCGAAGGGCCGGACGACGCGCCCTATCGCGTCACGCCCAGCCTCACGCCGGCGCCCGGGGCGCCTCGCGCCGAGATCCTCGCTGGGCTGACGCGCGCACTCGACGCGATCGGCGAGCACGGGATCGACGCCATCGTCTGCCTCGGAAACTTCTGGCAATGGACGGGTGGCGTCGCGCAGCTGCGCGCCTGGTCCGACGGATCCGCGATCCCCTACCCCATCGGCGAAGACCCGGACTGGGACGGCTTCGCCCGTTACGCCGCCGGCTTCTTCGTCGACGATGCGGCGAAGGCGCTCTTCGTCTCGCACCTGCGCTCCACCGTCGGCGCCATCGGCGATCACCCCGCCGTGCGCATCCTCGAGGTGATGAACGAGCCCCGCGGCATGCACGTCCCCGAGGCGATGCGCAGCGCCGTCCACGACTTCGCCCGTGTGATCCGCGAGCACAGCGACGCGCCCATCGCGACGGGCTCCGAAGGCTCGACGCGCGATCCCGAAAAGGCCGGACTGTCCTTCGAGGCCGATCACGACCATCCGGAGATCGCCTTCGCGACCGCGCATCTGTGGCCGCAGAACTGGGGGAAGTGGGACCCGGAGCGAAACGACGACGCGAGCTTCGCGTCGATGCTGACCTGGGCACGGGGTTACCTCCGCGACCACGCCGAGCGCGCCACTCGGATGGGCCGGCCGTTGATCCTGGAGGAGCTGGGCCTGGCCCGCGATGGCGGCCGGCGAGACGCGGGGGCGCCGACGTCCAGACGCGACGCCTTCTTCCGGGCGATGGTGGAGGAGGTGCGCCGCGCCCGAGACGATGGCCTCTCGGTGGAAGGGATCCTCTTCTGGGCGTGGGCCGGCGAGACCCTCGGCGACGAGGGCCGCGGTCTCGGCGGAGATCCCCCGCACGAGCCGGCGGGCTGGTACGGCATCGGCGCCGAGGACCACTCGACCCAACAAATCATCGAAAGTGTTGGCCGGCCCACTCGACCCATACCCATTGGCGGCTAGCTTGAACGATGCGGGTCGGGGGGGCCTTCAGGGGGGGCCCCGCACTAATTCGGGCGACTCTCGCGCCGTCTCAGAACGTGATCGGGTAGCGCAGGCTGAAGCTCGCCTCGCCATCGACCCGGTACGGATCGGAAGCCATGTCGTCCGGCGGGATGTCGCCCCGAAGGGCGAGCACCTGCACGTTGCCCGGCGCGCCGGGGAAGGGGAAGGTGACTGTGGTGTCGTACCCGCTCGGCAGCGCCGGCACCTGCGCGTGGGTGTTGGTGGTCGTCATCCCCAGCACCACCAGGCCGCCCCCGTTCTGCATCTGAACGACGTACCGCTCCACGTCGGTGGCGGACTCGGTCCACTCGAACTCGTCGGTCCAGACGGTGCCGCTGCGCACGCGGGCGAGGTCCAGGATGTCGATCGTGGTCGGCGGCATCCCCGAGTACCACTCGAAAGTCCGGGCACCGTCGGTGACGTTCGCGTAAGGCGCCGCGGCCCAGACGAGCTCGTCTCCCATCACCGGGAAGGAGTGAACGCGCATGGTGATGGTGTCGGTGCCCAGCGAGAGCATGGTGATGGCGGAGCGGTTCAGGTGGGTCCCGGGCTCCACCGCGCCCACCCATCCCTGCCAGGTCTCGTCGAGGGTCTCGGTGCGGTATGCGCTCTCGGGATCGCTGGGCAGGTTGATCGTGTAGTCCTGCTCCACCGGCGTGACGTCGAAGGTGCCGTCGAAGTCGACGGTCACCGAGCGGCTTCCGTCGGCGGACACCGACCAGTCACCACGCGCGAAGTCATAGAGCGCTCCCGTGTCGTCGAGGGCGTAGGCGTAGACGTAGTCCTGGACGCCATCGGCGATCTGGCCCATGCGCAGCCGCTGGTCCCACGCAACGCCCTCGTCCTGGCAGACGTTGTAGTAAGAGATGAGCGCGACGCACCATCGGCCGCCCGTGGGTACGCCTGTGGCGCTCGCGACGACGTGGATCATGTCGCCGAGGTCGGGGCCGAGCTCGTTCAGCGTGATCTCCGTGAAGCCGTCCGCAGCCATCGGCTCTTCCCATGGGCGGTCCACGAACGCCGAGATGCCGTAGCCCTCGAGGGCGGCGATGAGGTCGGTGGAGTCGTTCATGTAGCGGTAGTCGATCTCGACCTCACCGGCGGCGTCGCTCGTCCCTTCGACCCGGCCCATGTCCGTATCGATGGCGACCATCACGCCCTCGATGGGCGCATCGTCCTGGTCGATGAAGCGCAGCTTCGCGGTGCGCATCGTCCCGCCCGCGGTCCCGTCGGGCATGGAGCCGTCCGGCGAAGTGCCCGAGTCCATCACCGTCCCCGAATCGGTGAGCATTCTGCCGTCATCCCCGCACCCCGCCCACAGGCAGGAGAGGACGAGAAGCACCTGGATGAGCTTTGCCATGAGCCGCCCCTTTCGAACGAACGCGGCGGACTGTACCCCACAAAAGTGAGGGGGCAAAAACGGCCCCCTTTGTGAGACGCTCCCCCCATGCGCACCCTCCGGATCGCTCTCCTCGCGGCTTCGTCCCTCCTCGTGATCTCCTGCGGTCCGCCCTGGACCGTCATCGTCCAGAGCGGGCCGCCCTCGGCGCTCGCCGGCGTGCAGCAGTTCTCGGTCGCCGCCGATCGGTCGCAGTTGATGATCAGCAGCAACCGCACCCTCGACGCGGAGCTCGCTGCGCGCGATCCAGACGAAGCGCAGGCGCTCGTCTCGGCCATCACCACCATGGAGAGCTCCTTCGGCACTGGCTTCGCGAGCCAGGCTGGCGTGCCCACCATCCCCGGGACCGCACCGCCGCAGCCGAACGAGGCGCGCGTCACGGTGCGCTGGGTCTTCCTCGACCCCGGTAAGTACGCCTTCGTCTACGCCCGCGACACCGACGTCCGCGCGCGCATCGTCTTCACCGTCGGCGCGAGCGTGGTCGACGAGATCGAGATCCGGCGGGTGGTCGACGCCAACTCGCGCCAGGGCTCGATCGTCGAGCGCATGCAGATCGCAGGCGAGCAGGTCGGTCGCCTCGCGGGCAAGTACGTCCAGCGGGCCCGCGCGGGGGGCTGACCCACTAAATTAGGAGAAGGCTCGCGCGCCCGGAGCGGAAGGCCTTCGCGCTAAGGGTTGAACGCAAAGGAGCGGATCATCGGCGCCGTGATGGCCGCGGGGGCTGGATTGAAGCGCATCCGGGCGCCCGCGTTCCGCACGCAGCGCTGCATCCAGGCGTCCTGAATGGTGCTGAGCTGCGGGTGAACCACGAGATCCACCACGCGGCCGCGCGGATCGACGCGCCACTGGAGCGCGACGGTGCCGCTGATCGGAATGCGCCGCGACCGGCGCTCGTAGCAGCGGGTCATCTGCGGCATCACACCGTTGATCGCGTTCTGCACCAGCTGGTTCAGCGCGGGGTTCTGCGGCGGCTGCTGCGGCTGCGCCTGCGCTTGCTGAGGTTGGGGGACCTGAGCGCTCTGCCCGTAGCCCGGTGGCGGCGTGGGAACGTTGTTGGCGGGCGGCTGCACACCCTGGCCGGCCGGCGCCGTCGGCTGCCCCTGCGCGCTGTCCATCGCCGCGCCCGCGATGGTGCCGAGACACGCAGCCGCGTCGCCGAGCTCACAAGCGCGCTGAAGAAGGCGCCGACTCTCCGCCACGTCCACGGTGACCCCCTGCCCCTGCGCGTAGACGGACGCCATCTGCACACACCCGGCAGCGCTGCCGTGGTCGCACGCCCAGGCGTCGAGACGATTCGCCTCGGAGACGTTCACGGCCGCACCGCGACCCAGGCGGAGCATGCGCGCCTGCTCGTGGCAGCTGTTCATGCTGCCGAGCTGACATCCCTGGCCGAAGAGACGATACGCGCGCTCGTTGCTCTGCGCGACGATCCGCCCCTGGTCGTGGAGCAGGCCCAGCTCGCGGCAGGACTCGCCGTCCTCGTGCTCGCAGCCGTGCTGCCAGGCGAGCTGCGCCCAGGACGGCGTGACCTCGGCCCCTCCCGTGCCCTCGAGGTAGTGGCGGCCCGCGACCGAGCACTGGCGCGCGTCCGTGGAGAAGCAGTAGGCCCAGGTGGTGGCCGCCTCGGCCTGGGCCTGGGCGCTGGCCGACTGGGGGCGGAGCCCGAAGGCGGCTCCGAGGGCGATGGCTATCCAAGTGGCGATCGAGAGCTGGCGAAACATCGGTGTGTGTTCCTCCCCCACGGTTGACGCTCCTCCCCAGCATACGGGAAGAATCGCCTCGGTGCAGACGAGGAGGACGGCGAGATCTTCATTCGGAAAAGGCATGGAAACGGGCTGGATCGATGGATGACGACACGGATCTGAGCGGCACGCTGATCGGGGGCCGTTACCGGCTGCGAGTCCCGCTCGGCCGCGGCGGCATGGGCACCGTTTACGGGGGCGTGCAGGAGGATCTCGGACGGCCGGTGGCCGTGAAGGTGATGCGGCCCAAGGCCATCGCGAGTCGCGACGGACTCGAGCGCTTCAGACGGGAGGCGTCGGCGACGGGCAGGCTCGGTCATCCCAACATCGTTCAGGTGACGGACTTTGGCACCTCGGACGACGGAGGAGCGTTCCTGGTCATGGAGCTGCTCGACGGCCGGCCCCTCAGCGCCGTCCTGCGTGACGAGGCCCCGCTCGCACCCTCGCGCGTCGTCAACCTCGCGCGGCAGGTCTGCGCGGCGCTCGAGGCCGCGCACTCGGCGGGGGTGGTCCATCGCGATCTCAAGCCGCCCAACGTCTTCGTCGTACCCCTCGGCGGAGGTCAGGAGCTCGTCAAGCTACTCGACTTCGGCGTGGCCAAGCTCGTCGGTGAGGGGGAGTGGACGCGTCTGACCGCCACCGGAGCGATCGTCGGCACGCCGGCCTACATGCCGCCGGAGCAGCTCATCGGTGGCGTCGTCGACGCGCGAGCCGACCTCTTCTCGCTCGGCGTCATCATGTACGAAGCGCTCGCCGGGCGACGTCTCTTCGGCACGCTCAGCGGTATCGAGCTGGCAGCGGCGATGCTCGACCGAACGCCGCGGCCTCTCGCAGAGCTGTGCCCGGACCTGCCGCCGGCGCTGGTGGCGTTGGTCGAACGGGCGATGGCGAAGGATCCGGCCGCGCGCTTCCAATCCGCTGCCGAGATGGCGAGCGCGATCGATGCACTTCGAATGAGCCCGGCGCCAGAACCGCCCGTGCCAGCGACGACCGCGACGGCGCCAGCGCACGCTCCTGTGTCGAGCACCAATGCGCCGCTTTCGGCGGCCCCGCGCACGGGCGCCTCTCGCACCCCGCTCGCGGCGCTCTTTGCTCTGCTCGTCGTCGTCTTGGCCGGGATCGGTGTCCTGATCTTCATGCGCATGCGCTCGGCGGACGCGCCCGCCGAGGCGAACGCAGAGCCCGCGGCGCAGGTCGCTGCGGTGGAGCCTGCCGCACCGGTCGCGCTGGAGCCGATGCCGCCTGCGAACGGTTCCATGCCGAGGCGAGAGGCCATCGCGGCATCGGACGAGCCGGAGGCGGAGGGCGCCGCGCCCGAGATGGCGGAGAGCGGTGCGATGATGTCTCGGCACGGGCGCCGCCCCACGCCGACGAGCCCGGCTCCATCCGCTCCCATGGCGAACGAGCCCTACGTCTTCATCCCCGAGTGGGACGTGCACGGAGCGTTTCACAACTTCGGTGACCCGATACAACCCGTACGCCACGGCATCGCCCGATGCCTGATGCGACGGGGGTATGTTCCGACCGAAGTGCGCGCGGACCAGCCACTGGCGTGCGTGGAGCTGGACGTGAGCGCCCAGGGAAACGCGACGGCCACCCGGCGAGTCGCGCGCGGGCGGCAGGACGCGACCCTCGAGGACTGCGTGAAGGACGTAGTGGAAATTCTGCAGCTGGGTCCGACGCGTACCGGCGAGCCAGCCACCATCGACGTCTGCTTCAGCGTGCGCCCGGAGCTTTGAGCTCCGGGGTCGCGAGAACCGCGACCTCACAGCGGCCCGCGATGAGGCTACACTGCCCGCGCTGATGCGCTTCATCGGGCCTTACGAGATCGTCGAGAAGATCGGTGAAGGGGGCATGGCCGAGGTCTTTCTCGCGGTGCGCCGCCGAGACGCCGGCTTCGTCCAGAAGGTGGCGCTCAAGCGCATCCACCCCCGCTACCAGGGAGACGCGGTCCTCAGGGAACGCTTCGTCACCGAGGCCCGGACCAACGCGCGCCTGAGGCACCCCAACATCGTCGACGCGATCGACTTCGGGACCAAGCCCGAGCCCTTCCTCGCCCTCGAGTACGTGGAGGGGGTGACGGTGGGCGAGCTCATGTACCGCATGTACCAGCTGCGCCAGCGCCTCGATCCGTCGACGGCGATGTTCATCGCGACCGGCGCGGCCCAGGCGCTCGCCTATGCGCACAAGCTGCGCGGCGACGACGGCACACCGCTCGGCATCGTGCATCGCGACGTCTCTCCGGCGAACGTGCTGCTCTCCATGGACGGCACGCCCTACGTGATGGACTTCGGCCTGGTGCAGGTGGCCGACAACCTGCTCGAGACGCACGGCGCGATCGCGGTCGGCACCTTCTGTTACATGGCGCCCGAGCAGCTCGCGGGCGGCCACGTGGACGCGCGCGCGGACATCTTCGCCCTCGGCGTCATGCTCTGGGAGATGCTGACCACGCGGCGCCTGATCAGCTCGAACGATCCGCACGAGGTGCACGCGTTTCACCAGAAGGGCGAGATCGAATCGCCGGACAAGCTGAACCCCGAGGTGCCGCGCGACCTCGCGGAGCTGACGCTCCGCTGCCTGCACCCGGATCCCGACGAGCGCCCGCCTTCGGCAGAGGCGGTGTCGGTGGCGCTCCAGCGAATCGCGCACGAACGCGCGCCCGGCTACGGCCGCGAGCAGCTGGCGAAGACCATCACCTGGGCGTTCCCCGAGCGGGAGTGGTCGCGTGAGCCCCCGAACCTTCCGGCCGAGCAGCCCGATCCGGAAGATCGCGCGCGCCTCGCGCACGAGGAGAAGAAGCGCAACGCCGATCACACGGCGCGGCTCGAAGCGCAGCGCGCCGGACAGACGCTGCTCTCCGTCGCGGCGGTGGCGACGCTGGTGGGCGTCACGGCGGTCGTCGCCTTTGCGGTGGGGCTGCTCCTCGGGCTCTGGCTCTGAGGCGTGTGCTCAGCGGCCGCGCGCTTCGCCGAGGAGCAGGTCGTAAGCGTGGGCCGCGTCGGCGAGCTCCACCTCGAGCGTGCCGAGCCAGATGCGATCTCCCACCGCGAGCGTGACCCGTTCGCCGGGCGAGAGCTGTTTGTGATTGACCGAGGTGCCGTTGGCAGCGCGCTGATCGACCAGCTCGATGGTCTCGTCGTCCTCGTCGGGAACGAAGTGGGCGTGGAGCTTGGAGATGAAGGGCAGCCGGATGCTGATGTCGCAGTTGGGGGCGCGACCCACGCTGATGCGTTCGGGGAAGGGGTTGCCTTCCTTCTTGGCGATGCGAACGATGCGCCACTCCCAGGCAAAGCTCTCGTCGGTCGCAGAACCGGTGGGGTTGGCGGGGGCCGCCGAGACGGTCTCGAAGTCGATGGGGGGATCGGAGCCGTAGTCCTTCCGGGTCGTGGGGGAGAGATCTCCGGCCGCTTGATCAGGAAGAAGCCCTTGTTCTCCTCGATGAACTTGTGGCGTGGCAAACGAATCGCCTCGAGTTGCCACCGTTCGATAGGCTCCACTTCCTCCCGATTCTAACGCGAAGGTGCCGCTCCTGAGACCCCTCGATTTGGAGCCGTACAGGGAGATCGGGACGGTTTTCGACGTATCAGGCGGCGATGGAGGAGGAAGCCGGAGATCGGATCTCGGGGGACGCGGCCTTCGACGCGCGCGCCTTCGGCGCCCTCGAACACGCGATGCAGTGCCTGAGCGGCGTGGCGACCGAGGGGCCTCTCCTGCCATTTGCGATGATCGTCGACGGGGGTGAGCGATCCGTCCGCCACTTCAACGCCCCGGGCTACGAGCAGACCCTCGATGGGGCGCTGGCCTTCGCCAGCTCGGGCGATTACGAGTTCTGGGCGGTGGCTTGGGATGGCTACGTCACGGTACAGAGCCACCGGACCGAGGCGGTCTTCGTGCGGGCTGGCGGGGCCGAGCTCGACGAGAGCCTGCTCTTCGCCTGGCCCTACGAGCGGGTGCTGCCCAAGGGCGAGGTGCGCGCCCTCGGCAACCCGATCTTTCTGGGCCGAAGCGAGTAGCCTCAGGCCGCTGCGCTGGCGGTTGCCCGAGCCGCCGCGAAGGCCGCGGCCACGGCCAGGCCCGCCATCGTCAGCCGCGCCTGCGCTGCGTCGACGAGGCCGCGAGACTCGAGATGGATGAGGGCGTGCGCCACCTCGGTGGGGCGGGCCCCGATCCGGCGGGCGATCGCCGAGGCGTCGACCCGAAGGTTTTCGCTGTGGAGAAGGTAGAGGGTATCGAGGGTGCCGAGGACCAGAGTTTCGTGCGTCATGGGCCCATCCTAGGCACTACTGTTCACGCGTCCAGTTTTTGACGTTCAGTGATGAACGATCTGTCAGGAAGACTCCAGTTCATCAATGATTTCAGTTGCGGGGTTGGCGACGCATCCCTATGAGGGGCGGATGAGTGACGAAAACTTGCCCCCCTGCGGGCTCTACCGAACCCGCCGCGAAGTGGCGGGCGTCCCCGCAGGTCGCCTGGTCTACTTCCACAATCACGGCGACCCCGGCCCCGGCATCTATCTGCCCGCGGCCTGGAAGGCGAATCGGGCTCAGTGGCATGGCCACGGCCACACCCTCGCGAGCCCCGAGGACGCCGCCGCCCTCGAGCCCCTCGCCGTCGAAGGCTTCTATCGCGTCGTGGACGCCTTCCATTGCTGCGAGAAGAAGTGCCGCCTCTTCGAGGCCGGCACCCTCGTCCAGCTCGGCTACAACGGCGCCGCCGACCCGCTCCTCTTCGTCCCCGAGCTCGTCGACACGGGCCTGTCGATCCCCGAACGCGGCACCCGCGTCGACCGCGAAGCGATCGCCAAGCTCGAGCTCCTGAAGGTCGCCCGCCCCCAGCCCAATGAAGGAGGACCGGCCCCAGGCGAAACCCTCCACTGAAACGGGGACGGTCTACACTTTTCAACTTCCCCCCCTCACCTCCGCAAGACGGGGACGGTCTACACTTTTCAACTTTCTGCTCCCTCCGGGACGAAAGTTGAAAAGTGTAGACCGTCCCCCAGGAGGGGGGACGAAAGTTGAAAAGTGTAGACCGTCCCCGTTAGAGCGTGACTTCGACGATGATGAACTTGTTGCAGAGGCGCTTGTCGGTGACTTCGCGGATCTCTCGCGAGCCCATGAGGCCGCGGAAGCTGCCCATGCGGGTGTGCTCGAGGACGAAGAAGGTTCGCTCGCCAGCGTGCTCGTTGATGTATTCGCGCACCTTGACGTTGTCGAGGTCGACGAAAACGTAGACGCGGTTCGCCGTATAGAAGTTCTCGCCCTTCCAGTTCATCTGCCAGGCGAGGAGGTGCTCGTCCGGGCTCTCGCGCGCGTCGTAGTAGCTGTAGATCAGCTCGCGCATGCCCCAGTGCGGGGAGAGGTCGACCATGTAGATGTTGAGCACCCAGGCCGAGAAGAGGATCGACGAGACCAGGAGCGCGCGCGTCGCGATCGGGCGCAGCCGCACGAAGATCGCTGCCGCGATCAGGAACGACATCACCAACCCGAAGGCGGTGAAGGCCGGGCGATAGTCGAACTGATCCGGCCAGGGGCGACTGTAGTTGTAGACGAAGAGGTGGATCAACCGCTCGAAGCCGTGCGGCCGCGCATCGGTGATCCACGACAGGTCCCGCGCGACGAAGGCCACCAGCACCGCGCCCGCCGTCAGGAGCGCCGCGAGAGGCGCGTACTCGAGCGGCTCCTTCTTCTTCGCCCCGCCACTGCGCGAGAAGATGACCCAGGTGAAGGCGAGCCCCGCCACGCCCGCCGCGATCAGCGCCCAACACGTCGCGGGATTCCAGGCGTGCTGCGTCACCCACTCCGCGCGGTCGGCCTGCTCGACGCCCAGCGGAACGATCCCGCGCGGATCGCCCCAGAGGCCGGCGACGCCGAGAAGAGCGAGGCCCGTGCCCACCGCGATCAGCGCCCAGGACGCGAGCGAATTCCTGCCCTCGGGGGCGACCTTGCCGAAGAGCCTGTCGAGCAGGATGCCGGTCGCGAGACCCGCCGATGGCACCACCGGGAAGATGTAGTGGTGGAACTTCGTGATCATCGCGCTGAAGAGCGTGAAGGCCGCGGCGAACCACACGGTGAGCACGATGAGGACCTGCTGTTGCCGGTCGGCTTCCTGTGAGCTGTCCGGAGTACGCATGGCGCGATAAGGCCCGCCGCCCGGATCGAGCGGCGCCGCCGACGCATAGCGATTCCAGATGAAGAGCGTGAGCGCCGCCGGAACCAACGCGACCCACGGGAACATCCCGAAGCCGAGCTGCTCGATGAAGTACTGGATGGTCCCGGTGTCGCCGTGGACGCCCGCGGCGAGACGGTTGATGTGGTCGTGGATGAGGAGCCGGTCGGTGAAGGGCGGTCCATGCCGGATGAACATCGCCACGAACCACGAGGCGCCGGTCACCATCACCGTGAGCGCGCCCGCCGCGACCTTCAGGTGTCCGTCGAAGAGCAGGTACCAGCGCTTCGACGCGATCAGATAGAAGAGCGCGATCATCCCGGGCAGCGCAAAGCCGGGGATGCCCTTCCCCATGAACGCCAGGCCGCAGAAGATGTAGAAGGCGAACATGAAGAGGCCGCGGGCGCGGCGCTCGTTGCGGATCATGTGGATGAGCCACACCAGCCCAGCGCCCCAGAAGGCGGCCTGGCCCATCGGCTCGAGGAGCGGCAGGTCGAAGCTGCCTGTGGTCGCGCGCACCACGCCCACGAAAGCGCCGATGCCGACGATGCCGCCGCCGAGGGTGATGAGCGCGGGCTTCCTGCCGCGCAGCCACCAGATCAGCCCGACCGCGATCAGCAGGATGAGCCCGAGCAGCACGAGCCCGGTAGCCAGCGAGACGTCCGCCACGTAGGGGACGACGTCACGCGCCGGCGCGTTGCCCGGGACGTGGCTGTTGCCCGCGCTCCCGAACATGAACTGATCGCCGTGCCACGCGAAGGCGGGGCCGTCGGTGAAGGAGATGTTGCGCGACGCCAGGTAGAGGACCTGCGGCGTCACCAGCATGAACAGGAGCACCAGCACCGCGTGTCGCGCCGACAGCACGATGCGGCCGACGCGATAGAGCTGGACCTCGCGCTCGGGGTCCGCGGTGATGGCGAGCATCATGAAGGCGATCGCCGTCGTCATGTTGGAGACGAGCGGCATGTCGGTGATCGCCTGGTGGGCGAGGAAGAAGAACTGAGGCATCGTCCCGAGGACGAGGGCCGAGAGGAGCCCGGCGCGCTTGCCGAAGCTGCGGCTCACCGCGAAGTACGAGGTGATCAGCGCAACCAGCGACATCGCGATGATCGGGAGCCTGAGGGCCCACTCCGCGTGGAACATCTGGGAATCGGGGTGGTAGTCGATCCCCAGCGAGCCCATGGAGAGCGCGTCGCTCCAGAAGATCAGGATCGGCTTCGACCAGAACCAGTTCTCCTGGCACCACCAGAGGCTGATCCAGTCGTCGCGCGCGAGGATCTCGCGAGACACCTCGCCGTAGTGCGTCTCCCAGGGATCCCAGAGGCTGAAGGTGCCCGCGAGGGGCACGTAGATCAGCCCGATGATGATGAAGATCGCGAGTGGCGGGCGCTTGAACGCCGACGGCACCAGCAGGAGGAAGAAGGCGACGAGGACGTAGGGCAGCCCGTCCCACCCCGCGATCGGGGCGCCGGCGAAGAGCGTGACCAATGCCGCAGGCACGGTGACCTTTGGCGCGGCCCACCACGGCTCACCCTCTTGCTGACCCCACGCCGTCTGCATGAGCGGGATCGCATTGGGCGCCTTCATGGTCAGAAGACCGAGGAAGTCCAGGAGCCCGAAGGCACCGACGAGCAGCGCGAGGAAGCCCCAGATCGGACCGCGCGGGAGCTGGTCCGTGTTGGCCATCATCAGGAAGGTGGCCAGGAGCGAGCCCGCGAGGATCAGGCCGCCGCGGAGGCGGTGTGGGCCGATGGGCGTCTCGTCGTCGCGCGAGGTTGGCTTGGGAGGTGGAGCGCTGGACTTTCCGCCCGCGGCAGAAGCCGAGTCCGCGTCGTCGTCCGAGTCCGCGCCGGAAGCCGAAGCCGAGTCCGAGTCGTCGTCCGAGTCCGCGCCGGAAGCCGAAGCCGAGTCCGAGTCGTCCTCTTCCTCGTCCTCGTCCTCGTCCTCTTCCTCGTCGTCCTCTTCCTCGTCGTCCTCTTCCTGGTCCTCTTCCTCGTCGTCCTCGTGGTCGTCGCCAGAGCCCGACTCTCCGTCCGAATCGGTCTCCTCTTCGTCCGAGACCTCGGCGCCAGAGTCCTCGTCCTCTGCGGACTTCGAGCCCTCGGCCTTCACCGTCTGCTCGGTCCCGTCGGCGGCGTTTTCGGTCTCTTCCGCCTCGTCGCTTTTCTTCTCGTCGGACACGGCCTATTCAGTCAAGCGGCGGGAGCATAATGGCTGGGGCGGATCCGGTCCAGCCGGCCCATCATGCGGCTCTCGGGAGGGTGAATCGTGGGAAAGAAACAGCAGAGCTCGACGATCGAAAATCGCGTCTATCTCTTCGCAGACCTGGCCTCGGCGTTCCTCGAGGACAACGGCGCCACGCTGGTGGGGACCGACGCGCAGCGAGACAAGGCCATGCGGGCCCTGGGGGACCTGGCCCACGCGGCCTGCGTCGTCGCCGACCACGCGCATGTCGACGGCCGCAGGGTCGGTGACATGGTGGCCCGCGGCCACCGCCACGGCGCCACCGCCGCCCCGGCCAAGAAGGCCGCGGCGAAGACGGGGAGCGCCAAGAGCAGCAAGAAGCAGAGCGCCAAGAAGAAGAGCAAGGGCGCGACGAAGAAGAAGCGCTGAGACGCCGGGGGCGCCGGGGTGGCCACCGGGCTGCCTCGGCCCCATGATGGTCGCGTGACCGAGCCGCGCGGCGACTTCTGCCCGGTGCGCCCCTACGAGGCCACGACCGACGCACACGCGGCGGAGGTGCTGCGAAGCGTGCACACCATCGCGGTGATCGGTGCGCACGCGCAGGCCGCGCGCGCGGCGCATTACGTCCCCGCCTACATGGCGAGCCAGGGCTATCGCATCCTCCCGGTCAATCCGGACTTCGAAGGGCGCGCGCTCTTCGGCGAGCCGGCGGTGGCGCGCCTCGGGGATCTCGACGAGCCGGTCGACATGGTGAACGTCTTCCGCCGGAGCGACGCCGTGATCGATCACGTGGACGAGGTGCTGGCGATGCGCCCGCTTCCCCGCGTCGTGTGGCTGCAGTCGGGCATCCGCAACGACGAAGCGGCGGAGCGACTCGCCGAAAGCGGGCATCGACGTGATCCAGGATCGCTGCGCCCTCGCCGATCACCGGCGCCTGGTCGCGCGCTAGACGCGGGGCCGCAAGGTCGGGGTCCACGGGGCCGTTGGATGCAGTCATGTTGGGCCAGTGGAGCCACATCCTGCCGTTGCTCCACGCGGGGTGCTCTCGAGAGGTGATGGAGAGGCCATTAGCGGTGGCATCGACCCGAGCGGTGCGATCGTCGCCGGGGGCGCGACGGTCATCGCCGGTGTGGCTCTGGCGATCTTCCTCCGACGAATTGGCGGGACCTTTCGCTCGCGGAAACGCGCCTGGGCAGTGCTCGGCCTCGCCGTCGTCGCGTTGGTCCTCGGCGCCCTCCAGGAAGAGGCCATGTTCCGGGCCTACTTCATCACGGAGCTGACACCCCTCCTCGGAGCCAACGGCGCCGTCGCCATCTCCGCCCTCGCCTTCACCGCCATCCACCTTCCCACGAGCAAGGTCGACCGTTGGGCGTTGTTCAACTGGGCCGTGGGCGGGGTCGTCCTCGGCGTTCTCTATTCGCTGACACGTTCGATCTGGGTCGTGACGCTCGTGCACCTCGCCCGCAACGTGGGCAACCTCTTCGGGTTGGTGGAGCTGCTGGCCTCGGGCTCTTCACGCCGGCAACAGCGATCGGAGCGAGGACGCGGACGACCTTCTACGTCGTCGTCGCCGTACTGCAGCTCGGTCTCGCCGGCGTGGTCTACCGCTCGTGCGCGCCCATGTCCCAACCCGCCCCCTGGGGCCTCGACACGCCGTCCACGTCGACGTCGTAGGGCGAGCCGAGGTCCAGACCGGTGTCGACCGCAGGCGAGGTCGCCCGCAGCGTGAAGTCCGCGCCCGACAGGTCCGTGACCTGCGGATCTGCGTTGACGCCGTGCATGTCGAAACCCATCGACTGCCACTCGGACCAGGTCTGCCCGCTGCCGTCGAGTGTGGCCACATTGGACGAGGCCGGGGAGTAGTGCAGGTTGTAGTCGATGTGCGACGCGTCCCCCGCCCATCCGGTCAAGGAGAACGCGACACCGGCGTCAGTCGTGAAGAAGACGTTGTTCTGGACGATCGGATCCGGGGTCTCGGTGACCTGCGCCGTGTGGAACGCGCGGATCGAGTAGACGGTGTTTTCGTAGATCTCCACCGTCCCCGTGCCGGTCAGGCGGCGGAAGGACAGCGCGTTGCTCTGCGCGTTGTTGAGGTTGACGACGTTGTCGTAATAGAGCGTCGTTCCGTACATCGTGGTCGCGTAGATTCCCTGCGCGTTTCCCGACTTGTCGTTGTCCTGGGCGAGATAGTTGTTGCGGATGATCGTCGACGTGTCCTGAAAGAGCTGAATGCAGTCGTCGTGGCCGGTGGGCTCCTGGTTGTAGATGACGATCCGGTTGTTTTCGTAGACGCAGTCGTGGTTGCGCTGGGAGTAGATGCCATCGGTTTGCGCGTCCACGTAAGTGGGCGTGGTGATGTCGCATCCCCGAACCGTCACCGCGTTGCTCGTCTGGATGAAGACACCCCGCCCGTAGTTCGCATTGATCGTCATGTTCGCGATGACGACGCGCGTGGCGGCGCCGTCCTCGCTGTAGGTCCCCCCGGATGCACCGCTCACGCGCACCGCCGAGTCGGCGCAGTTCTCGAGGTGCATTCCCGCGATCGTCACGTCCCGCTCCGCGCGCAGGAAGATGCAGTTCGGACGCGTGCCCTCGCCATCGATCGTCACCGTGCCATCGTGGCCCGCCTCGTCGCTTGCGGCGACCACGAGGGGGTCGGCAGCGGACCCCGAGGCCATCACGGTCAGCGTCTCCGAATAGGTCTGACCCGAGGCTCCGCCCGAGACGACGATGGTGTCGCCGGGACCCACCGCGGACCAGTCGATGGCCGCGAACGATTCCCATGCATCCGCCCAGGACGATCCGTCGTTCGCGCCGGTCGCGGTGTTGTCGACGTAGTAGTCGGGTTCGAGGGGCAGGCCGCCGTCCGAGGCGCCGCCGTCTGCGGTGCCGCCGTCCGTTCCGGTGCCACTGTCCATGGTCATGCCGCCGTCCGTGTCGGAGCCGGAGTCCGCGTCAGCATCCGCGGTTGCACCGTCGGCGTCGGGGGCTGCGCCATCCACACCACCATCGGGCGTGGAGCCCGAGTCGTCCCCGCCGCAGGAAGAGGTGACCAGTGCGAGCGCGAGCGCGAGCGCCCATGGCAGGTCGGATTCTCATGTGGGCCAGTGTACCGAAACACCAGGGCGCGCTGGCGGTCGTCAGATAGGCGCTGCGATCGGGCAGCGAAGCCCCACGCGCACGAGAGGAGGAGATCCGAACCAGGTTGACTGTAGGAGATCCGAACCAGGTTGACTGTGGGAACACGGACGTCAGAGGGGAGGAGATCCGAACCAGGTTGACTGTGGGAACACGGACGTCAGAGGGGACTCGAAGCTCCTGCACGACACACGACGGCGGCCCAGACGACACGTGATGCCGGAAACCACCGTCCGACGAGGCCCGCGCGTGCCCGTGTGGCTGCATGATTGCACGCCTTCTCGCTCGACGGACGCACGAACGCGTGCCCGGGAATGGCCCAAGCACGCGAGCGCCCCATGTGGAGCTGTCTAGGGAGGTGACCGGCAGCGAGCGTTGTGCAGCACGCGCATCTTCCAGGTGCCATGCGGAAACACCGCGCGTCGCCGGTCCCCGGAGCCCCAGTGGGACCACCCCTGATCGTACTCCGCATCGAATACCCGATTTCGCGCGACCGCCGCGCGCGCGGCGTCTCGGTCACCGCTCGCGGCGAAACGAGGATTGCGCGCTCCAAACGTCTCGTAGCTGTTCGCACGTCGCGTGTGCTTCTGACGAAGCGCGCGGCTTGGGCCCATGAACGAGATCCCGCGCTTGCTCGCCTCGTCCCACGCCTTGCGCTCGAGCGCCTTCACCCCGGCGGCCACCCGACGCTTCACCTCTTCGAGAGGCAGCTGGTCGAGCAAGACCTCAGGCAGGCCCGTGTCGTATTCGACGGCGTGCGGCCAGCCGCCGCCCACTCTGGGCGGATCGTCTTCGGTGGCGACCCACTCTTCCTCTGGCTCGAGCCGGACCTTGGTTTCGGGGTCTCTTCGTCCCGGAGCGCTGCACCAAAAGGGCGTGTGCTCGGCGCGGATGGTCCGGCCGCCGAGCTCGTCGAGGCGCGTCACCGCTCCCGGCCAGTCCTTCGCATACCGCACCGCGAACGACTTGGCGCCGTTGCCGATCGTGTAGGCGAGCCGGTCCACGATCGCGTCCGTGCTCACGAGCTCGACCGCCGAACACTGCTGCGAGTCGAACACTTCGCCGGGCCAGCCGCGGAAGTCCTTCATCGCAAGGGCGAGGTTGCGGTCGAGATGGAAGAGGAAGTCCGGCAGTCGTCCCCAGCGGTCGACGATCACCAGGTGAAAGTGCGACGACATCACGCACACGGCGCAGACCTGCACGCCGGTCAACAGCGCCGCGAATCCCAGCAGGTAGAAGAAGATGCGCGCCACCACGCCGTCGATGTCCGGCGTGAGCAGAAAGTGGCGCCGCGTACATCGTCGAGAGACGAGGTACACCTTGCCCGGACGCACATCGCGGCGAAGGTGACCCACTGGCTGCGGGGCAGGAGCGAGACGCGTGCCGAATATCCGCGACGTGATTTCGAGGCCTTGGCGGCGATTTGCGGCGGACCCGCCGCCACTCCGCCGGCGGCCGCCACTTCCCGCTCGCGACATCCCCTCCGGTCGCTGTTGCGAGATTACTCGTCAATCTCGCGAGGACAGGCGACGGTTTGGCCAACCTGGTTCGGATCTTCCCGCCACTGCCACCACCACTCCGCCGGCGGCCGCCACTTCCCGCTCGCGACATCCCCTCCGGTCGCTGTTGCGAGATTACTCGTCAATCTCGCGAGGACAGGCGACGGTTTGGCCAACCTGGTTCGGATCTTCCGCCAGGATCTTCCGCCACCGGCGAGATTACTCGTCAATCTCGCGAGGACAGGCGACGGTTTGGCCAACCTGGTTCGGATCTTCCCTGCGGCCTCAGAGCAGCGGCGGGAGCGCGTCCGTACAGGAGGTGTCCACAGGCTCCATGGGTGCGGCCAAGAACGCATCGACGATCCCCTGCCCGCAGGTCCCGGACGGGCGCTCGTCCGGGTGAGGCGAGCGAAGGATCCCGTGGCCGTGCCCCGGGAAACGGACGAGCTGTCCGTTCGTCGAGATTGACACAGCGGCTCGTGCATTGACGAGGGGCGCTGCGGGGTCGAATTCACCCGAGAGCACGAGGACCGGTACGTCTGTCGACACGGGCTCGTTCTCGATCGCTGGACGCATTTCCACCGGCCAGACCTCGGGGAACTGGAGGAAGATGTCCCCGTTCACCGGGCCGAGCGCGTCCACCAACTCCGGGCGCACGCCCTCCGTCGCGGCCGCGATCGACGCCGCGGTGTCGAAGGGGATCTCCTCGGCCGTCAACACCGACGCGTAGTGCCCCGCCGACAAGTTCCGTCGTGTCGAGCAGCGCGGGGGCCAGCGCTTGGAGGACCAGCGTCGACCCGCCGAGGACCCCTTCGATCGCGTTGGGGAGCAGCCGAATCAAGCTCGGATCGTAGAGGACGCCCTGTACGCCGACGAGGATGCGGGAACCATTGATCACGATGGGCTGTCCGCTGGCATCGACGCTCACGGGACTATCGTCGAGCATGGCGACCGCCGCGAAGAGGTCGTCTTCGAGGTTCGGATGGTCGGCCGAGCAGGTGTCCGAGCTGGCACAGGCGGCGAAGACCGCATCGAGCGCGGTCTGGAAGTTCGCGGGCCATCCGGCGGCGAAGCTCAGGTTGACTACACTGGTGGAGTCGAGGATCACGCTCCGCGTCCGCTCCGGGTACTCCCGGACGAAGACCTGGGCGATGCGGCCTCCATAGGACAGACCGTAGACGTTGACCTCGCCGTCGTAACCCAGCGCATCGAGGATCTCGACCGTGTCGTCCACGATCGCTTTGCTGTGGACGTGAGAAGTCGGGACGCCCGCGCCGTCGAGCCTCGAACGACAACGTCGATAGCCTTCGAGGAGCGCTTCGCCGTCTTCGGTCGGGGACAGATTCGTGGAGAAGGAATCAGCAAGGGCTTGCCCGTACTCGGGGCAGTCGAGCGACGGCGTGGATTGGCCGGAGCCGCGAGCATCCATGAAGACCACGTCCCGCGTCTCGTTGACCGAGGCGAGCGCTGTCGACGCTTGGGCAGGGAGATAGGAGTCCAGGGTCGCGGCCACCGAAGAACACGAAGGGGTCGGCGGCCGGCTCTCCGTTTCGTGCGTGCAAGACGGCGAGCTCGATCTGCACGGTCGCACCACCCGGAGACTCTCGGTCGAGCAGCATCTCCATCGTCCCGCACCGGAAGTCGGTCGCGGTGAGCCCGTCCGGCAGGTCCAGGTCGCACGCGTGCTCGGTGAGCGCTGGCGTGAATGTGTCGTCTCCCTCACATGCGCCAAGAGCGCAAAGCAGCCAAGGGATGAGAAGCAACCTCTGACACGTCTTCATCGCGGACAGGACCCTCGCACACGCGCGTTCCCCGATCAACGCGGGACCCGGACGATAGAAGAGAACGGCCTCAGGCGCCGATCTTCTCGAGTCCGAGGTACGATCGTCCTGAACATGGCCAACCCCTTCGTTTTCATTCGTACCCACCTCCGGTTTCCAGCCACCGTGTAAGCGGACCGGCTCCCCGGACGCGCGTGTTTCGCAGTAGATCCATTATCCACCCCTGGCTCGCCCGGGAGACTGGAGGCAGGCCGTTCATGCCGCTTATGAACCGCAGTCCACCGGCTATCCGAGAGACGTCGCGCGCGCCGCGGCGCGGCCGCACGTGACCCGCGCGGCGCGCCGTCTGCACGGGCGTCACCCGCGACAGGTGATGGTCACACTCGACGTCGACGTCCGCGGCAACATCCAGTCGGCCACCGTCGGCGGCCCGCACACCGAGGGCGAGGCGCGCTGCATCGAGAGCATCTTCGCGCACACGCGGTTGCCGGTGCGGCCGCAGGTGCCGGGGCCGCTCGTGCTGACGCTCGCCGCGGCGGGATGCGTGGGGGACTGACCTTTGGGGACAGTTACCTGCAGTGATCCCGACGCCCCTCACCCTGCGCGCTCCCTCGCCACGGAGATATCGCAGCACAGATTCGATCCGCAGTGTCGCCCCGAGTGTGCCCACGCACGCTGTCTTTACGAATGACGCAGCCCCCAGGGATACTCGCCCGGTGACGCGCAGCACTCTCGTCCTCATGGCGCTCGTCTCGGCATGTGGCCCCGCGGCGAAACTGGGCACGCCTCGTGAGCGCGTGGTGGCGACGACGACGCGCGAGGCGCACGAAGAGGCACGGACGGCGAGCAACGCCGCGGACGAGACGACTGAGCCCGCGGACGCAAGCGGGTGCGAGGCGATCTTCTCCGAGACTCACCAGCGCTCGGCCGCCCAGCTCACGACGTTCGTGCCGCCCCACGATCGGTTCGTGACCGCGTGCGAAGCGACGCCCGAGCTGTGGCGGAGGTGCATGCGCGCCTTACACGCACCGGCCGATTCGTTCGGTGGGTATGAGGCATTTCGGACGACGTGTCGGCCGGCGTTCGACGACCCCGATCGTTGCGTCGATCCCGTCGCCGACGCCTTCGCTACGGAGGAGGGAGACGAGCCGTATCTCCACGCGGTCGATCTCGATGGAGATGGCTCGGACGACTACATGTCCACGTCCTCTTGCCGCGGCGCGCACGACTACTGCTACTCCCGTGTCTACGTCACCGATCCGGCCGCGTCGGATCAGGGCGACGGGGCGTCGACCTGCACGCGCTATGCAGGCACGTTGACGGCGATCGACGGACGGCTGCCCACGCAGCATCATGGGCTCTTCGACCTCGTCTCGTGCAGCTCTCTGGACTGCGCCGAGGATGCGACGGTGTACGAGTACGACGGACGCCTCTACCGCGAGGCGCGACGCTTCGGACGCCGTACGCGCCCAATGGTGCTCCGGGCGGATGAGCCGGAACTCGCCTACACCTGCGAAGATGCGTTGCATTGGCTCGAGATCATCCGCGCACATGTCGGGGCAGCGGCGCTTCCCGACCGGTCGGGCGCGCTCGCGTTCTGCGAAGCGCTCGCTCCGGAGCTTCAGCGGTGCATGGAACCCGGGGTTCATGAGGATATCTGTGGGGAGCCGCCGCCCATCGCCGGGCCGATCGAGCTCGTCGTTCTGGTCACGGAATTTCAACGCTCCGCCGACCGGGTGCAGGACGTCGACATCGACGGTGACGGCGACGAGGATGACGCGATCGTATGGACGGGGGCCGACCTGCGCGGGGGAGTAGGGGTCTACCGACACGACGACGCGGGGCGTTGGCAGTTTCTGGGGAGCGCCGGCGCGGGTCCCGCCGGCGTGGTCGTGGAGTCGACGAAGTCGCACGGGATATACGATCTGAGGTCCGACGGAGTCGCCGCGGCCTGCGCCGATCCGCAGCTGGTGCAATCGGGTCGGGTCCTCGAGAGTGGCGCTCGCTTCGACGGCACTCACTACGCCAGCGTCGTACGTGCCTGCTCGTGCGCGACGCCGTCGACCTGCGATGCCTGGAGGCCCATGTAGCCGCGGGCGGATGCGACCGCGGTCACAACGCGCGCGTCCCGGGCTGAGGATGGTTACGGTATGGGCCCGATGGCCAAGAAGAAGGAACGCGCGCGCACGGCGCGGCGACGCCTCGAGCGACGCGCGAAGGACCTCGCCGACGCCAAAGAGAAGCTCGCCCTCCTGTCGGAAGGAGGGAGCCCCGAGCGCCCCATCTCCATCTCCAGCGCCTCCATCGCCGAATCGACCGCAGAAGCGCTGCGCTGCGCCCGATGTGATGGCCCCACGCGCGTCGAGTCGCACGACGCAGTCGCCGGCCTCCGCCGGGTCCGCTTGCGGTGCAAGGACTGCGGCGCCACCCGCACCGTGTGGCTCCAGATCGCGTCGCGCATGCTCTCTTGAGACTGCGGTAAGCGGACCGTTTGCTAAAGGCTCTTTTCCGCCTGGCCGATGAGGAAGAGCTCGAAGCGGTCGGCGTCGAAGCGCGGATCGTAGAAGGGCACGTCGGGGAGCTCGTCCACGACGGGGATGAGATCGGGGTTCGACCAGTCGCGCGCTTGCTCGGCGGTGATGCGGTCGGCGAAGGCGAGGTCGGTCCCGAGCACCCGATCGTGGAGCTCGGTGGCGATGTCTTCGTCTTCCACGACCACCACGTCCTCGGAGTTGAGCGCCAGGCTCCGCGGGTCGAGGTTGTAGGAGCCGACGATGGCGACCTTCGAGTCGAAGACGGCGAGCTTGGCGTGGAGCGTGCCCTCGTGGTGGCGCTCTGCGTGCCATTCGTAGACCCGTACGCCGGCGTCGATGAGCGGCTGGTACGCCACCCGGCCCGCGTCGTTGATCATCGGGATGTCGTTCGTCGCCTTGCTGTTGGTGATGATGGTGACCTCGACCCCGCGGCGCGCGGCGGCTTCGAGCGCATCGCGCATCGCGTCCGTCGGGATGAAGTACGCGTTGGCGATGACGATGCTCGTCTCTGCGGAGTCGATGTGCTCGCGATATTCCTGGTCGATCCACCGCTCGCCGAGACGCGGACGGCTTCGCACGAAGCGCACCCGCACGTCGTCGTGTGGGTCGGTTCGGACCTGGCGGCGCTCGAGGTCCGCCGGGTCGTAGGGCGCGATCTCGGGGCGATGAAAGGCGCGGTCACGCCCGAGCGCCCCGGTCACGCCCTCGCGCAGCCTCGGGTGCAGGTGTCGCCACGCGTCCCAGTACCCGTCGGACTCGAGGAGCGCCGGACGGCAATCGTGGATGCGTTTGAAGTACTGCGCGTTGTCCCGGAAGGCGCTCGCGACATCGGCCACCACCGGCCCCTCGAGATAGATGTCCTGGTCGCGCCAGATGAGCGGCGGGTCGTCGCTGATGCGCGCGTATTCGTCGCCGACGTTCATGCCGCCGACGACCGCCCGCTCGCCGTCCACCACGAAGTACTTCTCGTGATAGCGCTTGTTGCCGGCGGTCCAGTCGTCGAGGTCAATCTCGTTCACCCATTCGAGGAAGAGCGGCTCGTAGCCGTACACCTCGACGCCCGCATCCATCAGCTCGAAGTAGAGCATCTGCGCGTCGTAGTCCTGGATGTTGGCGTACGCGTCGACGATGACCTTGATGTCCATGTCGGGGTTTTCGCGCTTCTTCGCGATCAGCCGGTCGGCGATGGCGCATCCGATGGTGTCCGCCTTGAAGATCAGCGCCTGCACGTAGATGGAGCGCTCTGCGCTCTCGAGGATGCGCATCCGCTCGAGGAACGAAGCCTCCCCGTTGATCAGGAGCCGCGCGCGATTGCCGTCGCGCGGAGGCGGCGGCGGCGCGGCCTCGGTCTCGCCCTGCAGGTCGGGATCGCGAAGGATCTCGGCGGCGCCGTGTTGCAGCTGCGACGCCCCCTCCTCGAGCTGCGCCCGACCGCGTTCGAGCTGATCGTTCGCCTGCTCTTCACAGGAGCCGCACGCGGTGAGCGCGAGGACACCGAGGGTGACGAGATAGGGAGGACGGTTCAGGCGCATGCGGTCGAGGCCAAGATACAACAGTTCGCCGGCATTCCTTCCGAGCCTGTGTCAGCGGACGTGCACCGTCGTCCGCGCGAGCTCCTGATCACCCCAGTGCAACGTGATCTCGTGGTCGCCGCGGGTGTCGACGAACTCGACGCCCTCGCGCTCGTCCACCGCGGTGGCGCCGGGCGGAAGGGAGCTCCACTCCGGGCCCATGGCGCCGTTGCCGAAGGCCATGGAGAGCGCTTGGGACGGCGCACCGTCCACACGCAGGTCCCACGGCTTGTGTGGATCGACAGCGGTGGGGCCATCGTTGAGTGCGGTCATGCGCACCTGCACGTGGCCGAGGTCACGAAGGGCGAAGGTCGAGGGGTGAACCGTGAGCGTCCAATGCACCGATGGCGGCGACGTCTCCTCCGGTTCTGCGGCGACTTCTTCCGGACCGTCCTCGCTTTCGGGCTCCTCTTCGACAATCGGCGCGGCGCCCTGCCTCGGGGGATCGGCGCGGCGCTCACTTGGGTCGGGAGGCGCTTCGCCGTTCGACCGTCCGCCGCCGCAGCCGAGCGCGAGCGCCACCGCACCGAGGACGACCTGCGTCGAGAGGGTCTGCAAGCTCACGGGACTCCAAGATAGGCCACAATCGCTCGCGAGAGCCAGAGCTCTGCGAGAAGCGAGCATTTCGAACACCGGGTATCATCTCGAGATGGCGCGTCGACCCCACGCAGCCCTGATCGCGGCACTCCTCGCGGCGGGCCCTTTCGGTGGCCTCGCCGCCTGCTCCGGCGACGACACGCTCCTCCTCGTCGACGTGCGCACGGACTACGCACAGGTCACCGAGTTCGACGCGATCGAGGTGCAGGCCGCCGATCAAGTCGTGCGCCACGAGGTCCAGGCGCTCTCGGACTACGGGGCCGGCGTTCGCGTGGCCGAGATCACAAGCCTTCCGACCGGCCCGACGCTCGTCGCGGCGCGCCTGCTTCTGGGAGAAGAGACGATTCGCGAGGAGTCGATGAGCGTCACGATCGCGGACCACACCGCGCTCACCTTCGAGATCCTCCGCAACTGCCCCGAGGGCTCCTGCGCGGATGCGGGCGTCCCCGATGGGAGCGTCGTGAATGACGGCGCCGCGCCAGACGGTGCCGTCGGCGACGCTGGCATCGACGCGCCCACGTGCACGACCACGACGATGCCGTTGACGGTCCAATCCGACACCGTCCTCCTCGAGTCTTCGTGCAACGGCGCGATCCACGAGGGCGCGTCGCCCGTCTTGAACCTCGGCGACGACAACGCGCACGGCCTGTTCCGATTCACCCTCTCCGGAGAGATGCGTGCGGCGCTCTTCGACGGAAGCGTGTCCGGTGCCCGACTCGTCCTGTTCCGAGCCACCGATTGCTTCGGCGCCTCGTGCCCTGCGGCCGCGGGGACCTTGCACGTCCGACCGATGCGCAGTGATTGGGACGAGGGCACCTCCGCTGACTACTCGGGCGCCGATTGGTGCCGGCGCACCAGCGGCCTGACCCCGCTGCACTGGAGCTCTCCCGGCGCCAGCTCTGCCGGCGTCGACCGGGGCGCGGAGGCCGGCTCGGCCACGTTCGGAGTGGACGATTCGCCGATCGTCGTCGAGCTCGATTCGAGCGGTCTCGGCGATTGGGCAAACGCGGTCACCGGCGCGCCGCAGCTCACCTTTCAGACCGAGGCCACCGCCGCGTTCGTCGCCGCTGCGCGCGAGAACGAGACCTTCTCGGCGGCTCGCTTCGAGCTCGACGTCTGCCGTTGAGGAGGCGCCCTGGTCGGCGAAGGGCTCCGCGCCAGCTACTTCCGGTCGGCGGGGTGCAGGCCGTGCTTCTTCGCGAGCTTGTGGAGGTACTTGCGGTCCATGTCCGCTTCGCGCGCGGCGGCGCTGATGTTGCCGTCGTTGCGCTCGAGGAGCCACTCGACGTAGCGCTTCTCGAAGGTGGTCTCCCACTCGCTCTTGGTGTCGCGGTAGCTCTTGCCCGGCGTGAAGCTCGGCATCCCGCCCGCCTGGTCCTTGGACGGCGCGCCGCCGACCAGCGGGAGCACGCCGAGGTCGAGCTCGGCCGAGCCCATGGCGCTTGGCGAGGTACGCGGCCGCGCTCCAGCACGTTGCGGAGCTCGCGCACGTTGCCCGGCCAGTCGTGTGCCGGCGAGCGCCTCCTGAGCGGCTTCGCGAGATGCGGCTCAGCGGTCGGTATCGGGGCCGGCGAGCTGCTTCGATCAGCGCGTCGACGATGAGCGGGATGTCCTCGCGCCGCTCCCGCAGCGGCGGCAGCTTCGATCGGCACCACCGCCAGCCGGAAGTAGAGGTCCTCGCGGAACTTGCCGCGCTCGACCTCCATCTTGAGGTTGCGCTTGGTCGCCGCGATCACGCGGATGTCGACCTTGATCTCGCGGTTGCCGCCGACCCGCCGGAACGCGCGCTGCTCGAGCACGCGCAGGAGCTTCGGCTGCAGATCGAGGGGCAGCTCGCCGATCTCGTCGAGGAAGAGCGTGCCGCCGTTGGCCAGCTCGAAGGCGCCCTGACGCTGCGCGCTCGCGCCGGTGAACGAGCCCTTCTCGTGACCGAAGAGCTCGCTCTCGATCAGCGAGCCGACCACCGCGCCGCAGTCGACGACGATGAAGGGCTTGTCCTTGCGCGGGCTCGAGTCGTGGATGCTCTGCGCGAGCACGTCCTTGCCGGTGCCCGTCTCACCGCCGAGGAGCACCGTCGCGTCGGTCGGCCCGAGCCGCTCGAGCAGCCCGAAGATCTCCCGCATCACGACCGACTTGCCCGACCGCGCTCGCCGAAGTTGTTGGCGTCGCTGGGCAAGAGCTCGATGCGCTCGGCGAAGGGGCGCACCTTGAGCTCGACCTTGCCGACGGTGATGACCGCGCCGGGCTTGAGGTAGGCCTCGCGGATCTCGGCGCCGTCGAGCAGCGTGCCGTTGGTCGAGCCGAGGTCGCGCAGCAGATAGCCCTTGGCCTCGCGCACGATCTCGCAGTGGCTGCGCGACACGGTCTGTCGTCGAGCACCATGTCGTTGTCGGCGCTCTTGCCGATCAGGAACATCTCCTCTCGATGACGGTCTCGGCGCCGCGCTTGTCTCCGCTGAGGATCACCAGCGCGCATCGCGGGAGCTCGAGGACCTTGCCGCCGGCGTGCTGCGGTGCCGACCTGGGTGCGGGCGCTGCTCATCGCGCCTCCGAGAGGTGGACCCTCACGATGCCGTCGGCGGGCACCTCGAAGGCCCGCTGGACGTGTCGCTCGAGGTGGTCGGTCCGCGCAGGTCGGCGGCGATCGTCGTAGCGCGCCCGGGTGGAGCTCGACGACGTGTCGCGCACCGGTGCCGGGCGCCCCTTCGGTGAAGGAGAATCGCGCGCCGGCCGCCTCCTCTCCCTCGACCAGATAGGCGACCCTGGCCTCGGTGATCGATGCGTGATCGCCCCCGAGCGATACGTCGATGCATCGCGTCTCGTAGGGCCACCGTTCGAGCAGCTGGGAGCCGATCGGCGACGAAGATGACCACCACCAACAGGGGCGCGAAGCGCCGGCGATTGGCGTCGAACCGATCCCAGGTCCGAGACCAAGCGGAGTGTGCGCTCACGGAGTCCGAGTCTAGTGCACGGTGGCACCGGTACAAGGCGGAGATCCACGGCGAGTGCCAGCGGTCCGGGTCGGTGGCCCCCGATGTCCTCTGCTTGTGGCGCTACAACCCCAGTGTTAGCTTGTCATCACAGCGAATTCACGAATGACGCGTCCTGTAGTTAGGCGAAAGCCAGGGTAAGTCGCGAGACATGGTGCGGCTGACCGACATCCTCGACAAGGTCAAGAGCTACCACCCGGCCGCCGACATCGATCTGATCAACAAGGCCTACGTGTACTCGGCCCGGATGCACGAGGGCCAGATGCGCAAGGCGGCGACCCCTACTTCATCCACCCGGTCAGCGTCGCGCACATCATCGCCGACATGAGCCTCGACACCGCCAGCGTCTGCGCGGCGCTCCTGCACGACGTGGTGGAGGACACGGACGCCACCACACGAGGAGCTCGCCGGAGCTCTTCGGCGACGAGGTCGCGTTCCTGGTCGACGGCGTCACCAAGCTCGGCACGCATCAACTTCACGCTGCAAGGAGGACCAGCAGGCGGAGAGCTTCCGCAAGATGCTCGTCGCCATGGCGCGCGACATCCGCGTGCTCGCTCGTCAAGCTGGCCGACCGCCTCGACAACATGCGGACGCTCGAGCACATGAAGCGGCGACTCGCAGGAGCGCATCGCGCGGCGAGACGCTCGAGATCTACGCGCCGCTCGCGGGCCGGCTCGGCATCCACTGGCTCAAGAGCCGAGCTCGAGGACCTCAGCTTCAAGTACCTGTACCCCGAGGCGTACGCGGAGATCGAGCCGCAAGGCGAAGAAGGTCGCCGCGCGACCGCGAGCAGTACATCAGCGACGTCACTCGCCGCCTGCAGAAGATGCTCATCGAGCGCGGCTTCGCGGTCGACGTCGGCGGGCGCATCAAGCACCGCTACTCGCATCTGCCGGAAGATGCGCCGGCAGCAACTGCGAGTTCGAGCAGGTCCACGACTTCGTCGCCTTCCGCGTGATCATGGAGACCGTGTCGGACTGCTACGCGGCGCTCGGCGTCGTGCACTCGCAGTGGACGCCGATCCCCGGGCGCTTCAAGGACTACATCGCGCTGCCCAAGCCGAACATGTACCAGTCGCTGCACACGACGGTGATCGGCCCGGGCCAGCGGCGCATCGAGGTGCAGATCCGCACCCAGGACATGCACCGCACGGCCGAGTACGGCATCGCGGCGCACTGGAAGTACAAGGAGCGCACGGGCGGGCTCGACGCCAAGGACGCGGCGCAGTTCGCGTGGCTGCGCCAGCTGATGGAGTTCCAGCAGGAGGTCGCCGACCCGGCCGAGTTCCTCGACAGCGTCAAGGTCGACCTCTTCACCGACGAGGTCTACGTGTTCACGCCGCGCGGCGAGCTGAAGGTCTTCCCGCGCGGCGCGACGCCGGTGGACTTCGCGTACGCGATCCACTCGGAGGTCGGCGACCACTGCGCCGGCGCGCGCGTGAACGGCGCGATGGTCCCGCTGCGCTACCAGCTGCACAACGGCGACACGTCGAGATCCTCACCAGCCCGCAGCAGCACCCGAACAAGGACTGGCTCGAGTTCGTCGCGACCGGCCGCGCCCGCTCGCGGATCCGCAACTACATCCGGTCCGAGGAGCGGAAGCGAGCGCGATCAAGCTCGGCACGCGAGCTCGCTCGAGCGCGAGTTGCACAAGCGAAGACCACTCAGCTTCTCGCGCTGCTCAAGAGGCCACAACGAGGTCGGAAGAAGGTCGCCGACCCACTTCAAGGTGACGCACCGTGGACGAGCTCTTCGCGCAGGTCGGCTACGGCAAGGTCTCGGCGCGCAGCGAGGTCACGACGTCGCCGGTGCCGAAGCGAGGACCGGCAGACGCGCGAGAGCCTGCGGCCCGAGCTTCTTCGAGAAGACGGTCCGCCAGCGTCACGGCAAGGACGGCGACCAGGGCATCCGCATCGACGACGTCGACGACGTGCTGGTGCGCTTCGCCAAGTGCTGCAACCCGCTGCCCGGCGACCCGATCACCGGCTGGATCACGCCGCGGGCGCGGCGTGACCGTGCACCGCCGCGGCTGCCCCAAGGCGATGGAGCTCGACCCGGAACGCCGCGATCGAGGTGAGCTGGGCCGACGCGGCCAAGGTCGAGCGGCCAGTGTCGATGCGCGTGGTGACGGCGGACCGCCCGGGCATCCTCGCGAACGTGTCGCGCAGCGTTCACGGAAGCGGGCGTGAACATCGCACGAGGCGAACTGCCGCGTCGGCGAGGACGGCACGCGCGGTGAACATCTTCCAGTTCACGGTCAGCGACGTCAGCCAAGCTGCGAGTCGCTGATGCGCGTGATCCGAGGGCTGGACGGCGTGATGGACGTCGAGCGCGTTTAGTCGCGCGGGCGCTCGCGGTCGAGCGATCATTTGTGTGCCCGCCCGTGCGCGAGGGCCCCGAGGGGCATCGGAGCGGTCGGGGAGATGTCGATGACAATTGACCACACAGCCGCGCGCACCGCGGAACGAACGCGCGCTCCCACCCCCCGCCCTACGACCGCCTCAACCCCTCGGGGCCCTCGCGCACGGGCTGGAGTGGATCCGCCTCGCAACTCGCCAGCCGCGTGGCTGATGAGCCGGCCTCCCCCATACTCGAGGAGCGCTCATGGCAGCGAAGAAGGTCAGCCATCGAACGTCCTCGGCTCAGCCGATTTTCTGTTCGAGCTGAAGCACACGGCGCACCAGCCCGGACGGCACCGCGGTCAACGTCTTCCAGTTCACGGTCGGCGACGTCAGCAAGCTCAAGTCGCTGATGCGCGTGATCCGCGGGCTGGACGGCGTGATGGATGTCGAGCGCGTCTGAGCTGCGTCTAGCGCCTGTCGATCTCCGCCCGACCCCGTTACGCTCCGCCCGGGAGACGAGAGATGGGCAAAGAGAGATTTCGAATGGGCCGGCTCGATCACGTGCACATCCGCGTGCCGGACCGGGAAGCTGCTGCGCGGTGGTACGCCGAGCACCTCGGGTTCGAGCCCGTCGAGAGGTTCGACTTCTGGGCCAAGGGCTTCGAGGGTGGGCCGCTCCAGATCTCAGCGGACGGCGGGCGGACCATGCTCGCCTTGTTCGAAGCGAGCGAGGGGCACCCGATGGTCCCGCAGAAGACGGGGATCGCTTTCAGCGTGCGCGCGGAAGACTTCATGGCCTTCGCCCGTTCGCTTCCGAACGGGATCCACAGCCCGTCGGGCCAGCCCCTTCAGATCGGGGACATCGTCGACTTCGACATGTGCTGGGCCTATGACCTGACCGACCCCTGGGGCAATCAATACGAGATCAACTGCTACGAGTATGACCGTGTCGCAACGGAGCTCATCGCGGCGGAGTGCGTCGAACCGGTCCGCTACTGGCCGCGCGAGGTGTACGAGCGCTTCCGACAGCGGTAGTGCAGCGGACGGGGACTGCAGCGGACGGGGACGGTCTACACTTTTCAACTTTCCGCTCCCTCCCCTCCGCAAACGCACTCGGACGGGAACCGTCTACACTCTTCAACCGACGCGATCTGTCCTCTGCGTGACCGCCCACACACCAGGACCCCGAGGGACCCTCTTGTGCGACAGGGCATGCGTCTCGAGCTGCGACGCCCTGACGTGATGGACGCCAATCGCGCGTGGTTCTACCCTCGGCGCCCGGAGGCGATGGATGAAACGACGGTCGATCGTGATGGCGCTCTTCGCGCTGGTCGCGCTCGCGGGATGCGCGGGTGACGAGGTGGTGGGGAGCCGGAGTGAGGCGATCCTCAACGGAACGCCGTGGGACGGGGACGCGATTGGATTCGCGTACGGTCCGATGGCGGGCTGCACCGTCACTGGCGTGTTTCTGACGCCGCGACACTTCCTGATCGGCGGGTGCTTCGATGACTCCGATCTGGTGGTCTTCATCCGAGACGGGAGCGGCATGCCCATGCCCGTCGGGACCGTCGTCGACACCCTGGTCGGCCCCGTGATCACCGGCGCCAGTCCCACCCCGGGCAATGCGCGCATCCTGGTGTTGGACGCCGACACCCCCATCACCATGCCGGCGCGCCTCGCCGACGCGGCGCCGACGATGGACGACGCAGTCACGCTGGTGGGATTCGGAGACGAAGGCGGGGGCAGCTCCGGCCAAGCCACCGTCGGCGACTTCACGGTGACGAGCGTGACCGACATGGACGCCCAGTTCACCATGGACCCCGTGGGCGACGTTCGGGCGTGCCTCAGCGACGTCGCCGTCTTCAACGGCGCCGGCGAGCTCACCGGAATCACGTACGCCGGCACCCCGGACTCGACCTCGGGCTGCTTCTCCACCAGCACCGCCTTCTCCATCGCGGGCATCCGCGACTTCATCGACACCTCGCTCGCCATGCCGCTGCCCGGCGACGCTGGAACGACGGACGGTGGCGACGACGGAGGCGTCGTGCCCGACGCCGCGGCAGGCGATGCAGCCGCGGGCGATAGCGGCGCAACCGACGGTGGCACCAGCAGCGGCAGCGGCGACGACGGCGGCTGCGGCTGCGACAACGTCGGTCGGGGGCCCACCGCGCACCTCGGCTGGCTCGTGCTCGGCGCGCTCTTCCTCTACCGCCGGCGACGCACAATAGCCGCGTCATCTCACAATTCCTGAACGTCGGCGTCATCGTGACGGTCTCGATCCACACGAGGTCGTGCGGGAGGGCCCCGAGGGGTTGAGGCGGTCGTAGGGCGGGCGGGACCCTCCCGTGCGACCGGGCATGCGTCACGCGCGAATAGACGCGCGAACCGAAACGTTGTCCAACGTGGCGAAGCCGCCGAATCCGCCCTAAGGTCCCCCGCATGCAACCCGTCCCGAGAACACGCACCGGCCCCACCCCGGGCAGCTACGGCAGCCAGCAGGTCGCCACCGGCTTGATGAGCCAGGTCTACTGGTGGATGAGCGTCGGCCTCGGCCTCACCGGGCTCATCGCCTACGCCGTCTCCCACGTCCCGCCGCTGACCGAGCTGATCTTCGGCTCGCCCATCCTCTTCTACGGGCTGCTCATCGGCGAGCTCGCGATGGTGTGGTTCCTCTCGGCGCGCGTGACCCGCATGTCCCCCGCCAGCGCCATCGCCGCGTTCATGGCCTACTCGGGGCTCAACGGGCTGACACTCGCGGTCGTCTTCCTCGTCTACACGGAGGCGTCCGTCGCCTCGACCTTCTTCATCACCGCCGGGACCTTCGGTGCGATGGCCGCCTACGGCACGCTCACCAAGAAGGATCTCTCCGGCTGGGGCTCGTTCCTCTTCATGGGTCTCATCGGCGTCATCATCGCGATGGTGGTGAACATCTTCCTGCAGAGCTCGATGCTCTACTGGGGCATCACCATCTTCGGCGTCCTGATCTTCACGGGCCTGACCGCCTACGACGCGCAGCGCATTCGTTCCATGGCGATGAACAACCCGGGCATGCCCAACCTCGCCATCTTCGGCGCGCTGATCCTCTACCTCGACTTCGTCAACCTCTTCCTGATGCTCCTGCGCCTCCTCGGCAACCGGCGCTGAAGGACCCGTTCATCTGGCAAAGAAGGGTCGCGAGCGACTATCCTTCCGGGTAGTGGTCGCCCGGCTCGCGCTCTCCTCGTTCGCGCTCTTCGTCACGGCAGCCCTCTTTTCGTGCTCGGGCTCGGACACGTTGCTCCTGATCGACGTCCGAACCGACTACCAGCAGGTGACGGAGTTCGACGCGATCGAGATCGTCGTCGCCGAGCGTGTCGTGCGCCACGACGCCGAGGCCCTCTCGGACTACACCGCGGGCGTCCGCGTCGCCGAGATCGAGGGGCTCACCCCGGGTCCGACGGTGGTCGCGGCGCGCCTGCTCCTCGGCGATACGGTCGTCCGCGAGGTCTCGCGGAGCACGACCGTCGGTGACCGCACCGCGGTCGTGATCGAGATCCTCCGCGACTGTTTGACGGGCTCGTGCGATCCCGACGGCGGCATGCCGGACGGCAGCGTCGATGGGGCGTCGGGCGACGCGACCATGGACGGCACCACGACGATGGACGGCAGCGCCAGCGACGCGACGATGGACGCCACGGGAGCCACGACAGGCTGGACCATGCTCGACGGCGGCGAGTACCACACCTGCGGCATCCGCGACGACCGGGCCTACTGCTGGGGCCTCAACCTCGATGGCCAGCTCGGGAACGGCACCAACACCGCGAGCTCGTACCCGACTGCCGTAGTGGGCCTCCCCGACGCCCCCGTGACCTCCATCTCGGCGGGGGGCGGGCACTCCTGCGCGGTCGTGACCGGCGCCGTCTACTGCTGGGGCAAGGGCGGAGCGGGACAGCTCGGCGATGGGACCTCCCGGCCGAGCACGCGCGCGGTGGCGGTCGTCGGGATCCCCGACGGCGCGGCCGTCGGGGTCTCCGCCGGAGAGGGCTTCACCTGCGCGCGCACCGCCTCGAAGCTGTACTGCTGGGGCGTCGACTCGACTGGTCAGCTCGGCAACGACACCGGCGGGTCGAGCGACACCGCCGTGGAGGTCGTCGGACCGTGGGGGGCGAGCGCACGGCCCAGTGACGTGAGCGCCGGCGCAGATCACGCCTGCGCCGTCGTCGATGATCAGGGTTACTGCTGGGGCCACAACGATCACGACTCCGCGCTCGGCGCCGGCTCGGGCTTCACCGTGAGCCAGGTCCCGCTCTCCCAGGGCACGCGCCGCCTCTCCCGCATCTGCATCGCCGGATGGCATGGGTGCAGCCTCTCCGGCGGCGCGGTGTTCTGCTGGGGATGGGGTCAGGACGGAATGCTCGGTGACGGACGCAACACCGACTCGTCGACGCCGCTCGCGGTGCCGGACCTGGCGAGCTCGGTGGATGCGCTCGACTGCGGCGGCGCGGCGACGCCGCTCGACGCTACCTGCGCCATTCGCGCCGGCCACGTGTGGTGTTGGGGGAGCAACGAGCACGGTCGGCTCGGCCAGGACCCCGCCGCGGCCTCGTACAGCATTCCGGTCGAGGTGCCCGGCATCACCAACGCCACCTCGCTCGCGGTCGGCTTCTGGCACACCTGCGCCATCCTCGCGGACGAGACCGCCTGGTGCTGGGGACGGGGCGACCAGGGACAGCTCGGCAACGGAACGATGGCGGACTCGACGTCGCCGGTGCCGGTGATGGAAGCTCCCTGACGAAGACTTCATCATGGCCATTGGCCAGCGCTATGGCTGGCATAGAAACCAAATTCTAGTCACATAGCTCCGCGAGACCCACGCTGGGTCTCATGGCAGCACGTACCTCCTTCGGTCGATCGTTCCTGGTCATCTCCGTCCTCCTCGGGCTCGCGGGCTGTGCCGCGACGCACGGAGACCCCGGCGAGCTCTGGGCACCCGGAACCGAGACGGGGAGCCCACCGATCGTCACACCCGGCGCTGTGCCGGCGTCCCTCGAGGGGTGCCTCGAGGCGGGCGGTGAGCTCCTGGAGCTCGACTCGGTGAGCAACAACGACCGCGAGGACCACGGCGAGCTACTCACCTTCGGCATCTCCCCCGAGGGCCTGCTCGCCGCCGCGGGCGCCGACGGCACGCTGAAGTTCTGGACGCTCGACGCAGAGCTCCTCGCCACCGTCGATGGCAGCGCGTTGGTCTACGGCGTCGAGGCGGGGCGCACGCCCATCACCGATCTGGCGTTCTACGAAGAGGCGGCCATCGTGGGCGACGTCCGCGGGCTCGTCTCGCACATGGATGCCGAGGGCGCCTTCTGGCCCGTCGGTGGAACCACGCCCGACGTTCCGATCCGCAGCGTCGCCGTCCACGCGGCGACGGCGCGCTATGCGCACGCGCAGGTGGGCCCGGACCTGGTCCCCCTCGTGGTTCGCGCGATCCCCGGCACGGAGGGCGACGGGGAGGTCTTCGAGATCGAGCCCACGATCGTCACCGAGCCGAACGACCTCGCCTTCGCGCCGGGCGGCGAGCTCGTGGTGGTCGGCGGCCCGATGGCGGAGATCGAGATCCACGACGCCGCCGACCCGCGCACCGTCCTTCGCAGCGTGGGCTTTCACGGCAGTGTCCCCATCCGCGAGGTCGCGCTCTCCGCGCGCGGCGGCGTCGGGGTCGCCGTCTCCGAGGACTACCTCTACGTGCTGCGCGAGCTCGAGGCCTGGCGCGAGATCTGGATCCCGGAGCACCAGGGCCGAAGCGTGGACGTGACGCCAGGCGGCGCCGTGGCCTTCTCGGTCGGCGCCGACGGCATGCTGCTGTCGCACTGGACCGAAGACGGAAGCGAGGCGGCGCGTGCGCCGGTGGCCGATCCCATCACGGTTCGCGTCGACCCGAGCGGCGCGCTCGTGATCGTGGGGTCCCGCGACGCGACGATCCACGTGTTCGGCTGCACCGCGCCCTGAGGCCGGTTGACGTCCGGCGCTGAATAATCGTAGGAGGCCTTTCGTCCATGGCCCACCCCTCACGAGGGACGGGTGCGCGCGGAGCTGGGAGGCGGAAAATGAAGATGGGTGGGAAGATCGCGCTGGCGCTCGGCGCCGTGGCGTTGGTGACCTTCGGAGCGGCGCGTGCGGAGGCGCAGCGCTCCAATTTCGGGACGATCGACCTGACGCCCGGCTTCGTCCCGGATCCGCACGTGGTCGAGGGCAGGAGCGGCGGTGAGACCAACGCCAACACGCTGAGCGAGAACTGCCGTGGATGGATCTCGTCGACCCCCGATCACATCCTTCAGGTCCACGGCCGCTTCAACTGGCTGCGCATCTTCGCCCAGTCGACGGGGGACACGACGCTGGTGATCCAGAACGCGCGCGGCCGCGTCCTGTGCGACGACGACACCTTCGACCGCAACCCCGCGATCGAGGGCGACCTCCCCGAGGGCACGTACCGCATCTGGATCGGCAGCTACTCGCATGGCGAGACGCTGCCCTACCAGCTGAAGTTCACCGAGCTTCGGAGCGTGACGCCGAGCTCGCGCGCCGAGACCCCGGTCCCACCACAAACCGGGCCGAGCGATGCAAATCGCGGCCTGCAGATCGACGCCACGCAAGGCAACTTCGAAGCCGTCAACCTCCGCTCCGGCTTCACCCCCGACCCGGCGCGCAAGACGGGTGTCTCCGGCGGCCAGCTCGACGCGTCGCATCTGGGCAACGGCTGTCGCGGTTGGATCGCGGGACGGCCCGATCACATCCTGCGCCTCACGAGCAACTTCAACTTCTTCCGCATCTTCGTGACGAGCGACTCGGACACGACGCTGGTGGTGCGTCTGCCCAATGGGCGCTTCGTGTGCAACGACGACGCGAACAACCTCAACCCCGCGATCAGCCGAAACCGCTGGCGGCGAGGGCTCTATCGTGTGTGGGTGGGCAGCTACTCTGAAGGTGACAACAGCCAGTACAACATCGGCTTCACCGAGCTGCAGAGCGTCACCGAATAGAGTGCGCAGGCGCGCGGAGTAGAACGCCGTTCATTCCGTGCAGCCTCCGGGGGCGCGTGGCAGGCTCGTCGGCCCGTGCGCCCCTTTGTGATCGCCGTCGTGCTGCTGTTGGCCGCGCCCGCGATGGCGCAGCAAGGGGGCGTCGCGCGGACCGAGACGGCGACGGATTCGGAGACGGACGCGGAGACGGAGACAGCGTCGGAAGTCGTGCCGCCGCCCCCCGAGGGGGGATCGGACGCGCCGGCGGAGGACGTCCGCTATCTGGATGCCGCGGCCAATCGCGTGGTGTGGCTGCCGACGGCCGAGACCAACCCCGAAGGCACGTTCTTCTTCGGCATCTACGAGGTGGTCGGGCTTCAGTTCGGCTACGCCCTGACCGACGACTTCGAGTTCGCTCTCACCGGCGTCGTTCCCATCGACACCTTCCCCTACGCCTTCGACCTCTCCGTCAAATGGAACGTGCTCCGGCATCGGGTCTTTCGCGTCGCGCTCTTCGGCTCCCTCGGCGTCTACGTGGATGGTGACCGCGCCGAGACCATCGGTGGCCGCGCGGGCGCGTCGCTATCGTTCTGCCTCAACGACGACTGCACCTCCCAGCTGAGCCTCAGCGGCGGTGCGCTGATCGGCAACCACATCGACACCGAGCTCCCCCTCGCCATGGGCGCCGGCCTGGTGGTGCGCGTCCATCGGCTCCTCGCGCTGGTGGTGGAGCCGCTCTACGGGCGCATCGAGAAGATGAACGCCCCGGACGCCTTCGTCCTGAACTACGTCTTCCGCATCGGGCAGCTCGACTGGTCCCTCGACGTCGGCATGACCCGCCCCTTCGTCGACGAGCTGAAGAGCGGCCCCTTCGTCGCGGGCATCCCCTGGCTCGCCTTCACCTATCGTCTCGGTTGGGAGCCCTAGGACCTCGGCCCAAAGCGGGCTCAGAGCGTGTCGACCGAGGCGAAGCTGATGCTCAGCTCGCCTTCCGTCGGGAAGTCGACGAAGAGGATGCTGTCCGAGAGCAGGGCGGCGCCGTTGCCGGGGACGACGAGCTCGAGGGCGCTGAAGCGGTCCTCGGGATCGGGCGTGCCGGTGCCGTCTTGGTAGGTGACGAAGGTCGGGTGGGTGACCACCAGCGCGTCGGCGCCGGCGTAGATCGTCACGCTCGAGATGTGCAGGCCGAGCGCGACGCGCTGCGCGAAGAAGTGCAGCTCTGCACCGGGCAGGCCCACGTCGTCGAGCGAGATGACGTTGTCACCGTCGTCGACCGCCTGCGGGTTGGTCTCGTAGTCGCCGGCGACCGGGGTCGGATCTTCGCCGCCACCGCCGCCGCCACCGCCGCCACCACCGCCGCCCGCGTCGCCACCGACGCCACCGCCGCCGCCAGCGGCCGGCCCCGCCTCGAGGGTGATCCAATCGGAGACCACCTGCGCTTCGGTCGGCTGCCAAGCGGGCCCGCGGTGCGCGCCCTTCGTGACCAGAGTGCTCCGTCCGGGATCGCCGACGGTGACCACACCGCTCGCGAGAATCGTGTTGTAGGGATCGGCCATGTCGATGAAGACGGGGGCCGTGGCCGCGTCCGTGTGGCAGGCGGCGCAGCGGCTGTCGAGCAGCGGTAGCACCTGCGCGAGGAAGACCTGTTCGGGATCGGTCGCGGTCCCGTCGCCCGTGACGGGCGGCGTGTCGCCGGCGGGATCGGTCCCACCATCGGCGTCGCCAGGACCTTCCGGGGCCTCTCCCCAACCCGGTCCGGTGACCGTCGCTGCCTGACAGCCAGCGGCCGCGAGAGCGAGAGTCAGGATGTATGGAATCAAGCGCATCTCTCTCACCTAGATCACTTCTGGTGCCAACACCTACGGCGCCTGAAATCACCGTCTTTTCCGGGCTGGCGGCTCATTTTCCAGCCGAATTTCGGGAGCCGAGAGCGCTCCATGCTCCCCAGCTGGTGGTGGTAATTGCTCGATGTTTCGCCTTTTTGCCGATCGCGCCCTGGCCCGGTAGCTGCAGTGATCCGTCGCAGCCAGATGCCTCGGCTTTTCTTCCACGTCCTCGCCACCCTCGCGCTGTCGGGCTGCGCTCTCGCGCCTCTGCCCGCCGATCCGCCCGAGCCGAGTCGCGCGGCGTTCGACACCAACATCTATCCGATCCTCGTGCGCGATTGCGGCTTCCCCGCGTGCCACGGCAATAGCGGTCGCTTCTTCCGCGTCTTCAGCCCGAGCCGCACGCGCCTCGACGAAGCCACGCCCCTCGCAGCGCCCGCGACCGATGCCGAGATCACAGCGACCTACGAGCGTGCGCGCTCGATGCTCGCGGGCGCGTCTTCACCGGAGCAGGCGCTTCTCGTTCGCAAGCCGCTCGAGATCGATCAGGGCGGCGCGCCGCACATGGGCATCGACATACACGGCCACGACGTCTACGCGAACAGCGACGCGCAAGGCTACGTGGCCCTGCTCGAATGGGCGCGCGCCGGTCAGAGCTTCGCCGCGCTCAGCGAGGATGGAGGCGCGCCATGAGACCGCTCGCCCTGCTCCTTCTTCCGCTCGGCGTCTCACTCTTCGCCCCGACGGCGCACGCCTTCCGCACCGCGGCGACCTTCGACGATCCTGCGGCGGAAGGCGGAGGCGGCGCGCGGCACTTCACCGGCTCCGTTCAGGACGGCTACACCTGCGCGGTCTGCCATCGCGGCCGCGAGCCCGATCCGGTCGAGCTCACCGGCCTGCCCCTCGAAGGCTACGTGCCCGGCGGCGCCTACGAGATCGAGATCATCATGCCCAACGCCCCGGCGAGCTCTCTCGCGCTCGAGCTCACCGACGAGCTCGGCGGCGGCGTCGGCTCGCTCGCCCTGCCCGCGGCGCCCGCGGGGCCCGAGCTCTGCACCACCGGCGACCCCGCTACCAGCCGGGTGTCGCTCGGTGACCGCGCCGTGATCGCCATGAACGCGTGCGGCGCCCAGCGGGTGCGCGCGATCTGGACCGCACCCGACCAGCCGCTGGGGCCCGTCTGGTTTCACGCGGTGGTGGTCACCGGCGACGACAACTCCGACACCGAAGGAGACGGCGTCGAAGAGATCGCCCACGTGATCCCGGTCGCGGGCGCCAGCGCCGAGGCCGCACGCGTGGGCACCTCCGCTTGCAGCGCGGCGCGCGGGGCGCCTTCCCGCCTCGCCTGGCTCCTGCTTCCCGTCCTCTGGCTCCTCGCGCGCAGGCGTCGCGCCTAGGCGCTAGCGCGAAGCGATCATGACCTCGCGGGTCTCGGGTCGCTCGAGACCGACGACCCGGTAGCCACCGCCGGCGAGCTGGTAGAGGTGGACGCGCGCTGGACCGGGCGCGTCTTCGCCGGGCGTCTCGGCGATGACGTCCACGATCACGTAGCCAGGCGTCTGTCGCGCGGGCAGGGTGACGCAGACCCGCCCGTCCTCCGTGGGGCGCGGCTCGATCGCCGGGCCGGGGACGGGAGGCCAACCCAGATAGCTCCGCGCCGAGTGCGCTCGCCCGTTCGCCTCGCGGAGGCCGGAGCGCAGCGCGAGATCGTCGAGGCAGAGCTCGTCCCCTTCGGCGACCGGATTGGCGAGCGGTGAGAGGCGGGTGAGGAAGCGCTCGAGGATGCGCATCTGACGACCGCGGAGGATGCGGACGAGCTCGTTCGTCACCAGGGGCTTCGAAAAGCGACCCGTCTCGACCATCGCCCGGATCGACGGCTCGTCCAGCCGGCTGATGATGCGAGCCATCCACGCCGAATCGCGCTCGGTTCGCCGCTCGAAGGCTTCGTTCGGATAGCCGTTACGCCAGTCTTCGGGATCGAATCGCTCCACGTCGTAATAGCCGATGTACCGGTATGCCGGCCCGCGCGTCGACCCGCGATAGGGACGCGACAAGAGCCCCAGGGTCAGCAGATCCTCGGTGACGTATTCGAGGTCGAGGTAGCGGGCGACGCCGAAGGTCTGGCTCTCCATGTCGGAGGAGGGCCAGGCGATGCCCAGGGAGTCGCCGGCGTCGAGGACGAGGTGGCGGATGAAGCCGTTGCCGTCGTCGTCGGTCTCGACCCAGATGTCGAGGTTGTTCTCGGCGCGGGTGTCGATGTGGTTGAGCCAGGCCGACGCGACGTACATCCCGCGGACCTCGCGACGGTCCTGGTGCGCGAAGACGTCGTTGGGGTCCGCGTCGCGAACGCCATCGAACTGCCATCCGCCGAGGGGCGTTCCATCGACGAATCGGCTGACGCTCGCGCGGAGCATCCCGCCCGGCGCCTCGCCCGCCGCGTCGATCAGAGACGCCAGGTGCTCGGGGGTGTAGGGCCGATCGTGTCGCCCGCCGGTGTGCGCGCCCGGCGCGATGGAGATGTCCGACGGCTCGAAGAAGACGACCTGATTGCAGGGGACGTAGTAGCCGAGGGCATGGAAGAACCGCGTGGCGATGGCGTCGGCGGCGGTGCCGCGCTCCGGCTGCCAGAAGTCGAGCTTGAAGACGTACTTCTGCCCGTCGGCGGCCTCGATGATCGCGCCGGGGGTGGTCCCGCTGAGCTTGCCCTGAACGACCTGCCAGGGCTTGGGCGGAAGCGCCTCGGACGGACAGGCGCCGATCGCGAGCTCGCTGGGGTTCATCTCGCGAACGCCGATGCGGTTCTCGAACCAGCTCGAGCTCGGGACCTCGTCGAGTGAGTTGACGTTGACCGCTTCGGTGGCGCGGCGGAACTGCCACAGCTCGGAGAGCTGGCGAAAGACGACGTTGTCGCCCTGGTCCCAGGCCCAGGGGGTGTAGAGCTCGTCGGGCATCGGCCCGAAGGCGACCTGATCGGCGTCGACCCAGATCGGATCGCGATTGGGAAAGGGGTGCATGGTCGCGGCCCCGCAGCCGGTGGTGAGGAGCACTAGCAGGATCGCCATCCGCCTCACAGCGTGTTCCTCGTGCCGAAGGTGAGTCGGAAGTTGGTGAGGGAGCCGCCGAGGTCGAAGGGCTCGGTTCCGGCCGCGATGGTGATCTCGAGGGGGTTGTCGCCCATGCCTGAGAGAAGAGGTGCGAGCCCGAGGCCGAAGGAGAGTCGGGTTCGGCCGATGGCGAAGTCCTCGAAGTGCTCGCCGAAGACGTTGCCCACCGCTACGTGGATACGCGCGTCCAAGAACGCCCAGATCGGATAGGTGTAGTGGAGCTCGAGCACCGCCGCGCTCTGACCGCGAAGAACGCCCGGCTGAAAGCCGCGCATCGGTCCATTGCCCCCCAGATCGACGAGCGCGTTGAAGGGCACCTGACCCGGACCGCCGGTGGGCGTCACCAGCCCGACCGCGCCGGTGATCGCGAGGACGCGGTGCTCTCCGAAGATGTCGTAGGCCACCGTCGACTCGGCGCCCCACCGAACCCAGCGCACGTCGGGCAGGCCGGTGATGAGCGCGTGCTCCTCCGCGTAGCCGCTGATCCGAAAGTGCGTTCCCTCCCTCTCGTCCCTCTTTTGGGTGTCGAAGACGAAGGTGAAGCCGCCATAGACTTCCGAGAAGTTGGTACCCAACCCATAAGGCGTGGGCTCGCCGATCTGCGCCGCGAGGTCACCCGCCGCTGGATCGTTTCGCCACCCCTGGCTCTCGAGATGGTAGTAGCGGTAGCCCGCTTCGTAGGTGAGCTTCGTGGAACGCCACGGCCGAAGCTGGAGTCGCAGGGTCGGCTGGTAGAGAACCTCCTCGTAGCGCCCCCAGCGAACGTTGACACCCGAGGTCCGGCTGGTCGCATCCCAACCGATGCCCGAGTAGATGAAGTCGGGCCGCCGATGGGTGTGGAAGCGCAGCGTCAGATCGCCGCTGTCGTGCGCGAAGGTGTAGCGGTCGTGCGCGGTGAGCGAGAGCCACTGCGGCCCCCAGAACCCGCCGTGGATCGCCACGCGGTTGTCGTCGACCAGGAGGTTCTTCCACTGAAAGTAGAGGCCCACGCTCGGGCTCAAGCCGAACTCGTAGAGGAACGTTGGCACGATCAGCCCGTCGTTGTTCTTCCCGAGCTGAAAGACGTCGACGAGGGTTTCGACCACCTGCTCGCGCTCGACGACGGTGAAGATCGCGCCGAGGGGGCGCCGGATCAGGTATTCGCTCGTGAGATAGAGCGGAGACAGCAGGATCCGTGGGATCCAAAGCACGTTGTCGATGGCGTCGGGCGGCGCCGGTGGCCGACCGTCGAGATCGGGCGTCGGTCGCTTGCCCCGGTCCTCGGCGAAGGCCACCGGCGAGAGCGTGACGCTCAGGGCGACGGCGACGATGACCAGCGCACAAGCGTGCTTCAACTGGTTGTGCGTCGCATGACCCATCGCGCGAAGTATCGTCCATCAAGACGCGCGCAGGGTTCAACGAAGTTCGACCTCAGGGTCGATAGGTGACGCGGATCACGCCGTAGCGAGCGACGTCGCTCATGTCGCCTTCGCGCTCGCTCGCGAGGAACGCATGCGCCTCGCGGAAGACGAGATCGACGTCCAGCTCCGGGAGGAGGGCCAGGCGCACCTGCGCCTCGACTCCCACCAGGAACCCGTCGCTGACCGCGCCCGCCTGCGCGACCTCTTCGCTGACCGAGCTCACGTGCCCGACCTCGGGGACCACGCCGAGCACGAGCGGCCCCTCGTCGCCGATCGGGAAGTAGAGCCCGATCCGCCCGTAGGGCCCGGAGAGCGTGTAGGTGGGCATGGAGAGCGGAAGCTCGCTGTCGAGCATGCGAAAGCCCCAGCCCGCTTCGATGTTCATCCGCACCGCGCGAACGCTGTCGGCGAGGGCGAAGTCGAGGTTGGCGCCGATGGCCAGCTCCTGGGAGCGGGTGTCGACGGTGCGGGTGCTGCCGTCGGCCCGCTGGTCCTGCGCCTGCAGGCCCACCGAGGTGTAGTAGCGGGTGCCGAGCCCGAGCCGGAGCGAGCTGTCCTCGCCGGGGCGGAGCCAGACGTTGAGGGCGGCGGCGACGGCGGGGAAGGGCGAGGAGGAGAAGCGCCCTTCGCCCGTCTCCATGGGCACGGCCGCCGTGCGCTGCCCGAAACCGAGGCCGGCGGTCACGTCGAAGCCCCACTGCCGCGACATGTAGCCACCGGCGAGTGCGCCGTCATCGCCTTCGCCGTCGACGTCCTCCTCGTCCTCTTCCTCGTCGAGCGCCTCCTCTTCTTCCTCCACCGCGGCTTGCTCTTCTTCGGGCTCCGGCGCGGCGCGACGTCGGCGAGCTCGGCGGCGCCGCGGCGCCGTCTCCTCGGCGGGTGGCTCGGCGCCCTGGGCCTCCCAGTCGAGCGGCGGCGGAAGTCCGTCTGCCGTCTCGGCGCCGGACGGCTCTTCACGCTCGGCGGGCTCGTGAGCAGGCTCCGGCGCTTGCGGCTCCGAGAAGCGGCGGATCGCCGAGGTGCGCCGGCCCGCGCGCTCGCGGCTGCGGCCGCGTCGTGCGCGCGTGGGCTCCTCGGCCCGCGCGACGCGCGCGCGCCCCCCGCCACTCTGCGCGCGCGCCGCCGCCGATGCGAGGTCGCGGAGGATCGCCGACGTGACACCGCCACTGAGGTGAACGCCGCGCAAGCGATAGGTGCGGCCGAAGAGCTCGGCGCCGCTCCGGCCGTGGTAGTAGCGAAGGCGCAGGAGCTTGTCGCGGCCGCTGACGCCGAAGCCCGCGACCACGATCACGTGCGCGCCCTGGCGCGTGCCGAAACGACGAATGGCGGCGCCGTTCGCCGGCGACATGCTGCGGACGCGAACCGCAGAGGTGTAGGCGCTGCTGTCGATGAGGCGCGCGCCGCGCACCAGGACTCGGGGAACGGCGCGACGCATGGGACCGGGGAGGCTGGGGGCCGCGACGAAGAGCGCCTTGGTCTGCTGGGCCGACGCTCCGCCGGGGAACGACGCGATCAGCATCGCGACCACGATTCCGGAAAGAACGAACAGCCATCTGTTACCCGCACACGTCATCTAGAGCTCCAAGCTGAGGGCCAGGGTCGCGTCCCCGGCGAACACCTCGTTGAGACCGACGAAGTCCTGATAGACGAAGACCGTCCCTCCCACGGCCAGTCCCAAGCGAATCGCGATGTCGTCGCTGACATCGAAGGACTTCTCGAAGCTGAGGGCCACGCGGTTCGAGAACATCGGTGAGAGCTCTCGATCGCGCGTCACGTAGCGAAGCGCCCCGGTCGGCGCGGGATAGGTCGAGCGATAGAAGCCCGCGGCGCTCTGCGTGTAGAAGCGATACCTGAGCGTGAGCACCGTGTCCTCCGACGGAAGCCACGCCACCTGCGCGATCGCTGTGTGCGCCGCCACGCCCCAGTCGTCGAAGTAGAAGCGATAGCCGATCCCCGCCGAGGTGTCGCTCGACAGTGCGTAGCGCCCGCGCACCACGAAGGCGTTGCGGATGCGCGTATCGGGGTGTGCCTCGGGCACGCAGAGGATCGCGGTGCCGCCGCACTGCCCGTCGCCGCCGAGACCGACGAATCGGTAGGGGCTCGACTGAAATCCCTGACGGTACGCTCCCTCCCAGACGCCCTGCACCAGCGCTTTGGGGGAGAGGATCTGCGTCATGACCAGCCTCAGGCCGTAGGTCGAGAGCGGTCGCGAGAAGTTGGCGTCGCCCGAGCGCCCGACGAGGTCGTAGGAGTAGTGAAAGCTCTCTTCGAAGGTGGTCGTGTTGTTGGCCAGCTCCTGCGTCGAGCTCAGCCCGACGCCGTGGGAGGTGTAGTCGTTCTCCCCCGAGAAGTAGTAGCTGGCGTTGAGCGTCGCGTTGTCGAGCTCGTGACCGACGCCGACGTCGATCTGATCGCGCTGCTCGCTGACGGCCTTGGTCGCGGCCGTCCGGATGTCGATGGAGGCGCTGGTCCAGATGTCGGCGGTGTAGCCGACGTTCGCCGTCGTCCGGTCGGCGTTGAAGCGCGTCTGAACGCCGGCATGCGGGCTGATCACCGTCGTGTGATCCGTGTCGCCCCGAACGAAGACCGACGCGGTTCCGTCGTTCGCCTGAACACCAGGCGTCAGGCCCAGCATCGCACCGAAGACGAGCGCGGCGAACGGCGCGCCCAGAGGGCGCCTCGTTCGTCGCGTTTTCTTCGGGGGAGATGTCATCGGAGCTCTTCACGCGTGGCGTGACTGAGTGGCATCAGCGGGCGATGTAGACGGCGGCGTTGCCTTGCGCCTGACCGTCCGCATCGAAGTAGCTGTCGAGGACGACGCCCACTTCGGGATCGGTCAGCTTCTGGATGAGCCGGGCACCGAGCGGTCCGCTGGTGTACCCGTTGAGGGAACCGCCGCGGAGCTGTTGCACGCGTGTGCGGTCGATGGCGGCGTGTGACGACGAGACGTTCGAGACCCCGTTGGGCTCGACGAGACCGTCGAGGTTGTAGACGACGTTGTCGGGGTCGAAGTTGTCGGCCGGAGCGCCGCCCGGGCAGTACTGCCGGTTGGCGTTGTTGTCGAGCGGGTTCACCGGACAGCCGGTCTCGTCGAAGAGGAAGAGACCAGAGCCGAGGCCGGCGACCATGTGCACGAAGAGGGGCGAGTTGATCTGGTTGCCCGGGTTCTGCCCGATGTGCTGCGCGAGGAGAGCGAAGTCCAGCGAGCGGAAGTCGTTGGCCTCCATCGCGGTGCGGAACGCGTCGTACTCCCCGCCGAAGGCGGCGAGCGAGTCCTCGTTGAGGTGGCAGGACACGCAGTAGCGCGGGCCCTCGTTGGTGGCTTCGACCCGACCACGGATCGAGTGCGCCATCATCGTGTCGTGGCTGAGGGCGCCGAAGTCGTCGCGACCGCCGATGCCCGGGTTGTTGCCGTTGCCCTGGCGGTCGGTGAAGCCGAACACCTGGGACTCGTCGCCGTTGATGTCCTGGTAGCGGAAGAACATCTGGATCCCCGGCGAGGACTGCGTGATCTGACCCCGGGCGTTGACGCCGAGGTAGAAGGGCACGGGCGTGATGTAGGTGAAGTCCGCGTTCGGGACGAAGTTCGCGATGCGCTCGCCGGTGATGTTCGAGAACCAGTAGTTCTCCGGATTGTCGTCGTACTGCCCCTTCAGGTGACAGCCGATGCAGTTGTTCGTCCACGAGCTGTGGCAGGTCTGACAGGCGAGGTTGTCGGTGTGGCTGAAGCCGAGGGTGACCGTGTCGGGGTCGGCCTGCAGCGGACCGATGCCGGTGGCGTTGTTGCCGTCCGCGCGCCCCATCGCGTAGGACGCGACCGGGTTGTAGACGTACTCGCCGGAGAGCGGATTGCGCCGCCCGGTGTCGACCGTGGTGTCGCGGGTCTGTGGGACGAAGTGGCGGCTGCCGTTGAGGCGGCTGATCAGCCAGTAGTTGCCGTCCGTGTCGCGGGTGACGTGACGCACCGGGTTGCCGCGCCGGTCGATGGCGCAGTCGGCGGCGCTGCCGTCGTAGGTCTCGCAGGGGCCGGTGGCAGCGTAGGAGCCGACGCCGCCGTGGCAGGACTGACACTCGATGGCGACACCCTCGTCCATGCGCGAGATGATGTTGCCGCTCGTGGGATCGCCCCGCGTCCCGTTGTGGACGTCGCGGCTGCCGTGACAGTCGATGCAGCCGAGGCCCGCCTCGTGGTGGACGTCCGCCGGTGTGTCGTCGCGACCGTCGCCGTCGTAGTCCTCGGTCAGGATGTACTGCTCGGGCACGCGGCCGTTGAAGGTGTTGTTGGCGATCGCCGGGTCGTAGAGCCGATCGTCGGCGGCGGTGTTCTGGAACGTGACCGGGTTGGTCGGGTACTGCGTGTCGTTCTCGAGGTCCTGGTTCTGGTCGAGGCGGATGCCCCAGAACTGAAGCACCGTGCGGTTCGATCCCTGGTGACAACCCACGCAGGCGTAGTCGCTGATGCCGCGGAGGAACGCGCCGCCGGGAAGGAACTTCGCGACGTTGCGGATCTGGTGCGCATCGATGTGCGAGCGCTCGGGCGCGGCGATCGCGTCGGGGTTGAACGGCTCGAAGTGGTTGACGTTCGGGTCGGTGGAGCGGCTGCGGCCGTCGGTGCTGTACTCCATGTGGCACGCCGTGCAGCCGGAGCTCCGGAAGTCGCCGTAGCGGTTGTTCTGGCCGGCGCTCCCGAGGTGGCAGTCGCCGCACTGGAAGCCGACCGCCTCCATGTACACGTGCTCGAGGGGCGAGCCGTCGATCATCTGGTTCGCCTGGTCGGCGCCGTCGGCGGTCGTGAAGACCTGGTTCGACATGTTGTCGGCGTCGTAGAGCTCGTTGCGATAGATGCCGCTTCGGTCGCCCCACTGCGCCCGCTCGGGCCACTCGTAGACCTCACCGACCGTGCCGACCTCGTCTGCCGGGCCCGCCCAGTCGGGATCGGTGCGCGCGCGGAAGGCGTAGTCCGCCGCGGTGTCCTCCCACAGCCCCTCCTGGCCGGGAACGACGTTGTCGAGGCCGACCGTGTAGGTCGCGCCCGAGAAGATGCCGGTGGAGTTACCGAAGGGGTGACGCGACACCCACTGGACGTGCTCCTCGGCGTGGCACCCGGGGGTGCCGCAGCCCTCGCCGTTGGTCACGACGCGGAGGTCGCCGGGGTTGACGAACTGCAGGTACTGAAGCGCCGTGTAGGTGACGCCGTCGACGGTGTAGTCGGGGAGCTTGTCGATGCCGGCGAGGGTGAGGCGGTTGAAATACGCCTCCTGGTCGAGGACGCGGTAGGCGTCGTCGCCGATCTCCGGAGGCGGCGGCACGTGGGAGCCGAGCTTGCCGGTGCCGTTGCCGTCGCCGCCGTGGCAGGTGGTGCACTGCACGTACTCCGCGCCGGTGAAGGGGTGCGGGTTGCTCATGCCGGGGCCCGCGTAGTCGTTGCGGTCGGAGCCGTTGTGGCAGCCCATGCAGCTCTCGGCGGGGCCAGGCTCGGCGACGGGAGGGGGCGCGTCGGGGCTGGGCTCGCAGCTGGGATTGGCGTTGCAGAACTGCGGGTCACACTCACAGCACGCGATGCGGTACTCGAGGTCCGTCTCGGCGCACCGGTCGAGCGCGCTGCAGTCGTAGACGGTTCCGCGGAAGTCGTACGCGTCGCACATCGGGCGCTCGTACGGTCCGTCGGGGCGCGGCGGGCCGCCGTCACCTGCTTCGAAGTCGGTGTTCGCGCAGGCGGCGGCACCGACGATCAGCGCGAGGAGCAGATACTTTTCTTTACTCACGTGCATTTGGTTCCCCTGGGTTCCCGAGCGAAGGGCGCAGGAACCCCAGAGCGGCGGTGGCCACTCCCTCCATGCGCTCGGTCGAGCCAAAGCGACCGTCGCGCCGCCCCACGCGTAGCTCGATCCGTGCCCATCGACTTTCCCTTGAAAAGAGACGTCCTCGATGTGTGCAGGAGCAGGCGCCGTACCTACACGGAACGCTCCCGGTTCCAATTCGGAGGCACTTCCGCGCCTGGCGCAGACGTGGGTCGCGCGGCGCAGGTCACGGGCCGTTCACTCGGTGATTCTCAAGGTAACAGCGCAGCGCTCGGGCCGCTGTTACGGTAGCTGCGCGGTTCGTTTCGACGCTGGCCCGCCGTTTGCTGCACGTAACGGTGGAGGTTCACTGCCGCATGGAACGAGCTCGACGACTCATCACCTACGCCATCGTCCTGTCGACGGCGTTTCTGATCACACGCTACGCGTCCGCGATCGACGAAGGCTCGAGGGCCCCACAGTTTCGCGCCGACAGCTTCGACGGCGGACGGGTGAGCCTCTCCTCTTCTCGAGGCAAGGTGGTGGTCGTCGACTTCTGGGCGTCGTGGTGTGAGCCGTGTGGCCACGCGATGCCGGCCCTCGATCGCATCTACCAGCGCTACAAGGATCACGGGCTGGTGGTGATCGGCGTCAGCGTGGACGAGCGCGCGCGCAACGCGCGCGGCTTCTTGCGTCGCACCCGGGTCTCCTTCCCGGTGGTTCACGATCAGGACCACGCGGTCGCCGAGCGCTACAGCCCGCCGACCATGCCCAGCACCTACATCATCGACAGGCGCGGCGTGATCCGGCACGTCCACGCGGGCTTCCGCAGCGGCGACGCCCGCGTCCTCGAGCGACAGATCCGAGATCTGCTTTGATCCGCGATCTCCGCCGCACGCTGCTGCTCCTCGCGCTGATGGTCGGCGCGACGGGATGCATCACGCTCCAGCCGTACGAGCGCGAGAACCTGGCGCGCTCCGACATGCAGTTCGGTGGCGGGGGCGGCGCCGTTCACGGCGCGGAGTCACACGCGACGGAAGTGCGCGAAGGCGCGGTCGGCGGCTTCGAAGCCGCGGGAGGTGGATGCGGGTGTAACTGACGCGCGCCGCTCAGTGCGGGCAGGGCGCGTCGTCGTCCATCGCGCCCGAGGAGTACGGGCACCCGGAGGAGGAGGTGTACGGGCATCCACTGGATGCGCCGCACGAGCTCCGCAGCATGCAGCGCGCCGAGGTGGCCGCGAAGAGCCCCACCGCGATCAGCGCGACGATCAATCCCACCTTCGTCGAACGATCGGCGGCGAGCCACTTGAGCTTGATGAACCGGGCGGCGAGCCCGAAGACGGAGGAGGGACGGCGATCCATGGCTGGAGTATAGGCCGAAAGTCGGAAGGTGGCAGTCCGTTTCGCGCTGCGGATTGGTAGAGTCGGGTTCATGCGCAGCAATTGCTCAATCGGATGCGCCCTGACCCTGGCGCTCGCAGGGTGGATCGTCGGCTGTTCGGATGACGGGGCCGGGACTCCAGACGCGATGGGGATGGCTGACGCGGCCTCCGACGCGGACACCGGCACGACCTCGGACGCGACGCCTGACGGGTCGAGCAGCGACTCGGCCACCACGAGTGACGCCTCGGACGCCAGCGCCGACGGCGACGCAGGCGGAGGGGCCGGCTGCGAGGGGTCCTCCGCGCTCTTCTGCGAGGACTTCGAGGCGCTCGCCGCGGGGGAGGCGATGAGCGCGCGGTGGGACACGACCACCAACGGGGCGCTCACCATCGACGGGACGCACGCGATGGGCGCGCAGGCGCTTCACGTGCACACCGACGACAACGGCTACGGCTTCTTGCGCCTCGCCTTCGCGCCGCCGGGCAACAGCTACTTCGGCCGGATGATGCTCTGGGTGGATGCGTTCCCGAGCGCGCCGGATTGGGCGCACTACACGCTGGTGGAGCAGACCGGGGACGGGAGCACCGAGCGCGTGCGACCGGTCGGCGGCCAGTACGTGCCGGGCGAGGGCGCGGCGTTCTGGGGCATCGGCGCCGACGGCGGCCCCACCGGCGATTGGACGAACTGGCGAACCAGCGCACCGTCGGAGAGCGGGCGATGGGTATGCGTGGAGTGGGAGATGGACGCGACCGATAACCACATCCGGCTCACCCTCGACGGCGTCGCCAACGACGACCTCGTCGTGGACACGACCAACCACGGCGGCAACGACGTGGACTTCATCTTCCCGACCTGGACCACCCTGCGCATCGGCTGGCAGCTCTACCAGGGAGGCGCCACGCCCTCCGCCTTCGACGTGTGGATCGACGACATCGTCCTCGACACCACGCGGGTGGGGTGCTGATCGTGCGCTATCGGGACCGGGAGGAGTAGCTTTCGTTTCGCCCATGCGGGATGGGGAGTGATGAAAGAGCAACGAAAGCGGTCGCTCTTCCTCTTCTCTTTGGTGACGACGATCCTGGTGCTCTCGAGCTGCACGTGCTGTGGGCTCTTCGGGTTCGCTCTCGTGCGATCCTCGGACGACCACTCGTCGGACGAGTGGTACTGGACCGCCGCGGAACGCCGCGAGCACATCGAAGGGATCCTCACGACCCGTGCGCCCGCCGCATGCACCGACGTTCACTACCAGTACCACCAGTCGAAGTCGGGCGCTGGCTTCCATTGGTACACCCACCACACGGGCATCTTTCGCTGCGATCTGTCGGAGGCCGACTTCCAGGAGCTCGTCACGCGCCTGCACATGACGCGTGTGAACGAAGACGACTATTCTGAAGACGTGGTCATCACCTTCGAGGTGGGCAACGCACCCTGGTGGCGTCCTCCGACGACCATCGACAGCTCGGTCTACTACGTCCGGGCAGGCGAGAGCTCGCGCTTCGCCCGGCACGACGGCCAAACGATGTGGTTCGTGAACTGGGTGCCACCGGACAATCCTTGAGGAGCACACCGATGCGGGCTCAGCGGCGTCGTCGCAGGTACGTCACGAACGCCCCCAATATCTGACGCACGGCCTCGCGCGTCGGCTCGTCGGTGAGCTTTCCTTCTTCGAAGCGCTCCTGAGCGCGCGCCACCAGGACTTCGGGGTAGGGGAAGACCTCGGCCACCATTCCCAGGAGCACCTGCTTGAGCTGGCCCTGGGCCCGAGCCGTGCCGACGGCGCCCCCCGATGCGCCCACGATGGCCACGGGCTTGCCCGCGAACACCGAGCGGAAGGCGGGCCGCGAGGCCCAGTCGAGGGCGTTCTTGAGCACGCCAGGGATCCCGTAGTTGTACTCGGGGGTCGCGATCAGCACCGCGTCCGCTTGTGCGATCTGCTCCTCGAGACGCGCCACCGGGGGTGGCTTCCCGCCTTCGGCCAGGTCGGCGTCGTAGAGCGGAAGATCGCCGATCTCCGCGACCTCGAAGACGACGCCGGGCGGCATCAGCTCGCGCGCCGCTTCGAGGAGAGCGCGGTTGAACGAAGCGCGCCGAAGGCTTCCGGCGATACCGAGAATGGTCAGTGGCGTGTCGGACATCGACTCGTTTCCTTTCATGGCAGGTCGAAGAAGAGGAGTCGGATCATCAATCACCTCGTAGGAACAACATCGGACCGGTCGAATCACCGCACAACTGGGCCTTCTTTGCGTCGGCGCCGTGATTCCCATCTCATCGAGACGGGAGTAGATTCGAGGTACCGATGCCGCCCTCTCACACCCGACTCAGTCCTGGCGCCATCGCCTCGCTGATCTACGAGAGTCTTTCGTCCGTGGTCACCGAGGAGCACGGAATCGCCGTCTTGAAGGCCGCGATGGGGGACGCGCACCTGAGGAGCGTGCCGCGGGGAGGGGAGGCGCTGCGCGAGCTCGTCGAGGTGCACCTCCTTCGGCGCCTGTCCGAGGTCGTCGGCGCGGGCGCGGCCCGTTCGGTCGTGGAGCACATCGTCTCCATCCTGCCCACGCAGATCTTCGTGGGCGATGAGGAGCGCATCACCGGTCGGAGCCGGGACGACCTCGAGGTGGTCATCGTCACGCCGAGCGAGACTGCTTTCTCGCGGATCGCGCGGCGCTTTCCGCCGATGGCGATGCTCGCGCGACAACGTGGGCGCGGGCCCCTCTCCCCGAACCTCGTCGATCCCATCGTTCTCCTCGATGCCCGAACCATGCGACCGGTGCGCGAGGCGATGGAAGAGCTTCGGGGACGTGACGTGATCGTCTGGGGCGCGGAACGCTGGACCGACATCGACGTAGCCCGTGCCCTCGCGCCCGCGCGTTCCATCACGCGCTGCCCGAGCGAGGTCGAAGCCGAAGAGCTGCCGGTGATCTGTCGCGCCCTCCGCATGCACGTCGCCTCGAACGGCTGAGGCCACGGATGTCACGGCCGCCGGACGGCGGCATGGCCGTCCCGCAGCCGGCGCCAACAACGGCGCCCGCTCCGGCAGCTCAATCCGCCTCCGGAAACGTCTCCTCGACGAGCGGCCCCAGCTTCGCCTCTTCGTTCTTTGCGGCGGCTTCGCGAACCGCCGCGGCGAGACGCGGGTCGTAGGCGTGGACGCCGAGAGCGCGGACGGAGGCCTGGGCGTCGTGGGGGCGGCCTTCGGCGATGGTCGTGAGGAGGAGCGTGCGCGCGAGGTCGCGACGACTCACGCCGAGGGCCGTGTAGAGGACGGCGCGGACGTCGGCGCGAACGGTGTCTGGCAGGGCGTCGATGAGGATGGCGAGAGCTGCGTCGCGCTCGGACGCGACGACCGCGTGGGCGGCGAGCTCGCGCAGGCTCTCGCTTCGCAGCATGTCCAGGGCGACGGGGCGCGCGAGGTCGGGGGCGAGCGTGCAGAGGGCGCGGAGGCACTCCGACACGACCTCGGGATCGTCTTCGCCGGCGGCGAGACGCAACAGGAGGAGCGAGGCGCCGTCGCGCCGGCCGAGAAACGCGACGGACTGGGCAGCGACGGAGCGCACCTGGGCTTCGGGGTCGGCGAGGAGGCGACCGAGGACTGGCAGGGCGTCGCTGTACTGAATGCGCGTCAGAGCGAGCGCGGCGCGCCCACGCACGCCGACGGCCGTGTCATCCGGCGGCCCCCACGCCCCTTCGAGCTGCACGTACGACGTCGCGGCGACGAAAGGCTCGGGGTCGATGCGTTCGAGATGATCGAGCGCGCTCAGGATCGCGACCTTCGCGTGGCAACCCGGGTCGGTCTTCGTCGGGTTGTCGAGGAAGCGGGCCCACGCGCCGATGAGCACGCCCTCGAGCTCCGCGATTCGCTCCTCGCGCACCACGTCGGCCGCCCGCGTCGCGACGAGGGCATGCCCCTCGGCGATGGCTTCGCGCAGCGCCTCGAGCCGCGCGGGCGACGGCTCTTCACCGATGACGGCGTCGAGCGCGTCGAGCTTGCGTTCGAGTCGACCCTTGCGCGCCATGGGGCGTGAGGGTAGCTCACCGGGCACTAGCGTCGGCGCGTTCTGCCGACAAGAAAGGGGTTCACTCGTTCGGACGCCCGAGTTTCCTCGGCCCAAATGCCGATTCGCTATCCCCGCCGCAACTGCTTGACCCGCACGCCATTCGCCGAGTCCTCGATCAGCGTCGCCAACCTCCGCCGCCGCGTCTCCGGGCGGTGAGCGCTTCGCTGCCATGGCCTCAGGCTAGATCAGACCCCTCAGATGTACGACGAGCACGCCCCGTAGTTGGTGTCATTCACGCAGAGGCACAACGCCAGGCCGGTGAGCCCATCGCAGCTGCTCGAGGACGAGGACGAAGAGGACGAAGAGGACGACGAGGACGAGGACGAGCCTCCCCTCGGCGCCGCCGGAATCCGACCACGCTTCGCAGTCGTCCGTGTACGTACACGCCGCTGGCAGCCAGGAACAGCCCGTGGTGCTCTCGCAGGCCGACTCCCCGCGCTGGTCTTCGCATGGGACGGCGCCGCTCTCGTCCGCCTCGCACACACCCTCCTCGAAGGTCGACTCGCCGGCGTCGCATTCGATGTCGACGGGCCACGCCTCCTCCGCGTCCATGCAGACGACGCCCACGCCGTCCAGACACGCCTGCACCCCGCACGGAAGGTCGTAGAGCATGGCGCCCGACTCGACGACGCAGCGACACTCGGGCTCGAAGCCCCGCGTGTCGGCCACGCAGCCGAAGAGGCTCAGGGCGAGGAAGAAGAGGACGAACGAACGCGTGACAGTGCTCTGGCTCATGGGGCTCCTCCGAACGAGATGCGCCCTTATCGGGGCGGGGCGCAGCGAGTTGCGTCCCTTCGGAAGAAAAAGTGGGGCCTGCAATCCTCGACAAGGGCGCAATGATTGGCGCCGATCGGCCGCTTTACCCGTCGCGCTCTTCATGTTCAGATCCCGCCACGCTGAACGGAGACCCTGGATGCTTCGCCTCTTTCTTCTCGCCACGATCGCCCTGTGCCTACTACCCGCCTGTCCGGACACCGAGCCCGTCTGTGACCCCGGCTACATGCTCGTCGATGATGGGACGCGTTGTGTCGCCATCGACTCAGGTGCCGGCGACGCCGGCGACGCCGGCGATGCGAGCGATGGGGATGTGGACGCCGCCGACACGGCTGTCGACGCCGGACCGTGCGGGATGCCCTGCGAGGGAACCACGCCGTTCTGCAACGAGACGCTCATGACATGCGTCCAGTGCTTGATGGACTCGGACTGCACGGATCCCGGCGCCGCCAAGTGCGGCAGCGATGGAATGTGCACGAGCTGCGATGACAGCGCGCAGTGTGGAGGCATCGGCGGCACCGACATCTGCGAGACATCTGGCCCGTTGACGGGAATGTGCGTGGAGTGCAGCGAAGCGACTGAAGCCGCCGACTGCGCTGGCTTCGCCTGCGACTGGCGCGATGGGACCTGCAGCACGGTCATGCGAATGGCGGACGCGTGCGACGACTGCACGACGGACCTGGATTGCCTGAACGGTCGACGATGCGTAGACCACATCTTCATGGGAAGCAGCGTCGGTACGTTCTGCTTCTTTGACAGCGCAGACGGTGGATGCGGCGACACAGACATGGCGCGGCGGCCCTACTCGCACTTCGTCAGTGCTGACCAGCATTGACGGGTGGATGACGGACTACTGCATGCCGCCGAGTCGACGACGTGCGCCGGTATCGCCGATACCGCATCGTGGCCTGCACCCCGTGCACGGTGGCCACAGACTGTGGCGTCAGCGGGCGTCGACGACGGCTACTGCCCTACCGCTGGAGCGGGCGCCAATCAGTGTTCATACGCATGCGTAACAGCGCGTGATTGTCGCAGCGGCGACTGCGGAGGCGCTCCCGCATACTGCCGTCCGTGACCCTAATCTGCGTGCCACAATCGGCGGCCGGCTAACCTCCTCCCTGCTGACCGCTTCACCGTCGCCTTCCAGCTCCCAAAACTACCGCTGCCCATCCGCGGTCTTCGCCGCGCGCAGCTCTTCGCTGGCCGGAGAACGACGACGCCCGGCTCCTGCGGCAAGCTCGCCATCGTTCGATCCGCCAGCAAGACCGAGCTCGACAAGCTCCTCGGCGAAGGCCTCGCCGCCGAACGCCATCGTCATCGTGTCCCTCCACGGACAGAGCGCGTCCGGCGCTTCGCCGCACGATTGGTAATACCACGTGGTCGCACATCCGGACGCGAACGCATTCGTCACCCGACATCCGCCAGCCCGCCTTCGCCCTCTCCTCCCGGCGCCCACCGCGGCCACCCCTCGAGCCGCTCCGCGATCTCCGCCCACCCCTCGAAGCTCTCCTCGCGAAGCACGCGCCGAATCTCCGCGACGTACTTCGCGAGCCGCGCCGCCTCGAGCTGCCCGCAGTGCACCGCGTACACCAGGTAGAGGAGCAGCGTCTCGAGCACGTCCATCTTGCAGTACTCGCGCACGACCGCCTCCTCGCCGCGCAGCACGTGCTCCCAGATCGCCTCGGTCAAAAAGCTCTTCCCCGGCAACCCCATCAGCGGCGAGAGCAGCCCGAGCCCCACCCACTTCGACGCGCCGTACCCGCTCAGCACGTCCATCAGGTCGACGTGCATGTCGTGATAGCGGTTCTGGTAGTTGTTCCACTTGAACTCGCCGTCCTTGCGGTAGAGCGGCCCCGCCGAGATGCCGTGCATCATCGACCGATAGCGAATCACCGGCAGGTCGTACCCGCCGCCATTCCACGACACGATCCGCGGCGAGCGCCGCCCCTCGAAGAGCCGCACGAAAGCCTCGAGATGGCTCCGCTCGTCCATCGCCCGTTCCCCTTGGCCCCCACACGTCCCCAGCTTGAAGCGCCCGCTCTCGGGATCGAGCCACGCGACGCCGATCGTCACCACCCGGTGATGCGGCTGCTCCGGATACTCGCTCTTCCCGTCGGTCTCCTCGAGCCGCCGCGCCACCATCGCGCGCACGACCGTCTCGTCATCGCCTGTGAGCCCCCAGAGGCGGCGGCCGACCTCGGGGTCGGGAATGGTCTCGATATCGAAGGCGGCGATGGGTCGGTCGAACATCTCCCTTGCATAGACGGGCCGCTCGGACAGCGTTCTGACAGGAGAGACGAACTCTCGCGAAATTTCCCCGAAGCTGTCAGTTCCCCGGCCGCCGACCCGTCCATCCTGCGTGGGCCACGTCATCGATCTCGCCGACCGCCGCGAACGCCTCGAAGCGCGCCGCACCGCCCGGGCCGACGCTGTCGAAGCCCTGGAGCAGCTCAGCGAGCGCCTCTTCACCGCCGCTTTCAACCTCGCCGTCGCCGACGCCTGGCGCGCGTGGGACGAAGCCACCCCGGACGGCACCGTCGTCGAGCTCGACCCCGAGGCGCTCCTCGAATGCGCCGACCCCGAGGTCCGGGCCCTCGCGCGCCTCTGGGTCGCAGCTCAGGAGACGCTCGAAGCGCTCGAGCCCGAGCGCATTGCCGATGCGAAGGACGGTTCCTGAACAGGCCGCTCGAGCGGTTCACACATTCGGACGCCCTAGTTTCGTCGGCCCAAACGGCCGCCCCGTCAGTCGAACACCTCGTCGAGTGTCCCCGCCGTCAGCACCCGCGCCGTCCACGTGTCGAGCTCCGCGGTCGTCGCGGCGACAAGGCGCTGGCGTGTCTCTTCCGAGACCTCCCCGAACTTGAGCGTCAGCAGTTTGAGAAGCACTTTCCGCTCGCCCACCAGCTCGCCTTCCGCGTGCAAGCGCTCGACCTCCGCCTCGTACCACTCCTTCGATCTCATCGTCTCGACCTCCGCCCCGCGTCTTCGGTAGTCCTCCCAGAACCGCAAGCTCGGTCCCCGCAGGCGCTGATACCCCGCTGAATTGTCCGCCAGCTCCTTCAGCTCCGCAAGCGCCCCGTCCACCGTCGACTCGCCCATCAAGCGCAGCCACAAGGTCTCCGGCGTCGCCGGAAGCGCCCCTCGGGCCACACGAAGAGATCCGCCCGCTGCGGCGCCGTCCGCACCTCGGACTCCGCCTCGACTCGCGCCCCGCGCAGCTCCGAGAGCGCTTCGATGATCGACTTGCCGAAGTCCTCGTGGTCGCCCACGCCTCAGCGGCGTTGCAGCGCACGCGCCAGGAACCGCGCGCGCAATTTCGCGCACTTGCTCGCGCGACGTGGCGGACCCGCCGCCGATTCGCCGGCGGCCGCCGAATAGCGAGGAGCTCGACACCCCAACTGGTAGTACCAGGTGGTCACACTTCCGGACGACTTCACGTCCTGGAAGGGCGCGGGCTGGGCCCCGCGCGCCACGCGTCGTCTACACGAACAACGGACGAAACCCGGACACGACGATGTTGCCGGTGCCGGAGTTGCCGTCGTTGTAAGCGGCGCGGGTGGACTGACAATCCCGGCCCCCGTCACGAGCCATCATTTCCAGGCGTCAGTCGACGGAGAGCGTCGCCCCGAGGAATCACGATCCACCCCTCTTCGCTCGCGGCATCAGTCGCACCGTCCGGGATCGCCTCCGTCAATCCCCGCCTCGCGGCAGCAGCGATGAGCCCCGCGACAACTGCGTCCAGGTCGTCCGAGCTCTTGTGAATGTGACCGAGCTGCTTGTCATCGCCGAGCTGAAGCCATGGCGCCTGCTCTGTGAGCTGCGTCCAGATCTGCTTTCGCGCGTCCAGCTGCTCCGGCTTCTTGTAGCCCGTGCTCCGCATCCCCCAAAGATGAAGGCCGAGCGCCGGATAGGTCTCGAACACGCCTCCGTCGCCGCTGCGGTCCTCGACGCCCAGCCGCGCGAGAATCCCCTGACACCTCAGAGCCGGCAGCCCGATTCGATCAGTCGACACGCTCAGTGGCCACAAGCCACCCGACTCAGAACGGCCACCCCGCCGAAGATGACCGACGCCGTGAGCACCCAACTGAAGTACTTCGTCAGGCCCGCGAATGCTCGGTCGCCATCTGCCATCGCTCCCCCCCCCGATACGTCATCATAGCAATCCGCGCATGAAGCTCACCGGCAACGGCGAAGTTCGGCACGCACGAGTGATGGTCGGCTAGAACCCACGCTATCCTCCGCTCCACCCCCGTGCCCTGCCCCTTCTGCGATCCCCCGCCCAACGAGCGCCTGGTCCTCCACGAGGATGAGCTCGTCGTCGCCTTCTTCGATGGCTACCCGGTCTCCGTCGGCCACGCGCTCATCGTCCCGCGCCGTCACGTCGCGTCGTTCTTCGACGCGACCCCCGAAGAGCAGCGCGCCCTCATCGCAGCCGTCCCTCATGTAAAGCGCGTCCTCCACGAAAAGCTCTCGCCCAAGCCCGACGCCTACAACGTCGGCTGGAACGACGGTGCCGCCGCGGGGCAGACGGTCATGCACCTCCACCTCCACGTCATCCCGCGCTACGAGGGCGACGTCCCCGACCCGCGCGGCGGCATTCGCTGGGTCATCCCCGAACGCGCCGCGTACTGGACAGACGAAGATGGCGACGCCTGAGCCCGACCGCGGCGCCATCGGCTTCGCCGAGAAGCTCCTCATGCTCCTCGACGAGGGCCACTTCACCGCGACCTACAAGTACGCCGTGCTCCTCGCCCTGATGGACCTCTGCCTCGAGCGCTCGACGAAGCACGGCTTCGCGCCCGACTCGGTCACAACCACCCAGCTCGCGCAGAAGGTCCTCGCGCTCTACTGGCCGCACGCCGTCCCCTTCGACATGGAGCAGGACCGCATCCTCTTCCAGAACCAGCCCTTCAAGAACCGCTCGGGAGGCCAGGCCGCCATCGTCAGCTCCATCGTGTCGTTCCGCGAAAAGCACGCGCCCAATCCGTCGGCCACGCTCACGCGCGCGCGCCAGGCCCAGCCGAAGAAGCTCGACAAGCTCGAGCGCGACATCGAGTGGAAGCTCGTCGAGATGCCGCTGCCGCGCCTGCAGCTGATCGGCGACACCGACGTCCCCTTCATCTATCGCATCAACTGGGACCGCGCGATTACCAAGAAGACGTTCCGCGACGCCCGCCGCTTCGACAACAACATCCGCTTCGTCGGCCAGGCGAGCGAGTACCTCGTCCAGCTCTCGGGCCTGCTCCGCCCCCTCATCCAGCGCCAGTGGGCCGCCATGGTCGCGCGCTTCAACGATGACATCGTCCAGGACGCCCAGCTCGAGCGCTTCCTCTTCGGCGTCGATCGCATCCCCCTCACGCCGGTGCGCGACGGCCTGCGAGACCTCCAGTCCGGCCGCTGCTTCTACTGCCAGTCGCGCATGCGCGACAAGGTCGAGGTCGACCACTTCATCCCCTGGGCGCGCTATCCCAACAACGCCATCGACAACCTCGTCCTCGCCCACGGGGACTGCAACCAGAGCAAGGGCGACCACCTCGCAGCCGCCGACCACCTCCGCCGATGGTCTGAGCGGCTCAGCGACCGACGCACCGAGCTCCATCGAATCGCCACCGACGCAAGATGGGAGAAGGCCCCCGAGCGCAGCATGGGCGTCGCCCGCGCCATCTATCTGCGCCTGCCGAGCGGTGTGCGTCTGTGGCGCGCGAAGTCGGAGTTTGGGGCGCTGGAGCGGCGCAAGATCGAGCGGGCTTTGGCGTGAAGATCAGCACCGTCACGACCACGAACCGCACCCTTCTCAAAGCGGTGCGCGATACCCTCGCCTCCGGCGACGACCTCCTCCTCTGCGTCGCTTTCGCCCACGCTCGTGGTGTCGAGCTCATCAGGAAGGAGCTCGAACTCGCCGCGAAGAAGCGCGCGCCGCGCCTCCTCGTCACGACCGTCTTCGGCGACTCGAACGCGACCGACGCCGCCCTCGGCAGCGCCACAGACGCGGGCGCCGAGGTGCGCATCCTCAACGCCCCGGGCGGCACCTATCACCCCAAGGTCTACCTCTCCCGCAATGCTCGCAGCGCGGCCGCCGTCATCGGCTCCGCCAACCTCACCGCCGGTCTCCACGTCAACGTCGAGGCGGCCACGCACCTCCGCGGCGCACGCAACGACGCCGCGCTCCGAGACGCCTGGCAGTGGGCGGAAGAGATGTGGGATCACCCGCAAGCGACTCCCTTCGACCTGGCGGCCGGCCCGCGCCCCACCGAGAGCATCGACCCCGAGCTCCTCCGCCAGCTCACACGCGCGGTGAAGAGCGACCCAGTCTTCTACACGCTCGGCAAGCAAGCCCCGAATCGCGTCGCCGAAGTCACCGCCCACGGTCTCTTCGTCGAGACGAAGCGGAGCAAGTCCCAGAAGGCCCAGCCGAAGATGATCCCTCCCTGGATGCTCAACATCGCGTGGGAGACGCTCAGGGCTCGCGGGGAGATCACGAACAAGGAGCTCCTCGGCGACCTACGCGTCCACCGCTCGAGCGCGGTACTCGCTATTCTTCGTCGGCTCCCGGGTGTTGAGAAGCTGCCTGGCCGGGCGGTGGGTCTTCGGCTGAAGGGGTGACTTCACTCCGCCGAAGCGCGCTCGATCAGCATTCACGGCGCGAAAGTGAGCTTGTCGGACAAGCGCGCGGAGTTGTCGCGGACGCGGGTCAGGGGCGCTTCTCCACCGAGAACCGAATCGTCGCCTCGCGACACAACTCGCGGGCGGAGGTCTCGATAAGGCCCCCGAGGCCAAAGGCGTGTCGACCCGATGGAGCGGGGCGGCGCGGCGGCGGTCCTGCTGCTATCATGCCCCTCGTGAACACCCGAGAAGCCATCCACGCGCTGGTCGACGAGCTCGACGACGCGGACCTCGAGCGCGCCAAGCACGCGCTCGAGGCGATGGTCCTCGTCGATGTCACGGACGCCGAGCTGAAGGAGCTCGACGAACGGGTGGCAGAGTGCAGGCGCGGCGAGGTCGTCGACGCCCGTGAGTTCATGGCGCAGCTCCGCGGAGCTACGCCCGATTCCGTCGGTTGATTACTCCCGCCGGGCGACACGCGACATCCTGCGCGGTCGGCGGTGGTGGCGACAGAACCGCGACAAGGCGCCCGACGCCCAGGAGCATCCTGACCCGGCTGCGTCATCATCATGCCGAACGCTCCGCCGAGTCGCTGCTAGTCTCCCCGCCGGGGTGACGTCGGCCTCTCAATGACATGCGGTAGTCTCCCCACCCATGACGAGGCCCAAACCCCCAACTTACCCACCCGGCCTCTACGACCTCCCCATCTCCCGCGCCCTCGACGCGACCCTCAGCGCCCTCCCCGCATCGCTCCGCGCCGAGCTCGAAGATCTCGACCCGCACGAAGCGCCCGAAGCGCTCGCCCGCGTCCTCCACGCGCGCATCGTCAACGCGCTCGCGGCGCTGCCCGGCGCCGGCAAGCCGGACGAGAAGCTCGCCCATCAGCTCGCCGTCACCAACAACGTCCTCGCGCTCCTGCGCGACGTCGTCCCCAAGACAGTCCTCGCCGACGACGACCTCGCGCCGCCGGCGCGTCGCCTGCTCGCGCTCAGCCCGACGCCCGCGAACAACCTCGCCGCGCCATCTACCACATCCCCCGCCTCCACGACCTCACCCCCACGCCCCTCCATCCCCCTCGCCACGAGCGATCTGCTCGTCAACGGTCGCCACGACCTCAGCCTTGGCCCCGAGGTCATCAAAGAGATCGCGTCCGCCGATCGCGTCGACCTGCTCTGCTCCTTCCTCAAGTTCAGCGGGCTGCGCATCGTGCGCGCGGCCATCGACGCGCTCCTCGCCGCGGCCGAACGCGCGCCTGCGCATCCTCACCACCGCCTACATGGGCGCGACCGACCGCCGCGCGCTCGACGTGCTCGCGAACATGAAGAACGCCGAGGTCCGCGTCTCCTACGACACGCGCGCACGCGCCTGCACGCCAAGGCGTGGCTCTTCCACCGCGACTCCGGCTTCTCCACCGGCTTCGTCGGCAGCTCGAACCTCTCCGCCCCCGCGATGCTCGACGGCCTCGAGTGGAACGTGCGCCTCTCCTCGGTCGACAACGGCGCCATCCTCGACAAGTTCCAGGCGACCTTCGAGCAGTACTGGGAAGACCCCGAGTTCCGCCCCTACGAGGCGACGAAGGAGCATCAAGACGCCTTCGACCAAGCCGTGAAGGGCGAGCGGACCGAAGCGACCGACCTCACCCTGCGCCTCGACGTCCTGCCCCGTCCCCACCAGCAAGAGATCCTCGACGACCTCGAGGCCGAGCGCGCCGCGGGACACCACCGAAACCTCGTCGTCGCCGCCACGGGCACCGGCAAGACGGTGGTCGCCGCCCTCGACTACAAGCGCCTACCCAAGAAGGACGGCGCCCGCCCCACCCTGCTCTTCGTCGCCCATCGCAAGGAGATCCTCGAGCAGTCCCTCGACGACGTTCCGCGTCGCCCTCCGCGACGGCGCGTTCGGCGAGCTCCTGGTCGGCGGCAGCGCGCCGCGCACCGGGACCCACGTCTTCGCCAGCATCCAGTCGCTTCACGAGGCGCGCCTCGCGAGCCTCGCGCGCCGACGCCTACGACGTCGTGATCGTCGACGAGTTCCACCACGCCGCCGCCGACACCTACGAGGCGCTCCTCGCGCACCTCGCCCCGGGCACGCTCCTGCTCGGCCTCACCGCGACCCCCGAGCGCGCCGACGGTGCCTCGGTCCTCGGCTGGTTCGACGGCCGCATCGCCTCCGAGCTCCGCCTCTGGAAGGCCCTCGACCAGAACCTCCTCAGCCCCTTCCAGTACTTCGGCGTGAGCGGCCCCGACCTGACCTCCGTCACCTGGAAGCGCGGCCGCTACCTCCCCGACGAGCTCTCCAACGTCTACACGGCCGATTCGAAGTTCATCAAGCGCGTCCTCCAAGAGCTCGCACGCCCGCGTCACCGACGTCGCCAAGATGCGCGCCCTCGGCTTCTGCGTCGACCAGCGCCACGCGCACTTCATGGCGCAGGAGTTCGAGCGCGCCGGCCTGAGCGCCCGCGCCATCACCGCCGCCACCCCCAAAGCCGAGCGCGCCGCCGCGCTCCGCGATCTCGCCGCCGGCAAGCTCCGCGTCCTCTTCAGCGTCGACCTCTTCAACGAAGGCGTCGACGTCCCCGACGTCGACACCGTCCTGTTCCTGCGCCCCACCGAGAGCGCCACCCTGTTCCTCCAGCAGCTCGGCCGCGGGCTGCGCCGCAGCGACGAAAAGGAGTGCCTCACCGTCCTCGACTTCATCGGCCAGGCGAACCGGTCGTTTCGCTTCGACGCGCGCTTTCGCGCCATCGTCGGCGGCACCCGCCGCAGCATCGAGCGCCAGGTCGAGCGCGGGCTTCCCGTCCCTGCCCGCCGGCTGCGCCATCCAGCTCGACGAGGTCGCCAAGGAGCACGTCCTCGCCAACATCCAGGCCGCCCTCGGCCTCGGCGCACAAGGCCCTCGCCGAAGACCTCCGCCGAGCTCGGCGACGTCCCGCTCGCGCGAGTTCCTCCATGAGACCGACATCGAGCTCGAAGACCTCTACGACCGCCCGTCCGCCGGCCGCTGCTGCACCGCGCTCCGCCGCATGGCCGGCCACCTCCCGAGCGCGCCGCCGAGCAAAGGCCAAGAGCGCATCGAGCGCGCCTTCGGCCGCATGCTCCACATCGACGACCCATCCGCCTCGCCGGCCTCGACAGGCTCCTCGCCCGAGACGCCCCTCCCACGCCGAGCGCCAGCGACCCGATGAAGCGCCTCCTCTTCATCCTCCTCGGCTTCATGCGCGAGCCCCTCACCCAGCATGCCCCGCGCCTTTTCGGCCCTCTGGTCGAGCGCGCCGCTGTTAGAGGAAGCACGCGCCCTGATGGCGCTCCTCGACGACCGCACCCGCGCCGTCACCCGTCCGCTGTCCGGCCCCCTCGTGACGACCCCCCTCCGCGCCCACGCCACCTACACCCTCGACGAGATCATGTGCGCCGTCGACGAGCGCAACCGCAAGGGCGGCATCAAGCGCATCCAGACCGGCGTCTACTACGTCGACGCCCTCATGACCGACCTCCTCTTCATCACCCTCGAGAAGAGCGAGAAGCACTACTCGCCGACCACCCTCTACAACGACTACCCGCTCAGCGACCGCCGCTTCCACTGGGAGACGCAGAGCTCGTGTCACGCCGACACCCCGACGGGCCGCCGCTACCTGAGCGCGAAGCGCGGGTCAGGGCAGAACGTCGTGCTCTTCGTGAGGACGCGGCGCAACGACGACCGCGGCGAGACCATGCCGTACCTGTGCCTGGGCAACGCGACGTATCGCACGCATCGCGGCGCGCGGCCGATGCAGATCGAGTGGGAGCTCGAGTGGGCGATGCCGGCTGGGTTTTGGCAGGAGGTCAAGGTGGCGGCTGGGTGAGGCACACATCAGCGAGCCTCAGCCCGCCAAGACCTCGTCCACCGAGCCGGCTACCAGAACGCGGTCGATCCACACATCGAGCTCTTCGTCGCGGGCGCTCCGGATGCGCTCCAGGGCGTTCGGAGAGAGCTCGCCGAAGCGCGTCACGAGCTGGCGCAGCAACACGTCGGAGCGTCCCCTACGGTGGCCCTTCTCCTCGCCCTCCCGGCGCAATTTCTCCGCGGTGGTCATCACTACCTCTTTCGCTTCTGGTTCAGCGGCGCGTTCCACGAGATCTCCGAGTTCCTTCAGGGGGATTTCTGCGATGGTCAGAGTATAGCGCGCGATGCGCTCGAAGGCCTCCGGCCCCTTGGCGCGCCACACGCGACGCAGCAGCGTCTGCCATCGCTTCATGCGTCGGAGGAGATCGGTCGCGCGTGAGTGCTTCAGCAAGAGGAGCCCGAGTTGCGCGAACGGCGGCGCGCCCCGACGCACGAGCCGGGCGTCACTCGTGCGCGTCAGATCGCAGTGAACCAACCGCAGCTCTGGCAAGAGCGGTTTCAGCAGCGTGCGCTCCTCGTCCTCGAGCGCCATCGCGTCGGTCAGTCGAGTCGGCCCTCTCCAGCCGCCGACCGCATGCGAAACGACTACGCCCAAGATCGCCGGAACGCGCTTCGGTGTGCTCGTCCCCTCGGCCACGGAGTGCTCGTCGACCCAGCGCTCCCAGATCCGCGCGAAGTACCCGTGCACCCGCACTGCCATGAGCGCATCCGACGTGCTCTGGTGCTCGACAAGGATGAAGATCAACGTCTCGCGTCCATCGAGCTGCACTTCGAAGAGCAGGTCCGTCCGCCGGTTCCGAAGCCGCGGGTCGATGAACTCACCCGGCCGCGGCCTCAAGGTCGTCAGGTCCAGCCGCGCGCGCACCCTCGGCGGCAAGACCCCCTCGAGCAGCGCCGCCGCGTGCACCGGATCGCCGAACACCCCTCGAAAGAAGGTGTCGTGAGGGTCGCTGACGCGAGGCCCGGGCTCGCCATCCTGTTCGGCCATCGGACTCTTGTCGGTCGCTCTCCGCGCGGGTTGCGTGCGGAGTGCGCCCTGAGCTCGATCGCCAACTTCATCACCCTCGAGAAGAGCGAGAAGCACTACTCCCCGACCACCCTCTACAACGACTACCCCCTCAGCGATCGCCGCTTCCACTGGGAGACGCAGAGCTCGTGTCACGCCGACACCCCGACGGGCCGGCGCTACCTGAGCGCGAAGCCGGGCTCAGGTCAGAACGTCGTCCTTTTCGTGAGGACGCGGCGCACCGATGAGCGCGGGCGAGACCATGCCGTACCTGTGCTTGGGCAACGCGACGTATCGTGCGCATCGCGGCGCCCGCCCGATGCAGATCGAGTGGGAGCTCGAGCGGGCGATGCCGGCTGGGTTTTGGCAGGAGGTCAAGGTGGCGGCTGGGTGAATCTCGGCCGCGCGTTCTACGCCGTGCACCGCGGGGCGCGCGCGATGCAGATCGAGTGGGATGACGGCCGCGCAACTCGGCCGGTGCGACCTCGATAAGGGCGCGATGATCGGTGCCGATCGGCAACTTTACCGCCGGCGTTCTTCATGTTCAGATCCCGCCACGCCGAACGGAGACCCTAATGCTTCGCTACTTTCTTCTCGCCGCCGCTGCCGTCTGCCTGGTTCCTCTCACTGCCTGCCGAGAGACCGTCCCCCTTTGCGAGGAGCGTCCGGAGGACCCGTCCTGCGAGTGCTGGGACGCGGGCAGCGAGACCTTCGACATGGACTGCCAGTGCATGCGCGATCCGAGCATGCCCGGATGTTCGGTGGACGGCGGAGGTGACAGCGGTGATGGGGCGATGGATGCTGCCGACACGGCGGTGGACGCCGGACCGTGCGAGATGCCCTGCGAGGGAACCACGCCGCTGTGCAACGAGACGCTCATGGCGTGCGTGCAGTGCCTGATGGACTCGGACTGCACGGATCCCAGCGCGGCCAAGTGCGGCACGGATGGCATGTGCACGAGCTGCGATGACAGCGCGCAGTGCGCGGGAATCGGAGATACCGACATCTGCGAGACCGCCGGTCCGCTCGCTGGCAAGCTGTGTGGAGTGCACAGAGGCAACGGAAGCCACCGATTGCGCCGGCGGCGTGGCCTGCGACTGGCGCGACGGGACGTGCAGCACCACGATGCGCCTGGCCGACACCTGCGACGCCTGCACCACCGACCTGGACTGCCTGGCCGGCCGGCGCTGCGTCGATCACGTCTTCATGGGAGCCAGTGTGGGCACCTTCTGCTTCTTGGACAGCGCAGATCGGGGGTGTGGAGACACGGACATGGCACGTCGGCCGTACTCGACGTCGTCGAGCCTCACGAGCGTGGATGGTTGGATGTCGGACTTCTGCATGCCGCCAGAGCAGCAACACTGTGCGTCAATCTTCGACACTCGCTGCGAAGCAGTCTTGCGCTGCGGCGACCCATGACATGATTGCGGCGTGATGGGTCGACGATGCGTAATGCCCGACGGTCGCGGGATCTGGCGCACAGGTGCTGTACCTACTCATGCGGCGGCGACGAAACCGATTGCCGGGCAGCCGAACTGCGGTGGAACTCCCGCGGTACTTAGCCGCCTCGAGGATGTAAGAGTCCGGCCGCGTGCATGGAGTCAGGTGATTGCTGACGCGCGTCTACCGAGTGCAGGGCTGCAGATGGGTCGGCGGACGCGTGGGCCGGACCCGGCAGCGCTAGATTCCGCACCAGGAGCGCAGTCCCGTGCCCACCCCCGGCATCCACCCGCGCGAATCCCCCCGCAACACCCCCTCCACCGCCGAGCAAACCGTCTGGCGCGCCCTCCGCGATCACCTCCCCGCGCACTGGCACGCCTGGCACTCCCTTCGCCTCCGCGACAAGCACAACCTCGACGGCGAAGGCGACTTCGTGCTCGCCGCGCCGAACCGCGGGCTCCTCGTCCTCGAGGTCAAAGGCGGCCACGTCGAGCTCCGCGATGGGCGCTGGTTCCAGAATGGCCATCCGATGAAGAAGGCGCCGCGCGAACAGGGCCTGCACTTCGCACACCGCCTCGTCGACCGCCTACACAAAGAAGGCTGCGCCCCACCCGCCTTCGGCGTCGCGACGTGCTTCCCCGACGTCGCCTTCGAACACGGCCCCTCCCAAGCCGACATGGTCGGTGCGGTCCTCGGCCGACAGGACCTGGACTGGCTCGCCGACGCCCTCCCCGCGCTCATCGAGCGCGCGCTCCCCTCGGCGCGCAACCCCAAGGGTCGCTGGATCGAAAAGCTCCACGCGCTCTGGGGCGAGACGTGGACGCCGCGCCTTCGCCTGGGCCAGAAGGCCGAGTACGACGAAGCCGAACGCCTCGCCCTCGACGCGACGCAGCTCGCTCTCCTCGACTGCATCTACGACAACGACCGCATGCTGGTCAGCGGCGTCGCCGGCAGCGGCAAGACCGTCCTCGCCGCGGAGCTCGCGCGTCGGTGGAGCGCCGAAGGCCAACGCGTCCTCTACGTCTGCTACACGAAGGCCCTCGCGCGCTGGCTCGCGAGTGCGTTGTCGGGCACGGACGTCCACGTCGCGCCCGTTCGCGAGTACGCCCACCAGCTCCTCGCCGCCACCGGTCAGCCTATTAACGAAGCAGGCGAAGGCTTCTGGGACGACCTCCCCTGGAGAGCCGCCGAGCTCGTCGACGAAAACACCTGGGACGCGGTCCTCGTCGACGAAGGCCAAGACCTCTCCCTCGGGGACTGGTCCCTCGTCGAAAAGTGCGCCGGCAAAGGCCCGCTCTGGGCGTTCCAAGACGACGCCCAAGCCTTCTGGGACGAACGCGAAGTCCCCCGAGACCTGTTCACCGCCACCTTCCAGCTCCCCAAGAACTACCGCTGCCCGTCCGCGCTCTTCCGCGTCGCCCAGCTCTTCGCTGGCAAGGAGGACGACGCCGCCGTCGTCGACGCCCTTTCGTCCGGCGAGCTCGCCATCGTCGCCTGCCCCAGCGAGTCGTCCGTCGCCGAGAAGATCGCCACCGAGATCGACAAGCTCCTCGGCGAGGGCCTCGCCCCGAGCGACATCGCCATCGTCTCGCTCCGCGGGCAGAGCGCCGCCGAGAGCGTCATCCGCCAGTCGAAGCTCGGCCGCCACGAGCTCGTCCCCGCCGACGACCCCGCGATGTCGGAGCACGTCGTCGCCGACACGTTCCTGCGCTTCAAAGGCCTCGAGCGCCCCGCCGTCATCGTCACCGATCTGCGCCTCGTCGCGGACAAGCAGGACAAGCGGCTCCACATCGCGCTCACCCGGGCGCTGGCGACGGCGCGGGTGGTGGCGCCGCGGGAGGTGCTTCGCGCAGTCGGCCCCCTCGCCGTGTCCAGCGGTTAGCCTCAACCGCCAACTGGTAATACCAGGTGGTCACGCATCCGGACGACATTGCGCCAACTCGAACAACGCCCCCCACACCTTCCCATACACCTTCGCCCGCGCCGCCCCCATCGCATCGCGCACCGCGTTCTTGAAGTTCGGGTAGTCCACATCCTCCCCGATCCGCCGTAGCGCCTCACCGAACGCCGCGTGACCCACGTGGGCGCGATAGCCATAGTCGGCGCGCGGCGTCTCGAGCGTCTCGCCCAGCTCTGGCAAGTAGCCCTCACGCAGCGCGTCGAGGTCGCCCCTCACCCGCGCCCGCACCGTCAGCACGTCCTCCCCCGGCCCACCCCTCGAAGCTCTCGTCGCGCAGCGTCGCCCGGATCGTCTGGTGACAAAGCTCTTCCCCGGCAGCCCCATCAGCGGCGAGAGCAGCCCATACCCAGCCCCATTCCACGACACGATCCGCGGCGACCGCGCCGGCTCCCCGAGCAGCCGCACGAACCCCTCGAGATGGCTCCGCTCGTCCATCGCCTGTTCGCCTTGGCCCCCGCACGTCCCGAGCTTGAAACGGCCCGACGCTGAATCGAGCCAGGCCGCCCCGATCGTCACCACACGGTGATGCGGCAGCTCCGGATACTCGGTCCGCCCCTCCGTCTCCTCGAGCCGCCGCGCCACCATCGCGCGCACCACGGCCGCATCGTCCCCGTCGAGTCCCCACGCCCGCCGCCCCACATCCGGGTCGGGAATGGTCTCGATGTCGAAGGCGGCGATGGGTCGGTCGAGCATGCGTCTGTGGTGTAGACGCAGCGGCTGACAGCGTTCTGACAGGACCTCGCGCCTCCTCGAAGAAACCACGCAACTCGGCATCCCCCGCCCCGATAAGGACGGCACATGGGTGGAGCGGATGAAGCCATCCCTTGGGAGACATCACTCGATGGAGGCAAATGCCATGCGGCCAACACTACTCCTCATTCTCGCCCTCACCTCGGCCTGTGCAGGCACGCCCTCGGGCCACCCGGATTCGGATGTGGCGGACGCCGCCGTCCTCGACGACGCGGCAGATGACACTTCGCCTCCTGACAGCAATACCGTTTCGCCCGAACCCACCCGGGACACATTGGTTCAGACGTCTGGGGGCACAACCGCGCGGACTCGCAGCTATCAGCTCGTCGTCCGCGTGGGAGCCCCACAACCCATGGGTAGCGCGGCTACTTCCACTAACCGAGTCGAAGTCGGCCCAGTCGCGCAGAGATAGGGGAGAGAGAAATGCGCATTCTGATGATCATCCTCACCGCAGTCGTCTGGTTTCCGAGTGTCGCTTTGGGCCAGAACGTCCTCATACCCGTCCAAGGCACGTTGGCTGCGGCCGATGGGACTCCGATCAATGGCGTGGTCAGCATCGAGCTCGGACTCTACGAGGAGGACTTCGGTGGGACGCCCATTTGGTCCGAAGTCAGGGACCTGACCGTGAGGCGGGGGTACTTCACTGTGTTCGCCGGAGACATCACGCCGCTCGATGCGACGGTCTTCCGAGATCACTCCCTTCTCATATTCTCCTTCTCCGTCGAAGGTGAGGAGTCTCGATTCCAACTGGGTGCGGTTCCCACCGCCGCGTTTGCCCACCACGCCGCGGAGGCAGCTCACGCTGAATCCGCCCAATTTGCAGACGATGCGGCGACCCTCGAGGGCCGAGCGTCTTCCGACTTCGCAGCGGTAGATCACTCGCACACCCTCGACTGCACGACGGTCGTCAGCACAGTAACCGTCGTTCCAGGGACCACCTCGGTGGCTGAGGCGACCTGCCCTCGCGGCTACGTTCCCACCGGCGGCGGTTTCGATACGACGTGGGGATCGAGCACGGCCAGCAGGAGCAGACCGAACTCTGCCGGGAATGGCTGGGCGTGCGGACTGCGAAACAACACGACTGCGCACCGCGACGAGCATTGCTACGCGATTTGCTGCCGGATCGCGCCCTAGAGCCGAGGCACGGCTCTTCCGAACCGCCAATGCGCGCGCCTGTGGATGCACACACAGGAGATCCTGGACGATCTCGCCGATCCGCCCTCGTCTGTCAGTCCGCCTCAGACCGGCCCGTCCTCCCCATCGGGAGGAGCAGTTGGGAACGGGAGGGAGATGGACCAAGAAGAGTGACGCAGGCCCCGGCCTCGCCAAATGCGGCGAGGTTCGCCTCTACCGCGCACTCGACGCGCTGCGCCGCGCGAGCCGTTCCGAGCGCCGCACGATGAACGCCGAGTGGCGCTACATCACGCGCTGGCTCACGTGCTACGCCGGCCGGCGCCCCGGCGCGAGCGAAGCCGTCCAATACGCGCTCATGCGCGTGAGCCGCGGCATCGACGGCCTCGAGGCGCGCTCACCGGCGCGCGCCGCGAGCTGGCTTCGCCGCGTCCTCACCACCGGCTTCCACGACGTCGCGCGCGATGCGAAGAACGAGCCCGTCGTCGCCGCGCTCAGGGCGCTCTCCCCCGAAGCGCGCGACCGCGCCCTGCTCCGCCTCGTGGCCCCGACGCCCGATCGCCACCTCACCCCCGAAATGCTCGACGCGTGCATGCGCCTCGTCGCGACCCTCGTCGCCGACTGGACCGCCGCGACCATCCCCTCGCCCGCGCACCGAAAGAGCGCGCGCCTCCGCGCCCGCGTCGCCCTCCTCCGCCACCTCCGCGGTCTCGACCTCGACGAGCTCCGCCACGCGATCGGCCGGCCCGTCGCCCGCGACACCCTCTACAAGTGGTTCGAGCGCGGCCGCGACGACGTCCTGCTCCCGGCGCTCGCCGCCTGGTCCTCCGCGCCCGCGCGCACCGAGGAGGAGCTCACCTTCGCCGAGGCGCTGCGCGAGGCGCTCCTGAGCACGCGGCGTCCGAGGTCGCGAAGGCCGCGCAAGTCCACGTCGGAGTGCGAGTGCCGAGCGCTTCCTCTCACCCGGGGGATCTCCTGACGGCAGGCGACGACGGAGAACGCGGAGATCAAGAACGGCAGGACCTACTGGTCATACCAGGTGGTCACATATCCGGACGGCCAAGCGCCACCTATCGCCCCGACGGCATCCGTTCAATGAACGCCCGAAGCGCCCGCGAGAGCTACCGCGTTGCCCACCGCTGACGAACACCGGGTCTGTGAAGACCAGCTCATCAGGGTCCGAGATAGCCGTTGCGGGGTAGGTCGCCGGTCCAGAACGGCGAGGGAGTGAGCGCGTGTGTGTCGACAAGCTCGGCGAGCGACATCGGACCGCCGGGCACGCCCTCGAGTTGGTTGCGAAGCGCTTCCTGCTCTGCCAACAACTCGTCAGCGCACTCGTCCTCTTCCTCGATCCGGCGGGCCAGGTCCGCCATCAGTGGATACCCACCTGTGTTGCAGAGCTCGATCCCCAGCGTCTCGACGACTTCCTCGAGGTAGCGCTGCTTCATGGCGCCTCCACGATGTCACGCAGGTCCGCCTCTGTGAAGCCGGCGTGTACCCCGCGACGAACGCGTGGTGTTCATCCGAGTCGCAGACTGGATTGGGGGGCGTCTTCTCGCCCGCCACGCCGAGCCGTACGCCGCCTGCGCTTGGGCCTCCGCCTTTGCTCCGCCATCTCCAAGAACCGCCGAATCCGTTGCGTCGTCAAGCGCCCCACCCCGGAAACCTCCGCGAGCGCGGCGCCTCGTGCAGTAGCTCGTAGAGTCGCGAGCCCCTCTCGCGCGCATCGACCACCAGATCGATCATGGTCTCTTCATCCAGTGCCCCACTCACCGCCTCCGGGAACAGCACCGCTTGTACTTCTTCCCGCTGCCACAGGGACAGGCCGCGTTGCGCCCGACTTTCCGCGTGACGACCGGCTTCGCGACGGCTCGTTCCGCCGCGGCTTGCCGCGCGAAGGGCCAATCGCGGGTGTGCCGCCGTGCGATGGCCCGGGATTCCTCTCCGCTCGTCTCCTCCGAGTAGCAGCGGAGGAAGTCGTCGCGACGCGCCCTCATTTGCGCCAACCACGCCGCGCCCCGCTCCTCCTCGATCAGCCCATCGACCACGAATCGGCGAAGCCCCTCGACGAGGTGGTCGAAGAACACGTCCACGGGGCCGACCATTCCGACGGTGCCCCCCTCCCACAAATCGCTGAACAGGAAGTCGCCGACGTCGAAGACGTCCCACGTCGGCCGTCCCTGCGTCTCGAACTCGGAGCAGCTGACGAGGCAGAAGGCCGCGTGCTCCGCGGATTGCAGCCACGGATCGTCGGCCGCCTCGAGCTCCGACAGCCAGCGGTCGACCGTCGACGTATGACGGGTGTACCAGCGTGCGGTCGTCTCGGAGTGGTGATGGATCGGTCCGAAGACCCAGTCGGAGGGGCGTCTGTCCATAGCCCCTCATCGAGCCGAGGACCGAGCAGTTGCGTCACTCCGAAGGGTTCACACATTCGGACTCCCCATTTTTCAACAGATCGTCTGGCACGACGACGAGCAAGTCCCAGTCGCTCTCCGGTCCATGTGCGCCGCGGCCGCGACTGCCGAAGAGCCATATCTCCTCGGGCGAGAGCTCGTCGACGAGCATCTCGAGAACGCCGCTCGGAAGCTCCCGCCGCTCGCGACGAACTCGTTCCGGAACTCCTGCGGAAACCACGCCAGCTCCGCGCGCACGCCCGCAGGGAGCTTCCGCAGCAGCGCCTCGAGCGAGGTCGGCGTGGGATCCAGCGGCAACGGGTACGCCACCCCGGAAAGGTTGCTGGGCCTGATCACCGGGACAACTTGGAGGCTGTGGAGCGTGGATTGCGGAGTGAAGAAGGCGCTGAGATTGCACATACCCCGAAGACGGCCGGCCCCGCCCCGAACTGACGGTCTTCGCCTGCGCGTCCGAACCCGTGAAGCTCGTCGACGCAGCATGTCGATGGGCGACCACTCGTCTTCGTCCACGAACTCCTCGCCGGACACCCCTCGCGGACGCGCATCGGCGAACGAGAGGACACCGAGCGCGTAGATGATCCCGAAGGCCCATGGCTCCACGTCGTCTTCGTCGATCCGCAGGTCCATCTCGACCACCTCGTCCTCGGTGCCCTCGATGAACCGCGTGTCGACCACCTCGATCGGCAGGACACCCACGGTCTCGGCCAGCAGCTCCAGCGCGTATCGACGTGTCTCATCCATCAGAACGGGCACCCGTCGTCGGGATCGACGTCGTCATCCGGATTCTCCAGCTCGTCCCAGGTGACACCGTACGCGAAACCCGCGGCCGTGTAGCCCGCGATGAACGCGTGGTGCTCGTCCGAGTCGCACCTGTCGGCGCTCGCCTCCGGCCACGTCCGTTTGGAGCGGTAGCGCGTCGGGCCCGACCCCTTTCGCTTTCTCGTTCGCACCGGGCAGTCTCGCTGAAAACGACCTTGTTGTGAGAGATCACGACGAGCCTGCCGTAGCATCTCCTGTTGGTACGCGCTGGGACTTCAGTCCTTCGTCCACGGCCCATTCGGAGCCCATCGCCAAGTGGCGCCTGGCTTCTGCTCGAGAGGCTCGAGCAAGAACGGTCGAATGCGCGAGAGCACATCCTCCAGCCCCACAGTCTCGGCGCCGATCCGTTGGCAGAACGCCGTCCATTGGCGCTGCTTGGAGACGTCGGCCGCGAACGCATCATCGAGCCCGATGGGTACCACGCCCGGGATTGCGGCCTTGCGGCGCTGGAATGTGCCTTCGATCGCACGGCGAAGGTCCGCCGCTTCGAAAGCCCGCTCGCCGGCAAGAATGTAGATATCGAAGTAGTCCTTCATCCGCGTGTTGAGCAGACCCAGGTCGACCATCGCATGGAACTTCTCAGCGATGACCTGCTCGGGCCTGTACGCTCGAAGACGGGCCGACGGCTGCTCGAGCAGCGTCGGGACGTCGACTTCCACAGCGGGCAACGTCAGCGCGTCACCGAAGCCCGTGTCGATCTGCAAGGGGATTCGCGCTGAGCCAAGCCGTACCGTCAGGGTCGTGCGGAGCCCCGAGTAGTCGGCGTCCTCCCGAATGGGCACGACCTCGACAGTCTGCTCGTCGAACTCGAGCCCATCCGCATCGACTGAAGTCGTGATCACCTCCCGAAGGACGGCCGCCAGGCGCTCTTCATCAGGCGTGCCGAACCCGAGCAGGTCGACGTCCTTGGTAGCTCGATGCGGCCTCTCGGTCCACACCGCGAGGAGCGTTGCTCCCTTCAGGACGAAACTCTCCGCGTGGATCGACTTGGATAGTCGATACAGGAACCGTTCGATCGCGTACCGAACGAGAACGCGCTGAAACTCCTCACCGGACTCGCGCGCACCATTGAGAAGTCTCGCGTGCACCGATGCCGCGCTACCGCGATCCCCTTTGGTCACGCGATCGATTCCAGATAGGGCCGCATCGGCCCGAGCACCCGCCCCGCCTTGGCGAGCCGCGTCAACTCGTCAAGCGTGCTCCGGCGGCGCCTCCGCGCCTCGCGAAGCGCCTCGAGCGCCACGTCCAGACCGATCTTGTTCCGGTAGCGAAACAGGTCGACCACCGTCTTGGCCAGCGAGTACACGGGAACGCGAACGCCCTCGATGAGGCTCTCTTCCACCTCGTCTTCGTAGCGACGCCCGGAGAAATGAACGACGCGAATCGGCGGCGTCGAGATCGTCGGTGACCAAGTGCGCGGAGGAAGCGCAATCCACACCTCATGAGGCACGTGCGTGCCCAGCCCATGAAAGGCGGCCGCCGACAGCAGACACACGATGCCCTTCGGCACCGAGGCCGCGACCACCGCCAGGTCGTGATGCTCGCTCAGCTCGGCGTCTGCCTCCATGTAGAGGCCCCGCCCCACCCGAACGAGCTCCCCCCGCTCAACCATCCGCCCAACCGCCATGCGGTTCAGCCCTCGTGCGTCGAGGTCGTCGATGTTGAGGATTTCACCTTGGGACATGGCCGTTACAAAATCTAGCAGTATATCCTCTATCTTCAAGGATATGTAACGTGGCGAAGTCGGAGCGCTTGACCAGGAATCGCGCTGTGGAAGGTGGTTTGCGGAGTGGAGAAGGCGCCGAGATTGGGCATGCCCCGAAGACGGCGGGCCCCTCCACCGACTGACGGTCTTCGCCTGCGCGTCCACGTCAGACCGCGCGCCCCAAACGTGTCCTCCCCCCAGGAGGACCCCATGACGCCACCCGACCACCCCACGCCCGCCCCCACCGCCGCCATCCTCTTCGGAGACACCGCCCGCCACGCCTCGCACCTCGAAGCGCTGGGCTACCGCGTCGCCCGCGTCCCGCGCGATGCGCTCGAGGCCGATCCCCAGTGGCTCAGCAAGGTCTTCGACGTCCTCGGCAAGTCGCTCGACCTCACGCTCGTCGCCTTCGACGACGTGGAGGGCGGGCTCCACGCCGCGGTCGCCGAGCTCGTCGCCGCTGGCCTCGGCGCGCGCCGCTCGTGTGCGCCATCGGCCCGAGCATGCCGTATCAGGCAGTGAGCTCCGCCCCGTCCGCCGCCGCGCGCGACCGATTGGAGTCGCTCACCGCGCTCGTGCACCTCGCCCCCGACGCGCCCGACGGATGGCATCACCTCCCCGCCGCCAACTTCTACCTCGCGACGCAGATGCTCATCACGGACGCCGCGCGCGCCCGCCTCTGGCCTCGCCTCCTCGCGCTCCCGGCCGGCGCGCACCTCACCCTCACCCGGCACGACGCCGTCGTCATCGGGACCGCGCTCGAGACCTTCCGCGCCTCCGCCGGCATCACCGAGGACACCGTCCCCTCCGCCATCGTCTTCGATTGCGTCGACGAAGAGGACCGCTCGACACCCTCCCGCAGCCTGAGCCGGCAAATTCTGCGGCGCTCTCAGACCCCGAACGGCCGAAACCAAGTCGGCTGCGGATGCCCTTCCGGTTCCATCGGCTCGTCGAAGCGGACCGGATTTCCCAATCGGTACGCATAGCCAAACTTCGCGTCCTCGACGCACGTCATCACGTCCACCGTGCCGACGATCACGCCTGTCGGCAGCGAGCCCGGCTCGCACCCCGCCTTCTTCCAGAACCGGTCCAAACCGGGTTTCTTGCCAGCGTAGAGATACACTCGCCCGCGCCGCTTCGTCGGCTGGGAGCGGAACTCGCTGGTCTTGGTGCCGCGCGGATCAGCTCGACGTACGGCTGGCGGATGCTGATGGCCATCTCGGGTGTGTCGGCGCTGACCACTTGTGCGAACCAGTCCTCGATCGACACCGAGTCCCTCGCGACTTTGTCTCGGAGAGCGCGCGCCTCCCTCGTCGTCAGCGGAAACACGGTCCCCGCGGCCCCCGACTTCAGAAACGAAGCGTCGCCGAGCGGCCTCGCCTTCCGGAGCTCGTCGATACCGGGACCCGATTCGAAGCGTTCGACGTACTCCACCTCGAAGTTCGCGAGGCCGCTCCTCTTCCGAATCCGGAACGTCTGTGATGGTCCCGATGCCCATCAGCCTCAACTTCGGGGCCGCCTGCCAGAGGAACACGCCATCCGTTGGTCTCCACGATTTGGGCGGCCGCTTCGTCCGCCAGAGATTCCTGCGTCCATCGGGAACGAGATGGCCTCTTCCAGGTTCGTCTCACGAGGCCGCGCCTTCACCACCCAAAACGTCACGGGTCGTCCTACCTTTCCCGCTCGAGCACATCAATCTCAATGCAGACGTGCCACATCAACCTCGACTGACAATCGTCCCCAAATGGCGTCCCGCGTCCCGCGACCGCGCGTCACCCCCACAGGGTGACAAGCCACGTGGTTCCCCATCGACGCGCTGCGCTTGCTAACCTCGCCCTTCCCGATGCCGAGCTTCCGCGAAGCCGCGCTCTCCATTCTGCGCGAAGCCAACGAGCCGCTTCACTACGCGCAGATCACCGAGCGCGCAATCGCGCGAGGCCTCCTTCAAAGTGCGGGCGCCACGCCCGCGCGCTCGATGAACGCGATCCTCGCGATGGACATCAAGCGCCACGGCGCGAAGAGCGCGTCTCGCCGCGCGGCACCGGCCACGTTCGCGCTCCGCGACGGTGACGCGACACCCGTGGTCGACGAAGTCGCCGAAGACGCGGCGATCGCCGAAGCCGACCTCCGCGTCCGCACGCCGCTCTTGCCGCCCTTCGAGAACATCCGGCTCCTCCTCCCGATCTGGGAGGGCCGCACGCGAAGCACCATCTCTGCCTACTTCCGCACCATCACCGAGCTCCGCGGCACCCCTCAGGATCCGGTCGACTGGACGGACCCCGACGACTGGATCGAGACGCGCATGAAGGGCGCCGATCGCGAGCTCGCTCAGGCCATCTGGAACGGCACGAACAAGCAGGTCTCGCCGCGCTACACCTACGGCGCATGGCTCTTCGCCAACGTCCACAATCTCATCAGCGAAGAACCGAACGCGCCGATCGCCCTGACCGAACGCGGCCGGGCATTCATCGACGAGCCCGACGGATCGGTGACGCGCGCGATCGAAGAGGTCGAGGGCCTGCCGCGCCTCTTGAGCATCGTCGCCGAGCAGGGCCCGGCTCGCTCTGGTGAGCTGATGCCCGAGTGGGCCGAATACCTCGCCCGCCACTCCAAGTTCGGCACCGACAGCACCCGCCGCGACACTCTCCGCCGCCGCCTGAACGAGCTCGTCTCCCGCGGCTGGGTCTCCCGCTCCGGCGTCCTCTACGCCGTCACCGAGTCGGGCCTCGCGCACCTCTCGGAGGTCGGCGCCGGCGACGGAGAGAGCGAGAGCGAGGACCGCGAGCTCTGGCACCTCTTGAAGGAGCACGAGCGAAGCGCCCGCGAGAGCCTCGCGACGCTCCTCTCCGAGATGGACCCCTACGCCTTCGAGCATCTCATCAAGCAGCTCCTCGTCGAGATGGAGTACGACAACGTCGAGGTCACCACCCGCGGCAACGACGGCGGCGTCGACGTCGTCGCCGAGATCGAGCTCGGCATCTCCAGCGTCCGCGAGGTCGTCCAGGTCAAGCGCCACAAGCGAACGATCCAGCGCAAGGACCTCGACGCGCTGCGCGGATCGCTCCATCGCTTCGGCGCCGTCCGCGGCACGATCGTCACGACCTCGAAGTTCTCGAGCGGCACGACAGACGCCGCGTTCGAACAGGGCGCCGCGCCGATCACGTTGATCGATGGGGAGAAGCTGATCGATCTGCTGATCAAGCACTCGATCGGGGTTCGGAAGAAGTCGATCGATGTGCTGGAGGTGGATGCGGGCGCGTTTGTGGGGGATGGGGATGGGTAGGCTGGGCAAAGCCAACGTTTGAGTGCCTAGGTCGCTCGTGGGTTTCCCTGCCCATGGCGCGGTTGTCGTGGTCCAACCGCTGTGTTCAAGGGTAGAGTGGCCGTCAGTGTCTACCATCTTCGACAACTCCTCTGAGAGTCAGGCCGACAAGGCGATGGAGGCGTTCCACGCCTTTCGCGAGCAGACGAGATCCCTTCCTCGAGATGAAGATTGGTCAGAAGCTGACACCCGCTCGAAGATCATCGACCCACTCTTTCTCCGGGTGCTCGGGTGGAGAGAGGCAGAGATATCACGCGGGAGGAACCGGTCGCAAGTGGCTTTGTGGATTACACGCTAGGGGCCGACTTAGAAATTTGCGCATGTTGAAGCCAAACGCGAGATGCCACGATTTCGTCTCGCCGTCCCAAGTCGCGCTCGGAAGCTGAAGCTCTCAGGACCGCATCTGCTTGGCAATCCGAGTGTAAGGGATCACCTACAGCAAGCGGCGCGCTATTCATTCGATTGTGGCTCTGACATCTGCATCGTTACGAATGGACATCAGTACGTCATCTTTCGCGCACACGTACCAGGCTACACGTGGTCGGATTTTGCTGCCCTCGTGTGGCACGACCTAGACGACATCGAGGAAGACTTCGCGCGCTTCCACGCGTCCTTGTCACGGGAAGCGGTTTCGTCTGGACAACTACTGGAAACCTTCTCCCGACTTCAGAACGCAACCGTCACGCTCCACCGGCCCCTCGAGAGAGTCGCGCGCGCAAACTCGAATCTCATACGCAACCCCTTCTGGAACAAGATTAGCTCGATCGTAGGCCCCTTGCTTACCGACGATCCGGATAATGAGGCGCTGCAACTGGAGGTGATCCGCAACTGCTACGTCCAGACGCCTCTTTCTGACGCCGCCGACGAGACGATAGATGCGCTAGTCACGGATGCCCCGCCCAAAGTGGCTGCGCGAAGCGCAGGTGACGGACGTGCGCATTGCGCGTGGCGCAGGCGATGCCTTTGGCCACGCGATCGAGGCCGACATCAAGAACCGTCGGGGGGCGACCTACCTGATCACGGGCGGCGTCGGCAGCGGGAAGACAACTTTTCTCCGTCGACATTCGCGAAGTGTGAGCCAGAAGCTCGTGGAAGAGTGGTGCGTTTGGCTGCACGTCGATTTCCTCAAGAGCGGCGCCGTCGATTCATCGAAGCTCAGCGAGGAAATTCGTCGGTACTTCTACAGTCAGGTTCGCGTTCAGTTGAAAGAGAGGTACCCGGCGCTGCTCCCCTCGGATGGTGCCTCCCTTCGCAAGATGTTCGAGACCCGTCTCGAAGAGGCGCGGATGACGCGGTTGTACGGCCTGAAGGAGGGATCACCGGAATGGCTAAAATTGAAGGCGAAATCGTCCAATCCCTATACACAAGTGACATTGACTATGCGTCGGCGGCTCTCTCCCTCGACCGGCTCGGCGGGCGTAGGGTTGTGTTCGTACTAGACAACACGGATCAGCTTGGCGAAGCGTTCCAGGAAGCGATGTTCCTGTTCGCGCAGAAGGTGTCCGACCAATTCAAGGCACTAACGCTCGTGTCGCTCAGGGAGGAACGCTTTTTCGCTGCCTATAGGAGGGGCGTCTTCGACGCATTCGGAGACCGTCGCTTCCACATCGGCTCCCCCGAAATTGAAGTTCGTGATCCGCGAACGATTGCAGTATGCGTTGAAGAAGCTCCAGAGCAGCGGCGTGTCTGAACGCGACGATGTCGTGCAGTTGCTAACAGCGTTCATCGACTCCACAACGCACAGGAATCACAACATTGTCAGGTTCCTGTCGTGCGTATCAAACGGGGACATGCGCCATACCGCGTTAGGTATGTTTCGCGAATTCGTTCAGTCCGGAAACACGAATGTCCAGAAGATCCTGGAGATCAGAAAGCGCCACGGGAAGTACATCGTTCCGTTTCATCAGTTCGCCAAATCGGCCATCTTGGGACCGAAGCAGTTCTATCAGAGTTCGGCCTCTCACGTCGTCAACGTGTTCCTTCGAACGACATCCGCGATCGCGTCACACTTCACCGCAATTCGGATTCTCGCCCGGCTCGCGTCGGTAGCGAATGCGACCTCTCGTCATGGGTCCGGATTCCTCGAAACCGACACGTTCCTGAGTGAATACCGACGTTTTCCTTTGGTCGGCTGATGACTTGCTTCAGAAGGGTAATGAACTACTCGCGGCGGGGCTCATCGAGTCGGAGCCTCCGCGCATTGACAGCATTGAGAGGAGTACCGCCGTTCGGTGTAGCGCATCCGGCGCCTATTACTGGATGTACTTGGTCCGGGCCTTTGCGTATGTCGACCTGGTTCTTTTCGATACTGCCATCGTCGCGAAGGAAACGGCCCAGAAGCTGGCTGCAATGGCGACGGTTACCGAGCTCTCCGTCCGATTCGAAAGGGTTCGCCTCTCCTCGATCACTTGGCTGAGGAGGAGGAGAAAGAGCTGCGCCAAGCGATCCTTAGCCCAGGCCCATATCGAGAGCCACTGGTGCCGATCATTCGCGAGCAAATCGAGGAGGAGATCAAGAGCATCCGGAAGCGGACTGGTGCCGTGGAGTTGCGATGATTAGAGCGCAGAGGCTCGGCGAGCTAGAGTGCGCTGCCAGCTGTTAGAGCAGTCGGGCGGAGAGTCTCAAGACAGCACCCACGCGCGCACAGGCCGCTTTCCTTCGATGCCTGCCGCTGTTGACGATACTCGTATGGCGAGGTGGTAATGTCAGTTGCGAAGATTGAGTTCACTAAAGAGGCATTGGGTCACGCCCTAAAGGACCGTCGATTGGCGGTGCCGCGATATCAACGCTCGTACGCTTGGGAAGAACGCAACGTCCGAATTTCTCGATGACATTGGGGGAGCCCTGGAATCAGGCGACCCAGAGTACTTCCTCGGTACCGGAATGATGACCGCCGCTATGCGCCTGGATATGACAGCCGGTATCCGCGCCAGGATAATGGCGTTGGCGGTGCCGTCATCGGCGGCGTGGCTGGCGGCATTGCCGGCAATCTGATTGGCGGGCGCGGCAACCGTCTTGCCGGCACGCTGATCGGCGGCGGCCTGGGCGCTGCGGCAGGCTATGCCATTGATCGTGCGGAAGATAGCGGCCGCGAAACCTATCGCGGCCGGGACTATGATCGCAACTTTGACCGGCCCGTGGTGCGGCAACGCCCCATCGTGCGCCGCGGCCAGCCTATCGCCCTGCCCAAGACTATCCCGGCTATGGCGCACCCACCGCTTATGGCTGGCAGGGGGCTACGCCCGGCCCCCTATGGCCAGACGGGCTATTATTATGCCCAGCCTGCAGGCTTATGGCAGCGGCACGACCACGGTGGTGGTGGTGCCCGGCCAGACCATTTCGCCACCACGACCACCGTCACCGAAGACTATGTCGATGTCCCCGGCCCGCGCCATTATCGCGACAAGCGGATGCTGCGCAAAGGCCGGCGCCATTAGGCCTCAGCCACGGCCGGCGCGCGCGCCGGCCATATAGCGATAAGCTAAGCCCCGTCCGCCAGATGGCCGGCGGGGTTTTTCATGGCGATAGATGGAATGGCCGCGCCGGTCAGCGCGGCGGCGGATCAAAGCGTTCCCAGCCATCGCGCCCCAGCCGCTCCAGCGGGCGATAGCGCACCTTGTATTGCATCCGGGCTGACCATCGACCCAGTAGCCGAGATAGACATAGGGCAGACCGCCTTGCGGGCGCGCAGGATGTGATCGAGGATGATGTAATTGCCGAGACCCGTGCGATCCTCGTAATCGGGATCGTAGAAGCTGTAGATCATCGACAACCCGTCGCCCTGCCGGTCGGTCAGGCAGGCGCCGACCAGGCGGCCCGGGCGCGCCGTCTTCGGTCGGCTCGCGATATTCGATGACGATAGCTGGTGACCGGCGTGTGCTCGACCATGTCGGCATAATCGAGCTCGTCCATCGCCGCCATGCCGCCACCGGGATGGCGCACGCCGAGATAGCGCTGCAGCAGTTCGAATTGCTCGTCGGTCGCCCACGGGCGGCATTCGGTCGCGACCAGATCGCCATTGCGCTTGATGATTGCGCTTCTGCGTGGACGACGGGCTGCGAATTCGTCCGCGACCACGCGCACCGAAACGCAGGCCTGGCAATCGAGCGCAGCTCGGGACGGTAGGCGACGGTCTGGCTGCGGCGGAAGCCGATCCGGCCGAGCGCATCGTTCAGCTGGTCCGCATGCGGCCCCTTGAGCTCGGTGAACACCTTGCGCTCGCTCTTGCCCGGCAGATAGGGACACGGCGCAGGGCTGGTCACGAAAAAGCGGGGAAAGCGAACCGGTGCCGTCACGGGCTTGGCGTGTCCTCTCTGTGCCGAAGATTGAATCGGTTGCATGTCGAGCGACCTCAGTATATGCCTACACCAGATGCTCGCTGTTGAAAGCGACTTTAACCACGAAATGCGCGGTTAACGAGACGTTATTTTGCACAGGTCCGACGATCGGCGCTGGCCCGAAATCGCGGTCAGTTCAGTTCGACCTGGCTCAACGGTATAGCCCTCTGCGCGCAGCGCCGCGACCAGCGCATCGAGCTGCTCGCGGTCGCGCGCCTCGCATTCGATATCGGTGACCAGGCCCTTGGCCGGCAGGTGGTGAAGATCCGCTGGTGGTAGATCTCGATGATGTTGACATTGTGCTCGTCGAATATCGCGCATCACCTTGAACAGCGCGCCGGGGCGGTCCTGCAGCGTGACCCGCAGCCGCGCAAGCCGGCCCGACCGGGCAAGATCGCGCAGCAGCACATTGGCGAGCAGGCGGGTGTCGATATTGCCGCCGCACAGCACCAGGCCGACCTTCTTGCCGGCGAACCGCTCCGGGTTGCGCCAGCACCGCGGCAAGGCCGGCCGCGCCGGCGCCTTCGACCACGGTCTTTTCGATCTGCAGCAGCAGCGAGACCGCGCTTTTCGAGCTGCGGGCTCGCTCGACCAGCAGGATGTCGTCGACCAGCTCGGCGATGCACCTGCGAGGTGAATTCGCCCGGCTCCTTGACCGCGATGCCTTCGGCCAGCGTGTCGCCGCCGCACGGCATGGTCTTGCCCTTGAGCGGTCGTACATCGACGGGATAGAGCGCGGCCTGCACGCCGATCAGCTCGATGTCCGGCTTGATCGCGCGTGGCGACGGTGCGCCATGCCGCGAGATCAGCCCGCCGCCGCCGATCGGGATCGACCAGCATGTCGAGATCGGGCACGTCCTCCAGCATTTCGAGCGCGACCGTGCCCTGACCGGCGGCCACGTCGCGGATCGTCGAACGGGTGGACGAAGGTCAGCCCGAGCTCCTTCTCGAGCTGCGCGGCATGGGCATAGGCCTCGTCGAAGGTCTCGCCTTCAGCACGACCTTGCCGCCGACGCTCTCGGTCTGCATCACCTTCACCATCGGCGTGGTCTGCGGCATGACGATGGTCACCGGCACGCCGAGCCGGCGTGCCGTGATAGGACAGGCCCTGCGAGTGGTTGCCGGCCGACGCCGCGATCACGCCGCGCTGCGCTGTTCGTCGTCAGCAGCAGCAGCGCGTTGAGCGCGCCGCGCTCCTTGTAGGCGGCGGTGAACTGCAGGTTCTCGAACTTGAGCCAGATGTCCGCGCCGGTGATCTCCGACAGCGTCTTGCTGTGCATCGTCGGCGTGCGCACCACCGCGCCCTCGATCCGCTCGGCGGCGGCGCGGACATCGTCGAGCGGTCAGCAGCGGCGCGGCGCGCTTCGTGGGCGTGATCAGACGTCGCTCATGGGCGGCGGGCCTAGCGGCACATGGCCGCAAGGGAAACGCTCGAATGCCAGCGAGCTGTCGCTTTGCACTGGCACGAAGGCGGCAGGCAGGCGCCATGAGCAAGAGCCAAAATCGCATTCCTCGGCCTCGGCGTGATGGGCGGACCGATGGCCGGCCATCTCGCCCGCGCGGGCACGCCGTCACCGTCTACAACCGCACCGCCGCCCGCGCCGCGAAGGCTGGCAGGCAGCACATGGCGGCGAAGGCTCGACGTCGCGATCGCGGCCACGCCGGCCGAAGCAGCCGACGGGCAGGATGTCGTGATCACCTGCGTCGGCAATGACGACGATCTCGCCGAAGTCGTGCTGGACGAACGGCGTGCTTGGCGGCGATGCGCAGGGCGCGCTGTTCATCGATCACACCACCGTTTCGCCGGCATCGCGCGGCAGCATGGCCGAGGCAGCGCGAGGCCGCGGGCATCGCGTGCGTCGATGCGCCGGTGACCGGCGGGCAGGCCGGCGCGGAAAACGGCAAGCTGGCGATCATGTGCGGCGGCAGCGACGCAGGCGATCGACGCGCGCCGCCCGGTGATGGAGGCCTATGCCGCGCGGATCGTCCATGTCGGCGCGGCCGGCGCCGGGCAGACCGCCAAGATGGCCAACCAGATCTGCATCGCCGGCGTGCTCGCCGGCCTGTCGCGAAGCGCGTGCGCTTCGCCCAGGCGCCGGGCTCGACATGGACAAGGTGCTCGAAGCGATTTCCGGCGGCGCGGCGCAAAGCTGGCAGATGGACAATCGCTGGGCGACGATGGCCGAGGACGAGTTCGACTTCGGCTTCGCGATCGACTGGATGCGCAAGGATCTCGGCCATCGCGCTCGACGAAGCGCAGGCGCTGGGCTCTCGCTCGCCGGTCACCGCGCTGGTCGATCAGTTCTATGCCGAGGTGCAGGCCGAAGGGCGGCGGCGCGGCAGGATACCAGCGCGCTGATCCGCCGCCTGCCGAAAGGCAGGACGATGATGCGAATCGATCACGTTGTCGGGCGCTTGCTCGCCGCTCGCGCCTGCTCGCGCCTGCCCCGGCCCTTGCCGACACGCTGGTCGACAACGTCGACGGCATGACCGTCGACGCGCGAAGGCCAGGTCACCGCTTCACCGGCATGGTTTTCGACGACGACGGCAAGCATCACGCAAGTGCTCGAGCGCGGCGACAAGCGCGCCGCAAGGTCGATTACCGCGATGGACGGCGACGGCGCACGTCGTGATCCCGGGCATGATCGATGCGCACGTCCATGTCATGGAGCATCGGGCTTTCGGCCGCTGACGCTCGACCTGTCGGACACCAACTCGCTGGACGAAGCGCAGGCCGAAGATCGCCGCATATGCCGCCGACAATCCCGGACCGCCCGTGGATCATCGGCCGCGGCTGGAACCAGGAGAAGTGGGGCCTCGGCCGCTTCCCGACCGCCGCCGAACTCGATGCGGTGGTGTCCGACCGGCCGGTCTGGCTCGAGCGGGTCGACGGCCATGCCGCGCTGGGCCAACAGCTGCGCGATCGAAGGCAGGCCGGGGTTACCGCCAAGACGCGCCGATCCTGCCGGCGGCCGGATCGATGCGCATGCCGGCGGCAAGCAGCCAGCCGGCGTGTTGGTCGACAGCGCGACGGCGCTGGTCGACGAGCATGGTCCCGCCGCCGCGCCCGGAAGACCGCGACCTGGCGCTGGTCAAGGCGCAGGAACTGCTGGTCAGCAACGGCATCACCGCGGTCGCCGACATGGGCACCACGATCGAGGACTGGCAGACCTTCCGCCGCGCCGGCGACGTCGGGCAGCTGCGGATCCGCATCATGTCCTATGCCAGCGGCGTCCGAGACGATGGAGCTGATCGGCGGACCGGGGCCGACCCCTGGCTCTACGAGGACCGGCTGCGGCTGGACGGGCGTCAAGCTCTATGTCGACGGCGCGCTTGGATCGCGCGGCGCGTGGCTCAAGGCGCCCTATGCCGACGATCCGGGCAACACCGGGCTGCAGCTGCTGAACGGCACGCAGCTGCGCAACCTCATGAGCCGCGCGGCGATCGACAACTTCCAGATCGCGGTCCACGCGATCGGCGATGCCGCCAATGCCGAAGTGCTCGATGCGATCGAGGAACTGCGCGAAACCTACACGGGCGACCGGCGCTGGCGCATCGAGCATGCGCAGATCGTCGATCCGGCCGATCTGCCCGGTTCGGCCGAGCACGGCATCGATCGCCTCGATGCAGCCGCTGCACCAGACCTCGCGACCGGCTGATGGCCGAGGCGCGGCTCGGGCCCGAGCGCCTCGGCGGGGCCTATGCCTGGCGCAGCATAGCTCGACGCCGGCGCGCAGCTCGCTTTCGGCTCGGATGCGCCGGTCGAAGCGCCCGATCCCTTCGCCGGCTTCGCCGCGGCGATCACGCGCACCGACGCGGACGGACAGCCTTCGGCGGATGGCGCCCGCAGGAAACGGTCTAGCCGCGAACAGGCGCTGGCCGCGTATACCTCCGGCGCCGCCTATGCCGGGTTCGCCGAGGCCGGTTCGGCAGCCTGAGCCGGGCGAACGGGCCGATTTCGTGGTCATCGACCGTGACATCATGCTGGCGAGCCCGGCCGATATTCGCGCGACAAATTGCTGGAAACATGGGTCAACGGGAAGCCAGCCTATCGCGCGAAATAAATCGCAGTTTCATGTTGCAGTGCAACTATTGATTAGTAGTACTCACTGCTAGCAATTTAAGGCTTGTTATAAGCAGGGAGAATTAAAATGAAGATTGGGAAGCTAGCAGCAGCAGCTGCTGTTCTTTCGCTCACG
>CAVSGI010000014.1:0-481831 GCA_963727445.1 uncultured delta proteobacterium
CGTCACGCCGACCTTTAGAAACCCCGACTGAAACCCCGACGGAGACGCCAACCGCCACGGCGACAGCGACGGAGACGCCACACCGACACCAACCGAGACAGCGACAGCGACACCAACCGAAATCCCCGACCGAGACGCCAACCGCCAAGGAGACAGCGACGGAAACGCCAACCCAGACCGCGACCGACACCGACCGCGACAGCGACAGACACCCCGACAGAGACACCAACCGCCACGCCAACGGCGACCGAGACAGCGACTCAGACACCGACCGAAACCCCCACTGAAACCTCGACCGAGACCCCGACAGAGACGCCAACCGCCACGGCGACGGCAACCGAGACAGCGACTCAGCCACACCGACCGAAACCGCGACGGAAACCCGACCGAGACCCCGACAGAGACGCCAACCGCCACGGCGACAGCGACGGAAACGCCGACTCAGACACCCACCGACACACCGACAGCAACGCCGACCGAAACCCCGACGGAGACTCCAACAGCCACGGCGACAGCGACGGATACGCCGACTCAGACACCGACCGACACACCGACAGCAACCCCGACAGAAACCCCGACGGAGACACCAACGGCCACGGCGACAGCGACGGATACACCGACCCAGACCCCAACCGAAACACCCACAGCAACGCCGACTGAAACCCCGACGGAGACACCAACGGTGACGGCGACGGCGACCGACACACCGACTCAGACTCCGACCGTCACGCCGACCAGCACCGCCACCGACACGCCGACGGAAACCCCGACAGCCACGCCGACCAGCACCGCCACCGACACGCCGACGGAGACCCCAACCGCCACGGCGACCAGCACGGCCGACTGATACGCCGACGGCGACCCCAACGGTTACGGCGACGGCACCGACACGCCGACTTTGACGCCGACCGTTACGCCGACCAGCACCGCGACCGACACCCCGACGAACACCCCAACCGAGACACCAACGGAAACTCCGACGGAGACGCCAACCGCCACGGCGACGGCAACCGACACCCCGACTCAAACCCCGACCGACACGCCGACTGAGACTCCGACCGAAGCGAAAGACTCCGACGGTCAGGCCAACCAGCACGGCCACTGGAACTCCCACGGAGACGCCAACATCTACGCCAACTGCGACCGACACACCGACGGTCACGCCGACGGAAACGCCGACCGAGACCCCAACAGCCACGGCGACCAGCACCGCCACCGACACCCCAACGGACACGCCAACCGAACAACGGAAACTCCACGACCCAACTCCCCCCCCTACCCCCGACGCGAGACGCCAACGGATCCACGGCGACGGAGACTGCGACTACACACCACTCAACCCCACCCCCCCTCCCCCCGACAGGTCACGGCGACCAGCACCACCACCACCGACACCCCGACGGAGACGCCAACCTCCACGGCGACGGCGACCGACACACCGACGGTGACGGCGACTGCGACCGACACGCCGACTCAAACCCACCAGACGCCGACTGGGACTCCGACGGATACGCCGACGGTCACGCCGACCAGCACGGCCACTGAAACTCCCACGGAGACGCCAACATCTACGCCAACTGCGACCGACACACCGACGGTCACGCCGACCAACACGGCCACTGACACGCCGACGGAGACGCCAACCGTTACGGCGACCGCGACCGACACGCCGACTCAGACCCCGACCGAGACGCCGACTGGGACACCGACGGATACGCCGACGGTCACGCCAACCAGCACGGCCACCGACACCCCGACGGACACACCGGCGGAGAAGGCCAACCGCCACGCCGACTGCGACCGACACGCCGACGGAAACCCCGACGGAGACTCCGACCGACCAGCACGGCCACTGACACCCCGACGGAGACCCCAACGGCCACGGCGACGCCGACCGATACACCGACTCAGACCCCGACCGACACGCCGACTGACACCCCGACAGCCACCGTTACCAGCACCGCCACCGACACGCCGACGGAGACGCCAACCGCCGCGACCTTGACGCCGACCTACACACCGACTCAAACCCCGACCGACACGCCGACGGATACCCCGACAGCCACGGTGACCAGCACCGCCACGGACACCCCGACGGAGACGCCGACAGCCACGGCGACCAGCACCGTCACCGACACGCCGACGGAGACGCCGACAGTCACGCCAACCAGCACGGCCACTGACACGCCGACGGCGACCCCAACGGTTACGGCGACGGCGACCGACGCCCCGACGGATACCCCGACGGAAACGCCGACCGAGACCGCAACGGCAACGGCGACCGACACGCCGACTCAGATCCCGACCGAGACGCCGACCGCTACTTTGACGCCAACTGAAAAGACCGAAACACAAGACGAACACCGACAGCGACGACGACCAACACGCCGACTCACACCCCGACAGTCACGCCGACCAGCACAGCTACTGACACGCCGACGAAGACGCCGACGGACACCCCGACGGAGACCCCGACAGCCACGGCGACAGCGACCGGCACTGCAACGGACACTCCGACGGCGACACCGACCGTCACGCCGACCAGAACGCCCACCGACACACCGACAGAGACCCCAACGGTTACGGCGACGGCGACCGACACGCCGACTCAGATCCCGACGAACACCCCCACTGTAGCTTCGACGGATACGCCGACGGCGACACCCACGAGTACCGCCACCGCAACCCCGAGCGAGACGCGCACGGTTACGCCGACGAACACTCCCACGGAGACGCCCACCGAGACGCCGATAGCCACGCCGACCGAGACGGCGACTCAGACCGCGACGAACACACCCACGGCAACTCCCACCGATACCCCAACGGGTGCGGCGACGGCGACCGATACGCCGACTCCCACATGGACTCAGACCCCGACCGGGACATCGACCAGTACGCCGACTGCGACGCCGACCGGCAACCCCACCGATACGCCGACAGCGACATCCGTGAGTACCGCCACCGCAACCCCGACCGAGACGCCTACGGCCACACCAACGAACACGCCCAGGGCGACGCCGACCGGTACCGCGACCGAAACTCCGACGTCGACCGCGATCGCGACGCCGACGGAAACTCCGACGGAGACGCCAACAGCCCCGGCGACTGCGACAGACACGCCGTCTCGGACGTCGACCGCGACGCCCCCCAGCACCGCCAATGCGCGCGTTGACGTCGACCCCGGACGCCAGACCGCTGGTGAACTGGTGGCGGGCCCAATGCCATTGCCAGCCGACCTGGGTGTAGGCGCCTATTTGCTCGGGGTGAACCACAGGAGTGCTGACCCGCCCATGATCGCTGGATTGAAACCGGGCGCTACGTTCGGATTGCCCAGGATGTCCCGATTGGGCACGCTGACGGTGAGGCCGAGCGGGAGTGCGAGGAACACCTCCGCCCCGAAATCCGCGAGGGCGAAGGGGAAGCGAACTTCGGTTGGATGTCCCCGTTCACAGGAAGCTGTGTTCGTTCCCCGCGTTGTCGAAGGTCTCGGCGTTCCACCAGACGAGGCTCGACCGCGCACCGAGCGCCAGGTAGCGCATGAACGCGTACTCGGCGAAGACGTCGAAGCCGACCGTGGCGAGGAGATTGTCGTTTGTGTCGGGCAGGTTTTCGTAGTCGAGGTGGAGCTGTCCGGCGAAGCCCGCCACCATGCCGCCTCCGACGCGAACACCGTCCCGAAAGGGAGCGGGGGCCCTCCGCTCGTGCCTGGGCTGAGGCGGCGGTCGAGAGGGCGGCGACTCGCGAGTGCGAGGGACACGAACATGGGCATGGCCGAACTCTAGCCGGAGGTCGCAGCTCCGCCCAGTTCGGTCCCGCCTTCTTCCCCACGCGCAGAGGGACCTCGAGCGCGAAGGCCTGTCGCATGGCGTCGGCGGCGACCTCGGCGGCCGTCTCGAGCTCGTCCCCGTCGACCTCGAAGAGCACCTCGTCGTGCACCTGCAGCAGCGGCGCGGCGCGAAGCCGCGGGCGCGGAGCGCCTGGTCGGCGTGGAGCAGGCCGCGCCGGGACACGTCGGCCACCGAGCCCTCGTGGGTGGCGCGCCGGGCGAGCCGCTCCGCGTAGGCGCGCGCCAACGGTCGTTCGAAGTCGAGACCTCCGATGGGCCAGCGGCGCCCGGCGAGGGTGACGATGAAGCCGCGCTTCGCGCCAGGCGCAGCTGCTCGTCCTGAAACGCCCGCACCACCGCGTAGCGGCGATCGAAGCGGTCGATGAGCTCCTTGGCCTCGCGGCGTCGACGCCGAGCTCGAGCGCCAGCGCGCTCGCGCCCTGGCCGGCGAAGGTCGCGAAGTTCACGACCTTGCCGATCTGGCGCTCCTTCTTGCCCGAGGCCTTCGCCGGATCGAGGTCGAGCACGGCGGCCGCCGTGAGCGTGCATGTCGGCTTCGTTCGCGAGTGGCTCGACCAGCGCCGGGTCGCTCGTCAGGTGCGCGAGCACGAAGAGACCGAGCTGCCCGTAGTCGACGTGAGCAGGACGTGCCCCGGCGGCGCGAGAAGGCGTGGCGGATGCGCGCCATCTCGGGCGTCTGCCCGGCACGCGGCCGAGGTCGGGCGCCGAGCAGATGACGCGGCCCGAAAGAACGCGCCGGGTGAAACATCGCGTGCACGCGTCCGTCGTCGGCGATGCTCGCGATGAGGCCGTGACCCAGGTGTCCTTCAGCCGCCGCAAGAGCCGACAGCGGATCGACCAGCGGGACGATGGGGTGCTCGTGGTCGATGCGCTCGAGCGCGTCGGTCGCGGTGCTCCAGCCGGTCTTGGTCTTCTTGACGACCGTCAGCCCGAGATCCTCGAAGAGCACCGCGCCGAGCTGCTTGGTGGAGCCGACGTTGAAGCTCTTGCCGGCGAGCGCGTGGATCTCTGTTCGAGCTCTTCGCGGATCCGCTCGAAGTCGTCGCCTGCGCTGGCGAGGTCCGCGCCGTCCACGGCGATACCCGACAGCTCCATGCGCGCAGGTCTCGCGAAGGGCAAGGTACTCGTCCAACAGCGCTCGTCGGTCGTCGGCTCGAGCCGCGCCACACCTCGTCCGCCGCGCGGGCGAGGTGCGCCGCGTAGGCGGCCGCGACCGCCGTCCGATCGCGGCCCACGGCTTGCGCGCCCGGCCCACGCCGCGCAACGCCTTCCTCGTCCAGCGCGCGGTGCAACACCTGCTGACCAGGAGGCAGATCGTGCGGCGCCCAGTTGCTCGGCTGGTGCAGGTGGGACGCGGAGGCCGAGTCGCCAGCGATGCCCCTCATGGTGATGCCGCGCCGCGCGAAGGCGACGACAGCGCGCTTGAGGTCGTGCCCGACCTTCGGGCGCGCGGCGTCGGCGAGGAACGTGGCGAGTGCGTCGGGCACGTCGTCGAACACGGCGCCCGTCCCGCGAAGGGCACATAGAGCGCCAGGCCTTCGCTCTTCACGAGCGCGACCCCGGCGAGGCGCCCCGCGACGGGCGAGGGGTCCTCGATGAGCGCGTGGATGGCCACCGGCGCGCGTTCGAGCGCGCGAGCGCATCGGCGAGCGCGCCGCGTCGCGCAGACGGTGACCTCTACGTCGTCGAGGCGCCCCTCTCGGCTGCCAGCAGCTCGAAGAAGCCGAGCTCGGCGTAGAGGGCACCGAGCGCCGAAGCTCGGGCGGCTGAAGCCGAGCGCGTCGAGTGGCAGGGGCAGGTCGACGTCGATCGAGGCGGGCGCGCGCGAGCTCGCGTGCGCGTCGTCGAGCGACGCACGCAGCGCGTTGCCGATGCGGCCTTCGATCTCGTCGGCCCTCTCCAGCGCCTCGTCGAGGGACCCGAAAGCCTCGATGAGCTGGGTCGCGCCCTTCTTGCCGAGGCCCTTGACGCCGGGGAGCGCGTCGTCGTCGCCGACCAGCGCGAGCCACTCGGCCACGTTCGCCGGCCCCACCTCGAAGCGCTTGCGCACGAGCTCGGGCGTGTAGCGAACGTCCTTGTAGGCGTCGTACCACCACACGCCATCGTCCACGAGCTGGGCCAGGCGCTTGTCGCTGCCGACGATGACGACGTCGTGGCCGGCTTCGAGGGCGGCCTGCGTGTAGGACGCGACGACGTCGGCGGCCGAGGAGGTCGTCGTCACGGTAATCCCCTGAGCACGCAGCAGATCCGGGAAGCGCTCCTGCTGCGAGGCGAGCGAGGATGACCAGCTCGAGGCGTCGGCGTCCGCATCGAAGATGGCCACCGCCATCTCCGGCTCCTTGAAGGCCAGGGCCCGCCGCAGCGCGCTGGTCGCGGCGAAGAGCGCGCCGGCGGGATCTCCTCGGGCGTCTGCCGGTCGTCGGAGACGCTCAGATACCCGCGCGACAGAAGATTCGTCGCGTGGACGATGAGGAGCCGGTCGGTCATCCGCCGGCGGTCTCGGCGTGCTCGAGCTTTTCGAGGCCGCGCTCGAAGTCCGCGCCAATCACGGAGTCCATGCCCACGAAGAGGTCGAAGAGCTTGCCCATGAAGTCGTTCCTTCCCTCCATCCACCAGGTGACCTTCGTGCCATCCCCCTGCTCATCGAGGGCGATGCCGACGTCGGCGGTGGAGGGGAAGGGCTCGATGAACTCGAGGTCGTAGGTGACCTCCTCGGCGCTGGCCGAGGTGATCGTCAACTTGCCCTTGCCGAGGTCGTCGTTGCCTTCCCAGGTGTACCAGGCGCCGACCCCGACGACGGATCGGAGTATTCGATGCGCGCGTGCGGATCGAGATCGATCCACGGGTTCCACTCGGTCACTTCTCGAGGTTCTCGAGGTGGGGGACGATCAGATTCGGCGTCGCGCTCATCACGCGGGTGCGCTCCACACGGTACTCGTCTGGTCGCATGGCGGCGGCGATGACCGGTCCCAGGTCAGGAGGAGGAGCACCACGCCCACCCCCAACGCGATCTTCTCTTCATGGAGCGGGAGGGTACGACAGCCCCCGCAGGTGGTCACGCGGCGGCGCCGCCCTCCGGTCGTTTCTCCCACTGGTCCCGGTCGAGGTCGGCGACCATCTCGTTTCCGGCGGTCTCCTCTTCTCGGCTCCCCTCACCAAGAGGGCGTCCACCTTGCCGAGGAGCGCTTCGATCACCTCGATTTGTCCGAAACCTTGGCGCCGCCCAGCACCGCCACGAAGGGCTTCTGCGCATTGCTACGCACCTTCTCGAGGGCGGTGAGCTCGCGCTGCATCAAGAGCCCCGCGCCGCGCTCGCGGATCAGGCGCGGCAGCGCCGACACCGACGCGTGGGCCCGGTGCGCCGCGCCGAAGGCGTCGTTGACGTAGACGTCGGCGAGCTTCTGCAGCGTCTGGGCGAAGGCCTCGTCGTCCGACTCCTCACGTCGTCGATGAGGTTGCAGCGTCGATGGGGATCGCGCGGTCGCGGACATCGCGGCTCGGGCACGGTCAGCTGCCCCTGCGGCGACGAGATGAAAGTGCCCATTATCTCCGCCGGTGGCGCACTGCGAGTTGCGCTGCGCCGAGGGCATCACTTGTCGAGGCCGTTCTGGCCACGGATGAGCGCCACGCCGCCGCCGGGGACGATGCCCTCTTCCACGGCCGCACGGGTCGCGTGAAGGGCGTCCTCGACGCGCGCCTTCTTCTCCTTCATCTCGACCCACGAGCAGTCCCACGTTCTGGTACTGCGCGGTGAGGGTGGCCATCTCCATCGGGTCGGCCGCCATCGCGATGAGACACGCCGGTGATTGGTGCGAGGTCTCGCTCCTTCGCGGCGGGACCACGGCCTTCGAAACCGTGAGCGACGATACGGGGACCTTCGAGATTCCCCGGTCGTGAAGCTTGAGGAGAGGGTGCTTGTCGAGGTCATCCCGAACGGCGTGATGCAGGAGTTCGCATGGCCGACGGCGACGGTCGCCGCCTTCTTTCACAAAGAAGAGGCGGTTCATCTGACCCGTGAGACCCAGTGGGACAGCGCGACGGGCACCACCGTCGACGTCTCGACGCTCACGGGCGGTCAGGCGCCCCGCGGGCAACGGCGGCCCGGCGATTGAAGCGGACCGTACCCTCGGAGCGACACTCCAGGTTCGACTGCTCCATTTTGCCGCGGGCGGCCGCGCCACCGATGTGGAAGGTCCGCATCGTCAGCTGCGTGCCGGGCTCGCCGATGGACTGCGCGGCGATGACGCCGACCGCTTCACCCATGTTCACCGCGTAGCCGCGGGCGAGGTCACGCCCGTAGCACTTGGCGCAGATGCCGCGACGCGTCTGGCAGGTGAGAGACCGACCGGATGATGACGCGCTCGATGCCCGCCTCTTCGATCAGGTCCCACCTTGTGCTCGTCGATCTCGTCGTTGGCGTCGACGATGATGTCGCCGGTCACCGGGTCGACGATGTCCTCGAGAGCCGTACGGCCGAGGACGCGCTCGCCGAGCGTGGTCACGACCTCACCACCCTCTTCGAGCTTGCTGACCCAGATGCCGTCGAGGGTCTCACAGTCGTACTCGGTGATGACGCCGTCCTGCGCCACGTCGACGAGACGACGGGTCAGGTAACCCGAGTTCGCCGTCTTGAGCGCGGTGTCGGCCAGACCCTTACGGGCGCCGTGCGTTTGCGGACGGCGGAGATCTCCGAGGTGGAGCTCACCGACGGTCGACGGGCTCATCGACGACAACCTCGCCCGCGACTACCGGCGCTCGGCCGAGGAGAACGCATCTATTATCGCGTCCCGATCGGTGCTTCCCTCGTCCCGCTGGCGGCTGCGAATATTCGCTCGGCCGCCTGGGCCAGCTCGCGCGCCTCCTGCGTGCTCGCCTGCACCGTCACCTCGCCCAGCCGAGGAAGCGTTGGAGGAAGGGTGGTCTCGTCGATGTCGTTGCCGTAGAGGGACAGGCGCGCCTCGCCCTCTTGCGCATGCGCCTGACCTGGCCGCGTCCATCTGCGCCGACACCGAAGCCTGCGACGCGCGCATGGACTCGCCCACCCAGGGCGTGGACGCCAGCGAGCTCCGGAGTCAGCTTCACACCGCGGTTATCGCACATCGAAAGCGGCGGCTGCCGATCGAAGCCACCCTCCCGCCGGACGCGTCCCAAAGAAGGACCCGAGGAGCGCTACGCGGACGCCCAGAAGCTTCGTGCAGGCCCTCGAAGGCCACGAGCCGGGAGCATGGCCGAGACGCGGCGCGGTCCCGTGCCGATGACCCGCGAGCTGAAGCTGGCCCAGGCGGCCGCCCTCATCGCCCACGGCGCGTCGGCCGAGCAGACGGGAGGGGCTTTCGCGCCGCGGCCTCGCGGGCGACACGCTGGTGGTCTTCACCGCCCTGCTCTTCGAGGCGCGGCTCGAGGATCTCCCGGCGCGCTCGCGGTAGTCCTCGAGCTTGGCGATGCGCAGGAGCGCGTCGATGGCCGGCTCGTAGTGCGAGTCGAGCCCGAGCACCTCCTCGTAGGTGGCGAGCGCGTCGGGCACGTCGTCGATCTCGCGCTCGAGCACCTCGCCGGCGCGGGGAAGAGCGCCACCCGCTTCTCCGCGTCCGCGGTCGGCGCGGCGCGGGCGCAGGTTGTCGAGCAGCTCCGGCCACATCGCCTGACGCTCGTAGAGCCGAGCGAGGGCTTCGATCGCGTCGGCGTTCTGGGCTCGTCGTCGAGCACGCGCTGGAAGGCGTCGATGGCGTCTTCGGGCTGCCCGAGCTGCTTCTCGAGAAGGGTTCCGAGGCGCCCGGCCAGCTCGACGCGCGACTCTGCCTCGGGCTCGAGGTGAGCGGCGCCGCAGCACCTCGGCGAGCTTCTCCGAGTTGCCGGCCGCCTGTAGAGGCGGTCGAGAGACTCGAGGGCGATGTCGTCCGAGTCGTTCTCGACGAGCGCCTACCCGTAGGCCTCGATGGCGCCTTCACGGTCGCCCAGGAGCTCTTCGAGCACCGAGCCTTCGCGCCTGAGCAGCTCGCCGCGCTCCTCCGGATCGAAGACGCGCTGCACCCGCCGGCCGAGGACGTCCACCAGCCCGCGCCAATCGCCGACCATCATGTGGAGCGGCTCGAGCGTCGACAGCGGCTCGAGGCGTCTGGGTCCTTCTCGAGGATTCGCTCGTAGGTCTCGATCGCCGACCGGGGATCGCCCCGATTCTCGTCGTGCACCTCGGCGATGCGGTTCAGGAGCTCGGTGACCCGCATGGGGTCGTCGGTCTTGGTGATCGCGGTCTCGTAGGCCTGGACGTGCTGGTCCCAGGCGTCGAGGAGCTCCGCCAGCCGTTCGATCTCGGCGCGCGTCGCGTCGTCCATCGGGTCGGCCGCGAAGGCGCGGGTCCAGGCGTGGAAGGCGAGGACGCCGTCACGGCCGCGCTCTTCGTGGATCCGGCCCACCTCTCCGAGGAGTCGAACCTTGTCGATCGGATCGTCGGCGATCGCGGCCTGCGCCTCGAAGATGGCGATGCGCTTCCGCCACTCGTCGGCGCCCCGGTAGATGGGCTCGAGGATCTGGGTGATGCGCAGGCGGTCGTCCTCTGCGGTCACCATCTGCTCGAGCTTGGCGACGGTGGGCCCGAAGCTCGGGTCCATCCGCGTGATCTCCTCGAAGACGTCGAGGCCGCCGGCGCGATCGTCGAGCTGGTCGACGAGGAGCGCGCCGAGCCGATGCTTGAGCGGCACCTCGTCGTCGGTGCCCATCGAGACGTCCACCCGATGGCGGATGTGCTCCGCGAGGTCTTCCCAGCGCTCGCGCGCGCTGTAGAGACGGTCGAGGGCGTCGATCGCCCGCGGCTCGCGCGGATCGATCTCGAGGATGTCGCGATAGAGATCGATGGCCGCCTCGGGCTCCGACTTCTGCTCGAGCGTGGTTTCGGCCATCTTGTGCAGGAGCTCGATGCGCTCCTCGTCACTGGTGGCGACGTCGAGCCGCTCCCGGTCGAGGGAAACCAGGGCGTCCCAGTCCTCACGCCGGCGGTGAACCGAGTCGAGCGCGTCGAAGACCTCGCGGTCGGTGGGGTCGAAGTCGAGAGCGCGGCGGTAGTAGTTCGACGCCTTGTCGAGGTCGCCGGTCTTGTCGTCGTGGAGCTTGCCGGTGATGAAAGCGAGCTTGGCGGTCGCCGGCTCGTCGACGCTGATCTCCGCGAGCGCCTCGCCGTAGATCTCCGCCAGCCGCTCGTGCTTGTCGAGCTTGCGGGCGAGGCGGGTCAGCGTGTCCCACACGCTCTCGTCGGTGGGCTCCTCCTGGAAGAGGCGCGCGTAGATCTCGAGCGCGCCGTCGAGGTCCTCGAGATAGTCCTCGTGGATCTGACCGAGGCGGCCGAGCCAGGTCTTGCGGTCCTCGACCACGTCGGAGGTCGCCACGCGCGCTTCGAGCACGGAGGTGACCTTCGGCCAGTCCATCGGCTGGAGGAACACGGGCTCGAGGATCTCGGCCGCCGCGGAGCGATGCTCCTCGTCCTCCATCAGCGACTCGAGCGCCTCGATGGTCGGCTGGTGGCTGCCGTCCAGGGCCAGCGCTTCGCGGAACTGATCGATCGCCCGGTACATGTCGTCGAGGTGGTTCTGGGCGACGCGCCCGAGGCGATAGCGCACCTCCACCGCGTCTCCGGCGCCGCTGGAAGCCATGCTGTCCAGGCGCCGCTCGAGCACCGAGGCCAGGTCGTGGTATCGCTCGGCGCGCCGGTAGAGACGCTCGAGCCCTTCGAAGGCCGCCGGGCGCTCCTGTTCGCCGAGCACCTGCTCGTACGCTTCGATCGCCGCCTCGACGTCGTCGAGGGCGGTCTCCGAGAGCTCCGCCTGTTGCAGCAGGAGCTGACGCGGCGCTCGGGATCGTCGGCGAGGTCGGTCTTGCGCCGCAGCACGTCGAGCAACCCGCGATGATCGTCCTGGCGCTTCTTGAGCGCCTCGAGAGCGTCGAGGGCCTCCATGTGATCGGGGCGCTCCTCGAGCACCTTGCTGTAGTACTCGCCCGCGAGCTCGTCGTTCTCGAGCCGGGAGACGGCGGCGTCGGCGATCTTGAGGAGGATCGACAGCGACAGATCGCCGTTGAAGACGTCGCCCACGATCTCGCGGAGCAGCGCCACGTAGTCCTCGAAGCGCTCGGAGGCGACCGCGTGACGCTCGAGGTCGGACAAGAGGTCCTCGAGGTCGGGCTCGCCGAGGCCCGCCTTGATCGCGTCGGCCGTGAGGTCGAAGGCCCTCTCGGGCGACTCGAGACCGACGTCGGCGACCTCGGCGGCGCGGCGGAGCGCGGAGAAGCGCTCCATCGGATCGTCGGACTGCCCGGTGACGGTCAGCACCTCGATGAGCTTGTCGTAGTCGGCGGTCCCCTCGTAGCGGGGGATCAGCACCCGAGCCGCCGCGATGCGCGCGTGCCGGTCGTCGCTCGCGACCACCAGCTCGAGCGCGGTGAGCGCGCCCTCGTGGTCCGGCACCATCGCATGACCTCGGCGTAGGCCTCGATCGCGCGTTCGACCTCGCCGGTCCGCTGGCGCATCAGCTCCGCGGCACGGAAGCGAAGACCCGCGCGCTCGACCGGATCCTCGGTCTGCTCGAGCTCCCGTCCGACCACCTCGAGCAGGTCGTCCCAGCGCTCCGTCTGCTCATAGAGCCGGGCGAGCGCCGCCAGCACGTCGCGGTCGGCACCGAATCGAGCCAGCGCATCGTTGTAGGCGACGATGGCGTTGTCGGCGTCCTCGAGCTTGTCGTCGTAGATCTCTCCGATGCGCAGCGCGATGCGCTTCTGCTCGGCCTCGTCATCGGTGACGTTGTCGTGGCTCGACAGCACGCCGATGAGGCGCTGCCACTGCTCGGCGCGCTCGTAGAGCCGCTCGAGGGCCTTCATCGCGTCGACGTCGGCCGGGTCGTGATCGAGTCGCTGCCGATGCGCGGCGATGGCGCCGTCGCGGTCCTCGAGGGTGTCCTCGAGGAGGTCCGCGAGTCGCACGAGCAGTGACTTCTTCTCTTCGACGTCGTGCACGAGCTCCACCTGCCGGCGCAGATCCTGGGCGAGGAGATCGAACTTCTGATGCCGAGGTGGATGCGCTCGAGGGCCCTCGACGCGGGCAGGACCACGTCGGGGTTGTCTCCGTCGGCCTGGATGAGCCGGGTGTAGGCCTTCTCGGCGTTCGCCGAGTCGTCGAGCTGCTCGTCGTAGAGCTTGGCGAGCTCCATCAGGAGCTCCGAGACCAGATAGGTGTCGGTCGTGTTCTGGACGGCCTCTTCGAGCACCTCGGCGCGCTCGCGTCCGCTCCCGAATCGTCGCCACCCGGGCCAGCTCTTCGCGCGCGCGACCGTCCGCGGGGTCGAGCGCCACGGCACGCGAGAGCGCGCTGAAGGCCTTGTCGACGTCGTGGTTCTTCACCTCGGCCAGCTCGGCGATGCGGAGCAGGAGCCCCACCTGCGAGCCCGGATCGGACAGATCCTCGAGCTGCACCTCGAGGATGCGCGCGAGCTCCGCGTAGGCCCCTTGCGCTTCGTAGAGCGGCTCGAGGATGGCGGCGATGCGCTGGCGCTGCGGCGGCACCGAGATCAAGCGCTCGAGCGCCTCCTGAGAGCGAAGGTGCGTCGGGTTCTCCGCCAGGACCTGCTCGTAGTAGTCGACCGCGGTGGCCGGCTCTTCGAGCTTCTGCTCGTACAGCGTCGCGAGCTCGAAGTTGGCATCGAGGAGGTCCTGCCCTTCGGCGCCGTCGAGCTCCTGACGGAGGAGCGCCGCGAGATCGCGCCAGCGCTCGGTGCGGCGGTAGAGCCGGTCGAGGGCCCGACGGCTGACCACGTGATCGGGCTCGAGCTCGACCACGTCTTGGTAGGCGCGGATCGCGAGCTCCGGATCGTCGAGGAGCTCCTCGAAGAGGAAGCAGACCTGAAGCAGCAGCTCGCGCTTCTGGTCGCCGTCGATGGTGTGGGCGATGCGGTTGCGGTAGAGGACCTGCAGGTCGTCCCACTTCTCGCCGTCGGTGAAGATCTGCTTCAGCGCTTCGAAGGCGCGCTCGTCGAGGGGATCCTGCGCCAGCACCAGCCGGTGGAAGGGCTCGGCAGAGGAAGGGTTGCCGAGGATCTCGTCGAAGATGGTCGCGGCGCGCGTCGCGAGCTCGCGCACGACCTCCGGGTCGAGCCCCCCTTCGTCGATGGCCATCGCATACGCGGCCGCGAGCGCTTCGTGCTTGCCCGCGCGCTCCGCCGCGTCGGTGATCCAATCCCAGAGCTCGGCGTCCGAGGGCCGCGCGAGGAAGGCGGCCTCGATGGCGTAGTAGGCGCCTTCGACGTCACCGAGCTCGGTACCGGCGAGCTCCGCGAGGCGCAGTCTGAGACCCGGATCTCGTCCGGGTCCTCGGCCTTCTCGAGACGCTTCTCGAGCACGTCGGCGAGCTTCTGATAGCTGGCCTTCGACTCGTACGCGTTCTCGAGGAGTCGGCCGACCTGCACCGACAGCTCCGGATTCGACTGCGCGAGGGCTTCGAGACCGGCGACCGCCATGTCGTGTCCGGGGGCGAGGCGCAGGACGTCGCTGTATGCGTCCACCGCGCCGGCCGGATCGGAGAGATGCATCCGCAACAGATCGCCGAGACGGAGGACGAGATCGATGCGCGTCGCGTCGTCGACGTCGAGCTCGCGGCGCCGGCGCAGGACATCGGCGAGATCGCCGTACCGCTCCGCAGCGCCGTAGAGGCGGTCGAGCGCGGCGAGGGCCTCGCCGTCGGCCGGCTCGATGGTGAGCAGCTGCGCGTAATGACCTATCGCGGCGTCGGCGTCGTCGAGAACGTCCTCCTCGAGGGCCGCGAGCTCGCGAAGGCAGCGCACCTTCGTCTCGCCGTCGTCCGCGTGCTCGATCCGGTGCTGGTAGAGCTTGCGGAGATCGGAGGTGCGATTGTCGGCGCGGTAGAGACGGTCGAGCACCTCGATCGCTTCGGCGTCAGCGGGATCGGACGCGAGGATCTGCTCGAGCTGCTGGATGGCGTCGTCGGCGCGGCCGAGCTCTTCACCAGCGATGGCCGCCAGGCGGCGCCTCAGGCGCAGCGCCTCGTCTTCCGTGGCCTCGGAGAGTCGTGCCTGGTAGAGCGCGATCAGCGCTTCGTGCGCCCCTGCGCGGCCCGCCGCCGCTTCGAGCGCCTCGGTGGCCTCTTCGTCCGTCGGGGCGAGGGCATAGGCTTCCTTGGCCCAGCCGAACGCCGCCTGCTCGTCGGAGAGCCGGTCGACACAGAGACGGCGCAGATCCGTGAGCATCTCGAGACGCGTCTCGAGGGGGGCCTCCTCGGAGAGGTTTCGGAGCAGGATCTCCCGCATGGCCGCCACGCGCGGCCATTTCTCGTCCTTTTCGTAGATGGGCAGAAGCGCCGTCGCCGCGCGGACGTCGTCGGGACGAACGGAGAGCACCCGCTCCTAGTTCCGGAAGGCGCGATGGGGCTCGCCGATGCGGCCCTCGTAGATCTCGGCGGCGCGCACCGAGAGCTCGACCTTGAGCTCCGCGTCCTCCTCGCGCTCGGCGGCGCTGCCGAGCACGTCGACCAGCCCTTCCCAATCCTCGGTCTCGGCGTAGAGCGCCTCGAGGCCATCCCAGTCCTCTGCAGCGAGATAGGACTCGCGCAGGGTGCGCGTCGCCCGACCGTTGCGGGGATCGAGGGCGAGGATGCGCTTCCAGGCGCTGGCGGCCTGCGACGGCTCCGCAGGTGCTCGCCGTAGACCGTGCCCAGCTTGGTCAGGATCTTGATCCGCGCGCTCTCGTCCGCCTCGCGATCGCGCGCAGCTCGAGGACCTCTGCCAGGGTGCCCCAGTCCTTCTCGCGCTCCGCGAGCCGCTCGAGCGCGTCGATGGCGTCTTCGGTGTCGGGCGCCTGCTCGACCACCTCGCTCCAGAGCGCGATGGCGTCGGCGTTCTGGTGCAGCCGCTCGCCCGCGAGCTTGGCGAGCTCGATCTTGTTGGCCAGACGGACCTCGGGATCGCTGGCGAGCTGCGACTCCTTCTCGAGGACCTCGTAGAGCGAGGTCCAGGCGCGCTTCTTTTCGTAGATCTCCTTGAGCTGCCCGAGCGCGCGACGGTTCTCGGGCTCGATCGCGACGACTTCTTCGAGCGGCTCGGTCGCCTGGTTGTAGTTGGCGAAGTGCTCGATCCAGAGATCCGCCACCCGCTGGTAGAGCGCGACCTTCTTGGTGGGATCGTCGGCCCCATCCGCCTGCCGCGTGAGCACCTGGATCAGGTCGTTCCAGCGGCCCATCGACTCGTAGGTGCGCGACAGCGCCGCGAGCGCGTCGCGTCGTCGGGGACGTGGGTGAGGATGGCGTTGTAGGTGTTGATCACCATCACGTCGAGGGCGAGCTTGTCCCGGTAGATCGGGACGATCTCGCGCAGCAGCTCGACCTTGCGCTCGGCTTCCTCGTCCGGGAGCGAATCGATCTCGGCCTTCAGGAGCTCGACCAGGGCGTTCCACTTCTCGGCCTTGGCGTAGAGCTCGCGGAGCGCCGCGCGCGCCTCGGTGTGCTCGGGTGCCTGTCGCTGCACCGCCTTCCACGCGTCGACCGCGCGCTCCACCGTCGCGTCGCTGCTCTGCGCCGTGCGCGCAGCTCCACCGCGAGCTGGAGCTTCTGCTCCGGGTCCTCGGTGACGCGCTGCGCGTCAGCGAGGATGGTGAGCAGGCGCTGCGGATCCTCCGACGACGCCAGGTACTCGCGGTAGAAGTAGAGCATCCCCGGGTGCGCGGGATCGATCTTGCGCAGGCGATCGAAGTAGGGCTCGGCCTCGTCGGGGGCGGTGCGAATGCGCCAGTGCACCATGCCGAGCTGCAGCAGGATCCCCGGCTCGTCCTCGAGCTTGTGCCGGCTGCGCAGCGCGTCCTCGTAGAGCGCGACCAGACTGTCCCAGTCCTCGCGCTCGGTGAAGTACTCGACCAGGAAGCGAAGCGCCTCCTCGTGACCGGGAGAGAAGTCGAGAACCCGCTCGTAGCAGGACGCCGCGCTCTCCTCGTTCTCGAGGCGTCGGGTGAACACCCGCGCCGCGCGGACGTAGAGGTTGAGCTTTTCGTCCCGGTTGCGGGCGTGATCGGCGGCTTCGGTGAGGACCTTGGCGAGCGCCTCGAAGTTCTCGCGCGCGCGGAGCGTCTCGGCATAGAGGCGCGCAGTGCGGGTGGAGGCGGGATCGGCCTCGAGCGCCGCGGTGAAGAGCTTGTCCACCTCCTTGTCCCGGCCCCGCTTCTTGTACTGCCAGATCAGGGACGCGGCACGGGTCAACAGCGACGTCTTGAGCGTGGCGTCCGAGGCGTTGTTCGCCTCCTCCACGAAGCGCTTGGCGATCTGCTTCCAGTTCTCCGCGGTCTGTTCGACCTGCTCGATGGCCTCTTCGACCTCCGTGTCGTTGGGGCGCAGCTCGAGGGCGCGCTGGAAGGCGCCCTTCGCGCCTTCGTCGTCGAGGAGCTCTTCGTGGCGGATGCGGCCGAGCTCCTTGAAGAGCGCCGCTTCCAGATCGGGATCACTGCTGATGAGTGGGGCTTCGATCTCGATCAGCCAGGCCGCGGCGCGCAGCTCGCCGCGCTGCTCGTGCGACATCCGAGCCATCTCGAGGAGGCGCACTGGGTCCTCCTCCTTCGACCCGTTGGAGAGCACGTCGCGCAGACCCTGGATGGCCGACTCGTCGTCGGGGTCGTCCTGCAACATGCCCAGATAGTTCGAGAGCGTGAGCGAGCCCATCGATTCTCCTGTCCCTTCGACTTCGGAGCGAGCTTTGGCCCCCCGTGGCTACGATCCGCCCCTGCCACGGAAAACCGAAAAGGTGAGAGATTCCAAAGATAAGCGAGTCCCGATCCGGGACCGGCGATGGTACCCGTCACCACCCCGGCCAAACAAGCCTTGAATGCGGCCTCGCCGGGACTTTCGCGCGGGCTTCAGCCGGCGCCGGGCCGGCGCAGCAAGCCTATGATGTGCTTCACCAATTCCGGTGTGATCCGACGGATGATGGAGACCAGATCCGTCGGCTCGCCCGGCGAGGGCATCAGCCCGTCGATCAGCTTCGCCGCGGCGCGGTAACTCTCCCCCACCCGCGCCACCCGCGATGACAGCGCGGGGGCGTCGGCGACCTCCCCCAGCGCCGACAGCTCGCTGGCCATCTGCGTGAGCTCGGCGGACTTGTCGCCGAGGCTGTGGCTCAGGTGTCGGGCGAAGGCGACGACGAGCACGTCGGGATAGGCGCCCGCCAGCTCGTAGTGGTCCCGCGCCGAGCCGCTGACGCGTACCCGCCTCACGATCCCGAGCGACTCGAGCGCCTTGAGGTTGTTGAAGACGTTGCTCTTGCTCCGCCCCAGCTCCTCGGCCAGGTCGTCCATCGAGCGGGGCTCGTCCCAGAGGATCAGACAGGCGACGACCTGACCGCCGAGGCGCGTCACGTTTCGCCAGATGGCGCTGATCTCGGTCCCGACCACCTCGACGAAGGCACGTCGATGCTCGAGGACCGCTTCCTCTCGTTCGCGCTGACTCGCCTTCTTGCGCGTCGCCAAGGCGTCGCCGTCAGAACAGGAAGATGGCGCCCGCCCAGGTGAGGGCGCCTAGCGTGACCGTGCCGATCGCCATGTGCGTGATCGAGAGCGCATTGAGCGTGTCGTAGTTGTTGGCGCGATCGAGGCCGAAAGACTCGGCGTTGGCGATCACGATGCCCAGACCGAGCTGCGCGATCATTCCGATGAGATGCACCCACCGCAGGATCTTGTGCATGCGGAGGTTCTTCGCGTAATCGCTGTCGCCTTCATCGAGCCCATCCGGGTCGGGCATCATCAACGATAGAGTGAAGGTCGCCGCGTAGAGCGCGGTGGTGAGCATGGCGGAGGTCAGGTGCACCACGGGCGTGCCGCTGCATTGGCTCTCGCCGAAGATGACGCCGTTGCCAGTGACGCAGGGCGAGTCCTGCAGCGCGCCGAAGTTGTACAGGTTGTGGTACTGGAACCAGCCGAGCAGGACGGTGCCCAACATCGACGCCCAGGTGGCGATGCCGAGCGGTTTGTGGATCCGCTGGATCTCCGCCCGGCGGCGCATCATCGCGCCGTACTCCTCCATGGAGACGCCGCCATCGTCCGAGTCGCTCTCCGCCTCCGCTGCCTGCGCGGCCGCTTCCTCGGGCGCAGCGACGTCAGCCGCTTCGTCGGCGTCGTCCGCTTCGTCGGCGTCGTCCGCGGCGATCTCGAAGCGGCGGCAAACCGCCGACGAAAGCAGCCTGCGCAGCCACCGGCGTGAGCGCCGACGGCGCGAGGGCAGCCGGAGGAGGTGTCAGAGCGAGCCCGAACACCGGAGTGGCGAGCACCAATGCGGTTAGTGTCCCCATCGCCGGGCATCCTAGCAAAGGCTGGCCCGAAAGCCGCCTCTTGATTCAACGGCGCAAAGATTGCACGCCGGCCTTGTGCACCTTGCCCGGGAGCTCGCGTCCGACCACCGCCTCTGCGACCTGCCCAGCCATCCAGAGCTTCTCGAGGTCGATCCCCGTGGAGATGCCCATCCCGTGCAGGGTGTAGACGAGATCCTCGGTGGCGAGGTTGCCCGCCGCGCCAGGCGCGTAGGGGCAGCCGCCGAGGCCACCCACCGAGGCGTCGAAGGTGCGGATGCCCATCTCGAGCCCCACCAGCACGTTGGTGAGGGCCGTCCCGCGGGTGTCGTGCAGATGCAGCGCGATCTGCTCGGGGGCAGCTTCGAAAGAAAGAGGGAGAGGATGTCCCGGGTCTGTACGGGGGTGCCGACCCCGATGGTGTCTCCGAGGGACACCTGATAGCAGCCGAGGCCGAGGAGCTTCTCGGCGATCTCGAAGCCCTTCTTCGGATCGACGTGGCCCTCGTATGGGCAGCCCCAGAGCGTCGAGACGTAGCCGCGCACGCGGATCCCGGCGTTGACCGCGGGACCCACCACGTCGGCGAAGACGGCGAGGGTATCCGCCACCGTCTTGTTCACGTTCTTGAGGTTGTGGGTCTCGGAGGCGCTGATGAAGACGCCGATCTCCTCGACCTTCGCGGCCTTCGCCCGCTCGAGGCCGCGAACGTTCGGGCAGAGCGCGCTGAGGGTCACGCCCTCGTGCTTGGGCACCAGACGCACGACCTCCTCGGCGTCGGCCAGCTGCGGCACCCACTTCGGCGAGACGAAGCTCGAGATCTCGATGCGCCTGAGGCCCGCGTCGATCAGCGCTTCGATGAGGCGCACCTTGCGGGTCGTCGCGACGGTGACCGCTTCGTTCTGAAGCCCGTCGCGCGGGGAGACCTCGTAGACCGATACCTCCGCGGGCAGCGACGAGAAGAGGGCCATGCGATTGCTATTGCTCCCCCCGGCGCGGCCGTCAAGGACTGGCGTGAGCGAGCCCCTCCAGGGGGTAGGGATCGACGATGACCGCGAGGCCGTCGTCCCAGTGCGTCCGCATGAACTCGAGCCAGGCGCGAGCCGCCACGGCCGAGCCGGGCGTGCTTCCGTGGGTGGCCATCTCGACCATGCCGTCCTTCTCGATCACGTCGAATTGCAAGAGCCCCGCGGTGGCGGTTCCGTCCGCCACGTTGCCGCTCACCGGCGTCTCGGTGAGGCCGACCAGGCCCGGCACCGGGCGGAGCACCTGCGGCGTGATGGGAACGTCGAGGGCGCGCGCCAGGCTCCAGCTCGCGACGTTCGGAACCGTGTTGTCGTCGAGGGCCACGCCGAGCAGCATGCTCGGAGGGGGCATGCTGCCGTCGCCGATCAGCCGGTCGCGGAGGATGTGCGGCGCGTAGCTCGCCCCGTCGCCGCGCTCGATGATCGTCTGAAGGACGGGGAAGAAGCGCTCGACGTCCCCGGGCGTGGTCCCCGGCGGCGCGAGGAGCACGACGAGCGCGCCGAAATCCACCGACTCGCTGACGATGCTGGTGACCTTCGCACCCGGCACCGCGAGCATGCCCGCGGTGTAACGGTCGGTGAGGGCCAAGAGCTCGGGGCCCATGATGCCGCCGAGGGAAGCGCCTAGGTACGCCATCTGCGAGGCGTCGAGATCGACGACGCCGTCACCGTCCGCGTCCAGGCCCGCCTCGATGACGCGGGTGATCTGCAGCTTGTCGTAGGTGCTCTGGCGGAAGTTGTCGCGGAGCACCAGCCCGTTGACCGCCCGGGTGTCGAGGTCGCCGATGGCGAAGAACTCGAGGACCGTGCTCAAGGTCGCGCGACCCGGCATGTCGTTGGTCGGATGCTCGCCATGCTGCACCGCCGGGATGGCGATGGTCGCGACGTCCTCGGGCACGGTGTAGCGCGCGAGGGCTTCGCCCTGGGAGCGGTCGCCGCCGAGGCCGTGACCGAAGAGCACCGTGCGATACGGGGGCGTGCCGTCCCGTGGCAGCCAGACGCGAAGCGGCACCTGGTAGGAGCTGACGGGGGCTACCGCCGCCGGATCCTGGCGAACGACGCCGTCGGCGTCGCGGTAGTCCCAAGCGGTGAAGGTGCCGTCGCACTGCACCCACGCGGCGCTGCTGACGCACGCCAGGGGCGCGTCCAGGGCGTAGTCTCGCGAGGCGATGTCAGCCGCGATCGCCAGCGACTGGTTCGTGGTGGACTGGGTGATGAAGGTGGTGAGGGCCACCAGGTCGTCCACCGACTCGATGACGCCGAGGGAGATGAGGGCGTCGATCGCTTCGCCCAGCTCCGGCGAGGGCGACGCGAGCTCGGCCGCCATGTCGGCGGAGGGCTCGAGGCATCCGCCTGCGGCGTCCGTGAGGGCACGCGTCAGGAAGACCGCCGCGTGGGTGGTGGCGGGCAGCGGGCGCATCGGCGCGAGGATCGGCGTTGCCCCTCCATCGCTGAAGCGCACCTCGACGGGGACGAGCTCCGGCCCTCCGTCGCCGAGCACCACGAAGCCCAGGCCCGCGGAGGGATCCGCCGTCTCCACACCGCTCGGCACCGCCTCCATGTCGAACGCGCGGCCGAAGCGGAAGTACGCGTCCGCGCTGACACCGAAGCCGTCGAGGTCCGACAGGTCCTCGGTGAACAGCGGCAGAAAGCCGCTGAGTCGATCCGAGAACGTCGGGTAGTCCTCGGCCAGGAACTGCACACGCTTGCCCGTGACGGTCGTCGGGTCGTCGACGAGAAGCGCGGGCTCGGGCCAGCGCGTCAGCTCCCCGTCGGTGGTTGAATACATGAGGTCGGTGCAGGTGGGGCCGGCATCGACCATCGCGTCACCGCCATCGCCCCCGTCGGCGCCGCCGTCGTCCAAAGGCGCGGAGTCGTCACCGCAAGCGGCGGCTGTGACGACGAAGAAGCCGAGGAGGATCGTGGGGAACAGAGGGGGGAGACGAAGGGAAGCGTTCATCGGATCACGTCCGTGCGAATGAGGTCTGCATCTTGGCATTGGTAGCGGCGGAGCGACACCTCCCCCCCGATCGGCGTGGCCACCAGCAGAGCTTGCCCCGTCCAGATGGCCCGCGCATGCGCCGGGGCCAGCTCGTCGGGCAGCAGCGGGGCGAGACCGGCGGTCGCTTCGCCCAGCGGCACCTGCACGCGCTGACCGTCGGCGGTCAACACGGCGCGCGGCCGTCCTTCGCTGCACTCCACCGTCCGCGTCACGTGGGGCAGGGGCGTGCGCTCGGTTCCCATCTCGGCGACACGCACCCCGTCGACGAAGCCTCCCTCGCAGCGGCCCAGCATCACCGCGGCGCCCTCCCCCACCCGCGCGAGGCCGATGGGATCGCAACGGCTCAGCATTTGGTCGGCCTGCGCGTAGCGCGGCTCGAAGCGGATCGCATAGAGGGTCGTCTCGGGGGCGCCGTCCGTGATCGCGCAGAGCGCGTAGTACCAGGTGCCGTCTGCCCAGACGTAGCCGGGCACCGGCGTCGGGCAGACCTCCGGGATCACCAGCGGCATGCCTTCGCGCTCCGAGACCCCTTCGGGGCCGATGCGACGCGCGGCGAGGCGCGCGCAGCTCTCACTACCGCCTTCGGCGCAGGGGCCGCGGTCGCGGCGGTAGAGGAGCGCGAGGGTTCCGTCGGGCGCCCCCGCGAGGGCGACGTTGCCGCGCGTGACCCGCGTGACGACGTCCATCGGACCGAGCTCCGTGGTGGGCGCGAAGGTGGTTTCGCTCGCGTGGCTGACGCGCACGTAGACCTCCGGCCCCTCTTGCGACGCCCACGCCACCGCGGTGCGTCCGCCTCCGGCCGCCGCGGCGATCTCGATGGCGTAAGGGGCGACCGGCGCGCGTCCACGCCAGACGGAGATCGTGTCGCCCGCACGCTCCCCCATCGGCCCGAGCGGATGAGCCGCCACGCCGCCGCCGTCGTCCGCCGGTGGGCCCACGAACAAGAGTGCCCCCCGGCCCGACGGGACGAGATCGAAGGCCGCAGCGGTGGCCACGCGCTTCGGCGCCAGCACCGGGGCGGGCGGGGGCGGCGCGGGCGCCGGGCTCGTGTCCGGCGATGGCTCGTCCCCGCAGTCGCATGCACCGAGCGACGCGAGCATCACGAGCGCAGCGAGCCTCAAGCGCACTCCCACTCCTTGCAGAAGACGACGGCGACGCGCGCGAGGTCTTCACCTTCGTAGCGGGCGCGGCGATGCTCCTCGTTGGGATAGCCGTGTCCGCACGCCCCGGAGCCCGGCTGGAAGTGGGCGCAGTCCTCGCAAGTGAAGAGCAGCCGAAAGCGTCGAGCCTCCTCGTGGAAGCGGGCGCTTCGGAGCTTCACGGCTCGATCTTCGCGACCCGCCGCTCGTGACGGCCGCCCTCGAAGCCCGCGCCGAGGAAGGCGTCGAGGATGTCGAGCGCGAGCCCCTGACCGACGACGCGCGCCCCCATGCAGAGCACGTTGGCGTCGTTGTGCATGCGGGACAAGCGGGCGCTGAAGGTGTCGCTGCAGACCACGGCGCGCACGCCGTGGTGACGGTTGGCGCTCATGCTCATACCGACACCGGTGCCGCAGATCAGCAGGCCGAGCTTTGCTTCGCCCGACACGACCTTCGCCGCCACCGCATGTCCGAAGTCCGGATAGTCGACGCTGTCCGCCGAGTGGGTGCCCAGGTCGAGGACCTCGTAGCCGCGCTCGGCGAGGGCGGACTTCAGGGCGTCTTTGAGCTCGACGCCCGCGTGGTCCGCGCCGAGCGCGATCGTCTTTGCCTCAGACATGCTTCGCGAAGGCCAGGGTGACGTTGGTCCCACCGAAGCCGAAGGAGTTCGAGAGCGCCACGCCGATGTCGCGCTTGCGCGCCTCGTGTGGCAGGAGCTCGAGGCCCTCGCAGCCTTCTTCGGGATCGTCGAGGTTGATGGTCGGTGGCGCGATGCCGTCGCGGATGGCCAGCGCCGTGAGCACCCCTTCGAGTCCGCCGGCCCCGCCGAGGAGGTGACCGTGCATACTCTTGGTGCTGGAGACCCAGAGGCCGTTCTTCGCGTGATCGCCGAAGACCGCGTTGATCGCCAACAGCTCCTGCATGTCGCCGGTGGGCGTGGAGGTTCCGTGGGCGTTGATGTAGTCGACGCGCTCGCGATCCACCTTGGCGTCGGCGAGCGCCTGGCGCATCGCGCGCTGAGCGCCCTCACCTTCCGGAGCCGGCTGGGTCAAATGGTAGGCGTCCGCGGTGGCGCCATAGCCCACCACCTCGGCGAGGATGTTGGCACCGCGCGCGATCGCGGCTTCGCGCTCCTCGAGGACCATCACGCCCGCGCCCTCCCCGATGACGAAGCCGTCGCGTCCCTTGTCGAAGGGCCGGCTCGCCTTCTCCGGCTCGTCATTGCGAACCGAGAGCGCCCGGAGCGCGGTGAAGCCGGCGACGCCGAGGGGGGTCACCGCCGCCTCCGCTCCGCCCGCGAGAGCGGCGTCGCAGTCGCCCCGCTGGATCCACTTGAAGGCTTCGCCGATGGCGTGAGCGCCGGAGGAGCAGGCGCTGGTCGTGGTGTAGCTCGGCCCCTTGAGGTCGAAGCGCATGGACACCTGGCCGGGCGCGAGGTTCGCGATGGCGGAGGGGATGAAGTAGGGCGAAACCCTGCGCGGCCCCTTGTCGAAGAGCGCCCTGGCGTTCTTCTCGATGATCTCCATCGCGCACATGCCGACGCCGATGAAGGTGCCGGTGCGCTCCTTCAGGCGGTCGTCGGGCTCGAACCCGGCGCTCTCGATCGCTTCTTCGGAGGCGGCGATGGCGAGATGAATGAAGCGGCCCATCTCGCGGACGCGCTTCTTCTCGATGTACTTCTCCGGATCGAATCCGGTGCACTCGCCCGCGATCGTCGAGGCGTGCTTCGACGCGTCGAAGCCCTCGATGGTCGCAATCCCGCTCTTACCGGCGACGATGTTGTCCCAGCTGGTGACGAGATCGATACCGCACGGGCTGACGGCCCCGGCTCCGGTGATCACGACCCTTCGCATGGCTCGACTCCGTTCGACGTCGACCTCCAGCCGCGGGCGAGAGCGCCCGCGGCCGAGCGATCACGAGTTGCGGGCCTGGATGTACGAAATGGCATCGCCGACAGTGCGGATCTTCTCCGTGTCCTCGTCGGGGATGTCGATCTCGAACTGCTCTTCGAACGCGAGGACCAGCTCGACGATCGCCAACGAGTCGGCGCCGAGGTCGTCGATGAAGGCCGATTCTTCCTTGATGTTGGCCTTGTCGACGTCGAGCTGCTGAGAAACGATTTCCTTGACCTTGTCTCCGATTTCCATCTTCCGCTCTCCGGGCCTTCTGGCCCATGGTTTCAGACGTACATGCCGCCGTTGACGCGCAGCACTTGACCCGTGATGTAAGACGCTTCGTCGCTCGCCAGGAAGAGCACCGCCGCGGCGACCTCTTCCGGCTTTCCGATTCTTCCGACCGGTGTTTGTTCGACGATTCCCTTTTGCGCTTCCTCCGGCAGATACGCCGTCATGTCCGTCTCGATGAAGCCGGGCGCGACCGCATTCACCGTGATTCCGCGCGATGCGTACTCCCGAGCCAGCGTCTTCGTCAAGCCGATGACGCCCGCTTTGGTGCTCGAGTAGACCGCCTGACCGGGATTGCCCGACTCCCCGACGACGCTGGAGAGGTTGATGATGCGTCCATGCTTCTTCCGCATCATGGGACGGATCGCCGCCTTGGCGCACCAGAGCGCTCCCCCCAGGTTGGTGCGCACCGTGGCCTCGAAATCCTCGTCCTTGACGCGCATCAGCAGCCCGTCGCGACTGATCCCGGCGTTGTTGACCAGGATGTCGACGTGCCCATGGGCCTTGAAGAGCTCGCTGATGGCCTCGTCCACGGCCTTGGCGTCGCCGACATCGAAGCGGCGGATCTCCGCGCTTCCCCCGGCCTCGCCGACGAGGCGCGCGGTCTCCGTCGCGGCCTCCTCGTTGCCCTGATAGTTCACCACCACGTGGGCGCCGGCACGGCCGAGGGCGACCGAGATGGCGCGGCCGATCCCCCGGCTGCCTCCCGTCACTACCGCGACTCTGCCCGAAAGCGAAAACACGTTCGTCCTCCTCAAAGACGCACCAGGGCGCTGCCCCAGGCGATCCCTCCCCCGAGGGCGCACATCAGAAGATTCTGGCCGGGCTTGAGCGAGCCGTCCCGCACACCCTCGTCGAGGGCGATGGGCACCGAGGCGCTCGAGGTGTTCCCGTACTTGTCGATGTTCAGATAGAACCGGTCCATCGGGATGCCGCAGCGCTTGGAGACGGCCTCCAGGATGCGGCTGTTCGCCTGATGAGGAACGACCCAGTCCACCTGGTCGGCGGTCAGCCCGGCGCGCTCGATGGCCGCCACGCTCGCCGAGGTCAGGTTCTTCACCGCGACCTTGAAGATGTCGCGGCCCAGCATGTGGACCAGGTGTCGCTTCTTGTCGACGGTGTCGTGGGTGGTGGGCTCGCGTGAGCCTCCGCCCGGAATGCAGAGCGACTCCGCCAGACGCCCATCGCCGTAGATGTGCGTCGAGACGATCCCGCGACCGTCATCCCGTCCCGGACTGACCACCACCGCACCTGCGCCGTCACCGAAGAGGACGCAGGTCGTGCGGTCGTTCCAGTCGAGGACGCGCGACAAGAGCTCGACGCCGATCACCAGCACGTGCTTCGCCGCACCCGACTTCACGTACTGATCGGCGATGGAGAGCGCGTAGATGAAGCCGGCGCAGGCAGCGGCCAGGTCGAAGCCCGGCACCTCGTTGCGCGCGCCGATCTTCTGCTGGACGAACATCGCGGTCGACGGCAGCGGCATGTCCGGAGTCACGGTGGCGACCAGGATCAGATCGATGTCGGTCGCCGCCAGCTCCGCCTTGACCAGCGCCCGACGCGCCGCTTCGGCTGCCATGTCGCTGGTGGATTCGCCGTCGGCCGCGACGCGTCGCTCGTGAATACCCGTACGCCCCACGATCCATTGATCGGTGGTGTCGACCATCTTCTCGAGATCGAAGTTGGTCAGCACCTTCTCCGGTACGTAATGCCCGGTCCCCGAAATCCGCGATGCGGGGTGGATGGTGGAGGACGCGCTCATCGTCAGCTATCGGCGTCTTCGGTTCCCTGCTCGACCTGACGGCCCTTGTAGTGACCGCACGAGGGGCACACCCGATGGGGCACCATCATGTCGCCACAGTTGGGACAGGGGATCAGGTTGGGCGCAGTCACCTTGTCGTGATTGGCACGCCGCTGATCTCGCTTCATACGCGACGTTCGTCGCTTCGGAACGGCCACGATCTCACTCCTTCTTGGGGAACATTCGGTCGGCGAGTGCTTCGAGGCCCTTCAGGCCCTTCCGTTCGCCGAAGTCTTTGGGTCCACGCACGTGCTCGGGGACCTCGATGCCGGGGCACGACTCTCTGCAGAGCGGCTGCATCGGAACCTCGAGGATGATCGACTCTCGCACCAGCTCGTCGAGGTCGATGTCGTCGCCGGTGTAGAACTCGCGCGCGATCTCCTCGGGGGTCAGCTCGAGCTCGTCCGGCTCCGGCCGATGCCCCTCACCCTTCGCGGTGAAGAGCGCCGCCAGGTCCACGTCGACGGGCACCGGCGCGTCCTCGAGACACCGGACGCAGTCGGCGAAGATCCGCGTCTTGATCTTGCCCGTGACCACGATGTCGTCGCCCGATCGCTGGGCGAAGAGGTCCAACGCCCCGTCCTCGGCGCCCATGTCCGCCCGGAGGTCGGTCGTGGAGAGAGCGGACGCGATCCACCCCGGCGAGAGCTCGAAGTGATAGCTCTTGCCCTCGGAGTCGACGTCGGGGACGTGGATCGCGAAGTGGGCCATGGGGGCAATTTGGCGGAATTGCAGAAAGAAACAGGGCCTCAGGGCCCTGCGGAACGCGCCACTATACGAGCCGCTTTTCGGGTGTCAAGCAGGCCTCAGGACCCGCCAAACACCAGGAAGTACGCGGTCGCGAGGGCTGCCAGCAGCACCACCATCACGAGGGCGACGACCTTTCTCTTCCCCGTCCCCGAGGAGCGGATGGGGGGCGGGGCGACGCCGCTGGCATCGGAGTGGGGGAGCACGATTCTGGGACGGCTCGGTGGGGCGGAGCGGTCGCGCCCGCCAGCGGGGCTCTCGTCCAGGGCGGGCACGGGCGCCGGGTCGGGGGTGGGCCCTTCGACCCGCAGCTCACCTTTTGGACCGCGCCGCATCTTGACGCCCGGTCGGGTGGGGGGCTCGGAGGCCGCCGGCGCCTTTCCTCGCGGGGCGGTCTGCGGCTCCGGCTCGCTGTCCTCCTCCAAGTCCAACACCACGGCGATGTCCACCACCGCTTCCGGCTCGGGGGCGAGCGAGGGGTCGTCCTCGGCGCTGGGCTCCTCGAGGCTCGCCAACAGAACGTCCACCGGGTCTTCGGGGGGCGGCTCGGAGATGGGGGCCTTGCGGCGCCGCCCGCTCTTTTCGGAGGGATGGGCGATGTCGCTGCCGAGGGAGGTCTCCGAATGCAGGTCATGGACCGTGAGCACCCCGGGGCCCGAGGTGCCGTCGTCGGCCCCGAGCAGCGCCTGGCGCACCGCGAGGCGATCGTCGAAGTGGCGCTTCATGTACTCCGCCACCTGGGCGGCCCCGGCCGGCTGGCCCCGCTTGTAGAGGAACGCTTCGAGGTCGTCGGCGAGGGCCTTTGCGTCCGGATAGCGCGCGCCGCGGTTTCGCTCGATCGCCTTCAGCACGATCGTCTCGAGCTCCGGCGGATAGAACGGCCGCGCGGTGCGGGGCGGCTCGATCTCGGACATCACGACGTTGCGCGCGGTCTCCGCCGAGGAGTCCGCGCGGAAGAGGCGCCGGCCGACGGTCGCCTCCCACAACACGACGCCGAGCGCCCAGACGTCCGCCTGGCGATCGATGATCGCGCCCGCCCCGAGCTGCTCGGGTGCGAGGTATGCGATCTTGCCTTTGACCTGACCGACCTTCGTCGAGGAGATGTTGCTGCGCGCGCGGGCGATGCCGAAGTCGATGACCTTGGCGTGCCCGTCGTAGAGGATGACGAGGTTCTGTGGCGAGACGTCGCGATGAACGATGTCGTAGGAGCGGCCATCGGGATCTTTGAGCTCGTGGGCGGCGTGGAGCCCCCGGGCGGCGTCGGCCACCGTGCGCGCCGCGAGCCAGTAGGGAAAGCCGTTGGGCCCGCGCCAGGCACGGCGAATGATCGACGAGAGGGTCTCCCCCTCGAGGTACTCCATCACCAGGTAGACCAGCCCGTCCTGCTCGCCGAAGTCGAGGACGCTGCAGACGTTCGGGTGATGGATCTTCGAGGCGGTTCGCGCCTCGTCGAAGAGCATCCTCTTGAATGTCTCGTCCGCCGCGTGGTTGGAGTGGATGACCTTGATCGCGACCCAGCGGGAGAAGTCGTGAGCGCCGCCGAGCTGGGCCAGATAGACCGCCGCCATGCCGCCCTCGGCGATCTTGAAACGGAGCCGATACCTCCCGATCTGCGTGCCCTCGAGCCCCCGGGCCGGAGCGATCATGGGCTCGATCTTATCAGGGGGAGGCGAGCCCGTCTGGGCCGAGGGAGAAGAAAGCTGGGCCCGACGGGGGTCGCTCTCCATCACCACGCACGGCCGCGGGGCCGGCGATCCGGCGCAGAACCTCCGAACGCTCGGGGCTGGTGCCGACCACGCGGCCGGCCGCCTCTCGCGGCCAGGCGTAGAGACCGCCGGAGGCCGAGATGGCCTCGATGAGCTCGGCGAGCGCGGGCGAGCCCGCATCGGCGCCGCCGATGCCCTCCGCGATGCCGCCGGTCGGCGCCGCCCAGGCGACGAGGTAGCGACGCTCGCCCTGTGCCGGATTGTCGAGCCGGTCGGCGCGGGCCTCGAGGTCGTCGGCGCTGAACCCGCAGGCATCGTCGGTGCGGGCGTATCGACCGCCCGGTGCGCCCGCGATCGGGATCAAGCTCTGGCCCGCGACAGAAATGCGATCGAGGCCGGACGCGTCGATGACGAGACCCCACGATTCGGCCTCTTCGAGGCCCTCCGCCACGAGGGTGGCGTCGTCGCGCCCGCCCGGGACGAGGAAGACGGGAAGCTCGAGCGCGCCGAGGGCGCGCAAGGTCGCGGAGAGGGCCTCGGCGTCATCACCCAGATCGCCGACCACGAGGACGAAGGAGAGATCGGCCTCGCGCACGGGGCCGAGCGCCTCTTCGAGATCGACCTGGGCAGGCGCTGGGCCCGCGAAGGCGGCGAAGCGAACGGGAGGCTCCGGGCCTTCGAGGGTCGCGACGCGATCTTCGATGCGGACGGTGACGTCCCCCAGCGTTCCTCCCCGCTCCGGATCGGGCGGGTCCGCCGCGAGACAGCGCACGTGGGGAAAGGGCTCTTGGGCGCGGAGCCCTTCGGCGCCTCCGCCGCACGAGCCACAGCCCAAGAGGGGGAAAAGCAGGAGAGCGAGGAGGCGGCGCACGACCGAGGGATACGTGCTGTCGGCGCTTCGCCTCAAGGAAAACCGAAGCCGCCCAGGCCGTCGGCCAGGTCGAGGGCGAGCCACGCGCCGGCGAGCTGGGCCACGACGAGGCTCGTCACGAAGAGCGCGCGGCGCCTCCGCGTCACGCGCGCAGGGGACAGGGACGGCGCGGCGAGGACGGCCAGCGCGAGAAGCGGAAGTGCGACGGCGGCGTAGTAGAGGAAGGCGTCGCCGGTCGCCGGCTCGTAGAGCTCGGCGATGATCGCGGGAACCGTCAACACGTACGCCGCCGCGGCGGCCTGCTTCCACGACAGGCGTCCGAAGGTCTGGCGCGGATGGCGGATTGGCCACGCGAGCGCGAGGAGGCTCACGAGGGCGAGGCAGAAGATCACCGCCGCCGCCATCCGCATGCGCGCGCGTGCGACCTCGGCTTCGAGCGCGCGGCCTTCGAATGTTTCGCTCAGACCTTCGTCCGAGAGGGTGCGAAGCGCCGCGCTCGTCTGGCCGAGCGCGGCGTTCGCCTCTGCGCGCGCGACGCCGACCGTGCGGCGGCGTGCGGAGGAGAGCGTCGGCGAGGCCGCGAGCGCTTCGTAGATGGGAAGCGCGCGCGCCGGATTGTCCCGCCGGCGAAACCAGCTCTCCGCCAGAAGGAAGAGCGCGTCGTCGCGCACGGATCCGGGGGGCATGTCCCGGGTCGCGCGCTCGAAGGCGACCAGGCGATCATCGGTGGGCTGGGCGCGACGCATCTCCTCGAGCGCGGCGAGGGAGGTGAAGCTTCCGTCGGGGTCCCGCCGCGCGCGGAGGTAGTCGGCGCGTTGCTCGGCGCGGCGCCCGGCGCGGGTCCCCCTTCCCTCTTCGGAAGCGCGCTCGTAGGCCTCGAAGGCCGCGGCGAAGTCGGCCGAGCGCTCGGCCCCGCGCCCCGCTTCGAGAAGGTCGGCCGGCTCGCTCTGGGCGAAGGCGAGCCCCGGCCCTAGAGACAACAGGACCCAGACCCCCATCGCTTGGACCGCGGAGCGCATTTTCGCTACACCGTACTCGATGACGACCATCATCATCACCGCTCTCGCCATAGGCGCCGTCGTGGGCGGTGGGATCGGGTTCAAGCTGGGCCGAGGCTACGAGCGCATCCGGCCCACCAAGAAGACGAAGAAGAAAAAGACGACAGCCCAATGACTGAGAGCTTCACCCGCTTCGGCGGCACCGAATCCTATCTGACGAACGACGTCGCTCGAGGCGGCCGTGAACTGCGCGCTGGCCCTGGAGAAGCCGCTCCTCGTCCGGGGCGAGCCGGGGACGGGCAAGACCCTCCTCGCCGAGGCGGTCGCCGAGGCGCTTCGACATGCAGCTCATCACGCTGGCACGTGAAGAGCACGACCCGCGCGCAGGACGGCCTCTACGTCTACGACACGGTGCAGCGTCTCTACGACTCGCGCTTCGGCGACGGCGACGTCCGGGACATCAATCGATACATCAAGATGGGCCCGCTCGGGCGCGCTTTCGCGCTCGGACGAGCGGGTCGTGCTGCTCATCGACGAGATCGACAAGGCGGACATCGAGTTCCCGAACGATCTACTGCACGAGCTCGACCGGATGCGCTTCGTGGTCGAAGAGACCGGCGAAGAGGTCGCGGCGAAGCATCGCCCGGTGGTGATCATCACCAGCAACGCCGAGAAGGAGCTCCCCGACGCTTTCTTGCGCCGCTGCGTCTTCCACTTCATCGACTTCCCGACGCCGGAGCTGATGCGGCGCATCGTCGACGTGCACCATCCGCAGCTCGACGCGTCGCTCGCGACCCAGGCCATCGAGACCTTCTACGAGCTCCGCTCGATGAAGCGCCTGCGCAAGCGCCCGAGCACCAGCGAGCTCGTGGACTGGATCGCGGTGCTCGAGCGCGCGGGCGTCCGCGACGTCAAGCTCGATCAGTCGATGCCCTTCCTCGGCACGCTGCTGAAGAAGGAGCAGGACCTGGTCGCGCTCGCGGATCAGCTCGCCGGCGGCCGAGCTGGCGGTCCTGACGCCGAGATGATTCGTCCCGTTCCTCTACGAGCTGCGCGCGCGCGACGTGCCGGTGGGGACGCAGGAGGCGCTCGCGCTCGCGCGGGCGCTGCGGCGCGGCTGCACGAGAGCTCGAGCTCGACGGCTTCTATCACGTGGCTCGGGCGCTCCTGGTGCACTCCGAGGCGCACCTGGACGACTTCGACCAGGCGTTCCTGAAGCACTTCGAGGGCGTCGAGGTCGAGGCGAAGGCGCTGAAGGACGAGCTCTTCGACTGGCTCCGCGAAGCCGCGGAGCGACGCCACGAGCTCACCGAAGAAGAGCGCGCGCTGCTCGAGCAGTTCGACCTCGAGGAGCTCCGCCGCATGTTCGAGGAGCGCCTGCGCGAACAGGACGAGCGCCACGACGGCGGCAACAAGTGGATCGGGACCGGCGGCACCTCGCCCTTCGGGCACTCGGGCAAAGCGGCGCGCGAGGGTTTCCGGGTCGGGGGCCCAGGCGGCGGCCGGAGCGCGGTGAAGGTCGCCGACGCGCGCCGCTATCGTCCGTATCGGAGCGACCTCACCCTCGACGTCCGGCAGATGGCGGTGGCGCTACGCAAGCTCCGCGCCTTCGCGCGCGAGGGCGGCGAAGAGGAGCTCGACCTCGAAGCGACCATCGACGAGACGGCGAAGAACGCGGGCGAGCTCGAGATCGTGACGCGCCCGCCGCGACGGCCGAACACGCGCGTGATCCTGATGATGGACGTCGGCGGCTCGATGGATCCCGTACGCCCACCTGGTCTCGCGCCTCTTCACGCGCCGCGAGCAAGGCGACGCACTTCAAGGAGCTCCGGACCTACTACTTCCACAACTGCGTCTACGGCCACGTCTACGAAGACGGAGACGTTCGACGACCCGTCCGCGTGCAGCGACGTGCTCGCCGACTGCGGCCCCCACTACAAGCTCATCGTGGTCGGCGACGCGCTGATGGCTCCCTACGAGCTCCTCCACGCCGGCGGCGCGCTCGACCTCGGCGAGGACACGGCGTCGAAGGCATCGTCTGGCTGATGAAGCTCGAGGACCACTTCGACCGCAGCGTGTTGGCTCAACCCCGAGCCGGAGCAGTACTGGCACGGCAACACCATCGAGTACATCCGCAACGTCTTCGAGATGTTCCCGCTGACCTTGAGCGGCCTCGGCGAAGCGGTGACGCATCTGGTGAAGGCGCAGCGCGCGAGGTCGTAGGGGGACGCGGATTCGAGGCGGCGCGACCGCTGTTCGACGCGAAGCGCCCGCGTCCGTGATCGCGCGGGGTACACTCGCCCCGTGGTCTACCGCGAGTCTGCACGGCGGTCGCAACAGGAGCAGGCGCCGAGTGAGGTGCTGCTCCGCGTCGACGTGACCGGACCCGCGGGGGCGGACGGCCGACACGGAGCGCCGGGCGCGAGCGGGAGCTTTGCGGGTCAGGATGGGGGCCGCGGTGGCGATGCGACCGAGGCCCACGCGGGTCAGAACGGCGGCGCCATCCTCGTGACCCTGAGCGAGCCGACGCGCGGGCAGGTCCGCCTCACCGGCGAGCGCGTCGCCCCGGACGGGAGCCGCACGGCGATCGACGAGACCCGCGACGTCGGCGACTACGGCTTCATCGATCTGGTCGCGATGGGCGGGGCTGGCGGTCACGGCGGCAACGGCGGCGACGGAGGACACGGCGCCACCGGCCGGCGCGGCAGCGACGCGACGCGCTACTCGAGCGGCGGCAATGGCGGTCCGGGCGGCGATGGCGGCGATGGGGGCAACGCGACCAGCGGCGCGAACGGCGGCGCGGGCGGAACCGTCGTCGTCCGAGTTCGCGAAGAGGAGACCCACCTGTTGATGCTCATCCGGCGGAGCGTGAGCGGCGGCTCGGGTGGGCAGCCGGGACGCAACGGACAGGGCGGCTACGCGGGCTCGGGCGGCGCGGGCGGCAGCTCCCACTCCTGGACCACCACCGAGCACTACACCGACGCCCAGGGGAACGCGCAGACGCGCACCCACTGGCATCACAACCCCGGCGGCTCCGATGGTCCCTCCGGTTACCCGGGTCGGGCCGCCGTCGCGCCAGTGCACGCGGGCGCCGACGGCGCCGACGGCCGCTACGCCATCGAGGTCGTCGACGCCGCCGGCCGCATCACCACCTACCCCGAGCGCTACGACCTGCGGCTCATCTCATTCGAGCACGCCTCCGAAAACGAAGACGGGATCTACGAGCCCGGTGAGCGCGTGCGCGTCTTCGACCTGAAGGTGCGCAACGTCGGCGGCATGCCGACGCCGAAGCACCAGAAGATCCTTCTGCACCTGAAGAGCGACGCGATGGTGCACCCCGAGGACGAGAGCCTCGAGCTTCCTCCGTCCCTCGCCGCTGGCTACGAGGTCGTCCTCTCCGCCAAGCCGCTCCACCTCCGCCTCGGCGACTACCGCCCCACCGGTCCCGCCGACGCGTGGTCGGTCACGCAGACCATCCGCCACGGCGCGTACATGCCCGCGGTGGAGCGCGCCTTCACCCATTACGAGACCGAAGGGAGCGTCGCTCTCGGACGCTTCGACATCCGATTTCCCGTCGAGCTCACCGACGTCGAATGCCTCCACAGTCTCGCTGGAGGCCAGGCCTCGTCCCTCGCCTTCACCGTCGTGTCGCGCTCCCAGCGGATGTTCGGCGCGGAGGGCGATCTCGGGCGGGCGCTGCGCATCAAGCTATTCCTGTCCGACAGCGAGCTGTCGGACGCCGACGTCGTCGCGACCGATCCCGAGGGACGCGCCCTGTCCCTCGACGCCGGCCACGTGCGCGAGATCCCGCGCCTTCGCCCCGAGGAGGCGATGCGCTTCGAGTACGTGCTCGGTGTGGGGGCAGAGGCCGAGGAGTACGCCGCCGCGCGGGTCTGGCTCTCCCTCGACCTCGGCCACGTGGAGCGTCCTCTCGAGACGCGCCCAATCCAGTACCGCGACCACGAGATTCGCGTCGCGCGCCGCTACCAGCACACCCCCGGCGCGCGCACCGTGCTGGTGGTCAGCCACCGAACGAGCGCCGATACCCTGGCTGCGTGGCAGGTGGCCGCCGAGCATCTGGGCTTCCCCCTCGACATCCTCGACCTCAGCTACGAGGGGCGACTCGACCCCCTGGGCCCGCGCGACGATGGCCCCTCGATCCTCGAGCGGGTCGACGCGGGCACCCTCATCGTGTTGAACGACGTGGTGGAGACGCCCCAGGGCGCGACGCCAGCCTCGACCTTCTTCGACCTCGAGCGGGTTCGAGACGCCATCGCCCGCGGCCTCGACGTGGCCTTCGTCGGCGAGCCGGCGGACCTCGCCGCCCTCGTGCCGCAGGCCGCTGCCGAGGCAGAGGCGCGCTTCGACGAAGAAGGCGATCTCGTGAGCGCGATCGCGAAGACCGACGGGCCCGTCGACTTCGAGCTCGCCCTTCACCGCATCGGCTTCTGGTTCGAGGCGCCCACCGAGACCCTGGTCGCGGAGCGGGCCTTCGCCTTGTCGAAGCGTCTCGCGGCGCGATTCCCTGCGCGGCGCTTCATCGTGGTCTACCACCATCACGTCGAGCGGACCCACGAAGGCTACGTGGTGCGCCGGTGGCGCGCCGGGAGCCTTCGGGTGCTCTCGCTCACCGTGCCCGGCCAGGGTCGGGTCCTCGAAGCCCAGGTGAACGAGGCGATGCGCGCATCGCCCGACTATCCGGTCTCCCTCGAGAACCTCTCGGTGCTCCTGCTCGCGCGCGGCTTCGACGAGCGCCTCACACTCCTGGCGAAGATGGCCCACGGCGCCATCGACACCGACGCCGCCCGCGCCCTGCTCGACGCCATGCTCGTCGACCTCGCCGCCGAGCAGCAGAGCATTCTGGTCACCGGCTTTCGCAAGGGGCTCGGCCGAGACGACCTCCTGAAGAACCTCCCCCTGCTATGCGCCCTCGCCGATCGCGCGGCCCGCGGCGACCTCGACGTCGACCCCGAGAGCGAGCTCGGTCGAGAGCTGTGCCGCTTCGTCGGCCGGCTCCGCTTCTTGACCACCAGCCAGGTTCGTCTCTGGGAGTGGCCCCTTCTCTTCCTCCGCCGTTCGGTTTCGCTCCGGGGGGCCACGCTCCGCCTCCTCGAGCGCTTCGTCGCCGACACCCTGGCCAAGAATCCCCTCCCCGATCGCGCCGTCGTCCGCACCCGCCAGGCACAGGAGAGGATCGACGACGTGGTGTCGGCGCTCCGCGACGCGCACGACAAGGATTCGAAAGGTGGCCGCCACGCACCTGCTCACCGGGCCCATCGAGTGGAGTTGGCTCACCGCCGACGTGGAGCGGCGAAGGACGGCGGAGGAGCGCGTTCTGTCGAAGCAGGAGCACGACACACTGGCCACGGAGCGAAAGGCCCAGCGCGCGCTCGCGCGCGAGCTCGAAGCGCGATGCGCGGACAATCGCCAGGCCCTGCTCCGGCCCCTGCCGGGTACGCGGATCCGCGTCGAGGGAAGCGCCGGGCAAGCCGTGCTCGCGGGGGTCGACGCCGCCGCGGAAGAGGACCAGTCGGTTTTTGGACCGTGAGATCCCTTCTTGAGATGGTCGGGCCATGGAAGGGCAGCCCGTCAGGCTCGCGCTCCGGAGCTTGTCGGAGCTCTGTCAGCGGGCCCAGCGACTCGCGTTCAGTGGCGACCTGATCCTCCGGGAGCACGACGGCGCGGAGCATCGCCTCGTCTTCCGGAACGGCGCCGTCGTCGACGTACGCATTCGCGGACACTTCGATCCCATCCTGAGGCGGCTCTTCGAAGAGGGCTCACTCGATCCCGAACAGCTCGTGCGCGCCCTGGAGGGCCTCGGCCAAAGCCGCCGGCGCGCAGGAGACCTCGCCATGGAGCTCGGCGTGCCCCGGCGCACCCTGCACCGAGCGCTGGCGAATCAGGGTCGGCGGCGCTTCGCCTCGCTCGCACGCATCGCCCGCCAGAAGGGCCGTGATGCCTGGCTCCATCGGCGTGAGGTGCGCCACGCCGAGGTGGCCTTCCGCCTCGACGTCGCCTCGCTCTTGCGCGAGCTCGGCCCACCCCCCGCACCGGCGATGACGCGCGCTCCCCCCAACCCGAAGAGGACCAGAAAGGACCGGCGGCGCGCCCTCAGGCGCATGGCCTTCGCCCTGCATCCCGACCGCCACCAGGACCTGAGCGAGCGGGAGCGCGCCGATCTCTCCCGGCGCCTCGCCCAGCTCACGGCCCGTTTCCATCGCGACCACGATGCAGGGTGAGGCGTGGTGACGGCGCTGGCCCCCCGAATGTCCGGGGGCGAGGACGGCCGAAGGTACGCCCCATCGTTTCTCCCCTGGCGACGGCGGCGCCTTCGGTGCAAGCTCGGGCCCCATGGGAGTGGTGCTCACGGCCTTCGTCGCCGGCGTCGCGCACGTGGTGGCCGGGCCCGATCACCTCGCGGCGGTCAGCCCCTTCTCCGTCGGCCGCGGGCGCAAGGCCTGGAAGGTCGGCTTTCGTTGGGGCATCGGCCACGCCCTCGGGACGCTGGTGGTGGGCCTGGTCGCGCTCCTCGCGCGCGACCTGATCCCCGTCGAGCTGCTGTCGACCTGGGGTGAGCGCCTGGTCGGGGTGGTGTTGATCGCGGTGGGCGTCTTCGCCGTACGGAGCCTGCTCCGCACCAGGGTCCACACCCACACCCATACCCACGAGGGCGTGACCCACGCACACATCCACGCGCACGTGGCGGGTAACCTCGACCACGCCCACGAGCAGCACGTCCACGACCACTCCCCGACCTCGATTGGCGCTCTGCACGGCCTCGCTGGCGGCTCCCATCTCCTCGGAGCCCTCCCCGCCCTGGGTCTGGCTTCCGCCTTCCAAGCCGGCAGTTACCTGGTGGCCTTCGCCGTCGGGGCGGTCGCCGCCATGACCGCCTGGACCGCTGGACTGGGCGCGGCCGCGGGTCGCCTGTCGATCGTCTCCGAAGGGGCGGCCAGCGCCTTTCGCTGGACCTTCGCCCTCGCCGCCATCGCCATCGGCATCGCCTGGCTGGTCTGGTCCATCTAACCCCCCTTCATCCTCCCTTGCGCGCGGTGCCCCGATTGGCTAAGTACCGCCCGCATCTGGGTTTTTGGGCTCCTCGCGACCGCGCGAGAACGCGAAGATGGAGAAGCTCCGCGCCGTCAAAGGAATGAACGACATCCTCCCGGGGGAGATCCCCCGCTGGCGGAGGGTGGAGGAAGCGTTCCGAGCGATTACGGGCTGCTACGGCTACTCCGAGGTGCGCACCCCGGTGGTCGAGCCGACCGCCCTCTTCACCCGCTCCATCGGCGACACCACCGACATCGTCGAAAAGGAGATGTACTCCTTCGTCGACAAGGGGGACGCGGCGCTGACCCTCAGACCGGAGGGCACGGCCTCCGCCGTCCGCGCCTTCATCCAGCACTCGGTCTACGCCCAGACCCCCGTGACCAAGTGGACCTACCTCGGCCCGATGTATCGGCGCGAGCGTCCGGCGAAGGGGCGCTACCGGCAGTTCTATCAGCTCGGCGCCGAGATCTACGGCGATCCCGGCCCCCACGTCGACGCCGAGCTCATCGAGATGCTGGTCCGCTTCCTCACCGGCCTCGGCGCCCAGGACGTCGAGGTCCTGATCAACTCCCTCGGCTCCGGCGAGACCCGTCGCCGCTACCGCGACGCGCTGGTGGCGTACCTCACGCCCCACAAGGATGCGTTGAGCGAGGACTCCCAGCGCCGCCTCGAAGTGAATCCGCTCCGGGTCATCGATTCGAAGGCGCCTCAGGATCAGGAGATCGCGAAGGGCGCGCCGAGCATCCTCGACCACCTCGGCGACGACGACCGCGCGCACTTCGACGCTTTGAAGAGCGCGCTCGAGAGCCTCGGCGTGCCGTACTCCGTCGACCCCACCATCGTCCGGGGCCTCGACTACTACACGCGCACGCTCTTCGAGGTGAAGGGCCGCGGAGGACAGCTCGGCGCTCAGGACACCATCTGCGGGGGCGGCCGCTACGACAACCTGGTCGCGGAGCTCGGCGGGCCGCCAACGCCCGCGATCGGCTTCGCCATCGGCATCGAACGGCTCTTGATGGTGATGGCAGAGGATGACGCGGCCCACGGCCCGAGCGTCTTCGTCGTCACCCCGAACGCCGATCTGCGCGATGACGCCCTGGTCGTCCTGTCGAAGCTCCGCAGCGAGCAGATCTCCGCCGACGCCGACCTCCGCGGCAACTCCCTCAAGAGTCAGATGCGGCGCGCCGACAAGGCGGGCGCGAAGGCCGTGGTGATCGTCGGCGAGGACGAAAAGGCGCGCGGCGCCGTGCTGCTCCGGGATCTCGCGACCAAGTCACAAGAGGAAGTCCCCAAAGAGGACCTCGGTGCGCGGGTGCGCGCGCTGCTCGGAGAGGCGGGATGATGCGGGCGCCCGCGTTGATCGCGATCGCCATCGTCCTGTCGGGGCTCTTGGCGGCACCGGCGCGGGTCGGGGCGCAGCAGAATCCGCCTGCCGAGGGCGAGGAAGAAGAAGGCGACGCCGCCGAAGGCGACGACGGCTCGGGCGACGACGACGACTGGGACGAAGAAGAGGGCGAGCAGGACGAGGGCGACGGCGACGCGCAGCAGGCCGAGCCAGAGCGTCCACAGCAGCGCCAGACCCAGCCGGCGGGCGACGACGACGACGACTGGGACGAGGAGGAAGAGGAAGAAGAAGGAGAAGAGGAAGAGGAGGCGCCCGAGGACGAGCCGCTGGGAGGAGACACCACCAGCTGGGTCCAGGGGGGTCCCCCTGCGGCGACCGACGAGGACTCGACGCTCGTCATCCCGCCCCTCTTCTTGCGGATGACGCGCGGCGACACCACCACCACCGCCGTCTTCCCTCTCTTCTTTCAGGAAGAGTCGCCCGACGACCTGTCGCGCATGATCTTCCTCTACTACTACCGGCGCAGCCTCGAGGAGAACGCGGACGTCCTGTTCCCTCTGTACTGGTCCTTCCGCGGCGTCGATTCACTGACCTTCTCGATACCGCCGGTCTACTACCACTACGACGACGACGGCTTCGACTGGGGCATCGCGCCGCTCATCTTCGACGGGCGCAGCGGCGACAGCGTCTACACCATCATCCCGCCGCTGCTGACCTTCTCCTACGCCGACGAGGACGAGGCCTACACCCTGGCGACGATCTTCTGGCGCTACCGCGAACGCGAAGCCGTGCGCTGGGGCATCTTCCCTCTCGTCTGGGACCTCGCCACGGAGCTGAATCGGGACACCTTCGCGTTGCCCTTTTTCTTCCGCTTCTCCGATTACGAAACGGAGAACGTGCTGACCGTGGTGCCGCCCGTCTACCACGAGGAGGATCCGGAGCACGCCCTCTTCGGCGTCGCGCCGCTCTTCCATCACTACCACGACGCGACCGGCTCCTCGCTCACCCTGCCGCCGCTCCTCTTCCATTACGGAAACTTCGACGGCGACGTGCGCCTCTTCAACCCGCTCTTCCTCTACTTCGACGTCGACGACGAGCGCACGTTCCTCACCTGGCTGTACCAGCGGCATCGCGGGGCGACGGAGCTCGACGCGGTGGCGCCCTTCGTCTTCAGCTACCGCGATCCGCGGGAACACTACTCGAGCCTGGTGATCCCCCCGCTGCTCTGGACCTTCTCCGGGCCCGCCTCCACCAACACGGTGGTCTTTCCCTTCTTCGGCTACTTCCACGAGCCCGGTCTCTTCTCCACCTACGCCACCCTGCTCACCGTCCACAACGTCCGACACGACGAGGACGCGGGCTTCACCTGGATCTTCCCGACCATCCAGCTCGAGCACGATCCCGACAAGAGCATCGTCAACTTCCACCCCCTGCTCTATTCGCGAAACGAAGAGGAGTACCGCCACCTCGTCATCGCGCCCATCCACTGGGACTTCGAATGGCGTGACGAGGACTACCGGGCGACGGTGGATTTCCCGATCTTCTGGCGCTTCCGCAGCGGCCCCGAGGTCAAACAGGTCCTGCTCAACACCTACTATCGCGAATACGAAGAGGACGGCGCCTCCGGGTGGGAGTTCCACTTCTTCCCGCTCTTCGCGTTCGGAAAGCCGCGGCCGAGCGACCACTGGTGGAGCATCCTCTACGGCCTCGTGGGCTACCGACGACAGGGCAGCTACGGACAGACCCGGCTCTTCTGGATCCCCTTCCAGACCGACGGGCCGGACTAGAAGCTATCTCAACACTCAGCGCTCGCGAACTGCATGACCGCGCCGAAGGGAGGGTCCCACCCCGGGGCTCGGGGACCTTGCAGATGCGAGCGCTTGTTGGGCTGGGGCGGAGCCCCACTAATCTTAGTCTAGGGGCGGGATCCGGAACAGGAACGGGATCCGGAACGGGATCCGGATCTACTGGTCGCCGTAGTCGATCGGCTCGGCTTCCACGGTGGCCGTGCTCTGGGTCTGCATGTCGGCGGGCAGGTAGTCGCCTGCGGGGAACTCGATGAAGAGGTAGTGATACGCGCCCTCGGAGGGCTGCACGCTCACGCTCGGCGTGACAGCGGCGCGCATCTCGAGGACCAGGGCGACGTCGTGGCCGCGCCGCTCGACCTTGGCGCGGGTGACAGGGGTGTTGAAGTAGCGCGTCTCGAGCGGACGGCGATTGTTGCGAAGGTGGATCCCGAGGTTCTCGAGGATGATCACCGCGCGCCCGCTCTCGTTCTCGACGCGGTACTGGACCGGCTGCGTCGTCTGTACGAAGAAACGGCTGGCGCCGTCGGGACGCGCTTGAAAGCCGGGCCAGGTGAGCAGGCGTGCTTCGCCGCTCGGGGCCCGGGGCGGCAGATGCCCGGTGCCGGGGGTCACGCCGGCGTACTCGCCGACGGGGTGCGGGCCCGTGTTTTCCTGCGCCAATGCCGCCGCAGCGAAGCCGAGACCGATGACCAGGGACAGAGTGAGGGCGCGTCGCACGAGGAGATCGTAGCGGAGCCCGGCTGACCGCCGCAAAGAATGGGCGTGGAGCGGGATTCTCCCTTCGAAAACGTTAGTATCCGGCCGCCCGATGCACTCGGTCCTCGCCACCATCATCGTCGGTTGGGGTGCGATCTACGCGTACGCCGCCTTCTACGGCCTCGCCCTGTTTCGGCAGCGCCCCGAGCGCCGGGAGTACCTCTCCTTCGGCCTGGTCGGGGTGGCTCTCGTGGTGCAATGCGTGGGGGGGGCGATCCTCACCGACGCCCACGACCTTTCGACCGGCGATCTCGGCCATGCGCATCAAGACGCTGGGCACCGCGTGGACGCTCGCCTTCCTCCACCAGTTCTCGGTGCAGCTGGCCAACCTGCGCTGGGGCCGCCTGGTGAAGCTCGGCCATGCCTGGGCGATCCTCAACACCGTCCTCGCTCTGAGCGGCTTGTCGACCGTGAACGGCGAGATGGCCCCTGCCCCGACGTGGGGCCTGGCGGCCGCGCCCGATTACGTCGAGCCCCGTCTCTCGATCGCGGGGAGCATCGGTGTCGGCCTGGGCTGTTTCCTCGTCGCGTCGACGCTGGCGGCGTTGTCGCGCGCCGGACAGCGGGACCCTCGGGCCAAGCTCGTACTCTACGCGTTCATCGCGAACACGCTCGCGGTCTTGAACGACATGTTGATCCAGGTCGCCTCGCTGAGGTCGTACTACCTGACCGAGCAGGCGGCGCTGCTCACCGTCGTGGCGGTCAGCGCGATCCTCCTCGATCGCTACACCCGCACCAGCAAGGAGCTGGACGTGCGGACGCTGCAGCTCTCGACCAGCGTGGGCGAGCTGCGCCACACCGAGGCGGAGCTGGTGAAGAAGGAACAGCTCGCCGCGGTAGGGCTGCTCTCCGGGCTCATCGCCAATCAGGTCGAAAAGCCCCTGGCACGCATCAAGGAGACGACCGCGGGCCTTCGGGACGAGAACATCGCCGAGGAACGTCAGCGGGAGCTCCTCCCCCGTCTGGAAGAGGAGATCGATCGGCTCAACCGACTCGTGGACGACCTGCTCGCATACGCCCGCCCGGTGAAGCTTCAGGCACGCCCCGTCGGCATACGCGAGCTGATCGGGGACTGCGTCTCGGCCAAGATCACCGGAAGCGACGCGGTGCTCTGTGAGGTGGACATCGACGACAGCCAGCCGGTGATCTACGGGGACGCGGATCTGCTGCGCACCGCCATCGGCCACGTCCTCGACAACGCGCTCGCGGCGATGGACCAGGGAGGAGAGCTCCGGATCGTCGGCCGCGCTGGCACCGAGGTCGACGAAGCGACGGTCCTGCTCACCATCACCGACACCGGCGAGGGCATGGACCAGGACACGCTGGATAGCGCGCGGGATCCCTTCTTCACGACCCGTCCGCGAGGCACCGGCATGGGGCTCGCCATCGTCGACCGCATCGTCAAGCTCCACGACGGCGCCGTCACCCTCGAATCGGTCCGCGGAGGTGGGACCACGATTCGGCTCACCCTCCCGGTGGGGATCGAGGGCGCGAGCTCCTCGGGAGACGATCACCAGAGGCGCCCGCGGGCCGAACGGGCCGAGGAGGGCGCGTCATGATCTCCGACATCGGCGCGATGACCATGGCGTGGGCCGCGGTCGAGCTGGCCATCGGCCTGCACGGCCTCTCGATCCACATGCGGCGCCCGACCGACCTCGAGTACCTCGCGTTCGCGATGCTCTGCTTCGGGATGTCGGTCTACACCTTCGGAGCTGCCTCACTCACCGACGCCAGCTCCTACGCCGACGGGACCACGGCCATGCGCATCGCCTACGTCGGAGCACCCGTCGCCCTGGGATCGTTCTGCGCATTCGCGGCGCTCCTCGATCCCGCCCACGGCTTTCGGGTCGCGAAGCTCGCCGTGTTCTGGTCGGCGCTCGGACTCTTCGCGAACCTGGCGGGCCTCTTCTTCGATCCGGAGAAGCGCGCCACCCGCTCGCCCTACCTCGAGCCCCAGATGAGCGCCGTGGCCATCTTCTGGGTGGTCGGCACCTGCCTGCTCATCGGCTTCACCATCGTCCGCGTGGCGGGCCGCGCCCGCGAGGACCGCGACCTCATGATCCTCAGTGCCGGCTCGTTCCTGCTGGTGGCAGCCGCGGTGCACGACCAGATGGTGCACCTGTTCGGATTTCCGGGTCGCGTCTACATCCTCGAGCACGCAGGCGTGGTCGTGAGCTTCTTGCTCTCGTACATGCTTCTGAGGCGTCTGGCGCGCACCGAGAGCGAGCTCGAGGAGCGAACCGCCGAGGTGGCACAGAGCTATCGCGAGCTGAGCCGCGCCCAGGGAGACCTGATCAAGAAGGAACAGCTCGCGGCGGTGGGTGGGCTCTCGGCGGTGATCGCGCACGAGATCCGCAACCCCCTCGCCATCCTCCGCAACGCCGCCTCCGGCCTCAAGCGCCCGGCCCTCGGTGCAGAGGATCGCGAGACGCTGCTCCAGATCCTCGACGAGGAGTCCGATCGGCTGGGGCGCCTCTCCTACGACCTCGCCACCTACGCCCGACCCCTCGATCCGAGCTCCGAGCCGGTGCACCTCCGCGCGCTGCTCGAGGACTGTGTGGAGCACGCGCGGCGGCTGGAAGCGGCGGAGGGGATCGACATCGAGCTGCTTCTGGGCGAGGGGCCGGACCTGGTGGCTGGAGACCCGGCTCTGTTGCAACACGCCATCCGCAACATCGCCGAAAACGCGCTTCAAGCCATGCGCGGCGGCGGCCGCCTCACCATCCGCACGATGCGAGCCACGCTCGAAGGCCGAGACGCGATCCGGCTCGAGATGGAGGACACCGGAGAGGGCATGGACGTGTTGGTGCAGGGCAAGGCGCTCGATCCCTTCTTCACGACGCGCGCATCGGGGACCGGGCTGGGCCTCGCGATCGTCGACCGCGTGATGAAGGCGCACGGCGGGGCGCTCGAGATACGAAGCCGCTACGGCCAGGGCACGACGGTGGCGATCACGTTGCCGACGACCGAGGTGGGCCCATGAAGATCGGGCTCGACCACGCCATCTCGCCGTCTTCCTGCTGCGACCTTCGCGTAGATCCAGGGGCGGCGGCGGTCGCTTCGAGCTCGACCTCGAGTCGCCCTGTCCGCTCACCGTCGGCGACCGGCCCGTCGGGTCCCGGAGCGTCGAACGTGCGATCGGCGGTGCCGTGCGCGCGTGCGCCCGCACTGCGGTCGGGCCGATGGCCTCGAAGTCGCTCCCCATCGGATGCTCCGCCGCGCGCGAGATCGAGGAGGATCTTGGCACGCCGCTGGTCGCGTAGCAGCGGCGCTCGCGGATGGCCTCGAGGATCGCCTCTCGGGCTCGTCTCGCGTCGCCTGCACGGCGGTCAGACCCGCAGCGGAAGGGATCGCGCTTGCGCGCCACGCCGTGGTGGTAGAGCAGCCCGTGTCCGTCCGAGCAAGCGATGAAGCCGAAGCGCTTCCCGCGCCGCGAGCACCGCTTCGACCATCTGGTCGCGCAGGTCGCCGCGCGCGCCGAGCGGATGGTCGGCGTAGCACGTAGCACCGTGGCAGGAGCAGATCTCCCAGACCGGCTGCCCGACCGGGTCGTGCGCCTCCTCGTCGGCGCCGGTCCAGCCGACGTGGTGCGGCACCGCGAAGCCGCCCAGCGCCTCCGCCGCGCCGCGACCAGATCCACGCCCTCCGGCACGTCGTCGCGGCTCACGATGCACGGACCGCCCGAGGGCGGCAGGTAGACGACCTTGTGCCCGGGCCCCGGATACATGCGGCCGGTCCACTCGTAGGCGATCAGGGTCGCGAAGCGCCCCCCGCGTCGTCGTGGCGATCGGCCACCGCTGTCGAGATCGCCCACTCGCCGGGGCCGATGCGCTTGCCGATGAACGACTCGTGATCGGTGAGCGCGCAGAAGTCGTCGCCGTACGGCGTAGCGCGCGCGCAGATAGGGCTCGTCCGCGCGTGCCGCATGCCGTCGGAGTGCGCCGAGTGCTGGTGGATGTCGCCGAAGAGGGTACGCCGGCCGTCCCTCGCCGCCGGGTCCGGGCGCGCGGTCGTGCGGGCGACGTCGCGGTGCGGACGGTCGTTGAGCCGAACGCGGGCCGGCGCGAGCGCGGGGCGCCCGCCGCTCGGCGGGTCGAGAGCTCGAGGCGCGATGCCTTGCGTTCTCGCGTCGCGCGGTGAAGAGGCGCCCGTCGGACGACCGCGCGCGACCGCGACCCAGCGGCCGCGACAGCCCCAGCCAGCCCGTCGCCGAGCGGCGCGCGCTCGCGCCACCCGCCGACGCTCAGCGTCCTGCCGATAGAACGGTGTGCGAGCCGCGGCCGAAGAGCGCCATCGCGCCGTCATCTCCGACAGCTAGCGTCGGAAACTCGAAGGACTGCTCCTCGCCCTCCCGGTCGCGATCCCGGTCGCGCATCTCCGCCGCGGCGCGAAGACCCGCCCCGCCTCGTCGACGAAGCGAAGCGCGATCCACTTGGCGAGGTCCGGCTCGCCCATCGTCCTCGCGGACGTTGTGGTGGAAGGCGACCCACGCGCCGCCGGTCGCGGCGGCCACAGCGGGCGCCGCGGCGGTGCCCCACGCGTCCCACACGAGCACCTCGTCGCCGGCGGGTGTCGTCAGGACCACGCGCGAACGATAGCCGGTGCGGCGCACGTCGACCCTGAAGCCGTTCGCCTCGTCTCGATCTTCGACCGAGGCGTCGTCGGTGGGCGCCGGCTCGGCGCCCGGCGTCAACGCGGGGACGGCTGGGGCGAAGTCGGTGGCGGTGGGCTCACCGACCTCGAGGGACGCGGAGAGCGCGAAGGTGAGCACGCGCTCGCCCTGACGCTCCCAGGCGATCACTGAAAGCCGCGCACCGTCCCCCGAGGCGACGAGCCGCGGGCTGCGTAGATATCGGTCGGTGCTCTGGGTGATCACGCGTCAGTTCACGTAGCCCAGCGCGCGAAGCTGGTCGCGGATGGTGTCGTCCATCTCCGCGCTCTGGCTCTGGAGCTGGACGCCCTGGCCCTGCACGGCGTCCTGCCAGTGGCTGCGGTCGGTCGCGCCGAGGAACTGCCCCAGCATGATGCGCATGAAGCGGGCGGCGACCGGATGCTCGTGGCGGTCGAGCTCGTGCTCCTCGCCCGGATCGTCTCGGAGGTCGAAGTAGGTCGCGTTGATGCCGCGCAAGACCATCTTCCAGCGGCCCGCGCGGATCACGCGGCGGTCGTTCTGGAAGTCGCTGAAAGCGACCTGCGGTCCGGGCGGGAGCTCGCCGCGGGTGAAGCCCAAGAGGTCGCGCCCCTCGGTCTGCGGCATCGGTCGTCGACGCCCACCGTCGAGGTGACCGTCGCCGGGATGTCGAGGGTGCCGACCGTCTCGGTGACCGCGCCGCTCGGGCATCCCGGGGCACGTGCACCATGAGCGGCACGTCGAGCAGCTCCTGGTAGATGGAGTGGCCGTGGCCCCAGGAGCCGTGCTCGTCGAACTCCTCGCCGTGATCGGAGGTGACGACGAAGAGCGTGTCGTCGCCATACCCCGAGCTCCTTCAGGCGCTCGATGAACGGCCCAGGTCGTGGTCGTGCTGGGAGATCTCGCCGTCGTGGAGCGCCGCGAGGCGCTGGCGGTCGCTCTGCGTCGAAGGTGATCGCGCTGCGCTTGGCCTCCTCGAGCAGCTCCGGCGTGCTGCCGAGGCGTCACCTGCCCCGCGTAGTCCTCGCGCGAGTCGTACATCTGCCGGTACTCGGTCGGGCGGGTCGTAGGGCACGTGGGGGTCGATGGTCTGCACGTAGGCGAAGAAGCGCTCGTCCTTGTGCGCTTCGATCCAGTCGCCCGCTTCCTGAAAGACGTTCTCGGCGTCGGTGCTCTTGTTCTCGCGGATGAAGTTCGTGTAGTGGTCCCAGCCCTGGTCGAAGCCGAAGCGGTCGGAGACGTAGCCGTTGGCGATGAAGCTTCCGGTCGCGAAGCCGTTGTCGTGCAGGTGCTCGCTCAGGAGCAGGGCCTCGTCGGAGAGGCGGGACTCGCTCTCCTTGGCGCCGTGGCTGGTCGGAAAGAGCCCGGTGAGGACCGAGGCCACCGAGGGCTTGGTCCAGTTCTCCGCCGACTGCGCGCCGAGGAAGAGGCTCGACTCGCCGGCCAGCGCTTCGAGGCGCGGCGTCTGCACGCGCGAGCGGGGATTGAAGGGCTTGAGCTTCTCCGCGCGGAGGGTGTCGACGAGGAGCACCACCACGTTGCGCGCGGGCTCCCGCTCGGTCTCTTCGATCTTCGGCAAGAGGATGCGCGGGAGGCTGAAGCCGACCCGACCGTCGCCCTCCCCTTCCGCGACGAAGTCGATGCGGGCGACCTTGCCCGCGAAGGCGGCGAGGTCGACGACCTGGTCCTGCCACTCACCATTCGCCTGGCCGGCGTAGAGCTGGGTGCGCGAGCCGCCCTCCGCCGTGGCGAAGACCTTCACGTTGGCGGCCGCACCCTCGGCGCCGGTGCCGAAGCCGAGGCGCGCGCCGGCCGGGATCTGCTCGTAGAAGCTGACGGTGGTGGGGCGGCGGAGGGCGATGGCGCGACGGCTCTCCTCGCCCATCATCATCTCCTGGACGAGCTGGCCGTAGCGCGGCGCTTCGAACTCGCCGCCGGGGATGGAAGCGCCTTCCACCACGCGGATCGACTCGATGGCCGCCGCGACCGGCTGGCCGTCGATCATCTCGGTGCCGCCGAAGCGCATGAGCAGGTAGTTCTCACCCACCTCGACGTGCTCGGCCGCGATGGTGATGTCGTAGTCGCGGAACTGGTCGCCCTCCTCCAGACGGATCAGCTCCTGCTGATTGCCGTTGAGGAAGAGGCTGAGGTTGCGGCTGCCGACCGGCTTGGCGCGGAAGCGGAGGGTCACGGGCCCGGCCTGGTCGACCTGGAAGAAGACGCGCCCGGTGTCGCCGACGTAGCTGAAGGTGACGTCGCCGGAGGACTCGTCGCTCACCCACCCGGTGCGCCACTGCCCGACCGTGTACTTCATGCGGGCCGGGGTGCCGAAGTCGATGAAGGTGCCGTGGTGGTCGATGTCGGCGAGGTGCGCGCGCTCGAGCAGGTCGATGTGCGTCCGCATCTCCTCGAACGCCTCCGGCCCCTCGGCCGCCTCCTCGTCGTCGTCACACGCGAAGCCCGCCATCGCCAAAAGCGCGAGCCCCAGAGTCCAAAAGCGCCTGCTCATCGATTCGCCCTCCTCCATGGACAGTGCGCACCTGTCCAGGTGATTGGTCGGGCTGTAGCACGCAGGATCGCGGGGGGGCAAATAAGCGGCGCGGTCGCCTCGGGGGGGGGCGCGGTCCGTCTGGGGCGCGCGGTTCGTCTGCACGGACCGGGGATGCGAAACACATCGGACTTTCGCAGGATCACTCCGCGCCGTGCGTTTGTGACGAAGAGCACCTCCTCGCCCGAGTAGATACGCGTCGAATGGCGTCTCCTCCCGCTCCGGCGCCTCGCGGTAGGTGGTCACCGGCAGAGGATACCGGAGACGGACGGCGGCGCAGACGTTGGCCTCGACCTGCCCGTGACGACTTCGGACGTGCTGAGCGCTACAGCGGCGGGATGACCCGCGTCTGTCCGGCGCGCACGTAGACGAAGCGGTAGCTCTCCTCGTCCCCGCGCACGTACTTGAGCTCGTAGCGACCCTCGTCGAGGGCGGCGCGCAGCGGGACCTGGCCGAGGGAGCGCGCGCCGATGAAGACCTCGGGAGCCGGCCCGTCGGCGGCTTCGATCACGAGGAGGCCCTGGTGGTGACCGACGTGCAGGTTCGGTCCCGCATCGACGGTCGTCAGGGTCTCGCCGAAGGCCAGCTCCTCCGGCCGTGGCGGCGCAGCGAGGGAATCGTCCGTCTCCTCGTCGGTGAAGGCGGCGGTCGCTGCGTCGGTCTGGGTCGCAGCGGCATCCACCACGGAAGCGTTGTCTCGAGAGCTGTCGCTGGCGCAGCCGCGCGAGATGGCGCTCATGGCGATGAAGCCCACCACGCCGAAGAGCACCAGCATCGTGACCCAGCCGAGGAGGCTCGGCTCCGACTCTGGCTCTTGCTCGCGCGGCGGCTTGGACGCGCGGCGCCGCTCGATCAGATCCGCGATCCGCGCGAGCTCCTCCGCCTCCTTCGACTTCGGCGCGCTCAGACTGGGGTCGATGGCTTGCACCGGCTCTTCGATGGTCTGGTCCGCACCCGGCAGCGGTGGCGGCACCGACTTCGGCCGCTCCCGACCCGGCTCCTCGCGATCGAAGGGCTCGTCGAGTCCCGGCGGCTCGCTGGTGCGCGCCTCGGCCGCCGCCGCGCCGGGCGGTCGAATGTCGATGGCGGTCGGCTCCGCGCTGGAGGCCGGCTCGATGGGCGGTGGGGGAGCGGACTTCGCGGCCGTCGCGGTGTTCCGTCGCCGCCGCCGTCTCGGTCTGAGCCGCCGTCGATGTCGCTGTGGCCGTCTCCGTCTCCACGCCCGCCGCCGGAGCCGTCGCTGCCAGCGTGTCCGTCGCTGCCTCGGTCTGCGCCGCCGATTCGGTCTCCGACTCCGACCCCGTTCCGTACTCATCCTCATCCGGCGGGCGGATTCGGAGGTGACTTCAGCGCGTCGAGGCCCGCGCGGCGCTCCTCGAGGGCGAGGGCGACGCGATCCTCACCGTCGACCCCGCGGACACGGAGGATCGCGCCGCGACGCGCGAGATCGATCATCGCCGACTCGAGGTTGCCGGGGGCGACCTCGCCGCTCATCAGGAGGTGGCGCGGGCTCTGGCCTCCCTGCAGACGCTCGACGATGGCCTGGATCGGCGACGGCGAGGTGCGTAGGAACGAAGCGAGGGCGTCTTCCTCGAGCTCGAGCTCGTTCGCGAGGGGCAGCGACTTGCCGGAGACGGCGTCGACCAACGCGCCCAGCTCCTCGCATCCGTCGTTCAGCACCTGCTCGAGGGGCTCGCGGAAGGTGCGCATCACCTCGCCCTCGCTCTTCGAGATGGTGAAGCGGGCAGAGGTCACACCGAGCAGCTGCGTGAGCGCCTTCGGCCCGCGCGCAAAGGACCCGTCGGTCGCCGTGCGTGTGAGGTCCACGAGGTCGCCCCCGCGCATGTCGACCTCGTAGAGGTTCCACGCATCGCGAATCAGGATGCGCGCGTCGGGGAAGCGCTTCGCCACGCTGCGCAGGAGCGTCACCACGCCGAGCCCCTCGGTTCGTCCCCGCACCTCGGCGCCGGTGGAGAGCTGCGCCTCGAGGCGTGCGCGCGGACGCAGGACCTCACGGACCCGCCCCAGGATCTGCGCCGTCCCCGCCTCTTTGCGCAAGTAGCCGCGTGCCCCCGAGTGCAGGTCGCGCATGCGCTGAAGGAAGTCCTCCTTCCACGACAAGAGGATCACCGGCACGTCGGACAGGGATGGGTCGCGCTCGAGGGCGCGGCAGAGCCCGAATCCGTCGAGCTCCGGCATCAGGATGTCGCTGATGATGACGTCGGGGCGTCGCGCCCGCGCCTCGCGCAAGGCCTGAAGGCCGTCCTCGGCCTCGTAGACCTCGGCGCCCTCCTCGCGAAGGAGCCCGGCGAAGAACCACACGACGGCCGGATCGTCGTCGACCACGATGATGCGCCGCCCTTCGAGGGAGACCTTGCCGCCGCCCGCATCCTCGGCAGCGTCCCCATCGACCAGGGCCATCAGCGCCGGGCCCCCGCGCCGCGGCCCGTCGCGGAAGAGCACCTTGCCCCCACTCTGGCGGGTCAGCTCCTCGCGCACGCGCGCGATCGCCGACCACGCCGCCGCGAGGAGCGTGGAGCCGTCCCCGATGGGCACCTTGACGTCGCGACCGTGCTCGGCGGCTTCAGCGATGCCCCGGCGAAGCTCGTCGGCGAGACGGTTCGCCAGCTCCTCGGCGGTGAGCGAGCCACTGATGGGGTTGCCCTCCTCCTCGGAGGCGCCCGTCACCCGGGCCAGCGTGCGGACGAGGGTGTCCGCGTCGAAGGGCTTGCCGATCGATTCGTCTGCGCCATCCAGCCCGACCGCGACGAGGTCGTTCGCCGTACCCTCGCTCAGCATCAGCACCACCGGCACGAAGTCGGTGAGCGGATCGGAGTGCAGGCGTCCGATGAACTCTTCGCCCTCGCGGGTGAGGATCCCGTGATCGATCAGCACGACATCGGGGCTGCTGGTGCGCGCGAGACGGAGCGCTGCCTCGGGATCGCTCGCCGCCACCAACTCGAAGCGCTCCGCTGGGAGCATGTCGCGGATTCTGCGTCTGCCACTCGACCTGATCGACCACCAGAACCGACAAGACTGTCGAGAGCGGCGTGGGATGTCGCGAGTCGGGCCGGGTCGACGCGCGGCGCGCGGTGAAGCTCCCGCCCGCGCGCGCCGGACGCAGGGGCGGCATCTCGGTCTCGTCCTCGCCGACGCCACGCAGAGTGTGGCGCCGTGGCGCCTCGACGGGCGGGGGGCGGTCGGAGATGTGCCGGGTCTCCAAGGGTTCGATGCGCGGCCGCTCGAAGGGCGCGGTGATCCGCTCGCCGGCGAACCGGGGCGGGCTGGGCGGCGACGAGGGGTCGACCTCGGGTGGTGCCATGGAGGGCGGCTGAGGAGGCGCTGCGTCGCCAGCGAGCCCGGGGAGCGTCGCCGCGAGAGTGGCGAGCGCGTCGATGTCGTCCTGGGTCACCGGACGGTCTTCTTCGCGGGCGCCGTCGAGCCGCCCGATGGCTTCCTTGAGCGCCTGAGAGAGCGCGTCGATGCGAAAGACCTGCGCGGACGCGTAGAGCGCATGAAGCCGCCGGCGCAGCTCTTCGCGTGGCTTGTCGGCGTCCGGCGTGCCAGCGAGCAACGCCACCGAGCCCCGGAGCTCCTGTGCCTTTCGCGGCAACCCTTCGACGAAGCGCGCCCGGGCGCTCCCCAACGCCGTGTCCTGCATAGCCATGCGGGGCAGAATCCTATCCCAGAAAGGCCGCTTTGGGGGCAGGCGGCGAAGGGGCGAAGCGCGCCCGCTCGGCGTGTGGACGCATCCGCCCAAAGGCGCTATCTGCCCGCGCGGCCATGCGTTTCGTCGACGAGGTGGAGATCGAGGTCCAGGCCGGAGACGGCGGCAACGGCTGCATCGCCTTCCGGCGGGAGAAGTTCGTTCCCCTCGGGGGCCCCTCGGGCGGGGATGGCGGCAAGGGCGGCGACGTCGTCTTCATCACCGACTCCGGGCTCGGCACCCTCAACGACCTCCGCTTCCGGCGGGTGATCCGCGCCGAGCGGGGCGAGCACGGGCGGGGCAGCGACCAGTACGGCAAGGGCGGGCGCGACGCGGAGCTCCGCGTCCCCGTGGGCACCCAGGTCTTCGACGCCGACACCGGCGCCCTCCTCGTCGATCTCGACGAGCCGGAGGTCCGTCACGTCGTCGCCGAGGGTGGCCGCGGAGGGCGCGGGAACATCCACTTCGCGACGCCCCACGACCGCGCCCCGCGGCGCGCCGAAGATGGCCGCGCCGGTGAGCATCGTCGGCTTCGGCTCGAGCTCAAGCTCCTCGCGGACGTCGGTGTCGTCGGCTTCCCCAACGTCGGCAAGAGCACCTTCATCAGCGCGGTGAGCCGCGCCAAGCCGAAGATCGCCGACTACCCCTTCACCACCCTGACGCCGAACCTGGGCGTCGCCTCCCTCGGTCCGGAGCGAAGCTTCGTGATCGCGGACATCCCGGGGATCATCGAAGGCGCCGCCGAGGGCGCCGGGCTCGGCATCCGCTTCTTGAAGCACGTGGAGCGGACGCGCGTGCTCCTCCACGTCCTGGCCCCCGATCCCGATCCCGAACGCGAGCTGGTGGCCGACTTCGACAAGCTCATGGTGGAGCTCGAGGGCTTCGATCCGGAGCTCGCGACGCGGCCGATGCTCGTGGTGCTGGGCAAGTGCGACCTGCCCGAGGCCGAGGCGGAGTACGAGCGTCTGGAGGCCGCGATGAAGGAACGCGGACACGCCCTCGTGAAGATGAGCTCGGCGACGCGCGAAGGCCTCGATGAGGTGCTGGTCGCGCTCGAGCGACTGCTCCTCGCGAACCCGCTTCCCACCGTCCCCCGCGCCGCGCCGCTCCCTTCAGCCGAAGACCGCCCCGCCGATCACCCGCAGGCGGGGCACCTCGGCGAGCCCGACGACGGTTGACGGTCACCCCTCGCGCGCGAGTCGCTTCGCGGCCCACGCCGCCGCCTCGCGCACCACGTCGGAGGGATCGGCCGTCGCCTTGTCGCGGATCACGGGCAGGTGACGCCGGTCGCCGCTGTTGCCGAGCGCGACGAGGACGTTGCGCGCCATCCGCTCTCGCCCCGCGCGCCGCAGCGGGCTCCCTTCGGACCACGCGAGGTAGCTGGCCTCGTCCATCGCGAGCAACGCCTCCGCATCCACCTCGAAGCGCGCATGGGGCGCGAAGGCCTGGGTCGCCTCCACCGGCTCGGGCGCGGTTCGGTTGAAGGGGCAGACGTCCTGGCATACGTCGCAGCCGAAAGCCCAGTCGCCGAGACCGGGACGCAGCGCCTCGTCGATCGCGCCTTCGTGCTCGATCGTCAAGTACGAGATGCAGCGGCGCGCGTCGAGCTCGCGCGGACCGACGAAGGCCTCGGTCGGGCACGCATCGAGGCAGAGCCGGCACGCGCCGCAGCGCTCCGCCATCGGCGCATCGGGGGCGAGCTCCGCGCTGGTGACGAGCGCAGCGAGAAAGACGTGCGAGCCCAGCCCCGGCACGATCAGGCAGCTGTTCTTGCCGACGAAGCCGACGCCCGCGCGCTGGGCCCAGGCGCGCTCGAAGACCGGCATCGAGTCGACGGAAGCGCGCACCTCGGCGCCTTGCTCGCGAAGCCATCGCGCGAGCTTGCGCAGGCGCTTGTGCAGCACGTTGTGATAGTCCCGACCGCGCGCGTACTTCGCGACGCGGAGCGGCGCCGGGCCGGTATCGCCTCCGGGGCGCGCGTAGGGCGCGACCAGCACGACGATGCTCCGCGCCGAGGGCAGCATGCCTTCATTGCGTGGATCGATGCGCACCTCGGCGGTGCGATCCATCCAGGCCATCTGACCCTGCCTGCCCGCGGCGAGCCACGCGCGCAGCCTCTCCCCTTCCGGCGACAGGCGCTCCGCTTTCGCCACGCCCACGCGCGCGAAGCCCAACGCCGCTGCGCGCTCCACGAGCTCGGCCTTCGAAGGCTCGCTCACCTGGAGAGCATACCGTGGCATCATGGGCCATGCGCTTCACGCCTTGTCTTTTCGCCATCGCCTCGGCGCTGGTCGCCCTCCCCGCGTCGGCGCAGCAGACCATCGCCTACGACACGCTCTCCGCAGACTCGCCGGTGGCGGTGACCTGCGGCTTCTGCTCGGGCGAGCGCTTCGGCGTGATCTTCCGCGATCTGCCCGCCCCCGCCGTGGGGCTGAACGCCGACGACTTTCCGATCCAGCTCCAGGCCATGCAGATCGCGCTCGCCAGCGCAGACGCCATCGGCAGCGCCGCCTCCTACACCTGCAGTGGCTCCACCGTCGCCGGGATGGCCTCGGTGGGGATCGCCATCTACGCGGGCGAGACCGTCCCCTCCGACATCACCGCCATGCCCGCTGACGACGTCTGGCCGAGCGAGAGTCTGGTCTACTCGAACCCCGACGTGCCGGTGGAGCGCAGCGTCGCGGACGAGACCGGCTCGGCGAGCTACACGGTGAACTTCAATCGCCTGGTGCTCGAAGACGACCTCGGCGCCCCCTTTCGCGTCGAGGCGCCGAACACCTACGTGCGGGTGGTCGTCACCCTCAATGGGGGCACCGATTTGTCCAGCGCCTCCTGCGACGCGTTGATGCTCGAGCCGCCGAGCGCTTTCGCGGTGCGAGACAACGACGGCGTCATCGCCAACGAGCGCGACTTCATCTACGCCGACGGCGCCGGCTGGATCTGGAACGAGGACGTCCCGGGCGGGGGGATCAGCGGAGACTGGGCGCTGCGCCTCGAGGTCGTCGCCGAAGGGATGCCGATGGCAGACGGGGGCACGACGATGCCCGACGCGGGACCGGCGGATAGCGGGAGCGGCGCCCCCGACAGCGGAGGCGGCGGGGACGGGAGCGCGGACACGGGCACGACCGGCGACGATGGTGGGTGCAGCGCGGTCGGTGTGGTCCGTCCTGCGTCGCCGTGGGGGCTCGTCGCCCTTCTCTTCTTCTTCGGCCTCGCAATCCGTCGCGCCCGTCGGCTTTGACCCCGGACCAGCCGCTCACTTACCTTGAATGAACCCACAGGAGTCCTGATGCGCCCCACCTTCGTTTCTGCTTGCGTGACTCTCCTCGCCCTGGGCGCCCTCGCCTCCCCCGCCGCCGCACAACGCACCGTCGCCTACGACACGGTGAGCGAGATGACGCCCGCTGCCGTCTCGTGTGGCTTCTGTGCAGGCGAGAAGTTCGGGGTGATCTTCCGCGAGCTCGGGCCGAGCGTCGGCCTTCAGACCGACGAATTTCCGCTCACCATCAACGCCTTCAAGATCGCGGTGGCGAGCGCGAGCGTGACCTTGGACACCACCACCTTTTCGTTTCAGTGCGTCGGCTCCGGAGCCGGTGGAACCGTGGGTGTGACGATCGAGGCCTACGCGGGGCCCACGGCCCCGACGGGATCGATCCTGTCGAACCCCATGGATGGACCGTGGCCGGGCGAGACCATGGTCTTCGCCCAGAGCGCGGATCTCGAACGGAGCGTCGAGACCACCCCGGGCAGCAACATGTACAACGTGATGATCAACACCGTCATGGTGGACGGCGGTGCGATGGTGGATGCGTCGAACACCTACGTGCGTGTCGTCGCGACCATCCCGAGCGGCGGGTCGAGCGAATCCTGTACCGCGTTGATGCTGGGACCTCCCGGTGCGGTCGGCATCCGGGACGACGACGGCCGCATCGACAACGAGGTCGGTTTCGTCTACGCGATCAACGAATACCCCTCCCTCGGTGGCATCCCGGCGGGCTGGCACTGGAACGAGGACATGATGATCGAGAACCCGACCGGTGGCCCCCCCGGCATCGGCGGCGACTGGCTCATCCGCATGGACATCTCGCCCGCTTCCGGCCCCCGGCCGGACGCAGGGACGATGACCCCCGACGGCGGCACCGCGGACACCGGCACGCCGCCGATGGGCGACAGCGGCATGGCCGCCATGTGCAGCGCCGACAGCGAGTGCGCGGGCGGCGAGGTCTGCGAGTCGGGGATGTGCACGCGGGTCTCCTGCACCACCGCCACCGACTGCGGCGGCGGCATGACCTGCGTCGGGGGTCGCTGCCGCAACCTCTGCGGCGCCGACGCCGAGTGCGCGGGCGGTGAGGTCTGCGACACCGCCGCCGGCTACTGCGTCCCCGTGGGCAGCGGCGGCGATGGCGGCTGCGGCTGCCATGTTCAGAAGCCCGGATCGCTCCCGCCCCTCTTCTTCCTCTCCCTCGCCGTCCTCGGCCTGGCGCTACGACGCCGCCGGACCTGATCCCGCAGCGAGAACGACCGCGAGGCCACCCGAGCTGGCGTCGAGCGAGGCGAGGCGAGGCGAGGCGCCGAGGGGCTCACCATTGGCCGCAACTTCCGCGGCGGGGGACGGAACCGGACGGCCCATTCGGCCCGGGCGAGGCCTCGCCTCCCCCGTCCCGTCCGTCCGGACGGACCATTCGGCCGAGGCGGACCGCTCTCGGAGGCAACGGGCGATGGGTCGGACTTCGGGCCGCGTCGACGGACCGCTCTCGGAGGCAACGGGCGATGGGTCGGACTTCGGGCCGCGTCGGCGGACCGCTCTCGGAGGCAACGGGCGATGGGTCGGACTTCGGGCCGCGTCGGCGGACCGCTCTCGGAGGCAACGGGCGATGGGTCGGACTTCGGGCCGCGTCGACGGACCGCTCTCGGAGGCAACGGGCGATGGGTCGGACTTCGGGCCGCGTCGGCGGATCGCTCTCAGAGGCAACGGGCGATGGGTCGGACTTCGGGCCGCGTCGGCGGGCCGCTCTCGCGGCAACGGGAAGCGGTCGGACTTCGGTCCGCCGTGCGCGCATTCCTGGCGACCCTGGTAGTACCCCCCGCGCGCTCTGCCGTACCCCCTGAGGCCGCTCGACGATTCAACCGACGGTGGCGCCCGCAGGAACCGCGGGACTGCGACGCGGCACGTCGCCGTCGTCGTGATCGCCGCCGCCGTGTCCATGTCCGTCTCCGTCTCCGCCGCCGTCTCCGTCACCGTCACCACCGCCGCTGTCTCCGCCACCGCCGCCGTGACCGTGACCCGTTCCCCAGGTCGGCGCGGCGTCGCGCGGGACGATGCCGCCGGGCTGCAGATCGCGAAGCCCGCCCCCGCCCTGTGACGGGGGCGTGCGCAGGATGTAGGGCTCGGCGTTGAAAGTGCCGCACTGGCGCGCGTTCCGATAGAAGCCCCAGTGCACGTAGACCTTGCCGTCGCCGCTCAGGATGGACGAAGGCGCCTCGGGATAAGGCTGGCCGCGCATCACCGCGTTGTACGCGCCGTAGTCGAAGGGCAAGAGGCCGCTCGGCTTCACCACGCCGATGCGATGCACCGTCCCATCGCGGTTCAAGATGATCTCCAGCTTCGTCATCAGCGTGATGTCGGCGAAGGGAGAGGTCCCGCCCGCCGGCAGGCCGCCCAGGAACCGGTCCGCGTACTCGCGATGGATCCGCCGGTGCACCGCAGCGATGTAGGTCGCGAAGGGTGAGGCCGCCGCGTTGAGCGCGGTCTGATTACCGGGGCGCACGTTCGGCGTGAAGTTTTCGATGGCAGCGCGGAACTCGCGCCAGGTCTGCTCGCGGTTGTTGCCCCTGAGGCGCGACTGGCGCTCCTGGAGGTAATGCTCGCGCTCTTCGCGGAGCTGGTCCTCCGTCATCACCTCTTCGAACTGACTCCAGCTCACGCGCAGATCGGGACCGACCCTGCCGCTGCCCCGACCAGCGCCGCGCTCGCCCACGCGCCCGCGCCCGATGCGCCCCGCGCGCCGTCCGCTGCCGGCCTCACCGCGACCGAAGCCGGCGATGGCCGGCCCACCGCCGTCTCCCTCGCCCTCCCCTTCAGGTCGCTCGCGCACCGCGACGGTGAAGCTCCCGTTGCCGTCGTTGACCTCGATCAGATGCACGCGCTCGCCGCCGCCCGACCGCTGCGCGCCGCCTTCGTCGCCTCCGCGCGGGTCCGCGTCGGAGGATCCCGACGCCGAATCGGCCGACGCGACCCGCCCGGTGTCTCCCCGCGCCTGTGTGGAGGGGGGAGGTGTGTCGGGCGCCTCGCGCGGCCGCTCCATGTTCGCTTCGATCTCGGTCGGCGTTCGGACGTCGCTTCCTTCCATCTCGCGCGCGTCGGCCACCTCCACGTCGTCGGCGTTGCCGAGCTCCTCGGACTCGGACTCCTCGGAGGGCATGCCCGCCGCCTGCTCCACGTCGTCGCGGGCGTAGTTCCTCAGGCGCGCCACCGTCTCCTCTTCGACGGTGTTGTTCTCCTCGGCGATGTAGTTGGTGTCCGGCGGCGGCTGATCCGGGTTCTGGCTCCGCTGCTGGATCGCCTGCTTGTTCATCGCCTCGGGCGGCGGCGTGGGCTGTGGCTCAACCTGAGCGACCTGCTGCTCTTCCTGCGGCTGCTCTTCTTCCTCTTGCTGCTCTTCCTGCTCGCGCTCTTCTTCCTGCGTCTCCTCGCGCCGCTCGCGCCGCTCGCGCCGAGCGCGCTCGCTTCCATCATCCGGCGCCTCCGGCGCTTCGACCGCTTCGTCCTGCGCGGCCTCGGCCGGCTCTTCGGCCATCGGCTCCCCCACCTCGAACTCGATCTCCACAGGAGGGGCGTTCGAGGCCACGTGCTCTTCGGCGAACTTCTTCGCGAGATAACCCAGCACCTCGTACACCGGCAGGTGGACCGCCAGCGACGCGAGGAGCGCGATCGAGAAGACGATGAAGGTGGGCGGGAGGAAGCGGCGCACGGTGGGCCTTGACTACTTATAGTCGCCCGGCGGCCGGAGCAACGCACGCCCCCATGAGCACCGCGAAATCCGTCGGTTTTTCAGGACCCTTTAGCGGACCCGCACGGTGGCCCGTCCGGAGCCCGAGGCGCCCTGAGTCCGCACCGTCCCCGATCCCTGGACCCGCACCGTGCCCCGCGGCCGATTGTTCCGCCGGCGGTTCTGCTGGCGGACGGTCGTGGTGGGTCCCCGGGGAGGGCCGACCGTTCGGACGGTGGTCTGACCCCTGGGCTGCTGGACGACGGTGGTCGTGGTGCGGCCGCGGGGGCGGCCTCCGACCCGGATCGTCGCCCGGGGGGCAGCAGGCTGGACCACCACGTTGGTCCGCGGCCGCTGGACGACCACCCGGGAGCGGCCACTGGCCGGACGCCAGGAGCCGGTGACATAGACATACCCGTTTCCACGGCGCTCCCAGCGGGGCTGGATGTAGACGTGGTTCACGCGCCCCTGAACCCAGTAGCCGTTCATCCAGACGTACTGGTTCCCATTCCACTCCCAGTGGCCATCCACCCAGACCGAGTTCGGGTACGGCGCCGGGGGCCGCGCGTTGACCGCGATCGTCGCCTGGGCGGGTGGAGGCGCCTGATAGACCACGACACCTTGGGCCGCCGGAGCGCCGGCGGTCGCCGAGACGGTGCCCGAGTACGTCACGGTGCGGGCGGGCCGCGCCCGGACGTAGCAGCCGCTCGCGAAGAGGCCGACGAGGGCGAGGGCGGCAAGTGTGAGGGAGCGGATCATGGGGCCTCCGGGGGCGCCGTGTGATCTCCTCGACACGGCGCGGGGGTTCGTGCTCTGGTCCGAGCAGTATGACTGAGCTCGTATTGGACGACGAGACTCTCTCCGAGCTTCATTCTTGGGGCTTCGATCGCGCGACTTTCGAAAAACTGAGGGAAAAGCTGAGATCTCGGGGGGATCTTCAGGCTGGTAACCGCATCTCGGGACGGGTGGAGGTGCCTCCCGAGGGGGCGGTCCGGACCCTGCCCAAGACCGGAGACGCGGCGCGAGGGGAGCTCGCGGCGGCCGGCCGTGCGGCGATCGCTCGGGGTGAGGTGGGGGTGGTGATCCTCGCCGGCGGGATGGCGACGCGCTTCGGCGGGGTGGTCAAGGCGCTGGTGCCAGCCATCGACGACCAGACCTTCCTCGATCTGAAGCTCCGGGACGTGCGGAGCGCGGCGGCGCGGAGCCAGGGGCGGATCCCCCTGCTCTTGATGAGCAGCTTCGCGACCGATGCCGCGATCCGCGAGGCCACCCTGGGCGCCGGCGACCGACGCGGTGCCGGTGGAGGTCTTCGCCCAGCACATCTCGATGCGCCTGACGCCACAGGGGGACCTCTTCTGCGAGGCCGACGGCAGCCCTTCGCGCTACGCCCCGGGACACGGGGATCTGACCTTCGCCCTTCGCGAATCGGGCGTGCTCGCGCGTTTCCGCGAGGCGGGCGGCAAGGTCCTCTTCATGTCGAACGTCGACAACCTCCTCGCCACCGTCGACGAAGCGGTGATCGGCGCGCACCTCGCGTCGGGGGCCGAGGTCACCGTGGAGTGCGTCGACAAGGAGCCGGGGGACAAGGGCGGCGCGCCGGCGCTCGTGGATGGACGGCTCGAGATCGTCGAGTCCTTCCGCTTTCCCGAAGGCTTCGATCAGGACCGCATCGGCGTCTTCAACACCAACACCCTGCTCTTCGACGCCGCCGCCATCGATCGCGACTTCGACCTCTCGTGGTTCGCCGTCGAGAAGAAGGTGGACGGACGCGCCGCCATCCAGTTCGAGCACCTGGTCGGGCAGCTCACCGCGTTTCTTCCGTCTCACTTCCTGCGCGTCGATCGCGACGGGCCGGACGGCCGCTTCGCACCGGTGAAGGATCCCGACGAGCTGGATCGGCGACGGCCACAGATCCGCGCGGCCCTCGAAGCGCGGGGCATCCTCGAAGCGACGTGAGCAGGGGCCCAAAGCACACCTTCGCCCTCGTGGCGCTCTTCGTGCTCGCTGGCTGCGACGAGGAGAGCCACAGCGACGTCGCCTGCGTCTTCGGTGACGAGCACCGCGTCGCCGCGGCGCGGGGCGGGTTCAGCACGGTCCGCGTCGCTGAGCTCGGCGATGGATTCGCCGCGATCTGGTCGAGCCACGAAGGCGCCTTCGTTCGCGCCATCGACGGCGAAGGCACGCCCACTGGCGCCCCCGTTCGAATCGGCGCCGGGTGCGATGCGGGGATGGACGCCGCCACGACGGCGACCGGGCTGGCGGTCGCCTGTCTGATCGCGGCCGTGCCGGCACAGGACAAGCCCGGCTTGGTCTCTCTCGTCACCATCGACGACAGCGGGCACATCCTGTCGCGCCGCACTGTCGGCGAGGTGGGCGAAGGCAGCCGCGGCATCAGCCTGGTGAGCAAGGATGGGCATCTCGCCCTCGCCTACTTCGACGGAGAGCGGCGCGCGGTGTTCTTCGCCGACGCGGACGAGGGGCCGAAGCCCGAGCCGCGGATGCTTTCTCGCGAAGGGCCGACGGCCGGCCCGCCACGGCTCTTCGTGGACGGCGACAGGCTCCTGGCGACCTGGGCCGAGACGGTCACCGATCCGATGAACGACACGCTCGTGGGCGAGGTGCTGATCTCGGATTTGGAGTCGGAGCCGGCGCGCTTCGCGAACGTGCTCTACGACGACGCCCAGCCCGTACTGACCCGCGACGCGGAGGGCTTGGTGGTGGGCTTTCGGGACGAGAACCCCGCCGGCTCCCGGGTCGGCCTCTTCACCGCGCGCGTCGGCGACGACCTCGAAAAGGACGGCGAGCTCTGGCGGGTGGGTCGTTCGGACGCGGCCTCTGGCGTCGCGCTCTTTCCCTGCGCCGGCGGCCTCTACGCCGTCGCGCCGCACACCTACAGCCGCCGGGAGATGCTGGTCGGCGTCTCCCGCCTCGACAGCCACCTCGATTCGATCGCTGGCGAGCGGCAGATCTACACCAGCGGCGCTCGCTACGAGCACGGCACCGGCACCTGCAGTGACGGCGCCGCACTGCTCCTCGTCGCCCAGCGCGCTCAGACGCCCTCGGGCGAAGCGGTGCTCAAGTCCATGACGCTGCGCTGCGACCGCTGAGCTCGGGCGCTTGCCCGGAGGTTCCGCACCTGACACAAGCGTCGGGTCGTGCCGCGCGTCATCCCAGAGCTCGCCCCCCCGAAGCATCCCCTCGAGCGCCTGCCCGAGGAGTGGGAGGCGACCCTCGCCGAGTGGGGCGAGCCGCGCTATCGCGCGCTTCAGATCTTCCACTGGATCCATCGCCGCGGGGTCACCGACGCCGCCGAGATGACGGATTTGTCGAAGAAGCTTCGCGCGCGACTCGTCGCCGACGGCCTGTCGATGCCCCTGAGCATCACCCACGTCCACACGTCCGCCGATCGGACGCGCAAGATGTTGGTGACCATGGGCGACGAGCGCACCGTGGAGACGGTTCTGATCCCGCAGCTCCGCGATGCCGACCCCGACCGCGACGACGAAGAGGACGAGGTGCTCCCGGGCCGCGTACCGGGCCCGCGCGTCACGCAGTGCATCTCCTCTCAGGTCGGCTGCGCGATGGGCTGCGTCTTCTGCGCTTCGGGCATCGCCGGACTCAAGCGTCACCTCTCCGCCGCCGAGATCGTCGCGCAGGTGCTCGCCGGGCGAAAGGCGCTCGACGAGGGCGAGGCGCTTCGCAACGTGGTCTTCATGGGCATGGGCGAGCCGCTCCACAACTACGACGCCGTCGCGCGCGCCCTGGTCCTCCTCAGCCACCCGGAAGGCATCGACCTCTCCACCCGTCGCGTCACCGTCTCCACCAGCGGGCTCGTGCCGCAGATCGATCGCCTGGCCGCCGAGTTCGACGGGCAGGTTCAGCTCGCGATCTCGCTACACGCCACCGACGACGCGCGCCGCAGTGAGATCATGCCGATCAACAAGAAGCACCCGCTCCCCGAGCTGATCGCGTCGCTCCGACGCTACCCGTTGCCGCGGCGGCGGCGCATCACCATCGAGTACACGCTCATCCGCGGAGTGAACGACAGCGACGAAGAGGCGGAGGCTCTCGAACGACTGCTCCGCGGCGTCCCGATGAAGGTCAACCTCATCCCGATGAATCCCGTTCCCGACAGCCCCCTCGAGGCGCCGGACGTCGCCGCCGTGGAGCGCTTCGGCAGTCGGCTCAGGTCGAAGGGCGTCGCCTGCTTCGTGCGAACCCAGCGCGGCGACGCCATCGCCGCGGCATGCGGTCAGCTCGCGCTCTCGGGCGAGAAACGCAAGGTCAAGACCAAGCTCCCGACCGTGCGAGCCACTGCGCCAGAGCCGCACGACGGCGAGCATTGAACTTTTTCGCGTCGCGGGCGTCCAACGCCGTCCAGTGCAGCGCCGAGACGTAGTAAGGTAGCCGTCCCGATGCGCGGGCTACAGACGCTGATCATCCTCACGATCCTCGTCACCGCCGGGCCGGTGTACGCACAGGTGGGAGTGCGGGTCGCAGAGGTCCCGGACGGCGGCGTGCGCGTCGACGGATCGCTGCGCGACTGGCGACGGCAGCGCTTCGCGACCCTCGGCAGCGGGAGCGACGCGGCCATTCGCTATGCGCTGGGCGCGGACACCCGCGGGTTCTACCTCGCCGCCGAGGTGACCGACGAACGGATGGTGCGGACCGAGCGCCCCACGGATCGCGAAGACGCCATCGTCCTCACCTTCGCCATGCCGCGCGGCGAGGGATGGTCCGGCACCGACGTGTGGATCTACGCCGGCATCCCCGGTCGCCAGGCAGGCTCCGCCGGCGTGGCCTCGGTCGGCGGACGACCCCGCGCGGCCGGGGGCGTGCAGGTGGTGGAGGGGCCGCGCCGCGGCGGCAGTGGATACGTGGTCGAGGCCTTCATCCCTTTCCGCGCGATCACCGGCGGCGCGCGCTGGCAGGACGGGCGGATGGCCATCCGACTGGTCGACGTGGATCGCGAAGCGCGGCCCGAAGTCGAGAGCGAGCTCGCCTCAGCGCACGTCGATCCCCGAAACCTCGGGCGCCTTCCCTCCATCCACGCCGAGGGAGGCGAATCGGGCATGCTGCGCGCGTTCCTGCACGATCGCGGGCTCGAAGGAACCGAGCCCCGCTTCGATCTTCGTGGTGACGTTCAGGGCGACGCGCGTCCCGAGCGCGTCGTGGTGGTGGACACCTACGTGCTGGCCATGGGGCCGGGATTTCGCGACGGCGATGCCTACGACATCTTCCAGCTCCCCATCACCACCGCCGCTGACGTGCGCAGCGGCCGCCTGGCGGACATCACCGGCGACGGCAAGAAGGAGTTGATGCTCACCATTCGACAGCGCGGCGGCGGTGGGTCCCGCGACCTGTGGCAATCCTTCAGCTTCGACGGCGGCCAGATCCGGCCGCAGTTCGGGATCGAGGTGCGCAAGGAGACGCAGGAGGGCTTCATCGAGGCCGAGGTCGACATACGTCGCTCCCGGCGCGGACCGGCGCTGATCGTCGCGAGCGCGGGGCGCGCACAGGGACTCTCGTCAGAGAACTTTCGCGAAGCGAGAGCCACCGAAGTGGAAGCGATCCTCCTGCCGTGGGGCCCGGTGTCCGAGCGTGTCTATCAGTGGGACGGCACGCGCTTCGCCACCCTTCGCGAGACCGACAATCCACGGGCGCACCGTGAGCCCACCGCGCAGGAGCGCCGCTCGTCGTCCAACGCGTCGACGCAGCACCGGACGGAGCCCACCGGCCCGGTTGCTCCCACCGTCGAGCAGGTGCTTTCCGCTTTCAAGCGCCAGGCGGGTCTGCCAGCGAACGCACGCCCCGACACGCACATCGAGGCCAACCTCGCTCAGGGCTCGACCCCGGAGCACCTCTTCGTCTTCGGCACGCATCTGGTGGTGCTCGGCCCGCGCTTTCGCGGCGGCAACAACTTCTTTCACTTCCAGATCCCCGCGGCCAGCGGCGAAGACGTCGTGTCGGTGCGCACCGCCGACCTGACCTCCGATGGCCGAGAGGAGATCCTCATCCGGGTGCGCCGCCCCGCGGGGGACGTCCAACGCCAGAATCCTCCTCGTCCAGCAGTTCCGCCCCCACGAGTTCGTGCGCATCGGGATGATCGAGGTGGGTCGAACCCAGGGCGCGAGCTCGATCGTCAACGAGGTGCGCATCCGAGGCCGCGGCCGAAACGCGCGCCTCGAGATCCGCCCCGGCCGCGCCCGCGGCTGGAACGCCTCGAGCTGGCCCTTCGCCGACGGCACCGGCGATGGCGTGGACCCGCTCCTGTTGCCCTGGCGCGACCATGCCGTGACGTATCGCTACGCAGGTGGTCGCCTCGTCAGGTGAACCCCGCCCCCCGGAAGGCGACCAGGCTGTGCTCGAAAACGCTCGACCCCGCCCTCGCCCCGAGCTCTTTGCGCGTGGCCTCAGACCGCGACGCCGAAGTCGCGAAGGGCCGCGTTCAGCGAGACCTTCTTGTCGGTGCTCTCGCTTCGCCGGCCGATGATGAGCGCGGCGGGGATCCCGAACTCTCCCGCCGGGAACTTCTTCAGGCGGGTGCCGGGAATGACGACGGATCGCGGAGGCACGAAGCCTGTCGTCTCCACCGGCGTTTCGCCGGTCACGTCGATGATCTTGGTCGAGGCGGTGAGGACGACGTTCGCGCCGAGAACGGCTTCGGCGCCGACCCGCACGCCCTCCACCACGATGGCGCGGCTGCCGACGAAGGCGCCATCCTCGATGATCACGGGCGTGGCGCCCGGCGGCTCGAGCACGCCGCCGATCCCCACGCCGCCCGACAGATGCACGTGCGCGCCGATCTGCGCACAGCTGCCGACGGTGGCCCAGGTGTCCACCATGGTCCCCTCCCCCACCCAGGCGCCGATGTTCACGTAGCCGGGCATCAGCACGACGCCGCGTGACAGGAACGCGCCGTGACGCGCGACGCCGGGAGGAACGACGCGCACGCCCGCTTCGGCGAGGTCGTGCTTGAGGGGGATCTTGTCGTGGTACTCGAAGGGGCCGACCTCGATGGTCTCCATCTGGCGGACGCCGAAGTACAGCAGCACCGCGCGCTTGGTCCACGCGTGCACCGTCCATTCGCCGTCATCGCCCTGGGTGGCCACGCGCACCTCTCCGCGATCCAAGAGCCCCACCGTCCTCACGACAGCCTCGCGGTGCGCCTCGTCGCTGAGGAGGCTCCGGTCCTCGAACGCCGCGTCCACCTTGCGGCGCAGATCCTCGTGCTGATCACTCATGGCGGCGTCCATAGCACGACGCTGCGCCCGGTCCTACCCCGGCTCTCGCCTCTTCACGGACGAGCGACGAGCGTGGCTGCTTGGTGGGTCAGCAGCTCGGAGGCGAGCTCCACCACGAAGTCGTGCAGCGCCTCGGGATGATCCGGTGCGACCCGACATCCGACGATCCCCCGGCGCTCGTCGCACAGGACGAAGGGTTGCGCGTCCGACAGAGCGGTGATGGCGGCGGCGTCCTCGGGGCTCGCGGGTTCGATGGTGAGGTCGGGGGCGGGAAAGACCCGGCCGGTCGAAACAGCCAGCGGGTCGAATCAGATAGCGCTGCACCCGCGCCCAGTCGACGTGCGCGCCCGGTCCCGCGATGCGCGAGAGTGTGAAGCGCTCGCCGTCGTAGGTCCCTTCGAAACGCCCCCAGACCGGAGGCCGGCCGACGTCGCCACCGAGGGGCACCAGGATGAACGAGAGGACCACGGGGCCGGGTGCGATCGAGGCCGAGATGGACGAGGCGAGGGATTCGAGTCGCGGATCACCTGGGATGTTGGCGGCCCCGATCAGGACGTCTCGACCGACGTCGAGGGCGAAGCGCGGCGCATCGTCGACAGAGAAGCGCGCGATACCCCATGGCGGACGCTGCCCCTCGAGCGCGACCCAGAACGCGCCGCCCATGTCCGCGACCTCGGCCAGCGCCCCGATGGCTTCGATGGTGGCTCCGAGATCGACGCGGATGGACGGCACCGGATGCGCGGGCGCCCGATAGCAGCGCGCGATGAGCGCGCGCCCCGCGATCCAGGCCGCCTCGGCGAAGGGATAGTCCACGCCCTCCACCACCGCCCGGGCCAACCCCTCGGCGGCATCACGGGCCTGTCGCCGCGGCACGACGCCGTCTTGCACCAGCGCCTGAGCGAGTCGCTCCACGTCGCTGCGCGCGAGCGCTTCGCGATGCAACATGCGGAAGCTGTCGGTGTCTCCCACGCCGTCGGCGATCGCACGGGCCGCGACCTCCTCGGCGCGCTCGATGTCGCCGATGTCGCGGGCGAGAAGCTCGAAGAGGTGAGCGCGGAACTCGGCCACCCCCGGATGTGCGTCGATGGCGCGGACCAGGAGGCGCTCGAGCTGCTCGCGCGCCCGCACGCCGGTCGGTCCCGGCATGTCTACCTGGGCTTGCCAGAGCTGGCGCTGCTCGCGGACCAGGGGGAGGTTCTCGATCTCAATCGAATCGGCGGGCTGTGGCCCACGAGCGCGCGCGTCTTCGGCCGCCGCGACGTCGATTCGTCGCTCGTCTTCGACAGCGAGCATCAGGTCTTCCCAGAGCACCCGCGTCGATTGAAAGAGGCGGCGTCCGTCGGTGTGCTCATCGCGAGACTCGGCGAGGACGGAGAGGGGAATGACGCCGAACGCCGGGCCGAGCTCGCCGACGCGCACGTCGTAGAGGTCCATCGGGGCGCGCATGGTGGAGATGTGCACCATCGAGACACGACGCTCGTCGGAGGAGGCCCGATAGTCGACGCGCTGAGGGGTGATCCCGCTGAGCTGCCGTGGCAGCCCCTCCTCCCCCCGCCATGCGGCGACCTCGAAGGCCGCCGGGAATCGCGAGGCGAGGGAAAGGCAGCGCGCCTCGGCGCCCACCCTTCGCGATTCCGGGAAGTCACCGCCGATGGCGACGGTGTGGTCGTCGAGGAAGCGCGCGCGATAACGTGCCGCACGTGGAAGGTCGCTCGGCTCGTCGCCCCAGCCGAGCCGCATGCCGCTCCGCGTGTCGAGGAAGCGCCGTACGGTCTGCCGATCCGCCGACGTGCGGATGAGGGTGTAGGGATGCACGCGACCGAGCCGGTCGGTGGCGTAGGCGCTCGCGACCGCGACGAAGGGCGCGCCCCAGAGGAACGCAAAGGGCTCGCCTTTGCTGATCGGCAGATAGGTGCTGCGCTGCCGGTCGCTCAGCGCGCCCGGGCGCGCGACGGCGCAGCGGTACGCTCCGCGCGGCAGGCGCGCTGCGAGCTCGAGCGCCGCGTCGACCCGCGCTTCTTCCGGCAGCGCCCCACCCGCCCGCGCCCCGCTGCCGCCGCAAGCGGCAGCGAGGAGGACGACGGCGGCGAGCCGAGAGCGCACCCATACATCCTAGCGCCCCCGGGGCTCATGAAAAGGCGCGGCCTCGCGTAGCGGAGGTCTCGCAGAGCGGCGCATGGCGCCGCGCCGCGTGACCGGAGCGAAGCGTGGCCGGGCCGGGATTGTGTTCCCGGGCGGCTCAGTTCCCGATTTCGTAGCCCGGAAAGAAGTAGTTCACTTCGATGCGGGCGTTTTCGAGGGAGTCCGAGCCGTGGGTGGCGTTCTCGCCGATGTTGGTGCCGAACTTCTTGCGGATGGTGCCCTCGGCGGCCTCGGCGGGGTTGGTGGCGCCCATGAGGTCGCGCCACTTCTTCACCGCGCCCTCGGCCTCGAGCGCCATCACCACCACCGGCCCGCGGGTCATGAAGTCGATGAGCTCGCCGAAGAACGGGCGCTCCTTGTGCACCGCATAGAAGCCCTCGGCCTGGGGCCGGCTCAGGCGCACCATCTTCATCGCCTTGATGGCGAGCCCGCCCTCCTCGACCATCGCGAGGATTCCGCCGATCTTGTTCTGCTCGACCGCATCGGGCTTGATGATTCCAAGCGTCCGCTCGACTGCCATTTTCTCGTTCTCCGTTTCTTTCAATACAAGCGTTGTGGGGACGTGGTCCCCGATGGTCTCTAGAGCATGCTCTTGAGGGTCTCGGCCATGTGGGACGGCGTCGGGGCGACCTTGACCCCGGCTTCCTCGAGCGCTGCGATCTTGGCGGCAGCGGTTCCCTTGCCGCCGCTGATGATGGCGCCCGCGTGTCCCATCCGCTTTCCGGGCGGGGCCGTGGTGCCGGCGATGAAGCCCGCGACGGGCTTGTCGAAGTGTTTCTTGATGTACTCGGCGGCCTGCTCTTCTGCGTTGCCGCCGATCTCGCCGATCATGATGACGCCGTCGGTGTCGGGGTCGTCCTTGTAGAGCTCGAGCACGTCGATGAAGTCGGTGCCGTTGACCGGGTCCCCGCCGATGCCGACGCAGGTGCTCTGACCGATGTCGAGGGCGGTGAGCTGTCCGACCGCCTCGTAGGTCAGCGTCCCGCTGCGGCTCACGACGCCGATGCGGCCGGGCTTGTGGATGTGGCCGGGCATGATGCCGATCTTGCACTCGCCCGGAGTGATGACGCCGGGACAGTTCGGGCCGATGAGGCGCGAGCGATCCTGGGAGTCGAGGACGCGACGCACCTTGATCATGTCGGCGACGGGGATGCCCTCGGTGATGGCGATGACGAGGGCGATGCCCGCGTCGACGGCCTCGAGGATGGCGTCGGCCGCGAAGGGGGGCGGAACGAAGATCGCCGTCGCGTTGGCGCCGGTCTTCTCGACGGCTTCGGCGACGGTGTCGAAGACGGGGACCTTGTCCTCGAACTTCTGGCCGCCCTTGCCCGGGACCGCGCCGGCGACGACGTTGGTCCCGTACGCCAGCATCTGCTGCGAGTGGAACGCGCCGGCCGAGCCGGTGATGCCCTGAACGACGAGGCGCGTGTCCTTGTTGACCATGATGGACATGTCAGGCCCCTTCCTTCACGAGGTTCACGATCTTCTCGGCGCCGTCCGCCATGGTGGTGGCCGGCGTGAGCTTGAGCCCGCTCTTCTCGAGGATCTCGCGTCCCTTCTCGACGTTGGTGCCTTCGAGGCGCACCACGACCGGGACGTCGAGGCCGAGCTCCTTGGTCGCGGCCACGACGCCGTTGGCGATGATGTCGCACTTCATGATGCCGCCGAAGATGTTCACGAAGATCCCCTTCACCGACTCGCTGGTGAGGATGATCCGGAACGCCTTGGTGACTGCTTCCTGAGTGGCGCCGCCACCGACGTCCAGGAAGTTCGCCGGCTCGCCACCGTAGTGCTTGATGATGTCCATGGTGGACATCGCCAGCCCCGCGCCGTTGACCAGACAGCCGATGTTGCCGTCGAGCTGGATGTAGGAGAGGCCCGCGGCCTTCGCCTCGGTCTCGGTGGGCTCCTCTTCCGAACGGTCGCGGAGCTCGTTCCACGTCGGGTGCCGGAAGTCGGCGTTGTCGTCGAAGTTGATCTTCGCGTCGAGGGCGATCACCTCGCCGCTCTTGGCGACGATGAGCGGGTTGACCTCGGCGAGGGAGCAATCCTCCTCGACGAAGAGCTTCGCGTAGTTGGACAAGAGCTTCGCGAAGCTCTTCTGCCCGGTCTTGTCGAGCTCGAGGGCGAAGGCGAGCTGACGCACCTGATAGGGCATCAGGCCCACCGCCGGGTCGATGAAGATCTTGTGGATCTTCTCCGGCGTCTTCGCCGCGACCTCCTCGATGTCCACGCCGCCCTCGGTCGACGCCATCACGGCGACGCGGCGCGTCTCGCGGTCGACGACCAGCGCGAGGTAGAGCTCGCGAGCGATGTCCATCCCCTGCTCGACGAGCAGCCGCTGGACTTCCTTGCCCTCGGGGCCGGTCTGGTGCGTCACCAGGGTCTTGCCGAGGAGCTCGCGCGCGGCGGCCTCCGCGGCGTCGACGCCCTTGACCACCTTGACGCCGCCGGCTTTACCGCGGCCACCCGCGTGGATCTGCGCCTTGACGACGACCACCTCGTTGCCGGTCTCTTCGATCAGCTTCTTGGCGGCTTCCTTCGCCTCGGCGACGTTGAACGCCGAGTATCCCTTCGGGCACGGGATACCGTGCTTCCGATAGAGATCCTTCGCCTGATATTCGTGGATGTTCATCGCATGCCCCTCAGAGCTTCGAGGCCGCTTCCACGAGCTCGCGTACGTGCGCCGCGCTCGCGTCGAGGAGCTTCTTCTCTTCGTCCGTGAGCTCGATCTCGATGATCTTCTCGACGCCGTCCTTCCCGATGACCGAGGGAACGCCCATGTAGAGCCCCTCGTGGCCGTACTGGCCCGTCAGGAAGGAAGCGCAGGCGATGACCCGCTTCTGGTCGTGGATGTAGCTGCCCGCCATCGAGATGGCGCCCGCCGCGGGAGCCACGTAGGCGCTGGTCCCCATGAGCTTGACGATCTCGCCGCCGCCGCCCTTGGTGCGGGTGACGATGGCGTCGAGCTTGTCCTTGTCGATCAGCTGGGTGACCGGGATGCCGTTGACCGTGCAGTAGCTGAGGGTCGGCACCATCGAGTCGCCGTGGCCGCCGAGGACCAGCGCGCCGACCTCTTTGGTGCTCACGCCGAGCTCGTCGGCGATGAAGTGCTGAAAGCGCGCCGAGTCGAGGGCGCCGGCCATGCCGACCACCTTCTGATGGGGGAAGCCGGTGACCTTCTGCATCTCGTAGACCATCGCGTCGAGCGGGTTCGAGATGACGATGACGAAGGCGCCGGGGGCGTGCTGCTTGATGCCAGCTCCGACCGCCCGGATGATCTTCAGGTTGATCGCGAGCAGGTCGTCTCGGCTCATGCCCGGCTTGCGGGGCACGCCGGCGGTCACGATGCAGACGTCCGCGCCGCCGATGTCGGCGTAGTCGCTGGTGCCCTGGATGCGGGCGTCGTAGCCGTCGAGGGCACACGCCTGCGAGATGTCGAGGGCCTTGCCCTTCGCGACACCCTCCTTGTCAGGGATGTCCACCAGGACCACGTCGCCCAGCTCGCGGCGCGCCGCCAGGGACGCGAGCTCTCCGCCGATGTTCCCGGCACCGATGAGTGCAATCTTCTTTCTAGCCATCGCTCAGCCCTCCATGTGCTTGATGATCTCGGTGCCGAACTCCGAGCACTTGATCTTGGTGGCGCCTTCCATCTGGCGCGCGAAGTCGTAGGTCACGGTCTTGTTGGCGATCGCGGCTTCGATGCCGCGGGTCACCATGTCGGCTGCCTCGGTCCATCCCAGGTGTCGGAGCATCAGCTCGCCGCTCAGGATCACCGACGACGGATTCACGACGTCCTTGTTGGCGTACTTCGGCGCGGTGCCGTGCGTCGCCTCGAAGATGGCGTGTCCCGTCGCGTAGTTGATGTTGCCGCCGGGGGCGATGCCGATGCCGCCGACCTGCGCCGCGAGCGCATCGGAGATGTAATCGCCGTTGAGGTTGAGGGTCGCGATGACGTCGAACTCCTTCGGCCTCGTGAGCACCTGCTGAAGGGCGATGTCGGCGATGGCGTCTTTGACGAGGAGCTTGCCGGACTCGAGAGCGCGCGCCTGCTCGGCGTTGGCCGCGTCCTGGCCATCCTCGTCCTTGGTGCGCTCCCACTGCGCCCAGGTGTAGGTCTTGTCCGCATACTCGCGCTCGGCGACCGCGAAACCCCAGTTCCGGAAGGCGCCTTCCGTGAACTTCATGATGTTGCCCTTGTGCACCAGGGTGACGCTCTTGCGTCCCTGGGTGAGGGCGTAGTCGATCGCCGCCTTCACCAAGCGCTCGGTGCCCTCGATCGAGACGGGCTTGACGCCGATCCCCACCGTGTCGGGGAAACGGATCTTCGCGTAGCGCTCCGGGAAGTGCTCCTTCAGGAAGGCGAGTACCTGGGCGGTGTCCTCCTTGCCCTGCTCGAACTCGATGCCGGCATAGATGTCTTCGGTGTTCTCGCGGAAGATCACCATGTCGACGTGTCCCGGATTCTTCACCGGTGAGGGCACACCCTCGAACCAGCGAACCGGACGCAGGCAGACGTAGAGATCGAGACGCTGGCGCAGCGCGACGTTCAAAGAACGAATGCCGCCACCGATCGGCGTCGTGAGCGGACCCTTGATGCCCACCAGGTACTTGCGGAAGCCCTCGACCGTGTCGTCGGGAAGCCAGGTGCCGAACTTGTCGAAAGCCTTCTGCCCTGCGTAGACCTCCCACCACGCGATCTTCTTCTTGCCGCCGTAGGCCTTCTCGACCGCGGCATCGAGCACGCGCTGGGACGCCCGCCAGATGTCGGGGCCGGTTCCATCACCCTCGATGAAGGGGATGATCGGATCGTCGGCCACGGCGAGCTTGCCGTCGCTGCCGAGAGTGAGAGGGGTACCGTGTTCGGGAGGGGGGAAGAGGGGGTCGGTCATCGCTTTTCAACACTCCTGGGGGGCCACAATCGGGGGTGGGCCTTCTATCACAGAATCGCCTTCGGGGGATTGGGGGTCACTCACGGCGCCCGGGGAGACCGCCACGCAACCCTTGCTCTGCTCCGCTCAGAGCCCGCTTGGCGCACTTCGGGAGCCAAAGTAGCGCAACGATTGCTCTACTTGGGGCCCGTAGGCCCCGCAGTGGGCGGATACGCACACCGGAGCACCGCGGAATACCTCGCGAATTTCCGATTAAGACGATGGCCCACTGCTTGTATATGCACCAGAGCGAGTTGCATACTCAGCGACGAGAAATGGGCGAGCAACAGGACGAGAACGAAGTGCAGGAGCTCCTCGAGGACGAGAGCGGGGTGGCGTACGTCGAGTACGTCATCCTCCTCTCTTTGGTCACCGTTCTGGGGTCGGTGGCTGTCTTCTCGGTGGGCCTGCCCTTCTTCACGACCTACCGGTTCACTCAACTTCTGGTCGCGTTGCCGTTTCCATGAGTACAGCAGGGAGAAGCAGAACAATGGCGAAGAAGCTGGATATCAAGAAGCGTCGTACGACCGAGTTGCTCGAGGATACCGAGGGTCTGACGACCGTCGAGTACATCATCATCCTCTGCCTCATCGCCGTCGTAGGCTTTGCGGTTTGGAAGAAGTTCGGCGAGACCGTGAAGACGAAGGTCAATGGTGCCAACACCACCATGGGCACGCTTCCCTCGAGCCCCACGCCGTAATACCCCACGACGCCCAAAGGGGTGTGTTCGAGCGTTCTCGGTCGGCAGATCGGCGTCGCACGTCCGTGCGACCAGGTTGAGCTGCCGACCGAGGGCGGTCCACAGGTGAGGTGTCTTCAACGACGGGGAAGTGACTCGGGATGTTGATGTATTTGTTGATCCTCCATGCCTGCGCCATCGCCGTGACGGCGGTTGCCGCGGTCTGGGATTTGCGAACCGGACGCATTCCGAACTGGCTCACCTTGCCGCCACTGGTGATCGCGCCCGTGGCGTACTTCTTCCTGTTCGATCTGGAGGCCGCCCTCTACTCCATCCTCGGCGCCCTCATCTGCGGCCTGGTGCCCTACTTCCTCTTCCGCCTGAAGACGGGCTCCGGCAGTCGCAAGGCCATGCATGGCGGGGACGTGAAGCTCTTCGCCGCCCTCGGCGCGATGCTCGGCATCTACTCGGGGATCGAGGCGCAGTTCTACACCGTCTTCGTCGCCGCCCTCTACGTGATGGCGCGCATGGCGTGGCACGGGAAGCTGCTGCGCGTCCTGGGCAACTCGCTGGCGCTCGTCGTCAACCCGCTGCTTCCCAAGAAGCGGCGCCGCGAGATCAACCCGGACCTCCTGCACACCATCCGTCTGGGCGGCGCGATCTTCGTGGGTACCGCGATCGCCGTCGCTCTGCGTCACCCCTACCTCCTCCCCATCTGATGAAGCAAACCCGAAACGCACCTGAGGACACGACTCTCGTCGGAGACACGCGTGGCGCGGTCTACGTCGAGTTCCTTCTCGCGTTCCTGCCGGTCTTCACGATGTTCCTGGGGATGCTCCAGGCGGGCCTCATGTATGGGGCGAACCTGGTCGTCACCCACTCGGCGAGCCGGGCCGCGCGCGCGGCCGCCGTCGTCCTCGACGCACCGGAGTCGGACTTCGACGGGGACGAGCGGATGCTCGTCGACTATGGGGCGTCCTCCGGGGGCACCGACGCCATCTGCATGCTGCTGAACGTGCTGAGCGTCCCCTGCAGCTTCACCGGCGGCGAGGGCAACGCACGGCTCAACGCGATCCGCGCGGCCGCCTCCTTCCCGCTCCTGCCGATCGCGCCGAGCCTCGACCAGCAGCTCCAGGACCGCCAGGTGCTGCGCGCCGTCGGCGGTGACCCGATGATGAGCCGCACCGTCAACGGCATCCTCTACAACCGCGGCGCCGTCTCGGTGAGCTTCCCCGATCATTCGGAGCGGCGCTTCACCGTCGGCCAGAACGAAAACCTCAAGGTCCGGGTCACCTACCTGTTCCACTGCGGGATCCCGATCGCCGCGCGGTACATGTGCGACGACCCGAAGACGCTGCCGGCGCTCGGCGGCTTCCTGTCCTATCCCACGCTTCAGGACCGCGAGCTCTTCAACCTCTTTCGGCGCAGCGGCGTGACCGCCGACGAGATCCAAGCCCACCGCGAACGCGTCCGCATCACCGAAGCCCGCCTCGATCAAGCGCGCCGAGCTTCGCCCGACCTCCTCAAGGTCCAGTCGCCGGGCACCCTCGCCGGCCTCGCCTTCGGCGGCGGCCGCTACACCATCCTGCAGGCGCAGAGCGCCATGCGGGTCCACACCGCCAACTACGAGTACTCGGACTGATGATCAACGCGATGAAGGAGCTCTTCCTGTCGACCGGGCATCCGCCTGAAGAAGACTCGAGCCATCGGCCCGGTCTCCTCGACGACGACGGCGGCGCCATGATGGTGATGGGCATCTTCATGGCGGTGATCCTGGTCGGCGCCATCTACTACGTGCTCGGGATCGGCCAGTCGATCATCTACCACGAGCGCATGCAGGATGCGGCGGACGCTGGCGCATTCGGCGCAGCCGTCATCCACGCCCGCGGGATGAACATCCTCGCCTTCCTGAACATCGTCAGCGCCGCGGTGATGGCGGTCCTCGTCTGTCTCAAGGTGCTCGAATACCTGCTCCTCGCCGCCTTCACCATCGCGACGGCGATCTGTGCCGCCTGCAGCTGCCCGGGTTGTTGCGGGTGCTGTCTGATCTGCCCGGTCGCCGTGGTCCTGGGCTACGGCTACGACTACGTGTCCGACGTTCGAGAGGCCGCGGAGCCACCGATCGAGACCATCCTCGACGTGAACAAGGAGATCATGGGCGTGGTCACCATAGGCATGCCCTACGTCGCGCAGGCGAAGGTGATGGACTATGGGTCGAACACCTTCAACAAGCCCACGCGCATGGCGGGGATGACCCCGCTCTTCGGCGAGCTGGCGGCGGAGCCGGATGACTCGAATCTCTTCTGCAAGAAGGCCAGCAACGTCGGTGGCCGGATGGCCGCCACGCTGGTCGGCCTCTGGCCCATCCGGCAGTTCGTCGGGACGGCCACCGAGTCGCTGGCGCCGCTCTTCTGCGACGACGATGAATACGCCCATCGCGTGCTCGACGATGCGGACATGGGCGACGAGAACTTCCAGTTACGCGTCTACGTCCAGGGCGACCCACCATTTTCGCTCTACGAAAAGGGTGTGGGTGTCGCCGCCTGGGGTAGGACCGACGACGCGACCAACTACGAAGCCATGCAGGAGCTGACGAAGTACTCCTACGCCCAGGCCGAGTACTACATGGACACGGAGACCAACCGTGAGGAGTGGCTCTGGCGCCTGGACTGGCGCGCTCGGCTCAGACGGTGGGAGCTGGGTGGTGATGTGGGTGAGCTGGGCAGCGTCCTCGGAAGCGTCGTCCCGCTGGGTGATCTGAACTTCTCGGTGCACTGATGAAGACGCGGTCCACACTCCCGGCTCGAGACCACTCCGCTCCGGCCTTCTACGGGCGCCGCCGGAGGCGGCGCTCCGGCCACGCCACCGCCGAGGCGGTGATCATGATCCCGTTCTTCATCATGGTCTGGGGCTGCGTCATCTGGGCGAGCCAGTCTTTCGAGAACGAGATCGATCTGGCGGCCAAGACCCGCGAGCACGCGTGGCAGCACGCCATGAACAACTGCAACGGCCCGAGCGGCGCGAGCGACGGCACGCAGGTCACGAGCTACTCGGGTGGCGGAATCATGGGCGCGGTCTCCGAGGTCACGAGCTTGATCGATCAGGTCATCGGCCTGTTCTCCTTCGCCAGCGAATGGCCCGGGCTGTCCTTCGACGAGCACGAGTACGTTCGCCAGGGCGTGGTGCCCTCGCCCGAGGTGGCCGGCGGCGAGGACCGGCAGACCTACTATCACGACGTGTTGATGTGTAACGAAGAGCACGACACGCCCGACATCGAAGAGACGGCGTGGAAGGCCTTCACGGTGTTCGGATTCTGATGGACAAGCCCAAGTACACACGAATGGGAGTGGTCTGGCGGGTCAAGCACTACGGCCCGAAGATCCTGCGGCTCAGCTTCTTCCTGGCGCTCGTCTACGTCGGCTTGCTCGCCGTCATCGGCTACCAGGCGCGGGCGCAGGTGAGTGAGCAGATGATGAGCCTGGGCGTCGACATGCTCCGCTACGAGGGCGCGGAGTATCAGCGCGCGCCGCGGACCATGTATCTGAACGGCCAGGCGATGAAGCTCTCGACCGGCCTGGCGCCCCAGGATCTGACCTACGTCCTCGACTACTACGAGTCGCGCTGCCGCGACCGGAGCGGGCACCTCGGCGACCAGCTCCTCGAGCTGATGGAAGGCGACCCGGAGATCGGCGAGGCGGAGGCGCGCGTCCTCGACCCCACCCTGCGCGAAGAGGACGACGACGAAGGCTTCGTCGCATGCATCGACACGCTCAGCGACGAAAAGCTCGACCCCGAAGGCGTGGCCGCGGCCTTCGAGCGTTTCCAGAACTCGCTCGACCTCGCCGAGTTCGGCGAGATGCGATACATCTACGCCCAGCGCGCGGCGGAGGGCGGCACGTTCTTCGTGGCCTTCTGGATCGAAGGCTCCTTCAAGGTCGCCGACATGTTCCCGGCCGAAGGCGATGCGCCGGGACGCGACGTCGCTGGCGTGCCCCGTCCCCCGAATTCGCGGCGGCTCCTCAGCACCTGGGAGGAAGACCAGCCGCAGGCGATCACCACCTACGTCGGAGGCACGCACGGGCCGGACGAGCTCGAGGAGTTCTACCGCGCCGAGATGCAGAGCGGCGGGTGGCACATCCTCGAGATGGATCAGGACGTCCTCGACCAGCTCGGAGGCGCCCCGCCGCCCGAGAACTTCCTCACGTACGAGCAAGGCGACCGGATGGTCAGCATCGCGCTCTTGAACAGCGATCAGGGCCCGACGGCGTCGATCCTCACGCACCGCTGATGTCGACTTCACGAAAGACGACGATCCTCCTCGCGCTCGCAGGCGCAGTGCTCGCGTCGGCGGTCGTGGCCTGTGAGGATTCGGACCCGCTGCCGCGCGAAGAGGATCTTCCCAACATCCCGCGTGAGCCCGTCGATCGCCTCGGGCGCGACGACACGACGCAAGAGGCCATGCCGGTGCGCACCAAGGTGGTCTCCGATGGCCCCTCGGACACGATCACCCTCGGCGCCTACCGCGCCGGAGGGGCTGGCGGTGGCGGGGATCGGTTGCGCGGCCGGCCGCCAGGCTTTCCCCGCGGCACCCGACAGGAGCCCGAAGACATGCACGCCGCCGCCCGTGACGCGGTGAGCCAGCAGCGGCGCGCCGGCTCCGAGGCGTGTCAGCTCGCCTACGAGGCCGCGCGCGATCTGCGTCAGGCGCGTCAATCGAAGACCCCGGGTCGCGGAAGCGGCTCGGTCGATCGCGACCAGTTCATCGAGATGTGCGAGCTCCGCCCGGACATCGAGCAGTGGTGTCTGGTGCCGAGCTACGTGCAGCAGCACTCCGACGAGTGCGATCAGCGGGCCCACACGCGCTACGCGCGGGCCATCGAGCGTTACGAGAACCGCGCTGGCGGCGCCGCCGACGACTGGGCACCTGCCGCCGATCCCTCTTCGCCGCCAGGACCTGCCGCCGTCGACGCGCCCCAGGTCGGACCGCGAAGGGTCCCGGGGCCGGAGGACAGCGAAGGGAGCGACACGACGCCCGATTCTGCCGAGGAGGGTGAGTAGCCCGGCCACGATTGACTCTGCGCGTCGCGCCCTCGCATGATGCCTCCATGAAGAGCTCCCCCATCTTCACCCTCTGCCTCGGTGCCGCGCTCGCAATGGCGGCATGCGGCGACGACGGCGGCGCCGGCGACGGCGGGGGCATGGACGCGACGGGGCCGGGCGGCGAAGGCGCCGCCTGCAGCACCTTCACCGACTGCCGCTCCGACCTCGATTGCATCATGGGCGTCTGCACCGCCCCCGCGGGCGCGATGGGGGATCGCTGCATCTACACCGAGCGCTGCATGGACGGTCTCTACTGCTCCGTTCCCCGCACCTGCCAGCCCGAGGGCTCCGGCACGCTCTTTTCGACATGCACCGACAGCGGCGACTGCGAAAAGCCCCTCGTCTGCGCGATGGAGGGGGGCTCTCTCCGCTGCGTGATGGGCGGGACGGGCGATATCGGGCCGCCGGGCGACCCCTGCACCACCCTGGCGGATTGCCTGCCCGGTCTCTTCTGTATGGGCGGGGTCTGCACGGGTGAAGGGGGCAGCGGCGCGGACGCCGGTCTCGACGGGAGCGGCGGCGACGGTGGGCCCTCGGACGCGAGCGCGGACGTGGGCGGCCCCTGCGAAACCGTCACCGACTGTGACGACATGAACGAGTGCACCATCGACCAGTGCGTGGGCACCCGATGCCAGTACACGCTGCAGGACGGTGACGAGGACGGCTACGCCAGCACCCTCTTCGGGAGCTCCTGCCGCGACTGCAACGACATGAACGCCGACGTCAATCCGGACCACACCGAGTTCGAGACCACGCGTCACACCGACATGCTCCCGGGCACGCCCGACAGCTTCGACTGGAACTGCGACGGGATGGACGAGCTCCAGTATCCGAGCCGCGTCCCGGCGTGCGACAGCGTTGCCGGCACCTGCTCGAGCGGGGAAGGCTGGGCGGGCGCGGTCCCCGGATGCGGCATGAGCGGCACGTGGGCGAGCTGCAGCGGTCCGCCGGGCTGCACCATCAGCACCATCGAGACCCGCGTTCAGGGTTGCCGCTGACGAGTGATGCACCGCCTCCTCCCCCTGCCCTTCCTGTTGTTCCTCACGACGGCCTGCTCCGGCCCGGACCCCGTCGACGAGACGCACGAGGGAACACTCAGCGACGCGGATCAGCGCCACCACTCCGACGGCTCGTTCTATGACGAGTACGAGATCGAGGCGGGCGAGGGCTATCGCATCGTGGTGACGATGGAGTCCGCCGAGCTCGATCCCTTCCTGCACGTCTTCGGGCCCGAGGACTCGCCGGACCAGCAATGGCAGAACGACGATCGGGCGGGCGACGACCGGAGCGCGCGTATCGAAGAGACCGCGCCGGTCTCCGGCACCTACACCATCTGGGCAAACTCCCACCGAGAGGGGGAGACGGGCAGCTACCGTCTCCGCATCCAAACCGAGCGACCCGCGGGCGGGTGAAGAGAGGCCATGTTCGCTGATTCATTCAGTAAGTACGTCGCGACGCCGGGGGCTGGCCAGGCCCGGGAGTCGCTCATAGGCCCCAGGGACGAAGGGGCCAGTCGGCCGTGGAGGCGGGGGTGGTTTTTCGATAGGATTCCGCCGAGATGAACCGTGCAGCCTTCGTTGCCGCCGCCGTGGCGGCGCTCATCGGCCTCGCGCTCCTGTGGCTGTACATGAAGCGCTTCGAGGAGGAGTCCTCGGGTGGGTCGCCCATCGCCGTGGTGATGGCCACCCAGGACATCCCACTCGGGGCGACGATCACCAACGAGATGATCGGCATTCGCAACCTTCCGTCGTCATACGTGGAAGAGCGCCACATCCGCGCCGCCGACGCGGAGCGCATCGTCGGCGTCCGCGTCAGCATGGGCGTCAAGGCCAACGAGTCGCTGCTCTGGACCGACCTGGCGACGACCGCCCAGCAGCGGCGAGACCTCTCCGGTCTGGTCCGCAACGGCATGCGCGCGATCACGGTCAAGGCCGAGATGGAGAGCGCCTTCGGTGGCCTGCTCCGGCCGGGTGACCGCGTGGACGTGCTGCTGACCACGATGAAGGAGGCCAGTCGGGAGCAGGTGACGATCCCGCTGCTGCAGAACGTGCTGGTGCTCGCCGTCGGCGCCGATGTCGGCGCGACCCAGTCCGCGCGCCGCGACCCGCGCCAGCGCTACCGCGAGGTCTCGCTCAGCACCACCGTCGAGCAGGCGCAGATCCTCGCCTTCGCCGGAGACGCGGGGAAGATCACGCTGATCCTGCGCAACCCGGACGACATCGCGATCCTCGAGGAGCTTCCCGAGACGACCGCGAGAGACATCATGGAGATCGAGCAACGCCGCGCGCTCATCCGGCGCGAGCCCACGCAGGGTCCGCGTCTACCCGTGAACCTCGGGGGCATGCAATGAAGAGTCTTGATGCACGACCAGCCCGGTGTGCGTTCGTAGCCTTGTTCCTGCTCGGGCTCCTGTCGCCGTCGGTCGCCTCCGCGCAGCGCACCCAAAGGCGCGATCTGGAGCTGATGGTCGGCGAGCAGACGTCCATCTCGGGCGAAGGCGTCGAGAACTACTCGGAGGGCGTGCGGAACATCGTCGACGTGCGTGTCACATCGGACGGAACGCAGTTCGTGATCGTCGCTCTCGCCCCCGGCACGACGACCCTCCTGCTGATCTATCCCGATCACCAGGTGCAGTACCGAATCACCGTTCGCAGCCCCGACGAGGGGCCCGAGGGAATTCAGGAAGCGGACAACATCCGTCTCGACTTCTACTTCATGCAGCTGGCCCAGAGTTACGGGCACAACATCGGCATCCACTGGCCCTCGAGCATCGGCGGGACGGCGACCTTCAACTCCACCTTCGATCTGCTCGGCCCCGCCTTCACCAACGCGACGGCGATCATCACCAACCAGCCGCTCCCCCGCCTCGACCTTCTGCAGTCGTCGGGCTGGGCGCGCGTGATGCGGCAGGCGGCGGTGATCACCGCCAACGGGCATCCGGCCAACTTCTCGAGCGGCGAAGAGGTGAACATTCTCGTCGCTGGGGGGCTCACCGGGCAGCTGCAGAAGGTCAAGGTCGGCTCGAACATCAACGTGACCCCTCGCTACGACCGCGAGACCGGCCGGATCGAGCTCACCGTCAGCGCCGAGGTCTCGAACCTGACGGATGGGCGCGGCACCGGCGTCCCGGGCCGCTTGATCTCGTCCGTCGACACCCAGGTGAACCTGGAGATGGGCCAGGCGGTGGTGCTCGGTGGTCTCCTCGCAGAATCACAGACCATGGACCAGGGGGGCCTGCCTGGTCTCAGCCAGATCCCGATCATCGGCGTCTTCTTCGGCACGAACAAGACCGCGCGCGAGTACTCGCAGAACGTGCTCTTCATCGTGCCGACGGTCGTCGACGTCGTGTCCCAGCAGGCACGGCAGCGCATCGCGGACGCCTTCGACGTCTACTGGGATTACACGGGTGGGCTCTACGATCTGCAGCTGGTGGACATGCCTCCGGGCGTTCCGTCCGCTGCGCATCCCGATGGTCGCTCCGACCAGGTCCAGCCCGCGCCATCGTCGGGAGGCGGCGACTGAGGCCCACCCGTATGAGCTCCAGCCACCCGCAGACCATCTATCTGGGGATCGAAACCGCCGACGGCGGAATGGAGCGGCTTCGCATCGACGAGGTCGGCCCGGTCTTCATCGGTCGTGACCAGTCGTGCCACGTGGTCCTGCCCTCGCCCGACGTGTCGCGCCGGCACGTGGCGCTCAAGGCCGAGGACGGACGGGTGCGCCTCACCGACAAGAGCGCCAACGGCACCTTCGTGGGAGAGCGCGGCAAGCGGGTCCACAACACCACGGTGATCATCGGACCCGGCGTTCCCTTCCGGGTGGGCCCCTACAACCTACAGGTGCTCCCCGACCGCGAGCATGCGCGGGCGCGCGTCAGCCACGGTCCGGTGGCGGCGCCGGAGATGCCCGAGAACAACGACTTCGCCCCCAGCCCCGACGACGCGACCCTCGCGCCGCAGGACATGGAGCAGATGCGCCGCGACCGCGATGCCGCGGCGGCTGCGGCCGCGGAGGCTCGGCGCCAGCGCGACGAAGCACAGAAGAAGGAAGTCTCCGTCGTCGGCTCGCTGGCCTCACGCATCCCGCAGCTCGGTTCGCGCTCGCCCAAGTCGAGCGCCTACGGGTCGAGCGGCACGGCGATGGTGCCGGTGGAAGCGCGCCGCACCATCCACCGGATGCTCCTCGATCACCTCGACCTCGCGAGCCTCGATCGCAACAAGATGGACGACCGCAGCATGCGGCCGAAGGTGCGTGAAGCGTTGACGCGCATCGTCCGGGCGGCGGCATCGAGCCTGCCCGATGGGACGAGCATCGCCGCGCTCATCGAGGAGATCACCGACGAGGCGCTGGGCCTCGGCCCGCTCGAGGCGCTCCTCGCCGACGAGCTGGTGAGCGAGATCATGGTCGTTGACCCGAACACGATCTTCATCGAGCGAGGGGGCAAGATCGAGCTCACCGATCTGCGCTTCACCGACGACGACGCGGTTCGCGCGTGCATCGAGCGCATCGTCACGCCCCTCGGGCGGCGCATCGACGAATCGACGCCGCTGGTGGACGCCCGCCTCGCCGATGGCTCGCGCGTCAACGCGGTCATCCCACCGCTGGCCCTCCGCGGCCCCTGCATCACGATCCGAAAGTTCGCGAAGGATCCGCTCACCATCGATCACCTGATCAAGTTCGGGGCGATGACCGAGCAGATGGCGCTCTTCCTGACGCGCACCGTGGTGACGCGTCAGAACGTCATCATCAGCGGCGGCACCGGCAGCGGTAAGACGACCCTCCTCAACGTGCTCTCGGCGGCGATCCCCGCGGACGAGCGCATCGTCACCATCGAGGACGCCGCCGAGCTCCGGCTGGTGCAGCCGCACGTGGTCTCCCTCGAAGCGCGCCCGCCCAACATGGAGGGCAAGGGGGCGGTGACGATCCGCGATCTCGTGAAGAACGCCCTGCGCATGCGCCCCGACCGCATCGTCGTCGGCGAGTGTCGAGGCGGCGAGGCGCTGGACATGCTCCAGGCGATGAACACCGGTCACGAGGGCTCGATGACCACCACGCACGCCAACAGCCCTCGCGAAGCGCTCAACCGTCTCGAGACGCTCTGCCTGATGAGCGGGATCGAGCTGCCTTCGCGCGCGATCCGCGAGCAGATCGCCAACAGCGTCGACATCATCCTGCAGCAGACGCGCTTCTCCGACGGCTCGCGCCGCATCACCGCCATCACCGAGGTGACCGGCATCAACGACGAGGGCGAGATCGAGCACGCGGACATCTTCCGCTTCGTCCGCACCGGCACCGGGAAGGACGGAAAGGTGCTCGGCGAGTTCCAGGCGACGGGATACCTGCCGACATTCCTCGACGACTTCATCACCCACGGGCTCGTGGCGGAGGGGGACTACCTCTAGTGCCTGGTCCAATGACACAGAAGGGTTCTCGCTCGTTCGTCGCCCGCCTCGCCGCGTCGACAAACCTCGAATGTGCGCTGCACGTCCTTCGGTATCCCTCCTTGCGACGCGACCGACGTCCGTCGCGATCTCCCCTTCCGTATCATCGGACCAGACACTAGTGCCTTACCTCAACCGCATCTCGCTCGATTTTCTCGCCTACGGCGGCATTTTGCTGACCGTCATCGGCTTCGTGGTGGGTGGGACCATCCTCGCCGTCGACGAGCACGGCTGGGTCCGTCGCAACTACGACAAGTACGTCAAGGCCATCGACGCCGAGCACAAGTTCCTCTTCATCGACAAGCCGGGGAAGAACACGGCCAAGGGACAGCTGCTATCCAGCCTCGTCTGCCTGGTGGTGGGCATCTTCATGGAGGAGCCCCTGCTCCTGGTCTTGATCCCGATCATCGCGACCCTGCCGATGTACTCGCTCAAACGGCAGCACCAGAAGCGCCTCGAGCAGCTCGAGCTCCAGCTCGACTCCTGGCTCCTGATTCTGGCGAACGCGCTCAAGGCGACGCCCAGCCTCGGTGAAGCCATCCGCGCCAGCGCCAAGATCATGCGCCCGCCGATCGGTCAAGAGCTCGACCTCCTGCTCAAGGAGATCAACCTGGGCACACCGCTGGACATCGGCATCCGCAGCATGTCGGAGCGTATCGCCAGCCCCATGATCAGCGGCGCCCTCGCCACCATCCTGGTCGGGCGTCAGACGGGTGGTGACATCCCGCGCATCCTCGAAGAGTCCGCAGCCACGCTGCGCGAGATGCAGCGGCTCGAAGGCGTGGTCCGCACCAAGACGGCAGAGGGCAAGTCGCAGGCCTACGTCCTCGGAGTGATCCCCTTCGTCCTGATCGGCGCCATCCAGATCATCGATCCCAACTGGCTCAGGCCGCTGACGGAGACGACCATTGGCTTCATCGTGATCGCCGTCGCGATGGTTCTTTGGATCGGGGCCATCTTGGCGGCGCGTAAAATCCTCGCGGTGGACGTCTAGGAAGTCGCGTGTTCGGCATCAAGCTCCAGATCATCGGCTACACAGGCGCAGGGATGCTCGCCCTGGCGCTCTTCGTGGTGGTCTACACGCTGGCCAAGAGCTCGCCGACCCTGGCGCCGGCCACCGGGGCGCGCGGCCTCAAGCGTGCGCGCGCCCTCGACGAAGGTGGCTCCTTCGCGACCATCGAGCCCTTGATGCGGTTGGTCGCGAGCTGGGTGGCGCCCTTCCCCCTCCCCAAGCTGCGCAAAGACATCGATCGCCAGCTGGTCCTCGCCGGCGACTGGTTGGGCCTCACGGCCAACGAGTTCATCGCGCTCTCGATGCTCTCGTCGGTGCTCTTCCTGGCCATCGGCCTCATCGGCGGCCAGGTCATGGAGCTCTCGCCGCTCTTCAGCTTCTTCTTTCTCGGCGTCGGCGCCATGCTCCCCTACCTTCGGATGACCGGCGAGACGCAAGACCGCTTCAAGGCGATCAATCGCGGATTGCCCACCCAGATCGACCTCGCCTCGCTCTGCATGGGCGCCGGCCTCGATTTCCCGGGCGCGCTGCGCCAGATCGTCGACAAGGCGGTCGACAAGCGCAACCCGCTCGTCGAAGAGGTCATGCGCATCCTGCAGGAGCTCGATCTCGGGCGCACCCGAAAGCAGGCCCTCGAGAACTTCGCCGAGCGCTGCCCCACGGACGCGGTCCGCGACTTCGTGGGCGCGGTGGTCCAGGCGGAGGAAAAGGGCAATCCTCTCGCCGAGGTCCTGCGGATTCAGGCTCGCATGCTGCGCATGCGGCGGAGCATCATGGCCGAGGAGAACGCCGCTCGCGCGGCGGTGTTGATGATGGGGCCCCTGATGCTGATCTTCTGCGCCATCATCCTCATCCTCCTCGGACCTTTCATCATCAACGGGATGAATAGCGGCTTCTGATGGACTCCTGGCTCGTAGTCAGCCGCGCAGACGGCAGCACGGTACGTCACGCCATCGAGGGCGAGCAGGCGACCGTCGGCAAGTCGCCCACCGCCGGGATCCCGCTGGTGAACTGCGAGGAGCTGATGGACGAGCACATGCTCGTCGCGCCCCGGCCCGACGGCTGTTGGGTCTCGGTCCGCGCCGGTGCATTCCCGGCGGTGACCCTCAAGGGTCGCACCATCGAGGGGGAGATCGTCCCCTGGAACTCCGAGCTCAAGGTCGGGCAGGTCACCATCCTGGTCACCGACAAGCTGTCGGCGGAGCGGAAGGGGTCGGGGGACAAGCCGGTGAGCTCGCCGGTGATGGTGCTGATGTTCGTGCTCATCCCGCTCGTCGGCTGGTTGGTCCTCTCCGATCCGGAGGCTTCGCTGCCCACCGGCCCGGAGGGCGCGCCTCCCGAGCTCTTCGATGCCGTGACCGAGTGTCCCGACTCGGGCTCGGCAGCGCTCCATCACGCCCAGGAGGCCGCCGAAGCCGCGAGCCACCGAGCCGAGCGCTATCCCTTCGCGGCGCAAGACGGGGTGCAGGCCGTTCAGCTCTACGCCACCGCCGAGCTCTGTTACGCAGCGGCCGGTCAGCGAGGAGACTCGGCGCGCATCCGCCGCGAAAAGGAAGCGCTGCAGCAACGCCTCGAAGAGGACTACCGCACGCATCGCCTCCGGCTCGAGCGCGGTCTCGAGCTCGAGCGCTGGGACGAGGCGCTGATCGAGGCCAAGAACCTCAACGACCTCCTCGCGCATCGCCAGGACACGGAGTACGGGCAGTGGATGGAGCTGCTCGAAAGGCGCCTGCAGCTCATGGTGGATCAGGCGCTCAGCCGCCAGGAAGACCAATGAACCTTCGCCTGAGAGCACTCGTGCTCTGCGGCTTCCTCGCCGGCTGCGGAGCTCGTCAGAACCCCGAGACGGAAGAGCCCCCGCCCGTCGATCCCGTGGACGACGTCGAGGCGACGGTGCTCTTTCGGCAGGGCGTCGAGCTCGCGCACGGCGGCGATCTGACGCGGGCCGAGCAGTACATCGGCGCCGCGATGGTCCGCGGATACCCAAGGGACCGGGCGCTCCCGGTGTTGATGAGGGTGTGCATCGCCGCTTCGCGGCTGCGCGTGGCCATCGGCTACGCCGAGCCCTACCTCGCCGAGAACCCCCGCAACTGGTCGCTCCGTCTCGTGGTGGGCTCGCTCTACCTCAGCCTGGATGAGCCGGTGAAGGCGCGGCGCCACCTCGAGGCCGTGATCCACCAGAAGCCCGACGAGCCCGAGGCGTATTACTTGATGGGCCTGTTGATGCGAGACGAAGTGGGCGACCCCGACGCCGCGCACGACAACTTCGCGCGCTACCTCGAGCTCGCGCCGGAGGGGCAGCACCAGGAGGAGGCGTCCTACGCCCTGTCGACGCTGCGGATCGCGGTCCACCACGCTCCCGGCGCCGCCACCGGGGAGGAAGACGAGGACACCGAAACCAACGCGCGCCCGAACGCGGACGACGACGCCGAGACCGAGAGCGAGACCGAGACCGAGGACCAGCCATGACGATCCCGCGCGAAGTATTCGAGCAGACGGTGCTGTCGTTCTTCGGGCCCATCCGTCCCTTCCTCGACGACCCGACGGTCAGCGAGGTGATGATCAACGGCTACAACGAGATCTGCGATCGAACGGAAGGGCAGACTCCACCGCACCGACGCGCGCTTTTCCAACCTGGAGGCGCTCGTCTCGGCGATACGCAACCTCGCGCAATTCGTCGGCCGTCACGTAGACGAGCACCGCCCGATCCTCGAGGCGCGCCTGCCCGACGGATCCCGCGTCGAGGCCATCCTCCCACCGGCCTCCCCCGACGGTCCCAGCGTCGCCATCCGTCGCTTCTTTCGCGAGACCCTCACGATCGAGCGCCTGATCAACTTCGGCTCGGTCACCGGCGACGCGGCCGGCTGCCTGCAAGCCCTCGTGGCCGCGAAGAACAACGTCATCGTGGCGGGAGGCACCGGCTCTGGAAAGACCTCGCTCCTCAACGTGCTCTCGGGTTTCATCGGTGACGGAGAGCGGATCGTGGTCATCGAGGACTCGCGCGAGCTACAGCTCCAAAAGCCCCACGTGGTCATGCTCGAGGCCCGCCCCCCGGACGCGAAGGGCCGGGGCAAAGTGAGCATCCGCGATCTCTTCAAGGCGACGCTGCGCATGCGCCCCGACCGGATCGTGGTCGGTGAGATCCGAAGCGGCGAGGCGCTCGATCTCGTACAGGCCATGACGTCCGGCCACGGCGGCGCCCTCTGCACCGTTCACGCGACCTACCCCATCGACACCATGAACCGCCTCGAGACGATGGCGATGATGAGCGACGTGGAGATCCCGCTCTACGCGCTGCGCGCGCAGGTGGGCTCTGCAGTGGACATCGTCGTGCAGACCTCCCGCCTCCAAGACGGGTCGCGCTGTATCACCCACATCACGCAGGTCGTGGGCTACGATCAGGAAAAGGGCTACCTGCTGGAAGACCTCTTCATCCGGCGCTACACCGGTCGTGATCCAGAGGGCCGCGTGCTCAGCGACTTCCGCCCCACGGGAAATCTGCCGCGCTCCCTCGAGATGATCCGCGCCATGGGAATGGAGCTGCCGCCGAGCATGTACGACGCCCACGAACGCCTGAAGGCGGGTCATCACCCGTGAGCTGGGTCAAGCTCCAGCTGACCCGCGGGAGCTCCGGCGGCCAAGAGTGGCAGGTCGACGCGTCGGCCGCGGGCGCGCGCATCGAGGTGGGCACGGATCCCGAGTGCAGCTGGGTGGTGCAGGCGCCGGGTGTGGCGCCGAAGCACCTCGAGATCTATTGGGATGGAGAGGTGCTGTGGGTCGCGCGGATCCACGGAGCGGGCGAGGTTCGGGTCGACGGGTTGATGGTCGACGACTGGTACGCGACCGCCAAGGGGTCGATGATCCGTTTCGGCGAGGCCGAGATGCGCGTGGACGCAGGCGCGGCCGCGCTCGACACCTCGGGTGTCGCCAACCGCGATCGTGAGACGGCGCGGATCGCGGGCCCCGACGCGCACGCCGAAGCCAAGACCCGCATGGCGTCTCCCTCTGCGGCGGCGCGCGGCGAGTCGCCCTCGCTCCCCGACGGACCCACGGCCATCCTCGCGACCCCCGAGAGCAAGCACGACCCCCACATCGCCGCCGCCGCGACACAGATCGTGAAACCGGCCGCTCCCAGACAAGGCGATGACGATGCCGCAGGCCGCATCGCCGCTTTCGAAGCACAGATGCGCGCCGGAGGCGGGCCTGGTCACGGCGACGATCCGGCTCCCCTCCCCTCCGGGCAGGCGACGCAGCTCGTCGCGCTGCCCGACGCGCCTGGTGCGCCCGCCGCCCCCACCGGACGACGTCCTCCTCCACCCCGAATCGGCGCCAACGTCTCGCGCGTGGAGCGTGAGCCGACGCCCGTCCCCCCTCAGCCCGCGCCCGTCCCAAGCGCCGAGACCCCGAGCGTGATCGTCGGCAACGTGGAGCCGTCACAGCCCAACGCGGCCGGGCCCGCGGATCAGAGCGGCCCTGCCCCGGCGGCCGACAACCCCTTCGCGGCACCGCCGGTCGACGATCGAAAGAGTCGCAGGGAGCGCCGACGCGCCAGGGGCGAGAAGGCCACCTCGCTGCCGATCCGAACGTGGCTCTTGTTGGTGGCCACTGTCGGCGCGCTCCTCTTCGTCCTCTTCATGGACGACGAGGAAGAAGCGGTGCCCACCCCGCCCGACGCCGGCCAAGAGGCGCAGGCGGGGGACAGCGGGAGCGGGAACGGGAGCGAGAGCGGGAACGGGAACGGGAACGGGAGCGGGAACGAGAACGGGAGCGAGAACGGGAACGAGAGCGAGAGCGAGAACGGGAGCGAGAACGGGAACGGGAACGAGAACGGGAGCGAGAGCGAGAGCGAGAACGGGAGCGAGAACGAGAGCGGGAACGAGAGCGAGGGCGAGAACGAGGGCGAGGGCGAGGGCGAGGTAGAGGACGGCGCGCTCGTGCGGCGCGCGGTCGATGCGCTGGTCGCCAACCGCCAGCGGGAGGCCTATGACCTCTACGGTCGCCTCGCCGACGAGCACCCCGACGTGCCCGCCTACGAGGCGATCCACGACATTCTCCGGCGGCGGCTCCAAGCTTCATGCACCGACGGTGTCGATCTGCAGGGCAACCCGTGCGAGGAGGTCGAATGAAGCAGAAGTGGCTCGTGCTCGGAATCGCGGCGTTCGGTCTGTTGGCCTGCGCCTGCGAGGAACCGAAGCCCCTGCCCCAGTTTCGGGTGACCTTCATCGCCGAATCCGATGGGGAGCCGCTCTCCAACGTGCGGGTGGTGGCCGACGGTCAGGTGCTGGGCGAGACCGGAGAGAACGGCGAGCTCGGCGTGGAGATCACCGGGCGCGAAGGCCAGGCCATGGCGGTCAATGCGCAATGCCCGGAAGGTCATCGCGCGCCGGAGCAACTGCCCCTGCTCACCCTCCGCACCTTCCAGGGTCTGGGCGAGGAAGCGCGCCAGCGCGGCATCGAGATGACCATCTCCTGCCCGCCCGCGGAGCGGAGCGCAGCGGTGGTGATCCGTGCGCTCAATCAGGACGATGAGCCGGTGCCCGACCTTCCCGTGAAGGTGCGCGGTCAGGAGCTCGCCCGGACCGACGAATCGGGCGTCGCACACCTCTCCTTTTCCCTTCGCCCGAACAGCACCTTCCGCGTGCTCCTCGACACCGAGGGTCTCGACGACATCCGGCCTCAGAACCCGGGGACTACCTTCACCGTGCCCGACTCCGACGAGTACTTCGTCATGAATCAGACCTTCCACGTTCAGCGCCGCCGGCGTCGGCGTCGCCGGGTGGTCGCCCCCATGGCTCCACCGATGCCGATGCGGATCGACTGACGCGCGCATAGGAGCGGTCTCGATCGGCACGAATGTCGGCGAGCACCGCCTCGACGTGCTCCACGCCCACCTCGCGCACCTTGTCACGGTTGTCCGACGCCACCCGCTCGTGGAGCGGCACGCGAGTGATCAGCTCGGGGAGCTCTCCCCGCGCGAGCATGGCCGGATCGACGTACCCCGTGCCGGCCTGCTCACGGCCGCGCAGCCGCCGAAGCGTCTCGAGGCGGACGAGTTGAATCGTGGGATCGGGGCTGCGCCGAATGAAGGGCACCAGTCGGGCGGGATCACCGAGGTCGGCCGCAGCGTCCGGATGAAACGCGGCCATCGCCAGCGGCACCTCGCCGGTCGGCCAGCGCGCGTCGTCGGCGTTTCCGAGCTCCCGCACCAGACGTCCCCACTCTTCGCGCGTGACCTCGAGGCGCGGATGGATCAGAAGTCCGATGTCCACGTCGGGGTCTTCGGCCATCCGCCGCACTGCCGCGAGCTCCTCGTCCAGGTCGAAGACCGGCGCCGGCATGACCAGGGGCTTCACCCGCCCCTCCTCTCGCGCGTGCGCGGCCCAGGGGCAGAAGCCGAATCCCTCGACCACTTCGAGCTGATATCGACGATAGATGCGCAGCGCCTCGGTGGTCAGCGGATCCACCGCGAGAGCCTACCATTCGGAGCGCTCCGAAGCTCTCAGCCCCGCGGGTGATAGCGCTCGTGCATGCGGCTCAGATGATCGCCGGTCACGTGGGTGTAGACCTGGGTGGTCGCGATGTCCGCATGGCCGAGCATGGTCTGCACTGCACGCAGGTCCGCCCCTCCGAGGAGCAGGTGGGTGGCGAACGAGTGCCGGAGCTTGTGCGGGCTGATCGACTTGGTGATTCCGGCGGCGGCGGCGTAGCGCTTCACCAGCTTCCAGAAGCCCTGACGGCTCATCCGTCGCCCCCGGCCCGTGACGAATACGGCGCTCTCGCTCGGCTTGGCCCATCCGCCGCGCACCTCGGCGAGATAGCCGCGCGTCTTGTCCACCGCGACCTCGCCCAGGGGAACGATGCGGCGCTTCTGTCCCTTGCCGAAGGCGGCGACGAAGCCCGCCTCGAGGTTGAGATCGCCGAGCTCGAGATTCACGAGCTCCGAAACGCGGAGGCCGGCGGCATACATGACCGCGAGCATGGCGGCGTCGCGCGCGCCGCGCCGTGTGGACTCGTCCGGCGCGTCGAGCAGCCGCACGACCTCGGCTCGTGAGAGCACCGCCGGCAGGCGGCGCGACAGCTTCGGCCCTTCCACCAGGTCCGTCGGATCGCGCTTCAGCTCTTTCTCCGACAGGCAGTACTTGAAGAACCCCCGAAGCGACGAGAGGTAACGCGCCTGCGAGCGCGCCGAGAGGCCCGCCTTCGAGAGCGAAACCAGAAATGCCGCGATCGTCCCGGCGTCGGCGTCTTCGAGCGCCACCCCCGTCTTCTCGAGGAGCGCCGCAAAGCGCGCCAGATCGCGCGCGTAGGCTTCGACAGTCTTCGGCGCGAGCCCCCGCTCGACCTTGAGGTGCCCGAGGTAGAGGTCGACGAGGAGGTCCACCGGGTAGAGGTAGCACGCGCTTGGGCCGATCCCGGAAAAAGCGCCGCTCAGAAGAACTGGTCGAAGGAGATGTAGAGCCCGAAGGGCAGCCGCTCGCTGTTGCGCCGACCGTCGCTGCCGATCCCGTTCGGGTCGCGGAAGGGCACGCCCACGTCGATGGACATGACCCCGGGTTGAACGCCGGCGTATGTGTAGTGCAGGCGAAGCCCGAGGCCGACCTCTGCCGCGAAACGCAGGGCACCGCTGGGCAAACCGGTGTCGTCGATCACCGAGTCGATGGTCATGCCGCCGCCCGCCCAGACCGCGGTCTGGATCTCGCGAAGCCACGCCACGTGCGCGATGTTCCAGCGCAGATCGCGGATGGGCGTATAGCGAAACTCGCTCACCGCGTAGAGCTTGCCCCGCCCCACGAGCTCGCGCGTCTCGTAGGCACGCAGCAGAAAGCGCCCCCCCAGCTGCTGGAGCTCACCCGGCAGGGCGTCGCCGAAGGTCCAGCCGCCGCCGGCGACGATGAGGAGCATCGCGAGCTGTCCCAGGGTGAAGGTGTGGCTGCCGCGCAGGTTCAGGCTGCCGGTGACGCCGAAGGTCGAGTTGTCGCGGAAGACTCCGCCCACCCGTCCGTTGAGCGAGAGCGACGAGCCCTCGCGGGGATCGACGAAGTACGCGCGCGTGTCGAAGCCAGCGCTCGCGATCAGCGAAACGCGCCAGCCGCCGACGCCTGCTTCGACGAAGTCCTCGCGCACTCGGTCGAAGTTGAAGCCCGCGGTGATCGAACCGATGCGCGCGTTGTTCGTGCGCTTGGGCCCGAGCCCGCGAAAGTAGCGTGCGGTGCCGCCGGTCGTGCTCGAGAGATGAGAGAGCGTGAAGAGGAACGCCTCCTCGAGGTCCCACTTGCGCCGCACGGCGAAGCTCAAGAAGCCGAAGACGTGCCCCTCCGAGAGCGCGAGGTTCAAGCCGAAGCCCGTGAGCAGCGGCGGCCGGAAGGGCTTGCTGGTGGCGTCGTCTCCGCGCACGTTGCCAGGAGCGATCTGTGGCGATTGGGTCAGACGGCCGCGGGGATCGACCCAGACGTCGTCGATGGGCGCTGGCATGTGCGCCTCCACCACCCCGCGGTGCCCCGGAGCATCCCAGACGACGATCTCTTCGTTTCCCTCGTCGTCTTCGATCAGCACTTCGACTGGCTCTCGCCGATCGGCGCCATCGCGAAAGACCTCGACGCGGTTGATGTATCCGCCGCCCGGCGCCGGCTCGGAGCTGAGCTCGCCATAGCGATAGTTCACCAGCAGGTTCGGCGTGTCGAGCCAGGTCGGCAGCCGCTCGGCCGCAGCGGGGCTCACCTCTTCGAGGATCGCCCGCACCGAGCGCCGCGCCTCGAGGATCTGCCGCGTGAAGGATTCGAACTCCTCGTCGGTGAGCGCGTCACGCGCGCTCTCGAGGATGCGGCGCCCGCGCGCGATCGCACGCCGCGACCATCCCGGGTCGTCCCGAAAGGGATCGGGCTCGTCGATGGAGCCGAAGAAGGTCTCGACGTACTGCACCTGCGCGGCATAGAGAAGCGCGTCGACCGAAGGGTGGAAGGCGGCGAAGCCCACCAGCTCTTGTGGGGTCATCGCCGCGCCGTTGCGCCGCGCGTCATCGACGTCGATCAGGAAGACCGCACGGAGATCGTCCACCCAGCTCCGGTCGATCGGCGCCTCGGTGTCGGCAGAGAGCGGTGCCACGAGCTGGCGAAAGACGCCCCGGCGAAATGCGCGCTGGTGAAACTCGAGCGACACGTCGAGGGGAAAGATCTCGTAGATGTTGTCGGAGCAGAGGATCACCCCGGGAGCGGTGGCCACGAGCTCCACCCGCGAAGGCACCATGGCCACCACCAGATCGCGCTGGCGGTAACGCACCTCGGCCTTTTCGAGGGTCGCCTGGACGTCTTCGAGGGCGTCGCCCATGTGCTGGCCGACGTCGATGCGGAGGAGGTCGTCGAGCCCCTCGAGGCCGGTGACCTCCGGTCCGGGCTCCTGGTACAGGGGTGACGGCGAATAGATGGTGAGCCTGAGCCCGGCCCGCTCCACGACCTGGCGGTAGAGTGTGGGGGCTGCCACCACCGGCACGAAGGGAACGTTCTTCTGGAGATAGCTGCCCGGCGCGACCCGCTCGCCGCCCACCAGCAGATCCAGCGGCGCCGTGGTGTCGATGCGAACGCGGTGGGGGACGTCGAAGCGAAAGGCGTCGCCGTCGACGACCAGCGGATACCAGGGTGCGGTCATGGTGAGGCGATCGCCCACCGTTCCCATCCGCCCGAAGCGGTCCGGCAAGCGGTTCACGAAGCGCATTCGAACCTGGACCGGACGCCTCGGACCCGCCCTCACCGGCACGATCGAGATCGGCCCCCATGAAGTCGCGGCCGCGTGCGCTGCCCGGTGGGCTTCGCTCGATTCGCGTCTCGGTCGCCTGCCCATCGACGCGGACGTCGGACACTTCGATCCCTCCCTCGCTGACCTCGCCGGGATAGATCCACCGCCCGTTCATCTCGCTCATCGTGGTCGGGGGTACGGCATTGCGATCCGGATACAGCCAGAAGTGGATCTCCTCCTCGCCCTCCCCGACCCATACCTCGGTGTGCATCGCACCCACGACCACCCCGTCTTCCACGTGGATACGCGCGTTCACCGCGTAGGAAATCGGCTCGTTCGCGTACGAAACACCCACCTTCCCAAACGTCACGACAATCGCGATCAGGAGTGTACGGATGACGCAGTGCGTTCGTTGCTGGGCTTTGGACCCCATGCTACCTTTTCGATAGCTCCGGACCGTTCCCCAACATGCCGTTCAACATCGACCCGAGCGCGGTGCTGGCGGTGGTGATCATCGGGGGCGGCGCGGTATTGATCGTTCGAATGGTCGCCGATTTCGCGCGACGGCGCGTCCAAAAAAGGACGCGCGAGATTTTGACATCCACCCGAACGAAGAGCCGACCGGCCAGAGCACAGAGCGGCGCGAAGAGCGACGCGAAGACGACGGCCGAGAGTGTGGAATGAGCCCACCTCCCCAATGGTCGTATGAGACACAGAGCGAGAAGGGAACCGGGACAACGAGAACATGGGACGTCTACTGGGATACATGGCGAATCGGACCGACCGCCTGCGCGACGCGCTTCATCAGGAGCGTGACGTCATCCGGCTGCCTCCGTCCGACGCCCCCGCTGGCTGGGGTCTCGGGTTCTATCAAGGCGGTGAGGTGCTCCACAAAAAGCGCCCGCTCCTCGAGGGCAGCCTCGACTGGGCGACCGCCGCCGGCGACGTGCGCTCCGACTGCGTGGTCATTCACCAGCGGCACGCGACGGTAGGTGACTTCCGGGTCGAGAACACCCACCCCTTCCGGATGCGCTCCTGGCTCTTCGCGCATGCCGGCACCATCGACCGCTTCGACGCCATCCGGCCGCGTCTGCTCGAGACCATGCCGGACTTCATCCGGCGCAACGTCCGGGGTCAGACCGACAGCGAGCACTTCTTCCACGTGGTGCTCTCCTTCCTCCACGACGCGGGGCAGCTCGGGCGCTCCGACGCCAACGACAAGGCCGTCCTGAGCGCGCTGCGCTCCACGGTCCGCCTCGTCGACCGCCTCTCCAAAGAGGTGGGCGCCCAGCCCGCGACGCTCAACAGCATCCTGACCAACGGCCGCTCGATGTTCGCGATCCGCCGGGGCCACCCGCTCAAGTACGTCGAGCGCTCGGGCATCCACGATCCCGCAGAAGACGACGAGCAGCGCAGCAAGGGGAACGTGCGCTACGTGCTCCTGGTGAGCGACGGGCCGGAAGTCCCCTCACCCTACGTCGAGGTCCCCGAGGATTCGGTCGCCCTCGTCGATCGAGACCTGTCGGTCACCGTCTACGCGCTCTGATTCCGTGCACCGCCCCCGGAGCTCGACGGCGGCCTGGGTCGCCTCTGTCGCCCTCTCTGTCGTGGGCGCGCTCGCATGTGGTGGGGCGGACGTCAGCGCGTCCGACGAGACGGCGGCGGGACCCGCGACTCAGAGCGACCCGCCACCCTATACCCCTCCGCCCGGGAGCGAGGCGCGCACCGGTGAGGTCTCCGCTCTGGCCACGGCGGGCGGATACGACCAGGCGCGCGCCGTCGCCATCGAGCTCGTCACCGCGGTGCGCGACAGCGACGAGGAGACCCTCACTCGCCTGGTGACCGATCCGGTGGGGCGCGTCCTGCCGCGGCTCACCGCGCCGAACCGCGCGCGCGACACCGTGCTGCGTCAGATCCTGCACTCCCCCCGGCGAGCGGGCCTCGGACCGGACGTGGAGCTCGACGCCTTGATCGATCCGACGCAGATGACGGTGACGCCGCTTTCCCGCCTGCCCAATGCGCCGGCGATCCCGGCCGGCCTGCTCGGCAGCGACCTGATGGTCCGCTTCCCGCTGGCCGCGACCGGGCGGCAGCAACTGCGCTTCGTGCTGAGCTGGGCGGTGGAGGGCGCGATCATCGTGCGACCGGGCAGCGAGCCGCGCGTCGTGGCCCTCTGATATCTTCGGCGCATGATCGCCAGCGAAGACACATTCGTCGTGCTCTGTACGGCCCCGGACACCGAGGTCGCCGCGCGCCTGGCCAAAGGCCTGGTCGAGGCGAAGCTCGCCGCCTGCGTGAACGTCATCGGCGGCCTCCGCTCCTTCTACGTCTGGAAGGGCGAGCTGTCGGAGGACGGCGAAGTGCAGCTCCTGATCAAGACGCGCGCGAGCCTGCTCGAATCTCTGGAGGCGCACCTGAACGAGCACCACCCGTACGAGGTGCCCGAGATCCTCGCCCTCCCCGTCGCCCACGGCGGCGAGCCCTACCTCGCCTGGCTCCGCGACCAGACGTCGTCCTGACACGGGCGGCGGGCCTCAGTTGCGTCAGCCGCCGAGCGCCCCCGCAGGGACCGACTGAGAGGTACTGAGGTACCTCGCAGGGAGGGACCGAGGAGGTAAGCCGGCGGATGGCGTGACGTGCCCACCACACGGGCGGCGGGCCTCAGTTGCGTCAGCCGCCGAGCGCCCCCGCAGGGAGGCACCGAGGAGGTAAGCCGGCGGATGGCGTGAGGTGCCCACCACACGGCGGCGGGCCTCAGTTGCGTCAGCCGCCGAGCGCCCCCGCAGGGACCGACTGAGAGGTACTGAGGTACCTCGCAGGGAGGGACCGAGGAGGTAAGCCGGCGGATGGCGTGACTGAGGCCCGCCGCTACGCTTTGCCGACGACGCGGACGTTACTCCGCACCTCGAACACGCCGCGCTGCTTCGCCGCGGCCAGCAGCCGCAGCGCTTCGCGGTAGCCGCGGGTGAGCAGCTTGCGGGCGTGGCGCCGGCTGGTGAAGGGGAACGCCCCGAGGTCGGCGGCGACGTTGAGCACCGTGACGTGGGGATGCAGGCGCTGGATCAGGTCGATGCCGCGCTTCTCCTTTTCGCTCAAGATGATGTTGAGCGCCTGTCGGGCGACGGCGGGACCGCCCGCGTGTACGAGCGAGCGATCCTTGTGACGCGTGACGTGGGGGCGATAGACGTTGGAGACGACGACCACGTCGGCGCCGGCCGACAGCGCGAGGTCGATGCTCAGCGTGCGCACCACCTCCCCGTCGACGTAATAGCGATTGCCGATGCGGTAAGGACGGAAGAGGACCGGAACGCACGAAGAGGCCGCGATGGCTTGACTGATCGGGACCTCTTCTTCGTAGCCGCGTCCGAAGACGGCGCGCCCCTGTCCGTCCACGTCGCAGGCGGTCACGAGGAGCGTCCGGTCCAGGCGGCGGAAGTCGTTGATGGGCAGACGCTCCGCGAGGAACCGCTCGAAGCGATCGATCGACAGAAAGCCGCTCGTGAGGTACCCGGGGCTCGAGAGCTGCTCGAGGCTCGGCGCGCCCAGAAAGAAGCGGCCCTTGAGCGCGCGTGCGTCGCGACGGAGCCAGAACGGGCGCAGCCAATCCACCATCTGGTCGGGCGTGAAGCCCTGCGAAAAGAAGGCGCCGGCGATGGCGCCCGCGGAGGCCCCGACGTAGACGTCGGGCGCGAGGCCCAGCTCCTCCATCGCCTTCATGACGCCGAGGTGTGCAATCCCTTTCGTGGCCCCTCCGGACCCGACGAATGCGATGCGCGGCTTGTCAGTCCCCATGCGGTGAGCACATCGTAGCAGGGCCGCGGCCTCGCCGCCGAAAATCGAACCAGGAATGTCTCCGGGCGCTACTCCTCGGAGCGTCCACCGCGGATGACACGCAGGTTCAGCTCGCCCAGATGGCGTCGCGCCGGCGGTGTGAGCGCCGAGCGCGGCCAACGCCGGGTGAGGGTACGGAGTGCGTTGCGGGCCTCGTCGATGCGCTCGAGCTCCTCCGCGCACTGACTCAGAAGCCACATCGCGTCGGGCTGGAGCTCGCGGTCGATGTTCTGCTCCACCACCGCCTGCGCGAGCACGATGGCCTCGCTCTGACGCCCGAGGCGCCTCAGCGCGCGCGCCAGCTGATACTTCACGCTCGGGATGTGGGCGCCCGAATCCTCGAGGTCGATCGCTTCCTGGAACTTCTCGGCGGCCTCGGCGTACCGCCCGGTGCGCATCAGATCGAGGCCCTGCTGGTACGCCTGCACGCTGAGGTCGAGCCGGAACTCTTCGACCGTGTCCCGGAAGAACGCGGCCTCGGCGCGGGTCACGGGCGCCTGCCGGATGGTGTCGTATCCATCGACCACCTCGCGCCGCTTCTGCTGACGGATGAGATCGTAGTAAGCCGCGGCCTCGGACTCCGCCCTCCCCTGCGCCTCGACCCGATCGGTCTGCTCCTCGAGCTCCTCGGTGAGCTGGCGGGCGCGCTCGCGAAGGTCCGCCTGCTCCGCCTCGATCTCGCGGATCCGCGCGTCCGAAGCGAGCTTGAGACCGACGAAGGAGATGGTCGCGAACAGGACATAGGCCACCGCGCTGTTCCAGTTGAAGCGGCGCTCGTAGCCGGCCTGGCGCTTGGCGATGTGCTTGATGTCCGCCGAGAGGGAGTTGACCAGGTTGTTGGTCTTGATGGTCAGGCCGCGAGATTCGATGATCTCCTTCTTGATCTCGCGGATTTCCTCGTCGGCCTCGCGCATGGAAGCAGGCGGATTAGCCGACAACCTCGGGCTTTTCAAGGCGACGTGGGCTATATACAGTCCCCGCCAAAATGTACGAGACCTCCGACATCCGCAAAGGCCTGAAGATCCTCATCGATGGCCAGCCCTACAACATCGTCGAGTTCCAATTCGTCAAGCCCGGCAAGGGCCAGGCGTTCACGCGAACGAAGCTGAAGAACCTGATCAACGGGTCGGTCATCGAGCGCACCTTCAAGAGCGGTGAGAAGCTCGACAAGGCGGACGTCGAGTTCAAGGAGATGCAGTACCTCTATCCCGAAGGCGACATGTTCGTCTTCATGGACACCAAGAACTACGACCAGACGTCGCTCACCTCGGAGCTCGTGGGCGACGACAAGTACTACCTCCTCGACGGAACCGTGGTGGAGGTGCAGTTCTTCGACGGCCGCGCCATCGGCGTGTCCCTGCCCACCTTCGTCGAGCTCGTCGTGGCCGAGACCGAGCCGGGCCACAAGGGCGACACCACCAGCAACGTCCAGAAGCCGGCGACGATGGAGACCGGCCTTCAGACGTCGGTGCCCCTCTTCGTCGAAGCCGGCGAGAAGCTCAAGATCGACACGCGGACCGGCGCCTACGTCGAACGCGTCAAGTAGGACGGCCTTGGAGCGCGCGCGCCCCGCCGCGATCGTGCGCCGCCTTCCGCCGGGATCGCGCGTCACCCTCGCGGGCCGACTCGTGCGTCGTGATGGCGCGCGCGCCGTCCTCGCGGACGAGACCGGCAAGGTGACGCTCGCCTCCGCGCCGGAGGGCTGGCCCGAGCTCGGCACCCTCCTCGAGGTGGAAGGCCTCTGGGACGGCGAGCTGCTCTCTGTCGAAACGCTGGCCGCGGGCGAGTCTCCGCGCGCGAGCTTCCCGCGCCCCGACGGCGACTACGCCTGGCTCACGGCCGACGGTGGTCGGCGCGCCAACAACCTGCGCACGCGCGCCGCCGTCCTGGGCGCCATCCGCGCCTTCTTCGACGCACGCGGTTTCGTGGAGGTGCAGACGCCGCTCCTCGTGCGCAGCCCCGGCACCGAGCCGCACCTCGAAGCCTTCCGCGTCGAGACCGGGGGCGACCCACGCTTTCTGATCACCAGCCCCGAGCTCCACATGAAGCGCCTGCTCGGAGGCGGGCTCTCACGCATCTACCAGCTCTGCCGCGTCTTTCGGCGCGACGAGGCGGGACACCTCCACGAGCCGGAGTTTTCGATGCTCGAGTGGTATCGCGCCTTCGCCGGCTCAGAGGAGGTGATGCGCGACACCGAGAGTCTGGTGGCCGCGGTCGCCGGGGAGATCTCCGGGACGGCGACCCTCGCAGTGAACGGACAGGCGGTGGACGTGGCGGAGCCCTGGGAACGGATCCGCGTCGACGACGCGCTCCGCCAGCACACCGGCCTCGTCTCGAGCGAGGTTCTGCCCGACGAGGAGCGCTTCTTCCGGGCCTGGGTGGACGGCGTCGAGCCGAAGCTCGGGCGAGAGCGGGCCACCTTCGTCACGCACTGGCCCGCGTCGATGGCCTCGCTCGCGCGCCTCTTGCCGGAAGCGCCCGGCTTCGCGGATCGCTTCGAGGCGTACGTGGGCGGGGTCGAGCTCTGCAACGGCTTCGGCGAGCTGGTCGACGCGGCCGAGCAGCGGCGCCGGATGGAGGCCGAGGCGGAGACCCGCCGCGCGCAGGGGATGGCGGAGTATCCCATCGACGAACGTTTCCTCGGCGCCCTCGAGGAAGGCCTGCCGCGCAGCGGGGGCAACGCCCTCGGCGTCGACCGGCTGGTCATGATGATCTGCGGCGAGACCAGCGTCGGCGAGGTGACCGCGTTTCCTCGGGAGCGACTCTGATGGACTTCGCCGAGCTCTGGGTCAGCAGCGGGGGCGCCTCGTGGTGAACCCTCAGGGCGCCGGCGGCGCGCCGAGCGCTTCGGGCGAAGCCTCGCGATAGGCGGCCGGCGGCTCGGGGATCCCCTCCCCCACGCGGTAGTTGTGCTCCCGCGCCTGGTCCTGACGCTGGACGGCCAAGAACCGCTTGCGGTGCGCTTCCACCTCGAAGAGCGCCTGGCGGTAGCGCGGCTGTGGGTCGAGCTCCCGGGCCTCGAGCGCGGCCGCGCGGGCCGAGGCGAAGTGACGCGCCGGGTGGTCGAGAGTCGAGCAATCGTAGAGGCGCGCCATCGAAAGGTCGTAGAGCACCCGCGCGTGGTCCTCCGGGAGCAGGCGGTCCAGCGCGCCCCTGTCCTTCAGCGCTTCGAGCGCCCGGCGGCCCCCCGCCCAGTCGCCGTCGTCAATCGCGTCGAGCGCACGCTCCACCTCGGGGTCGTCGACCTCGAGGAGCTCCACGCTCACGACCTCCACGCGCTGGTCGAGCTTCTGCGAGAGCCTCTGCGAGAGGGTCTCGACCGCTCGATTCTCCATCACGTCGTAGTCGCGCCCCTCGTCCGACACCTCGGACCTCGCCTCCTGGAGGACGGTCGCGCTCGGCCCGTCGTAGACGGTCAACGTCGCCCGAGCGACGAGCGTCGGCACGTCGTATTGATAGGAGCGCCGCGTGCGATAGCACCCGACCGAGCCACAGATGGTCTGCGGACGGCTGGTCCAGCGGCTCTCGACCCCGCGCACGAACGCGAGGCGCGGCAGCACCACCACCGTCGCCGGGGGGATCCGATGGGCGAAGCGCAGGGGCTCGAGGTCGCGAAGCTCGACGAGCTCGACGTCGGCCTCGCCGTCGAGGTGCTGGGCGAGCGCCGTCGCGAGCGAGCGCTCCTGAGGCGTAGTCGAGAGCACCAGCCAGATGCGGGGAAATGCGCGCACCGGGATCTCGGCCGGGTGCACGACCTCGCCGCGGACCCGCATCACACCGGTGCACCCGGCGAGGCAGACCAACAGAGCCAGAGATGTGGCGAGAGCGCCCCGCACCGAAGAGAGAATGCGACCGTCTCGGGGCGAGCGCTAGAGAAGCCAACCGCATACGCTCGCGGCGCCCCGGGCGGGCACATCCCCGACCTCCGCGCGGGGATCTCGGAGCGCTACACGCGAGACTTCGCGCGCTCCCAGAGCGCGTCCAGCGCCTCGTGGCTCATCTCGTCGAGAGCGAGCCCCTCGTCGCGCGCGATGGACTCCGCCTCGGAGAAGCGCCGGGAAAAGCGGTCGAGCGTCCCGCGGAGGGCGGCCTCCGGATCGAGGCCGCGCTTGCGCGCCAGGCTGCTCAGCGCGAAGAGGACGTCGCCGAGCTCCTCCTCCGCACGCGGCAGGTCTTCGGCGTCGAGGGCCTCGTCGAGCTCGGCGAGCTCCTCGTCGACCTTGTGACGCGCGCCCGCCACGTCCGGCCAGTCGTAGCCGACGGCGGCGGCCTTCTCGCCGACCCGCACCGCGCGCAGGAGCGCGGGCAATGCGACCGGCACGCCGTCGAGGGCGCCCCGCCCGGCCTTCTCCTGCTTCTTGAGGCGCTCCCAGTTGCCGAGGGCCGAGGCCGCGTCGTCGGCTTTCTCGTCGCCGAAGACGTGAGGATGCCTGCGCACGAGCTTTTCGCAGATGCCGTCGACCACGTCGTTCGGACCGAACCAGCCGGCCGCACGGGCGAGCTCGGCTTGAAAGACGATCTGCAGGAGCAGGTCGCCCAGCTCTTCCCGCAGGAGCGAGGGCTCGCCGCAATCGATGGCGTCGACGACCTCGAACGCTTCTTCGATGACGTAGGGGCGGAGGGTCTCGAGAGTCTGCTCCCGGTCCCAGGGACAGCCGTCGGGGGCTAGCAGGGACTGCATCACCTCCACGAGTCGGGGCAGGTTCTGTCCGCGCTGCTCATCCATGGCGCTCGGTTTAGTGCCTGGCCCGATCTTTGTCGAATGTGGGCGTCCTTCGCCCTGTGATATACATCGCGCCCTGCTGTTTCGGGAGGGAAGGGAAAAACATGAGGGGAATCATCAAGGCGTTGGGGACGCTCTCTGCGCTCCTGCTCGTCAGTTGCGCGGGTGGTCTGGGTCAAGGCCGCGGCGGCGGCGGTGGTCAGGCCGGCGGTGGGGGAAGCGCCAGCATCGGCGCGCAGTGTCAGGGCGGCTTCGGCGCCACGGCAGCTGCGAAGAAGTTCTCGGGCTTCATCAGCGCGGCGGTGGCGTTTTCGAGCGCGGCCAACGACATCGCGATGACGATGCAGAACACGTGCACCGACATGGGACGCACGCTCGGCATTCCGGACGCGGAGATGCAGCCGATGGGCGACACGCCCCCGGTGAAGGCTGCATGTGATGCGGTCGCGGCGAAGGTCCGCTCCGAGATGCAGGCGTTCCGCGCGGCGAACGTCACGGTGTCGGTTCAGCACACGCCGCCGCACTGCGAGGTCAGCGTCGACGCCTACGCGAACTGCATGGCGGAGTGCGACGTCAACTACGACCCGGGTGAGGCGAACATCCAGTGCGAGGGCGGCGAGAATCCGCGGCACCTGCACCGCCGAGTGCACCGGCACCTGCGCGGTGGAGGTCGAAGCGCACTGCGCGGGAAGCTGCGAGGGCACCTGCTCCGGCGGCTGCCGTGGCACCTGTCAGGGCGCCTGCGACGGCGAGTGCTCGGCCACGGACAGCGAAGGCAACTGCAACGGCTCGTGCAGCGGCACCTGCCACGGCACCTGCTCCGCGAACTGCCAGGGCTCGTGCGAAGGCGAGTGCGTCGCGCAGGCCAACGGCCAGTGCTCCGGCGAGTGCCGCGGCGGCTGCTCGGTCGAGTGGCAGGAGCCACAGTGCACCGGCACCGTGCGCGCGCCCAGCGCGAGCGCCGACTGTCAGGCCGACTGTGACGCCCGCATCGACGCCCGTGCCGAGTGCACCTCCGGCTCCACCGAGGTGGCGATCGACGGCAACCTCGGCGACCTCGAGGAGCGTGCGGCGCGCATGACACAGGCGCTCGGCGCGGGTATGCCCGCGATCTTGAGCATGGGAGCCAAGGTACGACGTCTGACGGAGTCGGGCCGGGTGCTCGTCCAGCGCGCGCGCGACGTGCCGAACGCCATCGGCGATCTCGGTGTGACCGCGGTGGCCTGCGCGACGGAGTCGGCAGCCGTGGTGGCTCAGTCCTTCGCGAGCGTCAGCGTGAGCGTGGACGTCTCGGTGTCGGTCTCGGCCTCCGCTTCGGCCTCGGCCTCCGCCGGCAAGTAACCCGAGCAAACGCTCGTGGCTCGTGGGGAGCAGGGGGCGCGGGAGCGCGGCGCTGGGCTAGCCATCGCCGCCGCCTTCGGCGTCCTCTGCCTCCTCGTCCTCTTCGGCGTGCTGGCCGTGACGCGCGCCTGCGAGCCCGGCGGCACTCCGCCACCGCCGTACATGACGACGGCGCCCGAGCCCTTCAGCGGCGCCTTCGCTGCGGCCGCGCGCATCGGCACCCCGGCCTGCCGGCAGCTCGGCCCCGGGCTGACTCCGTCGAGCTACCGCAGCGATCTGGGCCACGAGCTCGAGGAGCGCGGCTACGTGGCGGAAGGCGAATGGAGCCCACCGACGGCGATGCCCGCCGAGGTGCAAGCGAGCGGATGTGGCTACGTGGCGGCCGTCGCCGACGGTGGCTTCATCGCCAGCGCCCTCGAAGACGCGACGCGGCAAGAGGTTCAGTGCGGCGGCGAACGGGCGCTCTTTTCGACGTGCGGCCAGCAGCCGATGTCGATCCAGGGTCAGGGCGACCTTCTGAGTCGCGTGTACCTCGCACCGGGTATGACCGCGGCGGACGTCGCCGCCAGTGACTTCGATCTCCCGGTGCTCCTCGCTCACGCGGAGGCCGAGGTGACGCTGGGCGAGCTCGGCTTCTCGCCGTCCGAGGAGCTGGTCGTCGAGGATCTCGGCGTCGTGGTCGCGAGCTACTACCACACCACCCGCCCGCCGGCCGTTCCCGACGAAGGATGCGTGCTCTGGGTGGGTGTCGCCTCGGGCCTCGGCAACGCCACCGCGACGTGGAGCGGTGAACCGGGGGCCGGCTTCATGCCAGCGACGACGAGCTCCGACCAAGCGAGGCGAACCGCCAGCTTCGCGGCCTTCGCTTGCGGGGCGGACGCCGGCGCCTTGCGCGCCACGTCGGAGGTGTCGCTCCTCGCACCGGAAGCGGGGCCCGCCCGCATCGTCTACCGCGCCTACGCCCCACCGGCGCATCCCGGCCCGGGCGTCACGCCCGCTTCCACCACGATTGCCCGCGCGCGCAAAGTCGACGCCGGACGCGCCACGCTCCCGGATACGGTGCCCTTCGTCCGGCCCGAGGTGGACTGAGGGGCGGTTGACGACGGCGGGGGTGGCCGGCATCGTGCGAAGCCCCATGCGCTACAAGAAGAGCGAGATCAGCGCCTCTCAGATCGTCTCGGCGGCGATCCGCATTCTCGCCAAGCAGGGGTATGCACGCACCAGCTTGATGGACATCGCCCGTGAAGCGGGGATGAGCAAGGGCGCGGTCCACTACCACTTCCCCACGAAGGACGCGTTGATCCAGGAGGTGCTGGAGCGCGCCTGCGACGTGGTCGCCCAGCGGACCCTCGCCGCCTGGCAGGCGGGCGCGAGCCCCTTCGAGTCGATCCGCTCGTCGCTGCTCGAGCTGTGGAAGGTGCGCGCGGAGCGGACGGACGAGGCGTTGGTGATCGCCGACCTCCTCGCCCAGAGCCAGTACGACGACGTGCTCCGGCCCAAGCTCGCCGCCTATTACCGCTACGCCGCTTCACAGGTGCACGAGGCGATCACCCCCACCCTCCTCGCCGCCGGCCTCTCCCCGAAGGTTCCGCCCGAAGTCCTGCCGCGGATCCTCCTCGGGCTCCTCGACGGGCTGGTGATGCAGATCTTCGTCGACCCTGACGCCTTGAGCCCCGACGACGTGGTGGACGCCCTGGTCACCGTCGCGCAGTCCATGTTCCAGCTCGCCCCCGCGAAGAACTGACGATGTCCAGCGCCTTCGACTCGATCATCGCCCAGCCCGTCGCCGTTCGCGTGCTCACGCGTGCCGTGCAGAGCGGCCGCATCGCCAACAGCTACCTCTTCGAAGGGCCGAGCGGGGTGGGCAAGTCGATGGCCGCCCTGGCCCTGGCGCAGGCGGTCTTGTGCCCGAAGGCCAAGGGGCGGGGGTGCGGCGAGTGCGACGTCTGCCGCCGAGCGCGGGAGGGGAGCCACCCCGACGTCCGCACCTTCGGCCCCCGCGACGAGGGCAACCGCAACATCCAGGTCGAGTTCCTCCGCAACGAGATCCTCCCGGTCGCTCAGTTCGCCCCCTTCGAGGCGGAGGCCGCGTTTCTGATCTTCCCCGAAGCGGACGTCTCCTTTCCGGAGGTCCATCCGGAGTCGGCGAACGCCCTGCTCAAGACCCTCGAAGAGCCCCGCCCCGGGGTCCACTTCCTCCTGCTCTCGGAGCGGCCGGATCGCCTCCTGCCCACGATCCGCAGCCGCTGCCAGAACGTGCGCTTCTCGCGCCTGCCAGCCACGGTTCTCGAGCGGATCCTCTCGGAACACGGGGTCCCCGAGGCCGATCGGGGGCCTGCGGCGGCCCTGGCGGACGGGCGCGCCGACCGGGCGCTGGCCATGGCCGAGAGCGGCACCAGCCAGGAGGTGCTCGAGCGCGCCCTGGCCATCGACGCCTCCGTGGCCAGCCGCAAGCCCGGGTCGCTGGTCTCGATCGCCGAGGAGCTGGCGCGGAGCGACGATTCTCGAGCTGACGCTGGAGACCCTGTCGACTTTCTACCGGGACGTGGCGGCCGCGGGCCTCCGCGCTCCCGACCAGGCGCTCGCCTTCCGGCATCGGGCCGACGCGATCCGCGAGCGGGCGCGGGTGGTCAGCCCGGCCCAGGCGGCCGCGCGGGTGGAGCTCATCCGCGGCGCGATGGACACTTTCGAGCGAAACGCCAATCGCCAGAGTGCTTTGGACGCGCTCCTCTTCGGCCTCGGGCAGGCGTGAAAAAATCGTACTCGGGCGAAGAACCTCAGCGTGTTGCGGGATTGTGGACCCTTCGGGAAGGCCCTCGTTAGTGAGTTGACGCCGGGCGGGGGATGCGTGACATGCTGTCCTCGGTTTCAGGTGATTTCCCGCCGTTTTTGGTCGGAATGATCGTTGCTGAGGAGACAGACGCGCACCAGGTGGTTGGGAGGTGCGGATCTCCAGGGAGGAACGAATGGCTCGCATCGCAATCGCGCTCACCGCTCTGGCCGTGCTCGGCGCATGCACGGCGGACACGGGCAACTCTTCGACGTCCAGCGCTCTCGCGCTCGCCGACAAGGCAGCCGTGGAGTCGCAGGTCTATTACATCGACAGGGGCATCAGTGATGCTCCACTCAGAGCTGACCAGCTCGACGACTCGGGATGCGCCGTCCCGGTTCGCATCACCTTCGACGCGGACTTCGCGGTCGCGCACTACGCGCCCGACGGTGAGCCGCTCCTCGACGAGGATCACATCGTCGCGATGTGGCAGATCGCCGAACACGTGACACCCGCCGACGGCGAGCTCGACGAGGGTGGCGCCGACCTGCCGGTCGCCGTCCCGGAGCCGAACTACCCGACGCCGGCGCTCGACGGCCGGCTCGATTTGAACCCGGTCTCCGACATCGCCCGCCGGCTGATGAAGACGGGCATCAACGCGCCCTACGCGCGCATCGATTGGCTCCGCCAGTACTTCGAGGACATGCTCCGGCTCCCGCCGGGCGCACACCCCGGCTGCAGCTGAGCACCACCCCCATCACATGATGAAGGCCCGCGTTCTATTAGACGCGGGCCTTTTCGTTTAAGCTACGCGAGTCGATGAATCGACCCCTCCTCCTCTCCGCCGCTGCCGCCCTCTGGCTGACGGCGGCCCCCGTCGCGCATGCACACGACCACAGCATCGGCGTGGGCTATCGCTACGGGCACCTGAATACCGGCAGCGATCAGGTCTACGACTTCCACTCGGCCACCGTGCAGTACGCCATGTCCATCGGCGGCTGGCTGCGCTTCTTCAGCGTCCTCGAGGTCATGATCCCGGCAGTGGGCGTGCAGAACGGGACGAGCTACGACCTGAACAGCACCTACCGCAGCAAGTTCGGCGCGGACGTCTCCTTCGGCGGAGCGCTCCACTTCCAGCCGCTCGAACGTCTCTTCGTCCTGACCGGCATCGGCCCCCACATGAACGCGATGACCCTCTCGCACGAGGAGCTGGTCACCTTCAACAGCCTCACCCTCGGCATCACCTCCTTCTCGACGGCGCGCTACGCCATCAACGACTGGCTCGAGACCGGCGCCAACCTGACGGTCTCGGTGGACTTCGCCGATCCCCTTCACACCGTCGCCCCGCTCGACTGGGGCGTGCACTTCGCGGTCACGGCGATCGTGGGTGTGCGGCTGGGTGAAGGGGACGCGCCGGATCTGTCGGAGGACTTGAGAGGGGGGCCGCGGCGAGGGGGGCGGCGGCGGTCGGAGGCGGAGACAGAGACGGAGACGGACGAGACGGGGACTGAACCGAGCGAGTTGAATGAGGGGAACGGCGCCACCACCGACCGGCCGATGACCGGCGACGGCGCGGGCGCGGGAACGGGAACGGGCGCGGGAACGGGCGCGGGAACGGGAACGGTTCCTGCGGACCAGGTGGACGAACCCCACGGGGGTGAAGGGCCACGGCCGGATATCCAACGAGAGGGGCCTGCGCCGACTGCGTCCCCGCCGAACACGACAGCGGGAGCGGGAACGGGCGCGGGCGCGGGCGAGGACGCACCGTGAGACGCCTTCTCTTCCTCCTCTTGCTCCCCCTCCTCCTCGCTTGCGAGCCCGTCTACGGCGACCTCGCGACGCCCATCGATCGGAGCATGCCTTTTCGGGCGGCGGCCGAGACCTTCATGGCGGGAGACGCGGAGATGACCGCGATGGTGATCTTCGGTGATCAGGACGCGGACAACATCGGCGACATCGCCTATGGCGAGGTGCTCGCGAACGGTGAGACGCGCCTCTACACCGGGACCTACGTCGCGCCCGAAGAGGACATGGTGGAGGCGACCTTCGACGTGCTCTTCTTCATCCCCTACGAATACGACGTGGGGGCCACCGAGCGCGTGGGCGCGCAGACCATGGTCCTCGACGAGCCCATCGTCTACACGGCCACGCTGATGGCGGGCGCGGACGAAGCGATGGTCGACACCGGCAGCGGCGCCCGCACCTTCGCTCGCCTCGGAACGCTGCTCCCGAACATCGACCTGTCCACGATGGACGGGCAGTGGACCCTGTCACGCCTCTACAACTACGCCTACGTGATCTCGCTCAGCCGCGTCATCGGCTGGGGCAGCGCCGGGCTCACCATGTACATCGGGCGCGCGGGCGTCTTCGACGGCCTGCAGCGCGGACGACAGGAGGTGCAGCTCCGCGACCTCCTCTCGCCCAAGTCCTCTTTCACGTACTTCGACTACACGGACCTGACCGGCTTCCGCTACGACGGCACCTACGAGAGCCACACCGACATCTCGGCGACCGGGATGCTGCTCGGCTCGGTCGAGTTCAGCATGGCGGGCGAGAACGACGGAACGCCGATCTTCTCCGGACGCATCGAGTACGACAACCTCATCGTGAACGACGGCATCCCCAACGAGGGCTTCTACCGCTTCGTCATGGACGACGGACAGACCTGGGACATCGCAGCCGCCGATTTCCACCACGTGGATCTGAGCGGCTTGTTTCCGTGATGGGCCGCCTCAGCTGACGCGGCTGCCGACAGGGATGTCCTCGTCCACCGTGAGCACGCCGAGGGTGGAGTCGTCGGAAGCGGCGAGGACCATCCCCTGGCTCTCCATGCCCATGATCTTGCGCGGCGCGAGGTTGCACACCACGACGACCTTCTTCCCCACCAGCGCTTCGGCGTCGTAGTGCTCGAGAGATCCCGGCGAGGATCTGCCGGGGCGCGTCCTCACCGAGGTCGACCGAGAGCTTGAGGAGCTTCTTGCTCTTTTCGATCCTGTCGGCGCTGAGCACCTTGCCGAGGCGCATCTCCACTTTGGCGAAGTCGTCGTAGACGATGGTCCCGGTGTCGCTCGCGTTCTTCTTCGGAGCGGCCTGCTTCTTCGCCGGCTTCTGGTCCTCGTGGCCGGCTGACGCCTCCGCCGCGCCGAGGCGCTCGAGCATCTCGGCCTGGGCCGCATCGTCGAGGCGCGGAAAGAGCGCCGCCCCCGGGGCGGTCTTGGTACCGGCGGCGAGCCCGCCCCATTCCGCGGGCCACACGTCTTCACCTTCGGTCACCTTCACCGGCCCGAGACCCAGCTGCCCCATCAGCGCATCGCATTTTTCGGGCATGTAGGGCCAGAGCATCACGCCCAGCCAGCGGAGCGACTCGAGGACGGCGTAGGCGACGACCGCGAGGCGCGCGTCGTCCCCCTCCTTGGCGAGCTTCCAGGGCGCCGTCTGATCGACGTACTTGTTCGCCGCCGCCACCAGCTCCCAGGCCGCGTCGAGGGCGCGGTGCGGCGCCACGTCGTCGAGGTGCGCCGCGGCCGAGGCGGCCGCTTGCTTCGCCGTCGCGATCAGCTCCCGGTCGAGGTCCGTCATCGCCGCCGCGTCCACCGCGGGCACCTCGCCGCCCAGGTTCTTCTTCACGATCGAAGAGACGATGCGGTTCAGGAGATTGCCGAGCCCGTTGCCGAGCTCCCCGTTGTAGCGAGCGAGAAGATTCTTGTGGCTGAAGTCGCCGTCCTGACCGAAGGCGACCTCGCGCATCAGGTAGTAGCGCACGACGTCGGCGCCGAGCTCTTTCACCAGCGGCCCCGGCGGGATGAAGTTACCGAGGCGCTTGCTCATCTTCTGACCGTCGACGGTGAGCCAGCCGTGAGCCCAGATCTGCGAGGGCGGCTCGATCCCCGCGCTCATCAGGAAGGCGGGCCAGTAGACGGCGTGAAAGCGCAGGATGTCCTTGCCGACGATGTGCACCACGTCCGCCGAGGGCGGCCAGAACCGATCGAAGAGGGGCGACTCACCCGGTGCCGCCGGCCCGCCGAGGGCGCTGATGTAGTTGGTGAGCGCGTCGAGCCAGACGTACATCACGTGGGCGTCGTCCCCGGGAACGGGCACGCCCCACTGGAAGGTGGTGCGCGAGATGCTGAGGTCGCGCAGGCCTGATTTGACGAAGCTCTTCACCTCGTTGAAGCGGCTCTCGGGCTGCACGAAGCGCGGGGTTGTTCTCGAGGTGCGTCAGGAGTCGGTCGCCGTAGGCGCTGAGCCGGAAGAAGTAGCTCTTCTCCTTGACGCGCTGGACCTTGCTCCGCGTGACCTCGTCCAGCTCGGCGAGCTCGGTCTCGGTGATGAAGGCCTCGTCGGCGACCGAGTACCAGCCCTCGTACTCGCCCAGGTAGATGTCGCCCTTGTCGACGAGGATCTGCCAGAGCTTCTGCACGCGCGACTCGTGTCGCTCCTCGGTGGTGCGGATGTAGTCGTCGAAGGTGCAGGAGAGCTCCTCGAAGGCCTGCTTGAAGGGCGGCGACATCTCGTCGACGAAGGCCTGGGGCTTCTTGCCCAGCTCGTCGGCCTTCTGCTCGATCTTCTGGCCGTGCTCGTCGGTGCCGGTCAGGAAGCGGACCGGACGGCCGCGCAGGCGCTGGTATCGCGCGAGGACGTCGGCGGCGACCGTCGAATACGCGTGACCGATGTGCGGCCGGTCGTTGACGTAGTAGATGGGGGTCGTGACGTAGAAGGGCTTCATGAGGAGGGGGCGAGGATAGTGCCTCAGCCCGGTGGTGTCAGGGCGGCTTTACTCGCGCCCTCCCCTGCGCTACCTCGCAGCCGATGCTGGCGACGCTCATCCCCATGCAGCGGCCCACCTTCGAGGCGGCGATCCGCGATGCGGGCTCGCGCAAGCGGGAGGCGCGGCTGGCGGCGGCGGACCGCCTCGGGAGCCCACCGACTGGGCTCGAGGCCGAGGCCGCCGAGGCGCTGGCCATCCTCGCCGACGACCCCGACCCGGCCATCCGCCGGACGGCGCTCCTCGCGCTCGGTGGGCTCGAGGACGCGGGACGGGCGCACCTCGCGCTGGTGCTGCTGCGCTTCGACGACGGCGACCCCGCCGTTCGACAGGCGGCGGTGATCGCGGCGGGAAGTCTCGGCGGCGACGAGGCCGCCGGAGCGATTCGCGACGCGCTCGAGAGCCCGCATCCGGACATGCGCTTTCAGGCGGTGATGAGCGTCGTCGAGCTGGATCTCGAAGACACCGCTCACCTCGTTCGGGCACGCCTCTCGGACGACGATGCCGAGGTCCGGGCGCATGCCGCCGAAGCGCTCGGCAAGAAGGGCGACGAGGAGGCGAGCGAGGCGCTGGCGAAGGCGCTCGACGACGAGGCGCCGCTCGTGCGCTACGAAGCCGCGCTGGCCCTGGCCTCCCTGGGCGACGACCGCGGAGCGGCGGTGCTCCGCGAAGCGCTCCACGTGCCCGAGACCGCGATCGCGGCCGCGATGGCGCTCGGGGACGTGAGGGCCGAGTCGGCGCGCGAGGACCTCGCCGCCATCGCCAAGCGCAAGCTGCTCTCGCCGCTGATGCGCGCCGCGGTGGGAGGTGCGCTCTGTCGCCTCGATGACGCGCGCGGCGTGGCAGCCCTGCGCGCAGCGATGCACGCCCTGCGCGCGGACGGCCGGGGTCTCGCGGTGCAGCTCGCGGGCGAGCTCGCGCTCTTCGAGCTCGCCAAAGACCTCGCGACCCTCGCGCGACGCCCGCGCGGCACCGATCCCGTCACCCTGGCCGAGGCGCTGGGGCGCCTCGCCCACGAGAGCGACGTGGCCCGATCCGCGCTCGAGGAGATGGCACAGAGCGGCGACGAGGAGAGCGCCGCGGCGGCGCGGGAGGCGCTCTCGTGACGGTCGAGCTCATCGATACCCACTGCCACCTCGACTTCGATCGCTACGACGAGGACCGCGAGGCGGTCTTCGAGCGGGCCGCGGCAGAGGGCGTGACGCGGATGATGACCATCGGCTGCGCGCAGTCGGTACAGGACGCGGACGCCGCCCTCCGGATGGCCCAGGCGCGACCCGACCGCCTCCGCGCGAGCGTCGGCATCCATCCGCACGACGCCGCCAATGCCGACCAGGCCCTGCTCGACGCCATCGAGCGTCTCTCGGCCGACCCGCTCGTGCTCGCCATCGGCGAGATGGGTCTCGACTTCTTCTACGACAACTCGCCGCGGGATGCGCAACGCGAGGCTTTCCGCGCGCAGATCGCCATCGCGCGGCGCGCGAAGAAGCCCATCGTCATCCACACGCGCAACGCCCCCGCCGAGACCCTCGACATCCTGCGCGAGGAGAACGCGAAGGACGTCGGCGGCATCATCCACTGCTTCAGCGAGGATGCGCCCTTCGCGCGCGCCGCCCTGGACCTCGGCTTCGTCTCCTCCTTCAGTGGCCTGGTCACTTTCAACAAGAAGGTCGACGGCATTCGCGAGGCCGCGAAGGCGCAGCCCGCCGACGCGATCCTGGTCGAGACGGACGCGCCCTTCCTCGCCCCGCACCCGAAGCGCGGCAAGCGCAACGAGCCTTCCTACGTCGCGCACACGGCGCGCTTCCTCGCGGAGCTTCGCGGGGTGAGCTTCGAAGAGATTGCCCGCGTCACCACCGACAACGCCGAGCGCGTGCTCGGCTGGAAGCGCTGACGCTGGGCCTACAGAAGCGCGAGGAGGCCCCCGGCGAGCGCCCCGAGCCAAACGACGGCGATGTGGAGCGCGAGCTCGTAGTCGAAGGGGCGCTTCGGCGCGGGGGGCGGCGTCGATATGTAGAAATACGCCGGGATACCGGGCACCGAAGGATAGGCGTCGCTGTTGCGGGCGTAGCCCGCGAGCTTCGGAGGACAGGACTTGGCGACGAGATCGAAGTCGACGAGGGAGATGCCGTCGTCGTCGTAGTCCTCGTCCTCGACCGCGGGAGCTGGCGGGGCGAGCCTCGCCTTGTCGAGCTTCGCGGACTTCCTGCCAGGCTCGGCCTTTCGCCAGAGCGCCGCGGCGGGGATCGGAGGCGGAGCGGACGTCCGTCGCTTCGGCGGCGCGTCCGAGAGCTCTCGCAGCTCCTCGGTGAAGTCCGGAAGGTCGTCCGCGGTCGGGACGCGGCGAATGCCGCTCTCGTCGGGGTCGGACGCGTATGGAACAGGCGCGGAGGGCCGCTTCACTTCTTTCAAAGCACTCATGGTTCGAATCCCCTGCTCTCTCTACAGCACACTCCAGCACGCCGTGTGCCAGGGGTTGATACGTCGGGGTGACAGAATTTTTCCCAGATCACTTAATTCAGGTGGCCGATCCGCCTTCCACTTCGGGTGGGGACAGCCGGCAAGGCGAGTAGCCACGTGGCGCGGATCGGGCGCCGTTCGGGGGTCCCGGACCTTGGCGTGACGATTGCTCAGGGCCGCACTGCCCCGACGGGGCGCTTTCCTTCCGGAGCGACCATCATGTCATCGCAGGACCCCAACGACATTCGCGTAGGCACTTTCGCCCTCTTCCACCCCGACGCGATCAAGCGGATGCTGGATATCGGCATCGATCTGACCCTCGAGCACGACCGCTCGCTCTTCGATGCCTGTGCGATGCGGAACGTCGACCCGCGCTACTTCCTGATGGATGCCCTCGACGACGATCGCGAAGGGGCCCCGGGTCTCGACTGGGACGTGGTGCGGCCAGCGAAGGGTCGCTGGGAGCCCGCCGCCTTCCTCACCGTTTGAGCGGTCGCTCGAGCTCGTAGAGCACCACCTCGGAGTCCGCAGGTAGGAACACGCCACCACCCATGTTGACGAAGCGAGGCGCGAGGGCCTGCCGGTACCAATCGGCGGGCCTGAGGTGCACCTCGCCGTCGGTGCGCTCCTGGTCGCAGTTCTCCTCCCAATCCTCGCGGGTCAGCGCCTGGAGGTAGAGCAGGCCCCGGGTCAGACGGCTGAGATTCCCGATCGCCTTCTTCGCGTCGCGGGCACCGAGGTATTGCAGGACGCCCTGGCAGATGACGAGATTGGCGGGTCGTCCCGACCAGTCCACCACCGACCCGCGCCGCCAACCCAGCTCCCGGCAGAGGTGGGCGCTGAGCTCGACGCCCTGGTAGCGGAGCCCCTGAAAGTGGCTCTGCAAAGGCGCCTTCCAGGGCCCCAGACCGCAGCCGAGGTCGAGGGCGGTCCGAACGGGGATCTCCAGGTATTTCGCGTAGCTCGCCACGAAGCCGACCAGCCGCTCCATCTCCTCGGCCTCCGCCACCCGGCTGTCGGGATCCCGGTAGAAGCGGTCGTAATAGGCCTGGTCGAAGCGGGTTTTCGGAGCACCCATGGCCACCCAAGATAGCCCAATCTCAGGCTGCCCCGAGGCCCCCGGAAATTGGCCGGGGCGCGGAGAATTGCTGCTTGACTTGGGGCCGACCCAACGTAGGCTTCGCTCCCTTTTCGCAGTAGGCGTTAATCATGAATGAAAACCTCGGCCTCATCGGCAAGAAGCTCGGCTGTACGCAGATTTTCAACGACGACGGCAGCGTCACCAGCGTGACGGTGATCGAAGCGGGGCCGTGCGTCGTGCTCGGCAAGCGCACCGCAGACAAGCACGGGTACACCGCGCTGCAGCTCGGCTTCGGCGAGAAGCGCAAGAAGCTCGTGAGCAAGCCCGAAGCCGGCTTCTTCGACAAGCTGGGCCTCGACAAGGCGCCGCGGGTCGTTCGTGAGTTCCGCGTGCCGAGCGACATCGCCGACAAGTACGAGGTCGGTTCGACCATCAGCGTCGCGGACATCTTCACCGAGGGCGAGAAGGTCGACATCACCGGCACCAGCAAGGGACGCGGCTTCGCCGGCGTCATCAAGCGCCACAACTTCCACGGCGCGGGCTCGCTCGGTCACGGCACGCACGAGGCGAAGCGTCACGGTGGATCCATCGGTCAGAACATGACCCCCGGCCGCACATTCCCTGGCATGAAGATGGCCGGCCGTTACGGCGGCAAGCGCGCCACCATCATGAGCGTGAAGATCGCCAAGGTGATGGCTGACGAAGGCCTGGTCCTCGTGGCGGGCGGCGTGCCCGGCCCGAAGAACGGTGTGGTCACCGTTCGCAACGCGGCCAAGGGCAAGCGCGCCGCGGTCGAGGCCTGAGGCCGAGGTGGCCAAGCGGCGCCGGCCGCAGGATCGTTTCGGCAAGCAAGCACGCCGCGACGGTTATCCGGCGCGCTCCGTCTACAAGCTCGAGGAGATCGACAAGAAGGTCCGTCTCTTGTCGAAGGGTCAGCGCGTGCTCGACCTCGGCGCTTACCCCGGCTCGTGGACGATGTACGCCGCCGAGCGCGTCGGTCCGAAAGGCCGCGTGCTGGGCTTCGACCTGACGAAGTTCGAGGGAGTGCTTCCGCCGCAGGCGGAGATCCGCCAGGGCGACGCCTTCGCCATCAGCCTCGACGAGCTGGACGAGGAGCCCTTCGACCTGGTGATCAGCGACATGGCCCCCAAGACCAGCGGCCAGAAGAGCGCCGACCAGTACCGGAGCTTCGAGCTCGCCATGCGCGCCCTCGAGCTCGCCGAGAAGGTCCTCAAGCCCGGTGGCGGCTTCGTCGCCAAGATCTTCCAGGGCGGCGACTTCCCGGAAGCGAAGAAGCGCGTCAAGGACGCCTTCGACCAGGTGAAGATCGTCAAACCCCAGGCCGTCCGCTCGGAGAGCTACGAGGTGTTCCTGGTGGGGCTCGGGCGCAAGACAGCCGGGTAACTACTGCGCCCGGCGCGCGGCCTCGATCCGCTCTCTGGCGCGCGCGGCCATCGGGCCGCCCGGCTCGAGGGCGAGGTAGCGGCGGTAGTGGCGGATGGCTTCGGCGAATTCTCCGTCGCCGGCGAGCATGTTGCCGAGGAGATAGTGGGCGGTGGCGTAGCGGGGCTCGCGCTCGATGATCTCGCGCAGGGTGCTCTTCGCGGCGTCGCGGTCGCCGGCGGCGCGCTGCGCGAGGGCGAGCTCGCTGGAGAGCGCGGCGGTGGGGCCGCCGTTCGCCTCGATCGCCATGGTGAGCGCGCGGACCGCCGCCTCGGCCTCCCCGACACGCCTCAGGCCGTTGCCCGCCGCCGAGAGCGCAGCGGCGTTGCCGCGCGCGAGGGGAAGTCCGCGCCGCAGCTCGATAGCCGCGTTGTGCGCGTCGCCCGCCTTGATCAGCGCCAGTCCGAAGTTGATGCGGGTCATCGGATCGCGCGGCGCCTCTCGCACCGCATCTCGGTAGACCTCGATCGCCTCGCGCAAGCGGTCCGCCTCCTCGAGGGCGAGCGCCAGGTTCACGTAGGCGGAGGCGAAGTCCCGCCGCGCTTCGATCGCACGACGCAGCTGCTCGATGGCCTCGTCGGTTCGGCCCTCACTCCTGAGCAGGAGGCCGAGGTTGTTGAGCGCCTCCGGGAAGCGCGGGTCGATCGCGAGCGCGCGACGATAGCTCTCCTCGGCCGGGCGCGGATGATCCTGAAGCTCGTGTGCGAGGCCGAGGTCGAGCAGCGCCCGAACGTCCTCGGGGGACTCTTCGAGCGCTCCCTCGAGCACCGCCTGTGCTTCGGCCGCCTTTCCTTCGGCGAGCAGCTGCTCGGCTTCCTGTACCGCCGGGGTGGCCTCGGGAGCGCTCTGCGCCGCCTCGTGCGCCGCCGCCTCGTCCGGGAACGTCACGTCCTCGCCACCGCTCGATTCGATCGCCCTCGGCCTCTTCGGCCCCTGGCGGGCATGCCGCCAGCAGCGCCGCCAGGACGAGCGCCGAGATCCCCCGCCTCATGCCGTTCACTCCTCTTCGAACCTCTGATGGAACGCGTCGATGGCGTCCTCGACCAAGCGCCTGAGGCCCTCGAGCCGCGCCGGCTCGCGGATCTTCTCGCCGCCTTCCTGGACGTAGAAGACGTCGGTCGCCCGCGCTCCCTCGGTGCCGATCTTGGAAAAGGCGATCGAGAGCCCCGCCTCGTGAATCGTCTCCGCGATCTCGTGCAAGAGGCCGATCCGATCGCGCGTGAAGACGTCCACCACCGTGAAGCGCGGCGAGATGGCGTTGTCGACGATCACCTCGGTGGGAACCTCCGGCACCTTGCGCTCCGCCCACCACGGCGTGCGCCGAATCTGTCCCATCAGCTCCGAGGTGCTCACCGCGCCCCCGATCACCTGCCGCAGATCCGCCGCGACCGCCGCGGCCACCGCGTCATCGACCCGATGACCGCGTTCACCGTGCCGCCGCACGTAGAAGATGTCGAAGGCCTCGGCGCCACCACCCTCGTGGAGGCGAGTGTAGATCTCGGCGGAGACGATGCTCAGCCGATGGCTCGCGAGGACCGCGGTGACCGCCGCCAGGAGCCCTTCCTGGTCGTCCGCCATCACCAACAGCTCCGCCAGGTCCTCGCTCGGCCCCGGCCCGGTGACCACGTGCACGGACTTGTCGCCACGCTGGCGCGCCGCCCGGGCGTGAGCGGCGATGGAGGCAGGGGCGGAGCCGAGGATGTAACGGTCCGGCATCTCGGCGAGGAACTGGGTGAGCGCGAGCGCCACCCCGTCCTTGTAATCGCGCAGCACCTCGGCGCGGATGTCCGCCGCGCGCGCCGAGCCTTGCGCTTCGCCGTCCAGCGCCGCGGCGACCGCCAGATAGAGGTCCTCGAGCATCCGCGCCTTCCAGGAGGTCATCGCGGTGGGGTTGGTGGTGGAGACGTCGGCGATGGTCAGCAGATAGAGATCGCGGAGACGCTCCACGCTGCGCACCGTCTTGGCCACCTCGGCGATGGTCTCCGGATCGCTGGTGTCGCGACGCGTCGCCCACTTGTAGAGGCTCAGGTGCTCACGGACGAGCCACTCGACGTGGTCGACATCGACGCTCGACAGCCCCAGGCGCTCGGCGATGGGGCGAGCCATCTCGGCGCCCTTCTGGGAGTGATCGTTTCCGCGCGCCTTGCCGATGTCGTGCAGGAGAAGCCCCAGGAAGAGCGGCTCCTTTCGCGGCGCCTCGCCGGCGAGCCGCGTCGCGCGCGGCAGTTCCTTGCGGAGGTCGCCACGCACCAGCGCATGCAGCCGATCCACCGCGCGCACCGAGTGAACGTCCACGGTGTAGACGTGATAGACGTCGTGCTGCACGCGTCCCATGAGCGGCTCGAACTCCGGGATCATCGCGGTCATCAGCCCCACCTCGTGAAGCTCCGAGAAGATGCTTCGACGCATGCCGGCGATGGGGTCGATGGTGCGCGTGAGCAAGCGGCGGAAGAGCGCCTGTGCTTCCTCCGACGCGCGAAGCGCCTCGCACCACTCCGGGTGGGCGGTCGCGTTGGCGATGGCGTCTCGCGCAAACGGATAGGGCGGGAGGTGGAGCTCGCTGACGCGCTCGTAGAGCCGCAGCGCGAGAGCGGGATCGTCGACGAGCGCCGAGCTGTCGCTGAGCGTGATGTGGTCGTCGAAGCGCTGCGTGCCGTCGCCGAGATCCACGGGCGTCTTGGGACGCGACTTCTTGTAGGGGCGCGCCCGCGCGATCACCCGCTCCGCCGTCTGCGCGACCAGCCGCGCGTGGCGGTAGTACGCCTGCATGAACTGTTCGACGCCGAGGGTCACGCCGTCGACGAAGCCCAGCTGCTCGGCGACGTCCTCCTGGTCGGCGAAGGTGAGCCGGTCCTGGCGCCGTCCGGCGCGGAGATGGAGGAGGTTTCGCACCTTCCACAGGAACTCGCGCGCGGCCTCGAAGCCCTCCGCCTCACGGGCGAGGAGCGCGCCCGTACGCACGTAGTTTTCCGCTCCGCGCGTATTCCAGCGCGCGCCCATGGCCCACTCCGCGACGTCCATGTCGCGCAGGCCGCCCCGGCCCAGCTTCACCTCGGGCTCGAGGAGATAGAGCGAGTCGCCGAAGCGCTCGTGGCGGCGCGTGGTGTCCTCGGCGAGCATGTCGAGGAACTGGGCGAGGCGCGGCTCGAAGATGCGGCGTCGCGCACCCTTGTGGAGCTCTTGGACGATGGCTTGATCGCCCGCGACGCGGCGCAGATCGAGCAGCGTGGTGGCCGTGCGGATGTCCTCGCGCGCGAGGGTGAGAGTGTCCTCGACGCTCCGCACCGCGTGACCGATCTGCACGCCCAGATCCCAGAGAGGATAGAGCAGCCCCTCCGCGATGGAGCGCACGCGCTCGTCGCCGTCGTCGTCGCAGAGGAAGAGGACGTCGATGTCGCTCTCGACCCCCACCACACCGCGGCCGTAGCCGCCGACGGCGACCAGCGCGAAGCGGCCGTCCTCACCAGCGCTCGCCGCCTCGCATGCGCAGCAGAGCGCGGACAGGAGCCCGTCGAGGCTCTTGGCGTTCTTGCGGGCCACTTCGACCCCGCCGTCCCCTCGCCGCACGGCGTCCTCGATGCGCGCCCGATACTGGGAGAGATAGTCCCCACAGGTGCTCTCGAGGGCCGGAGCGAGGCGCGCGAGCTCGATGGGAGACGACGGGGCGGGCTCCGGCATGACGGCGGAGTATGGGTCGGGGTCGGAGGGGCCGCAAGGTGCGGGAAGGCTCCGTAAGGTCGAAGAAAATCGGCGCGAGCCGGGGTCCGTGACGCCTCAGGGCGCCCCGGGTGGCGGCCCCTCTCCGTGAGCGTAGCGAGCGATCCCTTCGGCGATGCCCTCGCTCAGCGCCTGACGATAGGCCTCGGTCGCGAGGGCGTGGTTCTCCTCCTCCTGATTGAGGAAGGAAGCCTCGACCAGAACCGCGGGCATGCGGGCGCCGACAAGCACGTAGAACATCGCGCTCTTCACCCCGCGGTCGGGGAGCTCGGGCAGGATGGTGCGCCCCCCGATCAAGGTGCCGCGCTGCACCAGGGCGGCGAGGGTTCGCGACTCGGCGCTCTGCCCGGCGCGATGGAGATCCGCGAGGGTGTGGGCGAGCTCGCTCACCTGGCCGGAGGTGGTGTTGTTCTCGCGCGCGGCGAGGCGGAGCGCCTGCCGGTCGTTGGTGGTGTCGAGGACGAAGGTGGCGACGCCCCCGCGTTCCACGTCGTCGTCGGCAGCGTTGAGGTGAATCGACACGAAGAGGTCCGCCTGCACCGCGTTGGCGAAGGCGACGCGCTCTTCGAGGGATACGATCTCGTCGCGCTCACGGGTGAGGAGCACCCGCGCTCCGGGAAGCCGGCGACGGAGCGCAGCCAGAACGCGTCGCGACATGTCGAGGGTCAGGATCGACTCCTTGAGGCCGCCGTGACGCGCGCCGAACTCGTCCCCACCATGACCGGGATCGAGGACGATGACGCTGGCCCGGCGCGGCCCACCCTCGATCATCGCTGGCCCGCTCGTTCGGTCGAAGTCGACCACCACGCGATACGGATCGGGCAGCACGAAGAGGCGGTGCCGGGGCGTCCCGTCGAGATCGAAGACCACTCGAGTCACGCCCGGCTCGAAGGGTGAGGCGCGGACGCGGGTCACGCCGCCGCCTTCCACCGTCAGCGCCCGGGGCACGTCCGAGCCCATCTGGGTGTCCGCGAAATCGAGGAAGAGCCGATGGGGGAGCGGCCCTTCGGCGTCGAGCTCACCGCGCCGGAAGACCGCGACTCCGTCGAAGCGCAGCACCGCACGCACCACGTCGGAGCCCGCCTCGCCGTCCGCCGCGCCGCCGTAGACCGCGATGTTGCTGAGCGTCGCCGTGCCCTCGCCATGCGCCTCGGCCCAGCGATCGACCTGCGCCTCGGGCGAGTCCGGGCTCGCTTCGGGACGCGCGACCAGAATCGACGCTCGGATCGTCGGCGTCGGGATCGGCGTCGATGGCGGCGAGACGCGCCGGCGATGGACGATGGTGGTCCAGGGTGGCGGTGATGCGGCGCGCCTCGGCGACGCAGTCAGCGTGCGAGTCGGCGTCGAAACGGCGCGCCGTCCGGTAGGCGACCACGAACGCTTCGGTGGGCTCGTCGCGGTCGCGCGCATCGAGACGCGCGAGCTCGAGCGCGGCGGTGCACGCGCCCTCGAGCGCCTTGCGGCGCGAGGCCTCTCGCAAGTGCTCCCTCGCGTGATCGAGGTGGGCCTCCTCGTGCTCGGGATCCCTCAACGCCAACACGCGCGCGAGCTCCGCGGCCGACCGCGACTCGGCCACCCCATCCACGGTCCCCTCGTCCTCGGCGGCCTGGGCGGCCAGCGCCCGGTAACGCGCCTCGAGGTCGTCGAGGCTCATGGTCATCGACTCCTCGGGAGTCGGCACCTGGACGCTCGCCAGGCCCGGATCCGGCCCTTCGGGCTCGGTGCCGGCGTCCTCTTCACCGCCGCAGGCGGTCAGCAGGATCGCCAGGACGCACGACGCGCAAAAGCTGGTAGGATGCACAACTCTTCTCGGAGGGAGGGGATGTGAGCGAAAACCCCATCTACCAGGACCGCCAGACGGGCAAGGTCTATCGCGACGCTCAGGAGATGGTCAACGACTACATCCGACGCTTCGGCGAGGCCGTCGGTGTGGGCATGGAGCCGTTGGACGAGGACGGATACACCGACGTCCGCCGGGGCTCCGCGACCGTCGGGATCAACGTGCTCACCGAGCACGGGATCCTTCTCTTTCTGTCGCGCATCATGGACGTGCCCGCCGAGGACAAAGAGTCCTTCTACCGCCGGCTCCTCGAGCTGAACTTCCTGGTCACCAGCGACGGCGCATTCGCCATCGACAAGGACCGCAACGCCGTCTACCTGCGGGGCCTCCGGCGTTTGTCCGGGCTCGACTACGAGGAGTTCGAGGATCTTCTCCACACCATCGCCACCGTCGCGGACGAGTGGGACGATCGCCTCGCCGAGCTCTTTCCAGCCAAGGGTTAGGCAGGCGTCGCTGTCCCACATCCCACTGCACGCACCGCCCGTGTGGGACCCCCCGTCGAGCCAGGCTGGCCCGTGGGCGGGCCCAGTGATACCTTTTGCAAGAGCTCCTAGATGACCGCCAGCGCCCAATCGAAGCGCGCCGACGAGGCCAACGAGGAAAACGACACCTCCACCGATGGTGAGGGGGAGTGGGGCGAGGGGCGTCTGTCCATCGACGACGCCGACCGCTTCGCCGCCCAGTTCCGCCCGAGCTGGGAGTCCATGGACGACGCAGGTGGGGGCTGGGGAGCCGGACCGGCCGAGACCCCGGCCGCGGCGGACGCGCCAGCCGCCGAGGCGCCGGCCGCTGCCGCTGCCCCCGAGCCGGCGTCGCCAGCGCCGGAGCCCCCGAAAGCCGAAAAGAAGCCCGTGGGGGAAGAGCCCTCCATCGTCGTCGCGGACGAGCTGACCGCCGCCGCGACGGCGGCCGCCGCCCCCGTCCCGCCGAAGCCCAAGCCCAAGCCGAAGCCCAAGGTGACCAACCCGTCGGCCTTCGACGCGGTGCCCGACCCGGTGCAAATCCCGTCGGGGGGAAATCGCAACATGCTCTTCGCCGCCGGCGGCGCGGTCGTGCTGCTCGTCGTGGTGATCGGCGCGGTGATGGCGAGCGGAGGCGATCCCGAGCCGCCGGCCACGGCGGCCGCCGCTCCGGAGACGAGCGCCGCGGAAGAGGCCGCGCAAGCGTCGGCCGAGCCTGCCGCGAGCGCCAGCGCCGCGGCCGCGACGAGCGCGCCCGCAGAAGAAGCAGAGGCGCCGAGCGAGATCGCGATCGCGATTCGCACCGAGCCCGCGGACGCCCAGCTCACCCTCGACGGTCGCCGGGTCGAAAATCCCTACCAGGCATCGGCCTTGCCGAGCGGCACGCACATCGTGCTGGCGACGGCGGAGGGCTTCGAGGGTCGGCGCGAGGAAGTGCGCTTCGACGGCGACGTCGAGCTCACGCTCAGCCTCGAAGCCCTTTCGCCCGAGCCTGAGCCGGCCCCTGTCGCCGCGGCGACCCCGCGCCCATCGCCCATGCGCGCTCCGCGGATGACCGTGCGGAGACGACCGCCGATGCGCCGCGCCGCGGCCATGTCCAGCGGCCGAATGACCGCCGGTTTCTCCACCGCCAATCCCTACTAGGCTGCGGTACCGTTCGCGCCATGAGGTATCTCCACACCATGGTGCGGGTGAAGGACGTCGATGCATCCCTTCACTTCTATTGCGATCTCCTCGGCCTCGAAGAGGTCCGAAGGCGCGACAGCGAAAGAGGTCGCTTCACGCTGATCTTCCTCGCGGCGCCGGGCGATCACGAGGCGCAGATCGAGCTCACCTACAACTGGGATCCCGAGGACTACGGAAGCGGGCGCAACTTCGGCCACATCGCCTACGCGGTCGACGACATCTACGCGCTCTGCGAGCGCCTCGCGAAGGGTGGCGTGACCATCAACCGCCCGCCGCGCGACGGCCACATGGCCTTCGTGCGATCCCCGACGGGATCAGCATCGAGCTGCTGCAGCGAGGCGAGGCCCTGGCCCCGAAGGAGCCCTGGGCGAGCATGGAAAACACGGGGACCTGGTGAACGATCGCGCACGGCGTCTGGTGGTGGTGCACCGCTGGAGCGGTCGGCCCGACGTCGCGTTCTATCCGTGGCTCAGGCGCCGGCTCACCCGCATGCGTCCAGCGCTCTTCGACGAGGTGCGCGTGCCGGTCATGCCCAACCCCGACAAGCCCACCATCGACGAATGGGTGAAGGCCGTCGGCGACGTCGTCGGGCGACCGACCCAGGCGCTGGCTCGCACCGTGCTCGTTGGGCATAGCGTCGGCGCCCAGGCGGTGCTGCGCTGGCTCGCGACGCTGCCGCCGGGCGCGCAGGTGCAGGGCGTCCTGCTGGTGGCCGGGTGGTTCACGGTCGACGAGCCGTGGGAGGACATTCGCCCGTGGTGCGAGACGCCTCTCGACCTGCCTCGCATTCGTCGCGCCGCGCCGCGCATCCACACGCTGCTCTCGGACGACGATCCCTTCACCGCCGATCACGCCGCGGCGGCCGCCCTCTTCCGGGAGCGGCTGGGCGCGGAGGTGACGGTGGTGCCCGGCGCGGCGCACTTCAACCGCGAGGAGGAGCCCGCGGTGCTCGAAGCGCTCTCGGAGATGCTCGGCCGATGAGCTCTCGCGGCGCCGGGGCCCTCCTCGTGGTCCTCGTCGCGCTCGCGATCCTCTCTTGCTTCTCCTGGGCCTGCGGCGCCGCGTTCAGCCCGGGCCACGGCGATTCGATGTACGACTTCGCCGCGGACGACGAGGACGCAGGCGTGGACGCGGGACGCCAGCCCCTCGCGCTCGACGGCGGCTCCTGAGGCTCGTCGACGCAATCGGGGGTAGTCCGGTGCGTGTTGGCGACTGCGGGAGCGGGGGCGGGAGCGGGAACGGGAACGGGAACGGGAACGGGAACGGGAACGGGAACGGGAATGGGAATGGGAGCGGGAACGGGAATGGGAGCGGGAGCGGGAATGGGAGCGGGAACGGGAACGGGAATGGGTGCGGGAATGGGAGCGGGAACGGGAATGGGAGCGGGAACGGGAATGGGTGCGGGAATGGGAATGGGTGCGGGAATGGGAATGGGTGCGGGAATGGGAATGGGTGCGGGAATGGGTGCGGGGTGAGTCCTTTTGAGCGTGTTTCTTGGTCATCGCTGAGACCCCTTCTTGGTTGGGAAAGGGGTCTCAGCGATGACCAAGAACACTCTAATCAGATGATTCATCACAGACTTCGAGTCTGGCAGCGGGCGCATGCGCTCGTAGGGCTCGTGTACGCGAACTTGCCGAAGGATGCGGAGCTGCGGTCGCAGGTGAAGCGGTCGTCCACCTCGGTCGGGGCGAACATCGCCGAGGGGTGCACGCAGAGCTCACGGGCGATGCGGCGCAAGCACTACGAGATCGCCCGGGGGTCGGCGGTCGAGACGGTTGCTTGCTCGAACTGGCCGAAGCGACGGGGGATCGCCTGCCCGTCGAGGAGGTCCGGAGCCACGGCGCAGCCATCGCCGCGATGCTCACGAGAATGCTGCGGTAGACATTTGAGAGCCGGGAGGGTCCTTCGCCCTCCCGGCTCTCGCACTCAGCCGTGGATGATGCGCCAGAGTGAAGCGGCGGCGTGATCGAAGCGGTCGTGTGCCGACGCGCTCTGCGTCGCGCTGACGTAGCCCCAGGCGACCGCGATGCGGAGTGCCTGCTTGGCTTCGCGCGCCGAGTTCATCGCGACGGCGAGGCGCTCCGCTCGATGTCCCTTGCGGCCCCACTCGCCCTCGGCAGCATTGAGCGCCGCCGAGCTCGCCGCGCGCCTCAACTGCGATGCGAGGTCGCGATCTTGGTGTTGGATACTCGTCGGCCAGAGGCTTCGAAGCCTCGATGGCCTCGAGGAGGATGTCGTGGACCAGCTTGCTCATGAGCCCATGAAACAGACCCGAGCGCAGCGAAGGGGACCGAGGCCGCGGCCCCGAGCCAGCGAACGTGCCATGAAACAGACCCGAGCGCAGGGAAGGGGAACGGGACGACAAGGAACGGGAACGGGAACGGGAACGGGAACGGGAACGGGAACGGGAACGGGAATGGGAATGGGAATGGGAACGGGAACGGGAACGGGAATGGGAGCGGGAACGGGAGCGGGAACGGCGAGCGGGAGCGGGAACGGAATCCCGCGCGTTGACCGCTGCGGACGGGCGCCGTAGCTTCGCGGCCATGTCGGGGATGACCTACAAGGAAGCCGGCGTCGACATCGAGGCGGGCGAATCGCTGGTCGAGCGTATCAAGCCCCTCGCCGCGGCCACCCGTATCCCCGAGGTGCTGGGCTCGGTGGGCGGTTTCGCCGGTCTCTGCGGCCTGCCCCAGGGGATGAAGGAACCGGTGCTGGTCAGCGGAACCGACGGCGTGGGCACCAAGCTCAAGATCGCCTTCGCCACCGGCATCCACGACACCATCGGGATCGATCTGGTCGCGATGTGCGTCAACGACGTGCTGACCACCGGCGCGCGGCCGCTCTTCTTCCTCGACTACTTCGCGACGGGACGCGTGGACGTGGACACCGGCGAGGCGGTGGTGCGCGGCATCGCCGAAGGTTGCAAGCAGGCGGGCTGCGCGCTGCTCGGCGGCGAGACGGCGGAGCTTCCCGGCTTCTATGCGGAGGGGGAGTACGACCTCGCCGGCTTCTGCGTCGGCGTCGCCGAGCGCGAGGCCCTGCTCAATCCGGCGCGCGTCCGAGAAGGCGACGCCCTCGTCGGCGTGGCCTCCTCGGGCCTCCACAGCAACGGCTTCAGCCTCGCGCGCCGTGCGCTCCTCGAAGGCGCGGGATACTCCCTCGACACCGTGATCGAAGCGCTCGGTCAGCCTCTGGGGCGCATTCTGCTCGAACCCACGCGCATCTACTCCAAAGCCGTGCGGGCCGCGCTCGAGACCGGCGAGGTGCACGCCCTCTGCCACGTCACGGGCGGAGGGCTGGTGGGGAACCTGCCTCGAGTGCTGCCCGACGATCTCGGCGCCGAAGTGCGGACGAGCGACGTCGCGCGCCCGCCGATCTTCGACCTGGTGCAGAAGGCAGGCGCGATCGCGGAGGAGGAGATGCGACGCACCTTCAACCTCGGCATCGGGCTGGTGGTCGTGGTGCCCGAGGGCGACGCCGATGCGGTGCTCTCCGCGGTGCGAGCGACGGGCGAGCGCGCGTTCCGCCTCGGGCGGGTGGTCCGTGCGCCGGGCGCCCCGGCCGAGGGCCGGGTAACCTACGTTTCGTGAGCACCTTCGACGTCGTCGTCCTGGCTTCCGGCCGAGGATCGAACCTCGCCGCGCTCCTGGATGCCATCGACCAGGGGCGTTGCCAGGCGCGTGTGGTGGCGCTCGTCACCGACCGCCCGAAGGCCGGCGCGCGCGACATCGCCGCCGCGCGTGGGATCGAGAGCCGCGTCGTCTCCCCTCGGGACCACGAGAGCCGCGAGGCCTGGAACGAAGCGCTCTCGGACCAGATCGCCAAGAGCGACCCAGCGCTGGTGGTGCTGGCCGGCTTCATGCGCCTCGTCGCCGCGCCGCTGTTGACCCGCTTCGAGGGGCGGATCATCAACATCCACCCCTCGCTCCTTCCGGCGTTCCCCGGCATCGACGGCCCGGGGCAAGCGATCGCCGCGGGGGTGCGGAATCAGTGGCTGCACCGTCCACCGCGTCGATGCAGGCGTCGACAGCGGTCAGATCCTCGCGCAAGCCGCCGTCCCCGTGTTCCCGGACGACGACGCGGCGCGTCTGCACGCGCGGATCCAGAAACAAGAGCATCGCCTCCTTCCAGCGGTCGTGGATCACATCGCCCGCGGCACGCTCGATGCCGCTGCCGGGCGCGACCGCGACGCCCTGCTCTCCCTCGAGCCGCGAGAGCCGACCTCGTGAGCGGGAGCTACTTCGACGCCATCGTGATCGGCGACCGTCTCGGACCGCTGGTCTGTGCGGGGCTCCTGGCCAAGCGGGGCTTCCGCGTGCTCCTCGTCACGGGCGACACGCCGCCGCCTTCGTACGAGGTCGAGGGGGTCACGCTCCCCGCGAGCCCTTCACCTTCCTCGGAGCGGACACCCCCATCGCGCGCCGCGTCTTCTCCGAGCTGGCGCTCGGCCAGCGCTTTCGCCGGCGCGCAAGAACGGCCGACCCGCCCTTTGGCGTTGCCCTACCAGGACACCGCTTCGACGTCCCGTCCCAGGAAGCGCTTCTCGAGCGCGAGATCGAACGCGAGTTCCCGAACGTGCGGCGTCCAATCGAAGAGTTCTTCAAGAACCTCCGCGCCGAAAATGAAGCGCTCGACGCCTTCTTCGGCCGTGACCTGCCCTGGTCTCCCCGCGGCTTCCTCGAGCGGCGCGAGCTGACCCGCGCGAGCGCTCACCTGCCCTTCAATCAGACCGGCAGAGGCAAGAGCCCCCTCGCCGAGCTCCCTCGGTCGCACCCCTTCCGCATGGCGGTGCTGGCGCCCGTGACCCTGGCGAGCCATCTCGACCAATCGCCACCGACCGAGCTCGCCGTCTCGCGTCTGCTCGCGAGCTGGTGGCGGGGACCCGCCATCATCGAAGGCGGCTGGGCGCGGTTGTCGGCCATGCTCATCGAGAAGATCCGCACCCTCGGCGGCGAGGTGCGCGAACGCGAGCGCTCGACCCGGGTCACCACGTCGCGCGGCGCGGTGAGCGGCGTCCTGCTCTCGAGCTCCGACGAGCCGCTCGGCGCCGGCTTCGTCATCTGCGGCCACGACCTGTCGCGCACGCTGCGTCTCTTCGAGGATCGCCGCGCCTTCGAGCGCACCTTCGAGACCAAGGGCGAGCCTCAGACCCGCTACTACCGATTCACGCTGAACCTCGTCCTGCCGAAGAGCGCCATTCCTCAGGGCCTCGCCCGCGACACGCTCTACGTTCGCGATCTGGAAGGACAGCTCTGGGGGGAAGACCTGCTGCGCATCCATCGAGCCCCGGTGGGCGAGAGCGACCACGGCGTGCTCTCCGTGGAGTCGCTGCTCCCGCGACGCGGCGTGGAGGAGGTGACCGGCTACCTCGACGGCGCGCGAGAGCGGGTCCTCGCGTCGCTCTCGGAGCTGATGCCCTTCCTGCCCGAGAGCGTCACCCTCGTCGACTCCCCCCACGACGGCCGTCCACCGACCGACGGGCAGGGCAACGAGAATCTCCGACGCCGAGCCCTGGGGTCGCGGCCCCCGCTCCATGCGCGCCGTGCACGGCTATCCGGTCCCGGGGGTGCTCGGCGTCAGCGCCCTTCCCTCGCGCACGCCGATCAAACGCTTCCTCTGGGCCAACACCCAGGTCCTTCCCGGTCTGGGCCTGGAGGGCGAGCTCCTGAGCGCGTGGGAGGCCGCCCGCATCGTCACCAAGAGCGACCGGCGCAAAGACAAGATGCGCCGTGGCCTGTGGACCAAGGCCGAGATCTGACGGCTACCAGCGCTCGGAGTAGTTTAGACTCGCTGAATGCAAGCCGAGGAACGCCCGCGCATCACCCTCCACCAGCTCTTGCGCGTGATGATCGAGCGCGGAGCCTCGGACCTCCACGTGACCGCGGGCACACCGCCGCAGCTGAGGCTCGACGGCAGCCTGGTGCCGCTCAAGACGGCGCCCTTGTCGCCGATCGAGACCAAGCAGCTCTGTTACTCGGTGCTGACCGAAGAGCAGAAGGTGAAGTTCGAAAAGGACAACGAGCTCGACCTCTCCTTCGGGGTGAAGGGGCTGAGCCGTTTCCGAGCGAACGTGTACATGCAGCGCGGCGCGGTGGCGGGCGCCTTCCGCGCCATCCCGTTCAAGATCTCCACCTTCGAAGATCTGGGTCTTCCGCCGGTGGTGCAGGAGCTCTGCGGCCTGCCCCGCGGCCTGGTGCTGGTCACCGGACCCACCGGCTCGGGGAAGTCGACGACCCTCGCGTCGATGATCGACAAGATCAACAGCGAGACGCGCCAGCACATCATCACCATCGAAGATCCGATCGAGTTCCTCCATCCGAACAAGCTCTGCGTGGTGAACCAACGCGAGATCGGCATGGACACCTCGAGCTTCTCCCAAGCCCTCAAGTACGTCCTACGTCAGGATCCGGATGTGGTGCTGGTCGGCGAGATGCGCGACCTGGAGACCATCCAATCCGCGCTGACCATCAGCGAGACGGGTCACCTGGTCTTCGCCACCCTGCACACCAACGGCGCCATCCAGTCGATCAACCGCATCATCGACGTCTTCCCACCGCACTCCCAGTCGCAGGTCCGGGCCCAGCTCTCCTTCGTGCTTCAGGCGGTGATCAGTCAGATCCTGGTGGCGCGCACCGACGCCCCGGGCCGGGCGATGGCCTGCGAGGTCATGATCCCGAACGCCGCCATCCGAAACCTCATCCGCGAGGACAAGGTCCACCAGATCTACTCCGCGATGCAGACCGGTCAGGGACGCAGCGGCATGCAGACCCTCAACCAATCCCTGCTCCTGCTCTTCCAGCGGGGGATGATCAGCCTCGAAGACGCCCTCGGCCGCTCTCCCGAGCCCATCGAGCTCCAAACCATGATCGAAGGGGGCCGGCGGCGCCGCTGATGTAGGCTCTGCGCCTACACGCCCAAGTCCGGGGGCCATCCGCGGGTCCAAGAGCACCGGATCGGCGAGCTCCGCGACGGCGCGGGCAGGTCCGACTCCTTGACGATGATTGTCCCAAGCCGCCAAGATTTCGCAGGGGTTCGTCCGTGACGCGCGGCATCTTCACCTGGGTCTTCCTCGCGCTCTTGCTCAGCGCCGTCTGGGCACCGTTCGCCTGCGCCCAGAACGCCGAGGAAAGGCGGGCGGCCGGACGCGCATACAACCGCGGCTCCACCGCCTACCTCGCCGAGAACTGGGCGGAGGCGGCCCGCTGGTTCGAGACGGCGCACCGACTGGCCCCTGCGGCCCCCGCGCTCATCCAGGCGGTGCGCTCTCACCGCCTGGCCGATCACCGCCTGCGCGCCGCGACCCTCTCCCTCAGGCTGCTCGCCCTCTACCCGAACGACGAGAGCGCCACCGCCACCGCGGAAGAGGTGCTGGGCGAAGACGCCGACCGCTTCTTTCGCGTGGACGTCGTCTGCGACGGCTGCACGGTGGACCTCGACGGAACGCTCCAGGAGCATCCGTCCTTCTTCGTGACGCCGGACGAGCCCCACACCATCACCGCGACCTTCGAGACCGGCCCGGTGAGCGAGACCATCCACGGTGAAGCGGGTGAGCGCCGGGAGCTCACCTTCGACGCGCCGCCCCCGAGCATCGGCGAAGAGCTGGGGACGATTGAGACGCCGACGGGCGGGGGCAACGCAGACGACCAGGTCGTGATACAGCCACCCGACGACGAGGTGGACTCGGGCGGCGGTGGGCTCAATCCGCTCTTCTTCATCAGCTCGGTGGTCCTGACCGCCGGCGCCGGCGGCCTCCTCATCTGGTCCGGCGTCGACGCCCTCTCCGGAGTCGACGCCTACGAGGCGGATCCGACCGACGCTCGCCTCGCCGAAGGGCAGAGCAAGGAGCTCCGCACCAACATCCTGATCGGTGTGACCGGCGGCCTCGGCATCGTCAGCGCGGTCCTGCTCTTCCTCACGGATTGGGGCGGCAGCGACGACGAGGAGGAGCTCGACGTCGCCCTCGCCCCGATCGCCGGCGGCGGCGCGGCCTTCGTCGGAGGGCGCTTCTGATGGCCCAGCCGGCCCCCATGGGCGACGTCATGTCCCTCGCGGGCCAGCGGCTCGGGCGCTACGAGATCCTCACGCAACTGGCGTCGGGCGGCATGGCGAGCGTCTACATCGCGCGCGCGCAGGGGGTGGCCGGCTTCGAGCGCCTGGTCGCCGTCAAGGTGATGCATCCCCACCTCGCCCACGAGGAGGAGTTCATCCAGATGTTCCTCGACGAGGCGCGGCTGGCGGCGCGCATCCGCCACCCGAACGTCGTGCCCACCCTCGACATCTCCGACACCGACGGGCGCGGGTTCTACCTGGTGATGGACTACGTCGAAGGCGATCACCTGGGCGCGCTCCTGCGTGGGGCGGTCACCAAGCGAGAGCGCCTCGATCCTGGCGTCGCGGTCCGCGTGGTCCTGGACGCGCTCGCTGGGTTGGCCGCCGCGCACACGCTCACCGGTGTGGACGGCAATCCGCTCAACCTCGTCCACCGCGACATCTCACCGCACAACATCCTCGTCGGCGCCGACGGCGTCTCGCGGCTGACGGACTTCGGCGTCGCGAAAGCAGAGGTGCGCCTGTCCTCCACGCGCGATGGGCAGTTCAAGGGAAAGCTCGGCTACATGGCGCCGGAGCACGCCTCGACCGGCCTCGCCGACCAGCGCTCTGACATCTTCTCGATGGGTATCGTCCTGTGGGAGTGCCTCGCGTCGAAGCGCCTCTTCCGCGGCGAGAACAACGCGGCGACGCTGAGCAAGATCCTCAGCATGCCGGTGCCGATCCTGGCGGAGCTCTCCCCCGTCCTCGCTCCCTTCGACGACGTGTTGGCGCGTGCGCTCGCGCGGCCGCCGGAGGAGCGCTTCCAGACCGCCGACGCCTTCCTCGAGGCGCTCGAGGAAGCCTGCGCTTCGGGGAACATCTCCCCCGCGAGCCCGCGGCAGGTCGCCAAGGCGGTGATGGAGCACGCCGGCGAGAAGGTCGACGCCGAACGCGCGCGCATCAAGGAAGCCATCGCGACCTACGGCGCGAGCTCGCTGACCGAGACGCCGCTGCCCCGCCCCTCCGATGGCTCGTCCTCGAAGACCTACCGCAAGGACGGCGTCGACCACGGCCAAGACGTGGTCACGATGGCCGCTCGGCCCTCTGCCGTCACCGGAGAGCAGGAGCAGCAAGCGCCGAAGCGGGGATGGGTGCTCCCGGTCGCGGTCGTGGGCGGCCTCTTGCTGGTGGGTGGTGCGATCGCGGCCGCGGTGATCCTGATCCAGCGTGCCGACGCGCCCCCACCCGACGCCCAACCGACCTTCCACGTGATCGAGGGCAACGCGCCCAGCGCGGGAGCGGAGCCGGAGGCCGAGCCGCCCGAGGGGACGACCCCGCCCCACCTGGACGAGATCGCCCCCGAGCTGGAAGCGGCCGACTCCGAGGGCACGGAGGGACAGCCGAGCGAGGGCGGGCCCGAGGAGGCCAGGGAGGGGCAGAGCGGCGAGGAATCGGTGGCCCAGACCTCTGCCCGCCGGCGCGCCCACGGCATGCGCCGCACCGCCATGGCCCAGCACGACATGGGCATGGCCGAAACCGAGCCTCCCGCGATGGGGATGAGCCCGGGCGGCGATCTCATCGCCAACCCCTACACCCAGTGAAGCCACCCCATCTGGACGGTGGTCCAGGGCACGTTCTGCTCCGCTTTTGACCGCGTGCTCGGCCCTGGCTTAGGATCGGCGGGACGATGGCGGAGTTCGTCTGGGAGGCACGGGCGCGGACGGGTGAGCTCCGCAAGGGAGTCATGGAGGCGGAGTCCGCCGACATGGTGAACTCGCGGCTCAGGGCGCAGCAGCTCAACCCGACGAAGGTCAAGAAGAAGCCGAAGGAGATCAACATCAGCTTCGGCGCGCCGGTCTCCGAAAAGGAGCTGGTCATCTTCGTGCGTCAGTTCGCGACGATGATCGACGCCGGTCTTCCGCTGGTGCAGTGCCTCGAGATCCTCTCCGCTCAGGGCGACAACAAGCAGTTCAACAAGATCCTCAAGGACATCAAGGCGTCCGTCGAAGAGGGCTCCACCTTCTCCGCCGCGCTCGAGAAGCACCCCAAGGTCTTCGACACCCTCTTCGTGAACCTGGTGGCCGCCGGTGAGATGGGCGGCATCCTGGACACGATCTTGAACCGCCTCGCGGTGTACATCGAGAAGCGGGTCAAGCTGAAGCGCCAGGTCCGAAGCGCGATGGTCTATCCCGCGGCCATCGGCGGCGTCGCGGTGATCGTCGTCAGCATCCTCTTGACCTGGGTCATCCCCGCTTTCCAAGAGATGTTCGCGGACTTCGGCGGCGAGGACGAGCTCCCGGCACTGACGATGTTCGTCATCAACGTCAGCGCCTGGTTCGTCGGCAACCTCCTGTGGATCATCCTGGGCACCTTCGCCCTGACCGCCGGGACCATCTACACCTACCGGACGCCGGCAGGTAAACGCTTCTTCCACAACCTGTTCCTCACGGCGCCGCTCCTCGGGCCGGTGATGCGCAAGATCGCCGTGGCGCGTTTCACCCGGACTCTCGGCACGCTCCTTTCTTCGGGCGTGGCCATCCTGGAAGCGATGGACATCGTGGCGCGCGCCGCGGGCAACGTGCTGATCGAAGAAGCCATCCGGAAGACCGCGGACAAGGTCCGCGAAGGCAAGACCATGGCGGAGCCGCTGATGGCTACGGGCGCGTTTCCCCCGATGGTGGTGCAGATGATCGGCGTCGGTGAGCAGACCGGTGCCCTCGATCAGATGCTCAACAAGATCGCGGACTTCTACGAGGAAGAGGTCGACGTCGCGGTGGCCGCCCTCACCTCCCTCCTCGAGCCCATCATGATGGTCGTCATCGGCGGCATCGTCGGCTTCATCCTCATCGCGATGTACCTGCCGATCTTCGGCATGGCCGACAAGCTCAACGCGAATTGACGGCGAGACGCGGCGCCGGGACACGACCCGAGTGAGCACCGCAGTCGACACCACCGGTGGTCTCGCCCCCGGCCTCGACGACCGCGCGGTCGTCCGGCGTCGCCTGCAATGGCTGATGCTGGCGCGCCTGCTCTCCGCCAGCATCCTGCTCGGGGGCACCATGGTGCTCGCCGTCGCCGAGCGACGGCAGCTTCGCGCGCTTCACGCCCCAGGTGCTCCTGTGGCTGATCGTCAGCACCTTCGCAGCGTCCCTCGGGTTCGCCATCTGGCTGCCGCGGGCGGCCTCTCTGAGGCGGCTGGCAGCGGTACAGATCGTCACCGACCTCCTGGTGGTGACCGGGTTGGTCTTCGTCTCGGGGGGCGTGGCGAGCGTCTTCACCTTCCTCTACGGCGTGGTGATCCTGATGGCCGCGCTCCTCATCGGGCCGAGCGCGAGCCAGAAGGTCGCGGTGGTCGCGGTGCTCGGCTACACGGTGATGGGCGTCTCGATGGCGACCGGATGGCTGCCCCACCCTCCCGATCAGGCCGCCGACCGCTACCTCCTCGACCTCGAGGACATCGGCTTCTCCCTGGTATCCAACATCGTCGGCCTCAGCCTGGTCGCGGCGCTCGCCGGCAACCTGTCGCAGCGGCTGCGTGCCGCAGGCGGTGAGCTGCGCCGCGCCACCGAGAGCGCCACGCGCCTGCAGCGACTCAACGACGACATCGTCCGCTCCATCAGCTCGGGCCTGTTCACCGTCGACGCCGACGGCCTCGTCGTCTCCGCCAACCCAGCGGCGGCGATCATCTATCGCACCAGCGCCGACGCGCTCGTGGGGAGGAAGGTGGACGGGCTCCTGCCCCTCGACGGAGACGCGCGCAGGGGCGAAGGCGAAGGGTCCCGTCCCGATGGAAGCGTCTTCATGGTCGGTTGGAACAGTGCGCCGCTCGTCGACGAGGCAGGAGAGTCGACCGGAACGCTCTACTCCTTCCAAGACCTGACGGAAATCGTGGAGCTGCGCAACGCGGCGCGCAAAGCGGAGCGCCTGGCCACCCTCGGCGGCCTCTCCGCCGGCCTCGCCCACGAGATCCGCAACCCACTCAGCTCGATCTCGGGCTCGGTGGAGCTCGTCCGCGAAGCCGAGGGGCTGTCGGAGGTGGACCGGCGGCTGCTGAGCACCGTGATCAGCGAGGTCGATCGCCTCGAGGATCTGGTGACCACCATGCTCTCCGTCGGGCGCCCGCGGCCCCTCGACCGCGCGAACCACGACCTGTCGGAGATCGCGGCGCAGGTGGCGACCATGGCCGAGCAGGGGCCGGCGCCAGCGCGGGACGTCGCCATCGCGCTCGAGACGCCCGACGAGCCCGTGCACGCCTTCGTCGACGGGGCCCAGGTGCGGCAGGTGATTCTGGAACCTCCTCAAGAACGCGCTCAGCGCCACACAGCCGGGCGGCACGGTCACCCTCGGTGTGGCGAGCCTTCCGGACGGGCGCGCCGAGATTCGGGTGCAGGACCAAGGCGCCGGGATCGACGAAGAGGCTCGAGGACGTCTCTTCGAATCGTTCTATTCCGGCCGCCCCCACGGCGTGGGCCTCGGCCTCGCGCTGGTGAAACAGATCATCGATGCACACGAAGCGGAGATCCAGGTCGACAGTGAGCCCGGGAAAGGCTCGCGCTTCGTGGTGGTCTTTCCCGCTGTTCGCGAACGCTAGCGCAAGTGACGCGTGATCAGGTCGTGAACGCGCGGATGAAAGAGAATCTCGTTGTGCCCCACGCCCTCGACGCGGTGCACCTCGGCGCCTGCGAGGGCGCCGGCGCTCTCGGGTGGATTGCAGAGGCGGTCGGCGCCGGCGACGATCGCGACGTGTCTCAGATCCGGCCGCTCGGCGTGGCGCGCGTCGAGGCGCCGCAGCACCGCTCCCCCGGGCCGGAGGACGGTGGCCGGACCAGCGGGGAGATGCCGAACGGCGGTGGTCCCGGCGTGCGGGGTCGCGATGGTCAGGACGCGGTCTACCCGGTCCCCGAAGGGCGTTTCGTGAACGAAGGCGCGCGCCACGATGCCGCCCAGGGAGTGCCCGACGAGAGAGATCTTCGCGTCTTTCGGAACGTGGGCATCGACGTGCGCGACGAAGCGCTCGAGCACCGCCTCGAAACGACCCAGGGGCCCGTAGGTGAAGTCGAGGGTGACGACGCCCAGCTCCCGCTCCACCCGCTCGCGCAGCGGATCGAAGACGGGCCCGGCGGCGAGGTAGCCGTGCACGAAGACCGCGACGCGCTCGGCCTCGATGGCCTTCGGACGGCGCAACAGGCCTCGCGCGATCAGGGATCCCTGTCGCGCGAGTGCGGCGAGCTCACGTCGGCGTTCACCGTACATCGGGCCAATGGAGGCTAGCATCGTCGGTGCGGAACGGCACCTGAGGCGCCTTCAGCCGCTCAGGAGCGCCCTCAGCGCCGCCCCAGGATCGGAAGCCCGCATCAGCCCCTCGCCGATCAGCACCGCGTCGGCTCTTCCCTCGGCCGCGTGCAGGAGATCCGCCCGCGTCTTGATCCCGCTCATGAAGACCGCGACGCGACCGATGGGCACCGCCGCGAGCGCTTCGCGCGCCTTTTGAGGATCGACCTCGAAGGTCATGAGGTCGCGCGCGTTGACGCCCACGATCTTCGCCTTCGTCTCGAGCGCCAACTCGACCTCCTCGGGGTCGGCGGCCTCGACCACCGGCTCCATCCCCGCCGCCTGCACCGCGGCGACCAGCGCAGCCAGCTGCTCCGCCTCGAGCGCGCGCACCAGGAGCAGGACCAGCGACGCGCCGCAGGCGCGCGCCAGCTCGACCTGGGTCTCGTCGAGGACGAAGCCCTTGAAGAGCACCGGACGTCGGACGACCTGCGCGACGCGTCGCACGTCGAGAGGGCTCCCGCAAAAACCGAGTCGATCGGCCAGCACGCTGATCGCCGATGCGCCGCTGTCTTCGTAAGCGCGCGCGACACGCACCGCTTCCCCCGGCGTACGCTCGCGGATGATGCCGCGGCTGGGACTGGCGAATTTCACCTCGGCGATGACGCGTGGCATCTCACCTTCGGGTCGGCTGAGCGCAGAGAGCGCGTAGCGCCCGCGCTCCGGGTCGTGGGTGACCTCGGCGAAGATCGCCGCCGACGCAGCGACGTGCGCGCGCCGCCGGCGCACCTCTTCGCGCTTTCGCACCAGGATCTCCGAAAGATAGGTCTTCTTCTCGCCCGAGGAGTCGCTCATGTGCTCTGGCCGTGCGCGATGAAGCGCTCCAGCACGCGCAAGGCGTCGCCCTCGTCGAGGACCCTCGCGGTGCGAGCCGCGGCGGCGCGCGCATCCGTTTCGACGCCGGCAGCGAGGAGGGCCGCCGCTGCGTTGAGGATCACCGCGGCGCGCTGCGGGACGTCTCGTCCTTCGAGCACCTGGCGCGCGATGGCCGCATTGTGCGCTGCATCGCCCCCGGCGATCGACTCCGGCCCTCGCCGCGCCACGCCGAAATCCTCCGGGGTCACCTCGCGCTCTTCGACGATCCCGTCGCGAAGCTGCGCCACACGCGTCGGACCCATCGGCGAGATCTCGTCGAGCCCGCCCTCCCCGTGTACGACCCATGCTCCCTCGACACCGAGGCGTCCCAGGACCTCCGCCACCTGTGAGAGGCGCGCCGGGTCGTAGACACCGACCAGTTGGTGCGTGGCGGCCGCAGGGTTCGACAGCGGTCCCAGCAGGTTGAAGAAGGTCCGCATGCCCAGAGACCTTCGCACCGGGGCGGCGTGGCGCATGGCGCCGTGGTACGCGGGCGCGAAGAAGAAACCGATCCCGTGCTCCTCCACCGAGCGGGCTACGACCTCGGGCGGCAGCGCGAGGTTGGCGCCGAGCGCTTCGAGGACGTCGGCGCTCCCGGAGCGCGAGGAGACAGCACGGTTGCCGTGCTTGGCGACCTTCAGACCCGCGCCGGCCACGACGAAGGCCACCACCGTCGACACGTTGAAGGACCCGGCGCCGTCGCCCCCGGTGCCGCAGGTGTCGATCAGCACCTCGCCCTCGGCCCTGACGAGGGGCACCCTCAGCGACCGCCGCCGCATGACCCGCGCCGCCGCCGCGATCTCGGTCGCCGTCTCGCCCTTCATCCGAAGCGCGATCGCCAGGCCCGCGATCTGCGCCTCGGGCGCCTCACCGCCCAGGATCGCCTCCATGGCGGCCTCCATGGTCGGCGCGTCGAGATCACGACCCTCGACCACCGCGGCGAGCGCCGCGCGAAGCGCCTCGCTCATGCGGCGCGTTCTCCCGGACGGCGCCCGCGCTCGGGGAGCTTCTCGAGGAAGCGCTCGAGCAGCGCGTGACCGTGCTCGGTCAAGAAGGACTCGGGGTGGAACTGCACGCCGAAGGTCGGGTGCTCGCGGTGCCTCAGGCCCATGAGCTCGCCCTCTTCGGTCCACGCGGTCTCGACCAGGGCCTCGGGCATCGAGTCGCGCTCGACAATCAACGAGTGATAGCGGGTCGCGGTGAAAGGCGAAGGGAGCCCCTCGAAGAGGCCTTCGCCGTCGTGCTCCACCTTCGACGTGCGCCCGTGCATCAAGCGCTCGGCGCGCACCACGCGGGCTCCGAAGGCTTGCGCGATCGCTTGATGGCCGAGGCACACGCCGAGGAGCGGCAGCTCGCCGCTCAGCTGCTTCGCGCACGCGAGCGTGATGCCGGCGTTCTCTGGCCGTCCGGGCCCGGGAGACAGCAGCACTCCCTCCGGGGCTCGTGCGCGGAGCGCGTCGACGCTGATCTCGTCGTTCCGATACACCTCGACGACGGCATCCAGCTCCAAGAGGTACTGGACCAGGTTGTAGGTAAAGGAGTCGTAGTTGTCGACGACGGCGATCATCGGGTCAGAGCGCGTAGGCTAGTGCCTGGTCCAATGACGTGGAAGGGGAGATCGCGACGGGCGTCGGTCACGTCGCAAGGAGGGAAACCGAAGGACGTGCAGCGTACATTCGAGGTCTCCCGACGCCGCGAGGCGGCCGACGAACGAGCGACAACCCTTCGACGTCATTGGACCAGGCACTGGCAGCGATCAGCGCATGTCGGGCGGCGAACGGCGCCGCCTGCCCTCCTCTGCCTCGGTTTCGGGGAGCGGATCGGATCTCCGCGATCTCGTCGTCGACCTCGGTGATGGCGTTGATGGCCTCGCGCAGGCCGCCCATCGCCTCGACCAGCGCGAGGTCCTCCATGAAGCCGCGGCTCAGCACCTCCTGATAGCGTTCGAGCGCTTCGACCCGCTGCTCGTAGGCGCGCGCCAGACGGCGACGCAAGAGCCGTCCTCTTCGCGTCGACAGCTCGACCGCCCGCACCGCCTCGACCTGCCGCTCCGCGGCGGGAATGCCTCCCTGCTCGAGGAGCTCGGCGGCCAGGGCGTGCCGTTCGTCGTCCACCATGGCCTCGGCATCCTCGATGGGCCCGAGCGCGGGATCGGCGGTCACCGCGTCCTGCAGCCTGACGGCATCCGCGACGAGGTCCGGCGGCGGTCCCGCCTCTTCGGCGTCGTCGCCGCACGCCACGAGCAGCGACAGGGCGATGACCACCGCGAAGATGCGCCTCAAGCTTCCTCGCCGCCGAGATCGCCGCCGGTGTACCCGCGCTCGCGCAAGAACTTCTCGATGCGGAGGTTCACGAGCTCCGGATACTCGACCGCCACGTAGTGGGTTCCGCCGGGGACGACCATCAGCTCGGCGCCGTCGATGCGACGCACCATCGCCTCCGCAGCCCGGCGCGGCGTCATGACGTCGCGATCGCCGGCCACGACCAGGGTGGGCACGTCCACGTCGGCGAGCACGTCCCACGCGTCGTGCTCACCGAGGAGCTCGAGCATGTGAACGTAGAGGTCCATGTCGAGATCCTCGAAGGAGCCCGCGAGCTCGGCCCACAGCTCCTCGTCGAGGGTGTTGCTCGCGAGCCCGAGGCGCTTCGCCCAGGTCACGGTCTCGGGCCACCGCACCATTCTTCGCGTCAACCCCTGGACGACGGAGGGAATGCTTCGCGCGCCGCGCAGCACCGGTGGGACGACGCGCTGCATCACGGGCAGCCCCAGCACCGACTCGTAGGGCCGACCGGCGACGCCGTTGATCAGCACCATCAGCGCGAGTCGCTCGGGGGCTTTTCGGAAGAGCTCCAGGCTCAGCTGCACACCCATCGACCAGCCGAAGATCGCCGTCTGCTCGATCTCCTCCGCCTCCATGATCGTGAGCGCGTCGCGCACCTGGTCCTCGATGCGGAGCGCGTCGCGATCGACGGGCGGCCCCGAACGGTAGAGCCCCCGGTAGTCCCAGGAGATGAAGCGGTAGCGGTCCGAGAGGTAGCCGATCTGGTGCTTCCAGGCGCGCCAGCTCCCCCCGAGCCCGTTCGCCAGCAGGATGGGCGGCCCCTCGCCCACCACGTGGTACGCGAGGTCCGTTCCGTCGAAGGCGACCGCGCGCCTCTCTTCCACACGAAAGGGCTTCATGGCCGGCGGGAAGTGTACTTGAGCCTGGACGATTGGAGGCCAACCCCCGCGAATTTCCGCGCCTTGACGAAGAGAGCCCCCCCCGGATATTTTGCCCGCCCAGCGCCGCTCCTCCCCTCGGATGGGGGCACTTGGCGGCGGCCGAGGCCCGTACATGGCACAAAAGAAGAAAAAGAGAGATCTGAAGGCACGTCTAGGCAAGACGATCTCACCCGGCGGCGCCAAGGGTGGCGCTGTCGTCCCGCCGCCCTCTGGCGGAGGCGTGGTTCCTCCCCCGTCCGTTGGAGGCGCTGCCCCCGGAGGCGGAGGCGTCGTACCGCCTCCCTCGATCGGCGGCGCGCCCGCTGGTGGCGGCGCGGTCCCTGCCCCGCCCTTCGGTAAGAAAGAGGAGCCCAAGAAGAAGTCGGCGGATCCCTTCGGCCCGAAGTCGCCGGCCGCGGATGGCCCCCGTGAGGTTCGCCTCGTCATCGACGACAAGACCGCCGTCGACGACAAGGAAGTCGGACGCAAGAAGAGCGGCCGCAACTTCATCCTGATCGCCATCGGCCTGGTGGTCGGCCTCCTCGTTGGCTACGGCGGCGGCAACATGATGAGCGACCGCCAGCTCTACAACCTGGCGGTCCGAGACGGTAAGGACATCTACGAGGCCGTCCGCAACGCGTCGGACGTGGTCACCAAGGCGCAGCGCTACGTCGACACCGCCACGAGCGCGGCGCGCGGCGGGCCGGGCAAGCAGCCTTCGGTCGACTACGAGGCCATCGAGGGCCTTCGCGCGCTCGAGAAGCCCCTCGACGCCAACGCCTTCGCACGCAAGCGTTACGGTGCGTTCCAGCCGCAGACCGTCGACGCGCTCTTCGAGTACTACAACAACGTCAATCTGCTCTGGGATCACTTCGAGCGGATCGCGAACCGGACTTTGCCCGAGGCACGAAGAGCCGCCCTGAACGACGCCGCGCAGGCCACACAGGGCATGACGAACCCGACGGGGTGCGTCCCGGCGATCGTGGAAGACAAGCTCGTCTGCGGCCTGGTCTTCCTGAGAGCGCACGACGAAGATCCTGCGCTGATGATGGTGCGTTCCAGCCTGACGACGACGCACGAGTTCGAAAAGACGCTCTTCCTCGGGCAGGAAGACGCGCAGTCAGCCTTCTTCGAGTCTCCGGACAACTTCGTGATCCTCGTCCACCCCGAACGTAGCCAGGGGGTGCTGGGCGAACAGGCCAGCCTCTTCGCCAACTACGTCGGCTCTCTGTCGGAGACCAAGGGCCTCCTCGACCGGACGGTCGAGCTCCAAGGCCGCCTCGAGACGGATCTGGGCCAAATCGCGCGCCTCGAAGAGGTCATGGCCTTCTAGGGTCCTCCAACCGGCCCCACCACGCCGCCTCGGTACGGTCTACCGGGCGGCGTCTTTCAATTGTGCAGGCGGGCGGTGATGGCCCATCATCCGGTCAGCGCCGTGCCCAAGTACCGGCTTCGTTACCAGTCGACCGACCTCGAGCTCACAGCGGGCGACTTCGTCATTGGACGGAGCTCTTCGTGCAGCCTGTCGCTCGACGATGGGTTGGTGTCGCGCAAGCACGCCCTCATCCACACGACGCCCGATCGTGTGACGCTGGAGGATCTCGGCAGCCGCAACGGCGTGCTGCTCAACGGTGAGAAGATCAAAGGCCTCGTGCAGCTCAAGCACGGCGACCGCGTCTCCATCGGCGGTCAGCAGATGACGCTGATGGAGGTCGGCAAGAACCTGAAGATGCCGCGGGACACCTCGATGCTGACCCGTTGCCACAAGTGCAACGAGTTGCTCGATCCGTCCGACTCCTTCTGCAAGGGCTGCGGCGCGCCGGTCGTCTCGGCGTCGGCGACCTTGCCGGGCGCTACCCTCGAGCTGAAGCTCAACCAGCTCTCTCCTGACGAGGAGACGCGCCAGGCGAGCGGCTTCTCCCTGCTCACCGGCATCGCCGACAAGGCGCTCGCCCTGAACCGCTTCTCCGAAGCGGAGCGCATCCTCGGCACCCACCTCGATCGGATGCTCGACAAGGCCGTTCGCGGCAAGAAGATCAGCACCGATCAGGCGAGAAAGGGAACGACCTACGCCCTGAAGCTCGCGCGCGGGCTCAAGGCCGGCAAGTGGGTGGACTGGGTCTTCAAGCTCAACGGGGCGCTTCGCTTCGTTCCCTCCAGCGAGACCGTCGACGAGCTCCACGCGGTGGTGCGCGACATCTCCCATCGCGATCCGCGCGCGCTCCGCGCGTACCTCGAAGAGATCAGGGTGAGTCGGAGTGACCTCGGTCCCGCCGAGCGCTTCGTCATCTCCCGGCTGGAGAGCCTCGAGCGCGTGATCAGCGCGTGAGCGCTTCGAGCCGGGACAGGCCGGCGAGATCGGCGTCCGGTTTGCTCGCCGCGGTGTCGCGGAAGAACTCCACGAACTCCGAGACGGTCGCCTTGAACGTGTCCGAAGGCTCGATCTCCTCGAGCCGATCGATGACCGTCGTCGTGGGCATCAGCGACTGCTGACGGTGCACGTCCAGCGACCAACGCACCCACTCCTCGCCGTTGGACAGCCGCGCCAGCCGTAGCGCGAAGCCGGTGATCATCGCGACCTGGTTCGGATCGAGCTTCTCGCCCTGCGCCAGGCGCTCGTCGATCTCGCGGACCGCGCGACGCATCAGGCGATCCGCCTCGGTGCCGCGCCCGGCGGCGATGGCGCGCTCGATCACCTCGCCGAGGAGCTGGAAGGTCCAGCTGCGCTTTGGCTCGACCACCAGTCCGCTGATGGTGTCTTCCTCGGAGTCCGGACCGTTGTCGACATGTCCACAGTGCGGGCACTGAGGCGACTTCTCCGGGTACGGCGTGTTGCACTCTTTGCAGACCTTCATGAAGCCGGTGGGCCGCGCCTCGCGCGCCCGCTGCTTCACCACGGAAAACACCAGCTCCTGCGTACCGAGGCGAATGCGATCGCCGTCTTCGAGCGGATGTTCGCCTTCCGTCTGCCGACCGTTGATGCGCACACCGTTGCGGCTTCCGAGATCGCTGATGCGCGCTTGCGTCCCCTCGATCACGATGCGGGCGTGGCGTCGGGACACCAGCGGGTCCTCGATCGTGATCTGACAGTCCGGGCTCCGACCGAGGACGACCTCGGGTCCGGACAAATCGAATTCCTGCAGCAGGAATCGCAGGCGAAATCGCGCCAAAATTCTACCTCTTCCGGCGGCTCGCCGGTCGATGGAAGCATAGCAACCCACGGGGCTGGAAATCGACCTTTGTGCGAGCTAGCGTGACGGCGATGACCATGGAAGAGGTCGAGGGTGTCCTCGAGCAGGTGGTGCGCCCCGTCGTGGAGGCGGACGGCGGGACGATCGAGCTCGTGGCCGTCGAGGACCTGCGGGTGGTCGTCCACCTCGAGGGCGCCTGCGCGGGCTGCCCTGGCCGCCCCTACACCCGCGCCGGCCTCATCGAGCCGGCCCTGAGGCAGGCCCTCGGCAAGCGGGTGGAGGTGGATATCGCGCCTCGTAGGACCAGCCAGGTCTGAAAAAAGAAGATCGGGCGTGGGATTTCCACCCACGCCCGAATCTCGCGCTGGAAACCGCGTCTAGGCGGCCCTCAGAAGTCCAACCCTCTGAGCGGGTCCTCGTCGTTCGAGGAGCTCATCGAGGAGGAGGAGCCGCTGCTGCTCGACGAGGAAGACGAGGAGCCACTGCTGCTGCCCCCCATCATCCCGTCGTCGGGCGCCTGCGTGCGTCGGCGGATCATGCCCGTGAGCCGGTCGACGATGTCCTGGTTGGCCGTGGACGCCTCGCTGTCGTCGTTGACCACGGCGTCGACGAGCGCGTGGCCATCGTCGTCTCGGTTCTGGGTGTTGGTCCGAAGCTGGTCCAGCTGCCCGAGCGTGTTCTTGTCTTCGAAGACCATGCAGTAGAAACCGTAGAAACGGTTTTCGTCGATGGCTCTGAGGCGCGTGGACTGGTCCTGCCATTCGAGCCATTGCTTCTCCTGCCCGCGTTCGGTCATGCGGCCGGTGCGTTGGAGCGCGCGTCCGAAGCGGCCCTGCAGAGCGCCGGCGAACTGGTCGAAGCTCTGCCCCGCGAAGACGTCGGCGTCGAAGGCCTTGTACCACTTCCACAGGCGGTTCCTGATGAAGAAGTAGAAGTTCTGCGAGTTGGAATCACGGTAGACGAGCATCGCCTCGCCGTTGCCGTGGGTGAACTCGTCGCGCAGGAAGCTCACGTCCCAGCCGGTGGTCTGACCACGGAACCGGACGTAGCTCCGCCGGATCCGCTGGATCTCCTCCCGCTCCTGGTGGCGCAGCTGGTCCTCGCGCATGGCATCCCGCGCCTTCGCGATCCGAGGGCGATACCGATCGCGGATCTGCTTCACGAAGTGGTCGTAGACCTCGTCGCGCGTCATCCCCCAATGCAGGTCGCCGAGCGCTGGCGCGATCTCCGCGCTCATGGGCGCCGCCTGCTGTCGTGGCTGACGATGCCGCCGGCGGCGTCGCTGCGCATCCGCGTTCACGACCAATGCCCCGACGACGAAGGTCGATAAGAGTACGCCGATGATCACCCGCTTCATTTAGGCCTCCGTCCCGATTTTACTCACATTTCCGGGCCTCCGGGACGATAACACCCCCCGGACACTGGCAACAAGAGTGAGAGGTGAGGTCTGACGAAGACAGACCCTCATCCATTCAAGATGCCTCAGGAAGAGGCTTTCTTGGCTTCTGCCTCCCCTTCGAGGTCCAAGAAGAGAAGCGTGCCACCGGCGACGGCTGCCGGCATGAAGAGCAGATTGAGGAGCGGGACGAAGAGGAAGAGCCACACCCCGGTGCCGAAGCCCAGCATCGGGAGGAAGTGCTCGCGAAGCAGGGAGAATCGGTAGGCGATCCCGCGATTGCGACGCGCGGCGGGCCAGTCGACGTAGTCGATGGACCAGTAGGCCGCGGTGAAGAAGAAGCCGAAGATGGTGTAGATGATCTGGCCCGCCACCGGCAGGACGAGGCTGAGCACGAAGAGCGGCAGCATCACCACCGCCCAGAGCCCGAGCTTGGCCATCTCGATGAGCACGGTGCGCACGGCGTCACGGGCGACCGCCGCCCAGGAAAAGGGCGGCCCCTCTCGCCCGGTGGCGAGCCGCTCCACCTCTTCGGAGAGGGCGTCGTTGAAGGGGGCGGCGAAGATCGGCGACAGGAACGTGACCACCACCAGGCCGACGATCAGCAGCAGCACCGCCACCAGCACCTCGACGAAGCCGTGGAGGAAGCGGAGCACCGAGTCCCAGAAGCTCTCCCCGGCTGGCTCGGACCAGAAGGCGTCGACCGCCGCGCCGTGAAAGTGCCACACCCCGGCGAGCACGAAGCCGATCACGACCAGGGTGATGAAGATGGGGAACACCCAGTACCGAACGAGACCGGGCTCCTTCAGGTAGACGAGCTTCGCGCCGCGGAAGGGATAGGTGAGCCCGCGCCAGTAGCCCACCACCACCTTCTTGGGCGCCCCCGCAATCGCCCCGGCGGCCTTCTTGGCCGTGTCACCCACGCTCACGACGACCTCAGAGGCTGCTGCCCGACGGGGCGAAGGGAAGGATGCTCTTGAGGTCCTCGTCGTTGAAGCGCAGCTGCGCGCCGAGGAAGAAGTCCGCCGTCTCGTTGAAGGCGTCGTCGATGCCGCCGAGGATCCACAGACGCGAGACGACCTCGTAGGCGACGCGGGCGCGGAAACGCGGGTAGGTGTTGTCGCCGAAGGCGAAGAGGTCGAGGTTGGCTTCGAGGTCGTCGTCGAAGAGGTGCAGGTCGACGCCGATGCCGCCCGTCGACTCGAGAACGCCGAAGCGGAAGGTGGCGAAAGCGATGCGCTTGGCGAACTGCAGGGAGAAGCGGAAATCGTCCGTGGTGCTGATGCGGGTCTCGGTATACGAAGCCGGCTCTCCGTCGGCCGGCGGGCTGCGGCGCACGGTCGTCTGCGAGAACTGGGTGAAGCCGCGCGGATCGTCGATGAGCTGGATCAGGTAGTAGCGGTCCTCGCGTGGCTGCAGGCGCAGCGAGACGTAGTTCTTGAAGGTGTTGGCGAGCATGTTGTACTCGCTGCGCAGCTCGACGATGGTCTGAAGGCGCGCGATGGGCCCGACGATGTCTCCCACCCCCTCGGCGATCCCCTCGATCTCGTCGATGAGCTGCTCGTCCGAGGTCAGCCGCCCGATGGTGCCTTCCCCCGCGGCCGTGCGTCCGGTGATCTCCTCGAGATCACCCATCACGCCCTCGAGCTGGTGCGCGGCGCGGTTGATGGAGGCCACCGTGTCGTTGACCTGTCCGCCCGCCTCTGTCAGCCCGTCGCGGTTCTCGCCCACGATCTCCCGGACGTCGGAGGTGACCGTCTCGACGTTGTCGAGGATGCGGACGATCTGCGGGCCGGCGACGTCGGTGGTCTGCTCGATGTCGCGCAGGGTCGCGGCGATCACCTGCTCGTTCTGCTGAATGGTTCGGTTGACGCCCTCCAGCGCCTCGCTGAGGTTCTGCAGGGCGCTCGCCATCTGGTCGCCGCCCTCGTCGGTGCCGAAGACCCGCTCCACCTGCGCGGCGACCCGCTCCACCGACCGGGCGGTCTGGCCGACGCTCCGCAGGATGTCGTCCGTGGAGGGCGCGTCCTCCAGCACCATGATCTGCTCGCCGTCCTCGACGACCCGGTTGCCCTCCGTCCCGGGGAGGATCGCCAAGAGGGATTCGCCGAGGATGCTGGCGGTGCGCTTCGCCACCCGCGCGTCCTCGTAGAGCGTGATCCCCTCGTCGATGTGGATGTCGACCCGAGCCTGGTCGCCCCAGAGGCGGATGCTGTCGATGTAGCCCACGTCGATGCCGGCGATGTGGACCCGCGACTTCGGGACCAGCCCCTGGGCGTCGTCGAAAACGGCCCAGACCCGGTAGCCCCCGTCGCCGCCCGCCCGCTCGTCGACGAAGCGCCAGACCCCATAGGTCGCGCCCACGGCGAGGGCGACCAGGAGGCCGACCTTGGCTGCTTTGACAGAGTCGCGCATGCGGGGGCTTTTCGATCGTAGCGGGTCAGCCCTGAGGGGCGCCACCAACCGACATGGAACGGCACAATTGTGGAGCGAAATTGCGGCCCCCGGGAGCGACGTCACGATTGACCGGACGCGCGCCCAGAGGGCACTCTGATGCCCGTGCGAGGTCCGTATCTGTTCAGTTGTTTCGCGGTGCTGGTCGGCCTGGGCTGCGGCACCGTCGACCCGGGCGACAACTTCGTGAGCCCCACCCTCATGCTCGACGAGGATTTCTTCTACTGCCGGATCCAGCCGGAGGTCATCACCCCCCAGAGCTGCGCCTCGGGTGCGGCTGGCGAAGGGGGTGATTGCCACTCCGCCCGTTCGGCTCTCCGCCTCGACCCCATGGCCGAGATGGACGCGCCCCCCGAATGCGACGGGAACTTCCTCGTGGGCACACCGCCCGCGAGCTACCGCGACAACTTCCAGAGCGTGCAGTTCACGGTGCAGACCGACCCGCTCTCCAGTCCCTTCTATCGCCGCCCGGTGGGCCTCGACTCCCACCCGCGTCAAATCTTCCCCGAAGGCAGTCCGGAAGCAGACCTGATCATCGAATGGATCGGGGCCGGAGGGATGTGAAGCCGCGACTCCTCATCCTCGCCCTCGCCTGGGGGCTCAGCATCACGAGCATCTCTTCTTCGGCCGCGGCTGACGACGACGTGGAGCCCTACGCGCGCGTCATCGTCGATCGCACCATCCTCCGCTCGGGCCCAGGCGCGAGCTACCGGCGGGTCTACGTCGCGGAACGCAACGAGGTGTTCCCGGTGCACGCCCGCTCGACCCGCGGGGGCTACTGGTTTCAGGTCGAGCTCCCCGACGCGACGCTCGGTTCGATCCTCGGCGACACCGTCTACGTTCACGAGGTCACGGACGAGGAGGCGAGCGGGGGCCGCTTCTTGCCGGGTCTCTTCGCGCCCCCTCCCCTGCCCGACGCGGTAGGCGAGCTGGCGGTGGTCGGGGGCGCCCTCGGTACGCGCTTCGGTTTTGGCGGCGGCGGCGGCTTCATGGCCATCCGCCCCACCATCTACCTGGTCCCGCAGTTCGGCTTCGAGGCCACCCTGTCGGCGACCGTGTCGCAACAAGGGCGCATCTACATGGGCACGCTCGGCGCGATCATCAATCTCTTCCCGCGCTCACCCATCGTCCCCTACCTCGTGGTCGGCGGCGGCGGCTCCATCAGCGACCCGAACGCCGACACCTTCCTCCTCGAAGGAGGCACCACGGCGGTCGCCTATGGCGGCGGCGGACTGCGCTTCGGCTTCCTCTATCGAATCACGCTCCGTATCGAGGCGCGTGCGTACGCCTTCTTCACCCCCGACCTCTACGTCCCTCAGGAGGAGTTCAGCGGTGGCTTCACTGTTTTCTTCTAGAACGCTCGCATCGGCAGTGCTCGTCGTCGTCTCCCTGTTCGGCATCACCGGCTGCGTCACCGTGCGCCCCGAGGACAAGGAGTTCCTCGCGCAGCCCTCCATGACCTTCGGCGGCGGACCCACCAAGGCCCACGACGAGCACATCTTCTCGAACCGCGAGGGTTCCTACGGCGCCGGCGGCGTGACGGGAGGCGGCTGCGGATGCAACTGAGCACCCGGAAAGCTCCGGGTCGCCACGCTCCCACGCGCTCACCCGGGCGCTGGCCGTGGACGAACGCCCTCGCGCTGTGGGCCGTGGCCGCCCTGGCCGCGGTGCCGGCGTCCGCGCGCGCGCAGAGCTCGGCCGACGTCACGGGCACGGTCTTCTACGAGTCCGGCGGACCGCTCAACATGCTCGTCATCAACCCCGGGGTGGACGTCAACGGCAATCTCGGGCCGGTGGACGTCTCGGTCGGCTACGAGGCGGACATCGTCAGCGGCGCGAGCGTGGCGGTGGTCGACGCACCCGCGCCCGAGGTCGACGCCATCTCCACCGCCACCCAGCTCAACGACGTTCGCCACACGGCCAAGGGCGCCCTCACCCTCGAGTCCGACTTCGCCACCCTCACCGGTGGGTACAGCTTCGGTCGTGAGAACGATTACCGGTCGCACAGTATGTTCCTGGCGGCCCGGGCCGAGATGTTCGAGCGCGACACGGCCTTCGACATCAGCTACGCGCGCGGCTGGGATTCGGTCTGCAACATGCCGATCTCGGACAACCCCGAGGCCGTGGACCGACCCCGCATGCCGAACTCCCAGGGGTGTTTCGACGACAGCGATCCCACGCGCGTCGAGCTCCCACTGAACCTGCAGACCTTCCAGGGTGGGTGGACCCAGGCCTGGACGCCCATCTTCACCACCCAGGCGACCTTCACCGCGCAGGTCCTCGAGGGCTATCAAGGCAATCCCTACCGCGCGGTCTGGCTCGGAAGATCGGCAGCTCAGGAGCACCACCCCGACAACCGAACGCGCTACGCCATCGGCATCGACTCGCGCCTCTACCTCGAGCCACTCGCAGGCACACTGTCGGCGACGGTGCGCGGTTATCGCGACACCTGGGACATCCTCAGCATCACCGCCGAGCTCGGCTACTACCAGCAGATCGGTGAAAACCTGAGCCTCAAGGTGCGCGGTCGCTACTACAACCAGACGAGCGCCATCTTCTTCTCGGACAATTACGCGCTCATGCCGCGCGGCGAATACTTCACGGGCGACCGTGAGCTGTCGGCGATGAGCAGCTGGGTCATCGGCGGCACTCTGAAGCTGGACATCCCTGCCAGCGACGGAGGCGCGGTTCTCGGATTCATGGAGACCTTCGCGTTGGTCGGCAAAGCAGACGTGATGTTGATGGACTTCCCCGACTTCCACTACGGGCGCGTCGCGGTCCCGAACACCACGGCCATCACCGGCACCCTGTCCCTGGAGTCGACCTTCTGATGCGTGCGCGCGCCGCTCTCCTCGCCGCCGTGCTCGCCGCCGGCTGTGGAAACCAGGTCAACGGTCAGGCGCCGGCGCAGGAGACAATCGACGAGGGGCCGCCGCCACCGGCAGGCTCCACCTGCACCGACCGCTGCCCGCACGGCCAGCTCTGCGTCGAAGGCCACTGTCGCTATCGCCAGAGCAGCACGGCCGGCGAGATCCAGGCGGCGGGCGCCGCGGCTCAGCTGGCGGTGGGCGACGCCGCCGGCGCGCTCGCGAGCTACGAGCTGGCGCTCGAAGCCTTCGCCGCCGCCGAGGTCGCCGTGCCACCCGAGGTGCTCTGCGGCGCGGCCAAGGCAGCCCTCCGCGTGGCGACCAATCAGGAGACGAAAGAAGCCGCCGCGCGGCGCGCGGACGCGTGCTTCCGGGGCTCGCTCCCGGGCGACCCGCTCCGCGTGGAGGTGGAGGCCATGATCTCGCGGCTGCGCTTCGACGGGCTCGACATGGGCGCCTTCGATCGCGCCGAGCCCGCCGATGCGTTCTTCACCCAGGCCCCGAGCCGCCCCACTCTCGATGCGGTCGAGGTCGCGCTCTCGATCGGCGACAGCGAGGAGCGCGGCTTCACCGAGCTGAGCGAGCGTCTGCTGGGCGAGTCCGCTCACCACGCCATCGCCGGCTGCTTCGTCGAGGAGTGGGAGCGGACGCACGAGCGCCAACAGCACGCGAACTTGCTCCTGAAGTTCCAGACGCATCTGCGCGACATGGGTGACTACGACCTCTACACGCCGGAGGTCGAAGTGGTGGCCGGCTCCGGTGAAGGCGAATCCGAGGCAGACGCCTTCGCGACCTGCCTGGCCGAGCACCTCGCGACGGCGGTCGGCGCCGATCTGTCGAGCTTCCGCGGCAGCGTGAGCGCCTGGGAAGAACCTTCGAGATCACGGCTCGCGTGAACTGAGCGGTCTGTCCGTCAGAGGCCGCCGAGGCGGTACTGAGTGATCAGCCCTGCCAGGACGCTGAAGCTTCCCGTGCGGAACTCGTGGGCGAAGTAGAGACCCGAGCGGACGAAGAGGGTGAAGTCCCACACCGCGGGAAAGGGTTTGGGCCACCAGGCCATCACGAAGAGCCCCGCCTGGTGCCCGGTGTAGCCCGCGTTCGGGACGTGACGGTACGAGTCGAACAAGCCGTAGCGAAAGGCGAAGGCATCGGTGACGCGTGTCTCGACTCCGAGGAAAGCCTCGTTGGCGATGATCCAATCCTGCTTACGCATGATCGCATCCCATCGCATGTTGAAGTAGTAGCTCGCGTCGCCGATGTCGTAGTAGCTGACGTTGAGGATGCTCAGAAGCAGGATGGCCCAGATGGGGCTCAGCGCGACCTTCGCGCGAAGGACGGCGTAGAGGTTGAGATTGAAGCCCGTCGCGGTGGTTCCCGCGCCGGCGGGCAGGTCCTCGTTCCGAAAGCCCCCGTGATAATCGGTGCGGGGATAGTAGCCGGCGCGGTTGGTGGGAAGCGGCCAGTAGACGAGACCGCTCGCCTCTGCGCGGAACATCAGAAACGACAGCGGTGAGATCTGCGCGTAGCCGCCGAGGTGGCTGAAGGCCGGCGAGGTCTCGTTGAGGATCCCGATCTCGACGTTCGTGTAGTCGAAGAGCACGCCCGGCTTTCGGACGAGCGGAAAGCACATGCCCAGACGCAGCTGGCTGAGCGCCCCGGTCGGATTCGTCTGCACCGCAAAGAGCTGGCTCAACACCCACTGCTCTTTGTATTGCCCCGCGCAATGACGCCCGTTCTCGCGCAGATACTCAGCGGCGCTGAGATTCTCGCGGCGCAGCACCACGACGTCCTCACCGGATCCCGTTCCCGCTGTCGTGTTCGGCGTGGACGCAGTCGGCGCGGGCCCCTCTCGTTGGGTATCCGGTGGCCCTTCACCCCCGTGGGGTTCGTCCCCCTGGTCCGCAGGAACCGTTCCCGTTCCCGTTCCCCTCGGCCCCTCCTGCGCGCGGGCGTTGGTCGCGACCATCAGAGCCAACGAAAGACAGAGTCCCAGCGTCCGAACCACCGCGCGAGTCTACATGGGCATGGACGGGGCGTCGCCGCCTGATATGGTCCGCGCGCGATGCATCCCGCTCTCGCCGCCGCCCTGGGAGCGGTCCAAGGTCTGACCGAGTTCCTGCCGGTCTCCAGCAGCGGCCACGTCTCGGTCATGGCCCTGTTCTTCGGCATTCCGGACATGCCGCTGTCGATGGTGATCGTCGTCCACGCCGGTACCCTGGTCGCGACGCTCCTGGTCGTGGGGCGGGACGTGGGGCAGCTGACGTCGCAGAGCCTGCGGTCCTTCACCCGGCCCAAGGCGTTCCTCGCGACCGACCAGGGCCGCCTGGTGGCCGGCGTGGTGATCGCCACCCTTCCGACCGCGGTCATCGGCCTCGCGATCAAGGACCTGGTCGAGTCCTGGTCCCACGTGCCCTGGATCGTGGCCCTCTGCTTTCTCGGCACAGCCGGCATCCTCTGGACGACACGCGGCACACAAGCGGGCCAGAAGGTCACCCTCTCCTACGGCGCGTACTTCCTCATCGGCCTGGCCCAGGGTCTGGCGGTGCTGCCGGGCATCAGCCGGAGCGGCACCACCATCGCGGTGGCGATGCTCCTCGGGATGAAGCCCGGAGAGGCCTTTCGCTTCTCCTTCCTCCTGTCCCTGCCCGCCGTCTTCGGCGCGGTGGTCCTCGAGCTGCGCGACCCCGCGGTGCTCGCCCAGCTCGGCAACGCGGCGTGGATCGCGGGCACCGTCGCGTGCGTCGTGGGTTGGGGCTGCCTCCTGCTGCTCCGGCGAGTGGTCGACAGCGGACGGCTGTGGATCTTCTCGCTCTATCTGGTACCCGTCGCGACGGGCCTGCTCATCTGGGACCTCCTCTGAAGATCACGACATGGCAAACGACGACGCACACACCCACGCGGTGATCATGGCCGGCGGCTCGGGCAAGCGCTTCTGGCCCGCATCCCGCCGCGCCCGCCCCAAACAGCTCCTCCCCCTCGCGGGGGGAGACGAGCCGTTGATCGCCGCCACGCTCCGGCGCCTCGAGGGCCTCGCGACGGCGGAGCACAGCTGGATCGTCACCAGCGAGCTCCTCGCCGAGGCCACCGCGAAGGCCGTTCCCTCCCTGCCGCGCGACAACGTCCTGGCGGAGCCGGTGGGACGCAACACCGCGCCGTGCGTGGGCTGGGCCGCTTCGATCATCGCGCGCACCGATCCCGAAGCGGTGATCGCGGTTCTGCCCGCCGACCATCACATCGGTGATGAGGAGGGCTACCGGGCGGTGCTCGCGCGCGCCATCGCCGCCGCGCGACAGGGCGACGTCGTCACCGTCGGCATCACCCCCACCCGCCCCGAGACCGGCTACGGCTACATCGAGGTCGGCGAAGAGATCGCCGCCGGCGTGAACCGCGCCCAGCGCTTCGTCGAGAAGCCGGACCGGGCGCGCGCCGAGGAGTATCTCGCCCAGGGACGCTTCCTCTGGAACAGCGGGATGTTCTTCTTCCGCGCCGACGTGATCCTCGCTGCCATCCGCGAGCACCTGCCGGAGCTCGGAAGCGCCCTCGCCGACTTCGATGCGGCGGCCGCGGAAGGCAAGGAGACAGCGGTCGTGACCGAGCGCTACTCCTCGCTTCCCTCGATCTCGATCGATCACGGCGTGATGGAGAAGGCGGAGCGCGTGGCTGTGGTGCCCGGCGACTTCGGCTGGTCCGATCTCGGCAGCTGGACCACCGCCTGGGAGCTCGCCGACAAAGACCAGCATGACGACGCCGGGCCCGAGGACGCGATCTTCATCGACGCCTCCGGCAGCTACGTCCGCGCGCCCGCCGGCAAGCTCGTCGCCCTGGTGGGCGTGAAGGATCTGGTGATCGTCGATACCGAAGACGCCCTGCTGGTGGTGCCGCGTGACCAGGCGCAGCGGGTCCGCGAGGTGGTCGAGGCCCTCGAGGCGCGAGGCGACCGCCGGCTCTGATCCGATCGCGCCGTCGTCCGCGTCGACAGGGGTGGGTCTGTGGGGGTAAATAGCCGCCATGACCGCCCACATCTTTCGCCAGTACGACATCCGGGGGGTCGCCGAGCGCGACATGCCGAGCGAGCTCGTCACCGATCTCGGCCGCGCCATCGGCACCTTCCTCTCGCGAAAGGGCGCGGAGCCCGGACGGCCGCCCCGCATCGCTGTCGGCCGCGATTGCCGGCTGAGCTCGCCCCGGCTGCACGAGGCGCTCACCGAGGGTCTGCTCGAGACCGGCGTGAGGCTGGTGGACATCGGCGTGACCCCCACCCCGCTCATGTACTTCAGCGTCTTTCAGCGCGAGCTCGACGGAGGCGTGCAGATCACCGGAAGCCACAATCCGCCCGAGGACAACGGCTTCAAGATGATGGCCGGCAAGGGCACCCTCCACGGCGAAGACATCCAGCGCCTGCGCGAGATGATCGACGCCCGCGACTTCGATCTCTTGGGCGGCGGCACGGTGGAGACGGTCGATCCCCTCCCGGCCTACGAGGGCTTCGTCCGCGGCAACGTGCGCCTTCGTCGGCGCGACATCCGCTTCGCCATCGACGCGGGCAACGGCGCCGCGGGTCCGGCGGCGGTCGCGGCTCTGCGCGCAGCGGGTCTGGACCCCATCACGCTGCTCTGTGAGATGGACGGCGCCTTCCCAGTGCACCACCCCGACCCCTCGCTCCCCGAGAACCTCGAGCTCCTCAAGAAGAAGGTCCTCGACGAGAACCTCGAGCTGGGCGTTGCCTACGACGGCGACGGTGACCGCATCGGCGTGATCGACGCGAAGGGCAACGTGATGTGGGGCGACAAGCTGATGGTCGTCTACTCACGCGCGCTTCTACGCGAGCGTCCCGGTGCGCCGATCCTCGGCGAGGTGAAGTGCTCGCAGACGATGTACGACGACATCGCCGCGCACGGCGGCCGCCCCATTCTCTGGAAGACCGGCCACTCCCTCATCAAGTCGAAGATGAAGGAGGAGAAGGCGCTCCTCGCGGGCGAGATGAGCGGACACGTCTTCTTCGCCGACCGGTACTTCGGTTTCGACGACGCGATCTACGCCACGCTCCGCCTCCTGGAGATCATCGCCGCCGAGGACCGCCCGCTCCACGAACTGATCGCGGATCTCCCCGATACCCACGTCACCCCGGAGATCCGCGTGCCCTGCGCGGACGAGGCCAAGTTCCAGGTCGTCGACGAGGTCCTCGCGCACTATCGAAAGTCGCACGACGTGGTGGACGTCGACGGCGCCCGGGTGCGTTTCGACGGTGGTTGGGGCCTGGTGCGCGCCAGCAACACCCAGCCCGTGCTGGTGATGCGCTTCGAAGCCGAGAGCGCCGAGCGACTCGACGCCATCAAGAAGGAAGTGGAACAGGTCGTCGACCGCGCGCAGGGATGAATGGCGAGACGGCAGAGGAGCGAGCGGCGGGCGCAAAGGCCCCCGTGAGATCACGCGCGCGCGCATTCTTCCGCGCATGCGCCCTCGCCTTTTTCCGCGCGCTCGGCGCCTTGCTCCTCGTGGTGGGCGCGTTCTGGCTCTCGGACCTCTTCGTCATCCTCGCCATGCACGGCGCTAGCGTCCGCAGCGCTCACGGGCTCATCGCCGCGCTCGGCGCCGCCTCCATCGTCGCCGTGCTCCTGGCGCTCGTCGCCACGCCGGTGAACGTGCTGCTCCCGGCGCCCCCTGGTCCCACCGTCCTTGCGCGCGTGCGGGGCTGGTTGGCGGAGGGAGACGCCGAGATGCGTCGCGCGCGCGCCACCGAGGCCGTCGCGTGGCTTGGCCTGTCGGGAGTCTTCTGCGCCGCGCTCTTCGTGATGGAGAGCCAGATCCTCGAGCGGGTGGTGACCGACCGCTTCCGCGCCGTGACGACCGCCCTCGGCGCGCTCGGGCTCTCGGTGATCGTCCTCTCGCTCCGGCGGCAGGCCATCCGCGTCGCCACCCTCTTGCTCTCCCCGCTGCGTCGCATTCCGCGGCTCGGGCGCCTCTTCGACACGCCCAACCGTGCGCTCGGCACCCTGGTCGGTGTCGCGCTGATCGGGATCGCCATCTTCCTCGCGCTCGGCTGGGCGGTGTATCGCGCCCTTCCTTGGCTCGTCGTCAGCCGCCTCGCGGGAGCGGCGCTCGCGGGGCTCGGGCTCTTCTGGCTCTCTCGCAGGCTCTGGGACCGCGCTCGCAGGAGCCGGATCGTCACGCTCGGCGCCGCGGCGGCGCTCCTCCTCGCGAGCGTGCTCACGGCGTTCCTCCTCGAGCCCGACGCGTACACCGTCCGGCGCATCGCCTCCGAGGACACCCTCAGCGGCGAGATCGCGTACGGGTCACTGCGCTACGCCTTCGACTTCGATCACGACGGATACCTCGCGGTGCTCGGCGACGGAGACTGCAAGGAGCTGTCCTCGAGCATTCACCCGGCGGCCATCGACATCCCGGACAACCACGTCGACGAAAACTGCGACGGCTCCGACGCCACCTTCACCGCACTCGGCGCGCAGGCGTGGTCGGTCCCGCTGCCGGAAGAGGCGCCCCACGACCCGCCGGTGGTGCTCATCACCATCGACGGCGCCAGCCCCTACCACCTCGACATCGGCGGCCCGGGAGGCGGAAGCGATCCCGAGGACCGCGCGGACACACCGAACATCCGCGCCTGGGCCGAGAGCGGCCTCGCCTTCGATTACGCCTTCGTCGAGGGGCCTTCCACCCGCCTCTCTTTCCCGTCGCTCTTCACCTCGCGATGGGACAGCGAGCTCGAGCGCTCGCGCGCACCGCGTCTGCCCCACGCATTCTCCTGCGAGCACTGCCGCCTGGCGACGCTGGTGCAAGAGGCGGGCTACGACACGGTCGCCGTGGCTTCCGACGTCTACTTCTCACGCGCGCGCTGGAGCAGCCTGCTTCAGGGCTTCGCGACCGTCGACGAGAACGCGATCGGCCACGGCACGCACAACGCCGAAGAGGTCACCGAACGTGCCATCGAGCACATCCGCGAGGAGCGCGACCGCCCGCTCTTCTTGTGGGTGCATTACTACGACGCGCACCAACCCTTCACCCGCGTCGAAGGCGACACCGTCCAGGCAGACTCGCCTCTCGAGCTCCACCACCGTGAGCTCGCGTTCATCGATCAGCACATCCAGCCGCTCTTCGACGAGATCGAAGAGAAGCTCCCCGAGGCGCTGGTCATCCTCACCGCCGACCACGGAACCGTCTTCCGCGCACCCACCGACCGGCGGCGAGGCGCCTATGGCTACGATCTCGACACCGCGGCGCTCCACGTCCCGATGCTCGTCCACGCGCCCTGGATCGCGCCCCGCCGCTCCGACGCGCTGGTGGCCTCCCTCGACGTGGTGCCGACGATCCTGAACGCCCTGCGCGTGGAGGACGAAGACATCGTGCTCCGGGGGCAGAGTCTCTTCCGTCACGTGACCAACGGGGACGCGCCGGAGGAAGGCCGCATGCTCTTCCATCAGTTCTTCCTGCCGGAGAAGGCGATCCGGGGAGAAGACGCCCTCGAGCAGGTGAGTGTTCGAACCGATCGCTACAACCTCATCTTCAATCGCAAGGCGGCGCGTTGGGAGATGTACGACTGGCAGGCGGACTACTTCGAACAGGACGACCTCCTCGACATCCACCCGCCGCCGGCCGAGCGCGGCCCGCTCACGCGGACCCTCGAAGGCTTCGTCTACGCGATCTACGAGGAGCCCTGAGGGGCCGCAAGCAGCTCACTCCTCTTCGTCGATCTCCACGCCTTCGAGCGGCTCGAGGGTCACCGAGACGCTGGCGTGCCGGCCTTCGGCCTCGCCGGTCCAGTCGCTCGGCCCGACCATGACTCGCTGGGGCACGTGATCCTCCGCCCACACCAGAAGCTCCACCGGTTGATCGGTGCGCTGGTTCTGCACGGCCACGCCGGGGGCGAAACCGATGAGCATGTACACCTTCGCTTCACGGGGCGCGGTCACCACGCGAATGGTGCCGAGCTCCCCCGTGGGCGCACCCATGTTGTCGCGCGGCAGGGTGGTCTCGCCGAGCACCAGGTCTTCGAAGGCCACGTCCTCGGAGCTGCCCTGGACCGGTAGCTCGTAGAGCGCGCCGTCATCGCCCGTCTCCCAGGTGCCGTCGGCTGGTACGACCGCGCGCGTCGGGCCCTTGCCCTCCGGGATCACCAGGAACTCGCGCGCGACACCCATGGGCTGCTGCTCCACGAGGGCGGGTCCCCGTCCGACGTAGAGAAAGACCTGCGCGCCCTCCGGCACGACATCGACCTGGAGATCTCCGAAGCGGGCCGAGTGCTCTTCGAGGAGGCGCGCTTGCTCGTCGAGGCGCGCCTCCTCCTGCCGCTCGTGCTCGAGCTGCTCAGGCGTCGCGTTGCCGAGGAATCGATCCACCGCGTCCGGGCGGAGGATGGCGACCCCAGCCAACAGGCCTCCCGAGAGCACCAAGAAGAGCAGCGCCCACCAGATCCCCTTGCCCTTCTTGGCGAGGGTGACCTCCTCGATGCCCGACAGGTCCAGCTCACTGCTGCGGCCGCGGGGCTCGAAGCGCGGTGCCTCCGGCTCTGGGCTCGGCGCACGCGGCGGCGGCACGGAGGAAACCTTCTGACGCGCGAGCGCGTCCGTCTCGGCGTCGAGCTCGTCGAGCAGGTCGTCCTTCACCGGCGAAGGCACCGGCCCGTCCTTCACGAGCGTGGCCTGCTCCTCGAACTCGTAGTCCTCCTCCTCTGCGGCGGGCGGAGCCGTGATGACCGCGGAGGCGGGCAGCCCTCGGTCGAGGGTCTCGGCGAGGGAGTCGTCGCGACGTGGCTTCGGCGGCGCGTTGTTCCAGATCTGATCGCCGCGGGCACGGGAATCACCGACGGACTGCTGCGCGGGTGCGTGACCCCGCGCCGTCTGGACCCGCGGCCTCATCTCCTTCGGAGGCGCGGGGGCGCTCAGAACCTCGTCGGCCCCGAGCAGTCCGTCGAGCGCCGCGTCCACGTCGTCTTCCTGTGGCGGTGGCGGCAGGCTCGACTTGCGCACCTCGCCGTCGCGCTGCGCTTCGCGAAGCATGCGGCTGAGCACGCGCCGAGCCGCTTGGCGATTGAGCGGCACGAGCGAGGCCTCGAGCTCGTCGCGGAGCCGCGCCAGATCCCAACGGCCGTCCGCGGGCCCGCGCTCGACGAGCTCGATGAGCACCGGCGGCACGCCAGGTCCGGCGGCGACGAGCAGATGCGCCAGCACCTGAACCACGCTCTTGGCGGCGTCCTCGTTGCTCGCGCTGTTCGGGGGCGCGAAGACCGAGACCGCGCCGTCGTCTCCGATGCGAACGTCACGCACGCCGATGCGCGCGGGCCCCTGGAGCATCGCCTCGCACGCCTCGAGCGCGACGAAAGCGCCGATCTCGAAGGGGACGCGCGCCTTCTTGCCGCGCAGCACGGCAACCAGCTCCTCCACCGTCAGGCCGAGCAGATCAGCCAAGGTTCGCCTCCACCGGCCGGACGACGACCCCGTGCGCCGCGAGGTAGGACTTCGCCTCGGCGATGGTGTGCTCGCCGTCGTGGAAGATCGACGCGGCGAGCGCCGCGTCCGCGCGGCCTTCGATCAAACCCTCACGCAGATGCTCGAGGGTCCCGACGCCGCCGGAGGCGATCACCGGGATGGACACGGCGTCCGCCACCGCCCGGGTGAGCGCGAGGTCGTAGCCATCGCGGGTGCCGTCGCGATCCATGCTGGTCAGCAATATCTCACCTGCCCCCAATTTGGCCACCGTTTGACACCATGAGAGGGCATCGAGGCCGGTCCCCTTGCGGCCGCCATGCGTGAAGACCTCGAAGAATGGCGCATCTTCGGCGCCTTTCGGCGCCGCAGCGCGTCGAGCGTCCACCGCCACCACCAGGACCTGGCGCCCCCAGACCGAGGCGATCTCGCCCACCAGATCCGGATTCGCCACCGCCGCCGAGTTCACGGCGATCTTGTCGGCGCCGGCGTGGAGGAGGTCACGCACGTCGTCCCTCGAACGGACGCCGCCGCCGACGGTCAGCGGCACACCGACGCGCGCCGCCGTGCGCTCGACCAGGTCGAGTAGGATGGGTCGCTCCTCGTGACTCGCGCCGATATCGAGGAAGGTGATCTCGTCGGCGCCGCCCGCGGTGTATCGCGTGGCGCACTCGACGGGGTCGCCGGCGTCCCTGAGCCCGACGAAGTTCACGCCCTTCACCACGCGCCCTTCCGCGACGTCGAGGCAGGGAATGATGCGCTTGGCGAGCATCACCCCACCCCGGCGAGCGCCGAGAGCGCTTCTGCGAGGGTGAAGGCGCCCGCGTAGAGCGCGCGCCCACAGACCGCCGCGCTCACACCGGCGCGCGAAAGCGCTTCGAGGTGCGCGAGACTTCCGATGCCGCCCGAGGCGATCACCGTCGCGCCGACGGCGCGCGACATCGACGCCGTGCCCTCGACGTCCGGTCCCTCGCGCGTGCCGTCGCGATCGATGTTCGTGTAGAGGAAGCCCCACGGCCCCGGTTCCCAGCCGTCGATCTCGGTCGCCAGCGCCATCGCCGGTCGCCCCGTGCCCTCGAGCCAGCCCTCTACCGCGACCTCTCCGTCTCGCGCATCGATCGCCACCACTACGGCGCTCGGCGCGCCCGCGCACATCGCGCGCACCCACGCGGGGGACTTCACCGCCGCCGTGCCGACGACGACGCGCGAGGCGCCAGCACCGAGCCAGCGCTCCGCCGTCTCAGCCGCGCGGATGCCCCCGCCGACCTGCACCCGGAGTCCGGTCGCGCCGAGGATCGCCTCGACCGCAGCCACGTTCACGGGCGCGCCGTCCCGCGCACCGTCGAGATCGACGACGTGCAGCCAGCGCGCGCCCTCGTCCGCGAAGCGCCGCGCCATCTCCGCCGGATCGTCCGCGTAGACCGTCACCTCGTCGTAGCGGCCCTTGTGCAGACGCACGACCTTTCCATCGAGAAGATCGATCGCAGGGATCAGCTCCATCACCCCACCTCCAAAAAGCGCCGCAGAAAAGCCTCTCCGGCGGCCTGGCTCTTCTCGGGGTGGAACTGGCAGGCGAGAACGTTGTCCCGCGCGACCGCTGCGCAGATGGGCCGGCCGTAGTCGGCCTCTCCGGTGATGATCGACCGGTCGCTCGGCACGCAGGCGAAGCCGTGGACGAAATAGAACCACGACTCATCGGGGAAGCCGCGGCCGCGCACGCGATTCCAACCCATGTGCGGCACCTTGAGGCGGCCGCCGTCCCGCGGGTCGACCAGGTCCTCCTCGAGCGCCACCACCGGACCCTCGAAGTGCGCGAGCCCGCGCCGCCCGGGCGCCTCTTCGCTCTCTTCGAAGAGCGCCTGCATGCCGAGGCAGATCCCCAGATAGGGCGTGCCGCGGCCGAGCGCCTCGGTCAGCGCGTCGCCGTGGCCCTCGTCGAGCGCGTCGGCGAAATCGCCGAAGCCGCCCTGCCCCGGCACCACCAGGCGCTCGGCGCGGGCGACCTCGTCGGGGTCGCGCGAGATGCGGGGCTCGGCGCCGACCGCTGACAGTGCGCGCCTCACACTGCCGAGGTTCCCGAGGCCGAGGTCGACGATGACCACGGAGGGGCTGTGGATCATCGCCTCAGCCGCCTCCCAACGTCCCCTTGGTCGAGGGGATGCCCGCGACGCGGGGGTCGTGCTCGATGGCGACGCGCAGGGCGCGAGCGAAAGCCTTGAAGCAGATCTCGATGATGTGGTGAAGGTTCTCACCGCTGATCAGGTGGAAGTGGAGGTTCACCTTGGCGGAGCGCGCGAAGGCCTCGAAGAAGACCTCGGCCAGCTCGGTGTCGAAGTCGCCCACGCGCGCTTTGGGGATGGGCACATCCCAGACGAAATGGGGACGCCCGGATAGATCGAGGGCGCAGGTCACACACGCTTCGTCCATCGGCAGTGTCGCCGAGCCATAGCGACGGATCTGCACCTTGTCACCGAGCGCCTCGTCCACTGCCCAGCCGAGCGCGACGCCCAGGTCCTCGGTGGTGTGATGACCGTCGATGTGCGTGTCGCCCTGCGCGTCGACCTCGATGTCGAGCAGACCGTGACGCGCGATCTGTTCGATCATGTGGGTCAGAAAACCGATGGGCGTCTTCACCTGGCTCTGGCCCGCCCCGTCGAGGGTGAGAGCGACGTGGATGCGGGTCTCGCCGGTCTGGCGCTCGACCTCGGAGTGACGTGTCATGGGGCGAGAGGGTACCCCAAAAGCTAGCGTTTCTTCGCGTCCCTGAGCGCCTTCTCCACCGCGGCCAGGCGCGCCATGATCAGCTCGTTGTCGGGCTCGTGGCTCTGCGCGATCCGCAAATTCAGGCGCGCGGTCTGCCAGTCCTTCTTCTTCATCGCCTGCATCGCCTTCTGGAAGAAGGGGCGCGCCTTGGTGGAGCGCACCGAGAGGATCCCCGAACCCCGGCTCCCCGGCGTCTTCGAGCGCCGGAGATCGTCCGCGTCGGGATCGTAGCGGAGCTTGCCCTGCGCCAGCTGGCCGTCGTAGCGGCGGCGGGTCTCGGGATCGAGGAGCACCCGATAGGCCTCGGCGCCCCGCCGGAAGATGTGTGCGGCGCGGCTCACCTTGGGATCCGGTCCGCCGACGTGGCGGTCGGGATGGAACTTGAGCGCGAAGGTGTGCCACGCCTCGCGGATCTGATCGGCCGTCGCGTCCTGCTCGATCTGGAGCAACGTGTAGTAGTCGAGGAGATCGAGCCGGTCCTGCTCCCCCGAAGCCACGTCACCCCTCGCGCGACAGCATCTGTGCCTGGCGATCGACCATCGCCTGCACCTCGTCCTCGGCCATGCCGCCGACCAGCTTGATGCGAACGCTCTGTTCGCGGCCGGTCTCGAGATCCTTGGCGCGAACGCCGAGCGTTCCGTCGGCGCTGATCTCGAAGGTGACGCCGATCTGCACCTTGCCCCGCGGCGCAGCGCGAAGGCCCGCGAGCTCGATCTCACCGAGGCCCTGGTTGTCGTCGAGGCGGCGCGACTCGCCCTGAAAGATGCGGACGCGGACGATGCGCTGATTGTCCTGCGCGGTGGAGAAGATGCGCGTCTGCTCGACCGGGATGGCCGCGTTGCGCTTGATCACCGACTCGCAAAAGCCGCCCACGGTCTCGATGCCCAGGCTGTGAGGCGTGACGTCGAGGAGCAGCGGCATCGACGGCTCGGGCGGCGCGCTCACCACCGCGGCCGACAGATCGGGCATCGGCAGATCGGGCGGCTCGAGGCTTTCGAGCTCGAGCTCCGGCTCGATCTCGGGCTCCACCGGGCGGTCGGGCGCGAAAGCAGGGCCGGCGGGGAGCGGGCCCACGCGAGAGGAGCCGAAGGAGGGCAGCGGTGGAGGCGGCGGCGCGTGCGCGAAAGCCGGCCCCTCGAGGGTCGTGGCGCCGGGGCTCTTCGCTCGCTGTGGAACCGGCGGGGGGCCGCCGGGCGAGGCCGGTTGCGACTGATAGCGCTGGGTCTTGTCCGGCTCGAGGTTCACCGCGGTGTCGCCGTCGAGATCGTACTCGGGGTGAACCGAGGCGGTGCGCGGCGGCGGGGTCTCGGAGGGGCGCTTGAGCTGATCCCGGGTGACCTTCCTGAGGCGGACCCGACCGAGGGCGGCGCGCTCCGCGGGAGCGGTCAGGGCCCGACCCTGAATCGCGGCGCCCTGCGCCACCACCAGGTCCGGATCGATGTCCTTCATCGGCTCGCGGCCGAAGTACTCGGCGACCATCCGCTGGACGAGGGGCATCCGGGTCGAGCCGCCCACGAGGATCACGTTGTCGAGCTGGGTCGGCCGGATTCCCGCGACGCGCATCGCGTCCTCGCAGACGTCGAAAGAGCGCGCGATGAGCGGCTGCGCCATCCGCTCGAGCACCTGGCGCGAGAGCGCGAAGGTCAGGTCGAGGCTGGCGCCTCCGGCACCGTAGGCGAGCTCCTCGATGCGCAGCTGCACCTCGGGCTGCTCGGAGAGCTGGCACTTCGCCCACTCGGCGGCGGCGCGGAGGCGCTCGTAGGCCTGGGGATCGTCGCGCGGGTCGTAGCGATGATGCTCGAGGAAAGCGTCCGCCATCTGCTCGGCGATCAGGACGTCGATGTCGTCACCGCCGAGATAGGTGTCGCCGGCGGTCGCCATCACTTCGAAGACCTCGCCCGACAGCTCGAGCAGGGTCATGTCGAAGGTGCCGCCGCCGAGATCGAAGACCGCGACGCGCTCGCGCGAGCCGCGACCGTAGCCGTAGGCGAGCGCGGCGGCGGTGGGCTCGTTGAGGATGCGCAGGACGTCCAGGCCCGCGACGCGGCCGGCGGCCTTCGTCGCCGAGCGCTGGAGCTCGTTGAAATTGGCGGGGACCGTGACCACCGCCCGGGTGCAGGGCTCGGCCACGTTGTACTCGGCCACGCTGCGCACCTGGCGCAGCACGAAGGCGCTGATCTCGCTCAGGGTGTAGGTCTCACCGCGCGCCCCCACCAGCACGCCGCCGGTGGGTCCGGCGCTCAGCTCGAAAGGGAAACGCTCCTGGGCGGTGCGCACCTCCGGGCTCCGAAAGGGGCGCCCGATGAGCCGCTTGACCGAATAGATCGTGTTCCTGGCGTCGAGGAGGCGCCGGTCGCGCGCCGCGCGCCCGACGAGGATGTCGCCCGAGGGATGGAAGCTGACCACCGACGGGATCAGCTGATAGCCGTCGGGATCGGCCAGAACGCGCGCGCGACGGCCGTCGGCGACGGCGACGACGGAGTTGGTCGTTCCGAGATCGATACCGAGGACGGGGGCAACCACGGGGGCCAAGGGTACCCCCTGGACGGGGGCCCGTCAGCTTGCTTGTCACGTGTCCATCACGGGGCTGGCGCACGGCGATTTGGGCGTCATGATGAAGACGAGTGGCATCGGATCGTCAGGCGGTTTCAGACGACAGAATGCGCCGGCCGAAGCTGGCGCCCGCCACACACCACGAGCAGCGCGATGCGCTCGTCTACGGCCTCAGGCTCCGCTACATCGACGTCCGCCCCACCAGACTCGAAGAGGATCTGCCGCTGCTCCTGATCCACGGGCACAGCTCGCGCCTCGAGGAGTACGACGCGCTCCTGCCCCATCTCACGCGTCGCCGCCGGGTGCTGGTGCCGGACCTGCCGGGCAGCGGCTACTCCGACAAGCCCGACTGCCGCTACGACCTGCGGCTCTTCGAAGACGCGCTCCTCGGGTTTTTGGACGAGCGGGGCATCGACAAGTGTCACCTCGCCGGGGGCAGCCTCGGCGGCAACCTGGTGCTCAGGCTCGGCCATCGCGAGCCCGAGCGCTTCAAGCACCTGGCGGCATGGGCCCCGGCCGGGGCGTGGGATCGGATGCCCTTCACCTCGGCGATCATGCGCGGCGTGCGCCACCTGCGTTTCCTCTTCTGGCCGATGCTGCGCATGCAGTCGCGCTTCTGGTACTCGAAGCGCTGGGCGGGCCGACACGAGGCGCTGACGAACGCGTGGAAGTACTACGGCGAGGTCTACGGACGCGGCTTTCATCGCATGTACTGGGACATCGCCCTCGATCAGATCGAGAACACGCTCTTCGACCACGCGCACGAGATCGACCACCCCACCTATCTCGCCTACGGCGACGAGGACCACGGCCTGAGCCTCGACGAGGGCACTCAGCGCCTGGCCAAGATGATGAAGCGCGCGAAGCTCCGCTGCTTCCGCGGCGCCCGTCACTCGCTGGCGAACGAGATCCCCGAAGCGCTCGGCAGTGACGTGGACGCGTTCCTGGCGGATCCGAGCGCGAGCTAAAGGGTGTCGCGCGCGCGGCTCGCTGCGCGCGTCGCGTCCGCCGTGCGCGGGATACTCGTTTCGCTGCGCTCACTCAGTTTGAGATGGGGGGGTGGCGTGCGCGCGTTTCGCTGCGCTCACGCGCTTGCGGGGTCGCTGGGCAGGGGGCCGGAGAGGTTTAATTGTAGTCGGGGCTCCGCCCCAACACCCCGGGGGGGACAAGCCCCCCGTCGCCTCGCGCTTCGCGCTCGGCTCTCACGGCTGCCCGCCCGGTGTGGAACAGATGGGCTCGCCGTACTCATTGGCAATGAGCTGATGGTCTGCGGGCAGCGTTCGCCCCCCCCTCGGCGCCTGCGGCGCCGAGTCGCGGCCTGGCGGCCGCTCCGCTACCGGGGCCAACGGGCGGGGCCAACGGGGACGGTCTACACTTTTAAACTTTCGTTCCGCCCCCTCGAGGACGGCCAACGGGGACGGTCTACACTTTTAAACTTTCGTTCCGCCCCCTCGGGTTCCATCGCGCATGCGCGCGGCCCAGCGAAAGTTGAAAAGTGTAGACCGTCCCCATCAAGCGCTCGTAACCCTGACGACCCGGGCGGGGCCAACGGGGACGGTCTACACTTTTAAACTTTCGTTCCGCCCCCTCGGGTTCCATCGCGCATGCGCGCGGCCCAGCGAAAGTTGAAAAGTGTAGACCGTCCCCATCAAGCGCTCGTAACCCTGACGACCCGGGCGCCGTCAGGCGCCCGCGACCGCCTACCGCCTCGACAAGACCCCCACCATCAACTGCACGAGCGCAGCGAAGCGCGCTCGCCGCCGCCCGCCTCCGCCTCGCCAAGACCCGCGTCACCACCCCAACACGTCAGAGCCCCCCCACCTCCTCCGCGATCCACCGCTCCACCATGCGTGGGAAGGGCCACATCCATCCATACGCCGGCCCTACGAACTGCTTCACGATGTGCGCGTGCAGGGTCGGGTCGCGGGCGGCGTCCTCTCCTTTGAGCTCGGCGGTGGCACGGAGGGTCTCGGCGTAGGCCTCCCACTCGAGACGCGCCCGACCCCACGCGAGTCCGAGCGGCAGGATGGGCAAGAGATACATCGCGCTCATCCCCACGAGGGTGTAGCGGCGGAACTGGCGCAGGTGCACCGCCTCGTGCCGCAGCGTCACCACCTTGTCGATCTCGTCCCGCCCCGCCCAGCTCGTCGGCAGGTAGATGCGCTGGCCGATGGTCGTGACGTAACGCGTGGTGTACGCGCTCTGGCCGCCGAAGGTCAGGACGTAGAGGACTCGGTCGATCAACCGCGAAAGCGGGTCGTCGGCTTTGTCGATGATGCGCAGCCTGGGGAACTCGCGCCGGAGCTCGTCGAGATAGTCGGCGCTCGTCACCAGATCAGTCTAGCCCTCGTCGGTCTCGTCCGGCGGGACGTCGTCGTCCTCGGGCGGGTCCTCCGCGGTGGCCGGCGGGACCGTGCTCGCCGGGGGAGGCGAGACGAGGCCGGTGTCGTCGTCCGGGTCTTCGACCTCCACCGGCTCGACGTCCACGACCTTTTCGCCTTCGTTGAGCCGAATGACACGCACGCCCTGGGTGTTGCGGCCCGCCACGCGGATCTCCGAGACGCGCGTCCGGATGACCTGGCCGCCGTCCGTGATCACCACGAGCTGATCGTCCGGTCGCACCAGGCGGAGCTTCACCATCGGCCCGTTTCGCTCCGAACAGTCGATGGCGATGATGCCCTTGCCGCCGCGGTTCTGCGGCCGGTGCTCTTCGACCTCGGTGCGCTTGCCGTAGCCGTGCTCGCTGACGGTGAGCACCTGCTGGGTGTCGTCCTCGATGACGTCCATGCCGACGACCTCGTCGCCTTCGCGCAGGTCGATGCCCTTCACGCCGCGCGAGTCGCGGCCCATGGCGCGCACGTCTTCGACGTCGAAGCGGATGCTCATCCCGTTCTTGGTGCCGAGGATGACGTGCTGCCCCGCGGTCACCACGCGCGCGGAGAGGAGCTCGTCGTCGTCGGCGATGGCCACTCCGATGATGCCCGTCTGCCGCACCTTCGCGTAGGCCGAGAGCTCGGTGCGCTTCACCCTGCCGCCCTTGGTGCAGGTGAGCAGGAACGCGTCGTCGGCGAACTCCTGCACCGGCACGATCGCCGCGATGGTGTCGGTGGGATCCATCCCGACGAAGTTCACGATGTTTCGACCGCGTGCCGTCCGTGACCCGGAGGGGATGTGATAGACCTTCTTCAGGTACACGGTCCCCTTGTCGTTCAGGAAGAGCACGTGGGCGTGCGTGTTCGCGACGAAGACCGAGCTGATGAAGTCCTCGTCGTGCGTGTCCATGGCGCGCAGGCCCTTGCCGCCGCGCCCCTGGGCTCGGTACTCGCCCAGCTGAACGCGCTTGATGTAGCCCTGGTGGCTCACCGTCACGACGACGTCCTCGTCCGCGATCAGGTCTTCGATCGAGATGTCGCCTTCGGCCTGGACGATCTCGGTGCGCCGCTCGTCCCCGTAGCGCTCGCGCACCTCGAGGAGCTCACCCGTGATGACCTCCATCAGTCGCTCGTCGGAGCCGAGGATCTCGCGCAGGCTCGCGATGAGATCGCAGATCTGCCCGTATTCGGTGGCGAGCTTCTCGCGCTCGAGGCCGGTCAGCCGTGCGAGGCGCATGTCGAGGATGGCCTTGGCCTGCCGCTCGCTCAGGAAGTAGTCGCCCTTCGCCTTCGCCTCTTCGATCTCCGACTCGGGCCGGCCCGCCCGGCGCACGAAGTCCTCGAGGCCCTTCAGCGGCAGCTTCATCAGCTTCTCGCGCGCCTCCTCGGGATCCTGCGACTTGCGGATGGTGTCGACCACCAGATCGACCTCGGTCACCGCCATGCCGAGACCTTCGACGAGCTCCTGCTGCGCGAGCGCCTGGCGCAATTCGTAGCGCGTGCGGCGAAGCACCACCTCGCGGCGGTGGACGATGAAGTGCTCGAGCGTCTCCTTGAGGTTCAGGAGCTTCGGCTGACCGTTGACGATGGCCAGCATGTTCACGCCGAAGGTGCTCTGCAGCGGCGTCATCTGATAGAGCGAGTTGAGGACGATCTCGCCGTGCGCGTCCTTCTTCAGCTCGATGACGATGCGCATCCCGCTGCGATCGGACTCGTCGCGAATGTCGCTGACGCCCTCGAGTCGCTTCTCCCGGACGAGCGCGGCGATCTTCTTGAGCGTCTCGGCCTTGTTCACCTGATACGGGATCTCGGTGATGATGATCTGCTCGCGATTCGACTTGCCCTTCATCTCCTGGATGTCGGCGCGCGCGCGCATCACCACCCGGCCGCGGCCGGTGTGCAGGCCCTGGCGGATCCCCGAGGTGCCGTAGATGAAGCCCGCGGTGGGGAAGTCGGGCCCCTTCACACCGAGGCGACCCTGATCATCGTCGACCATCAGCTGATCGATCGTGAGCGTCGGGTCCTCGATCAGGCGGATGGTCGCGTCGATGATCTCGCGCAGGTTGTGCGGCGGGACGTTCGTCGCCATGCCGACCGCGATGCCGCCCGAGCCGTTGACGAGAAGATTCGGGAAGCGGCTCGGCAAGACGAGCGGCTCGTGCTCGGAGTCGTCGTAGTTCGGACCGAAGTCGACGGTCTCCTTCTCGATGTCGGCGAGCAGCTCCGAGGTGAGCCGCGACATCCGCACCTCGGTGTAACGCATGGCCGCGGCGGGGTCGCCGTCGACGGAGCCGAAGTTCCCCTGGCCGTCGACCAGCGGGTAGCGCATGGCGAAGTCCTGCGCCATGCGCACCAGCGCGTCGTAGACGGCCTGGTCACCGTGCGGGTGGTACTTGCCGAGGACGTCGCCGACGATGCGGGCGCTCTTCTTGTAGGAAGTGTTCCAGCGAACCCCCTGCTCGTGCATCGTGTACAGGATCCGACGATGGACGGGCTTGAGCCCGTCGCGCACGTCCGGGATCGCGCGCCCGATGATGACGGACATCGCGTAGTCGAGATACGAACGGCGCATCTCGTCTTCGATGGTGACTGGGAGCTTTTGGGACTCGGCCATGTGGGCTCTGGCCCTATCACGCCTCGCGCGCGCGCGCACGCGCGTACGCACGCGCGCGCGTACGCGCGCGTGCGCGAGGCCCCGCCTGGCAACGTCGTTTCCACCCCCGCCAACTGAGTTGATGGCTGTGGGGCCCGATGGGATTGGAAAAGCCAGTCATTCCCATCGACTCATCCTCGGCACCACCCTTGCGTGGTAGTCTGCCGGGGAAGCATGCCCATGAACCGTTTCAGCCTCTCGATCGTCCTCATCGCGGCTCTCGCCGTGGGATCGAGCGCCGTGGGATGCGCCACCCCGACCCTTCCCCTTCCGCCTCCAGCAGCCCTGACAGCCGGCCCGCCGGACGCCGACGGCATCGTCACCATCCGTGGCGAGTCGCTGGCCGAAGCCTACGTCTTCTGCCTCAATCTGGACTTGGATGCGGGCGTCATCGTCCGCGCCGATACCGACGGCAACTTCACCTGCCAACCGCGGGCCGAAGTGGGGAATTACGTCAGTGTTTGGCAGGAGTTGGGGTCCGACAGCGGCCCCCCACTGGAGATCCGCATTCCCGCCCCCTGAACCACGCGCCGCCAAAATCAGCCCACTTCTTTGACCTCGTGTAAGAGGTTGTCCTACATGCGAGTACAGGTAGGCGCTTGTAGGAGGGCTCATGGACACGGCGATGCGGGATCTGGAGCGACTGGAGGAGCAGGACGATGCTCCCGGGCGGCGAATCGGCACCCTGATGATGGCGGCCCTCGCGACCGTCGGTTTGATCTTCGCGATGGCGATCCTCCTCGGAGGTACGGGGGAGTCCGAGGTGGAGGCCCAGGACGATCCCCTCTCGGTGCTCGACCGGGCCGCCGGCTTCGAGGTCGACGAGGAGGTGCTGCCCGAGGAGGACGAGGCCCCCGAGGTGGACCGTCGCAATCTGGCCTTTCCCGAGACCCTCGCGGAGTACGACACCCGCCCCGAGGTCGAGGCCGCGCTGGCCGCCGCGGCGGCCGAGCTCGAGCATCCGGAGCCGATCCCCTCGGGTGTAGCCCTCGGAGACATCGCCTCGGGCAGCATCGAGGACGCGCCGGTCCCCTCCCCCGACGCCCCGCCGATCCGCACCGAGCATCCGGTCGACGACACCCTGCCCTCCGCCCTGCCCGCGGCCTCCGCCTTCGGTGGCACGCCCGAGGTCCTGAGCCGGGCGCGCGCCCACGATCCGCTGGTCGCCGCCGCGTTCCCGCCCGAAGCCCCTGGCCGTCCCGTCGCCTCCGGCATGAACGGCAAGTACACGATCCAGGTCATCAGCTATCAGCATCCGACCGACGCCGACGTCTTCGCTCAGGGCCTTCGCGCACGGGGCCATCACGCCTTCGTCGTGTCTGCCGACATCCCAGAGCGCGGGCGCTTCTATCGCGTTCGCATCGGCCCCTTCGACACCCAGCGTGAAGCGGATGCCTACCGCCACCAGTTCGAAGACGAAGAGCGGATGAACACCATCGTCATCCGACGCCGAGACGAACGAGGCTGAGCGGCTCGGCTACTCGATGAGCGACCAGGTCACCCCTGGTCGCAGCTCGAGATGCAGATGGTTTTCGTGATGCTCGTCGTGATGGGGTGTGAGCACGACCTGGAAGAGCTCTCGCTCGTACGCCCCACAGACCAGGTCGCGTAAGAGGCGTAGATCGTCCGAGTCGCCATCGCGCGAGGGACAAGGGTTCACGCCGCGCCGCCAATCGGTCCATGCGTCCTCGACGACGACGCGCCTCCCGTCATCGAGGAGGAGGTCGCCCACGTCGATGGCGAGGCCCGTCGCGTGGCCGCTCGGCCGGCCGCTCCCACCCACGCGGGCGCCCGGGCGATAGACCGAGTAGTGCTCGAGGCGTGCGACGCCAGCGCCGCGCAAGGTCGGCGCCCAGGCCAGCACCGCCACCGCCAGGCGGCAGTCGAGGATGCTCAGGCGCTCGATGCGGCGTCTGCGGCGGCGATTGCCTTCGCCATGGCTTCGATGGCGGACCTCGACGCCCGCGAGCGGGCCCTCGAGGCGAATCGGTTGCTCGACGCCCGGCGCGTCCTCGGCGGCGAGCGCGGTGAAGCGGACGCGACGGCTGCGTAAAATGGCCTCACAGCGGCGTTTCGACAGCTCCCCTATCGCCCGGCCCTCGGGGATCGCAGGGCGCCGACGGCGCCGCTGAGCGGGCGGGAGATGGGCCCGGCCCTCGCCGGCCGTAGGGGCCAGGCTCTCGCGGGCCGCGGTGGGGGCGGGCAGCAAAGACGAGAGGAGCAGGAGCGTGGCCGCCCACCTCATCCGCCGCACCCATCGACGCAATTTTTCTCTATCATCGCTCCCACATGGACGAAGCGACCCTGCACGCTCTTCTGACCAAAGGGCAACAACACGGCGCCAGCGATGTCCTCTTCAAGGTCGGTCAGCCCCCGGCCTTCCGCGTGAACGGGGAGCTCCACTACCTGCAGGCGGAGAAGCTCAAGCCCCCGCAGACCCAGGCGCTGGCCGAGCTGGTGCTGTCGAGGACGCGCTTCGACGACCCGATCTCCAAGCTGCTCCAGTACGACACCTCGTACGGCGTACACGGCATCGGCCGCTACCGCGTCAACATCTACCGCCAGCGCGGCACCCTGGCGCTCGCGATGCGCTCGATCCCGCTGACCATCCCGAGCTTCGACGACCTGCTCTTGCCGCCGGTGGTCGAGACCCTCGCCGAGCTCGAGCGCGGCATGATCCTGGTCTGCGGCGCCGCCGGTAACGGCAAGAGCTCGACCCTGGCGTCGATGATCGGTCACCTGAACAACACCCAGCGCATCCACGTCGTGACGATCGAAGACCCGATCGAGTTCATTCACCAGGACAATTTGGCCTCGATCTCCCAGCGTGAGATCGGGCTCGATTGCCAGAATTTCGCCAGCGCCCTGCGCGCCGCGCTGCGGCAGGACCCGGACGTGATCCTGGTCGGCGAGATCCGCGACGAGGAGACGATGGACATCGCCCTCAAGGCGAGCGAGACCGGTCACCTCGTGATGAGCACGCTCCACACGCCGGACGTGGCGCGGACCGTCGGCCGCGTCATCTCGCTCGCCGCCGGCCAGACCCGCGACACGTCGGAGACGCGCGAGCGCTTCGCGGACAACATCAAGGCGATCATCGCGCAGCGCCTGCTCCCGCGCGCGGATGGACAGGGGCTGGTGCTGGCGGCGGAGATCCTGGTGGTCACGGGGACGGCGCGCGAGAGCCTGAGGCGCCCGGAGAACAACCTGCCGCTCAAAGACGTGATGGAGCGCGGCGTTCACCCCTACGGGATGCAGACCTTCGAAATGGCCCTACGTGACATCGTGAAACAAGGTCTGGTCGACGTGGAGGTCGCCCGGGCCGCCCTCTCCTGACCGCCGCTGCCCACGAAGGAGGCGCCCGTGGCTCACCCCTGGCACGACCTACCGAACAACCCCGACACCGCGCACGAGTTCTTCAACGCGGTGATCGAGATCCCCCGCGGCTCGAAGGTGAAGTACGAGCTCGACAAACCGACGGGCCTGTTGCGTCTCGACCGCATCCTGTACAGCGCGGTTCATTACCCGGCGAACTACGGCTTCATCCCGCGGAGCTACTGCGAGGACGGCGATCCACTCGACGTGCTGGTGCTCTGTCAGGAGGCCGTCTTCCCGCTGACGATCCTTCGCGCCCGCGCGATCGGCTTTCTGCGCATGAGCGATCAGGGCAAGGACGACACCAAGATCATCGCCGTCCACGTCGATGATCCCTCGGTCAGCGACTACCGGGACATCAGCGAGGTCCCCCAGCACGTCTTCGCCGAGATCAAGCGCTTCTTCACCGACTACAAGCAGCTCGAGGGCCTCGAGGTGAAGGTCGAGGAGTTCCAGAACGCCGACGCGGCGCTGAAGTCGGTGAAGGACGCGCTGAACCTGTACCGCCAGAAAGAGAGCCAGCTGCGCGGCTGGGGCTGAGGTCGACGCGCCGCGCGAGCGCATCTCTTCTCAGAGGCTCTCGGCTTCGGCCGCCGCTCGGGCGGCCTCTTCCGAGGGGCGCTCGACGAGGTAGTAGCGCAGCGCTTCGCGGGCGATGTAGGCGGCCTTGATGCGCCAGAGCGGCGTGTTCACGGCGAGGGCGGCGACGGCGATGGTGGGATGGTCTGCCGGAGCGAAGCCGACCCACCAGGTGTAGCCGCGATAGGGACGCTCGCTGCTCAGCGTTCCGGTCTTGCCGGCGATGCGGACGTCGGGGATGAAGGGCCGACCGTGTTGGTCGTGGAAGGTGCGGCGCGCGGTGCCCTGCGACACGGTGTTCTCCATCATCGCCCCGACGGCGCGTGCGGTGCGGCGGGAGATCACCGCGCGGAAGATCTCCGGCTCGTGACGCCTCAGCACCTCGCCGCTCGGGCTGACGATGCGGTCGATCATCGACGCGCGAGGCATGCGGCCGTCGTTGGCGAAGGTCGAGGCGATGAGCGCGCCGTGAAGGGGCGACATGTGCATGTGCCAGAAGCCCGCGGCGGTTCGCGCGAACTCGAGGCGATCGCTGTCGTGGTCGGGTACCTCGCCCGGGCTCGCGTTCGTCGGGACGTCGAAGGGAAGCGCGTGTCCGAAACCGAAGGCCGACGCGTAGCGCTCGAGGGTAGCGGTGTCGAGATTGCGGTCGGCGAGCTTCGCGAACACGCAGTTGATCGAGCCGCCCACGGCCTCGGCCAGGGTGCTGCAGCGGTTGTCGCTCGCGGCGTCTTCGAGGTGACGCGCGTGAAGCGCGCTCGAGCCGCCCGAGTAGCAGACGCTCGTCTCGGGACCGACGCCGGCATCGATGAGCGCGGACGCGGTGACGATCTTGAAGACCGACGCCGTCGGCGGCGTGGGGTCGCGGGCGAGGTCGGGCGCGTCCGGGTTCGCCGTCGAGTGGCTCACGTAGGCGAGCACCCGCCCCGTCGCCGGCTCGATGGCGACGACGGATGCGTAGGGTACTTCGTAGGTCTGGAGCTCGTGCTCGAGATGCTCTTGAAGCCCGGGGTGCAGCGTGAGGATCGCGGTGTTGCCACCGTCGAGATCCGCGACGAGATGGTCGCCGTCGAGCCGGTGCTCTCGCGGGTCGAAGCCGACGAGGAGATCGGGCTCCGCCGCGTCGGCCGCGGGCGGACTGTCGCCACGCTCCGACGCGCTCCGGTCCTCGCCCCCACCGCTCTCCGCGGAGAGGACTCCGACGCCGCCGCCGGCGAGGAGGAGCGCGAGGATCAGCGTGAGGACGGTTCGCTTCGAACGGGCCATGGTCCGAAGGTACGGAGGGGCCCGCCAGGGACAAAGAAAGTGGCGAAGGTCACAGTCGAGGCGCCGCCGCGGATCCGGGAGGCGGTCTCAGGTGGCGCGCCAGATCCAGAAGCGCCGCGTCTCTTCAGGCGTGCGCGTCGCGGCGCGCACCGCACGGAGCACCGGGGGCGAGCCGAGAAAGTGGCCGAGACAGAGCGCGCCGCCGAACATCGCCACCCAGCTCTCCATCGGCGCCGCGACCGCGATCGCCGTGCAGAGCACGGCGGTGCAGAGATGCGTCACGCCATAGAGCGTCCACTTACGGAAGTGCTTCACGATGTGCAGGTGCGGATCGATCGTGGAGACGAAGCCCGGCGCAAACCAGATGGAGTCGCCCGCTTTCACCTCGAGGGTGATCGGGCGGCGATAGCCGCGCGGCGAGGTAGCGCGCTTGACGCAGGCCTCGAAGTCCTCCGGATGCTCGGCCCCGACCTCGAACGCGTCCTCCGAGAGCCACACCAGACCGTCCTCGTCCGCGTCCAGGTGCTCCTCCTCGCCGTCGACGCGAACCAGACCGCCGTAGAGCGCGTGTTGGGCCAGCCCGTGGGAGACGTCCACCGCCGGCGTTTCCCCGTCGAGGGCGTGGCCCCGCTGCTCGAAGGCGAAGGTCGCGAGGGCGCCACCCTCCCCGTCTGTGGAGACCACCTCGCCCTTTCGGACGCCCGCGAGGCTTCGGCGCAGACGAAGCAGGTCGCGCATCTCCGACCAGACGTCGGCGCCGACCAGGAGCACGCAGATCCAGAACGCTGCGAGACAGCCGAGTCCCATCAGCTCGTTCGACAGGTGCAGGGCGTTCATCGGGTCGCTCCGTTCGCTGTCGCCGGCGCGGCCCCGTCGCCGTTCTCCATCGCGCTTTCGCCGTTCTTGGGGGGCTGCTCGCCCCCCTCGTCGCCCCCTCGCAGACCACGCGGCAGCACCAAGCCGCGCACCTTCCCGAGCAGGAACGTGCGCGCGAGATAGAGCACCATGCTCTTCTCGTTCAGACGCGCGTCCATCCGCGGCACGCACTCGCGCTCGTGCAGCTCGTCGAGCTCCGACCAGTGCACGTTCGGCTGGTTGTGATGGATGGTGTGGTAGCCGTTGTTGCACATCACCCAATTGAAGAAGCGTCCGACGAAGTTGCGCGAGTGGTTCCACTTGCTGCCGATGTCGGCGCCCTGATGCTGAATGAGGTTGATGCGCAGGATGCATCGCGCGCCGTAGAGCTGCGGCACCAGGATGAAGAAGAGGGTCGTCCAGAAGTCGAACGCCATCATCACGCCGGTCAGCCCGAAGGCGAAGATCATCTCGTTCCGATACTGCTTCCGAAACCGACCGCGGCCCCTCCGCTTCGCCCAGCGCCCCACGCCGTCGAAGGTGTTGGGGCCCGCGACGTTGGGGAAGTGGATCAGGTTGAGAAGGTTGTGGCGAAAGCGAACGTGATCGGGTGACGCCCAGTCCGGCTGCCCCTCGTCGTCGAAGGTGTGGTGGACGAGGTTGTGAGAGGGGACGTTGGCCGAGGCGGGGTAGAGGTTCCCGAAGCTCAGCACCCACCGCCAGAGGCTGTTCACCGCACGCGCCTTGAACGGCGGCTTGTGCATCGAGTTGTGGATGACGACCGCGTTCAGGAAGCTGAGGTAGCAAGCCGCCGCCAAAAACAGGAGGTTCCGGCACTCGGGCAGGAAGTACATGGCGAAGAGAACCGCCATGTAAGCCGTGATCAGCCCCACCTGCCGAACGTCGGCGGGATGCTTGAGCCCGAGAGCGGTGGCGGCGAAGGACATCGCGGCGCCCCCTAAGGCCGCATTCGTTCGATCTTCTCCTCGACCCGCCCCGCGCGCTTCTCGTCGAGCTTCAGCGGATTGAAGACCGTTGCGTACGCGTGGTGGTTGGCGTGCATGTACGCCCCGAAGAGAAGCCGGTTCCCGAGCCAGAAGATGCCTTCGTCTCGATTGACGGGCCGGAAGTCGTCCGAGCGATCCGCGTCGTGCGTCGCCCAGTTGAAGTGGGTCAGGTGCAGCACGCCGATGATCGCGGCGGGCACGAAGAGGCCGAGGAAGCCGACCGGCCCGAGAATCACGAACCAGAAGAAGAACAGTGAAGCCCCGGTGCCGACGCTGATCACCGTCTTCACGGTCTCGCGACGACGCATCGCGGGCGTGTCACCCCAGAGCTCGTAGTACTGCTGATGCAGGTTCCGCTCGAGGTTGACGGCCATCTTCTTCCAGAGGAACGCCCAATAGCTCCGGAGCATCGGATGCGGGTCCTTCTCCTCGTCGTCGGAGAACATGTGATGGCGACGATGGAGGATCTCCCACGAGGCGAAGCGCGTCATGACCCACACCCCGATCACCTCGCCCACGAGGCGATTGATCGGCTTGGGGAAGTTGCCGTGGGATGCGTTGTGGATGAGGGCGTTGCCCAGCATCTGCAGGTACGCGGCGATCACCACCAGGGGCAACAGGTGCAGCCCCCAGCTGAGCCCGAGCCCACGCCAGCCCACCGACAGCAGGAGTGCGGAAGTCCCTAGGAGCAGCGACGCCCAGATCAAGTCGTACTTGATGTAGAACCAGGGGTCGCGGAGGAAGTCGGACGACGGAAGGCGTAGCCACCACGATTTCGTGGGCTTCCGTGTCGTCGCGGCTTCTCGCGCGGCAGGCGCGAGCTGGTTCGTCGCAGCGGGTTGTCCCACCTAGTCCCTCCTACTGGCCGCGGACCCTAGCAAGAGCAATTTACCCAGGCAAACCGGCGGCCTGCAGAGCGTGAGAGCCCACAACGGACGGGGGCTATTGTCCAACGATTTCGTGTCGGTGTTTCTGGCGCGCCCCGAATTCGACGATCGCGCGACGCCTTCGGGGGCTGAGCGCCCGTGCGCCGTGACCGTCGGGGCCGGCCGAGGCGACGCCGGCTCCCCTCGCCCCGGCCCGTCCGAGCCACCCCCCGGGGAAGCGCGAGACGGCCGCGCAGTGCTGGCTTTTCGGCGTTCATGGGACGCACTGTCGGCTTTGGGCAATCGCCGGCGAAAGGTACAATGCGCGGCATGGGTGAGGAGGACGCGACGACCAATCCGAACAAGACGGTCGTCACGGTCATCACTCCACCGAACCCCAAGAAGGACAGCCGGGATGCGTGCCTGGTCGTCATCTATGGAGACGACCTCGGGCGCAGGGTTCCCCTGGGCACCGACCCCACCATCCTCGGCCGCTCTTCCAAGTGCGACGTGCAGGTCGATCAGGAGAGCGTCTCCCGAAACCACTGCCGCGTCTCCTTCAACGGCAAGCACTACACCATCCGCGATCTCGGCTCGACCAACGGCACCTACGTCAACGACGAGCTGATCGACGAAGTGAACCTGCGCGACGGTGATCAGATCAAGGTCGGCCGGACGATCATCAAGTTCATCACGGGTGGCAACATCGAGGCGAGCTACCACGAAGAGATCTACCGGCTCATGACCATCGACGGTCTGACCGAGATCCACAACAAGCGCTACTTCCACGAGATGCTCGAGCGCGAGGTCTCACGCTCGCAGCGCTACGAGCGCGTCTTCTCGATCGTCATCTTCGACATCGATCACTTCAAGAAGATCAACGACACCTTCGGCCACCTGGCGGGCGATGCGGTGCTCCGTCAGCTGGGCTCGATCGTCAAGCACAAGGTGCGACGCGACGACATCATCGCCCGCGTGGGCGGCGAAGAGTTCGCCATTCTCCTGCCCGAGGTCGGGCTGGAAGGAGGAGTGGAAGCCGCCCGCAAGCTGCGTGCGGCCGTCGAAGGCACCTCGTTCCAGTTCGAAGGCACCACCATCGACGTGACGATCAGCCTGGGCGTCGCGCAGTGGGAGCAGGGCGTCGAGGACGCCGACGAACTCATCAAGAACGCCGACGACAAGCTCTACGAAGCCAAGCGCAGCGGACGCAACCGCGTCTGCAGCTGAAGCGCCTCGAGCCCGTCAGCCGAAGATGAGCTTCTTGACCTTGCGGCCGACGCCGCGGGCGACTTCCTTCGCCACCGCATAGGCCAGAGCCATCACGGAGTCGTCATCGGGGGGCGGGGCCGCGTGGTGGGGGCGGGGAGGCTCGGGGCGCGCCGGGGGCCGCTCGGGTTTGGCCTTCGGCGGATTCTCGGCGGCGCGGGGTGACGATGAGGTGGCCGCGGGCTCGGCGGCGGGACGCTTTCGACGCTCGGCGACTCGGGCGGCGGCATCCGCCGCGGAAGGAGCGGAGCCGCCCGGCTGCTTCTTCGCACCCGCCCGCGCCGCTGCAGCTCTGATGTTGGCCTTGCTCGGCAGGAGCTCTTCGGACGCGCCGCGCTTGCCGGCGGTCTTCGTGACCTTCTTCTTCGCCGACTTCTTGGTGGGCTTCTTGGTGGGCTTCTTGGTGGGCTTCTTGGCGGGCTTCTTGGTGGCCGTCTTGGCGGCCTTCTTCGCCGGTGCCTTCTTCGCCGACTTTCGGGCGGCCTTGCCCCTGGGGGCGCGGGCGGTCGGCGCCTTTTTGCCGGCCGCGGTCTTCTGCTCGGCCTTCTTCTTCGGGGCGGTCTTCGCGCCCTTCTTGGGCGCAGTCTCCCGCTTCGAAGCCTTCTTGGCGGCTGCTTTTTTCTTTTTCGCCGGCTTCCGCTTGGCGCGGGCAGCGGGCTTCCGGCTCGATTCACCCTTGGCCATCGCTCCTCAATTGTCCCGGGCCGGGGCGGTCAGCGTCAAAAAAGGCACCTGACTCCTCCACATCGCCCAGCCGACGTCGAGCCCATAGGGGCGAGCGATCCTCCCGTCGACAGCCCCTCCGGCGGCGGCTAAGGTCCGCCCGCCGTGATGAGGAGCTTCAGCGCAGCATGGATCTGCGCCGCCGCCCTGCTCTACGCGTCTCCGTTCTTCCCAGACGTCGACGCGGGGGAGGAGCGAGCTCATTTCTACACCACGGCCGCTCTCGCCGAAGAAGGCACCTACGACGTCCGCGACTACACGGAACGCTGGGGCATGGTCGACGGGCTGGTGGAGCGGGACGGCCGCATCGTCGCCGAGATCGCGCCCGGGCCGAGCCTGTTGGGCACGCTCGGCTATGCCGCCTACGCGCGCGTCGCCGGTGACGACGGGGGGCGGCCGAGCCGCGTCACGGCGCTGCGCGTCTGCCGCACCACGGCGGTGATCCTCCCGATGCTCTTCTTTCTCTTCGGGCTCCACCGCTTCTTCACGCGGAGCGGCGCCTCGCGCACGATCGCCGAGGCGGCCTTCTTCTCCGTGGCGCTCGGCTCGCTCCTCTACGGCTATGGGATCCTCTTCGTCGGCGAAGCCCTCGGCGCGGCCGCGGCTTTCGGCGCCTTCATGGTCATCCACCACGTACGGCGCGCCCCGCGCGTGGAGCCCAAGCTCGCGGTGTGGGCGGGGCTCCTCGCGGGCGCCGTGCCCTTCTTCGAGGTGACCGGCCTCGCGGTCGGGCTCGTGCTCCTGGTCGCGGCCGCCCTCGCCGTGGGGCGCCGGCGCGCGCCGTGGGTCCTGGTCGGCGCAGCCCTTCCCATCGCGCTCGTCGTGCAACACAATCTGTCGGCCTTCGGCGTCATCTATCACCTGAGCGAAGCGCGCACGCCCTCGAGCTTCTCAGCGTCGGCGCTCCTCACTCTGCTCTTCGATCGCGGCGTCGGGCTCTTCCCCCTCACGCCGCTTCTGCTCTTCGCGGTGCCCGGTTTCGTGCGCTACCTGCGCGCGCCCGGCACGCGCGCCGACGCGCTCCTCGCCCTCACCTGCGTGCTCGTCACCATGCTCTGGGCCGTCTGCATGCCCGGCTGGCGTGGCGGTTGGACCGTGGGGCCGCGCTACCTCGCGGTGGTCGTTCCCTTCCTGGCCTGGGTCGCCATCGGAGGGCTCTCCCTCGTCGCGGAGCGCTTCCCCCGCATCGCCGACGTGGTCGCCCTCGGCACCACCGCCATCGCCATCGGCGCCTCCGGCCTGCCCTCGGTCTACTACCCTCACCTGCCTCCGGATCTCGACCGGCCCCTGGTGCAGATCTTCGGCGTCCTCACCGGTCACGATTACGCGCCCGACAACGTGATGAACCTCTGGAACGTGTGGGGGAGCAGCTCGATGTTCCCCCTCTTCGCGCTCTGGTTCTTCGCGATCGGTTGGGCCGCCTGGCAGCCGCCGCTGCCGGTCGCCGATCGCGTGTCGATCGTGGCCGGCGCTGCGCTGGTGGGTGGCCTGCTCCTGGGCCCGCTCCTCTCAGCGCCCGAAGAGCCCAGCCCCGAGGTGCGGGCTCAGGTCGCGTTCGTGACGCGTCACTGGTACCCCGAGGGCCACGACGAGGCCACGGAATTGGCCGAGCACCTCGCCGCCTCGGGAGACGCCACGCCCGAGGGTTATGGACACCTGGCCATCCTCTACGAGGAGGAAGGCCGCGACGCGGAGGCCCGCGCCGCACGGCGGGCCGGAGAGCTCCTGAGTGAGCGCCTGGAGATCCTCGGCGCTCGCGGCCCCTGATGAGGCCGGGAGCCCCATCCGGATTCGCCCTGAAATTTCGGGCATGGACGCTCTCCTCGGCTCACCCCTGCTGCGCCCGGGCGCCCTTGCTTTCCAATTTTCAGGTGACTATGTTCGCCCAAGCCTACCTCGCGGGTTGGGCGCGCGTCCGACCCGCTTTTTTCACAGGAAACCATGGCTGAAGACGATTCGAATCTACCGGAGCCCGTCGACGAGCAGGAAATCACGTTCGACGACGAGCTTCCGGTCCTCCCCATTCGGAACGCAGTGCTCTTCCCTGGCGCTGTCGCCCCCTTCGACGTCGGCCGCGAGAAATCGGTAGCCCTCGTCGAGGACATCGAAAACCTCAGCCAACCCGTGATCGCGATCTTCGCGCAGCGCGATCCAGCGACGGATGATCCGGGACAGCCCGATCTCTACCCGGTCGGCGTGGCGGCCCGCGTCCTCAAGGCGCTGAAACACAGCTCCGGCAACTACAGCCTCATCCTGCAGGGCCTGGTCCGCGTGCGCATGGAGCACGTCGGGCAGATGACGCCCTACCTCAAGGCGCGTATCTCCCGTCTGGACGAGCCACGTGCCGAAGACGTGGAAGCCGAGGCGCTCGCCATGAGCCTTCGCGACATCGCCAAGCAGGTGATCCAGCTCATGCCCGAGCTGCCCCGCGAGGCGAGCTCCCTCATCGACTCGATTCAGGAGCCAGGTCAGCTGGCCGACCTCGTCGCCGCGAACCTCGACGCCCCCGTCGACGAGAAGGCGCAGCTCCTCGAGACCATCGATCCGAAGGAGCGCATCCGGAAGGTTCTGCGTCTGCTCACGCGGCAGCTCGAGATCCTCAAGATGCGGGAGCGCATCAACTCCCAAATCAAGGAGGAGATGGGCAAGAACCAGCGCGAGTACGTCCTGCGCCAACAGCTCAAGGCCATCAAGGAAGAGCTCGGCGAGGAGGACGGCGATCAGGGTGACCTGGACGCGCTGGAAGAGCGCATGACGAAGGCCGACCTGCCGAGCGAGGCCGACAAGGTCGCGCGCAAGCAGCTCAAGCGCCTGCGATCCATGCAGGTGGGCTCCGCCGAGTACACGGTGGTGCGCACCTACATCGACTGGATCCTCGACATCCCGTGGAAGCAGGAGACCACCGACAACCTCGACATCCCCGAGGTGCGTCGCGTGCTCGACGAGGACCACGCGGGTCTCGACAAGGTGAAGAAGCGCATCGTCGAGTACCTCGCCGTGCGCAAGCTGAAGAAGGACAAGAAGGGGCCGATCCTCTGCCTCATCGGTCCGCCCGGTGTCGGTAAGACGTCGCTGGGTCGTTCGGTGGCGCGCGCCCTCGGGCGCAAATTCCATCGCATCAGCCTCGGCGGCGTGCACGACGAGGCCGCCATCCGCGGCCACCGCCGCACCTACGTCGGCGCCCTCCCCGGTCAGGTGATCCAGGGGATGAAGAAGGCGACGACGATCAACCCGGTCTTCATGCTCGACGAGATCGACAAGATCGGCCACGACTTCCGCGGCGACCCCGCGGCGGCGCTCCTCGAGGTGCTCGACCCGGAGCAGAACGACACCTTCTCCGATCACTACCTCGAGATCCCCTACGACCTGTCGAAGGTGATGTTCATCGCCACGGCGAACGTGGGCGACACCATCCCCGCTCCCCTCCGCGACCGCATGGAGATCATCGAGATCCCGGGCTACACGCGGAAGGAGAAGCTCGACATCGCGCGCCGGCACCTGCTCCCGAAGCAGCTGGACGAGCACGGGATCACCGCCGAGCAGCTGAAGTTCGAGGACGAGGCCATCGAGTCGGTGATCAACCACTACACCCGAGAGGCCGGCGTCCGAACGCTCGAGCGGCAGCTCGCCAGCGCCATCCGCGGCATCGCGGTCAAGGTGGCCGAAGGCGAAGCGGGTCCCTGGACCCTTTCCGACGAGCCGTCACTCCGCCCCTACCTCGGGCCGCCCCGCTTCTCCTCCGAGGTCGCGGAGCGCACCGAAGAAGCCGGTGTCGCGACCGGCCTCGCCTGGACGGCCGTCGGTGGTGAGATCCTCTTCATCGAAGCGACGCGCATGCACGGCACCGGCAAGCTCCAGCTCACGGGGCAGCTCGGCGACGTGATGAAGGAGTCGGCGCAGGCGGCGCTCAGCTACGTCCGCACGCGCTCGAAGGCCTTCAACATCCCCGAGGACTTCCTCGAGAAGAGCGACGTGCACATCCACATCCCCGCCGGCGCCATGCCGAAGGACGGGCCGAGCGCGGGCGTCACGATGATGACCGCGCTGGTCTCGCTCCTGACGGGGATCCGCATCCGTCACGACGTCGCCATGACCGGCGAGATCACCCTTCGCGGCCGCGTCCTTCCGGTCGGCGGCATCAAGGAGAAGGTCCTCGCCGCCCACCGCGCGGGCATCAAGCGGGTGATCCTGCCGGAGCGCAACGCCGTCGACCTCGAAGAGGTGCCGCAGGAGATCCGCGACACCCTCGAGTTCGTCCCGGTCACCAAGATGGACGAAGTCCTCGCCAACGCCCTCGTCGATCCGGACCAGCTCCATCTCGAGCTCGCCGAGGCGGAGGACAAGCCGAAGGAATCCGTCCAGCCCAGCCGTCCCTAGACCGCGAGGGACACGACAGTCACCGAGGGCCCGACGAGAGAACGTCGGGCCCTCGCGATGGGGACGGTCTACACTTTTCAACTTTCGGCTGGGCCGCGCGCATGCGGATGAAACCCGGGCGGAGCGGGATGGGGACGGTCTACACTTTTCAACTTTCGGCTGGGCCGCGCGCATGCGGATGAAACCCGGGCGGGCGTGGCGAAAGTTGAAAAGTGTAGACCGTCCCCGTTAGCCGGTCCCCGTTAGCCGGCGTGCGGATGAAACCCGGGCGGGCGTGGCGAAAGTTGAAAAGTGTAGACCGTCCCCGTTAGCCGGCGGCGCCCGCCGCGTCCTGTCCGAACGGGAATGGGGTGGGGGCGGGAAGCCTCCGTCCTCTGGGGGCGTATGATGTGTGTATGACCGCCTATCGCAGTACGGATACCTGCGTCAGCTGTGGGCGGGCCATCGACGTCAAGACGGCTGCCTACACGGCGGACGAAATGATCTGCACGACGTGCGAAGCGGGCGAGATGCTCCGCGAGGCGGATCATCAGAGCGCCGCGAGCTCGGGGGTCGGGGCGCTCGGTTGGGGGATGCTCAGCCTCGTCTGCAATCCCTTCTTCATCCCTTCCATCCTCGCCATCACCGGCGGCGTGCGAGAGCTTCAGACGCTCGCCATCGTCGCGCCCGAACAGCGCAGCGGCCGTCAGGTCCAGGGCATCATCGCCATCGGGCTGGGCGCCTTCTGGCCGGTGATCTTCGTCGGGATGATCGGGCTCGGCGTCCTCGGGATGATCGCCGGCGCCTTCACCGCGGGATCCTACGACGACCCATACAGCGACCCGTACTACGACGATCCGTACTACGACGACTACGCCTACCCACCCGTCTACGACGACAGCCAGGATCCTGCCTACGATCCCTACGCGGACCCCGCCTACGAGCCTCTCGAGGGCGGCTTCATCGACGACGACACGCTCGACGACCTCGGCGCTGAGCCCGAGCTGGGGCAGCCGACCGAGCCCCACTGATCAGCGGGCGTCAGGGGATCGGGCCGTCGGTGATCCAGGTCGGGTCGGCCGAGTCGGGCATGGTGAAGAGGCCGAGCACTCCGTCGTTTCCGCGCAGCGTGCGGTCGAGGACGATCTGCCCCGACTCCTCGAGCGGCCAGTAGGCCACCATCCCCGGCGGGGGCGGACGGAGCCGCCGGTTCATCGCGTCGCGGATCGCGGCTTGTGAACGGACGACGCCGAAGATCCGCACCTCGTCGATGTCCCCTTCGAAGCCGCCCATGATGAGGGGCTGATCGTTGATCGCGTCGAAGAGGGTGTTCTCGTAGAGCTGCGAGTCGGCGACGAAGCCGTTCACGTAGAGCGTGAGCTGCACCGACATCGGATTGGCATCCACCACCACGGCGATGTGGGTCCACACGTTCATGGGGACAGGCCCACGAACCAGCGCCTCGCTCCCCTCGGTCGCCCAACCCGCGAGCACCAGGCCACCGAGGACCCGGACGAGGTAGTGGTAGCGCTCCCCCATCACCACCGTCCCCTTGGAGACGACGACACCCTCGGTGCGCGGACGGATCCACAGCTCGTAGGTGTGCGCGCTCGTGATGTCGAGGCCAACCGACGGAGCGACGAAGACCCGGTCGCCGCGGCCGAAGCGCAGCGCGCGCGAGGGAGGTCCCGCGTCGACCGGAGGCGAGGTGTCCCGCGGAGGCCGGCTGTCGGCCGGGCCGCTGTCGGGCGGGGTGCTGGTGTCGGGCGGCGTGGTGCTGTCCGGCGGCGTGGTGCTGTCCGGCGGGAAGGTGGAGTCGAAGGGCGCGCTGTCGCGAGGCCGAACGCTGTCCGGAAGATCCGAATCACTGACCGTCGTGTCGAAGAGGCCGCTGTCCGGAAAGGTCGTGCTGGTGTCGGGAAACGAGCCGGGCGCGCCGTCGTGGCTGACGTAGCAGCCGGCGGTTCCCATCGCGCTGGCGACGAAGAAAAAGAAGAAGCGAAAGGGATGGCGGGCCATCTGCCTCAGGCGTTTAGCACGCTGGATTGCAAGGCGCCCCCGAAAGCGTAAGAGTCTCGCCATGGAAGAGCAGAAGATCGCGGTCCTCGGGGCGGGCTCGTGGGGGACCGCGCTCGCCAAGCAGCTCTCGGACCAGGGCCACGAGGTCCGTCTGTGGTCACGACGTCCCGAGCACGCCGAGGCCATCAACCAGACCCGGCAGAATGAACGCTACCTGCCCGGCTTCGAGCTCGCGCCGAGCCTGAGGGCCACCAGCGACCTCGCGGACGCCATCCCCGGCGCGGACATGGTGCTCGCGGTGGTCCCCTCTCACGGCGTACGCCAGATGCTGGACAACGCGGCGCCGCTCTTCGGCGACGAGGCGCCCATCTGCGCCGCCATCAAAGGCATCGAGAACTCGACGCTGATGACGGTGAGCGAAATCTTCGAGGAGAAGCTCCCGAAGGAAAAGCATCACCTCCTCTGCTTCCTGGGCGGACCGAGCTTCGCCAAGGAGGTCGCGATGGGCGTGCCCACCGCGGTCTCCGTCGCGGGCAAGGACGACCACGTCACCGAGAAGGTGCAGCACATCTTCAACACCGACCGCTTTCGCGCCTACGCGACTGAAGACGTGGTCGGCATCGAGCTCGGCGGCGCGCTCAAGAACGTGATCGCCATCGCCGCCGGTATCAGCGACGGGCTGGGCTTCGGCCACAACACGCGCGCCGCGCTCATCACCCGCGGACTCCACGAGATCTCGCGCCTGGCCGTGCAGATGGGCGCCAACCCGCTCACGATGATGGGCCTCGGCGGCATGGGCGACCTGGTGCTCACCTGCACCGGCGACCTGTCCCGCAACCGCACCGTCGGCCTCAAGCTCGGTGAGGGCATGAAGCTGCAGGAGATCCTCGACGGCATGAACATGGTCGCCGAGGGTGTGAAGACGTCGAAGAGCGCCTACGATCTGTCGAAGCGCGAGGGCGTCGACATGCCGATCGTCGAGCAGGTCTATCAGGTGCTGTACGAGGACAAGGACGCGCGGCAGGCGGTGACCGACCTGATGACCCGTCCCCTCAAGCGGGAACGTCACTGACGCACACGCGATGACCCGCCTGCGCTTTCGGCTCCTGTACCTGGTGCTCCTGCCGGCCATCGCGGTGGCGGCCGGCATCCTCGGGTACTACAGCTGGCAGGCCGCGACGCAGTACACGCGCCTCGGTGAAGAGACCATCGCCGAGTCGACGCTCCTCCTCGTCAGCGAGAAGGTCGACCAGGTCGAGCAGGAGCTGATCCGCACCGACAACGCCGTCTTCGCGATGGTGCGGCTGAGCGACCCGGCAGCCATCGAGGAGACCTGGCCCGAGGTGGCCGAGGACGAGACGCCCTCGGTGCGTGCGGTGATGGTGCTCGACGATACCGGCAACGTGCTCGGCTACGCCTATCGCGGCAGCGCGGCCGCCCGGCGCGAGTACCTCAAGGTCTTTCAGGAGCTCGATCCTCCCCGACCTCGAGCTCGAACGGCAGCGGCTCTGGCGCCTCAAGCATCTGCACGCGACCTACGGTGACACCCCTTATCTCATCTCCTACAAGGCGGTCCGCTGGGAGGGGCGCCGCTTCTACGTGGTCGCGCAGCACGACACCGCCTGGATCGTCCGCGACCTCTTCCCCGAGCTCTTCGCCACCGAAGAGGGCAAGCGGCTCTACAACGTGGTCGATCGAGAACGGCGACCGCGTCTACGGACCCAGCCTGGCCCGCGCGGGCGATTACCTCGTCGGCCGCCGCTTCCCGACCACGCTCTACGAGTGGCGCCTTCAGCTCGCGCCGAAGCAGGCACCGCTGCTCGAGCGCCAATCGCAGACGCGGCGGTGGAACGAGACCGCGCTGGTCGGCATCGCCGTTCCTGATCGTCCTGCTCGGCGTCGGCTTCGTGATCTACGCGGCCGACAAGGAGCGCCGCCTCAACGCGCTCAAGGCGGAGTTCGTCGCCAACGTCTCCCACGAGCTCAAGACGCCGCTGTCGGTGGTGCGGATGTTCGCCGAGCTCCTGCTCACCAAACGCGTGCGGAGCGAGGAGAAGCAGGAGCAATACCTCGAGCTCATCTGTCGCGAGTCGGAGCGGCTCTCGGCGCTGATCGAAAACGTCCTCGACTTCGCCGCCCTCGAGCGCGGCAAGCGCGAATTCCAGATGCGCGAAGGGCGCCTCGAGGACGTGGTCGCACGGGCGATCGACACCTTCCGCTATCGCATCGAGAACGAAGGCGGCGAGGTGCGTCTCGACGCGGCCAGCGAGCTGCCCCCGGTCATGCTCGACGAGCAGGCGGTGCTCCTGTCGGTCATCAACCTCCTCGACAACGCCGTGAAGTACGGCCGCGGCACCCCGGTGGAGGTGAGGATCCGACGTGAGGACGGCGTCCTCCGCGTGGCGGTGCGCGATCACGGCCCGGGGATCCCGAAGAGCGATCTGAAGCGGGTCTTCGAGCGCTTCTATCGCACCCGGAAGAACGAGAGCGACGTGCGGGGATCGGGGATCGGCCTCAGCCTGGTCAAGCACATCGCCGAGGCGCACGGCGGCAGGGCCTGGGCCGAAAACGCCGAGGACGGTGGCGCGGTGGTCGGCTTCTCGGTGGCCATCCCGAAGAAACGGGCGACGGCAGCCGCGATGGAGAGGGACGACAGCCAGCCCGAGGGCGCCCGCGCGGCGAGCGTGAACCTCCCCGCGCCCCCTGGCGTCCCGGAAGCCTGAGACGCATCCCGTCCATTCGTCCTTGTTTTGAGCTGCCCCCGACCGGCAACATGAGCCCCCGTGAGCACCGAGCCAACGGGACGGACGATCCTGCTCGTCGAGGACGACCCAGCGCTGGCGCTGGGCCTGTGCGACGCCCTCGAGTTCGAGGGCTTCGCGGTGGTGCACGCCAAGAATGGCCAGTCAGGCATCGACGAGGCCCGAGACCGCGGCCCCGACTGCATCATCCTCGACCTGATGCTGCCCGACATCAACGGCTACCAGGTGTGCACCGAGATCCGCGAAGGGGACCCGATCGTCCCCATCATCATGCTCACCGCGCGCAGCCAGGAGGCGGACAAGATCCGCGGGCTCGAGTCGGGCGCGGACGACTACGTCACCAAGCCCTTCTCCGTGGGGGAGCTCGTCGCGCGCATCCGCGCCATGTTCCGCCGCGCCGCGCGCATCAGCACCGCTCCGGGCAAGCGGACCTTTCCGGATCGGGGAGCGCGTGATCGACCCCACGGCCCAGACGCTGACCCACGGTCGCAAGACGGTGCAGCTCTCCTTCTACGAGATCGAGCTCCTGCGCATCCTCTACGAGCGGGCCGGCCAGCCGGTGAGCCGCGACGAGATCCTCGACAAGATCTGGGGCATCAGCTCGAGCCCCAGCAACCGAACCGTCGACAACTTCGTGGTGAAGCTCCGCAAGAAGATCGAGCCCAGCCCCGACAAGCCCCAGCACATCCTCACCGTGTACGGCGTGGGGTACAAATTGGTGATTTGAGCTTGCGTGACGTCGCCGCCCAGGCACGCCGTCCCGCGGCTCTCCTCCTCGGGGCGGACGCTCGATGTAGCGCACGCACGCCTCGGCCCGCCCCTCCGGGGGCGCTCGCGGGACGACGCACCTGAACGACGACTTCGGACGAGATGTTCGAGAGTTCCCAAATGACACGAGATCTGCACAGGCCACAGCTTCGGCGCTATCATGCGCACATGCTTCGCTTCGCGATTGCGATGACGCTCCTCGGTGTGGCTCTCGGAGGCTGCAGCGCGGAGGAAGACCAGGGCTCCGGCCTGGCTCTGCGCGACCCAGCCGCCCTGATCGATGACATTCAGGGGGACCTGCGCCTCCTCGTGCTGCCGAGCGACAGCTTCACCTGCGACCCAGCCACCGGGTTCACGACGCCGAGTCCGCCCGAAGAACGGGGCGCGATGATTCCGGAAGCGATCTTCACGAACGAGTTCAGCAGCGCAGATCTCCTCTCGGGCGTCATGGCGACCGTACCGCCAGGCCGGTGGGTCATTCTGGTTCGGGGCTGGGGCACCGACGAGGTGAGCGGACGTACCGACTTCATGATCGCCACTGGATGCGCGACGGACGAAGTCGCGAACGGAGGCACCAAGAACGTCGAGATCGAGCTGATCCAGAACTTCGGCGCGGGCGTCTGCGGCGACTCGATCCTGAGCCCCGACGAGCAGTGCGACGACGGCAACATGGCGGCGGGCGACGGCTGCGACGCCTCGTGCCGCACGGAGCCGTTCCTCGTGTCGCGGACCGCGGGGATGGCGGCCGCGGCCGAAATCACACCTGCGTCCGGCTGGACAGAAGGAGCTCGCCTGGCCGTGGTCTACGACTCGGATCTCGATGACTCGGGATATCCGCGCGATGATGCTGTCTGAGACGGGAGCGAATAATCGACGTCGCCAACTGCACTATCGGTGGACGGGATTGGTCGACGAGCTTCAGGGTCCACAAGGCGTCCCCGCCGTCGCCGCAGCTGCCTCCTGCACTCGAACGACTCCGCCAAACGGAACCTGTTTCGGCGTCGCCTATGCTTCGTTCATTGCCGGAACGAACGCGGGGGTGTGGGTGAGTTTTTCGACGGGTACCCGGAATCAGATCGGGACACCGGAAGCCAGAATGAATGCAGCGCCAATGATCGCAGAGAGCGAATCCGTCGATTGCGCTCATGGGAGACGGTACGGCACTGGTCGTGTTTCAGGACCCTGCTCGGCCACTGGCTTGACCGGGAGCATCGTCGCCGGTGACGCGACGACCCCAGGAACTCCCTTCCCGGTCGGCACCGGCCAGACCGGCGCGACCAGCCCCTCGGTCGCGGCGAGCACCGCCGGCTTCGTCGTCGCCTTCGCCGCGGGCGGCAGCGTCCACTACCAGCGCTACGGCGCCGACGGCGCCGCCGTCGACGCCATGGCGGTCATGGTGGGCAGCGGAGCGGAGCCGGCGGCCGCGTCGCTCTCCGACGGCCGCACCGCCATCGCCTGGACCAACGGCCTCGGCGTGCAAGCCCAGGTCTACGACGCCACCATGACTGCCGCCGGTGACGTCCTCGACGTGGGCGCCGGCAGCGCCCCCACCCTCGCCGCTTCGCGCGACCGCTTCGGCGTGGCCTGGGTCGACGGCTCCGGCATCGTCGCGCGCATGATCAGCCCCGACGGCGCCTTCGCGCTCAACCGCGACGCGCCGCCGACGACCGACGCCTTCCAGGTCGCGACCGGGACCGTCAGCGACCCCGCCGCCGCCGCCGGCGGCACCGCGAGCGCGCCGCTCTGGTTCGTCGCTTGGCAGGACGGCAACGCCGATCCCGCCGGTGACATCCAGGGACGCCTCTTCCCGCTGCCCTGACTCATGGGCGCTGGTCAGTTCTACATCTACCTCTACGCGCTCTGCTTCGTCGCAGTGGCGGGGTTGGTCGTACTGGGCGCGGGCCTCTTCTTCTGGGGACGGCGCAAGGAGCGGCTCTCACGCGAGCGAAGGCGCGACGCGCGCAAGCGCGAGGCGGGCTCTTGAAGGATTGGCGAAGGGCGGTGGTGCTCACCCTCGCCGCCGCGCTCCTGGGATTCGCTGGCGACGACCCCGACCTGTTGGACGCGCCCCCGGCCGAAGAGTTCGGCCTCCTCGAGCTCGCCGCCGGTCTCGATCGCCCCCCGGCGCCGGCCGGCGCCGTGCGCTCGCGCAGCCAGCTCCCCCCTCCCCCGCCGCCCGACGATGCGGCTTCTCCAACGGGACTCACACCTCTCGCGGCGGCCAACCCCATGGCGCCCGCCCGTGTGGGCTTCGAGATCAGTGGCATGCTCGGCCCCATCGCGCGCAGCGCCCTCGCCTCGGACCTCTCCTACGTACGCGAGCTCCGCATCGAGGACGAGTGCGACTTCGTGATCAGCGGACGCGCCCAGAGCGGCGAGCTCACCCTCAGCCTGCGTCGCTCCACCGACGGCGTCGGATTCACGCGGACCTACCGCGGTCAGGACTTCGCGTCCTTCCTCCACGAGTTCGCGGACGACGTGGTGGAGTCGCTCACCGGACGTCGCGCCGCCTTCGCCTCGCGCCTCGTCTTCGGGCGTCGCATCGCGCGCGGGCGCAAGGACATCTTCGTGGCCGACGCCGACGGCCGGGGGCTCACCCGCGTCTCGAGCGGGCACGGGATCGCCACCCTCCCCGCCTTCGGCCCAGAGGGCGTTTTCTATTCGGTGGCCACGCCCACCGGGGTCTTCATCACCCGAAGCGGCACGGCGGACGCGCCGATCGTGGGCGGCCACAACACCAACATGGGCGCGCGCTTCTGCGGCGGCCGCCTCTACTTCGCCTCGAGCCGTGAAGGCAACACGGACATCTACAGCGTGCGCCCCGACGGCAGCGACGAGCAGCGCCTCACCGCCAATCCAGCCATCGACGTGAGCCCCGCCTGCGCGCCCGATGGCGGCATCGCCTTCGTCTCGAACCGGCGCGGCACGCCCCAGATCTTTTTGGCGAAGGCGGGCGAGTCGGCGCTGGAGCAGCTGACCCACGGCGAGCTCGAAGCGCAGACCCCCGCTCTGTGCGGTCGATGGCTCGCCTACACCGAGGTGGGCGGCGGGATGCGTGTGATGGTGCTCGACCGCCGGACCGGGGTCGTCACCCGGGTCAGCGCCGAGCGGGGGGAGAACAAGGACCCGGCCTTTTCCCCCGATTGCCGCATGATCGCCTGGTCGACCTCCCGGGGCATCGTGGTGGCCCGCCGGGATGGCCATCTGCCCCGGGTGGTGCTGCCAGGGGGCGCCGAAGCCATCCGCTGGGAGCGCTGAGGACCCGCCTTGCCGGCTTGACCCCCTTCGCGAGGCCGATTAGAAGGGGGGGTAATTTCCTTTGCAATTCTGGTCCTCCCCACCGCGGGAGGACACTTCACGAGGACTCACGAGACGTGGCCGAAGGTAGCTCGGAGCGCGGTGGACTACTCAGTCGTGCACCCCGGATCGGACGCCGCACGGCAGGAGTCGTCTTCTGGTGCGCAGCGCTCTACATCGCCGGGGCGGGCTTCTACTCGATCCCGCTGCAGGTCTTTCAACCGCAGGCGGCCGCCGAGCCGCCGGCGGAGGACTGCGCCTCGGGGGTTCGCGAGCTCAGGAGCGAGCTTCTCGCGCGCGCTTCGGAACACGTCGCCTCCGCGGGCGCGTCCACCGACGGGCTCGAGGAGTGGCTTCGCGGCTGGGACCTGCGTCACGCAGCTCTCGCCCCGCTGTGCACCGGCGAAGGAGAGGCGGCGCACCTCGCGGTGGGTCGAATGCGACATCGCGTCGATGACGCGCTCGGTCGCATCACCCGCGAGATAAAGCCGCTCTCGCACCAAGTGGACCGTGGCCTCGAACAAATCACCTCCCGACAGCAGAGAACAGATCGATGACTACCGACGTAGTGCCCGCGACCGAAGACAAGAGCCCGCCCACTTTCGACGCCATTCCTCTCTCCGAGCCGGTTCGCCGCGCGGTGGACGAGATGGGCTGGGTCAACCCGACTCCCGTTCAGCTGGCGACCTACGAGCCGGCCGTGGACGGCCGCGATCTGATCGTCCAGGCACGCACCGGCACGGGGAAGACCGGCGCCTTCGGCATCGTGATCGCCGATAAGCTGGTCACCGCCGATCCCGGCGTGCAGGCCCTGGTGCTGGCGCCCACGCGCGAGCTCGCGCTTCAGAGCGCGCGCGAGCTTTCGAAGATCGGCAAGCACAACGGCATTCGCACCTCGGCGGTCTACGGCGGCGCGCCGATGGAGCGGCAGGTGCGCGAGCTCGAAGCGGGCGCGCAGGTGGTGTCCGGCACCCCGGGGCGCGTCCTCGACCACCTCAAGCGCGGCACCCTCGACGCCCGGGGCCTGAAGGTTCTGGTCCTCGACGAAGCGGACGAGATGCTCTCCATGGGCTTCGCCGAGGAGCTCAACGCCATCATCGACCGTCTCCCCAAGGAGCGGCAGACCCTGCTCTTCTCCGCGACCGTCGACCGCGGCGTCGAGCGCGTGGCGAACCGTCACATGACCGACCCCGAGCACGTCTCGCTCTCGAGCGACGCGATCGGGGCGACCACCATCAGCCACTTCACCTACCTGGTCAGCGGCCAGGGCAAGGTGAACGACCTGATCGAGATCCTCGAGGTCGAGGACCCCGAGAGCGCGATCGTCTTCTGCAACACCAAGGCAGAGACCGAGATGGTGGCGCAGCAGCTCTCCCAGGCCGGCTTCAACGCCACCTGGCTCAACGGCGACCTGCCCCAGTCCGAGCGCGAGAAGGTCATGGCGCGCACGCGTGAGGGCAAGCTCCGCTACCTCGTCGCGACCGACGTCGCCGCGCGCGGGATCGACATCTCGCACGTCACCCACGTCATCAACTACACCTTCCCCGATCACATCGAGCAGTACATCCACCGGACCGGACGGACGGGACGCGCGGGTCGCACGGGCACGGCCATCTCCCTGGTGAGCCCGCAGGAGTTGGGCTCGCTCTACTACCTCCGGCTCACCTACAAGATCTTCCCGGTGGAGCGCTCGCTCCCGACCAAGGGCGAGGAGCGCACGCGCCGCGAAGCCGATCGCATCGGGCTCCTCGAGGCGGCCTTCCCGAAGGCGGTGAGCGAGATCGACCGTTCGGTGGCCCGACGCCTCCTGACCCACCCCGACGCCGAGCGCATCGTGGGCGGGCTTCTCGGGGCCTTCTTCGGTGGGCGCGAAGGGGTGGACGAGGAAGCCGCCGAAGCGCGCCGCGACCGCCGCCCCGAGCCGGTCGAGGCTGCCAGCGACGACGACGGCGGCAAGAAGAAGAAAAAGAAGAAGAAGGACGGGACGAAGAAGAAAAAGAAGAAGGACGAGGCCCGCGAAGCGCGCGAGCAGGAAGCGGCCGCCGCCGGTGCCGACGAAGCCCGGACGCCGCACGAGGAGCCCGAAGCGGAGGCGCGCGACGACGAAGCGCCGCGCGAGAGCGAGGCCCCGAAGGACGACGAGGAGGGAATGACCCGCCTCTACGTGAACCTCGGCCGCCGCGACGGGTTGCGCGCCGGCGACATCGCGCGGCTCCTCCGCGATTCGTGCAGCCTCGAGCGCGCCGAGATCGGCCGCGTTCGTGTGCGCGACAAGCACGCCTTCGTCGACGTGCAGAGCGATCGCGTGGACCACGTGCTGTCGACCCTGCCCGGCCAGGTGGTCGACGAGCGCGAGGTCGTCGTCGAGGTCGCGAAGAACTGACGCCGCGCTGGCTACTGAGGCGGCGGCTCGGTGGGCGTCAGACGGAGGATCAACGCCGTCTGAATCGTGCGGCCGCGATCCTCGAAGGGCTCGAAGCGCAGCGCGCTCGCCCGGCGACGCACACACTCGATCGCCTCTTCGCTCACCCCGGGCGCCGTGGCGCGCGCCCCCACCACTATGCCGCTCCTCACCGTGTCGACCTCGACCTGAAAGGACACGTCCCGACCGATGTGGCGGTCGGCCTCGGTGAGGCAGGCGCTCGGATCGCCCATCATGCGGCGGAGCTCCGCCGAGGGATCGCGGACCCTCTGCGTCTCGGCCGCCACTTCCTGGGTCTCGGTCACGGTGATGGGCGAGGCGGGGGTCGCCTCGAGCTGGACGTGCTCACCCCCCACCCGACGCTGCGTCGTCATCGCCACCCCAGGGCCATGGGGCCGGGCTCCTACCTGGCCCGACACCGGCTCCGTCACCTGAGCCCGCTGGGGCTCGCCCACGCCGCGCCCCGGAGCTACCTCCTCGCCGCCATCGTCGCTGCAAGCGGCTGCGCCGAGCGCCATCCAGAGGGCGAGCGTGGTCGTGAAAGCGCGGGGGGCCATCCAAGTCTTGATACCACGACCGCCCCCGGTCGCGTCTTGATGTCTTCGGGCCTTTACGGGTGGTCGCGGGCTTCGATAATCTCGGCTCCTCCTCATGACCGCTCAGACGGAAAGCTTGCCGATGGCGAGCCCGAAAAACGCGATCCCGCCGGGACAGGTAGTGGGCGGTCGCTTTCAGGTCGAAGAGACCGTCAGTGAAGACGCCTTGGGTCTCGTTCTGCGCGCGCGCGATCAGAAGACCAAACGCGCGATCGCACTGCGCCTCCTCGCCCCCACCCTGGTCTCGAACGACGCCGCACAGAAATCGGTGAAAGCCGAATGTCGCGGCGCCGCCGGTCTGACACACCGGAGCATCGTCGGGACCTACGGCGTCGGCAGCGCCGCGGGCACGCAGTTCGTGGCCTGCGAGTGGGTGGACGGCGCGCCGCTCTCGGTGCTCGTGCAGAAGCGCGAGGACGAAGGAAAGAAGCTGTCTCTTCGCGGCGCCTACAACGTGGTCGCCCACGTCGTGAAGGCGCTCGAGAAGGCCCACCCGACGACCTGTCACGGCGGGCTGCGCCCGAGCATCGTCTGGGTCACCTCCGCCGGCCGCGTGAAGGTGGGCGACTTCGGCGTGGCCAAGGCGATCGTCAGCACGGTCGGCGCGCGGGCGCTGGGCGAAGCCGAGCAGGCCTGCCTGGCGCCCGAGGTCAAAGCCGGACAGCCGCCGGACAAGCGCAGCGACATCTTCGGCCTGGGCGCGATCCTCTACACGATGCTCACGGGCAAGAGCCCGGCCGACGGCTTCACGCCGCCGTCTCAGGCCCACCCCGACGCGAGCGAGGCCATCGACCAGGTACTGCTCAAGTGCCTCGCGGGCGATCCCGCCCAGCGCTACGCCACGCCGGGGGAAGTGCGCGATGCGCTCGGCCCTCTGGTCGCCGACGCGCCGGAGGTCGCCCCGGAGCTCGACTTCTCGATCGACATCGACTTCGCGGTGGACGAGGACGCGCTGACCATCGCGCAGCCGTCCAAGCGGAAGGTCGCCCCGCCCTCCCCCGGCCAGCCCAAGGTCGGGGCCCGGGTGTCGATCCACGAGGAGTTCCGCCCCTCCATGGCCGGCGCTGACGGCCCCCCGGCCCCACGGCTCAGCATGCCCCAGGCGGGCCCGGCCGAGGTGGACCTGAAGGACCTCTTGGCCAAGATCACCGAGAACGACGCGCCGCGTTGGATGGTGGTCAAGGACAAGCTCGACCACGGTCCCTTCTCGGGTCGCGAGCTGGTTCAGATGATTCTCAAGGGCGAGGTCCTCGAGAACCACGGCCTGCTCAACATGGACACCGGAGAGCGCAAGCCGGTGAAGGGCTTCCCGGAGTTCACCGAGTTCCTCGAACAGTTCAAGGTCACCAAGCGCCAGCAGGACGAGGCGGCCGCGCTGCAGCGCTCGGAAAAGGTCGAGACCGCGAGCAACGTCGGCAAGCTGCTCATCGGCGGTGGCGTGCTCGCCGTGCTGCTCTTGGGCGTCGGCATCTTCCTGCTCACGCGCGAGGCGGCGGACGACGAGGTGACGGGCGACGTCGAGCTCGCGAACCTCTACGAGTCGGGCGACATCCAGATCGAAGGCTCGGCCGGCATCCTGCCGATGCCTCACGGACATCGCGGCATGGGCATGCGCTCCGGCATGGGCGGCGGAGGCGGCGGCTCGCTGAGCTACGAGGACGCGATGAACGAGGCGGTGAACCTCGGCGACGCCACCATGGGCGGCAGCGAGCGGCAGCTCACGAGCGCGGACGTCGCGGGGGTGATGAACCGGAACATCAACCGGCTCTTCAGCTGCGTCGGCCAGGAGCTTCGCGGCGGGGGAAGCCTGCACCAGGTGCAGATCGATCTCGCGATCCTCGGAAGCGGCCGGGTGCAGGGCGCCAGCGTTCGCCAGGGCAGCCCCGCCTTCAAGCAATGCATCGCCGGTCGCGTTCGCGGCATCCAGTTCCCTTCCTTCCCCGCCCCTCGCATGGGCGCGCGGTACAGCTTCAGCGTCGATTGATGCGGAACACGGGGGGACTACGACCCGCGGCGCTGTCAGCCCTGGCACTGATCGCGCTCCTCGCGGGTTGCGAAGCGACCATCGCCAGCGGTCTGTCCGAGGGCCAGGCCAACGCCGTGGTGGTCGCGCTCGACGGTCAGGGGATCGGCGCGAGCAAAGAAGCGACCGTCGGCGCGAACGAGGGGTGGGACGTCCGGGTCCCCAACGACGACGTGGGCTCCGCCCTCTCGGTCTTGCGCGCGCTCGACCTGCCGCGCGAGCCGGCGCCGGGATTGGCCGAGGTCTTCGGCGAGCCTACGTTGGTGCCGACCGCGACGGAAGAGCGAGCGCGCTTCGCGGCGGCGCAGAGCGGCGAGCTCGCCCGTTCCCTCGAGGCGATGGACGGGGTGCTCGGCGCGCGGGTCCACCTCGCCATCCCCGAAGGCCGCAACTTCGCCATGGGTGAGGAGCGCCCGACGCCCAGCGCCTCGGTGCTCCTGCGGCTTCGCACCGGCGCGTCGGTGGACGACGCGGCGGTGCAATCGCTGGTGGCAGGTGCGGTGCCCGAGCTCACGCCCGACGCGGTGGCCGTGGTGAAGGTCGAAGCCCCCCCCGCCGCACCCCGGCAGGCCTCTTTGGTCCACATCGGGCCCATCGCGGTCACCCAGGGCTCGGCGCCCATCCTGAAGGGCGTCCTCGCCGGTGCGCTGGGGATTTCGGCGCTCCTCGCCCTGGCGTTGATCATTTCGTGGATACGGCTCCGCCGCCCGCGACAAGAAACAGAGACTCCGACAGCGCAGGGCGCATGACGCGCCGCCAACCGGAGGGGAAAGGGAAGAGAACATGAGCCAAGAAGCCCTGGAGGCCACGCGCTACTACTTCGACAAGGCAGCCAAGCTGCTCGACCTTCCCAGCGACGTCTCGCTTCAACTGAAGACCCCCCACCGCGAGGTGCGCGTCGAGTGCAACATCGAGCTCGACGACGGAACCATCGGCACCTACATCGGGTTCCGGGTCCAGCACGACAACGCGCGCGGCCCCTTCAAGGGGGGGCTCCGTTACCACCACCACGTGGACGCCGCGGAGGTCACCGCACTGGCCACGCTGATGACGTGGAAGACCGCCGTGGTCGGCGTGCCCTTCGGCGGCGCCAAAGGCGGCATCGCCTGCAAGCCCTGGGAGATGAGTCAGGCCGAGCTCCAGCGCCTCACCCGCAAGTTCGTCGACGGCATCTACGAGATCATCGGGAACAAGAGCGACATCCCCGCGCCCGACATGTACACGAACGCCCAGGTGATGGCGTGGATCTTCGACCAGTACGGGAAGTACCGGGGATACGAGCCGGGCGTCGTCACTGGCAAGCCCGTCGAGATGGCGGGATCGCTGGGGCGTAACGCGGCCACCGGCCGTGGCTGCGTCCACGCGACCGTCGAGCTCCTCGATGCCCTCGGCGACAAGATCGAAGGCAAGACCGTCGTCATCCAGGGTTTCGGCAACGTCGGCAGCTGGGCAGGGATGATCCTGCAGGACCTGGGGGCGAAGGTCATCGGCATCTCGGACGTCAGCGGCGGCTACATCGACCCGAATGGAATCGACTGCCACGCTGCCGCCGAGCACGTGAAGAACAGCGAGAAGCGGACGCTGGAGGGCTTCGCCGCGGAGCACGTCGATGGTGCAGCGATCCTCACCCACGAGTGTGACATCCTCATTCCGGCGGCCCTGGGCGGTCAGCTCACGAAGGAAAACGCCAAGGACGTGAAGGCGAAGTTCATCGTCGAGGGCGCCAACGGGCCGACGACGCCTGAGGCGGACGAGATCTTCATCGAGCGCGGCATCCACGTGATCCCCGACATCTACGCGAACGCTGGTGGCGTGACGGTCAGCTACTTCGAGTGGGTGCAGAACATGCAGCACTTCTACTGGGAAGAAGAGCGGGTCAACACCGAGCTGAAGAAGATCATGAAGAAGTCCTTCGCCAGCCTCTACGACATCGCCAAGAAGCACGGCTGCGACCTCCGGACCGCGGCCTTCGTGTTGGGCGTCGGCAGAGTCTGGGAGGCGACCCGCCTGCGCGGCCTGTGATTCGGGCCCGAGACGTCTACAAGAGCTTCGGCGACAAGGTGGCCCTCGAGGGCGTGTCCCTCGAGGTGCCGCGCGGGTCGATCTACGCCTTGATCGGCCCGGGAGCGGCGGGCAAGAGCGTCATGCTCAAGGTGATCGCCGGGCTCCTCGAGCCCGAACGCGGCGAGGTGACCATCGACGGCGCGCCCATCACCGGCATCGAGGACGTCGCCCGCTTCGAGATCCAACGCCGCATGGGGATGCTCTTTCAGAACTACGCGCTCTTCGACTTCATGACCGTCGGAGAGAACATCGCTTTCCCACTGAGGCGCCTGACCAACCTGAGCGACGCGGAGGTCGCCGAGCGTGTCGCCGAGCGCCTCGCGCGCATGGCGCTGCCGGGGATCGAGGATCGCGAGCCGAAGAGCCTGAGCGGCGGACAGAAGAAGCGCATCGGCGTGGCGCGCGCGACGATCACCCACCCCGAGGTGCTGCTCTACGACGAGCCCACCGCCGGCCTCGACCCGGTCACCAGCCAGAAGATCTACGATCTGTTGGCGGAGGAGCAGAAGGCCGACGGCGCCACCGCCATCGTCATCTCCAGCGACGTCGCCGGCGTCCTGTCGATCGCCGACCGCGTCGGCATGCTCCACCGCGGCCGCCTCCTGTTCGAGGGCACCGTCGAAGAAGCGCGCACCAGCGAAGTGCCCGAGGTGAAGCAGTTCGTGCACGGGCTGACGGAGGGGCCGCTCTAGATTAGGGGCCAGGGGCGGAGGCGGAGGACCGCTGCGCCGGTCTTGACGGACCGCGCGCACGAGGCGACGCCGCGCCCAACGCGTCCTGTCCGCATCGCCGGCTGACGACTTCGCCCAGTTCGCGAGAATCGGCCCGCTCTGAGTCCGTGGCTCCGTCAGCGACAGTCGCCACACGCGCTACCACCGAAGAGGGTGCTTCCCATGATGGCGCCGGAGATGAAATAGGTCCCGGTGTCGGAGGCCGGCAGGATGTCCATGGTGAAGGGCTCGGCGTAAGGGACCATTTCGATCGAGACAATCTCCTCGCTGCCGAGCGAGTCGCCCGGCCCGAGCGAGTCGAGGGGCTGACCGTCGGCGGTGGGGTGGCTGCCGCTGACGTCGATGGTGTCACCGCTGGCGAGGGTGATGTGCGCGACGGCATGATGACTGACCGAGCGCCGACGAACGCCCATGATGGGCACCGCCCGGACTTCGCCATCATCCATGCTGAAGACGAGGTCGCCCTCCTGCAGATCGATGACCGGCCGCGGGCCCGCGGGCGTGTCGATGGGGGTCCAGGGCGCAAGGCACGCACACATGCAGTTGCCGCAGACGATCTCGCCAGGCGTGACGGTCTGGCAGGTCGTGCACCCGCCGCAGGGATCGGTGTCGAAGCAGTCGCAGCCCAGCGCGCCGCTGCAGCCGGTGGGGATGGGGATGCACTCGGGTGGGACGTCGCAGCACCCGGCGCAGCGCCCCGTAATGCAGATCTGGCCAGCGCCGCACGTGGCGTCGCCACAGGTGCGACTCGCGTCGGAGGCGGCCGAGTCGACGACGGCCGAATCGACGACGGCCGAGTCGGCGGCGGACGAGTCGGCGGCGGCCGAGTCGGCGGCGGCTGAATCGGCGACCGCCGAATCGGCGGAGGAACCGGTGTCGGCAGCGCTGTCGACGGCGCCATCGCCCCTGTCGTGCGAGCCACTACAGCCGACGCCGAGCGCGACGAAGAAGATCAGCGAGATGAAGGAAGTTCGGTGGGCTGTGCGCATACGCATCCTCAGTGCCAGCGTGTGCCGGCCGCCAGCACGCACTGCAAGCCGCATACCCAACCGTCCCCAACGGGGCGTCGCCCGTTCCCGTTCCCGTTCCCGTTCCCGTTCCCGTTCCCGTTCCCGTTCCCGTTCCCGTTCCCGTTCCCGTTCCCGTTCCCGTTCCCGTTCCCGTTCCCGTTCCCGTTCCCGTTCCCGTTCCCGTTCCCGTTCCCGTTCCCGTTCCCGTTCCCGTTCCCGTTCCCGTTCCCGTTCCCGTTCCCGTTCCCGTTCCCGTTCCCGTTCCCGTTCCCGTTCCCGTTCCCGTTCCCGTTCCCGTTCCCGTTCCCGTTCCCGTTCCCGTTCCCGTTCCCGTTCCCGTTCCCGTTCCCGGGCTAACGGGGACGGTCTACACTTTTCAACTTTCGCCACGCACGCCTGGGTTCCATCCGCATGCGCGCGGCCCAGCCGAAAGTTGAAAAGTGTAGACCGTCCCCATCAAGCGAGCCGAAAGTTGAAAAGTGTAGACCGTCCCCATCAAGCGCGCTCTTCCCGTTCCCGGACGGAACGGGACGCGGCGGGCGCGGAGTCGCCACGGGCGGGCGGTCCGTCCCGTTCCCGCTCCCGTCCCCCGTCTCCACCCCTTTCCCGCTATCCTCCCGCCGTGGCGTCCTGGACAGCAATCCCCGCCCGTGTGGGCGGAACCGCGCTGGAAATCGCGGAGACGACCGGAGGGCTCTTCGTCCTCGCGGGGCGCCTCGTATCGCGTCTCCTGCCGCCCCGCCTCGATCGCGAGGAGCTCCTGCGCTCCCTTCATCAAACCGGCGTGCAGTCGGTGGCGATCGTGTCCGTCACCGCGCTCTTCGTCGGCGCGATCATGGTCGTCCAGGCCGCGCCCCTGGTGCTTCGCTTCGATGCCAAGGCGCTCGTCGGGTGGGGAGCCGGATTTTCGACGCTGCGCGAAGTCGGGCCGCTCCTCATCGCGCTCATGTTCAACGGGCGCGTGGGCGCCAACAACACCGCCGAGCTCGGGACGATGGTGGTGACCGACCAGGTGGACGCGCTGCGCGCGCTCGCGATCGATCCGCTGAGCTACCTGATCCTGCCCCGGGTGATCGCCATGGTGATCATGCTGGTGGTGCTCACGGTGATCGGCGACGCGGTCGCTGTGCTCGGCTCGATCACGGCGGCGCAGACACTCCTCGACACCTCACCGGCCACGTTCATGTCCACCTTCCAGGGCCTCCTCGAACCCTGGGACTTCTTCTCGGGCGTCATCAAGGCCGCGATCTTCGGTGTGATGATCGCCATGACCAGCTGCTACTTCGGGCTCGCGGTCAAAGGCGGCGCGCCGGGCGTCGGGCGCGCGGTGAACAACGCCGTGGTCGCCGCGGCCAGCGGCATCTTCATCCTCGACTTCTTCGCCACCTTCGCCATCGGATGAGCAGCGTCGGCACAACGCGCGGTCCGTCAGCCGCTCCCTCCGCCCTCACCCGGCTGCTGGCCGCCATCGGCCGCGCTCCGCTGAACGCGTACCGCGAATTGCGCGGCGTCCTGTCGCTCGCGGCACGCGTCTTCTACTGGCTCCGCCACGGCCACATCCACCGCGAGCTCGTCGTCGAGCAGATGTGGATCATGGGCAACAAGAGCGTCTTCTACATGACGGTCACCATGGGGGTGATCGGCATCATCCTCATCTACCAGGGCGGGCTGCAAGCGCAGCGTATCGTGCCGGACACGTCGATGATCGGCGCGACCTACCTGAAGTTCGTGGTACGCGACCTCGCCCCCTCCATCGGCGGCCTGCCCCTCGCGATGCGTATCGGCGCGGGTATCGCCGCAGAGCTGGGCTCGATGGTGGTCACCGAGCAGGTCGACGCGATGCGCATGTGCGCCGCCGACCCGGTGGACTACCTGGTGGTGCCACGCTTCATCGCCTCGACCGTGATGGGCACGGTGGTGATCATCTGGTCCGCCTTCGTCATGACGATCAGCGGCATGCTCACCGCAAACCTCGTCTTCGACGTGAACTTCCATACCTTCCTGAACACCGTCCTGATGAACCACGGCGACTGGATCGTCGGGCTGGCCAAGGCCGTCACCTACGGCTCGACCATCGCGCTCGTCTCCTCGCACCGTGGGCTGTCCACCTTCGGCGGCTCCGCCGGCGTCGGGTGGGCCACGACCAGCGCCGTGGTCTACTCCTGCTTCGCGATCATCGTTCTCAACCTCTTCTTGAGCCTCCTCGGGCAGGTGGTGTTCCCGGCGTGACGCTCAGCTTTCGCGACGTGAAGAAGGCCTTCGGGCCCAAGGTCGTCCTCGACGGCGTCTCCTTCGACATCGGCGTCGGCGAACGCTTCTTCATCATCGGCGCCTCCGGGGTCGGCAAGAGCGTGCTCATCAAGCACGTGGTCGGCCTGCTCCGCGCCGATTCAGGCCAGATCCTCCTCGATGGGCAGGACGTCTCGCAGCTCTCGGAGCTCGAGCTCTATCCGGTGCGAAAGAAGTGCGCGATGGTCTTCCAGAACTCGACGCTCTTCGACTCCATGAGCTGCGCCGACAACGTCGCGCTGCCCCTGCGCAAGCACCAGCGCATGTCCAAGAAGGAGGCGCGCGAGGAAGCCCTGCGGCGCCTCTCGCAAGTGCAGATGGAGGAGTTCGCGGACGCCCAGCCAGCCGAGCTGGGCGATGGGATGCAGAAGCGCGTGGCGATCGCCCGCGCGCTGACCATGGACCCGGAGTACGTGCTCTTCGACGAGCCCACCACTTCCCTCGACCCGGTGAGCGCCCGGCGCGTGGACGCCATGATCGTGCGCCTGTCGGAGCTCGGCGTGACCTCGGTGGTGGTGAGCCACGACCTGGTGAGCATCTTCGACGTCGCCGACAGAATCGCGATGCTGTACAAGGGCAAGGTGCGCCTCCTCGGGACTCCACAGGACTTCCGACACACCGACGATCCGGTGGTTCTTCAGTTCATTCGCGGCGAGGCCGAAGGGCCGATGGAGGTCTGAATCCGGTGGCGGGCTCAGCGAAGACGACCTCCCTCGAAGTCCGCGTCGGGCTCCTGATCCTCACGGCGATCGTCGTCTTCGTGGGCTTCATCTTCCTGCTCGGCGGCTTCGATCTCTTCGCCTCGGGAAAACGCCTGCGCATCGACTTCGACAATCCAGGTGCCGTCAAACCCGGCGCGCCTGTCACCGCCGGGGGCGTCCGGATCGGGCGCGTGGACAGGATCGAATACCGGGGCAACCAGCTCGACCCCGAGACCCACACGCGGACGCTCATCCGCGTGCACGTCACCGTCGAGGATCGCTACTGGGAGACCATCCACGACGATGCGACCTTCTACGTCACCGCGGCGAGCATCCTCGGCGAACAGATGATCGCGGTCGATCCGGGCGCGCCGGAGCGCCCCAACTTTCGAGACAACCAGGTGGTCCTGGGCCTCGACCCTCCCCGTCTCGATCTCGCGCTCGCCCTCGGATACGAGCTGTTGGAGGCGATCGTCGACGTCCTCAGGGAAAACCGCGGCGAGCTCCGCGAGATGCTCACCCACCTCGGCAACATCCTGCGCAACCTGAGCCACCTCCTCGGTGACGAAGAGGGCCGCATCGACAACATCATGACCAACCTGGACTCTGCGATGCAGGACGCCGCCGGGCTGGCCCACGCAGCGCGCGAAACGGTCGAAGGCCCCGAGGTGCATCGCATCGTCCGCAACCTGGACCGCACTCTCGTCGCGGTCGCGCGCGACATCGAGCCCATCGTCGGCGACACCCGCAGCGCCGTCAGCAACCTGAACGAGACCCTGTCCGCCGTCGGCCCCGAGGAGCGCGATCAGATCCGGTCGGCGATCCACGACGCCGCCGAGCTCGCCGAGCGGGCCAACGCCACAGTCGGCGAAGCGCAGAGCATCGTCAGTCAGATCAGCGAAGGCCGCGGCACGATCGGCGCGCTCTTGATGGACGATGCGATCTACGACGACCTGCAAGAGACCGTGCGGGACGTGAAGCACAATCCCTGGAAGCTCTTCTGGCGGGAGTGAGGTCGAGCTCAGTCGGCGGTGGCGTCGGCGGCGGTGCCGGTGTCCATCACCGTGCCGGTGTCCATCACCGTCCCCGTGTCCATGGGCGGCGTGGTGTCGGGCGGCACGCTGGTGTCCATGGGCGGCGTGGTGTCGGGCGGCACGCTGGTGTCCATGGGCGGCGTGGTGTCGGGCGGCACGGTGCTGTCCATGATGGGCGCGTCCGCAGACGCGTCCATGGCGTCCGTCATCGCGTCCGCGGGCGTGGCCCCATCTCCGAGCATCGGCACCGTGCCCGCCTCGGCCAGAGCGCCCAGATCGGTGGAGCAGAAGCCGGCGACGCAGGCCAGGCCCTGGGTGGTGTCGCAATCCGCCGTCCGGAGACAGGTCTCGCCCGCCCCGCGGGCGGCCCTCTCGGTGCTGCAGGAGGTGAGCAGGGCCGTGGAGAGCAGGAGCAAGGAAAGGGGCCGCATGGGCTTCGAGAATACGCCCGACAGGGGGCCGCCTCAATCGGATCCAAGGACGAGGGGATCCGATGGGTCCAAGGCCACGTGCGTATGCCACGAGGTCTCGAAACCACCGAAAGCGCGGAGGATTCGCGGCCGCGGAGGGGTGCTCTCGGATTGACAATCCAGAGTGAGCCCTGCTACTTTTCGAGCCGCAGTTCCGCCGTATTTTCGGGGGCTGTCGCCGATTTCCACCGCCCTGCGCGACGGAGAGACGTCTGATGAGCGAGCAGAAGGAATCCTCAGTCCTCTTCAACCTCAAGGAGTTGATGAACCTCGAAGAGGATCGCATCGAAGAGGAAGAGGCGGAAAAGCAGCGACGCGAGGCTGAAGCACGCGCCGCGAAGGAAGCCGAGGAGCGCGCCAAGCGCGAGGCCGAGGAAGCTCGGATCCGCGCCGAGGAGGAAGCCCGCCTCGCCGAAGAGCGCGCCATCCGCGAAGCGGAAGAGGCGAAGATCCGCGAGAAGGAAGAGCGCGAGCTGAGGGTTCGCCTCGAGACCGAGGCCAAGCAGCGCGCCGCGGAGCAGGAGCGCCTGCTTCAGCACGAGCGTGAGGTGCAGGCGCTCAAGAGCCAGCAGCGCAAGGGCGTGCACCCAGGCGTCTTCGTGGCGATCGTCGTCCTCCTTCTGGGAGGTCTCGCCGGTGGCTGGTTCGGGTTCGTGTCCCCGTACCTCGCGCGCAAGGACGCCGAGGCGGCCGCCGCGCAGCAGCTGGCGCAGCAGCAGGCCGAAGAGCGACGCCGTATCGCCGAGGAGGCCGAAGAGGCCCGCGTTCGCGCGCAGGAAGCCGCCGAGAAGGCGCGTCAGGCCGAGGAGGCCGCAGCTGCCGCCGCCCAGGCGCAGGCAGCAGCCGCCCAGGCAAATCAGCCCACCACGTCCTCCCGTCGACGCCGTCGCAGCAGCGGAGGCATGATGTCGGGCGGCATGTCCGGCGGCTCCATGACCTTCGACGACGATCCGTTGGCCGGCCTGGACGGCATCTAAGACGGGCGCCCGCAGCCCCGCGGACATGCTAAAGAGTGGGCGCGATGTCGGCGCCCCCGAGAGATCGTCTCGTCCTTCCCCTCGATGTGCCCACGCTCGTCGAGGCGCGGAGCTGGGTCGAGCGGCTGGCCGGTGAGGTCGGCGTCTTCAAGGTGGGCCTGCAGCTCTTCACCGCCGCGGGGCCGGACGCCGTGCGGCTGGTCCACGACGCGGGTGCGCGGTGCTTTCTCGATCTGAAGCTCCACGACATCCCCGCCACGGTGGGTCACGCCGTGAAGGCAGCCTGTGACCTCGGCGTCGCCTACCTGACCCTCCACGCGGCCAACGGGCCGGCAGGTCTGAGGGCGGCGGCCGAGGCGGCCGAGGGTCAGGACACCACCCTGCTCGCGGTCACCGTGCTGACGAGCCTCGACCAGGGCGAGCTCGACGCGATCGGCCTCGAAGGGAGCCCTGCCGAAGCCGCACAGAGGCTCGGGCGGCTCTCGGCCGACAGCGGCGTCGGCGGCCTGGTCTGCTCCCCGCACGAGTGCGCACCTCTGCGCGAGGCGCTGGGCAGCGAGATCGTGTTGATGGTGCCGGGGGTGCGGCCCGCGGGCGCGGCGGCCGGGGACCAGCGGCGGATCGCGACCCCGGGCGAGGCGATCGCCTCGGGCGCCGATCTGCTCGTCGTCGGGCGACCCATCCGCAACGCCCCGGATCCCGTGGCGGCCGCGCGGGCCATCGTGGCGGAGATCGCCGCCGCGGCGGGGTGACCGGTGGGGCGGATCATCGCAGGCCGGCGCGCCGTCTACGAAGCCCTCGCGAGCCGCGGCGAGATCGCCGTGGTCTTCGCGCAGGATCCCGACGACGAGGGTCTGTCGCGGATTTGCGACCTCGCGCGAAAGAAGAAGGTTCGCCTCGAGCCGCGCAGCGCCAGCGAGCTGTCGGCCCTCGCCGGGGAGGCGCGACACCAGGGCGTGGTCGCCGTCGCGGGCCCCTACCCCTATCGCGACCTGCACGAGCTGCTCGAGGAAGCGGGCGATCGCCCGCTTCTGGTGGCGCTCGACCAGATCACGGACCCGCACAACTTCGGCGCCATCGTTCGCAGCGTGGTCGCCTTCGGCGCGCGCGGTGTGATCATCACTCAGGATCGCGCCGCGCCGGTGACCCCGGTGGTGGTGCGGGCGTCGGCGGGCGCGACCGAGCACGTGGCGATCGCCCGCGTCACCAACCTCAAGCGCACCCTCGGACAGCTCTCGAAGGAGGGGTTCGAGATCGTCGGGCTGGCGGGGGAAGCCGAAGAGCACCTCGGCGATGTCGGCCCGGCCGCCGGCGGGCGGGTGCTTGTGATCGGCTCGGAGGGCAAGGGCCTGCGGAGGCTCACGCGACAAGCCTGCGATCGCCTCGTTCGAATCGAGATGACCGAGACCATCGGCTCTCTCAACGCCTCGGTCGCCGCCGGGATCGCGCTCTACGCCCTCACGCGGAGCTGACCCTGCGGCGCCGCTTCGCTTCGGCTCCGACCAGCCTTCTCTTGGTTACTCCGCGGCCGCCCGCTCCTGGTGGGCGGCCTTGGCCTCGGCGAGGAGCGACGAGAGCTCGTCGCCTTCGAGGACTTCCTTTTCGATGAGCGACTTGGTGATGCGTTCGAGCGCGTCGCGGTTGGCGGTGAGAAGCGACACCGCCTTTTCGCGCGCGGTCTCGACGATGGTGCGCACCTCGGTGTCGATGATGTCGTTGAGCTTGTCACCGACGTCGCGGGTGAAGCCCACGCCGCCCGCGTCTCCACCGAGGAAGATCGGCCGGCGCTCTCCGCTGATGGAAAGCGGACCGACGGCGTCGCTCATGCCGTAGTCGACCACCATGGCCCGTGCCATCTCCGTCGCCTTCTGCAGATCGTTCTGCGCCCCGGTCGAAGGCTCGCCGAAGACGACCTCCTCGGCCGCCCGCCCCCCGAGCAGGCCCACGATCTTCGCGCGGAGGTCGGTCTCGGTCATCAGATACCGCTCCTCGGTGGGAAGCGTCATCGTGTAGCCGAGGGCCGCCATCCCGCGCGGGATGATCGAGAATCTTGTGGACCGTCTCCTCGCCGCCTGCGAGCAGGCCCGCCAGCGCGTGGCCGACCTCGTGATACGCGACCCGGCGCTTCTCGCGGTCGGTGATGAGTCGGCTCTTCTTCTCGAGGCCGGCGACCACACGGTCGATGGCGTCGGAGAGCTCCTTCATCGTGACCCGCTCCTTGTCGCGCCGCGCGGCGAGGAGCGCGGCCTCGTTCACCAGATTCGCGAGGTCCGCGCCGGCGAAGCCGGGCGTTCGCGACGCGATCTCCGCGAGGTCCACGTCATCGTCGAGCCGCACCCCTTTGACGTGCACGCGGAGGATCGCCTCGCGGCCCTTGCGGTCGGGCCGATCGACGAGGATCTGCCGGTCGAAGCGTCCGGGGCGCAGCAGGGCCGGGTCGAGGATCTCGGGCCGGTTGGTCGCGGCCATGAGGATCACCGCCGCGTGCGGCGCAAATCCGTCCATCTCCACCAGGAGCTGGTTCAGCGTCTGCTCCCGCTCTTCGTTCGAGCCGATGCCGCCCGAGCTGCCGCGGCTCCGCCCGAGCGCGTCGAGCTCGTCGATGAACACGATGCACGGCGCGGACTTCTCCGCCTGGTCGAAGAGGTCGCGGACGCGCGCGGCACCGACGCCGACGAACATCTCGACGAATTCGGAGCCGCTGATCGAGATGAAGGGAACCTGCGCCTCGCCGGCGACGGCGCGCGCCAACAGCGTCTTGCCGGTGCCGGGGGGCCCGACGAGCAGCACGCCCTTGGGGATCCTGGCGCCGATGTTCGTGTACTTCTCGGGCGTGCGGAGGAACTCGATGATCTCTTCCAGCTCCACCTTGGCCTCTTCGACTCCGGCCACGTCGTCGAAGGTCACGGAGACCGAGTCCTGTTGGACGATCTTGCCCTTGCTCTTGCCGAAGGTGAGCGCGCCGGAGGCACCTGCGCCTGGCGCCATGCGGCGCAAGAGCCCGCCCCAGAGCAGGAAGAGCAAGAGGACCGAGACGCCGAGGTAGATCATCCAGGGCCACTGACTCCCCATCCCGGAGTCGTCCACGTAGCGGATCGCGACGTGGTGCTCTTCCATCAGCGGCAGGAGCGACTCGTCGCGCGGGTCGCGACCCGTGACGAAGACGTCGGGACGCGTGGTGCCCTGGGCATCCTCGCGAGGCGGTGGCTTCTTGCCGTGCTCGTAGCCGCCGCGGATCTCCGTCGGCGAGAGCTGCACCCAATCGACGCGGTCGTCGCGGATGTAGCGCTTGAGCTCGTCGTAGCGGATCTGATCGCGGGGCTCGAAGGAGAACACCGACTGAAAGATCGCGAGGAGCACCAGCGCGCCGAGCAACAGATAGAAGGGGAAACGCCGCCGCACCCCCCCGTCGGGAGGGGGCGGCTCGGTGGGCCTCTTGTCGGGCGGCGGCGGCACGGACCAAGGGTAAGCATGGGCGCCGCCGAGCGGAAGCCCCGAGAACCACGGAGGATCCCGAGCCTCGCGCTTCTCACTCCACGCGGACGATCTTGCCGTCGGCGATGCCCGCCCGGACGTGGTCGAAGGCGGCCGTGACGGCATCGCCGTCGGTCCCATCGAAGGTCAGGCGCACCGCGTAGTCGGGCGCATCCCACGCGAGATAGCTCCCGATGATCACTCGCGGATGCGCCTGGGCGGCCTCGTCGAGGAGATCGGCGAGCTCGAACTCGTCGGCGTGGGTGTAGAGCACCCGGCTCACGAAAGGAGCGTCCGAGCGGAGGCGCTCGCGGAGCACGGGGAACTTCCGGTGGAGGATCTGGGGGACGCCAGGAAAGACGTAGACGTTTTCGACCTCCACCGTGGGCCAGGGCATCTCGCCGCTTCGCACCAGCGAAGCCCCTTCCGGCACGTCGGCCATGCGCAGGTGCCCTTCGGTGGTCTCGTCCCCGAAGTGCTTTCGCACCATCCGCTCGATCTCGGGCGAGCGGGTGATCCCGCGGCCGAGCGCGTGCGCCACCGCCTCGAGGGTGACGTCATCGTGGGTGGGACCCACGCCGCCGGTGGTGAACACCACGTCGTGGTCGGCGCGGAGCGCGTTCAGGTCGCTCGCGATCACCTCGATCTCGTCCGGGCAGATGATCACGCGACGCAGCGCGACGCCGAGCGCGAAGAGCTCGCTCGCCAGGTAGGGAACGTTCTCGTCCCGGATCTTCCCCGAGAGGATCTCGTTGCCGATGACCAGGATCGCGGCGGTGCGCGCCATGCGGCGAGGGTATAGCTACTCGCAGTAGGGCGCCATGGTCTCGCGAAAGCTGTCGCTCCACGGCACCGGTTGCCAGGTGTCGGGGCTGACGCGGACGATGGTGCGGGAGCCGCTCGCGTAGTCGAGGTCCTGGTCGAGCGGCAGGCAACGAAGGCCGAAGGTGAGGCTGGTGCGCCCGAGCTTGTGTACCCACACCCGCACCCGTACCTCGCCCACGCCCTTCACCGGGCGCAGGTAATCGACGTGATTGGCGCGGACGAGGTGGAAGCGATCCGAATCGCTCTGCACGTCGAGAGGCCCGCCCCAGCCGAGATGCCGCCAGAAGCTGCCGATGGTGCGCTCGAAGAGCAGCACGTAGCGCGCGTTGTGGAGGATCTGGAAGGCGTCGAGGTCGTCGAAGTAGACGCCGTGTGTGGTCTCGTGAAATCGCATGGGTCAAGGGGGGATGGCGCGGAGGCTGAGCTCTATCTGGGTCTCTCCCACCGGGAGGTCCACCTCTACGTCGTGAGGAAAGTAACCAGGCGCGGTCACGGTGACGAAGTGGCGTCCGGGACGGAGCCGCTCCGGTCGCCCGGCCAGCTTGCGTCCCGTGGCGATGAAGCGATCGTCGATGTAGACGGAGGCGGTTTCGGGCTCGATCCGCATGCGCAAGAGCGCGTGCTCGCCCGCCTGCTGCCGGCCCCCGCAGCTGGCGACGAGCGACAGCGCGAAGGCGAGGAGCAGAACGCGACTCACGAGCGCCACTGGACCCCTGGCGCCGCGCGCCTGAGGCGCGAGAGCGACAGCTCGAGCACGACCACCGTCTCCCCGGACGCGAGGGGACGGCGCCCAACGACCCGCGCCTGTCGGTCCACCACACGATGGGCGCGTGCGGCCACCGCCGCCGACGCCGAAGCCGCGGCCAGACGGTCGTCGACGAAGCGATGCATGAGAGCGCGCCCACGCGCTTCGCCACGCCGCCGCGAGGACAGCCGCCGCGCCCCGAGCCGCTCGATCCGCGGGTCCGGCGTGCCCACCACCACCACGCGGAGCTCGCCCCGCTCCACGTGGGGAGCGCGCTCGAAGAGCGGAACGTCGAAGCCCAGCACCTGGGCCAGACCGGGCGCCGGCGACGCCAGCACGCAAGCGGTCACCAACATCGATGCGCCCGCCCTGCGCAGCCAACCGCTCGTGTTCGATTCGGGTCCCAGGACGAGCTCACTCCCATTCGATGGTAGCCGGAGGCTTGCTCGACACGTCGTAGACGACGCGGTTCACGCCGCGCACCTCGTTGATGATGCGCGACGAGACCTTGCCGAGGAGGTCGTAGGGGAGACGCGACCAGTCGGCGGTCATCCCGTCGCGCGAAGAGACGGCGCGCAGGCCCACTACGTACTCGTAGGTCCGCTCGTCGCCCATCACGCCCACGGTCTTGACCGGGAGGATCACGGCGAAGGCCTGCCAGACGTGGTCGTACTGCCCACTGGTGCGGAGCTCCTCGATGAAGACGGCGTCGGCCTCGCGGAGGATGCCGAGCTTCTCCTCGGTGATCTCGCCGAGGCAGCGAATCGCCAGGCCGGGCCCCGGGAAAGGGTGTCGCCACAGGACGTGATGCGGCATGCCCATCTCCGCCCGACCTCGCGCACCTCGTCCTTGAAGAGCTCGCGCAGGGGCTCGATGAGCGAGAGCTTCATCTTCTCCGGCAGGCCGCCCACGTTGTGGTGGCTCTTGATGACCGCGCTCGGCCCCTTGAAGGACACGCTCTCGATCACGTCGGGGTAGAGCGTGCCCTGGACCAGGAATTTCGCGCCGCCGACCTTGGTGGCTTCGCGATCGAAGACGTCGATGAAGACGCGGCCGATGATCTTCCGCTTCTCTTCCGGATCGGTGACGCCCGCGAGCGCGGACAGGAACTCCTGTCGCGCGTCGACGTGCACCAGGTTCAGGTGGAAGTGGTCGCGGAACATGCGGACGACTTCCTTGGCCTCGTCCTTTCGGAGCACGCCGTTGTCGACGAAGATGCAGGTGAGCTGGTCGCCGATGGCTTTCGAGACCAGCATCGCCGCGACCGACGAGTCGACCCCGCCCGAGAGGCCGCAAACGACCTTGGCGTCGCCGACCTCCTCGCGGATCTTGGTCGACCGTCTCTTCGATGAAGTGGCCGGCGGTCCAGTCCGGCTCGGCACCGGTGACGTGGAAGAGGAAGGACTCGAGGAGCTCGATCCCGCGCGGGGTGTGCACGACCTCGGGGTGGAACTGCACTCCGTAGATGCGCCGCTGGTGGTTGGCGACGGCGGCGAAGGGTGTGCTGCCGGTCTTGGCCAGGGTGACGAAACCGTCGGGCAGGGCCTCGACGCGATCGCCGTGGCTCATCCATACGTCGACCTTCTCGCCAACATCGAAGGAGTGCGAGGATGCCCTCCCCTTCGGTGACTTCGATGGTGGCGGGGCCGTACTCGCGCTCGGTCGCCTTCTCGACGCGGCCGCCGAGGAGGTGACATGTGAGCTGCATGCCGTAGCAGATGCCGAGGACCGGCACGCCCAGCTCGAAGACGCCGGCGTCGACCTGTGGGCTGCCCTCGCCGAAGACGCTGGCCGGACCGCCGGAGAGCACGATGGCCTGCGGCTCCATGTGGCGGATCTCGTCCAGGGAGAGGGTGCAGGGATGGATCTCGCAGTAGACGTGGCTCTCGCGGATGCGGCGCGCGATGAGCTGCGTGTACTGGGAGCCGAAGTCGAGGATGAGGACGAGAGCACGACTCATGGATGGCTCGTATGGGATCGGTGAGCGCGGCGCCGACTCATGGGAGGCGGTTTAGCACGCCCGCCGAGGCGATCGGAAGGCCCGCCGCCCGACTATCCACGCCGGTAGTTCGGTGCTTCTTCGGTGACCACCACGTCGTGCACGTGGCTCTCGCGCAGGCCCTGTGAGCTCTGCTTGAGGAACTTGGCGTCCTGGTGCGGAGCTCCTCGATGGTGCGGCAGCCCGTGTAGCCCATGCCGGCGCGCAGGCCACCGACCATCTGGTAGACCACCTGAGAGAGCGGACCACGGTAGGGAACGCGGCCTTCGATGCCCTCGGGCACCAGCTTTTCGGCCTCTTCGATGTCGGCCTGGCCGTAGCGGTCCTTGCTGCCCTTCTTCATCGCGCCGAGCGAGCCCATGCCGCGGTAGCTCTTGTAGGTGCGGCCCTGGTAGAGGACGAGCTCGCCGGGAGACTCTCGTCGGTCCCGGCGAAGAGCGAGCCGATCATCACGGTGCTCGGCGCCGGCGGCGAGCGCCTTCACCACGTCGCCGGAGAACTTGATGCCGCCGTCGGCGATGATCGGGACGCCGTGTTGCGTCGCCCACGCGAGCGCAGTCGGTGATGGCGGTGATCTGCGGCACGCCGATCCCGGCGACGACGCGTGTGGTGCAGATCGAGCCCGGACCGATGCCGACCTTCACCGCGTCGACGCCCGCGTCGATGAGCATCTTCGTGGCCTCGGCGGTCGCGACGTTGCCGGCGACGAGCTGGACGTTCGGGTACTCCTTCTTGATGGCGCGCGACCGCGTCGACCACGCCCTTGCTGTGGCCGTGGGCGGTGTCGACGACGATGACGTCGACGCCGGCCTCGACCAGCGCCGCGACGCGCTCGGTCCGGTCGACGCCCGGGCCCACCGCGGCGCCCACGCGCAGGCGACCGAGGTCGTCCTTGATGGCGTTCGGGAACTTCTCGGCCTGGAGGAGATCGCGGATGGTGATGAGACCGACGAGCTTGCCGTCCTCGACCACGAGGAGCTTCTCGATTCGGTTCTCGTGCAGCAGCTCCTTGGCGCGCGCCTGATCGACGCCAGGCGGCACGGTGACCAGCTCGCGGGTCATCAAGCGCTCGACGGGCTGCGCGAGGTTCTGCTCGAAGCGCACGTCGCGGCTGGTGAGGATGCCGACGCGGCTCGTCGCCGTCGACCACCGGCAGGCCGCAGATGTTGTGGCGCGCGCATCAGCTCGAGCGCCTCGTGGAGCGACTGATCGGGGCGGACCGTGACCGGGTCGACGATCATCCCGCTCTCGGCGCGCTTGACCTTGAGGACCTCGCGCGCCTGCATCCTCGGGCGTGAGGTTCTTGTGGATGATGCCGAGGCCGCCCTCGCGGGCCATGGTGACGGCGGTGCGCCACTCGGTCACCGTGTCCATCGCGCTCGACACGATGGGGATGGTGAGCTCGAGCCCGCGCGTGAGACGCGACCGCGTGTCCGCGTCCCGGGGCAGAAAATCCGCGTAGCCCGGGACGAGCAGGACGTCGTCGAATGTCAGCGCCTCGCGCAGGCGGTCGTCGATCACCAAAACACCTCCTGAAAGGTGCGCCGGAGCCTAGCGCGGATGGGGGGGCGGGGCCAGGCGGGGATTGTGGGGGATTCCGAGGGAATTCGGGGGCGGTCGACGCGCCTCGTCCCCCCGCGCTATCGTGAATTCGTGGCGCGGATGGGCGGATGGGTGTTGGCCCTGACGATGGCCTTCGGATGTGGCCGGTTGGGTTTCGATCCCATCGCGGGCGATACCGGGCTGCTCGACTCCTCGATCGACGCGTCCGGAGACGGCGGCGCGATGGATGCCGCCATGGACGGTGCACCGGACACGGCGATGATGATGGACTCGAGCATCGCGGACGGCTCGTCGGACACGAGCGTCGTCACCGACACGACCACGCCTCCTCCGCCCCTCGCCGTCAATCTGACGACGTGCGCGGCGGAGGCTGTCTTCGGCGGCGCGTACAGCTGCATGCCTTCGGTTCGTGACCCGATCGCCGGGGAGGTGATCAGGTTCAGCCTCTCGGCCACCAACACGTGCGCTTGGGCCGGAATCGACCCGACGTCCGGCGCGGTGAGCGGCTCGGTGCTGATGGACGGCTTCTGCGATCTCGGCGTCTTCGCACAGAGCTCTCTCGGACCCTCCGCGGACGGAAGCTTGCGCATCGGCGTCGCCGTGGGCTCGGACGTGCGACAGATGGACATCGGGGCATGGCACACCTGCGCGCTCTCAGCAGGCGGCGCCGTCCGGTGCTGGGGGCTCAACAGCGTGGGTCAGCTCGGCTACGACGACACGGCGCATGTCGGCGACGGAACGGCCGGGCGGTCGATCGCCGACATGGGAGACGTGAACGTCGGCGGTCTCGTGCGTCAGATCTCCCTTGCGTACATGCAGTCGTGCGCGCTGATGGCGACGGGCGGCGTACGTTGCTGGGGCGGTGGCAGCTTCGGCCGGCTGGGCTACGGCCACACCAACGACGTCGGCGCCGGTGGTCCCGGCGGGACCATCACCGACAACGGTGATCTGCCTCTCGGGGGCGAGGCCGTCCAGGTCATCACCGGTGGTGTGGGCGGTTGCGCCCGAATGTTGGGTGGGGGCGTTCGGTGCTGGGGGCACAATCACGGCAACGGCGCGGACCCGGAGATCATCGGCCTCGAGATCGCCGCCGCCGGCGATCTGACGATCGGCTTCGAAGTCGCCGACGTGGTCGGGGGCTACAATCACTACTGCGCTCTCAGCACGCTCGGCGCCGTCCGGTGCTGGGGGCAGAACTGGGCCGGTGCGCTCGGCTACGACGACACGCTGACGGTCGGCGACGGGACCACCGGACGCGGGATCGCGGAGATGGGCGACGTGAACGTCGGGGGACGGGTCGTGCAGTTGAGCGCCGGGGACCAGACCACCTGTGCCGTTCTGGACAGCGGGGCTCTCCGGTGCTGGGGCGCGAACGACCTCGGTCAGCTCGGCTACGGGGACACGACGAACGTGGGCGACGGCACGGCCGGCCGATCGATCGTCGAGATGGGTGACGTCCCCGTGGGCGGCACCGTCAGCCAGGCGTGGGCTGGAGAGCAGCACACCTGCGCCATCATGACGACCGGCGCCGTGCGCTGCTGGGGTTTCAACAGCGAGGGTCAGCTCGGCTACGACGACACCCTCAGCGTCGGCGATGGAACCGCCGGGCGCGCCATCGTCGACATGGGCGACGTGCCCCTCGCTGGCACCGCTCGCCACGTGGTGACCACCGACTGGGACACTGGCTTCACCTGCGCTCTCATGACGAGCGGCGGCCTCCGCTGCTGGGGAAACAATGGAGGCGGTCAGCTGGGGCTGGATGACAGTCTCAACGTCGGCGACGGCACGGCCGGGCGCGCGATCCTCGACTTCGCCGAGGTTCAGCCTTTCGTGCCCTGAGGTGGGGCACGCCGGCCCCTGTCAACGTTGCGGAGCGTCCCCGTCGCGGAGGCGAGCGCTTCGAGATCCGGACGGGCGCTACCGTCGCCGGAGTTTTACAGGGCGCCACCATCACTGGTACACGACGGCGATGACGCGTCTGACCACCCAACTCCTTCCCGCTTTGATCGTTCTGTCGTGCTTCGCTTGCGGGGGCGCGAGCAGCGCTTCGGAGGCCACCGCCACGCCGGACGACGAAAGCGGCGCCGCACCGCTCACTCGATACGAGGTCGGCGACACCATCACCTACGAGTACGCGGGCGCCTTCAGCGAAGCGCCCGTCGTGCTGACCGAGACCATCGAGAGCGTCGAAGGCGCTCAGCTCCGCATCCGTGTGGACGCGACGCGAGGCGACGAGACCCGTCAGTGGATTCAGGTGGTCACCGACACCGAAGAGAACCGCGACGCCAACGTGATCGACGCGCTCTACGAGGTTCAGGACGGCGAGGAGGTGCTCCTCGAAAACGAAGGCAACCGCGACCTCTTGCGCCTCTACGCCTGGACGCTCCCGCCCTGCCGCGGCCCCTCCGAAGCCGTCGGCTCCGAGACGAACGACGTCGACGTCGCGGGCCAGTCACTGTCGTGCGAGTGCAAGACGGTCACGATGACGTGCGCGGACGCGCCCGCCCGGATGACGACCTGCGACTGTCCGGACCTCGTCTGGACCCACGGCGGAGGTCGGGTCGTCCTCGACGGGCAGGAAGAGCCGTTCTGGTCGATGACGGTGACCGATCAGCAGTGATGGGCCCGGGCACCTCGCGCGCCCCCTTCGCTCAGCGCCGCTTCTTCTGCGGCTCGTGGCAGCGGCAGCGCTTGTCCTTCGGCACGTCGTAGAGGACAGCCTCGATGTGGGCACCACAGCCGGCGTAGGTGGGCTTGTTGCAACGGGGACAGTTGACGCGAACGCACATGGATGGATTCTCCTTCGGGCGAACGTAAAGCACGCAGCGTGCCACCGCTCGACGTCCAAGAACTCGGGGGCGCGGCCGGTCGGCTGGAACGAGCTGAAACAGATGTGACGCTCATGCTTCGCGTGGTGTCCCACCCCGTGCGCTATCCTGTCGCCATGCAACGGACCATCGCCTGCCTCTTCGTCGTGACCCTGGCCTTTGGTTGTGGGGGCGATGACGGGGGCGACGATGCGGGCAGTGACGGCAGCACCGGCGATGCGGGCAGTGACGGCAGCAGCGGCGATGCGAGCGGCGACGGCAGCAGCGGCGATGCGAGCGGCGACGGAGGGAGCCCGGCGGAGTGCACGCCCGGCGGGCAAGGCGTCACGGGTATGGAGCTCACCGTCGAGCCGAGGATGTTGTCCCTCTCCGCGAGCGAGTGTGGGACGGGGGACATGGTGCTCACGAGCATGGACGACGTGACGGCGGCCTTCCCGGCAGGCGCCCCGGCCGAGCTCGACGGAATCGATTTCAGCGCCGACCGCGTCATCCTCGGCAGCTCCAATCCGGTCATCCGCTTCGTCGTCGACGACGGAACCGATCTCGTCGCAGGCGAGGAATCGCTCTGCCAGGGTGTTGCGCCGAGCTGCGTGGCCTACGTGGTGCGCGGCACGACCCGCGACTCCGTGCGGAGCGTCACCTGCCCCTACCGGGGCCCGGATCCCTGCCTCGCGCCCTGAGACCTGTCGGAGATCACGTGCGCGACCACGAGCTCAACACTAGGCTACGGACATGAGGTGGTGGGTTGTCGCCCTGGCGGGTGCGGTGGTGGCGTGCAGCCCGGGCGAGGTCGACCTGGACGGCAAGGCCTGCCCGTGCGTGGTGGGATGGGTCTGTGACGAGGCGATGAACCTCTGCGTGCGCGGCGACGCCTCCACATTGGACAGCGGCCCCGTCGATTCCGGCTCCTCGACCGACACGGGCGCGGCGGACGCCGCGCCGCCGGATGCGGCCGTCGACTCGGCAGCCGGAAGCGATGGCGGTGACGGCGCCATCGACGGCGGCGACGCGGGCGGCTCGGACTCGGCGTGCGACGGCGCGCTCGCCGATGCGATCTTCTGCGACGGCTTCGAAGACGGCCCCGGCTTCGCCGCGTGGTCCGAGGACGGCAACGGTGGGGGCACGGCCAGCTGGTCCGAGGACGTCGTCTACCGAGGTCTCGGTGCGCTTCGGGCCGAGTCCACGATGATGGCGGGATCGGTGTTCATGTGGGGCGCCACGAGCGCCGCCATCGACTCCGGCGATCTCTGGCTCCGCCTCTACGCTCTGTTCCCAGCGGAGTCGTCGCTCTATCACTTCGACTTCGCCAACGTGTCTCCCGCGGACGGCGGAGGCATGACGCTCTACGTGGAGGGAGGGCGGCTTCGGGTCTGGAACGAGGGGCTCATGATGTCCCACGCGTCGACGACCATGGTGCCCCTCGACACCTGGACGTGCATCGAGCTCCACGTCAGCGTCGGCGACAGCGGAGGCTTCGAGGCCTTCATCGACGGCGCGCTCGTCAGCTCCGCGATGGGGGAGGACACTTTCCCCGAGATGCCCTACGACACCGTCGCGACGGGCTTCATCTACTCGGACCCGGATCAGCCCCCATCCCTCTTCTACGTCGACGAGGTCGCCGTGGGCACGTCGCGCCTGCCCTGCGACTGACGTTCGCTACGGCACGATCGTGAACGGCTCGCTCTCGGCTTCGCCCGTGCCTCGCACGCTCACCGCGAAGCGATTGGTCCCGGGGGCTGCCGGCAGCTGCACAATCAGCCGACCCTCGGAGGCGTTGTCGACGCGCACCGGGTGATCGCCGAAGCGGACCTGGTTGCGGCGTGCGCTCGAGGAGAAGCCGTGGCCACGGATCACCACGTGACAGCCCGGGCGGTAGCAGGACGGAGTCATCTGAGTGATGGCGATGCCTCGGGGAGCCGCGGTCACCGTGAACGCCGGTGTGTTGGCGGTGCGGCCGTCGGGGAGGCGCACCGTGAGCGGGCCATCTTGAGCGCGCCGGGGAACCACCACCAACAGGCCTCCGTTCGTCACCTCGCCGCGCACGGCGCGCCGGACGTTCGGGAAGAGGACGACCGTTCCGTCCACCAACCCTTCGCCGCGCACCAGCACGGTGTCGCCGACGAAGGTGCTCGTCGGGTCGATGGCGCTGACGGTGAAGGCGCTCGTGACGTTGAAGCGGGACCGCGAGCTGGCCGTGCCCTGAAGCCGAACGTCGACGGTGATCTGATCGCTGGTCGCACCGGCAGGCACCACGGCGACGATCTCGCCGTTGGCCACCGAACGCACCTGCATCGGCCGGTTGCCGATGCGCACCCGGACCAGGGCCAGGGCGGTGCCGAAGTTGTCGCCGGTGATGGTCACCTCGGTCCCCGGCGCGCCCGCGCTGGGCGTGAAGCTCCGGACCACCGGCGGCTGCGTCAGCACGAAGGGCGATGCCGAGCGCGCCTCGCCGTTGTGAGGCACGCGCACCCGCAAGAGGCCGCTTCGAGGGGCCGTCATCCGGACGCGGAGCTCGTTGGCGCTCGCGGCGAGCACGTCGATGCGGTTGCGACCGACGAACACTTCGTTGCCCGCCGGATCCGGCGAGAAGCCGCCGCCGCGGATGGTGACCTCGCTGTTCGCGGGGCCTGTAGTGGGGGAGAAGCTCGTGACCTGCACCGGCGTGAGCACGGTGAAGCTCGCGTTCGACTCCACCGGGCCGACGCCGTTGACGGAGACGGCGATCTTCCCGCTCGGCGTGCCCTCCGGGATGTCGACGTCGATGCGATTGGGCAGCACGCGCCGAAGCGTCACGGCGCGCCCGCCCACCGTCACCGAGACGACGCGCGGGTCACGACCGAAGCGCTCGCCGCGGATCGCCACACGGCTTCCGGGAGCCGCTGCGGTGGGCTCGAAGGCGGACACCACCGGCGTGTACTGAATCACGAAGGGCGACCCGCTCTCGGCGCGCCCTCCCCCCTGCACGTCCACCAGGATCGGTCCCGACGCAGCCCCCTCGGGGATGCGCGCGACGAGGGTGGTCGCGGTCGCCGAGCGCACCCTCAGCGGCCGGTTGTTGATGTAGGCGCGGTTCGCACCGCGGCGTGTAGAAAAGCCGGTGCCGATGATCCGGATCTCCGTCCCTGGCGGCCCCGAGTGTGGCGAGACCTCGGAGATGGTCGTCGAGGCGCCGACCTCGAAGGGATTGCTCTGCACCTGGCCAGCGTGGCTCACGTCGACCACGAAACGGCCGTTGGTCGCACCCGAGGGAACCACGAGCACGAGACGCGTCGGCGTCGCCGAGCGCACGACCACCGGGCGGCTTCCGAGGGTGACTCGGTTGTCGCTGATGCGCGGCGCGAAGTTCTCGCCGACGAGGGTGACCTCGGTGCCCGGCCCGCCTTGGCTCGGGGTCATTCCGAGGATGGTCGGCGCGGGCCGACCGGCGGTCACGCGGAAGTAGGGACCACGAAAGTCGCCGAAGCCGGTGTGCACCACGATGTTGCCGCTCTGGGCCCCCTCCGGGATGCGTACGACCCAGCGACCCGGGTGGCGACGAACGGTGATCAGCTCGGTCTGCCCGAGCATGATCTGGCTTCGGGGGTGGATTTGCCGGCCCACCAACTGCACCTCGATGCCCACCGGCCCGGCCGCGGGCTCGATCCGCTCGATCACCGGCCTCGGCTGGGCCGAGGCGGCGGCCGGCGCGATCAGAGCCGCGAGCGCGACGAGGACGAGGACGGGGAGATCACGGAGCTCAGGCACGTGGGCCACCTTTCGAGTCAGCGCGGGCAGGCTCTTCCAATCGCCCAAAGGCGTCAATGGGCCCGGAAAAACGGTCCCGCCGCGTCGGACGAGATGGGACCCCAAAGGATTCAAGGCCGCCTCCGTGCTAGGGTCCGCGGCCCGAACGGAGGACGAAATCATGAGCACGAGCAGGACCGTCCGCGCCCCTCGCGGCGTGGAGCTCAGCTGCAAGGGCTGGCCGCAGGAGGCCGCGCTCCGGATGCTGATGAACAACCTCGATCCCGAGGTCGCCGAGCGCCCCGAGGATCTGGTGGTCTACGGCGGCACCGGCAAGGCCGCGCGCTCGTGGGACGCTTTCGACGTGATCGTGCGCGAGCTGCGCGACCTCGAGGCCGACGAGACCCTCCTGGTGCAGTCGGGCAAGGCGGTCGGCCGCTTTCGCACGCACGCGGATGCGCCGCGCGTGCTCATCGCCAACAGCCTGCTGGTGCCCGCCTGGGCCAACTGGGACGAGTTCCGCCGCCTCGAGGCGGAGGGTCTCACGATGTACGGCCAGATGACCGCGGGCTCGTGGATCTACATCGGCACGCAAGGGATCCTTCAAGGCACCTACGAGACCTTCGTCGCCGCGGGCAACACGCACTTCGGCGGTGAGTGGAAGGGCAAGTGGATCCTCTCCGCCGGTCTCGGCGGCATGGGCGGCGCGCAGCCCCTCGCCGCGACCATGGCCGGCGCGGCTTTCCTGGGCGTGGAGGTCGATCCCGCGCGCGTGAAGCGCCGCCTCGAGACACGCTACGTCGACGCCGCCACCGAGAGCCTCGACGAGGCCCTCGACATGGTGAAGAAGTGGACCGCCGCGGGCGAGGCCAAGTCCGTCGCGCTCATCGGCAACGCGGCGCAGATCTACCCGGAGCTCGTTCGCCGAGGCGTCACCCCCGACTTCGTCACCGAGCAGACCTCGGCGCACGATCCGCTCAGCGGCTACATCCCGCCGGACCTCGATCTCGACCGCGGCCGCCGAGCTGCGCGCGCGCGACCCCGAGAGCTACGTGCGCCGCGCGCGCGACGGGATGGCGGCGGAGGTGCGCGCGATGCTGGCGATGGTGCGCGCCGGCGCTCACGCCTGCGACTACGGCAACAACATCCGCGAGCAGGCGCGCATCGCCGGGGCCGACGACGCCTTCGACATCGAGGGCTTCGTCCCGGCCTACATCCGGCCGCTCTTCTGCGTCGGCAAGGGTCCCTTCCGCTGGGTCGCGCTCTCGGGCGACCCCGAGGACATCCGCGTGACCGACGAGGCGGTGAAGGAGGTGTGTCCCCGACGACGCCGCCCTTCATCGCTGGATCGACATGGCCCAGGAGCGCGTCGCCTTCCAGGGCCTGCCCTCCCGCATCTGCTGGCTCGGCTACGGCGACCGGCACCGCGTCGGCCTGAAGTTCAACGAGCTGGTGCGTGAAGGAAAGGTGAAGGCGCCGATCGTGATCGGCCGCGACCACCTCGACTGCGGCTCGGTGGCGAGCCCCAACCGCGAGACCGAGGGCATGAAGGATGGCTCCGACGCCATCGCCGACTGGCCCATCCTCAACGCGCTCGTCAACACCGCGGCCGGCGCGACCTGGGTGAGCGTTCACCACGGCGGCGGCGTCGGCATCGGCTACTCGATCCACGCCGGAATGGTGGTCGTGGCCGACGGAACGAAGGAAGCGGACGCCCGCCTCGAGCGCGTGCTGACCAGCGACCCGGGCATGGGCGTCATCCGCCACGCCGACGCCGGCTACGACCTGGCGAAGAAGACCGCCGAAGAGCGGGGCGTCCACGTCCCGCACGCACGATGAGCGAGCGCCACGCGCTGGTCGTCCACGGCGGGACGCATCGTCACCTGCGACGGCCCCGACGACGCCCCGGCGAAGGAGCGGCTGGCCATCGTCGAGGACGGAGCGGTCGCCGTCGGAATGGACGGTCGCATCGCCTACGTGGGCGAGAGCTCGCGGGCGCTCCTCGAGAGCGCCGACGAGGTGGTGGACGCGCGCGGCGGCGCCGTGCTCCCGGGTCTCGTCGACCCGCACACCCACCTCGTCTTCGCCGGGAGCCGCGTCGACGAGTTCGCCCGACGCATGGCGGGCGAGGACTACCGCGCCATCGCCGCGGCCGGCGGGGGTATCGCGGCCACGGTCCGGATGACGCGCGACGCGGACGACGACACGCTCTTCACCCTCGCCGCCCGGCGCGCGCGTGCGATGCGCGCTCACGGGGTGACGACGATCGAGGCGAAGAGCGGCTACGGCCTCGACGCGAGCGCCGAGATCGCCTCGCTGCGCGCGGCGCGGCGCGTGGGCGACGAGGGCATCGTGCGCATCACCACCAGCTTCTCGGCGCGCATGCGCTGCCCCCCGAGTACGCCGACGACCGCGCGGGCTACGTCGAGCACGTGGTGAACGAGCAGCTACCGATGGTGGTGGACGCGAAGCTCGCCGACGCGATCGACGCGTACATCGACGACGGCGCCTTCACCCTCGAGGAGGGCCGAAAGGTGCTGAGCGCTGGACGCGACGCGGGTCTCGCCGTGCGCGCTCACGCCGGACAGTTCGCCGATCTCGGGCGCGCCCGAGCTGGTGGCCGAGCTCGGCGGGCTCTCGGCGGATCACCTCGAGGAGGTGTCCGACGCTGGGCGCCGCGCCATGGCCGAAGCGGGCGTGGTCGGCACGCTCTTGCCGGGCGCGTGGCGCACGCTCCGGCAGACGCCGCCCGACGTCGGCGCGCTTCGCGCAGCGGGCGTGCGGATGGCCGTGGGCACGGACCTCAATCCCGGCACCAGCCCCACGACCGACCTCCCGCTCTGCGCCGCGCTCGCAGTCCGGGACGCGGGCCTGACCCTCGAAGAGGCGGTGCTGGCCGTGACCGCCGAGGCCGCGCGAGCCGCTGGCGTGAGGGGCGCCGGTCGGCTGCGCGAGGGCGCCTTCGGCGACCTCGCGATCTACCTCCACGACGACCCCCGGGCGCTGGCTTACGGGATCGGGGACGTCCGCCCGATCCTCACGATTCTGGGCGGCAAAGTCGTGCATCGCGGGGATTTTCAAGCCGTCTCTGTCTGGTAGACTCCGGGGCTCCCGATGGATCTGGATACCGAGGCGGCCTACGAGGCCTACCTAGCGCGATTCGACGACGAGTTCGGGGACAAGCCCCCCGGCACCTTCGTCAAGTTCGGAAAGCACATGGTGCAGAAGCTCACCGAAAAAGAGTTCCCCGAACGACTCGATTACTACCTGAGGATGCACCGCACCGCGAAGGAGATGCTGGCCGCCGGATCCACCATCAACGACGCGGTCGTCCTCGAGTTCGACGAAGCGTCGGCGTGGATCGCGATCAAGGCGCCCAACATGCTGAAGATGTTCAGCGGTGAGATCGGCGACCCGGACGTCGCCAAGGGCATCAAGAAGTAGCCGTCGCCAGCCGCCGCTTCAGTAGCTCCGCGGCAGGCCGTCCTCGTCCATGGTGTCGAGGGCGTAACGGATGAGCGCGCTGCGGCTCATCTTGCGGTGCCCCTTCTCTTTGAGACGGGCGACGGCGGCGTCCAGACGTGCCAGGTCGTCCTTGTACATGGAGATGCAGATCACCTCGTAGTGGTCGGGCTTCTTCTTCTTGGTCTTCGCGCGACGCTTGGTCGGCGCCTTGACGGTCTTGCCCACCGGCTTGGCGCGGTAGAAGCGGTCCCTGAGGACCGCGTCCACCTCGTCCTTCGAAAAAACATCCTTCATCGGGGATACCTCAAGTGATCTGGTGAATCGTCTCGGCGAGCGCGACCGCGGTCTCGTGAAGCATGGGCGCCGGGATGCTGCTCTTCCGCGTGGGGCTGCGCATGTCGCGAATGCGATCGACCAGGGTCGTGTAGTCGAGCGCGCCGTTGCTCATGGGCGCGAGCTCGAAGATGGTCTTTCGATCCCGCGGGGCTTCACGCAGCTTGGTGTTGACGCGAATCGCGGGCAGGCACTTGTCCCCGAAGTGCTCGCGCAGGGTGTCGACAGCCTCGTGGGAGATGCTGTTGCGCACGTCGAAGAAGGTGGGGATCACACCGAGCAGCTCGATGTCATGTCCCAACATCTCCCGCACGTTCTTGATGGTGCGCAGCACCTGGCGGACGCCCACCAGCGACAGGTAGTCGCAGCTGACCGGCAACAGAACGCTATCGGCGTAGACCAGGACGTTCTGATTCATCAGCGACAGCGCGGGCGCGCAATCGAGGACGATCACGTCGTAGCCCCGCACCCGGTCGCCCAGGCGCTCGCGCAGAATTCGGTCGCGGTTGGGACGCTGGGCCAGGTAGAGTTCCGCCGCCGAGAGGAGCTCGTTGCTGGTGAGCACGTCGAGGTTCTTGCGCACCGGCACCGCCGCCTGCGCCGCGTCCGCTCCGTCGACGATGACGTGGTAGAGCGAACGTTCGCCGCGAATACCGAGACTGGCCCCGACGTTGCCCTGGCCGTCGCAGTCGATGAGCAGGACCTTCTCACCCGCCTCGGCGAGCCCCGCCGCGAGGTTGATCGCGGTCGTGGTCTTGCCGGTGCCACCCTTGTGGTTGAAGACCGCGATGCGCGCGGGGATGCGGCGGTGACGCTTCGAGAGCGCGGGACCCACGTCGCGGCATCGAGGCGTGCAGTAGTACCTCGCGCCCGCATCTTCCGTCTGAACCTGATACGGGTACTCCAGCTCGAACTGCTTCGCGCAGACGCTGCACTGCTGCGCTTGTCGCGCGCCCATCGCCTGCTGCTGGCAGATCTGCGAGCAGTAATAGGAGAAGCCCACCGGCCCCTCGTGCACCTGATACCGGAACCGCACCTCGAAATCGCGCGAGCACACGCTGCACTTCGACCGAACCGAATCCATTTCGCCCTCCTCGCGATGCGCTTATCGAAGCGAATCGCTAAGGCAGACGAACCACGCCGGGCGATGAGCGGTCAAAAAATCGACGAGCTCATCCGCCGAGCATCACGCCGCAGCCGACCGAGAGCTCGCCGCCCACGGCCGGGTCGAGAAGCACCGAAAAGTCGATGAATACTGGGCCCAGGAGCGCTCCCGCGCGGAGGTACCAGCCCCACTCGGCCCCTCTGCGCCTGGGCGACCGAAGACGACGACAATGAGAGCGCGAGCGCGAGAAGACAGAAGAGCCGAGCCACTCGCGTCGATTAAATCACAGCTCCCGAAAACGGAGTGTGTGCCCGCCAACGCCTAGGGCAGTTTTACCTTCAGCTTCGCGAAGTCCTTTTCGACGTGCTTCGCCCAACCCTGGTTCGCCTTCGGGCTCGCCGGGCTCGGGTGCAGGATCACTCCGACCCGGCGGGTGTCACCGACGACGGCCTTCGCCCGCTTCTCGGCCCAGACGCCGACGCCGATCACCAGCTCGGGGTCGAGGAGCGCGATCGCGCGGCCCAGGTGCTTGTCGCAGACCGCCTCGAGCGCGGCCCGCTCCTCCTTGGGCAGCTTGTCGGGGGTGCGGTTTCTGCCGCTCTCCTCCATGAAGACCAACGGGCAGTAGTTGAGGATGAAGAAGCGCTCGAAGAACGCCTCGGGCGTCTCGAAACGATCGCGGATGAAGCCCCACAGGCGCGTGCCGCTCACCTCGGAGCGGGTGCAGTCGAAGCCCTCGATGGGGCGCTTGGGGTGCACCTTCTTCGGCTTCTTCACCGGCGCGTCGATGCCGAGAAAATCACGCACCATCGAGACCTCGCCGAAGGGGACGCCTGTCTGCGCCATGCCGAAGGGACCCGGGTTCATCCCGACCAGGACGAACTGCTTCTTGCCGCCGCCGTAACGCTCGAGGAAGGCCTCGTGCGGCGCACGCGCGTAGGTGAGCGGGTTGTAGACGTGGGTGACGGGGTCGGCGAAGGTGAGCTTGCCGACGTCGCGGCTCAGGCCGCGGCTGATGCTCGAGAGGGTCGTCGTCATGGCCTAAGCCTCGGCCGATCCCCTATCAGAGATGCAGGTTCAGGCCCAGGCGAACGATGTCTGCCGAGCCGCTGTAGGTCCCAGTCGGGCTCGGATGGTTGAAGGCCACCAGCGAAGGCTGGCTCACAGGTCGGTGATAGCTCTGGGTGATGTTGCGGTCGGGCAAGAAGACGTGGCTGTACTGAAGATAGACGCTGAAGGCATCGACGATGCGCCATCGCGCCGCGAGGCCGAGCTCCCAGCGATCGAAGTCGATGTTGTTCGGCGCCATGGTGAGATCGGGGACGATGTTCGTCTGGAAGCTGCCGAAGACGATCAAGCGAACCTGCTCCACCGGCAGATAGGCGGCGCGGAGCTGGAGGCGATGACGGTTGGTGTAGGCCTGCGGCTTGGTGGTGTTCTCCACCGCGTCGGAGGTCGCCTCGGTGATGATGAGATTGAAGTTGGGCTGCGAGGCGGTGTTCTCGAAGACGTAGTTCAGGCCGAGCTCGACGTTGGGAACCGGATAGACGCTCACGCCGGCGCCGAGGCGCCAGGGTCGGCTGAGGTCGAGGTCGAAGTTGCCGCTGAGCTCCGGCAGCGTGATCCCCGGCAGGATCCCGTTCGCGTAGTCGACGAGGGTCGGCGGGTACTCGACCGAGAGGCTGCCGCTTCCGTTTATCGACACCGGGGTGTGGGCCGACACGCCGAAGGAGAGCTGGTCGAGGGGATGGAAGAAGAGCCCGAAGACGCCGCCGATTCCCCAGCCATCGGCGCCCCCGGTCACGGGCGCCGCGAGCGAAGGGTCGGCGTAGGGGAAGGGGCTATCGACCGGGGGCATGTCGGCCATCTGATTGACCTGGGCGTTCAGCTGGGCGCCGAGGTCCTTGTCGACGTCGATGGTCATGTTGGCGTAGGTGACGTTCACGCCCGCGCCCACCGAGAACCAATCGACGGGGGACCAGCTCACGGCCGGCACCAGGGAGATGTCGAAGATCGCGCCGTTGACCATGTAGTAGCGCGTGATCTGGCTCGCTCCGTCGTCGCGGCCCCACTGCCCGCCCTGGGTGTCGGGGATGGTGATGGTCATGCCGACGCGCCAGTCGGGATGAATGGCCGCCGTGTAGCCGCCCAGCGTGAGGTTGGGGCCGACGGGCGATGCGTGGCTGGCAGCGCTACCGTCCAGCGGCTGGTAGTTGGCGTTCAAGAAGGCGGCGCCCACGTCGAGCTCGACCAGGCTCCCGTCGCCGGCGTCCATGGCGGCGGGGTTGTTGAAGGCCGACGCGCCATCGGCGGTCGCGGCCCCCGAGGTCACCGTCCCCACGTACTGCGCAGACGCGCGCCCCACCCCGATCCCCCACGCCGTCAGGAGGGTCGCGGTCAGGAGGAACAGCGCTGCGAGCCACCGTCGGTCATCTATCGACGACGACGACGGCACAGCACGACACCGAGGAAGAGGAGCGCGAAGACGGGAAGCGGCGAGGCCGAGATGGGGCCGGAGGCCGAGCAACCGGTCTGCAGGCTCGGGTGAAGCGCAAAGCCGAACTTCTGAGAGGTGAGGTTGCCCGCCTCGTCGCGCGCGATGATCTCGAGCTCGTAGAGCTCGCCGACCTCGAGTGAATCGGTGGAGATGGAGAGCGTGGTGTCGCTGCCGAAGCTCGACTCCTGGATCACGCTGGTGGTGCTGTCCTCGGCGACGCGGCGAAGGACCCAACGCGTGGTCACGCCGCGACCGCCGTCGTCCTCGGCTTGCCAGGACGCGCGCACGGCGGCGTCGAGCACGATGGCGCCGGGGCTCTCGGTGACGCGCAGAGTGGGCGGAACGCCGTCGACGGTGAAGGCGTGGATGACGGGCGCCGGGTCGGCGTTGCCGTTGAGGTCGACGGCCGCGACCTCGAGCACGTGGTCGCCGTCGGCGGCGTCGAAGCGAACGACGCGCAGGCTGGTAGGCGCCTCGGTGAGGAGCTCGTGGTCGAGCCAGGCGCGGTAGCGAAGCAGCCCCTCGGGGGTCCGGTCGTCGATGCCCGCCACCGTGAAGGCGGCAGTGCCGGCGCCGAGAAGCGCGGCCGGCTCCTCGAGGGAGGTGTCGGGCGCGGTGTGGTCCGTGGGGTCGGGCACGAAGAGGTCGACGCCGACGCGCTGCCAGCCGCCGTCGCTCGAGATCTCGCGGACGTTGAGGAACGTGCCTTCGATCTCGTGGAGCGCCGGTGCGATGGGCAGGCCGGAGAGCCGCTCCGAGATCATCGGCATCACCGTGCCTTCGACGAAGCCGCGCAGCCGCGCGCCGTCGATGGTCAGCTCGGACTCCTCGCCCTCGACGCGGATCTGGTCGATGCGGAGATCCTCGATGTCGAGGACCAGGGCGCCCATGTTCGGCGCGGTCGCGATGCGCGCGGCGAGCCCGCCGTCGACGTGGATGTCGATCCGGCTGGTCTCGCCCTCGGGGCGGCGAACGTCGATGACGACGTGCAGGCCGCGGAGCGTCAGATCGGCGACGTCGGGCGCGACACGACCGAAGGTCGCCGAGAGCGGCTCCTCGATGTCGAGGCCCACGTCGATCTCCGTGCCCTCGGGCAGACCGATCTGCTGCACGGCGCCCACGCCGGCGAGGGAGATGGTCTGGCGGTTGTCGGCGAGCAGCTGGCTGATCATCCCGCCGCGCCACGCCTCGTAGAGCGCGCTGGTGACGAGGCGATCCGATGCGGCGAGCTGGAACATGCCCTGGGTCGTGTTGGGCAGCGCCTCCCCCTCGGGCAGCTCGGTGGCCGGGGCCTCGGCACTGAAGAGCGGCGTGCCGGTCCAGGTGATCGCGGCGTCGCCTTCGGCGGTGACGCCGTAAGCGCGGCTCAGGTCGAGGCCGTCGAGCCAGCCGTCGATCTCGAAGTTCCCCTGCTCGACCGTGAGGCCCACGGTCTCGGCGAAGATGTCCGTGAGCGCCTCGGAGATCTTGTCGCTCATCATCGACTCGACGCGCGGGACGAGGAAGTCGAGGGCCCAGCCCTCGAAGGCGTTGAAGAGCCAGGTGGCGACCTCACCGATGGCGCATCCATCGGACTGCAGGTCGAGATCCTCGGGCGCGAGGGCGAGGTCGACGGAGGCGCCGTGGAACTCGATGCCGCCCTCGGGACCAGTGGCGGCGGCCAGCTCGACGGTGGCGTCGAGGTTCTGGAGGTTGGCGCTGAGATCGCAGTGGGCCGAGCCGAAGCAGGCGTAAGGGTTCTGAAGGTCCACCATGGCGCTGACCCCGACGTCGAGGTTCACGCCCACGATGATCCGACCGTCGTCGGTGGAGAGGCGGATGTCGTTCCAGCCGATGAAGACAGGCGTGTCGGGCAGCTGGGCCGAGATGGTGCTGGACCCCGGACAGTCGTACAGGTCGCGGTCCATGCTCGGAACCACCACCTCGTTGGGCACGCGGGTCTTGGCGACCTCGGTGATGGCGTCCATGCCATCGGGGGTGACCCGAACACCGAATCCCTGCGCGAGGGCGGTGGCCGGAAGAAGGAGGATGAGGCTGACGAGGAGGGCCCGCATGATGCGGCACCTCACCGCACGATCAGTGCCAGGGCTCACCCATGGAAATGATTGACGAAAGTGGCAGCGCACTGGCTGCCACAGTGGCCAGGCTCAGCCCGCTTCAGGCGGTCCCCGTGATACAAGTCGTCCGTGGGGATGTTGGTCACGTGGCGCGCATCATGGCTCCTCGTGACGGTGGCTCTCCTCGCCGCCGCTGGCTGCGAGGCGCAGGGCGGCGGCGCGCTCATCGTGGACCTGCGGAGCGACCTGCGTCCGGGCTACGAGTTCACTCGGGCACGCGTCACGCTTCTCGGAGCGGGGACCGACTCGGACGTGCGGCAGGAGCGCGACTTCGGCCCGGGCGACGAGGCATCGCTGGTGGATGGGCTGCGCATCGCGGAGTTCGACGCGGTGGACCAGAGCACTGCGAGCGTTCGGGTGACGCTCATCGCGCCCGAAGGGCACACCCTGCTCGAGCGCGTGATCCGCGTCTCGGGCCTCGAGACGAGCCGGGCCGTCACCGCCATCCTCAGCCGTGACTGCCGCGGCGTGCAGTGCCCCGATCCCGGCGGCGACGCCGAGCAGACGGAGTGTCTGGCGGGACGCTGCGTCGACCCCACGTGCACGCCGGAGGACCCGACGAGCTGCGGGACGCCGGCGTGCCTCAACGACACCGAGTGCGGGGGTCTCTCTTCCTGTGCGACCGGGGTCTGCGGAGAGGGGGGCGTCTGCTTGCAGGTGGTCGACGACACCCTCTGCGCCGCAGACGAGTACTGCCTTCCGGAGACGGGATGCGTCGCCGTGCCCAGCGTGACCGACGCGGGGATGGACGCCGCGACCGACGGCAGCACCGATGCGACCCTCGATGCGGGTGACGCCCCAGACGCGGGCGTGGACGCGGACGCCGCCACGGATGCTGACGCCGATGCGGTGATGGACGCGAGCGCCGAAGGCGGGCCGAGGTGCGGGGACGACGTCGTCGATCTCGGGGAGGCCTGCGACGACGGAAACGCGATCGCGGGCGACGGATGCAGCCCCACCTGCCGCCTCGAGGGAGACTCCTGCGCGGACGCGCTCGACATGGCCGTCGTGGGGGCAGTGCAACCGGATGGCTCGCTCCTGGTGCGGTCCAGCCTCGCCCGCGCCACCGACTCGATCTCCGTGCACTCGACCTATTCGACCCCGGACCGCATCTACTACTGGGATACGCCCGACGAGGGGTGGCTCATCTGGTCCACGGACACCGCGACGCTCGAATTCGACAGCTACATGTGCACTCGGAACGTGTGCACCGATGCCACGACCTCCCTCGGATGCAACGACGACCGGGGCACGATCATGCGCCTCGCATCCATCATGCACGTCGGCGTCGCGGCCGGGGATCGCGTGTACGCCATCGTGGAGCCCAACGAGGCGGGGTGCTGCGAGTTCGACCTCGTGGTGAGCTGGCGGCGCTACCTCGAGGTGGGCGAGGCGTGCACGCCCAGCTACTGGGAGGACGATTGCCGGCCGCCGAGCCGCTGCGTCGCCGTCGACGGAGGCAACGCATGTCAGTGAGGCGCTTGCCGTGGGTCCTCCTGTCGACCCTGGCCCTGACCGGTTGCGTCGAAGCCGGCAACGAGCTCGTCGTCGACTTGCGAACCGACTTCCGGCCGGGGCTCGAATTCTTCGCCGTGCGTACCGAGCTGGTGGGGGCCGCGGCGGCAGAAGCTGCCGAGATGCGGATCACGCCCGTCACCGGCGACGACACGGCGCTTCTCGACGGCATCCGCGTCGCCGAGTTCAGCGGCATCACCCGCGATCGGGTCTTGGTGATCGTGGCGCTCCTCGATCGCGGCGGGACGCCCCTGGTGGCGCGCCCGGTACGGGTGACCATGGGCGGCACGGACCGGGGCGTCACCGCGGTCATCACGCGGAGCTGCCGCGACGTGCTCTGCCCCGCTCCCGACGGAGACCAGCGCCTCGTCGCGTGTCAGGGCGGCGAATGCGTCGAGCCCGAGTGCTCGCCCGAGACGCCGGAAGCGTGCAGCAGCACCACCGCCGAGTGCACTGCGGATGCCGATTGTGCCTCGGGGAGCCTCGCGAGCTGCTCCACCGCCCGCTGCGCCCTCGGCGTGTGCCTCGTCGGCGGTGACGATGCCACCTGCGACAGCAGCACCTGGTGTCAGCCGGAGGTCGGCTGCGTGCCCTTCACCACAACGATCGACGATGGCGGCATGGATGCGGGGATGCCCGACGCGGACGCTGCTGCGGACGCGGACGCTGGGGTGATGGACGCCGGGGATGCGAGCGACGCGACGGACGTAGCGGACGCCGACGCATCCATGATCACCCTGGCATGCCCGTTGGGCACCGATCCCATCGGCGCCTTCCCCCCTGCCCCGGATCCGGTCCCCATGGTCTCGCCCACCTGCGGCGACGGCACCGTGGACACGGGCGAGGACTGCGACGACGGCGCGCGTGTCGACGGCGACGGCTGTAGCGCGAACTGCTTCCGCGAAGGCACCTGCAACGCCCCCTTCGACCTGCTCATGGACACAACGACGGGTACGGGCGGCGAGCTCCGATGGCGCGGGGAGCTCGACACCTGGGAAAACCTCGAGGACGGCACCTGCTCCAGCGGCGACGGACGCGAGGTGATCTTCCGCTTCGTCCCCCCCTTCGACGGGCTCGTCCGAGCCGCTGGGCAGTACGTCGTCGATGGAAGCTACCGCGACACCGTCCTCTACTCTCGCCAGCGCTGCGCGCAGGCGGACACGGAGATCGCGTGCAACGACGACGTCACGGCCTACACGCCCTACCTCGATTTCGTGGCGCGCGCGGGCGAGCCAATCTTCCTCTTCTTCGAGAACTACTCGGACTATGCCGGCTTCGACGAGCTCATCGTCCGCTTCGACCGGCTCCTGCCCGACGGCACGGCGTGCGACCCGGCCCAGGTCGAGACGCGATGCGCCGTGGGATCCGACTGCATCGACGATGGCTCAGGCGGACACGTCTGTGGTCCCGCGGTCTGCGGCAACGGGGTGATCGAGGCCGACGAGGGCTGTGACGACGGAAACGCCATGGACTGGGACGGCTGCTCGTCGCGCTGTCATCTCGAGTGCGGCAGCTGCGCCACTCCTCTCGACTTCTCCGCCGTCGCGACCGCCGACGCCGATGGAACGCTGCGCTTCGTCGCCACCCACAAGGGCGCGCGAGACCGGCAGCTGTCGAGATGCTCTCCGAATCGCACCGCCCCGGAGCTCGTCTACTCCTACGTCGCCCCCACCGACGGCACGCTCACCGTGGCCGTCGATTCGGCGGACGACTCGTACATTCCGATGGTGGACGTGCGAAGCGATTGCACCGATCTCGGCACCACCCTCTCCTGCGCCAGCAGCTACGACATGCCCGGCTGGGACCCAGCGACGGTGAGCGTGCGGGTTCGCGCCTCCGAGACCTATTACATCCTCTCCGAATGGGTCGGCGACGAGAACGACCTCGACATCTTCAACTACGAGACGCGCCTGCTCGAGATGACCGCGAAGCTCGAGCCGCACATCCCGCTGGGCGGAGCCTGCACGCCTTCCGAGATCATCCGCGGATGTGCAGAGGGGCTGTCGTGCCTCGACCGCGGGAGCGGCTTCACCTGCGTAGCGACCGTCTGTGGGGATGGAACGACCGAAGGCATCGAGCAGTGCGACGACGGGGCCGCCGTCGCGGGTGACGGCTGCGACGCGAGCTGCCGCTTCGAGACCGCGCCGAGCGGGGGGACGACTGCGCCGCCGCCGTCCCCATCCAGCTGGTGCCCACCGGGCCGACCACGCTCGGGGCGGATGCCTATGGGACGACCGCGGGCGCGACGGACGTCTTCGCGCCCTTCTGCTCCGCCATGGCGCCGGCGGACGTCGTCTATGCGATCACCCTGACCGACACCCGCAACCTCTCGGTGCGCATCACCCCGCTCGAGCCCTTCGGCGACGCCAACATGTCCGCGCAGCTTCGGACGATCTGCGACGACGCCAGCACGGCCCTGAGCACCTGCGCCTACTCGACCGGCAACTGGGCGGGCCTCACCGCCGGCACCTATTACTTCGTGATGGCGCCGCGCCCCATCGACGGCGGCGGGCGTTACCGGCTCAGCTTCACCGCGACCGCGCCCTGAGCGCACCGCCGCTGCCGAAAGCCTGCTACCCTGGGCATGTGGAGAGGGGTGGGGGATGGAGGACGTGCGTCCTCGCCATGGCGTCCTTGGTGTTCGCAGCGTGCTCCGACCCACCGGTCGCGCTCTTCGTCGATCTGCGAACGGACTACGTCGGCGGCGTGGAGGCTCGGCTGGCGCGCGTCCAGCTCTTCGCCGCGGACGCCGAGACCGCCGTCCGCTCGGTCGAGACACCGCTCATCGAAGAGGATCTCACGGAAGGCGTGCGCATCGCCGAGCTCGACGACCTCACCCCCGGCCCCTATCGCGTGGTGGTCGCCCTCGAAGGGCTGGCGCGCGTGCCGGTACGGACTGTACGGATCACGATCGACCGGAGCCGCGCGGTGACCGTGCTCATCACCCGAGATTGCCAGACCATCGCCTGCCCCACCGACGACGCCCCAGAGCTCAGCGAGTGCCTGGGCGGCGCCTGCGTCGATCCGACCTGCGCACCCGAGACTCCTCAGAGTTGCCCGGCCCCGGAGTGCATGAGCGACACCGACTGCGCATCATCGACCGTCGCGTGCGCCACCGCCGTCTGCGTCGCCGGCGTCTGCTCCCTCCGCGCTGACAGCGCCATGTGCGCGATGGCTGAGTACTGCGAGCCGACGATGGGCTGCCGGATTCGCCCGGGGCTCCCGATGGATGGAGGCACGGACGCCGGGATGGACGGAGCCGCCGATGCAGCCACAGACGGCGGCCACGATGCGCTCACGGATGGAGGCGGGGACGGGGGCGACGCCGACGGCGGGCCCATGGGCGTCGTCGCCATCGCCGCGGGCTATGGGCACTCCTGCGCCATCGTTCGGGGCGGTGAGCTCTACTGCTGGGGGAGCAACGCCCGAGGCGAGCTGGGCGACCCGAGCTTCAGCGACAACGCGCTGGTCCCTCGGCGCATCGGCACCGACAGCGATTGGACGGACATCGCTGTCGGGGGTCGATACTTCGGCGGTGGACCCATCGGATTCTCCTGCGGAATCCGCGGCGGCGAGCTCTATTGCTGGGGCAAGAACGAGAACGGGGAGCTCGGAAACGGAACCATGGTGGATGCGGATGCGCCGACGCCCGTCGGCACCGGGACCGACTGGTTCCGGGTGGTGGGCAGCTGGGCGCACGCCCATGGGCTGCGCGGCGCAGGGGAGCTCTGGTCCTGGGGCGAAGGCGTGGCCAACGGCCTCGGCAACGACATGGACCAGCCGTCGCCCATGCGCGTCGGCACCGCGCTGTGGCGCGAGGTGTCGGCGGGAACCGATCACGGCTGCGGCATTCAGATGGACGGCTCACTGTGGTGTTGGGGCAACGGTCTCAATGGTGCCCTCGCCCTCGGGACGGGGCGCACGTACGAGCTGACGCCGCAACGGGTCGGAGCCGCCAACGATTGGCACGGCCTGACGCGCACATGCGCGCTTCGCACCGGGGGCGCCCTGTGGTGCTGGGGGTCGAACTCGGAGGGCCGGGTGGGCGACGGCACCACCGACGACGCGTTCGCTCCGCTCGAGATCGCGACCAGCGGCTACGCCGAGGTCGCTGCGACCTACACCCTCACCTACGCGGTGGCGTCGGACGGCGCGCTCGCGACCTGGGGCGACGACGACAACGGCGCGCTGGGCAACGGGAGCGCGGGTGCCGGGATGGACGTGCTGGTTCCGACCATCGTCGATGCCCGGAGCGGCTGGCGGCTGGTGACCCCCGGCATCCTCCACGGGTGCGCCGCGCTGGGGTCCTCCGAGGTCTACTGCTGGGGGTTATCCCAGGACGGGCGCACCGGTCTCGGCGACGGCGCACCGACGGTCGTGGTGACGCCCACCGCCCTCACCTTCGCCCCCTGACCTCGCGCCACCTCAGAGGTCGAGCTCTTCGGCGTCGGCCGTCGGCGCGTTTTCCATGATGTAGTGGAAGCGCGCCTGGGGGTCCTTGCCCATCAGCTCGGAGAAGATGCGATCGGTCTCGAGCTCGCCCTCGATCTGCACGCGCAAGACGCGGCGGCGCTTGGGGTCGAGGGTGGTCTCCCAGAGCTCGTCGGGGGTCATCTCGCCGAGACCCTTGAAGCGGCTGATGTCGCTCTTGGCGTTCTTGGGAAGGCCCTTCAGGATCTTCGCCTTCTCTACGTCGTCGAGGGCCCAGTGAGTCTCCTTGGCCACGTCGATGCGGTAGAGCGGCGGCTGCGCCAGGTAGATGTGCCCGGTCTTCAGGAGCTCCGGGAGCATCCGGTAGAAGAACGTGAGCAGCAGGGTGGAGATGTGGTGGCCGTCGCTGTCGGCGTCCATCAACAGGAAGATCTTCCCGTAGCGCAGCTTCTGGATGTCGAAGGCCTTGCCCATCCCGCAGCCGAGGGCGCTCACGACGTTGGACAGCTCCTTGTTCGACAGGATCTGCGCGCGTGACGCGCGCTCGGCGTTCAACACCTTGCCGCGCAGCGGCAGGATGGCCTGGGTCTTCCGATCGCGGCCCTGCTTGGCGCTGCCGCCAGCGCTGTCGCCCTCGACCAGGAAGATCTCACTGTCATCCGGGCTGGTGCTCGCGCAATCGGCGAGCTTGCCGGGGAGGTTCAGCCGATGGCTGACGGCGGATTTGCGCACCACCTGCTGGCTCGCCGCCCGGCTCGCCGCTCGGGCGCGCGCCGCCAGGATGATGCGGGCGACGATGCTCTCCGCCACCGACTTGTTGTCGTGGAGCCACTGCTCGAGGGCGATGCCCACGACGGACGCGACCTGACCGCTGACCTCGGGGTTGTTGAGGCGGTCCTTGGTCTGCCCCTGGAACTGCGGCTCGGCGACGTAGACGCTGAGGATGGCGACGATCCCCTCGCGGATGTCGTCGGCCGAGATGGTGACGTTCTTGGGCGCCAGCTTGTGCTGGCCCATGTAGTCGCGGATGGCGCGCGTCAGAGCCTGCTTGAGCCCGTTTTCGTGGGTGCCGCCGGAACCCGTCGGAATGCCGTTCGCGTAGGACTTGAAGAGGTCGTCCGCCGACTCGGTCCAGCTGAGCGCCACCTCGATCCGGATCGGGTCGTCGCGCTCGATCAAGAAGGGCTGCGGGTGAATCGACGGCTTGCCGCGCTCGTCGAGGAGCCGGTCGAGGAACTCCGCGATGCCCTTCGGGTGATGGAGCTCTTCCCGCTCGCCGGTGGCCTCGTTCCGGAAGATGATCTTGAGGCCCTTGTGGAGATAGCTCTTCGCCTCGAGGGTCTCGCGCACCCGCTTGGGATCGAACTTGGCGCGGGCGCCGAAGATCTCCGCGTCGGGGCGAAAGTGGATGGTGGTGCCGATGCCGCGCCGCCATCCCGGCCGACTTCTTCAGCTTGGTCTTGGGCTTGCCCCGCGAGTAGCTCTGGACGTGGGTCTTGCCGTCGCGCCGAACGGTGACGGTCATCTCCTCGCAGAGCGCGTTGACCACGCTCGAGCCGACGCCGTGCAGGCCGCCCGAGACCTTGTAGCTGTTGCCCGCGAACTTACCGCCCGCGTGGAGCGTGCGCAGGATGAGCTCGAGGGCGCTCTTCTTGTGCTTCGGGTGGATGTCGACGGGGATGCCGCGGCCGTTGTCGGTGACGGTGGCGCCCTTGCCGTCCTTGTCGAGGGTGACCTCGATGCGGTCCGCGTGGCCGTTGATCGCCTCGTCGACCGAGTTGTCGACGATCTCCCAGAGCAGGTGGTGATAGCCGGCGTTGTCGGTGCCGCCGATGTACATCGCCGGGCGCTTGCGCACCGGCTCGAGCCCTTCGAGGACCTCGATGTCTTTCGCGGTGTAGCGCGTGGCCATTCTCACTCCTCGTCCTCGGGGGCCGGGAAGCCGGGCAACGTGGGCTCACCCCAGACGACCCGATCGAGCTTGCCGCGCTTGAAGAGCCGGAAGCCCTTCCCGCCGCGCGAGACCACCTCGTACTTCCGCGTCGAGATGGTGAGCTCCTTCCCGTTGTCGTTCTGCACGACGAGCATGTCGCTGTCGTCGGCGAGCACCGCGGCCCCGACGACCGCGTCGCTCTTCTGGAGCTTGATCAGCATCACGCCCTTGCCCCGCGCCCGAGAGCACGCCGATGTCTCGTCGACGTTGCAGATCAGCGCGCGCCCCTCGCGAGTCGCGCAGGCGATGCGGTCCTCCTCCGTCGCAGTAGCTCGACGTAGACCACCTCGTCGTCCTCCTTGGGCCGGGCAGTACTTGCGGCCAGCGCGCGTCGACGGCTCGCGATGCCCCCGCAGCGAAAAGCGCGCCGTGTAGCCCTTCCGCGTCACCGCCACCGCGTAGGGCTCCTCCGGCTCCTCGGCGCCCTCGCTCGGCTCGGGCACGTCGAGGAAGCGCGGGTCGAAGCCCATCATCGCCACGATGCGCTCGCCGTCCGCCATCTTGAACAGCGTCTGCATCGGCACGCCGTAGCCGGTGGTCGCCGGCACGTCGTTGATGCGGCAGACGTAGCAGACGCCGGCGGTGCGAGAAGAGCGCGATCGCCGACGCGGGTGGAGCCGGCCACGACCTCGAAGACCGCGTCGCCGTCGCGCACGCGCGTCGTCGACACGTCGCGCACCCGCTGCTGGCGCTTGATCCACCCCTGCGCGCGTGAGCACCACCATCGCGTCCTCCGTCGACGATGAAGGCCTCGGCATCGAACTCGGGCGTCTCGTCCTCGCTGACGATCTGCGTCCTGCGCGGCGGTCGGCGTACTCCTTTTCGATCTCCGAGAGCTCTTCGCGGATGAGCTTCCAGCGCTCCGCGGGCTTCTCGAGCAGGCGCTCGATGCGCTTGGCCTCTTTGCGCTTTTCGTCGAGCTCCTTCTGGATGAGCAGGATCTCGAGCTTGGCGAGCTTGTAGAGCTTCAGCTCCAGGATGGCGTCGACCTGAATGGCGTCGAGGTCGAAGCGCTTCATCAACTTCGCGGCGGCGTCCTTCTTCCCCTCGGAGCGCCGGATGATGCGGATGGTCTCGTCGAGTGCGTCGAAGACGGTCTCGAAGCCTTCGAGGATGTGGATCCGCTCGCGCAGCTTCTCGAGCTGGAACTCGAGCCGCTTGGTGACGACCTCCATGCGGAAGTCGAGGAAGTAGCGGAGCACCGAGAGCAGATCGAGGCGCTGGGGCGCGGCGATTTCGGGATTGTCCGTCGGGACCAGGCAGGTCAGGTTGAGCTGCACGTTGGTCTTGAGCGGCGTGTTCTTGAAGAGGTACGCCATCACCAGGTCGGGATCGGCGTCCTTCTTCAGCTCGCAGACGATGCGGCACTCCTCGGTGCTCTCGTCGCGCACGTCGACGACGTGGGGGAGCTTTCGCGCCGCGACGATCTCGCCGATCTTGGCGACGATGGAGCCGCGCTCCACCGCGAAGGGGATCGAGGTGATGACCAGGTTCTTCGCGCCGCGCCGCCCTTTGACGTCCTCGAGCTTCCAGGTGCCACGGAGCGGGATGGACCCGCTTCCGCTCTCGTAGATGGAGAGCAGCTCGTCTCGCGACGCGAGCAGCTCGCCGCCGGTCGGGAAGTCGGGCCCCTTGATCTTGCGCAGCACCGACTTGAGCGTGCTCGTCGGCTTGTCGATGAGCAGGATGCACGCGGCGATCACCTCGCCCAGGTTGTGGGGCGGGATGCTGGTCGCCATGCCGACGGCGATCCCGTAGGAGCCGTTGACAAGCATGTTCGGAAAGCGTGCCGGCAGGACGATCGGCTCGAAGCGCGTCCCGTCGTAGTTCGGCCGGAAGCTCACGGTGCGCTGGCCGAGCTCGGCCATCAGCTCGCCCGCGAGCTTGGTCAGGCGCGCCTCGGTGTAGCGCATCGCCGCCGGCGGATCGCCGTCGGGGGAGCCGAAGTTCCCGCGCCCGTCCACGAGGGGCACGCGCATGGAGAACGTCTGCGCCATGCGCGCCAGCGCGTCGTAGATCGCGCTGTCGCCGTGCGGATGGAACTTGCCCATCACGTCGCCGACGATGGCGGCGCTCTTCCGGTACTTGGCGTCGTGCCTGAGATGCAGCTCGTTCTGCATCGTGTAGAGGATGCGGCGCTGCACCGGCTTGAGACCGTCGCGGACGTCGGGCAGGGCGCGGGAGGTGATGACGCTGAGCGCGTAGTTCAGGTACCGCCGCTGCGTCACCTCGGCGAGGGACGCGTCTTCGACGACGGCTACCGGCAGCTCGAGCTGTTCTTTGCTCTTGCGGGTTCTTCGGCGGGCCATTCCGGTCGGAACTCTACCCGCCCGTCCCCGTGATGGGGCGCTTTTCCAGAAGGCCGAGGAGCTTGTACGCGCGCCTGTTATCAGGCTCGATCACCAGCACCTGCTCGAGGGCCTGCCGCATCCCCACCGTGTTGCGGCGCTCGAAGAGCCGACCGGCGAGAATGAAGAGCGTGTCGATCGCCCCCATCCGGTCGTTGTTCTCGACATGGAACTCGACGATGCGGCGCAGCAGGAGCACGTCCTCGGGGTAGGCGCGCGTCAGCCCCTCGAGGTGCTCGCGCACCTGGCCGTGGTGTCCGTAGCGGACCAGCACCGTCATGTCCGACAGGACCCGGTCCAACTCGCCCGCGGGGATCTGACCATCCTCGCATCCCTCGCGCACGGGCAGCGGCGGCGGCGTGATGCGCCCGACGTCGGGAACCGCCAGTCTGGCTTCGAGCCGCTGGTGGTCGAAGCTCGGACGTGGACCCGATCCCACCGGACGGCGGGGCTCCGCGGAGGCGGGGCGCTTGATCTCGGTCAAGAGGACGACTTCGGCTTCGGGACCCTTCGGAGGCTCTGGAAGCCGCTCCCGGCGGGTGATTTCGTCGTCATCGTCTTCCCGAACGGCACCAGCGCTCTTCAAGAACGCGTCGAAAACCGCCTCGGGATCGTGCCGCTCCACCCTGGGACTTCGCCTCCTGCGCGCGGAGTGTACAAGGGGATTCGATCGACGCAAGCAGGCGTGATGATTCAGGGCACGGCGCCCGTGGCCGGCCGCAGATTTCCCCGGATCCGCTGGTCCTCTTCCGCGGTGAAACGGACCTCCCGCTCCTCGTAACCAGGAGCGGAGATACGAAGGGTATGAGAGCTCCCGCGCCGCAGACGCAAGGGGAAGTTGCCCGCGGGAAGCCCATCGAGGTGCACCGTCGCCCCGGGCGGCAGGCCGCTGACGTCGACCGACACCCGCCCGTCCTCGACGATCGCCGCGCCCGCGTCGGCCTCGGGCTGTGGGGGGTGGGTCTCCTCCACCATCGGCGTGGGGGTGGGCCCGGTGTCGTCGCCGCTGAGGAAGGCGCGCGCCGCGAAGATGCCCGCGGCGACGAAGAGCAACACGCCGACCACGTAGAGCGCGACCGGCCCACGCTTCGGCTCCGGAGGCGCCTTGGAGAGGCTGATGTCCCGGGGCGGCGCGCGGTGGGAGATGACGGGCGATGGCGACGGGCTGGCCAGGCTCTTGGCGCGGGAGGCCCGGATCGACCCCGTGTCGCTGTCCAGCACCGACTCGTCCAGCTCGAAATCGGCGGCGTTGCCACCGGTCTCCATGAACGGATCGTATCCGTCGTCGTCGGCCGCGGGGCTGAGCGAGGTGGCCGGGCGAGCCGGCTTCTTCGAACGCCGCGGGCCGGTCGGCGCGATCACGAGCTCGCCGTCGGCGAGGCTGGGCTTGGGCGACTTCTGGGGTGGGAGGGGCGAGGAAGGCGTGGCCATCGCCGCCGCCGTGACCGCGGGATCGACCGCGGGCAGGGTCTCGTTCGAACGGGTGTCGGGCTCCGGCGGGGCCAGCTCGTCCTTGTTGCGGGCGTCGCGAAGGAGCTGAAGCATCTGCGCCGCCGTCGCGGGTCGCTCGTCCTTGTTCTTCGCGAGGCAGGTGAGGATCGCGCGCTCGAGATTCTTGCCGATCTGCGCGCCTCGCGTGCGCGGAGGCGTCGGCTCCTCGTTGAGGATCACGTGGATCAACGCGTTGTAGTTGTCGGCGTCGAAGGGCACGTCACCGACCAGGCACTCGTACATGACGATCCCGGCGGCGTAGAGGTCCGCCCGCCGGTCCACCCCCGCATCTCCCATCGCCTGCTCCGGCGCCATGTAATGCGGCGTACCCAAAACGGTCCCGGCGACGGTGAGGTTCGAGGCGCGCTCGTCCGACTTCTGCGAGATGCCGAAATCGAGGATCTTCAGGAGATCGGAGCGCCGCTTTCGCGGGGTGAGGATGATGTTGTCCGGCTTGAGGTCCCGGTGGACCACGCCGTGCTCGTGAGCGGCGTCGAGCGCATCGAGGAGCTGAGCCATGATGTCCATCGTCTCGTCGAGGCTCAGACGACCTTTGGTCTCGATCCGGGTGGACAGGGCGTAGCCGGGGAGGAACTCCATGACCAAGAACGGGATTCCGTTTCGGGTCTGGTCGAGATCGAGCACCTCCACGATGCCGGGATGCTGGATCGCGCTGGCGGCCCGGGCCTCGCGCCCGAAGCGCTGCACCACGCTCGCGTTGCTCAAGAAGCGCTCGTCGAGGAGCTTGACGGCCACCTTGCGGCCGGTGCGCACGTGCTCTCCCCGGAAGACCGAGCCCATGCCGCCCTGGCCGAGCATTCCCTCGATCCGGTACTTGTCGAGCAAGACCGTGCCGCTGATGTCCTCCATGTCCAAGCCAGCGCCTAGCGCGGCTGCAATGCTAAATAGCCCGCCAGAATTGGGCAAGACAGCGTAGGCGAGCCCGTTCAGGCCGGATCCCAGCGCACCCGGTAGATCGTGGCTTCATCGCCCAGTGCCTCGCAGGTCGGGGTCTGAACCCGGGGATTGGCGACCCCCACGTGCAGGAGCACCCCCCGCAGGATCCCGGCGGCGAGCGCCGTGAGCTCGAGGCGCGGCAGGACCTGCTGCCGGATGGACACGCGGGCCTGTCCCGGTCCGAGGATCTTCGCCTCCACCCTGCCCTGGCGGGAGAGCGTGGACCAGAAGGCGGGGAAAGCGGCGAGCACCTGGTCCGGGGTCTTGGCGTGGGCCAGCTCCGCCGACAGGCGCGTGAAGCCGCGCTGGCCGACCCGCTCCCCCAGCTGAGCGACCAGGCGCAGATCCTCCGCGCCGGCGATCTCGTCCACCGCGGCGAGGGCATCGGCGACGAGGGACGCATCGACGCCACGCTCGCGGTTGAGGTCGGTGTTGCCCGATCCGGGAAGCAGCTCCTCCACCGCCGGCATCCGGGCGATCAGCTCCCGCCAGCGGGAACCGAGCTCCTTGTAGATGGCCTCGATCAGCATCAGCACCGGGAGCAGCTCGAGCTTCGCCTCACCGACCGCGCCCTCGGGGGCGTTGCCCTCGTGCTGGCTGATGCGGGTCGGGCGGCGAAGCTTGAGATACCCGAGGTCCGCGGCCAGGGCGTCGTCGGGCACCTCCGTGCGGCCGGGTCGATCGCCGACGATGATGGAGAGGACGAGCAGGAAGAGGTCGGCCTCCGGGAAACGCTCCTCCGGCGCCTCTGCCGTCGCCTGACGGATCGCACGCTGAATCGTATCGCTCTGGCCGGAGATGTCGCCGTGGGGGCTCCCCGTGAGCAGCGCGCGATAGAGAACGCCGGCGCCGTGGAGGTCGGCGCGCTCGTCGAAGCGGCCGCCGCGCGCGAGCTCGGGCGGGATGTACTCGGCCGGAGGGCGCATGATCGGGAGCTCCCAATCGTCGTCGCTCCTGAAGACCGCATCCTGAAAGTGCCGGAGCTTGACGAGGTCCCGCCCACGCACCTCCACCACCACCACGGACTCGGGGCCCACCGAGCGATGCACCAGCCCCGCGCCGTGCACCGCGGCCAGGGCCTCCACCAGCTGGGTGGTGATGCGGGCGGCGCGCTCGGGATCGAGGCCTTCGGGGTTTTCGGCGAGGAGCTCGGCGACGGTCTTGCCTCGGAGCGCCTCGAAGACGATGAAGGGGCGGCCGTCGGTATGAACGCCGGAGTCGACGATGCTCTGGATGTTGCGATGGGCGACGCCACCGGCGACGCGGCTCTCGCGAAGCATTCGCGCCGCGTCGGGACCGTGAACCGGTTGCTCGGGCGCGAGGAGCTTCACCACCACGTTGCGTTGAATCGCGATGTGCTGCGCCTGATAGGTGACCGCCTGCTTGGTGGAGAACTCGATGTCCGCCAAGCGGTACTTCCCATCGATCAGTCGGTCGTCCCCCACGTTCGCTGAAATCCTCGCCGGCTTCGATCAGAAGCCGCGAGCGATTAGATCTCCCGCAGCTGATCCTCGGCCCAATCCAGGACCGCCTGAGTATCTTCGTACTGCGGGTCGGGAAATACCAGCGTCGTCACCGACTCGATCGACTCTTCACCCGCCCCCACCTCGATGAGCTTCTCCACCCTGCCGATCAGCGGCCCGAGCGCGACGGCGCGCATGCGCGGAAGGATCATGGCGAAGCGCCGCTTGTAGAGGAAGACCATGTCGGTGCGGCGGAGCCAATCGGTGATGGCATCGAGGACGCTGTCGTAGAGCGCCCGGCCGTCGGTCACCGCGGAGAGCTTGACGACGACCGTGGCAAAGGGATCGCCATAGCGCTCTGCGAGCGCGCACTGCTCCCTCAGGCGCTTGCGAAAGTAGCGCCCTTCGAGGACTTGGACGTCGTCCGCGCGCGGACCCCGGCAGGCGACCTCGAAGACGTCGCGCACGTCCTCGAGGCTCCACTCCCGGCCTGGCGCCACGTCCCGAGCCGCGGAGGCGATGCGCCGGGCGAGGCGCTGCGCCAGGAGAGGATCGCGGCAGATGCGGTCGAGGTCATGCCCTTCGAGAGCCTCCTCGTCTTCGCCTCCGATGAGGCGCTTGGCCGCCTCGGTCACCGTGGTCATCTCAACTACCCTTCGGGCCGAAAGTCTAGCACGTTGGCGAAATCGCTCCAAAGGGCGCCGTGCCGCCCGGCCCGATACCTACTACGCTCCCGCCCTCTGTCTTCTGCCCTGGACATGAAGCGCCGGTTCACATCCGCTCTACTCTCTGCGATCGCCCTATCGATCCTCGGCTGGGCGGCTTGCGCGGACGAAGCGCAGCCGGATACGGACCCAGCGCCAGAGATGGTGGCGGCCGAGCCAGAGCCCGAGCCGGGGCCGGAGCCGCCTCCGTCGGTGACGCACGAGGTCGCGGAGGGGGAGACGCTCTGGGACATCGCCCGGGCGTACGACGTCACGGTCGCGGACATCATGGAGGCCAACGAGCTGCGCCCGCGCGACGTGCGACGGCTCTCCAAAGGACGGTCGCTCATCATTCCGGGCGTGAGCGAGCGCGTGGAGGTCGCCACCGCCGAAGACCGGCGCGCCGCCGAGGAGGCGATGCGCGAGAGCCTGCCGGAGCTCGAAGACGGCGCCTATCACTTCCTCGGAGAAGGCGAGACGATCTGGGATCTGGCGCGCACCTACGACAAGTCGATCGAAGAGATCATGGCGCGCAACGAGTTCACCGACGACGACGTGCGGGGCTTTCGGCCGGGGCGACCCATCATCATCCCCGGCATCCGGCCCGACCAGGTGCGCACGCCACCGCCGCGGGAAGAGCGCGAAGGCATCTATCACGAGGTGAGCCGGGGCGAGACGGTCTGGGACCTCGCCAACGCTTTCCAGGTCAGCGTCTCGGAGATCATGGCTTCGAACGGCATGGACGCCGAGCGGATCACCGCGATCCGCGAAGGCGAGCGCATCTTCATCCCCGGCGTCGACGAGGACGTGCGGACGGGGCGGGTGCATCGTCGCGAGACCACGACGCAGCGTGCGGCGCGACCGATCGCGCGGCGCCTGGGGCTCGGGACGCGGCGAGCCGCGAGCAAGCTGCTGATGGGGCAACCCGAGGAGCGCTGGGTGCGCGCAGCGGGAGGGCGCCGCGGACGGCTACCGGGAACGCTTCGCTGGCCGGTGTCGAACGGACGCTTCGTGCGCGGCTTCGGGTCCGGCGAAGGCGGCTATCACCAGGCGGTCGACATCGCAGGCGACATCGGCTGGAACGTGCGCGCAGCCGCGCCGGGGATCGTCGGCTACTCGGACAACGGCGTGACCGGCTACGGCAACATGGTGCTCCTCGTCCATCCCGGCGGGTGGGTGACGATGTACGCGCACAACTCGACGAACTTCGTCGTCGCCGGCGAGCGCGTGCCGCGCGGGGGCATCCTCGCCGAGGTGGGCAGCACTGGCATCAGCCGCGGACCCCACGTCCACTTCGAGCTGATGTTCGGTGGACAGAACTGCGACCCCGCGCATCTCTTTCGACCCGGCATCCGCCATCGCGGGGGACGTCTGTCCCCCATCGACCGGCTGACCTGGACTCGGCCGGGCCACAAGCCGCGCGAGATCGCCTGTGGTCGCCGGCGCCGCCACCCCCGCTCCCGACGGGTGATCGACGAATGAGCGGCGCAGAGGAGCCGACGGAAGAGGAGCTCGCGGAGCTCGGCGAGGCGCTCCGAGCTCTGCAGGCCGAGCTCGAGGCCGCGGTGTCTCTGGGGGACGCGGGGGCCAAGCCCGTCGACCTCGACCAGCCCATCGGCCGCATCAGCCGCGTCGACGCGCTCCAGCAGCAGGCGATGGCGAAGGCAACCAAGGACAAGGCGAAGCTCCGCCTCGCGCAGGTCCGCGTGGCGCTCCAGGCGCATGCGGCGGGCGAGTACGGCTACTGCCGCCGGTGCGAGGAGCCGATCGGGATCGGCCGACTTCGCTCACGCCCGGAGACGCCGTTCTGCGTCGAATGCCAGGGCCGCCGCGAGCGAGGCGCCTGAGCGCCCAGCACACCATCCGCCGTTCCCACTCCCCGTTCCCGAACGGCTAACGGGGACGGTCTACACTTTTCAACTTTCGCCACGCACGCCCGAATTCCATCCGCATGCGCGCGGCCCAGCCGAACGAACGGCTAACGGGGACGGTCTACACTTTTCAACTTTCGCCACGCACGCCCGGGTTCCATCCGCAGGCGCCTGAGCGCCCAGGGCTAACGGGGACGGTCTACACTTTTCAACTTTCGCCACGCACGCCCGAATTCCATCCGCATGCGCGCGGCCCAGCCGAAAGTTGAAAAGTCTAGACCGTCCCCATCAAGCGCGAGCCGAAAGTTGAAAAGTCTAGACCGTCCCCATCGAGCGCGGGTCGCGACTCCCCTTCGCGGCGCTCGGGGCTGAGTCGGTTCATCGTCCAGCCGAAAGTTGAAAAGTGTAGACCGTCCCCATCGAGCGCGAGCCGAAAGTTGAAAAGTCTAGACCGTCCCCATCGAGCGCGGGTCGCGACTCCCCTTCGCGGCGCTCGGGGCTGAGTCGGTTCATCGTCCGGACAGGACGCGGGGCGCGGGGTCGCCTCGTGCGGGCCGGTTTCCATTGCCACTCCCGTTCCCGTCGCGATCACGCACGACTTGCCTGATCGTGCCCATTCGGGCAGGGAGGGCGAGAGACCCGCCCGTTCCGGATCCACTCAACCATCTGAAATCGCCAACGTTTCCTGTCCGGACCTGCGAAGGGCCCCGAGGCACGGCTCCTGCATTTTCCCGGGCCGTGCACACCCTCGCCTCCCCCTTCGCCCGCGACACCCTGGTGGACGCTCGTCCCCCGCTCCTCGTCGGACGCTATCGCCTCGGGCGGCGGCTCGGGGGTGGCGGGATGGGCGAGGTCTACGAGGCGCAGGACGAGCGGCTGGATTGGCCGGTCGCCATCAAGCTCCTGCGGCCCGAGCTCGCCACCGAACAGGAGCAGCTCTGCCGTTTCCTCCAGGAGGCCCAGGCGGCGGGCGCCCTGTCGCACCCGCACATCGTCCAGGTGCTCGACGCGAGCAAGCCGGATGCCGACGAGCCCTTCATCGTGATGGAGCGCCTCGAGGGCTCGCCGCTCTCGAGCATCCTCTTCATCGAAAATCGCCTCCCCGAAAAGCGCGCCGTGCGCCTCGCCATCCAGATCCTCGACGCGCTCTCGTCCGCGCATGCGAGCGGCATCGTCCATCGCGACATCAAGCCCGACAACGTCTTCGTGACGCGGGGCTACGACGGCGGCGAGGTCGCGAAGCTCTTGGACTTCGGGGTCGCCAAGGTCGCGCGCGGCGGAGGCTCGAACCGACTGACCGTGACCGGGCAGGTGGTGGGGACGCCCTCCTTCATGGCACCCGAACAGCTCACGGCCGAGGTCACGGACGGCCGCGCCGACGTCTTCGCGGTGGGCGCCTTGCTCTACGCGATGCTGACCGGAAGGCCGCCCTTCGTGGGCCGGACCGTCGACGAGATCGCCATGAAGGTGCTCATCGGCGATCACCCGTCCCTCGAGACGCTCGCCCCGAGCGTCGACCCGCTCCTTTCGGCCATCGTCCGTTCGGCGCTCGAAAACGATCGCGCGCGTCGCTTCCAGAACGCCGACGCGATGTGCGCGGCGCTGGTGTCCTGGGCCCAGCGGGGGAGCGTCGTGCTCCCCGCGCCCCCGAGCACACCCGCACCGACGCCCACACCCGCGTTCGTCCCGCCCCTCGCGCCCGCGCCGAAGCCGTCCTCCAAGACAGGGCGTCGCTGGCTCCGCGCCATGACCCTCGCGACCTCGGCCAGCGTCCTGCTCGTGATGTCGGTGATCGCCGGAGCCGTGGTCGCGACGCGTCCCTGGCAGGACCCGATCGCGGCCGTGCAGCTCCGCTCCGCCCACGAGCCGGTCGCGACGATCATCCCCGTCACACCGCTCCCGGTGGCCTTGGACCTCCCCGCAGTGAACGAGGAAGCACCGGAGTGAGGCCTCGGGGCGCCGGGGCGCCCCGAACGAGGCCCGCGCCCTACCCCTTGCGGTAGGCGGTCACGACACAGGCGCCGCCGAGGCCGAGGTTGTGCTGCAGGGCGATGCGGGCGCCTTCGACCTGACGGTCGCCGGCGGTGCCGCGGAGCTGCCAGACGAGCTCGGTGCACTGGGCCAGCCCCGTGGCGCCGAGAGGGTGGCCCTTGGAGAGCAGGCCGCCGCTCGGGTTGGTGACGACCTTGCCGCCGAAGGTGTTGTCCCCCTCGACGATCATCTTCTCCGCGCCGCCCTCCTCAGCGAAGCCGAGGGCTTCGTAGGTGAGGATCTCGTTGGCGGTGAAGCAGTCGTGGAGCTCGCAGACGTCGACGTCGTCGGGGCCGAAGCCGGCGGCTTCGTACACCTGATCCGCCGCGTTCTTCGCCATGTCGTAGCCGACCATCTTGATCATCGAGTCGCCGAAGCTGGACTCGTAGTCGGTCGTCATGGTCTGGGCCGCGATGTAGACCGGGTCGCTGATCCCGTACTTCTTCGCGAAGTCGTCGGTGCAGAGGATGGCCGCCGCGGCGCCGCAGGTGGGCGGGCAGCACTGATAGCGCGTGAGCGGATCGAAGATCTCCGGGCTCGCCAGGATCTCCTCGACCGAGAGCTGCTCCTTGAACAGGGCGTAGGGGTTCTTGGCGGCGTGCTTGCGCGCCTTCTCGCTGACCTTGGCGAAGGTCTCCTTCTTCGTCCCCCAGCGCCAGCGGTACTCGCGCCCTGCGCCGCCGAACATCTGCGCCGCCGGCGGCGCCGGACTGAAGCCCTGCACCCGCTGCATCACGCCCGCGTGCTGGTCGAGGGGATTGGTCCGGTCGTCCCACTTCGCCCCGAGAGCGCCCTTCTCCATCTGCTCGAAGCCGACGGCGAGGACACACTCGGCGATCCCGCCTTCGACGGCCTGCCGGGCGAGCATCAGCGCCGTCGAGCCGGTGGAGCAGTTGTTGTTCACGTTGAAGACCGGGATGCCGGTCAGGCCCACTTCGTAGACCGCCCGCTGCCCGCAGGTGCTGTCGCCGAAGACGTAGCCGGCATACGCCTGCTGGATCGCGTCGAAAGGAACCGCCGCGTCCTCGAGGGCCGCGCGGATCGCCTTGTCGGCCATCACGTTGTAGGGGTCGCTCTTCCCCGGCTTCTGGAAGGGGACCATCCCGACGCCGATCACGTTGACTCTACCCATCGTCTCTTCTCCTGCTGCTCGTTGTGACCGTGCGGGCCTACGCGAGACCCTTCAAGAACCCGAGGCGCTGCGCCAGCCGGACGTCACCGTCCACCCGGAGCGCGCCGCGCTGATAGAGATCTTTGGCGTCGGCTTCGCCCTTTGCCAAGGCCTCGAAGTCCTCGTCCGCGAGGGTGAAGACCGCGTCGGCGCCCTCGCGGGTGCCGGGCTTCACCGCGCCCGCGCCCCCGGCGAGGTCGACGACGTAGGCCGCGTCGGGATCGGTCAGACGGAACTGGAGCACCGCCTGCACCTCCGCCGCGATGCCCGGGTCCTCGGCGATCCGCGCGCCGAGTGCATCGAAAAGCGCCGGGCCTGTCGCCTCGCGCCCGGTGCCCGCCGCGGCCTCCGCGCCGGAACCCGCCCCCGCGCTCTTCCTCTTCTCGACCTCGTCCCGAACGGCGTCCGCATCGATGTCCTGGAGGAAGGTCAGCTTCTGCGACGCCATCACGTCGCCGCTGATCTTCAGCTGACCTCCGAAGTAGAGCTTCTGCGCGTCGGCCTCGCCCTTCACCATCGCGACGAAGTCGGACTCGCTGAGCTCGAGGGTGCAGTCCGGCTTTTCGCTCTCGCCCGGCGTGACCGAGCCCCCGTCGTTCTTGAGGTCGAGGGTCCAGGCGCTCGCCGGATCCGTGAGCCTGAAGAGGTAGACCTTGCCCACGTTCTTCGCGAGCTCGGGGTGGGTCTCGACGTGCACCTGCATCGCGAGGAACGCGTCGAGGCTCGCCGGGGCCGCGGACGGACCTGCCGCCGCTGCGCCCACGCCGCCGGAGCCAGAGAGCCGCTCGGCCAGGGCGCTCTCCACCAGCTTCGGATCGACGTCCTTCAAGAACGTCAGCTTCTGTGACGCCATCACGTCACCGCTGATCTTGAGCTGCCCGCCGAAGTAGAGCTTCTGGGCGTCGGCCTTGCCGGTGCACATGTCGATGAAGTCGCTTGCCGAGATCTCGAGGGTGCAGTCGGGCTTGGCCCCCGCGCCTGCGGTGACGCTCCCGCCATCGTCCTTCAGATTCATGGTGTAGTCGCCACCGCCCTCGACCTTCCAGAGGAAGACCTTCTGGACCTTGTCGGCGAGCTCGGGGTGTGCCTGGACGTGCGCGTCGACCGCGTGGAAGACGTCGGCCGGCACCACCTCGGCGGGCCCCGCGTCGGCGAGCTCGCCTTCGGCCTTCTTCGGCTTGGCCACCTTCTGCGGGATCTCCTCGTAGAGGATCAGCGCCGCGTTCTTGAGCACCACCTCGTCGCGCTCCTCGACCTTGCAGGAGAAGACGATGCGGGTGTCCGACTCCTTCCACATCTCGGTGACCAGCGTCTCCCCCGGGAAGACCGGCTTGGCGAAGCGCACCTTGATGGACTTGAAGAAGCGCGGGTCGCCGTCTTTGGCGAAAGCCGACAGCACGTGACGGGCCGCGTAGCCGTAGGTGCAGAGCCCGTGAAGGATGGGCTTTTCGTAGCCGAAGGCCTTCGCGAAGCTCGGGTCGGCGTGAAGCGGGTTCCAGTCGCCGCTCAGGCGATAGAGGAGCGCTTGGTTTTCGTCGATCTTCTGCTTCACCACCTCGTCGGGCGCGCGCTCCGGCGGCACGTTCTCGTCGCCGCTCGGCCCCCGGTCCCCACCCCAGCCACCGGCGCCGCGCACGAAGACCGTGTTCTCGTTGACGATGAGCAGGTCGCCGTCCTCGTCGTAGCTCTTGGTCTCGGTCACGACCACCGCGCCCTTGCCCTTGTCGTAGATGTTCTTGATGTAGGAGTGGTGCGTGAGCTTCGCGTGGGGCGGCAGCGGCCGAACCAGGTGGGTGTACTGCTCGCCGTGCAGGACGCGGTCGAGGCCGTAGTTCATCCCGGGCGCCGTGACGCCGCGCTTCGCCATGTCGAGGATCCCGTTGACCGCCGGCACGACGCCGTAGGTCGGCAGCGCCTTGAACCCGTCGCCGCTCATCTCGTAGACGAGCGACAGGTCGTGGGCGTCGAGGGGATCACTCGCCGCGCCCACACCGAGCGCGTAGATCGCCAGATCACGCTCGTCGTACTTGCTGGTCCACTCGGGGAACTCGTATCCGAGCGCCAGGTCGACGTCGACGAACTCGTTGCCGCCCTTCGACGGCCCCGCCTGGATGTTCTGCATGATCGGCTGCATCGACTCGGTGATGTTCGAGGGATGCTCGCTCTCTTCGAAGCCGGCGATCTTCTCCCACGACGTCTGAACGTCCTCGGGCGAGATCGCGCGGCCCAAGCGGAACATCCGGCCGTGAGCGCGCTCCCAGCGAAGCTTGCCGAAGTAGCCGCCGCCGACCTCGAAGAGTCCGCCGCTCTCCTCGCAGTCCTCGTGGCAGAGCCACGCCACGAGCGGGCTCACGTACTCCGGACGCAGCGCGTCGGTGATCTCCTTCGGGAGCACCGTCTCGGTCAGACGCGAGCCGGCGATGGGCGCGATGGTGTTGACCTGGATGTTGCGCTTGCGACCCTCGATCGCGAGGGTGTTCGCGAAGCCGGCGAGGCCGAGCTTGGCCATCGCGTAGTTCGCCTGGCCGAAGTTGCCGTAGATGCCCGCGGCCGACGCCGTCATCACGATGCGCCCGTAGCTCTGCTCGCGCATGTGCGGCCACGCGGCGTGGGTCACGGCGAATGAGCCGCGGACGTGCACGCGATAGACGAGGTCCCAGTCCTCTTCGGTCATCTTGTGGAAGCTGACGTCGCGCAGGATGCCGGCGTTGTTGACGACGATGTCGATGCGGCCGAAGGCGTCGAGCGCCTGTTCGACGATCTTCTTCCCGTCCTCGACCGAGTCGTAGTTGGCGACCGCCTCACCCCCGGCCTCTTCGATCTGAGCCACGACCTGGTCGGCGACCTTGCCGCTCTTGCCCTCCCCGGTGGCGCTCCCACCGAGGTCGTTCACGACCACCTTGGCCCCTCGCGCGGCGAGGAGTGTCGCGTGTGCGCGTCCGAGCCCCTGCCCCGCGCCGGTGACGATGGCGACCTTGTCGTCGAACCTCAGCATCTCAGCCTCCTCTGCGCCGCGAGCCCTCCACAGAGCTTCGCTTGGCAATATTTAGCGTGCGAAATATCCGTGCGCGCGGGGCCCCGGTCAACCCGGTTTTTGCAGCCGGATGCGGAAAGTCGCTTAAGGCTCGAGGAGGGAGCGGAGCCGCTCCATCAGCAGCTGCTCTCCACGGGCGATCTCGCCGCTGGCGCCCATGGCGGCTTCGAGCTCGACCACCAGCGCCTGCCGGACCTCCGGGCTCAGGCTGGCCACCCGCTCCTCGGCCGGGCTGTCCACGTCGATGCCCTTGATGGCCTCCTTCTTCTCGGCGTCGCTCATCCCGAGGCGGTCCATGACCCCCTCGAAATGCTCGCGTTCGGTGTCCTCGAGCGCGCCGTCCGCGATCAGCATCTGGCCGATGACCTGCGCGCACGTCACCTTCTGAGCGGAGTCCATGGGGTGGAGAATCGCGAGCTTCCGCCGCGCGATCAAGCCCCATTTGAGCGTTGGGAGAGCCCCGGCTATCCTCAATCCATGCGCTGGTCTCCCGCCGCGTTCCTGGGCCTGCTAGTCCTCGCGCCCCTCACGGGGTGCGTGGGCATCGTGGGCGAGCTCGACGACGGCAGCGTCGGGCGCGATGGAGGCGGCGGGGCCGATGCCGCGACCGATGCCCCCCGCATCCGATTGATGGACAGCGGCGGCCCGGCGGACGGCGGCCCCTCCGACAGCGGGAGCGCTGGGGACACGAACCCGCCGCCATCGGACAGCGGCTCGTCCTCCGATACCGGCACCACGATGTGCCCTTCCGGACAGTCGCGTTGTGGCGGCAGCTGCATCGACACCAGCGGCGACCCGAGCAACTGCGGCATGTGCGGACGCATCTGCTCGACCGGCGCGACCTGCAGCGGCGGCACCTGCATGGGCGGCAGCGGCTGCGCGCCAGCGCCCGGCGGCTCGACTTCGGGCGCCCAGACCGCGATTCAAGCGGTCAACGACGCCCGCCTCGCGATGGGTGTGCCGTGCATGGAGATGATCGCCGAGATCAACACCAGCGCGCAGAACCACTGCGACTACTACGCGATGGGTGGCTCGTCCTGCCAGGCGGGGCATCAGGAGATCATGGGCTGCCCCGGGTTCACCGGCGTGAACTTCTGGGAGCGCATGTCCTACGCCGGTTACACCGGCTCGGCGGCGTCGGAGGACATGGCGTTCAGCAACAACGCCGGCAGCGCCGTGCAGCAGTGGATCGACTCGGTCTGGCATCGCACGCCGATCCTCTCCCCCTGGGTGCGTCACTGCGGCTACGGCGGCGCGCCCGGCTGCGACACCATGGACTTCGGGCGCGGCCCCTCGACGCCGTCGGGCGTCACCGCCGTCTGGCCCTACGCCAATCAAACGGGCGTGCCGACCTCCTTCGACGGGCGCTACGAAGGCCCCATGCCTCCAGCGCCCCCGAGCGGATGGCCCAGCGGCTACCCGATCACCATCTACGCCAACGCCAGCATCACTGGCCACACGCTGACCGTCGACGGAAGCTCCACCCCCATCGACCACGTGTGGATCACCCCCGACGACTCGCCCCTGCTCAGCACCGAATACGTGATGTATGCGCACGAGCCCTTGAGCAGCCGCACCACCTACCGGGTCCACGTCACTGGCGGCGTCGACCTCGAGTGGGTTTTCACGACCCGCTGAGCGCTCAAGCCCGCTTGGTGCTCTGCCCCAGGGTCACGCCGCCCGCGATGAGATGCGCGACGCGAAGCGGCTCCGGCAGATTGCCGTGCAGCGTGGTCGCTTCGAGGAGACGCTCGGCGTCGCGCTTCCCGAGGCCGATGCGCTGGACCCACACCGCGCCGAGCTTCTCCATCTTCCCCGCAGCCTCGATCAGCTCCCACTTGCGCGCGCCGCCCGGAACGCTCTCGAGCGCGCGCTCGACGCGCGCGTAGCGGGGCGCGCGGCGCGCCACCACCAGCACCGGGACGCCGAGCTCCTCGTTCAATCGATGCACGTCCACCACGTTGAACCCCGCGACCGCGATCCCCTGCAGAAGCACCGCGCGAATGTGCTCTTCGAAGCGGGAGCCGCGCACCATGTCGATCATGCGCTCGGTCGAATTGCGACCGTCTCGCCGCACCTTGCTGGACAGCACGCCCTCGAGCCGCGTGCGCGAGAAGACCGCGCCCACCAGGAGCACGTCACCCCGATGACCCGGCGGAAACGCACCGTCGTCGAAGCCGATGACGTTGGTGAGGGTCACGAGAGCGCTCGATGGGCGGCGTCGCGCAGGGCCGGCCCGAGCTCCGCGGGCACGTCCGCCGGAAGATACCGGGCGTCACGCGGATCGAGACCGACGAGGGTCGCGGCGAGGACCAACGCAGCGAGGTGAGAGCCCGCGGGCGCCGCGTGATGGAGGTCGTCGTCGTGAAGGACCAACGACGGGTGGTCTTCGAGGGCGATGAGCCACGCGTCTCCCACCGGCGCGACGTCACCGCCGGTGCGGGCGGCCATCCCCCGATACGCCTCGCGGAGGAGCCGGGTCATCGCCCTGCGGTCGCCGCCGCTCCACGCGCTCTCGTAGGCCTCGTGACCGGCGGCGCGCGCCCAGGTCTGGTACCAGACGAGGCGCGCGCCCACCGCCTTGCCTGCCTCGGCGAGCTTCGGTGCGAACTCTTCGAAGCGCGCGCGGTCGTGCAAGGGCCCGCCGGACTGATCCTGAAGCACCAGGACGTCGAAGCCGCCGCGCTCGATGCGCGCACGTGCTCCGGTCCCGTTCTGGTAGTGCAGCTCCACGTGGGCACCCCCCTCGGCCACCGTCTCGACCTCGAGCGGATGACCGGCCTCGGCGGCGAGAGTCGCGACCTGCGCGGGCACGTCGTTGTAGAAGGTGTACGAGTTACCGACGAAGAGGACGTGTTGGGACATCGGTGGGCCAGTCTACGCCGCCAGCATCTCGATCGATGATATGAATGTGTCCGTGAACAGCCGCGCGCGCATGCTCTTCGGACTCGGGATCGTCCTGGTCATCGCCGCCGCAGCGACGTTCGTCTACGCACGCTACGACATGGAGGCGCGCATTCGCGGCTACGCCCCCGCCATCGACCACATCGGCTACGGCCGCGGCGGATGGGTGCCGACCCAGCCAGAGTTCGAGAGCCAGGCGCGCGCCGCAGCCGACGAGCTCGGTCTCGAGCTCGTGAGCTTCGCCGTGACGCGCAGCGTGGAGAACGGACGCGACGCTGCCGGCCAGCTCGCGCAGGATCGCATCGGGGACCTGGGAACGATTCGCATGGAGCTCGTCCGCTACCAGGTGCGCGCCTCGGTGGTCGCGCGAAAGTGGTTCTTCTCTCGTTCCGGCGAGCTCGCCGTCGATCGCACCTACCGGCGAGAGGTCACCCTCGAGACGCCGCATCCCGCGCCGACGCTGCCCTCGGCGCCCGCCGAGCCGCGCGGGCTCTGACTTCGTCAGGCATCGCGTCCCGAGAGCAGGCCGAGCTCGCCCAGGAGCCTTCCCACCGCACGAAAGCCCTGGCGGCGTCCGAGCTGAAGGATGTGTCCACCGGTGAAGATCTCGAGGGGCGCCTGGAGATGAGAGGCGAGGCGCTTTGCGTGTGCCGGCGGCGTGATGCGGTCACCCCGCGCGGCCACCACCAGCCGCCCTTCGGGTGCGACCTTCGGTGCCCGCGACAGCGGGCTCACCACGGCGAGGGCCTCTTCGAGGAGCGCGTGCTGGCGCCGCCGCTGTGACGCCGTGCCCACCAGGCGGTCCCCGTCGCGCGCGAAGTCGGCGATGGACGCGAGGGGGATGAAGGGGATCGCGAAGCGGAGCTCGACGACCAGGGTGGCGAGGAGCGCCGTGGTGTAGCCGCCGAGGCTCATCCCCATCACCCCGACCGCGGGTGCGCCGCGCGCCGCGAGGAACGCCTGAAGGGCACGGAAGTCCCACACCGCCTGACGGAAGCCTTCGATGGTGATGCGGGGATCGCTCGACGGGAACTTGGGTCTGCCCGGCGCGCGGCGCTCCCCGTGGAGCGGCAGGACGAAGAGCACCACGTCGAGGCCTTTGTCGAAGAGCCAACGCAGCGGCCAGGCCTTCTCTTCGAACGCGTGGACGCCGCCGAGATAGCCATGCACCAGCACGATGGTGGGCGCCGGCTCGTCGTGTAGGAACAGTCGAGCGTGGGCGCGGGTGTTTTCCTCGAAGCTCAGATACCTGTCTGCGAGCTCTTCGGCAAAGGGGCGATAGCCGCTGTCCCATCGGGCGTCGACGACCTCGCCCTGCCCGAAGCGCCTCACCTTCGCGAGCTCCGGCGATGGCGTCTCGGGGCGCAGAAAGAAGCCTGAGGCATCGGCGACGTGAGGCTGGTAACGCTCGGCGACGCGCCGCAGCGCCTCGGCGCGCTCGCGCGGTCCCAGCGACTCGGCCGAGGACTTTCTCCGCGAACGCTCGGAGCGCGAGAGCGCCACCAGGTGCCCGAACTGATCCACCCCGGACGCCAAAAGGTCCAGCGGGGTCTTCGGATCGGCCATCAGATCGAACCCGCCGGCATGCATGACTTGTAGCACGGGGCGGGCCGCGGCTTCAGCTCAGGCGGGCGGGGCCACAGGTCGGCCGACGCGAACGATCCGCGGGGCGGGCGCGTAGCGGACGACCTCGCTGTGGCTGTCTTCGCCGCGCTCGAACACCACGCGCACCACCAGGCCCTCCCGCCCCTCGGACTCGACGACCTGCGCGCCGGCGGCGAGGGTCGGGTCGGCGACCACGCGCTCGCGGATCGGGAGCACGCGGACGCGCTCCGAGTGAAAGGTCGTCGGCGCGACGTCTTCGGCGCCCGTGATCACCACGAGCAGGTCGTCGGTGGTGGTGGTCTTGGTGCGCACGGCGACCGGGAAGTCGTAGGGGTTCTGGATGCGGTAATCCACACGACCGTCCACCACGGTGGCGTCCATCCCCGGATCGACGTAGTGCGAGGGGCGCGAGTGGGGGCGGCGCTCGACGACGGTGAGCCCGGCCTCGACCGCGGCCACGTGGAGCGTGGTGGCGACCTGGCAGACGCCGCCACCGATACCGCGGCGGATCTCGCCGTTCGCGATGACCGGCGCGTACGCGAAGCCCTCCGCTTCGGTGCGATGACCAACGGTCTCGTTGAAGCTCAGCGCCTCGCCGGGGGCGAGGACGATGCCGTTCAGGCGCTCCGCGGCGACGCGCACGTTCGCGGCGCGACCCGCGAAACGGCCATGGCTCGGGAAATGGGTGCGCTGCTCGCCGATGGTGAAGGCGAAGGCGCCACCAGCGATGAGCTCCGTTTCCTCACCCGGCTGATCCCCCGGCCCGTATGCGGCGGACGCCACGGGGGCGAAGGTGGAAAAGGAAATCGCCAAGATGGTGAGCCAGGTTCCGATTCGTCGCGTCGTCAATCTCGTGTCCTCCCGTGATGCCCGTCCCTGGGCACACGGAGGACTTCGCAAAGGCGCTGCCAATCAACACGCGCCGATACCACTCGACAATTCGACGATTCCGAGGACTCGGTGCGGCTCCCGACACAGCGGGCCGTGTCGCTGGAGACACGAAATCGCCCCGCCGCGGAATAAACGGCCGCTCGGCCAGGACCTCAGGGCGTGGGGGTGACGGCCGCGGCGCGGTAGCTGAGCAGCACGTCACCGCAGGTGTACATCTGGCCCGAGCGCAACGTGTAGTTGAACGTGTCGACGATGACGTAATAGGTGCCGGGCTCGAGGGTCATGGTGATCCGCGACTCCCGGACCTCGTACATCGTGCCGCTCGAGCATCCGAACGCGGTCTCTCCACAGGGGAGGTCGTCGCTGCACGCGATCTGCGAGGTGCGTGATTCGCAGTCGGTGCGGATGTAGAGGATGGTGTCGATGGCGGCCCGCCCGTCGTCGTCCCGCAGGTCCAGGGTCACGGTCTGCCGGCTGGTCAGCGTGATGGCGTACATGAGGTCGCCCCCATTGGAGCGCTGCATCGCCGGACAGCCGCCACCGTCGCCGGTCGGCAGGTGGTCGGTGTCGTCTCCCTGCCCACACGTGTTCACCATCACCGAAGCGCCGAGCGCCAGGGGAGGCACACCCGGGCAGCTCGTCGTGGGCGGCGGGCGGCAGGCGTTCGTGTCGGGATCGCAGCCATACATGCAGTCCATGCGCATCTCGTGCATCCCGCGCGCATCGCAGGTCGCGACCCGACCGGAGCCGTCGCAGCGGGAGGACCCCGGCGTGCAGCTCCAGTCGACACACTCGCTGTCCATGCAGTAGCTGCCCATCGACTGGCAGTCGGTGGTCGTCGGAACCCCATCGGGGCAGCTCACGAGCACGTCGCCCTCGCAGTAGGGGTCGCCCATGCACGCCATGGTGGCGTCGACCACCGTCGCATCGGGAGGTGTGGTGGCGTCCGAGACGCCGCCATCGCCGGGTCCACCGCTGTCCATGAGCACGATCGGCGGTCCGGTGTCTGATCCGGTCCCGGTGTCGGTGGTGGTCCCACCATCCCCGCCGAGTCGGCTCTCGTCGGGGCTGACGATGGCGCTGCAGCCCCCGAGGACCAGCGCTGATAGGAGCAGGGAGAAGCAAAGAGAGCGGCACGGCATGGGCCCATGATAGCGCGCGGCCCCGCCCTGACGAAGGCGACCCCTCCAGAGGGCAACACAGCGGTCGAAAACCGAATCCGCTCTCCCCGTAACCCTCTACTACTGATAACATTTTCCGCTCTCTGGAGGAGAGTTCGTCTTGAGCGGTGAGCCCGCAGCCAAAGAGGGTGCCGACCCCAAAGCCCGCGTACTCGTCGTCGACGACAACGAGGACAACCGGGACATGCTCTCCAGGCGTCTTCGCCGCAAAGGCTACGAATGTCCGACTGCCCCCGATGGCCAGAGCGCGCTTTCGCGGATCGCAGAAGGCGACATCGACCTCGTCCTGCTCGACGTGATGATGCCCGGGATGAGCGGGGTGGAGTGCCTGAAGAAGATCCGCGAGGATCACGCCAAGACGCGCCTGCCGGTCATCATGGCGACGGCCAAGACCGACAGTAAGAGCGTGGTCGAGGCCCTCGCCGGAGGCGCCAACGACTACGTCACCAAGCCCATCGACTTCCCGGTGCTCCTCGCTCGCCTCGAAAGTCAGCTGAGCATTCGCGAGGAGACCGCGGAGGCCGCCCGCCCTTCGATCGACGTCTCGGGGGGCATCGACACCGGGACCGTCATCGACGACCGATACGAGATCCTGGGGATGGTCGGGCACGGCGGCTTTGCTGCCGTGTACCGGGCGAAGCAGCTCAGCACGGGACAGACGGTCGCGTTCAAGTGCCTCTCGGCCGAACGGGTCGTCCGCGACCCCTCCACCGTGGAGGTGCGGCGCTTCGTGCAGGAGATGAACGCGATCGGGAAGATCGATCACCCCAACGTCGTCCGGCTGATCGATTCGGGACGCATCCGTTGCGCACCTGGAAGCGTCGTGACCGCAGGGGGCGGTTGGTCCGAGTTCGTGGGAGGTAATCCCGACCAGGTCGGCCCTACCGTCGCGAAGACCCCGACCGCCGACCGCCGCAAGCTCCTCGAGATGGAGGACACCAACGAGCCGGTGAGCGGTCCGCGTCAATCCTCCGTGGAAGTGCTGCCGCCGCGGGAGATCGAGCTTCCCTTCATCGTGATGGAGTACCTCGAGGGCAAGACCCTGGCCGGGGTGATCTCCAAGCGGGAATCACTGTCCTGCGAAGAAGCGGTGGATCTGATGCTGCCCATCCTCAGCGCGCTCTCGGCTGCTCACGACGAGGGGATCGTCCACCGCGACGTCAAGCCGGCGAACATCTTCCTGGTCGAGAACAAGAAGGGGGACATCGTTCCCAAGGTCCTGGACTTCGGGATCGCGAAGCTGGTGGAGCGCACCGAAGAGCTCACCGTGGACGACTCCTTCATCGGCACGCCGGAGTACATGTCCCCCGAGCAGGGCCGCGGCGAGCGTGACCTCGATCCCCGCGCCGATCAGTTCTCCGTGGCGGCGATCCTCTACCACTGCATCACCGGCCGGAAGCTCTACACCGCGACCTCGCTGATCGGCCTGGTCCGAAAGGTGAGCGAAGGCGACTACCGCCCGCCCAGCGACCTCGTCGACGACCCTCTGCCCGAAGGTTTCGAAGACGTGCTCCTGCGCGCCCTCGACGTGGATCGCACCCGCCGCTTCTCCTCGGTCGTGAGCTTCGGCAAGGCGCTCCTCCCCTTCGCGAGCGAACGGGCGCGTCGCGAGTGGCAGGACCGTTTCGACACGCCGACCGACCCGCCGCCTCCGGAGCGGCCCCGCCTGATCACCACGCCCGAGACGCCGCGCCCGCGCGTCGATGCGACCGCGCCGACGCAAGCGCCCCCGCGCATGAGCAACGCCAGCGCCGCCGTCGCGTTCGACCCCGACACCACCGCGCGGGGGAAGACCCCCTCCAGGGAGCGGACGTCGGTCGCGCCGGAGCAACCGCCGATGTGGATGTGGGTGGCGCTCCTGGTGGTGCTCGCCGCCCTCGGCTGGGCGGCCTTCAACCTCGGCCTCTAAATTTAGGGCGCGGCCTCAGTCTGCGTCCGAGCCGTGGCCAACGCCGTTCAGGAGCGCTTCCATCTTGCCGAGGAGTCGCTTGAAGTCGACCGGCTTGGTGTCGTAGTCGTCGCACCCCGCCGCGAGCGCCTTCTGCCGATCGCCGCTCATGGCGTGGGCGGTGAGGGCGATCACCGGGATGTGAGAGGTGGCGGCGTCCGCCTTGAGTTGGCGCGTGGCTTCCCAGCCGTCGACCTGGGGCAGGCTCATGTCCATGAGCACGAGGTCCGGCTTGTGCTCGCGCGCCATGTCGACCCCTTCGGCGCCGTTGACCGCGACGAGCACCTCGTAGCTCTTGCGCGAGAGTCTCCGCTTCAACATGTCGCGGTTCAGATCGTTGTCTTCGACGAGCAGGATGCGGGCCACGAGTCTCGGTCCAGGACTATACCACCGGTGGAGCCGCTCCGACGCGCTAAGCTCCGCCGATGACCCGATCCCGCCGGGTGGAGCTCGAGGAGGCAGCGATCCTCTACGAGGACGCGTGGGTCCTCGCCGTGAACAAGCCCGCAGGCCTGCCCACCCACGCGACGCGGGACCCGGCGCGCGATCACCTGCTCGCGAGCGCGGCTCGCCTCCTGACCCGCCGCGGCGAGACCGCCCCCGAGCTCTTCGCCATTCACCGCCTCGACGTCGGCACCTCGGGCGTGGTCCTGCTTTCGCGCCGCCCCGAAGCCAACGCGCCGCTCTCCCGCGCGTTCGCCGAGCGAGAGGTCGAAAAGCGCTACGAGGCCGTGGTCTGGGCCGGCGATCGCGTGATCCCCGAGCACTTCGAGGTCAAGCTCTACCTCCGCGCCCGGGGCCGGCGCTCGGAGGTGGTGCGCTCGGGGGGCAAGCCGTCTCACACCGCTTTCGAGCGGCTCGCCCTCGCTGGTGATCGCGCCTTCGTCGCCTGTCGCCCCACCACGGGGCGGATGCATCAGATCCGCGTCCACCTCGCCCACTTCGGCGCCCCCATCCTCGGCGACCACCTCTACGGCCACCGCCGCGCCCACGCCGACCGGCTCATGCTCCACGCCCGGAGCCTCGCCCTGCCCCACCCCAGCGGACAGGGAAGGCTCGCGATCGACGCGCCCACGCCCGAGGCCTTCGGCGCGCTGATCGGGCGCGACCGGCCCTAGGCGGCGGCGACGCCGGCTCGCAGGCAGCAGATCCGGTGGATCTCCCGCCGCAGCAGCCCGAAGCCGTCATGGTGGCAGCGATCGTAGACGTCGCTCGCGAGCAGCAGCGGAATGTCGTCCGCCGCCATGCAAGCGATCCGGCGTGCTTGCGAATCCGAGAGGTCACGAACGGCGGACTTGGCGACATGGCGAATGTAGCGCTCGGCATCGGGCTTCATGCGCTGAACAATAGGCAACCGGCATACCGGGAATAATGCGTGTGATTCCCGTTCGGAGCGCGCGCGCGCCCGCCCGGTTGCGCAGCTCTTGCCCGACCTTTCGGCCCAGGAGCGGGTGGCGACAGTCGTCCCGAGTCAGCGAGGCGGAGCTTCGAAAGTGGAACATGGAGCGCTCACAGTCCCCAGCCATGGGAGGTGGCCCGCCGAAAACGAAACGACAATTCGTCAGGCACACAGATTGCGAATGTTCAGGTGGATGACTGAAGAAGCGGTGGACTGCGAGATCGTGCGCAGCAAGGGATTCGTTCTGTTGGCCTCCAAGGCGCAGCTCCGATCCGATGGCGTGGTGCTCTTCACGGAGCAGGAGATCGCCGCAGGCGAGGAGGTCATCGTCTCGGCCTGTCTCACCGACGGAGGCACCTGGGTCGACGCGGTGGGACGCGTCGTCCACGTCTCGGAGGAGGACGGACGACGCCGCGTGGCGATCGTCTTCGTGCTCATCGACGAGGGCGATCGTCAGCTGGTGGCGGACGACGATCTGGAGCGTCTTCTGTCGGAGCCGCCGCCTCCGCCTCCTCTGGTTCTTCATTGAGCGCGCGCCGCGCCCGCGCCGCGAAGCTGGCCATGGCCGGCAGCGCTGCGGTCGCGAACGCCGCCCAGCTCGGCTGCCCCGCCTCGCGATCGCGGAGCGCGGCGATCGCCCGCACCGCCTCGCCGCCAGCGCCCGCGCGATCGAGCCCGGCGAGCGCCGCCAGACGGACGCGCACCTCGGGGTGCGCCACCAGCGCGCGCAGGGAGGAGAGCGCGCGCGGATCGCCATGGCCGAGGCGCCCGAGGGCATAGGCCACCTTCTCGAGCACGTCCACGTGCTCCGAGCCGGCCTCCGCGAGCCAGCACTCGACGTCGCGCGCGCAGCGACGCGAGAGCTCGAGCACCGCCATCCGGCTCTCCACCACGCTCCGATCGGAGAGCTCGATCGCCTCGAGGGGCCGCGCCTCGGGGCCGAGGGCGATGGACACCGCTGCATCGAACGCGAGCACACGCAGGAGCTCCGACGCCCGGCGATCGCGCGCCACACGCTCGAGGAAAGGCAGCGAGCGGGGATCGATGCGCGCGCGCATGGTCGAGAGCAGCTCCGCCTTCGACTCGAGCGGCGCCGAGGCGTAGCGCGACTCGAGCAGCCCGCGGACCTGCGAGGCTTCGGGCTCGGCGAGGTCGAGATCGGCGAGGGCGACCACCGCGGCAATGGAGAGCGCGGGATCACGCCGCCGCGCGACCGCGACCAGACCATCGAAGGCCGATGGGTCGCCCAGGATGCCGAGCGCCGACGACGCTTCCTCGACGAGGAGCTGATCCGCCCGCAGTTGGCTGTCCGGGCTCTCCTGTCGCAGGGCCACCACGTAAGCGGCGGCCAGCGCCTGTGCCTCTTCGTCCTGACCCCTGAGCACCCGCAGCAGCGGCTCGACCGCCGGACGGCCGATCGCGGCCAGCGTGCGTGCCGCTACGTCGTCCATGCGCTCGGTCGGATCGGCGCCGAAGAGGAAGAGGCCTCGGATCGCGGTCGGGATGACGGTGGGATCGTGAAAGGTGCCGAGGCCCTCCATCGCGTCACGGCGCAACTGGAAGGTTGGCTCGGGGGAGAGGACCACTTCCTCGAGCCACGCGATGGTGCGGGGATCGTGGAGCTGCACCAGATAGTCGAGGAGACGCCCGCGAAATCGGACGTCGTCGACGGTGCCCCAGACCCGGAGGACGTCGCCGAGGCTCCGGTCCGCGAGGGCACGGATCGATGAAAGGCGCGCCTGTTCGTCGGTGATGCTCGTCGCGCGCGCCAGCTCCTCTTCGAGGTCGTCGAGCGCTTCGTCCCGGGTGGCGGGATCGTCGAGAGACGGCGGAGCCGGCGCGGGTGCCGGGGCCGGCGCTGGCGGCCGGGCGATTGGCGCGGGCGCACGCGCAGGGCCGCCGCCACAGGCAAAGGTCAGCAGAAGCACCGTCGCCGCGAGCCGCGTCATGGCGCGGACGCTATCAGGAAATCTGCCGGCCCGGTCTTCGTCGACGGCATCCCATGGCTGCCAACCGAGGCGATCAGTCGACGAAGACCGGACCGGAAGGGCAGATCGATCCCGCCCTCCGAATCCAAGCTAAAGGTTCGGCGATCCGGCTACGGGTCGACTGACGTCGCCCCTTCGCCTTCTCGTCGATGGCCAGGAGGAGTTTCGCCTCGGTTCACTTCGCGGAGTCCCTCACCCCCGCACCCGCGTGAATGCCCGAGCGCGCGCGGCGTTGCAAGCGTGGATCGACGGCCGCGATCAGAAAAAAGAAACGCGATCCCGAACGCGGACACATCACCCGTGATCCGCCGGATCCGAATGTCGTTTCATTTCGATCGCATGCAGCTCGAAGTGGATGAACGTATCCGCCGCGATCCTCTCGGCGCGCTGACGGATCGCGACGGATCGTTTCACCCTTTGACGCACATCACCTGCTTGAGCTCGGCGACGACCTCGACCAGATCCTGCTGGTACGCCATGACCTGATCGATGTCCTTGTAGGCCCCGGGGATCTCGTCGATGACGGCGTGATCCTTTCGGCACTCGACGCCGTCGGTCTGCTTTCTGAGGTCCTCCACCGAGAACTTCCGCTTGGCAGCACCCCGGCTCATGCGACGCCCTGCGCCGTGGGACGCCGAATGAAAAGATTCGGCGTTACCCTTGCCGCGGACGATGTAGGAGCGGGTGCCCATGGACCCCGGGATGATGCCGAGCTCGCCCCTCGCGCGCGCTGATCGCGCCCTTCCGCGTCACTAACAAATCCTCGCCGAAGTGCGTCTCCTCGGAGACGTAGTTGTGATGACAGGTGATCGGCTCGTCGAAACGAACGGACTTGAAAGTCTTCTTCATCACTTCCTGGTAGAGCGCGAGCATCACCTCCCGGTTGGCCTTGGCGTAGCGCTGCGCCCAGAAGAGGTCGCGCCGGTACGCCTCCATCTCCGGAGTCCCGGCGAGGAAGACCGCGAGGTCGCGATCGGGCAGCTTCTGATTGTGCAGGAGCTTCTTCGCGCGGCCGATGTGGATCTCGGCGAGGGTCTTGCCAATGTTGCGCGAGCCGGAATGGAGCATGAGCCAGACCCGCTGCTCGGAATCCAGGCAGAGCTCGATGAAGTGATTGCCGCCGCCGAGGGTGCCCATCTGCTTGCGCGCCCGCCCGAGGCGGTCCTGCACCTTCTCGGTCAGACCGTGGAAGTCCTTCCAGAGCGGATGCTTCTCGGCCTGTTTGGGAATGCGGTCGTGGCTCGAGAAGCCCACCGGGATCGCCTTCTCGACCCGGCTCCTGAGGAGCGCCAGGCTGTCCGGGAGGTCCGAAGCCGTGAGGCTGGTGCGCACCGCGGCCATGCCGCAGCCGATGTCGACCCCGACCGCGGCCGGGCAGACCGCATCCTTCATGGCGATGACCGACCCGACCGTCGCACCCTTGCCGAAGTGGACGTCCGGCATCACCGCCACGTGCTTGAAGACCCACGGCAGCGCCGCGATGTTGCGCAGCTGGTCGAGCGCCGAGCTCTCCACCTCCGTGACCTTCGTCCAGAGGTGAACGTCGACGCTTTTTCCCTCGAGCTTGTCGATCGCCATGTCGCGACTCCGTGGTCCACAGGAATGGGTCGCGATCACCCGACGTCAACCGAGATAATCGACGAAGCATGAGCGAAGCGCCGGAGCAGGACGATCGAGAGAGCCTGAGCGCGCTCCGGGACACGCCCCTCAGGCGCCTGGTCCGCGCGCTCGAGGGCGACCCACCCGCGACCTACGACATCACTCGCACAGCCATCGCCCGCGGCATCTCGCTCATCTACCTCTGCGCGTTCGTCGTCGCCCTGAACCAGGCGGTCCCTCTCATCGGCGAGGGCGGGATCCTCCCCGCGAGCTGGTACCTGGACGATTCTGCGCTTCCATTTCGGCTCGAGCGTCGCCGGGTTCTTTCAGCGCCCTTCCCTCTTCTGGATCTCCGCCTCCGACACGATGCTCCGCGCCGTCTCCGCCCTCGGCGTTGGCCTCGCGCTTCTTTCGCTGATCGGCGCGAGCCACCCCCTGCTCTTCTTCGCGCTGTGGCTGCTGCAACTGTCCTTCGTCCACGTCGGCCAGGTCTTCTGGGGCTACGGTTGGGAGACGCTGCTCCTCGAGGCGGGCTTCCTCGCCATCTTCCTCTACCCACTCCGCGGCATCCGACCTCTGTCACGGGCGCGCGGCCCGGTCGCCATGATCTGGCTCTACCGCTGGCTCCTCTTCCGGGTGATGTTCGGCGCCGGGCTGATCAAGCTCCGCGGCGATCCGTGCTGGGCCGAGCTCACGTGCCTCGACTTCCACTTCGCGACGCAGCCGATCCCCAACCCGCTGACGCCCTTCTTCGTCGACCTGCCGCATTGGGCGCTCGCCGGCGGCGTCGTCTTCAACCACTTCGTCGAGCTGGTGGTGCCCTTCATGTACTTCGGGCCGCGGCGCGTCCGGACCTTCGCCGGCCTCGCGACCATCGCCTTTCAGGGCGTGCTGATCCTCAGCGGCAACCTCTCCTGGCTCAACTGGCTGACCATCTTCATCGCGCTGTCGTGCTTCGACGACCAGACGCTCGGGCGGCTGGTCCCGCGGCGCCTCGGCCTTCGCGACGCGAGCCGGCCCGAGCCATCGGTGCTGCACCGGCGCGTGGTGCGGGGCCTGGTGGTGCTGATCGTGCTGCTCTCCATCGGCCCCACGGTGAATCTGTTGTCCTCGCGCCAGATGATGAACGCCTCCTTCGACCGGCTTCACCTGGTGAACACCTACGGCGCCTTCGGCAGCGTCAATCGCATCCGTCACGAAGTGGTGATCGAAGGCACCTCGGGCGACGCCGACGCGCCCGACTCCGAATGGCACGCATGGGAGCTACCCTGCAAGCCCGGGGACCCGAACGTCGTGCCCTGCATCGTGAGCCCCTACCACCGGCGTCTGGACTGGCAGCTCTGGTTCGCGGCCCTCAGCGACTATCAGCACGAGCCCTGGATCGTGCGCCTCGCCTGGCTCCTCGCTTCCGGCCGCAAGGAACCGCTGCCGCTCTTCGCCAACGATCCCTTCCCTGACGCGCCGCCGCGCTTCGTGCGCGTCCGCCTCTTCGAATACGAGCTCACCGGCGACTTCGGCCCGACTTGGTATCGCCGCGAGCCGGTCGCCGAATACCTGCGCCCCTTCTCCGCTGACGATCCCGAAGTGCTGAGCTACCTGGAGATGATGGGCCTCGTGCGCTGAGACGACTCTCGATCAGAGCGCGCTGATCGCGCGGCCGCCCGCCGACAGCACGATGGTCACCGCCTCGCGCAGCTCGGAGGTGTCGAAGGGCTTTTCGAGCCGATGCGGCGCGCGCCGCTCGAGAAAGAGACGGGTGTCCGCGGTGAAGGAGCCACCGCTCATGAAGACGAAGCGATCGGCGAGCTCGGGGCGCTCCGCCACCGCGCGCTCGAAGAGCTCGATCCCCGTCAGGTCGGGCATGAGGATGTCGCAGAGGATGACGTCGAAGTCCCGCGAGGCGATGTGCTTCCACGCCTCCTCGCCGCCGGCGGCGAGCGTCACCTCGTGCGGGCGAAGGACGCGGCGCACGGACTTGCGCACGTCTGCCTCGTCGTCCACCACCAGGATCCGCGCGACGCCTTCGGCGACCTCGTGACCTGGAGCGCTCGGCGGAGTGACCGTCACCAGCCTCGGTTTGGCCACGCGGAGGTCCACCCGGAAGAGCGTGCCCTCGGCGGAGGACTCGACCGAGATCCGCCCGCCGGTCGCGAGGACGATGCTGCGACAGATCGAGAGCCCGAGACCGGTACCCACCGTGCGCGACTTCGTCGTGTAGAAGGGCTCGAAGATCCGATCGCGGATGTCTTCCGGGATGCCAGGGCCCGAGTCCCGCACCTCCACCACCACGAAGTCGGGCTCCTCCTCCGACCGCCGAGTGACGACCGAGATCTCGTTCTGCGCCACGCGACCGAGCGGCAGGGCCTGCGCTGCGTTGACGAGCAGATTCAGGAAGACCTGGCCGAGCTTCGCGCTGTCTCCCTGCACCATCGGAACGTCGCCGTAGCGCTTCACGAAGCGCGCGCGGCTGCGGATCTCGGCGCGCGCAATGGCGGCAGCCGAGTCGATGGCTTCGTGCAGGTCGGCCATCCCCGAGGTCTCGTCCTCGGTCCGCGAAAAGGTCCGAAGCTCCCGAGCGATCCGCCGCATCCGCCGCGCACCGCTGATCGCGTTGTCGATGGCGTCGCGGAGGTCGACGTCGATGTCGACCTCTCTCTCGAGGAGGGCCAGCTCGTCGGCCACGTGCTCCAGGTTTGCGAGCACCCAGGTGAGCGGATTGTTGATCTCGTGCGCGACGCCGGCGGCCATCGTGCCCACCGACGCCATGCGCGCGCTGATCTCGAGCTGCGCCGACATCTTCCGCGTCTGGGTGACGTCGCGGAGCATCGCCAACACCTGCCCGGGCTGCTCCGGCTGGAAACGCACCTCGTAGGTCCGCTCCTCGCCAGCGCGTGGCACCGCGAAGTGCCACATGCGTCCCACGCCGGTCTCGTTCACCGCCCACACGTGCTCGAGCGCTTCCTCCGCCAGCGCGGGGGGCAGGTAGGCCCCGAGGTGCTCTCCCACCAGATCCCCCAGCGCGGCGAGGTCGGGGGCACCCGACTGATGCGCGGCCAGGATCTTCCCGCGCGAGTCGATGATGATCAGCTCGTCGGGGATACCGCCGAGGAGCGCACGCAGGCGCGCGTTCTGCTCGAGGAGCTCACGGCTGGTGAGCTCGAGGGATCGCTCCGAGAGCGCACGATCACGATCGGCCTGGCGGTACGCTTCCTCGACCTTGTCGAGGAACTCCTTCATCTCCTCCGGCACGTCGTCGACCGAGCCGAAGCATCTGCGGAGCTGTCGCTCGAGCAGCCTGTGCACTCAGTGCTCTTCGAAGGTGGTGATGGTCATGGTCTGGTTGTGCAGATCGCAGGCGGCGTGCGGCGTCGACGGACAGATCTCGCCGTAGCTGTAGAAGCCGGTCAACGTCGTACCGTCCCCCAGGATGTGCCTCACGACTTCGAGCTCCTCCTCGGTGCGCTGCTTCAGGACCAGCCTCCGGCCCACGCAGCTGATCAGGAGCGCCACCGTGGGATGGCTCGCGGCGATCTGGGCATCGCGCGCGGCGCCCTCCGCCCCTTCGATGAGGCGCTCGAAGTTCGCCTTCATCAGCTGGGCGAAGGTGCCTTCGGGCAGATCGCCGGCGAAGGTCATGGTGTCGGCCTCGTCGTCGACCGACAGGACGGTCCGCACCACGCGATGGCGCTCGTCGGGGTTGCAGCGAACGCTCAGGGGAAAGAGCAGCCCTGTCGCGGGGAGGCCTTCCGCGTACTCCCCCAGGTACTCCTTGTAGAGCCCCAGCGCCGAGCGCCCGTCGAGCTCGTAGAGCACGTTGCCCTCGGCGCGTGTGATGATGCGCTCGGGGCCGAAGGGATCCCAGCCTCCGACGGAGCCGAAGCCCACCTTCAGCCGCCGGCCGTAGAGACCGACGGCGCAGATCTGCCCCTCGCGCGGCCTCGCGTCGGAGCAGACGATGGTGCGTTCGAAGCGGTCGCCGTCGGCGGAGAGGCCCCCGGTCACGGCGACGTTCTTGGGCAGCGCTTCGCGGAGGCCGACCGTGAGGTCGCTCCCGTTGACGTTGAGCCCGTCGCTGAAGACAAGCACGTGGCAGAGGTCCTCGCCGGCGAGAAGATCGGCGAGGGCGCGACCCGCCTGGCGACCGCGATCGGGCGGGATCACTTCGGCGGAGACGACGCGGACCTCGGTGTGCTGGAAGTGAAGCGCGGTCCCGGACAGCGAGTCGTCGCGGACACGGATCCCCTCGATCTCACCAGCGGTGGAGCATCCGCAGATGGCGGCGCGTGGATAGGCGTCCCGGATCCGAGAGATGCGCTCGGGGCTCTCGAGCGCGCCACTGCTGCCGAAGACGAGGATGAGCTGGGTGGCGTCGTCCGGGGTCTTGGGGAGCCCGACGAACCCGTGTTCCTCGGTCCAGCTGAACTGGTGGGCCTTCACAACGCCGAATGGTAATCGCAAGCGCCCATCCCGGCCACGTCAACGCCCGGGAGGCCCATCGACAAGACCCGATTCTGAGATAACCTCTCGCCCATGCGGTCAGGGCTTTTCTTGGTTTCGTTCGCGGCGATTCTCGCGCTCGCGGGCTCGGGGTGTGGTGACGACGAGGCGACCGACACGGGTCCCGCCGATTCGGGGATGGACGGCTCAGATGCCGACGCCGACACCGGGCCTCCCGATCCTCCGCCCCCCGCACCCCTCGATGGCGTCGAGCAGACCGCCCGGCGCACCATTCCCCAGCTCACCGAGCAGGCCTACGTGGTCCGCGTCGAGCACGACATCCCCCACGTCTATGCCGCCAATCGCGAGGACGCCTGGCGCGTCCTCGGCTTCGTGATGGCGCAGGACCGCTTCTTCCAGATGGACCTGACCTCGCGTCTGGCGCAGGGCACCCTGTCGGAGATCCTCGGCGACGCGGCGCTCTCCACTGACATCGAAAACCGCTTCACCGGCGCCACCAAGCTCGTCGACATCTTCGAGCGGAGCGTCACCGACGAGGAAGCCGCCGAGGCGGATGCCTTCGCCGAGGGTGTGAACGCCTACATCGAGGCGGTGCGCAACCGGCTGCTGCCGCCGCCCAAAGAGCTCGACCTGGCCTACATCTTCTTCGGCCTGCGCAGCGTCAGACGACCTGCTCGTCGACTGGGATCGGCGCGACGTCGTGGCCACTGGCGCGACGATTCAGTACGCCACCAGCTGGGAGACCGGGGACGTCGGCAAGGCGCGCGCCTTCGAGACGATCGACGATCATTTCACGGGCTTCCCCAATCGGCCCCTGCGCATGGCCGGGCTCGATGCAGGACATCATCGACCACTACGCGCCGCCCGAACGACGCGCAGCTCGGCGGCGGGATGGGGCCTCGAGACCGCTGGCTCGACGACGCTCGCCGATCATCCGGCCGGCGAACCGCGGCGCGACCTGCACCTGGGAGCGTGCTCCCCGAGCGCGGCGTCCTCGACCGCGCCCAGCTGCACATCGAGCGCGCGTCGAGGCGCTTCGGTCGCAGCGACGAGGTGGAGGGCTACGGCAGCAACTGCTGGGCGATGATGGGGAGCGCGACCGCGGACGGCTCCTCGCTCCTCGCCTGCGACGGCCATCTCTCAGCTCAGCGTCCCGGCGCTATTTCTGGTCAGTCGGGATCGACACCGTGCTCATGGGCGGCGACGCCGGAGAGACCACGCGCCTGGTGGGCTCGACCATCGCGGGCCTTCCGCCGATGGGCGTCGGGACCAATGGCCGCATCGCCTGGGGCCAGACCGCCTACTTCTCCGAGGTGACCGACTGGTACACCGAGGAGATGGTCCTCGACTCGGACGGGATGCCCACCGCCACCATGTTCCGGGGCGAGGAGCAGCCGCTCACCACGGTCGACGAGTCGGTCGAGGTCGCCAACATCGACTCGATCGGCAGCGTCGGGCGGACCGAGACCTTCGTGCGCTTCGAGACCTTCGACGGGCGGATGATCAATTCCATCGAAGGCCGCATGGTCACCGCCGACGAGACGCTCGGCGCGGGCGAGACTCGCCTCAACGTGAACGGCGACTTGATCGTCCCGAGCGACATCGACGGTGACGGAGTGATCAGCGCCATCAGCTTCAAGTACGGGCCGCTCACCGAGGGCTACAGCCTCCTGCGCGCCTTCCGGAAGTTCCAGTTCGCCGACACGGTGGAGGACTTCCGCCAGGCGACGCGCCACTTCATCGGCTACGGCGGCTGGATGATGGCGTCGGACGCGGCCGGCAGCGTCCTGTACACCGGCTACCACGCCGTGCCCTGCCGCGACTACCTGCCCCGCGACGGCTCGAACGTCTGGATCGACGGCGCCGATCCCCGTCGCCTCATCGACGGAACGCAATACCCCGCCTGGGACATTCCCGCTCGACCCCGACGGGCAGCGTGGACGATTCGGCGGTCGCCGCCGGAGGCCCCGAAGCCTGCGCGGTGCCCTTCGACCAATGGCCCCAGGCCCTCGATCCGGCCAAGCAGTACGTCCTCCACGCACAACAACGACCCGGCCAGCATCGCCACGGACAACGACCTCTTCGACGATCCCTACTACATCGGCGGACCGTGGATCGAGGGCTACCGCGCGGCGCGAGACGACGAGCTGCTCGCTCAGGCGGTGATGGACGGCGACGCGGACATCGCGCGCATGGCCGCCATCCAAGGCGACCACCACTCGAACCTGGGCGAGGACTTCCTCCCCTACCTCCTCGAGGCGATCGAGGCCGCCCGCACCGCAGCCGCGGGCACGCCGGCTGCCGGCTCGGCCGAGGAGCGCCTGGCCGCGATGTGGGCGGCGGCGAGCGCCGACTACACCGAGGTCGAAACGCGGATGACGGAGTGGAACAGCGCCGGCTTCCCCACCCCCTCCGGCGTCGAGACCTTCTATCACACCCCCGCGGCCGGCGACGGTCGCCACGCGGTGGCCACCTCGATCTTCCAGGCGTGGATCCGCGTCTTCTTCAGCCTCGTACTCGACGACGAGCACATCAACCGGGCCTGTCGCCTGCGGTGACCGGCGACACCTATCGCACGCAGACGATGGACATCTTCCTTCGCGGTCGCGGCGTGGGCAATCCACTCGGCCTGGGCTCGTGGGATCCTTCCACGGAAGAGAGCGTGTTCTTCGACGACGTCACCACGACCGAGATCGAGAGCAGCCAGGAGATCGCCATCCGCGCCCTCGACCAGGCCCTCGCCTATCTCCGCTCGGAGCCCACGGCTCCCGGCATGGGCGGCTTCGGCAGCGACGACTTCGACGATTGGATCTGGGGCCTTCGCCACATGGTCCGCTTCGACTCGCTGGTCGGCGACTTCCTCGGCGACGACGACACCTTCGGACCGATCGTCGATCAGTTCACGATCACGCCGGAGCGTCTGCCCCTGATGCCCGATCTCCCAGCAGACGACCCGCGCGCCAACCTCCCCCATTTCCCACGCCCCGCGGACATGCTCGACCTCGACGCGGCCAACCCTGGCTTCGGCCTGGGCGACTGGACCCACGGCTCCGGCCCGGTGTTCCGCATGGTCGTCGCGCTCGGCCCCGATGGTGTGCGCGGTCAGACGATCATCCCCGGTGGCCAGAGCGGCATGCCCGCGAGCCCCCACTTCGACGACCAGGTCAAGCTCTGGCTCGCCAACGAGACCGACCCCATGCGCTACCTCCCCGACGAGGTCGTCGCCGGCGCCGTCGGCCTCGAGCGCTTCGCACCCGAGTAACTCACGGGTCAGATCCCGACACCCTGCGATCTACGTGTCCGCGCCGGCGGGAGGGTCCCAGCCCGGGGCTCGGGGGCCTTGCAGATGCGAGCGCGTGGCAAGAGCAGCGCTGTAGTCAGAGAGCGCTCGCGCAAGGCCCCCTGTCCGTCCGCGCCAACGCGGGTGATGGCACTGCGTGCGCGTTGGCACGGACGGACACCCCGGGCTGGGACCCTCCCGCCGGCGCTGGTGTAAGTGAAGTGAGCGAGAACTGTGCGTGAGATCGATGCGTCACCGCTCGCCAGGGCGTTGCATCACGGGCAGGCCTCCCGCCAGGATGATTGCCAAGCGCACCTACGGCTTGTTCCCAATCAGCACCTCGTCAGGAGCCGAGCTTGATCGCGACGATGCCGGCGGCGACCGAAGCGGCGGCGAGGACTCGTCTGCGCCCGAAAGGCTCGCCGAGCAGGACGGTGCCGATCAGGGCGGCGAAGATCACCGAGGTCTCGCGGACCGCGGCGATGAGGGCGATGGGGGCGTGGGTCATCGCCCAGAGGACGACCGCGTAAGCGCCCGCCGACAGAACGCCGGCGATCAGTGACGGAAGCGCCCGCGCACGGACCTCGCGCAAGAGCGGGCGGCCGCCGCGCCAAAGCGCGTAGATCGCGAAGGTCGCGCCCTCGGCGACGAAGAGCCACACGACGTAGCCCGAGGTCGCACCCGAGACGCGCACGCCGATCCCATCGATGGAGGTGTAACCGCCGATACAGCAAGCGGTCGCGAAGGCCAGACCCACCGACACCCGGTGGCGCGTCCCCACCCGCCCGGTGATCGAATCCCATCCCAAGAAGAGCACGCCGGCCGTCACCATCAGGAGGCCACCGAGCGCGAGGGGACCGAGCGCTTCGCCGACCACGAGCCACGCCACCCCCGCCACGAGCACCGGAGGAAGCCCGCGCGCGATCGGATAGACCACCGAGAGGTCGCCGCGCTCATAGGCCGCCACCAGGAGCGCCAGATAGACGAGATGGATGACGGTCGACGCAGCGAGGTGCGGCCACGAAGCTGGGCTGGGCGCGGGAACCAGGAAGAGCAGCGGCGCCCCCACCAGCGCCCAGACGATGGCGAGGCCCGCCATCGACGTCAGCGGCTCGCCGCGCTTGCCCTTGAGCATGGCGTTCCACCCCGCGTGGGTCAGCGCCGCGAGGAGCACCAGCGCCAGAGCGAAGGTGGTCACGGCCCGGAACCTACCGCCACCGATCGCCCGCGTCGATGCGTGGGGTCCCGAGGGATCAAAGCGGGCGGCTCCTGCGTATGTCAGAGGGAAGCCGGAGGTCTTCGATGCGCTACGTCCCCTTCATCCTCGTTCTGGCCGCATGTGGAGGCGGCACGGCGACCGCGGCGGAGACCCGAACGATCGTCATCGAGCGCGTGGTGATGGAGGCCGGTCTGCCGGCGGGGGTGCAATCCGGCTTCGCAGTGGGAGACGAGGTCCTGGTGGAGTACGGCGGCACCTGGTATCCGGCCAGGGTCCAGGCCGTGCTTCCCGATGGGCGCGTGGAGATCGCCTACGACGGCTACAACCAGGACTGGAACGAAGCCGTCGGGCCCACGCGCATCCGTCCCCGCGGCGCTCTTGCCGCCCCCGGCACTCCCGTGCCATCGGCGGCGCAGCTCGCCAAGGGCGCGGCGGTCTTCGTCGAATGGCGCGGTCAGTGGTACCCCGGCCGCGTCCGCGCCGTCACCCCCGACCAACGCGTCGAGGTCGCCTACGACGGCTACGACGATCAGTGGAACGAGACCGTCGGCCTCGCGCGCCTGCGCGTCGCCGATTAGAGCGGGCTGATCTCGAGGGAGATCTCGTAGAAGCCCTCGGCGTGGCCGCAAAGCCAACGCGCCGCGCGGCAGCGCTCGGTGACGGTCGACGCGAGGAGCTCCTGCTGATCCTCGGAGAGACGGAAGACCGGGAGCCCGAAGGCCGAGACGTCGTCCTCGATCAGAGTGTCGAGCGGGACGAGCTCCTGACTGACGGCCAGCTCCACGTTCTCGCGGACGTGCGGCGGCAGCAGGCGCCGCCCGCGAAACGGGCCGGCGTTCGCCCGCCACAACCAGAAGGACCAGAGGTCTTCGCAGGTCTGAAGGGCCGCGGCGGGCCTCAGGCGTGCCCCGTCCACGAAGCTGCGCGGCGACAGGAGCGGCGAGCCATCGAGGACGCTCGCTTGGACCAACGCGTCGGGTGGGGGCAGGTCCTCCATACCGAAGAGCGCCCACCGGAGGATGGCCTGCGCTTCGATCAGCCAGTGGACGTCGCGCCGGGTGTCAGCATCCCAGGACCCCACCTCGGTGTCGAAGAGGAGCTCGCGCTCGATGCGGTGCAAGTGACGCTGGACCTCTTCGATCAAGGAGTGAGACTGGACCCACATCTGCGTAGCCGCGTCGTCGCCAGCCGCCGCGCGTGTCTCCACCGCGCAGCGCAGGTCCAGGATCATGAGCGCGAGCAGTCGCTCGGCCACCTGATTGGCCTTGGGCGGCAGCACGCCTTCTCCGTCCCATCGCGCCGTGAGATCCACCGGGGAATCCTAGCCGAAAACCCCGCGCGTGTAGGATGGCTTACACGGCTGCCCGCTACTCCTGGCCCAGGGCGCGGTAGCGAACGAAGGTGTAGCGCGCTCCAGCGCCGTCCAAAGCGCGCCCCACCACGCCCTGGACGTCCGGATTCCACGCGGCGTAGCGGTCGACGAAAGCCTCCGCCTCGGCGTGATCGCCGCGCCGCTGGATGCCGATCACCTCGGTGAGCATCGACTCCACCACCTCGGGGTAGCGGGCGTAGTCGATGCGGAGCTTGCCGAGCTCCGCGTCGAAGGAAAGCAAGCCGTGCTCGAGGAAGTAGTTGTTCTGCATGAGGTTCATGGTCGCGTAGGGATTGTCCCGCGAGGGTCGAACGGTGCGGAGCGAGCGGAGCACACCGGCCGCGTACGCCGCGCGCACGCGCTCCTCGTCGAGCACGCCCAGCTCGGCCAGCCGCGGCATGAGCCAGAGCGAGACCAGGTCCGCCTTCATCTCTTCGAAGTGGTTCTGCAGATCGGTGAGCGCTTCCGCGATCACGCGCCCATCCTCGGTGGCCTTCGGGCCGAGGTAGTGGCCGACCTCGTGCCACACCGTGCGGTCGAAGTTTCCCGACGCGCCAAGATCCTCCGCCTGTTCCGGCACCACCGCCGCGGCAAAGCGCGCGTGCCCGCGCGCCACGATGGTCGGATCGCGCAGGATGTTCTCGCGGATCAGGATCGTCCGCCCGTAGCGCCGCGCGATGTGCGGGTCGTTCGGCAGGATGGTCGCGGTGTTGCCGCCGCGCGCCTGACCATAATCGGCGTACACCTGGTAGATGCCGATCGGGATCTGAGAGCGCACGCGCTGATAGGGGCCGCCGGGGAGCGCGTCCTCGAAGCTCTGAAGGTGGCTCACCGCCGCGTCGAGCTCGCTGGTCCCCGCCTCGCTCCGCACCAGAATGGAGACGGCGTACGCGCCTTTGACGCCGAGCAGATCGTCGTCGTAGGTCTCGTAAGCGCCCACCAGGGCGTTGACGTGCGCGGGCCGACCGCTCACCCACGCCGCATCGCCCCCCTCGTAGTCGTTGCTCAAAAGATCGCGCGCGCGCTGCTCGAGGTAGTCGGCGAGGTCGTCGTCGTCGCTGCGCACGCGCTCGCTCGCCGTGTGCAGATGGCCATACGCCTCGAGGAGCGCGTCGGCGTGGGCCAACGCATACGGGACCGCGTAGTACTGCTCGGGGTCCGGCTCGCCCGCGAGGAGCGCTTCGAGCTCGGGGTGAAGGACCTTCAGATACGGATGCTCGTCGAGGAGCGCGCGGTCGGCGGCGAGCGACTCGGCGTCGCGCACGCGGACCAGGGTGCGCGTCCCGAGCAGGTCCCCCGCCTCGGGATGCGCGTGCGCCTGGGCGCGCGCTCGATCGGGATCGACCGCCGCCGGATAGATGTTGCGATGTGGATCGTAAGGGGCGACCGGCGCGAGGAGCTGGCGCTCGCCCTCCAGATCCCGAGATCACCGGCCCCTCGAAGAGCGCATGGAGGTCGCGCAGCTCCGAGAGATACGCGCCCTCGGCGTCGCTCGACGGCGCGTAGCTCTCGAGATAGGCGCGCACACGGAGCGCGTCGGGGTGCCGCGCGTCTTCGTAGAGCCGGTCGAAGATCTCTCCGACCGCCATCAACTCCTTCACTGCGTCGTGCTCGCCCTCGCTGAGCCCCGAGAGGTCGGCGCCAATCACCAGGCTCTCGGTGCGCGCGAGGATCGCGTCGCACCCATCCTTCGGATAGAAGCCTTCGAGCCCCTCGAAGTCGGCCGGCCCTTCTTCGTCCGACCCGGGCTCTGGCTCGGGCGCGGGCTCCGAAGGCGAATCGTCACATCCCTGGGCCATCGCGATCAGGAGCAACAGGACCTGCAGCGTCGAGGTTCGCATCGCGCCGTTCTGTCACCGATCGGCGCGAACGAAAAGCCTCACTCGTGCTCCTGGGCCTCCGCGTCGGTGGCGTCCCCGCTTTCGTCCTCGAGGGGCTGGTCGTCGCCGGCGGTCCAACGCTCGGTGACCTCCTCTTCGGGTGGCGGGCCCGAGCCGCCGCAGCCGGCCGCGAGAGCCAGGGCGAGGGCACAAGCGCGTGCGAAGTCCGTCATCGACTCTCTCCTCGGATCTGCATCGTCCGCCCCTCGGTCATGCGGATCTCGGTCGGCGCCGATGCGTCATAGCTCCGGAGCGACAGCCCCGTGGTTCGACCCGACGCGATCCACGCGAGCGGAAGCGGGATGCGATGGGCGCCGTCGTGAACGAGGGGCGCGAGGTGCAGGCGCACGACGCCGGCGCCGTCGACCTCGTCCACCTTCACGAGACCCGGAGCCTGCTCCATCGCCGAGCGCGCGACGTCGTCCAGCGCCGCGGCTCCCGGCAGGGTGAGCTCCACAATCGGCGCCTCGACGTCTTGTTCCCCTTCGTCCTCGACCACGAGCTCGAAGGCCGCCCGCCCGCCGAAGCGACCGGACACGCCTTCGATGTGGGCGCGGACCCGGCCGTCCCCTTCTTCGCGATGCGAGACCAGGTAGCGCGACTCGGTGCGAAGCCACACCGCGCTCTCGGCGCTGACGCGCGCATGGGTGTCGGCCCCGATCTCGATCACCGCCACGCCATCGTCGAGATCGACACGACGCATCACGCCGTCGACCTCGACGTCAGCCGATTCGGGCGCGTCCACGCCCAGGGCGCCGTACACACTCGCGGCGACCGCCCAGAACGCGCCCTCGGCACCCAGCCGAGGCACCAGATACATCCGGCCGAGAGCGCTCTGCGCGAGGGCGTCGGCGAGCTCGTCGTCCTCGGCCTGGCGTGCCGCGATGGCCAGCGCGAGGGTGCCGACGAAGGCGTCGGTGGTCGAGCGCGCCCCGACCCAGCGGCGGCCGTGGTCGTCCTCTTCGAGCGAGGCGACGGCGCGCTCGAGGAGCGCGCGGCCCGGCACGTCGCGCCGGTCGATCAACAGCAGCGCCGCCGCCATCTGCGCCATCACCGCCGGCCGGTCGGGCGCCGACGCGAGAGCGCGCCAGCCGTCGAGACGCAGCTTGGCGAGGAGCGCGGCGAGCTGCTGCTGCCCGCCGTCGTTCACCCCCGGCGCGAGAGACGCGAGCGCCGTCAGGATCGCTGCGCGCACCGCCAGGTCGTCGGGGACGGCGCCGCCGAGCGCTTCCGAGGCGCGGGCGACTCGCCCCGGCGCGCCGTCGTCTTCGTCCGCCGCGAGCACCGGAAGCGCACACGCGAGCCCCACCCCGTCGAGCGTCCCCTCCGCCAGTGCGCGCTGGACACGCGCGAGCGACTGGGGGTCCACCTCGCCGCGGGTCGAGAGCTCCGCCCAGGCGGTGATGGAAGGTGCGGATGTCTCCACCTCCTCGAAGAGCGGGTCGCGATGCAGCGCACGTGGCGCGCCGATGACGAGTCGCGCGCGCCAGGGCATGGCATCGTCGGGCGCCTCGACCTCGACCTCCGCGGTGGCCGCGCGCGCGTCGCCCTCCCCTCGGGCGAGCGGCGACCGTCCCGGAGTGACGCGCGAAGAGGCTCCCTTCCGGCACCACGCGCACGCGCTCGGAGAGCGACTCGATCTCCCGTGCGCCCAGGTGCACCTTCACCACCAGACGCACCATTCCAGGCCGCCGCGCTTCGAGGACGATCGACTCCCCGGACAGTCGTGCCGAGACCGCGCCGCCGCGCGCCTCGACCTCCACCGTCGGCCGCTCCGCGTCCGCCAGCTGCACCAGACGGACCGGCAGCACCAATCGTTCGCCGGGCCGCATCGCCGTCGGCAGCGCGAGGCGCGCCGCCCATGGCAGCCCGGCCTCGAGCTCGTCGCGCGCCGACTCGATCGAACCGTCGCGCCCGAAGCGGATCGCCACCGCCGCGTAGCGCCGTCGCTCCGGCGGCAACTCCCAGGGTCGATCCGCGCCGACCCCGCCGATGGGCGCACCGAGCGGCGTGAGGCGCGCTTCGTCATCCTGACCGTCCACCGGTTCGGGGAGCGCGCGCCACCCGTCGACCCGGGTCCCCTCGGCGAGGCCCGGCTCGGCGGGCTCGACCTCGAAGACCGCGGCGAGCGATTCGACCGTCGCCCGCCCGAGGGCGACGCCGCGCAGACGCGACAGGAGCACGTCCTCGCCCACGGCGTCCGCGTAGATGCCGGAGCTCGCGAGGACCCGCGCGAAGGGATCGACCATGTCGTCGCCGCTGCCGATGCGACCGTCGGGACCCGCGCTCACCAGCTCCCAGCCGGGCACGGGCGACAGGAACGTGAAGCGTGCACGCCCGCCCGGTGCCCGGCGCAGGACGAGCGGCGTCCCCCAGCCATCGAAGAGATGCCCGCGCACCGGCCACTCGTGCTCGAAGCCGGTCGTCCCGTCGAGGAGCGCCGCCAGGTACTCACCCGGATCACCGAGACGTGCCCAGGGCTGGTCGAGGCCGTGACTCTGGATGAGCTCGCGCAGCATCACGTTGACGCGCCACAATCGCTCGCGGGTGATCCGCCGCGCCACGTTGTCGAAGGTGAAGGCCCGATCCATCTGGGTCAGGGCGTCGATGTCGAGAGGCTCGCCATCGAGCCCTGCCACCATCTCTTCGTAGAGCCCGGCGTGCTGGGTGGCCGCGAGGAGGACGGCGTGGTTGAAGCGCCAGCGCCCACCCTCGCGCACGCCCACCTCTTCAATCTGGTCGGGAACCTCCACGTCAGCGTAGTCCTCGACGGCGCGCATGAGGCGACCCAGGCGCCCACGGACGAAGCGCGCGCGCGTGCGCCACGGGTCTCGGAGTAGACCGTGCGCGACCGGCGACTCCGGCAGTGGCTGCGGCAGCACCTCCCCCTCGCGCATCACGGCGGTCGCCGCGTCGTCCTGGGGGGTGCGCGAGGCGAGGAGCGCCGCGACGAAACCCGGGCTCCGGCCGCGATTCAGCGCGGATGCGACGGCTCCCGCGACCTCGAGGATTTCGGCCTCGAGGCTGGTCCGATGACGTGCGCGCACCGCGAAGACGGCGGTGGTGCCCGCCACGCCACCTTCGATCCTGGTGCGCTCTGCGTCGGCCGCGAGGGTGAGCTGCTCCCCGGCTGCACGCCGGCGGTAGACCACCAGTCCTCCTCCGACCAGGGCGCGTCCGTCGGGCAGGAGCGGTCGCGCGCGCACCCAGACCTCGCGGCTCGCGGCGGCTGGGGGCTCGAGGCGGACGCGGTCTTCGTTCGCGGCGACGACCGTGGACGCGATCGGCACGAAAGCGTCGTCCCTCCTGACGAGCGCCGTCACTTCGACGGGGAACGCCCGCACGGCGCGCCGGCGTTCGATGCGCGCTTGGATGGGCCCCTCGAAGAGCGTGCTGTCCGTGGCGAGACGTATCTGTGCGTCGGGCGCCACCGCCAGGCAGAGCTCGTGACGCGCGCCATCCACCACCAGAGCCGCAGCCGTCGCCGTCGGCCCACCACAGGAATCCGGGGACGCGAAGGTGCTCGCCAAAAGGGTGGTGCCCTCGAAGGTCGCTACCCCGTCGCGGTCCGTCGTCGCCGGGATCGACCCGCCCAGACGAGGCGCCTCGAGGCTCACCTGGTGGTTCGCGACGGGCGCGCCATCGGGCATCACCACGCGCACGTGTACGCGCGCCCCCAGCTCGGGAACCAGCGCCCCACCCTCGATGGCATGCGCCACGAGGAAGGGCTCGCGCGAGACACGCAGATGCACCGGCGCTTCCATCGTGCCGATGGCGGGATGGACGACGACGACGTTGCGGGTGATCTCCGCCACGGATCCCGCCTCCGAGACGACGTCCGCATGGGTCACCGGCCACGCGATACGGGCGCGCCCGCTGGCGTCGGTACGCGGCAGCGTTTCGTCCTCGTCGTGATGGGCGCCCGCGAGCGAGACCTGCGCACCTCGGACCGGCCGCCCGTCGGCGCGGCGCACTCGGACGGACACCTGCGCGATGTCGCCGGCAGACGCGACCTCCGGCGTGACGTGCGTCACCACCCACATCAGCGGTGGCTCCACCTCGGTCACCGCCACGCTCTTCGCCGCGGACCCGCTCTCGGTGGTCGCCTCGATCTGCACCGCGTGCCCCGCTTCACCGACCGAGATGTGCGACGAAAAGACACCCGCCTCGTCGGTGCTCAGGGTGATCGGTGCCTGGCGGGCTCCCTCAGCGGTCGCGGTGAGCGTGACCTCCACGCCCGTCGCCGGGCGCCCCTGGGTCCGGTCCACCACGCGCCCAAAGACCGCCAGCGTGCTGTCGGGCGCGGGGTCGTCGCGGTCGGTGAACAACGCGACGCGATAGCGCGGCTGCACCTCGAGGCTCACGCTGAACACGCGCCGGACCCGCCCGGTCGCAGCGGCGACGCGGATCTCGGCTGCGCCTTCTACCTCGTCCGGAATCGGGATCGCGATCGCGGCCCGGCCGCGCGCGTCCGTCTGCGCGTTCGCGATCGGCGCGTCGGGCGCGAAAGAGGCCGTGACCTCGATCGCCGCGTCGCGCGCGGGGCGAAGGTCCCGCCGGCGCACGACCTCGTACAGGGTGACGAACCACTGCACCTCACCGCCGCGGACCGCGCTGAGCGAGCCCTCGATGCCCATCTCGAGACCGGTGACCTCGCCCCGTGGCACCTGCCTTCGCGCGAAGGTCTGCGCCCGCGCGGCCGAGGCGCACAGAACGAGACCACACGAGAGCAGACCGAAGGCGACGCGAGAGACGGCGCTCATCGCTCACCTCCGAGTCCCAGGGTTCGCGGCGCGAGGATGCTCACCCCGGCCGGCCGATCCTCGACCCAGCCGGCGACCCCGAGGCCGCGCAGCTGGCCTTCGACGCTCCAGCGGACGGGCAGTGGGATCCGAAGCTCTCGACCCGGCGGCATCGGAGCGAGGCGCAGGGTGAGCACCCCTTCGGAGACCTCGGTGCGTCGCACGCCCGCGCGCATTCGCTGGCGCGCCTGGGCGGTGAGCTCGGCGCCGGTGGGCAGCTCGAGCTCCACCACCGGACGCGGCAGGGTGCGCGGTGAGCGGTTGCGGATCACGAGCTCGAGCTCGGCGACCTGGTCGACTGCGCCCGCCTCTCCTTCGATCGCGAGAGAAAAGGGACCGCGCTCGCTCGGCGCGCGACGCCATCCGATCCCGTAGCGCGCCGAGGTCGAGACCTGGACCAGCGCGCCCGGCACGGTGCGCGCGACCACGTGATGAGCGCCGGGCCGCGCGAGCTCCGGCGCGTCGACCGTCGCCGACCCCGCTGCGAGGTCCACCACCTGCCGCGCGCCGTCGATGGTCACCTCCACCGTGGCCGGCGTCTCCCCGTCGAGGAGGCGGGACATCACGACCGCGGCAATCCCTCGCTCGTCTGCGGCGAGCGTGTTGCCGAGCGTGACCCAGCGACCGACCGTCGACAAGAGCGAGAGCGCCGTCTCTCGGCGACCGAGGGAGAGCTCCGCGAGGGCCCACAGCAGCGTGCTCCGCACCGACCGTCGATCGGTGGCGAGCCAGCGATCCTCGCCGACCAACACCGCGTGCCGGCGCGCGCGGCGCAGGAGCTCGGCGACGGAGGTGCGCCCACCTTCGCTCGCGCCGAAGCCGAGGGCGGCCGCGGCGAGCACCCACCCCTCGGGGTCGTCCGCTGCGCCCATCGCCTGCGCGGCGACCTCGGTTCGGAGCCGCTCGACGAGCTCGACCGGATCGGCGACGCCCCGCGCGTCCGGGCGGTCGGCGATGGGGGCGAGGCCCAGGAGCGTCCACGCGAGGGCGTGAAGGCGACGCCGCTGCCCGTCTTCCATGTCCGAAAGACGCGAGTCGACACGATCGATCTGTTCGCTGAGCTCGAGCGTCACCTCGCTGATCTCCCCGTCACCGCTGGCGCCGTCCGCCCACAGGCTGCCCAGGGAAAACGCGCGATGCACAGGCGCGTAGCCGGTGTGGAGCTCGCGCAGCGAGGCTTCCGGCCCGGCGACGGGCGGCGACCACTGCGCAAAGGGCGCGTCGGGATCCGAGACGCCGAAGACCGTGGGGCCGGCGGCGACGAAGAGGCTCGCGCCACGCGCGTCGGCGCCCGCCGGGACGTCGAAAGACACGCTCGCCTCGGTGTCCCCCACCGCCTCCTCGGCGACGGTCACCCGCCGGGAAAGCGCGATCACCTCGATGGGCCGGCGCACCGCGTCCACCGCCTCGCCATCGGGGGTGGTGGCGACCACCGTCAGGTGCCCCTCACCGACCCGTTCGAGCGTCACGTCCACCGGCACCACCTGGGCATCGCCCGGAGCGAGGGTGAGACGATGCGGTGCGGAGTCGGGCACGCCGAGCCCTTCGTCCCCCAGCAGACGAAGGACGAGCTCGCGCGACTCCTCGCCGCGATTCGAGATGCGGAGCGGAAGGCGCACCACGTCACCGCGGTGGGCCGTGGTGGGAATCGGTGCGTCGACGACGATGTCGCGGTCGACCTCGATGCGCGTGTCGGCGGACCAGATCCAACCGTCGTCCCGCCACACGATCGCCTCGACGATGTAGGTGGTGACGGTGTCCGCGAGGGGAATCGAGATCTCGGTCGTCCCCGAGTCGTCGAGGGCGAGGTCCGGCACGAAGAGCAGGGTCGGCGGGAAGCGCTCGCGCACGATCCCCGCGAGGTTGGACACACGCGCCTCGCCCATGCGCAGCCGGGGGACTCGGGTGTTGCGACCGCCCATGCGACCGGAACCACTTCCATAGCCCGAGCCCCCGCCACCCCCACCGGTGCCGATCATGCCGAGACCACCGAGGCCGTAGTTGTCCTCGCTCACCTCCGCACTCACCGCGTCGCCAATCTCCTCTTCGCGCGCCTCCGCGTTCACGCGCCGGTACGCCTCGCGGATGAGCGCGAGGGTGGCGCTCAGCGGCGAGATCACCGCGAGTGCGCGCATGAGCGTGTCCTCGCCGCACGCGAGGGCGTAGGGCGTCGCCGCCGGGACCGCCCGTGCGAAGGGATCGCGGACGTCATCGCGCGTGCCCGGTCGCCCGTCGGGCCCGGGCGAGACCAGCTCGAGATGGGTCGCGCGCGCGGAGAGCACGACGGTCGGCGCGTTGGTACGGCGGAGCTGATAGTGCCCTCCCCACGGATCGTCCAGCTCCTCGGCCGAGAGAAGCCCGCGCTCCACCATGCGCGGGAGCCAGCGCTCCGGCGGCTCTCGCGACGCCATCTGTGCCGCGGGCGACGCCTCGTCTCCAGGATCGAGGTACGCGGCGAGGGCGACCATGATGCGAACCAGGCGGGCGCGCGCGACGCGCCGCGCGATGTTGTCGTAGGTGAAGGCGGGGTCGGCGGCGCTCAGGATGGCGGGGGTGATCTCGGCTCCCCGAGGGTCTCGTAGCCCTGGCCGGCAATCAGGTCGTCCTCGAAACGGCGGCGTCCGCCGCTCAGCTGCGTCACGTCGTCGAGAGCGCCCGACGCGAGGGCCTCGGTGAGGCGCGCCTCAATCTGCCGCATCGCCTCGCCGACGCCCCGCCGCGCGAGCTCACGCGAGAGCGGGAAGGGATCGCGGAGGGGACCGGTGGCGTTGGTGTGCTCGGGTTGGGCGGCGAGGCCGAGGGCGTCGGTGAGCGGCGCGGCGCGGGGCGGCTCCGGGTCGGCGCCGCTGTGCGCGGCGAGCGCGCTCCTGAGGAGCCGGTCGGCGGCGGGCGTCGAGGGATCGAGGATGGCCCGAATCGAACTGACCCTCGAGATAGGAGCGGCGAAACGGCTCCTCGCCGCCATGAGCGCTCAGGTCGCGCACCAGCACCGCGCCATAGCTCTGGCCGCTCCCCGGCGCCGTGTCGAGTCGGACCCGCGCGGTCTCGCCCACGACCCAGCGCTGCCGTTCGGGCGTCAGCGACACGAAGTCCGGATTGGCGGGTCGTACAATCAACCCCGCGTGGCTCTCCGGGCCTTCGAAGCTCTCGTCCTCGCGCAGGGTGCGCGCGACCACCGAGAAGAGGCCGAGCCGATCGGGCGGCAGATCGATGCGCACGCTGTCGCGGCCAGGAGCGAGGCGCGTCACGAAGAGGGGCTGGCCAATCGGATGCGATCAGCTCCACGGTCACCTGTGCGCCGGGCAGCCCGCGGGCGGCGAAGAACGCGCACCGTCACCGGCGAGCCGGGCTCGGCGACGACTCGGTCGAGCACCAGGCCGAGCTCCGCGTCTCGGAACACGGGGAGCGTCACCGGCGCGACTCGCTCGTGCGGGCCGAGGATGCGCACCAGGATCGGCGTCTCTGGCGTCCCCGACGCGGCGGACGCTGCACCGAGGGGAACGCGCAGGGGGATCTCGGCGAAGCCGTGCGCGTCGGTGGTGAAGGTGCGCGAGCCCACACGCACCGCCGGGCCCTCGATGGTCAGCTCGGTTCCTGCGGCGGGAGGCTCGCCCGCGCCGTCCTTCAGCCGAACGTAGAGGACGTCGTCGATTTCCGGGATGAGCCCGCCGTTGCGTGCATAGGCCTCGATTGACAGGGTCCGGGGGACCGCGAGGGTCATGGTGTCCGAGATGACGATCGAGCCGTGGGCCGGATGCGTCACGTCGGCGCTCAGGGAGACCACTGCGCTGTCGGCCGTGTAGTAAGCGGGCGCCACCACTTGCACCCGCGCGTTCCCCTCCGCGTCCGACTCCCCCGCGAACTCCGCCTCGCCGATGTGCACCGTCACCTGGGCGCCCGATACCGGGGAGCCGCTCGGCGTGGTCACGTGAACCACCGCGGTGGTCGTGGCCCCCGGGGCCACCTGATTGTCGGTGACCTCGAGGGTCGCCAGCAGCCGCTCCCAGGTGCGCGTACCCACCTCGAAAGAGACCTGCTGCGAGAGCTGACCTTCGATCTCGGCGATGACGGTCGCGTAGCCATGAGGTGCGCTCTCGTCGATGGCCATCTCGAGGTGCACGACGCCGCTCGCTGCCGTCGCTAGCCTTTGCACACTCCGCGGCAGGGGCCCGCCTTCGACGGTGAGCTTCACGTTCTGCCCCACGACCGGCCGTCCCGTGGCGTCATCGGTCAGGAGCAGCCAGACGTGGGCGGGCTCACCCGGCTCGTAGAGGCGCCGGTCACTGCGCAGCATCATCGAGAGCGCCGGGACGGGGTTCACCGGGATCTCGAAGGTGCGCGCGTCGTCGTCGGGACCGATGCGCACCTCTATGTGCGGGGGCCCGAGCCCCGGCGTGTGGTCGATGGGTGGGATTGGCACCTGGACCTCGAAGCGCCCATCGGCGGCCGAGGCCGTCGCCACCCACGGCGTCCGAACGTCGCCCTCCCCCCGCGTGAAGCGCGCGCGCACCTGCCCTTCGAACGGGACGAGCTCGGCCAGGCCACGCACCCGATAGGCCACCCCGAAGAAGCGGGCAGGCCGCTCGGCACGCACCGAGGTCCCGCCGCTGAAGGCCATCTCGTAGCCGGTGAAGGGCACCCGCTCCTGCGCAGCGGCAGCACTGACGAGCGACGACAGCCAGAGCGCCGAAGAAAGAGCGAGCAGCCAACGCCGCAAAGAGCCTCCCAACATCACCGAACCCTCGACACCGGCGGAGGCTACAGGTTCCCCCGCCACCACGGGACTCGTGGATTTTCGGCGGCGGCTCTGGCCCCCTTTGGGTTGGGGGGCCAGAGGGTGGCTGGACGTACTCGCCGCGTGAAATGGCGTGAGGGGGCTCTCGTGTACGAAGGGTGCACAAAAGCGCCGAATCTGCGCCCTCACCCGTGGATTTTCGAGGTCTCGGGAGCGCTCCGACGCAGGGCGTCAAAGCGGCGCGATTCCGGGGGCTTGCCACCGTGGTGAAACGATGACAGGGGGAGGCCCCGTCACCCGCTAAGAAGGGTGATTCACGCGAGCAAGGGGAATGCTTCCGAGCGTCGGCATGTGGACAGCGGGCGAGACGCCGCCCGCATTCGAGCAACGCGCCTTGTTGTCGGCGATCGCCGACTTCCGGGCGCCGCTGCACGTCCTACGTGAGTCCGCCGAAGGGCGCGTCGGCGTGGGACGCGAAGGCGACGTGATCCCGAAGCGTTATCTGAACGGTCACGCCGCTTATCCGCTCCTCGCGACGCTCCCCGCGCTGTATCCGGAGTGGCTCGGCGATCGGAGCTTCCTCGAGACCCACGGCGTGCGTTTCCCTTACGTGACCGGCGCCATGGCCAACGGCATCGCGACCACCGACCTGGTGATCGCGATGGCGCGGGCGCAGATGCTCGGCTTCTTCGGTGCCGCCGGCCTCGCCTATCCCCTGGTCGAAGCAGCGGTGGGCCGCCTCGAAGCGGCCCTCGGCGGAACCGAGCTCGCCTGGGGGATGAACCTGATCCATTCGCCGAACGAGCCCGCCCTCGAAGACGCGGTGGCGGACCTCTACATCCGCCGCGGCGTGCGGCGCGTGTCGGCCGCCGCCTTCCTCGCCCTCACGCCGGCCATCGTCCGCTACGCCTGCGCCGGGCTGTCGCGCGCGCCCTCCGGCGAGATCCTCCGGCGCAACCACGTCTTCGCGAAGATCTCCCGCCCCGAGACCGCGCGCCACTTCATGAGCCCGGCGCCTCAGCCTATCCTCGACGCGCTGGTCGCTGCCGGAAAGCTCACCGCGGACGAAGCCGCGCTCGCCCGCCACGTGCCGCTCGCCGAAGACATCACTGTCGAGGCCGACTCCGGCGGTCACACCGACAATCAGGCCCTCACCGCCATCTTCCCGGTCATCGCCGAGCTTCGCGACACTCTCGCGGCCGAGCACGGCTTCACGCGGCCGATCCGCGTGGGCGCCGCCGGCGGCCTCGGCACCCCCCGCTCCGTCGCCGCCGCTTTCGCCCTCGGCGCGAGCTACGTCCTGACCGGCTCGGTCAACCAGAGCAGCCTCGAGTCCGGCCTCTCGGTCGAAGGCAAGCGCATGCTCGCCCAGGCGAGCACCGGCGACGTGGTGATGGCGCCCGCCGCCGACATGTTCGAGCAGGGCGTCCTGGTGCAGGTGCTCAAGCGCGGGACGATGTTCGGCGCGCGCGCCCACAAGCTCTTCGTCGCCTACGAGAGCTACCCGAGCCTCGACGCCATCCCCGCGGCGGAGCGGGCGCGCCTCGAGAAGCAGGCCCTCGGCGCCACCTTCGACGAGGTCCGCGCCGCGACCCGCGCCTTCTGGGCCGACCGCGACCCCTCGGAGAACGACAAGTCGGCGCGCGATCCCAAGCACGAGATGGCGCTCTGCTTCCGCTGGTACCTGGGGCTGTCGAGCCGCTGGGCCATCACCGGCGAGGCCAGCCGCAAGCTCGACTATCAAATCTGGTGCGGTCCCGCGATGGGCGCGTTCAACGAGTGGGTGAAGGGTTCGTTCCTGGCGCCCCCGGACAACCGCTCCGTCGTACAGATCGCGCTCAACCTGCTCGAGGGGGCCGCGACGGTCACCCGAGCCCATCAGCTTCGCAGTTACGGCGCGCCGATCCCGGCCGCCGCTTATCGGTATGAGCCCCGTTTGCTCGCGTAGGACGTCATGAACGAGAGCCAAAAGAAAATCGCGGTCGTAGGTGTCAGCACTCTCTTCCCCGGCTCGGTCGATTCGACCGGCTTCTGGAAGGACATCCTGTCGGGAACCGACCTCATCACCGACGTGCCTCCCTCGCACTGGTTGATCGAGGACTACTATGATCCCGACCCCTCCGCGCCCGACAAGACCTACGCCAAGCGCGGCGCGTTCGTCCCGAAGGTCGACTTCGATCCGATGGCCTGGGGCGTGCCGCCTTCCACCATCCCCGCCACCGACACCTGCCAGCTGCTGTCGCTGATCGTGGCGCAGCGCGTCCTCGAGGACGCGGCGCGGGGCCAGTTCGACTACGCCGACCGCGACCGCATGAGCGTGATCCTCGGCGTGACCAGCGCCCAGGAGCTCCTCGGCGCGATGGTGAGCCGCCTTCAGCGCCCGGTGTGGACCAAGGCGCTGCGCGAGATGGGCCTTCCCGAGAGCGAGGTATCCGAGGCCTGCGAGCGCATCGAAGCGCACTACACGCCCTGGCAGGAGGCGACCTTCCCGGGCGTCCTCGGCAACGTGGTCGCGGGGCGCATCGCCAACCGCCTGAACCTCGGCGGCACCAACTGCGTCACCGACGCGGCCTGCGCCAGCACCTTCAGCGCGCTGTCGATGGCGGTGAACGAGCTCGAGGTCGGTCAGTCCGACGTCGTGATCTGCGGCGGCGCGGACACGATGAACGACATCTTCATGTACCTCTGCTTCAGCAAGACGCCGGCGCTGAGCAAGTCGGGCGACTGCCGCCCCTTCAGCGACCAGGCCGACGGCACGATGCTGGGCGAGGGCTTCGGCATGGTGGCGCTCAAGCGTCTCGAGCAGGCCGAGGCGGACGGCGACCGCATCTACGCCGTGATCCGTGGCGTCGGCTCGAGCAGCGACGGGCGCGGCACCGAGCGTCTACGCGCCCGTTCCGAGCGGCCAGGCGAAGGCGATCCGCCGCGCCTACGACAAGGCCGGCTACGGGCCGGAGACGGTCGAGCTGATCGAGGCGCACGGCACCGGCACCATCGCGGGCGACGCGGCGGAGTTCGAGGGGCTGCGCCAGGTCTTCGACGAGTCGGGTCGTGCGGACCGGCAGTGGTGCGCCCTCGGCTCGGTGAAGTCGCAGATCGGCCACACCAAGGCCGCAGCGGGCGCCGCCGGGCTGGTGAAGGGCGTCTTCGCGCTCCATCACAGGCGTGCTTCCGCCGACGATCAAGGTGGACGCGCCGAACCCGAAGCTCTCGCTAGCGGAGAGCCCCTTCTACCTGAACACGCGGGCGCGCCCATGGATCCGCGACGACGCGCATCCGCGCCGCGCGAGCGTCAGCTCCTTCGGCTTCGGCGGCTCGAACTTCCACATCGCCCTCGAGGAGTATGCAGGGCGACTCGCACGCCTATCTTCGGCGCGCGACCGAGAGCGAGCTCTTCGTGGTGACGGGCGACACGCCCGAAGCCGTCGCGAAGCGAAGCGCGCGAGCTGAGCGCCGCGCTCGGCGCCTCGGACGATGCCCTCGGGCTCTTCCGCTACCTCGCGCGCGCCACGCAGGAGGCGTACGACGCGGGACAGCCGTGCCGCCTCGCGGTGGTGGCGACCGACGCCGTGGACCTCGCCGCCAAGCTCGACAAGGCCGCCGTGATGGCGGCGAAGGGCGACGAGCTTCGCGACACCGAACGGCATCGTCTTCGGTCGCGGCGCGGCCGAGGGCGACGTCGCCTTCGTCTTCCCGGGCCAGGGCAGCCAGTACATCGACATGGGCGCGGTCGGTCGCCATGACCTTCCCCGAGGCGCGCGCGCCCTGGGATCGGGCGGCGAGCTCCGAGACGTTCGACGAGCCCCTGCACGACGTGGTCTTCCCGCGGCCGGTCTTCGACGACGAGGTCCGCGCCGCGCAGGAGAAGAAGCTCACGGCGACCGAGTGGGCCCAGCCCGCGATCGGCGTGACGAGCCTGTCGCACCTGGCGCTCCTCGATCGTCTGGGCCTGTCGCCAAAGGCCGTGACCGGTCACAGCTTCGGCGAGGTGATCGCCCTTCACGCCGCCGGGCGTGCTGAGCTTCGAAGACGCGATCCGCATCGCGCGCCGTCGCGGTGAGCTGATGGCAGAAGCCGCGAAGACGCCCGGCGCCATGACCGCGGTTTCGGCGTCGGCCGACGTCCTCCGCGAAAAGCTCGCGGGATGGGACACCGACGTGGTCATCGCCAACGAGAACAGCCCGCAGCAGACGGTGCTCAGCGGCCCGACGGCCTCCATCGACGCCATCGAAGCAAAGCTGAAGGCGGACAAGCTGCGCTTCCGCCGCCTGCCGGTGGCGACCGCCTTCCACTCGAAGGTCGTCAGTGACTCCACCGTCCCCTTCGCCGAGCACCTGTCGAAGGTCGAGATGAACGCGCCGCGCCTGCCGGTCTACGGCAACACCGAGGCGGCGCCCTACCCCGCCGACGCCGACGCGGCGCGCCGTCTCCTCGCGAACCAGCTCGCCGCCCCGGTGCGCTTCGCGCCTTCGATCGAAGCCATGTACGAGGCGGGTGCGCGCACCTTCATCGAGGTCGGCCCGGGCTCGGTCCTCACCGGCCTCGTCGGCCGCATCCTCGACGGCCGCCCCCATCGCGCCATCGCCCTCGACAAGAAGGGCAAGGACGGCGTCACCAGCCTGAACAACGCCCTCGCCCAGATGGTCGCGACCGGCCTCCCCCTGAACCTCGCCGCCCTCTGGGAGCGCTTCGAGCCCGTCGAGGATCCGCGCACCGCCAAGAAGCCGAAGCTCACCATCTCCATCGGCGGCGCCAACTACGGCAAGCCCTACCCGCCCGAAGAGGGCGCGAGCGCGCTTCCCAAGCCCAACCCCGAACGACCGAAGCAGGCAGCGATCGTCATGACGAAGCCAGACACCCCGACGACTCCCGCAGCACGCAGTGAGTACGTTCAGCCGCCCTCCGTCCCCCAGAGGCCGATGGGGCCTGAGCCGCAACCGAACGCCCTCGCGCCAGACGTGGCGGCGTACTACGCCGTGCAGTCGAAGGCGATCGAAGCCCACACCGCCTTCACCCAGGCCATGGCCCAGAGCCACACCGCCTTCCTCGCCGCCCAGCAGCAGGCGATGCAAGCGATGGCCCAGATGCAGAGCGGCCACGTCCCGACGTTCACGCCGCAGATTGCGCCCACTCCGGTCGCACTCCCCGCATCGGTTCCCCCCCAGCAGTTGGCCCCCCAACATCCTGTGTCACCCAGCGCGTACGTTCAGTCGCCCTCGGCTCCCCAAACGCAAAGGGGGCCTGAGCCGCGCGCCAACACCGAGACCTCCCTGGTGGCGTCAGCCACCACACAGCAAAGCACTGTTCAGGAACAGATCGCGACCCCCGCGTCTCCGTCCGTGCCCGCGTCCGACGCCCCGTCGTCCGTCGATCTCCAACAGATCATGCTCGAGATCGTCGCCGACAAGACCGGCTACCCGCTCGAGATGCTCGACCTCTCGATGGACCTCGCCGGTGACCTCGGCGTGGACTCCATCAAGCGCGTCGAGATCCTCGCCTCCATGAAGGAGCGCGCCGAGGGTCTGCCCGAGGTCGATCCCGCCGAGCTCGGCAAGCTCCGCACCCTGCAGGAGATCGTCGACCGCATGCAGGCCGAATCACCCGGCGGGAACGTTCAGGGGCCCTCCGGCCACGGCCCACAAAGGGGGCCTGAGCCGGAGCCCAACGCCGTCGGGCCGGACGTGGCGGCCGCGGCCCCTGCCGCCTCGGCGTCGGGACCCAGCCACTCCGCCGCCGACCTCCAGGCGCTCATGCTCGAGATCGTCGCCGAAAAGACCGGCTACCCGCATCGAGATGCTCGACCTCTCCATGGACCTCGCCGGCGACCTCGGCGTCGACTCCATCAAGCGCGTCGAGATCCTCGCCGCCATGAAGGAGCGCGCCGAGGGTCTGCCCGAGGTCGACCCCGCCGAGCTCGGCAAGCTTCGCACGCTTCAGGAGATCGTCGACCGCATGCAGGCCGAATCACCCGGCGGGAACGTTCAGGGGCCCTCCGGCCACGGCCCACAAAGGGGGCCTGAGCCGGAGCCCAACGCCGTCGGGCCGGACGTGGCGGCCGCGGCGCCTGCCGCCTCGGCGTCGGGGCCCAGCCACTCCGCGGCCGACCTCCAGGCGCTCATGCTCGAGATCGTCGCCGAAAAGACCGGCTACCCCACCGAGATGCTCGACCTCTCCATGGACCTCGACGGCGACCTCGGCGTCGACTCCATCAAGCGCGTCGAGATCCTCGCCGCCATGAAGGAGCGCGCCGAGGGCCTGCCCGAGGTCGACCCCGCCGAGCTCGGAAAGCTTCGCACGCTGCAGGAGATCGTCGACCGCATGCAGCAGGCCGAATCACTCGGTGGGAACGTTCCGGGGTCCTCCGGCCACGGCCCACAAAGGGGGCCTGAGCCGCAACCCAACTCCCAAGGGCCGGACGTGGCGCCCACCCGCTGGGCCCTGCGCCTCGCGCCCACGCCCGCGCCGGGCTTCACCCTTGCGCACCTCTTCGATGCGAAGTCGATCGCCGTCGTCGACGGCGGCTCCGGCCTCGCGCAACGCGTCGCCGCTGCCCTCGTCTCGCGCGGGGTGGCTGCGAAGGCGGGAGCGCCCGACGCGCAGAGCGACGGCGTCGTCTTCCTCGGCGGGCTCGCCAAGCCAGGCACCATCGATGACGCGATCCGCATTCAGCGCGAAGCCTTCGAAGCCGCGAAGGCCGTCGCACCGAAGCTCGCGGACGGGGCCCCGGGCATCTTCGTGACCGTGCAGGACACGGGCGCCGACTTCGGGCTCTCGGGCGCCAAAGACCTGCGCGCGTGGGTCGGCGGTCTGCCCGGCCTCACCAAGACCGCCGCGCAGGAGTGGCCGTCCGTCGGCTGCCGTGCCGTCGACATCGACCGGCACGAGCGCGGCGACGGCGCCGTGGCCGACGCCCTCGTCCGTGAGCTCATCCGCGGCGGCGACGCCCTCGAGGTCGCGCTGGACGCCGATGGCAAGCGCCACACCCTCGAGAGCTACGCCGCCGAGGCGACCGGCGCAGACGCCGCGCGTCACCAAGGACTCCGTGATCGTCGCCTCGGGCGGCGCGCGCGGCGTCACCGCCGAGACGATCATCGCCCTCGCCAGGGAGACCGCCGCGAGCTTCGTGCTCCTCGGCCGCACCGCCCTCGAAGACGAGCCGGCCGCGTGCCACAGCGCCGCGGACGACGCCGCCATCAAGAAGGCGCTCCTCGACGACGCCAAGGCCCGCGGCGAGAAGATCAGCCCAGCGGATCTCGGCGCGCGCGCGAAGCGCATCCTCGCCGCCCGCGAGGTGCGCGCGACGCTCTCGGCCATCGAGGCCGCGGGAGGCCGGGCTCGTTACGTCGCCGCGAGCGTCACCGACGCCAGCGCCCTGGGCGCCGCCCTCGACGCGGTGCGCACCGAGTGGGGCCCCGATCACCGGCATCATCCATGGCGCCGGTCTCATCGCCGACCGCTTCATCGCGGACAAGAGCGTGGAGGACTTCACGCGCGTCTTCGACACCAAGGTACGAGGCCTGTCGGCGCTCCTCGACGCGACGGCGAACGATCCCCTCTCGGTGCTCGTCGCCTTCTCGTCGGTCGCGGGTCGCTGCGGCAACCGCGGCCAGTGCGACTACGCGATGGCGAACGAGACCCTGAACAAGGTTCTCGACGCCGAGCAGGCTTCGCGCGGCACTTCCTTTTTCGCGCGGAGCCTCGGCTGGGGCCCGTGGGAAGGCGGCATGGTCACGCCCGCCCTCAAGCAGCACTTCCAGAGCCTCGGCGTGCCGCTGATCTCCCTCGAAGCCGGCGCGAAGATGCTGGTGGACGAGCTGATGGACGAGAGCGACTCGGTCGAGCTCGTGCTCGGCGGCGAGCCGCGGGCCGAGGCGCTGTCGGCGAACGCCGGTGGACATCGGGACTCGGCGAGCTTCGACGTGCTCATCGACCAGCGCACCTTCCCCGCCATCGATCATCACCGGGTCAAGGGTCAGCCCGTGCTGCCGGTCGCCCTGGTGATCGAGCTCTTCGGCCGCGCCATCGAAGCGACCCGCCCGGACCTGGTCTTCACCGCGATCGAGGACCTCAAGGTCCTGCGCGGCGTGCCCCTCGAACACTACGAGGACGGCGGCGAGCTCCTCGGCATTCGGCTGACCCAGCTCTCCAACGGTGACGGAGTCGTCTTCCGCCTCGAGCTCGTCGACCGCAGCGGCCACCCCCGCTATACGGCGAGGGGCCTGGCCGAGCACCACGCGCCTCAGCGCAGCTCGCTTCCGGCCCCGGGCCGAAGGGCTCGCGCGCTTCGAAGGTACCGTCTACGACGGCGTCGCGCTCTTCCACGGAGACGCCTTCCAGGTGATCACCGACGCGCCCGAGGTCGGCGAGGCCGGTCTCGAAGCGATCCTCGAGGGCGGCGAGTCGCGCGGCTGGACGGGCGATGCATGGGTGACCGACCCGGCGCTCGTCGACGGCGGCCTGCAGCTCGCGCTCCTGTGGACCTGCCACGAGCTCGGGGGCGCCGCGCTGCCCACCTCCTTCGGCGCTTCCGCCGCTTCTCGCGCGGGCTCGCGCGGCGGCGAGGTGAAGGCCATCCTCACCGGCAGCGAGCGTCACGAGAGCCGCGGCGTCTCCGACGTCGTGCTCATCGACGCCAAGGGCAAGCCGGTCGCCGAGATCCTCGGCGTCGAGATGCACGTCCTGCCCGGCTCGCGCGCGGGCACCTCGGTGCGCGTCTGAACGTCTGTCCCACATGCGCTTCGCACCCATCGCCATCGTCGGCCGGGCGTGCCTCCTGCCCGGCGCCCACTCGCCCGAGGCGCTCTTCGCCCTGGCGCGGGAGGGCCGCGACGTGCTCTCGGATGCGCCCGCGGGGCGGTGGCGCGTGCCGGACGCGGACGTGCTCGCCGTCAGCGGACGACGCCGCGGACCGGACGTGGACGCGGCGCGGCGGCTACGTCGACGGCTTCACCTTCGACCCGTCGGGTCTGAAGCTCCCAGCCGAGGTCCTGAACGCGGTCGATCCCCTCACCCAGTGGGTGCTCGACACCGGGCGCCGCGCCCTCGCCGATGCCCGCGCTGGGCGACGACCCGACGCGCACCGGCGCGGTCCTCGGCAACCTCTCGCTCCCCTCCTCGGGTGCGGCGCGCTACGCCGAGATGATCTGGCTGGGCGAGCTCGCCGCGAAGGTGGGCATCGGCGCGCATCCCTTCGACCGCTTCAACTCCGGACTGCCTGCCCACACCCTCGCGCAGGCGCTCGGTCTCGGCCTCGGCGGCTACGCGCTCGATGCGGCCTGCGCCTCGTCGCTCTACGCGATCGAGCTCGCCTGTCGCGCGCTGTCCACGGGCCGCGCTGACCGCATGCTCGCCGGCGCCGTCAACCGCGCCGACGACCTCTTCCTCCACATCGGCTTCTGCGCCCTCGGCGCCATGAGCAAGACGGGGCAGAGCCGCCCCTTCCACGCGCGACGCCGACGGGCTCGTCCCCGGCGAAGGCGCGGGCTTCGTGGTGCTCGAGCGCCTCGACGACGCGCTCCGAAACGGACGCACCATCCACGGCGTCATCCGCGGCGTCGGCCTGGCGAACGACGGCCGCGGCAAGGGCCTGCTCGCGCCGAGCGCCGCCGGACAGGAACGCTCCATGCGGCTCGCCCTCGAGATGGCGGGTCTCGTCGCCCGCCGACGTCCCCTACATCGAGTGCCACGCGACCGGGCACCCCGGTCGGCGACGCGACGGAGATCGCGTCCATGCGCGCGGTCTACGGCGAGAGCGACAAGCGCATCGGCTCCCTCAAGGGCAACGTCGGGCATCTGATCACAGCCGCGGGCGTCGCCGGGTTGATCAAGGTGATGGAGGCGCTGCGCGAGGGCGTGACGTCCCGCCGACCCCGCATCAGGACGCGCGTCTCGACGCGCTCACCGCGTCCCCCTTCGAGACGCTCGGACCGCGCCGAGCCGTGGCGCGGCCCACGCCGCGCGGGCCTGAGCGCCTTCGGCTTCGGCGGGAACGACGCCCATCTGATCGTCGAGGCCTTCGAGCCCGAGCGCGCCTTCGCACCGGTACAGGCCGCTCTGTCGCGAGACCCCATCGTCGCAGTGGGGATCGGCGCCCGCGTCGGCGACGGCCAGTCCGCGGCGGACTTCGAGCGCTCGCTCGGCGGACGCGGCCGCGCACGCGCCGCAGACCGTGCGCTTCCCGATGAAGGAGCTCCGCTTTCCGCCCGATGATCTCAAGAAGGCGAGCGCCCAGCAGACGATGCTCCTCGCCGCCGCGCTCGAAGCGACCCGAGGGCCTGACGCTGCCGCGCGAGACCACCGGCGTCTTCGTCGGCTACCAGTGCGACCCGGAGATCGCGCGCTGGGGCGCGCGGTGGCGCGCAGGGACGCTGGGCCGAGGCGCTCGGCGCGGGCGAGGATTGGACGCGCGCGGCGAAGGACGCCTTCGTTCCGCCCCTCGAAGCGCAGCACGTCCTCGGCACGCTCCCGAACATCCCCGCCAACCGCATCAGCTCCCAGCTCGATCTCGATGGGCCCGAGCTTCACCACGAGCGCCGAAGAGCAGAGCGGCCTTCGTGCCCTCGGCCTCGCCATCGAGGCGCTCGAGCGCGGCGACCTCGACGCCGCCCTCGTCGGCGCCGTCGACCTCTCCACCGAGCCCGTCCACGACGCGGCCCTCTGCGCCATGGGCCAGACCCCCGCGCACGGCGACGCCGCGGTGATGCTCGTGCTCGAGCGCCGCAGTGACGCCGAGCGCGAGGGCCTGCCGATCCTCGGCGAGCTCCGCCTCGGCGAGAGCGACGCCCCCGCGCTTCACCTCCGCCCTCCCCCGCGCCCACGCCGCCGCCGGCCTCGTCGACACCGCGGCCGCCCTGTTGCGCGCCGCCCGCGGCCAGCGGCGCCGACGGCACCCCCTGGACCGATGACGAGCGCCGCCTCGCCCTCGACGTCGACGCCCTCGGCGCCGCGCCCATGACCGTCGAAGTCCGCGCGACCGGCCCGGCGCTCCCCCCCCTGTCCGAAGCGACGAACGACGAGACCCTCGACATGCCCGCACACCTGCCCCCCGTCGCCCTCCCGCCGCTCCGAGCCGCACAGGATCAGCCGATGCAGAAGATGGCGCCCGCCCCCACCTTGCCGCCCACCACCTACGACGGCCCTGCGGCACCCCCTGAGCCGCACCCGAAGGCCGAGACCTCACTGGTGGCGCCGCCACCACACGGCTGAACGCCGTTCCGCAGTATCTCGCGACCCCACAACCCTCCGGCCCACTCGCTCAGTTCGCCCACCACCAGGCCCAGGTCGCCGAAGCCCACACCGCCTTCATCCAGCAGCAGACGGCCCTCCACCGACAGTTCCTGGCGACGATCTTCGGCACCCCCGCGCCCACTCCCGCGCGCGTCCACACGCCCGATCCCGTTCGCATTCCCGTTCCCGTCTCCCGAGCCCGCTCGCGCTCCCGTTCACATTCCCGAGCCCGCTCGCGTTCGCGGTCCTATTCACGCTCCCGAGCCCGTTCACGAGCAGGCCGCTCCGACACGCAAGCTGAAGGCCGAATCACCCAGTGGGATCGTTCAGTCACCCTCGGGCGAGCCATCTCAAAGGGGGCCTGAACCGCCTCCGAAGGCCGAGACGTCGGTGGTGGCGCCCCTCGCCTTCCGCCCCACCGGCCCCTCCTTCGATCGCGCCGCGCTCGAAATCCACGCCTCCGGCCGCATCTCCGAGATCTTCGGCACCGACTTCGAAAAGCAGGACGGCTTCGCCGTCCAGGTGCGCATGCCCGAGCCGCCGCTGCTCCTCGCCGACCGCGTGCACCGGCATCGACGCCGAGCCCGGCTCGATGAAGAAGGGCACGTGCTGGACCGAGACCGACGTGCGCGAGGACTCCTGGTACCTGCACGACGGGCACATGCCCGCCGGGATCATGGTCGAGTCCGGACAGGCCGACCTCTTCCTGATCAGCTATCTCGGCGCCGACTTCTTGAACCGCGGCGAGCGCGCCTACCGCCTGCTCGGCTGCGAGATGACATGCCACGGCGACCTGCCGAAGATCGGCGAGACCCTCGCCTACGACATCCACGTCGACGGCCACGCCGCCCAGGGCGACGTCCGCCTCTTCTTCTTCCACTACGACTGCCACGTCCGCCGCGACGACGGCACCACCCGCCCGGCGCTCAGCGTGCGCGGCGGCCAGGCCGGCTTCTTCACCGAGGGCGAGCTCGCCGAGTCCGACGGGATTCTGTGGAAGCCCGAGGGCCAGGAGATCGTCCAGGACGCGCGCGTCGACGCGCCCGCGGTCGCCTCTCGAAGCGCCGGCGCTTCTACGCGCGAAGCAGGTCGAGGCGTTCGCCGACGGCCGCCCCTGGGACTGCTTCGGCCAGGGCTATCTCCGCACCAAGACGCATACCCGCACGCCGCGCATCCAAGACGGACGCATGCTCTTCCTCGACACCGTCGAGCTCGATCCGAAGGGCGGGCCCTGGGGCCGCGGCTATCTCAAGCGCGGTCACCCCCATCTCCCCCGACGACTGGTACTTCGACGGCCACTTCAAGAACGACCCCTGCATGCCCGGCACGCTGATGTTCGAAGGGCTGCGTGCAGGCGATGGCCTTCTACCTGTCGGCGCTGGGCTACACCATCGACCGCGACGGCTGGCGCTTCCAGCCCATCGCCGAAACGAAGTTCGACCTTCGCTGCCGCGGCCAGGTGATCCCCGCCTCGAAGGAGCTCACCTACGAGGTCTTCGTCGAGGAGGTCCACGACGGCCCGGTGCCCAAGCTCTACGCCGACCTGCTCTGCACCGTCGACGGCCTCGGCGCCTTCCACGCGCGCCGCTTCGGCCTCGAGCTCACGCCGAGCTGGCCGCTGACCGACCGGCCGGAGCTCATGCGCGAAGGCAAGGACGACCCGCGCGCCGCCGTCGCGTCGATCAGGACAGCGCGCCCTTCCGCTTCGACTAGCCCTCGCTCCTCGCCTGCGCCTGGGGCCAGCCCTCGACCGCCTTCGGCCCGATGTACGAGCGCTTCGACGGTCACCGCCGCACGCCGCGCCTGCCCGGCCCGCCCTACCACTTCCTGACCCGCGTCACGAAGGTCGACGGAGCGATGGGCGGCCTCGAGAGCGACAAGACCCTCGAGTTCGAGTACGACATCCCCGAGGACGCCTGGTACTTCGAAGAGAACGGCGCGCGGGTGATGCCCTTCGCCGTGCTGCTCGAAGCCGCGCTGCAGCCCTGCGGCTGGATGGCGAGCTACGTCGGGTGCGACTCTCACGAGCGAGAACGACTTACTCTTCCGCAACCTCGACGGCAAGGGAACGATCCTCGCCGAGGTCTTCCCCGACAGCGGCACGCTGCACACGACGGTGAAGATCAAGAACATCTCGCGCTCGAGCGGAATGATCATCGTCTCCTTCGACGTGCGCTGCCGCTTCGGCGACACCGACGTCTACCATCTCGACACGGTCTTCGGCTTCTTCCCCCCGGAGGCCTTCGAGGACCAGGCCGGTCTACCCACCGACGATGCCCAGCGCGCGACCTTCGACGCCGAAGGCAACGTCTCCATCGATCTCACCGCGCGCCCGCCGCGCTTCTGCGAAGGCTCGGCTCCGCCTCGCCGAGCCGATGCTCCTGATGCTCGACCGCATCACCCGCCTCGACAAGACGGGCGGCGCCGAGGGCCTCGGCGCTGCTCCGCGCCGAAAAGGACGTCGACCCGGCGAGTGGTTCTTCAAGGCGCACTTCTTCCAGGACCCGGTGCAGCCCGGCTCGCTCGGCATCGAGGCGATGCTCCAGGTGCTTCAGGCGTTCATGATCGACGCCGACATGGGTGAAGGCATCGCCCACCCGCGCTTCGAGGCCATCGCCACCGACCTGCCCCACGTCTGGAAGTACCGCGGCCAGGTCGTGCCCGAGGCGAAGACGGTCACCACCACGCTCGAGATCGTCGAGACCGGCGCCGATGATCGCGGGGCCTACGCCCTCGCCGACGCGTCGCTCTGGGTCGACGGGAAGCGGATCTACGAAGCTCACCGCCTCGGCATGCGCATCGTCGCTGGCGAGCCCGCGCCCGCAGAGGACGAAGAGATCCTCGATCCCGAAGAGGACACCTGGCTCGGCGATCACCGCCCGACGCACACCGCCCCCGCGCTGCCCATGATGAGCATCGTCGACCGGATGATGGCGGCGGCGCGTCGTGCGCGCCCCGACCTCGACGGCCTTCACGATCTCGAGGTCGAGCGCTGGGTCGTGGTGAACGGCCCCACGCGAACCCGCACCGTGCTGGACGGCGACGAGGTGCGCTTCGAGGTGTGGCGCGACGCGAACGATCCGCGCCTCTCCCGCTTCGAGGTCGCCGCGCGCGCCAAGCTCGGCGCGCCGACGTCGCTCGAGGAGATCGCGCCCCTCGGCAAGACGAAGCGGATCGATCCCTATGGGGGCGACCGCCTCTTTCACGGCCCCGCCTTCCACTACGTGCGCGAGCTCGAGATGGGCGAGCGCGGCGCCCGGGCAATGCTCGACGTGGACGCTGGGACGGTCCCCGCCGGCGCCATGCACCAGGGTCTCCTCGACGCGATCACTCACCTCATCCCACACGACGACCTCGCGTCCTGGTCGCCCCGCGTCGGCAAGGACGTCGTCGGCTACCCGCGCCGCCTCGACATCCGCTTCTCGGGCGAGGCGCCCGCGAGCGGCGTCGCGCGCGCCGAGGCGCGCTTCGTCGGCTTCGACCAGGACGACGCGCGTTTCCCCGTCTTCCGCGCCCAGCTCCTCGCCGGCGACCGCGTCTACGCGGACCTCCGCCTCGTCGAGATCCTCATGCCCAAAGGGCCCATCGGCGCGGCCGAGCCCACCGCGCGCCACCGCTTCCTGACCGGCGAGCCCGCCCCCGGCGTCGGCCTGTCGCGGCGACAGGGCGAGGTCACCCGCCTCGATCCGAACGACGTCGCCCTGAGCGACTGGTTCCCAGGTACCGTCGAAGCGCTCTACGGCACCCGCGCCCCCCGCGACATCGCCATCGCCGACCACCTCGCCCGCGCGCTCGACGTCCACCCGCGCCACATCCGCGTGGAAGGCGATCACGGCGTCGACAGCCACCGGCCGCTCACCGCGCACCCGGTGACGGTGAGCGAAAGCGGCGAGATCGAAGTTCGGAGCGCTGGCGCGCCTTTCCTCGACATCACCCCCGTCTCCCGCTTCTGGCGCGACTACTTCGCGATCGGGAGCTGGCCCGTGGAAGAGCTCTACTACGCCCTCGTCGAGCGCTTCGTCGGCGCCTTCGTCGTCGAAGATCCCGACGCCCTCGGCGCGCTCCACGGCCGAAGCGTCCTCTACCTCGGCAACCACCAGACGGGCATCGAGTCGCTCATCTTCTCGATCGTCGCCTCGGCGCTCCAGGGCGTGCCCACCCTGACCCTCGCCAAGACCGAGCACATGACGAGCTGGCTCGGGCGGCTCATCCAGCACTGCTTCACCTGGCCCGGCGCGAAGGATCCGGGCGTCATCGCCTACTTCGACCGCAGCGATCCTCAGTCGCTGGTGCGCATCGCCTCTCAGCTCGCGGACACTGCCTCAGCGAAGAGCCTGATGGTGCACGTCGAGGGCACGCGCGCGCACTCCGCACGCCACCGTGTCGAGACGATGAGCGGCATCTTCTGCGACCTCGCCATCAATGCCGGCGTCCCCATCGTGCCGGTCCGCTTCGCGGGCGGCCTCCCAGTCGCGCCGGCCAGCGAAAAGCTCGAGTATCCCGTCGGCATGGGCCGGCAGGACTATCACCTCGGCGCCCCCATCCTCCCGCAGGAGCTCGCCGAGCTTCCGCTCAAGCCGCGCATCGCGCGCGTGGTCGACGCGATCAACGCACTCGGTCCGGACGCGTCCACCGAGACGCCGCTGGCGGGCGATCCGGAGCTGGCCCAGGCCGCTCTGAGCCGCGTCTCGCGCACTGGCCTCGGCCTGGGTCTCGCGACGATCGTGGAGCTCCTCAATTCGCGCAACTACCTCGGCCCGCACCTCACGCGCTTCCTCAACGCCGTCGACGGCGAGCGCCGCGCGACCTCCGGCTCCTCCCCGGAGGACCGCTGGGTCGACGGCCTTCTCGCGCTCTTCCGGCCCGAAAGCTGAACCGGCGCGTCAGCCGTTCGGCCGAAGCCTCCGCATCCACGACTCGCCGGGGCGCTCGTCGCGCGCCTCGCCGATCCGCACCTTCGAGAGCGTCATCGACGTCGGCTCGCTCGGGCTGAGCTCGAGCTCCGAGAGCTCGGCAGAAAGGGTGACCACGCAACGCCCGTGCGACGCGCAGCGCCCCTGGAGCTCGCGGTACTCCCGGGCGCCGAGCGCGAGGCGCGGCATCCACCCCTGGACAAGGCGCTCGCCCAGGCGCGCGTGGTCGAAAGGAAGCACCGCGCAGCGATCCGGCGCGGTGCAGAAAGGAGCGACGTAGCGAACCTCCCAGGAGATCTCGCGACCGACGTAGCGCTCGCGGGTGGCGACGAGGGCCAGGTCGTCGCCGGACTCGGCGAAGCTCTCGCGGGCATCGACGATGGCGTGCGCGAGCTCGACGGGATCGATCGGGGGCGCCGTTTCGACTTCCTCGCGCTCGATCACGCGCGACAGCTCCGGCACACCCTGCCCCGCCGCGAGCCAGGCCGCCGACGAGAAAGATGCAGCGAAGACCGCCGTCAGGTAGAGCGCCATGCGCGGGCGGGTCATGCGCCCCTCCCTTCGCCGCTGGCGGCGAGACCCGCGCGGCGCTCCACCTCCGAGACGACGAGCGGATCGACGCGCGGGTTGATGGCTCGGGCCGCGCCGAGCGCCTCGGCGGCACCCGCACGGTCGCCGCGCACCGCGAGCACCAGCGCGCGGTGAAGGTGAAGGCGCGCGTCGGGCGTACCGAGAGCGAGCGCGCGATCGATCGCCGCGAGGGCTTCGTCGGTGCGCCCGACACGAAGGAGCGCGAGGGCGTGGGCGTCGCGCGCCGCGATGTTCTGGCGCGCCTGCATCGCGCGCTCGGCGAGGCGCAACGCCTCGGCGGGCTCTGCGTCGTGGCGCGCGAGATAGACCGCCATCGGGCGGGGCTCGGCGAGTCGGCGCGCCTGGGCGAGGTGGCGGTCGGCGGCAGCGGCATCGCCCTCGCTCCGCTCTATCTCGCTCAGCGCGAGCAGGTCCTCGGCCCCCGGCCGACGCGCAACGGACGCCGTCAGCGCCTCGATGGCCGCCGCAGCGTCGCCCGCCATCGCGTGGGTCTTGCCGGCGAGCGAGACGGCCGGGAGGTAGTCGGGCACCAGCTCCCTCGCGCGGTCGGCGGCGGCGAGGGCACGACGGGTGTCGCCCTCGCGAAGATAGATGTGGCCGAGGTCGACGAAGCAGAAGGCCATCGACTCGGGGTCGCGGGCGCTGCCGGCGTCGATGGCCAGCTCGAGGAGCTCGATGGCGCCCTCGCGGTCACCGTGGAGCCATCGAAGATGGGCGCCGCGATCGTAACTCCGGAGGTCGGGGCGGATGTCGAGGGCGGCCTGATAGGCGTCGACCGCGCCGTCGTAGTCGCCGAGCTCGAGGAGCGCGTCGCCCAGCACCATGTGCGCGGTGGGCAGCTCGGGCGCCCTCCTGAGCACGCGGCGCGCGACGTCGCGCGCCTCGGCGAAGCGATGCTGGTCCTGCAGCATCATGCCGTGCAGGAGCTCGGCGCGCGGGTCGTCGCCGAGCGCGCGGGCGACGCGGAGGGCATCCTGTGCGTAGAGCGCGTAGCCGGCGTCGCTGGTCTCGCGACGGCGGCGAAGAAAGAGGGTGGCGAGGCCGATGTGCGCCTCGGCGCTCTCGGGCGCGGCGCGGACGGCGTCCTGCGCGGCGGCGATGAGCGCGTCGGTGGGCGTCGCCTCGCCTTCGGGCACGTAGCCGAGGGCGAGCTCGGCCGGGGCCGGGGGCGCCGGGGTCCGCGTCGCGGCGGCGGCGTGAGCCGACTCGTGAACGGAGGCCTCGCTCGCGTCCTCGCACGCCCCCAAAGAGAGGGCGGCGAGGAGCGCGGCGAGGGACGGCCAGAGGAGGCGGTGGAGGATTGGATTGGGGTGTCCCGTGACCATCGTGGGCAGTACGCAGCGCGCGCCCTCTTGGATTGACGAAATCATCACCAGCTCCTCGTTCTCCATCGCCTCGGCCAACCTCAGGGGTTCCCGGAGTGCGGGGATGCGAGGTACGGGAAGGTGTTGGTGAAGGGCAGGTCGTTTCCGTCCACGCCGTCACCGAGGGGCGAGCCGCTGTTGCAGGCGACGGTCAGGAGCGTGTCGGTGACGTCGTCCTCGAGCCAGCGACCGTTGGGGAAGCCCGACTCTGCGAAGGTCTGCCCCTCGCGGATGTCGATGCGCAACAGGTCCGCGGGCGTCGTCCCCATCGGCGAGAGCAGCCCGACGATGTCGAGGCGGCCGTCCGCGGGCGTCTCCGGACAGCCCGCGCCGAGGACCAGGTTCAGAAGACCGGGCACCTCGGGGTCGAGGATGTAGCTACCGAAGTTCGCCACGTCGTCAGCGGGCGCGGAGCGGTTGTAGTGATCCTTGTCCTGAAGGGGAATGATCACCTCGTTGACGAGCGGCCAGCCGAGGCGGGAGACCTGCTTGTAGGAGCCGAAGCCGCGACGGTGGTGACGGCGGCCGAGGATGGACACCTGACGGCGAAGCGCGCGGGCGTAGATGCCGACCACGCTGTCGGGGCCGGTCGCGCCCGCCATGGGGCGGGTGCCGCCGGCGGCGAGGTCGGCGATTGGCACCTCGAGCGCCAGGGACATCACGTTGACGCCATCGGTGGTGGGCGCGCCGCCGACTCCGAGGAGATCGAAGACGTGAAGGTCGACGAAGAAGGGCTCGTCACGAGGACCGGCGAAGACCCGGCCGCCGCCCGAGGTCTCGTGGATCGCCTGGCGGGCGACACCCTCGTAGCTGTCGCTGGGGAAGCTGCGGCTGCCCACGTTCCACGGCGCTACCGGCACGTCGCTCGCGATGATGCTGCGCGAGTCGTCCGTCATGTCGATGCGGATGACGTCGTAGACCTGCTTCACGTTGAGGTTCGCGTCGTCGATCGAGGCGATGGGGCCGACGTTGTAGAGGAAGGTCCCGCCGTTCTCGATCCGGGTGCGGAACCGGAAGCGGTAGCAGACGTCGGAGACCGCGTCTCCGTCGTTGTCCGCGCAGATCTCGTAGCGAACGCTGTCGGAGAACCGATAGAAGTTCGGGCCGGAGGCAGGGAGGAGGAGGGGAACGTAGTTCGCGACCATCACCAGGTTGTCCGGGTTCTCCGGGCTGATGAATGCGTAGAGGTCCGTGTTGTCCGCGAACTGATCCTCGGCGATGGCCGGCGCCTCACGATGGCTGCTGGCCGAGGCCGAGGTCGTCACGCTGAGCGCCGCGAAGGCGACGATGATCGAAAGCTGAATCCGCTGATTACCCATGTTCATTTCCTCTTTCACTCGGCGCGGTAGATCGCGCCGCCTTCCGAATCGACGAGAGCGAAGACGCCAGCCTCACGCGCCGTGCGAATGCCGGCGGGCTCGACCAGGTCGGGGGTCTCGACGACGATCGTTTCGCCGGTCGAGATGCGAACGGTGACGAGCTGGGCGTTGCCCGCTTCGTCCACCGTGGGGATGACGGCGGTGTCGCCGCCCGCGGCCAGAGAGACGCCGGCCGGTGCGGCCAGACGCAGGCCGGTGACCACCTCGCTGATCTCGCCCGCGGGAGTGATGGCGTAGAGCGCGCCCTGTCCTTCACCGCCGCCCGCCAGGTGCTCCATGACCCAGGCGACGCTGTCGGCGTCGACGTGCACGCCGGTGGGAGAAGCGAGCGGTGATCCGGCGTAGAGCTCGGTGGCCGCGCCGCCTTCGGCGGGCACGGTGAAGACGGCCGCTTCGCCATCTTCGTTCCAGCCAGTGACGTAGAGGGTCTCGCAATCCACGGACAGGGCCAGCCCGCTCGGACGCAGGATGCCGTCGGCCATGAAGGCCATGGGCTCGCCGCCGCCGACCGAGAGGGTGTAGAGCGCTCCCCCGTCGTCCGAGCCAGGCAGGCCCTGGTCGGCGACCCACACGTGGTCTCCGTCACAGGACATCACCAGACCGGTCGGGTAAGAGAGCGGCGCCCCCGCGTGAAGCGCGGTCACCGCGCCGCCAGCCGAGGGCACGCTGAACACCGCGGGCGCACGATCGTCGTCCGACGTGAAGGCGGTGAAGACGAAGGTCTCACCGTCCGGTGTGGCCACCGCGTCGCCGGGTTGCTCGAAGCCCTCCGAAGCGACCATGGTGACGTGCTCGGGAGCGGTGTCCGGCAGGCTCGTCCCGCCAGGCCCGTCCTCGCTGCACGCCGTCGCCACGATCGGGATGACGAGCGCCGTCAGTAGGATTGGATTTGGTTTCATCTGCCGTCTTCCTCCAGTCGGTCAAACGCCGAGCACTGCACGCTCGACGAGCCACACGGCCCCCATGGCCGCGATGGCGAACGAGCCGCCGCGCAAGACGACGGGCTCGTAGAGTTTTTTCGACGCGAGCCACGCGAGAGGCGCGAGGAGCACGACGACGAAGGAGAGCTGCGCGAGCTCGATCCCCACGTTGAAAGAGAAGAGCGCCAGCGCGCGCTGGCTTGCCGGCAGGCCCACTTCGGCGAGCACCGAGGCAAAGCCGAAGCCGTGGACCAGCCCGAAGACGCCGCTGAGCGCCGGCCGTGCCCCGGAGCGCTCGGGGCGGAGCACGTTGTCGAGGGCGACGACGACGATGGTCGCGGCGATGGCCGACTCGACCCAGCGCGGCGGAAGGGTCACCACCCCGAAGGTGGCGAGGGCCAGGGAGACACTGTGGCCGAGGGTGAAGGCGGTGACGACCCAGGCCACCTCTCGGCCGGCCACGCGGAGGCCACGCTTCTTCGACACCACACCCCCCGCGAGGAGGAGGGTCAACAGAAAGAGCAGGTGGTCGTAGCCCGTGACCAGGTGGATGGCGCCCTCGACCACCATCTCGATCGCGGTGGCCGCGGCCGAGGGCGCGGCCACGAGCTCCACGCTGCGCCGCTCCGAGGACAGGACGTGGACGGCGTGCGAGTCGCCGTCCATCACCTCGACGACCGTGGCGTGGTCGGGATCGGTGTCGAAGACGGTCTGATCCGAAAGGACGTAGGGGCTGCCCGCTTCGCAGATGTAGGCGACGCGCACCACCACCGTGTCGATCCCGTCCCGCGACGAGGCGTGAGGCGCGCCGGGTGCCGCGGTGCAGGGCTCGCCGGCGCCGGTGACGTTCACGCCGGCGCTGAGCCAGCGCGCGATCAGCGCGGACCGCGCCATGAGGGTGCCCGGATCGGCCTCGAGCCCCAGACCGACGGCGAGGGACGCATCGACCGCCTCCACCTCGAAGGTGGCCAGGACGCCGTCGCTGAGGAGCTCGGCGCGGACGTTCTTCTTGCTACCGAGGTGGGCGTGCGCGGTCTGCGTGAGCGCTGCGATGCCGGTGGCCGACAAGATCAGCGTCAGTGCGCAAAGATGTCCGACCGCGCGCAGCTCGCTGCGCGCCCACGTCACTTCCTTCATCCGAATCTCCCTGCCGCCCGGGGGTCGGGCGTCCTGAACCGTCTTGTCTACGAGGCAGGGGTGGGAGCGGATCGGTGCAAAACCCACATCGACTCCGATCCACTCACCCGCCCGGTCCGTAGACCTCACATGAGCGGGTGGATCGAGACGTTGGTGGTTCTCTTCAGCTTCTCTGGCTCACTCGGCCTCAACGGCTTCGCGCCGCCGGACCGGGAGCTTGGCCTGGGCCTCGCGTCGATGACCAGCACCGCCCAGCTCGGGAGCCTCTCGCTGCAGCTGAGCGCGGAGGCGGAGTGGGACCTTCACGACGCGACGCTGATGCCGCTCGACGTCGCGCTGGTTCAAAACGTCGCCCCGCTCTCCTGGCTGTCGCTCTACGGCGCGGTCGCGACGAACGTCACCGTCGAGCGCTCCGGGGTGCAGACGCAACAGACCTCGGTCGGCTTCGCCGCGGCGCTCCGCGCGGGCGCGAACGCGCAGCTCACGGACCGGCTCTCGGTCGGCCTCTCCCTCGAGTACGCCGTACCGATCCAGCCGAGCCCCACTCCCGAGATGATCGTGGAGCTCGGCCCGTCCTTCTCCTTCTGAGAACGCGCTCAGTCGAAGAGGCGCACCAGACGCCCCGGCCGCGCCCCGGTCATCGCACCGTTTTGGGCGATCACCTCGCCGCTCACGATGGTCGCCAGGTATCCATCGGCGGCCTGCAGCAGGCGCTTGCCTCCGGCGGGCAGATCCTGATGCATGCGTGGCGCGTGGAGACGCAGCCGATCCATGTCGATGATGTTGAGGTCGCCCTTCTGGCCCACCGCGATCTCGCCGCGGTCGGTGAAGCCGGCGTAGCGCGCGGTCTCTCGCGCCTGCATGCGCACCAGGTGCTCGAGCGGGATCCGGTCGTGGTCGCGGTCGCGCCCCCAGTGGGTCAACAGGAAGGTCGGGAAGCTGGCGTCGCAGATGGTCCCGACGTGCGCACCACCATCGCTGAGCCCCGGCATGGCGAGGGGATGGGTGAGCATGGTGTGCAGGTTGTCGAGGTTGTTCTCGATGTAGTTGAAGAGCGGGAAGTAGAGCAGGGCCTTGCCCTCCTCTTCGAGGAGCGCGTCGTAGATCGTCTCGAGGGCGCTCCGGCCGGTACGCATGGCCTCGGCGGCGAGGCACTTGCCGGGCGTCGGCTCGTAATCGGGCTCTTCGCCCAATCGGAAGAGGCGCATCGCAACCATGTCGATGTTGGCCAGGAGCTCGTCGGCCATCGGGGGCACCGCGCTCCCATCGCCCGCGATGGGCTCGCTCTCCTCCTTCAGCATCCGCGCCTTGAGCTCGGGGTTCTTCATCGCGGCCACGCGCTCGGCGAGCGGCAGGTGGGAGATGGCCTTGTAGGAGGGGAAGCCGATGAAGGGATGGAAGGTCGCGTCGAGGCCGAGCATCACCCCGACGGCGCGCGCGGCCACCTGCAGGCGCATGGGGATGCCGCGCGCGTTCGCCTGCTCGGCCCGCTCGATGATCTTCCGCCACTGGCGGGGCGAGGCGTCGCGCTGCATCAGGGACACCGAGAAGTTGTGGCCACCGGACGCCGCCGCCATCGCCTCGAGCAGTGACCACTCGCGCTCGAACTCCTCGTCGCTCACCGCCATGTCGAAATCGCTCACCGCCGACAGCACCCCATGACCGAGGCCGCGGAAGGCCTCGCCGAAGCCCATCAGCTCCTTCTCCATCGCCTCCGATGCGGGCGTCGGGCTTCCGTCCGCCAGGCGGTGGTTGTCCGAACGACCGGTGGAGAAGCCGATCGCGCCCGCCTCGAGCGCTTCGCGCAGGAGGCGCTTCATCTCCGCGATGTCCTCATCGGTCGCGGGCGCGCCGGCGACAGCGCGCTCGCCCATCACATACATGCGCAGCGGGTCGTGGGGCACCTGCGCCGCGAAGTCGATGCTGTGCGGGATCTTGGCGATCGCCTCCATGTACTCCGGGAAGGACTCCCAATCCCAGGTGAGCCCTTCGGCCAACGCCGAGCCGGGGATGTCCTCGACGCCCTCCATGAGCGAGATCAGCGCGTCGTGATCGGTGAGCTTCACGGGAGCAAAGCCGACGCCGCAGGATCCCATCACCGCCGTGGTGACGCCGTGGTTGGAGGACGGCGCCATCTCCTCGTCCCAGGAGATCTGACCGTCGTAGTGGGTGTGGATGTCGGTGAAGCCGGGGGTGACGAGGGCGCCCGCGGCGTCGATGGTGCGGTGCGCGGCGCCCGGCGCCTTGCCGACCGCCACGATGCGCCCGTCCTTGACGGCCACGTCGCCGCTGAAGCGCGGCGCGCCGGTGCCATCGATCAACGTTCCACCTTCGATCTTCAGGTCGTACTCGGCCATTTCGACTTCTCCCCTGAGTTGTCCTTTTGGGCGCTTGCCCGCCCATCGAGGGACCTGTATACTGCTTTTAACCGCTCGGTCAAACCGATCGGTTAAACAATTCCCGATCCGGCGGAGATCATGAGGAAAATAATGGGTGACCCCGCTCAGAATCCCCGCGCACAGCAGATCCTCGACGCCGCCGAGGCCCTCCTCACCGCGGAGGGGTACGAAGCGCTGAGCGCCAAGGCGGTGGCGGACCGCGCGGGGGTGAACAAGGCGCTCGTCTTCTACTACTGGGCCAGCACCGACGCGCTCTTCGACAAGGTGCTCGAGCGCTACTACGCGCGGCACAAGGCCGAGCTCGCCGCCGCCTTCGAGGGACAGGGCACGCTCAGCGAGCAGCTGCATCGCGTGGTCGACGTCCTCTTCGACTCGATGGGCCGAACGCCAGCCTACCCGCGCATCGTTCAGCACCAGGTCAGCGGCAACGGCCCGCACCGCGCGCTGGTGCTCGCGCATCTCGCCGAGGTCCAGAGCCGCGTCGCGGCGCTCCTCGCGGATCACGTCCCCGTGAGCGGCCACCTCTCTGCGCGCCACTTCCACCTGAGCCTGTCGGCGGTGATCATCAACTTCTTCACCTACGGCCCGGCGTACGGCCTGTCGCCCGAAGAGGATCTCGACGAGCGCCGACAGCACGTGCACTGGCTCGTGGACGCGTGGCTCTCGGCGCTGGAGGTCTAACTCAGCGCTCAGGCACGCAGTAGCCGCCTTCACAAGCCGCGGATATCGAAGTGTCCACGCGGCCGTATCCGCAGCGAACGTGACGCCTGAGGAGCGCGTCGACGCGATCGGCGAAGGCCTCTCGCGCGCTCACGCTCACCGCCTCGGTCGGACCGCAGAGGCCCTCGGCCACCACGCAATCCTCGTCGCTCTCGCAGCGGTGCTCCGTGGGCGGGCCCAGCAGCGCGACGCACGCGCCCGACACGCAGGCGGCGGTGGTGTCGGAGGCCGCGATGACTTCCGCGCTGCACGAGCGGTGACGCCCGCGCACCTCGATCATCCGCTCCATCTCGCGCACGTGCTCCGCGTTGACCGGCGTGGGGCTTCCGCACACGCCCGACAGCACGCGACAGTCCGCGTGCGTCTCGCAAACCGACCGCGGATCGGACGGGGTCGCCGGAGACTCACCCACCTCCGAGAGCTGGGCCGCCGCTCCGGTCTCGGCCCCCTCGTCGCATCCGGCGAGGAGCAAGAGCGCGACGAGCGCGCACGCTCTCATCCCTGCTCGCTTTCGGCCCCGTCGTAGTCCGGCAACCCGCTCTCGATGACCGCGCGGACGTCCTTCATCAGCTCCGCGCGCTTCTTCACGCCGTACGCGCCGGGATCGATCGGCGGATGGAAACGAACATCGGCGCGCTGGCCCTTGCGAACGCGCCAGTCCTTCGAGGGGAGGATGTCGCGCGTGCCGGAGATGCTGACCGGAAGGATCGGGATCCCGGTTCCGAGCGCCAGCATGAAGCCGCCCTTCTTGAAGGGCAGCATCGTTCCGCTCTGACTTCGCGTGCCCTCGGGCGCGATCCAGACGTTGATGCCGGAGTCCATCTTGTCGCGCGCGTATTCGAGCGCGGCGCGCGCCCGCCGGTGGTTCTGCCGATCGATGGGGATGAACTCCGCGGCGACCATCGCCTGCCCCATGATCGGCAGCACGAATGTCTCCTTCTTCGCCACCATGCGCATGTGTCCCGGGAACGCGCAGAAGAGGGCGAAGATGTCGTACATCGACTGATGGTTCGACATCAGCAGATAGGTCTTCGAACGATCGATGTTCTCGAGTCCGTGGGAGACGAGCTCGGCTTCGGCGAGGGACATGGCCCGGCGCGCCCACTCGTCGAGCCGCCGGGTGCACGTCTTCCGCTCGACCCTGCCGAGAGCCGTCTCGACCACGGTCGGCGTGCAGATCCGAAAGGTCTCCGCGAGCTGAAGGGGCAGGACGAAAGGACTCGGGCCGAGCATCCTCGGCTTCATAGCCAAAATGGCGGGGAGGCGAAAGCCGAAGTCAGTAGCTCCAGCCGCGCATCCGACCCTTGACCGCCGAAAGCCGGCGGAGCAGGTGCTGACGGTTCCGGTCGAGGAAAGCGGCCGCGAAGATCAGCACCACCCCGAAAACCGTCAGGCTTCCCCAGTGGGTCAGCGCCTCGATCCGGAGGGTCAGAATGCCGACGTGCGCGAGCCCCGCGAGGGCCGCGACGATCCCGAGGACGATGACGGCCTTCTGCCGCACGCGCGCCCCATACATCCCGAGCCCGACGCCCACGGCGAGGGCGATCAGACCCGCGACTATCGCGTCGAAGGCGAAGAGATTGAGGACGACGGTGAGGGTCGCGGCCAGCGCGGCGAGGCGCCGGTAGACGAGCCCCCCGCGGGCCGTGAAAGCCGAGGCGGCGAAGACGATCGCCACCGCCGGCAGCGTGAGGAGCGGCCAGTCGCCCACCGAAGACCCGTGCAGGATGTCCACGCGAACCACGTCGGCCCAGACCGACAGCCACCCGACGCACATCGTGAAGATGGCGAGCAGCTGCGACGCCGCGAAGCGATAGCGCCCGCGGCCGGCGTCGGCGCGCACGTCGAAGACGAAGGAGATCAGCCCCAGCGATCCCACGGCCACACCGAAGAAGGCCGGGGTGACCTCGTAGTACAGGAACGTCCGGCCGATGAGCACCAGGAGCGGCACGACCAGCATGGCGCGTGCAAAGCGCCCGTGCGGAGTCTGAAGCGACGGACTCCCCGTGAGCACGCGGGTCTGCAGAAACAACACCAGCGGTGCGAGGACGAGCACGACGAGCGCCATCGCGTCCGGCTCGCGCAGCGGCACCAGGAGCACGGAGCAGAGCCCGAGGAACGACAGGGTCAGGCCCGCACTGTGCCGGCGGGCGAGGGTCATCATGGCCACGAAGGTGGCCGGGATGATCAACAGCTGTGCCCCCAGGATCAGCAGCACCGCCGTCGTGGCGTCGGTCGCCCGCCAGATGGCGTGCGCGGCCAGGTGACTCGTCGGCGCGTCGAGGGCGAGCTGCGAGTAGAGCACGCCCCCGAGCACGGCGAAGTGCACCGGGACCACGGCGACGACCAGGCTGAGGAAGGTGCGCGCTCCCCGCTTCTCGTCGAGGAAGAGGCCGCAGAAGAAACCCGCGCCGGCCAACAATCCCAACTGGCCCAGGAGCATGAGGTAGCGAACGACGTCGTCCCGTTGCCCCCAATCGCGAAACATGAAGGACGACGCGGCGACCACCAGAAGGATCGCGCCGAGCGAACGCAGGATGCGCGGCATCGCTTCCGAGGCGGCGCCACCTTCGCGGCTCGGGGGAGGCTCGGGCGCGGGCAGCGCGTCCTCGGTCTTCGACATTTCGCGACTCTTCATCGTTCCTCCTCGTTTCTCGAACGGAGCGCGCGGAGCTCGGCGCGAAGCGCCCGCTCCTCTTCTTCCAGCGACAGCTCCTCGAAGGGATCGGCCACGTGCTCGGCGCGCGTGAGCACCATGTCCCAGCGGTCGAAGAGCGCCTCGATCGAGCCGTCGTCCACACCGATCGCCGACGGCAGCGCCTCGGCCTGCGCGCGGCGCGTCCGCATCAGATGGTGCTGACGAGCGGTGCTCTCGAGGCGCTCGCGAAGACGCTCGGCGTGCGCCTCGAGACGCGACTCCGCCTGGCGGTGCTCGTAGTAGCGCTCGGCGAGATATTTCGCGCGCGCCTTCGCGCGACGCGCGTGACGCAAGAGCTCGAGCGCCGCCTCGTCCGAGCTCTCGGCGCGCGCGGTTCGCCGCCACGCGGTCGCGTTGGCCTTCTCTTGCGCCATCCGCGCCCTGAGCGCTTCGCTATCCCCCCGCACCTTCGACAGCTCTCGGCGCGCTGACTTTTCGGCCTGCTCGAGCTCGGCGAGCGCCGCCGCGACGAGCGCGTCGTGATCCTCGAGCTCGGCCACGGCGCGATCGACCCGCGACCACAGCCGCGAGGCCCAACCCCTGAAAGAACCCATCGGCGCCTTGCTCAGCAATCGCCGCACCAACGATAAAGCGCCACGATCTCGGCCGAGGCGCACGGGTGCATGAGCACGGCAGGTACAAACGCGCGCCGCGCCTGTGCGGCCAACGCACATCTGCGCTACAAGGCCCGGCGATGAAGGACCGAGTCCTCGTGGTCGGCTGCGGCGCGATCGGCGGCACCATCGCTGGGCTCCTCACGGAGCACGGTGCGGCGGAGGTGGTCGCGCTCTGTCCCAACGAAGCCATCGCGAACGCCATCGGCGCGCACGGCTTCCGGCTGCGCGGGCGTGAAGATCCGCGCACCGTCGACGGCAGGGTGATCCCAACGCTCGACGGCCAGGATCCCTTCCGCTTCGTTCTGCTCGCCACACAGCCCACCGAGGTGGAAGAAGCCGCGCGGGCGGCCCTGCCCTACCTGGCCGACGACGGCCAGATGGTCGTCCTGCAGAACGGCCTCTGCGAGGCGCGCATCGAAGCGATCGCGGGCGAGGACCGCGTGATCGGCGCCATCCTCGCCTTCGGTGCGAGCATGCCGGAGCCCGGCGTCTTCGAACGCACCAGCGCCGGCGGCATCACCTTGGGCCGCGCCACGCCGCGCACCAGCAGAGACGGCGACCTCGAAGCGCTCTCCCTCCTGCTCGAACCGGTCGGCCCCACACAGCTGGCCGACAACTTCCTGGGCGCGCGCTGGAGCAAGCTCGCCATCAACTGCGTCATCTCCACCCTGGGCACGCTCGCCGGCTGCCGCCTCGGCAAGTACATCCGCTCGACGCCGGGGCGATACCTCGCCTTCGAGATCATCACCGAGACCGCCCTCGTGGCGCACGCCGAAGGGGTCACGCTCGAAAAGGTCGCCGGCACCCTCGACCTCGACTGGCTCACCCTCGACGACGCCGAGCGGCGCGGAGAGAAGCCCGCCAGCATGGCCGCCAAGCACGCGATGCTCCTCGCCGTCGGCGCGCGCTACCGCCGTCTGCGCTCCTCGATGCTCGCCGCGATCGAACGGGGGCGCGAGCCGGCGGTCGACTATCTGAACGGCGAGGTCGTGAGTCGCGGACGGCAGCACGGCATCCCCACGCCGGTGAACGCCCGCGCGGTGGAGATGGTGCACGACCTCGCCGCGGGCCGTCGCGAAGCGGGGATGCACTTCGTCGACGAGCTCCTGCAGGTCTCGCCGCGGGGCCTCAGCTCGCCTCGAGCCGGATCGTGAAGCAGCTGCCCGTGTCCTTCGAGGAGCGGATCAGCACCTCGCCCCCGTGAGACTCGGCGAAGCGCTTCACCACCGCCAGCCCCAGCCCCGTGCCCACCGACTTGGTCGTGAAGAAGGGCTCGAAGAGACGGTCGCGGGCCTCCTCGGCGATGCCGGTGCCGCCGTCCTCGACCTCGATCAGGGCGTGACCATCCAGCCTGCGCACGCGCACCTCCACGGTGCCTCCGTCCTTCGAAGCCTGGGTCGCGTTGTCGATCAGGTTCAGCAGAGCGCGCCTCAGCAGATGCTCGTCCACCAGCGCCCGCGCCTCGTCGTCGGCGGCGAGCCGCACTGTCACCCCACGCGAGCGGGCGTCTTCGCGCGCGCTCGCGACGGCGTCTTCGGCAATCAGGCAGAGCTTCGCTTCGTGCTTGGCCAGCACCGAGGGTCGCGCGAACTCGAGGAGATCGGCGACGGTGCGGTTCACCCGGCTCGCCTCCTCCCGGACGATGTCGAGGAGCGGCTCGACGTCGTGGCGCGGCTTCGCCACCCGCGCGAGCGTGGCGACGCTGTTGTAGATGACGCCGAGAGGGTTGCGCACCTCGTGCGCCACCACCGCCGCGAGCTCCCCGATCGCCGCGAGCCGCTCCCGCGCCACCAGCTCCCGCTGTGCGCGCTCGAGCTCGCTGTAGCTCTGCTTGAGGCTCGTCACCAACAGGGCGTTGCGCAGGGCCGCCCCCACCGTCTGACCCAGGAGGTTCAGGAAGGGTCGATCCTCGTCGGACGGCAGCTGGTCGTGGAAGCCCATCGGCCGCGGGGGCCGGCGCATCACCAACACACTCCGATGTGGCGCATGCGGGCCGTGAACCGGCACGACGATCGCGAAGCCGGGCCCCGTGCCGGGCGGGTCATCGCCGTAGACGAGCTCGAGCGCGTCGAGGAGCGCAACGCATCGTGGGTCCGCGCGTAGCGCCTCCGGCGCGCCCAGCACGACCCCGTCTGGCAGCGCGATGTTCCGCACGCCCTCCCGCCGAAATCGCGAGAGGCCCCGGACGCTGTCCGTCTCGCGTCCGGGTACGGCGCGCGCGGCGACCGCATCCAGCGCCCCCTCTGCGTCCGACAGCAGCGCGAGCCCCTGCTCGAGGGGATAGAGCGTGTAGAGCATCTCGATCGCCTGCTCGAGGATGGCGGCGGGATGCGCCGTCGCCATGGCGCGCATCGCGTAGAGGTTGAGCGCATCGACGCGGCGAAGCTGCTCGCTCAGGTTGCGCTGGGACATGCTCAAGCGCTGCTCGGTTCGCACCAGACGTTGGAGCTGCTCCGACAGCGCCTCGTTGCGCGCGCGAAGGACCTCGATCTCGCTCTCGTCCTCAGCCATCGGCCACGTCAGAGCGTGGGTACAGAGCGCAGATGACGCCCGCGTAGTTCTGAAACAGGGTGCTTCCGCCCACCGGCGCGATCTCGCCGTAGGTGTGCAGACCGATCCATGGGATGTCCTCACCGACGATGCGCCGGACGGGATCGACCATGGCCTCGGTGGCGCGGTGCTCGAAGAGAAGTCTTCCCCGCCCCGCGCAGTCGAGCTGCATCACGAAGAGCGGCTCCTGCCCGGCGCGCCGCTGGACCAACGACTGGGCGACGTGCTCGGCGTGCTCCACCACCTTGTCGGGATTGCGCAGCCCGAGCTGCACCGTGGTCCCCGTGACCAGTCCGGCCGCGAAGTAGAGGGCGCCCTGGTCGGGGTCCAGGGAAACGGGCACGCGCGGCGCAAAGTGCTCTATCTCGGCCGTCGGCGTCTCCCCATCGATGTCGACGTGCTCCGCGAGGATCATGTGCGCCACGTGCATCGCTTCGAGCGTGTGGGCGTCGTCAGCGAGGTAGGTCTTGAAGAGCGACCACGCCGGTCGCCCGTCGATCTCGTAGACGTAACAGTCGTCCGCTCGGGTGACGGTGTGCTCCTGGCCGATCAGATCGCATCCGTGACTGACGAGGAGCTCGGCTTCGAAGTCGCCCTCGATCAGCACCGCCGACAAGCTATCCGAGAAGACCGCGCCGTCGAAGTACTGATACGTCTTTTCGAAGTTGAGCATGTCGCCCGCCGTCCCCCCGGCGATGAGAGGCAGCTCGTCGAGCCCCTCCTCGAGGCTGGCGATGAGCTCACGGCAGTTGCCGCGAATGCCGTCGGGGAAGAGGAGCAACAGCCCCTGCTTCGTGGCTTCACCCCGGAGCTGCTCGGCCAGGCGCTCGCCCGCGACGCGCGCGCTCTGTCCGAAGTCGGGCACGGAGAAGGTCCGGAAGTGTAGCTCGTCGCTGACGATCGCCATCACCGCCACCGCGTGGCTCACCTCCTCCGAGCCAGCCGAGGTGATCACCCCCTCGGCCGAGCAACCCGAGACGTTCCGTGCGCCGAGCACCGAGGTCACCCCGGCCATGAGCTCCGTCTGGTCGTGACCGGCCGTGGCGAAGACGAGGGTCAACGAAGGCGCCTCGCCCCCGAGCCCCGCTTTCGCCGCCTCGGCCGCCTCGATGCCGGCCGCACGACTGTCGTAGCTGCGACTTCGCCCAACGCGCGCCGTGGTGCCCACGCAGATAACCTCGCTCTTGCGAGCATGATATACCAGCGCCCCGTGTCACATCGTCCTCTGCCCACCCTCCTCGTCGCCGTGCTCTCGGGCCTCGTCCTGAACGCCTGCGGTGATTCCGATTCCGACCGGCCGGTCCGCGCCCGCATCGAAGGCGCTCGAGAGTCGGAGACCAACGCCCCCGCAAAGACCCCTGAAGAGCCCGACCTTTCGGCTCTTCTCGCCGGCGGTGGTGGTCCCAGTCAAATCCCCGCCCCCGACGACGTGGCAGCCCCACCCGAGGACGCCGAGCACAGCGAGTCGGGGCTCGCCTGGAAAGTTCTGGAGCCGGGCACCGGCGAGGAGCACCCCGGTCCCCGCGATACGGTCACGGTCAACTACACGGGCTGGACCACCGACGGAAACATGTTCGACAGCTCCATTCCCCGCGGAGAGCCGCTGAGCATTCCTCTCGACCGCGTGGTGGCCGGTTGGACCGAAGGGGTTCAGCTGATGGTCACCGGCGAGAAGCGCCGCTTCTGGATCCCTCAGGACCTCGCCTATCAAGGCCGCCCAGGGATGCCCGCCGGCATGCTGGTCTTCGACGTCGAGCTGATCTCCTTCGAAGCGGCGCCCGAGCTACCTGCGACGCCGCGCGACGTGGCGCGCGTCCCGCCGAATGCGCAGCGCAGCGACTCCGGTCTCGCGTGGCGGGTGCTGGAGCCCGGCCAGGGCACCGCCCACCCGACACCCACCAGCATCGTCACGGTTCAATACACGGGTTGGACCACCGACGGCGAGCTCCTCGAGAGCTCGATCAGTGCGGGGCGCCCCGCGACCTTCCCGCTCAACCGCGCGACGATGCAGGGCTGGATCGAAGGGATTCAGCTCATGAAGAAGGGTGAGAAGCGCCGCTTCTGGATCCCGCCCGAGCTCGCGCAGACCGGCCGGCCCGGCGGACCCGAAGGCATGGTGGTCTTCGATCTCGAGCTGGTCGACTTCATGGACGCGCCGCAGATGCCCCAGGGCATGCCGCCGGGCTTCGGCGGCGCCGGCGGGCACTAGGGAGCGCCGGCTAGCCCTCGAAGGCTTCGTCGGTGATCGCGAGGCACTCGTCGATGATGGCGAAGCCCTCGCGCAGCTGCGCCTCGTCGATGCAGAGCGGCGGATTGCAGAAGAAGCTGCTCCACCGAACGTAGGTGAACAGGCCCTTGTCGCGGAGCGCCTGACCGAAGGCGGCCATCGCCGGATGGGTGCCGCCGTAGGGCGCGAGGGGCTCGCCGTCGGCGTTCTTCTGGATGTCGACGATGCCGAGGAGACCCACCTGTCGCCCTTCCCTCACCGAAGGATGCGCGGCCGCGAGGCGATCCATCTCGGCGCGCATCACCTTCCCCATCGCGGCGGCGTTTTCGACCAGCCCCTCTTGTCGAATCACCTCGATGTTGGCGATGGCCGCGACGCAGCCGAGCACGTGCCCGTGATAGGTGAGCCCGCCCCAGAAGACGTGGTCGTCGAAGTGACGGGCGATCTTCTCGCGCAATCCCATCGCGCCGAAGGGCACGTAGGAGCTCGCCAGGCCCTTGGCCATGGTCACGATGTCCGGGACGATGCCCGCGTGCTCGAAGCCGAACATCTTGCCGGTGCGACCGAAGCCGGCCATCACCTCGTCGCAGACGAGCAGGATGCCGTGCTTCTCGGTGAGCGCGCGGACGCCTTCGAGATAGCCGGCGGGGGGCGCGAGCACGCCGTTGGTGCCGGTGACTGACTCGATGAAAAACGCGGCGATCCGATCGGGGCCCTCGTAGTCGATGATCTCTTCGAGGTAGCGGAGGTTGTTCCGCGTGCGCTCCTCCTCGGACGCGCCGAAGGAGTACTTGTAGGGAGCGGGATCCATCACGTGAACCACGCCGGGCATCCCGGGCTCGTTCGGCAGGCGACGCGGATCGCCGGTGAGCTGCACCGCGCCGTGGGTCGCGCCGTGATAGCTGCGATAGCGGGCGAGGATCTTGTGGCGCCCCGTGTAGAGGCGCGCCGCCTTGATGGCGTTCTCGTTCGCCTCCGAGCCGCCCGTGGTGAAGAAGAAGCGATCGATGTCGCCCGGGAAGATCTCGGCGAGGAGCTTTCCGAGGCGCGCGCGCGGCTCGGTGGCGCCGTGCGGATAGACGTAGATCAGATCGCGATCGATCTGCGCCTTGAGAGCCTCCTTCACCTTCGGGTGGGAGTGCCCGATGTTCACGCTCATCACCTGACTGTTGAAGTCGAGGAAGCGCCGCCCGTCCGGGGTGAAGAAGTAGACGCCCTCGGCGCGCGCGATGGGCAGGGGCTGCACCTTCGACTGCGCGGCCCACGAGAACATCGTGTGGCGCTTGCACAGGTCGATCATCTCGTCCTGATTCATGGAGAAAATCCTCTCATTTCAGGGGAATGGGCGAATTCGCCTTGTGCGGAAGCTCACCACATCTCACACTCTGTGCGTCCCCGGAGAGGAATGTGATGCATGAACGTCTGTCCGATCTGCCGCCGCGTGCTGTCGGATGATGTCTGCCCGATAGATCAGATCGAATCGGTCGAAGTCGAAGACCACCTCGTGCCGCCGGAGGTTGCGGACGAGTTCGGGATCAAGGGCGTCTACGGCGCCGGGGACATGGGTGCGCTGTACCACGTCTACGACGGGTACAGCTCGAGCTGGGGCTTGCTCAAGCTGATGAAGCTGAGCGAGAGCGCCAGCGATGCGGGGCGCCAGCGCCTCGCCCGTGACCTCGACCGCCAGGTCCAGATGCCGGGCTCGAAGCGCCTCTGCCTCGCGCGCCGCGCGAAGGTCGAAGGCGACCGAGCGTGGGTATTTCGCCCGTGGATCGACGGTGAGACCCTCGAGAGCCGCCTCTTCCGCGAGGACAAGCTCGGCCTGGTGATCGCCATGGGCATCGTCGCCAAGACGGCCCAGGCCCTGGACGAGCTCCACAAAGCGGGCCTGGTCCACGGCTCGCTCCACCCTGGTCACATCATCCTCATCCCCTCCGAGGACGAGGTGCCCGACGTCGCGTTGATCGACGCCGGCATCGTTGGCGACGCCCAGCGCGGCTCCGCCTTCGACGACCTCGGCGACCTCTTCTACATGTCGCCCGAGCAGATCAAGGGCAGGGCCTGGGGCTTCCGCTCCGACCTCTACGCCCTCGGCTGCGTCTTCTACGAGATGGTGGCCGGGGAGCCGCCCTTCGACGGCGACACCGCCGAAGGCGTGATGGCCGCGCACCAGTACCAGGTGCCGAGCATCCCCGACGTCCTTCCATCCACGATCGCGCAGCTCCTTCAACGCATGTTGGCCAAGGTCCCCTCGGATCGGCCGATGTCCACGCGGGAGATCATCAGCACGCTCCGGCCCTACGTGGGCGAGATCGACGAGGCGTCGTCGAGCACGCCGCCGCCGGCCCGGACGAGCAGCGCACCTGCGGTGCGCACCAGCAGCGCGCCCCCGATGCCGCCAGCGCCGGCCACCCGCGTCAGCAGCGTGCCACCGGTGCCCGCGGTGCCCCTGCGCGGCAGCAGCTATCCGCCCACGCCCCCACGGGCCGAGAGTGCGCCGCCGCCGGCGATGTCCCTCGCGGAGATCGCGGCGCAGGCGCGCGCTTCCAAGGCCGCGTCGGTGACGACGCTTCCGGAGCCCGAGCCGACGATCATCGTCGAGCCCGAGCACCGGAAGCGGCGCGACCCCTCGTCGATCCAGATCCTGGTCTCGGACTTGGCCGACGTCGTGGAGAGCACGGGGACCTTCGTCATCCAGAAGACGGCGCGCTTGCCGTGGCTCTCCCTCGGCATCCTCATCGGCGTCCTGACCACCGCCGGCACGGCCTATGGGATGGCGATGAGCGGCCAGTTCCACCTCATCACGAACGCCATGAGCGACTACCTCGCCGTGCCCGAGGAAAACCTCGAAGCGCTGGATCACGAGGTGACGCCTCCCGCGACGCCGACCGCCGCACCCGCGGCCGCCGAGGCGCCACCGGCCGCACCCCCGCTCGGGGCCTCGACGGTCGTTCAGGCGGCGGAGATGGACGACGCGGAGTCGGACGCTGAGGCGGAGACGGCGACGGAGACGGAACCGGAGTCGGACGCGGACTCGGCTTCGGAGACGGAGCCGGATTCGGAGACGGCGGCGGAGACGGACGCGGACTCGGAGTCGGACGCGGACGAGCCCCAGCCCACCACCGAGGAAGAGGAAGCCGAGGCGGCCGCCGCGGCCGCTCGCCAGGCCCGCGCCCGCCGGATCCGCCGCCGCCGCGCCCGCCGCCGGGCTCGCCGACGCGCCCGCGCCCAGATGCGCGGCGCTGCCATGAGCAGCGGCGGCCTCGTGGGTGGGCTCGCGCTCTAGAGCGCTGCTCACCCGGTTTTCCCCCGTATCCGTGCGCAGTTGGCGCGCCAGTGGCCACCCCACTGACCATGTGGGCCGGTGTAAGTGTGCGTAATCCCATGTGTGGATTTGTGCACTGTCCTTGCATGGGCCACATGGAGCAACGAGCGGGTCCGAATTGGAGGACCCCTCTTGGGGAGGAACGATGTGTAGCGAGAAGAAGATTTTCTCGCGGGTGGGGCTCTTTGCCCTTCTCGCCGTATTTGCGACCGCCTGCTTCGGGTCGCACGAAGACATCACGAGCGGCACAGGGCCGCTGGCCTCGGACGAGCCCGAGGAGCGCTTCATCGTCCACGTGAACGACTACGGGGCCGGCCTCGCCGCGATCCACGCGGCGGGAGGAGAGGTTCGCTTGGAGATCGAGAGCCGCGGCCTCGTATCGGTCGCCCTGCCCGATGGCGCGCTCGCGGCCCTCCGGCGCAGCCCGGCGGTCGACAGCATCGAGCGCGACCAGGTGCGTCGCCCGATGGCCGAGAGCATCCCCTGGGGCATCCGGCGCGTGCAGGCCGATCTCCTCGACGATGGAACGCCCGGCACGAAGATGGTCTGCATCATCGACGGCGGCTACTACCTCGGCCACGAGGATCTGCCCACAGCCCACGTCACGGGGGAGCCCGACGGATGGGACACCAGCGAGTGCCCGCACGGCACCCACGTCGCCGGGACCATCGCCGCCGTCGGTCACAACGACCTCGGCGTCATCGGCGTCAACCCGAGCACCATCCCCATCTACGCGGTGCAGGTCTTCGGCGGCACCGACTGCGGTTGGGTCTACAGCTCGACGCTCGTCGCGGCGGTGCAGGCCTGCGTCGCAGCCGGCGCCGACGTGATCAACATGAGCCTCGGCGGTGGCGGCTTCAGCACCGCCGAAGACGACGCTTTCTCGGGCGCCCTCGCGGACGGCGTACTCTCCTTCGCGGCCGCGGGCAACGACAGCACCACGGGCCTGTCCTATCCGGCCTCGTACGACTCGGTCGTCTCCGTCGGCGCGACCGACGACACGGACGCCCGGGCTGACTTCTCCCAGCACAACGCCCAGGTCGAGGTCTCCGCGCCCGGCGTCGGCGTGCTCTCGACGGTGCAGTATCAGGCGAACAACGACCTGACCGTCGGCGGTGCGACCTACGAGGGCGGCTCGATGGAGGGCTCCATCGACGGCGACGCCACCGGTCCCCTCGTCGACGGCGGCGACTGCAACACCCGTCCAAGCCGCAACGCTTATCGCGGCCAGATCGTGCTCTGCCGTCGCGGCGGAGAGACCTTCCGCACCAAGGCCGACAACGTGAACCGCGGCGGTGCGGCCGGCATGCTCGTCTACAACAACGTGCCGGGGAGCTTCGGCGGCACCCTCGGGAGCGGCCGGGCATTCAACTTCCCGATGGCCACGCTCAGCCAGGCCCAGGGCCAGGACGCAGTCGCGAACCACCTCGGAGAGGACGCCACGCTCCACGTCCTGACCATCGCCCCGGCGAGCGGTTACGACACCTACGACGGCACCTCGATGGCCACGCCCCACGCGGCCGGCGTCGCGGCGCTCGTCTGGCATCACGCAGAGACGGCCCTCGGCAGGGACGTCAGCCCCCAAGAGATCCGCACCGCGCTCGGCGCGACCGGCTTGGATCCCACCACCGACCCCGCCACCGACGGCCGTGACGACTCGTTCGGCTACGGTATCGTCCAGGCGGCGGATGCGCTGGCATACCTCACGAGCGGAACCACCACCCACGCGTGCGTCGCGGCTGCCGGTCAGGAGGTCACCGAGACCGACTGCGCCAACGGCATCGACGACGACTGCGACGGCACGGTCGACGCCGACGACAGCGACTGCGCCGGCGGCTCGAGCGGCGGCGGCACCACCTGCGGTGACCTCGCCCTGCCCGGCGACTCCTGTGACGTCGACGCAGACTGCTGCTTGAACGTCTGTCGCGGAAAGCCCGGCGCAAAGTCCTGCCGCTGACCCGAACGAGCGGGTCCTCCGCTCGACCCCAGACACGCCTCCGAGGCTTCCGCCTCGGGGGCGTTTTCGTTTTCGGCTAGTTGCCCAGGCGCACGACGAGGCGCGCCGTTCCGTCGGCGGCGATGTTCACGCGCCGATCGATCGGCGGCCCCTCGCCGTAAGGCATGAGGCGGACACGTCGCGTGCCAGCGGGAAGCTGGACCTCGGTGGGCGAGCGACCGACGTGACGCCCGTCCACGTAGATGTCGGCCCACCCCGGCGGCGTCGCGACGTGAAGACGCCCGCGCCCGACAGCGGCGGTCATGGCCGCGATCATGCGCGGGCGACGGGACATGTCGGTGGAAGGCGTGTCGGCCGCCACATCCACCACCGCAACGGACTCCGCTCCCGTTCCCGCTTCCGTTCCCGCTCCCGTTCCCGTTCCCGTTCCCGTTTCCGCTCCCGTTCCCGTTCCCGTTTCCGCTTCCGCTTCCGCTTCCGTTCCCGTTCCCGTTCCCGTTCCCGTTCCCGTTTCCGCTTCCGTTCCCGTTCCCGTTCCCGTTCCCGTTTCCGCTTCCGTTCCCGCTCCCGTTTCCGTTCCCGTTCCCGTTCCCGCTGCCGCCTCCGAATCCCCCCCCCATACTCACGGCCGCAAAGGTCCCCGCGCCAGCGACCAGGCCCACCGCGATCAGCGCCGGCACGATCCAGCGCCTGCGCCCCTCGGAGACGTTGGTGGCGATGGTGCGGCTGGGCATCGACGCCGTGCCCGACTCGCCTTCCAGCGAGAGCATCGGCGCTGTGCGCACCGCCGAGGTCGACGGCTCCTCGGGATCCATCTTTCGCGCGCGGTCCAGGAGCTCGGCGCGCTTCTTCCGCTCCTCCGCGTACAAGCTGTCCATCAGATCGGCGAGGTCGGCGCTGGTGGCGCCGCCGCTCAGACCGACCACGCGCGCGAGCTCGCGCCCCATCTCGCGCGCGGTCGTGAAGCGCTTGTCCGGATCTCGCTCGAGGGCGCGCATCACGATCGCGTCGAGCTCGGGCGGCACCTGCGGGCGAATCGTAGAGGGGGGCTCGATGGGTGCGTTCACCACCGCCGAGAGCGTCTCGAACTCACCGTCACGGCGGAAGAGACGGCGACGCGTGAGCATCTCCCAGAGCGACACGCCCAGAGACCAGATGTCGCTGCGCCGATCGAGGGGCTTCTGCCGCGCCTGCTCCGGAGACATGTAGGCGAACTTGCCCTTGAGGGTGCCGGTGTTGGTCTCGTGCATGCGGCCGACCGCGCTCGCGACCCCGAAGTCGACGACGCGCACCGAGCCGTCGTAGCCGACGAAGAGGTTGTGCGGGGTCATGTCGCGGTGCACGACGTGCAGCGGCTTTCCGTCCTCGCCCTTCAGCTCGTGCGCCGCGTGCAGCCCCTCGCACGCCTGCTGGAAGATGTACCCGACCAGCGCGGGGAAGCGATCGGCCGGGACCGCATCGGGGTTTTTGGAGAGGGTTCGCGCGAGCCGCGCCGCGGTCTCGCCGACCAGGTACTCCATCGCCAGGAAGTACGTGCCGTCCGCCTCGCCGAAATCGAAGACCGTGCAGACGTTCGGGTGGTTGATGCCCGAGGCGATGCGCGCCTCGTCGAGGAACATCTCGACGAAGTCCGTCTCCTTGGCGAGGTGCGGATGGATGATCTTGATCGCGACCAGCTTCTGAAAGCCCGCGGCCCCACTGACACGGCCGAGGTACACCGTGGCCATCCCGCCGGAAGCCAGCTCATAACAGAGGACGTAGCGGCCCAGCTTTCGCCCGCGCTTCACCGGGTCGGGGATCAAGTCCGAGTCGGCGAGCTCGATCTCTTTGGGCTCACCCAAGATCAGAACCGGACCGTGAAGGGATCGAGCTGCGAGCTCTCGCCACCGCCGCTGCTGAGCGCGACGGCCAACGCGATGGCGACGCCCGCGACCACCGCCAGCCCGATGCCGAGCCCGATCCACAAACCGGCGCCGCCGCCACCTTCGTCGTCCTCCGCCGTCTCGCCACCCGTCGCGGCGAGCACGTCACCGCCGGCCTCGCCCCCCCCGCCGAAGCGGTGCGGGCTCGACGCCGAGCCCGAAGACGCGAGCACCGCGCCGCCCGGTCCGATCGCCTCGACGTAATACTCCACGGGTCCATCCGTGCTGACGAAGAGAGGCGCATCATCCGACCTCTCCCATGCGGACGCCGCGTCCGGGCGCCCGGATATCCGTACGGTGCGAACCAGGTGTTGGACGTCGTTCTGGGCATCCGCACGCACCGTGACCCCGCCGCCTTCGATCGCGGGTGTCGCCACTACGCGGATGGCACCCGATGCATTCGCGCGGGCATCCGCAAAGGCGCGCCGCACCTCCGGCACCGCGCGTCGGTCGAACGCGTAGTTCGGCGCGACGACCGCCAATCGCGCGAGGTCCGCGTTCATCGCGTCGTCGTTGTTGAGTGCACGGTTCACGAGCGCGCGCACCGCGAAGAGGTCCGCCAGCTCCTCGACGGTCAGATCTTCGCCAGCCTCGGCAGTGGCCAACGTGTCGAGGGCATCGACGAAGAGCGCCTCGCCGAGCTGCTCCCGGGCTTGGTCCACGAGGGGATGGGCGCTGGCGGTGACGGGGACGCCCAGCGTCGCCAGCACACCCAGAACGAAGATGGTTCGCAACCTCATTGGCGAGCCTTGTCGCAGATCGTATCATCATCCGGCCGAGCAGATGATCCGAACGCTCAACGCCTGCGCGGCCGTCCTCGTCGCTTCATCGACGTTGCTCGCGGCCTGCTCCTCTTCCAACCTCGCGTGGGTATTCGAGTTCGGCGACCAGACGCTGGCTGACCGAGCGGTCATCGTAGAAGGCCAGGTGCGCCAGGGGGGCTGCGACGGGGCGGTGATCTGGAGCGCCCGCGCCACCCGCGACAGCGCCGCCGACATGTCGCCCCCCGAGCTCGCCGCCGGCACCTACGGCCTCGCCGGCGTCGCCATCGACGGCGACTGCGTCGAATTCGCCACGGGATGCGTGGAGATCACCGTCCCCTCCGGAGATGAGACGACCACCGTCACCCTCACCGCCTCGGCCGAGGACACGATGTGTCCACCGGAGCAATGCATGGACGGCACCTGCAGCGGCATGGGCGACGCGGCTATGGACGGCGCGATGGATGCGCCGCCCGACACCCCGGCGAGTGACGGCGCGCTCGACGGCGACACCGCAGTCGGCGATGCCGACGCCGACGCGGCCGACACCGCCGTGATGGACACCAGCGTCAGCTGCACCGGCGACGGGGACTGCACCGGGGGCACCTGCGTCGGCGGCAGCTGCTGCTTCGGCTGTGTCGCCTTCGGCGCGTGCGTGAGCGGCGACGACGACGGCGCCTGCGGCCGCGGCGGCGGCGCGTGCGACGCCTGCACCTGCCCCACCGATCACTGCAACGCGGGCACCTGCGAGGTCGGCCACCCCATCAGCGCCCTCGCGACGAGCAGCACCAGCACCTGCGCCATGTCGATGGGACAGCTCTACTGCTGGGGCCAGAACGACTACGGCCAGCTAGCGCTTGGCGCGCCGAGCGCGAACCACTCGACGCCACAGACCGCGAGCACGAGCGTCGCTTTCGACGCCCTCGCCGATGGAGACAACATGTTCGCCGCGCTCGAGGGTGGCGATCTCTACGCGTGGGGCCGCAACGGCGACGGTCAGCTCGGGCTCGGCGACACGAGCGATCGCTGGATGCCGGTGCGCGTGGGAACCGACACGACGTGGACGATGGTCGAATCCGGCAAGGGTGGTGACCACACCTGTGGTCTGCGCGGCACGGACCTCTACTGCTGGGGCCAGGGCAACTATGGCCAGGTCGGCGTCGGCGGCCTGCCCCCGGTTGTCTCGACGCCGACGATGATCGCCGGCAGTTGGATCGACGTGGCGCTGGGTCACCATTTCACCTGCGGGATCAAGAGCGACGGAAGCCTGTGGTGCTGGGGGGACAACGTCCTCGGCCAGCTGGGCCTCGGCGACGCGGGCATGGGCACGGGGCGGTCCACCCCCACCCGGGTCGGTTCGGCCACCGATTGGACGCACGTCGCGGCGGGAGACAGTCACGCCTGCGGCCTGCGCGGGGCCGGCACACTCTGGTGCTGGGGGCAGAACGACCACGGAGAGCTCGGCCTCGGAAACCGCCTGACGACGATCTACACCCCGACACAGGCAGGCACCGAGAGCGATTGGGTGGAGCTCGAGGGGGGCGAGGACCACACCTGTGGCACTCGCGCCGGCGGGTCGCTCTGGTGTTGGGGCATCAACACTTCGGGCCAGTGCGGCAACGGGAGCTCGGGGGGTGCGGACGTCCTCGATCCCACGCGGATGGAGTCCGCCACTGGCTGGTCCCAGCTCGACCTGGGCCTTGATTTCGGATGCGTCGTGGACCCAGACGACGCTCTCTACTGCTGGGGCCGGAACGAGACCGGCGCGCTCGGCATCGGCGTCACCACCGTGCACCGGATAATGCAGGCCGTCTGCTGGTGAGCGGAAGCCTCCGCTCGATGGCGGCACGTGAGGTATCATCCGTTGGGGGGTCACATGGACCGACTTGCCTCGACCATCGGCTGCATCGTCGTCCTTTCATCGTGCGGGGGAGGCGCGGGGGGTGGCAGCGGCTTCCCACCCGACTACCCGGGCAGCGAGGCCGCCCACGAGCGGACGTCGGCCGCCGGCGAGCCCGCGGGAGACGCCTTCGGCGACGAGCTCACGCTCGTCTATCAGGACGCGCAGAGCGCCTGCTTCGATGGGCTCTTCCGCGCCGCCTTCAGAGACGACGGCCGGCTCTCCGCCGCCACCATCACCTGCACCGAGGACGACTCGCACGCTACCGCCAGCGTCACCGCCGAGATGGTGTCCGTCTACGACTACGGAGAGGGTGGCGATCTCGAAGACGTGGTCACCGAGGACATCACCTCCGACGCCTACGCCGAGGCGTCCCTGGCGCCGCCCGAGCCTCCGGCCACCCGCGTGGTCGAACGGCGCGCCCGGATCTGCTGCGAGATCGCGGCGAGCGACCACCTCCAGGTCCAGGTCAACGGCGCCGGAGGCGGCTCGTTGACCTTCGACTTCGACGGGACCTGAAGGGCCGATAGCAGTAGCCGCGCGAGCCGCCCCCTGGCTACGCTCGCCCGTCACCGCGCCATGGGCCTCCACTTCCACAACACCGCGGCGTTCAGCGTCGCCCTGGCTCTCGCCGCGGGGATGGTGGGGCAGACCCTCGCCTATCACCTGCGACTGCCCGGCATCGTGGTGCTGCTCTTCTTCGGTGTGCTCCTCGGGCCGGACGTCGGCAACCTCGTCCAGCCTCAGCTGCTCGGGGACGGCCTTCCGGCGCTCGTCGGCTTCGCGGTGGCCATCATCCTCTTCGAAGGCGGGATGAACCTCGACATTCGCCGCGTGCGAAGCGAGGAGAAGCCGATCCGCAAGCTCATCACCATCGGCGCGTTCGTGAGCCTGGTGGTGGGAATGCTCCTGGCGATGATCGTGATGGGGTGGGAGTGGCAGCGCTCGTTGCTCTTCGGGACGCTCGTGATCGTCACCGGGCCCACGGTGGTCACGCCGCTCCTCAGGCGCCTCAACGTCCAGCGCAGTGTCGCCACCGTGCTCGAAGCCGAGGGCGTGCTCATCGACGCGGTGGGCGCCATCACCGCCGCGGTCGCCCTCGAGCTGGTCGTCTCGCCTTCGGGAACCGACCTGGTCCTCGCGCTGCCTGCGATCTTCGGGCGTCTGGTCTTCGGAACGGTGCTCGGGCTGGTCGGTGGGCTCGCGTTCGGACTCGTCCTTCGCTACCGCAACGTGATCCCCGAAGGCTACGAGACGGTCTTCACGCTGGCCTGCGCGGTCGCCGTCTTTCAGTGCTCCAACTCCTTCGTCCACGAGAGCGGCATCGCGGCGGTGACGGTGGCGGGGCTGGTGGTCGGCAATCTCCACATCCACGCCCATCACGAGATCGCGGAGTTCAAAGAGCAGCTAACCGTGATGCTGATCGGCATGCTCTTCGTTCTGTTGGTCGCGGACGTGCGCCTCGCCGACGTCGCCGCCCTCGGATGGCAGGGCGGGGTGGTCGCGGCGGGCTCCATCGTGCTGGTGCGACCGCTGAGCGTCGCCGCGAGCACCTATCGAACGCGGCTGACCACCAAGGAGCGCATCTTCATCGGCGCGATTGGACCGCGCGGCATCGTCGCAGCCGCGGTCGCGTCGATCTTCGGCTTCGAGCTCGCCTCGGCCGGCATGCGCGGCGGCACCGCGCTCCGCTCGCTGGTCTTCCTGGTCATCGCCGTCACCGTGGTGTGGTCCGCCCTCACCGGCGGGCTCGCCGCTTCACTACTGAAGCTCCGCCGGCGCACGGGCGCGGGATGGATCGTCCTCGGCGGAAACCCACTCGCGCGCCTGCTCGCCCGGGAGCTTCAGAGCGCCGGCTGCGAGGTGGTCGCCATCGACAACGACGCTCAGAACATCGCCGCTTACGAGCAGGCCGGCGTGCGCGCGATCCGCGGCAACGCCCTCGAGCAGAGCGTGCACGAACGTGCCGAGCTCGACACCCGCGCCGGCGCCATCGCCGCCACCACCAACGAAGACGTGAACTATCTCTTCGGCGAAAAGGCGCGGCTCAATCATCGCGCCATCCGCTACCCGGTGGTCCTCACCCGCTGGGACGAAGGCGTCACCGAGCGCATGGTCGACGACTTCGGCGGTGAGGTGATGTGCGGCTCCGCGGTCGCCGTGAGCGCGTGGGCGAAGCGCCTCGACGCCACCGAGGCGACCTTCGAGTGGTTCCGCTTCGAGGGCAATCGCAAGTCGCCCTCCTTCTTCACCCCCACCGACGCCGACCCGCCCTATCTCGCACTGCTCCGAAGACGCAAGAAGGTCGCGGAGCCCGTGACGGGACGCACGCGTATCCGCAAGGGCGACCGCATCGCGTTCCTGATTCACGAAGAGCGTCGGGAACGCGCGGAAAAGGCGCTCGCCATCTGCGGCTTGCGCAAAGCAGGCTGAGCGCCGCAGCAGCAAAAGACCCTCTGGATCGGCGCGGCGATGCGGCCTACCGTTCGGTCGTGGCAACCCCTCCTGGTGACGTCGGTCTCTCCATCCTCAGAACGGTGCTCGAAGAGCACGTGTCGCTGGAGCTGGCACCGAAGCTCCTCTTCGCAGCGCTCTCCAAGCTCCCCCCCGAGGCGGACATCCCGAAGGTGGAATCGGAGGTGCGAAGCTTCATCAACGGACCCCTGGCCCAGGTGCTGCACGAAAAGCTCGGCACCGAAGACGGCGGCGTCGTTCACGCGTCCCTCATCAGCGCCCTCGCCAAGGAAGCCGGCACGCTGCCGCCGCCGGGCTCGCCCGCGGCGGAAGAAGAGGTGTGGGTGGACGTCGCCCTGCCCGAGAGCTTCCCCTCCGATTCGCCGGCGCCCTTCGCCGAGTCGCGGCCGACCCTCGAGGTCGACATCAACGCGCTGCGCGGCGAGACGACCATGCTCCTGATCATCGCCCGCACCACCCGCCTCGCGCGGTGGATCCGCGCGGCCTTCGGCGGCGAGCGCGTCACCACCTCGGTCAGCACCAACATCGGCGAGTCTCGCGAGCGCATGAAGGTGCTCAAGCCGAACATCATCATCATCGACGGCCAGGATTCGGCCGACGCCTCTCCGGGTGAGCTGGCGATGCTCCTCACCGGGGCGCCCGAGACCGCCCTGGTGATCCTCTGGGCCGCCGACCAGCCGGGCGGAAGCGCCGCCGCCGCCTCCTTCGAAGCCAACGGAAACCGCTTCGTCCCCGTGCCCCGGGGCGCCGGCTTCGAGCCGATGCTCGACTACATCCGCGCCCGCGTGTCGGGCTAGCGCCTGGTTGAAGGGCGGTGTCGATCGGCTAGTCTGCGCGCCATGCGCCGTCCTCCCCTCTCCGTCGCCGCCGTGGCGATGCTCCTCTTCATGGGGTGCGGCGACGACGCGCCAGCGAGCGACGGGGGCGTCGATGCAGACGCCGCACCGCCCGACGCCGAGGCCGACACCGGAGTGGTCGACGCCGGGCCGCCCCCCGATCCGCGACCCGCCACCGCCCCGCTGACCCAATGGGTCGACCCCTTCATCGCTGCGGGCGGCATTGGTTACGGGGTGGGGAGCGCCTACCCGGGCCCCGCGCGTCCCTTCGGGATGGTCCACGTGAGCCCAGACACCGTCGACGCCGACAACGCCGCCGTGCTCTTCGCCCACTGCGCGGGCTACGCCTACGACGACACCCACGTCCGCGGCTTCTCCCACACCCATCCCCACGGCATGGGCGCCTCGGACTACGGCGCCGTGATGCTGATGCCGACCCTCGGCATGAGCGCCGACAAGACGAGCTCGGACGGCTACTACATCGCGATGGACAAGGAGAGCGAGGAGGCGTCGCCAGGTTACTACGCCGTGACCCTCGCCGACGGCGTCCGCGTCGAGCTCACCACCGAGCGCCGCGTGGCCCTGCATCGCTACACCTTCCCGGCCGGCTCGGACGCGGTGGTCCTGTCCGACCTGGCCCACCACATCACCGGCGCCGAGACCATCGACGGCGAGATCACCGTCGACCCCGACGCCGGCGAGCTCTCGGGCTTCGCGCGCGTCTCGGCGGGATACTCGGGCCGCTTCGGCGGCGTGCCCGTGTACTTCGTGATGCGCTTCTCGCGGCCCTTCGAGACGAGCGGCGTCTGGCAGGACGGCACCCTCTACGAAGGCGAGACCACGCGGACCGGCGTGAACACCGGCGCCTGGGTGCGCTTCGACACCAGCGCCGACACGGTGGTCGAGGCCGCCGTGGGCATCTCGTTCGTCGACGTGGCGCACGCGCGCATGAACCTCGACACCGAGATGCCGGCCATCGACTTCGACGGCACCCGCGCCGCGGCCGATGCCGCGTGGGAGGCGCTGCTGTCGCGCATCGAAATCGAAGCGCGCACCGAGCGCGAGTTCCGCATGTTCTACACCGCCGTCTACCACACGCTCTTGATGCCCACGCTGGCCATGGACGTCGACGGCACCTATCGCGGCATCGACCAGGAAGTGCATGTCGCGGACGGCTTCACCTACTACACGGACTTCTCCCTCTGGGACACGTTCCGCACCCTCCACCCGTGGCTGACGCTGGTCTTCCCGGAGTTTCAGCGCGACTTCGTGGGCTCGTTGATGCAGATGGCGCGCGACGGCGGCGCCTACCCGCGCTGGCCGCTCGGCATCGGCTACACCGGCGGCATGATCGGTGACGCCGCTCCCATCGTCATCGCCGACAGCGCGGTGAAGGGGCTCGACGGCTTCGACGTGACCGAGGCCTACGCCCTGGCCAAGCTGACCGCTGATGGGCCGCCCCCCGCGTCCGCCTTCAGCGGGCGCAGCGGCATCGAGGACTACCTCTCGCTCGGGTACGTGCCCATCGAAGCCTCGGGCTCGAGCACTTCGTGGACCCTCGAGGTTGCGCACTCCGACTACGCCGTGGGCGAGCTCGCCGCGGCCGCAGGAGACGACGCGGGAGCCGCGACGTATCGGGAGCGCGCCCACAACTACCAGAACTCTTACGACGCCGAGAGCGGCTTCTTCCTGGGCCGCTTTCGCGACGGGTCCTTCGACACCACGGACTTCGATCCCTTCGTCTGGCAGGACTACTACGCCGAGGGCAACGCCTGGCAGTACAACTGGTATGCGCCGCACGACCTCGAAGGCATGGCCGATCTCTTCGGCGGGCGCGACGCGACCCTCGCGCGCCTCGACATGTTCTTCGATCAGTCGATGCGCCGCATGTGGCTCCCCCTCGGTCCCGACACCTGGTACTGGCACGGCAACGAGCCCGACATCCACGTGCCCTGGATCTACGTCGCGCTCGACCGCCCCGCGCGCACGGCCGAGGTCAACCGATGGATCGTCGACACGCGCTACGACGACGCGCCGCAAGGGATCCCGGGCAACGACGACAGCGGCACCCTCTCCGCCTGGTACACCTTCACCACCCTGGGACTCTTCCCCCTCCCCGCCCTCGACTACTACCTGGTCAGCGGGCCTCAGCTCACGCGAGCGGTCGTCCATCTCGAGGGCGGCGACCTGGTGATCGAGGCGCCAGAGGCGAGCGCCCAGGTCATCTACGTCGAGAGCGCCACCCTCGACGGCGCGCCCCTCGACCGCGCCCGCGTCTCGCACGCCGACATCGCCGACGGCGCCACGCTCCACTTCGAGATGAGCGAGACGCCCACCGACTGGGCGACGCACTGAGCGGAGCGAGCTGCTATAAAGCCCACATGATCTCTTCGCTTCGCGGGCCGGCAGTCATCGCCATCGCCCTGCTCGCTGCGTGTGGCTCCTCGTCCGCCACGAGCAGTCAATCCACGACCCGCACTGGTAACGCGAGCCAGACCCCGCCCCCGGCACAGGACGATCCGATGGTGCAGGAGGGGATGGTGGTGGCGAACGCCCTGCGAGACGAATACGTCCAGCTCAAGAGCGCACACGAAGCGGCGTGGCAACAGCGCATCGAGATCTCCACCGGCCCCGACCTCAACACCATCGGCCCGCGCTACGCGCAGGTCAGCGCGGAGTTCAACGCCCGCGCAGACCAGGCGTGGCAGGCGATGAACGCCGCCGTGGGTCAGCTGCAGCACCATCAGATCGACCCGTTTCGCCAGCTCATCAATCAGTCGCGCGGACACGTCGCGGTGATGCGCCAGATGGTCGAGGCGATTCAGGCCGAGCTGATGCAGATGCGCCCCGCCCCCGAGGGCACGACGGAGGCCTCCGCCGAGGTCACCACCGAAGAGAGTGAGACCGGCGGCGAAGCCTCGGATCCCGCCGAGCCCGCGCCCGCCGAGTAGTCAGTCCGCGCCGGGAGCGCGAGGCGTGAGCTGGCCGCGCGACCACAACAGATACTCGAGGGCGACGAGCGCGCTCGGACTGACGAGGATGTCCCAGAGCCGCACCTTGCCGCCGTGCGTCCAGCCTTCCCAGTGCTTGCGAAGCTTGGAGCCGGTCTTCGCTCCCACGGTCACCATCCCACCGCCGTCGTCGCGAAGCCGGAGATAGGTGCCCATCTTCACGTCCGTCCCGCCGTATTGGTAACGCGTCGGCACCGTGGGATCGGATCGTGTCTCCACCAGCGTCCCCACCTCGATGACCCGCGGCGGCAGCTGCACCGAGCGGCTGAGCAGGCCGAAGGCATAGCGGACGACCACGCGGCGGTCCTCGATGCAGAGCGTAGCCGGCAGCTTGTCCGCCACCATCGCGACCAGGAGCCCCATGAAGACGAGCATGGCGACGGCGAGCACCGTCGCCAGCACGGTCGCCGCCGCCTGCGGCACCACCGAAAACAGGCCGATGGAAGCGACGCAGAGGATGAAGTAGACGATCAGCACGCGCCCGATCGCCCGGTCGGATCCCGCCCACGACGTCGCCGTGCGCTCCTCGCCGGCGTGCACCTTCTCGAGATGCTTTTCCAGATTGGTCGCTTTGAGGCTCGCCGCACAGAGCGGGCAGGGAAGCAACGCGTCGGAGCTGCTCTCGGCCGCGAGGCGCAGAGCGTGCTCCACTGAGGAGAATGAATCAGCCATCCCCCTGGCTCCCTTACTGTCCTTCGAGCTTCTTCTTCAGGAGCTCGCCCAGCGTGCCCATGCTCTTCGGCGCGCCGTGGCTCTCGCGATAGCCGTCGAACTCCGCTCGCTCCTGATCGGCGCGCGCCGCTTTGATGCTCAGGCGCAAGCGCCCTTCCCCGGTCTCGAGCACCTTGGCGCGCACCTTGGTGCCCGGCGGCATCTCCTTGCGCAGATCGACGCCGCGCTCCAGGCCGAGCTCGGCGTTGGGGATCAGCCCGCGCCCGATGCGACCGCGCGTGCCGTCCACCTGCACGAAGACGCCGAAGTGCTCCACCTTGTCGACGGTGGCGTCCACCACCGAGCCGACCACCGGCCCGGAAGACAGCCCCGCGGCGCCGAGCTCGGCGCCCTCGGGCGCGGGCGTCAGGGAGATCCGCCTCCGGTCGCGATCGATCGACTTCACGACCGCGAGCACCTGCGCCCCCACCTCGAAGGCCTCGAGGCTCGAGCCTCCGAGCTCGGAGACGTGCAAGAGCCCCTCGACGCCTTCGGCCAGGCGGATGAAGACCCCGAAGTCCGCGATGCGCGTCACGCGCCCCGCCACCACTTTGCCGAGGGGTGCCACCGCGGCGATCCCATCCCAGGGGTCGGCCGAGAGCGCCTTGAGCGAGAGCGTGATCCGCGTCTTGCCGTCGCGCTCCTCGATGGCGAGGACTTTCACCCGCGCGACGTCGCCCACGCTGACCACGTCCTCGGGTCGCACCCGATCGTGGCTGAGCTCGGCCCGCGGGAGCAGCCCGTCGATGCCGCCCAGGTCGACGAAGGCACCGAAGTCGCGGATCTGCGTCACGCGTCCGCTCAGCACCGCGCCCACCTCGAGGCGCCCGACGAGCGCCTCGCGCGCCTCCGCCTTCTCCGACTCGATGAGGCGCCGGCGCGAGAGCACCGCGCCGCGATCCTTGATTTCCGTCACGACGAAACGAAGCGTCTGGCCGACGTAGACGCTGGTGTCCTCGACGTAGCGGTCCTCGATCTGCGAAGCGGGGCAGAACGCGCGCGTGCCCGCCACCTCCACCTCGAGCCCGCCCTTGTTCACGCCGACGACCTTGCCCTCGATGGGGATGGCGCCTTCCATGGCGGCGCCGAGCTGATCCGGCGCCGGCTTCTTTTCCGAAGCCGAGGCCCAGCCTGATCTCTCCGCGCTCCATCGCGACGACGAAGCCGCGCACCGTCTGACCGACGGAGAGCGCCATGCTCGCCGGCAGATCCTGCGTGTCGAAGTAGGCCTGCCGTTTGGCGTCGAGCTCGACGAAGACCGCCTCGCTCCCCACGTGGGCGACCACCCCTTCGACCTCGTCGCCGACCGAGAGCGGGCGCGCCCGCGGCGCGGCCACAGACTCCTGTGCGAAGAGGTCGGCGAAGCTCTCTTTGTCAGCCATGGCCCGCGTTTAGCAGGGTTTGGGCGGGCCGACGAGCTTGATCAGGCGTCTGTCGGCCGTGACTACCCGCAGCTGCCGCCCAACAGACCGCTCTTGAGGCCGGAGTTGGGCGGATGGCTGCCGAGCCAGATGTTGAAGAACGCGCGGGCGAAGTCGTCACCTTCGATCGTCCCCTTGTTGCGGCCGTTCACCACGACCTGCAGACCCGTGCCGGGGATGTAGGTGAACATCATCCGCTGGCCCTCGCTCATGCCGGTGACCCAGCCGTTGAGGCGGCGAATGCTCGCGCGCATGGAGGAGTAGCTCGACCCCGCCGCCTGCCGGAATCCGTTCTCGAAGGCTTCGGTGATGTCGTCGCGGTCGACGTCGCGCACGAAGTGCAGGAGCAGGCGCTTGCGCTTCGAGGTGTCGAGGATGTCCGAGGCGTTGCGAGAGCGGCCGCCTTCGACGTAGAGCCCCGCGACGTACACGTTGACGTTGAACACCGTCGCTTCGCGAACGCCCATGCCGTTGAGCGTCAGGCGCTGGCCATCGACGCGCACCGAGCCCGGCATCTCGACCCCCTCACACTCCCGGGCGGAGGCCGGCACGGCAACCAAGAAGGTGGCGAAGGCCACGACAACGGACGTCAGAGCGAGCTTCTTCAAGGGGCACCTCCTCCAAGTGCGTACGCCAGGGTACCCGATCTCCGACGGGCGGGACCCGCGCGCATTCAGCCCCCGTGCGGAAATGTGGGATTCGGCCTAAAAGTGGGCCTCGATGACCATCACCTCCATCGCGGAGCTCGAGGACGGCAGCGTGGCCACCATCCGGGGGCGGGTCGTGCGGGCGGTCCGGGCGATCGAGGGGCCGGACGGAGTGGACTGCGTTTTCTACGACCGAGGCCACGCCGAGGACGACGGCGTCCCCGAGTGCGAGGCCTTCTGGCTCGAGGACGCGTCCGGCCGGGTCCTGATCCCGGCCGAGTTCGAGGTGGTGGGCGGCGCGCTCACCCACCAGGACCGCATCGACGTCATCGACGCCGACGTCAAACAGGTGGCCGCCCGCCTCTCCGACCTCAAGGGCATGATGCGCACCGCCCAGGGGAGCGATCAGAAGCGGTTCCGGGAGCTCCACGCCGAGCAGTCCGCGCTCAAGGAGCTCGCCACGGTGCTCTGCTGCATCCGCGCCCAGGCCCACGGCAAGGTCCACGGTGGTGGGCGGAGCCTCGAGCAGCAAGCGGACTTCATCCGTACCCGCGGCGAGAAGCTGCGCTCCGAAGGTCACGCCATTCGCTCCATCGAGCTCGAGCTCGAGATCAGGCAGACGGTCGTCGCCCTGGGGGACGAGGTGCAGGTGGACGCCGCCTTCTACGAGGCGCCCATGCCGCCGGGTCTCGGCGCGGGCGGCGGCTATCGGGACCGCCCGACCTGCCTGTCGGCGCGCGCCCGGAGCAGCACCGAGCCGATTCGCGTCTCCCCCACCGCCGCGTCCCACGCCGCGGAGGTCATGAAGGCGCGCGCCCCCGCCCCTGCCGCTCGGGAGCCGAAGCGAGCCCAGCCGCCCCTGCCCAGCAAGCGCCGGGCGCGCGGGAGCCCGGGCACCACCCCCGCCCAGATTGCGGGCGTCGTCCTGCTGGCCGCCATGCTCGGCGCGTATCTCTATTTGATCATGATGTAGGCTCTGGCCCGAGGCCCATGACCACCGAAGCGATCCAAAAGGCCCTCGAAACCCTCGAAGGCGCCCTTCGTGACGCGCCGCCCCTGGCGGCCAAGTACTACGCCAAGTGGCAGAGCGGACCGCACGACCCCGCGTCGGAGCTCGACCCGGCGCTGGTGGAAGCCCTCGAGGTGGTCGATCGCGAGATGCCGGCGTGGACGCACGAGGTCACCGACCCCGAGGAGCTCGACAAAGAGCTCAGCGTCTCCACCGGCGAGGTCTTCTTCATCTGGTGCGCCGCCAACGCCGCGCGCACCGACGCGCGTCTGTCGGGGCTCCTCGAAGCCGCCGTCAGTCATCCCGAGTACACCGATCAGGCGGTCGAGATCGCGAAGCGTCGCGTCATCGAGGGGCCCCTCGGCGACGCGCTCGAATGCGCCCCGCTCCTCGGCAACGGGGCCGCCCTCGCGGATCCCAAGAACGAGCAGGCGCGCGCGCGCATGGAGATCCTCATCTGGGAAGCCGGCGCGCAGGCGCTCCAGCTACCGAAGCTCGGTCGCTGGGTTTGGGGAAGCGAGGAGACCTTCGAGGCGCTGGTGGCGCAGCCCGCGCGCGGCACCCTGCGCGGCCGGGTCCTCGCCGCGCGCTGTCTCGAGGTTGCCGCGTGTGGCATCCCGCCCACCACCGATCCCCACCTCGTCGGACGCACGCTGCAGGTGCTCCAGCCGCTGCTCCTGCATCCGGAGCCCATGGTGTGGATCCACGCGTCGCGATCCTTCGGCCGCCTCGCCGGCGTCTTCGAGCCGCTCGAGGGCACGCTCCTCGACTGGGTGAACGGCGCGACCCAGGTGCTCCGCCAGCGCGCGCTCACCGCCTTCGCCTCGCTCCCCGCGGGGCGCCTCGCGATGCTCGGACACAACCTGCAGGCCATCCTCGACGACCCCGAGGAAAAGGCGTGGGGCCTCGCCGCAGCGGCCGCCGCCACCCCGCACCTCTTCTACGAGCGCCGCCGGGTCTGGGAAAACCTCACGGCGCGCATCCTCGCCGGCGACGGGGGCGCGGTCGCCGCCCGCGCCCTCGGCCGGGGCCTCGCGACCCTGTGGCGGCGCGGGGTCCGCGCCGAGATCGAGGCCCCCTTTCGCCAGCTCCGGCTGATGGCGCGCCGCGCCCGCACCGATTCGGTCGACGACTGGCGGCGCTGGCTCGAGCTCATCGCCGTCACCGACCCGGTCGATGACGCCGAGCGCGACCCCCTCGACATCGAGATCGGCATCGAGAACCTCGTGCGCCTCGCGGCGCAGTACGACGACGCCGAGGCCGACGCCCGCGCCGCGCGCTTCGCGGCCACCATCGCGCCGACCTTCATCGAAGCCCGCAAGATCGTCCTGGGCGACGGCTCGCAGCGTCATCGCGCGGCGGCCATCAACGCCTTCGAAGGGTGCGCGCGCTCTCTCGCGCTGCGTCTCTGGGCGCCGATGCTCCACACCCGCCCCGGCGGCGCCCCGGTCGAAGAACCGGACCTGCAGGAGACCTGGGAGATGATCGCGGGCGCGCCCGCCGAGCTCCTCGACATCGTGCGCGACCGCCGCGAGTCCGCGGGCGAAGGCGACGCAGAGGACGAGGGCGTGTTGGTGGCCCTCGAGGTGTTGGCGCTCAAGCTCGGCGGCTACGCGCTCGACGCGTGCAGCAGCGACGAATCCCGCGACCTCGGCCCGGGCCGAGGGCCCACCGCGCACGCGACGTGCCTCTGGCTCCGAAAGCTCCAGGGCCTCGCGGACGGCTCGCGCGAGATGCCGCCGCCCCTTTCGCGCGCGCTCAGCGCGATCTTCTGGCGCCTGGTGGACACCACCCGCGGCACCTCTCTCGGCGAGGTGGACGATGTCGCCTGGCTCGGCCCCTTCGCCGCCTGGTGGGGCCTGGTCGTCGACCGCCCCTCCATCCTTCAACAGCTCGCCACCGCCCTTCCGATGATCGCCGAGGGCGCGCTCGAGAAGTGCTGCGCCCTCGCGGACGAGACCCGCGCGGCGATCGACAGCGGCATCCTCGATGGCGCTTGGGGTCCCGGCGCGGCCGACGCCCTCGCGCAGCTTCGCGCCGAGGAGACGGAGCTCGCCGAAGCGCTCGCCGGCCTCGCCACCGCCCTCGAGAAGTTCGCCAACGCCAAGGGGCCGCAGCCCGACCTCGAGGCCAAGTGCCTTCAGCTGGTCATGGCGGCCGAGCGACTCCAGGCCGCCCTCGCCGATCCGGTGCGCGCGCTGCACCCGGCCTCCGAGGCGCCCACCGACGACTCCCTCGCCCGTGCGCTGTCGGAGAACGCGCCGCGCATGGCGTCGGTGATGACGCGCGCCATCCGCGCGCGCGAGATGACGCTCCTCGACGTGTGGCTCGCGTCCCTGGGGCCCCTCGCCTCCTCGCTGGTCGAGAATGCGGTGGCCGAGGCGATGCGTCGCACGCCCCCGCCTCCTCCGAAGAAGAAGCTCGAGAAGCCCAAGGAGTTCGAAGGCTACGAGCTCATCCGTCCCCTCGGCGAGGGCGGCATCGGCAGCGTGTGGCTGGTGCGAAAGCCCGGCGCCGACCGCTTCTTCGTTCTGAAGATCCCGAAGCGCGACGCCCTCGAGAACGCGACCGACACCGAACGCGAAGGCATCCTCGCGTCGTTCGTCGACGAAGCCCGCGCCCTCGCGGGGCTCTACCACCCGAACGTCGCCAACATCATCGATCGCGGCATCGTGCAGGGCGTGCCCTTCCTGGTGCTCGAGTACCTGATCGGCGCCGACCTCCAGATGTACTCGGACGCGAAGCTGATGAGCCTCTTCGAGCTCCGCAAGATCGTCCCCGAGACCTGCGCAGGGCTCACCGCGCTCCACAACGCGGGGCTGGTCCATCGTGACATCAAGCCAGCCAACCTCTGGCTGCGCCTGCCGCTCGCGGGGGGCGAGAAGTTCGACCCCGCCAAGCACCGCGATCCCGGGCAAGCCACGCCGCTGTCGTCGGTGGTGATCGACTTCGGGATGGTGCGCGCTCAGCGCGTCTCGCAAGAGGTCGGCGGGCGCTTCGTCGCGGGCACGCCGGGCTACATCGCACCCGAGCAGGTCCTCGACCCGGTCGAGCTCGACGGCCGGGCGGACGTGTACGCCCTCGCCGGCACCATCTACAACGTCACCACCGGCCACAAGTTCTTCGAAGAGATCGAGGATCCGCGGCAGCGCATCGTCGCGCACATGCAGCAGCAGCCCCTCGAGAACATCGATCGCATCGACGCGTGGCCCGCGGCGCTGATCAAGCTCATGCGCGACGCCACCGACATGAACTGGAAGGACCGGCCGACGCCGCTCGAGTTCGGCAAGGCCTTCGCCGAAGCGCTCTGAAGTGAGCGGCGACGTCACGTCGAGGCAGTGACGCGCCTCAACCGGCGTCGATCATCAGCTCGCGCGTCAGGTCCTCGAAGACCGCCCGGACCCGGATGAGGCCGCTGTCGCTCGGCCGGACGTAGACCCGGGCACCGGTCGAGGCGTCGCCACCGAAGAGGCCGCCGTCGTCGATGATCGCGATGTCCGCGCCTTCGATGATCTGCCAGTTGATCGCCGCGGCGCTGAAGAGCGGCAGCCCGCGCGCATCGAGGAGCGTGCAGCCGAGCTCGATCTTGGTCTCGCGGTCGGCCCCAGAGAGGTTCACGGTGTACGACCCGCTGGTGTCGAGGCTGTCCATGTCCCACGACGCGCCGCCACCGCCCACGGCGCCGCAGCGGATGTCCACCGCCTCGCGCACCTCCATGCCGACGCTGTCGAAATAGCTTCCCGATTGCGCGAGCTCGAGGCGCGCCTGCCCCTCCTCGGTCGTGAAGACGCGCAGATCCAGGCGGCCGGCGCTCGCATCCGCGCTCGCCGAGCGCATCTCCGCCGCGCCGCTCGCCGTCACGCCGAACGCGCTGAGATCGCAGTCTGAGACCAAGCGCCCCGACGAGTCGCGCTGGGGCCGCGCGCAGTAGATGTTGCTGTCCACCGACAGCTCCACCCGCGCCGCCACCGGCACGGTCATGGCGCAGCCGCCTTCGGCGCCGGGGCAGAGCCCGTCGTCGATCCGCCAGGCGCTTCGGTTCTCGGCGCCGCCGGTCGAGTCACCGGCCATACAGCCCCCGAGGGTCATCGCGAAGGTCAAAGCCAACGAGAAGCGCATCATCCTCATCCTCCGCTTCGTTCATTGTGCAGCCTTCATGCCTCCCGTCGAACCAAGGGTTTGTCGATGTGGGGCGAGGTGGGATGTGAGCGGCGGTTCACGCCCAGAACGGCGGGATGGGCGCGGTGGCACAATCCGCTGGCACAGCGCTCCCCCTCAGCGACGCCACACCTCGTATCCGATGAGCCGCCCGTGGCGCGCGTCGACCACCCCGACGTAGCTGCCGCCCGACTCCTCGCCGTAGACCACCAGCCGGTCGCCCCTCGCAACGGCGCGCACCTCGTTGGCGTATCGCGAGTGACCGATGGAGCCGATGCTGCCGACCGACGACCGCCACTCGATCGCTCCACTCTCTGGCGCCAGGCCGAAGCCGTAAGCGCCCGACGCGCCCGAACAATACGAGATCGCCACCACGTGCTCGCCCGCCTCCACGATCACCAGGTGATCGTCGAAGATCTGCGCTGGCTCGATGGGGCTCCGCCAGCGCACGGCGCCCGTGCGTTCGAGCGCCATGCCCTCGCCGTGGCGAAGCACGCGGTACGCATCGTCCGGCCCCCCGCGGCTGCCTCGGGCCGTCCCCGCCACCGCATCCGGTGGCGCATCCGGCGCCGGCGCGCGGATTTCCGTCCCGAAACGCCTGCGCGCCTCGAGCGAGCCGCCCTCGGCATCGAGCACGTGGAGCATGTCCCCCGCGCCGCGCAGGTACACGAGGATCCGACTCTCGTCGAAGTCGAGCTGGATCCTCACCTCGCCACGTTCCTCGAGCTCGTGCGCCCGATGCCACAGCTCGTCGCCGCTCTCTGCGTCGATGGCGACGACGACGTAGCCGCGCTCCGCCCGCGCCGCGACGTAGAGCGGAGAGCCGAGGGTGCTGCCGATCACCGGCTCGCCTTCGAGCCCGAGCGCGAAGCGCTTCGTCCACGCCGGTGCGCTCGGCGGGTCATCCTCCTCACGGTTCTCTCGGATCACCTCGAGCTCGGCGCCCGCCCGCCGCGCCACGAAGCGGCGCGGCGCATCGACGATGTGCTGCGCGGTGTGACCACAGAGCGCGCCGTCACCGAAGGACGCCGTGTCGCGGTCCGGAACCGTCACGTACCAGCGAAAAGGCTGCTCCGTCGTGGGCACCTCCACGGGCTCCTGAGGAGCCGGCGCTGGCGGTGGTTGGGGCGCGAAGACCGGCTGGGTGTTCGCTGGCTCGTCACACGCGAGCAACATCGTCAGGACGAGCCACGACATGGCGGCATCATACGTCACAGAGCGCTAGCGGAACTGCGCCAGTCGTCGCATGCTGTCTGGCATGCGCTTCCTTTTCTCGGTTTGGCTCGTGGCCACTCTCTTCGCCTGCAGCGACCCCGGCGTCCCCCTTCCCGACGGCGGGATGGACGCGGGCCGCACGGATGGCAGCGGGGGCTGCGAAGCGCCGACCGAGCTTTGCGGCACGCGCTGCGTCAACGTCATGAACGACGGGCGCAACTGCGGTAGCTGCGGAATGGAATGCGCGGCCGGCAGCTTCTGCTCGAGCGGAGTCTGCAGCCGCACCTGCCCCTCCGGCACCACCGCCTGCGGGGGTGACTGCGCCGACTTCGCCACCGACCGCAACCACTGCGGCGATTGCGATACCGTGTGCGCGGCGGACCAGGACTGTCGCGGCGGCGCCTGCACCTGCCCCGAGGGCTACACCACCTGTGACGGATCCTGCGTGGATCCGGAGACCGACGCCTCGAACTGCGGCGTCTGCGGTCGGACCTGCGCCACGGACGAGGTGTGCAGCATGGGGATGTGCACCTGCGGCGCCGGGGCCCGCGAGTCCGAGTGCAACGACATGATGGACGACGACTGCGACGGGATGATCGACTGCGACGACCCCGACTGCGCCGACGCCACCCGCCCCTGCATGGGTATGTGCGGTGCGGGCGTCGAGACCTGCGACGGCGCAGGGAGCTGGGGGATGTGCGAGGGTGGCGACGGCGGGATGGAGATCTGCGGCGACGGGATCGACCAGGATTGCGACGGCGTCGACACGCGCAACCCGGACATGTACGAGCCGAACGACGACTGCGGCTCCTGCGCGCTCATCTCGATGGAAACCGACCCGGTGATCACCATCCAGGCGCGCTTCGATTCCGTGGACGACAACGTCGATTGCTACCGCTTCATCGCCGACGACTCGATCTACGGCGAGAACATCGACGTCAGCCTCACCAACATCCCGGCGGGCCACGACTACGACGTCTTCCTCTACCGCAACTACGACGACTGCGTCTCCCGCACCCCTCTCGTGAGCGGCACCAACTTCGACAACGCCGACGAGAACATCTGCTGGCCCGAGCGCTTCGCCCTCGACGACGGCGGAACGTATTACATCCGCGTCACCCGCTTCCGCGGTCAGAGCTGCACCGACGACTACTCCCTCCACGTCGACGGTCTCAACGACCCGCGCCCCTGCCCCTGAAAGGGACGGTTGACGCCCACGGCACCCGGGCACTACAGAGGCGGCCATGGCGAGCTCCCACAGAAACATCCTCATCACCGGCGCCAACAAGGGCGTCGGCCGCGCGACCGTGGCCGCCGTGCTCGGCGCACACGACGACACCTTCGTCTTCCTCGGCTCACGCGACAAAGGGCGCGGCGAGACGACCCGAAACGAGCTCGTCGCCGAACACCCCGACTGGGCCAACCGCATCGAGGTCGTCCCACTCGACGTCTCCGACGACGCCTCGGTGAAGGCCGCCGCGGAACATGTGCGCGCGACGCTCGGCGACGGCGGCACCCTCTACGGCCTCGTCAACAACGCTGGCATCGGCTACGGGCACGACATGAAGACCGTCGTCGACGTCAACGCCTACGGGCCGCGCCGCGTGTGCGAGACCTTCATGCCGCTCCTCGCTGCCGATGGACGCATCGCGAACGTCGCCTCCGCCGCCGGTCCCAACTTCGTCTCGCGGTGCAGCGCCGAAAACCAGAAAGCGCTCACCTCCCCCGACGTCACCTGGGCCGACGTCGAGCGGATCATCGACACCTGCCTCTCCATCGAGGCCGAGGGCGGCGACTTCGGCAAGGCCGGCCTCGACGGCGAGGCCTACGGCCTGTCGAAGGCCGCCCTCATCGCCTACACCATCGAGCTCGCGCGTCGTTACCCCGAGCGCACCATCAACGCCTGCACGCCCGGCTTCATCGAGACGGACCTGACGCGCGCGATGGCCAAAGCGCAGAACCGCAGCCCTGCCGACATGGGCATGCTGCAGCCGGCCGAAGGCACTCGCGCCACCATGCACCTGCTCTTCGGCGACGTTGGCGGCACCGGCTGGTACTTCGGCAGCGACGCCCAGCGCAGTCCCCTCGACCGCTACCGCTCCCCCGGCGATCCACCCTACACCGGGGATTGAGCGGCTTTCGGGGCTTTTTCGGGACTCAGCGCTTTTTCGGCTCACGTCGCTACGCCGCCGCGTACCCTCGTTCCCATGGCGAAGAAGAAGCAGCCCGAGCTCGAGCCACCCCTCGCGCCGACGCCGACGCCGAACGTGCCGATCTTTCGGCGCGGCGCCGCGCTCGGCAGCGCACTGGCCCTGGGGGTCACACTGGCGAGCTGCGGCGACGACGGCGAGCCGCCGATGGTCCTGAGGGACACCGGCACGACCTTCGACACGGGCACCGGCGACGGAAGCACCGACACCGGGCCGCCGCCGCCGATGCCGCCGCCCATCGACTCGGGCACATTGGACGCGACGGCTGACGGCTCGACCGATGCGAGCGCGGATGGCGCTGCGGACGGCGCGGTGGACGCCGCTGGTGATGGTTCGGCCGATGCGGCGAGCGACGGATCCGTCCCCGACACCGGGCCTCCCCCGCCGATGCCTCCCCCGCCGATGCCCGCGCCGTGAGCGCCGAGGTCGACCCCGCCTGGCGGGCGTGGATCGCCGAAAACGTCCTTCGCGGCGTACCCCACCGCCGGATCGTCGAGCGCCTCGAAGCCGAGGGCCTGAGCGCCCACGACGCACGCACCCTCCTCGACGAGGTCGCCGGGGCGCCCGAGACCCACGGCGGCGCGCGCGTCACCCGGCGCCAGAGACGTCTCGAGCTCGTCGCCCGCCTCATGGAGGAGCTCGACGGTCTCGCCGCCGATCCCCACGCCGTCCCCCGCACGACCGCGATCGACGCGCCGCGCTTCTACGACCACTACTACGCCGCAAACCGCCCGGTGCTCATCGAGGGCTACGCGCGCGAGTGGCCGGCGATGCTCTGGACCTTCGAGCACCTGCGCGCCCGCTTCGGGGACGCCGAGGTCTCGGTGACCGTGCGCCGCGAGGACAACCCGAGCTACGACATGGAGCAATCGAAGCATCGGGAGACGATGCCGCTGCGCGACGTGATCGACCGCATCGCCTCCGAGCCCGAGAGCAACGACTTCTACATGGTCGCGCAGGGACGCAACACCGACCTGCCCGCCCTCGCCCCTCTCTTCGACGACGTCCTGATGGACGACGGCATCCTGGTCCGCGACGAGATCGCTGGCGCGACCGCGCTCTGGCTCGGCCCGGCGGGCACCTTCACCCCGCCGCATCACGACACCTGCAACGTCCTCTTCGTCCAGCTCATCGGGCGAAAGCGCTTCAGACTCGCCTCACCCTTCGCCCTGTCTCTCCACGACCGCGCCCGTGCCACCTACGTCGTCGAGGCCGACGGCTCACAGCGAGGTCTGCCGACCTTCGGCGACGACGTCCCCGACAAGGAGGTTCTGCTCGAACCGGGCGACGCGCTCTTCATCCCCGTCGGCTGGTGGCACAGCGTGGTCTCGCTCGACCCGAGCGTGAGCCTCGGCTTCGCCAACTTCCGCGGCAACAACTCCTTCGACTGGTTTCGGCCGGGCGCAGTGAAGTAGCACGCCGCGCTTGGTACTCTCCGAACACCGATGCGTGGGGCCCAGCACATCCTTCTGTCGACAATCGTCCTCGTGGCGGTGGGCTGCGACGACTGCGGCGAAGAGGCGTCGCCGGAGCTCACGCCGCCGTCGAGCGAAACGGCCACCGAAGGAGCCGAGAGCGAAAGCGCGACGGACGAGTCCATCGCTGCCCGCTGCGCGGAGGCGAGGACGCGCGCCGAGGAGATCCTCGGCGAGCACGCGAGCCTCGAAGGCGCAGACGTCCTCGGCCACTGCATCGGCGAGAGCGAGGGCGGCGCTTGGATCCTGATGCCCATCGCCGCGACGAGCGAGGAGCGCGAGGGCGAAGACCCCTATGGCAACCCCGGCGACATCGCGCACGGCACGGCCACCACCATCCGCTACCGGGTCACCTTCCTCGCCCCCGGCGGCGAGACCATCGAGGAGGAGAGCGAGCGCACCTTTTCGCGCGACACCTTCGACGCCAGCAGCCAGTCCGTGCAGGTCCAGCACGCCTTCGACTACGACGGCGACGGTCGCTCGGAGGTCATCCTCCTCTTCAACGACTTCGTCTACGAGGACTCGGACTACAGCCAGAAGTTCTGGACGATTCGGGATGGGGCCATCCGCGACTACGCGCCGGCGGATGGCATCGACGTCGCCTCGCTGGTCGACCGCGACGGCGATGGACGCATGGACATCGTCTCCGCCGCCAAGTTCTACGGCGAGCCAGCCGGCGCGAACGGAGATCCCATCGGCAACCCCGAGGTCCTCTTCCACTCACTGCCAGACGGAACTTTCACGCCCTCGGACGAAGTGGCCGCATCGTTTCTTCGCGAACGTTGTCCGGCCCCGCCCGCGACCCTCATCGCCGACCACTCGGACCTGCTCGGCGCCGAGCTCTCCGTCACCTGCGCCACGCTTTGGGGTGCGAACGCAGCAGACCTTCACGCCCGCATCGACGCGGAGCTCGAAGGCGTCCCCGAACGTGACCGCGCCTACCTGGCGGACGCCCTCCACGCGAGCGCGGACATCGAACCGGTGGTGCTCCTCGGGAGCAGCGAAGAAGAGGGCACCGCTCCCACGGGACCAACCCACTGACATCCGTCACTCCCCGGGCATCAACACCCAAACATCCGTCACCGGCGCGCTGCCATCGTATCCGCCGAGCATCGTCCCAAGTGCCGGAGCCGCCGCCGGCAGCACCGCGGTGAACGCCCGCGCGGCAAAGGCGTCGGGAAGCGCCAGCTCGGTCCATCGCTTCTCCTCGAGGTCGAGGTACCAGAAGTCGCCGTAGGGTTGCATGCGTCCGTCGAAGCCGGTCGCCACGTAGAGCCCGCGGCCGCTCTGTTCCAGGACCGTCCAGGAAACGCGGCGCCCCGGTGGCACATCGCCTTCGATGACAACCTCGCTCCAGGTCTCGCTCATCGCGTCGAAGAGCCAGACGTCGGAGAAGAACGCCGCGCCCGTCGCCGAGTACGCGCCGCCGTAGAGCATCAAGGTCTCGTCGTCGAGCGGAAGAAAGCGGCCGTCGTAGCGCGCAGATGGCCCCGTCGCGTCGAGGGTGATCCACGCGCGCCCCTCCGGATCGTAGCGGTGAATGGTGTCGCTCGTTCCCCCTTCCCCGCCGCCGCCGAAGAGATACATCGCGCCGCGCGCTCGGCTGTAGGCGAGCATGCACCCGACCACCTCACCCGGTGTCTCCGGCACCTCCACCTGCGTCCAGGTCCCGGCTTCGAGGTCGAGCTCCCAGGTCTCCGCAGGAACGTTCTCGGGGCCCACCAGGTCGCGGCCGCCGGTGAGCACGACGCGGCCGCGGTCCGGATCGTACGCGGCACATCCGCAATAGCGCGGCGCCGGCCCGTCCCCTTCGATGGCGATCGCTTCGAGCGCGCCGCTGCTGGCGTCGTAGAGCCACGTCCCGTCGAGGGTCGTCCCGCCGAGCTGCGATGCGGTCGTCCCGCCGAAGACCACCGCCCGCGACGCATCGATGGGCGCAACCATCGGCCCCCACACCCGGAGCGGCCCATCGGCCGGCGGGTCGATGGCCTCGAAGTGCACCGCGGTCGGATTCGGGGCCGCACCGGTGTCCTCGGCCATCGCATCGGGCGATGCATCGCCCGCGTCCGCCGCCGAGGCGTCCGCCGCCCCCCGCGTTCCTTCTTCGCACGCAGACGAAACCACCGCGACGACGACGACGCCCAGCGCCCATCGATCTCGAATCATCTTCCGACCTCCTCGTCGCGAGCTCCGAGGCAAGAGCCGTTCCACCATTCGGTCAGCCTTTTTCGAGCGCCCACTGCGCGAAATGGAGCGCCCCGTCAGGTTTCGCACGCCCCGAGCGTCAGCCCGAAGCCCGCGCGTTTGACGCCGTCCGCCTCCATTGGTAATCGCCAGCCATGGGCGAAACGAAGATCGAAGTCGAAGTCGACGGCGGCACCCTCGATGGCCGCCTCATCCTCCCCGAAGGCGACGGCCCCTTCCCCCTCGTCGTCTACTACATGGACGCGGGCGGCCTGCGGCCTGCGACCTCGCAGATGGGCGAGCGCTTCGCGAGCGCTGGCTACGCCGTCGTGCAGCCGAACCTCTACTGGCGCTCGGGTCCCTACGAGCCCTTCGACTGCAAGACGGTCTTCACGGACGAAGCCGAACGCGGGCGCTTGATGAAGCTCATCTCCGCAGTCAAAGCCGACCAGGCCATGGACGACACGCGCGCCATCGTCGGCGCGATCGAGGACGACCCGCGCGTCAACGCCGAGCGCTTCGGCTGCGTCGGTTACTGCATGGGGGGCCGCATCTCCTTCGTCGCCGCGACCAAGCTCGGCGATCGCGTGGCGGCCGCCGCCTCGATCCACGGCGGCGGCATCGTGAGCGACGCGCCGGACAGCCCTCATCTCGGCGCGAAGGACATCCGCTGCCCGCTCTACCTCGGCGTGGCCGACGAGGACCGGAGCTGCACGCCGGAGCACCAGGCCACCCTCCGTGAAGCGCTCGACGCCGCAGGGGTTCGCTACCAGATGGAGCTCTACGAAGGGAAACACCACGGCTTCGCGATGTCGGACTTCCCCGTCTACGACGAAGAAGCTTCCGAGAAGCACTACGAGCGGGTCCTCGCGCTCTTCGCCGAAACGCTTCGCTGAGACCCACGTCCGGCAGGGGTGCGGCCGGCCGAGGCGCGTCAGCGCGCCCCCCGGCCGAATGAATGTCGGCGATCGCCGCGCAACGAGTAGGCCGTTCAGGGGGCGCGGGAAGTCGCAGGCGCCTGGAGGCGAACGATGGCGATCTTCCGACTGCGCATGGCTGCCGGCGTGCTGAGCTGCGCCCTGTTGGGCTGCACCGTGGGGATGGACGGGCCCGGTCCCTTGTCCTTCGATGGCGGGGTCTGCACCCCGGGCACGCGGGCTTGCCACGACCAGGGCGCGATGGTCTGCGCCGACGACGGCAGTGGCTTCGTGATCGAAGAGACCTGCGATCCCGCCGCCGGGACTTTTTGCGACGAGCGCTCCGGACGCTGCGTCGACCCCTGCGCCCAGGCCGAGACCGCCCAGGGCAACGTCGGCTGCGAGTACTGGCCGGTCACGACGCTCAACCCACAGGTCGCAGAAGAGATCGACTTCGGCGTGGTCCTCGCCAACGGCGAGCCCTTCGACGCCGTCGTGACGGTCGAACGCGCGGGCACCGTGGTCGCCGAGACCACCGTCGCGGCGGGGAGCGTGGAGACCCTGGTGCTTCCCTGGGTCGACGAGCTCAAGGGGCTCGAGGTCACGCGCGCCCGCTACGCTTCGAGCCTCACCCGCGGCGGCGCCTACCGTTTGCGCTCGAACGTCCCGGTGGTCGTCCACCAGTTCAACCCGCTGCACTACCGGATCGACCGCGACTGCGCGAACGAGCAACGCCTCATGTTGCCGATGGACGATGGCGAGTGCTTCTCCTGGAGCAACGACGCGTCGCTTCTGCTGCCCACCCACGCGCTCACCGGCAGCTACCACGTGCTCGGCTGGCCGAGCATCGTGAACCGCGCCGACCAGGACGGAGCGGTCGGCTTCGGCGGCGCGCCCGGCTTCGTCACCATCGTCGGCGTCGAGGACACCCCGGTCGAAGTGGAGGTGCGCCTCGGCGCGACCGTTCTCGGCTCCGACGTGCCGGGAGACGTGGACGCGGCGAGCGCCGGCGAGTCCCTGCGCTTCACGCTCGGCGCCGGCGACACGGTACAGCTCGCCTCGGCGATGCCCGAGCTCTGCGGCGCAGGGAGCCGCTCCGAAATGATGGGAGCGCAGCTCGTCACCTATTGCATCCTCCCCGAGGACTACGACCTCACGGGCACCGAGGTGCGCGCGACTGGACGCGTCGCCGTGATGGCGGGTCACGCGTGCGCCTTCGTCCCCATCGACCAATGGGCCTGCGATCACCTCGAAGAGATGGTGCCGCCACTCGAGACCCTGTCGAATCACGTCGTCATCGCCCCCACCGAGCCGCTCGAGGGCGAGCCGAACGTCCTCCGGGTGATGAGCGCCGTCGACGACAACCACATCCGCTTCGACCCGCCGCTGCGCGAGGAGGTCGTCCTCGAACGCGGCGCCTTCGTCGAGCTCGAGATCCACGAGCACGTCGAGGTACGCGGCACGGGCCCGCTCCTGGCCGCGCAGTTCATGGTCGGCCAGACCTACGCGGGCGGCGACGTCGACGCGGGCGGCGACCCTTCGATGACCTACGCCGTCCCCGTCGAGCAGTACCGCGACCACTACACCTTCTCGGCGCCGGACACCTACGATGAGAGCTGGGTCGTGGTGACCGCTCCGGCCGGCGCCGAAGTGACACTCGACGGCGTGCGGGTCGACGGCTTCAGCGCCGTGGGAGGCAGCGAGCTCCGGACGGCCCGCGCCCCCCTCGACGCGGGCCCGCACAGGATGCGCGGGGACAGCCCATTCGGGATCATCGTCTACGGCGTCGGCGCCGCCACCAGCTACGCCTACCCCGGCGGGCTCGATCTCCGACAGATCACCGCGCCGTTCTGAGCGCGAGGGCTACGAAGCCAGCTCGAAGGCCTCGGGCGCGTCGGCCGGTCCCGGGATGTCGAGGAGAAAGCGCCGCACTTCGCGCTCGGTCTTCACGGGGCAGCCATACGCCTGAAAGCCCAGAAAAAGCTCGCGCCGATCGACGGCGGGTGCGCCGGCAAAGGCCTCCTCGTAGGCCGCCTCGACCCGCGCGCGCACAGTCGCGGGATCGGAGAGATCGAGCGAGCGTGCGCGCGCCGCCGGCGAACGCGCGATCATCGTCGCTCCGCGGACCACGAAGGTCCCCCGCGTCGCGCCGCCCGGGCAGAGGCAGTCGACGAGCTCGGTCGTCTCGGCCTCCGCGTCGTACGCCTCGTCCTCCATGCAGAGGATCAGAACGCCGCGCCGACCATCGGTCACGAGCGTGAGGATCACGTGGATCGACGTGTAGTCGTCTTCCGGCGCGCCCGTCCTGAGCGCTTCGGGGAGCGCGGACATGGCCAGCGCCTCGAGCACATGGAGGTCGCTGTCCTGCAGCTGCCGGGCGACGCGCTCGGTCAGATCCAGGTCGAAAGACCCATCGGTGGAGAGTCGCGGCTGTCGAGGTTTCTTCATGCCCATCCTTTCGGCGATGGCGCCTTATCGGTTCGACAGCGAGGGAGTTGCGGCGATCGGGGCCCGTGTCCCCCCGCAGGGGTGACAAACGAGTCTGTCCCTTCGAGAAATCTCAACGGCGCGTGAACAATCGGCTTTCAATCCTTGAACGCCCCTCTTTGCGGAGGCAAAACAATCCGGTAGGGGGAGCCAGGTGAAGAGCATCCTCGTCGTCGAGGACAACGAGATCGTCGTAAGGAGCCTGGAACGCTTCTTCTCGCGGACCGACAGCACGCTCATCGTCACGCGCAGCCTTCGAGAAGCGCGCGGGGTGCTCGCGAGCGACCAGGAAATTACCGCGATGATCGTCGATCTCGGCCTTCCCGATGGGTCGGGTCTCGAGCTTCTCGCGGAGACCAGCGCCCTCGAGCCCCGCATCCCGACCATGGTGATGAGCGGTACCTGGTCGGACGAGATGGTGCGCCGCGCCCAGATCTTCGGCGCTCTGTTCGTGCCCAAGCCCGCGTCCGCCGACAATCTCCACGCGTTCTTGAAGTGGGCACATGGAACCGCGTCGGCCCGTACCACACTCCACCGAGAGCTCAGTGAGCTCACCACCCGTCATGGCCTCACCAAACGCGAAGCGGAGATCGTCGCTTTCGCGGCCCGCGGAATGACGCGCAGCGAGATCATCAAAGAGCTCGGCATCAGCCCCAACACCATGAAGACGCTCACACGCCGCATGCTCAAGAAGGCCAAGAAGTCCGGCCTCGACGAGCTACGCTCCGAGCTCCTCTCGCGGATCTTCGCCGAAGAGGAGGATGCAGAGGGCGACGGCGACGGGACGCCGAACTGAGCGCCCCAGCTGACACGTCTCGACGGCGATGGACTCAGTCCAGGCCTGCGTCCGCCAGAACGGGCGTCGCGAACACCTTCCGCGCGGTCTTCGATCCCAGGATCTCCTTCCGCGCCTCCTTCCACTTCTTCACGTTCTTTCCGTAGTACTTCTCCACGCGCTTCGCGTCGAAGCCACCCTGCTGGCCCCAATGACACGCGAAGGGGATCTTGGCGCTGTCCAGATCCTTCCAACATCGCTCGAAGATCGGTATCGACTCCTCCGTGTGGATCCCGCCCATCTCGATGTGGGTCGTCATCTGGCGCTGGTTCATGCCCATGAGCGACGTCCCACCTTTGACGAAGCGAACGCCGAAGGCGCCGAGGTGGTGTCGTCCCGCGTGCGACTCGGCTTTGACCGCAGCGAAGACCGTCTGGAGCATGCGCTTCGCGTTCTCGTGGTCGACCGCGATCTCGGTGCTCGAGCCTTTGCCGGGCGGAAGCGTCGTCGGCCCGAAGACCTCCCCCGGAAAGCGCGGCATGTGCTGACCGCCAGGGTACTGCTCGGCGAGCAGACGATTGACCAGCTGCTCCACCATCGAGCCGCCGACCGGTCCATCGATCGCCTGGCTGAGCCCCGCGATGAGGTCGAAGATCTCGGAGGAGAGCTGGGGATGTGCCGGTGGTCCCGACACCGCCGGCGGCGACGCCTTCCGCTTCCACATCAGGCTCACGTAGGCGCCCGGTCCGTAGTGGGGCGGATACGGGCTGAAGACGACCTCGAAGTGAAAGGGCTCCTCGGGATTGTCGTGGAGCTCGCTCGTATCGAGCGTCTCGATCGCCTTCCACAGCTTCGGATCGTCGGCGGCGATCGGGATGATGCGCTGCCCGAGCTCGTAGAGCGGCTCGGCCTCGAGCACGACCCCGTGCACGATCCCCAACGAGCCCAGCGACACCTGGACCGCCCCGAAGAGCGTGTCGCTCCGAAGCGTCTCCGTCGGGATCTTCGTCGAAGACGCGAGCCAGTCTCCGAGGTCCTCGCTCACCACCGGCTCGTCCTGTGGCACGACGAAGAGTGCCTTGTCCTTGGCGACGATGAGATGAACGCCCAGCACCGAGTCGTGCACCGCCCCGAACCGGTACGCCGAGCCGTGCGTCCCGGTCGCGATCGCCCCCGCGATGCGGTGCCCGTCACTCGCCCCCGACGTACGCAGCGCGAGCCCCAGCACCCCGAGCCCCTCGTTGAGGCTCCGCACCGTCGTCCCGCCCTGTGCGAAGATCGGAACGAACCCTTTCGGCGTGCGCTTCTTCCTGTAGTTCGGGCAGAGGAAGGACCCTCGCACCCGGAGAATCGTGTTCAGGTAGCCCGGGTCCACCACGATCTTGCCCGGCTCGACGATGCGAGAGAGCGACCACCGCGATCCCACCGTTCGGATCGTCTTCTTGTTCTCGATCGCGTACCCGACGATCTCGCCCAGCGCCTTCCCACACCGCTCCAGCTTCCGCGGCGCGTCCGAATCGATCTCCCCCGGGATGTCCGGCACCACCACCAACGGCACGTCGAAGTCTTTGATCGTCCCGTGGTAGTTGCTCCACTTGATGTTCCGAGACTCCTTCGAATATGGAAAGTCGACCATCCCCCCTCACATGTCTCCGACGATCCCGCCGCCGGACGTATCGCACTGAACGTAGGTCGTCGGCTGCTCTTCGTCCGCTCGCTGCACCAGCACCTCGTGAATCCGTCCCCCGCAGTCCGCCGGCATCGCGATGGGCATCCCCGCGCTTTCCTCGGACGCGCCCTCGACACACCCCCCTTCCCCGGTGCATCGATACTGCTTCGTCGCGCCCTGTGGGCCGCACGTCACCACCACGCTCGGCGTCTCGCGATGGAGCGTCACCCCGGACATCTCGGGACATGCCGGGGGAAGCTCGACGAGCACCGTCCCCTCGTGATTGATCCGCTCCGGATCATCCGTCTGCGCCGTCTCGCAGGAAGACGCATCGCACACGTAGAGCGGACCTTCGGAGGTGCCGCGGTTCGTGAGGCGGAGGTGGGTCCCGCCGCAAGCGACGAGGAGTGCACACGCCAGTCCCCCGAGCGCGACGGCCGCCAGGGGGCGGACCGACCATCCTTGCGGCTTCAGCTCGCGCGAAGTCCGTCGCACCGCCGCTCTCCGTCTTGGCATGTCCCCCCCAAGGCTCGGTAGCCTACCGGATCGACGACTGCAGATCAGCGGGTGATCACCGGCACGCCCGCGAGAACGGCCCAGGGCCGATGGTCGAGGACATGTCGGAAGCCATGACCGTGACCCAGGAATCCTCGGTCACGTCGAGCTCCCAGGGCACGACCGCGTAGGACGGCTCGACCTCGAACGCGTGCACTCCTTCTGGGACCACCAGCGAAAGCGGACCCGTCACGCTGAAGCAGTGCTCTCCACCCCGGTCGGGCACGGGCCCCTGAATCACCAGCTGCGCGTCCATCCGCACTTCGATATCGACCGACTGCTCTGCGCCGTTGACGAACTCGAACTGTAGCGTGTGCGACGGGCCATCCCCCAGCTCGGGCTCCGCCACCACGTAAGGCTCGCCGCCACAGGCAGCGAGAAGAAGCACGGCAACGGAAACCTTCGACCAGCCCACGATCCCGAGTCTAGCGTGTTTCCCCGAGAGTACGAGCGGCCACCACGTCCATATCAAGTCGTTTTCTCCGAACCCCCGCGCTTCATTGCCCCTGCCACCGCACCCGCGCCCGCCCATCCACCAGCGCGAGCTCCACTTCTCCCTCTGCCGGCAGCGCCAACTCGCGAATGGGGTGCAGCCGCTCACCTCGCCGCACGTACGAGCCGAACGTGCTCGCCGTGTCGACCGCGTAGAGCGTCCCATCGACCCGGATCAGGAGCAGGTGCGTGCGTGAGACCGCCGCGTCCGAAAACAGCTCCGACGAATCACAGCGCGCGTAGCGCCCCAGCACGATCCCGCGCCCCGCCGCCGCCGGCCCGACCTCGACGCAGCGCACGCCCGCTCCCGTCAGGATCCGAAGCGCACCGATCGGCGCCTCCCCCTCGAGAACCAGCCCATCCTCCGCACGCACCGCACCGCGGATCGCCGTCACGCTCGTGTACGCCTCGCCTTCCCAATGCGGCTGTGGTGCGCGCCCGTGACGAAGGCGACGCCGCGCCCACCGGTCCGGCTCCGCGCCGCGCTCGTCGAGATAGACCCTGCGCGGCATCATCGCCCAGGCATCGGCTGACAGCGGTGGATAGTCGCTGCGGTCCCCTGTCTGCAGAAAGAACAGCGCGTAGTCGCCGCACGCGAGCAGCGCTGGCCCCTCGCAGCGCACGCCCTCGAGCATCCGCCCCGCCTCGTCGCGAAACGCACGCTGAGTCCGCAGGTCGAGCACCGTGAAGCGACAGTCGCCGCGCGCCCAGCTCCGCACCGGATGGAGGATCAACGCGAGGTGCCGCAGCGACATCTCCTCGTCGTCCCGGAGCAGCAGGTCCGCGAAGCGATGCCGACCGATGATGGCCGCCGTGGGCCGCCCCGCCCGCGCAGAGAGCCAGAGCCGCCCCGCGAGCCGACAGCTCGGCACGTGCACCGCGATCGCCGCCACCCCCGCGCCCCCCATGTCTCGGCAGAAGCGCCGGATCTCCGCGTAGTGCGCCATGAAGAGCGCCTCGTAGGGAACGCCAGCGCGCACCGCGACAGGTGGCGCGCAGCACGTTCTCACGTCGAACCCCGCGTCCCGCCGCTGCCCGGCGTCGAGCTGCACGAATCGCAAACGGCCAGGAGCCGGTGCCGGCGTCAGTCCTTCTTCGCTCAATCACGCCTCCTCGATGGGGGATATGGGGTAGACGCGCGTGTGGGTGCGGGACTGACAGGAAGCGGGAAGAACGGAAGCACCCACAGTCGCCGTGGTACTACGAGGATGCCATGCGCTTCGAGCCGCTGACCCAACTCCCCAATGCATGGACCATGGTCTGTCAGCGCTTCGGCGTTCATCTCTTCGAGGGCGACCTCGACGTCGACGAGATGACGCGCATGGAAGCACGGGCGACGGCGTGGCACGCGCGCAACCCCGGGCGCATCGTCGAGCTCGTCGTCATCTATCCGAGCGACAATCGGATGTCGTCGGAGGAACGCTCGAAGATGACGCAGCTCATCAAGAAGTGGGAGCACGTCCGCGACGCATCCGCGACGGTGATCCTCGCCGAAGGCCTCGTCGGCTCGCTCCAGCGCAGCATCCTCACCGGGCTGATGATGCTCGCCCCAGCTCCACACCCGGCGAGAGTGTTCGGAAAGGTGCCGCCCGCCGTGAGCTATCTGACGCCGTACATCTCCGCGCTCTGCAGCGATGCCACGGAGCAGACAATCATCGATGCCGTGGCCGAGCTCTCCTCGGCGTTCGAAGCGCGCACCAACAGGCGTTGACGAGCACGGTCAAAGCATCCGTCCTCAGGCGAGAGGCCTGGGCGGTCGCTCACTCTTCGAGCTCGACCTCTGCGCGCTCGGCCCAGTAGGTCTCTTCGTCGTCGTCACGCACGCCGATGCGACCGGTCGGTCCGCAGATGTACACGTCGCCGATGACGCCGGCGTGGGGACCTTTCACGAGGCGAACGCGGCTGCCCTTCTGGATGCCGCCGCGGCTCACGGCGCCGCCCTGTGGGCCATCGCGCTCGACGTTCTCGCCGTCGAAGAAGAAGGTGCTGCCGGCGGCGTCTTTGACGCCGTAGCGCAGGCCAGCGCCGTACTTCTTGGCGCCGACCCAGACGACGGTGCCACGCACGTCCGGCTTGCCCAGCTCGCGGGCGAAAACGGTGTCGCCCTTCTCGAAAGTATCGTCGGAAAACTCGGACATGCTGCTCGCGGGAGCCTGCGATTATGCCGCAGGCCGGCGCGGGTTGGAACAACGAGCTGACAGCTGCATCTTTCACGCAACTCCCGCCCCCACGCCCCGATAAGCCCGCATCGAAGGAGGAGACCGATGCGCGGGACGGTAATTTGTGGGCTGATCTTCTGGGTTTTTTGCGGGTGTGGCCCCGCGCGGGAGCGGGGACCGGTCGAGGAAATCGCCGGGGACGATGCCGGCGTCGCCTCGTTCGGTGACGACGCAGGGATGGAGGAGGACGCGGACATCATCCGCGTGGACCCGACACCGCAGCCGGAGCCCGAGCCCGCGCCGCCGAGCGGTGAGGACGTCGTTCAGGCGTTCCGGATGCTCCTTCAGCAGCACTGCAACACGGCGCACGACTGTCGTTATGGTCGGGCCGAGTTCCCCACCCCCGAACAGGAGGCGGAGTTCGTCCGGCTCTACGGGACCTACGAAGGGGAGTGCATGGCCATCCAGTACCCCACCGCGTTCCGTGACCTGCTTCGCGCGGCGGTCGACGAGGGTCGCACCACCTACGACTTCGACCAGGCAGCGGCGTGTGAGGAGGCGCTCCGCTGGGACATCGCCTATTGCACGGGCTTCTGGCGCGACGGCTATCCCGAGTGCGAGGACATCTTCATCGGCACGCTTCCCCACGGGGACCCCTGCGCGATCGACATGGAGTGCACGAGCCAGGTCTGCGGCGACGACGGGACGTGCCGCTGAGGCGCGAACGCGCTTCGATAAGTACTTCGAGAAGCTCGCGTCGATCGGGAGCGCCTCCGACGGGCGCAGGCGGCTCGCGGATGCAACACTCCCCTGCGAGACCCGCCGTGACCGAGGACCATCCCAGCAGGCGAGCACCGCGCCCGGCGATCGCCGCGGTGCGGTAGCGGCCATGCGCGCCACGCTCGAACGTCCGACACCTCGCGCGCGCCATCCGCTGGTGCGACTGGTGCGCGGGCTGTGGACGCTGCCGACGAACGTGCTCGGTCACGCCGCCGGAGTGCTGGTGTCGGGCGGCGTCGGCGAGTCGCTCCACTCCGAGATGGCGAGCGGCCGCCTCTACATCATCCGTCTGCCCGGCCTTTCGCGCGTCGGTGGCGTCACCCTCGGCCACGCCATCCTGCTCTCGCCGGCGTTCACGAAGGGCCTCCGCGGTCGTCTCGTCATCGCCCACGAGCTCGCTCACACCCGTCAGCACGACGTCCTCGGCCCGCTCTATCTGCCGCTGCACATCCTCGCGCAAGCCGCCAGCGCCGCCATCTACCTCGTGCGACCCGACCGGACGAGCGATCCGGTCCACGCCTACAACCCGCTCGAAGAGCGATGGCTCTTCCTCGGCCACCGCGCCATCGATGAGGTGCTGCGTGGCGAGCGGTGGAGCGAGCGGGAGCGGGAGGAGGTGCTCACGGCGTTGGGCGTGGGCTGAGGCGGCTTCGTGTGCGGCTCGGCTGTACATCCGCCGGCGCCGGCATGTACATCACGTGCGCTCGACGCCTCCGGCCCACGTGAATTCGCCCGCGCTTTGTCGCTGGAACGGGTCGTGCTGTTCGTCCGGGCATGCATCCGCTCCTTCTCGACGGCATCGCCGCCGGTATCGGACTGATCGGCCTGGTGCTGCTGGTGAAGCTCCCCTGGGACCTCTACATGGAGGCGCGCGGTCTCATCGCCGATCAGCGCGACGCGCGCAAGCGCGACATCGCGGTCGATCCGGAAGAGGAGCGCTACGCCAAGCGGGCGGCGCGGCGTCTGCTGGCGGTGTGCATCGGGCTTCACGTGGTGACCGCCGCGGTGGTGGGTGCGGCGACCTGGGCCAGCGGCGGGTCGCTCGGCTACTTCTTCGCGGGGTTCTACCTCCTTTCGACCTTCTTTCGGCCCGCGGTCGCGCTCTACCGCCACCTGGTCCGCCGCCTCCGCGAGCTCCGCGGGCGGACGCGCTATCCGCGCGAGGACGTGGTGACGTTGGTGGCGCGGGTGCGCGATTTGGAGAGGGAGCTCGAAGAACGCGGCGAGGCCTCGAAGGAGACGCGCTGCGCCTTCGAGGCCTCGCTCGACCGGCTCGGTCAACGGGTCGACGCCCTCGACCGCGAGCATCGCGTTCGCGTAGCGGCCTTCGAAGACCAGGTCGCGCTGGTGCTTCGCGAGCTCGAGCGAACGGTCGACCGTCTCACCGAAGACCGCGAGCTCCTGGCTGGGATACGCGCCTTCGTGAAAGTCGTGAAAGAAGCCTAGCCGTCGATGCGCGCGTGGCGCGGGGTGAGAGCGCTCGACAGGTCCAGCCGCGACAGCTCGCGGGCGAGCGCTTCGGGGCCCTCTGCGCCCACGCGCCGGAAATGACTGACGCCCGAGCGGTAATGCGGGTCGTTTTCGTAGCGATACGCGTCGACCTCGTCGTTCATCGCGGCGCGAAAGCCCTCGAGCTTGTGGTCGCGGGCGACGGCGCGGACCGCGTTGCCGCCGGGCCCGGCGAGGCGGCGGCGCGCGTCGGCTCGGCCCCGCTCGAAGAGCTCGCCGCGGCCTTCGCTGTCCCAGCCCTGCGTGCCCGCCGCGAGGCCGTCGGTGTAGCTGCGGAAGGCATGACCATACTCGGCCTGGGCTTCGGCGAAGGCGTCGGGCTGCTCGCGCCGGCCGCGTTCGGCGGTCTCGTAGGCCCGGTCGAAGGTCTCCTGGTCGCAGGTGCGGAGCGAATTGCGCATCGCTTGGCGATCGGCTGGGCTGAGGTCGCGCAGAGAAGCGGCGATGCCCGCGGCCCAGCCGGGGCTGCCGGTACCGAGACCACCGAAGGCGGCGCGAAGCAGCCCGTTGGTGGTGCCACGCGCGCGGACGGTCATGAAATCGTGGATGACGAGAGCATACCCGGCGATGATCGCCGCCGGGACCGTGAAGAACTCCGCAGCCGCGGCGCCAGTGACACCCGCCGCATGCGCCACGAAGTTGCCGATGTGCGCGGCGTCCGCTGCGATGCCGATGCCTTCCACCGCGTGGAAGTGCGGCTCCACGCTCCCCGGCACGACGGCGACGTCCTCGTCGAGTCGCAGCGTCGCATCGCGCGCGGACGCCGGCAGCGCGTCCTGGAGGTCCTGCATCGCGCCGCGCAGCGCCTCTGCGTCCTCGCCATCGAGGCGCTCGAGGGTGCGCTGAGCCTTGTCGAGGAGCGACCGCGCGCCAGCGACGTCACCGCTGCCGGCGCGGATGTTGTCGGCACACTCCTCGAGGCGCGCGCCCATCTCCTCACCCGTCGGCGGGGCGTCCGCCCGGTACCGATGTCCCGCCACGTCGATCTTCGGATCACTCATCGCATCCCTCCCATCATCTCCAGCTGCTGGCGGAGCACCGGCTCCGCGATCTCTTCGAGGGCGACGCGCAGCCTTCGCTGCACGCGCGGGCCGGCGCCGGAGAGCGCCTCGAAGGCGCGGCGGCGTGCGGCGGCCGGCGCCTTCGGGTCACTCGCGATCGCGAGGAGCTCAGCGTCCGTCACCGGCTCTTCGCGGTAGGAGCCGTCACGCGCGGCGCCCTTCGCCTCGGCGCGCTCGAGCAGCGCGAGGTTCGAGGGCTCGGTGGCTCGGTAAGCGGATTGCGCCGAGAGGATGGCCTCTTCCAGCTCTTCCGAGCTCTCGCAGCCGATGACCACCTCTTCGCCGTTTTCGAGCGTGAGGCGCACGCGATCCATTCCCTGGGCGCGGACGTCGGCGAGGGCGCCGTAGGGGACGAAGCGCGCGGCGCGGGAGCCCCGGATGGCCACGCCATCGGTGCCCACGTCGACGAAGCCGGCGCGTCCCCAGGTGGAGCCGATCCCGGTCCGGCCGAGCAGCCGCGTACGGAGACCGTGCGCGATGGCGTAGATGACGTTCAGTCCGAATCCGATGCCAATGGAGGCTTCGAGCGGGACGCCGAGGAAGGGAAGCCCGATGGCGGCGTAGGCGCCGCCGACGCCCAACCCCATCAACACGGGCCAGAGCGGCCAGGTGTGCTTGCGCTGAAATCTCCGGGCGCTCCGGCCCTTTGTCGCCATCATGCGCGCTTATCGCGGGGGCGCCCGGCCAGTTGCTTGGAAAGACCCGAGGAGTCGACTCCGGACCCCCGCCGGCAGTACGCTCGCGTCATGTCGACACGCGACGTCGAGAACCTCCTCGAGTTGCTGAACGAGGCGCTGCGGCAGGACGAGCTCGGCCTGGCCGTCAAGCTCGTCGCCGAGGTCGAGGCGCTCGAGCCGGAAGAAGCGCGCTGGGCACACCGCAAAGGCGACCTCTTGGCGCGGATGGACCGGACCGACGAGGCGGTGGCGAGCTTCGAGAGGGCGGTGGATTCTGTACGCCCGCGAGGGTTTCCTGACGCGGGCCGTGGCGATGGCCAAGGTGATCCTCGGCCTCGATCCGAGCCGGACCGACGTCATCGAGCGGGTCGATCCCGAGGCGGCCCGGGAGCTTCATCGGCGTCACCGCACCATCGCCCAGGGACGGGCCACCGACGGTGCGGAGAAGCGGCAGCGGGTCTCGAAGCTGGGGCCGGCGCCCTACCCCGCGCTCGCGCCCGCCGACGACGCCGAAGAGGACGAGGTGCGCTTCGCGGATGCGCCGTCGATCGAGATCGAGGTGACGCTGGCCGAGGTCGGCGACCGCGCGAGCTACCCCGAGATCACCGTCGAAGGCGTGAGCGAAGAGGAGCTCCAGCTCTCGGACGAGCCCGAGGCGCGCCCGCCCACCGCCGACCAGCTTGCGCGCCTGCCCGCGTTTCCCGTCTTCGCAGAGCTGCCGCGTGACGCGTTTCAGAAGTTGGCGGCCCGAGCGGAGCTCGTCGAGGTCGGTGACGGCGAGATCGTCCTCGAGACGGGCGAGCTCGCGGACTCGCTCTACGCCATCGTCGAGGGTCGGGTGCGCGTCGACGTGCCGGGCATGGCGCCGGCGCAGGCGGTCTTTCTGGGCGAGGGGGACGTCTTCGGCGAGTCCTGCCTGGTCGAGGGCGCGACGCGAAAGGCCGACGTGGTCGCGGCCGGCAAGCTCGTCGCGCTGCGCATCGCCGAGGCCGATCTCGAAGAGATGGTCGAAGCGCACCCGACGATCGGCGACGTGATGTTCGACCTGCTCACGCGGCGCGTCGTCGGAAACCTGATGGTGACCTCCCCGCTCTTCGCCGGCTTCGACCCATCGACGCGCGCCGAGATCGCCAAGCTCTTCGAAGCGCGCAAGGCCGAGGACGGTCAGCTGATCACCGAGCGCGGCAAGCGCTGCGACGGCCTCTACGTGCTGCTCGCGGGGACGCTCGAGATGGACACGGGCGATGGCTCGGAGCTGGTCGAGCCAATCACCATGTTCGGCCAGGGCTCGCTCTTCTCGCACGAGCCGGTGGCGCACACCGTCCGCTGCATCGGCGAGGCGCTGCTCTTGCGTCTACCGGCGAGCGGCTTCCTTCAGCTCGCGGCGCTCTATCCGACGGTGCTGGCGGAGCTCTCCGAGCTGGCGGCGCTGCCCGCGGCCGTTCAGCTGATGTGACCGGCCGGCCACGTGAGGACGGGCCCCTCGTCACCGATCGCGACGACGAAGTCCATCTGCGCGCCCGCGACCCGTAGCACCTCGCCGTGCTTCAGCGCACGGTTCTCTCGCCCCAGGACGTCGCAGGCGACGAGGAGCGCGTCGTAGGCGACGTCGATCTCGGCGTCGAAGATCCGGGACGACATGTCCACCGCGACGGGCTCGAAGCCGAAGGGGCTCAGGCCCTGCGCGACGAGCAGGCGCCGGTCGGCGGTGAAGCCGATGTCCACCCACGCACCGAGGGGCGCGCTGTCGAGATCGGAGACGTCGCCGCTCCACTCGAGCCAGCTGTCGACCGGCACGACGACCACGCCCGCGCGCAAGAGGACGACGCCCGTCGCGAGAGGAGCGAGCTTCTGGACGATGGATGTGAGGCGGCGCATGTGGCCGTCCGCGGCCCACGGGTCGGGGACCGAGGCCGACACGCGGCGCGTGGCGATCTCGACGTCGGGGAGCCCGGCGGAGATGGCGATGAAGCCGTTGCCGAAGTCGAAGCCGTCGTCGCACAGACGCAGGTCGCCCTCGTCCGCGGGGAACGGCTCACGGCCGACGAGCACTTCCATCTTCCGCCCGCCGGTGTGAAGGCGCGGCGTGGGATCGAATTCGAGGGTCGCTTCGTCGAGCACGCCCGCGTCCTCGAGGAGCGCGTAGATCCCGTCGGGGCTCAGGTCGGGCGCTTCGTCGAGAAGGACGACCACCGTGCCGATCTGGAGCGCGCGCTCGACGGCCTCGCCCTGAGGGAGCAGCCCTTCGGGGCGAAGCTCCCGAACCTCGCTTCCGCGACGCCTCTTCGCCCCACCGATCCAGTCGAGCCACCCCATGGCGGTGGATCGATCCCCCCGTGGCCGGCGCGGTCAAGCGTCTTGTCCGGGACCGAGCCTCATGGGCAGGTGCCGCGCTGGCAGACGCCGGTGCAACACGTGGAATTTCCACCGCGGCAGCGGTTTCCGCAGGAGCCGCAGTTGGACGGGTCCGCCGTCAGGTCGAAGTCCTCGTCCACCGACCCGTCGCAATCGTCGTCGGCGCCGTTGCACGTTTCGGTGGAGGGCACGCACATCGGCGAGGTGTCGGCGCGGGCATCCGGGGGGCTCGCGTCGGAGACGACGCCCCCATCGCTCCGCGGCACGGTGCCGTCCCAATCGGAGAGCGTGCTCGAATCGACGTCCATGCTGCCGCAGGTGCCGGAAGCGAGACAGGTGGTGTCGCCGGTGCACGCCACACGCGCGCACGCCGAGGCGAGCGTGATGGGCAGCACCAGCACGCGACCTTCGATGAAGTCGAGGCGCGCCTTTCGTTCGACGACCAGGCTGCCGCCGGCGGAGCCCTGCACGTGCACGAGCACCGGGCCGAGCGGCCCGTTTTCGTGGGCGACGCCGACGGTGCGGGGAAAAGGACGGTCCGCGATGCTGCCGCTCGCGCTCTTCAAGTCGCCCGCGGGCGGCGTGACCAGGACCGTCACCGTGTCGAGGCCGCCCACCTCGCTGTCGACGACGACGAAGATCTCGGTCGGCGTACCGCAGCCGCTGGCCAAGCCCGCGAGCAAGGTGAACGCGGTGATGAGGGCGCGCGCGCTCAAAACCGAAGCACTCCGGGCATGAGGTCTCCTTCGACGGGCGGGCCGGGGGAGCTCGCCACCGCCGCGATCACGACGATGAGCACCACGGCGGCGATCACGCCGCCGCCGACCCACCACGCCCAGGCCGGGATCGCGAAGCCGCCTCCGTCCTCCTCATCCTCGCCCGCGTCCTGCAGGGGCTCTGTTTGGTACGCGTCATCGGCGCTGTCGGCGTCATCCGCGTCATCCGCGTCGTCGGCGACGAGGTAGTTGTCCTCGTGCTCCGTCTCTCCCATGGCGCTGGGCCTCGCGGCCGGCTCGATGCGAATGGGGCCCTCGCTCACCGCCCGTGGCGGCGCCACGTCGAGCTCGACGTGCACGTCGCCTCCGCGCGGCACCTCCGCGTCGGCGGAGGAGACGACCTCACCGTCGCGTCGCGCTTCGACGAGGTGTGAGCCGAGCTCGACGCGCGTCGGCCGGCCCCAGTGTTCACGGGTGAGGAGCTGGCCGTCGACCAGCACCTGCACGCCGTCGGTGTCTCCGCTGACCTCGACGATCAGCCGCCCGTGCACGCGTTCGAGGCGGCCCTGCGCTCGGGCGGTCGTGGTCGCGCTGGCGAGCACCAGCACGGTGAGGATGGCGGCGCGCATCGCCTACGAGCTTACACTCATTGCCCGTCGTCGTTCTCGTCGTCGTCCTCGTCGTCGTCACTTTGGCCCGGAAGCGGGCGCTCGGTGCCGCGCCAGCCCCCGCCCAGGGCCTGGTAGAGCGTCACGGTCGCGATCATCTGGCGCTGCTTCATCTCGATCAGCTCCATCTGAGCCTCGAGGGAGTCGCGCCGGGTGGTCAGCACTTCGAGGTAGTCGGCGCGCGCCGAGTTGAAGAGCCGCATCGCGATGTCGATCGATTCGATCAGGCGGTCGACCTGCTGCTGCTTCAGCTCGTAGCTCTGGGCGATGTTTCGGATCAGCGCGACGCGGTTGCTGACCTCGATGAAGGCCGTGAGGATCGCGCGCTCGTATTGTAGGACGGCCTGCATCTGACGCGAGTTGGCGGAGTAGTAGTCCGCCCTCAGGCCTGTTCGGTTGAGCAGAGGCGCGAAGACGCTGGCGAAGAGCCCGTAGAGGAGCGAGTCCGGCGTGTTGACCAGCTTGGTGATGTCGTAGGACTGGTACCCGATCACCCCTTCGATCCCCAGCGTCGGATAGAAGGCGGCCCGCGCCGCGGAGACGTCGAGCTGCGCGGCCTCGAGCTGGAGCTCCGCCTGAAGCACGTCGGGGCGATTTTCGAGGAGATCCGACGGCACGCCGACGCTGATCGCCGGCGGCTCGAGGTCCATGAATCCGGCGGTGGAGCGCTCGACCGGCTGCGGGAAGCGGCCCACCAGGAAATTGATGCGGTTCTCGGCCTCGACGATCTGCTGCTGGATCGTGTACTGACGGCTCTGGTAGTTGCGCAACTCGGCCTCGAACCTCGCCACCGCGAGGGAGGTCGTCCGCGCCGCCTGCAGCTGCAATCGCACGATCTGCAGCGAGTTCTCCATGAGCGCGATGTTGTTCTGGACCACCTCGAGCTGCCGATCGAGGGCCATCAGCTCGTAGTAGCTGCTCGCGATCTCCGTCACCAAACGGGTGACCATGAAGTTCCGCCCCTGCATGCTGGCGAGGTAGCGGTAGACCGCCGCGTTGGCGAGATTCCTGAGGCGTCCCCAGATGTCGATCTCCCAGCCTGCGTAGAGACCGAAGGAGTAGCTCTGCAGGTTGTCCGGGATGTCGAGATTCTCGTCGCTCTGGCCCTGGCTGGTGAACTGCCCGACGTGCTCGACGCCGGCCCCCGCCCCGAAACCGAGACGCGGCAGGTACTCGCCGCGGGCCGCCAGGATCTCGTTGTTGGTGATCAGGATCTCCTGAACGGTGATGTTCAGCTCCTGGTTGTTGTCGAGCGCGGTATCGATCAACGCGACGAGATGCGGGTCGGTGAAGAACGTCTGCCACTCCACGAGCCCGGAGTTCGAGGAGTCGCGAAGGCCTGCGAAGGCGTCGGGGACGTTGGTGTTGGGATCGCGCGCTGCCCCCTGCGGCAGCGACGGCGCGCAGCTCGCCAGGATCAGCGAAGTCATCCCGAGGGCGATGGCGCGCTGAAACGAACGAGACCTCCAAATGGAGCTCGTGGACCCCCCCAACTTGGTTCTGTTCGAAGATGATTGGCGCACAGCGGTCTTCGGATAGGCCCGACGACCACAATGGTCAAGCATGTTTAGACGGCACAAGTGCTCGTCACAAAAGGACAAAGCGCGTCATTGGGGAAATTTCCCCGGGGAGAATCTCCCCACTGCTCAAATGCACCGAAGGGGACTGAAATTGCCGCCCCCCCTTGGCTGGGGCAGGACGCGCAAGAAGTGTACAGCGCTTACCTCAGCGCGGCGCGATCCCCTCGCCACTCCGCACGCGCTTCTTCACTGCCCCGAAGTCGGCGAACCCGTCCACGGCGACGATTGGGTTGCCCGCTTCGTCCTCCTCGTCGTAGGTCGTGAGCAGCGCCCGATCCACCAACTCGAGCACCCTCGGATCGTCCAAGCCGATCATCTCGACCGTGTTCTTGGCTTCGATGCGGTACGGGTTGCCGATCGCATGGTCCGCCTCGAAGGTTCCGCCGACCTCGAAGTGGTGCTCCTCCGGGTAGAAGAGCCCTGCGCGGACGTCTCCCGAAACGAGGGCCGAACAGTCGTTGTAGTCGCCCACGAGATGCCCGGTGACCGACAGGTCTCCGTGCACCTCGAGCCACCCCGCGGTCACCACGTCGCGCGCCTTCATCGACCCCGTCACGAGCAGGTGCGACTCCGGGTCGTCGTAGTCCGAGTAGCACCCGTCGACGATCGAGATCCCCGCGCACGAACAGGACGTAGGCCCCCTCGCGGGCGAGGTCGAGGTCGCCTTCGACGTGCAGGTCGGAATCCACGACGAAGATGTCGGCCTGGTAGTGCTCGAGCTCGTCGATGCCGCTCCGCACTGCCGCCACCAGGTAGTCGCGACGAAAGAGCCCCGCCAGCTCCTTTGCCTCGTCCAACGACGAGGTGCCCTGCTTCACGCTGCGTGCGTTCGAAATCGTCATCGCCCGAGTCTGCCCAACTCGTGCCCTCCGAGCGAGGATTTCGGCAACGGACCAGGCGGAGGAGATCCGAACCTGGGTGGCGCCCGCCGTGCCGGTTCACGACATCGACGACGCTGAACGACTCACCATTTTCGAAAGGTGCTGCGTCGCGCGCGGTCAGCTCCGCGCCGTCGAACGATCCGCCTCCCCGTAAAGGAATTGGGCGGATCGGGCGGGTTGTGGAAGTGCTTGGGATTGCTTGGTTAGCGAAATGATAACCGGGAGTTGAACCGCATCACCGTGTCACGGGACGTCACGCGAGATCACGTCATCGCCCAGAGTGATGTCAACCACGCGTCAACGGGATCGGTCGTCCGGCGGTGCGCGACGCGGATCAGATTCGCGATGGGGACCCGCTGAAGAAGAGTCTTCGCGCGATCGAACACTTGGCCGCGTACGCCACGACCTACCGCTATCCGTTTCCCGTCAGGCAGACGGATTCGAGCACCCTTCCGAGGAAGAGGAGCTCTCCCGTCGGTCGGTCCACGATGAAATAGAGGAACGGACGGTCCAGGGCGATCTCGGCTGGCTCGGGCGCACTGACTCGGCCCACGACCACGGCGGTCGCGGCGGCCGCTTCGGTGCCGGCCTCGTTCACGGCGATGAACGCCTTGTGGAGCACGGATTGGATGAAAAGGGTGTGCGTCCCGTCCATTCCCGAGAAATCGGCGGCGCCCGAGAACGCATCCGTCATCCCGAGGGCCATCAGCGCGTCGTTCAGCCCGAACGCGGACTCGTACTCGAACTTCGGCATGGTCACCGCCACTCTGTAGTCCGAGAGCTCGCTCATGATCGTCTGATAGGTCGTCTCGTTCAGGCCCGCTTCGATCTCGTCGAATCGTCCCTCGTCAGGAAGAACGAGCACCATCGCGAGATCCGGCTCGTCGTACGCGAGCTCGACGACGCGATAGCCCTCCCCTTCGGCGTAGCGATGCTCTTCGTCCTGGAACATCATCGGCACCGTCACCGTGTTTCCATCGAGGCGCGTGAACGCGCCGTCGTCGGTGTTGCTCTCCTCGAAGGGCTGGTTCCAGGCCGCGTTGAAGTAGATCGCGTTGGTGAGCACGAGCGTGGTGATCGGTGTGATGACGCCCATCGGGATGAGCTCCTGGATTCGGTTCTCGGTCCGCTCCTCCACCCAGTCGTTGATCACCATGCGCGAGCCTTCGGGATCGCTGCTGAAGTCGAGGAGGTACATAGGCGCGCCGTAGTTCTCCCCGAGGACGTCCAGGTAGCTGGGCAGGAACGTGTATCCCGTCTGGCCCCATGTCGCGTTGACGACGTTCAGGCGGAACGGCCCGTCGTCGCTTCCGCTCGCCTCGTCGCCCCGCGACATCAGCGCGAGGTCCGTCGCGTTCAGAGCGGGGTGCAGTCGCGCCTCGTCGATGAAATGCATCACGTCACGCATCTGCGTCTCGGTGTTGCCCTCCGCACCGGCGTAGGTCATCGCGAGCGCGACCGAGATGCTGTAAGGCGACATGAAGAGGTTGCCATCCTCGTCCCGAAGCTCGCTGTACAAGTCGAACGCGAAGGCGCGGTTGCCCTCGGCCACCGCGTCGATGTCCGTCGCGGGAACGTCGGGGGAGGTAATCCTCGCCATCTCGGACCGGAGCACGGTGGCGCCCACCGGGTCCGTAGGAGCCTCTTCGTCGCCGCAGGCGGCCAGCATCAGAAATGCCAAGAGCGAAGTCGTCGTGTATCGCGTCATGTGGGTGAAATAGGCGCCCCTCTCGGCGCGACAACTCGGTCCCACCTTGCCCCCGGATCTCACGTGAGTACTTCCAAGTGACGTTCGAACGGAGGGGCGATGGGCAAGCGGGCAATGTCCATACTCAAGGGCATCGACGCGAGTGGGGAAGCTGTGACGACTGCGGAGCCGGACGCGGCGTCGCTGCAGCTCCCGGAGTCGGCCACCGCGATGTCGGCATCGTGTCGTGCCATCTGTCCTTCGTGGCGGCGGATCTCCCTCGAGGTGCGCTTCGACCCGCTCGCGCTCCCGATCGAGAGCGGCCGCGATCACGTCCTTCTGGGCTTCCAACGCGCGGAGCCAGCGCTCACCGTCCACCGCCCAGCCCCGATGCTCGTTGAGCCAGTGGGAAAGGACCGAGCAATGTTCGTCTATGCCCTGTTCTGGGACGAAGAATCCGCCGCGACCGCGACGCAGAACCTCCTCGATGCGCACTTCGCAGCGGAGGACATCAGCGTGCTGCTCCAGCATGAGGTGTCCGTCGAGGAGTCCGGGCTCGAGCACAAGACCGGCATCCCCCGTGGGGCGGCGATCGGCGGCGTCCTCGGCGCGGTCGGCGGCGCTCTCACGATCCCGTTCTCGGGGTGGCTCGCCGTCGGCCCGATCCTCGCGGTGCTGAAGGGCGCTTTCTTCGGGGGCGCGACCGGGACGCTCGCCGGCGTGATGGGCGGCCTCGGGTTCTGGCACGAGGACATCGGTCACGAAAACGAAGAGGAGATTCAGAAGGGCGCAGTGCTCGTCGGTGTCACGACACGCGAGCGGGCGGACATCGTCGAGGAGGCGCTCCAGAAGGCGGGCGCGTTGAACGTTCACCGGGGCAGCAAGGCCGAGGCGGCCGAGGACGTGCGCCTGCGAGGAAGGTTGGTGGAAGACCACCGCACGATTGATGACAATCTCGCGCAGGTGGCGAACGCTGCCAACGCGGGAGACTTCGACCTGATGGACCAGGCCTTGAGGAGAGTCGAAGTGCACCTTCGCGGCCACCTCGACGGTGAAGAGAAGTACCTCTTCGGGCGCTTCGAGAAGGAGCACCCGGTCGAGATCGCGGAGCTCAGAGCCGAGCACGCGCAGTTCCTGGAGACGTTGGAGAAGCTCGAGATCGACGCCGAGCTTCACGCCCTCCGAAGGGGGCGCATCGACGACTTCATCGCGGCGCTCCGCGCGCACTCCCAGCGCGAGGACGCCAAGCTCTATCAATGGGCGGAGGCGCTTCCGGAGCCTTCCAAGCGCTTGATGTCCAGCTTCCTCTTGGGGCTGCGCGCGCGTCTACAGGGTGTCGAGAAATAGAGCTGCGCGTTCTTCTTGCCGAGCTCGGCGGGAGGCTGCTCGACGGCCGGACGCAGTGATTGTGGCGACGCGCTCCCCCAGCCCACCTTCCCGAGATGGGCAGCGACGCGCACCGCGCTCGCGTTCGGCGTCGGCGTGCCGTCGAAGGACTCGAAGCTCGGGTGGACGGCGAGGTCCTCCCTGCCTCTGCGGAACGCATAGAGGTGACAGTCCTCCCAGCCGAAGGCGTCCTGGATCGCGGCATGGAGCTGCGCGAACGAGGATTCCACCGGCAAGCTGATCCGCCGCCAGACGTCGGTGTGGCGGAGCTGTACGTGGAAGACGAAGCGCCTCGCCATCCGCGCGCGAGGCTCGGCGGCGGGCGAGAACTGGAGCCTAGCCATCGTCCGGCGTCATCCGATCCCGACTACTGGGCGACGTGGACAGGAAGCGCTGAACGCCGCATTGACTGGCCGTCGATCGCGGAAGAGTGGTCGTCGGGCGAAGGCTCCGAGTAACGCACGAGGAACCGTCCCCGATGCCGCAACGGTGCTGCGCACACGACCGGGCGGTGTCGGGGAGGCGCGCGGCGAGCTTGAGCACTGGCGGACTACCAGGGACCCCGTCGAGTGTTGCGAAAGTGATGCTCCTTTCCGCACCTCTCGCAGGCATACCCACGAGCACCGGCGTAACGCATCCCGCCCTTGAACGAGCACCGAGCGCACTCGATTTTGTGGGTGCTCCATTCTGGTGGCGGCGATTGTCGGATATCCTCTGCGAGGAGCACGAGAGCGCGGTGGAGCCGCTGGCGAAAGGGGCTTGCGTAGAGCTTCGGGGGTTCGGAATCGGACACGTCTTGAGGACTGACGGCGCCCTCGGGAACTGACAGGACCGCCCGCCCCGTGCCTACCCCACCTTCCTCGTCGACACCCACACCCGGAACGGGATCACCAACGCAGAACGCCCCCAGGGATTGCCTGGAGGCGTCGTACGATTCCGTTGGTTGCGGGGGCCGGATTTGAACCGACGACCTTCGGGTTATGAGCCCGACGAGCTACCAGACTGCTCCACCCCGCGATATTGGGAGCCGGAACATAGCCGGATTCATGGGGGTGTCAAGGGTTGGGGGCGGGCCTTTGGATCGCGGGAAAAGCCCTGCGAACGTGGTAGCTTTTCGGCGTGGAGCTCGGGCTCGCTGCTGCTGGGACCTTGGAAGGGCGCGTGCTCGGGCGCTACCACCTGCGCCACAAGCTGGCCGAGGGCGGGATGGCCACGGTCTACCTGGCGCAGATCCACGGCGAGCACGGATTTTCGCGGTGGGTGGCGGTCAAGGTGGTCCACCCGGAGCAGTCCCACGACCAGAGCTTCGCGACGATGCTCGCCGACGAAGCCCGGCTGATCGCCCGGATCCACCATCCCAACGTCTGCTCCGTGATGGATTTCGGGATGGACGCCGGACAGCTCTATCTGGTGATGGAGTATCTGCACGGCGAGACGCTGAGCGCGGCCGCCAAGCGCGCCCAGGCCGACGGTCGAACGCTCCCGGCGTGGATCGCTGCGCGCGCCCTCGCGGATGCCGCTCGGGGCCTGGACGCCGCGCACGAGCTCACGGACGAGGTCGGCAACTCCCTCGAGCTCGTCCACCGCGACGTGTCCCAGGGCAACGTGCTCGTCAGCTACGACGGCCCGGCGAAGGTGATCGACTTCGGTGTGGTGCGGGCCCGGGGACGCGAGACCAAAACGGCGATCGGTACCGTCAAAGGGAAGATCACTCACATGGCGCCGGAGCAGCTCCGGGGCGAAGAGGTCGACCGCCGCGCCGATGTCTGGTCGCTGGGGGTGACCCTCTGGGAGACCACCCTCGGTCGCAAGCTCTTCCGAGGCGACAGCCCCGCCGAGACCATGATCGCGGTGGCCCGCGGTCCCATCCCGAAGCCGAGCGAGGTCTACCCCAACTACCCGCCGGCCCTCGAGAAGATCGTGATGAAGGCCCTCACCCGGGACGTCGATAAACGCACCCCGACGGCGCGGGCCTTCGCCCACCAGCTCGAGGCCTACCTCTACAGCCTGGGCAACCCCACGGGCCACGCCGAGGTGTCGCGATGGATGAAGCGCACCTTCAGCGATCGTCTCATCGTGCGCGACACGCTGATGACGGCACCCGAAGACAGCGCACCCATCGATTACGGCCCCCTCCGCGACGAGCTGTCGCAGAGCAACATCCTCAGCGGCCAGGTGGGCAGCGGCTCCTTCATGCCGCCGGCCATCGAGAGTCCCACCGGCATCACCTCGGTCGAGCTCCCCGCCGCTCCGAAGACCCCACAGCCGCAAGCCAGCCAGGATCAGGATCTGGGCGAGCACATCGACGAGACCATGGCCGAGCTCCGAAAGCAGAACCGCCGCCGCGGCACGGTGGTGACCCTGCTCTTGCTCCTGGTGCTCGGGCTCGGCGCCGCGGCGGCGTACTTCGCGACCCAGGGCTAGCGCATGACCGCGACGGACGAGCTGTCGGAAGAGGCTCTCGACCTCACCCTCTTTCACTACCGCGGCTGCTGGTACTGCCGGCGGGTGTGGAAGGCCCTCGCGGATCTCGACCTCGTGATCGCCACCCGCGACATCCACCAGGACCTCGACGCCAAGCGCGAGCTCATGGCCGCGCGCGGACGGCGAACGGTACCGGTGCTGCGCATCGGACAGCCCGACGGGACGCCGCGCTACATGGGCGAGTCGCGCGACATCGAGCGCTACCTGCGCGAGCGATTCGGCGGCGTCAGGGGATCAAGACCGCCGCGCCGCTGAGCCGCCCGTCGCGCAGGCGCGCGAGGGCCTCGTTGGCGTCGGAGAGGGGATGCGCTTCGACGGTAGTCTCGACGGGGATGCGTGGAGCGAGCTTCAGGAACTCGTCGCCGTCGCGGCGCTCGAGGTTCGCGACCGACACCAGCTTTCGTTCGCGCCAGAGGATGTCGTAGGGGAAGCTCGGGATGTCGCTCATGTGGATGCCGGCGCAGACCACGGTGCCGCCGGGGCGGACGGCGCGCAGGGCCGCCGGGACCAGCGCGCCGACGGGGGCGAAGATGATCGCGGCGTCGAGGGGCTCGGGCGGAGGACCGTCGGAGGGGCCGGCCCACTCGGCGCCGAGGCGCTTCGCGAAAGCGGCGGCCGTGTCGTCACCGGGGCGCACGAACGCGAAGATGCGCTGGCCCTCGTGGCGCGCGACCTGCGCGATGATGTGGGCCGCCGCGCCGAAGCCGTAGACGCCGAGGCGTTCGGCTTCGCCCGCCATGCGCCAGGAGCGGTACCCGATGAGCCCCGCGCACAAGAGCGGCGCCGAGTGGGCGTCGTCGGTGTCGCCGGGGAGCGGGAAGGTGTAGCGCGCGTCGGCCACGGTGTACTCCGCATAGCCGCCGTCGATGGTGTAGCCCGTGAAGCGCGCGCGCTCGCACAGGTTCTCTCGACTCGCGCGACAGTGCACGCACTCGCCGCAGGTCCAGCCGAGCCAGGGGATGCCGACGCGCTGGCCGACAGACAGACCCTCGACGCCCTCGCCGAGCGCGCTGACCTCGCCGACGACCTCGTGACCGAGGATCAGCGGAAGCTTCGGCTCGGTGAGATCGCCGTCGACCACGTGCAGGTCCGTGCGGCAGACGCCGCAGGCGTGCACCTTCACCTGCACCTGTCCGGCGCCGGCCGTCGGTGTGGGCACCTCCGCCATGCGTAGCGGCGTGCCCTCCCCTTCGAAGATCATCGCGCGCACCTGTCAGCCCCCCATGATCGCCAGCTGCTCGTCGACGGAGAGCACGCGACGGAAGATGCGGATGTCGTCGATGAAGCCGTCGAAGCTGTCCTCGATCGAGCCGCCGGTCTCCCAGTCGGCGCCCACCATGAAAGGCGAGCCGTCGAACTTCACGCCGGGCGTATCGGCGCGCGCCCGCTCCACGCCGTCGACGTAGAGGATCGACTCCGAGCCGTTCCAGACGCCGACGGCGAAGTGCCAGGCGTCGATCTCCACCCCGTCCGACCACTTGGCGAAGGTCTCGGAGGGGCAGTCGACGGTGCAGACCTTCCAGACGACGTCGTAGGTGCCGACGAGATCCGAGATCCTCGAAGGAGAGCTGAAAGGAGATGTCGCCCCCCGCAGTGCTCTGCGCGTAGACGACCTGCTGCGCGGGCCCGCGGCTGCGGGTCTTGTACCAGGCGGTCACCGAGAAGGGCTGCCCCGACGCCCCGAAGTCGAGGACCGACGAGGTGTCGAAGAGGAGGTAGTCGTCGACCCCGTCGAACTCGTACGCGCCGCCGACCACGCCCGGCGCCGGGACCGGGCAGCGCCCGGGGTCACAGCGCGCGTTCTGGACCACCCCCAGCACGTCCATGGGAGGGTCGCCCGCGGCTTCGTCGAGAGGCAGCCAGACGACGAGATCGGGGTCGCGGCCCGCGTCCACCGCGCCATCGCCGGCCGCGTCCGAAGCCATCCCGTCCGAGCTGGTCCCGTCCATGGCTGCGTCCATAGCCCCGTCCATCGTCGCGTCCATGGGGCTGCCCGAATCGGCGGAGGACAGCGGCCCGAAGCCGATTCGACCACAGCCCACGAGGGCGAAACCCAGGCAGATCGCGCTGGACCGATGAGACATCCGCCTGGTCATCTTCACTGATCGCGCTCGGGCACGCTACCCTTGTCGGTGGATGTATGCCTCGCTCGAGCTCGGGATCCTCTGTGCCCTCGTGGCCGCGTCCCTTCCGTCGAGCGCCCAGGCTCAACGCGACAGCCACGAACGGGTCGAGGCGGCGGAGAACGCCTATGACGAGGGCGTCCACCTCTATGAGGCCGGCGACTACATCGCCGCAGGGCAGGCCTTCGAACGCGCGGACGCGCTGTTGCCGGCGCGCGTGGCGATGGAGAACGCCATCCGGGCCTACCGCGAAGGCGGCGACGACCGGCGCGCGGCGACGGTGGCGACCGCGCTGGTGGAGCGCGATCTCTCCGCGCGGCGGCAGGCACGCTTCGTGCCCGGGGTCGCAAACGATTCCTTCAAGGTCATCGTGACCTGCGACGCCTCCTGCACCCTCGCCGTGGACGGTCAAGAGACGCGCTATCGCACCTTCTTCTTCGCGCCGAACGAGCCCCACTTCTTCCGGGCCACCTTCGACGTGGGCGTGCGCGAGACCGCATCGACGGGTGAGGCCGGCGAGGTGCGGGAGCTGGTGCTCGAGGCGCCGGCGCCGGGCGAGGAAGGACACGGCGAGGGCCTGACGAGCGCGGGCGACGAGGAAGAGGAGGAAGACGAAGGGGGCGGGGACGAAGACACCCTCGGCGGGACGGGCAGCGACGATGCAGGCGGCGGCATCGGGGTGATCCCGCTCTGGGCGACCCTCGCCGCGGCCGCGGTGACCGTCGGGCTGGTGGGCGTCACCATCTGGTCCGGCATCGACACCACGAACGCGCGCACCGATTACGACGCCTCCCGCACCCTGGACAAGCTCGATGCGGGGCAGGCCAGGGAGACGCGCACCAACGTGCTGCTCGGCGCCGCGATCGGCCTGGGCGTGATCACCGCGGCGATGGCGATCTTCACGGATTGGGGCGGCGGCGACGAGAGCGACGAGGCAGACAGCAGCGTGCGTTTCGGCGTGGGCCCAATGGACGGGGGCGCCCTCGCGTCCATATCCGGGAGGATTCCGTGACCGCCCGGGTGCCCAAGGAGAAACCGCGCAAGAAGAAGCGCCGCGACGACCTCGTCGGTCGGGTCGTCGGTGGGCGTTATCAGCTGCTCTTGCGCCTGGCCTCGGGCGGGATGGGCTCGGTCTACGCGGGGCGCGCGGTGGGCGCGGGCGGCTTCGAGCGCCGGCTGGCGATCAAGCTGCTGCACGAGCACCTCGCCGAGCGCGAGAAGTTCGTCGCGATGTTCCTCGACGAGGCGCGCCTGGCGGCGAAGATCCATCACCCGAACGTCGTGTCCACCATCGACGTCTTCGAGTGGGACGAGCGCTACTACCTGGTCATGGAGTACGTGGAGGGCCTCGAGCTCGGGCGCCTTCTGCACTCCGCGCTCCAGCAGCGGGACAAGCTGCCGGTGCGGGTGGTGCTGCGCATCATCCTCGACGCCCTGTCCGGCCTGGTGGCGGCGCACGAGCTCACGGACAAGGACGGAAAGCCCCTCAACCTCGTCCATCGCGACATCTCTCCGCAGAACATCCTCGTCGGCGCCGACGGCATCTCGCGCCTCACGGATTTCGGCGTCGCCAAGGCCGAAGACCGCATCCACGTGACCCAGGGCGCCGAGTTCAAGGGCAAGGTCGCTTACGCCGCGCCCGAGCAGCTCGAGCACTCGCTGGTGGAGCAGCGCTCGGACGTCTTCGCGATGGGGATCATCCTGTGGGAGACGCTCACCCAGAAGCGGCTCTTCAAGGCGAAGGACAAGCACGGCATCCGGCGGATGGTGCTCGCAGGGGACTACCCGCCGCCATCGAGCATCGACCCGTCGCTCCTGCCCTTCGACCACATCATCGAAAAGGCGATGGCGCGCGAGCTCGCCAATCGGACGCCCAGCGCTGCGGCGCTGATGCTGGAGGTCGAGGAGATCGCAGCGACGATCGGCGGCCCCGCGAGCCCCAACGACGTGCGCAACTGGGTGCGAAGCCTGGCCGGCGAGCATCTCAAGGAGCGCGCTGACGAGCTGCGCGAAGCGGAGACGCAGGTGCCCTACCCCTCGGAGGTGGTGAGCGTGCCGCCCTCCGCGCCGGGCAGCGGCAGGGGCGCGCCCCCGGCGGTGCCGGACCAGAGCGAGGTCGTGCCCTCGATGGGCGGCGGCGCGGCCCTCGCCGACGAGGCCGGTCCGACGCTCAGGGATCCACCCCAGCGCGGCGACGCCGTCACGCAGACGAGCAAACCTCAGCGCTCCGATCCGGCGGACGACGCACCGACCCGCCTCGCCGACCGTTCCCAGGTGGGGCTCGGCGCGGACGCGCGCGCCGACGCCGACTCCTTCGACAACAGCGCCACGCGAAAGTACGAGCGCCCCGACTCCGGCCAGAGCGACGACGACCTGCCCCCGCTTCATCAGCTCCGAACCGACCCCAGCGACATCAGCGTCGAGCTGCTCGAGAGCGAGCCCCGCCTCGAGTCGGGGGTGGAGCGGACGGGCGGCCACTCCCGCGCCCTCGGCCAGGACCCCTTCGGCGAAGAGGACCGCAAGGCCACGACCAGCGTCATCGACGAGGTCGCCGCCCGCCACCAGCGCCTGCTGTGGGCCGGCGCGGTGGTGATGCTGCTCCTCGCCGCGGGCATCGTGGGCACGGTGATCGCGATGGCGGTCTCGGACGACGAGGCGGCGCCGGCGCCGGCGAGGATGCAGGTGGTGGAGCCGGAAGGGGGAGGGGGAACGGGAACGGAAACGGGAACGGGAGCGGGAACGGGAACGGGAACGGGAACGGGAGCGGGAACGGGAACGGGAACGGGAACGGGAGCGGGAACGGGAACGGGAACGGGAGCGGGAGCGGGAACGGGAACGGGAACGGGAACGGGAACGGGAACGGGAACGGGAGCGGGAACGGGAACGGGAACGGGAACGGGGACGGGGACGGGGACGGGAGCGGGAGTGGAGGCGGGGGCCGCGGTTACCGAACCACTTATCGAAGTGTCGATGCGGCGGCGGGCGGGGATGCGGCGAGCGACGATGCGCGTCGAGGCGATGACGACCACGACGACGACCACCACTGAGCCCACGCCGCCGCCCACGATGGAGGCCGAGACGGCGATGGGGATGCCGGACAACCCCTACCGCGACCTCTGAACCGTGCCGCCACGCCGGAAAGGCGGCATACTCCCCCGCATGATGCGCGGTCCTCTCGCGACGCTCGGCGCCCTCGCCATCGGGGGTTTGGCCGTCGTGCTCGCGGGATGCGACACCTTCCCTGACACCTTCGACTGCACAGCCGACAGCCAATGTCGAAGGGGCTCCGCCCGCGGGCTCTGCGTCGGCGGCGCCTACTGCGCCTTCGACGACTCGAGCTGCTCGGCCACCGGGCTCCGCTACGACCGAACGGCCGGCGGCGGCAACGCGGGCCAGTGCGTGCCCCCCGGCGGCACCCGCGACACCGGCACCTTCCCCGACGAGGGCCTCCTCAACGACTGCGGCGGCACGGGAACCCTGCCCGCCCGCGTGCTCGACCCCTGCGGCAACTGCCTGCTCGGCCGCTATCAATGCGATGGTCAGAACGCGCTTCGCTGCGAGGGCGACCCGACCAACGAGGTGGACATCACGAGCGAGGGCTACGTGAGCGCGTCGAGCACCTACAACGCGAGCTTCATGGCCGCCAACGCCGTCGACGGCAGCCGGATGACCTCCTGGTTCTCGGCCGGCCCGGAGGGCGACGGTTCACCCACGACCTTCGACTGGGAAGTCCGCGACGACGAGTGCATCGTCGGCATCGACTTCTACGGCAACGGCGACAACGCCGACGCGATGTACCGCACCGACTACGGCTTCGGCTCGATGACGGTGCAGATCCTCGACGCCGCCGACGGGGTCCAGGCCTCGGACAGCCGCATGCTCGCGGGCACGCCCGACCCGGAGCAGCACATCGACATCCAGGGCTACGGGCGCACGGTGCGGCTGCTCTTCACCGGCCACGAGTCGCCGGACTGCGGCGGCTTCAGCGAGCTGGTGGTCACCGCCGCACGACCTTAGAGAGCTTCTCGATCTCGCGCGCGCGCAGCGGACGGTACTCGCCGGGCCTCAGGCCGTCGATGCTCACCCCGGCGAAGGAGGTGCGCGACAGGCGCATCACCCGCCGCCCGAGGGCGTCACCCATCCGCCGGATCTGCCGGTTCTTGCCTTCCTTGAGGGTCAGCTGGATCCAGGTGTGCCCCTTCTCCTGCCTGAGAACGAAGCACTCGGCGGGCTTGGTGACGTAGCCGTCGTCGAGCTTGACGCCGTTTCGGATCCGATCGAGCTCGGGCACGTCGAGGTGGCCCTTGAGCTTGACCACGTAGACCTTGGGCACGTCGCGGGCGGGCCTGAGCAGCGCCTCGCTCATCTCACCGTCGTTGGTGAGCAGGAGCGCGCCGCTGGTGTGGTAGTCGAGGCGACCGACGGGAAAGACCCGCTCGGGGATCCCCTTCAGGTAGTCCTGGACGGTCTCGCGCCCCTCGGGATCGGACAGCGTGCTCACCACCGCGCGCGGCTTGTTGAGGACGTAATAAGCCGGCTTCTCGCGCACGATGCGCCGTCCGTCGACCTCGATCTTGTCGCGGCGCGCGTCGGCCTTCGTGCCCAGCTCGCTCACCACGCGACCGTTCACGCGCACCCGGCCCTCGGTGATCAGCTTCTCCGAGGCGCGGCGCGAGGCGACCCCGGCCGCAGCCAGGATCTTCTGAAGGCGTTCCTTGGCCATTCAGACGGCGTCGGGGTCTTGTCCGCCCTCGTCGTCCGTGGCGCCTTCCACGTCTTCGGCGTCTTCCTGCGCCGCTTCCTGCGCCCGGCGCTCCTCTTGCTCGCGCCGGAACTCCTCGTCGCGATCCCAGCGGTCGACGCGTCCGTCGCCGTCGAGGTCCTCGCCCATGCGGATCATCCGGCCGTCTTCGTAGTACTCCCAGCGGTCTGGCTGCCAGTTGGTGGCGGTGCTGCGCCCCGCCATGTCGCGCTCGGCGCGCACCGGGTGGCCGTCCTCGTAGTAGATCTTGGTGTCGACCCGGCCGTTGCCCGCCGTGTCCTGCTCGATGCGGACGATGCGACCATCTTCGAAGAAGATGATCTCGTCCATCTGGCCGTCGAGGTTGCGGTCGGCCTCTTCGCGCAGGGGCCGCCCTTCGTCGGTGTAGTAGCGCACGACGTCCTTGACGCCGTCGCCGTTGAGGTCGGCCTCGCGACAGACGAGGACCAAACGGATCGCCGGGGGATCCCCGACCCGGAGAAAGACCTTGCGGACGTCGGGCCATTCGTCGCCCGTGGTGTCGTATTCGCTGACCTCGTGCCGCTGGTCCTCGCCCTGACAGCGGCTCGCGTCGTCCGGCCGCTGCGAGCCGCCGCTCATGGAGCGCGAGCGTCCTTCGCCCTCGGCGAGCCCTTCGGGTCGGTCCGCCGAGCGCTGGTCACCACCGCAAGCGGCGGCGAGCGCGGCACAGAGGAGCGCGAGGGAAAGCGCGCGATTCATTGCTCGACCTCCACCTCGTCGAAGTCGCTCGGCACGTCGGCGGCCGAGCTCGCGTCGCCATCTTCGGGATCGCCAGACTCGGTGTCGTCGGTGCTGGCGTCATCTCCCTCGCCCTCGCCCTCGCCCTCGCCTTCCCCTTCGCCGCCTTCGCCCTCAGCGGGCTGATCGGCGGCAGCGGCGGCCTGCTCGGCCTGCTCGGCCAGCGGTCGCCCATCGCAGCTCACGGCTTCGTCGGGCGGGCCCGCTTCGCTCGCCGCGATCTCCTCCGACCGGTCCGGACGCCCGTCACCATCGGTGTCGTAGCGGACCTCGACCAGGCGACCGTTGTTGAAGACCTCCCACTTCTCGGGGCGGCCGTCGTTGTTGTCGTCGTAGCGCGCCTGGGAGAGGATCCCACGCTCGTACTCCTCCCAGGTGTCCGGCTCACCGGCGTGCTGCCGGTCGCGCTCTGCCCGCGCCACCATCCCGTCCTCGCACCACATCCAGGTGTCGATGACGTTGTCGAAGTTGGTGTCGAGCTCCTTGCGGACGAGCTTGCCGCCCTCGTAGTAGCTGATCTGATCGATGCGGCCGTCGAAGTCGAAATCGTGCTCTTCGCGGATGGGGTGCTCCCCGTCCTGGGCGTAGAAGCGCGTGATGTCGACCTGGCCGTCGAAGTTCATGTCGATCTCGGAGCAAACGCGCCGCGAGCCATCGAAGTGATGCCGGATGTCCGGGACGCCGTCGTTGTTCACGTCCACCGCCTGGACGTTGCCGGTGCACTGCTGCCGGACGGACTCGTCCCCCCGGGACCCCCGGAGGCCTTCCTCGTTCTCCAGATTCTCGTCGCCTCCGCCACAGGCCGAGAAGCCGAGGACGAGGGCGAGAGCCAAAAAGACCTTCATTTTCACCTCGATAGACGCTGGAGCATACGCTGGGGGGAAAGGGGCGACAAGCAGGGGAAAAAGGTCCTCAAATTGAGCCCCTGCGCCGTTTGACAGTATGTGTGTGGCCATGTACCTTCACGCGAATTCGGGACGACCCATGGCTCGCAAGAAGATCTCGACGACGATCTACATCACGCCGGAGCAGAACGAGAAGCTGAAGCTCCTGCACCAGCGGACGAAGGTCCCGGTGGCGGTCTACATCCGCGAAGGGATCGACCTGGTCCTCGAACGACACGAGGAACAGCTCCCCGGTCAGCTTTCGCTGGACACGACGGCCGCGGCGAAGAAGAAGAAGCGCTCCAGCGGCTGATCGACATCATCGTCGATACACGACCGACGTTGTATGGCCTACGACATCTCCCGGATCCGCAACTTCTCCATCATCGCGCACATCGACCACGGCAAGAGCACGCTGGCCGATCGCATCCTCGACGTGACGGGCGCGCTGACCGAGCGCGAAGCCAAGGAGCAGTTCCTCGACAAGATGGACCTCGAGCGCGAGCGAGGGATCACCATCAAGGCGCAAACGGTGCGCCTCCGCTACAAGGCGGAGGACGGCGTCGAGTACCAGCTCAGCTCATCGACACGCCGGGGCACGTCGACTTCAGCTACGAGGTGAGCCGCGTCTCTGCAGGCCTGCGAAGGAGCGCTCCTGGTGGTGGACGCGACCCAGGGCGTCGAAGCGCAGACCCTCGCCAACGTCTACCTCGCCATCGAGAACGACCTCGAGATCATCCCGGTCTTCAACAAGATCGATCTGCCGAGCGCGGACGTGGACCGAACGACGCAGGAGGTCGAGCAGGTGATCGGCCTCGACTGCGAACGAGGTCTTCCCGGTCAGCGCGAAGACCGGTGAGGGCGTCAAGGAGGTCCTCGAGGCGATTTGTCGCCGCGTGCCGCCGCCCAGGACGAACGAGGATCCGGAGGCGCCCCTGCGCGCGCTCCTCTTCGACAGCTGGTACGACCCCTACCGCGGCGCGATGATGATGGTGCGCGTGGTCGACGGCACCCTGAAGAAGGGCGACAAGGTTCGGATGATGGCCGCCAAGGCGGACTACGATGTCACCGAGCTGGGCGTGTTTGCGCCTTTTCCCGTCGCGGTGGACGAGCTCGGGCCGGGCGAGGTCGGCTTCGTGTCAGCGTCGATCAAGAGCATCCACGACACCAAGGTCGGCGACACCCTGACCCACGCGCGCAAGCCCGCCACCGCGCCGCTTCCGGGCTTCAAAGACGTCAAGCCGATGGTGTTCTGCGGGATCTTCCCCACCGACAGCGACCAGTACCCGGAGCTCCGCGACGCCCTCGACAAGCTGCACCTCAACGACGCAGCCTTCGTCTTCGAGCCGGACACCTCCGAGGCGCTGGGCTTCGGCTTTCGCTGCGGCTTCCTCGGACTGCTCCACATGGACGTGATCCAGGAGCGCCTCGAGCGCGAGTACGACCTGGACCTGATCACCACCGCGCCGAGCGTCGTGTACAAGGTGCACAAGATCGACGGCGAGGTGCTCGAGGTCGAGAACCCTTCGAAGCTCCCCGATCCGCAGTACATCCAGCACATCGAAGAGCCCTACTTCCGGGTGAGCATCCACGTCCCGGCGCAGTTCGTCGGCGCGGTGCTCAAGCTCTGCGAGGACCGCCGCGGCGAGCAGCAGGGCATCAACTACGTCACGCCCGAGCGCGTGATCATCACCTACGACCTGCCGCTGGCCGAGGTGCTCTTCGACTTCTTCGACAAGCTCAAGAGCGCGACCAAGGGCTACGCCTCGATGGACTACGAGCTGGTCGGCTACCGGCCCAACAAGCTGGTGCGCGTCGACATGCTGCTGAACGGCGACAAGGTCGACGCGCTCAGCGCCATCGTCCACAAGGACAAGGCGTACTATCTCGGGCGCGGGCTCGCGGAGAAGCTCAAGAAGATCGTTCCGCGCCAGCAGTACGAGGTCGCGATCCAGGCGGCCATCGGCAACAAGGTCATCGCCCGCGAGACGGTGCGGGCGCTCCGCAAGGACGTCACGGCGAAGTGCTACGGCGGCGACATCAGCCGAAAGCGCAAGCTCCTCGAGAAGCAGAAAGAGGGCAAGAAGCGCATGAAGAACGTGGGCAGCGTGGAGATCCCGCAGGAAGCGTTCCACGCCATCCTCACGGTGGATTGATTCGAGCTATCTTTTCCGCGATGCGCCGTCTCGGCACCTGCCTTTTGGTCCTGCTCTGCCTCGCGAGCCTCGGGTTCGAGTGGGAAGGCCGGCTGGGACGTCTGAGACGCGACCTGGCGAACGGGGACGCGGCGCGGCGGCGCGAGGTGGTGCGCCTGCTCGGGAGCTACCCGGCCAGCGAGGTGGGCGACGCCATCATCGACGCCCTCGACGATCCCGACGCTGGCGTGCGCGCCGAGGCGGCCGACGCCGCCGGACGGGTGCGCCTGCGCGAAGCGGTGCCGCGGCTCCTCGACTGGCTGGACGATTCGGACGCCGACGTGCGCACCAGCGCGGCGCGCGCCCTCGGTCGCATCGGCGACGCGCGCACGGTGACGCCGCTGGTGCGCGTCCTCGGCGATTCCAATGCGGACGTGCGTCGCGCGGCGGTGCAGGCGCTGGCGAGCATCGGCACGCCCGCGGTGGTGGTGCCGCTCCTCGGTCGCCTCGACGACACCAGCGCGACCGTGCGCATCGAAGCGGCGGAGGTGCTCGGCGCCCTCGGCGACCCGCGCGCGGTGGTGCCGCTCGTGGGGCGGGCGCGGGACGACGCGCCCGAGGTGCGAAACGCTGTCTACGCGGCCCTGGGCGAGATCGGCGACAGCCGTGGGCTCGCCGCGCTCCTGATGGGCCTTCGCGATCCGGTCGGTGACTCGCAGCTGGTGGCCATCGGCGCGCTGGGGCGTCTCGGCGCAGAGTCGGCTGTGGAGCCGCTGGTGGCGGCCCTCGCGGATCCGGATCCGCGCCACGGGCGCGCGGTGGTCGCGGCGCTCGGCTCCATCGAGGGCGAGGCCGCGACGCGCGCCGTCGTCCAGGCGCTCGCGCCGCCGCGCACCCGTGCGCTGGCCGCCGACGTGCTGGTGAGCCGCGCGCGGCGCCTCAGGCGCGAGCGCCCCGCGGAGCGCGACGCCTTCGTGATGACGTTGGCGGAGTCGCTCTCGGCCGCCGAAAATCGCGGTGAGGCCACGGCCATCGCCAGCGTGCTGTCGCGCATCCTCGCCGACGCGCCGGTCGCGGCCGCCGCCGCGCCGCTCCTCGCGGCCCTCGACAGCGACCTCGGCAACGAGGGACAGCTCCTCACCGCGGCCGCCGCCACCGGCGCCCCCGAGGTGCTGGTCCCCATCCTCGCCCGCCTTCGCTCGGACGACGAGGGCGCGCTCGAGGCGAGCCTCGACGCCCTCGACCGCTACTTCGAGCGCGCGCCCCCGGACGGGCGCGCGGCCGACCCGCTCCTCTCCGCTTTGGGCCGCGTCCCGCACGCCCTGCGGGCGCGCGTGGTCCGCCTCCTCGGGGTGGTGGGCGCGCGACGCGCCCTGCCCGAGCTCCGCCCCCTCCTCAATCACCCCGACCCGCGCCTGCGCCGCGTGGCGGTCGAAGCGATCGGTGCCATCGGCGATCCCGAAGGCGCCGAAGCCATCCTCGCGCTCCTCGACGACCGCGACGGCCGCACGCGCTTCGAGGCCGCGCGCGCCCTCGGCGCCGCGGCCGGCCCCGACACGGTGAGCGCGCTGATCGATGCGCTCGGGCAGAGCGAGCCGACGGACCGCCACGCGGTGATCGAGGCGCTGGGCGCGGCGCTCGCGCGCCTCGCGGCGGCGGGCGCGCTCGAGGAGAGCGTCGGGGCGCGCGCGCGCGAAGCGCTCGCGGCTGCGGCGCGCGGGGATGACGATCAGCTCGCGGCGCGCGCCATCGACGCGCTCGGGCGCTGGGGCGCGCCCGAGGGCGCGGCCGACCTCGCTGCGTTGATGACGCATCCGGACCCGCCGCGGCGCCGCGCAGCGGCGCACGCGCTCGGGGGCATCGACGTGGACGCGAGCCGCGAGGCGCTGCGCGGTGCGCTCGACGGCGACGACGAGGCGCTGCGCGCGGCTGCGGCGGTCGCGCTCGGGACCATCGGCACGCGTCAGGACGTGGCGCCGATGATCGCGCTCGCCGAGCGCTCGCGCTGGCCGACGCAGGGAGCGGCCTCTTTCGCGCTCGCGCGCCTCGCGCGGCGCGGAGTCGCCGAAGCACAGACGCTCGGGCCGGCGCTCTGCGCGCTCTCTGCGAAGCGGGGACCCTATGTGCGCGCCAACGTCGCGACCGCGCTCGCGGCGCTGGGCCTGGGCGCATGCCCGGAAGGGCCGGCGCCCACCGACTGGCTCGACAACCGGCGCGCAGCGCCGGTGCAGGCGGCGGCGGCGCGCTGGCTGGCGGCGGCAGCCGCGGCTGGAAACGCCGATCCCGAAGAGGCGCGACGTGCGCTCGACGCGTGTATGGACCGCGCGCTCTCCGACGAGGTCTCGGCCACCTGCGCCGCTCCCGAGCTCCGCCCCCTGGACGCCGAGGCCGACATCTACGCCTGGTCGGCCGACGGGACCCGGCTGCTGCGCGATCGGCTGGTGGCCCTCCGGCTCTCCGACGGATCGGTGATGCTGGGGCGCACCGACGACAACGGCCACGTGCGCCTGTCGCGCGTGCCAGCCGGGCGCCTGGTCCTCGACGACCCGGCCGCGACCCCCCTCGAGCCAGCCCTGCACGACTGAACGGGAACGGGAACGGGAACGGGAACGGGAACGGGAACGGGAACGGGACTGGGAACGGGACTGGGAACGGGAATGGGAACGGGAACGGGAACGGGAACGGGAACGGGAACGGGAACGGGAACGGGAGCGGGAACGGGAATGGGAACGGGAACGGGAACGGGAACGGGACTGGGAACGGGACTGGGACTGGGAACGGGACTGGGAACGGGACTGGGAACGGGAACGGGAACGGGAACGGGAACGGGAACGGGAACGGGAACGGGAACGGGAACGGGAACGGGAACGGGAACGGGAACGGGTTGAATCCGTTTGATCGTGTTTCTTGGTCATCGCTGAGACCCCTTCTTGGGTGGGAAAGGGGTCTCAGCGATGACCAAGAAACACTCTGATCGGATGATTCATCACAACTTGCGGGTCTGGCAGCGCGCACATTCGCTCGTGGGGCTCGTGTACGCGAACTTGCCGAAGGATGCGGAGCTTCGATCGCAAGTGAAGCGAGCTTCGACCTCTGTCGGCGCGAACATCGCCGAAGGGTGCACGCAAAGCTCGAGAGCGATGCGCCGCAAGCATTACGAGATCGCCCGCGGGTCGGCTGTGGAGACGGTTGCTTGCTTCGAACTGGCCGAAGCCACCGGCGATCGCCTCCCCGTCGAGGAGGTCCGGAGCCACGGCGCCGCCATCGCGGCGATGCTCACGAAGATGCTGCGGTGAACATACGAGAGCCCGGAGGGTTTTCGCCCTCCGGGCTCTCGCGCTCAGCCGTGGATCATCCGCCAGAGCGAAGCGGCGGCATGGTCGAAGCGGTCGTCGGCTGACGCGCTCTCCATCGCGGTGATGTAGCCCCAGGCGACCGCGATGCGGAGTGCCTGCTTGGCTTCGCGCGCCGAGTTCATGGCGACCGAGAGGTGCTCCGCTCGGTGCCCCTTGCGTGCCCACTCCCCTTCGGCTGCATTGAGCGCCGCGGAGCTCGCCGCGCGCCTCAGCTGCGAGGCGAGGTCGCGATCTTGGGGTTGGAATCTTTCGGCCAGAGGTCGGGTGACCTCGATGGCTTGGAGGAGGATGTCGTGGACCAGCTTGCTCATGAGGTGTCGCTCCTTTCGCCCGCGTCAGGGGGCTTTGCCCGCCCGAAGGGCCCCCTGACGCGGGCGAAAGGAGCGGCACCGACAGCCCATGAAACAGACCCGAGCGCAGCGAAGGGGGCCGAGACGACGGGAACGGGAACGGGAACGGGAACGGGAATGGGAGCGGGAACGGGAGCGGGAGCGGGAATGGGAGTGGGAATGGGAGCGGGAGCGGGAGCGGGAACGGGAATGGGAATGGGAGTGGAATTCACGGCCTCCTCGACACTCCCCGGCCGGCGCGTTAAGTAAGCCGCCCACTCGGTCCCGCCATGCGCTACGTCGTCCAGACCTTCGGTTGTCAGATGAACGTGCACGACTCTCGTCGCATGGAGGAGGTGCTGCGCGGCGAGGGGCATGCGCCCGCCGAGGACGGCTCGGTGGCCGACCTGGTCATCGTCAACACCTGCTCGATCCGCGAAAAGGCCGAGCACAAGCTGATGAGCCTCCTCGGGACGCTCCGCCCGTGGAAGGAGTCCAAGCGGGGCGCGGTGCTCGCCGTCGCCGGCTGCGTGGCGCAGCAGGAGGGCGAGCGGCTGCTGACGAAGGCGCCCTACGTCGACGTGGTGATCGGGCCGGACAACATCCCCGAGCTCCCGCGGCTGATCCGCGCGGCGCGGAACGGCGCGCCGCCGGTGGCCCGCACCGTCTTCGACGACGACGATCCGCGCTTCCTGGTCGCGCGCCCGCGCGCCGAGGAGCCCGAGGTCACCGCCTTCGTGACCGTCATGAAGGGCTGCGACGAGCGCTGCACCTATTGCATCGTCCCCCACACGCGCGGCGACGAGCGCTACCGGCCGGCTGGCGAGATCGTCGACGAGATCGCGCGCCTCGTCGAAGGCGGCGTGCGCGAGGTGACGCTCCTCGGGCAGACGGTGAACTCCTGGCATCCGCCCGACGAACAGGTGCCCTCCGAATCCGCCGGACGCCGAAGCCGAGCTCCCCTCGCGCTTCGCCTCGACGAGCCGCTTCGCGGAGCTGCTTCACCGAATCGCCAGCGAGGTGCCGGCGCTGGCGCGGCTTCGCTACACCTCGCCGCATCCGCGGCACGTGACGCCCGCGCTTCTTCGCGCCCACGCAGAGCTCGAGGTGATGCCCGCCCACGTGCACCTGCCCGTGCAGTCGGGCTCGGACCGGGTGCTGAGGCGCATGCTCCGCCGCTACACGCGCTCGCTCTACGTCGATCGCGCCCGCGCGCTGATGGACGCGCGCCCCGGCCTCACCCTCGCCACCGACATCATCGTGGGCTTCCCCGGTGAGACCGAAGAGGACTTCCGCGAGACGCTGAGCCTGGTGGAGGAGGTGGGCTTCGTCTCGGCCTTCTGCTTCAAGTACTCGCCGCGCCCGTATACCCCGGCCCTCAAGCTCGGCGACGACATCCCCGAAGAGGTCAAGGCCGAGCGCCTCGCCCGCCTCTTCGAAGCGGTGGAGAAGATCCAGCGCCGCCACCTGGACGCGCTGGTCGGCACCCGACAGCACGTGCTCGTCGAAGGGCTCACGCCGCACGACAAGAACGGCGACGGGCGCTTCACCGGTCGCACCACGCGGAACGAGATCGTGCATCTGCTCGCGCCGGCGGAGCTCGACCCGACGGGAACCATCGTCGAAGTGAACGTCGACGCTGCCAACAAGCACAGCCTCCTCGGCTCGATGGACGGTGGCGTCCCGACGCGGCGCTCGCGGAAGACGCGCGCCTCCCTGCCGATCCTGGCGGGGGCGTGAGCACGATGTCGGCGCGCGCGTCGCGTCTCGCCCTGGCGTGGGCGCCGGCGCTCGCCTACATGGCGCTCATCTGGGGTCTGTCGTCGATCCAGATCGACGTGGTGCGCGTGTCGGCATTCCCCCTCAAGGACAAGGGCGTGCACTTCTGCGAGTACGGCGCCCTCGGCTTCCTCTCGGCGCACGCGGTGCGCACCACCTGGGCCAACCGCCGCCTGTGGCGCGTGTACGCCACCGCCGTGCTCATCACCTTTGCCTGGGGGATCTTGGACGAGTTCCACCAGGCCTTCGTCCCGGGGCGCTTCGCCGAGGTCTACGACGCCCTCGCCGACCTCCTCGGCGCGATGACCGGCGCCGCGGCGTACCTCTTCTTCTTCAACCTGCGCGCGCGACGACGCGCCCGGAGACGCGCATGAGTCACGAGCCCACCATCGTCAGCTACCGCGGCACGCTCCCGCGCTTCGACGAGCGGGTGTACGTCGCGCCCACCGCCTCGGTTATCGGCGACGTCCACGTCGGTGAGGACGCGAGCCTGTGGTTCGGCGCCGTGCTGCGGGGCGACGTTCAGCCGATCACCATCGGGCCGCGCACATCGATCCAGGACAACTCGGTCATCCACGCCACCGATGGTTGGGTGCCGACGGTGGTGGGCGCCGACGTGACCGTCGGACACATGGTCATCCTTCACGGCTGCACCATCGAGGAGCGCGTCCTGGTCGGCATGGGCTCGATCATCATGGACGAGGCGACGGTCGGCTCCGACACCATCGTGGGCGCGGGCTCGCTGATCACCGCCAAGCAGAAGATCCCCTCGGGCGTCTTGGCCCTGGGGCGACCCGCGAAGGTGATTCGAGAGCTGACTCCGGCCGAGCTAAAGCAGATCCGCGACTCCGCAGCGCACTACGTGAACAAGGGGCACGAATACCTGAACGTGCTATGATCGGAGTGTGCGACTCCCCCGCACGTCGTTCGTCGCTTTCGCGGTCACGCTGATCGTCGCCACCGTCGCCCTCGCTGCGCCGCCAGGTCTACGCCAAGCGCCCGATCCGACGCCGCCTGCGTCGGGTGGCTCATCGACCACTCAGCTGGGCGCCTCCGTCGGCGTCTCGGCGCCCGATCTGACGGTCTCGAAGCTCAGCGGCGACGACCCGGCGGATCTGGGGCAGCTCGCGGGCCGCGTGGTGATCCTCGAGTTCTGGGCGACGTGGTGCGGGGCCTGCCAGGCGCTCTCGGGCGTGCTTCGCGCGCTGCACCACGACCGCCACGACGACGGTCTCACCGTGCTCGCCGTGAGCAACGAGCCCGAGGATCGGATCCGCGCCCACATCGCGCGACAGCCGCTCGGCTTCACCGTCGCCCGCGACCTCGGCCCCACCTCCGCCCGCTACCGCGTCCGCTCCCTGCCCACCGTCGTGCTCATCGGGCGCGATGGCAAGGTGCGCCACCTGATGGTGGGGGCGAGCGGTCGGGGAGTGATGGACCTGGTCACCAAGGTCGAACGGGAGCTGGACGAGCCCGCGCCCTGAGTGACCCACCGCGATGGACCAGGTCCTCTCTGACTTCGTGGAGGTGTGCCGGCGCAGCGGTCTGCCCGCCTCGCCGATCCAGAGCATCGATCTGAGGCGCGCGGCGATGGCGGTCGGTCTGGGCGACGCCGAGACGACCAGGGCGGCCTTCCGCGCGGTCATGGTGGAAGACCCGTCGCAGGTCACGCTCTTCGACCGCGCCTTCGACGCGTTCTTCCGCGTGGGGCCGGGCGCGGGCGCGGGCGTGGTGGCGCGCGGCGCGGGCGCGCTCGAGGAGGGTGAGCTCGAGGCGATGCTCGACGCCATCGACGCGGCGATGCGGGCCACCGAAGGGGCGAACGCCACCGACGCGATGATCGCCGTGGCGACAGGGGGCGCGGCCCTCGACCGCGTGCTCCGAAACGCCGCCGACGCGGCCGGCGTGGGATCGATGCGCGGGCCCATGCAGATCGGCTACTTCACGCAGCGCACCCTCGAGACGCTCGGGGTCGAGACCCTGCGCGAGGCGCTCCCCGACGTGGAATCTGCGCTCGAGGCGCGGGTTGGGGCCGAGCGCGCGGCGGCGCTCCTCTCCGTTCTGCGGGACGAGCTCGACGGCCTGAGGTCTGCCGCGCGCGCCGTGGTCGACGCGGAGTTCCTGCGGCGAAACGCGAACCTGCGCGAGTCCTTCAGGCGCCGCATCCTCGCCGAAAAGCGCTTCACCCAGCTTCGTCCCGACGAGGTGGAGGCCGTGTCCCGGGAGGTCGAGCGCCTCGCCGAACGGCTCCGGGGGCGGCTCGCCGTGCGACGCAAGCGCCAGCGACGCGGGCGCATCGACGTGCGCAAGACCATCCGCGCTTCGTACCGGACGGGCGGGGTCCCGATCGCGCCGGTCTTCGTGAAGAAGCCCCCCAAGCGCCCGCGCCTGACTGTGCTCTGCGACGTGAGCGACTCGGTGCGCTTCGCGGCGCGCTTCCTGCTCACGTTGACCTGGGCGATGCAGGAGTCTTTCACCCGCACCCGCACCTTCGCCTTCGTGTCGGACCTGGGCGAGACGACGCACCTGATGGACCGCCACCGGGTCGAGGAAGCGATCGAGCTTGTCTACGCCGGCGCCGCGGTGAGCGTCGCCAGCGGCAGCGACTACGGCAAGGCGCTCGGGGTCTTCGAATCGCGCTTCATGAGCGCGGTCGATCCGCGGACGACGGTGGTGATCGTCGGCGACGGGCGGACGAACTACCTCGACCCCAACGTCGACGCGCTCCGCACGATCGCGCGCCGGGCCGCCCGGGTCCTGTGGCTCAACCCCGAGCCGCGGGCGAGCTGGGGCTTCGGGGACAGCGCCATGGAGCGCTATCTACCGCTCGTCGACGAGGCCCTGCCGGTCGCGGATCTCGCGTCACTCCAGGTCGCGGTGGACGCCATCCTGGCCAGCACCGACTGAGCCTTCACACTTCTTCACAGCCGAGCGCGCCCTCCCTTCACACCGGGCCCCAATCCTGTTCTTCGACACAGGAGGACCCCAGGAAATGATCGGATTCGCAATCGGTTTGTCGTGCCTCATCGGGCTCGTCTTCGTACTTCGACGAGGACGACGCGCCTACTGGGGCCACCACGGGCATCATCACCACCACGGCTGCGGCTACCGCGGCCACCACCATCATCATGGACGTCATGGCTGGGGCCCTCGCGGCGACGGCCGGATGGGCATGCTCTGGCACCTCTTCGAGCGCCTCGACACCACCCCCGGTCAGGAGAAGGTGATCCGCGAGGCCGTCGAAGAGCTCCGCGAGACCGCCCGCGGCATGCGCCGCGAGATGCGGGCGAGCGGCGACGACGTCTCCCGCGCCATGCGAGGCGAGAGCTTCGACGAGACCGTCATGGGCGACATGTTCGCGCGCCACGACGACCGCATCCGCGAGCTCCAGAAGGCCTTCGTGGGCGCGATGGCGAAGATCCACGACGCCCTCGACGAGCGGCAGCGCGCCCGCCTCGCCGACTTTCTCGAGTCGGGGCCCCGCATGGGCTTCGGCGGTCCCTACCGTGGCTGGGTCTGAAGGAGGCGTCGGATGAAGAACATCAAGCGAAGATCCTCATCGGCGTCCTCGCCGTGGGCACCGTCCTCGGCTTCGGCAGCGGTTTCGCCAGCCTCCGCTGGCACAGCTGCCACCGTCAGGAGATGGCCCGGCACCTGAGCCAGGTCTGCGTCGACGCCGCCATGGCAGCCCGCGACGGCGAGGACCGGGTGGCCATCGACGAAGCGGACTGGCATCGGCACCGGCACATGCGCCGCGTCGAGCGCGAGGTGCGCCATCTCTGTGCCGATCAGGGGCGCCGGCACCGGCAGCAGCAGTAGCGGTATAGTCCCCGCGTGATCCGCGTCCTGCTCATCGACGACGACCGTCGCCTCTTCGAGCTTCTCGACACCTACCTGTCGCAGAACGGGGTGAGCCTCGCCCACAGCCTCGACGGGCGCGGCGGTCTCGACGCGCTGAGCCAGAGCGCCTTCGACGCCGTCCTCCTCGACGTGATGATGCCGGGGATGGACGGCCTCGAGACGCTGCGGCGGATCCGCGACAAGACCCGCATCCCGGTCATCATGCTCACCGCGCGGGGCGACGAAGCCGACCGGGTGGTGGGCCTCGAGCTCGGCGCGGACGACTACGTCGCCAAGCCCTTCAGCCCGCGCGAGCTCCTCGCGCGCATCCGCGCGGTGCTCCGGCGCGCGCAGCCGGAAGCACAGGCCGAGCGGCTCTCGGCGGGCGGCGTCGAGGTGGACGTGCCCTCGCGGGCGGTGAGCGTGGACGGCGGCGAGGTGGAGCTCACGGGCATCGAGTTCGACATCCTGGTGGCGCTCCTCAGGCGCGCCGGGCGGGTCGTCCCGCGCACCGCGCTCCTCGAGGAGGCGGGCCGCGACGACGTCGTGGTGGGCGAGCGCACGGTGGACGTGCACATCTCGAAGCTGCGCAAGAAGCTCGGCGACGATCCGCGCAGCCCCAAGCGCATCCGCACGGTGCGCGGCGTGGGGTACGTGCTCGCCAAGGACGCCCCCTAGTGCACGGGCACGGGCAGGGGCACGGGCACGTGCATGGACCGCATTGCGAGCACGTTCGCCATCGGCGCCGGCGGCGCGGGCCCCGGGGGTGGACGAGCTACTTCCGGATGCGGCTGCGCCGGCGGCTCTTCGCGTGGTTCGGGGTGGTGATCGTGATGTCCGGCGCCGCGATGGGCGCGATCGTCTGGACCACCTCCGATGCGCCGAGCTGGCGCGAGGAGATGATGCGCTGGCGCGCCTTCACCGGGCGCCGTTTCGGGGAGATGTGGGACGAGCCCGAGCGGCGCGACGCCCTCGCCGGCGCCATCGCCTCCGAGCTGGGTGCGCGGGTCACCCTCGCCGACGCGTCGGGGACCGTGGTCGAGAGCTTCGGCGGCGAGTGCGCCGATGGTCACTTCACCGCCGACGTGGTGCGCGACGGCACGCTCCTCGGAGAGGTGCGCATCTGCCCCGAGCGCGGTCACCACCACGGGAGCGTCCCCTTCCTCTTCGGCCTGCTCGGCGCAGGCGCGGTTCTTTGGATGGCAGCCGGCTTCCTGGCGCGGCGGCTCACCAAGCCCGTCGACCTCATCGTTCACGCCGCCCGCGACATCGGCGAGGGCAAGCTCGACAGCCGCATGAAGCTCGGCCGCCACCACACGGGTGACCTCCGCGAGCTCGCCGAGACCTTCAACCACATGGCCGCGCGCATTCAGAAGCAGCTCACCGATCAGAAGGAGCTCCTGGCCGCGGTGTCCCACGAGATCCGGACGCCCCTCGGACACATGCGCATTCTCCTCGACCTCGCGCGGGACGCGGACACCAATCCCAAGATCGTCGCCGAGCTCGAAAAGGAGCTGCTCGAAGTGGACTCCCTCGTGGATCAGCTCCTCGCGAGCTCGCGCCTCGAGTTCGAGAGCCTCGAGCGTCGCAAGCTCGACGCGACCGACGTGGCGAAGCGCGCCCTCGGTCGCTTCGACCTCGACGCGTCGCTCCTCGACGCGCCGGGCGGCGAGGCCCTCGAGGTCGACGCCGATCCCATGCTCCTCGGCCGCGCCCTCGCGAACCTCCTCGTCAACGCCCAGAAGCACGGAGGCGGCGTGGTGCGGCTCGAGATCCGCGCCGACGCAGACGAGATCGTCTTCGCGGTGGAGGACGACGGTCCGGGGCTCCCCGAAGAGGACCGCGACCGCGTCTTCGATTCCTTCTATCGGGGCGACCGACGGGCCGGAGCCCACCACGGATCTCTGGGCCTGGGGCTGTCGTTGGTGCGCCGGATCGCCAAAGCGCACGGAGGCCGGGCCTTTGCCGAGAACCGCGAGGCGGGCGGGGCCCGGGTCGGGATCACGATCCCGCGCGAGGCTTGAACGCGGGGCGAAGGCGTGGAAGATTCGCGCCGCTCAAGGAGACCCCCCGAATGAAGACCCTCATCAGCTTCGCCACGCTCTGTCTCGCGATCACGATCACCGGCTGCGGCGGCGGTGGCGGTGAGGAAGGCGGTGAGGGCGGCGGCGGTTCGACCAGCGGCGGCGAAGTCCCCGCCGAGTACCAGGGCCCCATCGCCGACACCGCGGACGCCGCGGCGGGCGCGGAGTCCTATGACCAGGTCTGTGCGGCGTGCCATCCGACCGACGCACCGGATCTCGCCGGCATCGCTTGGAGCGCGGGCGCCGTGCGCCGGCAGGTGCGCGAGGGTGCAGACGGGATGCCGCCCTTCTCCGCCAGCCGCCTCAGCGACGCGGACCTCGAGAACATCCTCGCCCACATGAAGACCATCGGCGCCATCGCCGACTGATCGTCCTCAGTCTTCTTCGTCGTCCTCGGGCGGCTGCACTTCGAAGTCGATCGCTTCGAAGCGCTGAAGGCGCAGGTACGCCGTGACCATGCGGATGTCGTGGTCGCTGAGCTGCTCGGCGAAGGCCGGCATGTCGTTGAGCTCGCCGTAGTTGGCGAGCTCCCCCGGCGAGTGGATCTGCTCGTAGATCCACGTGCGCGAGCCGTAGTGCGCGAGGTTCGGCGCGCCGAGGCCGAGGAAATCCCCGTCGTCACCGTAGGTGTGGCAGTTCATGCACTTGGACTCGAACTGGGTCCGGCCGGTGGCGACGAGGTCCTGATCGATGTCGTCCGGATCCTGCGGCTCGCGGCCCAGTGAGAAGAGGAACTCGGCGGTGGCGCGGAGCTGATCCTGGCCCAGGCGCGCCTGACTCGGCATCTTCTCGTCCAGCTCGGTGGTGCCGAAGAAGTGGTCGTCCTGCGGCGCGTTCATCAGCGCCACCAACCACTGCCGCGAAGCAAAGCCCGTGTGGTCCGGCGCCTCGCGGTCGCCCTTGCCGTTTAGCACGTGACAGCTCGAGCAGTACTGCCCGTAGACCTCGCGCCCGCGGGTCATCGGGTCGTTTTCGAGCATGAAGAGCGGCCCCTCGGGAGGGATGCCCCAGCCCGCGATCTCGAGGGCGCGTGCGCCGCGCAGGTCCGCCGCGGCGCGCGCCTCCTGGAAGTCCTCGTCGGCCGCGTCGTGCGACTTGCTGCTGTAGATGAGCGCAAAGAGCGACGCGCCGATCAGAGCGAGGGGCACGAGCCAGGGGACGCGGCGCAGGGGACCAGCGCTGTCGCGACGATCGATGAAGGGCAGCGAGAAGAGGAACCCGATCAACAGGCCGGGGATCACCGCAGTCGCCACCAGCTCCATCGAGGCCGGCAGGAGCTTTCGCAGCTCGTAGAGCGGCAACAGGAACCACTCGGGCCGCGCCGGATAGTCGTGCGAGGGATCGGCGGGCGCGTCCAGATGCGCGCCGCCGTGCATGGCCGTGGTCACGCCGACCACCGCCGCGAGCACCAACACCACGAAGCCGAGGTCGCGGACCCACTGGGCCGGCCACGCGCGGACCTCGCCCTCCGGCTTCGCCCACCGCGGCACGTCCGGCCCGTGCTTGCGGCGCACCCACCACATGCCGATCGCCACCAGCGTGATCAGCGCCGGCAGGAGGATCACGTGGATGGCGTAGAGGCGCGTGAGCGTCGCCTGGCCGAGGGTCGGCCCGCCGGCGATCAGCTCGTACATCGGCTGGCCCACCACCGGCATGGAGCCTGCGATGTTGAGCTCGACCCACAGGGCCCAGTAGCTCATCTGGTCCCACGGCAGGCGCAGGCCGCTGATGAGCGCGCCCAGGATCAGGTGGAGCAGGATCAAGAGGAGCCAGAAGCCCCCCTCCCGCGGCTTCCGGTAGGCGCCGTAGTACACGACCGTGATCAAATGGAGCGCGACGACGATCAGCATCGCCTGGCCGCCCCAGGAGTGAAGCCCGCGCACGAACCAGCCGTTCGTGACGCGATGGCCGATGTAGAAGACGCTCGACCAGGCGCTGTCGACGTCGGGGACGTAGGTGAGCATCAGCAACAGGCCGGTGAAGGCCTGCACCGCGAAGATCACCATCAGCGCGTTCAAGAAGACGTATCCCCAGCGCGGGCCGCCCCGAACCTGCTCGTCGAGCGCGCCCTTCAGCAGCGCGCCGAAACCGAATCGCTCGGCGAAGAATCCGCGGACCTTGGCGAGCATCGCGTCAGCCGATCTCCACCTGGTCTTCGCTCTGGGTGCGGAAGCGCTTGAACTGCACCTCGATCACCCCGTCGCGCACCTCCGCCGTGAGTCGATCCATGGCACGGGGCGAGGGCCCCTCCTTGACCGACCCGTCGAGGCCGAAGGAGCTGTCGTGACACGGGCAGACGAACTGGTCGTGCTCGCGGTCGAAGTCGATCTTGCAGCCGAGATGGGGGCACTCGGCGCTCATGGCGATGATCTCGTCGCCCTCCCCCTTCTGGAGCCAGACCGTACCCAGCTGGACATGAGGCGCCCGGGTCCACTCGTCGACCTTCTCACCGATCACCGGCAGGGAGACGGGATGGTCCGCGAGGACCGACGCGTCGCCGATGGGTAGAAAGTCGTCGGCCGATCCCCGCCGGCGCAAGAGCGGATCGAGGATCACGCTGAAACCCGGGATCGCGGCCAGGGCGGCCACCGCGGTACCCGCGAGCGCCGCGGCCATCGTGAGGAAGCGGCGGCGGCCTTTGGAGTCCTCGCTCATACCCTCTCTCCCAGCAAAGCGCCTCGTGAACAGCCGCGCGAGCGTAACATTCGCCCCCGTTCGCGGCTTACTAAACGGCGTACCAAGGACGCGGCTGGTAAGTTACCTTTTCGCCCGAGAAAACGAGGAGACGATGATGAAGCGCAGGGGAATCGCATACCTGACCATGGCCCTCATGCTGGCGAGCTGTGGCGGCGCGGCCGACGAGACCACCGACGAGAGCGGCGGGGCGGACACCTCCGGCGGCGAGACGGTGGAAAACGAGGGCACTACGGACTCCCTCGACCCCTGCGCCGAGAGCGAGGCGCCCTGTGAGGGCAGCGCTGGCACGGAGGACGGCGGCACGGGCGACGAAGGGGCCACCGAAGGCGAAGCCGCCGGAGGCGAAGGCGAAGGCGCCGAGGGGACCACCGAAGGCGAAGGCGGCGCCGCCGAAGGCGAGGGCCAGGCGCGCGGAACCGAAGGCGGCGAGGAAGGGCCGACGCCCCAGCAGCAGTGGCGCGCCCAGGTACGGCTGGGGCGGCAGTGGTTCAACCGGCGCTGCGACACCTGCCACCCCGGCGGCGAGGAGGACATCGGTCCGGACATCCGCCGCATCCACTGGCCGGTGGCGCGGATGCGGCACCAGATTCGCCAGGGCTCCGGCCGAATGCGCCCGATCCCCCCCTCCCGCCTGTCCAACGCGCAGATGGAAGCCCTCATGGCATATCTTTCCACCATGGGAACCGTCCGAGGCGTGTCGCGTCCTGAGTAATTCGGCGTCAATCCGGTAGGATCCGGCCCGTGTCGGGCCGCAGGGATCAGGCGTTCCTCGTCGCCACTTGCGGGCTCCTGCTCCTCTCCGCCTGCGCCACGATTCCCGATGGTCGCTACGGCGTCTCCTCCCTCGACATCGAGGGCGCCGAGCAGATGGACGACCGCGCCGTCGAGAGCTGTCTGGCGACCTACGAGCGCCCGGCCTTTCGGCTGGATCTCGGCGCGAATCCCGACCCCGAGTGCGGCGTCCCGCCCTTCGACAGCAATCGGCTGTCGCTGCGCTTCTGGCGCTGGCCGTGGACCGACTGGCCCGTCTTCGACCGGAGCACCTTCGAGCGCGACACCGAGCGTATCCAGCGGTGGTATCGCGCGCGTGGTTTCTACGATGCCCGTGTGCTGAGCACGACCGTCGACCCTCCCGAAGCGATGATGAGCAGCTTCGAGCTCGATCAGAACGATCTCGAGCCCTGCGAGGAGGACTGCGAGGTCGACATCACGGTGCGGGTCTTCGAGGGCGAGCCCGTGCTCATTCGCAGCGTCAAGGTAGAGGGACACCACTCTCTACCGGAGGACGTGCGCGAAGCCGTGGAATCCGTGATCGAGCTCGAGGTCGGCGACCGCTTCGACGAGGCGATCTACGACCAGGCGAAACGGGACGTGGCCGATCGTCTCGCGGACGCTTCGTATGCACACGGGCAGGTGCGCGGCGAGGTCGATATCGACCCTCTCAGCCACACCGCCGACATCCGCCTGCAGATCGATCCCGGGCCGCCGTGTGTCTTCGGCGAGCTCGATGTCATCGACAACGGCGACCTCGACGCGGACGTGATCAAGGCGGTCGCCCTCATCGAGCCCGGCGAGGCGTACAGCAACCAGGCCATCGCCGAAGCGCAGCGCGCCATCTACGTGCTCGGCGCTTTCGCGTCGGTGGCGGTGCGCCCCAAGGTGCCGGAGGACCGGACGGACCGCGTCATCCCGATCGAGGTGAGCGCGGTGCCCGGGCGCGTGACCCGCTGGGGTCTCGGCGCCGGGATCCAGGCGGGCGTGCTCAACCTGCTCAACAGCGAGCAACAGTCGATCCCCCAGTGGGACGTCCACCTCCTCCTGCCCCTCGCGGAGTTCCGGAACTTCCTCGGGGGCCTGAGGCGTTTGCGCCTGGAGGAGCGCCCGCGTTTGGTCTTCCAGGAGCAGTTCCCCGCGGTCGACATTCCGCGCCCCGGCAACAACCTCAAGCTCGAGTTCCGGCAACCCTCTTTCATCGAAGGGCGAACGTGGCTCGTCGCCGGCGCGGAATGGGACCTCGGCCCCGATCCCTATCAGGGCTTCTTTCGTCACGACGTGAACGCGGAGCTGGGCCCCGAGCGCTTCTTCTTCGACCAGCGCCTGTTCCTGGCCCTGAGGCTTCGCTACAACTTCTACTATCCGCTCGATTCGGAGCGCGCGCGGGCCGCCGACAAGCCGATGCTCTTTCCGGGGCAGATCCCCTCCAACTACCAGCTCCCTTTCCTCGAGCTCTTCGGCAAGCTGGACCTCCGTGACGTTCCCCGCCAGCCCCACCAGGGCTTCTATTTTCAGGCGGGAATCCACGGCGCCGGGCCCCTCGCGAGCTGGACCTATTTTCGAGTGACTCCGGAGGTGCGCGGCTACGTCCCATTGCCATTCGGCGTCGTCCTGGCGCTGCGTTTCGCGATCGGAGCCGTGTTCATCCTGCAGGCAGATCCCAATCTCGACGAGACCAGCCAGCGCCTGGGACCGAACCGCTACCGCCTGCGCGGCGGTGGCGCGACGAGCGTGCGCGGCTATCTGCCCGGTCAACTGGGTGACAGCATCAACGGCGGCACGCGGAGGTGGGAGGCGTCCGTCGAGCTACGCATCCCCCTCTCCCCAGACTTTTCGACGGTGCTCTTCGCGGACGCCGGAGACGTGCACGCCGGACGCGACTCGACCAGCCCCCTCGGGCCCGAGGACCCGCGCTTCCGTTTCGACTACTGGCACCTCAGCGCAGGTCTCGGGCTCCGCTATCTCACCATCGTCGGCCCGCTGCGCCTCGACATCGGCTTCCAGATCCCGAACGCCCAGGTGCTCGGCCAGGACGATCAGACCGCCATCGGCATCCCCAAGTCGAAGATCAACTTCCTGTTCGCCCAGGTACCCGGCGCCATTCATCTCACGATCGGTGAAGCCTTCTGATGCCGTCGCCGATCGACAGGCTGCCTAGACGAGTCATTCGCTTGGTCCGGGCAGTCATCGCGCCGGCGTGGTGGGCTCTGCTCATTCTCTCCTGCCTGCTGGTCAGTGTGGCCTATCACGTCGAACATCCGCTCACGCGCATCGTGGCGCGCGACCTCACCAACCACTACGTGAGCCAGCTGATCATCGGTCGCCTGGAGATCGGTAGCGTCGCGGTCCTCGACTTCGAGCACGTGGAGGCGCACGACGTGTCGTTCTACGACGGCGAAGGGCGAGAGGTGATCCACGCCGACGAGGTGGAGCTCGGCTTCGATCTCGCGGCGGGCCTCGTCGGAACGCTGCACTTTTCCTACGCGGACCTGCGTCACGGCGACGTGAACCTTCTCGAAGGTGAGACCGCGCTCCCGTCGGTGATCGAAGCCTTCAGCCCGCCCGAGCCCAGCACCAGCGAAGGGCCGTCGCTTCATGCGGTCGTCGACGACATTCACCTCGATGACGTGCACATGCACGGAGAGCTGCTCGGACTCGAAGGGATCGAGGTGCCGGATCTCGACGCCACCGGACGACTCGAAGCCCACACCGACGGCGTCCTCGAGATCCTGGTGACGGGAGGGACGGGAACGCTCACCGAGCCCTACCCCTTCGTCGGGCGGGCCCAGCGTCTCACGGCGCGCATCAGCACCGACCCGCGTCAGGGCGTCCTGCTGCGCACCGGTGGCCTCATCGAACGCCCCGGAACGGATGGCGCCCCCGACGGTCCAACCGATCACATCGCGGTGCGCCTCACCTACAAGCTCCCCGAGGGTGCGGCGGACGACGACCCGCAGGAGCTCGACATCCTGGTCCACGCCGATCCCGCCGAAGCGCAGGTCTTGAGCGAGCTCGGTTACGAGTGGGCCGACCTCTTCGACTCGCAGGTCACGGGCTGGTTTCGCCTGAGCGGCGACCCGGAAGGCGCGCTCGCCATGCACGTGAATGGGGAAACAGAAGGCGGACCGATTCACATTCGAGGAACCCTCGGCCCGAACGGAAACGTGTCGATCCACGGGCGCACCGAAGGGCTCGACCTCTCCCGCGCGGTGCGAGGGGCGCCCGAGATCGAGGTGGCCGGCAGCGGCAGTCTCGAGATCGACGGAAGCGACCCCGACGCCCCGCCGCGGATCGCGGCGACCCTCGAGCCGCTCCTCTACGATGGTTGGGCGGTGCCCGCGCTGCGCGGTGAAGGCGTGCTCCTCGAAGACCGGGTGCGCATCGATCGGGTGAGCGCTCCCTATGCCGGCGGCACGATCCGCGGCAGCGGCGAGATCGGCTTCGACGGCTCCACCGATCTGCGCGTTCGCGGAACCATCCCCAACCTCGCCCGCGACCGCAACGTCCGCAGGGTCATGCCCGATCTGAGCGGTTCGGCCACTGTGGACGCGCGCATCCAGACCTTCGGCGAGGATCGACCGGACCTCGATTTCGCCGGCACCATCATTCTCAGGGACGTTCACTACGGCGAGCTCAGCGCCCGCTACCTCCGCCTCGAAGGCTCGGCGCGCGGCGACCTCGCCCACCCGAGGCTCCAGATCGACGCCGACGGTGAAGGAGTGTTCCTCGCCGGATACGAGCTCGGTACCGCAGACCTCTCGGTCCACGGCGGCCCCCGCACCTACGGCGGCAATGGGCGCTTTCGCTCGAGCGACGGCCGCTCCCTCGAGCTCGCCGCCAACGTGACCCGCAACGGCCGAACCTGGACCCTCGACGCGAACGACTTCGTCTACCACTACGCGGGAGGCACCTGGGCGGGCAACGCGCGCGACGTGGTCTTCGATGCCGACCACTTCATCCAGGTCGGTCGCGCCACCCTCGCGAGCAACGGCCAACGTCTCGAGGGTTGGGGCACGTACCGCTTCCACGGGCCGGACGAGCTCTCCGCGCTCCTCACCGATTTCGATCTGGCCGCGCTTCGCGCCCTGATCGGTGACGCGGTGCCCGACGTGGGCGGGCGTGCCGACGCCCTGGTGGAGCTGACAGGCGACGTGATGACGCCGGTGCTGCACATCGAAGGAGCGCTGCGCGACGGGCACGTGAAGGACCTGAACGAGGTCAACGCCAGTTACCGAATCGATTACGAAGAAGGTGACCTCAACTTCGACGCGGACATGGACCTCGGCGCCCGCGGCAGCCTCCACGCCGTCGGTTCGGGGCTCCTCAATCCCGGCACCCCCAATCCCTTCGACGCGCTCGGAGGCGGCACCTACGAGATGGATATCGGCATCCACGGGGTGGACCTCGAGGTGGTGCACGAGCTCGCTGACACCGCTCTACCCGAGGGCATGACCGGGCGGATGCAGGGCCAGATCCACGCTTCGGGCCCCCTCCTCGCTCCGAACCTGGACGTGCAGCTCGGGGTCTACCGTCTTCAGATGCCCGGGATGAGCCCACTCAACGTGACTGCGAACTTCAGCTACGAGACCGGTGCGCTGGTCGGCAACATCGCCGCCGCCGACGAACGAGGACCGCTCGCCCGAATGGAAACCAGCCTGCTCATCGACCTCGTCAACCTGCTGCTCAACCCGGCGGAGACGATGGAGTCGATGACCACCCTGCCCTGGACCGTCGACCTGACGGTGCCGCCGCGACGGCTCGCCGACTTCCCACCGGAGCTCCGCGCCTCGATCCCTTCCGATCTCTATCCGTTCCAGGTCGACCTCTCCGGGCGAATCTCGGGCGGTGGTTTCGAGACCCAGGGCGATCTGACGCTGAACGCCGAGTGGACCGGGGCGGCGGTCCATCCGATCTGCGAGGCCGCGGCGCAGACGCACCTGACGGCCCACGCGTCTCTGAGCAACGCCGAGAGCACCATCGAGACGACGTTCTTCGATGGCGACCAGGAGCTGGCGAGCGTGACGATCGCGGCCAACACGCCTTTCGAAGAGTGGGTGACCCACCCGAACGACTTCGCGATGCCGGCAACCCGATTGAGCGCCCTGTTGTCGGATGCGCCCATCGAAAAGCTGCCCTACCTCTGCGAGTACGCGACCGGTCCGATGTCGGCCACTCTCGAAGCGAGCGACCTCTTCACCGATCAGCCCACGTTGCACGTCGAGGCCGCCAGCAACGGCGCACAGGTGATGGAGACCGACCCGGTGCGGGCGACGTTCGAGGTCAACGCCGACGCCGAGAGCAGCCACGTCCTCGCCGACTTCGCGTGGTGGTCGGGAGAGAGCGCACGCTTCGAAGTCCGGGCGCCGATCGTCTGGGACGCGGCGCATCCCGTGGCCGAGAGCACCGACGGAGACCTGCTGGTCCGCGCCGTCTTCGACTCGGCCCCACTCGGCCCCTTCGTCACCTGGTTGCCGCAGATCGCGTTCGCGCACGGGTATCTCTCCGGAAGCTTCGAGGCGACCGGCCCCCTCGACGACCTCGACATGCAGGGCGACCTGAGCATTCACGACGGGTACGTCGAGCTGGTGGGCCTCGGCCAGCACCTTCACGACGTCCAGGGCGACTTCGATTTCCGCGGCAACTGGGCGCGGATCACACGGCTGCGCGCCTACGATGGCGACGGTTTCATTCAGGTCGACGGGAGCGTGGGGTTCGACGGGTGGTTCCCCGCGCGCGCGCGGGTCTCTCTGAACAGCCGTGAGTTCCCCGTCCGCTCCGAGGGGAGTGTGTTGGCTACGCTGACCGGCAGCGCGGGGATCGACGCCGACATCAGCGGCGACGAGACCGACATGGACATCGAGGTTCGTAGCCTCAACGTTCAGCTGCCCGAGGACTCCACCCGAACGGTACAGGACCTCGATCCACACCCCGACGTGCGCATCATCGGCGTCGCTTCGCGTACGCTCGACGAAGAGGAGCCGTACCCGTTCCGCATTCACGTGAACGCGGCGCGACCTTTCTGGGTTCGCCGCAGCGACTTCGCCGCGATGATCGCCGCCGACCTGGTGGCGACGTATCGCGATCCGGATCTCTTCCTCTCTGGCTACGCGGACCTCCGGCGCGGCTTCTTCGAGGTCTTCGGCAAGCGCTTCGATATCGAACGTGGGTCGATGAACTTCGACGGAAGCAGCGACATCGACCCCGAGGTCAACCTCGTCGCGACCCATGACATGCGCACGCCGCCCAACACCCAGGTGACCGTCGTGGTCAGCGGCCAGCTCTCGAACCCGACGATCGAGTTCAGCAGCAACCATCGCGACTGCAACGAGCGCGCCTCGATCATCTCCATGCTGGTCAGCGGTCGCTGCGGCGCGCCCTCCGGCAACACCAGCAACCTCCAGTTCAACGCGTACGAGCAGGCCTCCGACTTCCTGGCCGGTGTGGCGGCGGGCCTTCTGACCCTCACCGCGCGCAAGGAGTTCGGCGACGTGCTGCCGGTCATCGTGATCGAGAGCGGCAACCAGGCCTTCCAGAGCGCGCGCGTCCGCGCCGGCTTTCAAGCGAACGACATCATCCCGGGCTTCCTGAAGGACGTGGTGCAGGGCGCTTACATCGAAGGCATCTTCACCGCGGGCAACAACAGCAACGGCAGCGGCAGCTCGGGCCTCTTGCCGGGTGTGCTGATCGAGCTCTCCTTCCCCTACTCGCTCGTGACCACTGGGCAGTACACGCCGCCGAACAACTGGTCGGTGGACATCCTGTGGCAGCCGTGAGGAGCGGAGTGGGGGGATCCTGTTCCCGATCCGGATTCGGAGCAGGAGCAGGTCCAGGAACAGGCGCAGGGCCAACGGCCTCTCCGCTCCTTCGCCCTCAGACGACTTCGCGCTCGGCTTCGCCCGCGATCTGGTGGGCGAGCTTTTCGATGCGGCTCTCGTCGGGCCCTCGATCATGACGCGGAGCTTGGGCTCGGTGCCGCTCCAGCGGACGAGCACGCGGCCCTCTTTGCCGAGCTTCTTCTCGGCGTCGGCCATGGCCTTCTGCGTCTTCGGCATCTCCTCGAGGGGGCGGCGGCTGCGAAGCTTCACGTTGACCAGGATCTGGGGGACCCGCGTCATGGCGCGCGCGGCGAGCTCCGAGAGCGGTCGCTCCTCGGTCAGGACGATGGACAAGAGCTGCAGCGCCGCCACCAGGCCGTCGCCGGTGGTCGCGTGGTCGAGGAAGATCATGTGCCCCGACTGCTCGCCGCCGAAGTTGAAGCCGCGCGAGCGCATGGCCTCGACGACGTAGCGGTCGCCGACCTTGGTGCGAACCAGCTTGCCCTTCTCTCGCTCGATCGCGCGCTCGAGGCCGAGGTTGCTCATCACCGTCGCGACCAGCGTCTTCTTGCGCAGGCGGCGCTGGCGAATCATCCGCGTCGCGCAGAGCGCCATCACCGCGTCGCCGTCGACCTCGTTGCCCTTCTCGTCGATCACGATCACCCGATCGGCGTCGCCATCGAGGGCGATGCCGAGGTGGGCCTGATGGCGACGGACCTCGCGCGCCGCCACCGCGGGGTGCAGCGCGCCGGCGTTCTTGTTGATGTTCTTGCCGTTCGGCTTGACGCCCAGCGGGAACACCTCGGCGCCGAGCTCCGCGAAGACCGCCGGCGCGACGCGGTAGGCAGCGCCGTGGGCGGCGTCGACCACGATGCGCATGCCGTCGAGGGTGAGGTGCTGCGGGAAGGTCGCCTTGACGAAGGCGACGTAGCGGCCGGGCGCGTCGTCGAGGCGAAGCGCGGGCCGATCCGCGTCTTCGGTCGGCCGCTGGCGATCCATGGTGTCGCCGGCGATCAGCTCTTCGAGCTCGATCTCCACCTCATCGGGCAGCTTGAAGCCGTCCGGCCCGAAGATCTTGATGCCGTTGTCCTGATAGGGGTTGTGCGAGGCGCTGATCACCACGCCGGCGTCCGCGCGCATGCTCGTCGTGAGGTGGGCGATGGCCGGCGTCGGGAGCGGCCCCGAGAGCATGACCTTGCCGCCCATGGCGCAGATGCCCGAAGAGAGCGCGGTCTCGAACATGTAGCCCGACAGGCGCGTGTCCTTGCCGATGACGATCCGCGGAGAGCGCGCGCCTCGCTGGCGCGCCTGCCAGGTGACGGCTGCACCGATGCGGAAGGCGATCTCCGGAGTCATCACCCCGGCGTTGGCGAGACCGCGGATGCCGTCGGTCCCGAAGAGGGTTCGCGTCTTCTTGGCCACGCCCGCCGTTGATAGCACAGCCGGGCCGTCAGGGCTCGGGCTCGGGTGCGTGGCGACGCGGCGCGGGAGGCGGGGTCGGGGTGCTCCCGGGCACTCGCGTCACCAGGACCTCGGCCGGCTCGACCTGGAGCACCTCGACGTTCTGTGGCAGCCCCCGCACCTGTACGCCGAGGGGACGGGTCCCCCCGAGCGCCAGCTCCTCCGAGCTCGAGTCGACCCAGGGGACCACCCGATCACCCGTCAGCTCGGCGATGAGCTCGGGCGCGCCTCGGATCTGCACGTCCACGGTGGACGGACGCACCCGGGCCGCCGGCCCCACCGGGACCACCTCGAGATCCGAGAGCGTCCGCTCGTCGCGCTCCGGGATGACCTCGAAGCGAACGGTGACCGAGGAGCCGTTCGGATAGGAGGTGTGCGCCCGAGGTGGATCGAGGCGCACGATCCGCTCGTAGGTGCCCGCGCCGAGACCACGCACGCTCACGGCTTCGGTCCGGATCGACGACATGGCGTCGATCTCGCTCAACGCCCCTTCGACCAACACCTGGTTCGGCTCGACCTCGGGATCGGAGAGGCTGAGCCCCTCTCCCGGCTGTCCGCTCAGGATGGGCTCGACGGGGACCTCTTCCTGGCCGCGGTCGTCCCAGGTCAGCGGGATCGAGTCCGGCGCGAGTTGGACGATCTGCACGCCCACCGGGAGCTCGAAGACCTCCGGCTCGAAGTAGAAGTAGCGCAACTCGGGATCGGTGAGGTCGACCTGCACCGCGTCCATCTCTTCGCGACGCACCGAGTTGAGGAGCGAACGCGAGCCACTGAGCGTGACGCGCACACGGTCCGGCAGCTCGCTCACCAGGATCTTGCCCGAGTCCGCGGGCGGCAGAATCGCCACCACGTCGACGAAAATGGAGCGCTGCGCGTCCTCGGCGCCGTGCACCAGCGAGAAGAGGATGATGGCGGCGGCCAGGCTGAAGAGCTTGAGGCCGATGTTCTCGGTGAAGAGCGCGCGCAGCGTTTCGAGCACCCAGCTCACGTATCGGCCTTCTTACCGTCGGGCACCGAAGAAGAGCGCTTCGGGGAGGGGATCGACTTGCGCTCGGGCGCGAGGGACTTGCGCTCTGCGTCGCCGGTCGCGATCTTCTTCGACACGTCGCGAGACTTCTTGGGCGCGCGGAAGAAGAGGCCGAGGAGCGCGTCGCGGAGCGCGTTGACGTCGAGGTCGCGGATGATGTTGCCGCCGATGCAGAGGCTGATGGAGCCACGCTCCTCCGAAACCACGACCACGACGGCGTCGGTCTCTTCGGTGATGCCGATCGCCGCGCGATGCCGTGTGCCGAGGGTACGGTCGATCTTGGGGCTGACCGTCAACGGCAGGAACGCGCCCGCTTGAGCCACACGACCGCCGCGGATCACCACCGCGCCGTCGTGCATGGGGTTTTCGAAGCTCGGGATGAAGATGCTGTAGAGCAGCTCCTTGGTCACCGCGGCGTCGAGCTCGGTCCCGGGCTCGAGGAACTCGTCGAGCGACGCGCCACGCTCGAAGACGATGAGGGCGCCGACGCGCTTCTGCGCGAGCTGGGCGCTCGCCTTGATGACCTCCTCGAAGACGTGGGTGTCGCGAGCGGTCGTGGTGGCGCGCCAGATCGGCCCCTGTCCCACGCGCATGAGCGCGCGCCGGATGTCGGCCTGGAAGATGACGACGACGATCAGCACGAGATAGGTGACGACCGAGTCGAGGAGCGACCAGACCGTGACCAGACCGAGCCGCCGCGCCAGCTCGTAGACGAGGAAGACGAAGGCCAGGCCGATGCCCATCTGCATCGCGCGCGTGCCGCGCACCAGCACGAGGACGCGATAGATGACGAAGGTGACGAGGCCGATGTCGGCGAGGTCGAGGAGGATCGCGAGCGCGTCGCGGTTGAAGAAGTCACGCAGGTTGGTGAGGAAGTCCCACATCAGGTGGCCCCCCGCATGGCCTGCCCGAGGAGCACTGCCTGACGCATGGTGGCGACGTCGTGGACGCGCACCGCGTGAGCGCCGCCCATCACCGCCGCGGTCACCGTCGCCGCGGTTCCGCCGATGCGCGCTTCGGGCGGTGGACGCTCGCCGCTCGCCGTCGGCGCGGTCTCGGCGATGAAGGACTTGCGGCTCGTGCCCACCAGCACCTTGTACCCGGTGGCGACCAGCGTCCTTGGTGTGCGCGACGAGGGTGATGCTCTGCCGAGCGGTCTTCGCGAAGCCGATGCCGGGATCGATCCGAATCCGTTCGCGCGAGACCCCGGCGCGAATCGCGCGCGAGGCTTTCTCCTCGAGCTCCCGGATGACATCGGCCACGACGTCAACGATACGCCGTGTTCGGTCCTGAAATCTCCCCCCGACCGCGATTGTGCATCAAGACCAGCTCGGCCCCGGTCTCGGCCACGGCCGTCAGAAGGTCGGGGTCCTCTCCGCCGGAGACGTCGTTGACGATGGCGGCGCCGGCCAAGAGGGCGCGACGGGCGACCTTCCCCTTCACCGTGTCGACCGAGACCCGGGCCCCGTGGTCTGCCACCAGACGCTCGATCACCGGCACCACCCGGCGGATCTCCTCCTCGGCGGGGACCCTCTCGGCGCCGGAGCCATAGGCCCGACCGGCAGGCCGTGAGGACTCCGCCACCGACGTCGATCACGTCGGCGCCGTCCGCGAGCATGGACGAAGCGTGCCGAGCCGCGCGCTCCGGGTCCAGAAAGCGCCCCCCATCACTGAAGGAGTCGGGGGTCACGTTCAGGACGCCCCAGACCTCGCAACGGCTAGCGAAGCGTGACTCCCCCCCTTGCACTCCCTCCCCCTCAGGAACCCTGGGGAACCTCGCGCGGGCGCGGCTGAAAGATGGAGCCCTTGCGGTCCTTGCCGTCCTTCGCCTGCTTCTTCTTCTCGGCGTAGGTGGGGATGACCACGCGCTTGCGCTCGGGCAGCTCGCGGCCCTCCATCAACGCGGTGAGCTCTTCGCTGTCCAGGGTCTCGCGCTCGAGGAGCGCCTCGGCGATGGCATCGAGCTTGTCGATGTTTTCCTCGATGATCGCGCGGGCGCGGGAGTACTGCTCTTCGATGATGCGCCGGACCTCGTTGTCGATTTCGCGCGCCGTCTGCTCGGAGTAGTCCTTGAACTTCTGAGCGGGCCCGAACTGGAACATGACGTCGTCCTTCTCGCCGTACGCCATGGGGCCGAGGGCCTTGGTCATGCCCCACTCGGTGACCATCGAGCGGGCGAGCTGCGTCGCCTTGCGGAAGTCGTCGGCCGCGCCGGTGGTGAGCTGGTTGAACTTGATCTCCTCCGCGATGCGCCCGCCGAGGGCCATGGAGATCCGCTCCTCGACCCAGTCCGCCGAGTAGCCGAGGCGGTCCTCCTCGGGCAGGGACATGGTCAGACCGAGGGCCGGCCCGCGCGGGATGATCGTCACCTTGTGGATGGGATCGTGGTTCGGGAGCATCTGGGCCACCAGGGTGTGCCCCGCCTCGTGCCAGGCGGTGGTCCGCTTCTCGCGCTCGCTGATGACCATGGAGCGGCGCTCGGAGCCCATGAGGACCTTGTCCTTGGCCATCTCGATGTCGCTCATGGACACGTAGTCCTTGTCGAGGCGCGCGGCGAGGAGCGCGGCCTCGTTGACCAGGTTCTCGAGGTCCGCACCCGAGAAGCCCGGGGTGCCGCGGGCGATGAGCTCGAGGTCGACGTCGGGGGCGAGCGGCGTCTTGCGCGTGTGCACCATCGAGGATGCCCAGGCGGCCCGCCGAGGTCGGGGCGCGGCACGGTGATGCGACGGTCGAAGCGGCCCGGGCGAAGGATCGCCGGATCGAGGACGTCGGGGCGGTTGGTGGCGGCGATGATGATCACGCCCTCGTTCGACTCGAAGCCGTCCATCTCGACCAGGAGCTGGTTGAGGGTCTGCTCGCGCTCGTCGTGACCACCGCCGAGACCCGAGCCGCGGTGCCGGCCGACGGCGTCGATCTCGTCGATGAAGATGATGCAGGGGGCGTGCTTCTTGCCCTGCTCGAACAGGTCGCGGACGCGGGAGGCGCCGACGCCGACGAACATCTCGACGAAGTCCGAGCCGGAGATGCTGAAGAAGGGCACGCCCGCCTCGCCGGCGATGGCGCGCGCGAGGAGCGTCTTGCCCGTGCCCGGTGCACCGATGAGCAGCACGCCCTTGGGGATGCGCCCGCCGAGGCGCTGGAACTTCTTCGGGTCTTTGAGGAACGCGATGATCTCTTCGCACTCGTCCTTCGCCTCGTCGATGCCGGCGACGTCGGCGAAGGTGACCTTGTTCTGCGACTCGTTCAGGAGCTTGCGCGCGACTCTTGCCGAAGCTCATCGCCTTGCCGCCCGGACGACTGGAGCTGGCGCATGAAGAAGATGAAGATGCCGAGTAAGAGGAGCATCGGCAGCCACGTGACGAGCACGCTCGTCCACAGGCCGTTCTGATCCTCCGGCATGTACTCGACGTTCACGTCGCGCTCGATCAGATCGTGGTTGAGCTGATCGGTGATGACGCCGATGGTGACCTTGCGCTCGCGGGCGGCGTTGTCGCCGTTCTGGACCACGAAGGTGATCTCGGCGCTGTTGTCGTGCGGCCGGATCTCGACCTTGTCGACCTTGCCGGCGCGGACGTCGGAGATGAAGTCGCTGAAGACGACGGTTCGCGGGGGCTCCTCCTTCCGCCACGAGATTGTAGATCGCGACGAACATCAGGATGAGCAGGACCCAGAGGAGGAGGGTCTTGTGGCTTTGCTTCACGGGGAGAAACCTTCGATCACGAGGGATCTAGCTAGCATATGCCCTTTGGGCGGGGCAATCCGGCGGCAGTGACATCGAGGGGCTGGGAGCTTCCTCGGTGCCCTCATTCCCCTTCGATTTGGGGATCCTGGGCCCTGTCGTCCAGGCTTTTCATGCTTCTTCATAAATCACGATCAGGGCCTCGGCCTCTCGGCGAAGGGTCTGGCGCTCGGAGAGCCGGACCTCGGCTTCGGGTCCGACCAGGCCCCGCACCATCTCATCGACGGCGACGAGGTGGCTCCTCTTGGGTGATCGACCGGTGACGTCTTCGAGAAATTGGCGGATCGCGGCCCGGCGGGGGGCCGGCTCGGCGCGGGCGAGCGGCGCGATCGCCAATCTCCCCTCCCGTTCGGCTTCGGCCCGCAGGCGCGCGCCCGCGGCGCGGACCAGCAGCTCCGTGGCCCGGGCGTCGTCGGCGAGGTCGGCCAGGTGGTCCACGATCCGCGGATCCTCGGCCTCGAGCGCGGGCAGGATCGACGTGCGGATCCGCACCCGACGATAGCGCGGGTCCTCGTTGCTCGGGTCGGCGGCGAAGTCGAGGTGGTGATGCGCGAGGTGCGCCCGCACCTCCGCCCGGCGCACGTCGATCAGCGGCCGGATCACGCCGTCCTCGCGGCTCGCCGCGATGCCGCCCAGACCCGTGACCGAGGCGCCGCGAAAGAGGCGCTCGAGCACCGTCTCGGCCTGGTCGTCCCGGGTATGTCCCACCGCGACGTGGCTGGCGCCACGCGTCTCGGCCAGACGGAAGAGCGCCTCGTAGCGAGCGTCGCGTGCCTCCGCCTGAAGGGAGCCGCTCTTCGGCACCTCGACCTTCGCCATGGCGAGAGGCAGCGCGAGGCGCTCGGCCAGCGCCTTCACCAAGGCGATCTCCGCCGACACCTCGCGCAGGCCGTGATCGACCACGGCGAGGGTCAGGGAGAGCCGCAGGGGCTCGGCCAGGCGGCTCAGGACGTGGGCCATCGCCACCGAATCGGGACCGCCCGAGCAGGCCACGATCACCCGCTCGTCACCGCGGAGGAGCCCCCGCCGCTGGATGGTCTGTCGGACGCGGCTGACGATCACGGAGCAAAGGTGTCCGAGGCCGATGGAGGGCGCCACAAGGGATTGCCCGCCCTCTGATATGCTTCGCCCGTGCCGCGCGGGCTCCTTCGCTTCTGCCTCTTCATGCTTCTCGTTCCGCTCCTCGCCGGGGCGGGCCCGGACTACGTGGGTTGCGGTGGTGGGCCCGAGAGCGTTCCGAGCGGTGGCGCGCCGCTGCCCGAGGCCACGGACGCGTGCACGGTCGACGCCGATTGTCCCGCGGACGCCTGCGCCCAGCTGCGCTGCATCGCCGGCGTGTGCACCGAGGTCGCACCGATGATCGACGAGGACGGCGATGGCGACGCGCCGCCCCCTTGCGGCACCGACTGCGACGACACCCGCCCCGAAGTGGGGGGCGGCTTCGGTGAGGTGTGCGACGGACTCGACAACGACTGCAACATGCTGGTGGACGACGGGGCGTCCCGCGTCGACCGCGTCTTCCCCGTCCCGAACGCAGACCCCACCTCCATCGTCGTCCCCTGGGGTGACCGCTTCCTGTTGACCGATACCACCCGCGTCGCGGTCTTCGGCAGCACTGTCACCCTGGGAGGCGAGGTCTCGCGGCCCTTCGAGCTCCAGCGCCTGGTGCGCGGCGCTGCGTTTCGTGCCATCGCCGGCGCAGCCGCCGCGGACGGGCGCGTGCTCTTCGTGACCCTCACCGACGATTCGCTTCTGCGCTATCTGGTGGTGCAACCCGACGGCGAGGGCATCACGGTGGTCGATGGGCCGGCGGATCTCGACAGTGGCCTGGTGGACATCCAGGCGATCGACGTCATCCCCTTCGGAGCGGACTGGGCCATCGGCATCTCGGGACGGTCCGACATCACCGCCCAGCGCGTGGTGATGACAGCGCTCGACGCGCCGCCGCCCATCGTCCTCGACGTCGCCGCGACCGGCACCCTCTCCTTCGCGGTTGCGACCGACGGGACGCACCTCGTCGTGCCCGACACCGAGGATGGTCTGCACTTCTTCCTGCCCACCGGCGAAGAGGATGTGGGCTTCACCCTCCCAGGCCTCGGCATGGCGCGACACCCGCTCGCCTCCTGGTCGGGCGCGGTGGTCGCGGTCGTGGCGGACGCCTTCGACTACAACATCGGCTTCGTCGATTCGGTCATCGGCCTCGGCGGCGTCGAGCCCGCGCCCTTCGGCGACATGAGCGACGACATCTACGTCCACAGCGCGGGCGAGCGGGTGCTGGTCTCGCGCCACTCGACCGTGGGCTCACAGACGCGCGTGCAGGCGATCCAGAGCGACCTGTCGACCTACGACGGAGAGGCGCTGCTGTTGACCGACGCCATGGGCGCGGCGACCCAGAGCGTGAGCGTGGCCATGTCGGACCTCGCCATCGGCGTGGGCGGCGGCAACACCAGCGGCGGCGCGGTGGGCGTGCTCCGCGCTTGCGCGCCCTGACGCTCAGCCGCCCTCGGCGGGCGCGTCGTCTTCCGCATCACCATCGCCTGCGGCGGCGTCGTCGACCACCACCAGCCGGCCCGCCTCGCCGTCCCACTGGAAGAACTCGCGCCGTCCGTCGGCGTGACGGATGCGGATCGGGAAGTATCCCGCCTCCCCTTCGGCGTCGTGTTGGAGTCGCACGGCGAAGGACGCGCGCCGGCCCCGCGGCAGCTCCTGGCTCGAAGGCACGGTGGCCTCGAAGATCGGGCGGTCGTGGCCAACGCGATAGCCGGTCCAGGTCTCCAGCCCCTCGCGATGGGGCGCTGGTCCCTGCTGCCAAGCGATGAAGACGAGGGTGTCGCCTCCCGTATCCTCGGTCTCGGTGGTGAGCACGTCCACCACCCAGCCGGAGATGGGAACCACGAGCTCGGGCGTGAGCGCGCAACCGGCGTCCCGGCGAAAGACGCCCACGATCGATCGCGAATGGCCGGGATCGCGGGAGACGCCGAGGAAGCCGTCCTGACCGAGGCCGTCGCGGCGTAGCCTCAGTCGCGCGAGCACCGTGTCCCCGTAGAACGCCTGAGGATCGGTCGCGGACAGGTCGGAGACCACCTGCTCCGTCTCGGGGAGGCATCCGGAGTCGCGCTCGAGGAAGCGCGAAGCCGACCAGCCGAGGTGATGCTGCGACGGGATGACGTACATCCACGACCCGCTCGCGCCGAGCTTCGACTCCTGTCCCTCCACATGCCCGGTGAGGCCCACCACCACGGTGCCGCGCGGCAGGGTGCGGATCAGCTCGGCGCGCGGGTCGGGCGCGCTACGCACGTTGAGCGAGACCGAGGTTCGATAGATCTCGGGCGCGAGGGCGTACTCGATGGATCCGTCCCAGTCGATCGCCGCCGACCCCATGCGGGCGGCCATCGTTCTCGCCGCCGAAGCGCTCACGTAGGCGAGCGAGATCGCGATCCACCCGCCCTCCCCGGCCTCCTCGATGAAGCGGACGCCTTCGCGGGTCGGGCCCTCGGGCACGTTGCGGAAGCGTGCGGCGAGCTGCGGAAGGTCGTCCGGCCCGGCGATGCGATGCATGCCGCCGACGACCTCGTTCGCAGCGTCCCCGCCATCGAGAGGCACGACCGTCAGGCCGGCGTCCACCGGATCGCCCGAGGGCGGGGGCCACATGAAGAAGGCGGCCGCACCGGCGGCCAGGACCAGCGCCGCAAAGAGGGTGATCATCCCGCCGAAGCGCAGGGAGGACGACTTGCGCTTGGTCACGGGCGTCGCCAGGGGCGGCCGACGCGGGCTGTCGTCGAACGCGGTCGGCGCGGTCGCCGATACGTCGCGCGGCGTGACGCGCAGGCTCTCGCCGCCAGCGACGGAAGCCATGAGCGCCCGACGCATCTCGCTCGCGTCGGCGAATCGGTCGTCGGGCAGACGCGAGAGCGCCCTTCGCACGACGTCGACGAGCGGGCGCGGAACATCGGGGCGGAGCTCTCCCAAATCGATGGGCTCGTCCGCGACGATCGACGCGATCACCGCCGACGCGCTCGGACCTTCGAAGGGACGCCGGCCAGCGATGGCCTCGTAGAGGATCACGCCCACGCTGAAGAGGTCCGCGCGATGGTCGATGTGCTTCGCGCTCCGTACCTGCTCCGGCGACATGTAGTAAGGCGTGCCGAGGAACTGATGCGTCTGGGTCAGACTCGGCAGCGGCTTGCCGTCCGCGTCCTGCGTGATGCTGCGCGCGAGCCCGAAGTCGAGGACCTTCACCACGGTCTTGTTGCCGAGGCGCGCCAGGAAGAGATTTCCGGGTTTGAGGTCGCGATGGATGATCCCCGCCTCGTGCACGACGGCGAGGCCGTCGAGGGCTTCGGCGAGCCACCCGACGACCTCCTCGAGGGTCGGCGGCGGCAGGATCTCCAGGCGCTCCTCCAGGCTCATCCCGTCGAGGAGCTCCATCACCAGGTAGAGCTCCCCTTCGGGGCTCACGCCCGAGTCGAGCACCTCCACCACGTTCGGATGTCGCACGCTCGCTGTGTGCTGCGCCTCGCGCTTGAAGCGCTCGGCGCCGGTCTCGCTCGAGACCTCGGGGCGAATGACCTTGACCGCGACGTCGGTGCCGTCACGGGTGTCGGTGGCACGATAGACCGCACCCATGCCGCCGGCGCCGATGCGCTCGCGAAGCTCGTACCGGCCGCCTATGGGAGCCGCTCCCATCGCCGGCTACGGTATCACCGACGGCTCGGTTCAGAACGCGCCGGTGACGACCGGGACGTGGACCTCGGTCGTCTGTCCACCGCCGTAGCGGGCAGCTTCCTGGGCGGTGATGTTGGGGCGCACCGAGACGGCCGGGACGCCCAAGCTCACCTCTTCGCTGCCGAGGTGGAGCAGGCCCCCACCCGCGAGCGCGCGCTCGTGCGCGCGTCTGCGCGCGGATTCATCGGAAGTCTCGGCGTCCTGGAACTCGTCCGAGTAATCGCCGTCCTCACCGCCGCCCTCGTCCGCTTCGTCTCCGGGGTCGTAGCTCGTGAAGGCGAGGGTCAGCACCAGCGAGGGAATGATCAGGGCGATCCCGACGGCGAGCATCGCGACGCCGGCCTCGGGGCTGTTGGGCTGGTCGAAGGCGAAGTAGCCACCGACGGCGCCGCCACCGCCGAGCACCAGGGGGAAGACGACGAAGGCCCACGCATCATGGAGACCGATCACCGCGGGCAGCACGAAGCCCAGCTCGGCGCCGATGAGGCCGAGGCCGACGGCGCCTTTCGGCGTCGATTGCACCTGCGTGCAGGGATCGGCGCCGCACATCTGGGCATGGGCGACCTGTTGGGTGAAGGTGGCGCTCCCGATGAGGAGCGCTGCCGCGAGACCTGCGGCAAATCCAATCTGTTTGAAGGCCAAAGCCCCCTCCTCGTGTGCGCTGACGCCATCGGACCCTACACGGGGGTCAGGTGGGCGGCAACACGTTCGGTGCCATCTCGCCTGCGAAGATTCACCACAAACGGCTTGACCCGGCCCGGAGCCGAGATTTATTTAGCGTGCGAAATATCTTCACCCATGGGACCCAGCAAGAAAGACACGGACCGCATCGTCGAGGCGATTCTGTACCTGTATACAGAGGGTCGCCGGGTGACGAAGGAGATCGCGCGCCACTATGGGCTCACCGGGCCACAGGTCACGGCGGTGAAGATGCTGGAGAGCCTGGGCGACCTCTCGCTGTCGGCGCTCTCCGAGCGGATGAGCGCGAAGAACTCGACTGTCACCGGCATCGTCGACCGGATGGAGCGCGACGGCCTGGTGCAGCGGGTGCGGAGCGAGAGCGACCGGCGGGTGGTGCTCATCCGCCTGACCGAGGAGGGGGCGGCGCTGGCGGCGAAGATCCCCCTCGAGTCGATGCAGATCTTCACGACCGCGCTCGCGTCGCTCACGGCGGGCGAACGGGAAGAGCTCACCAGATTGCTCCTCAAGGTCACCGACCGGGTGGCCATAGAGGTCGAGGCCGCGGAGGCGCGGGTCCTCGGAGAGGGAGGCTGAGATGGCGTACGACGACAAGGTGGTGCTGACCTGCGCGCTGAGCGGCGTCCTGGCGACCCGCAAGCAATGCCCGGGCATCCCCTACACGCCCGAAGAGATCGCCGAGGAGGCGAAGCGCGCGTACGACGCGGGCGCCTCGGTGGTGCACATCCACGCGCGTAACGACGACGGCTCACCGACCTTCGAGCCCGCCGTCTTCGCGAAGATCAAGGACGAGATCCGCAAGCGCTGCCCGATCATCCTGAACTTCTCGACGGGCACCATCGTCGACGACGTCAGTCAGCAGATCGAATACATCAAGGCGTCGAAGCCCGAGATCGCGGCCCTCAACATGGGCACGATGAACTACTCGAAGTACTCCAGGAGCCGAAAGCAGTTCGTCTTCGACATGGTCTTTCCGAACACCTACGCGAAGATCACCAAGCTGCTCGAGGTGATGAACGAAGTGGGGGTCAAGCCCGAGCTCGAGTGCTTCGACACGGGGCACACCCAGGGCACCTGGCCGCTCTACGACATGGGCCTGTTGAAGGCGCCCGTGCAGTACAGCTTCATCGTGAACGTGCTCGGCGGCGTGCCCGCCGAGGTGGAGTCGTTGCAGCTCCAGCGTCAGATCGCGGGGCAGGTGGCGCCGGCGGGCGGCTGGGACTGGGAGGTGATCGGGATCAGCCACTGCCATTGGCGGATGCTGGCGAGCGCGCTGGTGCTGGGGGGCAACATCCGGACGGGTCTCGAGGACCACTTGTATCTGCCCAGCGGCGAGATGGCGTCGTCGAACGGTGAGATGTGCGAAGCGGCGGCGACGCTGATCCGCCACACGGGGCGAGAGCCGGCGACGGTCGAGGAGGCGCGCAAGCTCCTGCATCTCGATCAGGTCGAGGCGGGCCGGCAGGCCGCCATCGACGTGGGCCACGCATCCGCCGGGCAGGCCTGATGGAGGACCGCGGCTATCACACGATCACGGCAGCCGGGGACGGGCCGGTCGCGACGATCACGCTGAACGTGCCGGAGCGGAAGAACCCGCTTGGGCCGCTGATGGTCAACGAGCTGCTCTGGGCCTTCGACGACGCCAAGGAGGACGACGGGGTCCGGGTGGTGGTGCTCACCGGCGCGGGCGAGGCCTTCAGCGCGGGCGGAGACCTGAAGCAGATGGGCGGGGGCGACGGGCCGACGCTCGAGCCGAAGGGCGACTACGTCGACTTATTGAAGCGCTTCACGAAGCTCGGCAAGCCCACCATCGCGCGCATCCCTGGCTACGCGATGGGCGGTGGGCTCGGGCTGGTGGCGGCGTGTGACTTCGCCGTGGCCTGTGAGAGCGCAGTGATGGGGACGCCCGAGGTGAGGCGGGGGCTGTGGCCGATGATGATCATGGCGGTGCTCAGGCGCGTGGTACCGCGGCGCAAGCTCCTGAACATGATGCTCCTCGGCGAAAAGCTGAGCGCGCACGAAGCGCTCGCGTGCGACCTCGTGAGCCACGTCGTGCCCGACGCGGAGCTGGACGCCGCGGTGTCGGAGCTCGCGGCCAAGCTCGCGGCGCAGAGCCCGACGGCGATGCGCATGGGCTTGCTCGCGTATCACCGCATGTGCGACCAGACGCTCGAAGACGCGCTACCCGAGCTTCGCGATCAGCTCTTCCAGCTCCTCGGCACCGAGGACGCGCAGGAGGGGCTCCGCGCGTTCTTCGAAAAGCGCGAGCCCGTCTGGACCGGGAAGTGAGAGCTCAGTCCCAGCCCTGCATCCAGGGCTGGGCGCGGTAGCGGTCCCAGCTGTCGCACATCACGGTGACGACGGGTCCGTCGAGGCCGCCGCGGGCGGCGACCCGGAGGGCGGCGACCAGGTTGGTGCCCGACGAGCCACCGACGAAGAGGCCCTCCTCGCGCACCAGGCGCTTCACCATCGCGAAGCTCTCGTCGTCGCTCACACTTTCGGCCGCATCGATGACCGATCCGTCGAGGTTGCCGGGCACCTTGCTCGAGCCGATGCCTTCCACGGCGTAGGCACCGTCGGGTCCGAGCTCGCCGTTTTGAACCCAGTACGCGAGGCCCGAGCCGACGGGATCGGCGAGGACGATCTGCACGTTCGCAAAGGCGCGCTTGAGGCGGCGCCCGACGCCGGTGATCGTGCCGCCCGTGCCCGAGCCTGCAACGAAGGCGCCGATGGGGCCGTCCACCTGAGCGAGAAGCTCGCCGGCGGTTTCTTCTTCGTGCACGCGTGGGTTCGCGGGGTTTTCGAATTGGTCGGTGAGAAACCAACCGTTCTCCTCCGCCATGCGCCGGGCGACGTTCTGGAAGTTGTCGGGGTGGGACGGCGGCGCGTTGGGCGTGACCACCACGCGCGCGCCCATCGCGCGGAGCGCCTCGCGCTTGTCCGCGCTCATCTTCTCGGGCATCACGCAGACGAGCCCGTAGCCCCGCGCAGCCGCGACGAGCGCGAGCCCTACCCCGGTGTTGCCCGCCGTCGCTTCGATGAGCGTCGCCCCCGGCTGAAGCACGCCACGCGCCTCGGCGTCGTCGACGATGGCGAGGGCGATGCGATCCTTGATCGAGCCGCCCGGATTCATGTGCTCGCACTTGACCAGGACGGGCGAAGGCAGGTCCCGCCCGATGTGCGTGAGCGGCACGAGCGGCGTCTTTCCGACGTGAGAGAGGATGGTCATCGGTCAGACAGCATACGTGAGGCGGCCGATGCAGGGGTGGGGCGTCGGGAAGCGCGTCTCGCTGCGCTCGCGCGCTCGCTTGCGCGGGTCTTGGTGAGGCGGTGGCCGGCGGGCGCGAAGCGCGTTTCGCTTCGCTCACTCAGAGCGGTTTGGGGGGAGCCGTGCGCGCGTTTCGCTGCGCTCATGGGCAATGATCTGATGGGCTGCGGGCAGCGTTCGGCCCCCCCTCGGCGCCTACGGCGCCGGGTCGCGGCCTGGCAGCCGCTCCGCTCCTGCCCCGGCAACCTGGACAGAGTGGAGCGTTGCGAGGCAACGCGATTTGGGCGGCGGGCGCAAAGCTCGTTTCGCTGCGCTCATACACCTCAGCGGGGGCTAACGGGGACGGTCTACACTTTTCAACTTTCGCCACGCAGCCCGGGTTTCATCCACATGCGCGCGGCCCAGCCGAAAGTTGAAAAGTGTAGACCGTCCCCGTCAAGCGAGCCGAAAGTTGAAAAGTGTAGACCGTCCCCGTCAAGCGAGCCGAAAGTTGAAAAGTGTAGACCGTCCCCATCAAGCGTTTGCAACGCATCGAGCTGGCGATCTACCCTCTCGTGGTGCGCCTCTCCTTGAGACTCCTTTCACTCCTGCTCGCGGTGAGCATGAGCCCCGGTTTCGTGGAGCTGATCGAGGACGCCGCGCACCTGGTCGTCGTGGGGCAGTCCGAGCACGCTGACCCGGGCCATGGATGCCCCGAACACGGCTGCACCCCGGCGTCGCACCACTGTGGCTGCTGCGCGTCGCTGCCGATGGTGCCCCCCTCGATGACCGCCGACCTCGGCGCACCAGCCGAGCTCGGCACCCCGTGGCTGCAAGACTCGGAGCGCGGAGGGCCGCAGGGCTTCCGCACCCAGCTCGAGCGCCCGCCGATCGCCTGAGCCTCGGCGCGCCAGGAGTCGTCCGTCCGCTTTTTGGCGGCAGGTCGCGCGCCGACACGCGCGGGTGAGCGTCTTCGCTCGCCCCTTCCCTCTGTACCGCGTGGGGTGATTCGGATGCGAACGACGTTCGCGGCCATCGTGGCCGCATGGGTTTTCTTTGGCGCTGCGCCTGCAGCAGCACAAGACGAGACACCGCCAGCTGGTGGGCTCGAGGCCGAGGTTCCAGGTGACAGGCTCCAAGCCGACGTCCCCGCAGGCGGCGGGCTCGAAGCCGAGGTGCCACCGGTCAGCCTGGGCGGCGAGTCCATCGGGCTGCCCGCGCTGCTCTCCTTCGCCGAACGACACGCGCCTCGGCTCGCCGTCGCGAAGGCCGAGGTCGAGCTGAGCGACGCGGACTTCGGCGTGGCCGCCCCGGTCCTGCCCGACAACGCCATGTTGCGTGTGGGCGTGGGCGCACGCGTGGCGAGTCAGGGGGGCGCCTCGGATCTGAACGCGATGGTGCTGCTCCTTCAGCCCTTCGAGATCGCGGGCCAACGGCCGCTCCGCTTCGAGGTCGCGCGCGCAGCCCGGACCACGCGCACGCGCCACCTCGAGCAAGCGCGCTGGGAGGTGCACCAGCTGATCCACGCCGGCTATCGCGGCGCCCTGGCCGCGCGACGACGCGCCGAGCTCACCCGACACCTCGCCGCCTTCGCCGCGCAGCTCGTGACGATCGCTTCCGAGCGCGTCCGCGCCGGTGACGCCGCGCCGCTCATCGAGCGCCTGGCCGAAGCGGACGAGGCTCAGGCCGAGCAGCGCGCGGTGGCCGCGCTTCAAGATTATCGCGACGCCTGCCTCGCCCTGGCGGAGGTGGCGGGATGGCCCGCCTCGAGGCCACCGGAGCCCATCGGCGAGCTCACCCCACCGCGCCACGCCCCGGCGCTCGGCGAGCTCACCGAGCTCGCCCTCGCCCACAACCCGGAGCTCCTCCAACGCCGCGCCGCCTCCCAGGAAGCCGCGCTCCGCGTCGACCTCGCCCATCGCGACGCCTGGCCCGACCCGCGCCTCGGCGCCCAATACGTCTACGAGGGCGCGCCGGGGGGCGGGATCCCGGAGCACGTGCTCATGGGGATTCTGCAGCTCGACATCCCCTCTTTCGCGCTGAACCAGGCGGCGATCGCGCGCACCACCGCCGAGCGAGAGGTCGCCGACGCGCGCCGCGACGTCCTCGCCTCGCTCCTCGAGGTGCGACTCGAGCGGTTGCGGAGCGCGGTGAACGCCGCCGCGGAGCGAGTGCGGAGCTACGGCTCGGACATCCTGCCGCGCTTCGCCGAGAACCTCACGATGCTGCGGCGCGCTTTCGAGCTGGGCGAGATTGATCTGCTCCGAGTCTCGGTCGCCCTCGAGCGCTTCTTGAGCGTGCAGCAACAGGCCCTCGGCGCGCACGTCGACTACTTCGCAGCCGTCGCGGCTCTCGAAGCCGAGGTCGGAGAAGAGATTCTGGGAAGACGAAGGAGATGCACGATGAACGCGCGCGATGCTTTCGCGAGCCTGCTCTTGATCATGGCGCTCTGCGCCTGCGGCTCCGAAGAGGGAGCGCATCACGAAGAGGCGCACGAGGCCCCACGCCCGGCAGGCGAGGTCCACCTCTCGCCCGAAGCGATCGCCGCGAGCGGGATCGAGGTCGGCGAGGTCGAGCGACGCGCGCTGACCGGGGGCGCCGGGCTCCCGGCGGAGCTGAGCTTCGACCCCTTGAGCACCGCGCACGTCTCGCCTCTCGCCAGCGGCCGCTTCACCCGCGTCGCCGTCGCACTGGGTGACACCGTCGAAGAAGGTCAGCTCCTCGGCACGGTCCTGTCAGGCGACGCGTCGGAGGCCAGCTCTCAGCTCGCCCAGGCAAGGGCGCGCCTCTCCGCCGCAGAGAACGCCCTCGACCGACACCGGCAGCTCGTCGGCGAAGGGATCGGCGCGCAGCGCGCCCTCGTCGAGGCAGAGGCCGAAGTGGCGGGGCTCCGCGCCGAGGTGCAGGGCCTCGCCAATCAGCTCGGCGTCCTCGGCTCGGCGCGCGGCGGCATCCTTCGCCTCGAGGCGCCGATCGCCGGCGTCGTCGTCCAGATGCACGCGACGCCGGGCGAGACGGCGAGCCCCGACGAGCCCGCCTTCACCATCGCCGACCCGACGAAGATCAGCGCCTACGGGCAGGTGCCCGAGCTCGCCATCTCGCGCGTCGAGGAAGGCCTGTCGACCCTCTTCCGGCCGCATGCCTTCCCCGAGCTCGCCCTGCCAGGCACCATTCAGTACGTCGCGCCAGCGATCGATCCCGAGACCCGCACCCTGAGCGTCCGCGTCTCCCTCGACGCGCTGGACCCGCGCCTGCGCAGCGGGATGTTCGGCACCCTCGAGATCATCGGTGACGACGCGCGCTCCCTGGCGGTGCCCACCAACGCCGTCGTCACCCTCGAAGGCACCCCTTCGGTGTTCGTGCCGGGCGATGAGGAGGGGAGCTTCCGACCGGTCCCCGTCCGCATCGGCCGTCGCGCCGGGAGCTACTACGAGCTCCTGGACGGCCTCGCCGAGGGCGACGCGCTCGTCGTCGCGGGCGCGTTCACCCTGAAGAGCGCCGCGTCCGCCGACGAGCTCACCGAGCACCATGACTGAGCGGGGCGAGCGATGAAGAAGCTCCTCGAGCTCTGCCTCAAATGGCGCCTGCTGGTCTTCGTCGGCGTCGCCCTCGTGGTCGTGCTGGGCGTGCGCAGCGCGGAGCAGCTGCCCATCGACGCCGTCCCGGACATCACCAACGTCCAGGTCCAGGTGCTCACCAACGTCCCCGCCCTCGGGCCGGTCGACGTCGAACGAACCGTCACCTTCCCCATCGAGTCCGCGATGAGCGGCATCCCGAACGTCGAGGAGATCCGCAGCATCTCCCGCTTCGGCCTCTCCGCGGTGACCATCGTCTTCGAAGAGGGAACCGACCTCCTGCGCGCTCGGCAACTCGTCTCGGAGCGCCTGGTGCAGGCGAAGGAGGCCCTTCCGCCCGGGGCGCAGCCCGAGATGGGCCCGCTCTCCACCGGCCTCGGCGAGGTGCTGCAGTTCGAGGTGAAGAGCGATCGCATGTGCCCGAGTCCCGAAGAGGACACGCCCGATTGCTACACGCCGATGGAGCTTCGCTCGCTCCTCGACTGGTTCATCGCCGTGGAGCTCCGAAGCGTTCCCGGCGTCGTCGAGGTCAACAGCTTCGGTGGCGAGCTCAAGACCTACGAGGTGGAGGTCCTGCCCAACCGCCTCCGCGCTCTCAACGTCTCGCTGTCGCAGCTCTATGACGCCCTCGAGCGCAACAACGGCACCGCCGGTGGCGGCTACCTGGTCCGCGCCGGCGAACAGCTCCTCGTCCGCGGTGAGGGGCGCGTCCAGACCCTCGACGACATCGAGGAAGTGATCATCGACACCCGCGAGCCGGACGGCGTCCCGGTGTTGGTTCGCGACGTCGCGCGCGTGCACTTCGCGCCGATGCTGCGTCAGGGCGCCGTCACCCGCGACGGGCGCGGCGAGGTGGTCACCGGCATCGTGATGATGTTGATCGGAGCCAACGGGCGGGAGGTGGTCGACGCGGCCAAAGAGCGCCTCGAACGCCTCGCGCCGTCGCTCCCCGAGGGCGTCGAGATCGACGTCTTCTACGACCGCTCGGCCCTGGTGAACCGAACGATTCGCACGGTGGCGACCAATCTCGCCGAGGGCGCCCTCTTCGTCGTCGGCGTGCTCTTTCTGCTCCTCGGGAGCCTGCGCGGCGGCCTCATCGTCGCCTCCGCCATCCCCTTCGCCATGCTCGTCGCCTTCAGCGCGATGAAGGCCCTCGGCCTGAGCGGCAACCTGATGAGCCTCGGCGCCATCGACTTCGGGATCGTGGTCGACGGCTCGATCATCGTTGTCGAAAACGCCGTCGTTCACCTCGCAGCGGCCGCGCGAGGACGCGACAGGGCGCTCGGATATCGCGAGGCGGCCGAGATCGTCCTCGGCTCGACCCTCGACGTGCGTCGCGCTGCCCTCTACGGCGAAGCGATCATCGTCCTGGTCTACGTCCCCATCCTCACCCTCGCCGGCATCGAGGGGAAGATGTTCAAGCCGATGGCGCTCACTGTCCTCTTCGCGCTCGCGGGCGCCTTCATCGCCTCACTGACCTTCGTCCCGGTCCTCGTGGCGACCTTCATGCGTCAGCACACGGAGGAGAGGCAGCCATTTTTGGTGCGCCTCCTGCACCGCGTCTATCCGCGCCTGCTCGGCGGAGCCATGCGCCACCCGCGCTACATCGCGACCGCCTCCATAGTGGCCCTCGTGCTCACCGGCATCCTGGGATCGACGATGGGCGCCGAGTTCATCCCGCGCCTGGACGAGGGCGCGCTCGCCATCCAGATCATGCGCCTGCCGAGCGTGTCGCTCGAGGAGAGCGTCGCGAGCAGCACGCGCTTCGAACGGGTGATCCGGGAGTTCCCCGAGGTGACCACGGTGATCGCCAAGACGGGACGCGCGGAGATCGCGACCGACCCCATGGGCGTCGAGATGTCCGACGTCATCGTCATGCTGAAACCGCCCGATCAGTGGGTGACGGCGCACACGCGCGAGGGCCTGGTCGAGGCGATGGCGACGCGACTTCGCGAGCGGCTTCCGGGCCAGGGATACTCCTTCTCCCAGCCCATCGAGCTGCGCATGGCCGAGCTCATCAGCGGCAGTCGCTCCGACGTCGCCATCACCATCTACGGCGACGACCTCTCGGACCTCGAGCGAATGAGCCGCGAGGTGCAGGCGGTCGTTCGAACGGTTCCCGGCGCGGCGGACGTGCGCGGCGAGCAGCTCGCTGGGCTTCCGACCCTCGAGGTGACCGTCGATCGCGCCGCCGCCGCCCGCTACGGCGTGCAGGTGCGCGACGCCCTCGACGCGATCGAGGCCATCGGCGGGCGCGGCGTGGGCGAGGTCTACGAGGGCCAGGTGCGCTATCGGATGCAGGTGCGCTTGCCGGCGGAGCTCCGCGACGACATCGACCAGCTTCGCCTGCTGCCGGTGAGCGGCGCCCGCGGCGTGCTGGTGCCTCTCGGCCAGATCGCCACCCTCGAGATCGTCGACTCGCCGGCGAGCGTGAGCCGCGAAGCGGTGCGGCGTCGGACCATCGTCGAGGTCAACGTCCGCGGCCGCGACCTCGCGGGCTTCGTCGCCGATGCGCAAGGGCGCGTCGAAGAAGAGGTCGACCTCTCCCCCGGCACCGTCGTCGATTGGGGCGGGCAGTTCGAGAACCTCGAGGCTGCGACCGAACGCCTGGCGCTCGCCGTCCCGCTCGCCCTGACCTTGATCTTCGTGCTGCTCTACATGGCCTTCGGCGAGCTCGGGACCTCGCTTCTGATCTACCTGAACGTCCCCTTCGCGGCGGTCGGCGGCGTGGTCGCGCTCGCCCTCCGGGGCATGCCCTTTTCCATCAGCGCCGCGGTCGGCTTCATCGCCCTCTTCGGCATCGCCGTGCTCAACGGCGTGGTGCTGCTGACGACCATCAAAGCGGCCAGAGCGGAGGGCAAGAGCGCCGCGCAGGCGGCGCGCGAAGGGGCGGAGAGCCGGCTGCGCGCGGTGGTGATGACGGCGAGCGTAGCCGCCCTGGGCTTTTTGCCGATGGCGCTCTCCACCGGCGCGGGGGCGGAGGTCCAGCGTCCCCTCGCGACGGTGGTGATCGGAGGGCTCACCAGCGCCACCTTCCTGACCCTCTTCGTCCTGCCCTCGCTCTACGCCTGGCTCTTCCGCGACCCCGAGCACTTGCCGGAGAAGGAGCCGGACTTAGCTGAATGACCAGGTACGACGTGAAACTCGAGGACGTGCGCAGGAACTACGATCGCGTCGCCGGAAGCTACGACTTCTGGACGGACGCGATCCTCGGCCGCGTCCTCGGGCTGGACCGCGTCCGCGAGCACGCGCTCGATCAACTGGGTGACCTTCGCAAGAAGACGGTGCTCGACATCGGCTGCGGCACCGGCCGCAACCTGCCCGGCCTCGAGTCCCGTGTCGGGCCCTCCGGCCACGTCATCGGCATCGACTACTCGGCGGGGATGCTGGAAGAGGCGCGCAGCCTCGTCGCCGAACGCGGGTGGCGCAACGTCACTTTGCTCCACGACGACGCGACGCAGCTCCGTCATGTCGTCGCGCCAGTGGATGCGGTGGTCAGCGTCTGGTGCATGGGGATCGTCTACGACCTCGAAGCCGCGCTGGACCGCGCGGTCGACCTGCTCCGGCCGGGCGGCCGCATGGTCATCATGGACTTCGCGCGCGCCCGTCCCGACCACGGCCCCCTTCACTACCTCTACCCGGCCTACAGCCGCGTTCTGCGCTGGGCCGGCATCGACTCCGAGGAAGACCTCGACGACGCGCGGCTCCGGGCCAAGTGGGCGCGGGGGCAGGCCCTGCTGCACGAACGACTCGAAAACGTCGAGGAAGAGCGCTACCTCAGCGGGGGTGGGCTGATCATCACGGGCACTGCGCCGGCGAGGATCCCAGCCGCCGCCTGAGTGTGATTGACACACTGTGACGAAGGACTCAGCTTCCCGAGATGACCCTCGCCCGCCTTCCGCTCTTCGAGCGCCTCGCCCCCGCCCGCCGTGTGCTCGTCGCCGGAGCGGGGGGCGGCTTCGACGTCTACGCCGGCCTGCCCCTGGTCTTCGCCCTCGAGGACGCGGGCAAGGAGGTGCACCTCGCGAATCTATCCTTTGCGGACCTCAGCGGGATCGCGGAGCGGCCGATTCATCCGTCGATCGCGCCCGTGACGGCGGACGCCGATGGCTCCGAGGTCTACTTCCCCGAAAAGCACCTCTGTGAGTGGTTTCGCGCCGAGGACGGGCGCGAGGTGGTCATCCACGCCTTGTCCAAGGTGGGCGTCAAACCCTCGAGCGAGGCCTACCGCGCTCTCGTCGCTCGCCTCGGGGTCGACGCGCTGGTCCTCGTCGACGGAGGCACGGACAGCTTGATGCGCGGCGACGAAGCCGGGCTCGGCACCCCCGTCGAGGACGCGGCCTCCCTCGCTGCCGCCGCGGCGACCGAGGTGCCCATCAAGCTCCTCACTTGCCTCGGCTTCGGCATCGATCACTTCCACGGCGTCGCGCATCGGGACGTCCTCGAAGCCACAGCCGAGCTATCCCGCGCCGGCGCCTTCCTCGGCGCCTTCAGCGTGCTTTCGTCGATGCCCGAAGCCGCCCGCTACCTCGCCGCCCTCGACTGGGTCCATCAGCGCGCACCCGCGCGCCCCAGCATCGTGAACGGCTCCATCGCCTCGGCGATCCGCGGCTTCTTCGGCGACCACCACTTCACGGAGCGAACCGCCGGAAGCGAGCTCTTCATCAACCCGCTCATGGCGCTCTACTTCGCCTTCGAGCTCGAACCCGTCGCGGAGCGGGTCTTGTACCGAAAGGCCATCGCCCACACGGAGACCGCCTTCGAGATGATGGCGATCATCGAGGCCTTCCGCGCCGAGCTCACCCCCAAGCGCCGCGCGCCGATCCCGCTTTGACATCGAGCCCGGATCGTTCCGATCGGGAGCTGGGAGCGCTCTGGGCTCCGCCTTCGGGTGCAGCTTTCCGCTGGATCACGGCGCCCCCGAGGTGGTGCGCGGAATGCATACATCGTCCCACCGGAGGTGAATGTGAGGGGACGATTCGTAGCAACGCTCTTCGTGGCGCTCTTGGCAGCGATGGGCTGCAGCGCCCAGGTGGACTCGGTCGGAGGTGATCTGGTGACCCGCCAGACCCGCTTCGACTTCACGGTCAAGGCGGACCGGGACCTCTTCGCGGAGGATGGGGTGGAATTCACGGGCAGCGTGGGTCCCTACGCGGTCTACAACGTGACCAGCGAAAACCCGCGACTCGTGGGCCCGAGGGTCACGCATGACCGGGTCCGCGACGGGATGGTGATGCTCTGCGGCGCGAGCAACTACTTCGCGCCGATCCGCGACGCCGCGGATACCGACATCACGGTCCTTGGAGGCGCCACGGGCGAAGACGAGATCGTCAGCGCGCGAACCGAAGCGCTGATGTTCGACGATTGCTCCGAAGCGGATGACTCGTTCTCGACGCGGCCCGACACCGAGCCGTCGGAGGCCGAGCTCTTCCTGGTGGACGGGGAGCAGATCGTGATCGATTGGCTCCCGGCGCCAGAGATCGGCTCGCAGGTGCTGATCCGCATCGCCTCGCTCTCCGAAGCTGCGCGCGATCACAACGACTCCCACGTCATTCCGACGGTCTGCTGCGACGGCAGCTTCTGCACCCTCGAGTGAGACGATGAACGCCGGGATCCCCCGCTCGGCGACGCAGCGTCTGATGAGGCCACTGCTCGCTCTTCACCTTCCCCTCTTCGTCCTCGCCGGATGCGCCGGCGTGGGCACGACCGAGCAGGCCCAGGTCGCGACTCAACCCGGCGCGGAGATGGTGCGCCTCGCGCCCCTCGACGGCTGCTGCTCCATCGTGATCGGCAGCCCCATCCGCGGCCAGCTCGACGTGTTCAATCCGCGCGCGATCGAGATCGGCTCCTTCCTCTCCGGTCAGCGCGGCGCCTCGGACCTCGAGCTCGGCAGCGTCGGCGGCCGGCCGGTGATCTTCGTCAACGGTGAGGGCTCCGAGATCAGCATGATCACCAACGACCTGTCGGATGCCCAGCGGCTGCGCCGACCCAATCAGATCATGGAAGGGGACGAGATCGGGGCCATGGCCGCCGGTGACCTCGACCTCGACGGGATGGACGAGCTGGTGGTGGCGCGCGGCGACGGCCTGCGCGTGATCGACCGCCTGGAGATCGCGCTCTTCGCCGACCCGGAGAACGTGCCGGACCTCGAGCGAGATGGCCTGCCCGATGGATTTCGAGCGACGGACGTCGCGGTCGCCGAGCTCAACGGAGATGCCGCACCCGAAGTCGTCGCCCTGAGGGCGGACGGATCGGACGCGCGGATCTGGGAGAGTCCCGGCTTCGACCGCGAGGGCGGCCCGCCGCACCAGGACGTCTCCCTCGGGGCGCGCGGCCTCGAGCTCGCCACCACCGGTTGCGAGACGGGGCCCAACACCTTCGCGCGGCTCGAGACCGGCGAGGTGGTCGTCGTGACGATGGACGGCGCGAGCCCCCTGCCCACGGCACCGGACGCGGTCGACATCGTGTCCTCTTCGGACGCTTTGGTGGTCGTCTACGGCGACGGAAGCGCGACGCTTCACGACGGGTGCGGCGGCGGCGGGATGGACCTCGGCATCGATCTGACCAACGCGGTCGACCTCCACCTCACGCGTCGCCTCCTCGACGGACGGCGCCTCGCCGTGGTGCGGGACGACGGACAGAGCGTCGAGCTCTACCAGGTCCAGAGCGGCTTCTAACCGACGTCGGTGACGCGGAGCTCGACGGCGCCACCACCGACCCACGAGTCGAGGCGCACGTGCCCGGCGACGTCGACGCGTTTGCCGATCGCTTCCGCGCGATGGCCGAGCTGATAGCCGAAGCCGCGGAGCGTCTGCGGCCCGACCCGAAGCCGCAGCTTGAGGTGCGCGCCCTCGTCTCCCACCGCTTGAACCGACAGGACCTGGGCGTCGGGGATCAGATAGAGGGGTTCGGGATTCTTCTCGCCCACGGGCTCGAGCATCAGCACGTCGTCGGCCGTCGGGACGCGGTACACGCTTCCGTCGAGCGCGACGTCGGCCCGCCGGGGCGCTGCCGGAGGTAGATCGGCGAAGAGGCGGCGGGTCGCGTCGGCGAAATCGGCGCGAAACGCTTCGACGCGTGAGGCGGAGAGCGTCAGGCCCGCCGCGGCCTGATGACCGCCGAACTTGTCGAGGGACGCGCGCGCCGCGAAGACCGCATCGTAGAGTGGGAAGCCATCGGGCGCGCGGCAGCTGCCGTGCCCTACCCCGTCGCCCGTACCGATGACCACCACTGGCACGCCGAAGCGGTCCACCAGGCGCGCAGCGCTGATGCCCACCACGCCGCGATGCCACCCCTGCCCCGCGACCACCACGCCGGTTTCGGGTGCGTCGCCGTAGACGTCGAGGACCTGCTGGATCGCCTCTCTCGGTGACGCGTCGCTCCACTTCCTTGCGCTCGTCGTTGACGCGCTCGATCGCCTCGGCGTGGCGCGCCGCTTCCTCGGGGCTCTTCGCGCGCAGGAGCGCGAGGGTGACCGTGGGATCGGCGAGGCGGCCCGCCGCGTTCAGGCGCGGCGCGAGGCGAAAGGCGACGTCCGTCGCGCCCATGGTGCCGACGACCTTGGCGACATCGCGAAGCGCGACGACGCCCGGGCGACCCGTGGGCTCCGAGAGCAGACGCAATCCCGCGCGCGTGAGGCGGCGATTGTCGCCGTCGAGGGGCGCGACGTCGGCGATGGTGCCCATCGCCACCAGATCCATCCAAGGTCTGCAGATCGAGCTTCGCCCCGACCTCGGCGCGCACCGCCGCGCCCACCGAGAGCGCGAGCCCGGCGCTGCAGAGCCCCTTGTAGGCGAAGCCGCACTCCGGCCGGTGCGGGTTCAAGAAGGCGAAGGCCGGCAGCGGCTCGGCGGGGACGAGGTGGTGGTCGACGACGATCACGTCCACGCCGCGCTTCTTCGCTTCGGCGATGCGGGCGTGATCGCTCGAGCCGCAATCGCAGGTGACGATCAGCGTCGCCCCCGAGTCGAGGCAGCGCGCGAGAGCCTGGTCGCTGAACCCGTATCCGCCCTGAAACCGATTCGCCACGAAGCCGGCGACGTCACCCCCGAGCGCTTCGAGGACGTCGCAGGTGATGGCGGCGCTGGTGGTCCCGTCGACGTCGTAGTCGCCGAAGACCGCGATGCGCTCTTTGCTCTCGATGGCGCGGCCCAGGCGCTCGGCCGCCGCGCCACGGTCCGCCATCTCGTCGGGTCGGGTGAGGCCGGAGAGGCGGGGCGAGAGGAAGTCCTTGGCGAGGGCCTCCTCCCCGAGCCCGCGGCTCAACAGGATCTGCCCGAGCGCGGCTCCCACCCCGACCGCGCGCCGAGCTCCCGTGCGGCATCGGGATCCTGCGGGAGGACCCCGATGTCGCTGGCCCGACCGCCCTCGTGCGGGGCTTTTGGGACGCGACTGACCCGGACAGGCTCCACCCGATTCGCTTCAGCGCTTGCCGCGGCTGAAGAACTGCTGGTCCATCCACTCGGTCGCGGCGCGGCGACGTAGATGGAGGAGTAGGTCCCGATCAGGATGCCGATGAAGAGCGCGAAGGAGATGTCGCGGATGACCGTCGTGCCCCAGATGAAGAACGCCGACACCGACAGGAGCGTCGTGCCCGAGGTGACGATGGTGCGCGAGAGCATCTGCGAGGTGCTGATGTTGATCACCTCGTGGAGGCTCTTGTCGCTGAGCGCCCCATGTTCTCGCGGATCCGGTCGTAGACGACGATCGTGTCGTTGATCGAGTAACCTGATGATCGTCAAGCAGGGCCGCGATGGTCGTCAGGTTGAACTCCTTCTGAAGCAGGACGAAGATGCCGACGGTGATGATCGCGTCGTGCATCATCGCCATCACGCCGCCCGGCGCGAAGCGCAGGTCGAAGCGGAAGGCGACGTACACCATGATGAAGGCGATGGCGTAGAGCAGGGACTTGATGGCCGCGTCGCGGAGCTGCTGGCCCGCCTTGGGGCCGACCCACTCCACGCGGCGGGGCTCTTCGGGGCCGCGCTCGCCCGAGATCCTCGTCGAGCTGGCGGACGACCTCGTCGCCCACGCCGACCAGCTGCGCCTCGTAGCGATGGTCCTCGGACTGGCCGAACTGGTTCACACCGCGAACGCGGACGCCCGCGCTGGCGAGCGCCTTCGAGGAGCTGCGGGTCGACGTTGTCGCCGAGGCGGAAGCGAGATCTTGTCGCCGCCGGGCGAGACGTCCATGTCGTCGAGGGAGACGTCGCCGAGGGCCGCCGAGACGGCCGACTGGATCGACTCGCATCTGCTCGTCGGGGAGCGCCGAGACCTCCTGGACGCGGACGATGTACTCGTCGGCTCGAACCCGGACGCTGACCACGTCCGGGCGGTGGTAGCCGCGCTCCTCGAGGGTCTGACGAACCTCGCTCGCGGGGACGTCGCCGCGGAAGACGACCTGCAGCTCGGTGCCGCCCAGGAAGTCGGTGCCGTAGTTCGGGCCGGGGAAGAAGAGGGACACGAGGCTCGCGACCACCAGCAGCAAGGAAACGCCGATGACGGCTTTCCGGTGGCGCATGAAGTCGATGTAAGGCCGGGCTTGACGAACTCCATGGCTTCACCCGACCCTCAGGCGCGAGACCCGGAGGCCACGGACCAGCCAGTCGAACATCACCTTCGAGCAGAACACCCCCGTGAAGAGCGACGTCACGATGCCGATCATCAGCGTCACCGCGAAGCCCTTGATGGGCCCGGTGCCGTACTGGAAGAGGACCACGCCCGCGATGAACGTCGTGAGCTGGCTGTCGAAGATCGACCAGAAGGCTCTGCCGAAGCCCTGATCGACCGCCGCGCGCGGTGACTTGCCGAGGCGCAGCTCCTCGCGGATGCGCTCGGTGATCAGCACGTTCGCGTCCACCGCCATACCGACCGTGAGCGCGATCCCCGCGATGCCCGGCAACGTCAGTGTCGCCTCGAAGGCCGCCATGATGGCGAACAGGAAGAGCAGGTTCAGCACCACCATCACGTCCGCGACGATGCCCGCGACCTGGTAGTAGACGAGCATGAAGAGCAGCACGAGACAGACGCCGATGACGGCGCCCTGGGCGCCCTGCCTGACCGAGTCGCGGCCGAGCGTCGGGCCGATGAGCTGCTCGTTCGCGGGATGATCGGCGCGGGCAGCGCGCCCGCCCGGAGCACGATGACCAGGTCGTTCGCCTCGTTGAGCAGCTGTTGTAGTCGCGGAAGCCGCCGAGTGTGATCTGGCCGCGACCGCCGCCGATGCGGCCGTGGATGACCGGCGCGACTCGACGCGTTGTCGAGGACGATGGCCATGCGCCGCTTGACGTTCTCGCCGGTCATGCGGCCGAAGGATCGGCGCCCTCGCCGTTGAACTGGAGCTGCACCACCGGGCGGCTGCTGATCCTGCGAGTCGTAGCCGACGTAGGCGTCGTCGACGTCCTCACCCGTGACCTCGGTCGTGTCGAAGACGTAGTACGTGCGCCACGCCTCTCGTTCTGCTCGCCCGGCTCGCTCTTTTCGTAGGAGCCGATCATCAGCTCGCGGCCGTCCGGCACATCGAGGGTCTCGATGAAATCCTGGAGCTTCTGCCGTGAGTCGGGCCCGGTCGCGACGAGGAAGGTGCCGACCACGCTCGGCCGGCTCTCGCCCGCCGACACGGTCTCGCGCTCCTTCTCGATCCCTCCGGAAGATCCGTCAGGTCGGCCACGAAGGTCGACTCGTCGTCGACACCTTGAACTCGAGGCGCGCGGTCTGGCTGATGACCTCGCGGATGCGGTCGAAGCTCTCCTGGATCGGCGCCCGGGACCTCGACGATGATGTCCTCGCCCCGGCCGATGACCGTCATCTCGCGGACCTGCATCTCGTCGACGCGGTTCTTGATCGTCTCCTGACCGCCTGCTCGACGGCGACGTCGCGAAGCGCGTCGATGCGCTCCTCGCGGATCACGAGGTCGATGCTGATCGCCCTGGGCCGAGCCCATCGCGCAGATCGCGGGAAGTACTCCTGGACCCGGTCGCGATCGACGAGCTCGACGTCCGCGGCGTCGCTGAAGGTCAGCCGAATCCCCGAGTTGCCGACGCGATGCGCCTGCACGTGCTGGCGGATCTCCGTCGAGCTGCTCGCGGGAGACCTCGTCCCACTCGTCCTCTTCGATCGATCGAGGAGCACACCGACGCGGCGAAGGAGGCGATCCGCCTCCCGATCACGACGGTCGCGCACCGCTTCGTCGACCTCGACCTCGTACATCAGCCGCAGGCCGCCCTGGATGTCGAGCCCGGGGCTGATGCGGCCCGAGAACGTGTCCCTCACCCACGGCGGTGCCGCGGGAAATCCTTCGAATGCCAAGTCGAGGCTCGGCCAGAGCGCCAGAAACGCGGCGACGACCAGAGTCACGACGACCTGAAGCGTACGTACCAGCCTCTATCCATGACTCACGGGCCCTCAGCCCTCGTCCTCCTCGGTCTTCTTCTTGTCGTCGCCCTTGCCCTTCTTGTCCTGGGCCTCTTTCAAGGCCGCGGGGTCGGGCTCGGGTCCCGCGATGTTCGCGCGGAGCACGTTGATCTTCGTCTTGTTGTCGGGGATCAGCAGCACCGCCTCGCGCTCGTCGATCGAAAGATCTCGCCGAGGATGCCGCCCGTGGTGCGCACCTTCACGCCTTTGCGCAAGGCTTTGAGCATGGAGTCCTGCTCCCGCTGCCTCTTCTGCTGAGGGCGGATGAGCATGAAGTAGAAGATGAGCATCATCACGAGGATCATGCCCATCTGACCCTCGCAGCCCATGCCGCCGCCGGGCGCCGCGCCGGCCCCTCCCCCGCCGCCACCACCGCCGGTGGCTTCGGGCTGAAAGAGCTCGAGGAGTGAGAAGAGGAAGGCGTGCACCGGAAACCCTTGGAAGTTCCTAGGCAAAAGGGGCGCTCGTGCGCCCCGGAAAAAGGCCCGCTTTACTAGCCCATGGCCCCCCCTCCGTCAACCGTGGCAGGATCGCCGCGATCTGGAGCCCATGGGAGAGGTAGACGCGGTACTGAGGGCCCTCGAGGCGCTGCCGTCGTCTCCCCCTCGGGCGGAGGCGGAGAGGCTGGTTCGCGCCCTCTTCGAAGAGGCCCCCGGCTTGTGGCCGCTCCTGGCCCGTGACCCCACCCTGGCTGCGGAGATCCTGCAGATTCCGCTCTCTCGCGACCGCGAGCGCGCCGATCTCAGACGGGCGCTGAGCGCGTGGACCGAGGGGCGAGGAGACAGCCCGGAGCTGCTCGCGGCGCTCCGGCGCTTCCGTCACCGGGAAGTGCTGCGCATCGGCGCGCGGGGAGATCCTCGGTCTCGCCGACGTCGATCAGACCAGCGCCGAGATGGCGTTCCTCGCGTCGGAGTCCATCGAGGCGGCCCTGCGAGAGGTGACCCGGACCGTGCGCGAGGAGCAGGGGAGCGCGCGAAGCGCAGAGGGCGCGCTCATCCCTCAGGTCGTCCTCGGGATGGGCAAGCTCGGGGGCGGCGAGCTGAACGTCGACTCCGACGTCGACCTCTGCTTCTTCTACGAGACCGACGAAGGGCGCGTGGGCGACGCCGACGACGTCACCGTGCACGAGCACTTCTCGAAGATCGCGTCGCGCACGGCCAAGGCGCTGTCGGAGGTGACGGAGGCCGGCTTCGCCTTCCGCGTCGACCTGCGCCTGAGGCCCGAGGGGAGCCGCGGGCCGCTCGTCAACTCCCTCGCCAGCGCCGAGCGCTACTACACGACTTACGGGCGCACCTGGGAGCGCGCAGCGCTCTTGCGCGCGCGACCGGTCGCCGGCGACCCGACCTTCGGCGACGAGCTCTTGCTGACGATTCGCCCTTTCATCTTTCGGCGCGACGGTCGATCCACGGGTCGCCGCGGCGATGGGAGACATGCTCGCGAAGTCGCGCAGAGAGCTGAAGGTCGACCCGGAGCGCGACGTGAAGCTCGGCCACGGCGGCATCCGCGAGGCGGAGTTCTTCATCCAGGGCCTGCAGCTGGTCTGGGGCGGTCGTCACCCCGAGCTTCAAGTACCGGGAACCATCGAAGCTGCGCGAAGGCTCCTCGCCCTCGGCCTGTTGACGGAGCGCGAGGAGCGCTCCCTCGAGTCGGCCTGGGCGCTCCTTCGTCGCGTCGAGCATCGCGTCCACATCCAGAGCGCGTATCAGACCCACGCGATCCCCGAGCGCGGGCCGCCGCGCGATCGATTCGCCCGCTCTCTCGGATACGAAGACGAGGCCGCCTTCGAGCGTGCTCTCGGCGCCGCGCGCTCCGACGTGAGTGTGCTCTTCGCATCGCTCACCGAGGAGGAGAGCGATGCGTCTCCGGCGCTGGCGGCGCTCTGTGACCGCGTGGCTGCGGGTCGCGACCGCGGCGGAGATCGCCGAAGAGGTCTCCGCCGTGCTGCCCACCGCGGATCCGGACGAGGCCGCGGCGCACCTGCTCCGGCTCGGGCGCCGATCGCAGAGTCCCGCTCGGTCCGCTCGCGCGCAAGGAGCGTCCCGATCTCGGTCCGTCGATCCTCGCCGAAGCGGCGGAGAGCGCAGACCCCGACGCCGCGCTGCGTTACCTCGCCGAGCTCTTCTCGCGTCTCGGCGAATCGTCGGGGCTGGCTCGCTTTCTCCAAGCGGACCCGCGGATGACGCGCCGGCTGATCTTTCTCTTCGGCGCGAGCGGAAGCCTCTCGGAGTCGTTGGTGCAGCGGCCGGAGCTGATCCACGAGCTCCTGCTCCGGCGAGGCGCGCCCGACCTCGCCGAGATCGCGGCAGTGCACGGCGCGCCACCTCTGCACTGGCTCGCCGAACGCCCGGATCCCGAGAGCTTCGTCGAAGCGCTCCGCACCGCGCGCGCGAGCCTCGAGGTGTCGATCGGGATCGTGACCGTCGCGGGCGACCTCGCACAGAGCGAAGCGGAGGCGCTGCTCACCGCGACCGCCGAAGCGCAGGTGAACGCCGCTCTCTCATTCGCGCTCGCGGAGCAGCAAGCGCGGTTCGGAGCGCCCGAATCCTCCGACGCGGGGCTGTTGGTGCTGGGCCTCGGCAAGCTCGGCGGCAAAGAGCTCGGCTTCGGCGGCGACCTCGACCTGGTCTTCGTCTTTCGCGGTGAGGGGGAGACGGTGCCCCCCGAGGGCGGGCGCTCTGTGAGCGTGGGCGAGCTCTACACCCGCGCCGCGCAGCGCACACTGAGGCTCCTCGAAGAGCCGAGCGCCTTCGGGCGCGGCTATCGCACCGACGCGCGCCTCAGGCCGAGCGGCGCACAGGGAATGCTGGTGGTCTCCCTCGAGGCCTTCGATCGCTACCAGCGCGAAGAGGCCGCGCCCTGGGAGCGCCAGGCGCTGACCCGCGCGCGGCCCATCGCGGGCCACACGGCGCTCGCGGAGCAGGCCCGCGCCATCGTCGAGCGCCACGCTTTCCTTTCCGGCGCGCCCCCCGGCGAGCAGGTCGCCGAGATGCGACGGCGGATGGAGGTCGAGCTTGCTGGGGAAGGGCCCGGTCGATACCATCCAAAGCTCGGCTACGGCGGGCTGGTCGACGTCGAGTTCGTCGTGCAGTGGCTCTCGATGCGTCATGGTGACGACCCCACTGTCCGACTCGCGAACACCCGACAAGCGCTGGCCGCGCTACGGACGGGCGGATACTTGAGCGAAGACGACGCCCACATCCTGGAATCGGGCCAGGCCTTCTTCCGGAGCGTCGGCCAGGCTCTCGCGCTCCTGGACGACACGGCCGAGCCCCTGGTCTTCGAGGGCGGCCGCCACGCCGACCGCATCGTGCGACGGCTGGGGCTTCGCGATCGGGACGGGGCGCATGCGAGCGAGGTCCTCTTCACCACCTGGCGCGCCCACGCCAGCGCGGTGCGCGAAGTCTTCGAACGCATCGTCGCGCCCGTGGGAACGACGCCCCCGTGGGAGGCTCGATGAAGAGCCTGACCATCCTCGTCGTCCATCCCGAGCACGACCAGGCGTCCCGCATCGCCGAAGCTCTCTCCGCTGACGGCCATCGGGTCGTCGTGGTGCCCGACGGGGAACGCGCGATCAATCGCTTCATCCAGCAGCCGACCGACGTCATCATCGTCGAGATGGTTCTGCCCGGTCGCGACGGTGGGACGACCGTCGAGTCTGTGCGCTGGGCGCCCGGAGGTGGCGACGCGAAGGTGGTTCTCCTCGGGTCGCGGGGGACGCCGCGCGATTCGCTGATCGAGACGGCGAAGCGCGTCATTGCGAGGGCGGCCATCCCCGGGCCGGTGGACGTCGACGCGGTGCGCTCGGTGATGGCCGACATCGCCGGCGGCGAGGTATCGACCAGGAGCGCGCAGTCACCGCCGAGCCGCCCGAAGTCCGAAGAGGTCTGGACCGGCCAGACGACGCGGCCGGGTGACAAACGCGAAGACGAGGATCGCGGCCTCCCCGTGGTGCTCGCCGCCGCGGCCCAGCGGCCACAGCCCGGCAACGCGGCCTCGCTCCTGCAGCCGTTCCGCGCGGGCCCCGGCTGGGACGAAGAGCTCTTCACCGACGTCGACGACGAGCTCACCGGCAACTGGGGGCCGGGCGACTCGCCCGGCGGGGAGAGCGAAGGCGCCGACGTGGAGCGGCGCGCGTCGTCGGCGGCGACGACCGAGAACGAGCTCGTCGGATCGCTGCGCCAGACGCCCTTCCCCCGCCTGCTCCATCTGTTGGCGCTGTCGAAACGCACGGGCGGGATGGTCCTCAGCTCCGTGCGCGACCGCCGCCGCACCACCACCGGCGAGTCACCCAAGAAGGTCGTCTACTTCCGCAGCGGCGTACCCTGCTACGTGCAGTCGAACCTGGTGCAGGAGTGCCTGGGGCAGGTCATGGCGCGCGGCGGCGTCATCGGACACTCGGTGCTCGAGGAGTCGGTGCGGCAGATGCGGCGGGGCGAAGGCCGACAGGGCGCGGTGCTCCTCTCCATGGGCGCCATCACGCCGCATCAGCTGCGCGACGCGCTCGAGGATCAGCTGCGCGTGAAGCTCTTCGACCTCTTTGCGTGGAGCGATGGCCAGTACCACTTCCTCGAAGACGAAAAGCCGCCGCCCGAGACGGTGACGCTCGAGATGAGCCTGCCAGAGATCGTCGTCAAAGGCGTGGTGCACCGCATCCCGCCGCAGCGGCTCCTCGACCTGCTCTCCCCCAACCTCGATCGCTACGTGGTGCCCGAGAAGCTCCACCTCGGGCGCTTCAGTCGCGTGGAGCTCGCGCCCGAAGCGAAGTCGGTCCTGCACAGCCTCGACGGGTCGCGCAGGCTCTCGGAGATCCTCCAGGCTGCGGGCGAGCGACCGGGCGCAGCCGCGCAGCTGATCTACGCGCTGAGCTGCCTCGACGCCGTTCGCTTCACCGAATCCGCCGAGCGGACGACGCCGCTCTCCGAAGGCGAGCTCCGCGACAGCTCGGCGGTCACCATGCACATCGCGACCTTGCGCGAGGAGCTCGGCCGTCTCGGGCGTCTGCTCCGGGCCGAGCGCTACAAGGAAGCGCTGCGCATCTCCACCGACGAGCCGGCGGAGGCCATCCGGCGCGCCGACGCGCTGCGCGCGCGCTTTCACCCGGTGACCGAGCCCGGCGCCGCACCGAGAGACCTCCGCGCCCTCGCCTTCGAGGTCTGCGCTCGGCTCCTTCACGCGCGCGAAGCGCTCGGGGCTCCCGAGGGCCAGCGGCGAAGCCCCCTCGAGCTCGCGCGCGACGCCTTCGACCCCGACGTCCCGACCCGCGACGAGAAGAAGAAACGGACGGAGGACGGCGGGTCCCAACCGCCTGACGAGTTCCTGAGCGCCAACCCCTCCGAGGGCGGCGCGTCACCCGCCGACCGTGCCGAGCGTCCGACCATGCCCGAGAAGCCGTCGGCGCAGCCTCCCCCACCCGCGCCCATCCCGGACGACTTCGCGGAGCAACCACCGACGATGGCGTCGGAGGAGCTGGCACCCGATGCCAACGTTCCGCCGCCACGCCTCGGCCAACCGCCCCCGCCGCGCCTCGGCCATCCGCCTCCTGCGCGCATCGGCGAGCCGGCCTCCCCCGCCCGCATCACCTCGCTGGTGACCGAAGACGAACGCGGCGATCACCAGACCGATCCCAACGCCGAAGACGAGCACCCCATGGCCGGGCTCGACCAAGAGCGGACGATCTCGGAGGCGGGGGACGACGACGAGACGACGATGCGCGGCAAGCCCGTGGAGCTGCCTGACGAAGCGAGCTACGACGACACCACGCGCGAAGACGACGGGCCGCCGGATCTGACGGCGTCGCCCGTGGAGTCTTCCCTCGACGAACAGGTCGAGCGTCTGTATCAGGCGGAGCGACACTTTCGTCGCGGCGAGCGTGCGCTCCGGCGTGACAAGACGAAGGACGCGGTGAGCGCATTCAAGCGCGCGGTCGATCTCTGCCCGGACGAGGGCGAGTTCGTCTCGCATCTGGGTTACGCCCGATACATGGCGGCGCAGAGCGAAGAAGAGCGCGACGCCGCGGTCGCGGAGCTGGAGCTCGGCGCAACGCTGGCGCCGAAGATCGACATCACCCACGTGCTTCTGGCGCGCGTTCTCGCGGATCGCGGCGAGCGCGCCGCCGCACGGGATGCCTTCGGGCGCGCCTTGTCGGCCAACCCCGACTGCGAAGAGGCCCTGGCCGGGCTCAAATCCCTCGGTGAGAGCTGATTTTCGGCTCGCCGCCACGAAGCCTCAAAGTCGTGCTATGAGAGCGATCCCGCGAGGAGGCGTGTGTGGTCGAGAAAGTGAAGAAGATCTGGCTCGACGGTGAGCTGGTGAATTGGGACGAGGCGAACGTCCACATCCTCACCCACACGCTGCACTACGGACTGGGTGCGTTCGAAGGGATCCGTTGTTACGCCCTCGATGACGGCAAGAGCGCGGTGTTTCGGCTGCGCGAGCACGTGGAGCGCCTCTTCGCGTCAGCGCACATCGTGACCATCCCGATGGATCGGTGGACGGTCGACGAGGTCGTCGACGCCTGCCTCGAGACGGTGCGCGTCAACGGCCTGGGCGAGTGCTACCTGCGGCCGCTGGTCTTCATGGGCGATGGGACCATGGGCCTGTCGGCGCGCGACAACCCGACGCGCCTCGCCATCGTCGCGTGGAAGTGGGGGGCGTACCTCGGCGACGAGGGCCTTCAGAAGGGCATCCGCGCCAAGGTCAGCTCCTTCACCCGGCCCGGCATCAACATGGTGATGGCCAAGGGCAAGATCGTCGGCCACTACGTCAACTCCATCCTCGCCAAGCGCGAGGTCCTCACCGCTGGCTACGACGAGGCCATCATGCTCGACGCACAGGGCTACGTCTCGGAGGCCTCGGGCGAGAACATCTTCGTCGTGAAGAACGGCAAGGTCGCGACGCCGCCCTATGCGTCCGCGATCCTCGGCGGCATCACCCGGGACACCTGCATCACCCTGATGCAGGAGATGGGCATCGACGTGAGCGAACGTCTCATCTCGCGCGACGAGCTCTATCTCGCTGACGAGATCTTCATGTGCGGCACCGCGGCGGAGGTCACGCCCGTTCGCGAAGTGGACGACCGGAAGATCGGGGCGGGCGAGCGCGGCCCGGTGAGCAAGCGCGTGCAGGACCGGTATTTCCAGGTGGTCCGCGGTACGGAAGTGCCCCACCCCGAGTGGCTCAGCCGCGTCTGACGCGCCGTCGTTTTGATCAGAAGCAGGTCGTGCCGTGACACACGGACATGGCTTGGCTTTCGAGTGCCCGACGCGAGGTGGGTGTCCGTCCCACACTCGCGCTCCCTCTTCTCCTCTTGTTCCTCGGTTGCTCGAGTGTGGTCTCTCCCGACCCGGATCGGTTGGGGAGCGGTAGCGGCGACGCGAGCACGGGTGACGGAAGCACCTCGTCGGACGCGACGATAGGCCGTGACGGTGCGGTGGGCCGCGACGGCGGCACGATGCCTGCGGATGGAGGCGGCGTGCCCGACGCCACCACCGGTTCGGGGCTCGGCAACCCGAGCGCCTGCGGCCCGAGTGAGACCCGCTGCCGCGTGGATCAGGTCTGCGCGGGCGACGCGTGCGTGTGTCGGCCTGGTCTGACCGCTGCAGGCGACGCGTGCGTCGACCTCATGAGCGACCCGAACAACTGCGGGATGGTCGGTGTCAGCTGCGGGGGCGGCGTGTGCGCCCGCGGCCACTGCACCGACTCGTGCGGCGACGGGCTGCGCTACTGCGATGGCGCCTGCGTCGGCTTCAATGACGTCCTCAACTGCGGCGAATGCGGCCATGCATGCAACCGCGACGAGGTGTGCGTCCGGGGGCGATGCCGCCAATACGATCCGCTGCCCTGCAACAGCTGCCCCTGCACCCGCTGCGAAAACACGTGCTGCGCCTACGGCGTCGGCACGATCTGTCTCGAAACAGAAGCTTGTCCATAGGAGCCAACATGAAGCTGCGACTCATCGTGTGTCTGTTCTCGTTCATCTTCGCCTTCGGCTGTGGGGGCGGCGACGAGCCACCGGGTGACGGTGGCGGCACCGACGGCGGGGCCGACGCGACCACCGGTGGTGACGGAAGCACGGGCGGTGACGGAAGCATGGGCGGTGACGGAGGCACGGGTGGTGACGCGACCACCGGCGGCGATGGGAGCACCGGCGGCGATGGCGGTGGTGGCGGCGGCTGCCCGCCCCCCGAGGTCAGCTGTGGAGGTGCATGCGTCAATCCGCTCAGCGACGCGGCGAACTGTGGCGGTTGCGGCACGGCCTGCGCGGCGGGCGAGGTCTGTAGCGCCGGCGTCTGTGCGGGCAGCTGCGATGGAAGGCTCACCGACTGTGGTGGCGTCTGTGTCGACACCCGCTTCGACCCGGCGCACTGCGGCGGCTGCGACATGCCCTGCGGGATGGGCGAGGGCTGCGTCGATGGAACCTGCGAAGCATGTGGTCGAGATTGGCCCGACCTGTGCGGTGGTCGGTGCACCAACCTCATGACCGACGACGGGAACTGCGGCGCCTGCGGGAACGTCTGCGCGCCCACCGAGAACTGCAACGGCGGCACCTGCGAGGTGTCCTGCTTCGGCGGTGACGTCTGCGGCATGATGTGCATCGACACGCGGCGGGATCCGGCGAACTGCGGCTCGTGTGGCAACGCCTGCGCGTCGGGCGAGGTGTGCTCGGACGGCACCTGCGCCATGACCTGCGACCGCGGCACGGACTGTGGCGGGAGCTGCGTGAACACAAACAGCGACCCGGCCAACTGCGGTGGGTGCGGCATGGCGTGCGGCGCCGGCCAGGAGTGCGCCGACGGTTCGTGCCAGGCCTGTGGGACGGGCGAAGTTCTCTGTGGCGGTCGCTGCACGAGCCTGGCGACCAGCGATCGCAACTGCGGGCGTTGCGGCAACTCCTGCGGCGAGGGTCTGCAGTGCCGCGCGGGTTACTGCACGCCGGACTGAGTTAGAGATCCCGTGAGACTCCGGCCGCCGGGACCGGGGCCGGGACCGGTTCCGGTCCCGGTTCCGTTCCCGTTCCGTTCCCGCTCCGCTTCACCGCTGAGATCGCGAGCGGCGAGCTAACGCCCAAGGCCCGGGCCGGGACTCTCCCTCAGCTGCCTTCGGGCGCTTCGATCGCTTCACGCACGTAGATGAAGCGGTGGCACTGCTGGCATTCGAAGAGCTTTTCGCTGCGCTGGAGCTCGATGTAGACCTGCGGCTGAACGTGCATGCGGCAACCCTGGCAGGTGCCGTCGATCACCTCGGCGACCGCGCTGCCGTACTTGCCGCGCACGCGCTCGTAGCGGCGCAGGGTCGCCTTCTCGATGGCGTTCGCGAACTCGTCGCGTCCCGCCGTGACCTTCTCGCGCTCGGCGGTGAGCTCGGCGACGCGCGTATCGGCGCCGGCCTTCTCTTCTTCGTAGAGCTTGCGGAACTCGTCCAGCTTGCCCTGCCGCTCTTCGAGCGACTTCTGCTTCTGGTCGATCGCTTCCTGGAGCTTGATCTGCTCCTCCTCGCGATCCTTGATGGTGCGCCGGATGCTGTCCATCTCGCGCTCGGCCATCTCCACCTCGCGCGCGTTGCGCGACTTGGCGCCCTTCGCTTTCGCTTTCGAGAGGTTCTCGTTGCTCTGCGCGATCTGCTCCGCGTATTCGTCCTGGAGCTGCTGCGCTTCCTTGAGCTCCAACCGCTCGGACTCGAGCAACGCATCGAGGCGATCGAGGTCCGCCTTCATGTCGGCAATCGACGCCGGGAGCTCTCTCAGCTCCTTGTCGATATCCGTCGCCGAATCGTCAATCTCTGCCAGCTTTACGAGAGCCCGAAGCTGTTCGCGCACACTTCCTCCTGGGTGGAGGTCGCTTTATCTGCAACCCCGCCTTCGTGCAAGCGCGTTGTAGCTCGTTCGGGGTACGTCAGTACGAGACGAGTGGTGGGGACTCTCGCCACCACGGCCGCCTCGGGAGACGCCAACGGCTCAGGCCCCCTTTGCTTTGGGTAGCGGCGGGGTGCCTGAACGTACTCGCTGGATCCTAGTGGTGGGCCCACCAGGGCTCGAACCTGGAACGACCCGGTTATGAGCCGGGGACTCTAACCAATTGAGCTATAGGCCCGGAACGATCAGCTGTCTATGAAGCTGCGGAGCTGCTTGCTGCGGCTGGGGTGCCGGAGCTTGCGGAGCGCCTTCGCCTCGATCTGGCGGATGCGCTCGCGGGTGACCTCGAAGTCCTGGCCGACCTCTTCGAGGGTGTGGTCACTCTTCTCGCCGATGCCGAAGCGCATGCGCAGGACCTTCTCCTCGCGCGGCGTGAGCGTCTTGAGGACCCGGCGGGTCTGCGCCTCGAGGTTGCCGTTGATGACGGCCTCCACCGGCGAGACGACGCTCTTGTCCTCGATGAAGTCGCCCAGATGCGAATCTTCCTCTTCGCCGATGGGCGTCTCGAGGCTGATGGGCTCCTTGGCGATCTTCAGGACCTTGCGGACCTTGTCGAGGGGCATCTCCATCTTCTCGGCGATCTCCTCCGGGGTCGGCTCGCGGCCGAGCTCCTGGACGAGGTAGCGCGAGGTGCGGATGAGCTTGTTGATCGTCTCGATCATGTGGACCGGGATGCGGATGGTCCGCGCCTGGTCCGCGATGGCGCGGGTGATCGCCTGGCGGATCCACCACGTCGCGTAGGTCGAGAACTTGTAGCCGCGGCGGTACTCGAACTTGTCGACCGCCTTCATGAGGCCGATGTTGCCCTCCTGGATGAGGTCCAGGAACTGCAGGCCGCGGTTCGTGTACTTCTTGGCGATCGACACCACCAGGCGGAGGTTCGCCTCGACCAGCTCGGCCTTCGCCCGCTCGGCCTGACGCTCGCCCTGGTGCTGCAGCTTGTAGGTCTGCCGGAGGTACTCGATCGGCTGGCCCATGTCCTCCTCGACGCGCCGCACCTGCTTGTGCGCCTCGCGGATGGCCTCGTCGGCCATCTTCAGGCTCTCGATGGTCGCGCCGTACCTGCGACTGATGCGGCGCTCGGCGGCCTTGCTCGCCTGCATGTCGCGGATCGCCTTCTTGATCTCCTTGTGCTGAAGCCCGCCGCAGCGCGCCTCCGCATCGAGGATCGCCGACTCGGCCCGCTCGACGCGGCGCACGTAGCCCTTGATGGCGACGACCACCTTGTCGATCTGCTTCTTCGAGAGCCTCACCTCGCGGAGCGTCGCGATGCGCTCCTTGCGGTTCTTCTCGAGCTGCGTGCGATGGGACTTCTTGGTCTTCTCGCTCATCCGCTTTCCGGACTCGAGGTGTCTCGCGGATCTTGGCGTTGGCCGCCTCGAGCCGCTTCACCTTCTCGATGAGCTTGACGACCTTGGCGCTTGACGTCTTCCTCGTCGAACTCGGGGTTGTCGTCGTCGCCGACGTCCTTGACGACGTCCTTCACGCGGAGCTTGCCCTTCTTGAGGCTCTCGCCGATCTCGATGATCTCGGCGATGCCCACGCGCGAGTTGAGGATGACCTCGAAGATCGCGGTTCTCGCCCTCTTCGATGCGCTTGGCGATCTCCACCTCGCCCTCGCGGGTGAGGAGGGAGACCGAGCCCATCTTGCGGAGGTACATGCGGACCGGATCGTTCGACTTCGTGTGATACGAGTCGTCCATCGCGGCCGGCGGGATCGACGGCGACTTCTTGCTGTCGTCGACGGCGTTGCCGTTGCGCGTGGCCCGAACGGTCTCGACGGTCTTGCCGTTGGCGTTCTTGACCTTCTTCACGTGCGTGCCCTTGTCACCCACGTTGATGCCGTTCTCGCTGAGCAGCATGACGGAGATCGTCAATCTGCTCCGAGCTCACCATCTCCGGCGGCAGGGCGTCGTTGATCTCGTCGTAGCTCAAGAAGCCACGGAGGCGGCCCTTCTCGAGGAGGAGCTGGATCTCCTTGCGCTCCCGTCCCTTGGACTTGCCCCCCGAGGCGGTCGGCACCGACTTCGACTTGGTACCGTTCTTCGTCGCCTTGCTCGACTTCGCGGCGGCGGACTTGGTCGTCGCCTTCGCTCCCTTCGACCGAGCGCTCCCCTTGGCCTTCGTACTGCTCTTCGTGGCCTTCTTGGTCGCCTTCTTGGTCGCCCGGGATCGGGACTTCCGCGTTTCCTTCGTCGCCATCTTCACCTCTTGCGGGCCGAATTCAGCTCGTTAGCCGTCTTCAGCCTCTCGTGCTTTTCACGCGCGAGCTGCCGCGCGAGCTCGTCGTTGCCCTCGCGGTATGCTGCTTTGATACGCTTGTCGAACTCCGGCAACTCGCGCCGGATGTTCGTGAGCCTGAGGCGCGGGATCCCATCGCGGACGGCGCGCTCTGCGCCCTCTGCATCGTACTTTTGGATCGCCAACCGCCCATTCAACCAAGATTGCGCCGGGTTGCCCGCGATTTGACCGAGTAGCGTGGCTGCATCTAGAACCCCGCGATCCTCAATCATTCCCGCCGCGGCATGAAAGATGGCCCGAAGATCGTCGCTGGTCAAAAGGCTTTCAAAGTTTTCCACCACATCGGAACGAAAGAGCGCGGGATTGTCGAGAATTGCCCCCAGGAGCTCGCCCTCGAGCGGTGGTATCTCGGCGGATTTCACCGGCTTCGGGGGCGCTGAGCGCGGTGTTTCGCGCTCTTCGCGACGCTGGCGGCGGCCCGCCCGCGCCTCGCGAAGCCCACGTCGCAGCTGCTGACGCACGGTTTGGATGTCACGGACGCCGAATTTCTGCGCGACGCGCTCGACGTAGAGAGAGCGCTCCACGGGGTTGTCGACGCTCGCCAATACCGGGCCGAGCTCGCCGATGGCCTTCCCTTTCAGGGACGCATCACCGGCGGCGTCGCGCGCCGCGTCGTCGATCAGGTGCTCCACCATCCCCGGCGCCGCGTCCACCAGATGCTTCAGCGCCTCCGGCCCCTTCTCGCGCAGATAGGTGTCGGGATCGTCGCCCGAGGGCAGCGTCGTCACCTTCGCGGCGACGCCGGCACGCGTCAGAAGCGGCGCCGAGGCGCGAACCGCCTTCTTGCCCGCCGCGTCTCCATCGAAGAGGAGCACGACCCGGTCCGCGAAGCGGCGGATCAGCTTGGCGTGCTCTTCGGTGAGCGCGGTGCCCATGGGCGCGACCGCGTTCTTGAAGCCGGCCTGGTGCAGCGCCAGGAGATCGAAGTTGCCTTCACACACCAGGATCCATCCCTCGCGGCGCGCCGCCACCCGCCCCTCGTAGAGGCCGAAGAGGATCTCCCCCTTCTTGTAGAGCGGCCCCTCTGGGCTGTTCACGTACTTCGCGCCATGCTCCATCCGGCTCTCGAGGGGCTCGTCAGGCGGAGGATCGAGGATGCGTCCGCTGAAGGCGACGATGCGCCCGGCGAGATCGGTGATCGGGAAGAGCAAGCGATGGCGGAAGCGATCGTAGTGTCCGTTGCCGTTCTTGCGCGGCGCGATGAGCCCGAGCGCCTCGGCGTCCGCCGCCTCGTGCCCCTTGTCCGCCAGGAACTTCACGAGCGCGTCCCACCCGTGAGGTGCGTAGCCGAGGCGGAACTCCTCGGCCGTCTCCGCGCGGATCGAGCGCCGCTCGAGCTCCTCGCGTGCCATCGAACCGAGCGGGTGCTCCTTCAGCATGCGCACGTAGAACCCGGCCGCCGATTCCATCACCGCGGCCAGCCGCTCTTCCCTCTCGCGGGCGCGCTTGTAGGCGGCGTCGGCCTGGGCATCCATCACGGGGATCTCCACCCCCGCCCGTTCGGCGAGGGTGCGGAGGGTGTCCGGGAAGGCCCGGCCCTCGATCTTCATGAGGAAGGAGATCGCGTCGCCCGAGGCCTGACAGCCGAAGCAGTGATAGAACTGCCGCTGCGGATGCACGTAGAAGGAGGGCGACTTCTCCGAGTGGAAGGGGCACAGACCCTTGAAGCTGGCGCCCACCCGCTTGAGGGGCACGAACTCCTGAACGAGCGCGACAATGTCGGTCCGCTCGCGGATCTCCGCGATCTTCTCTTCCGGAATCACCCGCCTGTTCCCGCCTGCCCCACCGCCACTGCTCCAGCGGGCACGCGAGTGTAGGAACGGGGGGATGCCGGTCAAGGCGCATCCCATACAAATTTCGGGTTATGGTGCCGCGTCCATGGACCGCCGGGCGATCGCACGTGAGATCACACTGGTCTACGTCGTCGTAGCGGCCCTCACATTCGCCATCACCCGCCTCAGGGACGTCCCTCCCTGGGACCAGTGGGTTCACCTGGGGGTCGGCGCGCTCTTCCTCCTCACGGCGATGCGCCTCGCTCAACGCGAGCAAGGCGGGATGAAACGGATGGGCATCTCCCTGGCCGGCATGCTCGAGCCCGCCGACGACGAGGACCCGGGCTTTCTCGGCATGCGCGAGCTCGGACGCAGCATCCGTCGCGCGTTGCCCGACGGCCTGCGGGAGACCGGCGTCGCGCTTCTGGTCGCGCTCGTCGTCTTCCCGCCCTTCGCCCTCGGCTTCTCGATCTATCACGGCCCAGCGCACCCCTTCGTGCCGAGCCTCCCCGACGACGCCCTGTCCTTCGCGTTGGCCCAGGTGCTCGTCGTCGGGCTACCGGAGGAAGCGCTCTTCCGCGGCTACTTCCAGACGCGCCTCGGCGACGTCTTCGAGCGGCGGGTGACAATCTTCGGCGTGTCCATCTCCATCCCCGCCCTCCTCATCCAGGCGGCCCTCTTCGCCGTCGTCCACTTCGTGGTCGACCTTCACGTGGAGCGCCTCGCGGTCTTCTTCCCCGGCTTGCTCTTCGGGGTGCTGCGGCAGTGGCGCAAGGGCATCGGAGCGTCGATCCTCTTTCACGCCATGAGCAACATCTACGCCGACATCCTGGTACGCGGCTGGCTCTAGCGATATATACCCGCGCCATGCAGGCACAGGTGCGTGAGCTTCCCCCGCCCCAGGGGGTGATCGAGCGGGTCGTCGAGATGGCGCTCCGCGAGGATCTCGGACGCGGCGACGTGACCACCGAGGCATGCGTGCCGCCCGGAGTTCGCGGCGAGGCGGTGGTGCGCGCGCGAAGCGAGCTGGTGGTCTCCGGCCTCGCGGTGATCCGCGAGGTGTACCGGCAGGTCGATCCCGAGATCGAGGTGCACGATCGCGCCAAGGACGGGGACCTCGTGGCGCCCGGCACCGAGGTGGCGAAGATCGTGCGGCCGCGCGCAGGGCATCCTCGGCGGAGAGCGGGTCGCGCTCAATTTCGCGCAGCGCATGAGCGGCATCGCCACCAAGACCCGACGCTTCGTCGACGCGCTGCCCCAGGGGAGCCACACCCGCATCGTCGACACGCGCAAGACGACGCCAGGCCTGCGCGCCATCGAGCGCTACGCGGTGCGCTGCGGCGGCGCCCACAACCACCGCGAGGACCTCTCCTCGGCGGTGCTCATCAAGGACAACCACATCGCCGCCGCCGGTGGCGTCGCGGCCGCCATCGAGCGCGCCCGTCGCCACGCTCCGCACACCAGCCGCATCGAGTGCGAGGTCGACGACATAGAACAGCTCGAAGAGGCGCTGGACGCTGGCGCGGAGATCGTGCTGCTCGACAACTTCCCCGACGCGGTGCTCCGCGAGATGGTGGAGCTGGTGGACGGCCGCGCGTTGGTCGAAGTCTCTGGCGGCGTGAAGCTGGAGAGAGTGGCGGGCATCGCCGCGGCGGGGGTCGACGTCATCAGCGTGGGCGCGCTCACCCATTCGGCGCCGTCGGCCGATCTCGGTCTCGACTGGATCGATCAGCACGGGTGAACGAGGACGCGTTCGAATCGCGGCTCGAGACCGCGCGCTACGGACGGTCGCGGGAGCTGCTGGCCGAGACCGGCTCGACCAACGACGACGCGCGCGCGCGCGCCGAAGCGGGTGCACCCGACGGTCACCTGGTGCTCGCGGAGCGGCAGAGCGTCGGCCGCGGCTCGCACGGCCGCAGCTGGTCCTCGCCACCGGGTGGTCTGTACTTCTCGCTCGTTCTGCGCCCGCGCCTCGCGCCCAGGGTGTTGCCCACCCTCACCCTGGCCACCGGGCTCGCCGTCGCCGAGGCGATCGATCGGAACGCCGAAGGAGCGCCCCCGGCGCGCATCAAGTGGCCGAACGACGTGCTCCTGAGCGACAAGAAGTGCGCCGGCATCCTGGTCGAGAGCGCGACGACCGCTGGCGAGCTCGACCACGCCATCGTCGGCATCGGAATCAACGTCGGCCCCCTTCATCTCGAGGGCGAGCTCGCGAAGACCGCGACCTCCGTGCCGGCGCCTTCGCGCGAGGCGCTCCTCGCCGACGTCCTGACCCTGCTCGAAGCGCGGGTCGCCGCCCTCGAGGACGCCGGGCCCGAAGCGCTCATCGACGCCCTCGACGCGCGCCTCGCGCACCGGGCGAAGCGCGCACGCATCGGCGACGTCGTGGGGCGCATCGAGGGGCTGGCCCCGAGCGGCGCGCTTCGCATCGTCACGGACGCCGGGACGCGCGAGGTCGTCGCCGGCTCGCTCGAGCTCATCGACGGGTGATCACATCCGGACGCGCCAGCGGTACACGGGCGGCGGCGGCCGAACGGGCGTGGGCTGCGCGGACTGCGGCGTGACCTGCGTGTGCTGCTGCTGCGCCTGAAGCTGCTGATGCCGCTCGAGCACGGCGGCGGGCGGTCCGCTCGTCACCGAGAGGTCGGGCTGAAGCCGCTGCCCCGGTCGCGCGTTCAACGGCATCGGGTAGTAGTACCAACGACCCGCGGAGAGCACCCAGTAGCCGACGATGCGCTGGCCATTGCTGACGGCGATCGGCTGACTCGACTGCGATGCTTGCTGCGCTTGCTGCCCGCCCGGCGGCTGCGCCTGCGGTGCATCGGCCACCGGCGCCGGCGGTGGCGCGGTGGCGGGAACGGGCGCGGGCGGCGGCATCGTCGGGATCGCTTCGGGCTCCTCGGGCTCTTCTGCGGGTGGCGCCTCTTCCTGTTGTGCGGGGGCCGGGCCGAGGGTCGCGAAGACCTGGGTCGCATATACGCCGCCGTCCGCGAAGACCACGCTGATCCCGACGTGGGTCATGCCGGCCGCGAGCATGTTCTGCTTGTGCGGCGCGCTCGCCTCGAGACCTTCCTGGGCCTGGGCTGCCGTGTGATTGAAGGCGATGTTCTCGGCGAGGCCGGTGGGCGTCAGGCCCGTGGCGTTCACGCGATCGGCTGGCGTGCCGGTACGCGGCGAGACGTGCTCCACCATCTGATGCCAGGCCATGTCGACGCTGTGGGTCCGGGCCGCTGCGTCGAGGTGCTCGTCGCGGGTCAGCTCGGCGAGCCCAGCCTCGGCGCGCAGGGCGTTGATGCGCGCGAGCATCGCCGTTTCGCCATCGGTGTCGCTCTGCTGCGCCGACGCCGTGGCCGCGAGGGCCAGCGGGATCGAAAAGGCGAGGAGCGCACGTACGACGGAGGACACGCCATATATTCTAGCAACGGACGATCCACCCGGCGACCTGCGAAATCTGGGCACTTTTCCCTACCTCCGAGAACGTCGGTTCACGCGCCTTCGCGCGTCTCCGCACAGCAAACGCTTGCGATCGGGGCCCTGAGCCACGATGACCATCGACATGACGGAGACTGTGGACGGCCGAGAGGGCGCGAAGATCCGAGGGGGCATCCCGGACGAGGGCGCCGGAGTGCGAAGGCTCGAGGACGTGGTCCTGCTCGACGTCCGCGGTGACGACACCCGAAGCTGGCTCAACGGACAGCTCACGAACGATGTCCGTCACACGAAGAAGGGCGACGCGGTCTATGCGCTGGCGGTGACGGTGAAGGGCAAGATCCTCGCCGACGTGTGGGTCTTCGATCGCGGCGACGATCGCTTCTGGCTCGCTGTTCCGAGCTCGAGCGTAGAGGCGCTCCTCGAGAGCTTCGATGGACAGATCATCATGGAAGACGTCGAGGTCGCGCCGGAAGAAGGTCGGTCTTTGCTCACGGTGGTGGGACCGCGAGCCGACGTCGTCACCGCCGCCATCGGCGACGAGACGCCGGTCTTTTCGACGGAGCGTCTCGGACCGAGCCGCGACGTCGTCGTCGCCGCCGATGACACGGCGACCTTCGAGCGCCTCGTCCGCGAAGCCGGAGCGCTCGGTGGCGGCGCCATCGACGAGAGCGCGTGGGAGCTCGCGCGCCTCCGCCGGCACACGCCCCGCTTCGCGGTGGACTTCGACGCGCGCAACTACCCGCAGGAGGCGGGGCTCAAGGATCGCGCGGTGTCGTTTCAAAAGGGCTGCTACCTCGGGCAGGAGGTGGTCTGCATGCTCGAGTCGCGCGGCAAGGTGTCGAAGCGCCTGGTCGCGTTGCGCCTCGGAGGCTCGGCGCCGCCGGCGGACAGCGAGATCTCCGCCGAGGGCAAGGGCGTGGGACGGATCACTTCGTCGGTCCTGGACGGGGGCGAAGCGCTCGCGCTCGGTTACGTCAAAGCGGCGTTCGCCGAAGTCGGTGCGAAGCTGGAGGTCGGCGGAGCGAGCGCCGAGGTGACGGCGATCGTGGAGTGACGCGCGGCGCTAGGCGCCGAGGCGGTGCCCTCCGTCGACGACGAGCTCGTGGCCGGTGACCCACTCCGACGCGGCGAGATGCACGACGGCTTCGGCGACGTCCTCTGCGGTCCCGACGCGACCCAGCGGGATGTGGGAGACCAGCTCGGCGACCTTCGCTTCACTGAAATCCTCGGGGACGAGCACCGTGCCCGGCGCGACCGCGTTGACGCGTACCTCGGGCGCGAGCTCCACCGCGAGCGTGCGCATCAGTTGCCGCACGGCGCCTTTCGACATCAGGTAGGGCAGGTACGCGCGATGCGGGCGGTCGAGGGAGGCGTCGGTGACGAAGACGATGGCGCCTCGGCTCGCGCGAAGTGCTGAGGACGCTGCGAGGGCGAGGTGCATGGGCGCTTCGGCGTTGAGCGACATGGAGGCGTCGAAGTCGCGGCCCTCGATCGCGCTCAGCGCGACGCGATGAAAGCTCGCGGCGCTCGGAACCAGGACGTCCAGCCCCTCCTCGCCGACGACCTCCGCGATCAGGCGGTGGCACGCCTCGGGATCGCTGAGGTCGGCCTGATGGATCGTGGCCTCACCGCCCAGCGCGACGATGGCATTCGCCGTCTCCTCTGCCCCGACCTGAGAGACGTTGTGATGAACGGCGACGCGCATCCCTCGTGCGCCCAACGCGCAGGCGATGGCCCGGCCCACCCGGCGTCCCCCACCAGTGACCAACGCTCGCCGCGTCGTGAGGTCTCGCATGCTGTGAGGGTATCAACGGGCCACGAGTGGGTGGCCCTGACGTTACGGAAGCCCTATAGTCCCCTCGATGATCACGCTCACCGAGAAGGCTGCGGCCAAGGTCAAAGAGATCCGAGAGGCGGAAAGCCTTGGAGAACAAGGGCTTCGGGTCCGGGTGCTGGGCGGAGGCTGCTCCGGCTTCAGCTACGACCTCTTCTTCGAGGAGGAGACCACCGACCTCGACCAGCAATTCGAGTCGCATGGCATCCCGCTCTACGTCGACATGATGAGCTACCAGTACCTCGACGGCACCGAGATCGACTACGTCGAAGGGCTGCACGGGGCGGGCTTCAAGTTCAACAACCCCACGGCGAAATCCACCTGCGGTTGCGGATCCAGCTTCTCGGCCTGACCCAATCGTCATTCCGCGTCTAGGGGGCCTTTTGGCCCCCTTTTTTTCTCGTAACTCCAGCCCCGGAGTCACGCATATCGCAGCCGTGGCAGAAGGGGGTTGCCACAGAGCTAGACAACATCTATACAGTCAGGTGTACGCAATCAAAACCTGACGTGACGTAACTTTCTTGGTTGATCTTTCATACACCAGACGTTACGTAACGTAAGAAACAGGGAGCTCCCCCATGGCGACCTACGACAGAGACCCCGAAATCTCGCGGTATATCGAGAAAGTGCGGCAGATCCCCAAGCTGTCGCGCGAGGAAGAGCACGAGCTCGGTCTGCGCGCCCTCGAGGGCGATCAGGAAGCCATCGACGGCCTGGTACAGGCGAACCTGCGCTACGTCGTGGCGGTGGCGCTCCAGTATCGCCGCTATGGCATCCGGCTCAGCGACCTCATCGCGGAAGGCAACGTCGGCTTGATGATGGCGGTGCGAAAGTTCGACCCCGAACGCGGCACCCGCTTCGTCACCTACGCCGGGTATTGGATCCGCGCCTACATCCTCGACTGTGTGGTGCGATCGGCGAGCCTGGTGGGCGCCGGCTCGGGCGCGCTGCGCTCGAAGGTCTTCTTCCGCCTGCGGCGGGAGCGGGCCAAGGTGGCCAACCTCGAGCTCGACCCGACGGAACGCAATCGCATGCTCGCGGAGCGCTTCGAGGTCAGCCCCGAGAAGATGGAGCGCATGCTCCGCCGTCTCGACGGCAAGGACGTCTCCCTCGACCAGAAGGTCTTCGACGATTCCGGCGTCACCATGGTCGACACGCTCGTCTCCAAGGACATCGACCAGGAGACGGAGTTCATGGACGCCGAGCGCCGCGACGTCCTCACGAGCCGACTCAGCGAGGCCATCGAGACCCTCGACAAGCGCGAGCGCTTCATCGTCACCGAGCGCTTCCTGCGCGGCGAGGACATCTCGCTCGCAGCCATCGGTCGCAAGCTCGGCGTGAGCCGGGAGCGCGCCCGGCAGCTCGAGGCCCGCGCCAAGAAGAAGCTCCGGCAGCGCCTTTCCGACCTGTCCGAGCTGGCTGTCGCCTGAAGGCCGAAAACCAGGGGAATTGGGAGCCTCGCCGGGCCCTTTTCCCCTATGGATCCACGGCTCTCCGGGGCATGATAAGGCCCTGTGACAGACCGCCCCGACACCACCATGGAGGTGGAGCTGGACGAGGTGGAAGAGGATTCGGCCAAGAAGCCCCCTCCCCCACCCCCCCCCGCGGCCGCGGCGAAGTCACGTCCTCCGCCTCCGCTCCCGAAGAGCCAACCGCCCCCGCCACCCTCGCCGCCCAAGCCCCGCCGCAGCGGCCCCGGCGAGACGACGATGAACGGGCTCTTGGACGAGCTCGAAGAACAGGTGGTTCGGGCCGCGAGCGAGCGCCCTCCCCCGCCTTCCGCCCCGCCGCCCCCCGCGCGTCCACTCTCGCGACCCCCGCCGCCTCCGAAGAAGCGCAGCGCTCCGCCGCCCCCGCCCAACGCCGCGGGCCGGATGAGCGAGGCGTCGCCGGCCCGAAGTCGCAAGGGAACGCTGCCGCCTTCGGGGATGACGACACCACCCGGCGCAGACGCGCCGCGCACGCCGGCGCCGCAGCCGCGCTCGCAGAGCGAAGGGGAGAGCGACGCCTTCGCCGAGGACGCGCGACAGCTCATCGCCGCGTGCGAGACGGAGCTCGGCAAGAACCCGGCACCGGTTCGCGCCGCGCGTCTTCACTTCGAGATCGCACGTCTCTACGAGCATCCGCTTCGTGACCTCCGCCGCGCCGCCGCGCACTACCAGGAGGCGTTGAATCGCGCCCCGGAGCACGTCCCCACGATTCGGGGTGCCCGCCGCGTGCTGATGGCGCGCAAGGGCTATCAGGCCGCGACTCCACTCTTCGACGCCGAAGCCCGGCTGACCTCCGATCCGCGGCGCAAGGCGGCGCTCTTCTACCAAAAGGGCCGGCTCCTCGAGGACGTGATCGGGAATCGAGAGGAGGCGAAGACCGCATACCAGACCGCTCTCGAGCTCGATCGCTCGGACCCCGCGCTTCTCAAGGCGGTGGAGCAGACCGAGGTCGCCGCGGAGGCGTGGGCCGCGCTCTCGCGAACCTACGAGCGACAGGCGAATGCCGTCAGCAAGGACCCGCGGCAGCGCGCGGCGCTGGTCGTGCAGCGCGCCCGTCTCCTCGAGCGACGCCGCGGCGAGATCGATGCGGCGATCGAGCTCTACGAGACCGCCTTGCGCCTCGACCCGAGCGCGCCGGGAGCTCTGGCGGCGCTCAAGCGCTTGCATCACTCGCTTCGCAGGTGGCGCGATCTGATCCGTGTGCTCGAGCTCGAAGCCGAGCACACCGAGGACCAACCGGTCCGGGTCGATGGCGCTCTATCAGATCGGACGCCTGCACACGGAGCGCCTCGGCAACCGGAACGAAGCACTGGCAGCGCTCGAACGCGCGATTCGGGAGGCCCCTCGCGAGCCGCTGGTGCTGACCGAGCTGTCACGGCTCTACGAAGCGGCGGAGAAGTGGGACGCGCTGGTGAGCGTCCTCGAGCGCCTCACCGACGCGACCGCTGCGCCCGAGGAGCGCCTCGGGTTTTTGGCGCGCATCGGTGAGCTCTACGAGGAGCGCCTCGGCGACGAGGAGCGCGCTCAACACTTCTACGAAGCAGCGCTCAAGGTCGAGCCCACCTACGTTCCGGCGCTTCAGGCCCTGGGCAAGCTCTACCGCAAGCGCAACCAGTGGGAGGCGCTGGTCGCGATGCATCTGGCGGAGGCCGAGGCGACCGACGATGCGTCGCGCCGCGCCGCAGCCTTCGCACGCGTCGGCGAGATCCTGGAGATCCATCTCTCGCGCCCCGACGACGCGATCGAAGCGCACAAGAAAGCACTGAGCCAGGTCCCGGGATACCCGACCTCGTTCAAGGCGCTGACCCGACTCCTCTCGGATGCGGCCATGTGGCGCGAGCTGGTCGAGGTCTACGAGCGCGCCGTGGACCAGGCGAAGACCAAGGAGCAGGCGGTCACCCACCTGATGAAGATCGGCGCGGTCTACGAGGACCAGGTCAAAGAGCCGGTGCAGGCCGCACACGCGTACCGCCGCGTGCTCGAGCGTGAAGCGGGTCACGTCGCAGCGATTCACGCGCTTCAACGCGCCACCGAACGCGCGGGCCGCTACGCCGAGCTGGTCGAAGCCCTCGAGCTCGAAGCCGAGAAGACCCAGGACCAGGCGGAGATCGTGGCGCTCGTACACCGCGCGGGCGAAGTGCTGGACGAGCAGCTCGGGGATCGGGACGGCGCGCTGTCGCGCTTTCGCAAGGTGCTCGGGATCGATCCGCGGTACACACCGGCGCTGGTGAGCCTGGGGCGGATCTACTTTCGCGCCGGACGCTGGGAAGACCTGCTCGAGATGTACAAGCGCGAGCTCGAGCTGACACCGCGGGGCCCGGCAGCGGTGGCGCTCCTGCACAAGATGGGCGAGCTCTGCGAAGAACGCGTGGGTCGCGACGAGGAAGCGGTCGGCTACTACCGCCGCGCCCTCGACATCGACCCGCGACACGCGCCGACGCTCCGCTCCCTGAGCGCCAAGCTGCGCGAGCGAGGCGAGTGGGAAGACCTGGTGCGCATCCTGGAGCTCGAGCTCACGGGCACCAGCGATCCGATGGCGAAGGCGCGCCTGGGCTACCAGATCGGAGAGGTCTACGAGGAGCGACTCTCGCAGGTCGACCGCGCGATCCACGCCTACGAGAACGCGCTCAAGGCGGTGCCCGATCACCGCCCCTCGATCGACGCGCTTTCGCGCCTGCGCGTGGAGCGGAAGGCCTGGCAGAAGCTGGTGCAGGATCTCGACCGCGAAGCGAGCGGCACAAACGACATCGCCCTCTACGTCTCGGCGATGCTGCGGCAGGGCGAGATCTGGGCGGAGGAGCTGGGCGAGCCGCGGCGAGCGATCGCTTGCTACGAGCGCCTTCTCGAGCGTGACCCGGGCAACGTGGGGGCGCTGATGGCGCTCGAGCCTCTGTACCGGCGCGTCGGCGGCTGGGAGTCGCTGGCGCACGTTTACGACGCGCTGGCGCGGGTGTTGACCGATCCCGGCGCGAAGGTGGCAGCGCTCCGAGAGCTGGCGCGCCTGCAGGAGCATCGCGGCTCCGCCACGGGCGGCGACCCTCGTCAGACCTACGACGCCATCCTCCAGGCCGAGCCTGACGACACGATCGCGCTGAGCGCGCTCGAGGCCATCGCACTCGAACGGGGCGATCGCGAGCTGCTCGCGGACGTGGACAGGCGCCTCGCGGAGAGCCGCGACAAGTTGATCCGCAGCGTCTACCTCACGCGCCTCGCCGAGTCGCTCGAAGCGGCGCAAAGGCCAGAGGCGATCGACGCGTACCGCGCCGCGCTCGAAGCCGATCCCGAAAACCTCGGCGCCACACGGGGCCTGACCCGCATCGCCGAGCACACGGGGGATCCGGTCGCGCTCGCGGAGGCGGCGCGGCGCGAAGCCAACGTCGCCACCGACGGGGAGATCGCGGCTCAGCTCCTGGTGAAGAGCGCGCGGGTACGGGCCGAGCGCCTCGACGACCGGGCCGGTGCGCTCCGCGACCTGGAACGCGCCCTCGAGCTCAACCCCGATTCCCGGGGCGCTGCGGACGACCTTTCGGAGATGCTCGTCCGCGAAAAGAAGCCCGGGCGCCTCGCCGACCTGCTCTCCCGCGCCGCCGGCTCCGCGCAGAAGCCGGATCGCGTCGCGGCGCTTTGGAACCGCGTGGCCGAGATCCAGGCCGACGCCCTCGACAACATCCCGGGCGCGATCAGCTCGCTCAACCGCGTGCTGCGCGCGGCGCCCAACCACGTGCCCACGCTCCGCAACCTCGCCGAGCTCTACAATCGCGACGGCCAGTGGACGGAGGCGGTGAACCTCCTGAGCCGCGTCGTACAGCTGGCCCCGGACCGCGAGGTCCTCAAGGAGGCGCACCTGGCCCTCGCCGCGCTCTGGGATGAGCGGCTCGGCGAGTCCTCACGTGCGCTGGTGAGCCTGCAAGCGGTCCTCGCGCTCGAAGCGGACAACCGCCGCGCGCTGGGGCGCCTGAGCGAGCTCCAGGAGAAGGAAGGCAAGCTCGACCAGGCGGCGGAGACGGCGACGCGGCTGGTGCAAGCGAGCCGCACCGACGCCGAGCGCGCGGAGGCGCTGCTTCACCTCGCCAGCGTCGAAGGCAAGCGCGGCGATGGACGCGCCGAGCTCGATGCGCTGTTGTCGGCGGTCGCGCTCGAGGGTCCGGCGAGCGAGAGCGCGCTCACGCTCAAGAGCCTGCTCGAGACGCCGACCGAGTGGGAAGCCTACGACCGCGCGATGCAGCGTTTCCTCGCGGCGGCGCGGGATCGCGGCCAGGACGTGGCCCCGGTCTATCTCGAGCTCGCGCGCGTCAGGCAGGACCAGCTGCAGAAGGATCAGGGCGCCTTCGACATCCTGATCGAAGGGATCGACGCGGTTCGCGACCCTGCATCGCTGCGCTCGGAGCTGGCGATGCGCCTCAGGATGTCGGGACGACACGCCGAAGCGATTCAGCAGCTGCGCACGCTGCTCTACTCCGACCTCCTCAAGCCGGAAGCGTGGCGCGATCTGGCTCGGAACTTCGACGCCCTGCGGCGCCCAGGGGAGAGTCGCCTCGCCCTCATGCCCCTGATGATCCTCGGCTCGGCGAGCGACGCGGAGATCGGTCACCTCGCGACCAACACGCCGAGGCCGGCGCACGCGCACGACGGCTCGCTCACACCGGAAGTCCTGCGTGCGCTCCTACCGAAGGGCCCGGCGGAAGAGGCGGCGGGCGACCTCCTCGCCGCGCTCGGCCCCGGCCTGCCGAAGCTCTACCCACCCGACCTCGAGGCCTTCGGTCTCGTCGCCCGCGATCGCGTGACCTCCCGGCAGGGGCATCCGCTGCGCAGCCTCGCCGACCGCATCGCCGCCGTGCTCGGCGTCGAGGAGTTCGAGCTCTACGTTCACCGCGTTCGCAGCCGCGGTCTCGCCGTGGAGCTCAGCAATCCGCCCTCACTCCTGGTGCCCGCGCAGGTCGCAGAGCTTCCGGAGACGCAGCAGGTGTTCCTGCTCACCCGTCCCCTGGCGGCGATCAGCGTCGGACTGCACCCGGTGGAGAAGCTCACCCCCCGAGAGGTCGAGGTGCTCCTGGCGTCGGCGTGCCGCAACGTCTCGCCGGGCTACGGCTCCGGCCTCACCAGCGAGGACTTCCTCACGGACCAGGCCAAGCGCATCTACAAGGCACTGCCCCGCCGGACCCGAAAGTCGGTCGAGCAGATGGCGGCGAGCTACGTGGAGGCACCGCGCCTCGACTTCACTCGCTGGAGCGCAGCCGTCGGGCGCGTGTGTCAGGCGGTCGCGGCTCTGTTGGCCGACGACCTGGTGGCGTGCGTCGAAGTGATGCAGCGGAGCGAACGAGAGCTGAACGGTCTCGAAGGGCCCGCACTGATCCGCTCGTCGAGCACCATCCGGGATCTGCTGCGCTTCTGGGTGAGCGACGCCGGGGTGAAGCTCCGGCAGCAGATCGGCATGCTCGACTGAGGCGTGATGCGCGTTCTGGTGGTCGATGACAGCGCAACGGTCCGGCGAGTGGTCGTCCACACACTCTCGCGCGCGGGCTATGACATCAGCGAGGCGGAGGACGGGCGCGCCGCTCTCGAACGGCTCACGCACGAGACGCCCGACCTGATCCTCGTCGACGACGTGATGCCTCACATGGACGGCGTGGCGTTCGTGGAGGCGATGCGCTCGGTGCAGAACGTGCAGCACGTGCCGGTGGTGATCATGAGCGCCCACCCGACGGTGGCCGAGGAGCTGATGGCGGCCACCGGTGCCGTCGACGCCATCTCCAAGCCCTTCGCCCCCGAAGCGCTCCTGGCCGTGACCGCCCACGCGCTCGATCGCGGGCGCCGCCTCGAGCCTCTTCGCTCCGCAGACGTGGCGCCCGAGGCCTGGCTCTCCGCCGACACCTCCGAAGAGCTCACCACCCTCGCCGCGGAAGCGGAGCGCGCCGCCGCCGCGCGGCGCATCGCGGGAAAGATCACGATGGCGGTGGGTGATGCGGTGCGACGAGCCACGAACACGGCGACCGACGATGCGACCCTGGCCGCCGCCATCGCAACCAGCGTGAGCACCGAACGGCTCTTCCGACTGAGTGACGAGCTGCACGCACAGCTTCCCGGTGAGTCTGGAGAGATCTCGCTGCGCGGGCGCCTCGACCACATGGGGCTCGGCGAGGTGCTTCAGATGCTGCAGCACCACGGGCAGTCGGGTGTACTGCTGGTGCGCCGCGACGACCGCTCGGTGGAGATCTGTCTGCGGAACGGGATGCTCGACCTCGCGATCGGGCGAGGCCAGGGCCGCGAGTTCCTGCTGGGACGCTACGTGCTCGGTGAAGGACTGCTCGAGACGGAGGACCTCGAGATGCTGCTCAAGCGCCGGGGCGGCCGGGAGAAGCTCCTCGGCGCCCAGTTGGTGAAGCTCGGCTACATCACGCAGGACGACCTGACGCGCGTGCTTGTCCGTCAGTCGAGCGAGCTCATCTACGAGGCTTTGCGCTGGCCCGATGGCGTCTTCGGGTTCCAGCGCTACGCCACCAGGCCGGAGGCGGAAGCCGCCCGGCTCGAGCTACCCGTGGCCGCGATCTTGATGGAGGGGCTGAGGCGGGTCGACGAGTGGCGCCTCATCGAAGAGCAGATCCGGAGCTTCGACGTCATACCGGTCGTCCGCCGCGACCTCCTCGCCAGCGTCTCGGTCGACGACTTCGATGGCAACGAACGCACAGTCCTCGAAGCGATCGACGGCGCGCGGACGATACGCGAGATCGTCACGGCCACCCGCATGAGCTCCTTCGACGTCGGCAAGGTGCTCTTTCAGCTCGTGACCAGCGGTCTCATCTCCGCGCGATGAGCTGGCTCAAGAGCTCTGATACAGCGCGCGGATCTGACGGCGAAAGGCCTTCTCCACGGCTTTGCGGCGAATCTTGTGGGTGGGGGTCAGCTCGCCCGAGTCCTGGCTGAGCGGGCGCTCGAGGATCGCCCAGCGCTTGATCGTCTCGTAGCTCGCGAGCTCCTCGTTGAGGGCGCCGATGATCCCGCCGACCAGCTCGTGGATCTTCGGGTGACCGATCAGGGTGAGGAAGTCGCCCGAGACCCCCCGCTCGCGCGCCCACTTCCGCGTCGCCTCGGGGGCCAGGCTCAACAGCGCGACGGCGTAGGGCCGGCGGTCGGCCACCACCACGGCGTGCTGCACGTAGGGGCTCTCTTCGAGGCGCGCCTCGAGCTTGCGCGGCGCGATGGTCTTGCCGCCGGCGGTGATGAGGAGGTCCTTCTTTCGCCCGGTGATCTTCAAGAAGCCGTCGGGGTCGAGCACGCCGATGTCGCCCGTCTTGAGCCAACCGTCCGCGTCGAAGGCCCGCTGGGTGGCGGCCTCGTCGCCGTGATAGCCGCGCATCACGTTCGGCCCCTTGATGAGGATCTCACCGTCCTCGGCGATCGCGACGTGCACCCCCGGCAGAGCGCGGCCGACCGTCCCGATCTTGTAACTCTGAAGGAGGTTCGCCGTCGCGGCGCCTGCGGTCTCCGTGAGCCCGTAGCCCGTGAGGAGCGGCAACCCGGCCGCGAAGAAGAACTCCGCCGTCTCCGCGGCGAGCGGAGCCGCGCCGCTCACCATGAAACGAATGCGTCCGCCGAGGCTCTGGCGCAGCCGTTGAAACACCAGGCGGTCGGCGTACTTCCGTTTCACGTTCGACAAGAGCCCGCGCCCGTTATCCTTGCGCACATCCACCGCCCAATCGAAGACGCGCCGGCCGAGGTCGCCGGTGTCGGCGGCGCTGCTCTTCGCGACCTCGTGGATCTTCTCGTAGAGCCGCGGAACGCCGATCACGAAGGTCGGCCGGATCCGCCCGAAGTCCTGAGCGACCCCCTCGAGGTTCTTGGAGAGCGCGGTCGTGAAGCCGATGCGCATCTGCAGAAAGAGCGTCATCCGCGCGAAGATGTGGGAGAGCGGTAGAAAGAGGAGCTGCAGGTCCGTCACGCCCACGGCAAAGACCGAACCGACTGAGTCCACTTGCGAGACGAAAGCGCCGTGGGTGAGCTCCACGCCCTTGGGCTCCCCCATGGTCCCCGACGTGTAGACGATGGTGGCGAGGTCGTCCGGCGAGACTTCCCGGCGTCGCCGCGCGAGCTCCTCCCCCGCACCTTCGGCGAGCGCCTCGTCCCCCGAGGCGAGGAGCGCGCCCCAGCCGCTGTCCCCTTCGTCCTCAATCACGACGACGCGCTTCACGCCCGACCCCTCGAGCTTCGCGACCTGCTCGGCGTCCTCGGCGAGGGCCCACTCCGCTCCAGAGCTCGCGACAATCGCGCAGACGTCCGCGCCGGGCAGCGAGGGATAGATGGGCACCGTCACTGCGCCCGCCTTGAGGATGCCGAGGTCGGCGATGGCCCATTCGACGCGGGTGTTGCTGACGATGGCGACCGCCTGGCCGGGCTCGACGCCCGCGCGGCACAGCGCGCCGGCCACCCAATCGCTCTCGGCGTCCCAGAGCTCCCAGCTGAGCGACCGGAAAACGCCGCCGGCCTCGTGCCTCAGCGCGGTTCGATACCGACTGGCCGCGACCTGTTCCGCGAAGAGGTCGAGGAGCGTTTCTCGTGGCCTGCTCAAAACCAATGGCGCTCGGTTGCGTCAGCTGGCGAGCGCGCCCGGAGGGGTGGACCGAGGAATACCAGAGGTATTTCGCAGGGCCTGCCCGAGGACGTAAGCCGCCAGATGATGTGACCGAGTGCCATTGGCGCTCAAAACCCGACTTGCACGCCTGCGTTGAGATCGATGTTGAAGAGGCTGATCGGGAAGAGGATCTGGAAGTCCGCTTCGGCGTAGATGCCGAAGTTCTTCACGATGTTGAAGACGTTCGAGAGGCCGAAGTCGATCCCGTTGAGGCCCGACCGGATGTAGGGCTCCGGAGCGCCGTTCTGCGGTGGTTTCGGCTGAATCTGGCCCACCACGGTCCCGACGTGGAAACGAAGGTCGCCGAAGGGAAGCAGGTCTCCGAAGGGGCGCAGGATGACGCGACCTCCGATCAGCATGTTCGCCAGCGTCCCCGAGCCCGAGTCGGGCTGGATGCGCAGCGTGACGGCCAGGCCGAGCCACGGCTGGACGAAGCCGCCGATCATCGCACGGAAGGCGTAGGTGGGGACGATGCCACCGGTCTCGACGCGAACGCAGTAATCCTGGAAGCCGTCGGCGTTGTCAGGGCACGCGCCCATTCCCTCCGGGATGTACACGGCGTCGTCCGCCGGATTCCCCGAATCGGGCTCACCGTCCGAATACATCCCGGAACTGACCACCGACAGGCCCAGAGAGAACCCGAGCTGCAAGAACAGCGTCGGCGCGTCCTCGTACCAACCCCAGAAGTCACCGGACTCGCCGTCGTCTCCGCCGTCCCCGTCACCGGCGACGCAGAAGTTCGTCCTGGCAGGTGAGACCTTCTCGGCACTCGCCGTCGCTGAGGCAGGTGCTGCCCATGCCTCCGCCGCCGCCTCCGCTCGAGCAGCCCTCCATGCCCGGCGGGCACTCCTTGTCGGGGCAGGTCTGTGGCGGCGAACGACCCGGGAGCGCAGGAGGCGGCATGGTGCGGGTCCCGACGATGGGCACCTCGATCGGCTCCTCCGCCGTGCCGGCGAAGCCCAGGGGCGTGCCGTCCTCGCCGAACGCGACGATGTAGTACTCGACCGCGGGCTGGAAGACGTCGCTGCAGGGGATCTCGTAGCCGTAGCCGCCGCTGATGCGCTGCATCTCCACGCGGCGGAAGTCGCGCATCCCGTGGCCCTTGTAGAAGAGGTAGACGTGCTGACGGGAGCATCGCCGGGCACCTCGATGTAGACGGGCACCGCCGTCTGTGCGAGCTGCTCGGGGACCGGCTGGTGCGGGATGTTCCCGGAGCCGCCTGCGCCGCCCTCGCCGCCGCCGCCACCGCCGCCGCCTCCGCCGCCACCGCCGCCGCCGCCACCACCGCCGCGGCTCTGTGCGAGCTGGAAGACGGTCTGGATCTCGGGCGTGGAGGTCAGCGGGTCGAGCTGGATGTCGGAGTCGGCCGAAGGGCCGCCTCGAAGTACTGCATGCCCGCGCCGTTGTCGCCCAAGCCGCCGACGGCCACGACGCCCAGGTTCAGGTAGGTCCGCGCCAGCGGCGCGCCGGTCACTCCGCGTCGCTGCGCGATCTGCAGCGCGCGATTGAGCTTCTCTGCGCCTGCTCGATCTCGAGGTTCTTGTAGGGCTCCATCCCCTGGCGGTTCAGATCGAGCACCTGCTGCCGAGGCCGCTGGGCTTCGGCGCCGGATACATCGATCAAGGTGGCGAACACCGCGAGGGCGAACACCGCGAAACGGCGCGAGATCATCACTGACCTCCCTGCTGCTGTTGGGCCGCGGCGTCGGTGCGAACGAACTCCACGCGCCGGTTCGCCGCGCGACCCGCCGCGGTGCGGTTGCTGTCGATGGGCGGGTCTCGCCGTAGCCGCGCGCGGTCATGCGGTCGGCCGCGATGCCCTGCCGATCAGGTACTGCCGGACCGCGTCGGCGCGCTGCTGCGACAGGCGCATGTTGTACTCGTCACGGCCGCGGCTGTCGGTGTGGCCCTGGATCTCGATGGTGATGTCGGGGTAGTCGCGAAGCACCTGCGCCACCGTGTTGAGGATCGGGAAGCTGACGTCCGGATCACCGCGCGGTCGAACTCGAAGTAGATCTTCTGGTGGATGACGATGCCGGTCGAGGTCACCTCGACGTCCTCGTAGACGCGGGGGCAGCCGTGCTCGTCGGCCGGGCCGGGCTCGTTCGGGCAGTGGTCGGTCGCGTCCGGGAGAGTGTCGCCGTCGTTGTCGGAGTCGGGGCAGCCGTCGGCGTCCTGGAAGCCGTCCTGATCCTCCGGCTCGTTCGGGCAGCGGTCCGACGCGTCGACAATGCCGTCGAGGTCGTTGTCCGGCTCCGGGCAGCCGTCGGCGTCCTGGTAGCCGTCCGCGTCCTCGGGCTCGAGCGGGCAGGCGTCGATGGTGTCGCCGAGACCGTCGCCGTCGGTGTCCTGATCCTCGGGGCAGCCGTCTTCGTCCTCGTAGGCGTCGAAGTCCTCGGGGTCGTCCGGGCACTCGTCATCGGGGTCGAGGATGCCGTCGCCGTCCCGATCGCCCGGGCGCGGGGGACGCCGGGTCACGACGCCCGCGCGGCGCGCAGCGCTCGGGCGGGCTCAGGCGCAGCGCCGCCCGGGCGTTGGGCTCGGCCAGCATGAAGTGCTCCTCGGCGCGGTACGGGTCGCCCTGAGCGAGCTCCGTGTCGGCGAAGTCGAGCTTCGCCTTCGCGGTCGCCAGCTCACGCGGCGCGCAGCGATAGGCGCCGTTGCGCTCGGCCTGCTCGACGATGTCGCGGATCCCCTCGATGCGTCCCTGAAGACGGGTCGCCTGGCTGCAGCCCGCCAACGAAAGGAGAGCGAGGCAGACCAGGGTCCGTAGTACGGGCCGCGTGGGCTTCATCAGCGCCCCATCTCGCGCATGCGCCGTCGGGCCAGGTCTCGCGCCTTGGTGCCGTACTCCTCCGCGATGCTCGCGAAGTGGATGGCGTCCTGGTAGTTCGCTTCCGCCGCCTCTTCGCGCGCCTTCTTCAGGTGCTCGACCGCGTAGAAGTACTCGTAGGGTGCATGCTCGGCGGCCCTCGCTGCCGCCGCTTCTTCCACCACGCCGGAGGCCCCCCCCGCGTTCACTGCGTAGAGGGTGGGCCCACAACCGAAGACGATGAGGGATAGAAGGGCTGCCCCGAGGACGCGATTGAGCCGGCGACGCACCACGAATCTCCCACCCTCGCGAGATTGCAAGGGGAATCGCGGCGACGCTAGCAAGCCGGCCCCCTCTGAGTCAACACTCTGGCCCTCAGCCGCGGCGGCTTCCGACGTAGAGGCGACCCAGAAGAACGCCCAGCCCGAGCAGGAGGATGGCGCCCATGGCGAGGCTCCCCGTCATCAGCGGCCCGCTCTGGAAGGGAGTGAGCCCGAAACTGCCGTGGTATTGCGCGTAGCTGCCCACCTGGGAGAGGCGATCGGAAGCGGCGGGCACCACCGCCACCGCGAGAAGGAGGAAAAGCGCCGTCATCCCGCCCGCGAGGGTGTCTCGCTGGCTGCGGATCAGGGCCGAGGCCAAGGTGAAGGCGCCAGCCCCCAGGAGCACCAGGGCAGCGAAGCCGATCATCGCCAGCGCGGAGGGAATGCGCCGCATGTCGACCAGATAGAGGAGGAACCAGTCTCCGTGGAAGACGTAGAAGTAGATCGCGATCGGCACCAGGACCAGAACCGCAAAGGAGCCCCACGCGAGGAAGCTCCGCGAGAGCAGCGGTGGCCGGGGCGAGACACGCAGCTCGGCTCGCCCCGCGAGCGCGGCTGCCGCGCCGCTGGCGATGGCGACGCAGAGGAGTGTCGGAAGCGGCACGGGGGAATCCTACCCCTTAGCGGACCGCATCTGCAGCTGTATCGTCGCGGGCCGCGGACTGGGAGGCCGCCGTGAGGATGTCGGGGTTCACCGCGATGTCGAGCTCGCGGCCGCTGATGGAGCCGTGGCAGCCCGCACACAGACCGTTGAAGAACTTTCGCTGGAACGACTGGTTCGAGTGCTCGCCCGGGTAGAACTGCATCTGCTCGCGCTGGATGACCTCACCCGTGAACGGCGCGTCGGGACCGAACATGATCGGGGAGCCCCCGACCGTCGGCCGCAGGATCATGGGCATCCCGCCGGCGATTTTGAACTTCACCGAGCCGTCGGCGTGCAGCCCGACCGATCCACGCTGCTCGTACTGCTCCCAACGAGGCCCGAAGCCATCATCGGGCATGTTGAAGTCGGTGGTTCCGGCGGGGGGCGGCATGGCCTCGAAGATGTCGAAGCCGTCGATGTCCCGATTGATGGGGCGACCGATGCGGGTGTTCGAGAAGAGCAGCGTCGCCAAGAGGGGGAAGTCGTGCACCAGGATCTCGGCCTCGTCCTCGCCGGGGATCACCTCGGTGTGGCCGTTCGCCTCATCGACGCGTGAGACGAAGACCCCGTTGTTGGGTCGAGAGAACACGGCGACGGGGTCGACGTTCGCCGCGCCCATGCCTCCGAGGGCACGCACGTTGCCGTTGAAGGGGTTCACTTCGCAGATCTGGAACGGGAAGTTGCCCGCCATCGGGTCCATCGCGGTCTGATCACACGCGGCGAGGATGCGGCCGTTGGGCAGCATCGAGGTGTTTCGGTAGACGCCGTTGCGGGTGACGAAGTCGAGAGAGGAGAAGTACGCGCGGTCGCTCGGATCGCGGTCGTCCTGGTCGGGGCCGATGGAACGGTTGGCGACGCCGACCCGGCCGCCCTCGGCGCCGATCGGCCCCGCGATCATGGCGAGGTTGCGGTTGGTCAGCTCGACCACGTCGGTGGCCGCGTGGAAGCCGACGCTATCCCGCTGCGCGAAGAGCGGATGGTAGTCGCCGCCGTCGAGGTTCATGCGGCGCCCCGAGAGCTGGTGGAACTCGCGTTCGCGCTTCTCGGCCGTGAAGATGAGGCGTCCGTCGCCCATGAAGGCGGGCGCCAGCTCCTGGTTCAACAGGAAGGTGAGCTGGCGGATGGAGCCGTCGCTCTCCCGTACGTAGAGGTTGGCGTTGGGCTGAAGCGCCGCGGGTGTGAGGGTCGGGCCGCTGTAGGGGAAGTTGCCCATGATGTTCCCGCGCGTCGACGCGAAGACGAGGCGGTCATCGGGGGCGTAGGCCGGGTCGAGGTTGTGGTTCGACGAATCGCCGAGATCGGCCACTGCACAGCCGGATCCGTCCGCGTTCATCTCGTACACCTGCCAGTTGCTACCGGAGCCGACGCGCGCGGCGAAGGCGATGCGGGATCCGTCCCAGGAGACGGCCGGCTGCCGGATGTCTGCGTCGCCGGTGATTCCGCAGCCGGCGCTCAACGAGCGATCGCCGCTCATCGTGATGTCGCCGGTCGTCGGATCCATGACGGCGTCGGCGATCATCAGGTCGGCGCCGCCGCGATAGGTGGCGAAGTCGCGGATGTCTCCGACGCCTGGTGGGCGGGAGACGTAGACGATGCTCTCGATCGGATCGGGCAGGAGCTCACCGCGATCGATCGCCGCCTGGCGCTCGATGCGATGCCACTCGACCAGGATGCAGTACTCCTCGAGATAGGTCGGGTCGGAGGGGTCGCTCATGTTGCCGTTGACGGGGTCGGTCCCCATGCAGTCGCTCGGGTCCGCGGGGTTGAGGCCGGTGCCGGCGCTTCCGAAGTCTTCGAAGAGCGAGCCACCGCGGTGCAGGATGCCGCTGCCGTTCGGCACGTCTGGCGACGCCGGATAGAGGTTCTTTCCGACGATGCGCGAGTTGTTGACCGTGGGCGAGTCGATGCCGAGGAACTGCCGCGACATCTCGTAGTTGCGCTCGGCGGCGATGCGCGAGAACTGCCCCTGCGACCCGCCCCGCAGGCGCAGGTCGTGGAACATGGCCGGCCCGTGGCAGTTCATGAAGAAGCAGCCCTTGCGCACCAGCGCCGGCTGGACGCGGTCCACGAAGAACTTGAAGCCGTCACCCATCGTGTCGGGGTAACGGATCGCGTCCGGGGTGCGCATGTACAGCTCTTCGGCCCAGGCGCGGATGGCCAGATAGGTCTCGTCCTCGGCGGACGCGAAGACGTTTCCACCTTCGTGGAACACGCCGCCGCGCAGCGGCGAAAGGGGGCGGCGCAGGAGCGGCGAGGTCGATATCGGCTCCGACAGATGAGCGACCGCGACGAAGTAGTTCCAACGGAGCTCGTTCTCGTCGTCGCCGCAGGTGAGATAGAAATCGGCGATGGTGGAGCCGTGGCAGGAAGAGCCCGCACAGGTCTGTTGCAGAAGCGGGTTGATCTCGTTCTTGAAGCGGTCGTAGGAAGCGCCGTCCACAGGCGGCGCGGAGACGTCGAAGAAGGGGCTCTCGCCGATGCCGTGAACGCACTCGCCGGTGTTCTCCACCAGCGACTCGTCGGGCACTCCGGTACGCAGGTGACCGCTCTCGATCCACTGCTTGATCAGCAGGTAGCTGCGCGACCCCTGAGCGATGGTGGAGCCGGCGTTGTGTCGGATGTCGGTGGTGACCGTCAGGAAGTACTCGCCGTCCGCGTTCGGCGTCATGGTCTGCACCGCGACATCGATGTTCTCGCTGCCCTTCAAGAGCAGAAGGCCCGTGCTGTACGGGCCATAGGCGGGGAGAACGTCCCGCCGGCGCATGAGCGCGTCGAAGCTCGACAGGTCCAGGTTCCCGGTCGCGTCACCGCGGTCACTCGCGAGGTGACATCCGGCGGTCTGCTCGACGCAACCGAACTCGAGGGCGGAACCGACGTGCTCGTCATAATACGACGAAGCCGGCGCCGACTTCTCGTCGCATCCACTTCCGAGGGAGAGGAAGAGAGCGAGGAGGAGTCCGGCGCCGGCCCGTGCCGCGCGAGGCGGAGATGAGAGGCTATGATGCTCTGCCAGCATGCCTCTCATCCTACCATCCGATCAGCGCATCTGCCGCGCGATCGAGATGGCCTGTAGTACGTTCTCGTCGGATTCGGTGGTGAGCGCATCACCGAGAGCGGTCCGTGCGTCCGAGCCGCCGATGCTGCCCAGAGCCCAGGCCGCAGCGCGGCGAACACCCGCATCCTCGTCCGCGGTGAGCAGCGCCGTGAGCGCCGGAACCGCGTCGCTGACGCTGCGCTGGCCGAGCTGAAGCGCCGCCTCCTGCCGAACGCTGGCATCGGCATCCGCGAGGGCACCGATGAGGGCGTCGAACTGGGTGAAGGCGTTGATCATGTTGACCTGCTTCACCGCTGCGAGGCGAACCTCGGGGGCCGCGTCGGACATCGCCGTGGCGATGCCCATCTGCGACTGGATGTGGTTGGTACGGCCGAGCCCGCGAACGGCGGCCTCACGAACGCCGGCGTCGGCGTCGGAGAGGGCCTCCGTCAAGAGCGGCACGGCGTGGGGGGTGAGGAACTCACCGATGGCCTCTGCAGCGCGCGCCCGCCGGACGGCGTCCGTGTCTCCTGCCAGCGTGCGCCGGAAGAAGTCGAAGGACATGCTGGCAGAGAAGGTGCGCTGACGAAGCCACCAAGCGCCGAACTCTCGGGCACGGGGGTTGTCGTCGGCGAGGATGCGGTTCATCAGGGGAACGACGCAGGCGTTGCAGTCGACCATCTGCCCGTATTCGAGCGTGGCCATCAGCCGCTGCGTGGACCCCGAGGCGATGACCGCCATCATCGCATCTTGCGACGGGGCGCTCGTTGACTGG
>CAVSGI010000015.1:0-466681 GCA_963727445.1 uncultured delta proteobacterium
CATCGCGTGCGCTTCCTGTCACATGCCGGCGGACCACGCGGGCGATCAGCTCGCGCTCGGGCGCGGGCAGGGCGCGACGGGAACCGGGATCGCGCGAGAGGGCGGCGAGACGCTTCCGCGCAACACCGTGTCGCCCTTCAACCGGAGCTTCGCGGAGAGCCTCTTCTGGGATGGGCGCGTGGAGAAGCTTCCGGATGGCTCGCTGTCGGCGCCGGTGCCGCTGCCCGAGGGGACGCGGACGCTCCTCGAGGCGCAGGCGCTGATACCGATCCTGAATCGCAGCGAGATGCGCGGTCAGGTGGGTGACGTCGACACGTTGGGCAATTTCGAACGAGCTCGCGGTGATCGGCGACGACGACCCGGACGCGGTGTGGGCCGGGGTGATGGCCCGGCTCATGGCCATCGACGAGTATCGCTCGCTCTTCGCGGCGGCGTTCCCGACCGTGCCGGAGGGTGAGCACGGTCCCGTGCATCTGGCGCGCGCCATCTCGCGCTTCGAGATGCGCTTGTGGGAGCTGACCGACACGCCCTTCGATCTGTATCTGGGCAACGAGCATCAGCCCGCGGACGACGAGATGCTGAAGGGCGATCCGAAGCGCGGGGCCGAGCTGTTCTTCGGCGATGCGGGGTGTTTCCGTTGTCACTCGGGGCCGCTCTTGAGCGACGGCGGCTATCACAACATCGGCGTGCCGAGCTACGGGCCGGGCGTGCGCGACGGGATCGACGAAGGGCGCTTTCTCGTGACGGGAGATCCGGCGGATCGCTTCGCGTTCAGGACGCCGCCTCTACGCAACGTCGCGATGACCGCTCCCTACATGCACAACGGCACGGCGCCCACCCTCGAAGACGCGATCCGCCAGCACATGAGCGCCGGAGTCGACCCCGACATCGCCGCCACCCTCGACCCGGACCGAGCCCCCCTCAGCCCTCTCGGCGACGACGACATCCGCCTCCTCGTCGCCTTCCTCGAAGCCCTCACCTCGAACACCGAACGATCCGTCACCTTCCGCGACGGCGTCCCCTTCGAAGTCCCCAGCCACCTCCCCCTCGACTAACGGGGACGGTCTACACTTTTCAACTTTCCCCGGACCAACGGGGACGGACCAATGGGGACGGTCTACACTTTTCAACTTTCCCCGAACCAAGGGACGCGAAAGTTGAAAAGTGTAGACCGTCCCCCAAGGCGCGAACGGGGGACGCGAAAGTTGAAAAGTGTAGACCTCCCCCAAGGCGCGAACGGGGGACGCGAAAGTTGAAAAGTGTAGACCGTCCCCCAAGGCGCGAACGGGGGAGGCGAAAGTTGAAAAGTGTAGACCGTCCCCTTAGAGGACGGGTTCGTCCCCTTAGAGGACGGGTTCGAGGCCGGCGCGGGCTAGGCGGATGGCGCGGGCGGCGGTGATGGCCGTCATGTGGACGATGGTGGAGACGCTGGCGCCCTGCTGCAGGACGTTGACCGGGCGCTTCATGCCGAGGACGAGCGGGCCGATGACCTCGCCGCCGCCGGTGGCGGCGAGGAGCTTGTAGGCGATGTTGCCCGCGTCGAGGTTCGGGAAGATGAGGACGTTGGCCGCGCCTTCGAGCGCGCTGAAGGGATAGGGCTCGCGCAACTCGGGCAGGAGCGCGACGTCCGCCTGCATCTCGCCGTCGACCATCAGGTCGGGGCGCAGCTCCTTCACCCGCGCCGTCGCCTTGGCAACCTTGATCGACGACTTGTGCTTGGCGTCGCCGAAGTTCGAGAAGGACAGCATCGCGATCCTCGGCTCGATGCCCAGCTCCTTGACGAGCTCGGCGGCGAGCACCGCCGTCTCGGCCATGGTCTCGGCGTCCGGGTCGACGTTGATCGTCGTATCCGCCAGGAACTTCACGTCGTTCTTGGTGATCACGATGTAGAGCCCGGACGCACGCTCGAGCCCTCCGCGAACCCCGATGATCTGCAGCGCCGGCCGAATCGTCTCCGTGTAGTTCGACGTCAGTCCACTGACCAGACCGTCCACCTCACCGGTGGCGACCATCATCATGCCGTAGACCGTGCGCCGGGCCGCGACCAGCCTCTCGGCCGTGACGCGCGTCAGCCCGTGGCGCTGTCGTCTCTCGAAGAGAAGATCCGTGTACTCCTCGAGCCGCGGCAGGGCGTCACGCGGCATGATCTCGATCCCCTCGAGCCCGATCCCCATCTTCGCCGCGATGCTCTGAACGACCTGCTCCCGCGCGATCAACACCGGATGTGCGATGCCCTCGTCTGCCGCGATCCGCGCCGCCTGGACGATCTTCTCCTCGTCACCTTCGGGAAAGACGATCCGCTTGTCGCCCGTGCGTGCGACGTTGGTGATCTGAAACATCACCCGCCGCGCAGGCGAGAGCTTGGTGGACAGGCGCGTCCGGTACTCGTCGACATCCACCGGTCGCGTCGCGACGCCGCTGTCCATCGCCGCCTTCGCCACCGCCGGCGCCACCCAGTAGAGCGCGCGCTCGTCCATCGGCTTCGGGATCACGTAGTCCGCGCCGAAACGAATCGCGCTGCCCCCGTAGGCCGACAGCACCGACTCGGGCACGCCCTGACGCGCCAGCGCCGCCAGCGCCTCGGCCGCCGCCTTCTTCATTTCCTCGCTGATCCGCGACGCCCCGACGTCGAGCGCCCCGCGGAAGATGTACGGAAAGCCCAGGACGTTGTTGACCTGGTTCGGATAGTCCGAGCGCCCGGTGCCGATCACCGCATCGGGGCGCGCTTCCTTCGCGACGTCGTACGGGATCTCCGGATCCGGATTCGCCAGGGCGAAGATGATCGGCCGCGGGGCCATCTTCTTCACCATCTCCGCGGTCACCAGACCACCGCTCGCCAGGCCGCACATCACGTCCGCCCCTTCGAAGGCGTCCTCCAGCGTGTGCCGCGGATCCGATGCGGGCACCGCGAAGTCCGCGCGGAACGGGTCCATCTCCTCCGCCCGGTCCTGCCGAACCACGCCGTGGCGATCGATCAGCACGATGGATTCCTTCTTCACCCCGAAGCGCATCCACAGCTTCATGCACGAGATCGCGGCCGCCCCCGCACCGATGCACACCACCTTGACGTCTTCGAGCTTCTTCTTCTGGATCTCCGCCGCGTTGATCAGCGCCGCCGCGGTGATGATCGCCGTCCCGTGCTGGTCATCGTGGAAGACCGGGATCTTCATCCGCTCGCGGAGCTTCTTTTCGACGATGAAGCAATCCGGCGCGCGGATGTCCTCCAGGTTGATCCCGCCGAAGGTCGGCTCGAGGGCGGCCACCACCTCCACCAACTTGTCCGGATCGTTCTCCGCGATCTCGATGTCGAAGACGTCGATGTCGGCGTAGCGCTTGAAGAGGACCGCCTTGCCCTCCATCACCGGCTTGGCGGCGAGCGGGCCGATGTTCCCCAGGCCCAGCACCGCCGTGCCGTTGGTCACGACGGCGACCAGGTTGCTCCGCACCGTGTAGAGGTCGACCTTGCTCGGATCCTCGGCGATCTCCCGGCAGGGCTCGGCCACGCCCGGCGTGTACGCCAACGACAGATCGCGCTGGGTGGCGACGGGCTTGGTCGGCACCACCTCGATCTTCCCGACCCTCCCATCACGGTGATAGGCGAGGGCGTCTTCGCGGCGAATCTTCTTCATACCTTCACCCCTATGCGCCCCCCGCATCGGTCAACACGAAGGTGATCTTCATGTTCACCCGGTACTCCGTGACCCTGCCGTCCTTCACGACGACCTTCATGTCCTGGACCCAGGCCCCCTCCACGTTCTTGAGGGTGCGCGAGGCCCGCTCCACCCCGACTTGGATGGCGTCTTCGAAGCCCTTTGGAGACGACGCCGTGATCTCGGTGACGCGTGCAACGCTCATGATTCCCTCCCGGCCGGAGGGGGATGATAGGGATTTCGTGGGGAATTGAACACGGAGGCCGGGAGATGGAGCGCTGGACCTCCGGACCCGGCCAAAGCGTGGCCACATCCCGGTGATCTCGCTAAGATGCGGGTGTGACTTCTCGTGCAGCGCCCATCGGCCTGCTCCTCCTCTTGCTTGTCTCTGGGTGTGGGGGCGAGGCATCGCCTCTGGGCTGGACGATCAATTTCGAAAACCCCGACGACCTGACGGGCACCGCGGTCGTCACGACGACCGTCATCGAGGGCGGCTGCGACAGCGGTGGCTCCATCGTCTACCGCGGCAGCATCACCCTGCCCGACGGCTCGGCGCCCGCGCCGATGAACGAGCTCGGCTCGGGCACGTATGGGTTCAGGGTCGAGGCGCGCAGCAATGCGTGCACCACCATCTCCCAGACCTGCAAGGACTACGATCTCCCCCTCGATCAGGCGACGATCACGTCCACGCTGCCCACTGGGTCCATGGACGGAACGGGCTGCTTGCCGGGCACGCGCTGTGATGGTGCCGGCAACTGCGAGCCCATCCCCATGGGCGACGGCGGCATGATGGTCCCCTGCGAGATGGAGAACTCCGCCTGCGACGACGGGATGGGCGTCACTGGCGTGTGCCACGGGGGAAGTTGCTGCTTCGGCTGCTGGGATGGCAGTGAGTGTCAGACTGGAACGACGCCCTCGGCATGTGGCTCAGCGGGAGGGATGTGCGCATCCTGCGATCCGGGCGACTCGTGTCAGGGATCGTCGTGCATGGGAACGTCATCGGGCGCTGACTTCGCCCTCAGCCCGCGCGCGGTGTTCTACAAGCACACGAACGGTTCGTACTGGGCCAACGGCGACGATGAGCAGTATCAGCAGCTCGGGCCGGTCGCCGCAGCCGGGAACTTCCTTCGTGGGTATACGGGCTCTCTACAGTTCGTGGACATCGCCGCCGCAGAGACCGCCACGGCAGGGATCGAAGAGGGAACCGGCGCCCTCTACACCTGGGGAACGAACGGAGTGGGCATCCTCGGCTCCGGCTCCACCAACTTCGACGAGGTCGTCACCGCTCCGACCCACGTCGACACGACCCGCGCGTATCGGCAAGTGAGTGGCGTGTCGAGCTTCTTCTGCGCCATCCAGACGAATGGCTCGCTCTACTGCTGGGGGGGTGGCACATCGGGACAGCTCGGTTCCCCGAGCACTTTCCAATCCACCCCCACACGCGTCGGAGACAGCAAGTGGATCATGGTGGATGCGGGGTTCGAGCACGCCTGCGGAATTCGCGACGACCGCGCGCTCTTTTGCTGGGGCAAGGGGGAGAGTGGTCGGCTGGGTGATGGCGCCACCATCGACCGCACTTCCCCATCGCGTGTGGGGACCGACAACGACTGGGTCGAGGTCTCGGCGGGCCAGGGGCATACCTGCGGCATCCGCGTCGTGTCGGGCCAGCGGAAGCTCTACTGCTGGGGCCGAACCACCTCGGGCGTTCTCGGCATCGGCGACCCCGGCATGGTGATGGAGATGCCGACCCCGCAGCAGGTCGGGGCCGGTGACCTGATCGAAAACGGTTGGGTCCACATCTCGGCCGGCTCGTATGACACCTGTGGGCTGATCGACCGTGGAATGGGCGATGGGGTCGAAGCTTACTGCTGGGGGTTCACCGGCTTCGGCGCGCATGGGGGTGGCAGCACGATGATGGCGACGGTGCTCAGCCCAGCACCCGTCGCCCTGGGGAGCAATACCGGCTGGACGAGCATCACCGCTGGCTTCCAACAGTCCTGTGGGGTCGCGAGCGGCACACCGTATTGTTGGGGAGATAGCCGGCTGATGATGGACATCGACAAGACCTGGCTCGGAGTCGGCGCGACCGACTCGGTGGCCACGCCCACCGAAGTCATCTTCAGCCCAGCGTTGCCTTAGGGTTCAGTGGGCTCACTGGTGGCTCTTGAAGAGCTGATTCAGCGCCCAGACCTCGACGGCGCGGAGGCTGCCGAACTGGGCGCCGCAGCCTTCGGCGGTGACCCAGCGAATGGTGACCGGGACGGTGGCCGGTTCCTTGAGCGCCGGCAGCGGCAGGCGTACCTTCGCCTGTGCCCCGAAGGGGAGCTTGTCCTCCACCTTCATGAAGAGACCGCCCAGGCTGAGGTTGATGGTGCGCCCTTTGATCTCGCGATCTTCGATCAGGATGATGACGTCGAGCTCGTGCTCGAATCGTTCGTGGACGCGGCGTTGCTCGGACATGGAGGAAGGGTTGATTACCGGTGGCTGAGGAGCCAGTCAAGGATGGCCCCGAGAACGCTGGCCGGCGCAAGCTCACGCCGAGCGGTGCGCTGCTGCTCACCACGGTATTACTCGCGTCTCTGGGCCTGGTGGCGCTCGCGATACCCCGGCCGGTGGCCCCCACCGAGACGCCCGGACTGCACCTGTCGAAGACCCGGATCCGAGAGGCCGAGCGTCTCGACCGCCGCCGCGCCGCCGCCGCGCCCGAGGGCTTGATGGCCGAACAGATCCTCGATGCCTATTACCGGCAGGGGGTCGCGGAGCGTGATGGGACCACGCAGAACAGCTTCCAACACGATCGCCGCTCCATCGTTCGCGCGCTGGCCCTCCTCGAGCAGGAGCACGGCGAGGAGGCGCTGCTCTCGATCCAGGCGAGCGTCGTCGAGCGCCTCGACGACGCCTTGTCGGGCCAGATGGACGAAGACGAGGAGAAGGCCTTCCTCGGCGGCTTCGAGCGGATGATGGCGACCTACGACGTGGTCAGGGAGGGCGAGTGGCGCGCGCCGGAGATCGTCGTGCGCGCGCTCTTCAAGGCGCGCTTCAACGGCGCCCTTCACCGCCCCCTGACCGAAGGCCTGCATCCAATCGAGCTCGAAGCCTACTGGGGGTGGCTCGCCCTCGAGGCCGAGAGCGCCCCCATCGACCGCCGCCTCGAAGCCCTCGACATCTACGAAGAGGTCAGCGGCCACGAGGAGAAGGAGGCGCGCGCCGTCCTGCTCTTTCGCGCCGGCCAATTCCTCGAAGCCGCCGAGCTCTTCGAGCAGTCCTACGCAGACACCGGCAGCATCCGCTTCCGCAACCACGCCATGGCCGCCATGGCCGAAGCGGAAGCGGTGATGTAGCGCCGATCCGCAGTGGGAATTCCTGGTACCAGAAACTCGTCCGAGACTGATCCACCACGTGCCGGAGGGTCTCACCCGGGGTGTCCGTCAGTGCCAACGCGCACGCAGTGCTCCACTCGCACTGGCACGGGCCACTGCGCCGGGGATGATGGCTCATCCCTCCAGCTGTGACCGCGATCGCCCCGTCGCCCCATCGCAGCTCGCCTCAACGCGCAGCTCGCAGCGCGGCCCGTCTCCGCGCACCGATCTCACACCCATCACGCGATGCCTTCGACTTCGGTTCGCCCTCGCGGACCGCTCTCACACCCATCGCCCGATGCCTTCGACTTCGGTTCGCCCTCGCGGACCGCTCTCGCACCCATCACGCGATGCCTTCGACCTCGGCCCGTCCTGCGCGGATGGTCGGCCAAAACCGAACACCGTCCCCAGGCTCTACGCTGTCCCCAAACTCTACGCTTCTTCGGCCTCAGGCTCGTCGTCGTGATGGCGTCGCCGGCGTCGCAGGCCAGCGCGGGAGAGGTTGAAGAGCGCCTCGAGGATGCCGATGACGATGTAGCTCGTCAGGAGCCACACCAGGGCGAAGGAGACGTGGTAGCGCAGGGCGATGGCGACGCTGCTCGACAGCGCCAGGGTCACGAAGAACACCGTGCGCCAGGAGAGCTTGAGGTCTTTGAAGGAGCGGAACTTGATGGTGCTGACCATGAAGAAGGCCAGCGCCAGCACCACGCAGAGCATCACCACCGGGCCGCCGGGCAGCACGTCCTCGACGCTGTGGTTGGCGACGACGAGGGAGACCAGGATGCCGGCCGCCCCCGGGATGGGTAGGCCCATGATGTACTTGCCCGGCTTCTTGGGCGCGCCTCGCTCGCCCATCGCCTGCACGTTGAAGCGCGCGAGCCGAATCGCGCCGCAGGCCACGTAGGCGAAGGACGCGAGCACCCCGAGCATCTCGAGCTGCTTCAGCGACAGCTCGTAGACCAGCACCGCCGGCGCCACGCCGAAAGAGCAGACGTCGGCGAGCGAGTCGATCTGCACGCCGAAGGCGCTCTGCGTCCGCGTCATGCGCGCGACGCGCCCGTCGATCGCATCGAAGAACATCGCGAAGACGATCAGGAGCGAGGCGCGATAGAAGTCGTCACCGGTGGGCTCCGACGCGCAGATGAGGATCGCGTAGAAGCCGCAGAAGATACTGCTGAGGGTGAAGAGGTTCGGCAGTATGAACAGGCTCTTCCGAAGGTCGACCTTCACTGTTCGCTCCGCTTCATCCCGAACATGCGAACAGTACGTCTGGCAGGCTGTGGTGTCCAGGACAGCTGCGCACCCGAGGCCCATTGGCCCACCTCGCCGATTGGGGCTACGGTCTAATCATGCTTCGCTTCGTCCTCGCTCTGGCCCTCCTCGTGGGAAGCGGCTGCAACGGCGGCGGCGACCTCACCCCCGAGGAGTCGCTCTCGAAGAGCTGCAACGGCGACGTTATCCCCAACTGCCGCCCCTATGAGTACGCGATCGTGCGTGAGGCCTCCGTCTCCCCCGACGGGGTCGAGGTCGGAGACCCCCTCGCCACCATCGACGTCCGCTTCGTCATCGACGCCTGCGCCGACGCGCCGATGATGCATGCCGTCAGCCTTCAGGCCGTGGACGCCACCGGGGGCGCGGGCGACTCCGACGCCGGCCCGACTGGCCGCATGACCACCCTCGACACCTTCTACGACAACTCTTCGCGTGACGACAACATGGAGGTCGGCGTCTTCGAAGGAAGCGTGCAAAACTTCTTCCTCATGGCGCTGGTCAACCCGAACACCGACCTAGTTCTGACCTTCGAGCCCCGGATCGACGTCTGCCATGGTGGGTCAATCGAGCTGCCGTATAGCACCGGCCCCGCGTATGTAGTGGGCGGCCCCTGAGGGCGGCACCACCGCGGACGGGTCGACGGCCTCGCGCGTTTCACCACCGGACGGTGGCGCCGGTTGCGGACGCAGGCGCTGGGCTGCCGCCGCACGCCGCTCGGCCCGCGCACGCACCCGCGGGTTCTCGTAGACCGTCACCACCGGCACGCCATCGTAACTGAGCACCTTCACCGGCTCGACCGTGCCGTAGGCCATCCACGCCTGGAACTCGACCTCTGCGAAGTGCTCCTCGAGGTGCACCAGCGCGTAGTCGGCGCTGCCGATGTCGCCCGAGGCGCGGATGTTGTCGGGGATCAGCCCATCCCGCTGCATCATGTTCCACGACACCCAGGTCGCGTCGCAGATGTAGACGCTCCCCCCTTCGGGCATCGCCTCGCGGAACCACCTGGCGAGGCCGCCGTGGATGTACCCCCAGAACTGGCGGTTCATCCCGTCGTCGGCGGCGCCGGGCAGCCCGCCCGCGGGGTAGCTGTAGAAGGCGAGGCCCATCGGATGCGCGTGCGCCGTCTGCACCACCCCCGGCAAGAGGCAGAGCCCGGCGAGCGCGACCGGAACCGCCGTGGACAGCGCCCGCGGCAGGTGCCTGTGGACGATCCGCTGCGCCACCAGCGACATCCGCCGAAAGCCCGCGCCCGCGAAGAGCGCCAGGAAGGGATAGGCCGTGAACCAGTGCTTGGTTCCGCCGAAGATGGGCGAGCTGGGCAGTGCGATGGCGAGCATCGGCGCGAGCAGACAGCCGAAGAAGAGCACGTCCGTCGCGCGCGCGTCCGCCTCCACCCGGCCGTGAGGCCACAGGCGATGATCGAGCCCCGGCGGAAGCAGCGCCCGCGCCCGGCTCGCGATGCCCGCCAGCGCCAGGAGCGAGGTGGTCGCCGGCAGCGTGTACCAGGTCATCACGAAGGGCACCGAGAAGGGGAACGGCGGCTGCCACCAGCTGTAGCCGAGGTACTGGTAGACGTAGTGCTCGTGGTGGAGGTGGAAGCCGCCGTATCCGTCGAGGCGTGAAAGCGTGTCGAACCACATCCACGGCCAGAGCAGGATGAAGATGGCCGGCCCGATGGCCAGCATGCCGAAGAGCCACCAGGGGACGTAGGTCGCGCGTTTCGCGCGCCCGCTCTTGCGCCTGCGTCGCTCCCGCCAGACGACGATGGTCCAGTGGATCAGGTAGATGCCCGGCAGGATCCAGGTGTTGTGCTTCGTCTCGAGCGACAGGCCGATGGCCAGGCCGGCCAACAGCGCCCACGACGGCTTGTCGAGGGACCGCCAGTAGCAATAGGTGGTGAAGAGCGTCGACAGCACGATCGGGATGTCGAAGCAGTTCAGATGCGCGTGGTAGAAGGGGCGCGGCATCGCGGCGAAGGCAAAGGCCGCGAAGGCGCCGGCGGCGCGCCCGTAACTGCGCGCGCCGAAGATGAAGATGAGCCACAGGATCAGGCCGGCGGAAACCATCGCCGGGAATCGATGAGCCTTGGTGGCGCTGTCGAAGATCTCCCAGCGCTCCTGCGCGAGGTTCGACAGCGCGAAGAGCGACTTTGCGAGCGCGGGGTGCTCGTGGTTGTATCCCCAGTAGCGGTCGATGGACTGCTGCGTGAAAGCGGTCGCCGGGTCTTCGGCGAGGACCTTCATCCACGCGCCGTACTGCTGCGCCGCCTCGACGTAGAAGCTCTCGTCGCGGGTCATGGCGAGGTCGTTCGCCGTCGCCATCAGCATGGAGACGTAGACCACGCAGAGGATCAGGCCGAAGAGGTGCTCGCGCCATCCGACCGGACGCCTCAAAGCTCGCCCTCCCGGTGGCCTGAACGGATGGTCGCCGTCCAGCAGAAGGTCCGGTAGCGGTTGTTGGGCGTCGTCACCTCGATGGTGAAATCGCCGCGGGCCTCGGGAGCGGCCGCGGCCTCCTCCGCGGTGCGCGTCTCGAGGGTGATCGCCTTCCAGCCGTCGAGATCCCGATGCACCATCCGCCCGATCGCTTCGCCATCCACCAGCACGCGCGCGGTGATGGGCGCTCCGGTGCCCTCGCGCTCGTGGCGGTTGTAGAGGCCGCCATACATCACGAAGCGCTCACCGAGGGGAACGTTCCGGAACGTGGTCCGGATGGGCTCGGTCCCCTGCGGGTGGTTGTAGATGCAGTAGCGCGGCTTGTACTCGAGGTCCTCCACCATGGTCTCCCCGACCCAGAAGACCTGACCGTTGCACGCGAAGCGCTCCGCCGGCACCACCGAGCCCTGCGCGAGACCGCTCCGCGGGGGCTGTGGCTGGCGCCGCCACGGACAGGGCTCGGTCCTTCCGTTTTGCACCATCTCCACCCGCGCACCCCGGAGGTTCTCGAGGAAGTCGTACTCCACGGTGCTGGGGCCGAGGTCCCATCGGCTGAGGGTGATGCGACCGAAGTCCATCACCTCGTCGGCGGGCCGCGTCGGAGAGGCGTTCGAGCGATGTCCCCGTATCGACAGCTCGTAGATGCGTTCGTAGTTGGCGTCGTCACTCGCGCCCGCCATCGACAGCGGGATCAAGTCGCCGAGCTCGTGACGTAGGAGTGGGTCGGCCCAGTAGGGCGCCATCACGATGCGGTCGGTCGCGTCGTGATGCTCACGGACGTAGGTGGCCGCGTTCGACCAATCGGACTCGGTCGGCACGCGGGCGACGATGACCTCCTGGCCGACCAGCTCGGCCAGAGCGATGACCGGCAGCACCAGCCAGAGCGCCCGATGCACTCTCCGGGCTCTGGGCAAGTCTCCCGGCTCGGGAGGCTGGCTCAGCGAGGGGGGCCCCACGACCGGAGGGGACTCGGACGACGCGCGGGCCATGTGCCGCGGGAGCATTGAGGCTCGGCACTATCGTGTCAACGCAAGTCCGAAAAGACGCGTCGCTACTCGGCAGGCACGCAGGTGAATTGCTGCTGGAAGCCGTACAGAACGGGAGAGGTGAAGGTGTCGCTCGAGGACGTGAGGATCGCCGTCACCTGCAGGAAAGGCAGGTAGTTCGACTCGCCGTTGGCGACGAGCCAGTCACCCATGTCGAAAGGCGGCCCGGAGGGGATGGAGGTCGGGTCCGTGAAGGAGACGGTGACCGCCGTGCCGAGGTCGGCGAGGGTGTTCGCCGTCTTGAACTGGTAGGTGATGGACGAGTCGCTCGTCGCACCGGTGCCGGTGTCGTTGGTCCAGGTGAAGTCGCCCCAGTCCGGACGCGTGGTGGGCACGTTGCAGACCGTGGTGGCGTCGTAGACCTGCTGGTAGTAGCCGGTGGTGGGGTAGGAGGGGACGTCCGCCGGGACGACGATGCGCACCGTCTTGCGGGCCAGCTCGATGCTGCCATTCGCATACATGACCAGGTCGAACTCGAAGATCTGGTCCGTGGTGGTCGGCATCACGCAGTCGTTCTGGAAGGAGACGGAGAAGCCGACGTCGGTCGCGGGGATGCAGCCCTGGCAGGTGTTGCCCGACAGCCCGGGATCGCAACGAGTGGAGGGGCAGCTGTTCACCGTGATGGCGTCGACGAAACAGGTCTCGTCGACGATGGTGGCGATGTTGTCCTCCGCGGTGAGGGTGATGTCGAAGCGGGTGCTGTTCGCCAGGTTGTAGACGGCGTCCGAAACCGCGGTGGAGAGGCCCGAGCCATCGCTGGCGATGGTCTCGACGTAGGGGTTGCCGAGGTCGTCGACCGAGTTGGTGTCCGTGCCGAGGTCCTGAGCGTCGGTGAGGGCCGCCCCGGTGCCGCTCATCACGGTGATGACGTGGATCTCGTTGGCGGCGAGAGCGGCGAGGGTGTCCGCGTAGCTCACGGGAGCGGCGGTGGTCATCGAGCCGGTGGTCCCGTCTGAGTTGTCCACGAGGAGCTGGGCGGCGCCCTTGTCGCTGTCGCCATCGACGACCGCATAATAGGTGCCGGCGGTGAGATACTGGCTGAGCTCCGCGCTTCGGAGGTAGGGGTGGGTGGGGCTGGGGGTGCCGGTCCAGTTGTCGTTGCAGGCCAGCACCGATGGAATCGCGTCATAGAGACCGACGACCGAGTCGTACTCCGACATCCGCGTGCTCAGCTTGACGGTCCCAGCCGTGGTGATGTTGAACTGGAAGACGGTGTCCTGACTGTTCGAGTTGCAGCCCATGCTGCTCACGGCGTCGGTCTGGGCGAAGGTGGTGCTCATCACCGTGACCGCCGTGCCGGTGACGTCGCCGATGTCGTAGGCGGTTCCGAAGGTGTCATTCCCGAGGGCGGCCACCGCCTCGGCCATGAGGGAGCTCGCGCTGGACGAGGTGTAGAGGTAGCTCCCCGACGGTCCGTTGTGGAACGGAGCGTCGGTGAACATGATGACGATCGGAATCGTACCGAAGCGGAAACATGGGTAGCCGAAGTCGGTCGCGTTGGTACATGGACCGCGGTTCGGGACATACGCTCCGAGCCCCATGCCCGAGGCGACCGAATAGAGCGCCTGGGTCTGGGCCTCCGGCGTATCGATGTTGCCGTTGGTGGTGAGGCTGTTCACGGCCTCGGTGACCGCCGAGATGTCGTCCGTGATGTCCAGCATGTGGTGATAGGGGAGCGAGTCCTCGTCGCCGGCCACCCCGTCGGGGTACTCGACGAAGTAGCCCACGCCGAACCACGCCTCGGGGAAGGTGCAGCTGATCGCCCCGATGATCCCGCCCGAAGTGGCACAGCCGAAGGAGCCCGTCGTCAGGTCGGTCTTCAGGTTGCTGATCTCGCCGTCCATCGAACCGGTGCCGTCCATCAGGATGTAGACGTCGGCGGTCTGGAGCGTGGTGTTGACGTCGACAGGGTCGATCTCCGCGGGCCCGCCGTAGGAGAGGGAGTGGAAGAGGCCGTCGTTGGTGGGGTCACCGTCACAAGGCGAGGCCCACCCGGGGCCGTCGCAGTCGTCGGCGGTGTCCGCGACGCCGTCACCGTCGGTATCGTCCGAAAGCTCGATGGGGTCTGGGCCGCCGTCGTAACGACAGGCGATTTGGGTGGCGTCCATGGCCACTGCGTAGATCGCCGAGTGATAGAGGGTGCCGTTCCAGGTGCGGGCGGCCCCGAACTCGTCGCCGTACCCGAAGGTGTCGTTCAGGGTCCAGTTGGACAGGTCGATGCCCGATCCGTGGTTCAACTGGTCGCGCAAGACGCCGTTGACGTAGAGCGAGGCGTCGCCGGTGGAGCCGTCCCAGGTGAAGACGATGTGCTTCGGCGTGCTCGAGGAGAAGAGGCCGGCGTACTCCAGAACCGAGTTGGTGGTGTCGAGGAAGGCGTCGCCGTTGGCGTTCGTCGCCGTGGTGCGAAGGCGAACGATGACCTTGTTGCCGTCCTGGCCGATGGTGAACGCGCGCTCACTGGCGCCGTTCGAATAGGTGACGATGCGCTTGGGGCCGTTCTGGCCCGGGATGGTGGTCGACGCCCACACCTCGACGGTGAAAGCGTTGGAAGCGATCAGGGCGTTGCCGAGGAGATCCGAGTCGGCGGCGGTGGCCTCGAGGGTGGCGCCGTTGACGTAGGCCTGGCCGCCGTAGGCGCCCGTGCTGAAGGTGACGGCGGTGGAATCCACGCCGCCCGACGTCATGTTCACCACCGGCGTCGTGGGCGCGCGGTCGACGATGGTGGTCGCCGAGTCGGTGCTGCTGTCGAAGTGATAGCGGACGATCGCGCCTGGCGGCGTCCCACAACCGTTCAGCGTGATGCCGCCGACGCCCGGGTCGTACTCGATGCCGGAGGAGTTCGTGGGATCGAGGTCGGTGTCGTCGGGGGTGTCGCTGCCGATGAAGCAGTCGGGGTCGCAGGGGTTGCACTCGCTGGGCGCGGTGATCAGCGCGTCGGCAGGGATCTCCATGAAGTAGGAGCTCACGTCCTCGCAGGACGACCAGACGCCGCCGCGACAGTAGAGGCTGCCCGCATGACACGTCAGCCCGCCGGCGGTGGGCTCGGCGTCGAGGTAGCAGGGGATCGGAGCCGCGCCGGGGTCGCACTCACAGCCGGGCCCGGCGCTGGTGCAGGAGACGTCGGCGTCGCGACCCCCACCCCCACCCGGCGCCCCGGGCGCGGGGTCGTTGGTGCAACCGGTCAGCCCGAAGAGCAGCGTCGCTGCGAGGATGAGCCAGGTCCTCATGGGCTGTTGGTTCATCGAGAACTCCACCGCGCGCGGTGGTGCAAGCGACGTTCCCCCACTGCCTTTCCGCGTTTAATCAATGATTCCCCATTACTGCCGGCTTCTTACTTCGCGGTTTTTTCACAGGTCCGCAAACCTTACATAGTGGTCTTCCAGCTCAGCCCGAGTTTCCGGTCTGGCACGCGGGCGCGCCACCCCCACTTGGAGGCGCGCAGACCTGGCGCTCGGGGCAGTCGGTGTTGGTGGTGCAGGACCCGCCATCAGGCACGCACTCCCCCTGTCCATCCCCCCAGGCGTCGACGCAGCTGAAGCCGCTGTTGCACGCGCTCTGACACGGGCCGTAGTCGCCGCAGGAGGAGTGGAGCCGCGTCGGCTCGGTGCCACAGGCGTCGGTGCCGCTGCACCCGGCGGTGCTGCAGGTGCTGCCAACAGTGTCGAGTCCGCCGCACTCGGTGTCCCCATCCCCGTCGTAGTCGCGGCACACCCCCGATGGCGTGAAGCAGACGTTGAGATCGGCGCAGGCGCGCGCGATGTACTCGCAGAACGATCCCTGGTTGAAGAGTCCCACGGCACAGGCGTAGCCCCAGGGACAGTCCTCGTTGTTCACGCAGGGAACGCGCCGGTCCACACAGCTCCCGGACTCGCAGGCGAAGCCGCGCGGGCACTCGCGCGAGTCGGCGCAGCCAGAAGAGGTGCGAAGGCAGGCGTCACCGTCCATGGTGGGGGTGCAGGTGCTGGTGGAGGGGCAGTCCGCGTCGGAGGCGCAACGACCGCCGGCGGCGATGCAGTACATCTCGCCGCAGGTATTCGACAGGCACGTGGTACCGGTGGGACACCCGCCCTCGCAGGAGATCCCCTCCATCGGGCAGTGGCAGCGGTCGGTGGCCATGCAGCGCATGCCGGTGTCCATGACCGCGTCCGTGACGGCGCTGTCGCTCGCGTCACCGGGCGGAGCGCTGTCCATGGGTCCGACATCTCCCGCGTCCATCGCCACGCCGGTGTCGCCGGGCACGCCCGTGTCGTCGACGGGGTCGGAGTCGCGCACGCCGGTATCGACGGGAGGTGGAGGCGCTTTGTCGTCGCCGCAGGCCGACAGCAGGAGCACCGCAGCCGTGGTGATGAGAATGGTTCGCTTCATGGAGCTGGCTCCGTGCAGTCGATGCGCGCCCCGCGGGCCACCCAGTTGCCGCCCTCGACGTCGTTCCACAAGACCAACCCCTGCCCGGTGGGCGTCACCAACACCTGCGTCTCGCCGTTGGTCCAATCGGAGAGCATGCCCGCCGTGGCGCGCGAGATCACGTTCCCCCCCGCGTCCACCACCACCAGCTGAACGCTCTGTGCGTCCATGGCGTCGATGCCGCGGTAGGCGACGAGCGCGTTACCGCCCAGGATCCCGATGGACGGCGCCCGGCCCTGCTCGCGAAGCGGGATGACCGAGCGCGGCTCGGTCGCGGTGGCCCCGTCGGCGTCGATCGCTCGAAAGCGCACGTCGAAGCGAGCGCTCGAGATGCGGTAGTCGTAGACGACCGCGCCGCCGGTGAGGGAGCCCTCGTAGTCCACGACCCCGGCCGCGTTGGGCATGGTGGTCACGGTGACCGGGGCGCCGCGCGGGGTGCCGTCGCGATCCATCACGACGATCTTCACGTCACGCATCGAGCCGGAGGCGTCGACGTCCTGAACCCACGCGCCGGCCACACCGTCGGTGAGCGCGCCGAGGGCCACCTTCCCGCTCATCCCCGTCATCGAGGGAACCGTCGACACCGAGCCGCTGGGCGCGCCCGCGCTGTCGAGGGTCGTCCGATAGGCCTCGTCCACGGCGCTCGCGCCGCTGCCTCGATGGTTCCAGATGACGAGATAGCCGTCGGCGGTCATCTGCATGGAGGCCCGGGTGTTGCGCGCAGCGGTCTCGGTGGTGACGTCCACGGGGGCCGTCGGGCTCGCGCCGCCGGCCGCGGTGGTGGAGGCGTGGATGTTGTAGCCGCGGAGGGTGTCGCCGGACAGAAGGCGCGTGTCCGACCAGAGCGCGAGCCAGCCCATCCCGAGGCCGCCGAGCGCGCCGCCCGACGCGATGCCGTCGGAGAGGTTCGAGACGTTCTGCTCGCTGCCGACGCTGCCGCTCACCGGGACGTGGCGGATGTAGAAGTCGTCCTGGCCGCTCCGCGACAGGGTGTAGCCCACCATGAACCCGTCGAGGCCCGTGCCCCCGCTGAGGTCCACGTCGGCGAAACCAGCGCCGGCCTCGCTGTGGATGTCGAGGGTCTCGGTGATGCGACAGTCGCCCGTCACCGGCGGCCCCGAATCACCGACGGCGGAGTCGCCGCCGCCGTCGCCACCCCCGTCACCACCTCCGTCGGGCGGCGCGCCGGTGTCTGGGAGGCCAGTGTCACGGCGGGGCCCGGTATCGGTCGGGGGCGGAGGCGCCATGTCGTCGCCGCAGGCCACGAGGAGGAGCGGCAGACAGAGCGCCGCGCCGGACAATCGCCAAGCCAACATGAGCCGTAGCTTATCCCGAGACGGCTGGCGGCGTCGACGAAGGGGGGCTGCCTTGACCCGACGGTGAACCAGGGCACACGTTGTGTCGCATGGCCTCCGCCCTCGAAGACGCGCTTCGGCGCATCGATTGCACGCCCGGCCTTTCGGCGATGCGGGATCGGGACGTCCTCGAGGCGTTCGCGCACGACGAGAGCGACGCCCCGCCGGCGATGCCCGGTGCGGTGGTGGAGGTGACGAGCGCGGCGGAGGTCGCCGCGGTGCTCCGCGCCGCCAGCGAGACCGGGGTCCCCGTGACGCCGCGGGCCGGGGGGGACGAGCCGGGTGGGCGGCGCCGTGCCGAGCCCGGGCGGGATCGTGCTCTCCATGACGAAGATGGATCGGATCGAGAGCATCGATCCGCGGGACATGATCGCCGTGGTGGGCGCCGGCGTGAGGACCGGCGCCCTGCAGGAGGCGGCCGCCGACGCCGGCCTGATGTATGCGCCCGACCCCAACTCGGCGGACAGCTGCACCATCGGCGGCAACGTCGCCACCAACGCCGGCGGGCCGCGCGCGCTCAAGTACGGCGTGACGCGGGAGCACGTGCTCGGGCTCGAGGTGGTGATGGCGAGCGGCGACGTGCTGCGGGTCGGGCGCAAGACGAAGAAAGGTGTGACGGGCTACGACCTCACGGCGCTGATGGTGGGGAGCGAGGGCACGCTGGGTGTCGTGACCCGCGTCACGACGCGTCTGCTGCCGGCGCCCGAGTCGATCGGCACGCTGTTGGTGCTGCTCTCGGACGAGGCCCAGCTGGCCGACGCGGTGATGGCGGCGAGCGACGGGCGCGCGGCGGCGCGATGCGTCGAGCTCCTCGATGCGCGGACGCTGGACGTGCTCAGGCCCGAGGCGAAGCTGCCGCTGCCGGTGGAGGCACGCGCGATGCTGATCGTCGAGCTCGACGGCGACGCGGCCTGGCTCGAGCGGGAGATGGAGCGGCGCGGCAATGCGCTGAGCGACGCGGGCGCGCTGGACGTGCTGGTAGCGCGGACCGGCAGCGACCGCGAGCGGCTCTGGGACGCTCGCAAGCGCATGAGCCGGAGCATTCGCAAGCTCGCGCAGCACAAGATGAGCGAGGACGTGGTCGTCCCACGCACGAAGCTCGCCGACCTCCTCGCGAAAGTGCGGGAGATCGGCGAGCGTGAGGACATCGTGATGCCGGCCTACGGCCACGCGGGCGATGGGAACCTCCACGTCAACTTCCTCTGGAACGACGGCGCCGAACGCGAGCGAGTGGAGCGCGGGATCGCCAGTCTCTTCGAAGAGGTCGTCGGCATGGGCGGAACGCTCACCGGGGAGCACGGGCTCGGCACGACCAAGGCGCCCTTCCTCGGTCTAGAACAAAGTGCGCCGCTGATAGAGCTTCAGCGGCGCATCAAAGACGTCTTCGATCCGGCAGGGATCCTCAACCCAGGGAAGGTCCTGCCGAATGCGAAGAGCGTCCGTCACGGTGATTGTTGATCAGAAGGCGGCGAGTCCGACGGTGGTCTCGGGCACGTCGATCTCCACACCGACCTGGCTGAGCCGGCCATCGTCGCCCACCGCGAGGGAGACGATGCCGTCGGCCTTCGCGTTGAGGACGTAGAGATAGCTCTCGTCGGCGCTCGCCGCGATGTCGATGGGGCCCTGCTCGTCACCGAAGGACGCGCCCTCGCCACCCTCGGCGAAGAGGTTGATCGAGCCGTCGTTCGAGATCTCGTAGCCCGACACGGTGTTGGACTTGGTGTTGGTGGTGTAGGCGTAGTCGTCGCGGAGGATCCGGACCCAGCAGGACGCGCTCTCGCCGTTGGGCACCGAGGCGCTGAAGGTCCACAGCGAGCCGCCATCGGAGACGCGATAGGAGGACACCGCCGAGAGGCCGGGCATGCCGCCGAAGGCCTCGCTGACGAGGAGCACGCCGGTCGAGGTGAAGTCGAAGCCGAAGGGCGTCATGCCCTCGGAAGCATTGACCACCGGCTCGCCGAGGGAGCCGTCGGCGGCGACCGCATAGGTGACGATCTGACTGGTGGCCTTCTCGGTGACGACGAGCCAGTCGCCCTCGGGGGTGAGACCCACCTGCCCCGGCGCGGTGGTCTCGGCGCCGCTGAGCGGCCGCTCGCTGCCGTCGATCGCGGCGAACATGCCGGAGGCGTCGACGGTGAAGCCGGCGACCGAGCCGGCGCCCGCCGCGTTCAGCACGTAGAGGCGGCTGTCGCGCATCACGAGGCTGGTGGGCTTCTCGCCACCGCTGGGGATGGTATCCATCAGCGCGAGGTGATCGTCGTAGATGCGCAGGGAGGAGACGGTGCTGCTCCCGGCGTTGACGACGAAGAGCATCGAGTGGTCTTCGTTGAGCGCGATCGAGCTCTGCGAGCCGAGCCCTTCGCCGGTGCCGAAGTCGCCGGTGGCGAACTCACCGAGCAGCGTGAGCATGCCGTCCGCGTCGCGCGAGAACATCTCCACGGCGTTGCCGTCGGGAGCGTTGGTGAGCGCGAAGACCGCGCCGGTGGGCGGCGGATCGACGGGGACCGAAGTGTCCTCCGTCGGCGTTCCGCTGTCGGGCGGCGGGTCGATGGTTCCGGAGTCCGTGTCTACCGTATCCATCGCGTCTGCCATCGTGCCCGCGTCGCTGCTGTCGCTGACAGTGCCAGCCGCGTCGCAACCCGCGACCATCCAAGTGATCAAAATGAAAGCCAAGCGAATCTTGTTTCCGTGCGTCATCAGTTACCTCCAACCCCATCACACCCCGTGCGTGACTGTGCGAGGTGTATGCGGAGGTGAACGAGGCGTTACGCCCGAAAACCCCGATTAGATCGAAGTTTTTTTGTGTGTAACGTCTTCGCGAGCTGGTGCATAAGCGCGCGCCCGCCGACGCACTCCCGGCGAAATGCCACCTTCTCTGCGCGCCTGCTTCGCGCGCTGCGCGCGCTACGAAGACGCTCCGTTACGGCGTCGTTTCGCTTTCTCGGGATCGCCCGCAGCTGCGCTGCATGAAGCCCTGCCAGAGGAAGCCGCGGAGCAGGTCGTAGAACACTTCGAACTTGTGCTCGCCGATCGCGACGAGACGATGGCTTTCGGGTTGCGCGTTCGCGAGAAGACGCTGACTTCGCACGTAGCGGTCGTGTGATGGATAGCCGACGTAGATCGGGACGTGGGATCCATCTGGTCGGTTACCCGCGACAGCCCACGCGAACACCTGCCGGAAGAATTCATCGTCGTCCATCGGTCCGAGGTCGGCGTTACCGTTCACGTCGAGCTCGTCCGACACCTGCGCTTGCCACGCGCGGTACCCACCGGCGTCTTCGATCTCGTTGCGCAGGTAGTAGGGGCCGTACCCCCAATCGCCGAGCCACGGTGCGATGACGACGATGCCTGCGACGTTGTCGGCGTGCGCCGCGCCGTAGCCGAGGGCGCCGAGGGAACCGAGAGAGACGGCGCCGAGCCAGATCTTCTCGTACCCCGCCGCGAGCGCCGGCTGGATCACGTCCTCGTCGAGGCGCTCGACGATGCTGTGCTCGTAGTAGTAGCCGACGTGCGAGTCGACGAGGGTCACGTCGGCGTCGACGTTGGCCATGATCTGATCGGCGACGTGATGCGCGATCAGAGACTCGGGCGTCTCGCCGAAGCCGGGAAGGACGACGACGAGGCACTTGGGGTGCGCGCGATCCGGCGACGGAGTCGGATCGGCGACGTGCACCTTCCGGATCGGCGTGACCGTGGGACGCTCGCCGGGGATGATGCAGCCAGCGGCAAGGGCGACGAGCGCTCCGAGCAGGAGGTGGCGGGCCTCGAGCAAGGGGGCGCTCAGATCAGCATGCTCGCAGGCGACTCGATCAGGCGCTTGAGGATCGACAGGAACTCCGCGCCGGTGGCCCCGTCGATGACGCGGTGGTCGCAGCTCATCGTCATGCGCATGCGCTTGCCGGGGACGACGGCGCCGTTCTTCACCACCGGCTCGTCGCGGATGGTGCCCACGGCGAGGATGGCGCCCTCGGGCGGGTTGATGACGGCGGTGAACTCCTCGATCCCGAACATGCCGAGGTTCGAGATGGAGAAGGTGCCGTCCTTGAACTCCTCTGGCCTGAGCTTCTTGTCCCGCGCTCGGCCGGCGAGCTCGCGCACCTCGGCGGAGATCTCGGAGAGGCCCTTCTGATCGGCGTTGCGCACCACCGGGGTGATCAGGCCGTCGGGGATCGAGACCGCGACCGAGATGTCGACGCGACCGTGGTAGTGGATGGTGTCGCCGCGATAGGACGCGTTGACCGGCGGGTAGCGCCGGAGCGCGACGGCGGCCGCCTTGATGATCAGGTCGTTGACCGAGACCTTCTCGCCAGTGCGCTCGAGCTCGGCGTTGATGCCTTTGCGCGCCGCGAGCAGCGGCTCCATGTCGCAATCGATGGTCAGGTAGTAGTGCGGGACGTCGCGCTTCGACTCGGTGAGTCGCCGCGCGATGGTCTTTCGCATCTGGCTCGTCTTCTCGACGCGGTCCTCGCGCGAGGCGAAGGTGCGCGCTGCGGCTGCGGGCGCCGCTGAAGCGCCACCGCTCTCGAGGAACGCCTCGAAGTCGCGCTTGATGATGCGCCCGCGCGGCCCCGAGCCCTGGATCTGACCGAGGTCGACGCCGTGCTCGATCGCGAGCTTGCGCACCACGGGCGAGGCCAGCACGCGTCCTTCGACGACGGCTGCCGTGGGGGCGCGCGTCCCGGCGCCGGTGCCGACGCCAGTGATCGATCCCGCGACGGTCTTCGCGCCCGTGCCTTCGCCGGAGAGGGACCCAGCCACCGTCTGACTCTGTGAGTCCGTTCCGGGGCCCTCCGGCTGCGGTCCATCGCTTGGGCCTGAGCCGCCACCGGCGTCCCTCGGGCTCGACGTGGCGGCCGCCCCCTTCTTGGCCTCTTCGATGAGCGCCGAGACGTCCTCGCCCTTGTCCCCGATGATGCAGACCGGCGCCTCGGCCGGCAGCGTCTCGCCCTCCTCGACCAGGATCTTCAGGAGCACGCCCTTGTCGAAGGAGCGGAACTCCATCGTCGCCTTGTCGGTCTCGACCTCGGCGAGGAGATCGTCGACCTCGATCTCGTCGCCCTCTTTCTTCTCCCAGGAGACGAGGGTCCCCTCGTCCATGGTGGGGGAGAGCTTCGGCAATCCGATGATCTTCGCCATGTCTTAGTCCCGGTAGGAGGCGCGCTTCACTGCGTCGGTGACGCGGGCGACGGTGGGCAGGACCGTCTGCTCGAGGTTGGTGGCGTAGGGCATGGGTACGTCGAGGCCAGCGACCCGCTCGATGGGCGCGTCGAGCCAGTCGAAGGCGCCGCGCTGCATCTGGTCGACGATCTCCGCGCCCGGCCCACCGTAGGGCCAGTGCTCGTGGACGACCACGCAGCGGTTCGTCTTCTTCACGCTCTCGGTGATCAGGTCGACGTCGAGGGGCCGGAGCGTGCGCGGGTCGACGACCTCGCACTCGATGCCCGCCTTGGCGAGGTTCTCGGCGGCCTCCATCACCGTGTAATAAGGACGAGCCCCAGGTGACGATGGTGCAGTCGCTGCCCTCGCGGGCGATGCGTCCCTCGCCGATCGGCAGGACCTCCTCCTCGCCTTCGCCCGGGACCTCGCCCTTGACCCCGTAGATGGTCTCGCCTTCGAGGAAGATGACCGGGTTGTTGCTGCGGATGGCCGCCTTGAGCAAGCCCTTGGCGTCCCGCGGGGTCGCTGGGCGCGATGACGTACATGCCAGGGACGCTGCAGTAGAAAGGCTCGACCGAGTGGCTGTGCTGGCTCGCGACCTGGCGCGCGGCGCCGTTGGGCCCGCGGAAGACGATGGGCACGTGCACCTGGCCGGCGCTCATCTGATAGATCTTCGCCGCGTTCTGCACGATCTGGTCGAGGGCGACGAAGGAGAAGTTCCAGGTCATGAACTCGACGATGGGTCGAAGGCCCGACCATCGCGGCGCCGATGCCGACGCCGGCGAAGCCCGCTTCGGCGATGGGCGTGTCGATGACCCGCTTGTCGCCGAACTCGTCGAGCAGGCCCTGGGTCACCTTGTAGGCGCCCTGGTAGTGGCCGACCTCCTCGCCCATGATGAAGACGCGCTCGTCGCGCGCCATCTCTTCCTGGATCGCCTCGCGGATGGCGTCGCGGTAACGGACCTCGCGCATCACTGACCCTCCGGCGCCATCACGCTCTGCCACATGACCTCTTCCCTGGCGGGCTCCGCTTTCTCGGCGAAGGACACCGCGTCCTGCACCGTCGCTTCGACCTCTTCCTCGAGGGCGGCGAGCTCTTCCTCGCGCATGCCCGAGTCGAGGAGCGCGTTGCGCGCGAGCTTGACCGGATCGCGCTTCTTGCGCTCCTCGAGCTCTTCCTTCGTGCGGTACTTGCCGGGGTCGCTCATGGAGTGACCGCGGAAGCGGTAGGTCATGATCTCGATGAGGGTCGCGCCCTCGCCGCGGCGCGCGCGCTCGACCGCTCGAGCGATGCGCTTTCGGACCTCGAGGACCTCGTGACCGTCGAAGCGATCCCAGTGCATGCCGTAGCCGGCGGCCTTGGAGGTGATGTCCTCGACGGGCGAGGTGCGCGACATGGGCGTGCCCATGGCGTAGGTATTGTTCTCGACGACGGCGACAAGCGGCAGGTGCCACAGGCCCGCGAGGCTCAGCGCTTCGTGGAAGCCGCCGATGTTGGTCGCGCCTTCGCCGAGGAAGACGAGGGCGACGCGACCCTCCTCGGTGTACTTCGCTTTGAAGGCGGCGCCCGCGGCGAGCGCGACATGACCACCGACGATGCCGTAGCCGCCGTAGAAGTGGTGCTCGACGTCGAAGAAGTGCATCGAGCCGCCGAGGCCGCGCGAGCAGCCGGCATCCTTGCCGTAGAGCTCCGCCATACAGGCGCGCGCCGGCGTCCCGCGCGCCAGCGCGATGCCGTGATCGCGGTACGTCTGAAAGACGTAGTCGTCGGGCCGCACGGCGGCGTTGGCGCCGACCGCGATCGACTCCTGGCCGATGTAGAGATGGAGGAAACCGCCGATGCTTCCCTTCGCGTAAGCACGCGCCGCCTCTTCTTCGAAGCGGCGGATCAGGAACATCTGGCGGTAGAGCGGTGTGAGCTCGTCGCGCTTCGCCATGGGAGCGGGAGGCTACCGCCGAACACCACGGGATCGAAGGCTGAACCGGGGCGCAGGGTATCGTGGGCAGCAATCCGAGGGGCCGTGACGCGGTGCGTCACGGCAGGAGGAGCTTCTTCACGACGTCGCGCTTGTCGTCGCGCGCCTCGATCTCGTCCTCGGGGGTCCAGCTCATGTCGGCTTCGAGGCGATAGGTGCCGCGGAAGGTGTGGGGCGGCGCGCCGTTCCAGTCGTCGGGACTGAGCATGGAGAAATAGAGTGTCTCGTCCTCGCGCACGTAGAGGTGGTAGCGGCGTCCGGGGCGACGCTGGAAGCTGCATTCGGCCCGGTGGAGCTCCGCGTCCCGCTGGGCGCGCGTCAGGATCGACCGCGCCTGTTCCTGCAGCGCGCGGATCTGATCGACGATGGTCTCGAGCTGATTGCCCACCACCGCGCTCATCATCTGGTCCGCCTCCTGGATCTGCTTCGCCACATCCACCAGGTCGAAAGCCGGCGCCAGCCGACTCACGGGATAGGGCGAAGAGCGATCCGGACCCTCGTGCTTGTCGTCCGCCACGCCCGTCTATCTGCGCCGTTCACGCCCGATGTGCAAAGGGGGACGGTCTACACTTTTCAACTTTTGCCTCCCCGCCGCCGGCACCGGCCCGAACCAACTCCCGACCAAAAGTTGAAAAGTGTAGACCGTCCCCGAATGAAAAAGGCCCGGCTGCGTGAGCAGCCGGGCCTCGTTCAGGGTGACCTCAGACGATCAGAGGAAGTAGGCGCTGATGCCGTACTGACGCTGGATGTCGATGAGGTACTCGAGGAAGGACTCGTTGGAGGTGAGCTGCTCGGTCAGGACGTGGAGCTCGTCGAGCTCGTCGGCCGTCGGCGAGGGGAGCGCGGTGAGCGTGCGGATACGCTCCTGCGTCTGCACCATGCGGGTGAGGAGCTGGAAGCCCAACTGCTCTTCCTCGAGGTTGTAGGTGAGGCGGGGCTTGACCTTGACGGCCACGTAGCCCGTGTGGAAGCGGTCGGACTCGTAGATGACGTAGTCGGCGTCCACCGAGTCGCAGCCAGTGTCGTGGCTGGTGCCGGGAAGCGCCGTGTCGCCATAGGCGCAGGTCGTCGTCCCGTCCGTCTGGGTGTCGGGCAGCGTGAAGCTGTCGCCAGCCTGGATCTTGAAGACCGACAGACGCTGCTCGAAGGAGGTGTCGTAGAAGACGGGGAACTGGGCGAGCGCCAGGACCGTGGCCCAGTCACGCAACAGCTCCGGCGTGGTTCCGGCGATGGCCGTACCCGGATAGACGTCCTCTTGGGACCCGCGACAAGGCTGCCTGCCCGTGGGGGTGTCGCAGGTGCCGCGGTACCAGTTGAGGTAAGTGAGCTGCGGCGAGCCGTCCACCATCTCGACCCGCGGCTGGTACCAGCGAGGCTGGTCGGTGATCAGACCACCGAAGAACTCGGTCATCTCCACCGGGAAGAGGTCGAAGAAGTTGATGAAGTAACGCTCGTCGATGGTGAAGGAGAAGCCCCAGTCGCGGATGGCGAGCGCCAACAGCGCGTAGAACTTGTCCATGAAGACGCCGGCGCGCTCGCGGCGGAAGAAGCCCCAGTAGCCGTCCTGGTACTTCGACCACGTCGGGAAGCCGATGCCGAGCGGCACGTTCATGTCGCCCATGTCCATCGTCTCGCCCATGTAGCGGTAGACCTCCTGGTCGGGGTCGTACTCGTAGGAGCCCGCGTCCGGCATGGCGACCAGCTCGGTCATCCAGTTCATGGCGTCGATGGACGCGAAGAACTGGTCGTTGAAGCCGAGCGGGCCTGCCTCCGAGCGGAAGCCTGGCTCGTTGAAGTACCGGAAGAAGAGGTGCTGGTAGATCTTCGCCGCGTCGATGACGAAGCCGAGGGTCGCCAGGCCCCGGAGCGACGTGTCGCGGAAGCGACGGTAGTAGCTCGTGGGATAGGTCTCCTCGAAACGACGGCGGTAGAAGTCGATCGTCTCGGTGAAAGACTCACCCGCATCGAAGCGGTTGCACCAGGAGATGTCCTGAACGCGGTCGTCGGTGCAGAAGAGGTAGTCCACCGGATACATCTCGGGACTGTCGCTCGAGTCGTACGGCGGCGTACCGATCGAGTAGTCGATGATGTCCTCGTAGAAGGGCGAGCACTGGCAGTTCTCACCGCTGGTGCACTCCCTCGGCAGACGCGAGACGCGCACGTTCTCGATGCAGCGCTGGAAGACCGGCTGGTCGACGCGGCCCTGGCTGAAGGGGCAGTCCGAGTCGACGTTGCAGGCCTCGCCGCCGCGGTAGTCCTTCATGAACTGGCGCGGGGTGCGGGCATCCACGACGTCGTCGAGGCTGTCGCCGCGGGCCACGTGTGGGTCGGAGGTGAAGGCCTCGACGAGACCGAAGGCGTTCCAGTTGGCCGCGGCCATGTCGTAGTAGCCGAGCTTCGGGCCGAAGGTGCTCATGTCACCGTCGTAGTCCATGACCGAGTTGGTCATGGTCATCCCGAGGCCCGCCTCGTGGCGCCGGTTACGGACGTCGCGGAGGTCGGCGTAGAAGCGGTTCACGTCCTCGCCGCCCTGGAAGCCGTCCCCGTCGGGGTCGTACTCCGGGTCGAACAGGCTCGGCAGCGCGAGGTCGTCGCGGAGGACGACGTTGTAGTAGCCGTCGGCGTAGGAGTCCCGGTCGTAGCTCGCGCCAAAGTTGTGACGCAGGCCGACCGAGTGACCCATCTCGTGGTGCATGATGCCGCGGAGGTAGAGCTGCATCATGCGGATGGCCGCCTCTTCCTGCGGCTTGTCCGCGAAGAGGTCCGCCCAGTACTTGTAGACGACGTTGCTGATCTCGGGCGCCATTGGCGGGTCCATGTTGTACTGGCCCAGCTTCTGCCAGAGCTGACGGTCCCGCATCATCCCGTCCATGAACCCGTCACGGAAGGGCGAGGTGGTGCCGATCATGTCGGGCGCGAGAGCGGAGGTGCGGTCCGGGATCCGGGTCGTGTCGACCTGACCGAACATGAGCTCTGCTCCGTCGGGGCCCATCGACTCGAGGAGGTGCGTCTCCTGGGGCGTACCCGCGAGCGTGTGCATGCGGTCGCTCAGGATGTTGGCGCGACCCTCGGGGGTCGGCGCCAGGCGCTGGAAGTCCTCGATGCGGTCCTCGAAGAGGTGCTGCAGGCGCTCGCCGGTCATGACCGGCATGCCGGGGCGGGTCGGGTCGTCGATGGAGTAGCCATCCGAGCCCGAGGGCGCGTAGGACACCGGCCGCTCGACCTTGCCGAGGTTGGCGAAGTAGTCGCGGGTGATCTCACCCTCGAAGTAGCGGTCCGCGGCACCCGGCTCGCCCCGGAGAACCGGGAAGTAGTCGATGGCCAGGCCGACGGCCGACTCCGCGGAGGGAGCCGCCATGTTGGCGTTGGAGACGATGAGCTCGCCGGTGGTCGGGTCGACCAGGGGCAGGGACACGCCGCCGAACTGCAGGTTGCCGTGCTGGATGTAGTTGAAGAACTGGTAGCGGAGATCGCCCAGCTCCTCACACGGCTTGGACGGATCCTTGTCGCAGCTGTTGGCGTTGAGGACGAAGGCGCACTCGTCGCCGACGAACTCGTAGCCGAAGACCGCGTCCGTGTACTCGTCGAAGGAGGTCGGATGCGCGGGCTCGGTGTAGCCCTCCGGCGCCTGGACGTAGCAGTCGTACGGGTCCGTCACGCCGGCCGCCATGGCGTCCGCCGGCGACTGGAAGGGGTCGTACTTGTAGGCGCAGGTGCCATCGCCGCGGTCGTCGGGCGAGCCGCAGTAGCAGTAGTCGACCGGGTTCTCGCTCTGACAGGCCATGCCCGAAGAGCTCGGAAGCGCGAGGCCCATGCGGCCGCGATGGCCGGCCATGAAGGAGCCGTTCCAGTCGCCGATGGTCTGGAAGGCCGTCTTCACGAGGTGCTTCGGGAAGCCGGGGCTCAGCCAGTAGTTGACCTTGCGCGTCTCGCGCTCGTTCATCGGAACGGTGCAGCGGCGCGCCGAGCGGTCGCAGACCGAGCCGTTGGAACCGGCACCGAAGCGGCCATCACACTGATAGTCCGCAGTGCAGCTCTGCTCCGTGAGGTGGTCCACGAAGTGGTTGTGGCGGGGACGGTAGAACGTCAGGAAGTCCAGCTCGCCGTAGTCGTCGGTGAGACCGCCCGAGCACACGCCCACACCCGTCAGACCCTCGATGTAGCCGGGGGACGACGGATCCGAGAAGTAGTTCATGTCGCAGTAGCCGCCGCTGCCGCAGTCGGAGTCGGCGGAGCAGCGCTTCTCGAGGGTCGCCAGGTCCGCGCCGCCACGCACGTAGGTGCGCTGGTAGGTGCGGAAGGTGCCGAAGCGGTCGAACTCGCGGTGCGACTCCGTCTCGACGGCGTACTCGTGGTTGGGCGGAACCCGTAGGAACGAGTTTCGGACCGTGACCGCGGCCGTTTGACAGGGGATGTCGTAGATGAGGCAGTTGACGCCCGGGCTGTAGAGCTCCTGGGTGACGAAGCTCATGTAGTGGACGCTGTCCTGCATCTCCGCCGGCCACTCGTCGGCGAACTTGTAGGTGGGGTCGTCGGCGATGCGGATGAACTGGGGCTGCCAGGACGCCGGGAACTCCGGATGCGCACCCTCCTGGAAGAAGAAGGGCTGCGACTCGCGGATGGCGCTGCCGAAGAGGTCGGCGCCGGTCAGGTAGTAGAACGAGGTGATCAGGTTCTGCGACCAGTCGACGCGAACGAACTGACGCTCGTACCAGCGTCGGTCCGAGGTGTCCTCGACCAGGACGTTCGACCGCTGACCCGTGTAGGTGTTGTAGTCGTAGCGGACGTCGACGTGATCCTGGATGGCGAAGACCGCCAGCGGCTGACCCCGGAAGTCCGGGCTGTGGCCGTCGTCGTTACCGCCGTCGATCAGCTCGTACGCGCGGAACGCGAAGAGGTAGTTCTGGTCGATGACCCAGCGGATGCGGGCGACCGAGCCGGACTGAGCGTTGTCGACGCCCATGTCGGCCCAGCCCATCTGGCCCTGGAACACGCCCATGATCGCCGCCTCGTCGCCGTCGACGTCGACGATGGTTTGCGCGTACCACCACTCGCCTTCGAAGACCGACTTGTCGACGAGGTTGGTCTGGACACGGTTGACTTCTGCGCCCGTGGTCTGGCAGCCGACGGCCGCCAGAATCGCGAGGAAGAACGTGGTCATTCCAAAAGGCTTCATGACTCCACCAATACGAAGGTTCTGCTTATTCATCTCGATATCCCCGATTAGAAGCTAACGAGCCCGGTGATACCGATCTGGTTCTCGAGCTGAATGAGCTGGTTGAAGAAGGACTCGAGGTCCTGCAGGCGCCCGAAGAGTCGATTGAGCTCGGAGTCGAGCGTGTCGGAGTCACTCGGGATGGTGTAGTCGATGGCCGTGAGGCGGGCGCGCTCGGCCGGCGACAGGTTGGTCAGGCTGTTGGGCGTGCCGCCGTAGTCACCGCGGTACTTGCGGAGCGACTCGACGATGAAGTCGAGGTCGGCCGCTTCGCTGACCATGTCGAAGCCCATGGAGGTCTGCGTCGTGATCGCTCCGGTCGGCTCCACCTGGAAGGCCAGGAAGGACTTGCCGTAGCGGCGCGAGGTGTAGCGGACGTAGTCCACACCCTCGACCGCGCCGTCGCTGGGCGCGTAGCACGCCCCGTTGCCCTCGACGCAGACGAAGAGCTGGTTCTGGAAGGTCGTGTCGAAGTAGACCGAGAACTCGCTCAGGCCGTAGATGGCCGCGTAGATCTGCAGGAGGATGCTGCCGCCGCCGTCGAGGACCGGCATGTCGCGGTAGGTGACGTCCACCGGGTCCGGCCGGCAGGTCGTCGAGTCCTCGCGGAAGCAGTCGCCGCGGTAGAAGTCCATGTAGACGAGGCGCGGGTTGTCGCAGTTGGGGAACGTGCCCTCGCACTCCATGCGCGGTGCGTAGGTGTGCGGTCGTCCCGGATGAAGCCGCCGAAGAGGTGCTGCATCTCGAGCGGGAACACGTCGTAGAAGTTCACGAAGAAGGGCACGTCACGCGTGTACGAGGTCTGGTAACCGCGTCGCGCGAGGAGCTGCATCGTGAAGAGCTTGTCGTAGAAGGTACCGATTCGCTCGATGCGGCTGATGCCGCTCAGACCCGACTGGTAGATGGAGCCGAAGTACTTGCCCAGGCCCATCGGGACGCGGAGCTGAGCACCCGGCAGATCCGGGTCGACGCTCGAGCGCTGGTATCTCTGCCAGCCCTCGTTCCAGCGGTAGGCGCCGACGTCGGGCGACGCGAAAACCTTCGCGTAGAAGTTGAGGATGTCGGCCGTCGCCAGGAACTGATCCTGGAAGCCGAAGGGCCCGGTGTCGTTCCGGAACTCCGGGTCCGAGGAGTAGTTGAACATCAGGTTCTGGTAGATGTTCTGGAGGATGACGAAGTGTCGTCCGATGAGCCGGCTGAAGATGTAGCCGCCGAAGTCGAACGTGCGGCGGTAGCGCCGGAAGTTCCGCCAGAGGTACATGCGGTCGTAGGCCTCGGAGATGTTCCGGACGATCTCGCGGTAGCTGTCGCCTTCGTCGAAGCGGTTGCAGACGCCGAGGGTGCCCGGGGCGGTGCCGCCGCCGGCCGCACGCTCGTCGGTGCAGTACATGTAATCGACGGGCGCCCACGCCGGGGTCGGCGAGGAGGCAGCCATGGTCGCGAGGTCGGTGTCGAAGTTGGAGCAGATGTTGCCCAGGCCCGACGCGCGCGGGTTCGGAACGCAGGTCTGGGTCAGACCCGAGCTCATGTTCGTCGGCATGAGGTCGCCGGCGTGGGAGCCGCTCGTGGAGTACGGACAGTCGGCGTCGGTCTCGCAGACCTCGCCGCCGTTGTAGTACTTCATGTGGACGCGCGGGGTGTTGACCGGGTTGATGTCCCCGAGGGCGAGGCCGCCGCTGTTGTCGTAGACCTCGATGATGTCGCCGTAGGCGAAGCCGATGGCGTGGAAGTCGTACTTGCCGGCCTCACCGACCGAGCGCTCGTACCAGTTCGGCGTGTACTCCATCATCGAAGCGTTCATCCACTGGTCGATGCCCGCGAGCTCGCGGATGCTCCGCGCGTCGTTGTAGGCGTCCTCGTAGGTGACCTGCTCCGCGGGGCTCAGGCCCGGCGTGCCGTCCAGGTCGTAGTCGGCCGGGTCGGGCATCGGGAAGCGCTCGTTGATGTAGTAGTAGTCGTCGAAGTAGTTGTTGCGGTCAGCGCTCGCCGCGAAGGAGTGGCGCAGACCCATGCAGTGGCCCATCTCGTGGAGCACGGTCTCGAAGAAGAGCAGCCGGTTGAGGGCGAACTCGAGGCGCGCCCGCGGCCAGTCGCGGTGGTTCTCGACGAAGTTGATGACGCAGTCGTCGACGTACTCGTTCGGGAGCATCGCGTTCATGGACGAGACCTGGCGCTCGGCCTGAAGGAAGTTGTCGAGCTGCTTCTGGGCGGAGTTGCCGCGGAAGGGCGAGACTGCGTCCAGGATCTGCTCGGTCGCCTCGGCGCCCTCGGGGACCTGGGTCAGGCCCATCAGCGCGTAGGTCTCCGGGTTGTCCAACAGGCGCCGCTCGATGTCGGTGCCCGCCAGGTTCTGGAGACGGTCGCTGAAGATGTTCCGACGGCCGTCGGGGCCGCGGAGCTGGTTGGCGCGCTCCATGATGCGGTCCATGTGCGCCTGGACTCGGCCGAGCTCGGCCGGGTCGGCGGCCGCGCTGTTGAGCAGTTCGCGACCGAGAAGTCGATGCGCGGGGGCGCGGGCTGCTCGATGTTGTTGACGTTCTCCTGATAGCTGCGGACGTCCTCACCGGTGAGCAGCTCCTGCTCCGAGAGGTCGCCGTTGATCAGGTCGTAGTGCTCGAGGGCGTAGGTGCGGTAACCGTCGAGGGCCGGGCCGCCGATGTTGGCGTCGCCCGCGATGACCTCACCGGTGACGGGGTCGCCGCGGAGGGTCGCGATGCCGAGGAAGGCCGTGCCCGGCTGGTCGACGTAGCTGAGAAGCTTGTAGCGCAGGTCACCGCGCTCCTGGCAGTCCAGCCCGTCCTTGGTCCCGCCGTTCTCGGCGACCGCGGCGCGGTTGCAGGTGTTCATGCGAAGGACGGTGGCGCACTCGGTGCCGACCATGTGGGCGCCATACCAGCCGTAGAAGTCCTCGTCCGTGAGGCCCGGGTTGTTCAGGTCGGGCTCGGCGCCGTCCGGAACCTCCACGTGGCAGTCGTAGGGATTGGTGACGCCGCGCATCGTCGCCTGCTCCGGGGTCTCGAAGGCGTCGTAGCGGCCGGCGCAATCACCCGCGCCGTCCCCGTCGGTGTCGGGCAGCAGCTGCTCGCCCGTGTCGGGATCGACCGAGCAGAAGCAGTAGGCGTCGGGGTTGTCGGTCTGGCAGGCGATGCGCGGGTATTCCGCTTCGGGCTGGCCGCGCAGGCGACGAATCGTCGACATGAGCGAGGAGTTCCACTCACCCACGATCGCGTAGCTCGGCCGCACCAGGTGGGCCGGGAGCTCGTAGCTCGAGTACCAGACGATGGGCCGGACCTCGCGGTCGGTGTAGGGGATGGAGTTGCCCGACTCGTCGGTCCACTGCTTCCAGATGTTGTGGCGAATGGCCGCGTAGTTCTTGAAGTCGGTGTAGCCGTAGGCCGGGTCGTCGGCCGCGAGGCTGCGGTCGTAGGTCTTCTGCTCGAGGCGGAAGTAGCCGGCGTGCTCGAAGCGCGTGTCGGTCCAGTTGGTCCGCTCGTACTGGCGCTTGTCGCTGACCTTCAGGAAGGAGGTGCGGACGTAGACGGCGTTGGTGTTGCAGGTGGGGGCGTCCGAGTAGATCGACGCGCACCAGTTGACCATCGTACCGGTGAAGGGGTCGGGGACGAGGCCGGGGCTGAGGAGCTCCTGGCCGACGAAGCTCATGTGGTAGAGCTCGCCCTTCTCGTAGTCGTCGGCGAAGTCGCGGTCGACCTCGGTGCACGCCTCGGAGGTGTCGCTCGAGCCGTCGCAGGGCATGTACTGGAACTGGGGGCGCCAGCTGTCCGGGAACTCCGAGAGGCTCTGGACGTACATGTCGGTGGACTCACGGGTCCACAGGCCGAGGATCTCGTAGAGCTGGAAGGTCTGACCGTAGTAGCCGGGCAGGAGGTTCTTCGACCAGTCGACGCGCATGTAGTCGCGCTCGTACCAGCGACGGTCGACGTCGTTCTCGACGACGACGTTGTACTCCTCGCCAGTGACGCTGTTGTACTCGCGCTTGATGTCGAAGTGGCTCTCGATGTTGTAGGCCGCAACGGGGTGACCGACCTTGTTCCCGGGCTCGATCGGCGCACCGTCGATGCCGGCGATCAGCTCGTAGTCGCGATAGGCATAGAGGAAGTTCTCGTCGATGACCCACCTGATGCGGGGGATCGAGAACCCGAAGATCTGCGAGGCGTTGTCGTAGGCCGCGTCGCCGGGGTAGGTGCCGGCGCCCGCCGCCTCGTAGTCCACGTCGACGACCGTGCGCGCGACGTACCACGAGCCCTGGAAGATGTCCTTCTGGACCACGTTGACGCCCACCCGATTGACCGGGGGCTTCTGCGAGCAGCCCGCGAAGGTGACGGCCGTCAGCGCCGCCAGAAATGCCAAACCAAAAGAAACACGCCTCATGCTACGGGCCTCCACGAAATCTCTGTTCGTACCGTCGCGGGAAATAATCTGAAATGGGTTGATGGTCACTGTGCCGCCCTCCGGTTGTTCCTCAGAGCGGCGACTTCTGCGCCGTCGGAATCTTCTTCTTCTTCGTCGTCCTCGTTGCGCGCGGTCGCGGCTTCCTCCTCCTCGTCGCCGGCGGTCATGTCGCGGACATGCTCGTAGACGCGGTCGAGGACGAAGGCGAACTGCAGCGTGAACTGCGAGTACGGCGTGTAGAACGGGTTGTAGACGTTACCGCTCGGATCCAGCGCGCCAACGAAAGAGTTGGAGCTGCCGTAGTAGAGCGTCGTGTTGATCCAGTCGTTGATGAGCCAGGTGACGCCGAGGGCGAGCTGGGAGTACGTCCGGGTGTGGCCGCTGGTGTCGGTGACCGACACGCTGTCGGTGGTCGAGCCGCTCGTCCCGCCGTAGACGGGAACGTCGGTGGTCGTCGTGTCGTAACCGAGGACCCAGGAGCTACCCCACTGGGCCCAGAAGCTGAGCTCGGGAATCGGAGCGAGACCGGCGTAGAGGCCGACCGAGCCCGAGAGGGGCGAGTTCGTGAGGTAGAGGGTCTGGTTGTTGGCGTTGATGCGGTCGTACGGGTCGGAGCTCGGGCTGACCGCGTACGCCGGGACGTACTTGTCGCTCTCGGTGCTGCACGCGTTCGACGTGTAGAGGGTTCCGCTGAAGGAGCCGAAGGCCTGGATCGTCAGACCGGTCATGATCTGGGTGAAGACCTTGGTGAGCGCGATGCTGCTCGAGAGGCCGCCGACCATGTGGCAGTTCCAGCTCGACCTATTCGTCGGGAGGATGGCGGTGAAACCACCACCGACCGCGATCTCGCCCGGAAGCGTGTAGAAGTTCGCGTCGATGATGCCGATCGTCAGATTGCTCATGTAGACGCTGTTTTGGTAGTAGTCCGGCTGGGTGAGCTCCCAGCTCAGCGTCTCCGAAACGCGGATGGAGGCAGAGTCGCCGACGTACCAACGCGGGCGGAAGCTGAAGCTCTGCATGTAGTAGGGGTCGTAGCTGCGGCTGTAGTCCGCGCCGGGGGTGAGCGTGGTCAGGCGCAGGTTGTTGTTCCAGTAGAAGAACGTGTTCCGCCAGGGCAGCGGCTCGACGTCCTCGACCCAGCGACCGGTCTCGAGGTCGTACCGGAGACCCGCGTGGTCGCCCTCTTCTTCTTCGCCGCCTTCGCCCTCGCTCGTCGCGTCGCTCACGGCGGCCGCGTCGGCAGCGGCGGTCGCGTCTTCTTCGCTGTCGCTTTCCGTGGTCCCGCTGTCGCTGCTGTCGCTGCCATCGTTGGTGGCTGCGGGATCCCCGGTGTCGGACTCGACCGAGGAGACCTCGGGCTCGGGGCTCGGGTCGGGCGCCGCCTCTTCTTCCCCCGACTCGGCGGGAGCTTCATCGGCCGCGGCTTGATCCTCGGTGTCGGTCGCTTCCGTCCCATCGGGCGCGGGAGCGGCCTCCCCCTCCTGCTCGCTGTCCTGGGCAAAGGCCGTGACCGGCGCTGCCAAGAAAAGCGCGAGTAGGAATGAAAGATGTCGGTGCTTCACTACCATTCTCTCCCGTGCGGCGACTCGAAATAGCCCACCAAATTCGTCGAATTCAGCTGGAATAAACGCGCGGGTGCACACATTCCCCTACTTCGTATCCACCCAAGGGGGGGCGTTGTGTCCGATGCAGTGGCGCCTGTCAACGTGTCTCGTCCCATTCCAAGAATCCGTGTTTCGCCGTGCATAAGGCGACGGCTGGCCCCCCCGCGGAGGAGCCCTCGGGCCGCCAAGGGCAACGGCTGTGCCACCTTTCGACGGGCCCTCTCAAGGGCCTGGGATCACGGAGGATTCGCGAGCCGATGACGCGCGGCAGCGGGATTCTGGCGTCGTGACAAGATGGCACGGGGCCTTCCCAGCGACGGAATGGCGTCTAGAATCAGCATTGATCTCGGGGACCTCCGCACGGCGTCAAAGGCTTGACGGCGCCGAAAAATGGAGTGATCTCCGGCCTACTCACTAAGATCAGGCATGGCCTCGCGCGCTCTGCCCGAAGATGAGCTCCATGTCTTCCTTCGGCGGAGACGTCGACGGAACAGCAACATTGGAGAGCCCCTCGGACTCTTCCTCGCGGAGACCCTCAATCTCACCTCGCGACTCGTTCCCTGCGAGGCCGGATCACTCCTTCTCGACGACCCCGCCATGCCCCGCGGACGCTCTCCACTGACCTTCGTCGCCGCCTTCGGCGCGGCCGCGAGCCGCCTGGTGGGGATGCGCGTGCCCAGCGGCCACGGGGTGGCCGGACACGTCTATCGCTCGGGCGAGCTCTACGCGACGGGCGGTCCAGAGGAGGATCCGCATTTCTTCGAACAGGTCGACGCCGAGGCCGGCTTTCATACCCGGAGCCTGGTCGCGACGCCCGTGCGCCTCGAGCGGCAGGTCTGCGGCGTCTTCGAGCTCGTGAATCGACGCGGCAAGAGGCGATTCACGAAGCACGACATCGAGCTCGTCGCTCTGCTCGGCGGCTACATGTCGCGCGCGATCCTCAACGGCGTCGACATGCTGAAGCAGACCGAGCTCGCGCTCCGCGACGAGCTCACCGGGCTGGGCAACGTGCGGCGCCTCGAGCCGGAGCTCGAGCAGGCCGTGAAGGTGGCGGCGCGCGCACGGAGCGACCTGTCGATCCTCTTCGTGGACGTGGACCGTCTGAAGCAGCTCAACGATCGCTTGGGGCATCGCGCGGGGAGCGAGGCCCTGCGAAGGGTGGGAGCGGTGCTGGCGACGGCGATCGGAGACGAGGGATTCGCCTATCGTTTCGGGGGAGACGAGTTCGTGGTGCTGCTGCCGGGCCATGATGGGGACGCGGCCGAGGCCGTCGCCCAACGTCTTCGCTCGGCCGTCGCCAAGGGGACGCGGGGGCCGATTCGCCACGGCGGGACGCTGCCGCGGATCACGGTCTCGGTCGGCCTCGCCACCCTCGCGGACGCCCTCGCACCGGGCCGCAGCACGGCCGCGCGACGCACGGCGCGCCTCCTCGCCGCGGCCGACCGGGCCCTCTACCGCGCCAAGCGCAAGGGCCGAAACCAGGTCGCCCGCGCCACCCGCCGAGACGACACGCTGAGGCGAAGGTGAATCGGGCCGAAGTTCGATAAGCCCGGTCCGTCACCTGCGTTAGGATGCCGGTCGATGACGCGACGTCGATTCGGCGAATTGGATGTGCGGTTGACGGGGGGGAGCGACCGCGAGGGGGGTGGCGAGGGGCCGTTGGTGGTCCTCTTTCACGGTTATGGCGCGCCGGGGGAAGACCTGGTGCCGCTCAGCCGGGTGATGCGTGCGCCCGAGGGGACGCGCTTCGCTTTTCCGGCGGCGCCCATCTCGCTGGCGATGGGGTTCGGGGACAGCCGCGCATGGTGGCAGATCGACATGATGGCGCTCGAGCAGGCGATGATGCGAGGCGAGCATCGCGACATGAGCCAGTCGGTGCCCGAGGGGCTCCCCGAGGCCCGCGCCCTCGCCGATGAGACGGTCTCCGCGCTTGTCGAGGCGCTCGCGCCCAGCCATCTGGTCCTGGGCGGCTTCTCCCAGGGCGCGATGCTCGCGCTCGACCTCGCCTTGCACGGCGACCGCCCGCTCGCCGGGCTCGCGTTGATGAGCGGCACCCTGCTCTGCGAGGACGTGTGGCGCGCGAAAGCCCCCGCGCGAAAAGGGCTGCCCGTGGTTCAGAGCCACGGTCGCCTCGACCCGCTCCTGAGCTTCGCGGCGGCCGAGCGTCTTCGCGATCTCCTGACCGAAGCCGGGCTCGACGTCCGCTTCATCCCCTTCCGCGGGGCCCACGAGATCCCGCCGACGGTGCTCGCCGGCGTCGAGGAGCTCTTGGACGAGGTCTTCCGATGAGGGGCTTCGCATCGCTCGCCGTCGCCATCGCCTTCGTGACCGCCCCCTCCATCGCGGCCGCCCAGTCCGATTGGGATCGGGCCGAGGACGAGGCCATCGGGGATCACACGGAGGATGCGACCGAATCCGACGTCGAGCTCGGCGCACCCCAGCACGGCGAGGAGCGGGACCGAGGCGGGAACGCCTCGAACGACGCGCTTCGAGCGCGCCACGGCGACCGCGATCGCGACGACGAGGACGAGGACGACGACGAGGACCGCGACGAAGACGACGGCGAGGACGATGGCGAGGACGGCGAGACGGACACCTCGGTCACCGGCCTCTTCGGCACCACCGACGCCGGCGGCGCCATCCGCTTCTTCGGCGACGTCGGCACCTTCTTCGGTCCGATCGACGTCTTCAGCGGCCTCGGCGCGGTCGGCGGCACCAACGTCTTCAGCCTCTCCCCCTGGTTCGGCATCAGCTATGGCGTCACGGACAAACTGGTCCTCGGCGCCGAGTGGGGCTTTTCGATGCTCGCCCACGGCGACGTGATGCTCACCACCGGCACCCAGCCCGGCGGCGCGGCGGTGGCGGCGGGCAACCCCACCGTCTTTGCCCGGTGGATCCCGCCCGGCAGCCAGGGCGATTTCTCCTGGGGCATCGACCTCGCCGTGGCCTTCCCCGTCTCGAACCCCCAATCGACGCCCGAGCAGGTGGCCGTCACCGCCGCCATCGGCTCCCGCGGCGCCTGGGATCTCTTCCACTGGATCAAAGGCTCCCTCAGCATCGTCCCCGGCTTCTTCTTCGACTGGGAGGCCCTCGAGAACTTCTTCCTCCACGGCGAAGCGGACTTGGGCCTCGTGTGGGGGGTGGCCAACGACACCTACGAGACCGTGGGCTTCCTTCAGGTCGCACTCGACGTGCGCTACCAGCTCGCCGAAGCCTTCGGGCTCGGCCTGCGCCTCAACGGCGTGCTCATGGGCCAGGACGCGTCGCCCACCCGCGACACCTTCCAGCTCTCCATGGCGCCCTATCTCGCCGTCTACGCCGGCGCGCTCTTCCTGCGGGGCGAATTCCTCTTCAACATCACCGAGCCCTACGGCACCTCCTTCAGCAACAACCGCTACTGGGGCGCGCGCCTGGTGGCAGGCTTCGCGATCGATTGAGCACGGCGCCCAACATCCATGGCCTGTTGCCCGAGGACCTGCTGGCGCTCCTCACCGAGGGCGGGGTGAAGGCGAACCTGGGGGAAGCCCGGCGCTTCCTCGCCCACCGGATCAGCCACGGCCGGGCCGGCCTGCCCCATCGCCCGGTCTCGCGGGTCTTCGCCGACGGGGCGGCTCGGCTCACCACCGACGAGCGCCTCGCGGTGGTCGAGCGGGCCGAGGACGCGAGCGACGGCTTCGTGAAGTACCTGTTCCGCTCACCGGACGGCGCGGAGACCGAGGCCGTTCGGATCCCGCTCGAGAAGCCGGGCTGCTTCACCGTGTGTCTGTCGAGCCAGGTCGGCTGCGCGATGCGGTGCGACTTCTGCGCCACCGGTCGCCTGGGCCTCACGCGCAATCTCGAGGCCTGGGAGATGGTGTCGGCCTTCTGCACGGTGCGAGACGAGGCCCGAGACGCGGGCGGCCGGGTCACGGGCGCGGTCTTCATGGGTCAGGGCGAGCCCTTCCACAACTACGACGCGGTGATCCAGGCGGCGAAGGTCCTCTCGGACAGCTGCGGGGGCCGCATCGCGGGACGCGCCATCTCGATCTCCACCGTGGGGCTGGTCCCGCAGATCCGGCGCTACACCCGGGAGGGACACCGCTACCGGCTGATCGTCTCCCTCACCTCCGCCCTGCCCGAACGGCGCCGGGCGCTCTTGCCCGTGGCCGGACGCTTTGCCCTCGAGGACCTGGCCGACGCCATCCGCGCCCACAACGCCGCCCGCCGCGGTCGGGCCACCGTCGCGTGGGTGCTGATGGGCGGCGTGAACCACGACCCCGAAGAGGCGGACGCCCTCGAAGCGCTCCTCGGCGACGTCCCGCTGCGCATCAACCTGATCGACGTGAACGACGCCCGACCCGACGGCTACCGCCGGGCCAGCGACGCCGAGCGCCGGGCCTTCTTCGGCCAGCTCGCGCACATCGGGCCGGTGGTTCGCCGCTACTCCGGCGGCCAGAACGAGCACGCCGGCTGCGGGATGCTCGCCGCGAAGCACCGGCACGTCCAGTAGGCGGTCGTGTGTGCACGGCAGGCCCCAGCTGGTGACGACTGGAGTGAGCACCGACGGGCTTTAATCCCTGAAAGCAGGCTGTGCTCTTTCGGCACGGCCGTTGCTTTTTCTCGCGGAGTGCCCCGACCCGCCGTAGCGCTCCTTCTGCTCCTGCTTCCATCGATACTCATGATGGGGTGCTACGGCGGTCCGGGGTCCGACTCGGGCCGCATGGGGGAGACCCCGGACGCGCCCCCGGCCGACGGCGGCGCCACCTGCTTCGGGGTGCCCGTCAACAGCGACCCCGACGTCGGAGCGGCGCGCGGCGCCCTCTCGATCGACAGCCTGGTCGGCTCGGGGTGCAGCACCAGCGCGGTCGCGGACCTGAGCCAACAGCTCGTCGACGAGCTCGAGTGCCTGATGCCGGGACAGATGGAGCGGATCGACTCGATCAGCGGCCTGACCCTCGGCGGCGCGGTCTTCCCCTACCTGCAGCGGCCAGCGGCCGACGCGCTCAGCCGGGCGGTCGCCGGCGGCGGCACGATGCGGATCAACTCGGGCCTCAGGACCCTGCCCCAGCAGTATCTGCTCTACCGCTGGTACCGTGCCGGCCGCTGCGGCATCTCCCTCGCCGCCTCGCCGGGCCACAGCAACCACGAGTCCGGCCTCGCCATCGACATCTCGGACAACGCGACCTGGCGCTCCCGGCTCGAGGGCGAGGGCTTCCGCTGGCTCGGCTCCTCGGACCCGGTGCACTTCGACTACCAGGGCGGCGGCACCACGGATCTTCGCGGACTCTCGGTGCTCGCCTTTCAGCGCCTGTGGAACCGCAACCACCCCGAGGACCTGATCACCGAGGATGGGCTCTACGGGCCCCAGACCGAGTCGCGCCTCTCGCGGGCGCCGGCCGAGGGCTTCGCCACGGGTGCGGTCTGCGGCGAGCCCGATCCGCCGCCCACCGAGCCCGATCCCCCCGCGACCGACCCGGATCCGCCGGCGATGGCCGATCCCACCATCACCCTCGAGTGGAGCGCCGACCTCGATGGCGTGCACGTCTTCGACGCCATCGTCCCCGACGAGGTGACCCGCGTGGTCTACCTGGTCGACGGCCTGGAAGTGGGGAGCGCCGGACGGAGCACGGACGATCGCTTCGAGGTCAGCGTCGCTGGATGTTTCGACGGAATGCTGCGCCAGGTCACGGCGCGGGCCCTCGACATGGAGGGCAACCTGGTGGTCGAAGGCATCGGGTGGCTGGAGGCGAAGGAAGAGGACGCCATCTACGTGAGGCCGATCGGCCCCGATACGTGGGAGATCGGCTTCGACCGGGCCTCGTCGGAGGTGGCGGCGATCGAGGTGATCGTCGACGACTCCATGCTCACCGACTCGGTCACCGGCATGGAGCGCTCCCCCCGCGGGGCGGTCGCCCATCAGTACAGCCGACTCGGCCTCCGCAGCGTCTCGGTCCGAAGCTACGACGCCGCCGGAACCCTCCTCGACGAGCGCCGCTTCGACATCGAGCTCAGATAGGCGCGCTCGCGCGGCGTCGGGAAATCGAATGTGCGCTGCACGTCCTTCGGTTCCGCCTTGCACGCGACCGACGCGCGTCGCAATCTCGCCTTCCGAGGTCATTGAGACAGGCACTAGGCTCGCTAGATGGTGAGCTTCGAGGAGGTCGCGGAGGCGGCGGCGCGGATCGCGCCCTACGCGAAGGAGACGCCGGTGATGCGCTCGCGGACCCTGGATGGGCTCGCGGGGGCCGAGCTCTTCTTCAAGTGCGAGAACCTGCAGCGGGTGGGGGCCTTCAAGTTTCGCGGGGCGACCAACGCCGTCATGTCCCTCGACGCCCAGACCGCGGCGGGCGGCGTGGCGACCCACTCTTCCGGCAACCACGCCCAGGCGGTGGCGCTCGCGGCGAAGCTCCGGGGGATCACGGCGCACATCGTGATGCCGAAGAACGCGCCCGCGGTGAAGGTGGCGGCGGTGAAGGGGTATGACGGGCAGGTGGTCTTCTGCGAGCCGACCCTCGCCTCCCGCGAGTCCACCCTGGCGTCGGTCGTCACCGAGACCGGCGCCCACGTCATTCACCCCTACGACGACGACCGGGTGATCGCCGGGCAGGGGACCTGTGCCCTCGAGCTCCTCGCCCAGGTCGAAGGTCTCGACACGGTCTGCGCGCCGGTGGGGGGCGGCGGGCTGATCTCGGGAACCGCCATCACCACCGCGGCGCTCCGGCCCGAGGCGACGGTGATCGCCGCCGAGCCCGAGGCCGCGGACGACGCCAAGCGCTCCCTCGCCGCGGGCCACATCGTCCCCTCCGACGATCCCGTGACCATCTCCGACGGCCTTCGCACCTCGCTCTCGGAGCGGACCTTCGCGATCATCCAGAAGCACGTGGCGTCGATCGTCACCGTCTCGGAGCAGCAGACGGCGGCGGCCCTCCGGCTCGTGCTCGAGCGGATGAAGCTGGTGATCGAGCCGAGCTCCGCCGTGCCGGTAGCGGCCGCGCTCGCGGGCAACCTCCCCGGCCGCCGGATCGGCATCATCCTGACGGGCGGCAACCTGGATCTCGAAAGGCTACCTGCGCTCCTCCGGCCGCTCGCGCGGCCTCCTGTGCCGCTGCGCTTCGGCTGAGCCTTCTGTGGGCGCCAGCGCTTGGGCGCTGGCGCTATTGCACGAGCGTCATCACCCAATCGAAGAGCAGCGTGATGACCAGGATCGGGGGCGCGAGCCCGAGCGCAGAGCCGATGACGTAGTCGCGATAGCGCACGTCGGTCATGGCCAGCGCGTAGTTGAGGGGCGGCGCCATCCAGAGGATCAGGCGGAGGATCAAAACCGTGCGGATCGGCCGCTGGTCGAGATTGTCGAGGATGCGCCGGAGCATGGGGCGGTTCAGACCGGCGAGGGCGCGACCGCCGACGATGCGCACGATGAAGAAGCTGACGCTCACGCTCACGACCGACGCGACGAGGGCGATGGGATAGCCGAGGAGCTGGCCCCAGGAGACGAGACCCGCGAGGACGAAGACGATCCCCGGGATGTGGATCAGCTCGCCCGCGGCGAAGATGATCACGTAGACGATCATCCCGATGGCGCCCGCGGAGCGGACCATCGTGCGGATGCGCTCGACGTCGAAGTCGTCGGTGAGCCCGCTCATCTCGCCGAAGGCCCACAGGGCACCCATGAGCAGGGCGAGGAGCGCCATGCGCCACCAGTTGATGCCGCTCTTCTGTTTTTCGTCGGGCGCCTCCGGCGGCGCGCCCTCGTCGGAGGCGGCCTGGTTCAAGGGGAGGTCGGGGTCTGGCCACTCGCGCCGGAGCTCGGCGTCGGCGGGCCTTCGTTGAGGGCGAGCCCCGCCACCGTCAGGGCGCCGATCACCAGCACCGCCGCCACCAGGGCGATGGCCATCGTCTTGCGCCGCCCGCGCCGCGCCATCTCCTCTTCGACGTCGTCGAGGTCGGCGGCGAGCGCGTAGAGCTCGGTGCCCGAGACCTGCGATTCGGTCGCGTCGCTACGCCCGGGCTTGCCCACCTTGGCCCGATCGAGGCCCGGGCCGTTCCGCGCCTCGTCGGGAAAGAGCTGCGAGACGTAACGAGCGATGTCGGCATCGCGGACGAGGCTCTTGGACTCCGAGAGCCAACGGCTCAGGGCGGCTTCCATGGCGTCCGCCGTCGGGAAGCGCTGCAAGCAATCCTTGGCGAGGGCGGTCTGGCACACGCTGTCGAGGATCTTCGGGAGCTCGGGCCGAACGTCCCGGATCGAAGGGACCGCGGTGTCGAGGATGATGGCGGCGACCGTCTCGTACTCGTTCGCGCGCGCGTAGAGGGACTGACCGGTGAGGGCCTCGTAGAGGCAGACCCCGAGGGAGAAGACGTCGCTGCGCCCGTCGAGCACCTCGCCCTGGTATTGCTCCGGGGACATGTAGGCGAATTTGCCCTTGAGCACGCCCGCCTGGGTCTTGTCGGGCTGCGTCGCCGCCTTGGCGATGCCGAAGTCGAGCAACCGCGCGACGCCGTCGTAGCCGACCATGATGTTCTCGGGCGTCACGTCGCGATGGACGATGCCGAGGGGTTGTCCGTCGGGACCACGCGCGGTGTGCGCGTGGTGGAGCGCGGCGGCGACGTCGGCGATGATCTTGACGACCATCGCGATGGGGAGCCCGTCGACCTTTCGCGACTCGCGTGCCAGACGCGAGAGGGGCACGCCGTGTACCCACTCCATCGCGAGGTAAAACGTGCCGTCCTCTTCGCCGAACTCGTAGATGGAGCAGATGTTGGGGTGACGGAGGCGCATGCACAGCTGCGCTTCCTGAACGAACATGTCGATGAGCTTGGGATCGGCGGCGACGTGCGGGAGGACGCGCTTGACGACCAGCTCTCGACTGGCGGCGCGAGGACCGCTCTCGCGGGCGAGGAAGATCTCCGCCATTCCTCCGATGGCCAGTCGTCCGAGGATGTCGTAGCGGCCGATGCGACCCACGGGCGTGAGGTCGTGGATGGCGGGAACCGTCACTGGGAAGTCGAGAGGATATCAGAGGACGGCAAGAGCAGCGGAGAAGCTGGGGATGCCTCGCTGTGGGCGATGTTTCTTTGATATGCTGGGGCCTCGTGGCGGGTAGTTCGGACGACGCGGCATCGGGCGCTTCCGGGGAGGGGGCTGCGTTTCCGACCATCCACAGCAGCGGCGTGAGGGCTCGAACGAATCCTAGCGACAAGCGACCCCAGTTGGTCCTCTTCGCCTCGCGCGACGAGGCGTCGGTCTCGAAGTACGAGGCGACGATGCCGCCCGGGGTGCGCGTCCTGCGCTTGGACGACGTCTTCAGCGCCCTTTCATCTCTGCGAGGTGGGGAAAAGGCGACGCTGATCATCGATCAACGCGAGGGGATGTTTCGCGCCCAGACCGTCGCGGCGCTCTCCTCGGCCCTGCCCGAGCACGCGACGGTGTTGCTCTGGGGCGGCAGCGAGGAGGAGCTCCAGGAGGCTTCGGCGCTGGCGCCGGGGCGGTCCTTCCATCGCCTCGCGCGCGAAGCGAGCGTGCACGAGCTGGCGTCGCTCAATCGGCCCGGGAGCATCAGCGAGCTCCCGCCTGCACTTGCGGTGGCTCGCCTTCTGATCCTGGACGACGACGACGCCTATTCGCGCTCGGTCGCTCGGCTCCTCCGAACCGCGGGGTTCGAGGTCGAGGTGCGACACGACCCCGAAGAGGCGCTCGTGCTTTGCTGCGAGGGGAACCTGGTGGCCGCCCTGGTCGACCTCCACATGCCCGGGATGAACGGCGAGGTCTTCGCGAGCAAGGTGCGCGACGCGATGGGCGACACGGCGCCGCGGATCATCATGGTCACCGGGAGCGACGCGCAGGTGCTCGGCGACAATCTCTTCGATGCGGTCCTCCGCAAGCCCGTCGGCCCCGCGCGGCTCCTCGCCACGCTCGCCGAGCTCCTGCCCGAGTAGCGCGCCGTTCAGTCGGTGTCGTAGGGGATCACCTGAACGGAGTGGATCCCGGGGAGCTTTTCGAGGGCGGGGACCACCTCGGACGCGGTGGCGGTGATGCTGATGACGAGGTCGTGGGGAGGAGATCACGTCACGGACGGCGGCCCGCGCCGCGTCGAGCTGAACCTTGCGGACGTTGTCCTCGAAGTCGTCCCAGTAGCCGTGAGGGAGGCCGAAGAGGACGACGTCGAGGCGTGGCTCGAGGCGCTTCTGGGCGGTGTCCACCTCGAAGCAGCGGCTGTTGACGAGATAGCGCTTGGCGAAGGTGAAGTCCTTCTTGCGCAAGCCGTCATCGACGAAGCGCTCGAGGAGGTCGAGCTCGAGTGCGACACACGACGCGGCGTCCGCCGACGCCGGATGACTCCACATGGTGAAGGTGTCCCGCTGCCGATCCAGCCCGATGCGGCTGTAGACGCCGTAGCTCCACCCGCGCTTCTCCCGCACCTCCTGCACGAGTGGAGAGCTGAAGGTGCCGCCGAAGGCCGTGTTCGCGACCTCGAGGGGGTAGTAGCGCGGGTCGCCCGCCGCGATGCCCAACGTCCCGATGCAGAGCTGGGTCTGGCTGCGAGAGGGCTTGTCGACCACCACCACGCGGCGACCGGCTTTGCGCCGCGGCGTGGGGAGGGCGTCGCGTGGCGCGGGGCCCGACGGGAGGAAAGCGAGGTGCGTCTCCACCAGGCGCGTCGCCTCCTCGCGATCCACGTCGCCCGAAAAGCCCACCAGCAGATTGTCGGCGACGACGTGCGACGCGTAACACTCGCGCAGATCCCGGGCGCGGAGGCGAGAGAGCGACTCTGGCGAGCCGGCGATGGACCGGCCGTACGCGTGGCTACGGTAGAGCGTCCGCCGAAACCAACGGCCCGCCAGCGCGCGATCGTGATCGCGAATGCGCGCGAGCTCGGCGCGTGTCTCGCGGACGACCTGGGCGAGATCGGCTTTGCGAAACGCCGGCTTCTCGAGCAGCGACGCGACGAGCGCGAAGAACGGCTCGAGGTTGCGCTTGATGACCGAGCCGTGCACCCGGACGTAGCTGGTGGAGATGTCCACGCCGAGGCGCGCGCCCAGGCGGGCGATCGCTTCCTCCACCGCCGGCCCCTTCATCCCCCGCGTGCCGCGCCGCATGGTCAAAAAGGTGGTCCGCGTGAGGCCCTCGAGACCGACTGGATCCTGCACGCCGCCGGTCAGAAAGAGCAGCTCGAAGTCCACGATGGGCAGGGCCCGGCTCTCCTCGAGGGTGACGTTCAGCCCATCGACGGAGAAGAAACCCTCGGGCGTCTTCTTCTTCCTCATGCGTCGGCCTCGGGTACGACGAAGAGCACGTTTCGCTTCGAGCGCCTCAGATAACGACGCGCCGTGGCCCGCACCTCGGCGGCCGTGACCGAGCGCAGCTCCTCGAGTCGCCGGAACACGCCGCCCGGGTCTCGCGTGATGGTCGTGACGAAGCCAATCTGCTCCGCCTTGCCGCTCGCCGTCTCCATCGACGACAGAAAGCCGAGCTCGAGCCGGTTCTTCGCCTTGTCGACCTCGTCCTCGGTCACGCCGTCCTTGGCCAGTCGGTCGATCTCGACGTCGACCGCCTCGAGCAACTGCTCGCCAGTGACGCCCTCGCGCGCGTCCGCCCACAGCTCGTACAGGCCCGGATGCTCGAAAGGCGCGGGTGATGCGCTGGCGGTCGTCGCGAGCTCCTGCTCTTCGACGAGGGCGCGGTAGAGCCGCGACGAGCGCCCTCCCGACAGGATCTCGTCGAGCACCGTCAGCCGCGCATAGTCCGGCTCCGACCACGCCGGGCCCCGCCAGCCGATCTCCAGCTTCTCGGTGTCGGTCGGCTGGACGATGGTGCCCCGCCGCTCCCGCTTCTGCGGCGGCTCGGTCACCCGCTTCTCTCGCGGGATCTTCGCGGGCCGCATCGACGCGTAGTGCTCGCGGATGAGCTCCAGGGTCGCCGCTTCGTCGATGTCGCCCGCCACCACGATCACGGCGTTGTTCGGCGCGTAGTAGGTCCGGTAGAAGCGCCGGCAATCGGCGACCGTGTAGCGCTCGATGTCACTCATCCAACCGATGGTCGGCCACCGGTAGGGATGGGCGGTGAAGGCCCGGGCGTAGAGCTCTTCGTTCGCTTTGCCCTCCGACGTCGTCGTCGACGCGATAGCGCCGCTCGTTCATCACGACCTCGCGCTCCGAGCTCACCGCGTGCGCGCGCAGAACCAGGTTGTGCATGCGATCGGCTTCGAGCCCGACGGCCAGTGAGAGCTCGCGGCTCGGGACGTTGTCGTAGTAGTAGGTCCAGTCGGTCCAGGTGGCCGCGTTGGTCTCGCCCCCGGCGACCTCGAGGAGGCGGTCGAACTCACCCGGCCCGTAGTTCTTGGTCTCCTTGAACATCAGGTGCTCGAAGAAGTGCGCGAGCCCGGTCTTGCCTCGTTCCTCGTGGCGGGAGCCGACCCGGAACCACGACTGGTAGCTCACCACCGGCGCGGCCGTGTCGCGGAGCAGATGGATCTCCAGCCCGTTTCCGAGGGAGAAGCTCCGCACCAGGAGATCGCGCCCGAAGGGCACCTCCGAGAGCGCGCGAAATCGAGCGCGCTTCGTTCGGACGCCGTGGTTGAGGCGCGTGGTGATCGGCTCGAGTCGTGCGAGCGGCCTGGGGCTCATCGACGGCCGACCGAGGGGTTTGGGAAATGCACGGGGCGGTAAAGGTGCGTGTGCGAGGCGGCGCGCGTCAAGCCGAGCGCGCGCTCCGAAGGGTCTCGTCCGGGCTACGCGTCCGGGCCCTCGGGCCAGACGCTGGTGCGGTCGAGGGCGCGCTCGAAGGCGGCGAGGCTCTGATCGTTGAAGAGGACGAAGCGGACCAGCGCCAGGGGCCCGCTCGTGTGCTCCGAGAGGAAGCGGTTGGCGGCGCCGATGGCGATGGGCGCCGCTTCGGCGACCGGGAAGCGATAGACGCCGGTGGAGATCGCCGGGAAGGCGATGGAGGTGAGGCCTCGCTCGGCGGCCTCGGTGAGCGCCGCCTCGTGGACCTGTCGGAGCAGCTCGGCGGACTGGTCCGTCCGCAGCTCGTCGTAGACCGGGCCGACGGCGTGGATGACGAAGCGGGCCGCGAGGTCGCCCGCGCTGGTGACCCGCACCTCGCCCGTCTCGCAGCGCTTGCCATCGGCGTCCGCCGGGAGCTTCCGGCACGCCTCGAGCAGGCTCGGGCCCGCCGCCCGATGGATGGCCCCGTCGACGCCGCCACCGCCGAGGAGCGACGTGTTCGCCGCGTTCACGATGGCGTCGACCTGCTGCTCGACGATGTTGCCCTTGACCAGCTCGATACGTCCGCTTCCGACCGTGCGCTCCATCCTCAACACCCCCAGGGTGCGGAATCGTAACGGAGGGCGCATCCACGGGGAACCCGTCCCTGATTAATGCTAGAGGGAGCGCGCCATGACGACCGACGTGCGCGTGCGCTTCGCCCCTTCTCCCACGGGCTACCTCCACATCGGCGGCGCCCGAACCGCCCTCTTCAACTGGCTGTGGGCCAGGCGCCACGGGGGCAAGATGATCCTCCGTATCGAGGACACGGACCGCGAGCGCAGCACCGAAGAGAGCGTTCGTATCGTCTTCGAGTCCATGAAGTGGCTGGGCCTCGATTGGGACGAAGGGCCCGAGGTGGGCGGTGACAACGGCCCCTACTTCCAGACCGAGCGCCTCGGGCTCTACGCCGAGTACGCCGAAAAGCTCATCCGCGCCGGCGCGGCCTATCGTTGCTACGCGACCAAAGAGGAGATCGCCGCGGCCCGTGCGGAGCACGAGAAGAAGACCGGCGTCACCCACGGCTTCCGCTTTCGCTCTCCCTGGCGCGACCGGAACGAGGAGAGGGACGCGCCCCACGTGATCCGCTTCAAGGCGCCCTCGGAGGGGGCGACCGGTTGGAAGGATCTGGTGAAGGGCGACGTCGAGTACCCGAACGACCAGCAGCAGGATCAGATCCTGATGCGTTCGGACGGCGTGCCGCTCTACAACTTCGGCGCCACCGTCGACGACCTCACGATGGGGATCACGCTCGTGGCGCGCGGCGACGACCACCTGGTGAACACCCCGGTGCAGATCATGCTGTACCGGGCGCTCGGCGAAGAACCGCCCCAGATGGCGCACCTGCCGATGATCCTCGGGCCCGACGGGCAGAAGCTCTCGAAGCGTCACGCCGCGGTGGGCGTCCTCGAGTATCGAGACAAGGGGTACCTCCCCATCGCCGTGAACAACTACCTCGCGCGCCTCGGCTGGTCCCATGGCGACCAGGAGATCTTCTCGCAGAAAGAGCTGATCGATCTCTTCGGCTGGGACCACGTCGGCAAGACGGGCGCGAAGTACGACGCGAAGAAGTTCGAGTACGTGCAGCAGGAGCAGCTCCGGGCGCTGCCGAACACGGAGATCGCGAAGCTGGCGCTTCCCTTCCTCGCGGCGCGCGGCCTCACGGGCGTGGCGGCGGACGATCCGCGGCTCGTCGGCGCCATCGAGCACGTGAAGCTGCGCGCCACGACCCTCGCGGACATCGCCGACGGCTGCGACTACTTCCTGCGCGACGAGATCGTCTGGGAGGACAAGCCGAAGCGGAAGTGGATGAAGGCAAAGTTCGTCCCGAACCTGGAGTCGCTGATCACGCTCCTCGAAGGCGCCGAGGACTTCGACGTCGAGCCGCTGAAGAAGTCGGTCGAGGCGTGGATGGAAGAAAAAGGGCTCTCCTTCAAGGACTGGGCGCCCGCGGCGCGGGTCTCGCTCTCGGGGCGCGCGGCGACGCCCGGGATGTTCGAGGTGATGTCCATCCTCGGCAAGGACGTGACGCTTTCACGCCTCCGAGCCGGAGTGGAGATCGCGCGCGAAGCTGGCTGAGCTGATGGCGACGGCGAAGAAGAAGACGAAGAAGAAGAGCAAGGCGAAGGCTTCACGCCCCGAGGCGGCCGCGCCGACGGCCGCCGAGGTCCCGGTGTGGCGACCGGTTCAGCTGATCATCGGCATCCTCTACTTCGTCGCCGCCGGCATCCTGTGGCTCCTGGCGGAGCCCCGATCGGGCGGGTTCGCCTGGGGCTTCTCGATCGCCCTGGTCCTCGCCGGCATCGGCACCTGCATCTACGGCTACCGGCGGCTGAAGATCGCCGATCCGGCGCCCTCGCGTCTGGACTCGCTGCACTTCGGCCGCTTCTTCCTCGACACCTGGAAGCAGATGGACGAGGAGGCGCGCATCGAACGTCAGGCGCGGCGGGAGCGGGGCGACGGCTGGGACGTGAAACCCCTGATCGCCCTCGCCACCGGCGCCGTCTTTCTCACGCTGATGGAGTATTTCGGCGGCTCGCGCACCTACAGCGAGCTGCTCGACGCGTGGGCCGGACCCATCGGCGAGCCGAACTTCTACGACCAGCTTCGCCACTCCGAGTTCTCGCGCCTCTTCGAGTTCGTGTGGTGGGCGGGGTGGCGCGTGCTCGGCTACCTGATCCTGCCGGTGGTAGTCATCAAGGCGTCGGGGCAACGCATCCGCGACCAGGGCCTCGAGACCAAGGGCTTCATGGAGCACGCGTGGATCTACGCCTTCGCGTTCCACGTCGTCTTCATCTGCGTGGTCATCGTGAGCTACACCCACGAGTTCTCGACCTACTATCCCTTCTACAAGGGCGCGACGCGCAGCTGGTTCGACTTCCTGTGCTGGGAGATGCTCTACGCGGCGCAGTTCTTCAGCCTGGAGTTCTTCTTCCGCGGCTGGTGGCTCAAGACGCTCAAGCCCGTGATGGGGAGCTACGCGATCTTCGCCATGGTCGTCCCTTACTGCATGATCCACTACGGCAAGCCCTTCCCCGAGACGATGGGAGCGATCGTCGCCGGCATCGTGCTCGGGACCCTGGCGATGAAGACGCGCTCGATCTGGAGCGGCTTTCTGATCCACGTCTCGGTGGCCATCTCCATGGACGTGGCGGCGTTGATGCAGACGGAGGGTATGCCCACCATCTGGTATCCCGGGGGCTGAGCAGTGTCTGACAGCATCGAAAAAGAACGACTGAGAACCATCCTCAACTCGATGGCGGAGGCGGTCTTCGTGACCGACGCCAAGGGGCGCGTGGTCCTGACGAACCGCGCCCTCGACGACCTCATCGCGAAGGACGTTCGGGGCCGCCGCGCCAAGAACGTCATCAAGAGCAAGGAGCTCAAGCTCGCCGTCCGCAAGGCGCGGAAGAAGAACGAGGCGACCGAGACCGAGCTCGAGACCGAGATCGGCGACAAGGTCCACATCTTCCACGCGCAGATCTCGCCGCTGCCCAACGACTCGGGCGTGGTGACGGTGCTCCACGACGTCACCACGCTGAAGGACGCCGATCGCATCCGGCGGAACTTCGTCGCCAACGCCAGCCACGAGCTGCGCACACCGCTCACCGCCATCCGCGGCTTCGTCGAGACGCTGATCGACGGCGCCGCCGAGGACCCGGCGACGCGGGCGCGCTTCCTCGACGCGATCTTCCGGCACACGATGCGCCTCGAGCGCCTGGTGAAGGACCTGACGGTGCTCGGTCAGGCCGAGTCGCCGCAGTTCGCCTGGGAGACGGAGGACGTCGACCTCGGCAAGCTCTGCAAGGACAGCGTCGGCGCCCTCGACACCCAGGCGCGGGCCAAAGGGATCGCGCTCGAGCTGCAGATGCCCGAAGCGCCCATCGTCCTGAACGTGAGCCCCAATGCGATCGACCACGTGCTGGTGAACCTGGTCGAGAACGCCATCAAGTACTCGCCGAACGGCAGCGACGTGAAGGTGAACGTCTCGCGCGACAAGGATCACGCGATGATCGAGGTCGTCGACCAGGGCCCCGGCATCCCGGCCAAGTACCTCGACCGCATCTTCGAGCGCTTCTACCGCGTCGACAAAGGGCGCTCCCGCGACGAAGGCGGCACCGGCCTCGGCCTCTCCATCGCCCGCAACATCGTCCAGCGCATCGGCGGCACCCTCGAGGTCGAGAGCGAGCTCGGCAAGGGCGCGCTGTTCCGGCTGAGCCTTCCGATCGAGCCGATCGACGAGGATTGACACAGCAAGAATCGTCAACCTCTGGCTTGACGATTATTCACCGAATCGTAAAGCCATTCGCTTGCGATGGTTGACGATTCCGACGCTCGCGCACGTGGCTCACGCGCTCGGCCTCTCGAGCGACCTCGAGGCGATCCAGGAGATCTCCAAAGGCAAGACGACCACGGCTCCCGACCGTCACTCCGGTGAAGGACTCTTCTTCGTCTCCAAGGCCGCCGACATCTTCCGACTCGAGAGCGGATCGCTCGTGTGGGTCGTCGACAACCTGCGCGGTGACGTCGCGGTTCGAGATCTGGACGCCCGCCGCACCGGAACGCTCGCCGTCGCCACCATCGACCTCGATCACGTACGCGACCTGAGGTCGATCTTCGCGGAGTACACAGAGAACCACGAGTTCTCGAAGACGAGGATCGTCATCGAGCTCTTCACCGTCGGCGTTCGCTTCATCTCTCGCTCCGAAGCCAAGCGCCTGATGCACGGCCTGCAGAAGTTTCGCGAGGTCGTCCTCGACTTCGAGGGCGTCGACGGTGTGGGCCAGGGGTTCGCCGACGAGGTGTTCCGCGTGTGGGCCGGGGCGCATCCAGAGGTGCGTCTGTTCCCGATCCACATGTCCGAGGCCGTGGCGTTCATGGTCGAGCGCGCGCGCACCTGACCTTCGACTTGCATCCCCGAAAACCGCAGCTAACTTGCCGCCTCCGCCGGAAAAGCGGCATGATCTCAGTTAGTTAGCACAGACATTCGTCAACATTCGCTGACATTCTTTTACATCGGGGTGACAAGTCGTACGTCGCCCTTTGGTTTATTCAGCGAAACGAGAGAGATCCGCTGGATCTCCAACCGGAAGTCGACATGGAAGCCACCGTAATCGCTTTGTATCTCGTCGTTCTCGGCATCCTCGGAATCTACGGATTCCATCGGGGGCACCTCCTGATGCTCTACTGGAAGCATCGGAAGCAGCACCCCAAGCCGAAGGGTCATTTCGAGGACGCGGAGCTGCCCACCGTCACGGTCCAGCTCCCGATGTTCAACGAGATGTACGTCGCCAAGCGGCTGATCGAGAGCGTCGCGAAGCTCGACTACCCGAAGGACAAGCTGGAGATCCAGGTCCTCGACGACTCGACGGACGAGACCCAGCAGATCGCCAAGGCGAAGGTCGACGAGCTGATCGCCGAGGGCTTCGACGCTGTGCTACATCCACCGCGTCGACCGCACCGGTTACAAGGCCGGCGCGCTCGAAGAGGGCCTGCACGTCGCCAAGGGCGAGCTCCTCATGGTCTTCGACGCGGACTTCGTCCCGACCGTCGAGCATCATCCGCGACCTCATCGACCACTTCACCGACGACAAGGTCGGCATGGTCCAGGCGCGCTGGGGCCACCTCAACCGCGAGTACTCCACGCTCACCCGCGTGCAGTCGATGATGCTCGACGGCCACTTCGTGATCGAGCACATCGCCCGCAACCGCTCGGGCCGCTTCTTCAACTTCAACGGCACCGCCGGCATGTGGCGCAAGCAGACCATCATCGACGCCGGCGGCTGGCAGCACGACACCGTCACCGAGGACATGGACCTCAGCTTCCGCGCGCAGCTCGCGGGCTGGAACTTCGTCTACGTCCCCGACGCCCTCGCGCCGGCCGAGGTGCCCTGCGAGATGAACAGCTTCAAGACCCAGCAGTTCCGCTGGGCCAAGGGCTCCGCGCAGACGGCCAAGAAGCTTCTGCCCATCGTGCTCCGGGCGAAGATCCCGCTCAAGGTGAAGATCGAGGCGATCTTCCACCTCACCAACAACTTCGCTTACCTATTCCTGGTCATCCTCGCGTGCCTGCAGCTGCCGAACATGCTGCTCCGCCGCGGCATGGACAACCCGGAGCTGCTCCTCCTCGACGTCCCGCTCTTCGCGGCGACCTGCGGCTCGATCGTCCTCTTCTATCTCACCACGCATCACGCGCTCTACAGCGACCTCTGGGAAGCCGTGAAGCGCCTGCCGCTGATGATGGCGCTCGGCATCGGGCTCTCCATCAACAACGCGCGCGCGGTGGTCGAGGGCGTCTTCGGCAACGACATCGAGTTCATCCGCACCCCGAAGCACGGCGATCACCGCGAACAACCAGGGCTGGAAGAAGAAGAAGTACAAGGCCGGCAAGACCATCCACTCCCTGGTGGAGGTCGCTCTTCGGTCTCTACTTCGTGGTCACGATCGTCCTCGCGGTGGTGACCGGCTCCTGGGTGAGCATCCCCTTCCTGGTGCTCTTCATGGTCGGCTTCCTCTACGTCGGGAGCCTCAGCCTCTTCCAGGTCCGCTGAAAGAGGCGTCCAGGCACGCCATCTGGCGGCTTACCTCCTCGGCACCTCCCTGCGAAATACCTTCGGTATTCCTCAGTCGGCGCCTGCGCGGGCGCTCGCCAGCTGACGCACCTGGACACCTCTGTCCAAGTCACCGTCGTCTCGGTGGGTAGGTGATGCCCTTCGTCCGTGTGACGTCGGCGGCGAGGTGGTGGGCGTAGCGCACGCCGGCGATTTGGACGACGACGTCGAGGAGATCGCCGGCGGGGATGGCGTAGACGAGGCAGCCCGTGTCGTGGGGGTCGACGCGGGAGGCGACCTCGTCGTCGGCGAGGCAGAGGGCGGTGTGGGGACAATCCGCGCGCACGGCTTCGGGGACGCGCGCGCGCGCCATGTAGTCGAGGGCGGTCGCGGCGGCGCGGATCGACACGTCGTCGCTCAGCGGACACGCGGGTGGAGCGACCGCCTCGTCGAGGTCGATGGTGATGCCGTCGGGGGCCGGCACGGTCACCTCGGTGATCGCGCAGCGCTCGACGCCTTCGGTGCAGACGGAGAGGACGTAGCGCCCGGCCGTCGCTGGCAGGGTGTCGAAGCAGGTCCCGAGCTCCGGCGTGGTGCGGAAATGTCGGAGCATCCCGTTCCACTCGTAGGCGAAGGGCTGGTCGGGGCCCACCATCACCCCGTCGTGCACCGGAGGCTCGCACTCGAGGCAGCCGTTCGAATCGCACGGGCAATCGCATCCTCGCGGCCACCGCGAGGTGTCGGGCTGGTCGAGAGAGAGCGCCGGCAGCGCCTCGCCCACGACGGCCATGCGGAAGGGGGAGGCCGGCCCGAAGGTGAGGTCGAGCTGCCGCGGCGCCGATTCGCTGACGACGCGAATGACCGTCGGCGTGGGCTCTTCACCGCGAAGCATCAACGCCGGATCGGGGAGGGGCGGCGGGGGCGAGCTCTCGGTCTGGTCCGTGGACTCGGTCCCGGTGGCTGACGCCGACCCGGTCTCGGTCGAGGACGCCTCCTCGCAATCACACGCACCGAGCACGACGAGCACGACGAAGAGCGGAAGCGAACGCGCCATTGCCGCGCAGAGTACTAGACGAGGTTGGTTGCGGAGCTCCGAAGACGGACGGACAAGTTCGACAAGTTCGGTCCGTCACCTACTTCGGTCACCGCGGGTCTTGGGGCGGCGACGTCCAGGTGCGTCAGCTAGCGAGCGCCCCCGCAGGTGCCGACTGAGGCGTACCAGAGGTACGCCGCAGGGAGGTGCCGAGGAGGTAAGCCGCTAGATGGCGTGCCTGGGCGTCGCCGGGGGCGTCGTCCAGGTGCGTCAGCTAGCGAGCGCCCCCGCAGGTGCCGACTGAGGCGTACCAGAGGTACGCCGCAGGGAGGTGCCGAGGAGGTAAGCCGCTAGATGGCGTGCCTGGGCGTCGCCGGGGGCGTCGCCGCTAGCGGCAGATGCCGTCGGAGCACACCTGCCCACTCATACAATCCGCCCCAGTCGCGCAATCGCTCGTCGCCTCGTTGGTGGTCACGCAGAGACCGTCGAGACACACGTTGAACTGGACGTCGAAGCGGAGGCAGGCATCGCTGGTGTCACAGGGGGTGCGACACACACCCTCGCGGCAGACGCGCCCCGACATGCAGTCGCTGTCGCTCGAGCAGAACGGCGTGGGCCGGGTGTCGAGGCGGCAGACGCCCGCGCTGGTGCAGCGGAAGCCGTCGGCGCAGTCGCTGTCGGCCGTGCACTCGGGGCGGCACGCTTCGTCGAGGCAGACCTCGCCGCTCGCGCAGTCCGAGTTGGCGGTACAGTTGGAGGTGGGGGTCTCGTCGGAGCAGATCCCATCGACACAGCTGAAGCCAGGCGCGCAGGTGCTCTCGCCCGCGCCGCAGGAAACGCCGCAGCGGTTGTTGATGCAGACGAGGCCCATCGCACACTCGAAGTTGAACTGACAGGCCTGGTCGTCGGCGAGACACTCACCAGCGACGCAGACCTCACCGGTGGCGCAGTCCGTGTCGGCGCTGCAAGCGCCCGGGTCCGGGGTGCAGAGGCCGTCCAGGCAGACCAGACCGCTCGCCAGGCAGTCGTCGTTGGTCGTGCAGTCGCCGGGGGTCGGCGTGGGATCGGGGTCGGTGGGCGCGAGACAGGACCCGTCCCGACACTCGGTGCCGAGGGGGCAGTCGTCGTTCGAGGCACACTCGCCGACACAACCGAGGTCCGTGCACATCGTGCCGTCCGGACACTCGTAGTCTCCCGCGCAGGGGGACCGATCGGGGGGATCCACCGCGCGGCAGCCGAGGCCGTCGCACGAGTAGCACCCGGTGTCGTCACAGTAGTAGTCCTCGGACGCGCACCCCGCGCCGAGCGTCAGCGCCGCTGCAAGGACGAAGGTGGTGAAGGCCAAGGCTCGAGTCATCGTCATTCCTCCGCCGAAAGGGATTCTCCCCTGTCGACGAACGACAGCGTTCCACGATCCATGCCAGTACCAAAATAGGCGGATCACGAAGGATTCACTGCCAAACCGCCAGCATCGTAAACGCTGGTTCACAACGCCACCAGTGAACGGAGGCACGCGTCGGTGAGGAAACGGTGGGGTGGCTGGACGTACTCACTGGGTGATCCGACGAGGTCTGGTAGGGTCCGGCGCGCAGTGACGGGGAGAATCCTCTATGTGCTCGCGATGTTGCTGGCGGGCTGCGCAACGACAGGGGCGAGCTCCGAGTCTCCCCCCGCGAGCGCGCTGAACGCGTATGTGGCGGCCATCCGCGCCGATGATGCCCAGGCGGCACACGCCCTTCTCAGTGAGACGGTTCGCGCCGAGGTCTCGGTCGAAGAGCTCGCGCGGCTGATGGAGGACAACCGAGAAGAGCTCCTCGAACAGGCGGAGACCATCGAGACCGAAGCCGCGGGCGTGCGGGCGGTGGCGGTGCAGCCGCTCCACGGCGGCGAGCAGGTGCAGATGGTGCTGGAAGACGGCAAGTGGGCGATCGACGGAGGCGTGGTCGCCGCGCCGGGCCTGTCGACCCCGATGGCCACCATCCGAGCGTTTCGCCGCGCGCTGCAGCGGCGAAGCCTGACCGGGGTGCTACGAGTCCTCTCGCGCCAGCCGCGCGCCGAGATCGAAGCCGAGCTCTCCCGGATCCTCGACGAGACGGGGGACGACCTCGACCTCGAGGTGGAGGTCCGGGGCAACCGCGCGAAGATCCGCACCACCGGCGGTCGGGAGATCTCGTTGGTGCGAGAGGCCGGCGAATGGCGCATCGTGTCGATCGAATAGGAAGAAGATGAACCTCGAACGCAGCTACGAGCTCTCCGATGAAGACGCGCTTCGTCGCATGAAGGCGCTCGCCGATTACTGGTCGAAGAAGCACGGCATCGACGCGCGCTGGAACGGCGACGAGGTCGCGCTCTCGGGCAAGGTCAAGGGCGTGAAGTTCGACGGCAAGGTCCGAATCGGAGGCGGGCGCCTCGTCGCCGATGTGAAGGCGGGGTTCCTCGCCGAGAAGCTGGGCGGCCGGAAGTACGTCGAGGGCAAGCTCGACGACTACCTCGACCCGAACAAGACCCTCGAGGAGCTGCGTGCGCGGATTCCCGCCTGATCCGTAGCGAAATGGCTCGGATTTTCGGCACGTAGTAGGGTGTTGGGAGTTCGAGCGATGGGCGATCGAGACGGCGAGGACCCCCAGCTGACCGACTTCGAGCCGCTCTCCGACGAAGAGGAGGAAGCGGCCACCGCCATCAATCTATCCGTCGAGGGCGCGCTCGCCGCCGATGAGCTCGCGCAGCTGGGGCTCGCCGAGACCATCGAGGTCGGGCCCAACGACCAGACGGTGGCCGAGGCGGTCGATTTCGCGGCGATCGCCGAGCCACCCAAGAGCACCGCGGGTCTCGCCCTTCCACCCGAGCCGACGGGGCGCCGGCGACAGCGGACGCCTCCCACGGGAGCGGCGCGCCCACCCCGCCGACGGAGCGCAGCGCCCGCGAGTGAGCCCGCGCCGACGCCCACCGCTCCGCCCGCGGGCAGCGCACCCGCCGCCGCGCGCTCCCCGAGCGGCTTCGACGGGCCGCGTTCGCCCGATCCGGACGCGACCTATCGCGTGCCCCCCGCGACTGGAGACGAGCTGGTGATCCCCGGCCGGCGACCGATGACCAGCGTGCTGCTGATCTTCGGCGCCATCGCCGCCCTGGCCGCGTTGGTCACCTTCGCCATCCTCTTCTGGCGCGGCGCGCCCGAGACCACCGTCGCCGGCGCCGGTCCCCAGGCGATGAGCCCCGACGGCTCCACTGCCGATGCCGCGACCCTCGCCAACACCGCGCCACCGGACGAGTCGAGCCAGAGCACCGATGCGGGCGCCGCCGACGCCGCGGCGCCGGCGACTCCCGACGCTTCGGCTACCTCGAACGACGCCGGGGCCTTCGTGATCGAAGACCCCGAGATCCCGCGCGCGGTCCGCCGCATGCGTCCGCGCGTCCGCGCGCGTCGCGCCCGCGCCCAGCGGCGCATCGCCCTCAGGCTGTATGGGCGGATGCGCTACGAGCGCGCGGAGGAGGCGTGGCGTCGGGCGTTGGTGCTCGCGCCCGACAATCGCTTCACCCACGCAGGCCTCGCCCGCACCCTTCGGGCCCTGGGTCGGACCGCGGAAGCCGACGCCTGGCAGGCCAAGGCCGATGAAGGCGCGCCGATGCGCCGGCGCCGACATCGACGCCGCCGCCGTCGACGGCGGCGGCGCTGAATGGAGACCACGATTTCGGAGCGTCCTCTCAGAACAAGCTCGGCAGCATCGTGGTCTTGGTCGCGAAGAGCTCGTTCCAGAGCGGGATCACCACCACGATCGCCCAGGTCGCGACCAACCCGGCGATGGCGGTGATGCGCAACGCGGCCTTCATCCAGAAGCCGCTGGTCTGCCACTCGGGCCGAGGGAGCTGGAGCGCCTTGTTCGCGTGCAGGTACTGCACCGTCGGCGCCGCCTCGCGATAGCCGACGTCGTCGTCGCGATCGAGGCGCTCCTTCTGCTCGAGACGGACCAGCGCGTGCGGATAGCCGCTGTGGTGGACGCCGCGCAGGAACGTGGCCGTCGATCGGTCGATCTCCGCCGCGACCGGATCGCCGTCACAGAGGAGCCGCACCTCCCCATCGTCGTCCAGCTGGAGCGAGACCTCGACGAAACCCGGTTGCCCCTGCTTCACTTGCGTGAGGGAGATCGTTTTCGGCAACTTCAGGTCGTCTTCCTTCTTCGGCCAGATGGCGAACCCGAGCCCTTTGATCCACCGCCCGGCGATCGCCATCATGCCGACGCCGCCGTAGACACCGATCGCCAGCTGCCCCACGACGACCACTCCGACCGCGAGCTGGCCGACGACGAAGACGCCGCGGGCGAGCTGTCCCACGGCGACCACACCCATGGCCAGCTGGCCGATCGCGATGACGCCGACGGCTTCCTGACCGATGGCGATGAAGCCTTCGGCGCGCTGGCCGATGTCGAAGAAACGCACCGACGATGCATATCACAGGCGGTGCTCAGCCGAGCTGAAGAGCGTGCTTGGCGGCGTGAAAGAGGAGCTTGCCGCGGAGATCCTCGACGCTGCCCCGGCAGCGGCCGATGGCCGACCCGTCGAGGAGGAGCGTGAGCTGGCCGCCGTGGTCGGCGATGATGGCGGGCAGCCGACCCTCGACCAGCGCCGCGAGCTCGCCCTGAAGCTCGTCCCGGTGGACGTACTCCACCGGAACGCCCAGGGCCTTTCGGCACTCTCGCCACTCGGGCTTCTCGGCGACGAGGCCATGGGTGATCTGACAGAGGTTGCACCCATCGATGCGCAGGACCTTCTTGGCGCTGTCCACGAGGGCGTCCCAGGCGCCGGAATCGGCGTCGAAAACGAAGATCAGCCGGTCGACCTCTTCCTTGTCCACGGGTTCGCTCGGGATATGTAGGCGCCCGCGCCCCAAGCACTAGCTCCAGTTGACTCTAGCCCTCCTGATTCATAGGGTTTTCGCCCATGAGCGGCCACAACAAATGGTCCACGATCAAGCATCGCAAGGGCGCCCAGGACGCCAAGCGCGGCAAGATCTTCACCAAGATCATCAAGGAGATCACCATCGCAGCGCGGAGCGGCGGCGGTGATCCCAACGGCAACCCGCGACTGAGGCGCGCCCTCGACGCCGCCAAGGCCGCCAACATGCCGAACGACAACGTCGAGCGCGCGATCAAGAAGGGGACGGGCGAGCTCGAGGGCGTCAACTACGAGGAGCTGGTCTACGAGGGCGTCGGTCCCTCGGGTGCGCTGTTGGTGATGAACGTCGTCACCGACAACCGGAACCGAACCGCCGCCGAGATCCGCAAGATCTTCGACAAGCACAACGGTCAGCTCGGCCAGAGCGGCTCGGCCGCGTGGGCTTTCGACGAGAAGGGCGTGCTCAAGCTGCCGGTGGACGGGGCGACGGAGGAGCAGCTCTTCGAGGTGGCGGTGAGCGCGGGCGCCGAGGACGTGGAGAAGATCTCCGACATCTGGGTGGTGACCACGCCTCGGGAGGAGCTCGACGCGGTGAAGACCGCGGTCGAGGGCGCGGGCATCGCCGTGGAGAGCGCCAACCTCGAGATGATCCCGAAGACACCGAAGGTGGTCGACGGGCGCGACGCCGAGGTGCTCGTGGATCTGGTCGGGGTCCTCGAAGACCACGACGACGTGCAGCAGGTGTTCACCGACTTCGAGCTGTCGGACGAAGCGCTGGCGGCCCTCGAGGCGAGCTGAGCGCGTGAAGATCCTCGGCATCGACCCCGGCAGTCAGAAGACCGGCTGGGGCGTGGTCGAGGCGCGGGGCGGTAGGGTGAAAGGCATCGACGCGGGCGTCTTGAAGCTCGGCCGCGGGAGCCTCGAGTCGCGGCTCCTCGCGCTCTTCGATGGCCTCGAGGCCGTCGTCGCGGAGCACGCGCCGGACCAGGCGGCCGTGGAGGACATCTTCTACGCCAAGCACGCGAACGCCGCGCTCAAGCTCGGCCACGCGCGCGGGGTGGCGCTGTTGGTGCTCGCCCGGGCCGAGGTGCCGACCACCGCCTACCCACCGGCCGTGGTGAAGCGGTCGGTGGCTGGCCGCGGCGCCGCCGACAAGAATCAGCTCGCGCGACTGGTGGGCGCCGTCCTGGGCTGGAAGACGCTGCCGGCGGTCGACGCGACCGACGCGCTCGCCGTGGCGATCACCCACGCCCGCGCAGCGAGCTTCGAAGATGCGAAGCAGCGCGCGCGGGCGCGGACGAGAAAATGAGCCCGGCGGCGTTCAGCGCGTGAGGCGCGCGGAGAGCTCTCGAAGCATGGCCGCGCCTTCACCGTGGAACGACGCTCCGTGCATGCAGGCGAGGGTCGCCGGATCGGTGGCGGCGACCTTCTCGAGGAGCGCCGCGGTCTGGGCGCCGTGGGCGAAGTAGTCCATCTGGGCCCGCATCTCCTCGCTCGGCTCGAGGATGTCGCCCTCGGTCACCGGATCGTGAATGTGACCCGGCTGGGTGAAGAGGTCGCCGCAGAGCAGCGTCTTCGTGTTGGCCTCGAAGAGGTAGCCGCAGTCCCATCCGTGGGGAAGGTGCGGAGCGTCGAGCCACCGCACCGAGTGCTTGCCGAGCTCGAGCATCTCGCCATCGCCCATGCCCTTCGCTTCCCGGTCCGACATGTCGTCGACAGAGACCATCTTGGCGACCATCCCGCACAGGGGCTGCGCGTTCGGCGCGACCGCCAGGAGCGCGTTCATGCCGCCGCACTCGTCGGCTTCGGTGTGGGACAGCCCGATGTAGCGGAGCTCGTCGATGGGCAGCACCGTCTCGATGGCCTCGCGCACCAGCGGGGCGAGCTGTCGCAGACCGGTGTGAAAGAGGAGCGGCGCGTCGTCGTGAATCAGGAACTGGTTGAAGGTGAAGCCAGCGGGCAGGGCCGGGTTCGGCGGGACGGGCGTGCTGATGCGATAGATGCCATCAGCGATCTCGGCGATGCTGGTATTCGAATCTCGGTTGGTGATCTTCATGGTCTTCTCCTCTGGCTTTGGACGGATCCCTGCCGTTCAGCGAGACGCCGGAGCGGGGTGTCGTCGATGTTTCGGTCGTGGGGGTGAATCAGGCAGGCGGAATCAGTCCCGCCTCGCGTGCGTGGGCGATGTCGCATGCAGCGACTTCGGGATCGGGGGTGGTGCGCGACAGGCTCGGGATCTCCATCGCGCGCTCCAGCCAGCGACTGAGCGTGCGACGGTTCGCGATCGCGCGGGTCGTCTCCGCGTCGGGGTGCCACAGCGCGAAGCGCGAGAGGATGGGGGCGACGTGAAAGGTCACGAGGCTCGCCACCGGCTCGTCGCCGAGCACCCGCTCGAGAGCATCGAGCACTTCCTCGAGCCCGCGGGCCGTGCCGCGTCGCATCAGCAGAGGCGCGAGGTGCTCGTCGACGAGAGCCATGACGTAGCGATGTCGCGTCCGTGCCACGAGGTCGTCGGGATAGGCCCCGTCGAAGCCGTGGTGCTCGGCGAGGTGCTCGAGCATCACCCGTGACTCGGTGATCACGAGGTCGCCGTGGACCAGGAGGGGGATCGTTCCGCTCGACGAATACTGCTCCAGGCCGTCGGGCTTTTCTCCCACCGGGGCCTCGCGGCGATCGATCGGTATCGCGAGGTGTTCGGCGAAGGCGAGGACGCGCTGGGCGAACGGACAGCCGCGGTCGCTGAAGAGGATGGGGGTCGCGGTGATCACGCGACCGCCGAACGCTTCACGGCTGCTTCTTCGCGGCGCACGACGCCGCTGTGGTCCTGGCCGTCGCCTGCCTCGAAGACCGGGGCGAGGGTCGCGGTGGTCTCGGGGAAGTAGCGCAGGCGCATCCGCTCGCAGTAGCGCATGAGATTGTCGAGGGACGCGGCGTGGCGGAAGAGCGCGTTGTCCCCTTCGACGTAAGCCGAGACGCCGAGGAAGCCGAAGATGCACGCGTCGATGGACGAGGGCGCGTCGCCGAGGAAGTAGGGCTTGTCGCCGAGGAGCTCCGAGAGCGCATCGAGATCGGCCTTGCCCTGATCGATGATGACCTGCATGTCGTGGCGCCCGATTCCGCGAGCGTGGAGCTGCTTGGTGAAGTGGCGGACCACGACGGTGGGCAGGATCCATCGGATGGGCACCGGCATCTGAGCTGCGAACTCGGCGAGCCGCGCTTCCAATCCTTCGCCCAGGAAGAGCTGATGCTCGAAGCACTGGTGGTAGTGCTCCTCGAGCATCCGCTGCACGGAGAGGGCGAGGGCGCGCTGGCCCACGTCGAGATGCGCGTCGAGGTCGGCGCCGAAGCGCTCCCGGAGGTGCGCGATGATCAGGGTCGAGTCGCCCATGCGGAGATCGCCGAGCTCGATCCAGGGCGACTTGCCCTTCGGGCCCTTGCTCGCGTCGTTGGCGACCACGAACTCGTACGGGATCTCGGCCATCCGAAGCCAGGTCGCGAGCTTCAGAGGGAAGGGGGCCGAGGTCTCGAAAGGCACCCCCCAGCCAGTTGAGTAGGCGAAGAGGCGGAGTTTTTCTTCGTGGGCCATCGTCTGAGTCTCCTTCAATCGCGAGTGGATGACCCACCCTACCACGGTTTTTGACCCGTGGTAGAAAAAAATGACCTATGGTTGATTTTAATGACCCGTGGTAGAAAACACATATGGATCGGGCCCGAAAACGGCGCCGGCGTGAGCTGGCGAGAGAAGAGATCCTCGACGCCGCGCGCAAGGTGCTCCTCGAGAAGAGCCTCACCGGCCTGACGCTCTCCGCGGTGGCGCGGGAGCTGAAGCTCACCAAGGCCGCTCTCTATTACTACTTCGATTCGAAGGACAAGCTCGTCTACGAGCTCATCTACCTGGGGCTCGAAGGGCACGCTCATCGCGTCGGCGATGCGATCGACGCGACCACGTCGGGAGCCGACGCACTCGAAACGCTGATCCGCGTCTCCGCGGAGCACTACGGCCAAAACCTCGACCAGCTCCGGCTCGCGTACCTCGTCCCCCAGGTGGGCACGGCCGCCGCGAGTCGCTTCAATCCCGAGATGCTCACGCGGATCCGGCCCTTCAACGACCGAATGTACGGCGCGGTCGGCGCGCGGATCGCCGCGGATCAAGAGGCGGGGCGAATCGATGCGAGCATCGACGGAAGACGGCTCGCGTTTCTGGCGCACACCTCGGTGATCGGCATGCTCACCGTCGAAGGGGTGGTGGAGGTCGCCGATGACGCGCCGCTGATCCACACGCGGGAGGCGATGGTGGAGGAGCTGGTCGTGACCTTCCAGGCACGTCTGGGTGGCTGAAGGGTACGACGCGCGTCGCTGAACTAGTGCCTAGCGCCTGCGCTTCCGCCGGCGGCCGCCGAGGGCGACGAACGCGGTCAGGACGAGCACGCCGGGCGCCGCGGAAGAGCGCGCGCGACTCGCGGCGTCGCAGGAGGTCGCGCTCGTCAGCGCGCCGTGGCTGATGCCGGTGGGGATGGGGTCGGTGCCCGGCGTCGGCATGCCCGCGGGATACACCGTGCAGACCGCGGCGATGTCGTCGGCTTCGAGCGTGCGCTTCGACGTCTCGCCCTCGGGGCTGTCGGCGTACATGGTGGCGTCGGGGTCGGCGACGTGGGCGAAGCCGAGGAAGTGTCCGAGCTCGTGTGTGAGCGTGTTCTCGACGTCGTTGATCGTCACGCCGTCCAGGCCAGTGGTCCAGAAGAAGGACTCGTCGTTGAGATCGATGTCCGCGTCCTGGATCTGGCCGTTGCGACGGTCGTAGACGACGGTGGTCAGCGCCAACGCCGCAGAGGAAGCGCTCGCGGGCCACACCTGTCGAAAGACGATGCGGTTCTCGCCGTCGTGATCACCGCCGTCGAGGTTGGTGGTGATCCCGCTGGGCGGGCCCACGTCCCTGAGGACGACGTCGGTGCACCCGCCGGCCATCATCCAGCTGTTGAAGGAGTTGTCGGCCGCCATGCGAATGCCGTCCGGCGAGCCCTCGTTGGCGGTGTCCACACCGAGACGGAGGTCGTGCACCCGCGTCTGCCAGTAGAGCGGGAGGTCCGGATTACCGTCGACCGTCTGGCGGTTGAACGCAGAAACGGGGGCGGCGACGCTCACGGAGAGCGCCGCCGCCAGGGAGAGCAATCGATAGCTGGTGGGAGCGGTCATCGACGGTGGACGCGGAAGCCCACTCGATCCGCGGCCGACATCCCGAGGAAGTCTTCTGGGGAGACCAATCCACCCTCGGTTCCGCCGGACACGATGTCGAGAAGGTCCTCGCCGATATCGTAACAACCATCGCCATCGCGATCGAAGACAACGTCGAAGGTCGCCAGCTCCGAGGTCTCATCCGTCGCGGGAGGATCGGTGCCGACGGGGGGCTCACCCACGTCCGTCCCCTCGGGGAGCTCGACGGGACCGAAGCAGGTGGGGCTGGTGTTGGTGCAGCCGCGCTCGGTGCGGATCTCGAGGGAGCGGGTGCTCAGGTGCTCGAAGGGCACGCCGCCGCAGGAGGCGTCGACCTGGGAGGGGTCGTTCCAGAAGGTCTCGAAGTTGCGGTGCTCGACGATGTGCTTGGTGGCGCTGAAGTGATACTCGTGCATCACCGGCGGGTTCACGTACAAGAAGACCGGCTGGTCCTCCATGTAGTCGTTGTTCCAGGTGCCGTCGTCGCGGTGGTGGCTGTCGTAGGCGAGGTTCACGAGGACGTGGCGGCTGGTGCGCTCGAGGAGCCACGACTGGCTGTACTGGACGGTGAAGCCGACGCGGCCGAGGCCGTCGGCGCCGTCCTTGGTGGAGCCGGTGACGTCGCGGTCGAAGCGGCCGTCGCGGTTGACGTCGACCAGGATGTCGTAGATGCCGACGTTCGCCAGCTCGGGGGTGAAGACCGGCGTCGGCGCGATCCGACCGTCGGCGTCGACGGTGACCTCGATGGGACCGGCGACGTAGCCGTCGTCGCCGGGAGCCGGGAACGAGCGTCCCACCCAGTCGTCGCGATCCACCGCGACGTAGACGTCCACCACGTCACCCGCGACGAGCTGAGGGAAGCCGTCCCCAGCGATGTGGACCGGCCCGCGGACCTCGTCGCCCCCGGAGCCGCCGACGGCGTATGCGTTCTGCGGCGCCCCCGAGGCGTCCGAGGCGAAGATGTGCGGCGGCTGAACCTCCTGCACGTTGAAGCCGGGGATCTGGAGCGCGGGCGGCGCGAACATCTCGACGCGCGTCGCCGCCGCGAGGTCGCCGGTGTCGCGGTCGAGGATCTGGATCTCGAGGGTCTCCCCCGGGCCGATCGCGCCCTCCTCGCCGACGTCGTGCATCACCGTCGAGAGCGGCACGCCGCCGTAGAGGTTGGTGAGCACCTCGGTCGCGCTGACGACCTCCGTGCCGACCACCGCCTGCGCGAGATAGACCGAACGCGGCGCGAGATCGCCGACCTCCGACTCGATCGCGAGCGACTCACCCTGGTTGAAGGTGAGCTCCACACGACCCGAGCTGCTGATCAGCGCGAGCTCGGTGCTCGTCGCCGACGTACGCGCGAAAGGATCGTCGTCGGCCCCGCCGCCGATGTTCGCAGCGCAGCCTCCGAGGGCCAGTACGAGGGAGAGAATCAGTGGGGTGGGGATTCGATACATGAGGGGTGGCTCCTTGCTCCGCCACCCCGTAGTTCAACTGCCGTGCCACGCCGCGCCGCAGCCTTTTCCCGAGATCCGCGACCGATCCGCTGGGGGTAGTTGTCCGCGAAGAACGAGCAGCGTTCCCGCTACTGGTGAGGATGAGCCCCACCCGGGCGGTGGGCGGCTGAACGTACGCGTTGGGTTCAGCGAGGCGGGTGCACGCCGAATGAGACCACGCCGGGGATCAGGGGCGTCACGATCGTCTCGTACCCCATGGGTGGGGAGCCGGGGGCGAAGGTGACGGGGTCGATCAGAGCGCCGGTGCCGCCTAGAACGAAGACGCCGAAGATGCTGGTGCCGGGTGCGTCGACGGGCTTGAAGGGCGCTTCGGTGGGGGCATAGCGAGGGACGGCGTCCACGTAGCGCAGTGTCCCCACCGAGGGCGCGAGAGCGACGTCGACGCCCGCGACGGCGTCGTTGTCGGCGTTGACGACCTGGCCGAGGTAGCCCCCATCGCGATCGAGGCGGATGCCCGTCTCGGCCTCGAAGGCGGCGATGATGGACTCCGAATCCCGCGGCAAGATGGTGACCTGTAAGGCGTAGACGTCAGTGATCTGATCGCGCGTGACGAGCATCGCGTTCAACGTGCTGGCGAAGCTCGAGCTGGCCGGTCCTTCGGGGATGGCGAGGAGGTCGCTGCGGATGCCGGAGGGCACGCCTGCGAGCGTGAAGGAGCCATCCTCACCCGAGGGCTCGGAGCGAAGCACCATCGGCGCGCCGCCCCACGCCACCACCACACCCGCCACACCCACGCAGCCTTCGAAGCAGCTCTCGTAATCGACGACGCGGCCGCTGACGGTGATGGTGGGGAGTGTGCTCCCCGCCCCGTCCGGCCCTCCGGAATCGCGTCCCGAGCCTCCCCCGGTGGGGGTGCAGGCGACCGCGACCAGCAACGGGAGCCAAGCCGATCTCACCCCTCATTCCTACCACCAAATGCCTCGCGGGCCGCCCCGCCCGAGGGCGTCGCGGCCTCTCGGGCGCGTCCTCGGAGGCGGAGCACATCTGCCGCTCCGACCACTCGAAGGGGGAACCGAGAACGTTCCAAGCTCCCTGATCCGCCGATCCGCATGAGCGAGATCACACGCTTAATCCTACGGCACCAACGTTGCACACATGGGAGCCCGGAGGTCATCCCGTCATGCGTTTCGCCATCTCCCTCGTCCCTCTCGTGCTCGCCTTTGGTTGCCAGGGCACCTTCGGGAATCAGGACCACGGTCACCACGACGACGGTGACATCGCCACGACGCCCGTCCCGGCGTGTCCCGTGGATCCGGACTGTGCCATCGGGGGCGATTGCTCGCTCTACGAGTGCCCGGACTACTGGCTTTGCGAAGACCTCGCGGATGGCACGAAGCGGTGCACCAATCCCGGCCCCGACGTCCCCGACGACGGCGATTGGGCCTGCGAGCAGGTGGGCACCGCCGTGCAGTGCACCGGCGACCACTACCCCGATGACGGCGGGGGTGGAGACTGGAACTGCGAGCGCCTGAACGACGTCGAGGTCGTCTGCACCGACGACACCCCGGGCTATCCCGACGAGCCGGGCTCCGGTCCGTGGGACTGCTTCTTCTCGGGTGAGTTCCGCGTCTGCGAGGACAGCGGTGGCGGCGGCGGCTCCGGCGACGGGGGCGGCTGGTTCTGTTATGACACGCCCGCTGGCCGCGAGTGCCGACAGCGCAACCCCGACTACCCCGACGACGGCCGCGCATGGGACTGCCATGACGCCGACGACGGCACCGTGATCTGCTCCGCGCCCGGCGACGTGCCCGACGATGGCGGCGGCGGCAGCTGGACCTGCGAAGACCAGGGCGACCTCGTCGTCTGCGTCGACGACACCCCCGACTATCCCGACGAGCCGGGCAGCGGCAGCTGGGACTGCTACTACGCCGACGAGTTCCGCATCTGCGGTGACAGCGGCGGCGGCGGTGGCTCCGGCGGTGGCGGCGGCGGCACCGGCGGTGGCGGCGGCGGCGGCTCCGGCGGCGGTGGCGGCGGCTCCGGCGGTGAGTGCGTCAGCGGCCAGCAGCGATGGTGCGACGACGCCGTGTACTGCTCCTGGGGTAAGCAGACCTGCCTGCCCGACGGAACCTGGGGCCCCTGCATCGAGCCCACCGTGACGGACGGCGGCATCTCCGACCGACCCGCCACCGAATGCGGCTGCCGCTACTTCTACTTCAACGCGGCCTGCTGCGAGACGCCGGACTGCATCATCCCGGACGGCCACACGGCGCCGGCCTGTGACAGCGACGGCAGCCTCTGCAGCTACTGCGACTCGGCTTCTCACTGCGGTGGCGCAGACGACGTCTGTCTCTTCGCCCGCGACGGCTACGCCTTCTGTGCACAGGACTGCTCCGACAGCCCGTGCCCGACCGGCTACAGCTGCCAGTCGATCACCACGCGCGCCGGTACGCTCCAGCAGTGTGTCCCGACCAGCGGCACCTGCGGCTGAGCAAAAACACCAAATCCTCCCCCTGTGAACGACACACGAAGCCCGAGGAGTATCCAATGAAGTGCCTCAGTTCGACGATGACCCTCCTGACCGCGCTGGCGATGCTCGTGCCAGCCACCGCCAGCGCGTTCTACGTCGAGTCACGCAGCGAGGACATGGCGGGCGACCCGGTGCCGGTCGCGTACGACACCAGCACGCCCGTCGAGTTTCGCATCGCTTCTGCGGGCATGCCCGGCGGCGACGGCTCCGAGTTCGAGGCGGTCGCCGCGGCCTTCGCCACCTGGGCGGCGGTCGATTGCGTCACCATCGATTTCACGGAGGGGCCGCGCAACGACGCGCCGGCGCCGCGACACTGGACGGCCTGGGAGGGGATCGATGATCCCGCGTTCGAGCGCTACATCAGCGTGTACTGGAGCGACGACGCCGGTCAGTTCCCGACCGCGACGGTCGGCTTCTTCGACCGCGCCACTGACGGGACGACCAGCCAGCTCATCGGCGGAACCATCATCTTGAATTCGCGGCATCACAGCTGGTCGACGACGGGAGAAGCCGGTCTCCTCGACGTCCAGTCGGTCGTGACGGCGCTTCTCGGCCGCTCGCTCGGTATCACCAGCGCGATGGAGGGCAACGCCACCTATCCGAGCTACTCGCCGGGAGACACCAGCAAGCGCACCCTCGGCGACGACGACATCGCCGCCATCAGCTACATCTACGGTGACGACACCTGCACCGTGATGGAGGTGCCCGAGGGCATCTGCACCGGCGCGCCCCTCGAGGACTGCCCGCCCACACCGGACGTGGACGCGGGCACCGGCACCCGTGATGGGGGCACCAGCGACGGTGGAAGCGGGACGCCCGACGGCGGCACGGGGACTCCCGACGGCAGCACCGGCGGCGACGCGGGCGCTGATGGCGGCGGCGGCGACGATGGCGGCGGCTGCAGCGTCGGCGATCTGCGTTCAGAGAACACGCCGGGATGGATCGCGCTCCTGCTCCTCGTCGGGCTCGGCATCACCGGTCGCCGGCGGCGCTGACGGATCTCGATCAGGTAGAGCTTCACGTTCCGTGCGCGGCCGGCCCGTTCGAGGGCCGCCGCCAACCACTCGGATCGCGGATCACGATGACCAGCGCGAGGACGGTGAACGCGACGGTGTGGGCGATCATCGGCGTGGTGTCGCCGGGGAGCGGGAGCTGGGAGTTGGCGAGATGCGCGCCGACGTGCAGGAGAAACGCCGAGAGCAGGCTTGTGCGGGTCTTCTGGAAGATCCAGGTGAAGACGTAGCTGCCCGCGATGAGGAAGAGCGCGGTCCAGGCGATGTCCCCCGCCGTGAGCCCCTGGAGGATCAGCATCTCGAGATGCCATAGAGCCCAGAGCACGCCGAGGATCGCGCTCGCGCGATGCGCGCCGTAACGGTCGATGAGCCGCGGCAGGGCGAAGCCGCGCCAGCCGACCTCCTCGACGAAGGGCACGACGAAGGCGGCGGCGATGCGCTGGCCCTCGGGCAGCAGCACGTAGGGACCGTTCTGGATCCCGAGCGCCGCGACCACGCCCATGGACGCCGCGAGGAGCGCCGCGGGCAGGACGAGTGCGAGCACGTGCCACAGAGGCGAAAAGCCGCGGATGGCGAAACGCGCGAAGAGCGCCTTGTTGCCGCCGCCGCCCGGCAGACTGGCGGCGACGAGCGCTGCGATCAGCGGACCGAAGCCGCCGAGCGCGGCGAGGGGGACGTACTGCTCGACCGGGCCGGCGAGGACGCCCCATTTCGCGAGAAGCGCGGGTGCCTGGAGCGCCCAGGTGAACCCCAGCGCGATCGCGAAGTAGACGCGTAGGCCTCGATCCATGCCCCCCTTCGACATCCGCGCGCCGGATGAGTTCCCGCGCCTCAGTCGTAGCCGGGGCAGCTCGCGGAACAGGTGCCGTAGGCGACCTCACCCTCTTCCGGGTAGCAGCAGACGAGCCCGCCGCGGCAGGTGTAGCGCTCGGCGCCCCCATAATCGCAGTCCTGGCCTGCCTCTGCGGTGCCACCGGTTTCCTCCTCCTGCGTGGGGGCGACCGGCGCCGTGCTCTGGGTGGTGGTCTGACTTCCTCCTTCGGAGGATGCGGAGCCCCCGCCGCAGGCCACGAGACCGAGGACGGAAGCAAGAGCGATCACGAATCTCATGGCTGCGAGTGTATCCTCCCTGACGATGCGTTGGGGCCTTTGCTTGCTCGTCGGGCTCGCCTCCACCCTGTTCTTCGCCGGTTGCGGGCCCGGGGAAGCGGTGGAGATCAGCGGGGTCGTGCGCGATGGGCGCAGCGGGCAGGCGCTTTCGGGGGCCGAGGTGCGCGCCTCCGGCGGGGGCCAGACGACCGCGGACGAGGATGGGCATTTCACGGTGCGGATCACCTCGGGCTCGGATCGGGTGATCCGGGCGGTGGCTCCCGGCCGATGCCCCGGGGAGACGGAGCTCGACGTGGACGAGTCGGGCAACGACGAGGTCACGGTCAACCTCTTCCCGCGCCTCGAGCTCGACGACTCGTACCTGGCGGTGGGCTTCGGCCGGGAGGTGGTCATCGAAGCGCGCACGCGCTGCGACGACGACGAGAACCTGCGCTGGACCCAGATCTCGGGGCCGCCCCTCGAGGGCGACGCGCTACAGATCAGCGACGGTGGAAGGCGCGTCGTGCTGAAGACGCCGCGCCTCGAGGACATGGTCGAGCTCGACCCTCGGGTGTCGGTGGTGTCGCTGTCTCGCGCGCAGCGGGCGGACTTTCGGCTCCGGATGGAGACCAGCCTCGCCGGACGCCGTGAGGAGCGAACTGTGCGGGTGACGGCGGCCGCGCCGACGGCGGGCACCTATCAGGTGCCGACGGGCATCGACACCTACTTCAACGGGGGCGAAGGCGAGAGCCACCGCTGGTCGCTGCTCTCGAAGCCGGAGGACAGCGAGGCCGAGCTGATGGATGCGGAGACGCGGACGCCGCACCTCAGGCCCGATCGATTCGGGCAGTACATGATCCGCCACGAGACGTCGGGGCTCGAGATCAACGTGCAGGCCGGCGCTTTCGACGACGTGCCGCGGGATTGCGGCCGGAGCGGATGCCATCAGGCCGAAGACGAAGGCTGGAAGACGACGGTCCACGCGAGCACCTTTCGGCGCGGTCTCGAGGGAGAGCTGGGCGCGGCCTTCGACGAGCGTTGCTGGGCCTGCCACGCGACGGGCGTGGACTTCGGGATGCACGACGGCGGCTTTCACGAGACGGCGGCGAGCCTCGGCTGGCAGGCGCCCGAGCCTCATCCCGGCGCGTGGGAGGAGGCGCCGCCTCGAATCCGTCGCATCGCGTCCGTGTGGTGCTCGGCCTGTCACGGGCCTGGACGCATCCTGCCGCCGCAGTTCCACTGGGAGTACCAGGCGAAGTTCGCCGCCGGCGTCTGCGCGCAGTGCCACGACGCGGTGAACGACCCCGACGCCGCGGTGACCTCGTGGCAGTACCGCGAGTGGACGGTGGCCGCGATGGCCTCCTTCGTGGGCGGAGGAGACGAACCGGGGCCGGCGGCGCGGGCCGGCTGCGCGCGCTGTCACAGCGCCCAGGGCTTCGTGGCGTCGATGGACGGCCACGAGCTCACCCCCGAAGCGAGCACCGTTCACGCCATCACCTGCGCCACCTGCCACGACCCGCATGACGGCACGAACCCCCACGCGCTGCGCATTCACGACGAAGTCGAGGTGTCCGGCAAGATGACGCGCGGGCTCGGGACGGGCGCGATCTGCGCGTCCTGTCATCAGGCGGGAGCCCCCGACGACGAGCGCCCCTCGGCTGCGCCACACGCACCCCAGACGGACGTGCTGTTGGGGCGGGGCTCGCTCCTGCTCCGCGCGCCGCGCACCGGACCGCACGCCCAGCTCGCCGGCGCCTGCGTCGCCTGCCACATGGCGGAGCCCGACGAAGAGCTCCGGGGCCGCGCGGGCGGTCATACCTTCTCGGTGCGGGACCTCGGCTCCTCGAGCCGCATCCTGGCGGGACCGACCTGCAGCGCGTGCCACGGGGCGCAGGTCCCACCCCAGGCGATCGGCGACATCCGCGACTGGGACGGCGACGGAGTCAGCGACAACATCGGCCGGGAGTTCGATCGCGCCCTCGCCGCCGCCAAGGCCGAGCTCGCGACACGCATCGCGTATGCGCGCGTGCACGACGAGTGCGCGGGCGAACGGCTCGGGGAGAACTACGTGGAGTACGACGCGCAGCTGCTGCTGGTGGATCGCGGCGGCCATCTGCTCGGGGATTGCGACGGGGACGGCTCCTTCGGCGAGGGGGAAGAGGCCGTGGGCGTCGGCCAGCTGAGCCGTGAGCTCCGCAAGGTCGTGTGGGACGTCGCCATGCTCGAAAAGGACGGATCGCGGGGACGCCACAACCCGGCTTTCACCTTCGACATCCTCGGCGCCGTCCGCCGCAACCTCCGCTGACGGGCCGAGGGCTGGTTGTGTTAGCCTCGACGGCCCAAGGAGGGGCGATGATGATGAAGGCCACGACGCTGCTGCTCACGCTGACCGCGGCGCTGACGATTCTCGCAGGTTGCGGACCCGATCCCGTGCAGCGTTCCGAGAGCGGAACGCTCGAGGCCGGCGACAACACCCACCCCAACGACGGCTCGTTCTACGACGAGTACACGTTCCGCGCGAAGCAGGGGTGGCGCATCACCCTCACCATGACCTCGCCTGGGTTCCAGCCGTACCTCCAGCTGCGAATGAAGGACAAGGGCGACGAAGGCCTGGTCGAGCAGCCCGGCGCCAACGGCACCGCGGTGCTCAACACCACCGCTCCTGAGACCACCGAGTACGTGATCTGGGCGAACTCGAACACCGCGGGCGAGACAGGGCCTTACACGTTGTTGATCTCCGCCCAGCCTTGAACGGCAAGAGCGGAGCTCAACTGCACCCGTCGAAGCTCACGTTGGCGCTGTAGGTGCCGCCCTCCGGCGTGTTGCATTCGAGGCTCACGTGGCCTTCGCGCACGCGGATGTTGTTGATCGTGGTGTTGGTGTTGTGGACGTCGATCTCCACCTTCGAGCAGGTCGAGGTGTCGAGCGGGCGGACCACGCAATCGAAGTCGTTCTGACACTCGATCGGGCTCTCGATGTAGACGTCCCACTGGTTGAGCTGGTTCTTCACCAGCTTGATGCCGCCGCGCCATCCGTCGTGGCCATTCGCGGACTGCAGCTCGGGCGCCACCCAGACGCCGAAGAAGTCCTCGTGCGCGCCCGAGTAACAGCTCGTCGGGTTGAGCGTGTAGTCGCCGTGGGGCGCGCCCGTGGAGCGGATCGTCCCCTCCGCGCTCCCGTTGCAGCCCCCACCTCCGCCGCTGAGGGCCATGATGCCCAAGGGGAGGATGGCCATGGCGATGACCAGAAAGAGCACACCCTTGGGACTCGACTTCTTGGGCGCCTTCTTGGGCGCCGCCGTGGGCGCGGAGGTATCGACCGCGCGGGCGCCGAGGGGCGTCGCACACCCGCCGCAGAACTTGTCGGTGTCATCGTTCTGATGACCGCAGTTGGGACAGATCACCGTGGACATGGGCCACATCATCCTACCAACGTCCCGCTTGCCGGATCCTGAAAGTCCGTTTAGTCTTTCGCCCCGTGATCGGGCGTCTTCACGGGGAAGTGGTCGACCACAACCTCGACGGCTCGGTGGTCGTGGACGTGGGCGGCGTGGGGTACGAGGTTTTCGTGCCCCTGGGCCACCTCGCGCGCCTCCCCCAGCCGCCGCAGAAGGTCACGCTCCACGTCCACACCCACGTGCGCGAAGAGGCGCTGACCCTCTTCGGCTTCGCCTCCACCACGGATCGCGAGGCCTTTCGCACGGTGCTCGGCGTGAGCGGCGTCGGGCCGAAGCTGGCCCTGTCGATCCTCGGCGCCTTCGGCGCGCGCGAGCTCGCCGAGGTGATCGCCCGTCAGGATCGCGCCGCCTTCAAGAACGTCCACGGCGTCGGCAAGAAGACCGCCGAGCGCCTGCTCCTCGAGCTCAAGGACAAGCTCGGCGCCCTCTTTGCGGATCTGCCCGCGACCTCTCGACCCGATGCGCAACCGGCGGCGCCCGAGCCCACCGGTCCGCTGGCGGTGGTCGCGGGCGCGCTGGTGCAGATGGGCTATCGGCCGTCGGAGGCCAAGACCGCGGTCGCGGCCATCGGCGAGCCGAAGGGGCGCGAGGTGAGTGAGCTCCTGCGCGATGCGCTGGGGCAGATGGGCTGAGGCATGACGACGAACGAAGCCACGCTCCGCGAGATCGGACCGGACGAACAGGATGAGGATCGCACCTACGAGATCTCCCTGCGCCCGTCGCGCTTCGAGGACTTCGTCGGCCAGGACAAGATCAAGGACAACCTGAAGGTCTTCGTCGCGGCCGCCAACAAGCGCGGCGATCCCCTCGACCACGTCCTCTTCCACGGCCCACCCGGCCTGGGGAAGACGACCCTCTCCTTCATCCTCGCCGAAGAGCTCGGCGCCGGGCTGACCCTCGCGTCGGGTCCGGCGATCGAGCACAAGGGCCAGCTGGCATCCCTGCTCACGAAGCTCGAGCCGCGGGACGTGCTCTTCATCGACGAGATCCACCGGCTCACGCCCGTGGTGGAAGAGACCCTCTACACCGCCATCGAGGACTTCCGCATCGAGGTGGTGCACGGCGACGGCCCCTACGCGGCGTCGATCCAGGTGCCCCTCCACCCCTTCACGCTGGTCGGCGCCACCACCCGCACCGGCCTGCTGACGAGCCCCATGCTCTCGCGCTTCGGTTACGAGGCGCGCCTCGACTACTACGGCGCGCCGGAGCTCGCGCGCATCGTGAGGCGCAGCGCCGGGCTCCTCGGCGTGAGCATCACCGACGACGGCGCCCTCGAGATCGCGACCCGCGCCCGGGGCACGCCGCGCATCGCGAACCGCCTCTTGCGCCGGTCTCGCGACTTCGCGGAGGTGCTCGGTGACGGCACCCTCAGCTGCGACGCGGCGCGCGACGCACTCGATCGATTGGATGTGGACGGACGCGGCCTCGACCTCATGGACCGGCGCCTGCTCCAGGTGATCATCGACGTCTACAAAGGGGGACCGGTCGGCATCGAAGCGCTCGCCGCCGCGCTCTCCGAGCCCCGCGACACCCTCGAGGACGTCTACGAGCCCTACCTGATCCAGCAGGGCTTCCTCGCGCGCACCGCCCGCGGCCGCGTCGCGACCGACCTGGCCTTCGAGCACCTGGGCCTCGAGCGCCCCGCCGGGCAGCGCCAGCTGTTCTGAGAAGGCTCGCGCGGCCGGAGCACGGGACGCGCGAGCCTTCAGTGCGCGCCCGCCCGCCCCCGATGCGCTACACTCGATTCATGGGCGGGTTGTTGGTGCCCGACGCGGAGACACGGAGCTTCGTCTTCGCTTCGTTCGACTGGCTCCTCTCGGGCAACGGGGGCCTGAGCCGCTTCATCGAGCAGACGGAGCTCGTCACTCCGACCCTCCACGACTTCCCGGTCGATCTGGATCTCGAGGGGCGAGAGCTCGCGCTCGACTACTTCGCCTTCGTGCGCGAGCACGCACGCATCGACGAGAAGCTCCGCTTCCGGCTCACGCCCGGGCGACAGCTCTTGGTGAAGCGCGGGGGAAACGACGATCAGCCTCTGCCCATCGGCTACGCCGAAGAAGCCGAGGACGATCCCGAGCTGCTCATCGCCTTCGTGAGCCGCGGTCTCCATCACTACGCCATCCAGAGCCATCCGCGCTCACCGCCGGGTGGCTGGTCGCTGATCGGCGCCGCCGCCGAGCTGGCCGCCGTCTTCGCCGGTTTTGGAATCTTCCTCACCAACACCGCCTTCGCCTTTCCCGACGAGGCCAGCCTCGTGCGCTGGGCGCCGCGACAGCGCTGGGTCCTGCACGAGCGGGCGCTCGCCTACGCCCTGGCGGTCTTCGGTTGGGTGAAGGAGATCCCGGACCTCCACATCATCAGCTACCTCCGCCCCAACCCGCAGGCTTTCTATCGCGCTGCGGTGCGCGATCTGCGCCGGCGCGGCTCCGAGCTCTCGGAGCTCCGAGGCACGCTCAGGCTGCCTCCCCGGGGCCCTTATCGCTGAAGAAGTCCCAACGACGGCCCATGGCGTTCTAAGATTCGCCCCATGCGGGTATCGGAGCGTCCCTCGACTCTCACGTCTCCCGGCAGTGAGCCTCGCGACGTCTATGCGAATTTGCTGCGGGACACCCGTGGGCTCCGTCGCGAGCACGCGACGGCGCGTGAGGCCTGGTTCGCGTCGCTGCCCTGGGACGAAAAGGAGGACGACCTCTTCGAGCTCGAGATGCTCCTCAAGGGCATCGCTTGCTACGGCAACCCGCGCAACCATCCCGGCAAGAAGCGACAGGTGGCCGAGCTGGGTCAGGACTTCAGCCGGGACCTGCGCACCATCCGCCGCACCGTCGACCGCACGGTAACCGTCGTGCGCCGCCTGCTCGGCGAGCGCGACCGCGTCTTCAACTTCTCGCAGTACCTCGAGTCGCTCCTTCCGGAGGACGCCGAGCGCGGACAGCTGGTCAAGGAGCAGCTCGCCCAGGACACGCCGATCGAAGCGCTCTGGGTGCTGCGCAATGCCTTCAGCGGTTACGTCGCCGTGATGGACGGCCTGCTCCGCTCGGGCCGCATCTCGCATCGCATCTATCACGGGATGCACGGCACGCTCACCCGCGAGATCGGGCGCAACACCTTCTTCAACCCGCTGGTCTCTCTCGAGTTCCGCACCGAGTTCGATCGCATCCAGGCCGCCGAGGTACTCGAAGCGCTCTCGTCGGTGTCGAGCGATGCGTCCCATCGCGTCACCGCGCTCGCCTTCCTGACCATCTTCCGCGCGCTCCGTTACCTGGACCTCGTCGATCAATACGCGGCCGATCCGGAGACGCTGCCGCTCTGCCCGGTGATCCTCTCGGTCTTCCGAAGCGACCTGCGCGTCTTGACGCGCTACCTGGTCCGCACCGCCGCCGACGCCATGGCCGACGGGCTCGAGCGCGAGCTCCTGCTCGTGGACGCGTCGGAGGTGCGCGATCACTACGACACGCTCGCGGCGATCATGGGGAGCCTGCTCTCCCTCCGGCACAGCCTGGAGAGCACCGGACAGACGCTGCACCTCGAGATCCGCCGGGTCTTTCGCCTCGATCTCCCGAGCCCCGACGCGGACATCCCCGCCTCCGACCTCGCCGCGCAGACGGTGATCGCCACCGCGACGCTTCGGGCCGCCCTGCACCACGCCGTCCACGGGCTCTGCCGCGAGCTCGCGCCATCCGCGGTGCTGCCCTCCCTCGCGAGCACCGAAGCGAGCAAGCGCGCCGCGAGCGAGCGGCTCCGCCGAGAGGTCTGGATGTTCACTCAAGTGCTGCGCGCTTTCCTCGCGAAGGCGAATCAACCCGAGGGCAACCCCAACCGGTGGACAGCCACCACCAGCTTCCACTTCGTCGGCGAGTTCCTCCGTCACTTCCGGGCGATCGGCTATCAGCTCCTTCGGGTGAGCGACTACGAGCGCCTCGACCACTTCATGGCGGCCCTCGACCGCCTGCGCGACGTCGACTTTCTCGAAGAGGACGATCGCATCGCCGCCATCGCGGAGTGCACGGCCTTCTTCGAGTACATGGATCAGCTCTTCGCGCAGGTGAGCCGCCGCGCGGAGCTCAAGGACGTCCCCTTCGACAAGCGCGCTGCGACCGAGACGCTGCGCCTCTACCTCGGCGCGGCCTGAGCTCAGCTCGGCGGGCGCATCGAACGCCCATCGCTGGTGAATACCGAGCGAAGGAGCGCGCGTGCCCCCTTCGGACGCTCCCAACCGACGGGCGCATGCACCATGCGCACCTCGAGGGTCGTCAGGAGCGACTCGACGGTCGGATCCTCCGACTCACCGAGGAGCAGCGCGACGGTGGACGCCTCGAGGAGCGGTCCCCAGAGCGGGCGGAGCTCGGGCTCGAGCGGCAGCACCAGGAGCTCCACGTCGGTCCCTTCGAGGCGCAGCACACCGAGATGACCGAGCGCGCCATGCCCCGCCGCGGAGGGTGGACGCGCCGCCGCGACGAAGCCGTCGATGCGCGACAGGGCGCGCGCGAAGCGGGCGACCTCGCGCGTGGTGGGCGCGAGGATGGGCAGGCGGAACGGACCCTCGAGGCCCGGACGCCGCAGGCGGCTCGCACCCGCGCGCAGGGCGATCGCCTCGTCGGGGCCGGCGAAGCGGAGACGCTCACCTTCGGGGTCGAAGATGAGGAGCGCGCCCTCCTCGGCCAGCTCGCGAAGGGCTCCGAGGATCGCGAGGTCGGGCGCCCGAATGCGATCGAGCAGCTCACCGATGGTGCGCGGCTCGTCGAGGCGCTCGACGATGGCGCCAGCGAGCGGGGATGGATCCGTCGGCGTGACCGAGACGCTCACCAGAGCGCCGAAGCCGGGCAGGACGTCCCTCAGGCGCGCCACCTCGTCGGACTGACGCGCGCCTTCCATCAGGAGCTGGTCGGTGTGCGCGTCGATGCGACGCTCTTCGGGGGCGGAGCCGGGATAGAAGACGAAGGTGCCGCTCCGCGTACCGAGGATCCGGTAGAGGGCCTTTTCACCCGCCACACCGGCGAAGGTCGCGTCCACGATTCGCCCGTCTTCGACCCAGACGCGCCCCTCGGCCTTGCGGGCCGAGAGCTCGAGTCGTCCCGTGCGGCGGTTGGCGGAGAAGACCTGAAGCAGATCGAAGAGCGCGACCTGCGACAGATCGCCGGAGAGCTCGGGCTCGATGCGCGGGCCGAAGCGCTTGCGCAGGACGTCGTCGACGCGGGCGGCGACCTCTTCGGCGTTGAAGGGCTTGACGATCGGCTGGGCTCGGGCGTCGATGGCGGCGAGGCGGCTCGGCTCACCGGTGCCCATGAGGAAGGTCTCGGTGCTGCTGGTGCGGGGATTGTCGCGGAGCACCTCGAGGAAGGTGCGCACGTCGAGGACCGGCACGTCGCGATCGACGAGCACCACCTCGGCCGCGACCTCCACCGCGCGCGACAGACCCGTGCGACCGTCGGCGGCCAGAACGACGTGGTGCCCGCGCCGCCTCAGGGCGTTGGAGAGCGAGCCGAGGACGTCGTAGTCCGCGTCCACCACCAGGACCCGGCCTTGAAAGCTCTCCTCTGCGATCGGGGCGGTCATCGCTCCTCCGGTTGCAGATGGTATTCGGCCTGGAGCGAGGTCGTGAGACCGTCGACCAGATCGAGATCGGCGGCGTGATAGGCGACGAGGGCCTCGCCCATGCGCCGCGCGAGCAGCCCATAGCCCCCGAGCTCGTTCAGGGACAGCAGCAGGACGCCTTGGTCGAGGCGCGGGTCGTCGACCGGCAGGTGGATGCGCGAGACCGCCTCGGCCGGCGCCACACGGCTGCCGAGGGACCAGGCGCGGAGCTTCGGATGCTCGACCTCGGCGCTCGCGCGCGCGACCGCCGCGGCGAGCGCTTCGTCGCCAGCGACGTAGAGACTGCCGGCGAGATCACGGCGCACCGCGTCTTCGGTGAGGATCCCGCCCACCTGCGCGACGAGCTGAGGCGTCATCACCACGTGCCGCGACAGGCTCTCCTCGTCGTGGGCCTTGCGGAGGTCCTGGTGGATCGCGATCGAGCCATCCCGTCCCACCGCCATGTCGTCCTCGCTGCCGAGGAGGCATCCCACCGCATCCCAGAAAGGCATCCCTTCGAGGCCCAGGCGACGGTAGACGCCGTTGCGCGAGCCCTCGGTGCGACGACGCGCCGCGCGAAGCAGCCGACCGAAGTCGCGCCCATCGCTCGGAAAGACACCGATGCCGACGATCGGGGTGAGCGAGCCCAGGCCGGCGAGGACGTCGAGGCTCGAGAGGCGACCGCGGATCCGACGGCGACACGCGAGGGCACCGAGGAGCCCGGTCTCGGGCAAGAGCACGTAGAGCTCGTCGTCCTCGACGCGCGCGACCACGTCCGAGTCGCGCACGGCGTCGAGCAGCGCATCGGCGAGGCTCTGCCTCAGCGTGCGCATGTCGTTGCGACTCAGGAAACGGCGGTTGTCCTCGAGGCCGTCGAGGCTGACGGTGAGCAGGCTGAAGCGGCGTCCATGGCGGGCGGCGCGATCGATCTCGCGGCCGGCGACGTCGCCGAAATACGCGAAGGTGTAAGCGCTGGTGTCGGGATCCTTGATACCGGTGCGCGCGATGGCGTCGACCTTGCGCGCCGCACTGAAGGCTGCGGTGGCGAGCCCCGCGATCACCTCGAGGGCCTGACGCGTATCGTCGTCGATGGCGGCGACGCCCACCATCTCGATGATCGCGAGCAGATCGGAGCCGCCCATCGCGTTGAGGCGCAGGCGATCGCCGTGCCACTGCACGGTGAGTGTGGGGTCGACGTGGGCGAGGTCCATGGTGTCGAGGACGCCGCTGGTCGCGTCGCCGTCGCCGAGATTGGCGGCGCGGAGATAGCGCACCGACGCGGGGAGCTCCGGCAGGTAGACCGCGCTCGCCTTGGCGTCGACCTCGGCGTTGCACGCGTCGAGGACGCGCGCCGCGACCGCGCGGGCGTCGGTCTCCGCGACGAAAGCCGCGCAGCGCGCGTAGGTCGCGTTGCGACGCTGGCTGCCCTCGCGCTCGGCGGCGAGGCGACTTCGCTCCCGGATGAGCACGCGGCGCTCGCGGGCGCGGTCGACGGTGACCATCAAGCCGTCGCCGGTGAGGGGGAGCACGACCGTGGCCAGCACGCCGAGCGCCATCGCGTGCGCGCTCTCGGCGAGCTCTTCGGGCTCCGCCATCACCAGGACGTCCACGTCCGAGTGGAGCGCGCGGAGGTGGTGCACCAGGGCGAGCCCGTCACCGCGCGGCAGCGAGATGCCCACGATGGCGACGTCGAAACGCGTCTCGGAGAGCCGCGTGAGCGCGGCCGTCACCGACTTGGCGATCTCCGCGTGATCTCCGTGGTCCTCGAGCACGCGCGCCGCGAAGCTCGCATCCTCCTCGCGCGCGGCGCACACCAGCACCGATAGAGACGGTCGCTCCACGCTCCCCCCTAGTGCCTGGTCCAATGACGTACGAGGGTTCTCGCTCGTTCGTCGGCCCCCTCGCAGCGTCCGCAAACCTCGAATGTGCGCTGCGCGTCCTTCGGTTTCCCTCCTTGCGACGCGGCCGACGCCCATCGCGATCTCCCCTTCCACGTCATTGGACCAGACACTAGGCTCGGCTCACCGTTCCGGCGAACACCCGTCGCGCCGGGCCGGTCATCGAGACCCGGCTGCCGCGCTCCCCCACCACGATCTCGAGCACACCGCCGGGGAGCCCGACCTTCAAAGGCTCGCCGCGCTTCGCCCGCCCCGTCTCCACCGCCGCCACCGCCGCCGCGCAAGCGCCGGTGCCGCAGGCGCGCGTCCAACCGACGCCGCGCTCGTAGACGGCGAGCTTCATCTCGGCGGGCCCGACCATCGCCGCGAAGCCCACGTTCACCCGCTCCGGGAAGCGCGCGTCGCCTTCGAGGCGCGGGCCCAGCGCGCCGCGCTCGCCCTCGGGGACGTCGAAGAGCACCACGTGCGGATTGCCCATGGAGACGCACGTGACCCGATGGGTTCGCCCGTCCACGTCCCACGCCCTGTCGATCACCACGTCGTCCGCCGTGACCGGCAGGTCGGCGGGATCGAGGGAGGGCACCGCCATCTCCACGCGCACGCGCCCGTCGCCGAGCACCTCGCAGCGGTGGGGGCCCGCGTCGGTCTCGACCTCGAAGGCCCTCGCGTTCGCGTCCACGCGCGGCGCGAGATGGAGCGCGACGCAGCGCAAGCCGTTGCCGCACATCTGCGGCGTGGAGCCGTCGGCGTTGATGACGCGCATGAAGGGCACACCCGACGCCAGCCCCGTGATCAAGACCCCGTCGGCGCCGATGCCGAGGTGGCGATCGCACATCGCGATCGCCTCGTCACGCGGCACGTCCTCGTCGACGACGATGAAGTCGTTCCCGAGGCCTTCGTATTTTGTGAAGGTGAGCTCCACGGCGCGGATTGTAACCCCAAGCTCAGCGAACCCGAACGACGGTGCCAGGGGAGCGATCGGTGGGAAGGATCGCGTACCAGCCGACGGGGAGCACCGGCTCGGTGAAACCGAAGAGCCAGCGGGCGTCGGCGGGGGAGAGGTTCACGCAGCCGTGGCTGCGGCGGCGCCCGAAGTCGTCGTGCCAGAAGGCGGTGTGAAAGCCGTTGGAGCCCTCGAAGTACTGGACCCAGGGGACCGACTCGATGGAGTAGTTTCGCTCGACGTCGGTGCGCTCGAGGTCGTCCATGTCGCTCGTCGCGAGCTTGACCCAGACGCGGTGGATGCCGAGGGGCGTCTCGTGGGTGGGGCGGTTTCGCCCCGTGGAGACCAGGGTCACGTAGACCGCGTGATCGCCCTCGTAGGCGGTCATCACCTGCTCTTCGACGTCCACGTCGAGCCAGCGCTCGTCCGGACCCACGTCCTCGGGCCGCGCGACGACCGTAGCGCGATGCAGGTCCGTCTTGCGCATGAAGGTGTCGTCCGTCAGGCGCACGTAGGCGCGGCCGACGTCTTCGGCGACGTGCACCACGTCACGCTGTCCGGCCCGACCCACGACGCGCCCGCCCGGCCGGGCGTAGATGCGCGCGTTCTGACGGCGGACGAAGGCGATGTCGAGAGGGTCGTCGGGGCCGAGGCTCACGCCGCGAAAGGCGCTGCCGTGAACGAAGCGGAGGTTCCCACGCTCGACCCAGAGACCGCGGCGGGTCTGGAAGAAGGTGAGCCCGTCGTAGTGTGCGCGGCGCAGGAGCACCAGCCCGAAGCCTTCGCCGTACGCTTCGACGTACTGGTCGGCGTCGTAGTCGGAGGGGCGAGCATAGGCGCGGGTGCCGTCGAAGGTGACGAAGGCGTAGACGTAGGGCAGGAGCGCCTCGCCGTGCATCACGGGTTGGGCGACGCCACCGGGCTCCTCGGCGGAGGGGCGGACGTCGTGCGCGCAGACGAAGGCCTCCTCGCCCACCTGAAACCAGAAACCGGTCGGGCAGCCGTTCCCCGCGAGACGCCGCACGAGGGGAAGGCGCGTGCCTTCGGCGACCGTTCCCCGGCGCGCTGCGCCCTCACGGGCGGCGACGCGGATCACCACGCCGTCGTCGATCACCTCGACCGAGCGCGCCCAGCTCGGTGGAGGCACCGCGCTCTGCGCCGCCGCGCCGAGGGGCGGGAGCAGGAAGAGTAGAGCCAACGTGAGCGTGGGCCGCACCCGTCGATCCTAGCGGACCCACCTACCCCATCCGAAAGTTCGTGCTCCGCTGGGACGGGTCGGCACGCAAGCCTTGCTCGGCGGGACGCGAGCGCGCGGAAACGACCTGGGGTCTCGTTCCCGATCCCTGAATGATCTCAAAGGTGAGCGTATGTAGGCAAAGGTGGTCGCGTTCTTGCTCTACCCCCGGACATGCTCACTGCTACCTCCCCATTCCTCTCCCCGATCCCCACCCCCGCGCCGAAGCGTCACCTTCGGCTCATCCCGCACGTCCTGCCGGACCTCACCGAGCACGCGCGGCTTCTCCCCCCCGAGATCACCGACCTCACCCCCCACGCCATCGTCTGTCCTCCCGAGATCGAGGACATGACCAACCACGCCAAGCTCCTCACCCCGCCCCCCGTCCCCGCCGAGCTTCGCGCCTCCACCCCTGACGTCGTCAGCGCCATGCGCGACCTCTACGCCGCCCTCCGCGCAGCCTGAGTGGCCGGCCGAAGGCCGCCACCCGGCGCCGCAGGCGCCGTGCAGGGGAGGCCGACAGCACGCGCAGATCTACCCGGGGCGGCGGTATCGCCGCCCCGCTCCTCGCGCATCTCCCGTCGGCCGCGGGGACGCAGTCCCCGAGGGGAGCGTGGAGGGGGCGAAAGCCCCCTCACCAAAACAAAACCTCATCTCACACATCTCGTCGCGCGCCGTGGCCGGCCGAAAGGCCGCCACCCGGCGCCGCAGGCGCCGTGCAGGGGAGGCCGACAGCACGCGCAGATCTACCCGGGGCGGCGGTATCGCCGCCCCGCTCCTCGCGCATCTCCCGTCGGCCGCGGGGACGCAGTCCCCGAGGGGAGCGTGGAGGGGGCGAAAGCCCCCTCACCAAAATCTAACTAATGCGGAATGAAGCCGCCGAACCACGCGGCGGCGGCGCCGCCGGCCAGCAGCACCAGCACGATCGCGACGTAGATCAGGGCGTTGCTGCCGCCCTTCTTGGCTGGAGGCCGCGCCGATCGACGGAGCTCCTCCGGCGAGGGCAGCGTGTGCTTCGCGCTGGGATCGATCCGCGGGGCGCGCTCGACCCGAGGCTCGGGGGGCGGCGGTTGGGGCGCTGGCTCGCTGGGCTTCTTGAAAGTCCGCTGCGAGGGGCGCTCGGACGGCACCCGCGGATGCTCGTTGGTGTCGCCGCCCTCGAGGAGCTGGGCGAGATCGCTGGTCTCGTCGATCGCGCCGGACTCGCGCCACCCGGGCTCGCTCCCGAGGCCTACCGATTGGCCGTGCACCTCGAGCGCAGCCCCCACCTCGTCGTCGTTCGCGAACCAATCGGCGGGGTTTTCGAAGCTGCCGATGTCGAGCGGCTGCGCGCCGACCACGTCCTCGGGGCAGAGCGGCTGCGCGCCCGGATTGAGCGGGATCGGCCATGTCGTCGAGAGAGGTGAAGGAGAGCAGCTCCTCCTGGATGAGCCGATCGATGATCGACTGCGTCCTGCGACTTGCGGCGGCTTCTTGCCGGCGACGCCTCTTGACCAGGGCGGCGATGTCGTACGCCGTCACCTTCATCTGATGGCTGAAGAGGTAGCCCGCGAGGGCGTCGCCGAACTCGCGAGCAGGACTGGTAGCGATCCGCCGGATCGCTGGGCCAGCGCCTTGACGAGGACGCCCTCGAACTCTTCGTCGACCTCGGGGTTGAGCCGCGCGAGGCTCGGGACGTTCGCCTGCTGGACCAGCTTCACCGTCTGGTAGTCGGTCTCGCCGAGGAAGAGCCGCCGACCGGCGAGCATCTCCCAGAGCACGATGCCGAGCGCGAAGATGTCCGCGCGCGCGTCGACCTCCTGGCCCATGCGCGGCCTCGGGCGAGAGGTAGCTGAACTTGCCCTTCACCACGCCCGGGTCGGTCTTCTCGAGCTGGGTCGTGGCCTTGGCGAGACCGAAGTCGGTGACCTTCACCTCGCCGCGCTTGGTGATGAGGATGTTCGGCGGCGAGATGTCGCGGTGGACGATGTCGGAGCTGCTCGCCCTCGTCGCCCAGAGTCTCGTGGGCGTAGCTCAGGCCGCGGCAGGCCTCCATGCAGATGTAGATCGCCTCCTTCATCGGGAAGCGCTGGCCCGGCCTGGCGCAGGCCCTCGATGATCGTCTTGAGGTTGCACCCGTCCACGAACTCCATGACGATGAAGTAGGTGTTGTCCGCCGCGCCGATATCGAAGACGGTGACGATGTTGGCGTGGTTCAGGCGCGCGCCGAGGCGGGCCTCGTCCAGGAACATCGAGATGAAGTTCTTGTTCTGCGCCAGGTGCGGCAGGACGCGCTTGATGGCGACCTGCTTCTTGAAGCCCTGGACGCTGAGGGCCTCGCCGCGGAAGACCTCGGCCATGCCGCCGGCTTCGAGGCGGTCGACGACGCGGTATCGCTGTTCGGCCATGAGTGCGTGGGGGAACGGCGAAGGATTTCGGCCCAGATCCCGCGGCCGAGGATCTCGTGGTATCCGCGGCACGATAGCGTCAAGACTTGTGGGGATCGTCGGGTCCCTCAGCACGACGATCGCCTTGACGCCCCGAATCCCGCGCGGACGGTTGACTGCGCAGTTGCGAGCCAGGTTGACTGCGCCCGTGCCCGATCGCCCAAGCGCCCAGTCTGCATCGCTCCCTCCATCCTGTCGGCCGACTTCGGCCGGCTCGGCGACGGAGGTCCGCGCCGTCGACGAAGCGGGCGCCGACTGGATCCACGTGGACGTGATGGACGGGCGCTTCGTCCCGAACCTCACGATCGGCCCGCCGGTGGTGAAGGCCTGCGCGGGGCCACCGACCTGCCCCTCGACGTGCCACCTGATGATCGTGGAGCCAGAGCGCTACGTCGAGGCCTTCGCCGAGGCGGGGGCGGACATCATCACGGTGCACGCCGAGGCCTGCGCCTCACCTGCACCGGACGCTGCAGCAGATCCGCGGGCCTCGGCAAGAAGGCCGGCGTGTCGCTCAACCCCCACACCCCGAGCGACGTGCATCGCGCTACGTCTGGAGCAGCTCGACCTGGTCCTGGTGATGAGCGTCAATCCCGGCTTCGGCGGCCAGACCTTCATCGCCGCGGTGCTGCCGAAGATCGAAGCGTCTGCGGAAGATGATCGACGAGGCGGGCTACGACATCGTCCTCGAGGTGGACGGCGGCGTGAAGCCGGGGACCGCGAAGCAGGTGGTCGAGGCCGGGGCGGACATGCTGGTCGCAGGCAGCGCCGTTTTCGGCGCGGAAGACTACGCGGCGCGCCATCGAGGCGCTCCGAGAGGACGCGGCGTGAGCGAAGAATCCGGTGCACTTACGACCGTCTTCGTCGACGACAAGGCGACGAAGCGACGCCTCAAGAAGAGCCAAGCTCGTGGTCCTCGAAGGCCCCGACGAAGGGCAAGGAGCTCGTCATCGAGCGCGAGCGGGTGACGGTCGGTCGCAGCGTGATCTGCGACCTGCGTGCTCACCGACAAGGCGGTCAGCGGCACCCATTTCGAGGTGGTGGCTCGCGAGAAGGGCTTCCTGCTCCGCGACCTCGGCTCGACCAACGGCACCTACGCGGCGACCTCCGCATCCGCGAGGTCTGGGTCAAGCCGGGCACCGTGATCCGCGTCGGGCAGACCCAGATGCGCTTCGAGCCGGTGAAGGGCATGGTCGAGATCGACCTCTCCAAGGACGAGCGCTTCCACGACCTGGTCGGCAAGAGCGTGCGCATGCGCGAGATCTTCGCGACCCTCGAGAAGGTCGCGCCGACCGAGCTCACCTGCCTGGTGCGCGGCGAGACCGGGACCGGCAAGGAGCTGGTCGCGCGGGCGGTCCACAGGGCTCGCGCCGCGCGAGCTCGCCGCTGGTGGTCCAGGACTGCTCGGCGATCCCCAAGGACCTGATCGAGAGCACCCTCTTCGGTCACGAGAAGGGCGCCTTCACGGGCGCCACCGACCGCCACCGCGGCTGCTTCGAGCAGGCCGACGGCGGCACCATCTTCCTCGACGAGATCGGCGAGCTGGACATCACGCTGCAGCCGAAGCTGCTGCGCGTCCTCGAAAACCGCGAGATCAAGCGGGTCGGCGGCGACCGCCAGATCCCGGTCAACATCCGGGTGGTGGCGGCGACCAACCGCGATCTCAGGCAGATGGTCAACGAGGGCACTTTCCGCGAGGACCTCTACTACCGCCTGAGCGTGGTCCAGGTGGAGCTGCCGCCGCTGCGCGAGCGCCCAGAGGACATCCCGCTCCTGGTGAAGAGCTTCCTGTCGAGCTTCGTGCAGCGCCGCTTCCCCGGCGAGGACAAGGAGTTCACGGTCGCCAAGGACGCGATGGCGCGCCTGATGAGCTACCCCTGGCCCGGCAACGTTCGCGAGCTCAAGAACACCATCGAGCGTGCGGCGTCACTCGCTGACGAGCTCGAGCTGACGGTCAGCGACATGATGCCGACCAGCCAGCGCACCCCCGCGCATTCCATGCCTTCCGGCGCCAACGCCGAGCAGTATGTCGAGGACGAGGTGCCGTTCAAGGAAGCGAAGCAGCAGGTGGTCGACGCCTTCGAGGCGAGCTACCTCAAGGCGCTCCTCGACAAGCACGACGACAACGTCACGCGATCCGCTCAGGCGGCGGGCCTCACGCGCTACCACCTTCGCGAGCTGGCCAAGCGCTACGGTATCCGCGGCGGCGACGACTGATCCGCGACCGCGCTTCGTCGCTGCACGCCCTCACACTTCAGTCGCAGATGCCCCAGGGCGGGCTGAGGTCGACGCAGCTCAGCGGACCCGGACACGCGGGCGCCCGGCTGTCGCAGAACATGTAGCAGTAGAAATCACCCGTTCCGTACGCGTAGCAGCCGAACCCGATCTGGCAGTCGAAGTCGTCGCCACAGGGGTCGCCGTCGAGGCCCCTCCCACTCCCGCTGCAGTAGGTGTGGCCGTCGGGATCGTAGATGTTGCACTTCATCCCCGCGGGGCAGACGCCGGGAGAAGTGGGATCGCAGGAGGTGGTGCAAAGGCCCGGTCCGAAGTCCGTGGAGCAGGTCGAACCGCTGCCCGAACAGTCCCCGTCGCCCGTGCAGAAGTGACGACAGGTCTTGGGCGGAGACCCGTCGTAGTTGGAGACCATGCAGCCATAGCCGGGCGCGCAAGCCGACTGATCGCTGCAGAGGGTGGCTTGCGTTCCAGGACCGTCCGGCACGCACACGAAGGCGTCCATGACGGCGTCGTCGATGCTGCAGTGCTGACCCGTGGGGCAGCCGGTGCCCATGGTGGAATCCGAAGCGCTGCATGACGTCGGGGCGTCCGGGCCCGTGTCCATCGCGGCGTCCGCATCGGGGGGGCCGCTGTCGGTGCGCATCCCGTCCATCGTCGCGTCCCGGATCCCGCCGTCCGAGGTGCCGCTCTCGCACACCCCTCGCGCGCACTGCTCGATGGGGCAGCGGCGGACGCCCGGGGCGCTCTCGAGCTGCACCTGGACACGACCGCCGTCAATCAACGGAAGCGTCCGCTCGACGCACGCCGTGGCGTAGGCGATGCATTCGTCGTCGAGGGCCACCGCCTCGAAGGCGTAGTCGCCGGGTGGGAGCACGGGCGGAAGCGCACCGACGGGCGAGAGCGGCTCGACGACCGAGAAGTACCGCTCCTCCCCGCCGCAGCCCCCGGCGTAAATCCGCGTCTCCACCCGCACCGCGCGGGTGGTGTCCACGCCCGGGCCGAAGAGAACCACCCAGGTGAGATCCCGGTCGGCCTTGCCGCACGCCGCGCAGACGATGCACAGGAGACTTGCGCCGAGGAGTCGTCTACGCGCCGACATCGAGTCGGAGTATAGGCGGAGTCGTGTCCAAACGCCGACTTGGGTGCGTCCACTCGCCATACGCAGATTGCGCGCCCCTTCTTCGGCAGCTCGCATCGAATTCGTTTGCACGGGCATGCATTGACGGTGTCAGGGCAGGGCATACCTCAGAAGTCAGAGGAGGCCTGGCCATGGAAAAGAAGAACTGGATGATTACCGTCGTTGCCATCCTCGCCCTCGGTGGCGGGGGGTATGGCGCGTGTGTCGCGATGACCGACGGCGCGCAAGACCAACTGACGATGGACCAAGGTATCGCCGACCCCGGCACCGATCCGCCGCCCTACAACCTGCCCGATGCGGACATCGAGTTGGTTGTGGACACGCCTGAGGCGAATCCCGCTGTGGTCCCGACGGATCCCCTCGAGGGAGTCATCGCACAACCGCAGATCGAGGACATGCCCGAGAACCAGGTGCAGCAGGCAGTGCCCGCGCAGACTGTCATCGAGGGCGTCGAGCTCGACCGACAGCAGCCGCCATGCAACGGCGACCCCACCTGTGAGAGCGAGCGCCAGCAGGTGCGCGACAATCGGATGACCAGCAACGAGCCCGGACCGGTTCAACCGGCCATGCCCGCCCAGCCGGTCCACTGACCGTCAGCGACAACGACGCACAAACCGCTGTACTTCTCTAGCGTCCAGGCCCCGAGGAGCGGCAGCGAGATAACGACGAGCGAGGTTGCAGTTGTCCTCGCTCGTCGTTCCGCGTTCGAGGATCAACAGGCCCATCGCCTCCACCGAGGGCGGTGAGCCCTCGACGGCCCGCTGGAGCTCATCGGGCGCGGTTCCGTTGTTCTCCATTCGGATGGACGCCATGAGCAGATGGGCGGTGGAGCAGGCGCGATCCAGACGGATCGCCTCGGTCGCCCGTGCCCGCGCGTCATCGAAGCGACCGAGCTCGAAGAGCACCCGCCCTTCGGCGGCCTTGACGCGCGCCTTGTAAGAATCGTCCAGCTCGCGCTCGCGCACCGCGGCCTCCGCCTGGTTGATGAAGCGGCTGGCGCGGTCGGTGGAGCCTGCACGGGTGCGCACCAGCGCCATACCCAACAGCGCGTCGGGGTTCGACTCGTCGATCTCGAGCGCCTTGTCGAAGGCTCGCTCGGCGAGGCTGTTGGAGACCGCCTGCAGGGCCGCCTGCCCGAGCGCAATCCACAGGCCGGCGTCGTTCGGGCTCTCGCGCACCATCGGCTGGATGATCTCGACGGCCTCTTGACCCTTGCCTTCGAGGACCATCAAACGCGCCTTGGCGCGGTCGAGGAAGGGGCCTTCGCCCCCCGCCTCCTCAGCGGCGGTGATCGCCGTGCGCGCCTCTTCGAGGCTCGCTCCCTCGGAGATGGCGATGTACGCGAGGCCGGCGAGCGCGCGTCCGTCGTCTCCACCGGCGAGCTCCTGCACCCGCTCGAACGCCGTGCGCGCGGTCTCCACGTCCCCGGCGCGGAGGGCCGCTTCGCCCAGGGTGCGCTGGAGCTCGGCGTCGTCGGGGCGCTGCTCGATCACTTCCCGGAGCGTCGCCACCGCCGCCTCGGTGTCGCCGCGAGCGATCTCCACCTGAGAGCGCGAGACGAGGAGCTCCACCGGTGGCGCCGACACGCCGTCCCGTTGCAGCAGCCCGAACGCCCGACTGAGCGCCTCCTGCGCCTCGTCGCTCCGGTCGAGCGCCAGGAGCGACTCCACCAGGGGCGGGATCACCTCCACGTTCGACGGGTGCTGTTCAGCCATCGGCCGCAAGAGCTCGACCGCCTCCGCGTGATTGCCTTCGTGCGCCGCGATGGCCCCGAGGCGCGCAGAAGCCAGGGGTGTGAGCGCCGTGTCGAGACCCATCGCCGTGCGGTAGTGGCTCGCCGCCTGATCGAGCATGTTCTTGGCCTCTGCGACGCGACCGCGCATGAGCTCGGCCTGGGCGCCGTCGCCGGCATCGGCCAGCGCGGCTTCGGCCGCTGGAATGTCGCCGCGACCGAGCGCGACCGCCGCGACCAGACGCGCGCGGCGCGACGGCGAGACCGAGGTCTGAGGCAGTGAGTCGAGGGTCAACGCCGCGTCACCGTAGGCGCCTGCCTTGACCATCACGTCCGCCAGATCGAGGGCGAAGGCCTCGTCTCCCGGGGGGCGGATGTCGAGGGCGGCGCGGCCCTCGGTCACGGCCGTCCGCTGATCGCCGCGGGTGGTCGCGTGCCAGGCGCGGATCAGATGCGCCCACGCCTTCTGAGGGGAAGTCGCTGTGTCGCCGAGCACGTCGAGGACCTCGGTCGCTTCGCTGGCGGCGAGGTCGGGATCGCTGTTCGCGATCTTCACGATGCGGGCCCGCGCGATGCGCGCGAGGGCGCTCTCCCCGGCGTCGGGGAGCCGGAGCAGCAGGCCGAGCGCCGCCTGAACGTCGTCTGTGCGCGCGGTGAGGATGGCGTTTTCGGCCACGTAGCGAGAGGAAGTGGGGCGGGCCTGCCGTGCCTCTTCCGACGCCGCGAAGGCGCGCGCGTACTCACCGCCCGCGGCGAGGGCGAGCGCGCGCGCGTAGGCCAGCTCCGCCGCCGCGGCTCCAGGCTCCGCTGGCTGGGCGGCCACCGCGGCCTTCGCGCGCTCGACGTCGCCTTCGGCGAGCGAGAGATAGGCGGTCGCGATGATCGCGTCGACCTGGGCCTGGCCCTCTTCGTCGAGCTCGGACAGGAGCGTCGTCGCGGCTTCGGCGCGATCCAGCTCGGCGTGCTCGAGGACCAGCATCGCGTCGAGGCGCGCGCGCAGGGCGATGTCCTCGGGGTCGTCGTCGTCGTGAGCCTCGGCGAGCGCCACCGCCTGGTCGAGGCTCTGACGCGTCCCGTCGTCCTCGGCGACGGTGACCGCGGCCATGATCTCTTCCTCCGCCGACGACTCGAGGTAGTAGCTGACGCCGAAGGCCACCCCGGTGACGATCACGACGACGAAGACGGCGATGCCGAGCAGGATCGGGAGCGTGGACGGCTTGCCACTCTTGCTACCCTTCTTCTTCGGGACGACCCGCTCCGTCGCGCGCGGCGGCGGTGCCTGGGAAGGAGGTGGGCCGGGCGGGGCGAGCGGCGTCTGCAGCGGGCCGTCGTGGGGTTGGTAGGTGTAGTCCACCGGGGCATAGGCGGGCGGTGGAGCGGAGCGCGGGCGCGCCGTGGTCTTTTCGTCCGGCAGATCGGTGACCGCCTGATGGGCCGCGGTCTCTTGATAGTCGAGGGGGTCCTCCGGCTGGTCCAAGAGGCTCGCGGGCGGGCCGCCGCGCGACCCGACGGCAAAGGTGGGGATGTCGTCGTCGAAGTCGTCCGGTGGCGGCTGGGAGGGAGGCGGCGCGAGAAAGGGGTTCGGGCGCATGGGCGGGCGAACCTCGGAGACCTCGGAGAGGCTGAGCTCGTCGGTGCCGGTGATCACCGCGTCGTCGAAGTCGTTGCGGTGGTCCTGCTTCGCGTGCGGCCGATGCGCAGCCGTGCTCTCGTCGACGGGGAAGGTCGGTGGGCGCGGGGGCGGCGGCATGCTCGAGGGCGCCGGGCGCGGCGGCGCGCGGCGAGGCGCGCCGGCCATGCCGACCGCGGGCGCGGCTGCGCGCGGGGGCGGGGGGAACGAGCTCGGGCGGCGCACGCCCGGGGGCGGCGGGGGCGCCGAGGGAGGAGGCGCGACCGGAGGGGGTGCGAGAATCGCCGCCGGGTCTGGGCGGCGGCGGGGGCGGAGCGGACGAGGCCGGCCGGCCCAGGGCGGCGTCGCGGTCGCGACGCAGCTTTTCGATGTCGAAGCCCGGCAGGGATTCGGTTGGGTCCTCGACCCACTCGGGCGAGTCGGTCTGGAGCGTGGCGACCGCTTCGGCTTCGAACCACCGATCAATCGTCTCCGACACGACCGGCTCCTCCTCCGCCACCTCCGACAGGAGCTCGCGGGCCTCCTCGTCACTCGGGTCGAGCTCGAGGGCGTGACGAAAGCTGTCCCGTGCCTTGTCGACCTGACCATCGCGGAGATGCGCTTCGCCGAGGAGCCGATGGGCGACGGGCTCCTCGGGCGCCGCGCGAAGCACGGCCATCATCTCGGCGCGCACCTCGTCGTGGCGCTTGAGAGCGAGCAACGCCATCCCGAGGAGAATCCGCACCTCGGTCATCGCTGGCCGGGACAGAAGAATTCTTCGGCAAGCGCGAACCGCCTCCTGATAGCGGCGCTCGGCGATCAACTGCTTGGCGCGGGCGGTCAGATCCTCGATCGAGGTGCCCATCGGGTGCGCCAAGGGTAGTCGGTGGCCCCTCCCAAAGAAAGGATTTGAAGACGTCGCAGCGCAGGGATCGCCTCAAATGCGAAAACTCAAGGGCCTTGGTTCGGCCTCCGGGGGAGGGCATCGAGCTTTCGCTCCAGCTTCTGGAGCTCCGGGGTCGGCAGAGGGGCCGCGCCCCAGCGGCTCTGCTCGTAGCGCTGGGTGATTTCCGTGACAATCACGGCCCCCGGGTAGCCCTCTTCCTCGAGAGCCCGGGCGTGCTCGCGGGGGGTCCGCCCCGCGGGTCGCGCGTGGCCCTGCCTGGCGAGGATACGCTCGAGCCGGCGGTAGAGCCGTATGGCGGTCCGCGCATCCGCGCTCACCTGCTGCCCTTCCTCCCGGCGCCGGCGGCGCCTCCGTCGGACGGCCCACAGGCCGGCGCCGAGGACGAGGAGCAGAAGCGCGGCGGCGAGCAAGGGGGAGGCGCGGCCCAAGAGGCCGGGCCCGCTCCGTTCTGCCCCACCGGTCTCGTCACTGCCCCCCATCTCGCGAAACTGGTTCCGGATCCGCCACGACCACCTGAAGAAGCGACGCAGCCCCTCGACCTGGGCACGCAGATCGTAACCCACCACGTCCCGATTCCAGCGCGTGCGAAGCGCGTCCATCATCGCGCGAAGGTCGGCGAAAACCCCGTCGTCGCGGGCGACCTCGCCGCGCGCCGGCGGCGTCGGATCGAAGGTGACCCAACGTCCTTCGACGTATCCCTCGACCCAGCTGTGGGCGTCCCCATGACGCACGGCGTAGTAGTCGCCGTAGGGGTTGTAGATGGCGCCCGCGAACCCGGTGACGTTGCGACTCGGGATGCCGAGGGTTCGGAGCATCACCGCCATCGCCGTCGAGTAGTACTCGCAGTGGCCGTAATGCGCGTCGAAGAGGAAGACTTCGAGTGGGTCCTGGTTGGGCTCGACGGGGGGCATCTCGAGCGAGTAGGTGAGCTCGCCCGAGTCCCGGAGGTAACTCAGGAGCGCATCCGCGCGCTCCTCGTCCGTCTCGACGTCGGCGGTGAGCCGGCGGGCGAGGGCGGCGACGCGATCGACGCCGTTCGGGAGCTCGAGATAGCGCTGTCGGTCTTCGGGCTCGAGGGTGTCGAGGAGCTCCTCGCGTGGGTTGGTCGAGACGTAGGCGGTGTAGCGCAGCCCGAGCCCGTCGTCGTCCGCGTAGCGAACGTCGAGGCCGAGGGAGCGCTCGACGCGGCGGGCGCGAGGCTGTGCGCGCACGACCTGCTCGGGGATGGTCGAGCCCGACGGTCTTGGGAGGCAGGAAGATCACCGGCTCGTCGAGGTGGTCCAGAATGACCTGCACCTCGAGGTCTTCGAGACGCCGCTCTCGACGCAGCGGGTAGTAGTCCCCTTCGGCGCGCACCTGATGTGCGTGGGCGTCGCTCCGCGTCCAGCGCCGTCCGTCGTAGCGATCGAAGGAAGTGCCGCGCATGCGCATGGCGACGTAGGGCGGGCGCGAGGCTCCCCCCACCGAGGGAAGCTTCAGTCGCATCACGACCTCGGGGTTGTCGCGGATCACGCCGAAGTCGCCCAGCTCGACGTTGCGACCGAAGCCCGCGGTGTGCTGGCCGCCGCGGCTGTCGAAGGAGAGGAAGCCGAGGCCGACGCGCGGGAACATCAAGAAGAGCGCCACCGTGACGAGGAAGATCGGCAGCGTCAGCGCGGCGGTCCCCGCGAGGAAGCCCGCGCCCACGATGCGTCGCGAGGAGAGCACCCTGGCCACGTCGGGACCGCGTCGCGTCCCCGCCTTCTCGTAGTTGCCTTCGATCTCCTGCCTCAGCTGAGTGAGCACCAGCATCCACGGCGTGGCGATGACGAAGCCGACGAAGACGAAGCCGTAGGCGAGGTCGGTGGAGAGCACCGTCGCGGCGATCAGGTGCAAGAAGGCGAGGACCGCGATCTGCTGGTGGTCGCGCGCGCCCCGTCGGTTGAAGAGCCGCGAGATCTGGAGGAAGCCCGCGAACTCCAGACCGAGGGCGAGGAAGGGCTCGCCGAGGATCCCGCGTCCGATCTCGATCACCAGGAACACGACCAGGGCGACGTTCCAACCCTGGATCCAGCGCTTGTCGGAGAGCCGCGCGCCCTCGACGAAGAAGCTCACGGCCCAGGCGACGAAGAACGCTCCCGAAGGCCCCGGGCCGAGCTCGCCCCCGAGGGAGAGCGCGTAGAGACCGAGGCCGCTGATCAGATAGGTGACCAGCTTGTGCAGGAGCGAAAAGCTCACGCCTTCTCTCCTTCGGGCGTCGCCCTGGGCACGACGTCGATGTAGATCGCGCCTTGCCCAGCCACGGGCGGGCTCGCCTCCGGGTCGGCGACCTCGAGTCGCGCCAGAAAGCGCCAGATGGGATCGGGCGCCGCGCCCGGGGCCAAGAGAGGCGAACGCGTGTCCCGTGCGACGACCTCGACGCTCGCGCCCCTCGCCGCCGCCTCCGCCGTGAGCGTGGCGATGCGGCTGATGGCGTGCTCGAAGCCGGCGGCCCAGCCCTCCTCTTCCACCCCCTCTGGGCGAAGATTGTCGAGGACGAAGACGACGCGCGACGACGCGTCTCGCTGTCGCTCCTTGACCACCAGGGTCCCGAGCGCTGCGCTTCGCCGCCAGTGGATCGCGCGCGCCTCGTCGCCAGCCACGTACTCGCGCAGCCCGGCGACCTCGATGCCCCGGCCGATGAAGGGATCGGGGTGGTCGGTACCGGTGAAGCGACCGCGCAGGATCGCCGGATCGACGTCGATGAGCTCGGGATAGACGAGGAGCTCGCCCTCGCCCACGTGCACGTAGGCCTTCTCGACCAGACCGAAGGGATAGCGGGTGCCGATGCGGTAACCAATCAGCGCGAGCGCGCCCCGCTTCGACGGCACGCGCTGGTAGGCGGCGACCTGCTCGCCTTCGGGAGAGACCTTGAGGAAGTAGCACCGCCGCTCGGTGGGCTCGTCTTTGGCGCGGTCCTCCACCTCGAGGGAGTAGCTGGGGAGGAAGCGCTTTTCGTTGCGGAGGACGAGCTCGACCAGCGATGGGGTGCGGGCGAAGGCGCGCGCCGGCAGGCGGCGCTCGACGAAGACCTTCCGGAGCGCGATCTCGCTCAGCACCATGCTCAACAAGAGCAGGCTGAGCATCAGACCGAGCATGAGGTAGAGGAGGTTGTTGCCGGTGTTCACCGCGGCGAATCCGACGCCGACGGTGACGAAGACGAAGACCTTGCCCTCGCGGGTGAGGCGCGCCCGGCGCTGCGGGCGGCGGCGGCTCTTCTCTCGCTGCACCGCGATCGCACGGCCGAGCTTCGAGATCGCCGACGCCACGATCACACGGGCACGGCCAGGGAGCTCACCAGATCACGCACCACGCGCTCGGCGTCGGAGCGGCGTCCTGCGCCGTCCTGATGGCCGGCGACGCGCACGCGGTGGCTCAGCACCGGCACCGCCAGGGCCTTCACGTCGTCGGGCGTGGCGTAGGTGCGGCCGAGGACCAGCGCATGGGCCCGCACCGCGCGGTCGAGCGCCAGCGCCGCGCGGGTGGACGCACCGAGCGAGAGCATCGGCGTGTCGCGCGTGGCCACTACGACCGAGTGCAGATAGTCGAGCACCGGCGCCTCGACGCGGACGCGGTCCACCGCTTCCTGCGCCGCGAGCAGGCCAGCCTCGTCGACCACGGACTCGAGCGAGTCGGTCGGCTCGGCGCCGCGGCGCGCGCCGAGGACCTTCCGCTCGACGTCCGCCGGTGGATAGCCGATGGCGATGCGCATCAAGAAGCGATCGAGCTGCGACTCGGGCAGCGGATAGGTGCCGTAGAACTCGTCCGGGTTCTGAGTGGCGACGACGAAGAAGGGCTCGTCGAGGGCGCGGGTCACGCCGTCGATGGAGACCTGCCTCTCGTCCATCGCTTCGAGGAGCGCGCTCTGGGTCTTGGGCGTGGTGCGGTTGATCTCGTCCGCGAGGAGCACGTTGGTGAAGACGGGACCCGGCCGGAAAGAGAAGTCACCCGCCTTCTGATCGTAGATGGACCCGCCCACGACGTCGGCCGGCATCAGGTCGCTGGTGAACTGGATGCGGCGGAACTGAACCCCGATGGAGCGCGCGAGCGCCCGCGCGAGGGTGGTCTTTCCGACACCCGGTACGTCCTCGATGAGGAGATGACCGCGCGCGAAGAGGGTCGTCACCGCGAGCTCGACCACGTCGCGCTTTCCTTCGAGCGCTTTTCCGACGTTGTCGACTATGCGGGCCGCGACACCCGCAGCGCCCTCGTCGATGGAGGTGACCGCCTGCAACACGCGCACTGTAACACGCGGGCGCAGGTGGAGTATTCCGTCACTGCGTTTCCCCGCTCGCCGGGATGGTGACGTGGAAGGTCGTGCCCTCGGCGGAGGGGTCGTAGTGGATGTCGCCGCCATGGGCCCGTACCAGGGAGCGGGCGAGGGAGAGCGACAGGCCCATGCCGCCGATCCGACGGCCGGAGGCGGAGGTCATGGCGCGGAAAGCCTGGAAGACGCGCTCGCGATCCTCGTCGAGGAAGGCGGTCCCAGTGTCGGTGATCGACACGCGGACGTCTCCGTCCTCCACCTTCGCGGAGAGACGGATCGCGCCTCCCTCCATCACCATCGTGGCGTGGCGAAAGATGCAGAGGATCGCCTGCACGATGCGGTGGCTGTCCACGTAGACCGGCGGCAAGCCCGGCTCGAGCGTCTCCTCGATGGTGAAGCCCTTTCCAGTGCCGGTGCGGATCTGAACGATCTCGCGGCCCTTCTGGATCGCGTCGGTGAGCAGCTCGACGGTGGGCGTCCACGCGCGCCGGAGCGGCAGGCGCAAAGCTTCGAGTCGCGCCGAATCGATGATGTCGTTGAGCAGCTCGAGGAGCTCCGAGCCGCTCCGTTGGATCACCGAGACGCTCTCGCGCTGGCCGTCCGTCAGCTCTCCGCCGATGCCGGAGATCAGCAGCTCGGAAAATCCCATGATCGAATTGAGCGGGCTGCGCAGGTCGTGGCTCATGGACGCCATGAAGATCGTCTTGTTGCGCTGCGTCTCCTCGATCGACGACTTGGTGCGCTTCTCGGCGTCGGCGATGCGTCGGATCGACGTCGACGCTCGCTGGATGGCATCCGAGAGCGCGACGATCAGCGGATCGGCGCCCGGAGCCGCCCAGCTCTTCACGTCGACCAAGCGGCCCTGCTCGGCGGACTCCGCGACGCTCGCGTGCAAGCGGGACAGATCCGCCGAGAGCCGTCGCGCGAGTCGCGCCGCGATCGACCCGGCGACCACCGCTACGCCCAGCGTGACCGAGCCACCGAGCGCGAGCGCGGCGACGCTGGCCTCGGCCGAATGGGCGCCCAGAGAGATGCCGATGAGGCCGACGCCGAGCACCGCGGAGGCCGTGGCCCAGGCGATGCGGCGCGCGTGCGCGCGGCTCTCGACCACGGCGAGCTCGCTTGGTGGAAAGGCGACGATCCAGGGACGCAGGGCCCGCCGAACACCGAGCCCATAGGCCGGCGCCAGAACGAGGGCGCTCCCCAGGACGGGGGTGAGCACCATGGCCGGATTCATCGCGCCGTGATAGCCGAGCACGCCGATCGCCCCCGCCAGCGCTTCGAGGGCCATGAAGACCTCGAGCGCACGATCGGGAGCGCGCGTGGCGTCGCTCAAGGCCGAGCGTGAAGGTGGCGGCGCGTCGCCCCCCGCGGCTGCGCGCCGAGCGCTCCTGTAGAGCGACGCGGTGCGCACGACGATGAACGCGCCGAAGACGGCGGTCACCGCGAGGGTGGGGATGGCGAAGACCACCGAGCTCGGACGGATCGGCAGGAGGATGAGCGCTTGCAGGATCGTCACCCCGCTGCCCCAGATGGAGAGCTCGGTGAAGACGCGCGCCGGCGAGGGAAGCTGCGCGCTCATTCGTTCTCCTCCGCAGGGAGCCAGACGTGGAAGGAGGAGCCCTCGCCCGTGACGCTGTCGAGCCAGATGCGACCGCCGTGGAGCTCGGTCAATCGCTTCACGATCGCGAGCCCGAGACCGCTTCCCTGCGTCCGGCGCAGGATGCTTCCCGACACCTGCGTGAACTCGTGGAAGATCGAGTCGCGGTCGCCGGGTGGGATCCCGGGACCCGTGTCGTGCACCGTGAGGCGCACGCCTCCGTCCTCCGCCACCGCCTCGAGCTTCACCTCCCCGGATTCGGTGAACTTGAGGGCGTTGGTGCCGAGATTCATCAGGATCTGACGCACGCGTTTCTCATCCGCGAGGACGGGGGGCAGATCGTCCGCGACCTCGCGCGCGAGGGCGACGGGCTTGTCGCGCAACTGGCCGCGCAAGAGGCGCTCGACCTCCGCGATCAGCTTGTCGACCTGCACCGGCCGGCGCGCCAGCTTCACGTGACCCGAGTGAAGGGCCGCCATGTCCAGGACGTCGTCGACCAACGCGGAGAGATGGGACCCCGAGGAGCGAATGGTCTCCACGTCTTCGCGCTGCGAGTCAGTGAGGGGGCCGTCGATCTCGTCGAGGAGGACCTGGGAGAAGCCGAGGATCGAGTTGAGAGGCGTACGCAACTCGTGACTCAGCTCCGTGAGGAACTCTGTCTCGCTCTCGTCTTCCTTCTGCGCCTCGAGTCGTGCGTCGCGATGTTGGCTGAGGACCGTGTCGAGGCCGGTCAGGAGTCGTTCGATCTCGACCGCGATCATGGCGAGGCGTGGATCGGCGACGCGGAGTGCCGGGACTCGCTCCTGCGCACCGGGCGTTGGTTCGCCCTCGCGGCGAAGAGCGCGGGTCAGCTCCGAGAGCTCGCTGCGCTTGGCGTCGGCCACCGCGTGGATCACGAACCAGACGATCACGCTCGCGAGAGCGAGCACCGCGAGGGCGGGGACCGGAGACTCGGTGAACCCGAACGGCAGAAAGGACACCAGCGCCGCCGCGAGACCGAAACCGGTCGCGGCCGTCGCGATTCGTCCCGCTATCCCTCGCGCGTCCATGCTCGCTCTCGCCGAGAGCGGCTCAGACTATCAGGTCGGCTCAGACGTCGCGGGAACGAACGGCGCGACTGACCGCTTCGAGGAGCGGAAGCAAACCGCCCTCCGGAGCCACGTGCGCCGTGACCGCGTAGCGCCGGGGCGCGAGGTGGCGCAGGGAGGCGATCACGCCGGGCGCGCGGATGCTCGCGCGGTCGCGATTCCACTCGCACGCGGTCTCGACGTCGGCGCTTGGCGGAAGGTCCGTCGTGACCGAGCAGAGCACCGAGGACAAAACACGCGCGTGCCCTTCCTGGGAATGCGGTATTTCGAGCGCCTCGACGTCGGAGAGGAGCTCGAAAGCAATCCCATCGAAGACGACGCGTTCGCCGTGTTGCGAATCCCTGCGGACGGCCGAGGCGGTCATGATCCCTCTTCCTGGCCAGTTGCACGCGGGCGGCCAAGCATTCGAAAAGACAAGGTGCCAATCGTAGCTCAGGTCGCTGGGACGCGCACGCCCAGCGAAATCCACCGTGATTGCGGGCCGCCGTGGCCCTGATCAAGTAGTGCTAGTTGCACGCGCCGTACTCGACTGCACCCACGACGGAGGGTGGTGTGAAGCTGTCACAGGATCCGGTGCAAGTGGCGGGGTCGCCGACGCGACAGATGGGACGGCAGTGATCGGTGTTGCAGACGAGCGCCACCCCACAGTCGAGCGGGCCGACGCAGGGAGCGTCGATGCCGCCCGGCCCCGGTGGACTGCAGAGGTTCACCGAGACCACGTCGCCAGACGGCACTTCGTAGGCGAGCCCTAGACCGCACGATGTCGCCCCCGGGCACCCCGTCTGGTCTACGGGATCACAGGTGGTCGAGCAGATCCCCGGCGGCGTCGACCACGACAGGCGCACGCATCGCGCGTCGGTCGGGCAGTCCGCGGCCGAATCGCAGAACGCGTGACATACGCCGATGGATCCAAACGAGATGCAACCGGCACCGGGCACACATTCGTTGTCGCGTGTGCAGACCGCGCCCACGGGGACGGTGCCGGCGAGGACGCACGCGCGTGGCGTCGAGGTGTTCCAGCCGCACATCTGACCGGTTGGGCAACCACATTGAGGGCTCACCAGCCGGCAGGGGGCTTCGCCGCACACGCCCGAGTCCGCCGCCGCGTCGGTGGTGCCGGCATCGGCATCGACTCCGGCGTCGGCCGATGTGTCGCCCGCGGCGTCCACGGGCGTCGTGTCGCCCGCGTCCACCGTTGCGTCCAGCGCTGCATCGGTGGACGAAGTGACCGCGTCATATGCGACGCGGCCACAACCGGTCACCAGGAGCGCGAGCGACAAGCCCCACACCGCATGCACGCTCCCATCGTAGCAGCGTGTGGGGTGCGTAGCTGGGGGGTAGACTCGGCGCGATGGCCGAGATCGACACCGGCGCGCTGCTCGGGCGGAGGATCGATGGACGCTATCGTCTGAGGAGCGTGCTCGGCGCGGGCGGGATGGGCGCGGTCTTCGAAGCCGAGGACGAACGCACGGGGACCATCGTCGCCCTCAAGCTGCTGCTCCCCGAGCTCGCCGGTGAGGCGGCGTACCTGGCGCGCTTCCAGCGCGAGACCGAGGTGATGAGCCTGCTGGCACATCCCCACGTCGTGCGTGCGCTCGACTCGGGCCTCGAAGACGACGGCATGCCCTGGCTGGTGATGGAGCGCGCCCCAGGTGAGTCGCTCGCGCAGCTCCTTCGGCGCGACGAGACGCTCTCGGTCGGTCGCGCGGTCGCGATCGTGCGTCAGATCGTAGCGGCGGTGGGCGCGGCGCACGAAGTGGGCATCGTGCATCGCGACCTCAAGCCCGCAAACGTGATGATCGACGGCGCGGGAGACGCGCTGCACGCGAAGGTCCTCGACTTCGGGATCGCGCGCTTCGTGCACAGCCCCACCTATCAGAGGCTGACCGTCACCGGTCACGTCGTCGGGACGCCGGCCTACATGGCGCCGGAGCAGGCCTTCGGCGAGCGCGTCGGTCCCGCGGCGGACGTCTACGCCATCGGTGCCATCCTGCAGGCGCTGCTCACCGGCGAGCCTCCCTATGGACGCGGTCCGATGCAGGAGGTTCTCCCACGATTGATGAGCGGTGACCGGACGTCCCTGACGCGCACCCACCGCGAGCTCGGCCCGATCGTCGACGTCATCGAGCGTTGCCTCTCCCGCGAGCCCGAGCAACGGTACGCGAGCGCCGAGGAGCTGGACGCCGCGCTCGCGCCTTTCGACCAGCCACGAACCCTCGTTCGGAAGTGGACGCGTCCGCCGACGCTCCAGTCTCTCGTCCTGCCCCCGGATCCGGAGCTCGATGCGCCCGGTCGACGACGCCGGCGCTCACCTCGACCCGCGACGGCCGCTGCGATGCCGCCCGTCACTCGACAGGGCGCGACGCCCGGGGCCACGGCCACGGTCACGACGGAGAATCCAACGCCTCGACGTCTGCGCATGCCGGCGATGGTGCTGGCGGCGGTGATCGGCATCGCTGGCGGAGCGGGCCTGGTGGCGATCGCCATGACGGCGCTTCGAGGCTCGGATGATCGGAGCGAAGCGGCGAGCGAGCGGCTCACCGAGCCGGCGCCGACGCCCCCGATCCTACTCGACGCCTCTTCCGCCGAGGACGCTTCGGATGAGGGCGCGGCGCAGGCGTCAGCGGCGCCCGACCCTTCCACCGCGCCTTCATCGGATCATGCCGTTGCGACGGCTCGCGCGGAAGCGCGCACCGCGCATGCACCCTCGACTCCACCCGAACCGCCCGCGGCGGCCGCCCACACCTATCGCTTCGTCCTCGCCGAAACGCACGTCGCCCCGAGCCGGCTGCGTCCGAGCTTGACCGCCGTCGCACGTCACCTCGACCGATGTCTACGCGGTGGGCCGCGCTGGGTGTTCGATGTCCACGTCTATCCAGATGACGCGATGATGATGCACGACTACGGCGACCTCCCGCAGGGGCCGACGTTCGACTGCATCAACGTGGCGACCGTCGCCAACACGCCCCCACACGGCCCCGTCGGGGATTGGTCGCTTCGCTACCGCTTGACGGTCGAAACGGTCCCCGAAGGTGAGGGGGCGGTCGCCGTCGTCGACCAGACCGATTGGTCGTCGCGCGCGCAGGTTTCGCATCCGAGGCTCCGCGTGACGGCGGAGGTGACCGAAGGGAAGTCCATGCTGCCGGAGGTTCGCGCCGTCATCTCCACGCGCGTGGACACGTTCAGGACGTGCCTCGAGCTGCTGGAGAACGTGTCGCCGCCGCCTCCCTACAGCGGAGAGTTCGGCTGGACCCACATCAACGGGATGATCTCCCGTGACTACCACCCGCCCGACGGTACGCCCAATGGGATCGCCAATTGCCTCGGGTCGCTCTCGACCATACGGCCGATCGTGCCCGCCTCGGTCGGCCACGTCACCGTTCGCTTTCGCGCCGTCGCGGCCGATCGCACGACGGTCGAGGTTCGCTGACACACGCGACTTGCAGGCCTCGGCGAGCAGGGGCATCGTCAGCCCATGCATGCTTCATCTTCGATCGCCGCTTCGATCGCCGCCTGCCTCCTCTCCCTGCTCGTCCTGACAGCCTGCGGCGGTGATGACACCGCCCCCGCCGATTCGGGCACCACGGCGGATTCGAGCGCCATGCCGGATGGAAGCAGCAGCGATTCGAGCGTCGCCACCGACAGCGCACCGCCCGCCGACAGCGGGACCGCGGATGGGTCGACGCCCGGCAGCAACATCCAGACCGTCTTCATCGTCGTGATGGAGAACCACAACTGGTCGGACATCTCCGGCTCCTCGTCCGCCCCCTACATCAACTCGCTCCTCGACGAGGGCGCGCACTCCGAGAACTACTTCAACGCACCAGGCGTTCATCCCAGCGAGCCCAACTACATCTGGATGGAGGCGGGCACCGACTTCGGCATCGACGACGACGCCAATCCCGACGCGAACCACCAGCCCGCCGACACGCCGCACCTCGTCACCATGCTCGAGGACGCCGGCGTCACGTGGCGCTCCTATCAGGAAGGGATCACCGGCGACGACTGTCCGCTCTCGGGCCGCGGCCTCTACGCACCGAAGCACAACCCGATGATCTATTTCGACGACGTCACGGACGGCAACAGCACGACGGCCACGCGTTGCATCGAGCACGTGCGCCCGTACAGCGAGCTGGCGGACGACCTGGCGGCCGGGACCGCGGCGCAATACAACTTCGTGACGCCCGACCTCTGCCACGACATGCACAACTCGTCCGGATGCGACTCGTCGGACTCGGTCAAGAACGGCGACGACTGGCTCGCGGCCGAGCTGCCCGCGATGATCGACTATGTGAACGCGCACGACGGCGTCGTCTTCGTGACCTGGGACGAGAGCGAAGGCGGTGACCACCCGATCGGGATGATCGCTCTCGGCCCCTTCGCCCGCGTGGGCTTCACGGAGTCGACGACCCACTACACCCACGGCTCGCTCCTGCGCAGCGTGCAGGAGATCTTCGCGGTGACGCCCTACTTGAACGACGCGGCCGACCAGGAGTCGCTCGCGAACCTCTTCACGGCGTTTCCCTGAGGGGGGGCTGGCGCGGCTTCAACGGCAACCGCCGTAGGTGGTGGAGCCGACGGTCGCAGTAGGTGTGCACGTGGTTCCACCCGCGCAATCGCCGGCCCCGACGACACAGTAGGGCACGCAGAGCCCGGACACGCAGGTCAAACCAGCAACGCATTGGCGAGCGGAGGTGCAGGCAGTGCCTGTGGTTCGCGTGCCGGTGGCAATACAGAACGTCGCCTGGACCGATGCGCCATCCTCCCATCGAGTCTCCGAGATGAGCCGGCACGCCAGGTCGGGGCTCGGGCAGGACATCGGATCCCTGGGGTCACATGGGTGAGTGCAGACGCCCGTCTGGCTGACGACTGCCGCTCTGACACAACTGCCCGATGGGCAGTCTGAGTCCGTCGAGCACCACGGAACGCAAAGGCCGCCGAGCGTCCGCGAGGACCAGAAGCAGGTCAGCGATGCGGCGCACTGCTCCTCGTCGGTGCACAAGGCGTCAGCGGGGAGTGGCCCAGGCGCGGTGCAGTGGATGCCGAGGGCAGCGGTGTACTGGCACACCTCTCCCGCAGGACAGCCGCACTGAGGAGGGAGAAGCCGGCACGGGTCGAGGTCACACGAAGCCGCGTCGGCGGGCGACGTGTCGTCGCTCATCGCATCGACCACGATCGCGTCACCGGCGCTCTCATCCGGAACGAAGAGCGTGTCGGTCGATGGCGCGTCCATCCGCATCGCCGAATCGAGCGTCGCATCGACCGTGTCTGCATCGGGCGACGGAATGGCTCCGTCCCGCCGCTCGTGCGGGTCCGCCTCGAGTACGAGCCCACATCCGGCGCAAGCGGAGAGCGCCGCACTCACGATCAGAAGAACAGGGATGACACCAATCTACCTCGGGGGAACGTGCGTGCTCAACGGCCCTGGATCTTCCGCCGGCGCCTCGCTACTCGATCACCTGGATGCCGAACTCCTCGCGCAGCTCGTCGAGGGGCCGGTCCATGTACTGCTCGTGATCGCGGAAGGGCCACTTGTGGGTCATGTGTGTGGCGCGCCAGAACGCCTTGGGCGTCGAGGTGGTGGTCTCGGCCAGCGCCTCCATCATCTGCTCGAAGGTCATGTCTCTGAACATGCTCTGGGTGCCGATGAAATCGAGGTACTTCTTGTAGGTCTTCAAGGTGACGGTGGACCCAAATATCGACCAGGTGTCCACCAACGCCTCGCCGTGGATCGACGTGTCGCAGCCGAAGAGCACGTGGCAGGTGTCGTGGAAGGTGAAGAGCTCTGCCATCTCTTCCGAAAGCTGGTCGGCGGTGAAGAGCCCATCGATGGACGCGTAATACTCCTCGAGCCCCTCGCGCAACGTCATCGTGGCCTTCGGGCTCATGTACGCGAGGTGACGGTGGGGATGAACCTTGGCGGGCGCGTCTTCGTCTTTGTGCCCGTGCTCTTCTTCGGTCGACATCGGCACCTCCGTGGCTGTGCCGATGCAGCCACGGCGTAGCGAAGCCCGTCAACCATCCGTGGGTAGGGGTGCACTTTCGTCCTCATCCCGCACGAGAAGTCGTCCGCGGGGCGGGTCGCCGCGCATCGACGACCCACCCCGCGCACGTGCACGGTTGGAGAAATAATGGGTTGGGGTGTCTAGAGACTGTCGAATCAATGTCGTATCTCTGACAATGATCGTTCTAGGACCGACCGCGCCCTCGTCAATGGGTCTCTACGAGCTCAGAGAAGCACGATGTCTTCGACGTCGAGCGCTTCCTGGGCGACGACGCTCTTCGTCTCGTCGTCGCGGGTCGTGGCCAGGTCGTAGAGCTCGCTCAGGAGCGAGGGATATTCCTTGATCGCCTCTTGGAACTTCTCGCGGCTGAGCTCGAGGGCCACCGTGTGGTGGGCGGCGGTGACGTCGGCGGTGGCGGGACGGCGGAGCACCAGGCTGATCTCGCCCACGACGTCGCCGGGGCCGAGGTCGACGATCTGGATGCGGTCGCCCTCGGCGTCGCGGCTGCTCACGGTGACGGTTCCGCTCGCGATGAGAAAGAGGCCGCCCGTCTCCTCGCCCTGCGTCACCAGGCGGTCGCCGGTCGTGAAGGTGCGGGTCTCGAAGCGATCCATGAGCGCCTGACGGTCGGCGGGATCGACCGAGGCGAGGATGCGGCTGTGACGTACGAGGTTCGCGACCATTCGCGCCTGACAGAAGCCGCCGAGCTCCTTGCCCAGGTTCGCGTCGCGCTCGGCGAGCTTCTCCAGGGTGTCGCGGGGAAATCGCAGGAGGCGTGTCGCCTCGAGCGCGCGCACCGAGGCCGCGCGCGGGGCGTCGCTCACCAGCGCCATCTCCCCGAAGAGCGCGCCCGGCCCGAGCGCCGCGAGGCGGACCTCGTCGTCGCCGACGATGCGGACCGCTTCGGTCATGCCGCGCACCAACAAGAACGCCGCCTTGCCTTCGGTGCCCTGCTCGATGATGGCTTCGCCTTCGGCGGCGTCGCACACCGACGCCGCTTCGAGGAGCCGCGCGAGGGTGCTCGAGGCGAGCGCGGACGAGAGGGGGAGCAGCGGAACCTTGGTGTCGGCGGGGACTGGATCGTCGGTCTTCAGCCAGGCGCTCAGGGCCTCGTCCGCCCGAGAGAGGAGCGCGTCGCCTTTCAGCTTCGCCAGCGCGGCGTCGACCTCGAGCTCCTGGGGAAGCGGCGGCGGCGCAGGGCTGGCTTCGGGTGACGCGCGCTTGGAGCCCTTGGCGAAAGCTTTGGCGATGGTGGCGCGAAGCGGATCGCCCTTCTCGCCAGCATCGACCGCCAGACAGACAGCCACGGTGGCGCCGCCCATGTCGCCACGCCGCGTGTACGCATCGACGAGACGCTTCAGCGCCTTCACGGCGACGTCCTTGCGATCCTTCGAGGAGAGGATCTCGGCGAGGAGGGTGACCGCACCGAGATCGCCCGTCTTGTCGAGGGTCACGATCGCCAGGCGAAGCGCGTCATCGGCTTCGCCCGCGATGTGATGCGCGTACGCCCGGTCGAGGGGCGTTATCACTGAGCCGGCCATGGGGGAGGGAGGGTAGCGCGGTTTGGGGTCGCAGGGCGGGTGGCCGGAAAGGTTATTTAACGGTCAGGGGGCTGCGCCCCCCCGACACCCCCCGAGGGGGAGGGTCCCCCTCGTCGCCTCGCGCTTCGCGCTCGGCTCTCACGTCTGCCCGGTCCCTGTGGTTGAGATTGACCCAGACGGTCGAGCTCTGAAATCCCCGGGACCTCTGCGGGCAGCGTTCGCACCCCCTCGCGGGCGCTTCGCGCCCGGGTCGCGTTGCTTCGCAACGCTCCACTCCGTCCAGGCAACCAGGGCAGGAGCGGAGCGGCCGCTTGGCGCGGCCTTCGTGGTCGTTGCACTCCCCGGTGTCGTGAAGCCTTGTGTGCGTCGGGCGTTTGCGACTTTGTCGCTAACGGCCGCTATGGCCCCATCATCATCATCGCGGCGGTGCCGACGATGGTGGCGGGGGCGGCGGTGAAGGGGAAGGCGGCCGAGAGGCCGTCGCGGATGTGCGGGTCGAGGAGGCAGTCGCGGCCCTCGATGCGGGTTCCGTCGCCGTCGATGCAGGCGGTCACGACGGGCTGGCAGCCAGCCCCGCGGGTCACCTCGAAGGCCTCGAGGCCGTCACCATCGAGGTCGACGTCCGGCGGGGTGGGAGGCAGCACCACGGCGCCGCCGACGATCAGGTCGGCGAAGCTCGGCGGTGCGTCCCCTTCACAGGCGGGCATGCCGCCGACGATGGGGATGCCGTCGGGGACCGGGAAGGCCGCGAGCAGGTCGAGGGGGACCGCGCCGCAGAGCAGACCGTCGTCGATGTTGCTGAGCTGGCCGCCCGTCTCGCGCGTGGTGCCGGCGAGGCGACTCTGGCGGATCTCCAGCGGAAGGATGAAGACCGGGATCGTGATGTCCTCGGGCCCGGCGGCGTACATGCGCATGTCGATCGAGCCCTCGAAGGTGACGGTGGGGTTGCCGTCCATGTCGAAGAAGGACTCGTCGGCCAGATACTCGCCGGGGGTGCTCGTCTCCATGCCGGGGAGCCAGGCCGCCGTCACGTCCGGGTCGTCGATGCCGTGGATGTCGTCGAGGCCCCGCATGTTGAGCAGGACCGTGAGGTTGTCCGCGAGGTTGCCCCCGCCGCCGCCCACGGCGCCCAGCACCGCGCCGATGCCCTCTCCGAACTTGTTGTCCGGCACGCCGTCGCCGCTGTAGTCGCAGCCGACGCCCATGCCAGCCACCATCAGGCTGTCGATCACCATGCTGATCTCGATGTGACAGTCCGCGGCGCAGCCGTCCCAGGGGTCGGTGTTGCCGTCGTCGCACTGCTCGCCCGCCGCGGTGTCGAGGACGCCGTCCCCGCAACCTTCGAGGACGCGGCAATCGGCGGAGCAGCCGTCGCCGTCCATGGTGTTGCCGTCGTCACAGACCTCGCCGGCGGGGATGTCGCGGATGCCGTTGCCGCAGGTCTCGTCGGACGCGCAGTCGGAGCGGCAACCGTCGCCGGAGGCGTTGTTGCCGTCGTCGCAGACCTCGCCCGGGTCGAGGGCGTTGTCGCCGCAGCGGGCCTCACGGAAGCACATGGAGTCGCAGCCATCGCCGTCCATCGTGTTGCCGTCGTCGCAGGACTCGCCCGGGCTCAGGCGACCGTCGCCGCAGACGATCGGAACGCTCGTGTCGGGAGGGGTCGCGTCGCCAGCGTCCGCGTCCCCACCATCGGGCGTATCGGCATCGAAGGAGATGCCGCTGTCGTCGTCGGTGGAATGAGATTCGCCGCACGCGGCGAGTGAGAACAACAGCGCGATCGCCAGCGCCGAAAAGCCAAGTCGAGTCATCCCTACACCTCCCGCCACACCGTCCAACCCCCAGACCGCGCGGTGCGTCACTGTACCCGTTTTGCCCACCTGCGCCACAGGGCCGGCGGGATCCTCCCATCGACCCTCCATATCGTGTGAGTGATCGCTCTGTGAGCACGTTCAGCCACCCTCCGCTCGCCCAACACCAGAGGGGGCCTGAGCCGGGTGGCCAACGCACCATCACGTCTGGTGGTGGCGGTGAGTTCCGTCAGTCGCTGAGGCGGGCCAGGGCGGTGCGGGCGCGCCTCAGCTCCTCGTGGAGCGTCAGGGATTTCGCGACGTCAGCGCTGGCGTTTCGACGGAGGAAGGCGCGCAGGAAGGTGGCGGCCCGGCCCTGATCTCCGAGCTTGTCGGCGATCATCCCGAGCAGATACTCGCCGTAGCCCTCCCGGCTCTCGCTCGACTCGAGGTCGTCGATGATCTCCTCGAGCCCTTCTGGCGCGCCGCCGCTGTCGAGCTCGATGTAGGCCGCATGGGCGACGATGAGGGGCCGGTCCTTCTGGGCCCAACGCTCGGCGCGGCTCAGGGTGGAGAGCGCGTCCTCCACGTGGCCGGCGAAGTGCTGCAGGGTGGCCAGAGACCAGAGGTGGAAAGAGCGGCGCGAGGCCGGGGCTCGGCGCCCCGCCAGGCGCTGGTGGTGGATGGCGTCCTCTTCCCGGTCCAGGACCGAGAGCACCCGCGAAAGGTCGTGATGGGCGATATCCGACATCGGCCCGATCGAGGTCATCTGCCGGGCGACCTTCTCGGCCGCGCCGAAATTCCGCTCCTCGAGGTGCGCGAGATAGAGCTGCCGGAGCAGCAGAACCCGGGTATCAGGTTCGATGAAGTCGGGCTCGAGGGCGAGCCCGGCCTGCGCGTAGCGGGCGCGCCCCGCCGCGGAATCGGCCGAAAGAGCACGGGAGAGGTAGTCCTCCGGCAGCTCCCGTGGCTTGGATAGGTCGCTCACGTGCGACACCCCTCGCTCCCTGCTTGATACGCTTTCCACAGTTGTAGCACAGCGCACGATCGGCGAGGAGCTCGTTTGATTCCCCGGAGATAGAACGATCTATCCACAGTTTTTCCAGCGCGTTCGGCGGACTGTGGATATCGATCCTTCCGGTGGGGCTCAAAGGGCATCACGAATGGCCTTCACGACGGGGGTCTGAAGGTATCGCTCTCGAATGCGGGGCGATCGGATCTGGGAGAGCCGAAGCTCCACCACCTTGTAGGCATCGGCGTAGGCGGAGCGCGCGTCGCTCTCGATGGAGAGCGCCTCGAAGGTGCGGGCGATCGCCAGATGAACCCGCTCTCCCCGCTCGATCGGGCCGCGGGCGAGGGCGCTCTTGCGGGCCACCTCGACGGCTGCTTTGGCCTCCTCGTCCTTGCCGCGAATGGCGAGGATCTCCGCCAGCCGGGCCTGGGCGAGGAGCTGGTAGAGCAGGATGTTCGCCGAGCGGGAGATCTCCACCGCCTCCCGCGCCGCCTCCTCCGCTTGCTCGAGCCGATCCGTCGCCACTTCGAGCGCAGCACGAACGATACGCTCCCTCGCCTGGTCGTAACGGTCCCCCGTGCGCTCGGCGATCCGGCGCGCGTGGTCCAGCTTCTCCGCCGCCTGGTCGGCGTCCCCCAGCACCTCGAGCACCAGCTCGGCGGTCGCCGCGAGGGCATCCGCGCGAGCGCTGTCGTCGTGAATCACGGACAGCACCTGGTCCGCCCGCTCCAGAAAGGCGAGGGCGATCTCCACCTCGCCCAGCTCGGCGTTCAGCTGGCCGACATTGGAGAGCTTGCGCCCGAGATGCATGCGATCGCCGATCTCTCGATCCACGCCGATGGAGGCGCGTATCACGACTGCTGCATCTTCGAACTCGCCCTGGCTGGCGAGCGCAATGCCCAGACCGTTCAAAGCGAGGGATTCGTTCCGGCGGATCGCGAGGCGCCGGAAGATCACGATGGCCTCCGCGTTGGTCTCGATGGCCTGGTGAACGCGGCCCATGCGGCGAAGGACCTCGGCTTTCTGTACCAACACCGAGCCGCGCGCGGCGAGGAACGCCCGGTCGAGGCCGCAGCGGGCGAGGGCCTCGTCACAGTGCTCGAGGGCCTTCTGGGCGTCGCCGTTCTCGCGGGCGAGGAGCGCCGAGAGCCGCAGCGCTTCCACCTCACCCCCCTTGTCATCCGCCGTTCTCGAGGATCGCAGCGCCTCCTCGAGGTACTCCGCCACCCCCAGGGTGCGGGCGTGGTCGAGCTCGAAGCGCGCGCTCCGGTTCATGGCCATCGCCATCATCGCCGGGTCGTCCCCGCGCTTGGCGCACTCGCGCATCTCCTCGAGCTCGAGCTGCTGCTCCCGGGGGCTGCCCATCCCCCGGAGGATCTGCTCGCGGGCCTCGTGGGCGTAGAAGCGGCCGGGGGCGTCCGGCGGCAACAGGCTCAGGGCCCGCGCGAAGAAGCGGAGCGCCTCCCGGTTCGAGTAGACCGCCCGGGCCCGGGCCGCCGCCTGGAGGTAGGCGTCCGCGGCCGCGGCGAGGTCCCCGGCGCGCTCGAGGTGGCGGGCGACGCGGGCGGGCGGGGCCGGCACCCGCTGCTTCGAGAGCCAGGTGCCGATCTGCGCATGCATCGCCTCGCGGTCGGACTCGTCTGTGGTCTCGTAGGCCACGTGGCGCACCACGGCCGAGGGGAAGTTGTAGGTGTTGCCTTGGCCGCGAGAGACGAATCCCCGCGATTCGAGCACGGACAGGGCCTCCGAGAGATCGGCACCCGCCATCTCGGAGAGCGCATCGGATCCGATACCCGCGCCCGCAGCCGCCAACCAGCGAATGGCTCGCCGCTCGTTCTCGGGGAGCTCGTCGAGGCGCGCCGCGATCACGCCCTCCAGCGTCGTCGGCAGGCTGATCGGCACCCCGGGCTTGCGCACCACCCGCCGTTCGCTCCCCTCCCCTTCGATGTGCACGACGCCCCGATCCACCAGCGCCTCGACCAGCTCGATGATGAAGAAGGGGTTGCCGCCCGCGCGCTCGACTATCGCCTGTGACACCTCCCCGGGAACCTGGGCGCCGTCGAAGCGGCCCTTGATCAGACGGCGCCGCTCGGCATCCGGCAACTCGCCGACCTCGATGTGCGGGAGCCCGGAGAGCACGCCCTTGGTGCGCGGATCGGTGCGGCTCGAGAAGACCGCCAGGAGCGGCACCTCGTCGTTGGAGGAAGAGAGGGCTCCGAAGAGCTCGAGGCTGGGCGCGTCTGCCCATTGCAGGGCATCGACCCAGATCACCAGCGGCTGGCGGGCGGCCAGGACCCCGATGAGGATCCGCGCGGCCTTGCGGATGTGACCGGGCCGCTCGGCCGCGTCCACACCCCCACCGAGCTCGGGTACCAGAAGGTCGCAGAGCCCTTTGACGAGCCGCTGTCGCTTCTCCTCGTCCGGAAGCTGCTCCGCCCACGCCGTGATCTCCTGGCGTACTTGCTCCGGCGGCGTTTCTTCTTCGATACCCATCGCCTCCCGCACCAGCTCGGCGGTGGTGGCGAAGGGGACGTCGCTGGTGCCGAAAGCGCACTCCGCGTGGAGCACGCGCGGGCGCGGCTCGAGGGAGTCCACCGCCGCCGAGACCAGCGCCGTCTTGCCGACCCCCAGGTCACCCGTGATGGCGAGAAAGACCGAGCGGCGTTCGCTTGTCCCTTCACGATAGGCCTCCCGGAAGGCGCCCAGCTCCTCTTCGCGCCCCACCAGCCCGGCCCCGGCGCCGATGCTCCGGGCGTCAGCGACGCGCTCCTCGCGGCTTCGCGCGCCGAGGAGACGATGCGCCCGGAGGAAAGAGCCGGTGCCGGTCCCCTGGGTGTCGACCTCGACCTCCCCCGCCTTTTCGAAGCTGAAGGCCCGGCGCACCAGACGAAAGACCTCGCCAGCGACCAGAACCTCTCCCGCCTCCCCCTCGTCGGCCAGGCGCTCGGCCACCGTGAGGACGCTCCCGATCGCTTCGTAGCGAACGAGGCGGCCATTGGGATCACGAACGGTGCTCACGATGCCGCGCGAGATCCCGAGCGAGGCGCTCACGGGCTCCTCGAGATCCTCGGAGAGACCGGCCAGGGCATCCACCACGTCGAGCCCGAGGGTCATGGCGGCCAGCGGGTCGTGCACCGAGGCGCGCCTCAGGCCGAGGATGAATCGAAAGCGATCCCGCCCCGCGCCATCGGGCCAGGACAGGACGGCGTCGGTCTTGTACGCGATGTCCCCGAGGACCCGCGCCGCCTCCTCGCCCATGCCCTCTTCGTCCGGGGCGCCTGCGCGGCGCACCCGACCGGCCACCGCCACCACGTGACGCCGCTCGCGCAGCTCGCGCTCGGCGTTGGCCACCGCGCTGGCGATGGTGGGCGCCGTGAGGTCCGGGCGCTCGGACCTCCCCACCGCGTCGGGGCTGGTGTTCTCCCGCGGCACCATGTCGGCGATGAAGGTCTCGAGGGTGTGGCCGTCCACGACCTGGTCCTGGCCGTGAAGCCAGTGGCCGAGCTCCGAGGCCAGCTCGCGCGCCGTCTGCTGGCGATCCCCCCGGTCCTCGGAAAGCGCCTTTTCGACGATGGTGGACAGGCCCTTGGGGATGGTGGGATCGACCGCGGTCGGCAGGGTCACCTTCGCGGAGCGCACCTGCTCGAGGACGTCCAGGCCATGCTGTCCGGGATACATCGGCCGGTTCATCAAGAGCTCGGCCAGAAGGACGCCCAGCGAGTAGACGTCGCTCCGCCGGTCCACCCGCTCGCCCCGGGCCTGCTCGGGCGACATGTAGCTGAACTTGCCTTTGATGACGCCTGTCTCCTCCGAGACCATCCGCGCCTTGGCGATGCCGAAGTCCGCCGCTTTGACCACGCCTTCGTAGCTGAGCAGGACGTTCTGGGGGCTCACGTCGCGATGGACGATCTCCATCGGCTCGCCCCGCTCGTCCCGCCGCTTGTGGGCGTAGTCGAGGCCCTTGGCGACCTCCATCGTGACGTAGGCGGCGATGGTGTGGGGCAGGCGACTGCCCTTGCGGCGCGCCGCCGCCACCAGGCGTCCGAGGTCGAGACCGTCCACGAACTCCATCGCCAGCAGGAACTCGTCCTTCACCTGTTCGAAGGCATAGACCTGGACGATGTTCGGGTGGTTGAGGCGGGTCGCGATCTTCGCCTCCTCGAGGAACATCGCGATGAACTTCTCGCTCCGGGCGAAGGTCGGCAGCACCCGCTTGACGACGAGTATCTTCTCGATCCCCTCGGCCCCGGTGCTCTTCGCCAGGAAGACCTCGGCCATCCCGCCGGCCCCGAGGCGCCGCAGGATCTGATACCGCCCCAGGGTCTTCGGGGTGGGCTCGTCGGAGGCCGGCACGACGCGAGTCTAACCCCAGAGCCCGCCCATGAGGATTGCTGTATTCTCGCGGCGATGATCCCCCTCGCCCGTCCGACCCTCGGCGCCGAAGAAGCCGCCGCCGTCGCCGAGGTGCTGGCCAGCGGGATGCTCGTCCAAGGCGCGCGGGTCCAGGCCTTCGAGGCGGCCTTCGCCGAGCGCGCGGGCCGGGCCCACGGAGTGGCCGTCGCCAGCGGCACCACGGCCCTCGAGCTCGCCCTCGAGGCCCTCGCCGTCGGGCCCGGCGACGAGGTGCTGGTCCCCGACCTCACCTGGCCCAGCCCCGCCCACGCCGTCCGGCGACGGGGCGCCACACCGGTCCTGGTCGACGTCGACGCCGCCGAGTGGAACAGCGCTCCCGAAGCCCTCGCGGCCGCCCGCAGCGAAAAGACCCGGGCGGCGATCGTCATCGACCAATTCGGCGCCCCGGCGCGCCACGCCGCCATCGCCGCCGCCCTCGGCGACCTCCCCATCATCGAGGACGCGGCCTGCGCCATCAGCGCCACCGTCGACGGAAAGCCCGCCGGGGCCTTCGGCGCCATGGCCTGCTTCAGCCTCCATCCGCGCAAGGTGATCACCACCGGCGAAGGCGGCCTGGTGGTCACGGACGATCCCCGCCTCGCCGAGCGCCTGCGCGTCCTTCGCAACCACGGCCAGCGCGCCCCAGGCGCCTTCGCCGAAGCCGCCGGCAACCACCGCATGACCGAGATCGCCGCGGCCATCGGCCTCTGCCAGCTGGACCGCCTCGACGCGATCGTGCGCCGGCGCCGCGCCCTCGGCGCGCGCTACCGCGAGGCCTTCGCCGATCTGCCCCTCAGGCCCCAGGCCTGGGCCGAGGGCGCCACCGGCAACGAGCAGACCTTCGGCGTCGTCCTCGCCGGAGAGGCGCCGCCACGCGACGAGGTCATCGCCGCCCTCTCGAAGGCGGGCGTCGCGGCCGGGATCCTCAGCTACGCCCTTCACCGCATCGAGACCATCGCGCCCCTCGCGCCCGACGCGGCTTTCCCGAACGCCAGCGCCATCGTCGATCGCGGCCTCGCCCTGCCCCTGCACGCCGAGCTCGACGACGCGGACCAGGCACTGGTCGTCGAGGCCATCCGCAGTATCCTCTCGCCACGATGAGCGACGCCGAGCCGGTGCTGGCGGTGAAGGACCTCGCCAAGACCTTCCGCATCGGGTTCTTCCGCAAGCGGGTGGACGCGGTCCGCGGCATCGACTTCGAGGTGCGGGCCGGGGAGATCTTCGGCCTCCTCGGCCCCAACGGCGCCGGCAAGACGACCACCATCAAGATGGTGCTCCGGCTGATCTTCCCGACCGCCGGCACCATCCGCCTCTTCGGCAGCGAGACCCACGACCACCGGAGCATGGGGCGCGTCGGTTACATGCCCGAGAACCCTTACGTCTATCAGTACCTCAAGCCCGGTGAGTTCCTCGACCTCTGCGGGCGCCTGCACGGGATGCCGCGGGAGCGTCGCACCGCGCGCATCGAGGAGATGCTCGACAAGGTCAGCCTCACCCACGCCGCCGACCGGCCCATCGGACGCTTCTCGAAGGGGATGATGCAGCGGGTGGGGCTGGCCCAGGCGCTGCTCCACGATCCCGAGCTCCTGATCCTCGACGAGCCGCTCTCGGGTCTCGACCCGGTCGGCCGCAAGGAGATCCGCGACATCCTGGTGGAGCAGCGACGCGCCGGAAAGACGCTGCTCTTCACCAGCCACATCCTCAGCGACGTGGAGATGCTCTGCGACCGCGTCACCATCCTGCAGAAGGGCAAGGTCACGGCGGCCGGCACCCTCGACCAGCTCCTGGCGAAGGACGTGCGGCGTGTGGAGGTGGAGCTGAGCGCGGTGAGCGACGCGCTGCGCGAGGAGCTCACCGCCCTCGCCTCCGATCACCGCTACATCGAGGGGCGCCTGTCGCTGATCATCGAAGGTGACGACCGTGTGCCGGAGATCCTGGATCGGGCGCGCGAAGGCGGCGCGCGCATCGAAGCGGTGATCCCCCAGCGCGAGACCCTCGAGGGCCTCTTCCTGCGCGAGGCCGTGCCCGCCCAGCCTTCAGCGTGAGGTGACGAGGGTTCCGCTCGTCTGCTCGCCGAAGAGTATCGTGGGGTGGATCCCGGGCGCCATCAGGGTCGGCGTCACCTCGGAGCTCGGGAACATCTGGGGGAAGCTCGGGTTGGACGGCACCGGGTCGACGATGCTCTTTTCGACGATCATCGAGCAGTACTGGTCGCCGCCGAGCTCGGGGGTGTTGGCGTTGAGCACGACCTCCACCTCGTAGAGCTTCGCGTAGCGGGCGAGCCCCGGGATGCGCGAATCGAGGGGCGCCCAGTTGTCACAGCTGGTGCCGTTCTCCGAGCAGCCGAAGACGCCGCCGTCGCCGTGGACGAAGATCGTCTGGTTGCCGAGGGTGTGACCAGGGGTGCGGAGCACGGCACAGCCCTGACCGAGCATCAGGTCCTCCTCGGTGAACAGGACGCGACTCTCGTCGACGTCGTTGCCGCCCTCGACGAACCAGGCGCGCTGGAAGGGGTGGCTTCCCCAGTCACGCCACTCGGCCCGCGGGGCGAGGAGGAGCGCGTTCGGGAAGCGCGGCAGGATCGCGCGCAGATCCTGGGTGTGAAAATGGTCGAAGGCGATCAGGTCGACGTCTTCGGGGCGCAAGCCCAGCTCCCGGAGCTGGGCGTCCACCGGCGGGTTCTTCTTCTGCAGGAGCGCCACGGTGCGCTCGCCGACCGTCGCGATGAGCTTGCGAAAGAAGGGCGTCGCCTTCGAGGCCTCGGCGTCGGTGGGATTCCACAAGACGTTCTTCACGCCGTCCCCGGTCTCGACCTGCACCAAGAGGCAGCGATGGCGCATCTCGACGAAGGGGAAGGGGAGAGGCACCGACGAGTTGAACGCGTGTCGGGTGGGGTAGAGGAAGCTCGAGACCGGCAGTGTGCGAACGCAGCGGACGCGCTCGCCCGCGCGAAGAGTGTCGCCGAAGGCGCGACCGGCCGCGCGCAGCGCCTCGACCCGATCGCCGGCGTGCGCCGTCTGCCGAGCCGCGTCGAGCTCGAAGAGCCGGCGAACCCAGGGGACGCGGGGGTCGATGGGCTCGCCGGCGTCCTCGCTCATCCCTGGTCCTCGAGGATGTCTCTGTACCCGCGGCCGTCAGCGCTCTTCGACACGGGGTGGCCCTTCGGGCCCCAGGCATCGAAGCCGCCGTGCTGGTCCGCGAGCGCCTCGTAGCCCACCTGCGCGAGGGCGCCCGCGGCGCGGGCCGAGCGGCCCCCGGACTTGCAACCGAGGATCAGCTTCTCCGTCTTGCCGAACTTGTGGGCGACCTCCTCCAGGAAGCGGAGGTTTGGCTTCATCCCGGCGGGGGTCGCTTTCATGAACGGGATGTTGAAGGCGCCTTCGGGGTGACCAGCATCGAACTCGGGAACCGAGCGGACGTCGAGGTAGACGTATCCCTCGTCCTGGACCATCCTCAGCGCCTCCTCGGGCGTCACGCGCTTGATCGTCACGATGCCTCCTGCGGAGGCGAATCCTGAGGCGGAAGGCCGTCACTTTCAATGGGCGATATGGGCGAACGAGCGGACAATCGGCTTCTGTCTCTGAGCGAGTGGATGGGCGCGATCATGCGCTACCGCTCGAACCATCCGAGCACCCTGAGGACCCTCGACACCCTCGAGCGACTCCTCGACCGACCCTACCGCACGCACGTATTGATCCGCGGCGAGGCGGGTACGGGCAAGGAAGGTCTCGCGCGCGCGCTCCACGCCGCCATGCATCCCCAACACGATGCGCCCTTCGTGAAGATCCCCACCGGCGGTCGCGACCCGCAGCTCCTCGCGTTTCACCTCTTCGGCACGGCCGAGCATCCGGGCGCGATCGAGCGCGCCGCCGGCGGAACCATCTTCCTCGACGAGGTGGCGACGATGCCACGTGAGGTGCAGGCGCGCATCTCGCCCGCGCTCCGCGGGCGCTTTCGCCGCAACGACGACGAGGTGCCGCGCGAGGCCGACGTGGTGGTGATCGCCGCCACCGACCACGACCTGAACGAGCGCGTGCGCGAGGGAGAATTCCGCCACGACCTCTTCTTCCGCCTGGCGCGGATCGACTTGACGATCCCGCCGCTTCGCGAGCGGCCCGAAGACGTCCGCCACGCGGTGGTTTGGATCGCCAACCGCCTCCTCGATCGCCACGAGAACGGCCGGACCCTCGCCCTCGCGGCCGACGCAGAGGACGACGACATCGTCCTCACCGACGACGCCCTCGCCGAGCTCGAGAGCGAAAAGCTTCGCGGCAATTTCCGCGAGCTCGATCAGATCATGGAACGCGCGCTGATGCTCTACCGCGAAGACGACGAGGTCACGGCGCAATCGGTGAAGCGCGCGCTCGGGAAGCGGTGAGGATGGGGCGCTCGGCTCCCTCGCTCACGGCGCTCGTGGCCGCCCTCGCGCTCTTCGGCTGCGACGACGACGCGCCGGCCGAGCCGAGCGAGCCCGAGACGATCGAGCCCACCCCCGCTCCCGAGCCCGAAGAAGCCGACCCGCTCGCCAATCTCGAGGGAGCCCCCGATCCGTCGGAGATCGCGGGCACCTCCGGCAGCGGCACCATCGCCTCCGCCGAGACCCTCGAGGCCGCGGTCCCCGACGGGCAGTGCATCGCGCTCACCGAGGCGCCGGCGCGCGTCTGGCCCACGCCCGGGGTGCCAGCGATCGCCGCGGACGACACCCGCTTCTATCTCGCGCTCTACGCCCGAAGCGAGGCGGGCGAGGATGGGCTCCACCTCGTCGCGGCCGCGCCCGAGGGCCCGCCGCGCCCCGTTCGGAGTCTGCGCGTCGATCCGCCTCTCGCCGGGGGCGCGGCGCGGGTGGCGCCTCCGGGCATCGCCCTCGACGAGGGGAAGGTGGTGGTGGCCTTCGTCGACGGGCAGAACCACATCCGCCTCGGCGCCGCGGACCCACGCGAGCCCTCGGCACAGCTGCGAACCATCGAGGCCGGCTCCGGGGCGGACCTCCGCTTCGCGCCGGCGCTGGGCGTGGTGGGACAGGTGCGGGTGGTGGCGTGGACGGACGGCACCGGCACGCCCATGCGGGTGCGTCTGGCCCGCGCCGATCGGACCGGGACGCTTCTCGACACGCACGACCTCACGATGACCGGCATGGGTGCGGCCGCGCCCGTCTTCGGCGCAGGCGGGGACACGAAGACGATCTACTTCGTCGACCCGCGCGCGGGGGTCTCGCCCATCGTGAAGGCCGAGCTGAACCCGGACGGCACGCCGCGGCCGAGCGCGGTGGCGCGGCCGGTGGGCACCGTGAGCGTGCCGCCCGAGGTCGCCGTGGCGGAGGACGGGTCGGGGCACGCGTACGCGGGCTACACGGCGATCGGCAACCTGGCGACCACCGCGGTGGGGCTGATGCCGCTCTTCGGCGACGTCTCCGGACCGTCGGCGCTGGTGCCGGGCACGGGCTACGGGCTCTTGAACGTCGCGGCGGTGGCTGGCCGGGGCGCCGTCGTCTTCGCGGCCGATGCTCCCAAGGGCGAAGCGCGCGACGCGCCCCGTGAGATCCACGTGCGCCTGGTGAAGGACGGGGCGGCGGGCGAGACGCTGACGGTCGCGGCGCCCGACGGAAACCGGCCACGACATCGCCCTCGCGCGGCGTCCGGACGGGATCATCGGCGCCGCGTTCTCCGCCGGCGACGGCGTGTACGTGGCCTGGCTTCGCTGCGACGACGCCTGACGGACACGGAAGTAGCGGTGGCCAGATGATGCGCCGCCAGTCCGACCAGCGATCATCAATGATTCCGTTCGAAACGCGCCGGGCACGGCGAATGCTAGGCGTCGCGGCACGATGTCTCTCCTTCGCTTCATCGGCGCCGCCGCGGCGGCCGCTGTCCTGGCTTCGTGCGCCCTGGCGCCCGATTACGATCACGATCCCGCGGCCGTGTCGGCGGCCTACGAACGCGCCTACGAGGAGCAGATGGACGAGGGCAAATCCGACGGCCCCGGCTGCTCGGGCGTGCGCGTGCCCGACCGCGGTCCCTTCGATCATCGCATTGCGTTGACCTTCGACGACGGACCCAACGCCGCCACGACGCCGAGGGTCCTCGCCCTGCTTCGCGAGCATTCGATCCCGGCGACCTTCTTCATGAACGGCGTCCGCGTGACGAACGACGAGACGCGCGCGCTCGTCCGCGAGATCGTCGAGGACCCGCTCTTCGAGCTCGGCAACCACAGCTGGGATCACCCCGACCTGGCCACGCTTCCGCCGGAGAGGGTCGCGTCGGAGATGGACCGCAACACCGCCGTCATCGAGGAAGCCGGCGGGACCCCGCGCTACTTCCGCTTCCCCTTCGGCAGCTCCACCTGCGAGACGGCCGCCGCGGCGCGAGAGCGGGGCTACGACATCACCGGATGGCACGTGGACAGCGCCGACTGGTGCTACGCCGCTGGCCACGGGGTGTGTAAGAAGCGGACCTTCCGCTACGTGCCCGACGAGTATCGCAGCGACCTCCAGGGGTACGTCATGTCGCAGGTGCACCACACGGGCGGCGGCATCGTCCTGTTCCACGACATCCACGCGTCGACCGTGGACGCCCTTCCCTCGATCATCGGGGCGCTCACCGACGCCGGCTACACCTTCACCAGCCTGGACGACATCGAGACCTTCCCGCGCTTGAACGGGATCGAGCCGCCCTTCGTGGGCGATGCCTGCAGCTCCGACGACGACTGCCGCTTCTCGGGAGGCTTCTGCCACGCCGCGGGTTTCTGCACGGAAGCGTGCGCCGGCTACTGCCCCGACGCCGGGGACGTGAGCACCTTCTGCATCCGCGACGGCGAGACCGACGGCGGCATCTGCGTGCCCAAGGCCTCGAGCGACGCCGCGTGCACGAACGTCCCGAACACCAGCGCCAAGACGACGGATCGATTCGTCGGTTCGAGCGGCGCCGCCGCGAAGACCGCTCAGGTCTGCGCGCCTCAGGGCTGAGACCCGTACCACGCGGCGACCTCGTCGAGGGTCGCGCAGCGCGTGGCGGGAGGCAGGCTCGACAGGAACGTCTTGCCGTAGCTCTTCTGGACGATGCGCCGGTCGAGCACGGCGACGATGCCGCGGTCGGCGGCGCTGCGTACCAGGCGCCCGAAGCCCTGCTTGAGGGTGAGCGCGGCGGAGGGGACGAGGTATTTCGAGAAGGGGCGGCTGGCCGTCCTCGGTGATGCGCTCGCAGCGCGCGGCGACCAGCGGATCGGTGGGGACGTCGAAGGGGAGCTTGTCGATCACGACGAGTCGGAGCGCCTCGCCGGGGACGTCGACGCCCTGCCAGAAGCTGCCGGTGGCGAAGAGCACCGCGTGACCGTCCTCTCTGAAGCGCTCGAGGAGCGCCGGCTTGGGCGCGTCGCCCTGAACGAGCACGGGCTGCTCGAGGAGCGTGCGGCTTCGATGCGCGAGCTCGTCCATGATGCGGAAGCGAGGTGCAGAGGACGAAGGCGCCGCCACCGGTGAGATCGACGAGGGCGAGGATCTCGTCGGTCGCCGCGGCGGCGAAGTCCTGGTCGCGCGGATCGGGCAGATGCGTCGGCAGGTAGAGCGCCGATTGACGCGGCGTAGTCGAAGGGGGAGTCGAGGACCTCTTCGCGCGCGTCGAAGTCGATCCCGAGGCGCTCCTTGACGAACGCGAAGCTGCCGCCGGCGGAGAGCGTGGCGCTGGTGAGCACCACCGCGCCCGTTTTGTAGAAGAGCTCCTCGCGCAGGATGCGGCTCACGTCGACGGGGCTCGCGCCGACCGAGGTGCGGCGGCCGCGGCTCTCGGTCCAGGTGACGTTCTGACGGCCGCCCTCGACCACGACGCCGACGTCGTCACGGATGGCGCCCGCGCGCCGCGCCATCTGCGCCACCGACTCGGCCTCGGAGGCGTGCCGCGAGGCGAAGAGCTCGGTCGCCTCGAGCGCAGCGTCGAGCCGCAGCATGGCGTCCTCGAGATCGCCCGTCCACGCCTCGCGGGGCAGGCTGGCGCGACCCGATGCGTGGCCCGGACGCGGCAGGCGCTCGAAGAAGAGCGCCGCCGCCTGGCCGAGCTCGCGGATGACGCCGCGGTGATCGTCGGAGAGTCGCGCGGCCGCGAAGGCGCGCTCCGCATCGCGAAGGAGCACCTCGAGGCGCGTGCTCGACACGGTCACGCCGAAGAACTGGGTGACGACGTCCTCGATGCGATGCGCCTCGTCGAAGATCACGGCGTCGTAATCGGGGATGATTCCGCCGCCGTGCGGGCCTCGGGTCGCGAGGTCCGCGAAGAAGAGGTGGTGGTTGACGACGATCAGCTGCGCTTCTTCGGCGCGGCGGCGCATGGCGGTCACGAAGCACTCGTCGTAGTGACGACAGCGCGCCCCGATGCGCGTCTCGGAGCTGCTGGTGACGTGCGACCAGATCGGGGCGTCCTCGCCGAGGGCGTCCTGTTCGGCGCGGTCGCCGGTCTCGGTGGATTCGCGCCACTTGGAGATGATGGGGAGGTGGCGGGCCACGGGGCCTTCGGCGCCGTGGACACTGGCCAGGGTCTCTTCGAGGCGGCGGAGGCACAGGTAGTTGGCGAGGCCCTTCATGGAGGAGGCGCGGGCGTCGAGGCCCAGGCGCGTCTCGAGGAAGGGAATGTCGCTCTCCATGATCTGATCCTGCAGGGTCTTGGTGCCGGTGGAGACGACGACCTTTCGTCCGGAGAGGATCGCGGGCAGCAGATAGGCCAGGGTCTTGCCGGTGCCGGTGCCCGCCTCGACCAGGAGCACCCCGTCGCGCTCGAGGGTCTTCTGCACCGCTTCCGCCATGACCAGCTGGCTCGGCCGATGCTCGAAGCGCTCGAGCGTTCGCGAGACCGGCCCGCCCGGGATGAGGTAGTCGACCGCTCGCATCGAGGAGCTTTCTTACGTTTGCCCAGGGCTCGTGTCGAGTCACCTGATGTATGGTTCGCGCGTGTTGGCTCGTCGGGCTTGGGCAGCGCTGGTGTTGCTGCAATTCTTCGCGCTCTCTCAGGGCTGTGAGAGCTGCGACCACGAGGACGCGCCGCCGCCGAACATCGAGGTCCTGGCGCATCCACCGGCGCCGCCGCCGGCGACTTTGACCTTCGAAGCCTCCCTCGCCGGCGGCGCCGAGACGCTGAGCGCAGCGCGCCGATTTCTCGGCAGGCAACCGGCGCGGCTGCTGATGCCAGGCTCCCCGGGAGAGCTCGTCGAGCGGATGGTGGGCGAGGACATCGGGCTCGCCGAGCGCGTCGCCGAGGACGCGCCGCTCTTCGCGGTGGGGGTGGACAGCGGGTGGGCGCTCGCGGTGCCGATCCGTGTCGACGACGATCCGGCGCATCCGCTCGGCGCGGGAATGCCGCTGGTGCCGGGCGCACCCGAGGGCGCGCTGTGGTTGGGCGCTGCGCCCGCCGGCGACCACGACGAGGCCGCCGCCCTCGCCGGCGGAGTGCTCGTCCTCAGCGAGGACGCGTCGGCCCTGCGTGAGACGCTCCCCTACGCCGCTTTCACCCTCGCCGCCGCGGAGCCAGACGCGAGCGCGGGCGCGCTGAAGGTGAAGCTCGCCGCTCAGGTGCCGTCCGAGCTGCGCCAGATGCTCGAGGCGCTCATCGAGCGCACGGTCGTCGACGCGCGGGCGAGCATCCACGACGAACGCGAGCAGCACGAGAGCCCGCCGGACTTCGGCGAGCCCGAGGCGCTCCTCAATCACCTCGCTCGCCTCGCGCGGGCGTGGCTCGCCTATCTTCCCGATCTCGGCCAGAGCGAGATGACGCTCGCCTTCGACGGAGGGCTCGCCGAGCTGACGCTCCGCGCGGACGTGCGCGACGGCTCGCCTCTCGCAGCACGTCTCGCCGAGACGCCGGCGCGGAGTCTCGAAGAGCTCGGCGCGCTCCCGCGCGACACCGCCTTCGCGATCTCCATGCGCTCGGCGCCCGGCGCCGAGTCGCGCTTCTCGTTCCTCGAAGCCTTCACCGACGTCGCGGGCGAGCGTCTCAGCGCGCGCGAGCGAGCGTCTCTCGATGCGCTCGCCGCCGCGTGGGACGCGGCGGCGGGCCCCGAGACGCTCGTCGCCGCCGGCGGCGGCGCCGAAGACGCGTGGGTCGCCGCGTCGCTCGCCGCACCCCGCGGCGAGCTCGCCGAGAGCGCGCTCGCCGCCGTCACGAGCGCGCGCTTCACCGCGTCCCTCCTCGGTCTGCTCTTCGATTGCGCGCGACCGCCGCGCCCGCGCTTCGGCGCCCCACTCTGCGCGGGCGCGCCGGCGCTGGCCTTCGAGCGCAGCGAAGCGCGCACCGTCTTCGGCATCGGCCGTGACGCCGCATCCATTCCCGCCATCGCGAACCCCGATGGCGCGCGCCTCGCGGCCGAGCCGGACGTCGCGCGCGCCGTGGCTCCTCTGGGCGACGCGCCCGTCTTCGCGGCGATCGTCTTTCCTTCGCGGCTCATGCCGCTCGCCGGGCTGTCGGGCTCCGAGCCTCTGCAGCAGCTCAGCCGCGTCTCCGCACTCGCCGCCCGCCCCGCCCCCATCGCCCTCGCAATCGCCGCGGAAGACGATCAGCTCGTCCTGCGCGTCATCGCGAGCGATCGCGCCGTCGAGGACGCCATGGCCTTCGCCGGCAGCTTGGATTGACGGGACCGCGCTCGGTACCTAGGTTGGCTGAGTGATCCCGATACGCGACCACAATCCCACGCGGTCGCGACCCGTGGTCGTCTACGCGATCATCGCCCTCAACGCGTTCGTGTGGCTCTACGAAGTCTCGCTCCAGTGGGGGCCCGGCGGTGACATGTCGCTGGCCCGCTTCATTCAGGAGTGGGGCGCGGTTCCCATCCGCCTCACCTACGGCCCCGACCCTCTCGCGTATCTCACGCCGCTCACCAGCATGTTCATGCACGGCGGCTGGCTCCACATCATCGGCAACATGTGGTTCCTCTGGGTCTTCGGTGACAACGTCGAAGACGTGCTCGGCAAGGGCCGCTTCATCGTCTTCTACCTCGCGTGCGGGCTCTTCGCCGTCGCCGCGCAGGTCTTCATCAATCCCGGGAGTCAGGTCCCGATGGTCGGCGCCTCGGGCGCCATCGCCGGCGTCCTCGCGGGCTACGTGATGCTCCACCCGAAGGCGCGGGTCACGACGTTGATCCCGTTCATCTTCATCATGTTCGTGGAGCTCCCGGCCTACGTCTTCATCTTCGTGTGGTTCGGCTACCAGCTGATCCTCGGCGTCGGCTCCCTGGGCATCGGCGACCAGGGGGGCGGCACCGCCTTCTTCGCCCACATCGGCGGCTTCCTCGCCGGCCTCGCGCTCATCAAGGTGATGGCGCCCCGTGGACCCCGGCCGCCCCAGCGTCGCGTGCTCGAGCCGCACCCCGGCGAGTGGGGCTACGACCGACACCGTCCGCTCCACTGAAAGCCGGCGAGCTCGCCCTCGGGCGCGCCGCTCAGAAGGGATTGTCTGGAACGCCGCCCGACGACTCCATGGTCGTTTCCATGGTCGCTTCCATGGTGGGCTCTGCTTCCATGGTCGCCGCCTCCATCGTCGCGGCTTCCATGGTCGTTTCCATCGTCGTCATGGCCGTGACCTCTGGCTCCCCACCTTCATCGGGTGTCGTCATGGTGGTCGTGGTCATCGCCATCACGCTCGTCATCGTGGGACGGGCGCCGTGCTCGCGCTCTTCGAGGGAGAAGCTCACCCGCGCGACCATGCGCTCCCCGTCCTGCGTGAAGGCGTTGCGGAGCACGGTCTGGGTGTCGCTCTCGAAGCCCGAGGAGCTGGCGGTGACGCTGACCGGGCCACGCGGCTCGTTTCGCAGGACGATCTCTCCCTCGTCGTTGGGCGTGGCCCCGGCGGAGACTACCCGTGCATCGCTTGGCGTCACGCTGACGGCGACGACCCAGGGCATCGGCTCGAGCTGCACGGTGAGCGGGCCTTGATCTTCGGTGGCCGTGACCATCTGACGCGAGGACACGAAGCCGTCCTTGCTCACCACCACCTCGACCTCGTGACCGATGGGCAGGCGGATGGCGAAGGGCGTCTCGCCCTCCTGCGCTTCGCCGGCCACCTCGACGCTCGCGCCAGGAGGTGAGGTCGCGACGCGCACTTCCACCCGCGGCGCGTCCTCGGGGATCGCGGCCATCTCACCATCGGCCGCCGCTGCGTCGGGCTCCGCCACGGAGGTGTCGGGCGTCTCGTCGGCCTCGCTGATGGTGCCTACGTCGTCCGTCGTGCCCGCCGGGTTCTGCTGGCTGTAGATGAACAGGCCGATGCCCACGACCGCGGCGACGCCGATGAGGATGGGGACCATCATCGAGCGCGGCTCCTCGGGCTCCTTGGCGGGCGCTGCGGCCGCCTTCTTCGGCTCGTCCTTCCTGGCGGCGGCCTCGCGATCGCGGCGCTTCGCGGTCGCTTCGGCCTTCTTTCGCTCCGCCTCGGCCTTCTTTCGCTCCGCCTCGGCCTCGGCAGCCTTGTCCTCGGCGGCCTTCTTCTCCGCCGCCTTCTTCTCGTCAGCCTTCTTCGCGGCGGCCTCGTCGGCACCGGCCTTCTTCGCGTCGGCCTTCTTCTCGTCAGCCTTCTTCGCGTCAGCCTCGTCGGCACCGGCCTTCGCCTCGGCAGCCTTCTTCTCCGCCTTGGGCTCTTCCTTCTTCGCGGGCGCGGCCGAAGCCGCCGCGGCCTCGGCCTTCTTCTCCGCCTTCGGCGCTTCCTTCTCGTCGGCCTCGGCCTTCGCCGCCGCTTCCTTCTCCCGACGCGCCGCTTCCTCGCGCTCGCGCGCGATCTCCTCGCCACGCTTGCGCGCGCGCTCCGCGTCCTGGGCGGCCTCCTTGGCCGCGTCCTCGTCGCCTGCCGAGAGCGCCTCCGCGAGGAACTCGCTCGCATGCCGGACCTGAGTGCTGTCCTCGGGCGCGGGCAACTGATCCTGGGGCAGCGGTGCCGGGAAGAAGGCCTGGGTCTTCTTGACGCTCTTGACCTTCTTGCGCCCCTGCTCGAACTCGCCCGGGCTATCGCCGCGCTGCGAGACGATCTGCTCGACCAGGCTTCGGCTCTGGGGATCCATCTTGATGAACTTGATGCCCATCCCCGGCGGCTTGTCCTCCTCGCCGCCGTCGCGCTTCCAAACCACGCGACCGACCCCGTGGATCAGACGCGATTCGTCCTTGAGCTGAAACTCGAACTTGAGCAGCGTCCCGATCGGCATCGGGCTCTTGCTCTTGATGAAGATCCCGCCGCGGGAGATGTCCATCGCGTACTGCTCGACGAACTCGTCCACGGTCGCGCTCTTGAAGCGGACCTTCAACGAAACGGGCGCGCGTCGATCCTTGCGCGTATCAGCCATCCAATCTCCTTGGGCTCCGGCGGGGCCGCGAGCGGGGCGTATCGTAACGAAAGACGCCGCTCATCCACAATCACTTGGGTGCCCTGAGCGCCTCGCGCACGGGTTTTGGCGGGCCTCCGAGGACGGAAAGTCGCTCGTGGAGCGCGGAGGGCGCCTCGGGCAGCACATCGAGAAGCGGCGCCAGGGCGAAGCTGCGGTCGAGGAGGCGGGGATGGGGCACCGTGAGCTGAGGCATCTCGATCGCCTGCTCCGCCCACAGAATGTCGATGTCGAGGGTACGCGGCCCCCATCGTTCGTGGCGCACCCGGCCCGCCGCCACTTCGATGGACAGGGTGAGCGAGAGGAGGTCGGGCAGCGCGAGATCGGTCTCGAGGCGCACCGCCGCGTTCAAGAAGCGCGGCTGAGGTGGCCCGACTGGATCCGTTTCGTAAACGGGTGACACCGCCATGACACGTACGCCGTTCGCCCGCGCGAGGGCGTCCACCGCCTCCTGCAAGCGAGCGAAGCGATCGCCGAGGTTCGAGCCCAGGCCGACGACGACGACCTGCGCCTTCACTGGAAGGTGCGCACCTTCGCGGTCGGACGCTCCTCGCCGTTCCACCGGAGCATGCCCCCGACCAGGTGGTAGACCTCGACGAAACCGTGGTCCTGCACCAGCGCCACGGCGGCGTCCCGACTCTCGCGACCGTCGTTGCAGACCACGACGATCGGCGTCGCCAGGTCGACCCCCTCGAGGCCGCTGTCGCGCAGCTTCTTCAACGGGACGTGGTGCACGCCGTGAATGTGGCCCATGTCCCCGAGCAGGTCCGACTCCTCGGCCCGCACGTCGACGAAGTACAGGTCGTCCCGCCGTGCCACGTCCCCGGGCCGGACCTGCGCGTAGCCCTCGGGCATCCTGTGTGCCTCCCCGATGCGCATCCCTCTCTACGTGTACCATGCGCGCCGTGTCGACGCTGGACCTCTTCGACCGGCGAGGTCGGGATGACGAGCCCGAGAAGCCGACGGTGCTTCGCGTGGCGGAGGTCAACCGCGCGGTTCGCCACCGCCTCGAGAGCGAGTACCGTGACGTGTGGATCGAGGGCGAGCTCTCCGACGTGACGCGGGCGTCGAGCGGCCACGTCTACTTCACGCTGAACGACGAGCGGGAGCCCGCGCAGCTCAAGGGCGTGATGTTTCGCGGCGACGCGCGGCGCGCCAAGGCACGCCTCGAGCGGGGCGCCGTCGTTCGCATGCGCGGCCAGCTCACCCTCTACGAGGCACGAGGCAACTACCAGCTGGTGGCGCGGATCGCCCTGCCCGCGGGCGAGGGGGATCTCCACGCGCAGTTCGAGCGGATTCGGCGCAAGCTCGACGCGGAGGGACTCTTCGCCGACGCGCGCAAGCGCCCTCTGCCGCGCTTCCCGAAAGTCGTGGGCGTGGTGACCAGCGCCGCCGGCGCGGCGATGCACGACATCGTGCGGGTGGCCGCGGGCAGGTGCCCGGTGCGGATCGTGGTGGCCGACTGTCGGGTGCAGGGCCAGGAGGCTCCTACCAGCATCGTTCGCGCGCTTCGACTGGTGGCGCGCCTTCCCGAGCTCGACGTGGTCATCGTCGGCCGCGGCGGCGGCAGCGCCGAGGACCTCTGGGCCTTCAACTACGAGTCGGTGGCGCGCGCCATCGCCGAGTGTCCGGTGCCGGTGGTGAGCGCCGTGGGTCACGAGGTGGACGTGACCATCGCCGACCTCGTCGCCGACGTACGTGCCTCCACGCCCTCCAACGCCGCCGAGATCGTCGTCCCGGACAAGCGGACGTTGCAGCAGGAGATCGAGGCCTGGGAGCGTCGCCTGTCGCGCGCTCTCGACGGGCGCATCGCCCAGGGCCGTCTGCGTCTCGAGCGGCTGGCGCGAGCCCTGGGCGACCCTCGACATCAGCTCGAACGCGATCGCGGGCGCCTCGACGCCCAGACCGCCGCGATGGTGCGGGCGATGCAGCGCTACCTGGCGGAACGCAGAGAGACGGTCCAGAAGGCCGAGGCCACGGCCCGCCGAAACGATCCGCGCGCGCGCATCGCGAAGGGCCGTAGGCGTCACGCCGAGCTCGACGCGCGCCTGAAGGCCGCGCTCGGACCCGCGATGAACGCGCGGCAGCGGGCGCTGTCGGAGCTGACGTCTCGGCTGACCCAGGCGGAGCGAGCCTTCATCGAGCGGCGAAAGGCGACGCTCGGTCGGCGCGTCGCGAGCCTCGAAGCGCTCTCGCCCCTCGCCGTGCTCTGTCGCGGCTACGCCATCGCCCTGTCGGAGCGCACGGGCCAGGCCCTCACACGCGCCGAGGACGCAGCGGTAGGCGACGCCCTCGACATCGTCCTTCACCAGGGCCGCGTGCGCGCGCGCGTGGAGGAGACGAAGCCACCGGAGAAAGGCGAGTGAGCGCGCTTCGATTCGCGGTCATCGGCTCTCCGATCGCGCACTCGCGCTCACCCGAGATGCACCAGGCCGCGTACCGTGCGCTCGGGATCGACGCGACCTACGAGCGCATCCTGGTCGCGCCCGAGGCGCTCGAGGGCTTCGTCGCGGCGCTCCCGACGAGCGGCCTCGGCGGTGTGAACGTGACGCTGCCGCACAAGGAGCGCATCGCCAGCCTGGTGGACGTCTCGACGAAGGTCGCGACGAGCGTCGGGGCGGTCAACTGCGTCACCGTCCTGGACGACGGCCGCCTCGAGGGCGACAACACCGACGCCCCGGGTTCGATCCGCGCCCTCGCCGAGGCCGGATGCGAGGTGTGTGGCCGCCGCTGCGTCGTCCTCGGCGCAGGTGGCGCGGCGCGTGCGGCGGTGGTGGGTCTCGTCGAAGCGGGGGCCGAAGAGGTGGTGATCGCGGCGCGGCGACCCGACGCGGCCGAAGCCCTGGTCGCCGGCCTCACCCGTCATCTCGGCGCCCCGCCGCTTCGCGCCTCTGGGCTCGGCGAGGAGCTCGAGGGGGTCTTCGCCGCTGCGGGGCTCCTCGTGCAGGCGACGAGCGCGACCCTCAAAGACACCGAGACCGCCCGCACATTCGCGGCGTCGCTGCCACTGGCCGCGCTCCCCGCCACGGCGGTGGTGACGGATCTGGTCTACGCGCCGCTCTGCACCACGGTCCTGGCGGCCGCCGAAGCCCGCGGCCTCACGACCGTCGACGGGCTCGGCCTCCTCATCCACCAGGGTGCCCTGTCCTTCGAACGCTGGCTCGGCCGGACCGCGCCGATCGACGTCATGCGCCGCGCTGTCGTCTGAGATGAGACACGCGCGCGCCGAGACGGTATCGTGGGCCCCATGAAGCGATGGGGGTGTGACATGAGGTTCGGCGGTTTCGCTCTGGGCATGACGATCGTCGCAGGAGCCTTCGTCGGGCTCGGGGGCGCCGCCGAGGCGCAGAGCTGCCCCGCCGGGACCACCTGGAACCCACAGTTCCATTCCTGCGAAGCCGCGCAGCAGCAGACCCAGCAGCAGCAGCAGACCCAGCAGCAGCAGACCCAGCAGCAGCAACAGGTGCAGCCCGTTGGTCAGCAGCAGCAGGTCGTCCCCGTCGGTCAGCAGCAGCAAGTGGTCCCCGTTGGTCAGCAGCAGCAGGTGACGTCTGTGAACACGGTTCCAGTACAGGCGCAGCAGACCCGGAGCCGACCGCGCTTCGGCCTCATGATCAGCGGCGTCATCATGTTCGTCGTGATGTACGCGCTGACCGCTTCGATCGTCTCGCTCGGCGACGGCGGAAACGAAGACTTCATGTATATCCCCGTCGTCGGGCCGTGGGTCGCCCTCGGCGCGAGCGGCACCGACGACTGGACGCCGCTGATCTATCCGAGCGGCATCATCCAGGTCGCGGGCATCACCCTCTTCATCCTCGGGCTCACCCTCCGCCGCGAGGTCGTGGTGCGCGCCGACGGCGGCATGGGCATCCCCATCGCCGACGGATGGTCGCTCTCGCCTGTGGTCGCGCCGTCGACGAACGGCGGCTCGGTCGGCGCGCTCCTCTCCGCGGATCTTTGAGCTCCGGCGCTCAGGCGAGGAAGCCAGGAAGCGAACCCGTCAGGTCGATGGTGCTTCCGTCTTCGGCGGTCGCGCTGGTGATGCCGAGGCTGGTCCGGTCGAGGCCGAAGGCCTGCATGATCGAGACGAGGAGCTTGGTGTGCGGCGGACCGATGGTGAGGCCGCGGCCGCCCGGGGGCGACGGCAGGTTCTGGTCGTAGCGGAGGTAGCGGCCGGTGGGGATCGCGCCACCTGCGCCACCCGCCATCACGAACATCATGTCGTGCATGTCGTGCCAGCCATTGGCGTGCTCCGGCATCCAGATGAGCAGGCTGTTGTCGAGCATGGTGCCGCCGTCTTCGGGGACCGAATCGAAGGCCTCCACCAGACGCGCGAACTGCTGCGCGTGATAGCTGTAGTAGTTGACCATCCAGGTCTGCGCCGGGTCGGACTGAGAGGGATGGGAGACGTCCTGATGCACGTCGAGGCCCGAGGGCGCGCCGATGTCGCTGGTGCTCAGCTGCCCGGCGGCGAGCATGCCGACCCGCGTGAGGTCGCAGGCCATCGCCACGGGAAAGAGCTGGGTCAGAGCGCTGTCCGTGACCTCGGCGGTGGACAGGCCCGAGGCGGGCGAGGCCGGGCGCTCGCAGGAGAGCGCCGCCGCGGTGGAGACGCGGTTTTCGAGGTCGCGGATCATGTCGCGATGTCGCTCGAGCTTCTGTCGGTCCTCGAGGGAGAGGCGACCGACCACCTGATCGTATTCGCCGCGCACGAGCGCGAGCGTGCTCTCGCGGCGCATGCGGCTCATCTCGAGGGGCGTCGGGGTGGTGGGCGCGCCCGAAGCGGGGAGCGCCCCGAAGACGCGATCGAAGGCGTTCGGCAGGAAGCTGAAACCGCCGAGACGACCCGGGTTCACCTGAGAGCCGGCGGTGTCGTAGATGGGGGAGCTCGACCAGCAGGCGCAGCTGCCATTCGAGTAGAAGAGGTAGGGGAAGCCGCCGGAAGGCGTCGACGCTTCGGCGATGAGCTGGTCGTAGGACGGGCCGGAGACGCCGCCCTGAGCGGCGAGGCGATTGGCGATGGCGGCGCCGTGGTTGTTCGAGCTGAAGCCGTGCTCGATGTAGGCCGAGGTCATGGAGAGGCCCTCGACGATGTTGAGCTTTTCGCGGTGCGGATGGAGCGGCCGGAGCACGTCCGAGAAGGACATGGGATCGGGATCGTCGAGAGGCATCACCCAATCGGAGCCGGTGTCGGGGTAGCCGGGCCGGCGCATCTCCCAGCGACCGGTGGGCGGTCCATGCTGGCTGAAGAAGATCATCAGACGCTTCGGCGGCACGGCGCGGGCGGTGCGAGGCCCGAAGAGGGAAGGCAGAAAGAGCGAGCCCGAGGCGAGGCCCATGGCCTGGAGGAGACGTCGACGGTGGATGCCTCTGGATCGTTTCTTCATCGCCCTGCCTCGAATGCTGGCCGCTCTGTGAACGCGGGCTTCATCGCGAAGGAGACGAGGAGCTCGCGCATGTCTCCGCCCGATGCCTCGAAGTCGTCGAAGACCGACGCGACCCGGCACTGATCGGTGGCGTCGCTCGCGCGCCCCGCGGCGTACTCGAACCAGCGACCCGCGACGCAGCCCAGCGCTTCGTCGCTGTCGGCGAGGCGGTGGCTGAGATCCACCGCGTCGGCGATGTCCCAGGTCTCGCCGTCGGCGTCGAAGGTGCCGGTGGCGTCGACCGGCAGGCCGTTGTCGGTGGTGCGGAAGCGGCCGATGGCGTCGAAATTCTCGAAGGCGAAGCCGAGGCCTTCGAAGTTCGAATGGCAGCCGTGGCAGGCCGGTGGAGACGTGCGCTCCTCGAAGAGCTGGCGGTTGGTCATCGTCCCCGCGCCGCTCGACGCGGGCTCGCTGAGGTCGGCGTCCGCTGGGGGGCTGGGCGGAGCGCGGCAGAGGATGCGCTCGTAGACGAAGATGCCGCGGAGGGGCGGCGAGCCCTCGAGGCGATGGGCGCGTCCGGCGAGGAAGCCGGCGCGGGTGAGGATGCCGGCGCGCTCGGTGGCGTCGAGGGTCGCGGGCTGCCAGCCGCTCGACGGCGCGGACACACCGTAGAGATCGGCGAGCGCGGGGTTCACCTCGGTCTCGGTGCTGGTCAAGAGCGCGCGGAAGGTCCCCTCGCCCTGCCAGATCACGCGCGAGACGAAGCGATCCGATTCCTCGCGCGCCGCCTGGACGAGCGACGAATCCCATTCGGGATAGCGGCCGCTGTCCTTCGATTCGTCGTAGAGCTGGTCGAAGTCGAGCCACTGGCGGTGGAAGTCCTCGAGCATCCGGCTCGCGCGCGGATCGTCGAGCATCCGCCGCGCCTGCGCCTCGCGCTGCTCTGGCGTCGTCAGCTCGTCGGCCCCCGCCACCGCGAGGAGCTCTTCGTCCGGCGCGCTGCCCCAGAGCAGATACGACAGCCGCGTCGCCACCTCGTAGGGTGTGAGCTCGAAGGTGGTGTCGGTCCCACCGCTGGGCCGGCCGAGCTCGAGACGGTAGAGAAACTGCGGCGCCTGGAGCATCGCCTCGACGGTGAGCTGCACCGCGGTGTCGAAGCTGCTCGCCGCGCGCTCCGCGTCGAGGAAGGTCTGGTAGCGATCGATCTCCTCGGCGGTGAGTGGACGCCGGAAGATGCGCAACCCGACCTGCGCGAGGAAGGTGGCGGCGCAAGCGTCCTCGCCATCGACGCTCGCGTCGCAGGGCATCCACGAGGCCTTGTCGGCGATCGCCGCCGCCGCGACCTCCGCCGCCACGTCGCTGTACTGCTCGATGAGGAGCGGCTGCGGGCTCAGAAGCTCCGCGCGGTTTTCGAACCCGTGCTCGTCGGGATCGGAGACCAGCTCGAAGTCGACGCTGACGGTCGGGAAGAGGTCCTCGAGGGTGGCGCGATACTCGGTCCGGCTCAGCCGCCGCACCGGCGCGGGCGCGACGTCGGTGCAGAGCTCGGGGTTGGTCACCGTCCCGGGCGGCGGCGGCGGCGTCGTGCTCCCTCCGCCGGGCGTCGTCGGCTCCTCGGGCGACGCCCCGGGGTCGAAGATCAGCCCGGTGCACCCCGTGAGGAGCAGCGAGAGAAGTCCGAGCCGAGCGAGAGCACCCATCCCCTCTGAGACTAGGGAACCGCTGTAATCCCCGCACTTACAGTTCGTTCGCGGTCGCCGAGAGGCGCCCATGACGCGGATATCCGGGCGGATCCGCGCGGCATGCCTCGTGAGTTACCATCGCGTTCGGTGCGAGCTCCGGCGGCCATCGCAATCCTCTTCCTGCTCCTTTCGGGGTGTGGCGACGCGAGCGCGGTCGACGACGCAGGCGCTGACACCGCGGCCCCCTTCGACGGAGGCCCGGGGGTCGTGCCCAGCGGCCCGGACATCCTTCCCCGGGACTGCGTCCCCCGCTCGCTTCTCGTCGTCTACGACCCCTTGGGCATGTCCACGGACGACCCGAGCCATCCCCTCGCCGCCGTCCCGCTGGAGGTCGACGGTGAGCCGGTCTTCGTCTCGGCGGGCCTCCGGTTCTCCGATGCGACAGGCGCCATCGCGATCCTCAGCGTCGGCAGCGACCTCTACCGCCTCACCCCCGGCTACGAGCTGGGTTTCTTCGGCGAGGCCAAGGATCTCGCCGGCAACCTCGTGTCCCCCGACGCGCTCTTCGATGGCGTCCTCACCGGCGGTCTCTTCGGCGCGGAGATGCGCCTGTTCACCGCGGCTCAGGGTCAGTTCGGCTCGCCGTTCACCCCCTACCGGAACGACATCGAGGACGTCCCCCCCTTTCCCTTTCGGCCCCGGAACATCCTGTACGTCGAGATCCCTCCCTTCGCCTTCCTGGTCGCCGTGACCGGCACGGGCGAGATCCTGAGCGCCGACGCCACTTCGAGCCGGGACGTGTTCGGGATGTCCTACGTGGTGAATCGACTGCATGGGGCAACTCCAAAGACGGCCCCTCTCTCAATCCAGCAGCTGTTCCGGTTCGAAACAGAGTTCGGCGCCATCGACGAAGGGCGGGTCATCTATCAGGCCAACTTCGAGAACTCACCAATCGTGGACTTCGACCTGGTCGTGCATCTCGAGGCCGACCCGCGCGTGGGCGCGCATCCCCCGCGCGCCGTCGTCTATCAGCCCACGATCCACAGGCTCCTGGTCGTGGAGGATCTGCCTTGCGAGTAGCGTGTCGTGCCGCCGCCCTCCTGGCCGCGGTCGCCGGATGCGACGCGAGCTGGACGATCGACGACGGCGCCCTCGCGTCGGAGCCCACCGACGGAAGGCTCGTCATCACGCGCTTCGCCGACGGGGCGTGCACCGACGAGGCCGTGTACTGGGCGGAGGCGAAGAGCGCCGAGCCGCCCGCGCCGCTCGATCTCGCGGCCGGCGACTACTGCTTCTACGCCTACCGGTGGGATGACACCTGTTCGGCCGCGTCCCTCGGCTGGGGCGTCGCCGAGAACGTCTCCCTTCCCTCGTCCTCGGCCATCGTGACCACCCTCGAGCCCGGGTGCGAGGGCCCGTGCTTGTCGGCCTGCACGCCACCAGCGCAGCTCTGGCCTCAGGAAGCGGACTTTCTGCGCCGCGAGGACGTCACGTTCCGCGTGGCCATCCCACCGCGACCGGGATCGGAGCATCCGCGGCCCGATCGCTTCGTGGTCCGCGTCCAGCCGTGCGCGGGGGAGGCCTGCGGGAAGCGCGACGATCCCCTCGAAGGCGCGGGCGAGACCCCCGCCATCCGCGTGGCGGAAGACGAGACGAGCTGGACCGTTCCCCTCTCGAGCGTTCCCGGCCTCACGCCCAGCGGCCGCCTCGCATGGCAGGTGGAGGCGTGCTTCGGCGCGCGATGCATCCGCTCGCCTTCGCGCTACTTCCATGCCGGCCGCTCCCGCCGAGACGTCGATGGAGACGCCCTCGACGACGTCACGGTCGGTGACACCCTCAGCGGCAAAGCCTACTTCTACCGGACCGGCCCGGGCGGGAGCCATGCCCAGAGGCTCGACGAGGTGTGCACCGACGACGGCACCGGGATCGTCTTCGACAGCGTCGGCGACGTGAACGACGACGACAGGGGACAGCTCGCGCTCTCGCGGCGCGGCTGCAGCGAGGTCACCTTCTTCATCGCGGACCCTGGCACCGGCTACCTCGAAGCCGACCGAAGCGTCGGCGTCGACGGCCGCGTGTCCGGGATCAGCGCCGGTGGAGACGTCGACGCCGACGGCTGGCTGGACGTCCTCGTCGCGACGACCTCTTCGGTGCAGAGGCTCGGAAGGGACGGCGACGCCATCCCCCTCGAAGGACCGCCGAGCGCGCGCGCCGGCAGGCGCCCGATCGCCGGAGGCGCGGACTTCGACGCCGATGGGTTCTCGGACTTCGCGGTCCTCGGCCCGACCGGTCCGGTCCTCTGTTTCGGCGCCGCCTCCGCGGCGACCGATGCGCTCGACTGCCACTCGCTGCCGCTGTCCGACTTCGTCGCCGACGGCGCCTCCATTCGATTCGCCACCGACGCGAACGGTGACGCCTTCGCCGACCTGGTGATCGGCGAGGCCCAGGGCACGGAGGCCGTCTGGGTGGTGTTGGGGAACGAGGCCCGGACGTACGCGCCCCTCGAGGTGGGACCCTTCGACCCTCGCGGCTCCCTCGCGACCGGCGACGTGAACGAGGACGGCCTGTCGGATCTCCTCGTCGGTCGCCCCGGGAGCAACCAGGTCGATGTCTACATCGGGGTGGCGGGCGACCAGCCCTACCCGGTGGAAGCGATCACCGTCACCGACCAGCGAACGGTGCCGCCGGTGCCGAACGTGGTGACGGATATGGGGCGCGCCGTGGTCGCCGCCGGCGGAAGACAAGGTGCGCAGCGCTACGACTTCGGCCTCGCGCGGCTCATGGCCTATGCGGGCGGCACGATTCCAGAGGTCCGTCTCTACGAGTGGTCCGATCGTCTGGGCCCGCGCCCCAGCGTCACGATCACGGCGCCCGATCTCACGAGCACCTCCGCGATCTCCCTGGGCTTCGGAGGCGAGCTGTGAAGTCCCTCCTCCTCGCCATGCTCTGTTGGCTCGCCCTGACGAGCGCCGCGGCCGCGACCGCCCCCGACCTCGAGCGCGCGCGAGAGCTCTATGAAGCGGCGTCCTTCGAGGAGGTCCTCGAGGTGCTCGCCCGAGTCGAGGCCGGCTCGGAGCTGTCGCGCAGAGAGGTGAGCGAGATGCTCTTCCTCCGCGCGCTCACGCGCCGCGCGATGGGCTCGGAGGACGCTGCCGAACGCGACCTCGAACGCATCGCCTACCTCGACCCCGACTATCAGCTTCCGGCGGAGGCACCGCCTTCGATGCGCGCGATCTTCCAGTCGACCCGCGCGGCGGTCGAGCCGCTGCGCCTCCTCGACGAGCTCACCCGCACCGCCGACGGCGTTCGCTTCGCGGTCCGCGCTTCGGGGGATCCTCGCGGCACGGTGCGCAGCATCGACGCCGCGTGCCGCACCGGCGATGGCGGGTGGCAGCGGGGCGACGGGGGCGTCGTGACGATCCGCGCCCAGGAGGGAGCCACCGTCGAGTGCGCGTCGAAGCTCGTGGGGCCGGGCGGCGCGGTGCTGCGCGAGCGCGGAACGCGCGAGGCGCCGCTCGGGTTCACCGTGGGCCCACAGATCACGGCCGACGAGGGCCCGAGCGCGTGGCCCTTCGTCATCGCCGGCGCTGGCGTGCTGGTGGCGGCGGCGATCGCCACCGTCATCATCTTCGCGGTGGCGCCGCCCAACACGACCGTGACCCCGAACCTCTGAGTCGATCAGCCCGAGAGCAGCCCGGCGAGCGGCCCATCCGGCCCCTCGTCCAGGCTGCCGAAGCGGTCGATGTCGGACAGGCCCATGTAGCGACACATCGCCACCAGGAGGCGATTGTGATCGGTGTCGGAGAAGGAGAGGAAGCGACCGGTGCGGACGCCGCCCGCGCCGCCACCCGCCACGACGAATGGCACGTTGCCGAAGTCGTGATCGTAGCCGCGGCCGAGCTCGCTGCCCCACACGACCATGGTGTTGTCGAGGAGGGTGCCGTCGCCCTCGGGCACCGAGGCGAGCCGATCGAGGAAGCGGGCGAAGTGCTCCGCGTAGAAGGAGTAGATTCTCGTGAGCTCCTCCTCGGCCTGCGCCGTGCGCTCGTGGGTGATCAGGTGATGCACCTCGCGACTGACGCCGATGAAGTCGTAGAGCATTCCGTCGTTCTCTCCCACCGCGTACTGCATGCTCGCGACCCGGGTCAGATCACAGGTGAGCGCCGCGGTGATGAGCTCGAATTGCCGGTCGAAGATCTCGGGCACGTTCGCCCGGTCGAGGAGGTCGAGGGGATCGCCGATGTCGGGGATGGCGCATTCGAGCGTCGTCGACAGGCCACGCTCGATGTCGCGGACGGACTCGAGGTGCGCGTCGATCTTGTCCCGATCCGCGCGGGCGACGCGCGCGCGCATTCGCCCGAGGTCGGCCGTGAGCGAGTCGAGCACGCTGCGTCGTTCCGCCATCCGACGCTCGTTCTCGGCGCCGGGAGCGCCGGCTCCGAAGACGCGTGAGAAGAGCGCGTGGGGGCTTGGCTCTGGCGAGACCGGCTGCTCGGCGCCGCGATAGATCATGCGGTGCCCCGGGTGATTGCCGCCGCTCGCGAGCCCGGCCTCGATCGAGCGATAGGGCAGCTCTGCTCCGATGCGATCGGCGATCACCTGATCCACCGACGGACCGCTGTTCCAGCCGTAGTAGTAGACGCCCATCCCGTCGTCGCGGGAGAAGGTGCGGTCCTCGCGCAGGGGCGAGCCGGTCCAGAGCAGGGGCGGGCCCTTGGTGTGAGGGGCGCCCACGCTCTCGGACGCGCGCATCCGGAGCCCGTCGAGCACCACGATCTGATCGCGGTGGCGCTCGAGCGGGGAGAGGATCTCGCCGAGGGTGAAGTCCGTCTCGCCGCCGGAAGGCAGCCAGCGGTCGTGGACGGTCCCGTGGGGCGTGAAGAAGAGGACCAGGCGCTTGGGCGCGACCTCGCCGTCTCCGCTCGCGTTCAGCAGTGGGACGAAGGGGCTCAGCAGGGCGGCCGCGCCCGCGGCGCCTGCCCCCTCGAGGAAAGCGCGCCGCGACAAGCGCCGTCGACCGGGGCGTCGTGCTCGGTTGCTCATGCTCTGCTCCTATTCGGTGGGGACGATGCGATGTCGAAAGCCGTCGCTGACGGCGATGGCGAAGAGGAGCGCGCGCAGATCGTCGGGCTCCTCCATGGCGGCGTCGAGAGACGCGAGGGTGCAGGCGTCGGCGTCCGTCTCCCGCCGCCCGAAGGCGAAGCGGAACCACTGGCGCGCGACGCACGCTTCGACCTCCGGGCTCTCGACCAGGCGCTCGGTGAGCTCGGCCGCGCCGGTGAAGGGTCCGTCGACGTCGGTGCGGGTGAGACGCCCGCTCGCGTCGACGGGCACACCGTTGTCCATCGTGCGGAAGGCGCCGATGGCGTCGTAGCTCTCGAGGCCGAAGCCGATCTCGTCGATGAGCTCGTGGCAGGAAGCGCAAGGGGGAGCCGTGTGCTCGGCGAAGCGCTCCCGTGTGGTGGCGCCCGGCTGCGGCTCGGGCAGGGTGATGTCGACGTCGGGGGGCGGATCAGGCAGGTCCTGACAGAAGAAGCTCTCGCGAACGAGCTTGCCCCGGAGCGTGAGCGACGACTGCGAGACGTGGGCGTGCGCGGTCAAGACGCTCGGATGGGTGAGGATGCCGTGACGCTCGCCGGGCAGGAGCGCCACGCGATCGCCCTCCGCGTATCCAGGAGGCTCGGCGATGCCGTAGAGGTCGAAGAGCGGCCCGGTCGGATAGGAGAAGTCCGCGGTCAAGAGCGTCCGGAGGCTCCCGTCGCCGCGCCGGATCACCGCGTCAGCGAAGGTGAGCGTCTCCTCGCGCATGGCGTCGACCAGCGCGGGATCGAAGCTCGGATAGAGCACCGGGTTCTTCACGGCCGTGCCGAGACGCTCCAGTCCGAGCCACTGCTCGTGAAAGTCGGCGATGCCGCGCGCCGCGCGCGGATCGTCGAGCATCCGCGAGACCTCCGCGCGCACCCCGTCGGCGTCCTCGAGGAGGCCCGCCTCGGCAGCGTCGAGGAGCTCCGCGTCGGGCGCCGCGCGGAAGAGGAAGAACGAGAGCCGCGAGGCGAGCGCGTGAGGCTCGAGGGGGACCATCGCGCCGGCGGTGCCCTCTTCGGGGACGAGCGCGTCGGGGTGGTAGAGGAAGGCCGGCGAGGCGAGCATCGCGGTGAGCGCCAACCGCCGGCCCTGCGCGTAATCGTCGGTGCCGTACGACACGAAGAGCGCGATGAGCCCCGCGCGCTCGGCGTCGGTGAGAGGACGCCGGTAGACGCGGCGGCCGACCGCGGAGACGAATCGTTCGGCGCATTCGGCGACGCTCGTCGTGAGACGGTTGCAGTCGTCGAGGGGGCCGTAGTCCACCGAAGCCGCCGCCGCCTCCGCCGCCTCCAGGTACTGCTGCACCTCCAGGCGACCCACGGGCGTCAAGGCGTTGCTGGTGAACACCCCGGCTCGCTCGTCGACGGGCAGCGAGATCTCGCTGTCCAGGCGCACACCGAAGAGGTCGAGGAGCGTGTTTTCGTACTCGGTGCGGGTCAGCCGCCGGAGCGGCGTGGGGCCGGTGGTGAGCATCGCGGCCGGATCGCAGAGGACGGCCGGACCGGGAGGATCGGGGGGACCCAGAGGTCCGTGACCGTCGCCGATGACGCCCTGGCAACCCAGGGCGAGCGCCGCAGTGAGCGCCACCGGCAGAGCGGATCTCGGGATGGGCCTCACGGCGCCTCCGCCTCGAGGTAGACGAGCTCGTCCGTCCCGTCGCCGTCGATGTCGGCCGCGAGGATCGAATCGGGCACCACCTCGGCGCCGCTCTCGTCGCGCAGGGTGAAGGTCTCCGTGAGGCAGCCGGAGGTCGCCGAGAGCTCGTAGACGGTGGAGCCGTCGACCACGAGGACCGCGTCGCCCGGGCCGGAGAGCCGCGCGCCGACCAGGAAATCGCCGGCGACCGGCACCCCGTCGGTGCACCGAACCACCCCCGGCAACAGCTCGATGAAGCGCAGCATGTCGTCGAGGACGAGGAGCCGACCCGTGGCGTCGATGGCGGTGAGCGCGCCGGCGCCCGAACCGTAGAGGTCCACCAGGTCCAGCGTCACCGGCTCGAAGGGACGCGTCGTGCCGCTCGCCGCCACGTACTCGACGATCGGCAACGGCCCGGAGAACGTGCCGGCCGACGCGGACAAGAGCCAGAGGCCTTCGCTGTCCTTGGCGGCGACCACCGGCGTGCTGGCGACGCGGCCGGTGATCAGGAGCTCGGGCGAGAGGAAGCTGTCGTCTTCCTTCTTGAGATCGACGGGCGTGGTGAAGGCGTGGGTGGCGGGATCGAGCTGCCAGGCCTCGTGGCCGTCGACGAAGATCAGCTCTTCACCGCCGGTCCCGTCGAGGTCCACTGCGCCGCCGAGGTCGAGGGTCAAAGGGACGCCCTCGTCACTGCGGGTCTCGAAGCTCAGCGGTCCGGAGCCGAGGCGGATGGTGACGCGCGAGGTGGGCCCAGCGCATCGGCAGACGGTGCAGCCGTCTTCATCCACGGCGAGGCCCGCGGGGCAGGGGAGGTCGCACTCGGGAGCGAGTGGGCACGTGGCTTCGCACTCGCCCTCGTGGTCGATCTCGACCATCGCACACTCGGCCTCGCACGCGTTGCCGTAGGTCTCGCCGTCGACGCCGCAGACCGGCGCGTAGACGTCGGAGCAGACACACAGAGCGCGGCAGACGCCCTCCTCCCGGTCGCAGTACTCGCCGTCGTCGCAGTCGGCGTCGTTGGTACACACACCACCGGCGTCACCACCGGCGTCACCACCGGCGTCACCACCAGAGGGCGGCGAGCCCGAGGCCATGCAGGCGGAGAGAGCGAGGACGGGGAGCAGGGCGCTCGGGAGGAAGATTCGATTCATGGTGGGCACCTCGGAGAGAGAAGGGGGAGGCGATGTCGCCTCGGTGCCCACCATGTGCGAGAAGCGTACCGTCGGAGATCACTGCGCTTTCACGCAGCTCGGTCTCGGACCTGTTCCCTCGCCGTCGACACCTGCTGTGCCAGCTTCTTCAGTCGAGGGGAACCGTGATGCGCTGTCGACCGCCGGGCTCCACCACGACCCGGACGCGGCGGCCGGGTGGTGTCCCGTTGGGGCGCACCTCGAGGAGATGCTCGCCGGCTGGGAGGGTGAAGCGGCCCGGCGTCTCGCCGAGGCGGCGGCCGTTCAGGAAGACCAGCGCCCAGCCGCCGGTGGTGACGACGTTCACCGTGCCCTCGCCCGAGGGTTGGCTCTGCGCCACCGCCGTCGCGCTTTCCATCGCGCCCGCTGCGGTCATGGTCATGCGCGGGCGGCGGCGGCGGCGTGCCGAGGGCGTCCGCGTCTCGTCGCTCGTCGAGGACGGCGACTCGTCGGCCACAGGTGGATCGCCGGCGTGCGACCCCGGCGTCTCGGGCGAGCCCGCCTCTTCGGTGCTGGGCGGCTCGTCCCCCTCGTCCACTTCGGACCCGTTCGCCTCTTCGGCGGTCGCCGCTTCCCCGGCCGCCGTCTCGTGGGCCTGCGCGGGCGCGGGCGGGTTCACGAACGCGCCTCGGAACGCGACGAAGGAGCCAGCGATCACCGCGAGCCCCACCGCCGCAGCACCCACGACGAGAGCGCGACGGGGGCGAGGGGTGGGCGCGGGAGCGGGCGCGGCGCGCGGACGCGTCGGCATCTGCGATTGGCGCAAACCCTCCGTGGGTATCGTGGAAGCCCGCGCATCATCCGGCGCGGGCTCGGCGGCCTTGGCGCCACGGCTCGGCCGCGGGGAACCGCCCGCACCGACGGTGGGCGACAGGGGGCTGACCGCCGTCTCGAGCTGGCTGCGCCGACGCTTGCGCCGCGGTGGGTGCACGCCGGACTGTCCCGGGTCGTCCTCGATGTCGCCCATCCGCGCCTCGGAGACCTGCGGCACGGGGACGGCGGCCTGGTTCGCGAGCTCGAGGAGCTGCTGCTTCTGACTGAGCGCCGCCGGGAACAGATCCTCGAGCCACTCGGCGATGTCCGGCAGCCCGATGGTCACGCCTTCGGCGTTCAGGAAGCGGAGGATTTCCCTCCCGAGCTCGCGCGCGCTCCGGTGGCGCTTCTTCGGGTCGCGATCGAGTGCGCGCATCACGATCGCGTCGAGCGCCGGCGGCACGCGCGGGTCCGCATCGCTCGGCTTGGGGATCGGTTCCATGGTCACGGCCAGAACGGTCTTGGTCGCGGTCTTGCGATGGAAGAGGCGCTTGCCCGTGGCGACCTCCCAGAGCACCACGCCCATCGACCAGACATCGGTGGTGCGATCGACGGTCTCGCCGTGGGCCTGCTCGGGGGACATGTACGCCCACTTGCCCTTCACCGAGCCGGTGGTGGTGTCGTGGATCTGATCGGCGGCGCGCGCGATCCCGAAGTCCACCACCTTCACTCCACCGTCGAAGGTGACGAAGAGGTTGTGTGGCGAGATGTCGCGATGCACGACGTGGAGCGGATCGCCGCGCGTGCCGCGCAGCTCGTGGGCGGCGTGGAGGCCTTCGCAAGCGTCGGCCACGATGCGGCAGCCGATGAGCATTCGCTCGCGCCCCCCGCGGCCCTCGACTCGCGAGCAGCCAGCGAGGATGCGCGATAGCGGCTCGCCCACCAGATAGTCCATCGCGATGTAGTAGGTGCCGTCCTGTTCGCCGAAGTCGAAGACCGAGCAGACGTTGGGGTGGCTGATGCGTGAGGCGATGCGGGCCTCGTCCAGGAACATCTCGACGAAGGTGCGCTCCTCGGCGAGGTGGGGGTGGATCCGCTTGAGCGCGACCAGCTTCTCGAAGCCCTCCGGCCCCTCGGCGCGCGCCAGGAAGACCTTCCCCATTCCCCCGGCGGCGAGCTCGAAGCAGAGACGGTAGCGGCCGTACTTCTGGTCGGACTCGGCGGGGACCGAAGCAGACGCCTCGGGGGAGATGGTGTCGTCGGGGAGGGGAAGAGTGCTCATCCCGTGCGGGTGATTCTATCATCGATCGAGCTGCTACCCTCCTGGTGTGAGCGGCGACGAATGGGCGGTCGACGCGACCGTGAAGACCGACGATGCGCTCCTGGTGCGGCGCTTCTCGCTTCGCGTCCTCGAGGGTCCGGACGCCGGCGAGGTCTGGCGCTCGAATGCCGACGCCTGCTCGATCGGCACCAACGCGGCCAACGATCTCGTGTTGAGCGACCTGACGGTCTCGCGCTTTCACGCGGAGGTCCGGATCGAGGAGCGAGGCGCGCGGCTCCGCGACCTCGGGAGCAGCAACGGGACGCGCCTCGACGGAACGAAGGTGCTCGACGCGCTCCCGCGCAACGGGAGCCTCATCCGCATCGGGCGCACGACCCTGGCATTCGACGTAGGCCAGAGCCGCAACCGGCTGCCCATCAGCGAGCACCGGCGCTTCGGCACGCTGGTCGGCGAGTCGGCGGCGCTACGCGCGGTCTTCTCGACCCTCGAGAAGGTCGCCCCCACCGACGTGACGGTGTTGATCGAGGGGGAGACGGGCACCGGCAAAGAAGAAGTGGCCACCAGCATCCACCAGGGCAGCGCGCGCGCCGACCAGGAGATGGTGGTGGTGGACTGTGGGGCGATCCCGGCGAACCTGATCGAGAGCTACCTCTTCGGCCACGAAGCCGGCGCCTTCACCGGAGCCACGTCGGCACGCGCCGGCGCCTTCGAGGAGGCAGACGGCGGCACCCTGCTCCTGGACGAGATCGGAGAGCTGCCCCTCGAGATGCAACCCAAGCTGCTGCGCGTCCTCGAAGCCCGTGAGGTGCGGCGGATCGGAAGCACCCACGAGCGCCCGGTGGACGTGCGCGTCGTCGCCGCCACGAACCGCGACCTCCGTCGAGAAGTGAGCGAAGGACGGTTTCGCGAGGATCTCTACTACCGTCTCGCCGTGGTGCGGGTGACGATCCCTCCGCTCCGCGAGCGGCCCGAGGACATCCCCGTCCTGGTCGACGATCTTCTCGGACGGCTGCGCCTCGATGACGAGGCGCGCGAGCGGCTCTCCTCTGCCGAGCATCTCGCCGCTCTCCGAGCTGGGGCGTGGCCCGGCAACGTCCGCGAGCTCCGCAATCACCTCGAGCGGGCGGCGCTCTTCGACGACGTGGTCATCACCGCTCCTTCCGGCGCCAGCTCCCTCGACAATCTCGTCGATCCGACGCTGCCCTACGCCGAAGCGCGGCGGCGCGTCCTCGAGCTCTTCGAGGCGAGCTACGGGCGCGCGCTCGTCGAGCGTCACGGAGGCAACGTCAGCAAGGCGGCGCGCGAGGCCGGGATGGGGCGGACCTACCTTCACCGGATCCTCAAGCGCCACGGCTACCGGCGGGAGTGAGCGCGCTCGGCTCCCGTGAGGAGCGCGAACGTGTCCCCTCCGCGTGTACACCCACCGGGCACGCCCGGTCTCTCGGCGCGCTGCCCATCGTGAACACGAGCGATTTCGGAAGGCACGAGCCTTGCCTTGGCCGGGGGGCGGAGGTTCTCGATGTCGCTTCGCCCGCTGCTCTGGCTCTCTGTGCCCCTGACCCTCGCACTCGCGTGCGCGCCGCCGAGCGCCGTCGACGGCGCCGATGGGGGCGCCGCGCCCGACGGCAGCGTTGGCGACGATGGGGGTGGTGGCGGCGACGCCGCGCGGCGACCTCCTACGGGCGACCCCATCGCGCGCTTCTTTGCGTCACACCTGAGCCACGCCGACTCGGGAGGTGCCGCGTCGGAAGTGGTCGCGATCCTCCGCGACACCGCGGGCGTCGAACGGGACGAGGTCGTCCCGGTCTCTCTGCCTTTCGCGCGCGGCCAGGTGAGCGACCTCTCCACCCTGGCGCTGGTCGATGCTGCGAACGGAGAGAGCTTCGACACGAGCTGGCAGCCGATCCGCCATTGGCGTGACGGCACTGTCCACACCGCGATCGCGCACGCGCGGATCTCCCTCGGTCGCAGCGAGACGCGCCGCCTGGCGCTCGCGACCGACGCCACGTCCACCGACGCCGCCTTCCAGCCGCACCCCTGCGTCGGCGATCCCGCGAACGCGCTGCTGGAGGTGGAGGTCCGCGATCGACCGGGGGCGACCTACGCGTTCGACGCCAGCGCCCCCGACGCCCACGACCGGGTGGAGGTCGTCAGGGAGGACCCCTTCGGGCAGACGGTCCGGATCGACGGTTGGCTGCGCACCAGCGATTCCCTCGGTGTCACCTACGATGACGGGACGCCCCGCGACTTCCTGCACGTCATCGCCTACGTGCGGACGCCCTCCGCCCTCGCCCCGCCCGTCGTCACCGTCGAGCTCGCGCTCGCGAACGACTACCTGGGCTGGGGCAATCCCACCGAGGGCTACGGCGACGATGAGCTCGGACCGCCGCCGAGCGACGACCCCACCTTCTTCCCCCTCGGCCCGGTGCTCGTCGCCGACGCGCGCGTGCACCTCCGCGGCGGCTCGAGCACCGTCGCCTTTCTCGAGGACGCGAACGGCCTCGAGCGGATCGAAGGCGAGGGCGAGACGACCTTCGTCCTCGGCCGAGACTTTCTCCTCGCCGACCACCAGCGTCTGGGCACCCGCTACCGGGTGGGCTACGCGTGCGAGACCGAGGGGACGCCCAGCGAAACCGCGCTCGCCGCCTCGGTCGAGCACGCGCTCCTCGGCATCGCCACCCCCACCGCCCACGCCGATGCCGGAGCGCTGGGTCTCGTCGGCACCCTCGACGTAGGCGCGATCCCCAACGACGCCGCGGCGCGCGCGAGCGACGAGCTGGACGGATGGCCGAGCCTCGACGCCGATCCGTTCTCGTCCTTCGGCGAGTCGAAGACGCCGAACGGCGGTGGCGGCTCTCCGCTCATGGGTGCGATCAGCGAGCCCTACCTGCGCATGATCCTCACGGGCGACCCGCGCTATGCCGACAAGCTCCGCCAAGCCGCCCTCAACCGACTCAAGTGGCCCGAGTGGCTCCACGGGCTCGGAGCCCACCGCGCCGACGTCGACCTCTTCTGGCAGCAGGGGATCCACTTCGCCTCTCGCAACCAGCTCGGCCGCCCCCGCGAGAGCCAGTGGCGCACGGCGGTGCTCCATCCGGAGCTCGCGCCCGCGGACCTGCCCGAGGGTTATCCGCACGACTACCCCGGCAACGACAGCCAGCACTGGACGATCAATGCCCTCGTCGATCACTTCGCGGTCACGGGCGAACGCTGGGCCTGGGACGCCGTCCGTGACGAGGCCATCCTTCTGACGCGCGCGCTCCCCAACGAAGGCTATGCATCCGCACCGAGCGGCCAGAACCGCAACGAGCGCGAGACGGGGTGGACCTTCTATGCGATGGCCCAGGCCATCGCCATCGGAGTCGATGTCGACGCGGACCGACCGCTGACCACCTGGCTCGAGGACCGTACGCGCCTCCTCGTGGAGGCGAGCGACAATCCCTTGGAAGCCGGCGCGACGCCACCGGTCTTCACCGCTCACACGCCGGACGCGCGATCTGGCTACGATCTCGTCGGCGCTCGCGACTACCGCATGTCCATCACCTGGATGGTCGGGATTGCGATCCTCGGCGGCGTCGCCGCCTACGAGCATGCCGGGATCGACGAGGCGCTGGAGGGCCTGGTGGCGCCGGCGCTGCGCTCCCTCGCCGATGGCTATGAGCGCGACTTCACAGATCCGGTCACCGGGGCGCACTTCACACACGGTCTGCGCTACATGACGATGACGCACCTCGACGAAGGCTCGGGCCTGGTTCGCATCCATCCGCGCCAGGCCGACGCGCTGCGTTCGGAGGGTGCGGGCCTGTCGCTGGGGAGCACCCGCCGCTTCTCCTTCACCGGCGTGACCGCCGCCGTCGCCTTGTTGCCCGAGGGTAGCTACGAGCGCTCCATCGCGCAGTGCGTCGGCTCGGCGCTCTACGACTCGGGAACCGGCACCCGTGAGCGCTCCGCGTGGGAGCGCTACGATCTGCTGGGTGCCGGCTTCGACTACGACACTTCGGGCTGCGCCGCGATGATCGCCGCCCGCGACGCCGCGTATTCGTCTGCACCCTGAGGTGGGCGAGCCGGCTCGGACTCGGCGAACCCGCGTCAGAAGCTTCTGATCGAATGTATGCTCGTGGCGGCCAATCCGAGTACGGGATCGCGGGCAACGACAACCCGCTGGTGATCGCGCTCGGTCAGGAGTCCTCGGAAGAGGGCAGCTCGACGCCGGGATCGTCGACCCTGAACGATGGCGTCCTCGACGAGCTCCGCCTCAGCTCGGTCCGGCGGGACTTCAGCCTCGTCGCACCCTGAATCGCGGACCGCTCGCGGAGCGGTGCTGTTAGGATGCGGCTCCCATGGAGGTCAACTTCGACGGCATCGTCGGCCCGACGCACAACTACGCGGGGCTCTCGCTGGGTAACGTCGCCTCCGCGACCCACGGCGGGCAGACCTCGCGACCGCGCGCGGCGGCGCTTCAGGGCCTCGACAAGATGAAGGCGCTCTTCGATCTGGGCGTTCGCCAGGCGGTGCTCCCACCGCACGAGCGTCCGCACCTGCCGACGCTCCGTCGCCTGGGCTTCTCCGGTTCGGACGCCGACGTCCTCGCTGCGGCCGCCGAGGAGCCCCCTCTGCTGGCGGTCGTGAGCTCGGCGTCGGCGATGTGGGCGGCGAACGCGGCGACCGTCGCGCCCAGCGCGGACACGCGCGATGGTCGGGTGCACCTCACCCCGGCCAACCTCCGCGCGACGCTCCATCGCTCCATCGAGCCGCCCGCCACGCGCGCGATCCTCGAGCGCATCTTCGCCGCGCCGGCTTTCGTCGTTCACGAGCCGCTCCCCGGGAGCGCACATCTGGGCGACGAGGGGGCGGCGAACCACACCCGCCTCGTCGCGCCAGGGCGCGAGGCCCTCCACGTCTTCGTGTACGGACAGACGGCGCTCGACAGCGCGACCGCTCGGCCGACGCGCTACCCAGCGCGCCAGACCCTCGAAGCCTCGCGCGCCGTCGCCCGCTTGCATCAGCTCGACCCGGCGCGATGCCTCTTCGTCCACCAGAACCCCGAGGTCGTCGACCGGGGTGTGTTCCACAACGACGTGATCGCCGTGGGTCACGACAACGTGCTGCTTCATCACGAGCTGGCCTTCGTGGGCGGCGACCGGGTGGTCGACGAGATGCGTTCGCTCCTGGATGGCGACCTCGAGACGATCCGGATCAGCGAGAGCGAAGCGAGCGTCGACGAGGTCGTCGCGTCGTACCTCTTCAACTCGCAGATCGTGAGCACCGCCGAGGGCAGGCGGATCCTCGTCGCCCCGACCGACTGCCGCGAACGCGCCGCGACACGGCGTGTCGTCGACAGGATCGTCGAGGGTCGGTCCCCCATCGACGACGCTCTCTACCTCGATGTCCGTCAGAGCATGGACAATGGAGGCGGCCCGGCCTGTCTGCGCCTGCGCGTCGAGCTCACGGACGAGGAGTGGGGCGCCGTGCTGCCGAGCGTTCGCTTCGACGACGCGCTCCACGAGAGGCTCCGCGCCTGGGTGGAGAAGCACTACCGCGAGGAGCTCCATCCCGACGACCTCTCGGATCCCGCGCTGCTCCGCGAATCGAGACGAGCCCTCGACGCGCTGACCCAGATCCTGGGTCTCGGCAGCGTCTACGCGTTTCAGCGATCCGCTGCGTGAGCGATCGGCGCGCCCTTGGCCAACGTCGAGATGGACCCCGCCTCGGAGCGAGCCTCTTCACGAGGCAGGTCAGCCCGCGGTGGCCGGCGGATGCGGCGGCCCGACCACCCCGCAGGCGATGGGCTCGGCGGCGCCAGCGGGCGACTGGTCACCGGTGTGCGGACCAGCGTGAACGACGATCGCATGTCCGACGACGCTGGGTCGCTGATCGCCTCCGACCGACAGCGTCTCGAGCCTGCGGGTCACGTCGACCCGGCCTCGGTCGTCGGCCGTGAAGTCGCCCATGTCCCCCACATCGCGCCCGTTGGCAGCGAGGGGAGCCTCCTCGCCGGCGCTGTTCATGCTGTCTGCGTCACAATCGCCGCCCTCGTCGATCCGGAACGAGTGTGCGCTGTGCGGCGCGAGGCCGCTGATATCCACGTGCATCTGCACGGCATCTCCGAGGCGCTTGAAAGTGACGCTGCCTGCGACATCGTCGTTCCCCTCGGTGGGAAGGAGCACCGCGCCCGCTTCGGGCGCTTCACTCGCTTCGGTCTCTTCGACGTGCGTCTGGTCGATCGCCTCCGAGGGTGATTCCACTCCGATCTGATCACAGCCGGTGAGCATCGTGATCTGCGCCGCTACGAGAATCGTGACTCGAATGATCTGTTTCATCTGTGGCCCTTTCTCGCTCGAGGAGCAGCAACAGACGTGCCATTCCGAGGCGGCCGGATGTCGCGGGTGACCCGCGAACAGCGCCGCTTTTCGTGTCGAGATGCCACGATCGTGGCAGTTCACGACAGCTCCGCGTCGCCCGCTCGTCCCGCATTTCGTGTGATGCTCTGGGCGTGGCTCTGGACCGCGAGGCTGCCAGCGAATGGTTGGGTGAAGTCGTCGGGGCGGGTCGCTATCGGCTCGAGGCCGTCCTCGGCGGCGGCGGGATGGGGGTCGTCTTCGGTGCGCGCGACCTGCGCGACCAGCGCAGAGTCGCCCTGAAGCTGCTCCACCCCGACCTCGACGAAGAGGGAAAGTACGCCGCGAGATTTCGCCGCGAGGCGGAGCTCGCCTCGGCGGTGGAGCATCCACACATCGTGCGCCTGCTGGACTCAGGCGCAGGCGAAGGCGAGGCCCCTTTCCTCGTGATGGAGCTCCTCGAGGGCGAGTCCCTCGACGCACGGATTCGAGCGGGAAAGCGCGCTCGACACGGCGTTCGTCGTGCAGATCGGCCGCGAGATCGCGTCGGCGCTCGATGTCGTCCACTCCATCGGAGTCATCCACCGCGACCTCAAGCCGGCCAACGTCATGCTGGTGGAACAGGGCGGGACCGAGCACGCGAAGGTCGTCGACTTCGGCCTGGCACGCCTGATGGAAGGGCGGGGCTACGAGAAGCTCACGAGGACCGGGCAGGTCGTGGGCACGCCCGCCTACATGGCGCCGGAGCAGCTCTTCGGAGGACGGATGGACGAGCGCACCGACGTCTATGCGCTCGGCGCGCTGCTCTACACCGCGCTCGCCGGAGGCCGGCCCTACTCGGGCGAGCCCGCCGAGCTTCTCGCGAAGGTCCTCGCCGGCGAGCACCGGAGCCTGCGCGAGGTCGCTCCGCTGGTCCCGCCCCGACTCGCCGAGATCGTCGAGCGCGCCATGTCACCCGAAGCGGCGGATCGCTTCGCCACGATGGGCGAGCTCGCGGACGCCCTGTCGTCGCTCGCCTCCGGGCCGCTGTCCTCCCTCGTCGGATGGAAGCCCGCCGTGCCCATCGAGACGCTGAGGCAACGGGCGGAGAGGCTCGAGCAGCCACGAGACGAGCCGCCGCCCGAGAGCCCCGTCACCGTGGTGAGCTCCCCGCCTCGACCGTCCCGCCGCGTCTTGCTGCTCGCCGGATTCGCGGCCGCGCTCCTCGGCGCGTTGGTGGTCGGCGCCGTCCTCTTCTTCGCGGGGCCGAAAGGCGCCTCGGTGGTCGCGGTTTCGGACGGTCCCGTTCTTCCTGCCGTGACTCCGGTGTCCGTGGTGGAGGATGCCGCGATCCAGCCGCAGGATGCCTCCCCGCCCGATGCGACCGACGACGGTGAGAAGCGCCGGGGCGCCGCGAGCAGCGAGGCGCCCGAGGTCGCACGCGTTCACCGGCGACAGCCGCCACCTTCCTCGGCGCCGCAGCATCACGACGCGGGATCAGCGTCGCGCATCCGGATCTCCATCGTTCACATGGAGCGAGACGAAGCGCTGTCGGAGGCGAGCATCCGGCGGGGTTTCGCGCGCCAACGGGGCGCGATCGAACGTTGCCTGGCTGGGCTTTCGTCGCTGCCGCCGCGGCCCCTCGAGGCCGAGGTCTCTCTGGGAGTGGCCGAGAACGGAGCGGTACCCGGTTTCGGCGGGCACTTTCCGAATGGTGCTCATGGGTGCTTCAGCAGTCTCCAAGACGAACGGTACTCGCGTCGGCCATCGCCGCGGCCGACGGCGACCGTCCGGATCACCATCAGCATCGAGGACGCTGGTGAGTAGACGCGGGCGCGATCGCCTCATCGGCCCTTAATGAAGGGCGTGACGATTCTGTATGGACCTGTCGGAGAAGGCCCATGCACCCATTCGACTCCGCGCGATTTGCTTCCCTCTGTCTCGGGCTCGCCCTGACGCTCGCCGCCGGTTGCCACGATGGCTCCCGAAGCCGCGGTCCCGACCTCGTCCCCCCGACCGACGCCGGCGCCACGAGCGACGCCGCGACCGACGACGCCGAGGTCGTGACGCCGCCCGACGGAGGTGCCGACGCCTCCATCGCCTGCGCCCTGGGTCCGGAGGACGACTGGCCTTCCTGCACCGATGGGTGCAGCAACGACGGCGACCCCTACGTCGACTGCGATGATCGCGACTGTTGCGCCGTCCTCGCCGACTGCCCGGCGACGACCTGGTGCGGAGGCGGCGAGTCCATGGATGACGCGGGCGCCGCGACATGCACGCCCGGCCCCGAAGACTCGGCGGCGCTCTGCAGCGACGGTTGCAGCAACGACGGCGACCCGTTCGTGGACTGCGACGACTACGACTGCTGCGACGCGGTCTCTTGCCCGGCGAGCAGCGCGTGCGGCACGCGGAGCACCACCCCCAGCGACTTCGTCAGCACCCGAGCGACGGAGTGCGTCGGAAGCGGATCGGTCTGGTACACGTTCTCGGGGGAGAGCTACGAGATGGTCACGGTCGCCTTCGCGACGAGCTCGGGCTATCAGGTCTTCGGCTACACGAGGGGAGACATCACCAGCGGCCCCTTTCCACTCACCGGCACCACGGGGGAGCGACAGGTACGCGTGGCCGACCTCGGCTCGGGCCTGCAGATGGCGCTCTCACGCTGGGGTGGCAGCTCGTGGACGGACAGCGAGGGCGGCGCCGCGAGCTTCTCGGACAGCACCACCGTGAACCTCGCGACGGACGCCGACGCTCGCTACGCCACCCACGCGTGCGTCGGCTACGTGGAAGGCTCGGCCACCGCACCGGTGCTCGGCGGCGTCGACTTCATGCACTTCGAGTTCGTGGCGCCGGTGCTCGGCCTCGCGTTTCCGGGGATCTGAAGAAGCTCGACGGACGGTGTCGGCGGGAAGGCGGTTGGCTTCCGTGGAAGCTGGAAACGAGACCGCTGAGTGTGCATCCTGTCCTCGTGACGTCCACAGCGGCGCCCCTTCACACCCCGCATCTGCTCACAGCATGCGGCCTCGTCCTCGGGCTGACCGCCGTCGGCTGTCACGGCTGTGACGACTCCCCTCGCGCGACCGATGCCGGAGACGCTCGGCCCCCCGTAGACGCGGCGGGTGACACCGGAGCCGCCCCGGAGAACACCCTCGCGGCGTGCATGGATGGTCGCGACAACGACACCGATGGACGGTCCGACTGCGACGACCCGGACTGCGCGGCGTTCTGCGGTCCGGCCAGCTGCACGGTCAGCGACGGGCTCGACGGCACACCTGGGCCCTGCGAGGTACGCGCTCCGCCGAACAGCTTCGAGCCAGACATCCAGTGGGCTTGGAGCGGCGAGGGCGAGGACGTCCTCAGCGTGGTCATTCCGCTGGTGGCCAATCTGAGCGACGACAACTCCGACGGCGCCATCGACCTCTGCGACGTTCCCGACGTCGTGGTGATCGCCTCACCCGGCATTCAGGGTACCCTCCTCGCCCCGGGCCATGTGTACGTGCTGGATGGCGCGACGGGGGCGATGATCCGGCGCTTCGAGCATCCCGTCAGCCCGGTCGTCCACCCGGCGCTCGGCGACCTCGACGATGACGGGATCCCCGAGATCGTGGCCTACACACTCGACGACGAGCTCATCTGCTTCGAGCACGATGGCACGGTCAAGTGGACCACGCCGGCGATCGGCGGGAGTTCGGTGGCGCTCGCCGACATGGACAACGATGGAGACGTCGAGATCAGCTACGGGCCAGCGATCTTCGATCACCGTGGCGAAGTGGTGGTCGCGATGGCGCTCGCCAGTTATGGAGGGCTCGCCACGTTTGCGGACATGGACGGTGACGGAGACCTCGAGCTCGTCATGTCCGGTGGGATCGTCGAGACGGACGGGACCGTCTCCGTGACCTTCGAGGTAGCTGGACTGTATCCGCATGTGGCTGACTTCGACCTCGACGGCCTGCCGGAGGTGCTCATCACCGGCGTCGACGGGATTCACATGTTCGAGCACGATGGCGCGCGGATCTTCGGCCCCCTGGTCCCCAGCGGCGCGCCGATGGAGTGGGGTCGGCCTGCGGCGGTGCACAACATGGATGCCGACGCTGCTCCCGAATTCGTCGTGGCCAACGCCCACCAGCTCCACGTGTTCTCCGCGGATGGATCGGAAGAGTGGAGTGCACCCATCGTCGACGAGAGCGGAGCCGCGGGCGCCACGGCTTTCGATTTCCTGGGCGATGGCTCGGCCGAGGCGATGTACGCCGACGAAGAGTCGCTCTACGTGTTCGGTGCGATGGGCGATGTCCTGCTAGAGACGCCTCGCACCAGCGTCACGTTGACCGAATATCCGGTCGTCGCCGACATCGACAACGACGGATCGGCCGAGATTCTCGTCGTCTCCAATCATTTGATCACCGACCCCAGCGTGCGCTCCGCTCCGACGCTGCAGGCGATCCGAGACGTCGACGACCGCTGGATTCAAGCCCGTCGGATCTGGAATCAGCACACGTACCACGTGACCAACGTTCGCGAGGACGGCACGGTGCCGCAGTTCGAAGCGCCTGCCTGGGAAGCGCTGAACACGTTCCGAACGAACGCTCAGATCGAGGGCGATCGCGTCTGCGTACCCGACCTGATCTGAGACGAGCCGCCCTACTCTTCGCGGTCGGGCATCCGCGCTTCGATGGCGTCCACGCGCGCGGCGAGCTTCACGAGATCATTCTCGATCTGACGGTCTCGGCGCGTGCCCGCCTTGAGCCAGCGTACGACGAAGGTCTGTTGTTGGGCGAGGTCGACCATTGTCAGCTCGAGATGCCCGAGGCGCTGGTTCGTCTCGTCGAGGCGTGCGTTCGTCACGTCGAGGCGTGCGTTCGTCTCGTCTAGACGACTCGTCAAGTCGACCCGTGTCTCGCGGAGCTCATCCCTGATCTCTCGGAGGACTCCGAGCATGAGCGCGTCATCGGTCAACGGCATCTCCCTTCGATTCTAACGCCCGGCCCCAGGCGGGGCCAGGCGTCCCGTTATCGACGCCGCATCTCTGCGGTTGCGTCCGCGACGGGGCTACTGGGCGAGCTCGCGGATCTCGATCTGGTACTGGCCGGTCTCGCCTGCGCGGTAGCTGTTCGCCCACACCGCGTACGCGCCGTCTCGGGGAGCGGTCCAGACGAGGCGGCTGTCGGTGCCGAAGGCGTCGTCGTTGGCGGCGATGCGCTCATCGGTCGCCGGATCGACGAGGAGCAGGTAGGTGTCGAAGTCCTCGCTGCGCATGGTGGCGACGTAGGTGTTTCCGCCCGTGACCTCGAGCGGGTAGGCGTCGTAGAAGCTGCCGTCGCGTGCGGTCTCATCGCCCTCGGCGAGAAGGCCGGTGGCGTGGACGCGCTCCTCGCCGGAGAGCTCCGTGGTGACCGAGAGGGTGTAGGGGCCGCCGCTGCTCTCGGACGCGGTGTTGGCGATGACATGCACCAGGCCGTCGCTCGTGGCGTCGTAGACGGTGCGGGCCTCACCGACGACGTCGGTGGACTGGCTCTGCGTGAGGCGACGCCCGTCGTCGTTTTCGACGAAGACCGCCGGACCGAAGCCCTCGGCGCTCATCACCACCACGTAGGTCTCGCCGGCGGTCACGCGGAGCGCGTAGCTGTCGTAGAGCGTGTCGTCCTCGTAGTAGAGCGCGTCCTCTCCCTCGCGAAGGAAGCCTTCGGTGGGCGCATCGGCCACGAGGAGAGGATCGCCTTCCACACGCGCCGACAAGAGGTAGTTCCCACGTCCGGTGTCGCGCTCGCTCGTGACCAGGACGTCGTATGTGCGCGCCTCGGGCGACGCGTCTATCACCACCTCGGCGCTCCGGCCGAGCCCGGGGGCGTCGTGACTGGTCATGAGCTCGAAGCCGCCTTCGTCGCGCAGGACCAGGACTGGATCGAAATCGGCGGAGCGCAGCGTCAGGACGTAGGTGGTGTCGGGGGCCGCTTGGAAGGGCACGCGATGAAAGGCGCTGCCTTCTTTGGGGCGGCGATCGTCGTCGTCCGTCAGCTCGTCCTCGCGCGCGGCGCCGACGCCGAAGGCGGGTGTGACGGGTGGGGCGACGAGCGCTGCTCCCGCATCGCCTTCCGCACCTTCGCTGGGCTGTTGCTGCTGGCGCTCGGCCACGTAGAGGCCGAGGAGGGTGAGCACGCCGATGACGAGGGCGATGATCGCGCCGGTGCGCCAGTCGATGGGCTCGTCCTTCTCGGCGGCCGTCGGGGGCGCGGGCTCGGGGTCTCCGCTCTTGCTCGCGCGCGAGGCGTCACGAATCGCGCGCGTAGTGCGTGGCGCGGCGAGGTCGAGCTCGTCGATGGCGTCCACCAGGTCGTCGGCCGACTCGAAGCGCGCGTCCGGGTCCTTCTGCATGAGCCGCTCGAGGATCGCGAGCAGACCGTCGGGCACGTCGTCGCGATCGATCGGCGCCGGGTCGAGCGTGGCGTGCGCCATCAGCTTCTTGAGCATGAGGCGGTCGGCGAAGGGCGCGCGACCGGTGAGCATGTAGTAGAGGGTGCAACCGAGACCGTAGAGATCGCTGCGCGCGTCGGCGGCGCTCGGATCGCCCGCCTGCTCGGGCGAGACGTAGTCGAGGGAGCCGACGAGCTCGTCGATGAAGCTCTTGCGCCCGTCGCCGTCGTCGTCGCGGATGGCGAGACGGGCCAGCCCGAGGTCGACGATGCGCAAGACGCCCTCGTCGTCGACGAGGAGGTTCGAGGGCTTGACGTCGCGATGCACGAGGCCGGCGTGATGGGCATGAGCGAGGCCTTCGGCGGCCTGGCGCAGATAATCGGCGGCTTCGGTGGCGCTGAGCGGGCCCTCGCTGCGCACCAGGCGCGCGAGATCGCTACCCGCAACGTGCTCCATCACCAGGTAGAGCCGCCCGTCGTGCTCCGAGGCGTGCATCGCCGTGACCACGTTTCGGTGTGGGCGAAGCGACGCCTGGGCCTTCACCTCGTCGCGAAAGCGGCGCACGGCGGCCGGGTCGTCGGCGAGGAGGGGCCTGAGGACCTTGATGGCCACCGTCTTTTCGAGGTGGCGGTGATGCGCGCGGTAGACCTCGCCCATCCCGCCGTAGCCGAGGAGCTCTTCGATGACGTGATCGCCCAGCTGCTCGCCGGGCGCCAGGAAGCGGCGACCCGCCGGCACCTCGGGCTCGCTCTCGCCGGCCGGCTCCGCGGCGTCCATCGCGACGCTCGCCGCCGTCTGATGAAGCGAAGCGACCAGCTCGAGCTCCTCGCGGAGAGCGTCGCCCAGATCGGGATGGCGCTTCATCCAGGTCTCCACGTCGACCGGCTCGCCGGCGAGGAGCGCTTCGACGAAGCCGTCGAGGGCTTCGAAGATCCGCGGATCGGTCTCGGGTTCTTCGGTCTCGCTCACTCCATCGTCTCCCGAAGCTTCTTGAGGGCGCGCACCCAGATCTGTCGCACCGCCGCTTCGCTCTTGCCGAGACGCGCCGCGATCTCCGCGTGGCCGAGCCCTTCGAAGTGGCGCATCTCGAGGACGCGCTGCTGCTCGGCGGGCAGGCGCGACAGGCCTTCGAGCATGCGCGACGCCTCCTCGCGCAGGGCGATCTGCCGGCTCGCGGTCGGCGCCCTTCCGACGAGACGGGGCGCGGCTTTTTCCTCCTCGTCCTTCGCGTGGATGGCGCGGCTGCCCGCGACGGCGTCCTCCTTGGCGACGTGGCGGCGATCCTGATGCCAATAGCGGAGCAGGTTCCGCGCCTCGTTGCGGACGATCACCACCAGCCACTTCTGCCACTCGCCGCGGGTGGTGCCGCGGAACTGATCGAAGCGCTCGACGCCGGCGAGCATCCCCTGCTGCACGACGTCGGAGACGTCCACCTTGCCGGCGAGGCGATCGCGGAGGATCCCGGCCGCCACCGCGCGGAGGTAGGGGCGCACGTCGTCGGAGGCCCGCCACAGGGCGGAGACGTCCCCCGCGCGCGCCTCCTCGAGCGCCGAGCTCAGGTTCTTCTCGCTGTCCCCGCCCACGACAAGAGCAGGATATCCCAGCGGTTTTCAGCCTTCTTCAAAAAAGCTCGGGGCGGCTGTCACAGATCCGACGGGACGGTTTCCAGGTGCTCACGGGCGGAGACGCCCCGACGAAAGCCGCCCGAAACGAATCACCTGGAGACAGCCATGAACACCACCCTCGCCAAGCTCGCCATCCTCTTCGCCCTCGTCTTCGGCGTCCTCGCGCCCACCGTCGCGAGCGCCGATTACCACGGCCACACCTACGCGGTGCTCGTGGGCATCTCGGACTACGACGGCGCGCCCCTGCCCCGCACGGACGAGGACGCGGCGCGCATCGCCCGCGCCCTCGAGGCGAACATCCCGGCAGACCGCCTCGAGATGCACCTCCTCCTCAACCACGACGCCACCCGGGCCAACGTCGCGCAGGCCTTCAGCGACATCTCCACCCGAGTGACGCGCAACGACCACGTGGTCTTCTTCTTCTCGGGTCACGGCACGCCGATCGAGGACGCGGGGGTCCGCGACGAGGCGGACGGCAAGGACGAGGCGATCGTCCTCATCGACGGAACGATGAGCGACGACGAGCTCGCCGCCGCCCTCGACAACACCAAGGGCGCGACAGCGATGGTCGCCCTCGACAGCTGCTTCAGCGGCGGCTTCCTCTTCGACGTGACCAACGCGAAGGGCCGCATGGGCTTCTTCAGCTCGGACGAGGACGTGACCAGCGGCGTGCCCACAGACGCGGGCGGCTACCTCTCGAAGGCGCTCGCCGAGGCCCTCGAGGGTCAGGCCGACGGCGTCGCCGACGGCGTGAGCGGTCAGGGCCGCGACGGCAAGCTCAGCGCGCTCGAGCTCGAGATGTACGTCCGCAACCACGGCACCCCCGGCGTCGAGGCGAGCGACGACCACGGCCGCACCGTCGGCTACCAGTTCATCGACATCAAGCGCAGCGACGTGAGCCCCGACTACGTCTTCATCGCCCTTCAGACCGGCGCGACCCCGGACGCCCCCGTCGCTCCCGAAGAGAACGTTGTCGCGACCCTCGAAGCGCAGACCCTCCCCGGCACCGTCGACTTCGCCCAGACCCCGAACTTCGGTGACTTCCAGCTCGAGGCCGGCCACACCTACGTCATCGAGACCTACGCCCTCGAAGGCGCCACCGACACCGTCCTCGAGCTCCGCCAATCCAGCGACCCGCGTCAGGCCGTGGAGAGCGACGCGGTCGTCGCCGAGAACGACGACACCGACGGCCTCGCTTCGCGCGTCGAGATCACCCCGAACGAGAGCGGCGCCTACTACGCCCACATCCGCCCCTACAGCGCCGAGACTGGCGGCACCTTCTCGGTCCGCCTCATCGAGGTGCGCTGAACGACGAACACGCTTCGCGCGAGCGGCCCGGTCGACTTCATGTCGGCCGGGCCGTTTGGCGTGCAACCTTCGTCGGCACACGGGAGCTCACCGGCGAGGGTGGCCGTGGCCGCGTCCCCGTCCCGGATGACCGTGGCCGTGTCCGCCTCCGTGGCCCCGCGGATGGGCCCGAGGCCGATCGTCGTCATCGTCACGGCGCCTGCCGCGATGTCGACCCTGGTCTTCGTTTCCCTGCACGCGGACGTGGCCCGGAGGCCCCGCCGGGTTCCCCCGAGCGCGCACGCCCACGGTGCGACGGGGCTGCCGGGCTTCGACCCGTCCGTGCCTGGCCGGCCCGCCTCGGACGTGCACCACCCCTCGGTGACCGCGTGGGTGGACGACCCGGCGCCGTGCGTTCCGGCGTGCGTGGAAGCCGACGTATCTTCGCGGTCGGTCGATGCGACGGATGGTGGCCGGGACCACGCTGAGCTGCACCTGCGTCCAGGAGCCGCGATAGACGGGCGAGCGGTACCAGACGCCGCCCGCGTACCGCCAGTAGTAGTCGTGGGCGTAGAACACGGGGACCGGCTGGTCCTCGACCACCCACACCCCGGGCCCGATGGCCACCAAGGCGGGGGAGCGTACCGTGGCCGTGCCGTAGACGTGGCCCACGCAACCCGCCGCGCAGGCGAGGATGGCGCTGAGCAGCCACGCTCGAATGAAACCCGGTCCGCGGGTCGCGCGCATCGTCACCTCGTCGACGACGTCAGGTGACCGATCACGCTCACCGCCGCGAGAACCAGGAATCCGACGAAGAGCACCTTGCCGATCCACGCCGCGCCGCCTGCGATTCCGCCGAAGCCGAAGAACGCAGCGAAGAGAGCCAACACGAAGAACCCCAGAGCCCATCCCAATACCTTGGTCATCACATCTCCTTTCGGTCGGAGCGGGTTGCGAAGCTCGTGCCAGCCGAACGCTCGCAAATCGGTCTCGGCGCCGAGACAATCCGCCACGATCGAGGCGGGTTTGTTCCGATCTTCTTGTCGCGCTTGCAGCGGGACTAGGGGCCGCATCGAAGGAGGCCCACATGCCCAAAGGATTCACTGTCATCGTCATCGCCGCGTTGGTCAGCTGCGCGGGTTGCCAGAACGAGCAGGAAGAGCACGCGCGAGAACGAGCGACGTTCACCGTCGGGAGCCAGCCCCAGACGGAGGACACACCCACCGAAACGATCGATCCGGGCGGCGCGCATCCCCAGGACGTGGGCCACGCAGTCGCCGTGATGAGACCGACCGAGGGCAACACGGCTTCAGGCACCATCACCTTCCGGCAGACCGACCAGGGGGTCGAGGTGAAGGCGGACATCGAGGGGCTGCCGGAGGGTGTCCACGCCTATCACGTGCACCTGCTCGGCGACTGCAGCGCGCCGGATGGTACGAGCGCGGGCACGCACTTCAACTTCGAAGGCAGCTCGGAGCATCCACCGGCGGACATCCAGCGCATCACCGGCAACCTCGGCCAGCTCGAGGCGGACGCGAACGGCCGCGCCCAGGCCGAGGCGACGATCCCACACGCATCACTCACGGGCCGATACTCGATCATCGGCCGCTCCGTGATCATCCACTCGCGCGGCAACGATCCCTCGTCGCCACCGATCGGTAATGCGGGGAGCCGCCTCGCCTGCGGCGTGATCGGGATGAGCGAAGCCTCCTGAGCGTCTCGATCGAGGAGACCAAAGAAGCGGTAAGAAGAGACGCGTCGTAGCGAAATGCCCCGATCTCGACCGTCCTCGCGGTTGCACGGCTCGAAGGAACACGAGTTGCAATCTTCGAGAGCCCGAGGTGAACGATGAAGGAACGAGACGATCGCGACACGACGACTTCGACATCCGAGGACCCCGACGACCCGCTCGCCAGAGCGCGCCGGATCGGACTCGCCGAGGAGCTGCGCGCTCTCGAGGATCGCAGCGCTCTGGAGATCGACGTCGCACCCCGTGGCGGGCCCCCGAGGCGCAAGGACCTCGTGGTGCTCCCCGACAGGCTCGGACGCCGATATCTCGAGGACGCGACACAGCAGCCCGAGGAGATCGAGGAGCTCGATGAAACCGAGCGCGAGGGGACGGGCGACCTTCCACTCGCGACGCTCGGAGAGCGCTACATGCGCGGGCAGTCACCGGAGGCGAGCGACGCAGCCGATCGTCTGGTGACGCGGATGCCCGACCGGTCCGAGCACGAAGCCCGCATCTCCAGGCTCGCCCGCGCTACGCACGGGAAGAAGAGCGATTGATCGAGACGATCGAGCGCCGAACGGACGCGGCGTGACAGCGAACCATCGGCCGGCCGGCGCGAGGTCGAGTACGATACCGTCGTGTCCGTCGATCTCCGCGAGCTCGTCCCCGCCTTCGTGATCAGCCGTGCGTCAGGGGCCGAGTGGCGCAGCGGGCGAGCCGGAATGCTCTATCGCGATTTGATCCCCGGCCGACAGGGTGGGCGCTTCATCGCGTCCCAGATCCGGATCCCCGACGGCGGGGACGTGGGGGACTGGGTTCATTTTCACCGCGTTCGCTTCCAGATCATCTTCTGCCATCGCGGCTGGGTCCGGGTCGCGTACGAGGATCAGGGACCACCGGTGGTTCTGCGCGCGGGGGACTGCGTGGTGCAGCCCCCGACGATCCGCCACCGCGTGCTCGAGTGTTCGGACGAGCTGTCCGTTGTCGAGGTGGCGTCCCCGGCTGCGCACGAGACGTGCGCGGACGACCAGCTCACGCTCGAGGCCGACGCCTATCGACCACAGCGGACGTTCGAAGGGCAGCGCTTCGTCTTCCATCAGGCGGAGGGTGCCGCGTGGCGCGCTCATCGTCTCGCGGGCTTCGAGGCGCGCGACACGTCGATCGGTGAGGCGACCGGTGGGGTGGGCGCGGTCGTCGTGGTACGCCCGAGTGAAGCGATCCGCCCGACCGTGTTCAGCCACGACGCAGAACTCCTGTTCTGGTTCGTGCTCGAAGGGAGGACGACGCTCCACGCGAGAGGCCAGGGCGCCCAGGCACTCGGCCCGGGCGACGCAGTGTGTGTGCCCGCGGGACTCCAGCACGCGCTGAGCGAGTGCTCGGAGGTGCTGCGCCTCCTCGAGGTGTCGGTGCCAGCAGCCTTCACGACGTGCACGCATCCCGAAGCGGAGGTGCCGGCATGATCCGCTGGGCGTTCCTCCTCCTCGAAGAGCACCCCTACGGCCGCGAGATGCTCCAGGCGCTCCTCGACGCGGGGTTCGTCCCGGATCTCGTCATCGAGGAGCGCTCGAAGATCGCCGAGATCGAACGCGACAAGTTCCTGGTGCGGATGGACGGCTTCCCGATCGCGCCGACGATCAGCGAGCAGCTGACAAAGCGCACGGTGCGCAGGGAGATCGTGACGAGTCACAACGATGGCCGCTGCTCACAGCTCCTCTTCGCCCTCGCGCCCGACGTGATCGTCCTGGGCGGAACGCGCATCTTGAAACCGGAGGTCTTCGAGACCGCCACTCGCGGCGCGCTCAACTCACACCCGGGTCTGTTGCCCGAGGTGCGGGGCTCGGCGTCGGTGGCGTGGGCGATCCACCGGGACGAGCCCGTCGGCTGCACCTGTCACTTCATCGAGGCCGGCATCGACACCGGTCCCATCGTAGGCCGCCGCGCGATCGAAGTGCACCGCGGCGACACCTACGAGAAGCTCTGCCACGCCACCACCGTCCTCTCCGCTCGACTGATGCGCGAAGCGATGGAGGCGCTCCGTGACGGGACCCTGACCTCCGAGCCCCAAGGCGAAGGCCCACCCGCGCACAAGAACATGCCCGACGAGATGGTCGAAGCCGTGAAACGCAAGCTCAGGGCCGGCGCCTATGCGCGCTTCGTCGACGAGTAGGGCGGCGCTGGGAAGAAGCCGGGCGCTCGAACGCCGGCCCTTTTCGTGATCCCACGCCGTGTACTGCTTCATCTTGGCGTCGACGGCCGACGCGACGTCCTTGGTGAAGCCGGGGTAGATGTCGAGGCCGGCCTGGTAGTACGCGGTCCAGTACTCGTGGGCTGCCTCGTGGTAGAGCCTCTCGTCGTGGGCGGTGGGGTAGTGCTTGGCGTAGAGCTCCTCCTTGGCCTTTCGCTCCGCCAACCAGAGGTTCCACGCCTGCTCGTGTGCCAGGGCATGAACGCCGTTGCCGAGGTAGAAGGAGGCCGCCGCCATGCCGGGAGTCACCTCGTTCACGGCACCGCAGCTCGCGCACTTCTGCTGTGTCGACGTGGCGAGGGTCTCGACGCGGATCTTGGCGCCGCACTCCGAGCAGGGGACGCCGCGGGCGATCTCCTCGTCGGCGATCGAACGGAGCCGCCGCGCCCAGTCCGCGCTCTTCTGCATCTCGATGGTGTAGTGCGACAGCTCGATGTGATCTTGCATCTGCCGGTACTTCTCCGACGACGCCTCGGGGGCGCTCGAGATCAGCGCCCATTCCTCGGGGGTCAGGCGGTCGAGCTCGGTGACCTCATGGAGCTCTTCGCGGATCTTCTCGAAGGCGTCGGTCACCTTGGTGCCGAGCCCGTGAAACCGCGATTGAATCGCGCTGAACGCCGCGCCCATCGGCCCATAGTCCTGCGCGTGCTGTTCCATCAGCTGATCGATCCCCGCGTCGGCTTCCGCCAGCACTTCGTCGATTCGGGCGTTCACCTTTGCCAGGAAGCCGTCCCACTTCTCGATGACCTCGTTCACCTTGCTTTGGACTTCCGGGCGCATCGCTCTCCTCCTCGCGGGCGGGTCTCTCCTTTTCAGGGTGCGGCGTTGGTCGAGCACACCGCCGGAAAGAACACGCTCCGGCAGTCGCCTTCGTAGCGCGTCTCGCGGTCGGTGGCTTCGCTGGGCCAGGTGACGCGGACCTCGGTGGCGCGCTCGACGTTGGCGATGGTGTTGTCGCGGTGGGGGGTGTCGGGGGGCACGATCCGCTTTTCGACGATGCCGCTCGGGAAGTCCGCGTCTCCCTCGTAGCGATAGAAGATCAAGAGCACCGCTTCGCCGGCGAGGCTCAGCTCGTAGGTCGCGGGGCGGCCCTGTCCGTCGTAGCTGCACTCGTCGCTCTCGGCGCGCGCTTCGAAGCCTTCGGCGCGATCCTCCGGCGTCGGCAGCCACTCGTGGTCGCAGCGCACCGGACGCTGCGCGTCGTCGTAAAACCAGGTGACGCGCTCGAGGAGCGCGCCGTCCTCGGAATGCTCGCCCACGATCTGACCGTCCGCGCGCGTGCCCTGGTAGCGCATCTCGAAGGGCGGCCGTGGCTCCTGCCCCTCGGCGAGCTTCTCCACGCGCACGCGGCGCGGGTCGTCGTCCCATTGGTAGCGCGTGGTGAAGGTGCGGTTCGAGACCGTGTCGGTCGCTACCACCTCGCTGAGCACGCCGTGGTCGAAGGTGTATTCGGAGACGCGGCCACCGTCCGCTTCCTCGACCACCACCCGGCAGGTGGAGCGCGCCGGTGCGGCGGGGGCGCTGCTGCCGCTGGTCGCCCCGGTCGCCCCCGTCGAGGGATGCTCCGTCGTCTCACCGCCCGACGCGCTCTCCCCGCCGCCGCACGCGGTGACGAAAGCGACGAAGAAGAAGGTCGGCCGGACGCGCATGGCCGGGACTCTATCGCAAGTTTCGCGAAGCGTCTGGGGCTCTCAGTCGATGGCGCGATGGATGCGATTCGCTAGCCGGCGCTCCGCATCCGCCTCGTCGTCGGCGCCCAGCGCCTCCAGGCACGTCGCGATCTTCTCCGTCAAGAAGGCATCGGCCGGCGTCAGACGGCGCGCCTCCTGGTAGCGGCCGAGGGCGAGCTGCGGCCGCCCTGCGCGAAGCTCGATGTCGCCGAGCGTGGTGAGCGCGTCGGCGCGTATGAAGGGCGGCGGGTCGAGGTCGAGGACCGTCAACAGTGCGTCCCGCGCCTCCAGGTCCTCGCTCACCAGCGCGTGGGTCTTGCCGCGCGAGAGGTAGAGCGTGGCGACCGATTCGAGGAGCGACGGATCGTCGGGCAGAAGGCCGATGGCTCGCTCACCCGCGCTGATGGCCGCGTCCTCCTCGCCCGCGAGCGCGCGGAGTGTGAGCGTGCGACCGAGTCCGCCCGCCTCGATCGCCTCGGGCATGACCGCCGCCAATGCGCGCCCCCCGGGCGTGCTCGCCTCGACGCCGATCGCCGAAGGGAGGCCCGGCAGCTCGGCGAATGCGGCGAGCGCCGTCTCCGATGCGTCACTGTAGAGCGCGCGCGCCGCCCGCGCTTCGAGGCCACCGTCCCGCGCTCGGAGGATCGGGCTGTCTCCCCCGAGCACCGCCACCCCTTCACCCAGGGTGACCAGACGCGCGAGGATCCCGGGCGGGCTTCCGATACCCGCGCGCCTGAGCCGCTCAGCCACCTCCGGGTCGGTCGCGCGCTCGGCGATGGCGTCGAGGTCGACGTGGATCGGGATGCCGGACTGGCGCCGCCCGACGAGCATGTAGTCCTGGCCGCGTACGAGCTCCCAGAGCGTCGCTTCGGGGAACACGTCGTGGAAGGTCGCCGCGATGCTGCGAACAATCGCCATGTCCGTGCCGTAGACGTGGAACCAGGAAGCGAAGACGCCGCCCTCGTTCAGCCGCTCGCGCGCCGCCGCGAAGGCCTCGCGCGAGAAGAGCTCGCCCATCCCCGCCACCCACGCGTTCGACGGCTCCGAGACGATGAGGTCGTACTTCGATTCGCCGTGGCGGAGGAGCATCGTACCGTCGACGGGGCGCACCACGACGCGCTCGTCGTCGAGGACGTGCGAGGTGAAGCGCGCGAAGACCGGGGCCGCGTAGCGGACGCCATCGACGAGCTCCGCCACCTCCACCCGCTCGATGCCGGGAACCGCGCGCACCGCGTCGGCGGTGGCGCCGGTGCCGAGACCGATGACCAGCGCGCTCTCGGGCGCCTCGGCGAGGACCGCGGGCAAGAGGCCGACCAGGATCTGCGTGGGCGCATCGCCCTGGCCGCTGCCGTCCACCTTGCCGTCGATCTGCAGCAGGCGCTCGGTTCCGACGGCGCGCACCGTGACCGTCGCTTCGACGCCGTTGTGGACGAAGACCACCTCGCCCAGCTCCGGGCTCTCGGCGCCTGCGTAGAGGAAGGGGCCGCGCGTGAGGCGGTCTGGATCGAAGCGGCGCGGCGCGCGCACGAGCGCGAGGGCGACCAGCGCGAAGCAACCGACGAGGACGCCGGCGTGGCGCGCGCGGAGCGGCGGGCGGCGGGGCTCTCCGCGAAGGCCCGCGACGGCTGCGAGCGCGCCGCCGGTCGCGAGTGAAAGCGCCGCCGCGACGAAGGCGGGCGACAAGCCGAAGGCCGGCACCCACCAGAAGGTCGAGAGCAGGACGCCGGCGACGTTGCCGAGCGCACCGGCGGCCACCAGCCACCCGACGTCGTGGGCGGGGGCGCGCTTGCCGTCGCGGCCGAGGGCGGCCACGCCGAAGGGGAAGGCCGCGGCGGCGAAGGCGATCGGGGCGACGACCGGCAGAAAGAGTGGGAACGAGAGGGAGAGCCAGGGAGGACTCTCGCCCGCGGCGACGCTTTCGTAGACGTGCGCCGCGGCCTCGGGCCACGAGCCGACGGCGCCGATGCCGAAGAGCGCGGCGGTCGCGGCCAGGAGCACGAAGCCCGCGTACCAGGCGGCGGGCGAGGAGACGCTGCGCGAAAAGGGCGCGGTGGCGAGGGCGCCGACGGAGAGGGCCAGCACGTAGAGGCCGGCGACGATCGCGAAGCCCTGGATGCTCGGCCCGATGGAGAGGCCCGCCATGCGGGCCCACAGGCTCTGGAGCGCCGCGGTGCCCGTGCCGGCGAGGCCGGCGGCGGCGAGGAGGGCGAAGACGAAGGGCGAGGTCGGTGCGGCCACGCGCGCGCGCTCGGCGGCGGAGGCACCGGCGCCGGCGTCGCGGTTTCGGGCGAGGACCTGCGCTGCGCCGGCGACGCCGAGCTGGATGACGGCGGCGAGGGCGACCGCGGTGGGGACGCCGAGATCGGGCACGAGCCAGAACGCGGCGGCGAGCCCGCCGACGACGCCGCCTGCGGCGTGCACGGAGTAGAGCACGCCGGCGTCGCGCGGGGTGCGGCCGGCGGCGGCGCGCGCCTGCGCGAGGAGCGGAAGGCCGGCGCCCATCGCGAGCGAAGGCGGGGCGAAGAGGACCATGGCGATCAGGAGCGAGACCACCGTGAATGCCGGGCCCTCGCCGAAGGCGCGGAAGGCCGAGCCGACGATGCCGTCGAACATCGGTGCGACCCAGGGGACCGAGAGGGCGATGATCGCGGCGGCGCCTTCGACGCGGGCGAAGCCGCCGAGGGCGCCGAAGCGGCGCACCACGCGGGAGGCGAGGAGACCGCCGAGGCCCATGCCGCCGAGGATGGCGACGAGGGTGACGGCGACGCCGGCGGCGTCTCCGCCGAGGAGGCCGCGCGCGACGCGCGTCCAGGTCACTTCGTGAACGAGGGCCGCGGCGCCGACCAGGGCGTAGAGGCCGGCGATCCAAGCGGCGGGCGGCGCGGCGGACGCCGAGGAAGCGCGCGCCCCTTGCTGAGCCTCGGGCGTGGGCCCTGACTTCGCCGCGGAGCTCTTCTTCTTTCGGCGCTTCTTCGCCACCGCGCGGGAGGCTAGCAGGCCCGAGGCCTGGTGGCAGATGACCGGCGGAGGTGGGGCGCGGGGGCGGGCGGCGGGTCAGCTCTTTTGGGGTCGCGCGAGGAGCTTGGCGGAGAGGGCGCCGGCCAGGAAGCCGAAGAGGTGGCCTTCCCAGGAGATGCCGAGCTGTCCGGGCAGGACGCCGAAGATCATGCCGCCCCACAGGACGAGCACGAGGAGAGACAGGAGGATCGAGCCGAAGCGTCGCTCGAAGAGGCCGGCGAAGAGGAGGTAGCCGAAGTAGCCGAAGACGAGACCGCTCGCGCCGATGTGGACCGAGCCCGATGCGCCGATGAGCCAGGTGCCGAGGCCGCCGGCGATCCAGCTGAGCGCGGTCACGACGTAGAAGTGGCGCTCCTCGCGGAGCATGATCATCCAGCCGAAGAGGAGGATGCCGAGGGTGTTGCCGAAGAGATGAGCGAGGCCGCCGTGGAGGAGCGGAGCGAAGAGGATGCCCCAGAGGCCGGCGATGCTTCGGGGCTGGATGCCGAAGGCGTCGAGGCGTTGGCCGAGGAAGACGTCGATGATCTCGAGGCTCCACATCACGGCGAGGAATCCGAAGAGCACCATCGCGTAGCGCCTGAGGTCGCGCTTGATGGCCGTGAGCTCTTCGCGCGTGCTGAGCTTCGCTTCGGTTGTCACTCTGTCACTCGCTCGCGGATCCTCGTTGTCACCATGTCAGAGTACGCCCGCCCTTGCTCGCGCATTCCCGCTTTTCGGTGGGATCGGGGGCTGGCATGGCGGCTGCAGAACCGGGTGACATGCAGCGACTTTTCCTTCCGGCGCTCGCGGTGCTCCTCGGCGGCCTCAGCGTCTTCCTCGTGGCCGATGCCCTGGTGATCACCGACGAGGAGAAGCTCGAAGCCTTCGTCGACGAGCTCACCCACGAGACGCCAGACAAGCGCGTGGATGGAGCGCTCCACTACGCCGACACCTCGCGCGTCGACGTCGAGGTCACGAGCCCCGAAGACCGCGCGCAGTACGGCGACGGGGAGGACCTCGAGCTCGCCGATCATCTTCGCGACGCCCTGGCCTCTCTCGACCACGGGTCGGTGAGCCTCATCCAGCGCACGGTGCGCGTGGACGGCGACGACGGCATGGCCGCGCTTCGTCTCGACACCGAAGAGGGCGTCGTCGACGCCGAGTTCCGTTTCGTCCGCCGCGCTGACGGCTGGCTCCTCCGCCGAGTCCGCGTCCGCTGAAAGGGGGACGGTCTACACTTTTCAACTTTCCCAAAAGGGGGACGGTCTACACTTTTCAACTTTCCCACCGCGCCCGGGGGCCGAAGTTCCTGCTCTTGCGCTCCCTCCTACGAGTGCACCGAACCAACCACCCCGCAAGAGTGAGAAGTTTGGGCGTCCGGGCGCGCGGAAAGTTGAAAAGTGTAGACCGTCCCCCTGGGCGAGAAGTTTGGGCGTCCGGGCGCGCGGAAAGTTGAAAAGTGTAGACCGTCCCCGTTAGAGGGAGTGGATGGCGGTGGGGGGGATGCCTTCGATGTGGAGGAGCTTGTCGCGGCCGGTGTCGCCGCGGAGGATGGTGATGGCGCGCTTGGGGACCTTCAGGCGCTTGGCGAGCAGGGCGATGATGGCGGCGTTGGCGGCGCCGTCGACAGGCGGGGCAGTGACGGAGATCTTGAGGGCGCCGTCGTGGGCGCCGCCGATCTGATCGCGCTTGGCGCGCGGGCTGACGCGGATACGGAAGGTGACGCCGCCGTTCTTCTCCTCGACCTCGACCGACACCGGGGTATCGTAGCGCCGTGACGAGGAAGAAGCTCGGCGTGGTGTCGCCAGCGTCTCAGGGCCTGGGCCTTCCGACGATCATGGAGCCGGAGCTCGCCCGCGTGCACGGCGTCCGCTACGTCCACCTCGCCGCCTTCGCCATCGACGTCGACCGGGTGCGCGACGAGGTGGAGACCGAGGCCCTCGACCCGCGCTGGCCCTTCGGCTTCGAGGTCTTCCTCACCGAGGTGTGGATCCTCGAGTCGCTCGATGCCGAGGCCGAGCGCGCCATCCTCGAGGCCGCCTGCGTCGGGGTCATGAAGCGCAGCACCGAGATGCCGGGGCAGCTCTTCGGCGCCCAGCTGCCCTTCGCCGTCTACGACGCCGTCGCCCGCGGCGCGCTCCCCAAAGAGCTGCGCGCGCTTTTCCGCGCGTGGAAGAACCCGCCGCGCGAGCTGATCCGCGAGATCGCGCCGCTCTGGGAGCGCGCCGACGCCGAGAAGAAGCGCCTGTCCGCCGCGTGCCTGACGGTGGAGCTCGACCCGCCCCTCGCCCCGCCGACCCTCGCCACACTCGAAGCCTGGGCGACGTGAGCCGAGGACCCGCGCGCCTCTACTGATCGCCCCCTTCGGGGCCCTCGGCCGGCGGCGTCTCTCCGGCCGCTTCCTTCGCCTGCGAGAAGGCGCGAAGCACGGTGGGCGAGGTGCGCGCCACGTCGAGCTCGAGGTCGGGCTGAACGCTGATCGCCGCGGCGAAGGCCTCGACCGCGAGGTCCGAGCGATCGAGGGCCACGTAGGCCGTGCCGAGCTCGCGTTGGATGCTCACGATCTGATTGCCGGTGAGCTGACCGCCGCCGAGGAGGCGGTTGCCGAGAGAGACCGCTTCGGCGAAGCGCCCGTGCCTGAGGTCGTCGCGCAGCTCGGGGATGCGCTCGTCGATCTGCTGCTGCAGCTGCCGGATGCGTCCACCGGTGATCTCTTCGCCGATGGCCTCCTCGATGATCTGCCTGCCTTCCTCGGAGAGGGTCAGGTCGGAGAGGGGCACGAGCACCACCTGCCCGCGCGCCGGGCGGAGGCCGCGCATGCCGTTGAAGCGCCGGAGCAGTCGCGCCCCTTCGGAGCCGAGGTCGGGGAAGTACTCGGTGCGAGAGGCGCCGCAGGTTTTCGTTCTGCCCGGCGACGTGACGCAGCGGGTAGGGGATCAGGAGCTCGGCCCCGACCGCGGGTTGCTCTCCCGCCGCGGTCTCGTTCGCGGTCGTGAGCAGGAATTGGCGCGACCTATCGCCATAGTAGCGCTCCGCGATCTCCGCCCAGGTCTCCCCTTCCTGCACGATGTGATGCTGCACCCACGGGATGACGAGCCTGAGGCCCACCACGATGGCGGAGCCGCCCTGGGCCGTCAGCCCGTTCTCGGCCACCAGCACCGTCTCGCGTTGCGGGTCGCCGTAGTAGCTGCTGCGCGATCGACGCGAGGGTCTCGCCTTCGCGCACCACGTGTACGAAGCTGTTGCCGTCGGCGCGCGCAGACGACGGCCGGCAGGCACGCCGCCAGCGCCATCACGAGCCCGACGCTAGACACGAGCTGTCAGCCCTCGTCATCGGCGCCCTCCCCTGCGTCCGCTTCGGGGATCGGCTCGTGAAGGGGCGTGAGCTCCTCTTCGAGCACCTGTGTCTCGCCGGTGACGATGCGCACCTCGCGATCGACCTCGACGTAGTACGGGTTCTTCAGCTTCACGTAGTGGAGCCCCGGCGAGAGGGGAACGGCGGCGGCGCGCGGCGTCGTGAACACGTGCTGTCCGTCGATCTCCACCTCGGCCCACGGATCGACCACGAACTGGAGATAGCCAGCGTGCGCCGGAATCACGGAGTTGCTCGTCTGCGAGCGCGAAGCTCTCCGCGCCCCTCGTCGAAGCGCCCGCTCGCCACCTGGATCGCGCCGCCGGAAACGACGATCGCCACAGCCAGAGCCGCCTGGACCATGGCCACGTTCTGGACGAGCTTCCTGTCGAAGCGGACCGCGTCGCACCGCGCTGCGTGGCCCGGCGGCGGCGAGGATCTCCTCGGCCTCGTCGTCGGTGAGGACACCCGATGTCGCGCAGGTACATCACCAGCCGCGCGTTGTGGTTCATCGGCACCCGCGACGCGAGGAACTCCATCAGGTCGTCGATCAGCGCCTGGGTGGTCGGATACCGGTTGGCCGGCATCTTCTCCATGCAGCGCGCCATGATCCGCTCGAGCCCGCGCGGCACCTCCGCGTTGAGCTTGCGCGGGCCGTGTAGCGGTCGAGGCGGATCTTCTGCATCACGGTGCGCGAGTCGTCCTCGACGAAGGGCTTGCGACCGGTGAGCATCTGGTAGAGCACGATGCCGAGCGAGAAGATGTCGCTGCGGAAGTCGAGCTTGTCGCCGAGGATCTGCTCGGGGCTCATGTAGCTCGGCGTGCCCAAGCCCGGTGCCGGTCTCCGTGAGGTCGCAGAGCGTGTCGTCGCGGGCGATGCCGAAGTCCATCAGCTTCACCTCGCCCTGATGCGAGATCATGACGTTGGCCGGCTTGATGTCGCGGTGGATGATGCCGCGGAAGTGCGCGTAGTCGAGGGCGCGCGCGACCTGCAGGGCGATGATGGCGGCGACCTCGACGGGGAGCACGCGGCGTGCGCTCGAGGAGGTCGTAGAGGTCGATGCCCTGCACGTACTCCATGATGATGTACATCGTCCGGCCGTCTTTGATGAAGTCGTAGACGTGGAGGATGTTCTCGTGCTGCAGCGAGGCCATGAAGTGGGCCTCGCGCTCGAAGCGCTTCGCGAACTGGCTGTCGACCGCGATGGACGGCTTGAGCGCCTTGATCGCGACCTCGCGGCCCGAGCGGCTCCTGCACGGCCTTGTAGACGACGGCCATGCCGCCACTGCCGATCTCGCCGAGGATCCGGCAGTTGCCGATCTTGTCCACCATGACAGCCGTGCGAATCTTACCAGGCACCGGGAGATTTCGGTCAAAACAACCCCCTACAATTCCGGTCGCTTAGCGGTTGACCCCCAAAGCCGCGCTCGGCAGGATGGAAGCTCGTGTCCTCACTGCCCCCCCGCCCGGACGCCGACGACGCGGCCCTGGTCCTGGGACTGCGGGAGCGGGACCCGAGCGCCTGGGAGCTCTTCCTCTCCCGCTACGGTCGCGCCCTGCGCACGGTGGTCGTCCGCGTGGTGGATGAACGCCGGGGTGGAACCCTGGGTGAGGTGCCAGCCTGCGTCCAGGTCGCGGGCAAGTTCCTCAAGGAGGGTCTGCTCGAGCGCTATCGGGGCGACGCGTCTCTCCGCTGCTACATGGCCTCCGCGGTGCGCGGCGAGATCACGTCGTATCTGCAGGACGTCACCCCGCCCGCCAGCCTGATCGCGTCGCTGCCGACCCCCGCGAGCCTCTTCCTCGACGAGGTGCTCGCCGAAGAGCCGGCGAAGCGCGCCGGGAGCGTCGTCGACCGGATGACGCCCAACATGGCGGGCCTGCTCCGCCTGCGCTTGCGCGGCCTCGACCGCGCGGACATCGGGGGCACGCTCGGGCTCACCGACGAGACCGTCCGGGGTCACCTCGAGCATCTCGCCCAGCGCCTCGGCGAGCTCGACGAAGAGGAGCCGGACTACGCGGACGTCGCATGGCGGATGCTCCTCGACGCGGCGCCCGTCGACGAGCGGGTCGCGACCGCGCGCCGCACGCTGCGCGATGCGCGATTCGCGCGGGTGCGCTCTGTGGTGGAGAGCACCTTCCGCGCGCTCCGCCTGCGCGAGCTCCTGCGCCTGCATCCCAAGGTCGCGGAGTGCCTGGACGAGGAGGCCGCCGCCTCTTTCGTGGACGGCTCGGCGAAGGGTCCGGATCGCACGCGCGCGGAAGGACACATCGGCACCTGTCCGCGCTGCATCGACGCCGTGGCGACGCTCACCATGGACGTCCGCACCATCGACGCCCTGCGGGACGTGACCGACTGGAACGCGGAGCTCGCGGTCGCGGCGGCGTGCATCACCACCACGCGCTTTCGCGCCGCGGAGATGTTGGCGGAGGGCGCCCATGGCCCGGAGGAGCGAACGCGGGCGATCATCCGCCTCGCGCGGATCGGGCTCTCGCTCACCGGTGGCGTGCGCGAGATGGTGGCCGAGCCGAGCGGCGTGGTGCCCATGAACGTACCGAGCGACTCCGATGCGCCGCTGGTCGCGCTCGAAGCGCTCGTGCGGGCGGACACCCACTCGGCTCTGCGCGCCATCGACGACGAGCTGGCACGCGGGGTGGTCGGCGCCCGGCTGCGTCTCCTCGCGCTGGCCGGGGAGGACGACGCGAGCGACGGAAGAGCGCTGGCTGAGGAGATCCTCGGCCGCAGCCAGTCGGACCCCGGCCTGGTCACCGACGCGCGCGCCACACTCGCCATCCCGCCGGGCGACTCCATGCCCCGTGAGATCCTGATCGAGCGCGTGCGCGACACCCTCCCGGCCGTCGTCCGCTACCTCGCGACCACCCTCTGAAAGCCCCGCCCGACGGCTACCCGCCCCTGTCGCCGGCCGAAGGCCGCGACCCGGCGGCGAAGCCGCCGTGCAGGGGAGGCCGACAGCACCCCCAGCTCTATCCGGGGCGGCGGTATCGCCGCCCCGCTCCTCGCCCATCTGTCGGTCGGCCGCGGGGACGCAGTCCCCGAGGGGAGCGTGGAGGGGGCGAAAGCCCCCTCACCAAAACAAAACCTCGTCTCGCGCAGCTCGTTCCGTCGGACTCCCTACGGAACGGCGCAGAGGTAGCGCGTGGTCCAGTCGGCACCGCCGCGCTGATCGATCAACGTGAAATAGAAACGCACGAGCGTGCCGTCGGCGGAGAGCTCTTCGGCGGCCGGATAACTCCACTTCACGGTCGGCGCCGGGGTCATGTCGTCGATCACCGAGAACTGCCGAATGGGCGCTCCCAACGTGGAGTAGTGGGCGAAGACGAGATCCTCGCGCATGTCGCCGGTGCTGCTGGTGTAGCTCTCGCGGTCGGCGTCGTTGCCGCTGATCCCGATCTCGTCCTGCGGCGCGTCGTTGCCCATGGTGTCGAGCCCGGTCTCCGCCGCCATCGAACGCGTCGCGAGCGGCAACTCCGCCGTCCCCGCCATGGACGCGCAGCCGGTCTGTGGTGGCTCGCTCGTCGGCTCGCTCCAGGCGCTGCCCGCGAAGGTGAAGGCATCGTCGGGGATCGACGGGTTCATGTTCGCGAGCCCGTCCCGCTCGATGTGGATCGAATAGCTCACGAGCTGCCCGCCCTGCTCGCCGCCCATGCACGAGACCTCGGGGGTCATGAGATCGACGACCGGCGTTCCGTCGGGGCAGATCACGCCCTGAACGAGCACCTCGGCGACGTCGGCGAGGGCGGTGCTGGTGACGAGGATCGGAAAGCTCGGCGTGTCGGTGCTGGGCTCCATCTGGAACTGCAGGTCGATGGGATCGCCGGTGCAGTAGCGCACGCCGGTGGGTGTGATCGCGGCGGGGCAGACCACGAAACCCCAGCCGACGCTCGGTGCGCCCGTGGGGCTGGCGAGCTGCCAGGTGATCGTCCCCATCTCGTCGAGACGCGGCCAGGCCCGCTCGGGCTCACCATCGACCTCGAAGCGCGCGCCGAGCACGCGCGTCTTCTCGATGACCTGCACCGGCGGCAGATCGTCGATGCATCCGGAGAGGAGCGCGACCACGCCGAGGCCGATGAAGAGCCCGCGCATCAGATCTCGCCCCGCACGCCCAGCGTCGGAAGGATGGGGATGCTCGGAAGGTTCACGCTCTGGGTGTAGTCGTACCCGTAGATCCGGCCCTCGGAGTTGGTGGCGTTCCAGACGTTCTGGACGTCGATGTAGAAGGCGAGAGCGAACCACTCGCTGAAGACCCACTTCTTTTCGACGCGCAGATCGAGCCGGTTGTACATCGAGGCGCGCGCGCTGTTGATCGCGCCCGGGATGGGCGTGTAGCCGATGGTGTTCGCGTTGAAGTTGCTGCCGACGAACGGCGTGTAGGGATTGCCCGAGATCAGCCGGAGGGTGGCGCCGGCTTCCCAGCCGCGCGGGAAGCGGTAGACCGCCGCGAGCGAGAAGATGTGCGTCTGGTCGTAGTCGAAGAGGCGCCACTGGGCGCTCGGGTCGTTCGGGTGGTCGAGGCGCTCGCTGCGCATGAGCGTGTAGGAGAGAAAGCCGAACCAGTTACGGCCTGTCGGCTGCACCCGCCCCGACACCTCGAGACCGTAGATGCGGCCCTGCCCTTCGCTCACGAAGCGCGAGCCCGTGCCGCCGAAGGTGGAGACAGCGCGGTCCCAGATGTATTTGTAGAAGCCCTCGAGGCCGACCTTCATCCCCTCGGCCAGATCCCACTCCCAGCCGACGTCGGTGTGGAGCGCGTGCAGTGGAAGGAGGTTCGGGTTGCCGAGCTCGGGGCTCGACTCCTGAAACTCCGGCGGCTGGGTGAAGCTGCCCACGCCCGCCTTGATCCGGTGGTTGTCCCCCAGGCTCACGATGGTCACCAGGCGCGGATCGAAGGACCACCGTCGGATCTCGTCGTACCAGTCGAGCCTCAGCCCCATCACGACCTGGAGGAAGTCCCAGGGCCGGAGGTCCGCCTCCGCGTACATCGCAGGCCGATACGCGGTGCCGCTGGTTCGGATGTTCAGAGGCTGCTGCTCCTTGAACTGCCCGCCGTTGGACGGGTCCGTGCCCTCGCTCTGCTGAATGGGCGGGCCGTTGTACGTGATCGTGTACGGCGCGATGTCGATGTCGAGACCACCGATCAGCCGCACCCGTTCGGTGAGACGGCCGATCCACTCGGCGCGACCGTTCATCTGGATGATGTCGGATTGGAAGCCGAGCGCGTCGCCCACGGAGAAGTCGAGGAGCGTCGGCCCGATGGCGAACTGCACGCTCTGGTCGACATCGGGGCTGAGCTTGCGCTGCCAGCGCACGTAGGCCCGGTGGAACTGGGTCGACAGATTGAAGTTGCCGCGGATGTTGGGATCGCCCTGAGGCTGGCTGAAGATCAGCGCGAGGCGATCGCTCGAGCCGTAGACGTTGAACTTGATCTTGTCGACGTCGCTCGGCCGCCAGACCATCGTCGCCTGGTAGTCGTAGTAGACCGGGGCGGTCACGACGTCGAAGAGGTCCTTCGGGATGACGTTCTGGAAGAAGAAGTCCATGTAGCTTCGCCGCGCGGCCGCGGAGAAGGAGACGTGCTCACCCAGGGGGGCCTCGACCAGGAGCGAGGCGTCGAGGGGGAGGTTCACGTTGGCGATGGCGTGAAAGCGATCGATGGCCGGGTCGCGGGAGGTGACGTCGATCACGCCGCCGATCTTGCGGCCGTAACGCGCGGAGAAGTTGCCCGGGTAGAAGTCGATCTGATCGAGCAGCCGGGAGTTGTAGAAGCTGGTGAGGCCGCCGAAGTGGTAGAGGAGCGGCACGGGCGCGTTGTCCAGGAAGACCTGGCTCGACTGGGGGCGTGAGCCGCGGACGATGATCTGACCGCTGCCGAAGGGCGGACGCCCGACGCCCGGAAGGAGCTGGACGGTGCGGAGCGCGTCCCCGCGGGTGCCGGCGACGCTGAAGAGCTCGTCGTGGGTGATGGTGCGCCGCACGACCTCGCGAGGCGGGGCTTCGATGCGCGCCGTGGCGCGAAACTCGAAGCCGCCCCCGAGCCCCACCAGGCGGTAGACCACCTCGGTGGCTTCACCGGCGTTGATCCGCTGGCGATCGTTCTCCTCGCCGAACTCGTCGGCGACGATGTGGATGCGATAGGTCGCGGGCGGCAGGTCGTCGAAGCGAAAGGTGCCCTGGGGGCTGACCGTCATTGTGCGCGTGACCTCGCCGTCCTCGGACTCGATCGTGACCTGAGCGCTTGTCACGGGGAGGTCGTCGCCCGCGGTGAGGATCTCGCCGGAGAGTCGACCCGGCCGCCCCGTCGTCTCGGTCGTCTGCGTCTGACCCGTCTGCGTCTCCTCCGGCGGCACCTCCACGTGACGGATCTCGAAGACGTAGCGGTAGCGTATGCGCGAGGGGATCCCGACGCCGTCGCGGCGCGCGGGCTCGAAGTGAAAGCGTTCGACCGCGGCGACCGCCGCCTCGTCGAAGCCGTGTCCGCGCGGCGTGATTACCCGCGCCTCGGTCACGTCCCCCGCGGCGTCGATGGTGACCTCGAGCTCCACCGTGGTCTCGAGCCCCTCCGCCTCGGCCGTGGGCGGATAGTCCGCCTCGACGAAGTCGACGAGCTCTGGGGGCGTCAGCACCGGCTGATGCTCCTCGCCCTCCTCCTCCGACTGCGCGGATGCAACAGGCGGCGAACCCAGGAGCGCGATCAGGCCGAAGGTGACGATCCGAAGGGCTCTCACCGGGGCCGATGATAGGGGCGTCACTTGGGAGGGCAAGCTACTCGAAGGGAAAACCCTGGACCGAAGCGACATACGTTCCGAGCGCCACGACGACGAACGCGAGGATGGCCGCGAGGGCGTAGAAGACGGCCGCGACCTGGCGCAATCGCTTCGCTTCTCGTGGCGCCGCGAAGGCCGCGACCCCGGCGCCGAGGGCGAGGGTGAGCACACCCCAGGCCAGGTGCTCCTTCGTCTCGAAGAGCATCCCCACCTCGAAGCTGCCGAGCAGGAGCGGGCGCTTCACCACCTCGCGATAGTCCTCGTAGATGAAGATGCCCATGGAGAAGGCGAGGAAGACGACAAGCGTGGTGAGACCCACCGACCAACGCATCCCCCGCGAAAGGGGACGTCCCTTTCGAAGGAGGATCGCAGGATGGATCAGCGCGACCGCGGCCAGGACGCCGAGGTGACCGTGGATGCTCTCGAGGATCCGTAGGAGGGTCACGGGAAGATCCACGCGAGGACGGCGAAGAGGGCGACCACCACGGCCACCGTCCAGGCGGCGCGGGGCCCGAGCGCCGGCAGCCGACGCGCACCGAGGGCGAGCACCACCAACGCGGCGAGGCCGCCCCAGAACGCCGCCGTGCTCGCGCGCCAGAAGTAAGCGACGTGGGTCTGGCGAAGCATCGAGAGCGGATCGACGTCGCCGGCGAGGGCGCGGTCGATCAGTCGCTGAACGATGTATGCGACCAGGGAGCCGAGACCGAAGGCGAGGCCGGCGAGCGCCTGCGTGCTCCTACGATCGTCGCCTGCGGGCCGCGCCACGGCGCGGAGCATACGACGCTCAGGCGGCGATGTCGTCGCGCATGCGGTAGCCGACGCCGCGGACGGTCTCGATGTAGTGCGAAGCCTCGCCGAGCTTCTCGCGGAGGCGCTTGACGTGGGTGTCGACGGTGCGCGTCTCGATGCCGGGGGCGTAGCCCCAGACGCGCTCGAGGAGCGCCTCGCGGGTCTGGACCCGACCTTTTCGGCTCGCGAGGTCGAGGAGGAGCTTGAACTCGAGGGCGGTGAGCGGGACGTTGCTCTCCTCGACGCGGACCTCGTGTCGGGGCACGTCGATGGTCATGTGACCGATCTGGATGTCGGCCGCCTCGTTGGTGGTGGGCGGAGGGGCGGTGCGGCGGAGCACGGCGCCGACGCGAAGGACGAGCTCGCGCGGGCTGAAGGGCTTGACGACGTAGTCGTCGGCGCCGACCTCGAAGCCCATCACGCGATCGACCTCTTCGCCACGGGCGGTGAGCATCAGGACGGGGATGTGCTTGGTCTCCTCGTCGCTGCGGAGGCGACGGCAGACCTCGGTTCCCGAGATGTCGGGGAGCATCAGGTCCAGGAGCACCAGGTCGGGCTGCTTGTCGCGCACGGCGGACATGGCGCCGAGCCCCATCGTGCGCCGTAGCGGTGGTGTAGCCCGCCTGTCGCAGATTGAAGGAGACCAGCTCCGCCGAGATCGGCTTCGTCTTCGACGATCAGGATGTGACCACGCATCTGGCTGAACCTTGCACCCGCGTTGTTTCGACAGGTGTGACGCAGCGGGTGGCGGGGTGGCAACGGGTGACCCTCGCCAGATCATTGAGTTTCCGCACCCCGGCGCGGCTTCCTTTGCGCTTTCGGGGGGCTCGCGCTAGATCGTCCGCCCTCCATGGCCCTCTCGAGTCGGAATCGTCGGTCTTCCAAACGTCGGCAAGTCGACACTCTTCAACGCGCTGTCTTCGGCCGCAGGCCGAGGCGGCGAACTACGCCTTCTGCACCATCGAGCCCAACGTGGGCGTGGTGCCGGTGCCCGACCCGCGCTTCGACGCGCTGGTGCAGCAGTACACGCCGAAGAAGGTGGTGCCCGCCACGGTGGAGTTCGTGGACATCGCGGGGCTCGTCAAAGGCGCGTCGAAGGGCGAGGGCAAAGGCAACGCCTTCTTGAGCCACATCCGCGACGTCGACGCGATCGCGCACGTGGTGCGGTGCTTCGAGGACGACAACATCGTGCACGTCGATGGGCGCGTGGACCCCGCGGCGGACATCGAGACCATCGAGACCGAGCTGATCCTCAAGGATCTGGAGACGGTGCAGAAGCGCCTCGATCGCGCGCGGCGCGCGGCGAAGGGACAGGACCCGCTCGAGAAGAAGGCGGTGGTGGTCTGCGAGGCGCTCGAGAAGATCCTCGACGGCGGCGAGCTGGCGCGGCATCTACGAGCCGAACGACGTGGACGAGGCGAGCATCGTCCGCGACATGTTCCTGCTGACGCGCAAGCCGATCTTCTACGTGGCGAACGTCTCCGAGGAGGACGCCGCGTCACCCGACGACAACGAGCGCGTGAAGGCGGTCCGGGCGATCGGCGAACGGCGCGGTGCGCCGGTGGTCACCATCTGCGCCGCGATCGAAGCGGAGATCATGCAGCTCGCGCCGGAGGAGCGCGGCGACTTCCTCGAGTCGGTGGGGCTCGAGCGAGCCCGGGCTGAACGAGGTGATCCGCACCGGCTACCGGATGCTGAACCTGATCACCTATTTCACGGCGGGCGAGCCGGAGGTGCACGCGTGGACGATCGTCGACGGCACGAAGGCGCCCCAGGCAGCCGGCAAGATCCACACGGACTTCGAGCGCGGATTCATCAAGGCCGAGGTCATCCACTGGAAGGACCTGATCGACCTCGGCAGCGAGTCCGCCGTCCGCAGCGCCGGCAAGCTGGGCATGGAAGGCAAGGAGTACGTCGTCAAAGACGGCGACGTCATGCACTTCCGATTCAACGTGTAGCTGAAGACGCCCGGAGGGGCCGCAGGCCCCGACCCGGCCGCGAAGCGGCCGCGGGGGGCGAAGGGCCGAAGGCCCGCGAGCCCCCCGCAACGAGAACCATGCCCGGCCGCACGCGAGGACCCCGAGGGGCATCGGAGCGGTCGGGGATTCGGCGACGACAATTGACCACAGAACCTCGAGGGTCGCGGAACGAACGGGTGCTCCCACCCGCCCGGCCCCACGACCGCCTCAACCCCTCGGGGTCCTCGCGCACGGCCTTACGATTTTGCGAAATGCGCGTAGCTGGAGACGTCCGAAAGGACCCCTCATCCAGCCGATGCAGCTGATTTGAGGTCGCTCATGTATCGACTGAAGCTCGGACAACGCTTCGCTAACACCTCGAGGTCACACTCCGAAACGATCCGAAGGCGAGTCTCCGCGTGATCCAGCTCCTCTTCGCTGAGGGCGTTGGCCAGCCTCTTCTTGGCTTCGCCACGCTTGAGGGTCTCGGGCTTGCTCGTGCCTCGCCCAAGAGACGACACGATCTCCCCGAGACATTCCCGGTCGGCCAGAAGCCAGGACTCGAACTCCTGAACGGAGACGGCCAACACGACTTGGAGGAGAAGCGTCTCGCGGATGTCGTCCAATAGTTTTCGACGGCCGCGATCGCCATCCTGATCGATCATCACGATTGCCAGGTGTGGTTGAAGCCGGGGATTTGCCCACGTGAGGAGCTGGCGCAGGCGAGCGGGTTTGTGGAGGTCACTTCCCACTGGCAGCCGGCCTCGCAAGCGAGCAGGGGAGTCGAACCGGACGGCATCGACATCCAGCGCGGCCAACGCCCGCCGCGTGAGGATGTGCGCCGGGCCTAGCATGCTTTCCTTCAGCGGGCTTCCCGTTGCAGGAAGGCGGGTTTGGTTCCCACGCGTTTCGCCGGGTCCCTCGGCGTACAGAACGATCCGGATTTCCTCAGCCTGGGACACCACCGGCAGTACCGGACATCCAAAGGCTGCTCAGCGACTCCTGGTGCGCTTCATACGCTTGCTTCCAGTTTTCTGAGTCGACGTCTGCGGCCTCGATGGCAACAGAACCGTCTGTTTCGTTTCTGGTCAAGAAGCGCACCTCGGAGGGATCCAGATGGTCCAAGAGCTCACCAGATTGCGTCGCGATCAGGATCTGAATGGGCCGAGGTCCCGTCTCGCCTGACGAAACGCCGCGCAGGAACTCGACGATCTCCCCCAACAAGAATGGGTGGAGTCCGTGCTCGGGCTCTTCGATTGCTACGAGGTCTAGTGGAAACGGGAGATGCTGAATCACGAGCAAAGCCAGCACGAGGAGCGTTCCATCCGAAACGTCGCTCGGCTCGTACCAAAGACGCTCATCCCATCTGTCTTGAAAGACGAAACGGTGCTGCCCCGTGCCCTGGGGCCTCAGCGTTACGTCATTGACCACGGGAACCAGCTGCGAAAGCGACTGGGCGATCTCCTCTTGTGTCCTCCGCGGGAGGGTTCCGAAGACATTCGCCAGGTTGTGTCCGTTCGACGACAGGAGCTTGGCTTCCTGCAGCTGAATCGGTTGGCGAAGCACACGGGTGTCGAGGTGGAGGTAGAGACCGCCTGGCCTGGCGCTACCCTTCTGGCCTCCGTTGGCGATTTGAATGGTCTTGGGTGCGTCCTTGCCAGACTCCAGCCATCCGATCGTGCACTTCGCTTGTGGCTCGTGGCGCCACACGCTCATTTGGTTGGCCACATGTTGTCCAGCGGCAGCCTTGAGCAACGAGCTCTTCCCGCTGGCATTCGGCCCCACGAAAGCCGTGAGGGGACCGAGGTCCACTTCCGCCTCACGAAAACAGCGGTAGTTCTGCAGCTCCAGTCGCTCCAGCACACGAGCATTCTACCACGGCGGCAAAGCGCGCCCAGTTCGTGGGGTTCCCCGACGAATGCCCATTTCACAGGAAATGGGTCAAGCCCGGATGCGCTTGCGGGGGACGTCGATGTTTTCTTCGCGCTCGGTCTCGGCGCGGCGGACGCGGAGTTGAACGGTGGTGCCTTCGGGGCCCCGGATGTGGGCGAAGGTTCCGGAGAAGCCGAGCTCGGTGGCGGGGAGGCCATCGACGGCGAGGATGACGTCGCCCGGGACGAGCCCCGCTTGGTCGGCGCCTCCGCCCTCGACGACGCGGCCGATGATCAACCCCTCGTCGTGGGCGCTCAGCACGGCGCCGATACCGACCAGCTCGGTGCCCGGCTCCTCGCCCTCTTCGGTCGACGTGAGATCGATGCTCACAAAGGACGTCGCTCCCGTCGTCGCGACCCACGAGATCAGGCGGCCGTGATGATCCTGCGCGGCGGCGAAGAGGTTCTGCAGACCCGGCGGAACGCCGGTCAAAGTGAAGTGGCCATCCTCGCCGGTCACGGCGCTGGCGAAGAGCGGGACCGCGCTGCTCCCGCCGTCGCCGAGGCTCTCCTCGAGTGAGACGCGGGCGTTCGCGAGCGGCGGGCCGTCTTCGCCAGAGACCACGACACCCTCGACCGTCCCACCCCGTCCGAGAGCGATCTCGACGTCGGTCGGCGCGCCCCCCTCCGCGAGCACGGGACGCGGCTCGCTCGCGGCGTAACCGTAGGCCGTGGCCTGGACCAGATAGCTCCCCGCGGCCAGCCCGTGCACCGTGAATCCACCGTCGGCGGCGAAGGTCGTCTCCGTGGCGATCACCTCGCGCGCCAGCGGCCCGGTCTCGCGTAGCACCACGACCGTCGACGACGCGAGGGGCTCGCCGCTCTCCTCGTCGATCACCTTCCCGGTCAAGAGCGCCTCCGGCCCGAGGGTGAGGGTGACGTCTCGTGCCGGCGCCTCCGCGTTCACGCGCGCCGTCGCGTAGTCTGGCGCGCCGGCGGTGACCAGATGAGGGCCGACGTCGACGCCTTCGATCTCGAAACGCCCGTCGTCGTCCGTCGTCGCCTCGCCGATGGGATGCAGCGCTGCCGAGGGCTCTGCGGCGTTGTCGGGTCGCGGCACCGCACGCACCGTGACCTCGGGCATGGGCGTCCCATCGTCGGTGAGGACCTGCCCGCTGATGCGCGCGGCGACCATGCCCGGTTGCGCCTCGCCGGAGAGCGTGATGCGCAGCTGGTACGAGGCCTGCGCCCCGAAGTCGACGCGCGCACGGCCGCGACCGGCTTCCGGATGGCGCGCCTCGAGGAGCGCCCCGTCGGCGGCGTGGAAAGTGAAGGTCCCGTCGGGGCCGCTCTCCCAGGCATTGTCGCCCGGCGGCATGGAGGCGCGCTCGGCGTCGGCCTCCGAGAGCAACCGGATGCTCGCCCCCGCGACCGGCTCGCCCTCCGCGTTCACGACCAGGCCGGAGTAGGGACGATCCGGAACCAGATAGACGACCACCCCCTCCACGCGCTCCCAGCGCTCGGGCCGGAAGGTGAGGGGGCTCGTGTCCCACTCGGGCGCGTAGGGGCGATAGCCGTCTGCGGTGACGATGGAGAGGGTGTGCTCGGCCGCCGCGCCGGCGGAGTAGTGGAACGCGCCCTCCTCGTCGGTGTGAACGGCAACGGTGCGACCCGCCGCCGCGAAGGTGAGCTCGGCGCCGGCGATGGGCGCGTTCGTCGACCACGAAAGGACGTGCCCCGCGATGACGCCGAAGCGCGCGGAGCGGTCGGTCCGCGCCGTCGCCGGGCTGAGGATGAGTGGCGCACGATCCGTATGTTCGCGAGGGTTCGTGCCCGCGTTCTGTGGTTGTGCCTCCGACGACTCCTCTTCCGGGGGCGGCGGCTCGGCGCCACCGGGAACGACCTCGGCGCCCATGCCCGCGCCCTCCACCGACTCCTCGATCGTGTGGCTGCGATAGTAGAGAAATCCGAGCGCCATCACGACGGCGAGGAGCACGGTGGCGGAGACGGCGCGCTTGCAATCGGGTGGCTCGCTCATGTCTTCGGCACCCGCAGCTTCACGCGCACGTCGGGCTTGATCTTCAGCGTCCCCAGCATCGCCTTGTAGGGCTCGATGCCGAAGTCGGGTTGGTGCACGACGACTTCCGCCTCCCAGGTGTCGCCAGCGTCGCGAACGCGCGCGCGGATCTCGCGCGTGCGGCCGTGCAGCGTGAGGTCACCGACGACGCGCAGCGCATCGCCCTCCTCCTCGACGCGCGTCGAGCGGAACTCAATCTTCGAAAACCTCCGGGTGTCGAGGACGTCTTTTCGGATCGTGTCTTCGATCTTGCGAAAATCCGATCCGCTGAGCGCGCCCGGGTTGTCGCGCCCCGACGCGAGGCAGGTCTCGACCACGAGCGAGGTCGGGTCGAAGGTGGCGACGACGGACCGCTCCGCCGGTGCCCCCTCGCCTTCGATCTTCAGGTCGAAACGATCGACGCGAATGCGCAGGTCGTGGGCGACCTTGGAGAGAAGGCCCTCCTTTTCGGTGAAGACGTGACAGGTCGCGGACATCGAGGTCGCGTTCTACCATTCGACGCCATGCCGCGCTCGCTCCTGCTGGCCGCGGATCGCGGCCGTCGACCGGCGATAAAAAAAGGAGGGCGGCGATCGCAGATCGCAGCCCTCCTTCGTGATTGCTGGCCTCTCGAATCCGCCTGCGGGAAGCCTCGCGGCACTCCCGGCAGCGGCTGAGGGAGGTCAGGGAGCTTAGCTCGCTACCACCCCCATCGAGAGGCCAACGATACTGTGTTCATTCATGTGCAACTTGCTCCCCCGGCTTTCGCCGGCACCCAGGGACACACCGGCCTCGAAGCTGATGCCGGGCCACGATCTGGGCGTTCCGTCTAGGGGATCCACTTCGGCGCGGGCGGACGAACGGGCTGAGCCGTGAAGTCGCGCTCGCGGTGCGGATCCCGCAGTCAAAGTGGCAGGATTCCCAGAGGGAATTCGAACCATTCCGGGGCTATTGCCCATCCGCCACATATCAGACGCTCCCCGAGCCGAGACCCGGTGAACCATTTGAGGGTAAGGCCGAGGAAGCGAGTCGCCAAGCATTCGGAGAATTTTTTCTAGACCGAAGCCGGATCCAGAGACGTCTGGGCCCTCACCGGATCGAGAGATTTCTTGGAGGGCTCGATGGAAAAGACTGCTGCGAAGAGCGTGCTGATCGCGCTCGTTTCACTCATGGCCGCCTGTGGCGGCGCCTCGACGACCGAGGTCCAGGACCCGGGCGTCGTCTCCCTCTCGGGCACCCTGGGCAACACCTTCGTTCCGGCCGGCGAAAACGGTGAGGTCCTCGCGCGGGTTCGCGTCTCGACCCGCGCGCTGGACGGCAGCGCCCGACCCCCGATCAACCTGGCGCTCGTCGTCGACACCTCGGGCTCGATGGCGGGAGAGCCGATCGAAGACGCGCGCGAGGCATCACTCGCGATCCTGGATCTCCTGCGCGAGGGCGATCGCCTGAGCGTCGTCGCGTTCCACAGCACGACCGAGGTGCTCCTTTCGTCGACGGTGATCGAGGACAACCTGGACGAGCTCCGCGAGGACATCGGTCGGATGGAGGCGCAGGGGACCACCGACATGGCGGGCGGCCTCCAGGCGGGGCTCACCGAGCTGATGTCGCACTACGAACCGAACGGTGTGAACCGCCTGGTGCTTCTTGGCGACGGCGTGCCCAACGACGAGGCGGGCATCGTGGCGATGGCCCAGGCGTCGGGCGAGCGCGGCATGAGCGTCACCGCCATCGGGCTCGGGCTCGACTACAACGAGACGCTCATGGGCGACATCGCCCAGGTCAGCGGCGGGCAGTTCCACTACGTCGAGGAGTCCGAGCAGGTGGCTTCGCTCTTCCGTGACGAGGTCATTCGCATGCAGCGCGTGTCGGGGCGCAACGCCGTGGTGCGGCTTCAGCCGGGCCCGGGCGTGACGATCCAGAGCGTCGTCGGGCAGAACGTGCAGAACCTCGGGGCCTACGTGGAGGTGCACCTCGGCGATCTGCACGAGGGCGAGCACCGTGACCTGATGGTGCGCGCGACGGTGGAAGGCCGCCGCCCGGGCGCGACGGTCGAGCTGATGGACGTCCACCTCGGCTTCGACGACGCGGTGATGGAAGGCGGCCGTCTCGAGCGGCGCGTGTTCCTGGGCGCGAAGAGCACCGACGACGTCGAGGAGCTGGCGAGCGGCCGCAACACGGACGTCGAGCGCGAGGCGGCCCGGATGCAGGCGGCGGCGGTGACCATTCAGGCGGTGCGCATGACCCGCGAGGGCGAGCTCCAGGCGGCGCGGGCGATGCTCGAGCGCGCCGAGCAGGACGCGCGCAACTTCGTCGACGAGGAGAGCGATGGCGACGAGGACTTCGCGGCGCAAATCGAGACGATGAGCGCCTTTCGGCAGTCGCTCGGCGCGCCCAGCACCGGCACCGCCGCGGCGGGCGCCAGCGACGATTACGACGAGCCCGAAGCCGACGTGAGCGAGCCCTCTGCGCCGCCCATGCCCGCCGTCGACCGCGCGCGCATCCAGCGCGAGGTGCACAGCGAGAGCCTGGACGCACTCGGCTACTGAGCACCGAGACGGCTCGGACACCCGGTATGACTCTCGCGAGCCGTGGTTCGTCTCGCCTTCGCATTGCTCTTGCTGGCCGGCTGCGGTCCGTGGCAGCGGCCGGTGCGGAGCACCTGGGCGAGCGGTCAGGGCCTGCCGCATCACTTCGCGCCCGACGTGGTGACCAACCCCGGCGCGGGCGTGGATGTCACCGCGAAGTTCGCCTACGGCTTCTACAGCGTGGACCTCGAAGGGGAGGAGGTGAAGGCGTCGATTCGTCTTCGCCGGGGTTGGGTGACGCTGGGCACGGCCACCACCGACGACGAAGGCTGGGTCCGCGTCGACGTCCCACCGAACCTGCTGCGTGAGCCCGGCGTCTACCCCGTTCGCCTCGTCGTCGCCGACGGAACCGCCGCCGAGGCCCGGGTCTTCGTGCTCGCACGCGGCACGCACATCGCGGTCTTCGACGTCGACGGCACGTTGACCCGCGACGACCTCGAGCTCCTCGATCAGATCACCGGAGGCACCGCCGACGCCTATCCCGGCGCGGACGACATCGTCTGGCACTACGCCCGGCGCGGCGTCCAGCCCGTCTACATCACTGCGCGCTTCTACCTCTTCGGCCGCATGACCCGCCGGTGGCTCGCCGACGGCGCCTTTCCCCCCGGTCCACTCTTCGCGACCCGTTCCCTCGCCGAGTCGGGCGCCAGCGATGCAGACGGCGCCCACACCTTCAAGCGCAAAGTCCTCGCGGATCTCCAAGGCCGCCTGGGCCTCGTCATCGAAGCCGCCTATGGCAACGCCGACACCGACGTCTGCGCTTACGCCACGACACACATCCCCCCGGCCCACACCTTCATCATCGGCCCGAACGGCGGCCACGCATGCGGGAGCCACCCAGCGAGCCAGGCGGTACACGACTACCCCTCCCACCTGGAGGAGCTGTAGATGAGGGACTGGGGAGGTTGCGTGTGTTTCAGCGCTGGCGGCGACGCCGAGCGGCGAGCACCATGGCGAGCGCGACGAATGGGAGCGCGCCCGCGAAGCCGTGGCCCAGCCCGGGGTTCGACGCGGTGCAGTAGATGCCGGTGATCGCGCCCTGCGGCTCACCGTCGAGGCTCCATTGCGCGGTTCGATCGTCGTCGCAGTCCACGGCGCCGTCGTACTCGATCGTGGCGCGCCGCCCGTCCGACGACTCGATCACGGTTCGCCCCTCCGAGGGCTGGCCGCTGCAGACGGAGTCGTCCACCACCTCGTCGATGGTCCGCGCGGTGATGGTGCCGGTCGGTGCCGCCAGTTCGTCGCGGCTGATCGTCCCGGTCCCGCGCCATACGGTGCGTTCGTCGTAGGTTCCCTCGACCTCGCCGCTGTAGTCGTAGCGCGTCGTCACGCCGCCCTCGGCACGCACGTCGATCTCGTAGGAGTGATGATTCGGGCCGATCTCTCGGATGTCCACGGTGCCGGTGAGGCCGGTGAAGAAGTTCGGCTCCTCGAAGTGACCGTAGCCGTCGGCGGTGAGCGTTCGGTCGCTGTCGCCGCTCCGAACGATCGTGGCCGTTCCACGCCACTCCTCCCCGTCGACGTCCACGCACCCGTCGCCGGCGATGGTCACGATCGTGCCGTCGTCCGTGATCTCGGGACAGCGTGCGTCTGCGACCATGCGCTCACCGTCCGCGATCGCCAGAGGCTCGTACACCGTCGCGTACACTCCCAATGCGCTCGCGGTGTTCGCCCACGTGCGCACATGCTCGACGTCGTCCAGGTTGCTGTTCTCGCCGCAGGCGCTCGCGACGACGCAGAGCGCGATGGACAGCGGGCCGACGATGGCAAAGAGGGGTCGATGATTCTCCATGAGAGTCCTCCTACCCACCCCACCATTCGAGAACCGTGCCGGCGCCGTTTTCACCGAGCGAAGCAGGCTCGTCGCCGGGCACTGTCGCAGATCGACCACACCCGTGCAGCGGGGTGCACACTTACAAAGTGGCACCACGGAAAAAGGCCGGCGCCCTCTCGGGCACCGGCCTTCTTCACGTGTAGCGCTTCAGCCCGAGCTCAGGGCGTGCAGAGCGTGCGGTCGCCGGGGACGCGGACGACGACGATGCGGCTGTCCGCCTCGACGACGTCGTCGCCGACGACGATGACGCGCATGTTGAAGAGCTGGTCGCCGCAGGTGGCGGGCACGACGCCGTCGTTCTCGGCGACGATCTGGAAGGTGACGAGGCAGCCCGGGACGACGCCGGTGAAGCTGTCGAGCGAGCCGTCCATCCCGATCGCGCCAGTCGCGTCGAGGCGGTCCACCGTCATCGGGGCCGGCGTGCAGGTCGCCGTATCCCAGCTGACCGGGATGCCACGGACGAAGAACTGCGACTCGTCCACGGTGGTGGTGGCGGGATCGTCACGCGACTCGGTGTGAAGCGTCGAGAAGGAGACGAAGGAGGTGAGGTCGGTGATGGCGCTGGTGATGCTGCTGGCCACGCCGCCGCCGCCCGAGCTGTTCGTCGAGAAGACGAAGGGGCAGACGCTGGTCGGGGCGAGCGGGCCGGAGCCGTCCGGATCCCACGTCTCCGCAGCGCGCATCGCACCACTGAGCCCGTTGTCACACATGCCAGCGGTCGGCGCCTTGTAGGCACCCGTGCGAACGGCGAAGGCCGACAGCTCGTGCCGCTGGTCGCTCGAGGCCGCGCCGTTGTCGACCGCGAGGCCGATGACCTTGGCGCCGATGGCGTCGAGCGCCGCGAGGGTCTCGGCCTGGGTCTTCGGCTGCTGGTCGGCCGCGGAGCCGAAGCTGGTCATCGCATAGTTGTCACAGCTGTCGGTCGAGAGGTCGCCACACCAGGTGAAGTTGTCACCGGCGGTGGAGTTGTCGCCCCACTTGCGATGGAACGTGATGTCGGTCGCGATCACGATGATGGGCAGCGCGTCCATGCGGTAGCCGGCGCCGCCGATCATCCCGTGGCCGCGGGTGGCGTCGAAGCCGGTGGCCGGCATGAAGGCGGGCGTCCAGGTCGTCCCGCTCGACGAGCGGAATCCATCACCGGAGGCCGCCTGGAACATCGCCTCGATCTGGCTCTCGGGGCCGTCATTGCCGCCGTGGAGGGTGAGGCCCGCCACGCCGGAGGTGATGTCGGACATGTTGGTGGTGATGCGCTGGATGAGCCCGAACGGCACGTCGCCGCTGCCGGCGCTGCCGTAGGGCGAGATGGGGAAGTCGTCGTGGCGAGCGACACCGAACGCAGTGTCGGGGATCGCGGCGCGCACGTCGGTCACGATGCTGGAGAGGAAGGTCCGCAGGCCGGTGATCGTGCCGCCCATCGAGCCCGTGGTGTCGATCAGGAAGAGCACGTCTGCCTTGCGGATCTGCGGGTCGAACTCGAGGGTGTCCGTGCGGGCCATGCCGCCCGGGACGAGGTCGAAGGTGAAGTCGCCGCGGCTCGCGAGGTTGTCCGTCGCGTCCGTGGGATCGGTGCCACCTGCGACCTCGACGCCGTCGGACTCACCGTCGCCGTCGGTGTCGGCGAGGGTCGGGTCGGTGCCCAGGGTGACCTCGTCGGCGTCGTCGATGCCGTCGTTGTCGGAGTCCAGGTCCTGGAAGTCGGGCGTGCCGTCGCCGTCCGTGTCGACGGGCGGCGTCATGACGTCGGCGTCGCCGGCCTCGTCGGCGTCGGAGATGCCGTCACCATCGGAGTCGTCATCCATGTAGTCGGGCGTGCCGTCGCCGTCCGTGTCGCGCGGGACCGACGACTGCTCGTCGAAGTCGCTGATGGTGTCGCCGTCGGCGTCGACCGTGGGACGCATGCCGCAGACGCCGGCAAAGCAGGCCAGACCCACATCGCAGGCCATGCCGCAGCCGCCGCAGTGGTTGACGTTGGCCTGCGTGTCGACGCAGGAACCGCTGCAGTCCGTGGTGCCGGCCGGGCACTCGGTGGTGCAGGCGCCCGCGCCGCAGACCTCGCCGGTCGCGCAGGCGATGTCGCAGTCGCCGCAGTTGTTGGGGTCGACCTGGGTGTCGACGCAGCGACCGTTGCACTCGACGGTGCCGACGCCGCAGCCACCCGAACAGGTGCCCATGTTGCAGAGGTCACCGCCGCAATCCATGCCGCAGCCACCGCAGTTCGCCGGATCGTAGCGCGTGTCGACGCACATTCCGCTGCAGTTCATCTGGCCGGAGGGGCAGGTGCCACCATCACCGCCGATCACACCGGTATCGCCACCGACGGGCGGCCGCCCGTCGTCTCCGCAACCTGCCAGGCCGAAGCCGACCAGCGCTGCGAAAATCCAAGCCATCGAAATGGTCCTCATGATTTCCCTGCCTCCTAAACTTGACGCAGCCGTTTCCGGCACTAGAGGGGCGCACCCAAGCGCCTTCTCGAGGCCCTGTCAAATCGACGGAGGCCCCCTGTCGCCATCGGCTACGGGATCGGAGGCGCCGAAATTCATTCGCGGCGTGAGCAAGCGCACGACCGCTGTGCTTTGCAATCGTTCAGCAGGCGGCGGGGTCGAGCTCGAAGAGCATCTGACCCACCGTTCGGGCGCGAAGCTCCGCGCCTGCTCTGCGGTGGAGCCACTGCGCCTGCTTCAAGGCGCGGATCGCCTCCTTCGGCCGCCGCGCGCGACGGAGCGCGTCTCCGAGCTGGGTCCAGCTCTTGGCGTCGCCTTCGAGAGCGACGAGCTCGCGAAGGGCGACGGAGGCCTTTCGATGATCCCCACTGCGCGCGGCACGTCGGGCACGACGCCTCAGGATCTCGGTCTTGTCGTTCGAGGCAGGCGCGGCGACCTCCCCCAGCTTCCGCGCGAGCACCTGTCTCGCCCTACCCCTGCGTCTCGCCATGCACCGACGGAAACGAATTGCCGATCAGGTGGGCAAGTTTTTGGCTGTTTTTGTGAGGGACTTCGCCCTCCACATCCTGGTCGTGGGTTTTGGTGAGGGACTTCGTCCCTCCACGCTCCCTCGGGGACTGCGTCCCCGCGGCCGACAGACAAATGCGCGAAGAGCGGGGCGGCGATACCGCCGCCCCGGATAGAGCTGGGCGTGCTGTCGGCCTCCCCTGCACGGCGCCACAGGCGCCGGGTGGCGGCCGAAGGCCGGCCACGGGTGGGCGGGATCACATGGGTCAGATGAGGGTTTGTTTTGGTGAGGGACTTCGTCCCTCCACACTCCCTCGGGGACTGCGTCCCCGCGGCCGACAGACAAATGCGCGAAGAGCGGGGCGGCGATACCGCCGCCCCGGATAGAGCTGCGCGTGCTGTCGGCCTCCCCTACACGGCGCCACAGGCGCCGGGTGGCGGCCGAAGGCCGGCCACGGGTGGGCGGGATCACATGGGTCAGATGAGGGTTTGTTTTGGTGAGGGACTTCGTCCCTCCACACTCCCTCGGGGACTGCGTCCCCGCGGCCGACAGACAAATGCGCGAAGAGCGGGGCGGCGATACCGCCGCCCCGGATAGAGCTGGGCGTGCTGTCGGCCTCCCCTGCACGGCGCCACAGGCGCCGGGTGGCGGCCGAAGGCCGGCCACGGGTGGGCGGGATCACATGGGTCAGATGAGGGTTTGTTTTGGTGAGGGACTTCGTCCCTCCACACTCCCTCGGGGACTGCGTCCCCGCGGCCGACAGACAAATGCGCGAAGAGCGGGGCGGCGATACCGCCGCCCCGGATAGAGCTGGGCGTGCTGTCGGCCTCCCCTGCACGGCGCCACAGGCGCCGGGTGGCGGCCGAAGGCCGGCCACGGGTGGCTAGAAGAGGAAGTGGTCGTCGAGTTGGAGGATGTTGAGGTTCTGGCGCTTGATCTTTGCGAGCTCGCGCTCGACCGGCGACTGGAAGACAGGCTTGATGTGGTAGAGAAGCACGGGAATCTCACGGCCTTTCAGCTTCTCCAGCTCGACATCGAGGGTCTTCGGCGTGTGGTGGCCCGACACGTGGGCGAGCTCCGAATGGTCGTTCGGGAAGCTCACCTCCATCAACAGCGCTGCCAGATCCTCCCGCTCCTCGAGCACCTCCCAGAGGCGATCCGTCGGGCCGGTGTCACCGCTGTAGCCGAGGGACTTGTCGCCGCTGCGGATCACGAAGCCCGCGGTCTCGATGGTGTGGGTGACGAGCACCGGGGTCACCTCGAGGCCGCCGACGATCGACGTCTCTTCTGGTGCGATGGGCTGGAACTCGATGGTGGGACCGAGCTCGGTGTCGATCCTCGAGAAGTCCGGCCAGAGGTGGTCGTTGAAGAAATGCTTCCTGAGGGCGTCGAGTGTGGCCGGCGTCCCCGCGATCTGGAGCGTGGGCCCGCCCTGCTGGCAGCGGTTGTCGGCGATGGTCGCCAGATCGCGGACGTGATCCATGTGGGCGTGGCTGACCACCACCGCCTCGATCTTCCGCTGCTCCTCGAGGCTCAGCGTACCGGTGATGGCGCCGGCGTCGATCGCCAGACGATCGTCGACGAGAAAGCTCGTCGTCCGATGCTTCGGCGTCTCACCCCCATGGCAACCGAGAACCTTCAGATCCATCAGACCCCGAATTTCTCCTGCATCTCGAGGAACTCGAGGAACTCGTGAAGGCGCTCGACGTCGGTGATGATCAGCCCGCCGGCATCCGCGCGCACCATGCCCAGACGCATCACGCGCGCGAGCACCGCATCCACCTGCTCCTGTGCGAGGCCCACCTGTTGCGCGAGCCCGGCCGCGTCCAGCGGCAGGCGGATCGTTCCGTCGCTCGTGGGATCACCTGCCACCGACGCTTCGCGGGACAGCCCCAGGATCACGCGCGCCTTCGGATCCTTGTGCATCAGGATCTCGATGAGCGTGTTCGCCGCGTCGAGGCGACGCGCGAGCTTCTTGATGAGACGGACGGCGATCTCGGCGTTGGAGACCACCATCTGCTGGAGCGTCTTGCCGTCGAGGACCAGGAGCTGCGCGTCCTCCACCACTTCGGCTGTGGCGGTGCGCGGCTTCTGGTTGAGGATCGCCATCTCCCCGAAGAAATCCCCGGGCCCGAGGATCGCGAGGGTCTTCGTCTTGTCCTGAACCGTCTTGGTGATCTTCACCTTGCCGGCTTGTAGAACGTAGAGCTTGTCCCCCAGATCCCCTTCTTCGAAGAGGATGGTGCCTCGGCTGCACTTCTTTCCGAAACGCGCGAAGAGCTGATCGCCATCGGACATCGGAGTCCCGAATGCTAGCCCGGCCGCCCGATAAGTTGAAATAGCTTGGAAGAAGTCGCCGGGGCGGCACCTGGATCGACGCTCAGGTGAGCGTGCAGAAGCGCGAGATCCGTGGGGGTATCGACGTCGTACCAGGGCGGAAGCAGGTGGGGCTCCAATCCCGCCTCCCGCGCGCGAAGGAGGGTGTCCGCGAGGGCGTGGGGGGTGGAATAGCGAATGTCCTCGAAGATGGGGGGGACCTCCGCTTGGGCCCCCACCAGGTAAAAGCCGCCATCGGCGCTCGGGCCGAGCACGAGCGCGGTCTGGTCGAGGGCTCGAGCGGCGCGCTTCAGGAAGGCCGGCGGCAGGGTGGGCAGGTCCGTACCGACGATCAGTCCGCGGCCGCGGCGCGCGATCATCCCGCCGAGAGCCGCAGCCATTCGCGCCCCGAGATCGCCCCTCGGCTGCGGGAAGAGCGGGTATCGATCGGAGAGCTCCTCGAGGAAGGGATCGGAGAGCTCTCCCGTCACCCAGAGCTCGGGCGCGAGGGCGTCGACCGAAGCGGCGGCCGAGAGCAGGTCGGTGATGAAGGCGCGATGGAGCGTGCGGCGGTCCTCGGGACCGAGGATCGCGGCGAGGCGCGTCTTGACCGCATCGGAGGACGGCGCCCTCGCGAAGACGGCGAGCGGCGTCTCGTTCATGCCCGCGCGAACCTCGTCATCCGGCTGTGCCGCGCGAGGGTCCAGAGGATCTTGCCGCTCGCGAGCAGCGTGCCCTTCACCGTGCCGCTCACCTTCGAGCGACCGATCCGCCGGCGGTAGCTCACCGGCACCTCGAGGTGCCGGCGGCCCTGGCGCGCCGCCTTGATCTGCATCTCCACCGTCCAGCCATAAGTGGGATCGCGCATGTCGAGATCCGCGAGCACGTCCCAGCGGATCGCGCGAAATGGGCCCAGGTCCGAGTAACGTGCGCCATAGAGCCCGCGGAGCGCGACGCAGGCGACGGCGTTGCCGACCCGCTGCTGGGGCGTGAGGCTGCCGCGCTCGCGCCGGCCGAGAGTACGCGAGCCGATCACCAGCTCCGCCTCGCCGGACAACAGCGGCGCGACGAGGGCGTGCATCTCGGCGGGGTGGTCGCTGTAATCACCGTCGAGGAAGACGATCACCTCGGGCGGGTCCGTCGCGATGTGCCGGAGGGCCTTCAGGCACGCGCGCCCGTAGCCGCGGCGCGGCTCGTGGACGACCTCGGCGCCGGCCGCGCGGGCCACCCGCGCCGTGCCGTCTCGCGACCCGTTGTCGGCCACCACCACCCGGCGCACGAGCGCGCGGGGGATCTCCGCCAGCACCTTGGGGAGCGCCCGCTCTTCGTCCAATGCGGGGATGACGACATCGACGCTTCTCGGGGGCACCACGCAAAGCATACGCCGCCTTCGACGCGGTGTTACGCTCGCGCTCATGCGGCCGACCCTCTTCGCCCTGGTCCTCACCACGACGGCCTTCGCGAGCGTCCCCGCCTCGGCACAGGACGGCGACGACGTACCCGCGCACATGGAAGAACCGGACGACGGTCCGCCCGACCGACCCACCTCGGGTGACCTGAGCATCTTCAGCGGGCGCACCAACGGCAACGGCGAGACCGCGCTCGCGGCAGGCGTCGGCTGGCCCGGCATCTGGGCGGGGCTCTTCCTCTCGCCCAGCTCGACCTTCAACCTGGGGATCCGCGGACACGTCTACTACGGCTCGCCCATCATGGGCTTCAGCACGGGCGCCGGCGGTGGCGTCACGATCCCCATCCGGATCCATGTCTTCGGGAGCGACAAGCTCGACATCTCCCTCTACGTCGAGCCGGGCGTGGTCCTGGGCGAGGCCTCCCTGGTGGGCGAGGTCGTCACCTTCTCGGACGCCTTCGGCTATGGCGTCTACGCCGTCGCCGGCGCCCTCGCCGGCGCGCAGCTCTCAGACTCCGTCACTCTCGCCATCGGCCTGATGGGTCAGGGCGGCTACGTGCACACGCCCTCGAAGTCCATCAACCCGGTGGGCCCCATCGGCGCCGTCCTCGTCAGCGCAGCTCTCGAGGCCCTGATGAGCCGCGACACGATGCTCTTCGTCGAGATCCGCGGCGGCGCCGGCTTCTCCGACACCCTCTTCGACAGCCAGGGCATCTTCCAGGGGAGCCTGGGACTCGCCTATCTGCTCTAACGGGGACGCTAGATTGACAATTGACTTCTGCCCCGCCGGGCCGAACCGGGCCACGCACCGCCACGCGTGCGAAAGTCAATTGTCAATCTAGCGTCCCCACGTCACGCTACTCGGCCCCATGGCCCGCACCATTCATTTCATCAGCCTCGGCTGCGCGAAGAATCGCGTGGACACCGAGGTGATGCTCGGGACCTCGGACGAGGCGGGGTACGAGCTGGTGGCGGAGGCCGAGGACGCCGAGGTGATCGTCGTCAACACCTGCGGGTTCATCGGGCCGGCGAAGGAGGAGTCGATCGACACCATCCTGCGCATGGGGCAGCTCAAGGAGTCGGGGCGCCTCGAGCAGCTGGTCGTCGCGGGCTGCCTCTCGCAGCGCTATCCCGATCAACTCGCAGCCGAGATGCCCGAGGTCGACCACTTCCTCGGCTCGAGCGACATGCTCAAGCTCCGGAGCGTCCTCGATGGCGGCGCGCCGCGCATGCTCGTCGGCAACCCCGCCGACTGGACGATCCGCGCGACCGATCCGCGGCGCCTCTCCCTCCGCTCCCACAGCGCCTTCGTGAAGATCGCCGAAGGCTGTAACCGCACCTGCTCCTTCTGTGCGATCCCCGGCATCCGCGGCAAGCAGCGCTCGCGGCCCGTCGACGACGTGGTGCGCGAGGTGGAGCACCTGGTCGAGCTCGGCCTCGTCGAGGCGAATCTGGTCAGTCAGGATACGATCGCCTACGGGCGCGACCTCGACGGCCGTCCCACCCTCGCCGAGCTCACGGACGCGATCTCGAAGGTCGACGGACTCGAGTGGGTGCGCCTGCACTACCTCTATCCCGAGAAGCTCACGGACGCCCTGGTCGAGGTGATCGCCGAGCGCGACAACGTCCTTCCCTACGTGGACATGCCGCTCCAGCACGCGTCGGACCCGATGCTCAAGCGCATGCGCCGCGGGCACGGCGGCGACCGGCTCTACCGCGTCGTCGAGCGCCTGCGCTCGCAGCTCCCCGACATGGTCTTCCGCACGACCTTCATCGTCGGCCACCCCGGCGAGACCGACACCGACTTCGACGAGCTCTTCCGATTCGTCGAGTGGGCCGAGTTCGATCACGTCGGTGTCTTCCTCTACTCGCACGAAGAGGACACGCGGAGCGGCGAGATGGAGGACCTCGTCCCCGACGAGGTGGCCAAAGCCCGGCACCGGCGCCTGATGAGCCTGCAGCGGCCCATCTCCCGGGCCAAGCTCCGGAGGCGCGTCGACACCGAGGTCGAGGTGCTCATCGACGGCGTCAGCGACGAGAGCGACTTCCTCCTCGAAGGCCGCTTCTGGGGCCAGGCGCCCGAGGTCGACGGCAAGGTCTATCTGGCCAATTCCGGCGACGCCGACCCAAAGCCCGGCGAGATCCGGCGGGCCTGGGTCACCGACGCCGCCGACTACGACCTTGTCGCCGATCTCCTCGGCCCGAACGGCGAGCGCGACAACCCCGAGGGCACGCCAGAGCGCCGCGTGCACCTACCGACAATCGACTGAGATTCCGCACGGATCACTCGATTGACTGGGCTCCCCCCCCGCCCTATAAACGGCGGGTTCTCACCGGAGACCACTGGCAAATGAGCACGTACATCACCTCCGATTGCATCAACTGCGGCGCCTGTGAGCCGGAGTGCCCGAACGAAGCCATCAGCGAGGGCGACGAGATCTACGTGATCGACCCGAACCTCTGCACCGAGTGCGTCGGCTTCTACGATCACGAGGCCTGCCAGGCTGTCTGTCCGGTCGAGTGCTGCCTGCCGAACCCCGACCATCGCGAAGAGGAGGGGGACCTGGTGCAGAAGGCGGTCAAGCTCCATCCGGACGACGCCGACCTCCAGGGCCGCGTCGATTCCGGCGACTTCCCCTCCCGCTTCCGGAAGTAGAGCGCTCATGTCCCGAGCGGCGCGACCGCTCGCGACCCTGGCGCTGATCTGCGCGGCCGGTTGCGCGCCCGCCATCCCCGTCTGGGGTGGCGCGACCACCACGCCGCGCGGCCGCAGCGACATCTCTCTCGGCGGGGCCGCGCGCGTCGGCCTCGGCGGGATGAGCCCGGAGGGTGTGCCCGCGGAGATCGCGCCCTACGTTCGAAAGGCGCAGGGCAGCGGCGTCGCGCCCGCAGGCGCCTTTCGCTACGGCGTCGCCGACCACACCGATCTCGGGCTCACCGTCTCCGGCCCCCTGGCCCGCCTCGACGTCCGGCAGGAGCTGATCCTCTCGAACGATCTGGTTCACATCGCCCTGGTCGGCGGCATCGGCCCGTACGTGGGCTGGCTGGGCTCCCAGGTCGATGGCGAAGGCGGCGCCCGCGTCGGCGCCGACGTCCCGCTCCTCCTCGGTATCGACGCGCTTTCGTTCTTGCAGCTCTGGATCGGCGCCCGCGTCGGGATCGAGCACGCCTTCGGCGACCTCGAGTCGATGGGAACGATCCAATCGGCGAGCGCCACCGGCTTCCGCATCGGCGGCGTCTTCGGGTTGGCGCTCGGATTCCGGCACCTGTGGGTGATGCTCGAGCTCACGGGCGGATGGGAGACCTGGTCCGGCGACCTCGGTGCGACGCCGATCAACACCAGCGGCGCGGTCCTCGTCCCGACCTTCGGGCTGCGCTACCGGATCTGAATCAGCGCGCGCACGGATGTTCGGGGTCGGGTGCACGCACCACGGCGCGCCCGCTCTCCCACACGACGGGGATCCGTTCCCACACCGCGCGCAGGACCTCACAGCGCTCTTCCTGGAATGGCGCGAGGTTCCAGGTCACGTATCGCCCGAGAAGGCTCGCCGCGTGCAGGCGCGGGCCGTCGAGGAGGATGTGGGCGATCGAACCGTGCAGGCGGATGCGCTGGAGAAGGGCACCGCTCGGCCCCCAGATGCCGAGCGTGCCGTCGGCGAAGCCCACCACGACGGTGCGTGAAGGCCCGAGGATCATGCGGGTCACGGGGCTCGGCGGCGTCTGCTCGAAGGCGGGGCTTGGCTCCTCGCCGGCGAGCGCGTGGACCTCGAAGTTGCCGTCGGTGTAGCCCACTGCCAGCCGCTCCGCGTCGGCGGCGATGGCGGTGAGCCCCGTCCCGTCGAGAGCGAGGAGCTCGTGCATGGCGCCTCCATCCGCGGGGACCTCGTAGATCGCCGCGCCGGTCGCGGCCAGGAGCGTTCCCTCCGCGCTCGAGGCGATGGCGAGGGCCTCCGCGCCGCCAGGTGAGATCTCGTGGGCGCTCTCGGCGTCGGCGATCCGCACCACGCCCTCGAAGAGGGTGGCGCAGGCATCGGGAAGGGCCACCACCTCCGGAGCCTCGCCGACGCCTCGCTCCCAGAGCCGGGTATCCGAAGCCGTGTCCCACGCCACCAGATGACCATCCCGCGTCGCGAGGCAGAGGCGGGATCCCGATGCGCTTCCCCCCCGGGCCTCGAGCGCAGCGCGCGCCCACTCGGCGTCGATGGTGAGCGGCTGGTCGGTCACCAGATCCCGAAACCCCATGTGCGTCGCGAGGCGCGCCGGCGAGCCGAGCATCACCGGCGCTCGCCAAGCGGGCTCGCCGGTGGCGACGTCGAACGCGCGTACCACGCCGCCGTCTGAGCCGGTCACGAGCATGCTCCCGTCGCGGCTCAAAGCGACCGTGTTCACCTCCTTCGGATGAACGATGGTGCGCGTCTCCTCCGTGCCCAGACGCCTGAGGCGCGCCGTGCCGTCAGCGCTGCCGCTGGCGATCCACTCCCCCGGCGCGTCAGCGACGCCGTACACGATCCCTTCGTGGGTGATCGCCACCTCGCTCTCGCTCGTCGCGAGGTCCCAGAGCCGCACCAGACGATCGTGACCGCCGGTCACGAAGCGCCCGCCGTCGGAGATGAACACCACGTCCTCGGTGCCCCCCGCATGACCGTCCAGCTGAAGTGGCGCCGCGCCCGAGGCGATGTCCCAGATCAATATGGGACCCTGAGTCGATGCCGCGGCCAGGTGACGGCCGTCCGGCGAGAAGGCGAGGCTGCCCATCTGCTCCACGCCCTCGAGCTCGCGGAGGATCCGAGTCGTCGCGAGGTCGTAGATGCGCACCACGCCGGCCTCGAGCGCGACGGCCATCGTGGCGCCATCGGGGCTCACCGCCAGCCTCCCATACGGCTCGACGCCGGGCGTCGTCGCCTCGCGCGTCACCGTCCCCGCGTGCGTGTCCCAGATGCGAACGTTCCCTTCGTTGCTCAGGGTGAGGAGCTCGTCGCCGTCGGGGGTGAATGCGAGGGAGCTGACCTGCATCGGGCTATGACCTCTGAGGCGCGCCCGCACCGAACCGCTCGGCGCGTCCCAAAGGAGCACCAGGCCGTCCGCGCCCGCCGACGCGATGGTGCGGCCGTCCGGGCTGACCTGGACCTCGAGGATGTTCCCGTCGTGACCCGCCGTGTCGAGACGGGGAGCGATCGCCAAATCCACGATCCTGAGAGGCATCCCGAGGGAGGAGATGGCGAGGCGCCGGCCCTCCGCGGGAAAGCTCACGCCGCGGACCGCGCCCGCACCGAGCTCCCGTCGCTCGAGCAGCTCTCCCGCGGCCGGATCCCAGAGCCCGATCGCTCCATCGTGCGATGCCGACACCAAGAGCTCCCCGTCGCCGCTCCACGCGACCTCGCTCACCCGCGCGCGGTGGGCGCGGAGAACCGCGCTCGGCTCGCCGCTGGCGAGGTCCCAGATCCGGATCGTGTTGTCGCTCCCGCTGCTCGCCAGGCGCGCGCCGTCGGGGGAGAAGCGCACTGAGAGCACGCTGCCCTCGTGACCGTTCAGCCGCCGGCGCTCCTCGCCGGTCTCGGGATCGTAGAGGTGGATCACCCCGCTGTCGCCGCCGCTCGCCAGCAGCGCGCCGTCCGGCGAGAAGTGGGCGCTCCGCAGCTGGGTGTCGTCGCCGATCGTGCGAGCCTGTGGCGTCTGCCCCACGCTCCAGATGCGCAGACCATCGGCCGCCGCGGTGGCCAGGACCTCCGAGCTCGGATCGAAGTCCAGGTCGAAGACGATGCCGCCGTGTTGCATCGCGCCCGTCATCAGCTCGCCCGTCTCCCGTCGCCACACGCGGGCGTCGCCGGTCAGGCTCCCCGCCGCGACCAGGCTGCCGTCGTGGGAGAAGCCGACCGCGAAGGCCGAGCCCTCGAGGCCGCGCAGGCTGCGGATCGCGCCGGTGTCGGCGTCGACCAGATACGCCGGGCCGCTCATGCGGGAGGCGACGAGGGTGTGCCCATCCGGCGCAAAGGCGACGCGGTACGCCGACAGATCGGAGTCGCTCTGCCAGACCAGCGGCTCGCGGGCGAGCACCCAGTAGAGCCCGCGCGCCATGGTCGAGTCCTGCGCCTCCATGGCGGTGCGGAGCTTGGCGCGCGCTTCGAGCACCGCGCCGCGGGCGAGCGCCGAGCGGGCGCCTTCGCGGAGCGCTTCGGCCCGTTGCTCCTCGGCGCGCGCGCGCTGCTCCTCGGCGTGATCGCGGAGCGCGTCGGCTTGCTGCTTCTGCACCGCCATCACCACCGTGACGATGGCGAGGAGCGACACCCCGAGCAGGGCGAAGGCGCGCTTCTGCCAGGTGCGCCGGCGCTCGCGCCGCTGGCCCGCGTCGAGGAAGGCGTCGACCATCGTGGGGACGGTGGTGGCGCAGCGCGCCCGCGACCGGAGCGCATCGGCGAGGGCCTGCCCCTCCCAGAGCTCGGCGTCGCGCTTGCCACGCCGTGACCAGAGCTCGGCCGCCTGAGTGACCTCCGCCAGGAACTCCAGCTCTTCGGCGCTGGCGTCGATCCACTCCGAGAGCGTCTTCCATGTGTGTACCAGCGACTCGTGCGCCAGCTCGAGGGTCGCGTCGTCGCCCTCGCGGCTCCGCGACGCCTGCACGAGACGCGCATCGGTGAGGCGTTCGAGGACGCGGCCGGCGTCCGGGCCCAACCCCGCGAGCGCTCGCGTACGCGAGGCGATCTGCCGGGTCCGTTGCGGCGTGACCAGGCGGAGGAGGATCTCGCGGGCGAGGTTGAGATCCGCCGCGCCGAGACCCGCCAAGACGCCATCGGCGTGACGCGCCAGCGCGCCTTCGACGCCGCCCAGGCGCTCGTACTCCGCGCGGAGCAGCGTCTTGTGATCGCGATCGCGATGCTCCCAGAGCATCTGCGCGGTGAACTCGAGGAGCGGGAGGCACGCCGGCTCCCCCTGCACCGCCGCCACCATCTCCTCCGGCAGGGCGTCGTCTTCGTAGCGATAGCCCGCCAGCTCGAGAGGCCGCGTGAGGATGTCGAGGAGCGACGCGGGCTCGGGACGCGCGAGGGGATGCACGGCAGCGAGCGCGCTGGCGGCGTCGCTCACGGGGATCCGGCCGAGGAAGTCGTCGCGGACGGTGTAGAGGAAGCGCACCGGCTCCTCTTGATCGTCGGCGGCGCTGGTGAGGGCCTGCAGAAAACGCGCGGCCTCTTCCGGATCCGCGAGGGTGAAGAGCTCCTCGAGCTGATCGACGAAGAGCAGCACGCGGGTGCCCGTCTCCTCGGCGATGCGCCGCACGCGCACGCCGATCCCCGAAGTCTCCGCCTCGAGCGCGTGGGCGAGCGCGACGCTCGGCGTCGGTCCCGTGTCGGACCCGGTGGACGAGGTCGGCGTCGTCGACACACCGGATGCTTCCGCGCGCAGGAGGCTGGTGGCCAGCGACTTCATCGGCGCACCTGCCGGTCTGATGCGGACGATGGTCCACCGCTCCTGCTCGCGCAGGCGCGGGATCACCCCCGCCTCCACCAGCGAGCTCTTTCCGGCGCCCGACGGTCCGACGACGGCGACCACCGGCTGGGTGCGCAAGCGCTCCACGATGGCGTCCACGTCGGCGTCGCGCCCGAAGAAGACGTCGGCGTGACGCTCGCGAAAGGCGAGGAGCCCGCGGAAAGGGCTCTCCTCCGGGGCACGGGCGCGGTGGCCCTCGAGCATCAGGTCGCGCAGGGCGGTGGCGAGCTCGGCGCTGGTGGGGCGGGCGTCGGGGCTCCCCGAGAGGCAACGCTTGATCAGGGTCTTCAGTGCCGGGGGAAGGTCGTCGCCCTCGAGCTCCGGGGCTTCGCCGAGGAGCACCGCCGCGCCCAGCTCCGACAGATCGCGTTGAGGAAAAGGGACGCGCCCCGACAGGAGCCGGAAGAGCAAGGCGCCGAAAGACCACACGTCGGTGGCGGCCGTGCCCAGCTCGCCACCCCAGCGCTCGGGCGCCATGTAAGGCGGCGTTCCCTGAAAGCCCTTCTTCGCCATCGGCGCCTCGCCGCCCGCCATGGTGGCGAGGCCGAAGTCGAGGAGGCGGATCCGACCGTCCGAGCCGACGAGGACGTTGCTCGGCTTGAGGTCGCGGTGGACGACGCCGTGGCGGTGCGCGTCCTCGAGCCCCTGGGCGATGGCGAGCCCGATGCGGAGCGCTTCGGCGATGCCGAGGCTGCCGCGCCCGCGGATGCGCGCCGAGAGCGTCTCGCCCTCCACGTACTCGAGAGCGACGTAGGGGTAGCCGTCGTGATCGCCGACGCCGTGGATGGTGAGGATGTTGGGGTGGTTCAGGCGCGCCATGGCGCGCGCCTCCTGATGGAAGCGGCGCACAGCGTCATCGGAGCCGAGGAGCGAGGCGTGCACCATCTTGAGCGCCACCCGCCGGCCGAGCTTGGTGTCGCGGGCGAGGTAGACCTCCCCCATTCCGCCGTGGCCGAGCCGGCGCATGACGCGGAAGTGGTCGACCATCGCCCCGCGGCTCAGCTGCGGTGGCGTGCTCTCCGGCTTCGGGCGCGCCTCGCTCGGCGCGCCGGGTCGCGGCGCGTCCACCTGAGTCTCGGTCGCATCGGCGTCTTTCCCCACCCCACCTCGACGATATCACCGGCGTGAGCGGTGCTTCACGGAAAGGTGTCGTCAGCGCATGCGACGCGCGGCGTAACTGGACATCACCTTCGCCAGTTCGTCCCGGTCGCTCCGATCGAGGTCGACCCACGCGTGGCTCACGAGCTGGGCATAGCGCTCGAGCATGGCGCCGTCGCGCGCGAGTTGGGCGTCGTCCCAACGGTGGGCGGCGGCGCGGAGCACGTCGGCGCGCTCTTCGAGGACCGCCTGCGCCAGGTGCTGCTCCGATCGATCCATGAGGCGCGACGCGTGCGCCAATGCTTCCGCCGCCTGGAAGGACAGGACGATCCGCTTCACCTCGCGGCTGGTCGACGCGATCACTTCGCGACGGTCGGCGACGCGCCTGGCGCGCACCTCGCTCTCCTCGTGTCCGTTCCGATCGCGAACCAGATCCTTGTAGTCGAGGTAGACCCTCGCGATGTCGAGGTCACTTCCCCGAGTCCCAGGGGGCACCGCGAGCTGGAAGAGGATCACGTGGTCGTCGCCCCGACGAAAGGTCGGAAGATGCATTCGGATCCCCGTCGCCTCCTCGGCGCGATCGGCAGCGATGCCGAGCTCTTCGGCGACCCGCGCGTCGGTGGCGAGCTCGGTGGTTCGCACCTTGGTTCGCTCCGAGCCGCTCAGCGCGCGAGAGCCGTAGACCTTCGAGACCTCGACGCCCGGCGCGAGCTCGACGCGGATGCGAAGCGCTTGCGCGACGGCCTGTGCCCGCTCGTCGAGCTCGTCGGTGAGCACGTCGTCGATGTCTGCGGCGTCACGGATGAAGTGGTAGCTGCCCGATCCCTCGCGGGCGATGGTCAACATCGTGTTCTCGTCGAAGTCCCTGCCGACGCCGATCGTCGTCGTGAGGACGCCATGCTCGTCGAAGAGGGAGCGCGCGAGCCCGCCGAGGACGCGGGGCGAGATGACGCCGTCGGTCGCCCGGCCGTCGCTCACGAGGAGAACCAGCCCCACGTCGTCGGGGCGTCGGCGCTCGGGAGGATGTTCGAGCGCGAGGCGCAACCCGGCCTCGAGGTTGGTGCCGCCGCCCGCTTCGATCGTGGACAGGGCGCGCCGGGCCGCGGCGCCCGATCCAACGCGGCCGGGCGGGAGCACGAGGTGCGCCTCGGTCTCGTAGGTGATGATCCCGATTCGGTCGCTCGGACGGAGCCGCGCGACGAGGCGCCGGGCCGCGACGAGTGCGTGCCGGAGCTTGTCACGGGCCATCGACCCGCTCACGTCGAGGACGATGCGCACGTCCACGTGGGGCCGTCGGGGACGCTCGCCGCGCTGGCCGACAAGCGTGATCGCGAGGTGAACCAGGTCTCCATCGGAGGAGACCCGCGGACGCTCCAGCTCGGTGTGGAGCGCCACCGCCCGATCCCTCGGCACGGCGTAGGGCAGGCTCTGGCGATCTTCGAAAGCGCCGACCCGCACGCGCTGTCCATCGACCAACACCCCCATCTCGAGGAGCTCTTCGAGGCGCGCGCGCACTCCATTGCCCGAGATGAAGTTGTTTTCGAGGACCGCATTCGCGTCGATGGGCCCGCCGTAGCCGATGTTCATCCGGGCATGCTCCTCGGGGATCAGCTGGCGGAGACGGCCGAGGTCGTCACCGCCGAGCACCCCGAGGGCGCTCGTCGGATCGTTTCCCGAGGCGGCGTCGTAGTCGTAGGGGTCGTTCAGCAGCGCTGCCGTCCCGACGTCGGAATCCCTCACCACGGCGTTTTCGGCGATGAGGTACTCGGGCTCGTCGCCTCGACTCGCGAGGAGATCACGCAGCGTCTGGTCGTCCGCCTTCATCCGCTCGGTCACCTCGTAGATCGTCGGGTCGGTGAGCAGCTGCATCGCCGCCACGGCGCCGCCGATCACCAACGCGGCGACCGTCACGGAGCCGAGCACGCGCCGCTCCACGATCGGTCCGCGGCGTCGTACGCGCCGCGCGTCCTCGTCCTTCATGGAGCTTGGGACACCCCCCTGGGGGCGTTGTTCCCGAGCTCTGTGGACGGCGGCTCAGGCCTTGGCGTGGCCGCGAGTCATCATCTGGATCTTCTCACCGATGAATGCACCGAAGAGTGTGACCATGACGCCGAGGAGGCCGCCGATGATGTAGGCCAGCGGAGAGAGCTGCGCGACGATGTCGATGTGCAGGAGCCACAGGATGGTCGGGATGACCGCCAGGAAGGCGCCGACCGCCGGCTCGATGAATGTCTTCCCGGGCGAGATGAAGCCGACGATGATCCCGCCGACGAACCAGATGATGGCGGAGATGACCATCCCGGGCAGGCCCTGGAAGTCGATGGGCTCGACCGCGACGTCGAGGCCGATGAGGAAGATCACCTGCAGGACGAGGTAGACGCCGAAGGAGATGAACGCCCACTTCCATTCGAAGTTGTCCTGCTGATGGCGCCTGGCGTACTCCTCTTCTTCCGTCAGGTCCGAATTGCTGAGGGCCTCGACCCGAGCACCACAGCTGGCGCAGCGCGCCGCCGTGGACGGGTTCTTGAAGCCACACATCGGGCAGACGATTTCCTTGGCTGCCATTCTAATCCTCGCTCGAAGGGTGACATTACACGATGAGGCCGGGCGGGAGCGCAAGACTTTGGACGCAATTTCGGTGGGGGTGGGACACTCTGCCTCGGTCGTGAGGGCCTCTCGCCTCCCGCTCTATTTGCCGTATCGCCCCCAGGACCCAAGGACTTCCGGGTGCTCTTGATCCACCATAGGGGCCCGGCCCGCACTTCTCGCATCGGGGGCAAGACGCCCCTCAGAGCCTTCTCGCCATGACGACACGCGACGACTGGTTCGAGATCTCCCACGACGGGTGGCGTCACCTCTCGGCGTCGCGACCGCTCGGCCGGCTCCTGCTCGAAGCGATTCAGAACGCCTTCGACGAACAGGCCGACAAGGTGCGCGTGCGTTTGTCCGAGGGCTCGATCGAAGTGGTGGACGACGCGAGCGGCGGCTTCGAGGACGAGCGCCTCGTCTACACCGTCTTCCTCTCCGAGAAACGCAACGATCCGACGCGCCGTGGACGCATGGGCCGCGGGCTCAAGGAGCTCATCGCCAGCATGTCCGCCGCGACCGTCGAGACGGTCGGCACCACGGTGGAGTTCTCTTCCTCCGGTCGCACGACCCGGCGCAACCGCCGCAAGAAGGGCACGCGCCTGGTCCTCGAGCGCGACTTCGGCGAAAAGGAGCTCGAGGAAGCGCGCGCGCTCCTCGGCACCTGCATCCCGCCGCGCGGCGTGTCGCTGCGGGTCGACAAGCAGACCGTCGCGCGACCGGAGCTGGTGCTCGAGCTGCCGTCACAGGATCTGGAGACCGTGGTCGTGGTGGACGGCGTCGAGCGCGCGGAGATGCGCGTCACCTCGGTGTCGGTCTACACGCCGCGCGAAGGCGAGACGCCGCAGGTGTACGAGATGGGTCTGCCCATCGACACCTGGAACGTGCCCTGGCACGTCGATGTCGCGCAGCGCATCCCGATCCTCGAAGGGCGCGACGGCGTGCCCGAGCGTTTCAAGCTCGCGCTCAAGGCGACGCTCCTCGAAGCGATGATGTCGCGCTACCTCGACAAGCGCGATCTCAGGGCGGACTGGGTCCAGGACGTGATCAGCCGCTGGCCGCTCAAGACCACCATGCTCGACGCCTACGTCTCGAAGATGTTCCGGCGGGGCGCGGTGCTGGGCGGGACCCGACGGGCGAACGACCGCGCCAGGCAGCTGGGCGCTCACGTCATCGAGAGCGCGGTGATCAGCCACGGCGCCTACCTGGCCCTCGAGCGCGTGCTCGAGTCCGCCGACGACTACGTCCGCCGCCGTTCGGCGGAATTCGAGGGCGAGGACGTCGAGCCTGACGAAGAGCAGATGGCTTTTGCCGACGCCGTGCGCTGGCTCGCGCGTCGCGCCGCCGGACGGGTGGTGCGGGTTCGCTTCTTCAAGCGCGACCCCAACGACGCCGGGCTCCTCGAGGACGCGGTGACCGATCTCGACACGCGCGAGATCGCATTCAACACGCGCGCCGCGCTCCGCTTCGACGACATCCTCGATCCCCGCACCCTCGGGCTGGTGCTCCACGAGCTCGCCCACCTCGAGACAGCGGAGCACGACCACCGCTTCATCGACCGCCTGCAGTTTCTCGCGGGACAGACCACGAAGGTGCTCGCCGAGGGCGGGCCCGAGCTGGCGACGAAGCTCCGCCGCGGCGACCCCGACGGCAAGAAGAGCTGATCAGGGCTCGAAGACGACGTCGCTCGCGAAGTCGAAGGACAGGTTCCAGCCGAGGCAGAGGGGGACACCGTTGGGGCAGGTGTTCACCCAGTCGGGCTCGTCGCACGCGCAGCGCTGCTCGCCGTCGATCTCCCACACGCAGCGCTCGAAGGTGGTGGTCGGCGCCTCGCCGCTGGTCCAGCAGGTCAGCCGCGCCTCGTGCCCATCCGCGTCCCGCCCCTCGAGCGCGCACGCGTGATCGAAGGTCGTGCCCACCACGCCGCGCACCTCCGCGGGCGGACACGTGGCGCCGGCGTCCCCCGCGTCCTCCATCGTGTCGCTGCGCGCGCCGCAGGCCGCGGCCAGGCCGAGGAGAGAGGAGAGGAAGAGTGTGACGGCGCGCATGGGCGTGCGCAGTCTACGCTGCGCGGAGCCCAGGTGCAGCCGTGCTATACGGGCGCGACCCATGAGCGCCGAGGCAGCCGAGAGCGAAGAGGGCGCTCCCCGCCGCCGGAGCCGCGGCCGCGTCATCGCTGGCGTGCTGGCCGAGATCGCCATCGTGACGCTGGTCGCCTGGGTGCTCTGGTCGCGGCGCGAAGAGCTCGGGCGTCTGTGGGCGCTGTCGGCGAGCGACGTCGCGTGGCTCTTCGCCTTGATGGGCGTCGAGAGCTTCATCCGCGCCTTCGAATTCCGCTACTGCCTGCGGCACCTCGAAGCGCCCATCGGTTTCGGCGACTCCTACGCGCTGGTGCACGGCGCGACGCTCCTCAACTACGGCCCGCTCAACGCGGGGACGATCCTCCGCGCCGTGTCGCTCAAACGCGCACGGGGGCTGCCCTTCACGCGCTACGTCGCGATGATGGGCATGCTCCTGTTGATGACCGTCGCCGGCGGGGCAGCGCTGGGGCTCGCGAGCCTCGCCCTCGGCGGAGGGCTCAATCCGTCCCTTCGAAACGTCCTCTTCGCCGCCTTCGCGCTCGCGCTGATCGGCGTCGCGGTGCTCGTCTATCTGCCGCCCGAACGGCTCGGCGGGTCGAGCTTCGTCGCGAAGAAGCTCTCGGGCCTCTTCGAAGCGGTGAGCCTGCTCCGCAAGCATCCGGGGCAGGTTCTGCTCCTCTTCGCCACCGCGACCACCAAGCTCCTCCTCATCGCGGGGCGCCTCTTCGTCTGCTTCGGCGCGCTCTCCTCCGCGGTCGGCCCACTTGCGGCGGTGGTGTTCTCGGCGATCACCAGCTTGATGGTGCTCGTCTCCATCACGCCGGGCGGCGTCGGCCTGCGTGAGGTCTTCGTCGGCGCCTTCGCGGGCCTGGCCGGCATGGGCTTCGCCGAGGCGACCCTCGCCGCCAGCATCGATCGCATCGGCATGCTGGCCTTCGCGATCCTCACCGGCATCCCGTCGCTGCTCTACCTGAAGAGGCGCGGGCTCAGCCGTTGAGCAGGCCCGCGGGTCCCCAGAGCGCTTCGCGGAGCTCACGTCCCAGCGCGTCGGGGGTGCAGCGTGCCTCGAAGAGCGCGCGCGCGTGCTCCGCGAGAGACGCGCCGAGCGCCGGGTCGTCACGAAGCCGGAGGATGGCGTCCGCCAGCGCCCTCGGATCGGCGGGCGGCGTCAGGAGCAGGTGCTCCCCGTCCACCATCAGCTCGCGCACGCCGGGAGAGTCGCGGGTGATGATCGGCGCGCCCACCGCCATGCATTGGTACACCTTGTTGGGGATCACCCGGGCGGCCTTGTCCGTGTCCCCGAAGATGCCGAGACACGCGCCAGCCTTCGCGATGTGGGCGCGAAGCGTCGCCGGCTCCATCCACTGATGGCGGGTCACGTCGTCGAGACCGAGCTCGTCGATCCATGCGTCGACGTCGTCGCCGAGCTGACCACTGCCGACGAGCACGAAGTGCACGTCCGCCTCGCCCTTCAGGAGCGCCGCCGCCTCGAGGATGGTGCGTGCGCCGTGAAGGGGGGCGAACTTCGCGTAGGTGAAGACGGTGAAGCGTCCGTCGTCTTCGAGAGCGGGCTCGCTGCCGTCGGGCGGGTGGTACTGGGCGGGGTCGGCGCCGACGAGGACCCGCAGGCACTTGTCTCGCCGCACGCCGAGCTCGCGCACGAAGTAGTCGACGTGAGCGTCGGTGTCGCAGAGGACGACGTCCGCCATGGCGCAGGAGAGCCGGTCGACGAGCCTCAGGGCCTTCGCCGCCGGCGAGCCCTCGGCGAAGATGCGGCGGTCGTTCACCAGCGTGTCGTAGAGCGAGATGAAGGCGTCGAAGACCAGCGGCTCGCCTCGGAGGCGGCACAGGGGCGCGAGCAGGATCGCGTCGAGGTGGCCGAGGTAGCCCACCAGGGCCGCGTCGTGCTCGGCGCTCCTCACGTAGCGGCGCGCGAGTCGCAGGTAGGCGCGCGCGGCGCTCGCCGCCAGGGTGAGGGCGTCCATCGGGCTCGAGAGCGCTCCGGTCTTGTGACGGCGCTCGTCCCAGACCGCCTCGTGGCAGGTGTCCACCGCGATGTCGGCGCTGGCGAGCGCCTGCGCGAGGATGCGATTGCGCTCGTAGTCCGCTTCGTAGGTGCCGAGGTAGCAGAGCGATCTCATCGCCCGTCCGGCGGCCGCCGTGCGACCAGAATGAAGCCGTTGCTCAGCTCGGTGTCGAGGAAGGCGCGCTGCACCCGGCAGAGGCTTCGCATGAGCAGGAGCCCCGGCGCCGACGCCTGTAGCGGGAAGAGGCGCGACTCGTTCTCGCGATCGACGCCGCTCTCGGCGGTGCCTTCTTCGCGGCTCGCCTTCGTACCGCGCTGCCAGGTGCGCGCTCGGATCTTCTCGAGCAGCGGCGTGAGCGGAAAGCCGTAGGATTCGAGCGCCAGGACCTCGAGGCCGGCATCGCGCGCGAGCGCGCGAAGCTGGTGCGACTCGTAGCGGCGGTAGTGTCCGGCCCACTCGTCGGTGGGGTTCCACTTGCGCTGGTGCGCCGGAACGGAGAGCACGAGGCGCCCGCCCGGTGCCAGCCATGAAGCCCACGCCGCGAACGCAGCGCGATCGTCCTCGATGTGCTCGAGCACCTCGAAGGCGAGGACCGCGTCGAAGCAGGCCCGCCACGCGTCGTCGTGCGCGCTCCGCACCTCAGCGTCCGGCAGCCCGTCGAGGAGCGCGCGCGCGATCTGTCGCGCGCGCTCGCCGGTCTCCACCGCTGTCACCGAGTGCCCGCGCGCGCCGAGCTCGCTCAAGAGCGCGCCCGCGCCGCAACCGATCTCCACCACGCGAGACGGCGGGGACAGTTCACGCAGGTGCGTCAGCACTCGGTCGCGCCGAAGCACGTACGTCGGCGCCGGGACCCACCCCGCATCGGGCAGCACCGGGCCGTAGAACGGGTGATTCGTGTGCATCACGGCGCGCGCGGCATAGCACGGGCCGCGCGCGAACGCTCAGGGGTCCGGGTTCTCACTCCTCGCGTCCGCGAGGAGGCCAAAAATCGGCGCGGTCTCCTTTACGGGGGCGGTGGCCGCGGTTAGGTTCCGGGGCCTTCGATTTGTCAGGAGATACGACGTGGCGCGTTTCATCGACGAGCTCAAGCGAACCCACACCTGCGGCGCCCTGCGCGAAGGCGACATCGGCGAAGATGCCGTGCTCTTCGGCTGGGTGCAGCGCCGCCGCGACATGGGCGGTTTCCTCTTCGTCGATCTTCGCAGATCGCGACGGGATCACGCAGCTCGTCTTCGACCCGGAGTCCGAGGTCTACGCGCTCGCGAGCGAGCTCCGCCCCGAGTGGGTGATCGGCGTGCGCGGCAAGGTGCGCGACCGCGGTGTCCACAAGACGAAGGACGGGCAGGAGAAGTCGCAGCGCAATCCGGACTCCCCACCGGCGCCGTCGAGGTGCTGGTCGAAGAGGCCGACGTCTTCAACAAGGCCGAGACGCCGCCCTTCGAGATCGAGGACGACATCGACACCCAGCGAGGAGAAGCGCCTCGAGCACCGCTACCTCGATCTCGCGGCGTCCGCGACTGCAGAAGAACCTCGATCACGCGCCACAACCTGAACCGGGTTACGCGCGAGTACTTCTGCGACAAGGGCTTCCTCGAGATCGAGACGCCTTACATGGTGAAGTACACCCCAGGCGGCGCGCGGGCATTCCTCGTGCCTTCGCGCGTTCACCACGGCAACTTCTACGCGCTCGCCGAGAGCCCGCAGCTCTACAAGCAGCTGCTCATGGTGCGCGGGCTACGACCGCTACTACCAGATCGTGCGCTGCTTCCGTGACGAGGACCTTCGCATCGACCGTCAGCCGGAGTTCACCCAGATCGACGTGGAGATGAGCTTCATCAACCAGGACGATCTCTTCACGATGATCGAGGGCCTGGTGTTCCGCCTCTGGAAAGAGGTGCTCGGCGTCGACCTGAAGGAGCGCTACACGGACGCGACTTTCCCGCGTATGAAGTTCGCCGAGGCGATGGAGAAGTACGGCAACGACAAGCCGGACCTCCGCTTCGGCCTGGAGCACACCGACCTCACGGACCTGATCGTCGCGCAGAAGGGCGGCGGCATCGCCTTCTGGGCGCCGATCGCGGACAAGTTCGCGTCGGGCGAGTATCGCCGCGAGCTCCCCGCCGAGATCGTGAAAGCGATGGTGGTTCCGGCGTCGGCCAACTTCAGCCGCAAGGACGCCGACGGCCTCGAGAAGCTCGTCAAGCAGATGGGCGCCAAGGGCCTGGCGCGCGCGAAGGTCGGCGACGACGGCGCGTGGACTCAGAGCGCGCTGTCCAAGACCGTGACCGACGAGGCGCGCGAGGCCATCAACGAAGCGGTGGGCGCTGGGCCGGGAGACTTGATCCTCTTCCAGTTCGGCAAGGCCTCGCAGGTCCACACCATCATGGCGAACCTGCGGGTGCACGTCGCCAAGAAGATCGGCCTCATCCCGGAGACGGGGAGCGGCGGAGAGTGGAACTTCCTGTGGATCATCGATCCGCCGCTCTTCGAGGAAGACGACGAGGGCGGCTGGGCCGCGGCGCATCACATCTTCACGCGCCCGCACGACGAGCACGTCGCGCTCGTGGAGAAGGATCCGGGTCTGGTGCAGTGCTACCGCTACGACCTCGTGCTGAACGGCTTCGAGATCGCCGGCGGCTCCATCCGTCTGCACGACCCCGAGGTCCAGCAGATGGTCTTCCGCACCATCGGGCTCTCCGACGAAGAGGCGCGCGAGAAGTTCGGCTTCCTCCTCGACGCGCTGAAGTACGGCGCGCCGCCTCACGGCGGCATCGCGATGGGGATGGACCGGGTGGCGCTCCTCGCCGCGGAGTCCGAGTCGATCCGCGACGTGGTCGCCTTCCCCAAGACCCAGCGGGCCTACGATTTGATGACCGGCGCGCCCAGCGAAGTGGCCCCCGCGCAGCTTCAAGCCTTGAAGCTCCAGGTCACCGAGTAAGGGTTGTCTCTGGCGTTCGCGAGTCTGTATGATTCGCGGCCGTGGGTGACGACGATCGCCGAGAGCTGCAGCGGCACGAGGTCTGGTTTCCGATGCACATCGTGACCGAGCGTCACGGTCGCCAGATCGCCGTGAGCCACGACGCGAGCGCCAAGGGCCTCCTCGTCGCGACGCCCAACGAGATCGAGGTCGGCGCGCCGGTCACGATCACCCTGCGCCTCCCCGGCCGTGACGGCGGCGAGATGACCGTCGAGGGCGTGATCGTCCGCGTCGAGCCGAACGAGAACGACCCCGACGGACCCCTCGGCTGCCACTGCGCCATCCAGTTCGACGAAGAGATCCCCGAGCTCAAAGAAGCGCTCGAGGAATTCAACCCGTCCTGACTCAGGCGAGGGATGGCCTCGAGCTCACGACGAGCTCGGAGGGCGCGTCAGGGAGCTGCTCGGCGTAGAGGCGGGTGCCGGCGCTGACGCGAATGCGGTGGCCGCGCCAGGTGACGTGGCGTCGCAAGGGCGCGATCTGCCATAGCGCCATCGCGATCAGCTCGCGGGGGATGGACAACAGGAGCGCGCGGCCGAGACCGGCTCGGCCGCGGAGGGAGAGCCAGCCGAGGGCGTCGCGACCGAGCGTGGCGAGGACGGCCACGGCGAGGGCCGGCGCGAGGGGCACTCCGAAGAGCGGCGCCATGCCGGCGACAGCCAGCGGGCGGGTGAGCGGCTCGAGGGAGAAGGCCACCGGCGACAGGCGCGCGCGCATCATCGACCAGCGCAGATGCCGTCGCGCGAACGCGCGCACGCTGCCGGCGCGGTTGATGCTGGCAATGGGCGTCGGGGCGAGCGCGATGCGATAGCCAGCCTCGTGAAACATGCGGCCGACGACGTAGTCCTCGGCGAGCACCGAGGCGACGGACTCGAAGCCGCCGAGTCGCTCGAAGGTGCTGAGCCGGAACGCCATCGACTTGCCGATCACCATCGGATGAATCCCGAGCCCGGTGCCGATCGCGCACGCTGACGCGATCTCGCCGTTGAGCGTGAGGGCGTCGAAGGTCGCGCCCACGCTCTCGTCGCCGGTGCCACAGACGAAGGAGGTCACGAGGCCCACGCGATGCTCGCCCAGGCGCGCGACCATCTCGCGCGCGTAGGCCGGATGCGCCGAGGTGTTGGCGTCGCTGATGATCAGCGTGTCGTAACGCGCGGCGCTGAGCATGGCGCGGAGGTTGTCGACCTTGGGGTTGAGGCCGCGCCCGCCATCGTGCTCGACGAAGGCGACATCGACGGCGGGATGACGCGCTGCCACGCCGCGGGCGATGGCGAGAGCCGGGTCGCCGGCGCGCGCGCCGAAGACGAGCTGAAAGCGCGGATGGTTCTGAACGAAGAAGGTCTCGAGGAGCGACGCGAGATCGTCGTCGGCCCCCGCGAGGGGCTTGAGAATCGTGACCGGCGCGCGCGCGACCTCGGTCACCTTCTCCGATCGGATCGCCCACAGGGTGTGGGCGGCGAGGGCGATCCACACGAGCCCGATCAGAGAGACGAAAGCGAATGCGATCACGGCCATCACTACCTCCAGCGGCGGGCTTCGATGCGCCCGCGCCCCGAAGAGAGCCGGATTCGTGCCAGGGCTCGGCGGCTGAAAATCATTGCTGAATGCTCCTGTGGGTGCGAAGAGGAGGTGGCGATTCGGTCAATTCCGGCCGCGTAGCCGGTTTTACAGCCGAGGGTGGGAGTCATCTCCACGAGCCAGCAAAGACGCGGTGCGGCCCTCGCGCTCACGGCGGCGGTGGTGGCGATCTCCTTCGCCGCGATCTTCTTCCGCAAGGCCGCGCCGACCCATCCGCTGGTGATGGCGGGGGTGCGGCTCGCGATCGCCTCCGTGATCCTCGCGCCTTTCACCCTGCGCGGCCTCAGACGCGGAACGTTCACGCGCCCGATGGCGGTCTCCGGCGTCTTCGGCGGCCTCGCCTACGCGGCGCACTTCGGCATGTGGGTGAGCTCGCTCTCCCTCACCTCCGTCGCCGCCTCGGTGACGCTGGTGACGGCGACGCCGCTCCTGCTCGCGGTGGTCGCGCTCGCGACCGGCCGCGATCGCCCCGACGGGAAGCACTTCGCCTCGATCGCCCTCGCCATCGCGGGCCTCCTGCTCATCGGCGGCGCGGACTTCTCGAGTCGCGACGCGCTCATCGGCGACGCCCTGGCCTTCGCGGGCGCGGCGGCGATGGCCGGCTACATGCTCATCGTTCGGCGACACGGGGAGGCCCTCGACGTCTGGGCCTTCTCCGGCGTCACCACCAGCGTCGGCGCGCTCACGCTCCTGGCTTGCGCCGCGGGCGCCGGCATCCCCATCGTGATCCCGACGGTGGAGGCCGGCGTCTACATCGCCCTCGCCGCGCTGGTCCCGCAGATCATCGGCCACACCGGATTGACGTGGGCCCTTCGCCACACGCGGCCCACCGTCGTGGGCATCGCCACCGTCGGAGAGCCCGTGGGATCGACGATCCTCGCCGCTCTCTGGCTCGGCGAGCGCGCCGGCCCGGCGACCCTCGTCGGCTGCGCCATCGTCCTGGTCGCGGTCGTGGTCGCGGTGTACGAGCCGCGAAAGCGGAGCTGATGGCTCAGAAACGGAAGCGGGCCGAAGCCGCGCATCCGTCGCCGGTGCAGGCGAAGCCGAGGCTCGTGTCCTCTTCCTCGTCTGCGCTACCGACCCCGAGCGCCAGGAGCACGGCGCCGACCGCGACGGTCGCGAGGCCGCCGAAGAGCATGATGTCGGTGACGGTGGCGAGGGTCCGACCGCTGTCGCGCGCCGACTCGAAGCCGGGCGCGCACGCCCCGTCCGCGGTGCACATGTCGTCGAGCTCGCCCTTCTTCCCGAGCGCCATGACGCCAGTGATGACCGAGACCACCACCAGCGCACCACCCGCGCCCATGACGATGATCGGCACGAGAGGAACGCCGCCCCCTTCTTCTTCTTCTTCGTCCACGAGCGCCTGATCGCTGGTGTCGACCCCGGTCTGTGTTCCGTCGTCGAGCCCCCCGGTCGGCGTCGTGGTCGTCGTGTCCCGACCGGTCTCGGTGCCGGTCTGGTTCTCGGTCGTCGTCTGCGTCGGGGTGCTCGTCGTCGAGCTCTGGGACTGCGTCGCCGCGGCCGCGCGCTGCTGCTCGAGCCGGCGCTCCATGCCCTCGAGCTGGGCTTCGAGGCGGATGCGCGTGTCGCTGGGCGGGCTTCCCTCCGAGAGATAGGCGCGGAGCGCCTCTACGGCATGGCCGAGCTCACTCGCATCGCGCCAGGCGAGGAAGAGGTTGTACAGGAGCGTGGGGCGGTGCGAGAGGTCGTACGCCTGTTGGTACTCGCCCGCCGCCTCCGCGAAGCGACCGCTCTCGTAGTAAGCGGTGCCGAGTCGGAAATGGACGCGCGCTTCTTCGTCGTTGTCGGCGCCGGACTCCTCCTCGTCACCGTCTTGTGCACACACCACGGACGGCGCGGCGACGACGCACGCGGCGAGGACGAGCATCAGCAGCGCATGGAACGTCGACATTCGGTTCTTCATCGCGTGCTCCGTCATGGTGGCGGTGGGATGTTGACGACGGCGGTCGGCATGTCGCGCGTCGCGGTGAAGCCATCACCGATCGTGCCGCCGATACCACTCCCCCAGCAGAAGAGCTGGTTCGAGAGATCCAGCGCGCAGGAGTGAAAGCGGCCGGCATCCAACATGCGGTAGTCGTAGCCGATCTGGTAGGGCACCGTCATGTCCGTGGTCATGCCGTTGCCCACCTGCCTGGAGGAGTTGTCTCCCCAGCAATGGATCGTGTTGGCCGTGGTGTGCGCGCAGGTGTGCTGATAACCGGCCGACACGTCGTCGAAGGTTATCCCCCCGGCCACCGAGGCGACCACCGGCGTACTGCTGGCCACGAGGGAGCCGTTGCCCAGCTGTCCGTGCATGTTGTCCCCAAAGCACCGGACGTCGCCGGCCGTACGAACGGCGCACGTGTGAAAGGCACCAGCGCTCACGCCGATCGCGCCGGTCACCATGCTCGTCTGCGGCGTGGTGAAGTAGATGGTGGTGTTGCCGAGGCCCAGCTGGCCCTGGGCGTTGTGGCCCCAACACGCGACGGCGCCACCGGTGGTGACGATGCACGCGTGCTGGCGGCCTACCGACAGGTCCATGGCTCGGAGGCTGCCGAGGCTCACGTTGACCGGGGTGTTGCTGGATGCGGTGGTGCCGTTGCCGAGCTGACCGAAACCGTTGTTGCCCCAGCACTGGACGAGGCCGGCCGAGGTGCGGCCACAGGAGAAGTTGTCCCCCGCGCCCACCTGCACCATGCGAGCCCCGCTCGGGCCGGTGCCCATGACGTGGACCGGCATGTTGGTCATCCCCGACGCGGTGCCGTCGCCGAGCTTTCCATCGGTGCCGTCACCCCAACACCAGGCCGAGTTGTCCCCACGCACCGCGCAGGTGTGCGCGCGGCCCGACGACACGTCCGTGACCATGCCGATCATCACGCGGGTAGGACGCGGCCTCTGAGTGTAGGTGCCGTCACCGATCTGCCCGTTCGCGTTCGCACCCCAACAAACCAGGTTGCCATTCGACTGAATCGCGCAACTTCCGCCGCCCGCGTCAACCCGCGTCGCCTCGTTGCACGTGCCCATGGCGCACTCGAGGTTGCAGGTATTGCCGCAGGAGCCGCAGTCGAGCAGGCTCATCATCAGCGGCGTCTCGCAACCGTTCGACAGATCCCCGTCGCAGTTGTCGAAGCCGACGTTGCAGCCCGCGATGGTGCACATGCCGCTCGTGCACCCCGGCATGCCGTTCATGACCGTGCACGTTCGGGTGCACGACCCGCAGCTCACCGGGCGGGTGATGTCCACCTCGCAGCCCGTCGTCGGATCGCCGTCGCAGTCCGCGAAGCCGGCGTTGCAGCGGATCCCGCAGCTGCCACCCGAACAGGTGCGGCTCGACATCGGTCCGCCGGGGCAGACGTTGCCGCAGGAGCCGCAGTTGTCGAGGTGCGTGTTCACGTCGACGCAGGCGCCGGAGCAGAGCATGTCTGTGGAGGTCGCGCAGCCGGTGTCGCAGGTGCCGCCGGAGCATACCGGCGCGTCCATCGGGCAGACCGCACCGCAGCCTCCACAGGTCGCCGGCGACGTCGAATCCGCCTCACAACCGTTCGAGCGGTCTCCGTCGCAGTCGTCGTAGCCCATGTCGCAGGCAGCGAGGACGCAGGACCCGGTATCGCAAACGGCGATGCCGTTGGGAAAGTCGCAGACGTTACCGCAGGTGCCGCAGCTCGCTGGCGAGCTCAAGTCGGCCTCGCAACCGTTCGACGGGTCCCCGTCGCAGTCGCCGCGGCCCATATCACAATCGGACCCACAGACGCCGCCGGAGCAGCTGGGCGTCGAGCCCATCGGGTCGGGGCAGGCGTTACGGCACATCCCGCAGTGGTTGATGCTGGTGCTCACGTCGACACACGAGCCGTCACATTCCGTCAGGCCGGCGCTGCAGCTGGAAACGCAATCTCCGCCGTCGCAGAGGAGCCCGGTGTCGCATGCGTTGCCACAGCTGCCGCAGCTCTCGGGCCGGGTGAGGTCGGCCTCGCAGCCGTTGGACGCGTCCCCGTCACAGTCGCCGAAGTCGGCGTCACAGGTGACGCCGCAGGCGCCGGAGGTGCACGCCGCGGTTCCGTGTGAAGGGTCGGCGCAAGTGTTTTCGCAGCGGCCGCAGTTGGCCGGATCGGTGTCGAGGTCGAAGTCCTCGTCCACCATGCCGTCGCAATCGTCGTCGGCGCCGTTGCAGGTCTCGGCCGTCGCGCCGCAGTCGCCGCCGCCGTCACCGGCGCTGGCGTCGGCGTCGATGCTCGCGTCGCCGGCCGCGTGATAGCGGCCGAAATCGGTGACCGCCGAGCAGCCGGCGAGCCAGACCACCGCCAGAGCCAATGTCCAAGGACTCGTCGTGTTGAGCATCTCCCCTTCCCGCGAAGCTAGGTGGCGCCATCCTACCCCGATTCCTCGGGATTAACGAACTGTGACAATCCCCGGATGGGGCCGCGAACTTCCGGACCTACGTTCAGGCGGATCATGATCTGGGCAATCCTCGCGTTCTTCGTCGGCCATTGGGTGCTCTCCGTCTTCTTCCAGACGTTCTTTCTGCACCGATACGGCGCTCACCGGATGTTCACCATGTCGAAGGGCTGGGAGCGCGCCTTCCACTTCATGACCTTCCTCTTCCAGGGTGCCTCCTACCTGAACCCCCGGGCCTACGCGATCCTCCATCGCGAGCATCACGCTTACAGCGACACGGAGAAGGACCCCCACTCCCCCCACACCTATCCCAACTTCTTCCAGATGATGTGGGCGACCAAGACGCGCTACAACGGGCTGCTCACGCGGACGCTCGAGCCCGAGGCGCGCTTCGAGGGTGGCTACCCCGAGTGGCGTTTCATCGACTGGCTCGGCGACACCTGGACGTGTCGCATCGGCTTCGGCGCGCTCTACACCCTCTTCTACATCGCCTTCGCACCGCACTGGGCGCTGTTCCTGCTCCTGCCGATCCACTACTTCATGGGCCCGATCCACGGGGCCATCGTGAACTGGGGCGGGCACAAGTACGGCTACCGGAACTACGACAACGACGACGAGTCGGTGAACTCTCTGCCTTTCGACTTCCTGACCGGCGGTGAGCTCTTCCAGAACAACCATCACCGCTTCGGCATGGCGCCGAACTTCGCGGTGCGGTGGTTCGAGGTCGACCCGAGCTATCAGGTGATGCGCGCGCTCTCGTGGCTCGGGATCATCGACCTCGGCGCGCGACCTCAGAAGATGCGCTGGTCGAAGAAGGCCGAGGCGGCGCCCTCGCTGCCGCCGATGCCCGCGTTGAACGACGCCGAGTGAAGACGAAAGAGGCCGCCCCCGAAGGAGCGGCCTCTTCGCACGATCGTACGCGCCGTCTTCAGACGGGCAGGCGGACGGGCAGCTTGCGTAGAAGCGCGCGCGCCTTGTCGGTCCCTGCGACCGCGAAGGCGGCAGCCGGGCATGCGACGTAGCAGAAGATGATGTCGAAGAGCGTGGTGTGATACTCGATGAAGCCGTAGCCCTCGGGCGCGCCGACGATGAGCTTCGCGCCGAGCACGGCGAAGAGTGAGGACGCAGCAGCGATCGCGCCGACGACGAGGTTGCGGCCCCCGCCGAGCTTCGCGGCAGCCGCGCCGCTCGCGAAGCCGATCAGGCAGGCGACGTAACTGAACTCGCCGACGAAGCGACCGACGACGCCGTAGACGAGGCCGAGCGCGAGCGCACCACCGACCGCACCCGCGATCGCCATCGGCATCTTCACCTCACCGCTCTGCTCCGTGTCCTGCACACTGAAGTGACCCATGTTCATGTTCATTCGTTTCTCTCCCGTCTTTCCGTGAAGCCGCTCCATCGCGGCGGGACGGGTGAGAGCCATGGCAAGCACGGGGCCAGCCAGCGCACGCCACCGCGACGGACGGTTGATCGCGCACGATCTCGGTCAGTTGGAACCTCTGACCAACGTCTCGCGGCGGTGCGACAGGACGAGCAACAGTTGCGCGATGGCGCAACCCGCGGCTCGTGGGTGCGTGTGCGCCGCGGACGCCCCCCCCATTCACCGCCACCCAGCACGCAGTGGGGGTAAGTGTGCTTCGCTGCGCTCGCGTAGTTTGAGGATGGGTGGTTGCGTGCGCGCGGCTCGCTCCGCTCGACGCGCTTGCGGGGTCGCTGAGGCGCCGGCCGGAAAGGTTTAATTGTAGTCGGGGCTCCGCCCCAACACCCCGGGGGGACAAGCCCCCCTGTCGCTCGCGCTTCGCGCTCGCTCTCACGTCTGCCCGCCCGATGTGAAATAGACGAATGAGATGGGCTCGACGGCAATGGACTGGTGGTCTACGGGCAGCGTTCGGCCCCCCCCTCGGCGCCTGCGGCGCCGGGTCGCGGCCTGCGGCCGCTCGGGGTCGAGCACAGCGAGCCGCTGCACACCGCTCGGGGTCGAGCACAGCGAGCCGCTGCACGCGCAATCACCCATCTTCAAAGGGCGCTCGCGCAGCGAAGCACGCCGACTGCGGGGCGAAGGAGAACGTCACTCCGCAGCGTCAGGCGCGTCCGACGCCGCAGCCGAGTCCGACTCGGTCTCCGTCTCCGATCCCGACTCCGTCACGGTCTCCGTCTCCGTCTCCGACTCGGTCGCGGTCTCCGTCTCCGGCACGGGCGGCGGCTCGGCCATCTCGCATCCCTCGGTCGAGGGCGTGCCCTCGCCGGCGGGGTCGACGATGTGGAACTCGACGCGGCGGTTGGCCTGACGCGCTTCGCGGGTGGTGCCTTCCTCCGTGGGGCGGCTCTCGCCGCAGCCCCATGCCTCGAGGCGACTCGCGGCGAGGCCGTGCTCCGTGAGCCAGTCGCGAACCGATTCGGCACGCTCGCGCGACAGGCGCAGGTTGCGCGCATCCGAGCCGCGGTCGTCGGTGTGGCCCTCGACGCGGACCTTGCGGATGCGCGGGTTCACCGCGAGGACCGCGCGCACCTCTTCGAGGATCGGCTCGGCGGTCGGCCTCAGGGCTGCGCGACCGGTCTCGAACTCGAATCGTCTGTAGGATGCGGATCTGGTTGCCCTCGAGACGGACGGCCTGGGGGCAGCCGTTCGACTCGGCGGTACCGGGCGCCAGGGGGCATTCGTCATCGGCGTCGGGAACCCCGTCCTCGTCGTTGTCGAGGTCGGGGCAGCCGTCCTCGTCCTCGAAGCCGTCCATGTCTTCGGCTTCGTTCGGACACTGGTCGTCCGCGTCTTCGAGACCGTCCTCGTCGTTGTCGAGGTCGGGGCAGCCGTCCTCGTCCTCGAACTCGTCGATGTCCTCGGCCTCGAGCCGGCATCCGTCGTCGACGTCGGGGACGCCGTCCTCGTCGTCGTCCAGGTCGGGACATCCGTCGTCGTCCTGGAACTCGTCGACGTCCTCGGCCTCGTTCGGGCACATGTCGTCGGGATCGAGCAGGCCGTCACCGTCGCTGTCCTCGGGCTCCGGCTCGGGCTCCGGCTGGACCTCGGGCTGGACGAAGCCAATCGTGAAGAGGACGCGCGCGGCGGGCGTTCCCCACCCGCGGCTGAGCCCGGGACCCGCCGCCAGACCGGCGGTGAGCCCGCCGTCGCTCCGGTACTTCACACCCAGCAGGAGCTCGACGTCGGTGGTGGTGCTCCGCGCGAAGTAGTCCATCGCGTGGTTGCCGAAGGCCTCGACGATGCCTTCGAAATGGTTTTCACCGTCGTCGTAGATGTCCGCGCCGACGCCCAGGCGCCAGATGAGCTCGTTGCGAACCAACGCGCCCACGGAGCTCGTGTACTCCTGACGGAGCCGCAGCCCCAGGTTGCCTGTGATGCGCAGGATCCAGGGCCGGAACTCCACGAGGAGCTTCGGCACGAAGGTCGCGGTCTGCTCGCCCGAGTACGCCTGGGTGGGGATCACCGCCTGCGCGAGAGGAAAGGTCACGTCGGCAGAGAGACCGATGGCGACGGGGTCGATGGTGTCGCCGTAAACGCGGAGGCGCGCGCCGAGCCAGGGATCGCTGAGCGTCGATTCGTCGGGTCCCGGGCGACCCACGACGTTCTGACCGTTCATGGCCAGGTCGATGGGCAGGCCGCCGTAGATCATCAGGCGATCGAAGAGGCTGTAGTTGAGGATCGCCCGCAGCGTCAGCTGATGCTCGATGAGCGGTGTGCGCGCACCGGTGCCGGCGGCCTGGAAGACCAGCGGCTGGTTGCCGTAGTCCATGATGACGCTGGCGGCCCAGTAGTCGTGACCGCGCGCCACCGGGCTCTCCGCCGAGAACATGTCCTCGGGTGCGTTCGCCGCCGTGTAGCGATTGAGCTGAAGCCCCTGCTGAGCTTCCGCGACACTGCCGAAGAAGCCGATGAGGGACAGCGCGAGGATCGTGATTCGTGCTGGGCGACGCATCGCGGCGCGACGCTAACCCCGTTGCGCCACCGTGTCGAGACCGGGCCTCAGTCGGTCGTGACGTCGAGATAGATGATCCCGAGAGAGGGCGCTCGGTCCGTCGCCACCTCACGAATCACGGACGCGGCACACGGGGCGACGGGGGAGTCGTCCGTGACGTCGGGCCGCACCTGCATCAGTCCGCCTCCGGATCCGTACTGGAGCGTGATCGCGTGTGTACCACCCCCGAGGCGCGCGCACCTTCCCATCCGCGCTTGTGCACGTCGCGCGAGGGCACGACCAAAGTCGTCGGAGAAGCTCTGTGTGAGCGGCCGATAGGTCACACGCGCTCCCCCTCCCGTTCCCGTCTCCGTTCCCGTTCCCGTTCCCGTTCCCGTTCCCGTCTCCGTTCCCGTTCCCGTCTCCGTTCCCGTTCCCGTTCCCGTTCCCGTTCCCGTTCCCGTTCCCGCAACCGTTCCCGTTCCCGTTCCCGCAACCGTTCCCGTTCCCGCAACCGTTCCCGTTCCCGCAACCGCTCCCGCTCCCGCATTCGGCGTGGACGCAGTCGGCAGAGGCCCCTCTCCTTGGATATCCGGCCGTGGCCCTTCACCCCCGGGGGGTTCGTCCGCCTGGTCCGCAGGAACCGTTGGGCTCGGATTGACAGGGGCAACCGGCGGCACCGCCTGGACCTCCGACACTTCTGCGCCACCGTCGAGCACGAAGTAAACCGCGACACCGGCGAGGGCGGCCCCGCCGAGGCCGCCGATCACGAGGGCGATGAGACCCCACATTCCGAGGCCCGAGGAAGCTCGTTGGGGGGCGGCCAGGGGCGCGGCGGAGACCGCAGACACTCCATGCGGCGGATGGACCGAGGGTGCGGGCGCGGGCGGCGTCACCAGCTGCGCCGATGGCAGCGACGGTGTGAAGGGCGCGGGCGCGGGCCGCGCGCTGTCGATGGTTGCCCGCGCCGCGCTGCCCAGGCGCAGCACCTCGAGGGTGCTCGCGGTGCTCAGGGTCTTCAGCGCCGCGATCTGCTCAGCCGCGTCTCGGAAACGGCCGTCGGGATCTCTGCTGAGGCCGCGCTCGATCACGTGCTTGAGGCCAGCGGGAAGCCAGGGCGCCGCGTCGGTGAGCGGCACCGGGGGTCGAGTGCTCACGCGCACCACCAGCTCCTCGTAGGTGCTCGAGGGGAAGGGCATCTGGGCCGAGAGCATCTCGTAGAGGATCACGCTCACGCTGAAGAGATCCGCGCGCCCGTCGACGTCCTTGGCGCCGCCGAACTGCTCCGGCGCCATGTAGCTCGGCGTCCCCAGCGTCATCCCGGTCTTGGTGAGGGACGGCGCGCCCGCGGTCGGCATGAACTTGCTCACGCCGAAGTCGAGGAGCTTGACCCGCGGGCTCTCGGTCCCCGGCGTTCCAGCCAACAGGATGTTGGCCGGCTTCAGATCGCGGTGGACGATGCCCGCGCGATGCGCCGCGTCGAGGGCGTCGAGGATCTGCACCGCGATGTCGAGCGCCACGTCGCCGCGCAGGGGCGCTTCGCGCTCGAGGCGCGACTCGAGGGTCTCGCCCTCGAGGAGCTCCATCGCCAGAAAGGCACGCCCGTCCGCGGTGCGACCCGCGTCGAGGACCTCGACGATGTGCCGATTGCCGATGGCGGCCGCCGCCCGCGCCTCGAGGAGAAAGCGCTCGAGCACCTGGGGCGAGGAGATGTGCTCCGGCCTCAGGACCTTGAGCGCCACCGGCCTTCCCGTGACGGTATGAACCGCGCGATAGACGTCGCCGAAGCCGCCCTCTCCGAGCGTGGCTTCGACGCGGTATCGATCGATCTCCTCACCGGTCACGGCGAGATTCTTTCACAATCCGCCTGCGGCTGCCCCATGAGGCGTGATTGACAGGCCCGCCCGCGGGCGAACACGATGGCCCCGTCCGTGACGAAGATCGAGGAAAAGACCACCCTGAACCAGGAGCTCCTGCCGGACGATGACGGCGAGGCGCAAGCAGCCCTGGTCGTCTACTACCGCGACGGCGTGAAGGTGGTCTCGCTGAGGGAGGGGATCCCGACGGTCGTGGGCCGCGCGCACCCCTCCGACGTCGTCATCCCGGACCTCGGCCTGAGCCGTCGCCACGCCGAGTTCACGTGGCAAACCGACGGCGTGTACGTCGAGGATCTCGACTCGACCAACGGCACCAAGCTCGGCGGCGAGGAGATCACCACCGCCCGCATCATGCCGGGCGACACCGTGCAGCTCGGCGGCGCGGTGACCGCCTCGATCAACATGCAGTCCGGCGCCGCGCACCTCCGGGGCATCGACAGCAACGAAGGTTTTCGCCGCCGCCTCCAGGAAGAGGTCACGCGCGCCAAGTCCTTCCGCCGCAAGCTGAGCCTCTTGATGATCCGGGCGCTCTCCCTGGACGAGGGACATGTCGCGCGGTGGGCTCCGCGGATCCGCGCCGAGCTCCGCGACGTCGATCGCATGACGCTCTACGGCCAGCAGTCGGCGCTGGTGCTCCTGCCGGAGATGAGCCAGGACGAGGCCTCGCTGATCGCCAAGCAGCTCGTCGCCACCGAACGCCTGGGCGAGCCGCCCCTGGTCTGCGGCGTCGCGTCCTTCCCGGAGCGCGCCACCGGCGATGCGCTGGTCGACGCCGCGCGACAGGCTGCCCGCAAGGCCAAGCCTTCCCATCGCGTTCACGTCGCCAGCGCCGAGGACGACGAGGAGGTGCGTCGCGAGCGGAGCGTCGTCATCGCCAGCCAGAAGATGCGCGAGGTCTACGACCTGGTGCGCAAGGTCGCGGCCTCCACCATACCCGTGTTGGTCCAGGGCGAGACGGGGACCGGCAAGGAAGTCATCGCCAGCGCGATTCACAACGCGTCGTCACGACGCAACGGGCCGATGCGCAGCATCAACTGCGGCGCCATCCCGGCGACCCTGATCGAGAGCGTGCTCTTCGGCCACGAAAAAGGCGCCTTCACCGGCGCCGAGCGGACCGCTCCGGGCCTCTTCGAGCAGGCCGACGGCGGCACCGTCCTCTTGGACGAGGTGGGCGAGCTCTCGCAGCAGGCGCAGGCGGCGCTGTTGCGCGTCCTCGAGACCAAGCGCGTCCTGCGCGTGGGCGGCACCGAGGAGCGCGAGGTCGACGTGCGGGTCGTCGCCGCCACCCATCGCGATCTCGAAGCGATGACCAAGGACGGCACCTTCCGTCTCGACCTGCTCTACCGACTCAACACGATGCAGATTCGGGTGCCGCCGCTCCGCGAGCGGCCCGAGGAGATCGAGGCCCTCGCCGAGCTCTTCCTGCAGGAGGCGAACAGGGCTTCGGGCACCACGGTCACCGGCATCGACGACGACGCGCGGCGGCTGCTGCGGACCTACGAGTGGCCCGGCAACGTGCGCGAGCTCCGCAACGTGATCGAGCGCGCGGTGATCGTCTCCCAAGGCGACGAGATCACCGCCGAGGACCTGGGCGAGCGCCTTCGCGGACCCGCGGTGGTGGTTCCCTCGCCCACGGACATGCCCCCGCCCGGCGAGCCCACCGACGCCGAGATGCCGTTCAAGGACCGCATTCGCGAATACGAGACGGCGCTGATCCTCGACGCGCTGAGGCGCGCCGAGGGCAATCAGACGGCCGCGGCGAAGCTCCTCAAGATGCCGCTCCGCACCCTGGTCCACAAGATCAAGACCTACGGCATCAAGAAGATGTACGAGTAGGGCCGGGGCCCAGCGCTTCGATGGGGAGGCTCGGCGCGAACACGCCGCGCTTCACGCCGGCCATGGTGCGCACCATCAGCGCCCGCAGGATCGGCAGGTGACAGGCGGTGCCCATGAAAGTGTCACGTAGCGAGGCGAGGCTCTCGTAGTCGGACTGGAAGAAGGGCGTCAGCCACCGGGTGGCGAATTGGTAGAACGACAGGTGCGGGCGGCGCAGGCGCTCGTAGAGCTCGAGCGCCGCGTCGACGCTCTCGCTCGCTTCCACGCAATCGGCGAGCACCATCGCGTCGTAGAGCGCGAGGTTCGCGCCCTGCCCCAGCTGGGGGCTCATCGCGTGCGCGGCGTCGCCGACGAAGACCACGCGACCCTGATGAAAGCGACGCAGTGTGACGTCGTGATAACGGGCCAGGAGGAGCTGATCGAAGTCGTCGATCTGATCGAGGACGCTTTCGGCGCGGGGAACGCGCCTGAGCACCGATGACTCGAAGGCCTTCAGGCCCTCGCGGCGAAGCTGGGCGTCGCGCGATACGCGAACGCTGTAGAAGAAGCTGACCTTCGAGCGATCCGGAACGCCGTGCTCCGCCGGCCCGAGCCCGGTCGGCAGGAGCCCGATCATCACGCCGGTGCCGTCGACGACCTGGTAGAGCCGATCCTGGAACTCGCCTTTCGCGTCGTCGGCGACGAACCAGAGCGCGCCCCAGGGATAGGGGCGATCGCGCGCGACCACCGTGACATCGTCCCGAAGCTGAGAGCGCGCGCCGTCCGCCACCACCACCAGGTCGTGCGGTCCGAAGCGCCGTCCGCCGGCGGTCATCGGGCGCGGGCGCCCACGGCGTTCGCGATCGAAGCTCTCGATCTTCACACCGCAGCGCACCTCGGCGCCGGCGCGCTTCGCCTCCTCGAAGAGCGCGCGAAAGAGAACGCCCCGGTGCATTCCGAGCCCGAAGAGATCCGGATGGACGTCGGCGTAGGCGATGTCGACGACCGGACGGCCCTCGGTCGTCTCGCAGCGGAGCGAGGCGAGGCGCGCACCGCGCGCGTGGACGCGGTCGAAGAGCCCCAGGCGCGAGAGGACCAGCATCCCCGTCGGCTGCACGATGATGCCTGCGCCAATCGCCGTGGGCTCGGCCACCGCTTCGTAGACCGTGACCTCGTGCCCGGCGCGCGCAAGGAAGATCGCCGCGGCGCCCCCCGCGGTCCCACAGCCGATGATCCCGATCGATAGTGGCCGCTTCATCGGTAGGGACCCGTCCGGCCGCGGAGCAGCGCCGAGAGCGCTTCGAGTCGCTTCAGGATCGCGAGCGCCCGCGCCGGATCGTCCAGCTGAGGCTCGATGTGCGCGATCAGGGCCCGCTCTTCCACCCGCAGGTGCGGCGTCTCCGCCACCAGGCGCGCGAGGATCTGCCGCGCCTCGGCACCGTACTTCGTGGCTTCGTCGTCGCCCAGAGAAGAGGCCGTGCTCAGGAAGAGATAGTCGTCGTCGATGGGATCGCGCACCTCGATGGCCGCGGTGGTGCGGTAGGCGGTACCGCTCTCGTCCCACTCCGTGACGACGATCGACCGGTCCTCGCCCCGGCGAAAGTGGAGCGCCAGGCGCGAAGGCTCGAAGACCGCGCCCTCGCGCGTCGCCGTCCTCGCCCACTCGGCGGCCGCTGCTTCGCGCCCACTCGGCGGCGGGATCGCCGCGCGCGCACCGGGGTAGCTCGCCGCGAGCGACGTGAGGGTGCTGCACATGCGACTGAGCGCCGACCGCGTCCGTCGCATCGAGACGAAGGTCATCCCTTCGTCGTCCAGATCTTCGAGCTCCTGGGCGAAGAACGCCTCGCCGAGCGCCCCCACATAGGCGCGCACCTGCGCGGGGTCCCGCCCGGTCACGTAGTGGTTCTTCTCGAAGAACGGCTGGCCGAGCTCCACGTTTTCGCCGAGGAACCGATGAAAGCTCCCCTTCTCGCCGCCGTCGAGATCGAGGTGGACGCTGGGATGGGTCAAGGTCCCGACGAGCGCCAAGCCGCGCTTGCGATGGCCGAGCCCGATGGCGATCTCCACGTCGCCCACCTTCTGGAGCATCTGCCGCCCGTCGAACGCCATCCCGTATGCGCGCGCCACCTTCTCCCAGATCGCGCGCTGTCTCGAGCTACCCACCGGCGCAGGCGCGAGACGTGATCGCACGCGGACGCCACCCTCGGGCACCAGGGTCACGGGCAACCGCATCGTGATGTCCCGTCCGAAGGCCACCACCGCCGTCACGTCGAGGACCCAATCGAGCTGAAAGAGGCGCGACTGGATCGACGGAGGTACCTCGGGCACCGCCATTCGGATCGGTGCGCCCTCGAGGAGCCTTTCGACGGAGAACCGGAGCTCGTAGCCGCGGAGCTTCACCCTCCCGCGATTTCGGCCGCGGGAGTCGAAGCGCGTCTCGAGGGCGCTGAGGCTGAGCTTGCCTTCGCGAAAGCGAGTGTCGACCGCGTTGTCGACCGCGACCGCCACGTCGATGGTCCCCCCGAGCGGCACGATGTCCGAAGCGAGGCTGACCTCGAGCACCGGCACGGTCCCCACCGGTCCCTCGGGGGATGTGCTGTAAATCTGCGGGCGCGCGTCCACCGCGTCCCGCTCCACCGACCCGACGGTGATCACGAACTTCTCGACCGCGTCGGGCCACCAGTCGATGTCCACGCGGACCACCGCCTCGTATTCGACCCGCGCGAAGCCGAAGCGATAGCTCGGCGGCGCTTCCTCTGGCACGTCGAAGGAGAAGGGCAGCTCGTGGCGACCGGCTGGGATCTCCTCGGGGCCCGTGAGGTTCGCGCGAAGGGTCATCACCGCCCAGCGATGGGTCTTCGCGCTGTCGCCCGAGCCGATCACGACGCGCTCCTCGCCGCGGAGATCGACGGTGACCGCCTGGGTGGGCACGGCCTTCGACGCGGTGATGACCACGACCCCGGAGGCGCGACGACCCGGCGTGAGGATCGTGGGCAGCCGGAGCCCGACCTTCGGTCGCTTCTTGATCAGTGGCATCGAGACCCGCGGAGGCGCGAGCTTATCAAGCCCGCCGCGAGGCGAGGGCCTCAGCGGTCTTCAGGCGTGTCCCAGTCGACGAGGGCGGCCTCGACCACCTCGCTCGGCGCGAGCGCTTCGGCGCCCACGCGGGCGAAGAGCTTCTGGAAGGAGCGCACGCCCTCGGCCGCGGCGGCGCGGAGCGCGGGGAGCGCGCGCGCAGGATCGTAACGGGCGAAGAGCGGCTCCCACGGCGCGTCGGGGCCGCGGCGCGCCGCGAGGATCGTCGGCCCGGCGGGTGCCTCAATCAGCGCGCGAAGCGCTCCGACGCTCACCTGGGGCATGTCGCAGGCCACCGCGATCGCCGGACGATCGCCCGCGCGGGCGAGGAGCGCCGAGAGGCCACCGAGGGGGCCGTCGATGGCGGGATCGTCGGCGATGGCTTCGAGGCCCAGCGCGCCGTAGGCGCTCGCTTCCCCGACGAGCACGACGCCCATCCCGGCCTCACGGCCGAGGCGGGCGAGACGCGCGGCGAGGGGCTCGCCGGTATCGGGCGCCTCCAGCAACCCCTTGGGCTCGCCGCCCATTCGCGTGGACTTGCCGCCGACGAAGATGCCGAGCAGCGGAGAGGGTGCGTCAGTCGGCGTCGTCGAGTCGCTCTGGATGGGCATAGACGTTCAACCTCCCCTCGCGGACGAAACCACAGAGGGTCAGCCCGACGCTCCGCGCTACGTCGACCGCGAGCGACGTGGGCGCCGAGACGGCGGCGACCACCCCGATCCCAGCCACCGCCGCTTTCTGGGCGATCTCGAAGCTCACCCGACCCGAGACGACGAGGATCCGCGCCTCTGTGAGGATCCCCTCGCGCAGGAGCGTGCCAACCACCTTGTCCACGGCGTTGTGACGCCCGACGTCCTCGGCGAAAGCCAGGGTCTCGCCCTGTGCCGAGAGCGCCGCCGCGGCATGAACACCACCGGTGCGCGCGAAGTTCACCTGCTCCTCTCGCAGGCGCTCGGTGCAGCGCTGGAGCGTCTCCACCGCGATCCGCTCGCCCGCTTCGAGCTTGCCGATGCGCGCAAGCAGATCGTCCACGGTCACCCTCCCGCAGACGCCGCAGGCCGCCGTGGTCAGCGTGCCGCGCCGGCTGGTGGCCAGGCGGTCGGGATCGAGGGCGACACCGGGTCCGGGCAGGACGTCGATGGTGTTGCCGTAGCCTTCGTCCCCGGGCTTTCCGCAGTGGGAGATGCGCCCCACGTCCGACACGCTCTGGACGATCCCCTCGGCGAAGAGGAAACCCAGGGCGAGGTCGGCGTCCTGCCCCGGGGTTCGCATGGTCACGGCGAGGGCGTCGCCCGCGACCCGGATCTCGAGGGGCTCCTCCACCACCAGCTCGTCCGGCGACTCCCCCCCCACGACGCCGTCGGCGCTGACGAGGTGCACGCCTCGATGAACGATGCCGCGTCGCCGTTGATCCACGCCTCGATCCTAGGGCACCGCGGGGGTCGCGACCATTCGTCCGCCACAATTTGGATCCACGGGGCGCCGCCTCCCTACCATTTCAATCGAGCAGTCGACGGGAGGCACGAGTGAGCAGAGTCGTCCACAGCAATCGCCAGCATAGTCGCCACGATGTCCGAACCCCATGCGTGGTGACGACCCAGGACAACCTCACCCTCCTCGGCGACGAGACGATGGATCTCTCCTGGGATGGGGCCAGGATCCGCTGTCACGTCCCCGCCCGCCTCGGCGATCGGGTCCGGGTGAGGCTGCAGATCCCGAAGTCCACCGTCTGGGTCGATGCCGAGGGCTACGTCGCCCGGGTGTCGCCCGGCCGGCGCCGCGGGGACGACCCGCCCTCCCTCGGCCTCAAGCTCGACAAGATGGACGGGATGATGCGGCTGCTCCTCGCCACCACCATCCGCCACCGGCCGTCCCCCGAGCCCAGCCACCGGGGCCCGCGACGCGACTACGCCGAAGCCGTGCGCCGCATCCACCTGAGCCACGCGGTCTAGACTAGGGCGGCGCGCTCGCGGGCAGGAGCACGGTCATGGTCGTGCCCTTGCCTTTGACGGAGTGCACCGAGATCGCGCCGCGATGGGCCGCGACGATGCCCAGGACGACGGCGAGCCCGAGACCGTGGCCCGAGGTCTTGGTGGAGTAGAAGGGATCGAAGATGCGCAGGCGCTCTTCGGGAGAGAGGCCGCCCGCGTCGTCGGTGACCTCGATGCGAACGTAATGGCCGGGGCTCGGTGGCTCCGGGAGGTAGTCCGAAAGGGGCGACTCCACGTCGGTCGTCCCCGTCGAGACGCGCACGTGCCCTCGCCCCTCACCGAACGCATCCGCGGCGTTGTTGACGAGGTTCATGATGACCTGTCCCAGCTGCGAGCGATGCACCATGGCGGCGGGCAGATCCTCCCCCAGCTCCAGGATGAGCTCGACGTTCCCTTTGGATGCCGCACGGGTGACCGGCATGAGCTCCTCGAGCGCGGGGTTGACCTGGCACGGCTCGACCGGCACCACTTCACGGCCGGCGTAGGTCAGCATCTGCTCGCAGAGATCCGCCGCGCGTCGCGAGGCAGCGCTGATCGTGTCCAGGAAGGAGCCGACGTCTCCATCGTCCTTCACCTCCTGACGGACCAGCGCCGTGCCGTTCATGATCGCCGCCAAGAGGTTGTTGAAGTCGTGGGCGATCCCCCGCGCCATGATCCCCAGGCTCTCCACCCGGCGCTTGGTGGCGAGCTGCGTCGTCAGGCGCGTCCGCTCGGTCACGTCGAGGGTGCAGGCGAGCACCTGCTTCACCTCGCCGTCGTGGATCAGGGGCGCAAATCGCGTGAACCAATACTGCTCGCTCACGCCTTGGAACTCGAATTCCACGACCTTCTGGGTAGCGACGACCTCCTCGAAGGCGGAGGTCAGGACGCTCCTGTGCTCCTCCATCAGCCATTGAAGCGCCGGTCTTCCGATGACGTCGTTGTCGATGTCCCTGCCCGGTCGACCGCGGTTGATGTAACGGATGGTCATGTCCGCATCGAGGACGGCGATGATCAGGGGCGCGTTGACGAGGATCGCTTCGATGCGCTGCTTGGTCATCGACAGGTTGTCCGACGTGAACTTCCAGAGCTGGCTGGTCCCGCCGTCCTGGTCGGTGACGTCGCGCGCCATGATCTGGATGGTGGAGACCTCTCCGCGGTCGTCGAAGGCGGGCGTGTAGACGGTGTCGAACTGACGCTCCTCGTCGTCGAAGGTCACCGAGGTGACGAAGTGCTGCGGGGAGCGGTGGGTCAGCGTCTGTTGAATGCGGCCGCGAACCGCGGCAGGGCTTCCCGGAAAGTGGTCGTAGAGCGACTTTCCGACGGCTTCCCCCGCGTCGAGGCCGAGGCTCTGCGCAGCCCTCGCGTTCAAGAACGCGAGCGTCCCGTCGGGTGTGACGCTGATCACGACCACGTCCAAGCTGTCGAGGACGCCCTTCAGGTAATGCGCGGTCCAATCCGCCACGACCAGAGGGTAGTAGAGCCGCCCCGAACAGGCCCCTCGAAAGGCGCCAGTGATCCAGATCACAAAGCGCGTGGATAGACGGCTGGCTGCGGGTCTCGTCGAAAATTCGTTCTGCTCTTCGCGTACTTTTGAACGAGTATCGTCAAATGGATGCGGTGGGGCTTTGACCGAGCAAGCAGAGGCGTTGGCCATGCTCCCGGAGATGAACCCGGGTCCGGTCTTTCGCCTGGCCCGCGACGGCGCCATCGAGCTCGCGAACCGCGCGGCGCGTGTGCTCTACGAGATGGAGGACATGGTCGGGCACAGCTGGTTCGAGCTCTGTCCGCGACTCGAGAAGGCGGCGTGGGCGCGCGTCCTCGAGGGTGTCGGCAACGTTCAGTGCAACGCGACGGTTCGAGACCGTACCTATCTCTTCATCCTCGCGCACCGGCCCGGCAGCGCGCACGTCTTCGTCTACGGCAGCGACGTCAGCGAGCTCGAGGCGACGCGGGCCGAGCTCGCCGAGCGCGCGCAGTTCCCCGAGATGAATCCGGGGCCCGTCTGTCGCCTCGACACAGAGGGAAAGATCCTGCGCGCCAACCGGGCGACCCGAGAGATCCTCGGGCTCGAGTCGGTGCGCGGCGAGTGCTGGCTCGAACTCGTGCCGGAGATCGATTACCCGTTCTTCGAGCGCGTGCTTCAGGGCCGACGCGCGATGGCCCTCGAGGCACGACTCGCGGGTCGTGATTACGTGTTCACGCACGTCCGCGCGCCGAGCGGCCGCGAAGTCTTCGTGTACGGGGCCGACGTCACCGATCAGAAGGCGGCCGAGCGCGCGATCCTCCAGACCGAGAAGATGGCGACCCTCGGCACCCTGGCGGCAGGGGTGGCCCACGAGCTCAACAACCCTGCTGCCGCCGCCCAGCGAGCGGCCGAGCACATGCGCGCGGACTTCACCCGCCTGCAGGAGGTGGAGCTGGAGCTCGACGGCCTCGACTTCGACGATGAAGCACGGGCAACTCTCGCGACGTTCCACGAGCGCGCGCGACAGCAGGGCGGCTCCACCTGCGACCTCGACGGCCTCGAGCGCAGCGATCGAGAGGACGAGATCGAGGGTTGGCTCGACGACCACGACATCGACGAGCCATGGGACCGCGCGCCACAGCTCGCCGAGCAGAACTTCTCCGTGGACGACCTCGACGAGCTCGCCGCCGGCGTGAAGGAGGCGCACCTGCGGCTCGTGCTCGAGTGGCTCATCCACCTCTGTTCCGTCTATCGGCTGCTCGAAGAGATTCGCCACGGCGCGGGGCGCGTGTCGGAGATCGTCGGCGCGCTGAAGTCGTATTCGTATCTGGGTCAGGCGCCGATTCAGGACATCGACCTGAACCAAGGGCTTCGCCAGACACTCATCATCATGCGGAGCAAGCTCAAGAAAGGCGTCTCGGTGGTGCAGGAGCTCGCGGAGGACCTGCCGCGCATCCACGCCTACGGCAGCGAGCTCAACCAGGTGTGGACCAACCTGATCGACAACGCGGTCGGCGCGATGGGCGGCGAGGGCAAGCTCGTCCTCCGGAGTCGGCGCGACGGTGATGGATGGGTCGTCGTCGAGGTCGAGGACGACGGGCCGGGCATCCCGCCCGAGATCGTCAAACGCATCTTCGATCCCTTCTTCACGACCAAGGCCCCAGGCGAGGGAACCGGGCTGGGCCTGCACACCTGCCACTCGATCATCACGAAGAAGCACGGCGGGAGCATCGACGTGACGTCCAAACCGGGCTGCACGCGCTTCGTCGTGCGGCTGCCGATCGAGAGCGCGAAGAGCGAGAGCGAGAGCGAGAGCGAGAAGGGGAAGAACCGATGAGCACCAAGCCTGTGATCCTGGCGGTGGACGACGAGCCCGAAGTGCTGAACGCCATCGGTCGCGATCTGCGCAAGCGCTATGCGGAGAAGTACCGCATCGTGAAGGTGGGCTCCGGACAGGCGGCGCTCGACACGCTGCACAAGCTCAAGGAGCGCAACGCCCCGGTGGCGCTCTTCGTCTCCGACGAGCGGATGCCGCAGATGAGCGGCACCGAGATGCTCGCGGAGGCGATCAAGCTCTACCCCGAGGCGCGCAAGGTGCTGCTCACCGCCTATGCCGACACGACGGCGGCCATCGCTGGGATCAACTCGGTGGGCCTCGACCAGTACCTGATGAAGCCGTGGGACCCGCCCGACGAGCGGCTCTACCCGTTGATCGACGATCTCCTCGACGACTGGGACGCCGGCTACCGGCCTCCCTTTCAGGGGATCCGCGTGGCGGGGATGGCCTGGTCCCCCACGACCCACGCCGTGAAGGACTTCCTCTCGCGCAATCAGATCCCTTACGAGTGGGTCGACGTCGACCAGGACGCGCCGATGCGCGAGATGGTCGAGAGCCTGTCGCCGGGTGCCAAGAAGACGCCGGTGGTCTTCTTCCCGGAGGGCGAGCCGATGCTGGAGCCGGATCCCGGTGCGCTCGCCGAGCGCCTCGGCATGCAGCGGCAGGCGTCTCAGCCCTTCTACGATCTGGTAGTGGTGGGCGGCGGCCCGAGCGGGTTGGCCGCCGGGGTCTACGGCGCGTCCGAGGGCCTTCGCACCCTGCTCGTCGAAGGCGACGTGACCGGCGGACAGGCGGGAACCAGCTCGGCCATCGAGAACTACCTCGGCTTCCCCAAGGGCGTCTCCGGCGCGGACCTGGCGAGGCGAGCGACGGCTCAGGCGAAGCGCTTCGGCGTCGAGCTGGTCTCACCGCGCACCGTCGACCGGGTGGAGGCGGGCTTTCCCTATCACACGGTCTTCCTCGACGACGGCTCCGAGGTGAGCTGCTACTCGCTGATCCTCGCCACCGGCATGCGCGTCCGGAAGCTCGAGGTTCCCGGCGTCTCTGATTTCACCGGCGCGGGGATCTACTATGGCGCTGCGCTCAGCGAAGCGGCGCAATGCAAGGGCTACCACGTCTGCATCGTCGGGGCCGCCAACTCGGCCGGTCAGGCGACGATGCTCTTCTCGCGCTACGCGCGGAAGGTCACGATGCTGGTGCGTGGCGACTCTCTGACCAAGTCCATGTCGCAGTACCTCGTGGACCGAATCGAACAGACGCCGAACATCGAGGTGCTGACCCACACCCACGTCACCAAGGCTTCGGGCGACAAGCGTCTGACGAGCCTCACCCTCGCCACCGGACCCGACGAGACCACCCGCGAGCTCGAGACCGACGCCATGTTCATCTTCATCGGCTCCCGACCGCGCTCCGATCTGGTCGAGAACATCGTGCAGGTCGACGAGGAGGGATACATCCTGTCCGGCCCGGACCTCCTGCGGGCGGGCAAGCGGCCCAAGGGGTGGAAGGCCGAGCGCGATCCCTTCCTGCTCGAGACCAGCATCCCGGGGATCTTCGCGGCCGGCGACGTACGCCACGGCTCCACCAAGCGCGTCGCCTCGGCGGTGGGCGAGGGCTCCTCCGCCGTCGGCATCGTGCACCGCTACCTCGCCACCGTCTGACCGCCGCGCGCTCGAAGCAGGCCGCGCGAAACCTCACTCGATCGGCAGGGCGTGTAGCTCCGTCGATCCGGTCTCGTCCGCCTGCGTCTGGTAGTAGATCCGTTCACCCGCCACGCGGAAATCCGCCGCGCTCTCCACGATCGCGGTGATGGCGCCGCTGGCGGCGTCCACGCGGTCGAGACGAGACGCGCTGTAGGTCGGGTCGTAGCTCTGGAGGAAGAGCGTATCGCCCACGGTGTCGACGCGGCCGAGGTTACGACCCGTGATGGTGCCGAGGATGGTGCCGTCCGGTGCATAGAGGCGCACGTCGCGCTGGTAGACGATGTCGTCGGGGACGCGGAAGACCCCTTCGAGGAGGGCCACGCCCGCCCCCGTGACGAATCGGGTGTTCACGTCCCCTTGCCCTTCGAAGAGGGTCGTCGCGTGCTGGCGGGCCACGTCGTAGAGGAGCGTCTTCGAGCAGGAACCGGTCTCACAAGCGGTCCGGAAGTCCATGGCGAAGAACGCCCCGCCGGGCGCGACCTGCAGGTTGGGCCGCGAAGTGCTCTCGGCCTCGTCCACGAAGATCGCCGGGCTGCGGAGGCCCGTGACCGGCTCGAAGACGAAGAGCTCGTGACCGGTCTCGCTCCACGTGACCAGCTGCCGGTCGGCGAGGAGCCCCTGGTTCACCAGCCCTTCGTAAGCGAAGAACTGGTAGTCCTGACTCAGCACCCAGAGGTATTCGCCGGTGTTCATCACCATCACGTGTCCGCCAGGGATGGCCACCGCATCGAAGCGCGCTTGGGCGCCGGAGACGGATCCGAGCACCTCGCCGTCGGTGAGGCGAGTGAGCGTCGCCCAGTCTCGATTGACGCCCCACGAGCGCTGGAGGTGAACCACGACCTCGCCGTCGGAGGAGAGCTGGAGGAGATCGTTGCGGCCGCTGTCGGGGAAGGTGGTCGTCCCGTCGCTGTAGAGGATCTCGCCCAGGAGCAGGTCGTCCTCGTCGCGCAGGTCGAGTCGATGGAGATGCCCGTCCGTGTCCTGATAGAGCATGACCGGGGCGTGCGGCGCGGAGGCCGGGCAGCTCACGACGTCTTCCGCGAGGGCGCGCACCGTGCCGTCGTCGTCGAGGATCCGCACCTCGCCCTCGCCGCAGCCGATGGTGAAGGTGTGCGGCGGGTCCGCGTCATCGCGGAGGAACTGGATGGCGCCGAAGCCTTCGAAGAGGTCGTGGGTCTGACCGGTGTCGGTGTCGTAGACCTGACCGGTCGCGCCGCTCATCGCCAGACGGTCCCCGCTCGGCGAAAAGCCAACGGGCTGGCCGACCAACACGGAGGGATCGCGGCCGGGGCTCACCAGGTTCATGGTCGACACCCCAGCGTTGAAGCTCTGGTAGACCAGGTCCCCGCAAGGGCCGACGGTGCGAAGGTTGATCTGACCCTGGGCGACCAGAATGCCGTCGGTGAGGGGATCGGCCCCACAGCGCAGCGGCACGGGCTGTGGGATGGATCCCAGGGGCTCGGAGGAGCAGCCGGCGAGGGCCAGGACGAGGAGCAGAGCGCTCCGTGTCGCGCGCATGGCGGCCCAGGAAGCGAGAAGTGGGCCAGCCGAGATCACGAACGAATCGCGGCCCCTCTCGTGCCACTCCGTGTCAGAAGCCCGCTTCCGCACCCCTCGGCCTGTGCCCGAAGCGCCCCCTCCGCAGCGCGATCGACAAAGGGCGCGGCATGCGCAACTGTGCGCCCGTGCGGCTCCTCTCGATCGCCCTCGCCTCGGGATTGCCCCTCGCGTGTTTCGTCGCCACCGCCGCCCCCTTCGGATACTGGCACGACGCGGGCGAGTTCGTCGCTCAGGCGACGAGCTTCGGGATCGCACACCCTCCCGGCCACCCGGTCGCGGGCGTCATCGGCGGCGCCGCGGCGCTGTTGCCCTTCGGACCCATCGCGCTGCGCGTCGCCCTCGCGAGCGCGATCCTCGCCGCGGTCGCCGCAGCTTTCCTCTACCTGGCGATCGAGCGAAGCGTTCGCGCCCAGGGCGTGCGCTCGGCGAGCATCTACGTGCCCCTCTCCCTCGGCGCCACCTGGTTGGTGGTCGGCTCCGCAGGCTTCTGGCTCCAAGCCGTCCGCCCAGAGGTCTACGCGCTTCAGGCGGCGCTGTCCGCGATCGTGCTCGAGCGGGTGATCGCCTTCGAGACGTCCGCGGGTCACGCGCTAGGCACGCCTGTCGATTCCCGTCCGCTCTACGCGGCCTCTCTCGCCCTCGGCCTCTCGCTCGCCAACCACCACTTCCTCGGCTTGCTGCTCTTGCCCGCCCTCGCCCCGACCCTCGCGCGCGTGGTGCGCACGCGCGGGCTCCGGCCGGCCGGCAAGATCGCGCTCTTCGGCCTGCTGGGCCTCGCGGCTTACGTCTATCTTCCGGTGCGCGCCGACGCGGGCGCCGCACTGAACCTCGGCGACCCAAACGACTTCGGGCGCTTCTTCTGGGTCGTGAGCGCTCAGGCCTTTCAGGGCTCCTCCGCCATCACGCCCCAGCCCCTGGGCTATCGCTTCGCCGACGTCCTGGTGCAGCTGGTCGACAACATGCATCCGGTGCCGCTGCTCATGGCGGCGGGCGGCGCCTACGCCCTCTTTCGACAGGCGCGTCTGAGGCGTATCGCCTTCATCTGGACCGCGGTCTTCGTCATCTTCTGCGCCGCGCGGGCCTGGCTCGGCTTCATCCGCGAAAACCCCGACGCCCTCGGCTATCTGCTCCCCGCCTTCGGCGCGGTGGGGGCGCTCGCGGCGTGCTTCGTCGGCCAGGTGCTCGTCTCTTTCGGGCGCGCCGGTCGAGAGCCGCCCCGGCGCACGGCGGTCGTCGCTGCGCTCGTGCTCGCGGTCCTCGGGCTGCTTCAGCTCCGTGAGAGCGAGCCCCGCGCCAGCCTCGCCCGCTTCGCCGGCACCGACGCCTTCGAGGAGATCGGCCGGCGCACCCTGCCCGCCCGCTCGGTGGTCTTCGCCTTCAATCCGCAGACGGTCTTTCGCATGTGGGGCGCCGAGGCGATGGAGGAGATGCGTCCGGACGTGACCGTGGTGGCGATGCCCTTCTTGACCTACCCGAGCTTCGTGAACGACCTGGCCGAGAAGAGCCCCGAGCTCGAAAACATCCTGCGGGGCCGGGTCCTTTCGGGGAGCTTGTCGGAGGGCGAGCTCCAGAGCCTCGCCGCGCGCCGGCCCGTGCTGGTGGAGCTCGACCCGCGGGTGGATCCGAGCCTCTACCGCACCCTCGTCCCCTTCAACCTCTTCCATCAGGTGCTGCCAGACCGCGCCTATCCAGACGACCGCCTGGCGGGGGCGCGGCGCGCCGCCGACGATTGGGACCACCTGATGGTCTCCCTCGGAAGCGACGCCGAGGAGCGAGAGACCCGCCGCCAGCTCGTCTGGAGCCTCTACCACCAGGCCCTCTACTTCGCCGCCACCGGCCAGTGGGACCGCGCTCACAAAGCCATCGGCGCCGCCACCACCATGAACCCCCTCGCCGAAGAGCTCCTCCGCCTCCGCGACGCCGTCGACGCCGCCGACCCGGACTCCCAAGGCATCGACGTCACCCCCTACTTCCCCCACCCCTAACGGGGACGGTCTACACTTTTCAACTTTCGCCCCCCCAACGCGGACCGCCCCCCCCCAATGGGGACGGTCTGCACTTTTCAACTTTTGGCCCCTCCCACTGCCCGGGTTGGCGGAGAAAGTTGAAAAGTGCAGACCGTCCCCGTTTCTTTGGGTTGGCGGAGAAAGTTGGTCCCCGTTTCTTTGGGTTGGCGGAGAAAGTTGAAAAGTGCAGACCGTCCCCGTTTTTTTGTGTTTGGGGTTCTTTTCGGGCATGTCGGGGGGAGTAGGAGGGTGTAGGACATGCACGCACAGGCGACCCCGGACTGCCGCTCACAGCATCAGCTGAACCTGCGACTGCTTCGGTACACGGCGTCCCCGCAGCGGGAAGAGCCAGTGATGCTCGCGCAGGATCTCCTCGCCGCCCGCCGGGCGATGGACGCCCTCGAGGTGGTGGAGACAGCGATGGAGCGGGAGCCCGACGACGCGGACCTGCTCCTCACGCTCGGCGTAGCGCTCCTCGAGAGCGGCGAGATGGAGTGGGCGCGCCGCGTCCTGGTGCAGGCCGTCCAGGTCGAGCCCGAGTGGTCCGAGCCCTGGCGGTGGCTCGGCGAGACCCTGCTCAAGACCGGCGACCAGAGCCGCGCCATCCGCGCTCTCGAACGGGCGAAGAGCCTCGAAGGCGCCGACCCCGCCGTCGAGAAGCTGCTCAAGAGCATCACGCGCTGGGACGACGTGAGCCGGCGACTTTCGCGCTTCCTCGAGCGGCCCGAGCTGGTCGACCCGGCGCTCCTGCTTCAAGACCTCCTGGACGACGGGCGCATCGACGAAGCGGAGCGGGTGCTCCAGATCGCTCTGGCCGAGGATGAAGAGGATCCGGACCTCTTGCTGCTGCGGAGCCGCGTGGAGCGGGCGCGCGGCGATCTCGACGCTGCACGCGTGTCGCTGCGTCGTGCCACCGAGCTCGACCCGGGCTGGGAAGAGGCTTGGAGCGACCTCGAATCGCTGCTGCTCGAGATGGGCGACGAAGACGCGGCGCGGCAAATCGCGATCGCTGCGAAGGAGGCCGAGCGTGCTGCCCTCGAGGAGGCGCTGGCCGAGCGGGTGGCGCGCGAGAAGGCGCTCGCCGAGCAGCGGGCGCGGGAAGAGCGGCTGAGGCTCGAGGAGAAGCGCGCGGAAGAAGAGCGCGCGAAGGCCGCCGCGGAAGAGGAGCGCCAGCGACGAGAGGAGGCGGCCTTAGAGGAGCGCCAGCGACGAGAGGCGGCGGCGGAAGAGGAGCGCCAGCGGCAGATCGAGGAGTCGCGCAAGATGCAGGCTGTTCTCGCGCGCGCGGCGAAGGAAGCCGAAGAAGCCGGAAAGAAGGCGGCCAAGGAGGCGCTTCTCCGTGCGACCGCCGACGCCCGCGCAGCGGCGGCGCGTCGCGCGGCCGAAGAGCGCGCGAAGAAGGAAGCCGCCGAGCGCGCGGTGCGCGAAGCCGAGGAGCGCGAAGAGGCGCGCATCGCCGAGGAGCAGCGCAAGAAGGCCGAAGCGTTTCAGCGCGCGTGGGAGGAAGCGGAGCGTGAAGCGCGGCAGCGCATCGCGCAGATGCGTGCCCAGAAGGAAGAGGACGACGCGCGCCGGCGCGAGGAAGAGGCGCACCTGGTGAAGGTGCAGGCCGAGCAGGAGGAGCTCGCCGAGGGGCTGCGGCGCGCGCGCGAAGCGATCTGGCAGCAGGCGAAGATCGAAGCCGTGCGGCGCATGCGCGATTCGGAGGCGCCGTGCCCAAAGGACGTGCAGACGGCGGCCTTCGCGCGGGCGCGAGAGGAGCTCGAGGCCGAAGCGCGGCGCGAAGCGCGCGCGGCGGCGGAGCGGCGCCGGCGCGAAGCGGAGGAGCGCAAGCAGGCGGCGGAGGAGGCGCGCAGCAGGGCCGAGGCGCTCGAGCGGGCGCGGGCAGCCGCGCGCCAGCAGCGGCTCTGGGAGGCGAGCAGCGAGTCGCGACAGGCAGCGGCCAGCCGCGCGCTGGCGCTGGCGGCCAAGATGGCCGAGGACGCACGCGAGCGGCTGAGCACGACGGTCGCGAGCCCGGACGCGGACGAGCCGGTCTTCGAGCTGGCCTCGCTCCGCACCATGGCGCCGACGATCTCGGCCACCGAGGTGGACGAAATGCTCGACGATCTCCTCGGCACCTTCGAGGAGAACGGGCCCGGCGACACGCTTCCCGGAATGCCAATTCCCGGCGAGCTCGACGGCGGTGTGGGAATGAGGCAGAGCTCGGTGGGGCTTCGGCTCCGAGAGGACCTGGCGGTCCCCTATCAGCCCGCGGGGCCGCTCCACGACACCGCCGTCGGCATCCCAGCGGCGCTCGAGACGCTGCACTGAGCCGAGTGGTAGCTTGGCGCTGTGGGGTCTCGCCGGCCGACGCTCTCGCTCCTCTACGCACCTGACGCTTCGGCGATCCCGGGTACGCTGACCCTCGGCGTCGAGCTCGGCCGCGAGCGTGTGGTCGGCCGCAGCCCCGACGCCGACATGGTGATCCCCGACCCCCGCGTCTCGCGGCGCCACGCCATCGTGCGTTGGGACGGCGAGCGCGTGATGATCGAGGATCTGAGCCAGAACGGCACCTCGATCGACGGGGCGCGCTTTGCGTCCGGGGAGGTGGTCGACGGGGACGTGCTGCGTTTCGGCGACTCGTTCGTGATCCTGCGTTTCACCGAGGATCCGGACGAGGGCGACGCGGACGTGGAGCAGATCAACGGCATCGGGCCGGCCATGCGCGCGGTGCGACGGGCCGTGGCCGAGGCGGCGAAGACGAGCGCGCCCGTGCGGATCGGTGGCCCGCCCGGCGTGGGCAAGCGCGCGATCGGGCGTGTCATCCACGAGCGAAGCGGTCGGCCCGGGGAGCTTGTCTGCGTCGACGCGCAAGCCGGCGAAGAGCTGGCGGCCGGGGTGGTGGAGGCGGGGGAAGGCACTGTCTATTACGCCAACGTCGAGGCCCTGGAGGACGGGGATCGGGCCATCCTGCGGTCAGCGCCCCGGGCGCGGATCCTCGTCGGCACCCGCGTGACCTTCGACGCGCTGGAGCTCTTCGGACACGAGATTCGTGATACCGCCGCTTCGCGCGCGTCGGGAGGACATCCTGCCCTACGTCCAGCGCATCACCGGCCGCCCGCTCGTCGACTTCGACCCCGAGCTGGTGGGGGGGCTGCTCCGCCACCTCTGGCCCTACAACGTGCGCGAGCTCTCGAAGGTCGCGCGCGCCCTCACCGCCCGCGGCCGCGGCGAGCCCAAGCTCTCTCTCGAGCTGATCCAGGACGGCCTGGCCTTCATCGGCGGCGCCGCCGACCAGACCCTCCCCGCCACCGAGCTGCGGCTCGATGGAGACGAGTGACGCGCGCGTTGCCGTTTCGATCGTCGGCACCCCCGCCTGGTACTCCTTCTTACTGCGTGCCGTGAAGCGGACGGGCCAGCCCGTCGACGACCTCGACCTCGTCGATCGTCTCGAAGACCCGAGGCGCAACCTTGATCTTGGTGTCGCGGCCACCGCCGCCGACGACGACCCAGGGCCGAGCCATGACACGCGCGTCCACGTAGATGGGAAGACCCTCGGGGAGGGCGAAGGGCGTGACGCCTCCGACGATCATGCCGGTGAGGGCGTGCATCTGTTCGGCGCTCGCGAAGGAGCAGCGGCGAACGCCCATCAGCTTGCGCATGCGCTTGTTCACGTCGAGTCGATCCGTCGACAGCACGAGACCCAGCGCGTAGACGGTGGGCTCGACCCTCTTCGAGGCGACCAGGATCGCGTTCGCCGAGCTCTCGAGTGGCACGTCGTAGCGCGTGCAGAAGTCGGCGGTGTCCGCGAGGTCGGGATCGATCTCCATCACCTCGTGCGCGATGCCGCGTTCGCCCAGCCAGGCCAGCACGCGATTCCGTGGTTCTTCGTCGGACATGGGGACATGGTGGCACGCGCTTTGGAAGAGCTCCGAAGCGCGTGTTCGACCTCTTTCAAATCACGGTTTTGCGGACTCTGGTCCGCCGCCTCGTGCCCTCGCGACGTCACGGTGCGTTGCTTCTCTGGGCGATCGTCGCCGGCGTCTTCACACTGCTGCCCGCTGTCGGCACTGTGCACGCCCAGGACACCTGGACCACGCCCCATCCCGGGATCCGCATGCTCGACCGGCGCGCCGCAGGGCCGCGGCGCATCCACGCCCTCGTCGTCGACCTCTGTCGTGCCGGCGTCTCGATCCGCGCCACGCGGCGCAGCGAGAGAGGCCAGACGCCCTCCTCCTTCGGCAGCTCGGTGAACGCCGAAGCCGCGATCAACGGCGACTTCTTCAGCTACGCGACCTACGACCCGAGCGGTGCCGCCATCGGCAACGGCGAGGCGTGGAGCCACGCCGACTCCTCCCGCAACGGCTTCCTCGCCTTCGGGCGCGAACAGGTCGATCTCTCGCCGCCCGCCGAGGTCCACGATCCACTCCCCGCCTGGGCGCAGCAACTCGTGAGCGGCCACCCCCAGATCCTCCGCGGCGGCTCCGTGGTCTCGCAGACCAGCGACCTGTGCACCGCACGTCATCCGCGCAGCGCCGCCGGCCTGAGCCGCGATCGACAGACCCTCTACCTGATGGTCGTCGACGGACGCACGAGCTCCAGCATCGGGATGACCTGCGCCGAGGAGGCGCGCTTCCTTCGCGAGCTCGGCGCCTGGGACGCGATGAACCAGGACGGCGGTGGCTCGAGCGCCATGTGGGTGCGCGGTCGAGGCATCGTGAACCACCCCTCCGACGGTGTGACACGCGTGGTCGGTAACCACCTCGCCATCCAGGCCGACGGCGGCAACGGCCTCGCTGCCTCGTGTCGGCCCTGGGAGCCCTACGAAGCGGCGGGCATGGCTCAGGCCTTCGAATCATCGACCACCACCGACATCGATGGCGACGGACGCGCCGACCTCTGCGCACGCGCGGCCGCCGGTATTCGATGCCGCCTCGCCGCGGGCGGCGCGTTCGATTTCGATCCCACCGAGATCATCGGCCCCGGCCTCTCCGACGACCACGGCTGGCAGGACCCGTCGAACCACCGCACCATCGCCTTCGGCGACGTCACAGGCGACGGACGCGCCGACCTCTGCGCGCGCGCCAACGCCGGCATGCGCTGCTGGCCTTCCACCGGTGACGGCTTCTCGAGCCCGGCGATCGAAGGCCCGGAGCTCTCCGACGACCGCGGCTGGGACGCCCTCGACCGTTACGCGACGATCCGCCTCGCCGACGTGAGCGGCGATGGCATCGCCGACCTCTGCGCGCGCGGGGCGGCCGGTTTCCGCTGCTTCACCTCCACCGGCGACGGCTTCGGTCCGTCCTGGTCGCCGATCGCCGCCCTCTCCGACGACGAAGGCTTCTCGGAGGACGCGCACTGGTCCACGATCCGCATGGGCGACATCGATCACGACGGGCGCATGGACGTCTGCGCGCGCTCGGTGGACGGCGTCCTCTGCTTCCGTTCCCTGGGCGACGCCTTCGAGGAGACCCCGGTGATGGGCCCCGGCTGGTCGGACATGCACGGCTGGGCGAAGCCCGAGCACTCCCTCACCTTTCGCGTGGTCGACGTCGACGGGGATGGGCGCGCCGACGTCTGCGCCCGCGCCGCCGCCGGCTTCCGCTGTCACCTGTCGACCGGCGACGGCTTCGGCCCCGCGATCGCGCTCGACGCCATGAAGAACGAGGGCGGCTGGAACGCCATCGAGTACTACACGACGATCCGCCTCGCCGACATCGACGGAGACGGTGACCGCGACGTCTGCGCACGCGCCGCGCGCGGCATCCTCTGCTGGCCCTTCGAAGAGGGCGGTTGGGGAGCGCGCATCGAGGGCCCCACGCTCGCCGACGACGTGGGCTGGGCGCGCGCCGCCCACTACCGCACGATCCGCTTCGCCGATCTCGATGGCGATGGCGACGAGGACCTCTGCGCCCGCGCGGCTGTGGGTATGTTGTGCTGGTCCTCCGGCCCCGATGGCTTCGGCGCGCGGATCGCGGGGCCCGAATGGAGCAACGACGCCGGCTGGGCACGCCCCCGCTTCCACGAGACGCTGCGCTTCGCCTCGCCGCCGCCGGTGGTCGAGAGCGAGCCCCCGCCGCCACCCAGCGGCGACGACGCGAGCGTCCCACCCCCGCCCCCCGGCGACGACGCTGGCGTGGGGATGGGCACGGCCGACGGCGGAGTCGCACCGCCGATCGACGGCGACGAGCCGATCACCGGCGGATGCAGCGCAGCGGCCAGCCCTACGACCGAGCCAGCCTTCCTCCTGATCCTCCTCGCCCTCACGGGCGCACGCCGGCGCCGGCGACGCCGCCGCTGAAGCCCAGGGCCCCGATGCGCTACGATCCGCCGTGTGAGACTCGACGCCACGGCGCTCGCCATCGCGGTCCTGGCCCTCGGAGGCTGCTCCGGGGAGGGCGGCTTCACGCTGAGCGTCGACGTCCGCACGGATCTGAACCCCGGCGTGGACTTCGTGCGCGTGGAGACGCTCGACGCCGCGGAGCCGATCGCCACCGTTTCCACACCCGAGATGGTGCGCTTCACCGACTTCGCAGGGGCCGACTTCGTCGCGGGTGAGCGCGTCGCCGAGCTCGATGGCCTGCCGCGAGGCACGCGCTACGTCGAGGTGCGCCTGGTGGACAGCGTCGGTGGCACCGTCCTTTCGCGCACGACGCTCCTCGAGTTGACGAGCAACTACGCGGTGACCCTGGTCCTGTCGAGTGCCTGCACCGGCGTCGTCTGCCCGAGCGCGAGCGATCCCGCGTCGGCCACGGCGTGCCAGGGCGGCGCGTGCGTCGACCCTCGCTGCACGCCCGAAGACCCGACGCATTGCGGCGAGCCCCAGTGCACGACGAACACCGAGTGCGCCGCCAGCGGCTGCCGCGCCGGCATCTGCGGCGACGGGGTGTGCCTGCTCTCGCCCGACGACTCCCTCTGCGGCGACGGCGAGAGCTGCCAGCCCGACGGAAGCTGCATCACCACGGCGGTGGACTCGGGCGCGCCCGACACCGGAGCGCCCGACGCCGTCGTGGACAGCGGAGTGCCGAGCACCACCGGCTCCTTCTGCCCCGACGCGCCGCTGCTGCGCCAGCAGCTGGCGGCCTTCCTCGTGCGCTACATGCACGGCGTCGACTTCCGCTCCCCGGCCGCCACCGGCGTCTTCACCGACGTCCCCACCTCCTCACCCTACGCCGCCGACATCGAGCAGCTCGCGCGCGACGGCATCACCATGGGGTGTGGCACCGACATCTTCTGCCCCACCGATCCCGTGCTCCGCGATCAGGCCGCCACCTTCCTGGTCCGCGCGCGCTACGGGCCGAGCTTCCGACCTCCGGCCGCCACCGGCGTCTTCACCGACGTCCCCCTCAGCAACGTCCACGCCGCAAACATCGAGCAGATCTACCGCGACGGGATCACGCTCGGATGCGGCACCAACCTCTACTGCCCCTCGGACCCGCTGTTGCGCCGGCACTTCGCCGTCTTCCTGGTGCGCCTGATCTACGGCCCGTCCTATGTGCCCCCTGCACCCATCGGGCTCTTCAGCGACGTCGACCCCACCGATTCGCAAGCGCCCTACATCGAGAAGCTCGCCTTCGATGGCTTCACACGCGGCTGCTGACGGCGGCGCTCTAATCGTACGACGCGCCGATCCGCCGCTGGCGGTTGGCGATGCGCTCGTGCTCGGCGAGTAGCGCCCGGCGGACGTCGGGAGGAACCGAGTCGTGGAGCGAGATGCGGTAGCCAGCGTCCGAGTCCTCCATCACCACGTAGGCCTCGCGCCGATCGGGATCGGGATAGACGTGAACACGATCGCCGACGCGGGCGATACGCAGCTGGTCCTTGCCGGCGGCGACGGTGCCGAAGACGTAGCCCGCGAGCGCCTCCGAATGCGGCCCCTCCCAGTCGGAGAAGCACGCGTGATAAGTCGCCTCGTCCTGCAGCTCGAAACTGCCGCGGCTGCGCATGTGCCGCTGCACTTCCTCCTGCGTCATGTCGGCGACGCCAAAGGAGCCGAGGAGCGTGTGGATGGTGGCTTCGGGTGTGTCGAAACGCACGTCCCGCGGGGTGGAATCGCAGGCCGCGATCACCGCCAGAAGAGCCACGATAACCACGCTCTTCGCTGCTCGCATGCCACGGTGATAGCGAGCATCGGAGCTGCCGTCAAAAGGATGACGAGGCCGGATCCGGTGCTTAGCTTTCGAGCCATGAGACTCGACCGACTCACCACCAAGACCCGTGAAGCCTTGATGGCGGCGCAGCGCGACGCGACTGCGCGCAAGAACCCCGAGCTCGTCCCGGCGCACATGCTCCTCGCCCTCCTCGATCAACAGGGCGGGGTGGCGGTGCCGGTCGTGCAGAAAGCGGGCGCCGACCCCCGCGCCCTCGCGCGCGAGGTCCAGGCGATCGTGGAGGGCCTGCCCCACGTCGAAGGCGGCGCCGAGCCGGCGCTCTCGCGGAAGATGAAATCGCTCCTCACCGACGCGTGGAGCGAGACCGAGAACCTCAAGGACGAGTACACCTCGGGGGAGCACGTCCTCCTCGCCGCCGTGAAGGACACGGAGCTCTCGAAGGTCCTCGGCGGCGCTGGCGTGACCAAGGACACCCTCCTCGGCGCGCTCAAGGAGGTCCGCGGCACTCAACGCGTCACCGACCCCGACCCCGAGGGGAAGTTTCAGGCCCTCGACAAGTACACCCGCGATCTCACCGCCGCCGCGCGCGCCGGCAAGATCGACCCGGTCATCGGCCGCGACGAAGAGATCCGCCGCGTGATGCAGGTGCTCTCGCGCCGCACCAAGAACAACCCCGTGCTCATCGGCGAGCCCGGCGTCGGTAAGACCGCCATCGTCGAGGGCATCGCCCAGCGCATCGCTCAGGGCGACGTCCCCGAGAGCCTCAAGGACAAGCGCCTGCTCGCCCTCGATCTCGGCGCCATGGTCGCTGGCTCGAAGTTCCGCGGCGAGTTCGAGGAGCGCCTCAAGGCCGTGCTCTCCGAGATCGAAGCCGCCGAAGGTCAGATCGTCCTCTTCATCGACGAGCTCCACACCCTCGTCGGCGCCGGCGCCGCCGAAGGCGCGATGGACGCGTCCAACATGCTCAAGCCGGCCCTCGCCCGCGGCGAGCTCCGCTGCATCGGCGCCACCACCCTCGACGAGTACCGCAAGCACATCGAGAAGGACGCCGCCCTCGCGCGCCGCTTCGCAGCCGGTCTTCACCGGCGAGCCCTCGGTCGAGGACACCATCGCCATCCTCCGCGGCCTCAAGGAGCGCTACGAGGTCCACCACGGCATCCGCATCCAGGACTCCGCCATCGTCGCCGCCGCGACGCTCTCGAACCGCTACATCACCGACCGCTTCCTGCCCGACAAGGCCATCGACCTGGTCGACGAGGCCGCCTCGCGTCTGAAGATGGAGATCGACTCCATGCCGGTCGAGATCGATCTGGTCGAGCGCAAGCTGATGCAGCTCGAGATCGAGCGTCAGGCCCTCAAGAAGGAGAAGGACGACGCCTCCAAGAAGCGCCTCGGCGAGCTGGAGCTCGAGATCGCCGAGATGCAGGAGCAGCGCGACGGAATGCGCGCCGAGTGGCTCCGCGAAAAGGAGCTCATCACCGAGATCCGCGAGAAGAAAGCGCTGGTCGAGCAGCTCCGCATCGACCTCGAGCGCGCGCAGCGCACCGGCGACCTCGAGACCGCCGCGCGCATCCAGTACGGCGACATCCCCGCCGCCGAGAAGGCCGCCGCCGAAGCTCAGGGCCGCCTCGACGACGCGCAGCAGGATCAGCTCGTTCCTCAAGGAGGAGGTCACCGACGAGGACATCGCGATGATCGTCTCCAAGTGGACCGGCGTCCCCGTGAGCAAGATGCTCGAGGGCGAGCGCGAGAAGCTCCTCCACATGGAAGAGCGCCTCGAGAAGCGCGTCGTCGGTCAGCACGACGCCGTGGTCGCCGTCTCCAACGCCGTCCGCCGCTCGCGCGCCGGTCTCGGCGACGAGTCGCGCCCCATCGGCTCCTTCCTCTTCCTCGGCCCGACGGGCGTCGGTAAGACGGAGCTCGCCCGCGCCCTCGCCGAGTTCCTCTTCGACGACGAGCGCGCCATGCTCCGCCTCGACATGAGCGAGTACATGGAGAAGCACACCGTGTCCCGCCTCATCGGCGCGCCTCCCGGCTACGTCGGCTACGACGAGGGTGGCCAGCTGACCGAGCCCGTCCGCCGCCGCCCCTACTCGGTGATCCTCTTCGACGAGGTCGAAAAGGCGCACCCCGACGTGTGGAACACGCTGCTCCAGGTCCTCGACGACGGCCGCCTCACCGACGGCCAGGGCCGCACCGTCGACTTCAAGAACACGGTCATCATCATGACCAGCAACGTCGGCTCGCAGCACATCATGCAGCTCGACGACGAGGAGGACGTGAAGAAGGCGGTCATGGAAGACCTGCGCCGCGCCTTCCGCCCCGAGTTCCTGAACCGCCTCGACGAGACGATCATGTTCCATCGTCTGGGCCGCAGCGAGATCCGCAACATCGTCGACATCCAGCTCCGCCGCTTCGAAAAGCGCCTCGCGGACCGCGAGCTCTCCTTCGAGATGAGCGACGACGCCAAGGACTTCCTCGGCAACGTGGGCTACGACCCGACCTATGGCGCGCGGCCCCTCAAGCGCGCGATTCAGCAGTACCTCGAGAACCCGGTCGCCCAGGACATCCTCGCCGGGCGCTATCAGAGCGGCGACACCATCGTCGTCGGGGTCGACGACGGGAAGCTCGCCTTCGAGCGACGCGCCGGCGGGGCCCCCAGCGACGAAGCCAGCGGCCCCCGCGTCGAAGCGTGAGCTTCTGATATCATGGGCGAGTGGGTGCCGCCGCACCGCTCCTCCTCGCCCTGCTTCACATAGCCCTCGGCTGCAGTGACGACACGACCGCAGCCGACGCGGCGGCGGACACGGGACGCGACGGCGCGCCGCCGCTCGACGCGATGCCGGTGGAGGTGGTGCCCGACCCGCCGATGCCCGCGGCGCTCCCCGTTCTGACGCCGTGCCCCGACGGCTGGAGCGAGGTGGACGTCGCGGGCGTGACGACGTGCGAACCCTGGACGCGGGCGGACGGGCCGGGCTGCGCCGCGGGCGAGGCGCGCTTCGTCGGTGAGAGTTGCGCTCCTCTCGGTCACGCGTGTCCGAGCGACGGGGTCCCCACCGATCTGCCCGCCGGCCCGGTCATCCACGTCTCCGCCGGCGCCACCATGGGTGACGGCTCGCTGGGCGCACCCTTCGGCACCATCGCCGAAGCCACCGCGGCGGCGGTCGATGGCGATGTGATCGCAGTGCACAGCGGCACCTACACAGAGGCGGTCGATCTGTCGACGCCAGGCGTCACCCTGATCGGCGCGTGCACCGCGGAGACGATCATCGACGCCCCCGACGGCCCCGTGAGCTCCGCCGCCGTGCTCATGACGGCCGACGTCTCCGTGTCGCGGATCACGGTCCGCGGCGGGCGCCCCGGTCTGCGCGCCCAGGGAGCGACTGGCACCGTCAGCGACGTGTGGGTCGAATCGAGCTTCATGGGCGTGGTCGTCACCGGCGCGGGCGCCCTGGTCGCCAACGGGCTGGTGGTGCGCGACATCGCCCCCGGCACCAGCTTCGGATACGGCTTCTTCGTGAACGCCGGAGCGACCCTCGAGGTGCATCGCGGGCTCTTCGAAGACCTCCACGCTTTCGGTCTCGCGATGAGCGATAGCGGCTCCTCCGCGCTCTTCGAGGACGTCGCCTTTCGCGACACGAACGCCGCGCCGGACGGCACCCTGGGAACGGCCCTCGCGGTGCAGGGCGAAGCCGTTCTCACCATTCGCCGCTCGGTCGTGGAGGGCGCGATCTCCGCCGGGATCCTGGCGCAGCTCGACGCCGAGGCGACCATCGAAGACGTGCTGGTGCGCGACATCGTCCACGGAACGTCGCCCGACGACGGCTTCGGGATCGCCGCGGTCACGCGCGGCATCGCCCACGGCTCGAGGGTGCGGGTGCACGCCGCGACCTCGACCGGGCTGGCGGCCACCGGCTTCTCTTCCGAGATCAGCGCCGAAGACGTCGTGGTCCACGACATGCGCCCGAGCGGCGGCGAGGGTGGCGGCGGCGCCGGCGCGTTCTACGACACCGGCGCCAGCGGCGTCGTCGAACGCATCCTCGTTCACCGCGGCGTCGGCGCGAGCATCGGCTTTCTCGGAACCGACCTGGACGTCGTCATTCGCGATGCGACCTGCCTGGACACCCAGGTGGACGCCGCCGTTGGCGTCAGTGGCGTGGGCTTCGATGTGCGGATGCAGGCGCACGCCACCATCGAGCGCGCGCTGGTTAACGGAGCCGTCGCGGCTGGTCTCGTCGTGAGCTCCGAGGGCGCGCTCCTCGACGCGAGCGATCTGCAGGTCCAGGGCGTCCGCCCCACACCCGCCAGCGACACCCTCGGCCGCGGCGCCAGCATCCAGCTCGGCGCCGAGCTCGACTGCGCCCGCTGCGCATTCCACGACGCGGTGGAAGCGGGCGTGCTCATCCACTCCAGCATCGCGCGCTTCTCCGACCTTCGCGTCGAGGACATCGCGTCGAGCAACACCAGTGGCGCGGGCATGGGCGTGGTGGTGGTCGTGGGCGACGCCGGCAACACCACCATCGAGCGCTTCCTCGTTCGACGCGGCGCGGTCGCCGGCGTGCAGATCGCGGACGGCGGCGACCTCACGCTTCGCGACGGCGTCATCGCCGACAACCCCATCGGCGTCAACGTGCAGGACGCGCCGCCCGATCAGAGCGCGCTCTCCGACGGCGTCGTCTACCGCGACAACGGCCAGAACCTCGACGCCACCAGCCTCCCGGTCCCCGAAGCGGGACCGTTCTGAAGCCCCCGGGAACGCTTCATCGCGGTGATACGATGGATCCGTGAACGCCTGCCGCGCGTGCTTCGCGGTCCTCGCGCTCGTCGGTTGTGGGGAGAAGAGCGTGCCGCCCGATGACGGTGGGACGGATGGCGAAGTCGCACCCGACGTGATCGCGCCGGTGATCGCCATGCCCGAGGCGCCCATGCTTCCGTCGCCGGTGGACATGGGAAGCTGCCCCGAAGGATGGGAGCCCACCGACCTGTCGGGGGTGACGGCCTGCCAGCCCTGGGCTCCGGATACGCCCGACTGCCTGGCGCCCGCCGTGCGATTTCCGGGGCAGGCCGCGTGCGCCGACGTCGGCGCCGATGTCTGCGTCGACGGCTTCCCCACGGACGTGTCCGGAACGAGGGTGGTGTACGTGGACGCGGGCGCGACCTCTGGAGACGGCTCGATGGCCGCGCCCTTCGCCACCATCGCCGAGGCCACAGCCGTCGCCGCAAGCGGTGAGACGATCGCGCTCGCCCCCGGCGTCTACCTCGAGGACGTCGCGCTCCCCGATGGCGTCTCGCTCCAGGGTGCGTGCGCCTCCACCACGATCATCGAGTCCGCGGAGGGACCGCTCTCCAGCGCGACGGTCGTCGCGGGAGATGGGTCGGCCCTCGCCGACCTCACGCTGCGGGGCCCGCGACCGGGCCTCCGCCTCGACGGCGTCTCCGCCGCAGCATCCCGCCTGCGGATCGAGGCACAGCACCTCGGCGTCGCCATCATCCACGGGGGCCACCTCGACGGAGAAGATCTCGCCATCGTGGGCACGCGCGGCAGCCCGGGCGGCGGCCTGTTCCTGCTCAGCGGCTCGAGCGCCACCGTCGACGGGGCCTACCTCGACGACAACCAGACCTTCGGCGTCGGGGTCGGCGATTTCGGCTCGATGCTCACGCTGCGCCACGCGGTGATTCGACGAACCGCGCTCGTCGACATGCTCGGGGTGGGTGTGGCGGTCAGCGGCCCCGCCACGGTCGTGATCGAAGAGAGTGAGATCTCCGAGAACTCCACCGGCGGCGTCACCGCTCAGGACGGCATGATCACCCTTCGCTCCGTCGTCATTCGTGACACGGAGGCCGGGCCGGATGGACTGCTGGGGGCCGGGATCGTCGCCACCGGCGGGGCGACCGTCGACATCGAGCGCTCTCTCGTCGCCCGGAACACGAGCGGCGCGCTCTCGCTGCTGGGGCTGCGCACCCACCTGACGGGGCGGGACGTGGTGCTCCTCGACACGCTCAGCCCGACGATGGGCGAAGGACTCGTGGCCGGAATCGGTCTGATCCTCGGCGACGGGAGCACGGCAGAGCTCACACGCACGCTTGTCGATGGCGCCGAAGGTCTCGGCGTCTCGGTCTCGGGGCTCGACTCCCACCTCGACGCCACCGACCTCACGGTGCGCAACATCTCCCCTCGTCCCGTCGACATGGCAGCCGGCCGCGGCGTCGACGTGGAGCGAGAAGCCAGCGCGAACCTGACGCGCCTGCTGGTCGAGGACGTGTACGGCTCGGCGCTCCTCGCCGCCGAGGTCGGCACGTCGATCACCCTCACCGACACCACACTTCGCCGAGTTCGCTCGGACTTGCGAACCCGTTCGACCGGACGCGGCCTCACCATGCAATTCGGCGGCACCGTGGAAGCGTCACGACTCGCGATCGAGGACACGCGCGATGTCGGCATCCTCGCCTATGGTGAAGGCGTGATGCTCCATGCGACGGATCTGTCGATCGACCGCACCGCCGAGCGGGAGTGTGCGGTCGACACCTGCATGGATTTTCGCTCGGGCAACGGCATCACGGCGAGCGACGGGGCGATCGCCGACATCCAGTCCTTCCGCATCGCCGACAGCAACCTGGTGGGCTTGCAGATCGCGCGCGGGTCGAGGGTCACGGCGCGCGATGGCCTCGTCACCCGCAACGCCGTCGGCGTCAACGCGCAAACGGATGGCTTCGATCCCATGGACGTCTCTCAGAACGTTCAGTTCATCGACAACGGGATCAACTTCGACGGAAGCGCGTTACCCATCCCCCAGCCGGGGATGCGGTGAGGCGCGCCGCCCTCGCGGCCGCATTGCTCGCGGCAGCCGCCTGCAGTGACGACGTGGGCCCAGTCGACGCGCGCGTGGATGCGGCCGACGCTGCGCCCGATGCCGCGCCTCTCGAGATCGTCCCCCAGGCGCCGACCGCGCCCGCGCTCCCCGACTTCGGCGGCTGCCCCCGCGGCTGGTCGGCCCGCGCGGTGGGAGATGCGGCGGGATGCGAACCGTGGACTCTCGACGAGGGCCCGGCGTGTCCCGATGGGGAGGTGCGCTTCGTGGGCGAAGGGTGTGCTCCCCTCGGCCCGTCTTGTCCCGCCGATGGTGTCCCCGAGGGTCTGTCCGGCGCCGAGATCCACGTGCGGGCCGGCGCGAGCGGCGGGGACGGCTCGCTCGCGGCGCCCTACGGCACCATCGGCGAAGCGATCGCATTCGCGACCGCCGGCGACACGATCGCAGTCCACAGCGGCACCTACACCGAAGCGGTGGACCTGACGGCGCTGCCCGGCGTTTCCCTCTTCGGCGCCTGCGCCAGTGGCACCGTCCTCACCCTGCCGGATCCGGGCGGCGACCCGATGGTCGAGCTCGGCGAGGGCTGTCATCTCGAGCGCGTCTCGATCTTCGCCGAACGACCGGGTGTGCGCGTGCGTGGGGTCTCAGCGACGGTGCGCGACGTCTGGGTCGAAGGGCAATCGGCGGGCTTCGTCGTCACCACGGGCGGGCAGCTGACCGCCGATGGGATCGTCGCCATGCACACCAGCCTCGGGCCGAGCGACGTGGGCATGGGCGCCTTCGTCTACGACGGCTCCCACGCCGAGCTGCGCCGCGTGTACTTCGACGACGTGCGCGCTTTCGGGCTGGGCGTGTCCACGAGTACCGTGATCCTCGAAGACGCCGTCATCCGAAACGTGGACACGACCACCGAAGGGGTCCTCGGTCAGGGTGTCGCGGTCCAGGAAGCGGGCGAAGCGACGCTGCGCCGCGTGGTGATCGAGCACGCGCGGACCGCCGCCATCTTCGCTCAGCTCGGCGGGCGGGTGACGCTCGAAGACGCGGTGCTTCGCGACATCGTCGCCGGCAGCGACGACGCCAGCGGCTTCGGGCTCACGGCGAACCAGGAGGCGACGGTCGATGTCTCGCGCACGTGGATCCACGGCGCGACCACCACCGGGCTGGTTCTGGTGGGCCACCGGGGAGCCATCACCGGCCGCGAGCTGATCATCGACGAGGTGCGCCCACGTCCGATGGGGAACAACGGGGGCGCTGCCGTGGTCTTCGACACCGGAACGACGGCGCTCCTCGAACGGCTCTACGTCGAGCGGAGCCATGGCGCCGGCGTGGCGCTCCTCGGCGCCGATCTGGACGTGACGCTCCGAGACCTGACGGTGAAAGACGTGCAGCCCGACCCGGCCACCGGTGCGATCGGCTCGGGCCTCGATCTCCGGATGGACGCGGACGCCGTCGTGGAGCGGGCGTCGGTCGCGGGCTCCACCGGGACGGGGATCCTGGCGAGCGACGTGGGCTCCACGCTCACCGCGCGCGATCTGAGGGTCGAAGCAACGCTGGCGACGGAGATGGGCTTCGCCGGTCGCGGCCTGACCGCGCAGCTCGGGGCGGGCCTCTCCTGCACGCGCTGCGCCTTCGCCGACAACGTGGAAGCGGGGGTGCTCCTTCACGGCCCTGAAGGGGAGCGGCGCCTCACGGAGGTGACGATCGAGGGGACGCGCATCAACGCGGGCAGCGGCGCGGCGATGGGTGTGGTCGCGGTGCGCGAAGCGACGGGGCGGATCGAGCGCTTCCTGATCCGCGACAACGCGGTGGCCGGGATCCAGATCGCGGACGGCGGCCATCTCGTGCTTCACGACGGGGTGATCGCCGACAACCCGGTCGGTGTGAACGTCCAGGACGCGCCCCCGGACGAAGAGGCCCTGTCGGACGGCGTCGTCTACCGGGACAACGATCAGAACCTCGATTCGAGCGCGCTGCCCGTTCCGTCGACCGGGCCTTGAGCCTCCACCACCGCGCGCGCCGCCGTGAATGCCCCCGCCGCCGGCCGCAACGATCCGAGTGATGCCCCGAAGAAGTCTCGCCATGTGGATGGCGGGGGTGGGTGTGGTGTGTGCGCTCGCCGCCGCGCCCGCCCGCGCCCAGAGCCCCAATCACGGTGTCGCCGCCAAGGCCGCGGTCGACCACGCCATGTCCCGCGCGTGGCAGGTCAGCCGGCGGGTGGCGAGCGGCCTCGACCGGGCGCGCACCTCGCGCGACCGCATCCAGGCCCACTGCCTCGACCGCACGCTGTCGGAGGTCAACGCCGTCCTCAGGATGCTGAGGCACCACGAGGATCGCCTCGACGAGGTCGACCCGCGGGAGATCCACCATCTGCGCACGGTCTTCCAGGTCCTCGAGCGCCGGCTCACGGATCTCGAAGGCCAGGCCATGGTCTGCGAGGGCGCGGACCCCAGTCAGGAGCGCGCCACCACCCACGTCGAGGTCTCGATCAGCCCCGAAACCCCACGGATCGACCCCTCCAGGCTGCCCCGCCCCCGACAGCTCTTCTGAGCCGGGGCAGGGACTTGCGCCGGCAAGCCCGGCATGCCACCTTCCGCGCCCCCAGACGGAAAGAGGCGATTTTCGATGAAGAGTGAGGCAGTCATCTGTAAGCCCGTGGAAGTCGTGGTCGGAGACAAGGGTCTCGACCGCGCGGTGAAGCACCTCAAGCGCAAGATGGCGTCGGAGGGCATCCTCCGTGAGCTGAAGCGTCGCCGTCACTACATGAAGCCCTCGGTTCGCCGTCGGAAGAAGGAAGCGGAGGCCGCGCGCCGCCGCCGCAAGCGCGTCAAGCAGCTCGGCGCCTGAGCCCGACGACGACTCGTGTTATTCAAGAGCTCCGCACCACGCGTGCGGGGCTCTTTTCGTTTGCGAGCGTGGGTGTCGATGACCTGGATCTTTGGATACGGATCGTTGGTGTGGCGGCCGGCCTTTCCCTACCAGGAGAAGCAGCCAGCGTTCATCCGCGGGTTCGTGCGCCGCTTCTGGCAGGGGTCGACGGATCATCGAGGCGTACCGGGAGCGCCGGGGCGGGTGGTCACGCTGATCCCCAAGGAGAGCGCGCTGACCTGGGGCACGGCCTATCGCCTCGCCGACGAACATCGCGACGAAGTGATGGCGCAGCTCGATCATCGCGAGCAGGGCGGCTACACGCATCACCGCACGATGGTCTTCGCCCGCGACGGCTCGGTCCTCGAGGAGGCGCTGGTCTACGTCGCCACCGAGACCAACGCGAACTGGCTCGGCGATGCGCCCCTCGACATCATCGCCGACCAGGTGCGCGGCTCCCGCGGGCCGAGCGGCGACAACGTCGAGTACGTGGTGGAGCTGGCCCGCGCGCTCCGGGAAATGGGAGCGGAAGATCCCCACGTCTTCGAGCTCGAAGCGTTGGTGCGCCCCGGCTGATATCCTCGGGCCATGGGGGCCCCTCTGATCTTTCTCGCGCTCCTCGTCGCGACCGCTGCGGGGGCGTGCACCGAATCCACCACCCAGTGCACGAGCTCGCTCGATTGCCCGGCGGGCAACCGCTGCGTCGAAGGCGTCTGTCAGGCGTCGATGGACGGCAGCCCGCCGGACGGATCGCCGGATACGGGCACGGCTGACGCCGGCACGATGGATACCGGCACGGTCGACACCGGGGCGATGGACACGGGCGTCGACACGGGCTCGATCGATACCGGCACCGCCGATACCGGCACCGCCGACACCGGCACGAGCGACACCAGCCCAACCGACACCGGCGCGGCCGACACCGGGGTGGATACGGGCACGCCCGAGTGCACGGCGGGCATGTACCGGACCTGCCCGGGCCCGGGCGGGCAGTACTGCCTGCCCTCCGGGATGTGGAGCGCGTGTCTGACCGCGGATCCGACCTGCACTGGTGCAGGCGGCTCCTACACGGGCTGTCGCGGTACGGGCTGCTCGGTCTGCACCGATCTGCTCACCACCTACGACTGCTACTTCGAGAACCACCCGAGCTGCGTGCCGAATCCAACCTGCGCCGGCCTCTATTACACCTGCTCGCCCGGTTGCCCGGCGCCCACGGCCGCCGATCGCTGTCCCTGATCAGAGCCCGAAGCTCGCCGTCGCGGCGGTGAAGGCCGCCCAGCCGAGCCAGCCGAGGCCGCTCGAGACAGCGCGCCGCTGCGCCGCGCGACGACTCCCGCGAAAGACCGCGTCGGCCGTGACACGCTGCGCGTTGCTGCGGTAGGCGCTCTCGGCGGTCTGCCCGAGCTGGTAGGCGAGGAGGGTGAGGACCCTGTCCTCTTCGCTCACTGTGGAGGCGTCGATGTGAACCTTGATCGTGCTTCCGTCGGCGCGGACGACGCGGGCGGGCTGGCCCGCTTCGGTCGGGAGGTGGAGCTCGGGGGCGCGGCCGAGGCGCGCGAACACCAGGACGCGTTGAAGCGCGACGAGGGCGAAGAGGACGGACAACGCGAGCATGCCGATGGCCCAGATGGCGTGGCGGTCGTCGATCGCCTGAGCCCCGCGGGGCACGCCCGAGAGCGCGGTGCGATAGGCGTAGAGCCCGACCGCGGCCAAGGAGAGGAGGAGCGGCGCCCCCAGCCCCCACTCCCCGACGCGTCGGCGCAGGCTTGGCGACGGCGAGGAGGCGGCCACGCCGAGACCGATGCCCGACACCAGCGTCGCCGCCGCGAGGGTGCCGAAGATCTCACTGCCCTCGCTCGCGCCGAGGCGCCACATCGCGTAGGGCGCGAGCACCGTCACCACTACCGCCAGGAGCACCGCGAGGCCCGCTTCGGTGTAGACGCCGCCACGGATGAAATGCCCCGCCCACCGAATGCTCGCGCTGAGGCTCGCGTGGACGAAGAGAGAGAGGACGAGGAGCCCGAATGGCGTGTCGATGGTGGCGTGGGTCAGCAGCACCAACATCCATCCCCCGAAACCGGCCGCGAACCCGGCGAGCATCACCATGCGCCCGTCGATCGCGCCGCCCGTATGGCGCACCATCGCCACGATCAACGCCCCACCGATGATCCCTGGCGCGCCGAAGAAGGTGAGCAGAGCGACGGCGAAGAGGGGCCAATAGGCGAGCGCCCGAGCCACCGTCACGAAAGTCGGCTCGTCCCAACGCCCCGCACCACCACGACCCACCCCTCAAGCATGGGGCCGCCGAGGGCGGAGGCAAGGTGGGCCTGGTCGAAGGTGCCCAACCCGTGTCCAGAGGCTTTCTCATGTATCTTTGACCCACGCTCGTCGCGGCTCACCGGGTGCCGCAAAGAGGCGTGTCCTCGAGGTTCCCCATGAAGACGGCTCGGCTGATGTGGCTCGCGCTCGGAATCGCCACCTGCGCACCCGGCTTCGCTTCCGCTCAGCCGCTGATCACCTTCGATGATTGGTCGGATGGCTGTGACATGACGTCCCCCTGCTCGAACGGGTACTTCGACGGTGACGTCGGATCGTTTTCAGTGATCACCGACTTCGACGGGGAGATGTGTCTTTCTGGGAAGTGCGTCCTCACGACTTGGGACCCGGCGGCCGCGGACACCCAGTTCCCGCAGATACGACCACTCGACTCCGGCGCGCCACGCACGACCCAGTGGGTCCAGGCGGACTTCTATCTGCCTGGCGAGCTCATCACGCTGCTGGAATCCGCCAGCGATGTTCAGGTGACGTTGTTGCAGATCAACACCGACACGGGCGACCATTATGCACGCCTGTACCTGGAGCGCTCTTCATCCGGGTGGCTGCACACGCTGCTGTCTCTCGATACCACCGTCTCCGCGAGCACACCCGATTACCCGGTGACCGAAGGGTGGCACTCCGTGGCGTTCGGACTCGAAATCCCAGCGCCCATGACCGGGGGCCCGGCCACGATGACCTTGGTCTTCGATGGAATGGAAGCAACCGGCAGCAGCAGTGATTGGACCAACCCCGGTGTGAACATCGTGAGCGCCTGGGGCCTCGGCCCCGGGACCAGCGACGGCGCCGCCCCGCGGCTCGTGATCGAGAACCTCTGCTTCGCCGAGAGCGAAGCGTTGGCGGCGGCCGCATGCGCGACGGCCACCCCACCGGACGCGGGACCTGGCGACGCAGGACCTGGCGACGCGGGACCTGGCGACGCGGCGATCACCGATGCTGCCACGGACGGATCGACTCCCGACGGTTCCAGGGACACCGGCGCGCCGGCCATGGATGGTGGAGCGGGCTTCTTCCGGGGCGCGGGTGGCTGCGATTGTCGGGTCGTCGCCCTGACGCCTCGCGCCTTCGGCGCACCGCTCTTCCTCGCCATCGCGGCGGGGCTCGCGTGGCGCCGGCGACGACGTTGACGGCCCGAACTCGTGACTTCGGTCATACTGAAGGGCGATGACCGGTCGCCTCGCAAACCTCGTTCTGGTCTGCGGGCTGACGCTGGCGGCGTGCGCACCCGGAGATCACCTGCCGGGGGAGCCCTGTGACACCGACGACGACTGCGCAGAAGGAAACGCGTGCGCGGCGGTGCACATGTCGGATGCTGGGTACGTCTACCAATGCATCGCGCGGTGCGACGACGTCGCGGCGGCCAACGACGCCACCTTCCTCTTGGGCGGCCGGTGCGCGAGCGGCGAGCTCTGCTGGGTCTACCGGGGCGATGAGCTGCACTCCTACGGGTGTCTGCCGGGCGGCGACATTCCGATCGGCGCGCCGTGTGTGGACGACTACTTCAGTTGTGAGCTCGGCGCCTACTGCGAGGCCTGGATCGGCGCGGAGACGATCTCCTACTGCACCGCCGCGTGCAACGTTCACGGATGTCACCTCGGCGAGCATTGCTCGAGGCTGACGGACTGCGAGGTGGGGCTGGCGTGTGCGGCCGTCGGCCCGTCGGACACTCCCGCAGCGAACGAGTGCGTCGAGGCGTGTACGTCTCCCAATCCCGCAGCCGACACCCCGTCCCTCTGTGCGAGCGGCGAGCTCTGCTGGCGAACGACCGACGACGCGAGCGACCCGTGGGCGTGCTATCCGGGTGGCGACCAACCCGTCGGGGGTCCGTGCACCCAGGTCTCCGATTGCGAGCGCGGATCGGCGTGTTCGGGGAGCGCGGGTTCAGCGACGTGCGTCCCCGCGTGCAACACGGACGCGGATTGTACGGGAGCCAGCTGCGATGGCGGGCTCTGTACGCCATGACCTACATCGCGGGAGCAGCACTCGGAGCGGCGATGAGGAAAGACGCCGACCCTCCCATGATCTCCGCCCGCCCTCCCATGTGCGTGTCATACTGGACCATCACGGAGCCTGAACTCTCCCTCGTCACCTCGATCCCCGAGGACCGAGCCCCACGCGGGTGACGTAGAGGCGAGAAGATGTCCGAAGTTACCCTGGCTCCCTACATCCTGACGGATGCCAATGGGTCCAATCCGCGGATCATCATCCCGGTCAAGACTCCCACTGCGCTGGTGTTGGTGGAGAGCCGCACCCGCGGTCGACTCCTGGTTCGCGAGACGGACAAGGACGGCGCCGGCATCGCGATCGACGTCGCCAGGCAATACATCCGCCTGCACCGGCGGAGGCTGGACGTGCTCTACGGGCAGATGGAGCGGATCCGAAGGTCGACGTCGGCCGACCGCGCATGAGCGGCTCCTCGTGGGCAGGAGCTCACTCGCGGCTCCTCAGCTCTCCCGGCGCCGGCCCGGGCTCCACTCGCGCTGTTCTTCGCCGCGGAGCTCGAGGAAGCGGGCGAGGCGGTGGAAGTCGCTGCCGAGCTCGATGAAGCGGACCTCGGTCTTGAGCGTGTAGGGGTTCACCAGCTCGTCGAATGGGACGTACTGCAGGTCGAGCTGGCCGCTGACGCTGGCCATGTGGGCGTCGAGGCCCTCCTCGACCAGGGCGCGGAAGGCGCCGATGCCGAGCTGGCTGCCGAGCATCACGTCGAAGGCATGCGGCGGCGAGCAGCGCGACTCGTAGCCGAACTGCACGCCGGTGAGCTTCTTCTTGCGGCCCGTGCGCTGCTCGTAACGGAAGGCGACGCGCTCGGCCATGAGCTTGCCGAGATCGATGCGGCCGAGGCTGATGTGGCCGAAGGGGTCGCGCGGCAGCGTCGCGAGGTAGCTCTCGGGGAGCATCTCCGACAGGCCCTCGGCGAGGACGATGGTGCCGTAATGCTTGCCGCGCTTTTCGCGCATCAAGATCAGCTCGATGATCCGATCGGCGAGCTTGTCGAGGTCGAGGCGCGGCTCCTCCTTCGTCTCGCCGGTCTCCGGATCCTCGATCGCCTCCATCATCGTGAAGCGCTCGTCCACGTCCTCGATGGCGATGACCAGGTTCGCCTCGCCCGCGATGGCGACGCCGTAGCTCAGCCACCCCGCCTTGCGGCCCATGGTCTCGACGATGAAGTAGCTGCTGGTCGCCTGGGCGTCGGCGCGGAGGTTCATGATCTCCTTCGCCATCACGTCCACCGCCGTGAAGAAGCCGAAGGTGAAGTCGATGCCGCGGTAGTCGTTGTCGATGGTCTTCGGCAGGTGGACGATGCGCACCCGCTTGGCGTCCGCGGGGAGCGTCTTCTGGAAGCGCGACAAGAGGTTCGCCGTCTTCAGCGTGTCGTCGCCCCCGATGGAGATCAGCGCGTCGATCTCGAGGTCGACCAGGGCGTTGTAGACGTTGTGGAGCTTCCGGGTCTTCTCCGGGTCGTCGAGATCCTCGGGCCGCTCGATACCCTTGCCCGGATTCGCCCGCGCGGTGCCGATGATGATCCCGCGGCTGTTGCGGAGCCCGGAGAGGTCTTTTTCCGTGAAAACCCGGTAATGCTCGTCCGGGAGGAGCCGCCGGCTGACGGGATGGTATTCCTGCAGGTGTGAATAGCCGTGAAAGAACCCGACGACCTCACGTCCGTCTTGAAGGAAGGACGTGGCCGCCGAGGAGATCACCGCGTTCGCCGCGGGGGCTGGACCCCCGGAGAAGACGATGCCCACACGCCCGATGTCTGACCGTTGGCTCGCGCTCATACTCTCGCCTGGTTGGATGAGGCGCGGACCCTATCACCCGAATGGATCGAGGCAACGCCTCCTTTGGGCGGCCGTCGCGCTGGCGCTCCTGCTCCTCGCGCCCCTCGGCACCGCGCCCACCCGCGCGCAGCCCGGGCCGGGAAACGCGCAACCTTTCCCGACGCTTCCCATCGAGGTGACGGTGGCGACGAACGGCGAGGATCCCGTGGTCACCCGCGCGTGGCTCGACAGCCACGTGGCGATGGCCAACCGCATCTTCGCGCCCGTGGGCCTGTCCTTCACGCTCACCGACGTCCACGAGATGTCCGGGGATCACGCGCGGCTCGAGGATCGTGACGACCGCCACGCCCTCGGCGAGCTGATGCACCCCGACGTGATCAACTGGTTCGCGGTGCAGAGCCTGAGGGACGTCGACGATCCGAGCCGGATGCGCTCGGGGGTGCATTGGCGGCCGGCGACCAGGCCGGGGGCACACCTGGTGATCGTCGCCTCCCGTGCCGACGACGAGGTCCTGGCGCACGAGCTCGGGCACTTCTTCGGCAACCGGGAGCACCCCGAGGTGGCGGGCAACATCATGAGCTACCTGCCGACGCCGCCTGGGACCCTGCCTTTTTTCGACGACGTTCAAAAAAGGCGGATCCGCCGCTTCGCCCGGCGATTCCTCCAAACCCGCGAGATCGTTCCGGTCGAGTGAGCTGCGCGAATATCCTCACCGCTCACTCGTCCACGCTTGTCCATTGACGATTCCTCGGAATCGTTTTGAAGTCCACGCCGTGAAGGCGATGGGGCGATGGATGCCCCGGAGCTGGAAGGGCGGGGTCTCGGGCTTCGCCAACCGCGAAGGGGAACGCAAATGAACCGGCTCCAACTGATCACCGTTTTGGCCCTGGGCACGATGCTCGGTGGCTGCACCGTTCACGCAACGACGCGGGCGAGGACCGCGCCGCCGCCGCGGGCCACCGTCACCGTGCAGCAGCCGGCGCAGCCGACCGCCACCGCGACGACCTCCGCGTCCACGACCACGGCCACGCCGACGGCCACGACCACGGCTACGCCGACGGTTCAGGCGAACACCCCGGCGACGCCCACCGTGAGCACCGGCGCGACCACCGTCGCCCGTCCCGCCACGCCCGCTGCGCACCCTGCCGTGCGCACCACGCCGGCCACCCCGACGGTGGCGACCCCCGGCGCCCACGGCCGCGCCAACGCCGCCGCGGTCCACGAGCGCAATGAGGCGCGTCAGGACGCCCGCGCCGCTGAGCGCGAGCAGCGTCGTCAGGAGCGCGAGGCCGCTCAGGCGCAGCGCCGTCAGGAGCGCGAGGCCGCCGCGCAGGCGCGCCGCGAGGAGCAGGAGCGCCGCCGCCAGGAGCGCGCGGCCGCCCAGGAGCAGCGCCGTCAGGAGCGCGAGGCCGCTGCGCAAGCGCGCCGCGACGCCCAGGAGCAGCGCCGTCAGGAGCGCGAGGCCGCCATGGCCGCGCGTCAGGAGCGCATCGCGGCCGGCATGGAGGCGCGCATGGAGCAGCGCGAGGCCGCCATGGAAGCACGCCAGGAGCGTCGCGAGTCCGCCATGGAGGCGCGCGAAGAGCGTCGTGACGCCGCGATGGACGCGCGTCAGGAGCGCCGCGAGTCCGCCATGGAGGCGCGCATGGAGCGTCGCGAGTCCGCCATGGAAGCGCGTCAGGAGCGCCGCGAGGCCGCGATGGATCGCCGCGAGGAGCATCGGGAAGATCGCGCGTCCATGGGTGGCGCCTCGGCCATGGGGAGCGCCTCGGTGATGGTCTCCGCCATGGGCGGCGGTGCGTCGGCGATGGGCGGCGGCGCGTCGATGGGGATGAACTGAAGGCGGGCGCGCCTAGCGCGCGTTCTTCCAGGTGGCTTGGCTGAAGATCGTCATGAAGATGATCTTCAGGTCGAGCTGAAGCCCCCAGTCACGGATGTAGGCGAGGTCGTGCTCGACCCGCTTCTCCATCTTGCCGAGGGTGTCCGTCTCGCCCCGCCAGCCGTTGACCTGCGCCCATCCGGTGATCCCGGGCTTCACTTTGTGCCTCAGCATGTAGCCCGGGATCAGGCGCCGGTACTGTTCGTTGTGCGCGACCGCGTGAGGGCGCGGACCGACGATCGACATCTCCCCCGTCAGGACGTTGAAGAACTGGGGTAGCTCGTCGAGAGAGGTCCGGCGCAGGAACGCACCGAGTGGCGTCACCCGTGGATCGTGCTCCTTCGCCTGCTCGATCCGATCGCCGTCTTCGCAGACAGTCATGGTTCGGAACTTGAGCACCGTGATCTCCTCGCCGCGTAGGCCGTAGCGTCGCTGCCGGAAGAGCACCGGCCCCTGGGAGGTGAGCTTCACCGCGGCCGCGATCAGCAGCATGGGAATCGAGACGAAGACGAGGATGGCCGCGCCCAGGACGATGTCCTCGATGCGCTTCAGCGTTCCGTCGACGCCGTGGAATGGGTCGTCGAAGATGCTGATGACCGGCAGCCGCCCCACCGACGCGAAGCGCGCCTGCATCAGCTCGGTGAGCAGGACGTCCGCGACGACGTGAACCGACGCCGTGGTGTCGGCCAGCTCCGCCACCAGCGTTCGGATGCGTCCTTCCGCGCGGAGCGGAAGCGCGATGTAGACGATGTCGACCTTGCCGGCGCGGGCGTCGTCCACCAGCCGGTCGAAGTCGCCGCGTAGCTTCGCCACGCCCCTCGGGATGGCGGTCACGCGCGCGTCGTCATCGCCGCGATCGTCGTAGATGCCGTAGATGCGGAAGCCCGCCCAGGGGATGTCGTCGATCTCGCGCGCGAGATCCAGCGCCGACTCGGTGGCGCCCGCGATGGCGACGCTGCGCGTGTTGCGACCCCGGCGGCGCGCTTCGCGGATCGCGCCACGGAGCAGCGCACGCGAGAGCGTGAGCGTCGTGGGTGTCGCCACCAGCCACAAGAACACCGTGGTGTGCGCGATCGATTCGCTGCCTCCCGCGAAATACCCGACCAGAAAGAGGACGGGCACGATCACCGCAAAGCTCGTCCACACGTGGAAGAGCTCGGTGCGGAGCGGGGTGCCACGCCAGGGGCCGTAGAGCCCACCCGCGTCTGCGCTCAGACCATAGAGCACCGCGGCGAGGAGACCGGCGGACAGGTGCACGTCGGTCCACTGATCTCCCATAGCCGCGGTGCAGAGCCACGCCAGCCCCAGCACGAGCGCACCATCGAAGATTCGAAGTGCGAGGATCAGCCGATTCATGTACGGCCGAATCAAGCCGGGCGCGATGGGCATGGTGCACCGATGCAGTGCATCACGCATGCCTGTGGGCGGACGCGCCGAAGTGCGCGCATCTCGGCGTCAACGCACTCCAGTGAGCGTGGCAAATGGCAACGCTGCCACAAGACCGCCACGACACGGTCGCGACGATGTCGCGCCTTCAGACGCTCGGGCCTTCGAAGAGCTCGGGGATCACTCCGTCCACCTCGCCCAACGTTTCGCCAGCACCGACCGCGCTCATCGCGCTGGTCAACACCTGCGCCGGATGCCATCCGCTCTTCTGCACGTGCTGGCCCTGGATCATGCCGCCGGCGCGACCGGCGACGAGGCACGCCATGCGCTCGGTGGAGTGCGAGCGCTTCATCGAGCCGTCGGAGGGGTCGAGTCCGTAGCCGCCTTCGTGAGTGAAGACCATGGCGCAGTGGTCGAGGAGGCGGCTTCCGTCGACCTCGGTCGTGTTCGCGAGCGCGTCCACCAGCGAGGCGAAGTGCTTGTAATGCCAGGCCAGAATCTCGGCCTGCCCGCGCGTGCCGTGACGGTCGCCGGAGTGCCCCAGCTCGTGCTGATCCGACTCGCGGCCGATGAGCGGGTAGACGTTCATCCAGGAGTGGAAGTGCGTGTACATCAGGGACACCGAGCGGGTGAGGTCACAGGCAAAGGCCATGTGGATCAGCCGATTGAACACCTCGGCGCGTAGATCCTCGTTCGAGTAGCCATTGCTGATGTTGTAGGGGTACTCGTCTCCCACCTGGACGCGGTTGCCGCCGGCGGAGGGGTCGGTGCCCGGGTCGTCGAGGGCCATGCACGCCCCCTCGGCCATCGGACCGAGCTCGGCGATGCGCCGCTCGAGGTCACGGATCTCGTCGAAGTGTCGCTCGAGGCGCACCTGGTCGGGACGGCCGAGGCGGCTGTTCAAGTACTCGGCCTGGCCGCGAACGACGTCGAGGATGCTGCTGCGGACGCGGCGGTCGAAGTCGCGCGCCGCGGCGACGGAGGGATCCTCGGCTTCGAAGTTGTAGAAGAGATCTTCCCAGGCCTGGCGCGGGCTGGTCTGGGGGCGGATGCGCTCGCCGGGCTCGCCGATGCCGCCGCCGTCGCGATAGCTGATCATCGCGCGGCTGCCGATGCCGCCGCCGCCGAGGTAGCTGGAGAGCTGGACGCAGAACTGGAGCGAGTGGAAGAGGGTCTCGTCGCCGCCGAGGGCGTCGGCCGCCACCTGGTCCGAGGTCGGGCCGAAGCACTTCGAGGTCTCTCCCGAGGGCGTGCGCACACCGGAGAGGAGCGGGCTCACCATCGTCTCGTGATGATTGTCGGGGCGGCCGCCCGCGGGGACGGTGCCGCCGTTCATCCCGGCCCATGGGATGCGCAGATCGGTGATGACGCTGATCTCGTTCTGCACGTCGCCGTAGGTGGCGCCGGAGGGCAGCGTGCCGCCGGCGAAGGGGGCGAGGGCGGTCTTGAGGTCGTAGCCGAAGCCCGTGGTGGTGGGGACGTAGGTCTCGTCGATGTCCACGTTGCCCGAGCCGAGAGAGCTGCCCGCGACGCAGACCATGTAGCGCTTCGGGATCCCCGCGGCCCGCGCTGGCGACGCGTCCCGCATGATCTCGAGGAAGGGCAGCGCCACCGCCGCACCCCCGATGCCGCGGAGCACCGCGCGACGACTGATCCCGATTCTGGGGGCCTGCTCGCCCCCCTCACTGCCCCGGCGGGTCTTCTTTTCCTTCTCGTTGGTCATCGTCCTCTCCTCACTCCCCCGCGCCCGCGGCCCAGGCCTCGTCGCGTCGCGTGAGGGCGAAGCGATCGCTCGCCACCACGTCCACCAGAAGATCCCGAAAGCCCCACGCCGTCCCCGCGCGATCGTTCACCAGCTCGCCGATGAACGCCTCGTCGTCCGCCGTCTCCTCGCGTCCCATCGTGTAACGGACCACCTGGCGAATGACGCAGGCCTCGAGCGCGTCGCTGTCGGCGAGGAGCTCACCCAGCTCGCCCGGCCCGGTGAAGGTGCCGAAGCCCGGCAGCTCTCCGGCGCCATCGATGGGACACTCGGGCTTGCCGGGATCGTTCGCGCGGAACTGCCCTTCGAGATCGTAGTTCTCGAGGCCCCAGCCGATGGGATCCATCTGCGAGTGGCAGCCCGCGCAGGCCCCCTGCTGGTGCGCCTCCACCTGCTCCGACTTGCAGTGGGTCTCGGGGATGTCGTCGGCGTTGACGTTCGCGGGCGGGGGCGGAAGGATCGCGCAGAGCAGCCGCTCGCGCACGAAGACGCCCCGCCGGGTGACGCTGGTGTCGCCGCCGGTGGAGAAGCCCGACAGGACCGCGCCGTGGCTGAGGATGCCGCCGCGGCCGCTGCCCTCGTAGCTGACCCAACCGCCGTCGCCCTCGGGCGCGGGCAGACCGTAGTGCTCGGCGAGCATCGGGCTCACGTAGGTCTCGCCCATGCGGAAGATGTCGAGGTAGGGCAGGTCCTCGTCGAAGATCACGCGCTCGATCAGCGCGCGGGTCTCTTCGCGCATCGCCTGGGTGAGCTCGGGCGAGTGGAACAGGGTGTTGTAGCCGAGCCACTGCGCGTGGAAGCGATCGAGCTGATCGAGGGCGCGCGGATCGTCGAGCATCTCGCGCGCCGCCGCGGCGCGGCCCTCGGTCGTCTCCAGCTCACCGCTCGACGCGAGATCGAGGAGCCAGCGGTCGGGGGTGCTGCCCCAGAGCAGGTAGCTCATCCGGGTGGCGATCTCGTAGCCGTCGAGGCGGTAGACGTCGGTCATGCCCGGCACCGGCGTGCCGATCTCGACGCGGTACAGGAAGTCGGGCGACTGGAGCATGGCCCGGATCACGAGGCTGATGCCGAGCTCGAAGTCGCCCGCCTCTTCGGCGAGGGGAGCCAGCGTCATGAAGCGGTCCACCTCGGGGGTCTCGAGGGGACGGCGGAAGGCGAGGAGCCCGAAGTCTTCGACGAAGGAGCGAAGGCACGCCGTGTCGCCTGGCCCGGTGGCCGTGCAGGGGACGATGGAGCCGAGGACCGCGCCGTCGCTGGTGACGTGCGCGGCGACCGCGTCGGCGATGGTCTCGTAGCCGGAGATCACGACACCGTCGGCGGTCTGGAGCGGGTAGACGTTGTCGAAGGGCCACTGCAGGAACATCCCCTGGCGCTCCTGGTCGTCCTCCGGCAGGTGCGCGACGGCGAGCTGCTCGGAGACGTCGACGAGGTCGCGCAGGGTGTTGTCGAGCTCGGCGCGCGAGAGGCGACGGGCGCCGGAGAGCGGGATGTCCCGTGCGGTGAGCGGCGCCCCGTCGGCGCCCACCACCGAGCCCCCTGGTCCCGACCCCCCGGTCCCCGAACCCCCCGTGCCTCCGGCGTCTCCGATGAAGCCGTTGCACCCGGCGAGGGCGACGGCGAGAGCGAGCAGAAGGTGGCGGCTGTTCCCCATGGGCGATCCTCCAGCCTTCATCCTGGGGCACACCCAGGCCTACATCGACGGAGCGTCGCTTACCCCTCCTTACCTGTATTAGCGTCGTGATCCCGAGAGCTTGTGAGAGCAGCTCTACGGGTTGGCGAGGGTGGTGAGGGTCGCCTCGGAGAGCACGCGGTCGTAGAGCCGAGCCTCGTCGACCTCTCCGCTCCATGGCAGAACGCTGGTGCTCGAGGCGTCGCCCCCGATCAGGATCTCGGCCCGGGAGCTGTCGGCTTCGCCGGCGCCCGAGGCGACCTCGAGGCCGTCGACGTACAGACGTATGGCCACTCCGTCCCAGGTGCCCGCGAGATGGGACCACTCGCCCAGCGCGACGGTGAAGGGCTCGCTCCAGATCCAGGTCTCTCCCTCGGCGTCGTTGCCCACGCCGAAGCCTGCGCGTCCCGCGCCGTCGATCCCCAGCGCCCAGGTGATCGCCCCGGGCTCCGCGCTGTCGCGCAGCTTGGCGAAGGCGGTGGCGCGCGTCAGCGTGCGGGGGCGAACGAAGATCGCCGCGGTCGCGGCGGTGGCGGTGACCAGACGACCGTCGTCGGTGCCGCGCATGTGCGCTTCGTTGCCGGCGAAGGCGAAGGCGCCGCCCACGCGCCCCATGGCGGCGCTCGGACAGACCTCGGGCACGCCGCATTCGAGGGTGGGCCCGCCCCCGTAGGGATCGCTGGCGGCGATCGCAGGGGCGTCGTCGAGAGGATAATAGGCGAGGAGCCCTTCGAGGAGCGTCTCGTCGCCCACGATCTCCACGCAGCGATCCCGCGTCTCGTCGCAGACGAAGCCCTGATCGCAGGGGCAGCGCTTGTCGGAGAAATCGACGGGCGCGACCGAGCAGCCCGCGAGCATCGCGAGGATCACGACGCGCTTCACGGCAACGCGCCCCTGAGCGAGATGGACCCGGGGCCGATGGAGAGCGCGAGCTCGTCTTCGTCGTCGCCCGCGAGGACGAGGTCGAGGATCAACCAGGTGAGCCCCGCTGCCAGGACCACACCGCCGATCGCGAACATCACGTTGGCGATGCTGGCCATGCTCTCGGCGTCGCGGAACGACGCGCGGCTCGTCTCGTGCACGGGGTCGTCGACGGCGTCCTGTCTGAGGGACTGGGAGACGGAACCGAAGGCGACGCCCGCCCCGAGGCCCAGGGCGCCCAGGCCCGCCACGATCACCGCGGGAATGCTCGGCCCCCGCGAGGGGCCTTCGTCGACCGGCGGCGTCTCCCCGCCCTCGCCCGACGGAGATTCGTCTTCGCTGACGACCTCGGCCTCCGATCCGTCGGTGGCTCCGCCGCCTCCCTCGGGCTCTTCGGTCACGCCGCCTGCCACCTGCGCGTCGAGGCGCTCGATCCGCGCCTCCACCAGACGACGGTCCTGCGCATCGGGCGCGCGCTCGAGGTAGTGACGAAAGGCCTCTGCCGCCTCGGCGAAGCGTCCGAGCTCCTCGTAGGCCCGGCCCAGGTTGTAGCTGATCACCGCCTCGTCGTAGAGGTCGCGCGCCTCGACCAGGAGCTCGACGGCGTCCTCGAAGCGCGCCTCTTGATAGCGCAGCTCCGCGGCCTCGAAGAGCACCAGGGCGCGCTCGCGCGGCTCTGCACCCTCGGATTGGGCGTGCGCGCGCGGCACCAGGGCGCCCAGAAGGCCCAAGGCGAGCGTGGTTGAGAGCACCCGAGCTGCTCTGTACGATCCTCGAACCCGCATGGAGGCAACGGCCGACGCCAACCTACCACAGCGCGTCGGTCGCTACGACGTGCTCGGACGCCTGGAGACGGGCGGAATGGCAGAGATCCTCCTGGGTCAGCTTCGCGGCCCGAGCGGCTTCGAAGCGCCCGTGGTCATCAAGCGCATCCTGCCGCACCTCGCGCGCGATCCCTCCTTCGAGAAGATGTTCCTCGACGAAGCGCGCATCGCCGCGGGCGTGCGTCATCCGAACGTGGTGCACGTCCACGAGCTCGGGAGGGAGAACGACGACCTCTTCCTCGTCATGGAGTACCTCGAGGGCGAGCCGGTGATGGGTGTGCTCCGTCGCGCCGCGAGCCGCGGGATCCGCGTCGACCCGATGGTCTCGGCGCACGTGCTCGCGGAGACGGCGGCGGGGCTCCACGCCGCGCACGAGCTGAAGGATCCCGACGGCGAGCTCCGCAACGTGGTGCACCGCGACGTCTCCCCCTCGAACATCTTCGTCACCTACGAGGGGCACGTGAAGATCCTCGACTTCGGGATCGCCAAAGCCGCCGACCGCATGACGAAGACCGACGCCGGCCTGATCAAGGGCAAGTTCGCCTACATGTCTCCGGAGCAGTGTCGCGGCGAGCCCCTCGACCGACGCAGCGACGTCTTCGGTCTCGGCATCGTGCTCTACGAGATGCTCACCGGACGACGGCTCTTTCAGCGCCGCACCCAGGCCGCCACCATCCGCGCGGTGCTCGAGCACGAGATCGCGCCGCCCTCGGAGCTCGCGCCCGGCATCCCCGAGGAGCTCGAGCGCATCTGCATGAAAGCGCTCTCGCGATCGAGGCGCCGGCGCTACCCGACCGCGGCTCAGATGCGCTCGGACCTGAAGAAGGTGCTGGCGGGCGCCTACGAGGACGGCTCGCCGGAGGAGCGGCTCTACGACCTGATGCAGCGCCTCTTCACCGATCGCATCGAGCAGAAGGGCGAGATGCTGCGGCGGGTGGAGCGCGGCGAAGAGGTGGGGGTGCTGCCGCCCACCATGGCGGACATCGAGATCGAGCTCCCGAACGCCGAGTCCGTGGCCGCCGGCCAGATGACGAGCGGCGTGATGCGGCGCACCACCACCGGCACCGCGACGCGGCGCTGGGCGCTCGCCGGCGCCATCAGCGGGGTCGTCGCGCTGGCCGCGGCGATCTTCCTGGGCGTCTCGGTCTTCGGTGGTGAGGACGCCACGCCGCAGCCGAGCCCCGAGACGGCACCGGCGGTCGCGGCGGAGGCGCCCGGGGTTGTCTCGGTCGCGGTCGCTTCCCTGCCGGCGGGCGCGGAGGTGGTGGTCGACGGAGAGGTGCGCGGGGTCACGCCGACCACCCTGGTCCTCGATCGGCGCGCGACGCCGGTCGACGTCGAGCTGCGCGCAGAGGGGTACATCACCGGCACCGAGCGCCTGATCCCCGACGTCGACCAACGCCTGAGGGTGACCCTCGCGCCGGCGCCGCCGCCGATCGCCCTGACCGAGGGAGAGGCGGAGGAGGAAGCAGCGAGCGCAGCGGACCAGACGCCGACCATGGCCGCGCCCATGCGACGCCGGCGGAGCATGCGCGGGATGACCGCCGCCATGACGAGTGGCGACCGAGACTTTCGTCGGTGGGATTGAGCTGACTTGGCTGCGAAGAAGAAGCGCGCATCCAAGAAGTCGGTCGCGATCCCGCTCGCGCATCGCCTGCCGAATCCGCCCGCCGTCTACGTCGGCCGGGAGTCGGACCTCGCCTGGTTGGCCGAGGCGATCGAGCGTGCGCCCGTCACGCTGATCGCGGGTCCCGGCGGGGTCGGCAAGACCGCGCTGGTGCTGCAGACGCTGCACACGCGCTTCAGTCGGAAGGTCGATCGCGTGATCTTCGTCGACGTGCCGCCGGGACAGCCCGCGGCCCAGGTGCGCCAGGACATCCTCCGCGCGCTGGCGGCGGTCGCGGGCGATGCGATCGATTGGCCGGCGATCCAGGCCGACCCCGAAGCGGTGACGGCCGCCGCGCTCGACCTGGCGGAAGCCGGCCCCTTCTTCGTGGTGATCGACGACGTCTTTCAGGGCGAGTCCGACGAGACGGCGGAGATGCTGATCCGCCTGGCGAGCTATGCGCGCAAGAGCCGATGGATCGCCACCAGTCGCTCGAGCCCGCACCGGCGCGAGCTCGCGGGGCAGGTGCTGACCCTCGCCGCGATGAGCGACGACGAGCTGGCCACGCTGGCCGCGGCCTGGGCACCCGGAGCGGACGCGGTGACGGTTCGGCGCGCGATCGCGCGGGCGAGCGGGAGCCCGTGGCTCCTGTCGCAGCTGCTCGTGACGGGCTCCTCCGAGGAGTCGCTTCAAGAGGAAGGGCTGTTGGCCGGGCTCACGGGTGAAGCGGCCGAGTTCCTCCGCGGCCTCACCCTTGTCGAGATCCCGCTGCCGCTGCCGGTGCTGCGCCTCTTCACTCCCGACCCCGGACCGGACGCCCTCGCCACCCTCGAGCAGCGCGGCCTGGTGACGCGGAGCGCCGGCGGGATCCGCCTCCACGACGTGGCGCGCGGTCTGCTGTCGAGCGGGCGACGAAGCGATCACGGCGACGAGGCGGCGCACGCCGCCGCGCTCCTCGCCCAACAGGAGTCCCTCGACGCGCGCCTCGAGGCCGCGCGCCTCCTGTCGCGCCTCGGGCGCAGCGAAGCGCTCTCCGATCTGTTGGACCGCGACGCCGAGCGCTTCCTCGACGGCGGCTACGCGCCGCGCCTGTGGAAGATCCTCCGCGAGAGCGCCGACCCGAAGGTCGAGTCGTGGAAGCTCCGCTGCGCGGCCGAGCTCGGCAACCCCACCGCCCTCGCGCAGGTGCACGCGCCAGCGCGCAGCGGCCCGGCCGAGACGCTGGCGTGGGCGCGCACCCTGCGCGCCAGCGGCGACGCTCAGGACGCGGCCGCGCAGCTCGACAAGATCCTCGCCTCCCCCGATCTCGATCCGGAGACGCGCCGTGAAGCGCGCCTCCTCCGCGCCGCCTGCGCCATCCACCTCGGCCACTACGCCGACGCCCGCGCAGCCCTCGAAGAGGCCGGCGCCACCGACGCCCCCACCGCCCTCGCGCGGGACGCCGCCCGCGCCCTCGCCGTCACTCTCGAGGGGGGCACGCCCCCCCTCGCGGATCTGTCGGAGCTGCGCCGGCGCGCCCTCGAGACCCCCGAGCCCGGCGCCGCCGCGCGCGATCTGGCCGAGGCCTTCGCCTCCCTCGGCATGATCGCCGAGGCCGGCGAGCTCGCCAGCCGCGGCCGCCCCCGCGGCGCTCAGGCCGTGCTCCTGTCGAACCGCGAGAGCATCCTGTTGAGCGCGCGAGCCCACCTCGAGCGTGGCGATCTCGACGGCGCTCGCCGCCTCACCGACGAGATGCGCGCCTTCGCCCGCGGCTCGTCGCTCCTCTTGCCAGCGCTTCATCACCTCGACGTCTCTCGACGCCTCGCCGCGGGCGAGCTCGATGGCCTCGCGCCCTTCCTCGAAGCATGCGTACGCGAAGTGGAGGGCATCGACGCCCGCGCCGACATCGAGCTCGCCACCGTCCGCGTTCGCCTCTCCCTCGCCCGCGCCGACGGCGCTGGGCTGCCCCCGATCCCCGAAGCTCTGCGAGCCACCCGTGCGGGCCTCGTCCACGCCTACTGGGAAGCGATCCGGTCCACACGCGACAGTGGCGACCCGCGCTTCGCGGCGCCGCCGCCCGAGGGCGACCGGCGCCTCGAAATCCTCCAGGAGCTCCTCCTGTCGACTCACGCACTCTCCGAAGGCGACACCGCCACCGCGACCCACCACGCCGTCGAGGCGGTGCGCCTCGGCGTGCGGTACGAGCTGGCGCTTCTCGAAGCGCACGGACGCGCCCTGCTCTCGGACGCGCTGCTCTGCGCCGGACGGCGCGCCGACCTCGCGCGCGAGGCAGCACATCTCGAAGAGCTCGCGCGCGGGATGGGCTCGACGCGTTACGCGCTCGAAGCGAGCCTCTACCTCGAAGCGTCGGCGCGCGAGCGCCTCGCGCCGGCGCTCCTCGAGCGCCTCGCCGCCTCGGCCCACGTCGCCCCCACCGCGGCGCGGCGCGCTCGAGCGCTCCTGGGCGCCGAGCCGGCCCTCGACCACGTGGACCTGCGCGTCCTCGAGAGCCTCGCCACGAGCGCCGGGCCCTTCGAGCTCATCGGCGGCGCCGAAGCCAGCGAGGAGTGGGTGCCCGCGTGGGGCATCGACGAGCCGATGCGCAGCGTGTGGCTCCCCGACGGTCGCACGGTCGAGGTGGCCGGGCAGAGCCTCCGCATCCTGATGGTGCTCGCGGACCGGGGGGGACGGGCCACGAAGGAGGAGCTGGTCTGCGCGGCCTGGGACGAGGACGAGTACCACCCGCTTCGCCACGACGGGAAGCTCCACGTCGCGGTGAGGAAATTGCGCGAAACCATCGAGGACGATCCGAAAAAGCCCATTCGCCTCGCCACCGCCGAGGACGGATATCGGCTCGGCGGCCCGGTGCGCAGGTGCGGATCCTGAATCCGCCGGCAAGAGGACGGACCGGCTGCTAGGCTTCGGCCGCCATGCGCCGTGCCTTTCTTTTCCTGCCTTTGTTCGCCGTCACCGCCTGCGCCGCCAACGGCGGAACAATCGATGGAGGCGGCCCGGACGCATCGCTCCCCGACGCCACCCCCGACGCGACCCCAGACGGCGCCCCGATGGACGGGGCGATGCCAATGGATGGCTCCACGCCCGACGCGATGGCTGACGCCGACGCGGGAGCGGTCTGTGTGTGCCCGGGCCTGCCGGCCTGCACCGGCGCGATGCCCGACACCCCGGCCTTCGCGCCCGAAGGCACGGCCTTCGTCGACCAGCTCTTCCAGGTGATCGCCTGCGCCGACACCACGCTGGACATGGCGATCTACGAGACCACCTACGACTGCGTGGTCGACGCCCTGGTGACCCGGCTGACCGCCGACTCCGGCCTGACCATCCGCCTGGTGATCGACGACGACATGTGCCCCCTCGGCGCGGGCGGCGTGCGCGACTGCGCGCTCTCACGCATCGCCGACAACCCGCGGGTCACCATCGTGGACGACGCGCGCTCCGCGCTGATGCACCACAAGTTCATCATCGCCGACGGTGAAGAGGTGTGGGTCGGCTCGGGGAACATGACCCGCTCGAGCTTCTGCACCGACTACAACAACTCCATCGTCGTCACCCAGTCGGAGATCGTGGCCGGCTACCAGGCGGCCTTCGATCAGATGTTCGGCGGCGACTTCAGCCCGCAGCCGGTGGCGCCGGGGATCGCGGGCGGCAGCTACACGCTCTACACCAGCCCCCGCTCGCCCATCTCCTCGCCGTCGCCCTGGTTCGACGCGCTTGTGACCGCCATCGACGACGCGAGCACGAAGGTCGAGGTGATGATCAGCGCCTGGACGCGGACCGAGGTCTCGGACGCGCTGATCCGCGCCCACGGCCGCGGTCTCACGGTGCGCGCCCTGGTCCGCAGCTCCTACGTGGACGACCCGCCGGCCCAGGCCCTGATCGCCGCCGGCATCGAGGTCCGCCACGACAACGTCCACAGCAAGGTCGCCATCATCGACGACCACCTGGTGTTCACCGGCTCCCCGAACTGGTCCATGAACGCGTGGAGCAACAGCGAGGGCAGCCTCTTGATCGACGACGCCACCGTGGCCGCCGCCTACGCCGCCGAGCTGGCGCGGGCGTGGCCGATGGCCGCGACCCCCTGAGCGACCGCGCATCAGAAACAGGGCAGCGCCGGTGTGCACCATTCGCCGGTGTTGATCGGCGGCACCACCACCAGCAGGTAGCGCTCGAAGGCGAGCACCGTGCCGTCGCTGCGCTTGACCTGGTAGCGGAACGGATAGGCGCGCAGGCAGCTCTCGAAGCCGACGCTCGCGTCATAGGTGAAGGTGGTCTCGAAGTTCAGCTCGGTGGTGCCGACCACGCCGCGAAAGCGCTCGGCGTCGGCCTCCACCACGGCGACGTTCTCCGGCGGGTTGGCGAAGAGCGCCACCGAGCCGTCCCAGAAGTCGGCGGCTGTGAGGCCGTCCGCGTCGCGGGCGTCGCGCGACTCGAAGGCGCCCGCATAGTCCTGACCCGAACCGCGGATCACGAGGGTGTGCGAGGCGCGCACCATGCTGCCGGGCATCTCGAGGAGGCGGAAGACCACGTCGTCGGTCGGGACCGCCGGGACGAGCGGGTCGTAGTTGTTGAAGACCTCGACGAAATCGGAGTAGCCGTCGGCGTCGGTGTCGGGGTCGAGGGGGTCGGTGCCGCGATCCAGCTCCGTCTGGTTGCACAGGCCGTCGCCGTCGTCGTCGCCGCGGTCGGGAGCGCCGTCCGCCAGGCCATCGGTGGACGCGTCGCTCGGCGGCTCGGTGGTGCCCGGGCATCCGGTCAGCAGCGCCACGGAAAGGACGAGGGCAGTTCGACCGAGCATCCGACTGAAGAGCCTGTAGCTCCCTCGGCCAGGGGTCAACAGCGACGCCAACGAGGGGGCAACGATGGCGCGGGCCCGATCGGGGCGCAGCGTGGACGGAGGCGTCATTGTCGGCTACATGGGCGCCCATGGCGCTGAATCCAGAGGCCGCTGGCCAACAGACCGAAGAGCTCGTCCACACCTACGACTGGAAGGACCAGGTCCTCTACGCCCTCGGCGTGGGCGCCAAGCGCGCGGAGCTCGACTTCCTCTACGAAAAGCGTGGGCCCAAGGTCCTGCCGACCTACGCGGTGGTGCCGACCTTCCACGTGAACTCGAAGCTCTTCGAGGTGATCGGCGGCGACCTCCTCGGGGTGGTGCACGGCGGCCAGGGCATTCGCCTGCACAAGCCCTTCGCGCCGAAGGGCACGCTCAAGACCGTGGGCACCGTGGCCGGTGTCTACGACCTCAAGCGCATGGCGACCACGGTGATCACCACCGAGACCCGCGACGAGAGCGGCGACCTCGTCTGCGAGACGAGCTGGAACATCATCTACCGCCTCGACGGCGGCTTCGGCGGCACGCCCCCGCCCAAGACCCCGAAGGTGCGGCCCCCCGAGCGCGCCCCCGACTTCCGCGTCGAGGAGAAGACCAGCGAGGAGCAGGCGCTCCTCTATCGCCTGAACGGCGACCTGAACCCGCTCCACGCCGATCCCGAGATCGCGCAGAAGGCGAAGTTCGACCAGCCGATCCTCCATGGCCTGTGCACCTACGGCTACGTCGGTCGCGCCGTCCTGCACTCGGTCTGCGACGGCGACCCCATGCGCTTCAAGGCGCTCGAGGGCCAGTTCCGCAAGCCGGTCTGGCCAGGCGACACGATCATCACCGAGGGCTGGAAGGAAGAGGGCCGGGTGATCCTGCGCGCGTCGACGAAGGAACGTCCCGAGGACTACTGCTTCACGAACGCCTGGGCCGAGGTCGACTGAAGAGCCGTCAGCGCGGCACCGACAGAGGCGGCGGCGCGGGATCGGTGAGCGGCCGGACGACCGCGAGCTGCCGCCGGAAGACCTCCGGGTCGGTGGTGGGGAGCTCGCAATGGCCCCGCTCGCACACATAAGCGGTGGGGCGGCCGTCGAGGGTGGTCTTGCCTTCGAGCAGGGGGCTCGCGTCGGTCGGCGCGCCCTGAACGAGCCGTAGCGCGAGCGCGTTCGGCAGATAGGTCTCGGCCAGGACCTCCTCGAGGGGCGACGCGCCCTGCCCCTCGGCGGAGACGATCACCACCTCCCGCGGCGCGTCGAGATCGAAGTCGAGGGCGGCGAGGGTCAGCGGCATGGCACCGCCCGCGCGGCGCATCGCGTCGGCGAATGCCGAAAGACCGCGCTCCGCCACTTCACGATGCGCGTCGTCACCGGTGAGCTCGGCGAGGCGGAGGCCGTTCAGGATCGCCACGGCGTTGCCCGAGGGGAGCGCCCCGTCGCGGCTCGGCTTGTCGCGGACGAGGAGCTGCTCGTGATCGTCAGCGGTGGCGTAGTAGCCGCCAGCCGCGTCGAGGTAGTGCGCGTTCAGCAGGGCCTCGAGGGCGCGCGCGCCCTCGAGGAGCTCCGCTTCGCCCGTCGCCTCGTAGGCGTCGAGGAGCGCAGCGATCGAGAAGGCGTAGTCGTCGAGGTAGGCGTCGTGACGCGCGCGCCCGTCGCGGTAGGCGCGGAGGAGCCGGCCGTCCTCGTCCCGGAGCTGGGCGAGAAGGAAGCGGCTGGCGCGGAGCGCGGCCTGACGATAGCGCTCCTCGGAGAAGGCCACGGCGGCGCGCGCGAACGCGCTGATCATCAGGCCGTTCCAGGCGGTGAGGATCTTGTCGTCGCGGAGCGGGGCGGGGCGTGCCTCGCGCGTTCGGTACAGATCGGCGCGCGACGAAGCGAGGGTCTCGCGAAGGACGCGCGGGGTGATCCCCAGCTCGGCGGCGACGGCGTCGTCGTCGCGCGCGCGGTGCAGGATGTTGCGGCCGTCGAAGTTCCCCGCGTCGGTCACGCCGTGGACCGCGCGGATGACGCGCGCCCGCTCGGGGCCGAGCGCGTCCTCGAGCTCCGCCGGGGTCCAGGTGAAGAAGTAGCCCTCTTCGGCGTGGCCCGAGGGGGCCAGGCTGTCGGCATCGGTCGCCGAGTAGAAGCCGCCCTCGGGGCTCGTCATCTCGCTGAGGACGTAGTCGAGGGTCTCTCGGGCGACCTCCCGGTAGAGCCCCTTGCCGGTGGCGCGAAAGGCCGCGGTGTAGACCGCGGCGAGCTGCGCGTTGTCGTAGAGCATCTTTTCGAAGTGCGGCACGAGCCACGCCCCGTCGGTGGCGTAGCGATGAAAGCCGCCGCCGACGTGGTCGTAGATCCCGCCGCGATACATCGCTTCGAGGGTGTGCTCGACGATCGCGAGCGCCCCCGGATCGCCCGTGCGCCGGTGATAGCGCAAGAGGAGCTCGAGGCGCGCGGGCTGCGGAAACTTCGGCGCGCGCCCGAAACCGCCGCGCACCGGATCGTAGGATCGGGCCATCCAGGCGACGGCGCTGACGATCGCCTCGGGTCCTGGCACACCCGCGGCCGGCGCATACCGAGCGCTGTCCCTCAGCCGCTGGCTCATCCGCGCCGCGTCGGCGACGAGCGCTTCGCGGTCGGTCCGATAGCGCGTGGCGACGTCGGTCAACAGGGACAAGAGCCCGCGCTGCGCACCGCGCACCCCGTCGCGCGGCGGGAAATAGGTCCCGCCGAAGAACGGCTCTTTGTCCGGCGTCATCAGCACCGTCATCGGCCAGCCGCCCCCGCCGGTCATCATCTGCACCGCGCGCATGTAGACCTCGTCGATGTCGGGTCGCTCCTCGCGGTCCACCTTGATCGCGACGAAGTGCTCGTTGAGGTACGCCGCGATCTCGAGGTCCTCGAAGGACTCGCGCTCCATCACGTGACACCAATGGCAGGTCGAGTACCCGATGGAGAGGAAGATCGGCTTGCCCTCCGCGCGGGCCTTGTCGAAGGCCTCGGGCCCCCACGGAAACCAGTTCACGGGGTTGTGGGCGTGCTGCAGCAGGTACGGGCTGCTCTCGAGGATCAGCCGGTTGACGAAGCGCGGCTCGCCGTCCTCGAGGTGCTCGGTGCGCGGCTCGTAGTCGTCGCCCTCGTCGGCGAGGGCCCGCCGAAGCCGGCGCTCGGCTTCGGGACTCGGGCGATCGACGCCGGGGAGCGCCGGGTCGCCGCCGATCGCCTCGGGGACGTCGCCGCGCCCAGTGATCTCCGGCGCAGCGGTGGATGTGGCTGCTGACCTGCGGGGGCTCGCGGAGCCGCAATCGCAGGCAACCAGGAAGAGCAGCGCGAAGAGGCTCGACGATTTCATCCGCCGGCAGTCTACGCGCCGATTGGAATTCGGGCGCCCCGGGGCCGACTCAGCCCGAGGGGAGGGGGTGTCTTCCCCGGGGAGGCGACATGCGACTCGGGCACTCTTTCGTCTGGATCACCGTGCTCTCGATGATCTCCGGCTGTGATCCCTTTCGCCTTCCGGAGGCGGAGGAAGAGCCCGACTCGAGCTTTTCGTCGAGCGGCCTCGGCGACGGTCCCACGCTCGCGCGCTTCGAGATCTGCAACAACGGCATCGACGACGACCAGAACGGGTCGATCGACGACGGCTGCGTCTGCAGGGTCGGCGCGACCCAGAATTGCTACCCCGGTTGGCCCGAGACGGCGGGGGTCGGCGCCTGCGGCTTCGGCGAGCAGACCTGCGTGGCGCGGGGCTCCATCGGCGCGTGGGCCAACGTGTGCACCGGCGCCATCGCGCCGGGGGTCGAGACCTGTGATGACGGCTTCGATGACGACTGCGACGGGGCGATCGATGAAGGCTGCTCGTGCACCCTCGGCGCGGAGCAACCCTGCTTCACCGGTCCCGCCGCGCGCGCCGACATCGGGACCTGCGCCAGTGGCCTGCAGCATTGCGTCGAAGGGCCGGAGCTCGAAGGTGTGCCCAGTGGAATTTGGGGTGCGTGCGAGGGATCCGTCGAACCGACGGCGGAACGGTGCAACGGAGAAGATGACGACTGTGATGGTGCGGTCGACGACATCCGCGAGCTCTGCGACCTCGTCGACAACGACTGCGACGCGACGATCGATGAAGGCGACGCGTGCGCGGCGCTCTCCGCCGCGGCCGTTCTCACCCGCTACTGGCCTCCGAGCGGCTCCGGCGTGCTCCCCGGGACGGCCCAACTCTTCGTGATGCGCGAATCCGCGCCAGAAGACTGCAGCGCGCCGAACGTGCGGGTCGAGGTGAGGCCTGGCGAGATCCTCTGCGTCTCGCCGCCTCCCCGCGACTGTCCCGAGGGCACCCGCTACGACTGGGTCGACGGCTCCTGGGCCTGTGTGCGCTGCGAGCTGTTGGTCCAGTTCGGAGGCCTCTTCGACTACGAGCGAACCTGTGCTCCCGCCCCCGACATCCTCTGTCCCGCCGGCCAGGTCCCCACCTACGGCGCCGAGACCCGCGCCTGGGAGTGCATCCCGGAATGCGACAACGGCAGCTACGACCGGGCCTACCACGAGGGAACGTTGGTTTGCGTCCCGTGTTGAGTCTCGCTCAAGTGCTCGCGACCACGCCGGGGTGAACCGCCACGCCCGATCCTTCCGCGAGGGCGACCGAGAACGGCTCTTCGTCCGTGAGGAACGCCCATGCGTCTCCGTAGGCCGCACCGAAGTCCACGTCGATGTCGTGACTCCGCACCTCGTAGACCCGCCAGCGTGGATGGTGCACGCGGTACTCCACCCGGCGGCCCTCGCGGTCCGTTCCGAAGCCGTGGTCGTGCTCCTTGAAGAAGTGCTCGATGGAGCCCTCGTCGGGCAGATAGGGTGTGGGCGCGCCCACCACCTCGAGCTCGTGGGTCCGGCCACCGAAGCGGAAGCGGTGGCGGACGCGAATCGACTCGGCGTCGTGATGCACCTCGCTCTCCATGTCCGCCGCCGAATAGGGCTCGCCATAGAGCGTGCGCGCGGCCCAGGCGACGAAGGCCTGCGGCACCAGCTCGCGGACGAAGGCCACGCCGCGCTTTCCGTCGCGCCGTACGTAGACCCGGAGGTTCACCTCTGGGAAATTCACGAAGCCCGGCCAGCGGATGCCCCCCACACGGGTATCGAGGAAGTCGAAGGCGACCAGGCTCACGAAGGCGTTGCCCTCGGTGCTGTCACGATAGGACCCGGTGGTGGGCAGCCGATCGGCTTCGCATCCCGGCGGCAGGATCTCGGCGATGCGGTCGGGACGGATCGCGTAGGTGACGAGCGCCAGGTTTTCCCAGCGAGCGGTGAGAAAGGGCGAGGCCACGAGGCGGAAGGTATCAGGCCCGCCGCCTCTGCGTTCACTCACGCGACGGCTCGGACCATTCGCCCTAGACTCCCGGCCCCCACAGCGAGGTCATGAACATGAAGAAGCTCCCCAAGGAAATCTGGATCGTCGCCGCGAAGCGGACCCCCTTCGGCACCCTGAGCGGCGCGCTCAAGAGCGTCAGCGCCATCGACCTCGCGGTCCACGCGAGCAAGGCCGCCATCGCGCAGTCGGGCCTGAGCCCCGACGAGATCGACCAGACCATCCTCGGCAACGTGCAGCAGACCAGCCCCGACGCCATCTACGGCGCGCGCCACGTCGGCCTCAAGAGCGGCCTGCCCATCGACAAGCCCGCCCTCACCGTGAACCGCCTCTGCGGCTCGGGCTTCCAGGCGGTGGTCACCGCGGCCGAGCAGATCCTCCTCGGCGACGCCAAGGCGGTCCTCGCCGCCGGCTCCGAGTCCATGAGCCAGGCGCCCCACGTCATCTACGGCATGCGCGACGGCGCCGCCCGCTTCGGCAAGCCGCCGAAGCTCACCGACTCGCTCTGGGACGCCCTCACCGACAGCTATGTGAAGACCCCCATGGCGATGACCGCCGAGAACCTCGGCGACGAGTACGGCATCACCCGCGAGATGAGCGACGAGTTCGCGCTGAAGTCGCAGCAGCGCTGGGCGGCGGCTCACGAGTCGGGCGGCTTCGCCGACGAGATCGCGCCGATGGAGATCCCGTCGCGCAAGAAGACGATCACCGTCGACCGCGACGAGCACCCACGCCCCGAAACCACGATGGAGATCCTCGCGAAGCTCCCGCCCGTCTTCAAGAAGGACGGCCTGGTGACCGCGGGCAACGCCAGCGGCATTTGCGACGGCGCCGCGGCGCTCCTCGTGGTCGACGGTGAGTGGGCCAAGGGCCGCGGCCTGTCGCCCCTCGCCAAGCTCGTGAACTGGGGCGTCGCCGGCGTCGATCCCAACATCATGGGCATCGGCCCCGCCCCAGCGATCCGCAACGCCCTCGAGCGCGCCGGCCTCGCCCAGGACGACATCGACCTCTTCGACGTCAACGAAGCCTTCGCCCCGCAGTTCCTCGCGGTGCAGAAGGAGCTCGGCCTGCCCGAGGATCGCACCAACGTCAACGGCGGCGCGATCGCCCTCGGCCATCCCCTCGGCGCCACCGGCGCGCGCATCACCACCAACCTGATCTACACGCTCAAGAAGCAGGGCAAGAACCTGGCGGTGGGCTCGGCCTGCATCGGCGGCGGTCAGGGTATCGCGGTGGTCCTCGAAGCCGCCGGCTGAGGTCGCTCCGAGGACGCGATCGTCGTCGTACGGCCGAGGCGGGGGTACCCTCTGGGCTGTGCGGACGACGACGTGCATCGTGGCGGCGAGCGTCGCGCTCGGGCTCATCGGATGCTCCGAACGAGCCCGGGAGCTCGAGTGGGAGATCGCTTTTGGGGCGGGCGTGAGCGACGCGCGTGCCCTTCGCGTGGAGACGCGCATCCTCGCGGGCGGCTGCACGTCGGCAGAGGAAGTCTATGGAGCCGACGTGCGCCCCTCCGCCCCCACCGGCCCACGACCCGACGCGCTGTCCCCCGGCGCCTACGGCTTCTCCGCCGTGGCCGTAGACGATGGCTGCGTGCCTTTCGCGCGGGGCTGCACCCAGGTGACCCTCCCGCTCGCCGACGGCGAACGCGTGAGGGTGATGCTCGACGCGGACGACTCGGCCATGGCGCGATGCCCGGCGAGCGCGTGCATGACGGGCGTGTGCAATGGGATCGACGCAGGCGGCGGCGATGCGACTGTCGACGCGGACGGGGCTGCGCCCGACGCCTTCGACGCAGCCCCCGACGCGGCGCTCGGCGGGCAGGCCGACGTCTGCGAGACCGACGGCGACTGCATGGACGGCTTCTCCTGCGTCCTCGTGCGCAGCGACGGCGCGCCGCCCTACCTCTGCGCGCGCGACTGCATGACCGACGCCGACTGTCCCGACGCGCCGGGATCGGTCTGCCGCGACCGAGGCGCGGATCGCGTCTGCACCACCAACTGTGATCCGCGGGACGTCGAGGCCTGTCCCATGGGCACCAAGTGCGTCGTCATCGGCAACAGCGGAGAGGAGACTCAGTGTGCGGCCGCCGGGACCGGCGGCTGCGCGGGCGGCGACTTCTGCCCACCCGGCCGGCGATGCTGCTGCGAGACCATCATCGGCTGCCGCCCCTACTGCGACACCCGCGAGCCGACCGCCGGGCAGTGCGACGCCGGCCAGGACTGCCTCCCGATGAACATGATCGGGCCTTGGGGTGTGTGCCTCTGAGGCATGATCGCGAGCCGAGGGTGGGTGCGTGTATTCTTCGCGGATGAGATCCTTCGCTGCTTCTTTCACGCTCGCGACGCTCATCGTTTCCAACACTGCCCACGCCTACCTCGACGTCGTCGCCTTCACCGGCGACGTCGCGGTGTTGGGTGTCGAGTTCCAGGGGGACGCCCTCGCCTTCAGTGTCAACGGAGCCGACCAGCTCGCCTTCACCTTCCCGGGGCAGTCAGCCACGGACTCGGCGGTGCGCGGCGACGCCGTGTGGATGCGCGAAGGGGCGACGCTCACCCTGGTGGCCGGCCCCGACTTTCCCGGCGTCACGCGCCTCATCGACTTCGCACCCGACATCCCCTCGCGCCTCGCCAGCCGTCTCTTCTTCGACGACGACGGAACCATCTATCTGATGGGAACGGAGTCCGGTAACGACGCGATCTACGCGCTGCACACGACCGACGGAACCCATGATGTGGTCGCGCGGGAGGGAGATGCGGCGCCCGGCGGCGGCACCTACAGCGCGCTCGACGGTTTTCAGATGCACGCCGGCGGCCCGCTCGTCTTCCACGCGACCGCCTCTGGCGCTGCGGGCATCTTCGCCTACGAGGACGGGGCCGTGCGCCGCGTCGTCTCGGTCGGCGACACGCTCCTGGGACGCACGGTGGACCTCGTCGGAGAGGCCGCTGCCGACTCGGGAGGCAGGATCTACTTCGACGCGACCGTGAGCGACACGTCGGGAAGCGCCGGGGGCATCTTCCTGCACGATGGGACCTCGTTCTCGCAGGTGGTCGCGCCGGCGCCGGAAGCTGCGGACGCCGTGGAGAGCATCACGGGCTTTCAGGTCGCCCCGAACGCAGGGCTCTTCTGGTCGGGCGCCAAGTGGACGGACGCCGGAGGCGGGAGCTTCATCCCCGAGCCGGTGCTCGTGAACGTCGCTACGGGTGGAAGCGAGACGACGCTCCTGTCGGCCGCGACCGACCTGGGTGGAAACACCTTCGAAGGGGTCATCCAGTTCGCAGTCAGCAACGAGGGGGTCGTGGTCGACGCCTCGGTCGCGGACGGCGTCGGCACCGTGGAGGCCCTCGTGAGCGTCTCCATCGACGGCACCGCTCGACTCCACACAGTCGTTGGACAGGTGATCTCCGGGCTCGACCACTCGTACGGCGCGCTGAGCCAGCTGACCGGCATCTCGACAGGCAGGTTCTACGTGAAAGCGTTCGATGGGACGGGTAACGACGTCGTCGATTCGTTCGCGATGGATACCCCGTCCCCCGTCCTGAAGAAGGGCGGCTTCATCGACGAGCCCGAGACCCTGGTCGCCGACACGATGGGCTTCTACCGCAACGCAGGTGTCTCCTGGCCGCTCACCAGCGGTGGACGGGCTTGCTTGCAGGTCACCACCAACGACTTCAAGTCGGCGATTGCCTGCGACACCGACATCTTCGCGACAGCAATCGACTCACTCGTGGTCGAGGGCTCGCTCACCGTCGACACGACTAGGGCGTCGCAGCAGCTGACCGCGGACGCCTCGATCAAGGTGTCAGGCACCTCGGTTGCGCCGACCTGGATGCTCGAAGGGACCTTCTCCCAACCGGTGCAGGGCGGGCGCATCTTCGTGGTCGATACGCTCCTCGCCGAGCACCCAGAGCTCTGCGACTTCATCCTCGACGGGGAGCTCGCCACGGGCTTTCGCTGCTCACAGACCGATGCGGCGGTCTTCGGACTCGATTCCGCCGGCCTCGGGATGGACGCGTTGTTCGACATGCCGAGCGGATTCACCGAAGACACACTCACCGTGACGTGGAACCTCACAGGTGAAGACGAAGCTGGGCAGGCCCTGACGTCTGGGACGGACACGACCACCCTCACCAACCTGCACATGGCGTTGGGCCTCACGGGCGCGGACGGCGGCACGGATGCGGGCGCCGACGGGGGAGGCATGGGAAGCGGCGGCGGGGGCATCTGCTCCTCCGCCGGCTCCCTCGACAGCACCCCCGCCCACCTCGCGGTCACCTGCCTCCTCCTCTTCGCCGCCCGTCGCCGGCGGCGCTGAGGTAGCCTCCCCCGCACATGGGGGAATCGACCGGCGAATCAGAGGAGGCCCAGAGCCCCGAAGAGGAGCGCGCCGCGAAGAAGCAGCGCGCCATCGTTCGGCGTGTCCTCTTCTTCGTCGCGCCGATGATCCCCACGCTGATCATCCCGTGGAAGATCGGCTTCGGCTGGGAGATGAACGAGCGGACGGATACGACCGCTTTCGTCTCGGTTCCGCTCATCGCCCTCGCGGCGACCGTGGTCGCCCTCATGAAGAAGCGCTCACTCCTCGTGCGCTCACTGATCCTGGGCGGCCTCGGCGTGGCGCTCCTGGTGATCGCGGACGACTTCCTCACCGCGCCGCGGGTGATCCGCGAATACGACCGCGACATCCAGAACCTCGACGCCTACGCGCTCTATGTCGGTCTGGGTGTACCGCTCCTCGCGCTCACCATGGAGCTCTTCGCCGCCCTCGATCGCCGCTCGCGCCCGCGCGCGCTCCTCGCGGGGGCGGGCTGGGCGACACTGGTGCTCGCCTTCTTCGTCCCGATGCGAAGCGACCGCGTCGAGTCCATGCCCTTCCTGGTGATGACGGAGCTGGTGGACGACGCGCAACACACGCCGGGCAAGCTCCTCCTCGCCGCGCCCATGAGCATCGTGCTGCTCTTGTCGATCGGCGCGGCGACTCTCACCATTCTCCGTCTGATCGGCGACGCCGAGCAGCGCGAGAAGTGGCGCCCGCGCTCGGGCTGCCTCGCCATCGGGATCGGCGTCGTGCCCGCGGTGCTCTGCCTGCTCGGGTTCACGCTCGGCGCGATCATGGACGAGATAGAATGGCTGGGCACCGCGATCGACGGGGGACTTTGGACGCTGGGCTTCTGGCTGGGGATGCCGGCGCTCCTCGCGGCGGGGCTCGACGGCCTCGCCACCACGACCTCCCTCGCCTTCGGCCGGGGCGAGCCGACGCACGTGAAGCGCGCCCGCCTCGGGCTCGGGATGGTGCTGGGGCTGTCGGTCCTCTCCTGCCTCACGCCGGTGGCGCTGAACCTGATGCCGGACTCTCGCGACGACGACGCCGGTGAGCTCCTCCTCGAGATCGCGCACGAGATTGTCGACACCAGCATGGGCGCCGAGCCCGACGTGCGCTTCGTCGGCGGGTACTCGGAGTTCGATCTGCGTGGCTCACGGGGCGCACTCCGGAGCGCCGCCGGCCAGGCGACGCCCGAGCTCCTCTACGCGACCTTCGAGATGACCGTCACCAACCCGCGCGAAGCGACGGTGCTTCTCGGCATCGATCCCGATGGCGGCCTCCACTTCGTTGGCGGCAGCGCTCAGATCGACGGATACCCAGTCTGGGAAACGCTGCGCCGCGCCTCCGAGCCTCTCGCCGACCTCGCGGATCGCATCGAGGAGGGCCTGACCTCCGTCACCTGCCTGCCCGCGGAGGCGCCCCCGGCGTTGCCAGAGCTCGACGCCGATCCCAGCGCTCTCGCTGGGCTCTGCAGCGCGACTCCCACGGGCGAAACGATTCCTCGTCGTATTCGCGACATCCCGTTCAGCACCGCAAACCCCGCGGCCGGAACCGGCGCCTACCGCGTCTGGGTAGACGCCGGCGGCACCACGCGCATCCTCGAGGGACGCCTCTACAGCCACGAAGGCCGGCTGTGGATCGGCAAGGCCACCCTCGCCGGCGAATGAGCGCCCGTGCTTCGGATCAGAGCGTCTCGAGATAGGTGACGAGGTCGTCGAGCTGTGCGTCGTCGAGGTCGGAGGTGTGCCCATGCATGTCGCCGCCGCCGCAAGTGGCGTCGGTCAGGCGCGCGCGGAAATCCGACGCGCATCCGTCGTGCATGTAGGGTGCCCTGTAGCGAACGCCGATGAGCGAGGGGACCTGAAGCGGGCCACCCGTGCCGACGTCGACGGTCGTCGAGTTCGTGAGCAGCGGTCCCGCGTGACAGGTCGCGCAGCCCACCTCCGCGGAGGCGAAGAGCGCCTCGCCGCGCGCGACGGCCGCAGGGTCGGTGGGCTCGGGGCGAGGCGGTGGGGCGAGCGAATCCAGCCACTGCGCGAAGACCGCCATCTGCTCGTCGCTCAGCGGGGGACCCGACATCCGTCCCTCGAAGACCATGTGCACGAGCATCTCGAAGCTCGTCATGTCGCCCGACCAGTGGAAGGGCTCGGTGCCGAGGAGGGCGCCGGCGAAGTGCTGGGTCCGGCGCAGGCCCGCGCCCGAGAAGAACCAGACGCGGCCGTCGTCCCCGCCCTCGGGGTGACAAGATGCGCAGGCGAGGCCGGCGCTCGTCGCGGTGTGGAAGATCCGGAAACCGGTGTTGGAGCGCTCTTCGGACGAGAGCCGCACCATCGCCGACGATCCGTCCGGTCGGACGATGACCAGACGCGAGATGGCCTGGTAGACCGCGACGGTCGTGTTGTCCTGGCCCCACGCCACAGCCACCGGGGTGGAGAGCTCGGGCGGATTCGGCAGCACGCGCAGGGGTGTGAGGCAGTTCGAATGGATCGTGTCGGGCGGCGGGGTCGAGACCGACGTGCCCATCGGCGCTTCGACGCTCGGCTCGAAGGCGGAGGGGGTGGGGGTGGGCGCGTCGATGTTGTCGGCGATCGTCGTACCGAAGACCATGGCCTCGTTCGAGCCTGGAGCCGCGACGAGCATCTCGTCGCCGCTCGGCGACAGAGCCAGGTCCACGCCGAGCGCGGTCCGCGCCAGGGTGCCGACGTCGCTGGTGCTACCGTCGGTGCCGACCCAGGTGGTGGCGGTGTCGACCACCCCGTCGCACTCCTCGAAGCCGCCGCCGTAGCTGCCCTCCGAACGCGGCTCGTCCGCGTCGTCGAGGACGCCGCTGGTCGCGCGCTGGTGCAGCACGTAAGCGCCGCCGCCCGCGGCGATCATCCGCCACGCGACCGCGGCTTCGGACACCACCTGGGTCTCGTCCGGTCGGGGCTCGCGGGTGGGACGAAGCGGGGCCGAGTCGGGGAAGGTGACGACCTGCCGAAGGGTCTCGCCCGCCGCGTCGAAGAGCAGCACCTCGGCGGCGCGGAACCGGCTCACCATGAGCGTGTCGTCCTCTGCCACGACCACGTCTCTGATGTCGCTCGGCGCCGAATGGCGCGCGGTGACGGGGCCGCCGGCCGCCGGGAGAAAGACGAGCTCGCCCTCGGCGCAGGCGACGATGAGCGCGTCGTCACTGGCGCGATAGGCGATGCCGCGGGGCGCCGCACAGACCGCGCGTCGGTCGAGGATGGTGCCGGCGCGGGGATCGATCGACACCACGGCGCCGCCGCGACGTAGCGCCACGTGAACGTGTCCGGCGCCGTCTTCGACCAGGCGCCCCGGCTCGTCACCGGCCTCGAGCTCCAGCGTCGCTCGCACGGCCAAGGGTTCGATGTCCACGACGAACACTTGGTCGAGGGAGGCGTCCGCGACGATCGCCAGCGCGTCGTCGTCGGTGACGAGGAGACCACCGCCCGATACCGGCGGCAGCGGGTCACCGGCGATGGGCTCGATCGGCGCAGGCTCGATGCCCGAGTCGACCCCATCGACGCGATCGGGTGGCGGCGCCGGCGCGGCGTCATCGCCGCAAGCGGTGAGTAGAACGAGGGCGGGGATGACGAGGGAAACGACCTTCATGGGATTTCGAGTCTCCATGCGCGTGGGTCGTTCCGCACGCCGAAAAACTCCAATGCACGCCGAAAGAAACTCGCCCCATCCCCAAAGATGGATGTGAGCGCGCGTGCGCCGCGCCGCTCAGCGCTCGACGAGTCGCCAGACCTCTTGGATCGGCGCGATGTTGTCGTAACCACCGAGCATATAGGCGACGGCGTCGGGTCCGCCGGAGAGCGGCTGCGTGAAGCTGCGCGGCGTTGGTCCCCCCTCAGGGGTGACATCGGTCCACGTGTGGCTGCCGAGATCGTAATAGGCGAGGTCGCCGCTCACCTGGTCCGGATCGAGTCCCTGGTTGCCGAAACCGAGCACGAAGCCGTGCTCGTCGATGATCGGCATCCACGCGCCACGACGCGCGATGCCAGGATCGCCCGAGACGATCTCCTCGCTCCAGGTCTCGGTCTCGAGATCGAAGAGCCAGATGTCGTTGAAGAAGGCGGCGCCTTCGGGGCCGAGGGAGCCGCCGTAGAGCATCAGCGGGCCTTCGGGCGTCAGCGGTCCGAGGACCGCGTCGTAGCGCGCGCCCGGGCCGCCGCCGTCATCGATGGTCACCCACTCGGGGACCGACGGGTCGTAGCGGAAGGTCTCGTCGGAGAAGGTGCCCATGCCGTCGCCGACGCCGCCGCCGAAGAGGTAGATCTTGTCCGCCGCGTAGGTCATGGCGCAGCCGACGACGCCGCGCGGGGTGGAGGGGACGGGGATCTGCGTCCAGGTGCGCGCGTCCACGTCGAGCTCCCAGGTCTGGGCCTCGTACTCCTCACCGGCGCGGTCGCGGCCGCCGATGAAGACCACCACCTGACGGTCGGGATCCCAGGTCGCGCAGCCGCAGTAGCGGGGGCCGGGATTGTCGGTGGGGGTGACCTCGGTGATGTCGATGGCGCCGCTCGACATGTCGTAGAGGTACGCCTCCTCGAGCACCGAGCCCCGGCCGCCCTCGGCCTCGAAGGTCGCGCCGCCGAAGACGAGCGTGCGGTTTTCATCCATGCGCGACGCCATGAAGCCCCAGACACCCAGGGGGCCGTCCGCGGGGGGCGGGACGATCGCCTCCCAAGCGAAGCTCGGGGGAGGGGACGGCATCACGCCGGCGTCGCCCCCGGTGCCCGAATCGCCTGCGGCGGTGTCGTCACCCCCGCAGCCCTGGGCCGCGAGCAGCAGGGAAAGCAGCGTGATTCGAAGCATCGCCCCCTCTCCAAAGCAACGATCTCACCCCCGCGCAAGGCCCGGACGCGCGCCTTCCACAACACCACCACAAATGGCCCGATCCTGTGAGCCTCCTCAGTCGGGCGCGGGGCAAGGTCGCTTTGCCCCGCCTGCCCCGCTGTCTACACTGCCCCGCATGAGCGAGACCCCGAGCGCCGACGCCCAAGAGCTGATCTACGACTGGAACGAAGTCGACCGGAAGGGCCCGGTCTTCGGCAAGCGCCGCTTCGAGCTCCACGACGAGACGCTCCGCGACGGCATCCAGAACCCCTCGGTGGTCGACCCGAACATCGGCGACAAGCTCGAGATCCTGCACCTGATGGACGAGCTCGGCGTCTACAGCTCCGACATCGGTCTGCCGGGTGCCGGCCCGCGCGCCTTCGAGGACGTGCTGCGACTCGTTCGCGAGATCGTCGACGAAAAGCTCTCCATCGTCCCGACCTGCGCCGGGCGCACGCTGGTGAGCGACATCGCGCCCATGGCCGAGGTCAGCCAGAAGGCGGGCATGCCGGTCGAGGTGATGACCTTCATCGGCAGCTCCCCGATCCGCAAGCTCGCCGAGGACTGGTCGAGCGAGCTGATCATCGAGCGGTCGGTGAAGGCGATCGACTTCGCCGTCAAGGAAGGCCTGCCGGTCACCTTCGTCACCGAGGACACCACGCGCTCGCGTCCCGATCTCCTCACGGACCTCTTCCGCGCCGCCATCGACCACGGCGCCACGCGCCTCTGCCTCTGCGACACCGTGGGCCACGCGACCCCCGACGGCGTGCGCAATCTGATCCGCTTCACGCGCCACGTGGTCGAAGGCGCGGGCGCCTCGGACACCGTGAAGATCGACTGGCACGGGCACAATGACCGCGGCCTCGGCCTGGTGAACTCGATCTTCGCCTTCGAGTACGGCGCCGACCGCGTGCACGGAACCATCCTCGGGATCGGCGAGCGCGTCGGCAACGCGCCCCTCGACCTGCTCCTGATCAACCTCAAGCTCCTCGGCGAGCTCGGTGACCAGGACCTCTCGAAGCTCTCCGCCGCCGCCCAGCGCGTGAGCGCAGCGACCCGCTTCCCCATCGCCATCAACTACCCCGTGGTGGGCGAGGACGCCTTCCGCACCGCCACCGGCGTCCACGCCGCCGCGATCATCAAGGCCAAGAGCAAGGGCGACGACTACCTCGCCGACCGCGTCTACTCCGGCGTCCCCGCCGGCATGTTCGGCCGCGAGCAGGAGATCTGCATCGGTCCCATGAGCGGCGTGAGCAACGTGAGCTTCTGGCTCGAAAAGCACGGGCACGAGGTCAACCCGGGTCTGATCGAGGCGATCCTCAAGGTCGCCAAGCAGAGCGATCACAACCTCTCGGCCGACGAGGTCAAGGCGGTGATCGAGCGGCACAACCGCGGCAGCGTGATGCCGCCCCCTGCCAGCTAGCCCCGGACCTCACTCCGGGAGAAAGTTGCCAAGCTCGCTCCTGCGGACACTTGGGGGCTTGACTTCCGCTCGATCGGAGACCACTAGTCTAAACACTAGTCCGACCACTGGTCTAAACGGAAGGATGGAGCCGGCGTGGCCCCTCACCCCCGATTCGACAAGCTCGACAAGGCCCAGCAGAAGGCGATCCTCGACGCCGCCGCGGCGGAGTTCGCCAAAGAGGGCTTCGAGCGCGCGTCGATCAACCGGATCATCGCCGCCGCCGACCTGAGCAAGGGCGGGCTCTACTACTACTTCGATGGCAAGGAAGACCTCTACGCCGCGGTCATGGACGACGTCCTCGATCGGGTGGTCGAAACCGTCGCCGATATCGAGGAGCCAGAGGACGCCGAGGGCTACTGGCAGATGCTCGCCATGGGGCTCGAGCGGCTGAACGTCGCCTTCTTCAACGACAGCGTTCTCGCCGCGCTCGGACGCGGTCTCTACCAGCGGGGCGGGAGCGATCCCGCCTACGAGAAGATCCTCGAGCGAAGCGGCGCCTGGGTCCGCAACCTCGTCGAGATGGGGCAGCGCCTCGGCGCGGTGCGCTCGGACGTCCCGCTCGGCCTTCTCGCCGAAGCGCTCACCGGAATGCTCGTCGCCATGGACCGCTGGTTCGTGATGGCGATGGAGACCGAGCCCATCGAAGAGCTGATGACGCTCGCGCCCAAGACCATCGAGCTCGCGCGCGACCTGCTCGCGCCCAAGGCCGAGGTCGACCCGTCGTGAAAGAGGAGGAGCCGTGAAGAAACGCCCCAGCCTGTTCGCCCTCGCCTCCGCACTCGCCGCGGCTCTGGTCCTCTTCATCGCCCACCGCCCCACGCGCGCACAGGACGGGGCGCCCGACGTCGACCAGGTCTCCGAGACGCTCGACACCCTCTGGACCAGCGACGCGAGCATCGCCCGCGTCGAGCTCAGCGTCGTGCGTCCCCGCGGCACGCGCACCCTTCGCATGAAGGTCTGGACGCGCGGGACCACGCGCGCCCTGGTCGTCGTCGAATCGCCCGAACGCGAGCGCGGCACGGCGACGCTGCGCCGCGACCGCAACCTCTGGACCTACCTGCCGCGCGTCGCCCGAACCATGCGCGTCCCGCCCTCGATGATGCTCTCGAGCTGGATGGGCAGCGACTTCACCAACGACGACCTCACGCAGTCGGCGTCGTACCGCGAGGACTTCAACGGCACGATCATCGGTCACTCCCGCGACGGCCACGGCTGGGTGCTGCGCTACGACGCGAAGGAAGGCGTGGTCGGGCTCTGGAAGCGGGTCGACTTCATCATCAACGCCGACGGGACGCTGCCCATCCTGGCCAAGTACTACGACCGCCGGATGCGCCTCGCGCGGACGCTCCGCTTCGATCAGGTGCGCGAGATGGGGGGCCGGCGGATCCCGACGCGCCTGACGCTTTCGCCCGAAGATCGGCCCGACGAGCACACGGAGCTCACCTATCTCGACATCGAGTTCGACGCGCACGTGCCCTCGAGCACCTTCTCGCTGACCGAGCTCGAGCGGGATCGCTGATGCTCGACTGGAGCACGCCGCGCATCGCCTGGCGCAACCTCGGGCGAAACCGGCGGCGCACCGCGCTGGCGGTCTTCGCCATCGCCCTCGCACAGATCGCTGTGCTCTGGACCGACGGGCTGATGAACGGATGGATCGACGCCACCATCCACGCGATCACCGGGCCGATGCTCGGCCACGTGCAGGTCCACGCCGAGGGGTGGCGCGAGGAGCAGGCGATGGATCTCACGATCCGCGACGTGGACGCGCGCCTCGAAGAGCTGCGGGCGGTCCCGGGCGTCGCGCACGCCTCTGCTCGGATCTACGGGCCGGTGCTGGTGGCGAAGGAGACCGAAGCGCAGGCGGCGATGGTCGTGGGGCTCGACGTCGCCGACGAGGCGGCCGACGGGCTGCTCGAAAACGTCGCCCAGGCCGAGCTTCCGGAGGGTCACCACGTCCTCGTCGGCTCCGTCCTGGCGCGCCAGGCGGGGCTCTCGGTGGGCGACGAGCTGGTGGTGGTGGGCCAGGCGGTCGACGGCTCGACGGCCAACGACCTCTACACCGTCGGCGGCATCCTCGCGACGCCCGTCGAAGAGGTGGATCGCTTCGGGGTGGTGATGGCGCTGGCGCCGGCGCAGGAGCTCTTCGTCATGAACGACGAGGCGCACGAGCTCACGGTGCGGGGAGACGACGCGGCGGACGCGAGCGCCCTCGCGGCGCGGATCGCCGCCATCCCCGACTTCACCGATCTCGAGGTGCTCAGCTATCGCGAGCTCGCCCCGGAGATGACCGAGCTCCTCGACATCTCCAGCGCGTACGGCCTGATCGTTCTGGTGATCGTGATGATCGCCGCCGCCGCGGGCGTCGCGAACACCATGCTGATGGCGACCTTCGAGCGCCGGGGTGAGCTGGGGATGATGCTCGCCATCGGCGCGACGCCCTTTCGCCTGGTGCGGATGGTGCTGGCCGAAGCGATCGTGACCGGATTGATAGGCGTGACCGTCGGGACGGCGCTCGGCGCGGGCATCGTGATCGATCCAGGCGCATACCGGCGTCGACATCGCCGCCCTGGGCGGCGCGGACGCCGGCAGCGAGCTCGCGATGTACGGGGTCAGCGTCACCGGCGAGCTCTACCCGCGCCTCGCCTGGATGGACGTGAGCGCCGGCTTCGTCGGCGTCACCCTGGTGTCCATCCTCGCCGCGCTCTGGCCGGCGATTCACACCGCTCGCCTCGAGCCGGTGGAGGCGATGCGCTCATGAACGTCAGCGCACGCTACGCCGCCCGCAGCCTCGGTCGAAGCGTCCGGCGCACCGCCCTCTCCGTCGTCGGCATCGGCTTCGGCGTGGGCATCGCCCTCTTCGGCATCGCGTGGATTCAGGGCGAGGGCTCGATGACCGCGCGCGCCGCCGCGGGGGGCGGCATCGGCCACGTGCGCGTCGCGCCCAAAGGTTTCTCCGCGACCCGCGACGACGACCTCCGCCTCGACGACGGCCCCGCGCTCCTCGAAAAAGTGCGCGACGTCCCCGGCGTCGCCCTGGCGGCGCCTCATGCACGCACCGGAGGGCTCCTGGCCCTCGGGACGCGCAGCGTTCGGGTGGAGCTCACCGGCGTGGACCCGCGCGTCGAGCAACGAAATGGGCGCTTCGTCCGCCAGCTCGCCGACGGCCGCTACCTCCGCCCGGGTGAGCGCGGCGAGGTCGTGCTCGGCCGCACGCTCGTCGAGCGACTCGACGCCGAGCTCGACGACGAGCTGGTCGTCACCGCCGTCGACGAGAGCGGCGACATGCAGAGCGCCCTGTTGGTGCTGGTCGGCATCGCCGAGTCGGGAAGCCGGGAGATCGACTCCACCATCGCCCACGTCAGCCTCGCGGACGTCGCCATGCTCACGGGTCGCGCGGAGATCGGCGAGATCACCGTCGTCGCCTCCGACGTCGACGCCGTCGACGAGCTCCAGAAGGCGGTGGCCGCGGCGGTCGGCGACGAGGCCGACGTCCTGTCCTGGAAACAGGTCGCGCCCGCGCTGGTGGCGGGCGTGGCGACCGACGCCGCCTTCATGAACGTCGCCACGCTGATGGTCTTCCTCGTCGTCCTCCTGGGCGTCGCGAGCGCGCAGCTCACGGCGGTGCTCGAACGGCGCAAAGAGCTCGCCGTCCTCGGCGCCCTCGGCATGGGGACCTGGGCGCTCGTTCGGGTGATGCTCGTCGAAGGGCTCTTCCTCGGCGTCCTCGGCGCAGCCGCGGCGCTCGCATGGTCCGCGCCCCTCATCGGCCACCTCTCCGGCGCCGGCGTCGATCTCAGCTCGGCCTTCGGCGAAGAACAGAACATGGCGCTCGCTGGCGTGATCCTCGACCCGATCTTCTATCCGGAGTTCGGCGCGTGGCTCTTCCCGACCGGCCTCTTCCTCTCCCTCGTCGCCACCATGGTGGCTTCCCTCTACCCGGCCGTGTTCGCCGCACGGATGGACCCGGCCACAGCCCTGAGAGTCGACCGATGACCGATGATGCGAAACAGAAGATCGCCGTCGCGACGGGCGTCACCAAGACCTTCCGCACCGGCAAGGAGACGGTGCGCGCGGTCGACGGAGTCGATCTCGTCCTCGAGGAAGGGGAGCTGCTGGCGCTCGTCGGCCCGAGCGGGAGCGGCAAGACCACGCTCCTGAACCTCCTCGGCGCCCTCGACCGGCCGACGAAGGGCGAGCTCGAGGTCCTCGGCAAGAACCTGAACCGGCTGAGCAAGGCGGAGCGCGCACACCTGCGTCTCGCGTCTCTCGGCTTCGTCTTTCAGGCCTACAACCTCGTTCCGGTGCTCACCGCCCTCGAGAACGTGGAGTTCGTCCTCGAGCTCCAGGGGATGGGGCGCGCGGCGCGGCACGACCGCGCCCGCGCCGTCCTCGCCGACCTCGGCCTCGAAGAGCTCGCCGGTCGACGCCCCAAGGAGATGAGCGGCGGCCAACAGCAGCGCGTTGCGGTCGCGCGCGCGGTGGCGGCGCGCCCGAGGCTCGTCCTCGCCGACGAGCCGACCGCGAACCTCGACACCAAGAACGCCGAGCAGCTCATGGAGCTGATGCGGCGCCTGCACGACGAGAGCCACGTGAGCTTCGTCTTTTCGACCCACGATCCGCGCGTGGTCGCGCACGCGAGTCGGATCGTCACCCTTGTCGACGGTCACGTCGAGAGCGACGAACGGCAAGAGGCGGCATGACCTCGGGGGCAGGGCACGCGGCGAGCGCGCTCGTCGCGCTCGTCGTGCTCCTCATGGGCGCTTCATCCGCGCGCGCGCGCGATCTGGTGGACGAGGAGGACTTTCAGCTCTCGCTCCGCTCGGCGTTCAAGAGCAGCCTGCTCCTCGCCTTCCCCCCGGCAGACGACATCCTCTATCCCGACCGTCCCGCGGGCGCGGGGCTCTTCCGACTGCGCTTCGAGGCTGCCACCAGCATCGGCGACCACCTGAGCGCCGCCGTCGCCTACGAGCATCGCGTGCGCATGGCCTCGGGCGGCTCGGTGGGCATCGGCGTTCTTCCCTCCACCACCCCCGTCCCCTTTCGACTCGCGCAGCTCAGCTGGCCGGTCATCGACGACGAGCCCAGCTATCGTCACATCCACGAGTTCGACCGCGCCTGGATCGCTTTGCACTTCGACTTCATGGAGCTGACCGTCGGACGACAGGCCATCGGCCTCGGACGGGGCGTGCTCTTCAGCGCCGTCGACGTCTTCTCCCCCTTCCCGCCGACCGAGGTCGACCAGGAGTGGCGGCGCGGCATCGACGCCGCGCACCTCGAGCTCAAGATCCCCGATTTCAACGCCCTGTCCGCGGACGTCTACGCCGCCCTCGGTCAGGTCCAGGACGACGGCAGCCTCGCGACCTGGGCCCTCCTCGGCCGGCTCCGCGCCCTGGTCGGTGACGTCGACGCGTCCGTCCTCATCGGCCGCCGCGGCGTCGACAACATGGTCGGCGGCACGGTCTCGGCCACCGTCGGCGACGCCGAGACCCACGGCGAGCTCGCCATGTTCGGCACCGACGGACGCGGCATCGACGGCGGCTTCATGGGGACCAACGCGGTGGTGGCGAAGATCCTCCTCGGCGGCTCCTACAACATCGCCATCGGCAACGGCCTGCGCGTCGTCGGCGAGTATCACTACTCGGGCTTCGGCGTGAAGAACATCGGACAGGATCCGAGCATCCTGAACGACCCCGACTGGGTGCGCCGATTCTCCCAGGGCCAGAGCCAGCTCCTCGGCCGCCACGCCCTCGCGCTCTCCTTCAGCTACGACCCCTTCTACGATCTCACGGCCACGCTCAGCTACATCCAGAGCCCGGTCGACGCGAGCGGCATGATCGCCGGCACGCTCACCTGGTACCAGTCCTCCTCGGTGACGCTCGTCTTCAACGCGTGGGTGCCCTGGGGCTCCTCGCCGACCGCCGGCGTCCCCACCAGCGAATGGGGCACTTACCCCATCACGCTCTTCCTGCAGGCGCGCCTCTACGACTGAGCCCACCGCTTGCCGAGCGTGGTCGATGTTAGGATGGACCCATGCGGGGGTTTGTCTCGGTCCTGGTCGTCGTCTCGTCCCTCTTCGTCGGTTGCGAGCCTGCCGACCCGGCCTCACCCGATGGAGGCGGCGTCGAGCCCGGAGAGCCCAGCTTCCCTCCGGGTCTGGTCATCACACCCGACTCTCAGCTCGCCCGTCGCCTCTCTGGCGACTGCATTCCCTTCGATCCCTTCGGCGATGGTCGCTGGACGTGCATCATGACCACGCCTCAGGACGGAACGCTGGGCGCTCTGTCGCCGGAGGGCGAAGCGCTCCCGGACGCCGCCGGAGGAACGGCCAGCCCCCTGCTCGACGAACCGCCGACGCCCTTGCCCGGAAGGGTCGACCATCGATCGCAGTACCTCGATGGCTGCGTCACGATCAGCAACCAGCAAGCCTGTGGCTGGTGCGTCGTTCACGCCGCGACCACGGTGCTGGAGGCGCTCCACTGCTCGAAAGGATGCGACGTCCCCGAGCTGTCCGAAGCCCACCTCCGCAGCAACTCGGACGAGATCCGCACCCGACCGTTCGGAAGCTGCGCGGAGGGTTGGTGGGCAGAGGCGGCGCTCGACACCCTCGTCCGCTACCCGATCGTCGACAACGCGACGTGGCCCTACGTGGCCAACGGCCGCGGCCTCAACGAGACGCGCCCGTCCGATGCGGTGCTCGCGGCGAACGCCGTCTACCAGCCCACCGGCAGCCATGCGGTCGACCCCCGCGACCTCGATGCGCTCAAGGGTGCGCTCGCGTCCGAGCGGGAGATCCTGATCGAGGTGCCGGTCTTTCGCGACATCGTGGTGGCGGACCCCAACACGCCGGGTGACTGTGAGTCCGGAACCACCGCGACCCACCGCGACTGGTGCGACGACGTCGCGCACGTCGGCGTGCCGCCAACGGCGAAACCGTGCGGCTGCAACCGGTGGTGCACCGACCCGATGTGTCTGTCGGGCTACCACGCCATCGTGCTGACCGGCTACGACGACACCACCCGCGAGTTCACCTTCCAGAATTCCTGGGGCAAGGAGTGGGGTGACGGCGGATACGGGACGATGTCCTACGACTTTGCGACGACCTACATCCGACAGAACGGAGCGGCGGTCCTCGACGATCTCGACACCACGATCCCCGGCAATGGCTGCGAGGACGACATGGGGGAACTGCCCGCGGATCGGTGCGGCGCGGCCGGCGACTGTGCTGCCTGCACGGCGCTCTCCGGTTGCGGGTGGTGCGATGGAACCGGCTGCATCGCCGACGCCGATCAGGGCACGTGCGTCATCTACTACCCCAACACCTGCCCGAGGCCGGCGGCGGACCCCTGCGGGGCGGCGGATTGCGCGAGCTGCGTTGCCACCGACGGGTGTGACTGGTGCTCTTGGGGCGACTTCTGCTTCTCGCCTAGCGCGCGGACGGCGGAGTGCTGGGATCCCCGGAACGCCCCCGACCAGTGCGACGACTGCGACGACGCGATGGACTGTGCGTCCTGCGCCGCGCGCGAAGGCTGCGGCTTCTGCCCGAACCAGTCCCGCGGCGAGGTCGCGCCTGGAGCGAGCCCCACCGGCGACTGCGTGACGGGCAGCGCGACCGCACCGGATCGAGCGGAGTGCGGCGCCTATCGAGGAACGATGGACGAATGCACCGCCGACGAATGTTCGCTGATCGACAACTGCACCGACTGTCTCGATCGTGACGGCTGCGGGTGGTGCGACGGAACCGATCAGTGCATGTTCGGTCGCTTCCGCGGCCCGGTCGGCGACGAGTACTACGGAAGCACCTGCGGCGACGACTGGGATTGGTTCTCCCCGTTTTGCGACAACACGGACGCCTCGTGCGCGGAGGCGGCCAGCTGCCGGGAGTGCCTGCGCAGCGGCTCGGCCTGTGAGTGGGACGAGACCAACCTCCTCTGCGCGGACGTCGGGACCATCTCGATGAGCGGCTACGTCATCTCCGCCGAGGGGAATTGTCCACCGCTCTGCAACGGCGCTTTCGCGCCGTGCGAGAGCTCGGACGAATGCTGCGACGGACTCGCTTGCGTCAACGGGGACTGCGTCGACTGCGGTGGCGCGGGAGACGTCGGCGAAGGCTGTGACGGCGCTGTAGTCGGCGCATGTTGTGGATCGCTCGTCTGCAGCGAGTCCGCGGGGGGCGGCGGCACAACCTGTTGTCGGAGCGACCGCGATGCCTGCGGCGGCGACGCCGAGTGCTGCGGCGAGATGCTGTGCGTGATGGGACACTGCGCGTGTCGCGCCTCGGGGGAGTCGTGTCAGACGGGACGAGAGTGCTGCGGCAGCTCGTTCTGCGATGCCGGCACCTGCACCTGAAGAGGCGTCACGCCGAGATCAGTGACCGACGCGGTCGGTCTTCGTCCCCTGCTCGGCTTCCTTTTCGATGTGCTCCATGATCGCGCCGGCGACGTCCTTGCCGGTCGCGCCCTCGATGCCTTCGAGACCGGGGGAGGAGTTCACCTCGAGCACCAGCGCGCCGTGATGGCTGCGGAGCATGTCGACGCCGGCCACGCGCAGGTTCAGCGCCTTGGCGGCCGATAGCGCGATGGAGCGCTCCTCGGGGGTGAGCTTCACCTTCGAGCCGGTACCTCCGCGGTGGATGTTCGCGCGGAACTCGCCCTCGGCGGCGGTGCGGATCATCGAGGCGACGAGCCTTCCGCCCACCACGAAGCAGCGGATGTCCGCGCCGCGCGACTCGGCGATGAACTCCTGCACCAGGATGTTTGCGTTGAGCCCACGGAAGGCGTCGATCACCGACTCGGCCGCCTTCTCGGTCTCCGCGAGGACGACGCCGATCCCCTGTGTGCCCTCGAGCAGCTTGATGATCAGCGGAGCGCCGCCGACCATCTGGATCAAGCCCTTGGTGTCGTCGGTGGAGCTCGCGCAACCGGTGACCGGCATGGGGATGCCCTTGCGCGAGAGGATCTGCAGCGAGCGGAGCTTGTCGCGCGAGCGCGCCACCGCCTGCGAGCCGTTCACGCTGTAGACGCCGCTGAGCTCGAGCTGACGAATGACGGCGGTGCCGTAGAAGGTCGTGGTCGTACCGACGCGCGGGATGACGGCGTCGAGCTGCTCGAGCGGATCGCCCTGATACATCACCACGGGGCGGTGCGTGGCGATCGACATGTAGCACTGCATGTAGTCGATGACCCGAACCTCGTGACCGCGGCTCTCCCCCGCTTCGACCAGACGCTTGGTCGAGTAGGAGCCCGCCTTCTGGCTGAGGATTCCGATCTTCACTTGCGCTTCTCTTTGGGGATCTTCTCTTTGGGGATCTTCTGAGAGATCGGCGCGCAGCGCCCGAGGAGGGAAGCATAATGCGCCCGCACCGGTCTGAGGCGAATCCGATTCAGAAAACCCGAATAGGTCAGATAAGAAACGATGAAGCGACGATCCTCCGCCCAGGGCGGAAGATGACGGGGCGCACGGATGAGCTTCTGGCTTCGCAGCATCGCCAGCGCCGGTAGATCCTCGATGTCGAGCTTGCCACAGAAGAGCAGGGGCATCAGGTCGGGCCGCCGGAGCTCCACGATCGAGCGCAAGAAGTTGTGCACGCGCAAGAGGCCGTCGAGGTAGACGCCGTCCTTGGTGAAGGGGGCGCGCCCCGTGACCGTCCCGCCCCGCACGATCCGGCGCGCGTCCTCGAAGGCGCCGTCCTGATCGTCGCTGTCGCTGCGGTCGAGGAAGAAGCGATAGAGCTCGATGAAGTCCGCGCCTTCGATCGCCATCTGGATGGCGAGGACCCGGTCGGCCAGACGCTGCAGGCGGTTCGGGCCGAGAGAGCCGCTGATCAGCTCGGAGAAGACCGCGAGGCCCTCCTGAGTGCGCGTGGTCCCCGCGTGTCGCGCCGCGAGGAGCGGCAACTTCTTCTGGCGCTTGCCGTTGAGCGAGGTCGCGATGTGCACCATCGCCTCGTGCATCACCAGCTGGTTGATGTCCTCGGTGGTGAACTGGGCGTTCGCCCGCAGGCGGATGCGATCGGTCCGCGCGGCGGCCTTCGCGGCCATGTTCTCCGCCACCACCACCCGCGGCGCCTGGTCGCCGAGGAGCGAGTCCACCGAGTGCTGGATCCGCTCGGCGATCTGGTGCGCGTTCAGCTGATTCGGCGCCGGCCCGAGCTTGCTCGGGGCGAGCTCGTTGAGGATCTTGTCGATTCGCCGCGCCAGCTGCAGTGAGGTGCTCTTGTCATCGACGAGCGGCGTGGTGGGCTCGCCGTAGAGCGCGACGGAGTGCGCAAAGAACTCCGGCGTCCCGGCGGATTCGATCAAGCGCGCCGACAAATCGATGCAGCGCGCCTGTCGTCGCACGTACTCGTCGACCTCACTGGTCCCTGGGACCATCGCCGCAGCTCGGGCGCACGCTTCGCGGACGGCGCTCAGGTCGCGCTTCGGATAGCTGACCTTGGGCAGCGTCTGCGCGCCGCGCGCGAAGAAGCGGGCCTTGATCCGCGGCGCCCACTCGAGGGCCTTGAGCACGTTCACCGACGCATCGGCCTTCTTCAGGATCTTGGCGGCCTCGGTGAGCCTTTCGTGTTCAACCATGAGTGTCGGACGATACGCGGAAATTCAGGGAGCGACGCGACGGACGAGTGGGCCCAGGGGCGGCGGGCGGCCTTCGCCGCTGGACCCGGTCGCGACCGTGAAGGTGGTGGGCTCGTATCGCGCGAGACCGTCCTCGACCTGGACCGAGGTATCGATGACCAGCGCGTCGGTGTCCAAGACCTTGCCGCACCCGTCGACGAGGCCGCCACCGTCGGTGATCGTCCAGTAGGTCGGCCGCTCGTTGACGACGCCGGCGATGGTGAGCCCCTTGTCGTCGATCGCCATCCCGTTGGCGGTGAATCCGCCGGGGTCGACCTCGACGGCGTTGACGGGCCGGTCGGGGGAGAGGCTCGCGATGATCCGCTGGGCGTCGACGCTGCCTTCTTCACTGAGCTCCACGATCCAGACGTCGGTGTCGCCGGCGGCGCGCGAGCCGAAGCCGTCGGCGGAGGCGATGACGTCGATGCGGCCGTCTTCGCGGGGGATGACCCGGCGCGGGATCTCGTCGTAGCCCACCCGCTGGAGCAGGCGCTGCCAGACGACGGCGCCACCGGCGCTCACCTTCACGACCCAGAGATCGCCGGTCACCTCCTCGGAGTCCGTCGGGTCGTGGGTAGGCGCCACCCGGCCGGCGAAGATCAATCCGCGGTCCGCCGCGAAGGCGGCGTGCGCCGGCAGGTCGTCCTCGGGCGTGCCCACGCTCCGCTGCAGCTCGAGCGCGCCGTCGAGATCCGTCACGCCCACCCACACCTCGAGGCCGCGCCCCACCGTCGGGTCGTCGAAGGCGCCGAGGAAGACGAGTCGCCCGTCCTCCCGCAAGAGGACCTGAATCGGAACCGCCCGCGTGGCACCGGCGATGGTCGCGCGGCTCTGCCAGACCACCTCACCCTCGAGGGTGAAGCGGGCCATCAAGAGGCTCGGCTCGGTCGTCGCCGCCCCGCCCGACGCGAGCCCGATCGCGACCACGTCGCCGTTCGAGAGCTGGATCGCCGAGACGAATCGCTGGTCCCCCGCACCCCCGAAACGCCGCTCGATCGAGATGGCCCCGCGCGCCTCGACAAAGAGCAGCCACGCGTCCGGGTCGGCGTCACCCATCGCCGATCCGACGACGAGGATCCGCGAATCGCTGAGCTCGAGCCCCCACTCCGCGCTCTCGATGCTCCCCGCCGCGCCCGCCGCCATCTGCCAGCGCACGCTCTGATCGCCGGCGATGCGCGAAATCCATCCGTCTCCGCCGACGAAGGACGAGGCGCCCGCGTCTGCGCCGGCCCCCGCATCCACGCTGGCGCCCCCATCCACGCCGCCATCCATCGTGGCGCCCGCGCCGAAATTGGTCGGTCTGCCCCACCCAGATCCAGGTGCCGTCCGCGCTCGGGATCGCCTGCGTCACGAAGAGCTCGCTCGAGGCCGCCTTCACGTCGCAGCCGAAGAGCAAGAGGCCGGCGGCCAGCAGCGCCCTGGAGACGCTAGCCCCGCTCGGCGGGTGCATGTGTTTCGATCTGCCCACTTCCCGAATCCGTCGCCGGCTCGACCCGCACGTAGTGGAGCATCAACCAGGCCACGGCGACGAGGAGCAGCATCACGCCCGCCATCAGAATGGGCAAGAGCCCTCCGCCCGGCGCTTGAGCAAATCGGTCCTTGTAGAAGCGCCCTCGGCTGCGCGCCCGGATCTTGTTCTGCACTCCGGCGAGGAGGTCCGGCTCCTCCCCTTCGATCTCCTCGTCGAGGGCGTGGGCTTCGTTCAGGAGATCGCGGAACTCCTGGTACTCGCCGGCCAGCGCCTCGTCGGCGGCGAGGAGGGCGTCGAAGGCCGCCTGGCGCTCGGCCTCGAGCTCGCCGTCGTAGACCGCGCTGAAGAGCTCACGCGCCTCGTCCGCACTCATCGCGCTCACTTCTTGGACCCCTTCGTCACGATTTGAAGCTCCGCCACCCGCGTCTGAAGCGCAAGGCGGGCGCGATGGAGGCGGCTCTTCACCGTGCCCGCGGGCAGGCCGGTGACCTCCTGGATCTCCTCGTAGGTCATGTTCTCGATGTCCCGGAGCACCACCAGCTCGCGCTGGTCGTCGGGGAGCTCGCCGAGGGCCTTCTTGATGAGGCTCTCCATCTGCTTGGCGTCTGCCATCTCGTCCGGTCGCGGGACGGTGGCGCTGGTGGACATGCTGGCGCTCTCGATGGCGTCGCGATCCCCGACCTCGTCGAACTCCTTCTTCTTCTTGTGAGCGCGCCGGCCGAGGTACTTGATGCGGTTCTTACAGTGGTTCGTCGCCACCCGATACATCCAGGTGGAGAGCTTGGAGTCGCCGCGGAAGCCGTCGATGGACTTGAAGACGGTCACGAAGACCTCCTGCGCAAGGTCCTCGGCCTCGCCCGCGTCGCCGATCATGCGGAAGACGAGCCTGTAGATCTTCCCCTGGTACAAGCGCACCAGCTCGTTGAACGCCGCTTCGTCGCGACGCTTGAGCCGCTCCACCAGTTTCTGCTCGTACCCGTCCGGCATCGGCACGTGGAAACCGGCGGCAGCCGCGGCCCGATCCAGCTCGGCCACCACGTCCATCCCCAGGCCTGACAACACCTGGGCCCTCCGGTTCCCAGCCGGACCGTATCACCAAAAGAAAGTTCCGTGCCCGCGCCAAAAGAAGAGGCGCCACCCGACCGGGCAGCGCCTCCCTTTACCGAAACGTGACCGAGCTAGCGCACGCAGGCCCCGTCCGTGCACGTCCGCATGCCGTGACAGACGTTGAAGCACATGCCGCAGTTGTCGTTGTCGCTGGTGGTGTCGACACAGGCGTCGCCGCAGAGGGTCTCGCCCGCCCCACAGGCCACGCAGCTGCCGCCCGTGCAGGCCTCGGTGTCGGCGCAGGCGGTGCCGCAGGTGCCACAGTTCGCGCGGTCGGTGTCGGTGTCCACGCAGGCGCCCGAGCAGTCGGTGAGCGCCATGTCACACATCGCCGCGCAGGTGCCGCCGTTGCAGACCATGCCGCTCATGCAAGCGGTGCCGCAGGCGCCGCAGTTCATCGGATCGCTGTCGGTGTTGGTGCAGGCGTCGCCGCACAGGTCCAGACCCGGACCGCACATCGCCATTCGCGGCACGCACGCGCCGTCGGTGCACATCTCGCTGCCCATGCAAACGGTGCCGCAGTCGCCGCAGTTGGCGCGATCGGTCTGCGTGTCGACGCAGGCCCGATCGCAGGCCGTGAGGCCTCCGCTGCACGCGTCGGCGCAAGCCCCCATGTCGCAGACCTGCGGATCGGTGCATGCCGTGTCGCAGGCGCCGCAGTTCATCGGATCGCTGTCGGTGTTGATGCAGGCCGTGCCGCACAGCATCTCGCCGGCGCCGCACATCATCATGGCGTCCGTCACCGCGCCGTCGCCGGCCGTTCCGGTGTCGCCCGCGGTTCCGGTGTCGCCGGCCGTTCCCGTGTCGCCCGCGGTTCCGGTGTCGCCGGCCGTCCCCGTGTCGCCAGTCGTCCCGGTGTCACCGCCCGTGGTCCCCGTGTCCGTCACCGCCCCGTCGTCGCCGCAGCCGGCGAGGCCGAGCGCCAGAAGCGCCACCATCATCCAAGTCATTCGAAGCATCTCTCTACCTCCGCAAGTCATTTGGAACGGCCTACTGGCACATCCCATCCATACAGCTCGTTCGTCCGCGGCAAGCGTTGTTGCACCGGCCGCAGTGATCGTTGTTGGTGTTGGTGTCGACGCAGCCACCAGCGCACATCGTCTCGCCAGCTGGACAGCCGGAACCCGTGTCCGGCGTCGCATCGGGGGTCCCGCCATCCGGCGTTCCGCCGTCCGGCGTCCCGCCCCCACCTTCGAGGGTCGGCGGGCTGCCGGTCCACGGCAAGAGATCGCTCTCGGGAACGTCGATGCTCCGGCATCCGTTCTCGGTGCATGTCTGGGCGCCGCTGCAGCTGTTGGTGCGGCAGGACGCCACCAGGTGCATCAAGAGCACACGCCGCTCGCCTTGCACGAAGGTGAAGGCCGCCTGCCGTGAGACGACGACGCTCCCCCCCAGGCGCCCGGAGACCGATACGTCGAAAGGCCCGAGCGGCCCATCGCCCTCGTGGATCAGGGACAGGGTCCGCGGCAGCCCCTGCGTGTTCAGGTCGGCCATGGAGCGCTGCATCGTGCCCCCGGGGCTCATGACGACGGTCTCGAGAGTGTCGAGCTGGGTCGGCACCGTGAGGTCGCTGTCGGTGACGACCAGCACCTCGGTGGCGTCGCCGCAGCCCACGAGGCCGAAGAGCGCGAAGTGAACGACGAGGAGGGTGCGAAGACAGGTCGACATCAGAACCTCAACACCGGTGGGCTGTAGTCGCCGCCGACTTCGTTCGGCCCGGCGGTGGCCGCGGCGATGATGATGATCACCGTCAGCAGCACGGCGCCTCCCGCGACCGCCCAGAAGACGGGATCGGTGAAGAGGCTGCCCCCTTCCTCGTCGTCACCACCGAGGAGCGGCGGGCCGAAGGTGACCCGCGCCGGGCTGCCCTGATCGACCACCACCGTCTGCTCCTCCGTCGAAGCGTCGGTGCGGGTGATCCGGACCTGCCGAGCGCCGGGCGTCTCGTAACGGGAGACGCCCACGCGATCGGGCGCGAGCTCGCGACCATCGACGGTGACGGTCGCACCCGCGTTGGCTTCGCCCTCGACCTCGATGGTGAGCGTGCCCGCACGTTCAGCGATCTGCTGGTCGAGCTCCTGGGCGAGCGTGCGGACGTCTTCCTCGGTGGCGGGGTCGGCGAGGAGGTGGGCCGTCATGTCGCCGGCCTCACCGAGGCGGCCGAGCTCGAGATACGCCGACGCGAGGTTGTACTCGATGGTCGGCGCCGGATGCAGCGACTGGGCCTCCTCGAAACGAGCAGCGGCCGTTTCCCAGTCCTGGTTCTGGCTGGCGGCCACGCCTTCACCAAAGGCTTGTCGCGCCCGCGCCGTGTCGTCCTCCTGAGCCGCCGCGGTCGAGGCGAGGAGGGAGACCGAAATCAGGGAGACCGGAATCAAAGAGAGAGCAAGCAGTCCACGCACCCCTACGAGGGTACACGAGACAGACGAAAGACGCCGGATCTCGGCATCCGATGACACGACCCCCCTCGAGCTACTGGACGAAGTAGCGGAGGCTGAGCATCAGCTCGGTATTGTCCGTGTTTCCGACGTCCTGGCGGATGGCCATCTCCACCCCGAATTTCTGGTCCACGTAGCCGAGGCCCCCGGTGATGGAGTGGACGGCGCGCCCGCTGTCATAGCGGTAGCCGACCCGCAGGGGCACGATCCCGCCGGCCAGGAACTCCAGACCGCCACCGACCAGGGCCTCGGGGTTCACGAAAGAGGTGAGGTCAGCGAGGGCGTCGGCGCTGATGGTGAAGTAGTCGCCGATGAGGAGCGCGACGCTGCCGCCCGCCCGGAAGGGCGCGAGGAGACTTCCAATGTCGATGAAGTTCTGCGCGATCGCCGCGATACGCACGATGTCGAGGGACAGCGCGATGGAGCCATCCATCGTGAAGCCCTGTCCGACCGGTGCATCCTGGTCGACGCCCGCGGGCGCGTCGCCCTCGCGGCCGTAGGAGAGGTAACGGCCGCTGACGCCGATGGCGAGGGAATCGATGATGGGGAACGCGAGACCCACGCGGCCGTCCATGCCGGAGTAGCCCGAGCCATCGCCGCCCATGGTGCCGATGAAGGACATGCCGGCGGCGAGCTTGTTCGTCATCGAGTCGACGACGTTGCCGCCGAACGCCCAGCGCCCGTAAGCCGGGCTGAATTGGACCTGGCTCTCCACGTGGTAGAGGGGAGCCAGCGCCATCGCCGCGGGATTGTAAGCGAGGGCACTACTCGACACCGCGGATGCGCGGGCGCCAGCGCCCAATGCGAGGCCGCGCGTCGTTTCGAGATCGGCGGCGTTGGTCTGGGCCGGATCGGTGAGTGGATCCTGGGCGTATGCTGTCGAGGTGAGGCACGAGAGCGCGAGTATCCACGCCACTGCCCAGGTCGTCTTCGTGCTTCCGCCCACGTTCGCCCCTTCTTCAACGACGCTCGCCCGCGTCGCCTTCCGCGTTTCTAGCAGGGGCCGCGTTGCCGTCCAAATTGTCGGCTCGATCGGAGGCCAGGATCGCGTTCGAGACGCCCCTCGACGCCGAGCCCCCGATCGGCGTCACACAAACGTTGAATGAATCTTTCGCGATCACCGCGAGTTATAAATTAGTCGAAATCGATCCGTAGACGAACCGGGTCGAGCCTGTTAGACAATGCGTCCCGCGACGCAAAGACAGTGCTGTCGATTGAGGGACCGACAGCCCTCCACCGCGTCGACCAGACGATGATCCTCCCTGTGGATAGGTTGGGGATCAGGCGTGTAACTGCGTCTTTTCCAAGGGTAATTCGCGGATGAACGAGTTGTGGGAACGCGCGCTGAAGGATCTCGAGGATCAACTCTCCCGAGAGAACTTCGACACATGGCTCGCGCCGGTGAAATGCGTGGGGATCGAGGGCGACACGGTGACCCTTCGAATTCCGAATCGGTTCTTTCAGGATTGGCTGAGCGCGCACTACCTCGGCCACATCCTCGAGTCCCTTCATCGGGAGACCAACCGGGATGACCTGAAGGTGAGCTGGGAGATCGACGAGGATCTCCAGGCCCACGTCCCGGTTTCGGAGCCGGTCGCGCTCCCCACGCCCGAGCCCATCCGGAGCTCCGCGCCGGTGGCGGCAAAGTCCTCGGCCGATCTCAACCCGAAATACAGCTTCGACAACTTCGTCGTCGGGCCCAGCAACCAGCTCGCCCACGCGGCCAGCGTCGCGGCCGGCACCGAGCCCGGCAAGCGCTACAACCCGCTCTTCATCTACGGCGGCGTCGGTCTGGGCAAGACCCACCTGGTCAACGCCATCGGCCACCGGATCGTGCAGGACAACCCCGCCGCGCGGATCCTCTACCTTTCTGCCGAGCGCTTCACCAACGAGTTCATCTGGGCGCTGCAGAACCATCGCATCAACGAGTTCCGCGAGCGCTATCGCCAGAACTGCGACGTCCTGTTGATGGACGACATCCAGTTCCTCGCCGGTCGCGAGCAGACGCAGGAAGAGTTCTTCCACACGTTCAACGCCCTCTATCACTCCGACCATCAGATCATCGTCACCTCCGACGTCTACCCGCAGCAGATCCCCGAGATGGAGGAGCGACTCGTCAGCCGCTTCCAGTCGGGCATGGTCGCGGACATCCAGGCGCCGGAGCTCGACACCCGCATCGCCATCCTCCAGAAGAAGGCCGAGCAGGAGGGCATCGCGCTCTCCCCGGACGTGGCCCTCTTCATCGCCCAGGTCGTGAAGAGCAACGTCCGCGAGCTCGAAGGCACCCTCATCCGCATCGCGGTCAAGGCCGAGCTCCTCAAGCGGGCGATCGATCTCGAGCTGGCCAAGGAGACGCTGCGCGCGGTGCTCCCGCCGCCCGATCACGCCACCAGCGTCGAAGACATCCAGCGCGCCGTCTGCGAGTACTTCAGCATCCGCCTGGCCGACCTCAAGAGCCACCGCCGCCATCGCGCCGTGAGCTTCCCTCGGATGGTCGCCATGTACCTGGCCCGCCAGCGCCTCGGCACAAGCTATCCCGAGCTCGGCGACCGCTTCGGCGGCAAGGACCACACGACGGTCATCAACGCCGTCCGCAAGATCACCGGCCTGATCGAGGGCGACGACGAGCAGACGACGACGGCCCTGAACGCCATCGAGCGCAAGCTCGGGTTCTGACAGCTCGTTCCGCTCGCGGCGTTTCGTGAAGAAGTGTGAGAGGAGGTTGTTCCTCCTCTCGAAGGGCCCATCTTGTCCGCCGTGGATCGGTGGCAGGGGCACGATGAGGAGGCGCATCTGGAGCATGTGCTCCATCCGCTCCCGGAGGGGCTCGCGCATCTCGACGGGACACGCATCGTCCAGGTCTCGGACCTGCACGTCGGGCGTTACATGCGGGCCGAGCACTGGGCCGACCACATCGCGCGGATCAACGCGCTCCGTCCCGACCTGATCGTAATCACGGGTGACGCCATGGATTGGGCGCGGCGCTACGAGGACGATTACGTCGCGCCGCTGTCTCACCTCGACCCGCGCATCGCGACCCTGGCCATCCTCGGCAACCACGACTTCTACTTTGGCGACGCGCGCCTCGCGAGCGCCTACCGCGAGGCCTCGGAGGTCTTGCTGCTCCGCGGGGAAGTCTTCCGCAGCGACGCGCTGCCCGGACTCGTGATCTGGGGCATGGACGATCCGATGTCGGCGCTCACTCTGCCGTCGCGCTATCCGGCGCTCCGAGAGTGGGCGTCCTCCTCCCTCGATCCCCGTGAGTACAACCTCCTGCTCTCCCATCGCCCGGACGCCTTCCGCTACGCGCCCGGCCTCGGCTTCGATCTGCAGCTCTCCGGCCACACCCACGGCGGGCAGATCGTCCTGACGGCGCCCTGGGGTCGAAGGATGCACATCGCGTCGTTTCTGGGCCGCTGGGATCAGGGACAATTCGATGCGAAGCAGGGAGCGCGGGTGAGTCGCCTCTACGTGAACCGCGGCCTGGGCTTCGCCGGCGTCCCCTATCGCCGCGACTGCCCGACGGAGATCACGATCCACACCCTGGTCGACGCTCGCCAGCGCGCCCACGCCGCCTGACCCTGTTCTCGGCCCTCCCGCCCGGGTCTTTTGGTAAAATTGGCGACGTGCGGTCCCTCTTCGTGCTGTTCCTCGCCTTCGCGCTCGCGTGCGATGGAGGGGACGACACGAGCGACGCTGGTGCGGACGCGACACCGGATGCCGCCGCCGCCGACGGCGCGATGACGCCGACCGCGATGGCGCCCGAAGCTCCGGCGCTCCCCGATCTCTCACCCTGCTTCGAGGGCTTTCGGGAGGTGGTCGACGGCGACGGGGTGACGGTCTGCGAGCCCTGGCCGGAGTCGGGCCGCGCCAGCTGCGCCGACGGCGAAGCCCACTTCGTGGGACGGCCGGGCTGTGAGCGCATCGGCACCGCCTGTCCGAGCGGCGGCTTCGCCGAAGGCCTGCCTGCGGACGGCGTCTACTACGTCTCGCCGTCCGCCACAGGAGGCGATGGCTCCCTCGCTTCGCCCTTCGGCACCATCGACGAAGCCCTCGCCGCCGCGGCGGACGGCGACACCATCGCCCTCGGCGTCGGCACATTCCGTGGGGAGGTCGCGCTCGATCGGCCCATGCACCTTATCGGCGCATGCCCCACGGGGACGATCCTGACGAGCGACGCCCAGAGCGCGACCGCAGGCGTCGTGACGATCCGTGGCCCGGGCGCCGCGCTTCGAAACCTCCAGATCGCTTCGAGCGCGCGCAGCGCCATCTGGGTCGCCGGCGCCACGGCGACCGCCAGCGTCGAAGACGTCATCATCGAAGGAGTCACGATGATCGGCATCGACGTCGAGCTGGGGGCGACCGTCGACGTCACCCACGCCTCGATCGCGAACGTGGCCCTCTCCGACGTCGCACCCTTCACCGGCTACGTGGGCCGAGGGATCAACGTCGAGTCCGGATCGACCCTGACCCTCGACACCGTCGACATCGAGGACGTTCACGAGTTCGGTCTGCTCTCCTACCACGACGACACCACCATCACCGCGACCCGCCTGAGCGTCTCGGGGGTCGGCCCGACTGCGGACGGCGGCAAGGGCGTCGGCCTGATGGCCCTCGACGGCGGGAGCGTCGAGGCGAACGGGATCGCCGTGATGTCGACACGTGATTTCGCTGCCGCCGCAGGTGGCGTCGGGTCGCGGATCGCGATCGAAGATGCGTGGATCGAAGGCGCCCAGCCCAGCATGAGCGGAGGTCGAGGCCTCAACGTTCAGGACGGTGCCTCCGGAAGCTGTCATCGCTGCCGCATCGTCGACAGCCTGGAGGCGGGCGTCCTGGTCGGCGCGGCTTCGACGGCGGAGCTCAGCGATCTCGTGGTGGGCATCACCTCGGGCGGGATGTCCAAACGCGGCCTCGAGGCACAGAGCGGGGCGAACGTCACGGTCAGTCGTGTCCTCGTCGTCGACGGTCGTGAGACCGGCCTCCTGGTCGATGGAGAGGGGACCGTCCTCACGATGTCGGACGTGACCATCATGCGCATCGCCCCCGTCGGTGAGGGCATTCTGGGCCGCGCTGTGTCCGTCCAAGACAACGCATCGCTCGTGGTCAGCCGAGGACTCTTTCGAGATCTGACCGACAACGGCATCTACGCCAGCCTCGGCGCCTCGATGGAGCTCTCCGACATCACCATCCGGCACGTCTCGCCCTGGGCGAGCGGCCAGTTCGGGCGCGGCATCTCGGTGCAGAACACGTCGACCCTCCGGGGAGCGCGCATCGACATCGAGGACGTCCACGACATCGGCATGTTCGTTCTGAACGACAGCGGCATCGAGCTCACCGACCTCCGCGTGGTGGGAACGCAGCCGGCCACCTGCGACTGCCCCTCTCAGCAGGGAGGACATGGCCTCGGCATCTACGGGTCCACGGCTTCGATCGACAACGTGGACCTCGAGGACCATGCCCTGTGCGGCATCCACGTCGCCAACGATGGCGACGCGATGCTCCGCATGGGCCGAGTGGTCCACAACGAGATCGGCGCATGTATCCAGAGCGATGCGCAGACCCTCGACACCCTCCAGGACGACGTCTTCTATGTCGACAACGGGGTGAACCTTCAGGCGACCATGCTCCCCGTTCCTGCCGCTTCAGACGATCTCTGAGCTGTCCCGAAACGGCACAGCGTGGGCCTCCCACCTGTGGGCAATTCCGGGGGAAACCTGTGTGTAGGCGATGTGGGGAAATGGGGGACGTTTCCCTCCACAGCAATCCACTGCGTAATCCACCCACGACAGGGGTTGCTTTGTTTTGTAATCCCGAGTAGTTCGGTCCGTGGATCCCCAATCCACAACCCTTACGACGACGACGTTAATTTAAATTACTAGATCTAATTCCCCGGGGTAGTTGGGGAGTGGTGGAGTGATGGAGCTGACCATCTCCAAGAAGAGCTTTCTGCGTGGCCTCGCTCGTACTCACGGCGTGGCGGATCGCAAGAGCTCGATGCCGATCCTGTCGAACATTCTCCTGTCCGCCGAGGGCAAGGACACCCTGCGTCTGGCAGCGACGGATCTCTATCTGGGCGTCAACGCCACGGTGAAGGCCGAGGTCAAGAAGGGTGGGATGATCGCGGTCTCCGCGCGGACGCTCTTCGACATCGTGAAGAACCTCCCCGAGGGGGAGATCACCTGGACGGTGGGTGAGAATCAGGCGGCCGAGATCAAGTGCGGCAAGGTCCGCTACAAGATCCCGGGGATGCCGGGGGAGGACTTTCCGCCCCTGCCCAATCCCGGCGAGGCGGATTTCGCGGAGCTCGATGCCGAGGTGCTCGGCGGGCTGATCGCGCACACCCAGTTCTCGATGTCCACCGACGACACCCGCCCGCATCTGGCCGGCGCGCTCTTCGAAGGGGACGGCAAGATCGTTCGCATGGTCACCACGGATGGCCATCGCCTCTCGAAGGCCGAGGTGAAGCAGGGCGACGGGGCCGCGATGCTCAACTTCTCGATGCTGGTGCCGAACAAGGGCATCGGCGAGCTCAAGCGGCTCATCGAGGATTCCAGGGCCGACAAGGACGGCAAGCCCACCGTGGTCGGCATCGCCACCAGCGGCGGGCAACGCCTTCTTCCGCCGCGACGACATCCTGCTCTGCGTCAAGCTCGCCGACGAGCAGTTCCCGCCCTACGCCAAGGTCATCCCCCTCAAAAGGGCCAGAAGATCCGCATGGGCCGCAATCAGATCATCGAGGCCCTTCGGCGCATCTCTCTCGTGGCCAACGACAAGAGCGGCGGCGTTCGACTTCACGTCGAGTCGGGGCAGCTCAAGATCACGAGCGAGAATCCCGATGTCGGCGAAGGCTCGGAAGAGCTCGACATCGACTACGCCGGCGATCCGGTGAACATCGGCTTCAACGCGCGCTATCTCCTGGACGCGCTCGGCTGCCTCGTCTCCGACGACGTCTCTCTGGAGATCACCGGCGAGCTCGATCCGGGCGTGGTCAAGCCCGAGAACGAAGACGTGGACTTCGTCGGCGTGATCATGCCGATGCGCATCTAACCAACCCGTGCCCGTGCCCGTTCGCACGGCTCCCTGATGTCCGGTCCGCCTCCTCGCCCACTGCGCATCGATCGCCTCGACGCGGCGCACTTCCGAAACCTCGAGCGCCTCTGCATCGAGCCCGGGCCCGCCTTCAACGTCGTCCACGGCGACAACGGTGCCGGTAAGAGCAGCCTCCTCGAAGCGATCTACTACCTGGGGGCGCTTCGCTCCTTTCGCGGAGCCAAGGCCGACGACCTCGTGATGCTCGAGCACGACGCGTCCCGGCTTCGCGCGCGCATCAGCGGCTCCGCGGCCCCGCGCACCTACCAGGCCACCATTCACCGGCGAAAGGCGCGCGAGCTGAAGCTCGACGACAAGCGCCCGCGGTCGATCGGGCTCTGGCACGCGTCGGTGCAGGTGGTGCTCTTTCATCCCGGGCACCTCACTCTGGCGGCGGGCGCGGCAGAGCAGCGCCGCACCTTCCTCGACCGCGTGCTCGAGCAGCTCGACCCCACCTACGGCTCGACCCTGGCGAGCTATCAGAAGGCACTCCGCAGTCGCAATCGCCTGCTCAAGGGCGACGACCCGGATCCACGGAGCATCCGCGCCTTCGACGAGCTCCTTGGCTTCTGCGGGTGCGATCATCGCGACCACACGAGCGCGTCTGGTGGCGGACATCGCGCCCCTCACGGAGCGCGCGTTCTCGGACGTGGTGGGCGAAGATGTGCCGCTCCGCGTCGAGTACAAGCCGCGCGTCTCGCCGAGCGTGGAGGCGCTTCGCGAGGCCCTGGACCGCTCCTTCGAAAAGGACCTCGCCCGCGGGTTCACGGCCGAGGGGCCGCACGGTGACGACCTCGCTCTCGACATCGCCGACCGCGCGCCCGCTCGCTATCACGCATCCCAAGGACAGCATCGCGCGATCGTCCTCGCGCTGAAGGTCGCGGAGCTCGAAGTGCTCACGCGGCGCACGAGCAAGATTCCGATCCTGCTGCTGGACGACGTCTCGAGCGAGCTCGACCGTACGCGGAACCGTCGTTTCTTCTCGCTCCTCGGAAAGCTGGGGGGTCAGGTCTTTCTGACGACCACCCATCCCGAGTTCATCCTCCTCGAGGAGGGACGCACGGATTTCGCGGTGAAAAACGGCGAGATCACGCGGGACGGCTGAGGCGTCGGCGATGGGGTCCCCCGTTCGTTTGCAACGGGAGAAACGAGGGGCTACACGCCGCACTCCCGATGCGTTCGCCGCGGATCGACATCTTCCCGAAGGGCCGGTTGCTGCGCCCCGAGCCCGCGCGGAAGCGGGAGCTGAGCGACGTTCGCGCGGTGGTGATCGGCGCGGGCTTCGGCGGCCTCGCGGCGGCCATCCGCCTGCTCTGTCGCGGCTATCGCGTGACGGTCGTCGACAAGCTCGATCAGCCCGGCGGCCGCGCGCGTGTGTTCCGCGAAGGTGGTTTCGTCTTCGACGCGGGTCCGACGGTGGTCACGGCGCCCTTCCTCTTCGAAGAGCTCTGGGAGCTCGCCGGCAGACGCCTCGAAGACGACGTCGACATGCGCGAGGTGACACCCTTCTATCGCATCCGTTTCGACGACGGACACGTCTTCGATTACACGGGCGACGCCGACGCGATGCGGCGCGAGATCCAGCGGCTCGCGCCTGGAGACGTCGCGGGATACGAGGCCTTCGTTCGCGAGAGCGAGCGCATCTTCGAGATCGGCTTCGACCGACTCGCCCACGTGCCCTTCGGCAAAGCGTCGGACATGGCGCGCATCGTCCCGTCCATGGTGAAGCTCGAGAGCTTCCGGACGGTGTACGGGCTCGTCTCGAAGTACGTGAAGGACGAGCAACTCCGCCAGGTGATGAGCTTCCACCCGCTCCTCGTCGGCGGAAACCCCTATTCGACGACGTCGATCTACACCCTCATCGCCTTTCTCGAGCGCAAGTGGGGCGTGCACTTCCCCATGGGCGGGACCGGTGCGCTGGTGCGCGGGATGGTCGGGCTCATCGAAGAGCTCGGGGGCGAGGTGCGCCTCGGTGAGGAGGTGCAGCGCATCCTCGTCGAAGACGGCGTGGCGCGGGGCGTCGTCCTCGGCGGCGGCGAGAAGCTCCGCGCGGAGATCGTCGTCTCGAACGCCGATGCCGCCTGGACTTACCGGCATCTGGTTCCGGCGGAGGCGCGCAAGCGCTGGACCGACCGCCGTATCGCGCGGGCGCGCTACTCGATGAGCCTCTTCGTCTGGTACTTCGGCACCGATCGGAAATACGAGGACGTCGCTCATCACACCATCCTGCTCGGGCCGCGCTACCAGGAGCTCCTCGAAGACATCTTCGAGCGCAAGATCCTGGCCGAGGACTTCAGCCTCTACCTTCACCGGCCCACCGCGACCGACCCCTCGATGGCGCCGCCCGGCTCCGATGCCTTCTACGTCCTTTCGCCCGTGCCCCACCTCGGCAGCGGCACCGACTGGTCGCGGCAGGCCGAGCCCTACCGAAAGAAGATCGAGAAGTACCTCGAAGACACGGTCCTCCCGAAGCTGTCGGATCACGTCGTCGTCTCGCGCACACTCACCCCGCAGAACTTCCTCTCCGACTACCTCTCCTTTCGCGGCGCCGCCTTCGGCTTCGAGCCGGTCCTCACCCAGAGCGCCTACTTCCGCCCCCACAATAGGAGCGAGGACGTGAAGCATCTCTATCTGGTGGGCGCAGGGACCCACCCCGGCGCCGGCATGCCGGGCGTGCTCAGCTCGGCGCGCGTTCTCGACACCGTCGTCCCGGACACCGAGCATTTTCAGTGAGCAGGCGCGTGGGGGGACATTCGGAGGACATCGACTTCTGCCTGGCGCTCCTGCGCCACGGATTCGAAGAGCTTCCACGCCGCGTCTCTCCTGCTGCCGCGGCGCCTGCGCCCGGACGTCGCCGCGGTCTACGCCTTCTGCCGCGTCTCGGACGACGCGGTGGACGAGAACGACGATCCCATCGCCGCCCTCGCGCGCCTCGAGCAGCGGCTCGATCACGTCTTTGGCGGAGCGCCCGAGGCCGACCCCGTGGACCGGGCGCTGGCGGACGTCGTCCGGCGTCACCAGCTGCCGCGCGCGCCTTTCGACGCGCTCCTCGAGGGGTATCTCTGGGACGCGGAAGGTCGCCGCTATGAAACGCTCGACGACCTGCTCGCCTACTGCGTGCGCGTGGCGTCGACGGTCGGCGTCGTGATGACCTCGCTGATGGGCGAGCGCCGCGGCCCGGTCCTCGATCGCGCGAGCGATCTCGGCATCGCCATGCAGCTCACCAACATCGCCCGCGACGTCGGAGAGGACGGGCGAAAGGGACGCATCTACCTGCCGATGGGGTGGCTCGAAGAGGTCGGCCTCGGCGCTTCCGATCTCGTCCCGGAGCCGCGCATGCGTCCCGAGCTCGGACTCGTCATCAAGCGCCTCCTCGGGGTGGCGGACGTCTATTACGCACGCTCCCAGGCAGGGATCGCGCACCTGCCGCGGGATTGCCGGGTGGCCATCGCCGCCGCCGCGCGCATCTACCAGGACATCGGCAGAGCGATCGTCGCCAGCGGATACGACAGCGTGAGCCGTCGCGCCTACACCTCGGGCGTGCGCAAGGCGTGGCTCGTCTGCGCCGCGCTTCCCCACGCGGTTGGAGGGGCGGCGGGGCCGAGCGGTCCCCCCGCGGCGCTCGCGGCTCGGCCGCTGATCGAAGCGACGGCGGAGGCGGGGCGATGAGCCTGCGCGAAGCGAAGCGGCGCGTCCCGAAGGAATTCGACCGCGTCGCGCAGAGCTACGATCTGTTGACCGGGAAGAACCCCGGCTACGCGCGTCACCTCGCGATGAGCGCGGCGCGGCTGCGGCTCGGGCCGGGAGCGCAGATCCTCGACCTCTGCTGCGGCACGGGGATCAGCACCGAAGCCGTCTCGAGCGTCTACCCGGACGCGGAGATCACCGGCCTCGACGCTTCCGAGGGGATGCTCGAGGTGGCGCGCAACAAGCCCCTCGCCGAGCGAGTGCGATTCCTCTCGGGCGACGCGATGGACCCGGGCGCCACCATGGGCGCCGAGGGACCCTTCGACGGGATCCTCATGGCGTACGGGATCCGCAACATGCCCGATCCCGATCTCTGCCTCGAAAACCTCCGGGAGCTCCTGGTTCCGGGCGGCGCCATCTGCTTTCACGAGTACTCGGTTCGCGATTCGGTGCGGAGCCAGGCCTTGTGGAACGCCGTGACCTTCGGCCTGATCATCCCGGGGGGACTGGTGACCGCGGGGTCGACCAAGATCTATCGCTACCTGTGGCGGAGCGTCCTCGACTTCGACGGTGTGGGCGCCTTCGAGGCACGCCTCGCGCGCGCCGGCTTCGAAGAGATCCGCACCTATCCCATGGACGGATGGCAGCGCGGCATTCTGCATTCCTTCGTGGCGCGGAGACCGCGATGATCGTTCGCCGGCGGTTCGGCAAGCAGCGCGTCGCGCCGCTGTCGCCGGGGGGTGCGGAGAAGGTCGCGCCCGGCGCCAGCGCGGTGGTGGTCGGTGGCGGCATCGCCGGGCTCGCGGCGGCGACGGTTCTCGCCGAGCGGGGCGTCGCGGTCACGGTGATCGAGCGTGAAGGCTTCCTCGGCGGTCGGGCGGGCGCCTACGCCGACCATCTCGCCGACGGAACGCCCTTCGCGATGGAGCGCGGCTTCCACGGCTTCTTTCGCCAGTACTACAACCTCAGGGCGATGCTCCGGCGCGTCGACCCGGCGCTCTCCTTCCTGGTGCAGCTCGAGGACTACCCGCTCCTCGGGCCCAACGGCGCGCGCGAGTCCTTCTCCGATCTTCCGAAGCGCGCGCCCTTCAACATCGTCGAGCTGATCCGCCGAACCGAGAGCCTGCGCCTGAGAGATCTGCGCAGCATCGCCCCGCGGCCGGCGCTCGCGATGCTCACCTACGACGGCGACAACACCTACGCGCGCTACGACGAGATGAGCGCCCGGGCCTACCTCGACTCGCTCTGCTTCCCGAAGCACGCGCGCCAGATGCTCTTCGACGTCTTCAGCCACTCCTTCTTCAACCCGGAGGAGGGGCTCTCCGCGGCCGAGCTGCTGATGAGCTTTCACTTCTATTTCATGGGCAACCCGGAGGGGCTGATCTTCGACGTGGTCGACGATCCCTTCTCGGTCGCGCTCTGGGATCCGTATCGGCGTTACCTCGAAGAGCTCGGCGTGCGCTTTCGCCTCGAGACGACGGTGGAGCGAGTCGAACGCGACGCCGGGAAGATGCGCGCCGTCACCACGGGCGGCGAAGAGGTCGAGGGCGACGCGATGGTGCTCGGTGTCACCGTCCCGGCCCTGTCGGCGATCGTCGCGGCGTCCCCTTCTCTCGACGACGCGGGCTTTCGCCGGCGCATCGAGGCGGCGGGCGTGACCCTCCCCTTCGCGGTGCTTCGCCTCTGGCTCGATCGAAAGGTGCGCCCGGGCCGAGCGCCCTTCGTCGGGACCGCGGGCCTCGGCATCCTCGACAACATCTCGATCTACGAGCTCTTCGAAGGCGAGAGCCGGGCGTGGGCCGAAGCGCACGGCGGCTCGGTGGTGGAGCTGCACGCCTACGCGGTCCCCGAGGAGATGAAGGAAGAGGCGATCCGCCGCGAGCTGCTGTTCGGCCTCCATCACCTCTATCCCGAGACGCGCGACGCCACGATCCTCGAGGACCGCTTCCTGTTGCGCCGCGACTGCCCCTCCTTCGGGCCGGGGCGATACGCCGATCGGCCGACGGTGCACACCCCGTGGAGCGAGCTCTGCCTGGCGGGGGACTTCGTGAAGACGCCTTTTCCGACGGCGCTCATGGAGCGCGCGGCCTCGAGCGGCTTCATGGCCGCGAACCGCATCCTCTCGCGGTGGCGGGGGCGTGAGGAGCCCCTCTACTGCGTGCCGCCGCGTGGCCTCCTCGCCGGCTTCTCCGCGTCCTCTCTGGCGAGCTGAGCGTCGCTCAGGGCACGAGCGAAAGGCGGCGCTCGCGCACCTCTTCGCCGCTCTTTCGCCGGAGGGCGTAGCGCCGCTCGGCGTACTCCGTGTCCTCGATCCAGAGCCGCCCGGCGCGGCGTTCGATCATGGGGCGGAGCAAACCGCCCGCGAGGCGCGCGAGGCGAAAGCCCATGCGCTCGGAGGTCGCGATGGTCGCTTCGACGATGCGCGTGCGCCCGGGCCCGATCGGTGTCGCGTGGGTCTCCACGACGGAGCCCACGCCTTCGCCGTCGACGATGGTCATGGTGATCGTGCGCGGCTCGGGGGAGTGGAAGGTCGCGTCGACCTCCATGCAGATCGGGCCGAGGATGCGATAGGAGACACGCAAGCGCAGGACGTCGTCGTCCGCTTCGAGGAGCCGGAGGCGAGCGAAGCTGTGCGGGTGGTAGTGGACGCCGTGCCAGGGGTCGAGGCGGTTGGCGATCACGTCCTCGGGCTCGCAGGCGCCTTCCATCGCCATCACCCCGCTCACGCGCGCGTCCCCGGGTCGGGGAGAGACGATGGGCAGCTTCGTCGGCGTCTCGTCTCGCTCCGGCAGGCGCACCCAGGACAGCACGCCGTCATCGAAGCTGGGCAGAGGACGCCATCCACCGTGGCCCTCGGCGCCGAGGGTGAGTCCGTGCCACGGACAGACGAGGCGGCCCTCGGCCAGGTGACCACGACAGAGGTCGGCGCCCATGTGGGGGCAGGCGGCGGGCGCCACGCGAAGCGTCCTCGAGGCGTCGCGCCACGCGACGAGCTCTTCGCCCTCGACCACGAAGCGCGTGGGCGTATCGACGGCGACCTCGCGACTCGCGCCGAGGACGTACCAGCCGCCGGTGGGCCGTTCGAGCGCGCGGAAGAGCGCGCGTTCGATGCGTGCGGGGTTGGCCTGTATCCAGTCCGGGCGCTCGCTCATCGAAGGTTTGAACGGCGGCCGGCGGCCGATGTGCAGGAGCTTGTCTCGGATCATGGCGAAGGCCTCGGGAGCGCCGCAGCGCGCCGACGGACGAGGCCGTCGAGGGCGCGCACCATCGACTGAGCGAAGGGCCGGGTGGGCAGCGAGCGCATGATGCAGAAGTCGTCGCTGAAGGAGCTCGTCTCGGAGAGGAAGCGGACCAGGATCTCGGGCGGGACGCGATCGAAGAGGCGCGTGAAGATCGCCGGCGCCTCCTCGGGGTGCTCCTCGAGGTGGCTGAGGAAGCAGCGGTCGAGGATCTGGGTGCGCTTCGTGTGGGCGGGGGGAGGGGCCGGCGCTTCTTCGAGCGAAGCGGAGGCGAGGGCGCGCGCCATGGCGCTGGAGAAGCGTTGGATGGCCAGGAACGCGTAGCCGGTCGCGGGCCGGGCCATGCCGCCGACGAGGCCGATGCGATAGATCCGGGACGCGCTCCGTTGCTCGAAGGACTCGGTGGTCATCGGGATGACGCCGCGCTCTTCGTGCGTGATCACGTACTCCTCGACGCCGCGCTTGGCGAGGTGGCCGCGGAGCGTCGCCTCGTATGCCTGTTGGCCGAGGACCTCGGTGGAGAAGTAGGTGTCTTCGACCAGGGCGCGTCGCTCGCTCATGGGCAGCGTGTAGAGGAAGTGGATGCCGCGGCTCTGGTCGACGCGGAAGTCCATGAGCGTCGCGACCTCCGGATCGAAGGCGGGCTCTGGGGTCTCGATGAACCAGCCGCGGAAGTGCTGCAGGAGCCGGACCTCTCGGGTGCCGTCTTCGGCGCCCGGAAAGGTGCGCGCGGTCCCGGGGCGCCCGTCGAAGGCGAGGCGCGCCGTCACCGGGCCGCCGTCGGTCTCGACGATCACGTGATCACCGGCGTCGCGGACCGAGAGCGCGCGCGTGCCGAGCGCGAGCTCGTAGGTGGGTGCGGCGGCGATGCGCGCGAGGGCGCTCTGGTAGAAGCGCTCGCCCGGCAGGTACTGATACGCGTAGGCGTCGGAGCTCTGCTCGACGACGTCCTGCTCGCTCGCGACGCGCCAGCGGCGCCAGCGGTGGTCGATGGCGTCCTCGAAGGGATGGCGGGTGACGTCGAAGAAGCACCAGGTGCGGTCGTTCGGAAACGAGGTGCGTGGATCGACGACGAGCACGCGGCGCGCGCCCAGACCCGCGTCGAGCATGTGGACCGACAGGCTGAGCCCGGCGCAACCCGCGCCGATGACGACGTAGTCGTAGTCGAAGTCGGACGTCACGGAGCTCACCATATCAGGCTCATAGTCGCGGAAGTCGCCCGCGCCGGTCCATTCAGTCCGCGGAGATCCGGTGCCGGGCACGGAGCTTGGCGTGGATCGACAGCGCGATGAAGAGCCACGGGATCTCGAAGAGCGGATAGACGGCGTCGAGCGTAGCGAAGGCCGGAGAGTCGGATACGGCCTCGGGCGCCAGGAGCGCCACGCTCCCCACGTACTGAATGACGAGGAACGGCAGGACCCAGACGACGATCACCAGTGGGGCGAGGGCTTTTCGATGGCCCTTCATCCGCTTGTAGCTCTCGTGCAGGCACGAGATGGCGCCGGCCTCGCCGCTGATCACCAGCGGCATGACGATCGCGTAGGAGAGCGACTTCACGATCCCGGGAACGATCAGGAAGACGAAGTGCAGGACGATGATCATTCCGGCGAGGGATTGCGCGAGCAGTGCGGGGAGAAATTTTCGGATCCCGATTCCGAAGGACGCAGCGAGAGAGCGTTCCTCGCCATCGAGCGCCCTGAGACCGAGGTCGTAGGCCGTGACCGTGAACAGGAGCCCGACGATCTCCACACCGAAGGCGATGGGGATCTGCACGCTTTCGTCCAGGGCCGCATACTTCAGCGCGACAGTCGTCACCAGCGTGTAGCCGGCTATCAGTCCGACGACCCACCACCCCACGTCCCTGAAGAGCGCGACGGCGCCGCGGATCACCTCGCTGCCCGTCACCTCTCCGCGCTCCGCCGCGTGCGTGTTGTCCTCGATGCACGCCTCGCAGAGCACGCGCCTTCCGTGCCAGAAGAGCGGTCGCGCCTCGCCGCAGGAGGGGCAGGGCTCGTGCTCGACCGTGCGCTTCTCGGGCTTCGGTGAGCCCTTGCCCTTCTTCTTCTTCTTGCTCTTCGCCATCTCGAGTCAGCGCGCGAGCTCGCGCAGCTTCGCGATCGTGCTTTCGAGGGTCTCGCGCTCGTCCTTGCCCTGACGCAGGAAGGCCTCGATCGCGTCGATGCGCGCGAGGGCCGCGTCCAGCCGGCGGTCGCTCCCCTTCTGATAGGCGCCGAGGCTCACCAGGTCGCGCTTCTCTTCGTAGATCGCCAGATGCTCGCGGAGCTTCCGCGCCGCCTCGCGCTGGGCCTCGTCCGTGACCGCGTCCATCACCCGCGACAGGCTGTGCAGGACGTCGATGGCCGGCCACCGCCCGCGCGCGCCGAGCCCGCGGTCGAGGAGCACGTGGCCGTCGAGGATGCCGCGCACCTCGTCCGCGATCGGCTCCTCCATGTCGCCGCCCTCCACCAGCACCGTGTAGATCGCGGTGATCGAGCCCTTCGCCGCGGTCCCGCTCCGCTCGAGGAGTCCGGGCAACGCCGCGAAGACGCTCGGCGGATAGCCGCGCCGCGCCGGCGGCTCACCCGCGGCCAGGCCCACCTCGCGCCCCGCCCGTGCGAATCGCGTCACGCTGTCCATCAAGAGCAGCACTCGCTTGCCGCGGTCCCGAAACCACTCCGCGATCGCCGTCGCCACGTAGGCGCTCTCGAGGCGCACCAGCGCGGGCGCGTCGCTGGTCGCGCAGACGACGACGCCGCGCTTCATCCCCTCTTCGCCGAGGCTGTCCTCGAGGAACTCGCGCACCTCGCGCCCGCGCTCGCCCACCAGCGCCACCACGAAGACGTCGGCGTCGGCCTGTCGCGCGATCTGCCCGAGGAGCGTGCTCTTGCCCACGCCGCTGCCCGCGAAGAGGCCGATGCGCTGCCCGCGCCCGATGGTCATGAGACCGTCGATGGTCCGCACACCCGTCGTCAGCGCTTCGGTGATCCGCGGGCGCTCCATCGGGCTCGGCGGCGTCCGCATCAAGGGCGTGCGCTCTCCTTCGATCGCCGGTCCGCCGTCGATGGGCTGGCCCAGCCCGTCGAGGACGCGTCCCAGGAGCGCTTCGGAGCAGGTCACGGAGAGGGGCTCGCCAGTCGGCCGCACCGGATCGTCGGGCGCCACGCCTTTCGGATCGCCGAGCGGCAGGAGCGTGGCGTCGTCGAGGGCGAAGCCGACCACCACCGCGAGCAGCGGCGCGTCGCGTCGCTCGATGCGCACCACCTCGCCGAGACGCACGCCGGGGATCGCGGCGCGGATCGACAAGCCGGTCAGCGATCGCACCCGCCCTTCGACCTGCACCGACTCGGCGCGGGACATGGCGTCGAGCATGCTGTCGAGCTCACGGGGCATCGGCGGCGTGCATGGTACTCCAGAAGCGGAGCCTTCGCCGAGTCGCCGTCCGCCCTCAACCCGCCGCGCCCAGGCTCAGTCGAAGAGCGCTTTGAGCTTTTCGAGGAAGCTCGACTGCTGGGGATGGGTGTCGATGCCCATCTCCTCGGCGAGCTCTTCGAGGAGCTTGCGCTGCCGGCGGTTGATCTTCTCCGGCACCTCGACCAGGACCTTCACCAGCTGGTCGCCCTTACCGGCGCCCCCGAAGACCGGGATCCCCTTGCCGCGCAAACGGAAGATGCGCCCCGACTGGGTCCCCGGCGGCAGCTTCATGTTCACCTTGCCCTCGAGGGTCGGTACCTCGATCTGGGCCCCCAGGACCGCTTGGGGGAAGCTCACCGGCACCGTGCAGTGGATGTCGGCGCCCTCGCGGGTGAAGAGCGGATGGTCCTCGATGCGGATGGTGACGTGGAGATCGCCCGCCTCGCCGCCCGCCTGCTCGCCAGCGCCCCGCACGGTGCGCACGGCTCCGTCGGCGACGCCGGCCGGGACCTTCACGGTCAGCTCGGCCTTCTTCGGGACGCGCCCCACGCCCTTGCACGCCTTGCACGGCTTTTCAATCTTCTGGCCGGTCCCATCGCAGCTCTGGCAGGGACGCGAGGTGGAGAAGAAGCCGCGTTGGTAGCGCACGGTGCCGCGCCCGCGACACGCGCTGCACTCGGTCACGCTGGTGCCCGGCTCGGCGCGCGAGCCCTGGCAGGCCTCGCAGATCTCGGGGCGCGTCACCTCGATGGTCTTCTCTACGCCGGTCGCCGCCTCGACGAAGGAGAGCGTCAGATCGTAGGTGAGATCCCGAGCGGAGCGGCCGCGCCGTCGGCGCCCGCTGAAGACGTCGCCGAAGAACCCTTCGAGGATCTCCGCCATCGAGCCGATGTCCACGGGATCGAAGCCCCCGGCGCCACCCCCACCGAAGGCCGCGTGGCCGAAGCGGTCGTAGCGCGCGCGCTTGTCGGCGTCGCTGAGCACGGCGTAGGCCTCGCTCGCGACCTTGAAGCGCTCCTCGGCCTCGGGATCGTCCGGATTCTTGTCCGGGTGGAGCTCGATCGCTTTCTTGCGATAGGCAGCCTTGATCTCCTGCGCCGTCGCGGTCCTCTCGACCTCGAGGACGGCGTAGTAGTCGGGCTTGTCTGCGCTCACCGGGGGGAGTGTTGCCACGAAGCCCCCGCGGGGCAAGGCTCGTTGTCCTCGACATCTCGCTCCCAGGCTCGGACAATCGACGGGTGCGGAATTCGACCCCGGGGTGCTCCCCCTGAGCGCAGCGGCGTTCAGCTTCGAGGTGGACGAGACCGAGTCGGGGCGGCGGCTCGACGTGGTCGTCGTCGCACGCGTCTCCGGGATGAGCCGGGCGCGGGCACGAAGGCTCGCCGAGGAGGGGAAGATCCAGGTCAACGGCCGTCCGGCCCGCAAAGGGCGGACGCTGACGACGGGTGAGAAGGTCTCGCTCCTCGAGCTGCCGCAGTCGCCGGCCTTCGCCGCGCTCCCCGACTCGAGCCTCGACCTGATGGTGCTCCACGAGGACGCGCATCTGGTCGTCGTCGACAAGCCGCCGGGTATCGCCAGCCATCCGCTTCGCTCCGACGAGCTCGGCACCGTCGCGAGCTTCCTCGTCGCGCGCTACCCCGAGATGGCCGACGTTGGCTACGCCGCGCGCGAGCCCGGCATCCTGCATCGCCTCGACATCGGCACCAGCGGCGCGCTCCTCGCGGCGCGGGACGTCGCGACCTTCGACGCCCTCCGCGACGAGCTGCGGCGCGGCCACGTCGACAAGCACTATCTCGCGCTCTGTCGCGGCCGGGTGACGGCGCCGATGGTCATCGAGGCCCCCATCGACGCCGACCCCAGCGATCGGCGCCGCGTCCGCGTGCACGAAAAGGGTCATGCACCCGCGGGTGCGCGCCACGCCCGCACCGAGGTGGTGAGCGCCAGGCACGGCGAGACCATGAGCCTGGTCGACGCGCGGGCCCGCACCGGCGCCCGCCATCAGGTGCGCGCCCACCTCGCTCACGTGGGCCATCCCCTCGCTGGCGACGCGCGTTACGGCGGGCCGGTCGTGCCCGGGCTCGCGCATCACTTCCTGCACGCGCACACTCTGGCGTTCACGCATCCCGTCACCGGGGAGCGCGTCAGCGTCGAGGCGCCGCTGCCCGCGGATCGGCGCAAGGTCCTCGAGGCGTCGGGATTGGCGATCGACGATGGATGACGCCGCCTACGCCCTCGCGCGCGAGCGAATGGTCGACGAGCAGCTCCGCCGCCGCGGGATCGGCGACCGGCGAGTACTCGACGCGATGGCCGCCGTGCCGCGCCACCTCTTCGTCGCCCCCGAGCTTCGCTACCGGGCCTATCTCGATGGGCCGCTGCCCATCGGGGAGAACCAGACCATCTCGCAGCCCTTCATGGTCGCGCTCACCTGCCAGCGCGCGCAGGTGAGGCCGGAGGCGCGGGTCCTCGAGGTGGGCTGCGGCTCGGGATACCAGGCGGCGGTCCTCGGCCAGCTCGCGCGCGAGGTGTGGACCATCGAGCGCATCGGTGCGCTGGCGGCGAAGGCGCGCGTCAACCTCGCGGCGGCTGGCGCGGACAACGTCCACGTGGTCGTCGGTGACGGCACCCTCGGCCATCCGGAGGCCGCACCCTACGACGCGATCGTGGTGGCCGCGGCGGCGCCGAAGGTCCCGCCCGCCCTGGTCGCGCAGCTCGCGGAGGGAGGCCACCTCGTGATCCCCGTCGGCTCGCGCAGCATGCAGTCGCTCCGCATCCTCACCAAGCGGGGCGGTGAGGTGACGGAGGTCGGCAGCGAGGCCTGCGTCTTCGTGCCCCTCGTCGGAAAGGACGGGTGGACGGAGGGGTTCGCGTGAGCGACCCCCAGTACTGCGCCTGCGGCCGCCTCAAAAAGGAACGCGCAGCGCGACCTGGCCGATGATGCCGTTGCCGAAGCGGTTCGTGCGCCAGACGTACTCGAGGCCCAGCTCGAGGGTGGCGTTCCAGGCGAAGTCCAGGGGCGTCCGTTCGAGGAATCCGAGGTGGACGAGCAACAGGCCCCCGACCAGGTGGCTGTGAAAGGCGGTCATCTTCGGGTCCGCCGTCCAGTACTGATCCGTCAGCGAGTATCCGGCGTCGTGCTGGAAGAACGCGTGGGTCTGGTTGTAGTAGCGGTAGCGAGCGCGGAGCATCACGATGTCGCCGATCTCCTGGTAGAGCCGGATCTCGGGCGTCAGCGCGGCGATGTCCCAGTTGTCCACGTAGGCTCGATAGAGCAGGTGGATCGCCGTGTTCGTGGGCTCGAACAAGTAGGCGAGGCGCCCGTGGACCGTGTGACGCGTGCGTTGGTCCGGGTGGTGCTCGCGCATCAGCATCCCGTCGATGGACACCTGGCGATAGGCGTTCTGTAAGAAGCCGGTGAGGACGCCGAGGTCGTAGCCGATGTCCAGCGTGAGCACCGGCGTCAGCGTCTGACTCCAGACGAAGTTCATCACGACGCCGTTGAAGTCGCCCTGTTTGCCGCGATCGGAGAGATCGCGCCCCGTGGGGTCGGTCCGGGTGTTGCCGCGGAAGCGCTGGCCCACCTCGTCGTGGAAGACCGTGAGGTTGTAGCGCAGAACGGTGGCGCGCTCCGCGAGGGACAGGGCGGTGGAGACGGTCCCCGCCAGCGACGAATAGTCGGGCTCCTGGCTGTATCGCGCGCGGACGTTGGTATCGAGGTTGGCGTCGCCTAGATCGAACTCGTAGCCGGTGCCGAGCGCGAAGTCGTTGCGAAGCTCGGTGAAGCGCACGTCGGTGATCGCGCCGGCGGCGACGCTTGCGCTGGTGATCGAGTCGAGGAGGTAGTGGCCGTTGACGCGAACGCCGTTGGGGGCTTCGAGGTTCAAAGTGACCTCGGGCGCCACCACGCGGGTGCTGGTCTCCCAGTAGTAGTTGCCTCGCGCCTCGAGGTTGCCGGTCCACGTCCCCGACGTCTCGTCGGCCGCCGCCGCCAGTGGCAGGATCGCCACCAGCATCGCGAGCACGAGCGCCGTGGCTCGCCGCGCAGCCGGGCGAGCGTCCCGGGAGGGAGGGCGCATCAGTTACACCCGCAGCCGCCGCCGGTGGTCGACATCCCGCCCGTCGCGCCTTCGCGCGAGTCGTTCACGTGGGCGTGGAAGGTCGCTTCACCCGACTCACGGCTGGTGTCCATGCTCGGGCGCGTGAGGTTCTCGCGCTCGTAGGGCGAGACCGTCGCGCAGCCAGCCAGCGACGAAATCGCCAGGAGAAGGAAGAGAATGCGTCGCACGGGGTCCTCGCGGGGCAGGCGCCTCTAGTCGAGCCACTCCGCGATGCGGAGAAGCGGCGACAGCATGATGCGCGTCAGGCCGCGGAGGGTCTCGTGGGAACGGATGACGTCGGCCGCGTGGGGGCCGACGGTGTAATAGAGGTCGACGAAGGCACGCCCCGCGGCGTTCGTCAGCAAGTGGCGGTCGCGGAAGCGACGCAGGGTCCCGATCTCCGAAGCCATGGGTGAGCCGTAAGCGGCGGTGGCGACGAAGCAGGGGGTCACGGTGGTGAAGTTGATCTCGGTGGTGGTGATCTCGGCGACCTCGATGGGGCCGCGATCGTTGCAGCGGTCGACGGCGCGAATGCCGACGTAGTAGTGCGACTCCGGCTGCATCCCGCCGAAGTCCACCTCGATGGTGTCTCCGGCCGCGGCGTCGGTGGGCACCACCAGCTCGATGGAGTCGAGGTCCGCGGCGAAGGCGGGCTGCGCGCGCATGAAGCTCTCCTCGTCCACGATGGGATGGAGGCCGTAGCGCACCTCGTAGCGACCGAGCTCGCGGTCGCTCGGTGGCACCGTGAAGGAGAGCGTCGCCCACTGGTGCGAGTGCTTCTCGTCGGCGTAGGTGCTGATGGTGAAGTCCGAGACGGCGGCCGGGGGCATGTCCAGGTCGCACAGGCCGACGCAGGTGTTGTCCGGCGCGCAGATGAAGTTCGCGGCGCAGGGCTGGGCGTCGCTGCACTCGACGCCGCACTCGGGGGGTGGGTCCTCGGCGGCGCAGACGTTGGTGGAGATCATCCCGACCCGCAGTCGATTGCCGTCGCCCATGGCGCGGAGGCGGTCGACGCCGCTGCCGGGGGCGCTCGCCGGATCGTCGGTGATGATCCCGTTCATCGGCGACATGTCTCCGGTCATCCCGTTGACGTCGCTGTAGCCGACCGGCATCGCGCTTCCCCACATCCCGCCGGCTGGGCCGAGGGTGAAGGGCACGGAGTAGACCACCGAGGGCTGGCCGCGGTAGGGGTAGCCGTAGTTCTGCGCCCAGTAGTCCCAGGTGCCGCTCGGGTTGGTCGGCGTGGGATAGGTGGTGTCGTTGAACTCGTCGTTGTAGTCGCCCTCGACGTTCACCTCGACGAAGAGGACGTAGTCGCCGTCGGGCCAGGTCTCCGGGACGTCGTACTGCACGCGGCGCAGCATGTCGCCAGCGGGGGTGGCCATGGTGACGGCGTCGATGTCGGGCATGATGGTCCGGACGTCGTCGTCGTAGTGCGCGACGTCCGCGTGATCGTTGCAGCCCGGGGTATCGCAGAAGACGACGTCGCGTCGCGGGGGGTAGATCGAGCCGATGCTCAGGGGACGCATGTCGGCCGAGCCGCCCTCCTCGAAGGGCTCGCTGTAGCCTCCGGAGACGTCGTCCTCGGTGAGGTAGCGGCCCTTGTCGGAGTTGAAGATGCTGGCGCAGCTCACCGCGTCGAGGGCGTCCTTGCGCGTCGTGGAGACGTCGAAGGAGAGGCAGTAGTACTCGTCACGGCTGAAGTCGTTCGAGGTGCGCGAGGCGAAGCCCTCGGAGTTGCGGTCCTGGAAGATGACGCGGGGGAAGAGCTCGGCGCCCGGCGCGCTGGCGCGGCGATGACCCCAGACGGGAAGCACGTTCTCGCGGCGGCCGTAGGGCCAGCGGAAGCCGCTGTTCATCTGGGACGCGCCCGGGCGGTTGCCGATCCCGCGGTAGGCGGTGGCCTGGGTGAGGGCGACGGTGTCCATGAAGGTTCCGTCGTCGCGCTCGACCCAGATGGCGATCTGCGCGCGCGCGGTCGGCGTCAGCTCGATGTCGATCACCCGGCTCGCGCCAGACCCCATCGGATCCTGCGCGGAGGCCGGCAGGGCACAGAGCAGGGCGAGCCCCAGCCCGATCACGAGGCGACGGAACGAACGCATCGGACGGACGAGCATATCAGAGCGACGACGCGCGACGCCTCTGTTTGCGGGGCGAGACCGCGGGGTCCCCTCAGAAAGCCTCACGTTTTCAGATGTAGTCCGCGGAAAGGCTCACGTCGAGGCCTCCTTCGCGCTCGATTCATTCGACGCCAACAGCGAAGGATGTGCGACGGCATCAGCCGCGTTTTCTCGGCCTTTTTCGGCCCCGCCCGGAGCCCTTCGCGCTTTGGTCGAGGCGCTTTTCGAGCTCGGCGACCTCGTCCCGGAGCTTCGCCGCGGTCTCGAACTCGAGGTTTTCGGCAGCGAGCAGCATCTCGCTCCGGAGCTCTTCGATCACTTCGGGGAGCTTCGACGGGTCCGAGCTGCCCTCCCCCTCGCGGAGGATGGGGATGGTCACGTAGTCGGTGATGCCGGCCGTGGGGTCCATGTCGAAGACCGCCTTCTTCACCGTCTCGGGGGTGATCCCGTGCTCGGTGTTGTAGCTCGCCTGGAGCTCGCGGCGACGGCCGGTCTCGTCGATGGCGCCCTGCATCGCGGGCGTGACCTTCTCCGCGTACATGAGCACCCTGCCGTTCACGTTTCGAGCGGCGCGTCCCGCGGTCTGGATCAGGGAGCGTGGCGACCTCAGGAAGCCCTCCTTGTCGGCGTCGAGGATCGCCACCAGGGACACCTCCGGCAGGTCGAGCCCCTCGCGCAGGAGGTTGATCCCGACCAGCACGTCGAACTCGCCGCGTCGCAGGTCGCGGAGGATCTCCATGCGCTCGAGGGTGTCCACGTCGCTGTGGAGGTAGCGGACCTTCACGCCGAGCTCGCCGTAGTACTCCGTGAGGTCTTCGCTCATGCGCTTTGTGAGCGTGGTGACGAGCACCCGCTCGTTCTTGCTCACGCGATCGCGGATCTCCCCGAGGAGATCGTCGACCTGCTCCTTGGCGCTGCGAACCTCGATCACCGGGTCCATCAAACCGGTGGGGCGGATGACCTGCTCGACCACCACCCCGCCGGTCAGCTCGAGCTCGTAGTCTCCGGGCGTGGCGCTCACGTAGATCGCCTGATGGACCTTCTTCTCCCACTCCTCGAACTTCAGCGGGCGGTTGTCGAGGGCGCTCGGGAGGCGGAAGCCGTGGCTCACCAGCGTCTCTTTTCGCGAGCGGTCGCCGCGATACATGGCGCCGATCTGCGGAACGGAGATGTGGGATTCGTCGAGAACCAGCAGGTAATCGTCGGGGAAATAGTCGATGAGGGTGGGCGGCGCTTCGCCCGCCTTCCGGCCCGACATGTGCCGCGAGTAGTTCTCGATCCCGTGGCAGAAGCCCATCTGCTCGAGGAGCTCGAGGTCGTACATGGTCCGCTGCTCGAGGCGCTGGCGCTCGAGGAGCTTGTTCTCGTTTTCGAGGAGCGTCGAGGTGCTCGCGTAGCTCCTCTCGGATCGAGTCGAGGGCGACCTTGCGCTGCTCGGCCGGCGTCACGTAGTGCGAGCCTGGATAGATGGTGTAGCTCTCGACCTCGCGCAGGGTGCGGCCGCGGAGCGGATCGACCTCGCTGATCTTCTCGACCTCGTCGCCCCAGTACTCGACGCGAATGGCGACGTTTTCGGAGTGGGCGGGGAAGATCTCCACCACGTCGCCGCGCACCCGGAAGGTGCCGCGGTGGAAGTCGACGTCGTTGCGCTGGTACTGGATGTCGACCAGGCGGCGCAGGAGCTCGTCGCGACGAAACGTCTCGCCAGCCTCGATGCTCACCAGCATGTCGCTGTACCACTCGGCCGAGCCGATGCCGTAGATGCACGAGACGCTCGCCACGATGATCACGTCGCGACGCGACAGGAGCGAGCGCGTCGCCGAGTGGCGCATGCGATCGATCTGATCGTTGATGATCGCGTCTTTTTCGATGTACGTGTCCGAGGTCGGGATGTAGGCCTCGGGCTGGTAGTAGTCGTAGTAGCTGACGAAGTACTCGACCGCGTTGTTCGGGAAGAGCTCCTTCATCTCGCCGAAGAGTTGGGCCGCCAGCGTCTTGTTGGGCGCCATGATCAGCGTCGGCTTCTGGTGGCGCGCGATGACGTTGGCGATGGTGAAGGTCTTGCCGCTGCCGGTGATGCCGAGCAGGACCTGGTGCTGGTCGCCCTTGTCGAGGCCCTCGCTGAGCTCGTCGATGGCCCGGGGCTGGTCGCCCCGGGGGGTCATGTGGGAGCTGATCTCGAAGGCCTCGGCCATGGGGGAGCCTTAGCACGGGCTCATGACAGGGGTCTGTCAGTTGGGTCGCGTCACGGCTCAGCCGTCGAGGAGCGCCGTCAGCCGGGCTTTGGGCTGAAGGCCGACGGCCTGGGCGGCGGGCTGCCCCTCGCGGAAGACCATGAGCGTCGGCAGCGCGCGGATCCCGTAGGTCGCGGCCACCGAAGGCGAGTCGTCGACGTCGATCTTCACGATGCGGACGTCCTTTCGCGCCTCGGCGAGCTCCTCGAGGATCGGCTCCTGGCGCTTACAGGGCGCACACCACACGCCGCCGAACTCGACCAGCACGGGTCGGTCCGAGCGAAGCACCTCGGCGTCGAAGCTCAGGTCGTTCACGTCGTCGATCTTCATGATGCGATCTCCTCTGCATGCTCAGCCGTCGTTCCGAACGGCAGACTCTCGAGCACGGCGCTCACCTCGGGCCGAGCGAGGCGGTAGTAGCGGCGGCGTCCGTCGCGCACCGCGAGCACCACGCCCGCCTCGCGCAGCACCTTGAGGTGGCGTGAGATGAGCGCCTGGGGATGGCCGAGGCATTCGACCATCGAGGTCACGTCCGCCGGGCCCTCCGCGAGCCCATCCACGATCTGAAGGCGGATCGGGTGGGCGAGCGCCAAGAGCAGATCTGCGTTCCGCTTCAGGTCGAGCGGGCTGAAAACGCGTGGATTGGCGAATCCTGACACATGCGACATATGGAATATATGAGGGCCGATGTCAAGCCCGCTCCTTCGCTGCGGCTGGGCGCGAATGCGAGGCTCAGTCGACTTCGCGCACGTCGACGATGCGCCGGATCCAGCTGGCGTTGTCGGGGTGGAAGGTCGAGGCGTAGACGCTGAAGCGCTGGGTGTCGCTCTCGGCGCCCGAGCCGCCGGAGAGCACCCCGACGATCCAGGTGCGCTCGCCGAGGCGCGCCAGAGCGGGACCGCCGGAGTTGCCCGAGCGAGTCGTGAAGCCCATGGGCTGCGCGACCTGTCGCGAAGGACGGGTGGTGAGGACACCGTCATCGAGGCGGCTCACCTGATTCCAGCCGTGGTAGCGCCGCGCTTCACCGTAGCGCGCGGGCCAGCGATTCCATCCCACGAGCTGCACCGGCCGGTCGACCCAGCGCTCGGGCGCGTCGTCCGCGCCGAGGAGCACCGGGGTGGTGCGGGCCAGGGTCTCGGGGACGGGTGCATGGAGCTCGAGGAGCGCGAGGTCGTGACTGCGATCGAGGTCGGCCGGGGCGGGGTCGTCGCCGCAGGCGGTGGGCTCGCCGTAAGCCAGCGGGTGGATGTGGCAGCGCGCCACCCCGAAGGAAACACCCTCGGCGTCCCCCGCGGGATCGACGTCGACCATCGGCAGTTGGTCCCCGTGCGACACGCAATGGGCGGCGGTGAGGACGTGGCGGGGGCCGATCAACGTGCCGCTGCAGCCCGTCGAGAGGCGCACCACCTCGCGGTGAGCGATGTCGCGATTCCCCTCCGCGGAAGCGTAGAAGATCATCGACCAGGTGACGGGGTCCGGCCGGGAGGCGCCGCATCCAGCGAGCAGCGGGGGCAGGAGCAGGAGGCAAGCGAGCGCAGCGTTGGCTTTCGACCAAATACTACCGCCTCGCCCTTGCACTTCAGAATTCAATCTATGTCCGAATTCGGTCGACGCAACCTCACCTTTATTCCAATTTCGCCACGCGATGAAGTCGCTGCCCTTACGGATGGTGCGAATCGTCCTCGTGGGGGTGGGGGCGTACGCGGCGTATCTGCTCCTCGAGCCATTGGGGCTGAGCTGGATCGTGCTTCCGCTCGCGGTGGCGGCGATCGGCGGCTTCGTCCTCCTCCGCTACCTGCGGGGTCGGCGTTTCGCGAAGGAGGCGGCGCGGGAGGAGGCGTGGTCCTCGGCGGTGCTCGATGGGGCGCGGCGTCCTGCGGCCATCGCGGAGGTGCGGGCCGCGCTCGCGGACGCGAGCGACGACGCCGACAAGGTGCGGCTGACGGTGCTGCTCTCGGATCTGGTGGACGCCGAAGGCGCGCGCGAGGAGGCGCGCAAGCTCCTCGAGGATCTGGATTTCCGCTCCCTGCCCGCGATCGAATGCGCCGTGGTCCGCCACGCGCTCGCCACCCTCCACTTCCGGGCCGGCGACGCCGAGGGGGCGCGCGCCGTACTGAAGCCCCGGGCCCCCCGCTGCGGAGATGCGGACCTCGACCGGCGTCTCGAGCTCCTGGACGCGACCGCGGATCTCGAGCTCGGCGAAGCGGATGGAGCGCTCGAGATCGCGACACGGATCCGGCGCGCGGCGGGCGCGGACGAGGCCCTGGCCCTCGAGGCGCGGATCGTGCGCGCGGCGGCGCTCGACGCGCGGGGCGATCACGCCGAGGCGCTGAGCGCCCTCAGCAACCTCGGCCCACAGATCGTCGAGGCGCTCTCGACTCTTGGTGGCCCGCGCATCCGCGCCCTCGCCGAAGAGCTGATGGAGTGAGCCGGGGCCTCCGTTGAAGAAGGTCGTGATCCACGAGCCGGGCGGCTACGACCGACTGCGCGTCGAGACCCACCCCGACCCCGAGGTCGGCCCGGGCGAGGTGCGGGTGGAGGTGGCCTTCGCGGGCGTGAACTTCGCCGACTGCATCGTTCGGATGGGGCACTACCAGTCCGCGAAGGAGCTTGTCGGCTGGCCGATCACGCCGGGCTTCGAGGTCTCGGGCGTGGTCGATGCGGTGGGGCAGGGCGTCGAGGGCGTGAAGAAGGGCGACGAGGTCGTCGCCGTGACCCTCTTCGACGGCTACGCGAGCCACCTCGTCGTCCCGGCGCATCAGGTCTTCCCCATCCCGCCGCCCCTGACCCTGGTCGAGGCGGCGGCCTTCCCTTCGGTTCACCTCACGGCCTGGTACGCCCTCGCCCATCTCGCCCATCCGGAGAAGGACGAGCCGATGCTCATCCACTCGGCCGCAGGCGGCGTGGGCAGCGTCCTGGTGCAGATGGGCCGCATCTACGGCGCGCGAACCGTGGGCGTGGTCGGCCGCAGCCACAAGGCGCCGCACGTGGAGGCGCTCGGCGCCGATCGCGTCATCGACAAGTCGAAGGAGGATCTCTGGCGTGCCGCGGAGGTCGCGCATCCGGAGGGCTATCGCATCGTCTGCGACGCGAACGGCGTCGCCACGCTCCGCGAGAGCTATGCGCATCTATCGCCGGGCGGCCGCCTCGTGGTCTACGGCTTTCACACCATGTTCGACGCCGGCCGCGGGCGAACGCCGCTGTTGAAGCTCGCCTGGCACTGGCTGCGCACGCCGCGCTTCGACCCTTTGCAGATGACCGGGGACAACAAGAGCGTGCTCGCCTTCAACCTGAGCTACCTCTTCGCCGAGACCGCGCTGCTCGCCCGCGCCTGGGCCGAGCTCGCCGACTGGCTCGCCCGCGGGGCGCTCGTCGCCCCGGTCGTGGAGGCGCATCCCTTCGACGACGTAGCCGAGGCCCAGCGCGCCCTCGAGTCGGGTCAGACCGTGGGCAAGCTCGTGCTCGCGCTCTGAATTCAGGCGTTCGCTTTCGCGAAGGCGGCCATGAACTCCACCAGCTTCTCGGCGCCCTCGACGCTCATGGAGTTGTAGAGGCTGGCGCGGATCCCGCCGGCCGAGCGATGGCCCTTGAGGCCGAAGAGCCCCTGCCCCTCTGCCTCTTTCACGAAGCGCTGGTCGAGCTCTTCGCTCGGCAGGTTGAAGACGACGTTCATCACCGAGCGCGAGCCCTTCTCGACCGGCGCCCGATAGAAGTCGGGCGCTGTGTCGATCGCCGCGTAGACCAGGCCGGCCTTCTTTCGGTTGCGGCGCTCCATCTCGGGGAGGCCGCCCTGATCCGCCATCCAGGCGAGGACGTTGCGAACCATGTAGATGGCGAAGGTGGGCGCCGTGTTCTGGAGCGAGTCGCCCTTCACGATGGTGCGGTACTGGAAGATGGAGGGGATGTCTTTGCGACCCTTCTGCACCAGGTCGTCGCGCACGATGACCAGGGTGACGCCGGGCGGGCCGAGGTTCTTCTGGGCGCCGGCGTAGATCAGCCCGAAGCGCGACAGATCCATGGGGCGCCAACCGATGTCGCTGGACATGTCGACCACCACGGGCACGTCGCCGGCGTCGGGGTAGTCGAAGACCTGCGAGCCGTAGATGGTGTTGTTCGAGGTGAGGTGCAGGTACGCCGAGTCGCTCGGCACCTTCAGCTCTTCGTTGGTCGCGACGCGCCGGTAGCGCCCGTCCTCGCTCTTGGTGTTCACGACCTCGCGGGCGGAGCCGACGATGCGCGCCTCGTCGATGGCCTTCTCGCCCCAGGTTCCGGCCACCGCGTAGTCGGCGGTGGCCCCCGCTGGCAGGAAATTCATCGGCACGATGGCGAACTGACCGCGTGCGCCACCCTGCATGAAGAGGATGTGGTAGCCGTCGGGGATCTGGAGCAGCTCGCGGAGCAGCGCCTTCGCCTCCTCGTGCACCTTCATGTAGTGAGCGCCGCGGTGGCTGTGCTCGAGGATCCCGATCCCCGTCCCCTGGTAGTCGAGGAGATCGTTCTGGGCGCGCTCGAGCGCGGGCAGCGGCAGGGTCGCGGGGCCGGGGGCGAAGTTGAAGACGCGGTGCACCATGGGCGGCAGGGTAGCGCCGCCCACGACGCAGTGGGAGGTGGCAAGTGGGTGAAAGGACCCGGCGGGCCAAGGGTGGCGATGGACGCGTAGGGCGCTATGGTCGCCCCATGCGGACCCGAGGAGACCACTTCGAAGTGGTGAAAGAGCGGGGGGGAATCGTTCGTGTCGTTCGTCTGCCGAATGACTTCGCATCGATGGCCGACATGGAGGAGGCGATGGAGGAGCTGAACGCCCACCTGGACTCGCTGGGCCGGGCGAAGCTCCTCCTGCTGGTCGACACGCGACGCGCCAAGCCGCGGAACGACCCCGAGTTCGAGGCCGCCTTCGCGCCCCACCGCAAGCGCATGCTCTCCGGCTTCAAGCAGCAGGCGGTCCTGGTGCGGACCGAGGTCGGCCGCCTCCAGGTCAACCGCCACGCCCGCATGGACGGCACGGAGCTCCAGGCCTTCTGTGACGAGAAGAAGGCGGTGCGATGGCTGCTGGTCTGAGCCATCCAGGCACTAATCTGTAGGGCGTGAAGCATGTCGTCCCCGCGCTCCTCTTGCTCACCGCCACGGCCTGCGGAGGAGTGGGCGATCTCATCGAACGAAGAGCTCGCGACGGTGGGAGGCGAGCTCACGGCCTACTTCCCCGACGAGCGGTTCTTTCACGCTCGGTTTTGATGGGGGCGTGGCAGTGTGGCGGCTCAGGACCCATGGCCGCTGCGGTCGCGGGTTCGTGCCGATCAATTCAGTCGGGTGAAACGACGAAGGGCCCCGGCAGCGTTGCGCGGAGCCCTCGTCGATCTTGGTGGAGCTGAGGGGGATCGAACCCCTGACCTCTAGAGTGCGATTCTAGCGCTCTCCCAGCTGAGCTACAGCCCCGGGGAGGGCGCACTATACTCACGGGCGGACGTCGCGCAATCACCAAGGATGTTGGAGGGGACGCAGCTCGGTTTTGTGGGGCTCGCCGAGCCCTCCGCGGCAGAACCGGGGCGATGAGCGGACGGCGGCGAAGCGAAAACCGAGCGACTTCCCCGGTTGGTCGGAGAGGGCGTCTCGAGGTGAGCCCACCCGCCCAGCCCCTCGACGCCGCAGCCTCTTCGTGGCACTCCGTCGCCTCTTTCCCAGGAGCGGACCCCATGGCGCAGAGCCTCGACTATTACCTGATCGATGAAGAGCTGACCGATGAGGAGCGGCTCGTGCGGGACAACGTGCGGCGCTTCGTGGATCAGAAGATCCGGCCCTCGATCGCGAAGCATTACGAGAACGGGACCTTCCCCACCGAGCTCATCCCGACCTTCGGCGAGCTCGGCCTCTTGGGGTCGAACCTCTCGGGCTACGACTGCCCGGGGATGGGGGACGTCGCCTACGGGCTCGCGATGCAGGAGCTCGAGAAGGCCGACAGCGGCATCCGCTCCTTCTGCTCGGTGCAGGGGAGCCTGTCGATGTATCCGATCCACGCCTTCGGGAGCGAGGAGCAGAAGCAGAAGTACCTGCCGAAGATGACCCGCGGCGAGATGATCGGCTGCTTCGGTCTGACCGAGCCGGACTTCGGCTCGAACCCCACCGGGATGATCACGCGCGCCGAAAAGCTCCCGAGCGGCGGTTACAAGCTCAACGGGGTCAAGCGCTGGATCACCAACGGCAACCTCGCGCACCTCGCCATCATCTGGGCGAAGCTCGACGGCGTCGTTCACGGCTTCATCGTCCCCACCGAGACCAAGGGCTTCACGGCCGAGAAGATCGAGGGCAAGTGGTCGCTGCGCGCGAGCGTCACCTCCGAGCTGATCCTCGAGGACGTGGAGGTCGGTGAGGACGCGATCCTTCCGAACGTGAAGGGCATGCGCGGGCCGCTGAGCTGCCTCAGCCAGGCCCGCTACGGCATCTGCTGGGGTGTCATCGGCGCTGCCATGGACTGCTACGACACCGCCCTCGCGTACGCGAAGGAGCGGGTGCAGTTCTCGAAGCCTATCGCTGGCTACCAGCTCGTGCAGCAGAAACTGGTGCACATGCTGACCGAGATCACCAAGGCGCAATGCCTCACGCTGCGCCTCGGCCGCATCAAGGAGGCGGGCAAGTGGCGCCCGCAGCACATCTCCCTCGCCAAGCGGAACAACGTGTCCATGGCCCTCGAGATCGCCCGTCTCGCCCGCGACGTCCTGGGGGGCAATGGTATCATGTATGAGTACAGCCCCGGCCGCCACATGATGAACCTCGAGACGGTCTACACCTACGAGGGCACCCACGACATCCACACGCTGATCCTCGGTCAGGACATCACGGGGATCGCGGCTTTCGACGGCTGACAAGTCGGCGACGTGCTCACCCGAGCACGAGCTCGACGAGGCCGGCGGACTCGACGACGTGGGCGAGGGCCTCGTCGTCGTCGCGCGCCGCCGCGACCTCCAGCACTGGCGCGGTCGATCGCGCGGCGAGGATTTGCCGGTTGCGGCGGGCGCTCTCGTCGGGCTTGTCGGTGGGGGTGAGCACCACCGCGCGCACCGCGAGGCTCCGCGCCTCGGCCGCCTCGAGGGCGGTGAGGGTATGGGACAGGACGCCGAGGCCGTTCTGCGCGACGAGGAGGATTGGCATGGCGAGCGCCACGGCGAGGTCGGCGACGTCGTGGGTCTCGTCGACGGGAACGAGGAGGCCACCGGCGCCTTCGACGAGGGCGAAGTCGGCGCCCGCCATGCGCGCGCGAAGGGTCGCGGCCAGGGCTTCGATGTCAGGAGGCGCGGTCTCGCCAGCGAGGGTGGCGGCCCAAGGTGAAAGCGGCGGGGTGGCGCGGTAGAGGCCTTTTGCGTCGGCGAGGGTGGGGTCGCCCGCGGCGGCTGCGAGCGCGCGCGCGTCGAGGGCTCGTGGCGCACATCCGGTCTCGTAAGGCTTGAGGGCGGCGACGCGGAGCCCGCGGTCGCGGGCCGCGCGGGCCAGGCCGCGGCTCACCCAGGTCTTGCCGACCTCGGTGCCGGTGGCGGTGACGAAGATCTCGGTGGCGCGGAGCGCTCATGGATGCGCGGGGGCGCCGGTTCGGGGGCGGAGCGCGGCGAAGGCTTCGACGACACGGTCGATGTCGGCGTCCTCGTGGACCGCCATGGGCACGAGGCGGATGCGGCTGGTGCCCTCGGCGACGGTGGGCGGGCGGATGCCGTGGGCGAAGATGCCGCGCTCGAAGAGGGCGGCGGAGAGCGCCATGGTCGCGTCGGCGTCGCCGATCAGAACGGGGACGATCGGTGTGTCGTCGCCAAGCACTTCGTAGCCGAGGCCGCGGAGCTCGCGTCGCAGTCGGGAGGCGTGATGGAACAGGCGCGCGCGGCGGTCGTCCGCGTTCTCGACGAGGTCGGTGGCGGCGAGGATGGCGGCGGCGAGGGCAGGGGGGGAGGCCGTGGAGAAGACGAAGCTGCGGGCGCGGTTCTGGAGGAGATCGATGAGCGGGGCCGAGCCGGCCACGAAGGCACCGAGCACGCCGAAGGCCTTGCCGAGGGTGCCGACGCGGATCTCGGGGGTGACGCCGACAGCGGCGCTGAGGCCGCGCCCGTGGGGGCCCACGACACCGAGAGCGTGGGCCTCGTCGACGAAGAGCCAGGCGTCGTGTCGTGTGGCCAGCTCGCGAAGCGCCACGAGGTCGGCGCGATCGCCGTCCATCGAGAAGATCGCATCGGTGACCACGATCGCGCGCCGTGCTCTTGGGCGATGCACTTTCAAGAGCGCGTCCAGGGCGGTCGTGTCGCGATGCGGGTAGACGACGACCTCGGCCTTCGACAGACGGCAGCCGTCGATGATCGACGCGTGGTTGAGCGCGTCGCTGAAGACGATGTCCTCGGGGCCGACAAGAGCGGAGAGCACCCCGACGTTGGCGGCGTAGCCGGAGCTGAACAGGAGCGCGGACTCGGTTCCGACGAAGCGCGCGAGGCGGGCCTCGCATTCGAGGTGAGCGCGGTGGTTGCCGGAGATCAGGCGCGAGGCGCCGCTGCCCACGCCGTGTCGTCGCGCCGCCTCGCCGAGGGTTTCGGCGAGGAGGGGATGACCGGCGAGGCCGAGATAGTCGTTCGAGGAGAGCGAGATTGCATCGCGTCCATCGAAGCGCGCGACGGGAAGATGCGCGCTGCCGAGCGCGCGGGGCGCGCGGTAGAGCCCACGTGCACGCAACGACTCCAGCTCCTCTTTCAACGCATCATCCATCGCGGAGCGGTGTGGGTATCGCAGTTGTCGGACAACGCAAGGAGGCGTGCAGAGGCGGGGAGGTGCGTTCCTTAAGTCATCGGAATAACTCATAAAAAGCGACGTGCGCGTTGGCGCGACGACCTGCTAAGCTGCCGCACGATGCTTCCGCGCCTCCTCGCGTTGATGCTCCTCGTCGCCTGTGACGACCCTGCTCCGCAGCAGCAAGACGAGCGGGTCGAGAGCGAAGAGGCGTCGTCCGAAGGCCAGACGCGACGCGCGCTGATCGAGATGGCCGATCGTCGTGTGGCGCCCGATCAGCTCGCGGAGGCCCTCGCTTCAGGCGATGCAGAGGCGCGGCGCCAGGCTGCGCTCTCCCTCAGTCGCCTCCACGACCCCGCCGCCATCCCGCTACTGCGCCGCGGCCTTCGAGACGTCGATCCCGAGGTTCGCCGCAACGCGTCTCTCGGCCTTGGCGCACTCGAGGAGAGCGCACCTCCGGCGGCGGAGCGCCTGCTCCTCTCCGCCCTCGCTGCGGAGGGCGTCCGGGACAACCGAGCCGCCTACCTCTGGGACCTCGGACGGGTCGCAGGGGAGGGGGCCTTGGGCGTGTTCCGGCATGCGCTGGCCGACACGGCGGGTCCCATTCGCGAGGCCGCCTGTCGCGGGCTCGGCGGGTATGGCCTGCGGCGCCGCAGTCTCGACCCCGCGCTCCTGCGCCGCGTCGCCACCCGAGTGCGCGACGATCGGGATCCAGCGGTACGACTCTCCTGCGCTCATGCCCTCAGCCGGATCGAGCCCCCCCCGGAAGGAGCCGAGCGGGACGCCATTCGCCAGGACCTGCTCCCGGCGCTCGAGGACCCCGAGGCGGAGGTTCGAGCCTTCGCGGTGCGGGCGCTCGGCAGCTACCCCGGGGCCGAAGAGGCGATCGCCAGGCGAGCGCTCGATCCCGACTGGCAGGTCGCGACCCAGGCGTTTCGTTCTCTCGGTCGCCACGTCGAGGAGGACCGAGGGCGGCTCCTCGGCCAGGTGTTCCGGCGAGCCTTCGATGCCGCCCTCGAGGATCGCAGGCTGAGCCCAACCGAGTCCCACGTGCTGACCACCGGTCTCGCGGCGATGGCCGGGGCGGCCCGGAACGAGCCCGTCTTCGCTGTTTCACGTGAAGCATTCGAACGTCTCTCCGAGCCCCCCGGCGATGTCCCCCTCTCCCGGGCCTGGGGCCTGACTCACTGCCGCGCCGCGACGCTCTACGACCTGGGCCGCGGCTGGCCCAACACCGTCGATGAGTGTGGTCTCGAGCAGGTGTCCGAGGAGGAGCGGCGATTGATGGCGGTGGAGGTGCTGGCCCACGGGGAGGGGTCCGAAAGCCAGCGTTCGACCTATTTGCGCCGCCTCTTCGACGAGGGCGGCCCGCGGGTGCGAGAGGCCGTCCTCACCGCCGCCCCCTCCATTCCCGATCCCGATCTCTCGGCCCTCGTGCTGCGCGCTCTCGAGGGCGACGACCCAGGCGTGGTCATCACCGCCTGCGATGCCGTGGCCGGGCTGGCGGAGACCTGGGCCGAGACCGTGGGCGGCGACGCGCCCGTGCTCTCCATTCGCCCGGCTGGGGAGCCTGGACCCGCGGTGGAAACCGCCCACCGCCGCGGTCCTCCCCTCTCTCGAATCCACCGGGGCCTGGCCCACGCCCACGACACCCTCCTCGAAGGTCAGGATCTGGAGGGCCTCCAAAGCTGGATCAACGCCGCGCGCGCGATCGGTGACGCAGGATTCCTCCCCCAGCTCCGCGCTCTCGCCGCCCACTACAATCCGGCCGTGCGAGACGCGGCTCGTCGTGCGCTTCCAGCGGACGCGGAGGTCGATCCCCCAGCGGCCGTGCCCAATCCGATCTCGACCGACGCCATCCCGGAGCCTTCGACGATTCGGGTGACGCTCCACACCCAGGAGGGTCCCATCGTCGTGGCCCTCGACGCCGCCTCGGCGCCCACCACCGTCGGCCGCTTCGTCGCCCTCGCGCAGGATGGTTTCTACGATGGGCTGAGCTTTCACCGGGTCGTTCCCGCCTTCGTCGTCCAAGGAGGCGACCCCCGCGGGGACGGCTATGGCGGTCCCGGTTTCAGCCAGCGATGCGAGGACAACCGGCGGAGATACGAGCGTGGCACCATCGGCATGGCCCTCTCTGGACGCGACACGGGAGGGAGTCAGTTCTTCATCACCCATGGTCCTCAGCCCCATCTCGAGGGGCGCTACACGGCCTTTGGCCGCGTCGAGGATGGGATGGACGTCGTCGATCGTCTCCTCGTGGGAGCGCGCATCGAGCGCATCGAGGCGCCGGTTTCACGTGAAACGGACGAGCCGACTCCGAACTGAGCGTCAGAGCTTCAGCTTGTTGCGGATGTCGCCGTCGTAGAGCGCGTCGAGCTCGTCGAGGCTCTTCTCCACCGTCTCGTTTCCCGCCGGCGGGAGTTGGGGCTGGAGATGTACATAGAGGTCTCCTCGCTTACCGCTCCGCTCGACGCCTTTGCCGCGGAGCCGGAGCGTCGCGCCCGGCTGGCTCCCTGCCGGGACGGTCAGCGAGACCTCACCATCGAGGACGGGGACGCGGATCTTGGCGCCTCGGTAGGCCTCTCCGAGGGTGATGGGCACGTCGAGGTGGAGGTCGTCCTCCTCCCGGCGGAGGATGGGGTGGGGCGCGACCTCGAGGGTCAGGAGCAGGTCTCCCGCTGGGCCGTTGTTGGGGCTGGGACTGCCCTGCCCCTTGAGGCGCAGCACATCCCCGTTTCGGGCGCCCTTCGGGAAGCGCACCTTGATGTGCTTGCCGCTCCCGAAGCTCAGCTCGCGCTCGCCACCGTGGAGGGCTTCGAGGAAGCCGAGGCGAAGGGTCGCGGTGATGTTGTGGCCACGTCGCGGGCCCCGCTGCCGAGGCGCGCTGAACCCGTCCATGTTGCCGTTGAAGAGGTCCTCGATGTTGAACGAGAAGCCCCCCTGGCCGCCCCGTCCACCGCCCCGCAAGACGTCGTCGAAGCCTCCGAAGCCTCCGCCTCCTCGCTGCTGCCAGCTCTGGTACTGGCGGTACTGCTCCGGGTCGAAACCCTCCTTGAGGCCGATCTCTCCGAACTCGTCGTAGAGCTTTCGCTTCTTGTCGTCGTTCAGGATTTCGTAGGCGTAGCTGACCTGCTTGAACCGGTCTTCGGCGGCTTCGTTGTCGGGGTTGCGGTCCGGGTGCAGCTCGCGCGCGAGGCTCCGGTAGGCCTTCTTGATCTCGTCGTGAGAGGCGGTTCGGGACACGCCCAGGGTGTCGTAGAGATCCTCCATCGACCCATAGAAGTAAGTCCTAGGCGTGGCCCTGTCCAACTCGCGACTCGACGACCTGGGCGTCCAGAGAGACGGCTCACGCCCTCGTGGACACCACCGGGCCTTCAGCGATTGCCGGCGGGCGAGTCTGGTGATACGCGGCCACGATGGCCTTGGTGGATGTTTCGTCGGTCCCGACCCACGTCGCGATCATCATGGATGGCAACGGGCGGTGGGCTCAGCAGATCGGGCGACCGCGACCCTTCGGTCATCGCGAAGGAAGCGAAGCCGTTCGCCGGACCGTCCGCGCCGCCCGCCGCCTCGGCATCAAGGGGCTGACCCTCTACGCCTTCAGCGAGCAGAACTGGGAGCGGCCGCGGCCCGAGGTGCGCGCGCTCATGTCCCTGCTCCGCGAGTTCCTGATCACCGAGCGGAGCGAGATCATGGACAACGAGATCCGTCTCCGCACCATCGGCCGCATGGACCGTCTCCCCAACGACGTTCGCGAGGTGCTCGAGCCGCTGATCGAAGAGAGCGCTCACCACCGCGGGATGAGCCTGACCCTCGCGCTGTCCTATGGTGGGCGCGAGGAGATCGTGGACACGGCGCGCGCCCTCGCCGAGCAGGTGAGCCGTGGGGAGATCGATCCTGGGGACATCGACCTCGCCGCTTTCGACACCGCGCTGCCGTCCGCGATGAACGGTCCGGTGGATTTGCTGATCCGCACCGGCGGCGAGATGCGGACCTCGAACTTCCTGCCCTGGGGCGCGGCCTACGCCGAGCTCTACTTCAGCGATGAGCTCTGGCCGGACTTCGGTGAAGAGCAGCTGTATGAGGCCGTCGCGGAGTATCAAAAACGACACCGCCGCTTCGGACGTGTCGAGTCCCTCGCGGTCGAGCCGGCGATCGCTCCCGTGTCGGCGGCCGCGACCAGCGACGACGTGTCGAAAAACGTCGCGGGCTGAAGGGCTCCTCGGCCCGCCGACTTCAAACCTGGTATAGGGCCCGACGACATGGCCGAGCCGACACCCGACCAAGGAGCCGGCGCCACGAAGAACAAGGGGATGTCGAACCTCGTCGTTCGTCTCCTCACCGCCGTCGTCGTGGTTCCGATCCTGCTCTACGCGCTCTTCGGTGCGCCGTGGCAGCTCTTCTTCGGCATCGTCGTGCTCGCCTCGATCATCAGCGCGGTCGAGATGGCGACGATGATGCTCCCCGGCCAGCGTCTGCTGATGGGGTGGGCCGTCGTCGCCAGCCTCGGCGTCTTTGCGGCCTTCTACTTTCAACCATCGGCGCTCGCGATCATGACCGGGGTGCTCGGCGCGCTGGTCCTCGGCTTCCTCGGTGGCTTGATGGTCCCGGACCCGATCCCGTCGGCGTCCAACCGGATGGGCTTTCTGGTGGTGACCCCTCTGTACGCCGGCGGCCTGCTGTCGACGATCGCGCTCTTGCACCGGCTCGATCACGGTGGCGCCTGGGTCGTCTTGTCGATGATGCTCGCCTGGTTCGGCGACACGGGCGGCTACTTCGCCGGTCGCGCCTTCGGCAAGCACAAGCTCTACCCGAAGGTCTCGCCGAAGAAGACGATCGAAGGCGCCATCGGCGGCGGCCTCGCCAGCATCGGCGGGGCGTTGCTCGCGCACTTCTGGTACCTGCCGGCGCTGCCACTGGTCGACGGGATCCTGTTGGCCATCGGCGCCAGCATCCTCGGCCAGTCGGGGGACCTGATGATCTCTCTCATCAAGCGGAGCGCCGACGTCAAGGACAGCGGCTTCATCGTACCCGGGCACGGAGGTCTGCTGGACCGCATCGACGCGCTCACGATGACCGGCTTCAGCACGTGGCTCTACACGGCCTGGTTCCTTCACTAGGCAGGCGCTGGCGCCGCGCACCGCCGTTCCTATCTGACTCCCGACGCACGACGTCCAGGAGACGATGGATGCGCTGCGTCAACGGCAGGACCGTGAGAGAACCCCCGCTCACACGTGTCAGCAGAATTGACCAACCGCCCCCGGGGTAGGGACACTTCGCGTAGATGACAGACGCAAACGACGAGCGGGTCCGGGAGTATCGTTTCTTCGATGTGGTCAGCGGCTATCTCGACGAAGCCGCACGGATCGTGAACCTGCCGGCACACGTCGAGCAGATCCTCTCGCAGCCGAAGAACGAGCTCATCGTCAACTTCCCAGTGCTGATGGATGACGGCACGCACAAGCTCTTCAAGGGCTACCGCATTCAGCACAACAACATGCTCGGACCCTACAAGGGCGGCATGCGCTATCACGCGACCGTCAGCCTCGACGACCTCAAGGCGCTCGGTTCGATGATGACGTGGAAGTCGGCGCTGATGGAGATCCCCTTCGGTGGTGCGAAGGGCGGGGTGAAGATGAACCCCTACAAGCACTCCAAAGCGGAGCTGCGTCGCCTGACCCGTCGCTTCACCCACGCGCTCGGCGCGAACATCGGCCCCGAGTACGACATCCCCGCGCCCGACGTCGGCACCAATGGTCAGACGATGGTGTGGATGATGGACACGTACATGAACACCGTCGGCCACGTGGAGAAGAACGCGCAGCGTCGTGTGGTCACGGGCAAGACCCTCAACAGCGGCGGCTCCCATGGACGCGAAAAGGCGACGTCCCAGGGCGTCGTTCACTGCCTGGTCGAGTGGGCCAAGGAGAACCGCTTCGACCTCGAGGGCAAGACCGCCATCATCCAGGGCTTCGGGAACGTCGGCAGCAACGCGGCCGTCATCCTGAACAAGCTCGGCGTCTCCACCGTCGCGGTCGGTGACCACAGCGGCTACATGCGCAACGACGAGGGCTTCTTCCCGCACAAGCTCGCCGAGCACGTGAAGAAGAACGGCTCCATCGCGGACTATCCTCACGGCGAAAAGATCAGCCGCGAGGAGTTCTTCGAGACGCCTGCCGACATCTTCATCCCGGCAGCCCTCGAGAACCAGGTGGGCGCATCGGAGGCGCAGGGGCTCAAGGTGCGGGTCATCGCCGAGGGCGCCAACGGCCCGGTGAACCCGGAGGGCGAGGGCGTGCTGCGCGAGCGCGGCATCCCGATCATCCCCGACGTCCTCGCCAACTCCGGCGGCGTGACCGTCAGCTACTACGAGTGGTGCCAGAACAAGCGCAGCGAGCGCTGGGACCTCGCCGAGGTCGACGCCAAGCTCCACAAAGCGATGACCGCCGCCTATCACCGCGTCTTCTATTACGCGCGGGAGAACGACCTGGAGCCGCGCCTCGCCGCGTACTGCCTGGCGCTGCAGAATCTGGCCGGCGCCTACGAAGAGCGCGGCATCTTCCCGTGACGACGGCGTGGCCCTGACGCTTCGCGACTGGCTCCACGAGGGCCCTTACGCACTCGCGCTCTCTTCCGGCTTCTTCGGCTTCTTCGCCCACACCGGGATGCTCACGAGCCTGCTCGAGGAGGCTCAGGCGCCCAACCACACGAGCGGCGCGAGCGCCGGCGCGCTGGTCGCCGCGGCCCACGCCGGGGGCGTTTCCCCCGAGGCTCTGGTGGAAGAGCTCGTGGGCCTGAGGCGCGAGGACTTCTGGGACCCGGGGCCCGGGCCGGGGCTGCTTCGCGGGCGGCTCTTCCGCCAGCACCTCGAGCGCCTGCTGCCGCGGCGCTTCGCCGAGTGCGAGACGCCGGTCGCGGTGTCGGCTCACGACGTGCTCCGGCGGCGGCCGGTGGCGCTCGCCGAAGGGGACCTGCCCGCCGCCGTCCACGCCTCCTGCGCCGTGCCCTTCATGTTCCATCCGGTTCGCATCGACGCGCGGATCTTCATCGACGGCGGCGTCAGCGATCGACCGGGGATGGTCGCCATGCCGTCGGGCCGGGTGCTCTTCCACCACCTCGCTTCGCGCTCCCCCTGGAGGCGTCGCGGCTCGCCCGCGCTCTCGCTGCCGCGTCGCGCACAGATGGTCTCGCTGATCGTGGAGGGGCTCCCGAGGGCTCACCCCTTCGCCCTCGACTCGGGCCGCGCCGCTCTCGACCTCTGCCGCCGCGCCACCCGGCGCGCCCTCGACCAGCCGATCGAAGCGGGCGGCGTCGTGAGGGTGCATGCTTGACAACACCCTCTGCCTCGTCGCCATGATTCGCCGCGATGCGTGAAGCCGTTCTCTCTGGGGAGATCACGGATGAGGGGGTCATCATGCTCCTCGCCGAGATCGAGGAGCGCCGAACGAGCGGTGTCCTGCATTTCGAGGCGGGAGACGTCAGCGGCGACATCGAGCTCGTCGCCGGCCAGCTGGCCCTCGAGCAGCCGTCGATGGACGACGGGCGTGACCCGGTCGAGGTGCTCCTCTCGCTCAGGGAGGGATCCTACGAGCTCTTTCAGCGCCTCCCAGCCCTGGCCGTCTCGAAGGGCGACGAGCAGGCGCGTGAGGGGAGCCTCGACGTCCACGTCCCGGCCGACCTCATGAACTACTGCGAGACGGCGGGGCTCACGGGCAAGCTCCGCCTCGAGCAGGACGGCAAGAGCGCCGAGGCGATCTACGACCGAGGTGAGCTCAAGGCCATCCGCGTCGACGGCACCGCGGATGACGACCTGCACGAGGTCTTCGGCTGGAGCGAGGGGCACTTCGAGATCACCGCCTTCACCATCGCGCCGAAGCTCGACGTCGACGAGCTCGAAGAGGTGCAGGAGCAGCAGGAGGAGGAAGAGGAGGATCCGCTCGAGCGCGAGCCGACCATCCGCTTCACCCGTCGCCGCAAGCAGGATACGAGCGAGATCTTCCTCCGTTCTGTGGAGGTCGCGCTCACCGACATCCTCACCGAGCGCGAGAAGCGGCGCGGTCCCGACAAGCGCACCAGCCCGCCCGCGGCGATGCGCAAGGTGCGGGAGAGCTCGATCCCGGGCGTGGAGAAGGTGGTCCGGATCCACGCGACGAAGAAGCGCAAGCGCCAGCCGACGGTCCGGATCGTCTACGCCAGCAATCGCGAACCCGGCGAGGCACTGGGCACGACGCGCCACGTGGCCAAGGGAGGAAGCGAGAGCAGCGTCGACGTCGTCCTGCCGGAGGCGTCGCCAGACAGGGTACCCGCCGTCGAAGCGGCGAAGCGAAAGGGATCAGAGACGGCCAAGAAGAAGAAAAAGAAGGGTGGGGGCGGTCCGAAGAAGAAGGTGCGGAAGAAGAAGGAGAGCGCTCAGGAGATGAAGGTCATGACCGACGACACCGAGAAGGTGCGTCGTGAAAGGAGTGACCCGCCGGAAAAGGAGCGCGCCCCCCGCCCCAGCGCCAAGAGGACGCTCGAGACCCTCGGGTGGGTCGCGGCGGTCTTCCTGCTCCTGGTGATCAGCCTCTTCATTCTGGCCCGGCTTCCGCCGCTGGGCTGAGAAACTCGACCTCCCTCGCGCCACGCCCTGCTAGGGTTCGCCCCGTGCAGGCGCGGGTAGCCCATCTCGCGCTCTTCCTGGGGGCGCTGGCACTGCCATGGGTCGCGGCTGCGCAAGACGGTGGCGCGCCGGCGGCGCCCGATGCGGGCGTGGCTTCGGACGAGCAGACCCCGGGCGAGGGCGACGGGCCGGCCGATGGGGGCAGCGGAGAGCCAGGCGACGCGGAGCGCTCGCGGGAGTACGTGCCCGTCTGGGACCGCGCGCCCGAAGGCCAAGGCGAAGCTGAGGAGCCGACCACCGGCGGGCACGACGACGACGATGCAGACGATGCGCAGTCGGAGGGTGCGGCCGAGGAGTCCGCCATCGCCGGCGAGGAGGCCCTCGAGAGCCTGCCGACGATCCGTTACGAGCTCGAGCGCATCGAGATCCGCGGCAACGACAAGACCGCCGACTTCGTCGTGCTGCGCTATGTGCCCTTCGCCCCCGGCGACGAGCTCGACGTCGACGACCCCCGCATCGAGGCGCTCCGCTATCGGCTCCTCGGAACCGGCTACTTCGACACCGTCGACCTCTCCCTGACCCGCGGGTCGCGGCGAGGCCGGGTCGTGCTGGTGATCACCGTCACCGAGCGGAACACGATCCTCGTCGAGAAGCTCCAGCTCGGCATCTCCCGCGGCGTCGAGAACACCAGCGACGTCAACCCCGAGCTCCTCCCCTACCTCGGCCTCACCCTGGCCGAGACCAACCTCCTCGGGACGGGCATCTCTCTGTCCTTGAGCGGTCTGGTCTCGGAGCGCCAGCAGGGCGTTCGACTCCGCTTCAACGATCCCACCTTCCTCGGCTCGCGCTTCAGCCTCGGTCTCGCCGGCCTCTTCAACAACGCCCGCGAATTCTTCGGCAACGAGGACGTGCGGGTCGTTCCGCGCTGTCCGGCGCCGCCCACCCCCATGAGCGAATGCCCAGTGGCGCACGCCGTCGTGTTCTACCGGCGTTACGGGGTCTCCCTCGGCTCGGGCTACGACGTCGGCAGCGGGCTCTACATCACGCTCGATTGGCAGCCGGAGATCGTCGACGTCCTGAGCCGACCCGACGCCGCGAGCAGCGCCCGCGGCACCACCACGGAGCCCATCGACTTCTCGATCCGCGATGGGACCAGCTTCCTCTCCACGCTCCGCCTCGGCATCCACTACGACAATCGCGACGACCCCGCGATGCCGAACCGCGGCTCGCTGGTGCACCTGCAGATGGACGGCTCGAGCCCGATCCTCGGCAGCGACTACAACTTCCTGAAGGTCTATGGCCTGGTCCGTCACTACATCCCGATGCCCTGGGGACATGGGCACACGCTGCGTCTCGGCCTCTTCGGCGGGGTGCTCTTCGGCGACGCGCCCTTCTTCTTCAAGTTCTATCTCGCGGACCTCACGGACCTGATCCCCTCGCGCATCCTCGAGATGAACGTCGACGATCGCGGGCCCCCGAACCTCCTCGGCACCTCGATCGCCCAGATGCGCGGGCAGGAGCTCGCCGGGCGCGTGGACTTCGAATACAGCCTGCCGATCTATCAGGGCCACGGGGGCCTTCGCGGGATCTACGGCTACTTCGGGGGCGGTCTCTACACACTGGCCGACCGCCGTGACCTCGCCCTGGGCATCCCGGGTTACGAGGGCGCGCAGAAGATCCCCATCGACCTCACCTTCGACTTCGGCTTCCGCATCGACACCTCGGTGGGGATGTTCCAGGTCGGCTTCTCCTCGCTGCTGGGGTTCTTGGAGCTCTGATGCGGCGCGGGCTCTTCATTCTCGGGCTGTCCGTCGCCTCGCTCCTCGCGGGCGCGCCGCCCGCGTCGGCACAGGAGGAGGTCCCGTCGCGCCGCCTCGGCGTCTCCTGGGATGAGGGCGCCCCCCGCCTCACCTTCAACGCGCGCGACCTCGTGAACCGAGAGACGCAGGACAAGCTCGAGAGCGGCCTGCCTCAGACCGTCGCCATGCGCATCTATGCCTATCGCGACGGGGACTCGGACCCGCTCGCGATCACCGTGCGCACCTGCCGCGTGGTCTACGACCTTTGGGAAGAGGTCTATCGCGTGCAGGTCCAGACCGCGCGCCGGGATCGCACCTACACCGAGCGGAACATCGACGGGGTCCTCGAGCGCTGCGTGGTGGTGAGGCGCGGGCGTGTCGGCCGCGCCGCCGACTACCGACGGGTCCACGGGCGGCGCGTCTACTTCGCCGCGCTCTTCGAGCTCAACCCCATCTCGACCGACGACGTCGAGCGGATCCGGCGGTGGCTCGCACGGCCGAGCGGCGGGCGCGTCGAGAGCGAGGCCTTCTTCGGCTCCTTCGTGAGCCTCTTCGTGAACCGGCGGATCGGCGACGCCGAGCGCATCCGGCGCTTCCGCTCGCAGACTGTGCGGGTGCCGCGATGAGGATGACCCGCTTCGAGCGGAAGATCATCGCCGCCATCCTGGCGGTGGCGCTCCTGCCCTTCTTCGGCACCATCGCCCTCGGCTATGTGGGCTTCCGCGAGGCCTATCAGGTCGGCGTGAACCCGCGGGTCGAGGCCCAGCTCGAGAGCGCGCTGTCCATCTACCGCGCCCACTTCGTGGCCCTCCGCGAGGGCGCCGAGCGTACGGCGGACGCGATCGCCTACGACCGTCGCCTCTCGGAGGCCCTGGCGACGGGGGACCGCGACGAGCTCCGGGCGTGGGTGGGCGGCGAGCTCGAACGCTACGACGACGTCGCCCGGATCGAGATCCGCGGCGCGGACGAGGTGCTCGCCAGTGAAGCGAAGGACGCGCTCCTCGACGAAGAGCGCTACCGGCACCTCTCGCTCACGCGGGACATCGAGCCCGCGCCGGGACCTGCGCCCCTGATCGTGGACGTGACCGTGGCGACCGAGGCCGAGCCCTTCATCGAGTACCAGCGGGCGGGCGAGGTGGCGGAGGTCTACTCCCGGCTCGAGGAGGGGAGCGCGGAGGTGTCGCTCTTCTATCTCGCCGTCTACGTCGGATTCCTTCTGAGCGTGATGGTGGTGGCGGTGGCGGTGGGGGTGGTCGCCTCGCGGCGGGTCACCGGGCGCGTCGCGGATCTCGCGGCGGCCACCGAGCGGGTCGGCGCCGGCGATCTCGACGTGGTGGTGCCGACCGATGTGAACGACGAGGTCGGCGAGCTCACGCGCGCCTTCAACGAGATGGTCCGTGATCTGCGCGAGTCACGGGACCGCATCGAGTACCTGCAGCGGATCGGTGCGTGGCAGGACTTCGCCCGGCGCCTCGCGCACGAGATCAAGAACCCGCTCACGCCGATTCAGCTCGCGGCCCAGGAGGTGGCGCGGGCCTATCGGGGTGACGACCCGGCCTACGGGGCGAAGGTGGAGGAGGCCCGCTCCATCATCGAAGAGGAGGTGGCGACACTGCGGCGCCTGGTGGGGGAGTTCAGCGAGTTCGCGAAGCTGCCCCGCGCGGAGCTCTCCGAGGCGGACCTGGGTGATTTCCTCACGGATACGGAGCGGTCGCTGCCCGCCGCGCTCGCCGCGCCAGAGGGGGTGGAGGTGCGCTTCGAGGAGGTGGCGGAGCCGCTGTCGGTGCGGGTCGATGCCATGATGCTCAAGCGCTGCGTGGACAATCTGGTGCTGAACGCGGTGGAGGCGCTCGCGGAGGAGGGACAGGGCGGGGAGGTCGTGGTGCGCGGGCTCAGAGATGGGTCGAGGGCGGTGATCGAGGTCGCCGACGACGGCCCGGGGATCGACGGAGACCCTGCGCGGATCTTCGACCCCTACTACACGACGAAGTCCGAGGGCACGGGGCTCGGGCTCGCGATCGTGAAGAAGGTCGTCCTCGAGCACGGCGGCGCGATCGGGGTGACGAGGAACGAGGGGGGTGGATCGGTCTTCCGCATCTCCCTTCCCCTCACGGAGAAGGGGTCTTGAGCAAAGAGTCGAAGACGCCGTGGCTGATCGCGGTGGCGCTGCCTGCGGCCGTCTTGCTCTTCGCCGGGCTCAGCCTGTGGCTCACGGGGCGACCGGCGGCCCCCGACTTCACCCTCCCGATCGTCGCGGGGGAAGGCGCGGCCCATGGCGATCGCATCCGGCTCTCCGAGCTCCGCGGTCGGGTCGTGCTCCTCGACTTCTGGGCCAGCTGGTGCGGGCCCTGTCGCCAGTCGATCCCGATCATCAACGACGTCGCCGCCGACTACGAGGCGCAGGGTCTGACCGTCCTCGGGATCAACGTCGAGCCCGAGCTGAGCGCCGACGAGCTGAACGGCGCGCACGCGACCTTCGGCGCGACCTTCCCCTCACTCCAGGACTCGGCGCGGGATCTGGAACGCGCCTATGGGATCGACAGCCTGCCCACCCTGGTCGTCATCGACCGCTCGGGTGTCATTCGCGACGCACGGCCAGGCGTCCCTGACGAGGGGCGACTGCGCCGTTTGGTGGAGGAGCTGGTCGCGGAGAGTCAGCAGTGATAGGCCAGTGATATCAGATGGTTAGGGGGTGTGAAGGTTGACACCAACCCCTCGGGGCCGTTATGCTCCGCCGCCCCAACCGACCTTTGTCATTCGGCTAGGAAAACTCCTTGGTTCAAATTCTCCGCGGCGGAAGTCTCGAGGAGCGGGTGACCCGCTTACACGAGGTCACTTCGAAGGCCCCCAAGTCACTTCACGACCAGTTCGCGGAGCGCCTCGACATCACGTGGATCTACCACGACAGCGCGCTCGAAGGGATCGTCTACAGCTTCGACGAGCTCAAGGCAGCCATCGACGATCGGGTCGTCAGTGATACCTCTCTGATACCTGTGTACGACGAGATCCGTCAGCACAAGGCGGCGATCGATCTCGTTCGCGAGCTCGCGGAGAAGAAGCGCCTCAGCATCAACCTCGAGGTCATCAAGAAGATCTACGTGACCCTCATCCCGGAGGAGGGTGAGGGCAAGGGCGCGCCGAAGTACCGCAAGGACATGCCGCTTCATCGGCTCTACTTCCACGACATCGCGCAGCCCGAGAAGATCCGCCACCAGACGCGCCAGCTGGTGCAGTGGATGAACGCCGCGGAGACCAAGCGGTCGACCCACTCGGTGCGACTCGCGGCGAAGGCCCACTACAAGCTCCTGCACATCTACCCCTTCGCGAAGCACAGCGGGAAGGTCGCGCGCCTGATGATGAACCTCATCCTGATGCGTCAGGGCTATCCCCCGGCGATCATCCACGCGACCGAGCGCCAGCGTTACTACGACGCGCTCAAGACCTCCGAGGACGCGACGGCCAAGCTCGTCACCGACGCCCTCGCCTCCTCGGTGGAGAGTACGATCCACTTCTACGAGGAGTCGCTCGGGCTCAAGTCGACGGTTTCGCTGGCCGACTAGAAGCCAAGAGCGCCAGAGGGTGGCCTGTTACGCGTCTCCGCCCGGCAACAGGTCGTACATCTCCGGGCCCATGACCTCGCCGTGCAGGGCGATGCGGTCGCCAGCCTCGAAGTCGATCACCACCAGCGTCTTTCCGCCGGGGCCTCCGAGGATCACGTATTCGGCGCGCGCGGTGGTCAGGGGGAGATGCTCTCCCTCGGTGCGAACGTCCGCGTGACCGCGGCGGCGCAGCTTGAGCCGCAAGCCCTCGATGGGCAGCTCGGTGGGGACCGCGCCGCCCGGCACCTCGTCGGTGTGGGCGAGGAAGGCGACGTCGCGCGCCTCGGCGTCGAGCTGGGCGATGTGGGTCGCCCGCGCCGCGCCGGGGGCCGCGAAGAGGCTCAACGCGAAACCCTCTTCGTCGAGATACACCTCGCCGGCGAGCCAGAGCTCGGTGTCGGCGTAGAGGATCACGTCGCCTACGCGCAGGCCGCGGGGTGATTGCGGCCGCGCGCGCTTCTTCTCCTCGCCGGCCTCCGCTTCGCCCGAGGGCTCGGAGTCGCGATCCGTCTCATCGTCGTCCTTGGAGGTCTCGGCCTTCGCCGCCGACGCATCGGTCCCGTCGCCCCTCTCGAGCGCAGCTGCGGCCTCCCGACGCTTCGCGCGACGTATCGCGAGGGCGCCGAGGACGACGATCCCCGCACCGACCGCTAGCTCGATGATCACCGTCAGGGCGTCTATCAAATCCCAGCCACGATTCAAATCACCGTCCGCCGGATGTGCTCTATCCTCCCGCGCGGTGCAGCGCCGTCCGAAGATCGTCCTCGTCTCCGCTCTCGCGGTCGTGGGGCTTCTGCTCTTCGGGCTCGCCCTCGCGCGCTACCGGACCTTTCACAACGAGACCTTCGATCTCGCGTTCTACGGGCGGATGGCCTGGGGACCGTGGCGCGGCATCTTCTGGGATCCGGTGGTCGGCGCCCACATGCTCGGGCTCCACGTCTCGCTGGTGATCCTGCCCCTCGGCGTCGCCAGTCTGATCGAGGGCGCGATCATCCCCTTTCTCCTGGCGGTGCAGGCGGCGGCGGTGGTGCTCGCCGCGATCCCCTTCGCGCGCATGGCCGAACGTCGCTTCGGGAGCTGGGGCGCCCTGGCGGGCGGGGCGGCCTGGCTCCTCTATCCGAACATCGGCCATGTCGCGACCTACGAGTGGCATCCGGGGACCCTCGCCGTGCTTCCGCTGGCGTACGCCCTCGAGGCGCTCGACCGGCGCGCGGCCAAGCCCTTCCTCGTGAGCGCGCTCCTGGTCCTCGCGTGTCGCGAGGACCTCGGCCTCTGCCTCGCGCTCCTCGGCCTCCTCGCCTTTTGGGCCGACCCGGGCATGCGCCGCGTAGGCGCGATCCTCTCCGGCGTCTCCGTCCTCTACGTCGCGCTCTTCGCGCTGGTCCTCTTGCCGCGCCTCGGCCCCGAGACCGGCTCGGTGCATCTGCATTTCGGGAAGTGGGGCGACTCTCTGGGGGGCGCCGTCGTCGGCATGCTCACGCACCCCCGCGCGGTGCTCGAGCATCTCGCCGAGCCAGCGCGCCTGACGTATCTGCCGCGGCTGCTCCTGCCCCTCGCGGGCCTCTCGCTCCTGCGGCCGAAGTGGTTGATCCCGGCGCTGCCCTTCGTCGCCATCAACCTGATGAGCGAGTGGCCCACGACCACCGATCTCGACAGCCACTACCAGACGATCCTCCTGCCCTTCCTCGTCGCGGCCGCCATCGACGGGGCGGCGCGCGCGAGCGAGCGGGTCGATCGCCGCGTCGTCCTCTTCGCCCTGGTGGGCGCCGCGACCGTGGGCCACGCGGCGCTCGGTGGAACGCCCCTCGCCGTCGACTTCGATGGGTCGAAGTTCACCACCGACGCGCGAACCCTCGCCGCGCGCGCGGCGCTGGCCGAGATCCCCGAGGACGAGAGCGTTCAGGCGCCTTACGCCCTGATGCCGCACCTGGTGGAGCGCGAGCTGGTGAGCGCCGCCCCGCCCCCCGACAAGAACTACGCCTTCGTGGTCCTCGATGCCTGGCATCGCCAGCGTTACGCCCAGGACGAGAGCCTGCTTCGAACCTCCGAGGAGCCCACCGTTCGCGATTGGCTCGCCCGCGACGACTACGGGTTGGTCCTGTCGCAGGCGCCGTACCTCGTCTTCGAGCGAGGTGCCGATCCGCGCGCGCTCCCTCGCGAGCGCGGTATCCTGCGCAGGGGCGGTGAGGCGGCCGACGCGCGCGGGGTCCGCCTCACCGCGTGTCTCTATCTGGTCGGCTGGTCGCGCGCGGAGCACGAGCTCCATCTCGACATGCGCGCGGTCAGCGAATGCGGGGCCGACATGGCGATCCGGATCGGCCGGGGTGAGCGACCTTCTCGGGTGGACCTTCTCTTCGGAGGGCTCCTGTCGCCAGCGCATCTCGAGCCAGGGGATCGCCTGCGCTCCGCGCATCCCCTGGACGACGCCGAGGCGCGCGCCTTCGACGCGGGGGAGCTCCGAGTGGGCCTGTTACGCTCGAGCGGCGCCCGCCCCTCCCACGGCGATCCGGTCTCGGTGCCGCTGCGCTGACTGGAACCCTCTAACTCTCGATGTCGTCGGGATTGACGAGGATGTAGCGACCGGCCGAGGAGCGCCTCTTTCGGGCGGGCTCTTCCGGAGCTGCTGCGGGCGGCGCCTCGCTGAGCGGCGGCGGGCGATTCGAGGGCGAGGCCATCATCTCCGCCAGCTCTTCGGGGGAGCTCTTCGCGTCTTCGAGAGCGTTCTGCACCTTGCGGGTGTGGGCGATCATCGCCAGGACGCTGCGCGCGCGAGCGTACTTGCGGCGGAGGTCCACGAGCTCTTCGCGGGCCTCGGCGAGAGAGCGCTTCGTGTCTTCGAGCTCTGCTTCGAGGCGATCGATCTTCGCGGCGAAGGCGTCGTCTTGATCGCGATACACGGGGCGGATCCAGCCTACGTTGGCGATGTGCAGCGCCGAAGCGCTACGCGCGCAACCTCAAAGGGACGGGATCTTGCGCGCCGGCTGTGCGATCGCGCCGGGAAGGCGCTGCGCGAGAGGCCAGTTGGGCGCGGGGCGCGTCGCACGCTCGAGGACGGCGCGCTTCTCGGCGGGAAGGCTCACGAGCCACGCGTCATCGGCGTGGGGCTTCTCGCGGGTGAGGGTGAAGGGCAGAGCCGGGGGCTCGGGCGCCGAGACCAACTGCGCCTCGTGGCTTCCGTCGACCACGGTGGGCATGTCCTCGAAGCCCGTGGGCATGAGCTCGAGCTCCTTCTTCATCTCCGCTGCGGTGACTTGCTTCATGACCCAACTCCTCGTCTCGACCCGGAACAACGCAGGCTCCATGCCACCTGCACCTACATGGGTCAAGCGGGAGATCATTGTGGAAAAGCACCAGCAAGGTGGCGGATCGATCAGCCAGCACTGACAAGCGCGTCGTGGATCTGTGAGCTGACTCAGAGGCGAGCGCGTTCGCCGAACTGCCGCTCCATCTCGGCGGCGTGCTCGAGGACGTGATCGCGGCGCTCGAAGAGGTCGTCGAGCTGCCTATCGCTCAGGAACGGCGCGAGGGGATCCTGGGCCATGCGCCGCTCGAGGCGCGCGCGGTCGAGCCGACGGAGACGCCCGAGCGTGCTCCACCGGAAGCGCTGAAGGGCGTGGAGGCGCGCGTCCATGAGCGGCACGCGCGCGCCGCGAGGACCCGCCGTGAAGCCAGCGCCGTTGTCGAGATAGATCAGCGGGCCGGCCTCGCCGCGGGTGCGCACGTTCTGGAAGTTGCCACCCCAGCGGTCGACGTTCGTGGTCAGGTAGTCGAAGACGATCATGTCGCTGAGCTCGGCGGCGCGGTCTTCGGTGTCGGGGGTGTCGGCGGCGATCTCGCCTTCGGTCTGCACGTGGGCGTCGCGCCAGTCGCGCGGGCGCTGGTAGGGCGAGATGAGCAGCGAGCTCTCGTTGCGCACCCACTTGTCCCACCGTCGGCCGGCGTTCAGTCGCTCGAGTCGCTCGGGGATCCACCAGATGAAGGCGCCGCGCACGGTGCCGTCCTCCTGGACGATCACCTCGTCCACGCGCTCGTCGCCCATCGCCGCCTGACGGAGCGGCTCCCATTCGATCACGCGACCGATGGTCGGCGGGACCCGGCCGAGACCGAGCTCTCGGTCGAGGTAGTAGGCGCCGAGCTCGGAGTAGAAATGCGCAGCCGAGAAGGTCTGCTCCGGCTTGTAGTAGCCGACGGTTCCGTCGGCGAGGGTGACCTTGAAGGCGAGAGAGCGTCCGCCGTGGCCGCGCTCGACTTCCACGATCTCCTCGTTGGCGAGGGCGTCGCGCATGTCGTGATCGAGCTCGCCCAGGAAGCGGCTCCGGCGATCGACCTCGACAGGCGTGGGCGATTCCGCCGGCTCTGGGGTGGGCGCTTCGGCTTCGGCGGGCTCCTGCTGGGCGCCGGGATCGTCGGGGGCGACGGTCGGCGCGGGCTCATGCGCGCGCATGACCGGCGGGTTCGGGGGGGCGGAAGCAGAAGCCTGATCGCAGGCCGAGAGCAGGGGGGCCGCCGCCACCGACAGGACGAGGAGGAGGTGTCTACACATGCGTCTTTCCTTTGTCGCTCGGATCAGCGAATCGGGCCAGAAACGTGTCCTGGCGCACGCGATCGTGTCGCCGCTGGAACACGCGATGGCGTCGATTGCCAGGGCCTGAGCGTGGGTCCGGCGGTTGCAGCAGCGGAGGCTCGATGCGCGGGACGCTGCTCTTTCTTCTGTTCACGATCGCCTTGTCGTCGGGGCGCGCGCTCGCGCAGGAGGCGCACTCGGACGTCTGGTCCGAGCCGAATCCGGGCGTTCGATATCTCCACCGCACGACGGACCTGCCGTGCACCATCCATGCCCTGGTCGTGGACCTCTCGGCGGACGGCGTGCGGATCGAAGCGACGCCCTACGAGGAACGCTGGCAGTCCGTGGGGAGCTGGGCGCGTGAGACGGACGCCGTCGCCGCGGTGAACGGCGGGTTCTGGAGCGGGTTCGCGCGTCCCGATGGCATCGCGGCCGGCGGCGGCGAGCCGTGGCCCGGCGCCGAGGACGACGCCGACCACGGCTTCTTTGCGGTGGATGATTCGGGTCGCGCGTTCATCAGCCCGCCCGAGGTGGTGGAGGAAGAGATCCCATCACGGGTGCGCGGCGCCGTCTCCGGCCGGCCGATGATCGTGCGCGGCGGCGAGGTCGACACGCTGTCCCTCGACACCTTCGAGCACGCGCGCAATCGGCACCCCCGGACCGCGGTGGGCGTGTCGCGGGATGGGCGCACCGTGTACTTCGTGGTCGCCGACGGGCGGCGCGCCCACAGCCGCGGGCAGAACCTCTACGAGCTCGCGGAGCTCATGCGGGAGCTCGGTGCCTACGACGCGATCAACCTCGACGGCGGCGGGTCGAGCACGATGTACGTCGAGTCCCTCGGGGGCGTCGTGAACGCGCCGAGCGGCGGGCGATGGGAGTCGGCGTTGGGGCTCGGCGCCGACGAGGAGGTGGCGCGAGAGCGGGTGGCGCGAGACGGGATTCAGGAGAGCTGGGTGCGCGGTGTCGAGCGCGAGGTCATGAATCACGTCGGCGTGTTCGCGCCGCGCCCGGAGTCGATGGACGTGGCTTCGGCCAACGACACGCTGCCGCGACCGGACGACGTTAGAGCGCCCTCGGCCCCGCCACCGCGCGCGCCGCTCTTCCGTCTCGGCACGGCGCGCGAGGTTCTCTATCCACTGCTCTGGGGATTCGTCTGCGCCGTCCCGCTCTTCCTCGCCCTCGCGATCTGGAGACGTCGCCGTCGCGCGTGAGGTTTCACTGGATCGGCGGCCACGCATTGGCGACATTTCCGCTGATGACGGCGGTCGCGCAGCAGGTCTTCGTCTGTCGCGTCCTGCCCGTGGACGCCAAGTCCTTCTTCGGGCCGGGGGTGAAGGTGAGCGTCTTCGATGCGCCGCGCCCGCCGACCCGCGCCGAGATCCTCGAAGAGGCGAAGGGGGCGGGAGGCCTCGTGACCCTGCTCTCGGACGAGGTGGACGGAGAGCTCCTCGATGCGCTCCCCGACGTCCGCGTCGTCGCGAACTTCGCCGTCGGCTACGACAACATCGACGTCGACGCATGCACCGCCCGCGGCGTTTGGGTCACCAACACGCCCGACGTGCTGACCGAGGCCACCGCCGACCTCACCCTCGCATTGATCCTCGCGGTCGCCCGGCGTCTGCACGAGGGCGAGCGACTGGTGCGCGAGGGACGCTTCGATGGATGGAGCCCCACGATGCTTCTCGGGATGGAGCTGTCGGGGAAGACCCTCGGCATCTACGGACCGGGGCGCATCGGTCAGGCGGTGGCGCGTCGTGCCGAGGCGTTCGGGATGGAGATCCTGGCGACGGGACGGGGCAGCGGCGTGCCTTTCGAAGAGCTCCTCGCGCACTCGGACGTGATCAGCATCCACGCGCCCCTCACCGAGCAGACGTGGCACGCCTTCGACGACGCCGCTTTTGCCCGGATGAAGCCGACCGCGCTCCTCATCAACACGGCGCGCGGGCCGATCGTCGACGAGGGGGCCCTGGTGGGCGCCCTCCGCGCGGGCCGCATCGCCGGCGCGGGCCTCGACGTCTACGAAGAGGAGCCGCGCGTCCACGAGCGTCTTCTCCGCCGAGACGACGTCGTGCTCCTCCCCCATCTGGGGAGCGCCACCCGCGAAACGCGTCGGGCCATGGCGCAGCTCGCCCTCGACAATTGCGCCGCCGTGCTGCGCGGCGAGCGTCCGCCCAATGCAGTGAACGAGTTGGGATGAGCGAGGCCGAGCCGCGCGTCCAGGACTTCCTGCCGGACCTCGAGGTGGCGCGCGGCGCCGGGCTCCGGCTTCCTGCGCGCGTCTGGTGGCGGCTCGGTCTCGAGGTCGATCTCATGGATCGCGATCCCATCGAAGTGCGCCGCGTCGCGGCGATCATCGTGAGCGCACGCGTCTTGCGTCGTCGTCGTCTCGCCTACCAGCAGGAGGTCCCGGCGGCCGAGGCGGCACGCGCACCCGAAGCGATTCCGAAGCCGATCATCGACTTGAATCACGAGTCGCGACAGAGGGTGATCACCGATGTCGTCGCCGGTCCGGAGCGCTGCACGCGTTGCGTGAACGGGCAGGTGAGCTGCCTGGTCTGCCTCGGCCGAGGCTACGTCGACGTCAGCCAGAGCAGCTATGAGGCGGCGGCGACTCGGCCGTGCAGGGCCTGCGCACAGCGAGGGACGCAGACCTGTTCTCATTGTGGCGGGAGCACGGAGACGATGCGGGTGCGATGCGTCGACGTGATCGATGAGGTGGTGCGCCTCGACTACCCCTACGTGCCCACCATGTCCTTCGCCCTCGAAGAGAAGGTGCGTACGGCCTTGGAGGAGGAGCTCGGCACCGAGCGCGCCGTCGCGAGCTGCCTCCGGGTAGACCTCTCGTCACAGAGACACGGCGGACCGTACCGGGAGGCGAAGCGAGAGCCGACGTTTCGAGGCTTCGTCTATGCCGACGCCCTCGGCAAGGCGCGCGCCGCTCTGGCTCAGCTCCGGGGGGAGGAGCCACTGGCGGAGGAGATCCTGATCCACGCGCGCCCCATCTCGTGGCTCCGCTACGAGGCGTGGGGTGTGACTCGGGAAGTCGCGCTCTTCGTCGACCTCGTCGGGGATCTCCGGGCCATGGTCGCCGACGGTGGCCTTTCGGGAGTAGAGTCCGCCCCGTGACGGATTCCATCTCCTTCGAAGTTCAAGACGACGTCGCCGTGCTGCGCATGGACGACGGCAAGGTCAACGCGCTTTCGCCCGCGGTGGTCGACGCGCTCACCGAGCATCTGCCGCGGGCCATCGCCGAGGCCAAGGCGCTGGTGATCACCGGGCGACCGGGTGCTTTCTCGGCGGGCTTCGACCTGAAGGTGTTGATGAGCGGGCCGGAGGCGGCGCGCGATCTGCTGACGCGCGGGGGCGAGCTCTTCATGCGCATCTACGAGCACCCGCAGCCGGTGGTCGCCGCGGTGACCGGGCACGCGCTCGCGGGCGGCGCGCTCCTCTCGGCATCGTGCGATCTGCGCATCGGCGCGACGGGCGCGTTCAAGATCGGGCTGAACGAGATCCAGGCTGGAATGCCCGTGCCCATCCTGGCGCACGACCTCGCACGCGATCGTCTCGACCCGCGCAAGCTCACGGAGTCCGTTCTCTTCGCCCGCATGTACACGCCGGGCGAAGCGGTGGAGGTCGGGTGGCTCGACCGCGTCGCCGAGGCCGACGAGGTGGAGGGCGAAGCCGTCCGCATGGCGAAGGAGCTCGGCCAGCTCGCGCCGGGGCCCTACGCTCGCACCAAGGCGAGCCTGAGGCGCCAGACCATCGACCACATCCGCAACACGCTCGAAGCGGACCTCGACAGCTTCGCGCGCTAGTCTAGACTGGCTCTACTCGTGCGCGGTGCGCGAGGCGCCTTCGATGCGGGGGCGCTCGAGCATGTGGCTGTAGCCCTCGTTCGGGCGGCGCAGGCCGCGGCTGCTCTCGCTGACCACAGGCTCGACGTGGCGGTCGAGGGCCCAGGTGGCCTCGTTGGTGCCGCGAGCGAACTCCTCACCCACGGTGGAGAAGGTCAAAAGGTGCGGGTCGACGCCGACGGCGACCAGGTAGTCGCGCACCGTCTGGGCGCGGCGCTCGCCGAGGGCCAGGTTGTACTCTTCGGTGCCGCGGGGATCGGCGGAGCCGACCAGGTGGACCGGCATGCCGCGCTCGCGCGAGACGCACTCGGCGATGCGCTCGAGCTCGAAGGTGGAGCGCGCGTCGAGATCGGCCGAGTTGTAACCGAAGAAGAGCGTGCCCACCTGACAGGGGTCGCCCAGCGACAGCACCTCTACCTCGGTGTCACCGTTTTGCGCGCGCACCCGCAAGGGGTCCTGTCGTTCAGTGGTCTTGGCGCCGCCACAGGCGGCGAGAAATGTGATGAGCGCGAGGCTCAGGATCGTGCGGTTCATCTGTCTCCCTCCGTGAGCCGCGCATCGTTCGCCCGCGCCGGCTTCACTTACCCCCGAAGTGCACGACACCCCCTCGGGTGGTCAAAAAAGCGGCGCGCGGCGCGCGTCAGTGAAAGTCCCGAGATGGGGGCGCCGCCTGGAGGTCGAGCTCCGGGAGGAAGAGCGAGTCGGCCACCAGGTGGGTCACGCCCTCGCCGACCTGGAGCTTGCCGCGTATGCCGAGGAGCTTCGCCGTCTTGCCGATGAGCTCGTGCTTTTCGAAGACGCGGCGCCACACCACGACGTTCACGAAGCCCGTCTCGTCCTCCATGGTGAAGAAGACGACGCCGCTCGCCGTGCCGGGGCGTTGGCGGCAGAATCACCATGCCCACGTAGGTGAGGCGGTGGCCGTCGGGGAGCTGGCCGACGGTGCGCGCGTCGGGGATGCCCTTTCCCCGCAGGGCGTCGCGATGCTGCGACATGGGGTGGCCGCGGGTGGAGTGAGCGCTCGCGCGATAGTCCCAGCTCACTGCCTCGGCCGCGCCCAGCGCCGGAAACGCCACGCGCCGCTTCGCGGGCGTCAGCGGCAGCGGGTCTCGCGCGTGCGGCGCGAGCCCCCGCACCTGCCACATCGTCTCGCGCCGCCCCTCGCCGAAGGCGTCGAGGGCGCCAGCCTCGCCGAGGCGCACCAGCGCGCGCTCCGGCAGGCGCGTCCCGCGGACGAAATCCTCGAGGCTCTCCCAGCGCGGGCCCGGCCCCAGCCAGGGCTCGAGCGCCTCCTTTTCGCGGGTCCCGAAACCCTTCACGTAGCGAAGCCCCATCCTGAGAGCGAGCCCGCCGCGCGAGGCCTCGGACGGCTCGAGCCCGCAGTCCCAGCCCGAGCGCGTCACGTCCACCGGCCGCACCTCGACCCCCGCCCGCTGCGCGTCTTCGACCAGGGTCGAGGGCGCGTAGAAGCCCATTGGCTGGGCGTCCAACATGGCGCAGGCGAAGGCCGCCGGATGGTGGCGTTTGAGCCACGCCGTCACGTAGGAAAGGAGCGCGAAGCTCGCTGCGTGGCTCTCGGGGAAGCCGTATTCCCCGAAGCCCTCGATCTGCGAAAAGACCCGCTCGGCGAAGGCCGCGTCGACGCCCTTTTCGATCATCCGCGAGACCAGGCGTTCGCGGTGCTGCTCGATGCGGCCCTTGCTGCGCCAGGCCGCCATGTCGCGGCGCAGCTGATCCGCCTCACCCGGCGTGTAGTCGCCGACGATGACGGCGAGCTTCATCACCTGCTCCTGGAAGATCGGGACGCCCAGGGTCTTCTTCAGCACCGGCTCGAGGGTCGGGTGGGGATAGACCACCGGCTCCTCGCCCTTTCGCCGCCGGAGATAGGGATGGACCATGTCCCCCTGGATCGGCCCTGGCCGCACGATCGCCACTTCGATCACAAGGTCGTAGAAAGTCCGCGGCTGAAGGCGCGGCAGCATCGCCATCTGCGCGCGGCTCTCGATCTGAAAGACGCCGACAGTGTCGCCCTCGGAGCACATCGCGTAGGTCGCGGGGTCCTCGGCGGGCACGGTCGCGATGCCGAGGTCGAGATCGTCGTGGGTGCGCAGCAGGTCGAAGCAGCGGTGGATGGCCGTGAGGCAGCCGAGCCCGAGGAGATCGATCTTGAACAGGCCCAGATCCTCGACGTCCTGTTTGTCCCACTGGATGACCGTGCGGTCCTCCATGGTGGCCGGCTCGATGGGCACCAGCGTGTCGACGGGCTCAGCGCCGAGGAGAAAGCCGCCTGGATGGATCGACAAGTGGCGGGGGAAGTCGAGGAGCTCGGCGGTGAGGGCGAGGAGGTGCCGGGTCGCGGGCGCGCTCACGTCGAGCCCCGCCGAGGAGAGGGTCTCGAGGTCGACCGTGTCGCTGTGGTAGCTGAGCAGGCGCGCTACGCCGTCGACGTCGGTCTGGGGGATGCCGAGCACCTTGCCCACGTCGCGCACCGCCGATCGGGCGCGATACCGGATCACGTTCGCCACCATCGCGGCGTGGCGCCGGCCGTAGCGTCGATACACCCACTGGATGACCTCCTCGCGGCGCTCGTGTTCGATGTCGAGGTCGATGTCCGGAGGCTCGGCGCGCTCGCGGCTGAGGAAGCGCTCGAAGAGCAGGTCCATGCGCACCGGGTCGATGGCGGTGATGCCGAGGCAGAAGCACACCGCGCTGTTCGCGGCGCTGCCGCGGCCCTGGCAGAGGATCTGCTCGCGGCGGCAGTGCTCGACGATCTCGTACATCGTCAGGAAGTAGCCGCCGTATTCGAGGGAATCGATCACCTCGAGCTCTCGCTCGAGCTGCGCCGCCACCTTTGTGGGCACGCCGCCCGGATAGCGCTTCTGCGCGCCCTCGAAGGTCAGGTGACGCAGCCAATCGGACTCAGCGTAGCCCTGGGGTGGCGGCTCGGCGGGGTAGCGATAGTCGAGGTGGTCGAGGCGGAAGGCGCAGCGCTCGCCGATCTCGAGGGTGCGATCGACGGCGGCCTGGTCGTCGCGAAAGAGCGCCCGCATGGCCGCGACCGAGGCGATGGCGTGCTCGGCGTTCTGGCGGATGCGCGTGCCGGCGTCCGCGAGGCGCACCCCGGCGCGGATGCAAGCGACCACGTCCGCCACCGCCCTGCGCCGCCGCGCGTGATAGAGCACCTCCTGCCCGGCCACGATGGGAAGATTGTGAAGGCGGGCGGCGCCGCGGAGCGCCTGCTCCACCGGGATCTCCTCGGCGCAGAGGTGTCGGGTGACGAGCGTGAAGGCATCCTCGCCGAAGGACTCGGCCGCGAGGGGGATCAGGGCGACGTCCGGACAGAGCGCCACCAGCCCACCGCTGCGCCCTGCATCGCGCACCTCCGCGGGCCGGCTCAGGCTCTCGCCCTTTTCGGAGCGAAGCCGGCCGAGGCTCAAGAGCCGGCAGAGCGCGCCATAGCCCGCGCGGTCTTTCGCGAGCAGGACCAGGCGTGCGGGCGGGGCACCGGGCTCGCCCACCGAGACCTGCGCGCCCGCCATCGTATCGAGGCCGATCTCCTTCGCCTTCATCCAGGCGCGGACCAATCCGTACACGCCATCGCGGTCGGTGATGGCGATCGCGGGAAGGCCGAGGGCATGCGCCGCGGTGACCAGCTCCTCGGGGTGGCTCGCGCCTTCGAGGAAGGAGTAGTTGCTCTTCACCCAGAGCGGCACATAGGGGTGGGCGTTCGTCAATCGACCATCCCGTGGAGAAACCACCGCTTGCGCGGCCGGTCCCAATAGAGCCAAAGCAGCTCGCCGCTCGCGGTCTCGGCGTAGTAGTAGTCGCGCTCCACCTTGCGCACCCACCAGCCGCCGCTGATGCGGTAGGGCCCGAAGAGACGGAGCACGGCGTCGCCGTCGTCGAGCATCGGGCCGGCGCTCGGATCCGAGGCGTCGCGGCTGCTGAGCGGGCGCGGCTTCGAAAGTACCCGGCGCATCAACGGCGGCGCGCTGTCGCCGGTGGGCTCGCGGGCGGCTTCATCCGTCTTCGAAAGACGCAGGCGATCGGCGGGCTCCCAGGCGAAACGCGCCTCGGGCAGGTGCGCGTCGCGGAGGCGTGGCCGCGTGACCGAGCCCTCCCCGAAGGCCGCGCGCACCCGCGCCAGGGCACGCTCGCCTGCGGCGAGATCGCGTCGCGGGCCGAGGCGGAACATGGCGAGCTGATCGCCCTCGGGGCGCGCCGTCTCGGCGACGAGGGTCAGGCGCTCGACGGCGGCGGGGAGCGTCGTGTCGCCGAGGCGGAGGCGTACGAGGTCGAGCAGGAGCATGGCGTCGCGGGTCGGCGTGGCGGGCTCGATGCGCTCGGCGTGCGTGTGGCCATCTTCGAGGTGGAGCTTCAGATGGAGCGCGCCGAGGACCAGGGCGCGGGAGCGGACGTTCGTCAGGAGCTCGTGCAGGGCGCCCTTGATGCCGAAGAGGAGGCGTGCGTGGTCGTCGTCGGGGGGATCGATCTCGAGGCTGACCTCGATGGGCTCGTCGAAGGCGCGCGGCTGGATCGGGAGCTGGGCCTCCTCGGCGGCGGCGGCCTGCAGACGCCCGGTCTCCTCGCCGAAACGCGACTTCAGCTCGCCCGCGGGCAGGCGCAGGAGATCACCGATGGTCCGCACCGAGAGCGCGGCGAGATCATCCCTGAGACGCGGCGACAGGCCGAGGGCGGCGAGCGGGACGGCCTCGAGGCGGCGGCGGGTCGCCCGTGGATCGGCCAGGACCCGGGCGCCGCCCGTGGTGCGCGCGATGGCGAAGGCGGCGAAGCGGCCGTGGGCGATGACCACCGAGGCGACGAAGCCGCGGCCCTTGAGGTAGCCCTGCACCGCGTCGGCCCAGGTGCGCGGATCGCCGTAGATGCGACCGAGCCCGGAGGGATCGACGTAGAACGTGCCGGGGCGCTCGAGGTCGGGCTCGACCCGCGGCGAGAAGGTCTGCAGCGCGATCACCAGCTCCTCGACGATGCGGGTGATGCGCTCCGCAGAGATAGGGCCAGCGCGCAGGGCGGGGACCAGGTTCCGCGCGGCGCCGTAGCGCATGCCAGTGCTCAGGTGCAGGCGCGACGCCTTGGCGTCGACGTGGGTCAGTGGCGCTTCGGGGCGATCCTCGGCGACCACGGCGAGGGGGTGACCGACGAAGTCGGGCCGATCTCGGCGAAGGATCTGCAGCGGCAGATCCGGAAGGTCGACGCACGCGAAGAGAGCACCGCCCCTGTCACCCACGATCCCCTCACCCGATCAGGGGAGCCCCCACGGCGCTCGCCGCCGCTCCGCGCTCAGCGCCCCTCCCCCGAGCTTGTCTTTCATGATCCGCTGCTCGACGGCGAAGCGGCCGGGCGCCCGTCGCTCGTGGCGCGGGGCGATCCGAAGCGACACCATCGCCCCGAGCGAAGGGTCGCCCTCGTCGCGATCGCTGAGGAGGATCACGCGTGATCCGTGCTTGCGCGCCATCGCTGAGAGGCGGCCCTGCCATGCGTCCCCGCGAGGAATGCCCGCGGTGAGATCGACGACCACCAAACCGAACGCGCCGGAGCGCAGGAGCATCTCGGCTGCCTTCGAGATCCCATGCGCCCCGGCACGCCGAGGAATTCGAATGACGATCAGGGCATCGAGATCGATCCCCGAGTCCGCGAGGTCCGGCGGATAGAGGGAGCCGTCCTCGAGCTGCACCCACACCACCGGCTCGTCGGCGCGCTGCGCCCTCATCACGAGGGAGACCGCCAGCGTGGTGCGCCCGGAGGAACGCCTTCCGCTCAGCTCCGAGAGTCGGCCGGGATCGACGCGCTCCGCCAGCGACTTCGGCGGCGCGAGTGGGGCCTCACGCCTTGGCTTTGCGCTCGCAGAAGAGAGTGAAACGACGGCCGCCACGTCACCCAATATACTGAACCCATGTCCAGTGTCAAGGCGGTATCGATCGGGATCACTTTCGACACTCGCATGGGCCATGGCGCACGTCGAGGACGGGTGGGGCCAGGACCGACTGACAGGCGCGCGAAAAGTTGAAAAGTGTAGACCGTCCCCGTTTGGGATTTCGAGCGGGAAAGCGGAGCGATTTCGAGGGCGGCGGCGGGGGCGAAAGTTGAAAAGTTTAGACCGTCCCCTTTTTTTCGCGTTTTAGCTCTTCGAGCTCTTCGAGGGTTTTGGGCCAGTCGCCTTTGAGGAGGCGCGAGAGGCTGCGGTCGGCGAGGAGCTTGCCGCCGGTCTGGCAGGTGGCGCAGTAGTTCACTTCGTTGTCGGCGCGGCGGATGCGCTGGACCGGGTCGCCGCAGCGCGGGCAGGGCTCACCGTACTTGCCGTGCACGGCCATCTCGGGACGGAAGGCCGTGACCTTGTCGGGGAAGCCGTCGCCCACCTCCGCGATGAGGCGGTCGCGCCACTCCGCGAGGACCTTCTTCGTGACCTGGTGCAGGCGCGCGATCTCTTCGTCGTCGAGGCGACTCGTCCACTTCACGGGGCTCAGCTGCGCCTCCCAGAGGATCTCGTCCGAGTAGCCGTTGCCGACGCCGCTCAGGATCCGCGGATCGGTCATGGCGCGCTTCACGGTGTGGTTCTTCTCCGTGAGCGCGGCGCGGAATTCCTCGAGGCTCGCGGACAGGACGTCGATGCCGCCCGGGTCGTGGGCCGCGAGCCCAGCCTCACCACGCACGCAGTAGAGCGACGCCCGCTTCTTCTTGCTCGCCTCGGTGAGCATCAGCGTGCCCTTCGGAAAGTCGAGGGCGGCGAGGCTCAGGCGGCGGTTGAGCTTGGCGTCGCGCTCCTTCCACCGGAAGCGGCCTGCGATCATGAGGTGGAAGACCATGAAGAGGGCTCGCTCCTCACCGTCCTGACGACCCATCTCGAAGACGATCCGCTTGCCGATTCGGCGCAGCCCGACGACCGCGCGCCCTTCCATCGCGGAGATCGGCGGGTCGACCGAGCGGAGCAGGAAGGGGCTCGCCAGGCGAACCCTCTCTAGCACCTCACCTTTCACGTGGCGCTCGAGAGCCGAGAGGTAGAGCTCGATATCCGGGAGCTCGGGCATGGGTAGGAGTATCGAGCCCCTGCCCCTTTTCGTCGATTCGTCGACAGGTGGCCCTCGCGCCAGGGACAATGGATCGATCGCGATGTCCCCCGTGCGGCCAATCTGGATATTCCTCATTGTTTTCGCGGCGCTCTGCCCAGTGGCGACGGCGTTCGGGCAGGAGCCAGTGGACGCGGGGGTGGTGGACTCGGCCGTCCCTGCGCCGGGCGAGGCTGACCGGGTGGAACGGCGCGAGCTCGAGGCCTCGCTGGACGCGCTGTCGAAGCTGGAGCAGGGCCAGCGGCCAGCCATCGACCCCACCGAGCTGCTCGGCTGCGACCCCGTCGACCCACAAGCCGTCGCCCTCCGCCTCGGGGAGCTTCAGGCCCAGGCCGAAACGCTCCGGGCATCGCTCACGACGCCGCAGCCGCCCAGCAGCACATCTGCCGACGCCGGGGTGCTGGCTGCTGACGCAGCGGCGCCGGTCGCCGAAGCCGCCGAAGCTGCCGCGGAGCCACTGAGCCTCGACGCCCTTCGCCTCGAGGTCCTCGACCGCTCGATCAGCTTCCTCGAAGAGCCGCTCCACGAGCGCGCCCTGGCCGTGGCGAACGACGAAGAGTCACGCCACCTCGCGCAGGAGCTCACCAGCTCGGCCGAGGAGGCGGCGCGCGCGCAGGTCGCCGCCAACGAGGCGGGCGAGGCGCGCCAGGCGGCCCTCGCCGAAGCGCACGCCGCTCTCGAGGGCGCCGCGCGGGAGCTCGGTGAAGAACGCGCCCGCGCCCTCGCCGTCAAGCGTGACCTGGCTCAGGCGTCCGGTACGCAAGCACGCGAGCGCAACCGCCTCGCGCGCGATGGCCGGCGGTGGTCGGCGCTCGTCTCCGAGATCAACCTCGTGGTCCGCCACGGCGAGCCCACCACCGAGGTCGCCGACGCGCTCTATGACCAGGTCGTCGTCGCTCTCGACGAGAGCCGCGGCGCCTTCGATCGGGCGCTCGAGGCCCTGGACGCGCCTTCGGATCAGCCCATCTACGAGCTCTCCCTCGATCTGTCGGCGGATCGCTACCGCGCGCATCCCAACGAGCGCGAGGACCTCTTGCGCGTCGTACGCGAGGTCGGCGAGATGCGCGACGAGGCCGTCGCCAAGGAGCGCAACTTCCGTTGGGATCGCGCGAAGGTGCTGGCCGCGGACGTGCGGAGCCTCGACGCGGCCCGCCGCGAGCTCCTGCCGCATACCAGCGCCGCGAAACGCCAGCGCCTGTTGAGCCTCGGCCCCGAAGGCATCAACCAGATCAAGCGCGAGGCGTACCACCTGGGCTTGATGGCGCGGTGGTATGCGCGGACCCGTCCCGCCGAGCTCGCCCAGCTCCCGAGCTTCCTCACCGACTCCCTGGCCCACTCCCAGAGCCGCTGGATCCTGATCCAGCTGTTGTTGGTCGTGCTCATCGCGCTCTTCCTCGTCGCCAGGCGTGAGACGCTCGCGACGCGCGTTCGCGAGATCCTCCTCAGCAACGCCGACACGCCGGACTCGATGGCGGTCGCCGATCAGTGGGCGCGCACCTTCGCCGCCCTCGCGGTACCACTCGCGATCCTCGCGGCCGTCTACATCGGCTTCTCTCTCGCCGCCGAGCTGGGCGAGCCCCCAGAGCTCTTGCTCCTCCGCGCCGTCGCCGAAGCCCTCGCCTGGTACGGCGCGATCCTCTCGTTCGTCCACTACGGCATCGTCAGCCTCACGCGGGCGCGGCGCGCCGACATCCCACCCGCGCTGAGCCGCCGCATCCTCTCGTCGCTACGCCTCGTCGCCGGCTACGTGCTCTTCGCGGTGGTGCTCACCATCCTCGACCTGCACCTCGTCGGTCGCGGCTACATCCAAGAGCTGGTCTCCGAGTTCGCATGGATCGGCGCCTTCCCGATCCTCTTCGTGATCCTCCGGCAATGGCGCCTCGAGGTCACCAACCTCTACGGCCGCCTCCACCCCGCCTCGGCGCTCGCGCGTCTGCTCGAGCGCGGGCGCGACCGCTTCTGGTCCACCTTCGTGGTCCTGCCCGCGGCGCTGCACCTCGCCGTCCACGGCCTCTCCACCCTGGTGCAGGACACCGCCCTCCGCTTCGATCGCATCCGCCGCGCGCTCGCCTACCTCTTCCGCCGGCGCCTCGAACGCACCGCCGAGACGCTGGGCCACGGCACGGCCGACGTCACCGAGCTCCCCATCGCCCTGCGCCGCGCCTTCGAGGCGCGGGAGCTCTCCGCGGACGAGAAGGTCGATCGTTTCCCCGCCCTCGACGAGGTCCTCGAGCACGTCCTGACCTGGAAGAACGGCGGCGCAGGCATGAGCCTCGCGCTCGTCGGCCCCACCGGCGTGGGCAAGAGCACCTGGATCCGCGAGCTCAAGCTCCGCGCCGGCGAAGTGGACATCGTCGAGAGGACCCTCGACGACTCCCTCGAAGACGAGGCGGCGGTCGTGGGCGCCCTCGCCAAGACCTTCGGCCTCGAGGAGGTCCCCACCACCGCGGATGCCCTGATCGAGGCGCTGAACGAGCTGCCTCCGCGGATGGTCCTGCTCGATCACGGCCAGAACCTGCATCTGCGCTGCGTGGGAGGCCTCGAGGGCCTGCGCGTCTTCGCGGTGATCGTGCGCCGCACGTCGCAGCGCTTCTTCTGGGTCAGCGTCTTTTCCCAGTACGCCTTCGAGCACATCAGCTACGTCGTCGGCGGGACGCGCTCGCTCTTCATGCGGGTGGAGAAGCTGCCCGGCTGGAGCGAGGAGGAGCTGGGTCAGCTCATCGATCGCCGCATGGAGCACGCTGGTCTCATCGCCGAGTACGACGACCTCTTGCCGCCCTCCACGAGTGACATCGAGCGGGAGGCCGAGCTCACGCGCACACGCCTCAGATACCTACGTCTGCTCTGGGACTATACGGACGGGCTGCCCCGGGTGGCGCTCTACTACTGGCTCCGCTCGCTGGTCCTCGGAGACGGCGACACCGTTCGGGTCCGCCTCTTCGATGCGCCCGACGCCGACGACCTCGAGCACCTCGATCCCAGCACGCGCTTTCTCCTCCACGCCATCATCACTCACGAGAACCTCTCGATCGCGGAGGCGGTGCGGGTCCTGGCCATGCCCTCCGACGAGCTCAGCTCGCTCTTCGAGATCCTGCGCCTCGAGGGCTACATCACGCGCCATGGGGATCGGTATCGCGTCACGACGCGCTGGGACCGCGCCGTGGTCGCGTACCTGCGACGAAAGCACCTGCTCTACACCTGAGGCAGACCGACGATGGACGACACCACACAGCTCTTTCAATTCCTGAAGCCGGGTGGCGTGCTCCCCGCCGCGCTCGTGATCGTCGTCACCTGGCTCGCCGCGCGGACGTTGACCCGCTTCGCCGAGGGGCTCGGCGCTCGCTTCACCCAGCGCCGGCTCTTTCTCAACCAGGGCGCCACCATCATCCGCCTGGTGCTCTACTTCATCGCAGCGATCGTCGTCGTCGCGCTGGTGCTCGACCTCTCCCGGGAAGCGTGGCTGGCGGCTGGCGGCACGCTCGCGGTCGCGCTCGGCTTCGCGTTCAAGGACTTCGCCGCATCCATCGTCGCAGGGGTCATGATCCTCGTCGATCGACCGTTTCAGGTGGGCGATCGCATCACCTTCGGCGAGCACTACGGCGAGGTGCGCCAGATCGGTCTGCGCACCGTACGCGTCGTCACCCTCGACGACAGCGTGGTCACCATTCCGAACAACAAGTTCCTCATCGACCCCGTGACCTCTGGCAACGCGGGCGCCCTCGACATGATGATCGAGATGAGCTTTCACGTGGGCGTCGACCAGAACCTCGACGTCGCCATGCGCATCGTCCGTGACGCGCTGACCTCGAGTCGCTACGCCTACATCGAAAAGCCGTGGCAGATCGTGGTCTCGGAGATCATCCAGGACGGCTACTTCGCGCTTTGTCTCACGGCGAAGGCGTACGTCCTCGACGTGCAGTACGAGAAGGCGTTTCAGACCGACGTGACCGCGCGCGTTCATCGCGCCTTCCGCGAGGAGGGGATCCGTCCTCCCTCCGTTCTTCACCGCGGCATCGGCGAAGGTCGGGCGCGCCCGCAGAAGATAGAGGCCGCTTGAGCGAGCTCGACTTCGTCCGCGAAGCGTCGGCGCTCCGCGCCTCGCTGGTGTCGGGGCGGGGGCACTACGAGTCGGTGATCGAGGCGGTGCGGAGCGCCGAGATCAGCGTCTGGATCGCGACCGCCAACCTGAAGGAGCTGATGGTCGAGGACCATCGACTCATACCCGGCCGCCGCCGCACCCGCGGGCGCAGCGGCTATCGCTCCATCATCGAGGAGCTGGGCGAGCTCGCCGCTTCGGGCGTCGAGATCCGAGTCCTGCACGCCTCGCTGCCTTCGCGCGCGTTCCGGCGCACCTTCGATCGCCTCCCCGAGGAAGCGTCGCAGGGCATCGAGCTTCGGCCCTGCCCCCGCAACCATCTCAAGGTCGTCATCGTGGACGGCGCCTTCATGTACTTCGGCTCGGCCAATTGGACGGGCGCCGGGCTCGGCGCCAAGGGTGAAGGGCGTCGCAACTTCGAGCTCGGGATCGTCACCGACGACGAGGAGTGGCTCGACGAGGTTCAGAGCATCTACGAACGGATCTGGCGCGGTGGCCCATGCGCGGGCTGTCGCCTGCAGTCGGAGTGCGAGATGCCCATCGCCGAGCTCGAGCGCCTCCGCGCCGCCGGTTGACACGACACCGGAGCTACGCGAAAGAGCACGCGATGGCCGGGGGCGACAGCGACGAAGGGACGCCGAGAGTGGAGGCCCGGGCTTCGATCGCGGACAGGGTCCTGCGAATCTTCTCCGACGTCCGTGCGGGTGAGTCGCCGACCGTCCTGCTCCTCACCCTCAACCTCTTCGTCCCCCTCGTCAGCTACTACATCCTCAAGGTCCTGCGCGAGGCGCTGATCGAGGATGCGGTGGCCGCGTCCTACGCCACCGGCGCCCAGGCGCTGCTCCTGATGATCGTCATCCCCGCCTACGGCTGGTTTGCGTCGAAGGTGAACCGCAACTGGTTGATCCTGGGGGTCGTCCTCTTCTTCGTCGCGTGTCTCGAGCTCTTCTTCTTCGGAAAACTCGCAGGCTTGTCCATCGGCTTCGCCTTCTTCGTCTGGCTGGGGATCTTCAGTCTGATGATCATCAGCCAGTTCTGGGCTTTCGCGAACGACATCTACGACAAGGATTCGGGCGATCGCCTCTTTCCAGTGATCGCCGTGGGCCAGACGGTGGGCGCTTTCGTGGGCGCGCAAGTCGGTGGCCTCAAGTCGCTCTCGATCCCGGTGCTCTTCCAGATCACGGCGGGCCTGCTCCTGCTCCACCTCGTCCTCTACTGGATCCTCAACAAGAGGCCCGACGTCTCACCCAAGGGCGGGAAGGCCGAAAAGAAGCTGAAGGGCGCCGGCGGCTTCGCGCTCGTCGCCAAGAGCCCCTACCTGCGTCTGGTCGCGCTGCTCTTCCTGCTCTTGAACCTCGTGAACACCACCGGTGAGTACATCTTGCGCGACGCGGTTCTCGAGCGCGCCGACGAAACGGTGCAGGAGATGGAACAGAGCGATCCCACCCTCGCCGCCGACGAGGAGCGGCGACAGGCGATCATCACGCGGGAGCGAAAGGCGTTCTACGGAGATTTCTTCTCCGTGGTGAACGTCCTCGCCATCTTGATCCAGGCCTTCGTCGTGAGTCGGATCGTGAAGTTCTTCGGGATGCGAGGGGTGCTCTTCACACTGCCCTTGATCGCGCTCGCCTCCTACGGATCGGTCGCCCTCGGCGCGGGCTTCATGGCTCTCAGATGGGCGAAGACCGCCGAGAATTCGACCGACTACTCGGTGATGAACACCGGTCGAGCACTCTTGTGGCTGCCCACCGATCGCGACGAGAAGTACAAGGCCAAGCAGACCATCGACGCCTTCATCGTGCGGGTCGGCGACCTCGCCTCGGCGGGCCTGGTCTTCTTCGGCACCCAGGAGCTCGAGCTGTCGCGCCGGGGCTTCGCATCCGCCAACGTGCTGCTCATCGCCGTCTGGCTCGGCATGACCTATCTGGTGATGCGCGAGTTCCGTTCGCTCGCCGAAGCGCAGCAGATCGACGTCAAAGCGGCCGCCCAGAAGAAGTGACGGTCAGCCCTCGATCGGCGTCCCCTCGCCGCCGTTGGGGTGACAAGCGAAGCAGCCGAAGCCCTCGCCCGTCTCTGCATCGAAGCGCTCTTGTCCGAGCATCGTGCGCATGGCCGGGACCACGTCCCGGAACATGAAATTCACCATCGGGCGCATGTCGTTGACCATCTCGAGCTGCTCCTGCGAGCCGGTCTTGTAGAGGGTGAAGATGGTCGGGTTGGGCATCTCGTAGTCGCGCTCCTGCGCGTTTTCGCCGTGACAGCCCTCGCACCCGAACCCGGCGAAGCGCTCGGCGTCGTAACCCTCGAAGAGCTCCGCCATCCGCGGCGTCACCTCGAGCGCCATCCAGGCCTTCTTGTCGTCGAAGGACATCTCCGCCCAGGGCGTGGGGGGCGACGGGATGGTGTCCTCGCCGCCGGCGGTCGAGGTGTCGGTGGTGGTCTCGGACTCGGCGGCTTCTTCTTCGGGAGTGGGCTCGGCCCCGCCGCAGCCGGCGGCAAAGGCCAGTGCGAATAGAGCTGTCGGGATCTTCGCGTTCGTCATCTCTGCCTCGTGCGCGCCCTATGCTCTAACACCGGGCAACGTTTCACCCGAAAGACAAAAATCGGCGCCGTGTCTATTTCGCCCGCGGGTCCAGGCGATCGCGGAGCCAATCGCCGGCGAGGTTGAAGCCCAGGACCGTGACGGCGATGGCCCCGCCGGCGAAGAGCGCGACGTGGGGAAAGCGCAGAAGCACCGAGCTGCCTTGATCGAGGAGCGCGCCCCAGGAGGCGCCGGTGCCCGGGCCGAGGCCGAGGAAGCTGAGCGTGGACTCGGCGAGGATCACCACGCCGAGACCCGCCGTGGCCTGCACCACCAGGGGACCTGCGAGGTTGGGGAGGACGTGGCGGACGAGGATGCGGCTCTGGCTCATGCCGAGGGCGCGCGCGGCCTGGATGTACTCGCGCTCGCGAATGGTGAAGGTCTGCGCGCGGGCGATGCGCGCATAGAGGACCCAGCCGTTCACAGCGAGGGCGAAGACCAGGTGACTGATGCCGGGCCGGGCGACCAGGGCGAGGATGGCGATGTTCAACAGGATGGCCGGGAAGGCCTGGAGAAGATCGGCGATGCCGGTGACGACGTGGTCGGCGATGCCGGCGCGGTAGCCGGCGATGGCGCCGAGGGTGGTGCCGAGGGCGACAGAGATGCCGACGACCAACAGGCTCACCATGCCTCCGAGGCGCGCGCCGTGGAGGAGCACCGAGAGGATGTCGACGCCGTTGTCCGCGGTGCCGAGGAGGTGGCTGGCCGAGGGCAGCTCGTACTGGTGGTGGAGGTCGATGGCGGCCGGGTCGTGGGGCGCGATCCACGGACCCAGGAGCGCCAGGAGCCAGAAGCCGGCGACGATCACGACGCCCAGGGGCACGCGCCGGAGCCCCGCCAGGCGCGCCCTCACGACGAGAGCCTCACGCGCGGATCGACGACGACGTAGAGCAGATCGACGAGCAGGTTCACGCTCACGTAGATCACGGCGATCACCAGGACGCAGCCTTGCACCACCGGGATGTCGCGATCGAAGAAGGCCTCGAGGAAGAGGGTGCCGAGACCGCGTCGCTCGAAGATCTTCTCCGCGATGACGGTGCCCGAGAGGAGCGCCCCGAGCTGCGCGGCGCCGACCGTCATGACCGGCAGGAGCGCGTTGCGGAGCGCGTGGCGCAAGATGACGGCGCTCCTCGACAGGCCGCGTGCGCGCGCCGCGAGGATGTACTGCTCGGAGAGCACCTCGACCATCGAGCCGCGGGTCTGCCGCGTGAGGACGGCGGCGAGCGCGGTGCCAATGGTGATCGCGGGCAGGATCAGGGCGACCGCGCCCGCTTCGTCGTCGCCCGGTAGGGGGAGCCAGCGGAGCTCGACACCGAAGAGGAGGATCAACAGCGGGCCGAGCCAGATGTTGGGGATGGCGATGCCGAGCATCGCGAAGGTGGTGGCGGAGGTGTCCCAGGCGGAGCCGCGTCTGGCGGCGGCGATGGAGCCGAGCGGCACCGCGAGGGCCCAGGCCACGAGCAGGGCGGCGAGGGCCAGGACCACCGTGTCCGGGAGCACCTCGGTGATCAGCGTGGCGACGGTGGTGTCGCGGCGCCGAAAGGACGTGCCGAGGGTTCCATTGGCCACGTCGCCGACGAAGGAGAGGTACTGCTCGGCGAAGGGGCGATCGAGGTGGAGCGCGCGCCGCAGCTCGGCCCGATCCTCGGGCGATGCCTGGTCGCCGAGGATGGCGTCGATGGGATCGCCTGGGACGAGGCGCACCAGGAGGAAGACGAGGGTGACGACGCCGAGCACGGTGAGCGCCGCGCGAACGATCCGCTCAGCGACGTAGCGCGGCCCTCCGTCCATCCTCCCGGCTTACCAAACGAGCCAGAAACCCAGAAGTTCCCGACGGTCTACTGGGCGGCGCAGAAGGTGCGGTTGGGCTGGTCGACGTCGATGGTGGTGGCGATGGGCAGGTCATTGCCCGGCTCGACCTCGAAATTGCCGAGGTCCTCGGCGCTGACGCAGCTGTAGCCGTCCTGCTCGCGGCAGTCGGAGTCCTGCTCGCAGACCTTCATGCACCACGCCTGGGCGAGGCGGCTCGGGGTCGGCCGGAAGCGCACGCAGACGCCGTTGTCCGGGCAGGTGTCCGCCTCACAGCCCTGAATCGTGCAGTAGCCGTTGGGCTGTGCGTTGTCGCAAATGCGATCCCCGTTGACCGAGCAGTTCACCGAGGTGCTGCAGGAATCCCCGATCACGGGGGCGCAGCCCGTGGCGACGACGGCGGCCAAGAGGGCGATGACGAGGACGGGACGCATGAGCGGGCGGAGCATAGCGGTCCGCGAGCTTTCGGCAACAGCACCCGTTTCCGAGCATTTCTGCGGAATCCGCCCTCTTGGTTTAACGTTCGTGCCCACGTGCGCTGGCTCTCCATCCTCACCTGCCTCGTTCTAGCGCCCCTCTTCGCGTCCGGGCGAGCCTCGGCGCAGGGCGATCCCCTCGGCGCCGTGGCCGAACGGGTGCGCGTGGGGGACGACGCCGGCGCCCTGGCCCGCCTCGACCGGGTGACGGGCGAAGCGCGTGAGAGCGTTCGCGCGCGCTATCTCGAAGGGCGCCTCGCCGCGCGCCTGGGCGATCATCCGCGCGCGCTCCACGCCTGGGCGAGCATCACCAGTGGGCTGCCCGACGCGGTCGCGGCGGATCTGGCGTATCGGCGCGCCGTCTCTCAGGCTGCGGTGGGACGGTGCGAGGACGCGCGCCCCGTCTTCGAGCGGGTGGGCGCCGAACGAGGGCGCCGCGCCGCGCTCGCCCGCGCCCGCGCCGCCGAGTGTCTCCTCGCCGAAGGCGCGCTCGCCGAAGCGGTCGGCGCGCTCGGGCGCGTGGCGCAGGAGGACGCGGTGGGCGTCGACACCTTCGCGGTGCGCCTCTCGCTCGCGGATGCGCATCACCGCGGCGGTGATGACAGCGCGGCGGCCGCCGAGCTCCGCGCCCTGCTCATCGACCGTCCCGAGCATCCCGACGCCGACGCCGTGGTCGCACAGCTTCGGGCCCTCGGCGCTCCCTTCACGCCCACGCCGGAGGAGCGCTTCGCGCGTGCGACGCGCTTCCACGAGCAGCGCATGCATCGCGAGGCCGTCGCCGAGCTCGACGCCGCGGGCGCGGTCCCATCGGGCCGCGCCCTTCGCGCGCGTTGGCTGCACCTGCGCGGGATGGCGCTCTTCAAGACGCGTCACGACTATCCGGAGGCCGCGGAGGTGCTGGCGCAGGCCGCCCGTCTCGGTGGGCCCACGGCGCCCGAAGACGAATTTCACGCCGCGCGTGCCCTGTCGCGCGCCGACCAGGACGCGCGCGCCATCACCAGCTATCGGCGCTTCGCGCGCCGTCACCGCGGCCATCCCCTCGCGACCCAGGCGGAGTTCCTCGCAGCGTGGCTCGAGCTCCGCCACGGGCGGCGGAGCGGCGAAGCGTCGATGGCGCGCTTCGTTCGCAGCCGCGGCGCGCGCGGGACGAGCTTCGCCCGCTCCGCGACCTTCGAGCTGGGCCTCTCCGCCTACGAGCATGGTCGTTTCAGCCTCGCCGCCCGCCGCTTCGAGGAGCACGCCGCCATGGGGCAGGACGCGCTGGTGCGCGGCCGGGGGCTCTACTGGGCCGGTCGGGCGCACGCGCGGGCCGGCGCCCGGCGCTCTGCGATCGCGCGGCTTCGGGAAGCGATCCGGGTCGAGCCGCTGCATTACTACGCGTTGTTGGCGCGCCAGCGGCTGGTGGCGCTGGGCGAGGATCCGGGCGACCCCTTCGAGGAGGCCGAGGACCGAGAGGCGCTCGAGCCCCTGCCCATGACGACCCTGCCGGAAGAGGTGCGCTTCTATTCGCGCCTCGGCCTGCGAAGCGACGCCGCGGAGGCGCTGCGTGAGCAGGAGAGCAGCGTGCGCGACGCGCAGCCCGACGGGCGTGGTCTCGAAGGGCTGGTGGCGGCCTACACGCGCCTCGGCGAGGTGGCGCGCCCCTACCGTCTGGTGGTCAGCGCCGAGCGCGACGAGCTGGCGCGGCGCCCCGACGCCTTCAACGCGTGGATCTGGCGCGCCGCCTATCCCGAAGCCTTCCGATCACAGGTCGAGCCGGCGGCGCGGGCGCAGGGGCTCGAGCCCGAGTACCTGTGGGCGATCATGCGCCAGGAGAGCGGATACGAGCCCGAGGCGGTGTCCTATGCGGACGCGATCGGCCTCTTGCAGATGCTGCCGGCGACCACGCGCCGGGTCGCCGAAGGTCTCGGCGTCCCCTTCAGCCGCGAGCTCCTCTTCGACCCGGCCTGGAACGCGCGCTTCGCAGCGCAGTACAACGCCACCCTGAAGAGGCGCTTCGGCGTCCCTCTGAGCTTCGCCGCCTTCAACGGCGGCGGCCATCGCGTCGAAGCCTGGCTCGACGAGCGCGCCCCCATGGACTTCGACCTCTTCGTCGAACGCATCGGCATCACCCAGACGAAGAACTACATCCGCCGGGTGACCTCACACTATGCCCGCTACCTCTACCTGAAGGACCCCGACGCCGGCTGGCCGCTCGAGCTGCCCGATCAGGTCGAGCCGCTGGACTGAGCCCCCTGGGAGAAGGCTCGTGCGGCGAGCCGGGAGTGCTGCGAAGCGTCAGCCTCTTTCGCGGACGCGGGCGCAGATCCAGTCGCCCACGGCGCGGGTGCCGAGGTCGCCGCCAACATCTGAGGTGCAGTAGCCGGTCTCGACGGCTTCGCGAACGAGGTCCACGAGCATCGGCTCGACGTCGGTGTAGCCGAGGTGGGTCATGAGCATGCCCACGGTGAGCACCGTGGCCAGGGGGTTGGCCTCGTCCTTGCCGGCGAGGGGCGGGGCGGAGCCATGGACCGGCTCGAACATGCTGACGCGACCCGGGTGCACGTTGGCGCTCGCCGCCATGCCCATCCCACCCTGAAGCGCGGCGCCCAGATCGGTGACGATGTCGCCGAAGAGGTTGCAGGTGACGATGACCTCGAAGGGACGCGGGTCCTCGATCAGATAGAAGCAGAGGGCGTCGACGTAGACGTGCTTCGCTTCGATGTCCGAATACTCCTCGGCGACCTCGAAGAAGCAACGCTTCCAGAGCTCGTGGCCGTGCTTGATGGCGTTCGACTTGTCCGCCATGTGCACGACGGGGTTGCCGTTCTTCTTCGCGTGCTCGAAGGCCGCGCGGATGATCCGCTCGACACCTTTTCGGGTGTTGATGCTCTCCTGGATCGCGATCTCGTCCGGGGTGCCTTTCTTGAAGTGCCCGCCGATACCGGCGTAGATGCCCTCGGTGTTCTCGCGAAAGACGACGAAGTCGCAGTCCCTGGCCTTCCGCCCGGAGAGCGGCATGAGGCGGTCGCTCAGGCACTGGACGGGCCGGATGTTGCAGAAGAGGTCGAGGCCGAAGCGGAGCCCGAAGAGGATGTCGCGGGCGTAGCCCATGTTCGGCACCCGGGGATCGCCCAGCGCTCCCAGCAGGACGGCGTCGTGCTCTTCACGGATCGCCCTCGCGATTTCCTCGGGAAAGGTGGTCCCATCGGCCAGGTAGCGGTCCGCCCCCAGGTCGTAGTGGGTCAGCTCGAGGCCATGGCCCCGGACCTCCCTCAAGGTCTCGAGGAGCTTCACCCCCTCGGCGACGACGTCCTTTCCGACCCCGTCTCCGGGGATGATGGCGACACGCTTGACCGTCATTCGGCCCGTCACCCTAACCGACCCCGAGGACCCGGTCCTCGCAATTCGGTCGAAAATCGCCGATCCGCAAAGATCGCCGGATCTCTCGTTGACGTGCGAGTTGCGGATATCCTAGTTTTTCTCCTCGGTCTCGGCGACGACATGGACATCATTTCGCACGGGGTGTCGGACGTTGGGCTGCAGCGGGAGCATAACGAGGATAGCTTCTGCATACTGCCCGAGTTCGAGCTGTACATCGTCGCGGACGGCATGGGCGGCCATAAGGCCGGTGATGTCGCCAGCAAGATGGCGACGCATGCCATCGCTTCCTTCTTCCAGGCGACCGCGTCCGAGGACGCGACCTGGCCGTTCCACTTCGACCCGCACCTGTCGGTCGACGAGAACCGGCTGATCACCGGCATCAAGGTCGCCAACAAGAAGATCTTCGAAGCGTCGGCCCGGCACTCGGACGTGCAGGGGATGGGGACCACCGTCGTCGGTGCGCTCTTCTCGAAGTCGCAGAACAAGGTCTACGTCGCCCACGTCGGCGACAGTCGCTGTTATCGGGTGCGCGACGACGAGATCACGCTCCTCACCCGCGACCACTCGCTGGTGAACGACTATCTGCTGGTCATGCCGGACATGACGCAGGAGCAGAAGGACGAGCTCCCGAAGAACGTCATCACCCGCGCCCTCGGCATGCAGGACACGGTGGTGGTCGACCTGGTCCCCGAGCAGCCGAAGCCGGGCGACTACTACGTGCTCTGCTCGGACGGCCTGAGCGGGATGATCACCGACGAAACCATCAAGCAGGCCATCGACGAGAGCGACGGTGTCGAAGGGGCCGCCAAGAAGCTGGTGGAGTTGGCCAACGCGGCTGGCGGCGAGGACAACATCACGGTCGTCGTGGTCCAGGTCGCCGAAGGCATTGCTGCAAAGAGCGGCGCCGACGGGGCCGATGGCGCCGATGACGCGCCGAATGGCGGGGACGACGACGCCGAGGAAGAGCACACCTCGGACTGAGCGTTCGCCCCGCCCGACGAACCTCAGGGAGAGAGATGGGAAAGTTCACGGTACGCCACGTCTTCGACGTCGACGTCGACACGTTCTGGAATGAGGTCTTCTTCGACCCGGAGTACAACGAGCGGCTCTTCCGCGAAGAGCTCGGCTTCATCTACGAGCTGATCGAGCTGAAGAAGAACGACGACGGTAGCTACGATCGGAAGGTTCGGACCGAGCCGAAGACCGAAGCGCCCGCGGCGGTGAAGAAGCTGGTGGGTGACAAGTTCAGCTATCTCGAGGAGGGGCACTTCGATCCGAAGACGCGCCTCTGGAAATACACCGTCACGCCGTCCGCGCTCCCGAACAAGATCCACATCAGTGGCGTGTTCCGCGCCGAGCCCAAGGGCGAAAAGCAGCTCACGCGGATCGTCGACACCGATCTCGAGGTGAAGATTTTCGGTGTGGGGAAAATCGTCGAGGCCTTCGTCGAGAAGGAGACGAAGGAGAGCTACGACAAGGCGCAGCGCTTCACCAACCGCTGGCTGCGCGAAAAAGGCTTCGCCTCCGATTGATTGAGAGGTGCGCATCGGAGATCATCGGCGTTCGGAGGAACCCCGATGTCCCGAACGACGCTCGCCTTTTCTTTGATCGCCCTTCTCGTCGCCAGCGCTTGCGGTGACGACAGCACCGCCTCGGATGGCGGAATGGACGCGACAGCCGACGCCATGGGCGACGGCGGGGGAGGGGACACCTCGCTTCCCGACGGCGGTGGTGACACGAGCGTTCCGCCGGGTGACGGCGGCGGTGACACCAGCGTTCCGCCGGGCGACGGCGGCGGTGACACGAGCGTTCCGCCGGGTGACGGTGGCGCGGACTCCTCCATGGCCTGCGGCGACATCGGCATGGCCTGCTGCGCCGGGGGCAGCTGCACCAGCGGCACCTGCGTCGGCGGGATGTGCACCGACTGCGGTGCGCCTGGCGGCGGCTGCTGCCCGGGCGGGGGGTGCAACACCGGCGCGACCTGCGCGGGTGGCACTTGCGTCGTCTGCGGAGATCCGGGCACGGCGTGCTGCGACCTCGGCGTGTGCAGCGGCAGCGGCTGCTGCGTGGACGGCACCTGCACGGGCGCAGGCTCGACCTGCCCCGGCGTCATGGGGACCTGCATGGACTCGAGCTGCGGCGGCTGCGGCGCCGCGGGCGAGGCTTGCTGCGCCGGTCGCATCTGCACGGCGCCCTCGACGGAGTGCAACGGCGGCGGCGCGGGCACCTGCGAGGCTTGCGGCGGGCTCGGCGAGAGCTGTTGTGCGGGTGGCGGGTGTGACACCGGTGGCGTCTGCGCCGGCGGGACCTGCGTGGCATGCGGCGGCGACGGGGAGCCCTGCTGCTCGGGGCGCTCCTGCGATACGGGCTGCTGCGACGTGCGCACCGGGCCGGACATCTGCGTCGCCACGGGCACTGATTGCACGGTGGGCACCTGTGGCTCTTCGGGCATGTGCGAGGTCTGCGGTGCGCCGGGCTCGCCTTGCTGTGCCGGGGACACGTGTGACGGCGGCGGCTGCTGCGACAGCGGGAGCTGCGTGGCCTCGGGCACCGCGGTGGGCACGCAGGTCTGCTCGGCCGGAACGGTCGTGGACTGTGGTGGCTCGGGCGAGCCGTGCTGCGACGGCGCGACTTCGTGCGCGGCGGGTGGGTGCTGCATCGACGGCACCTGTGTGGACGATGGCGCGACCTGTCCCGGCTTCGGTGGCGGCGGCGGTGCCACCTGCACCAGCGGCTCGTGTGTGACCGCCGGCGGGGGCGGGACGACCTGCGGCGGTATCGGTGAGGACTGCTGCGGCTTCGCCAACTACTGCACGGTGAGCGGCGCGGTCTGCGTCAACAATCCCTTCCCCACGCCCGACTCCTGTGAGGCGTGTGGTGGGGACGGCGAGGCGTGCTGCCCGGGTCAGGCCTGTGGTGGCGCGGGGAGCTGCTGCGTCGACGGCATGTGCGTCGCGAACGGCGACTCCTGCGGCGGCGGCGCGGGCACCTGCGTCGACGGAGGCTGCTCCGGCGGCACCTGCGGACGTCTCGGCGGCACCTGCTGCGGCGGCGGCCTCGGCTGCACCGAGTCCTTCACCATCTGTACCGGCGGCTTCGGCGGCAGCTGCGTCAGCTGCGGCGGCGAGGGCCAGCCCTGCTGCAGCGGCTGCGCCGATCCCTATCGCTGCACGGGTGGCTTCGGCGCGACCTGCGAGGCGCCTTAATCGTAGTCGGGGCTCCGCCCCAACCGACAGGGGGGACAAGCCCCCCCTGTCGCCTCGCGCTTCGCGCTGCTCTCACGTCTGCCCGCCCGGTGTGGAACAGATGGGCTCGCCATACTCATTGGCAATGATCTGATGGTCTGCGGGCAGCGTTCGGCCCCCCCTCGGCGCCTGCTCAGCTCACCTGGACGGAGTGGAGCGTTGCGAAGCGGACGCAGGCCTAACGGGGACGGTCTACACTTTTCAACTTTCGCCCCGCCCGCCGGGTTCCATCCCGCATGCGGGCTAACGGGGACTGCGGGCTAACGGGGACGGCTAACGGGGACCGCGGCTAACGGGGACGGTCTACACTTTTCAACTTTCGACCCGCCGGCCCGGGTTCCATCCCGCATGCGGGCTAACGGGGACGGTCTACACTTTTCAACTTTCGCCCCGCCGGCCCGGGTTCCATCCCGCATGCGCGCGACCCAGCGAAAGTTGAAAAGTGTAGACCGTCCCCATCAAGCGGTCCTCCCCATCAAGCGGTCCCCATCAAGCGCTTCCCTATCCGCATGCGCGCGACCCAGCGAAAGTTGAAAAGTGTAGACCGTCCCCATCAAGCGGTCCTCCCCATCAAGCGGTCCCCATCAAGCGCTTCCCTATCCGCATGCGCGCGACCCAGCGAAAGTTGAAAAGTGTAGACCGTCCCCATCAAGCGCTCCTCGGTAACCCGGACGGAGTGGAGCGTTGCGAAGCAACGCGAACCGGGCGCCGTGAGGCGCGCGAGGGGGTGCGAACGCTGCCCGCAGGGGTCCCGGACAATTCAGAGATGGACCTTCTGGGTCAGTCTCAAACACAGTTGCCGGGCAGACGTGAGAGCCGAGCGCGAAGCGCGAGGCGACGAGGGGCCCCCTCAGGGGTGTCGGCGCAGCCCCTGACCTCAACTAAACATATCCGGCCCCCGCCCAGCGTCCCCGCAAGCACGCTCGCGAAGCGAGCCGCGCGCACGCCAACGCCCTTCCTTCAAACTGAGCGAGCGCAGCGAGGCGCGCTCATCGCCCACTCCGTCCAGGCAACCTGCTCAGAGAGCAAACCGCGCCTGCCGCCGCAGCGAGCTACTCGCAGACCTCCCACGCTCGGCTGGCCGCTGCGCCCGCTGCGCCCACGTCTACGCCGCCTGGCAGCGCTTCGAAGGCGCTCCGCGCATCGGCGACGGGGCCGTCGAGGGACTCGAGGGCCGCGACGACCGCGAGGCTGGCGTCCTTCGCCTGTCGGGCGCTGGCGCGCGCTTCTTCGTAGGCGGTGAAGGCTGCGGTGACGCGGGCCATGTCGGTGGAGGCGTCGGGTGCACTCTCCGCCGCCTGGATGGCGGTGTAGCGTGCCAGGACGGCGCCGCGGGTCTCGGTGGGAAGGTCGCGGACCAGGTTCTGTAGATCCGTGGAGCATCCGTCGCCCAGCTCTGTCAGTCGGGACGCCGCGTCCGCGCCCGCCGCGTCCAGGGTCATCAGCTCGCGATAGCGCCCCTCGAGCTCGGTCCGCGCCGCCGTAGCCATCCGGTCGGCGGCTTCCGCGTCGGTCTCGGCCAGGCGCTCGGTGGCGAGGAGCGTCGCCATCATCGCGCCGACGCTCACCTCGACCCCGACGGCGCCGTCCTGCTCCTGGCCGATCGCGGCGACTACCGCGTCACTCCGCAGGTTGCCCAGATCCATCACCGCGCTGCTGAGGGCGTCCATCGCTTCACCTCGCGCGCGCGCCGCTTCCTCGGCGCTCGTCCGCGCCGCGTCGGCCGCCGCGCGAAGCCCTTCGCGCATCTCGGTCTTCGCCGCCTCGCACTTCTCTTCGTTGCTCTCGCAGCCCGCGACCACCGCCGCCAGCGCGAGGATCGAGATCAGCTCACGCATCCGCACCCCCACGCGTCGAGACTACCATCATCTCCGCCGGCCCCCATGGGGGCCGTTCGCTGCGCAAACCCTCTCTACTCTCCCGCCGGCATCCCCCCCTTCCGCGGATCGCTCACGGCGATCAGGCGGGGGGAGCCGTCTCGGTTGATGCGAATCAGCTGCACGACCGCGCTGTGACGGGCGACGGTGATGTGGTGGCCGCGGGCGACGAGGCCTTCGACGACGCTCTCGGGCTGTGGGTTCGTCTCTTCGATGCGCAGCTCGTTGGGGTAGCCCTGATGGTGAACGCGGGGATGGTTCAAGGCTTCGTAGGGGTCGACGCCGCGCACCAGCGTGTGCCACGCGACCTGCTCGGTCGCGGTCACGATGCGGCTGCCGCCCGACGCGCCGATGCAGAGCACCGGGCCCTGATCGTCGAAGACGATCGTCGGCGACATGGTCGACACCGGGCGGTGGCCGGGACCGGGGAGGTTGGGGGCGCCGCCAGGCAGGCCGAAGGCGTTCGCTTCGCCGATCCCGCTCGCGAAGTCGTCCATCTCGTCGTTCATCACGATGCCCGCCGCCGTGAAGCGCGCGCCGAAAGGCAGGTTCACGGTGGTGGTCACGGCCGCGACGTTGCCCTCCTCGTCGACGACGCACAGATGCGAGGTGCCGTGCTCCTCGGGCGGGCTCGGCGGACCGGCCGGCGGATCGGGAAGCGGCAGCGCATAGAGGTCGGCGTGGGTCGCGACCTGACGCCGGAAGACGTCACTGCGCCGCGCCGTCCGCGCCTCCTCGAGGAGCGCTGTCACCGGCACGTCGACGTAGTCGGGATCGCCGAAGTAGCTCGCCCGATCCCAGAAGGGTCCCTTCCACGACTCGGCGAAGGCGTGGAAGAGCGCGGCGTCGGCCGGGCCGCGGCGGCGGGACGCGCCCACCCACCGGTCGAGGAGCGAGAGGCTCGCCAGCATTGTGTAGCCACCGGCGCTCGGCGGCGGCGCCGTGACCCAGCGGTGACCGAGCAGGTTCGCCGAGAGGGGCTCGCGCTCCACCACCGCGTAGTCGGCCAGGTCCTCGAGGGTGATGATCCCGCCGTTTCGCCGGCTCGCAGCGACGATGGCGCGCGCCACCCGCCCTTCGTAGATCGCGGGCGCTCCCCGCGCACCGAACTCGCGCAGCGTTCGCGCCAGCTCCGGGTTCCGGATCCGCTGACCGACCGCGATCCCTTCAGCCCCCGCCCCGATCCAGCGCCGCATCACCGGATCGCGCCGCAGGTGCTCGGCGAAGGCGACGCTCATGCGGGAGAGCGCTTCGTGCGCTTCGAAGCCGTCGCCGGCGAGGCGCGCCGCCGGGGCGGCCGCGACGGAGAGGGGCTTGTCGCCGAAGCGGCGCACGAGCTCCGCGATGCCCGCGGGCTCGCCGAGCACCCCAGCCGCCAGCCCGCCCAGCTGTGACTTCTTGCTGGCCGGCCCGCCCTGCGACTCGTTGTCGGCGTACATGTCCGGCGTCGCGCCGCCGGGGGCGCGCTCGCGGAAGTCGAGGAAGGTGAGCTCCCCCGATTCGGCGTCGTAGTAGAGAGCGAAGCCGCCACCGCCCATCCCGCTCGACTGCGGATTGACCACACCGAGGGCGAGCATCGTCGCCGCCGCCGCGTCCGCCGCGTTGCCGCCTTGTTGCAGGACCTCGAGGCCCGCGTTCGACGCCAGGGGATGATCCGAAGCCACCGCGAAGCGCTCGTAAGCGCCACGTGTCGGTGCGTCCGGCGTGTCGGTCCCGGCGAGGACCAGCGACAGGAGCGCGATGCAGAGGGCGACGAAGAGCGGCGGGATTCGACGGTGGCGGGCCATGTCCGCGCACCCTACCGATCACTGCGTCAGGAAGAAAGCCGACGCCACGGCCAGCAGCGCGAAGAGGAGCGCGGCCCAGATCCAAGGCGGCGTGGCGCGCGGCGCCGAGGCCAGCTCCTCGTCAGTGACTGGCGCCTCTTTCGCTGGCTTCGCCGGTGCCGTGGGCCGCCCGGAGAGGGTCGAGGCAGCGTTTGGAGGCGCTGGCGTGGTGGGGCGAACGAGGAATTCCCGGACGACCCGGCTCATCTCTTCTGCGAGCTCATCCGCGGTCTGGTAGCGAAGCTCCCTTTCGTGATGCATCGCTTTGGCGACCACTGCCTCCAGCGATTTCGGGAGCTCGGGCCGGTGCGTTCTGAGGCGTGGGTAGTCGCCCGTGAGGATCGCCTGCACCACCTCCATGTGCGGCTTGCGCTCCGCTTCTTCGCCCGTGGGCTTGAAGGGGTGGACGCCGGTGAGCGCTTCGTAGACGACGACGCCGACCGAGTACACGTCCGCGCGACGGTCGACGTCGGGGTCTCCGCGGAGCTGCTCGGGTGCCATGTACTGGAAGGTGCCCACCGCGCCCCCCGTGACCGTCAGCTTTCGGCCGCCCGCCACCTTGGCGACCCCGAAGTCCACGAGCTTCACCATGGACTCGGCCCCCTCGAGGGACAGGCTCTTCTCTGGACCCGCCGGTAGGAAGACGTTCGAAGGCTTGACGTCGCGGTGCACCACGTCTTGAGCGTGCGCCGCGCTGAGCGCACCGCAGAGGCCCTGCACCACCGGGATCAGCAGCTGAAGGGGCATCCGCCCTTCACGGAGCACGAAGCTCTTCAGCGTCTCGCCCTCGAGTCGTTCGAGGGCGATGTAGAAGACCCCGTCCGGAAGGGTGCCGGCCTCCTTCACGCCCACCACCGCCGGGTGGTCGATCTTCTGCAGCACCTGCGCCTCGCGCTTGAAGCGCTCGAGGAGGTGCTCGTCGTCCGCGAAGGCCGACCGCATCACCTTGAGCGCCACCTCCGAGCCGTCTTCGAGGTCGGTCGCGGCCAGGACCGCGCCCATGCCGCCCTTGCCCAACACCCCATCGATGCGGAACCGTTCTCCGACGATCTCGCCCTTGCCGAGATCCGTCATCCTCACCGGCCGCATTCGACCTTATTACCACCCTCCCGGACCGGCCAGCCAGGCACTATGCTTTCGAGCGATGCGGATCGTTTTCGTCATGGACCCACCGTCGACGGTCATCGTCGACGAGGACACCACCTTCGGGATCATGCTCGCCGCCCAGGCGCGCGGGCATCGCATCGATTACTGCCGCGTCCAAGACGTCTGGCTCGAGCAGGATCGGCCCGTCGCCGCCGTGCGAAAGGCGGTCGCGTCGCGCGACGCCGAGAGCCCGCTCACACTCGGCGCCGTGGAGGAGCTCCCTCTGGCCGAGGCCGACGTGGTCTTCGTGCGGAAGGACCCACCCTTCGACAGTCCCTACTTGTGGCTCACCTTGATCCTCGAGCATCTGCGGGACGACCGGACCCTGGTCGTGAACGACCCCCGGGCGCTTCGCGACGCCAACGAGAAGCTCTACGCCCACCACTTCCCCGAGTACATGCCGAAAACCCTCGTGGTCTCGGACGAGGGGCGCATTCGACGTTTCCTCGAAGAGCTCGAAGGCAGAGAAGCGATCATCAAGCCGGTGGACGGGCATGGGGGCGCCAGCGTCTACGCCATCGGGCTCGGCGGCCGAAACTTCCGCGGGCTCGTCGAGGCGGTGACCCACGGCGGCCGGCGCGTGGCCATCGTCCAGGAGCTGATCCCCGAGGTCACCCAAGGTGACAAGCGGATCCTCCTCCTCGAGGGTGAGCCCCTGGGCGCCATCCTCCGGGTCCCCACCGGCGGCGACGTCCGCAGCAACATCCACGTCGGCGGCCAGGTCGTCGCCACCGAGCTGACCGAGCGGGAGCGGGAGATTCTGCGCCGCCATGGGGCCGCGGCTCCGCGACGACGGCCTCTTCTTCGTGGGGATCGACGTGATCGGCCCCTACCTCACGGAGGTCAACGTCACGAGCCCCACGGGCATCCAGCAGGCGTCGCGCCTGAGCGGTCAGGACCTCGAGACGCGCGTGGTCGAGGCCCTCGAAGCGCGGGTGGCTTCACGGAGCTGACCAGGGCCGCAATTGAAAACGGCGCCGTCGCGGATGCGACGACGCCGTCTTCGATACGAAAGTGAAGCTCAGAGGGCTTCGTCGTCGGTCGCCGCCTCGTCGGTGGCGCCTTCCTCGGCGGCCGGATCACCCATGCCGTCGTCGGTGGCGGCCTCGTCGCCGTAGCCGTCGTCGGCAGCCGGATCGCCGTAGGCGTCATCCGTGGCGGTCTCGTCGCCGGTGGTCATCGTGTCGTCGCTCTGGGACTCGGCAGCCTCGGACTCGGAGCCGCCGCCGCAGGCGGTGACGGAGAAGGCCAGCGCAGCGGCGATGAAAAGAGTGGAAAGGGTCTTCATGGAGTAACCTCGCTCGTGTTCTTTGGTGGCTTTCCCGGCCAAAGACAAAGCGTGAGCCAGGGGCGTGCCGCACAGAAGCATTTCATCGTCGTCAATTGTCAGCGAATGTCGGCAGCGCTGGGAGCCAATGATAACGGGCGTCTACCTCTCCTGAGGCCTGTCCATATCCGCTTTCGCTGCATTTCGATTCCCGACCTGCTCTGGCAGGATCCTCGTGCATGAGCCTGGCAGGACTCGCGGAGCTCGCGTACTGGCTCGGTCCCTGGACCTCCGATGACGGCGTGCCAGCGGACGTTCGCACCGAGGAAGAGCAGGTGCCGCCCGCGCTCGGTGCCGGCGCCGGGCGACCGATGCGTGCGCGCATCTATCGCCCCACCCGACGCGCGGCACAGGGGTCGCTCCTCGTGGTGCAGGGCCTTCATTACGCCGGCCCCGATGACCCGCGGATGGATCGCGTGGCGCGCATCCTCGCGGCGAGCGGCCTCGTCGTCTACGCGCCATTCCTTCCCGACTTCGCCGCGCTCCGCGTGGCGGAGACGTTGGTCACCGACACCGCGCGCGCCTTCGACCGCCTCGAGGCGCTACCCGCGCGTCCGCCGGGGCGCCCGGGGATCTTCAGCATCTCCTTCGGCTCGATGCCCGCGCTGCGCGTGGCCGCCGACCCCGAGCGCTCGTCGCGCGTCGGCGGGCTGCTCTGCTTCGGCGGCTACGCCGACTTCCGCGAGACGATCCGCTTCTGCCTCTGCGGTGGCGAGGGGCTGCCGCACGATCCGTTGAACCGCCCCGCGGTCTTCATCAACATCGTGGATGATCTCGAGGGCACCCCCGACGATCCGAGCCAGCTGCTCGCGGCCTGGGATCGCTTCGTACGTCGCACCTGGGGGCGCGTGGAGATGAAAGAAATGGCGCGCTACGCGCCGGTCGCCGAGGAGATCGCCGAATCGCTACCCGAAGAGCAGCGGGCGCTCTTCCTGCAGGGCTGCGACGTCCTGCCCGGCGGTGAGGAGATCGGCGTGGCCGCGCTCGAGCGCGCCGCCGATCGCTTCGCCTACCTCGATCCCCGACCCCACCTCTCCACGCTCCGCTGCCCGGTCTACGTCGTCCACGGCCGAGACGACGACGTGATCCCCTACACCCAGGCCGAGAAGATCCGCGCTGCCCTCCCCGCCCACATCCACTCCCGCGTCCTGCTCACCGGCCTCTACGCCCACACCGGCGGCACGGGCCTCCTCTCCTTCCTCCGCAAAGCCAGGCTCGTCCCCACCGAGCTCCGCTCCATGATCGGCATTCTCCAAGCCATCCATCGAACGGGGACGGACCCGAGAGGCTGACCCTCGTGCTCAGCGGCGGCGTCGGGAGGCCGAGGACGTCGTGTCGACCGGCTGCTGTCGCGGTGGTGGTGTGACCGGGGTCTCGCGCGGCGGCGTGGTGTGGACGGGCTCGGGGGTCTCCTCGAGGGTCCCAGGGCCAGTGGACGTGGTCGTCATGGCGGGCGTGGTCGTCATGGCGGGCGTGGTCGTCGTGGTGGACCTGGTCGTCGTGGTGGACATCGTCGTTCGGCGTCGTCTCGGTCTCGGCGTCTCGGCGGGTGGTGGGCCGGTGGCCGGCGGCCCGGCGTCGGGCGGGCCGGCATCGACGGCGCCCTCGTCCGGCTCCCACTGCTCACCCCGCATACGCGCCTCGTGCTCGGCCTCCGAAATGGGCTGACCGTTCCACGTGGCCGGCAGCCATGCCCGGGTGGTGTGGCAGTCCCCGCAGGTGAGCGGGAAGGTGAGGTGGTCCGGGAAGGTGTCGTCGTCGTAGGTGTCGCGGTGACAGTCGACGCACGCGCCCCCCATCCCCTCGAACACCGGCGGGTCGTCATCGTGACAATCGAAGCATTCGACGTGTGCGTGCGCGCCGGTCAGCGGCCACTCGTGCTCGACCACCCGCCGCGGCCTCCACCTCTCGGTGGTGTGGCACACCGCGCATGTCGTCGGCTTCTCCCCCACGTGATGTCGCGCCCCCTGGTACTCCTCGAGATGGCACGACGCGCATCGCGCCGAGCCCGCGTCGGGCGAGGCCTCACCACCGTCCGCGCAGCCGAGGAGCGAAAGGCAGAGGAGCCACGAGCCGATGGCGCGCGCGGCGCGCATCAGAACACCTCCTCACGAAACGGCATGCCGAGCGACTCGCATGCACGCCGGACCTTCGCGCCGAGCCCCGGCGGGCCACAGAAGTAGACGGAGACCTTTTCGCCGCGGTGCGCCTTCTTGATCGCGGCGAGCTCCTTCTTCCAGCTCGGCGCGCTCATGCGCGTCTTGGCCCGAAGGCCGGTCGCGAGGTCCGTCCGGCCGTATGCGTGTGCGAGCTCGCGCGCAGCTTCGAGCCCGAACGCCGTCGCACCCGTGCGCCCGCCGGTCATGTGGAGGTGGAGCTCGAGCACGTCGCGCGCGTCGCGTCTCTCGACTTCGGCGAGCAGATCCCGGAACCATTCGAAAGAGCGCTGATCCCGGTTGAGCCAGAAGAAGTGCGCCTTGTCGAGGTTGGGACCGCTTCCATCCTCGCGCGAGACGATGCTCTCGAGCACGCTGGCGAAAGGCGTGACGCCGATGCCCGCGCCGATGAGCACAGCGACGCGCGACTGGAAGATGTGGGCGCTCGGTGAGCCGTAAGGCCCGTCGAGAAACACGAAGAGGTCGTCCGGCGCCTCCCCGCTTCGCGCCTCCGCCAGGCTTCGGAGAGCCTCCGTCCAGTTGCCGAGCGAGCGCACGTGGAGGGTGATGGTGTCGCGCTCGGGCGCGCTGCTGATCGTGAACGGGTGCCACTCGTGCTTTGCCACGGCGGGGATGCGCACGAAGACGTAGTCCGCGGGCGAGAACGAAAAGCCGAGGGGCCGCTCGATCTCCACCCGCGTGACTCCGGACTTCAGCGGCTCGATCGCGAGGATGCGTGCGCGCCGACCACGCCGGAGCGCGCGAAAGAGCTGCTCGACGCCGAAACCGAGCAGAGGCAGCCCCAGCCACAAGAGGACGTGCGGCGCGTGAATGACGAGGAGAACGAGCAGCGGCGCATAGAGCAGGTGCGTGAAGTAGAAGATCTCGAAGCGCCGCGAGCGCCGGAAGAAGCCGAGAGCGGCGATCCACATCACGACGAAGATCACGACGAGCAACGAGCCCGTGAGCCCCGTCTTCGTCTCGAAGAGCGCATGGGTGATCGGCTCGTCGTGCCCCGCGGAGTAACTCGCGACGAAAGCGCCCACGTGAGCCAGGCTCCCGAAGAAGAACGTGTGCCCCACGACCTTGTGGAAGGCGACCGCGGAGTCGATCGGGATGAGGCGCCCGAGAAAGCTGGCGCGCAGCCGCGTGAGAAACCGGCGCGCCACGGGCACGAGCACCACACCCGCGTCGAAGGCGAGCGCTGCCCCGGTGGCGCGCCCGACGCGCATCATCACGTGCTCCCCCAGGACCATGTTGTACGTCGCGACGAAGAGCCCGACGTTCATCAGCGCGAAGGCGGCGAGCACGATGCCGCCCCGCACGTGGTTTTCGACGAAGCGCGCGAACGCGTTCGGCTCGGGCTCGCCACCCGTCTCGTCGGTCAGGCGTGCGACCACGTCGCGACCCGGGGCCATCCACAGAGCCTCGGCGCGTGCCATCTCGTGAAGGAGCTCCGGGCGCGCACGAACGAGTCGCTCGAGCTCCGCGAAGGAGACGCGCCCGTCGCGGTCGGCGTCGAGCGCCTGGAGCAACCCGAGCGCGAGCGTCTCGGGCGAGTGCTCCTCGTCCGGCTCGATGTCGTCCTCGGCGAGGCCGATGGCGATCATCCGCTCGAGCTCCGTCTGCGACAGATATCCGTCGCCGTCGTGGTCATGCAGACGAAACGCGAAGGTGAGGCGGTCGTTGTCGGTGCCGTAGACGAGCTTGCGCACACCTTCCATGAACTCCGCGCGGCTGACGGATCCGTCCGCGTCGGTGTCCAGCTGCGCGAGCATGCGCTGGGCCAGGTACTCGCTCTTCAGCCCGAGCGCTTCCTTGAGCGATTCGACGTCGATGTGCGGCGCGTCCCCGGCGATCTGATCGAATCGGTGCTGGAGCAGATCGAGGGTCTGGGCCCCGGGCTTTGCGCGACGCGGCGAGTCGGTCATGGGCTCGTCGGCTTCCTCCTCCGAAGCGACCCTCTGATAGGCGCGCCTCGCTGTAAGGCCACCAGGGACCTGCGGACGGCGCCTGCCTGCGGATCCTACGTGTACTGCCAGAACGCGCAGGCGGCGGTCTCGTCGGCGTTCACGAAGACGTAGACCACACCGAAGAGCCCTGCGTCCGGCCAGTCGTCCTTCGCGCCTCCGATGCCGTCGAAGTCGAGCTGAAGGAGGAAGCGATAGGGAACCTGGCCCTTGCCGAGGATCTCGCGCGGGTGCTGCACCCAGGTTGGCGTGCCGCCGATCTTCGAGAACCCGTCCGAGCGCGGCAGGTCGAGGGCTTCGAGGGCCTCGGCGAGCTCGGGATCGCGCTGCGTGAGAGGCGAGGCGCGCGCCTCGTCGATCTCCCACGTCGGCTCCGAGACCATCAGGGCGCGTGCGTCGAGCACGGGCCCCATCGGATCGCACGCCGCCGCCCTGCCGAAGTCTTCCTTGGAGATCAGGCGCACGCGATTGTGCAGCAGGCTCTCCGTCGCGATGCCGCTCGTGTCGACCCAGACCGAGACGCCCGCGTGCTTCTTCAGGAGATCGCCGGTCTCGATCTGGAGCAGGAGACCGAGGGGATGCGAATCGCTCCCGTCGCGGAGCTCGCCCATCACCTCTTCGCGCTGTTCCTCCGGAACCTCGAAGAAGTTCAGCTCCTCGGGCAGGTGCCAGGTCAGCTGCTGCAGCACCTCCCTTTCGGTGGTGGGCCACGCGTCGAGCCCTCCGTCGGCCGGGAGGCCCCCGAGGTGGCTTCCCTTCACGGGGTCGCTCGCCGGACCGCCGAGGCTGATGGTGCGCATCGGTACGCATGCGAGGCGCTTCAGCTGCTCTTCGCCGAGCTCCTTGGCCGACACGAACCCGTTCTCGCGAGCCCCAGCGACGAGCTCATCGAGCTTCGTGAGGGCGGCCTCCGGAGACTTCGCTTTGGCAGGCTCGGCTTCGATGGCGGTACCGACCTCGCCCTCTTCGACCAGCACCTCCTTGCCCGTCGTCTTCGCGAACCACACCATCGCCCCGTCGTCGTCGACCCGGTAGAGAGCCGCGCTCCGCGACTCCACCACGTCCCCAGCGCCCGTTCGTTCCCCGAGCTTGGCCGCCTCGTCGAAGGCCTCCCCGAGAGCGAGCGTGTAGTGCCCCCATGCGTCGTCGGGGTTCTGCACGTGGAGCGTTCGCGTCGTGGGATCGAAAGCCCAGTCGTCGCAGATCACGCGGAACGCCATGTCCTCGTTCGTGTGTCCGAGGCGCAAGTCGTCGGGCAGCGTGAAGGACCCCAACTCGTCGCAACCCCCGAGGTCGAAGCGGAAGATGCTCCCGCTCCGGAAGTTCACGATGAGCGTTTGCCCCGTCTTCGGATCCGAGGCGACGGCCCGCCACGAGTCGTCGTTGAGCTCTCCCATCTTCGGCGGAAGCACCGGTTTGAAGACGTCGCCTTCGAGCACCGCCGCCTCCTCCCAGCCGATCCGGACGGCCGCCCCGAGGCCGTGATCCCAGATCAAGTGGTAGCCGACCTCGAAGTCGTCTTTGCCGCGGGCGTAGCCCTTGGGTTGCGGTGAGCTCTTCTTCGCCTTTTTCCACGACCCCTTGGCCGCATCGAAGAGGAGCACCTGGTTCGAATCTGCGCCCCTTGGTCCGGCCGCCCCACACGACGATGCGCTCTTCCCTCGGATCGAAGACGAGCTTCGTCCACATGCGCAGCTTCCAGAGCTTCGCGTCGGGGTCGGCCTTCTGCACCCACCGCCCGTCCTCGAGTGCGAAGACATGACCTTCGTTCGAGATGGCGAGGAGGCTACCGTCACTGGTCTCGACCATGCCTGCGAGGGCGTGCGTATTGCCGCCGCTCCCGCCACCGTCCCAGAGGTCCTTCTGATCGCTCTTTCCGACGATCGTCTTCCAGCCGTCGTCCGTCCACTCGATCAGCGTCAGGTAGTAGTTGCCCATCATGCGCCAGCGCCCACCCACGAAGATGCCGAAGCGCTTTGCATACAGATCGCCGACCGCGCTCTTCTTCTCCGTCACACCGAGCTTCTTCCAGCTCCCGCGCCTCTCGACGTAGAAGACGTGTTGATCCTCGGGATACTTCTCCTCTGCAGGCTCGTAGCCGCCTGGCCCCGTGACGAACCCGCCCAGGGACGCATCGAAGGTCGCGTGTGCCTTCCGGGAGGCGGGCCGCGGGTCGCCATCCTCGCCCCACGGCTTCCAGCCCCCATCGTAGATCAGCGTCCCACGCCTCCAACCACAGAGCGCGACGACGCCATCCGGGTGGGAGACGAGAATCGGCCCGGTGTTCATCCAGCCGGTGATCAGATCCTCGTGCATGCCGTCGTTCGGCAGCAACTCGAGCGTCTCGCCGTCCCAGGCGTAGAGCCACAGGCGGTCTTCTTCTTCCGCGTCCTCACACACCCAGTAGAAGAGCGTGCGCTCGGTCTTCGGATCCCAGACCCCGCCGAGGCACTCCTCCTTCCAATTCGCGTCGTTCGGCAGATCCGCGTCGTCGCGCTTCTTCGCCCACACACCCTCGGCGTCGAGCTCCCACACGCCGAGACCTGTGACGCACACGGTGACGCCCCGCTTTCGGTCGTAGGCGAAGCAGCCACCCGTGTCGTCCGAGTCCTCGAGGCGCTTCGGGTGATCGCCCGAGAGCTCGAGCATCTCGGGGCCCTCGGCTGTCAGGATCACCGCGTAGGTCATGTCCGAGTAGTCGCGTGCGTTGCAGAAGTTCCACGCGACGACGGCTTCGCGCGACACGTCGTAGACGCCCTGCCATCGTTGCTTCGGGCTCTCGGTCCGAACGGCGACGTCGCTCACCTGAACGAAGGACGCGCCATCCCACTCCCAGGCATGCCCGAACTGGTGGAAGTCCGGCGAGTGCATGTAGATCGTCCTCTGCCGCTTCTCGTCGTAGACGAGCACGTAGTCCGCGAGGAACTCGCGCTTCGGCGGCAGCTCGATCGACGCCTCGCGCAGAGGTCCCGCCTGTGTGAACGCTAGCTCCATGACGCCTCTCCCGGTGAACCGGCGAGTCTACGCGCCGGCGCCGTGAGCGTCTCGTCTTCGAGATCGCCCTGCCCGGGCGGTGTCAGCCGCCGTGGTCCGACAGCCACGTGCGGAGCTGATCGCGCCGGCGCTCTGCTCTCGTGATCTCTCGCTGGATCCGCTGCGCGATGGTCTCGTCTTTGTGCTTCGTCCGGTGCTTGAGTGCCTTGAGTCGTTCCTCGAGGTCTCGTAGCTCCTGACAGAGCACGTCCCGTGCGGCGGCGCGCTCGGCCTTGTCGAACATGATCTCGTCCGGGATGTCGTCGTGGTCCTCGGCGGTCGGGGACGGCGTCGCCGGGATGAAGCGGTGCTCCGCGGGCGGCTGCCGGAGGTTGAGGAAGGGCGGCGAGACGATCTCCACCCCGCCATGATGAAGCACGTCGAGCATGTGCTTCTTCAGATCGGAGCGAGCCTCGATCAACTCCCGCACGTCACGCAGGAGCCCCGCGACCCGGTAGACGACCGCGTAGTCGCCGAGCTCGCAGATCATGACGAACGCGTCCTCGAGCCCCGCGTCGGCGGCGCTTTGCACGAGGAGCTCTTCGACCCTCCAATGCGGTACGTCGTAGCCGAGGGATATGTCTGCGTGCACGAAGGTCCCCGAGCCCTGGACGACGGTGACCGGGCGACCGATGAGGTACTGGTTGGGCAACGTCTCGAGGTTGCGATAGGGCGTCTGGATCTGAACGTGGAGCAGGCCGATCTCCGTGACGCGTCCGATGTGCGCCTCGACCATGAGGAAATCGCCTGGGCGAAAGCCCTTCACGACCCGCAGCATCAGGCCCGCCATCGCGTTGCCCACGAAGGTGCTCGAGGAGAACGCGACCGCGGCGCTCCCCAGGATCCCGAGCAGCGCCAGGATGCGGCTCTTCGTCTCGTCGCCCACCGGCAGCGCGAGGACGACCAGCACCGCGAGCACGATGTTGAGGAAGAGCAGGAGCGCCTGCCGGTAGAAGCGCTGCTCTCCGATCGGCCCACCCCCGCGGACGAGCAGAAGCCAGCGCAGCAGGAACAGAAGCCCTACCCCGACCACCGCCGTGACGAGCAGCGGGATCCAATCAGCGATCGCGAGGATCACGGAACGCCGTACATCTCGCGCCAGGCCGGATCGAAGAGGTAGTTGCCGCTGGCGTCGGTGGGGGAGTTGGAGGAGACGGCCGTCGAGCAGTGCGGATAGCCGTTGGGCTCCGAGCTGATGAGCTGGCGGGAGTCGCCGTAGGGCCGGCTCGCGCCGTCGATGCTGGTGGGCGTTCCGAGGAGGCCGCCCGCGGCCCAGGCGTCGAGGTGGCCCGAGTGCTGGGGGTCGTCGGTGTGTGAGAAGCCGTAGATGTCGCCGATGTCGGTCGCGGGGGAGTCGCCGATGTTCCAGTAGCCGGCGGAGTGCATCACCGCGCGATGGAACGGCCGCCGCGAGGCGAAGAGACCGGTGCTGGTGCCGCCGTGGGAGATGCCGGCGATGATCACGTCCTCGTAGCGGAGGGTGTCGTCGTCGTTCAGGTAGTAGCCCCAGTCGCCGCCGGGGTGCGCGGTCACGAGGTACTGCAGCATGACGATGACGCGCCCCTCGGCGCTGTCGGCGCGGCTGATGTCGATGACGCTCGACACGTCCTCGCCGGTGAGGGCCTCCCAGCGCACGTCGTCACTGCAGCTGCCGCCCATTCCGGCGCAGGGGTTGGTGCCGGTGCTGCTCCACCGGTTGTTGTAGTGGGGGATCACCACGTGGAAGCCGTAACTCGCGAGCTGCCGTCCGTGGTCGCGCCAGTTGCGCGGGATGTTGGTCGCACCCGGCAGGAAGAAGACGAGCTTGCCGAGAGGCTCGACGCGGGTGTCGAGCTGCGCGTACTGCGTCTCGATCGAGTCGGTCACCGTCGGATCGAGCGCCATCGGGTCGAGCTCGTGCTCGTAGAGCATCGGATCGCTGCGGTCGACCATCGGGCCTGTCGGTGTGGACCCATCGGCCACGGCGTCCGCTGCGGATCCGTCGGCGATCGTCGAATCGGGCGTCGAGCCATCACCCGCGCTCGTGTCGGGCGAGCCATCCATGGTCGCCGAGTCGGCGGTGGATCCGTCCGGGGTCGACGTCGTGCTGTCGTCGGAGCAGGCGAGGGCCGCGAGGGCGAGAACCAGGGCGAGCGAGAGGGTGCGCATCCCGCCATCGTACCCGAACTGCAGCTTGCGAGCCGCCCGCGGTTCGGGCGTAGTGCTGCCCTACGCGTTTCGGCCGTAGCCTCGACGTCAGCGCACGAGCGCCAGCACGAGCCCGTCCTCGACCCATCCGCCTGTGACCTGTCCGTCGACCCCGAAGACGGAGTCGATGCGACCCGTGATGATCGCGTAGTCGCCGACACCCACGCCGTAGGCGAACTCTTCGGTGAGGGTGCCACCCACGATTCGCGACCAGCGGTGGGCACCGGTGGCGTCGTAGCTCACCCAGAAGATGCGCACTCGACCGCTGAGGCTGTAGGTCGTCTCGGTCTCGAAATCGAAGCCGCCCTGCATGTATCCGACGACGTAGACGTTGCCGTCTGCATCGAACGCGACGTCGGTCGCGCGACTGGTCCCGCCCGCGTTGATGTTCTTCACGAAGTCGACGGCACCGTCGTTGTCGTACACCACCGCGTACGGGTCCCGATCGCTGCCCCCGGTGGAGGCGGTCACCGGTCCGTCGCCGAAGTCCACCATCCCGGTGAACGATCCCGCGATGACGACCTGGCCCGTGGTCGGCGAGACGGCCAACGAGGTCACCGACACGCTGCCGAGGATCTCCTGAACCCAACGAAGCGTGCCGTCGGATCGATAGCTCGCCACGAAGTTGCCGGGCCCGGTTCGGGTCATGCCGCCGAAGTCCTCCGTCGCCCCGAAGGTCCCGGCGACGAACACGTTTCCCGACCCGTCACCGCCCACCCCCGACACCGAGGTGCCCACGATGCGTGACCACTCCACCAGGCCACCGTTGCCGTACCGCGCGACGAAGCCACCGCCCGTGGCCGGGACGGTGACGCGCGTTCCTTCGAGCGCGATCTCTCCGAAGGCCTGGCCCCCGAGGTACACCTTTCCAGCAGTGTTGGTGGCGATCGCGGTGGCCTGGCCGTTGCCGGGGACACGGATCGACCACCGGTGCACGTCGTCCCCGGTGTAGCTGGCGAGGATCGGACTGCTGCCGCTGTCGCCCGCGGCGAAGGAGAGGTCGCCGCCTCCCAGGTCGATGGCATCCGAGGTCGCGTAGCCGGCGACGAATACGTTGCCGGTCCCGTCGACCGCGACGTCGGCCAGGTCGTCTCGGGAGGTGCCACCCGCCGTCCGCGTCCAGCGCGGCGTCCCGTCCGAAGCGTATGCCTCGAGCTGAACGCCGTGAAAGCCGGAGATGTTCGATGCGATGACGTAGGCATTGCCGACCGCATCGACCGCGCCGTCGTTCGTCACCTCGTTCGTCATCGTGCTTCCGAGTCGGTCGATCCAGAGCGCGCTGCCCGGTCCACATGCAAACCAGTCGCATGCCGGGAAGTCGGGGTTCCACGTTCCGTCGTCACAGGTCCGCGTCTGCGTGGTGCTCGAACAGGCGCCTCCTGCGGGAGCCCGCGGTGCGGCGAAGCACTCGCGAGTCTCGGTGGTGCCGTGGGGTCGGCCGCTGCACGAGGCGAGCATGCCGGTGTCGGAGCCGCCGTCCGAGCCGCCATCCAGAGCGGCGTCGCCTCCTGCGTCCGACATCACGGCAGCATCGGCATCCGCGTCCGCTGCCGCGCCGTCCGGTGCGCCGTCCGCGATGGCGCCATCCGGAGTGGCGTCCATGGACGCGCCATCCACCATCGCCGAGTCCGGCGCTCCAGTGTCCGAAGTCCCCGTGTCCGCGGCTTCGCAGTATCCGTCCATGCAGCTGCCGAAAGGGCAATCAGCATCGGTGGTGCAGTTGCCGGCGCTGGCCCCGTCGTCGCCGCAAGCGGCGAGCAGTATCAGCACAGCACAGAGGTGGATCACTCGCATGACTGCAGGATACCGCGTCGGGTCACTCGCAGGCGCTCTCCTCGCTTCCCACGCGGCAGGACCCGGCCGACGCGCTATGATCGAGCGTTGGCCAACCTCGGCTACATCCAGGTCGTTCGGCACTGCAATCACTTCTGCGGGTTCTGCTCGAACCCGACGACGCCGTACACGCACGACTTTTCGTCGATGAAGGTGCTGGTCGACGACTTCGTCGCGCGCGGCTACTTCGGGGTGATCCTCACGGGCGGCGAGCCGTCGCTGCACCCCGAGCTGCCGAAGATCTGCGCCTACGCGCGCGAGCAGGGGCTGCACGTTCGCATGATCACCAACGGTCATCGCCTCGCCGACCCCGCCTTCGCGAAGGACATGGCCGACGCGGGCCTGTCGCTGGTGCACGTCTCCATCTACTCGGTGCGACCAGAGGTCGAGGAGCGCCTTCGCGGCACCACAGCCACCCTCGCGCGCGCGTTCGCCGCGATGGACAACGCCCATCGTTTCGGCGTCGAGGTCAACGTCAACTGCGTCATCAACAAGCTCAACGCCGACCACCTCGACGAGAACATCCGCCACTACCTCGCGCATCACTCCTACGTACGCCACTTCGTGTGGAACAACCTCGACCCCTCGATGGGGCGCGCCGAGGTGAACCAGGCGCAGTTCACGCCGCGCCTCGCCGACTTCGAGCTCTCGCTCACCCGGGCGATGCGCCTCCTTCATCGCTCCGGCCGGACCTTTCGCGTCGAGAAGGTGCCGCTCTGCTACATGGGCGAGTTCCCCTGGGCGAGCACCGAGACGCGCAAGATCGTCAAAGGCGAGGAGCGCATCGTACACTTCCTCGACGCCAAGCAGACGGTGCGCCAGGTCGACTGGGAGCACATCTACGCGGAGGGCTGCGGCGTGTGCTCGCTCCGGCACGTCTGCGGCGGTCTCTTCGATCGTGGCGGCGGCTACGACCCGGCAGAGCTCTCGCCGGTCTTCGTCGATCGCGACGCCGTCGTCCGGGCGATCCTCGAGGACCCCACCGACCCCAGCTACCGCGATCGCTATCCCTCCCTCGCCGCCTGGGAAGCGGACTTCCAGAAGCGCCTCGAGGAGTCCCGCGAACGCGCGGCGCTGCGTGCGGCCGCGGGGCACGACGACGACGACATGCCGCCCCCCGAGATGCGCGAGCCCGACGCGCCCAGGGTCGGGCAGGTCACGGACCGCGGCCGGAGGCTCTTCGAATCGAAACGACGCCGCGAACAGGACAAAGCCGCGGGTCTCGGCGTCGAGATGGAGCGGCTGAAGGCGCAGCTCCCCGATGAGTGAGGGAACAAAGAACCAGCCCTCGGGCGTTGACCATCGCCGATGACCGGGCCGAAGCCGTGCGAGGAATGCGGAAAGCCGATGAGCGCGGCGGCGGTCGCCTGTCCTCATTGCGGCACGCGTCAGGCCGGTCGCGATCCCCTCCCTGAACACGAACGACCCGCGCCGGGGCCGATGGCGAAGGCCAAGCTCTCCAGCGAAGAGATGGCCGCGATGCTCGCCATCGACAGCGTCAAGTCACCCAAGGTCGAGAGCGGACCCGGACTCTTCTCGGTGCTCCTCCTTCCCCATCCGATGACGAGCGGCGTGGCTCGCATTCTCGACGTGCTGCTCACGATCGTCGCTCATGCCGCTGATGGTCGCCGGCATCGTGCTCCTGATGCTCTTCGGCGGCCGGCGTCGCACCTTCGTCGCCGCCACTCGTCGGCTCAAAGGCCGGGTCGAGCTCACCGCCGCGGCCTTCGCGGCCATCCTCGGATAGCGTCAGCCTTCCTGTCCCTCGGCGTCCTCTTCCCACTTCCCATCGACGTCCCGCCCCTGGTGATGGCCGCCACGGGCAGCGCCGCCCTCGTCGCGCGCGCCTTCGTCCGAACCGCGGCCGAGAAATAGGGCCTCGGCGTTCACCAGCCGCCCGCCCGCCTTGACGACACCCAGCGCCCCCAGAGATAACCCGTTCGCCATGCTCCGCTCCGCGTCCATCCTCGCCCTCGTCCTCTTTTCCGCGTGTGGTCCCTCCAGCCTGAGCACCGGCGGCACGACGGCGGCGACCGTTTCCGTCGGGGGTGGCGATCGCGCCATCGAGACCGTCACCGACCTCGACACCGTTCGCGACGTCGCGGTGAGCGGCGAGCGCGTCTTCGTGGCGACCGACTTCGGGCTCCTCCTTCACTGGCCCTCCGGGGACGAGCGCCCGATGCGCCTGCGGACCGCGCGGGGCATGCCGAGCGATGACGTCCGCGCGGTGGTCGTCGATGGCAACGGTCACGCCATCGCCGCGACCGACCGAGGGGTGGTCGAGGTGGACGCCGAAGGAAACGTCTCACCCTTCGCCGACGCGCCGCCCGTGAGTCACGTCACGACCATGGCGATGACGGGCGACGGGACGCTCTGGGCCGGGGGCGTCGCCGGTCTCGCCCGCTTTCAGAATGGCGCCTGGGTGCGCTTCGGCGAGCCGATGGCCGTCACCACCATCACCCAGACGCCGGACGGCCAGCTCTGGGTAGGCGCCACCAACGGCCTCTACCTCATCGAGGGCGACGTCATCCGCGAGCACGGCATCGGTCGCGGTCTGCCCGAGCCCTACGTGCGCTCGGTGGTCCCGGTTCGCCCCGGCGAGGTCCTGGCCCTCCTTCAGGGCCCGAACGACGAGAAGATCGGGTACTGGAATGGCGACCGCTGGTTCGCCTACACGGTCAACCTCGACGCGCCGGCCGTCGATCTCGTGCAGCGAAGCGGTCAGACCCTCCTCATCACCCCCGCCAACGCCTTCGCGATCACCCCGGAGCTCGAGAGCGGCGCGGTGCGCCTCACGCCCCTGTCCATGTCCGAGCTGCGCAGCGTGCGCAGCTACGGCGCGCGCATCCTGACCCCGGACGAGATCGATGCCCCCGCCGAGGGCCAAGAGCCGCCCGCCGATGTCGCGCGCGAGCCGCTGCGCCTCGCCCTCGTCCCCGAAAACCAGCCGTCCATGGACGCGCCGCCCTTCGGCATCCGCCCGGTGAACATCGAGATGCCGGTGGACACCTACTGGGCGAAGGGGATCGGCGACAGCCTCTATCTCGCGGATCGCAACCGCGGCGTGGAGAAGCTAGACGACAACGGCTTCGCCGTGAAGCTGCGCAGCCTCGACCTGGTGGCAGAGCGCGACCTCCAGATCGCCATCGACGCCTCCCGCAACACCTGGGTGCTGAGCGCCGACCAGTCCATCGCCCTCTTCCGCGACGGTCGCCTCGAGCGCGTCCCCGCGCCCGAGGGCGTGCAGATCCAGTCCCTCGCGAACGGCCCCGACGGCGCCTACGTCCTCACTCGCGTCAGCGATCAGCCCTCGACGGTCCGGCTCTACCGCGTGAGCACCGACGGCTGGACGCAGCAGATGGAGCGCGAGCTCACGGTGGACCCGCCGCTGGTGTCGATCCCCTTCTTCGGCATCACCGACCAGCGCGTCGTGTGGGCGGGGCTCCGTGTCGTCAACGAGATGGGTGAGAGCCCGCGCATGCGCGGCGTCGCCGTCTTCGAAGAGCAGGGCGACATCATCTACGACCACCGCAACGCCAACCGTGAAGAGCACCCGGGATCGCTGGTCATGCCGGACGAGGTGGAGGGGATCGATCTCGGGATGCCGGACTACGCTTGGTTCCCGAGCCTCCTCGGCGCCATCCGCGTGGGCAACAGCCAGGCGATCGTCTTCGGCGAGGCCCGCGGCGTGCGCGGCGAGGTGGTGAGCGACGTCGCGGTCGCCGACAACGGTCGCGTGTGGGTCGCCGCAGCAGAGGGCCTCGGCTACTACGAGAACGGCAACTTCGAGTTCCGTCTCCCGCAAGAGGTGCAGCGTTCGCGGCCGCTGGCGCTCGCCCTCGACTCGCAAGGTCACGTGTGGGCTGCCGGTCCGAACGGTGTCGCCTTCAATGACGGCCAGACCTGGCATCGCCTCACCGAGGAGACGGGCCTGCCCACCAACGACCTCGTCGACGTCGAGGTCGACGCCGAGGATCGCGTCTGGCTCCTCGCCAAGGACCGACTGCTGATCTTCTCGCGCGCGCAGGCGCCGACGCCCTAGCTTCAGGCGCGCTGCTGAGTCCCGTTCAGCGACGCGTGTGGACCCAGCCACCGCCTGGCGCGCTTCACCGCTTCGCCGAGCACCGCTTCGTCCGTCGGCGGATCGTATTGTCGCAAGAGGGCAGAGAGGTCGATGACCATCTCGCGCGCCGTGCCATACCGCTGATCCGGATGGATCGCGAGGGCCTGAGCGATGATATCGGCGAGCTCCTCCGGCAGATCCTCGCGATGCTCGGTGACCAGGGGTGCGACCTGGCTGGCCATGCCGTAGAGGGTCACGGGATCCTTCGAGTCGCGCAGGCGCCGGCCGACCAGCGTCTCCCAGAGGATGGCGCCCACCGACCAGAGATCGGTCTGCGCCGTCGCCACGCCGCCCCCGACGTACTCCGGCGCCATGTAGGGCATCTTGCCCTTGAGCACACCGGGCTGAGTGATGGTCGCGCGGTCCATCGCTCGCGACATGCCGAAGTCGGTGAGCTTCACGCACCCGCCCACCGAGATCATCACGTTCGCCGGGGTCACGTCGCGATGGAAGACCGGCGCCGGCTCTCCGTCGGCGTCGACCCGCCGGTGGGCGGCGCCCAGCCCTCTGAGGAGCTCGATGCCGATCGCCACCACCAGCCGCCAGTCGAGCGATTGTTTGGCGCGGTCGTGGGCGCGGGCGAAGCGGGCCAGGTCGAGCCCATCCACCCACTCCATGATGATCAGGTAGCGCCCGTCCGGGTCGCGGACGAAGTCGTAGACTTGCACGATGTTGGGATGGCTGAGCTCCGAGGTGACCCGCGCCTCTTCGGCGAACATCTCCACCGCGGGCTCGTCCTCGGCGATCGCCGGCAACAGCCGCTTGACCGCGACGCTACGGGTGAAGGAGCCGGCGCCGTGCATGCGCGCGTACCAGACGGTCGCCATGCCACCGGCGCCCGCCGGTGAAACCAGCTCGTAGTTGCCGATCCGACGACTCCCCACCCCGTAGCTACCTTACGACACTGATGGTCTCAGCGTCGCGCGTTCTGTAGTTGTCGTCGATGTAGTCCATGAGCTCGAGGAGGAAGGTCTCCATCTGCGCTCCATTCGGGGTGCCGGGGGGCGCGTTCGTATAGAAGGTGCCCTTGACGCACTCGTCTCCACGGCAGCGGCCGTCGGGGAAGACGAAGATCATCTTCTGCATCCGCTGCGCCTCGGGGATGGTCGAGGCGATCATGAAGTTCCAGATCAGCACTGCGGTGTCCACCAGCTGGGTGGGCTCCATCCCGTAGCCGTGGAGGAAGTACACGACGGGATAGGTCGTGTCCGCGTACTCGGGCTCGTAGTAGCCCGGCGGCAGGATGATGCTCACCGGTCCCGTGCGCCCGGTGCTGGGCGCGGTGAAGTCGGTGATGATCTTGTTCGGGTTGTCGCAGCCGGTTGCCGAGGCATCGCAGAGCCGATCGTCGACGCGACGCCGATCGCCGTTCGGCCAGCGCTGGCTCATCCACACCATCGGCGCGAGGATCCGGTTCACCGCTTGCGCGATGGTGCCCACGTGCGCGCCGTCGCCCGCTTCGAGGCGCGCGGGGGTGGTGTCCACCGCGCCGTAGCGCACCAGCACGTTCTGCCCGGTGGAGAGCCAGTCGATCTCGGTGAAGACGAAGTTCTCCGGCTCGTTGTCCCGGCCGTCGAGGTGGAAGGGCGGATAGCCGTTGTGGTAGCGCAGCGGCCGACCGCGCCCCGGGAACGAGGAGAAGGTGTGATTCGCGGCGGGCGCGGCCATGAAGAGGTCGCGGATGCCGCCGTCGCCGAAGACGTCGAGGTTGTCGAGGTCGGCGTCGGGGGCGCCGGCCAGCAGGTCCTTCGGCCCGCGGTCGAGCATGCGCTGCATGCCGTGCGTCACGGTCCAGCAGCCGTCGCCTTCGCCGTTGTCGAAGCCGCCCTCGTCGAGCTGGGCGGTACCGAGGAGGTTGTCGAGGCCGAAGTCGATGAAGGCCTCGCCTCCCATCGCGTCGCAGGGGTCGCCGTCGCGGAGGAAGTTCCCCTCCGTGCCGGTGGGATTGTACTGGTAGTGGTAGTCGTCGCCCGCGGGGTCGGGGTTGGTCACGGGGTCGTAGCCGGCTTCGTCGGGATCGCAGAGGCGGTCGAGCCCGCAGTCGTCGAACTCCTCGTGGAAGTTGCGGATCACCGGCTCGCCCGGATCGCGGATGCCGTTGGCGTTGATGTCGACCGCGACCACCACGCCCATCGGGTAGTTGTTGTCACCGTCCGGATCCCAGACTCCGAGATTGCGCGACCCATCCGGGTAATTCACCTCGGCGCCGTCACAGAAGGAGATCACCTGATAGGTGCCATCCGGGTTGTACTCGTCGTCGAAGAAGCCGGTGCCGGCGCTTCCGTCGTAGGGCGGGATGATCACCGGGTCGGCGCAACGATCGGCATTGCTCCGCATGCGCTCGCTGTCCGGCACGCCCGGCGGAAGCACGTTCGCCGGCGATCCATCCGACGTGGCGTCAGTGATGGGGTTGCCGTACATCATCGACAGGTCGGTGAAGATGTTGGTGTACGACTCCCGGTCGAAGGCGGCGCCGTGCCCGGAGCCGCGGATCCTCTCGTCGTACCACCAGTGCTCGAAGTCCTGGCTCACCTCGTGGATCCACCTCGGATCCGGCGTGCGGCTTGTCGACGCGACGTCGCAGCCACTCGGATCGGCGCTGCGCTCGTCCTCGGTGCAGAACCCACCCAGGTGCTGCGTCCGGATGTAGTTCACCAGGTAGTTCCAGTCCCAGGCCGCGCCGAGTGGCGCCGCGAAGTCGAAGCGCTCGGGGTTGCGGAAGGCGACGACCCCGGTCCCGATGCCGCCCATCGACGCGCCGAGCAGGCCGCGGAAGACGAAGTCGCGATCCCGGGCGCGCCCGGCGTCCGAGCGCACCACCACCTGATAGGTGCCGAGGCGCGGGACCTCGAAGCGCATCATCCCGTCGGCCGAGCTGGGGATGGCCACCACCGCCACCGGAACTATCCGCGGCTCGTCGACGCCCGGCCCGGTGTAGCTCACCTCGACGTGGCCGCGGTTGGCGCCCGGCGGCAGGAGCGCCGGACGGATCGGGATGGTGAGCTCGAGCTCGCGCTCGAAGCGCATGTACGTGGGCCCGAACTCCACCGCAGGTCCGAGCGCCGAGTAGCCTTCGGGGAGCTGGTCGTCGGCGCAGCCGACGCTCAGGGTGAAGGGGTCGACGTGATAGTCGTCGTCGCGGCTCGCTCCGTCGGGAATGATCATGCCGGAGCCGGTGAGGGAGCCGCTCGTCACCCGCAGCTCCGAGCCTGGCCCGATGTCGCCGCTCGCCGACCCGTCACAGGCCGGAATGCTCGCGTCCACCACCTCGACCTCGAGGGTCGCCGTCTTCGTCATGTCCCGGATCGTCACCTCGGCGGTGATGGTCGTCGTCCCGACGCTCACCGGCGTCACCGTGAGCTGCTCGCGGCTGTCCTCAGCGACGAAGTCGAGCGAGGACGGCACGGTCGCCACCGACTCGTCGGACGAGGTGAGGGTGACCGTGAGGTCGAGACAGTAATCGAGGGTCAGCTCCAAATAGGTCTGGCGCTCGACGCCCACGGTGGTGCCCAGGTCGCTCAGACCGAACTGCAGGTCCGGTATGCGGCAGATGACCTCGCCGTCCCCCGCGTCCCCCGCGTCGGGCGTCGCATCGGTCATCGCATCGCCGGGCGCGTTGTCGTCGCCGCAGGCGCTCAGAAGAAGAAAGAACGGGAGAGAGAAGCCAAGGGGGAGCAGAGAAGACCGCATGGGGCGGCAGTATGGGCGCCTCAACCCGCCTCGTCGAGCAGGGCCCTCACCTCCCGATTCAGCTCGTCGAGGAGCGGGTGGGACCACTCGTGACCGAGGCTCACCACGACGCTCTCGTAGTACCAGAGGGTCTGCTCGCGGCTCGCGCTGAAGCGATCGAAGACAGCCATCCCCAGGTTCGATAAATCCCGTCGGATCGAACGTGCGTTGTGCAGCTTGTCCGCGGCGCTGATCAACTTCACCTCGGGCGGTTCGGTGCGCAGCTCTTCGAGATACGCGAGCTTGCGCTCCTTCCAGGGCGGCTTCGGGTGCGTGGTGGCGTCGGAGAGCGCTTCGACGAAGCGGCGCACGCGCGGCCCGAAGCGCTTCTCCACCTCCTGGCCGGTCGCCGACTCGATGTCTTCGAGATAGTCGTGGAGCACCGCGGCGATCATCTGATCCTCGTCGCCGCCGTGCTCGGCGACGAAGACCATCACCTGCACCAGATGGGTGATGTAGGGGATCCCGCTGCCCTTGCGCACCTTGTAGCGGAAGGCGTCGGTGGCGAGAGCGATGGCCGCGTCGAGTCGCTCGGAGTAACAGGGCTCGGCCATCACTCCCCCACGTCGATCTTCGACAGCACTTCGCGCGCGCTCGCGCGCAGCGCCGCGGCCTCGGCGTTCAGTCGCTTCTGCTCGGCGTAGAGCTCCTTCTGTCGGTCCACCACCTGAGACAGCTCGTGGACCCAGCGCATCCTCAGAGCGCCTTCCTCACCGTCGGGGCGAAGCACGCCGAGCTGCTCCTTGAACGCTTCGGCCTGCGCGGCGAGCGCGGCCATCTCGGCGTCGAGCTGGCGTGCGTGGGCTTCGAGATCGGAGGCCTGCTGCCAGACATCCATGGTGTTTCGGAGCGTCTCCGAGGTCTCGTCGTCGAGCTTGTCTCCGGTGAGCCATGTCTTGAGGCGGTGCATGTCGAGGCGTTCGAGCTCGAGGCGATAGTCGTGGAGCCAGCGCTCGACGAAGACCGCATCGGTGGTGCTTCGGGGCGCGGCTTCCACGGCGAAGCGCCAGTGGGTCGTCGTCTCTTCCACCGGCTTGATGCCCTCCACCACCCGGTGATCGGGGCGCTTCGGCACCTCGAAGATGACGGTGATCGGCTCGTCGTGATCGCTCTCTACCACCAGCTTGTGGGTGTCGCGCCGTTCGTGCGTCTCCCAGGCGACGAGGCCCTTGATGCGGATCCCGTCGAGGCGCACCGAGTTCAGCGCGCTCCGGCTGCAGCGGACGGCGAGATCGCGCGCGAAGGGCAGGCGCACCTCGGCGCCGCGCGCGCTGTAGGGCACCATCGCCTCCCCGCCGTAGCTACCGCCGTCGTAGATCACCGCCGGGCCCTCTTCGAGCACCGCGTTGGTGGTGTTGTCGAAGCGCAGCACGATGTCCGGCGCCGGCCCCTGACCGTCGCGCCAGATGCGCTCGCGCTTCGTCGTCACCTTCGACGAGAGGATCGGCACCATCGCCGAGCCGCCGCGCCGGAGCGTCACCGGCTGCCCGATGCGGTACTCGAAGTGTTCGGCGCGATCGCCGCTCTCGACGTCTTCGGCGAAGCGACTCTCGGCGCCCATGGTCGCCTCCTCCGCCGCCATGTCGTAGCTTCGCACGGCCGTCTGGCTGTAGGCGCCGCCGCCACCGATGCCCTGGGGTGCCGAGGGCGCCGGCGCCGCCCTGGGCGCGGGCGGGGGCGGCGGGCCGCCCGGCGCGCCCCGCGTCCTCTGCGCCGGCGCGATCTTTCGCGGCGCCGCCACCGCCCGGCTCGACTCCTCGAGGCGCGCCCGCGCCACGGTGCGTGCCTCGTAGAGCTCGGTGACGAAGGAGACCGGCTGGCCCGTGGTGAGGGTGAGGCGGATGTCCTCGAGGTCTTCGTCGGCCGGGTTGTGGACGATGGCCCACGCCATGAGCGTGACTTCTTCGTCGTTGGCGACGACCCGATAGGAGACGCGCCAGATCGGCGCCGGGATCGTGTAGGCGACGCGCAGGTCCTTCACCGTGCCGTCGAGGTCGACGCGCACCCGCCGATGTTCGCGGTCGTTGGCAGCGCGGCTCTTGTCGACGAGCCATGCGAGATCGGCGCGGCTGGTCTCCTCGTCGAGCGCCATGCGCTGGATCACGTGCGCGTCCACCAGGGTGATCTGGCCGTCGTCGTCGCGGATCAGGAGCCGCTCGCGAACGCGACCGTCGCCGTCCTGATCGCGGTCGACCCCGAGCACCTCGCCCGCTCGGCTCTTGCCGCCCACGTCCACCGACACTCGGCGGCCGCGCAAAGCTTGCAACAGGCCGCGAAAGGCCATCCCAGGCTCGAGCAAGAGCCCCCGTTCCGCGAGCTCTTCAGCGGGATCGTCGGGCGCCTCGAAGGTCGCCGCGCCCACCGTCCCCTCGCCGTCTGCCACCCAGACAGCGAAGGATTTCAGCACGTCGTTCATCTCGTCGCGCCGGAACGACAGCTCGAAAGGACCGGAGGCCGGTCCGCCTCTCTCCAGGTAGGCCACGCCATGTTTGAACACCACGAGGCGTCGCACGCGGGGTGATTCCGGGGATGTCATGGAGGGGAGTAGACCACGACATAGATCACCGTGCGAGGACCGCCGAATGGTCCTAGTATCCCCCCGTGCTTCGATGTCTTTTGTCAGCGCTGGTGGCGCTGATCATCCTCCCCGCCTGCTCCCCCAACCTCGGTACGTGTGACGAGCCCACCGCGCGGAAGGTCGTCTACACCGCCGACATGAACGGCTACCCGGCGTACCAGGGCCAGGCGCTGATCCACGCCTCCTGCGGAGCCGGCACGTTCTGTCACTCGCAGGCGGCGACCCTGGCGCTGCGCAACGGCGTGCCTTTCGGGCTCGACTTCGACATGGGCCTCGCCAGCGACGCGCTGAGCACGGAGCGGCTGCGCCAGGGCCAGCTCAACGTCTTCGACAACAGCGGCGACATCCTCGGGACAATCGAGGGTGGCACCATGCCGCCGGGCGAGATCGGCCGGAACATCGCCAACGCCGGTCCGCCATACGACGGCCTTCCCGGGCTCGACACCCCCGAGGGGGTGGACATCGTCCGCAACTGGCTCGCTTGCGGGGCGCCGGTGGTGGAGCGCGTGCGCGACGACCGCCCCTCGGGCGTCCAGCCCGTCGGTGCGATCGAGCCCGCCATGCCGGCGGTGCCCGCATGCGACTTCACGATGTGCGACAGCACCTGCGTCGACACCATGACGAATCGGAACAACTGCGGCGGCTGCGGCATGGCGTGCGCCGGCGATCAGAATCTGCGACGGAGGGGCGTGCGTGTCGTGTGCGGGCTTCGCCACCTTCAGCGGCGACGTCGAGCCCATCATCCAGAGCTACGGGTGTGACGCCATCGGCTGTCACGGGGCCCGGGGCCCCTCCAACGGCCTCGTGCTCGACCCGAGCTCGGCCTACGGCGCGCTCGTCGATGCGCCTTCGACGTGCCTCGACGGCCGAAAGCTCGTCGTTCCGGGGGACGTCTCGATGAGCTACCTGATCAACAAGCTCACGGGCGTCGACATGTGCAGCGGTGACCGGATGCCTCTAGGGACGCGAACGGGCATCATGCCGTCGGAGATGCAGGCGATCGAGGCGTGGATCTGCGCTGGCGCGATGAACGACTGAGAGACAGGGAGGACCGACATGGCCGAGGGGGCGACGAGGGGGCCGAGCAGCCCCTCACAATTCATGGGGGTGAACGCGTTGGTGACCGGCGGCGCCAGTGGGCTGGGCCGCGCTTTCTGTGAGGAGCTCGGGCGGCGCGGCGCGCGGGTGCTCCTTACCGATCTCGACATCGACGGCGCGCTCGAGACGGCGCGCCGGGTGGAGAGCGCCGGCGGACAGGCCCGGGCTGTCGAGGCGGACGTCGCCTCCTTCGAGCGGATGCAGGAGGTGGCCGAGGAGGCCACCGAGTATCTGGGAGGCGTCGACCTGCTGATCAACAACGCGGGCATCGGCGCGGGCGGTCCCTTCGAAGAGCTGACGATCGACGTCTGGCGCCAGTGCATCGACGTCAACCTCTGGGGCGTCATCTACGGCTGTCATCTCTTCGCGCCGAAGATGGCGGAGCGCGGCCGCGGCTTCATCATCAACGTCGCCTCGGCGGCGGGCCTGCTCGCTGCGCCCGAGATGGCTCCCTACAACGTGACCAAGGCCGGCGTGGTCTCCCTCTCCGAGACCCTCCACGCCGAGCTCGGGCCCAAGGGCGTTCACGTCACAGCCCTCTGCCCGACCTTCTTCCGTACACGCATCATGGACAACGCCCGCGGCGTCGCGGACGACGAGATGAAGAAGCTCATCGGCCGCATGATGGACCGCTCGAAGGTGCAGGCGCCCGACGTCGCGCGGATCGCGCTCGAGGCGGTGTACGAAGGGCAGCTCTACGCTGTTCCCATGCGCGACGGCCGCATGTACTGGCGGCTCAAGCGCGCCGTGCCGCAGCGATACGCCAAGCTCGTCTCGCAGCTCACGCGAAGCCGCCTCGAGAAGCTTCAGCGGCGGCGCTGAGTCGGATAGAAGGTGAAGCTGAGGCTCACGTCGTGGCCCTCTCCGTCGGCGGAGGGGCCAAGGGTCGCGCCCGCCAGCAGCCGTATGATGCACTGGGCGATCGGCGGGTAGAGGTTGCTGCCGCCGGGACGGAGATTCGTCAGCGTCCCATCCGGATTGCTGCGGGCGTCGATGTTCAATCCCCAGTTGTAGTCGGGGAAGGGCATGTTGCGTGGCCAGCACGAGCTCCAGTTCGCGTAGTCGGCGGGGAAGTACTGGCGGTGCTCGCGGTGTTGCCCGAAGGAGCCGCCCGAGGCTCGGATGGTCGCCGCGGGTCCACGGGGCCTGCGCTTGGTCATCCTGGCGGCGGCGCGATCCGAGCGCGCTTCCCGCTCCTCGCTCGATTCCTCGTCGGACGGGCTCTCGGTCGTAGCGGTGGCGGTGTCTCCCGAAGCCTGCACCGCGACCGTCGGATCCATCGGTTGACCGGGGTCGGCGGAGGGCATCGGGGTCGCGGTGGCGCTGGTGGCGGGCACGACCGGTTGAACCTCGGCGACCGGGCCCGCCTGGGCGAGAGGCTCGCTGTCGGCCTGCATGTTCAAGAAGGTGTAGGTGCCGCCAACGCCCGCCAGGAGCGCGACGAAAGCCATGGCGACCAGCCAGCCATGACTGCGCGTCTTCTTCTTGGGCGGCTCCTTCGGCGCGCCGGCCTCGCTCATCGGGGCGGTTGCGGCGTGCGCGGCGCTCGCGGCGGCCGCGCCGTCCGACGCGCGCGTGGGGATCGGCGTCCCGACACCGCCCGCGATGGGGGTGATGTTGACCGGCGTGACCGAGCCGATCTGCGGCGTCGCCATCGTGGAGGCGAGCCCGATGTCCTGTCGGGCCGGCGGCAGCTCCGTCTTCGGGGTGAAGGTCGAGAGCGCGACGCTCATCTCGTGGGCGTTCGTGAAGCGATGCGCGGGCTCTTTCGACAGGGCGCGCATCACGACGTCGGCGAGCTCGGGGCTGAGGTCGGGGCGGACCTCCTGGATCGGGCGCGGCGTGTCGGTGAGCACCGCGACGAGGAGCGCGTTGTAGTTGCGCCCGGTGAAGGGCGGCTGTCCGGTGAGGGCCTCGTACATGACGGCGCCGAGGGAGTAGAGATCGGAGCGCTGGTCGAGGTCGTCGCCGCGCGCCTGCTCCGGCGACATGTAGAGGGGTGTGCCGATGACGAGCCCGGTGGCTGTGAGCTTCGCCGTGCTGTCGCCGTCGAGGAGCTTCGCGATACCGAAGTCGAGGATCTTCACGACGTCGCCGACGCCGGGCGTTCGCGCGAGGAAGATGTTGTCGGGCTTGAGGTCGCGGTGGACGAGGTGGTCGGCGTGGGCGGCCTCGAGGCCGGCCAGCGTGGACTTGGCGATGGCGACGACCTCGGCTTCCGAAAGCGCGCCCCGCTCGATGCGATCCGTGAGCGCCTCGCCTTCGAGGAGCTCCATGGCGATCCAGACGCTTCCGTCCGCTTCGCGGCCGAAGTCGAGGACCTGAACGATGTTCGGATGGTTGAGGCGGCCCGCGCGTTCGGCTTCACCCTGGAAGCGGGCGATGAGCGCCGGGTCGCCGGAGAGGATGGGGAGCAGCAGCTTGATGGCGACGCGCCGCCCGAGGCTGGTCTGGGTGGCGGCGTAGACAGCGCCCATGCCGCCCTGACCCAGCTTGTGACCCAGGGTGTACCGCCCCCCGATCACCTTCCCTTCGAGGTCGCCGAGGCCCTCCATCGCGGGTGGGACTCTATCAGGTTTCCCGGCCTTGGTTTCTAGCGGCGGTTGACGGGCTGGAGCTCGAAGGAAAAGTGGACGCGCCCCCCTTCACCTGTGCGTGACGGCCCCAGGTTGACGCCGTCGAGGTGTGACTGAATGCAGAGGCGCACGTCGGTGTACGAGTCGCCTCCGTGCGGGCCGTAGCTCCCGGGGACCAGATCGCCCTCGGCAGTCGTGTCCGCCTCCAGCATCACCGTCCAGTTGTGTTCTGGCATCGGGCGATGCCGCGGCCAACACGAGCTCCAGTCGAAGTGGGTGGTGAGGTTGCCCTGTCGCCACTCCCGGTGCCCACCGTATTGGAAGAGCCGTGGAACGAGACGGACCAGTCGCCGCCGGGGACGCTGCGGTGCTGCGGGAGTTGGCGCGGGGTCTTCCTCGGGCTTGGGCTCCTCGTCCAGCTCTTCCTCTTCGCCCACCGCTCCCTCTTCGCCCACCGCTCCCACTTCGTTCTCTGGCACCATCGCGCTCCCCGTATCGACAGCTCCCATCCCGTTCGTCGCGGCCGGAATCACAGCGACAGAAGCGGCGGTGGGGGGACGCTCTGCTCTCTGCATGAAGACGTAGGTCCCCCCCACCCCGGCGACGAGCGCCCCGAGAACGATCGCCGGCATCAGCCAGCCGAAGCTCCGCGTCTCTGCAGGCGCGGCCGCGGACGGCGCGGTCGGCGCGTGCGCGGGCTCGGACGGCGCGGTCGACGCTTGTGCGGGCTCGGGCATCGGCGCAGGCCGAGTCGGCGTCAGCGGCTCGATCGCGACCGGCGTCACGACCGTCGCGGGCACGACGGGCTCGGGCGTCGCCACGGTGCTCGCGACGCCCAACGCTTCGCGCGGCATCGGGGTCTCCGTCTTCGGCTCGAAGCCGGCGAGCGCCTCGCTCATCTCCTCCGCGCTCGCGAAGCGCTCGCTCCGGTCCTTCGCGAGGGCGCGCGTCACGACGGCGACCAGCTCGGGGCTCAGGTCGGGCCGCAGCTCGAGGATCGGACGCGGCGTGCCGGTGAGGATGGCGACCAATAGGGCGTTGTAGTTGCTGGCCACGAGCGGTGGCTGGCCGGTGAGCGCCTCGTACATGACGGCGCCGAGGGAGTAGAGATCGGCGCGCGCGTCGATGGCCTGATCGCCGCGGGCTTGCTCCGGCGACATGTAGAGCGGCGTACCGACGATCAGCCCCGTCGCCGTCAGCTTCGCCGCGGTGTCACCGTCGAGGAGCTTCGCGATGCCGAAGTCGAGGATCTTCACGACGTCGCCGACGCCCGCGGTCTTCTTCAAGAAGATGTTGTCCGGCTTCAGGTCGCGATGGACGAGCGGGACCGCGTGGGCCGAGGCGAGGCCGGCGAGAGCACCCCGGGCGACGGCCGCCACCTCTGCTTCCGAGAGCGGGCCCCTCTCCATGCGCCTCGACAGCGGCTCCCCCTCGAGGAGCTCCATCGCGAGCCAGACCGATCCGTCGTCCTCGTGACCGAAATCGAGGACCTCCACGATGTTCGGGTGACTCAGGCGCGCGGCCTGTTCGGCCTCGCTCTTGAAGCGCGCGACCAACGCCGGGTCGGTGGAGAGCGCAGGCAGCAGGATCTTGATCGCGACCTCCCGCCCGAGGCTGGTCTGCACGGCGGTGTACACCGTGCCCATCCCGCCCCGGCCGAGCTCGTCGTTCAGACGATAGCGGCCTCCGAGGAGCCTGCCATCGTGATCGTCGTCATCGGCCATGGGCACCAGTCACCGTAACCTACGCCTACCTGGGCGGGACACCGAGCTCGGCCCGTACCTCTTCGAGAGGGCGCGCGAAGTGCGGCCAGGGATCCCACGCGGAGAGGTCCGTGTTCGACGCGGCGCCCCGCTCGAGCGCGCCCAGGACGGGGGCGGCGTCGAAGAGCCCGGTGTCGGAGGGCGAGTAAGGGGAGACGCGGATGCCGAGGTGGAACTGGAGCGCGATGGTGAAGAGCCAGAAGAAGGGGTCGACCTTCTTGTAGCCGGCGATGAACGCCACCAAGAGGACCTCTTCCCGCGGTGAGGTGTCGTAGCCGGCCAGGACGTGGGTGACGTCGTGCCACAGACCGCTCTCCGGGACGGCGCGCGCTTCGCCGGGAAAACCGAGATCGTTTTCGAGGATGAAGTCGAAGTACGCGCGACCGAAAGTGCCTGGCGAATGCTCGCCGAGGGCGATGTACTTCCGCGCGAGCGCGTAGTCGCGCGCCATCCCCACCATCGGCCCGACGATCTGCCACAAACCGATGAAGCCATCCTCCTTCAGGCGCTCGACGAAGACGTCTCGGGCGAAGGAGCGGCGTGCGAGGTCGCACCACATGAGCTTCACGTGGCCGTGGGCCAGCTGGGTCAGGTTCCTGACGCGCGGCTCGTCCACACCGAGGGCCTGAGCCCATGCGCGTATCGTGTCGAGCTCGGCCTCGCGAACGTCGCCGTCCATGAGCGCCATGAGGATCATCGCCTGGACGATGCGTTCGCGTGCCGCGGGTTTTGGCACCGCATCGGCGACCTCCTCGGGGGTGGCCACGAGCCTTCGGTCATCGACGCGGTAGATCTTCGCGGCCGCCGACAAGAGCGCGGCTTCGTCCGCGGCGAAGTCGGCATCGGCGCGCGCCACCGCCGCCATCGCCGCCAGCCCCATCTTCGCCTCGACCTCGTCGACCCCCAGTAGACGCATGGCTGGACTCTATACTCGTTCCCCGTGAGGGCCGAGCGCATCCTGAGGTGGTCCGCCGTGGGCGGCGCATTCGTGTGGATCGCGCTTCGCGTGATGACCGAGCTTTCGCCGACGGCGCGCGTCCTCGCGGTCGCTCCGCTGGTCGTGGTGCCCCTCGCGCTCTCGCTCCTGCCCCTCGGGACGCGCCGCGGGGCGCTGGTGATCGCGCTGTCGCAGCCGCTCGGCGCGGCCTGCGCGACCGTCTCGCTCCTCACGGACGTCGGCGCACGGGCCGCGGCGCTCGCGGCGGTTTGGCTCACGTTCGTCGCCGGCACCTGCACCTACGCGGCGCTGCGTCTGCTCGCGGACGACGCACCCGACCGTACGCGCGTCAGCTATCTCGCGGCGCTGCTCTTTTGGCCGGTGGGCGGTGCATGGATGGTCGCGGCGCGCGCCGGGTGGACGGTCCTCGGCTTCGACGGCTTCTGGGCCGAGCTCACGGCGATCCACTTCCACTACATGGGCCTCGCCGCCCCGATCCTCGTCGGCCGCATGCTCGCGACGAAGGGGCCCGGCCTCGGCACCACGCTCTCGCTCGTGGGGATCACCCTCGGGCCGGTCCTGGTCGCCGCCGGGATCACGGTCTCACCAGTCGCCGCGCTCCTCGGAGCACTCTCGATGGCCGCGGGCCTCGGCGTGCACGGTGTGCGATCGCTCTGGCCGCCCGGTCGGCCCCGGCGCCTGGCCGTCGTCTGCTTCTGGATATCGGCGATCTCGGTTCTCTTCTCGATGCCCCTCGCCGTCATCTGGGCATGGGGAACGGCCGCGGGGACGATGCCCTTCGGCCTCGACCTCGGCTGGATGATCCGCCTTCACGGCATGGCGAATGCGCACGGCTTCTGCCTGGTGGGTTTGATCGGTTGGGTGCTCCTCGAGGGGGAGGTGGCTTCACCCGCCGGCGATCCGTGACAGACTCCCCGCCGTGAATCGCTTCCTGCTCCTCGGACTCTTCCCCTTCATCGCACTGGCCTTCGCCTGCGGCGACGACGGGGCCGTCACGCCCGACGGCTCGCTCGACGCGTGCGCGGATTGTGACGCGGCGATGGACGCGCCAGCGGATACGACAGCGCCTCCCGAGCCGTGTGCGATGGAAGGCGAGGTCGCGTGCTCGGCCGACGCATCCGCCGTCCGCACCTGCACCGGCGGCTTCTGGGTCGACGACCCCTGCGCGCCCGCGACCGAGATCTGCGACGCTGGCGGCTGCGTCACGCGCTGGACCTACGGCGCGCCGTCCTACGATCAGTGCGAGGATGCCGAGAACGCGACCCCCGAGACGCTCGCGGACAAGGCCGCCTACTTCGACGAGCTCGCGGTCCGCCTGAGCCTCTCGCCCTCGCTCGGTGCGGTGACGGAGGTCGTCCTGACGGGGGGCGCCGACGAACACACCGCCACGACCGCCGACATCGCCGCGCGCGGCATCACCGAGAACAATGGGCTCTGGAATGCGCTGTACATGGCGTCTCAGGCGTATCGCCATGCGGCCACCGGCTCCGCCGACGCTCTCGAGACGCTCCGGATCCTCGTCAGGGGCGAGGAGGATCGCATGGCGATCACCGGGGTCCCCGGCAATTTCACGCGCCGCTTCATCCTGGCGGATACGGTCGGCGCCGCGTGTCCGACCGACCCCGCCGAGTACACCGTCGACGTCGAGAAGGACGACAACCGCTGGGTGCAGATCCGCGACGACGGCTGCGCATGGGCCGTCGACAACGAGACCGGCGAGTGGTTCGACTCGGGGCACTGCGTGGACCCGCGCTTCGCCGGGGGCTGCTTCTTCGACAACGTCTCGCAGGACGAGGTGGTCGGACACGTGCTCGGGCTCGCGGCGGTGGCGACGCTGGTGGACGATGCCGACGTTTCGTCCCGCGCCGCGGCGCTCCTCGAAGCCGTCGGGCTCCACCTCGTCGAAAACCAGATGCAGTTCGTCGACTGGGACGGGCGCGTGACCGAGCACGGCATGATCCTGTCGCCCATCCTGGGCCTCGCCTTCGTGCGCGTCGCCGGCCTGGTGAGCGGGAACGAAGAGATCCTCCGCTTCTACGACGAGTGTCTCCTGCAGAACGCATCTCCGCCCGACAACACCTGCGTGCCGTGGCTGGCCAGCTTCCTGCCCCTCGATCGCTACCTGTCGATCACGCTGCTCTACCCGGACGAGACCGCCTGCCGCGCGAACTGGAACAACATGAGCATGGCGCTCGCTTCGTTGAACGCCTGGCTCAGCGTCGAAACCGACCCGGAGATGGCCCGGGTGGTGCGCCAGGTTCTCGACGAAGACGTGATGCGCTACGACAACACGCGCGCGATGATCGTTCAGCACAACCCGTGGTGGAACTTCATCTGGGCGCGCGACAAGGCTCTCGGTCCCGAGAGTGACGGCCCGGCCCTGGAGCCCGTTCGTGAGGGCATCTGCGCGCTGCGCCAGGTACCGGCGACGCGCGGACAGGTCGCGCGCGATCCCTCGGCCGACCACCCCACCGTTTGCATGGGGCGGCTGGACGAATCGCTGACGGACGTGCCGCTCCGACCCGACGAGCGCTGCCCGAAGTCCTTCCTCTTCTGGTTCAACCCCTACGACCTCGCCACTTGTAGCGACCAGCCGGAGCGTCTCCAGCAGCCCGGCGACTATCTGCTGCCGTACTGGATGGGGCGCTACTACGGGTTCATCGACGGCTGACCAGCGATCGCGCCGAGCCGAGCCGGGGAGCCGATCAGCCGGGGAGCCCGACCGCTTCGAGAGGCACGTCGACCGCAAAGATGCGGCCGCTGAGGGTGGCGATCTTCATCCACTCCAGGATCGGACGGGGGGCGGGCGCACCTTCGAAGACGGCGAGGGACGCCTCGGCGAAACCGTTCACGACGACGCGCGCGAAGACGGAGCCGCTCTCTGGGTTGGCGAGATGTGGGCGTCCGGTGTAGCCGGGGAAGGGACGAAGCGCGTACCACGCGAGGCCGCGGGCGAGGACGTCGAGCTCCACACCGAGGCGTTCGAGACCCGCCGCTCGGGCGAAGCGCGCGAGGGCCTGGGGAGTCCGCTGAGGGACGATCGGGGGACAGGGGGGCAGCTCGCGGTGATCGCGAACCGTCTCGGGGGCGTAGTGGAGCGAGAAGGAGGTCTCGACGAAGCCGGCGTGGAAGTCGATGGCGACGTCGGCTCTCAGAGCGGCGCGGAGGGCCTCGTCCTCTACCGGCATCCATGCCTCCTCGACGCCCTCGTAGTGTCCGCGCGCCTGCTGCACGAGCGCGAGGTTGAGGGGTGCGATGGCGCGCACGCCCCGCGCCGCGAGCGCGTCCACGCCGGCTTGCAGGGCGTGGCTGTGGAGCGGGCTGCCGTGGAAGGTCATCAGCACGACCCGCTGCGCTCCGAGGTCCGCGAGGCGATGAACGGTCTCGAGCACCTGCCGCCGCACGTCGACGAAGGGAGTGGGTCGCGAGCCCGGGCCGGCGCAGGGATCGACGCCCACGTCGAGCTCGGGCGCGAGGAGAAAGGGATGATCGCCCAGGGCCTCGCGGAAGCGTTCGTGCAGATCCTTCGCGATGCCGACGCTCACCAGGTTGTCGTTCCGCAGCGACAGATGCGGGCCGTGGTACTCGATCGGGTTGACCGGTACGAAGATCGGGGCGCCGGCTTCGAGGTGGCGCTTCAGCTCCGCTTCCGGTGGGAGGCTCACGCTCCAGGCATAGCACGCCCCCGAGGCGCGCGCGCCGTCGGCTCAACCCGCGACGCTGGCGATCACTTTCTGGATCGCGATGCCGACGCCCATGAGCGATTCGCCGGCGATCAGCCCTGAAGCGAGGACGATCAGGAAGCGCTCGGCCCAGGTCTCGGCGTACTTGGTCACCAGCAGCGCCACCACCGCACCGAAGAACATGCTCATCGAGTTCCACGCCGGGATGACGAAGGCGAGGCCGAGCGCAGCCGGGCTGGGCGTCCATTGGGCGAGACGCTTCGGGAGCAGCTTTTCGAGGACCGCGAGGAGGATGCCGATGCCGCCCGCGATGGCGAGCGCGCCGAGGGCGCCGGTGGGCATGGCCTCGATGCCGACCATGAACACCTCCGCTACGGCCTTCCAGGCGATCACCGCCGGTGCCGGCCACTCCGGCGTTCCGATCATGCTCGCCGGGTCCGGCATGATGAGCAGATATGCCCAGCTACCGACGAGAGCGCCGGAGAGGGCGCCGAAGATCTGCGCGAAGCTCTGGAGCCGAGGCGAGGCTCCGATCATCAGGCCGGTCTTCATGTCGTGGAGGAGATCGGCGCACTGGCTCGCCGCGCCGCCCGTGACGTTCGCCGCCATGAGGTTGCCGGTCGGGTCACCGGGAGAGACGACACCGAAGGTCAGCTGGGTGACCTTGCCCATCGCGCCGACGGGCGTGACCCCGGTTTCCCCGGAGACGCGCGCGGCCACGACCGCGAGGAGGAAGGTCAGAAGCACGCCGAAGGCGGCGGTCCACCACGAGATGCCGAAGAAGGCGATCTGCGTGATCGTCGCCGCCACCAGGACGACGCCGAGCCCGCCGATGAAATACTTGCGGGGAACCTCGTCCGCGTCCTCGACGCTGGTGATGTCGGCCGCTTCGCCGTCGCCCTCGTCGCCACCGCGCTTGCCGCGGATGGCGTCGACGATGGAGCGCCAAGAGAAGGCGAAGCTCGTCAGCGAGGAGGTGACCATCATCGCGACGCCGGGCCAGAGGAGCCACTTCACGGTGTTCTTGAACCACGGGCTGTCCGCGGCGATGGCGCCTTCGGGCGTGAAGGTCATGTGGGCCCAACCCATCTCGAGGACCCAGGGTCCGACGATCCCCCACGCGACGATGGCGCCGAGCATCATCGAAGCCGCCGCGCGCATCCCGATGATCGCGCCGACCGCCGCGAGGAGCAGCGACGGATCGAAGGCGAAGGTCATGTTCTTGAGAGAGATGGTCTGCGCGCCCGCGTTGGCGGCGGCGCCCGTGGCCTTGAAGAAGCCGGGGACGCGTCCGTGCGGGATCGGGATCAAGTCGGCGGCGAGCTTGAGCGCGGCCGCGAAGACGCCGCCGCCCACCAGCATCAGGACCTGCTTCATCGCGTCGCTTCCGCGCGCGTACATCTTCTTCACAGTCTCGGCGGTGGCGATGCCGCTCGGGAAGGGGAGCGCGTCGACGAGGAGCATCTGACGCCTGAGGCCGATGGCGACCACGATGCCGCAGAGGGTGATCACGAATGTCCACACCACCAGAACGCCCCAGGTGAACTGGTAGCCGGTGAGCATGGTGAGGGCGGGGATGGGCGCGACCAGCCCGGCGGACGAGATCGAGGCCGCGGACGACGCCGCTGTCTGGTTGATGTTGTTCTCGAGGAGCCCCCACTCCTTCGAGTGGATCACCGCGCGCAGCGTCTGCCAGAAGCCGAAGCCCAACAGCGCCGCGGTGATCGACATGTTGAAGCCCCAGCCGATGAGCAGCCCGCTGTACACGTTGCAGAGCGAGAGCACGCCGCCGAGGATCATCCCGGTCACCACCGCGCGGATCGTGAGCTGCGCCGCTTCGCGATTGACCGGTGGATACTCGCCGGTGCGAAGCGCGGAGAGGTCCATCTCCTCTTCGTCCATCCCCATGGCCGCCGTGCCTAGCACCGGGGACGCTAGATTGAAATTGACTTCTCGGCGCCGCAGCACACGGGACGCTAATTGACAATTGACTTCTCAGCGCCGCAGCACGCGCGCGTGGAGGAGAAGTCAATTGTCAATCTAGCGTCCCCTCAGACTTCTCGCTCAGCGCCGCAGCACACGGGGACGCTAGATTGACAAATTGACTTCTCAGCGCCGCAGCACGCGCGCGTGGAGGAGAAGTCAATTGTCAATCTAGCGTCCCCTCAGATCTCGCTCAGCGCCGCAGCACGCGCGCGTGGAGGAGAAGTCAATTGTCAATCTAGCGTCCCCTCAGACGTCCCCTCAGATGACGACGGCGTTTCGTCCGCTGCGCTTGGCGGCGAGGAGGTTGTCGCTGGCGCGCTCGACGAGCGCGGCGACGGCTTCCTCGGTGTCGCGTTCGGCGGCGCCGATGCTGACGGTGACGTTCACTCGTTGGCCTTGGGTGCCTTCGATCTGGTGGCTCTCCACCGCGGCTCGAATGCGCTCGAGGACGGGCGCTGCCTCGTCGAGGGCGGTGTTGGTGAGGACGACGCAGATCTCCTCGCCGCCGTATCGCGCCACCCAGTCGCTGCCGCGGATGGTGCTGCGCACCACCTCCGCCAGCTCGCTCAGCACACGGTCGCCGGTGGGCCAGCCGTGCGTCTTGTTCACGTCGCCGAAGTGGTCGATGTCCAGCAGCGCGACGGTGAGCGGCACCGAGCCGGCCTCGGCCTGCTCCGCCTCGAAGGGGAGCCGCCGGTCGAGATAACGGCGCGAATAGAGCTGGGTGAGCGCATCCATGTCCGCCTGCTCCTTCAGCTCGTGAAAGAGGCGCCGGCCACGCCGCGTGATCACCTCGGCGACGCGCTCCGCGATCACTCGCGTGAAGTCCTCGAAGCCGGCGAGGTCGTCGTCCTTGCCCGCCTGGGCGTTCTTTCGGGCGAGCGCCGTCGCGTGAACGACGCGATTCCTCCCGCCCGCCTTCGCGGCGTAGAGCGCCTGGTTCGCGTCGCGCACCAGCTCTGCGCTCGCCATCGGCGTCTCGGTGCTCGCCGCGCCCACCGAGACAGTGATGGCGATCCCCGCGAGCGGCTCGGCCTCCACCATCGTCCGCACCCGCTCGGCGATCTCGGTCGCCCGCTCCTCGCCTCCCGACACGAGGATCGCCATCTCTTCCCCACCCACGCGCGCGATCAGCGGCTCGGTACCGCACTGAGAGAGGAGCCGCTCGCCCAGCGCGCTGAGCACCGAGTCACCCGCCGAGTGGCCGTGCTGGTCGTTGACCGCTTTGAAGTGGTCGATGTCGATCGCGACGATGGAGACGGGCCGCTCCACGCTCGCCGAAGAAAGAGCGCGCTCGAGCTCGCGCCCCCACGGGTGCCGCGTCGCGAGACCGGTGAGCATGTCGCGCGGGCCGGCGAGGGTCGAGCAGGCGGTGGGCGACGAGGGCTACCGGCTCGTCGTAGACGCAGATGTCGTCCCCGGGGTCGAGGCGCGCGAGCGCGTCGCTCACCAGCTCCGGGTCGACACGCAGGAGCGCCGGGCCATCCAGGCTCTCGCGCTGGGCGAAGAGCGCGTCGAGATCGTCGAACCCTCTGAGGTCCAACAGCGAGACGTCCGCCTCGGCGCTCGTCACCAGCGTCAGGAGCGGGGAGACGAGGCCGCCGGGCGGGCCGAAGACGCGGGCTCGGATGCGACGCACGACGAAGAGTCTATCCCCAGAGGGTGGGGGGATGAAGGAGGCCGTTCGCGAGCTCGGCGCCGCCTTCACGATCCCGCGCGAGCAGGAGCGGCCCATCCAGATCGAAGATCGTCGCCTCGTTCGTCAGGAGGAAGGCCGGCGCGATCGCCAGCGAGGTGCACACCATGCAGCCCACCATCACCGAAAGGCCCATCGACCGCGCCTCGCGCGCCAGCGCCAGAGCCTCGGTGAGGCCGCCGGTCTTGTCGAGCTTCACGTTGATGGCGTCATATCGCCCGGCGACGCGTGGCAGCTCCGCGCGGGTGTGAATGGCTTCGTCGGCGCAGATCGACAGCCCCGCGATCTTCACGTCGCGGAGCCCCTCGTCGTCGTCCGCGGGCACCGGCTGCTCGATCATCGTCACGCCGAGCTCCACCAGACGCGGGCCGAGCGCCTCGACGTCCTGGGCCGTCCAGGACTCGTTGGGATCGGCGACCAGCACCGCGCGCGGCGCCGCCTTCCGCACCGCCAGCACGCGAGCCACGTCGTCCCCGTCGCCCGCCAGCTTGAGCTTCAGATGACGCGCGCCCAGCGCGGCCGCCGCCTCGCCCATGCGCGCGGGCGTGTCGATGCTGATCGTGCGCAGGGTCGGCACCGCGCGCGGCGGCGCCACACCGGCGAGCTCCCACACCCGTTTGCCCGCGCGCCGCGCCTCGAGCTCCCAGAGCGCGCAATCGACAGCCGCGCGCGCGGCGCCGGGACCGAGCGCTTCGCCCAGCTCCTCACGCGTCGCGGTCGCCGGGTCGAGGCCCTCGATCGCCGCGACCGTGCCCTCCACGGACTCGCCGTAGCGGGCGTAGGGGACGGACTCGCCGCGGCCGACGTGCTCACCGTCGCGGACCTCGGCGACCACCACCGTCGCCTCGCGCTTCTCACCCCGCGCGATGCGAAAGGCGCCCTCAATCGGCCACACCTCCGGGCGCGCGCGGAAACGCATCTAGACTAGCCAGCCTTCCGGCGGCGGCTCAGGCAGAGGACGAGCGCCGCCACACACAGGCCCAGGGCGGCTCCCGCAATGGGCACGCTGGTCTCGCTCAGAGCACCCGTGAGCCGGAGGCCGATGGTCCCGAGGCCGAAGAAGGAGAGCGCGAAACCCCAGAACGCGAGGCTTCGCACGCGCATCTTTCCGCGACCACCGACCAGGAGCGAGGCGGCGAGGAGCACCCCACCGAAGACCAGCGCCCCGAGGTATGCGTGGACCAGCACCCGCAGACGATAACGCTGGCGGACGGGCGGCAGACACCCCAAAACACCCATGATGGACGACGATCGCCGCATGATGTCCGTGGTGGAGCGCGCTCTCGCGGAGGCCCGAGGCCTCGTCGCGGGAAACCCCACCGTCGACGCCGCGCGTGAGAGGCTCGGCGATCGGATCGCCACCGAGCCGGACGTCGGCCAGCCGGTCCGCGTTCGGAGCGGGCTCGGCGTCGAGCATCTCGGCGTCGTCATCTTCCGCCGGGCGCGCGCGGTGGACGTATGGCTCGGTGCCGGCCGCGTGCGACGGCTCGACGATTGTGCGAAGGCCGCGCCGGCGAAGCGACGTGAGCTCTCGCATTCGCTCGCGGACGTGGCTGCGAGCGCAGTCGTCTTCGCGTCCCTGTACGAGGGACAGCGCGTTCGTTTTCCTCGCCCCGACGGGACCCTCGCCTCGGGCCTCTTGGTGGAAAAGTGCCGGTATGGTGCTCTCGTGCTCGACGAGAGCGAGCGCGTGATGGCCGTCGGCTTTCAACAGCTGACCCCGGCCCCCCAGGAGCGCAGCTGAGCTATCATCACGGCCCATGCGCTTGAGGACTCTGGTCGTCGACGAGGACGAGAGCACTCGCGACCAGGTCTCCCGCCTGGTTCGCGCGCACGGTCACGTCGTGGTGGCGATGTCGGATCTCGAAATCGCGCTCGAGGCACACCGGCGTAACCCCTTCGACCTGATGGTGATCGACTCGGCTCCCGAAGGGAGCCTTCGCGGCGTCGACGCCTGCCGCAAGGTACGCGCCCTGCCCGGTGGAGAGTACGTCTCGGTCCTGGTGATGTCGCCCCGCGGCCAGCGCGCCGATCGAACCGCGATCATGGAAGCTGGCGCCACCGATTGTGTCGACAAGCCCATCGAAGAGGACGCGCTGCGCACTCGTATCCGCTCCGCGGAGCGGGCCGCGATGGACCTGAACCGGCGTCAGGACGAGGCCAACGAGCGCGGGCGCATGCGCGCCCAGCTGGTGATGGCCGACCGTCTGTCGTCGATGGGAACCCTGGCGGCCGGCGTCGCCCACGAGATCAACAACCCCCTCGCCTCGCTGAGCGCCAGTCTCGAGTACGTCGCGGACACGGTCGACGACGAAAGCGACGTCGAGGTGAAAGAGGCGCTGAGCGATGCCCGCCGCAGCGTCGAGCGGATGACCGATATCGTGGGAGCGCTGAGTCGTTTCGCCCGGGCGGACACCACGAACACCGCGCCGGTCGACGTCGAAGGGGTCCTCGACAGCATCATTCAGGTGCTCTCCAACGAGATTCGGCACCGCGGGAAGCTGGTGCGGGATTACGAGGGCCCGTCGAAGGTCTTGGCGGACGAAGGGCGACTGGGGCAGGTCTTCCTGAACGTCCTGAAGAACGCGACCGACGCGCTGCCCATCGGTCACGCCGACGACAACGAGGTCAGCATCCGCACCGCGGAGCAGGGCGGCTTCGCGGTGGTGGAGATCTCGGACACCGGACCCGGCGTCGATCCGCGCATCGCGTCGCGCATCTTCGACCCCTTCTTCACGACCAAACCCATCGGCGGAGGTACCGGTCTCGGCCTCTCCCTCAGTCACGGCATCGTGAGCAGCTTCGGGGGCACCATCGAGCTGGTGCAGGGCACGGTGCGCGGTGCGACCTTCCGCGTTCGTCTCCCGGTGATCGACGTCGCGAGCCAGGGGCGTCGCCCGCGCCCCACACCCGCACCGGCCACACGACCGGTCCTCGGGGGGCGGGTTCTGGTGGTCGATGACGAACGACTGGTGCGCCGATCGATCAAGCGCACGCTCATCGGGCACGACGTCACCATGGCGGAGAACGGCAGCGAGGCGCTCACCCTCTGCCTCTCGAAGGACTTCGACGTCATCCTCTGCGATTTGATGATGCCCGACGTCAGCGGGATGGAGCTCCACGAGCGCTTGATGCGCGCCCGCCCGGAGATCCTCGATCGGATCCTCTTCATGACCGGCGGCGCTTTCACGCCGGAGGCGCGCCGTTTCCTCACGAAGGTCGAAAACGAGTACATCCAGAAGCCCTTCGACGTGCGCGAGCTACGCGAGACCGTCGCCGCGCACGTGGCCGCGCGCCGCGCGGGTTGAGGTCGTGGCGGCATACGGCCGCACACAGTAAGGTGAACGGATGCTCGGCCGCTGGCTCGCCCTCTTCGCCCTCTCCTCGAGCCTGCTGGCTTGCGCCAACGGCGGTCGACGGCCCGCGACGGACGGCGGCGTCACCACCGACAGCAGCATCACCGTCGACAGCAATGTCCCCGCCGACGGCAGTGTCCCCGATGGGGCCCCGCGGGACACGGGCACGCCCGACAGTGGGGTGACCGACAGCGGCCGCCCCGACACCATCGTCCCCAGTGACGGCGGGGATTGCTCGGGTGGGCTGACCCTCTGCGCCGGCGCCTGTGTGAACCTCGACTCCGACGACGTGAACTGCGGCGCTTGCGAACGCGCGTGCGCCACGGGTGAAGCCTGTATGACCGGGGTCTGCACGAGCGTTTGCCCCATGGGGGCCATCGACTGCAGTGGCACCTGCGTCGATCCACTGACGGACGACATGAACTGCGGCGGCTGCGGAGCTGCTTGCGGCACGGGGGAAGCCTGCACCGCAGGCGCGTGCACACCGATCTGCGCGATGGGCGAGACGGCGTGCTCCGGCGTCTGTGTGGACACCAGCGCGGACGACATGAACTGCGGCGCGTGCGGCGTCGTCTGCGGCACGGGCACGTCATGCACCTCCGGAACCTGCGTGATGGTGCCGACCACGACCACCGTCACCTTTCCTTCGAGCAGCGACACTCGTGTGGCTTCGGCGGGGCTCTACTTCTGGCGGATGGGCGACTACGTGGAGGGAACGCGAACCACGACTCTGCCGAGCCTCACCAGCGTCAGCTTCGCGCTCACCCTCGACTCGAACGGATTGACCTGTGACACCCAGGACGTGTCGCTCTCCATCAACGGCGTCACGGTGGGCTCGTTCTCGATCGCCAGCGGAACCATGAGCGTGATGCAGTCGTTCACTTTCGCGGCGATCACCGGTCCCTCCTACACGATCCGCCTCGAGACGACGCGTACCGTGGCGAGCGGATGTGGCTCCGCCGGTTACGCCAACGACGTGACGATCTTCACCCTCGGCGGCTGATCAGTCGGCCCACGGGTCGAGGTCCTCCATGTGGCGTGCAGGCGGTTCCTCGACGGCCATGGCGCGGGTTTGCATCGGCGACGCGCTCGAGCGCCTGCGTGCGTGCTCGCTCAGCTCGAGGTGCACCTCGTCCTGGGGATAGTCGGGGCCGATCTCGGTGGAGAGCGTCTCGAATCCAGCGAGGCGCGCGGTGACTCGATAGGTCCGATCGGCAGGCGCCGGCACATCGATCGGCGTGTTGCCCACCATCGCGCCGTCGATCTCCACCATCGCGCCCGGTGGGTCGGAGAAGACGGTGAGGACGGGTGCTTCCGCCTCCGCAGCGGCCTCCGCCTCCGTCTCTGTCTCCGCTCCGGTCTCCCCTTCCGCTTCCGACTCCGCGACATCCTCCACCGACGAGCTGGTCGGTGGGCCGGAGGTCGTGTCAACGTCGTCGGTCAGGCCCCCGGCCCCGGACAGCACTCCGACACCGCCGACGGTGACGAAACCCAACATCACGCCGCCGATCACGAGCGCTCTCTGCCGTCGGCGCATGGCGCGCACCGCGGGCGGCGCTTCGCTCATCACGGTCGCCGTGGGTCCCTCGTCCAGGATCCGCGTCTCCGGTTCCGCTCTGGCGCGCGCCTTCGGCGTCGCGGCGTTGGTGGCGGGCAGGGGGACGAAGCCGGTGCGGGGGCGGTTCGGGTTCAGCGGCGCTCCAGTCACGGCGGCCTCGAAGGCCTCGGCGAAGGCCCCCGCGGTCGCGAAGCGCGCGTCGGCCTCGCGCGCCGTGGCTTTGTGGACCACCGCGCATATCTCGGGCCCGAGCTCTGGCGCCGACAGCTCCAGTGGTGGGAGCCCCGCGATCACCTCGCGCACCGCGTCCATTCCCTTGCCGGTGAAGGGCGGCCCCCCGGCGAGCGCTGACCACGCGATGACACCGAGCGAGTACCCATCGGCCCGCGAATCGACGGAGTTCCCCATCACCTGCTCGGGCGCCATGTAACGCACCGTGCCGACGATCTGACCGGTGATGGTCAAGCGGGTCACGTTCGCTGCTTTGGCGATGCCGAAGTCGACGAGCTTCACTCCGCTGGGCGTGAGGAAGACGTTGCCGGGCTTGAGGTCGCGGTGAACGACGCCGACCGAGTGCACCGCGTCGAGCGCGGTCGCGATGCCGCGGACCAGCTCGGCCACCGCGGGCGCCGCGACCGGGGCTTCACGATGCAGGTAGTGGAGCAGGGTCTCGCCTTCGAGGAGCTCCATCACCAGGAAGAGCGAGCCATCATCGGTCCGCCCCGCGTCGAAGAACCTCACGACCTGCGGATGCTCGAGCTTGTCGAGGAGCTGGGCCTCGCGCCGAAAGCGGTCCATCGCGGTCTGTGCGCTGCACCGGTCCTTGCGAATGACCTTGAGCGCGAGCGGGGCGCCGTCGTCGAGGCGCGTCACTCGGTACACGGCGCCCATGCCCCCGGTGGCGATCTCGCCCTCCACACGGTAGCGCTGACCGACGACCCGTCCCGCCTCGAGCGCCATCGCTCTGAGGCTAATCGAACCACCACGATCTTGGAACGGAGGATCGTGAGGTGCGACTGTCGCCAATCAGGGCTGGCCGGCGGCGTGCGTCAGGGTGGCGGGGGTCAGATGGGCCAGCACCTCGCGAGCGGCTTCGACCGTGACGTTTCCGGCGTCGTGGATGGCGGCCGCCACCACCTCGACCATCTCGTCGCGCGCGCCCGCGGCGATCGCGACGCTGCGCGCGTGCAGAGCCATGTGCCCGCGCTGAATCCCGTCGGTGCCGAGCGCGCGGAGCGCAGCGAGGTTCGACGCCATGCCCACCGAGCCGACGATCATCGAGAGCTGTTGCGCCGACTCGGCGCCCGCGACCTCGAGGCCGAGCTGGGCGCCGCCATGCACTCGGGTCGGGCCACCCACGATTCCCAGGGCGAGCGGCATCTCGAGGGAGCCCTCGAGAGACCCGTCCTCGGCGACGCGCCAGGTGCAGAGCGGTTCGTAGCTTCCGTTTCGCGCGGCGTGCGCATGTGCACCGGCCTCCACCGCGCGCCAGTCGTTGCCGGTGGCGACCACCACCGCGTCGACGCCGTTCATGATGCCCTTGTTGTGGGTCGCGGCCCGGTAGGGGTCCTTTTCGGCGAAGCGCGAGGCGCGCGCGATGGCGTCGCGCACCGACGTCCCTTCGTGCTCGTCTACGGCGAGATATTCGGCTGGCACACGGGCCCGAATGCGCACGCAGCGCTTGTCGCTCCAGTTGGACAGGATGCGAAGACCGATCTGGCCGCCGGTCAGCTCGGCGATGCGCGGCGCCACCCGTTCGGCCACGGTGTTGACCAGGTTCGCCCCCATCGCGTCGCGACAGTCGACGAGCAGGTGCGCCACCATCATCCCATCTCCGAGGTCGCGCACCTCGAGGCCCAGGACGCCGCCGCCGCGCACCACCAGGCCGGGCACCGCTTCGTTGCCGCTCTGCACCAGCTCGGGCGTCGCCCCGATGAGGGCGGCGCGAGCGCGCGCGGCATCCGCGACGCCATCGAGCTGCACCTGGGCGATCATGATCGGCTCGTCGGCTTCGGCCTCGAAGCCGCCGCCCATGCGGATCATCTTGGCCGCGTTGGAAGCCGCGGCGACCACCGAGGGCTCCTCCACCACCATCGGGGCGAGGTGGTCCTTGCCGTTGATGCGCACGTTGAGAGCGACGGCGAAGGGCAGCGCGTAGGTGCCGATCACGTTCTCGATGGTCTTGTCGGCCGTCGCCAGGTCGAGGCCGCCATCGGCGAGGGCGCGGCTCAGCGTACGCACGTCGACGCCGAGGGCCTGCGCCGCGAGGCGTCGCCGCTCTTCGATGGTGAGCTTGTAGAAGCCCGGTAGTCTCGACGTCCGCTTCTTCATGACTCTTCGCGCCGGGCTTCCACTCCCCGCGCCCCGAGAGAGAGTGAGAGTAGGTCGAAACCGGCCTCGGCGCATGCCGACGCGAATTGGCGCGCCGCGTCCTCGTCGGCGAAGAAAGCCAGCGCCACGTCGCCTCCACCGGCGCCCGACGGTTTCGCCGCGCCGCCGACCTCGCTCGCGAGGCTCATCACCGACAGGAGCCGCTCCTCGACGATCGGCGCCTCGGCGCGCGCGCCGAGCCCAGCCATGGCGGCGCCGTGCGCCTCCACGGCTTCGATCCACCCAGCGGCGTCACCCGATTCGGCCGCCGCGATCATCGCCTCGGCCGCTTCCGCGATGGCCGCGATGGCCGCGTCGTGACCCGAGGCGTCTCGCGCGCGAAGCGCGCCCACGGCGCGCACGAGCTCGCTCGTCCGCGCTTCCTTTCCGGTCCAGACGACGCGCGTGACCAGCCCCGACGGCAGCGTGGCGTTCGCCGCCTCGAAGCGCTCGCCCCATCGCCGGTAGAGGGTCACGCCGCCGAGGGTCGCGGCGGCGACGTCGGCGCCGCTCCCTTCGGGCGCGACGCGATGGTGTCCCTGCATGGCGTCGTCGAGGATCTGCAGCCGGGTCTCGTCCGCCGCGACGTCGCGCCCGTGCGCCGCGTGCACCGCGGCTGCCGCGGCGACCGCGGCCGCTGACGACGATCCGAGCCCGAGCTTTTGCGCGCCGCTCTCGCTTCTCAGGTGTCGTGCGTCGAGGCTCATCACTCCGGGGGTGGGGCCGAGGCGAGCCTCGGCCACCTCTCGGGCTACCTCGGCTTCGGGCGGAAGTCGCGGCCGATCTCCCGAAGCGTCGCTCGCGGCCGACGAGCCGTCATCAGCGAGGGTCAGAAGGACGCGCCGATCCACCGCGGCCACCAAAGAGCGATGCCCGTGGAGCACCGCGTACTCCCCGGCCACCATCATCTTCCCGGGCGCGCTGACGCGGATCACCCCTCGACCTCGAGGTCACCGCCGGCCTTGCAGACGAGAGTGCCTCCGATCTGCTCGCACGCCTTCATCGCGCTCTGCACGCGCTCCACGTCGTCGGCGAGACAGAGCGCCTTCACGTGGGGGCCGGCGTCCATCGTGGCGTACACCGCCACGCCTTCGTCGCGCAGATTCCGAATCGACTCGAGCACCGACAGCGTGGTCGGGCGGAAATACATGATCGGCGGGTTCGAGGTCATGGCGCAGGCGTGGAAGGCCATGGTGCTCTGCTCCATCGCCGGGCCGAGGACCGACAGGTCGCGGGCGAGGAGGCCTTCCTTGATCGTCTTCGCGAGGAGCGGCGCTTTTTCGATCCACGCATCGTAGAGCGGCGAGGTCTCGCGGGAGCGCTCCATGCCCATGGTGGAGCCGACCTTCTTCGCGCCCTTCGCTGTGAGCCCGACGACCAGACGCACGTCCCACGCGTCGGCGCTCATCACTGGCTCGGCGGCGAGTGAGTCGTCGCCCGGCGTGCCGGCGGCCAGCTCGACGTAGCCGCCCCAGACCGAGCGCGCGGCCGACGCGCTCGAACGGCGCGCGAGGCGGCTCACGAGCTTCGGGTCGTACTCCATGCCCGCGGCCACCGTCGATGCGGCGGCGAGGGCGGCGAAGCCCGAGGCGCTCGAGGCGAGCCCGGCTGCGGTCGGGAAATGATTCACCGACGCCACGTGAGCGAAGAGGCCCTGGCGATCGCTCATCGCCCGGACGCGATCGAGGAGCTCCACGATCCGGGTGCGCTCGCTCATGCTCGCGGGCCTCTCGTCGAGGGAGACCTGGTCCTCACCGAGCGCGGGATCGAAGTGCACGTCCGTCTCAGTCACCAGGCGGTCGAGGGTCATCGACACGCTGGGCACCGCCGGAAGGTTCAGCGCGAGGTCGGCTTTGCCCCAGTACTTCGCGAAGGCGATGTTCGCCCGCGCCACCGCCCGCGCCTTCACGCCACCTCCGCCACGAAGGCTTCAGTCGCGATCTCCGCGACCGAGGCCCGCGCTCGCTCTGCCGTCTCCATGTCCGGGGCGAGGGCGATCATGCAGCCGCCGCCGCCGGCGCCCGTGAGCTTGGCCCCCTCGGCGCCTGCGTCGCGCGCGCGCTCGCACAGCGCCTCGAGCTTGGTCGTCGACAAGAGCAGCGAGCTCAAGAGGCCGTGGTTCAGATCCATGAGCTGCCCGAGGGCGTGGACGTCACCGGCGGCGATGGCCAGCTCGCCGTTGCGCACCAGCGCGGCGATGCCGTCGAAGACCTCCTCCACCCGCTTCTGGCTTCGCTCGTGTTGTCGCCGGACGGAGTCGACCATCACCTTGGTGCTCGAGGACTCGCCGCTGTCGGCGATCACCAGGATCAGGGGGCGCCGCGGGATGACACGCTGCAGGGGCTCGCCCCGGCGGAAGACGGCGACGCCGCCCGCGCTCGCCATGGCGGGGTCGACGCCCGAGGGGTTGCCGTGAAAGACGCGCTCCCACGCGAGCGAGACCTCGGCGCGCGCCTCCGCGTCGCGGACCACGCCGAGCGCATCGTCCATCGCCGCGAGGACCGCCACGCCGAGCGCCGCCGAGCAACCGAGGCCGGCACCCGCCGGCAGCTCGACCTCGGCCGTGACTTCGAAGGTCGGCCGCTCGGGGTAGACGTTCAGCAGCGCATCGAAGGCGCGCGCGAGGGGCTCCTCGGCGTCGGGGCGAAGCGCCAGATCCCACGTCGGCACGATCAGCTGCGACGCGTCGGCCGATCGCGCTTCGGCGCGCACGCCACGCTCGATGCCGCAAGCGAGCGCCGGTCGCCCGTACACCACGGCGTGCTCGCCGAGGAGGATCGCTTTGCCGCGTCCGAAGCCTTTGCCGTGCATTCAGTGATCCCGGTCGACCAGGAGCCCGGTGATGAGCTCGAGGTCCTCGGTCGCGAAGGGGGCGCTCGCGAGGGCTTCGCGGGAGCGTGCGGCGAGGAGGGCGAGGCGCTCTTCGACGTGCTTCCGGGCGCCGGAGCGCACGAGGAGCTCGGTGGCCGCAGCGATCCGATCGTCGGTCGCGGACTCGTTGCCGAGGGCGTCTTCGAGCGCGGCGCGCTCGGTCTCGGGCACCACGGCGCGCGCCTGCTTGACCAGCGTGGTGTGCTTGCCCTGCCGGATGTCGCCGCCCGCGGGCTTCCCGGTGGCGCCGGGATCCCCAAAGGTGCCGAGGAGCTCGTCACGGAGCTGGAACGCGACGCCCAGCGGATTGGCCCAGCGCCGGAGCGCGTCCATCGCGGCAGCGTCGGCGTCGGCCAGGATCGCGCCGAGGAGCATCGGCCCGCGCACCGTGTAGCTCCCGGTCTTGAGGTCGTACATGCGCTCGACCTCGGGCGCGGCGAGGATGTCGAGCTGCTGCCCGAAGAAGACCTCGCGCTGAAGGCGCCAGAACGCATCGAGGCCTTCCTTGCGACGCGCCGCGGGGAACGGTGCGCCGGCGATCATCTCCGAGGCGAAGACCGCGCCGAGGTCGCCGGCGAGGACCGCCAGGGAGGCGCCGAGGTGCGCGTCGCCGTGGCGGTCGCGCAGCGCCGCGAAGACGCTCGGCCCGCCGCGCCGCTCCTCGTCCTGATCCATCCAATCGTCGTGGATCAGGAGATAGGTCTGGAGCAGCTCCATCGCCGCCCCCGCGTCCACCGTCTGCGAAAGCGGCGCCTGGGGCCGAACCGCCCGATACGCCGCCGTCAGCACGACGGGCCGCAGTCGCTTGCCGCCGCGCATCGTCAGCGACGTCACCTGATCGACCAGCTCCACCGACTCCGGAGAGATCTCCTCCGCCTCGCGACGCTTGTCCGCGAGAAACGCCTCCAGCCGCTCCGCGAGCAGCCCCCTCAGCTCGTCCATCCAGGCGGGATTCATGGCCGCCGCAACTTGCTAGGGAGGGGGGGCGGCGTCAACCCGGGCTTTTTGGAGGCTTGCGGGGTCGGTGGCGGGATGAGCGCTCACTCAGGGCGATGTGGGGGGGTGTGGCGTGCGCGCGTTTCGCTGCGCTCACGCGCTTGCGGGGTCGCTGGGCGGAGGGCCGGAGCGGTTTCGTCGTAGTCGGGCCTCCGCCCCAACACGGGACCAGCCCCCCTGTCGCCTCGCGCTTCGCGCTCGGCTCTCACGTCTGCCCAAGATAGCGAACGGGGACGGTCTACACTTTTCAACTTTCGCCACGCACGCCGAGGTTCCATCCGCATGCGCGCGGCGCAGCCGAAAGATAGCGAACGGGGACGGTCTACACTTTTCAACTTTCGCCACGCACGCCGAGGTTCCATCCGCATGCGCGCGGCGCAGCCGAAAGTTGAAAAGTGTAGACCGTCCCCGTTGGGGCGAGCGATGCGAAGCGCGTTCACGCATCCACGGCCGCGGCGACGATCGGGATTACCCGCGTGCGGATTTCCGTCACGACCTCTTGCATGTCCTTCGGGACGTCGTCCCTCGACTCGACGTACTTTCGCCACTTCTCGCGGCTCCCGCTGCTCGTCCCCCAGGGCCCGCCGAGGAAGCGGTCCATGATGGCGAAGCTGTCGCCGTGCGAGTCGAAGGTCGCGCGCAGCGCCTCCGGCAGCTTGCTCTCATCGAGGTCCTCCCGCTGGCTCAGGATCCACAGGTCGAAGAGGTCCTTCGGGCGCCACTGGCCGTGCCCCCGCTCGAAGAGCCCGTGCACCTTCCACGCGTAGATCGTCTCCACGGCCGCCGCCTGGATGGGCGTCGTCTGCCCCTCGAGCTTGATCGCGCGATCCGGAACCACCCGCGGATCGCCGAAGCTCAGGTCGATCTGCACCGGCACCTCCTGGCCGTCGATGTGCGCGAGCGCCCGCGCCCGCACGCCGGGCGTCTCGCTCTCCTCCCAGATCGTCTCCGTTTCGACGCCGTCGTAGCGGATCCCGTCATCGATCTGCGCGCCGACGATCTCCACCAGCGCCCCCGGCCCCGCTTCGACGTCGAGGGGCGGAAGGCCGAGAAAGTCCACGTCCTCCACCGTCCGATGGAGCGGCCCTTCCGCCGGTCGCATCGCCAGCCCGCCCCTCAGCACCAGGCTCTTTGCGTAGGGCGAACGCGCCGCCCGCTCCACCACGCCGATCAACGCGCGCATCGTCTGCTCTTCGATGACAGCCACTCCCTCGTCCGTCCCGCGCCTCGTATCGTACACCGAGCATCCGCGGACCGGGACGCCGAAGCACGTCCGCTCATGGAAGCCGGATGCGCACGCCCTCGGCCATCAGGTTCGTGCCATCCGAACCCCCCCAAACCAGGAGCTCTCCATGGCCCAGCACCAACGGACACCCGAACACTTCCGGCGCGCCGCGCAGCGTCCACGCGTCGGCGTGCGGATCGTAGAGCCCGAGCGCTGGACCGGGGTACATGTTCGTCTCGTCCATGTTCGTCTCACCGAACACAGCCATCTTCGTGCCCGTCCACACGCCGTGCGCGCCGTCGCGCGTGAACGCGCCGTCCATGGAGGTGGGGCGCCAGCGGTCGGCGGCGGGATCGTACACACCGCCGGTGGCGAGGAGGGTTCGGTCGTGGGTGTCCCAGCTCCCGGTGTACCCACCCCACGCGATCATCTCGCTCCCGCTCCACCCAACGGCAGGCGCGCGTCGCGCGGAAGGGGCGCCCTCGGCGCTCATGCTGCGCCAGGTGTCGGTGCTCGGGTCGTAGCGCGCACCGTCGGCGAGCTCGTCGCTCGCGCCCCGTCCACCCCAGACGATCATCTCGTTGCCGGTCCACACCGCGCCATGATCGCCGCGCGCCGCCGGCGCGCCGCTGGCGCTCACGCTTCGCCAGGTGTTGGCCGCCGGGTCGTAGCGCGCCCCGCTCGCGAGCGGACTTCCGTCTGCCGCGAAGCCGCCCCACACGATCGCTTCGCTGCCCGTCCAGATCAGCGTGTGCCCGTACCGCCCCGCAGGCGCGCCCGCCGAGGCGATCGGGCGCCAGCGATCGCGCGCCGGATCGTAGCGTCCGCCCGTCGCCACCGGTGCATCTTCGCCGGTGCGCCCGCCCCAAACGATCATCTCGCTCCCGGTGTAGACCGCCTCCGCGTCATAGCGCGCCGCGGGCGCACCGCGGGTGCGCGTTGGCGCCCAGCGCTCGGTGGCGAGCGTGTAGCGTCCGCCGGTCGCCAGCGGATGCGGCGTGACCTCCGCGTAGCCGTCGGCCTCGCTGGGCCACGCATCGTCGCCGCCCCAGACGACCAGCTGATCACCTGTGTAGACGGCGACGTGCGCCATGCGCGCGGACGGCGCGTCCACGTATCCGATGTCCACCAGCTCGGCCATCGGGATCTCGGTCACGGACCCCGGCTCGTCCGACTCGTCGGTCCCTTCGGCCTCTGCTTCGGTTTCTGCTTCACCGACCGGCGCCTCGGCCGCACCTGTGGTCGACTCCCCGACCCGTCCCGGATCGAAACGCGGTGAGGTCTCCTCGCACGCTCCACACCCCGCCCCCCAAGCGAGAGCGAAGAAAGCCGCCGCACGGATCCACCTCACACGACGGACTCTACCGTCGCGCGCGCGGTTTTCCTAAGCGCCCTCGCGGATCGACGCGAGGAAACGCGCCCCTCAGAACCCAATAATGCGCCGACAAACGCGGCTGTCGCTCCGTCGCGGTTGACTGCCCGATCAACCAGGGCTAACCCCTCCTGCCCCTCGATGGCCAAGAGCGAGATCCAGAAGCGCAAAGTCGACCACCTCGACCTCTGCGCCACCGACGAGGTCGCCTTTCGCGAGCGGACCAACCTCCTCGAGAAGGTGCGCCTGGTCCATCAGTCGCTCCCCGATCTCTCGATGGAGGAGCTCGACACCTCCGTCACGCTCCTCGGAAAGAAGCTCTCGGCGCCGATCGTGATCGCGGGGATGACCGGCGGCACCGATCGCGCGGGCGAGGTGAACCACCAGCTCGCGCGCATCGCCGAAAAGCGCGGCTACGGTTTCGGCCTGGGCAGCCAGCGCGCGATGCAGCGCGAGCCCGAGACGGCCTGGACCTATCAGGTGCGCGAGCACGCGCCGAACGTCCTGCTCCTCGGCAACGTCGGCGTCGTTCAAGCACGCGACTACGACACCGAGACCATCGCCAAGCTCGTCACCGAGATCGGCGCCGACGGCCTCTGCGTTCACATGAACCCGGCGATGGAGCTGATCCAGCCCGAAGGCGATCGCGACTTCCGCGGCGGCGTCCAGACCTTCGCGCGCCTCGTAAAGGAGCTACCGGTGCCGGTGATCGCCAAGGAGACCGGCAACGGCATCAGCGGCGAGACGGCGGCCAAGCTCCACGCCGTCGGCGTGCGGACCGTCGACGTCTCGGGTGCGGGCGGCACCAGCTGGGTCGGCGTCGAGACGCTCCGCGCCGAAGGCGCGCAGCGCGCGCTCGGCGAGCTGCTCTGGGATTGGGGCATCCCCACCGCGGCCTCCGTCGGCCTCTGCGTGCGCGAAGGCATGACGGTGATCGCCACCGGCGGCATCCGCACCGGCGTCGACATCGCCCGCGCCATCGCCCTCGGCGCCACCGCTGGCGGCATCGCCCGCAACGTCTACAAGGCGCTCCACGACCACGGCCCCGAAGGCGCCGAGGAGTATCTCGAGGCCGTCGAGCAGCAGCTCCGCGCCATCATGCTCCTCACCGGCAGCCGCACCGTCGCCGACCTGCAGAAGGCGCCGAAGACGTTCACCGGCGAGCTCGCCGAGTGGCTGGGCTGAGGTACCCGCGCGTCACTCGCAGGGCGCAGCCCGAACGAGCGTCGCCACCCCCGCCACGTTCACTCGCGCTGCGCGCGTGAACGGGATGGCTACGCTCACCGCGTCGCAGACGATCTCCGCGCTGCCCCCGGTGCCTGGCGTCGCGCGGAGGTCGGGAGCGATCTCCACCAGCGCTTCGAAGAAGCCGTAGCCGGTGGTGCCGGGGCAGACGTCCGCACCGGAGGACAGCCCGCGCTCGAGAAGGTCGACGGCCGGCCAGCGCCCGACCAGGACGGCGGTGCCGGGGACGCCGCTGCTCACGTCCACCACCAGCCGCGCGTCGGTCAAGAGGAGCGTGGTGGTCAGCTCCTCGCTCCCGAAGATCATGGGGAGGCGATCCGGCAGGCGGATCACCAGCTGACCCCCGGTGACGTAGGCAGCGTCGTCCCAGGCGAGGGGTCGATCCGCGGCGCTGTCCCAAGACGCACTGTCGGCGAAGAAGTCGTCGCCTCCATCCAAACCGGGCGGCGACACCGAGGCCCCGTCGACCACCGGGAGCCCCATGACGATCTCGACCGAGGTCGCGCTCGTTCCGGTTGCGCTCGTTCCGTGGGTCGCGAACGCGAGCCCGGCTTCGACGCTCGGATCGTCGCGCTCTCCGCTCCAGCCGCTCACCACCAGGATCGGGGCGCCGAGACCGGCCCGAAGGGTGTCGTCCATCACCTGCTCGAAGGTACGGCCGACGAGCTGCTCGAAGGTGCTGAAGAGCGCGTTGCCGCTCACGTTGTCGCGACAGCCCATCCCGTCCTCGACGATCTGACGGTTCGGTGAGGGCGGAAGGCACGGCACGTCCTCGTCGGGCCACACGCTGCAATGACCGTCGAGGTCGTAGCCGATGGTCGCCCACGCCTCGCCCATCTGCTGATCGAGGAAGGGATCGACCAACACGAAGGTGAGCGTGTCTCCGTCGGGCCCGTTGGCGGTCGTCGGCCAATCGGGGAACGTCACCGGCATCGCAGCGTCGCCGCCGCCGCCTCCATCGGCGTCTGTCGAGTCCCCGCAGCCGCACGCGAAGAGCACCAGGGCCAGGGCGATGGAGCCCCGCGGGCTCATCGCGACCTTCGCCGGCACGCGAGGCCGAGCGCCAGAGCCGCCCACAGCGCGACGGCCCCCACCGGCGAGCCCCCTCCCGCCGCGCAGCCGCCTCCACCCCCGAGCCGGAGCGACTCCGGCGGCCTCACGCTCGGCGGCACGCAGCGGAGCGCGTCTTCGACCCGCCGGCACTCGAGCCCTGCCTGGCAGGGGCCGTTCGCTCCGCACGGCGTCGTGCAGCGCGTTCCGTCGCCGACCTCGAGGCACTCGCCGATCGCGCACGAACCCTCTTCACAGCGATCGCCGAGGACGCCGCGGCCGTCGTCGACGGTGCACTGCCCCCCGCCACAATAGAAGCCCTCGGGACACGATCCGTCCACCGAGCACAGCCGCGTGCAGTAGCTTCCGTGGCACGAGTCGCCGAGGAGGCAGTCCCCGTCGTCCATGCATGGCTCGCCGGACATGCTTCGCCGGCCCGGCGCGCAGAGCGAGTCGCGGCAGTGGAAAGCGTCGCCGCAGTCCTCGTCTCGCTCACAGGCACGCGAGCAATACGTGAGCTCTCCGTCCTCACGACACGTCCCCGAGGCGCAGTCCGCATCCACGGCGCAGCGCTCACCCAGGCCGCGCGGTGAGCCCACCAGCTCCGGTGCGACGCACGCGCCGCAGGAATCGGCGCTGGCGGCGCAGACTTCGCTCACCGGGCACGATCCCGCGTCGCCGACGCACGGGGTGAGGCATCGGCGCCTTCCGTCGCCCGGGTCGACGCACCGAAGCGACGCGCAGTCGGTGTCGTCGGCGCACTCCGCGTCGACCATCCCCTCGCCCGCCTCACCGGGGACGCAGAGGCCGCCACAGCCCTCCTCTTTGGCGCAGTACACGCCCGGCGTCGCCATCACCTCCTCGGTGAAGGGAAGCGTCAGGTCGGTGCAGCTGGTCGCGGGGGCCGTCGGGTTGCAGCGCCGCGTGCAGATCCGTCCCGCCGCCGTGTCTCCGCAGAAGGCCGGGTCGTCGAGCGGGTCGAAGCGCTCCGGGAGCTGCGCGAAGGCGCAGTCGGTGTCGTCGGCGCAGGCCTCGCCGAGACCCAGGCATTCTTCATCGACCATCCCGTCGCAGTCGTCGTCGACGCTGTTGCAGCTCTCCTCCGCCTCGAAGGGACAGTCCCCGGCGGCGATGAGCGATGCGTCGATCAGCCCGAGGAATGGCTCGACGAGGTTGTAGCCATCGTGCGAGCTCGGACAGTTGCCCTCCTCACCGAAAGAGGCGACGCCCACCACCACCCGTGGCGGACCTTCGAGGATCGCCGGCCCGCCCGAGTCGCCACGACAGATGGTCTCCGAGGTCGCGAGCACGTCGCCGCTGATCGATTCGATGGTGGAGGTCGTCTCGTACTTCAGGCCGGCTTCCATCCCATCGGGGCGCTCGCCGAAGCCGACCGCCGTGAACGCCATGCCCACCGTCGGTCGTTCGCGGCCGACGGGGATGGGCGTCACATCGGTGATCGGATCGAGCAGGGTGATGGTGGCGACGTCCACCCCGACCAACGCGCCTCCGAGGCCGACCCCCGGCTCCGAGGTGTAGAGCCCAGGCGTGGTGCTGAGGTCGACCACGCGAAGCTCCATCACCTCCGCGCTCACGCTGCCGACGCCGACGCTCATCACCGAGGGTGGATAAGGGCGATCCGCGCCTGGCGCCTGGACGCAGTGCTTCGCCGTGAGCACCACGTGCGGGCTGATCAGCGTGCCGGTGCACAGCCCGATGCCGCTGAAGGTGTGCACCGCGACCACCGCCGGCTCACCTTCTTGATAGGTGCCGCCCACGATCGCTTCCTCCGCGCGGCCCGGGGAGCCCGCGTCGGGAAGACAGCCGGCGCCGAGGAGCAGCAAAGCGAGGATGAAGGGGCGCATGCGAGGAGAAGACTTCGGGTGCGCAGGACAACCCGTGCGGAATAGACTCCTCGCCGGGGCGGGTTCGGTCAACCGAAGGGCGCACGCGCGGGAGCCGTACTCAGGAGCGGCTCCATCGGCGCGGAGCTCAGCGTCGACAAAAAGAGGAGCGGCCCCCGGTATTTCTCGTCTCGGGCGGCGTCGAGGAGCGCAGCCATGGTCTTGGCGGTGTAGGTGGGCTCGAGCACGAGATCGTCGAGGGCGGCGAGGGTGGTCGCCCGCTCGCCCGCGCCCGTGGCCGCCCCGTACCCCTCGCCGAGGTGCGCCCCGTCGATGTTCAACGCGTCCATCGCCTGGTCGGTCACGTCGGGAAAGCGGGCATCCGCGGCGCGGAGCAGCGCCACCGCGCCGGCGACGAGGCGGCGGATCCGTCCCGGGCTGATCACCAGCTTCGAGGTCACGCGGACGCCGATCACCGGCACCGCGATCCCCGCCGCCGAGAGCCCCACCAGGATCCCCGCGAGCGTGCCCCCGCTCCCCGCCGGCACGAAGATCGCCGCAGGCTCCGGCATCTCGCCCGCGTCGATCTGTCCCGCGAGCTCGAAGCCCGCCGCGACGTAGCCGAGGGCGCCGCGCGGCGACGATCCCCCCGGCCCGATCACGAAGGGCTTGTCGCCCCGGAGGCGAAGCGGCGCCACCGCGCGCGCCATCCCCACCGGCAGCAGCTTCGGGCTCGACACCCGACTGAGCTTCGCGCCCGCGCCGACCATCGCGCGCAGCACCTCGTCGGCGTGCGCGCTCATCGGCTGCGGGAAGAGCACGACGTGGACGTTCAGACCCGCCCGCGCTCCGTAGATGGCCGTCGCGAGGCAGTGATGCGAGCCGTAGCCACCCATCGTCACCACGCTCCGCGCGCCGATCGCGCGCGCCTCGCCGAGGAGCCACTCCAGCTTGCGCACCTTGTTGCCGCCGTAGGGCAGCGCGGTCCGATCGTCGCGCTTGACCCAGATCTCCGCGCCGCCCCGACGCGACGTCTCCTCGAGGCGCATCACCGGCGTCGGCCCCCTCACCAGGGTCATTCGCGGGAGGGCGCCGAGCCCCGGGAATCGATCGAGGACGAGCACGGCTCAGCTCTCCGCGAGGACGTCTTCCGCCCGTTCGAGAAGGTCACCCTCGAAGCGCGAGGCGAAGCGCATCTCGAGGAGCTGCGCGCGAACGTGCCAGAGCTGCGGGTCCTCGCCGTTCTGCCGCGCGCTGGGCTTCTCGTCGGAGCGCACCCAGGGCGATGTGATCGCCGCCTCCACCAGCGCGCGGCGGATCTCGCGCGTCGGCCGCCGCGACGCGACGCGCACGATCACCTCGTGCACCGGCCCCTCGACCTCCTGCATCGCGACCTCGGCGTCGAGGAGACGCCGGTTCGGGATGGCGACGCGGTTGCCGTGCGCGTCCCGGACCCAGACCGCGCGCAAGCCGCGCCGCTCCACCAGACCCGACAGCTCGCCAATCGCTATCCAGGTCCCAGGTCCCAGGCGCCGCTCGAAGGTGATCACCACCGCCGCCACCAGGTCGGGCAGCACGTCGCGGCTCGACCAGCCGATCGCCACCGCCACCGCGACGATGGTCCAGGGGATGGCCGGCTCGAGGGAGGGCGGCAGCAGGCGCCCGAAGATCCCGGCCGCCGTCAGCAGAGCGAAGACCTGAAGGACGACGTGAAGGGTCGCCACCGTCGCCGGCACGATGCCCCGCGTCGGCAGCCGATCTCGGAGGCGCCGAAGCGAGCCCACCGAGAGGAGCACCAGCAGGAACACCACCAACATCCCCAGCATCGGCCAGTCGCGGCCCGGTAGACCCGGCATGAGCTCCCCGAAATCCTCACCCATCAGCGCACCCATCCCCGCGCGCGCAGCACGCGACCGACCGGCCCCCGAAGATGCACCGGGATGGCGTAAGCGCCACCGCTTTCGCGCTCGAGCAGGCCCATGTTCGTCAGCCGCGCGAGCTGCGCCTCGGCCGCCACGTGCTCCACGCGATAGACGTGCGCCTGCACGTCGGCATCCATCCAGCCCTGTCGCGCGACCTGCAAGAGATTCAGGAGCACCTCTTCCGGCAGCGCGTCCAGAGACGGCTCCACGGAGGTCGGGAGGTTGCCCACGTGAACATAGTCGGCGCGGTCGTTCACCTCGTCGATGCTCGAGAGCCAGAGCGCGAGCGCGTCGCGCACCAGCCCGCCCGAGGCGTCGTGGAGCGCGCGGAAATACGTCTCGTAGGGGCGGCGGATCTTGGCGGCGGCGCGCACGACCAGGTCGTCGAGGCCCGCGCCCTCGGCGCGATGCTCGAAGCTCAGACCGTAACCGGAGAGCCCGTGGCGGGCGAGGACGGCGGCCTCGAGGTCGCGCAGCCCGAGCGCGGGTACCTCGATCACGTCGGGGAAGGCTTCGGCGACCGGCGCCGCCTGGGTGGCCACGCTCCAGACGAGCTCGTCGACGTGGATCAGCCAGGCGTTGCGCCCCCGATCAGCCACCACACCTTCGATGAAGCGCATGAGCGGCGCGAAACCTCCAGCGCGCATCGCCAAGAGGTAGCGGAAGTTCGCGACCACGAAGAGCTGACCCGTCGTGCCCTCGCTGAACCACGCGTCGACGTCCTCGACCGTCGCCGGCTTGTCGAGGCTCAGGTGTCGGACGTGCTTGAAGGCACGCGTGCGCACCACGGCGCGCGCGAGCGCACCCTTGCCGACACCGTCCGGCCCCACCAGCGCCACCGATCGCATCTGCCCCGGCGTCTTGCCGCGGAGGATCCTGCGCGCGGACTCGATCGTCTGCTCCCGGCCCGTGAGCACGTCGGCGGACTCGACGGTGCGCGCCGCGAAGAGGCGCCGGTAGACCAGCGGGATCTCGGTCTGCGGCTCCGGTCGTATGAAGGCCGCCGGGCTCGTGTCGCGCGCCGAGCGCGGCAGCCCCAGGGTGCGCCGCCAGGCCTCGAGGCGGGCGGTGCCGAGCACGCCACGAATGGTGCGCTTGGCGACGGCCTCGGCCAGCGCGAGCATCGACGGGATCGCTTCGGCCTTCTGGCTGAGGCGCTGCCCGGCGGCGCGTCTGCGGAGCGCGACGATGCGCTCGTTCGACAGATCTTCGCGGGTGAGCTGGTTTTCGAGCTCGCGCAGGCCGCCGAGCACCGCCTGCCGCAGCTCGCCACCGAAGAGCGGCGCCCAATCGCCGGACTCGGCGCGGCGCGCCTCGACGATCTCCTGGGCGCGCTCCATCGCGCCGAAGAGGATCTGCGACAAGAGCTCGCGGGTCTCCGGCGAGACCGACTCGCCCACCATGTCGAGCTCGGTGCCCGCGACCTCGACGTTGAACGCGAGGAGCCGCTCGACTTCGGCCAGGCTGCTGACCAGCGGCTCCACGGTCGCCGCCATGGCGCGCGCCGCACCGAAGAGCGCGGGCGCCACCTCGGCCTCGACCTGCGCCGAGACCAGCTCGCGGAAGGGCACCACGACCACGCCAACACCGGTCGGCAGCTCCATGCGGGGTGGCCCGAGCGCACCGGTGGGCGCGGTGTAGCTCTCGCCGATGCCCAGCGCGGCCCGCCTCAGCCCCTCGAGGAGCGGCGTGATCGAGGTCTCCTCGCGGAGCTGATCGCGCAGCGCCTGGGCCTTGGCGCCAGCCGCCGCCGACACCTTTTCGAGGGGCTCGATGGTGTCGCGAATCCTCTCCGAGAGCTCGGCGCTCACGTCCGTGCTCTCGAGCGCCTGCTCGAGCTTCTCCCGCGCCTCCGAGAGCGCGGCCGCGAGGCGCTCGGTCTGGGTGTGGGTGCGTCCGCGGACGTCCCCCTCGAGCGAGCGCACCTCTTGATCGAGCATCTCCTTCATCAGTGACTCGAGGCCGATCAGCTCGAGGCGCAGGCCCAGGCGCGAGTAGGTCGCCGCCACCACCGCGAGCACGCGATCGACGCGCGTGACCAGCGCCTTCTCCGCCGCCATCCGTTGTTCGAAGGCCTCGGCGGCGCGGCGGTGTGACGCGGGCAGGTCGGGGGTGCCGTAGACCTTCAGGTCCTCCACGAAGGCAGCGAAGGCGTCTCCGGCGATGTCGTCGAGCCGCGTCGCGGCGTCGGTCGTGATGCGCTCGGCTTCTTCGATGCTCAGCGTGAGCTCGTCGTCGATCGCCGCCTTGAGGGCGCGGAGGCGCTCTTCGATCGGGTGACCGTCGTCCACGTTGAGGGCGGCGTAGCCGCGGTGGATGTGATCGAAGAGGCTCATCGAGCGCGCGGCCAGGTGCGCGTCGCCGTGCACCAGCAGGGTGACCACGCTCTCCAGGCGCGCCGAGAGCGCGGCGAAGTGGTAGCGCGTCAGCGCGCGCACCTCGACCTCGCGCTCGGGCGTGCCGCCGCCGAGCGCCCGCCTGGTCTTGAGGAGCGTGCGCGAGAGCTTGCGCGTCGCGCCTTCGTCGTCCCTCTTCGCGAAGCTCGCTTCTTCGTAGGGCGCGCGCACGCGCGGGGGTGCGCGGTCGGAGATCTCGTCGAGCGCAGCGACCACCTTCGACAGGTCGAGAAAGCGGCTCCGCACCTCGGCCGCCCGCTCGAGCACCAGCGCGCGCCACCGCTCGGCGAGCTCGGCCTCCTGCCGATGGAAGCTCGGGATCACGCTCTCGTCGCTGCGCACCTCCACCGTCAGCCGCCGGTGGTGACGGAGGAACTCGCGGCGCAGGTCCCGCATGTACGTCTCCATCTGCCGCTGCTGATTCGCGAGGGGCCCGCGCACCGCGCCCTGGACCACCTTCTTCAAGCTCTCGCGGATGGTCTCGGCCACCTTCTGAAGCTCACCCTCGGCGATCTCGGCGTGAGGCCACGCGCCGCCGATGCGGGCCGCTTCACGCGTCGGCCATTCCGAGAGGTGGTCCTTCTCGGTGTCCTCTTCGTCGTCGGGCGCCGCTTCCTCGTCGTCTCTGGCGCCGTCGTCTTCGAGTGGCCGCTCCTCGGCGCCGCCCTTCGGGATCTCCTTCGACATCCCGAGCCCGACCTTGAGGAGGATCGGTCCGATGAGCTCGTTGATCGCGACGCCGGTGATGATGACCGTCTCGAGGTAGTGGCCCACCTCGCCGAAGTCCTTGCCGACCTTGGCGGCGAGGGTGATGGCCACGCCCGCCTGTGACGCGAAGCCGAGCCAGCCGAAGCGGCGCGTCCCCTCGTCCGCCTTCGACAGGCGCGCGCCCAGCCCCACGCCCAGGTAGAGGGCGCCCAGGCGGGCCAGCACGATCAGCGCGGCGACCGGGCCGACCACCGCGATGGCTTCGAGGTGCAGCCCCGCGCCGGCCAGGGTGAAGAAGATCACGTAGACCGGCATCGAGAGGCGCTCGACGTTGTGGATGAGGGCGTCGCCCGCGCGGCTGAAGTTGCTGGCGGTGAAGCCCGCCGCCATGAAGAGGAGCACCGGGTCGAGGTGCAGAGCCGTCGCGAGGAGCGTCGCCCCATAGACCACGCCGACGATCACCAGGAGCGTCTCGCGGCCGACGAAGCGCAGGTAGAGCGAGAGCAGAAAGCCCACCGCCACGCCGACGACGATCGAGCCCCCGATGTGCACCGCCAGGAACGATCCGAGGTCCTGACCTTCGCTGCTGATGCCGATCATCGCGGCGGCGAGCGCGCTCGCGATCGAGAAGGCGACCACCACGATGACGTCCTTGAGCACGACGGTGGAGAGCACCGCGCGGGTCATCGGGCCCTTGGCGCCGGTTGAGTTGATCACCGCGATGGTGGCGGCGGGGGAGGTCGCGACCGAGATCGAGGCGACGACCAGACCGAGGCCGAGGGCGCCCGCCGAGCCGACCGCCGCGAGCTCGGGGACGACGAAAAAGGGCAGCGGTCCGCTCAACAGCCAGATCACGCCGCCCACCAGTACGAAGAGCAGCGCGAGCTGACCGCTGAGGATGCCGAGGATCACGCGGAAGCCCTTCTTGAGCCCGGCGATCTTCAGCTCACCGCCCGCGGTCAGCGCGATGAGCGCCACCGCGAGGGTGTCGAAGACCCGCAGCGAGTCGATGACGTCGTGACTGAGGATCCCGTGCTCGAAGGGCGGGAAGGGGAGCACCTGACCCAGGTAGGTCGCGACCGAGGGGCCGAAGAGGAGGCCCGCGGCGAGGTAGCCGGTGATGTGCGGAACCCGGATCGCGCCGACCAGCTCGCCGATGGTGTAGCTGGCGAGGATCAGGAAGCCGAGGGCGAGCATCGCCGTCGGGTCGACGTGGGTGGGGACGGCGAAGCGGTGGAGGAGGATCACGCCACCGGTCAGGAGCAGGACGATGAAGACCTGTCTGCCGTAGCCGGTGTCGTGATGCGGCGTGGCGTCGCTCATCGCGCGCTCAGCTCTCCCTTGAGCTCGCCAGCGTCCACCAACAGGGCGCGAAGGATCCGGGGCGCGATCAGGTCGTGGATGATCACCGACAGGAGGATGGTGGTGAAGGCGACGTCGATGGCGAGGCCGGTCTCCGAGTAGATGACGCGCAGGGAGACCGCCATCGCCACCGTCGCGTCGCCGTGGCCGAGGAGGCCGCGGTACAGATCGGGCCGGAGCGGGTTGCCCCAGGCGCCGATGGTGCTGCCGAGGCGCTTGCCGAGGTAGCGGACGGCGATGAAGGCGGCGAGGGGAAGGAGGATCCACCAAGCGATGGCGATCAGCGCCACCTGCGCCTCGGCCCAGCCTTCGAAGAGGTGATGATAGGTGCGGCGCACCGGCTCCGGCGGCTGCCAGAGGGCTCCGGCGAAGAGGAGGAGCACCAGCGACATCGGTCGCTCGGTCCGGTTCAGCGTCTGGCGGATCTCGCCGCTGGCGGGCGCGAGGTTCGCGAGGATGAAGCCGAGCACGAGGTTGATGAAGAGCGCCGAGAGGTTCAGGAACCAGGCGGCGCCGGAGGCGAAGGTGATCACGCCGACCAACGTCAGGAAGCGCCCGTTCTGCGAGGCGCCGGCACCCAAAAAGAATCGGAAGAGGACGCCGAGGACGAGCCCGATGCCGACCGACACGCCGCTCCACTCGAACCACGACAGATCGATCGACGCGTGCTCGTCTCCCTGGTGGAAGACGCAGATCAGGATGCCGAAGGTGACGAGGGCGGCGGCGTCGCCGAGGCGCGCCGAGCGTCGCAGGGTCGGCAGCAGCTCGCCCTCGACGCGGTAGCGCTTGCCGATCACGTCCATCGGATCGGTGGAGCCGGTGGCGGCGCAGCAGCCGAGGAAGCCAGCGGCGAGCCAGGCGTCGGTGGGGGCGACGTCGCCGAGCGTACCGCTCGTGAGGAAGAAGTAGGCGGCCGCCGCGACGGAGAGGCCCGCCACGATGTCGTCCCCGAGCGCGAGACGGAGGGTGCCGACCGAGGTCATGCGGAGCTGGCGGAGGCGCAGCTCCATCCCGCGCACCAGTCCCACCCAGCCGGCGGCGAGGGCGACCAGCGGCAGCAGGTCGTCCAGGTTCTCGAGCGCGCGGAGTTGGGGGACGGCGGGGCCGAGGAGGATGCCGAGGACGATGTACTCGAGCCCGGCGACCACGAGCAGCCGCTGCTGGAGGCGGTCGACCACGAAGTGGGCCAGGAGATACGCGGCGCCTACCAGCACCAGGAGCAACACCACGAGCGCCGTGTCGCTCGCGCTCTCGGCGGCGGGGTCCGAGGCGAAGGCGACGCTCGGCCAGAGCACGGCGACGGCCGCGGCGAGCAAAGCCACCTTCGTCGCGCACCTCGGGCGTTGGACGGACGGGTCCATCGAAGCAAATTCTGTCAGAGGGCGACGGAGGATCGGCAGTTCTCGGCAGTGGGCCCGGTGCGCATGGCGTGTACGGCTGGTGCTCATGGATTGATCAGTGCTCACCTCGGGAATCGCGGAATCACGTGCGATCTCCGCTGGCCCAGGCGTTGCTGCTGGTGGGGCAGCTGGCTGGAGCAACGGAGAAAGAGACAGATGAGCACACGAACCCATGGCGCCACCTTCGACCGGGTCCTGTCGGGCGACTTCAGCGAGGCCGGCGACGAGGAGAGGAACGCCGCCGTCTACGAGGTGCTTCAGGTGTCGGCGATCGCGGCGAGCGCCGTCAGCATCCAGCCGATCCCCTTCGTCGACATGGTGTTGATCGCGCCGATCCAGATCGGGATGGTGCAGTGCATCGGTCGCATCCACGGCCATCGCCTCGACAAGAAGGCCGTCCTCGAGATCCTCAGCACCTTCGGCGCCGGTCTCCTCACCCAGGGCGCGCTCATGTCGGCCGCCAAGCTCCTCCCCTTCGTGGGCTGGCTGGTGACGGTGCCCATGGCCTACGCCATGACCTGGGCCGTCGGCGAGGTCGCCCACTACTACTTCCGCATGGGCCGCGGCGTTCCGCCCGCCGAGCTCTCCCGCATGTACGAGCGCATCTACCGGAGCAAGCGCGAGGAGCGAAAGGCCGCGCAAGAGGCGAGCGACAGCGTGAGCGACAAGCTTCGCGATCTCGTCCGCGCGCGCGAAGAAGGGCTGCTCAGCGACGAGGAGTTCGAGGCCGCCAAGACGAAGGTCCTGAGTGAGCTATGAAGCCTGATACGATGTCGGTGTGCGTGTGGTCGTTGTCGCGGTGGGCGGCGTCCTCCTCCTGCTCGGAGGGGGATGTTCCTTGGAGGGGAGCGCGATCGCGCCGGCCATGGACGGGGGCGTGCTCGATGGGGCGGCGGACGCTTTCGACGCGGCGCGCATCGACGCCACGAACATCGACGCGTCGCCGGGGGACGGCTCGCCGCCGGACACCGCGCTTCTGGACGGAGCGCCCACCGACGGGTCGGCCCTCGACGCGCCCTCACCCGACACGGGCGTGATGGATTCGGGGGCTCTGCTCCCCGACTTCTGCGACGGCGCCGATCCAGCGCTCCGATTCTGTGTTCGCTTCGAGGACGCGCTCGTCGACGACGCCCCGGCGATGCACTCGCTCCGCGGGTCGGGGCACGAGTTCACCGCAGGCCACGTGGGTCGCGCTCTGGCGCACGATTCGGGCGACTCGGTGTGGCTCGGTGACACCTCGGATCTCGAAACGCTGCCTTTCACTTTCGAGACATGGATCCGCCCCACGGAGATTCCCACCAGTGGCCGTATGGGTGTCGTGGACTTCGAAGGATCCTTCGGCATCTTCCTCTACCCCGGCGGCGAAGTCGCCTGTAAGAGCGCGGAAGAGGCGCGGACCAGCGGAGGCGTGACGGCGGGACGATGGACCCACGTGGCGTGTGTCTTCGAGACCGATCGCGTGCGCATCTACGTCGACGGGTCCCAAGCGGCGTCTTCCTCCTCCTCCTACGCCGGAGGCTCGGGCGGTGGAGACTTCCGCTTCGGAGGAAACGCCCCCTCCGGCGACGACTACGACGGACTCCTCGACGAGGCCCGTTACTTTTCGGACGTCCGGACTCCGAGCGAGCTCGCGGCCTCGGCGGCGCGATGAGGGGTCGATGAGCAGGCGGGTTACTCGGCCACCACGGTGAGCCGCCGCCCCCGGGCCACTGCGCTCGACGCCACCGGCTCGGCGGCGGCGTGCTTCGTGCGCGGCTTCGGCTCGGGGTCGGGTCGGACGTCGGCGGGGCGCGCCTTCCACGCGGCGAGGACGTCTCGGTCGTGAAGGTGCGTGGGGCGGACGTTCTCGAGGGCGGCGGCCATGATGGCGCGCACGTTGGGGTTGTCGCGCTCGAGCTCGTCCATCAGTGCCGTCATGCGATCGCGCTGCAGGCCATCCTGCGAGCCGCAGAGATTGCAGGGGATGATCGGGAAGGCGAGCTCCTCGGCGAGCAGGGCGATGTCCTTCTCGGCGCACTGCGAAAGCGGGCGGATCACCTCGAAGCGCCCATCGTCGGTGGTGTACTTCGGCGGCATCGACTGCATACGACCGCTGAAGAAGAGGTTCATCAAGAACGTCTCGAGGGCGTCATCGCGATGGTGCCCCAGCGCGATCTTGTTGCAGCCGAGGCGCTCCGCCGCGGTGTAGAGGATGCCGCGCCTCAGGCGTGAGCACATGCTGCAGTAGGTCGACGCTTCGTCGAGGTGCGAGGTGACCACCGAGTAGGTGTCTTCGGCGAGGATCTCGAAGGCGACGCCGCTCCTTTCGAGGAAGCGCACCAGCTCCGTCCCGTCGTAGCCGGGCTGCTTCTGATCGAGGTGCACGGCGATGAGCTCCACCTCGAAGGGCAGGCGCGCGGCGAGCCTCTGCATCAGGTGCAGCATCACGTGGCTGTCCTTGCCGCCGCTGATCGCGCAGAGGATCTTGTCGCCCTCGGTGAGGAGCGCGTGCTCCTCGCAGGTGCGCTTCATGTCGCGGTAGAGCCGCTTCTCGATCCGGAGCTGCGTCACGGGGGCGCCAGCATGGCAGAGATTGGGCTCAGCGCACGCAGAGAGCGCCGATGGTGCGAGCAGCCGGAGGCGTACCGTCCCACCAGTCGGGGTGACCGCAGTCGTAGTCCTGCGCCCGGCCGAAGCGTACGTGGTACACGCCCGGCGTGGTGGGCGCGGTCAGGGAGTCGCTGTCCGTTCCGCTCCGCCCACTGCATCCCGGCACGGCGCTGAAGGCGCAGTACTGAAAGGTGGGGCCCGGCACGAGCCCGATCTCGATCTGCTCGACGCAGCCGGTGCAGTCGCAGTCGCGGATCGCGTAGTCGAGGCCGACGCTGACGCTCGACCCCGCGGCGACCGTGGCGATGTTGCCGCCGCCGTTCAGCGAGACGCTGTCGATGGTGATCCCGGTATTCGTGACCGTCGTCGGGATCGGGGTCGCGCTCGGGCCGTCGATCGGGCAGTCGTCGCAGGCGTCCGGTACGCCGTCGCCGTCGCCGTCCATCCCATCGTCCCCACCGGGGCACACGTCGTCCGTGTCGCAGATACCGTCACCGTCCATGTCGGCGCATCCGGTGTCGACGCTCGTGTCCATGACCATCATCGAGTCGGGCGGTCCGCCATCACTCGGCGACGAATCGGGGGGCCGCCGTCCATCGAAACCGTCGAGTCCAAAGGCGCCGAGTCACCCGAGCCCGAATCGGTGGTCGTGCTGTCGCGGCGCGCGGAATCGGTCGGCACGAAGCCATCACCGACCGCTGAATCCACCGCGCTCGCATCGGAGCCGCCCGGATCGATCGCGTGGCTCTGCACCGAGCACCCCGCGACCAGCAGAACGCAGCCGACCGAGTGAAGCCCCCGCACCCCGAAAGTGTATGGGCTGCCGCCTCACGCCGCCAATCGACGACGTCAGGAAGGCCCGATCCCGAGGTCTCTTCGCACGTCGTCGAGGGGCCGCTCCCAGTGGTCTTCCCACACGACCGCCGGCAGGAACGCGCTCTTCTTCCCACGTCGCGCCCCGCGGATCACGTCGCGGAAGACGCCGCGGTAGCCGTTGTCGAGCATGTACCGGAGCGCACCACCGAAGGCGATCATCCCCGAGCCCGGCATCCCGGTGACGCGCCAGGTGAAGGCCTGGAGCGCGAGCTCGCCGCGGACGTCGGTGCCGTAGCCCGTCACGACGTGCCACAGGTCGTGGCTTTGTCGCACGCGCTTCGAGATGTACGCCGGCATCGAGGGCAGGCCGGGCGGCGCTTGGAAGATGTCCGGGTCGAGGCCGTGATCGTCGAGGAAGCGAACGTAGGCGCCGCCGAGGGTGTCGGGCGGCAGCGCCCGCAGCGCGTCGAAGTCGACGTGGGCCGAGTCGATGGTCGGCTGCTCGCGAAGGAGCCGAGCGCCTCCCTCGTCGGACGCGATGCGGGCGAGGAAACGCGGGAAGCGCGGGGCGTTGGCCGCGAGACCGATGAGGAAGGCCTGCTCCGTGTCGTCGGGATCGCGCAGGAGCTTTCGGAGGGCGCGGGCGGCGATGCGCACCCGTGCCTTCACATTGCCCTCGAGGGCGGCCCGCGCCGCATCTGCCTGGGTGGGATCCGTAGTGATTTCGTTCATCTCGATGCCCTCCTCGCTATTGTCAGTCTTGAAAATAGGAGCCGGCAATCTCATTGTCAACGTTGCCAACAAAACTTCATAATCGGGGGTGGCCA
>CAVSGI010000016.1:0-83777 GCA_963727445.1 uncultured delta proteobacterium
GAGGCGTCCATCGCAAATGCGCGGCCCAACCGAGGCAACCAAAATTCGCCCGATCGCACTCGACCGTGGACCGAGAGAGAAGAGCGAGCGTTCGAGCAGTTGGCCGGCGTGATGTCTCGGCGGCTCGGATACGAGTGATCGGCGGAAACGGCTGTTGACGAGCGTGGCGTCTGAGGTCCGAGAGCCCTGTGTGCCAACGTGAGCTTCCATCAGGCGTCGCAGGCTCAATCTCCCGTCGATGGCTCCGTGTGCCGGCGTACCTCACTTCTCCTGCCCAGACTCACGGAGGATCTCCTCGTCCATTCGCGGGTGAAATGGATCTCCGAATCGCGACTTGTCTCGCGTCAGGTCGGATGGAATGTCGAAATCGATGGTGGGTGCCAGTCGGCGAAGGAAAGAGAGGAATCGTTCGCTTTCGCGGTCGAGACCGTACTCTGCGATCTTGCCCTGTAGCTCGACGTGTGAGGGGGGGACAACGAACGTAAACGAGATCGAGTGCCGCTGGCAGTAGCGGACAATCTGCTCGATGTCGCCTTCGAGGTTCTCGGCATACGAGAACTGTCCAAAAACTCGTACTGCTCCCGAGTCCAACTGATGCCGCCAGAACTCGTCGCGCGCCATGGGAGGCCGCTCGACGTTCATCGACGGCGTCACGAAGTGCGCCCACAACAGCATCGCCGCGGCGCTAGCAACGGTTCGGTTCGTGAAGTACAGGGCGGGCTCCTCTTCGATTCGGACCGCTTCCTCAACCGGTTCATGTTCTGGCGAGCATTGAAAGTGAAGAGAGAGAGCCCGAAAGTCACCTCCTCCAGCTCCCTCTCTCTGCGGCGAACCAGAACGCAGCCACCATCTCCGGGACCGTTCCACCCCCGAAGCTGAAGTTGAAGTACCGCTCGCCTGTGATCGCCTCGACATCATCGACTTCGATATGGTCCATTCGAGAGTCGCCGAAGATGACGCGTCGTGCGGGTGAACGGATGAACTGCTGGGTCTTCCACAATGTGTAGTGGATACGGCCCGCAATTTGCGCTTCTCCTGATGGGAATGGCGTCGCTGAAGCCGACATACTCGAACGGATCGATGACCAATACCGCCGCAAAGTAGAGGAGGAAGGGGAGGGCGAAAAGAAGCCCGTTTCGCGAGAAGCGGTACATCGTCAGAACTGGTAGTAGACGAATGTCGTGGTGCGTTGAAACGAACCGTAGAAGATGATTCCTACTGCGGTGGCGTAGTAGACCGCCCAGCGGCGCCAGGTGGGCCAGGTCTTCATTCGCTCGGCGATGCTCTGTCGTTCTTCGAGCAGGTCCACCGTGGTGAGCAGGACGATTCCCAGCACTGCGAGGATGAGCTCGCCCGAAGTCAGCCCGAGGCCGACGAAGAGGGTCTTCACGGTACTCAGCGCCGGTTGCTGGGCCACGAAGGCGGCATCCGCCGTGACCGTCGCGACTTGCGCATAGATGTCGCCGGCCAGGGCCAGCGATGGAGCTCGAAATATGACGTCGACCCAGCAGAGGAACGCGAAGGTGATGCACCAAGTCGAGGCGGCGGTGAGGCGAGGGTATGACTTCTCCCACCGCGCCCGTCGCTGCTTGGTGAGGAGCTCGAGGCCGAGCATGACGCCGTGGGCGACTCCGAACGCTACGAAAGTCCAGGCGGCACCGTGCCAGAGGCCCGCGATCGGAAGGTGAGAAAAAGGGCGATCACTGCGCCTGGGGTTCTCCACGAGCGTAGTGCAGCAGCGATGGGCATGTGCACGTAGTCGCGGAGCCAGAATGAGAACGACAGGTGCCAACGCCGCCAATACTCTCCGACCGAGCGAGCGAGATAGGGGCGCGCGAAGTTCGGCTGAAGATTGACGCCCAGCACTACTGGCCGAGCCGATGGCGATGTCGGTGTAGCCCGAGAAGTCTGCGTACACCTGAAACGCGTAGAAGACGACGACGAGCAGAGTGGCCGCGCCGGAAAAGCTCGCTGGCTCAGCAAAGACGTGGTCGACGGCGATGCCCAAGCGATCGGCGATGACTACCTTTTGAAAGAAACCCCAAGCGATGAGCTTGATGCCCGAGGTGACACGTTCGTAGTCGAACCCAGGCGGTTCTTCGAACTGGCCGAGAAGCCCGCTCCGGCCGATGGGCCCGGCAGTGATGTGGGGAAAGAACGCGACGAAGGCAGCGTAGCGCCCGAGATGCCGGGCAGCTGGCGCCATTTCGCGGTGCACGTCGATGACATATCCGACGACTTGGAACGTGAAGAACGAGATTCCGACAGGTAAGATAAAGCCGAAGTGATGAGAGGAGATCTCTGCGCCGAGCAACCTGAAGAGGTCCTCGACCGATTCGATGACGAAGTCGGTGTACTTGAGAACGACGAGGGGGACCAGGAGCAGCGCTATCGCGAAGGTGCGAAGCCACCGAGCGCGGGGACTCTTCGGCCCGCCAGGCCTCGATTCCCCGGGCGGCGAAGAAGCTGAGTGCCGTGAGCAGCACGAGGAGCAGCGAGTGCGCGGGAGCTAGGTGCCAGTAGAAACCGTAGCTGGCCGCCAGAAACAGCAACCACCGCCACCGTGCGTCGATGAGGAAGGAGAGGCAGCTAACGATGGCGAGGTAGACGACGAACGTCGGGGATGCGAGCGGCATGACGCCTCAGGTGCTGAGGCGTTGCTCGATAGCTCGACACATGTCCCCGACGTTCTTGAACTTCAATATCTCCGGAAGCTTGAACCTGATGGCGAATTCCTCTTCGACAGCGTGAATGAGGTTCATGTGCGTCAAGGAGTCCCAGCCTTCGACCTGGTCTGCTGTGGTCTCGCCGTTGAGCTCTAGGTCTGGTTGGTTCAGCTCGTTCTGGAACACGCCTGTTACGCGTCCGAGGATGTCTTCGATCTCGATTCATGGCATCTCAGAGGGTCATTTCCATCAAGACTCTCGACCGACAAGGGAGAAGCTCGTCGATTCGGGGGTCATCGGACGTCCTAGTCGCAGCAATGGCAAAGCCGAGCTTCTCATAGGTCTCGAGGGCAGGGGCGTTGTCGCCGGCCAGGATGACTTGGGCCCGTCCCGCGTCGGCGATCGACCGCAGCCTCTCGATCTGTGCCTCGATGAGCGCAACGGCGAGTCCCTGCCGTCGATGCGTCTCACGGACGTAGACCGACTCCAGCTGGATCTGCACCCTTCGTACGCGGCAGGGTGAGCGGGCTGAGCAGGGACAGTCGGCCCTTCGCAGCATTCGTGCGCTCACGTCCCAAGACGGAGAAGAGGACGGTCGACTTCGCGAGTGGGCTCGAGATTCCGTCGCTCTCCTCCACCCAGGCGGTGACGGCCGCCACCGGGCGGCCGTGGGCCTCTGCAACGAGGGCATCGGAGATGCAGAGCTCCTGGCCGGTGACGTCAGCCAGAACACCTCGCGAAGCACCGAATTGACCTCATCGGCCGATAGGTCGAAAAGGGCGGCGTAACTGGAACAAGGGGTCCCACTCTTGTCGGCGGCGACAATGGCTTCGACCAGAAAGTCGACGTCTGCGGCGGAGGCTTGCCGAAGTCGAACCTCAGGCACCGGGCACCCTCGTTGTCGCGGCCATCCCGCGCAGCCGGCGTCGGTCGAATCTTTCCGTTGGCGTTGAGCGGCAGCTCCGCCACCACGGACACCGAGCTCGGCACCATGTAGGTAGGCAGCCGCTTCCGCAGCTTCGTCGTCACCGACGCTGGGTCGCCCCGAAACGCTTCGAGGAACAGGTGCAGATAGGCGACCCCATCGTCCGACTTCACGTCCACCACGACGGCGCCCTGGGGCTCCACCAATCTCGCGGGCGTGGTGCTCGACCTCTGCGAGCTCCACCCGGTAGCCCTGCACCTTCACTTGCTCGTCGCGCCGTCCCAGGAACGTGAACGTCCCATCGGGCTCGCGCCGCGCGACGTCCCCCGTCCGATAGCACCGCAGATCACCGGACCTGAAGAAGGCCGCTTCGTTTCGCTCCGGATCACGAAAAGTCACCGGGGTGACCTGAGCCCCTGTCAGACACAGCTCCCCGCTGACCTTGATCACCGGTTGGTTGTATCGTCCTCGTCGACGACCAGGGCCTGCATCCCCTCCATGGCTTCGCCGATACTCACGATGCCGTTGTGATGCAACGGGTGCACATTCGTCGCGGGGTCCCAACGGTAGTACATGGCGAACACTGTTGCTTCCGTGGGGCCGTAGTAGTTCGTGAGCCTCGGAATTCGGGACCACCTTCGCCCACTCCTCCAGCATGTCTGCGTGAAGAGCTTCGCCGCAGAAAAACGTGTGCTGCACCGCTGGGAAGTGCATCTCGGGAAGTAGGGTCGCAAGTGCGACAGCACGGAGGGGACGAGCGGGAGCTGGGTGAGCTGCTCCTCCTCCAACAGACTTGCGATCGACATGAACTTGATGACGTTCGGCGGGATCGTGTAGACGCAGGCGCCGCGAACCAGCGGGGCCATGAATGCGACGACGGAGAAGTCGAAGGTCAGATCGAACATCTGCAGCGCGCGATCTTCCTGCGTCATGCCACCCGACGACGCGAAGAACGCTCGAAGAAAAGCATCTACGTTGCCGAACGTGATTGGGACACCTTTGGGCTCCCCGCTGCTGCCCGAGGTGAAGAGTAGGTACGCGCTCGAGTCCATGGAAACGTCAGTCGGAGTGACGGCCCGGTCTGACTTGCAGCTCGACACGGGGATCACCGTCGCGCTGTCCGAGCCGATGGCCTCGGCGCAGCTCGTCGCATCTCCGACCGCGCTGCACACCGTGCGAAGCTCGGCCTGTTTCAAGATGTTTCGGTTCCTCGACGGGGGATGGGCTGGGTTCAGTGGGACGTACGCGCGTCCGGTGAGCATCGTGGCAAACACAGCACCGTAAGTGGCGAGATGGTCGTACGCCATCACCCCGACGCGAGTTTCCTCCACGGGCAGATCAGCGAGTTGTTCCCAAATGCCGGCGACCTGGGATCCCAGCTGATGGTACGTGTGGGCTCGTCCCCCGATGACCATCGCCGGTCGATCGGCGTATCGACGACAAACATCGAGAAATTTCTTCAGGAACAAAGTTCTGCTCCGTTACGGCCCGGCATCATAGCCGCATAGGATGAGGTGCACAACGCACCCAGACGGTTCACGGCGGGCCGCGATTTCTCCACAATTCCCCATGACTAGTCCATTCCGCTGAGGTGGAATGCAGTCCCTTCGCGGAGGCTCCTGGCCGCCATGAGGGAAGCCCAGGTGCTTCCGAAGGTCTCCAACCAAGGTATCGGCGGCGGGCCGCCCGAGCGCACCGCGCGAATGAACATTTCAGCCTCGGCCGCGTGCCCCTTGTCACGACTCCCCTTGAGCCTTCGGTGTCCGCGACCGTCCCAAATGTGTACGTCGCCCCAGTCGTCGCAGATGGCGGTGGTCCCACCACCCATGATCTCGAGGCGTTCCCTTCGGCCCGGATCGGGCGCCGCCGGCCTGGTAGGAGACCGAGGAGAGTGCGCCGTTTGCGTGCCGCATGGTGATGACCACGCGGTCCTCGGTGGGCGCGTCCGAGGTCGGAGCCCCGGCCGATTCGGCGTAGACCTTGATGGGGGGACTCCCAGCGATTGCAACGCACGTGTCGATGGCATGACATGCTTCGCCGACGATTCGGCCGCCGCCAACCTCGGGGTCGTGAACCCAGAAGCTCGCCGGAAGCTCGGCCGTCACCATGCGCATGTGAATGGTCGGCGCGGAGATACCGGAGAAGAGAGACTTGATGTCGTTCGTTGCACGGGTGAAACGGCGATTGAAGCCGACCATCACGACCGGGGCCTCGTCTCCCAAGTCACGTTGTTGCTCATCGAGGCGCATGAGGTCCTCTTCGGAGATGACCAGGGGCTTCTCCACGAAGACGTGCTTCCCGCGCGCGATGGCCTCTCGGACTGCGTCCGCGTGGAGGTGGTGTCGCGTCAGGACAAAGATGGCGTCGACGGAGTCGTCATCGAGGACTTCGAGCGGGTCGGTGCAGGAGTAAGCGAAACCCGACTGCCCGCCGGTCACCGGCTGCCGACATCCCGCGAGCGGAGCATATGCCGCGTAGATCGACCGTGGGTAGCTTGCGGATGGCCGGGAGCATCACGAGTCTCGCGAAGTTGCCCACACCGAGAACGCCGATGCCGACTTTGTCCCGTGGCTTTCGGCGGTGGCTCAGGTCGACCCGGCGTACGGGGGACGTCGGCGGCGTGTACTCGAGGACGACCCCGCAGAATGCCTCTTCGGCCGATGCGATCAGCTCGTAGGCCCGTGCAGCATCGTCAAGATCGAATCGGTGGGTGGTGAGCCTGTCGACGGGAAGGGCGCCGCTCGCCATCAGCTCCAGCGCGGAGCGCATGTTGCGCTGCGCGGTCCACCGAGCGTGGCCGATCGGGTAGTCGATGCCACGCTCGGCGTACATCGGGTCGTCGCGCCCCGGGCCCAACGAGGAAGATACCGTGAACTCGAGCTCCTTCGCGTAGAAGGGAGGGCGGGGGATATCGAGCCCGGCCACGCCGACGAGCACGATGCGCCCGCGGGGCCGGCAAACCTCAGCCGCGAGCTCGACGGGCTTGTTGCTATCCGTCGCCGCGGCGATTACTACCGCGTCGACGCCGTAGTCTCCGGCGAAGCGCTGAATGGCTGCCGTGTCCGACGCGGTCGCGACCTCGTCGGCGCCCATCGTGCGCGCGAGCTCGAGGGTTTTCGGGTCAAGGTCGGTGCCCATAACCCGGCAGCCGTTGGCCTTGAGGAGAGAGACGATGATTTGGCCGACGAGACCGAGCCCGATGACCAGTACACGCTCGCCCAGGTTGACGTGGGCCTGGCGCACCCCCTGCATGGCGATCGCGGCAACTGACGTGTAGGCGGCGCAGTCGAAGGGCACCTCGTCCGGCACGTGCGCACAGAGCCGGTGCCCGACGGAGGTGATCCCCGCGTGGGGCGCGGCTGCCGCGACACGGTCTCCGGGTTTGAAGCTCTCGACTCCTTGGCCCACGGCGAGAACGATGCCCGCGGACGAATAGCCCAAGGGCATGGGCTCATCGAGCTTTGCCCGAACCTGGGTCAGCGTCGGAAGTACGCCCTCTTGTTTGAACTTCTGGAGGACGCGACGGACCTGATCGGGACGTTGTCGCGCCTTGCCTATGAGACTCTTCCGAGCGAGCTCCACGACATAGCGCTCCGTGCCCGCAGAGATCAGTGACGCGGCCGTAGCGATCACGTACGCTTCGGGGTGTCGCCATCGGCGCCGGAATGTCGGCATCTTCCGTCCTGCCATTTCGTATGTCCTGAACGACTTGCTTCATCGCGCCTCAGCTGCTCCTCGTTCGTCTTCGAGTGTGGTGAGAATACGACGCCAGAGATTTCGAATGTCGTGGTTCTGGATCACATGTTCGCGGCCGGCACGTCCCATGCGGTGGCGAGCCTTGGGGTCTCGGCTCATCTGTATCAGAGCCTCGGCAAGCTCGTCCGGAGCGCGCGGCGCGACCAATAGCCCGAAGCGCCCGTCCGATCCGATGACGTCTGGAATCCCACCCACGTCGGTGGCGACCACGGGGAGACCCGCGGCCATCGCCTCCAGGAGCACGTTGGGCATCCCCTCGCGGTGGGAAGGGAGGACCAATGCGTCTGCCTCTTCCAGCGCCCGGATCTTGTTCGGGCCAGAGACCCAACCACGGAACTCGACGAGGTCGTCCATCCCCAAGTCCTTCGCTCTGGCACGCGCACCGGCTTCGTCCCGTCCCTGGCCGCAAACGACGAATCGCGCGCCGACCAGGGCCGCGCGTTGCGAAGCCACCGCCTCGAGGAGATTGAAGATTCCTTTGTAGCTCTCGAGCCATCCGAGATAGAGGAAGGTGGCTGGCCCGTCTCGTTGTGGCCGCGCCGACGCGACCTCTTCATACGACGTGAAGTCCATCCAATTCGGGACGACGACGAGGCTCTCAGGAGCCACGCCGGCGAGCTCACGAAAGCGTCGCTGCCAACTCTCGCCTTGGCAGACGACGATGTCGACGTGTTTCAGGACGAAAGGGACATACCAACGCATGAATGTCGACCCTTCCACATCGTCGAGGATGAGACCCGACCGCGGGCACAGAACGACGCGTTTTCCGAGGGTGCGGCTCACGAGCGCCATCAGCCCTTTCTCCACGAAGCTCATCCGAGCGCTCGTGAAGATCAGCGCACCGTCACTGCCTGGCAGGGCCGCTCCGAACCTCATGAAGCGCTGTGCAGCGAGGACTGCCCGCTTCGGCCCAGAGGGGGGCGGAACCGAAATCATGGTCGTGTCAACTTTGGACCACTGCACGTGCTTCGAGATCGGGCTATCGACCAGGGTCCGGCAGGCGACAACCTGCCCACCGGAGCTACCGTCGTCGTTGGTTGCCTTGAAGGCACCCACGAAGACGTATTTCATCGGCGCGTGGCTGGTGGCCGCCGTCACGCGGGCCTCGACCGTTTCAGACCGTGTCACAGTGTGACCTCGAATCGCCGTGCCCACGCCGCCAGCATCACCAGAGCCCACAGCTGGTGAGTGGCCTTGTAGACACTGATGTTCGCGCTGTCTTGCTGCGTGTTGAGTCCGACGTCCAGTACCTCTTCGAGGGCGTTCGGCTCGAGGAGGTCTCCAGTGGCTCGTTCCGACAGCAAAAGCTGACGAGCAAAATCTCCATACGCTGCATTCTGATATCGATGCAGGGGAATACTGAATCCGCTCTTCGGCTGCGAAAGCACCGATGGGGGCAGCAAGCGGCGAGATATTCGCCGGAGGACGTGTTTGCCGAGCCCTGCCCGCAACAGTTGGTTGTCTGGAAGGCGGCTCGCAATGTCGGCGACGGCGACGTCGAGCATAGGGGCGCGCACTTCGAGTGAAGCGGCCATCGCCATCCGATCCACCTTGATGAGCATGTCGCACGGCAGATTGTGGGCCTGGCGGTAGTACATGAGCCTTCGAAGCGGCGACCAGCCGCTCGACTCCGGAGGGAGAGGTGGTGACGGCATCGAGGCGGCCCGAGCGCGATGGCGCGGACGTCGGCGTCGGCCAGTAGCTCGGCCGCGATGGGCGGGGTCGAACAGTGGAGTGAACCTCGGCGGGCATCAAGCGCTGTCAGGGACGACTGCGGCATCCAGGGCCCGTCTCGCCTTCCGGAAGAACCCGACGCCGGCAAACTCGTCCGGGTCGCTCGCCCATTTCGACGCGCGAGACCGCGCCTCGGGGCTCGGCTGCGGCAGCTGCCGCAGTCGCCCTATCGATTGTCCCCATTGGAAAAACGGATAGCCTGCGAAGAGCTCGTCGCCACCGTCGCCGGAGAGTGCGACCGTCACATGTCCTCGGACCCGTCGACTGAGCTCGTACATCGGGAGAGCAGAGGAATCGTCTGAAAAAGGGATCCCGGCATGCTCGACGATTCGGTAGAAATGGTCCGGTTCGAAGGAGGTGTTGGGGACGCGTGATTTCGGTGTGGTCGGTCCCCAGGTGGGCGAGCAGTTCTCGCGCGAATCGGGCTTTCGTCATAGCCCGCGTCGTCGAAACGTACCGTGAAGGTCTTGACCTGGCGATTGCTGGAGCGCTGTAGGAGTGCAACGATGGTGCTCGAGTCCATACCGCCCGAGAGGAACGCGCCGAGCGAGCACGTCGCTGATTGATTGGCGCTTCACGGCGAGCATCAGCGCTGCCCGACGGCCTCTTCTGCAGCCACGTCGTCTTCGAGGCGCGGGTCGGGAACTGTAGTCGGTCGTGTCGTAGCGCGAACTCTCGTGTATCCGCCCGTCAGAGTCGTCAGGAGAGTCCCAGGCGGCAAGCTCAGGACTCCACGGAAGGGGGTCATCGGTTCGGGGATGAGGCCGAACCGGAGGTAGTAGGCCAGAGCCTCGTGGTCGGCCTGTCGTGGAATCGCGGGTTCTCGAGGAGGCTTCGGAGCTCCGAGCTGAACGTGAGGGACCCTCGGGCCCCTGGAAGAAGAATAGCGGCTTTTCCCAAAGCGATCGCGAGCCAGAGGCAGGCGCTCCTCACTGACGGTCGTAACGGCGAGCGCAAACATGCCGGCCAGTCTCGGCGAAGAGAGCCCCCGCCCCATTCAGCAAAACCGTGGACGACGACTTCGGAGTCCGCGTTGCTTCGAAAACGATGCCCTGCCAGCTCAGTCGGCGCGCAAGTCGCGGAAGTTGTAGATCTCGCCGTTGACATTGCCGAGTAGCGCCCGTCGTTGCTCACGATCGGGCTGCGAGCCGCCAGCGACGTCGATGATAGCGAGGCGGGACATGGCGATGTCCGCATCCTCGAAGTGGCCATGGCCGATCGGCATCCGGGCCGCGGTGCGATGAGCGCCGCGTTCATGCGCTCGAGACGAGCGCCGGTCTTCCTGGCGTGCCCCCGGCTATTCCGCAGATGCCGCACATGGCTTCGTCCTCGCCGCCCGGAACCATCGACACTCAGGACGGCCGTCGGGGCAGCTGACCGATCTGACGACGAGCCACGTGCGACCGCAACTCCTCTGCGATGCGCTCGCCTGCGTGACCATCCCAACCCGGAATCGGGGCTGGGTCGGGATGCGTCGGCTCTTCGGAAAGGAGCGCGGCTGATCCGTGCCGACCGAGATCGGGCAGACCATCCACGATCTGTTCGTTCCGAGGTCCACAGTGGCCGGCCGTTCGGTGGTCTCCCGCACCGTGAAGCACGGAACCCCCAGGTAGCTCGTCTCTTCCTGGATCCCCCCCGAGTCGGTGATGACCGCGGCGTGCCTGGCTCATCAGGCCCAGAAGCTCACCGGTAGCTGCAGGGGGGACGGACGCAGTTATCCGAGAGGTCGGTGAGGCGGTTCAGTAGCCCATGCGCTCCAGTGCCTTCTGGGTTCGGGGATGAGCGGGATGACACGAACGGGTGCGGGCTGCAGTCCACTCGAGGAACTTACGATTTGCAGCAATCGTGCGGGCTGGTCCACGTTGGAAGGGCGGTGAATCGTCACGAAGACGAACCTCTGGGCAGTCGAGGCCGAGCTCTGCCCGGGAAACCAACTGTTCCGCGCGCTCCGAGCTCGCGCACGAGACTGTCGATCATGACGTTGCCGACGTAGCGGATGCGTTCGGGCATGCGAATCCATTGTAAGAGATTGGCTTCGCCCGCTGGGTTCGCTGACCAGAAGCAGATCCAGATGGCGTCGGTCTGGAGGCGGTTGAGTTCTTCCGGCATGCGGCGATCGAACGAACGAAGCCCAGCCTCAACGTGCGCCACGGGAACCTGGAGCTTCGCGGCGGTCATGGCGGCAGCCAGGTGGAGTTCACATCACCGACGACGACCGGCCGCGCGGGAGCGTCGCCGGAGCGATGTCAGGTACTTCTCGGTCGCCAGGAGGATGGCGGCCGTCTGCTCCGCGTGGCTCCCGGATCCCACCTCGAAGATGACGTCGGGCGGGCGTAGGCCGAGTTCGTCGAAGAAGACTCCGGACATGTTCTCGTCGTAGTGCTGGCCGGTGTGAATCAGGCATGGTCACCGCTCGAGCGCTCCAACGCTCGCATGATGGGCGCAATCTTCATGAAGTTCGGCCGCGCTCCCGCGACGAAGACGATCCCCGCTCACGCGGCTGTCGCCCTTGCGTCGGAGAGGAGAAGTCGAGAGCGGTCGTCGTTCGTTCGGAGCTCGGGTATCCGCGTCAGCGAGGTGATGACAGCGAAGTGGAGGAAGAATACGGGGCTCTGCATGAGATTTCCGCCGACCCCGATCAGGATGATCAGAAAGATGAGGGGCAATGCTGCTCCGAGCGGAGTATCCAGGGGTTCCTTCTTGCGCTTCCGCGTACGTACGCGTTTTCGAATGTGCAGGACGAGCATCCCCATCATCCAAAGATAGACCAGCAGACCGAGCACCCCCCGCTCGACAAACTGCCCGACGTATTCGTTGTGAACCCCCAGATTGTGGTGCAACACGCGCGGGTCGTCGAGCTCCGCCATGCGCAACACCTGGCTGTGGTGATAGTAGAGGTACTGGTGAGTGCCGACGCCGAGGAGATAGTGGTCCAGCGACCCCCCACGCCGACCGCCAGACGTCCGAACGGCCTCGAGCGGTCACGTATGCGTGAGGGTCGTACCTGCTGACGGCACCGACCGGCAGCGTGCCGTCCGTGGCCATTTGCGCGAAGCCAGCGGTTGCAACGACCCCTCCGATGGCGAGCGTCGCGAACAGGACGAGGAGCGAGCTCGCGCCTCGTCGGGTTCGGAACGTGGCCACGACGAGCGCGAGGCAGGCGACCGCGAAGGCGGCCAAGCCTGTCTTCGAACCGGTGAATACGACTGTTCCAGCGAGAAACACGGTGGCGGCGCCTTTTAGGGCGAGGCCCAGTTTCGAGGTCCGCTTGCGGTAGAGAATCGACGCCAAGACAAGAATGGCGGCGGAGCCCGCGGCCATGGCGAGAGAGTTGGGGTTCTTGAAGAACGCCGTGAGTCGCGTGTCGTGCGTACCTCGAGCGACGAACGGATGGAGTGCAACGCTGCTAATTACGCCGACGACGTAGGCGAACAGCACCCACTGCATGCGAAACGGCGAGGAGACGCAGTCCTTGATGACGAGATAGGTCAGAAACGCGAAGAACGAGAGGGCAGAGGCGTTGAGTGCGGCTTCCAAAACTCCGGATCCGTCGAAGACCCTCCAAAACGCCGCGAGAAGTAGACCGAGCGCGAACAGGAAGAGCAGTGACTTGTCGAAGAGGTCCAGTCGGAGCCGCTTGCGATGCCGGTACAGCGGCCAAGTGACGAGCATCACCATGCCGACGAGGCGGTATGGTTTGAGGATCGTCCGGTTGTTGAAGAGATCCACGAGCACGTATTCGTAGGAGAGCAGGAACGCATAGAGCATCAGCATCGCCGTCACTGCGAGCTCACCCCGGCCAGGCTTGGGAGCCATTGCGTTGTTGGCTCGACGGGTTTTCGCTCCCGCGTTCACGTCAATACCGAGGGCAGCACGGCGATTACCTGCTCAGCGAGGAAGAGCTCGGTCTTCTGAAACGACTCCTCCGTGTTGCCGCCGATGTGGGGGACGATCAGCAAGTTCCGGTTGGCCCGCGCATGCGCTGCGAGGGGGTTGGCGCTCGAGAACGAGTCCTCGCCATCCACTACATCCAGGGCGGCGCCCGCGATCCGCCCCTCGCGAAGTGCCGCCAGGAGTGCGCCTTCATCGACGACACCTCCGCGAGACGTGTTGACGAGGATGGCGTCAGGTTTCATCGCCCAAGCGCGTCCGCATCGATGAGATGGCGGGTCGTCTCGTCATAGCGCACGTGAAGCGTGACGACGTCCGCAGCACGCAAGAGCGATTCGAGAGACTCGGCCCTCTCGATTCCGGCGGGTAGATCCGGCCTCGGATTGTAGCCGATGACCCTCATCCCGAGCGCTTGAAGGTAATGGGCGACGATGGTCCCGAGACGGCCCAAACCGACGACGCCCGCGGTCTTCTCGAAGAGCTCGCGGCCGCGAAAACAGGTCTCTGTCCCACACGCCGGACTGCACGGACGCGGCCGCTTCGGGAAGGCGCCTCAGTACAGCGAGCATGAGGGCGAGCGTCAGCTCGGCCGTCGCGCGCACACGCTTCAAGAACTCGGTTTCGCCGCGAAGGCTGATGACGCGAACCCCGGCCTCCTCGCATGCCGCGACGTCAATGTGGTCCAGCCCGGTCACCGGACAGGCGATGATCCGGCACCGCGCCCCTTCGAGGTCCTCCCTTCGGATTCGATAGCCGAGACGGAACCAGAACACGTCGCAGTCTGCCAGCGCCTTCGAAACGGTCCCTTCGCAAGGCGCGGCGACGACGTCAGCAACTGTCTTCAGGCGCGCCAGAGCGGCTTCGCTGAAGTCCTCGGGTTCAGCGATTCGGATCCGCGCTCGCACTGGCGTCTCCTCGAGGAACGAAAGGGTCTTCTGAACGTAAGGTGTGATTTGGGTCAGCTTCGAAGCGAGGTTCTCGGACACGCGCCCCGTGCCGTAGAGCGTGCTGGGGCGATACCGGCCGTGTTCCAGCTGGGCCCGAATCGTCTGACTGATGACGCCGGCTTCCGGCTCGACCTGAGTGACGTGGCTGTCGTGCTCGCGCCCGTTCTGACGGTCGCCTACCAGCACGACCGGGGTGCCGAAGAAGCCCGCGTCGCGGACGAAGCTGCTCGAGTTGCCCACAGCGACCGCGGCCGATTGGCGAGCACGCGCAGGTAAGTTTCCGGTGCCAGGTTCGTGATCGCCCGTAGCCAGTTGGTTCCTCGTGGTCACGGAAGACGCGGATGGCCTTACTGATGTGGTCCGAGCCTGCGTCGATGTTGGGCCACAAGAGCACCGTCTGCATGCTCAAGCGGCGCAGAGCCTCCAGACAGTGCCCCGATTTCCGGGCGCTCTCGCCGCCAAGTTCGGTCGTCGTCGGATGGAAGACCACGAGTAGAAACGGCTCATCGACGTCGATCTCGGCGCCCAGCCACGGATTTTTATCACGGAGGGATCGAGCGTACGGTCCAAGCCGAGGGCGATGTCGCTCGCTGGGGCAGCCCGACTCCGAGTATCGGTGTCGGGATGTTCGCCCATCCGCATCGAGGTAGCGAAGCCGCGTCGCTTCGTCGCGGGGTAGTGGTACTGCGAGAACTTGGTGATCGCGTGACGGGTGCTCTCGTCGATCGATCCGTGACCTCCCCCCCCTGCATGTGCACGACCGGAATGTTCATGAATGCGGCGGCGATGAGGCGGCCATGGCCTCGTAGCGGTCTCCGATCAGCAACGATGAAGTCCGGCGCCAGCCGCTGCAACTCGCCTGCTGAACTCGACGACTGCCGAAGCCAACGATCTTGGCCATCGTCGCCGGCGTGGAGCCCTCGAGCTCCATGAAGATTTCGCCGTCGAATCCGGGAAGCCGTCGTTCGCGAACGACGTCGCACGGGCTGTCCGAAACGCTCGAGGACCATCGTGCCAGCGGCGATCACCAACAGCTCCAGTTCCGGGCGACGTCGATGGCATGCATCACGGGCTTAAGACGCCCGTAGTTGGCCCGGTCCACGAGGACGACGCACACGCGCCGACGGCCGGTTTCAGACAAGGTGGTCCTCCGCAAGCAAGGTGTCGGCGGAACGGCCGGCTTGAGCCTGCGGCCCAGTACCTCGCCCAGCGCGCTGCGTTGATGCCGGTGCCGGGTTTCTTGAACGCGATATCGGCTTCGGTCAGGACGGCGCCGGCCTCGAGGTCCCGAGCGGCGACGATCGACTTCGAGAAAAGTCGCCGGAGGTCGGCGGTCTCCTCAGCCATCCGGTCCTTGTCGACGGTGTTGAACACAATCCTCTCGACGTGCCGGATTCCGTTCACCAATCGTTCGAGGCCCTCGCGGGTGAGCGAGGAGGAGGTGTCCGGGCCGAAGCAGTCCTTCGAGAAGACGATATGTACTTCCACCATGTTTGCCCCGAGCGCTGCGGCGGCGATTCCGGTCTCCGGAACGGCCGAGTGGTCCGACAGGCCGACGGGGCATCCATAGCGCTCCCGGAGCTCTGCCATGACGTTCAGGCCGATTCTCTCCGGCGGACACGGGTAGGACGTCGTCGTCTGGAAGACGCCCACTTGACCGCCATGGGTCCGCACGTGGCCGATTGCGTCGTCGAGCTCCTGCCAAGAGGACATCCCGCTGGAGAGAAGGAGAGGGCGGTCGGTCGCCACCATGCGTTCCAGAAGAGCGTGGTTCGAGACCTCGCCCGATGCGATCTTCCATGCGGGCATGTCGAGGCGCTCGAGGAGCGCGACGGCTTTGTTCGAGAATGCCGACGAGAGGAACACAAGACCGACCTTCGTGGCGTGGTCGGCGAGGCCGGCCCATTGCTCGGGTGTGAACTCCATCCGCTGCCAGTACTCGTAGCGAGTCGCGTCCTGTTTGCTGAACTTGACGCGCCACGGCTCGCCAGGAGTCGACTCTTCCTTGGCGAAATGCGTCTGGAACTTCACCGCGTCGGCGCCGGCCGCGGCGGCCATGTCGACGTAGGCATGGGCGGCCCCTAGGCTGCCATCATGGGCCTGCGCGACCTCTGCGATGATGAAGCACGGCTGTCCCGGACCGATGCGACGGCCGGCGATATCGAGATACTCGGGTTGGGCCACGGTTGCTCTTGGAGGGTGAGTTGGGCGGCTGTTTGTTGGTGGTCGTTTGGGCCCAAAACGTTCAGGTTCCGGGCGGGGGAATTGGATGGTTTTTGGCCCTTGGCGTAGGTTCAAGCACACCTCCCCACACCGCGCAACCGCCCGTGTTTGCTAGGGTTGCCCGGTTTTTAGAGGTCCGTAGCGAGCACGCGCCCTAGCGCCCCCACGAAGAGCTCCCGGTCAAAGTGGGCCGCGATGTACCGGTGGCCATTCTCGCCCAGCTCTGGCCGGTTTGGGGCCTCTACTGCCGCCGAGAGCGCCTCAGCCAGGGCCACTGGATCGCCCGGCCGGACCACCCAGCCACACCTCGCCGAACGCACGATTTCTCCGCACTCACCCTCGACGTTGGTCAGCACGGGCAGCCGTCCTCCCATGTAGTCGAAGAGCTTGTTGGGGCTGACGCCCGAGCGAAAGAGGGGGATGTCCTTGAGCGTCAGAAGGCCCACCTGACAGCGGCTGAAGAGAGCCGGGATGGCATTCTTGGGTATGGGGTCCAGAAAGGTCAGGTTGCCGAGACGCAAGGTCTGCGCTCGCTCGACGAGACGCGCCTTCTCCACCCCGTCTCCCACCAGCACGACGTGGACGCGGTCTTCCCCGCGTTCCTCGAGCGTCTTCGCCGCATCGACGAGGACGTCCAAATCGTTGGCAGGGCCATGGGCCCCGGCGTAGACGGCGATGAGCTCAGCCTGGGGAGCGTCACCGCCAAGTCTGACGCCTCACCGAACGCCCGAAGATCCACCCCATTCGGGACGTCGTGGATCTTCGTCGGGTCCACGCCCCTCCGTGCGATGACCTCCGCATTGTGTCGTGCGAGGACCACGATGGCATCGGCCCGTCGATAGAGGTGATCCGCCAGGACGCGGAGAGCACGCGCCGTCACGCCTTCGTGACCGGTCATTTCAATCATGCTCTCCGGCCAGAGGTCCCTGACCTCCATCACGAACCGGACGCCTCGAATCGCGGCAGCCTTCTGAGCGCCGAGGGCCGCAAAGAGGGTCGGCGACGAACCGACGAACGCCGTGTCCCTCTCCACGGGAACGCGTAGAAGGTGATGGAACGCGGCCTGACCGAAGCGCACCATTCCGGCCGACCGGCGCCAGTCGTTGGTCTCGTGACTCAACGTGTGTAGCCAGTGAAACGGTACGCCGTCGATTACCTCACGAATGGCGCGTACGTCCCACGCCCGGCGCCGTCGCATGTACTGCCGAGTCGCCAGGTTCAGATCGGAAGCGACGACCGTCACCGGTATGCCAGCCTCCGTCAATCGCTTCGAGAAGTCGAAGTGGCGGGTGCCGCCGGGTGCGCTCGGGGGGATGGCGAATTGGTTCACCCAATAGTGCATCAGAGGTCTTTCACCAGATCCTCGGCGACGGTACGCCGTTCGCCGTGCTCGAAATCTTCCAGAATGCTCTCAGGCAACGGAAGTTCGTGTTCACCCCACCAGACTACGGTCATGAAGTGGGCGCGCGTGGCGCGCGTGGCGGCCTCGATCGCCAGACAGGGTTCTTTCGACCCGTACGTCTGCGAACACCACCCGAGAACCGAGCTCGCCTCGCCCCAATGAGAAGAATGGCTTGCGTCGGGTGGTGCGTAGACGCGAATGGAGCCGCGGCCGCTCGTCCAAGCCTCTCCACGACGGTACCAATCAGCTCCAGCCAGGTTCCAATGAATCCTCAGGGTGTGGGCGTCCGTTCCGGCCAGCTCGTCGAGGACCACGAGCCGGCGAGCCCCATGCACCACCAGGCGCTCGTGCGTCACCGTTTGCGCATGGTCGGCATGGCAGCGCGCGAGGATGACGCTGTGGCCCTCGATGCGTGCGTGCCAGACTACCTGCGCATCGCTCCAGTGAGTCCACATGAAACGCCCGAGCTGCCGCAGCTGATCTTCGTCGTCTATCGATGCCGTGTTGTGGACTCTCGTGCCCGCCAGCCCGTTCCCCCATGGTGCCGCCGCCGTATATGCAAAGGTTCCGGGGTCGACGAGTAGCTCTTCGCCGTTGATACTGAAGTCGACGTGGAGCAGATCTGCATGGGACGAGACGGTGTCGGCGACGATTCGCGACGAGGAAGAGCGAGGTCGTGTCGTTTCGGGATGAAGCATATCCCGAGCTGCTAACGGAGAGGTCTCGGCGAGGGCGCGGGTCTGGCTGTTCGCGGGAAGTCAGTCCGAACCACAGCCGCTCCTCGTCCCACGGCCCCGCCGGAAAGAGTGTGTTGCCGCTGACGACCGCCGAGAGATGCTGCAGGAGTGGCCGCATGTCCCGATACGCGCAGCTCGTGAGCGGGACGATGAGCGCACCGTCGTTGGATCCGTAGTTCGGCAATTGCCCGGTTTCTGGCCGTACGAAGCGGCTCAGGAACTCGAGACCGCGCTCGAGCGCATGATCGACGCCGCTCGGCACCTCTGCCTCGAAGTGGCGTCCAATCCATTTGGTGAACAGTAGCGAGTGCAGGAAGAGACGGTGGTAGTTGAACGAATCCTGAATGTAGGCGCCGTCCGCGGCAACCTGGTCCGCGAGGATGCGGGGGATGTGTCGCTCAGCCAAACCCCGGAGGCGATCCGCCTCGTCCCAGTCGCCGCCCACCACCCCGAGTATCCACAGGCCAATGAGTTCGCTCGTGGTGTGGTTGTTGCGAAGTGATAGCGCGTGGTCGAGCGTGCTCTCTATCCGGAGGGCAGAGTCGTACAGAAGCTGATCCACCATCGCTCTCCGGCTGATGCTGGTCGACGGGTGCTCGTTCAGGACGCAGCGTGCGAAGACCAAGCTTAGGCACCGAAGCGTGACCTCCTGACCGCAGTACCAATTGGGGCCGTCGAAGGGCGCGTTGGCGTCGACCCAACTTTCGACGCCACGCCATAGCTCCTCGGGATATCGGTCGTCACCCGTCGCGACCCAAGCTCGACAGAGGGCCCATGCAAAGCCGAAGCGACTCGGCTCCCAAACCCACTTGATGTCGCCCGCCTCCAGATTGGCGGTCGACAGTCGTGACCAGTGACTTTCTGGCCACCGCACTCGGGTCTGGGGATGAAGGCGCCAGTCAGGGGGCCATCCGAGGTCGGCCCAGGTAGCGGAGAAATAGGGCAGTTGCCCGGCGAGGATGCGTTGTGCGTGCCGCGTCGGTGCTTCGGCAGCGCTTCCGGCGAGTACCCCTGCTGCCAACGCGGGGGACAGCGTGCGAAACGAACGAAGCGCGGGCGAGGGTCTCGACGCGAGATGGCGGTACGAACCCGTGCGCTTGCGAAACTCGTGGCGCGCGCGCCGAACCAGGCCTTCCGCCCCGAACGTGCGTGCGACGTCGCGAGCGTCGAGGAGTCGGCGGCGACTTCGTTCTAGGGGACGGCGCATCGGGAGTCGAGAGCGCGAGCAGGTACGCCGACGGCAGTCACATTGTCGCGGATGTTCTTCACCACGGCAGCTCCGGCGCCGATCCGAGCCCAGGCGCCGACACAGGCGCCAGGGATTGCGGACGCCCCGGCGCCCACGAGGGTGCCCTCGCCGATGCTCACGGCTCCAGAGAGCGCGACGCCGGGTGCAATGAGCGCGAAGTCACCAATGATGCCATCGTGGTCGATGCAAGCCCGCGTATTGATGATGACGTGAGCACCGATACGCGTCCGAGGCTGGATTACAGCCCCCGCGAAGATGACGGTGCCGGGCCCGACCGCAACGGATTCGTGCACGTACGCCGTTGGATGAATAACGGTCGCGAACTGTGTCTGCAGTGTCGAGGCGACACGCTGTCGGGCACGGTTGTCGCCTATCCCGACGATGACCGGCGCCCCCGCACGCTCCGCCTGCGCGATGCCGCCCCGAACCGGGACGCCCAGGACGGCTTGTCCCCATTTGGACCGATCGTCGTCGTAGACGCCGCCGACTTCAAGACCAGCATCGTGGCAGGTCGCGACCACGACAACTGCGTGTCCGCCAGCCCCGACAACGTTCACCCGTTCCATCGCCTCGCACCTTGCCATGGGGGGAGGCCCTTGCAAGACTCCCATGCCTGATGGCGAGAAAACCCCGAAACCGATCGGCGAGAAGCCTCCGCGAAGCGCTCCCAGCGTGGGTCAACGCGGCGGACCTCCGGGACGCGATCGCCAAACGGCCGACCATCGCTGACTACGAAGAGAAGCTGAAGTCTGCCGACGTCCGAACCGGCGGCGCAACCGAGGCCTTCCGAGAGGCTGACGTCACGACATCGATCGTCTTTCCCCTGCTGAACTGCGAAGCGACACTCGAAGCCGCGCTGGAGAGCGCGCTCCAGCAGGCTGGCCATCCCGAGATCGTCGTGGTCGATGGGGGGTCGTCGGATAGCACGCTGTCGATCGTCGAGCGCTACCGGCCCCACATTCACCGGTGGCTCAGCGAACCCGACCAGGGCATGTACGACGCGATCAACAAAGGCATCGCGCTCTGCCGCGGCAGAATCGTCCACATCCTCAACGGGGACGACCTCCTGCCGCTCGACTCCGTGGGTTTGGCGATGGACCACTTCCGTGGGCGATCGGATGACGGCTGCCTCCGGGGGTCGCTCGGTCGCGTCGCGCTGGACGGGACGTACCGAGAGACCTGGACGCAAGCCAATCGCGCGCGATTCGACCCGGAGCACTTCCCGTTCTTGCACCCGTCTTGGTATGTTCCGCGGGCCGTCTACGAGCGCCACGGACTCTACCTTCCCTACTTCAGGATCGCGGGCGATCACGAATACGCGCTACACCTCTGGGACGATGGGGTGCGTTTCTCGAGCCTACCCGCTGTGCTGGCTTTGTTCCGTGAGGGCGGGATGTCAATGAGTGCGACTGGTTGGCATGAGGCGCTCGAGACCTGCGCGGTCTACCTCGGGCGGCCCCGCGCCGCTGCGCTCTACTCGGAGATGCTCTTCAAGAAGGGCCGCTACGCAGCGGTTTCCCGACTAATTGGACCCGATCGAACGGCGGCCTTGTGGTCACGACTCAAGGAAATGCGCCCGGCGAGAACCGATGCCCGGTCGAATCCAATCGACGTTCACCACTCGAACCGACGGTCCAGTGTGTCAGACACGGTATCGAATCGCTGATCACTACCTGCGAGGTAGGTGTCTCTGGACAGCGTGAGGCCGTCCTCATCATAGTTGAAGACTACTCGCGTCGTTGCCGCGTCATCGAGAGTTTCCCAGACACCATCGGGTCCCGCGCCTTCGTAGCTTCTTCGTTCGCGGACCAGACCCTCCTGGGTATGTTCGAAGATGGCGTACGCCGTCCGGAACTCGGCGTCGGCAACCGTTTCTCCGGAGGCGTTGAGCCTGTACTCGTCGGACCGGATGACCACGCCACGGATGTCGCGCGTGATCGCCGTCCACCCTTCCGCACGCAAGTCATCATCCGTTCGCCACACGCCATCGGGGCCGGGGCCGCTGAGAGTCACCCGGGCCTCGCTTCCCGAGCCGTAGAAATACCTGACGCAGTCGCTGATCGCGCCTTCCGGAGCGACGCGGCAGGAGTATTCGAGGCGATCCCGGTCATCATAGTAGAGGGTTTCCCCGTTCCCCATTTCGTCGTCGTCCGTTCCGAGTTGGTGATCCGGGCCAGAATTGATGCGACGCGAGGAACGAAGTCCGACGCCATCCCATTCGAGCTCACGCTGGTAGCGGTGCTCGTCATCCGCGGTCCTGTAGACGCCGTCCGCCCCCGTCGAATCGATTACGCGCACCCAGACATTGTCGCGAAGGTCGTCGAATGCCCAGTTGCTCTGCATGTTCTCCGAGTCATCACTGGTGTGCATCACACCGTCGTCGCCCGCATACACATAGGTGGCGCTCCACACATCCTCGTTCTCGTGGAACTCGCCGTCGTACCACTTGAAAACACCCGACTCGCCAAACTGAATGAACGAGCTCGATAGATGCAGGCGGGTGAAGAAGCGCCCGTCGTACGTGGGGACGACCTCGCCGGCTGCTGACTTCACACCATCGACCATGACGTGGTAACGCGCACCCGTCGCGATCGGTCGCACAGGGTCGAGTACGACGCGGACTGCATCGGTGGTGTCGAACTCGACGGGGATCCGACGCAGCGATTCACGCTCGACCAACCAAATGGTCTCAGGACCGACGGTCGTCGGGTCGTAGGGTTCGCTGAATGTGAGTGTCAGATCCGAAAGAGGGACGGCGTCAGCGCTCTCCTCCACCGGGTTCGTCAGGCGAACGCTGAGCCCATCGAGAGGCCCCAGGAAGTGGGGATAGTCGGGTTCCGCGTCGAAGAGGTGGATGGGGTCGCCATGGGCAGCGCAGCCAGAGCCGGCGACGGCCAAGACGAACGGGAGAGCCGTGAGATACCGCATACCCCACAGAATGCCACGACCCGGTGGCGCTGACGAGTGGTCAGGGAGCGAAGCCGTCGAGCTCGTCCGCTTTCTCGGCGTACCAACGCGTGACCTGGCGCACCCCCTCCACGACCCCCATCTTTGGACTGTAGCCGAGCTGGCGCAGCTTCGTGATGTCAGGACACCTCCGTGGCGTCCCCCCAGCGCGCAGCGGGCCATGCTGGAGCTCCACACGCCGCCCCATGGAGCTGGCGACCAGCTCGGCGAGATGAGCGATGGAGATCTCCTCGTCGGTGCCGACGTGATACAGCGCCTGGTCTCCTCCCGCGTCCATCACCCGGAGGGCGCCGTCGACGAAATCATCGATGTGGCAGAAGGCCCGGGTTTCTTCCCCCGTTCCCTGAATGGGGAACGTCACGACCTCCGTTTCGGGAGTCTCGCGCGTCATCCGGCGCAGGCGCATGGCGAACTCGGGGAGCACGTGCTCGAACCCCATGTCGGGCCCGTAGACGTTGTGGGGCCGGATGATGGCCGTTCGGAAATTTCCCCGCCCCAGATTCGCGACCAGGATCTCTCCGATGAGCTTGCTGCCGCCGTAGGAGTAGCGGGGATTGAACGGGTCCGGAATGCACATCTGTACGGACTCGGACGTCGGAACCGTCGGCGGCGTCTGGTAGACCTCGCTGCTCGAGGTAAAGGTGAAGCTCTCGACCTCGGCACTCTGCGCAGCGACGAGCGCATTGTAGGTGCCGAGCATCCCGACGGTCAGAACCTGGTCGGGGATCTCGTAGAAGTGCTTCGTGCCGTTGATGGCCGCGAGGTGGCAGACGTGACGGATGCCCTTCGTCGCTTCGCGAACCGCATCGAGGTCCCGGATGTCCGCCTCGACGAACTCGACCTTTTCGAGGTAGGCGCCGAGCTTGGCGCTGGACCCGCGAAACGAGTTGTCGAGGACGCGGACGTCTTCGCCCCTATCGACGAGAGCCTTGACGAGGGCGGAGCCGATGAATCCGGCGCCTCCCGTCACGAGGTACTTGTTAGGCGCCGAGCACATAGCGCGTCACTCCTTCCTTCAGCTCGCCACCCTTGGGGAGGACGTTCCAACAATCACAGATCAAACCGGGCGAGCTCATGAGCTGTGAGCGCTCCTCGATGTCGAGTTGTTCGTATCGAGCGTTGTTGTTCATGATGACGACCAAGGAGGCGCCTTCGAACGCGCCTCGGTCGTCGACGGGGACGAGACCCAGCTGCTTTGTGTCCTCGGCGGATACGACATGATCCTGGCCACGGAGGGTCGCGTCGGGAAACTCCCGCCGCAGCGCATCGATCATGTCGAGTGACGGAGAGTTGCGGGTGTCATCGGTATCCGGGCGCCCCTTGAAAGCCAGGCCCATCACCGTGATCGAGGTGGGTGTGCTCTTCGCGGTCGCGAAATGCCGCTTGGCGACCCCGAGAACGTGTGGGACCAGGCTTTCGTTGACCTCACGAGCCGCCGCGATCAGACGAATCCGGTAGTCCACATCCGTCATGGAGTCCATGAGGATGTGAGGATCCTTGTGGAGACAGGGGCCTCCCACGAACCCCGGTCGAGCGATGTTGGTCCTCGCATAGCCAGTGTTCGCGGCCGCGATGACTTCGTGGGCGTCGAGGCCCAGTCGCTCGGCCATCAGCGCGACCTCGTTGCCAAAGGAGAAGAAGACGTCGCGGAACGAGTTGTCGAGCAACTTGATGATCTCAGCCGTCTCCAGGGAAGAGACCTCGATGACCGTCGGAGTCAGCGCGCGAAAGAGCTTCATCGCCCGCTCCCCCGCTTCGGGCGTGTGGCCGCCCACGACCTGCGGGAGCTCGTAGAGCTCGGTGAGGGCGCAGCCCTCGGTGGTTCTCTCCGGACAGAAGGCGAGGTCGTACTGGGTGACCGCTGGCGTCCAGGATGGGCTTCACGACGTTCTTGGAGGTACCGAGCCGCAGCGTGGATCGGAGCACGACCAGCGCGCCGTCTTTCATGTGTCCAGCGATGTCACGAGAGACGTTCTCCACCATCTCCATGCGCGGGCGACCTTCGCCGTCGAGGGGCGTCCCGACCGTGACTACGTAGACGTCGTACTGCGCCTCGGTCGGTATCGTGCGCGAGAAGCGCAGCTTCCCGGTGCTGAGACCTCGGCGCAGCAGCAGCTCGAGGTTCCGTTCGTAGAAGTGGGCTTTCCCCTTCTCGAGGTCCTCGAGGACGTCTTCTCGAATTTCGATGCCGGCGACCTCGAAGCCGCGGTCTGCCATCACCGCGGCCAGGGTCAGGCCGACGTAGCCCATTCCCATGATGCAGATGCGCCGGTCGGCACCGACAGGACGTGAGAATTGCGACATGTTCATTGCTCCGGGTGTCGGTCCTGGGCCACGGCGGATACGTGTTTGCGTCCGCGCCCTTCGAGGAAGCCTGCATAGGTGCGCGCGATCCCGTCGCGGAAGCTGGTGCGAGGGCGCCACCCCAGGTCGGTCAGTCGAGAGACGTCCAGGAGCTTTCGCGGCGTGCCGTCTGGCATCGATGCGTCCCACTCGATGGAGCCCTCGTATCCGACGACGTCGGCCACCAACGTGGCGAGCTCCTTGATCGTGATGTCTTGTCCCGTGCCGACGTTCACGAAGTGCGGGCCTTCGTTCGGTGGCTCGAAGTGGTCCATCAAGTGGAGGCATGCCGCCGCGAGGTCGTCGACGTAGAGAAACTCGCGACGTGGCGTACCCGAACCCCAGAGAGTGACTTTCCCGTTCTGCGTCTTTGCGTCGTGGAACTTCCGCACCATGCCGGGCAGGACGTGGCTCGACTCCGGATCGAAATTGTCGCCCGGGCCGTAGAGGTTCGTGGGCATGGCACCGATGAACCGTGTGCCGTATTGCCGATTGAGGCTCTCACAGAGCTTGAGTCCAGCGATCTTGGCGATGGCATACGGGAGGTTCGTCGGCTCGAGGGGCCCCGTGAGGAGATGCTCCTCCCGCATGGGCTGCTCGCAGTGCTTGGGGTAGATGCAGGAGCTCCCGAGAAAGAGGAGCTTCTCCACACCAGCTCTGAAAGCCGCATGAACGACGTTGGTCTGGATCTCCAGGTTCTCGAGGATGAAATCCGCGGGCGCAGAGCGGTTCGCGTGGATTCCGCCGACCTTCGCCGCCGCGAGAAATACGTAGCGTGGCTTCTCCCGTGCGAAGAAAGCCTCCACGTCGCCTTGGCGGGTGAGGTCGAGCTCCTGGCGGGTGCGCGTGAGCAGATTGACGAAACCGCTGGCCCTCAGGTGCGACTCGATCGCGGAGCCCACCAGCCCGTGATGGCCGGCAACGAAGGTCACTCCTTCCCTGTCGATTGTCATTGCATTTGCCTTTCAGTCACGCCCTCGGCCGTCGTGCCTTCGAAGATGGGCATGGTCGCTTCTCCTGCTGCGGATATTCCGTCTCGGGCGAGCACCTTGAGACCTGTCATCGCGAGGATCTTCAAGTCGAGTCCCAGGCTCCAGTGGTCCACGTACCACACGTCGTGCGCGAACTTCTCGTCCCAGCTCAGTCGATTTCGCCCATGCACCTGCGCCCATCCGGTGATTCCCGGCGGAACGTCGTGGCGCCGCATCTGCTCCGTCGAGTAGCGCTCCAGGTACTCCATGAGAAGGGGTCTCGGGCCCACCAGCGACATGTCGCCACGCAGCACGTTGATGAAGGTGGGCAGCTCGTCGAGGCTCGTGGACCGAAGGAACCGGCCGAGAAGCGTGAGCCGATTGGCGTCCGAGGCGGGACCCCGTTTCCCGGGGGACTCGGGCTTCATCGTCCGAAACTTCATCAAGACGAAAGGACGCCCGCCCAGACCGGGTCGCTCCTGCCGGAACAGCACGGGTGAGCCGAGACCGACTCTCACCAGGCCACCGATCCCCACGAGCAAGGGTGCCCCGAATGTGAGTACGGCCGCCGACGCCGCGACGTCGAGTGTTCGCTTGATGCGACGTTCGAGGGTGCGGTCGTGACGCATCGTCAGGAGGCTCCCGCGCAGCAAGAGCGCACGACCCGGATCACCCGGCTCATGTCTTCATCCGTCATCGCCGAGCCGGAGGGAAGACACAGGCCACGCTCGAAGAGCATCTCGGCGGTCTGGCCGCCATGGCGCCAGCTGTCGGCGAATACCGGCTGCATGTGCAGGGGCTTCCACACGGGCCGGGCCTCGATGTTGTCCGCCGCGAGCGCCTCCCGAATATCGTCACGCGAGGCGCCAAAAGCCTCGGGATCGATCGTGACGCACGTGAGCCAGAACGTGCATCGGCCGTACTCCGCTTCTTCCATGAAGCTCAGTCCCGAGAGACCTCCCAGCGCATCTCTGTAGTGACGGTTGATCCGTCGGCGCGCCTTGACGCGATCCTCGAGGGAGGCGAGTTGCGCCCGTCCTACTCCGGCCAGGAGATTGCTGAGCCGATAGTTGAATCCGATCTTCGAGTGTTGATAGTGAGGCGCCGGATCGCGCGCCTGGGTCGCGAGATGACGCGCGGCTTCGATCGCCTCGGTATCATCCGAGAGCAGCATGCCGCCGCCAGAGGTCGTGATGATCTTGTTTCCGTTGAAGGAAAGGATGGCAAAGTCGCCGAAGGATCCCGCTGGCGCCCCGCGGTACGTGGCGCCCAACGACTTCGGCGGCGTCCTCGATGACGACCACGCCGTGCTCGCGAAAGAGAGGCAGCAGGCGGTCGTAGTCGGCGCACTGTCCGTAGATGTCGACCACGATCGCAGCTTTGGGGAGCGAGCCCGCGCGCGCAGCATCGGCGAGCGCCTCTGCGATGATGGCCGGGCTCATGTTCCAGCTGCCTGAGTCGCTGTCGATGAATACCGGCCGCGCCCCCGTGTACGCCACGGCGTTCGCAGAAGCGGCGAAGGTGAGAGTCGAGACCCACACGTCATCGCCTCGCCCCACGCCGGCGACGGTGAGCGCCAGATGAAGCGCCGCCGTGCCACTGGACAACGCCAGCCCCGCAGATCGGCCGATCGACGCACACACCTCCGCCTCGAACGCGTCGACGTGGGGGCCGAGAGGCGCGATCCAGTTCGAATCCAGGGCCTCCTGGAGCATGGAGAGCTCGCCGCCTGTCAGGTGAGGCGGCGACAAGTAGATGCGCGGATTGTCCGGGTCCAAGGTTCGGCCTACGCCCGGACGATGTGGGCTCCGCCGTCTCGGTACACCCCTCGCGTATCCACGATGAGCTTCGCATGCGTCTTCACGACGTCGTAGTCGACGGTCGAATGATCCGTGACCACGATCACCGCGTCCTGCGAAGCCAGAGTGGCGGCATCGAGCGGGGTGGATTGCATCGGCGGAAGGTTGGGCCAGGTCCGCATGCTCGGCGCCGTCGGAATGTGGGGGTCGTGGTAGCTGACGAGGGCGCCGAGATGCAGGAGATGGTCGATCAGCTCGAAGGCGGGGCTTTCGCGAGGATCGTCGACATCCTTCTTGTAGGCGAGGCCGAGGACGAGGACTTTGGCGTTCTTGACCGATCGCTCCCGCTCGTTCAGTGCCTTGGTCAGCTTCTCGACCACGTAGCTGGGCATGCGAACGTTCACCTCGCCGGCCAGCTCGATGAAACGGGTCGACAGTCCGAACTCCCGCGCCTTCCATGAGAGATAGAACGGGTCGACCGGGATGCAATGCCCGCCCCAACCGGGGCCGGGGTTGAAGCGCATGAAGCCGAAGGGCTTCGTTTCCGCGGCGTCGAGCACCTCCCAGATGTCGATGCCCATGGCGTCGAAGACGATCTTGAGCTCGTTCACCAACGCGATGTTGACTGAACGGAAGATATTCTCCGTGAGCTTCACCGCCTCGGCGGTCTGGCTGCTGCTCACGGTCACCGCCTTGTTGATGGCCGCCCGGTAGAGGGCACCCGCGATTTCGGTCGACGCTTCGTCGGTCCCACCGACGACCTTCGGTATCGTGGCGGTGTCGAAGCTCCGGTTCCCGGGGTCTTCTCGCTCCGGTGAGTAGGCGAGAAAGAAATCCTGCCCGGCGCGAAGGCCGCCGCGTTCCAGCAGGGGACGCACGACCTCCTCGGTGGTTCCAGGCCACGTAGTCGACTCCATCACCACGATCTGGCCGGGTCGAAGGTGAGGAGCCAACTGGCGGGCGGTGCTTTCCAGGTAGCTCAGGTCCGGCTCACGCTGCGGGGTCAACGGCGTCGGCACCGCGATCAGGATTGCGTCCGGCTCACCGAGGCGGCTCATGTCCGAGGTCGCAGCGAAGCGGTCCGACGTGACCATGGTTTCCAAGGCCCCGGCGTTGGTGTGCTGCAAATACATCTCGCCGCGGTCCAGGGCCTCCACCTTCTTGTGGTCCACGTCGAACCCGAGAATGGAGAATTCCCGCTCGAAGAAGCTGAGGGCGAGGGGGAGGCCAACGTAGCCGAGTCCTACGATGCCTATTTGCGCCCTTCGCGCGGCGATGGCGTCCAGGAGCTGTTGCTTGTGGTCGGAGGGTGTCATCTGTCCTAGGGGGCGTCTGGCTCAGTGCTTGGCCACGGACGCCTGTGATGGGGAGTTGGGTGTCGATCCGGGACCACCGGCGTGACCGTCGTCGGACCCGTAGTAGTAGTAGTAGTAGCTGCCCCCGCGGTACGAACGTTCCGACACGTCCACACCGTTGAGCACGCCGCCCACGATGTTGGCGCCGACGTCCTTCAGTTGTCGCAGCGCCGAACGAAGGGCGTCCCGGGTCGTGGACCGCGCACGGCTCACGATGACCCCGCCGTCGACCTGGGGCGCGATGATCGCGGCATCGGTGACGGCGGACACCGGGGGGCTGTCGAAGATGACCAGGTCGAAGCGCGAGCTCAGGTCTTCGACCAGCTTCGCAAACTTGGCACCATGAAGGAGCTCCGCTGGGTTGGGCGGGAATCGGACCAGCGACCAGTGCGCTCAAGCCCGGGACTTCGGTGGGTTGGACGGCTTCGTCGATCTCGGTTTCGCCGACCAGAATCGACGTCACTCCCACGTTGGCGGGAATCCCGAGCGCCTTGTGGACGCGGGGCCGTCGCAGGTCGGTGTCGACGATGAGGACCCGCTTGCCACTCTGCGCCACCGAAATGGCCAGACTCACCGCGACCGTCGTCTTGCCATCTTGAGGGCCAGGGCTCGTCACGACCAGGTTTCGAAGCGGACGCTCGGCGCCCATGAACATGATGTTGGTACGGATCGCCCTACAACTCTCGGCCACCGCGGACTGGGGCTGGTCGTGGACGATCAGATCGGGCCGAGTCGGAGTTGGAAGGTCGGTGGTCGGGCCTCGGCGTTTGCGTCGATCCCGCCTATCGCGCGGGTGCGCACCCGCCGTCTGATCGATCTTCGGCAGAACACCGAGAATGGTGATGCCAAGCGCCTCGGCGTCCTCTGCACTCCGCAGTGTACGGTCCATGCGCGTACGAATGAAGGCCGCGAATAGGCCGAGCAGAGAGCCGGCTGCGAGACCCAGAGCATGTTGACGCTCAGCCGCGGCGCCACTGGCACCCTCGGCGTGAGCGCGCGATCCACCAGACGAGCATTCGACACACGAACCAGCTTGGTCAGATTCGTCTCGGCGGTGCGCTCTAGAATCATCTTGTAGAGATTCTCGTTGTTCTCGCGCTCGCGATTGAGACGGGTGTACTCGATCTCTCGAAGATTGAGGTCCAGGCCCTGCTCATGGAGTCTCGTCGAGAGACGCGCGAAACCCTGCCTCTTCCGCCCGAACCTCTTGCAGATCTGCTTCCACGCGGGCGATCAGCCCCTCGATCGTTCGACGCATCTCGTCGGGTGATGCTCTCGAGCTCCTGATCGATGGCCTGCATGGTTGGGTGATTCGGGCCGTAACGCTCGGCGTACGAATCTCTTTCAGCCACCTTCTGTCGATAGCGCGTCCGAAGCTCCATCACCGCGGGATCGGTTGCGATGATGCTCGCCTCGATCTCCATGGGGTCGTCCCGCATGGCGGCCTGGAGCTGAGCGAGTCGCGCAGACAATTCGATCCGCCGCGTCTGGGCCTGTGTGAGGGACTCGTTCATCTGTTGGATCGTGCTGGCGATCATGTTCTGACGGTCGGCCAGCGAGAGAGAGAGAACGTTGTGGCTCTCTTTGAACTCGTGAAGCGCTTCCTCCGAAGTCCGCAGCTCCCCCCGTAGGGTGTCCAGCTGCTCGTTCAGCCAGTCCAGCGCGTCGACCGTCGTCCCCAGCCGATCTTCCATCGTCTTTTCGATGTAGTTGTCCGCCAGGGTGTTCGAGATGAGCTGGGCCCGCTCGGGATCGTGGTCGCGGAAGCGGATCTCGACGATGCGACTGTCTTCCTCCGGCTTGATGCTCAGGTTCGATTGGAGTCGTGCCGCCGCCACCTCGGGCGCGACCCCTTCGAAGTCGCCTCGCTCGACCTCGGGCACGCCCATGAAGTCGGCGCTGTTCTGCAAGCCCAGCTCACGGACCACACGCTCGGCGAGGTTTCGACTCTCGAGGATACGGTTCTGGGTCTCGAAATACTCTTTCGTCGCCCAGAAGCTGCCGATGGGGTCCGCGACGTCCTGGATTTGTCCGCGCAGTGGGCGGGCAGGGTTTGGGTCGTATTCGATCGTCACAGACCGCTTCGTAGATCTTCGGTTGCTCCAGGGTCCAGAAGGTCGTGGCGACGACCACCGCGGCCGCAACTCCCCCAATGAGCCACTTCTGCTCCAGGAAGAACGCGAACACCACTCTCGGGTCGAGTGGCAGCCCGCTTTCGTCCATCAACTGGACGTCATTCCCCTCGGTTTCGCCTCTCATCGACGCCGTCTCGGCCAAAGGTGCCGGAACATGAAGGAAAGGGGGGAGGCGGTCAAATCGACGCCCGGTCTACGTGAGAACCTCACCTCAACGGGGTTGTGCGGGGAGCCACGGACATTCAATTCCGCTCGAGAAGCCGCTGCTTTTCCCTGCAATAGTGGGTGTTGGCTGGATCGAGTGCACAGAGCTCGGAGTAGGCCTGGAAAGCCCGCACCGAGTTTCCCGTTCGTTCGGCCAACCGGGCGATCCTCTCCAAGACGTCTGGCTTTGGAGAGACATCGTTTGCTTCCTCCAAAGCGTGCAGGGCCCGAAAGTGGTTGCGCGCACTTTCCTCCAGCGAGGCCTGAAGCAACAACGCCTGCGCGATGTAGTGGGGTGATCCGTCCGAGAGCTGGCGCAGCCGGGTGATGGTCGCGCGCATCCCTTCGAGGTCGTGAGCTCTCGTCTCGGCCCTGGCGCGCACGGCGAGGAGCGCTCGGCGCTCGCCCCGCGTCAGCGGCATCTCTTCTGCTTCCTCTGTGGCCGCGATGGCGGCTTCCGGGTCTCCCGCGCTGATGAGCAACTCCGCCATCCGGCGGCGGACCATGGGGTCCTCGGGGTGCTCCCTCACCAGGGCCCGCATCGCGGAGATGGCCCCCTCGCCGTCACCCTCGCTCAGCGCCCGCGCGGCCGCCCGAATCCGAGGTTGGAGAAGCTCCGGATGCTCCCGAATCAGCACCCGGTCGATCGCGGCTGTCGCCTCGTCGACCTCTTCGAGGCACTCACCCGCATCGAGGAGGAAGGATTGGCGATTGTCGCCCCGGGGCGCCGCGCGCAACACCGAGTCCGCGCTCATCCCTCGCTGCATCAGCTCGCATACGATGGGCTCCGTGCTCGCGGGGTCGAGGGATGCCGCGGCGCGGATCTCGAGGAGCGCCTGATCTCCGCGATGATGATCGAGCAGCCAGTACGCGGTTTCGACGTGAGGCGCAGCCCATCCCGGCGCCAGCTCCATGGCTCGGTTGAGCCATTTGAGCGCCTCGGGGCTGTCGCGAACGCGAGCCTCGTTTCCGGCCAGCAGAGGGAAGGCGGGCTCGGTCGGATGCAGCCGCACGGCTTCTTTCAGAAGGGAGGCGAACTCGGAGGAGTGGGAACGGGAGAGATGCACCAGGCGGTCTTGGAGCGACTGAGTGGAGAGGTGGGCGACGAATGCGCCCGGGTAGATGGCGAGGAGCACACACACAGCGCAGGCCATGCCGGTGACCCGCGGAACGGAAAACCGCCGGCTTTCGACCTGTTCATCTTCATTCGGATCAGGAGCGGTCAGCGCACCGAAAGCGGCCGCCGGCACGATCGCCACTCCGACCATTTCGAAGCTGAAGTCGACGAGGTTGTGCACCGTGAGTGCGAGTAGAGCCACCGCCACACCCAGGTCGAGCGCGCGCGTCGAGCGGAATGCCCGAAGCAGCGCGCGGCCCAAGAGCGCGATGAGGGCGAGGGCGACGACCAGACCCCAATCCGCCACCCACTGGGCGACGAAGTCCTCGGCGTGAGTGTAGCGTCCGAGTGTTCCCGCCTGGCTCACGAAGACGCTCGAGAGCGCGCCACGCCCGTAGCCCACCAGAGGTGCGTTGGCGGCGAAGGCCATCGCCTTGCCGACCAGGTCCAATTTGCTCGTGTCCTCGCGGCCAAGCTGTCCGAGGATCTGTGTGCCTGCCGCATAGCCACCCAAAGCGGCGCCGAACGCGAGCACGACGCCCAGCCCCAGCACGCTTCGAGCCACCCCGAGCTGTCCGCCCCGGCGCTTCCTTCGTTGGTAGAGGGCGATGGGGAGCAGGACGATGGCGCCGAGGAGCACGGCAATCGCACCTCGGGACAGGGACATGAGGGTCAAGCTCGCGACGAACGCTGCCGACACCCACCACCAAAGCCGCCTCCCACGGTCACGTTTGGAATCGAGGCCGATGACAAAGAGGATGGGCACCCCGAATGCCAGGAAGCCGCCGAGGTGATTGTCGTTGAGCAGCGGGGCGAGCAGGGCGGGGCGTGCAAACCGAGGCGAATACGTGCCGTAGACCTTCTCCATGCCCAGCACGAGGTGTAGGAACGTCACGCACGCAAGCACGAGGACGGCGACTGCACACGCCAGGTACACCTCTCTGCGTCTTCCGGCCGTCGCTGCCAACCACCCCGCCAACCACGCGGCGAGGATTGCGGCCCCGATGACCAGATAGGTTCGCGAGGCACCAGGGTCGAGACTGATGGTGCAGACCGCGGGCTCGTCGAGGAGCGAAGCCGCGGCGTCCGCAGCCTCCGCCGCTCGGGGGGAAATCGCCCGCACGAGCCTGCAGGGCAGTGGGGTGGATTGGATGAGGGTCCAAGCCAGCGGGCCGAAGAAGGCCAGGAAGAGCACGCCCACCTCGGCGTGATTGTCTCGGGCGAATGCCAGCGCACAGAGAAGGAGCGCGGAGACGGCGAGCGCCGCGACCACGCTCACCGACCAGGGAAAGGCGCCACCGAAGAGGAGCGGCCCGGCGGTCAGCGCAATCCCGAGGGCGACGATCGCGACTTCCGGGGGCACCTCGATTCGCTCGATGAGGCGGGGGACGTGCCGCTGCGGGGAGCGCCTTCGCCGTCGTCGCCGGCGCCTCGGTTCCTCACCATTCACGCGAGCTGTTCGTCAGGCGGGAGAAGGGTCGGCCGACGATACGCTCGGACTTGGTCGGGGCGCCCGACGCGCGGGTTCCGGCTCGGACGACTGGACGGCGTCCGGCTGTCGATACTCTGGAATCGCGTCCGCCAGGGCGTGGCGAATGCCTTCCGAGTTCCGTGAATCCGACAGGGCCGCGAGTACCCGGACGTGTCGGGATGCTTCCTGCCATCCGTAGGAGCGCACGCGGCCGACGAAGATGTGCGGATGCCGCGTCTTGTCCGCGTGCTCGTCCTCGACCGAAAGCTCTTCGTAGAGCTTCTCGCCGGGCCGGATGCCGGTGAACTCGATCTCGATGTCCTGCGCCCGGCACGCAACCCGGAGAGCGAGATCAGGTCGTGCGCGAGGTCGACGATCTCTCACCGGCTCGCCCATGTCGAGAATGAAGATCTCGCCGCCGCGTCCCATCGAGCCCGCCTGAAGCACGAGCTGGCACGCCTCGGGAATCGTCATGAAGTAGCGCGTCATGTCGGGGTGGGTGACCGTCACCGGGCCACCGTCCGCGATCTGCTGCTTGAAGATGCGGGATCACGCTGCCGGTCGACCCGAGGACGTTGCCGAAGCGCACGGTGATGAAGCGCGTCTCGCTGCGCTCCGACAGCGCCTGGAGATACATCTCGGCGACGCGCTTCGTTGCGCCCATCACGCGAGGTGGGGTTCACCGCCTTGTCGGTCGAGATCATCACGAAGCGTCCGACGCCCAGCGTCGTCCGCCAGGTCGGCGACGGTCTTGCGTGCCGAAGACGTTGTTCTTGATCGCCTCGCCCGGCGTTGGCCTCCATCATCGGCACGTGCTTGTGCGCCGCCGCGTGGAAGACGACGCGGGGCTGGTGCTCGCGAAAGAGCCTCTCCATGCGTCCGGCGTCAGCAGATGTCGGCGATGGCCGGGCACGATGTCGACGTCCTCGGAGTTCCGCTCGAGCTCGCGATGGATTTCGAAGAGGTTGTTCTCCGCCCGCTCCACCAGGAGGAGCCGCTCGAGGCCCGAAGCTGGCGAGCTGTCGGCAGAGCTCGCTGCCGATGCTGCCGCCGGCACCGGTGACCAGGGCGACCTTTCCACGGACGATGTCTGAGATGGCACGGTCATCCAGCTTGACCGGCTCGCGGCGCAGCAGGTCTTCGATCGCGACCTCTCGGATCCGCGAGAGATTCACGTGGCCGCCCGACGATCTCGTAGAGGCCGGGGATGATCTTCACTGGGATGCCTGCTTTCGGCAGAGCTCTTTCACCCGCCGAATCGTCGTGCCGGGAGCGTTGGCAAAGGTGATCAGCGCCTGCGCGCCCCCGTCTCGACGGCCAGGCGCCCGATGTCGGCGCGGGCCCAGAACGGAGACGCCGTGAACCACGGTCCCGCTCTTCATCAGGTCGTCGTCCATGAACCCCACGGCTTCGATGCCCGAGGTCGGGACGGCTCTCGATCTCCTTGGCGACCATCACGCCGCCCTGGCCGGCGCCGATGAGGCAGCGTGGGGATCCGCTGGCTTCCCGGCTCGCGCAACCGGCTGCTCTGGTGTCGTTCCGCCATCGAGCGTCGGACCACGCGTACCCCCGACGATCCCGAGGAAGGCCGAGCGCGAAGTTCACCAGAAGGACGCCGATCGGCAGCGCGAGATAGCGCGCGTAGCCCCAGTCGGAAACGAGCGGACTCGCGACGAGCCGAAGCACGAGCATCAGCCGCCGCGATCCCCAGGGCGAGGGCGATGCGCTTGGCTTCTCGAAGCCCGACGTACCGCCAGGCGAAGCTCGGCACGCCGAAGAGGCGCAGGAGGCCGTATTGGAAGATCACGACGTAGGGGGCGGCAAAGGCGGCGAGCTTGAACGCATGCGGAGGGAGCACTCCCTCGAAACGCACGAAGAAGGCGAGGGTGAATGCGAACGCCAGAATTCCCGAGATCGATGACGACCTGGAAAAATCTGAGAACGTACCTTCCCATCCCTCGCTGCTCTCCCCGTCGGGTTGCTGACGTTGGTGTCCCCCGTTACCGGAAGCATTCACCCAGCGCTGCGCGAGCGTCGTAGTCCAGGGGGGGAAGAAGGGCAAACCGACGGGATCATGGGAAAGTGACGGGACTGGGGGTCGGATTGTCCCGACTGGTGGTCCCGAGGCCCAACTGCCCTCGATCGTTCTGCCCGAAACAATAGAGGATGCCGGCACCGTCCGCTGCGCAGGTATGCAGTGACCCGAGGGTGAGCATGGTGATACCCGTGAGCGGGACGATGACGGTTCCCGGGCCCTCATGGTCTCGCTCTGCCCGAGCTGACTGTAGAAGTCGTCACCCCAGCATTGGACGTCGCCCAGGTCGGTCAGCTGGCAGACATGTCTCTGGCCGACGTCGAGGCCCATCCCCGGTCCGGACATCCGCACCGCCGTCGGGTTGACCCTGTCCGAAGTCACCGTGAGTCCCAGCCCCAGAGCGTTATTGTCGTTGGCCCCCCAGCACTGGATGAGCCGGTCGTCGCCGCGACCACACGTGGTTTCCCACAACGTGGCGACCTCCAACCACGAGCTGGTGACGGGCGTCGGCGTCGAGCGGTCGGCACGATTTCCGACCCCGAGCTGTCCGCGATTGTTGCCGCCCCAACAGCTGAGCTCTCCGCCGCTCCGAAGGCCACAGGTGTGCACACGGCCGGCGATGACGTCGTTCCAATCGGTGTCCGGGCCCAGGAGCAGGGGCGTCGTGGTTCCGGGGCTGGCGACGCCCAGCTGCCCGCGCTCGTTGGCGCCCCAACAGAGCATCTGCCCATCCGAGGAAATGCCGCACGTGTGGTGGTCACCCGTGGCGACGCTTCGCCAGAGCCCGCTTCCCACGCGCACGGGGCTCGGGTGGTCAGCCATATCGCCGACGCCGAGGCGTCCGGTCGTGCCCTGACCGAAGCAGAAGAGCTCTCCGGTCTCTTTGATGGCGCAGACATGAAACGTCCCGACGGACACCTGTTCCCAATCGGAGTCCGTCCCGACCCGGGTTGGCGTCGCGCGATCCTCGAACACCCCGATCCCGAGAGCGCCATGCTCGGCTCCACGTCCCCAACAGAAGAGGCGACCCATGGAGTCGACAGCACAGGTCCGCCGCGGCCCGGCACCGAGGGCACGGAAGGAAGGAGGGGGGGCGGTATCGGCGACGTCCTCGGCCGTGTCTGGACGCGATGTGTCCAGTAGCGCGGAATCGATGGTGTCCGCGCCGGAGTCGGGCAGGGCGGTGTTCCGTCGGGCTGGAATCCATCCCGGCATCTGGCAGCACGGTGGGTGCGATGGCGTGACTGTCGACGCTGCAGGCGCACACGAGCACGCCGAGCATCGGCGCTGCCCGGCGCCAAACGTTCCCCGCCCGAAGCATGCCGGGAGTCTACATCTCCGCGATCAGGCGCGCATCATCAATCGGTGGGTTTCGGCGAGACCGTCCTGCAACTTCGTCTCAGCGCGGAATCCCAGAACGTCGTGCGCATCGACGGTCGACGCCCTCGAGTGCAGCACATCGCCCGCGCGCGCCGGTTCGTGTTTCGGCGCGGGCGCGTCGCCGACCACCGCGGCGATCATGGTGGCGAGCTCTTTGATGGTCGTCGCACCGCCGGCGCCGACGTTGAACGCCCGCCCACAGGCACTGGCCACAGCGGCGGCGGCTGCGATATTGGCTCGCACTGCGTCCTGGACATAGGTGAAGTCGCGACTCTGTTCACCGGTTCCGTAGACCGTCGCCGCCTTGCCCGCGATCGCGGCCTCCATGAAACGGGGAATCACGGCGGCGTAAGGTCCGCTGGGATCCTGTCGCGGCCCGTAGACGTTGAAATACCGGAGTCCGACGAGCTCCATGCCGAAGCACGTACCGAACACGCCTGCCGTCTGCTCGTTCACGAGCTTCGAAAGCGCATAGGGCGAGAGAGGGCGGCCCTCCTCGCCTTCCACCTTGGGGAGGCGCTCACTGTCTCCGTAGACGCTCGAGGAGGACGCGTAGACCACGCGTCGGACGCCTGCGTCCCTCGCCGCCGTGAACACATTGGTGGTTCCCCCCACGTTCACCGAGATCGTGGCGGAGGGGATCCTTCATCGAGCGCGGCACCGAGCCCATGGCAGCCTGGTGAAAGACGAGCGTCACACCTCGGCATGCCCGCTCGCATGTTCTCGTGTCTCGGATGTCGCCCTCGACCAGATCCACTTCCGAGTGATGCGCGAGGTTGGCCCGCTTGCCCGTCGAGAAATCATCGAGGACGCGTACGGTCGCACCGGCATCGATTCAGAGCGTCGACCAGATGCGAGCCGATGAAGCCGGCGCCTCCGGTGACCAGGACGTGCTCCTTCGATAGGTCCATGAGCGCTAGGGCTTGTAGCGCACTTCGGACCCCGTGTCGCCAGAGTCGGTCAAAGCTCCTAGACTGTTGCTCGACCGATGGGCCACGCGAACAAAGAGCCGCAGCTGGAAGTGCTGGCCGGCAACGTGGCCAAGCTCTACCACCTCGCCCTGCTCGAAGGCGCCCTGGATCGCGCTGGCATCACGTCGGTGCGTCTGAAGGGAAGCGCGTATCTAGGCACGCTCTATCCAGACCTGAGCCGCTGGATGGTGGACGTGGATCTGCTCGTCCGAGAGGCTGATCTCGACGCGGCCGCGTGTGTGACACAGGAGCTCGGCTACCGCCTGTATCCGCCAGAGCCCGGCCGAACGCTCTCCTGGGAGCGGCACTACAATCGGATCTTCTTCGGTGTCCCCCCGCACCCTACCGTCGAGCTTCATACGGGCATCTGTTCCCGCGGAATGTTCGACGTCGACTACGGCGCGCTCTTCGAGCGTCGCGTGCGCCTGACCGCCAGCGGAGCCGGGTTCTGGGCGCTCAGCCCCGAGGACGCGCTCCTTCATCTCGCCGTTCACGTCGTCAAGGACGGCTACATGCACGACGAACGCCTCGGCGAGGACGCGCGGCGGATGATCGAGACGTGGCCCCCGCGCTGGGCCGTCCTCTGCGAGCGTGCGGAGCGTTGGGGGGTGACCTCGGGCCTTCACTATGTGCTGAGGCTGGCGCAGCGCCGGGGAGGGGTGGTTCCTGCGACGACCATGCACGCTCTCGAACCCATGTGGCCCGCCTCACTCTCTCGTACGCTCTTCGACCGAGCGGCTCCCTTACACACGCGATTTCCCAGGCTGACGAAGCTCGCAGCGCTGGGTCTGGAGCCGGATGGCGGTACGCGGGTCGCGAAGTTTGCAGGCAACTACGCCGTGCGACGCGCACTCGAGGCGGTTCTGGCGCGTCTTTGAACGTTCCCGGTGCACAGGGCATCCTAATTTAGAAGCAGGGGGCGTCCAGCTCGGTGCTATGGCCGAGGTGTGGGCTTCCTGGGGGCTGGTGACCGTGATGCCGATGGAGCGAAGCGCCTGCATTGGGGCGCTCGGTGGTGAGTCGACTCCTTCTTGGCGTCGGCGTCGTGGTCGTCGGCGTCTCCTGTGCCAGCCCAGACGTCCAGGACGCATCACATGCACGGATCGCCGAGGACACGGCGGTTCGGCTTCTCGACGTCGGCCCACCGAGGAGGCCGTAGTGGGCCGAGGGCGCAGGTCTCGAGCGACGTTCCCCTTTCTGGGAACGCTCCTTTTCCTGGTCGTGGCCGGAGGTTGTGGCGAAGGCGGGGGCGGTGTCCCGCATGTTCGAACGAAGACGACCCTGCTGATCATCGCGCCGATCCTGTCGATGGGGGCCTGTGGCGACGATGGGCCTACTTCGTCGGACGCGGAGGTAGACACCGGCGGGGCTGCCAGTTGCGACAATGGCGTACAGGACGGCGATGAGTCCGATGTCGACTGCGGCGGGTCATGCCCCCGCGTGCGGCGCGGGCTCCGTCTGTCGGGGAGATGAAGACTGCCTGCGGGCGCAGTGCGTCACCGGCAGATGCGCGCCCAGCTCGTGTTCGGATGGTTCCTAAACGGCGCAGAGACCGACACGGACTGCGGTGGGCCTACTTGCGACGAATGCGTCGATGGCAGTCTTTGCACAGCGAGCTCAGACTGCCTGAGTCACGTATGTGACGGCGTCCGGTGCGCGGCAGCTACCTGCGATGACGGCGTTCAGAACCAGGCAGAGAGTGACATCGATTGCGGAGGGGGTTGCGGTGGATGTGGCGTCGGCGCCGCTTGTCTCGATGATGTCGATTGCGTCAGCGGGGCCTGCTACGCCGGAACGTGTGCACCCCCATGCGTCGTCGATGGCGTCCGCGGAGAGACCGAAACTGACGTCGACTGCGGTGGACCATCTTGCCCAGGGTGTGCGGTCGACTCGGTTTGCGTGGTTACTGAGGACTGCCAGACGGGTCTCTTCTGCTCGGATGCGACGTGCACAGTGCCGACTTGTCTCGATGGCGCACGCAATGGCGCCGAGTCCGATGTGGACTGTGGCGGCCCGCTGTGTCCCGCATGCGCCGATGGGATGCTGTGCAGTGACCCACGAGATTGCGAAAGCCGCGTCTGCACCGCGAGTGCGTGCGGGGCGACGCTCGGCTGCCACGATGCGGACGGCGACGGATATCGCGCGGGAACCACCTGCTCGGAGCCCGTCGATTGCAACGACCTGAGATCCCGCAGTGCACCCTGGCGCTCTCGAGGTCGTCGGCGACGGGATCGACAACGACTGTGATGCTGCGACCTCGGACTATGATCTCTCGATTCCGCCCAACTGCTGCCTCGCTCTGTCGGTGAGCGAGGGGTTGGTCTTCGTCGATGACGATGGAGATGGGCTGAGTGAGGTCGAAGGCGATTGCGACGATTCCGATCCCGCGACAAATCCGGCAGCCAGTGAGGTCTTCGATGGCGTCGACAACGATTGCGACGGTTGGATGGACGACGGATTCGACGACGACTGTGACGGCCAACCGAACATCACAGACTGCGATCCGCTCGATCCGATGATCCACCCTGGTGCGATCGAGCTTCCCGACGATGGCATTGATCAGGATTGTGACGGTGTGGATTGGGTCCGCTCTGACGCAACCGCCATCTTCGCATCACCCGAGGGTCGCGATGCAGCGGTCGGCACGATGGCCGATCCCATGCGGCTGCCGGAGGCCATCGCCTACGCAACCACTGTCTCGAAGCCCGTTGTTGCAAGGGCGGGTACGCACTCGATGGACGCAGGTCCGGTGGATCTCTCGGTTTCCCTCTTCGGCGGCTATGACGATTCATGGCTTCCTGGCGGAGAGAGCCACGCCATCGGAGCAGAAGGTCCCCGGCCACCGTGGACAATCTCCGGGACGGCGACCGTTGTGAGGGATTTCGTGTTTTACGCAACCGGTGAAGGAACGGTTGTCCACGTTCCGAGCGGAACCGTCCTGCTGATGGGCAATCGGATCCTTGTTCGGCACCTGAGTCTCGTCGGGTTCGGCGCGGCCCTCGTTCGTGGCGAGGCGTCAGCATCGGTTACGATGATCGACAACTTCGTGGAGGGTGCGCTCACGCATACGAGCAGCACCGGAACGTACTTGGAAGGGCCCTCGATACTCTTTTCGAATGACTTCAATGCCGCGACTGTGATCTCTCCCGACTACGACACCCTCCACGGCATCGGAAATGCGCTCTACGTGACTGGCCCGACTTGCTTGGCACGGAACACTCTCGGGGGAGGGCTGGGTTTCGGCGGCACGCTCGTCGCCGTGGGCAACCGGATCACGGGTCGTTCGCTGAGCGGCGACCTCCCAGGCTCCGTAGCGACCGTCACGGGGACCGACGCCTGTCGACTCCGTTCAAACGACATCGGTGGCGCGAGCGTCAGTGTAGGACTGTATTCCGGCGAAGGAGGCATTGCCTCGGGCGTGTGGCTCAGAGGTGGGCCATCGCTCTTGGAGACGAACTCCATCGGCGCATCCGTTAACTCGAGCGCCGACGCGGCGACGAGTGAGACGCATGGCGTTCTCATCGAGGGATTTTCGAGTCTCCGATACAACACCATCGCCATTGGAACAGGCACCGGCACGCACGCTCACGTCACGGTTCGTCCCGGGGGTTGGGCGTACCTATTCGGAAACATCGAGCTGTAATCGCCGGAGGGGCCGAGCTACGGCGACCTCCTCTGCGAGCCCCTGCCGGCCTAAATTAACTCCCCCTGACCCCAACCCCCTCGTACACGAACCCCATCTTCCGGAGCCCGTAGCTCGACCAGATGTTCCGCCCGTCGAGCAGCAGCGCGCGCGACATGATCTCGCTCAGACGCTCGAAGTCCGGGTTCTGATACTCGCGCCACTCAGTGACAAGCACGAGCGCGGAGGCGTCGCGCGCAGCCTCGTAGGCATCGTCGACGAGCTCGATGCGGTCCCCGAAGTGCGCACGCGCCGAGTCGCGCGCTTCCGGGTCGTGGGCGACGATGGTCGCACCTTCGGCGAGCGCCACCTCGATGAGCTGGATCGCGGGGGACTGGCGAATGTCATCGGTGCGCGGCTTGAAGGACAAGCCCCAGACGCCGATGCGGTGGCCGCGGAGGTCTCCGTCGAAGTGCTTCTTGAGCTTGCGGGCGAGGACGCCCTTCTGGCGGGCGTTGACGCGGTCGGTGGCGGAGGGGAGTTCCATCTCGACGCCGTGCTCGTGGGCGGTGGCGACGAGGGCCTTGACGTCCTTGGGGAAACAGGAGCCGCCGTAGCCCGGGCCCGCGTAGAGAAACTTCGAGCCGATGCGGGTGTCGCTGCCGACGCCGCGGCGGACGGCGTGGATGTCGGCGTCGACCTTTTCGCAGAGCGCCGCGATCTCGTTCATGAACGAGATGCGCATGGCGAGCATGGTATTCGAGACGTACTTGGTGAGCTCGGCGCTGACCGGGTCCATCCAGACGATGCGCTTCTTCTGGAGCAGGACCGGGTGATAGAGGCGGTCCATTCGCTGGCGCGCGAAGTCGTCGCTCGCGTCGGCGCCGATGACGATCCGATCCGGGCGCAGGAAGTCGTTGAGGGCGTCGCCTTCCTTCAAGAACTCCGGGTTGGAGACGACGTGGATGGGGTAGGGCGCGTCGGCGACGATCCGCCGCACACGCGCGTTGGTTCCGACGGGCACGGTGCTCTTGATCACCAACACCATCTCGCGGCTGGCCTTCGCGGCAACGACCTCCGCGACCCGGTCCACAGCGCGCAGGTCGGCGCCGCCGTCCACGCGCTCCGGGGTGCCGACAGCGACGAAGACGATCTCGGCGGAGGCGATCGCCCCCTCGACGTCGTCGGAAAAGGAGAGCCGCTTCGCGGCGAGGTTCCGCTCGAGGAGCTCCTTGAGCCCGGGCTCGAAGATCGTGATCTCGCCCCGCGAAAGCGCGGCGATCTTCTCCGCGTCGTTGTCGACGCACACGACGTCCGCCCCGGTCTCGGCGAAGCCGACGCCGCTGACCAGGCCGACGTAGCCGGTGCCCACCATGCAAATTCTCATCGACCGCTCCCTACTCGGCGTTCGACCCTCTAGCAACCCCATGCACGCCTTCCTCCTCGCCGCCGGCCTCGGCACGCGCCTTCGGCCGCTGACCCTGGCGCGGCCCAAGCCGGTCGTGCCCGTCGCCAACCGCCCGCTGGGCGCGTTCGCGATGGCGCATCTCGCCTCCGCGGGCGTCACGCGCATCGTGGCGAACGTCCACCACCTCGCGGATATCGCCGAAGCCCAGCTCGCCGCGGCCGCGCCTGCCCACGTCACCCTGCGCGTCATCCGCGAAGCACACCTCCTCGGCACGGGCGGCGGGCTCAAGAACGCCTGGCCGCTGCTGCGCGAAAACGCAGCCGCCGATGCGCCCATCGTCGTGATGAACTCCGACATCCTCTTCGCGCCCGACATCGCGCGCGCGCTCGAGACGCATCGCGCGCTCGACGCGGTCGCGACGATGGTGCTGCGGCCCGATCCGAACGTGGCGCGATATGGCGCGGTCGAAATCGACGAATCGCACCGGGTGCGGCGCTTGCTCGGCAAACCCGAATCCCCCGCGGGCTCGCCGGAGCTCACGCCCTTCATGTTCACGGGCGTCCACATCCTCGCGCCCGAGGCCATCGACGACCTTCCCGCGGAGGGCTGCATCATCCAGAACAGCTACCGCCGTTGGGTGGACTCGGGGCGGACGGTCGCGGCCATCGTGGACGAGACGCCGTGGCGCGACCTCGGGACCCTCGAGCAGTATCTCGCGGCGAACCTCGACCTCGCCTCAGGCGCGCTGCGCTCGCCCCTCGTCGAGCCTTCCCCGTCCGGCTCACTCATCCACCCGACGGCGAACATCGCCTCTGACGCCGTCCTCGACCGCTGTGTGGTGGGCGCAGGGGCCACCGTCGCTTCTGGGGTGACCTTGCGTCGCTCGGTGGTCTGGGACGGATGCGCCGTCACGGCAGATCACGACGGTGTGTGCGTTGCCCCCAACGGAATCACCGCTATCCTCTGACCCCTTAGCCGTCCTGTAGGACGGGGTAGGTGGGTGTATGAGCGCGCGAGCCCGGTGGGTCCTTCCTTCGTTTCTCCTCGGAATCTTCGCGATTCTGGCCGCTTTTGGCTGCAACGGACGCGGTCGCGACCGGCCCGATTCGGGGATCATGCCAGCGGACACGGGGCCGGTGCCCTCGGGTTGTACGGCCGGCGGGCCCACGACGGTGTGCTCCGGCAACATCGAGCTGACCTGTAATGTTGACGGAACCGTGGCGTCGATGCGGACGTGCCCCTCCGAAGGGCTGGTCTGCGCGCCGAGCCTGGGCTGCACCCTCTGCGTGCCTGGCCGGGGGGGCTGCGACGGGCAGACGACGCAGCTCTGTAACGCCGACGGGATGAGCTACACGCCCGGCGAGACCTGCGACACGTCGATGGGGCTGAGCTGCAATCCCAGCACTGGGACCTGCACCAGCCCGTGCGCGGACGCCGAGGCGTCGAACAGCTACATCGGCTGCGAGTACTGGCCGACGCCGGTGCTCAACTCGAGCGTGCCCACCGAGTTCGACTTCGCAGTGGTCGTGGCCAACCCGCAAGACATGCAGGCCGAGATCACCGTCACGAAGGGGGCCTCGACCGTCGCTTCGACCACCGTCCCGCAAGGCGGAGTCGTGACCATCCCGCTGCCGTGGATCCCCGAGCTCAAGGGGACCAGCGGCTCCGAGGCGTCGGTCCTGAGCCGCAACGGCGCCTATCGCCTTCGCTCGAGCCTGCCGGTGACGGTCTACCAGTTCAACGCCCTCGACTACCGCATCGACATGGACTGCCCCAGCGGCGAGCCCAACCCGCTCCCCGACGGGCAGTGCTTCTCGTACACGAACGACGCGTCGCTGCTGCTGCCGACGCACGTGCTGACCGAGAACTACATGGTGCTGTCGCGGCCGACGATGGTGAACCGGATCGACGCCGGGCCCCCGTTCGGTTCCAGCTGGCTGACGAGCCCGGGCTTCTTCTCGGTGATCGCGGTCGACGAGACGCCGACCACCGTCTCCATCGACTTCACGGCGCACGTGGAGGCCAGCGTGGACGGCTCCTCGGTCCGCGCCTTCGGCCCGGGGGACAACGGCATGTTCACGCTGAACCAGGGGGACGTGCTCCAGATCGTCACGACGCAGCCCAACACCTGCGCCACGCCCGGCACCAACGAGACCCTGAGCGACGGCACGCCGATCACCTACTGCCAGATGGGCAACGACTACGACCTGACGGGCACCATCGTGCGCGCTGGCGCCGGGCAGAAGGTCGCGGTCATCAGCGGTCACAACTGCGACTTCGTTCCCTACGACAAGTGGGCTTGCGATCACCTCGAAGAGGCGATCTTCCCGCTCGAGTCCTGGGGCACGGACTACATCGTGAGCGCGACCGAGCCGCTGCGCTCCGAGCCCAACGTGATCCGCATCGTGTCGGGCCACGACGCCAACATGATCACCTTCGACCCGGCGGCGGTGCACACGCCGGTGACGCTGAACCGCGGCGAGATCCTCGAGTTCGAGACGAACCAGGACTTCCGCGTGAGCGGCAGCGATGCCCTCGCGGTGGTCCAGCACCTCGTGGGGCAGGACTACGCCGGCACGGGCACGAGCGGCGACATGGGCAACGGCGACCCGGCCCTGTCCCTCGGCATCCCCACCGAGCAGTTCCGCACGAGCTACGACTTCCTCGCGCCGGACACCTACAACATCAGCTACGTGAACGTGACCGCGCCGAGCGGCGAAGTGGTCAACCTCGACGGCTCGCCGGTCAGCGGCTTCCGCGACGTCGGCGGCACCGGCATGGCCACCGCCCGCGTCGAGATCTCTGGCGGCGCCCACCACATCGAGTCCGCGGCCCCCATCGGCATCGTGGTCTACGGCTTCGGGTCGTACACGAGCTACATGTACCCGGGCGGTTTGGACTTCGAGGCGATCAACATTCCGTTCTGAGTTTGGTTCTGGTGAGGGGCTTTCGCCCCTCCACGCTCCCCCGGGGACTGCGTCCCCGCGTCCGACAGACAGATGCGTCAGAAGCGGGGCGGCGCTACCGCCGCCCCGGATAGAGACGCTCGCGCTGTCGGACTCCCCTGCACGGCGCCTGCGGCGCCGGGTCGCGGCCGAGGGCCGCTCCGGGATGACGGGGGCGCATCGAGAGGGGCAGATGGGGTTGGTTCTGGTGAGGGGCTTTCGCCCCTCCACGCTCCCCCGGGGACTGCGTCCCCGCGTCCGACAGACAGATGCGTCAGAAGCGGGGCGGCGCTACCGCCGCCCCGGATAGAGACGCTCGCGCTGTCGGACTCCCCTGCACGGCGCCTGCGGCGCCGGGTCGCGGCCGAGGGCCGCTTCGGGATGACGCGCCCACGCGCCGACTAGCCGCCGATGCCGACGACCTTGGCGCAAACGACCGTGATGTTGTCCGGGCCGCCGTTCTGGTTGGCCTTGTCGATCAGGGCGCTGCAGGCCTTCTTGAGGTCGGTCTGGTGCTGGATCGTCAGGTCCTGGATCTCGTCGTCGGTGACGGGGCCGCAGAGGCCGTCGCTGCACAGGACGTAGAGGTCGCCGGGCTTGGGCGAGTCGAGGAGGGTGTCGACCTTGACGCTCTCCTTCATGCCGAGCGCACGAACGATGACGTTCTTGTGGGGGAAGTTCTTGATCTCCTCCTCCGTCAACTTCTTCATCTTGATGTAGTCGTTGAGGAGGGAGTGGTCTTCGGTGAGCTGCTCCATCGCGCCGTCGCGGACGCGGTAGACGCGCGAGTCACCGACGTGGGCGATGAGCACGCCGTCGTCGACGACGAGGATCGACACGAGGGTGGTGCCCATGCCGCGCAGCTTCGGGTCCCGCTGGGCGCTCTCGAAGATCCGCAGGTTCGCGAGCTTCACGCTCGTGATGAGGCGGTTCTCTTCGTAGCCCCGGGCCTTGTCCATCTTGTAGGGCCAGGTCGCCTCGGGATCCGCGCTCGTCGCGTGGAAGAACTCCTTGAGCGTCTCGATGGCCATCTTGGACGCGACCTCGCCCGAGGCGTGCCCGCCCATGCCATCGGCGACCACGTAGAGGTGGTCCTCGTCGATGCAGGCGAAGCTGTCCTCGTTGTGAGTTCGCTTCATGCCGACGTTGGTCTCGCCAGCGACGATCACACGAGCGGCCAAGAGTGGGTCTCCTCCGTGCTCATGGACAGTCAGCTTGATACCCGGTCATGGGCGCGAAAGTCAACATCGACGACGTTCGGCTGGCCCGAAATTGGGGCGCTTTTCGAGGCGGTTGCGGGCGGCGGGGGGACGGTGTATCGCCGACAGCGTGCACGACGACGCGGCCCGAGAGGAGCTGGCCCGGATCACCGCCATGGCCCGGGAGCTGATCGAGTGGGACCAGGGGCTGGGCGGGCGTGGCCTTCCGGAGCCCGAGCCCCTGGCGGAAGAGGCGCTCTTTTCGCCTTCCCCCACCGCCGAGCCGCCCGTCTCCGAGGCCCCTGGCGACGACGACGACGGCACCCCGAGTGCCACGACGCCCATCACCATCCCCCAGAGTGGAGACGCCTCCGAGCGTCTTCGCGTCCTCGCCGAGCAAGCCGCGAGCTGCACGCGCTGCCGCCTCCACAAGGGGCGCACCAAGAGCGTCTTCGCGCGCGGCAACCCCGCCGCCGAGATCGCGTTCGTCGGCGAAGGGCCCGGCTACCACGAGGACCAACAAGGCGCGCCCTTCGTCGGACAGGCGGGGCAGCTCCTCGACAAGATGGTCGGGGCCATGGGCTACGCGCGCGACGAGGTCTACATCTGCAACGTCGTGAAGTGTCGCCCGCCCGAAAACCGCACACCGACGCCCGACGAGGCCGGCGCGTGCAAGCCCTTCCTCACCGCGCAGCTCGACGTCGTGAAGCCGAAGGTCATCGTCGCCCTCGGCCGCTGCGCGGCGGAGCACCTCGGCTGTCTCGAGGCCGGTGCCCGCGGTTGGCGGGGACGCTGGTCGGAATACGAGGGCATCGCCGTGATGCCGACCTACCACCCGGCCTTCCTGCTCCGCACCCCGAAGATGAAGCGGCCGGTGTGGGAGGACCTGCAGAAGGTGATGGCCCGCCTGGGCAAGGCCGCCCCGCAGAAATGACCGCCGTCGCCCCGAAGAAGGACCCGCTCGACGACGATTTCGAGGATCTCCTCGACGAGCTGCCGCCGATGGAAGGCTCGCTCGACGAGGAAGAGGTGCTCGGCACGGGCGAGGACTTCGAACCGAAGCTCTCGACCCTCGGCGCCGGCGAAGATGTGGGCCTCGACGACGACGTCGCGGGGATGGACTTCGACCCGGTGCAACTCCTCGACCTCGGCGAGGAGAGCGAGACCTGGACCGAGGACAACGAAGCCGCCGGCGACGTCATCGGCACCGACGGGCTCGACTCCACCGGCCGCGAAGAGGAGTACGGCTGGACCGAGGGCACGGAGGCGAGCCCCCTCGAGGACTGGGCCGACGACCTCGACCTCGGTCAGAACGAGAAGGTGCTCGGAGAGGACACCGGCGAGGAAGGCGTCGAGGACGAGGTCTCGCTCGGCGGCGGGGCGGGTGACGACGACGTGGGCCTCGCGCCGCTCGAGGACTTCGGTGACGACGAAGGGATGGAGACGCTCTCCGAGGACATCGACCTGGCGGGCGACGCCTTGATCGATGGGGACGAGCTCTCCTACGAAGAGGAAGCGCGACTCTCGGGGACCATCGTCCCGCCTGCTTTCGATTGCGGAAGGCTCGAGGTGACTCACCTCGGCCCGCGCGACGGGATGATCTACGACCTGTCGCCGGTGGCCAGCGGCTTCCTCGCGGTGGGCGAGGACCTCTTCCGCATCGCTGGGGACCAGGTGGAAGCCCACGCCGGACCGCGCGCGGGCCTCGAGGAGATGCGGCCCACCTCCATCGCGCCCGGAGACGACGAGGGACGCCGCATCGCCATCGGCACCCGTCTGAGCGGCGTGCTCGTCTCCGAAGACGGCGGACAGACCTTCGAAGCGCGAAACGGTTGGCGCGGCGAGCGGGAAGAAGCCGGGGCCTCCGTCAGCGCGAGCGATGGGTTCTTCGTCGCGACCGAGCGCCACGAGGGCGGCCATCGGCTTTGGGGACGGACCCGCGGCGGCGCGCTCTTTCGGAGCGAAGACTTCGGCAAGACCTGGTCCCGTCCGCTGCTCCTCGCGCCGGTGTTGGCCCTGGCCGACGATCCCGAGGGCGGGTTCCTCGCGCTGTCGGTGCCGGCGAGCGGCCCCGCGCAGATGGCGCGCTCCGAGGACGGCGGCCACGGCTGGACGATGCGCACGGTGACCGACCTGACGCGCGCCTCGGACAGCGAGGCCGAATATCACATCGCCGCGCGCGGCCCACGCATCGTGGTGGCGAGCGACGGAGAGGCGCGGGGACCGCGCATCTCGGAAGACGACGGCCAGAGCTGGGAGGAGATTGATGCGCTCCCGGCGCCAGGCGTGGCGGCGCTCGTGGAGGAGGGCGACTGCGTCTGTCTCTATGCGGCGCTCTTCTTCGCCGGCGCCGACCGTGGGGTGCTCGTGCGCCACACGCTGCGCGGACCGGGCGAAGGGGATCGGCTCGTCCTCGACGTGCGCCGTGAGCGCGAGGGCCGCGGGATGGAGAGCGCGGGGGATCCCGAGGGTGACAATCGCATCTTCGCGCTCCACGCGACGACCGAGCCGGGACACACGGTGTTGATGGTCGCGACGGGCGCGGGGCTCTTCCGGGTGCGCGTCCGCCACCCATCGGGCGGATTGACCGGCGTGTGAATGTCTTCGGGCGGGGTCGCATATCCAGGTTAGGATGAACGGGTAGATGGCGTCCGAGGTCGACGAGCTCAGGGCTCTCTTGCGCGAGGGGACGAGTGCCGGGGAAGCGGCTCAGAATCGACGTCGCCTGGGCCTCGAGGAGGACGCCGACGACCACGCCGTCGGGCGGCGTCTCGTCCATCGCCTGAGCGGTTCGGTGATGGGCGACAAGCCCAAGAAGCTGCAGGAGGACCCGCGGCCCATCGTCGCGCCGCGGCCGGTGGCCGGAGCCGACACCTCCTTCCTCGGCCGTCTCAAGAGCGAGGGCAAGAGCGGGGGCCTGGCGGTCGAAGAGCTGGATGACGCCCGCACCATCCTCGCGGTGCTGCGGGCAGGGTCGCTGAGGCAGCGCCGCGCCGCGGCCAAACGCATCACGCAGCTGCTCACCGGCGGCAAGAAGGTGCTCCCCTCCGATCAGCTCAAGCGCATCGCCGACGTCCTTCCGCGCATTCGCGACGTGGAGATCGAGTACGAGCTCTCGGAGGCGCGCGCCCACCTTCCGGGCTCGACCGGCCGCGATTTCCAGCTCGAGCGCGAGCAGTTCGAACGCGCCGTGGCCGAGATCGAGCGCAAGGTGAGCCGCTACTGGGACGACGAGATCAGCGACGAGCCTTTCGTTCGCCTCGCCAGCGACCAGCGGGCGCTCTTGACCATGCGCGTGCGCGACCTCCCCGACCCGGTGGTGGACCACCTGGGCTCCATCCTCGAGGGCGGCGAGCGCTTGCTCAACCCGGAGGATTGCGGCGACATCCTGAGCTCCCTTCGCTTCTGCGGCGACCCACGCCTGGTCCCGTCGCTCATCGCCGTGCTCGACGACAAGGACGCCGAAAACGCGGTCGACGCAGCGCGCGCCCTCGGCCGCATCGATGACCCGCGGGTCCACCCGGCGCTGGTCTCGGCGTTTCAGCGCAGCGTCGTCGACCGTAACAAGGTGGTCCTCGCGGCCTCCCTCGGCCGCATCGGCGACGCGCGCGGTCGCGACTACGTGCGCGGGCTGCTCTCCTCGTCGGACGACCCGGACGTGATCCGGCGCGCCATCGGTGCGCTCGAGGTGCTGGGCACCCCCGAGGACGCCGACGCGGTGGCCGCCGTGCTGGCCGAGGCCGACGGGCGCACGCGCGTACGCGCCATCCGCACCGTGGGCGCCATCGGCGACGGCCGGGCATTGCACTACCTCAAGGAGCTGCGGGAGATGACGAGCGTCTCCGCCATCTGGGCCGAGGTGGAGGACGCCGAGGCTGCCATCCGAGCACGCCTCGAGCTCCGCGGCGAATCCGAAGGTGCCGGCGCGTCGATCTCCGTCACCGAGAAGGAGAAGCTCACACGCAAGGTCAGCGACCCGATCTTCGTGCGCTTCTGGAGCTACAAGGACTACTTCCTGGGCGTGATGTGGCTCTTCCTCGGCGGCATCGACCGCGCCGTCGCGCGCTTCGAGCGGGCCGCCACGCGGCGCAGCGACTGGGCCCAGCCGCTGCTCCGTATCGCGCTGGCCCACGCCCGCAAAGACCACCATGCCCTCGCGCTGGCGGCCTTCCGCCGCGCCATCGAGATCGATCGGGAGTCGGTCGAGCACAACCCGACCGCCATGCGCGCCCTGGCCACCGTCTTCCTCCGGCGCGCCGACGAGGTCGAGGACGAAGGCCGCTACGACATCGCCCGCGGCCTCATCGAAGAGGTCACCGGCCTCGACCTCCGGCGCGCGCCGAGCGCCCTGCGATTCGAGGTCACCCGCCGCTACGAGGCGGTTCGACGAGGGGTGGGGTGAGGCGCTGATGGACCGCATCGACGATCTGCGCGGCGCGGCCCGCCGTGCGCTCGAGCAGATGACGGACGCGCCCGAGCAACCCGCCGCGACCGTTCAGCGCGTCGTGATCGACGTGACCATCGGCGGGCGGACCGAGATGGTCACGATGAGCCTGCGGGACGGCGAGCTCAGCTGGAGCTCGAGCGACGGGCAGCGCCGCGGGCCGCACGTGGTGGAGGCGCTGCGCCTGCTCGCGGCGGGGGCCGCGCCCCTGCCCAAGGGCGTGCGGACCTCGCCCGGCGAGATCGCGGCGACCGAGACCGAGCCTCCGCCTCCGGCCGCGCGCGTCACCTCCGAGCAGCAGCGCCCGATGAAGCACGTCCTCGCCGACAACCTGGACGACCTGGTCACCGCCATCACCCGGGTCGGCGTCCGGGAGGCCCGGGAGTCGGCGACGGTGAAGGAGGCCATCGAGCGCCTGGCCCAGACCGTGGGTCAGCCGATGCCCCTCGGGGTCGCGCGCAGCCTCGGTCGGCTCCGCAGCGCCATGAGCCGCATGAACGTCGACCGGGTGGCCCGGAGCCTCGAGGAGGCCTGCCGTCTCGCCGACGACCTGCGCTCGACCGATCCGTCGGAGCGTTCGCGCCGTCGCGTCGTGTCCTTCCTCGGACCGGACGCGGCCCACCCACAAGACATCTCGCGGATCTCGCATCGCACCCTGGTCGAGGTGGGCCGCGAGTATCTCGCCGGGCTCGAGCGCGCCTACGTCGACCGCCGCTACCTCCTCTGCGCCGACTCGGGCGAGGTCTTCCGCGAGGAGCGGGGGCGCGGGGCACCGGCGGGCTCCGTCGGACCGTCGCCGCGGGTGCTCACGGTGGGGCTGGGAGAGGTCGCCGAATGCGCCGCGCCCCGCACCATCCGGCTCCTCCAGTACGCCGTCAGCAATCAGGTCACCCGCGACGTCTCCATCCGCATCGACGAGGCGGCGAAGACGAACTTCAGCGACATCATCGATAGTTACCGGGAGAGTCTCGATCTGTTCCCAGCGCTGTCGGAGCCCTTCGTGGTCCTGGCTCCGCAGCGCATCGAGAGCGAGCCCGGCACCCACCTCCTGGATCGCGACGGCACCGCCATCCCGCTCTCCCGCGCCGACGGCCTGGGGCGCACCCAGGCGCTCCTCGAGATCCTGAACAGCCACCGGCTCGATTGGATCAGCGGTCGGCTCGTCGACGCCGAGGGCTCGCCCATCCTGATCCCGTGCAGCATCGGCTACCGCGACGACGGCGCGCGGCGCATCCGACGTCTGTCGTAGAGACGGTTCAGGCGCGCTTTCGGTAGGCGACGCCGGCCACGAGGAGGGCGAGGGTGATCGCCACGGCGAAGAGCGACTGGCTCGGCAGCGGGCCGTCGCCCCCCGCGAGGGCGAAGAGGGCGAAGGCGCCGGTGAGCACGCCGAAGGTGACGAGGCCGCGGGTGGCCGCTGCGCGAACGGCGAGGTGACGCCGAGCGAGGGTCTGCGCGCTGGACCAGACGCGTCGCAGGCGCCGGACGCCGAGGGTCAGCGCGCCGGCGCTCGCGAGCACGGCGGCCCCGGCGGCCACGACAGGCGCCTGATCGGCGGCGCGCGCCAGGATAGCCGTCGCGCCGGCGAAGGCGACCGTGACCAGGGCGAGGTCGATCGCGGCGAGGGGCCGCCGGCGCGCGAGGCTCTGCCGGGTCGCCACCGCTTCTTCGACGACGCCGCGGGGCATCACGGCGGTGGCTTCGGCGTTCGCAGGCGGCTCCACCGCGTCGTCTGCCTCTTCGTTCGGGATCTGGGCGGCGATCTCGTGGAGGCGCCGCTCGACCTCGCGCGCGTCACGGCAGCGTTGTCGAGGCTCGCGGGCCATGGCGTCTTCGACGAGGCAGATGAGCGCGATGGGCAGCGCGCGATCGAAGCCCGCGAGGGGGCGAGGAGGACCCGAGAGGAGGCGGGTGAGGCTCGCGGTCGCGTCCTTGGCCTCGAAGGGCGCGTGGCCGGTGAGCATCTTGTAGAGCACCGCGCCGAGGCCATAGACATCGGCCCGACCGTCGATGTCCTCGGCGCCGCGGGCCTGCTCCGGCGCCATGTAGGCCGGCGTGCCGACCACCGCGCCGGTGCGGGTGAGCTCGGGCGCGCCGAGGAGCTTGGCGACCCCGAAGTCGAGGAGCTTCACCGAGAGGCGCGCCCCCGGACGGGCCGCGAGGAAGACGTTCGAGGGCTTGAGGTCGCGGTGCACGATCCCGGCGCCGTGGGCCGCCGCGAGACCCCGCGCCATCTGACGCGCGATCTCGACAGCGTCCGCGAGGGGGAGGGCACCTTCGCGGGCGATGCGCTGTTGCAGATCCTCGCCCTCGAGCCGCTCGTAGACGATGCACGGCCGGTCGTCCTCGGTGCGCGTGACGTCGACCACGCTGACGACGTTGTCGGAGTCGACGAGCGCCGCGGCGCGGGCCTCGCGTTCGAAGCGCGCCACCGCGTCGCCGTTGTCGGCGTAGACGTCGTGGATCACCTTGACCGCGAGGCGCCGCGGCAGGCGTGTGTGCTCGGCTTCGTAGAGCCGCCCCATGCCGCCCTGAGCGAGGAGGCGCGTGATCCGGTAGCTGCCGGCGAGGATGCGTCCGATGAGCGGGTCGAGGGGCTCGGGGCTCACGCCGAGGGGCGTGGCGTCACGGGGGCAGACCGCGTAGTCGGCGGGGAAGCGCTCACCGCAGGTAGCGCAGCGGACGCGGCCTATCCGGTGAAGGCCCGAGCCGCCTGCCTCGCCCTGGGCTTCGGAGTCCGCCCGCTGCTCCATCGCGCCCACCGTACCCGTGCCCGGTGAATCGGTCAGGAAACTGGCGATTCACTCGGTGCGCACGTTCAGGGGTCCTCTGGCCGCATTCCTCGTGGGCCTGAGCCGTCTCCTCGCGCCAGCGGTGGCGTTCTGTCATACCCCACGCGCCATGGACGACCGCGAGCACTACTACCACGCCCACGACCTCGGTCGCTTCGGTGAGATCGGCGACCACGCGCCCGAGCTCGCGAAGAAGTTCTTCGATTGGTACGACGCCGTCTTCGAGGAGGGCGCGCTCTCCCAGCGCGAAAAGGCCCTCATCGCCCTGGCCGTCGCCCACGCCATCCAGTGTCCCTACTGCATCGACGCCTACAGCCACGGCGCGCAGGAGAAGGGCGCCGACATGGAGCAGATGACCGAGGCGGTCCACGTCGCGGCCGCCATCCGCGGGGGCGCGTCGCTGGTCCACGGGGTCCAGATGCGCAACCACGCCGCCCGCCGGTCGATGGGCTGATGGGGCTCGGCGCCCGAACGCTGCCCACGCTCTCGGCGCGTGGCGACGTGCTGTCCAGACCGGAGCGGCAGCGTGCGCTGCTCCGCAGCCTGCCCCTCGTCTCCGAGTTCGACGAAGCCCTGACCGGCGCAGGCCTCGCGCCCGTGGGCGCCGGGCGGATCGAGATCCTGCAGCTCAACGTCGGCAAGCTCTGCAATCAGACCTGCCGGCATTGCCACGTCGACGCCGGTCCCGACCGGCGCGAGACGATGAGCCGCGAGACGATGGAGCGCTGCCTCGAGGTGCTGGCCGAAACGGACATTCCCGCCGTCGACATCACCGGCGGCGCGCCGGAGCTGAACCCGCACTTCCGCTGGCTCGTGGCCGAGGTGAAGAAGCTGGGGCGCCACGTGATGGACCGCTGCAACCTGACCGTGCTCGAGACGCCCAGCGGGCGCGACCTGCCCGCCTTCTTCGCGGAGCACGAGGTCGAGGTGGTCTGCTCGCTGCCTCACTACCGGGCGCTCAACACCGATGCTCAGCGAGGGAGCGGCGTCTACCGATCGAGCATCGCGGCGCTCACGCGGCTCAACGAGGCCGGCTACGGAGCGGGCGATCCCGCGCGACGGCTGGTGCTCGTCACCAATCCCGCCGGCGCGTTTCTGCCCGGCGCTCAGGCGAGTCTCGAGCGCGAGTGGAAGCGCGAGCTGATGCGCCTGCACGGCGTGCGCTTCGACGCGCTCATCGCGATCACCAACATGCCGATCAGCCGCTTCCTCGAGTGGCTTTCGAGCACCGGAAACCTCGAGGCGTACATGGAGACGCTCGTGCGCAGGTTCAACCCCGGCGCGGCGGCCGGCTTGATGTGTCGAAACACCTTGAGCGTCGGCTGGGACGGGACGCTCTACGACTGCGACTTCAACCAGATGCTCGAGCTGCCGGTCGAAGGCGCGCCGCGCACCATCTGGGACTTCGATCGCGCGAGCCTCGAAGCGCGCGAGGTGGTCACGGACCGCCACTGCTTCGGTTGCACCGCGGGTGCGGGCTCCAGCTGTGGCGGCGCCGTGACCTGACGCTCAGAAGCTCGCGAAGTCACCTCCGACAGAGATGCTGAAGCCGACGAGATCGTCGACGTCGGGAGCGTAGAGCAGGGCCTTCACGTCGACGGGCCCGAAGCGGTACCCACCGCCGATGGCGAGGGCGAAGGAGCTGTCGCTGCTCGTGCCGCTCGCGCCGCCCCAGGCCGTCGATACGGAGCCGGAGGCGAAGCCAATCGTCGCCCCGAGCTCGGCCGTGATGAAAGGCGTCGGCCCGCCGTCACCGAAGAATCGGTACTCGCCGCCGAGCATCAGCGGCACGAAGCCGAGGGTCACGTCGTTGGGCACGCCGAAGTGATGCAGGTAGCCGCCGCGAAAGGTGATGGCGACGTTCGGATGAAGGTCCCAGGCGAAGCGGATGTCTCCGCCGATGGCGACGGCGGCGGCGCTCGCGTAGTCGCCGACCGGGATCACCAGGTTGGCCTGGGCGCCGAGACGAAAGCGAGCGGGGGGTGGCGTTTGCTCCACGGCGGTGACGGGCGCGCCCTCGGGCTTTTCGTCCGCGACGAGGACCGCGGTCTGCGCAGCAGCGACGGTGGGAGAGAGCGCGGCGAGGAGCGCGAAGAAGACGAGGGAAGGGATGGCGATGCGAGGGGATTCGATCATGGTGCGGAGCACCTCCTTTGCCGTCGTTCGTTTCCAAGATGCGTGCCGCGGCGGGATGGGGCCGAAAAGCGCGTCCATCCCTCGGTCGTCCGCGATCCGGCGCGCCGGAACGGCGCGACTGCGCCGAAGCGGCGCTTCGCGCGCGCTTACTTCTTCCGCGGGCGGTCGATGCCGTACGCGTCGAGGCGCTTGACGAAGGTGCGCCGCGGCATGCCGAGGAGCTTCGCCGCTTGCGTCTGATTGCCGTCGCACTTCTCGAGCGCCTCTTCGATGCGTCGCTTCTCGAGCGCCGCCATCTCCTCTTCGAGGGTCTGCGGCGCCGACGCGCCGACGCCGGGGAGCGGCTGGCTGGGAGCGGGCGCGCTGGCGATGGCCTGGCTCGCCGGATGGCTGACCTCGGGCGGAAGGTGATCGGGGAGGATGGGGCCGCTGCCGGCGAGCACCACCGAGCGCTCGATGGCGTTGCGGAGCTCGCGCACGTTGCCCGGCCAGTCGTGGGCCTCGAGGAGCGCCAGGGTGCCCGGCGCCAGATCCGGCGCGGGGCCAGCGCCGCTCACGCCTTTCACGAAGCGCTTCGCCAGCGGCGCGATCTCGGACTTCCGGGCGCGGAGCGGAGGGATCTCGAGGCTGATCCCGTTGAGCCGATAGAAGAGGTCCAGCCGGAAGCGTCCGGCCTCGCATTCGTGGCGCAGGTCGCGGTTGGTGGCAGCGATGAAGCGGACGTCGATGGAGCGCGGCTCGAGGCTGCCGACGCGCATCACTTTCCGCTCCTCGAGGACGCGCAGGAGCTTGGCCTGGATGGCGGGGGAGAGCTCGCCGACCTCGTCGAGGAAGACCGTGCCGCCCGCAGCTGCCTCGAGCAGGCCGGGCTTGTCCTTCATCGCGCCGGTGAAGGCGCCGCGCACGTGTCCGAAGAGCTCGGACTCGACCAGATTCTCGCTGAGCGCGGAGCAGTTGAGCTTGAGGTAGGGCCCGTTGCGCCGCGCCGACGACTCGTGGATCGCCTGGGCGATCACCTCCTTGCCGACACCGGTCTCGCCGAGGAGGAGGACCGACAGCTCCGAGGGCGCGATGCGCTCGACCATCCCGTAGAGCCGCTCCATCGCCGGGTCTCGGACGACGGGCGGCCCACCCGGTGTGAGGCTCGGGCGCTCTTCGCCCTCGGTGCGCGTCGCCCCCACCGCCGGCAGCATCGACGGCTGATGCAACACCACCACGACCGAGCCGAGCTCCACCGCCTGGCCGACCTCCACCGGCGTGAGCTCGCCGGGGGTGAGCGGGCGCTGCCCCACGCGGACGCCGTTGGCGCTCCCCAAGTCCCGAATCGCCGGCTGCGTCCGTCCGGTGACGAGCTCGGCGTGTTTGCGCGAGATGGATGCCTCGTCGATCTGGATGTCGACGTCGCTCGCGCGTCCGATGATCACCTCGCCGGCGCGCGGCAGCGCATGCACCACGCCGCCGCCCGGCCCCACCACCAGAAGGCAGAGCCCCGGATCCTCGGTGGGCTCCGCGAGCTTCGCCGTCTCGTCGTCGAGAGCGATCCCCTTCCGTTCGTCACCCACCGCGCCGAATCTTAGCGCACGGATTTCATTCATGGTGCGTCCACCGTGACCCGCGTGGTCTCGCCCGAGCGAACCACCACGCTTCGACGGATCGGAGCACCGTCGCCGAAGGGACGGATCACGACGCGATGGCGCCCCGGGGGAAGCGTGAGCTCGCGGGGCGTGTCGCCACGCTGGCTGCCGTCGACCACGAAGGTGCCCCAGCCGCCGCGCACGCCGAGGGAGAGACGACCGGGGGAGGGGGAAGGCGGCGTCGGAGGTGGGGTCGCCGCCATGTGAGACGGCAGGTTCTCAGGCGACGGATCGGGCTCCCTTTGTGTCGATTGGGCGGGGTGCGGCTGAACGTGCTCACGGGGTGCGTCGGTAGAAGCGGACGCGGGCGGAGTTGGCCGCGGCGACGGCGTCGGCGACGGTGACCGAGACTGACTCGGAGGCGGCGTCGGAGCTGGAGACGGACCCGGAGACGGCGTCGGAGACGGCGAAGGCCGGGTCGCGAAGAACGCCGCCCCACCGACGGCGGCGAGCAGCACGACGGCGGCGAGAGCGATGATCGCGCTGCGCGGCTTGCCGTGCGTGGGGAGCACGACCGACTCCGTTTGATAGGCGGCGGGGCGGGTGGAGTGGACCGGAGCGGGGTCGGCGCGCTGAGCAGGGCTCGCCACGGGCGCCTCCGGCGCCGGTTCGGCCTCCGAAGCGGTCGGCGCGGGAGGCAGCCGCTCGATGGCCGTCTCCAAAGTGGTCGGCTTCGGCCGCTCACCCATGCCCCCCTCGCGCAGCGTGTCCATCCCTTCGCGCGCCTTCGCGCGGATGTCGCTCCCCTCCTCGACCGCGGTGGGGACCATGTCGGCTTCGACGCGCGCGAAGCGCTCGGTGTCGGGGACGCGCTCGATGCGAGTTCCGCTGCGGGCCGCGTCAATCATTCGCTGCTTGGCCTCGCGATGCTCGGCGAAGAGGCTCTCCATCCACTCGGCCAGCTCCGCCATGCCCATCACTTCGCCGGTCGACGCGACCACCCGGCGGAGCGCACGACCGAGCTCGCGGGCGCTCTTTGGCCTCTCGGCGGGGTCGCGACTCAGGGCGCTGGCGACGACGTCGTCGAGGCCCGGAGGCAGGTTGGGCGCAAAGGTCGAGACCGCGGGGATGAAGCCCGTCAGGACGGCGTCGATGGTCTTGCCCTGGCTCTCCCGCCGGAAGAGGCGACGGCAGGCGAGAAGCTCCCAGAGCGTGACGCCGATCGCCCACAGGTCCGCGCGGCGGTCGAGGTCGTCGCCGCGAAGCTGCTCGGGCGGCATGTACGCGACCTTGCCCTTGATCGTGCCGGACAAGGTCTTGTGCAGGCGCCCGGCTGCGCGCGCGATCCCGAAATCCACCACGCGCACGCCGCCGTCGTAGGTGACGAAGATGTTGTGCGGGGACACGTCGCGATGGACGACGTTCAGCGGGGTGCCGTCATCGCCGCGGAGCTCGTGCGCGACGTGCAGCCCCTCGCACGCCGCGGCGAGGATCGTGGTCACGAGGATGGGGTAGAGGTGGGTGGCCCGCGCTTGTGGCTGTGTCGCGACACGGCCGAGCACCGAAGCCAGTGACTCGCCGTGGAGGTAGTCCATCGCGAGATAGAAGGTCCCCGCCTCCTCACCGACGTCGAAGACGCTGCCCACGTTGGCGTGGGTGATGCGCGAGGCGATGCGCGCCTCGTCGAGGAACATCTCGATGAACTCGCTCTGTGTGGCGAGACGGGGGTGAACGACCTTGAGGGCGACGAGCTTGTCGAAGCCCGCGGGACCGGTGGCGCGGGCGAGATAGACCGTCGCCATGCCGCCCGAGGCGAGCTTCGCGCAGATCTCGTAGCGGCCCAGACGCCGGCCGACCGCCAGCTCCTGGTCTTCGGCGAGGGCGTTCACAGCGAGACGCCCGGGAGGCTGGGCGTGGTGTCGTCGCTCGGGACCGCGAGGGCCACGATGATCGCCAAGAGAGCAACCGTGATCACGGCGCCGCCGACGATGAACGGCCACACGGGCAGACCGTCGTCGCCCTCGGGAGGCGGGACGTCCTCGAGGGGCTCCGCCTCGTCGCTGCCGCTCGTCGGCACGTGAGGAGCGTTCGCGCGCGCGTTCGAGGTCGGCGTCGTGCCGGCGGCGTGCGCGGGCTGCGGGAGCTCGGACGCCGCCAGGACTTCGGGCGTCTCTTCGGAGCCGACCGCGGCCAGCGGAGCGCCGCCGGGTCCGAGGGCCCGCACGAAGTAGCTCACGCCCTGAGTCGGCGCGGCCTGGACGCGGACCTCGGCGCCTTCGTGCGTCACGTACGCCGCGTTGCCCACCCGCGCGGAGACGACGAGGCGCGTGACGAGCGACCCGGCATCGCCCGTGGCGTGGCTGGTCACCACCACCGCATCGCCGCTGCGCTCGGCGCTCGCCTCGACCGCGAGCGGCGCGGCGCCTTGCATGGCTTCGCGCAGTCGACGGGCCAGGCGTGGCGGGATCTGGCGTGAGGGGGTGTAGTCCGGGGCGATCGACGCGAGGCCTCGCGCCGCCTGGGTGAAGGCCTCGTCGTCGCGCTGCCCGTGGTGAACGATGGCGCGCCCCTCGAGGAGGGCCACCAGGTCGTCCTTGGTGAGGTCGGAGGAAGCGGCGGCGCGGTCGAAGGCGGCGAGCGCTTCGCCGAAGCGCGCCTCGAGGGCGAGGCGGCGCCCCTCCGCGATCGCATCTGCGCCACCGCCCGACGCCGACGCTCGTCCCGGCGCGAGGACCGAGACGAGCAGCGTGAAGAGCAGCGTGATTGGCACGGCGATTCGCAAGAGGGCCTCCGATGGCCGTTCGGATTCTACAATGGAGCGACTCAGAGGGGCGACAGCTCGAAGACGTCGGCGTCGCCTTGCTCGCCATAGATGATGGTGTCGCCGTCGCGGCAGTAGTCGTAGATGCGGCCGCCGTCGGTGATCAGGCTGTTTCCTTCGAGGTGATAGCCGTCGGCCTCGCTCTCGGCCGCCGTGCGGCTCAGCGTGCAGTCACAGCCCCCCGCGGCGGTGTCGGTGCACGAGGCATCTCCTCCGGAGGCGAGCAGGCCCGCGAGCATGGCGCAGCCGAGGACGTTGCAGCTCGCCGGGATCCCAATCGACGCCTCGGTGCTCACGGTCGACTCGCGCTCGACGGTGAAGGCATCGATGCGCACGACGCCGGAGGCGGTCGCCGTGGCGTCGATGGTGGCGGCCGGGCAGGCGTCGCGGACGTCGGAGAGGTCCACCTGGACGCATCCGTCGGTGTAGGCCCAGGTCCCGACCACGTCGCCGCCGCAGGGGGTGAAGCCCTCGCATGCGGCGGAGAGCGTCACGTCGATGGTGGGCGCCGTGGGCAGGGGCGTAGCGCCGCCGCCGTCGGCCATCATCGCGCCGCCCGCGTCGTCATCGGGGAGGGTGCTGTCGCCGTCGGAATGGCGCGTGCCGCCGTCGGGGCTTGTGCTCGCAGGCGCGTTGGACTGCTGACAGGCGAGGAGACCGAGAGCGAGGAGCGAAGCGAAGAGGGGAGACTGAATTCGGACCATGGGTGGGTTCCTCCGTGGGTGGGTAGGTGCAGGACGCACAGAGCGAAGCGCGTGCCATGCGCGAAAACCCGGACAAGACGGTCTCCTCACCGGAGGTTGTGCCGCTTGGGCGCGAGCCTGGCGCGGCCGGTTGAGCCGAGCGGGCACGACCTGCCTCGGTGGTTGACGTGCTCCCACCCCGGCCGCTACATCCCTGTCATGGCGGACCGCAAGGTACGGATTCTGGTCGCGAAACCCGGCCTCGACGGCCACGATCGCGGAGCGAAGGTCGTGGCGCGGGCCCTCAGGGACGCGGGCTTCGAGGTGATCTACACGGGCCTTCACCAGACGCCGGAGATGATCGCGGCCGCGGCCGTGCAGGAGGACGTCGACGTCGTCGGCCTGTCGATCATGAGCGGCGCCCACAACACGCTCTTCCCGGCGGTGATGGACGCGCTCAAGGAGCGCGGCGCCGACGACATCGCGCTCTTCGGCGGCGGGATCATCCCCGAAGAGGACGTCGAGGCGCTCCGAAGGCCAAAGGGGTCAAGGGCCTCTTCACGCCCGGCACGCCCCTGGCCGAGATCATCCAATGGGTCCACGACAACGTGACCCCGAGGCAGGCGTAGACGAGATGGATTTCGAGCTCAGCGAGACACACCAGAGCATCCGCGACACCGCGCGAGCCTTCGCCCAGAAGGAGGTCGCCCCTCACGCCCGGAAATGGGACGAGGAGGAGCGCTTCCCGACGGAGATCATCCCGAAGCTCGGCGAGCTCGGCTTCCTCGGCATCCGCATCCCCGAAGCGTACGGCGGCGCCGAGCTCGACACGCTCGCCTACTCGATCATCGTCGAGGAGATCGCGCGCGTCGACGGCTCGCTGGCGCTCACGGTGGCGTCGCACAACGGGCTCGGCTCGAGCCACCTGATGACCTTCGGCAGCGAAGCGCTGAAGCAAGAAGTACCTGCCCAAGCTCGCGACGGGCGAATGGCTGGGCGCATGGGCGCTGACCGAGCCGGGCTCGGGGAGCGACGCTGCGGGCATGGCCACCCGCGCCGTGCGGGACGGCGACGACTGGATCCTCAACGGCACCAAGATGTTCATCACGCAGGGCTCCGTGGGCGGCGTCTGCGTGGTGCTGGCGCTGACCACGCCGGAGAAGAAGCAGCACGGGATCACCGCGTTTGCGGTGGAGATGGGCACTCCGGGCTTCAGCGCCTCCAAGCACATCGAGAAGCTCGGCTGCCGCTCGAGCGACACCGTCGAGCTGACCCTCGAGGACGTGCGCATCCCGGACTCACAGCGGGTGGGCGAAGTCGACGACGGCTTCATCGACACCCTGAAGATCCTGGACCGCGGTCGGGTGAGCATCGCGTCCATGGCCCTGGGCCTGGGGGAGGGCGCGCTCTCGGCGGCGCTCACCTACGCCAAGGACCGCAAGCAGTTCGGCAAGCCCATCGCCGACTTCCAGGCGATCCAATGGATGATCGCCGACGCCCGCACCGAGCTCGACGCCGCGCGCCTGCTGACCTGGCGCGCCGCCGTGAAGGCAGACAGCGGCGGCCGCTACTCACGCGAGGCCTCGATGGCCAAGCTCTACGCTTCCGAAGCGGCGAGCCGCGCCATCAACAAGGCGCTGCAGATCCACGGCGGCTACGGCTACACCCGCGAGTTCCCCGTCGAACGCCACCTCCGCGACGCCAAGATCTGCGAGATCGGCGAAGGCACCAGCGAAGTGCAGCGCATGATCATCGCCCGTCACGCGCTCGCCTGAGGGACGGGCGGCCGAGGACCTCGGCGCGGACCTGGATGACGCCGGCGTGAATCATGCCGATGCGCTCGGCGGCGGCGCGGCTCAGGTCGAGGATGCGGCGGCGGTCGCCGAAGGGGCCGCGGTCGTTGATGCGGACGATGACCGAGTCGCCGGTGTCGATCCGGGTGACGCGCACCAGGGTGTCGAAGGCGAGGTTTCGGTTGGCTGCGGTGAGCAGGGTGGGGTCGTAGGGCTCGCCGCTCGCGGTGGGGTGGCCGGCGAGGCTGTCCGCGTAGTAGCTCGCGCGACCGGTGAAGGTGCGCAGCACGCGGTAGCCGCCGCGCGGGTCGCCGGTGCGCGGAGCGGCGAGGGCGCGGAGCTCGTCCTCGTCCGTCGCGGCCGGCCGCGTCGCTGGGCGGTCCTCCTCGCCCGCTTCATCCTGCGCCGCCTCGTGCGCTTCGCCCTCGGTCTCCGTGTAGCCCGCTGGCACGGCGCGGGGGTATTCGGTCGGCCCGCCGTAACGCGGATTGGAGATGTGCGTGTCGTCCGCCTCGTAGAGAGGCTGGCGCGGCCCGCACGCCGCGATGAGGACCAGCGGCAGGAGCAGTCGCATCAGGAGCCGGTGTTTGCGGGGAGCCCGTGCCCCGGCACGACGATCATGTTGCGGAAGGCGTCGTAGTCGAAGCGGTCCGAGTGCTCCGGGTTGTGGCAGCCGACGCAGACCCGCTCGGGAACTTCGAGGGTGATCAGCCCCGGCGCTTCGGGATCGGCGACGTGGGCGCTCCCCGGGCCGTGGCAGACCTCGCAGCCCACGTTGACCAGGGCACCATCCTCGTTGTGGGTCACCGTCGAGCCCCCCGGCTTCATGTAGCCGGTGACGTGGCACCCGACGCAGCTCAGGTTGAACTCCTTGTGTAGGTTCACGAGCGTCGCGTAGGCGCGCCCGTGCGCGTGACCGCGCCACCAATCGTACGCCGACTGGTGGCAGCTGCTGCCGGCGCAGCTCGCCGAGCCGACGTAGTGGGGCGTGCCCTCGGGCGCCGGTTCGGGTACGAGATCCGCGAAGACCCGCGCGTTGTTCTCGTTGACCCGCCTGTCGAGGCGGTCGATGAGCCGCGTCACCGCGGGGTCCTGACGCGCGTCGGGGGGCAGCTCGACCCACTCCGCGGAAAACGCGTTGCCCTCGACCTCGCTCGGCGGCCGCAAAGCCGCGAGCTCCCCCTCGAGCCCAGCGAGGCGCTGGCGCTGCGCCTCGACGTCCGCTTCGTTCACGGAGTCGTCGCCCTCCCAGTCATCGAGGCGCGCCCGCAGCTCCGCGATGCGCCTCTCGAGGTGCGCCCGCTCCTCCTCGACCGTCCAATCGCTCCAATCCGTGAAGCCGCCGTCGTCGCGACGCCAGACATCGACCACCAACAGCCCCTGTCCCTGGCGACCGGCGTGCAGCAGGTAGGTGCCATCGGCGTCGACCGGCGGGATCGCCTCGGCCTGGTCGAGTCCTGCCTGGATGACGAAATCGACGTCGTCGAGACGGGCGACCTGGCGCGCTTCGCGCCGGTCACCGCTGACCATGGCGATGATGATCTCCGCCTCCCGCGCCTTGAGGGCCTCGACCCCGGCCCGCGCTGCGTCGACCAGCGGCGTCTCGCGCACGATGCCATCGGGGAGGGTGCCGGTCCGGCCCTCGAGCTGGCTCACGCCGACGAAGCCGACCTTCACCCCGGCGACCTCCTTCAGCAGCGTCGGCAACAAGAGCGGCACGTCGTCGCCGCCCTCACTCCCATTCTCATTCCCATTCCCATTCTCATTCCGTTCCCGTTCTCGCTCCCGTTCTCGCTCCCGTTCCCGTTCCCGTTCTCGCTCCCGTTCTCGCTCCCGTTCACGGCCGCCAGCTGCACGTCGGCCGCCAGGAACGGGAACTCCGCGCCGCTCGCCAGCGCGCGGAAGGTGTCGGTGCCGTGGGCGAAGTCGAGGTGCCCCGGGGTCGCGGCGAGCATGTCCATCCGATCGAAGACGTCAATCAGCAGCTCCGCCGACCAGACGTTCTGGGTCTCGGCCCCATCCCCGTCGAAGCCGTGGTCCTCGTTGCCGAAGAAGAAATCGCCGGCCGCGACCAAGAGCGCGGGCTGGCCGCGGCGTCGGAGCTCGGCGACCTCGGCGGCCATCCGATCAATCCCGCCGAGGGGGCGCGTGTTGCACCCGCAGGGTGCGAGGTAACCCTTGATGTCGGTGATCACCAGGAGACGGAAGGTGGGGATCGGGGCGCCGGACGGGCGGCGGGTTCGTGGGCGTGGTGTTCCCGTCGGAGTCGCCACAGGAGGCCCCCACGCCCGCCATGGCGGCCGTCACCAGCACCACCGCCGCCATCACCCGCATCGCCTTGACTCGCACGGCCACCGTTGTAGCAACCACCTCGCCGTGGAGCCACGGTGGCGGTTTGGACATGAAAACCCCCTTCCTCAGTCTCTCATTCGCGCTGCTCCTGCTTTCGGCCGTGGGAGGCTGCGGAGACGACGAGGAAGCGCAGGGCGCCAACGTCGAGGTGGCCACGGAAGGGGTGAACGCCGGGCTCGGGGACCACGACGTCGACGAGGGCTCCTGCGAGGCGTTCTGCGAAAAGGCGAACGAATGCGCCCGCCAGGCGGGCCGTGAGGTGCCGGAAGAGGCCGCCGACTGCGAACAGAGCTGCCAGCCGGGGGGCATCCACCGCCAGGCGCCCGCCTCCATTCACGCCTGCGCCTCCGAGCCGTGCGGCCCCGCGTTCATGGCCTGCAGCCAGCGGGCGATGCTGGCGGAGATGCGGGACCGCGACATCGCCGTCTTTCCGCCTGTCTGTCAGGGGCTCTGCGAGAAGAGCGCCTGGTGCAGCCGGCCGCACCCATCAGCCTCCCGGGCCCGGCGAGGACGACTGTGAGGCGGCGTGCCGAGCGGGAGGGCCGTATGCGGACGTCTCCGAGCGCGAGGTCCTCTGCGTCCACGAGCCTTGTGGCGAGCCCTTCGTCACCTGCCGCCAGGAGGGGGGGCCGAGCGGGCCCATCCAGGTCCTGCCGCCGCCCACGGTGCCAAACCACGCCGACTCACCTTGACGCTCCCCCCAACGCCTGCCACATTCCGCTGCCCCGCGACCCGAGTGCGGGGATATTCCTAGTCATTTCTTTGGAGAAAGACCTGATGGTCAAGGTACGGCTGGCCCGCCACGGCTCGAAAAAGCGCCCCTACTACCACATCGTGGTGACCGACGCGGAGAAGGCCCGCGACGGACGCTTCATCGAGCAGATCGGCACCTACGATCCCGCCAAGCCGATGGCAGAGGCGCGCATCGATCACGACCGGCTCGCATACTGGGTCGGCGTGGGCGCGAAGCCCTCCGAGTCTCTCGGTCGGGTGATTCGCGAGCACAAGAAGGCGCTCGACGCCGCGCGCGCTGCCACGGCCTGATGCACGACGACGACGACGACGACGACGATCGCCTCGACGATCCCGAGGATCGCCTCGAAGATCTGATCATCTTCGTGGCGAAGAACCTCGTCGACGAGCCGGAAGACGTGGCCGTCGAGGCGATCGAGGGCGACCGCGCCATCATCTACGAGCTCTCCGTGGCTCCCGGTGACCTGGGCAAGGTCATCGGCAAAGACGAACGGACGGCCCGCGCCATTCGCACGCTCCTGGCCGCGACCAGCGCGAAGCTGCGCAAGCGCGCCGTCCTCGACATCGTCGAGTGAACGAGCGCCAGACGCGCACGCCGGACGGCGACGACTATCCCCTCGTGGCGATCGCCGTGGTCGCGCGTCCGCATGGCGTGCGCGGTGAGCTACGCGTGACGCGGCTCAACCCGGAGAGCACGCTCCTCTACGATCTCGACGCCATCCTGCTGCACCAGGGCGGCGAGGACCGTCCCTACGCGGTACAGAGCGCGCGCCAGGGGCCCAAGGGGGCCGTGCTGATGCGCCTCGCGGGGGTGGCGGATCGCGAAGCAGCCGACGCGCTTCGCGGAGCGGAGGTGCGCGTCCCGCGTTCGGCGCTGCCGCCGACCGACGATGACGAGTGGTACTTCGTGGACCTGATCGGTCTCACGGCGGTGGACGAGGCGGGGGAAGCGCTGGGCGAGGTGGTGGACGTCCTCGAGTATCCGACGATCGACTGCCTCGCGGTCTACGACGGGAGCGAGGTGCGCGAGGTGCCGATGAACGAGCCCTATCTCATCGACGTGAGGCTGGAGGAAGGTCGCGTGATCCTGTCGGGTATCGACGACCTTCCGTCGCGCAAGCCCACCAAGCACGAGAGGCGGAAGTGACCCTGCGCTTTCACGTGGTGACGCTCTTCCCGGAGCTCTTCGACTCCGTCATCGACGCGGCGATCCTCGGCAAGGCCATCGCGCGCGGGCTGATCGAGGTGTCCTTCGTCAATCCGCGCGACTTCACGCACGACAAGCACAAGAGCGTGGACGACACCCCCTACGGAGGCGGAAGCGGGATGGTGATGATGCCGGGTCCGATCGTCGAGGCCCTCGAGTCGCTGCCGGAGGTGGAGGGAAAGCGGCCGCACCGGATCCTGATGACGCCCCAGGGCACGCCCCTCTGCCAGGCCGACGTCTCGCGCCTCGCGGCGATGCCGGCGATCGCGCTGGTCTGCGGGCGATACGAGGGCGTGGACGAACGGGTGCGCGATCACGTCGACGAGGAGATCTCCCTCGGCGATTTCGTGCTCCTCGGCGGCGAGGTGGCGGCGGCGGCGGTGATCGAGGCGGTGTCGCGGCTGGTGCCGGGTGTGCTCGGCAACGCGGCGTCCGCCGCTGACGAGTCCCACGCCGCCGATCTCCTCGAGTATCCGCAGTACACGCGACCCGCGGAGTTTCGCGGCGAGGGCGTCCCCGAGGTGCTGCGCTCTGGCGACCACGGTGCCATCGCGCGCTATCGGCGCAAGGAAGCGCTCCGGCGCACGCGCGCGCGGCGCCCGGATCTGCTCGCGGATGCCGAGCTCGACGAGACCGATCGGGCGCTTGTCGCCGAGATCGAGGAGGAGGAGAGATGAGCGAGGTGTATTGCGCCCTCGTCCACCACCCGGTGCGTGCACGCGACGGCTCGATCGTGACCACCGCGGTGACGAACCTCGACGTCCACGACATCGCCCGGGCCGCGCGGACCTTCGAGCTCGCACGCTACTTCGTGGTGACGCCCATCGAGGCGCAGCGGCAGCTGGTGGAACGCATCCTCGGCCATTGGCGCGAGGGCGGAGGCAAGACGCGCATCCCAGAGCGGGCCGACGCCCTGTCCCGGGTGGCGGTGGCGCCCAGCCTGCAAGCGGTGACCGAGCGGATCGCGGCCGAGGCCGGCGCCGCGCCCCGGACCGTGGCGACCGCCGCGCGCGCGGCCGGCCGGGAGCCCACCAGCTACGCCGAGGTGGCCGCGATGGCGGCCGGGGAGGGCCCCCCTCTGCTCCTGCTCTTCGGGACCGGTCACGGGCTCGCCGACGCGGTTCTATCGGAGGCGGACCTGCTTCTGCCCCCGATTCACGGGCGGGGGAGCTACAACCACCTCTCGGTGCGGGCGGCGGCGGCCATCACCTTCGACCGCCTCCTATCCTCGCGGGAGGAAGGAAAAGCCCTTTGATCTCCCACCCGGCCGGGGCCCAGGCCGGGCGAATCCACTTGACCACCCCTCGGCGCTGGGCTAGCTAAGCGCCCCCGTCGGCGGACAGCAGCGCGCCGACCTGTCGGAGAAGAGCGATGTCGAGCCCCGTGCCCAAGATTCAGGCCCTCGAAAAGACCTTTGAGAAGGACGTTCCCGCGTTCCGCGTCGGCGATACCGTCGCCGTTCACTACCTCATCCGTGAGGGCAACAAGGAGCGCGTGCAGGTCTTCAAGGGCGTGGTGATCCGCAAGACGGGCGGAGGCGCAGGCGCGACCTTCACCGTCCGCAAGGTCTCCTTCGGTGTCGGCGTCGAGCGCATTTTCCCGACGAACTCGCCGCGCATCGAGAAGCTGGAGATCGAGGCCCGCGGCCACGTCCGCCAGGCCCGCCTCTACTACCTCCGCCAGCTCCGCGGCAAGAAGGCCCGTCTCCGCGCGTCGCAGCGCCAGACGGAAGGCTCGCCGAACTAGCTCCGACGAGGCGAGCGACGCCGAAGCCACACGCGGGTGTGACCGCCCCACCGGCCCGGTGGCGGTACGCGCGCTTCGCTTCGCTCGATGGGGACGGTCTACACTTTTCAACTTTCGGCTGGCCCGCGCGCGTGCGCCCAGAACCCGCCGCTCGATCGGTAGCGGTACGCACGCTTCGCTTCGCTCGCTCAGGGTACGCGCGGGGACGGTCTACACTTTTCAACTTTCGGCTGGGCCGCGCGCGTGCGCCCAGAACCCGGGGGGCGTGGCGAAAGTTGAAAAGTGTAGACCGTCCCCGTTAGCCCTTTCGGCTGGGCCGCGCGCGTGCGCCCAGAACCCGGGGGGCGTGGCGAAAGTTGAAAAGTGTAGACCGTCCCCGTTAGCCCTATTCGTAGACGACGCCGCTGAAGATCTCGACCTGGGTGTCGGGGTCCTTCCAGGCGTGGGGGGGCAGGCCTGCCTTGACGCAGGTCTGGGCGAGGAAGGTGGGCAGGTCCCAGCCGCGCTCGGCGGCGACCTGCGGCAGGAGCACGCCGCGCCGCATGCCGCGGCTGATGATCAGACCGTCGCGCCCGAGCACGAATTGGTCGGGAGAGCGCAGCGGCCGCGGCGCCGACAGGACGCTGACGCTCAGCGCGATCTCCGGCAGCTCGTCCGGCGTCACGGGCCGAAAGCGCGGGTCGCGAAGCGCCGCGCCCTTCGCCATCTCGCGGGTGCTCTCGGCGAGGCTGGCGATCGGCTCGAGGGTGCCGATGCAGCCGCGGAGTTGGCCGTGCTCGTACAGGGTCACGAAGCAGGCGCCCTCGCGGGCCAGCGCGCCCGCGTCTTCGCCGGCGATGGGGGTCTTGGGCCGTCCGATGACGGCGGCCTCGAGCCCATCCCGCGCCACCGCGAGGAGCGCGCGGCTCTCCGACTCGTTCAGCGTGTCCATCGCAGATGGAGGTAATCCCATATCCGAAGATGGCACCTATTGCAGGATCGGAAGGAGGGTATTGAGGGAACCGGTGCGGTAGCCCTCGAGGTCGAGGGTGATGAAGGCGAAGCCGTGCGCCCGACCGGCCTCGGTGATCTCGGCGCGCAGCGCGAAGGCGCGCGGGAGCTCGTCCTCGCCCACTTCGATGCGCGCCAGCTCCTGGTGGTAGCGAACGCGAACCTGGCGAAGTCCCAGGTCCTTGAGCGCCGCCTCGAGCCCGCCGATCTGCGACAGGCGCTCGGGGGTGACCTCGGTGCCGTAAGGGATGCGGGAGGCGAGACAGGCCGCGGCGGGCTTGTCCCAGACCGCCATCCCCAGCTCCTTGGCGATGGCCCGAACGCCGGCCTTGTCGATCTCGGCTTCGACCAGGGGGCTGCGCACCTTCGACTCGTCCGCCGCGATCAGGCCCGGGCGATGATCGCCCAGGTCGTCGCGATTCGTCCCGTTCGCCGTCCAGGCGAAGCCCAGCTCGCGACGCTTCTGCTCGGTGATCCGATAGAGCTCGCTCTTGCAGAAGTAGCAGCGGTTCGCCGGGTTCGCGCGGTAGCGCTCGTCCTCGATCTCGCGACTGTCGACGAAGAGATGCCGCGCGCCGATCTCCTCCGCGATGCGCCGGGCGTCCTCCCGCTCGCGCTCGGCGAGGGCGGGGCCCACGGCGGTGAGCCCCAGCGCCCGCTCGCCCAGGACATCGCTCGCGACCTTGAGCACCAGCGCGCTGTCGATGCCGCCGCTGAAGGCGACGATCACCGATTCCATCTGAGCGACCACGCTCCGCAGCGCTTCGAGACCTGGGCTCATCAGCAGGGTTCTAGCTCAGACCACCGTCAGGGTCGACTCGTCGAAGTCATCGGTTCCAGGCCGGTGGACCCAGAGCTTGACGTCCTTCACCTCCGGCGCCGCCTCGCCGCCGTGGACGCTGACCACGATGAACGCGCAGGGCCACATCAGCTGCGCCTGGTTGCTGAAGGTGGCCGCGTCCTCAGCGCTGAAGTAAGCGCCGGTGTCGACGTGGGAGTGATAGATGACCTTGAGCGGCCGCCCCTCGGCGTCGCCCTTTTCGAAGGCGCGCGCCGCGCGGAGCTCGTTGATCTTGAAATACGTCGCGCTCGTCCGGGGGAAGGTCTCGGGATCGAGCGCGTGGTACTTGTCGGCCTCGTTGGGCTCGCTGACGGCGGCGTCGAGGCGGGGTGGGTCGTCGGCCGGGCCCATCACGAAGCCGCAAGCCTCGCTCGGATAACAGGCCACCGCGTCCGCGTAGATGGCATCGAGGGTGCGCTTGTCGATCACCAGCTCGCCCCGGACCCACGGCCGCTCTTCACCACTCATAGCGTGCCTCCCAGCGCATCGGCGCGAAGTAGCGATCCCCCCGGTCACAGGCGATCGTCACCACGCAGCCCTCGCCGATCTCCTTGGCGACCTCGAGTGCGCCGAAGACGTTCGCCCCGGCGCTGTGGCCGATGTGAAGGCCCTCTTCCGAAGCGATCCGATCGGCCATGTCCCAGCCGTCCTCCGTCCCCACCGTCCGCACCTCGTCCGGCACCGAACGGTCGTAGATGTTCGGTACGATCGACGACTCCATGTGCTTGAGCCCTTCGAGTCCGTGAAGCGCCTCGGCCGGCTCGAGGGCGACGCAGCGGATGGGGCGGTCGTGCTCTTTGAGGCGGCGGGTCGTGCCCATCATGGTCCCGGTCGTTCCGAGGCCGGTCACGAAGTGCGTGATGCGGTCGCCCACCTGCTCGAGGATCTCGCGACCCGTGCCGAGGTAGTGGGCCTTCGGGTTCGACGGGTTCGAGTACTGGTCGGAGTAGAAGTACTCGTCGGGTGCGGCCGCGACCAGCGTGCGCACGTGGCGGATGGCGCCGTCCGAGCCCTCCATGGGATCGCTGAAGATGAGCTCGGTCCCGAAGGCCTCGATGATGTCCTTGCGCGCCTTGGTGACGTTCGAAGGCATCACCAGGGCGATGCGCTGGCCCAGGGCCGCGCCGTAGAGGGACAGGGCGACGCCCGTGTTGCCGCTGGTGGCGTCGATGAGGGTCTTGTCCGGCGTGAGGCGCCCGTCCGCGATGGCGTCCTTCAGCATTTGAAGGGCAGGGCGATCCTTCACCGAGCCGCCCGGGTTCGCGTACTCGAGCTTCAGATAGATCTCGACCCCCGGCGCCTCCTTCTCGAGGCTCCTGAGGCGCACCAGGGGCGTATTGCCCACCGCATCGACGATGGAGTCGATGCGACGATGGCGGAGCAGGGCCACGGTCTCAGCGCGCTCCGGAGCCTCCCGCGATCGCCGGAACGATCGCGACCGAGTCGCCGTCCTTCAGCTCCGTGTCGAGGTTGTCGAGGAATCGGATGTCCTCGTCGTTGGCATAGATGTTCACGAAGCGGCGGACGCCCTTTTCGTCGAGGAGGCGGTCCTTGATGCCAGCGTGATTCGCTTCCAGCGATTCGATCACTTCACCCACGGTCTTGCCCTCGACCTGGACCTCGTCGGCGCCTCCGGTCAGGGTGCGAAGGGGGGTGGGAATTCGTACGGTGACGGCCATCGTCTCTGTCCTTTCTACTCGGCAGTGGAGTCCTTCGGGAAGTACTCCCCGAGGCTGAAATAGCGTTCGCCCGTGTCGCAGAGCACGGTGACCACGTTGTCGTCTTCGCCGAGCTGGCGCGCGACCCGGCACGCGGCGACGACGTTCGCGCCCGCGCTGATCCCGACGAGGAGCCCCTCTTCGCGCGCGAGCCTCATCTTCATCTCCCACGCGTCGCGATCGCTGACGTGCAGGAGCGCGTCGACCACGCTCGCATCGTAGTTTCTCGGCACGAACCCCGCGTTGAGCCCCTGGATCTTGCTGGGCCCCGGCTCGCCTCCCGCGAGCACCGGGCTGGCCTCGGGCTCCACCGCGTAGACGCGAACGCCGGGCAGCCGCGCCTTGAGCGCGCGACCCACCCCCGACACCGTCCCGCCGGTGCCCACCGACGCCACGAAGGCGTCGATGCGCGCATCGTCCGCCTCGAAGGCCTCGAGGAGCTCTCGCGCCGTGGTGCGTTCGTGGGCCTCGGGGTTCGCCGGGTTTTCGAACTGCTGCGGCATGAACGCGCCCCGCTCTTCGGCGATGCGCTCGGCCGCTTCGATGGCTCCGTCCATGACCCGCTCCGGATCGGTGAGCACGATCTCGGCGCCATACGCTTCGAGGAGCTGGCGCCGCTCGAGGCTCATCGAGCGCGGCATCGTCAGCACGAGGGGATGGCCCAACACCGCGCAGACGAGCGCGAGCCCGATCCCGGTGTTGCCGCTCGTGGGCTCGACCACCGTCTGCCCCGGCGCGAGGCGGCCCTCGTCTCGCGCGCGCTCGATCATCGACAGGCAGATCCGATCCTTGACCGACCCACCCGGATTGAGCTGCTCGCACTTCGCCCAGACGGCCGCGCCCCCTTCGGTCACGTTCCGAAGGCGCACCACCGGCGTCCTGCCGATGAGGGAGATCACCCGCTCGACGACCGGCGCGCTCATGCGCGCTCCCGGCCCTGATCAGAATCGAGTACACATAGCGACGCGGCGGCGTTCGGCGAAGGCCGGCCTCCTCTCCACGCTCACAGAGGTCTTCGATGGTGACGGAGTCGAGGCACTCCTCGATGCGCTCCGAGAGCTCGACGAAGAGAGCTTCGGTGACCTGTCGACTCTGGGGGTCGCCTTTCGCCTTCTTGTTGCTCTTCGGAGTCTGGAGCATCACCGGTCCCTCGACCGCGCGCACGATATCGCCGATCCGAATCGCGTCGGCGTCCTGCGCGAGCTGGTAGCCACCTTTGGGGCCACGCTTCGAAGAGACCAACCCCGCCCGCTTGAGGTCCTGGAAGATCTGCTCCAGGAAGCGGGGAGGGATCCCCTGCCGCTCGGAGATCTCCTTGATCTGAGTCGCGTTGCCCCGGTTGTGGAACGCGATGTCGAAGATGGCCCGGACGCCATAGCGGCCTTTGTTCGAGAGCTTCATGTCGCTCCGCTCGGACGGATATATGGTTTGTCCAAGCGGAAACGTCAACAATCGAAGAGATAGCCCGGGCCAGGAGGCGACAATAATCCGGAAGTTATCGGAATTACATCACATACTTGATCGCGAGGAAACCGCCGACGAGCAGGATGGTGAACACCAGCGTCAGAACCTCGAAGCGTTTCTCGATGAATTCCTTGATGGGTGGTCCGAACTTCCAGATCAGCCCTCCCACGAGGAAGAAACGGCCCCCGCGACCCACGGCGCTCGCCAGGAGCAGGGTCGGAAGAGCGATTTGGAAGACGCCCGCCGCCACCGTGAAGATCTTGAATGGAATCGGGGTGAAGGCGGCCGTGAACAGAGCGAGCCAGGCGTTGTCCTGGTAGAGCCCCTCCACCACGCCGAACTTGTCGCAGGCGAAGCCGGGAATGTGCTCGAAGAGCCACGCGCCGCCGGCGTAGTCGGGGCACTCGGCGGCGACGCCAAAGGAGGCCCAGAGGCTGGAGCCGATGTACCAGCCCAAAATGGCACCCGATACCGACCCGAGGGTAGAGACCAGGCTGAAGATCCAGGCGCGCTTGGGCTTGGAGAGCGCCAGGGCCATGAGCAGCACGTCGGGGGGGATGGGGAAGAAGCTCGCCTCCATGAAGGCGAGGATGAAGAGGGCGGGGGTGCCGTAGGGGGTTTCCGCCCAGCTCAGGGTCCAATCGTAGAGACGCCGGAGCCAGACCATCGGCAGCCTGTAGAACGGCACCGGGGCGGTGTCGGCTCGCTCGTTCATCGGCGGGGTCGTACCGCAGGCGGGGCGCTCGCGCCAGGTTCCTTCGCCCAAACCGTTGGCCTGGCCCCCATCGGCCCGGTATCGTGCCGCCGGGGGCCCTCCGTGAAGGTCTGCACAGTCTGCCGCGCTCGTTTTCGGGGAGACCCGCCCCGCTGTCCTCTGGACGGAGGCGAGCTCCGCGAGCTGCCCGACCCGCTGCTGGGCCGGACCATCGGCGGCCGCTACGTCGTGACCGCGAAGATCGGCGCCGGGGGGATGGGTACGGTCTACAAAGCGCGCCACGAGGCGGTCGGCCGAGACGTGGCGATCAAGTTCCTCTCGCCCGAGCTGGCCCTCGACGCGACCAACCGCAAGCGCTTCCTCCGAGAAGCCAAGGCAGCCAATCGGATCAACCACGAGCACATCATCGACATCACGGATTTCGGCGAGACGGATGACGGTCTCGTCTATCTGGTGATGGAGTTTCTCGTGGGGCGACCGCTCAACGAAGAGATCGCCAAGGGCCCGATGCCGCCGGTGCGCGCGCTGGCCATCTCCCTGCAGATGGCGCAGGCGCTGGCCCGGGCTCACGAGCTCGACGTCGTCCATCGAGACATCAAGCCTGACAACGTCTACCTGCTGAGCAGTCACGACGGCGACTTCATCAAGATCCTCGACTTCGGCCTCGCGCAGATGAAGGGCGAGCTTCGCCTCACGGCGACGGGCACGGTCTTCGGCACGCCCGAGTACATGGCGCCGGAGCAGGCCCGCGGCGCCCCCGCCACTTTCGCGGTCGACCTCTACGCCGTGGGCTGCGTGCTCTACGAGATGCTGACGGGCGTGCTGCCTTTCGTGGGGACCACGCCCGACCTGATCATCAAGCACATGCGCGAGCTCCCGGAGGCCCCGAGCACCAAGCGCAACGGCATCTCGAACGACATCGACACGCTGGTCCTCAGGCTGCTCGAGAAGAAGCCGGAGGACCGGTACCTCGACGCCTACGCCCTCGCCGACGAGCTCAAGCGCATCCTCACCGACATGAGTGGGGCGAACCTTCGGCCCGTCGAAAAGTCCGTGGGGCAGAAGGCCATCCTGCCGGGCCAGGTCGTGATCGCCCCGACCAATCCGCCGCCGGCGATGCCGACGCACGACACCTACGTCAGCGAATCGATCCTTTCCGCAGAGGACGACGAGGACGAGCCCCCGACTCAGACCATGGTCACCGAGGAGGCGTGGCTCGACCGCACCGACCTCTTCCAGCGGATGGCGCACGAGGCGCACCCGGACGGCGACGCCCCGGATTGGCTGTTGCCGGCCATCGAAGCGATGAAGAGCCGCATCACCGAGATGAAGTCCCTGCGCAAGCGGCTCGACAGCCTCGCTGGCGCCGCCCATCAGCAGGAAGACGACATGCGGGGCGCACGCCTTCGCATCGGCCTCGCGCTCGATGAGCTGGGACGTGACGAGAGCCGGGTGCTGCGGCTGATCGCGGAGACCGAGCCGCGCCTCGAAGAAGCGCGCACGCGTTTGGCCGAGCTGGAGAAGCCGTTGCTTCGGGCGTGGGGCATGATCGAGCCCATCCCGCTCGAGAATCCGGCTGTGACGCGCGAGGTGGTCGAGTCGCTGCGCGAAGCGGGGCAGCTCGCGAGCATCTGGATCGAGGCCGAGCGCGTGGTCGCCACCCACGAGCGCGAGATGTCGGAGCGCAAGCGCGAGTGCGACGACCTGCAGTTTCAGATCGCGCAGCTCAAGGGGCGGCTGGGCACGGTGAACGCCGAGAGCGACATCGACCTCGGCTCGCTGCGAGACCAGACGAGCAAGCTCGACTCCGAGATCCGCCGTCACGTGGACTCGCTGGTGACCGAAGCCGAGCCCATCTACCGCTACCTCAGCGGCTTCCCCTTCATTGCGGAGCGCATGGGAGGCACGCGATGAGACGCGGGCTCGCCGTGCCTCTGGTGGCGGCGGCTCTGCTTTCGGTCGTCCCCGCCTGCGATGGCGGCGTCTCGGCGGACGAGCCCAGCGAGCAGCCCCGACCCGCCGCCGAGTTTCGCTCCGAGCACGTGCGCACCATCCTCGGGGCCGCCGAGCAGACCGTGCAGACCCGCGGATTCTCGGGCGACGGCGACGAGTGGCGCGGCTTCTTGGTGGAGCAGGGCTCGGCCGCGGACGAGGCTCAGCTCCGCGCCGACACCTGCTACGTGATTGTCGCCGCGGGCTCGGAGGCGCTGCGCGAGCTCGACCTCCGGCTTTACGACAGCGACGGGACGGAGGTCGCGCGCGACACGCAGAACGGGCCGGGTGCGGCGCTTCACTACTGCCCTCCGCATGCCGGCACGCATTACACGGCGGCCCTGGCGACGGCGGGCACCGGCCTCTTCGCGGTGCGTCGCTACGCCGGCCCCACCGGCCTCGACATCCGCCTCGACGACCTCTTCCGCGAGCCCCCCGCACCGGCCGAGGGGAGCGCGCCCCTGCCGCCTCGGGAGCGCCCGTGACGCGCGCGCCCGCCGCGCGGGCCGCGGCCGTCCTCCTCGTCGCCCTCCTCTCGGCCGCCTGCGGCGACGACTCCGCACCGACCGACGCCGCCGACGCGCCCTCGCTCTTCGGCCCGCACTCCACGACCGGCCCCCTCGACGCCCTGACCCGGCGCTTCGGCCGACTGCGCGAACGGATGCGCGACCGCGGTTACGATGTCGAGGTCGGGGCGACCCGCGTCTTCGTTCTGGAGACGGAAGGCGTGGCGCTTCCGCTCGATCTCCGCGCGGGGCGCTGCACGACTTTCGTCGGCATCGCGGGCGGTGGCGTGCGGCGCCTTTCCCTCGCGGTCTTCGATGCCGAGGGCGCCGAGGTGGCCGCGGACGCGACCGAAGGGGAGGGCGGTCTGGTGCATGTCTGCCCGCAACCGTCGAGCCCCACCCTCGACACCGTGCCGCACCACCTCGTGGTGCGCTCCCTCGAAGGGGCGGGGGCGGTGATCGTCGGCGCCTTCGAGACCATCCCCGGCAGCGGCGAGGGATTCGACGGCCTCTTCGAGGGCATCGTGGCGCCGCAGGTCCGCTTCCGTGACGTGGAGGAGCGCCTCTCGGACCGCCGCACGCTGCTTCGAGAGCGCGGCTTTCTCCCCCTCGGCGAGCCCCACCTCGACCGCGTCGCCGAAGGCGAGGACGTCTCCTTCGCGGTCACGCTCAGCGCTGGGCGCTGCTACGTGGCGATGGCGCGCGGCGGCGAAGGGCTGACCGACATCGACCTCGTGCTCCTCGACCCCGACGGAGCGGAGGTGGCGCGCGACCTCGACCGGGACGCGGAGCCGGATGTAGAGCTCTGCCCAGAGGAGGGTGGGCACTATGCGGTCATCGCGCGCGCCTTCGAAGGCGCCGGCGCCCTCGGCGTCCTGGTGCTCGGCGGACCTGCGCCCGAGGACGTGCCACAGGTGCAGGAAGGCGCCGAGGAGGGCACCCTCGTCGAGGAGCCCGAGAGCGAGCCGCCACCGAATCCGGTAGCGACCCTGTCGACCTTCACCGCGGCCCTCGAGAGCCGGGGCTATGGGGCGCCGGCATTCGTGGTGCCCGACGGCTGGGTGGCCCGCGGAGAGGTGCGCAGTCACGACCTCGCCCTCGGCCCAGGTTGCTTCGTCGTGGTGGGCGCCGCCGGTCGCGCCGAAACCGATCTCGACCTCTACCTGAGCGCCGGCGGCCAGACGGTCGACCGCGACACGGGTGTGTCGCCCACCGCGCGCGTGCGACTCTGCGCGGCCGCCATGTCCACGACGCGGGTGACGGTGAAGACCTACGGGCGCGGCGGCTCCTACGCGCTCGCCACCGTTCGCGCCCCCGAGCCCATCCGTGATCTTCGCGCGCTGCGCCTCGAAGAGGCGACGGCGGAGCTGCGGCTCCGCGGCTGGACGGCGGCGCAGCCGGTCGACCGCCCCCTCGTCCCCGGCGAGCCCATCCGCATGTCGACCTACATCCGCGCGGGCCGTTGCACGGCGCTCGCGGTCGCCGGCGACGAAGGGCTCACCGACGTCGACGTGTTTCTGCGGGACGCGGACGGACGCTTGCTCGCGTCGTCTTCCGGCCCAGAAGCCTTCGCCACCGTGGCGCGCTGCGCAGAGGAAGAGGACGAGGACGCCACGGCCGAGGTCGTGGCGTATCGGGGCAGCGGCACGGTGACGATTCAGCGCTTGTCGGGGACGCCGTGAAGCGCGGCCTGCTCTTCGTCACCATGGCGGTCCTCGTCGCCCTCGGGCCGGCGCGCGCGTGGGCCGACGGCGACGACGACCTGCTCGGCGTTTGCGTCGCGTCGGCCACGGCCGCGCTGGCGGAGGTGGGCGCCCGCCCCCTGTCGCCTCCGCATCGCGAGTTCCTCCTCGAGGGCCAGAGTCGGACGCTTCCCTTCGCGCTCGACGCAGGCGAGTGCATCGGCTTTCTGGCGGTCGGCCATCGGCGGGTCCACGACATCGATCTGGTGTTGATGAGCGAGGACGGCGTGGTGCTCGCGCAGGATTCGAACGTCGATGCGCGGCCGTGGGTGCGCTTCTGTGGGGCGCCCGGGCTGCGATTGGTGGTGACGGCGCTCATGTACAAAGGGCAGGGCGAGATCGCGCTCATCCCCTTCGGCAATGCGCCGCCGCAGCTTCCCGACCTCGGACGCACCGTCGGTGGATGCTTCGCGACCTCGGGCGGCACCCGGACGCCGACGGTGCGCATCGGCGCCCCGCCTCCCGGTCCGCGTCTGGGCGAGGCCATCACCCGCACCACGCGCGAGCTCGAGGAGATGGGCTATCGGCCCACCGGCGACGAACAACGTGGCGAGCTCCAGGAGGGTTTCCGCGACGCGAAGCGCGTCCTCCTCGAAGGCGGCACCTGCTACGCGGTGGCGGCGGTCGGAGACGAGAACGTCACCGACATCGACCTCTTCATCCGCACCAGCACCGGCATGGAGGTCGGCCGGGACGACTCCCGACGTGCAGAGGCCGTCGTCCGCATCTGTCCGCCGCGAAGCGGCGAGCTGGTCGCCGAGATCCGCATGTACGGCGGCGGCGGCGCCTACGCGCTGATCACGGAGCGGCTCGACGAGCCGCAGGTGGTTCTGCCCCTGGGCGTCGAAGGAAACGCGCGCGGTCGTTACCTCGAGGTGGCTCGTCGCTTCGAATCCCGGGGGCTCGGTCCGCGGCCGCTCTCCTGGGGCATGCTCACGCCGGGACAGGTGCTCTCGGTTCCGGTCGAGCTCGAGGCCGGTCACTGCTATGCCTTGTCCGCCGTCACCGCGGACGAGGCGGCGGACGGAGATCTGGACCTGATGCTCCTCGACGAAGAAGGCGCGCTGCTCAGCTGGGATCTCGGTCGCGGCACGGCGCCGATGCTCTTCTACTGCGCCGAGGAGAGCGGGCAGTACCGGGTGCGCGGTCGGCTCTACGGAGCGTGGGGGCGCTACCTCACGGTGCTCGGGGAGGAGAGGCCATGAAGAACGCGGCCCTCTTCGTCGCGCTCGCGCTCTTCGCCGCTGCTTGTGGTGCGGCGCCGCTCGAGACCCACGTGGCCCACGACAGTGGAGCCGCCTGGCAGCGGGAGGGCGCCGACCCGGTCGGAGAGCGGATGCGGGAGCTCGCCCGTCGTCTCGAGGGCGCCGGCCTGAGCATGGACGGCCCGAGCGGTCGGGGCTTCTTGACCGCGCGGGAGCAGCACACCGAGGAGCTCGTGGTGCCGCCGGGTCGATGCGCGACGATCGTCGCGATGACCTCGCGCGGGATCCGGGACCTGGACGCGACCCTCTTCGCGCCGAGCGGGGACGTGCTGGCCGAAGACGTGGAGCCGGACGCCCACCCGACGATCCAGGTCTGCGCCACCGGCAGCGAGCCCCGGCGCCTCTACTACTCCCTCAACGCGTACGACGGCGCCGGCAGCTTTCTCTTCGTCGCGTTTCTCGGCGACAGGCACTCCTTCGTGGACGCCGCCAACATCATCGGCGGCCAACCGGGCGTGGTGAGCGACGGCGACGGCCAGAGCGACCAGGACGTGCGCCTGCACGAGCTGGCGCAGGGTGTCGCGCGGCGCGGCTTCCGCCCGCTGGGCACACCGGTGCCAGTGCCACTGGTGCCGGACCAGAGGGTGCGGCTGCCGCTGCGGGCCGAGCTGGGCACCTGTTACACCGTGCTCGCGCTCGGGATGCCGGGGCTCGACGACCTGAACCTCCGAGTGCTCGCGGACGACGGCGAGGAGCTGGCGCGGGATGTCTCGCCCAGTCGCGACGCCTCGGTGCAGCTCTGTGCGCCGCGCGCCGGCGACTTCGCGGTGGAGGTGCATGCCGCGGGTGGGCAGGGGCAGGCGCGTGTGGCCTTCTTCAGCGGGGAGCAGGCCCGCGTCGGGGGCGAGAGCGGGCTCTGGCTCGGCGAGCGGGGGCGCGGGCGGCGCGCCGCGCAAAGGGTCGAGGAAGCGACGGCAGAGCGCGTCGCCGAGGCGACGCAGAACGGTTGGCGGCGAGGCGCCACCGTCGACGGGGCGCTCTCGAGTGGTGAAGCACAGCGCCATCGCGTCTCCCTCGCGGGCGGGCGGTGCTCGCTCCTCCTCGCGACGGGCGGCCGCGGGATCGGGCGGCTCTTCATCCGCGTGGTCGATGCCGAGGGGCGGACGCTCGTGGAGCGCGGCGGCGATTCCTCGTGGACCACCGCGCGGGTCTGCGCCGAGCGCGCGATGGAGGTGAACGTGGAGATCGTCTCCCGCCGGGGGGAGGGCCGCTTCACCCTCACGCAGCTCACCAAAGCGCCTCCCGCGGAGGTCGAGGGGCTGGCGCCGGTCACGGGCGGTGCGCTCCTCGACGCCCTCGAGGAGGCGCGCGGTGCGGGGTACGAGCTGGCCGACCGCAGCACCACCACCGCGCCCCTTCGTTCCGCGGCCGTCTTTCGCGGCAGCGGCTGCCACCGCGTCGACGCCATCGCGCGCGGCGCGGGCGGACGCGTCGCCGTCAGCCTCCGCCGCGGCTCGGCCGTGATCTCCCATCAGGTCGGAGCCCACGCCACCGTCGAGAGCTGCGAGCCGGGCTCGGAGCTACGCCTCTTCGCCGAGCCCATCGAAGGCGACGGCGCGGCGCTGCTGCTGCGTTTCGAAAAGGCGCGCTGAGGTCGTCGGGGTCAGCGCCCCCGGCTATGCGCGTGACCTCTGGGCGCTGCGCGCCCGACGGCCTCGCTCCGCTTCGGCGGCGCTTCGCCTTCTTGGAATTACTTCTGCGTCGTAGAAGCCGGCGCTGGAGACCTCTGCGTCGTCTTCGCTTTCGGGCTCGGGCTCGTCGCCGCTGATGACGCCGGTGCTCGCGCGCTCCACCATCGCGACGCAGAGGTCGCCGAACTCGTAGCCGGCGCCCTTGGCGATCTTGGGCAGGAGCGAGGTCGCGGTGAGGCCGGGGATGGTGTTCACCTCGAGCACGTACTCGTTGTCGCCTTCGGTGACGAGGAAGTCGACCCTCGTGGCCCCCGTCGCACCGAGGGCGGCGTTCGCCCGCTCCGCGATGTTGAGCACGCCCTTGTAGCGGGTCGGCGTGAGGCGGGCGGGGAAGTGGTAGCGGCTCTGGCCGGGCTGGTACTTCGACTTGTAGTCGTAGAAGGCGCCGAGGGGCTCGATCTCGAGGGCGCCCAGGGCGCGACCGTCGAGCAGGCCCACCGTGACCTCGCGTCCGCCCACGAAGCGCTCGACCAGGACCGAGGTGTCGAAGCGACCGGCTTCCTCGACGCGATGGCGCAGCTCGGTCATGTCGTTGGCGCGACCGGCGCCGACGCTCGAGCCGCCACGACGGGGCTTGACGAAGACCGGGAAGCCGAAGGAGCCGTGGATCTCCTCGAGGTCGTCGAGCCGGTCGCGATCCACCGCGTAGTACGGGGGCGTCGGCACGTTGTAGAGCCGGAAGAGCTCCTTGGACTTCAGCTTGTCCATGGACAGTGCGCTCGCGAGCACCCCGGAGCCCGTGTAGGGGATCCCGAGAAGCTCGAGCAGGCCCTGGATGCAGCCGTCCTCACCGTACGTGCCGTGCAGCGCGAGGAACGCGACATCGATCGGTGTCTGACGCAGGACGCAATCGATGTCCTGGTCGACGAGATCTGCGTCACGACGAAGCCACGCTCTTCCAGCGCGCTGGCCACCGCTTCACCACTCTTGAGCGAGACCTCGCGCTCCGCGCTCATGCCACCCATCAGGACTCCGACGTGTTTCATCAACCGTCTCTCCATGAAAAACCCGGGCCAACCCGGAACGGTTCGTAATTCACTAATCCAAGCGCGTTCGGGGTGGCTCTGCCGCGTTCGTACGGCCACGAGGCCGAGTCGCCC
>CAVSGI010000017.1:0-222371 GCA_963727445.1 uncultured delta proteobacterium
CATGCCCACAGTCAGTCTCCGAGACGCTTTTCGGGCTGAGCAAAGCCTTCGTGGCGGGCGAAACCCAGACCACACCGCTCGCAGCAGGCCGCGGGATTCCCGGAGACGCATACGCCTCAGGTGCGCTCCGTGGTCACTGCCAACGAAAGCTTCATCAAGCGCGGCGACTTGGGCGGACACACGTGGGCTTCCTGGGCTGAAATCTCGATAATCGAGCTAAGCCAAGACGTCTGGCGCAGAGCAGCTCGAGACACGTCTTCGCATTCATGAAGAGCCTGGCAGACGACCCCAACATGGACGCGGAGCGAGTCCGGGTGGTCTGCTGGTTCAACTGGTGTCGACCGAATGATCTCCATCACAGGCCATGACTTCCACGACCCCGACTGGTCATCCCCCGAGGATCGATACGACTTCGAGTTCGGATAACGGTAACGGTGGGAGACGAGCAGGGAGAATCAAGCTTCCAAGTCCACGTCTGCTCGCCGGCTCCGGCAACACTGAACAGCTGGGACGACAGCAGACCGCCTCATGCGAGAGAAGGGGGCGGCACTAGACCGCGGCGTATGGGTAGCCTGTCTTGACCACCAAGGCCTCTTCCCTCTTCCTCGCGGTGTATATTTCATCTGCTTTAACACCCGTAAGTTGTCTGGAGTTGCGGCCCATCTATCGGATGTGTATATTCTGACCGCGATAACAGTCAGACTCCTGACCACTCATGCAGTCATCTCACTCCCGATCTGGCCGGCCTCAGCGCGGCCGAGCGCGACCTCCTCGACAAGATTACCGCCGAGGAGAAGGTCATGGTGAGTGCGGATGACGTGATGGACCTGCGGGGTGTCGACGCGGCCGGCGGCCAGCCGCATCTTGTCGCGGCTGGAGGCGAAGGGCTGGGTACAGCGCATCAAGCGCGGCCTGTACACGCCCATCCCTCTCGGTGCTGGGTCACGAGAGCCGGCGTCGAGGACGCTTGGCTACTCGCGATGCGGCTCTTCGCGCCCTGTCACATCTCAGGTTGGTCGGCGGCGGAGCACTGGGATCTCACCGAGCAGATCTTCAACGCCATCAGCGTCGTCACGTCCGCGCCGCAGCGAACGGGAAACAAACACACGGGGGGATGCGATTTCGCGTCCGGACCGTCTCGCCGGAGAAGATCTTCGGCATCTAGAAGATCTGGACGGGCTCTCACGCGGTTGTCCGTCGCAGACCCTAGTCGACTCGTCGTCGATATACTGACGCCCCGGAGATCGGTGGCGGCGGCCGGCACACGGTCGATATCGTCAAGAACTACTGGCAGGGAGAGCACAAAGATCCGGACGAGCTGTCGAGTACGCCATGCGCTACGGCCGTGGGCACCGTGTTCAAGCGCCTCGGGTTACCGCCGAGCATTTCGGTCGGTGCACCGACGACTGGCTCGATGCGATGTCAGGCAGGCATGACCGCTGGAGTGACCGAGCTCGACCCTGCAGGACCGAAACGGGGCCGAATCACAGCCGGTGGCACCTCCGCGTAAACGTGCCACTGCGGACCGCGTGATCCCGAAGGCGCAGATCGTCGAGCGCGCTGAAGAGGCCGGCCTTCTGCCGACGACGGTGGAGAAGGACTACGTCCTCGGCTGGCTGCTCCGGGATCGCCCAGCACGACGTGCTTACCCGATGGGTCTTCAAGGGCGGCACCTGCCTCAAGAAGTGCTTCTTCGAGACCTACCGATTCTCCGAAGACCTGGACTTCACGGTGCCCATCGGGGAATCGCTGAGTCACAATGGCATAGCGGCGGCGCTCCAGGAAATCGCCGCGTGGGTCGAAGATGAGTGCGGCGTCACGTTTCCCGCGGGCGCATCAAGGTCGAAGAGTACGAGAACCAGCGGGGGAACTCGTCCTACCAAGCCGACTCACCTACGCCGGACCCCTTCCCGATGGCCGGCGCACCTCCAGAAAGGGTCAAGTTCGACATCACCCAAGACGAGGTCATCGCAAGCGAGCCCGCGCTGCGGGATGTGCATCACCCGTACCGCGACCAGGAGGACCCGCCGGCCCAGGTGCGGACCTACTCACTCGAAGAGGTCCTGGCCGAGAAGTCACGCGCGCTCTACGAACGGCAAGGCCGGGCGCGAGACGTCTACGACATCGTCCACTTGAGCCGCGCATTCCGAGAAACCATCGACGCAGCCAAAGCCCGCCAGTGTGCCGAGGCCAAGTTCGCGTTCAAGGGGATCGGGACGCCCTCGGTCGAGCCGATTCTCGGTCGCCTCGACCACGACGTTGTCAAGGCCAACTGGGAGCAACAGCTCGCCCACCAGCTCCCCGAGCTCCCTTCGGTCGACGGCTTCCTCGACGAGCTGGAGGATGCTTTGCGGTGGTGGCTCGAACCTGGCGCAGCCAGCCCTCCCCCCAAGCCGGTCCCGGCGAAGCCCGGGGAAGTGCTGATTCCACGGGTCTACTTCCCCACCTACCTCTCATTCAGCGTCGGAGGGCGCCACCTCGAGGCCCTGCGTTTCGCCGCGCGCAACCGCCTCTGTGCTCGCGTGCGCTACCACGGCCACGAGCGGCTCGTAGAACCCTACTCGCTGCGGCAGCCGAAGACCGGCAACCAGCTCCTCTACGTCCACGAGCGCACGAAGGACGACGTCCCCGTCGATGAGATCCGTGCGTACAAGGTCGCCGAGATCGACGGCGTTGAGACGACCAGTATCCCGTTCGCCGCGAAGTGGCTCGTCGAGCTCTGATGTCTGCTTGATTTCGTGGAGTCCATTCGTTCTCGCGTGGCCTACACCGGTGCCCAAATGATGCCCAAACCCTGTGGCAACGGACCGGAAACGATGGGAAGCCATGGGACGCGCGTAACACGCGTCACCCGATGAATTCTCGAACGGTTGAGTAGGAAACCGAGTGACTGCTGCTAGTTAGCTCAACCGATCAATGTGATTCGACTCCCGGCGCCTCCACTGATTATTACGCCGCTTTGGGGTGCTCCTGTGCCCTCGCAGGTGCTAGCCAGGTTCGAGCCAGAATGCAGGAGCCTCCGGCTCGTCGCACGACGGCGCGAGCATCTCGCATGGAAGCAAGCGTTCCACGCGGATCGAATCACGGCGACGGAACGACACATCGAGTCGCACGATGTCCTCTGGTGCGGGGTGCTCGAGGTCGTCCACCCGCAGCCACTCCTCGTCTCCGACCGGAAACACGTCGCGAAGTGGCACGTACGTTCCGAAGATCGCGCCGAAAGCGCCACCGCATCAGGCGAACCCACGACGGCTTGTCGGGGAGGTTCCACAACTGAGTGAGCAGTTGTGCCGTATCCGAGTTGGCGGGGCGTGCACTATCGGAGCTCACGGACCACTCGGTTACGGCAAGGGTGGGCCGAGGGCTGCCGGGCGGCCCCTGAAAAGACGCAATAAAGCCATCGCGATCGCGCCCAAGCCATGGTGCGTCACCGTCGGGACACCAGGACATTTGAGAAGACTTGAAGTGTCGCTCGAGATCGATCTCCTTCGCCGAGAAGGTGCATGGCAACCGGACGATCCGTTGTTGAAGCTCGGCGGGCAGGTCCTTGACTTGTAGCGCCTGCTTGGGACAGGCGGCCGCCGCATAGACGGTCTCCCCCGACGCCGCAAACTGGTATGTCCGCAAGTCCGCGCTGGGTGGGAGCGACCCTCGGCCATACCGGCCATATGGGTCGCGCTGCTGAGTCGGCACTTGACGCCACAAGCCGATGGGAAGCCCCTCGGCGCTGTTCCGGTCAACCTCCAGCCGATAGCCAGCGCTCGTAACCACCTCAGTGGACGTACCCGCAGGCGGATTGAACGTTACCAGCCTGCGTCCGGCAGATCATCAACCACCCCCACGTGTGCGACCTCTGGCTCGCACTGGTTCTTGAACTCGCGGCCCACGGCAACGGTCGCGCACGGAACGGCGGCGTCCATCCAGTATGGCTGGTGAAACACGCCCACATGACCCGCTGCGTCGGCAGCGAACCACGCGAGCTCAAGCCTAACGAGATGCCCCCTGTCGTGAAGCCGGCACAGTTCCGGAGGAAAAAGGCTCGGAGAGTTGGAGCTCCGACATCGAGTCAAATCTCCCGGGGACGCGCGTGAGTAGACCTTGATAGGCCGCCGGCAATTGGTCCTGCAGAACATGCTGCGTGTCCGAAACGTCGGGATCACGTTCGTATCGGCCGGGAGCCGCCATGATCGCCGACGAACCTGAAGCGATGCCGTAAGGCCGGCTTCGCCGCGTTTCGCGTGCGGTACGATGTGACGTCATAGTGCTCGTCCAACCAGCGCCCGATCGGATTGTCGCCCCAGTTTCCTGCGATCCCATACTGGAACGCAGCAGGGATCCAATCGGGGGAGGGACGGCGCCCTCTTCCCCGTCGCAAAGGACGCCACTTCGCCGAGGTCGTCGACTCCAAACCACTCCGCATCCATGCCATGAGCGGCAGGGTAGTCTCGTTGTCCTGCAGACATGAGGACACGTGTATAGCCGCTGGTGCGGCGTGGTGGACCGAAATGACAATCGCCCCGGAACTCCTCTCGGTTGAGGTCACCCGCAGATGCGCAAAGGCATGCTCGTTCTGCTACAACGGCAGCTCCCCTCGCGCGGTGGACGCCTGGGACGCCGAAGAGCTGCTTGCGTTTCTGCGAGACTGCATCCGATTCGGAAAAAGCCATTTCTCTGGGTGGCGGCGAAGTCCTTCAGTGGCCACCGCTGTTTGACCTGCTGGACAAGCTTCGCGGCTTCGCATTTCGCTCATTTCATACGAACGGGCTTCTACTCGACCGCTTCTGGAACGACGTCGTGAAACGTGAAGCCCAAAAGGTCCATGTATCGATCCACTAACCGCGCATGACGTCGGAATGCGAACGCGTGGCGAAGAGGTGACACGCCTCCAAGATGCGGGCGTAGTCAGTGGTATCAACCTCCTCGTAAGGGCCAGCGAGCTGGAGTCCGCTGCGCAGAAAACCAGCCGCGTCGCTACGCCGCACGGCATCGGCAATGACCGGATAATTTATCTTCCGATGCGCGGCCAGGACACTCCTTCGCCCCGCGACCTCGCGAGAGTCGCCGGGAACGCACACTTCCAATCGATGTCCTGCCTCCTTCGGTGTGCACCGAGTGACCGTTTCTGTTCTATTGGAGCCGACGGGAGCATCGGCCACTGCTCGTACACGCAGGAACGAAGAGCACTGGATGCTCCCACCGCAGCCGCGTTGGCACAGGCCCGAGCTGGTCTAGCCCTCCCCGGTTTTGTGGAAATGGAACTCCCACGATGGTGGCACAGCAACTCATCCCGGTCCGGCGGGTCCGTAGACGTTCGACAGACGGTCTGCCTCCTGCAAGGTAGGCAGAGATCTGGAACGGGGGTCGCAAGCACGGCGTATCCACTGGGGATGCGCCGCGTTCAATTGAGTCATCGGCGCCGGTCGTCGGCCCGCACGTGAAATCCTCGGCTCCGTGGACTCGCGTCCACTCCGCTCGGAAGACTGGGACCCGCGGAGGTATCCGCGAAGGGGACCCGCGGTGATGCTGGAACCGACAGCGCGCTGGCTCTCGCGAGCGACTCAGTCGACCGCTGTCTGCGGCAGCTGAGCGGGCGCGCGGAGGCGCCGGTAGCTCCCCGCGGTGGCCAGGCAGGTCGCGACCGCGACGATCAGAAACGCCGCCACCATGTTGTTCAGAGCCTCGTGAAGACCGAGAAGGAAGATCCACCGGCTCTCGGCCGCGACCTCTCCGAGATGCTCGACGGACTTCTGCAGCCCGACGACCGTCCCGAGGCAGGCGATGAGCAGCGTCCCGATGCCGCTCCCCACGACCAGCGCCAGTCGCTCGCGCCGTGGCCGATAGGCGTGAAGCGCCGCGGTCGCGAGACACACCCCACCGAAGATGAACACGGGCCAGATGGCCCACCCCGCTCGTCGTACGAAATCGATCATGCGTCCTCTCCTCCAGACAGCAGCCAGCTCTCTGAGACAGCGCACTCGCCCCGAAGTTCCCCATCCAACCCGCGTCGGCCTCGGGTATCGTCGCCGTCATGGAAAAGGCGCTCGCCCTCACCCTCGCGTGTTTCCTCGCCTTCGCACCCCTCGCGGGCTGCTCGATGCTCTACGACCCATGCGGTGATCTCGAGACCAGGCTCTGCGCCGACCTCGGTGGCGACTGCAGCGTCTTTCAGTCGAACCCAACCGTGCATGACGCGATCGTTCCGCAGCGACGTCGCCAGGCCGAGAAGTCGCAGTGCGAGATGTACGCCGCGCCGGAGAACTACCAGTCCTACACCCTGCCGTGGACACGGTACCTCGTGGCCCAGACGCGCGACCCCTCGACCCCGGCGCCACAGCTCCCGCCGCCGGTCGCGGTGGATGGCCTCGCGAGCGGCGTGAGCGGCTACTGGCTCTACCTGCTCCCCGTCCTGATCATCCCCCTCATATTCCTCTACAGCGTGCGAAGTATGCGCGCGGCGAAGAAGGCGGCCCAGGGTGGCGGACAGCCGCCGCCCGCGGGTCAGGGTCCTCCCGACGCCTGAGGCAGTAAGGGCCGTACCTGCGGGCGCACGAGAGCGGGGTGGGTGGAAGGGCTGCGTCGAGCGGGCCTGTCGGCGGTCGCTCGTGACATCGTCACGTTCGCGTGTGGCGAGGCCCTGTCCGAGCGTGGCACCGCAAGAGAACGCCGAAGTTTCAGCCACTTCGGGCCTGGCATCCCAGCTGCAATGTCCTTCGTTCACACGCGGCGAGGCGCCGCATCGAAACCGAAGGAGACACCCCGCATGCGCAACATCATCCTGACGATCCTACTGGCATCGACCGTCCTCGGCGGCGCGGCCTGCACCAACCCCTCGGGCCCCGAGAGCCGAAGCTCCAGCGTGGTTTCCGAAGGCGACGGCGGCCCAGCCGCGTCGACGGGGATCGTCCAGTTCGCGAACCGCAGCGACATCTCGGTCTACTACCTCTACCTCTCACCGTCCTCCAGCAGCAGCTGGGGCCCCGATCAGCTCGGCGCAAACGTTCTGTCCCCTGGTGAGACTTTCACGCTGCGAGGCGTCCCCTGCGGTGACGTCGACTACAAGCTCGAAGGCCTCGGACACACCGCGCTCCTGACTCGCTACGGCGTTCCCCTCGACTGCGGCGGAGGCCTCGAGATCAACCTCCACTGAACGACAACCGCCTCCAATCCATCCACGAAACGACTCAGGAGATTCAATGAAGACCAAGACCATCATCTTCCTCGCCGCCTTCATCACCGGCTTCGGCATCACCCTCGGCGCGAGCGCGCAGCTCAAGGAGCTCGACCTCTTCGGTGACGAGCTCAAGAGGGACCTCGCCTCCCCCATCCCCGCCATCTCGGACCAGGTCTACGACCTCGACGTCGCCGCTCTCGACGAAGGCGCCCCGGAAGGAAACATCGCACAATGGGCTCCGACTCCGTACGAGAACTGAGCAGAGGATCGGCGAACGAGGGCGAGGGCGAGGGCAACGGTGTCCCTCGCCCTCGCGAGTTTTGGTGGGTATGCTGCTCGCGAGGGGATTCGATTGGGAAGCGACGACTTCGCAGAGGTGAACACGCCCGTCTCGGGAGTGGACGACACCGTTCATCAGCCGAGCGACTCGTCACAGCGACCCATCTCGGGGATGGAAGAGACGATGGCCCGTTCGGGGCCGCGTCCTTCCGGGCAGGCGCATCGGGACGAGCTGACGCCCGGCACGATGATCGCCAGCAAGTATCGCATCGAGCGCGCTTTGGGGGTGGGAGGCTTCGGCGCGGTCTACGAGGCGATGCACGTCGACATCCAACGCCCCGTGGCGTTGAAGGTGCTCCTGACGCGTGCTGGCGTCGACCCCGAGCTGGTGAAGCGCTTCCAGCGTGAGGCACGCGTGGCCACTCGAATTCGACATCCGAACATCGTCGACGTCATCGACTTCGGCGTCGACGATGGGCGTCCCTACCTCGTCATGGAGCTGCTCGCGGGGCGCAGCCTCGGCGACACCATCGAAGAACGCGGGCGTCTCGCCGTGCGTGAGATCGTGCCAATCGTCGACGGTGTGTTGCGCGCGCTGAGCACCGCCCACAGGGCGGGCATCGTCCACCGCGACATCAAGCCGGACAACGTCTTCCTGGCAGAGCACGAGAGCGACCCCTCCATCGGCATGACGGTCAAAGTGCTCGACTTCGGGATCGCCAAGTGGGAGCAGGGAGACCAGACGCGCCTCACGAAGAGTCAGATGTCGATGGGTACGGCGGCCTACATGGCACCGGAGCAGGTCCAGTCCTCCCGCGACGTCACGCAGGCTGCCGACCAGTACTCGGCCGGCGTGATGCTCTACGAAGGCCTGACCGGGCGGCTGCCTCACCTCGCGAGCAACTACAACGAGATGATCGTCGCCAAGGTGGTCAGCGACCCTGAGCCGCTGGCGCACCTTCGACCCGATCTTCCCCCGGAGCTGTGTGACGTCGTCATGCGAAGCCTCGCCAAAGAGGCCGAAGCGCGATTCGAGAGCGTCGATGCCCTGCGAGAGGCGCTCAAACCGTTCCACGACTTCGAGGAAGACGGAGAGGGCGAGGTCATCCGCATCTCTCATACGGTCAGTGCGCCGATCCCCGCGAGCGCCAAGCGCGCCATCGCGGAGGCCGCGGTTTCGCACGACACGCTCGAGGAGGATTCTCCACGCGGCTTCGAAGAGGAGAGTACCGAGACCACGACCCGGGCGGACGAGAAGGGGCGTCCGAAGTGGATACTGCCCGCCATGGCCGCGGTCGCCCTGACGCTCGTCGTTGGCGCGGCCATCGGTCTCGCGATCAGTGGTCAGCCACGCATGGAAAGCTCGAATGCTCCAGAGGAGACCCCGGGCGCCTCCCCCGTCACGCGGCCGGTGACACCGGTGCCTTCGGAGCCGGTCGGAGAAACGCCGGCGCGCGAGCCGACTCTCACCTCCGTTCGCTTCACGACGTCACCAGATGGTGCCTCCGTCAGCATCGATGGGAGTCTGAAGTGTCATGAGACGCCTTGCACCGTGGAGCTGGAGGACAGCCCGGTCCACGCGGTGATAGAAAGGCGAGGGTTCCAAACGGCGACGCGCGACCTCGAGCCGCCCTTCGATGAACACGTGACCGTTGAGCTCACCCGAATCCGAGACCGACCGACGATGGCTGGCTCCACCACCGACATGACCAACGCCACGCCGACGATGGGTGGTTTGCCCTTCAACATGATGTGACATGACACGCTCCGCCTTCGGCGCAGTACTCGTCATCCTCCTCACGCTGGGAAGCTGGCTCACCGCTTTCGCCGACGACTCCTCGGAAGCCCAGCTTCGGTTTCGGCTCGGGAGCGAGCTCGCCAGTGATGGGAACTATGCCGAGGCGATTCAGCACTTCCTGGGTGCGTATCGCCTCGTGCCGAACGCCCGAACCGTCGCGAACATCATCTTCTGCTACGACCGGCTCGCCGTTCAGGCCCAGCGCACCAGGGACAGCGCCGCAGTCGACGAAAATCGCGTCCAGGCGTTCAACTGGTGCGACACGCTGGAGCGCCGCTTCGGTGACGAGCCGGAGGTGGTCAGCCAGCTGGAAGCGACGTGTCAGAACCTCCTTCCACAGCTGCCGGTGTTGAACGTGGAGACGGCGCCGCCGGGAGCGACGATCTACTTGGCGCGACGAAGCCTCGGTGACGTGGGCGTGAGCCCACGGCAGGTCGCGGTGGCCGACATGCACCTCGCCGAGGACGGGACGGTGAAAGTGATCGCTTCACTGGAGGGATATGTCGACGCCGAAGTCGATGTGAGCGTGGAGCGCGGGGTGACCACTCCCGTCGAGATCGCGCTTCGGCCCCGGGTCGGAACGTTGCGCGTCGAATCGAATCCGCCCGGGGCCCGCGTCTTCGCCGAGGATTCGACCGACCCTCTCGGAGTCACTCCTCTCGAGATCGAGCACCCCATCGGGCGCGTCTCCCTGCGTCTGGAGCTGGACGGGTACATGGAGCTGGAGCGGGCGACACGCGTCGAAGAGGGCGCGGTGGCTTCGTTGGAGGTGACGATGCGCCGCGCCGCGAGCAGCATCGCTGCACTCACGGTACGCGGCACACCTCACGACGCCATCGTGCGGCTCGACGGAAACGAACTGGGCGACGCGCCCGTGAGCGTGGGGGACATCTCGCCAGGCCGCGCGGTGCTCGAGGTCGAGGCGGATGGTTACCGGCCATACCGCGGCGAGGTCGTCTTCGAGCCCGGAGCAGCCACCCGCGTCGAGTACGAGCTTCGCTCGGACCCCGGTGTCGTTCGAACCGTTCTGCTGGCCGGCGGCTACGGAGTCGGGGCCGCCACGACCGTCGTCGCCGCGATCCTGGGCGGCCTGGCCCTGGGTGAGCGAAGCGCGTTCTACAGAGACCCCGACATTGCCACGCGAGAACAACTCGATCGCACCCACGGCCTCGCCATCACCGCCGACGTGCTCGGCATCGTCGGCGCGGTCGTGCTTGCCGGCACCATCGTCTACCACCTCCTCACCATTCCGCGGGACTCGACCGCCGCGGTGGGGTTCGAGCGATGACGCGTGTCCTTGCAGGCACCTGCATTGCCTTCGCCTTCGGCTGCACTGCCATCGCCAACATCGATGTTTGCGAACGCGGTACTGCACCGGAGGCCGAGCTCAACGTCGATGCGCTCGGCGACCAATTGGTGCAGAACGTTCACGGAGTGGCCCCGATGCCGGATGGGCGACTCTTCGTCGCGTTTACATCGATCGATGGAAGAGACCCCCTACGCGCAGAAGTCCGAGGGTTGCGATTCGGCGACGACGCGCGACGACTGACGACCTGCGGTCGCACCGAGGAACTGACCTACGCTTCTCACGAACCCGGTGGGCCGCAGGTCTTCGCCGGAGATACCGCGATCGCCGCCCCGGACGACTCGGCGTATCCGGTCGCGATGGCGTACGCCGAAGACACGCCCGATGGTGACCGCGTCTTTCTACACGCCATCGATGGAGACACGGGTTGTCCCTTCTACGACGGCACGCCGATCGACTCCTTGCCCCTCTTGTTGGAGGACGCGCCAGGTGATGCGATTGGTTTTCCTCGCGTCATCTGGACCGGCGAGTACACCTTCGACGTTCTCTGGGTGTTTGCAGACCTCGACGGTGGCGTCCGCAGCTCCATACACGCCCGCGCTTTTCAGATCACCGAAGGTGGCGTGATGCCCCTCGATCTCGTCGATCCACAGTCAGGTGAACGCACGCGCGATCGGGTCGTCGCGGTCACTCCGGATGGGAGCCTCGGCTTCGATGCCATCGGCTTCGACGACCGAATCGTCCTCGCACGTTATGTGACCGCAGGTGGAGGGTACCGAATCGAAGTGAGCTTTCATCGGGAAGACATGTCGATCCTCATCCCGTCCTTTCCGATCACGGACATCATCCCGAACCTCGATCAGGCGAGCCCGGTCATGGCGTGGGATGGCGCTCAACTGATGGTCGTTTGGACGGAACAGATCGATGAGACTTTCCGCGTCCGGGGACGCTTTCTGACGCCCGACGGGAACTACCTGAGCTCCTCGTTGACGCCTGATGGGGCTCCGTTTTCCCTGAGCACCAGCCCGAGCTCGGAGGAATCCCATCCTGCGATCGTCGAGCTCGCAGGCGGAGGGTTCATCGTGGCATGGACCGCCACATCGCTTTCAGGGGACGCACAGGATGTCCGGGCCACGATCATCAGTCCCTCGGGTGAGCGCACCTTTGCCAACCGGGCGTGCGAGCAGGCCGACTTCCGGCTGAATCAGGCCACCGCTGGCAACCAGGGGCGAGTCGCTCTCACACGCCTCGGCTCGAGCCCGGTCGCCGTCTGGGCCGACGATGGCCAGAACGGCTCCGACAGCAGCGGGCTCGCGCTGCGCGCCTCGGTGATCCCGATCCGGGAGCTTCTGGCGATCGAATGAGGGGGTGGCGATGAACACACGGGCATTCGTCGTTGTGATCCTGACCATGTCGGCATGCTCGTCCCCGCCGCCGGCATCGGACACGGGCCGCGTCGTCACCCGTGATGTGGGTGGCAGTGCATGCATGACCCCCCCAGGTGGACGGCTGGATGGAGAACGTTGCGGCTGTGAAGAGGACTGCAGGCCATCGGCCAACTGTGCAACCGAGCTGAGTGAGGGGTGGCCGGGCGGTGCATGTTCAGCCGCATGCGACCCAGCCGACGGCGCGGATGCCTGCACCGACAACGCGGACTGCATCGTCCCCGACACACTCACTTTCGGCACATGCGTGCCACGCTGCACGAACACCGGCGACTGCCCGCTCGGTCGCTCTTGCGACGGAGCTCACTGCTACATCGTGTGCCAGACCGACGACGACTGTCTCGCGGGCTCCTGCGACGGGTACACCGGCTTGTGTCGCGAGCAAAACGACGGTGCCGGGCTCAACGAGCCCTGCGCCCGCCCGGAGGACTGCCGCTCCCGACTGTGCAACTCCATGGGGTATTGCATCTCGTTCTGCTCCATCGAACGACAGGGTTGTCCCGACGATGGGCATTGTCTGCCCGGCGATGGTCCGATGGAGTCCGACTTGGGCGTTTGCTATGCGCGGTGCATGGTGGACGAAGACTGCGTCACGGGGCAGGTGTGTCGATTGGCGACGATTCCCGGGGCAACCGTTCGGGTGTGCACGCTTTCCTGAGAGGGGATGGGCTGGTTGCGAACTGGGCTAGAGCTCTGCGCGAGAGGGGAAATGTGAATAGATTCGTACGAGTGATTGTACTGGGCGCTCTTGGCGCGTCGATCGCCGGAGGGTGCTCCAATGACCGCAGGACCACGGACGCAGCGGTAGACGCATCGGTCGACACCGGGACGGACAGCGGCGCTGATACCGACGCGTGTCGTCCCGACGAGAGCTCACTGGATGGACAGCAGTGCCGATGCGACTCGGAGTGCCAATCCGGCGCAGTTTGTCGGGTGGAGAGCGTGAACGGAGAAGCTGGTGGGGTGTGCGTCAGAGACTGCACCGATCCCACCGTCACGTGTAGCGCAGGCGCAGTCTGCGACGCGGACGTGAGCATCTGTTACACCGAATGCACGACAGCCGCCGACTGTGGCGCTGGTCGAGTCTGCAATGGGGAGGTCTGCCGGGCCCATTGCGCCGCCGACTCGGAGTGCGAGTCAGGATACTGCGACCCCTACTCCGCGAATTGTACGGATGAACCGAGCACCGGCCTCGGCCTGTGGGCCGATTGCACTGATAGCTCCGAGTGTCGCTCCGGACTCTGCGGGGGATTGGGCTGCACCACGCCATGTTCCGTGACCCGCGGCGGTTGTCCGGAAGGCGCAGTCTGTTTCACGACGGGGGACTCCGGCGATCTCGGACTCTGCGGCAATACCTGCACCAACGATACGGACTGCGGGACGGGTGAGCTCTGTCTCGAAGCGCCCGAGCCTCCCGGGACGCTCGTGTGCGTTCCCGAAGAGTTGGCGGGGGGGTGAAGTCTCGTTTGAGTCCAGAACGAATCTCGGCATCGCTGCTCAGCTTTTCGGGGACGCCGTACTTCGTTCGGCCGTGGTTCGGTCACGACTTCGGATCGCGGTCCACGCCCAGCTTTTCGCACCACCGGTAGATCTGCTTTCGATCTTTCCCGAAGTACTCGGCGACCTGGGCGATGTTGCCGTCGAAATGGCGGATGACCTCGGTCAACTGGCCGGCGTCGGGCTCGGCGTCCCGACGGAACGCGTAGGGCGAGGGGAACCTCGCTCGCGCGAGAAACCCGGTCGAGACGCGCCTCGACGGGCGCGCGAATGGCTAGAGGCAGGTCGCTCAGGTCCAAAGGGTCAGACGCGCTGGACAGGGCCCTCGCGACCTGTTCGACCTCGCGCACGTTGTAGCGCCAGTCGTAGAGCGCCAACGCCTCCGCGCAGTCCGGGGTCAGCGTGAGGTCGCGCTCCAAGAAATGACTGAAGAGGGAGAGGATGTCCTCCCGTCGATCTCGCAGCGGCGCCACTTCGATCGTGGCGCCGATGAGGCGCGCGTGGAGGTCCCCGCGGAACGTCCCGGCTTCGACAGCTTCCTCGAGGTCGACGTTGGTCGCAGCGACGACTCGAACATCGACGGTCGTCGTCGTCGACTCGCCGACGCGTCGCACCTCCCCGGTGGCGAGCGCACGGAGGAGCTTCGCTTGCATAGGTAGGGGCATTTCGCCGATCTCGTCCAGGAACAGGGTGCCTCCCTCCGCCTGACCGAAGACGCCGCGGCTGCTCTCGCTCGCTCCCGTGAAGGCACCTCGGACGTGACCGAAGAGCTCGCTTTCGACGAGGTGCTCTGGAAGCGCCGCACAGTTGATGGCCACCAGCGGACCCTCGCGCCCGCTCTGTGCGTGGATCTCGCTTGCGACGAGCTCCTTTCCCACGCCGCTCTCACCGAGCACGAGGACCGGGATCTTCATGGGCGCCGCACGATCGATGGCCACCCGCGCCATCGCCATCGCGGCGCTGTCCCCCACGAGCGGCGATGGGCGTCGCTTCGCGGTCGTCAGCGCCTGGATCGCTTCGTGTCCGAGGCTTTGGAAGAGGATGACGTGCGACCCGATGCGCAGGACGTCACCCGAGGCGAGCGAACATGCGTCGATGCGTTCGCCGTTCAGGAAGGTGCCGTTTCGACTCCCCAGATCGCGCACGGCTGGCTCACCGCTCTCCCGCTCGATCGCCGCGTGCGCGCGCGACACCTGCGAGTCGTCGAGGGCGAAATCGGCGTCACCGCCAATCCGCCCCAGCCGAACCCCAGCCGACGTCACGGCCATCGTTCGCCCCGCGGCCCCGCCGGGACCGTGGAGCACGACAATCCGATGCGCACCTTTCGCCCCGACTTTTCGGGCGGGGGTGGTCATCGTGGTGTCGCCGGCCACGCCCAGACGCTACCACGGAGCGTCGACGAATGTGACGCCTAGGCCTTCGCCCTCCGCCGCTCGGACGTCATAGAATCGCGACGCTGAAGATGAACATCCCCCGGATCGAGAAGTATCCATCCACCGGAGCGGCGGTCAGGAGCCGCCCGCCGAGGTCGAACTGCTCTTCGCTGCCGAAGATGAAACCCAGGCCACCGACGGCACCCACGACCGGACCGGTCGACGAGACCGTGGCTGTGCCTTCCGGGGCGTCTGTCGACGCGGCCACGTGATAGATGCCGACGCGGGCTCCGAGGTCGATGTAGAGGGGAAAGTCCTGTCCCATCGGTCCGAACTTGAGCGTCGGCTCGAGCGCGGTTTCGAATGCGAACGCGCTACCGGTCGTTTCTCCGCCCGACACGCCACCGAGCTCCACGTCGGATCCGAGCTGAAACGAGAAGCTGAGCCGGAGCTGATAGCCGATGCGGTACCCGAAGTTCTTTCGAATGAACGCTCCGAGAGTGAACGCAGGCCCGGTCATCCCATTGAGGTAGGGCAGATCGATGTTCTCCGGGTTCTCGATCGCCAACCCGTATCCTCCACCGGCGAAGAAGCCGAAGTGGAAGAGCTTGCGGATCTCCCGGAGTCTCGTTCTCTCTTCGTCGACCACGGGCGCAGCGGCGGGCGACTGTGCCCCATACGTGGATGGATACGCGGATGGGCTGGTCTGCACCACCGGAGGCGCCGTCGGTGCCGGCGCAGGGGCCGTCGCTGTCGATGCCGTGTTTGGCGAAGCCGTGCTCATCGGCTGCATCACCGGTTGTGCCGGTGACGGGCTGACGCATTGACCTTCATCGGTGCATGTCTGGCCCTGCGAACACGCCGGATTGCATCGTGAGATGCAGGTTCCCTCGTGACACATGAAGCCCGAGCGGCACGCCGGTATGCACTCTTGAGCGGATGAGGTCGCTGGTGTGGCAACGACCACGGCGGCCACCCAGACCCCGAGACCCATCGCACGTCCCCGCGGCATCGCTAGACCCTCCCGGCCCCATCCTATACCAGAATTGCAACGCTTCAACGTCGCACGGGGGACCTCGCGTGGAATGACCGTCGCGACGTGGGACTCAGCCCACTTGAAGCGTGACAGTGGCGCCACTGCCCGTGGCACTCGTGAATCGGGTACCAGTTCCAGGCTTGGCCTGCTTTCTGCTTGGGCTTTCGGGTCGGCACCAACTTCTGAGGTCTCATGTCTCGAACCGTGATCAAGGTCTGTCTGCTCTTCTTGTTCGTCTCCGCTCTCCATGCCTGCAGCGCGCCCCCGTGCTTCTGCCGACGGGTGGAGCACGAGCCCCCCGCAACACCTGGGATGGCGCGAGTCACGTTCGTCTCTCCGAAGAACCTGACGCAGGTCTACATCTTCGACGTGCAGACCAATCAGCTCGTGGCGACTGCCGGCATTCGAAATCGGATGAGCGCGGACGTTGCAGAGGGTACGCACCACTTTCTCATTGTCAGTCGACGTGACACGGAAGTGATCGAAGTGAATGCAGCCGCCGGCGAGCAGTACTACGTGCTCATTCGCTACCTCGCCGTGCCATTCGGGCCCAACTTCGGTGTCACCGCGCTCAAGCCCACGATTTCGGAATGGGACAGCCTCGAGAGTCAGCTCGCAGAGACCCACCCGAGTGAGCTCAATCCCGCCACTCTCGATGCGCAGGCCATCGACCGTGCGGTTCGACGCATCGACCGTCGCATGACCGAAGGCCAACAAATGTGGACTTCTTTCTCGCCGGAGGAGAGAGCCACCCGGACCCTACAGCCCGGAGACGGCGTTCCGCTCCCTGGCGCCACGCAATCTCCACCTGCCCCGCCACACACCGCCGCAACGCCAGCGCCGCAACCGGCATCGCCGCTCGTCCGGCGCGGCGTTGACATCGTTCGTTCGGCGATGCCAACCTCCGACCGTTCGCGGAACTGAGAGGGGGGAGTGATGATCTGCCGAAAGTACACGTGGTGCGGATGGACGCTCGCGCTCGTCGTGGAGATTTTCGCTGCGACGCTGACGCCTGGAGGCGCTCGCGCGCAATGCGCTTCCGATGCCGAGTGTCGACAAGGCCGCGTCTGCGTCAATGGCGCGTGCAGCACCCCGCCGGCCAGCGCCTGCACTCGTGACATCGACTGCCCCCAGGGGATGGTCTGTCAGTCCGGCGCATGCGCGCCGTCGTCGTATGCGAGCCCGGCGCCCGTTCCGGCAGGCCCTCGCATGACGCCGGCGGGGAGCGTCCGAGTCGAGACGCGGCCACGCACTGGACTGGTCGTTGCTGGAGCGGTTCTCTTCGGTGTCGGTTGGTTGGTGGGGGGAGCGATCACCGTGGCCATCGACGCTGCCGATGATGGGGAGGTCAGCGGCGCGAGCGGGTTCACGTTCATCCCATTGGCCGGGCCGTGGATCGATCTCGCCACCCAAGAGCTGACTGGGGGACAGGCTGCGGGGATCTTGGCGCAGGGAATCCTCGAAGTGGTTGGACTGACGATGTTCATCGTCGGGTTGGCAGCGCGACGCGAGGTCCAGGTGCCGACGGCGTTCATCGGTGACGGCGCCGATCAAAGGGCAACTCTACGCGTCGCGCCCGGAGTCGTCGGTCAGCAGGGCGTCGGCCTCGTCATACAGATCGGCGAGCTCTGAGAAGTGAGCCTCGACCGCGTGGTCGAACCGAGCTCGCCTCAGGTGGAGTAGGAGGGGACGATCGTACGTCCCCTCAGCGCTCCCACACGCAGTAGGCCGGAAGGGTGCTGCTCGGGAGCCCCATGCAATGCGTGCCGTCCCCACAGGAGGTGTCGTTGCAGCCGCATCGGTTGTGGGTGAGATTGCAGTGGACCATGAAGGGGCAGTCGAGGTCGGAGGTGCAGTAGCAACGCGGATGGCCGTCACTGAGGACGGCGCACGAGCGACCGTTCAGGCACCGCATCTCGCAGCTCCCGCAGTGATCGCTGTCGTGATAGGTGTCGACACAGTTGCCGCTGCACCAGCGGTAGCGCATGTCGTCGGCCCGGCAGCGGCGCGCGTTGCAGTACGAGTCCGCGCTGCACTCGTTGTCATAGCAATCGACGTCGCCGTCGCAGTCATCGTCCCGACCGTTGTCGCAGATCTCCCCGCCTGCGCAGCAGCCCTCGTCGACCGAACCGTCGCAGTCGTCGTCAGCGCCGTTGCCGCACTCCTCCGTGGCGCCGGGATGGACGTTACGCGCGCCGTCGTTGCAGTCGTCGCCGCCCAGACAGCCCATGACCGCGTACCCGTCACCGTCTGCATCCGTCGCTACCGAAGTGCACATCCCGTCGGTGCAGGAGTCGATGGTGCACGGCTCCCCGTCGTCACAATCGCCAGCGCCCTCGCAACCGGGTGGCGGACCGGTGTCGGTCGGTCCCGTGTCGGCCGGTCCGGCGTCGACGACGCCACACGACGACGGCGCCGCAGGACAGGGGGCGCCTCCCTCTCCCATCGGCACGACCGCGGCGGCGGCTGCGCCGCACGAAGGCGGATCGCCAGCGCAAGTCTCGCAAGCCCCGATGCCACCATCGGATGAGACGGGCGTGCACGCGCCGCAGTCCATCCCCACGCACGCGTCCGTGAAGCACCCCACGATCTCGCCGACCTCACCCTCGAGGTAATGCCCTTCGACGCGCGCCGTCGCGAGCTCGGCATCCGACTCGTCCAGGAGTACGACCTCGACCCAGAACCGACGAGATGCGTCGCCCTCGCGCGGGACGATCGGGATCGTCATCGGCAGCTCGGCCCCACCCGCTCCTATCGGCTTCTCTTCGTCCCGTGCCACTTCGCCGTCGTCGCCGAGGATGCGCACTCGAACCGTTCGCGCGTCGGCCGCAACGCAGGGCTCGGCGTCCAAGCGCACCAGCACTTGAGTGAGCGGTACCTCGTCAGCGCTGCAACTCAGGAGGAGCCCCAGCGCCGCACCGAGGCTCGCCGCGCGCGATCGACGTATCCCCACGATTCGATTCTAACAGCCGAGCACGATTCGCAAACGTGCGGGGGCTTCGTTGCGTCGCGCGGCGCGTCCGCTTAGTGTGAACGCGTGAGCACAGCCTCTCCGGGGCCCACTGAACGCGCCTACGAGCCCGTGGCAGACATCGCCCGAGGGGGAATGGGGCGTGTGGAGCTCGTCGTCCGTCGCGAAGGGCTTTTCGCGCGGATCTACGCGATGAAACGGCTCCTGCCCGAGCTCCTCAGCGACGAGGAGTTGCGCGCGATGTTCATCGAGGAGGCGCGAATTGCGGGCCTCGTACGCCACCCGAACGTGGTGCCCGTGCTCGACGTCGGGGAGGACGAGCATGGCCCCTACTTGGTGATGGACTACGTCGAAGGTGTCGCGGCGTACAAGCCCCTCGTGCAAGCCCGGGAGGCGGGTGCGATGCTCCCGCTCGGGCTCTGCGTGGACATCGCCCTTCAGGCGGCACGTGGGCTGGCCGCCGCGCACGAGCTCGAGGGTGCCGGAGGCAAGGCGCTCGAGGTGGTCCACCGCGACATCTCGCCTCAGAACATCCTGCTCGGCTTCGACGGTCTCGTCCGCGTCACCGACTTCGGTGTCGCGCGCGCCCTCGACCACCGCGCGGTCACCGAATCCGGAGCGCTCAAGGGCAAGATCGGCTACATGTCGCCGGAGCAGATCGCGCATCAGCCGCTCGACGGCCGCTCGGACCTCTTCGCGCTGGGCATCGTGCTCTACGAGCTGCTCACCGCCGAACGGCTCTACTCCGGCGGGCGCAGCAAAGCATTCGTTCGGATCCAGAACGAGCCTCCGCCCGACGTGCGCGTCGACCGTTCGAGCACGCCTGACGAGCTGGCCGACCTCGTTCGTGAGCTGCTCGCCAAGGACCGCGCCGATCGTCCCGCCACGGCTCGCGAAGTCGCGAGGCGCCTGGAGGTGATCGCGACGTCGCTCGGTGACGCGGGCGACGTCGCCGCATACCTCGAGGAGCACTTCGGCGAAGAGCGCCAGCGTCAGCGCGCGTTGATTGCTGCCGCCCTCGAACGCACCCACGCGGAGCTCACTCTCTCGGACTTGATCCCCGTTACCGCCGAGCTGTCGACCGTCCGGTTGGGCGGCGCCGCAGAGACCGCCACGGTGACGGAGCGGGATCCATCGCCGCCAGCCGAGGTCGCGTCGACGACCTTCGTCGGCTTGCGTCGACGGCTGACGCGGAATCCCCTCCGCACGGTCCTCGTCGGCGCGGGTTTGCTCGTCCTCGTCGGCGCCCTCGTCGCGTGGGCGGGCCTCGAAGGCAACGATGTGGAGAGTCCCCGGATCGGCGCTGCGGTGTCGAGCCCTGCCGCCCCCGTCGAAGACCCGGCCACCGGCGTCGAACCCGCCGCCCCGCCCGAAGAGACGGCGGAACCCGAAGACCCTTCCTCGGAGCCGGAAGGAGCGGAACCCGCGCCCATCGCGGAAGAGTCCGCCCCGGCGAGCCGACCCCGGCGGCCCGCCAGGACCCGTCGCCGGCGCGCCATGATGGCCACGGGACCAGGGCTTTCGATGCGCGCCTGGGGCTGGGACGAGCAGTGAGCCAGTCGTGTCCCCTATGATGGAGCCGATGGTGCAGCTCCGCACTGCGATGGTCGTGCTCGCGCTAGGGCTCGTCGCGTCGTCATTCGTCGCGGCTCAGGCGAGTGCTGACGACTCGGCGCGAGCGCGCGTGCTCTTCGAACGCGGGTACGAAGCGCTCATGGCGGGACGCTTTCCGGAGGCGCGAGACCTTCTCCGCGATTCGCTCGCAGCGCAGGCCCGGCCCGCGACGGCATTCAACCTGGTTCTGGCGCTGTTGGGCACCGAGGAGCCGGTCGCCGCGGGGAACATCTGCGACGGGCTACTCGAGGGTGGTTACGGAGCGCTCGACGGACCACACCGGCGAGAGGCCGTGCGCGAGTGCGCGCGCGCCAACCGTGAAGTGGGAACCCTCGTGGTCGATGTGAGCGACGCGGCCGATGGCGACGGGACGCCGCCGGCGGTGCGTGTCGACGCCGCGGTCGTGGCGACGGAGGAGCGCACCGATGGGACGCAGAGCGTACGGGTGGATCCTGGTATCCACGTCGTCTCTGCGCGCAGCCCGGACGGCCGGTCGGTCGATGAGCGCGTGACCGTCGGTCGGGGAGAGACGGTGAGCGTCGCTTTGTCGCTTCCCCCTTCTCTCACTTCGGACGAGCGCACCACGGGCGAGAGCGGTCCGCCGTGGCTGCTCATCGGGATCGGTGCAGCCGTTGCGGCTGCGATTGGGATCGCCATCGCCATCGCAATCGCCGTGGCGTCGGCCAGCGGCGACAGCGGCACGAACGAGCCCATCACGGATCCCGTTTGGGGTGTGACGATGGCCCTGCACTGATCGATCTCGTCACTCGCGCGCTGCGGTCGACCCGCCCCCGAGGCTCAGTGCGGCGCTCTAGCCCGCGATCACGAGGGGCGATGCGCACCGACCCTAGGCGTGCGATGTTGGGGGCCATGGGGTTTCGCGACAACCTGACGGCCGAGAGGGCGCGCCGCGAGGCGATGGAACGAGAGCTCGAGGAGCTCACGGACAAGCTCGCGCGGGCCGAGCAAGAGCTCACGGCCCGCGCGGACAAGGATGCGGCAGAGGAGGCCGAGATCGCCGAGCTCCGCGCGCGAGTGGAGAAGCTGCAATCCGCGGGCACCGAGAGTGCCGAGTCTCGGGCGAACAGGGCTCTTCTCGTGGTCTTGGCGTTGGGCGCTGTCTTGACAGCGGTCGGGGGGTTCTACGCCCTGCGCGACGGATCCGAGCGTCCACGTCCGTCGCCTCGAGAGGCGAGGTCGACGTCGCCCGGCCCGAGCGAAGACGCGCCGGCAGCGCCGCCTCAGCTGATCCTGTTTCCGGGTGTGCTCATCTCCGAGCGTCCGGGCGACATCCATCTCGGCGCAGGCTGCTTCGTCGAAGTCCACCTGCGCGCTCCGGGCGCCCGAGGACGCGTCGTCGTCACCTGCGCGGACACGCTCTACGACTCGGAGGCCGACCATGGTTCACCCATGGCGGCGCGGCCGCCACCACTCGCGCTCCGATGGCGTCGTGACGAGACCGACGGCGTGCAGTATCAGCTCGAGATGCGCGATGAGCGCGCCGGCCACACGGCCGTCGTACACACAGCGGTCAACACCGTCGAGCTCGGTCGAGATGACGAGTACCGCCGGCTCTACGTCGATGCGTGGAGCACTCCTCACGAAGGCTCCGCGTTCACGAGCGAGGCGCCCGAGCCGTCGAGCCCGCTTCGAAACGAAGTCGAGTCCATCACCAACCGCGGCAACGCGATGTTCAACCGAGTCCTCGCCGCCCAAGAGCGCTGCGGCCTCGGCGGACAATGGCGAGGCTTCCTCTACGCCGGGGCCGACGCGGCGGCGACCCGCACGGGGCCCCATGCCAGCGGCGACGTTCAACGGCTCATGATGACGCCGAGCGACGAGGCGAGCGACGACGGCTCCGAAGTCCGGATCACCGGCCTCTCGGGCCCTGCCGACGAATCGCCGGCGCGCGCAGAGCTCGTCTGCGCGGAGCGCCGCGGCTCGATCACGCTCGCGGACGGCAGGAAGCTCGACGGTCGCTTCGGGCCCTTCTTCATGACTTTCCTCGGCACGGTGGAACCCACCCCGCCAGGGTCGCCGCAACGGCGTTTCGCCTTTCGACGCATCTCTCCACCACCCGCGCTCGACGACGCCAGCGCGCCCTAAGAAATGCCGCCTCCTCGCAATACTCGCTTGGGCTCCAGAGAGTGGGCGCGGGCGCGTTCCCTCGGCTGGGCTCGGCGGCGGAGGTTGTGCTCTCGGGGCCGGCGGACTATCTAGCCGCATGTCTCACGTGGTGATGCAGGCGGCGGAGCTGCCGAGCGTGGAAGATGCGAAGCGGGTGGAGGGGGAGCTCCTCGCGCTGGTCGAGCGGTACGCGGAGTTCGAGAAGACGGACGCGGATCCGTGGGGCGGCAAGACGGTGCCGGGGCCGCTCTCGGACTTCGGGGCGCGGTATGGCGTGGCGTGGCCGCTCGAGGAGCAGTCGCGGTTTCTGCTGAAAGGGCTCTTTCCCGATGTGGTGAGCGTGGTGCAGGTCGAGCGGATGGTGTTCTTCTATGGGGGCGGGTTCGACCTCGGCGGGGAGACGCTCCGGGCGGTGCTGCAGAAGATGGGAGCCGTCGGCGTGGCGGGCGCCGAGTGCCACCTGGTGATCCACGTGCCGTCGGCGGAGGCGCGCGCGGCGGAGCTCGCGTCGTTCCTCGAGGACGAGGACTACGACGACCAGTTCGAGGTGAGCGACGTCTGGGCGGACAGCCTCTTCTCGATCACGATCGAAGACGGTGAGACCACGCGCTGCCTGTTGTTCGACGACTCGGGCGTGCAGGACTGGGCGTTCGTGGCGCTCCTGCCGCAGCTGGAGGGCGACCAACCCGCGCTGCGTGTGCGCGCCGCGGAGGGCGGATGAAGTAGCCGGAGCGGATGAGCCGCGACGTCGATGGCGAGCGCCTCGCGCGTCCACCTCGAAACGGTCACCGCAGCGGAGTCCGAGGTGCTGGGTTTCGGCGATCAGAATCCGTCGGCAGGCCCGAAGACCGAGGGCGCGATGCGGCGCTCCGCACGGCGTTCTTCTGCGACTTCTTGGAGGCGGCGCGGTCGATGCCGCCGCCGACGCGGGCACCACACCGGGAGATGGCGGTTGCGGCTGCGTCCTGGTGGTCTTGGGGTGTGTGGGTCTCGTCGGGTGCCGCCGACGACGGCGCCGTCGGCGCTAGTGCCAACCGTTCCCCCCGACGTTAGCGCGAGGTAAGCTTCGTGCGACATGGCGGCCCCGGACATCGCCAAGCTCTTCGATCGAAACAGGAGCGGGCATCGCCGGTGGCGAGAGCGCGCGGAGGCGCGCATCGTCACGTGGGAGTGGGCTAGCGGCCCGCTCGTCGGGCGCTCTACCCTTCCCTTCGCGGACTACGACGTCAACACGAGCTGGGGGCGGAAGCACCAGAAGGAGCCCGCGAAGAAGACCTCCAGCACGGTGGCTTACGGCCTCGACGCCGACGGCGAGGTCGTCATCTGCCGCTCCCACGGTCCCGGCACCTCCTACATCGAGGAGATCACGCACCATCAGCGCAACGGGACCGCGCGCGCGAAGTATCGGCACGACAGCGCGCTGGTCGCGGTCTCGTTCGCGTCCTACGAGGGTGGCAACCTCGTGCGGTTTCAGTGGAGTGACTGGCAGCAGCACAGCTTGGACTACGTGCTCACCTACCGGAATGGCCGGGTGGCTCGCATGAAGCTGTCTCGGGTCAACTGGGGCTACCAGAAGCGATGCGTGTACGAGATGGACTGGAACGACGCGGGGCGGCTCGAGTCGCTCACCGTTCGGTACCTCCCGAAGGGAAAGCCCGAGCCGATCTTCCAGCGCGCAACCTGTGGTCCGAAGTTCCTCGAGCGACTGGCCGACGCCGGCCTGTAGCCGCGTGATCGAACAGATCGAGGCGCGTGACTTTCGACGCGCTCTCCGCGTCGCCCGCTCTGGTACCATCGAACGCGTGACCGGTTTCTTGGCCGCGAGGTGCGTGCTGCTCGCCTCGTTGTGCCTTTCGGCGTGTGGCGATGCGACGAGTCCCGACGCCGGATCGGACGCGACTCTCGACGTGGGCATGGATGCAGCCACGGTCGCGACAGAGCCCGTGATCCCATGGCTGGACGAAGGTACACCGCTCGGGGCCCCGTCCTGTCCCGATGGGTGGCACCTCGTCGAGGCCGAGCGAGGAGCCTTCTGCTCTCCTTACGAAAGCGGTGAGCCCGACGCCTGCGCCGTGGGTGAGGCACATTTCGTCGGTCAGCCGGGCTGCGCCGTCGTGGGCGCGGCGTGCCCGCCCGGCACCTTCCCAGCGGACGTCGGCACCGATGCCACCGCCGTGTTCGTCGCAGCGGACGCCGACCCTGGGGGGGACGGTTCGCGCGCCCGCCCATACACCTCACTGTCCCAGGTGTCGTGGCTGTCCCTTTCGCCCGACACCACCGTGGCCTTGGGGCCAGGGAGCTACGAAGGCACGGTGACTCTGCGGCCCGGCGTCATCGTGAGGGGGGCGTGCGCTCGAGCGACGAGGTTGTCGGGGGTGGACGCGCCGGTGCCCGCAGTGGTGCGCATGGCGTCGGTCGGCGCTCCGGCTGAGCTCCGCGACCTCACGATCTCGTCGCCGCCCCAAAAGGGCGTCTCAATCGAAGACGGCGGGGAGCTGCACATCACCGGCGTCGTGGTCGAAGGTGCGAGCCAGGTTGGCGTCGAGGTGGATGGAGCGGGCTCGACGGCGATCCTCGAGCGCGTCGTCCTGCGCGGCGCCCGCGGGCTCGACAGCGGGCCCCAGGGTGCCGGCCTCAAAGCGCGCGTCGGGGCGACGGTCAGCGGACGTCAACTGCTGGTGCAAGGAAACGACGAGACGGGCGTGCTCGCGGTCGGGACGGGGACCACGGTGACGCTCGAAGACGTCGCGGTCCTCGACAACCTCCCCAACCTCCGCCCGGACATCATCGCCTATGGGCGCGGACTGTCGGTCGACCTCGGCGCGAGCCTCTCGCTGAGCCGTGCCTTCGTCGCTCGCAACCACGGGAACGGTCTCTTCGTGTGGGAAGCGGCAAGTCAGGCCGACCTGACCGACGTCGTCGTCACAGACACGTTGCGCGTCTCCGAGACCATCGAGGTCGGTCACGGGATCTCGGTCAAGAGTGGAGCGCGGCTATCCGCGACGCGACTCACGATAGCGCGAGCGCCCTTCGAGGCGCTCGACGTCAGCGACGATTCGGACGCCGTCGTCGAGGATGCACTGCTTGTCGACATCGGTCCCGCGTCGAGCGGGTCCGTGGCCGGAATCGCAGTAGCCTCGGTGAGCTCGCGGGTACGATTGAGCCGAGCCGTCATCGCCGAAGCGTCGAACATCGCGGTCTGGTCACTCGCGCCCGGCGCGGAGCTCATGCTCTCCGACGTCCTGGTGACCAGCGTTCGTCCCGCCGAGTCGCGGGGCTCCGGCTATGGACTGGTGGTCATCGATGGGGGACGAGCGACGACCGAGCGCGTCGTCATCGAGGGTGCGCGAGAGGCCGGCATCATCGTGACCACGGCTGAGAGCGCGCTGATTGCGCACGACCTCCTGGTCCGAGACACCCTTCCCCTCGAGGGTCCCGTCGAGGGTGGGAGCTTCGGCATTTTGGTCGAAGCCGGCTCCTTCGAGGGCGAGCGCCTGGCCGTCCGCGGGGCGAGCGTGGGCATGCTCGGATACGTGGGATCCGTATCCAACGTGCGCGATCTGGTGATCGACCGGATCGAGCGCGCAGCCTGCGGGGGCGCTTGCTTCGCGGGGGGCTACGGCCTCGCGGTCCACTCCGCCACCGCCGTGGTGGAGCGCTTCGCCATCTCCGACGTCGAGCTGTGCGGCGTCTTCCTGTCGCAAGGAAGCGCTGCGACGGAGCTCGATCTCCACGAAGGCATCGTTCAGGGCGCGGCCATCGGAGCCTGCTTGCAAGTGCCCGGGTTCTCGCTCGACCGCCTGAGCGACGACGTCCACTACCGAGACAACGGCACCAACTTCGACACCGATACGTCGCTTCCCGTCCCCACCATCCCGATGCTCTGACGACGCGGAGCGCTCCGGTCGCGACGCGTGGACCTGCGATGCGTCGAGCGGTGAGCTACGGACAGACGGCGATCGAGTCGATCCAATCGCCGACGAGCATCACGCCGAAGGGGTCGACGAGGAGGGAGCCACGGGCAGGCATGCCCAGGCTGTCACGGCGGTCCATGCGGAGCCAGAGCGCGGAGGTGGTGTGGTCACCCGCCGCGATGATGTAGTCGGCCATTCCGCCGACGTCACCAGAGCCCGGCACCACGTCGCAGGTGTTGGTCATGGCGAAGGGGGTCTGGTAGCGGAGGTCGATCGACGCCCCTACGGGGCCACCCGGCAGATGGCAGTGCGCGCAGTTGCCCTCGAGATAGCTGCGCGCGCGGTCTTCGAGGGCCGCGGTGGTATCGGTCGGGATGGGCATTCGCGGCAGGGTGTCGTAGGCGCCGGGCAGAGAGGTGCCGAAGAGGCCGATGTGGTCGAAGGCGCGGATCTGGTTGTCGACGAAGCCGCCGTAGTCGTGGTCGCGGTTCATCTGCACGGTACGCATCCCCAGGGTCTGGCCGGCGGCGTCGTTGTGGCAGCGCTGGCAGTCGTTTCGTGCGGGGAAGAGGTGGGTGTACGTCGACGTGGCGCCGCTGGCGTCGGTGACTGTGTAGTCCCCGGTGCCGCCGCCATAAGGGGCAGCGTCGGTGCCCGCGTCGTTCCAGCGGTACTGCACCTTGCGCCACCGAGTGCCGCCGACGACGATGAAGCGCGTCTCCAGGGGCTGGATGCTCGTCGGGTCGCCTTCGACGGTTTCGAGGAGGAACTCCTTGATGATGATGGTGCCGTCCGGCAAATCCCACGCGCCGCGCTCCTGGTAGCCGATGGTCGAGGTGGTGTCGGGCATCACCAGGAAGCGCCGCTTCAGCGTGCCGTCCGCCCAGAGCTTCGAGGCGGTCTCGTACTGGATGAGCCCAGCCGCGGGCGTGCGCGTGGCGACGTCGGAGTAGCAGTTGGTGTCCGCGATGCTGTCCGGCGGCGGGTCGGGGAGGTTGCAGGGGCTCGCGACGCGCATGTCGAGGCCGTAGGACGCCTCGCAGGTGCCGCCGACGCACGACTCGTAGTCGGCGCAGGCCATCCCGCACCCGCCACAGTTCGCGTCGTCGACGAGGGTGTCGACGCAGTCCCCGCCGCAGGAGGTGAGCATGCCGCAGCCGCCGCCATCGGTCGTGGAGGAGTCGGAGCCGCCGCCGTCGGTCGACGCATCGGAGCCCCCCCCGTCCCCTGCCGCGTCGGTCGACCCATCCACCGCGCCATCCGGCGGCGTAGCATCCGTGTCGCCATCCATCGGCGTCATCATGGTGGCGTCACCACAAGCGCCAAGCACGAGAACGAGCCCCCCGACCGACAACCATTCAAACCGCATGGACGGAGCTTACATGCTCGGCAGCGAGCAACCTGCGCTCCGTTGCGCCCTCGGCCGGAAACAGAGCTATTCTCAGGCGATGAAGCGCACGCTGCTGACGATGTTCGCCATGCTTCTCGTCGCGTCGACCGCGTGCGGTGACGAGGAGAGGCACACGACTCCCCCGACCTCGGAGGCCGCTTCAGGCTCCGAACCGGCCACTCCCGAGACCCACGATGAGCAGACGGGTCCATCGCCCTGGGGCAACAGCCTCCCGGACGACGACGTCGACGACAGCCAGTGCAGCGGAGCGAGCTCGGCCGGTCCGACGTGCGCGGCCAACTCCGATTGCGGCATCTGTCACGACGGCTCGGCCTGTGGACGCGCCGCCAATCGCGAAGAGATCGAGCGCCTCGGCGCCCAGTGCCGCATTCCCGACGCCGCCGAGTGCGAGTACGCGGTCGTCCGCTGTTGCAGCGGCCACTGCCAGGTCACGCCGAGCTGAGCCGTCCAAGAGCGGATGGAATGGCGCCGGCCACCACCAGAGCATCGGTCACCCCGCGGAGCGACATCCCCAACCAGTGACACCCCTGCGGGGCGACGGATTTCTCTGCGGGTCCCGGGTAGACTCCGCGGATCAGGAGGTGGGGGATGTCCTTTGGCGAGAAGCTCAAGGAGCTAGCGCAGCGCGTGCCGCAGTTCGTCGATCGGCTCAAGACCGAGGAGGCGACGAAGAACGCCCTGGTGATGCCTTTCATCCAGGCGCTCGGCTACGACGTGTTCAACCCGGACGAAGTAGAACCGGAGCTGACTGCCGACGTGGGCGTCAAGAAGGGCGAAAAGGTCGACTACGCCATCAAGCACAACGGCGAGATCATCATCTTGATCGAAGCCAAGACGATGGACGTGAACCTCGGCCAGGTCCACACGAGCCAGCTCTACCGATACTTCTCGGTCACGAACGCGCGCATCGCGATCCTCACCAATGGCGTGGAGTATCGGTTCTTCTCGGATCTCGACGCGCCGAACAAGATGGACGACAAGCCGTTCCTCACGATCGACCTCCAGAACCTCCGTGAAGACCGCGTCGCCCAGCTCAAGAAGCTCACCAAAGAGGGCTTCGATCTCGATGACATCCTCAGCGTCGCGAACGACCTCAAGTACATGGCCGAGATCCGCAGGATCGTCGACAGGCAGCTCGTCGAGCCCGACGAGGAGTTCGTCCGATTCTTCTTCACGCATGCAGCGCCCGGGCGGAAGTTCGTGCAGTCGGCGCGCGACCAGTTCACGCCGCTCATCAAACGAGTGCTCGACCAGGTCATCAACGACAAGGTCAGCGAGAGGCTGCGAAGCGCTCTCGAACGCACGGAGACCTCATCGGACGCTCCCGAACCCGAAGGCGCTGGTGGAGAGGCGGAACCACAGGAGCTCGCTGTCGAGGGCCACGCCGACGATGGCATCGAGACCACCGAGGAGGAGCTCCTCGGCTATCGCATCGTCAAGGCCATCGCGTGCAGCGTTCTCGATGCATCGCGCATCACCTACCGGGATACCAAGAGCTACTTCGGCGTCCTCTGCGACGACAACAACCGCAAGCCAATCTGCCGCCTGCACTTGAACCGTTCGAACAAGCACATCGGCCTGCTCGACGAAGAGAAGAACGAATCACGGCATCTCTTGGAGAACGGCCCGGAGAGCATCTACGACTTCGCGGACCAGATTCGCGAGGCGGCAACGCGATACGTCGAACAGAGCTGAGTCAGTCGGACGGTCCGGTCACGAACCAACGCTCTTTTGACGTAGACTCTGCCGCCATGAGGATCACCGCGCTCGCCATCGTCTGCCTGTCGTCCCTCCTCGCCGCCTGCGGCGGGGGCACCGCGTCCACGGTTCCCGAAGACTGTGAGATCCGCGTCGACGGCGAGTGCTACTCGAGCGAAGCGGAGGCTTGCGACGCGGCGGGGTGCCCGCCCGAGCGATGCCTCATCCTCGAGTCGTATCCCGGACAGGTGGACTGCCAGGACGCGCCGCCGCCGCCAGACGACGGGACCGGCGACGACCCCGTGTCCAGCGACGACCCGGCCCCCGTCCCCGAAGGCGGCGAGTGCAGCGCACCCGGCCAATGTGCAGAGGGGCTCTTCTGTGCGGGCGAAGAGGGCTGCGACGCGACGTGGACCTGCCAGCCGATGCGGCCCTGCACGCGCGACCTCGTGATGTACTGTGGTTGCGACGGCGAGACGTTCGAGGGAAGCGGGACCTGCCCGAGCCGGCCGTACGCGCATCGCGGCGCTTGCGCGCAGTGAGCAGCCGCGTCGCAGCTCACGATGGGTCGTATCGCTGCATGATACCAGCCGTCGTGAAGTAGCCCAGGACGTAGACGCAGCCGAACGTATAGCTGGCGACCGCCCCCGTCGCTCCGAGCATCTCCCGGATTCCCCACCGCAAAATTCCCATCGTTTCCCCCTCCGGCGCGCAAGTGTGCGCCGTCGTGGGCGGTCCTCTAGCTCCGCTCCGCGAGGGTCAAGGCTCCCGATGCGAGGACTGTCGCCCGCGGACCGACGCGCGCGTCAGCGCCCGCCCGAATTGATCAACACCGACGGCTGCGGCGCGGTGATGATCATGTTCCCTCGCGCGCCCGCGTGCTCGTAGATCTCGGGCATCTTGGACTGCAGGTCGTATTGCATGTAGTCCGGGTTCCGCCTGAGGGCCGCGCCGATGGCATCGATGCGTGCCGCGTCGGCTTCACCTTCGCGTTGCATGAGCTCTCTGCGCGTGACGGCGGTCGCGATCTCGGCCTGGACGCGCTCGCGTTCGGCGACGGCTTTGTCGCGCAGGATGGTCTGCACGGCGCGTTCCTCGTTCGCCGTATCCATCGTCGCAGGGAAGTCCAGGTTGGAGAGGCTGACCTCGTAGACCTGGATGATCTCGCCCTCGTGGGCATCGACTTCTTCCATGAAGCGCTGCCGAATGTCGGCGAGGATCTCTTGATGTAGATTGTTGATCTCGTTGGCTCGATGGGGGGAGATCACTTCGCGGACGACCCCGGCGATCGCGGGACGCACGTATGTCTCGAAGAGCTGCTGGGTCGTGATCGTGTGGTCCTCGGCGGGCGAGAGGCTCGCCATGATGTCGGTCACCGACTGGTCGGAGCAGTTCGCGGAAAAGCGCACGTAGATGTCGATACCGAATTGCACGCCGTCCTGGGTCAGGACGGTGAGCGGATCGTGTGCCGTCACGGTGGAGCAGTCCACCAGCATGATCTCGTTGTACGTGCCCGTCCGATACGTACCCGGTTCGAGCACGGGCCCCGTGAACCCTTCGCCGCCGATGTAAAACGCGAGGGGGCCCGTGCGATTGAAGAGCCGACCGCGGTGGGCCTGCGGAACATCCATCGTGGCGCAGCCGGAACCCACCGCCACCAGCAACGTAAAGACCGTCCAACGTAGCATCATCGCGTGCCTCACTTTCTTGCGGAGTCGTCGTTTCGCAGAAACGTCGAGCGCAGAAGACGCGGGTGCACGGAGGCGACGAGGGAAGCCGCCCCGTCGTCCAAGTCCCCCGCGCCCTCACACGGCTGGTCGCTGGAGAGTTGCGCTCCGTTTCCACATAGAAACGCGACACCGCCCCGCAATGGCCGGCCTCTCTCGTGTGGGTCATCGACGCGGCTAGGCTCGGGTCGGGATGTCTCGAGGACCCCGCGCTCGAGGCATCTGCGTCCCAGCATCGCTCGAGCGGCGAAAGCCATGCGTGAGAGCCGCATGCGCGTGCGAAACTTGCGTCCCGCCCGAACGCCCTGGTCGCGGCGGAATGCCACAACTGTGCTGATTTGGGGCACTTCCCAGTGGGTCTTTTCGGCTCTTCGCGCTGGGCACGATCCTTGATGAATGCCCGCCTCATGACGATCGACGGCGCCATCGATGCAAGCAAGGAAGAGCTTCAGAAAGCGGTCCACCACACGGCTGCCTTTGCGGATTCACTCCGGGCAGAGTTACCCAGCCTATCGGACTGGACGCTACTGTTCTCGTCGTCTGGGACTCGCTCCTGGGTGCGACTGGGCGTCTGCTGGGGAGCCGTCAAGCTCCACGTCGATCAGGAAGGCGCGACCCCCTTCGATGCCGTGGCCCGGGCGTGCGCCTCTCTCGCGATTCTCCTCGAGATCCCGAACGCGGGTCTCTGACATGGGTCGCGGCGCCCCCGTTCCGATCTTCTGGTTCGACGGACAGTGCGGGTTCTGCACGCGCTGGGCGGATTGGCTGAAGGCCAGGAGCGACGTCGTCGTCCGTCCGTGGCAGGCCGGCGGCTTCGGCCATAACGGGCTCCGAGAAGAGCAGGTAGAGGACGCGGCGTACTGGGTCGCGCCGGACGGCACGACGCGCGGGGGTCACCTGGCGATCGCCTGGGCGCTCAGGTCCTGCGGCGGCTTCTTGGGGTGGCTCGGACGTCTCATGAGCTGGGGACCGTTTCGCTGGCTCTCGCGTCATGGGTATCGGTGGGTGGCTCGGCACCGGGGCTCGCTTCCGGGCAAGACGCCGGCATGCGCGACCGGCCGCTGTTGATTCGGCTCCGTCAGGGGTCGGCTTCGATGTCGCGCTCGTCCCCGCTGGCTTCTTCCGATACGCCGATTCGCTCCTCGAACCGCGTCATCCACGCTCTTGATCCTCTCGCTGTTGGAATTAGCGGAGTGCGCGAAAGGACAATCATGCAGACGATCGATCGAAGAGAGCTTCAACAGAAGATGAGAGAGAACCCGCGCCTGCCCGTGGTGGAGGTGCTCCAACCTCCCGAGTTCGAGAAGTACCATCTCCCGAACGCGATCAACGTTCCGCTGGGGAAGGACTTCGACGACCGCATCCAGCGTGCAGTCCCCGACAAGTCGACCCCGGTCGTGGTGTACTGCGCCGACCTGGAATGTGACGCCTCCCCGACCGCGGCCAAGAAGATGGAGCGCCTCGGGTACGAACGCGTCTTCGACTACGCGGATGGCAAGGCCGACTGGAAAGAGAACGTCTCGGCGTCGGCGAGCTGAATCCACCGGCGCCTTTCGACAGGCGCTTCGTGCGTCATCACGCTGTCACTGGCCGTGATTTCCGGGAGACACGAGCGTCTCTCTGCGTACGCGCCACCGACCGGCAGGCCCTCCGAGGCGGGCGACTTCGTAGGAGCGGATGGCGACGCTGTCACAGCCCACGGCTGCGCGTTCGAGAGCGATGAAGACCGTGACGGTCCCCGGCTCGTTCGACGCGAGCTCCGAAGTACGGGCGTTGGTCGAGTCGGTGCGGAGACAGCCGTCGTCGCGGCCGTCGATGCCTCGCCAGCACATCTGGTAAACCCAATCGACAGCGACGCCCGACGGAAGGTCTTCGCCCTCGTCGAGCGCCTGCGCCTCATCACCCGCTGCCGCGAAGCGCGCCTCGATGCCCTCTTCATCCAGCCACGCCGCGCCGCCCAAGCCGGAGACCCAACACGTGCGATCCGCCTGATGAAGGCGCACGGGTGTGGTGAGCGCGAGGTCCGCGCGATATCTCGCCACGGCCAGCACGGCGCCCGGCAAGTCCGGATCGTCCTGGGGGCACTGTTGCGCGTCCCGTGCGATCCCGGTGAGCGCGCGCATCTGGCGACGAAGCGCACCGAGGGCCCCGGGCGCGGCCGCGTCCCAGGCGAGCTCGTCCCGGATGCGTCGAAGCTCGGCGAACCGGGTGGCGGCCTCCGTGCACGCTGGCGACCGCTCGACGGTCCCTTCCACTGCCGCGAGATCGCCGATCACGTCAGCGCCGTCATCCGGTGGCGCATCGGTCTCGGCCGACGGAGCTGCCTCGGACTCGACAGGGGCAGCGCCAGCCTCGGTCGGCGGCGCATCCAGATCCAGCAGCCGGCAACGTCCGCTCCGGAACTGCTCCAACCAACCGTCGCTCTCGAGGCTCGCCAAGGTCTCGATGGCGCGTTCGACTCGGGGATCGGTGCCCGCGCTCGGACCGGCCGCGGCTTCTTCGCTCAGCGCAGGCGGCGGGCCATCGCCAGCGCGACTCGCGCCGCAGCCACCCAAGGTAGACCACCCGACGAAGACCATGAGCCATGCCTCGAGCATCGTGGCACGACGGTAGCACCTGCCGGCCGGAGCGACCGCGGGCATGCGCCCACCTGAGACGGATCGCCTGGGGCAAAACGCTCCGCCCATGCGGATGTGGTGACCGAAAGTCGCGGGTTTGGCCCCAGCCGCGGCCGGCACGCTTCTGGCTCTGATCGAGGCGCATGGGCAGCTACACCGTGTTGACGACGCTGGGGACGAAGCGCTGGCAGACCCGTGCATACAAGCGTCGAGAGCTCGCGCCACACACGGACGACGTACCGATCGAGGAGACGCGCTTCTCGTGCCCCGAGTGTCGGCAGTATTTCCCCTACGAGGGAAGCTGCGACCGGTGCGAGCGTCCGCTGGTGGATCGCACGGTCGCCCTCCCCGCGTCGCCGGCGGTCCGCCGGCCGCGGTGGATGGTCTCCGGCTCACCCGAAATGGTTCTGCTCGGGATGAGCGCGCTCCTCGGTCCGGCCGTCTTCTTCGGCGCGGCCTGGGATCCTGGGGTGATGTACCCGATAGGGGGCGCGTTCGCGGTGGTGTTGTCGTTGCTCGCGGTCGGCAGCATCGCGAGCACGACGCTGGACCGGCGGGATCGCCGACGGGACCGCGAGCGAGCCCGTGCGCGTGCGCTCGCGCAACCGTGCATCCCCACCTCCCAGCTGTCGTCGGCCGACGCGCCCGAGCTCGTCCGTGTCGCGGGCCGCCTTCGCTTCGACGTCGACAGGACGACCGTCCGCGTCCGCGTATGCGACGAGTCGGGGAGCGCGCTTCTCCCGGATCATCCCCTGGTCCAGGCATACCGCGCTGGCGGAACCCACGAGGAGCTCGACTCGATTCGCGATGGCGACGAGGTGGAGATCCTCGCCGCATGCCATCGGGTCACCGAGGCGGGAGACGGCTACCGACAGGCCAAGTCCCACCTCGAGATCAGCGCGGAGACGCCGATGCTCGTGTGGGTGCGAAACCGCTGACGGCGCGCGAGACGCTCATCACCGCCGCGGTTCGAGCCGGAGACATCCGTCGTCGTCCTGATCGAGCCACGGCGCACCGAGCGCGCCCGGCCCGTAGTAGACGGTGGCTGGTGCATCCGGGCGGCCGTCGAAGACATCGAAGACGCGCTTGCAGATGGGAACGTACTCGGGCTCTGGTTGACCCGGCAGCGGCGCGACCTGGGCGAAGCTGGTCGGCGTCTGCCCCGGCTGGCGGTGAATGTGCACCGACAGGACCGTGGTTTCGAAAGGCTCGGGGCGGCCGTCGGCAACGTAGTTCACGAAACCGAGGAGCGACATCAGGGGAATTGGCAACACGACGGCAAAGAGCAGCGCCAGCTTGGCCGCACGGATGCGCCCAGAGCGCGCGAGGGGAATGCTCAGAACGAAGAGCGCAAGTCCGATCGCGACGGAGTACCACACGAAGACGTCCGAAGCTTCGAGCGGATAGGCCGAGCTCAGGGACCAGAAACCCATGGCGAAGGACGCGATGAAGAAGATCGGGAGGACGATCACCAGCGCGCGCTTGGTGCCAATGCTCAAGTTCGTCTTTGCGGGCCCCTTCGTCATGTCGCCCTCACGCGTCGACGCGGCAGCCGATGCGTTCGGTAGCGATGACGATGTCGTCGTAGAAGACGGCCTGCTCCTCGGACTTCATGGGCGTGTCGTCGCGGTTGTCGTTCAAGGTGCCCCACTCCTGGTAGATCTCGAAGGTGACGCGCACCTGGTTGACGTCGGCGCTGGTGCGGAAGTCGTAGCCTTCGAAGGGGGTGCTGGGGTCGGTGCCAAACTCGCCCATCGTGTAGAAGTTGTCGCGGAGCCATTCGCCGAGGGGCGTCCCCATCTCGAATGCCCCGACGAGGTCGTCCTCGATCCAGAGCGCCTGCGCCCCGTCATACTCGCCTGGGGTGTTCGCGCGGACGCGGTACTCGTAGCAAGCCCACGCGTAGCGGTCGACGACGGTCTGATCTGCTGGCTTGAAGCGGTTGCCGTAGTAATAGGTCGTGCCTTGATCGCCATCGCAGCCAGGGACGGCGGTCCCGTCGTTGCATCGCCCCGAGCGCATCTCGTGCCAGTAGGTGTAGAAGAACTGCCGGCCCATGCCGTCGATGTCGATCGTGGTGTTGAAGCGCTGATCGCCGTCCGGACGGATGTCGGCCGTGCCTCCGGGATCCCCGCCCTCGACGTGAACCCGCGTGTTGTTTCCGTGGTGCGGGCGCGCGGTGCCGTCGGTGTAGCGCATGTAGTAACGGACGAAGTACTCGTCGCCGGCGGGCAGCGGAAAACGAACGTTGGCCTTCACCGACGCGTCCCCACGGCTCTCCAAACCGGTGAGGGTGAAGCTGAACTTCAGCGCTCCGTTGCCCGCGTGCGCCAGCGCTGGGTCGGTCGTCACCTCGTAGGTGTCGCCAGTGTAGGAGCCGAGCTCGAGGCCGGTGTCCGAGCTCTCCATGTCGGTCGCGAAGATGATCGCGGACTCGCTCGGATCCCACGCGTCGTTGGGATAGCGCTCACTGAGCGTCCCGCCCGGACCCACGCTGGTGTCGCCGGCCATCATCGCATCCGGCCGCGCATCGGCCATCGTCGCGCTGTCACGCGGCGCCGCGTCCGCGGAGGTCGCGTCGGGCGCCCCCTCGGTCGATCCATCACAGCCCGCGAGGAGCGCGAGCGCCAGCCACGTGTGTCGATGCCTCATGCATCGAGGGTACCGCAGACTCAGCCGTGGTGAGAGCCCGTGACCTCCCGCAGCCGCGTGCGGGTGTTCGACGGGAGTGCGTCGATCGCGTGCTCGCAGTCGGGTTGATGGTCGTAGGCGTAGCCGATGGAGAAGCAGCGGCGTACCTCGACGGGCAGTTGATGGCAGAGCTCCATGAACTCGTGTCGATCGGGCGCGGGCGTCTCGCCCCCTGCCCACACGTCCATGGCGCGGCTCATCGCCACCATCTCGTCGAAGGTCTCACCGCAGCTCGCCGGCGGGCTACGCTCCGCGCTCGATGCAGTCGCCTCGGTGCTCTCCGGCTCGCGAGAACAGCTCGCCACGCCGACCAAGAGCACCACCAGGATCATCGTGGTTCTCGTCATGCCGGTCCCGTAGTCACCGCCCCCCGGCGGTCAATCTCGGGCCAGCCGGGGCTCAACGCGCCGCGAGATAGGTCGCGGTTCGCGAGACCACCGCTGCGCACCAGAACCCGCGGAGCCCGTAGAGGCGCTCCTGCAGCGAGCCCTGGCCTGCGATTCGGGAACGCTCGTAGACCACGGCCGCCTCGTCCGGCAGGACGCCGAGGTGGCGAACGGCGAGACCGGCGGACTGGCGCGCGCGTTCGTCGGCGAGCTCGAGGGCGGTCATCAGGGCGAGGTCGTTCGCCACCTCGACCGCTTCGCCCCGCTCCATGCGGACCTGCAGCGAGTAGTCGCGCATGACCAGGAGCGACGCATCGACGAGGGCGCCGTCGGCGGCGGCCAGGGTGGAGAGCGCCTCGTGCACGCTCGCCGGATCGAGGTGCTCGAACGCATAGCCGATGCGCACGCTCGCCTCGCGGTAGTCGATGTCGGTCATCACGAGGTAACGGCGCACGCTGCTCTCATCGATGTGCTGAGCGTCCGCGATGCCCTGCACCGCGATGGTGTCGTAATAGTCGAGGACGGCCTTGGCGGCGATGGTGGTGCTCTCGGCGAGGTCCCGAAGGCGCGCCACGTCCAGGGGGATGCCTTCGGCAGCCTTGCTCGAGAGCGCGGCGCTGTCGCGGCCCGCGTCGAGGACGAAGCGCGCCGCGCCGTACTGGAACGTGGCCTTGGCAAAGGCCGCGACCACCTCGTCGAATCGCTCCTCGGCCTCGGGGCCTTCGCCGGGGTCTTCGAGGAGGGCGACGCCGCGCTCGAGCTCGGCGCGCGCGAGGATGATGGCCGAGCGCGCTCGATGGGCGGCGTCGTAGGCGTCGAGGAGATAGAGCGCGTCGCCGACGGTGTTCACCGGCTGCGCGGCGAGCTCGGCCAGGTACGCCTGGTGCTCGCGCTCGACGGTGGCGGCCGCGGCAGCCTCCGCGAGGAGCGCCTCTCCGTCGGACCTCAGGCCGGCGTCGAAGACGCGAGCCGCCCCGTCGATGTCGTGGATCATGACGGCGGCGTCCCGCGCGTTCTTGTAGGCGGTGGCGACCAGACCCTGGCGCAGGTGCTGATCGGCCTGGGTGATGAGCCGCCGCGCCTCCTCCATGTTCGGACGAAGCAGATCCCGATAGATGCGCGGCTGGCGCTGCCACGCCTCGGCGCCCTGGGCGACGAGCAACCCCCACTGGGCGATCTGCGACCGCATGCGGCGGTCGAGCGCGCGACTGATGACGATCTCCGAGGGACGAACCGCCTCGTTGCGCGGCGGGGTCACGCCCGTGAGATGGAAGAACGCGTCCTCGATGTCGGCGATCTCGACGGCGGTGATCCCGAGCTGGTCGGCGAGCTCCTGCAGATCGATCGCGCGTCCGTTGGCGAGGTCGGTGTCGAAGCGCGAGCCCCGCGGATAGCCGAAGACGCGGAAGCCGGCCGACGCGGCAGCCTGCATCTTGTACGCGATGCCGCCGACGGGGCCGATGGTCCCGTCGGGGTTGATGGTGCCGGTCATGGTGACGTCACGGCGGACCGGGACGTGCTGCATGGCAGCGATGATGCCCGCGGTCATGAGCGCACCCGCCGACGGGCCGTCGATGAGCCCCTCGACACCGACCGTGACCTCGAAGTCGCGCAGCGGACGGCCGGTGAGCTTGGATGCGTGAACGGCGCCGACCCAGGTGGCGGCGCGCCACTGCTCGCCCGCCCCGCCCGAGACGCCTTCGAAGATGGCCACCCGAGGACGGCCGGTCGCGTTCGGCGCCACCGAGACCGTGACGGGCGAGGTCGTGCCCTCGGGGCCGTTCGGGCCGTTGCGGTACGCGACGGCGACGAGCTCGACGCTGTTGGCGGACGACGGTCCGGGTCGAGGTGCGACAGCGCCGTTCGCGGCGGCTCCACATCCGGCGAAGAAGAGGGCGAGGGCGAGGGCGAGAGGCGTGAGGTCGTGGCGGCAGCGAGGCATCGGGGAATCCTCCATGAAGAGATGCCGCGCTTATCGGGCCGAAGGCCGGGCAGTTGCCTTCCGAATCCGCCCCCCGGCCGCTGGCGTCGTTAATCGTGTCTTAACGGGCCTCGCCGCCCCGTTTCGCCATGCTTTCCCCGGGCCGAGAGCCCATCGACCAAGGAGTACGAATGAAGACGAAGAAGCTTTGGACCTCGCTGGCGCTCGCCGGGGCGCTCGCGAGCCCCATCCTGGCCGCGGCCGCATGCGGCGCCCACCAAGAGGCCCAGATCCCCATCGAGGACGCGCGCGCCGCGGCGGTCGAGCGCGTGCCCGGACAGATTGTGGAGGAGGAGCTCGAACGCGAAGACGGGCGGCTCATCTATTCGTTCCACGTGGAGACGAGCGACGGCCGCGGCGCCAAGGAGGTCAACGTCGACGCCAACGACGGCCGCATCGTCTCGGTGGAGACGGAGGATGACGACGACGCCGTCGACGAGGCCGAAGCCGACGAAGATTCGCGAGACGGACGAGCACGAGGCCGACGAAGACGGCGAGATGGACGAGGGCTGAGGCAGCCTCAGGCGGGGGCGCGGCGCGCGGGAAGAAGAGGATCACGCGCGCCCCGCCCTTCGGGCTCCGCTCGACGGAGCACGCACCGCCGTGGCGATGAACGACGCGCGACACGATCGCGAGGCCGAGGCCATGCCCCTCCTCACCTTCGGTCGCCGCCGCCGCGCGCCCCCTCCGCAGCGGCGAGAAGATTCTGCGCGCGCTCCTCCTGACTCGATCCCCGGCCCCGAGTCGTCGATCACCGCGTCGACGCCGCCGTCCCGGATGTACACCGACGCCGCCACCTGGCCGCCGGCCGGCGTGTAGCGGACCGCATTGTCGATCACGTTGCGAAGCGCGGTGTCGATGGCGTTCGGGTCGCCACGAACCACCGCCGACGCATCGTCACCGGCCGCTGCCGGGACGAGCGCGATCCCGCGTTCTCGCGCCGGCTCGACGAAGCGCGCGAGGGCGAGGTCCATCCGCTCGCGCAGGTCGACGGACGCCTCCTCGCTCGACGGGCCCTCGGCCCGCGCGAGCTCGAGGAGGGACTCGACGAGCTGGCTCAGTCGCCGGAGGTCCACGAGCGACTCCTCGATGGTTCGCGTCAGCTCCTCGGCGCTTCGCGGCTTGCGGATGGCGACCTCGAGACGAGAGGTCACCACGGCCAGCGGAGTCCGGAGCTCGTGAGAGGCGTCTGCTGCGTAGCGACCGAGGGCGCCGAAGCCTTCTTCGAGGCGGCCGAGGAGCGCGTTGACCTCGGTGGTGAGGTCGTGGAGCTCGTCCACCCGCTCCGGCAGGGGAAGCCGCCGCGACAGATCCGTGAGCGTCGTGTGGTGAACGGTGCCGATCACCTCGTGAAGGGGCCGGAGCGCACGGCGACTGAGCCCCAGCGCACCCGCCGTCGCGACGAGCATGGCGAGTGGGCCGGCGAGGAGCATGGCGACGAGCACCTGCTCGCTCGCCTCCTCGGTCAGCGGCTCCTCCGCTGTCTCCGTGACGTCGGGCTCCTCGGCCTCCTCGATTCGCAGAGCGACGAAGACCGCGCCCGCGAAGAGCACCAGCGTGATCAGCGTCGAGACCACCATCCAACCCGCCAACCGTGCGCGCAGCGAGCGGCGCTGGTCAGTCATCGCTCGGCGCCGCCTCCGCGACCAGTCGAAAGCCGAACCCGCGCACGGTCTCGATCGCGACGCCGCTCGACGACAGCTTGCGACGCAGGTGCGCCACGTGGACGTCCACCAGGTTGGTCTTCGGATCGAAGTCGTAGCCGAAGACGTCCGTCAGGATCTCCGCGCGCGTGAGGAGCTCGCCCCGCCTGCGCAGCATGTATTCGAGCAGAGAGTGCTCGCGCGGCGACAGATGCACGCGCTCTGCGTCGATCAACGCGGCCGTCTGGTCCGGCTCGAGACGCAGCTTCCCGAGGGTCAGCGGCGCCCAGCGGGGCGCGGCGGCGCGTCGCAGGAGCGCTCGCACGCGCGCGAGGAGCTCGGCGAAGACGAAGGGCTTGATCAGGTAGTCGTCTGCGCCCGCCTCGAGAGCGCTGATCCGCGCGGTGACGGCGTCACGCGCGGTGAGGACCAGGACGGGCTGGACCGAGCCGGAGGCGCGCAAGCCCCGGAGGACCTCCATCCCGTCTTCGTCCGGCAGCCCGAGGTCGAGGACGACGGCGTCGGCGCGCCCCGCCTCGAGAACGGTACGCGCCTCCCCAGCGGTCTGAGCCGTGGTCACCTCGAACCCCTCCTCGCGAAAGCCGGTCGTGAGGGAGTCGAGAAGACGCGCCGTGTCTTCGACGATGACGAGCTCTGGCCTCATGGAAGCCGCTTAGACTCCACCGAGGCGGGAGCAACCCACCCCGATGGCACGGCGAATGCTTTGTCTGTGGGCGAAAGGAGGCTTGCCATGTCCATCGAAGAACACGAATCCATGGACCGTGACGAACCCTTCGAAGACCAGACGGACGAAGCCGACGTCGAGCTCCACCACGAATTGGCCGTGAACGCCCTGCGCGATCTGGCCAAAAGACACGACCGAGAGCGCGCCGAGCTTCTGCGAGAGCTGAAGGAGCTCGACCGGGATCTGGGTGTCGACGTCGACAAGGAGGACAAGCTCGAAGAGGCGTTCTGGAAGCGGGGATCGGAGCAGCCATAGCTGCGGCCCTTCGCCACATGTGAGGCGATGCACCACAGGTGCGTCGGGCCTACGTATTCCGTCAAGAGCCGGTGCATCCGCGGTCAGAACGGGAAAAGGGGGATCGAAAGCGGGGCTCATCCGTATCTTCCATGTGGCCTCGATGCCCCAAACACGCGCCCTCGCCTTCGCATTCGCGGCACTCTGCTCGCTGGCTCCCGGCCTCGCCCGAGCAGAGCCGATGCTCACCTCCTTCGACGAGGTCATCGCCTCCTCCACCGACGTGGTGATCGCCACCTTCCTGGGCCCCACCGACGGCGCCCCACCCTTCGAGGCGAGCGAGTACGAGCTCCGCGTCGAGCGTGCGCTCCGGGGGAGCCTGAGGGGCACGATTCGCGTGACGCCGGGCGACGGACACGCGAGCTTTGCGCGCGGCACGCGCCTCGTCGCCTTCCTCGACCATGGCCGCTTCCGCTTCGTGGGCACCGCGACCGAAGGGCACAGCCTCGAGGACGGCGCCGTGCATCTCGCGGGCTTCTACGACTTCAACGCCCACCTCGTCACGCCGGGGATGACCACCCTCGACGCGCTCGCCGAACGCCTCGCCGGGCGGGCTGCGACCCTGCGCTACGTGGGGCCCCTCCTCGCGCTCTCCGATGACGGACAGCGGCGCATCCAAACGCCGTGGACCGTGGAGGTGACCCTCAGGGACGGCCGCCCGCCGGTGGTGCGCGGCCTACCGGTGCGTGGATTCGCGGCGCCCACCGTGGGTCAGGGCGGCCTCTTCGGAGAGCTCTCCATCACCTACCGCGACCATTGGCCGCGGCCGCTTCGGGTCGAAGGTCGCGCCACCGGGCGACAGAACGGCGCGGTGCGCATGGAGTTCTGGGTGGTGGAGCCCGACCTCTTTCGCGTCGCCGATCTCCGGCGCTACATGAGCGACCCGGACGTGGACTGGGTGCACTACGAGCTGCGCGCCGTGATGGACGACGGCGCGGTGTGGGCGGATGGGCCCGACGACTTCGACTACTCGGCCATCACATTCTTCGGCCACATCGGCTACCGGAGCCTCTCGAAGGACGTCTGGGAAAATCCGCACTTCACCGCGACCTTCGCGCCGCCGAGCCCCGGCGCCACCCTCGACTCGCAGGGGACCGATCGGGTGTCGATCCAGGAGCTCCTGCGCGGCCCCGTCCGCTTCACCATCACCGCCGGACGAGGCCGCGGGCAGCGCGGCCGGATCGAGCTCGTCGACACCCACTTCCGCCACAACCCCTGAAGTCGGCGCGGCTAGGCTCTCGCCGTCTGGCCTCGCCGTGAGGACCGCTTCTTCTCCGGGGCCTCCCGGTGCGGCTGGCCGATGGCCGCGAGGGTCTGGATGAGCTCGCGATCGATGCCGTTCTTCTTCGAGCCCGCGGTGTGACGCGCGATGTCGTTGAGAGAGACGAGCCCGACGGGGCGCCGTTCCTCGTCGAGGACCGGCACGCGACGCACCTGCTCGTTGCTCATCAGGCGCTCGACCGCGTCGATGGTGTCCTCGGGGCTGCAGGCGTGGACGTCGGTGGCCATCGCGCTGTCGACCGAGATGTGACCGAGGGGAGCCCCCTGGGTGTAGGCCGCCATGCAGATATCCCGGTCGGTGACGATACCGGCGAGGCTGCCGTCTTCGCCCAACACGGGAATGGCGCCGCAGTCGTGCTCCCACATGAGCTGAGCCGCTGTGTTGAGGGTGTCGCCGACCCGGCACGTCACGGGGGGTGCGCTCATGATCTTCTGAATGTTCATGCCTCTTCCTCTCGCTTTCGCTGGCTTTGGGGCTCGGCGGCGCCGGCCCCGAGCGCGTCGTAGATCCGGTGGTAGCCACGGTCGCCCACCTGACAACCCCGGATCGCGGACACGGCATTGCCGCCCACGAGGCGCGCGGGTATGTAACGCCCGGTGGGATTATTCGAGAAAGCCCGAGGCCTCATCGATGATCTCCGTCACCGGCGCAGACGCGTGTGGTCCACGGAGGTGGCTGCCCCCACGCGGACGCACCTCGAGCTTCGCCACGTCCCCTCGCCCCTGCGGCAGCAGTACCACGCGGGCCTCGAGGACGCGGCCACGGCGATGGTCGGAGTTCATTGGGCGCGGGTGAACACCCTGCTCGGCCGGTGGGTGGTCGCGCACGACGCCGAGGTGACGGCGGAGGACCTCGAAGGCGTGATGGACGCGGTCGAAGACCTCCTCGGCCTCGGCCACGAGCCCTTCGACGAGGTGGAGCATCCGGCCGACGAGGAGCCCATCCGCCGCACGCGTTTCGAGCGCCGCGTGGATGCGGCCGCGATGGCGGGCGGCGTCGGCTTGCGCTTTTCGCGACTGAAACGCCTGCCCCTCGAGGTGGACATTGCCGCAGCGCTCACGGCGCTCGAGGGCGTGCCGCAGGCGCGCAAATGGGTCGTCGAGATCGTGGGCGAACCGATCGCGGATCTCGGCATGTCGGTCGGAGCGGCGGCGGCGAACACGCTCCTCAAGGGCCCGGCGGGGCCCCTGGTGGACGGGCTCCGGCGGAGCCTGCGACTTCGGGAGCTCACCGAGCGACGGGCGCTCTTCGCGGCGCTCGAGCCCGAGCTCTGCGCCCACCCCTCGCAACACGAGCCGCGCATCGAGGACCCCGGCGCGCGACCGGCGGAGATGCCGCTCGGACCCATCGAACGCTACGTCGACAAGGCCATCTTCGCCGCCGCCGGTGGCTTCGGGCTCGGCCTGGCGTCGACGGGGAGCGTCTCCAGCGCGACGGCCTCGCTCTTCGGCGGCATCCCGCGTCCCGCGCAGCTGGGGCGCGAGGCCTTCGCGGCGCAGCTCGGCCGCGAGCTGACGGCGCGTGGGCTGTTGGTGATGCGAACCGACGCGCTGCGCCGAGTGGACCGCATCGATGCGCTGGTGGTCACCGATGATCTCGTCGTACGCGAAGAGGGGACGGGGCGACTGTCGGAGGAGCTCCTCTCCCTGCTCGGCACCGCGCGACGCGAAGGGCTGCGCACCGTCATCAGCACCGACGACGATCGCGCGTCTGCGCGTCTCGGTACGGTGGAGGTCGAGCCGGGGGGACACGGGGCGCTCCTGGCGGTGAGGCGCCTTCAGCGCGAGGGGCATGCGGTGCTCGTGGTGAGCGGAAGGTCGTGTCCGGCGCTCGCCGCGGCGGACGTGGGGGTGGGCCTGTCGTCGGGCGAAGGGCCCCCGGCGTGGGGAGCGGACATCCTCGCGCGCGCCGGCTTCGGCGATGCGATGCTCCTGGTCCGCGCGGTGGCGATGGCGCGCGCCGCCTCCGAGCACAGCGTCCGCATCGCGGTCGCAGACGCCGCCATGTCTCTGGTGCTCAGCCTCACGGGGCTGGGACAGAAGAACGTCGCCAAGGTGATGACGGCGGCGCAGGCGGCTTCGCTGATGGCGATGGCCAACGCCGTTCGACTCGCGCGCGCCGCGGGCCGGGTGCCGGTGCCCCCGCCGCGCGACCGGACGCCGTGGCACGCCCTGCCGAGCGCGGAGGTGCTCGACCTACTCGGATCGACGAAGGAAGGCCTGAGCACGACCGCGGTCGCGACGCGGACGCCCGTACGTGCTGCGAGTCGCGGGCAGAACGCGGCGACCTTCGGGCGGCTGCTGATCGACGAGATCGCCAATCCGCTGACGCCGATCCTGGCGGGGGGGCGGGGCTGTCGGCGCTGACGGGCGCGGTGGTGGACGCGTCTCTGATCACCGGCGTGCTCGGCTTCAACGTGCTGATCGGTGCGTCTCAGCGGATGGCGACCGAGCGATCGCTGACGGCGCTGGACCGCGAGGAGCAGCGCGACGCGCGGGTGATGCGGGACGGCCAGCTGGCGGAGGTGGACTACGACGAGCTGGTGGTGGGCGACGTCTTGCGCCTTCACGCGGGCGAGGTGGTGCCCGCCGACTGCCGGCTGCTGTCGGCGACGGGGCTCGAGGTCGACGAGTCGAGCCTGACGGGTGAATCGCAAGCCGTCGTGAAGTCGGCGGCGCGCTGCGAGGCGCGCGCGGTCGCCGAGCGCACCTCGATGATCTGGGCGGGCACCACCATCGCGGCCGGCACCGCGGTCGCGGTGGTGACGGCGATCGGCGCGGCGACCGAGAGCGAGCGCGCGGCGGCCACGGCGGGGGAGCCGCCTCCGAGCGGCGTGGAGCAGCGACTCGAGGCGCTGACCCAGCTCACGGCGCCCATCGCGGCGATGAGCGGGGTCGCGATCATGGGGGCCGGGCTCGCGCGCAAGCGGCCTGCGACGGATGTGATCGCGTCCGGGGTGAGCCTCGCGGTCGCGGCGGTTCCGGAGGGCCTTCCTCTGCTCGCGTCTCTCTCTCAGCTCGAAGCGGCCCGCCGCCTCGCGGATCTGGGTGCGATCGTGCGCAACCCACGGGCGATCGAAGCGCTGGGCCGGGTGAACGTCGTCTGCGCCGACAAGACCGGCACCCTGACCGAGGGGCGTATCGCGCTGGTGCGCGTGACGGACGGTGAGTCGGAGGGCGACGCCGGCGCTCCGTCGGAGTCGGAGCGGGCGATCCTCGCCGTGGCGCTTCGCGCGGGGCCCGAGATCCGCGCGGACAAGCCGCCGCCCCACGCCACGGACCGTGCGCTCGTGAGCGGCGCCCACGCGGCTGGCGTCGACGTCGCGCTCGGCGCGCCTGGATGGACGCGAAGCGCGGAGCTCCCCTTCGAGCCGGCGCGGGGGTTTCACGCGGTGGTGGGCCAAAGCGATGACGGCCGGCGACTCTGCGTCAAAGGCGCACCGGAGACCGTGCTCGATCGCTGCGTGTTCGTCCGCGGCGCCAAGCGCGACAAGAAGATGAAGCGCCGCGAGCGCGAGCGCCTGGGCGCGCACGCCCGCGGCCTCGGCGAGCGGGGCCTGAGGGTGCTCGCCGTCGCGGAGCGGACCGTGGACGACGCCACGAATGGGAAGCTGGCCGATGGCGACGTCGATGCGCTCACCTTCGTCGGCTTCGTGGGCTTCGCCGATCCGGTCCGCTCCACGGCGCGGGACTGCGTGGAGCGCCTCCACGAGGCGGGCGTCCGCGTCGTCATGCTGACCGGCGACCATCCGTCCACCGCCCGCGCCATCGCCGAGCAGCTCGACGTGGGTCGCACCCGCGGCGTTCTCACCGGCACCCAGCTCGAGGATTCTGAACGACGAAGAGCTCGCGGCCCGCCTCGACGACGTCTCGGTCTTCGCGCGGGTCACGCCGGTGCAGAAGGTGCGGATCGTGCGCGCGTTCCAGGCGCGGGGAGACGCGGTGGCGATGACGGGCGACGGGGCCAACGACGCGCCCGCGATCCGGCTGGCGGACGTGGGGATCGCCTTCGGCGACCGTTCCACCGCAGCGGCCCGCCACGCTGCAGACATGGTGGTGGCCGACGAAGGGATCGAGATCATCGTGACGGCGCTCCTCGAGGGCCGCGCGCTGTGGAAGTCCGTTCGCGACGCGGTCGGGCTTCTGGTCGGCGGCAACCTCGGCGAGATCGGCTTCACGCTCATCGGCGGCCTCTTGTCGGGCAAGTCGCCGCTCAACGCGCGTCAGCTCCTCCTCGTCAACATCCTCACCGACACGGCGCCTGCCCTCGCGGTCGCCGCGCGCCCGTCGTCCATTCACGATCCCCGCGCGCTGCTCTTGGAGGGCCCCGAGAGCTCACTCGGCGAACAGCTCGAGCGCGACATCGCCGTGCGCGCCGCCATCACCACGCTCTGCACCAGCGCGGCGTGGGGCGTCGGCCGCCTCACCGGTACCGAGTCGCGCGCGAACACCGTCGCTCTGCTCACCCTCATCGGGAGCCAGATGGCGCAGACCCTGGTGGTCGGCGGCCGCAGCAAGCCGGTCCTCGTCGCCAGCCTCGGATCGACCGCCGCGCTCGTGGCCATCGTCCAAACGCCGCTCTCTGAGCCACTTCTTCGGCTGCCGTCCTCTCGGCCCGCTGGGCCTGTTGGTCTCGGCGACCGGCGCCGCCGCCGCCGCCGGCGCGACTCTGGGCGTCGAGCGATTCCTGCGGCGGCCGCCGAAAGAGGAGGAGGTTCGATGAGGCGGGCGGAAGGCGCGCTTTTCGTCTCGATCCTCGTATGCGCGTGCGGCAGCCGCACGGGCGTGCTGAGCACCGACGACGCGCCCGCGGACGCGCGGGTGCGCGACGCGCGGATCGTCGACGCGGCCCCGACCGATGCCCGCGAGCCGCGCTGCGTGTGCGCCGGCGCGATGCTCCTCGCCAGCTCGCCGACGCCCACCGCCATCGCTCTCGACGACGGTTACGTCTATTGGGCGAGCGCGCCCGGCGGCTGCGCCGAGGGCACGATCAACCGCGTCCCGAAGTGCGGCGGACCGGTCGAAGAGATCGCAGCCCACGAGCCCAACCCGCGCGCCCTCGCCCTCGACGACGAGCGGGTCTACTTCTACGACGCCTGCGGCAGCGGACGGCTGGCGAGCGCGCCCAAGGACGGGAGCATGACCACGATCTACCCGATCGGCGTGGAGGATTCGGGGCGGGCGATGGCCGTGGGGCCCGACCAGATCTACTTTTCGGACTACGGGCTGCTCGAAATCCCGAAGTCGGGCGGCATGCAGAGCACCATCGACGCAGCCGACTTCGTCTACGACATCGAGACCGACGCGCGCGCGGTCTATTGGATTGGGCCCATCGGGGGCGGACCCCGCTTCGGCGTGTTCACGCACCTTCATGGCGCCGCCGATTTTTCGATGCTCGCCATGCCCGACGACGTCAGCAACGACCTCGCGCTCGACGACGACACGCTCTACTTCTTCGGCCGCGGCACCATCCAGCGCATGCCGAAGGCCGGAGGCCCGGTGGAGGCGGTGGCGGGCTCGAACCACGGCTGGAAGATGGCGACCGACGAGCGCTTCCTCTATTGGACGGTGGGCTTCTCCGGCGGAGGGGGCTACACCGTCAACCGGATCGACAAGACGGGCGGCGAGGTCGTGGAGCTGGGCTCCGGTGAGGGGGCCTACGTCGACATCGCGGTGGACGATCGCTGCGTCTACGTCGCGAATCTCTACGGCGACGAGATACGCAGCTTCCCGAAGTCTTTGTAAACGATGCGTTGGGCCGGAACCCGCAGCCGCTGGCGGTGTCCTTCTGGCGTGAAGGCCGCCTTGTCGCGCCTGTGGCTGCTCTCTGTCCTCGCGGCGTGCGCCGACGAGCCCGTGCCCCCGCCCGCGCCCCCCGCGGCTCCAGCCTCGACGCCAGAGGCGCCGGAAGCGAGCGCGCTTGCGGAGCCGGAGCTCGACTATCGCACGGTGGTGATAGACGACGTCGGCAGCGACAGCGTCCCGCCCCGTCCGGTCGAGCTCTTCATCCCGATCGCACCCGCACCTCCGCGCGGCTTTCCCTTCGTGGTGGTCACCGACGGCGATCTGGCGGCGACCGACTTTCGGACGCACGAGGTGACGCGCAGGCTCTCGCGCGCCGGCGTCATCGATCCCATGGTGGTGATCGCGGTCCCTTCGCGGCAGGACCGCAACCGGGAGCTTTCGGTGCGGGCGGGCCTCTTCGTGGACTACCTCGCGGATGCGGTGGTGCCGCGCGCGGGCGCGGTTGTGGCCCTGGCCGACAGTGGAGCCATCCTGGGGTACAGCTTCGGCGGGCTCACCGCGGTTCGCGCCGGGCTCACGCGGCCCGATCGCTTCGACCGCGTCATCGCGATGTCACCCAGCCTGTGGTTCCGCCGGCGCGCCGCTCTCCGCCGTGCCCACGACGCGCCCGCCATCGCCGATCGCTTCTGGATCGACGTCGGGACGCGCGAGGGCAACCCGCGCGAGGTGGTCCCCTACATGGTCGCCGACGCGCGACAGCTGCGCGACGACTTGATGCGGCGCGGCTTGTCGCTCGGCCGCGACCTCGGCTACTACGAAGCGCCCGGGCGCATGCACGCGATGGCGGAGGCGGGCGCGCGGATGGAGATGGCGCTTCGCTTCACCTTCGGGCCTCCGTGCGAGCCCACGAGCCTCGCCCTCATCCCCTTCGACGAAGCGCTCCCCGTCGGTCGCTCCGCCTCCGTCGCGGTCACGGCCCGCTGCGCGGACGGGCGCCCGACGACGGTGCCCAACGGCGAGGTCCGCTTCGCAGTCGAGGGCGGGGCCGCGACCATCGCCCACGACGGCGTCTGGCGGGCGCGGCGGCCGGGTCGCGCGCGTCTCGAGGCGCGTTACGAAGGCCTCACCGCCGACGTTGGGCTCCAGGTTCGACGCGCCCACGCGTCGCTGTGAACACGGGCTCAGGGCGTCGTCGCCACGACCTCGAGGGTGTAGGTGCCGCTCTCGTAATTGGTGGCCGACGCATGGACGAAGGCGTCGACGCCGATCACGTAGCGGCCGGCGGGGAGGGCCGCGGCGGTCGAGGACTCGGTGTAGCCGGGTGGGCCGTTGTCGTAGCAGAGGAGCGCGTCGGGCGCGCCGCAGTCGGGCAGGATGTAGAAGGCCGGGTCGTAGTCCATGTCGGGCGCCACCGTGACCGTGACGTCGCGCGTGTCTTCGATGGTGAAGGCGTAGAAACGGTCGGGCAGATCGTAGGTCGAGGGGACGCCGGCGCAGCCGTCGTCGTTGCCCGAGCCCTCGGTGTCGCCCATCGCGGTGGCGATGAGCGTGTCGCCCTCCCCCGAAAAGACGAGGTCGGTGGCGTCGGCGCAGAGGTCGGCGCCCGGGCCGGAGGGAGTGGGCACGGGGACGAAGTCGAAGCCGACCTCCACCGCGCCGACGTCGACGTCGGAGAAGCCGTCCACCACGATGAAGAGCGGCACCGCCTCCTCGAGCTCGAGCGTGAGGCGAGAGGGGCCGCTCGACCCCCCGGCGTCGTCGTTGCACGCGAGCTCTTCGCCGTCGCCGGCGCAGCCGCTCCGCACGTAGACGATGGTGTCCATGAAGGGATTGGTCCCCGGCAGATCGGTGCGGACCGTGAACACCCCGGGCCCCGGCGGCGTGTAGGTGAAGACGAAGTCCGGCGTGACGGATGCGCTCGAGACGGCGCACGCGGTCGACGGGCGCGCGTGATCGACGAGCGTCGAGCGGGTGTCGAGGAGCTCGGTGGCGGGGACCGCCTCCAGTGTCTGGACCTCGCCCGCGCCGTTGCAGTAGCCATTTCGTGGGGGAAGCTCGCCCTCGTAGGTGCTCGTCACCGGACCCATCACGAAGGCCGAGTCCATCGCGCCGCCGTCGGGGGACGCGTCCGGGAGCGGCATGCCGACGTCGTCCGAGCAGGCGGCGAGAGCGAGCGCCGCGAGGACCGGCGCGACGGCGCGTGCTGGCGCCCCCCTCACGGCATCTCTCCGCCGGTCGAGTCGAGGATGGCGCCGCGCGAGGGCACGGGGAGCGAAGACGAGTCGAGGTTGGTGCCGTTGTCCTCGTAGCGAACGCCGTCGCTCAGCCGGTCGAAGTCGTAACCGTCGACGTCCACGCTCGCGCCGATCGGAGAGCCCCGAACGATTCCTTCGCTGAGATCGAGCGAGCCGTCGTTCGCGACCTGGACTCCCGCCAGGACGTTGTCTTCGATCAAGAAGCGACGCACCGAGACGGCGGCGAGCTCGTAAGCGCCGAGGCCGATGCCCGCCGGGTTACAGCCATCCGGAGCGCAGGCCGTTTCGATCGTCGTCCGGATCACCACGTCCTCGAGGTCGAGGACGGTTCCCATGTCGAAGGCGACCACCCCCGTCTCACGATTGTTCTCGAAGAGCAGACGCTCCCCTCGGACGGTGGCCGTGCCGTAGATCGCGAGCCCGCGGCCACCCAGCCGTGAGCTGCCGTCGTCCTGGGTGTCCCGGATCTCGATGTCGCTCAAGGTGAAGATCCGTGCCGGGGCTCACGACGATGGCCGCGTCGCGGTTGTCGACGAGGCGCGCGCGCTCGAGCACCAGGGTCGCCCCGGGCTCGAGGTCGATGCCGCGACCCGCCTTCGTCTCGTCGAGAGGACCGCGAATCCAGGACTGTGTGCTCTCGACCAACAAATCCCGAAAACGGGCGAGCGTGCCCTCGTCGAGGAGCGCCATTCCGAGGCCTTGGCTCTCATGCACCTCACAGCGGGTGAGGTCGACGAAGGCGCCCGCCTGGGCGTGAACACCGATGCCCATCCCCAGGAGCGCACCGGCCTCGGCCGCCTGGATCCGCTCCAGCACCACGTCCGATCCCACGACGGACGCGCGGCGCGAAGCGACGAAGATGCCATCCGCCACGACGTCCGAGACGTGCACGCGGCGGAGCATGAGCTTGGCGCCCGACTGAACGGCGAGACCGCGACCAAACGCTCCGAGCGCCGTGGTGACGTTCGCGACGCGCACGTCCTCGAGGCGCAGCTGCCCCTGAGGATCGGTCGTCATGAAGCCCACGAGGTGCACGTCCCTCACCAGCGCGCGCTTGACGGCGACGTGGGAGCTGCCCGCAATCATCCCCAGGCCGTCGCTGGCGTTGATGTTCTCGACGCCGAGGATGCGGAGGTCTTCGATGTAGCCCGAGCTCTGGAAGACGGTGACGCCGGAGCTCTGCGCCCCCTCGATCGCGAGGCCGAGGGCTTCGACGTGGGCGTCGAAGGCGATGAGCATCGCGCCGACCGAATTCGCCATCGCCTCCACACCGGCGTCGATGATCGCCACGTCGCGGAGCGCGAGCTCGCTCCCGTAGTCGACGACGCCGTGACCGCCCGCGCCCACCACCGCCAGGCGCTCCGCGTGAAGCGTCGCGCCTTCGTCGGCGTAGATCCCCGCGGCGAGCGGATCGCCGCTCCGAACACCGTCCACCAGCAGGTCGCTGAGCTCGACGCTGCTGGCTTCTCCGACCACCGAGACCCCTCGCAGCGTGGCGCCAGCGATCAAGGACTCGGTGACGGTCGCCGAGCCGGCCGTGACCGACAACGCGGTCTCGCCGCCGATGAGCGCGCTGCGATCGAGGGTCGCGCTGCCGCCGCCGGCGACGCTGAGCTCGACCCCCGCGCCGTGCACCTCGGACGCCATCAGCGTGCCTGTCACGCGCGCGCCGCCATCTCGAAGCCCGACGCGTTCGAGGGTCAGCGCACCTTCGACCGTGAGATCCCCCGCACCTCGGAGGTGCGCATCGTGAGAGAACCGGCGGCCCCGACCGCGAGGCTCGTGGCGCCTCCCTCAATCGACACGCTCTGAACGCTGGCGCCGGTGCCATCGACGTTCAGGGTGGCGACGTCGCTCGGCGCGGTGAGGATCGTCTGTTCGGGGCACACCCCGACGAGCGAGACGCCAGCGGGGAGCGTGACACCGCCGGTGTGCGTCCCGACGGAGAGCGCGATCGTGGTCCCGTCGGTCGCGTCCGTCAGCGCTTCTGTGAGCGTCCCGAAGGGCGAGCCGCGCGAGCCGTCGCCGCTCGTCGCGCCAGGCCGAACGAAGAGGAGCGTGCCGCCGGCGGGGAGGTCGTCGGGGAATCCATCGCTGGTCGTGCACGACGCGAGGGGCGTGCACGCATCCTCGCCGGGCACACGCACACCGCCGGGATCGCAGGCCGCGAAGGCCGCGCCCGTCGGAACGCACCAGGTCGCGCCGCCCTCTCGCTCCGAACGCGTGGTTTCCCAGCCCATCGGGCAGGGGCCCATGTCGACCACCGCGGCGTCGGCGGGGGGTTCGGGACTCTCGACCGGCGCCGGCGGCAGCGGGGTCGAGGGGCCCCCGGGACCTGCATCGGCGTCGGGCGACGCGTCGGGCAGGACCATCGCGCCGTCGTCCCCGCACCCCGTCGCCACGGCGAAGAGAAGAACGACGAGGTGAGACCGGCCCATCGACCGGATGATACCGGTCCAGATGCGTGATGCGCAGCCCCCGATGCGAGCGTCGTGATGCTACGCGCTCCTCAGAAGGAGCGTGACCCGCGCCCCGCCTTCGGGGCGGTTGGAGATCGAAAGGCGCCCATCGTGGGCCTCGACGATCTGCTTCGCGGTAGGCAGCCCCAATCCAGCACGGCGGGCACCGGTCGTGAAGAACGGCTCGAAGACCCGGGGCAAGACCTCGGCTGGGATGCCTGGACCGGTGTCGTCGATGGTCACGATCGCCAGGCCTTCGTGCGTCCGGTGGGTGACCGTGACGCGTCCCCCTTCCCCGCAGGCCTGCGCCGCGTTGAGCAACAAATCGGACAAGAGCACGCCGAGAAGGCGCGGGTCTGCTCGCACCTCGGTGGGCTCGCCGGTCACCGTGATCTCGACGCCCGCGACCGCAGGATCGCTGGCGATGAGTTGGCGGGCGTGGCTGAGGCACGAGGAAAGAGACAGCGTCTGAAAGTGTGGCTTCGTGGGTCTGGCGTAGCGCACGACGCGATCGATCAACGCGTCGAGCTCGCCGATCCGATTGGTGATGGTGTGGAGGATCTCCTGCTCCGCCGCGTGCGCGGGCAGGCGATCACGGATGATGTCCGCCGCACCCCGGATCCCCGCGAGGGGATTCTTGACCTCGTGTGCGATCAGCGACGCCAGCGCCCCGAGATGCGCGCTCGCCACCTCGCCGTCCGCCGGCGGATCGTCGTCCACCGACCGCCTGTCTGTCGCCACGATCCAGAGGCGCTGGGCGGGCGCGGGTTCGGCGGCGGTCGTCATCGCAACCACCAGATGTCCACAGACGGTGCTCCCGTCCTTCTTGACGAAGGTCGCCACGCCCGCCTCGGGCGCGAGCGCCACCGGGAGCGAGATGGTGAGGACGCTTTCATCTACGAGCTCCGTCCCCGCCGCGTATCCGAGGAATTCCGCGAACGCTCCGTTCGCGTAGACGATTCGGTCGTCGCCGCCGATGACGGCGATGGCCAGAGCCAGAGCTTCGAAAGCAGCGTACGTTGAAAGACGACTCGACATCCGACTCACGACCTGCATGGGCGCCTCGTTGCGCGAAAAATGCGCCGCTCGTTGCGCGTGCACGCGGGAGCGCGGGGACTATGTACACTCGCCTGGGGGGTTTGCACACTCGGATGGAAGAGGCTGCTGCTCGAAACGATGAGGGCGGCGTCCGGAAGCTTCGGCGCTCGGCAACGATCCTCGTCGTCGACGACGAGGAGCTGATCCGTTGGTCGCTCCGCCAGCGCCTCGAGGAGGAGGGGTTCGATGTGATCGAGGCGGCCGACGGCGCGAGCGCGCTCGGTCTCTTCGACGCCGGTGTGGACCTCGTCCTTCTCGACTACAAACTGCCGGACACGGATGGGCTCGTGCTGCTCTCGGTGATGAAGGAGCACGACGAAGACGTTCCGGTCGTCCTTCTGACGGCGTTCTCTTCGATCGAGCGCGCTGTGGATGCCATGCGGCAAGGAGCGTTTCATTTCGTAGCCAAGCCTTTCGATGTCGACGAGGTGGTGGCCATCGCCGAGCGAGCCCTCGAGACCACCGCGCTGCGGCGCGAGGTGCGACGTCTGCGGGGACAGCGAAACGAAAATAGCCTCGCGTCCATCGTGGGCGAGTCGCCCGCCATGCGAGAGGTCAAACGGTTGCTCGCGAGATTCGCGAGCAGCGCCGGTGGAACGATCCTGCTCACCGGCGAGAGCGGGACAGGCAAGGACCTCGCCGCACACGCCTGCCACGCCGCCAGCCTGCGCGCGGACGGTCCGTTCCTCAACATCACCTGCTCCGCCCTTCCCGAGGCGCTCCTCGAGAGCGAGCTCTTCGGCCACGAGCGAGGAGCGTTCACCGACGCCCGCCAGCAGAAGAAGGGGTTGCTCGAGGAGGCCGACACCGGAACCGTTTTCCTGGACGAGATCGGCGAGATGACCCCGGCGCTTCAGGCGAAGCTGCTGCGCTTCCTGGAGGAGCACACCTTTCGGCGGGTGGGCGGCTCCGCGGAGATACAGCCGAACGTCCGCGTGATCGCCGCGACCAACCGCGATCTGGCCGACATGGTCGAGAAGGGCACCTTCCGCGAAGATCTCTACTACCGACTGACGGTTCTCCACGTCCACCTTCCACCGCTCCGCGAGCGCCGGGAGGACATCGCTCCACTGGCGCGGCTCTTCGTCGACCGATTCAACCGCGAGCTCGGCAAGCGCGTATGCAAGCTCAGCGCCAAGGCGCTGACCGAGCTGGAGACGTACCCCTGGCCCGGCAACATCCGGGAGCTGCGCAATGCGGTCGAGCGGGCGGTGCTGCTGGCAGAGGGCGACGTCCTCGAGCCCTCGGACTTCTCGGCCATGCATCGAAGCGAACGGCCGCGCGCGTCCTCCGCCCTGGAGCTGCCCGCCGAAGGCGTCGACCTCGCCGAGCTCGAGCGGAGCTTCGTCGTGCAGGCGCTCGAGCGCACCGGTGGCAACCAGAGCCGCGCCGCGCGCCTCTTGGGGATCAACCGGGACCAGATCCGCTACCGGATCGAAAAGTACGGTCTCCGGGACACGTTGCCCAAGAGCTGAACCCGCCGGTCAACCAGCCCGCGCCTCCTGGTCCTCGCCGGGGGCGGAGGCCTCCTGGGTGCGCGCCGATGGCACGTTCAGGCAACCACGGAAGGCGTGTTTCAGCGCAATCTCGAGCGCGTCGATGGGCAGAGGCTTTGCGTGGATGGATGTGAAGAGCGCGCAGTCCGCGGGTTGGAGCTTCTCGAGCGCACCGGTGACGAGGAGCATCGGTGGCGCGGCTGCGCCACGCCGCTCAGCGACCCGCCGCGCCAGGGCGACGCCCGACATCCGCGGCATCTGGAAATCGAGGATCAAGGCATCCACGTGTTCGAGGGGCAGGTTCTCCGCAGCGATCTCCGGATCGTCGAAGAGGATGACGCGATGTCCGAGGCTCGCGAGGAGCCGCCCCGTGGATCGGAGGACCAGCCCGTTGTCATCCACCACCGCGATGACGCGGGATTCGGCAACCTGCTTCATGTGAACACGGCGAGCAAGGTTCGTGCCCTGTGCAGAGTGGGCGCCGTTCGCGGACCACTCGCGGGGGGTGGGAAAGATCCCCCCATGGAGGGGAGAATCCCCCACCTCCCGTGGCGCACGCGCGGCCACCTCGCTGAGCCTACCGAGCGAGCTTCCTGAGTCGTCGCGGAGCTCCTCCGCCCGCGCCGGCGCGAAGCAGCGCCAGCATCTCGCCAATTGGCAGCGTGTTGATGACGTCCTGGGCCTCTGCCCACCCCCGTCGCGCCCTTTGGAGACCGTAGGTCTCGACGTAACGGAGCTCTTCGACATCGTGAGCGTCGGAGCCGATGGCGATTCGCACGCCGGCCTCGACGGCGCGGCGGATCGACGGGGCCGGCAGATCGAGGCGGTGGGGCTGGGAGCTCAGCTCGAGCACCGTCCCTGTGCGCGCGCAAGCGGCGAGGAGCGCGGTGAAGTCGATGTCGGCGGGGCGGTGCGCGCGGAGCGATCGATTGGTCGGATGAAACAACACGTGAACGTCGGGGTTTTCGACCGCGCCAACGAGTCGTCGCGTCATCTCGTGGCGCGGCTGGTCGACGTGCGAGTGAACGGCGGCGCCGACGATGTCGAGCTCTGCCAGCGGGGCATCTTCGGCTTCGAGACTCCCGTCGGGGCGAACGTCGACCTTGGCGCCGGCGAGGACGGCGATCCCGGAGGTGCCGCGATCCACTTCGCGAATGGCGGCGAGCCGCTCGCGAAGGCCGTGCGCATCCATCCCCGCGGTCACTGGAAGGCTGATCACGACGTACTCGCGCCCCAGATCCCGAGCTGCCTGAGCCATGGCCTCGATCGACGCGGGCTGATTCTTCCAATCCGCATGGACCTGGAGGTCTCCACGTATGTCGAAGGCGCGAACGAAGTCCGGGAGTCGACCTTGAATCGCGAGCTCCACCTCGCCGGTGTCCTCGCGCACCTCGGGCGGGACGAAGCTCATCCCCAGCGCGGCGTAGACCCCCTCCTCGGTACGACCGGCGACCGGAAGCGTGCCACGAAAGAGGCCGTACTCGTTGAGCACCAGGCCCTTCCGTCGTGCGATCTTCCGAAGCGCGACGTCGTGGCCCCTGCTGCCGGTGAAATGCACGAGCGCGGCGCCGAAGCTCTCCGGCCGCACGGCCCAGAGGACGCCGTCGAGCCCATGGCTCAGGCGCACCCGGGTCATGGTCGGGCTCCGGGCGAGCACGCTCTGCACCTCCGGCAGCGCGGCGAACGTGTTCGCGACGCGCCTGAAATCGTTCGTCGCGACCAGCAGGTCGATGTCGCCGATCGTGTCGCGGCGCCGGCGTATCGATCCGACGATCGCGGCCGCCTGCACCCCGCGCACCTTCGCCAGGGAAGCCTCGAGCGCCCGGGCCACATCCATGACGTCGCCCAATGGTCTGCGGGTATCGTCGGAGTCAATCGATGATTCGTCGTGCACGGACGTCACTCTCCCCGTGCCCGATAGGCACCCCGCCAGTACTGCTCGATCAGTCGCTCCCCGGTGAAGAAGGAGCCGTTGAGGGTGATGACGTGGCGCATGATCCGCCTGAACCCCTCGGGACTGCCGAAGTAGAGCCGCACGACGCTCTCGAGCTTCTGGTAGAAGAGCTCGACCTCGGTCGCGGGATCGACGGCTTGCTTCCAGCTATCGCCGACGGACCAGCCGGCGACGCCGGCGAGGTCCATGTCGTAGCCCTCCAGGTAGACGATGTCGATGGCGTCTCGAAGCTCTTCCGCGTGCCTGAAGATGCGCCGAATCATCTCCTTGCCCCCCTCGTCGCCCGGGTGGGCCTTGCCTTTAACCCTGCCGATGCACCAGCGTGACGCCCAAAGCTGCGGTGCCCGGGCGGGACCTCGGCCATCTCCGCCGATCGATCGAGCGACGGATCACTCCGCCGCGGCGGCGCGTCGTCGATCGCGGGCGACCGCGATCTCCGAGCGCGGCTGGCAAACGGCGGCGAGGGTCTCTGTGACCGCGCGCTCCATCCCGTTGCGCTTGCGCGAGCTGGCCGCGTGCCGCGCGATGTCGTTGAGCGACAGCAAGCCCACCGGACGTTTCTCCGAGTCCACGATCGGGATCCGACGGATCTGCATTCTCTGCATCAGGCGCTCGGCGTTCTCGATGGCCTCGTTCGGACGGCTGGTGTGCACCGTGGTCGCCATCGCCGAGCTCAGCGCAATGGCCTCGAGGGGCTTCCCCTGGGTGTAGGCCGCCATGCAGATGTCGCGGTCTGTGATCATTCCGGTGACGCGACCTTCATCGTTCAAGACCGGCAGGGCGCCGCAGTCGTTCTCCCACATCAGGCGCGCTGCAGCCTCGAGGCTGTCGTTCGCGTGACACGTCACCGCGGGCTTGCTCATGATCTCTAGAATCTCCATGGGTCCTCCTGGTTACGGCCGCCGTGTTGGGGCCCGCGGCCCTGATGCACGCATCGCGCCATCGAGGCGTCCGTGATTCTCACGGCAGTCTCATGGTCGGGAGTGCGAGATTTTCCGTGGCGTGTGTGGAGGATCTCCCGCGGACCGACCTGCCGCGCGCTTCGATGATTGCGAGGGCCATGGGAACGTGAGCCGGCCTACTCCTTGCTGGCGATCGGTCCGGAGGTCCCAAGATGATGACATCGGACATTCTCTGGTGGGTCACCGTCGTTCTCGCGGCAGGCTGGGTTGCGAGCGTCGTCAACGTGGACGCGCCCGGAATCCTCACCCATCTGCTCCTCGTGGGGGCCGTGGGGGTCGCCGTCGCTCGGAAGGTCGCGTTGACGCGTCGCTCTCACTCAGAGTGAGGAGACCCGATGAACGAAGCAGAAGCTGCCCTTCGCACCGAGCGCGACTTCGCGGAGGGCCTCCTCGATACGGCGCCGGTGATCGTGCTCGTCCTCGACACGAAAGGACGAATCGTTCGCTACAACCCGTATCTCGAGCGCATCTCCGGGCGCCGCTTCGAAGAGGTCGAGGGCGCCGATTGGTTCGAGACCTTCGTGCCCGAGGAGCTGCGGCGCGAGAGGTGGGAGACCTTCTCGCGAGCACTCCAAGGCGAGTGGGCGGGAGAGCTCGTGAGGCCGATCGTGACGAAGGACGGACAGATCCGCGAGATCGAGTGGTGCCACACGGAGCTCACGGCGCCGGGGGAGAGCTTCGCGGCCTTCTGGGGGTAGGCCGGGACGTCACCGACCAGCGTCGCTTCGAGCGAGAAGCGCGCCACGCCCAGAAGATGGAAGCGGTCGGCACGCTCGCGGCGGGGATCGCGCACGACTTCAACAACCTCTTGATGGGAATCATGGGGATGGCCGAGATGGCCGAGAACAGACTCCACGATCCCGAGATGGTGGCGAGCCACATTCGGGAGATCCGAAATGCGACGAAGAGCGGCGTCTCCATCGTCAGTCAGCTCCTGACCTTCAGCAAGAGGAGCGCGCTCGAGCGCACGGAGGTCGAGGTCGATCGTGCGCTCGAAGCATCCGCCGCCATGCTGGGGACGCTTCTCGGAGAAGGCGTGAGGCTCGAAACCAGCCTCGATGCGAAGGGCGCGCGCGTGCTCCTCGCGCCCGGCCATCTCGAGCAGATCATGATGAACCTGGCGGCGAATGCGCGTCATGCCATGCCCAGCGGGGGCGTCTTCAGCGTCGAGACCTCCTGGACCTCACTCGACCCGGACGAGGCGAGGGCCAAAGAAGTGCGCCCCGGTCGCTTCCTCCGCCTTCGTGTGTGCGATACGGGCATCGGCATGGACGAGCCGACGCGCGCGCGCGTCTTCGAGCCCTTCTTCACTACGAAGCGCGACGCGGGGACCGGGCTCGGGCTGTCGACGATCTATGGAATCGTGAGAGGGTGCGAGGGGCACGTCGAGGTCGAGAGCTCGCCTGGCGTTGCGACGACATTCACGCTCCTCTTGCCCCACGCCAGGACCTGTGAGGCGCTCGAGCGCCCCCCACAGCAGGTTCAGCTCGGCCAGGACGAGCCGACCGTCCTGATTGTCGAGGACGAGGAGCTCGTTCGGATGACGGTTTGTCACTACCTCTGCAAGGCCGGCTACGCCGTGCGCGAGGCAGCCAGCGCAGAGCAGGCCCTCGAACTGTGCCGCGCGCACCGCGTGGCGGCGGTTCTCAGTGATGCGGCGCTACCGGGGCTCTCCGGACCGGAGCTCATCCACCGCCTGGAGCAGGAGGGCTTGCAAATCCCGGTCGCGTTGATGAGCGCCTACCCCCGGGACGTGCTCCTCGAGCGCCACGAGCGCATCCCGCCCGAGACTCCGACGATTCAGAAGCCTTTCTCCCAAGAGGAGGCGGTGGCGCTGGTCGACCGCCTGGTGAAAGCCGACGAGGCGTCGGCGCCGCCTGCCGAAGTCACAGGCTGCGAGATCTCCGTCCCCCCCGTCGTCCTGCTCCTCGAGGACAATGCGGTCGCCCGATCGGCGGTCGAAGAGTTGTTCGCCGACCTGCGCTATGAGCTCATGGCCGCCTCCGACATCGGCGACGCCCTCGAGCTGGTGCAGGCACGGGGAGGTGTCGATTTGGTGCTCACCGACATCCGCCTCCCGGATGGGACGGGACCCGAGCTCATCGAACGACTCAGAAAGATTTATCCGGGCGCGCGCGCCGTCTACGTGAGTGGGCTCCCGCGCGACGAAGAGATCGACGCGGTGGTCGAGCGCCACCGCGCGGTCTTCGTCCAGAAGCCCGTCGACTTCTCGACGCTGGCGGAGGTCGTGGAGCGGCAGCTCGCGGCGGACTGAGACACGCGCGCGCCGGTTCACGCGGCGAAGGGCTCCTCCTCTTCCTCTTCTTCCTGGTCGCCCTCACCCGGGAGACCGGCGGTGGCGCGCAGCCGGCACAGGCGCTCGACGTCGTCGACCAGCGCCGCGACATCATCGGCACGAAAGAGAGTACTGCGGCTCATCGCTCGCAGCGCGGGAAGGGAGAATGCGCCCTCGGCGACGATCGCGAGCACGTCCGCGTCACTCATCGTGGCAACGATATCGGCCGCGAGTCCCGTCAAGCTACTCACGATGCCTGCTCCGTCATGTGCTCGAGCCCCCAGGCGATGTCCACCGAGCCACCCCAATCGAGTGCTGCAGCCGCACGGTCGCCGGCACGGACGAAGGCGGTCGCGATGGCGCTCGACCAGTCGACGTGTGAGGCGATGGCCCAGACCGGGGCGCCGTGCACCTCGAGGGAGACAGTGGCCTCGACTTGCAACTCCGAGCCGAGCCGTCGGACGGCTTGCAGCTGGACGTGGCACGGCGATCGCACTTGGCTCGCGAGCAGATCACCGCACTCCCGTGCTCGACGAACGATCCTTTCGTCGAATGGCAGGCCCCTCACGGTCACACTCGTTGCGTAGTGGCGCGTCATGTGTTTCGCCCTCCGTCCGAGGACGGAGAGCAACGAGCGTGCCCACGCCGGCAGTCGCCCCCCTCGGGCATGAATGGGCGGGACGGCTGTGAGATCTCATCGGCGGTCGTCTCTCCCCACGGTCCGGATCGCGAGATCCTCCGCAGGTGCGGGGAAGATTTTCCCTGCCCGCCTCTTGGAGCGAGCCATCCGCAGGCCGGCCGGGTGGCATGCCCCGTGCTCCGGATAACGCGAGGAGGGGCAAGCGCAGGGAAGCACCTCATGAAGAAGCGAACATTCGAAGTCGGGAACCTGGAGCGGGTCCGCGAGCCTTATCTGTTTCGAGAAAAGGAGATCCGGCTGCAGATGCGTCGGTGCGGGGGTGACGATTGGGTGGGGTGCAGCTGCCCGACGGTGCGCGACGAGCGCGGTGAGGTGATCGGACTGTTGACCGTCTGCCCGCCCCACATGGTGGAAGACAGCGCTGGATGCATGACTGCCAGGAAGACCCGCCCCTCGTTTGGGGGTCAGGTCGCGCTCGTCGACGCACTGCAGGCGATGGTCCGGCAGGGGTGGTCGCAGGTCGAAATCGCCGATAGGCACGGGGAGCGCTGCGTGCAGCTCGACCTGTCTGCGCTCGCGGACACGGTCCGTGCGAACGAGCTACCCGGGGAGGTCTCGGTCCGGGCCCTGCCGGCATCGCACCTGCCGAGGCGCCATCGCATCGTCATCGCCGCGGTGACCGCGCCGCTGCTCCTCTTTTCCGGCGCCCTGGCCCTGGTGCCAGCGTTCGGAGCCCTCATCCCCTTCGGGCTGTTGCTGGTCCTCGCCGTCGCGCTCCCGCTGCTGCCTGCGCTGAAGAGCGCCCCACGCGCGCGGAGCAGGGCTGGCGCGCGGGGCTTCGTGACCGACGTCTCGACGCACGCGGAAACGGACCAGGCGCCCGCGCCGAAGAGCGCACCTCCACGCCGCCGAGCTGGTCCCTCCTCGGCTCCCCGACCGTCATCTTCGGGCGTGTTTCCGGCACATTCGGCACATCGAGAGGCAGCGGAGGAAGAGCAACCTGCGTCACGGGGTCCCTCGCGCGTCGCGTGAACGCTCCTCAGCCGTTCTTTGCGCGCTCGAGCACCTCGGGCGTGACCTTGACCGGGCCCGGCATCCCGACAGGTATGGACGGCCGCCGGCGGAGGCGGCGGGGCAGGAGCTCGGCGAGCGCCTCCTCGAGGTCACTCCGCTCGAAGGGCTTCATCAGGAATCGATCTTTGTCCACGACCAGGCCTTGCGCGACGAGCTCGTGAGGCGAGTGCGCCGTCATGAAGAGAACAGAGAAGTTGTTCGGGTAGCGCACCCGAAGCTGTTTGACGAGCTGAGGCCCGCTCTCTCCAGGCAGCGTGACGTCCGTAACCACGAGCGTGAACTCGTTCCCGTAGATCTGCGCGAGCGCGAGCGCATCGCTTCCGCTCTCTGCCTCGATCGTCTCGAAACCGAGCTCTTCGAGATAGTGGCGCACGGTGATGCGCACCAGACTGTCGTCCTCCACCAGAAGCGCACGCCCCCGGAACTTGATCTGGGGGCGCGAGCGCTGCGGCACCATCATCTTCTTTGGACAGTCGACCAGAGGCAATTCGATGACGAAGGCCGTGCCGCGTCCCGGCGCGCTGTAGACCTCGATGCGTCCGCCCAGGGCGTGCACCGTGTCGAGGGCGGTCGCGAGACCGAGTCCGGTGCCCATGTTCTTGGTGGTGAAGAAGGGGTCGAAGATCCGAGCCTTGGTTTCTGCGTCCATTCCCGAGCCCGTGTCGGCGACGACGAGTCGGACGTGACATCGCTTCGTCCCGTCGTCAGCGTCCCTCTCCACCTTTCTCGTCGAAAGCGTGAGCGTCCCGCCCGCCGGCATCGCCGCGCGCGCATTGGCGGCGAGGTTCAACAGGACCCGCTGAAGCTGCATCGGATCGGCGAGAAGCGCGGCGTCCGGGGCATGCGTCTCTACCACGAGCTCGATGTGCTCACCGAGCAGCCGTTCGAGCAGAGCCGTCCATTCGTCGATCAGATGATCGACAAAGACCGGCGACGGCTTCTCGGGCTGCTTGCGGCTGTAGGTCATGATCTGGGCGACCAGTGACGACCCCCGGCGACAGGACTCCAGCACCCGCTGCAGATACGCCCGCGCGCGATCGGGCGGCGTGTCAGGCGACAGGGCGATGGCGGTCGCACCCATGATTCCGTGCAGAAGATTTCCGAAGTCGTGGGCGACGCTGCTCGCCAACACGCCCACGGTCTCCATCTTCTGCGTGTGCTGCCGCTCGGTTTCGCTCTCATCCACCCGGCTGATCCCCGAGCGGTCGCGTTCATCTCTTCGTTTCGGTCGGTCCATGCGCCCCCCGCGCTGCGTCCCAATCTTATGAAAGCGCCATACAGTCAACCTGATAAACGCCATCGCCAGCCGCGGAATCGCCGTCGATGGACGCATCGCGGGCCCGCCCTGCCTACCGCCTTTCAGGGATGATCGGTCGAGGCCTACCGGCGCGACACCAGCACGGTGGATGGAGCGCCGAAGGGGACGCTGAGGTCGAGCACTTGCGGCACGTCGCGGAGGGCTCTGCGCCAGCTCCGCGCGCGCGCCCACTCCTCGAACGACCGCCAGCCTATGGAGGGGAAGCGCCGATGCAGCGCGGGGATGTCCACCGAATGCCCGACCCGCGCCAGCCACTCGAAGGTGCGCAGGAAGTCTGGGCTCCTCGACAGCGACGTCGGCGCGGGCGCTTCGACGTAGTCGACCCGGCGACCCATGATCTCGGCAATGATCTCGGCGATCCTCCACCCGGGAAGCGCATCGGAGGCCACCTCCACGCGCTCGCCCACGAATCCGCCGCGCTCTTCCATCACGTGCACCACCAACTCCGCCAGGTCGTCGAGGGCCACCATCTGCAAGAGCCGGTGCCGGGGCAGCGGCATGGCGAGCTTTCCGAAGCGGAGTCGCGGCAGCACCCTCGAGCTACGGAGATTCTCCATGAAGAACACGGGCGCGACGATGGTGAACGGCAGGCAGGCCTCTTCGAGGACGCGCTCGACCGAGGCCTTGCTGTCGAAGTAGGGCACGCCCGTGTCCTCGAGTGCGCTGGCCGTCGAGGAATAGACCACGTGCCTCACGTGGGCCGCGGCTGCGGTCTCGATCAGCGCGCGAGCGTGGCGGACCTCGACATCTGGCCCGCGCTGAAAAGGAGTGCTCATCGCAAAGATCGCGTCGACGCCCTGCACGGCACGCGTGAGCGACGCCCGATCGTCGAAGCTCCCGCCAACGACCTCGATGCCCCCTCGCGCGAGCCGCCGCGCGACCGGTGAGCCCACGATCCGGGTCAACGCCCTCACCGCGTGTCCCGCGTCCACGAGCGCGTCAGCGACGGCTCCCCCCTGCTGCCCGGTCGCTCCGGTCACCAGAACCCTCAGCTCGTTGTCGTCGCCCATCGCGCTACCTCCCTCGAAGGACCCCACGCTGTTCCGCGATCCGATCGTGGCAAGATGCACGCCGCGCAGCGGGCCGTCGTCATCCCGCGCTCGCGTACCGATCGATGGCGGGATGATCCGCAGCTTCGCGAAAGATTCCCCACGAGGCGCGTCGTCCGCTGTCGAGCCGTGGGGCAGATACGGGGGGCACGACTGTTGCTGCTCACACAGCGCATGACTCTCCCCATTCATCCGCACGTCATCGTTGCCGAAGACGATGATCTGGTCAGAGCCTCCCTCGCGTCCGTGCTCCGGGACGAGGGATGCTCGGTGACACTGTCACGCAACGGAGCAGCCCTTGGCGCACAGCTCGGCGTGATGATGGCTGTGAGCGAAACTCCCTCGCTCGTGGTTGCCGACGATCGCATCCCGGGTCCGTCGGGTCTGGCGGTGCTCGAGCTGGCCCGCAGCTGGGGCTGGTCGATGCCGATGGTCCTCATCACCGGAGGCGCCGATGACGGGCTCACCCGCCGGGCGCGCGAGGTCGGCGCCCACCTGCTCGAAAAGCCGGTGGACGTCCACTCCTTTCGCTACCTGGCGAGGGCCCTGCTGAGCGGCGAAGCACCTTCGTGCGCGTACTGTGGGTCGACCTTCGACTTGCGGACTGCAGCCGCGGCCGGGACCGAGTTCCTCTGCGCAGAGTGCCGGACGTGGTGGGCCGATGAGCCGACGAACCCGGGTCTGGCGACGGGCTGAGCAAACGGGCGTCGGTGCGCGGCACGGCGTTTGCGTATTTTTCGGACATGCAAAGTCGAGATGTGGGCGGGCCGCCCAGTGGGCGGGTCTTGGTGTACGCCGAGTGCCACGACGGAACGGTTGCGCGCCGTGTGTTGCGCGCGCTCGAGTCTGCGTGGTGCGACGCGATGAGCTCGCTCGAGCTACGGTTCCTCGCGGGGGGCGGCGTCCGCATCGGCGCGTGGTCCCGCATTCCAGAACAGATCGAAGAGCTGCTTCGTCAGAGTGGAGCGCATCCCCAGCGGGCGTAAAGCGGACGCGCATCCCCGCGTCATGTGCCTCCGCCCCGCCTGGCGCCGCCTCCTGTAGATCGAAGGGCGGGCCTGGCGCCGCACTCAGCGGACGGTGTATCCGAAGTCCCCTTCGAGCGTCTGCTCGCGATCGTCATAGCGAAAGGTCGAGACGAAGTGCAGGACACGGTCGTCAGCGCCCGCTCCCTGGTCGACGTCGATGGTGATGTGACTCGCGACACCGTCGTAGGTCCACGCGCGCCGCGCTGGTCCCGAGCACCCCATCAGGCCGACCTGAAGGACGTCCGGCGGCGCGTTCCAATTGCGCGGCCCGAGCTCGACGTGAGCGCCGACCTGCAGGTCTTCGTGAAGCAGGCCTCCGCGGAAGAAGAACCTGGACATGATCGCGAAGTCGTCGCCCCCGTCGATCTCGATCTCGGTCCCGTTGGAGAGCGGGCGCGCCGACACTTGCGGTGCGGGCACCAACTCCACCTGGTACTCACCCAGCTCGCCGACCAGCTTCGCCTCGCCCAGGTAGACCGTGCGCTGCGGGAGCACCGGTTCGGAGGATCCCGTGGGCGCGGATGCGTCCTCATCCGTGGTTGCCAAGGGCGCCACACCTGGGGCGTTCTTGTCGCCCGCGCAGGCCGCGAGGAACAAACTCAGGAATAGAAGCGTGCTGATGCGTTTCATGGGACTCCTCCAAAAAGCGAGTCGACGCCCGCGTTCATTTTCGGTGGGCCCCGCTCCGCACGCTTCTCGATATTCACGTCCCATGCCCGCTCGCGCGCTCAAGGCGCGGCGAGCTGCTCGATTCGCCCCCTAATCGCGCTCGCGTCCGGCGCACGCGGCGCGAGCGCGAGGTAGCGTCGATAGGCGCTCACCGCTTCGGCACGATGACCGAGACGCTGGCGAGCGATCCCCAGGCTGCGCCACGCCGGCGCGTGACGCGCGTCAGCGTCGATGGCGCTTCGAAGATGGCGCACCGCTTCGGCGAGGCGACCGTGAAGGAGCGCGTCGGTACCGAGGCGCGTCTCCTCGCGCGCGCGCGCGCTGTTCGGGCCCTCTTCGCCGGGGAGCGACCCACGACCCACGGTCGCGGTGACGGGCTCCTCGGCGGTAGCTTCCACAGCCACAGCGCCTCCCGATCGTGGAGACCGGCCGCGTCGTCGAGGGGAAACCGGCGCGGTCGCTTCGTCACTCGGCACAGAAGACGGATCGGCGACGGCTGGTTCCGGCGCCGCGACCTCCGCGACCTCGGCCGCGACCGCCGCCGGGTCTGGTGGGGGCGCGGGTTCGGGGGCGGGCGCGGGTTCGGGGGCAGGCGCGGCCGGGGCGGGACGAGCGGCGCGCGCCGTTTGCGGCGAGCCGCTCGACGAAACCCATGCGACGACGCCAGCCGTGGCGACCGCGAGGAGCAACAGGGCCACGACGGCGATCGACCGACCCGTCGAGGTCGGCAGGGCATCCAAACCGGAGCCGGCTTCGGAGCTCGACGAAACGGGCGACCTCACCCGGGCGGGCGCGTACGCGTCATCGGGCGCGTCGCCCCTACCCGCGGCGGCGAGGGCCGCGACCAGCTCCCCGGCGTGCGCGTAGCGCTCAGCCGGATCGGTCGCGAGCCCGCGGTGCAGAACCGCCTCCACCTCTTCCGGGAAGGCCGCTTTGCTCACGTCCGTGAGGCGCGGCGGCGGCTGCACCATCTTCTGGGTGACGATGCCCATGGGCATCGGACCGTCGAAAGGGAGGCGGCCGGTCAGCATCTCGAAGGCGACGACCGCGAGGGAGTAGACGTCACCGCGCGCGTCGGGCAGCGAGCCGTCCCCGGCTTCCGGTGCGATGTAGTGCGGCGTTCCGCAGACGAGCCCTTCGCGCGTCAGCCGCGCGTCGGTGAAGAGCATCGTGGCCAGACCGAAGTCGACCAGCTGGATGATCTCCGAACCGTCGGCGTGGATCACCCGGAAGAGGTTCTCCGGCTTGATGTCGCGATGGACGATGTCCCGCGCGTGCATCACGTCGAGCGCCGCCGCCGGGCCCCGCAACAGCTCGGCCACGCGCGCCACGCTCATCGGCGCCTGATCCTCGATGAGCATGGCGAGGTCGCTGCCCCGCAAGAGCGGCATGACCATGTAGGGGCGGCCGTCGGGGAGCTGGCCCAGGTCGTAGACGTCGCAGATGTTCGGATGTCCCATCTGGCTCGCCGCACGCGCCTCGCGAAACATGCGCTGTACCGCATCGGGATCGTCGGCGTAGCCCGGGCGAAGGACCTTGATGGCCACCGGGCGCTCGAGCCCGTCCTGCACGCCCGCGTACACCACGCCCATACCCCCGCGGCCGAGGAGGTTCTGGACGCGGTAGCGCGACCCGATGGTCACCCCGATGAGGGCGTCGCTCACGGCGTCCCTCGCCTCTGATTCCGGCGCGGTCATAGGAGCACGCAGCTCCCGCCGCTGCAGCTGGTCAGGGCCGAGCAGGAGTGGCCGCAGCTCCCGCAGTTGGAATTATCCGCGTCGAGGTCGACGCATCTGCCGCCGCACGCGGTCTGCCCCATCGGGCAGCAGGTGCCGCTGCTGCAGTGCTGGCCGAGGGTGGTGCAGTCGGTGTCGCAGCTGCCGCAGTGAGCGTCGTCGTTCGACAGGTTGAAGCAGCCGTCGCCGCAGCACGAGTTGGGTGAAGGACACGCGGAGCCGCAGGCGTTGCAGTTGGCCGGTCCTTCGTCGACGCAGGCGCCGGCGCAGCAGAGCTGGCTCGAACCGCAGGCGGCGCAGCTCTGCCCGCAAGCCGACTCGTCGCTCGTCACGCAGGACCCACCGCAGCAGACCTGACCGGGCGAGCACATCGTGCCGCAGCCACCGCAGTTCGCCTCGTCGTTCATCATGTCTACGCAGCTCCCGCTGCAGCAGCTCTCGCCGCTCGCTGAACAGTCCGTCGGGCACCCGGTGCACGCGGGTGCGGTCGGGCTGGCGCAGGTCCCGCCGCAGCACGACTCCGAGGAGCCGCAGCCGGCGCCGCAGCTCCCGCAGTTCGTGGCGTCGGTCCGCACGTCGGTGCAGGTCCCGCCGCAGCAGTCGCCAGGACAGGTGGCGCCGCAGGCGCCGCAGTTCATCGCGTCAGCGTCGGTGTCGACGCAAGCGCCACCACAACAGCTCTCGCCAGACCCACAGGTGACACCACAGCCGCCGCAGTTCATCGGGTCGGCGGTGGTGTCGACGCAGGCGCTGTCGCAGCACTCCGACCCCATCGAGCACGCCGCCCCGCACGCGCCGCAGTTCATCGCGTCGGTGCTGACGTCGAAGTCCTCGTCGACGCTTCCGTCGCAGTCGTCGTCCGCGCCGTCACAGCGCTCGGCCGTGGGCTCGGGAGTGTCGCAGACGAGGACGTCGCCGCTGCATGCGCGCGTGCCGAGGCTGCATTCGCCGGGCATCGACCCCATGCAGCCCATGCCGAGCATGGGGATGTCGTCCATGGTCCCGTCGCAGTCGTCGTCGACCCCTGGATTGGCGCAGGTCTCGGCGGTGTCCACCCGCTGCCCTTCGCAGTCCCCGAAGGCTCCGCCGACGCACGACTGGGTCCCGGCGATGCAGGGTCCGACGCCCTCGGTCCCGTCGGAGCCCCCGTAGCAGGCCTGGGTCTCACCCGTCGAGCACGGGCAACCTTCGTCCACGGCCCCATCGCAGTCGTCGTCTGCGGCCGGGGTCACGCCGCACGCCTCCATCACGATGGCGACTGCATCTTCGCAGCCGGTCTCGGTCCCTTCCACGCAGCGGATTTCGCCTGCCCGGCACGTGCCGGTGCATTCGTAGACGCCGTCTCCGTCGTCGTCGGTGCAGCCGCCGTCCGCCGCGGGATAGCAGCTCGTGGTGAGCGCCTCGTCCGTCAGCCCGTCGCAGTCGTCGTCCTGGTCGTTGCAGGTCTCGTTGCCGCGCTCCCCGACGCGCGCACAGACCATCGTGCCGTTGCGGCAGGCGGGGGCACCGTCGCGACAGACGCCCGGCTCTCCAGTGTCACAAGTGGTGGGGAGGTCTTCGTCCGTCGTCCCGTCGCAGTCATCGTCGATTCCGTCGCACGCGTCGGTCTCGAGCGGCAGGATCTCGCCTTCGCACTCTCCGGGAACGCCGTCGGTGCAGGTCTGGCTTCCGGGGCGGCATCGCCCGACGGGCGTCAGACCGTCGGCGCCGCGAACCGAGCACGCGACGGCGTCGGCGCCCCCCGCACACACCGCGACGTCCACTACGCAGAAGCCGCGATAGCAGACGTGGCCGGGGGAACAGCTCCCCGCGTCATCGCATCGCTCGCCTTGCTGCACCGCGGGGTCGACCGTGCAGGAAGCGGCCGTCAACGCGAAGATCAGCACCGAGAGCAGCGTCACCTGGTTCACGAGTCACCTCCAAAGCTTCCGTGCACGCTCAAGGCGACGCCCTCCGGGGAGGCGCTCACGCCGAAGGGGGAGTCCGCACCCACGAGCCACCAGACGACGGCGCCGATCATCGCCGCGCCTCCGACTGCGAAGAGCACGTTGGCGATCGCCGCGTCGGTCTGGGCGTCGCTCAAGTGCGCCTGCGCTGCGTCGACGCCCGCACGCGAGGAGGTGTCCGCCTCGGCGTAGGCGTTCTGCGCGCCCATGGCGAGGCCTCCGGCGATGAGGCCGCCCGCGATGACCGCGAGCCCCGCTCCGCCGACGATCGCCGGACCCACCGGGAAGCCGGGCGCGTCTCGTGCATCGTCCTCGGACGCTGGTGGCAGAAGCGCAGGCTCGGGAGATGCTGCGTGTGAGTTGCCGTCGACCGCCGGCTGCTCCACCTCCGGGGGCGGGAGATCGAAGAGCTCCCGCAGCATGGGATCGACGCGCTCGAAGAGCTCGTTCTCGGAATCGGCGCGACGCGTCACGCGGCGCAGGGCGTCATCGCGGGTGTCCAGGAGCAGCAACGAAGCGACGAATGTGCCGTTCGAGAGCTCGAGACTCGGCACGACCATCACCTGTACGCCGACCCGCTCTGCCACCGCACGCAGGCAATCGGCGCTCTCCCCGACGCAACCCACCGCCAGCTGCAGATCCTCGAGCGGCAGAGGGGGCGCCGCATCGAGGGGCATGGGGGCGAGGCGCTCGAAGCGGGTGCGCGCGAGACGGTCGAAGGCGCTTCGCACCGACTCGGCGCCCGCGCCGTTCGCGGCGGTCTGGAGCATCGCGGCGCGGTCTTCCTGGGCCGCGGCCGCCGACGTCAGGAGCAAGAGCGCCGCAGCGAAGACCATTGCACCGGCGCGGATCACGAGCGTCCCCCACTGCTCACGCGGACGGGCTCGACCCCCAGGCGAAGGGTCAGCTCGGCGGCCGTGGCCACGCTCGAGAGCACTTCGGCCAGCAGTCCGGAGCGCGTGAGCGCCTCGCGGTAGCGGTCCATCTCGTCGGTCAAGAGAACCACCGGCACCGGCTGCTCGAGAGAACGCGCCGCCTCGACCAGGCTCAGGACCTCAGCCTCCGCGTAGTCGCGACAGCCGATGACCAGGGTGGCGGACAGAGGCGCGGCGAGGCGTGCTTTCGTGCGCCAGGGCTCGCGTTCCAGGAGGATCCAGATGCCGCGCTCGGCCTCACGCAGCCATTGGAGGCGCGCCTCCGGGTCGCGGCTCAGGACGATGATCGTGTGTTCGGGAGACATCGCGCCGGGACATCGCAACGCGCATGCCGCGAAGAAACGCCGCGATTCCGGGGCCATGGGCGGGTCGATTCGTGGGGCCCGGGCGACGGAGTGGGCTCGACCCTACGGCGGACCCCTTCGCGCTCCTCCGCCGGCACTGTGCTCCGCGAGGCCGAGCCTCGATTACCTCAAATCGTGACGCTTCAGGAGGCTGAAGAGGTAGCTGCGATCCATCCGCGCATTGCGCGCCGCGCGGGCCACGTTGCCCTCCGCCTCGTCGAGGATGTGGCGGATGTAGCGCGCCTCGAATTGCTCGAGCACCGCCGCACGCGCGTGCTTGTACGGAAGGCGGAGCGCCCGCGCGAGGGGGATGGCGTGGGGATCGCCGTCGGCAGCGTCCCCCGCCTCCGGCGCCTCGCCGTCGAAGAGGGGCGCCTCGCCCATCGCCAGCGTCGCGTCCACCACGTTGCGGAGCTCGCGCGCATTTCCCGGCCAGTCGTGCGCCATGAGCTTCTCCACCGTCTCGTGGGGAAAGACCTCGGAGACGCGCCCATCGTGACCGGCCTCGCGAAGGAAGTGCTCGATCAACAGCGGAATGTCCTCGGCGCGATCGCGCAGGGGCGCCACCCGCAAGGTGACCACCGCCAGGCGATAGTAGAGGTCGAGGCGAAAGCGATTGAGGTTCACCTCCGCGCGCAGATCGCGATGCGTGGCGGACACCACGCGCACATCGACGGTGATCGCCTCCTGACCGCCCACACGCCTGAGCTGCCGGCGCTCGAGCACGCCGAGCAGAGCCGGCTGGAGCTCCGCCGGCAGCTCCCCGATCTCGTCCAGGAAAAGCGTTCCGCCCTTCGCGCGCTCGAAGGCGCCGACCCGGCGTTTGTCCGCCCCGGTGAAGGCGCCCCGCTCGTGTCCGAAGAGCTCGCTGGCGACGAGGTTCGGCGCGAGCGCCCCGCAGTCGACGACCTCGAAGGGCCCGCTCGATCGGGGGCCGAGGTCGTGAAGCGCGCGGGCGATCAGCTCTTTGCCGGTCCCGGACTCGCCGACCACGAGCGCTGGCACGTCGCTCTTCGCCGCCTTTTCGACCTGCGCCATCAGCTGACGCATCGATCGCGAGCGACCCCGGAGGTCGCCGAGCTTTTCACCGGCGAGGAGCTCCACCGTCGCGCCCTCACCGTCGAGCACCCGAATGCGCGTGTTGCCGATGGTGAGCGTGGCGCCCGCCGGGACGGTGCAGCGCTCGACCTCGACCCCATTGACCACCGTCCGATTGGTCGAGCGATGGTCGACCACGCGCACGCCCTGAGCCGTGGCCTCGAGCTCGACGTGGTAGCGCGAGACCGTGGGATCGCTCAGCGTCAGATCGTTGTCCTCCGCGGTGCCGACGACGAAGGTCTCGCTCCTCGCGACCGCGCTCTTGCCGGCGTCGGGGCCCTCCACCACCTCGACGCGCAAGGTCCGAACGGGAAGGAGCGCCGCGCCGCGCTCGATGGGTGTCGTGCCCTGACTCACTGGCGGAGAATATCCCGGCCCGAACGTAGCGAACAGTGCGCGAACGTGCCGAAACGTACGTGGACGGGCGCAGAAACGTGGGATCGATCCCTCGGAGTGGAGCTGCAGCCACGGCCTCGAGCCTCGTTTCGCTGCGAAACTGGGCGTCCGCGAGCTGGTACAGCCGATGCTCATGCGAGCCCCCTGAGACGCCCCACGTGTGGGGCATTGGAGGCTTTGGATATGCAGAATCGAACTCTACTGATCGCGGCGGTGGTCGTGCTCTTCGCCGGCTGTGGCGGCGATGAAACGATGGGCGACCTCGAGGCGCCCGCCGTCGATCCCGTCGACTCCCCCACGGCGGACAACCCGCTCACGCTCACCGGAACGGGCCTCGCCGGCCTGACGCTCCAGGTGCGCGGCGGAAGCGAAGCCGTGGTCGAGGCGATGGTCGGTGCCGACGGCGCCTTCTCGATCGACGTCCCCCTCGTCGACGACTCCGAGAACGTGCTCACCGTCTCGCAGACCGATGGCACCGCCGAGAGCCCGTCGGTGAACGTCACCGTCGTACACGACGCGACGCCCCCCGACACGCCGGTCCTCGACCCGGTGGCCACGCCGACGCGGCGGCCGCAACAGAGCATTCGGGGCAGCGCCGAGCCGGATGCCATGATCGTGATCAGTGGCGGAGCCGAGGACGCCACCGGGATGGCCGGCAGCGACGGCCGCTTCGACATCGAGGTCACCCTGGCGACCGCCGTCGCCGACATCACCGAGAACGATCTCGAGGTGGTCGCCATCGATGCCGCTGGAAACGCGAGCGATCCGGCGACCACCACCATCGTCCACAACCCGACGCTCCCCCTCGACCCGCCCCTGCTCGACGCGCTGCCCGGCGCCACCAGCGATGCCAGCGTCTCGGTGAGCGGCACCGCCGATCCTTCGGTCGCGATCACCATCACTGGCGGCGACGCACCGGCGATGGGTACCGCCGGCGCCGACGGAAGCTTCGCGATCGACGTGACCCTGCGGCCGAACGCCGAGAACGTGCTGAGCGTCTTCGCGGTCGTCCCGGCGACGGGCCTCTCGAGCCCGCCTGCCTCGGCGGTGGTGATCCACGACGACATCGCCCCGGACCCGCCCAACCTCGACCCGCAGGCCTCCCCGACCGGCGCGGACATGGTGCGCATCACGGGACTGACCGAGCCCCGCGCCGCCGTCACCATCGCTGGAGGCGCCGCCGAGGCGAGCGGCGACGCCGACGAAGACGGGGCTTTCGCCATCGACGTGATGCTCAGCTCGGACGCCGACAACGAGCTGTCCGTGGTGGCCACCGACGCGGCGGGCAACGCCAGCATGTCGTCGGGCCTGACCATCACCCAGGACAGCTCTCTGCCCGTCCCCGTGACCATCGATCCGGTGAGCTCGCCCACCGCCACGAACCCCGTGACCATCAGCGGCTCCACCGAGGCGAGCGCCGCGATCACGATCACCGGAGGCGCTGCGGACGCGACCGGCACGGCCGCATCCGATGGAACCTTCTCCATCTCGGTGACGCTGAACGCGAACGCGCGCAACGAGCTTCACGTCACCCGCGACGGAAGCGGCGTCGATACCGTGGTGGTGATCGTGCACGACGACATGGCCCCCGCGGCGCCGGAGCTCGACCCCATCGCGTCTCCCACCAACCGCAGCACCTTCGACGTCACCGGAACGAGCGAGCCGGGCGCGCGAGTCTCGATTTCGGGTGGGACTTCTTCGGCGGCGGGGACCGCGGACGGCACCGGCCGCTTCTCCATCCCGGTGACCATCCCCGAGGACACCACCACCATGCTCAGCGTGATCGCCACCGATGGTGCGGGCAACTCATCGTCGCCAGCCACCGCGAGCGTCGAGCATTCGTCCAGCGTCCCCGACGCCCCTGTCGTCGACGATGCGGCGCCGCCGCCCACGAGCGACGCGACCCATACCGTCACCGGTCACATCACCACCCCGGCGATGGGCGTGACGATCGTGGTTCGTGGCGGCGCGATGGACGCCACCGGGCCGACCGATCCGTCGACCGGCGCCTTCGCGGTGGACGTCACGCTCATGGCGAACACCACCAACAACCTCTCGGTCGTCAGCGTGGATGGCGCGATCGAGAGTCCCCCCGCCAGCGTCACCATCGAGCACGACGACATGGCGCCGGACGCTCCGGACGGCTCTCGGATCTCCCTCGGCAGCCCGACGCTGGCGACGTGCCTTGCACGGGCCGAGACAATCAACGCGACCGGTGGGGCGATGAGCGCGGAGGCCTTCGCCCGGGTCCGGGTTCGGAACATCACCGCCGGCTCCATCAACGCCGCGACCACCGCGGGCGGCGACGGGTCCTTCTCCACTTCCATCCGCGCCTGCGACGGTGATGTGCTCCGGTTCACCGCCACGGACGCTGCGGGGAACGAGAGCGCCCCGACCGAGCTCACCGTCTCGATGTGACCACGCCCCGGTCGCAGCTGCTAAGCTGCGGTCGGTCCGGCCGGTACCCTGGTGCAGTCCCCGTGGCTTCGCCAGGCCCGGCCGGACGATGGCGAGAGGTGCCACCACGGCCTCGCGGCCCCATGAAACTGCCATGCTTGCTTTCCATCATCTGCTGAGTTGGCGTTCGCCAGTGCTTGTCATCCTCGCGCTTCTCCTCTGGCCAGGCGCCGTGCGCGCGCAGAGTGTGGCGGTAGCCACCCCAGCCGCGAGCGAAGGCGTCCCAGGCGGCCTCGCCGGCGCGGTGTCGGAGATCGCCCGACAGGTCGTCGCGGACGCCGAAGGCCTGTCGCTCGTGGGCGCGGCCGACCTGAGCATCACCGACCTGCAGCTCGCGCGCGGGTGCATCGGTGAAACGCCGGAGTGCCTGCGGCCCATCGCGGCGGACCTCTCGGCGGACGTGCTGCTCATCCCGCGCATCGACTCGGCGAGCGGCTACGTGCTCACCCTGCTCACCTACCGTGCGACCGAGGACGCCATCACGCGCGTGGTTCGGCGCGGGGAGGAAGAGACGCTGATGGACGGCCTGCCGGCCCAGGTCCGCGAGGCTCTGGGCCTGCCCCCGCTCGAGGAGAGCGTGCCCGACGAGCCCGAGGAGGAAGTCGTCGTGCAGGACGAAGTCACGCCCCAGCCGAGGGAGGGCGCAGGCCTTGGGATCGGACCTTGGATCCTCAGCGGCGCGGGCCTCGTCGCGCTCGGTGTCGGCGTCGGCCTCGGCGCTGCGGCGACGAGCGCGCAGTCCGAGTACGAAGAGACCGTGGTCGTCACCACGAGTGACGCCGACCGCGCGCGGGACGCCTATGATCGCGCCAGCGGCATGTCCCTCGGCGCCAACATCCTCTTCGCTGCGGGCGGAGCGCTGGTGGTGGGCGGCGTGATCTGGCTGGTGGCCGCGATGCTCGGCGGAGACGACGAGGCCGCGGAAGAGGAGGATGAGCTGACCGTGACACCCACCGCTTCGACGAGCTCCTTCGGCGTCGCACTCCAGGGGAGGTTGTGATGCGGGCCGTGCTCATCGCACTCGTCCTGTCGACCGCGCTCGTCGCCGGCTGTTCCCCGGACGAGACCGCGAACCCCAGCTACTGCGAGGGCGACGGTGACTGTGCAGCTGGACAGCGTTGCTATCGGCATCTTTGCGTGACGAGCGATAGCGGCGCGGCGGACAGCGCGATGGCGGACAGCGCGATGGCGGACAGCGCACCGGCAGATAGCGCGCCCGCAGACAGCGCGCCCGCAGACAGCGCGCCGCTCGATACGGGCACCGGCTGCCCCACCGAGCTCTGCGATGGGATCTGCTGCAACTCCTTCGAGACGTGCTGCAACGACCCCTCCGCGGGGCCCACCTGCGTGGACGTGCAAACCGACAGCGATCACTGCGGCATGTGCAACCACAGCTGCGCGGCGACTCGCTGCATGAGCGGGACCTGCCTTTGAGCGACGAGAGCGACGACGATCTCATCGGCGCGACCGTCGGCAGGGCGCTATCGCATCGAAGCCGAGCTCGGCCGGGGTGGCATGGGCGTCGTGTACCGCGCCGAGCACGCGGAGCTCGGACAGAAGGTCGCTCTCAAGGTGCTGACCAGCGACGTCCTCGGCACCAAGACCGCGGTGGATTGCTTCCTTCGCGAAGCGCGCACCACCGCCTCTCTCGGGCATCCGAACATCGTCCGCGTCCAGGATCTCGGCACCCTCGATGATGGGCGGCCCTTTCTGGTCATGGAGCTGCTGAGCGGCGAAGGCCTCGACGACTTCCTCGCACGCGAGCGCAAGGTCGCGCCCGAACGCGCCGTGCCCATCTTGAAGCAGGCGGCCGCGGCGCTCGACGCCATCCACTCGCTCGGGATGGTCCACCGGGACGTGAAGCCCGAGAACCTCTTCCTGGCGCGGCACATGGATGGCAGCGAGACGGTGAAGCTCGTCGACTTCGGTCTCGTCGGCATGAGCCGGCCAGACTTCGACGAGAAGCGCCTCACCCAGACGGGCCTGATCTACGGCACGCCGCCTTACATGGCGCCCGAGACGATGGCGGAAAAGACGCCGAGCCCCAAATGGGATGTCTACGCGCTGGCGGTCGTGCTCTACGAGCTCTTGACCGGGCGGATCCCGCTCGAGGGTGGGACGCCGCTCGAGTACCTGACGAGGCGCGCGATGGAGGACCCCCCTCGCCTCGACGAAACGGGCAGCGGCCTGTTCTCGGAGGAGGTCGAGAAGGTCGTGCGCCGTGGCCTGAACCGCTTTGCGGATGCGCGCTACGACACCGCGGGGGAGCTCGCGGCGGCCTTTGGCGCTGCCGTGGATGGCGAGGCGCCACAAGCCCAGGGCGGGGGAACCTTGCCGATCCCCCTGGACCGGCGGCACGACACCGAGACCGCCGCGCGCGATGGAGATCCGCGGCCCTCGGTAGCCACTCCGATCCCGCTCCACGTCGGCGCCGATCCACCGCAGGGGGACGACGGGGTCGATCTGCCGCTGAACAGCCGACGCGTGGGGCTGGCGGCGGGCGCCTTCGTCGTGCTGCTGGGCGGCAGGGATGGCCGCCTGGCTGGTATCGTCTCCGGACGACCCTGCGTCGGGGATCGCCGACGCCTCCGCCGAAGGAGATGCGCCCGCTGCAGCCATCGAAGACGCGGGCCCCGACGCAGAAAGGGCGGTGGGGTCTGGGACGCGCATCGACAGCGACGGCGGGGTCGCGGCCGTCGATGCCGCGGTCGAGGTCGACGCCGCTTCGCCGACAGTCGAGGCGGAAGGACGCCTGAATTCACGGCGTTCCCGTTCCTCCATCCACGAGACGCCCGAAGCGGATCCGCCCGAGGTCGACGTCGCCGACCTCGAAAGGCAGGCCAACCGCGCATTGACGACCGGAAACGTGGCGAGCGCACGCGCTCTCTTTCAGCAGCTGACACGAGCCGCCCCCCGCAGGGCAGCCTGCTGGCGCGGCCTCGGGGTGAGCGCCGAGCGACTGGGTCGGCGGGACGAAGCCCTGAGCGCGTATCGCCGCTACCTGACGCTCGCGCCAGGAGCGCCGGATGCTTCCGTGGTGCGACGGAAGGTCGAAGCGCTGGAGCGCTGACCACCGGGCTCCGAGTCGACGCTTCGGACCATCCGGCGGAGCATCTCGACGGGCAAACCACCCGGCCGCAGACTCGATGAAGCCATCCGCTCGCTGTTCGGCTACAGTGGAGGGGTGTCGAACGCTCGGCGCGTCGCGTTTCTCTGCGCTCTGTTGTCCCTGACTCCGATCGCCTCGCTCGGCTCAGCGGACTTCGAGGAGGTTGGCGCCGCCGCCGGCGTGGCCAACGACGCCGCGGCGCATGGGGGCCTCTTGTTCTGTGACCTCGACGGGGATGGAGACCTGGACGCGCTGGTCAACACCTCGACGGTCACCCTCTACCTCCAGAACGACGGGGGAGACCCACCCGCCTTCACGGACGTGACCGACATGATGGCGCTGGGCCTCTCCCAACCCAGCCCGGGAGGCGACGCACGGAGCATCATCGCGGCCGACGTGACCAACGACGGTGTGGTCGACGTGCTGCGATTCGGATTGGGCACCCTCGAGGTCTTCGAGGGCCGGGGAGACGGCTCCTTCGGCGACTCCGATCAGGCAGCCAACTTCTTCCTGGACGACACCACGCCGCAGACCTGGACGACGAACATGGAGGGCGGCGGAGTCCTCGACCTCGACGGCGACGGCTACCTCGACGTCGTAATCGAGAACGACTCCGGAATGCGCTTTCTCGAGAACCTCGCGATCGGCCGCATCGGCTTCGACTACGCGACGCCACAGCCCGCCGGGGTCAACGCCACCAACACCATGGGGATCGACCCCGACGCGGGACGGACCGCCAACGGCGACTACATGACCGTCACCGACTTCGACGTCGACGGGCTGGTGGACTTCGCCGCGCGCATCAACCTCGGCCCCGACATCTACCGCCAGTCGAGCGTGGGCGCCTTCACCGCCCTCGACCCGGACATCGTCGCCGACAACGGCAACAAGGGCTCGATCCTCTTCTGCGATTTGGATTCGGACGGCGACTTCGACTACCTCTTCACCGACGGTCTCTCCTCCGAGGCGGACGTGAACCACGTCTTCACCTTCGACGCGTCTGCCGGCGCCTTCGTGCGGAACGACATCGAGATTCCGTCGGGCGCCAACGGGCTCGACTGTGGTGATGTCGACAACGACGGAGACCCGGACATCTTGTGGAGTGGACCGGGCACCAAGCGCGTGCTCTTGAACCAATGGATCGAGAACGACGGCTCGGCAATCGACTTCGTGTCGATGGACCTCGGTGACGTGACCACTGGAACCGGCCAGGGCGCGGTGTTCGGGGACTACGACCGCGACGGAGACCTCGACGCGATGGTGATTCAGGACGCCGACCCCAACCTGCTGCTCCGAAACGACACCAACGACGACAACTACGTCGTGGTGCGCGTGCGCGCCGACGTGGGATCGTGCGCCGACGGCGGGCCCGTCCTCCGCGAAGACGTGGGGGCCTTTGCCACCCTGACCTCCGCGATGGGGACCTTCCTCGGGGTGCGCGAGGTCAACGGCGGCCAGGGGCACGGTTCGCAGGGCACGGGCTGGCTGCACTGGGGCCTGCCCGAAGGCCCCACCACTGCGCACGACCTCACCGTCACCTTCCAGAACGGAGACCATCCGCCCGCGACTCTGCGGGTGGTTCCTTCCGAGCTCGCCGCGTCGAACGCCGACGGCTACCAGCTCCTCGAGGTGGTCTCGACCGATCCCGACGGCGACTCCATCTCCACCGTGGACGAGATGAACGACGCCGCGGGCACGGACGACCTCGACGGAGACGGCTATCCCAACTGGTACGATCCCGACGCCGACGGCGATGGGCTGCCGGACGCGGCGGAGGCGGGGGACGCCGACCCGTGCACCCCCGCGGTCGACAGCGACGGCAACGGCGTGCCCGACTACCTCGAGGTGGGCCCCAACCCAGGGGACGCATCCGTCCCGGACGGGTCGGTGGACGCCGCGGTCGACGGCGGCGGCGCGGATGCCGGCGGCGGTGACGCGGGCGCCGGCGTGCGGCTTCACGGAAGCGGCTGCGTGCAGTGCGAGGTCTCGGGGCGCGGCGACGGCCTACCGGCGCTGGGCTTCGCGGGCGGGGCGGTGCTCTTGCTCTCGTGGCGTCGTCGTCGTCGTCGCCGCGGCTGAGCCGCGCTCGCGCTCATCGATCAACGCCTCCACCCGCCCGAAGCCGGCGAGGCGTTCGTTGTCGCGGAAGTGACGGTAGCGGTTGCGGCGGACGACCCCGCGCGCGTTTCCTTCGATGGTGTAGAGGGTGTCGCCCTCCACGTGGTCGACGATGGCGCTGTGTCCCCAGCGATTGGTGGTGACGCGGAGGTAGTCGCCCGGCTGGGGCTCGTAGGTGGCGAAATCGGGGGTGTCGCGGCTGACCCAGGCGCCATGCGCTTCGTACCAGCGCTGGATGGCGGCGTTGGTGGGGACGAGCCAGCCGCCCTGATAGCCGCCGGTGAAGGGGATGCCAGCGACTCGGTAGACCCAGGAGACGAAATCGCTGCACCAGGGCGCTTCGTCCTCGACGAAGACGGCGAGGGGGCCGGGGTTGGCCGGGCGGTCGCTCCCCACGTCCCCGAGACCGTGGCCGTCTTCGTGGACGGCGACCGTCACCACCCGGAAGCCCACCTGGGGCAGCCACCGCATGTCGTCCTCGGGGCGGGCGCGCTGGCAGCGCTGGCCGATGGCGTCGAATCCCTCGTCGCAGAGACAGAAAGCGGTGGCGCCCTCGGAAAAACACGTGCCGTGACCGCTGCAGGTGACGTTGGCGCAGGTGTCCTGGGCCGCTGCTGGGAGGCTCAGCCCCGAAACGAGCGCAATTATCCCGGCGATCGCGAGCCGCATGGAGGAATGGACGGCCGAGCGCCGCCGGCGATCTATCGATCCCCGCCCGAAAATTTCGTGATCGAGGCCCGAGCGGCGACGCTGGATCCATGCACGATGGATGCGACGTCTGCGAGAGCTACCGGCCCGAAGCGAACCTGCGCGAGCGCCCGCTCGTCTCGGTGACTTTCAGCCAGCGGGTGGTGGTGCTCTGCGAGATGCACTGGCTCATCGCCGAGCGCGCCGGAGTCACCACCTTCGAGGCGCTGCGCGAGCACTACGGCGAGTCCGGAGAGGGCCGCCGCTCGTACGTCCCCCGCCGCTGTCGCGAGCGCCGCAGCAAAGAGCGCTCGACGGAGCGCCGCCAGGCCGGGCGACGCGCGACCGACGCCCAGTAGGGCGCCCTCGGTCAGCGGGGCTTTTCGAAGAGGAGAACGAAGCGGTCGCTCGTCCCGCGGCGCTCGCCGGCCTGACCTGGCGAGGCGCTCCAGTCATGGGCGTCTTCGGGGTTGTCGAGGAAGTGTCCCTCCGCTTCGAGCACGAAGCCCGCGGCCGTCACTTCGCGCACCACCGTGTCCTTGTCGATGCGATGCAGGGTCTGCACGTCGTCGACGCCGTGACCCTCGGCCGCCGCGTGATCGACGATCCCGTACACGCCGCCCGGCCGAAGGGCGTCGAAGATGTTCCTGTTCATCGCGGCGCGATCGGTCTCCATCCAGACCGTGTCGTGGTAGGCGAGGATGAAGACCACGGCGTCGAGATCGTGCACGTCGTCGGGCAGGGGCGCGTCCAGCTCGCGATCGAGGCGCGTGACGTTCGACATCACGTCCTTTTCGAGGCGCTCGCTCCACGGTCCCTCTGCGAAGCGCTCGAGAACGAAGCGATTGTTCTGCGCATAGACGTGCCCCGCAGGGCCCACGATGCGCGCGAGGAGCTCCGCGGTGTAGCCCGTCCCGGCGAAGAGCTCCGCGACCCGCATCCCCGGTTCGATCCCGAAGAAGGCGAAGGTCTCTTCCGGGTGTCTCCCCGCGTCGAGCGCGCGGTCCGCCTCGGAGCGGTCCGCCGCGGCGACCGCCTCGTGGATGCGGACCCGATCGCCGTCGCCAGTGGGCGCCGGCGACTCGGGAACGACGGCCTGCTCCCCCTGGTTGCCAGCCGACGCCGATGTGGGCTCGGGCGTGGCCGAAGAGGACCCGCCGCAGGCGAAGAGGAGAGAGACCAGCACGGAGAGGAGGAGAGCTCGCATCGCCCCTCCATGCTCCCCTGTCGCGCTGGGCGCAACCTTCAACCCGATCCGTCGCCGAAGCAGACGTCGAGGAAGCGCCCGAGGAGCGCCTGCGACTCGTCCCGGCCGAGCTCGAAGCGCTCGGCATGCTCCTCGTAGCCCTTGCGCCCGTACTGCGCGGCCTGGGTCGACAGGCCTCTGTAGCGCGCTCGCGCTTCTTCGGCGGTCACGTCGGGATGAAACTGTGCGGTGTAGAAGCGGCGGTCCTTCACCTTGAAAGCCTGGGTCTCGACGAGGTCGGTGCGCGCCAGGAGCGTCACCGTGTCGGGGACGCGGGTCACGTGATCGGTGTGGCCGGTGTGCGCGAAGAAGCGGGGACCGAGCGCTCCATAGAGGGGATCGGCACGCCCCTCTTCGGTGAGCTCCACCGCGACGGTGCCGCGCTCGGCGCGGGCTTCGTCGGTGACGACCTCCACGCCGAGATGGTGACCGAGGAGCTGATGGCCGAAGCAGAATCCCGTAGCCGGGGATGTCCTCTTCGAGGGCGCGCTCGAGGAGATCGCGGAGCGGATAGACGAAGCGCGTGCTGCGCGGGTCGTGGACGCTGTACGCGCCCGAGCCGCCGATGACAAGCGCGTCCTGGCCGTCGAGCCACTCGGGCTCGGCGATGTGGGTCTTGGCGTTGCGCGCGGTGATCTGCACGGAGCGGTCACCGAATCGACGCTCCACGCACGCGAGCTCGTGCTCGGCCATGGGGTTGTCCCAGTCGCGGATCTGAACGAGCAGGACGCGGATCATGTGGGAAGCAGCCTAAATGAACGACCACGATTGTGGAACGTTCCTCGCTCGTCTGCGACGCCCCTCGCCGCGTCGGGTCTCCTCGAATGGCCAATCGGCTGCTGTCGTCTGTCTCGCGGCAGGCGCGGAAGATCCGAGCGCCAGCCGCCGTAGGACGGGCGTGGTCGACAAGCTCGGCATGGCGGCGCTCGTCCTCCTCGCGCTCGGCGGGTGCGCGGATCGTCGCGTCGCGCCCGGCGATGGGAGCGTCGACGCGATGGGCGACGCGGACCTCGAGGACGCATGGAACGCGGATGACGACGCGTCGGCGGACGCGGCGCGCGATGGGGGCGGCGACTTGGACGGCGGCGCGGGCGACGCATCCGCCGACACCGGCCCCACCGACACCGGGCCCGACGACACCGGCCCCGCCGACACCGGGCCCGCCGACACCGGCCCCGCCGACACCGGCCCGACGGACACCGGCCCCGCCGACACCGGCCCCGCCGACACCGGTCCCGCCGACACCGGCCCGACGGACACCGGTCCCGCCGACACCGGCCCGACGGACACGGGGACACCCACCGGTGGCTGCGTCTCTGGCGCCGCGGGCACCCACGTCCTTCGCTTCCGGTGGCGTGGCACCACCTCGGGCAGCACGGCGTGGGTCGACTACGAAGCCAACACGCTGCCCGACACGTCGCGCTGGCACGTCAGCGCAGCGTCCTCGTCGATCGGATACCGGCCGGTCTTCGCCAATCCCTTCCTCGGCGAAGGGGGCCTCGAGCTGTCGGGTACGGTGTTCATCGACGTCGAGCTCAGCACCAATCTCTTGAGCTCGGTCTCGAACGCGACAATCGCGATCTACGGCCGGAGCTACAACACCACGACCTCGGGCAGCTTCACCTGGCAGACCTTCTCCGGCACCGGCGCCTCACCCCATGGCGGCGTGTCGAACAGTGCGCCCTACGAGTGGTACCTCGCGAACGCGACCACCGCGCTGCCCGCCGGCGACGCCGGCACCCTGCTCCGCATCCGCGCCGGCCCGCCGAGCGGTGCGTTGATCGTGAGCCGCGTGGAGGTGTGCTTCGACGCGCGCTGAGGATCACTCGGCGTGTTGCTGCCGCTCGATGGCGCGCCGAACCGCCTGTTGAACGTGCGGCGGCAGCGACCCGAGCCTTCCCTCTGGATTGCCGCGCGTCGGCCCTGTGAGGTCGACGTTCACCTCGACACCGGAAGCCTCGCTGCCGGTTCCTGGCGTCGCGGAGGGTCCCACGATCGCGACACCAGCCCCGGCGCCGGCGCCGCCGCCCTCGGCTTCGGCCCGTGGCGCAGGCGTCTCCGCGATGCGACGGAGCCACAACTGCCGGCTCTCCCCCTCCCCGGACTCTCGGAGCGTCCCAATCAGGGTGGCGTAGCCTGGCCCGAGGCGCGCCGTCATCTGCCGTCCATCCTCTCCGATCACGACCTCGCGGCTCTGGCAGTCGGTGTGAACGGCGCCGCGCAGTGGCCCCGCAGGCGAGGACAGCTCGTAGACCGGGCCGTCCCCCGTGCGGCGAAGGCGCGCGTCGGCGAGCGCGCTCGGGCCCATCCGAATCTGCCCCTCGAAGCTCCCGCGCACCTCGCACGCCTGCCCGTCTTCGACCCTCGCCAGCAGCGCCTGCAGCTCGGCGGCGCCCTGCGCTTCGCCTTCGGGCTCCCGCGCGTCCTCGGGCAGCTCCACGTCGTCGGGCCCGACGCCCCATGCCGCAACGTACAGCCGCGTGAAGGCACCCTCGCTCGGCTCGATCAGGATCTCGTGGTGGAGCGTGTCGACGAGAAGCGCTGCGTCCGCTGCGCGGAACGCGTAGCCCTCGGGGCCGTGGGAGAGGACCCCGCTCGCCGGCTGGGAAGAGTGGAGCCGGTGAGCGCAGCGGACCTGCACGTGACGTGGGCCGGCCGCGATCTCCACCTCGAGAACGCATCCCTCGCCCACCGTCGCATCCATCCCTTCGGTGGCGACCACCACCGCTCCGAAGTACGCACCATCGAAGGATGGCGCCTCGGACGGTGGCGTAGACGCGGGCGGGGGCGCCGGCGCGGGCTCGACTTCTTCACTGGCCCCCGCGTCCTGGGCGACGGGCTCGACGTCGCTCTCGGGCCGCGTGCCCGACCAGATGCCCAGGCCCAGCAGCACGAGCGCCGCGACGCCGCCCAGAGCCAGTGGCGTCTTCGACCGGGAGGCGGGGGGCGTGGCCATCGAGGCGCAAGCATAGCCGAGGCTCCGCGACTGGCAGTTGTGGTCAATACCGACGCCTGCGTTGGCCACCCCCAGAGCGCCCGAAGCAAAGAGACTTCAGGCTTTTTTCGGGTGGTACGTCCGATGCTTTCCTGACGGGCGTGGCCCTACCCTCCCATCCCCCCACGCCGAAGCTCCCCTTCGTCTTCGCCCTCTTGCTGACGCTCGGCGGCTGCGCGGTCGGGGCCGACGACGCCCTCGACCCGAGCCAGCTCAGCCAGGACGACGAGGAAGGCGGCACCTACGTGCCCCTCGGCGATGGGAAGGCCGACGGCTTCGAGCACAGCACCGCCCACCTGACGCTCTCGGGCGCATGTGATGACGGCGATCGCCTCACCATCGCCGCGGTGGGCGACGTGCTGCTCCACTCGCCGCTGCAGCGGCAGGCCTACAGCGATCCGAACGGCTTCACGTCGCTTTGGGAAGAGGTGGCGCCGCTCCTGGCTCAGGCCGACGTCGCCTACGCGAACCTCGAGGGCCCCACCGCGGCCGGCGTGAACGCGAACGGACACGACGTGCCCGACCCTGGCCCGGTCTACGGCGAGAACGGCGTCTACACGACGTACCCACAGTTCAACTACCACCCGAGCCTCATCCCCGCGCTGCAAGATGCGGGCATCGACGTGGTGTCGACGGCGAACAATCACGCCCTCGATCGCCGCAGCCTCGGTGTGGACCGCACCATCGACGCGCTCCGCGAGGCAGGCCTGCCCTTCACCGGCACCCGCAAGAGCGACGACGCGAGACGCGACTTCGTGGCCTATACCGAAGCGCGCGGGTTTCGCCTGGCGTGGATCGCGTGCACCTTCGGCACGAACGGCATCCCCGATCGCGACGACCAGGTGCTGCACTGCTACGACGACCGGCAGGAGCTGCTCGACCTGGTGCAGCGCACCACCGCGGAACGCGGCGTGGATGCGGTCATGGTCACGCCGCACTGGGGCGTGGAGTACGAGGCGATGCCGCGCCAGCGGCAGATCACGCTCGCGCGCGATCTGGTCGAGGCCGGCGCCCTCGCGGTGATCGGTTCGCACCCCCACGTGCTTCAGCCGTGGCAGCGCATCGTGACCGCAGACGGCCGCGAAGGCTTCGTCATCTACTCGCTGGGCAACTTCGTCAGCAACCAGACGACGCTCGCCAAGCGCTCGACGCTCCTGCTCTACCTCGGCCTGGTGCGCGATCGTTCCGGCGAGGTGAAGCTCACGGGCGCCCGCTTCGTGCCGCTCTACATGTTGCGCAGCGAACGCCGGCGCATCGTCCCCATCGATCCGCGCGCGACGTCGTATCGCGACAGCCTGGACCTCACGCTCTCCCTCTTCGGTGGCAGCAACCTGATGCGCGCCGACGAGACGCTTGTCTGCGACCCCGAGTGTGATCCGCGCTGGTCGCCGCCCCGCCTCACGCCGAGCTTCGTCGGCGACGCGTGCACCGCCGATGCGGATTGTGACTTCGCCACGGACGCCTTCTGTCACAGCGCGGGCTTCTGCACCGTGCCGTGCGACGGCTATTGCGACGACCTCGCGGGTCACGCCCCGACCTTCTGCGCCGAGGACGGCCCTGGCGGCGGGCTCTGCCTCAGCCAGGCGTCCACCCAGAACGATCAATGCGGCGCGCTCCCGGGGGCCGACGCCCAGACGCGCGCCCGCTACATCGGCGACTCGGGCGCTGCGCCGGCCGAGGCCGTGGTCTGCGCGCCGTGAGCGTGAAGCGCAGTTCTCGGCCAAGTCGACACGCTGGGCGCGCACGCCACCGTACGCACTCTGCACAGCTTTCGTAATCGTTGACGAAGCACTGAGCGCGCGCCGAATCGCGGTGTGGCGCGCACCTTGCTGACGGCGCGGCCCGTGCACGACCGCCGCGCTCTCCTCCTCTTCTGGCTCGTCGCCCTCGCCTTTCCCGCGACGGCCGCCGCCCAGACACCGGCGCGCCTCGACACGCTCGTCGAAGCCCCACGCTCGCTCCGCGCCGCGCTCTTCGATGACGAGCTCGCGCTCCTCGAGCGCACGGTGCTGGGCTGGCTCGAGCAGCAGGCTCTCCCCGTCCACATTCTGCCGGCGAGCACGCGCGACGACCTGGCGGTGCCCGAGTGCGCCGCGCCGATGAGCCGATACGACGTGGTACGAAACCAACTCGGGCGCGTCGCGCGCGTCTCGATCACGGCCAGCTGTGACGAGGGCAGCCAGGAGTCGTGCCGACTCGGCGTCCGCATCCATCGCCCGCCGGTGGCGTCGGGCGCGTGGGAGACGCTGCACGAGTGGCGAGCCGACGTTCCTTCGGGCGCCGGCCAGATCGCGCGCTTCCTCGCGGCGGTGCCCGATCTCGCGGAGCCACCGCCCACACCTCCGGGCGCACTTCTCGGCGTGCTGCGCGAGGTCCACGATCACGCGCTGGTGCGGGTCGACTGGGTGGCGCCGGCCGGCCACTTTCGAGCCGCGCCGGAGCCCGCGACGATCACCGAGGGGATCGGGCCCGCCCTCGACGCGTGCCACGCGGAAGGATGGTCCAGCGGCCCCGGGGAGCGTGCGATCCTCGCCTTCGCCCGCGATGGAAGCGTCAGCCGCTGCGAGGCGCATCTGCAGAAGGAACCGATCGACACCGCCCGCGCCGCGTGTCTCTGCGACGCGCTCTCTCGAGCAAGCGTCGCGCCGGGAGCTGCGGATCGCCGCGTCGAGATCGGGATCGTGAACGCGGTCGAGTCGGGTGTGCTCGCCGGGGAGCGCCGCCACTACACGCGCTTCGAGATGACCGAGGCAACTCGGGGCTTTCGCGCCTATCCGGGGCTCGAGCGGGTGCAACTACCAGCGGCGCGCTGCTTCGCGATGGCGGGCGTCACCGAGCTGACGCGGATCGGCCTGCGGATCTTCGCCGACGCGCATGGGACGATGACCCGGGCGGAGATCGACGGGAGCGATCTGAGCCCAGAGCTCGCCCGCTGTCTTCAGGGCGTCCTACGCCCCCTCGCCTTCACGTGCCCCGCGAGCGGACAAGCGGCGACCTGGTCCGGAAGCCTGGTCGGCTACACGGTGGCGGTGGATCCGTAGTCAGCCCCCGGAGATGACGCAACGCGGCAAAAGTCCGTTATCAACGTGATCCAACACCGCTCATGGTGTACCATATCTGCACTATGAGGGGACTCTCCATCAGCGCAGTCGTCGTCATCCTCGCTGGCGTGCTCGCGGGCTGTGGCAACGACGGAACCATCGGAAGCTCGGACGATCTTCAGGCGGCTCTCGCCTCGGCGCAGGCGGGGGATCGTGTCTGTCTGGGAGAAGGCGTCTTCAACGGCTCCTTCGACGTGCCGGCGGGCGTCGTCCTGTGTGGCGCGGGCAGAGAGCTGACGCGTATCGTCGGTCCCTCCGACAGTCCGACGTTGCGGGTGACCCCAGGGGTGGAGAACCCGACGCGGATCGAAGGCGTGACCATCGAGTCGGACGCGGACTTCGGCATCCTCGCGATCGGGGCGGGTGACGTCGCGATCGAACAAGTGGACGTGCGCGTGCCCCAGCAAGGCGCGGGCATCGGCGCCGAGCGCCTGTCCACCCTGATGATCAACCAGGTGCAGGTGCTCGGACCGGTGGACCTCTCCAACGCGGACGACATCGCAGGTGAGATGGACGTCACCCTCGCGCCGGCCTACGGGTTGGTGTGCGTCTCCGTGATGTCGGTCGAGGCGACCGAGATGACGGTCGGTGGCTTCTCCCACTTCGGCGTCCTCGCCGTCAGCTCGAACCTCACGATGGACAACAGCGCCATCGAGGCCAACCTCGGAACCGGCCTCCTGGTTCACGGGGGTACGGCGGACCTGTCCGCGGTGGCGATCGACAGCGCCCTTCAGGGAACACGCCTGATTCCGCCCTACAACGCGGTCTTCGCCGGCAACGCCGACGTCTCGTCGACCGGGCTCGAGGTCACGGGCAGCGAGGGCTACGGCATCCTGCAGTCCGAGGCCACGGCGACCCACGCGGACCTCCTCGCCGAGAGCAACGACCAGGCAGCGATCTGGGTGCAGAGCAGCGGCGGCGTCTCGATCACCAACTCGATGATCCGCGACAACGCCCTCGCCGGCGTGGTCGCCCTCGAGTCGAGCAACATCAACCTGAGCAGCGTCGACATCGAAGCCACCCGCACCCGCACCCGCATCGTCTCCACCATGCCGGTCGAGGTCGGTGACGGAGTTCAGTTTCTCGGCTCGACCACCAACGTCACCCTCGAGAGCCTCGGGCTGACCAACAACTCCCGCGTCGGCGTCCTCATCGATCTCGACGGAGGTGTCTTCGACGGGATCGATCTCCGCTCGGTCAACGTCGACGGAAGCGGCGAGCAGCTCGGCGCGATCGCGCAGGGCGGGGTCATCCCGCCCGGCTGGGACACCAACGTGACCCGCTCCTCCGTCATCGAGATGAACGACACCGCCTTCTCGGGCACGCTCGACACGGTGGGCATCGTCGGTCCGAGCGATCTGCCGGCGGTCGACGCCGTCCTGGCGATGGGGATCGCCGGGATCGTGGGTCCGAGCGACTGAGCGAGGCGACGGGCCGGCTACTCGCCGCCGCCCGTCATCTCCTGCAAGGCCCGCTGCGCCGCCTGGTTTTCCGGATCGATGACCAGGGCCTGGCGATACGCTTGCACGGATTCGTCGTGGTAGCCGCCCGCGCGGAGCACACGTCCGAGCGCCGCGTGGAAGCCGGAGCTGTGGGGGTCGAGGCGCACGGCTTCGCGGTACGCGGCGATGGCGGCTTCGAGCTCGTCGGCCTGGGCGAGCGACGCGCCCATCCCGGCGAAGAGCCCGGGGTCTTCGCGATCGATCTCGGAGGCCGCCCGGTACTGAGCGGCGGCGCGTAGAAAGCGACCGGCGCGGTAGTGGGTGAGCGCGTCCTCGCGCAGACGATCGACCTCGGCCACCTGCTCTGCGGTGAGCGCGGCCGGCTCGGGCTCGGGCTCGGGCTCGGGCTCGGGCTCGGGCTCGGGCGCGGCTGGAGGCACCGGCGCGGGCTCGGGGCTGGGCGCTGGGCGGGGCGCCTCACCGAGGTCGGCTACTTCGTCGCCGGGCGGGGTCTCTTCGTCGTCGTCACCGCCACCCACGGAGACCGCCACGACGATCAAGAGCACGAGCGTCAGGAAGACCACGCCACCGCCGATGGCGACGGTGCGGATATCGTTCAGCGGCGGGAGCTCGATGCCGGTGCCACCCAGCCCCGAAGGCGCGTCGAATCTCGGGCTGAGCCGAGGGCATCCCGAGCTTGGTGCGCCCCGGCTTCGGCACACCCGAGATCTGAGGCGGAGGCGTCCGGGGCTTGCGCGAAGGCGGCGGCGCTGGAGGCGGCTTGTTGAGGGGGGAGGTCCCGGAGACCGAAGGCGGCGGGGGCGGGGCTTCCTCGATCGGCGGCGGAGGGATCGAGCCGACCTCGTTCGGCCTCTTCACCTGGAACGCAGCCTTTTCGACGACGGGCTTCTTCGCCTCGCCCCCGTCCGCGTCCGTCGCTGCATCGGCGGTCTCGGCTTTGGCCTCGACTGCCTCCTTCGCGTCGTCGCCGGCCTCGACTGCCTCCTTCGCGTCGTCGCCGGCCTCGGGCGCGTCCGCGGGCTTCATCGCCGGCGGGGGCGTCGAGAGGGGGACCTTCTTCTGATACTTGGCCTCCATCGCGGCGACGAGCGGATTCTTCACCGCCCCCGCGCCACGCAGCGTCCCCTTCTTCGTCTTGGGAACGCCCTTTTCGGCTTCCGACCTCTGCCCTTCGTCGTCTTCTTCCGACGCCATCCCCAGCCTCGGGACGGAAGACTAGCAGCCCAGCGGCCTCAAAGGCACCTTCATCGCCTGGCGGAATAGCCCCAACGAGTGCAGGGTTGTCGGACACATGCGGCGAACGGACTCGGGGGGCCATCTGCGGCGCCTCCTTCTCTTCGGCCTCCCCTGCATCTTCGGGGCGGGCTGTGACCTGGGGACCAAATCGATGGCGGTCGACGCCCTCGCCGATCTGCCGGGCCACACCATGTCGGTGATCGCGCCCTGGCTCGACTTCAGCCTCTCCTACAACCAGGGAACGGCGTTCAGCTTCGTGCCTGACCTGGGTGCGGCGCGCTGGATCCTGGGCGTGCTCTCGCTCCTGGTGGTCGCCGCGATGCTTGTCATCGCCTTCCGCAACAAGACCACACGCGTAGAGGCGATCGCCCTCGGCGTCGTCGCCGGGGGCGCCATCGGCAACGGCGTCGACCGCATGTTCCGCGAGCTCCCCGATGGGGCCACCGCCGTGGTCGATTTCATCCGCATCAACTACCCCTGGGGTGGAAGCTGGCCGACCTTCAACGTCGCCGACATCCTGGTCGCGGTCGGCGTCGCGCTCCTGGTGATCGCGGGGGCGAGACGAAGACCTCGGGGCGACATGCCGGAAAACGCCGCCTCGTAGCTCCATCTGCCCTTCAGGGCGCCGCGTCGCCGTGCGATAGTGGAGCCGTGCGTGGCGCTCTGATCCTCTGGCTCGTGCCCTTCGTCGTCGTCGGCTGCGATTGCAGCGACGACCTCGGCAGTGGCCGAGACGGAGGCGGGATCGACGGCGGCGGCGACGCCAGCCGGCGCGACGGTGCCCTCACCGACGGAGCGGCGCGTGATGGCGGAGGCGGGATCGACGGCGGCAGCACCTGCACCGATCTGATGGCCACCATTCGGGACTTCCGCGCGGATCATCCCGACTTCGAGGCGAACATCGGGAGCATGCCCGGCCTGGTGGAGGATGCGCTCGGCTCGGACAACAAGCCCGTGTACGCGCCCGCGGGTCCCACGGCGGTAACCGCCGGCCAGGCGGAGTTCGATCAGTGGTATCGCGACGTCGACGGCATCAACATGCGCTTCGCGATCCCGATCCCTCTCACCGAGACCTCGCCGGGCGTCTTCGTCTTCGACGATCCGGAGTTCTTCCCCATCGACGGGATGGGCTGGCCGGGTGAGGAGCTGCTCGGACACAACTTCCACTTCACCACCGAGATCCACGCCGCCTTCACCTATCGCGGCGGCGAGGTCTTCACCTTTCGGGGCGACGACGACGTCTTCCTCTTCATCAACGGCCGCCTCGCCCTCGACCTCGGCGGCGTGCACGGCCCCGAGGAGGGCACGGTCGACTTCGACGCCATGGCCGACCAGCTCGGCATCACCGCCGGCGAGACCTACCGCTTCGACATCTTCCACGCCGAGCGCCACACCTCGGAGTCGAACTTCCGCATGGAAACCTCCATCGAGTGCTTCACGTTGATCTGACGTTCGGTGGCCGCCGCGGGTTAGAGTCGGCGAGGGGAGCAGATGAACGAAGACATCGACGTCCTGATCGTCGGCGGCGGTCCCGTCGGCCTGGCCATGGCCTGTGAGCTTCACCGGCACGGCCTCCGCCCGCGGCTGATCGAGGAGAAGAGAGAGCGGGATCAATGGTCGAAGGCCGCGGCCATCCAGCCCCGCACCCTCGAGGTGCTGCGGAGCATGGGCGTGGTGGAGCCGATCCTCGAAGCAGGCCAGCCCGTCTACGGCCTGAACCTCTTCGCGAAAGGCGAGCGTCTCGCGCACGTGGACATCCGAATCCCCGGCTCGCCCTACCCCTTCATCCTGGGCCTATCGCAGAAGCGGACCGAGGAGCTCCTCGAAGCGCATCTCGAGGCCCACGGCGGCACCCTCGAACGCGGGACCACGTTGACCGAGCTCCGCCCGGGCGAGTCGTCGGTGCAGGTGACCCTGTCGAAGGACGACGGCACGGCGGAGCAGCTCGAGGTCCCGTGGGTCGTGGGATGCGACGGTGCACATAGCTTCATGCGCAAGGCGCTCGACATCTCCTTCGAGGGCACGAGCTTCGAGCGCACGGTGATCCAGGCGGACGTCCACGCCGAGTTCCCCAAGGACGTCGATCCACACGAGGCGCTCGCCTTCGTCTCCGATGCGGGCCCCTGCGGCTTCCTCCCGCTCTTCGCCGACCACCGCTACCGCCTCATCGTGCTGGAACCGCCCGAACAGTACGCGGAGCCGACGCTCGAGAACTTCCAGCGCCACATCGACGAGCGCGCGAGCGGCTTCTCCATCCGGCTCAGCGATCCGGCGTGGATGGCGTCGTTTCGATTCCACGGCCGTATCGCCGAACGCTACCGGGTCGGCCGCTGTTTTCTCGCCGGCGATTCGGCGCACATCCACAGCCCGGTGGGCGGCCAGGGAATGAACCTCGGCATACAGGACGCCTTCAACCTGGCCTGGAAGCTCTCGATGGTTCATCGCGGGCTGGCCCGCGACCGACTCCTCGACTCCTACGAGGCGGAGCGGCGCGCGGTCGGTGAGCAGGTCGTCAACACCACCGACCAGGCCACGAGCCGCGTGATGCGCGCGATGACGCTTCGCAACCCCGTCGCCGCTACGCTCCGCACTCAGATCGTGAGCCTTGTCTTCAACTCGGGCTTCCTGATGGATCGCATCTTCGCGACGATGGGCGGCGTCGAAGTCGGCTACCCGCGGAGCCCGGTCGTCGGCGAGTACCACGCCTCGATGTGGAGCACAGAGGTCGGCGGCGACACCGCGACCGAGACCCCAAACCTGCGCGGCTGGGTGCGCTTCCAATCCGGTCCCGGCCCAGGCCAGCGCGTCGCCGACATCCCCCTGCCCGACACCCACGAGTCCATCCTCGACCTCTTCGCCACCGAGCGGCACACGCTCCTGCTCTTCGACGGTGCCGCGGCCACGGACGAGGGCTACGCAAACCTCGGCGCCATCGGCCGCGACGTCCGCTCGAAGTACGGCGACGTCATCGACGTCATCGTCGTGGTCCCGCGCTCCGAACACCCGAGCGCCCTCGACTGGAGCGGCACCCTCATGCTCGACCCCGAGCACGAGCTCCACGACCACTTCGGCGCCCGCTCCGAATCGCTCTACCTGATCCGCCCCGACGGCTACGTCGCGTATCGAAGTCAGCCAGCGGACGCAGCGCGCCTGTCCGCCTACCTGGAAACCCTCTTCCTCTGAGGGTGACGGACCGAACTCATCGACGAGTTCGGTCGTCACCCAGTGGCGTGGCCTTGATGCGCCGGCCCCTCGTCGACACGATGAGACAGGCCGCGTGAGCGCACGTTCGTGGACCCGCTGGTTCAGTGGACCAAGGTGGTCCGCTCCGATGCGGGGACTGGCGACACGAATCGCGCGTCAATTCGGGGTCGCATCCGCCGCGAACGCCTCGGCATACCCGTTGCTTTCCCTCGCCTCGGCACCGATGGACGGTGCGGGAGGAACGAGATGCGAAAGACTCTGAAGGCGGTTTCCCTGACTGGATTGAGCGGGCTCTTGTGCGTGACCGCCTGCGCGACGCGCGCGTTCGACGAGGACGAGGCCGAGCTCGGCGCCTCGATCGAGGCGCTCCGACGAATCAACGCCGACGGCACGCCAGACTGCCCCGAGCCGGGCCTCTACCGTATCGACAAGAGCGCGCTCGTCGCGTGTTCGGTCAGCGGCTACGCGAGGATCGATGGGATCGACAGCAGTGCGGTCGCCGTCGAGCTCGGCACCCTCGACGGATACGTGCTTCCCCCGATGATGGCGGTGCGGAGCGGTGGAGAGTCCGCGCTCGACGGCGGAACCCTCCAGGTGTTGCGCGGGAATTCGGTGAGCGTTGCGGAGGAGTCCACGCCGCTGCCGAGCGCAGAGGACCTGTCGGCGCACTGCGCCACCCTCGGCGTCGAGATCGACACCGCCACCGGTGACGTGTGGGTCTGCACCGAGACCGTCGCGCTTCTTCTCCCGGCCGTGCAGTCCGCGCGAGAAGCCACGAGCTCCGATTACCCGAGCTTTGCCATGCACCCCGCGCCCGGTAGTCGTGTGCTTCCCGAGGTGACCATCTCTTCCGCCACCGCCGGCGAGGGCACCGCCACCGAAACGCCGCTCGGCGTGCTCTTCGAAGGCACCACGGGGCTGATGGCCCATACGAAAGCGACGATCGAGCCGGAGACCGTACACTAGCCGCGCACGGCTCTCCCGGACAGACAAACGCCCCGAGACCGCTTTCCGGTCTCGGGGCGTCGCGGTGTTTGCGATAGCAATAGCGTCCCCAGCGGGACGATTTTGGAACCGCGATCGTGGAGATGGCGCAGGCGGCCTGACGGGATCGTTGCCGTTTCGCACCGACGTCAGTCATCGCGAGGTTTGGGATTGGAATTCAGGACGCAACTCGTACTTCGTCGACGCGATGAGAGACCATGAACCTTCGCAGAAAGCCGAAGCCGCAAGGCGGCGGTCGCGTGAATCCGCGCTACACTGCTCACGTGGTTTCCATCAAAGCCAAGGTGCGAGGCGGTCGGCTGGTGGTCGATGAGGCGACGGACCTTCCCGAAGGGACGGAAGTCGAGCTCGTCGCCGTCATGGACCACGCCGAGGATGCCTTGCGGGACGACGACCGCAGAGCGTTGCACGACTCCCTCGCGCGTGCCGCCGGGGACATCGCCGGTGGGCAGTTGGTCGATGGCGACGAGGTCCTCGAACAGCTGAAGTCACGCGGAGGGTGAAGCGCCTCGGCCTGCGGTTCGTTCCGCACGCCGTCGAGCAGTTGGACGCCGCGAACGCGTGGTGGCGGGAGAACCGCGAGAAGTCTCCAGACCTCCTCGTTACTGAATTCGTCGAAGCGATCGCCCTGCTACGAGAGAATCCCAAGCTGGGCGCCGAGTACCAGAACGACGAGCTCGAGGACGCGAAGCGCTATCTCCTGCGCCGAACGCGATTCCATGTCTACTACGTCGTTCGAGACGACACGCTCGTAGTCGCGGCCGTTTGGAGCGCGATCCGTGGCCACGGTCCACCACTCGGCCGGGGGCGGCCGTCATGAACCCGCTGGTGCGTCTCTGCCTCGTTGCTGTTCCGTTGTTCGTTCCGGCCTGCACTTGCGCGGCAAGCCATCCACCGGACTGGGAGGACGCCGACGCGCATCCGCCGGACGGATCGATTTCCGACACCGGCGCCGAAGATGCCCCGCGAGACACCGAATGCAGCCAATATCCTCCACTGTTCCTGGACGCCCCGGCGTGCACGACGGATATCGAAGCAGCCTGCGAACGATGGGCAGAACAATCCGGCGCCGCCTACGTGTACAGCGTTTGTGAGGTGTCAGATATGGGCGTGGTCCGATGTGGTCTTGGAGACTACTGCCCGGGAACGGACCCGAGCGGCCGTCCGTTGGACTGCCAGTGCAGCCCGACCGTCCACTGCTACGTCGATGAAGCCTGCGGCAGCGACACTCCCGATGGCCCACGCCGATGTGTTCCTGTTTGTCCCTGAGCTACCGGCAGCACCGTCGATGTGAAGAAGACTTCGTGAACGAGCCAACGCCCCGAGACCGTCACCGATCTCGGGGCGCCCTAGTGTTGGCGTCCCCAGCGGGATTAGAACTCGGCGTCTTCCTCGAGACGCCATCGCGCACGCGAACATCCAACGGGTGTGGATGACGCGATGAGTGACACGTGAGGCCGGGAGGGTGGGCCCCATCCCGGGGCTTTCGCGCGTGCCAAGTCGCCCGCGATCCTCCCCGACTTGGCACGTGCGACAAGGGGCCGTTGCCCGAGCGCTCTCCGACCACGGCCGATGTCTTGGCAAGCGCTCGGATCTGCAACGGCCCCGGGCCCCGGGATGGGGCCCACCCTCACGGCCGGGGATGCGGATCGACGAAAGCCCGCTGACGCAATCCCGGCTTCGCGCCGCCTGCGCTCCGCTGCCCCTTCGTGCGCTTCGCGCACTACGGCGCCGCTCCGCTCCGGAGGCGCTACGCCTTCTGCGTGGGCCTTCGACCTCCGCGCTCGCGCGCTGCGGGACGAAGGCCCTCTACCTACTTCTTGCCCTTCGCCTCTTCGCGCGCCTTCACCTCTTCCTTCACCTTCTCGAGGATCTGGCGGGGGACGGCGGCGTAGTGGCTGAACTCCATGGAGAACTGGCCGCGGCCGGAGGTCATCGAGCGCAGGTCGCCGATGTAGCCGAACATCTCGCTCAGCGGGCACGTCGGCCTTGATGCGGACGCCGGTGGGCGCCGGGCTCCTGGCTCTTGATCATGCCGCGGCGACGGTTGAGGTCGCCGATGACGTCACCGACGTTCGTCCTCGGGGACGAAGACGTCGACCTTCATGATCGGCTCGAGGAGCTGCGGGCCGGCCTTCGGCATGGTCTGGCGGTAGGCGGCCTTGGCGGCGATCTCGAAGGCGATCTGCCGAGGAGTCGACCGCGTGGAAGCCGCCGTCGGTGAGGGTGACCTTGAAGTCGAGCAGCGGGAAGCCGCAGAGCGGGCCCTTGTCGATCATGACGCTTGAAGCCCTTCTCGACCGCCGGGATGTACTCCTTCGGCACGTTGCCGCCGACGACCTTCGACTCGAACACGAAGCCCGAGCCGGGCTCGCCGCGGCTCGATGCGTGTAGTCGATCTTCGCGAACTGACCCGAGCCACCCGTCTGCTTCTTGTGGGTGTAGCTGTCGTCGACGCGCCTTGGTGATGGTCTCGCGGTAGGCGACCTGCGGCTTGCCGACGTCGACCTCGACGCCGTGGGTGCGGCTTGAGGATGTCGACCTTGATGTCGAGGTGCAGCTCGCCCATGCCCTTGAGGATCGTCTCGCCCGACTTCCTCGTCGGCCTCGACGTGGAACGACGGGTCCTCGGCGACCATCTTGCCGAGCGCGTTGCCGAGCTTCTCGCCGTTGGCCTTGTCCTTGGCGGCGACGGCGATCGAGATGACCGGGATCGGGGAAGACCATCGGCTCGAGGGTGGCCGGGTTCTTCTCGTCGCGAGGGTGTGGCCGGTCTGCACGTTCTTCAGGCCGACGAGGGCGACGATGTCGCCCGCCTGCGCCGTGTCGACCATCGTTGCGGTCGTTGGCGTGCATCTCGACCATGCGGCCGATGCGCTCGGTCTTGCCGGTGAAGGTGTTGAGCACGGTGTCGCCCTTCTTGATCGTGCCCGAGTAGATGCGGGTGAAGGTCAGCGCGCCGAAGCGGTCGTCCATGATCTTGAACGCGAGCGCGCGGAACGGGCTCGTCGGGATCGACGATGGCGAACTCGCCGGTCTCGTTGCCCTCGAGGTCGATCTCGGGCTGCGGCGTTGACCTCGGTCGGGTTCGGGCAGGTAGTCGACGACGGCGTCGAGCACGTGCTGCACGCCCTTGTTCTTGAAGGAGGAGCCGCAGTAGGTCGGGAAGAAGTCGAGGTCGACGCGTGCCCTTGCGGATGCAGCTTCTTGAGCGTGTCGATGTCGGGCTCGTTGCCCTCGAGGTAGTCCTCCATGACGTCGTCGTCCTGCTCGACGGCGGTCTCGATGAGCTCCGCGCGGTACTTCTCGACCGTCGTCCTTCATGTCCTCGGGGACGTCCTTGACCTCGTAGTTCTCGGGCAGGCCGGAGTCGTCCCAGATGTAGGCCTTGCGCGTCGAGCAGATCGACGACGCCGACGAAGTCGGCCTCGGTGCCGATCGGCAGCACCATGACGAGCGGCTTGGCGCCGAGGATGTTCTTGATCTGATCGACGACGCGGTAGAAGTCCGCGCCGATGCGGTCGAGCTTGTTGACGTAGATGATGCGCGCGACCTTCGAGTCGTTGGCGTAGCGCCAGTTGGTCTCGGACTGGGGCTCGACGCCGCCGGAGCCGCAGAACACGCCGACGCCGCCGTCGAGCACCTTCAGCGAGCGGTAGACCTCGATGGTGAAGTCGACGTGGCCGGGGGTGTCGATGATGTTGAAGCTGGTGGTCCTTCCAGAAGCAGGTGGTGGCGGCGGACTGGATGGTGATGCCGCGCTCCTGCTCCTGCTCCATGAAGTCGGTGGTCGCCGCGCCGTCGTGCACCTCGCCGATCTTGTGGATCTTGCCGGTGAGCTTGAGGATGCGCTCGGTGGTGGTGGTCTTGCCCGCGTCGACGTGGGCGAAAATGCCGATGTTGCGGTATTTGCTGAGGTCCTTTGACATGACTTCCGTATCCGTTTTCGGGGCCTATGGGGCTTGCCAGGAGCGCTATTAGCCACGCATCGGCCCATTGGGCAAGTCGCGATTTCGGCCGATCGGGAGCTGTGCAGGCCGAGCACGGGATTGCCCTTCCTCCGCGGGCCGTGATGGAGTGGCCGCCAGGTCGAAAACGACCCTATTTCCCCCTTCCCGGGGGACGCCGCCGCCCTGAATCGCCCATGGACGACCTGCTCGCAGCCCGCTTCACGATGGGCATCTCCCTCGGCTTCCACATCGTGCTGGCCTCCATCGGCATGGTGATGCCCTGGCTGATGGCCGCATCGCACCTGCGCTGGCTGCGCCGTGGGGAAGCGGACGCCTACCGGCTGACCCGCGCCTGGATGCGCGGCGTCGCCATCTTCTTCGCGACCGGCGCCGTCTCCGGGACCGCCCTCTCCTTCGAGCTGGGCGTCCTGTGGCCGGGCTTCATGGAGCACGCGGGTCCGATCATCGGCATGCCCTTCTCCCTCGAGGGCGCGGCCTTCTTCGTCGAGGCCATCGCCCTCGGGATCTACTTCTACGGTTGGGGCCGGGTTCCGGCGCGCGTCCATTTCTGGATGGGGATCGTGGTGGGGATCGCGGGCGTGACCAGCGGCGCGCTGGTCATCAGCGCCAACGGATGGATGAACAGCCCCACCGGCTTCACCTGGGACGGATCGGCCGCCCACGACATCGACCCCATCGCGGCGATGCTCAACCCGGCCTGGCCCACCCAGGCGAGTCACATGATCCTCGCCGCCTTCGAAGCCGTGGGCCTCGCCGTCGCGGGCGTGCACGCCTTCGCGCTGCGGTCGCGCGGGGTCCGCGACGCCGACATGCATCACCTCGGCTTGCGCATCGCCCTGGGCATCGCGGCCGTGGCGGCGCTCGTCCAGCCGCTGAGCGGCCACTTCACGGCGCGGAGCGTGGCCCACCGCCAGCCGCGCAAGCTCGCCGCGATGGAGTCGCTCTTCGAAACCGAGCGGGGCGCGGGCCTGCTGGTCGGCGGCATCCCCGACGTCGAGGCACGGCGCGTCTCCTACGGCTTCGAGATCCCGAAGGCGCTCAGCTTCATCGCCTACGACGACTTCGACTCGGAGGTGCGCGGGCTCGAGACCTGGGACGAGGACCTCTGGCCGCCGGTGGTCATCGTCCACCTCGCCTTTCAGGCGATGGTGGGCATCGGCACCTTCCTCGCCGCGTTCGGCGCCATCGCGCTGGTCGCGCTCTTTCGCCGCCCCGCGTGGTTGGACGCGCGATGGATGCGGCGTGCGATCCTGCTGTGCGCGCCGCTCGGATTCGTCGCGATCGAAGCGGGTTGGGTCGTGACCGAGGTGGGTCGCCAGCCCTTCATCATCTACGGGATCATGCGCACCGCCGACGCGCTGACGCCCGTGCCAGGTCAGGTCTTTCATCTGTCGGCCTTCGTCTCGCTGTACGCGCTGATCGGAGCCTTCACCGTGTGGATGTGGCGGCGACAGGTCGCTTACGCCGCCGAGCTCCCCCCGCCTTCGGAAGCGCTTTCGCGCTGGGCCCGCGGAGAAGACGCGTGACCCTATCGGCCCTCTTCGTCACGGTCTTCTTGGGCCTCGCCCTGATCCTCTACGTGATCACCGGCGGCGCAGACTTCGGCGTGGGGATCGTCGAGATGCTCGCGACCCCGGACGCGCGCCCGGCGGTCCGCAGAGCCGGCGAGAAGGCCATCGCGCCGATCTGGGAGGCGAACCACATCTGGATCGTCGTCGCGCTGGTGATCCTCTTCGTGGCGTTTCCCGAGATCCACGTGCAGATGACGAAGAGCCTGCACATCCCGATGGTGATCATGCTGGTGGGGATCGTCCTCCGAGGCAGCGCCTTCACCTTCCGCTACTACGACGTGGGCGACGCCGGCCGGCACGGAGGCGTGTTCAGCGCGCTCTTCCGCGGGGGCAGCCTCCTGGTACCGCTGGTCTTCGGTCATCTCGCGGCGGCGATGTCCCGCGGTCTGATGCGCGCGACCCCGACCACCGTCTTGGACAGCTTCGTCGCGCCCTGGGTCGGGGCCTTCCCGGCGACCGCGGGCATCTTCACCGTCTCCCTCTTCGCCTGGCTGGCTTCGGTCTTCCTCGTCGGCGAGGCCGCACCCGACGCGCGCGCGGCGTGGATCGGTCGCGCCCGCCGCTGGACCGTGGTCATGGTCGCCGCGGGAGCTGCGACATCCCTCGCCGCGGCGTGGGAAGGCGTGCCCTGGATCGAGGCCATCCCCCACCGCCCCCTCGTCGGGGGCATCGTGGCCGTCGCGACGATCACCGTGGGGCTCACCGTGCGCGCGCTCGAACGACCGAGCGCTCTGCCGGCGCGCGTGCTCGCCGGCGTCACGGCCACCGCGGTCGTCGCCGGCTACTTCGGCGCCATCTTCCCCATCGCCATCGAGCGCGCCGACGCCCCGCCGCTCTCGTGGTTGCGCGACGTGGCGCCGCCGGCGACGACGAACGCGCTGGCCGTCGCTCTAATCGCGGGAAGCGTGTTGATCCTGCCGGGACTCTTCTGGCTCTACCGTCTCTTCGTCACGCCCTCAGCGCCGGCGGCGCCGCCGGCGGACGGAGAAGCCGAAGCCCAGAGCGAGCACTAACGCCGGGAGCACGACGGCGAAGGTGTGGGTCTCTCCCCCCGCGGCATCGCAGGAGAGCCCGCGGGCCGAGGGCGCGTCGGTGAGCGCCGGGGCGCCGGCCTCCCCGAGACCTCCGTCGCCGGCTTCGTAGGCGACGTCGTCGGCAGGCTCGTACGAAGGCGGAGCGAAGGAGACGAGGGGCGAGAAGGGACCTTCGCCCACGCCGCGCCGCACTTCCGCGGCGTGGTCGGGCGCGCCCGCGCTCACATAGGCGTCGGCGAGCGCCACGCGGATGGCGTCGTTGTCCGGATCCCACCACAGCGCGCGCGTCAGGCCGTCGATGAGCCATTCGGTCGCCATCGCCACCGCTTCGTCGGTGTTCGCGGCGTCGAGCTCCTCCTGCGCGGTCAGAGCGCTCGGGATCTCCCAGTTCCCGTCCTCGACCTGCGCGCTGAAGTTGTCGCGGAGCGGCAGGATGCCCGCGGTGGTGGCGCAGCCGGCGCGCGGGCGTGGCGCGTTCGCCGGCAGCGTGACCCAATGGAGCGCGTCGGCGGTGAGATCGGGGACGTCGAAAGACACGCGCACGACCGCGTTGTGGCCGTCGGGGGACGGAAGGAGCGAGACCTCGACGCTCTCGACATCGGCCCGGGGCAGGCGGATCCCGGATGCGACCTCCCGGTAGCCCTCGGCGCCGCGAAGCAGGACGCTGACGACGACGTGGGTATCCCAGCGCGAGGCGTCGAGCGCATCGGAAGGATCGGCGCCGCCCACCACGATCATGTCCGCGCGACACACACCCTGTGCCGTGGTCGCGAAGCGACGCGCGAGGGCCGCGGGGACGGGAAACATCTCGTCCCAGGAATTCACCTCCGCGCTGGGGTCCGGCGCTTCGATCGCCGCCTCCATCTCGTAGAGCTCGTCCTCGCTCAGCCTCACCGGGTCGGCGTTCGGCGCGAGGCGGCGCCCCCCGTCGTACCGATCGAAGCGGGAGACAGGCCGCGTGTCGAAAGGCGAGAGCACGTCGAGGACGCTCGCCCCCTGGCAGTCGTGCGCAACGTAGGCGTCGACGAGGAGCGAGCCGTCACTGGCCCAGCCGAGCGGCGTGTGGCGATCGAAGTCGGCGCAGCAGGCCGACGCCGCGCTGGGCGAGAGGATTGGGGCGGCGACGAGAGCGGCGAGGGTGAAGAGGGCGGCGAGGGCGCGGGGCATGGCCGGGGAAAGAGCAGCTTCGGGGCCACCCAAATGCCCGGGAGATCAGGCGATTTTTCTCTCCCCGCCGGGTGCCCTCGGACACGGCGCCGTGGCCGGCGCGCCACGGGGACGCGCTGGCCAAGACGCACGACCGGCCCCATAGGGTGGTCGTGAGCAACGACGACACGGTCTTCGAGGTCCTGCGCCTCGGCAACCCTCCCTGGGTCACCTTCGACCCCTTTCTCTTCTGCGTTCATCACCTCGACCACTACCCGAGGGGCAACGAGAAGATGGGGCCGGACGCCTCGCTGGCCGGGCGCAACATCGGCATGGACTTCGAAGGCATCGACGGCTGGCGCATGTACCACGGCGATCAGGTCCCCGGATTCCCGCGCCACCCCCATCGCGGCTTCGAGACCGTGACCCTCGCGCGTCAGGGGTACATCGATCACTCCGACAGCCTGGGCGCGACCGCGCGCTTCGGTCATGGCGACTGCCAGTGGATGACCGCCGGCGCCGGGATCGTGCACTCGGAGATGTTTCCCCTCGTCGAGCGCGACGCCGACAACCCCACCGAGCTCTTCCAGATCTGGCTGAACCTGCCGCGCAAGGACAAGATGGTGGATCCGTATTTCACCATGCTCTGGGCGGACACCATTCCAGAAGAGACCTTTCGCGACGACGAGGGGCGCGCGACGAAGGTCTCGATGATCGCGGGCGCGCTCGGTGATCGTCGGCCCCCCGCGCCTCCGCCCAACTCCTGGGCGTCGCGCGCCGAAGCCGACGTGGCGATCTGGACGATCACCCTCGAGGCGGGCGCGCGATGGACGCTCCCCGCCGCGGCCAGCAGCGACGCCAACCGCACGCTCTACTGCTTCGAAGGAGGCGACGTGCGGGTCGCGGGCGTCGACCTGCCCCTCGGTCACGCGGCGCGCCTCAGGCCCGATCGGGAAGCGGAGATCCTCTGCGGCGACACACCCACGCAGCTTCTGATGCTCCAGGGCCGCCCCATCGGCGAGCCGGTGATCCAGTACGGGCCCTTCGTCATGAACGCGCCCGGGGAGATTAAGCAGGCCGTCCTCGACTATCAGAGCACGGGCTTCGGCGGCTGGCCCTGGGAGCAGGACGGCCCGGTCCACCCCCGCGACAAGACCCGCTTCGCGATCCACGCCGACGGGAAAGAAGAAGCCGCGGAGTGAGCCCGGCCCGGGGTCCGCGCACGCGCCGGGTGACGTCCGCCCCGAAGAGTGAGAGCGTGTCCGAGTCATGAACCGGACGGTCTTGCTCCTGGGCGTCGCCCTCCTCCTCTCTCTCGGTCTGAACGCGCTGCAGTGGACGAACCAGAGCGAGCCACCGAGCGCGGGGAGCGAGGGGAGCGCCGCCGACTCGGTGGTGGTGAGCGCCACCAACGACGCTCCCGAAGAGACCGAGTGCTGGGTCGAGCTGGCCCAGTGCCGCGGCGACCTCCGCGAGGCGCTGAACGCCGAGCCGGAAGAGGAGGCACAGAGCGAGGCGCCGACAGAAGCGCCGAGCGCCCCGTAGCACTCGAGGGCCGCCGTGACCCCGATCGAGTAGTGCTAGAGCCGGTGGGCGCCCCGGTACATGTGCACGCGGCGGCGCTCGCCGAGGTGGCCGCCCTCCATCTGCCCCTCGACCAGCTCGTAGCCGAGGAGCGCGAAGACGCGGCCGCGCAGGAAGAGCGGGCGCGCGTTGCCATACCAATCGACGCAGGAGGCGACGCAGTGGTCGTTGACCTGGCCGGCGTGCGAGGCGAGGGAGCCGACGGGACTGAAGGAGAGATCCTGAACGCGCAGGAAGAGGATGGACGCCGAGCCGTTTCGGAGCTGCATGTAGCCGGGTGAGCCTCCGCTGCGCACGGGCAGTCCGAGCACGCCGCCGCCGTCACCATCCGGCTTGTAGAAGAAGCCGTGGCTGCGGGTCTCCCCCTGGGACGCGCCCCGCTGGGTGTAGCGGTCGCGAAGGCGCGGCTCGTCGCCGAGCTCGACGGCGCTGAAGTGCAGGTCTTGCCCGTCGGTGCCGACGACCACCGCGTCCCGTCCGAGCGCTTCGATGCGATCGACCCCGTGCGGCAGGGAGAGGCGGGTGACCTCTCCGCCGCGCGCGTAGGGATACGCGTAGACGTGCTTGTCCGCCGTTGCATCCTGCCATCCCCAGGAGCTCCCGGTGCCGTAGAGCACGTAGTCGCCGACGAAGCGGTTCTGGAACGAGTAGCCGCCGGTGGGGGCCACCAGGGTGGTGTACATCGACGCGTCGACGGCGTCCGTCGTCGCGCTGCCGAAGGCCTCGAGGGGCATGCGCAGAAGACCCACCGCACCCGCGCTCGCTTCGGGAGCCCACATCATGTCCCCGCCACCCTCGGCGCGCACCAGGACGTCGAGGTGATCGCCCTCGGCCTTGAAGGAGAACTGGTCGACGGGGTTACCCCACACGCGCCGCGCGCCAGGGCGGGAGCCGTCGAGGGGCAGGCGATAGACCGCTGCGCGCGGACGCCGCTCGGTGACGGGCTCGTCGTCGGGCGCCGGATCCTCGTAGTCGCCGTAGTACCCCTCGGACACCCAGACGTAGACCGCGTCCGCGGCGACGTAGAAGTTGCGGCCGGGCGGTCCGACGATGGAGGTCGCCTCGCAGGGGAAACCGGCGGCGCCGAGATCGCATTGGACCACGGTGTGGAGCACGGGCGTCGAGGTCGGCTGCACGGGCCGGTAGATGCGCTGAGCGCGGACGATCTCGGACCACTCGCCGACGCCGCCCGTGTTCTGGGTCGCGACCGAGGGAAGGGTCGAGGTGAAGGTCGGCTCCCCGCGCTCCCAGCTCTGCTGGAACATGAAGTAGGGCATGTAGAAGATGAGCGTGTCGCCGATCAGCCGGCTCGCGTAGTTCCGCGACGAGTAGTAGTCGTTCGAGCGGAGGTAGTGCGTCGCGCGGTGACGGACGATGCCCTCGTCGTCGATGTCGAAGAGGCCGAGCTCGGTGGCCCCCACCTCGTAGCTGAACCCCACCACGACGATGGTGTCGTCCGAGATCAGCATCTCGTCGTACCACCCGCCGTTGCCGCGCCGCCCCGGAGGCGTCACGTCCACCATGGAGATGGGGCGGAGCTGATCGTCGCCGATGAGGGTGGTGAAGAGGCGACCGCGGCGAAGGACCACCAGGTGGTCACCGTGAACCTTGACGATGCCGCCCTCGTCGACGCCCTGCTCCTGGTTGTTGGTGACCGACTCGTCCTCGCTCTCGGCTTCGGAGGCTTCCTCCGCGGGCGCCTCGGCGGAAGCGGCCGTCGCCTCGGGCTGCGCCCCGCCCGAACGGGCCCTCGACCGGCGCTCCATCGCTTGGTAGCGCGCCACCATCTTCGCGATGGTCTCGTCGACGAAGCCGCGGAAGTCCGCGTCGGAAGCGAAGGCGCTGAGGTTGCCCGAGAGCGTCACGACGTTGTCTTCGATGGGGGTTTCGGGATCGCCCGCCTCGCCGCCGGCGCCGCCCCCGCCCGACACCAGCGGGTGGTCGACGGTCTCCCCCCGGGTGCACTGGACCGCCAGCGCCACCGTTCCCAACAGACCCGTCAGGGCCACCAAACCGACAAGGCTCTTCTTCGTCATGCCCCGTCGGACCGGGGCCGATCGGCCGAGCTTTGTGATGACGACGAACTTTTTTTCGCGAGGAAGACGGGTGACCGACGCTCCGTAAGATGCCGCTATAATCCGCCCCATGGAGGAGGAGCTCGAACAAGCGCTGCGCGACGCGGGCGTCTCGCGCGCGCAGATCGGTGGGGATGGGGTGTCCTTCGTCGTCGACGACGATCAGATCACCCTCTACCTCGGTGACGCCGAAGAGGTGGTCTGCGAATCGGTGGAGGACGCCCGCGAACGCATCCAGGCACACGCCGAGGAGACCGAGGCGGACCCGGAGGTCCAGGGCGCGATCGCGGAGCTCGCCGACTGGTTGGGCGCGCTGGTACGCGACGAGAGCGACACCCAGACCGCCGCGCGCGCCCTCACCGACAAGCTCCTCGAAGAGGCCGAGCGCCTCGAGCTGATCCATCACGAAAAGCTCAGCTACGTGGGACCGGTCGGTCAGGACGTGGTCTTCACGCCGGAGGGCAGTGAGCTCGCCTTCTTCGAGGACGACAACGGTCTGTACTGGACCATCCTCGTCACCGACGGCGACACCATCACCTACCGCGAGATCACCCTCGAAGCCTGAGCGCTTCCCCGCTCACTCGGGGCAGCTGCCGAGCTGCCGGATCCGCGCACGCACGACCTCGTCGTCGATCTCGGGATCGGGCCGATCTCGGATCGCGGCCAACACGCCGCGCAAGGCGACGCATTCGTTGTGGTCGAGAGGCTCCGCCTTGGACTCGAGGGCGTCGGTGATCGAAGCGTTGATCTGGGCGCGCGCCTGCGCGGCGGCTTCCGGCTCCTCGGTGGCGAGGAAGGTGAGCTGCGCGTCGACGTCGCGCGGCATCCGGTAGCTCAGGTTTCGGATCATGGCGGCCAGGGCCCGGTTCGCGGCCGCGATGCCCAGAAGGCTTCGGGCCCGCCAGCGCTCCCCGTTCTCGCGGATCACCGCGTCGAAGGCATGGGCGACGGCGACCGTCTCCTGGACGGCTTCGGCGGCCATCCCCTGGGCGGTGTGGACGAGGGTCTCCACGTCCTCGGTCTGGGGGACGACCAGGCGCCGCGCCTGCAAGGCAGCGAGACGCGTGCTGGCTCGCTCGAACGACGGAGGCACCGGCTGATCGAGAGCGCTGTCGTCCACTTCCGGCGGTTGAGCGGCGGCGCCCCCGCACGCGGCGAGGCACAGAAAGAGGGTCGTGAAAAAGCGAGGCATCGGCCCCCGATCCCACCGCCGAGCCGCCAAGTCGTCAACAAAGTGCGGCCTTCTCGGGGGCCCTGCGGTGCGCGAGGCCCTGGCCTTCTGCATAGGGGCCACAGGCCCCAGGAGGTGGAACCCGCATTCGCCACCGGCAGGCTTCGGCGCCACGTAAACCCCCTGGATCCGCCCGATCCGCGCGGAGGCACGGGGGTTGCAAACCCTCGCGGCGCAATGACCCGCCAACTCCCCCTCTCTTGGCTTCTCCTCCTCGCAGCCGCCTGCGCCAACGGCGGCCAGGGCAGCGCGCGCGAAAGCGGCACCGGCGGCAAGGCCGACGGCTCGGGCACCGAGACCACCCTCGCCCGGTGCTGGATCCAGGCCGGCGTCGAGACCGGCGCCGCCACCGATCTGCTCACCTGCGCCAACGACGCAGCCTCCGGCGCCCACGTACAGCGCATCGAGGTCGCTGTCGGCGACGGAAGCCACGCCACCCTCGACCTGTCGACAGCGAACGAGAGCGAGACCGCGATCGGCCGCACCGCCTATCCGCTCACCCTCGAGCTCTTCGCGCGGATCGACGGCGTCGAAAAGGACTTCTCGATGAAACAGACGGTGGAGCAGGCGGAGGACCTCCAGGTCTCGCGCCCCTTCATCGCCCCCTACGATCTCTGGACCATCGTCGTCGAAAACCAGACGGCGCAGGGCGACGTCGGCTTCGATGCCCGCACCCTCTTCCTCGAAGGGGCCACCGTCACCGGGAGCAGCGAGGGCACGCTCGATGTCGCCGCCTCCAACGAGATCCTCGACGCGGGGGAGACGCACACCTTCGTCGTGCCCGTGACCCGCGGAACGCTGGTGCTCACCGGTGCGGCCCGCGACCTCTCGGCGACCGACGTGCTGACGCCCTTCTCTCTCGAGAAGCCCGGCAACTATCAGCTCACCTCCGACGGCCTCTTCGAAGCCGAGGGCCCGAGCATGGAGGCACGCCCCATCGAAGGCGGGAACGACGCGCTGCGCTGCGGCCCCTACGACGTCGATGGGGCGACGCACCTCACCTGCTACGTCGTCGCTCGTCCGGGCGTCACCGTGGCCGACGCCACCGTCACCGTGGGCGGCGAGATGATCACCCTGCCCGCCGACGGCACGGTGATGGACCTGGGCCCGATGAGCGGCGACACCCCGATCTTCGCCTCGCTCCAGCTCGGCAAAGGCATCGAGGGCCTCGGGCGCGACCTGCCCCCGGTGGAAGGAGACCTGTCCGTGAACGCCGACACCGAGGCGGCGCTGACCTTCCCCTTCGGTCTGATCCACGTCGAGGTGGAGGTGGAATCCGACGTGCGGGCCGCCATGTTCGAAGGCCCCAACCCCTACACCGTCGAGCTCTCCCGTCGCTGGGGCAGCCTCACCGAGACGCAGTATCAGCTGCGCGTGCGCCTCGGCGCCCCGGCCGGCCGCCACATCTGGTTCGCCGCGACCGAGGGCACGAACCACGTCGGCGGCGACGTCGGTGTCTTCGAGACCGAGACGCCCGATCGCTATCCGACGGTTCTGGTGGACGGCGAGCGCTGGCTGGTGACCCGCCGCGGTCCCGTTCCTCAGTGAGCTCGAAGCGCTACTTGCTAGCTGCAGTCGGGACAGCCGACGACGGGATCGCAGGGGTTGCAGACGCCGCTCCAGACGCAGCCGGAGATGCAATACTCCCAGTGGTAGGCGCTGCCGCAGCAGCGGTAGTTCGTCCCGAGGGTGGTGCCGCCCGGCGCGATGCGAAGACACTGGGCCCCGGACTTGGGGCGGCAGGGCCCGAAGGTGCAATCGGCGCGACAGGTGCGCTCGCCGCAGGGGTCGTCGTTGTTGCAGCTCGTCACCTCGCCGGGCATGCATCGGCCACCACCCATGCAAGAGCCCGCCACGAAGTCGCCCCACTGGCAGTCGTCACCGCAGGTGCGCGTGTCGGTTTCGGTGCCCGTGCCGCACGCGCCGCAGGACATCATCACGTCTTCGGTCTCGCCCGGGGTGCACTCGCAGGGCGGGCCGGTGTCAGCGTCCACGCCAGCATCGGAGACGCCGCCGTCGGGCACCCGGGGCGGGTCGGCGCAGAAGCAGGCGCCATCGATGCACGCGCGCATGTCGCAGCCCGCCTCCGGCGCGCAGTCGCCGTCCTCGACGCAAGGGGGCGGGCAGAGCTCGGGCATCTGCGCCGTGCAGGCCGGATCGATGCATTGCGCGTCGAGACATTCGGTGAGCTGAGGGCTGCCCGCGGGCGCCGGACAGGTGACCCCCGCGCAGTTGGTGGTGAGCAGCACCAGCGCCGCGTAGGACGTGTCGAGGGTCAGGGTCACCCGCCGCTGCGCGACGATGCGTCCGCCGGCGTCCATCAACCGCACGCGCAGATCCACGTCGCCCGCGAGCGCGTCGTCGAACTCGGCGACGCGCACCGAGCGCAAGAAGTCCTCGGAGCCTTCGACCATCAGGGCCTCCTCGCGGACCTCGCCGGCGGTGGGTTCAGCGCGGCGCGCCAGGGAAGAGACCACCTGGCTGAACTGAAGCCCGGGGTGATAATCGGTGCGGAGGTCGACGGTGAGGCTGATCGGCTCCGGCGTACATGCGCCGGCGACGAGGAGCACCGCCATCGAGATCCGTCGCACCGGAGGAAGCATAGACGAAAACGTGCGGGCAACACCCTGGAGCCGCGATCCCCGCGACGCCCGAGCGACGCGTGACGCTTAAAAGGAGAGGCGTCTCGACCCGCGTGGGGGAGACGCCTCTCGGGGGACTCCGCCTGGTCTCTGGGACTAGAGGAGGTCGACCGCGGGCAGGAGCTCGATGATCGAGTCGCGACCGCGGATCGCGTTGCTGTGCGTGGAGTAGACCTCGCTCGTCCCGATGATCCGGCCGTTGCCGGCCTTCACGTTGAAATAGTAGCCGCCGTCCGCGGACTGCTTCACGTCGTAGCTGTCGGCGTTTGTGCCGCGGTCCGCGACCGCGAAGGCGCCGTTGTAGGCCGCCGCCTCGGTGGAGTAGCCCTGGCTGCTGAGGACGATCTCTCCGTTGCCGGCGTGGAGGTTCCAGTAGAAGCGGCCGTCGTTGCCGGTGAAGACGTCGAAGCGCTCGCCGGTGCGGGTGGCCTGGTAGTCGAGGAAGGCGCCGACGTTGGCGCTGACGGTCTCGATGCCGCGGCGCGCGCCCGAAGCGGTGGTGTAGAGCTCACTGGTGCCGATGACGCGACCGTTGGCCGCCTGGAGCACGAAGTAGTACTGGCCGTCGACCGAGTCGCGCAGGTCGTAGCGATGCGGCAGCTCCGCGTTGTCGAGGACCGACAGGACGCCGCTGATGGCTGCGGTGCGGGAGGAGTAGCCCTGCGAGGAGAGGATCACCTCGTAGTTGGCGGCCTCGAGGTTGAAGTAGACGTCGCCGTCGGCCCCGGTGAAGAGGTCGAAGTGGGGCACGGCGCCGAGCTCCGAGGTGCCCGCGCCCGGGGCCGAGGGATCGGCGACGGGAGCGGCGCAGCCCTGGGCGAGGCCGGCGAAGAGGGCGAGGAGAAGAAGAAGCGTGGTGCTGCTGCGGGGGTTCATCGGTAGCTCCGTAAGTGGACGGGGTCGGGTGTCGGCTGAGTCCTAAAGCAACCCGGGTGCCACATGTAGGTGTGATGAAATTACAGCAGAAAGCGCATCGAGGAGTTGTTTGATTGCATCAGATGGTTGCTTTGCTACAACTATTGTTGCGTATGATCAGCACCGGCGAAGCCCTTCACGACACCTCCGACGTCGAATCGCTGGAGCGACGGATCATGGAGCTCGCCCTCGAGCGAACCGGCGCGCGTCACGGCGCCATCCTTCTTTGGGACGCGTCCGGCGGAGGCCTGAGGATCCACTTCCACGTCGCCGAGAACCTCATCGTCACCCTGCCCGACGAGGTGGTGCCGCTGAAGAAGGGCGGGCGCTACAACGGCATCGCGTCCTACGTCTACGCGACGAACGAGCCCTACGTCTGCAAGCACGGGCCGACCGATCCGCACTACGCCGCCTACTACTTCGACGTCGTCTCCATCGCCGCGGTGCCCATCCGCTATCAGAACCGCGCCATCGGCGTCCTCAGCGTCTCCTCGCGGCGCGCGGACGCCTTCGGCGACGAGGCCATCGCACAGCTCGAGGAGATCGCGGAGTCCTCGACGATCTTCCTCCGCCGCGCCCAGCTCCACCGCGCGAGCCAGAAAGGCAGCGGCCGCCCCTTCCTGATCAAGGGCCTGTCCCCCGCGTGGCTCGAGGTGGAGCGGCGCATCGAAAAGGTCGCCCCCACCAACGCCCCCGTGCTGGTGGTGGGCGAGAGCGGCACCGGCAAGGAGCTGGTGTCGGGGGCCATCCACTTCAACAGCAAGCGCGCGGACGCGCCACTGGTCACCGTGAACTGCGCGGCGATCCCGGAGACGCTCCTCGAGAGCGTGCTCTTCGGTCACGTCCGGGGCGCCTTCACCGGCGCGACCACCGACAAGAAGGGCGAGTTCGTCAAAGCGGATGGCGGCACCCTCTTCCTGGACGAGCTGGGCGAGCTCCCGGTGCCGCTCCAGGCCAAGGTGCTCCGCGCCGTCGAGTACGGCGAGGTCCAGCCGGTGGGGAGCAACGACGCGCCACTGAACGTCGACGTCCGTCTGATCGCCGCCACCAACCGGGATCTGAAGGCGATGATGCGGCGCCACGAGTTCCGGGACGACCTCTACTACCGGCTCAGCGTGATGACGATGGAGCTGCCGCCGCTGCGCGACTACAAGGAGGACAACCTCGAGGTGATGGCGCGGGTCTTCATGAAGCAGTCGGCGGAGCGGCACGACAAGGGCGTGCGCCGCATCTCCTCCGAGGCCATCACGCGCCTGCTCGCCCACGACTTCCCCGGCAACGTGCGTGAGCTCAAGAACGCGATGGAGCACGCGGTGATCATGGCGGAGGGGGAGACCATCGAGCCGCACCACCTCCCCCACCACGTGGGGCAGACGGCGGCGGCGCCGCAGCCGACCCAGCGTGCGCGATCGGAGACGCGCGCGACCCTGGCCGAGCTCCGCGAGCGCTGGCTCGCGCCGCTCGAGACCAGCTATCTCCAGCGGCTGTTGAGCGAATGCGACGACAACGTCCGCAAGGCCGCGGCGCGCGCCGGGGTCAATCCCGTGACCATGTACCGGCTCCTCGAAAAGCGCGGCATGGGCCGGTCGCGCAACGACGCACAGTCGGCGTAGACTCGCGCCGCCAGATGCGCGTCCAACCAAGAGCTCTCGCCCTGTCGCTCTTCCTCGCCGCCTGCGGCGGCGAAGCGGCGGAGGCGCCCCCGCCGAGCGACGGCGTCTCGGGCGGCGACGAGACCCCCGCCCCGCCAGCGCCCCGGGCCCGCGCCCTCGCGCGCTACGGCTGCGAGGACGAGACCTGGACCCTCACCTACCTCATCGACACGGAGGCGCGCAGCTGCGACGACCCCGCGACGTCGGCGCCGCTCACCATCGTGCAGAGGCCGGCCGAGACCGCCGGCGAACCGCAGCGCTTCGCCTTCACGCTCGCTTCCGACGCGGGTGGGGGCGAGGTCTGCCGCGCCCCGAGCGCCTGCCCCGAGCAGGATCACAGCTTCACGATCTTCGACTCGGACCCACCGCGGGTGGAGTGGTCGTTTTCGCTCGCGGATGGTGGCGTCGAGCACGGGAGCGCGGCGGTGCTCCTCTGTAACGACGCGCCTCCCCCGCCCTGCGCAGAATGAGCCCCCGGCCCGTGCGATCCATTTGCCTCCTCGACCCTCACGCGCCTTGACCGCGCCTCGGGCTTTGTCGATCTTGCCGCCATGAGAAGGCTCCTCGCACTCCTGCTCCCAGCGATCGCGTGCGGCGGCTCGCCACCCCCGGAGGCGGACGAGCCCATGCCCGACGCCAACGACCCGGGCTACGCCGCGAGCTTCGACGGCACGATGGACGAACGGGTCAGCACCTCGGCCGGCGAAGAGGGCGGCTTCGTAGTGCTGTGGCCGCGGATCGTGACCAGCGCCGGCACCGAAGCCCACGAAGGCGCCGCGGTGCAGGCGGCGCTCCGGGCGATCGTGGAACGGGTCGCCGATGGCGCACCAGTGGATGTGCGGCCCGAGCCGCAACGCGCATGTCCGCAGAGCGGCTGCGCCGGGGTCGCGGTGGGCGCGGTGCTCCTCGAGAGCCAGAATGCCTGCGCGGTGGTGGCCACGGTGAGCCGCTCCGGTCCCACCCAGAGCGCGCTCGTCCCCTGGGCCGGCGAGGTGGAGCTCCGCAACCACAACGTACCCTTTCGCGAGCCGCCCGAGCAGCACATCCGCGTCGTCGACTTCCTCCCCTGCAGCGAGCTGAGCACTGCGCTGAGCGCCGGAGAACCAGAGATCGAGGCGCGGATCCGAGAGGCGCGTTGAGCCAATGCGAGGTCAGAACGATTTCGGCCAAGAGGGAATGATGAAGGCGGGTCCGTCGTACGATCGATTTGGGAAGGTCTCGAGCCACCCAGCTGCCGTGCGCAAAGTATTTCTCTCCTCGCTCTTGATGACTGCGGCCGCCTGTGGCGGCGGCGCGAGCTCCACCACCCCCCTCGTGACGGGCACCGCCACCCCCGAGGGCGCGGAGGCCCTGGAGCTGGGGGAGACGGCCCACGGGGATACGAGCGACCGTGAGGACACCAGCTCGGCGACCTGCGGCGAGCCCGACGGGGCGGGGGACCAGACCTGGACCTTCACGCCCGAGAGCGAGGGCTGGTATCGCTTCCACGTCGAAGCCGGCTACGACGCCGTCCTGACCATTCGCGACGACACCGGCGGTGAGCTCGGGTGCAACGACGACGCCGCCACCAAGCGCGAAGCCGAGCTCGCTGTGCCGCTGGTCGCCGGCCGCACCTACACGGTGGTCGTCGACGGCTATCGCGACAGCGAAGGGCGCTACGACCTGAGCGTCGAGTCGACCGACGAGGCGTTGCCCGAAAACCGCCACGGCCGCCTCGTCGTAGGCCAACCCGTGAGCGACGACACCACCAACGGCAGCGACACCATCACCCCCCAGTGCGGCTCGAGCGCCGGAAGTCGCGACCAGGTCTGGCATTTCGTCGCCCCCGAAGACGGCACGTACCAGTTCCAGGTCGAGGGCCAGTACGACTCGGTGATCGCGCTCTTGGACGAAAGCGGGGCCCAGCTCGACTGCAACGACGACTACAACGGCGAGCGCAGCCGCTCTCAGCTCACGCGCACGCTCACCGCTGGCACCGTGCTCGGCGTGGTGGTGGATGGGTGGTCCGGTGGCGAAGGCCCCTACCAGCTCTCGGTCACCAGCATGGGCGGCGGCGCTTCGAACCCGCAGGGCGGCACCGTCGCCGTGGGGACGCCGGTCAACGGGACGACGACCGGCGGTCAGAATCGCTTCACCCCGAGCTGCGGGGCCGCGGCGAGCAGCCCCGACAACGTCTGGGAGCTCACCCCGACCCAATCGGGCACCTATCGCATCCACGTCAACTCGCAGTACGACGCCGTGGTCTCACTCTGGGACGAGCGCGGCGCCGAGGTCGCGTGCAACGACGATCTGAACTCGACCTCCGAGTCCGAGGTGGTGGTGGGTCTGCAAGCCGGCCGGACCTACAACGTGGTGGTCGACGGCTACAACGGAGCCACCGGTGACTACCAGCTGCTGGTCTCGCCCGATGGCAGCGGCGCACCGACGCAGAGTCCCACGACCCAGACCGCGGCCTTCACCTCGTCCGGGACGATCACCCTCGGCCGCCCCATCAGCGACAGCACCGCGGGTGGCGCCGACATGGTTCAGGTCGGCTGCAACTCGGCCAACGCCCCAGACGACATCTGGGAGCTGACGGTCCCCCGTCGAGGCAACTATCAGATCCACGTCGCCGCACAGTACGACTCGGTGGTGGCGCTCCTCGACGCCCAGCACGTGGAGATGGTCTGCAACGACGACCACCGGACGACCCGCGAGTCGCTGGTGCGTAGCCGCCTCGTGCCCCGAAACACGTATTACGTGGTGGTTTCGGGGTACCAGCAGGAGGCTGGGAGCTACGTGCTCACCGTGCGCCGCGAACCGAAGCCCGGGCGCCGCCCCTGAATCAGTTACCCTCGGACCCATGAGCCGCCGAGTTCTTCTACTCGACGACGACGAGAGCTTCCGGCGCATCGTCCGAGAAGCCCTCGAGGAAGCGGGGCTCGAGGTGATCGAGGCGATCAAGAGCCGCGATGCTCAGCGCATCATCGAAAACGACGCGCCCGACCTCGCGGTGGTGGACGGCCTTCTGCCAGACGAAAACGGCTTCGACCTGATCGCGCGCCTTCGCAGCCAGGGCAACCGCATCCCCATCGTCTTCGTCTCGGCCTTCTGGCGTGACATCGAGTCCTACAAACGGCTCACCCGCGAGCTCGACGTCGCGCTGGTGATGCACAAGCCCCTCGACGCCAAGCGCCTGGCAGATCGCGTCGCCGTACTCCTGCGCAAGCGAAAGGCCCGCTCCTCGGAGCCGCGGATGACCCTGCCCTACGCATCGCCGGACATCGTTCGTGACTATGCCCGTCAGCTGCCAGCGCGCCTCGAGGAGCTCAGAAATGCCATCGCCAGGCTGGCGGACGACTCCGAAGACGAAGACGCGCGCTTCGCGGTTCGCCGCATTGCCCACAAGCTTCGCGGCAGCGCGGGCTCCTACGGCTACGAGGAGGTCGCGGACGTCGCGGGGCGCATCGACGACGGGCTGGCGAAGGGAGAGCTGCCGGCTCCGGAGGAGGACCAGACGCTGGCGAAGCTCGCGAAGAGGTATCGCGAAGCCGAGGACCCGGAGGCCAACGATCCGCTTCTCCCACCACAGGTCGTCGACCGCCCGCTGATCCTGGTGGTGGACGACGACACCATGTTCCTCGAGGACGTGGTCGACATCGCCGAGGCGCACCTGATCGATCTGCAGGTCGCGAGCAGCCTCGATGACGCGCTGAAGCTCGCGGAGGCGGAGATGCCCGACGTGGCCTTCGTCGGCATGCCGCTGGGCGAGCCGGACCAGAGCCTGGTCCTGGTGAGCGCCCTGCGGAGCCAGCACCATTCCCTTCCCGTCGCCGTGATCGGCCTCGAGGAGAGCACCGAGGTGCGGACGGCGGCCGCGCGCGCCGGCTCCACCCTCTTCCTCTCCCATCCCGTGGACGCCGATGCCCTCGGACACGCGGTCTCCCGTTTGCGACGCCGCGATCCCGAGGGCCCCGATGCTGACGTGGTGGTGGCCGTGAGCGAGGACGACGTGCTTCGCGGTCGGCTCTCGAACCTCGAAGGGGAAGGGATCGCGCTCACCCACGCGAGCGCCGCGGAGGCCCTGGCCGCGCTCGACCGCAATCGCCCGGACGTGGTGCTTGTCGACGCCATGGTGGGGGCCTACCCGGGCGCCGAGCTCTGCCAGATGCTCCGCGCGACGCTCCACTACGCGGAGATCCCCATCCTGCTCTTCGCCCCCGGCGGGACGGCGGCGGAACGAACCGCAGCCCTCGAAGCCGGCGCGGACGACGTGCTCAGCAAGAAGGACATCGTCGGTGAGTGGGCCCGCCGGATTCACCTCGGCGCCCGGGCGGCGCGCCGTCGGCCCGTCGCGGCGGTCGACTCCGTCACCCACCTGCCGGGAAGGGGGCCCACCATGTCGGCGCTCGCCATCAAGCTCGACGAGGCGCGACGGCACGGACGGAACTTCGTCCTGGCGCTGATCGACGTCGACGGGCTCGCGGAGGTCAACGTGGAGCACGGCCGGAGCGCAGGCGACCGGATCCTGGTCTCCCTCGCCTCCGCCCTGAGGAGCCGCTTTCGTTCGGAGGACGTCCGCGGCCGCCTGGGCCCCGACGAGCTCGTCGTGGGCTTCAGCGACGCGGACCCGAAGGTCGCAGACGTCCTGTCGCGGGTGCAGCGCACCTTCGCCAGCCTCGAGCTGACCGCGCCCTCTGGGGAGAGCTACGGCGCGACCTTCAGCATCGGGGTCGCGACCTTCCCGCGCGACGGCAAGTCGGTCCCGGCCCTCGTCGCCGCGGCCGAAGCGCGACTGCTCTCCGACCGCGAGCGCGAAGAGAGCTGAGGGCTCAGTGCACGTGCTCGTGGGCGGGCGCCGTTTGAACGGCGTCCTCGGGCAATGGCAGGAGCTGAAACTCGGTGGCGAGGAAATAGGTGTCGTAGAGGGTCCCGGAGACGCGGGCGTCCCTCAGGGTGCTGCACATTCCGCCGGGGCCGTGGGCGTCGTGCTCCGCGTCCGAGGGGAGCGCGTCGCCCCGCACCATCACCTGCTTGTCGTCGAAGCGCGCCGCCCAGAAGCAATCGGTGCGCCCCTCCATGCGCATCTGGCACATGCCGCAGCCCACTTGGACGATCTGACCGTCGATCTCCTTGCCCCCGTCGCCGCAGCCGAGAGCCGCGACGACGAAGGCGAGGGTGACGAGGGTGAGGTGCTTGAGGGGGGTCACTTTGCGCCGCGCTACGGAACGGTCGGGATGTCGTACCGCATCGAGTAGTTCATCCCGCTTCCGCCGGTGCCGCGCGAGTCGATGAAGACCGCGTTGACGCCGCGATTGACCGACGTCGCCGAGATACGCGAGCCGAAGTTGGCCGAGTCCCCGCCCGTGCCCTGGCAGTTCATGGTGAAGGGGCCGTCGTCGTTGCACGCCACCTCGGATCCGTCCTCGCCGCTGTGCACGTACATGACCGGATCGTAGTAGTCGGTGCCGTTGGCCCGCTCGTAGGTGCCGCCGTCGGCAGCGCAGAGGCTCAACAGATTGACGTCCTCTCCGCAGCTCGCGAACCAGCGCATGTCCTCGCCGGAGCGGGAGCTGAAGCCGCCGGCGCACATGTCCATGGCCTCGCTGGTGCCGACGAGCACGGTGTTGGTGGTGGTCCCGACGCCGTCGAGGCGGGCGCCGTAGAGGAACCCGGTGTCCGGCAGGAACTGGACGTGCAGCGTGAAGCTGCCGGTGGAGACGGTGGAGAAGCCGCCGACAGAGATGTAGTAGGTGCCCGCCCCCAACGAGCCGCCAGCGCAGGACTGGAGCGCCGAGGTGAAGTCGCCGCGTCCGCCACAGCAGTCGTCGTTGCACAGGCCGGGGTTGGTGGTGGTGCCGCCGTAAACCGAGACGGCCGCGCCGGAATCGTCGGTCACGAAGATGGCCGTGTCGTACATCGAGTCGGCGGTGTCGATCCAGAGCACGCCCCGCGAGGGGAGCGTGACGCTGTACCAGACGTTGGGGCCGTTGGCCGCGCAGCCGCTGATGGTCGGGCCGTCGCGCGTCGCGTCGACGTTGCTGCCCATCACCGTCGCCTCGCTGCCGTCGGTGGGGAGCATCACAGCGACCGCGTCGGTACGATCGTCGTTGGCGGGGCGGCATACGCCACCACCACAGCTCTCACCCATGGCGCACGCCGTGCCGCAGTCGCCGCAGTGCGCGTCATCGGTGGCGAGGTCCGCGCAGTCGCTCCCGCAAAGGACCGAGCCCATGCCGCAGGCCGCGGTGCAGGTACCGCCGACGCAGGTCTCCGAAGGCGTCGAGCAGCTCGTGCCGCAAGTGCCGCAGTTCGCGTTGTCGACGTCGGTGTTCACACAGGTGCCCGAGCAGTCGGTGAGGCCGCCGGGGCACACACAGGCGCCGTCCATACAGGCCTGACCCGTGGGACACGCCATCCCGCAGGAGCCGCAGTTCATGGCGTCGGTCATGACGTTCACGCACGAGCCACTGCAGTCGGTGGTGTCCATGGGACACTGGCACGCGCCGGAGACACAGCTCTGACCCGCGGGGCAGGCCATGCCGCACGTGCCGCAGTGCTCGCTGCTGGTCATCAGGTCGACGCAGATGGTCCGCATCCCCATGCCCATCTCGTCCATGACCTCACAGGCGCTCTCGCCCGAGGGGCAGGCGGACACGCACGATCCACCGCTGCACATCTCGTCGGTCGCGCATGTGGTGCCGCAGGTGCCGCAGTTGCCGCTGTCGGTCTGGGTGTCGGTGCACGCCGCACCGCAGCGCTCCTGTCCCGCGGGGCAGGTCTCCGGCTGGCAGGCGCCGTCCATGCAGCTCTCGCCGACGTCGCAGGCGTTGCCGCAACGACCGCAGTGCTCGTCGCTGGTGAGCTCGATGCAGCCCGCACCGCAGTCGTCCTGGCCTGCCGGGCAGGTCATGGCCGTCTGGCACATGCCGTCGCTGCAGGTCTGGTCGGCCGCGCAGGCATTGCCGCAGGCACCACAGTGCGCCGGGTTGCTGTTCAACAGGACGCAGGAGCCGGCGCAGTTGGTCCGGCCTGGCGAGCACGATCCGGGTGTCCCGGTGTCGCGCATGATCGAGGTGTCGCGGACACCGCTGTCGAGGGGCGGCGGGGGGGTCCCGTCGTTTGCACACCCTGAAGCGATGAAGAGCGCCAGAAGCGCGATCCAAGAAAAGCTTCTCATCATAATCCCTCCAGCCGCGAGGCGGCTGCTGACTCGGTCGCCGTCGGGGCACGAAGCTCCGGCGGGATAACCCCCGATAGATCGCAGACTTTACACAATCCGCAAACGCTTTGCGGCCTACGGCCCGGCCGACCCCTACCTTCCCGTTCAGAATCGGCCGCTCAGGACCATTCCGCCCGGAACAATTGCCGAGATCTGCGTCCGCCCCACCCTCTTCGTCGTCGCCCAGGAGATCGATCACGCCCCAGACCACGCCCCCCACGGTGATGACCGCGCCGACGATGATGAAGACGTTGGCCAGGGTGGCGAAGGAGGAGGCCTCGTCGTGGAGGTTCTTCGCGGTCACTTGCACCGGCTCCGTCTCGGCCTGCGAGGCGCGCGACTGGCTCATGGCGCCGAACACGCCGCCCACCGCCACCACAGCGAGCCCTGCGGCGGTGACGATCCAGGGAGCGGCGCTGACACCGCCGCCGCCTTCATCGGTCTCTTCTGACGCCTGGTCGTCGGCGGCGGCGATCTGCTCACTCGCGTCGTCGGGCTCCGACAGTTGATCGCGTTGCGCGCGCAGCGTCCTCAGGCGCGCCTCGACCGCGCCCCGATCTTCGGCGTCGGGCGCTTCCTCGATGTAGCGTTCGTAGTTCTCGATGGCGCCTTCGAGATCACCGTCGCCCTCGAGAGCGCGCGCGAGGTTGAAGAGCAGCAGCGGGTCCTGATGGAGCGCGTAGGCGCGCCGGAGCATCGCCGCCGCCTCGTCGAAGCGTCCCTCGTTGTAGGCGCCTTCGCTCTCTTCGAAGAGGAGCACGGCGCGCTGAAGGTCCGGATCCTCTTCTTCTTCCTGTGCACTTACTACACCCACCCACATGTGGCATGCGAGCATCCACGGGAGCATCAGGGCGGCGCGCTTCGAGATCGTCACCGGCTCGGAGTGTACACTAGTAACGCTTCATGACAGCGCCCAGTCAAATCGGCCGCTACCAGGTCATCGGTCATCTCGCCTCCGGCGGAATGGCGGAGATCCTGTTGGGCAAGCTGGTGGGGCCGAGCGGCTTCGAGCGACCGGTGGTGATCAAGCGGATCCTGCCGAACCTGGTCCAGCAGCAGAGCTTCGTCGACATGTTCCTCGACGAAGCGAAGGTCGTCGCCCGCATCCAACACCCGAACGTCGTCCACGTCCACGAGCTCGGAAACCAGTCCGGCGAGCTCTACATGGTGATGGAGTACCTGCAAGGGGAGACCGCGCTCAACCTGCTCAGGCGCGCCAAGCGCAACGATGAGCCCATCCATCCGGTCGTCGCCGGGCACATCGTCGCGCAAGCGGCCGCGGGTCTCCACGCAGCCCACGAGCTTCGAGACGAGTCCGGCGAGCTGGTCCGTCTCGTCCACCGCGACATTTCGCCACACAACATCTTCATCACCTACACCGGCGCGGTGAAGGTGCTCGACTTCGGCATCGCCAAGCACGACGAGCGAGACACGGCGACCGAAGCCGGTCAGCTCAAGGGCAAGTTCCCGTACATGTCACCCGAGCAGTGCCTCGGCAAAGACGTCGATCGGCGCTCGGACGTCTTTTCCCTGGGGATCGTTCTCTTCGAGCTCATCACCGGCAAGCGGCTCTTCGCGCGCGAGACGACCCTGTCCACGATGCAAGCCATCGTGAAGGGCGAGTCGATCTCTCCGGCGAAGATCAACCCGGAGTGCCCCCCCGAGCTCGCCGCCGTCTGCCTCCGCGCCCTCGAGCGATCTCCCGAGGCGCGCTATCAGACCGCCGCGGACATGCGCCGCGACCTCGTGAGCACCCTCAAGGCCATCCCCTTCGACGACTTCCCAGAAGAGGCCCTGGCAAACCAGATGCACTTCCTCTTCCGGGACCGCGTCTACGAAAAGCAGCAGATGCTCGAGCGCGTCGGCGCCGGCTCTCAGATCACCAACGTCCCGCAGGCGGACGTCGACAACTCCGTTTCCCTGCCCGGCGTGAACGGCGACCGGAAGCGCGTCGACAACTCGACGCCCTTCTCGGTGGAGGCGGAGCAGCGAGATGCGTCGCGCTGGGGACGCGGCTTCCCGCTGATCGTCGGCGCGGCGATCCTCCTCGGGGTGGGCGTGGGCCTCGGCGTGGCCTTCGGCGGCAGGGGCGAGGAGATGGTGGCCGCGAGCGATCACCCGGCCCCGGTGCCCAGCACGGAGGAAGAAGAACCACCGGTGGACGAAGCGCCAGTGGCGGACGAAGCGCCCTCCATCGCGGCCACGACTGAAACGGCGCCAGCGCCGGAGACCGAGACCGAAGCGCAGCCTGCGATTTTGGCGCCCGAAGCGTCGGAGGTGACGCTCAGCCTCACGACCTGGCCCGCGGGTGCCTCGGTGACCATCGATGGCGAGGAGCGCGGGGTGACCCCGCTCGAGCTGTCGATGCCGCGAACGGGCGAGGCCGTCGAAGTCGAGCTGGCGCGCACGGGCTTCGAGACCGAGAGCCATTCCTTCGTCCCCGAAGCCGATGGCGCGATCGAAGCGACCCTGTCGCCCCGTCGATCCAGGCGGAGACATGGCAGCAGCCGCATGACGGCCCCGACGATGGATCCGTCCTCTGCGTCCATGAGCGACAGCCCCTTCCGCCGCTTCAACTGAGCCGCCTCGGCAGGGCCGGAGCGTGGACGCGAAAGCGCCCCAGGGTGCCCTCGTGCCGGGCTTGACAAAACGAACGTTCGTTCTATTCTGTTCCTCATGAGCAAGGGCGCCGAGACCCGCGACCTGATCTTGAGGAAGGCCCTCGACATGGCCAGCCTCGACGGGCTCGAGCAGCTCACCATCGGCTTGCTCGCGAAGACCGTGGGGATGAGCAAGAGCGGGCTCTTCGCGCACTTCAACTCCAAGGAACAACTACAACTTTCGGTGTTGGAGAAGGCGACCGAGCGCTTCGTTCGGGAGGTGGTGACCCCTGCACTTCGGGAGCCCCGCGGCGAGCCTCGGGTGCGTGCCCTCTTCGACAATTGGATCGGCTGGGAGGCCTCCTTCCCAGGCGGCTGCCCCTACCAGAGCGCGATGGTGGAGTTCAATCACAAGCCTGGAATCGTTCGGGATTACCTCCTCAAGACCCAAAAGGACTGGCTGGATGCGCTCCGCCAGGCCGCCCAGATCGCCATCGAAGAGGGGCACTTCTCCTCCGCGCTCGACCCCGAGGCCTTCGCTTTCCAGTTCAACTGCCTTGCCCTCGGCTACTACCAGCACAAGCATTTCTTTCGGGATGGGACCTCGAAGGCCCGTACCCAGAAGGCGTTCGAAAACCTGCTCGAGAGCGCTCGGGCCTAGGAGAAGAGATGGCGACCCTCACACCACCAGAGCCACGCCCAGAAAAAAGCACGAACGGTCGCTCTTTGACACTCCAGGCGCTGAAGTGGGGCAGTCGCCTCGCCGCGCCGATCGCGCCCGAGCTCACGGCGAATGCCCTGACCGATCTCTTCTGCACGCCGCGCTCACGGCCGCTGTCGAAGCGGCAGCGCGAGGTCCTCGGCGCGGCGCAGAGCTTTCGGGTCGAGCACGAAGGCCGCTTCCTCGACGCCTGGTCCTTCGGCCGCGGCCCCACGGTTGTGCTGGTGCACGGCTGGGCCGGCCGGGGGGCGCAGCTCCTGCCGTACGTGGCGCCCCTGACCGCCCACGGATATCGGGTCGTCCTCTTCGACGCGCCGGCGCATGGCGAGAGCGACGGACGGACGACCAACCTCGGTGACTTCTCCCGGTCGATCGCGAGCGTGCTCCGCACCCTGGGCGGCGCGCACGGGATCGTCGCGCACTCCATGGGCGGCGCAGCGACCGCGGTGGCGATGGCGCGCTATCTCGAGGCGCGGCCCGAGCGCCTGGTCTTCGTCGCGCCCCCGATCCACCCCAGCACCTGGATCGCACGCTTCCAACAGATGCTGAGTCTCGACGACGAGATGGTCGAGCGTCTCACCCGCGAGATCGAACGCCGCGCGCGCGTGCCCCTCGACGAGATCCACGGCGACGTGATCGCTCGCGACATGAACACGCCGCTGCTCGTGATCCACGACCGCGAGGATCGCGAGGTGCCCTACGCGTCGGGGGAATCGATCGCCCGCGCCTGGCCCGGCGCAGAGCTGATCACCACCGAGGGCCTGGGCCACAACCGCATCCTGCGCGACCCCGCGATCATCGACGCCGCCGTGCGCTTCGTCGCCGGCACGAACCGATAGGAGAAGAGGCCATGAACGAAAGCCGAAAGATCCGTGACCCACAGTTCGACGCGTTTTCCGAGGCCGCTGGCGCGGCCATCGAGGCGGCCCTCGACGACATCGAGATCCCCTGGCCGCGCCTGAGCTTCCTGTCGGAAGTCCTCGGCCGAGTCGTGCCGAGGCCCGTGCTCAAGGAAGCGCTTCAGGTCGCGGAGGGCTGATCGCTCATCAGGGCGCGGTAGGCCATCTGATCGTCGTACATCCGCTGGAAGACCCGCTGCTTCCGCTCGTGGAAGGCGCGGACCTCTCCGCCCGCGGGCTCGATGGTCTCGCCGGCGGCGTTCATCGCGCCCATGGCGTCGATCACCGATTCGAAATCGCCCGCAGCGACCGCGCCCAGGATGGCCGAGCCGAGGAGCACCGCCTCCTGCTCGCGCGGCAGCACGATTCGGCAGCCGGTGGCGTCGGCGTGCTCGCGGAGGAAGACGGGATTTTTCGCGTCCCCGCCGGTGGCGATCAGGGTGTCGATGCGGTGCCCGGCAGCGTTCATCGCCTCGATGATGTGACGCGTGCCGTGGGCGATGCCCTGAATCGTCGCCAGGTACTGGAGCGCGAGGGAATCGATGGTGTCCCAGAGGGACAGGCCGGTCACCATGGCGCGGAGCGTCGGGTCCGCGCGTGGGCTGCGGTTGCCGTGGAAGTACGGCAGGACGTGCATGTCGCGGGTGAGCGCCGCCGGAAACGGAACACCCTCCTTCGCCGCCAGCTGGTCCAGGCGATCGTTGAGCAGCGCGTACACGTTCGTTCCGCGCTCGTCGGCAAGCGCCGCGAGCTCGGCGCCGCGCGCGTGGGAGAGGATGATGTGATCGATCGCGGCGCCCGTGGCCGACTGGCCACCTTCGGTGAGCCAGAGCCCGGGAACCATCGCCGAGAAGTAGGGTCCCCAGACGCCGTCGACGTAGCGCGGCTCACGGCTCACGGCCATGTGGCAGCTCGACGTGCCGCCGATGAGCGCGAGGCGACGCTCGAGGTCCTCCGCGGTCGGCGCGCGGCCCTCGAGGGGCGCACCGAGCACGCCGACGCCGCCTGCGTGGGCGTCGATGATGGAGACCGCCACCGGCGTACCCGCCGCGAGACCGAGCGCTTTGGCGCCTTTCTCGGTGAGGTCGCCGGCCTTTTCCCCCATCGGGCGCACGTTCGCGCCGATACGGCGGTGCCCATCCGACGCGAGGTCGCCGAGACCGATCGCCGCGAAGTAGGCGTCGTCCCAGCGGCCGCCCTCCCCTTCGTGACCCAGATAGGTCCACTTGCAGACGGTGGTGCAAAGCGAGCGCACGTCGCGGCCGGTGGCCTGGTAGACCAGGAAGTCGGGCAGATCGAGAAAGCGCGCCGTGCGCTTCCAGGTGTCGGGCAGGTTCTCCTTGAGCCACAGGAGCTTCGGCGTCTGCATCTCCGGTGAGATCACGCCGCCGACGTAACGCAGCACGTCGTGTCCGCCCGCGTTGATCCGCTCGGCCTGCGCGACGGCGCGGTGGTCCATCCAGACGACGACGTTCTGCGCGTCCTCGCCGCTCGGGCTGATGGTGACCGGGCGGTCCTCGGCGTCCAGCGCAACCAGCGAGCAGGTCGCGTCGAAGCCGATCCCCGCCACGTCCTCGGGCGAGACGCCGGCTTCGATGAGGGCGAGACGCACCGCCTGTCCGCAGGCCTGCCAGATGTCCTCGGAGGACTGCTCGACGTAGTCGTGCTCCGGGCGCCACATGTCGATCTCGCGGCTGCCCATGCCGACCAGGCGGCCCTCGGCGTCGAAGACGCCGGCGCGCGCGCTGCCGGTCCCGACGTCGATCCCGACGTAATGGCCGCTCACTTGGATGCCCCAGTTCTGTCCTCGAGTATGCGCACGGCGAATCCCATCTCCTGCGATAGCGCCACCATCTCCTCGAAGACGTCGCCGTAGGCGACGGCGACGTGGTTCGACAGATAGTGCGCCATCAGCGTGTCCCGGCCGATGCCCATGTCGGCCGCCATGAAGGGCCACTGCCGGGTGGTGCCCTCCCACCAGGCGTCACGCACCTCGGCGGGGAGCTTCACGACCTCGCCGCGCCCGATGTCCATCCACAGCCGGCCGCCGCGGATGTAGGCGCGCGCCCAGGTCATCTTCCCCGGCAGGCTCTCGCCGGCGAAGGTGCCCCCCGGCGTCGGGAAGTAGAGCGACGGCTGCCGGTAGCTGTGCGCGCCCTTCAGGGTGTCGGGGTCGTGATTGAAGGCGTAGGCGCCGCAGCTACCACTGTTGAGCAGGACCCAGAGGAAGCGTCCGTCGTGCTCGGCGCCCCAGCGCACGTCGTGGAACATCACCGCCTGGTGCAGGCCCTTCTTCTTCAGCAGGCGCTTGAGCATCTCCATCGGAACGACGTTGCCCTGGTCGGCCTCGGTGGCGGTGGCCACCGTGTCGCCGTTCGACTCGGGGCGGCAGGTCGAGTTCAAGAGGCCCTCGGCGAAGTCGCTCGGCGGCCTGAGGGGGATCAGCCCGAGCTGGTACTGCCAGCCGAGGCAATCGGCGCGGAACTCCTCGAGCATGTCCTTGACCACCAGGTAGTCGCGCAGCTGCTCACGGGTCGCGTCTTCGTCGAAGTCGTCTGCGCCGTCCTCGCCCCAGTGGAACGTGACGCCCTTTTCCTTCACGAATGAGAGCGCCTGGTCGATCCTCGTATCGGCGATGCGCCGGCCGCGGTCGATGATCCAGGCCTGGTCGACCTTGTGCTCGGTGAAGCCGTGCTTGTTCAAGAGGCGTGGGCCGAAGTAGCCGTTGATCATCCCCATCGAGGTGTCGCCCAGCATCAGGATGAGCGCACGGCGCGCGCGGAGCTCGGCAGCGACCTCGGAGGCGATCTTCGAGGCGGCCTCGGAGATGGGCGCGTGATGGCGGATGGGCTCCTCCCCGTAACGGATGACGCCGGTGGTGCACCACTCGTCGAGGCGCTCCATGAAGGTCGCGTCCGCAGCGAAGTCGGGGTTGTCGGTCCAGATGCGCGAGAAGGGTCTCTCGAGGCTCTCGAGGCAGGCGCCGGTGTTCAGCAGCCCCACCAGACCCGGCCACTGACCGCTGAAGTTGCTCGCGAGCAGGAGAGGGTTGTCCTTGCCAACCACTCCGTCGGTGGTGTGCGGACCGTAGAGCCAGTGCACGCAGACCCCGATCATCGGATCGTCGATCGGGCCGAGCTTCTCGATCGCGTGATGTGGCTTCGAGAGGAAGCCTTCGACGCGATAGGGCTGGCGGCCGAGCTTCTCGATCGCTCTTTCGAGCTGCACGGTGGCCTCTCGGACGTTGTCGATGGCGAGCTCGTTCGGTTTGTCTCTGGCGTCGCCGGGCCAGAACAGCGCGATGCGGGGCTTCATCACAGGGCCTCCCGGTAGGACGCCGGATCCTATAGGCTCTCGGCGCGTACGGGGAACCTGATGCGGAAAAGCACACTATTTCTCGGCCTGCTGGCGCTTTCTCTCACAGGCTGCGACTGCTCCGAGCACGGTGAGCAGTCGGCCGGAGGTGAAGAAGAGGGCCAGCGGACGATCGCGGTGATCCCCAAGGGGACCACGCACGAGTTCTGGAAGTCGGTGCACGCGGGGGCGATCAAGGCGGGACGCGAGCTGTCGGTGGAGATCCTGTGGCAGGGCCCGCTCCGCGAAGACGACCGCGCCGATCAGGTGCGGGTGGTCGAGGACGTGATCGCGCGCGGCGTGGACGGCATCGTGTTGGCGCCGCTCGACGACTCGGCGCTGGTGCCGCCGGCGCGCGAGGCCGCGGCCGAGGGGATCGGCGTGGTGATCATCGACTCCGATCTCGATTGGGACGGGCGTGTGAGCTTCGTCGCCACGGACAACACGGAGGGCGGCCGCATCGCAGCTCGGCGCCTCGGGCAGCTCCTCGAGGGCCAGGGCCAGGTGTTGATGATGCGCTACCAGGAGGGATCGGCGAGCACCATGCGCCGCGAGGAAGGCTTCCTCGAGGTGATGGAGGGCGAGTTCCCGAACATCGAGCTGGTCTCCACCAATCAGTACGGAGGCGCGACCACCGAAACCGCCTACACCAAGGGCGAGAGCCTCCTGGTGAGCTTCCCCGACGTCGACGGCATCTTCACCCCGAACGAGTCGACGACCTTCGGGATGCTGCGCGCGCTCCGAGACGCGGACCGCGCCGGCACCGTCAAGCTGGTCGGCTTCGACTCGAGCGAAGCCCTGGCGGCGGCGCTCGAGGCCGGCGACATCCAGGGGCTGGTGCTGCAGCGCCCCTTCCGCATGGGTGAGCTCGGCGTCCACGCCGCCGTCGATCATCTCGACGGCAAAGAGGTCGAAGGGCGCATCGACACGGGCGTCACGCTGGTGACGGCGGAGAACATGAACGAGCCGGAGATCCACGACCTGCTCGTTCCGGATCTCTCGGAGTGGCTCGACTGAGCGAACCATGACCGCGCTCTTGAGCATGCGCGGCGTCCGCAAGCGCTTCGGTGGGGTGCACGCCCTGTCCGGGGTGGAGCTCGAGGTGGAGGCGGGCGAGGTGCACGCCCTGGTGGGCGAGAACGGCGCGGGCAAGAGCACCCTGATGAAGGTGCTCTCGGGAGCGCTCCGCCCTGACGCGGGCGAGATGAAGCTCGCGCGTCTCCCCTACGCCCCGATGGGCCCACTCGACGCACGCCGGCATGGCGTCGCGATGATCTACCAGGAGCTCAACCTCGCCCCCGACCTGAGCGTCGAGGACAACGTGATGCTGGGACGCGAGCAGCGGCGCCTGGGTCTGGTGCAGCGCGACGCCGCCCGCGGGCGCATTCAGGAGGCGCTGGCGTTCCTCGGCCACGACGACATCGACGTGACCGCCCGGGTGAAGTCCCTCGGCCCCGCGCGCCGGCAGGTCGTCGAGATCGCGCGCGCGCTGGTGGACGACGCACGCGTCGTGGTGATGGACGAGCCCACCAGCTCGCTCGCCCGGCGCGATGTGGAAAAGCTCTTCGAGGTCGTGCGGCGCCTGCGGGAGAGCGGCGTGGCGATCATCTACATCAGCCACTTCCTCGAAGAGGTCGAGGAGCTGGCAGATCGGTACACGGTGCTCCGCGATGGCGAGACCGTCGGCACCGGCGGGGTGCGCGAGGGTGTCGCCCCGGAGCTGGTGGAGCTGATGGTGGGCCGACCGGTCACCGAGATCTTTCCGACCGTCTATCACCGGCGCGGCAAGGTGGTGCTCGAGCTCGACGCCCTCGCCGGCCGGAGCCGGCCTAGCGAAGCGAGCCTGAGCCTCTACCGGGGCGAGGTCCTGGGCATCGCGGGCCTCGTGGGCGCCGGGCGAACGGAGCTCTTGCGCGCGATCTTCGGTCTCGACCCGGTGGTGCGCGGCACCGTCACGGTGGCCGGGGTGATGGATCGAGGCGCGGGCGTCCCGAAGCGGATCGCCCAGGGCGTGGGGATGCTCTCCGAGGATCGGAAGCACGAGGGCCTGGCGACGACGCTCTCCATCGCCGACAACGCCACCCTGTCGCATCTCTCGCCCTTGGCGCGCTTCGGCGTGCTCGATCTCTCGGAGCGAGACAAGCGGACCGAGGCGTTGATCGCGCGACTCGCCATCAAGTGTAGCGGCCCACGGCAACCGGTGAGCGATCTCAGCGGCGGCAATCAGCAGAAGGTGGCCTTCGCGCGGCTGCTCCACCAGGACGCGGACGTGATCCTCCTCGACGAGCCGACGCGCGGCGTCGACGTGGGATCGAAGGTGGAGATGTACCGGCTGATCGGCGAGCTCGCGAAGGAAGACAAGGCGGTGCTCTTCGTCAGCAGCTACGTACCCGAGCTCCTCGGGGTCTGTGACCGCATCGCGGTCATGCACCGGGGCGTGTTGGGCAAAGCGCGCCCGCGCGGCGCCTGGGACGAGCGTTCGGTGCTGGACGAAGCGACGCGGGGGGCGAACGCGTGAGCGGCGAAGCGAAGCGCTTCGACCTGGGGAAGGTCCTCGGCCTCGTCGGCCCCTTCATCGGGCTCCTTCTGGTGATGGGTCTCTTCGCCATCCTGACGCCACAGAGCTTTCTGTCGGCCTACAACATGAAGACGATCCTGACCCAGACGGTGATCGTCGCTCTGGGCGCCATCGGGATGACCTGGGTGATCATCGGCGGCGGGATCGATCTCTCGGTGGGCTCGGTGATCGCCCTGTCGTCGGTGGCCGCCGCGATCTGCCTGCGGGACGGCTACGGCCCGGGGGTGGCCATCGTGGTGGGCGTGGCGGCTGGCGCCGCCGTAGGCGCGGTGAACGGCGGGCTGATCACCGGGCTCAAGGTCGTCCCCTTCATCGTGACCCTCGGCACGATGCTCATGGCGCGCGGGGTCGCGAAGTGGCTCGGCGAAGAGCAGAAGGTCGACGTGCCCGAGACCTGGCTCAACAACGTGATGAGCAAGAACCCGGAGCCCTCCTGGCTCCTGCTCTCGCCCGGCGTGTGGACGGCGATCCTCCTGGCTGCCTCGATGGCCTTCGCGCTCCGGCGCACCGTCCTCGGCGTCCACACCTTCGCCGTCGGCTCGAACGAGGACACCGCGCGCCTATGCGGCGTGCGCGTGTCGCGCGTGAAGATCGCGCTCTACTCGATCGCGGGGCTCTTCGCCGGCCTCGCGGGCGTGATGCAGCTCGGTCGCCTCACCGTCGGCGATCCGACGACCGCCATCGGCCTCGAGCTCGACATCATCGCCGCGGTGGTCATCGGCGGCGGCAGCCTCGCCGGTGGACGCGGCAGCATCCTCGGCTCGATGATCGGCGCGGTGCTCATGTCGGTCCTCGCCAACGGATGCACCCTCACCGGCGTCCCGAACTACGTCCGCGAGATCCTCACCGGCGCCATCATCATCGCCGCGGTCGCCGTCGATCAGCTGCGCCAGCGCAAGAGCTGAGCGCCCTCAGTCGCAGCGCAGCCAGAACGCGCGACGCGTCCGCACCGGATGCATGCGGCTCCAGAGCGATTGCGGCAGGAAGAGGTCCACCTCGCAGAACTCGCACGAGATGATGCGAGGGCTCTCGGTGGTGACCTTGGCGGGGGCGCCGCAGTTGGTGCAATCGAACATCACCGGCCGCACCGTCTCGTCCGTGGTCTCTCGGCCCTGTTCAGCCTCCCGAAGGCCGAGGAAGACCTGGATCACCGCCGCTCGGCGAAGGTAGGGCGGCGCGGGCCACGTCGGCAGAAGCACGCCGCACTTGGGACAGGGGAAGTCCTCGTCCGTGCCGTCCTGGATGGCGTTGGTGACCTTCTTCAGGTGCTGACCGCAGCTCGGACACACCGGACGAATCCCCGAGGCCGCCGCGAAGCGAAGATGCGGGTACGGCGAATTCAGATCGACGCGCACGACGGGCTCGAAGCGGTTCTTCTGCTCCATCGCCAAACGAACGACGTGCTTCCAGACGTCACTGATGTCCGTCTTCGTGTGGCAATGGGGGCAGCTCATTTCGGCCCATGGACCATCGACCATCACCGGAAGCCCGCACTCCAAACATTCCAAGCGGATCTTCAACGCAACCCAGCGAGACACGGTGGGCCACGCTATCAAGCTTCGCCGCGAGAAGCGACCTGGAGCGTGGAACGCGGCCGCGCGGGGATTTCCGCTCAAGCCGTGGCGATATCGGTCGTTTGTTCGATCGTGAATGCAGCACAGCTCGTCAAGAGAGTTCACGAGGTGTGCCCGATGCCGGCGACCGCCGCGCGGGTGGTGGGCCTCGCGCGCCGTCCCGACGTTCGCCTCGACCGGCTCGCCGAGGCGGTCGCCGCCGACCCGGGGCTCGCGTCGGAGGTCTTGCGAATCGCGAATTCTCCGGCGTTCGGCCGAGTGCGAGCCGTGGCGAGCGTCGAAGAAGCCGTGGTCGTTGTCGGGGTCGCGGAGATCCACTCGATGGCGCTGGCCATGACCATGCTCGCGAGCTTCCGTTCCGATCACGAGCTCTCCACCGACCTGCACGAGGCTTCGGTGGTCACCGGCTGCATCGCGAGCGCGGTCGCTCGGGGACTGAACGTCGAGCGCCGGCTCGCTTTTCTCTCGGGTCTGCTCGCCGAAATCGGTGCGCTCGCCTGTCTGGCCGTCGATGGCGGGCCATATGGCGAGCTCTACCGGACCTACGAGGACGACCCGGTGTCCCGCGCCGCGGCAGAAGTGAGACGTTATGGCGCCACGTCCCGCGAGATCGGAGCGCGCCTGCTGTCCGAAAACGCGCTCCCGGAGGCGATCGTGGAAGCGGTCGGGGCCGTGGACGGGGCCAGCGGGCGCCTCGCGGCGCTGACCGCCTTCGCCCGAAGGGCCACGGCGATGCTGCTCGCCCACGCACGAGATGCGGACACCACCGGGCTGTCGAGCGCGCTCGACGCGATCGCCGGTGCGTGCAGCATCGATCTACCCCCTGGACAGCTCCTCGATACCTGCCTGGCCGCCGCGCGAACCGCGGGACAGACGATCGCGCTCAATCGGTGAAGCGCGCGCTCGGGCCTCCAGCTCGACGCAACGCGTCCGATCACCAAGTGAGGGACACGACGCTCATCCCAAGGCGAGCTCCATGTACGCGACGTCGTCGTGGGGGTTGTCGTAGTAGGGAGCGATCTCCACGAAGCCCATCTGGTCGTAGAGCCGGCGCGCAGCCGCCATGGTGCGCAGCGTGTCGAGGCGCATCCGCCGGTAGCCCGCTTCCATCATGAAGGCGACGGTGCTCGCCGCGAGCAGGCGACCCGCGCCGATCCCGCGGTAGCGCTCGCGCACCCAGAGGCGCTTCATCTCGCAGGTCGCCTCGGGCGCGTTCATGGGCCGCACCGCCACGCAGCCCGCGACGTCGATGCCGACGCGGGCGAGCCAGATCCGCCCCTCGGGTGCGGCGTAGCGCCCAGGCAGCGTCGCCAGCTCCTCGTCGAAGCCCTGAAAGCAGAGATCGATGCCGAGCCATTGCTGGTACTCGCGAAACAGCACGCGAACCATGTCCAGGTCCTTCGGATCGGTCTCGAGCGCAATCTCCACGCGAGTCTCCTCGTGTCAGACGCAGCGCCCGGTCCCGACGTCGCAGGTGAAGCCGGGCTCCAGACACTGGGAGTCGGCGTTGCACCGTGGCGTGCAGCGCAGGCGATCGGGGAATGTGTCGTCGGGGAGACACGCGTATCCGTCGCGGCAGTCGTCGTCGATCTCGCAGCCGCGGAGGCAGATCGGATCGCGATAGAAGTCGAAGACGCAGTGGAAGCCCGCAGGGCAACCGGTATCGCCGGCGTCGTCGCAGCGCAGGATCGTGCAGGCACCTCCTGGGTAGCCGCGGTCGCGCTCGCGAATGCACCAGTTGTCGATCGGACACTGCTCGGGCTCGGTGCAGGGCGCGCCGACGTCGGCGCTCGGGTCGTAGCATCGGCCTTCCCGCATCCCACCATCGTCGGGATTGCAGGCGAGGCCCGCGGGGCAGTCAGCGTCCACATCACAGCCGGGCGCGCACACCGGGGCCGCAGGCGCGCCCTCGCCGCAACCGAAGCCGTGTGGACACGGGTCCAGAGCGGTGGGATCGCAGTCGACGAGACAGACGTCGGTCATGAACGCGATCGGCGCACAGTCCGAGCCCGCCGGGCAGGTGCGGGCCCCCTCGCTGTCGCAGTAGTCCGTACAATGTCCGTCGACGAAGCCGTCGTCGACGATGCAGATCGGTGCCTCCGCCGGGCACTCGGGGTCGGCGCTGCAGTGCATCCCCACCGCGCTCGAGCTCCCGGCGTCCGCGTCGGTCGCGGCATCGCGGTCGGCAGCGTCCGGAGACGCGTCCGGCGCTTCGTAGGTGATCGCGGTGTCGGCCACGTCGGGGGTGTCGGCGTCGCAGCCAATGCTCGTAGCGGCGAGCGCGAGCCACAAGAGGACGGATCTCGGCATGAGGGAGTCCTCGACGGTAGCAGAGCCGCGGGACGCCCGCTCAGAAGAGCGGCACGCCCAGCATCAACGCCACCAGCGCGGTCGCGATGGCCGAGGCCAGGCCGATGCTGAGGTTGTCGTCCACGCGGACGCTGACCACCTCGGCGATCGAGCCGGTGACGGCGGCGCCCCCCGCGAGGGCCAGGGCCGTGGCGAAGGGGAGAGTCGGCGCGAAGATGAAGGCCGCGGCGAGGCCGGCGAGGGTCGCAGCTGCCACGAAGGCCAGCGCGCCTTCGACGCTGCGGCCGTGAATGATCTTCGTCTTGCCGAAGCGGCGGCCGATGTAGCCAGCAGCGGGATCGCCGACGCCGAGCACCGCGAGGCCCACGCCCGCCACCAGCGGGGACATGGTCAGGTTGAGCAGGAGGATCGCGGTGACGAACCAGGTCGCCGAATTGATCCGCTCGTACTCGTAGGCGTGCGCGATCGGCCCGAAGAACTTCATGACGCGCCGGTTCATCTCGGGGCTTCGGCGGCGCAGCCCCTCCACCGTCCACGCCCAGGCCACCAGCGGAACGCTGATCAGCAGCGCCCACGCGGGATGGGGCACGGCCCAGAGGATCGCGATGCAGACCGCGGCGTTCATCGCGTGGAAGAAGGTGCGTAGATGGTTCGTCGGCCGGAGCGTCGGCGCGTTGACCTCGAACTCGCGGAGCTTCTTCGACAGGGACTCGTAGGCCGGGGTCACGGCGGCGCGGAAGGCCACCCACCGCTGCCCCATCCGGGCCGCGGTGCCTTCGGGATCGGGGAGCTCCTTGGTGAGGCTCTCGCGAAGGTGCGTCAGGCGGTGGACGATCGTCTCGGTGCGCTCTTCGTTCCAGGGCTCGTCGGCGAGCGCGTCGAGGCGATCACAGATCTGCTGGATCTGCGTGTGCGCCTCGGCCGCCCTACCCTCCCGCCAGCGAGCTTTCTCGATGGAGGAGAGCGTCCCGTAGAGGTCCATGATGAGCCGACGGCTCTCGTCCACCAGGGCCTGTGGCATGGCGAAAAAGATGATACCAGATAGTTGCGCACGCTAGAGCGCAAGCTCACGCCTGGCCGTTTCGTGACAGAGACGAAAAACCAGCGTGATCACGCGCAAAAAAACGTGCCAAGTCCCGTGCTGACGAAGTCGCACTTGCCGTCGCTCCCACAGGTCGCCGCCGACGGGCTCGAAGCGCCCGCGGTGGTCGCTGCAGAGACGCACTCGGCGGTCGTCGTGCACGAGAGCGAGCAGACCGTGCCTCCGCAGAGTGAGTCGTAATCGGCGAAGTCCCAGCACACACCCTCCGCGCATTGGGCGTCGCTGGTGCATCCCGCCGCGCCGGTGGCGAGGGACGCGTCGGCGGTCGCGTCGCTCGCGTCGCTCGCACCGTCACTGGTGCCGTCGGGCAGCGCGTCGACGGTGGCGTCGGTGCCCATGTCCTCGGCGTCCATGGTCGCGTCGGTGGCGCCGTCGGACGTCGCGTCCATCATCCCGTCCGCGGCGGCGTCCATCGCGCCGTCCGCGGCGCCGTCCGTCATGGCATCCATGGACGCGTCAGGCATCGTCGAATCGGGTCGCGCGCTGTCCATGGCGGCGTCGCCCATGCAATAGGGGCGGCACACCGCATCGGTGCAGGCCGTGCCGGGATCGACCAAGACGTCAGTGCCGCAGCAGTTGCAGGTGCCGGCGTCTCGGCTCGCGTCGGGTCCCGTGTCGGTGGTCGTATCGTCTGCGCAAGCGCCGGCGAACGTCGAGCCGATCAGAACGAAGAGCGTCGTCGTGAGGTGTCGTCGTGGCATTCGGTCATCCTAACAGCATCGTCCGCGCCGTCACGGCCGCGCATGCGTCAGCGCGAGACGAGCTCTTTGACCACGGCGAAGTCGGTGTCGGAGACGCCGCCGGTGCGGGCGCAGACGACGTTGCCGCCGGGCGCGACGAAGATGTGGATCGGCAACGTCGCTCCCTCGTCGAGCCCGATGCTCTCGACCCAGGCGGGCAGCGTCGCGGGATCGGCGATGCGCGGGCCCGCTGGCGTGTCCCGGTGCGCGTCTCGAAACGCGGTCACCGCTTCGTCGTCGCGATCGGCTGAGAGGAAGACCAGGTCGACCGGCGCCCCCTCCGCCGCGAGCTCCTCGCGAAAGCGGACGAGGCGCGGGATCTCCTCGATGCAGGGCGCGCACCAGGTCGCCCACACGTTGACCCAGCGAAAGCCGCTCGTCGCCGCCGGCGCGTCGCCGGCGAGCGCGGGAAACGTCATCTGGGGGCTGTCGTCGCCGCCCGTGACGTCGCAGAACTCCTCGACGTCCGGGCCCGCGTTCGGGTCGGCCTCGACCGCGATCACCCGACTCGGCGGCGGCGCCCCGTCGCCGTCGTCCCCACAGCCACCGAGCACCACCACCAGAACCGCGAGCCCGACCCTCGAGCGAAAGCGAGGCGGCGCCGAGCGAAGCGGGTCGATGTCGATCAGAGCGTGCAGTCGATCCACGTGACGAATGCGCTCCGGTTGAGGTCCTCGGGCTCGCAGGACTCCGCCTCGCCGCTGCGGTTCCACTCGCAGAAGCTCGGGTCCAGCTGGGCGTACTCCTCGCCGAGCCAGAGCAGCCCCACCTCGCGTTCGAGCTCCGGCGTCGGGAAGTTCGTCGCCAGGTGCTCGAGCACCGCTTCCGCGCGGCCGCGGGAAAGCTCGCTGTTGAACTCCGCCGAGCCGTCCGGCGAAGCGCGGGCGACCACCAGGAAGTAGCTCGCGCCGCCGCGATCGGCGAAGACGCTGTCGATGAGCTGCTTGTCGGTCTCGTCGAGATCGATGCCGGCGCGGTCATACTGAACGATGCCGCCCCGATCCCGCATCGGAACGAAGAGCGCGTTGAAGTCCGCGTCGTCCATGGTGGCCACGTTGCGCGCCTCGAGAGGCTGACAGCCGCGGCCGCCCTCCCCGCCGATCAGGCCGCAGCTCGAGAGCACGCGCCTGAGGATCTGCTTGAGCTGCGGGGTGCAGTACGCCTCGTTCGCTTGCGCCGCGATGGCCACCGCCGGCTGCTCGTCGGCGCTGGCTTCGGCGGCCTTCAGCCGTGCCTCCGCCGAGCCCTCCCAGCTCATCACCAGAGCGGCAGGCAAGAGCAGAAAGACGACGCCCAGACCATAAGCGAGATACTTCACGGGTCCACCTCCTCACCCAGCGCCGGCTCGGCTGGGGCCATGTCGGGCGGGCCCTGGGCCATCGAGGGCGGCCCCTGGCCCTGCCCCTGCCCCATGTTCCCGCTGGTCGTACCCTCGCCGGCGATCGCCTCGCCCGCGGCTTGCATCGCCATCGAGGTCGCCTCGCCCACGGCCTCCGCCGCTTCGGCGACGCCCTCGGCGGCGCTGGTGCCTTCGATCGGCGCCGGTGTCTCGCCTTCCGCCGCCGCCGCTGCATCCGTCGCCACGCCGGCGTCCCCTGCGGGCGCCTCCTCTTCTTCCTCCGCCGCAGGCGCGTGACGGATCACCTGCCGCGGCGCCTCCTCACGCTCCACCTCGCGCGCGAGCAGCACCTCCGACTCCTCTACCGGTTGGATGCGCGGCGAGCCTTCGCCGGTGCGGTCGAGGAGGCGAGTGAGCGCGAAGTCCATGCCGAGGTCGGTGTCCGCGTCGCAGAGTCGGGTGCCGCCCACGTAGACCTGCGGCGTGATGATCGGCATGCGGTTGTCGACCGCGAAGCGCAGCGCGAGGTTGAGACGCGCGCGCACCGTCGGGGTGCCGATGCACTCGGCGACGAAGGGGAAGTGCTCTGCCACCATGCGGCCGGGCGCCTCGGGGTCGTCCTCGGCGGCGGTGCGGATCGCGTCCTGCTCGTCGAAGGCCCAGTCGAGGACCTCTTCTGCCCGATCCCCGGCGCAGAGCACCGCCTCGCTCACGGCGCAGGCGCCCGGATGGATCGCGCTCGAAATCATCCAGTTGCACTCGGTGTCGAGGGGGAAGAGCAGCGCCTGACGGCTCACGCGATTGGCGAATTCCGCCGCCTCGAAGCGGCGCTCGAAGCCGCGGCACGCCGGGCAGAGCGGGTCGAGCATCTCGACCATCTCCACCCCGCCACTCTGCGGGCCCATGGGCACGAGGATGTCGTCCGCGATCTCCAGCTTGGTGAGCTCACCACAGGCGCCGACGTAGTGCTCGAAGTCGGGCGCGGTGGCCGCGTAGGCGCCCACCGGCAAGGCGACGAAGATCACACCGACCAAGAAGGCGATGCCCATCGCGGCGGGGGTGGCGGGCGCGGGCGCGTCCTCCGGCGCGTCGGCGCGCCCCGCCATGATCGCGAAGACGAGCGCGCCCAGAAACGCCAGACCACTCGACGCGTAGATGCCGATGCACATCTTGCAGGCGGCATCGAGGGTGACGAGCGAGATGTAGCCCATGACCATGCTGGTGATCAGCGGCACTCCGGTCGCCGCGACCAGGAACCACCCCGACTTCGCGTCGGCATTGCGCCGGGTCAGGATGAGGAAGACCGCCGCGAAGGCGAGAAAGGAAAAGACCGCCATCGCCGGCAGGGAGATGGGGATGCCGCCCCAGATGCTGGCCCGCATCACCGACGAGTAGGGACTCATCAAGGTGACGTGGCAGCCGGTCGCCCCGGTGGCATCGGTTCCCTCGATGCCTGGCAGAAACGAACAGTGGATGCCGTGCACCTCTCTATCGAGGTGCTGGACGAAGTCGTAGGTGGAAAACGACGCGAAGAAGACGCCGGCCACCGAAGCGACGAAAACGAGAATCAACCATGGGCTCGGACGCATCAGTCCCCCTCCGGGTCGCGATCACACCGACTGGGGATGTGTGCTGTCAAGCCGCTCGCTCCGTTTGAGGGCGACGAGACCGGAAAGATCCCCCGTTGCGGAAAGTGATTCGCCCCATTGTTTGATCGGGTGGAAAGATCCACCATGCGCGCCATGAGTGAATCGGATTGTCCCTGCGGGAGCGGCAAGGCCTTCGAGGACTGCTGCGAGCCGGTGATCGAGGGCAAGGAGAAGGCGAAGACCGCCGAGGCGCTGATGCGCGCCCGCTACTCCGCTTACGCCACGCACCGGACGGCGTTCGTCATCAACACCCACGACCCCGAGACGCGGCACGAGCTCGACGAAAAGGCCACCGAGAAGTGGGCGGCGGGCAACGACTGGCTGAACCTGGAGATCAAGGAGATCGACAAAGGCGGCGAGAAGGACGAGGCGGGGATCGTCGAGTTCATCGCCACCTACTCCGACGAGCGGGAACGCACCCAGACCCACCACGAGCGCTCCGAGTTCGTCCGCCGGGATGGGACCTGGTACTTCCACGATGGGGAGGTGACGGTGCAGAAGCCGGCCCGATCCGAGAAGGTCGGGCGAAACGAGCCCTGCCCCTGCGGATCGGGCAAGAAGTACAAGAAGTGCCATGGGAGGCCCGGAGCCACGGCATGAGGGGCGGAATCGCAACGGATTCCGCCTTTCGTGTTGTGTCCGGCCGGCTTTGGGGCTAGATGATGCGCGCTTCGGGGGTCTTCCGGCCCGAGTGCCGGGGCACTAGAGAAGAGCATCAAGGAATCGAGAGGACTGGTTTTGGCGAAACGACGCGGCGGCAGAAGGCGCAGTTACGACGGCGGAGGGAACGACGATCGTAGCGATCACGTCAAGGTCGAGGGGGTCGTCAGCCAGGTCTTCGCCGGTGGGCAGTTCGAGATCGAGCTCGACACGGGCGGCACCGTGCGGGCGCAGCTCTGCGGACGCATGCGCAAGTTCCGCATTCGCGTCCTGCTCGGCGACCGGGTCACGGTCGCCCTCTCCCCCTACGATCTGACCCACGGGATGATCGTCTTCCGGACGAAGTAGGTCGTGGAAACGCAGTCCCGGCTCAGGCCCGCTGCGCTCGGGACACGCGCCGTTCGCTTCGCGAACTCTGCGAGTCCTGCCGCTCCGCGCCCCTGAGCCTTGTGTGTCGTGGAAACGCAGTCCCGGCTCAGGCCCGCTGCGCTCGGGACACGCGCCGTTCGCTTCGCGAACTCTGCGAGTCCTGCCGCTCCGCGCCCCTGAGCCTTGTGTGTCGTGGAAACGCAGTCCCGGCTCAGGCCCGCTGCGCTCGGGACACGCGCCGTTCGCTTCGCGAACTCTGCGAGTCCTGCCGCTCCGCGCCCTCGACCTACCCGTCCTTGGTCTTGTCGTCGACGAGCTTCTCGAGCTCTTCGCGGGTGACGCCGAGTCGCTCGGCGACCCGGTGGGCGAGCGAGGTCTTGGCGACGCCGAGGATGAAGCCGAAGGTGGGACGCTCGTCCTCGTCGAGCTCGACCTCGAGGAAGGCGAGGCCCTCCACCGGGGGCTCCTTCTCGAGGCGCGCCGCCAGCCCGAGGAAGTGGGTGCTGATGAAGACCTGGGGCTGGAGGCGCGGCAGCAGCGAGACGACCATCTCGAAGATCGCCTCGCCCTCCATCGGGTTGGTGCCGGAGCACAGCTCGTCGAGAATGGCGAGCGACCCGGGCTCGAGCTCCTCGAAGAGACGACGGATGCGCAGGAGCTCGGTGCCGAGGCGCCCCTCTTTCTGCGCGGCGTCCTGCTCGATCACCAGGGACACGAAGAGGCCAGGCGCGCGCACCAGGCGCGCGCGGGCGGCCGGGACGAACATGCCGACCTGACCGAGGCATTGGGTCAGCGCGATCGCCTGGAGGAGGCGCGTCTTTCCGCCCGAGTTGGGGCCGGTGAGGATCGCCAGGTCGTCGCTCAGGGGAACGTCGCAGGGGATCGGCACGATGTCCTGCAGGAAGAGCAGCGGATTGAACAGACCGTCGAGGACGCGCGGCGCCTCGCCGTCCTCCGCCGGCTCGTCTGCGTCGTGGATCTCGGGGAGGCAGACCTCGAGCTTTCGCTTCTCACAGAAGTCTCGGAAGGACAGCCCGGCCAGATAGAGCTCCACCGGACCGGTGAGCGCGAGGCAGGTGACGACCGCGTCGACGAAGGGTGAGAAGACGACATCGAGCAGACGCACGACCACTTCGTTCTCGCCGTAGCGATGGCCGCGGAAGAACGAGGCGATGCGCTGAAAGAAGCGCACCACGGGACCGGGCAGGAGCGCGTTGTCCGTGTTCTCCTGGATCCGCGTGATGGCGAAGCCGCGCATGATGCCGTCGGCGCCGAGCCGCAGGCGGATGTCGACGGTCGCCATGTTGTCATCGAAGTCGAGGAGCTGGGCCAGGCGCTCGTACGCGTCGCCGTCGCGCATGGCTTCGCCCGAAGCGCGGAGGCGACCGAGGAGCGAGCCGGTGCTGGCGAAGCCGTCGGCGAGGGCGTCGATGGAGTCGCGGAGCGCTTCGAGCACCTGGAGCTTGCGGCGAATGGGGCTGGGCTCTTCGGTGCGGCCGGCCTCGAGGGCGGAGCGCAGCTTGCGGATGGAGACGTAGAAACGCTCGAGATCGGCGCGCAGCTCGGGACGCTCCACCAGCTCGGCGAAGACCTCCTGGCGCGCGGCGACGTCGAGCGCGTCCTCGGGCGGCGCGGAGAGGATGCGGGTGAGGAGACGGTCGGCGACGTCGTACCTGCGCCCTTCGACCTCGATGCGGAAGCACTTGGCGATGAGCTCGTCGAAGTAGAGCTGCGGTGCGAAGGCCGGCGCGTCGAAGCTCGAAGGCGCGAGGGGCGTCGCGTCGATCAGCGTGTCGAAGACGCCCGCACAGTCGCCCCCTTCGTAGGCGAAGCGCACCAGCTCGCGAGCCCCCTTGAGGTCGCCCCAGCGTCGCGGCTGATCGTGGAGCAGGTCCGGGCCGGCGAGGCCGTCCTCGGAAGGCGCCTGGCCCACGGGCTGGACGTAGTAGCCGGATTCAGCCTCGTCCTTGCTCTGGGACCGCCGCCGCCGGCGCCGCTGGCGGATGCTCCCCGCCAACTCCTTGGACCTGCCTCTAGAACGCACGACGGATGGGGAGTATCGCATGTCGAGACCTTTGGGACACTGGACGCGTCCGGTTGTTCCCATCCTCGGCGCGGCGCCTCGCCAGCGGCCGTGAGCGGGGAGTGCTATACGGCCCAGACCCATGGCCCTGAAGCTCATCGCCGTTTTCGGCTATCTGGTGGCCTTGCTGGTGATCGGCGCCCTCGCGTCGAAGCGGATGAGCGACGTCGGAGACTACTTCGCCGGCGGCAAGAAGCTCGGGTTCTGGGTGGTGGCCTTCTCCTCGCGGGCCACCGGGGAGTCGGCCTGGCTCCTCCTCGGGCTGACCGGCATGGGGGCCCTGGTGGGCCTGCAGGCGTTCTGGGTGGTCCTCGGCGAGATCCTCGGCGTCGCGGGCGCGTGGCTGGTGATGGCGCGCCGCTTCAAGAAGCTCACCGATCGCTACGACTCGATCACCGTCCCCGACTATCTCGAGTCCCGCTTCCGCGACGACAGTCAGCTCCTACGCAAGATCGCCGCCGCCTCCTTGGTGGTCTTCGTGACCGTCTACGTCAGCGCCCAGATCGACGCGACCGGCACCGCCTTCGAGACCTTCCTCGGTTGGAACTACTACGTCGGGGCTCTGGTGGGCTTCGCGGTGGTGCTGGTCTACATCGTGAGCGGCGGCTTCGTGGCCGTCGCCTGGTCCGACGTCTTTCAGGGCTCGCTGATGTTCCTCGGCCTGGTGACCCTGCCGATCATCGGGACCTTCCTCGCGGGCGGCGTCTCGGAGGTGGTGGACGGCCTGCGCGCGCAGGATCCGTCGCTCCTGCACATCGGCTTTGGACGAGGGCTGAACGGCTACGCCCACGTGCTGAGCTTCGTGCTCATCGGCCTGGGCTTTCTCGGCTCGCCGCAGGTCTTCGTGCGCTTCATCTCGATCCGCTCGCCCGACGAGGTGCCACGCGGCGCGGCCGTCGCGATCACCTACACGACGCTCGCCCTCTCGGGCGCGGTGCTCACGGGCATGGTGGGGCGACATCTGCTCATCGGCAGCGGGGCGGACGCCCCCGACGTGGTCGAGACCCTCGGCAACGGCGCCCAGAACGTCCTGCCCATCCTGGTGGAGAGCTACCTGCCGGCGATCCTGGCCGGCGTCTTCATCGCCATCGTTCTGTCGGCGATCATGAGCACCATCGACTCGCTCCTCGTCGTGGCCGCGAGCGCCCTGGTGCGCGACTGGTACCAGAAGGTGAAGAACCCATCCCTGCCCGACGACGCGCTGGTGGGGCTGAGCCGCAAGGCCACCGTCGGCCTCGCGTTTCTCGCGCTGACCGTCGCCCTGTCGGTGGCGACCTTCGTCCCGGGCCGCACCGTCTTCTGGTTCGTGATCTTCGGCTGGTCGGGGATCAGCGCGACCTTCTGTCCGACGATGATCCTCTCGGTCTTCTGGAAAGGCATGACCTCCCGCGGGGCCATCGCCGCGATGCTGATCGGTTTTGCGAGCGTGCCCTTCTTCAAGTTCGTCGCCCCGGGACTGCCCGTGGTCGGCGGCTTCTTCGGGGCACTCGAGGAGCTGCCGCCAGCGTTCATCCTCTCGGGGCTCTTTGGGATCGCCGTCAGCCTGGCGGACGCCCAGGGACGGAGCCACGTGCCGATGGTGGAAGAAGAGCTCCTGGCCGCTGCCGAGGCGTCAGAGAGGAGTTGATTCGGGCGCGCGCTCGACCGAGCCGTCCAGGAAATGGATCGCGGGCGCACCGGCCTCTTCGGCGAGCTCCCGGAAGTCGGTGTGGAGGTCCCCGCAGAGGCCGCGCTCGGCGAAGCCCACGCCGCCGCAGTGGGTGCTCACGCTGCCGGAGAAGCCCATGCCGCCGAACACGCGGGGATCGAAATGGCGGCGGGCCCGCGCACAGGAATCGGCGAGCTCGCCCGAGGCGCCTTCGCATCGAGTGTCGAGGGCGGCCAGGATCTGCGGAGCGTCCGCATCGAAGAGCGCGTTCGGCGCCGCGACGAGGGTATCGATGAGCCCCGCCAGCGCCGCTCCTTCCTCCGGCCCCTCCTCGAGGCGGAGGATGAGGGTGTCCGGTGCGTAGGACGGCCAGTGCCGGTCGAAGTGATGGAGACGGTGGAGCTCGTCCACATCCCGCGCCTCGGTGCCGGGCATCACCCGGTCGATCAGCCGGCGGGCGATCGCCTCGCGGACCGGCGCCTGGTAGCTGTCGGCGCGATTGGCGACGATGTCGGCGAAGGTCGCCAGCGAATCCCACTCCATCGCCTGCGCCTCCGCCGAGAGCTCGACGACGAAAGCGCCGCGATCGAACATCTGCGAGAGGACGTTTTGACGACCCGAATCGGGCGTGCCCTCGAGCAGCGTGAGCGTGTCGTCCGGCTCCGTGCTCTCCACCAGCGTGCGGCGCATGACGAAGCGCGCGTGGCAGCCCTCCGACTCGGCCCGTGACAGGAGCGCCAGCCCCTTCTCGAAGGCGCGCTCGGGCCACCCCACGATCGCCACTTCGCGCGTGACCTCCAGCGGCCCCTCGGCCGTGGACGCCCGCACGATCGCCCGGTACAGGCCGGGACGCGCGCAATGGCCGTGGCTGTGGCCCAGCTCGGTGCTGCCCCCAGCCGCCAATTCGCGAAGCGCATCCCTGTCGGGATCGTAGTGGAGGCACGGATCGGTCTCGGCCCAGGACCCGTCGGACTGCTGAGCTTCCATCCGAAACATGGGCGGATCCCAGCAGAAGCCTTCCTCGCAGCCGACGGTGATCGTTTCGTCGCTGCCGTTGTGAAGCGTCCACGCCACGTCGCCGTCGTCGTCGACGGAGCCACTGAGCGAAAGGCGCGCGCTCGCTTCTTCGACGGCGGGCGTGTCGGTCCCCATCATGCAACCGGAGAAGAGAAGGAGAGCGAGTGCGACGAAGAGCGGGTGCATGCGGGCTAGACACCCACCATACGGCGAAGTTCCGTCGGCTCTTCCCCGTCAGAAGGCGGTCGGCTTCGTCGCGGGGGCGGGCGCGCTCTTGGGGCTGAGCCCGTAGTAGACGCCGCCGCCGATCAGAAAGCCGACGAACCAGGCATAGACGTAGATCTGGTCGAAGATGGCGGGGACCGAAGCGACCGCGCCGGCTTCGTGGAGAAAGCCCGGGACGTTGGGAAGGACCGCCAGCGCCAGGGCCAGCAGGGCGCGCCAGTTCCAGCCGTTTGCGTAGCTGTACTCGCCGTCCTTCCGGAAGAGCTCCTCGACGTTCATCTCCGTCTTGCGGATGAGGAAGTAGTCGGCGATGAGGATGCCGGCGATGGGGCCGAGGAGCGCCGAGTAGCCGATGAGCCAGACGAAGATGTAGCCGCCGGTGGACTCGAGGAGCTTCCAGGGGAACATCGCGATGCCGAGGCCCGCGGTGATGTAGCCGCCCATCTTGAAGCTGATCTTCTCGGGGTTGATGTTCGAAAATCCGTTGGCCGGCGCGACGACGTTGGCGGCGAGGTTGGTGGTGAGGGTCGCGACCGCCAGGGCGAAGAGCGCGACCACGATGGACCAGCCGCCCATCTTTCCGAGGAGCGCCACCGGATCCCAGATGGCCTCGCCGTAGATGACGACGGTAGCCGAGGTGACCGCGACGCCGATGAAGGCGAAGAGCGCCATGGTCGGTGGAAGGCCCACGGCCTGGCCGAGCATCTGGTCCTTCTGCGTCTTGCAGTAGCGGGTGAAGTCCGGGATGTTCAGCGAGAGCGTCGCCCAGAAGCCCACCATCGCGGTGAGGCTCGGCGCGAAGACGCTCATGAACTGCCCTTCTTTTTCGCCGCCTTCCACGAACTGACTCGGCGTCGAGAGCATGGTGCCGAAGCCGCCCGCCTCGACGTAGGCCCAGACGAGCAGCGCGAGGCCCATGACGATCAAGAAGGGCGCGGCGTAGGTCTCGAGCCAGCGGATCGACTCGGTGCCCTTGGCGATGAAGTAGACGTGCAAGGCCCAGAAGGCGAGGAAACAGATCAGCTGCCAGAGGTCGATGCCGAGGAAGCCGATGGGGGTTCCGACGAACCAATCGCTCGAGACGGCGTTCAGGATGGTGTAGATGGCGGAGCCGCCGACCCAGGTCTGGATGCCGAACCAGCCGCAGGCGACGATGCCGCGAAGGAGCGCGGGCACGTTCGCCCCGACGGTGCCGAAGCTCGAACGGAGCAGCACCGGAAAGGGGATGCCGTGCTTGGTGCCGGCGTGGCCGACGAGCATCATCGGGATGAGCACGATGACGTTGCCGAGGAGCACCGTGAGCACCGCCTGCCACCACGCCATGCCCTGCTCGATCATCGACGCGGCGAGCATGTAGGTCGGGACGCAGACCACCATGCCCACCCAGAGGGCGGCGATGCAGGTCCACTTCCAGGTGCGCCCCTCCTCGGGGGTGGGTGCGAGATCGTCGTTGTAGAGGTGCGGGTCGGCGCCCTCGATCGGCACCGGCTTGACGTCGGCGTGGGCGCTCACCGTCCCCCCTCAGGCCTTTCCATCAGGGGCCTGCGATTTGCCGCGCGCCTTCGCGGTTGCCTCGAGACCACCTTCGACCCAGTCGGTGCCGGCGTTGATGCGCTCGTTCCAGGTGATGGACTCGGGCGCCTTTCGCTTCTCCACCATGGAGATGCACCCTTCGACCGGGCAGACGAGCTGGCAGAGGTTGCAGCCGACGCACTCCTCCTCGTGTACGAAGGGGATGCGCGCGCCGGGCGTCCCGCCCCTCGCGGTGACGGGACGGTCGGGGACGTTCTTCGGGAAGGCGACGTGGCCCCGCTTCTTCTTCTCCTCGTCGCTCATGCCGGGAATGTGGATGCACTGATGCGAGCCATCCATACAGGCCACGAAGCAGAGCTGGCAGCCGATGCACTTGTCCGGATCGATGTCGGCGACGACGTGATAGTTCAGGTCGAGGTTGCCCCAGTCCTTGATAGGCGGGGACCGCTTTTCCGACGAGGTCCATGGCCGACGCCATCCCCTTTTCGTCGAGGAAGTCGCCCAGGCCCTCGATCATGTCTTCGACGATGCGGTAGCCGTAGTGCATCACCGCCGTGCACACCTGCACCGAGGTCGAGCCGAGGGCCATGAACTCCGCCGCGTCCCGCCAGTTGGCGATGCCGCCGATGCCGCTGATCGGCTTCGGGAAGACGTGCGCGACCTGCCCGAGCAGGTGCAGGGCGATGGGCTTGACCGCCGGGCCGCAGTAGCCGCCGTTCGACGAGGCGTCCCCGACGCGCGGCAGCGGCACCATCTTGTCGAGGTCGACGCCCACGATGGACTTCACGGTGTTGATCAGGCTCACCGCATCGGCGCCCGCCTCGAGGGCCGCGACCGCGGGCTCGGTGATGTCGCCGATGTTGGGCGTGAGCTTGACGATGACCGGAATCTTCGCCTTCTCCATCACCCAGCCGACGATGGTCTTGAGCACCTCGGGCTCGGCGCCGACGGCGGAGCCCATACCGCGCTCGCACATCCCGTGCGGGCAGCCGAAGTTCAGCTCGATGAGATCGGAGCCGACGTCCTCGACCTTCTGGATGATCTCGTGCCACTCCTCGCGGGTGTCGACCATCAGGGAGGCGATCAGCACGTTGTTCGGGTACTGCTTCTTCACCTCCTCCATCTCGCGGAGGTTCACGTCGAGGGGGCGGTCGGTGATGAGCTCGATGTTGTTGAGCCCCATCAGCTTGGTGTTGCCGTAGTCGACGCCGCCGAAGCGGCTCGAGACGTTCACGATGGGGTTGCCGAGGGTCTTCCACACGGCGCCGCCCCAGCCCGCGTCGAAGGCGCGCTTGACCTGATCACCGGTGTTGGTCGGAGGCGCGGAGGCGAGCCAGAAGGGGTTGGGGCTCTTCACCCCGCAGAAGTCGATGCTCAGGTCTGCCATTCGTCCCTCTCCAATCCTCAGCTGAGCATCCGGGTGATCTCGCGGGCGGCGCGCTTGCCGTGCTCCGCGGCGTTGACGACTTCCTTGCCGCCGTTCACGCAGTCACCGCCGGCGAAGACCTTCGGGTTGCCGGTGCGGCAGGTCTCCTCGTCGACCTTCACCCTGCCCTTTTCGTCGAGCTCGACGCCCTCGAAGGCCTGAGCCAGCACGGTGAGGCGCGCCTGTCCAATGGCGAAGGCGACCGCGTCGCAGGCGAGGGTCTCGCTGGCGCCGTCCCCGGCCGTGCTCTCGACCTCGATGCCCACGATGGACCCGTCGTCACCGCGGACGACCTCGGCCACCCGCCGGTTCTCGATCAAGCGCACGCCCTCCTTGCGGGCCGCGCTCATCTCGTGACGGTAGCCGCTCATCGCCTCCGCGGTCTTGCGGTAGACCATGTAGACGTCCGACACGCCGAGGAGGGCCAGCTCGCGCGCGATGTCGATCGCCGTGTTGCCACCGCCGATGATCGCGACGCTCGCGAAGCGGCTGAGGTCGAGGTTGTCGTCGCTCTTGATGCGCTCGATGAGCGCCGTCGCGCCGTAGACCCCGGGGCCGTCCATGCCGTCCACGTCGAGGAAGTTGTCGGGACCGAGGCCGATGCCGATGAAGACGGCGTCGTAGTCCTCGAGGAGCGTCTCGGCGGAGACCTCGCCCTCCCGTGCCTCGCCGCCCACGACCGCGACCCCCGTCCGGAGCTCGATGCCGCCGAGCGAGAGGATGGCGTCGATCTCGTCGAGCGCATCCTCGGCCTTGAGCTTGTAGGGGGCGATGCCCAGCGTGTTGAGCCCGCCGGGGATCTTCTTCTGCTCGAAGATCACCGCGCTGTGCCCCTCGAGCGCGAGGTGGCCCGCGGCTGCGATGGACGCCGGCCCACCGCCGACGAGCGCGATCTTCTTGCCGGTGGAGGGCTTCTTGTTCTTCCCGATCAGCGCCGGGTCAGTGTCGAGCGCGACGGTGGTCGCGTAGCGCTGCAGTCGCCCGATGGCGATCGGCTCGCGGCCCCACTGGTTGTAAACGCAGTCACCCGCGCAGAGCACCTCCACCGGACAGACGCGCGCGCAGGACGCGCCGAGCAGGTTGGACTCGAAGATGGTCCGCGCGGCGCCCTTGACGTTGTCGGTCGCGATCTTGTGGATGAAGGTCGGGATGTCGATCGACGTCGGGCACTTCTTGATGCACGGCGCGTCGACACAGTAGATGCAGCGGTTCGCCTCGGCGACGGCTTCGGCGTGGCTGTAGAGCGGCGCCTTGTCGCCGAGCTTCGACTCGAGCCGCTCTTTGGGAAGCGGGTAATCGGTCATCGTCCTGCCAGTGCGTCGAAGGACTCGTCGAGGATGTTCAGTGCCTCGCCCAGGTCGTCCTTGGTGACGTTCAGCATCGGGCTGATGCGCAGCACGTTGCCGTGCAGGCCGCCCTTGCCGATGAGAAGCTTGCGCTTCTTGGTCTCCTCGAAGAGCGCGCCCACCGCCTTGGCGTTCGGCGTGCGGTCGCCCTTGGTCTCGTCGACCACCAGCTCCACGGCCTGCATCAGTCCCATGCCGCGAACGTCGCCGACCATCTCGGGGTGCTTCTTCTGGATCTTCAGGAGACCCTCGCGGAGCTCCGCGCCCCGCTCCCGCGCGTTCCTCGGCAGGTCGTCGCGCTCGATGATGTCGAGGACGGCGCCTGCGGCCGCGGTGGAGACCGGGTTGCCGCCGAAGGTGGAGATGGTCGACTTGGTGAAGCTGTCGGCGACCACCGGCGTCGCCACGCAGGCGCCGAGGGGGAAGCCATTGGCGATGCCCTTGGCCATCGTCATGATCTCCGGCTCGACACCGTAGTTGTCGATGCCCCACATCTCGCCGGTACGACCGAAGCCGGTCTGCACCTCGTCGCTGATCATCACGCCGCCGTACTTGCGGACGATCTCGGCGGCGATCTCGAAGTACTCCTTCGGCGGGGTGATGAAGCCGCCCACGCCCTGGATGGGCTCCGCGAGCATGCCCGCGATGCGCCCGGTGGTCGTGGTCTGGATCAGCTCGTCGATGTCCTTGGCGCACTGAACGCCGCAGCTCGGATACTCGAGCTTGAAGGGGCAGCGGTAACAGTAGGGGCTCATGGCGTGCTTGATCGCCGCGACCTGCGTCGGGATGGCGCGATAGGGCGAGTGCGCCGTGAGCGACTGGGCGAGGAGCGACCGGCCCGAGTAGCCGTGGCGCAGCGCGACAAGCTCCTGATTGCCGGTGTAGACCTGCGCGAGGGCGACAGCGGTCTCGTCGGCTTCGGTCCCCGAGGCGACGAAGAACGCCTTGTCGAGGTTGCCGGGCGTCACCTTGGTGAGCTTCTCGGCGAGCTCCACCATCGGCACCGTCGGGTAGAGCGTGGAGACGTGGCTCAGCCGCCCGACCTGGGCGATCACCGCCGCGTTCACCTCTTCGTTGGCGTGGCCCACGGAGACCGTGAGGATCCCGCCGAAGAGGTCGAGGTACTCGTTGCCGTCGAGGTCACGGATCCGCGAGCCCTTGCCCTCGCTCAGGACGATGGGCTCCTGGTAGAAGTTGGCGACGGACGGAAACAGGTGCTTCGCGTGCTTTTCGCGAATCTCTTTGCTGTTCATAGGCACTTTCGCCCCGCCCGCGCGGAGCGCCTCCCGCTTCCCCGCCTGGCGACGGCCAAGCCCTGGGAAAGACGACGACTTTGACCCGAGAACGGGTCTCCGTCCAACCTTCGTGCCCGAGTGAGCTAAACCCTCGAAATCGTTTCGTGAGTCGCCACAGGGCTCAAAAGCCACCGCCCGGGACCGGCAGCGAGGTCCCGTCGAAATTGATGCCATTGTCTCGATAGACGACGCGGTCGCTGAGGTCGGCCGGATCGATCGTCCCGAGTTGGCTGTTCACGCCGACGGGGTTGTCGGCGATGAGACCGTCGCGGATGGACACGGCACCGGGGGAGACGAGCTGCAGCCCGGCGACCTCGTGATTCGAGGTGATGAAGCGCTCCATGTCGAGACCACCGGAGTCGAGCACCACGATGCCCATCCCGGCCCCGTTGAGCGCGTTGGCCGCGGTCGCTTCGACGCGCACGTCGGTGAGGGAGAGCGAGCCGCTCGGCCCGAGGAGCATGACGCCCGCTTCGGTGCTTCGAAGCACCTCGCAGCGGGTGCAGCTGAACGTCGCGCCGAGCTGCACCGAGACCCCGCGGCCGCCAGCGCCCGCCGATGTCGGCACGTTGTCCGTCACCACCGCATCCTCGACCGCGAGCCGCGTATCCGAATCGGTGGCGATCACGGCGCCGCCGATGCTGCCTGGGCTCTGGAGACGCCGAACCGTCACGTCCGCACCCATGCGGACCTCCACCGACGCGGCGGCACCGATCATCCGTGAGAGCTCGGGCGCGAGGTCGAGAGTGGTCAGGTCGTCGACCTCCACCAGGGTGCCCGGATTGATGGCCGCGATCGCGGCCCCCTTGGTGCCTCGCGTCAGGACGCGCTCCATGACGACGGACTCCGCGGAGTCGATGACGAAGCCGATCCCTCCGGCCATGTCGCTCAGCTGAGGTCGCACGTCCTGCAGGATGGTGTCCCGGAGTGTGACGTTCAGACCGAAGCCGACCATGGTGAAGGCAGCGCCGGTCGTGCGCGCGAGGTGGAGCCGCTCGGCGGTCAACGTGCCGCGCACGTTGAGCCCGATCCCGTAGCCGGTATCCCCCCGGAAGGCATCCGACTCGACGTCGCGGATGACGACCGTGTCGAGATCGCCGTTGGTTCCGCCGGAGAGGAAGAGCCCCGCGCTGTGCACCCGCTCGACCACGACGCGGAGCGCTTCGACGGTGCCCCCCGCGGCTGCAGCGATGCCGTTGCCGAGGCCCGCATCCGGGCGGTCCACGACGTCCGTGACCGCCACGTCTTCGACGCGCAACGAGCCGCCGCCGTTGATCCCGATCCCTGCCGCGACGCTCCGCTGGATCACACCCTGACGAATTTCGACGCGGCTCGTGTCGTTGATGAAGACGCCGAAGCCTACGTCCGTCGATTGGTTGTCGGTGTCGCGGATCGCGATCCGCTCGGCCACGACCGACGCCATCCCGGTGGCCGCCAGAGCGATGAGCGCGACGCGCACCTGCAGATCGCGGAGGTGGCACTCTCCATCCGACGCCCGGATGCCGGGGCGCAGGCCGGCGACCGTCAGGTTCGACAGAGACGATCCCGCGCCCATGAGCACGCCATGGGTCGACAGATCCCCGGCGGGGAGGTCGAGGACGGTCTCGGCGACACACGCCCCGACCAGGGCGACGTCGGCGGGGAGGTCGAAGGTCTCCGGATAGACGCCGACCGACACGGCGATGGTGTCGCCCGCCGTGGCCACCGCCACCGCCTCGGCGATCGTCCCGAAGGGAGCGCTGCGGCTTCCGTCGCCGCCCGTCTCCCCGGCGCGGACGTAGTGAACGGTCGAATCGGCGGGCAGGTCGGCGGGCCAACCGTCGGCGGCGCAGCTCGTCCCGAGCGGCGCACAGCGCGCGTCCCCGGGGAAGCGAACCTGGTCGTCCGGGCAGCCCTCCCACGCGGCGGGCCACGGCTCACACGACTGTGCGCCGGCGACATCCAGAGGCGTCCATCCCGCGGGGCACTCGCCGAAGGAAGGAAGCGCAGGAGCCGCGGGGGGCGCTGGCGTGGTCGGCATGAAGACGGCCGAGTCCACGGCGCCGTCGGCAAGGCCGGTGTCGCCGGCGTCGATGATGGCGCCGTCGTCGCCGCAGGCCGCCACACATGACACGAGCGCGACGAGCGACCAGCGTAGGTGCTTCACCGGTGCATCGTACTCGATCGGGCACGGGCACGGGCACAAGCACGGGGCACGGGAGCCGGTTGCCGAGGCAACCGGCTAGCGCCGGATGTCGAGGAGATCGAGGATGAAAGCGTAGGTGAGCGCCGTCTCACGATGGCGGCGGAAGCGGCCCGAGGCGCCCCCGTGGCCCGCGTCCATGTTCACCGAGAAGAGCAGCCGGTGGTCGTCGGTCTTGAGCTCTCGCAGGCGCGCCACCCACTTCATCGGCTCCCAGTACTGCACCTGCGAGTCGTGGAGCCCGGTGATGACGAGCATGTGGGGGTAGGCCTGCGCGCTCACGTTGTCGTAGGGCGAGTAGCTCATCATGTAATCGAAGTACGTGCGGTCGTTCGGGTTGCCCCACTCGTCGTATTCGAAGGTCGTCAGCGGGATGGTCTCGTCGAGCATGGTGGTGACGACGTCGACGAAGGGCACATCGGCGACGATCGCCAGGAAGAGCTCCGGCGCCATGTTGGCGACGGCGCCCACCAGGAGCCCGCCGGCGCTTCCGCCGTGCGCGAAGAGTCGATCGGGCGCGGTCCACCCCTGGTCCACCAGGTAGCGCGCGCAATCGATGAAATCCTCGAAGGTGTGCCGCTTCTCGAGGAGCCGGCCGTGCTCGTACCAGGCGCGGCCCATCTCCTGCCCACCGCGGATGTGGGCGATGGCGTAGATGACACCGCGGTCGAGGAGACTGATCCGTGTGGACGAAAAGGTCGGGTCGAGGGAGTAGCCGTACGCGCCGTAGCCGTACAGGAGTAGCGGTTGGGGCTGACTGCGATCGAGGTCGCGCCGATAGACGACGGAGATCGGCACCGCCGTGCCGTCGCGCGCCGTGGCGGTGAGACGGGTGGTCGCATAGGCCTCCGGATCGAAGTCGCCCTCCACGCGATCACGCTTGCGGAGCGTCATCTGGCGCGTCTCCATGTCGTAGTCGTAGACCGACCAGGGCGTGGTCATGGAGCTGTAGTCGAGGCGCAGGGTGGTGGTGTCCGGCTCGGAGTTCGTTCCGATGTCCGCGTAGTACGCCGGCTCTTCGAAGGCGACCTCGTGGGCAGCGCTTCTGTCGGCCCAGGGGATCACCCGCACGCGCGCGATCCCGTCACGTCGCTCCGCGACCACCAGATGATCGTCGAAGAGCTCGAAGCCGCGGAGGTGCACGCCATCGCGCGCCCCGATCTCCTCGCGCCAGTTCGTCTTGTCCTCGCTCCGCCCGGGCTCCACCGACATCAGGCGAAAGTCGCGGGCCTGCCAGTTGGTGCGGATCCAGAAGCGCCCCTGGAAGTGATCGATGTCGTACTCGTGATCGTCCTCGCGATCGAGAAAGAGCACCGGCTCCGACTCTGGGTTTCGCGCATCCACGTAGCGGTATTCGTGGCTGAGGGTCTGGTAGCTCCCGATGAGGATGTATCGCCGGGAGCGGCTCCGGCTGATACCCAGGAGGAACTCGGCATCGGTCTCGTCGTAGACCATCACGTCCTCGCTGGACGCGGTTCCGAGGGTGTGTCGCCAGACCTGATGCGCGCGCAGCGTTCCTTCTTCACGCTTGATGTAGAAGACGGTGCGGTTGTCGAGCGCCCAGACCAGCGCGCCGGTGGTTCCCTCGATCACGTCGGGGAGGCGCTCGCCGGTCTCGAGGTCACGGAAGCGCGCGGTGTAGATCCGCCGGCTCACGGTGTCCTCGGCGTAGGCGAGGATCTTGCCGTCGACGGTCACCGTCAGCCCCGTGGCCGCGTAGTACTCGTGGCCCTCCGCCTCGGCATTGGCGTCGAGGATGACCTGCTCCTCCGCGTCGAGGTTCCCTGCCTTGCGGCAGTAGATCGGGTACTCCTTCCCCTCCTCGACGCGGCTGTAGTACCAGTAGCCGTCGAGGCGATAAGGCACCGACTCGTCATCCTTCGGGATGCGCGCGACAATCTCTTCGTAGAGCGCCTCGCGAAAATCTGCGACGGGCGCCAGCATCCCCTCCGCGTATTCGTTCTCCGCACGGAGATGAGCCAGCACCTCGGGATCGCTGCGGTCGTCGCTGCGCATCCAGAAGTACGGGTCCTGACGAACGACCCCATGCTCTCGATGTTCGTACGGAACCTGCTTCGCGATGGGTGGGGTCATGTGTCGTTCTCGGGGAGGGTGGTCGGTGTGGGTGACGGTCGTCCGCGTCCCGCCGCAGGCCATGGCGAGGAGGAGGAAAGCGTGGGAGCAGAGGCGCAGAGCCATGAGGGAGCGGTAGCCGGCCAAGGGAGGGTTTTCAAGTTGGCCGGGCCTCTGCAACTCCGTAATCTGTGCCGACGGCCCCATGGGCGAGCTCGACGAGACAGAGACGGCGCGCGGCGCCCTTCCCGGGCAGCCGCTCGCACCCGAACCGTCCGAGCCGTTGATCCGGGGCATGATGCTCACCGATCGGCTGCGCCTGGTCCGTCCTCTGGACCGCGGCGGGATGGGGTCGGTGTGGGTCGCCGAGCACCTGGGGCTCGGCAACGAGGTCGCGGTCAAGTTCGTCCTCGGTCGCGCCAACGACAATCGCGCGAAGCGGCTGGCGCGCGAAGCGCAGCTCGCCGCCCGCCTGGTGCACCCGCACGCGGTGCGCGTCTTCGATCACGGCGTGACCGATCACGGCACGCCGTTCATCGTGATGGAGCTCCTCGAAGGCGAGACGCTCAACGACCGGATCCAGCGCGCGGGGCGGATGACCATCGACGAGGTGCGCCAGCTGGTGACGCAGGTCACGGGGGTGCTGGAGGAGGCGCACGGCCTCGGCATCGCACACCGCGACATCAAGCCGCACAACATCGTGCTGCTGGAGGCGACCGAAGGCCTCTTCGCCAAGGTGCTCGATTTCGGCATCGCGAAGTCTCTGGATGAGGACATCTCATCGAGCTTGACGACCGAAGGCGAGGTCATCGGGACGCCGGTCTACATGGCACCCGAGCAGTTGGTGGAGGGGCTGCCCGCAGGAGAGAGCGCCGACCTCTGGGGGCTGACGGTGGTCGCTTATCAGGCGCTCACCGGGCAGCGGCCCTTCGAGGGGCGCACCCGCGCCGCGCTGGGCGTGGCCATCCTGCTCGGTCGTTACGCCGCCCCCTCGGCGATCGATCCCGCCGTGCCTTCCGACATCGACCGCTTCTTCGCCGACAACCTCTCCGTCGAACCGAGCCAGCGATGCGCCACGGCGAGCGAGCTCCGCGAGAGCTTCCAGAAGGCCGCGACGAGCAGCGCCCGGGGGACAGCTCGAAAGCCCCGCCACGAGGGCCGCCTGGTGATCCCCGATCGACTCTACGGGCGGGAGCGAGAAGTGGCGACGCTGCTCGGCGCATTCGATCGGGCGGCGGCGGACCGCTCGCGCCTGGTGCTGATCGCGGGGTACTCGGGCATCGGCAAGACCGCGCTGGTCGCCGAGATCGAAACGCCCCTCGACGCGCGCGGCGCGACCTTCGTCGGGGGCAAGTTCGACCAGTTCGACAGGGGCACGCCCTACGCCAGCCTGGTGCAGGCCTTCCGCGGTCTGGTGCTCCGCATCCTGTCGGGCAAGGAGCGCGAGGTCTGGCGCCGGCGCATCGTTCGGGGCGTGCGCGAGAACCTCGCCGCGCTGACCGACGTGATTCCGGAGCTCACGGATCTCATCGGCCCTCAACCCGCGCTCGAGCCCGCTTCGCCGGGCGAGGCGCGCAGCCGTTTCCAAGCGACCATCGGTCGCTTCGTCGCCGCCCTCGCCTCGTCGGAGCGGCCCCTGGCGATCTTCCTCGACGACCTGCAGTGGGCGGATCTGCCGTCGCTGGACCTCATCGCTTCTCTCGCGACGAACCCGGAGAGCCGACACGTCCTGTTGATCGGGACCTATCGCGACAACGAGGTCGACGAAGCACATCCGCTCACGGCGATGATCGGACGCGTGCGCGACTCGGGCGCGGCCCTCGACGAGGTCGCCCTCGGGCCGTTGGGTGAAGAGGCGGTCTTGGATCTCGTCACCGACGCGACCCACAACGCGCCCGGCCGCGTGCGCCTCGCGGTGGAGTGCCACAAGAAGACGCGCGGCAACGCTTTCTTCCTCCGTCGCTTCCTCGAATCGCTCACCGAAGCCGACCTGCTCCGCTTCGACGCCGACTCGAATACCTGGACTTGGGATCTCACCGAGATCCAAGCCGTGCCCATGGCGCCGAGCGTGGTCGATTTCGTCGCGGACGAGATGCGGCGCATGCCAGAGCCCCAGAGGCAGCCCCTGGGCGTGGCCGCCTGCATCGGCGCGCGCTTCGACCTGGCGGTGCTCGCGTTCGTTCTCGGCATCGATCGAGGCCGCGCCCTCGAGGCGCTCCGTGGAGCGCTCGAGTCCGAGATGGTCCTGCCCGAGACGCATGGCAGCTGGCTGGCCGGCCCCATCGACCTGCACGAAGGGCGACTCTCCTTCCGCTTCGCCCACGACCGCGTCCGGCAGGCCGCGCGCTCTCTCGTGGACGACGAAGCGGCCGCGCTGATCCACGGGCGCGTGGGGCGCTACCTCCTCGACCACCTCGACCCCGCGGAGCGCGAGCAGCGGCTCTTCGAGGTCGTCGAGCACCTGAACCGCGGGGGCGCGGAGGACCTGGAGAGCACCGGTGCGTCGCGCTTGCGCCGCCTGAATCTCGACGCGGGCAAGCGGGCGCTCGCCTCCGCCGCGTTCGAGCCGGCGTTTCGCTATTACCAGGAGGCGCACGCTCGCCTGCCGCAGAGCGCCTGGGACGATGGCTACGCCGAGACGCTGGACATCCACGTCGAAGGGGCGCGGGCCGCCTACCTGAGCGGCGAGTACGACGCGATGGAAGAGCTGTTGGGCGTCGCCCTCGCGCGGGCGAAGAGCCCGGTGGAAAGGGCCCGGGTTCAACAGGTGCGCCTTTCGGCCCTGGTGAGCCAGGAGCGCTTCGTCGAAGCCTTCGCCCTCGCCTCGCCGGTCCTCGCCGAGCTGGGGGTGACGCTCCCGGAGGCGCCCACCGGCGAGGACGTGAAAGCCGCGGTGGGCGCATCCCTGGGCGTGATCCAAGAGCATGGGGCCGAGGCGATCCTCTCCCTCGAGCGATGCGAGGACCCCGAGGTCGTCGCCGCCATGCACATCCAGTATCAGGTGATGTCGAGCGCCTACCTCGTGCAGCCCAACCTGGTGCCGGTCCTGACCTCGAACATGGTCCGGGCGACCGTGGAGCACGGCCTGTGCAGAGAGTCGCCCTACTGCTTCAGCGTGCTCGCCCTGGTCTTGAACGCCGCCAACCTCATCGAGGCCTGCGCCGGCGTCGGTGAGCTCGCCCTCGGCCTGCTCGACAAGGTCGACGATCGCGCCATCCGGCCGAGCACGCTTCACGTGATCGCGTGCTACGTGCATGCGTGGACCCATCCCCTGCGCGAATCGATCGAGGCCGAACGGCGCGTCTTTTCGGTGGGCATGGACGTCGGGGATCTCGAATACGCCGGATGGGGTCTGCACGTCGGGATGCTCAACAGCTTCGTCAGCGGCACCGAGCTGTCGAGCCTCTTGGAGACGGGCGAAAAGGACATCGCCATCCTCCGTTATCACCAGCAGCTCCCTCCTCTCTCCTGCTCGGTGCCCATCGCTGGCGCGGCCGCGACCCTCGTGGGGGCGCAGCCCGAGCCGCTTTACGACGAAGCTGCGCACCTGTCGGCGCTCGAGGAGGCCGGCTTCCGGGGCGGCGTATGCGTCACCGCGACGATGGGGGCCTTCGTTCGTTTCGTGATGGGCGATCTCGAAGGCGCAGCCGAATGGGCCGACAAGAGCCTCGCCCACCTGGACGGCGCGGTCGCGACCTACAACGGCGTGCTCGGCCACCAGACCCTCGCGCTTGGCAGGCTCGGGCAGGTTGCACCGGGCGATCCGGAGGTCGACGCCGTCGTGGCGTCGGTGGCTCCGCACCTCGAGCAGCTCGGCATCTGGCGCACCGCCTCCGAGGCCAACCACGCCCATCGCGTGCTCCTGATCGAGGCCGAGGTCGCTCGCGTCCTGGGGCAGGACGAAGAAGCGGCGCAGCTCTACGATCGCGCCATCCTGCAGGCAGGAGGCGAGGAGTTCACCCAGGACGTCGCCCTCGGCCACGAGCTCGCCATGCGCTTCCATCGCGCGCGCGGCGACGACGGCGCGGCTGAAGCGCACCGGAAAGCGGCTCGAACGGCCTACGAAGCGTGGGGTGCGCGCGCGAAGTGCGCGCAGCTCGACGCCGCCGGTTGACCAGCAGCCTCGTCAGCGGAGCAGCTCGCCCTGCCCCACACGCTTGATGAACTGGCCGCCGCCCTTGGTCTCGAGCTTGGTGTCGCGGACCACGACTCGACCACGGCTCAGGACCGTCTCGGTGAAGCCCGTGACCTCGAAGCCTTCGTAGGCCGAATAGTCGACGTTCATGTGGTGGGTGATGGGGTTGTCGATGCTGATCGTCTCCTTGCGCTCGGGATCGAAGATCACGATGTCCGCGTCGGAGCCGACGGCGATGGTGCCCTTCTTGGGGAAGAGGCCGAAAGCCTTGGCGGCGGCCGTCGAGGTGAGCTCGACGAAACGGTTGAGGCTGATCCGCCCGGGCACCACGCCGCCGTTGAAGACCAGGCTCATGCGGTTTTCCACGCCGGGAGCGCCGTTCGGGATCTTGGTGAAGGTGTCCTTCCCCAGCTCCTTCTGGTCCTTCATGCAGAAGGGGCAGTGGTCCGTGGCGATGGTCTCGAGGTCGCGGAACATCAGTCCCTGCCAGAGCTCGTCCTGGTTCCACTTCTCGCGCAGCGCCGGGGTCATGACCCACTTGGCGCCTTCGAAGCCGTCCTTGTCGTAGATGGTCTCGTCGAGGAAGAGGTACTGGGGGCAGGTCTCGGCGATCACGTCGACGCCGCGCGCGCGCCCGCGCTTCACCTCTTCGAGGGCGTCGGAGCAGGACAGATGCACGATGTAGAGGGGCACCTCGGCCACCTCGGCGATGGCGATGGCGCGGTGAACGCCTTCGGCCTCCATGCGCGTCGGCCGGGTGTGGGCGTGCCAGCGGGGAGCGGTCTTGCCGTCCTGCACCGCCTGCTTGACGATCTCGTCGATGACGATGCCGTTCTCGGCGTGCATGCAGATGCGGGTGCCGTCCTCGCCCGCCTTGCGGAAGGCGCGGTAGAGAGTGCCGTCGTCGACGTAGAGCACACCCGGGTACGCCATGAAGAGCTTGTAGGAGCTCACGCCCTCGTCGCGGAGCTTGGTCATCTCCGGCAGCCGCTCGTCGGGCATGTCGGTGATGATCATGTGGAAGCCGTAGTCGATGGTGGCCTTGCCCTCGGCCTTGGCGTGCCAGGTGTCGAGGCCCTTGATGGTGGATTCGCCCTTGGACTGGATCGCGAAGTCGATCAGCGTCGTCGTCCCGCCGTGGGCCGCCGCGATGGTGCCCGTCTCGAAGTCGTCGGCGCTGTTGGTGCCGCCGAAAGGCATGTCCATGTGCGTGTGGGGATCGATCCCGCCGGGGATGACCAGCTTGCCCTTCGCGTCGATCGTCTCGTCCGCCTGAACGTTCAGGTTCTTTCCGATCTGGGCGATCTTTTCGCCGTCGATGAAGACGTCGGCGTAATAGTCGTCGGTCGCCGTGATGACGCGGCCGTTGGTGATCAGAATGCTCATCGCTCGCTCCTCCAGCCTCAGAAGAGCGAGGACTTTGCCGCGAAGATTCCTCGTCGTCCAGCGCCCCCCCCAAAGCCCCGACCCGAGGGGGCTGTCGGATGTATCATGGGGCGATGGGCCTCGGTCGCGCGCTGCTCGCCACGCTGCTGCTCCTCGCCGCGTGCGGCGGTGACGATGTCCCGGCAGACGCGAGCGTCGATGCCGCCGACAGCGCACCGGATGCCGCGATCACCGGCGCCGCGCCACCGGACATCCCCTGGTGGAACGCTCTGACTGACGCGGTCGATTCTCCGTTTCGCCAGATGAGCTGCCGCGAGGGTTATCGCACCGTCGTCGACGATGGCATCACGCTCTGCGAGCCGTGGCCCGAGACGGGACGCGCGACTTGCGGGTTCGGCGACAATCACTTCCCCGGAACGGTGGCCTGCGCCGCCGTGGGGGCGCCTTGTCCCAGTGGCGAGATGCCGGAGGACCTGCCCCTGGACGCGACCATCCGCTACGTCGACGACGACGCTGCTGCAGGAGGTGATGGCAGCCTCGCGACCCCGTTTCAGCGGATCTCCGAGGCGTTGGTCGGAGCGGAGCCGGGCACGGTCGTGGCGGTCGCCAAAGGTACTTATGACGAAGCCCTGACCATCCCCGGCGGCATCACCGTACAGGGCGCCTGCGCCGCCGAGTCGATCATCGCGCCCAGCTTCGGCGACGCCTCCGCCGCCGTGGAGATGCTCGAGACGAGCCGTCTGACGAACATCGGCATCCACCCACGTGGCTGGGGCATCCATGCAAACGGAGAGAGCGTCACCATCGAGGGCGTGCACGTGGAGGGAGGAGCCCGTTACGGCATCCTGCACACCGCGGGACGCATGCAGCTCGATCGCGTGGTCGTTCAGAACGTGGCGCGGAGCTCCGCCGGCGTAGGAACGGGCATCCTGAGCATGGGAGTTCAGGCCATCCTCTCGAGCGTGGTGGTCGATCACGCGGCCACTCGGGGCGTCGAGCTGAGCGGTGTGCAAGGGGTCATCGACGCGCTCACCATCGTCGACACCTCCACGCCCGAGAGCGGAGGGGAGGGGGTGGGCATCGTGATCGGGCTGGGGTCGGTCACCATGGGCACCAACCTGCTGGTCGAGCGCTCGGTGGGGACCGGCCTTCAGATCGGCCACACCGGCACCATGGTGCAGCTGACCAACGCGATAGTTCGGGACACCACGCAGCTCTTCGGGGATCGGGAGGGGCAGGGGATCTTCGTCGACGACGAGGCCGTCGCCACGCTGTCCCGCGTGCGCTTGGAGCGCAATTTCGTTAGCGGCATCGACATCGGCCGCGGCGCGTCAGTGCAGGCGAGTGGCTTCCTCGTTCAGGACATCGTGGGCGGGAGCGCGCTGGGCGAAGGAGGACACGGCGTGGGTGTGGCAAATGATGCTTCCGCTTCCTTGAGCGGAGGGGTGATTCGGGACGTCCAGGGTGGAGGCGTCGTCGCCAACGGCGACGGCACCGAACTGACTCTTCGCGGCGTGTGGATTCACGACATCAGTCCGGATCCCGCTGGCGCCTTCGGGCGGGGCGTGGGCGTCCAACTCGGGGCCACCGCCACCATCGAGACGACGCTCATCCAGAGCACGTACGAGATCGGTATCTTCGTGGGCGGCGCCGACACGAGCGCCACCCTGCGGGACGTCGTCGTCCAGGACACGCAGAGCCAGATGGCCGAGGGCTTCGGCGGCCGGGGGCTGAGCGTGGAGAACGCCGCCTCCGTCACCGCGGAGCGCCTGCAGATCGACCGGAGTCACGAGCTCGCGCTCATCGTGATGGACGGGGAGTCGGCGATGAGCGGCACCGACGTCGCGGTATCGGGGGTCGCGCCCCGCGCGTGCGCGTCCACCACCTGTCCAGACGAGCCCTTCGGCATCGGCCTCGGCAGCTACTATGGAGCGCGCCTCGACCTCACGAGCTTCGAGGTGGCGGACTCGGAGCTCTGCGGCCTGCAGCTGGCCGAAGGCGCGAGCATCGATCTCACCCGCGGCCTGGTGACCGGCGCCACCATCGGCGCGTGCGTGCAAGTCGACGGCTACGACCTCGACCGGCTCAGCAACGACGTCGAGTACCGCGAAAATGGCAGCCCGCTCGAGAGCACCATGCTGCCGATCCCCGACCCGAACTGACTGACTCCCGCCGATCAGATGAGCGGGCCCGGACAGCCGAAGTCGACGTCGATGCTCGCGACGCTGCCCGACTGCACTTCGGTGCACTCCGCGCCGTAGAAGGTGATGGTGTTGGTGGTGGGGTCGTAGTCCCAGCCGCTGGCGTGGCTCGTGTCGCGGGGGATGAGCGCGCCCCCATCGAAGCTCACCTGGAAGAGCGCGGGATCGCGCGTCGGACCGTCGAGCTCGACGGTGCAGCTGGGTGGGATGATCCCCGCGGCGATGGTGTCGAGGGCGGTCGCCAGCGCGTCGGCGGAGGTCGCCGAGTAGGGCGTGCCCGTCCCGCCCGCAGTCGCCATGCGGTTCAGCGCGGTGGGGTCACCGGTGATGTCGCTGCCGAAGCCGAGGACGTAGGTGTTCACGCCGGCGCTGGCGAGGTTGGTGATGGCGGTGACCGTCTCGTCCACCGTCTCCGCGGTGCTTCCGTCGGGCTGCTCGGGGCCGCAGTTCGGCAGGCCGTCGGTGGCGAGGAGCGCGAACTGGCCGACGGGATTGACCGGGATGGTGCCGTAGTAGGCGCGGGCCTCGTCGATCGACGAGAAGGTGGGCGTCGCGCCGGTGTTCGAGGTGGCGCAGCCGAAGAAGCTGACGTTGAGGCCCGCGAGCGTGCTCTGGATCGCGCTGGCATTGCGCATCATGATCGGGTTGCGCACCGTGCCGGCGCCGCAGGCCCCGTCTCCCGGAAAGAGCATGAGACCGAAGTTGATGCGGCCGTCGTAGGCAGTCACCAGGTCGTCGAGCGCGTCCTTCATGATCGAGAGCTTGGTGGTCATCGACCCGAACGAGCTCAGGAGCGGCGTGCACATCGAACCCGAGATGTCGACCACCAGGAGCATGTCGGGCGGGTCGCCGACGATGGTGGTCGCCACCGGCGTCGTCGACTCACAACCCGCGTCGACCCACATGCCCGTGTCCACGCGCATGCTGCTGTCGCGCCCGGTCACGGTCGAGTCGACGCCGCCGTCGGAGCCGCCGCCCCCGCTGTCGCTCCCAGTGCCGCCGCCGTCCCGGCCCGTGCCTCCCCCGCCGCGCGCGCTGCAACCGAAGGCGAAGAGAAGGGTCGTGAAGATGAGGCCGAAAGAGAAGGTACGCATCGGATCGGCAGGATACACCGGGAACGGTCTCCACGAGACCAGCCCCGTCATTCGAAGGGAAGTGTGAAGCCGATGCCGGGGCGAAGTACCCAGAGATCGGGCTCGTCAGGGCGGACCGCCGGCTGCACCTCCAGAATTAAGAGGATCCGCAAGACCTGAAAGAAGGACAGCGCGAGGTAGCCCTGCACCAGAGGGCGGGAGCACGGCACTGTCTCCTCTCCGGCCACGCCGCAGTTTCCCGCGAGCCATCCGTCGCCGGTCGAGAAGACGAAGCCGCCTCGCGCGCCGACGCGCGGCTGGATGATCCCGCCGCTCAGCGGAAGGATCTCCGCCTCGAGACCGACCAGGGGAGCGAGGCCGAACCAGCTCGGGTCGGAGGACACGAGGGTGGTGAGCCCCCGAAGCTCGAGCGCAACTGTGAGGCGAAGCCACTCCCACGCGGTGCCGGGCCGGGTGCCGCTCCAGCCGATGTCGAGCCCGATGCCGGCCGTGACCTGAAAGAGGTTGGTGGGCGCGCGGTACTCGAGGGTGTTCACCGCGACCTCCGACGCGAGCTCGATGGGAAGGCTGAGCTCGTTCTGCGCGCGCGACAGGCTCCGGCTCATCTCGGCGAGGAGCAGCCGCACCTCCTCCGCGCCCTCCTCGGAGCGACTGGGGTCGAGGCCCAGGTCGCGAAAAGCGAACCCGTGCGCGCCGAGGCGTCGGAGCAGCCAGGCGTAGTCCGCCTCGTCCTCACGGCTCCGCCAGCCCCCGCGGGGGCGAACGAAGGGCACCCGAGGGACCGCGCGGCCCGCGCGCGCGTCGACGCACGCCGGGCTCGGCCGCTCGCTTCGCAGACAGTCGTCCCAGAGGCGCTCGAGAGAGACGCGCAACAGGATCCGAAAGTCGCGAAGGTCCTCGCCGGCGCAGCTGTTCCGACTGCCGAACCCATCGAAGACGTAGCGCAGGCAGTCGAAGGGTCGCCAGCCGAGGCGGGCCGCGTGCGGCCGGGTTCGCTCGTCCGGCAGGTCCCACCTTCGTGATGCGCCGGGCCCAGCGGGCAGGCGCTCGATCAACGTGCGGCGCGCGTCGTACATGCCGAGGTGGAAGTCGAAGCGCCGGAGCTCGCGATCGAAGAAGCCCATGAACGCGCCGAGGCTCGCGCTCGCGAGCGGATGGTTCACGCGGTTGGTGAAGAGCATCTTGCGCGCTTCGGGCACCGACTCGAGGAGCGCATGGAGCTCGGCGGTGCGCGCCGTGCGGATGAAGTCCCCCGCCATGGTCAGGACGTAGGGCACGAGATCGGGATCGGTGCTGTCGCCCTCGTCGTCGTCCTCGTCGTCCGGGAGCGGAAACGCGTAGAGCTCCGGATCGACGAAGAGAAAGGTCGTGTCCTGTGGCAGGAGGCGGCTGTCGTCGGGCCGCGGCAGGATCGCCGGCGGGCCCTCGGAGGTGACGCCCATCTGGACCGCGTCCACCGCGAGCCTCAGCGGTTGGTTCGAGTAGAAGCCGCCGTCGAGGAAGAGGTCGGTCTCGGCACGGTCGGGCGTGCATGGCCCCTCGCTACCCAGGCAATGCGCGATCGGCTGCGGCTCGAAGGCGATCGGAAAGCAGCTCGAAGCGAGGATCGCCTGGAGGATCGCGTCGAAGGGCCGCGCGTCGGGGCCATCGAGGGGCAAGAGCGGCCGCTGCGTCCGGCGATGGGGCGAGACATAATTGTCGACGCGCGGTGGCCGCCCAGGGCCGCGACCGCGGATGCGCACGAGGAAGCGCTCCGCCATACGCGGCAGGCTCAGGACGCCGCCCCCCACCTCCACCTCGCGGGGGCGCATGCGGGTGGCGGTGATGCCGAGGAGCAGATCGCAGTCCTCGCGAAGCCCCGCGTTCCACGCGCGGCGCAGCTGCTCCACGGGACCGAAGCCGCGCCGCGTGAAGATCGCGTTCGGCTTCACCTGGTCGGGGTCGAAGAGCTCTTCGATGCCGATCGCCGACCAGGTCCGGAAGAAATGAGAGCTCTCCGGATCGCGCGGGGCCTCGGTGCACAGGCTCAGCACCGACAGAAACGCGTTGATGCTTCCCGCCGAGGTGCCCGCGAAGACCACCGGATGCACGCGCTCCGGCGACGCGCGCATCGCCTCGACGCTGTAGTACATCGCGCCGGCCTCGTAGGCGCCCATGGACGCGCCGCCGCTGATGGTGGTGGCCACGGGAACGGGTCGGGCGACGGGGTCGGGCTCGGTGGGCAGGGCGTCAGCCGGCGGCGCCAGCCAATCGGTCTCCCCACGATCCCGCGGCACCGCCGAGTCGAGCCGCGGCACGTCCTGCGCCGCCGCCGGAGCGGCGAGCGAGAAGACGATCGAGAGCGAGAGGACGAGGCGCCGCATCGGGGCGCCGAGAATACGGCGCGCCCTCGAAATGAAAAGCCTCGCGCCTGCTCAGGTGGGCGTTTCGATCTCGCCGTTCGGGCGTCGCGCGAAGCGATCCTGCAGGCGCGGATGCACCGGATCGTCGCGGGTCCAGGGCCAGCCCCCGAACTGGGTGCGCTGATAGTCGGCGTAGGCCTGACGGATCTCGGCCTCGGTGTTCATCACGAAGGGGCCGTGCCGCGCGATGGGCTCGCCGATCGGCTTGCCCTGCAGCATCAAGATCTCGTTCACGTCCGGTCCCGCGTCGAGGACCACGTCGCTGTCCGGCCGGAGCGCCACGTGGTGGTAGTCGGGGATCCGCCGACCGGCGACGCGCAGTCCGGTGCCACGGTGGAAGTAGAGCGAGCGATTCGTACCGCGCGGCGCCGCCGGCAACGTGAAGCGCGCACCCGGCTCGAGGGCCAGCGTCCAGATGGCGACGTGATGATCCCGTTCGGCCGCCCACGAGCGGGGCGCGGGATCGGCGGCCACGGTTTCGTCGTAGGTCCCGGCGATGATGGTGAGCTTGGTTCGGCGCCCCGCTTCGTCGCGCACCTCGCGGGTGGGGATCGTCGGCTTCCAGAGCATCGAGAAGTACGGCTCGACCATCTTGTTGGCGGACGGAAGGTTCAGCCATATCTGGAAGAGCTCGAGGGGGTTGTCGCTGCGCTGCTCGAGGAGCGGGAACATCTCGGCGTGCATGATCCCCGCGCCCGCCGTGAGCCACTGCACGTCGCCCTCGCCGTAGCGCGCGGTGGCGCCGAGCGAGTCGGAGTGATCGAGCAGCCCAGTGCGCACCACGGTCACCGTCTCGAAGCCGCGATGCGGGTGGCGGGGGAAGCCGGGGATGACGTCCCCGTGGTACATGTTCCAGCCGGCCGCGTTGCCGAAGTCACTCCCGATGTTGTGACCGGCGAGGGACGCCGCGGGACCGAGCTGGGCGTTACCGTGGGGGTAGGCGTCGTCGTGATGCGCACAGAAGAGGAAGGGATCGGAGGTCTGCCAGAATCCGATCGAGGGGCTCGATGCGCGCGACCGCCTCGGCACCGGTGGAGTCGGGCGGCAGGGCCTCGGCGGAGGCGGGGGTTTCGTGCCGGCGCGGCGACTCGGCGCGGGTGCAACCGACGAGGGTCGCCGCCCCGGAGGCGGCGAGGAGCTCGAGCGCGCGGCGACGGGAGAGCGGCTCCATGGCTGTGATCATGGACCTACGCGTCGGGATTGCAAGGGCGTCGATGGGCCCGCCGAGATGAACGGAGTACCATCACACTCGGTGCGCGCGGCCATCCTCGCCTTCGCCTGGGCCCTCGGCGGCTGCGGGCTCCTCCTCGATTCGGACCCACGTTCGCAGGCGAGCGACGGCGGCGTTCGCATCGACTCGGGCCGCACGGACGCCGGGCCGATGGACGCCGGACCGATGGATGCCGGGCCGATGGACGCCGAAATCGTCGACGGAAGCCCCATCGACGCGACGGACGACCGGCGGCCGACCGACGCCGGGATGGACGGGGTGCGCGCCGACACCGGTGTCATGTTTCCGAGCGGCAGCCTGGTCCTCTTCGTCACCTCCGACCAAACCGATGGCGCGATGGGTGGGCTCCCCGGCGCCGACGACTTCTGCCGGAATGCGGCGCGAACCGCGGGACTCGGTCTCGACGCGCTGGTCGCCCTCCTCTCCGATTCCGGGACGGATGCCCGGGCGCGCATCGCCATCGACGCCCCCGTGGTCAACACCCGCGGCGAGCTCCTGGCGAACGACCTCGAAGACCTCTTCGACGGCACCATCCTGACCCCGGTTCGCTACTCCGAGACGGGGGCCAGCAACTACGCGGTGACCTACACCGGAACCAACACCAACGGAGCGCGCGACATGCATTCCGGCCAGATGTTCTGCGGGGACTGGACGGACACCACCGCGGGAAACGCGCAGATCGGACGGTCCGGAGAGATCGACGGTCAGTGGATCGCGGCCTACAGCGAGTCGGACGTGCTGGCCAACCCCTGCCGCAACCCACTCTCTCTCTACTGCATCGGCGTGGTCCCCTGAGCTGCAGAAAACTTGGCGCCCTACCCCTCCGCGTGATCTCACTTTGGTCATGCGGATTACCCACGTCTCGTCGCTCGCGCTCGTCGCTGCGCTCTCTTTGACGCTCCTGCCTCGCTCGGCCGCGGCCGACCAGGGAGAAGGCGCCCTGCGCGTCGGAGCCGACGTCTACCTCCTGGATCTCTCGGTCTTCCCCAACGTGGCGGGTGATCCGAACGTTCGAGGCGGCGTGCTGCCGGCGCAGCTCGCGGTCGGCGTCGGCTATCAGCTGAACGACAGCATCGTGATCGGCGCGCGGACCACCTTCGGCTACGCGGGCGTCAACGTCGGCGGCCCGGGCGTGTACCGCTACGGCGTCATCTCGCTCCTGCCCTTCTTCGAGTACATGTTCATCGAAGGCGACATTCGACCCTTCGTCGGCGCCCACGCCGGCCCGACCTTCTACTTTCCCGACATGGCCGACACCCAGGTGACCGGCATGTTCGGCGGCGAGTTCGGCGTCCACCTCTTCGCCGACGACGCCTTCAGCTTCAGCCCCGCCCTCTGGGCGAGCTTCCTCTACGACGGCTCCATCCGCCGCGGCGGCTTCTCCATGGGCATCCTCGTCAGCCTGGAAGGCTGGCTCTTCGGCGAGGGCAGCAGTCGCCGCTCGAGCGGCCGGCCCGCGTCCTCTGGTGGTGGACGCACGCGCGAGGCGGCTGATCCCACCGATCCGGCGAGCTACGAGCAGTAGGGTGAGGACGCCTCCATCCCTGGAGCGAGCCGCGCACGCTGCGCGAGTCGGGTCCCAATCCCTATCGCACGTTTCAGGTCGGCGCCGCGGACCTCCTCGGTCGGCGCCGCCGCATCGAGGGCGCCCACATCGCGGCCGACGCCGAGCTCGACATCGTCGCCCGCGTCCCGGTGGCGCGCGCTGCCGGCCATGACGCGGGGGGCGAAGACGAGCGCCCGCCGGCCGTCGTCCGCCACCGCTTCGAGCGACGGCGTCACGACGCCCCGCGACGCCTCATCACGCTGCGCGACCGCCGACGCGGGCGGCCCCCAGGCTCCGACGCACCTGCCGACTGAAAGCGCGCCGGCCGAGGGCGCTCGTCGTTCGGAAAACACGCCGGGCGGCGCATTCGTGCGTTCGGGGGCGGAGACCGACGCGAAATTCGGGCTTCGGGAGCGGCGCAGCGCGCCGTGAGACGTGCCGCATGGCACTACAGCGGCGTCCGGAGCGCCGAGACGGGTCGGTCTCCGTGGATCGGCCAGCTTCATTCGCGGCGTACATCGGTCGGTTCCCCTCGGTAACGTCCAATCGCGTGGTGTAAGAGCAGGCACGAGTGATCAAGCCTGAGACCTATTAACGTCTCGGCCATCGCGTCATCTTCGAGTTGCGAACCAACGAGGAGGACGACGATGACCGAGACGAAGAAGACGATGGATGCAGTGGCGCTGATGCGCAAGCACCTCGAAGCAGCGGACGGCGACCAGCTCCGGTCGATGGTGCAGTTCATGGCCGAGGCGCTGATGGAGATGGAGGCCGAGGGGGTTGGCTTCCGTGGAGGCCTGGAAACCGGAGCTCACCATATGACTTCGCCATAAGAGTTGAAGGCCAATCCGATATCCTGGTTGACATCACCACTAGACGAGAACTGTGGAAACATTTGGATCCTCGCCGAAACCTCGATGTCGTTATCACCAATCACCGACCATGACGCACGTACTTGAATCCACCCGGTACATGGGAGAACGGCTGCCGGCAGGGAGCCGAGCGGCTGGCATCAGGATCCTGAGGTGCGAGTTCGAGAACTGCGTGGTGGGAACGATGCGCGGGGGAGCGCCATGCGAAATCGTGGATGCACAGATCGAGAACTCAACCGGCAAGTCGGTGTACCTGTACGACACGACGTTTCGGCGATGTCGCGTCTCTGGGTACCAAAGCAAGGGGCCGCCCACGCTGCTAGAGGGATGCTTCTTTGAGGACGTCGTGGTCGAGGATGTTCATGGTCGAATCCTCGTTCAGCCACGAGGCTTTCCAAATGCTTCTGGCGAGGCCGAGCGCGCGTTTTACGTGGGGCTTGATACTTTTGCGCTAGACATCCGCCGCTCGACGGGGGCGTTGGAAGTTAGTGCGATCCCGCCGGAGGTGGTGTGGTGTGACCCATCTCGGCAAGGGTTCGTTCGAGTGAAGGAAGCCCTAAGCCACCAACAGGCTAAAGAGGGCCCGTTTCGAAATGAGTTGCTGAGTTCGGCGGACTTTGGGGAAGAGCACCTTTTCGTGTCGCTTCCTGCGCGAGGCAAGAAGAACGAGGAACGGAGGCGTCACCTTCGGAGGCTTTCCGAACTCGGTCTACTCGGCGTGACCTACGATGAGGGATCCCTCCGACGTAGGCAAAAGTCTGTGAAGCCGTGATGCGTCGCAGCGTGACGTTCGCCGGCGGTTCGCCGGCGGCCGTCAGCCGACGCGCCCCGTTCTTCCCGTGTTTTCCAGGGAAAGGCCTCGGCACGGCATGTGATTCACCCGCCGCCGATGGCGCGGACACGCATCATCGTCCCGGGCGGCACGGTCGCGCTGACGCGGCGCACGACGTGCCGCAAGGCGTTCCTCGCGCCCTATCACGCGCTCGTCAATCAGATCTGGCTCGACGCGCTGGCCGACGCCTCGCGCGCCACGGGCGCCTGCATCCACGTCGCGACGCCGGTCATGAACCACCACCACGTCGACGTCACCTGTCCGCTCCCCAACCTGCCTGAATTCGCGCGCCGCTTTCACCACGACACCAGCTGCGCCATCAACACCTTGCTCGCCGAGCTGCGCTACGACGCGCCGGGTGAGCTCTTCGACGACCGCGAGCCCCACTACACCCGCCTGGTCGATGCTGAGGCGCAGGCCAGCCGATTCACATACGACGCCATCAACTGCGTCAGCGCGGGCCTCGTTGCCCGCCCCGACGACATGCCGGGCCTGCGCATCAGCCCGGCTCAGTGGAAGAACGGCGTCATCGTCGTCGACCGGCCGCCGCTTTTCTTCGGCATTTGCTCGTCGGTGAACCTGCTTCTCTTCGGCATGCCTCGGTCCTTTCCGAGGCTCGAAACTTACACAAAAACTGGCTCGAATTTTCGGGGGCAGATCACAGTGCGTTATTCAGGGAGCAATCGTACTCAGGGTCGCAGGCGTCAAACCCACAGCCATAGACGTGCAATGACATGTTCAGGACGTCGACCCCGTCTGCGGTCGCCTGCTCAACCGCTGCGAGCACCCAGCCATAGTCGTAGTAGTAGATCTCGGCCTCTCGCAGCATTCCTGAGCGCCGCCTGCGTTCATAGGGATCCGTGATGCTTGCATCCTGTCCTTGCTCGATCGACCCCGCGGCGATCCACGCTACCGCGGTGCCGTGGCCGGTAGTATCGGCAGCAGGGCTTGTGATGGAGCACGTTCCTCCGTCGCAGTTGTAGTAGGCCTTTATCCGGCTGGATGCTCCTGCGTAGTCGAGCCATTCATCGCGGCGCCATCAGGGGCGGTCACCGCAGCGCCGCTCACGGCGTCATAGGCGTCGATGGTCGGCTGGTCGCCGTAGCTCCTCGCGCGAAGGACGACGACCCCTTCGAGTGGGATGGTGATGGGCGCTGCCAGAATGCGAACCTGCACCCCGGTTGGAGGCGCGCTACACGCACGGGCGGTCGCGGGAGACAGGTTCGCCCCCACCACACAGACACACACGGCCAGAATCAAGACCCGCAGGCAAGTCACGGACACTGAGCGAAGCAGAAAACGGGCCGAGCTAGAAAGCCCGCCTTCTTCACCCGAGCGGCTGGCGCCTGAGTCACTTCGTGCCAGCCCTGTCCCCCCTCACGGGTGAGAGCGGGACAATTACGGCAGCTGCTCGACCATGTCCTCGTACGTCTCCGGCCGGCGGTCGCGGTAGAACTGCCAGGTGCGGCGGACCTCTTCGATGAGGTCGAGGTCCATCTCGGCGACGACGAGCTCGTCGTCGGTGCGCGAGCCCTTGGCGAGGAAGTTGCCGCGGGGGTCGACGAAGTAGCTGGTGCCGTAGAAGTGGCCGATGTCCCAGGGCGCTTCGGTGCCGACGCGGTTGGAGGCGGCGACGAAGTAGCCGTTGGCGACGGCGTGAGCGGGCTGCTCGAGCTGCCACAGGTACTCGGAGAGACCCGCGACGGTGGCCGAGGGGTTGAAGACGATCTCCGCGCCGTGCAGGCCGAGCAGGCGCGCGCCCTCCGGGAAGTGGCGGTCGTAGCAGATGTAGACCCCGACCTTCGCGTAGCGGGTCTGGAAGACGGGGTAGCCGAGGTTGCCCGGCTTGAAGAAGAACTTCTCCCAGAAGCCGTTGGTCTGCGGGATGTGATTCTTGCGGTACTTGCCCAGATAGGTCCCGTCGGCGTCGACCACGGCGGCGGTGTTGTAATAGACGCCCGGCATCGCGCGCTCGTAGACCGGGATGACCATCGCCATCTGGTACTTCTTGCAGTACTCGGAGAGCCTCTCGACCGTCGGGCCGGGGACCTCTTCGGCGATGTCACACCACTTGGCGTCCTGGCTGGGGCAGAAGTAGGGGCCGTTGAACATCTCCTGCAGGCCCAGGATCTGCACGCCCTTCTTGCCCGCTTCCTCGATGTAAGGGAGGTGCTTTTCGAACATCGCGTCCCGGATCTGCGGAACGGTCGCGCCCGGATCGTTGAGCGCGTTCGAAAGCTGGATCAGTCCACCGACGACTTTGCGGGCCATGTCTCGTTCCTCCCTGGAAAAGTGGGGGACTTTGACCCGAGAACGGACGCGCGTCCAATCCCGCCCCACAGAGCCTGCATTCGCCGCCGCTATTCCGGGCGGAAGCGCTGCTCGGGACCCGGCGGCGCGTAGACCTGCAGCACGCGGAGCGGCTCCGTGCCGTGCTCGTAGCCGTGGTTCGTGTCGGCCGGAACGTAGACGACACTCCCCGCCTCGAGGGGCGTGCGCTCCTCGCCGAGGATCATCCGTCCATCGCCCGAGAGCACGTAGAGCGACTCGACCGAGGTGGCGTGAACGTGCTCGGGCACGCTCAGGTCGGCGTCGCCGTCGAGGAGGCTGAAAGCGCCGAAGCGCGCGCCCGCGGCAGCGTCGAAGAAGATCTGAACGCGGAGCTTGCCGCCCGCGTTGGGCAGAACCGCGGCCTCTTCGAGGGAGGAGGATTGCGCGATGGGCTCTTGTCCGGCAGCGTCCGGCGCCTCGGCGCGCGCCGCGATGACCCGAGTGCCGGCGCGGGCGGGCAAGGTGTGGCTGCCGCGCAAGTGAACGACGGATCCCTCACCGTACCGCTCGAGGCCGCCGGACTCGACGTAGAGGAACACCTCCTGGTTGGGCTCGGTCTCGACCACCAGCTCGTCGCCCTCCCCCAGGTCGAGGGCCTGCCACTTCACGAGCGTGCCGCCTTCGCTGGGTTCGAGAGTCACGGGACTCCGCGCGACGCTCCGTTCCGTTCCCGTGCTCGCGGGCGGGGTCGACTGCGTCGTGGCGGCGGGCTCCCCACCACCACAGGCACCAAGCGTCACCACGAGCAAAGCGAGCGAGCTTACCCTTTGCATGCGCGGGAGCATGACGGACACGCCGGCCGGCGACAACCACGTCGCCATCTGCGCGCTCAGAGGTCGCGTTCACCCGCGAAGAAGGTCAGAACGCGCCGGGTCTTGGTGGTCTGCGCGTCGTCGAGGCTCACGCCGAGCCCATCGACGTAGTCGAGGAGCGCTTCCATCGCGGCTTCGCTGCCCTCGAGGTCGACCTTGATGGAGAGCTCCATCAGGATGCCGCCATCCGGCATCTGCCAGAGCTCTACCGTGAGCTTGTCGTCGTCGAGGTCGGCGACGCGGAACTTCCAGCGCTGAGTGTCCACCGGCCCGAGGACCACCAGGTCGTCCCAGTCGAAGCCGTCGGGCGCGAAGCGCGCGACCAGGTCCTCCTGCTCACGGGAGAAGAGCTTGTCGACGTCGCGCTCGCCGTCGGCGACGTCGTCGAATCTCCCCCGTGTCCTGCCCGGCCTTGAGCGAGCAGGAGCTGACCTCCCGACTCGGCGTGCGGTCAATCTCGCATTTGAACTCGTCTTCTTCGAAGTACTCGGGGATGAGCGCCCAAGCCTCTTCGGAGGTCATCGGCCGCATCTTCACGCTCGAGTCGTCGTCGTCATCCACGACCTTGCGGGCACGGAGCACGAGACCCGCCTCGAAGAGCGCCAGGTCCGCGGTGTCGTAGTAAGTCACGTAGCGCCGCTCGGCATCGTCCTCGTCCAGACCCAACGCCGCGATCGCCGCCTCGATGTCTTCCGGATGGATGGTGACCTTCAGCTCGACCCCGGGCGGGGGGGCCTCGCTCCCGACCTCGTCGGCGATGGTGTCCGCCTTGCCGTCGAGCCCCGTCGGGCTGCCGGTGCGCGGATCGGCGCTCATGGCGCAGCCGCTCAGCAGGGCGAAGATCAGAGCGAGGATGGTCGTCCGGCGCTTCATGCCCCCGAGCGAGCAAGCATCGGACCACCATCATCGGCTGAAGATCGCTGAGGTTCTCCAGCAGAAAGTGGCCACGGAAGAAGCCACCGCGGGCCGTTCAGGTCAGGCCGCTGACGGTCCCCGTGCAGTAGTCGGGGTTGCCGAAGGTCGTATCCGGCATGCCCATCCCCTGCATCAGATCGACGAACATGTTGCCGTGGGGCGCGTCCACGGTCACGTAGCGCCCGGTCCGGAAGTAGCCCCCGAGGCTGCCCGCGATGATGTACGGCATCCGGTTCCAGCTGTGATGATTGTCGATGCCCTGCTCCTGCTCGTTCACCCACACCAGGGCGGTGTTGTCGAGGAGCGTGGTGCCGTCACCTTCGGTGATGGAGTCGAGGGCGCCCACGAGATACGCGAACTGCTCCGCGTACCAGGTGTCGATCTCGGAGGCGACCTGGCGCCAGGTCTTGCTCGCATCCCAATCGGAGGGCTGGCTCCCGGTCTCGTGGGAGATGCCGTGATGGCCGGCGCCGTGCCCGAGCCAGCTCATGCGCACCCCCGACTGCCCCGTCGACCACTGGATCGAGGCCACGCGCGTCAGGTCGCACTTCAGCGACTGAACGATCATGTCCATCTGCAGCCGGCCGAGCATCTGGTACTCGGTGCTGTCGCCGCGCGTAGGCGGGTCGCAGACGGCGCCCGCCAGATCCGCGAGCTGCCCCTGGAGCTCGTCGATCGAGGCGATGTGCGCGTCGACGCGCCGCCGATCGTCGGCGCCGAGCTGCGCGCGGAGCCGCCCGAGATCGTCGGTCACCGATCCGAGCACCAGCTCGCGCCGTCGCTTGCGCGCGTCCGCCGCCTCCCGCCCACCGGCGAGGGGGGCGAAGATGCGGTCGAAGGCGTTGCCCGCGTCGTTCATCGGGATCACCGGCTCACCGGCGGCGCGATAGGAGATGCGGCTCGGCAGCGCCTGCCCGATCCCCTCCGCCTTCACCCCGAACTCGAGGCTGCGGTAGGGCGTGTCGCCGTCGACATAGTCGGCGATCACCTGATCGATCGAGGGCCCGCTCGAGGTGCCGTCCCACAGGTGACCGAACTCGCCGAAGCCCATGGGCCCGGCGACTGGAGGTCGCGCCGTCATGCAGTGGACGGTGCCCTTGTCATGTCCGTTGCGCGCGAAGCTGTCCTCGAGGGCGGTGGTCATCGACACGCCGTCGGGGATCAGGATCTTGTCGCGGTAGGGCTCGAGGGGCCGCATTGCCTGGTTCAGGACGAAGTCGGTCTCACCGCCGGTGGGCCACCAGGTGGTGGGCGCCGGACCGCAGGAGGAGAAGAAGAAAATGACGCGGCGCGGGACCGTCTGCGCGACGGTGCGGCCGCTGCCGAGCATCGCTTCGAGGAACGGAAGCGAGATGGCGACGCCGCCGGCGCCGAGGAGCATCTTGCGTCGGGAGAGCTTCTTCTTCATGGCGAGGTCTCCATGACGGGGGCCACCGTGTCCTGATCGGCCACGCGGTAGAGGAAGGTCTCCGAGAGCGCGAGCCCGACCAACAGCTCGCGCACGTCGAAGTCGGCGCCGCGGAACTTACCGAGCAGGTCGTCGAGCGCGCAGGCGTCCTGCGCTTCGTCGCCGCGCCCGAAGGCCTGGGGAAACCAGCGCTCGGCGAAGCAGGTCTGGGTCTGCTGGCTCTCGATGAGCATGTGCGCCAGGTCGACGCCGTTTTCGAAGGCGCCGTCGTTGTCCGAGTCGGTGAGCTCGCCGGAGGCGTCGATGGGGATGTCGTTCTCGGTGGCGCGGAAGCGCCCCGCCGCGTCGAAGTTCTCGAAGGCGAAGCCCAGCGGGTCGAGCTGGCGGTGACAGGACGCGCAGTAGGGATCGGAGCGGTGCGCCGCGAAACGCTCGCGGGTGGTCGCGTCGGGGTCGGGGTCGGGCAGCGTGATGTCGAGGCCCGAGGGGACGTCGGGGATGACGCCGCACATCACGTTGCCGCGGATGAACATGCCGCGGTGAACCGGGGAGGTCTCGTAGGTCCGGGCGCGGGTGGCCAGGACGCCGCCCTGGGTCAACACCCCCGAGTGGTATTGCGCGTCGAGCTCGACGCGCTCGAAGCTGTCGCCGGCCGGGCCGCTGACGCCGTAGTACGCGGCGAGGTCGGCGTTCATCATCGACCAGGGCGCCGTCATCAGCGTGATCCAGCTCCCGTCGCCCCGGAACACGACCTCCTCGACGAAGGCCTCGGTCTCCTGGCGGAAGAGATCGGGCGTGCCTTCGTTCCACTGGGGGAAGAGGGTCACATCCTTGTCGACGGTGTCGAGCTTGTCGAGCTCGAGGAAGCGCTGGAAGAAATGCTGCACCGTGGCGTGCGCCTGCGGATCGTCGAGCATGCGCCGCACGTGCGCTTCGACGCCGGCGTCGGTGTCGAGCTCCCCCGCCTCGGCGGCCGCGAAGAGCGCGTCGTCCGGCATGGTCTGCCAGAGAAAATAACTGAGGCGCGTGGCGAGCTGATAGCCGGTGAGACGGACGACCGCCTCGCCGCCGGTGGGCACGATCTCGACGCGATAGAGGAAGCTCGGCGATTGGAGCATGGCCTCGAGGACCATCTGGACGCCGACCTCCACGCCCCCATCGTCCCGGCCCGCTTCGTAGAGCGCATAGAGTCGATCCACCTCGCCGTCCTCGGCCGGCCGCCGATACGCGAGAGGCACCGTGCGCTCGATGAAGTCCAGGGCGCAGTCGTCGTCCCCCAGGGCCGCGCGATCGCAGCCGAGGGTCTCGTCGAAGACCGCGGCGTCGACCAGGCGCGCGGCGACGTCCTCGGCGGCGTACATGTACTGCTCGGCGAGGAGCGGCGTCACGAGGCGCGCATCGGCGCTGAGGACGCCGCGCTCGTTGTCGACCAGGCGCGCCGCCGGCTCGCTGGTGTCGCCGAAGAGATCCCTCAGGGTGTTGTCGTATTCGGTGACGGTCAGGCGCCGGAGCGGCGCCCGGCCGGGGAAGAGAGCGTCGCCCTCGCAGACGACCGGGGTGGGCCCGGTGGGATCAGGGCCCGGACCACCGCCGGGGGAGATCCCCGGGTCCGAGATGAGTCCCTGGCAGCCCGAAAGGACCGCCAAAAGGAGCCAGGACAGCTTGCTCCGCCCGCTCAAATTTTCCTCCCGCCGCACCGAGTGTTCGAAGGTCATCTTAGCACGCGAGACTCCCATGAGCGTCCGCGCTAAGGACTGCTAAGGTAGGGCCCGCCGATGGGGAAAGAAGCCAAACATATCTGGGTGGTAGAGGATGATCCGGGCATCGCCAGCCAGCTGGTCCGGGGCCTTCGCAGGGCTGGTTTGATGGTCTCCCTCTCCACCCAGGACCTCGACGTCCGGGAGTGTCTGAGGGCCGAGCCGGACCTGGTGATCCTCGACCTGATGCTCCCCGACAGGAGCGGCTTCGAGATCCTCGCCGAAATCCGCGAGCGCTCCTCACTGCCGGTGATCGTGGTGACCGCGCGGGGCAATCTCGAGGACCGCCTCAAGGCCTTCGACCTCGGCGCTCAGGACTACGTCACCAAGCCCTTCTTCGTCGAAGAGGTGCTGGCGCGGGTGCGGGTGCGCATCGGCGGCGAGACCGAGCGCGACATCATCGAGTTCGGCGGCGTGCGCATGGACCGGACCGCTCGCGAGCTCACCAAAGACGGCGAGAGCCTCGCGCTCACCCCCTACGAGTACGAGCTCCTCGAGTACCTCGTGGAACGCGCCGGACGCGCCATCTCCCGCGACGTGCTGTCCAAACAGTTGGTCCGCGGCAACCCCAACGCCAACGCCCGCAGCGTCGACAGCCACGTCGCCAAGCTGCGCAAGAAGCTGGGCGACGAGGCCTCGGAGCACATCCGCACCATTCGCGGGCTGGGCTACCGCTTCGACCCAGAATGAGCCGGATGCAGATCGGCCGCTCGATATCGGTTCGCATCCTGATCGTCACCAGCGCCTGCGTGCTCTTCAGCGCGGTGCTCCTGAAGATCAGCGGCGCCGACCCCTTCGAGAGCGTGACCGGCGGGGGTCTTCTCGTCCTGTTGCTCCTGACCACCATGGTCCTGAGCCACGTGGCGATCATCCAGCCGCTGAACCGTCGCTTCGAGAAGCTCACCAAGCTCGCCGGCAGCGTCGGAAAGGCGGAGGAGACGGTGGAGCCCGAGGTGACCCACGACGAGATCGGCCAGGTCTCGCGGGCCCTGGCTGGCGCGCACCGGCGCATGCTCGATCACGAGCGCTTGCTCAGCGCGCAGTACCAGGCGCTCCGCATGAAGCAGATCAACGTGGCCCACGATCTGCGGACGCCGCTCACCTCGCTCCTGATGTCGCTCGAGAACGCCCGCGACGCCGCGATGAGCGCGAACGAGGATCCCGCGCCATCGATCCGCGACGCCATGGCCGAAGCGCTCTACATGACGTCCCTGGTGCAGAACCTCCGAATCGCCAGCCGCATGGACGCGGGCTTCGCGAGCCTCGGCGCCCGCGCGCCCCTCGATCTGACGTCGCTGGTGCAGCGGGTGGCGAACCGCTTCCGCCTCCTCGCCAAGGGCGGCGGCACGGAGATCCACGTCGCCTATCCCGATGAGCCGGTCATGGCCCTCGGCGACGACACGATGATCGAGCAGCTGGTCACCAACCTGGTGCAGAACTCCCTGACCTATGGAGGCGGCATCGATCAGCAGATCATCATCAACCTCGACGCCGAGGACGGCCGCTTCACCCTCGACGTCCTCGACGAGGGCCCGGGGATCAGCCCCGACGCCCTCGAGCTCATCACCGAGCGCTGGGTGCGCGGCGCCGCCGGCAAGGGACGCAGCAAGTCGGGACAGGGCCTCGGCCTGGCGATCGTGAGCGAGGTCGCCGCGGTCCACGACTGGACGCTGAAGCTCGAAAATCGCGAGGAGCGGGGCCTGAGGGCGCGCGTCGAAGGCGCCACCACCGCGAGCTGACGCTCAACTCGAGCCGTGCGCGTCGACCACGGCCTTCATCGCCGCGAAGCCTTCCTCGATCTTGGCGAAGAAAGAGCTCCGGTGCGCGACCACGGTCAGGTTCGGATGCTTCGACCACAGCGCGAGGAGCGCGCGGTCGATCCGGCTCGCCTCGACGTCGTCCTCGATGCGGGTGGGGTTGTTGCCCTCGATGCTCATCCCGCCGACCGCCGCGCTCTCGAAGAAGATGACGGCGTCGTAGCGAGCGAGCTCGGCCTCGAGGGTCGTGCCCATGGCCTCGAAGAAGTCGCCGTCCACGGGCCAGTAGGCGGCGCCATCGACCGTACCGCGATCACAGAGGAGGACCCGCTGTGGATGGAGGCTCGCGTGCAGGTCCTCCATGTTCTGCTGGACGTGGAAGATCGCCCGCTGCGCATGGCGACGGGCGTCGGTGGCCGTGGTGCGAGGAAAGCCGCCGCTGAAGAGCATGGTCGCCGCCTCGGGGACCGCGGCCACACGGTCCCCCAGCTCGCGTCGGAAGAGGTCGAGGGCGGTGCTCTTGCCACCACCGGGCCCCCCGGTGATGGCAATACGGCATCGCGTGTGCGTGCTCATGGCCGGGCGCGTGGCTCAGCGCCGGCGGCGCCGCACGAGGGCGAGGCCGATCAGGATGCCGAAGAGCACCGTGGGGGGCGCGGTCTCGGAGCGGGACACCGAGCAGCCACCGCCGGGCTCGACGGGGGGCGGCGGTGGCGGTGTGCACATGGCCACGGTGCCGTCGTCGGAGAGCACACACTCGAAGGCGCCTGAGCACGGAGCGTCGGAGCTGCACTCCTGGGTGCATACCCCACCGGTGCTGCAGATGCCGGAGATGCAATCGTCATCCACGGTGCAGGCGTCACCCACGACGCCGTTGGCCGGCGCGCAGATGCTGGAGTCGCCCACGGCCGTGCAGTCGAAGCCTTCGGGGCAGGGGTTTTCGTCGCTGCAGAACGTGGTGCACCAGCTGACGCCGGTGCGCGTCGCGCAGAACGTGTCGTCCATGCAGTCGCCGTTTTCGATGCAACCGCCGCCGATGCTGGCGAGGGCGCCGCGGACGCAGAGCCCGTCGCGACAATGGAAGCGATCGCCCCTGCCGCAATCGGAGTCGGTGGTGCACGCATGCGAGCAGTAGGAGAGCCCGGCCTCGCTCAGACATTCGCCCGAGGCGCACGCGTCGCTACCGTCGCAGGGCTCGCCGAGCCCGCGCGCGCCCACGACGATGTGTTCGTCGACGCAGCCGCCGCATGCGCCCATCGCCGCCGCGCAGACCTCGCCGCCGAGGCACATGCCGTCGCCACCGCGGCAGGGCGTGAGGCAACGCTGGCGGCCGTCGCCGGGGTCTGCGCAGAAGAGGCTCGCGCACTCGAGGTCATCGGTGCAGGGCGCGTCGACGCCGAGAGGCTCCGGCCGTGCGTCGGGCAGGGGCACGCAGAGGCCTTCGCATCCGCTGGTCCGCGCGCAGTACAGACCGGTCGCGCAGCTGAGCTCCGGGCGGAGTGGATCGCACTCGGTGGTGCAGCGGCGCCCGGCAGGGGTGTCGGCGCAGTTGTTGCCGAGGCACTCGTCGTCGAGGGCGCACTCGGAGCCGAGGGGAAGGCAGGTCTCGTCGACCTCGCCGTTGCAGTCGTTGTCGTATCCGTCGCAGCGCTCCTCGCCGTCGTTGAGGCAGGAGCCCGAGTCGCCCACCACCATGTCGATGAGATCGAGGTAGGTGTCGACGCGGTTGGCGCCGGCGAGGCCGCCGGTGCCGCAGCCGGTGCCGCCGAAGGAGGTGATGGCGACGATCTCGTTCGTCTCGCTGAGGATGATCGGCCCGCCGCTGTCGCCCTGACAGGTGAGGTCGCCGGTGTAGAGCACGTTGCCGTCGATGTAGCGGATACGGCCGGTGGTGCTGTATTTGGTGCCGGCGTCTGCTCCCGGCGTCCGGCCGAAGCCGATGGCGGTGACGTCGTCGCCCACGAGCTCGCTCACGTCGCCGCGGTAGACGCCGATGGGATCGATGCCGCTCACCCCGGTGGCGAGGGTGATGAGCGCGACGTCGTTGCCGACCAGGCCCCGGAGCCGTGCGTCGTAGGATCCCGGCGTGGTGTGAACCTCGATGGCGTTGAAGCTCTGGCTCACGTGATTGATCGAGTCGCCGATGCCGATGGTGAATGCGGCGGCGGGGTCGGGCGACGTGGCGTTCTCCTCCTGCACGCAGTGCTTCGCCGTGAGGATCACGCGGGGGGCGATCAGCGAGCCGCTGCACATCCCGCCGAGGCGGCGGTTGTACAGGACGATGACCGCCGGGTTGTGGTCGAGGACCCCGTCGACGATGGGCTCGGCCCGCGAGCCGACCGAGCCATCACCGGTGGGCGCTGTGCAGCTCGCACCCGAGAGAAGAAGAGAAATAGCCCCCAAGAACGAAATCCACCGCATCACCACCTCCGAGAACCCCACGCACCGGATAGAGAGGGCACCCACGAGGGAGCACGTCCACCCACCCTGCTTGCGCTGCGTGGCTTTAGGACACGGCGGAGGAGCGGTAAAGAATGCCCCCCTTCAGGGGCAATGAGACGGCAACAGATCGCTTCTCGATCCCACGAAGCCGTGGAGATCAGTGTCCGCGGCGCCTGCGCAGAATCAGGACGGAGAATGTGAGAAAAGACACGAGCGCCCGCCACGGCGCGCGCTGCGCAGCGGCCCCGACGGTGCAGGCAACGCAGCCCGATCCATGGGCCACGATGTTTCCGGTGCCGCCGTCGCCCGCATCGCCCGCGCCGCCATCGGGCGCGGCGGACGCGGCGCATTGGCCCGTGTCGTCGCAATGGCCGCTGAGGCAGCGCCGATCGCGATCGCAGACCGCCCCCACGCCGCCGGCCATCGAGCACTCGGTGCCGGCGCAGTAGCTGTCGGGCTCGCAGTCCTCGTCGACGGAGCACGTCGCACAGGAGGTGTCATCCTGGCACACGCCGAAATCGCAGGCGACGGTCGCGGGGCCGCAGACGCCCGTCGCGTCGCAGAGCTGATCCGTTCGAACCCCGTCCGCGCAAGAGGCCATGCCGCAAGAGGCGCCCGCCGGGGCCGCGGACCAGCCGTCAGGCAGGGTGTCGGGCACGCAGAGCTCGCAGGGCACATCGGGGTTGGGCTCGCCGTCGTAGCGGCAGGTGCCGTCGATCAGGCAGGCGCCGGCGCGGATGGGGTTCTCGCAGACGTCATCGGTGTCGTTGCAGCGATCGATGGTGCACGAAAGTCCGTCGACGCAACCCCTCCGCGGTCCCGCCATGCAGAGCCCGGCTCCGTCGCAGACGTCTCCGTCGGTGCAGAACGCGCCGTCGGTGCACTCGGTGCCCATGGGGCGAGGCGGATGGTCACAGGTGTCTGTGGCCTCGTTGCAGACGTCGTCGGTGCACGCGACTCCGTCGAGACAATCGCGCGGTTGCCCGACGCAGGTGAGGGTCGTGTCGCATCGATCCGTGACGGTGCACCACTGCCCGTCGTCGCACGCGTCACCGGCGGCCATGCACTGTGCGCGCGCAACCCCGGCGTTCAGCGCGCTGGCACAAAGCACGACGAGCAAGAGTGAAGAGCGCACCGAACGATGGTGGCGCGCGAGGCTGTCACCGAGCAAGTTGCGCCACGCTCACCGGCAGGTCAGGAGCTCGCAGTCCCAGACCTGACCGTCGGAGCACACGGGCGTGCAATCCACCTCGCCGCAGGAACCGCAGGTCATGCAGCAAACCGCGCCGGGGGTATCGAGGCAGGAAGGCTCGCACTGACCCGGCGCCGTGGTCGACCCGTCCCCGGTCGTCGAGCCATCGGTGGAGACCGAGGTGTCGGCGACGGCGCCATCGCCCACGGCGGTATCGCCGACACCACCATCGAAAGATCCGTCGGCGGAGCCGTCGATCGTGACGGAAGAATCCCCGCCCGACGACCGCGGCCCCCGGTATCCATTGCCACAGCCGAACAGCAGGAAAGCGACCGCGAGGACGAGGCCACCTTTGAGCGCAGTAGAAGTCATGTCAGCTCCAGAAGGTTCGCGAGGTGCTACGCCACCCTAGCACGCCACCTTCCTTCGCGACCCGGCTCGCTTCAGCTCATCCAGTTGGCGTCGGGCTGCAAGCTCCACTTGGTCGTGAGCTTCTGCGTGCGGGACCAGAGCTCGACGCCGCCAGCGCCGGTCATGTCGCCCTGGCCGAAGCGCGAGGACTTGGCGCCGCCGAAGCTGAAGGGCTCGCGGGGGACAGGGACGCCGACGTTGACGCCCACCATGCCGGTGGGGACGCGATCGGCGACGTAGCGCGCGACGTCCCCGCGGCTGGTGAAGACGCTGGCGGCGTTGCCGTAGGGCGTCGTGTCCTGCAGGGCGAGGGCCTCATCGAGCGTCTTGACGCGGACGATGGTGAGCACCGGGCCGAAGAGCTCCTTGGTGGTGCACTCCATCTCCATCGAGGCGTGGTCGATGATGGTGGGGGCGAGCCAGTTTCCCTTTTCATAGCCCGAGGGCGCCGCGGCGCCGCGGCCGTCGAGGCGGATCTTCGCGCCTTCGTCGGCAGCCTTCGCGATGTCGGCGTTCAGGCGGTCGAGCGCCGCCGGATCGATGATGGCGCCCATGTCGGTGCCGAGCTGGACCTTCCCGGCCTTTTCGATGATCGCATCGATCAAGTGATCGACGTTACCCACGGCGATCATCAGGCTGGCCGCCATGCAGCGCTGGCCGGCGCAGCCGATGAAGGAGCTGACCACGCCGTCGACGGTCACGTCCTTCTCGGCGTCGGGGACCACGATGAGGTGGTTCTTCGCGCCGCCGAGGCAGAGGGCGCGACGATCCTGCTTGGTGACGCGCTCGTAGACGGCGCGCGCGACCGGCGTCGAGCCGACGAAGCCGAGCGCCTGGACGTCCGGATGGTCGGCCAGGGCCTCCACCGCGTCGCGGCCGCCGTGGATGATGGAGAAGACGCCGGGCGGAAAGCCCGCCTCGACCATCAGCTCGCCGCTCATGTGCGCCGTCAGCGGCACCTTCTCGGACGGCTTGAGGATGAAGGCGTTGCCGAGGGTGACGGCGATCGGGTACTGCCACATGGGCACCATCGCCGGGAAGTTGAAGGGCGTGATGCCGGCGACGACGCCGAGCGGGAGGCGACGGGTCTCGCAGGTGACGCCGCGGCTCACCTCGAGGATGTTGCCCACGTCCATGTTCTGAAGGCTGAGGGCGTACTCGACGATCTCCACGCCCTTGAGGACACCGGCCTTCGCCTCGGCCACCGTCTTGCCGGACTCGATCGCGGCCGAGTTGCTCAGCCGGTCGATGTGCTCGAGGACGAGCTCGCGGAAACGGAAGAGCACCTGGGTGCGCTCCTTGATCGGCACCGCGCGCCAGGCGACCTGCGCCTCCTTCGCGGCAGCGACCGCAGGCGCCACGTCGGCGGCCTTGCTCACCGGGATCGTCCCGATGACTTCGTTCGTGTATGGCGTGACGACGTCCATCCGCTCGCCGCTCTGGGCGTCGCGCCACTCACCGGCGACGAGGTTTTTGGCGACGATGGGCGTGTTCGGAAGCTCTACCAAGGACATGATTTCCCCACTGACTCTCTAGAGACGAAGCGGGCAATCTGACCCGAGAACGGCGGGCGCGCCAATCAGGCCCTCGAGATGAGTGAAATCCGTCCTTTCGCCGTGGGGATGCAGCGTCTTGGTGAGGCGGTGGCCTGGGCGCGGGAAGCGCGTTTCGCTGCTCACGGGGTCTAACGGGGACGGTCTACACTTTTCAACTTTCGCCACATGCGCGGGGCACCAGCCGAAAGGGCTAACGGGGACGGTCTACACTTTTCAACTTTCGCCACGCACGCCCCATTTCCATCCGCAGGCGCGCGGCCCTGCCGAAAGTTGAAAAGTGTAGACCGTCCCCATCAGGCGCGGGGCCCTGCCGAAAGTTGAAAAGTGTAGACCGTCCCCATCAGGCGCGGGGCCCTGCCGAAAGTTGAAAAGTGTAGACCGTCCCCATCGCTGGCGGCCTTCGGCCGGCCACGGGTTTGAGCCTTTTCTTGGGAGCCTCAACGCACTGCCGGCTCGGGCCCGCTGCGCTCCCGTACGCTCTGCGGCCCCGAGCCTTCTCCTAGGGGCCTAGAGGCCGATCATGACCGATGCGCTGCCCGAGGCCATGCCGCCCATGGCGCTGCCGCCCGCGGACGCGCCGGCGTTCAGCATCACCGACGGCGGCCGAACCTGCGCCGCCGCCATGTTGGCCGCGGCCTGGGCTTCGACCCGGGCGCGCTGCGCCTGGCCGCGGGCGTTCACCGCCGCCGCACGCGCGCGATCGGCCTCGGCCTGCGCCTGGGCCGCCGCCATGTTCGCCTGGGCGCGCGCCATTCCGGCCGCCGCGTGGGCCGCGCCCGCTGCCGCGTGGGCCCCACCCATGGCGCTCACGTCGACCTCGACGTCGCCGCCGACATCCGCCACCGCCGTACCGCTGTGACGACCGCGCACCTCGGCGTTCGAAGCGAGACGCATCTGCTGGCCCGGCGGGATCGCGCCCCCCGCGCCCGACTCGAGGCGCGAACGCCAGGCCACGCCGAGATGACGGCCCGCGGCCACAGCGATGCCGCCGCGCTGTGCATGACCCTCGCGCTCGACGACCACCTGGATCGGCGCGGTGCTCACGTCGACGTCCGCCGCGAGCTCCCCCTTGTACGCGCCCGCGCCCTCGTCCCAGGCGAGCATCACGGGCGCGTCCACACCCGCGACCTCGACCGTGACGTCCGCGCCCGCCGTCACGGCTTCGCCGTTGGGCGCGGTCACGTAGGCCTCGAGCTGGCCGTTCGCCGCCGGGACGAGCTCCACGTTGAGGTCGCCCACCGCGACCACGTCGCCCTCGTGAGCGGGCGCCGCCACCGACACGTCGGCGAGGCCGGAGCTCTGCTCCTGGCCGTTGATGGTCGCAGCCAGGGAGAGGTTGCCGTTGGCGATCGTCGTGCCCTCGGGCAGTACGGCCACGAAGCCCGCGCTGGGCTCGTCCCACTGCACGGGCACCTCGACGGTCTGCCCGCCTTCGGCCGTCACGTCGACCTTCATGTCGACGTTGGCATCGGCGCCGAGATAGGCGTCGCCCTGCTTGGCAGCGATGTAGAGCACTCCGTCCGCCTCCGGGCGAACCTCCGCGGCGATGTCGCCGACGAGCACCACGTGACCGCCGTAGACCGGGGTCGGCGCGACCGCGACCGTCGGCGCGCTCGCCTCCACCGTCGCGTCACCCTGGGTGACCTTCACCGTCGCGGGACCGGGCGCAGGCGCCGTGCCCGCCATCGTGCCCATGTACGCAGACGCCGAGGCATCCCAGGCCAGGGTCACGGTATGCGGCTGTCCGTCGGCGCCCTGCATCTCGACCTCGAGGTTCGCGTCCTGCACGGGCGCGCCCTCGGCGTTCGACACGAACGCCTTCACGACGCCACGCGCCTCGGGGCGGAGCTCGACGCCGAACTGTCCGACCGCCATCCGAAGTCCGCCGATCCGCGAGGCGATGGAAGCGAGGTCGATCGCTGGCGCCGGCGGCACCTCTTCGGCCTCGACTTCGGGCTCTGCGTTGGTGTTCGAGGGGTCTTCTTGTGCTGGCTCGTCGCAAGCCATGGCCAGGGCGAGGGCGAGGAGCGTGAGGGTCTTGATGTGTTTCATGGGGTCTCCTGGACCGGCGAGCATATCGAATCACGCCCCGGACCGAAGTCGCCGAATGGGTGCAGAAGAGAAAGACCGTTGTCATTGAAATCCTTCAGTATTCGCTTCGGACTTGAGTCCAGCCGCGAAGTTAGTGAATACTTACTAAATGTCCTCTTCAGGCCGCCTGAGCTCCGAAGCCCGCAAGGGTTCCATCATGACGGCGGCGATCGAGGTCTTCGCCGACGGCGGTTTTCGTGGGACCACCACCGCGGCCCTGGCGAAGGCCGCCGGGATCACCGAGGCCCTGCTCTACCGACACTTTCGGAGCAAGAAGCACCTCTTCATCGGTGCAGTGGAGAAGGTCCTCTCCGCCGTCGACGCCGAGGTGAAGAAGAATCTCGAGGCGCACGCCCATCCGGCCGAAGCGCTCTCGGCGCTCCTCCTCTACTTCCAGAACGAGCTCCGCCACAACCCCGAGCTCGGTCAGCTCACCTACGCGGTGACCGGTGAGCTCGGCGATCCCGACATGCGTGCGGTCTACCTCCGCTATCAGGATCGGATCCTCGGGCGCATCGAGGACGCAATCCGGGGCTGGGAGCGCGACGGCTACGTCAAGAGCGGCGTCGATGCGCGCGCGGCCGCGTGGATCATCCTCGGCGCCCACCAGACCCTGACCCTGATGCAGCGATGCGACCGGCTCGACGAGATCGGACCGGAGCACGTGCGAGCGTTCGTTTCGGCCTTCCTGGTCGAAGAAGAAGCCGAGGTGTGACATGTCTCGAACCGGGTTCAAAGACCAGCTCGCCCGCGCGGTGAACCGCGCGGTCGATGCCTTCGGTGGGCATACTTTTCAGATCCGTCCCGAGGTGCGCTACCGCAAGGTTCAGCGCCTCTACGAGAACGCCAAGCGCGATCAGTGGAACGCCGCGGTAAAGCTCCCCGGCGAGGAGCCGCTCGATCCCGGCGTGCTCTCACCCACGGAGGTCACGGCGATCTGTCGTCTCTTCAGCCAGCTCTACTACGGCGAGCGCGGCGCTCAGGTCATCAGCGGCCAGCTCTGCACCATGGCGCCCGACAACGAGGCGGCGAAGTTCCTGAGCTCGCAGTGCATGGACGAGGCGCGGCACGTGGAGGTCTTCGAGCGCCTGCTCACGCGCATGGACGGCATCTACCCGATGAACCCCTTCCTGAACGCGCTCCTCACCGACATGAAGCGGACCGACAGGCTCGAGGAGAAGCTGGTCGGGATGAACCTCCTGGTCGAGGGGCTCGCCCTGAGCGTCTTCAAGTTCGCGGTGAAGCTCTTCGACGAGGATCCCCGCTACCGCTCCGAGGTCGGCCATCAGGTGCACGAGTCCATCCGGATGATCCTCCGCGACGAGTCCCGCCACGTCGGCTTCGGGATGCTCTACCTGCCGGACCTCCTCCGCGCCCTCCCCGCTCGCCGCCTGCGCGAGCTCGAGGCGCGCCAGCTCGTCTGGATGGGCCTGCTCTTCGGCTCGGTGCGCTACCACAAGCGCGACGCCGCCATCGTCGGCATTCCCTACGTCGAGATCCTCGCCGACATCCTCGCCGACCACGAAAAGCGCGTCGAGGAGATGGGCGTCAGCGGCATCGTCACGGGCGCGCAGCTCGCGCAATACGTCCCCGTGATCGACGAGGTGCTCGACCGGGTCACCGGCTACGAGGCGCCCGAGCTGCCGGAAGCCGCCTGACTCGAGACGCGCCGCGAGCGTACGCGGTTCGCTTCTCTAACACTTGATGCGCGTCATCTTCGGGTCGTAGAGCGGCGCGAGGCTGAGGACGGCCGGGTGACGCGTCCCCGCGATGTCGACCTCCCACTCACCCGCATCGAGATAGGCCTGGGTGATGGGCTCGTCCGCTTCGATCATCGCGAGCCCCACCGCGCCGCCGAGGGTGTGTCCGTAGGAGGCGGCGCGGATGTAGCCCAACGGCTCGCCGTCCCTCAGAACGATCTCCGCGTGGAACATCATCGGCTCGGGGTCCTTCACCAGGACCTGAACCAGCGCCTTCTTCAGCGGCCCCGCTTCCTTCTGCGAACGCACCGCGTCCTTGCCGAGGAAGCCGCTCTTCTTCTTCATGCTCACCGCGAAGCCCAGCCCCGCCTCGAGCACCGTGTCGGTGTTGTCGATGTCGTGGCCGTAGTCGCGGTACGCCTTCTCCATGCGCAGGCTCGACAGCGCCTTGAGGCCCGCGTGGACCAGGCCCAGGGGCTCGCCGCGCTCCACCAACAGGTCGTAGACGTGGCACGCGTTCTCGGCCGGGATGTAGAGCTCGTAGCCGAGCTCGCCCAGATAGGTGATGCGGATGCAGGTGACCCGGGCGTAGCCGATCTCGATCTCGCGCACGGTTCGGAAGGGAAACGCCTCGTTGGACAGGTCCGCGGTCGTCAGCGCCGAGAGCACCTCGCGCGACTTCGGGCCCTGCACGTTGAGCTGCGCCAGGGCGCCGGTGATGTCGGTGATGGTGACGTGCGCGTCCTCGGCGAGGTGCCGATGCATCCACGCCTCCACGTGACGGTGCGCGGTGTCGGTGGCGACCACCACGAACTTCTGCGGGTCGAGCTTGGCGACCGTGAAATCCGCCTGGAGCTTGCCGTCCTCGTCGAGCCACTGGGTGTAGGTGATGCGCCCCGACTTGCCGTTCACGCGTCCCGCGCTGAGCCAGTCGAGGAAGGCGCCCGCGTCCCGGCCCTGGACCATGAACTTCGACATGAAGGACATGTCCATCACGATCGCGGCCTCGCGCGCCGCGCGATGCTCCGCCTCCCAGTAGGGAAACCAGTTCTGCCGGCCCCAGGAGAGGCGCTCGACCTCGGGCTCTTCGCCGGACGGCGCGAACCAGTCGGCGCCTTCCCAACCGCTGACGTCGCGGAAGTACGCGCCGCGCGCCGCGAGCCGGTCGTAGAAGGGTGACTTCTTCGCGCCACGCGCCTGCTCGGGCGAGCGCGTCGGGTAGTGGCATTGATAGACCATGCCGAGCATCTCCACCGTGCGGCGCGCGCGATACTCGGGGTTCGTCTGGTACGGATGAAGGCGGTCGACGTTCATGTAGGTGACGTCGCAGTCCGGTCGGCCCGTGAGGATCCAGTGGGCGAGGACGCGCCCGAGACCGCCGCCGGTGGTGATGCCGATCGAGTTGAGCCCCGCCGCCACGAAGTAGTTCTTCACCTCGGGCGCCTCACCCACGATGGGGCCGAGGTCCGGCGTGAAGCTCTCGGGCCCGCAGAAGAAGAGCTTCACCCCCGCCGTCAGGCTCGAAGGAATGCGGCTCATCGCCTTTTCGAGGTAGGGCCCCATGCGATCCCAGTCGGGCGGGAGCGTGCCGAAGGAGAAGTCCTTGGGGATCCCCTCCACCTTCCACGGCGCGCACACCGGCTCGAAGAGACCGATCATCAAGCCGCCGCCCTCGGGGCGGTAGTAACCGTAAGAGCCCGGATCCTCGAGGACCGGAAGGTCGGCAGTGATCTCCGCCATGGGCTCGGTGAGCAGGTAGTAGTGCTCCGTCGCCTGCAGCGGCACGCTCACCCCCGACAGGCGCCCGAGCTGATGCGCCCACATGCCCGCGCAGTTGACCACCACCTCGCACTCGATCTCGCCGGCGGTGGTGCTCACGGACTTCACGGCGCCGCGCTCGGTGGTGACGCCGGTCACGCTCACGCCCTCGATCACGTGCGCGCCCGCGAGGCGGGCGCCCTTGCCGAGAGCCATGGTGACGTCGACCGGATTCACCCGGCCGTCCTCCTTCACGTAGAAGCCCGCGAGGATGTCGTCGGTGTGCGCGGGGGGAAAGAGCTCCTTCACCTCCGCCGGCGAGATCTCGTGGACATCCACCCCGAGATGGCGGTTGAAGGCGGAGACCCGGCGGTACTCCTCGAGGCGGTCGACGTCGGCCGCGACCTCGATGAACCCGACGGGCTCGAAGCCCGTGCTCTGCCCGGTCTCCTCTTCGAGGCGCGCGTAGAGATCGGCGCTGTACTTGCGCATCTCGGTCGAGGTCTCGGAGGTCGAGCCGAAGGTCACCATCAGGCCGGCGGCGTGCCAGGTCGTCCCCGAGGTGAGGCGGTCGCGCTCGAGGAGCACGACGTCCTTTTCGCCCATGTGGGCCAGGTGATAGGCGACGGAGCAGCCGATGATCCCGCCGCCGATCACGACGACGCGGGCGCGGTCCGGTACGGCGGGTGCGCTCATGGCCGCGGAGGTTACCATTCGCGGCGATGAGCATGGTGCGAGCGCGTCACCGGCGGTGCGTCGTGCTCCGCGGAACCCCGACAGACACGGCGGACGCTGCACGTACGCTTCTACGCGACATCTCGGAGACGGAGCGGCTCTGGGTGGGGGGCGAGGCTCCCGAGGCGGTCGCGCCGCGTGAGGTGAAGCACCTCCTCGGCCAGAGCACGAGCGCGGTGATCCTCGACCTGCATCAGGGGCTCGACGCCGACGTGCTCGGCCAGAGCCACGGATTGATCCGGGGCGGGGGCGCGCTGGTCCTGTGCATGCCGCCGCACGGCGAAGCGCCAGCCGGCGGACGGGCCGCGCTGGCGGTCCACCCCTACGGACCCGACGACGTGACGCATCGCTTCTGGGATCGATTCGAGCGCTGCCTCGCGCGGGCCGGCGTGGACGCCCCCCCGAGCGAGGCGCTCGCTCCCCCGCCCGACGACGCGCAGGGAACGGAGGAACAGGCGGCGCTCGCTCACCGCGTCGCAGCCATCCTCATCGAATGCAGCGGCACGCTCGTCTCCGTCGTCGCGGACCGCGGACGCGGCAAGTCGAGCGCCCTCGGCCTCGCGCTCCGCGCGGCCCAGACGGAGCGGCCCCTGCGCGTCGCGGTGACCGCGACGAGCGAGGAAGCGGCCGCGGAGATCTTTCGCTTCGCGGACGCTGGCCCCGTGTACCTCTCCCCGGCCGAGCTCCTCGCGAGCGACGCGCGCTGGGACGCGATCGTGGTGGACGAAGCGGCGCAGCTGCCCGTGCCGCTCTTGCGGCGCCTGGTCGCGCGCCACCCGGACGCCACCATCGCCTTCGCGACCACGGCGCGCGGCTACGAAGGCACCGGCCGCGGCTTCGTCCTCCGTTTCCTCGCGGAGCTCCGCGCCTCGGAGCGCCCGCTCGTCGAGCTGCGCCTGGAGGAGCCCATCCGCTGGTCCGACGGCGATCCCGTGGAGCGCTTCGTCTGGGATGCCCTCGCGCTCGACGCGACGCCGGCCGACGTCGAGGCGCTCGCCCCCGAGGCGCTCGTTGAAGATGCGCTCGAGCACGTGGTGCTCGATCGGGACGCCCTCGCGCGCGACGAGGCGCGCTTGCGCGCCTTCTTCGGCATCCTGGTCCACGCGCACTACCGCACCACGCCGTCGGACCTCCACCGGATGCTCGATGCGCCCAACATCCGCCTGCACGCGCTCCTTTCATCCGACGAAGTCGTGGCGGCGTCGCTGGTCGCGCTCGAAGGTGGGCTTCCGCTCCGCATCGCGGAAGCGCTGAACCGCGGGAGCCGGCGCATTCGCGGCCACGCCCTCGCCGAGACGCTGGCCTCGCACTCGGGCGAAGTGGAGGCAGCGACGATGACCTTCGTGCGGAGCGTGCGCATCGCGACCCACCCGGCGCTCCGCCGGCGCGGCCTCGCGAGCGCGCTCGTCGATCACGTTCACGAGAGCCACGCGCCCGACTTCTTCGGCACCATGTTCGGCGCGACCCCGGAGCTGCTCGCCTTCCGGCGGAGCGTCGGCTACGCGCTGGTGCGCGTCGGCGCCTCGCGGGGCGCGCGCACCGGCGAGCCCTCCGCCGTGATGCTGCGACCGGTGACGGCTCGGGCATCCGCGGTGGTCGAGCGCCTGCGCGGCGTCCTCTCCCGCGACCTCCCCCTCTTCCTCTCGCTCTCCGAGGCGGACAATCACCTCCCGCCGAGCGAGGCGCTCTCGCGTGCGCTCTTCGAAGGATTGCCTGCCCCAGCGCCCCTCAGCGAGGCGGAGCGGATGCGCATCGTGCGAAGCTACGCCCACGGCCCGCGCACCTACGAGACCGCCGCCACCGCCCTCGAGGCATTCGTCGCCAGCGCGCCGTCCGCGCTCGACGCGCTCCCCGAGCAGGAGCGCCAGCTCGCCCTGGCGCGCATCGTCGAGCGCCGCGGCTGGCGCGAAGTGGCGGCGCGCGCGGGCTACCCATCCATTCCGGCGGCCATGCGTGCGCTTCGCCGCGCCGTCGGAACGCTTCTCGAGTCGTGATGCCTGCTCAGGCTGCGTCGATGGTCACGGTGACCTCACCCGCGTCGCCTTCGCTGCATCGGCCATCGACGCCCGCGGTCGACAGACAGTCGCAGCTGAGGTCGTCAGCGCACGCGGCAGGGGGATCGACGCACTCGTAGCTCTCGGAGCCGCCCGGAACGCCCGGCACCGTGTCCACGCAGTACTGGACGTCGGACTGACATCGCGTGTCCGGGCCGCAGGAGAAGCACGGCGCTGGAGACACTTCGACGCGGGCCCACATGCCCCCGCTGCACTGCAAGAGATTGCAGAAACTGCACGCGTCGGTGCAGGGTCCGCCGCAATAGGCGCCCTCGGCCGTGCAGGCACCCCCCTCCATCGCGCCCGTGCAATCCGGTGCGTCGGCGGTGCTCGAGTCGACGATCGCATCCGTCGCCGCGTCCGTCGCCCCATCGGTCGAGGAGTCGATGGTGGTGCTGGTGTCGCCCGAAGCATCGGCGGGCGCGCTGTCGTCGCCCCCACAGCTGGCGAGGGTGAGCAGAGAGGAGAGCAGCGAGGTGAAGAAGAAGTAGCGCATCAGCCCAGCGTAGCAAAACGCTCAATCGGGCTCGACGTCGATGTGCTTCACCTCGGGCACCGCCTCCTGCACGCGCTTTTCGAGCTCGTCCACCTTGTCCCCGAGGAGGGCTACGACGTCGTCGGCGTACTCACGCGCATAGCGATAGAAGTCGTCGAAGGTGTCGAAGCCTTCGTCGTAGCGGGCGCGGAGCTTGTCCTCGAGCTGCTCCGCCAGCTTGTCCCCGTGGAACTCGAGCTCGACCAGCACGTCGTAGGTCTCGGTGTCGAGGACGCGGCTCTTGAGGCTGACGATGCGCTCGACCGCCCGATCGCTCTCGAGCGCCTTCCGGATGGCCAGCGCCGCAGCGTCGGGTGCGGCCGGCCCCACCAGGAGCTCGCGATTTCGGAAGGTCAGCCAGACCGCCACCAGCCCGAGCAGGAGCCCGATGAGGATCGAGCCGATCGAGTCCCAGTACTCCTGGCCCGTGAGCTCGGTCAGGCCGATGGCGCCGAGCGCGAGGAGCACACCCAGGCACGCCGCCGAATCCTCCAGAAGCACCGCCGCCGCCGACGGGTCGGCCTGGGTGCGGAGGTAATGGAAGAAGGGTTGGCCGGCCGCGGTCTTGCGGAGCCCGATGAACGCGTAGATCAAGACGTAGCCCTCGACCAGGAGCGACGTCACCAGCACGCCGACCGCCCACCAGATGTTGGTCAGCCCCTCGTCCTCGTGAGGCGAGATCAACGCGTCGATGCCGTGCGCGAGGGTCACGCCGCAGCCCAGGAAGAAAATGCCCACCGCGCTGATCAGGGCCCAGACGAAGCGCTCGCGCTGGTGGCCGTACTGGTACTTCTTGGTCGGCCCCTTTCCGGAGCGCACGATCCCCACCAGCAGGAGCGCCTGGTTGCCCACGTCCGCGAGGCTGTGGATCGCCTCGGCGAAGATCGCGCCAGAGCCCGTGACGAAGAACGCGATGAACTTCGCCGCCATGATCAGCGCGTTGCCGGTGAGCGCGGCGACGACGGAGGATTTGCTGCTGGCGGCCAAGGTGCGCGGAGGGTACGGCGACGATCAGAAGAAGTCGACGCGGAGCGAGCTACCCACGTCGGCCCCGGGTGCTCCCGGCACCCACCGCACGTAGAGCGGAGGCGAGCCGACAGGCGCGTCGTAGACGACGTAGTAGCGGGGATTGAGCGCGCCGAGCACGATGCCGAGGATCCCTCCGACCTGGAGGATCCCGCTGATGATCATCGCCGCGGTCTGGCCGTCCTCCCAGGGCGTCTCGTCGAAGACGCCGGCCGCCGACAGAAATGGGCCGACCACCGGAATGATCGACCCAGCGCGCGGATCGAGACCGTAGAAGCTGAGGGCGTAGCCGCCCACCAGCGCCGCGGTCGAGACCCACACCCAGCCGTTGACCTGCCCTTCGAGCTCACCGCCGGGACGGATGGGACCGCCGTGATATGGCTCGCGTCGCGTCTCCCACGCGACGTCGTCCGGCGCTTGTGCCGCCGCCGTCGTCGCCAGCGAAGAGACGAGGACGGCGGCCAACATGGCGCCAAAGGTGGTCGCGCCCCTCATTCGACGAACCCTGCCGAATTTCGGGGCGCGCGTCCACCGGCGACCGTTCGCTCAGCGAACGGCGAGCGCGTGGGCGTCGACCCGGTCCGCCCCAGCCTCGTAGGCGTCGTCGATGGCACGGCGACGGGCGTATGGGCTCGAGACGTCCCCACGCAGGCTCACCAGCCCGCCGACCGACGAGACCATCACGTTGCCGGCGGAGACCCAGGCATCGCGCTCGAGCTTCGAGGCGACGTCGTGGGAGACCTCCACGTCCGTCTCGTGGCGGACGGGCTCGCGGATCTCGAGGCGGTTGTCGATGGCCAGGAGGCCGTCCACGCTCGCGGCCGAGCTCTCCGCTTCCTCACGCTCGAAGTTCGAGTGAACGTCACCCATCAGCGTCAGGACGCCGTGATGAACGTCGACCGTCATGTCGTAGGCGTCGGCGTAGGGGTCTGCCGCCAGGCGGGTCTCGACGCGATGCGCGAGCGTCTCGTCGGTGAGCTCGTGGCGTGGGCGCACCAGGACGTACGAATAGACGCGGCGCACGCCGCGGGTGTCCTCGGCGATGCGCCGGGCGGCGCGGACCGCCATCAGGTTGTCGAGGGAGCCGGTGAGCGTCACCACGCCCCGGTCCACGAGGATGTTCACGTCGTCGGAGTCCGCGATGCGCGGATCGATGCGCATGGCCGTCTGGATGCCCGTTCGGATCCAGTCGTTGCCGGGCTCGGTCACGTCGGGCGCCATCTCTCGGCGCCGCCACCACTCGACCTCGAGCCCTTCGTCGTCGACCGCGGTCGCGCCCGCCATGTAGGCGATCTTGCGCGCGTGTTCGCGCTCCGCCGCGCTGCCGATGTAGCCGGAGAGGACCACTTCGCTGCCGTCGACGTCGACGTTCATCAGCGCGCCGTCGATGTCGGCAGAGGTGGCGTAGGCGGTCTCGAGATCGGCCAGGAGCTCGCCGTCTCGGTGCACCGGCTGAGGCGCGAGCTGAAGCTCGAGGTCGACGCCGCGTACCCCTTCGACGGAAGCCACGATGTCGTCGACGACCTGTCGCTTCGCGGCCGAGTCGACGGTGCCGGTCACGGTCGCGATCCCGTGCTCGACGACAATCGCCATCTGCCGCGCGTCGACGGTGGGGTCGAAGAGCAGGACGTTCTCCGCCTCGCGCTGAATCTGCCGATCCGTCATGTCGGTCGGCGCCACCGTCAGTCGATCGATCACGCTGCGGACGCCGCGTACGTTCTTGGCCAGGTCGATGGCGGCGCGCTTGGACAGGAGGTTGTCCACGCTTCCCTGAAGCGTCGCGACGCCGTCCTGGACGTCGACGTCGCCCTGATAGCCCACGACCTCGGGCGACTCCATCAGCTCCGCCAACACGTAGACCATGATCTGCGCGTCGGTGAGGTGGTCAGGCGGAATTGCTTCGGCGTCGTCGAGCGCCTCTTCCGTATCCTCAATCTCGTCGGCCTCTCGGGCGGCGAGCCTGTCCGACGCCGACATTTCTCGGCGCGCGTGTTCGGTCTTCGGTGCCGTGGTGGAGGCGGCGCCGCCTCCGCAAGCGGCGAGCAGCGCCGTCACCGCGGCCGCCAAGAGAGTTTGGGTCGTTTGGGTCTTCATGTTCCCATTCGCTCCTTTCGCGCTGCGCCCGTGCAGAAGACGTGCCGCGGCCCTCCGCGAGAACGCGTCATTCATAGTCGCGCGCGAGCGCGGGCGGCTCGGTGTGTCGCAATGCCACGACCGAGGCGCGGTGCCACGACCGTGATGTCGTCGTTGACGCGGCGGACGACGGACCTACGGGCGGCAGTGGAGGCCGAAGATGACGAACCAAACGACGAGATATCTGACGTACCTCGTGTGCGTATCGATTCTGGCTTCGGTGTCGGCGAGCTGTCGCGAGAACGAGGAGCTGGTCGACCCGGAGGCGATCACCAACGATCGAGAGCAGCCCGCAGCGGATCAGACCGAGGTCTCCGCACCGCGTCCCATCGGCGACGATGAGCTGGCGGCCGAGATCTCGGAGGACATGTTCTTCGACGATGCGGTGCCAGCGCATCGAGTCAACGTCATGGTCGAAAACGGCATCGTCACTCTCGAGGGTCGCGTTCGCACCCTGCGGGCAGACGAGCGCGCCGTGCAGATCGCCGAATCCATGCGCGGAACCAAGTCGGTCATCGACCGCCTGGAGGTCGAGCCCCCCGCTCGCACCGATCGAGAAGTCCAAACGGACATCGAGGACGCGCTGCGTGCCGACCCCGTCGCTGACGCCTTCGACATCGGCGTATCCGTCCACGACGGCACGGCCACCCTCTCCGGCGTCGTCGGATTGCACGAGGAACGACTCCTCGCGCGGCAGGTCGTTGCCGGGGTCCGTGGCGTCCGCTCGGTGGACACGCACGACGTCGTCGTCGACTACCAGGCCGACCGGCCCGACGTGGAGATCGCGCGAGACATCGAGTCGCGTCTTCGCAACGACCTCTCGGTCGACGACGCGCTGATCGACGTGACGGTGAACGACGGCGACGTGACCCTCGCTGGCACGGTCGGATCCGTCGCGGAGATGCGCGAGGCCGAGCGGGATGCGTGGGTGGACGGCACTACCGGCGTCGACACCGACGGTCTGGAGGTCGAGTACTGGGCGCGCGACGACCAGCACCGCGAAGGTCTAGCCATCCGCACCGACGACGAGCTCGAGAGCGCTCTCGAGAGTGCTTACCAATACGACCCCCGTCTCACCGAGTTCGACGTCGACGTGGGGGCCGACTCGGGCCTGGTGACCTTGCGTGGCACCGTCGACAACGCCGCGGCGCGCGAGGCGGCGGCCCAGGACGCACGGAACACGCCCGGTGTATGGAACGTCCGCAACCTCATCCGCGTCGTGCCGCCCCTCGACATCCAGGACGCCACCATCGCGACGATGGTGAGCAGGGCGCTCGCCCGGAGCCCGTTCCTCGAGAACGATCAGCTCAGCACGGTGGTCATCGACGGTGACGTGTTCTTGAACGGCTCGGTCGGCTCGGAGCTCGAGCGCGACGAGGCGATCATGATCGCGCGCAGCACCACCGGCGTGACCGAAGTCGATGCCGACATCTCCGTGCCCGAGGTGCGCGAGAAGCGCTTCGACGACTGGGAGATCCGGCGCTCGCTCGAGGCCCACCTCCGCTTCGACCCCTGGATCGACCCCAACATGGTCGCGGTGAGCGTGAAGGACGGCGTGGCCGAGGTCTCGGGACACGTCGGCAGCCTGATGGCCTACCGCCACGCCATGGACGACGCCTTCGACGCAGGCGCGCGGGAGGTGAAAGCCGATCTGGTCATCGACGGAGCCCCCGACAGCGTTCAGCCGGCCGTGGAGGATTCGGCTCCCGAGGCCCAGGCAGGCTGACGCTCTTCGGGTATGGTAGGGGCGTGCGCCACAGCGCGACGCCCCTACTTCTCGCACTTCTGCTCTTCGCCTGCGATCTGCCGCGGGCGCGGCGGCACGAGAACTACGCCCTGCCGCTGCCCGCCGCGCAGGCGTCGCAGCTCAACACCGGCGACGCGGTGGTCTCCTACCTCCGTCAGCGCGACGCCGACCCCACGCTCTGCGATCCCTTCGCCAACGGCGCTCACGTCGTACTCCAGACCCCGCGCGACCTCGAGGATCTCGCTGACGGGATTGGCCGGGGCGCGCGGCCGTCCAAATGGGCCGAGTGCGTCCACCGCATGCTCGGCAAGATGCCCGACGAGCTGGCCGCGGTCCTCCTCGACCGCATCCTGCACCAATACGTCCTGCGCATCGCCTACCCCGAGCTCGAGCGCGACCCGCCCATCATGCAGCAGCTCGAGATCCTCCGGCGCGTCTACACGGACCGCCAGCCCGGCAAGAACGCCAGCGACGCCGGCAGAAACGCGACGCTGACCGCGCTTCGCCAGCTCGACGACGCCACCCTGAGCCCCTTCGGACGCCAGGCCAGGGACGCGGCCCTCACCGTGCTCTACCTCGAGCGGGGGCTGCTCCCCGACGGACGGCCGGTCACCGTCGAGAGCCTCGACGAGCTCGCGTCGATGCAGGCCGAGGAGGAGCTGCGCATCTACGCGCGACGCATTCCGGACGAGAACCTGCGCACCGAGGCGAAGCGGCGACTCGTTCGCGTGCGCATCGCCATGTCCTCCTTCGAAGAGCTGAGGAGCAACTCGGAGGCTGTCGAGCAGCGCGTGATGGCCTTGGGCCGCAACCCGGTCTCCCTCACCGAAAACCGTCCCACCTCCGTGGATTTCGACGCGACCGCCATGCCCGTCCGCGGCATCTCCATCGTGCAAGACGTGGGCTCGCAGACCGCGCGTCTCGCGAGCTGGCGCGAGCAGCGGAGCAACGTCTCGGTGGTGCCTCCCATCGACCTCCGCCCGGTCCTGTCCTTCACAGTCCCTGGCTTCTCCGCGCCACTGAGGCTCTGCGCGCCCCCCGAGGAGCTGCGCGTCGACCCCTGCGTCGATCCCAGTCAGCTCTCCATCAGCCTGCCCTTCGCGCGCATCGAGGCAGACGGCCGCTTTCGCCTCGCGGAGCAGCTCGACATGTCGCAGGTCTTCCACATCGCGCAGACCGGCCCGGGCTTTCGCATCCCGATCGTTCTCGGGGGCGAGCCGCTGGTCGACGCCTTCTGGGACGTCGACTTCTCGACCACGGGCAACGCGGTCTTCGCGTCCGGCTACGGCAGCCCCGGTCCGGCGGTCTCGGTGGTCGTCGACGCCAGCGACCCGCGCTTCTACCACTACGTGATGACCGCCTACGGTCGCGACTACCACGTGGTGATCGAGCCGGGGGAGATGGGCTACTTCGGGGTGGTCGCCGCGGGCGGCAACGGCGAGCCCGGCGCGCGCGGCCAGGACGGCTACGACGGGCAGAACGGACAGGACGGGCAGAACGCTTCCTGTCCCAACACGCAAGGAACGAACGGCACCAACGGCTCGGATGGGGGTCCGGGCGGGCCCGGGGGTCCGGGCGGCAACGGCGGTCCGGGCGGCTTCGTCGACGCCAAGCTTCTCTGTCTCGCCGCGCAGTGCGCGGAGCTCGAGGCGCAGCTCACGCCGACCCTCAGGGCCCCGGGCGGCGCGCCCGGTCGGGGCGGTGCGGGCGGCAACGGCGGCAGCGGCGGCCAGGGCGGCGACGGCGGCAATTCCACCACCTGCTACGACCAGAACAACTCGAGCTACACCGTCAACGGCGGGAGCGACGGAGCGAACGGGCACGACGGAGTGGACGGGCCTCCGGGCCCCGACGGGCTGGCCGGACCGCCCGGGCGCGTGGCGCTGGACGTCCAAGCGGTATCGCCGAGCTGACGCGTCTGGTAGAAATCGGATCCCCCGATGGCCCACCTGAAAAAGGTGATGTGTGCGAATCGCGGGGAGATCGCGATTCGTGTCTTCCGCGCAGCAACCGAGCTCGGCCTGCGGACGGTGGCGATCTACAGCCACGAGGACCGCGTCCACCTGCACCGCTACAAGGCGGACGAAGCCTATCGGGTGGGCGAAGGGCTGAGCCCCGTCGGCGCGTACCTGTCCATCGATGAAGTGATCCGGGTCGCGCGCGATGCGGAGGTCGACGCGATCCATCCGGGCTATGGCTTCCTGTCGGAGAACGCCGAGCTGAGCCGCGCCTGCGCCGAGGCCGGCATCGCCTTCGTCGGGCCGCCGCCCGAGGTGCTCGCAGCGCTCGGCGACAAGACCAGCGCCCGGCGCATCGCCGAGAAGGCGGGCGTGCCGGTGGTGCCAGGCAGCGAAGGCGCCATCGACGACCTCGACGAGGTCCGCGCCTTCGCCGACCAGGCGGGCTATCCGCTGATCATCAAAGCGGCGATGGGCGGCGGCGGCCGCGGCATGCGGGTGGTGCGGGAGGCGGCCGATCTACCGGAGGCCTTCGAGCGGGCGCGCTCCGAGGCCGAGTCGGCTTTCGGCGACGGCACGGTCTTCCTCGAGCGCTTCGTGGAGAACCCGCGTCACGTGGAGGTGCAGATCCTCGCCGACGCCGCGGGCGAGGTGATGCACCTCTTCGAGCGCGACTGCAGCGTGCAGCGCCGCCATCAGAAGGTCGTGGAGATGGCGCCGGCCTTCTGGCTGGACGCACCGGTTCGCGAGGCGCTCTGGGCAGACGCGCTGAAGATCGCGCGCAGCGTCGGATACCGAAACGCAGGCACCGCCGAGTTCCTGGTGGACCGCGAGGGGCGCCACTACTTCATCGAGGTCAACCCGCGCATTCAGGTCGAGCACACGGTGACCGAGGAGGTCACGCGGCGTCGATCTGGTGCAGTCCCAGCTCCGCATCGCCGGCGGGCGCGACCTTCGCCGACCTCGGCCTGTCGCAGAGCACCGTGGGCACGCGCGGGGTCGCCGTTCAATGCCGGGTGACCACCGAGGACCCGAAGAACGGCTTCGCGCCCGATCACGGCCGCATCGAGGTCTTCCGCACCGGCGCGGGGATGGGCATCCGCCTCGACGGGGGGAGCGGCTACGCGGGCGCCCGCATCAGCCCCAGCTACGACACGCCTGCTGGTGAAGGTCACCTCCCACGCGCTCACCTTCGACGCCGCGGTCGACAAGCTCCACCGCGCGCTCGCCGAGTTCCGGGTGCGCGGCGTCAGCACCAACATCCCCTTCTTGCAGCAACGTGCTGACCCATCCGCGCTTCACGTCGGGAGACGTCGACACCACCTTCGTCGACGACACACCGGCGCTGGTCCGGTTTCCCGCGCGGCGCAACCGCGCCCAGCGCCTGCTTGCGCTTTCTCGCCGACGTCGCGGTGAACGGCCCGCGCGTCCCCGGCATGAGCACCACGCCGCCCGCGCGAATCGACCCGGCGACGCCGGCGCTGCGGCCGGGCCCGCCGCCGCAGGGGTGGCGCGCCATCCTCGAAAAGGAAGGCCCCATCGGCTTCGCACGCGCCGTGCGCTCAGCACGGCGGCCTGCTTGTCACGGACACCACGTGGCGCGACGCCCACCAGTCGCTCTTGACGACACGGGTGCGCACCGAGGATCTGTCGGCGATCGCGCCGGCCACGGCGCAGCTCCTGCCTCAGCTCTTCAGCCTGGAGATGTGGGGCGGAGCGACCTTCGACGTCGCGCTCCGATTCCTGCGCGAGTGCCCGTGGGAGCGACTCGAGCGGCTGCGCGCGCGCATCCCCAACATCCCGTTTCAGATGCTGCTCCGGGGCGCGAACGCCGTCGGCTACACCAGCTATCCCGACAACGTCGTGCGCGCCTTCGTACGGGAGGCGAAGACGCGCGGCATCGACGTCTTCCGGATCTTCGATTCGCTGAACTACGTCGAGAACCTCAAGCTCGGCATCGACGCCGTGGGCGAGGCCGGCGGGGTGATCGAGGCGTCGCGTCTGCTACACCGGCGACGTCAGCGACCCCTCGCGCACCAAGTACTCCCTCGCAGTACTACGTGGACGTGGCCGGTCAGCTCGTCGAGCGCGGCATCCACATCCTGAACATCAAGGACATGGCGGGCCTGCTCAAGCCCGCGGCGGCGACGATGCTGGTCTCGGCCCTGCGCGAGGCCTTCACCGAACATGCCCATCCACGTGCACACCCACGACACCGGCGGGCACGGGCGTGGCCTCCATGCTCGCCTGCGGCGGAGGCCGACGCCGACGTGGTGGACCTGGCGCTGCCGGCCATGGCCGGGCTCACCTCGCAGCCGACGATGGCGGCGGTCGTCGCAGCGCTTCGCGGCACCGCGCCGCGACACCGAGATCGATCCCGAAGCCATCATGAAGCTCAACGCGTACTGGGAGAGCGCGCGCGGCCTGTACGCGCCCTTCGAGACCGGCCTCACCGGCTACGCGCCGGACCTCTACCAGCACGAGATCCCCGGCGGCCAGTACACGAACCTTCAGTTTCAGGCCCGCGCGCTCGGGCTCGCGGGGCGATGGCATGCGATCAAGCGCGCCTACGCGGCCGCCAACCGGATCCTCGGCGACATCATCAAGGTCACGCCCAGCTCGAAGGTCGTCGGCGACCTCGCGCAGTTCATGGTCCAGAACGATCTGGACGAGGAGGAAGTGCTCGACCAGGCCGAGACCTTGAGCTTTCCCTCGAGCGTCGTCGACTTCCTCGCCGGCCGCCTCGGCCAGCCGCTCGGCGGGTTTCCCGAGCCCTTTCGCACCCAGGTGCTGCAGCGGGCGCGAGACCTATCGAAGGAAGACCGGGCGCGTCTCTGCCGGAGCTCGACCTCGACGCGCTCCGCACCGCGCTCGAAGAGGAGCACCACGCCGGGCGGATCGGCGACGTCGACGTGCTGAGCGCGGCGCTCTATCCGGAGGTCTTTCGCGCGACTACCGCGAGCCACCGCGATCGCTTCGGCGACGTCGTCGGTCCTGCCGACGCGCGCCTTCCTCGCCCCGCTCGGGATCGGCGAGGAGCTCGCCGTCGACATCGAGCGGGGCAAGACCCTCATCATCGTGCTGACGGCGGTCGGCGAGCTCGACGCCACCGGTCACCGCGTCGTGTACTTCGAGCTCAACGGTCAGCCGCGGCAGGTGCGGGTGCGCGACGACGCGGCCACCGACGTCATCGCTGCGCAAGGAGCGCGCCACCGAGGAGCCCGGCTCCGTCGGCGCCCCCATGCCCGGCAGCGTGGTCGTCCATCGCAGGTCGCCGCGGGCGACGAGGTGAAGCAAGGGCGACGCGCTCGTCGTGCTCAGCGCGATGAAGATGGAGACCGTGGTCGCCTCGCCCGCGCGAGGCACGGTGAAGCGGATCCCGATCTCCGTGGGCGACGTCCTCGCGGGGGGCGACCTGCTGGTGGAGATCGAGGTCAGCGCCGAGACGTGACGCCTCAGTCCTGCTCCTTCTTGCTGGTCAACAGACCCCAGAGGATCGGCACCCACACCATCCCGAAGGCGAGGCCGATGGCGACGGCCGGCGTCGCGAGCAGCGCGTTGACCGCCCCGAGGCCCGCGGCGACCGGTTGGTTGGCGAGCAGCATCACGGCGCCGAAACCGAGACCGGTGCCCACCAGGCTGAGGATGAGAAGCGCGACGATCGCCGGAAGACGCGAGAGCGGCTTGGCGATGCCGCGGAGCACGGGGATCAGCGCCGACGTGGTGGCGAGGTAGTTGGGGAAGAACATGCCCACGCTCATCACCCCGAACCACATCGCGCGCTGCCCGAGTGGCCACTCGGCCGGCGGGCTGGGATCGATGGGCCCGATGGAGATGTCCCAGACCTGCAGCACCACCACCCCGAGATAGGTGAAGGCCAGGGTGAAAGCCACGCGCACCGGCCTCGAGTCGATCTGCATCCACAGGGGTAGCTTCACCTTCGACTCGCCGTAATCGATGCGGCTCTCGAAGTAGCCCGCGACCAGGAGAATCGGGAAATGGGCGAGGAGGATGGCGCTCGCCACCACGTCGGGCACGAAGCGCGCGACGAAGTCGAAGCGGGTCGCGAGCGCTCCCAGGTGGAAGATGGCCAGGAGCGAGAAGAAGGGTGCCAGAGACTCGGGGCGATATCGGGTCATGGGTTGGATGGGATAAGCTCCGCCGCATGAGACTCGACGACAAGAGGGTATTGGTCACGGGGGCCAGCTCGGGCCTGGGGCGGGCGATCGCCATGCGCTTCGCGCGAGACGGCGCGTCGGTGGCGGTCACCGGACGGCGAGAGGATCGGCTCTCCTCCCTCGCGGACATGGTCGGGACCACCGGCGGAATGTGCGTGGCGATCCCTTGCGACCACACGAAGCCCGAGGACAACGAGCGCGCGGTGGCGCGCGCGGAGTCGGAGCTCGGCGGTCTCGACGTGCTCGTGAACAACGCGGGCGCGATCGGCTACGACGGCGTCCTCGAGCCCGACCGCGAGACCTGGCGCCGCATGATGGACGTCAACGTCGAGGCGGTCTACGACCTGACCTGCCGCGCCGTGCCCTTCCTCGTCGAGGGCCACAACGCCTCCATCGTCAACATCTCCTCGGTCGCGGGGCTGCGGCCCTACCCCGGCCTCCTCGGCTACTGCGTGAGCAAGGCCGCCGTCGACATGATGACCAAAGTGATGGCCCTCGAGCTCGCGCCGAGCGGCGTGCGCGTCAATGCCATCAACCCCGGCGTGGTGGTCACCGAGCTCCACAAGACCAGCGGCATGGGCGAGACCGCATATTCGGACTTCCTCGAGCGCAGCAAGGAGACCCATCCGCTGGGCCGCGTGGGGACCGCCGACGAGGTCGCTGCGCTCGCGGCATTCCTGGTCAGCGACGAAGCGGGTTTCATCACCGGCGGCCTCCACAGTATCGACGGCGGCAGGGCGCTCTCGAGCGCGCGATGACACCTCCGGCGTCGCCTGTTAGGCTGGCGCCCTTCGAAGAGGAGACGAGCATGGGTAAGAAAAGGGATCGCGTTCTTCGTTTCGCCGTCACCGGCGCTCTCCTCATCGGGGCACCGGCCTGCGGCGGCGCCGAGACCCACTCCAACGAGCCGGCGCCCGAGCACACCAACGAGCCGGCCAACCCCGACTACGACGAGACCGCGTCCGAGTACGACGACGACGACAACGAGGTCGACGAGGCCGTGGACGACGACGACGACAACGCGATCGACGAGGCGGAAGACGCGGACGACTCGATGGACGAGGCCGAGGAACAGCCGCACACCAACGAAGTCGCCCCGGAGTAGCCCTCGCGGGCGCCCCGATGGACCCACTCGTCGGTAGCCGGCCGAAGCTCGGCACGATCCATCGTCGGCAGGTCCATCGCGACGACTGGCCGGACTTCGCCGCCTTCGACCCCGGGGGCTACGACATCGCGCTGCGTAAGCCCGCGGCGCGACAGTGGATGCGCCGCGCGCGCGAGGAGCTCGGTTCGGTCTACGAGTTCACCGCCGTGTCGCACGCGCTCACCGCGTGCCGCGTTCCCCTCGAGCTCCTGGGCGCGCTCTCCCGTTTGATCACCGACGAGGTGCGTCACGCGGAGCTCTGCGCGCGCATGGGTCACGCCTGCTGGCCCGAGGGTGTCCTCGCCTCGGAAGAGATCTTCGACTTCCCGCCGCCGCGCATGCCCTTCCCCGAGCCGCCGGTGCTCGATCGCGAGACCGACGACGTGGCGCCGCTCCTCAGGTGGGCGGCGGACGCCATCCTCTGCTCTTGCTGTATCGGTGAGACCCTCTCGCGGCCCCTCTTCGAGTCGTCGGCCACGGTGTGCACCGATCCGATCTGCGAAGCGGTGCTGAGGCAGATCCTCCGCGACGAGCACCTGCACGCGACCTTCGGTTGGGAGGCCCTGGAGGAGCTCTGGGCGCGGCTCTCCGAAGAGGATCGACGGTGGCTCGAGGGCCGCCTCGCCAAGCGCCTCGCCGGCTTCGAACGGAGCTGCGCCTCGGGCATCGACCTCGCGGAGCTCGCCGACACCGAGGTCTCGATCGCGCCGGGCCGCCCCGAGGAGCCCAACCTCGCGATCCTCACCCGTCACCAATACGCGATGGTCTTCTACTCGACCCTCGAAACCGAGATCCTGCCGCGCTTCGAAGCGCTCGGCATGGACGCGCGCGCGGCCTGGGCAAAGCGCGCGTAGCAGCGCTCAAGGCATGCTGGGGCTGGTCATCGCGGCGGGGACCGGGAGCTCGGTGCTGTCGAGGTTCACGCCGTTGTCGCGGAAGAGCACCTGCTGCATCACGCGGGAGATGTCGTAGCCCTCCGCTTGTACGTTGACGCCGACCGGGTTCATCTCGATGGTCCCGTCCCGCAGGTCCACCTCCCCGCCTGGCACGATCTGCACGCCCGCGAGCGCCGAGTCGGTGATCACGAAACGCTCGGCGTCCAGGTGCCCGCCGTCGAGCGGCACCAGCCCGATCCCGGCGCGCGGCGACTCGCAGCCGAGCTCGCAGGGCACCGGGAGCGTGTCCTCGATCCGGACGTCACGCAGCGTCACCGATCCATCATAGGACGCGGTCACCGCCGCTTCTCGACAGCGGCCGAAGCGCGCCCGGCTCACCGAGACCTGCGCGCTCCGCTGGGTGTGGAGGCAGCGACCGAAATTCCCTTCGGCTGCGGGCCCCACCTCGTCGACCACCAGGTCTGACAAGGTCGCCGTCGTCATCGCCCCGTCGACGAGGATCCCCAGATCTGCGGTGTGAAGAACGGCCGCGCGCTCCGCGACGAGCTGGGCGCCGGCCGCGAGCTCGATGCCCCGCCCCTTGGCCCCACCAACGGTGTCAGGCCCCACGACCACCACGTCCCGAATCTCGCCCCCCGAGTAGCTCGTCGAGAGCCCGATATCCGCGGCGTCCTCGATCCAGATGCGCTGCATCGTGACCGGCCCGGACGAAAACAGCCCCACGGCGATCTCGTCGCCGTGGGCGATCCGCCGCACCACCACGTCCGTCAGCGTCGAGGTGTCGGAGTCCAGAAGGATCCCCCCCTCCACCGTCCCTTCGACGACCACGCGCTCGAGCGTCGCCTCGGTGCCGCCGAGCTGAATCCCGATAGCGCGCGTGTCCCGAACGACGACGTCCGTCAGGCGAATCGAGTTCGTCCCGGTGATGGACACGGCTCCCGCGGAAGGAGACGTGATCGATGCGCGCGACAGCTCCGTGCTCGCGCCGCCGTGCATGTTGAGCACCGCAAATGTGCTGTCACCGAACCCCCGCATGGCGACCTGGTCGAGCACGACGCGGCCGCCGCTCTGGATCACACCGGTGCCATCGAAGACGGCGGCGCGCACCGTCACCTCGCTGCCCTGCGCCTGAAGGAGGTGGTTTCGATCGGAGCGAAGCTGCAGCTCACGGAGCTCGACCACACCGGCCGACGTCACCGACACGATGGCCGTCCCGCTGGTCCCCCCGGCCCGCGTGAGCACCACGCCTTCGGCGCAGGCGCCCCAGAGCTGACGCGGCGCGGTGATGTTGACGCGGCCGTCGTAACTGCCCGTCGCGATCGCGACCACCTCGCCATCCGCCGCGGCATCGACGCCCTCCTGGATCGTGACGAAGGGGGCGGCCTCTGAGCCGTCTCCGCCCGCCGCAGCGTCTGCACGCACGTACGTCACGCCACTGGATGGGAGTCCGGCGGGCCACCCGTCGCTCGGGCACGCCGAGCCGACGCGCTCGCAGCCCGCGCCTCCCGGGAAGTGCGCTTCGTGCGGAGCGGCGCAGTCCTGCGCTCCCCCTTCGGGCCAGGGCTCGCAGACACTCAGCCCCGCGAGCGCCGGGTGCTCCACCTGGCGCCATCCCTCGGGGCAGAGCGAGAAGTCGGGGAGGCTCGGCGGCGCAACTGGCGAGACCAGGCTTCCGGAGTCGGTGGGATCGGCGTCGGGGACGGAGCTGTCGGTCGCCGCGTCGGAGACCGACCCATCGTCACCACAGGCGAAGAGGAAGACGAAGCACAGAGTCGCCCAGCGGATCACCCTCTGAGCTTACCTCATGGCGCGCGCCGCCCTCGCCAAGAGTGCTCCGAGCGTGCAGCATGGAGACGTGCGGAGCATGTTCTTCTCTTGTTTGATGGCGGCCGCGGTGCTGCCCGCCTGCTACACGAGTCACAGCGCCACCGACGGGCCGAGCGGCAGTGACGCGAGCGCGCGCGACGCGAGCGTCCGCGACGGCGCCCCGCGCGATGTCGGCGTCCGCGATGCGACCACCCGCGACGGACGTGTCGTCGACGCCGAGCCGCCTCCTCCGCCGCCGGACCTGATCATGGAGGGGTGCGCCCTGATCTGTGACGTCTCGGTCCGCTGCTTCGGCGAGCCCCCGTCGGGATCGTGCATCGACGACTGCGCGATGGTGAGCATGGTGCTCACCTCCGACGTCTGCGCCGAGCTCTGGTTCGAGCTGGGCCAGTGTGTACAGGACGCCTCCTGCGACGTCCTGATGAGCGGCGGCCCACGGGAGATCTGCGGACCGGTCGCGGAGCGGCTCTCCGCCGAGTGTGGGATCGACTTCGGCGACGGAGGGATGATGGGAGGCGGCGGTAGCGGTAGCGGTAGCGGTGGCGGCGGTGGTCGACGCGGCGGCTGACGCCCGATCGCCCGTGTACCCGCATCACCGGGCTCGTTATGATTCCCGCGGTGCGCCGGCTCCTCGCTCTCCTCGCCTTCCTCCTCGCTCCCGCGCTCGCGCCGCGGGTGGCGGCGGCCGACATCGGTGACGATCTCTTTCAGATCACGCTCCTCTACGAGCAGGCCTACAAGGGCTTCATCCTCCTGGACGGCGACGCGCTGAAGGTCGGCACCAACGGGACTCAGGGCGTCGACCTGCGCCTCGAGCTCCTGGCGGGCCGGTCGATCGGGATCGGCGTCGAGGGGAGCGCGAGCTGGATCCGCATGGGTCACCAGTTCGTCCCGCTGGTCTACGTGGGCAGCCAGCCCTTCGGCATGACGATCAACGACGGCCGGCACCTGTTGTACGGTGGCGGCGGCTTTCTACGCGTGCGCTTCCTGTTGAACGACGGTCGCGGCGAGTACTACCTCATCGGCGGCGGCGGCGTCGGAATGCTCAACCAGGACGGGAGCGACCCCAACCAGTACGGCTCGTCCCTCGCGGGCGCGAACGCCCTGGGCTGGAGCTCCTATGCGCGCTTCGGCCTGCGCGGGGAGCTCACCCCCGGTCTCGGCGCGCTGGTCGAGGTGGGCTGGGTCCACCGCGAGCACCTGGGCGCCTTCGAGCACACCCTCGACGTCGGCGGCTCTTCGGTCACGCGCCACTTCGACTACGTGATCAACCAGCTGAGCATCGAAGTCGGCTGGTACTTCTCGCCTTAGTGCCTGGTCAGTCTTCGAGCTCGGGGGCGAGCTCGGCGGCGGCTTCGGCGGCGACGGCCTTCTTCACGTACCAGCGAACCAGCAAGCCGACGCACGCCAGCGGAAGCACCGTGAGGATCACGAAGGTCACGATGTACGCGATGCGATTCGCTTCGTTCCCGCTCAGGCAGCCAGGACACGCGAAAGCCACCGTCGGCAGCCCCAGGATCATCAGGGTGACCAGGACCGCTGTGCCGAGGCTCCGACCGAGGCGCACTGACGGTGCGCCGCAGGGAGGGGCCGAGGAGGTAAGCCGGCCCATGACGTGACTGGGCCACACGGACTGATGCCGTCCAGTTGCGTCAGCCGCCGAGCGCCCCTGCAGGCTCCGACCGAGGCGCACTGACGGTGCGCCGCAGGGAGGGGCCGAGGAGGTAAGCCGGCGGATGACGTGACTGGGCCACACGGACTGATGCCGTCCAGTTGCGTCAGCCGCCGAGCGCCCCCGCAGGCTCCGACCGAGGCGCACTGACGGTGCGCCGCAGGGAGGGGCCGAGGAGGTAAGCCGGCGGATGACGTGACTGGGCGGCATCAGAGGTAGATCTGCCAGTAGAGGATGGGCCAGATACCCACCACGAAGTACCAGAATACCTGAACCGTCTGGAGCTGGCTCTTGTCGAGGACGCCCTTCGACAGGCGCCACAAAGCCCACCAGAGCGTCAGGATGGCGATCACCGCGTGAAGCGCGTGCACGCCCACCATCAGATAGAAGAAGCTGCCGTGGGTGCTGGTGGTGAGGGTCAGGCCCTCGTGGATGAGCTGCACCCACTCCACGCCCTGAAACACCACGAAGAAGGAGCCGAGCAAGAGCGCCGCGATCATCGGCACCTTGGCCTTCACCGGCTCGACGGCGAAGCGCCGGCCCGCGAAGAAGAGCACCACCCCGCTCAGGAGGAGGGCCACCGTGTTGAACGCCGTCGCCTCGATCGGAAGCCGCGGCTGGCCGGCGGGCGGCCATCCGTCTGTCGCCATGCCCTCGGAGATCATGAACGCAGAGAAGAGCCCCGCGAAGAACATGATCTCGGTGATCACGAAGATGATCATCCCGAGGACGTTGCTCGGCAGGATGGGCTCCCGCCTCCGGGGAGGCGGACGACGTTCGACTGCGCTCATGGTGGACATCTGGTACTTCCCATTGCGGCGGTCCAGCCCGCTGAGCGGTGCTCAGTCGAACATGCGCCGGCGGATGAAGTCGGCGGCGTGCCGACGCTCGATTTCAGAGGTGTCAATCGCCGGCGCTTCGGCGATCGCCTCGCCCTCCATGTCGGTCCCTTCCTCGGGCACCGCGACACCACCCTCGGGCGCGACCTCGGCTTCCTCGGGCTCCACGACGCCTTCTTCGGCGGTGGGCGTCTCCAAGGCCACGTCGGGGCTGGGGGCGTTCGGCGCAATCGTCGGCGGCGGCGTGGGGGCTGCGGCCTGCTGCGGCGCCGGGCGGAAGGAGAGCACGAGGTCCGCGAGGCTCTCGATCTCCTCGTGGTCGTACTTGTGGTCGAAGGCCGGCATGTAGTGGGACCGGCCCACGGCGGCGCCACCCTCGGCGGTCGCGAGGACGATGCGGTCGCGCTCGATGCCCTGGTCCCAGTAGTCGTGACTGGTGAAGTCGGTGGGCCGGGGATAGATCGCCGTCCCGTCGGCGCCGCGACCGTTGCCGTCCTGGCCGTGACAACCAGCGCAGGACTGCTCCCAGGCGGTGGCCAGGTCGAAGTTCAGCTCTTCTTCGTGATGATGCGAGGCCGCGTGGGTGGGGCCGAAGCCGGCCTGGTTCACCCAGTTCGCGCCGTCGTGATTGAGCACGTCGGGCGAGACCCAGAAGAAGAAGAGCATCATGAAGACCAGCGCCGTGGTGCAGAGCTGCGTGATGAACTTCGGCTCCCGCGGCAGGTGCATGAAGTGGCGAATCACGAGGGTCGCTTTGACCACCGCCACGCCGAAAGCGGTGACGAAGGTGATCCAGAACATCCCCATCGCGAGGCCGATGTAGGGACCGACGTAGCTGATGCCGAAGAGGATGCTCAGCGCCACCCAGATCTTGACGTAGTGGAACTCGTGGTTGTCGACGATGAAGCCGCGCAGAGCGTCCGGAACCTGGTCGTCCCCGTGGTCATGCCCGCCATGATCGTGCGCGTGACCAGCCTCACCGTGGCCGTGCACGGTCGCGGGCGCGTGTCCGTGCCCATCGTCGGACTTCGAGCGCGACGCCGCCTTCGAGTCCGACGCCGATTCTTCCTCGTCGTCGGACTCCTCTTCGTCGTCCGTCTCCTCCGCGTCGTCGGACTCGTCCGTGTCGTCGGACTCCGTCTCCTCGTCCGACTCCTCCTCGGAGGTCTCTTCTTCGTCGTGCTGCTCTTCTTCTTCGTTCGAAGCCATCGTCCGTTCCTATTTGGCGATGTAGAGGAGGGGGAAGAGGAAAATCCAGACGAGGTCGACGAAGTGCCAGTAGAGGCCGATCAGCTCGACCCGTCCGAGCTCGTGGTTGCGCTTCGCCTGATTCGCGACGAAGCCCATGATGATGGCCCCGGCGAGCACGTGCCCCGCGTGGATGCCTGCGGCGGTGTAATAGAACGACCAGAAGCCGCTGGCGGTGATGGTGTAGCCGTGGTGGATCTCCCCGGCCCACTCGTAGCCCTTGATGCACAGGAAGGTCCCTGCACCGGCCATCGTGTAGTAGAGGCGGCGGGCGGCGAGCTTGCCGTTACCGCGCTCGGCGGCGGCGTGCGCCAGGACCGCGGTGAGGCTCGAGGTGAGCAGCACCATGGTGTTGATGCCGCCGATCCAGGTCTGGGTGTGCTCCGCGCTCGACGCCCACTCCGGGTGACCGATGCGGTGCATGATGTACGACGCCAGGACGCCCCCGAAGATCACGATCTCCGAGACGATGACCCACCACACGGCGAGCTTGCCGGTGGTGACGCCCATGACCGTCCGCTGGGTCGCGATGGGTTTACCCATCATGACGATGCGCTCCCTTCGGCGTCGGGATCACCGCCGGGCGGCGGCTCCCACTGTGGCCAGTAATCCTCTTCGCGGTCCGGATGGTTGAACTCGTAGGGCCCGCGATAGACCTTCGGCATGTCCTCCCAGCGGCCGTGGCCGAAGTTGCCGTGGCCGGGAGGTGAAGGCGCGAGCCACTCGAGGGTGTTCGCCTTCCAGGGATTTCGGCCGGCCTTTTCGCCCCTGAACATGCTCATCACGAAGTTGAGCAGGAACAGGATCTGGAAGAGGAGCATGACCACCAGCGAGACGGTGGCGAGGATGCGCAGGTGCTGCTGCCACGGCTCGAAGAGCTCCGGGAAGTGCTCGTAGGAGTAGATGCGGCGATGCTGTCCGCTCATCCCGAGCACGAAGAGCGGGATGAAGATCAGGTTGAAGGGGATGATCGTGCCCCAGAAATGCACCTTCCCCAGGCTCTCGTTCAGATGCCGCCCGAACATCTTCGGGAACCAGTAGGTGATCCCGGCGAAGGTGCCGATGATGGCGATTGGGAAGAACGTGTAGTGGAAGTGCGCGAGCACGAAGTAGGTGTCGTGGAAGTAGATGTCCGCGCCGCTCGCGCCGAGGAAGATCCCGGTGACGCCGCCGATCAGGAACTCGAAGATGAAGGCGAGCGCCCAGAGCATCGGCGTGGTGAAGCGGATCGAGCCGCCGTAGAGCGTCGCGATGTAGACGAACATCATCTCGGCGATCGGGATCGAGATGAGCACCGTGGTCGCCGTGAAGAGGTTCGCCATGCGCGGGTCGATGCCGGCGACGAACTGATGGTGGGCCCAGACGAAGAAGCTGAGCACGCCGGTGGCGATGGCGGTGTAGAGCACCGTCTTGTAGCCGAAGAGCTTCTTGCGGCTGAAGGTGGTGATGATCTCGGCGACCATGCCCATGGCGGGCAGGAGCACGACGTACACCTCCGGGTGGCCGAAGAACCAGAAGAGGTGCTGCCAGAGGATCGGATCACCGCCGGCCGCGGGATCGAAGAAGTGCGTCCCGAGCTGCTGGTCGAAGAGCAGCATGATGGCGCCAGCGATCAGCGGGCCGACCGACGCCATGAAGAGCACGGACGCCACCACGATCATCCACACGACCATCGGCACGTCCGTGTAGCGCATGCCAGGGGCGCGCGAGTTCATGGTGGTGGTGATGAAGTTGATGCCGCCCAGCAGGAAGGCCACGAACTCCAGCGCCACCGCGACCAGCCACATCGTCGAGCCGAGGGGCGTCAGGCTGTAGGCCGACTGCGCCGACAGGGGCGGATAGGACGTCCAGGCGCCGCCGAAGCCGCCGCCTGGCACGAAGAAGGACGCGATCAGGATGATCGCGCTGATCAAGAACACCTGGTAGCTGAGCCGGTTGATGCGCGGGAACACCATGTCGTCGGCGCCCAGCATCAGCGGGATCAGGTAGTTGCCGAAGGCGGCGATCAGCACGGGCATCGCGACCCAGAAGATCATGATGGTGCCGTGGTTGGTGACCAGCTGGTTGTAGTCGGCGGGGGAGACGACGCCCCAGGTGGGGACGTGCTCGCCGGGGAAGGCGAGCTGCATGCGGAAGGCGTACGCGAAGTAGCCTCCGATCATCGCCATGAGCATGCCGGTGAAGAGGTACTGGAAGCAGATGATCTTGTGGTCGGTCGACCACAGGTACTTGATCACCCAGTGCTGATCTTCGTGATGCGCGTCGTGCGCGTGATCGTGTGCGTGGGGCGCTGCGGTAGCCATCGCCTTACTCCTGCTCCATGACCTGCGCGACCGGCGCGGGGGAGTTTGCTTCGATCCAGGCCTGGTGCTCCTCCGAATGCTGGAGGATCAGGCGCGCGCCCATGATGCCGTGGCCGATGCCGCACATCTCCGCGCACTGGATGCCGTACTCGCCGGTGATCGTGGGCTTGAACCAGCCCGTGATCTCGCGGCCGGGGATCGCGTCCTGTTTGAGTCGGAAGATCGGCACCGAGAAGTCGTGCAGGACGTCGACCGACGAGAGCTTGTAGTGATAGGTCTTGCCCTCTTCGAGGTAGAGCTCGTCGACGGTGTAGATGTCGTCGGGCGTGTCGAGCTCTCCGTCCCGGCCGGGATGGACGAAGGTCCACGCCCATTGCTGGCCGATCACGCGGATCGTCGCGTCGGCTTCGGGGAAGGTCTGTTTGACGTCGACCCAGACCTGCACCGCGACGACGATGATGAGGACGTCGCAGATGAGGATCAGGGCGTGGGGCCAGGTCACCCAGCGCTTCAACTCCGGCTCGTCGCCGGTGATGTACTCGCCCCTCTCGTCCTTCTTCGCGCGATAGCGCCAGAGGAGCCAGAAGAACATGCCGGCGGTGATCGCGAACCAGATGCCCGTGACCACCGCGATCAACCAGACGACGAAGTCGATGTTGGCGGCGTAAGAGGAGCCCTCGGGGATGAAAATCGGTTGGAACATCAGAGCATCGTCCAGATGAAGGCGGCGCCGATCGCGAGAGCAGCGCCGAACATCGTGATCATGAAGACTTTGGTCGCGAGGGAATCGTAGCTTTCGTCTTTGCCGGCCATGTCAGTTGTCCAGCGTCTCGATGTAGGAGACGACGTCTAGGATCGCCTGGTCGTCGGGGAGCGCCAGGGCCTGCGGCCGCATGGTGATCCCCGTCACGTCGAGAACGTCCGTGCCACGGTAGCCCTCGCGGAACTTGTGAAGTTGAGCGACCAGATACCAGTCGCTCTGATGCTGAAGGGGCGGGCCGTTCATGTCGTGATTGCCCTGGGCCTGCTGGCCGTGACAGGTGATGCACGGCTGACTACCGTCGATGGGCTGCGTGAAGAGCGCCTGCCCGTGGGTGGGATCGCCCCCGCTCATCTCGTCGGGCGGATCCACCTTCGGCAGGCTGGCGACGTAGGCAGCGACCTCGCTCACCTCTCCGTCGTTGGCCAGCGTGCGGCTCATGGGCCGCATCCTCAGGCCGTCGGTGTCCATCGGGTGATCGCCCCGCGCGCCGATCCGGAACTTGTGAAGCTCGTTTTCGACGTACCACTGATCCAAGCCGGCGATCGCCGGGACCCGGATATCGGGGTTCCCCTGACCCGTAGCGCCGTGACACTGCTCGCAATAACCGTAGAGCTCTTCGCCTCGCTCCGCCTGAGTCTGGCCACTCACGCAGCCGGCGCAGGACAAGAGCACGAGGAAACCGATGCTTCTCGGTGCCTTCTGCCAATCCATGGACATGTCCTAATAGGCCGCGAAGGAGCGGCCGGGTTGCTGAATAGGCCCATCTGGCCCGGGTTTCAAGACCTTCCGCGCGGCGGCAGCGAATCGAGGAGGCTACCGGTGGTGGGTCCTCGTCCCGGGGCGATCCACCCCCGCCGAGGCCGGTGTGAAAGCTCACCGTTGACCGCCCCCCACTTGGGACCTAACACCGCCCTCAGACGACGCTTGAGCAAGCCTCGGGCGTCCATTATAAGGCAGGCCGCAGACGAGGGTTCGATGACCCTCCTCCGAGCAGACTTCGACCATGCTCTATCGCACCCGAACCCGTTTTCTCACCGTGGCTGCGATCCTCGTCGCGTTCGCCGCGCCGGCGCTGGCCGGCTGTCGGGGTGCGCCCTCCGAGGAGACCCCGATCGTTCCGATCCGGAACATGTACGACCAGCCCCGGTACAACGTCCAAGGCACCAGCAATTTCTTCGCGGATGGCCGCTCCATGCGCCCGCTCCCCGAAGGCACAGTTCCGCAGGAGGCCTGGGCCGACAACACGGCGGCGACGGGCTGGTCCGACGCGGAGACGAGCTGGGCGCTGACCGTTCCACGCAGCGTCATCCAGGCCAACGGCGGCATGGAAGCGCACGTCGCGCGCGGTCAGGATCGCTACGACATCTACTGCACGCCCTGTCATGGCTACGCGGGTGACGGGGACGGCATGGTGCCGACGCGCGTCGGTGGTGCGATCAAGCCGCCCACCTTCCACGACGATCGCCTTCGGCACGCGCCCGACGGACAGATCTTCGCGACCATCACTCACGGCCGCAACAACATGCCGATGTACCGGCACATGATCCCCGCCAACGATCGCTGGGCGATCGTCAGCTACGTTCGCGCGCTGCAGCTCAGCCAGCAGCCCGAGCCCACGGCGATGAACCTCGAGGGGAGCGGCCAGTGAAGATCAAGCTGCCGAAACCCCGCAAACCCAAGTACTGGGAGATCGTCGTCACCTGGACTCTCCTCACCGTCGGAGGCCTCTTCGGCATCCGGTACTGGGTCTACTCGTACTCCACGGCCACCGCCTACGCGTCGGAGCGTCCCTCCACCAACGAGACGGTGACCGAGCTGAAGGCCAAGCAGCGCGCGAAGCTCGAAGACGCGCCGCTCGACATCGAGGCGGCGATGCAGCGCCTCGCGCAGGCCGATCGGAACACGATCCCCCTGATCGCGCCCGAGGCTTCCGCGGACATGGGCCCGGCGGCGGGTTGGATGCACGCGCCCGACTACGTCGCGCCGCCCCAGTTCGATCCGACCGAGGCGCCCGCGCCCGAAGAGGCCGCGCCGGAAGAGGCGACGCCGGAAGAGGGCGCCGAGGAGCCCGCGGCGGCTGAAGAGCCCGCCGAGGCTCCGCCCGCCGCGCCTGCCGAGGGCGCGCCGACGATGGCGCCGACCGCGATGGTCGCTGCGCCGACCGCGATGGTCGCTGCGCCGACCGCGATGGCTCCGGCTGCGATGGCTCCGGCTGCGATGGCTCCGGCTGCGATGGCTCCGGCTGCGATGGCCCCGGCTGCGATGGCCCCGGCGATGACGACGATGGCAAACGCACCCGCGGCGCCCGCCGCGGCAGACACGGAATAGAGACGACGCGCCATGTGGAAGGACTTCGAAGCAACGGGAATCGGTGTCGTCCTCGGCATCGTCATCTTCCTTCTGGTCAACATCGCCGCCGGGATGGACATCCTGCCGCGCGCGTCACGTGACTTTCAGCCCATCGTGGTGCCGGTCACGGATCTGAACCCGGACAGCCTCTTCTCCACGAACTGCCAGATGTGCCACCAGTCCGACGGCCGTGGCCTCCCCGGTCAGTTCCCTCCCCTCGCGGGCTCCCCCTGGGTCCTGCAGGATCCCGAGACGCCGATCCGCGTTCTGATCCTCGGCATCTCGGGTGAGATCGAGGTCGAGGGAAACACCTTCAACGGCGTGATGCCGGCGCAGACGCAGCTCAACGACGAGCAGATCTCGATCCTCGTCACCAAGATCCGCTCGAGCTGGGGCAACGACGCGCCCGAGGTCACCGAAGAGCAGGTCGCCGCCGTGCGCGCGTCCCTCGCCGGTCGCACCACCGCCCTCGGTGGCGGCGCCGAGCTCAGCGCGCTCCGCGGGCAGTAGATCGCGTCGGCTTCGGCCCGCGTTTGCGCGGAGCGCTCTCCGACCCATCGCGCGATGCCTGAGACTTCGGCCCGCCCGCGCGGGCCGATTGTCAGCCCTACGCGCGATGCCTAGGACTTCAGCCCGCCCCCGCGGACCGCTCTCCCACCCATCGCGAGATGCTTAGGACTTCGGCCCGCCCGCGCGGACCGCTCTTCGACCCATCGCGAGATGCCCGAGACTTCGGCCCGCCCGCGCGGACCGCTCTTCGACCCATCGCGAGATGCCTGAGACTTCGGCCCGCCCGCGCGGACCGCTCTTCGACCCATCGCGAGATGCCCGAGACTTCGGCCCGCCCGCGCGGACCGCTCTTCGACCCATCGCGAGATGCCTGAGACTTCGGCCCGCCCGCGCGGACCGCTCTTCGACCCATCGCGAGATGCCCGAGACTTCGGCCCGCCCGCGCGGACCGCTCTTCGACCCATCGCGAGATGCCTGAGACTTCGGCCCCGCTCACTCCTCGACCGGGTCGTAGCCGAACATGGCGTAGCGCCAGGGGGCTGCGTCGAGGTGCAGGTGATCGTGATGGCGCCGATTCGGCGGACCGACGATGCCGCGGAAGACGTCGGGGCGGCGGTGGATCGCCTCGGCGAGGTCGTGCAGGAACGCGGCGTGGTAGTCGTCGCGTGCGCGTCGCGGCGACCAGTGGCGGATCACGCGGAGGCGAAAGGGGCGGCGTAGACGACGCGGCATGCCGTCGGGGAGCTCCGCGCCGCGCGGGAGGCGGCCGAAGTCGAAGCCCTGCAGATCGAGGGCGTTGCCGAAGGCGTGCTCGCTGATGCGTCCGCGGCGACCGCGCGCGCTCCGACAGGCGAAGGCGCCCTTGTGGATCAGCCGGCGCGGCGCGCGGCCGTAGCGCTCGGTCGCCATCTGGGTGGCGAGCTCCTCGAAGCGCTCGAGGCGCTCGACGAAGGCGGGGTGGACGCGCACCGCGTAGCGGAGCGCGCGGCTCCGGTGGGTGACCATGATGTCGGCCGCGCAGTGCACGCGCGCGCCCTGCGGCAGGAAGCGCTCGATCGGATCGAGGACGTAGGGCTGAGAAGGCCAGCCGTCGAAGAACGAGTAGTAGCGGATCGAGAGACCGGTGTCGGGGAGCTCGGCGCGGGTGACGGTGGCGCCGCTCAGACCGAAGAGCGCGACACAGAGCGCGAGCGCGAGCCGGGGGAGAGGCCGCATCCTCGCCCGATGATACCCCAGCGCCGCCGAGATGACCGCCTGGCGGTCGTAACTCGCATCGTCGACGCCAACGCCGGCCGATCTGACCGCGGGGCGGCCATCACTCGCATCGTCGACGCCAACGCCGGCCGATGTGACCGCGGGGCGGCCATCACTCGCATCGTCGACGCCAACACCGGCAGATGTGACCGCGGGGCGGTCGTAACCGCATCGTCGACACCAACGCCGGCCGATCTGACCGCGGGGCGGCCATAACTCGCATCGTCGACGCCAACACCGGCCGATCTGACCGCGGGGCGGCCATAACTCGCATCGTCGACGCCAACGCCGGCCGATCTGACCGCGGGGCGGTCGTAACTCGCATCGTCGACGCCAACGCCGGCCGAATCTGACCGCGGGGCGGTCGTAACTCGCATCGTCGACGCCAACGCCGGCAGATCTGACCGCGGGGCGGCCATAACTCGCATCGTCGACGCCAACGCCGGCAGATCTGACCGCGGGGCGGTCGTAACCCGCATCGTCGACGCCAACACCGTAACTCGCATCGTCGACGCCAACACCGGCAGATGTGACCGCGGGGCGGTCGTAACCCGCATCGTCGACGCCAACGCCGGCCGATCTGACCGCGGGGCGGTCGTAACTCGCATCGTCGACACCAACGCCGGCCGATCTGACCGCGGGGCGGCCATAACTCGCATCGTCGACGCCAACACCGGCCGATGTGACCGCGGGGGCGGCCATAACTGGCATCGTCGACGCCAACACCGGCCGATGTGACCGCGGGGCGGTCGTAACTCGCATCGTCGACGCCAACGCCGGCCGATCTGACCGCATAGCGGTCGTAACTCGCATCGTCGACGCCAACACCGGCCGATGTGACCGCGGGGCGGTCGTAACTCGCATCGTCGACGCCAACGCCGGCCGATCTGACCGCGGGGCGGCCGTAACTCGGATCGTCGACACCAACGCCGCCTCGCCCCACCCCTCGAACGTGGTCCACGGTTGGGGCGAGGCGGCGTTGATGATGGCAGGGTTTGCCGACCACCCCGACGACTTCGATGACAACGAGGTGGCGTTCTACTCGTTGCTATCGCGGCTTTCCTTCACCGACGGCGAGACGCCCGGTTCCGCCTCGCCGGTCGGCGCTCCGCGCTCACCCGATGAGGGGGCGTTCCAGGCCGCCACCGAGGATGGGTCGCCGCCAACCAATCCTGAAGAGCCCACGCCCGCTGACACCTCGGACGAAGCGCCACCGCAGGATCCCGACGCGCGCGAAGCCACGCCCTGACTCCAGCTCACCCCTCGACGGGCCGATGCTGCGTGCCCGTGCCGTGCGTGATGAAGAGCAGCTTGCTCGGCTCGTGCACGAGGGCGCGGTGCCAGTCGCCCCGGAGGTTCAGCCAGGTGTCGCCGGGCTGGTCGAGCTTCTGCCGCCGCTCCTCTCCGTCCCGTTCGCTCACCAGCGTCACGGATCCCGAGAGCAGCACGACGAGCTCCTCGCCCTCCGGGTGCATCTCCCAATGCCCCCAGAGCAATACAT
>CAVSGI010000018.1:0-82085 GCA_963727445.1 uncultured delta proteobacterium
CGGGTGGCCGGTCTGGAAGACGACCACCTGGTCGCCCGGCCGGATGGTGCCGGCGGCGCAGAGGTCGCGGACGGCGGCCAGGCAGGCGGCGCCCTCGGGGCCGACCAGCATCCCTTCCTCGCGGGCGGCGCGCTCGGTTTCGGCCGCCAGCCGGTCCTCCTCCACCGCCACCGCCACGCCGTCCGTCTCGCGCAGCGCGCGCAGCACCAGGAAGTCGCCGATCGCCTTCGGCACCCGCAGGCCCCACACCGAGGTGCGCACCTCGGGCCACGGCTCCGCCGCCTCCCGGCCCGCCGCGAAGGCGCGCACCAACGGCGCGCAACCGGCCATCTGCACCACCACGAAACGCGGCCGGCGGCCGGCGACGAGGCCGAGGCGCTCGAGCTCGGCGAAGGCCTTGTGCATGCCGACGATGCCGGTGCCGCCGCCGGTCGGGTAGACGATCCAGTCCGGCAGCCGCCAGCCGAGCTGCTCGGCGAGCTCGAGGCCCATCGTCTTCTTGCCCTCGACGCGGTAGGGCTCGCGCAGGGTGGAGAGGTTCCAGAACGGCTCGCCGCCCGCCTCGGCGGCCACCGCGGCCAGCCGGGCGGCGGAGTCGACCAGGGTGGCGCCGCCGGTGATCACCTGGGCGCCGTGCTGGCGGCAACGGCGCACCACGGTGGCCGGCGTACCGTCGGGGACGGCGACGCGCGCCGGCAGGCCCGCCGCCGCGGCGTAGGCGGTGAGCGCCAGGGCGGCGTTGCCGGCGCTCGGCAGCTCGACCCCGGGAGCCCCCAGCTCGCGGGCGCGGTTGACCGCCAGCGACAGGCCGCGGGCCTTGAACGAGCCGGTCGGGTTGCCGCCCTCCTCCTTGATCAGCACCTCGACCTCCGGCGGCGCGCTGCGGCGCAGCGGGATCAGCGGCGTGCCGCCTTCGCCGAGGTCGATGCGGCGGTCGAAGTCGGCGAGGGGGAGGAGCTCGCGGTAGCGCCACAGGGTCCAGGGACGGGACGGCAGGCGCTGGCGCAACCGCCGGCCGGCGGCCTCGTCGAGCTCGTAGTCGACCAGCCAGGGGCGGCCGGCCGGCGACAGGAAGGCCGGCTCGTCGAGCGGCGCGGTGTTGGGAGACCCGGTGTTGGGAGACCCGGTGTCGTCGCTGACCGAGCACACCAACCGGCGGGCCCAGCGCTCGGCCGCCGCGCCGCCGCCCTCCTCGGCGGTGTCGCCCCGCATCGCTAGTTGGCCGGCTCCGAGTCCGCCTGCTCGGAGGCGGCCTGCTCGACCTTCTGCAGCCGTTCCTGGTAGCGCTTCACCAGCTCGATGTTGTGCTCGACGCCCGGCTCCATCTCGTCGCCCTGCTGGGCGTCGGCCGCGTTCTCCTTGTAGTCGGCGATCTGCTGCTCGATCTGGCGCCGCTGGTCGTCGTCGCTGGCCGCCTGCTTCTGCGCCTCCATGGCGTCGAGGACCTGCTGGTTGACGGCGGCGAATCCGGTCCGCATCTGCTGTCCCATCATCGCCACCTGGGCCTCCACCACCTGCTGCTTGACCCACTGGAACTCCGCCGCGTTGTAGCCCAGCTCCTTGGCGGCGCGCAGCTCGGCGGTGACCAGGTCGCCGAGGTCGCCGACGGCGCGCAGGGCGTCGAACAGGCCCGGCTTCTTCGCCTCGTCGCCCTCGTCCTTGCCGGTCCGCTCCTCCATCCGCTTCTGGGCCACCTGGCGGATCTTCGCCGCCCGCGTCTCCACTTCGAGGTACAGGTCCATCTGCTTCTCGCTCAGCTCGCCGTCGGACGGCGGATCGTACTCGTCCTTGGCGGCCTCCTCGACGACGTCCATGGTGCCCTTCTGGTCCAGGCGCCGCTCGACGGAGGCCTCGTCGTCGCCGCGGTGGCAGCCGGTGGCGGCGAGCGCGACGACGGCGAGCAGGGAAAGGCCGAGCAGGACGAAGGGCAGGGGCGGCAGGCGATGACGGCGCATGAGGGCTTCCTCCTGAAGGGTGTGCATCGGGGCTCGAAACGCTATCACGGGCGGGTGCGGCGCCGTCCGGTCACGACGGCCGCTCCGCCAGGGCGGCGGCGTAGCCCTCGCGGTAGCGGGCGGCGACCGCGTCCCAGGTCAGGTGCGCCACCGCGCGGGCGCGGCCCGCGGCGCCCAGCGCGCGGCGCCGCGGGGCGTCGCCGAGCAGGCCGGCGAGGGCGGCGGCGAGGGGCGCGGGCTCCCCCTCCGGCACCAGGTGGCCGGTCTCCCCCTCGACCACCGCCAGCGGGATGCCCGAGATGTCGCTGGCCACCACCGGCAGCCCGCTGGCCATCGCCTCGAGGATGACGTTGGGCAGGCCGTCGACGTTGCCCTTGGCGTCGTGCACCGCCGGCAGCACGAAGAGGTCGGCGGCGCGGAACAGGTCCGGCAGGGTGCCGCGTTTCACCTCGCCCGGGAAGTGCACGCGCTCGCCGCCGCGCATCGCCGCCGCCCGGCGTTGGTACTCCGCCAGGCGGTCGCCGCCGCCGGCCAGCACCCAGTGGGCGTCCGGCGCGCCGGCGAGGAGGCCGGGCAGGGCGTCGAGCAGGACGTGGAAGCCCTTCTTGGTCGCCATCCGCCCGAGGCCGAGGACCAGGGGTACCGACGGCGGCACGCCGAGGCGCTGGCGCCACGCCGCGGCGCGCTCGCCGGCGCCGGCGTCGCTCTCGGCGAGCGGCGCGAACAGCTCGACGTCGACGCCGTAGGGGATCACCCGCGAGTCCTCGGCCGGGAAGCCGAGGGCGACCACGCGGTCGACCAGCTCCGGCGAGCAGCCGGTGAGCAGCCGCGCGCGGCGGAGCGCCCACGCCACCGTCCGCCGCACCCCGGGCCGCTCGGCGAGGAAGACGCCGCTGCCGTGGAGGCCCACCGCCAGCGCCGGCGGCACCTCCCGCCGCCCGGTGGCCAGCGCAGCCAGCGGCGCGTTGGGCACCACCCAGTGGGCGTGTACCAGGTCGTAGGGCCGGCCGGCGGCGGCGGCGCGGTGCGAGGGCGCTGCGCACCGCGCGCACCGCGCCGAGGCCGTAGAAGGGAACCATCAGCTTGGCCCCGGCCTTCACCGTCTCGTCCTTCTGCAGGCTGCGCGAGTAGCCCACCACCTCCAGCCGCTGCGGCGCGTAGCGGAAGCTCTCCACCGCCACGCCGTCGTCGTCCCAGCGCTCGGCCACCCCTTCGGCGTGCGGCGCCAGCACCGTCACCCGGTCGCCGCCGCGCACCAGGCCGCGGGCGAGGTCGCGGATGAACGGGCCGGCGGTGTCGCCGGCGTACCGCGGGTAGGTCTGGGTGAGGAAGAGGAGGTCCACGGAGCGGGCCGGGCTACTCCAGCAGGTCCTTGATCGAGTAGCTGTCTTCGCTGCGGAAGTTCTTGAAGGTGATCATCTCGCCGACCAGGCCGGTGGTCAGCACCTGGATGCCGAGCAGCATGAGCAGCACGCCGAGGAGCAGCAGCGGCCGGTCGGACAGCGACTCGCCGCCCAGCCAGAGGATGAACAGGTAGAGGTTGATCAGGAAGCCGACGCCGAGGAAGCCGAGCCCGAAGACGCCGAACAGGTGCAGCGGGCGGCGCGTGTACTTGGTGATGAAGAGCACGGTGATGAGATCGAGCAGGCCCTTGTAGAGCCGGTCCCAGCCGTACTTCGAGCTGCCGTGGAGGCGCGGATGGTGGAGCACCTCGATCTCGCCGACGGCGAAGCCGCGGCGGCTGGCCAGCACCGGGATGTAGCGGTGCAGCTCGCCGTAGATCGAGATCTGCTCCAGCACCTCGCGGCGGTAGAGCTTGAAGCCGCAGTTGAAGTCGTGGAGCTCGACGCTGGCCAGGTGGCGGGTGACCCAGTTGAACAGCCGCGACGGCCAGCGCTTCGACACCGGGTCGCGGCGCCGCCGCTTCCAGCCGGACACCAGGTCGAGCCCCTCGGTTTCGAGCGTGGCGAGGAAACGCGGGATCTCGGCCGGGTCGTCCTGCAGGTCGCCGTCCATGGTCAGCACCAGGCTCGCCGCGCGAGTGGTCGCGGCCGGCGGACAGCGCCGCCGCCTTGCCGAAGTTGCGGCGCAGGCAGACGAGCTTGACCCGCGGGTCGGCGGCGTGGGCCTCGCGCACCCGGCGGTCGGTGCCGTCGCGCGAGCCGTCGTCGACGAAGACCAGCTCGAAGCTGCGGCCGGCTTCGTCCATCACCTCGGCGATGCGGCGCGCCAGCTCGAGCACGGTGTCCGCCTCGTTGTACACCGGCACCAGCACGGTCACCTCCGGCACCTCGCCGGCGGTGGTCGGCGCGGCAGCCGGGCTCGGCGACGGCGTGGCGACGGTCACGGCACGATCCTCAACGGCCGCCCGCCGCCGACGCGGCGCCGCTGGTGGCGAGGATCTGCTCGGCGGCGGTGCGTCCGCTGCGCATCGAGTGGTCCATGTTGAAGTACTGCCATTCGCCGAAGCGGCCGGCGGTCCAGATGCCGTGCTCCTTGAGCCAGTCGCGGATCAGCGCCACGTTCTTCGGGTGGTCGAGGTCGTAGATCACGTAGGCCGGCTCGATGCGCTCGGTGTGCACCAGCTCGATGCGGTCGTCCGGGCGCAGGATCTTCGCCGCCTGGAGCGCCGCCACGGTGCGCTCCACCGCCTCGTCCTCGGCCAGCGGGCGGACCTCCGAGAAGGCCACCTCGGTGGCGATCGAGCTCTTGCCCGGCGGCGCCGTGTCGGGGCTGAAGTTGGCCGGGAACGACAGGCGGTGGAAGGGGAAGGTGTCCTCGTAGAAGTACACCCAGTGCTTGTCCGAGATGGCCTCGCGGTCGATCCCCAGGTTGACGCAGTAGATGCCCTGCCAGCGCAGGCCGGCGATCGCCCGCTCGACCTCCGGCGGCAGGTGGTCGATGAAGCGCGGCAGGTAGGGCAGCGGCAGGGTGTAGACCAGGTGCTCGAACGGCACCACCGCGCCGTCGGCGAACACCACCCGGCGCTCCGGCAGCTCGATCTTCACCATCGTCCGGCCGAGGTTGAGCATCGGCTCGACGCGGCGGCCGAGGGCGCGCGGCAGCGGCTCGATGCCGCCCTGGCGCGGGTACCAGAACTTCGACGTCGCCCCCACCAGCTCGACGTCGGCGGTCAGCGCGCCGCGCACGATGCGCTCGACCTGCGGCGTCGGCACCCGGCGGCCGATCCACGAGAAGTCCATGGTCGACGGCTCCACCGTCCAGATCTTCTTGGCGTAGGGGATCATCAGGTGCTCGGCGATCCCCTGGCCGAAGAAGCCGCGCATCCACTCCTCGTAGTTGGTCGGGTCGAACTCGCCGCGCGCCTGCGCCTCCACCGCCCGCACCAGGCCGACCAGGCAGTCCTCGACGATCGGCACCGGCAGCCCGTAGAGGTGGGCCTGGAAGGGGAACTGGGTGTAGAGGTCGTGCGCCTGGTGGTAGATCCACGCTTCGCGCTGCTGGGCGTGGAAGTTGTCGCCCAGCAGGTCGCGGATCAGCGCCTCCATCTCCGGGTCGATGGTGAACAGGATGTGCGGGCCGTAGTCGAACAGGTAGCCGTCCACCTCCTGCGAGCGCGCCAGCCCGCCCACCCGGTCCTCGCGCTCGAAGACCTGCCAGTGGTCCTGTCCGTTCTGCTGGAAGGTGTAGGCGGCGGTCAGACCCGCCAGCCCCCCTCCCAGGATGACGTCCTGTCGTTCGGGCATGGAAGCTCTCTCGGTGGTGATCGGCGGCCCGGGCGGCCGGTTCGGTGGTGGCGCGCACTCCGCCCCGGCATCCGGACACCGCGGCAGCGGCCCATTCTCACCGATCCGGCGGCACGGTGCAAAGGCGAAGGGAAAGGTGGCTCCGGCGTCACGGAGAGGGTGCAGAATCTGTCCGGCTCCGGGGCGCAACCGGCAGCAAGGACCCAAAAGGCCCCCTGAAAGGAGACACCATCATGTCATTCGCCAAGCTCGAGAGGCTCACCCGCTGCTTGCGGCCCTACGCGCCCGTCCTCCTCCTGCTCCTCCTGGCGTGTACCTCCAGCGGCCCGGGAGGACGGCCGGCGACCGTCGACACCGACTTGAAGCCACCGGTCGCCGAGTCGTGGAGCGCCGAGGACGAGCAGGCCGTCGAGGATCTGGAGGCGGCCTTCGCGGCACGATCCGAGGCCGCCGGTGGAACGGTCGAGGCGATGGCGCTGGACACCGCCGCGGTACCGGCGCCCGCATCGGAGCGACCTGCTTCGCATCCACGTCTTCAACATCGGCCAGGCTGACTCGATGCTGGTCATCGGTCCGCCGCCGAACCATCGCCACGTTGCTGATCGACCTCGGGGAGCCAACGCGGCGGCTCGAAGCTCCCGGCCGGGCTGACTTCTAGCGCCGCTCACGTGCTCGAGACCGGATCCACGCCCTCACAGGCCGCCACGACGTCGACTACTTCCTCGCCACCCACTACCACAGCGACCACCTCGGGTACGGCAAGAATCGCGCCGACGGCTGGGGCACCGGGATCATCCAGCTCCTCTCCGACTTCGACATCGACTTCTCGGTCGGCACCTTCATCGACGTCGGCGACGACGGCGCGGCCTACATGGGCCCCGAGTCCAACCGCAAGGTCTACAAGATCATCCGCGAGCGGATGCCGATCTGGGAGCGGTACGGCCGCGTCGGGCGGGAGGAGGCGCCGCAGTTCGGCACCGGCCAGATCGACCTCGGCTCCGGCGTCTCGGTCGACGTCCTCGCCTTTGCCGGCAGGGTTCCCCCCGAGGGCGGTCCCTCCGCCTTCGAGCTGGCCGAGCAGGGGTCGACGGTGCAGAGCGGCGTCGACTACACACACACGCCTGGCGACGAGAACGACCTGTCGATCGCGCTGGAGATCACCGGCGGCGAGTTCGAGATGTTCACCGGCGGCGACCTCAACGGCACCGACGATCCGGTCGCCCACCCACTCTACGTGCTGCGCGACTGGGGGCAGGTGTTCACCAACATCGAGCACCACCTGGTCGACGGCTGGGAGAGCGCTTCGCCGCCGCGCGAGAGCGATGTCGAGATCTACCGCGCCGACCACCACGGCTCCGCCTTCTCCACCACCGCCCGCCTGCTCGACGCTCTCGACCCCGAATTCATCCTCTACTCGACCGGCGCCGACCACGGCCATCCGAGCCGCAACGTAGTGCGGCGCGGCGCCGCCACCGCGCGCCAACTCGCCACCACCGCCGTCCGAGACCCCGCCACCTTCACCGCCAACCGCGGCGAGCGCGTCGGCGAGATCACCATCGTCGTCGCCGCCGACGGCAGGAGCTACACGATCAACGGCGAGAAGCACCTCGCCTTCACCGATGCCGACGAGGCCGCCGGCGCCGACGAGGGCGAAGAGGACGCCCAGCACTGAACGGCTCCTGAGGTCACACGTCGCGGCGGGTGAGGACGATGTCGCGCGGGTAGGTCATCGGGCCGAGGGGGTGGTGATGGTGGGTCGGACGGAGAGCTCAAGGTGCTGCGACTCGGCGCCGCGGCCGGCCAGGCGCAGGGCGAGCGCCACCAGGTCGTCGCGGTTCTCGCCGTAGAGCTCGAGCAGATCGACGCGGACGTCCAGCGGAATCTCGATCGTCCGCCCGGCGGGCAGCACGATCGGCCGGTTCACCGCGCCGGTGGCCGCCTGGCGGTCGTTGAGCCGCAGCGTCCAGTCGAGCCGCTCGAGGCGTGCTTCGACACCGTTGGAGCCCGGGTTCTCGGCGCCGACCCGCAAGGTCAAGCCCCACCACATCGGCTTCGCGCTCGCGGGTTACCGTCCGATCACCGCCGACGTCGAGGCCGTAGCGGGGCAGACCACCGATGTCGACGTGGTGCTCGAGCAGGAGCTTGGCCGTCTGATCGTCCGCTCCACCCCGGAAGGCGCCGAGGTCACGGTGGGCGGTGAGGTGGCGGGCGTCACGCCGCTCACCCTCGCCAATCTGCCGCGCGAGCGCGTGGAAGTCGCCGTCTCGCTGGACGGCCGCGGACGACATCGCGAGTGGGCGCCCCTCGACGAGGTGGCCTCGTACGAGATCGACGCCACCCTCACGGCGCGTCGCGCCTTCGGCGTCTTGAACGTCTCGTCCACGCCCTGGGCACGGGTGAAGGTCGACGGCCGGGTGGTCGCCGAGAGCACGCCCGCCACCAACATTCGCCTGCCGGTGGGCCGTCACGCCGTGCTCCTCGAGAACCCGCGCCTGCATCTCAGGGCGCGTCGCTCGGTGAACATTCGCGAGGACGCGCCCACGCGCCTGGTGGTCGAGCTCCGCTGAGAGGGTCCTCAGGGCAGACGGCAGACGCCGCCGATGCAGCTCTCTGCGCCCTCGCAGAAAGTCTCGCAGTTGCCGCAATGGTCCGAGTCGCTCTCGAGGTCCACGCAGCCGACGCCGAGGCAACAGGTCCGCCCGTCGCAGGCCCGATCGCCGTTGCAGGTGCAGGCACCGGCGCGGGTGCAACCGTTCGCCACCGTCAAGCCGGCGCGGTTGCACCACGCCACCGCGTCGAAGTCGGTGTCGTCGAGGATCCCGTCGCAGTCTTCATCGCCGCCACCACAGGTCTCTTCCATCGGGGTGCAGGTCGGGCCCGCGTCGGCCCCGGTGCCACAGGACGCGTCGCACGAACCGTCGCAGCAGACCTGGTCGCCCTCACACGCCGTGGTCTCGCCGCAGAGGCAGTCGCCGAGGGTGGTGCTGGCGCATCCGTCGGCGCGCGGTGACGTGGGGGGCCTCCCGGCGTTGCAAGCGTCCACGGTGCAGGTGGGTGGCGGGCGGTCGCAGGTTCCGCCCACGCATTCGCCGGTGCAAGGCGCGCCGCAACCTCCGCAATGATCGAGGGAGGTGCTGGTGTCGACGCAGGCACCGTTGCAGCAGACGCCGGTGCTGCACCCCGTCCCCGCTTCGACCTGTACGCACTCGAAGGTGCCGTCCGGGTTGCAGGCCGACGCCGTGTAGCACTCGTCGCAGGTTCCGGTGCAGCCGCCACAAGCCCCGGGGCGAACACCATCGCAGTTCAGGTCTTCACCGCCACAGGTCTCGGCGATCTCGGTCACGGGGCAGGTGCCGTCGGTGATCGGATCGAGATAGCCCGGCTGGCAGAGCACCACCGCGCGCCGGCAGTTGCCCAGGAGATCGGCGCCGCCGTCGGGCGCGCAATCGATCCCATCCTGCTCCCAGGGATAGACCTCCATCCCCTCCATCGGGCTCCGGCACGGCGGGTCTTCGGCCAGGGTGTCCTCGGTCATCGCCGCGCAGTCGATGGTGGCCGCGCACGCGGGGTGGAACTGCGAAGCGCAGGCGCGTGGATCGCACCACGGGCGGAACATGCGCACGCGCACCCGCTCACCCGGATCGCTCGTGACCTGACAGCCGGCGAGGAACGCCTCGCCGCTGGCGTCGTAGCCGCGCACCAACACCTGCCACGGTCCGTCCCCCGGCACCGGCAGGTCGCGCGATCCGAAGCTTCCGTCGGCCGCGCGCTCCAGCGCGACGTTCGCCATGGGCTCGGCCGCTGGCGCGTAGGGGGCGTCGCAATCGGCCTGACCACAGGCGGTGAGCGCCCATTCGCGAAGCCCGAGGCACGCGCCCGCCGACGGGCTGTGCACGTCGATCTCGATGCGGCTCAGATCGCGCAGCGCGTCACCGTCTCCCGGCGGCAGCACCAGGTCGATGTCGGTGAAGACCGAGTCGTCGTCGCAGGCCGTGCACAAGACGCTCAGTGCGAGCGCCAAGCACGTTGCCGCGGGCGATCCTTCAAGGGCCATGAATCGTGAGCACCTGCTGTGGATCGTGGCCGACCTGAGTCGCCACGATGGCCGCCGCCACACCTCCCGCGGCGACGAGCCCCACAGCCAACCAAAAATACCACGCTGCATAGAAGGGCGCCCGCTCCGACTCGGTCACGCTCACGTCGAGGACGTCCGGAGGTGCACCGAGCGCGCGCCCCTCCCCATCCAGGGCCCTCACCAGGCACTCGAGCGCGGTTTCCCGCTCGGGTGCATCGACCGAGAGGGCCACGGCACTGCGCTCCGACGCATCCAGGCGCACTGTGCTCACGGCAGCGCCGCAGCGGGCGGCCACCGCATCCACGCGCCTCTCCGGATCGCGGAGCTGCACGCGGATCGGGATCGCTTCGCCCAGCCCCACCTCGCTGGGCGCCGACACGCTCAGCGCGACGTCCGCTGGTGAGGGTGGCGTCAGCGTGCGGCCCGCGAGGAGCGCCGCCAGCACGGTGAAGGGCAGCGCCTCCCAATCGACCGCGTCGCCCTCGGCGGTGCGGATGACGTGCCCGTCGTCGTCGTAGAGCCTCATGGTGATCCCCGCGGCCGCGCGCGTCGCGATCACCGCCCGCTCGGCGCCGAGCGCGCGCGCCACCAGCGGCGCAGAGACCTCGTCGAGGGCCGCGAAGGATCGCTCCGGATCCGCGCTCTCCCACGCCGAGAGCGCGACCAGCGCCAGCGTGGCGCCACTGATCCGCGGGAGCACCACGGGGACGCGGCCGCCTTCGCTCGCCTCGATCCACTGCGAGCGCGGCTCGTGGCCCGGCCGTCGCGCGGTGAGCAGATGTCGGACGCCGCTCTGAGCGCGGACCACCTCGCCGGGCGGCACTTCGCGACCGTCGATCCAGACCGTCGCATCTTCGGGAGAACGCTCGACGTCGATCGCCACCTCGGGCGCGCGCGCGAGCTCCCGCCGGGCCGCGGACACGGCGCGGAGCACGGGCGGTCCGTATTGGTCGCGATCGGGGGCGAGGTCGGGGTCCAGAGTGACGGCGCTCTCGAGGTCCACCATGGCTTCGTCGTTGCGCTGCGTCGCGAGGCCCACCAGCGCCCTGCCGAACAGAAGCTGGGCGAGGCGCTTCGGGTCGGCAGGACGACGGGGATCCTCCATGGTGGCGTCGATGGCCTGGCTGAAAGCCTGCTCCGCGGGGCCGAAGCGCAGGTGCACGTAGGCATCCATGGCGGCGCGCTCCTGGGCATCCACCCGCTCGGCCACCGCCGCGCCCGGGGCGCTCGCGGCGCGCGCTGCGAGGCGATCGCCGACGCGCGCCGCATGAACGACGCGCATGTCGAGCTCGCGGGCGAGCGCTCGACTCAGGTCCCGTGCCTCGGTCGCGTTCAGTCCTCGCGGGACGAAGAGCAGCGTCTGAGGCGCACGCGGCTGCGCGGCGCTCTGTCCGGGGCCGCCGAGGATCACCACCGTGATCACGGCGAGGCCCCCGAGTGCACGCCCAAGCATGGCCGGAGATTATCACGGGGCGCGAGCGTCCTTCGATCCGTGGCGACGCCGTGAGAGAGTCACCCCATGCATCGACTTCGGCCGCTCTTGTCGCTCCTGCTTCTCACCGTCTCCGCCCCCGCCGCCCCGGCCTTCGCCCAGATGACCGCGGGTCCCTCCGATGACGTCGAGACGATCATGAACGGACTCGGCCCCGGCGACGAGCTGATCCTCGACGACGGGATGTACACCCTCTCCGGTCGCTTCGGCGTCAGTTCGGCCGGCATCCGCGATTGCCGCGTGTCCCAGGGCGACGGCATCGAGGTCAAGGAAGGTAGCAGCGGCAACGTGATCCGCGACAACGTGCTCTGGAACTGCGGCGACCACGGGATCCAGTCCGCCGCCGACGCGACCATCCGGAACAACATCATCCTCAGCGCGGGATCCGACGGGATCGCCATGCAGCCGCATCAGACCGGCATCCCCTCCAACCTGATGGTCGTCCACAACACCATCCTGAAAGCGACGAACGACTACGTGACCGCGGACGACTTCAACGGCACCGACCGGATGGGCGTGGCCGACATCGGCGCCTACGCCTGGGCCGCGGGCGGCAACCCCGGCTGGACCCTCGCCGCGGGCTTCAAGGACGCGACGGGTGGAGGGACTCCGCCAGGCGGTGACGGGGGCGCGGGCACGCCCGATGGAGGCAGCGGCACCCCCGATGGCGGCAGCGGCACGCCCGACGGCGGCGACACGGGCGTCGTGGGCGTCCCCGACGACGCGGGGATGCCGGGTTGAGTCACGACGTCGACCTCTTCGTCATCGGCGGCGGCTCGGGGGGCGTGCGCGCCGCGCGCGTGAGCGCTGGTCACGGCGCCAGGGTGACCCTCGCCGAAGCGAGTCACCTCGGCGGCACCTGCGTCAATCTCGGCTGCGTCCCGAAGAAGCTCTTCGCTCTCGCGTCGCGTCACGGAGAGGGCTTCGAGGATGCAAAGGGCTTCGGGTGGGTGTTGCCAGGACCGGCGCGCTTCGATTGGCCGACGCTGCGTGAGAACAAGAACGCCGAGATCGCACGGCTCAACGGCGTGTACGGGGATCTGTTGGAGCGCGCGGGCGTCGAGGTGATCCGCGGGCGAGCCCAGGTGGAGGGGCCGCACGAGGTAAGCGTCGGGGAGCGCCGGATCACGGCCGAGCACATCCTGGTCGCCACCGGCAGTCAGCCCTGGGCGCCCGAGATCCCGGGCGTCGAGCACGGCGTCTTCAGCGACGCGATGTTCTTCCTGGACGGGCTACCCCGCCGCGCCGTGGTCGCGGGCGGCGGCTACACCGGGGTGGAGTTCGCCTCGATCCTGAACGGCTTCGGCGTGGAGGTGCACCTCGTTCACAAGTACGAGCACCTCTTGAGCGCGTTCGATCAGGACGTGCAGAAGCACCTCACGGAGCAGATCCGTCTCAAGGGCGTCCACGTCCATGCGCTGCGCACCATCGAGGAGATCGCGCTCGAGGACGGCGTGCGCGTGTCGACGCTCGACGACGGCTCGACGCTCGAGAGCGAGCTGGTGCTCGCGGCGGTGGGGCGCCGCCCTCGCGCGCGGGGCTTCGGCCTCGAAGAGGTCGGGGTCGCGCTCGGACCGAACGGCGGGATCGTCGTGGACGACGAGCTGCGAAGCTCCGTGCCGAGCATCAGCGCCCTCGGCGACGTCATCGATCGCGTGCCGCTCACACCGGTCGCGATCGCGGAGGGCATGGCGTACGCCGCGAACCGCTTCGCGGGCCGTCCGGTCGAGCTCGACTACGACGACATCCCCACGGCGGTTTTCAGCAATCCCGAGGTCGGCGCCGTGGGACTCTCCGAGCAGGCCGCATGGCATCGCGGTGAAGTCTGCCAAGTCTATCGCTCCACCTTTCGACCGATGAAGAAGACCTTCAGCACCCATCACGACAAGATGATGATGAAGCTCGTCGTCTGCGCGAAGACCAATCGGGTCTTGGGCGTGCACGTGGTCGGTCCCGACGCCGGGGAGATCGTTCAAGGCTTCGCCGTCGCCGTGAAATACGGCATCACCAAAGCCCAGCTCGACGCCACGGTGGGCATCCATCCCACCGCTGCCGAAGAGCTGGTGACGATGCGCGAGCCGGTCTCCTCCTGACCTCGCGCGCTTCGTTCCGTGAAATCAACGCCTGGTGGGCCGTCATCGCGCGAGTGGAAGGGGAGGGTGCGATGACGGCCCTGGGCTCTTTCGAGCCCAACCCGCTAAGCGGGCACCAGTGCGTCAAACCCCCGCGCGGCCGGCGATGCGCAGGCGGTCGAGAGACCCCGACACGTCGGCGACCGTGATCTCCCTGAAAGCCAGCGGGGCAGGCCGGAGGGAGCCAGGCTCATGGGCCATCGCACGGGGACGAACCCCGCGCTTGGCCATGGCCTGGGTGAGCCAGCGGAGCCGCTCTGCCTCGTCGGTCTCGGCGAGCGCGGCGCGGTGGCCCTCGACGAGATCGCCGAGGTGCGCGTCGATCCGCTGCTTGTCGAGCTCGGTGAGGGCCGCACCGCAGATGAGCGGCACCAGGAGCTCGGCATTCGTGAGTGGCAGGTAGGTTCCACGGGTCGTCTCGGCGACCTTGCGAAAGACCGCCTCGGCGGCCACGTAGTGCCGAAGGCCGGGAAGGCAACCCACGGCATAGATGGCGATGCCCATCTCCCGGCACGACTCGGCCTGGGCGTACCAGTGATTGCCGCAGGGGCACCCTCTGGGGAAGCCGTCACCGCCCGGCTCGACCCCATGGGGTGGGGCGTCCCCGAACCAGACGACGGCCTTTGCCGCCCCAGGACGCCAGTCCATGCGAACCACGTCGAAGAGGCCATCGGTCACCGATTCGGGACCGTCGCCCCCGCCCGCCGCGCGCATGGAGCGGACCGCCTCCTCGATCTCCTTCACCGCGGCGGTGAGGGGGAAGGCGCGGCTCGGATAGGAATGGTCCTGAGGCGGATGGTCCCGGTAGGTCACCAGCCCCAGCCGCAGACTCTTCATCAGCGGCGCCGACTCGAGGGCGGCGATCAGGTCGAGCAGGCGCTCCTTCACCTGCTCGATGTAGGGGCCCATGCTCCCGGTCTCGTCGACGAGGAAGACCAGGTCGAGCTCGCCGCTCTCGCGCGAGGCCAGCCACTTCAGCTCGTCCGCGTCATAGGCCTCCGATCCGGGCGGCTCCGCCACGATCTGCGGGGCGCTCGGGGCGACGATGCGGGGGCGGCTGGGGGTGATCCGGCGCCCGAACGCCCGCCGAACCGCGCCCGCGGCCGCGTCGATGACCGAGGAGCCGCCGCTTGGCGAGCGCGCATCGGGGGCTTCTTCGCACAGCTCGGCGTCGAGAGCGCACATGGGCGCGGGCATCCTCTCGCGCGCGCCGATCCGGCGGCTATGGGGAGCCCCGTGGGTGACGTCGGGCGCGGCGGTGGGGGTTGGAACGGTGGTGGGCCGGGGATCCCCGTCGCTCACCACGCGATCGTCCTCGGCGACGAGGGAGGTGAAGCGCGTGACCAGATGGTGCGCCAGCGCCAGGTCGGTGGCCTCCTTCTTCAGCGCATCCTCACGGCCGCGCCCCTCGTCGATCCGATCACAGAGCGCGTCCACGCGCGCCCGCGCCCAGAGGCGGCTGAGGCCGGGAGCCGCGCCAGCTTCGGTGGGAAGGGCAATGGGCAGCTCCTGCCGAAAGGGCGCGCCGCTCGCGGTGGCGCCGGTGATCACCAGCTTCGCGTCCCCGTCGCCGCGGAAGCGACCGACCACGTGCACTGGCTGGCCGGCGTAGAGGTCGGGGATCACCGCGGGATGGATCTGCTCCGCGTCGCCTCCCTCGAGGGTGATCGACAGGCCGGTGAGCACCGGGCCCGCCTCCACCACGCGGCGGACGAATCGCTTCATCGTCGGCTCGACGTCGCCGCGCTCCTCGAGGAAGTCGGCGGCGCCGCCGCCCGCCTCGGCGATGCGCGAGACCAGGCGACGGTCGACCGCCGGACCCACGCCCAGCGCGTAGACGCGCGTTCCGTCGGCGGCGAGGTCCTGGGCGCGGCGCACGAGGCTCTTGGTGTTGCCGATGGCCGCGTCGGTGACGAGGACGATCAGCCGCGTGCGCTCGTCGCGCTTCGGAAGCTCCGCAGCTTCGCGGAGGGCGCGTTCGAGCTCGGTGCCTCCACGCGGGCGCAGCACCTCGAGGAAGGAGTCGATGCGCGAGATCACGCTGCTCGACACGCTGTGGAAGCTCCGCCCCTCGCCGTCGAAGGCCTCGCGCTCGTGATCGAAAGCGATGAGCTGCACCGCGTCGCCGGGCGCGAGGCCCTCGAGCATCGCCCGGATGGCGCGGCGCGCCTGGGGCAGGCCGTTGCGCATCGACGCCGAGCGATCGACGAGGATCGCCACGTCGCGGGGGCGGGTGGCGCGGGTTCGACGTCCCTCGGGGCTGGGCGCGAGGATCGCGCCACAGAAGCCGCAGGGAAAGGCCGGGCCGATCCCCGGCACGTCGATCACGCCGGCGGGGTCGCCGATGAGACCGCCGCAGTTGCCGCAGGTGATGGCGCCGAGCTCGCCCGGACCCTTGCGCCGCGCCGTGCCCTTTCGCTCCGCCGCGGGCGTGAGGAGCGCGAGGAACGTCCCCGGCTCACCGGGACTTCGCTCGAAGACGACGCGGGGACGCACCCCGGCGTCGCCCGCGCGGAAGGTGAGGACGAAGTCGCGGTTGTCGATCGCGTCCCCCGCTTCGAGAACCACCCGCGCGTGGCGCGCCCGATCGCGCTCGATGCGCACGGCGTGCGTCGCGCACCTGAGGTGGTCGACCTCGTCGTCCATCTCGAGCTCCACCGCGATGGACACGTCGCCGCTGCGCTTGCCGGTCGGCAGACGCGGCGGCGAAAGGCGGTGGCCGGTCGGCAGCTCGCCCTCCGTCTCCCGGTAGCGCTCCGGCGCACAGAGCGGGAAGACGAAACGCCACTCGCCGTCGTCGTAGGAGAGCAGCTCGTGGTAGGCGAGGGTGACGATCACCTCGGCGCCGGCGGGGACGTTGGCGACGCTCATGGTGAAGAGGCTCGGCTCGTCCTCTTCGAGCAGCGTCGCCGAGCGGCCCGCAGCCAGAGCGGCTTCGTAGTCACGGCGTGCCTCGGCGCGCGTCTTGACCACGGCGTCGACGACGCGGTCGTCGATACGAAAGGACAGCCGGTGGACGGAAGCGCGCGCGGGGAGCGGGAAGGCGTAGCGGACCTCGATGGCGTCTTCGCCGTCGTTGACGAAGCGCTGCGCCACCTCCACCTCGGACAGCGGCCCGCGAATGCGCGCCTTCATATCCGTCTGCCTCAGCGGCAGTCGATGGCCGGCCTCGGTCGTCAGCGTTCCTTCGCCCGGGGGCTCGGGGTCGCGGCTGGTGGTGGGGATGGTTTCGGGGGTCGTCATGGTGGTCACTCCTTCCAAGAGACCGACCCCGGCGGCGAAAACACGTCACCGCGTCTGCGCCGAAAAATCTCAAGTGTTCGTGATCACGACACTCTTCGTTTTGGCGAAAAAAAGTCGGTGACGAAATCGACGAGCCGTCGTCCAGCCTCTTGTAGGCTCCGCCGATGAGCCGGAGTCCCCTGTCCTGGACGCTCCGAGTCGCGGCGGTCCTCATCGTCCTCGGGATGGCCCTCTATGCGTTTTCCGTCGGCGTCGACGTGACCGATCGTCCCGGGCTCTCGGGCCACGGGCTCATGACCCACTTCTACTACGCGGTGGGCCTCTTCTTTCTCGGCGGCATGGACCTGGGCACGCCGCGCGGCGGGCCGGAGGTCGCGCGCGCCATGATGTGGTTCGCGTACTTCGCCGCACCGACCATCACCACCGGCGCCGTCATCGAGGGCCTCTTGCGCATCATCGGGTCGCATTGGCTCGACCGCTTCGGCCTCCGCAATCACGTGGTGGTGGTGGGCCTCGGACGCGTGGGCATGAGCTTCGTCGAAGCCCTGCGCGAGCGCGAGCCGGGACGGGTGATCGTCGTCGTCGACCGCGAGCTGGGGCAGGCCAACATCGAGCAGGCGCGCCGGCGCTTCGGCGCGCGCTTCGTTCCCGGCGACATCCGACTCAAGGGGACACTCTCCCAGCTCTCCCTCGATCGCGCCTACGCCATCGCGCTCATGACCGACGACGACCTCACGAACCTCGAAGCTGGCTGGGCGGTCGCCAAGCGCTTCCCGAACCTCTCGGTCGTGGCCCACGTGAGCGACATCGCCATGAACCGCGCGGTTCGGGCCGCGGTGGAGGACGAGGACGGCGGACGACTGCGGGTCTTCAACCGACATCGCCTCGCCGCGCGCCACCTCTACGACGAGCACCTCCGGGCGATCTTCTGCGGCTCGGAGCCACAGGACACGGTGGTCCTCGCCGGCTTCGGGCGCTTCGGTCAGACCATCCTCGAGTTTTTGGAGCAGCAGGCCGCACACGAGATCGGCAAGGTGGTCATCGTGGACAAGCTCGCGGGTGCGCGGCTGCGCACCTTCCGCGAACAGGTGAAGTCCGAAGCGCAATGCCACGTGGCCGTGGTCGAGGGGGACGTCTCGGATCCCCAGGTCTGGGATCGGGTGGGGGCCCTGCTCGGAGATATCGACAACCCGCCGGTGATCGTCCTCGGATGCGACGACGATCGGGTCAATCTCCGGGGCGCGATGTACCTCAGGCCTCGCTGGCCCGACGCTCAGCTCTTCGTCCGCACCCAGCACGAGTCGGCCTTCACCGAAGAGCTCTCCGACAAACACCACTTCAAGGTCCTGGCCATCGATCAAGTGCTCGAAGAGGCGCTCAAGCTCGAGCAGCATGCCTGGCTCGCGGACTGAGTGATTCCGAGCACTTGGGGCGGCCGCCCCCAACGCGATCCAAGTGTAATTGCTGCGCACCCCACGTACACGGCATCACATGGATCATGTTGGGCCGACATCTCCGTACGCTGGTGACCGTATCCATCACCCTGTCGCTGGTCGGCTGTGACGGCCTCATCGGGGACCCCGGCGCTGCGCCCGGATCCGGCCCGGGTGGCGGCAGCGGCCCCGGCAGCCTCGACGACCCGGGCGCGCTCTGCAACGCGGGCATCCCGGCGGTGGCGCCGCGGGGGCTGAGGCGCCTGACCCCAGAGCAGTACACCAACACCGTGCGGGATCTCCTCGGGGACCCCGGCTTCGCTCCGGACGTCGACGACACCGAGGAGATCATCACCGAGCGCGGCGTGCGCCAGTTCCGTACCGCCGCCGAGCTCGCGATCACCCGCCAGGCGCAGTGGACGCGCGCCGTCTTCCCCTGTGACACGAGCGGCGCCACCGATGACGCCTGCGCCTCCGAGATGATCGATCAGCTCGGCGCCCGCGCCTTCCGCCGTCCCATCACCGAAGAGGAGCGCGCCTGGCTCGAGGGCGTCTACAGCGACGCCGAGGCCGCCTTGTCCTTCTCGGAGGCCATGGAGGTGGTGGTGGAGGTGATCCTCGCGTCGCCCCAGATGCTCTACCTCCGCGAAGCCGGCACCACGGGCGATGGGCTGCCCGAAGGGATCCAGCAGCTCGACGACTACGAGCTCGCGAGCCGTCTGAGCTACTTCCTGTGGAACACCATGCCGGACGACGACCTCTTCGCCGCGGCCGCGGCCGGCGAGCTCTCCACCGGGGAAGGCCTCAGCACCCAGACCCAGCGTCTGCTCGAAGATCCGCGGGCCGAAGCGTCGATCCAGGGCTTCTTCTGGGACTGGATGCAGCTCGACGGCGGCCGACTCCATCACGCTCTCGAGGACGCCGACAAAGACGGCACCCTCTACCCCGAATACGGTCCCGAGCTTCGCGCGGCGATGCGCACCGAGCTCGAGGCCTTCATCCGCAAGATCGTCGTCGAAGAAGGGGGCAGCATGGAAGCGCTCTTCAACAACAACCGCGCCTACGTGAACGGGCCCCTCGCCGAGCTCTACGGCGTCGAAGGCGGACCGACCGACGCCGACACCTGGCAGTGGGTGGAGCTGCCCGCGAGTCAGCGCGGCGGCCTGCTCACCCGCGCCGCGTTCCTGACGGTCTTCTCTGCCGCCAACGTGCAGTCGCCGATCCGGCGCGGCGTCTTCGTGGTCGAAGAGGTGCTGTGCAACGAGCTCGGCATGCCGCCCCCCAACGCGAGCGACGTGCCCGTCGAGGGCGGCACCGTGGACGGCGAGGTGCGCTCCGTGCGCCAGGACGTCGAGGCCCGCACTTCGGGCGATGGATGCACCGCCTGCCACTCGGTGATCAACCCCATCGGCTTCACCTTCGAGGCCTACGACGCCATCGGTCGCTTCCAAACGGAGGAGGTGACCACCGGCATGCCCATCGACTCCACCGGTCAGATCCAGGGCAGCGACGTCGACGGTCCGGTGAACGACGCCGTCGAGCTGAGCCGCGCGCTGGGCAACAGCGCCCGCGTTCGCGACTGTCTCGCGAACCGCTGGATGACCAAGGCGATCGGGCAGGAGCCCGGCACCCTCGACCAGTGCGCTCTCGACGCGGCGCGCGCACGCTTCGCCGAGACCGGTACCCTGCGCGACCTGATCGTCGCCATCGTCCAGAGCGACTCCTTCCGCTACGTGAACACCGCGGCCGTGGCCGAGTGAGGTCCATGGGCGCTACACTCCGTGAGCATGGCTCGGCTCCTCGTCCTGGCTTGCGCGATGCTCGCCACCGGCGGGTGTCGCACCCATCCCGCGACTCAGGTCGTGGTGATCTTCCATGCGCAGGCGACGCTGAGGGCCACGGCCGAGTCGATCCACGTGCGGGTCAGCACCGGAAGCGGATCGGTGGTCTTCGACCAGACCAACCCCGTGATGGCCGGCGGTGCGGGCACCCTCGCCCGCGTTCCGCTGGTCCCCGAAGGCGGCGACGCGAGCCGCACCTTCGAGGTCTTCGCCGAGCTCATCGGCCCGATGGACGTCCTCGCCGAGGCACGCGCGGTGGGGGGATACGAACGAAACACGCTCCGCGAAATCCACGTCTGGTTCGACGACGGATGCGCGGGGGTCAGCTGCGGCGACGGGCGCACCTGCGATCGGGGAGTGTGCCTCGGAGCCTGCTTCGACGGCGCCGAGCCGGGCGCGGAGGAGCGCAGCAGCCCCACCTGCAGCGAGTGTGAGGACTGCCTCGGCGGAAGCTGCGCGCCACGCCCCGACGGAAGTGAATGCGGCTGCCCGGGCAGTGATCAATGCGTCAGCGGTGCCTGCACCACCGACCATCCCATCGCGTACGTCAGCGGCGGCCACGTTCACACGTGCGCGGCCGAGCGTGGGGACAGCCTCTACTGCTGGGGCTCGAACCGCGTCGGTCAGCTGGGCACGGGCGGCAGCGCGACCAACGTTCCCGAGCTGGTGTCCCTCGGCTCCCTGGCCAGTGGCTCCGCGGCCACCGACCACACCTGCTGGCTGCAGTTCACCGGTGATCGTCATTGCTGGGGCTGGCGAGGCAACGGTCAGCTCGGTGACGGAAGTGACGCCAGCGAGCGCGTCGACACGCCCGAGGCCCCGTCGACCGCAGAGCCGGAGTGGGAGAAGATCGACTCCGGCTGGTACACGAGCTGCGGCCTGACCACCGATGGCGAGATCTGGTGCTGGGGCACGAACATGGCGGGCGAGTGCGGCGTGGACCCCATGATGGAGGACCACCTCGTTTCACCGCATCTCGTCAGCGACACCATGCACTTCATCGACGTGAGCGTCGGCGGTTTCCACTCGTGCGGGATCGCGGACGATGGTGCGCTCTACTGCTGGGGGCTCAACGGGTCGGGAGAGCTCGGCGTCGGGGACTTCGACGACCGCTTCGAGCCCACCCGCGCGGGCTGCACCGCCGAAGGATGCTTTTCCGACTGGACGGCGGTGGGCGCCGGCGACTTCCACACCTGCGGCATTCGTGACGGTGGCCGGCTCTTCTGCTGGGGCGGCGGGCTCAACGGTCAGCTAGGAATCGGGGTCGTACCGGAGACCAATCTCAACTACGCGTCCCCGGTCGAAGGGAGCTGGATCGCGGTGGCGGGAGGGGCGTCGCACACCTGTGCCATCGCCGAGGACGAGACCCTGTGGTGCTGGGGCAAGAACGAGAATGGCCAGCTCGGTCTGGGTGACGTTGCGCGTCGTGAAGCGCCCGAGCGGGTGACCATTCCGGGAGGAGACGGCTTCCTCCGGCTCGGCGTCGGACGCGAGCACACCTGCGTGGTACGTCGCGACGAGACGCTTTGGTGTTGGGGCTGGAACGAAGACGGCCAGCTCGGCCTCGGCTTCACCACCGCGGCCGGGGAGGTTCCCGTCGCCGGGCCCAGGCGCGTCTGCTTTCCCTGATACGAGCGTCAGTCGTGAATCGTGGGCTCGGAGAAGGTCGTGTCCTCGACGGCGTAGCGCACCTTGCGCCCCTCCTTCGTCGCCAGGCACGCGCCGTCTGCGCTCAGGTCCGCGAGCGCCTGCTGGGCCACGCGAAGAGAGACACCGACCGCCTTGGCGACGTCCTGCGCGGTGGCGCCGCCCTGGCTGGCGATGGCACGCAGTAGCCGGTCTTGCATCGGCTTCGCGCAGCGCGGATCCGGCACCAGCACCGGCGTCTCGAGGGCGAGCACCACGCGCCCCGCGCCGTGATCGATGGTGCCGGCTTCGCCCAGATACTCGCGCGCGCGGTGCACGCAGACGCCGAAGACGCCGCGGTGCATCTCCGCCTGGTAGTCGAACTCGTAGACCTCGCCGAACGCCTCCTCCTCGCTCATCCCCTTCGGGCCTGCGAGCGCCAGCGCAGAGATCAGCGTCTCGTTGCGGCCCTGCTTTCGCCGTCCCTGGGGGAGCACCGTCATCCCGCGGCGATCGACGAGTCCCCATCCCACGCGACAGACGCGACGCCCCGCGCCCCCGGGATGGGCAGCCACGTAGGCGATGGCGGTCTCGCCGGCGGGTGCGCTGCCGGCGCGGGTCAACAGGCCGTGAAGCGTCGGCGGCGAGTCGTGGGTCTCGCCCGCGCACCAGGCGCGCACCTCGTCCGAGGTCGGCGTGCGGGTGAGGTCGCACGCCTCGAGGATCGCGCTGACCTCCCGTGCCAGCGACGGCCAGGGGACGATCGCCGTCAGCTCGGCCGCCGCCGATCCGAAGGCGGCCACGTCGGCGGCTTCGCCCGCCGCGAGCGTGCGGGCGAGCGCGTGGGACGCCACTCCCAGAGGACCCGGCTGGCTCGCGCGGAGCGGCTCGGTGGCTTCGCCGAAGGCGCCAGAGAGCAGGAGCTCCCACGCGAGCCACGCTTGATAGCGCGCCGGCGCGACGCGGGCGATCGACGTGAGGATCCGCGTCGCGAGATGCGGATGACCCGTGAGGCGTCGAACGCGCGCCAGCACCAGATGGGCGCTGTACTCCTGCTCGGGGATCGCCTCGGTTCGGGCCATGCGGGAGGCGCGGCGCGAAAGGACGCGGGCCTCCTCGAGGTCTCCCTCTGCCGCCTTGGCGAGGGCCCGCAGAGCCGCGGCCTCGATCACCATCACGGGGTCGCGCGCGGCGCCGGCGTCTCTCTCCAGCGCTTCTGCCGCGAGGGCCGCTCCGGCCGAATCCCCCCGCAGCCAAAGGCCGAATGCCCGGGCCCAGGCCTGGATCGGCCCCGCCGCCGATGCCGCCGTGCGCGCGAGCCCATCGGCATCGAAAGTGAAGGCCGCTCGGTTGGCGAGGGCGAATGCGGCGGGATCGACCTGGGCCACGCGGCGAGATTGTATAGTACGCCGGTGACCACTGGGACGCGCGAGATCGCTACGGGCTATCGGACGATCTGCGATCTGGCGAGCGGGGGGATGGGGCTGGTGGAGCTCGCCATCCGCGAGGAGGGGCGCTTTCGTCGTCTCTATGCGGTCAAGCGCCTTCGCGACTCCTACCGGGACGACCCGGACTTTCGCGAGATGTTCCTGGAGGAGGCGCGGATCGCAGGCCTGATCCGCCATCCGAACGTGGTCAGCGTGCTCGACGTCGGCGAGGACGAGCGCGGGCCGTTTCTGGTGATGGACTACGTGGAGGGGACGAGCGCAGCACAGATCATCGAGCGCGCCTCGGTCGCGGGCCGGGAGGTCCCGATGCAAGTCGCCCTCCGCATCGTCATGGACACGGCGAACGGGCTGCACGCGGCCCACGAGCTCTGTGACGCACGGGGGCGTGCCATGAGCCTGGTGCATCGAGACGTCTCGCCGCAGAACCTCCTGGTCGGCTACGACGGCGCCACCCGCGTCACGGATTTCGGGATCGCCAAGGCTTGGGGACGCACGACGCGAACGGCGACCGGCGTGCTCAAGGGCAAGTTCGGCTACCTCTCGCCCGAGCAGCTCCGCTTCGACGAGCCGGACCGGCGGTCGGACATCTTCTCTCTCGGCGTCGTCCTCTACGAGCTCTTGAGCGGCGCGCGTCTCTACAAGAACAAGGCCGGCATGGACGGTGCGCGACGCATTCTCAAGGAGCCGCCGCCCGACCTGGGCGAGGTGCGCGACGACGTTCCGGCCGAGCTGATCGAGCTGTCCTTCTCGATGCTGGCCAAGGATCCCAGCCATCGCCCCGACGACGCCCTGTCCGTGGCCCGCAAGCTCGAGGCGATTCTCGCCGAGCTCGCCGCGCTCGAGGGCCGCGTCGAGGTGGCCGACTTCGTGAGCGAGGCCTTCGCCGAGGAGCGTCAAAACCAGGCCGACCGCGTCACCGGCGCCATCGCGTCGGCGACGGGCAAGCTCGCGCTCCCCGCCACCAATCCGGCGCGGCCCTCGGCGCGCCTTCGGGTGGTGGCGGAAGCGAGCCCGCCGGCCGAGCGGAGCAGCCGCCTGTTGCCCATGATCGCTGTCGCGGGGGTGATCGGGGTGGGCGCGGCGGTGGGCGTGATCCTCGCCACCCGCGCGGGATCCGGCGGGGCTGCTGCGCCGGAGGAGCCGCCGGCGTCCGTCGCGAGCGAGCCGCCGAGCGACACCCCGGCGCAGGATCCAGAGGCGGCGGGCGACGAGCCCGAAGTCGCGGTGATGACACCCGAGTACGCCGCGGACGAGGAAGAGACGGCGGCGGCCGAGGAAGAGACCGCCGACAGGGCGCCTTCGCCCATGCGTCGCGGCGCGCGCATGCGCCGGTCGATGCGACCGGCCGAGACCACCTCGTCGATGGGCGGCGTACCGATGTGGGATTGGCAGTGAAGCGGCTGTCGTGGGCGCTGATGGCCGTGACCTTGGTCCTCTCGGCGGGGGTCGCCCGCGCACAGAGCCGCGAGGACCGCGAGGCGCGGCGTCTCTTCGAGGAGGCCAACACCGCGCTCGAGAGCGGGCGCTTCGCGGTGGCGCGCAATCTCTTGCGCCGCTCGCTGAGCCTCGGTCCCAACGCGGCCTCCGCCTTCAACCTGGGCGTGGCCTTGCGCGGCACGGGGGAGACGCTGGCGGCGGTGGCCGTCTTCGAGGGGCTCCTCGAAGGCGAGCGCGGCGAGATCTCGGCGGGGCAACGACGCGAGGTGCAGCGTCTGCTCCGCGAGACGCGCGCCGAGATCGCCGTCCTGCACGTTCACGTGGAGGGTGCCGAGACGATCGAGGTGCGCGTCGATGGGGAACGCGTCGCCGAGGCTTCGGACGGAGAGACGATCGAGCATCAGGTCGACCCGGGTGAGCACGTCGTCACCGCCACGGCGCCCCGGCGACAGACCGAGGAGCGACGGATCGAGCTCGACCGCGGCAGCTCACGCCGGTTGAGCCTCGCGCTCGAGATGAGCGCCGACGCGCGCCTGGGCACGCTGGTGGTCGAAGCGGTGGATCCCGACGACGTGCTCGAGATCGTCGGGGTCGCGCGTGGCAGCGGGACGCTTTCCCGCGATCTCGAGCCCGGCGCTTACGAGGTGGTGGTCTCGGGGCCCGCGGGGCGACGGGAATCGACCGTCGATCTCGACGCGGGGACCACGCTGCGTGTGCGCCTCGAGGCGGACTCGGGGAGCGTGCTCGGGAGCCCCTGGCTCTGGACCGGGGTCGGCCTGGTGGTCGTGGGCCTGGTGGTGGGAGGCCTGTTCCTCTTCGTCGAGGGCGAGGACGCGCCGGTCAACGACCCGGTCTACGGCGTGATCACCACGCTCTCGGGACCCTGATCTGTCGCTTTCGCACCGCGTCTGTGGTCTCGAGACGACAGGTGCGGTCGCGCTTCTTCGGGCGCCTTCGAGGGCACGCTCCTTGCGGTGCACGGAGCCATGCCTTCCCACCTCTCTTCGCTCGCGCTCATCGTCTGCTCGTTTTCGCTGATGCCCGCCTGCGGTGGCGGGGGCGCCGTTGTCGAGGAGGCGCCGTCGCGCGTCGTTCTGTACCGCAACGGCGTCGGCTATTTCGAACGCGACGCGGAGGTGCACGACGGACGGCTCGACCTGGCGGTTCGCAATCACGAGCTGGACGACGTGCTGAGCACACTGGCGGTGGTGGGACGCGGGGAGGGCGCCGAGGTGGTGCCGGTGGCGGCGCTCCCGGCGCCGGCCGAAGAAGACGAAGCGCCCGATTGGGTGCATCACCTTCGCTTCGCCGTGGGCCAGGGCGCGCGCAGGGTCCGTGTGGCCTGGGCGACCCAGACGCCGGCCTGGCGCGTCAGCTACCGCCTGGTGCTCGGCGACGCGACGGGCGCCCCTGGACACCTGAGCGGTTGGGCCGTGGTCGACAACACCACCGCCGAGGACTGGCGCGGCATCCAGCTCACCCTGGCGACCGCGGAACCATCGAGCTTCGCGGTGGACCTGCGCACGCCGCGTTACGTCGCGCGCCCAGACGTCACAGGCTATATCGCGCCGCGGATCGCGGCAGGGCCGGTCTTCGCAGAGCGCGTCGCGCGAGACGACAACGTGGATCGCGACGGGGACGGGATCCTCGACGTGGACGACGTGTGTCCAGACGACGCGGAGCAGTACAACGGTATGCAGGACGAGGACGGCTGTCCGGATCGGGGCGCGGTGATGATCGAGTCGGCGGCGCTCCAGATCCTCGAAGCCGTCTACTTCGACGATGGATCGACCGAGGTGGGGTCCGCGTCGCGGGCCATCCTGGAAGCGGTGGCGGCGACGCTTCAGGGCAATCCCGAGATCCACGCCGAGATCCACGGCCACGCCGACGCGCGCGAAACCGAGGGCTACCGCCTCGCCGCGGAGCGCGCCGGCGCGGTGCGCCAGGCGCTGGCGGAGATGGGCGTCGACCCGACGCGCCTCACGGTGCGCAGCTTCGGAGCGACCCAGCCCCTCGATCCCCGAAACACGCGCGAGGCCCACGCCCACAACCGCCGCGTCACGTTCTCGGTCGAGCGGCCCGCCGAACGCACGCCTGCCGGCACGGGCATCGACGCGGCGGCGATGGCGCGCGCCGTCCGCGGGCAGTCGGTCGCCCGAACCGGTATCGGCGGCACGCGCTACACCATCCAGCGCCCCATCGACGTGCCCGCCGGGCGTTCGGTCCTGGCGCTTGCCGTGAGTCTCGAGGTGCCCGCCGAGGAGCTCTACCTCTTCCGCCCCACGGGCGAAGTCGAGGGCAGCGACGTCCATCCCTTCCGCGCGGCGCAGGTTCAAAACGATGCAGACGTGGATCTGGTCCCCGGGCCGGTGGCGCTGTACGGGCACGGGCGTCTCCTCGGGCAGGGGATGATCGGAGGTCTGCGCGGCGGCGAAGACGTCGTGATCCCCTGGGCACTCGACGACGCTACCGAGATCACCCGCACCACCAGTGACACCGCGACGCCCCAGGCGATCCTCTCCGTCTCCGCAGCCCGCGCGGTCCTCCGCAGCCAGGTCGAGCGTCGGGTCGTCTATCGGGTGCGGGTCGGACGGCATGCGCCGCGTCGCATGCTGATCCGCCACGCGCTGCACGCCGGCGCGGAGCTCTACGACCCGCCCCCCGGCACCGAGAGCGGCGCTGGCGACGTCTCCATGGTGCCGCTCCCCATCGCCAGCGGCGAGACGAGCACTCTCACGCTCGTCGAGCGCTGGCACGTCGACCGAACCATCGACCTGCGCACCGACATCGACGCCGACCTAGAGCCCTTCCTGGCCGGCACCTCCATGACCGCGGCGGAGCGCGCTCGCTTCGAGGAGATCCGCGCCGACCGCACGGCGCTCCGCCGAAGCGCCGCCCAGAGCCGCGCGCTTCGCCGCCGGCTCGACGAGCACGGCATTCGCACTGCCGAGCTGCGCGCAGCCCTCGATGCGCTACCCGAGGGCGCGGCCGTCGCCGCGGTGCGGAGGCGACTCGCGGCTCATCTCTTGTCAGCGGTGAACGACGGCGAAGCAATCAGCGCCGAGCTCGCGTCCATCCGCGCGGCGGAGGTCGAGGCGCGCGGGCGCCTCCGCGCCGCCAACGCGGCCTTCGTCTGGCCTGCGCCGGTCAGTGGCCCGGTGGCTGCTCACGGCCCGCAGGCCGAGTAGAGGGCCCGCGGCCGCCCAGCGTCCCGCTGACGCGATACTGGAGGGCGCCGTCGCTGGTACGCGCAGGGCGGATCTGCGGCACCATCTCCATGGCGCCGAAGAGAGTGCGCGTGATGTCGCTCTTCTCCTTGTAGCGGTCGGTGAACTCCACGCGGAGCAGGAGATCGAGGCGGGAGCGTTCGAAGGGCTGGGCGAGGCGCACGTTGCCGCTCGCCGAGAGCGCGAGGTCGGGGCCCTCCGAGCTGAACTCCTTGATGTTCGCGACGCCCTCTTCGACCTCGAGGGAGAGCGTCAGCGTGCCCGCGTCGATCTGTTCGATGGTCAAGCCGTCGCCCATCCCGCCGATGGGGAACTTGGCTTCGCCGTCGCCGATCTGGAGATCCTCGATGGTCACCGACATGGCCCCGGCGGTCTGCTCGGCTTCCTCGGCCACCGTGAGGTCGACGTTGCCGTCGAGCTTGCCGGTGACGGGCAGCCCGATGAGCCCGCGGACGACCCCGAGCTTGGAGAGGTCGACGTCGCTGATCTCGGCAGCCACGTGCTCTGAGGTGTCGGTCTGCTCGAACTCGCCGTCGATCGTGCCTCCGCCGATGCTGAGGTCGTAACTCAAGCCCAGCGAGCCCGTCAGCAACGACAGCAGCGACACACGCACCGTCGCCTCGTCGATCTCGACTTCGGTGGGGGCCGCATCGGGGTCGTCGGGCAACTGGGTGTACTTGACGCCTTCGACGTCGACACCGGTGAGGAAAGAGGGCGAGAGCTCGTCGATGGTGAGCTGGGCTCCGCTCGCCACGCGGCGATTGCCAGGCCCCATCGGGCGTTCGACCTCCTGGATGACGAAGTCTTTCACCCGATCGTAGGGGAAGGTCCAGTAGGAGAAGATCAGGAAGCAGAAGAACCAGAAGGCCCCGTAGCCCGCGAAGCGCAGGACGCGCTTGCCCAGCGGGGCGCTCGGCTCCGGGGCGTGGCTCGTTCGCGGTAGCGGCGTCTCGTCCCGCTTGTAGACCCGATAGAAGAGCAGGCCTACGCCCGCGACGATCGCGACGAAGAGCAGGAAGAAGATCAACCCGCCGAGCACGTCGAGCACGAAGAGCAGAAAGAGCAGGGACAGAACGCCGAGCGCCGACAGGACGGCGATGCGTTCCCGTTGGGAGACTCTCTCCCACACGCTCTTGATGAGGGCGATCATGGCGCGGGAGGTCCTGCCTTGGTGCGGCGCGCGGCCATCGAATCTTCTTCGTCGTCATCTCCGCCGCGGCCGCGGGAGTTCTTGTCGAAGGCGATGACGCCCACCTCCACGTTGTAGCGGTCGCCCGCCTGGAAGTGCTCGATCTGGATGAGCTCGAGCGCGACCGGGTAGGGGCTGTTCTCGATCTCCGCCATCATGTCGATCGCCGTCTTCAAGTCCACCCCCGGGAGGTCCGCGCGCACGTGCCGGCGGGTGAATCCGTTGGCTACGCGCTCGGGCTGATCCGTCACCTCGAGGGGGCGGTCGTAGCCCGCTTCGCGCGCCTTGGCTTCGAGGAAGCTGCCGAGCGGCGGCGCCTGGTTGTCGTACCGCCGCTCCGCGGCCTCGCGCTCCGCTCGCATCTGCGCGATCTCTGTGCGGTGGTTGGCGATCTCCCGCATCACGGAGCGGATCTCGGCGTTCTCGTCCTCGACCTCGGAGATGGCGCTCGCCGACATGTAGATGGGCAGGAAGAGCAGGAGGGCGCCCACCACGGCGCCGAGGATGGCGACGAGCTTGCGCTCTCGATCGTTGAGGTTGTCGAAGGCGGAGCGGATCGAGTCGAAGATGCTGAGGATCATCCGTCCCTCCGCCGCCGTCGCCGGCTGTTCTCTTCGGGCGCGGGCGCGCCGGGGCAGCGGACGACCGATTCGATCTGATAGTTGAGGCCTTCGTTGTTCGGGCCAGGCGAGGTCCGGCCCTTCTCGATGGCGTCCTCGGCGATGCACTCGTGACTCTCGAGTGACTCGGTGATCTGGTCGCGTTCGGAGACGCTGGCGACGCGCCCCTGCAGCTCGAAACGCGCGCCGTAGCCGTCCTCGTCGAGCTCGATGTGCAGGCGGCGCGTGTTGTGGGTGATCTCCGGCGGGATCTTCTCGCTGACCGCGGTCAACAGATCGTAGGCGTCGAAGCGGGGGAGCGGGTCGCGGTTGCGCGGGCCGCGCTCGACCAGCTGGCGCGCAGCGGAGGCGCTGGTGGTCCCCTCGCCGAAGGACTCCTCGGTCACGCGCTCGAGCTGAGCCGAGAGCGCGTCGCGCTCGGAATCGAGGACCGCCCACCTCGCCCAGGTAGAGAACAAGAAGGAGAGCAGAATCGCGGCGGCACAAACCCCCAGCAGTCGGGCGTGCTGGGCGATGAGCCCGCCGGTCGCGGCGGGCGTGAACTCGCCCTTGCGCATGTCGATGCGCTTGCGCCGGCCGCTCATCCGCGCGGCGAGCGCGGCGGAGCGGGCGAAGCGACCGATGCCGCCTTCACCTGAGCCGGGCCCCGGGGGAAGCGGGACCTGAGTGACCTCGGCCGACAGGCGCTCGCCCAGCCAACCCGGCGCGTTCGGATCGGAAGCGAGCTCGCCGGCGAGGAGGATCCGTTCCGGCGCTTCGGTGCCCGAGGCGCGGAAGCTGATCATCGTGCGCTTCAGCTCCGTCTCCAGCAGGTCGGGCTTGAGGGCGCCGTGCGAGAGGGTGCGCGCCACCTCGCAGTGGCCGTTGCGTAGGACGCAGAGGTCGGTGTGATCGGCCGCCACCTCGACCAGCATGATCGGCTCGGCGGTCGTCAAATGGGGCACCAACTCGATGACGCCGTCGAGGGCGGCGGCGCCCACCGCGAGCTCGCGGGGGTCGAGCCCCAGCGCGCCCAGCTCCTCCAGGCGCGCGCGGATCTTGTCGGCGGGGACGGCGGCCGCCATCAGACGCACCTCCCCGTCGACGTCGTCCACCGGCTGAAAGTCGATGATCGCTTCCTCGACCGGGAAGGGGAGCATCGATTCGAGCTCGAAGGGCAGCACCTCCGCCGCGCGCTTTGCAGCACCGGCGGGAAGGGACACCACTCGCAGGGATGCGTCGCGTCCGTCGAGGGAGGCTGCGATGCGGTCGGGCGGACGGCCGACGGCCGCGAGGATGCCCTGCACGGCGCCGCGCTGCGCTTCGTCGAGCGCGAGCTTCCGCGCGTCTTCGGGGAGCGCGGGATCGATTCGTGGGATCAGCTCCTCGAAGTACTCCTCGATCTCGAGGCGTTTGAAGCCGGTGCGCAAGAGCGTCCCGCGCACAGCCGTCGTTCCGATGTCGATGCCCAGTATGCGTGCCATCGCTCAGTCGACCCGGTAGTAGTGGAAGATCCCGAGCGGGCCCATCGAGCCCGGGTTGGGAGGGGGTGGTTGCCAACGCGAGTGGAAGTTGACCACGGTCTTGATGCGCACCTGACTCCGGCCGGCGAAACCCGTCGCCTCGATGTAGTGGATGGAGGCGCCCGTCAGGAAGCTGCGGGTCACCTCCTGTCGCGCCGCCTGCGGGATGGTGATCGGCGTGAAGATCAAGGGATTGTCGGGCCCCAGCATGCCGACCATCATCGGGTAGAGGTCCCGCGCGCCGCCGCCGCCCTCGACGAAGGTGATGAAGTCCTGCGAGCGCGTGAAGAGGGGCACGGGGAAGAGCGCGCGGATGGTGGAGATGAGCTGGACGAACTTCGCCGCCTCCGCGGGGTTGGAGCAGAGCGAGGCGCTCTCGACGAAGGAGCAGAGCCGCGCGAGGAGCACCTGCGGCGGTGCGGTGTTGGCGTTCACCGCGCCCGAACCGTAGATAGTCACCGTGCGCGAGAGCGGATCGTCGGGCTTGGGCTCGATGAAGGTGGCCCAGAAGTCGTCGCCGATGCCTCGGATCAGGCGCAGCTCCTCGAGGGAGTCGTAGGGCGCGTTCTTGATGCGATAGGGGTCGTCGAAGCTGCTGTAGACGTTGTCCTCTGCGCCAGCGACCGAGACCGAGCTGGCACCGGGATCGAAGATCGTGCGCTGGGTGTCCTGGTCCCACCAATCGATGACGGCGCTGACGATGTCCAGCCGCGAGGTCTGCTGACCGTCGGCGTCGGGACGGTTGAAGAGGGGATCGAAGGCGCTCGGCGCCTGATATCCGCCCATCAACGCGAAGAGCTGCATCGCGCTGCCCCGCCGCGCCTGATCGCCATCGCGCGCCAGCGGGTCGTTGACGTTGATCATCGAGTTCTCGGCGATGGCGACGATCTCGCAGGTCGCGGGGTTGTCGTCGAAGCCCTTGGCGGCGCCCAGATCGATCCCCACCGCCCCCGCCGATCCGGTCGCCTCCTGCAAGTTGCAGAAGGGCATCAGGATCTCGGTGGCCATGGTCCAGACCGGGATCTGCGGCGGCTGCCGACCCACCATCATCTGGTAGATGGGCGCCACCGTGGCGCGGATCGCCTGCTCGTTGCCGACCAGGAGGCGCGTGAGATTGATGGCGCTCTTCGCCATGTACTCGGCCTGCACCTGCTCGCGCTGGGTGGTCGCGACCGCGAGCGCGGTCGAGGTGTTCTCGTGCATGTCCGCGACGAAAACGGCGAGGATGGCCACGGCGCTCAGCGCCATCACCAGCGCCACGCCCTGTTCGCGCTCGCTACGCCGCCGCTTCTTGCCGTGGCGCCGGCGACGCCGACGCATGCGCTCGCGGGCGCGCGAGTCGTGAGAAGGGGCCAGCTCGATGCGGCCGAGGTCTCGTCGCGGCGCGCTCATGGGTTGTAGCTCGCGTGGTTGAGGCCCCAGATGATCGGGATGTCGACGCGGCTGGCGAAGACCATCTCTTTGCGCCGGTCACGGATGTCCGGGACCGTCAGGATGATCTTCACCTGGTAGGGGAGGCGGTTGCGGTCGGCGCCGGTGATCTCCGCGTCCCACTCGCGGCGCCACTGGTTCGACCGGTCGTCGTAGAACTCGAGCTGAAAGTCGAGCACGTCATCGACCATGATCTGGACGCGGCCACCCTCGCGCGGATGGTCGTCGATGCGGTTCTGCTCGCGCCGCGCGAGGACCTTGAGCTCGCGGTCCTCGGGATCGCGCGTGAGGAAGTAGCTGAGCTCGTTCTGGTCCGACTCGTGCGCGTCTCGGAAGAGGCGCTGGTGACTGAAGGAGGTGAAGTCGAGGCGGTCACCATTGCCGCGATCGGTGCCCACGAAGCAGGTCTTGACCGCCTGCAGGCTCATGTCCGGGTTGAGATGATCGGACACGAACGCCATGGAGATCTCGCGCGTCATGCGCTCCATCGCCATGCGGATGACGTGATAGCGATCCGACTCGCCCTCGACCATCCGCTTGTTGCGCGACGTCTGGCTGAACGCCTGCCAGATCAACGTCGAGATGATCGCCAGGATGGCGATGGAGACCATCGCCTCCACGAGGGTGATGCCCTCTCTGCTCCGCCGGCGCCTCATGGCCCTGACCCGTCGTCCGCGCCGCCCATCGTCGACGGCGGCTGAACCAGGTACTGGACGACCGCGAACTCGCGGGTGCGAGCCCCTTCGCGCCAGCGAACGATGATCTTGGCCCGCTTGATCTGCTGCTCGAAGGCCGGCTTGAGGACGGGGTACGCGTAGCTCATCGCCAGCTGGGTGATCATGTCGCCGCCGCCCAGGCCCGCGGCGCCGGAGAGCACGTCCTCGACCGAGCCCGCGCCGCTGGCCAGCGCCGAAGGATCGGGTGTGTCGCCACCCTCCTCGCCACCGCCTTCGGTGAGCGCGTCGAGGGCGTTGCCTTCCCCGCCGTCTTCCTCGAGGACGGGATCGGGGAGCTCGATGGACTCGACGACCCACTCGCAGGTGAAGCCCTCGACCTCGCCGTCCTCGCAGCAGCCGTCCTCGTCGCCGATCTGATCGACCGCCGGGAAGCCCTCTTCCATGACCTGCTCTTCGATCTCGCCCATCTTGCAGCGAGCGAGGGTCGAGGCGATGGTCACCTTCCGCGCGCGGGTCGCCACCTTGATCGCGCCGCCCTCGCTGGCGAAGATCGCGGTGAGCGACAGGGCGAGGATGGCGACCGCCATCATCACCTCGAGGAGGGTGAACCCCTCGCGCCTCTGCGATCGGCGGCTCATCCGGGGTCCCTCACGTCCGACAGGTCTTCGTCGTCGGCGTCCTCGCCCAGGTCTTCGGGCTCGAAGGCCCAGTCGTAGAGGCGAGCCCTTCCGGTGAGCGGGTGGATCTCGACGGCGTAAACGCTGTCCGAGCCGTCGGTGAGCTGAATGACGGCGTGCTCGGTCTGGCCTCCGGGGAAGAAGTACACGGCGCCGATGCCCTCCTCGCGCGGCTCCGGCTCGTGGGGCAGGAACATTCGAAAGACGCGGATGTTCGAACCGATGGGCTGCGACTGGTACTTGCGCAGCGTCTCGCCGCCGCGGCCGGTGATGGGACCGAAGGGCGAGGCGCCGAAGCTCGGCTGGAACGTCTGGCTGAGGCGCGCCTGCGCGGCCGCCCAGGGGTCGACGCCTGCGCCGTCTTCACCGGCCTGCTCGTTGGCCGCCTCTCGGCGCGGGTCGTCGACCCGAGACAGCGTCACCTGCCCGTGCGCCTCTTCCAGCGACATCGTGGCGTCCTGCATGTTGAGGCGCAGGCGCACGGTGTTGCCCTGGGAGATGGCCCGGCTGTAGGCGAAGCGCGACGCCGCCATCAGCTTGACGCAACCCGAGCGGAGCTTCGTCCGGGTGAGCGCGCCGAGCGCCATCGTGAGGCCGCTGGCGGCGAGGGCGATGATGATGATCACCACCATGATCTCGATGATGGTCATGCCGTGTCGGCGCCTGCGCCGACTGCCCGAGAAGGCTCGGTCTCGCGAAGCGGCAGGGCCCGTAGAGGACCGCGAAGCGGTCCGGCGCGGGACCGGAGCGCAGCGGGGCCGAGCCGGGAGTGCGCCGCCGGATTCCTTCGAGATGTGGCCGCTCCGTCGCATTACCCTACGAGCTGATGTCGTCCTCGTTGCCCGGCTGTCCGTCGGGCCCGCCCGAGGTGACGGTGATGTTGTCGCCATCGCACTCGATGATGTAGTCGTTGTTCCACGGGTCGACGGTGTTCTTGCCCTCTTCGAGGGAGCCGTCCTCGAGGAGGTCGTCCACCGTCGGGCAGTCGTTGCCGCCGTGCATGATGTAGAGCTGGACGGCGGAGTCGATCGTCTGCACGTCCGACTGGGCCGTCTTCTCCTTCGCCTTGGTGAACTGCGGCAGCACGGCGATACCGACCGCGGTCGCGATCAGCGCCATGATGATCACCACGATCATGATCTCGACGAGGGTCATACCCTCCGTCCGCATGCGCCGGCGGCGCCTCTGGTTGTTCGTCGTCTGGGCCATGTTCCTCTTCACCTCACGTTGTCATCCACGAAGAAGTCTCCGCTCGGGCCTGCGCTCACTACTTCGGCTCCATCGGGGTCGTCGTAGGCCGGGCACGCCACGTAGAGCGCCTTGCCCCAGCCGTCGTTGGGGATCTCGCGAAGGTATCGATGCCCTTCGCGTGGGGGATTCGTCAGCTCGTCGGTCCCGTTCGGGCAGCGCCCCACCTCGGCACGAAACCCATTGATCGCGCGGTGCACCTCTTCGATCGCCGCGCGCGTCTGCCGCGTCCTGAGCTCGTGATCCGCCGCGCGGAACACCAGCCAGGCCGTGAACCCCAGGGTGAGCACCATCAGCGCCATGCGCACCCGCGAGCCGCCCACGACGCCACGAAGCGCCGCCGCCCGCTGCTCCCAGGGGAGCGGGATGCCGCTGCTGCTTCGCCTCGCGCGTCGTTTCTTCATCGTCAACCACCGACGAACTCGTTGATCTGGAGCAGAGGCATGAGGATGGCAAACGCGATGCTGGCGCTGACGCCGCCCATCACCACGATGATCAGCGGCTCGAGGAGCGAGGTCATGACCGAAATCCGGGACTCCACCTGGATGTCGTAAGCGGTGGCGACGTTGTCGAGCATCTCCTCGAGCTGACCCGAGCGCTCGCCGATGGCGATCATGTGCGTGACGATCGGAGGGAAGCGTTTGCTGCGCTTGAGCGGCTCCGCGATGCTCTCGCCCTCGCGGACGCTCGCGCGCGCGTCCTCGATCACGCGCATGAGCTCGGTGTTTCCGAGCACGTTTCGGGTGATCTCCATCGCCCGGAGCACCGGGACGCCGCTGGCGAGGAGGGTCGCCAGGGTCCGGGAGAAGCGGGTGACCGCGACCATCAGGGTGAGCTTGCCGAAGAGCGGTGCCTTCAACACGAAGAGGTCCCATTTCTTCCGGCCGTCCTCGGTGTTGCGCCAGCGGTTGAACAGATAGACCGAGAGGGCGAGGAGGCCGAGCAGCAGCCACCAGAAAGAGATCAGGGTGTTGCTCACGAAGATGAGCAGGCGCGTGTACCAGGGCAGCATCTCGCCGAAGTCCTCGAAGATCGAGGTCACCTTCGGGACGACCACCACCATCATGATGAGGATGATGACCATCGACAGCAGCGCCATGAAGATCGGGTAGGCGAGAGCGGCGGTGATCTTGTTCTTGAGCTTGGCCTGGTTCTCGAGGAAGTCCGCCAGACGCGCCAGCACCGCCTCCAGCGTCCCCGAGGCCTCGCCCGCGGCGACCATGTTCACGTAGAGGTTCGAGAAGATCTTCGGATGCGACTTGAGCGCGTCGGCGAAGGCCGTGCCTTCGTTGACCTTGTCACGGGTCTGGGTGAAGGCGCTCTTGAGCTCCGGCTGCTCGAGCTGATCGATCAGCGCCGTCAGGGCTTCGACCAGCGGGATGCCGCTCTTGAGGAGCGTGGCCAGCTGTCGCGTGGAGACCGCGATCTCGGCCGCGTTGACGCGACGGATCAACCGGCCGAGGTCGACGTCGCGGCGCTTCTTGATGCGCGCCTCGGACTCTTCGAGGATCTCCGTGACGAGGACGCCCTCACGACGGAGGGCGAGCTTCAACGCCTTGGGGCTGTCCGCATCGCGGACCCCCTTGACGGTCTTGCCGCCGGGGTTGATGCCTCGCCACTCGAAGACCGCCATCAGTCGATCTCCCCGGCCTGCGTCGCTGCGAGCACCTCGTCGATGCTTGTCATGCCCGCGAGGACCTTCCGCGCGCCGTCCTCGCGGAGCGTGCGCATCCCGTTCTTGGTAGCGACGCGCATGATGGTGTTGGAGTCGCTGTTGGCGAGGATCTCGCGGCGGATCTTCTCGTCGATCACCATCAGCTCGTAGATGCCGACGCGACCGCGGTAGCCGAGCCCCGAGCACTCGTCACAGCCGCCCGCCTTGTAGAAGACCGTCTGCTGATGGTGGGCGGGCGCGTGCACCACGTTGGTGGCTTCGGCACCGAAGAGGTCTTCGTCGGTGAGGGTGAACTCGTCGGTGGTGGTCTCCTGGACCGGCGGCGGGACATGCGGTGGTGCCGACTGGCGCAGCCGGAGGAGCTCCTGCGGGTTGTTGGGGTCGAGGCCCAGCTCCTGAAAGTTCGCGTCGGTGGGGGTGTAGGGGACGCGGCAGTGGCGACAGAGACGACGCACGAGGCGCTGCGCGAGCACCGCCATCACCGACGAGGAGATCTGGAAGGCCTGAACGCCCATGTCCACGAGGCGGGTGACCGCCGTCGGGGCGTCGTTGGTGTGAAGGGTGGAGAGCACCAGGTGACCGGTGAGCGATGCGTGGATCGCGATCTCCGCGGTCTCGTGATCGCGGATCTCACCGACCATGATCACGTCGGGGTCCTGTCGCAAGAAGGCGCGCATCGCCGACGCGAAGGTGAGATCGATCTTCGGGTTGGTCTGGACCTGACCAATGCCCTTCAGCTCGTACTCGACCGGATCTTCGGCGGTGAGGATGTTGCGGTGCTCGGTGTTGATGCGATTGAGACACGCGTAGAGGGTCGTCGTCTTCCCGGAGCCGGTGGGACCGGTGACGAGGACGATCCCGTTCGGGCGCTCGATCAGGGTGTGCATCGTGTGGAGCTCGGAGGGGTCGAAACCGAGGTCCGTGAGCTCGAGCAGGACGTTCTCCTTGTCGAGCAGACGCATGACGATCCGCTCACCCTTCGCGGTGGGGATGGTCGAGACGCGGACGTCGACGATCTTGCCGGCGATCTTCTTGGTGATGCGGCCATCCTGGGGGAGGCGCTTTTCGGCGATGTTCAGGCCAGCCTCGATCTTCACGCGGCTCACGATGGACGGGAGGAACCCGCGGTGGGCCTGCTTCTTCTTGGTGAGCCGACCGTCGATGCGATAGCGGACGACCACGTCGGAGTCGGTGGGCTCGATGTGAATGTCGGACGCGCGGTCGCGGACGGCGGTATAGAAGAGGTTGTTGACCCACCGGATGACCGGGGCCTCGTCGGTCATGTCGATGAGGTCCTGCAGCTCGTCGTCTTGAGCCTCTCCCTCCTTCGCCTCGTCGAGGGCCGCCTCGGTCTCGCGCTCGTAGACCCGGTTGATGGCGTCCTCGATCTTGTCGCCGGGGACGGCCACCGGCTCGAGCTCGGAGCCGAGCAGGACGCGCAGGTCGTCGAGCGGCGCGAGGTCCAGGGGGTTCGACACGGCTACCTGGACCACGTCGTTGAGCTTCCGGATGGGCAGGATCCGGTGCTGGCGCGCGAAGGTGATCGGCACCAGGCCGATCAGCTCCTCCGAGACCTCGTCCGGCTTGATGTCGCTGTGCACCTGCATGCCGGTCTCGGCGGCGAGTGCCTTGACGTAGTCCTCCTCGTCACACGCGGCGGTGGCGAGGAGCACGTCCTTGAGGTCCGCACCGCGCTCCTCGACCGTCGTCAGCGCTTGCTGGAGCTTCTCCGGGGTCAGGGCACCATGCCGGACCAGGATCTCGCCGACGTATTGAGGAAGCATGGCCGTTACTCCTCGCCCCCCCCTTCGGCTGGTGGAGGCTCCTCCACCACGTTCGGCATGTCGCCGCCCTCGTCTTGATCGGGTGCGATTGGACCATCGGGTGTGATCACTATCGAGCCTTCGCTCGGCCCCAGCTCCACGTCGGCTTCCCCGACCGCGGATCTGGGGACGTGTTCTGGTGGTGGTGTGTTCAGCGCCTCCGCCGCCAACTCCATCTCGTAGTTGATCTCGTCCATCTCGTTGACGATCTCCATCACCAGGCCGCGGGTTCGCGTGTAATCGACGTAGGGCTCGAAGTCCTGATTGCCGAACACGAAGAAGCGGTCGATGAACACCTGGCGCTCTCGCATCTTCCGTTCGTAGATGGAGCGGAGGTCCGAGCTGTCGCGGATGATGTACGGCGTCAGGAAGAGGAGCAGGTTGCGCTTCTCGGTGCTCACCGTGGTCTGACGGAAGAGGATGCCGAGCAGCGGTATGTCGCCGAGCACGGGTATCTTGCTCTCCGAGTTGATCACCGCGTCACGCATGAGCCCGCCGATGACGACCGTTTGCTGATCGCGCACGACCATCTGCGTCTTCGCCGTGCGCTTGTTGATCGGTCTTGACGCCGAGGGTTCCCTCGGCGGTGGCCTGCGCTTCGGAGATCTCCTCTTCGATCTCGAGGCGGATCTCGTCCGATTCGTTGATGTGCGGTGTGATGCGCAGGGTAGTGCCGACGTCCTGACGGGGGACGGTACCGAAGCCGCCGGAGAGGCTTCCCAGGCTTCCGAGAGCGCTCGAGCCGCTGTTGCCTCCCGAGAGCCCACCCGCAGCGAGAGCCGCGAGGCCCGCTCCGCCGCCGAGCCCGCCGAAGCCCGAGGTCTGCAGCGGCACGTTCTGACCGACGCTGATCTCCGCCTCCTCGTTGTCCATGGCGATGATGTGTGGCGTGGACAGGATGTTGGTATCGCCGCTCTTCGACAGCGCGTTGAGCGCCACGCCGAAGGCCGGCACCGAGAAGCCGAGCAGTCGCTGCGACTCGGGGATCTGTGGACCGCGCACGCCGAGGGCGAGGCCGGTGAGGGCGGTCGGGATCGGTCCCGAAGCCCAGCGAGCCGAGGGCGTTGGAGCCGACGAGGAGCAGCGAGCCGTCGGCCGGTACGTCGGCGGCGCCGCCGTGGAAGCTCACGCCGAGGGAGTTGGAGCGGTTGACCGCCATCTCCATGATCACCGCCTCGATGAAGACCTGTCGTCGGTGCTGGCGTCGAGGCGTTCGATGACCCGCCGGAGCGCGGCGTAGTCGTGGAGCGACAGGTGATCACCAGCGCGTTGGTGGCTTTGTGCGCGGTGACGCTGATGTCGCCCTCGAACACGGCGCCTGCGCCGCCCGCCGCCACGGCGCCGCCGCCCGCTGCACCACCGGCTGGTGCGCGGCCTCCGCCGGCGCGCGCTCCACCGCCGCCACCGCCGCCGCCACCACTGCCGCCGCCGATGAGGCTCTGCAGCGTGTCCGCGATCTGCTTCGGCGTCCCGTACTGGAGCGTGGTGGACGTGGATGCCGCCTTCGCCCTCCACCGGGACGTCGAGCGCGCGGATGAGCTCCAGGATGCGGAGATAGGCGCGCTCGGTGGCCAGGATCACCAGCGAGTTGCGTGCGCTCGTCCGGGATGATGTTGGTGATGCGCATGGCTCGCCGCGCGGCGAGCCGACCGTGGCCGGCCCTGCGGACGCCGCCGCGGCTGCGGCGGCCGGCTGACCGCGTCGCGGCGCCGCCGGGCGTGCGTTGCCGGCCGCCGCTGCTGCTCGAGCCGCCGCCGCTGCTGCCGTTGCCGGCGCTCGGGAAGATCTCCGCGAGCAGCGTTCGGCCATCTCCTCCGCGTTCGCGTAGTGGATGGGCTCGATCCAGATCTGCTCGCCCGTCGCGTGGGACGTCGATCGCCTCGAGGATCGCGCAGCATCCGGCGGATGTTCGAGCCGAGGTCGGTGATGATCAGCGTGTTGGTCGGCGCGTAGGCGGTGACGCTGCCCTTCGCGTGACTTGAAGCGACTGAGCAGCGTCGCCGACGTCCTCGGCCGAGACGTTGCCGACGCGGTACATGCGGGTGACGTAGCGGTCGTCGGTGGGGCTGCGCGAGCCACCGCCGTAGAACGGGATCGGCTGCTGCTCGATGCCGGAGGACTCGACGATCTTCAGGTAGCGACCCGAGGGCACCACGGTCATGCCGTTGAGCTCCAGGATCGACAAGAACGCGCGGTAGGCCTCGGCGGCCGTGACCTTCGTCGGCGCGTAGACGGTGGCCTTGATGGAGCGGACCTTGCCCGGGAGGATGAAGCGCTTGCCGGTGATGCTGCGAGATCAGACGCACCAGGTCGGGCAGGTCGGCGTCCTCGAGGGTGAAGGTCGACGCGCGCGCCGGGGGACATCGGCTGGTAGTCGATCCCGGTCTCGAACTCCTGGATGTTGCCCATGTTGGGCTGACCGCCTTCGCCTTCGCCGCCTGTTCCGCCGAGTGCGCCACCCCCGCCCCCGCCCGTGCCCGTGCCCGTGCCGCCCCCGCCGCCAGTGCGCACCTGCGGCGTCGGGCCTTGCTGTTGCGCGCGCTGTTGGGCGAGCTGCTTGAGCGCCGGGCGAAGGCGCTCCCGGGTCTGGATCGGGAGCTGAGGACGCTGCTCTTGCTCCTCCCCTTCTTGCTGGTCCTGCTCCTGTGCGTGCGCGATCCCCAGCCCGCAGACCATGATCGAAGCCGAGACGAGAAGGATCGGCGTAGAGACTGAGTTCTTCATTGAATGTTGTACTCGAGTGCCATGGGGTTACCGCGACGCACGACGTTGACGCTCAGGTTGTTGGCCCCGCGCAAACGCGAATACGCCTCGAGCGCGCTGTCGGGACTGGTCATGTCGTAGCCGTTGATCGTTCGGAGCATGTCGCCGTTCTGCAGGCCGAGTCGGCCGAGGAGGCTGTTCCGCCGAATGCCGTAGAGCTTCACGCCCACGGTGCGGCCGTTCTCCGTGTGGGGGATGATCCGCGCCGTACGCATCAGCTCGGCCTGGTTGGTGAGGAGCTGATCGACGAGGCCCCGGCTCACCGTGAAGTTCGTGTCCGAGTTGCGCTGGATGCCGCTCTCGATGTCGGAAGCCGCGATGCCGCCCTCGTCGCGCGCGGACTGATCTTCGTTGTCCATGCTCGAGGCGCTCACGCGCGCGGTCGGGCGGGGGGTCGCCGTCTCGGGCGCCTCCGGCTCGAACATGGTGAGCGGGCAGTGGCTGCCGGTCTCCGGACGCATCACCACCTTGGAGGGGCCGATGGCGACCAGCAGGCGGCCATCGATGGTCATGCCCTCGCGGTAGAGCAGGGCCTTGCCGGAGGCGCCGGTGATCGCGGCGAAGGACCACGCGGGGTTGCGGGTGTTCACCAGGGCACCGACGAGGCGCACCGAGCCGTCGCAGTGGGGCAGCGGAGCGTTCGGGATCCAGCTCCTCCTCCACCAGCTCCTCGCTGCCCTCCTCGTCGGTGGCGACGGTGACGTGGCAGAGGTCGCCCGACTCCGAGTCGAAGATGTTCCGCTCGAGGATCGGGCAGGGATCCTTGCGCTCCACCGTCGCCCGGGCGCGGGGCCCGCCGCGGGGCGCGGCCGCCACCGGCGTCTCGGTGTCGAGGGCCAGAAACGTGGACGCGATGAGCCCGGTCGCGCCCTGCGCGAAGAAAAGCGCAGTCAGCGCCAACGTGACGATCACGATGGCGACGACGATCCAGCGGTCTTTCCGAGAGCTCACGACAGGGATTCCCAAACGCTCTTCTGAAGCAACGCGCGTGCCTAGTCGAAGGAAGGCGTTAATTCCAGCGAAAACGGCACATTTCGCCGCCTTGTTTCCCGCTCCGATGGACAAGCTGACAGGACCCTCGGCGATCGGGAGCTCCGCGTGACAATTCGTCAGTCGGGAGTCGCGCTCGGCGTCGAGCTTCCGGTAGATCGTGCGGGCGCTGATCCCGAGGAGCTGGGCGGCCAATTGCTTGTCGCCCTGGGTGTGGTCGAGGGTGGCGTGCATGACCCGTCGCTCGATCTCGCTCATCGGCGTACCGATGGGGAAAGACAGGGTCTCCTCGCTCGCTTCGGCGCTGGCGATCGGGGCCGGGCAGATCTGCGGCGTCGAGCGTGCTCGCTCTTGCCGAGCACCACCGCGCGCTCGATCACGTTCTCGAGCTCGCGCACGTTCCCGGGCCAGTCGTAGGCGCATCAGGCGATCGAGGGCCGCGCGGCTCGGGCTCATCCGGCGTCTTGCCGTTCTTGCGGCAGTAGAGCTCGAGGAAGTGATCGACCAGGAGCGGGACGTCGTCGCGCCGATCCGCCAGGCGCGGGCGAGGTGATGGCGATGACGTTGAGCCGATAGAAGAGGTCCTCGCGGAAGCTCGCCGCGCGAAACCGCCCTGCGCAGATCGCGGTTGGTGGCGGCGATGAGCCGGAAGCTCGCGTTCTGGGTGCTTGCCGCCGAGCGGCTCGTACTCGCCCTCCTGCAGGACGCGCAGGAGCTTGACCTGCACCGCGGGGCTGAGCTCGCCGATCTCGTCGAGGAAGAGCGTGCCGCCGGCGGCCTGGGCGATGCGGCCCTCGCGCTTCTGGACGGCGCCGGTGAAGGCGCCCTTCTCGTGACCGAAGAGCTCGGCCTCGACGATGGTCTCGGGCAGCGCCGCGAGGTTCACGCCGACGAAGGGCCCGTCGCGCCCGCTGCGCTCGTGGATGAAGCGCGCGATCAGCTCCTTGCCGGTGCCGCTCTCGCCGAGCACCAGCACGTTGGCGGTGGAGGGCGCGGCCTGCCCCGCGGTGTCGAGGGCGTGGCGGAGGGTCGGGGGAGTTGCCGACGATGGAGCGGCTCTTGAGCGCCGACAGCTCCTGCTTCAGCGTGCGGTTTTCGGCGACCAGGCGATGGCGCTCGGCGGCCTTGCGCACCTTGGTGACGATCTGCATCCGCTTGAGCGGCTTCTCGACGAAGTCATAGGCGCCCTCGCGCATCGCCTCGACCGCGGTCTCGATGGTGCCGTAGGCGGTCATCACCACCGACTCGGCGTCGGGCGCCACCGTCGCGAGCGCCTTGATCAGCTCGATGCCGCTCATCCCCGGCATCATCAGATCGGTGAGCACCACGTCGACCTGGTGGCTGCCGGCAGCAGGTCGAGGGCCTCGCGGCCCCCTGCCGGCCGAGAGCACCCGCAAGCCCTCCTCGCGCGAAGATCCTCTCAGGGAGTCGCAGGTTGCTGCGCTCGTCGTCGACCACGAGGATGGTCGTCTCGGTCAAGCTCTCCACGCGGCCTCCGGATGACCTTTTGTCATCTTGGTCTGACATGTTGTCATCGCCCGACAACTTGTCAACAGTCTTGCTCTCCGCCGGGGTGTGCTCGATTTGTCCGAGATCCATGATGTATTCGCCCTTTCCAAGCGAGGCGCCGATAGCGACGCGCTCCTCACCACGGGTGATGAGCAAGACCGGGGCCACCTTGACGACCTCGCGTCACATCCACAGAACGATGGCCACAGGGAGGGCTGTCGAATGCTGCGCTATCGGATGTTGGGCCCGTCGGGGCTTCGGGTCTCCGAGCTCTGTCTCGGGACCATGAGCTTCGGCGAGGATTGGGGCTTCGGGGCGGACGAGAAGACGAGCCACCAGATCCTCGACACCTTCGCCGAGGCCGGCGGGAGCTTCCTCGACACGGCGAACAAGTATCACAACGGTCAGACCGAGGAGATTGTCGGGCGGTGGCTCGAGGGCAGGCGGGACCGGATGGTCGTCGCCACCAAGTACACGCTGTCGATGGATCACGCCGATCCGAACGCCGCGGGCAACCACCGCAAGAACATGCGCCTCGCGGTCGAGGCGAGCCTTCGCCGCCTCCGGACCGACTACATCGACCTGCTCTGGGTTCACGCCTGGGACCGGCACACGCCATATGAAGAGACGATGCGGGGTCTCGACAATCTCGTCCGCGCGGGCAAGGTCTGCTACGTGGGGATCAGCGACACCCCGGCTTGGGTCGTGTCGGCGTCGAACGTGCTCGCAGATCTGAAGGGGTGGAGCCCCTTCGTGGGTCTGCAGATCGAGTACTCCCTCCTCGAACGGACGGTGGAGACCGATTTGCTGCCCATGGCCGAACACTTCGGCCTGTCGGTTCTGGCGTGGGCACCCCTCGGTGGTGGCGTGCTCACCGGCAAGTACACGCGAGGAGATGGGGCGGTGGATTCCAAGCGCGCTCGAGGCAACGAGAGTCGCGGCCGTACGAGCGAGCGCGCGCTCGCCATCGCCCATCGAGTAGACGAGATTGCGGACGCGATGGGGGTGAGCAGCGCGCAGGTGGCGACCGCGTGGGTGCGTTCTCACGGCTACCGCTACATCCCCATCGTGGGCGCCCGAAAGGTTTCCCAGATCGAAGACACCCTCGGCTCTGTCGACGTCGAGCTGAGCGAGGCACACCTGAGCGCCCTCGACCAGCTCAGCCGACCCACCCTGGGATTCCCGCAGCGCTTCCTCGAGAGCGAGGGCGTGATGGACACGGTCTATGGCGAGGTCCGTCAACGGATTGACGGCCGCTGATCAGGTCGGAGCGTCGAAGAGAGAGAGCTGCCCCGAGGGATCGGGGCGCCGAAACGTCGAGGGCCGCTCGGGCGAGCTCGCCCATCTCGTAGCCGAGGCGGCGGCAGCTCTGTTCGAAGAGCGCTTCGGTCGCCTTCCACCGCTCGCCCAGGCCGCCCATCCGCGCGTGGAAGCGGCTCTCGTCGAGCTTGCCGCCGCGAAGCTCGCGGACGGCGCTCTCGATCTTCTTCAGCCGCGGCGCCGGAAGCACGCTCTCGAGCCGCACGTGAAAGACGTCTTTGACGTCGCCGGGAAGGCGCAGGCTCGAGATGAACGCCCGCCGCGCGCCCGCCTCGCGCGCGCGCTCGAGGATGAAAGGGATGTGGCTGTCGCCGAGGCCCGGGGATCACGGGCGCCACTGCCACACCGACGGGGACGCCCGCCTCGCAGAGAACGCGCAGCGTCTCGAAGCGTCGCGATACCGGGCTCGCCCACGGCTCGATCCGCCGGCCGGTGTCGTCGTCGGCGAAGGGGATCGACAGCCACACGAAGCAATCGGCCTCGGCCGCCAGCCGAGAGAGGAGCTCGGCGTCGCGCCGGATCACCGAGCTCTTGGTGATGATCGAGACGGGATTTCGAAACTCGAGGAAGACCTCGAGGCATGCGCGCGTGAGTCGGAACGCGGCTTCGAGCGGCTGGTAGCAATCGGTGATGCCGCTCAGCGTCACCCGCTCGCCGCGCCATCGTCGCGCGTGGAGCTCGCGGCGAAGCACCTCGGCGATGTTCTCCTTGACGACGATCTTCCGCTCGAAGTCGGAGCCGGAGCCCCACCCGAGGTACTCGTGGTAGGGCCGCGCGTAGCAATACGCGCAGCCGTGGTAGCAGCCGCGGTAGGGGTTGAGGCCCCAGCGGAAACCGAGGTCGGGGCTGTCGTTCTCCACCAGCGCCGAGCGCGCGCTCTCCCGATAGACCTCGAGCTTCGCCGGCGGTGGCTCACCCTCCCAATCGACATGGCTTTCCACCCATGGATTCGGTGGGTTGAAGACGCGTTGGGGTGGGCGCACTGAAAGAGTGTGCAGCATCCCGGAGCGCGCGTCCAGGGCTCACTCCGCGGGCCGGCGCACCACCCGCAGGATCACCTCGGCGTCCGCTTCGACAGGGCGGCAGCGTTCGTCGCAGGCCCAACCCGAGACGTGAACTCGGAGCACGGAGGTGCCGGCGGTGGCGGCCAGGATCGGGATCGAGAAGCGCAGGACGGGTGCGCTCGGATCCTCGGCGTCCGCACGGAGCAGGCGGCCGCGCACCACCTCGACCGCGGTTCCCTCGCTGGTCGGCGTGAGCAGCACCGGGCGATCGCCTTCGGGGAAGATCGTGACGCGCACGATCACCGACCGGCGATCCCCGACCGTGAGGTGCGCGGGGGGTTCGATCACCAGCTCGGCGCGCGCGTCCTCCTGCGCCATCGCCTTCGTGGTGCAGGCGAGGAGCGCGAGCGCGAGGAAGCCTTCGATCAATCGGCGTAGGGAACCGTCTCGCATTGGGCTTGGACTCCGTGCCAGCGCATGAGACTCGTCTGCGGCTTGCCCTCGTCGCTGTACTCGATGAGCGCGTAGGTCAGGCCGCTGTCCTGGCCGAGGTACTGGATGTCGAGATTGATCATGTTGATCCAGGTGCCGGTGTTCACCAGGAGCTTGTTCCCCGGCAGGCGCCGGAAGCGCGGCCCGTGGCTGTGGCCGACGATCAGCGTGTGTACGCCGCGCATCTTGCGGAGCGCGCGCACCGACGCCTCGTCGTAGCCGCCGAGGGCGATCACCTCTTCCTTGACGCGACTCGGGCAGCTGACGGATGCGCTCGCGCCACGCGCGGAGCGTGAAGATGCGGTACTTCAAGAAGTACACGGTGGAGCGCCAGAGGAAGCGCAGCACGAAGGTGGGATCGAAGAGCAGCCCGGCGACCAGGAAGCGGCCGAGTGGCTGGATGCGGTCGACGTAGTTCCGCTCTTCCTTGGCGGGGTTCATGACCTCGAGGATCCACAGCGTGCCCCAGGGCAGAGCGAGGATCTCCGAGCCGTCGCGCCGCTTCTCGACCATGCGCTCGTAGTCGACGCGATGGATGCGCTCGAGCTGATGGCCGTGCTTTATCTGGATGCCCTCGGGCAGATAATAGGTGTCGGAGCTCGTGATGAAGCGGACGCGATCGGCCGCGTCGCCCGGAGCCACATACCGGCGGAAGAGCTCCTGCGGGCCCGGAAACCACATGTCCAGGTCGTGATTGCCCGGCAGGTATGTGACTCTTCTGTTGGGGCGGCTCAGAAATTCACGGACGGAATGGACGAAGCGGGGATGACCTTCGAGGCATTGCTTGAGCTTCTCGGTGGCGATTTCGTCCGTGATCTCGGTCGGCCACTTTCCTTCGATCTTGATCTTCAACAGGTCGAAGATGTCCCCGTTCAGGATGAGCTCGACCTCGGTGTCGGCGCCTGCGACCCGGTCGTAGTGGCTCAGAAGCTCCGCAAATCGGTCGTCGTGGAAGAAATCCTCCAAGATGTTCAGCTCACCACGGCGCCGTCCCGAGCCGAGGTGGAGATCTCTGAGACTACGAGTCGAAGCAGCTTCATTTCGAATCTTCGATGTGGCGGAAGCTACCGAAAAACAAGGGTGAGCGCTCCTTGACTTCGCCCTTTCGTGGTCGATACTGCCACACAGTCACACTTAATAGAGGCGGGTCTCGTATGCGGGTTGAATCCGCCTCGGCAGGGAGTTCTCGATGACGAGAATCGCGTTCGCATCGCTGATGGCAATTGCGTCGCTTTTGGGGGGCTGCGGCGGGGATGACTCGCTGATGCTGGGGATGTTCGACGCCAGCCCCGACGCGGACGCTGGGATGACCACGATGGACGGGGGGATGTTCCCCGACGGCGGCATCGGCACCACCGACATCGCCATCACCCGTCTGGTGCCGGACCACGGTCCCTTCTCCGGCGGCACACAGGTGGTCATCCGTGGCACCGGCTTGAGCGAGGACATGGAGGTCAGCATCGGCGGCCGCCTCGTGCAGCCCGCCGACTTGAACCTCATCGACTCGAATCGGCTCTCGATCGTCACGCCGGCGGGTGAGGTCGGCGACGCCGACGTCACGATCACGCTCGGCGACGAGTCAGTGACCTCCGAGGGCGCCTACCACTACGACGCGTTCTTCCTCGAGCCCAACCGCGGTGCGGTCTCGGGCGGCACTCTGGTGACCATCACCGGGATGGGTCTCGGCTTCGCGGACGGTGACACCGTCGACTTCGGTCGCACCCCGTGCACCGATCTCACCGTGGTCAGCGAGTCGACCATCACCTGCCGCACGCCGCCGATGGCGGCCGGCTCCGTGCCCGTCACCTACAACGACGTCGACGGCACAGCGGACCTCACGGTCGACAACGCCTACACCTATTACGACAGCACCGACCCCTTCGCGGGCGGCCTCGGCGGCGGGCCGATCATGGGCACGCTCAACGTCACCGTGCTCAACAGCGGCGACGGGTCGCCCGTGCCCGACGCTTTCGTCATCGTCGGCGAGGACCTGACCACGCCATACCAGAACCTCACGGACATGCGCGGCCAGGTCACCTTCTCCGGACCCGATCTGACCGGGCCGCTGACGGTCACCGCGGCCAAGTTCTGCTTCGAGAAGACCTCGGTGGTCTCTTTCGACGCGACCGATGTGACCATCTTCCTCGTGCCGTGGATGGATCCGATGTGCGGCATGGGCGGGATGCCTCCCACCGGACGCGGGCGAAACGGCGCCTTCATCGCCGGCGAGCTCATCTGGCCCTCGGACTTCGGCCTCGGTCCGCAGCCGTGGTTCAACATCCCCGCGCCTCGCGAAAACGAAGAGAAGGTCGCCTACGTCTACACCACCCAGGCGCGCGTCGGTTACCCCAACCCCGATCCCAGCCTCGGTGGCGCCACGCAGCGCGTCCTCGAGACCGGCGACACCGGTGAGTCGGGCTACCTCTATCGCATCTTCGCCCGGCCAGCAGGCCTCGCGGTCTATGCGCTCGCGGGCCTCGAGAACCGCGACACCGGCGAGTTCATCCCCTACGTGATGGGCATCGCGCGCAACGTGCTCGCGGGCCCCGGGGAGAACGTCGACGGCGTCGACATCGTCATGGACATCCCCCTCGATCACACCCTCGACGTGCAGATCACCGATCTGCCGGCCGAGGCGCGCAGCGGTCCGGACCGCTTCAAGGTCGAGGCCTACATGGACCTCGGCGGAGAAGGTGTGATCGTGCGCGAGGTGACCACCGCCGGCCGCACCGAGAACTACGACATCGTTCGTGGCCGCAGCAACGACACCCCCTTCCGCTTCTGGGCGCAGCCGGCGCTGCTGGGTGAGCTCGCCGACGGGCGCTATCGCATCGCTGGAGGCTGGTACACCGGCGACTTCGATTCGCAGCCCTACACCGTCGTCGTGCAGAACGGCGTGCGCGCTTTCGACGAGGTGGTGACCCTCGACGGGTATCTCGGCATCCCTCAGGCGACGTCCCCGGCCTACGGCGAGCGCATCCCGGCCGATCGTGTCCTGCGCTGGGAGTCGGACGGCGAGGATCCCGACATGCACATGATCCTCATGGTGGGTGGTGATGGGAACCCGGCGTGGCGGCACTTCGTGCCCGGAGACGTGTACGAGGCGCCCATCCCCGACCTGTCGACCATCGAGGGCATCGACGACATCAGCGCGGGCTTCATCACCTGGGTCGTCTACGCCGTGAAGATCCCCGGGTTCGACTTCGACGAGTTCAGCTACACCTATCTCCAGGACCGCTTCTGGAGCCACTACGCCGTCGACTACTTCACCGCCACGCGGTGAGCCGAACGACCGCCCGCGAGACCCGATGACGAACCTCCGTCTCCTTCCCTTTCTCCTCGGTTTCATGCTCGCGCTCGCTTCGTGCGGAGACAACACGTCTCCGGGCGACGGGAGCACGGGTGATTCCACGATCCCCATCAACGACGCCGGCGAGTTCTTCTGTGCGACCGCCGAGTCGCAGGCCTGCATCGGTGACACCCACTGGTACTGCGAGCGGCCCGAGGGCAGTGAGTTCGTACGCAGCCAGAACGAGGACTGCGCGGCCATGGGGCAGGTCTGCGCGCCCGACTTGTGGTGCGTGACCTGCCGCCCCGACTCGATCGGCTGCGACGGGAACACCGTCATCCAGTGCGCCTCGGACGGATCCGCGTGGATGGACCAGGAGGAGTGCAACGTCGACGAGGGCTTCGCGTGCCGGGACGGGCGCTGCGTCAACCTCTGCGAGGAGGCGCAAGCGCACCGCAGCTACGTGGGCTGTGAGTTCTTCGCGGCGGACCTCGACAACGCCTCCATCGGCGCGGGGCGCGACGCCTCGGCCCAGCAGTACGCGGTCGTGGTCTCCAACCCCGGCGGCGTGGCCACCGAGGTCACGGTGGAGCGGAACAACGCCGTCTTCGGCGCGGCCTCGGACGTCGAGGCCTTCTACACCGTCACCGTCCCGCCGGGCGACCTCGAGATCCTCGAGCTCCCCCGCCGCGAGGTCGACGGCTCGAGCTCGAACCAGATGTGCGACCCGACGGATCGCGTCTGCCCCGGCACCGAGGTCTGCGTCTGCTCGCGCATGGACACCGAGCCGCCCTGCGTCTGCCGCGTCAGCGCGACCGCCAACGGGATGAACGACGGCACTCACACCGCGGTCACCTCTCAGGCGTATCGCATCTCGTCGCAGCTGCCGATCATCGCCTACCAGTTCAACCCGCTGGACAACGTCGGCGTCTTCTCGAACGACGCGTCGCTCCTGTTGCCCACTTCGGCCATCGGCCGGCGCTATACCGTGGTGGGTTGGCCTCAGACCATCGCCAACGACGACCTCGACCCGGACCGCGACTTCGATTCGTCCCGCACCGACGAGGATCTGCGCGCCACGTTGACCATCATCGGCACCACCGAGGCGACCAACGTGCACATCACCCTGGGCGACAAGATCGACACCATGGTGGGCGCAGGCATGATCCCGGAGCTCGGCCCCGGGGGCGAGATCGATCTGGTCATCAACCCCTTCGACGTCATCAACCTGGAGACGAGCGCGCTCAACGCCGACTTCACGGGAACCCAGGTCGAAGCCGACAAGAACGTCACGCTCTTCGTGGGCAGCGAGGCCTCGGACGTGCCGCGCTTCGACACGTACGCGACGCGCCAGTGCTGCGCCGACCACCTCGAAGAGCAGCTGTGGCCGGACGACACCAACGGTACCCGCTTCATGATCGCGCGCATGCCGCGGCGCTCGGTGTCGCTCAACGCCGCCTTCGTCAATCCGCTCACCGACAGTGTGGCGGAGCCGAACGAGCCGGAGTGGGTGCGTGTGCTCGCGACGTCGTCCGGTTCGACGACGCTCAACACCACGCTGCCCTTCCCGGACGACATGGTCACTCTCTCCGAGAACGAGAGCATCATCTTCCGGGCCGACCAGGACTTCATCCTCGAGGCGAGCCAGCCGGTCGCGGTGCTTCAGGCGCTGCCCAGCCAGGAGGCGGTGGGGATCCCGCCCGAGTATCCGGGCGGTGACCCGGCGATCATCTTCGTCCCGCCGGTCCAGCAGTATCGCCAGGACTACGTGTTCCTGACGCCGAACCTCTACGCCTTCGACTACGTCACCATCACCGCGGCCGCGGACACGCAGATCCTGCTGGACGGCATGCCCCTCGACCCGCTGAAGTGCACCACCTCGGCAGCCGACGGCCTCATGCGCCGTCCGGGCGACCCGCCCCCCGACGAGGTGATCCACCGCTGCCAGTTCTCCTTCCCCGACGTCATCGGCCTGCCCAACGTACGCGTCGAAGACGGCGTCCAGGACGACGGCGTCCACTCCATCGTCGCCGACCAGCCGGTGGGCATCGTCGTCTACGGCTTCGACGCCTTCGTGAGCTACGCGTACGCCGGCGGGCTGAACCTGGACGTCATCAACTAGTGCTCGCCTCTCCGAGGCTGCGCACCCGCGGGCTCGCGAACAAATAGAGCAGCACCACCGCGACCAGGCTCGCGCTCGTGATGTACGGCAGCTCTGCGTGGACCTCGTAGAGCGCCGTGCCGAGCAGCGGCCCGACCGTTCGTCCCAGTCCCTGCGCGGCGCTGTTGAGGCCCGCCACCGCGCCCTGTTCGTTGTCGGCGACGCAGAGGCTGAGCATCGAGGTGATGCCCGGCAGGGCCAGGCCCTGCCCCACGCCCTGCAGCAGCAGCGAGCCGGTGAGCGCGCCGAAGGTGTCGCTGAACACCAGCAGCACCAGCCCCACCATGACGACCGGCAGCCCGCCGCGCACGAGCTTCAGCGGGGGCAGCGTCACGCGCCGCACCAGCCAGCCCTGCACGAAGACGGCGATTACCCCGTAGAGCACCAGCGCGGTGCCGACCGCGCGCGCGGTGGCGCCCTCGTCGAGCCCCAGGCGATCCTGGAAGTAGAAGGCGATGGTCTGCTCCATCGCCACCGACGCCGTGGTCGCGACCACCGCGACGCCCAACAGGGGCCACACCCGCTTGAAGACCGAGCGCTGATCGCCCGGCACGTGGCCCACGTGCTTCTCGGGCTCGGGCAGGATGGTGAAGACGAAGATGGCGTTCAGGACGGCGACGCCGACCGAGAAGTAGACCGCCGTGAGCAGCCCGAAATAGGACAGGCCGGCGCCGATGGCGGGGCCGAAGATGATGCCGAGGCCGAAGGCCGCACCGATCAGCGCCATCCCGCTCGTGCGGTCTTCGCGCTCGGTGATGTCGGCCATGTATGCCTGGGCGGTGGGGAAGGTCGCGCTCGAGAGCAGGCCGCCGACCAGGCGCACAGACAGCAGCGACGCGTAGAGGGCGTAGTGCCCGAGCCAGCCGCGAAAGCCGGCTTCGCAGATCAACGCGAAGCCGAGGAAGGTGCCGGCGAATCCGATGATCCCCACCAGGAGGATCGGCTTTCGGCCCTTGGTCTCGCTCTGCCGTCCCCAGTACGCGGCCGAGATGAACTGCATCAGGGAGTAGCCGGTCGACAGCGAGCCGATCTCGAGCTCGCCCAGACCCAACTGTCTTCCGAGGGGAGCGAGGATCGGAAAGAGGACGCTCAGCCCGAGGATGCTGTTGAAGAGCGCCAGGAAGAGTAGGGCCTTGGGCCGCATCGGAGCGGGAGTGTAGAGGATTCGAGGGGCGCGTTCAGTGGAAGTCGTGGCTCTTGGTGTCCGTCGCGGAGATCGGCGGGCTCAGCGCCTCGACGTGTCTCGCCTTGACGTTGATCACGTCGTGACGGCGCTCGAGCTCACCGTGGACGAGGATCACCGGCTGGCGGGTGATGATCTCGTGCTCCCGCGCGAAGAGCTGCGGCGAGACGATGACGTTGCACATGCCCGTTTCGTCCTCCAGAGAGAGGAAAACGAAGCCCTTGGCGGTGGCGGGGCGCTGGCGCGAGTTCACGAGCCCTGCGATCCGCACCGGTCCGGGGGAGCGGCCTTCGAGCTCGCCCAGCGAGGGGATCTGACGTTCGGCGAGCCACTGCCGGAGAAACTCCATCGGGTGGTGAGCGGCCGAGGTGCCGGTGGCTGCATAGTCGGCTCGCGTGGCGCCTTCGGGGCTCGGGGCCTCGAGGGCTGGCGGCGTCTCCTCGGCGGCGGGCCGGGGAGCGAGGGGCCCGGCGGTGGGCCGCGCCACACGGAGCACCTCCCAGAGCGCACGCCGGCGATCGCCGGAGAGGGCGTCGAGGGCGCCGGCGCGAGCGAGGCGTGTGAGGCTGCGCGGGTCGAGGCGCGTGCGCTCCGCCAGCGCCTCGATCGAAGCGATCTTGGTGCCGAGCAGAGGCTCGAGGGCTTTTTGCGCGCCGGGTCCGAGGCCTCGCACCAGGCGCAGACCCAGGCGCAGGGCGAGGCGGTGCGGGCCACCGACGCTCTCTTCGAGGGTCGAGTTCCAGCGACTCCGGGTGACGTCCGGCCGGCGGATCTCGACGCCGTGCCGCCGCGCGTCACCGACGAGGGTGCCGATGGGGTAGAAGCCCATCGGCTGCGCGTTCAAGAGCGCCGCGTAGAACTCCGGCGTGTAATGACGCTTGAGATAGGCCGACGCGTAGACCAGGAGCGCAAAAGAAGCGGCGTGGCTCTCGGGGAAGCCGTAGTTCGCGAAGGCGCCGAGCTGCTTCACGATGCGCTCGGCGACCGGGGGCGCGATGCCGCGCGCCTGCATGCCTTCGAGGAGCTCGAGACTGAGGCGGGCCATGCGTGCCTCTTTACGCTTGGCACCCATCGCCCGCCGCAGCTCGTCCGCGCGCTCGGGGCTGAAGCCGGCGGCGACGATCGCCACTTTCATCCCCTGCTCTTGAAAGAGCGGCACACCGAGCGTGCGCGCCAGCACCGGCTCGAGGCTCTCGTGAAGAAAGCGCACCGGCTCCTCGCCGCGCCGCCGGCGCAGGTATGGGTGCACCATCTCGCCTTGGATCGGCCCCGGGCGGATCAGCGCCACCTGCACCACCAGATCGTAGAAGCGCTCCGGCGCCATCCGCGGGAGCGTCGCCATCTGGGCCCGCGATTCGATCTGGAAGACGCCGACGGTGTCGGCTTTCTGGATCATCCGATAGGTCGCGGCGTCGTCGGGCGGCAGACGCGCGAGGTCGAGGGGCTCGCCGCGGTGCTCCTCCACCAGCTCGAGGGCGTCGGCGAGGAGCGTGAGGATCCCGAGCCCGAGGAGATCGATCTTCACCAGGCCCATCGGCTCGAGATCGTCCTTGTCCCACTGGATGACGGTGCGCCCCTGCATGCTCGCCGGCTCGATGGGGACGACGTTGGCGAGCGGTCCGCCGGTGAGCACGAAGCCGCCCACGTGAATGCCGCGATGCCGCGGCAGCCCCTCGAGCCCGCGGAGCACACGCACGAGCGCGCGCATCCTTCCGTCGCCCGGATCGAGGCCCGCGCGCGCGAGGCCGCCCGCGAGGAGCACGTCGGCCGCGTCGCCGCTGCTCCCGGCCGGGCCGTCGGTGGGGACGGTGGCGCCGACCTGCCGCGCCAGGGTGTCGCCCACCTCCGCCGGAAGCCCCAGCACCCGCGCCGCGTCGCGCACCGCGCTCCGGCCGCGCCAGGTGATCGACTCCGCGACCATCGCGGCGTGGTCGCGCCCGTAGCGTTCGTAGACGTACTGAAGCACCTCCTCGCGGTCGCGATGGGCGATGTCGACGTCGATGTCCGGCGCCTCGCCCCGACCTTCGGACAGAAAGCGTTCGAAGAGCAGGCCGTAGCCGATGGGATCGACCGCGGTGATCTCGAGGCAGTAACAGACGGCGCTGTTCGCCGCCGAGCCGCGGCCCTGCACCAGCACGCCGATGGAACGGGCGAAGCGGACGATGTCCCAGACGATGAGGAAGTAGCCCGCGAGGCCGAGGCGCCGGATGACGGCGAGCTCGTGCTTCACCTGTCGCTCGTGGGCGTCCGTGATGCGCGAGTAGCGCCGCCGCATCCCTTCGCGGACGCGTGCCTCGAGGAACGCGTCTTCGTCCGGGGCGTCGTCGGGCAGGGGGTAGACCGGGAGCCTCGGTGACAGATCCGAGAGCCGGAAGACGCAGCGTTCGGCGACCTCGAGGGTGCGCAAGAGGCCGGCCTGTGCGCTCCGAAAACGGCGGGCCATCTCCGCCGGGCTCGCGAGCCGTCGCGCGTCGTTGGGAAAGAGCCTGTCGCCGGCTTCGTCGAGGGTGATCCGATGCGCGATGCACGTCAGCACGTCGAGGATCGGCTTGTCGCGGGCGTGGGCGTGCCGGACGTCGCCGGCGACGAGCCACGGGAGCGCGAGGTCGTGGGCGAGGTCGAGGCGATCGCGGATCCGCCGGACGTCTTCGGGGAGCGCGTGATCGGAGACCTCGAGGTAGAAGCGCCCGCCGTGGATCTCCGCGAGCGCGCCGGCGAGGGCGCGCATCGCCGTCGCGCCACCGCGACGCTCCGCCGCGTCGAGGGCACCGTCGCGCCCCCCCGACAGACACACGAGGCCCTCGCTCCGCGCGGCGAGGGCGTCGAGGGTGACGCACGGCTCGCCGCGCGGGCGCGTCATCCGTCCGGTGGTCACGAGCTGACTCAGGTTTTCGTAGCCCGCGCGGCTCTCGCAGAGCAGGACGACGGTGCCGCCGCTGTCGAGGGTGAGCTCGGCGCCGATGATCGGCCGCACGCCCTCGGCGTCGCAGGCCGCGGCGAAGCGAACGACGCCGCCGAGGTCGTCGCGATCGGTGATCGCCAGGGCCCCGAGGCCGACCTCTGCGGCGACGCGCGCGAGGGTCTCGGGGGTGGAGGCGCCGCCGAGGAGCGAAAAAGCGCTCCGGCAGTGGAGCTCGACGTACTCGGCGCTCAATCCACCCACGCGATCAGCTCCCACTCGTCGTCGCAGGCGGCGGAGACGCGCGCGCGCAACAGCGCCAGCACCGGCCCCTCGAGCTCGGCCCAGGCGAGGAGCTCGACGCGCTTTCGTCCCGTCTCCCACCACGGCGGCGTGGTGCGCTCGACCCTCCCGAGGCGAACGACGCGGCGCCGTCGATCGCCGAGCCACACGGCGCCGCCCTCGACCGGCAGCGGCGCCGCGAGGCGGCGCCAGGGCAGGCACGGCGTGGAGACGTCGAGGCTCGCCTGGGTGGGTGTGCTGTCGATGCGATAGCGCGCGCGTTCGAGCGCCGGGCCCACCTCGCGTCGCTCGGCGCGCTTGACGGCCTGTTCACCGAAGCGCGCGCGGAGGCGTCCGAGGGCCACCTCGCGCGCCGACGGATCGTGCGCCTGCTCTCCGAAGAGCGTCGGCCCGGCCACGGCGGCGGGCGCGGTCTCCTCGATGGCGACGCGGAGGGCGGTGATCGGGGCGTCGACGACGCGGCGCTCGAGGTGGGTGCGCGCGAGCTCGCGCAAGGTGCGCGCGCGATGCACGGGCGCGCTGGTACGGATGCGCGTCGCGACCTCTCCGCCGCCGCGGGTGCCGAGGGTGATCACCATCTCGGTCGCGCCGAGGCCTTCCCGTGAGAGATCCGAGGCCAGGCGGTCGATGGCGGCCCCCAGCACGAAGAGCAGCGGCTCCATGGCGCTCTGCTCGTCGTCGAAACAGAGCGCGACCGCGCGGGGGGGCAGGGGGCGCGGGGTCTGGGGCTGGCGCGGATCGTCGCCGTCGGCGCGCCGGCGCGCGAGGGCGATCTCTGGCCCGAGGCGCCGGCCCAGGCTCCCCGGGCTCAGGCGCCGCAGCTGACCCACCGTGCGGATCCCGAGGGCGGCCAGCAGATCGCGCGCCTCGCCGTCGATCTCGAGCGCTTCGAGGGGCGCGTCGTCGAGAAAATCACGCGCCTCCTCGCGGTCGACGAGGCGGATGCCGCCCGGCGCGGACCGCGCCGCGGCCCAGGCCACGGTCGCCGTCGGTCCCACCCCGATCGCCACCGCACCGTAGGCGCCCATCGCGCGGCGGGCGAGGGCACACCAGGCGTCGAGGGAGCCGCTTCGCGGCAGAGGCTCCACCCAGAAGCGCGTCGCTCCCGCCACTTCGATCCGCGGCGACACCTCGAGGAGGCGCTCGACGACACGTCGCTTCTCGTCGCCGAGCATGCGCGCGTCTTCATGAACCGATCGCAACGAGGCGGCGCGCGCGCGGGCGGCGGCGAGGGTCATGCCGATGCGCACGCCGGCGTCCGTCGCGCGTGCATCGAGCCACACGATGCGCGCGGTGTGGGCGCGGCCGCGGTGCACGGCGCGCGGCGGCTCATCGCCTTCCCCCTCGCCCCGACTCGCGTCGCGAGGCGCTCTGTCGCTTCGATGATGGGCGACGATCGGGAGCATGGGGATGTGGACGCAGGCGATCGGTGACGACGTCTTCACGGACTACCTCCGCGACGCGCGCGCGTCCGCTGTCGTCGAGACAGCGCACCTCGATCAGTCTTCGCGCGGGCGCGTCGCCGACGGGGGCGACGTCCCAATCGACACGTCGCGACGCGACCGACAGGCGCAGGTGTGGCGCGAAGGGCGGGTCGCCCACGAGCACGAGACGACTCCTGCCCTCGCGGAGCAGGCGTCTCAGGCGCCCCTTCGCCCCACGCGGCGTCGCCCACCCGCCGGCGGTGGGTGCGAGCCCGATGATCAGACCGAATCCGCCCGAGCGGAGCAGGATGTCGAGCGCCGCCCATGCGCGATGTGGTGAAGGCGGCGCGACGATCCAGAGCGCTTGGGCGTCGGCGGGCGTTTCGGCGCCGAGCCACGCATGGGGGAGGGCGGTGGCGGAGCCATCGACCACCGCGACCGGCTCGTCCCGCGCGAGCGCAGCTCGCGCGAAGCTCGCCGCGAGGGCCAGCGTCCCCGCTCCGGGGGGCCCCACTATCGCCGCCATCTGTCCCAGGGCCAGCCCCCCCGAGGGGACGAGGAGATCGACCTCGGGCCACCCGCTCGAGAGCGGCGCCCGGCCCCCGAGGGCCACGGGCGTAGCTTCCCGAAAGTGTTGGATGATCCGGGCTCGGAGCGCCTCGACCCGAGCATGCTTTTCCGCGAGCCCCATCGGTCATTTAACTGAACGGACGAACAGTATAGAGTCGCACACTGACGGGATCAAGGAGAGAACTTCCGGCGCCCAGAGCCGTACGAAAGAAAGGTGCGTGTCCTTCTCGTGGCCCTGGTGCTCGCGACGCCCGCGCTGGCGTCCGCACAAGAGCTCGTGATCGCCCGCACGGGTGCGAACGACGCCCTCGAAGCCGCGCCGGTGCAGGCGCGCGTCGGTGAGCGCGTCGTTCTGCGCCTCGCGATGCGCGATCGCCGCGGACGCCTTCGGCCCGCGCCGTCCGGAAGTGTGCGCTGGTTTCGGATCGTGCCGCACATGCAGCACGAGGACACACAGGCGCCGAACGACCGAACGCCGCAGTACTCGAACAGCGTGCTCTTCGGCCCGCGCCACGGCCAGTGGCTCGGCTACGACCAGGTCGAGTACGAGACGTCCGCGCTGGCCGAGGGAGACGAGCTCGTCGTGCGCCGCGTTCCGCCGAGCACACCTGATGGTCGCGTGCGTTTCGCTGGCGCCGGGAGCTTCTGGGTTTCGGCGACGCTCACGGAGAGCGACGGAACGGTCCTCGAGACGCCCGGCATCGACAGCCGCGATCACCTCGGGCTCTCACCTTCGGTGATGCGCGTCAGCTTTCGACAGAGCGACGACTTCCTCGGTTGGCTCGGCACCTATTTCCACGTCCCCGACATCTTCGGCTCCACGGGCGTACAAGCGGATCGTTACGTCGGCGCCGACTGCGCGGACGTCCTCGTCGGCGCGATGCGCGCGTCCGGAAGCCGCGCGCGTTACACCTCGGTGCAGGGCATCGCGTCGGTCGCGCGTCCCATCAGCGAGGTGCTGATCCTGAGCGCAGAGGGCAACGTGCGCACCGAGGGCGGCGAGGACGTCTCCCTCGTCTGGGGCGACGGTGTGGCCGCGGGCGATCTGATGGCCATCGACTACACGACCGCCGGGGCCCAGCTTCCGCGTCCCTGGGATCACATCGGCGCGCTCCTCGGCGATGGCGATGGCGACGGGGTCCTCAGCGGCGGGGACGGCCTTCGCCACATGACCCCTGGGGGACTTGTCGATCGGCCTCTCCGGGAGGAGGGCGAGATTCGATTTCGGGTCTGGCGGCGTCGCTGAGAGCTGAAATCACGCGATAATTCTTCAAGAGGCCCCTTTGGGCCCTGGCGTGAAATACGGCGGAAAGGTCGTTCGTAGGGGGCGGTGACAGGCATGCTCGTCTACGCCATGGCTCAGGAGCCGCCCAGGTCCGAAACCCGAGAGGTGCCGGGCCACGACGGCCGCAGCATCGAACGCTCGGCGCGTTCGGGGGATCGGGACGCCCTCGCTGCGCTCCTGCGCGAGCACGGACCGGCGATCGGGCAGCTCTGCCACTTCGTCGCGGGCCCCCGCGACGCCAAGGACGCGGCCCAGGAAGCTTTCGAGAAGATCGTCGTCAACATCACGAAGTTCGACCCCGACAAGGGTTCCTTCCGCAGCTGGGCGCTCACCGTCGCGCGCAACGCCTGCCGCGACCGCCTCCGCCGTCGCGGCCTCGAGAAGCGCACCTTCCTCGCCGACGGAGAGACACAGACCGAGCTCGCCAAGACCAAGGCGCCCGACCCCGAGCGCCTCGCTGTGGCGCGCGCCGGGACCAGCCGCCTGACCGAGGCGCTCGGCACGCTCCCCGAAAATCAGCGGACGGCCATCGTCCTGTTCCACTTTCACGAGGCGACCTACGAGGAGATCGCCGCTACCCTCGACGTGCCGATGGGAACCGTCATGACCTGGCTGCACCGCGCGCGGAAGAAGCTGCGCGCCGCCATGGAGGCGGACGCATGAGCGCGCACCTCGACGAGGTCGCCCTCGAGGCGCTCGCCCACGGCCGCAACGACCTCGTGCCCGACGAGGAGCGCCTGCACGTCGCCGGCTGCGCCGAGTGCGGCGCAGCCATCGAGGAGATCCGCCGCGTGTCGAAGGACCTCTCCTTCGCCCTCGCCGCCGAAGCGCCCGAGCTCCCCGACCTCGACGCGATCATCGCGGGCGCCCTCGAGAAGGCGCCCGATCCCGCCTACGCCCGGCCGCCGCTGGCGGTGCTCGCCGGCGCCGGCCTCGCCGGTCTGGTGGCGGCGGCGGTCCTCGGGTTGCTCGCGCTTCCGAGCGCCACCTCGGTGGTGAGCTTCGTTCACGATGCGATCGCCGTCGTCGGCGGCGTCGACCGCGTGGTCACCGCCTTCGTGCCGGGAGGCTGGAGCCTCATCGCGCTCACCGGCTTCTTCGTGCTGGCGATCCTCGCCGTGCCCTTCAGTCGCCTGCTGCGCCCGGCCGCCGCCGGCGCCGCGAGCTCCTCGGTCTTCAGCGTGCTCGGGTTGGTCCTGGTGGTGGGCTCCTCGCTCTTCTTCGCGCCGAATGGCGCCTTCGCGCTCAGCTTCGAGGGCGAGTGGCCTTCGCCCGACGAAGGGCATCTGGTGTCGCTCTCGATCGACGATCAGCCGCTCAACGACGCGCTCCGAGACGCGGCCTCGGCCGCGGGCCTCGGCTACGTCTCCCAACTCGCCGCTTCCGAGCGGCGCGTGAGCCTCGAGGTGCAGGACGCCGAGCTGCGCGTGGTGATCGAGACGCTCCTCGGTGACGCGCGGGTGATCGCGCGGCGCACGCCGACGGCGCTGGTGCTCGTCCCGGACGCGTCCGAGCCCGAGGGCGCCGGTGACGACGAGGTGGACGAAGAAGCGCTGCCGACCAAGCAGCAGCCCCAGCATCCGGCGCTCACCGTACCGGTCGTCCCGGAGGTGCCGCCGGTCCCCGGTGTGCCCGCGGCCCCCGCTGCGCCGCCCCTTCCCCCCGACGTGGATCTCGCGCACCTGCCGGATCGCGAGACCTTCGGCGGAGACGTGCACATCCGGCCGGGCGAGGTGGTGCGTCACGTCACCTCCACCGGCGGCGACGTCGAGGTCGAGGGCACCGTCTACGGCAACGTCACCAGCATGGGCGGCGACATCGAGGTGCGGGACGGCGGCGTGGTCCACGGCGAGCTGGTGAGCATGGGCGGCGACGTCGAGATTCGTTCCGGCGGCGCGGCCTACGGTCAGATGGTCACCATGGGCGGTGAGGTCGACATCGAGGAGGGCGCGATCGTGACCGGCGCGCGCGTCACGATGGATCCGCCCGACGCCCCGGCGGCGATCGAGGCCGAGGCTGGGAGCGAGCACGGCGGATTCGGCGCCTGGGTGAAGGAGTCGGTCGAGTCGGCGGCCCGACACGCGATCCTCTTCGTCCTCGGCATCTTCCTCCTCGCACTGGCGCCGGATCGCCTCGGCGCCCTCAGGCGCACCATCGCGCGCGCGCCGCTGCGCACCGCCGCCACCGGCCTGATGGGCATCGTGGGAACGGTGGTGCTCACGGTGATCCTCGCCATCACCCTGATCGGCATCCCCGCCGCCATCGTCCTCGCCATCGTCGCCTTCCTCGGCGCTTACGTGGGTCTGGTCGCTTGTGCGTCGGTGCTGGGTGCGGCGCTGCCGACGGCCCGCCTGAAGGATCGCCCGATCCTGCAGCTGGGCGCGGGTGTGGCGGTGCTCTTCGTCGTGTCGCTGGTGCCCGGGATCGGCGGCCTTCTCACGGTGATCGCCGCGCTCGTCGGCTATGGCGCCGTGATCCTGACGCGGTTCAGGGCAGTGGCGTACGGCGACTGACGCTCAGGGATCCAACAGCGTCCGGAGCAGCTTCCAGTCCCGCATCTGGTCGGCCCATGGCCTCTGGATCGTCGCGCGCGCGCCCGGGTGATAGAGCGGCAGCACGAAGCGATGGTTCCAGCGGTGCACCTCTCCCACGTCCCACTTCAAGGTGAGTGTGTGCGGGGCGATCACCGCGAGCGACATCAGCGCCGTGGCGCCGAGGGTCACGATGATCGCCGGGTCGAGGGCGTCGATCAGCGATTGTACGAAATGGGTGCAGCGCTTCACTTCGGCCTTGCTCGGCTTGCGGCCCTCGCCGGCCTCCGTCTTCGGGCTGCAGAGCACCGCGTTGGTGATGAAGAGCTCGTCGCGCGAGAGGCGCGCGGCGGAGAGCAGCTTCTCGAAGGCGTCGCCGGTGCGGTCGCCCTTGAGCGGCACGCCGGTGGACGCGGCTCCGTGAAAGCCCGGCGCCTCGGCAATCACCAGACAGCGCGCGCTCTCGTCGCCGTTCGCTTCGGAAAGGACCCGCGGTCGGCCGTGCATCGTCGTGCAGCGCGTGCACGACTGGGCATCGGCGATGATGGTCGCGAGGCTGCTCCTCGCGCTACTCGTGGCCGCGCTCGTCCCTCCCATGGGCGAAGAAGGGTGCGCGGAGCCGGGCGGGAGCGCAACGTACTTTCTGTACTCGTTCGTACTGCCGAAAAGAGCTGCTAGGCTGCACCCGTGGCCGACCGACCCGATCCACTCTCCGGCGACGAGCGCGACGCGCTGATGGGGCAGGCGCGCCCGCGCACGGGCCTCCCCATCGCGCCTCATGCCCCCCCCGCGCGACGTCATCTTCCTCTCGCTGCCGAGGCCCGCGACATCGATCGGCGCTATCGCCCGATCTACGCGGTCTGGGAGATCACCCTCGCGTGTGACCTGGCCTGCCGACATTGCGGCTCGCGCGCCGGCCACGCGCGTCCCGACGAGCTCAGCACCGAGGAGTGCCTGGACCTGGTCCGTCAGATGGCGGAGATGGGCGTCAAGGAGGTCAGCCTGATCGGCGGCGAGGCGTATCTGCGCGACGATTGGGTGGACATCATCCGCGCCGTGAAGGCGCACGGCATGACGCCGCTCATCACCTCCGGTGGACGCGGCTTCACCGAGGAGCGGGCCCGCGCCGGCGCCGAAGCGGGTCTCGCCAGCGTCAGCATCTCCATCGACGGAAACGAAGCGACCCACGACCGGCTACGCGGCGTGAAGGGAAGTCACGCGGCAGCCCTCGCCGCGCTGAAGAACCTCCGCGCCGCGGGCGTTCGCGTCTCCACCAACACGCAGATCAACCGCCTCAGCATGCCGGAGCTCGAGGACGTCCTCGACACGATCATCGAAAACGGCGGTCACAGCTGGCAGATCCAGCTCACCGTCGCGATGGGTCGCGCGGCCGACGAGCCCGAGGTCCTGCTCCAGCCCTACGACCTGCTCGAGCTCTTCCCGCTCCTCGCGGAGCTGAAGAAGAAGTGCGACGAAAACGGCGTGCGCCTGTGGCCGGGGAACAACATCGGCTACTTCGGCCCTTACGAATCCGTGCTGAAGGGCACCATGCCCCGCGGCCACATGGCCTCCTGCGGTGCCGGGCGCGGCACTCTGGGCATCGAGGCCGACGGGACCATCAAAGGCTGCCCATCACTGACCACCACGCCCTGGGGCGGCGGGAACATCCGCGACAATTCCCTGCAGGACATCTGGGAGCGGGCCGAGCCCCTGCGCTACACCCGCGATCGCACGGTGGAGGACCTCTGGGGCTTCTGCCGCGACTGCTATTACGCAGACGAGTGTCGCGCCGGCTGCACCTGGACCAGCCAGGTGCTCTTCGGCAAGCCGGGCAACAACCCCTACTGCCATCACCGCGCCCTCGAGCGGCAGCGCGAAGGCAAGCGCGAGCGCATCGAGCGCGTACAGGAAGCGCCAGGGTTGCCCTTTGATCATGGAGAGTTTCGTCTCATACTCGAAGACGACCCGGCGGCCTCGAAGGCCGGCGGAGGAGGTTGAAAGACTCATGGCCCGCTTGCTCCCTTGTCCTGGCTGCGAACGTCACGTGCGCATCACCGAAGCGCTCTGTCCCTTCTGCGGCGACGCCCTGCCGATGAGCTATCAGAGCGCCGGCCCGGCGCCGCTGCCCAGAGCGCGCCTCGGTCGCGCCGCGAAGTTCGCCTTCGGCGCGGCGGTCGCAGGCGCGCTCGCGGTGACCGGTTGTGGAGACGACGGCACCGCGGGCGACACCGGCGTCGTCGACACCGGCACCCTCGACTCCGGCGGCGCCCTCTACGGCGGAGCCCCTGACGTCGGCCCCGCGGACACGAGCGCGGGCGACGACGAGCGCGGGCGACGGCAGCGCGGGCGACGGCAGCGCGGGCGACGGCAGCGCGGGTGACGCGTCCACCGACTCCGGCTCGATGGCCCTCTACGGCGGTCCGCCTGTGGACTCCGGGGCGGCGGATGGCTCCTCGGGCGGCGACAGCGGCCCGGCCCCACTCTACGGCGCGCCGCCGTCGGCCTGAGCCTTCGCTCCGAAGCGGGCGCCCACGCCCAGGTGCAATCCCCAGATCCCGCCGTCGTTGAAAGCGAAGCCGGCGGGATCGTCGATGTTCATCGTGAAGGCGGCTCCGAAGAAGAGGGTGTCGAGCCACACCCGCCCGAAGACCTCGAGCGCCGTCTGAACCGGATCCGTCGTGGCGAAGAGCCCGCCCGTCGGGAGCCAGGCGAGGTCGAAGGCGATGCCCAGGGTGAGCAGCTCGGGCAAGACCCAGGCCGCGCCCACGCGGCCGTCCACGAAGAGATCCACGTTCGTGCCCTCGTCGCCCACCGGGATCATCGGCGCGATGGATGCCTCGACGAACGCGTCCACCGCCTGCGCGAAGCGGTGGCTCGCGCCTCCGCTCACGATGATGGAGAGGCGCTCGGGCGCCCAGAGCCAGAGCTTGGTGCCGCCATAGGTCGCCGCCGAGGTGTTGAACGCCTTGCGCATCGTGTCCTGCTCGACGTCCGGGACGTCGTTCGGGACCCAGGCCGTGGGGACCGCGACGCCCAAACCGATCACGCCGGAGGTCGCGGCCGCGCGGAAGCGGTGATGGGCGCCGGCGGTGACGTTGCCGAAGCGCAAGACGGCCCCGCCGGGATCCGAAGGGGTCGTCGTCTCGACGTAGCTCAGGGGCATCTCGAAGTGCGCGCCCCAGTCGCGGACGAAATCGTAGTGTCCGCGCACCAACGGTGAGACGCTGACGAGCTTGCCGCCTTCGGGGTGACCGACGAAGGTCGAGGTCCACAGGCTCATCTCGCCGCGGCTATCCCACAGGGGCTGACTCGGTGGCCCGTTGTCGCGATAGTTGACCGGGCCCTGGCGCTCGTTGAAGGCCTGCGCGCCCGCGACCCTCGGCAGACCGGCCGACAGGATCAGGACGAAGGCGATGAAGGCCGCGGGCCGCACTGGCCCGCCTGTAGCATCAGCCGACGATCTCGGCGAACCGCGGGTGGGCGCAGAGCTCCTCGAAGTCTCCGTCCTCCCAAGCGGCGACGGCCCAGGCGCGATCCAGGTAGACCGCCCGGCGGAGCGCGTCGAGGGCCCCGTCGCTGTCGCCGATCCGCGCCCGGGTGCAGGCGAGATTGTAGAAGGTCAGGGCCGAGGTGGGGTCGATCTCCGTGGCCCGCGAGAAGGCGCCGGCGGCGGCCTCGAGGCTCCCCATCGCGGCGAGCGCGAAGCCCGTGTGCATGTAGAGCTCGAAGCTCTCGACGCCCCGCTGGATCAGCTCGTCGGCGGTCGTGACGGCGCCGTCGTAGTCGCCGAGGTTTCTCACCTGGACCCGCAACAGGCCCAGGGAGGCGGGCACGTGGCCGGTGCCGAAGCGGGCGTCCGAGTAGGCCATGGCCGCGCCGGCGAAGTCGCGCTCGGCTTCGAGGGCGCGGGCACAGAGCAGGGCGTTTGCGTGGTCGTCGACCACGTCGAGCTCATGGAGGTTCATCTGGGGGGTGTTACGTCGGCTCCGCCGGCCGGCTTCCCTCCGCTGCCCACGAAAGGGGCCGCGGGCGCAGGGTCGACAAGGGGCGGGGCGGCGGCGAAGGGCGGGAGCTCCGCCGGGCGCGCCGCGCACGGGGCAGCTTCACGTCTTTCTGCGTGCCGCCGCTGAAGAAGGCGGCGATGTCCTCGCGCCGGACCTTCGAGGCGTCGGGGACGGCGCCGAGGAGGGCCCGCTCGAAAGCCTGGGCGGTCTCGAAGCGGCCGTCGACGTCCGGGTCGAGGGCGCAGGCGAGCACCGCCTCGAGGGCGCGAGGCACACCGCTGCGCACGGAGGAGAGCGGCCGCCGGTGCGGGCGGGCGACGTTCATCAGGAGCGAGTGCTCGGAGCGACCGAGGGCGTAGCGGTGCAGCGTCAGCATCTCCCACAGAACCACCGCCAGGGAGTAGATGTCGGCGCGACGATTGAGGCCGCGGCTCCGCACCTGCTCGGGCGACAGGTAGCGAACCTTGCCGCGGATGCGGTGGCCGGTGGTGTCGTAGTGGCGACCGCGCGCTTTGGCGATCCCGAAGTCGATGAGCTTCACGTCGCCCTGCTCGGACAACAGAATGTTGCCCGGGCTCACGTCGCGATGGACGAGGTTCAAGAGCTCGCCCTCTTCGTCGCGGGCCTCGTGGGCGGCGTGCAAGCCCCGCGCGGCGCGCACCACGATGGCTATTGCGATTCTCGTAGGGCAGAAAGGTGCCGGCGCGTGCGAGGGCGTCGAGGTGCTGCGCCAGGGAACGGCCGGGGACGTACTCCATCACGAGGTAGTGTCGCCCCCCATCCTCGCGGAGGGCCTCGACGCGCGCGACGTTGGGGTGGTCGACGCGGCTGGCGAGGCGCGCCTCGTCCCGGAACATGGCGAGAAAGCCGGGGCGGTCCGCCAGATGCTCGTGCACCACCTTGATCGCGACCTGGCGCATCCCGGCGGGACAGCGGACGGCGCCCAAGTAGAGGGTGGCCATGCCCCCGGCTCCGAGGCGCGACAGTACGTGGTGTTCTCCGAGCGCTTCTCCGACGTCGACCAAGCCTCTACCTCCGAGCCCCACCAAAGGCCGAGCAAGGAGCGTTCCGGCGGAACCTGGGACGCGAGGGGCCCGATATGTGGGGAATTGTGCTCTCCGCCACGTGGACTGGGGCCATCAGACCCGGGACAAACGGGCCGAGGTGGCCAGTCGAGCTGCGGTTCGACCGCCCCACACCCTCACGCCCCCCTTCTCGTGTATGGTCCGCGCGGTGTTGCGCACGGCAGTCAGCATCGGCGTCTTGATAGCCGCGATCCTGGGGACGGCTGGCACGGCCCACGCGACCCCTCAGGACATCTTCGGCTTCGGCGCACGCTCCCCCGGCCTGGGCTTCACCGGCGTGTCCTACGCCAACGACTACGAGGCGGTCTTCCTCAACCCTTCGGGCCTCGCCCGGGCGCGGACCGACGGCCTGTGGGTGGGGCTCTCGGCGGGGACCTTCCAACTCAAGATCGACGGCAACCGCTACCCGGCGGATTCCTCGCGCGGCATGACCATCGGCTTCACGTTGCCGCTGCCCTTCGGCGACGTGCTCGAGGATCGCCTGGTTCTGGGCGGTGGGTTCTTCACGCCCTCCGAGGTGCTCCTCGCCAGCACCATCAACGTGCCGCAGACGCCGCAGTTCAACGTCCTCGAGCGCACCCAGGCCGCCGGCATCATGGTCGGTTTCGGTTTCGATTTTCACGACTGGATCGACGGGCTGCGCATCGGCGCCTCGGTCAGCGTCGCCGCCGACGTCATCGGCAACCTGGTCGTCTTCCTCGACGAGACCAACGCCTTCAGCTCCGTGGTGGAGACGCAGCTCGTGACCGCGTACGCGCCGATCTTCGGCGCGTCCTACGACCACGACAACTGGGGGCTCGGTCTCACCTATCGCATGGCGCTGCAGGGGGTGATGGACCTCTCCATCTCCGCTCACGACCTGCCGATCGACATCCCCGATTTCCACGTGGGCGGGACGGTCCACTACGACCCGGCCGCCCTCGCCGCCGAGGGCTACTACCGGCCGGTCGACGATCTGCGCATCGCCCTGCAGCTGCAGACGCGCTTCTGGGACGCCTACCCCGGGCCCCAGCGCCAGGTGACGGACACCAGCGGTCAGCCTCCGAACCTCGGCTACTCCATCACGGTGTCGCCGCGGGTGAGCGGCGAGTGGACCTTCCTGCACGAGCACGGGCTGAGCGGTGACCTTCGCCTGGGCTACGCCTTCGAGCCCTCGCCGGCCGGACCGGCCCGCATGGTCGACAAGCTCGACGCCTCCGGCAACCCGACCGGTATGCAGGTCGCCCTGCGCTACCTCGACAACCACCGCCACGTCGCGACCCTCGGCCTCGGCTTCCGCTACGAGTTCGCCGACGACATGTGGCTTCACTTCGACATCTTCGGCCAGCTCCACGTGCTGATGAATCGCACCCACGACATCGGCCTGACGGACGGCGGGCCGCCCATGCAGACGGGCGGGACCATGGTGGCCGGCGGCTGGGTGCTGGGGCTGACCTACTGATGGCGCGCTTCGCAACATCGTCGGTGCTCGCGCTCCTGTCCCTCGGCGCGCTCGCCCATCCCTCGCGTGTCCAGGCGCAGGCCACCGACAGCTTCGGCCTGAGCTCGCGGTCGACCGCCCTCGCCGGAGCGGTCACGGCGAACGTCGACGATCCGTCGGCGGGCTATTACAACCCCGCCGGCCTGGCGCGCAGCGACCACCTGCAGCTGCTGGTCGGCTACTTCTACGCCCTGCCGAGCCTGAAGGTAGACGGCGCCGACAGCAACGTCGACGACATCAGCGGGATCGTCTTCGGGCTTCAGGTACCCGGGACCATCGGCGGCGTGAAGTTCGCCTTCGGCCTCACCGGTCACATCCCGGACGGACGGGTCAGCCGCAGCCGTTCGCTGCCGCGCCGCCAGCCGCGCTGGGAGCTCTACGACAACCGCCCCCACCGCACCATGCTCGCCGCGAACCTCGCGATCGCGCCCTTTCCCTGGCTCCGCATCGGTGGCGGCATCGGCTTTCAAGCCTACGCCGACAACAGGCTCGGCATCGGCGGTGATTCTCGGGCTCCTCGGCCGCGAGACCGAGACCGACCTCTACCAGCAGGTGGACCTCTCCCTGAAGACCATCCGCTATCCCACGGCTGGCCTCCAGCTCCAGCCGCTGCCCTGGCTGAACTTCGGCGTGAGCTATCGGGGCGAGTACGCGCTGTCGAACGATCTGGTCGGCGAGGTCGAGGCCGACCTCCTCGCGCCGGGGCTCGACCCCTTCGCGGGCTACGTCTATCTCGAGACCGCGTCGATCAACGCCTTCGTCCCGCGCCAGCTCTCCTTCGGTGCTTCGGTGGATCCGCTGCCCGGGCTGATGGTCTCCGCCGAGCTCACCTGGGTGAACTGGGCGAACTATCGGAGCGCCATCGGCGCCTCCACGGTGCAGCTCACCATCGACGTTCCGCCCTCCCTCGACGGGCTGATCACCGTCCCCGACTCGATCACGCCGACCATGATGGTCCCGGCGCGCTTCGAGAACCGCATCGTGCCGCGGGTGGGCGTGGAGTACACGCACGAAGTCTCCGACACCTTCTCGCTGTCGGGCCGCCTGGGCTATCTCTACGAGAAGAGCCCCGCGCCGCCGCAGACAGGCTTGACCAATCTCATCGACTGCGATCGCCACGTCTTCGCCCTCGGCATCGGCACGCGACTCGGCATGTTCCGGCCGCTCCTGCCGGGATGGGTCGACGTCGACGCGCACTTGCAGTGGTCCTACCTGCCGGACCGCGACAACGTGAAGCAGTCGCCGGCGGATCCCATCGGCGACTACCGGGCGGGCGGAGACATCTGGAACGTGGGCGCGACCATCAAGGTGGGGTTCGAATGAGGCCGGCGCTCGCGCTTCGGCTCGGCTTCTTGGGGCTCCTCGCCGCCTGCGGCACCACCGCGCCCGAGCCGAACCCGCCGGGCCCGCTGCCGCATGGCGGAACGGGCGAGTTCCGGCCCATGACCGACACCGAGACCGGCATCAGCGGCTCGCCCGACGGCCTGTCGCTGGCGGTGCGCACCGGCGCCATCGAGTCGGGACGCGCGCTGTTGAACGGTCCGCTCTTCCTCGGCTTCGGTCCCGCTCTCGACATGCCGCCCGACCCCGATCCGATGCTGCCCGAGGGTGACGTCGACTGGGACGGCTACGAGCCGCGCGCCATCTACCGCGCGCCCAAGCGCGAAGAGGAGTACGGCTTCCAGGCGGTTCAGCCGATCCTCAGCGCGACCGAGACGTGGGAGATGGGGGAGATCTACTCGCCCTGGCCCATGCAACTCGAGGACGGCCGCGTGCGACTCTACTACGCGAGCCCCGGGGGCATCGGCGTGGCGGAAGCGCCGAGCGCCGACGGCACATTCACCAAGATGGGCACGGGCCCGATCATCGCGCCTTCGGGAGGCGAGGCCCCGCGGCGGCCGAGCGTGGTGCGCTCCCCGGACGGCGCGTCGTTCCTGATGTACTACGAGCTCGCGAATCGCATCATCGCCGCCTCGTCGAGCGACGGGATGACCTTCTCCACGGTGGCTGACCCGGTGGACCTCGGCGCGTTCGTCCCGCGCGACGCCGAAGACCCGAACGAGATCGGCGTCGGTGGCCCGGGCGCGGTGACCGTCACCACAGCGGTGGAGCGCCAGCTGGTGCGCCTCTACTTCGAATCGCGCCGCGAGGACGGCACGCGCTACCTGATGATGAGTGGCTCGACCGACGGCATCCACTTCGAGCGCTACGAGATCCCGGTGATCAGCGATCCGGACCGCCGTGACCCGTCGCCGCTGGTCGTCGATCTGCGCACGACGATCCTGCACACCCATGCGCCCCGCACGGTCGGCGACCGCCAGGTCCGAGGGCTGATCGGGACGGTGGCGCCGCGCACCGTGGTGCTGATCGAGGAGCCGGACGCAGGGATTTAGTGCCTGTCGGGCTCAGCCCGACTCGAAGCCGCAGTGCTCTCGAACCTCGTCCTTGGTGTCGAGCTCGAGGAAGCCGGCACGGCACAGGTCGATGGCGCCGTCGATGGTGAGGGCGACGTAGGCTTCGCGATGGACGTCCCCACGGATCGGTACGAAGCGGCGCTCGTCTCCGTGGCGTTCGAGGAGCGTGTTGATGGCCTGCACGATGGCCTGCACCGTGACCGTGGGGGTGTCGTCGAGAGCGCGGAGATCGATCTCGTCGGTGTCGAGGCTCTCGTCGTAGTCGTCGATCACCGCGACCACGTGATCGCCGGAGCGGACCACCAGCGGACCGTCGTCGCTGCCGATGCGCTCGAGGTTGCAGGCCTCGAGGGAGGGGCAGAGCGCCGCCAGGCGCTGGCAGATGCCGTTGGCACCGATGCGCTGCGTATCCACCATCAGGAAGAATCGGTCGGAGTAGCGACGGCGCTCGGAGGCGGCGTCGTCACCGTTGGCGTCGTAGTACGCGTCGAGCATGTCGAGATGTCGGCCGGACTCGCTCACCGAATCGGACGCGCCGAGAATGCGCCGCAGCTCGTCGCCATCGAGCTCGGAGAGAAGCCCCACTGCGCTCATCTCGTTCACGAAGCGGAGATCTTCGGGCGCAGGTGCGGGTGCGGGTGCCTTTTCGACGAGGCCGCTCGCGCCGCCTTCGGGGGCGGCTTCGGCCATGGGGGGCGGTGGCCGCGACGGAGAGCCGTCGCTGTCCGGCTTGGGGGGTATGTACGACATCGGTGTTCTCGAGTCACCCGCGTGCGGGGCGGAGACAGTGGCCCGAAAACGGCGAGGGCTCAACCCCTCCGCCGCCTTTCTCATTGACAGGCCCCCCCCTCTGACTGCAGGGAGAAACCGCCCCCTTCTTGGGGCAATTTCCACCCAGGATCCTCCCGACATGGCCTTCCGCATCCTCCTCCTCGAAAGCATTCATTCCGTCGCCCGCCAGAGCCTCGCCGACGCGGGGTTCGAGGTGGAGTTGATGGATGGGGCCCTGAACGAGCAGGAGCTGGCCGAGCGGCTCGAGGGGGTCCACGCGGTGGGGATCCGCAGCAAGACCCAGATGACCCGCAAGGTGCTCGAGGCGGCCGACGAGCTGATGGTGGTGGGCGCCTTCTGCATCGGAACCAACCAGATCGATTTGGAGTTCGCGAGCCATCGCGGTGTCGCGGTGTTCAACGCGCCCTTCAGCAATACGCGCAGCGTGGCGGAGCTGGTGCTCTCCGAGATCGTGATGCTCTCGCGCAACCTGGGCGACCGCAGCCGCGAGATGCACGAGGGAAAGTGGCGCAAGAGCGCGGCTGGCGCGCGCGAGGTCCGCGGCAAGACGCTCGGCATCGTGGGCTACGGCCACATCGGCAGTCAGGTCGGCGTGCTCGCCGAGGCTTTCGGGATGCGCGTGATCTTCCACGACATCGTCAGCAAGCTGCCCATCGGCAACACCCAGCAGGCGTCGTCGCTGGAGCAGGTGCTCGAGGAGTCGGACTTCGTCACCCTCCACGTGCCGGCGACCGCGCAGACCCACGAGATGATCGGCGAGGCCGAGATCGCGCGCATGAAGAAGGGCGCGTACCTGCTCAACCTCAGCCGCGGCACGGTGGTGGTGATCCCCGCGCTGGCCGCTGCGCTCTCGAGCGGCCACGTCGCAGGCGCGGCCATCGACGTCTTTCCGCTCGAGCCGAAGAAGAACATCTCCGACGACTTCGTCTCGGAGCTGCGTGGCCAGGGCAACGTGGTGCTCACGCCGCACATCGGCGGCTCCACCATGGAAGCGCAGGAGAACATCGGCCGCGAGGTGAGCGCGTCGCTCGCCAAGTACTTCATCGACGGTGGCACCACGGGCTCGGTGAACTTCCCCACCTCGAGCTGCCCCGAACGCCGGGTCGCCACCGCATCGCCAACGTCCACCGCAACATCCCCGGCGTGCTGAGCGAGCTGAACGGCATCGTGTCCGCCGCGGACGCCAACGTCACCGCTCAGGTCCTCGGCACCCAGGGCGAGCTCGGCTATCTGATCATGGACTTCGACGGCGCGGTCGCCGAGCAGGTCAGCGAGCAGATGAACGGGCTCGACACGACGATCTTCGCGCGCGCCCTGTAGCCAGCGCTCAGAGGACCTTGCCGGGGTTCAGGATCCCCTTCGGGTCCAGCACCTGCTTGAGCCCGCGCATCAGCGCGATCTCCTCCGCGCTCCGCGAGAAGCCGAGCCACTCCTTCTTGAGCAGGCCGATGCCGTGCTCGGCGCTCACCGAGCCGTGGTGGCGCTGCACCAGCTCGAAGAGGGCGCGGTCCACCTCGTGGGTGTTCGCGAGGAAGGCGTCCTTGTCGAGGTCGTCCGGCTTCATCACGTTGACGTGGAGGTTGCCGTCGCCGATGTGGCCGAAGAGACAGACCTCCCAGGTCGGGTAGCGCTCCGCCATGAGCGTCTCGAAGTCGGAGACGAAGGCCTCGAGGCCGGCGATGGGCAAGGCGATGTCGTTCTTGTGCGGCAGACCCGTCGCCGACAGGCTCTCGCTGATCCCCTCGCGCAGCTCCCAGAGCGCGCGCGCCTGATCCTTGTTCTGCGCGAGGGTGCCATCGAGGACGAGCTCTTCTTCGAGCAGCCCTTCGAGCCATCCGGTGAGAGCGTCGTCGTCGGCGCCTTCGACCTCGAGGAGCACGTAGTGGCTCGCGTCGCTCTGCAGGGGCATCGGCACCTTGCGGTGGCGGGACAGGCGCGCGAGGCAGGCGTCTGTCAGGAACTCGTAGGCGGAGATGGCGAAGGGGCCGGAGCGCGCCTTTCGGAAGAGAGCCAGCACGCCCGCCAGATCCGGGACGGCGAAGAAGAGCACGTCGAGGCCCTTCTGGACCGGCGCCAGCTTGAGCGTCGCTTCGGTGATCACGCCCAGGATGCCTTCGCTCCCGATGAAGAGCTGCCGCAGATCGATGCCGGTGTTGTCCTTTTCGAGAGCGCCGCCCAGGCGGAGGATCTCGCCTTTGGCGGTGACCACCGTCAGGCCCAGCACCCAGCTGCGGGTGAGCCCGAAGCGGATCACCTTCACGCCACCCGCGTTGGTGGCGATGTTGCCGCCGATGGTGCTCGAGCCCTTCGACGCGAAGTCCACCGGCCAGGTGAGGCCGTGCGCCTCCGCGTGGCGGTGAACCGCTTCGGTGATGGCGCCCGCCTCGACGTGGAGCGTGGCGCCGAGCGTATCGACCTCGCCCAGGGCGCGCATCCGTTCGAGGGAGAGCACCACCTCTCCGCGGCGCGCGACCGCGCCGCCCGCGAGCCCGGTGCGGCCGCCGGAAGGGACCACCGGCACCGAAGCCGCGTTGCACCGTGCGAGGATCGCGGCGACCTCGGCGGTCGAGCGCGGGCGGGCGAGGAGCGCCGCGTGCGGTTCGTAGACCCGCGTCCAATCACGGCCGTAGGTCGCGAGGTCGTCCGGGTCGTCGCTCAGCGCATCGTCGGGCAGGCCTTCGCCGAGCGACGCTCGAAATCCCTCCGGCAGGCTCAAGGCTCCTCCGTCGCACGAGTGCTCGCGCTCGCGGCGAAGATCATGTCGTGGGAGACGATCTCCGCGAGGGTCTCGGCCGAGGGCTCGCCCACGATCGCGATGCGGGCGCACGCCGCCTCGCCTCCGGAGAAGACGATGTTCTGCATCTCCTGCACGTTGATCTCCGCGCGGCGCAGCACGTCGAGGACGTGGGCCAGCACGCCGACGCGATCCGCGTGACGGATCACCAGCACGTGCGTCGCTTCGGACTGCTGCGCGAGGTTCACGCAGTTGGGGATCGGCAGGCCGCGGCCGTAGGCATCCACGATGCGCAGCACCTCTTCGGCGACGGCCTCCTCGGCTTCGACGGTGCTCGCGCCGATGTGATGCGTGCCGTAGACGCCCGGCTCCCGCGCGATGGCGCTGTCGAAGTCGGCCTGCCCCGAGGCGGGCTCGTCGGCGAAGACGTCCAGGCCGGCCATCAGACGCTCGCTCTGGACAGCGCCCAACAGGGCGTCCTGATCGACCACCTCGCCGCGGCTGGTGTTGATGAAGAAGGCGCCGGGGCGCATCGCGTCGAAGACGCTCTGGCCGATGCGCCCCCGGGTCTCGGGGGTGAGCGCCAGGTGGACGCTGACCGCATCGCCGAGGGAGGCGGCCTCCTCCGGCGTCTGCGCGCGGACGATCCCCAGCTCCTGTGCGGCTTCGGGCGTGAGGCTCCGCGACCAGCCCACGACCTGCATGCCGAGCGCCTTGGCGCGAACGATCACCTCGCGCCCGATGGTGCCGCAGCCCAGCACCGACAGGGTGCGGCCCCTCAGGCCGCGGGCGCCGCCGAAGCGCTTCTTGTCCCAGTGGCCCTCTCTCAGGCGTGCGACGTTGTCGGCGATGCGGCGATCGAGGTTGATCAGATGCCCGATGGCGAGCTCGGCGACCGCCGCTGCGTTCTTGCCCGGGCAGTTGGCCACGTAGACGCCGCGCGCCGAGGCGGCCTCGAGGTCGATGGTGTTCACGCCGGCACCCGCGCGAATGATCAGCGACAGGCTCGGCGCGGCGGAGACGTCGGCCTCGGTGACCTTGGTGCTGCGGACGATCAGCACCTCTGCATCCGACGCGGCGAGGCGCGCCGTGAGCTCCGCGTCCGAAAGGGTCGGTTCGACTTCCACCTCCGCCCCCAGGTCCTGGAGTCGGCCCGGAACGAAGGAAGCCAGCTTGTCGGCGACCAGCACGCGCATCATCTAACTCCCCGCTTCGTCGTTTCGGCAGAGCACGAACCACACGTTCATGATCTTTCCCCGGCGGCTCGCCCGCCCGATCGACACGTGCTCGCTCACGCCGCGCACCACGTCCTGGGTGCCGTTGTAGACGAAGAAGGACAGGCGTGCATCGTTCGGCAGGATCTCGGGCCAGTGGTCGGGCCGCCGGGGAGGCACCCGCAGGTAGTCGACCAGGATCTCGTCTTCGCCGTGGTTCGCCGCCACGAAGAAGCCGGGGCCGACGACGGTCTCCACGAAGCCGTTGTTGCGGTTGTAGCCCCAGAGCTCTCCGCGGCCACGTGCCTCCTCGTCGTCCGGGCGACAGAAGACCTTGGCGAAGCGCGTGAAGGCCGGCAGGGTGTTCCGGCCTTCGAAGACGACCTCCGTGAACGCGGGGTGGGATGGCGGTACGAAGTCCTCGACCCGGATCCGCCGGTGTCCGGCGGCGGCTTCGAAGAGCCGGCGCTGCTGCTGCCGGCCGAGGGAGGTGACCTCTCGAATGCGGTCCTCGTTCGACAGTCCGTCGAGCAGCTCCTCGATCGCGCCGAGGTCGAGCTCGGGTGCGTCGAACATCTGGCGGAGGCGGTCGGGCATCTCGGCCAGGGATATAGCATCTCGTCCACCAGGCGGTCCTGGCGGCCGTTTCAGGGCAGTAAGGACGAGAGCAGCGGCGCGAGGCGGGCGGGATCGCGGCACGCCTGCGTCGGGCCTTCGAGCCACGCCGAGCGCGCGTCGTCGTCGACCTGGACGAGGGTCGTTTCGGGGGCCTCGTCGCTCGGCGCGCCGATCACCGCGTGCAGCGCCGCCGTTCCGTGGGTGAAGGTATAGCCGCATCCGCCGCTCGGCCGCTCCTCGCCCGTGCCCGCGCGTCCCTCGCTCGCGCGCACGTCGGGTCCGCACGCCGCGGCCACGTCGCTGGGCAACAGGATGTAGCGCGCGCAGCCGCCGGCGGGCAGCTCGGGGCCGCCCGCGACGCGGTAGCCGACGACGCGCTCGCTCCAATCAGCGGCGAGCGCGCCAGGGGAGGGCGCCGGGCGGAAGACGCCGCGCTCGCTCACCTGGCCGAGACCGCTGCAGTACACCTCGTCGCGGGTGTGGGTGGTCTCGGTCGGGAAGGGCGCGCCCGCGGGGTAGTGGCAGCGGCGGGTCAACGTCGCGCAGGGACCGACCGCGTGCCCTGCGACCTCCTGGCTCTCGCCCACCTGCCGTACCTCCACGTCGCATCGCACCTCGACGTCGCGTTCGGCCAGCGCGTAGTCGTAGCGAGCGCCCGCCACGAGGGGTGCGCGAAGGACCGGGCTCAGGTGTCGGCCCTCTGGCGTCACCAGGAACACGCCCTCGTCGCTCGCGGCGAATCGCTCGGCGTGAACGTGCCCGGTGCCGTGGACGACGCGCGCTCCCGACGCCGCGTCGACGCCGGTCACGCCTTCGAGGCGGATGGAGCCGTCATCGGCCTCGATGCGCCACCTGTCCCCCGGCTGAAGCGGAAAGAACGGCGCCACCGCGAGCCCCTCGTCGGCCGCCGCGCGGGCCGGGGCAGGCGCCTGCTCTTCGCTCTGTCCCTCGTCGCAGGCGACGAGCATCAGCGCGAGCAGGAGCGTCCTCATCCGTGCGGCAGGCCCTGGGCGCCGTTCACGATCCAGGTCGCGACGACCTCGGCCGCAGCGATCGTGGCCTGACGCTCGAACTGGACCCAGTCCTCGCGGGCGCGGGAGCCGACCATGTGGGTCGCGCCGAGGACGCAGGTGAAGGGGACCTGCGCGAGGAGGCAGGCGTGGGCGATGGCGAAGGCCTCGAGGTTCTCGGCGTGGCAGCCGTAGGCCTGCGGGATGTCAGCGGCGAAGGCGTCGTCGATGGTCTGCGCCAGGGGCGAGGCCACCGTCACCCGATGGGTGCGCTGGCCGGTGGCGGCGAGGCCGGAGGAGAGCATCGCGTGACACGAGAGCGAGGTCTGCATCGGCTCCGGGAAGCTCGACTTGCCGAGGCGCACGCCCGCGTCGACGAGCTTGAGGTGATCGGTGACGAGCACGTCGTGCGGTCTGAACTCCGGAAAGCCGGGATAGATGCCGCAGGTGCCGAGGTGGATCACCGCGCGGGGCAGGAGCTGAAAGACGCGCTTCGCCGCCGAGCCCCCCGCCACCGCCATCCCCAGGCCCACCGTCTTCGCCGAGACGTGCAGCCCGCGAATCTCCCCCGTCATCCGTTCCCCGAGATGCGTGCGGAGGCCGCGCAGGTCCGGGCCGTGGGCGGCGAGGATCAACAAGTCGACGCGCTCTGACGGGACGACCGATTCCATGGGCCCCGGGAAGATAACGCAGATCCGACCCGGAACGAGTGCCGATCCGGTATGTTCCCCCCGTGGTTTCCGGCTCAGAGCCCCCCGTTCGGCCACCCCTCGAACGATCCCGCATGGTCTACCGCTGGGACCTGGACAAGACCTACCTGCGCACCGAGTTCGACACGGTGCGGGATCTGCTGCGCACCGCTTTTGAAAAGCCGAGCCAGAAGCGCACGGTCCCCGGGGCCGCGGCGCTGCTCCGCGAGCTCCGCGCCACCGATCCGGCGGGCGTCTTCATCCTGTGCGGCAGCCCGGAGCAGATGCGCCAGGTGCTCGAGGCCAAGCTGCGTCTGGACGGGGTGCGCTGGGACAGCTTCACGCTCAAGCCGAGCCTGAAGAACCTCCTGAAGGGTCGCTTCCGCTTCCTCAAGGATCAGGTCGGCTACAAGCTCGCTTCGCTGCTGGCGGCGCGCGCCAGCGTCGACGACGACGACCTCGACGAGATCCTCTTCGGCGACGACGCCGAGGCGGACGCCTTCATCTACTCGCTCTACTCCGACATCTGCGCCGGGCGGGTGGGCCGAGACACCCTGGTCGCGGTCCTCGAGCGCGCCAAGGTCTATCCCGAGGACATCCCGGAGCTCGCCGCGCTGGCGGACCGCATTCAGCCGCACGACGCCAGCACGCCGGATCTTCATCCACCTCGAACGCGTGTCGCCGGTGAGCGTCTTCGCCGAGTTCGGCGCGCGGGTCTGCCCCTTCTACAACTACTTCCAGCCCGCGCTGGTGTTGGTGGAGCTCGGCGCCATCGACGGAGACGCGGCGCTGCGGGTGGGCGCGGAGATCGTCATCCAGCACCACTTCAGCCCCGACGCGCTGATCGCGAGCTTCATGGACATGGTTCGGCGGCAGCAGATCGGGCAGAGCACCGCCGAGAAGCTCCTTTCGGAGTTCGAATCGGAGGATCCCGCGCGCTTCGCGGGGGCCGCACCGGCGCTCGAGGCCTTCGCCGCGGATCTTTCCAGGCGCCTCGAATCCCTCGAGACGCCACCGCCCATGGACAACCCCATCGTGGACTACGTAGGCCTCTTTTCGCGCGACAAGGCCCGTGCACGCGCCGCTCGTCGCCGATCGCGGTCCCGCGGCCGCTGATCGCTCGACGCTGCCGGGACCGGACACTACACTGGTGTCTCAGCCGCGCTGGCTCCCCCCAGCCGACCCCATGTTCGTCACGCGTCACCTCCCCATCACGCTCCTCGTTCTGCTGAGCTCCGCCTGCGGAGCGAAGACCGGGCTCGACGTGCCCGACGGCGACATGGACGCCGCCAACGACGGCACCCTCGACGCGGGCATCGACAGCGACGTCCCCTGCATCGAGGTCCCGGTCGACGGCGGGCCCATCGACCTGCCACTCACCACCGAAGCCCAGGTCGGCCGGGCCGACGTCCTGTTCCTGATCGACACCACCGCCTCGATGCAGGACGAGATCGACCGCATTCGCGACTCGATCCGCGACCGCCTCGCTCCCGCGATCGAGCGGACGCTCCAGGACACGCGCATCGGCGTCGCCACCTTCGCGGACTTCCCCATCGAGCCTTACGGCGACGCGGACGCCGGTGACCAGCCCTTCCGTCTGGTGTCGCAGATGACCGACGACCTGGCGCAGATCCAGGCCGCGGTGAGCTCCATCCGCCTGGGCAACGGGCGCGACGAGGCGGAGAGCCACGTCGAGGCGCTCTATCAGGTGGCCACCGGCGAAGGCCTCGGCTCCTGGGTGTCGGCCTCCTTCGGCTGCCCCTCGGGCGGCATGGGCTACCCGTGCTTCCGCGGGGACGCGCTGCCGGTGGTGCTCCTCTTCACCGACGCGCCCTTCCACAACGGGCCTGACGACACCCAGCCGTACATGGGGATCACGCCTGCGCCGCACAGGTACGACCAGGCAGTTGCGGAGCTCACGAGCCGCGGGATCAAGGTCATGTGCTTCGACTCCGGCGACGGAGGGGCGCTGGGAGATCTTCGCCGCGTCTCCACCGACACCGGGGCGATCGCCACCGACGGCAGCCCGCTGGTCTTCGATGTGGGCCGGCGCGGCGAGAACCTCAACAACGAGGTCGTCAGCGCCATCGAGCTCTTCGCGTCCGCCATCGAGTTCGACGTCGACACGGTGCTCGCCGATCCCGACCCGAGCGACGGCGTCGATCCGCGCGACTTCGTGGAAGGGATCGTCCCGGTGAGCGCCAACCCGCCGGACGGGGTCTCGTCGTTCGATGACACGACGTTCTACGGCGTGGTCTCCGGCACCGACCTCCTCTTCCGCCTGACGCTGCGCAACGACGCCATCGTTCCCGGGCCCACCGCCCGCCGCTTCCGCCTCGAGATCACTTTCCGGGGCGATCGGAGCATTCGGTTGGATCGGCGGATCATCGAGATCGTCATCCCCGGCGCGGACGGGTCCGGATGCGACGGACCGATGTAACGCGGCGCCTCCTCACGCCGCTCTTGCTCCTCGCGTCGGCTTGCGGTGCGAAGACCGGTCTCGACACGCCCGATGCCGTCGTGATGGACGCCGCGCCGGACGCCGTGGTGGATGCCGGACCGCCTCCGACCTGCATCGTGGTCCCCCCCGGCACCGACGTCGTCCGCGCGGACTTCACCGTCCCGGTCACCCTGGCCGTCGTCGACGTCTTCTTCCTGATCGACGCCACCGCGAGCATGCGGGACGAGATCGACAACGTGCGCGAGCGCCTCGCCGACGTGGTGGTGCCCGGCACCCGGGCGCAGATCCCCGACGCCGCCTTCGGGCTGGCCTTCCTCGGCGAGTTCCCCGTCGAGCCCTACGGCCCGGACAGCGTGCGTCCCTACGAGCTCCGCAGCACGATCACCGATGACATCCCCCGCATCGAGGCCGAGCTGCAGGACGTGCCGACCTGGGGCAATCGCGACGATCCGGAAGCCCAGGTAGAGGCGCTCTACCAGGTCGCCACCGGCGAGGGCCTCGAGCCCTGGATCTCGCCGAGCCTCGGCTGTCCGCGCGGCGGGCTCGGGGGCGTCTGCTTCCGGCGGGACTCGCTGCCGGTGGTGATGCTGATCACCGACGCGCCCTTCCACAACGGCCCCCCCGGCGTCCCCCCCGTCGACGTCTACGACTTCACGGGTCCCCATTCCTACAGCCAGGCCGTCGCTGCGCTTCAGGCGCTGGACATCAAAGTGATCGGGCTCGGCGCGCGGGATGCGCGCCGCACCTCGCCTCTCGCACATCTGACCGAGGTCGCCCGGGACACGGGCGCTGTCGGGCCGAGTGGTCCGCTGGTCTTCGACATCGGCTCGCGGGGGGACGAGGTCGGCAGTGGGATCGTGGACGCCGTGCGCTCGCTGGCCGAGGGCCTTCCCCTCGACGTCGACGCGGTGGTGCAGGACGTCGGGGGCGACGCCATCGACGCCCGGACCCTGGTCTCGGCCGTTCGCCCCCTCCGGGCCGAGCCGATGAGCGGAATTCGAGAATCTCGGGGAAGACTTCCTGGGGGTTCGGCCTGGGACCCTGGTGACCTTCCAGTTGGAGATAGACGCGAGCGGGCTGCCCCCTTCGGATTCGACACGGCGCGTTCCTGCGCGCATCATCTTTCGTGCGTTCGGTCGCAGTCGACTGGGCCGGCAGGACGTCGTCATCGTGCTGCCGGGATTGGATGGCGGTGGCTGTGAGGACCCCGGAGACGAATGAGGACCTAGTGCGCCCCATCACTATCCAGACCCTGGCCGTTTTGCTCCTCGCGTTGGGTTGCGGCTCGAAGTCGCCGCTCACCATCCCCGAGCCCACCGATGCCTCGATCGACGTGGTGATGGACACCGCTGTGGACACGCGCATCGACGCCGAGCCGCCCTTCGACCGCTGCGTCGAGCTGC
>CAVSGI010000019.1:0-25718 GCA_963727445.1 uncultured delta proteobacterium
GCTCGCCCACGCCCACCTCGAGCACCGTGGGTGTCGGCTAATCCCAGGGCTCCGAGTCGAGCTCCACCGCGGCGCCGGCGGGCGTCGAAGACAGTCGGAGAAACCCGGTGCGCGAGTCGGGGGCGGTCGCCATCGCCGCGTCGCTCTCGGTCGGGCTGGCGCGCGCCGCCTCGTCGTCGTCGAGGGACGACACGAACGCGACGCCGCCCACCCCGGCACCAACCGCCACCAGCACCGCGGCAATCGTCGACAGACGCCCCCGTCCTGGCAGCTCCACCGGGCTCGAGTCCTCGCCACGCTCGGCGTCGGCGACCGGCACCCGCGGCGCCGTCATCTCCGGCGGCCCGCTGACCCTGGTGGCCGCGTCGCCCTTCGCCGTGCCCGGGCCGGCGTCGATGCCCAGCAGCTTGGCGAAGGCGCCATCGAGCTTGGGCCCGGTGGTGGTCAGGGGCCGCGCGCCTTTGCCCATGGTGCCCATCACGAAGGCGCTCACCGAGCCGCGATTGACGCCAATCTCTCCGTCGGCGAGGGCGTCGAGGGCCACGATGACGTGATGCGCCGAAGGCGGCCGGCTCTCGGGATCGATCGACAGGAGCGAGAGCACCAGGGCGTCGAGCTCCGGGGGCACGGCCCGCAGTGTCGAAGGCGCGACGTGCTTCGGCGCTCGCGCCACCTCGATGGCTGCGAGCTGGTCGGGGGCTTCGAGGGCGCGACGCCCGGTCACCAGCTCGAAGAGCACGAGACCGAGCGCGTAGAGGTCGGTGCGGGGGCTGACCTCCTGAGCGAGGACCTGCTCGGGCGCGGCGTAGTTGAGCTTGCCCTTCAGCGTCGCGGTGGCGGTGCGGGTGGCGCGCTCGGCGGCCTTGGCCACGCCGAAGTCGAGCAGGCGCACCAATCCATCGGTGGCGACGAGGACGTTGGAGGGGGAGATGTCGCGATGGATGATGGAGAGCGGCCGGCCGTGCTTGTCGCGCGCGCCGTGCACGTAGCCGAGGATCGCGGCGAGCTCGCGGCCGATGGAGAGGGCCACCGGCAGCGGCATGCGCTCGCCGATCGCGTTCGTGTGCCGCAGGATCGCCCGCAGATCCCACCCCGGAACGTACTCGAGGATCATCAGGAGGTCACCGCGATGCTCCACCGCGTCGATCACCGGGACGACGCCGCCGTGAGTGAGCTGGCTCGAGACCCGTGCTTCGTCGAGGAACATGGTGACGAACTCCGGGTCGTCGACCAGGTGCGGGTGGATGCGCTTGATGGCGACGGTGCGCTCGACGCCGCGCGCGAGCTTCATCCGCGCGACGTAGATCTCCGCCATCCCCCCGGACGCGAGCCGCCCTTCGATCACGAAACGATCGGCGACGACCTCACCCGGGTCCCAACGACTCACGCGAGGATTCTACTCGACGCCGTCGTCCGTCACGCGGATGTCGTACTTCTTCATCATCCGGTGGATGTAGCGGCGGTTGACGCCGGCGAGGCGGGCGGCGCCGCTGACGCTGTAGCGGGCCTGACGGAGCACGTGCGTCAGGTAGGCGCGCTGGAAGAGCTCGCTCCACTTGTCGGAGGCTTCCTTGATGGGCATCTGGAAGTACGCCTGCATCAGCTCCATCGCGGTGCCGGTGGTGGGGGACGTGGTGCCGCCCGCCATCTGCTCCGGGGACACCATGGCGCAGGCGCGCTCCACCGCATTGCGAAGCTCGCGCACGTTGCCTGGCCAGGGGCGCGCGGCCAGCGCCTGCATCATCTCCTCGCTCAGCGGCGACGCGCCGGGCGCGAACTGTTCGACGAAGTGGCGAACGAGCATCGGGATGTCGGTGCGGCGGTTGCGGAGCGGCGGCAGTGACACCTCGACGACCGCCAGTCGGAAGTAGAGGTCCTCGCGGAAGTTGCCTCGGTTGACCTCGACCGCCGAGATCCCGGTTGGTCGCGGCCACGACGCGCACGTCCACGCTCCGGGCGGTGCTGGCGCCGACGCGCCGCACCTCGCGCTTTTCGAGAGCGCGCAGGAGCTTGGGCTGCATCTCGAGGGGCAGCTCGCCAATCTCGTCGAGGAAGAGCGTGCCCTTGTCGGCCTCCTCGAAGACGCCGCGACGATCGCCGACCGCGCCGGTGAAGGCGCCACGCACGTGCCCGAAGAGCTCCGACTCCACCAGGGTCGCGGCGATGGCGCCGCAGTCGATGGTCACGAAGGGGCCGTCCGCCCGCGGCGAGTGCATGTGGACGCCCTCGGCCGCGAGCTCCTTGCCGGTGCCCGTTTCGCCGGTGATCAGCACCGTCGCCTCCGTCGGCGCCGCACGCTCCAGAATGGCGAAGGCCTCGCGCATGGCCGGGCTGTGACCGAGGAGACCGCCGAAGCTCTCCCGCGGCGAGAGCGGCACCACCACCGGGTCGGTGACCGGCGAGACGCGGATCGCGGTGGAGCCGACGCGCAGGAGCGAGGCCGGCGCCAGCACGGCCTCCATCACGCGCACGCTGTCGACGGTGGTGCCGTTGGTCGAGCCGAGATCGACGACGTGCACCTCGTCGCCCCGGAGCTTGACCTCGAGGTGCCGGCGGGAGACCGCCCCGTCGGTGAGGCAGAGGTCATTGTCCGTGCCGCTGCCGACGCGCACGATCCCGCGCCGCGCCGTGACCTCCCGGCCACGGTCCGGCCCTTCTACCACCGTCAGCTTGAGCCCCGGCAGCTGAAGCCACGCCTCGTCAGCCGCTCCGGCGAGGACGTTGGTCTTCGTATCGGTCTTGTCGGACATGGAGCCGGGCGATGCTAGCAGCCGGCCACGACGCAATGTAAGCTCCGCCCGCCATGACGCGCCCCATCCATTACCTATTGCCCCTGAGCCTGCTCTTCGCCTGCGGAGCACCCCCCGGAGCCCGCTCCGCCAACGACGTCGAAGGAGCGGTTCAGCTCTCACGGACCTACGAGGAGGGCAAGCGTTACAAGGTGCGCTTCGTCGTCGACGCCGCCATCCCAGCAGCCCAGCGCCTCGTACGCACCCAGATCGATGCCGACGCCACCGTGACGCGGGTGTCGGAGAGCGGGATCGCGACCCTGGCGCTCGCCGTGGACGACGCGCTCCTCGAGCTGCCCCTTCATCCGATCGCCGTCGGCGCCAGTCATCAGGAGCTCGGCGGCGTGACGGCCGAGTACCGGATGGACAAGCGTGGTCGTCTACGCGGCGAGCCCGACGTCGAGGGCAACGAAGCTCAGACGCAGGCCCTGCTCTCCAGTCTCGGAGCGTTCCTCTGGGCGCGTCCCAGCTTCCCCACCGAGGCGGTGGCGGAAGGCGACGAGTGGGAAGCGCCGGTGGACTGGACCTGGGTGGGCGAGCAGCTCGCAGGCCAGGAAGAAGATCTGACCTACGTCCTCGAAGGAGTGGCGGACGGCGACCTCGGTCCGATGGCCGCGGTCTCCTTCGACGGGCGCGCGCATAGCGAGACCGTCCCCGTCTCCCAGGACGGTGCCTCGACCATCCGCGCGAACTTCCGCGTTCAGGGCGACGCCATGATCGCCGTCGACGACGGCCTGAGCGGCCACGGCTCGGCGCACGCGCGTGCGCGCTTCGACACCACCGGCCAGGCCGAGCAGATGGTCGGCAGCCTGCCGAGCGAGTGGGCGGTCGAGTGGTGCGTCGTGCCCGAGGGCGTGGAGTTCGAGGACGTGGGCTGCGGCACGGGCGAGCTCCTCGGCCCACGCATCCCCGATCCGTCCACTCCGACCGTCACCATGTACACCGGCGACGCCTGTGAGCCCCGCGTGACCGAGATGCGCGAGACGCTGGCCAGCGTGCCCGACAACCCCTCGCCCCCCGCGCCCGAGTTCGATCTCCCCGTGGTGGCCGACGGGGCAGAGCCCTTCGCGGCCGAGGGCCCGGCGCTCGAGATCGAGGGCGACGTGATCCGCGTCGACGGTCGCGACCTCGGGATCGACCGCACCATCGAGGCGCTCGGCAACCTGCGACAGCAGTGGGCGCAGCTCCGCCCCGGCACCGACGCGCCAGACTTCCTCTACGTCATGGTGGACGCGGAGACGCCGGTCGCGACTGCGGGCCCCCTGCTCGCGCGCCTGGCCGAAGCGGATTGGAAGTTGCGCCTGGTGGTCTCCACGGGAGAGGAGGTCACTGAGCAGGAGCCTTCTCACCCTTCCCCCGAGTGGCTCGAGGCCCAGACCGCACGCCTGGAGACGCTCGGACCGAGCGACCAAGCGATGGCGATGGCGGGGCTGATGGGCGTGGCGCTCGGCGGCTGTGGCCAGGCGCTGCAGGCCTTCGGCACGTTGAGCTCGGCGGACTTCGACACGCGCGCCCGGTTGATCCGCGAGGGGCTGCCGGACGCGGTGCTCGCCTGTCACTGCGAGGCGCTCGACATGGACGCGCTCGAGGTGCTCCTCATCCAGGCGGGCGGACCCGCGGTGGGTGGGCTTCGTTGGCTGAAGTTCCCGCTCTCGACCGAGGAGAGCGCGCGCCGACTTCGGCTGGGACGCAACCCGACCGTCGCGCGCCTCGCGGAGGTGCTGGCGGGCCGGCAGGACGATGACACTCCCGTAAGGTTGCCCTGAACGATGTCGGCTGAAATGGAAGCCATCCGCGACGCCATCGTCGCGGGAGAGGACGCAAAGGTCGGGACGCTGCCGCTGCCGCAGACGATGCGGGCGATCACCACCCACAAGGACGAGGTCGACATCTTCGCGGGCGTCCCCACGAAGGACAAGGACCCGCGCAAGAGCCTTCACCTCGACCAGGTCCCGATCCCCCAGGTGGGCCCGAACGAGGCGCTGGTCGCGGTGATGGCCTCGAGCATCAACTTCAACACGGTGTGGAGCTCGATCTTCGAGCCCATCTCGACGTTCAAGTTCCTCGAGCGCGCCGCCAAGAAGAACCCGGCGATGAGCGCGTCGCACGACCTGCCCTACCACATCCTCGGGAGCGACGCGTCGGGGGTGGTGCTGCGCGTCGGCCCCGGGGTGACCTCCTTCGCCCCCGGCGATCGGGTGACCATCCACTGCAACTACGTCGACATGCAGGCGCCCGACGGGCACGACGACTCGATGCTCGATCCCGACCAGCGGATCTGGGGCTTCGAGACGAACTTCGGCGGGCTCGCCGAGATCGCTCTGGTCCGCGCCAATCAGCTGATGCCGAAGGCCACGCACCTCTCCTGGGAGGAAGCGGCTTCGATGCCGCTCGTGAACTCGACGGCCTATCGCATGCTGGTCAGCCACAACGGCTACCTGATCAAGCAGGGCGACATCGTCCTGGTGTGGGGCGCGGTCGGCGGCCTCGGCGGCTTCGCGCTGCAGTACTGCCTCAACGGCGGCGCCTTCCCCATCGCGGTCGTCTCCTCCGAAGAGAAGGAGAAGCTCTGCCGGACGGTGGGCGCGCGCTGGGTGATCAATCGCAAGGCGGAGGGCTACCGCTTCTGGAACGACGACGGCACGCAGAACCCCAAGGAGATGCGGCGCTTCGGCAAGAAGATCCGCGAGCTCACCGGCGGTGAGGATCCGGACGTGGTCTTCGAGCACCCCGGGCGCGCCACCTTCGGCGCGAGCGTCTTCGTCACCCGGCCCGGCGGCACGATCATCACCTGCGCCTCCACCAGCGGCTACATGCACGAGTACGACAACCGCTATCTCTGGATGAACAAGAAGCGCATCGTCGGCTCGCATTTCGCGAACTACAAAGAGGCCTGGGAGGCCAACCGCCTGGTCTCGAAGCGCGCCATCCATCCCCTGCTGAGCGAGACCTATCCCCTCGAGGAGACGGGCGAAGCGACGCTCAAGGTCCACCAGGGCGACGCGCTCGGAAAGATCGGCGTTCGCTGCCTTTCCCCCGAGGATGGAATGGGTGTCACCGACCCGGACGGGCGCGCGCGACACATCGGGCAGATCAACCTCTACCGAAACGCCCTCGCTGGCGAGTTCCGCCTCGACAAGCGCGTGCCGTGAAAACGCGCAAGAGGTGGGGGCCGCTGGTGATGGCGCTGCTGATCGGCAGCGCCCTCGTGTCCCTCGCTTTTTGTGGCGGCCTCTTCTACGTGTTCTTCATCGGCCTCGACAGCGAAACGATCTCCATGCCGCAGATGCGCATCGCGGTGACGGACGAGGAAGGCGTGCCGGTCCCCGGTGCGACGGTGGTGATCGAGCATTCGACGCAGCCCCACCACAGATTGGAAGAGAGGGTGGAGCTCACCGCCGACGATCACGGTCTGGCCACGACCGATCTCGTCGTGACGACCGAGAAGATCTACCCGCTGTGCATGCACGGCGTGCCTGGACACCAGCACTACGTGTGCATCGCGCATCCCGGCGCGATGCCGGTCGTGCTGCAGCTCGAAGAGACCCGCGATCCGATCGCGATCGAGGTGCCGCTACGCCGCGACCCGAGCAATACGCACTCGTGTACGGACGACGTGAACGCGATGTTCTTCAGCGCCCGCACCCCACGGGGTGACATCGAGAGTGCTGATCACGTTTCTAGTGCGCGAGAGCCCTGACTAGGACAGCGCTGTCATGGTTCACGGAGCCTCTGACGCGGGTGGATGGTCGAGTTGTCATCCAACGGACGCATTTTCGTAGTGATTTTGGCACGGGCGCCACATGTGAGCTTTGGCACGACGACTGCTTGGTGGTCGGCCCGGAGGACAAACCCGAAAATGATCCGAGCAATCTCCCTTCGACTCTTTCTGGTCTTGGCGCTCTCGTCGCTGAGTCTCATTGGCTGCTCCGACGACTCGACCATGACGTCGGACACCGGCACGGCCGACACCGGCACCGCGGACACTGGTGGTGGTGGTGACACCGGCACGGCCGACACCGGCACGGCCGACACCGGCAGCGCAGACACCGGCACCGCGGGTGACGGCAGCACCGGCGACGGCAGCACCGGCGACGGCGGCACCGGCGACGGCGGCGGCGACGCGGCCACGGGTGACGGCGGCGGCGACGCGGCAGCCTGAACCAGACAAACTCACATCCAGAATCGTGCCCGGACCGTACTGCTCACGGTCCGGGCACACTTTATTGAGGACGCCCTTCCGCTGAATGCCCGTGTTTGTCGTTCGTCTCTCCGTGATACCGTTCCTTTTCCTCGACACGGAGAATCCAAACAGATGGACAACCGCCTTCGATATTCGCTCCTCGTTCTCGGCCTCGCCGGCCTCTTCGCCGCCTTCGCGCCCCGAGCGGCAGAGGCACAGCAACAGGCCACCTCCTGCGGCGGCATCTACGTCTCCGCCGACACCATGTGCGAGATCCTCGTGGAGGGCGGCTGCACCGCGCAGTGCGAGCCGATCAACTTCACCGCGTCCTGCTCCGCCGACCTCTACGTGAGCTGTGATGGGATGTGCAACGCGAGCTTCGAGGCGTCGTGCACCACGGATTGCTCCGCCAACTGCATGGCGAGCTGCGAGGTGGATCCCGGCATGTTCGACTGCCAGGCCGACTGCACCGCCGACATCGGCGCGCGCTGCGACGCCCAGTGCTCCGCCGAAGCCGCCGGCTCTCAGGCGGCCGCCGAGTGCCACTCGAGCTGCGAGACCACCTTCGAGGCCGAGTGCAACGCGAGCTGCGAGGCGACGCCGCCGATGGCCGACTGCATGGCGAGCTGTCAGGCGAGCTGCGAGGGCAGCTGCACCGCCGAGGCGAACGTCGACTGCCAGGTGAGCTGCCAGGCGGACGGTTACGTCGACTGCGAGACCATGCTCACCGGCGGCTGCCAGACCTCCTGCATGGAGCCCACGGGCGGCCTCTTCTGCGACGGCCAGTACGTGGACGCCTCGTCAATCGACGCCTGCCTCATGCAGCTGTCGGATTTCGAGGTCATGACCGACACCAGCGCCACCGCGATGTGTGACTCGACCGGCTGCGAAGCCACCGCCGATGCCTCGGCGAGCTGCGCCGTCTCCCCGGTCGCTCCCGGCCGTCCGACCGGCGCCGGCTGGCTCGCCCTCCTCGGGCTGCCGCTGATCGCGCTCTTGCGTCGCCGCCGCTAGGCGTCAGGCGACGAAGCGCACACAGCCGACGAGCACGACCGACCCCTCTTCCAGGGTTGGCTTCGTACCGGGCACGTCCTGGATGGAGCAGATGGGGACCGCGCGAATCTGCGTGATCTCCTCCGGGAAGTCAGGGGTCGCGTCGTCGTCGATCACCACCACGTCCTCGTCGAGGTCGCGGACGTCGGCGCGCAGCTCCTCGAGGAGCTCGATGCCGACGACGCTGCCGTCGAGATGCGTGCACGCCCACTTCACCACGCCCAGGCGGGGCTCGGAATCACCCTCGATGGAGAGGAGCACGGTGCCTCCGACCAAATCGCCGGTGGCGAAGAGCGCGACCCGAATCCCGGTTCGGCTGAAATCCAGCACGAACCCCTCCACCGACCGAGCCAGGAGACGCACGTTGCGATTCGAACGAAGGCGACGTGACCCCCGGCGCTCGGCGCCGGAGCTCGCTCTGGGGATTGGCTGGTCGGGGGAAGGGGCGTGCATGGCCCGAGAAAAAGCACGAGCCGTGCCGCCCGAATCCCAGGCAAATTCAGGCTGGAGCCCGCGGCAATCGGGGCGCCCGAGCAATCTTTGCCTGCCAGATCTGCCCACCCATTCTCGGGTATGCTCGCCATCCATGGGCGGCATCACCACTCCATACAACAATCCGATCGGCAGGGAGCGATGGGACAGGATCGTCCAATTCCTCGAGCTCCCGCGCGAGCCACGGATGGTCGACATCGGTTGCGGTGAAGGAGAGCTGCTGAAGGCGTGCCTCACCGCGCACAGCGGAAGCGCCCTCGGCATCGACGCCGACGCGCAAGCGCTCGAAGAAGCCGCAGAGAAGCTCGCCGCCTTCGGTGAACGGGTGCGCCTCACCCACGACAAGATCGAGCACGTTCAGCTGCCGGACGACGCATTCGATCTGGTGATCTGCGTCAACTCGACACACGCCTTCGGCCCGCTCCCCGACGGCTTCGACCGAGCGCTCGCCGAGTGCAGGCGGATGGCGACCCCAGGCGGTCTGGTGCTCTTCGGCCACATGTGCTGGAACAAGGTGGCGCCCGCCGCCTATCTATCGGCGACCGGCATCGACGCCCACGAGCTCGGCACCCATCGCCACAACGTGAGCCGCGGCGAAGCGGCGGGCCTGTTGCCGATCTACGCGACCACTGCGACCGTCGAGGAGTGGGATCATTTCGAGAGCGGCTCGTGGGCCGCGGCAGAGCTCAACCTCCGCGAGCTCCCGGACAATCCGCGGCTGGCCAAGGCTGCCGACAAGCGGCGCGCCTGGCGACGTGCCTATCTCGAGCACGGCCGAGCGGTGCTCGGCTTCGGCGCCTACGTCTTCCTCGTGCCCTGAGGCGACATTCAGAAGGGGATGTCGTTGGGGTCGCCGACGTCCCCGCCAGCCGTCGCCGACGAAGTCGTCATCCTCGGGAGGCGGCGCATCGAAGCCGCCGGGATCCGCCGCGGGCGCCGCGTCGACGTCGGAGAACTCGTTTGCCTTCTTCTCTTCGGCCGCCGGTGCGGGCTCGTCGCTCGCTTCGACCTGCACCTGATCGACCCAATAGGTTTCGTCGTCGTCTCCGCGGACGCCGTAGCGCTTCCCATTGCCGAACTTCGAGTCGCCAATCCAGAAGACCGAACCGACGGTGCCCTTGTGCTCGCCGGCACGGATGCGCACCCAATCTCCCTTGTCGAACTCCTCGACCGTGGGCTGGCTGCCCTCGGGAGGGGGCGGCGCGTTCTTCTCGTCACCGACGTGCGCTTCGTCGAGCCAATAGGTCTCGCCGTCGTCGCCCTTCACGCCGTAACGCCAGCCCGGGCCGTACTTGTTGTCGCCGACCCAGAAGATGTCGCCTCGTACACCCACGCCCTTCTTGCCGCCGGTGATCGCGACCCAATCACCCTTCGCATGGACAGGTGCGTCTTTCTTCGCCTCAGCCATCGGACCGAAGAATGCCAAAGCCTGGCGAGGCCGCAAGGTGGGCCAAAAAAGGGAGGGAATTGTCTCCCCCACCCCCGCGTAACTCCCAGCACGATACGCCGCGGCCACGAAGGACCAGGCGGCCTCGGGAGGACAAAATGATCAAGTATTCGAACGCTTATGCGGAGACCATCGCGCGCGGCCATCTCGACCAGGACGAGCAGATCCTGGCCAAGGCAGCGGGTGTGCATCGCCCCTGGTACACGGGCGGCTTCGTGTGGTTCTGGAAGTTCTACTACGTCGTCGCGACGAACAAGCGCCTGCTCCTCGCCGAGCACCGCCGCGGCCTCTTCTACGACCGCCTCGAGGCCGTGCACTCGGTGCCCTGGAACGAGCTGACTCAGGTGAAGGTCGCCGGCCTGCTCATGAAGAAGACGCTGAAGCTCCAGTTCAACGGGACCAAGCTCGCGCTCCGCCTTCCCCGCTTCCTCGCTCCGACCCCGGCGAACATCGTGAACGCCAAGCACGTCGCGACGACCTGGAACACGGCGAAGCAGATCGCTGCGCCGCCCGCGCACGCCTCGCTTCCGGCGCCCGCGCAGCCGCAGCAGCAGATGTACCAGCAGCCCGCGCCCGCCGGCTACCAGTACCAGGCCTGAGGCCCCCAATCGCGAGCAGGAGGTCTCAGGCCAGCGCCGGGACCTTCTGCTTCAACGCGGCCAGACGCTCGGCGTCCACGCCATCGGCGATCCAGCCCTTCGCCTTCTCGAAGACGGGCGGGGGCATCGCCCCGGCGAGGGCGCCGACGTACTTTGCGGCCGTGTCCTCGTCGCAGCGCGACACGATGAAGGGCACGGCCTGCGCCATGTCCTCCGGCGGGATCACGCTCAGGATGTCAGCGAGCATCACGCCCTGCTCTTCGGGCGTGAAGGTCTCGTGGACGAGCGGGATGAGGATCTCGTTCTCCTTGGAGATGTGGGCGGTCGCGTGCTCGCGGAGCGCGATGCTCTGGCGCCTCAGCCGAACGAAGGCGTCAGCATCCGACTTGCACTCGTCGCAGAGGTCGAGGAGCTCCGAGAAGAGCTTCCGCTCGTGCACGTGGTCGTGGAGGTAGGGCGTGGGGATCTGGTCCTGGCGCTCGGCGAGACGCGGGAAGAGGCCCTTCTCCTCCCCTTTGGTGTGGAGATCGACGAGACGGGAGAAGAAGGCGATCCGATCGCGCAGCTCCGGCACCTCGACGGTGGTGGCGCTGTGGGCGGCATCCTCGATCGCCGCGGCTTCGGCGAGGATGGCGCTGTGGACGAAGAGAAGGGAGTCGATGGGTCCGGGCATTGGGTCCTCCGTTGAGTGGTCAGGGCATCGCGGCGATCTCGAGCGCTGCGTCGCTCGCCGTGACGTAGCGCTCGCCGTCCGGGCCCCACACCAGGAAGTAGATCCAACCGTCGCTGCGGAAGTGCGGGAAGAGCGCCTTCATGCCCGCGGGCATGTTGGTGATCTGCCGAACCTGGCCGGTGGCGAGGTCGAGGAGGTGGAGGTTCGAGGTGCCGTCTCCGCTCTCCTCGTAGTGGTGGGTGACCATGAACCGCTCGTCGTAGGAGAAGCTCGGCTTGCCGCCTGGGAAGCAGGCGGTGGCGATGGGATCGCTCAGGGTCACGCGGTAACCGGTGGAGCCGGCGGTGGTGGTCACGCGTCGCAGGACGTAGCCGAGGCTGTGACCGTTGGGGCCGGCGAGGCGGCTCGAGACGAGCTGCGTCGAGGGGGAGAGCACCGAGTCGCCCTCGTAGGGTGAGTCGACGATCACCGCTTCCTGCGGCTGGTAGTTGGTGCCGTCGAAGATCATCGGGGTGATCTTGATGGTGGAGCTCGCGTTGAAGCTCGCCCGCGGATCCTCGGTGCCGCTTCCCGGGTCGGAGGTGAACTGGCTGTTGATGACGAAGTAGTCGCCGCCCGACAGGCCCCGGGCCACGTGCTGGTAGAGGTTGATGCCGCGGGCCGTGATGCAGCCGGGCTCGGTGAAGTCGATCGAGGCGTCGGACTCGAGCACCGAGAGGGTGCAGATCCCCGCGCCGCCGCTCGCACCCTGGAAGATGAAACCGCTGTTGTCGGGGAAGAAGCCGGGATCGTAGCTGGCCTGCACACCGATGTTCCGCATGTTCTGGAGATCGGTGATGGTGGAGCGACCGCCGTCACCCGAGCTGCCGCCGTTGCCGACGAAGCGGCCGTCGGCGGAGCTGCGCATCCAGTAGCTGGTGCGGAAGCCGAGGTCGCGGAGCATGCGGATGGTGCCGATGCCGTTGCCCCAGGTGCTCGTGTTGTCGGTGGCCGACGTCAGGCAGCCCCGTGCGTCGCCGCCGACGGTGGGGCAGCCGTACATGCGAATGCCCGAGTCCTCGTTGGCGGTCGCCCAGCCCTCGAACTGCATGTTGCTGATGTGCGCGTCGAGTGCCGTGCGGTCGAAGGACTCGGTGCAGGTGTCGGGGGGCGGAGCCTCGGGGAAGACCGCGTCCAGATCGTTGAGGCGGTTCTCGAACCACTTGAGCACGATCGCGTACTCGCGCTGGGTGAGGGCCGGGTGCTGGCCCTTGGGCATCGAGACGCGGTTCTTGAAGCGGCCGTACTGCACCGGCCAGTTGTCGCCGTAGGCGGCGCGGAAGAGGCCGCGGAAGTACCCGTACTGCACGCCCGTCGCGAGGACGCCGAGGTGCTCGGGTGTGAAGACACTGTTTTCGTCGGTGGGCTCGGCGCGGAAGCAGTTGACGGTGTCGAGGGCCTGGGACTGGGCGAGCTGCTCGGGATCGCCGATGGCGAGCTCGCGCAGCCGGGCCATGGTGGCCGGACCGACGCCGCTGACCGCGTCGAGGGCCGCGACGCCGGCGGCGCCGTCCGGGAAGGGTCGCGCGTCGATGATGTTCTGGGCGTAGTCGTCGCGGAGCTCCGCGCGCAGGGTGTCCTCGCTCACGGTGTTGACGTAGTCGACGAGCTGCTGGTCCGCGTCGACCTCCACCGGGCGGACGCCGCAGGTCTCCCAGGCGTGGTCGGTGAAGTCGAGCCAGCGGCGCAGCCCGTTGCGCGAGACCGCGTGACACTCGGCGCAGCGCCGGGTCGCACACTCTCCGCCGGGGCAGCTGGCGTCCATGATGTCGGCGCCGAGCACGACGAGGGCGGCCTTGGCGAGCTCGGGCCCCTCGAGGTCGATCTCGGGCAGGTCACCCTCGGAGTCGATGGGATCGCGGGGCACGTCGGTCCAGTTGCAGGCGGCGTTCATCGGATCGTTGCCGCACATCTGGATGAAGCGGATCGCCTTGCCGTAATCCGAGTCCCAGAAGTTGTTCTCGTCGAGCCCCTCGAGGCTGGGGGGCATCCAGAAGTGGTGGTCGAAGGTGTTGTAGGCGTCGGTGGTGATGCCCTGCCACTGCGAGTCCTCACCCGCGATGCGGTTGATCCACGCCGAGCCGCCGTTGTAGCGGTTGGGGCCGGACCACACGTCCTGGCCGATGCGATGACAGCGGGTGCAGGCGGAGGCCTCCTCGTTCACGAGCTGCTTGGCGGGGATCCAGCCCTGGCCGTCGCTGTTGACGATGTAGTAGGGCTGGTCGTTGTAGCCGAGGGCGAAGTCAGGGTGGACGCCCGCGCGCGGCACCACCGGCTCGCCGTTGTCGTCGAGGGCGCCGTCAATCCAGGGCGAGTGGATGAAGGCGTCGGTGGAGTGGCAGAGACCGCACTCGATGTTGCTGGTGCCGCCCGGGCCGACCACGCCACCCTGGATGCCTTCCCAGAGCGAGGCGCTCTGCTGCGGTGACGCTTCGGAATCGATCTTGTCCGCGGGGTGCGGGACGTGCTCGCCGTCCGTGAGGTTGTACAGGGCGTTCTGGAAGAAGCAGGTGCGGCCCGTGTACGGGTTCGATCCGATCATGGCGATGTCGTTGTACTGCCCGAGCTCGCCCTTGGCCTTGCGGCAGAGGAGCACCCAGCTGGTGCCCTGGTCGTTGGTGCGGCGCGCCACCCGCGGGCCGTTGTTGTCGGCGGTCGCGTTCGGCTCACACGACGAGTAGATGTACTGGGGGTTGTCGCACTTGCTCACCTCGCTGAGCGGGAACTCGACGCTGCCATCGGCCCCGGTGACGGTGGTGGGGATGGGCACCGAGTCGAGGCAGTTGTAGGTGCCGTAGTCCCCCTCGGCGACCTCGGGGAAGAAGGGGATCTCGCCCATCTCGGCGATGCACTCCTCGGCGTAGGCGACGGTGGAGACGATGCGCGCCTCGGGGCCGTCGAACTTTCCGTTCTCGCCGCGCCGGTCGAGGGCGCGTCGGGCGTCGAACTCTCCCTGCTCGACGAGCTCGGCACCCTTCATGAGGCAGACGTCGATGATGACGCGCCCGTCGGCGATGGCGGCGAGCATGTCCGCCGTGGGCTCCGCGGAGATCCAGTCGGAGGAAGCATAGGGGGTGTCGAAGTCCTCGATGGTCATGGTCGGGCCTTCGAAGCGCGCGCCGGTGGTGGCCGGCAGGGGGCTATCGTCGACCCGCTCGATGCCGCCGTAGTCGACCGCGCACTCGAGCTCGCCGATCACGCCGTGACGCACTCGGGCGTGCAGCGTCTCGCCATCGTTGAGTGGGCGGTTCACGAGGATCTGGACCCGCTGGCTCGCTTCGTCCCATTGGACGTCGAGCCCCTGTCCGGTGGCGTCGTCGCCACCACAGGCCGACATCGCGAGCGAGACGGTGAGCAATAGAATGGAGGCGGCGCGCTTGGTCATCGTCATGTGGGGCGATGGTACACCGGCGGCTGACCCAGCAACCAGATCCGGTTAAGCTCGCGCAAGCCATGCGAGACGCCTGCATCGCCCTCGCCCTCGGCCTCGCCCTCGCCCTCTCCGTCGCCCTGGTGGCCGGCTGCGGGTCGAAGTCCGGGCTCACGCTGGACACGCACGGCGGTGCGATGGACGCGGCGCCGACGGATTCAGCGCCATCCGACGCGGCTCGCGACACCGCGGTGCCGGAGGACACCGCTGCGCCGCGGCGACCCGCGTGCTTCGAGATGCTCCCGCCGGGGACGATTCGAGGCTCAGTGGAGGACGTCCACGGGCGCCCGGCCTACGATCACGAGGGCAACGTCTACTTTCCACGCGAGTCGTCGGGCGATTGGTTCTTGATCAGCCTCGATCCCTGCCTCGAGGTGCGATGGGCCGTGCCCCTCGCCGACTTCGACGGACAACGGCGGAGGAATCGGGTGACGGTCGACGCGGATGGATTCGTCTGGCTGAACAGCCGGTATCAGGTCGCGCGGGTCACGGGCGACGGCGTGCCGGCGCCGGTCACGCTCGAGGTGGAAGGCAACCTCTGGACCTGGGTGGCCATCCCGCCCGCGGGGCCGGTCTACGCGAGCAGCAACGGCACCGACATGCCGCGCTACCTCTACCGAACGCGCGCCGGTGGCGGCGCCGACCGCGTACGCCTCGAGGAGGTCTCGTCCTACGTCTACGAGGGCGAGTGTCTGGTGGCCGCCGGCGCCGCGCGCTGCTGGAACGTCGGCTACGACCTCGCGGACATGCGACTTCTCTACTACCGCGACCCGCCGCGGCTCATCGACGGCACCTTTCGTCACGTGACCCAACCCGCCTTCGACGGCGAACGCCTCTGGACGTTGCGCTTCGGCATCTCGACCTACGATCTGGTCGCGAACGACGCGGGGAGCGGCGAAGAGGTGAGCCGCGTGCCGCTCGCACGCACGACGCGCGGCCAGAGGGAGGTGATCGCCAGCCCGCCGGTGATCGGCGCAGGAGGCGAGGTCCTGGTGTACTTCTCGGGGTACCGCGAGGCCGCGCCGCGCGGACAGCTCCAGGCCTTCTCCGCCGACGGGGAGCCGCTCTGGTCCTACACCGCGGAGCGCTCGGGCAGCCGCGATGTCTTCGGGACGACCTCGATGATCGCGATCGGTGACGCGAACGTGGCCTATCTCGCGGTCGGGGAGACGCTGCACGCGGTGGTCGTGTCGAACGGCGCGCCGCGTTGGGCGGTCGCCGACCTGGGCGACGTGAACGATCCGATGCTGCAGATCAGCCCGCTCGGCGACGTGGCGGTCCTGAACGATGCAGACGTGCTTCAGGTGGTGGCGACGGAGTCTCTGGCGGTGGGTCGGTCTCGGTGGCCGGTGGCGGGGGGAGATCCTCAGGCGACGTACTCTCGATAGGTGGGGCCGGAGGCGGATCGTCGGGCGGCGCGGCCGCGGCCGGGGCCGGGGGCGGCGCGCCGAGCTCATTGGCGTTGCCGGGCCCGAGCGATGTCGCCACCGCGCGCGGGGTCGGCTCGATCAGCTCGGGGAGGAGCGCGCCTTCGACGGCGCCGATGGTGGTGAGGAACGCGAGCACCGCTTCGAGATCGTCCTCGCTCACCAGCTCGTCGCTCAGCGGAGGCATCAGATGATTGCCCTGTCGGACCTGGCGGCGCATCCGCCATGGCTCCCAGCCATAGCCACTCGGATTGACCCGGCCCTGATGACAGGCGGCGCATGTGTGATGGAACACGAACGCCCCGCGCTCGACGTCGCGGGACATGATCTGTCCGGCGTAGAGGCCCTGCTCCTCGCCCTCGAAAGCGGTCGGCGGCCCCTGGGCTCCCCCGCACGCGGCCGCGAGCAAGCAGCAGAACGCTCGCCAGATCCCCCCCGTCACCACCACGATGATGCGCGCTCGCGACGGGCTCGGCAATCCATCTCCTGCTAGACTCGGCACCTCGATGCGTCGCTTCTTTTGTCTTCTTTCGGTCGTCGCGCTCGGGTGCGGCGACTCCACCATGGCCGCCGACGCCGGAACCGACCCGGCCGTCCGCTGCGTCGATCAGAACGCGGTGGTTCAGATCGGCGAAGGCGAGATGGTGAGCGTGGTCGTCGCGGTCAATCAGCTCGCGACGGGCACCACCGTGGAGATCGGCGGCATGCCCGCCGAGATCGACGAAGTCGGCCTCGCCGAGGTGCAGGTGCCCGCGCGCTTCGGGGTCAACGCCGTGCCTGTCACCGCGACCGTCGGCGACACCGTCCGCCGCGAGGTCTGCTCGTTCCTGGCGGCGCCCGACTTCCACGAAGAGGGCCCCCTGGCGGACGCGGTCACCATGCGCTGGGCGCCGCCCGCCATCGACGATGGCGATGACGCGACCACCCTCGGGAGCCTCGAGGACACGGTGGCGCGCGCCCTCGAGGCCGGCATCCTGCGGACGGCCGCGGCGAGCGCGCTCGACGTGTCGCTCCCCGGGATCGCGGGCGCCTGCAAGGGCAGCGCCTGTCCGGAGCCACCCGAGTTCATGGTCAACGGCGTGGAGCTCGCGTCCGACGACGCCTCCGTGCGCGATCCGACGAGCTCCTCACTCGAGGCGACCGACGGAGCGCTCCGCTTCACGGGCTCGGGGGCGGCAGTGAACCTAAACGTCAGCGACCTGCGATTCGAGACGCGGGACTTCGGCGTCTTCACGGGCAACGGCAGCGTCGCGCTCTCCGACGTCGACGTCGTGGCGCTCCTCGGGACGAGCATCGGCGCCGACGGCCTGCCACACGTCGAGATCTCCTCGGTCGAATCGGTGACGCCTGGGACGGTGGACATGAGCAGCCTGAACTGGGCGCCTTCCGTGCCCCCGGCCGCGGCGCTCGCCTTCATCGAGAGCTTCTTCAATTCGCCACCGGGGCTCGGCGACGTCGGCAACGTGGTCTCGAACAGCGTGGCCGAGATGCTCGACCATCTCGCGAGGAGCATCTCGGTGGACAACGTCCCGTCGAGCTTCTCGGTGGCGGGCCTCGACGGCTCGATGGTGGACATCGACCTCGCCTTCGTGCCGACCGCCGCCATCACGACCACGGACGGTCTGGTCTTCGGGCTCGGCACCGAGGTCACGCCAGTGGGCGACGTCCTGTCGACGCGCGGCGTCCCGGTGCGCGCGACGCGCTACGCGCCGAGCGACGCGGCGGCCGACATCGGCAACAAGACCAGCATGGACGCGCTCAATCAGGTGCTCCACGCGCTCTGGGCCCGGGGCGGCGCGGACGGGATCGTGGGGCCCGCGATGATCGTGGGGCCCGCGATGATCGTGGGGCCCGCGATGATCGTCGGGCCTGCGATGACGGTGAACCCCGCGGAGATCGTGGGGCCGGCGATGATCGACGTGACCACCGCGCTGCCGCCGGTCTTCGACGGCTCGAGCACGGGCGAGCTCGCGATGAGCTTCGGCGGGATGACCCTGAGCCTCGACGGCGACGGGCCCTTCGCCGGGGGCGTGCGCGTGACCATGGGCGGGCGCGCGATGGCGACGCTCGACTCGGCGAGCGGCGCGTCCATCTCGCCCACGTCGATCGCCATCACCGAGCTGGCCTTCGCCACCGAGCCCGCGGTGGACGACGACACGCGGCTGGCCATCGGGCAGTGGCTCGTGGTCTTCGCGCACTACTTCACCCGCACGATGATCGCGGGCGCGCCGCCCGAGCTCGCGCTGGCCACGGTGGCGGTGCCGACCGAGGTGAGCGTCTACGGGACCACGCTGCTCACCAACACCGCCGCCGGCACGCGCCTCGGCACGGGGACCACGTCGCTCCGGGTGACTGGACACCACATCGAGAACGCGGGCGACCTGGTCGAGATGGCGACCGCGCCCTCCCCTTGAGGCCGATGGCGAGCGCCGCGAACCCGAGGGCACGCGCGGCGCTCATGGCATCTTACGGAAGCTTGCGTCCGGCGTGCCGTGGAAGCAGCCGACGACCCACGGATAGGCGTCGGTGACGTAGTAGCCGTAGCTCCCGTCGCGCATCATGCCGTTGCACTCGTCGAGGTCGCCGGCGTCGGTGAACTCGTAGTCGTCGATGAAGGTGCCGTCGTAGTCGCCGCCCGGGAAGGCGCCCTCCCCCGGCTGGCTCACGCGGGCGCCGGACTCGAGGGTGTAACCGGAGATCACGCGGCGGATGGTGCCGCCGTCGTCGATGAACGGGCCGTAGATGGGGAAGCCGTCGGCGGCGAAGCCGATGAGCCCGGACTCGGTGGCGCCGGAGTCGTCGTACATGGCGAGCGGGTCGCCGTGGTAGTGGTAGGCGCCGTCGGGTTGGGTGTGGGCGTGGTGGGCGTCTGTGCCGAAGTCGTTGCCGGCGAAGGCCGGGTCGTAACGCCAGGGCGTGCCCTCGGTCATGCAGCCGATCTTCTCTTCGCCGACGGGATCGGGGCCGACGCCGTAACAAGCGGCGGCGCGCACGTCGAGCTTGACGCCGTCGAGGAAGACGCCGTTGTCGTACTGGAGGCTGAGGTCGGTGATGGCACCGGCCGCGGTGGGCGCGCCGATCAGGTGAAACGACTCGTCGACCTCGGCCGCGGGCGTCGCGAAGGCGCCGGCGTCGTCGAAGTCGTGGTTGGGGATGCCGTTGCTGCGGATGGTGCAGTCGGACCCGTCGAAGCTGATCTCGACGTCGGCGGTGAAGGCCATGTCGCGGGCGATGTCGCGGACGGAGGCCGAGTAGTGGCCGACGTACGACGCGCAGGACGGATCGCGAAGGACGAAGACCGCATCGGTGATGTCGACGACCCCTCCGGCGGCGTCGGGCGCAGCGTCGGCGACGGACGAGTCGCCGCCGCTAGAATCGTCACCGCCGCACGCCGGGGCGACCAAGAGCACGGCGACCGCCGTCACGACCCTGAGGACCTTCATGGCGCGGGACGATACCAGGCTCAGTGCGCGACCCGCTCGCGGCCGACCACCACGACCACCGGCGGGCGCCCGGTACGCCCGAGCTCCCAGCGGATCCTCGAGGCGGGGCCGCGCACGTTCATGCGGCCGCCGTGGATCAGCTCGAGGTGATCGAAGGCGCAGATGCCAGCGAGGTTCTCGTCCTCGTCGCCGCCACCCTGGGACCTTCTCTTCAGGTGGTGGGCCGTCAGATCGCGGCGAAAGCAGACCGGGCAGCGGCATTTGTAACGGTCGCGATTGTAGATGTGCTCCCAGCGGTTGCTGATGCCGAGGGTCGGCGCCCAGACCCACCAGAACTGGCCGCATAGAAAAGACAGGAACTCGTCCGCGAAGCCCGCCCGTTCGTAGGCGACCTCCATCATGCGGAACTGAACGAAGACCTCTTCGGGGATGCGCAGGCGGATCTCGCGGCGACCACGGGGCGTGGGCGGAGAGCCCGTCCGTTGGGGGGTCGGCCGTGGCCCTTCACCGTGGTCAGGGTTCGTGGGAGGTGGGCCGCTGGCACGGTCGCACATCCGGACGGTGCCGTTCGATTCGAGCGCTTCCTTCAATAGCTCGCCGCTGAGCACCTCCCGCTCGTAGGCGAAGAAGGCCTCGACATCGTCGGCGTCCGGCGGGCCCAGGCCCCACCGCCCTTCCCCGGCCCGCGCCAGCGTCTCCGCGACCTCCACCTCTTCGCGCAGGTGCTTGTACGTCCGCCGCTCGGCACGCGTGAGCCAGGACTCGACCGTGTCGACGTTCGCGACCCTCGCTACTACCCGCGCCGCTTCCTTTTCGATGCGGCCATCCCGAACCGCGTCGCCGAGCGCAGGCAGCCGCTCGATCTCCCGCGCGAGCTTCATCTTGTCCCGCGCCGCCGTGCGCGACAGGCCGAGACGCTCGGCGACGTAGTGATCGAAGCTCGCGAAGCCGCCCCGCTCCCAGCCGTGGAGCAGCTTGAAGCGCTCGAGGCTGGCGCCGAGCCACAGGTCCGCGCTCGCGAGCTCCTTGGCAAGGCTGACCAGAATCCGGTCGAGGAGTTGTGGGTCGCTCGGCAGCGCCTCGTCTTCCCCGTCCTCCGCCCGGCCCGCGCCCTCCGGCAGCGGCAGCCCCTGCCACATCGGACGCCCCTCGGCCTCGGCGCGCTCCTCCGCCATCGCCTCGGCCCGCTGCCGCGCCGCGATGCCTTCGCGCCGCCGCTCGATCCAGCGCGCGCACTCCTCCGCCACCGCCTCGTTCGTCGGCTCGATGCCCGCGTTCTGCATCGTGGACGTCGCTTCGGCGAGCACGTGCTCGATCCACCCGTCGCCGAGCGCACACGACTCGAGGTGATCGACGAGCTTCGACGTCACCTCGCATGCCCAGAACGTCTCGACGTCGACCTGACGCACCACCGTACACGAGCGCCGCCCGAGCTCGTCTTCCTCGGCGCGCTCGCGCATCGCCTCGACGTCGGCGAGGATCTCCTCGAGCTCGCGCACCGTGCTCTGCCGCGCGGCCGCCAGCATCACCTCCTCGTCGGCAGACGTCGCATGGCGGCCGAGGAGCGCGGCCTTGCGCCAGGTGATCACGCATCGAAGCAGCGCATCGTGAACGTGCGGCAGCGCTTCGAGCTGTCGCCACACGCGGCGTGACTCGTTGACCCAGCCGCTCTTGCAGCCGAGCCGCTCGTACGCGTAGGCGCGCACACTCGAGAAGCCGAGCTCGTGATGGCCGCGCTGGCGGAGGAGCGCCTCGGCGACGCGGCCGATGCGAAGGCGCAGCCGACTCCGCGCGCCCGCGAGGCGCACGAGCTCCTCGTCCAACGCATCCACGTCGACGGCCGCTTCGGCGGCCTCTCTCAACAGCCCCACGACGAAGGTCCCCCAGATTGAAGAACGAGCCTGACACATGACTGAATGGATGTCCAGCTTTATTTGCTGGAGGCCCGCTTTTTGTTGGCTCGATGTGGCCGCGGTCGTTGCTTCTCCACCGCCGTGGACGCACCCTGCGACCGTGTTCCGCGACGACTACCTGCTTCGTCAGATCCACGAGCTCTCCGCCGCGATCGAGCGCGCCTTCGATCACCACGCGGCGGGCGACGTCGAAGCCGGCCTCGAAGAGCTGCGCCAGGCGATGGATGCGCTGCTCGGGCCGAACCGTTCGCTCGTGGACACCCTCGATCTCGCCTCGGTGGGCGCGCTCCTCGGCGCCGACAAGATGCGTTCGATGGCGCGCCTGCGTGCGGCGGAGGCCACGCTGCACGAAGCCTCCGGCGACGCGCGTGCTCATCGACGCCTGCCGGCGTGAGGCGCTCGATTACTGGCGTTGGGCGCGCGGCGCCGAACCGCAGCCCGAGGACGACGAGGCGATCGCGAGGCTCGAGGCGCAGATCGAAGCCGGCCCCTAGGGCGCGGGGCCTCGCCGTCACCACCGTCAATGGCCCGCGGACGGCTGATCTGCTCCTTTTGCGGGCCGCGCGGCGCCGGATGCTCTAAGCTCGACCCGTGCTCAACCTCGGTTGGATGGAGATCCTGGTCATCGGCGGCGCGCTGATGCTCATCGTCGGGCCGGCCGCCGCCCCGAAGCTCCTCGCGGGCTTCGACTCGATGCGCAAGGCGCGCGGGATGGACAAGGTCACCAAGGCGAACGAGGCGTTGAAGATGCTGACGGGCCAGGACGCCGAGCCCCCCGAAAACGACGCCGAAGAGGTCGATTCCGAGGCCCCTGGCGCTGGCCCCTCGCAGTGACTATCTTGTCCCGGTTCTTTGAAAATTCGGGGGCGAAACGGTTTCGACGGGGATGTTGAAGCGTTTGGCTGCGTGCACGCCGGGTCAGGGACGGCGCAAATACCTCTGACACGTCATAAGTGCGAACGATAATGCACTCGCTCTCGCTGCCTAAACAGCAGGTCTAGAGGGCCGTCGAAGCGAAGAGTCGGTCAGTGCTCTCGTGGAGGCGTCATTTCAGCTGACTAGCCTATTCCGTGTGGCTCGGGAGGATGGCGAAACTTTAGAGCCAATAGCGGTGTGGCGAGCCTGTCGATGGGCGCAACGCATCGCGATATCAAATCATCGACTACGTACGTAGAGGCCGACGTGGACCATCTTCGGACCCGGGTTCGACTCCCGGCGCCTCCACCATTTCAGAGAGCACGGCGTATCCACTGGGGATGCGCCGCGTTCAATTCAGTCATCCGCGCCGGTCGTCGGCCCGCACGTGAAGCCCCTCGGCTCCGTGGACTCTAGGGTTTGACCCCTCCGATCGGAAAGACCGGGACCCGGCGGCAAGGCACCTGCGGGGCGGACCCGCTGGGACGCTGGAACCGTCAGCGCGCTGGCTCTCGCGAGCGACTCAGTCGACCGCCGTCGGCGGCAGCCGGAGCGGGCGCGCGCACGCGCCGGCAGCTCCCCCGCGCGGTGGCCAGGCAGGTCGCGACTGCGGCGATCAGAAACGCCGCCACCATGTTGTTCAGAGCCTCGTGAAGACCGAGAAGGAAGATTCCGACGGCTCTCGGCGCCTGCGACCTTTTTGCGGGGCCCCTCGGACTTCTGCAGCCCGACGACCGTCCCGAGGCAGGCGATGAGCAGCGTCCCGATGCCGCTCCCCACGGTCAGCGCCAGTCGCTCGCGCCGTGGCCGATAGGCGTGAAGCGCCGCGGTCGCGAGACACACCCCACCGAGCGTCCCCTCGGCGCCGCCATGGCGCACCCCGCTCGTCGTACGAAATCGATCACGCGTCCTCTCCTCCAGACAGCAGCCAGCTCTCTGAGACAGCGCTCTTGTTTGTTTTTTTTCGATCAAAGTTGCGCTTGCCCTCGGGTATCGTCGCCGTCATGGAAAAGGCGCTCGCCCTCACCCTCCTGGGTGTTCCTCCTTGCCTTCGCACCCCTCGCGGGCTGCTCGATGCTCGACGACCCATGCGGTGATCTCGAGATCAAGGCTCTGCGCCGACCTCGGTGGCGACTGCAGCGTCTTTCAGTCGAACCCAACCGTGCATGACGCGATTGTTCCGCAGCGACGTCGCCAGGCCGAGAAGTCGCAGTGCGAGATGTACGCCGCGCCGGAGAACTACCAGTCCTACACCCTGCCGTGGACACGGTACCTCGTGGCCCAGACGCGCGACCCCTCGACCCCGGCGCCACAGCTCCCGCCGCCGGTCGCGGTGGATGGCCTCGCGAGCGGCGTGAGCGGCTACTGGGCCGACCCGCTCCCCGTCCGGATTATCCCCCTCGACACTCCTCTACAGCGTGCGAAGTATGCGCGCGGCGAAGAAGGCGGCCCAGGGCGGCGGACAACGCGGCCTTCTGGTCAAGGGCCTCCCGACGCCTGAGGCAGTAAGGGCCGTAGAGACGGGTCGGGCGGCAGGAAGAAGGCGACGTATCGCTCAACATCGTCGCCCGGTCGAGCTGGCGCTCGCCCAGGAGAAGCGGGTGACCAGCAGATCAACGCGCTCGCCGGCAAGGCCCGGGACGGGGGCGACGACCAGGGCGAGCAGTCCATCAGTGGTCCACAAGGAGCAGACCGAGGAGGTCGCGACCGCCTCCGACCTGCTCGAGGTAGTCGAACGGCGCGCAGGAAACCCCCTGCTCGCCGAGGGGAACCTGGCCTGTGAGTCGCTCGGGCGAGGAGGGCTCCGACCCGACCGCCCCGACCGCCGCGGGGGGCTCGCTCGGACACGGCCTCAACAGGCGCGCGGCTGATCGGCGGCGCCGGCGCCGCAGGGCGCCGGGGCGGCGCTCTGGGGCTCGCCGAACGGGCCGCGCCGGCGGCCCGGAAGCGCAAGGCTCGACGCCGCGCGTGATCGGCGCCGGCCTGGCCGGACTCCAGCGCCGCCCGCGTAGCTGCGCCGGCGGGGCCGCTCGGTCGCCGTCGAACCGAGGCCCGCAACAGGGTCGGCGGGCGGACGCTCAACCGGTCGCCTGAACCGGCGCGAGGTGGTCGAGATCGGCGGCCAGTGGGTAGGACAACGCAGGACAACGTGCTCGGCCTGATCGACGAGCTCGGCCTATCCGACCTTCAAGACCTACACCGAGGGCAAGAACGCTCTACTTCCGCAACGGGAGCCGGGAGCTCTACACGGGCACGATCCCGCCGGCCAGCGTGCCGCCCTGACCGAGCTCGCGGTGACCGGCAAGCTCAACCAGATGGCGGCCGAGGTCCCCACCGATGCGCCGTGGGAGGCAGCCACCGCCCACGAGTGGGACTCGCAGACGCTCGAGACGTGGAAGCGCGTGAACATGATCGAGCCGGAGGCGCGGGAGCCTGCTCGACCTCGCGATCGAGGCGGTCTTCGCCTGCGAACCCGGCGACGTCTCGCTGCTCTTCGTCCTCTTCTACATCGCCTCGGCCGGCGGCGACATCAACCGGCTGATCGACACCCCGGCGTGCTGCAGGAGATCGCGTCGTCGGCGGTTCGCAGCTGATCTCGCTGACCATGGCCGGGGCGCTCGGCAAGCGGGTGCACCTGCGCTCCCCCGTCCGCGCGGTGCGCAAGCGTGGTCGACGGTCGAGGTGCGAACGCCGTCGGGAGCGTGGCTGGCCAAGCGCGTGATCAACACCCTGCCGCCGGCGCTCGGGCCCTCGATTCGCCAGCGGCCGGCCCTGCCGGCGCCCCGGGCCCAACTCGAGCAGCGCGTGCCGATGGGCTCGGTGATCAAGTGCCTCGCCATCTACGAGGGCGGCCCGTTCTGGCGTGAGGCGGGTCTCAGCGGCCAGGCGACCTCGAACCGGGGCCCGGTCAAGGTCACCTACGACAACTCACCCCCCGACGGCTCGCCCGGGGTCCTGCTCGGCTTCATCGAGGGCCAGGAGGCCCGCAACTGGACCCACAGCTCGAAGTCGAGCCGTCGCGATGCGGTCGTCGAGAGCCTGGTGCGTTACTTCGGTCCCAAGGCCCGGACGCAGCTGACGGGGTACATGGAGAAGTCGTGGGCCGAGGACCGCTGGACCCGGGCCTGCTACGTCGGCTTCATGCCTCCGGGGTGCTGACCGGGTACCGGAACGCGATTCGCGAGCCGATCGGGGCAATGCACTTCGCGGGCACCGAGAGTGCCACGGTCGGGCCGGCTGACATGCGACGGCGCCGTCGAGTCCGGACAGCGAGCGGCCGCCGAGGTCGACTCTCGCCCTCTGAGCGGCGCCGCC
>CAVSGI010000020.1:0-853395 GCA_963727445.1 uncultured delta proteobacterium
CAGGTCTTCACCTACGTCCTGGTCCACGGGGTTTCTTCCGCGGCGTTGATGACGCTGATGATCACCCTGCTCTTCCTCTGGTGGATGGGCGCGCCCTTCGAGGCGCGCTTCGGACCGGGGGAGACGATGAAGCTCCTCGCCGTGGCCACCCTCTCCGCCGGCATCACCGGCGCCGCCGCCACCTTCCTTCTGGGCGGCGTGGTGTTCGGCTCCGGACCCTGGCTGATGGCGCTGATCACTGGATACGCTGCGGCAATCGCCTCCCGGCGCGCAGCTCTCGCTTCTCGGCATCGTGCCCATGAAGCGGAACACGCTGATCGCCGCCATCGTCGTCTTCAGCCTCCTCGGCTCTCTCATCGAAGGCACCTGGGCGGCCTTCATCGCGGACATCGCCGCGCTCGGCTCGGCCTGGTTCTGGATGAAGTGGCGCCTCGCTCCCCGGCGGCCGAAGGCGCCGAAGCGGCGCCAGAACGGCGGCTCCTCGGGTCGCTTCCGGGTCATCAAGGGCGGTCTCGACGACGACGACGACGACGAGCGCCCCAAGTTGCTCAACTGATCACGGCGTCCAGGCCAACAGCTCCTGCACGTAGTGCTGGATGGTGGGCCACGCGCTCTGCGCCGGCGAGTTGGTCTCTTGGTAGTTATCCCCGGGCGCCTCGGCGATCCAGGGCAGGGTCATCGCCAGCTCGAAGTCGTAGGTGGGGATCAGGTAGCCGATCTCGTCGTTGGCGAGCCCGAAGAGATAGACGTAGTCCGCGTCCTCGCGCGCCAGGTCCCGGAGGTACGGTGGCCCCGGCGCCATCGTGAGGTCGGGCGGGTTTTCCTTCGTCTCGTCGACGAGGGGCACGCCGTCGGGTGTGTAGCTTCCGTCGTAGCCCCCGAGGAAGAGCGCTGGGTCGAGCTCGCCGGGGATCGTCATAATCTGTGTGCGCCCGATGTCGATCACCGCGATCTCGGTCTCGAGCTTCGGCGGCGGGTCGAGGCGTCCGGGGAGGCCCTCCGGGTCGTAGTCGTAGCCCATGCGCGTGGCGAAGAGCCCGGCCTGGAAGGCGACCTGGTACTGAAAGTTGGTCACCTCGAGCCGAAAGATGAAGTGGCGATAGCCGAGGTCGGCGGTCTCCTCGGTCATCGACGCCGCCGCCGGGCCCAGCGCGTCGAGCACGAAATACGCGAGCTGCTCGCCGATCATCTGCGAATCTCGAGGCTGTCCATGTCCCCGTAGTACGTCCCGTCCCAGGCCTCGGCCTCGAGGTCGTTGGGCCCGATCTGAGAGCCCACCGCGCCCTGATAGAAGACGGCGATCCCGCCGACGCCCGGCACCATCTCCCCGTCCGGCCCGAGGACGCCGTCCTCGACGCCCTGGCGGAGCCAATGCGCGTAGTCGCTCGAGAGCTGGGTGTTGTGGGAGCCGGCGTACTCCGGATGGCTCCCGAAGTTGATCAGCGTGGCGATGGTCACGTCGGAGCCCGCTTCGACGTAGCGCATGATCTCGATCTCGTCGTCGAGGATCACCGGGTCGCGACTGTCCGACACCCAGCGGTAGGTGCCGCCTGGCTTGTCGCGGAGCTTCGTCGTCGCGTACTGCACGTCGCGGGGCGGAGCGCAGCCACCGCCTGACGCGCAGCCTCCGCCGCACCGGTACGCACCTGGTCCATGTAGTCGGGGTCAATCCCGGTCTCGTCGAGGTTGAGCCCCCAGCGCCCCATGGTGTCGCGCGCTTCGTGGGTGTGCGTCGCGCTCACGAGGATGTAGTCGGCGTCGACGTCGGCAGCGAGGTCACGGACGCGCACGACGTCGTCGTAGAAGAACCCGACGCAGTCGATGGACACCAGCACGAGCGTGACGTCGCCGTTCTTCAGGGCGATGGCGCGCGCCCACTGCGGATTGCTCACACCCGAAGCCGGCCGCCCGTTTCCGAAGCCGGCGATCCAGACGCCATCGAAGTGGCCGTTGCCGTTCACGTCGGAGAACTCGTCTCCGTCGGAGGGCTGGTAGCTACCGTCGCCGTTCGTATCGATGGTCAACATGTCGACGCCCTCGAGGCTCGGCGTCACGTCGATGGCCGCGGCCCCCACCATCAAGGTCCCGTCCGGCCCCGTCTCGCACCCCGCCCCTCCCGGACAGTAGCCGTCGGGAACCACCGGAACATAGGAAGGCCCCGTATCGACCGCGGCGTCGGAAGCATCCGGAGCGGCGTCCGCCGCCGAATCCACCGCCGCGTCCATCCCCGCACCGTCGTCTCCACACGCCGACGCGAGCAGGACCAGCGCCACCACTGCCCCCAGACGAGCCTTCATGTCGATGACCTACCCGGCGGGAGGGGGGATTGCAAACGACCGCCACCGAGGGCAGGTCCTCGAGGAGGTCGACGCTGTCGAAGCGCGTCGCTCGAAGGGACACGCCACCCATCTATCGCAAACGCAGGATGGTCGTGAGCGGATTGTAATCCGAGGAGCGAGAGGTCCGCTCGGACCGAAGATGTCTCCCACGCGGCTGCTCGCGGTGGTGTTGAAGTCCCCGCCGAGGATGAAGGGCAGACCGTGATCGATCGCCTCTCTCCGAATCGAGGCCACGGTGCTCCGGGCGGCCTCGTCGCGAGCGCGCAAGGAGGCGTCGGTCGACCCCGTGGCGCCGTCGCATCGGCGACCTTTGGAGGCTGGAGGCCGCAGGTTGGCGTCCGCTCGAAGCTCGCGATGACCGCTCACGGTCCATAATCTGGACGGTGTGGGGCGCTGAGGCCCGACCGGCGGGCGCCATCCTGTGCGTACTCGCGGTCGCGATCGGCGGCCCGGGGGCGCGCACGGCTGTTGCATCCCGAGGGGTCATGCAGCCCCCTTCTGACCGGTCCCCGCTGGCCACTCTCATGCGCTGTGTCCTTTCGCTCGCCATGTGTGCCTGCAGCGCGGGCGTCGAGACGCCAGACGCGGCCGCGGATGGCAGCGCGATGCGCGACCCCTCCGACGCCGAGGTTCCTGTCGACACGACCACGAGACCCGACACATCGGTCCCACCCATCGTCGATGGCGGACAAGCCCCGGACACGGGTTGGCCAGACGCCGCAACCGACGCCAGCGAGCCGACTCCCGAGAGCCCCGGCCTCTACCAGAACCCGGTGCTCGACGAGTCCGGCGACCCGTTCTGCGGTCACTTCGGTGACGCGTACTACCTCTATCTGCCCCAGACGGTTCGTCGGGGCGGGGTCCCGATCGGCGGCAGGGTCATCGCGTTCACCTCCACCGACCTCGTCCACTGGACGCGCGTCGGCAGCGTCTACGACAACGTGGACGATGCCTATGGGGGCGGCCGATCGCGGGGCCTGTGGGCGCCGGAGGTGCTCTCGCACGGCGGCCACTACTACCTCTACTACGCCAGCGTCATGAGCAATCCCCTCGACCCGCGTGTCGGCGACAAGGACATCATCGTGATCCGCAGCGACGACCCCACCGACTTTCACGGAGGAGAGCGCACGGTGCTGCTCGACGGAGACTACGCGTTCATCGACCCCAGTCCCTTCCAGGACCCGGCGACCGGCGAGCTCTACCTGCTCTACAAGGTGCGTGGCGCGTACGGCACGGGCACGCTGATCCGCATCCGCCCCCTCGCCACGCCGACGCGTTTCTCGGGCGCTGCGACGCGGCTCTTGAGCTCCGACGACGTCCCCGACGACTACAACATCCTCGAGCATCCGATGATGGCCGCGCGCGACGGCCAGTACTTCTTGATCTTCTCGAAGGGTCAAGGAGACGGAACCACCTACCAGATCGCGTACGCGACCTCCGACGCGCCGACCGGAACGTTCACCCAGCGCGGCACGCTCTTTCAGAGTCACCTCGACCGTCCCGCCGGCCAGCGGATCATCTCCCCCGGTGCGCCGTCGATCGTGACCGACGGCGCCGGCGAGGCGTGGATGGTCTACCGCCAGAAGACCACCACCGCGACGACCTTCGCAGACCGCGCGGTGTCCGTCGATCGCATCCGCTTTCATCCCGCGCGTCACGAGATCGCGGGAACGCCCAGCCACGGCGAGCTCCGGGACGCGCCCGCGCCGCTGCCCTGAAACGGCCGCTGCATCTGCGCCGGCGTTTTCAGAACTGAAATCGCCACCTTTCGGAAGTGCGGGATCGAGGGGGGCTGGCTCCCGCAATTGCAGGAGGAATTGGCCTGCCTGGATCTTGCAGCGCATCGGGCCGTGTCGAGCGAGCACGACGACCGAAACACGGTAGACGCGGCGTTCGAAGCCCTGACTTCCGTGTTCGAGGGCTTCGGGCCGGCCGCTGATCGCGAAGGCTGGACCCTTCCCCGTGGCCCGCTGCTCACGGCTCGGGTGACGCTGCGCTCCGAATGGGGCTCCGGCTCGTTGGGGATCTGCGCGCCCGCGCGTGCGGTCGCTGCAACCGCTCCGCTGTCGGGTGTCGATCCCGCCGATTGGATCGGGGAGCTCGCGAACCTCGCCGCGGGCCGGCTGAAGTACGAGCTCCTGTTCTGCAACCGTGTGCGCATCGAACACTCGACACCGACCGTCGACGAGGGCGAGGCCGTACCGGCGCGCATCGACGCGATGCGGGTGCTCCGCTTGTCGGGCCCGGCGGGCGAGCTCGTCGTTTGGCTGGACCTCAATCTGCCACAGGAGGCGCTCACGGAGCGCACGAGCGGCGAAGCGCTCGCGCCCGGTTCGTTCCTCGTGCTCGACAGCGAGTCGAAGCTCGCGTCCTGAGCTGGCGCCCGGCTGCTCGACCCAGTACGCTTCCGTCCATGGCAGATCGTGACGATCCCTTCCGTCGTCCGCCCCCCGCAGCAGCGAGCCAGGCGCTCCTGTCCGCCGCGCTGGGAGGACTGCTCTCGCTCACGACCTCGTGCGACGACGGCATGGCCGCGCCCGACACCAGCGTCTCACCCGACACCAGCGTGACGGCGGACTCCGCCGCCCCCATGGACGCCCGCGCAGACACGATGGGGCCTTTGGACTCGACGATCCCGAGTGATGCGACCGGCACCGACGCGGCCTCCACCGACGCGGCCGCCACCGACGCGGCCGCCACCGACGCGAGCGCCACCGACGCGAGCGGAGACGCCACTGTCGCCATGGACGGCAGTCTCGACGGAAGCGCCCTCGACGGGATGGTGCTCGCCGATGCGAGCGTCCGCGACACGGCGTGTGACGTCGACCCCGACGCGCGGATCACCATGTCGACGTCGATGCCAGGGTTGTCACTCGAGGACTTCACCACGATGTGCGCCGACCTCGGGGGCTTCATCGAGATCCATCCGCATTGCGGCGGGATGAACTCCTGCCGCGGGGTCTCCTACGACTCGGGGACGGGCATTCTGACGGAGCACACCTGCGCGGGGCTCAACACCTGCACCGGCTTCACCTGCGTGACGGGTTGAGGCTCAGCGCTTCGCCTCGCTCCACAGACCGAGCGCGACGCTCCGCGTGAGCCAGCGCCGCGTTCGCTCCGGCAACTGAGCGCGCTCGCCCGGGGTGCATCCATCCTCGAGATGCGCGAGGGCGTCGCGCACCGAGTGGCGCGTGAGCAGCGACAGGAGCTCGCCCTCGCGCGATTCGAGAGCGAAGCGGCGAATGCCGTCCGCGTCGCAGACGAGCGCGGACCAACGCGGCGCCGAGAGGCGGTCGGGAGACGCGCTGTCTCTCCGGGACGTGTCCGAGAGCTCGGCGCGAAGCTCCGAGAGCGCCCAACCTTCGACGAAGATGGCGGCCGCCGGGGACAGCACGAGACGCGCATCGAGAAGCTGCGCCGCGTCCTGAGGCCGAGGCCGGAAGGGCACCACCGCCGGCGCCCGTGACACCTTCGCCCACGCCGCGTCGAGCTTCACCGCTTCGCAAAGGAGCGGAGCGTCTGCGCGAACGGCCAGCGCCTCTTCGACGAAGCGCTCGAAGCCGATGGGCACCGTCTCGAGGTCCCACCCCCGGGGTGGATGCGCGCCGAGGAACCGCGCGGCGAGCCCGTCGAGCTCCCACGGGCCCAGGAGCCGAGCGGTGAGCGGGAAGGCGGTCTGCATCGTCCTGAGAAGCCGAAACCAGTACTGCCGGTTGTAGACGGCGAGGCGATCGGCGGCGCGCGCCGCGGCGCGGTCGCGGACCTCGGCGACGGCCGTGGGGTCGTAGGCCTCGGTCGACGCTCGAACCCGGCCGCCCGCGCGGTCGAGGGGCGTCCGCAACACCTCGCCGAAGCGCGCTTGCAGCTCCGCGAGCCAAGGAGGTGGCGCTCGGTCGCTCATCGCCCCGCCTCTCGCACCCGTCGAGCCCGGTCGAGCTCGGCGAGAACCTCGGGCATCGGAGGGATGCGCGCATCCCATTCGAGCATCGTGGGGAAGGGGCCACCCTCGGCCCACGCGCGGGCGTAGAGAGACCAGACGGCTTCGGTCACCGGATGATCGTGGGTGTCGACGAGCGTGCCGTCCGGCTCCCGCGTGTGGCCGGCGAGGTGCACTTGCAAGACGCGCGAGATAGTCCACGGCGGCGAGATAGGCGTCGGGATCGAATCCGTGGTTCTGGCTCGAGACGTAGATGTTGTTCACGTCGAGGAGCCAATGGCAGCCCGACTCGCGCACCACCGCCGCATGAAAATCCCACTCGCTCATCGTCGAGCGGGACAGCTCGACGTAGCTCGAGAGATTCTCGAGGCCGAACGGGCGCCCGAGTCGCTTCTGCACGTACGCGGCGCGCTCCGCCGCCAGCTCGACGAGCTCGGGCACGTAGGGGACCGGGAGCAGGTCGTGGTGCGAGACGCCGTGCGCCCCGGTCCAGCAGAGGTGGTCGGTGACGAAAGGGGCGCTCGACGCGGTCGGCGAGCCGACAGAGCGCATCCAGATACGTCTCGTCCAGCGGCGCATGGCCCAGCACGTTCAGCCCCACGCCATGCAAGCACGATGGGGTAGCGCGATCGGACCCAATCGAGTCGCACGCGCGACCGGAGCGCCCCGCCGAGGAAGTTCTCGCTGATGATCTCGAAGTAATCGACGTCCGGCCAGTGCTCGAAGACGTAAGCGTAGTGGGGGACCCGCAGGCCCAACCCGAGCGCGTCGCGCGGGAGCGTCACGCTTCGAGCTTGATGGGACCGCGATGTGGCGGTCAACTGGGTCCGAACCGGTGGTGAATAGCGGTCGAGCTCCTGCGTCCAGGCCCCGGCCGACCGCAGTCGAGGCGCCGGCCGAGGAGAACATGAGACCTCACCATCGACCCTGGCTCGCACTCTCGGGCGCGCTCGCAATCGTCGCTACCCACGCCGCGCCCGTCGCCGCGAGACAGCCTCCAGACCCCGACTGCGTGGGCGAACCGCTGGTCGAGCTCGGCACCGCGCTCTCCCTCGGCGCCGCCGGACAGTTCCCCGACCCGGGCAATCCGCGCCTCGGGGTGCACCTCGGCCTGGACCTCGCCGCCACGTTCCCGGTGCTCTCCAACTCCGACATCGGCCCGATGGAGTCGCGCCTGCGTATCGGTCCGTGGGGCCACCTTCGAACGCGCTCCTTCGAGACCTTCGAGCTGACAGGCGGTTTGCGCGTCCTGGTCGGCGGCGGCGAGCTCGACTGGTTCGGAGCCCTGGGGCAGTGGGCCCTCTTCCTCGACGGCGGCGCCGGGTACGCCTGGCGCACCAACGACCCGCGCTGGGACGCACAGCAGCCCTACGTCGAAGGGCGCATCGGCTGGGGTTACCGCACGGTGTACGTCCCTGGCACTGGCTATCCCTACAAAGGCCGCTGGTGTGGCTACGACCCCATCCGCTCCGCTTTCGGCCACGAACGCAGCGGACGGATCATCCTCTCCCTCGCCCGCACCTTCGACGGCTCACCGGCCTGGCAAGCGACCTTCGCCGTCGAATTCGATCCCATCGGCCTCGTCCTCTGGCTGTCGTCGATCCGAGCCGGCGGCGTGGGCGGGGCCCTCGCTTGCACGGCCGGGCCTAGCAGGGATGCTATCGTCTCCGGACGTGGCCTCCACTTTCCGACTCCGCAGCTTCGAGTCGTCGTCGGGCATGTCGCAGATGCTCCCGCTCGCCCTCGGCGGGCTCGCCGTCATCCTCCTCCTCGCCGCCGTGGCGATGGCTTCCAACTCGGGGCTCATGGCGATCGTCGGTCCCGCGCTCTGTGTCCTCGGCGCTTGCGTCACTTCGCTGTCGGCCTGGGTCGCGTGGAAGCGAGCGACTGGCCCGACGCTCCACCTGCATGTGGACCCCGCCGTCATCCGACTCGAAGACGCGCGCACCGGAGCCGTGGTCGGCTCGGCGAAGGCGACCAAAGTGAAGGCCGAGCGCTACGTCCACATGAGGAGTGAGCGGATGTACCAGTCCCAAACGCTCTGGACCTATGCCCATCCGGTCATCTCCCTGACGCTGGGTGACCAGACGCTGCGCATCGGAACCCAGGCGGGTGGTTATGGATGGCTCGACGACGTCCCCGAATGCGACGCTCCCGAGCAGTCGGTCGACCCCGCCCGCTGGCAAGAGCTCGTCCGAGCGCTCGGCCTCGAGGCGCACCTCGGCCGCGACCGACTCACCCAGAGCCTGGGCAGCGTTTGAAGCGGTGTGTGCGGCCCGGCCGCGCCGACTCGACGCGAAATGCGCGCTCGAGCGGCGTCACGACTGCGCCCATGTGCGCAAGAGCGCACGGCCCGTTTCGCTTCCTCCGAAGCCGACCCCGAGAAGCGCAAAGACGCGCATGAGCCGCTTGTGAATCTCGGGTCGGCGCCGAAACCACGTTGCCGCGGCGACGATGAGCGTGAAGAAGCACAGGACAGCGTAGTTGCCGATGATCAGCGGCCCGAGCTCGGCGAGGACTCGATCCTCCGCAGCGGCGCCCGCGAGGGCCAGGTGTCGTGGGACCGCGAGGTACGAAGTGATGGCGCCGACGATCACGATCGCAGCGGCGAGCGCCAGGCCCACGAATCCGAGGCGGCGATGAAGGACGGGCTGCCTTCGCGCCACGAGCGCGGCTTGGATGGGTAAGAGGACGATTCACGCGGTCTGAAGGGCGCCGTGCGGACAGCAGATAGAGCGGCATGCCCTCGCCGTGAAGAGAGGTCGGAGAAGAAGGTCCGCGCAAATCCGGCGAAGACGATCGCCAAGAGGCTCAGCGCCGCGACCAAGAAGAAGCGGTCCTCGACGTGGGTGCGCGGCCTGGACGCGCTCCTGGCTCCCTCGTCTACAACGCGTTCGGCGACAAGCTCTCCGTTGCTCCTGGCGGTGGGCGACCGGGTCCTCGGAGGCGAGCTCGCCCCCGAGCTCTCCGACGAACGAGATTTCGCTTCGCAGCTCCTCGCGCGCACCGATCTGCGAGAGCGGATCCGCGTTCGCCGCTGCCTGGTCACGCATGATATGGGAGCAGGGGATGCTTCGCGTCGAATCCACGTCGGATGACGCCGGCGCCTCCGATCCGAAGGTGGCGGACGTGGTCACCGCCATCTGGCAGACGAAGGACGACGCCAACAAGGAGATTCTGCGCGGGCCTTCCCCGAGGAAGTGAGGCCGGCGGGCGACGATCCGGACGAGGCCTACGACGTCTTCTTCGCCCTGCAGAGCGCCGCTTCGTTCGCATCCTGATCGACGACCGCGGATGGTCCTGGGACACCTACGAGCACTGGACGGCGATCATGCTCCGCCGACTCTTCACGCGCCTCCCCGATGACGGATGCGCTGCGATGGCGATGGACGAGCCCGTGGCCCCTTCTATCCTGCCATCAACACCGCCCGCGCCGCGCGACGGTGTCGACCTCCATGAGGTACCCGCCGTCCCATCCCCACCTTTCGATCGCGCTGTGCCTGACGTGCGCGATCACGGTCACCGCTTGCACCACGAACAGCGTGGGCACGGGCCGTGGCGACGCATACATGCCCGGCGATGGGTCGACGTTGCCCGACGTGTCCACCGAAATGGACGCGTCCGTCGATACCGGCACCGCGCCGCCCGACGCAGCGGCCAAAGCGCGCGGCCGACACCGGGACGACGATCCCCTCGGATGCCGGATGGGGCTCGTGCACGTTCGCGTCGATGACGGGAACGTGCATGCCGACGGCCGACTGCGCGGCGCTCGGCGCCATGTCCGTCTCCGGCCTCTGCCCAGGCCCCGCGGACATCCAGTGCTGTGTCCCCGCCACTGAACCGGGTGCCTATTCTGCCGCCGACATCCTCGCGCGCCTCGGGAGCTGCACCCGCATCGGCGGCGACTACGCCAACAACGCGGGCGGTGCCGAGACGATCCCCATTTGTCAGACCGACACGGTCATCTGGTGGACGGCCGACTTCGACGTCGACTGCGATGGAGGCCAGTCGGCGATTTGCATGTCCGACCCCTACTACCAACCCGACACGAGCGGGGTCGATTCGATGGGCAACCCGCTCAACGCGAGCACCCTCCCCTTCATCGTCATCCCGCTGCCCAGCACGCGCTTCCGCTACGCCGACCACGACATCGCCACCGGCCAGGTCGCCCTCGTCCTCTACGGCGGGCTCATGACCTTCGGCATCTTCGGTGACGGCGGGCCTGGGGAGCATCGGCGAAGGCTCCTTCGCCATGGCCGAGTCCCTCGGCATCCCCTCCGACCCGCGCACCGGCGGCGTCGACTCCGGCGTCACCTACCTCGTCTTCCCCGGCGTGACCGCGCGCGTCACCCACAACGAAGACCACACCGAAGCCGTCATGCTGGGCGAGGCGCTCCTCGACGCGTTCATGGCGCTTTCGGCGGGGCGGTGAAGGCGCGGCTGAGCGGCGTTCAGCTTTCCGCTGAGCGCGCCAGGCTCTCCGCTGAGCTGGATGGGTTTCAGCAGGTCAGGGTCGGCTGCCGCTGCCCTGGCAGGCCTTCCATGGAAAGGTGGCCCTCAGCCCGCTGAGCCTGCCTCGCCCACGCCCCGCTCAGGGCGCCATGAACGCGTCGAGGAGCGCCTCGCCCAGCATGACGGCTTCGGTGTGGTCTTCGTTGTGGGTGACGCGCGCGGTCACGCCGGGGAAGACGAGGTAGGTGACGCCGGAGTCGACGCCGCCGGTGCGCGGGTCGGAGGGGATGCCGAGGGACTCGGCCATGGCGAAGGAGCCTTCGCCGATGCTCCCCGAGGGGCCGGCGTCACCGAAGATGCCGAAGGTCATGAGCCCGCCGTAGAGGACGAGGGCGACCTGGCCGGTGGCGATGTCGTGGTCGGCGTAGCGGAAGCGCGTGCTGGGCAGCGGGATGACGATGAAGGGGAGGGTGCTCGCGTCGAGCGGGTTGCCCATCGAATCGACCCCGCTCGTGTCGGGTTGGTAGTAGGGGTCGGACATGCAAATCGCCGACTGGCCTCCATCGCAGTCGACGTCGAAGTCGGCCGTCCACCAGATGACCGTGTCGGTCTGACAAATGGGGATCGTCTCGGCACCGCCCGCGTTGTTGGCGTAGTCGCCGCCGATGCGGGTGCAGCTCCCGAGGCGCGCGAGGATGTCGGCGGCAGAATAGGCACCCGGTTCAGTGGCGGGGACACAGCACTGGATGTCCGCGGGGCCTGGGCAGAGGCCGGAGACGGACATGGCGCCGAGCGCCGCGCAGTCGGCCGTCGGCATGCACGTTCCCGTCATCGACGCGAACGTGCACGAGCCCCATCCGGCATCCGAGGGGATCGTCGTCCCGGTGTCGGCCGCGGCGTCGGCCGCTGCGTCGGGCGGCGCGGTGCCGGTATCGACGGACGCGTCCATTTCGGTGGACACGTCGGGCAACGTCGACCCATCGCCGGGCATGTATGCGTCGCCACGGCCCGTGCCCACGCTGTTCGTGGTGCAAGCGGTGACCGTGATCGCGCACGTCAGGCACAGCGCGATCGAAAGGTGGGGATGGGACGGCGGGTACCTCATGGGAGGTCGACACCGTCGCGCGGCGCGGGCGGTGTTGATGGCAGGATAGAAGGGGCCACGGGTCTCGTCCATCGCCATCGCGGCGCATCCGTCACTCGGGGAGGCGCGTGAAGAGTCGGCGGAGCATGATCGCCGTCCAGTGCTCGTAGGTGTCCCAGGACCACCCGCGGTCGTCGATCAGGATGCGAACGAAAGCGGCGCTCTGCAGGGCGAAGAAGACGTCGTAGGCCTCGTCCGGATCGTCGCCCGCCGGCCTCACTTCCTCGGGGAAGGCCCGCCAGAAGATCTCCTTGTTGGCGTCGTATTTCGTCTGCCAGATGGCGGTGACCACGTCCGCCACCTTCGGATCGGAGGCGCCGGCGTCATGCAACATGGATTCGACGCGAAGCATCCCCTGCTCCCAGATCATGCGTGACCAGGCAGCGGCGAACGCGATCCGCTCTCGCAGATCGGTGCGCGCGAGGAGCTGCGAAGCGAAATCTCGTCCGTCGGAGAGCTCGGGGGCGAGCTCGCCTCCGAGGACCCGGTCGCCCACCGCCAGGAGCAACGAGAGCTTGTCGCCGAACGCGTTGTAGACGAGGGAGCCAGGAGCGCGTCCAGGCCGCGCACCCACGTCGAGGACCGCTTCTTCTTGGTCGCGGCGCTGAGCCTCTTGGCGATCGTCTTCGCCGGATTTGCGCGGACCTTCTTCCTCCGACCTCTCTTCACGGGCGAGGGCATGCCGCTCTATCTGTATCTGCACGGCGCCCTTCAGACCGCGTGGATCGTCCTCTTACCCATCCAAGCCGCGCTCGTGGCGCGAAGGCAGCCCGTCCTTCATCGCCGCCTCGGATTCGTGGGCCTGGCGCTCGCCGCTGCGATCGTGATCGTCGGCGCCATCACTTCGTACCTCGCGGTCCCACGACACCTGGCCCTCGCGGGCGCCGCTGCGGAGGATCGAGTCCTCGCCGAGCTCGGGCCGCTGATCATGGGCAACTACGCTGTCCTGTGCTTCTTCACGCTCATCGTCGCCGCGGCAACGTGGTTTCGGCGCCGACCCGAGATTCACAAGCGGCTCATGCGCGTCTTTGCGCTTCTCGGGGTCGGCTTCGGAGGAAGCGAAACGGGCCGTGCGCTCTTGCGCACATGGGCGCAGTCGTGACGCCGCTCGAGCGCGCATTTCGCGTCGAGTCGGCGCGGCCGGGCCGCACACACCGCTTCAAACGCTGCCCAGGCTCTGGGTGAGTCGGTCGCGGCCGAGGTGCGCCTCGAGGCCGAGCGCTCGGACGAGCTCTTGCCAGCGGGCGGGGTCGACCGACTGCTCGGGAGCGTCGCATTCGGGGACGTCGTCGAGCCATCCATAACCACCCGCCTGGGTTCCGATGCGCAGCGTCTGGTCACCCAGCGTCAGGGAGATGACCGGATGGGCATAGGTCCAGAGCGTTTGGGACTGGTACATCCGCTCACTCCTCATGTGGACGTAGCGCTCGGCCTTCACTTTGGTCGCCTTCGCCGAGCCGACCACGGCTCCGGTGCGCGCGTCTTCGAGTCGGATGACGGCGGGGTCCACATGCAGGTGGAGCGTCGGGCCAGTCGCTCGCTTCCACGCGACCCAGGCCGACAGCGAAGTGACGCAAGCGCCGAGGACACAGAGCGCGGGACCGACGATCGCCATGAGCCCCGAGTTGGAAGCCATCGCCACGGCGGCGAGGAGGAGGATGACGGCGAGCCCGCCGAGGGCGAGCGGGAGCATCTGCGACATGCCCGACGACGACTCGAAGCTGCGGAGTCGGAAAGTGGAGGCCACGTCCGGAGACGATAGCATCCCTGCTAGGCCCGGCCGTGCAAGCGAGGGCCCCGCCCACGCCGCCGGCTCAGATCGACGACAGCCAGAGGACGAGGCCGATGGGATCGAATTCGACGGCGAGGGTCGCTTGCCAGGCCGGTGAGCCGTCGAAGGTGCGGGCGAGGGAGAGGATGATCCGTCCGCTGCGTTCGTGGCCGAAAGCGGAGCGGATGGGGTCGTAGCCACACCAGCGGCCTTTGTAGGGATAGCCAGTGCCGGGGACGTACACCGTGCGGTAGCCCCAGCCGATGCGCCCTTCGACGTAGGGTTGCTGTGCGTCCCAGCGCGGGTCGTTGGTGCGCCAGGCGTACCCGGCGCCGCCGTCGAGGAAGAGGGCCCACTGCCCCAGGGCTCCGAACCAGTCGAGCTCGCCGCCGCCGACCAGGACGCGCAGGCCGCCTGTCAGCTCGAAGGTCTCGAAGGAGCGCGTTCGAAGGTGGCCCCACGGACCGATACGCAGGCGCGACTCCATCGGGCCGATGTCGGAGTTGGAGAGCACCGGGAACGTGGCGGCGAGGTCCAGGCCGAGGTGCACCCCGAGGCGCGGATTGCCCGGGTCGGGGAACTGTCCGGCGGCGCCGAGGGAGAGCGCGGTGCCGAGCTCGACCAGCGGTTCGCCCACGCAGTCGGGGTCTGGAGGCTGTCTCGCGGCGACGGGCGCGGCGTGGGTAGCGACGATCGCGAGCGCGCCCGAGAGTGCGAGCCAGGGTCGATGGTGAGGTCTCATGTTCTCCTCGGCCGGCGCCTCGACTGCGGTCGGCCGGGGCCTGGACGCAGGAGCTCGACCGCTATTCACCACCGGTTCGGACCCAGTTGACCGCCACATCGCGGTCCCATCAAGCTCGAAGCGTGACGCTCCCGCGCGACGCGCTCGGGTTGGGCCTGCGGGTCCCCCACTACGCTTACGTCTTCGAGCACTGGCCGGACGTCGATTACTTCGAGATCATCAGCGAGAACTTCCTCGGCGGGGCGCTCCGGTCGCGCGTGCGACTCGATCGGGTCCGATCGCGCTACCCCATCGTCTTGCATGGCGTGGGGCTGAACGTGCTGGGCCATGCGCCGCTGGACGAGACGTATCTGGATGCGCTCTGTCGGCTCGCCGACCGCGTCGAGGCCCCTTTCGTCACCGACCACCTCTGCTGGACCGGGGCGCACGGCGTCTCGCACCACGACCTGCTCCCGGTCCCCTACGTGCCCGAGCTCGTCGAGCTGGCGGCGGAGCGCGCCGCGTACGTGCAGAAGCGACTCGGGCGCCCGTTCGGCCTCGAGAATCTGTCGAGCTACGTCGAGCTGTCCCGCTCGACGATGAGCGAGTGGGATTTTCATGCGGCGGTGGTGCGCGAGTCGGGCTGCCATTGGCTCCTCGACGTGAACAACATCTACGTCTCGAGCCAGAACCACGGATTCGATCCCGACGCCTATCTCGCCGCCGTGGACTATTCGCGCGTCTTGCAAGTGCACCTCGCCGGCCACACGCGGGAGCCGGACGGCACGCTCGTCGACACCCACAATCATCCGGTGACCGAAGCCGTCTGGTCTCTCTACGCCCGCGCGTGGGCCGAGGGTGGCCCCTTCCCCACGATGCTCGAATGGGATGCACGCATCCCTCCGATGCCCGAGGTTCTCGCCGAGCTCGACCGGGCTCGACGGGTGCGAGAGGCGGGGCGATGAGCGACCGAGCGCCACCTCCTTGGCTCGCGGAGCTGCAAGCGCGCTTCGGCGAGGTGTTGCGGACGCCCCTCGACCGCGCGGGCGGCCGGGTTCGAGCGTCGACCGAGGCCTACGACCCCACGGCCGTCGCCGAGGTCCGCGACCGCGCCGCGGCGCGCGCCGCCGATCGCCTCGCCGTCTACAACCGGCAGTACTGGTTTCGGCTTCTCAGGACGATGCAGACCGCCTTCCCGCTCACCGCTCGGCTCCTGGGCCCGTGGGAGCTCGACGGGCTCACCGCGCGGTTCCTCGGCGCGCATCCACCCCGGGGGTGGGACCTCGAGACGGTGCCCATCGGCTTCGAGCGCTTCGTCGAAGAGGCGCTGGCCGTTCGCGCAGACGCTCCGCTCCTTTGCGAAGCGGTGAAGCTCGACGCGGCGTGGGCGAAGGTGTCACGGGCGCCGGCGGTGGTGCCCTTCCGGCCTCGGCCTCAGGACGCGGCGCAGCTTCTCGATGCGCGTCTCGTGCTGTCCCCGGCGGCCGCCATCTTCGTCGAAGGTTGGGCGCTCTCGGAGCTTCGCGCCGAGCTCTCGGACACGTCCCGGAGAGACAGCGCGTCTCCCGACCGCCTCTCGGCGCCGCGTTGGTCCGCGCTCGTCTGCGACGCGGACGGCATTCGCCGCTTCGCTCTCGAATCGCGCGAGGGCGAGCTCCTGTCGCTGCTCACGCGCCACTCGGTGCGCGACGCCCTCGCGCATCTCGAGGATGGATGCACCCCGGACGAGCGCGCTCAGTTGCCGGAGCGAACGCGGCGCTGGCTCACGCGGAGCGTCGCGCTCGGTCTGTGGAGCGAGGCGAAGCGCTGAGCCTCAACCCGTCACGCAGGTGAAGCCGGTGCAGGTGTTGAGCCCCGCGCAGGTGTGCTCGGTCAGAATGCCCGTCCCCGAGTCGTAGGAGACCCCGCGGCAGGAGTTCATCCCGCCGCAATGCGGATGGATCTCGATGAAGCCCCCGAGGTCGGCGCACATCGTGGTGAAGTCCTCGAGTGACAACCCCGGCATCGACGTCGACATGGTGATCCGCGCGTCGGGGTCGACGTCACACGCCGTGTCGCGGGCGCTCGCATCGGCGAGCACCATCCCGTCGAGGGCGCTTCCGTCGAGACTGCCGTCCATGGCGACGGTGGCGTCTCCGCTCGCGTCGGTGGCGCTAGCGTCGGTGGCGGCCGCGTCGGTGGCGGCCGCGTCGGTGGCGGTCGCGTCGGTGCCGGTCGCATCACTCGGGATCGTCGAGTCCAAAGGCCCCATCGTGTCTGCGCGGGCGTCCATGGGGGCGGCGGAGTCCGCCGTCACGCTGGTGTCGGGTGAGACGCTGGTGTCGGGCGCGGCCATGCCGTCGTCGCACGAGGTCGTGAGCGAGAGCAGTCCTCCCAGCGCGGCGGACAGGAGCGCCTGGCTCGCTGCTGCGGGGGGCGGACGACGGAAGGGATCGTCACGATCTGCCATGGACGGAAGCGTACTGGGTCGAGCAGCCGGGCGCCAGCTCAGGACGCGAGCTTCGACTCGCTGTCGAGCACGAGGAACGAACCGGGCGCGAGCGCTTCGCCGCTCGTGCGCTCCGTGAGCGCCTCCTGTGGCAGATCGAGGTCCAGCCAAACGACGAGCTCGCCCGCCGGGCCCGACAAGCGGAGCACCCGCATCGCGTCGATGCGCGCCGGTACGGCCTCGCCCTCGTCGACGGTCGGTGTCGAGTGTTCGATGCGCACACGGCTGCAGAACAGGAGCTCGTACTTCAGGCGGCCCGCGGCGAGGTTCGCGAGCTCCCCGATCCAATCGGCGGGATCGACACCCGACAGCGGAGCGGTTGCAGCGACCGCACGCGCGGGCGCGCAGATCCCCAACGAGCCGGAGCCCCATTCGGAGCGCAGCGTCACCCGAGCCGTGAGCAGCGGGCCACGGGGAAGGGTCCAGCCTTCGCGATCAGCGGCCGGCCCGAAGCCCTCGAACACGGAAGTCAGGGCTTCGAACGCCGCGTCTACCGTGTTTCGGTCGTCGTGCTCGCTCGACACGGCCCGATGCGCTGCAAGATCCAGGCAGGCCAATTCCTCCTGCAATTGCGGGAGCCAGCCCCCCTCGATCCCGCACTTCCGAAAGGTGGCGATTTCAGTTCTGAAAACGCCGGCGCAGATGCAGCGGCCGTTTCAGGGCAGCGGCGCGGGCGCGTCCCGGAGCTCGCCGTGGCTGGGCGTTCCCGCGATCTCGTGACGCGCGGGATGAAAGCGGATGCGATCGACGGACACCGCGCGGTCTGCGAAGGTCGTCGCGGTGGTGGTCTTCTGGCGGTAGACCATCCACGCCTCGCCGGCGCCGTCGGTCACGATCGACGGTGCACCGGGGGAGATGATCCGCTGGCCGGCGGGACGGTCGAGGTGACTCTGAAAGAGCGTGCCGCGCTGGGTGAACGTTCCGGTCGGCGCGTCGGAGGTCGCGTACGCGATCTGGTAGGTGGTTCCGTCTCCTTGACCCTTCGAGAAGATCAAGAAGTACTGGCCGTCGCGCGCGGCCATCATCGGATGCTCGAGGATGTTGTAGTCGTCGGGGACGTCGTCGGAGCTCAAGAGCCGCGTCGCAGCGCCCGAGAAACGCGTCGGCGTGGCGAGGGGGCGGATGCGGATCAGCGTGCCCGTGCCGTACGCGCCACGCACCTTGTAGAGCAGGTAGAGCTCGCCGGTCGCCGGGTCCTGGAAGGGACTGGGGTCGATGAACGCGTAGTCTCCGTCGAGCAGCACCGTGCGCTCTCCTCCGTGAAAGTCGGTGGGGTCGTCGCTGCGGATCACGATGATGTCCTTGTCGCCGACACGCGGGTCGAGGGGATTGCTCATGACGCTGGCGTAGTAGAGGTAGTAGTGGCCGCCGTGCGAGAGCACCTCCGGCGCCCACAGGCCCCGCGATCGGCCGCCCCCATAGGCATCGTCCACGTTGTCGTAGACGCTGCCGACGCGCGTCCAGTGGACGAGGTCGGTGGAGGTGAACGCGATGACCCTGCCGCCGATCGGGACCCCGCCCCGACGAACCGTCTGGGGCAGATAGAGGTAGTACGCGTCACCGAAGTGACCGCAGAACGGGTCGCCGGACTCGTCGAGCACCGGGTTCTGGTAGAGGCCGGGGCTCTCGGGAGTCGGCTCGCTGGCGTCGGTTGCGGCGTCTGGCCAACCCGTGTCCGGGGCTTGTCCGCCATCGACGATGGGTGGGACCGATGTGTCGGGTCTCGTGGTCGTGTCGACAGGAACCTCGGCGTCGGAGGGGTCGCGCATCGCGCTGCCATCCGCGGCCGCGTCTGGCGTCTCGACGCCCGCGCTGCAGGCACACATGGCGAGCGAAAGGACACAGCGCATGAGAGTGGCCAGCGGGGACCGGTCAGAAGGGGGCTGCATGACCCCTCGGGATGCAACAGCCGTGCGCGCCCCCGGGCCGCCGATCGCGACCGCGAGTACGCACAGGATGGCGCCCGCCGGTCGGGCCTCAGCGCCCCACACCGTCCAGATTATGGACCGTGAGCGGTCATCGCGAGCTTCGAGCGGACGCCAACCTGCGGCCTCCAGCCTCCAAAGGTCGCCGATGCGACGGCGCCACGGGGTCGACCGACGCCTCCTTGCGCGCTCGCGACGAGGCCGCCCGGAGCACCGTGGCCTCGATTCGGAGAGAGGCGATCGATCACGGTCTGCCCTTCATCCTCGGCGGGGACTTCAACACCACCGCGAGCAGCCGCGTGGGAGACATCTTCGGTCCGAGCGGACCTCTCGCTCCTCGGATCACAATCCGCTCACGACCATCCTGCGTTTGCGATAGATGGGTGGCGTGTCCCTTCGAGCGACGCGCTTCGACAGCGTCGACCTCCTCGAGGACCTGCCCTCGGTGGCGGTCGTTTGCAATCCCCCCTCCCGCCGGGTAGGTCATCGACATGAAGGCTCGTCTGGGGGCAGTGGTGGCGCTGGTCCTGCTCGCGTCGGCGTGTGGAGACGACGGTGCGGGGATGGACGCGGCGGTGGATTCGGCGGCGGACGCCGCTCCGGATGCTTCCGACGCCGCGGTCGATACGGGGCCTTCCTATGTTCCGGTGGTTCCCGACGGCTACTGTCCGGGAGGGGCGGGGTGCGAGACGGGGCCGGACGGGACCTTGATGGTGGGGGCCGCGGCCATCGACGTGACGCCGAGCCTCGAGGGCGTCGACATGTTGACCATCGATACGAACGGCGACGGTAGCTACCAGCCCTCCGACGGAGACGAGTTCTCCGACGTGAACGGCAACGGCCACTTCGATGGCGTCTGGATCGCCGGCTTCGGAAACGGGCGGCCGGCTTCGGGTGTGAGCAATCCGCAGTGGGCGCGCGCCATCGCCCTGAAGAACGGCGACGTCACGCTCGTGCTGGTGTCCATCGACTGCGTCGGGTTCTTCTACGACGACGTCGTGCGCGTCCGTGACCTCGCTGCCGACGTCGACGCCGACTACATCCTCGTGAGCGCGACGCACACCCACGAAGCGCGCGACACCATGGGGCGCTGGGGGCTCAACCTCGACGAGACCGGGATCGACCCCGACTACATGGACCAGGTGCGTACCGGTGCGGCGGAGGCTGCGCGTCAGGCGGTGGCTGCGCTCCGCCCCGCGAACGTGCAGTACGCGACGACGAAGCTCCGCGACAAGCCAGGCGGCACCTACCGCTGGGTGTCGGACAGTCGCGACCCGGTGATCCTCGACGACGAGATCAAGATCATGCGCTACGTCGAAGCGGGCTCCGACGTGACCATCGCCACGCTGATCAACTTCGGGAGCCATCCGGAGTACGCCGGCTCCCACAACACCCAGCTCTCGAGCGACTACGCGCATTGGCTCCGCCAGGGCGTCGAGGACGGCGTCCTCGGGCCGGACGGGGAGATGGTGCCGGGCGTCGGCGGGATCGCCGTCTTCTATCAGGGCGCGGTGGGCTCTCAGATTCGGGCCCAACGACCTCGAGGCCGAGGCCTGGGACGGGACGTACTACGGGGACATGGACAGCCTCGAGATCTCGCAGATGATCGGCGAGCAGCTCGCGTATTTCGTGCTCGACGCGCTGGGCCCGGCGGCGGCGTCGATGACCGAGGAGACCGCCGACCTCGGCTATCGCCACTTCATCTTTCGGCTCGAGGTGACCAACTTTCAGTACCAGGTCGCCTTCCAGGCCGGGCTCTTCGCCACGCGCATGGGCTACGACTACGACCCGGAGGGCCTCCCCGGACGCCTCGACCCGCCGCCGAAGCTCGAGACCGAGATCGCGGTGATCGACATCGGGCGCACACAGATCATGACGATCCCCGGCGAGCTCGACCCAGCGCTCTTCCTCGGGGGCTACGACGGAAGCTACACACCCGACGGCGTGCCCCTCGTCGACGAGACGAAGGAAAACCCGCCCGACCTCACGATGGCGCCGGGGCCACCGTACCTCCGGGACCTGGCGCGCGAGGACGCGGACTACGTCTATCTCTTCGGGCTCGCCAACGACGAGATCGGCTACCTGATCCCCACCTACGACTTCGAGCTGGCGATGACCCTGCCCTGGATCGCCGAGGCGCCCGGGGATCACTACGAAGAGACCAACTCGCCGGCGCAGAGCGCGTGGCCCACCATCCAGCACTACGTGCAGGAGCTGTTGGCCTGGACGCCGTGATCAGTTGAGGTACTTGGGGCGCTCGTCGTCGTCGTCGTCGTCGAGACCGCCCTTGATGACCCGGAAGCGACCCGAGGAGCCGCCGTTCTTGCGCCGCTTCGGCGCCTTCGGCCGCCGGGGAGCGAGGCGCCACTTCATCCAGAACCAGGCCGAGCCGAGCGCGGCGATGTCCGCGACGAAGGCCGCCCAGGTGCCTTCGATGAGAGAGCCGAGGAGGCTGAAGACGACGATGGCGGCGATCAGCGTGTTCCGCTTCATGGGCACGATGCCGAGAAGCGAGAGCTGCGCGCCGGGAGGGATCGCCGCAGCGTATCCAGTGATCAGCGCCATCAGCCAGGGTCCGGAGCCGAACACCACGCCGCCCAGAAGGAAGGTGGCGGCGGCGCCGGTGATGCCGGCGGAGAGGGTGGCCACGGCGAGGAGCTTCATCGTCTCCCCCGGTCCGAAGCGCGCCTCGAAGGGCGCGCCCATCCACCAGAGGAAGAGCAGGGTGATCATCAGCGTCATCAACGCCGCGGAAGAAACCCCGTGGACCAGGACGTAGGTGAAGACCTGCCAGAGCAGCTGGATGCCCGCGCCGTCGCCCGCGTGGATCGCCAGAAGGGGGGCGACGTCGAGGCCGACGATGCGCGAAAGCACGGTTTCGACGACGAAAGCGCTGAAGAGCCCGATCAGGAGGACCTTCACCAGCGGCGTCAGCGGCGGCGCACGAAACATCCTCAGTCATGTAAAGCCTGGGCGATCCGAAGCAACTGCGCGGTGCGTTACCATGAGGGCCGGATGCGGTTCCCACTCGGTTTCGGCGCCCTGGTGCTCTTCGCGGCCTGCGCCTCCTCGAGCGCGGCCGACGCGGGCGCTCCCGACGCCGCGCGGGATGCGGCCCGGGATGCTGCGGTGGACACCGCCCCGGAGGCCTCGCCAGACGCGGCGCCGGCGGACAGCGCCGCGGTCGACACCGCTCCCGATCCGAGCTGCAGGGACGGGGTTCAAAACGGGGACGAATCGGACGTCGATTGCGGCGGCTCCTGCGACCCCTGCATCACCGGCGCGCCCTGCAACCGGGGCGGTGACTGTGTTTCGCGGGTTTGCGGTATGGACGGCCTCTGCGCGGCGCCGGCATGCGACGATGGGATCCGCAACGGGGGTGAGTCGGACGTGGACTGCGCCGGCGATTGCCCGGCGTGCGAGGAGTGTCGGGGCTGCACCGACGACGCACACTGCGCGCGGGGCCGATGCGTCTCCGGGCGCTGCGCCCTGTCGGTGGAGATGTACGTCGACTGGCTGTCGGACTGCTCCACCGACGGCTCGATCACCGTCACCGCAGACCTGCCCGCCGGGCGCTATCGCGTCACCGCCCTCGACAGCGGGGGCACGGTGTGGAGCACCGCATCGCCACCCACCCGTGGCTGGTACTACCGCATCGAGTGCACGAACCTCTCCGCACCCACGGTCGCCACCCCCAGCGGCATCTACTACGCGAACGCCGCCACGGCCTTCGCGAGCCTGATGTCCACCACCGAAGACGTGGACTTCGCCGGAGGGACCCTCGTCTGCCGCAAGGTCGACAGCGCCTGCGTCGACAACTCCGGCGGCGCGCGCTTCCGCCTCGAGCGGCTTTGCATGTAGGGAGTTACCTCAAGCGCCGGTATGGGTAGCGATCCTTGATCCACTGATGGAAATAGCGCCCATGAGACGCTGCCGAGAGCAGTCCCTCGTAGACCTGCCGCGGTACACGGCTGTAGGCGTATCGTCGTCCACCGCCAAACTCGATCGTCAGAATGCTCTTGTCAGCATCGTATGCCGCGTGTCGTAGGTTGCTCGAATCCAAGGTCGCGACAAGCGGTGGCGTGCGCGGGAGGAAATGGACTGGCGCCGGTGTTTGCATTGATCGGGCACCCGGTCGATGTCTTGGAACTCCGCTGATTCTTGCTGGTGCGAGCGCTGCCAATCGTTGAAGGCGCTTGAGCAGGATCGGGAGCCGTGCCTGACTGGCAGCGTCTCCTCGGAGGTGGCCGGAGAGACTCTCGACAAACCCATCGTCTTCGAGCCATCGAGCCACGGTAGCCGCGATGAACACCCGAACATCAGGCGGGGCCGCTTCGGCTTCACCCTGCAGCTCGCCTCTGCCGTCGACGAGGTTCAGGAAGTCTTCGAGGTCATGGTGGTAGAGGTCGCCATCGCCGCGGGCTAGGTAGGCCTCGATCTTGGTAGCGCAAAAATGCACCGCATCAACGATCCTGATGGTTGCGCTTTGGAGATGGAGATGCGCAGCATGTTCGACCCCGCTCGGATACCAGACGTTGCTGAAACCGAACACGACTGGATCGATGGGCATGACGTCGACACGAACATCGTCGACAACCCAGCGACACATGGGTGCACCTTCATCAGTGCACTCCTCGAAGCCGAGTGCGCGGAGCCGCCCTGAGAACTCTCCGTACTCTGAATACGACCCGACGTCGATGATGCAGTCGACATCTACAGTTGGCCGGGCCGGAGCAGCCGCGGAGTCTGTAACGAGCAATGGGCCGACCTGGCCCCCCACGAACACGACCTCATTCCGAAGGTCGCCCAAGACTTCCAGAACGCGAAGGAGCTCACGCGTCGCGCTCATGATGCGAGCCTTCGTTCGATCTCACGCTCGGCGATCTTCCGCTCGCGGGCACGGCCGGCACGAATGGCGTCGATCAGGACCAGCCATTCGTAGAGCGGCTTGTTCTTGCGCGCTGCTGACGGTGCCGAGCGGTATAGGGGGCTCAATTCCTCTCCCCTGGTTCCACCTTCCGGATCAGGCCACACCAGTGGCAGATCTGGAGCGCCAAAGTGCTGTTTCAAAGGTGGTGCGGCAATCGAGGTCGGGACCCCACGGGTGAGGGGACCTCGTTTGGCGGGGTAAACATAACGAAGCCCGTGCCTGAGGAATTCGCTGAGCGCGCGCTTTCGAACGGAGCGGGTGGGTAGGTCGACGAGGCCCCCAAAAGCCGCTCGCTTCAGTGCGGCATGAGCCTCAGACGCACTAATATCCAATGATTCTGAGATTCTTTGAAATGTACGGTCCTCGGGGACTGCGTCTAATAGGTACAGGGTGACCAGGATATCCTGAGGCTTCAGCACAGGGATACGTTATTCGCGAATCGCGAATCGCGCAAGGGGCCGTCTGAAAAGCAAAGAAAAACGGCGCGCCCCAAAGGACGCGCCGTCTCGTCGGTGACCCGAGCCGTTCTAGGGCATCAGGTTGTAGACGCAGTCGTAGGGTGGGGTGGTACCGCCGCCATGGACCAGCATGGTGCAGGTGCCCTGCCACTTCATGAGGCGGTCCGAGGACTCGGCGTCCACGAAGAGCTCGTAGGTGCCGGCCGGCAGATCGCTGAAGGTGAGTTGGTCGCCGACGCTGCTGCAGGTCGCGCCCGAGTCGGAGAGCACCTCGCTCATGGTGGTGGAGTCGTTGAGCGCCCACAGGATGCTGTCCACGCCCGCGGTGGCGCAGTCGGTCATGTCCGTGCCCCACAGGAGGTTCACGACCATCTCGTTGGCGACCGTGAAGTCCACCGCCATCAGCATGTAGGTGCCCGGGGTGGTGACCACGAAGGGCGAGGGGCTCTCGTAGCTGGCGACATCGGAGCCCGAGGCGTCGACCGCGATGATGCTGGTGAGGTAGCTCCCCGCGGCGAGGATCGGCGCGCCGGAGTTGTAGGCCCCGCCGGCGCAGTCGGTGCTCGCGACGGTCACGCCGTTGGTGTAGCCGGTGTCGGTCGAGTCGTAGAGGACGAAGTCGATGTGGTCGATGTTCGCCGCGCCGCAGCTGGTGGCGTCGGCCGCGCCGCCGTTGATGGTCCAGCTGGCGGTGAGGGTGCCCACGTCGCCGCGCGGATCGAAGCCGGTGGTGCCGACCGTGAAGTCGACGGTGGCGAGGGTGGCGTGGTCGACCGAGAAGGAGGAGACGTCGAGCGGGATCGGATCGCTCTCGGCGACGTTCGTCCCGTCCGCCGCGTAAGCGATCCAGGCCGTCTGGTAACGGCCGTGGTCGAGGGCGCCCCCCGGGCGGGTGTCGAAGCCGCCGGCGGCGCAGGCGAAGTTGAAGTCCGAGAACTCGTAGGCGACGCTTCCGTCGTAGAAGACGAGCTGGACGCGGTCGATGCCGGCCGCGGCGCAGGACGTCGCATCCGCGGTTCCCCCGTTGATGAGCCACTGGCCATCCAGGGAGACGTCGACGCCCCGCGGGTCGAAAGCGATGGTGAGCGTGCATCCCGCCGCGGTCGCCAATGCCGCAGCGAGCGCGCCGATGATGAGCCTGTTCCCCTTCATGAGTCCTCCGTTTGTGGGGCCCTCGCCCCACCCAAGCAATTCCAGTCCCACCCAGAGGGGACGTGCGCTGAGACGCGCGATCCCCGGGCGGCATTCACGAGATTATTCCCGTCTGGAGCACCGGGCACAACAACCCGGAAACCCTCGGGATCCACCATGACTGAGCCCTCTCACAGCTCCCGCCGTTGACAGCTCCGGAGGCGGAATTAGTTTCCCGGAAGGTAGTAGTGACGGCCCCAATCCTCTGGTGTCCCGGGGGAGAGAGAGCCGACGAAACACCTCGAAGAACACGACGGAACCGCCCCTTGTCGGGCGGCGCTGAACGGAGGACTGCGTCATGAGCCTTTTGACCAACTGGGATCCATTCCACGAGATGTTCCGCCTTCAGGAGCAGATGGGTCGACGCCGTGAAAACGGTGGCGCCCTGGCGTTCCGCCCGGCGGTCGACATTCACGAGGACGCCGAAGCCATCACCCTGAGCGCCGAAGTCCCCGGAATGAAGGCCGACGACATCAAGGTCGAGGTGGAGAACGACATCCTGACCCTCAGCGGGGAGCGCAAGCTCGAGCACGAGGAGGACAAGGACGGTTACCACCGCATCGAACGTTCCTACGGGAGCTTCACCCGCTCCTTCTCGTTGCCCGACAACGTCGACACCGAGAACGTGATCGCGGAGAAGAACGACGGCGTCTTGACCATCAAGCTGATGAAGCAGGCCAAGCCGTCCCCGAAGCGTATCGCCGTCAAGGAGTAGGGCTCGGTCGAGTCCTCGCTCCGTAGACGCCGCGCCGGTCGTGGTTAACCATGGCCGGCCGTGGCCAACATCATCGAGACGCTCTTCACCGACGAGGAGGACGTGCTCGTGTGCGACGCGCTGGGCGAGGAGCTCCGGGCGAGCCGTGAGTGCTTCCTCTCGCGCCACGTGGGTGAGCGTTTCATGGGCTATGCCCTCGCGCAGCTGAAGCGGATCGAGCGTCACCGCCGCTGGCTGGACAATCCGCCAGAGAAGAAGCCCGAGCCGAGCGACTTCGGCGCGACACCACATGAGGGGCGCCAGCGGTTTCCGAACGCCGACCAGGAGCGCGCCTATCGTGCGGCGCTCAAGCACTTCGGCGACTACGAGCGATGGCGGGAGAACCGGAACCCGGCCCGCGCTGCGCTCGAGGAAGCGCACGGGTACGACACCAAGCACGCGATGCACCTCTGCCGGCTCCTGAAGATGGGGCGCGAGATCCTCACGCACGGCGAGGTCTTGGTGCGACGCCCGGATCGCGAGTGGCTTCTCGGCGTGCGCCGCGGCGCGATGTCCTACGAAGAGCTGGTGGCCTGGGCCGAAAAGGAGACAGCGGTCCTGCCGTCCCTGGCCCAGGCCTCGATACTGCCGGACGAGCCGGATCGTGCGCGCGTCGATGCCCTGGTCGTTCGCCTTCAGCGGCGCGCGATCGAGGAAGCAGGCTGACGGGGCTTCAGCTCAGCGCTCGCTCCATCAGCCGGTCGTGCTCGATCACGTGCGCGGCCTTGCTGCCGGTGGCGGGGCTGGCGCTCTCCTGGCGCGCGACGCAGGTCAGCTCGCGGCCGAGCATCCTGGTGTAACGCGAGTTGACGAAGTACCAGGCGCCCATGTTCCAGGGCTCTTCCTGGACCCAGTACGAGCTCGGCGTCGCCGTATGGGGCGAGGGTCGCCTTCAGCTGGTCGGGCGCATCGGGTAGAGCTGCTCGATGCGAATGATGGCGACGTCGTCGATGTCCCGCTCCTGGCGGCCTTCACCAGGTCGTAGTAGACCTTGCCGGAGCACAGGAGCACGCGGCGCGCGGCGTTCGGGTCGACCGATACGTCCCCGATGATGCGCTGGAACGGTCCCGGTGGCGAGCTCGTCCAGCGTCGAGCGCGGCCATGGGGTTGCGGAGCAGGCTCTTGGGCGACATCACGACCAGCGGCTTGCGCCAGGGCCGCACGACCTGCCGCCGCAGGCAGTGGAAGATCTGCGCGGGCGTCGTCAGGTTGCAGACCTGCATGTTGTCCTCGGCGCAGAGCTCCAGCAAGCGCTCGAGGCGCGCGCGTCGAGTGCTCGGGTCCCTGACCCTCGAAGCCGTGCGGCAAGAGCATGACGAGCCCGCTGAGCCGGTGCCACTTGTCCTCGCAGCTCGAGATGAACTGGTCGATGATCACCTGCGCCCCGTTGGCGAAGTCGCCGAACTGCGCCTCCCAGATCACGAGGGCGTCGGGCGAGTCGAGGCTGTAGCCGAACTCGAAGCCGAGCACGCCTGCCTCCGAGAGCGGGCTGTCGAAGACGTCGAAGCGCGCCTGATTGTCGGACAGGTGGTTCAGGGGCACGTAGCGCTCGCCGGTGTTCATCGTCGTAGATGGCGGCGTGGCGGTGGGAGAAGGTGCCGCGGCGCGAGTCCTGGCCGGTGATGCGCACCCGCGTACCCTCAGCGAGAAGGGTGGCGTAGGCGAGGGTCTCGGCGGTGCCCCAGTCGAAGGCCTTGCCGTCGAGCGCCTGCTTGATGCGCGTGCTTGTAGAGTCGCGCGATCTTGGGATGCGCCGCGAACCCGTCCGGGATTCGATTGACCGCCTTCAGGAGCTCTTCGAGGCGCTCTGCTCGACGCCGGTCTCGACCACCGGGACGTCCGCGTCGAGCCCCGCGCGGTAGGACTGCCAGAGCCCTTGCATCGAGCTGACTTCGTTCTTGTACTTGTGGTTCCGCGTCTCCTCGAGCGCGGCCTCGAGCTCGACGCGCCTGCGCTCGACGATCTCCGTCGGCCTGTTCGCGCGTGACCTTGCCCATCTCCAGCAGATTGTCGACGTAGACCTCGCGCACGCTGCGCTTCTCGTCGATGCGGCGCGTACATCAGCGGCTGCGTGAAGCGCGGCTCGTCGCCCTCGTTGTGGCCGTACTTGCGGTAGCAGTAGAGGTCGATGACGACGTCCTTGCTGGTAGCGCTGGCGGTACTCGGCAGCGAGCTGGGCCACCTGCGCCACCGCCTCCGGGTCCTCGCCGTTCACGTGGAAGACCGGGACAGCGGAGCATGCGCGTGATGTCGGTGCAGTAGCGCGTCGAGCGCGCGTCACGCGGCATCGTCGTGAAGCCGATCTGGTTGTTGACGACGACGTGGACGGTGCCGCCCGTCGAGTAGCCCTCGAGGCCGCACAGGTTGAGCGTCTCCGCGACGATCGCCCTGCCCGACGAAGGCGGCGTCGCCGTGGATGAGCAGCGGCAGCACGCGCCACGCGCTCCATGTCGCTCGCGCGATCCTGCTTGGCGCGGGTTCGGCCCTCGACCACCGGGTTGACGAACTCGAGGTGGCTCGGGTTGAAGCAGAGCGTGAGGTGGACCTCGTTGCCGGCGGGCGTGGTGCGGTCGGTGGAGTAGCCGAGGTGGTACTTCACGTCGCCGCGGCCGATGTTGCCTTCTGGGTTGTCGTCCTCGAAGTCCGCGAAGATCTCGTGCGAGCTTCTTGCCAGGATGTTCGCCAGCACGTTGAGGCGGCCGCGGTGGGCCATCCCGATGACGATCTCCTTCACACCGAGGTCGGCGGAGGTGTCGATCAGGAGGTCGAGCAGCGGGATGAAGCTCTCGCGCGCCTTCGAGCGAGAAGCGCTTGGCGCCGACGTAGTTGGTGTGGAGGAACTGCTCGAAGATCTCGGCGTCGGTGAGCTTGGTCAGGATGCGGATCTGATCCTCGCGGTCATGTCGAGGCGGTTGCAGCGTCGACTCCATCTCGGTCTGGAGCCAACGCCGCTCCTCCGGATCCTCGATGAAGGTGAACTCGACACCGATGGTGCGGCAGTAGGTCTCCTCGAGGCGGCGGATCAGCTCGCCCATCGACAGGTTCGGGCGGACCGGAGAAGTCACCCGCCGAGATCACCGTGTCGGGATCGACACGCTCGAGGCCGTAGTGCTTCAGAAGAAGCTCGTCGCCGGGCGGCCTCTCGAGATCGAGGGGGTCGACCTTGGCGTAGAGATGGCCGCGGACGCGGAACGCGTTGAGCAGCGCGGAGACGCGGCCCTGGAGCTCGTAGCCAGCCAGCACCTCTTTGGTCGGGGGCACGCTCAGCATCTCGCCGCGCATGCCCGGACCCGCGCGATCGCTGCCGCGTCGGTCGACGAAGTGGACCACCTCCGCGGTGGGCGGAAGGAAGAGCGACGTTCGCGGCGAGGCGCCGTTGCCGCCGTTGCTGCCCTGCTTGCCGTCTTCGTCGAGCTTGGGTGCGTACACCGCCCCGGGGCTCGTCAGCTCGGGTTGCTCCTCGGGCGGAAGACCATCGAAGTACTGGCGCCATTCATCGGGAACCGATGAAGGGTTGGCGCACCAGCGGAGGAAGAGCTCCTCGACCAGACCTTGATTGATACCGAAATCGCGGTTCATCGGAGCATCGAGGATAAACCACGGCCCGAGGGATCACTACCGGTTACCCACCTCCGCTCTGCTCAACTCTGGCCGAGGGCCAGCGCCCTCGTGCCGTCGAGGTCGATCGGGTGGATCAAGTCGATGGGGGTGAGCGCGAAGCGCCGGGCCGCCGCGGCCGGCCGCGCGTCGCCTTTCGACAGCGAGTGCTGCGCCTGCCGGACCATGAGCGCGAGCTCGGTGGCGCGCCCCAGGGTGAGCGCGAAGCGCCGAGCGCCGGCTTCGACGTCGGCTGGGCTCGAGCTCATCGCCTCGCTCACCCACTGGGTGGCGTTGTCGACGGCCTCCGCCGAGCGCCGCACCAGGTCGTCGAGCATCGGATCGGTCGCCTCCTCGATGATCTCGGAGATCTCCTCGCGGAGCGCGAGGAGCACCGACTTGTCGCGGCTCAGCGCGCGCAGGGTGTCGAGTGACAGGACGTTCGTCGTGCCTTCCCAGATCGGCAGGACCTGCGCGTCGCGCAAGAGCACCGGCAGGCCCGGTGTCCTCCACGTAGCCGGCGCCGCCGAAGCACTCGAGCGCCTCGCTGGCGACGGCCACCGCCTGCTTGGCGGTGGTGAGCTTCGCGATCGGTGTGAGCAGGCGCAAGAGCCGGCTGTGCGTGGTCGTCGAGCTCGCCGCACTCGTCGCGACCGAGGAGCTCGGCGACGAAGAACGCGAGCTGCACCGCGCCCTCGTGCTCGGCGGCCAGTCGCGGCGAGGGTGTCGAGGTGGAGCGGCTTGTCGCTCGAGCTTCGCGCCGAACGCGATTCGCTTCTCTGCGTAGTCGCGGGCCAGGGCGATGGCCCGCGCGCATCGAGGGACGCGCTGGTGACGGCGTTCCAGGTGCGGGTGATGTTGAGCATCGGCGAGATGTTGCGGATGCCGTTCTTCGGCTCTTCGGTGACCAGGGTCGCGGGCGTGCCTTCGAGCATCAGCTCGGCGGTGGGGACCTTGCGGGTGCCGAGCTTGTCCTTGAGGCGGTTGACGCGGATGTTCTGAAGGCGCCCGTCGGCGTCGCTTCACCTCGACGATAGAAGAGCGCGAGGCCGCGAGCCGCCGGGGCCGTTGCCCTCGGGTCGGCCGAGCGTGAGCGTCATCTGGCCGGTGGCCGCCGAGGTGAACCACTTGCGGCCGTAGAGCCGCCACTGGCCGTCTTCGAGAGCAGCGACCGTCTCCGAGCGCCCGACGTCGGAGCCGCCGGTGCTCTCGGTCATCCACTGGCCGCTGGTCCAGAAGGTCTTCGGGTCGCGGGAGGTGAGATGCGGCAGGGCGCGGTCGAGGAGCGCCGGATTGTTCATCTTCACCAGGGTGCGGGCCGCTCCGTCGGTCATCGCGAGCGGGCACGAATAGACGTCAGTCGACTGGTTGAAGAGGTAGACGAGGGCGAACTGGTGCACTCGCGACAGGCGCCCGAGCTTCTTCTCGTAGGCCGTGGCCACGATGCCCTTCTCGGCGGCGAGCTTTTCGGCGTGCTTCCAGAGCGGGCTCACCTCGATGTGATCGATGCGCTCCCCCCAGGCGTTCCACTGGGTGAGCGTCGGCTCGTTGAGGCGATCTTCGAGCTGCATCCGGTAGAGCTCTCCGCCGGAGAGCTCACCCATCTCGCGCAGCGTCTCGACGACCTCCGCCTGGCTCTCTTCGGGGATGACACGCTCGATGCACGCCTTGAGCGCGGGGTCGTCGTCGTACTGATTTCCGAGCTGGGGCGGGGGCTGATTGAAGGGCTCGACGCGCATGGGCGAAGTAGACCCCCGTCCCCCCTTCGGCGCAAGTCGCCGTGTGCGCGAAGCTAGACTAGCGGACCAGCTGGAGCGGGCCGCGAGCAGGGGACCATTCTCTAGGCCTCGGGTGTCGTCAGCGTGAGAGTAGACTGAGAGGGTGAATTGGGGATCGATTGCGGTCGTGCTGCTCGCGTCGGCGTTCGCTCTCTGTGGATGCGGAGTCGAACACGAAGCGACCGACGCGAGTCAGCCACGTGCGACTTGGCCGCGGAGTGCCTGTGTGACGGTGCGAAACCCCCGCGCCGATTGCATCTCCTCGGAGGAAGCGCAGTGCAACGACAACGTCTTCGACGCGGGAGCGGAGGCCGGGATCGCTGCGGGCCGCCTTCAGTACGACGCGCTCGCAGCGCGCGCGTTCGTCGCACGCTTCGAAGTGCGCCCTCCGGACTGCCGCGGCTTCTACGATGTCGGTGGGCTGACGTACGGAACGCTCCAAACGCTCAGAGGGACGTTCGTGGGCACGCTCCTCGAGGGGGACGCGTGATGTGCGGAGCCACTGGTTGCGTCGCGAGGTTGTGTCTCTCGACGCCGTGAACGTTCGGAGCGGCGCCATCGCTGGAGAGCATCTTGGGCTACGAAGTTGAGAACGATTCGGTGACCTACTTTGGCGTGCCCGTGCAGGGTGCGAACGCAGCAGAGTTCGAGAGCCTGGGCGACTGCTATGGCAGAGACCGTCGGCGCGTTTTTTGGCGCACGCGTGAGGTCGAGGGGGCCGACGTCGAGACTTTCCGCGACCTCGGATTCGACTGGGGCGCGGATCGAGACGCGGTATTCGAGTGTGGCCGCGCCAAGGAGGGGTACGACCCCGCGACCATGAAGGCGTTCAACGAGAAGTACGCGTTGGACCGAAATGGCGCCTATCTCAACGGCTCGCCGATTCCGAACGTGGACCCGGCGCAGTTCGGCGTTTGGGGCGGGTTCATGCGCATCGGCGATCGCTGCGAATACGATGGCCGCCCCATCGACGCGCACGCGGACACCTTTCGGGGAGTGGGGGGCGACTACGCGGTCGACGACCAGCGCGTCTACTTTCGAACCAAGGTCGTCGAGGGCGCCGATGCCTCGACCTTCGAGGGCATTGGTCGGGTGTGGGGTCGTGACGCGGTGGCGACCTACTTCGGTGCTCGCACCACCACGGAAGCCATGCATCCCTCCTGGTCGAAGCTGGATGCGGACGAATGCAGGCTGCGCATCGAGGCGCGCGCGGGTGACGTGGACGCCATGTACGAGATCGCCAAGGCCATGATGATGGAGGGTGATCCCACGGAGGCGTTCGTTTGGGCTCAGCTCGCCATCGAGTCGGGTCGGAAGCGCACCAAGCCCTTTCTTCGCCGCGCGATGAAGGCGGCGGACCCGCACGAGGAAGCGGAGCTCGAGGGCGCGCTGTTGTACGAAGCCGCACTCCGACTCGCGACCGGGTCTGAGGTGCCGCGGGATGTGGACAATGCACGTCAGCTCCTCGCCCGGGCCAAGGAGGCGGGCTTGCTCGAAACCACGCAGGTCGACTTGGAGGAGAGGCGGACGCTCTTCGAAGATTGAGCACGGGTCGACGACGCTCGCGACGGGTCACCGCCGCGTGAGACTGAGGGCAAAGCTCGCTCAAAACGTCCGTGCTTTGCGACGCGCCCGGCGCTGGAGCCAGCGCGAGCTCGCCCAGCATCTCGGGCTCTCTCAGTCACGTCTGAGTCAGATCGAGCGTGGAGACGGATCCTTCACCGCCGAGCAGCTCGTGAAGATCATCCAGCTCTTCAACGTTCCCATAGCCGACATCCTCCCAACGCCTGCAAAGGACAGTCGCGAAACCCAGATCCAAAACGCGTTGGCGAGGCTGGGCGCCTCACACCTGCGAACGGACGAAACCGTCGTCCCCGCACAGGAGCTCGACGATATCCAATCGGTGATTCGCGCTGCACTGACCAGCGGTCGACCGAGACTGATCACTGCGCTTGCACCGGTCATCGTCGAGAACATCGATGCCGTCGACCTTCCTCTCGTGAGCGCTCGGCTCGCCGACAGCGGCTTCCCCCGCCGTCTTCCTTGGTTGGCCGAAAACGTCCTCGAGGCAGTCCGGCGAGAGCTCGAAACGTTCACTACACGGCCGCGGCGACGGCTTCTTCGGCGAGCAAGCGTCCTCCTGCAAAGTCATGTAGACCACGCGAACGAGCAGAGGAGTCCCCAGCCAGGCGAGGACATCCTCGATCGCGAGGTGCGTAGCGCCAGACTACTGTCCGCTGCTCGCGCCAACTCGTCTCCGATCTCGAAAAGGTGGGGAGTCGTGACCGCCATTCAGCCAGTCGACTTCCGCGTTGCCCTCGCGGGGACGGTGCAGTGACCGCATTCGAGCGGTTCTTCGAGGACATCGACCGGCGCTGGGAAGCGACATCCTCGTAGTCGACGAGACGCCGATCGACTTGCCATCTTGGATCTGACAATTCGAGAAACTCGACGTCTCTGGTTTCCAGCCTCTTCAGCCCGAGGGAAGCGCAAGCCGGCTGGCTAGAGCCTGGTCCAGTGTCATCGGACCAGGCACTACAACCCGAGGACGTGCTCGAGGAAGGCGTATTGCCGGACGTAGCGCTGCACGAGATCGGAGCGCCGCGTGCCCGCGCCGTGGCCGACGGAGCGCACCATGTAGAAGAGGATGGGCGCGTCGCCGGCCTGCGCCTCCTGCAGCCTGGCGGCGAACTTCGTGGAGTGCCCCCAGTAGACGCGGCTGTCGTGGTCGGCGGTCTCGATCAAAGTGGCTGGGTAGCTCACGCCGTCGCGGATCTGGTGATAGGGCGAGTAGTCGCGAAGCCACGCGAACTGCTCCTCGTTCTCCGCGGTGCCGTACTCGCTGATCCAGAGCTCGGCCGGCGGGAACCGGTCGTAGCGCAGCATGTCGTAGAGCCCGACGTAGGTGGTGGTGGCGCCGAAGGCGTCCGGGCAGCGGGTGAGCATCGCGCCCATGAGCAGTCCGCCGTTGCTGCCGCCGGTGATCGCGATGCGCTCGGGCCGGCTGATGTCGCCGCTGCCGAGCCAGCGGATCACCGCCTCGAAATCCTCGAAGACCTTCTCCTTGTTGCCGAGGTTTCCGGCCTGGTGCCACTCCTCGCCGAACTCGCCGCCGCCGCGGATGTTCGCCACCGCGTATACGCCGCCCCGCTCCACCCAATAGAGCGCGTTGCGGGTGAAGCCGGGCAGCAGAGAGACGTTGAAACCGCCGTAGCCGTTCAGAAGCACCGGGCGGTTCCCGTCCCGCTCCATCCCTCGCGGATGCACCAGCGTCACCGGGATCATGGTTCCGTCGGCGGAGGGCACGCGCTCGCGGGTGACCTCGAGCCCCGAGAAGTCGACGTCGGTCTGGACCCGATCGATCTCGGTGAGCTGCCCCTCGCGCACGTCGTAGCGCATCAAGCTGGGCGGCTGCGTGTAGCTGGAAAAGGAGAAGGCGAGGGTGTTGCCGTCGGCAGAGCCGCTGAGGCCGTCCACCGAGCCCATGCCGGGCAGCTCGACCTCGCCTGCCGGGCGCCCGTCGAGGCGGAACGCCTTCACCTGCGACTGAACGTCGGCGATGTAGTGCAGGAAGAGGCGCCCGCCCACGATGGCCCAACTCTCGATCGGAGCGTCGCTCTCGGGGACCAGGTCGGTCCAGCCCTCGACGTTCCCCGCGCGGTCGGGGCGCACCTTCACGATGCGGTACCGCGGCGCGTCGACGTTGGTCCACAGGTACACCTGTCCGTCGTGCACGTGACCGACCGTGAGATCGTCGCGTCCGGTGATCACTGCCTCCATCGGGTGGTCTTCGTCCGGCGCGTCGAGCCGCCCGCGCGGGCGCCGCCCCCGGTCGAAGAGGTGGAAGTCGGAGGCCGACCAGCCGCGGAAGACGTTGATCGAGACCCACCGGTCGTCGTCGGAGACGCTCGGGCCGGGGAAGTCGGTGCCTTCGGCCGCACCGAAGACCAGCGGGTCGTCGTTCTGGTCGGTGCCGAGGCGATGGAAGAAGACGCGCGGGAAGTAGGTGTCCGGCGCCTCTCCGTCGTAGTTCTCTTCGCCTTCGCGCGGGTAGCGCGTGTAGTAGAAGCCGTCTTCGGCGTCGAGCCAGGAGAGGTTGCACCACTTGGTGTTGGGGATGCGGAGGCCATCGACCTCGCCCGAGCTCACTTCGATGAGGTGCAGCGTGCTGCGCTCGTCGCCGTTATCCGACAGGCCGTACGCGACGTACTTCCCGTGGGGTGATGCGTAGTACCAGTCGAGAGCGACGCGCTCGCCCTCCGCGCCCGGATCGACGAGCACGCGCTCCTCGGCATCGGGCGCGGTCCGCACGTAGAGGCGTGGCTGCTCCTGATCGCCCTCGCGCTTGGTGTAGAAGATGACGTCGTCCGCCACCTGCACGCCGCCCAGCACGCCGATCGACAACAGGGTCTCGAGGCGCGCCGCGGCCTCGGGCCGGCTCCACTCGGCGAGCAGCCGACGCGTCCGCTCGGTCTGCGCATCGATCCACGCGCGCGTCTCGGCCGTGTCCAATTCGAGCGAGCGGTAGGGGTCCTCCACGGCCACGCCGTGAAGCGTCTCGGTGACGGATCCGCGGCGCGCCTCCGCGTTCAGGCGGGACAGAACCTCGTCGTCACCGTCGGCCTGAGCCTGGTTCGAGCTTTGGTGGTCCACGTGATCGGATTCAGGCATCGTCGCGCCTCCGCAACTCGACAGCGAGGTCAGCGCTGCGAGGCTCAGCAGGGTCCCAAGAATCGGGCGAGCAAGCATGGGTGCTCCATGGCACGGCTGGCCCGCGGGCTCAACGCCCTACTGCTGAAGCACGTCCCATTTCGGGCGCTCAGCGCTCTCGGCCAGGGATTCGGCGTCGCCGACCAGGGCGTCGTGCCCGCGCTCGCGCCCGTCGAGGAAGTAGACGAAGTCGAGCTGCGCGTCGTCACGGCCCAGCTCGCGCGCGAAGGTGCGAACGATTTCCGTCGGCGGAATGGCGATCTTGCCCACCACCTCGATGCTGGGCACACGGAGCCCCGGGCCCTCGACTTCGGGCTCGTAGGCCTTCATGACCAGCTCCGAGCAGACCACCTCGTCATCGGTCGCGAAGTCGAAGTCGAAGTCGTACGGCCGTCCGTAGAAGGCCATCGCCCGATCGAGCGCGCGGGCGACGTAGAGCGGCGGCAGGCGAGGGCGCATGGCCGCCACGTAGTCCGCGCCGCAGCTGTGCTCGAGGCTCGCGGCGACCACGCCTTCGCTCACCGCTTCGAGGATGCGATTCGGATGGCCCTGGTGATCGTGCTCCGCGAAAGCAGCCCAGGCCTCGGGGTGCTGCTCCGCCAGATGCTCGCTGAAGGTCCCGTACTGCTCCTGAATCGCGGGGTCGCCGTCGAAGGCTTCGCGGATGTCGTCCTGCGTGCCGAGGTAGAGGGCGGCGTGCGGCCAGAAGCCGGGCAGGCCCACGTTGGAGAGGTACCAGTTGCGCCGTTCGACGATCACGTCGCCCGGACGGAGGGCGTCGCCGAAGTCTTCGAGCTGCGCGTCCGAGATGAGCCGCCGGTCGGCGTCCACCACGCGCGTGTCCCCGAACCACTCGGCCACGTCGCGTTGAACCGGGAACCAGGCCTGAAAGGCGGAGCGCTCGAGGAGCTCGGCCTTGTTGCGGATGGTGGTGAGGGCGGCGTGGGCGCTGACGTGTCCCTCTGCGAGCGCCCGCTGAGCACGAACCAGGTGCGCCACCGCGGTCGCGGCCTCGCCGTCCGCGAGGTGACGGGCGATCCAGGTGTCGAACCACTCGCCGCCCACCGCGATGAAGCTCTGATCGCGCGCGCGCGTCATGCGGTTTCGAAAGGTGGTGAAGGTGTCCGCCGGCAGTCCCAGCTCCGGCATCGCCTCGTCGAACATCGCCTGGATGCGATCGTTGCCCGCGACCATGTCGAGGAGCGCCTGCCCCGCGCTCACCTGCGCGGCCAACGAGGCGTAGGTGAGGCCGTAGGCCATCGCGTGGAGGTCCGGGTTGCGCTGATAGTCCACGCCGTACCAGCCCTCCCAGCGATGCTTGAGGGTGTCGAGCTCGAGGAGGGGGTCGAGGAAAGACCACCACAGAAGCCGCACCCGCCGGCGCTCCGACGGGGACAGGGACTCGACGTCCGACGTCGTCAGGAGCTCCTCGTGGGAACGCGCCTGGGCGACCACCTCGTCGAGGCGCGCGCTCGCCCGTTCGGCCCGCGCCGTATCGCGCGCCACCGCCGCGACGAAGGCGTCGCGGTCGAGCTGCCAGAGCGGCTGTGGCTGCTCGCCGAGGACGCGCCGCGCGAAGGGATAGCCCACCTCGTTCTTCTGCGTCGGCCAGACCGCCACCGCCGTCGCCGCCCCACCCACCAGAAGCACGACGGCGATCGCGATCTTCTTTCCCCGACCCATGTCCGGAGTCTACGCGCGTTGTCCGTGCGAGCACCACTCGATTGGGCTACCTAACCCCACCCACGAATGGCGACCTACAGGCACCTCCATCTGCGCTACGGCTGCGACCGCCAGCGGCTCGCTCCCGCGCTCGCCGACGCCTTCGTCGAGCTCGACGCCGATGCGTCCACGCGCGCCTGGATCGACCGCGCGATCGACAACCCCCAGAGCCCCGCCATCACCGCGGCCCGCAACGCGGCCATGAAGTCGGTGAGCCTCTACGACGCCAACGCGCTGGTCGGTGCGTATTCCATGCGCGTGCTCAGCGCCGGCCAGTGGCGCGCGCTCCTCGGCCCGGCACCGCGGGGGCGCCTGTTGGACATCGGCGCGGGGGACGGCGGCGTCACCAGCGAGCTCGCCGAGCTCTTCGACGAGGTGGTGACCACCGAGCTCAGCGGCCCGATGGCACAGAGGCTCCGCGCCGAAGGGTGGGCCTGTCACGAGATCGATCTCGCCGTGGAGGATCTTCCGGGAGGCGGCGTCTTCGAGGTCGTGTCTCTGTCGAACCTCCTCGATCGCATGAGCCACCCCCTGGCGCTCCTGGTGCGTCTTCGAAAGCTCGTGACGCCGGGAGGTCGGGTGGCGGTGGCGGTGCCTCTGCCGATCACCCAGGCCGTCTACTCGGGCACGCGCACGCTCCCCGCCGCGCAGAGCCTGCCCCGCCGGCCTCGCGACTGGGAGGGGGCGGCGAGCGTCCTCTATCACGAGGTCTTCGAGCCGCGCGGCTATCGCATCGAGAGCCTGTCCCGCGCTCCGTACCTCTGTCGGGGCGAAGCGGCCGACCCGGTCAAGGTCCTCGACGACGCGATCTTCGTCTTGCGCTCTGCCTGAGGGAGCTATCCTCCGCCCGTGTCCGACGCCTCCGACGATGAAACGCGAGCACGCCGCGAACGCATCAATCGACAGTTCGAGCAGAGCGTTCCCCACAACCGCGCGCTCGGGATGGAGCTCTTGGAGCTGGGCGAGGGTCGCGCCCGCAACAGGCTCCCCTGGGCGCCGCACCTGGTGGGCAATCCCGAGACCGGCGTGATCCACGGCGGCGTGATCACCTCCCTCCTCGACGCCTGCTGCGGAGCCGCGGTCTTTCAGGGCCTGGCGGAACCGCAACCGATCGCCACCCTCGACCTCCGCATCGATTACATGAAGCCGGCGGCGCCGAAGACCGACGTGCTCTCCGTCGCGCGCGTCACCAAGGTCACGCGCAACGTCGCCTTCGTGCGCGCCACCGCCTACCAAGGCACCGAGGACAACGCCATCGCGACCGCCACGGCTACCTTCATGCTCGGCACGCAGCAGCACCGCCACCCACCGGAGGCCGGATGAGCTCGCTCTCGCAGAAGCTCGCCGCGCTGCGAGAGGCGGGCGACGCCGGGGGCATGGCGGAGCTCGTGCCCTACGCGCAATGGTTGGGGCTGACCTACGTGAACGACGAGGAGCGCCTCCTCGGCAAGCTCGCCTACTCGGACAAGCTCGTCGGCAATCCCATTCTGCCGGCGCTCCACGGCGGCACGCTCGGCGCGCTCCTCGAGTCGACGGCGATCATGGAGGTGATCTGGCAGCGGGGCTCGTCGGTCCTCCCCAAGACGATAAACCTCACGGTGGACTATCTTCGCTCGGCCCGCCCAATCGACACCTGGGCCGAGGCCACGATCACCAAGAGCGGCCGTCGCGTCGTCTCGGTGCGCGCCGACGCCTGGCAAGAGGATCGCCAGCGCCTGATCGCCACCGCGAGCGCACACTTCCTGGTGATGGCCGACGAGCGTTGAGGGGTCGCGCGAGGGGCCGGGACGTGCTCTCCTCGAAGCATGGCCAGGCAGAAACCGAAGCGCCGCAAGAAGAAGAAAAAGAAGGGCAGGGGCGGCGGGAGCTATTCGGGTGGCCGCGGCAGCGGTGGGGTGATGCAGTCGATGCTGGGGGGCTTTCGCCGCGCCGCAGGAGCCGAGCCGTCGAAGAAGGGAAAGAGCAGCCTGCTCGGAAACCTGCTCTGGATCCTCTTGATCGCGGCCGCTACCGCAATGGTCATCAACAGTTACCGAAATTGAGCCCTTGGTGGGGGATTCCCCTACGGAAGGACGCCTGTCTCGCTCGTAGCCTGTGTCGAGTGACGGACGTGGCGGAGAAATGGGAGGAACGGGTCACCGAACCCAACGCCCAGGCCCCAAGCGGCGTACGACAGAAGGTAGCGGGCGAGCGCCCGCCCCTCGACGGCCTCCGCGTGCTGTGGATCGATCCGGACCGCGCCTGCTCGGCGGAGTGCCGCGAGATCCTCGTCGCATGGGGAGCAACCATCGTCACGGTTCAGCACGCCGCTACGGGCCTGGACACCGCAGCGGCCGCACGTCCCGATGTGGTGGTCATCAGCGCGGATGGCGGCGCCCACTCCCCCGATCAGCTCGCACGCATTCTGCACTTCCTGATCCCGGACCCTCCACCGGTGATTCTCGTGTCCAAGCGCGACTTGCGTGGGCTCGACGCTGCGCTGCCCGGTGTGATTCGGCTCCTGCCCAAGCCCTTCGATCCCGGGACGATGCTGAGTGTCCTTCGTCGTGTCGAACGCACCTGAGCCTTGACCCGGGGGGCGGTGCGAGAAACCATCAGGGATGGCCCACGATGCGATGTCGACGCCCCCCGGCGCGCCGGTCGTGGAAGGCCTCGTCGTCTTGGCGCGGCGTCAACCCGTCGAGGAGTGGGAGCGCACCTTCGGTCGGGCGGTGCTGGTGGGTCCCAAACCCCTCAGCCAGGTAAATGAGGGCGACGACGTGGACGACGATCCGTGGGCCTTCCAGACCATGTCCGCGGCGCTCGACCTTCACCTTCCGGACCCGCTCACCTCGTTCCGCGAGAGTGAGGTCTACGGCCTGAGGAAAGCATCGCGCGGCGCCTTCGCCGCCACCGTTCTCGTCGGCCGGGCGAGCTCCAACGACGTCACCATTCCGGACCCGAGCCTCTCGAAGCTCCACGCGCGCGTCCATCTCGCGACCGACGGCACGATGAAGATCAGCGACTCGGGATCGAAGAATGGCACGGTGCTCAACGGCGACATCGTGGACGACACGCCGATCCCGCTCAGCCACGGCGACATGCTCCGCCTAGGCGATCGCAGCTTCAAGGTCTACGCCACTCGCCACTTCCACGGGCTGGTCGCGAAGCTGACGATCTGAGCGACGCGCTCAGCTCAGGGCGCCGCGGAGGGACTCGGCGAGGGCAGCGCCCGCTTCGCCCTCGAGGTTGCCGGCAGGCCATCGGATGCCGAGGCCGGAGTCGGCGTCCGGCTTGGGGATGATGTGGAAGTGCACGTGGAAGACGGCCTGGTGGGCCATCGGCTCGTTGTTCTCGAGCACGTTGTAGGCGGTGACGCCCGTCACCTCTTTCACGGCCCGGCAGATTCGGGGCAGCACGCGTCCGACCGCCGCGGCGGCCTCGTCGCTGAGCTGGTCGAGTGTCGGAGCCGCTTCCTTCGGAATGACGAGGGTGTGTCCCTTGCTCAGGGGGTTGATGTCGAGGAAGGCGAGCACGTGCTCGTCCTCGTACACCTTGTGGCAGGGGATCTCGCCCCGGATGATCTTGGTGAAGATGGTCTCGGCCATGGCGGGTTCATATCAAACCCGCGGGCCTTCGTCAGATCACGCCGGCGTGGATGCGGGAAACGGTCTCGGCGTAATTCGTGCGCACCCGACGCTGGGGGATGGGTGGGGGGAAGCCGGCGAGGCGGGTCAGGAGCTCGCCCCGCGCCCGCTGCTCGATGTGGGTGAAGCGCAGGCCCGCCGCGTAACCGGGGTCGTAGGGCCGCCAGCCGCCGATGACGCGCGCCACCTCCGCCTCGACGTCGATCCACGGGCCGCCGTGGGGCGCCTGGAACGAGATCACCAGCTCCTGCCCGGTCTCGACGCGATCGTCGCAGGCCAGGAGCAGACCCCGCGGCGAGAGGTCGAGGATGCGGTCCCCGATGAGCCTGAATTCGTCGAGGGCGACGGCCTGGCAACGGGTGCGGACTACGCGCCGGACGCTGCGGCGCTGGCGGTGGCGAACGAGGAGCGAGGGCATGGAACAATGCTAGAGACCCAGTCGTTCCTGGTCGAAAAATCGGCAAAGTCCCGTGCTGGCCACGGGCGGCCGAGTTGCTTAGGTTCCACGCGATGTCTGCCGGAGTCCCTCTACGCTATCGCCTCCTGATCGCCTTTCTCTCCATCACCGTGGCCGCGCTGGTGGTGGCCGTGGGCGCGCTGGCCTTCAACGCCCGGCGCCTGGAGGTCGCGCTCGACCAGCAGGAGGCGGCGCTGGTTCAGGAGCCCACGGTCGCTGAAGATCCGGTCCCCGACCCCGCGTCCGTCCCGTTGGTACCGGCGACGGACGGGGGCCTCGCCAGTCTCCACACCCCGATCCCGGACGAGGTGGGTGAAAACGAGCGTCGCGACATCGAGACTTTCCGGAGCGTCGCCCCCTCGGTGGTCAACATCGAGAACCTGACGCTTCGCACCGATCCCTTTCGACGCAACGTGATGGCGATGCCAAGGGGGACCGGTTCCGGCTTCGTCTGGGACCGAGAGGGTCACATCGTGACCAACTTCCACGTGATCCAGGGCGGCAACGCGGCGCGCGTCACCATGGCCGACGGGAGCGCGTGGATCGCGAATGTGGTCGGCCACCACCCGGACAAGGACGTCGCGGTCCTCCAGATCGAGGCGCCCGCCGAGCAGCTGACGCCCATCACCGTCGGCACCTCGTCGGACCTGGTCGTGGGCCAGCACGTGATGGCGATCGGAAGCCCCTTCGGTCTCGATCAGACGCTCTCCACCGGCGTGATCAGCGGCCTCGGCCGCGAGATCATGAGCGTCGGCAACCGCCCGATCCAGGGCGTCGTGCAGACCGACGCCGCCATCAACCCAGGCAACTCCGGCGGGCCACTCCTCGACAGCTCGGGTCGGCTCATCGGCATCAACACCGCGATCTTCAGCCCGAGCGGTGCGTCCGCGGGCATCGGCTTCGCCGTGCCCATCGACACGGTGAACAGCATCGTCACGCAGCTCATCGAACATGGGCGCGTGGTCCGCCCGGGGCTCGGCGTCGTGGTGGACGAGGGAAATCTGGCGGCGCGGGCGCAGGTACGCGGCGCGCTGGTGCTCATGGTCAAGCCGAACTCCCCAGCGGCGGGCGCCGGCATTCAACCGACCCGTCGGGACGCGCGCTCGGGCGCGATCGTTCTGGGGGACGTGATCGTGGAGATCGACGGGGAGGCCATCGAGGATCACCTCGATCTCTTCCGGATCCTCGACCGCAAGGCGGTCGGCGAGACGATCCACGTCGGCATCCTACGAGGTCGCGCGCGCATGGACGTCGAGCTGACGCTCGCCGCTATTCAGGGCTGAGGCGGAGCCGCTCGATCTCGGCCACGAGCCAGGCGATGTCCTCGGGCGCGGCGGCGATCGCGGCCGCGTCTTCGGGATGGAGCTGCGGGCCGCTCCCGGCCCACCAACCGTCGACGCTGTGCGTCGCGACGGTGGCCCCGTCGGCGGCGAGGACCGCGGCGCCGGTCTCGTCGACGTGCCAGGGCGGTGCGCTCTTCACCGCGCGCCAGCGGGCGCGAATCTCCTCGAGACGATCCTCCATGCGAGGAGGGTACGCCGTGAGGTAGAGTCTCGACCAGGAGGGCCGAGATGGGTGGGAAGAAGACGAAGCCGCGGAGGGTGCTCCGATTCGCCGTGAGCGGCGCGCTTCTCGTCGGTGCGGCCGGTCTCGGGGCGTGCGGTCACGACGAGGCGGGACCCCAGGGGCTCGGTAACGAGCCCTACGACGAGAACCAGCCGACGCCGAACACGCCTCCCTCTCCGACGTGGGAGCAGGACCACGAAGAAGAGGCGAATGGGGAGGAGCGAGTCGCTGGGGAGGAGTCGTCGAACGAGCCTGCCCCCACGCCGGACGGCGACGAGACGACGGCCGACGAAGAGGCTGAGGCCGAAGCGGAGTAGTCCGGCGGCCCGATGCGGAGCGCCCTGACCCGACTCTTCCGGTTGGTTCTCCGGATCTTCTTTCGCGACATCGAGATTGTCGGGGAGGAGCACGTGCCCAGCGAGGGGCCTGTGCTCTTCGTCTCGAACCATCCGAACGCGCTGATCGATCCGGTCTTTCTCTTGTGCCTGTCGCCGCGAGAGGTGTCCTTCCTCGCGAAGGAGCCGCTCTTTCGCACGCCGGTGATCAGCGTCTTCGTCAAAGCCTTTGGGAGCCTGCCGGTCTACCGCAAGCAGGACGGCGCCGATCCCAGGGACAACCGAAGGACCATCGACGCCTGTCTCGAGGCGCTGGACGCGGGGCGCGCCATCGCGCTCTTCCCCGAGGGGACGACGCATTCGGAGGCGCACCTCAAGCCGCTCAAGACCGGCGCCGCGCGCATCGCGCTGTCGGCGAGCTCGAGCGGCGCGCGAAAGGGTGATCTTCGCATCGTTCCGGCGGGGCTCTACTACAGCGACAAACGGACATTTCGCAGCCGGGCGTCACTGGTCTACGGCGCGCCGATCGGGGTGCCCACGGCTGTCCTCGACGAGGCTGCCGAGCCGCCGCGCGAGGATGCGCTCGCGCTCACGAAGGAGATCGACGCCGCGCTGGGCGAGGTGACGGTGCAGGCGAGCACGCAGGAGGCGCGCGAGCTCGCCCAGGCGGCCGAGCGGATCTTCGCAGCCGCCGAGCGGGACGAGGGAAGCACGGATCGGGACAGCAGCGTCTTCAGCGAGATGGATCTGATGCGTCGCCTCATCGACGGGTACGAGACGCTCGCGCAGAAGTACCCGGAGGAGGTCGCGCAGGTGGCCGAGCGGGTGAAGCAATACGACGCGCGGATCGCGCGCTACGGGCTGTCGCCCCGATACCCCTCCGAGCTCACCTTCGGCGTCGTGCTGAGCTACGCCTTGTCCACGCTGGTTGCGCTCGTGGCGCTTTCGCCCCTGGCAGTGCCGGGCGTCCTCGTGAGCTACCTGCCCTACCGCCTGGTCGGGTTCGTCACGACGCGAAGCGCGAAGGCCGAAGAGGTGGTCGCCACCTTCAAGGTCCTCGGCGCGCTGCTCTTCTTTCCGATCTCCTGGATCCTCGCCGCGACCGCCGTGGGCCTCTGGGTCGACCCGTACCTGGGCCTCGCAGTGCTCGTCATCAGCCCCCTCGCCGCCTTCGCCGGCCTCGTCTTCTCCGAACGCGCCGGCGATCTGTTGCGCGGCGCGCGCCTGTTGGCCCTCGCCATCTTTCGCCCCTCGCAGCGAGACCTCCTCGTGCGCGAGCGGCGCGCGATCCGGGACGAGATCCTTCGGATGGCGGAGCGGCTGTGACGCCCGCCGCGCTTCGGCTGGCCGAGCGGCGCGGATGCGTGCTAGGTCCCGAGCGTGTCTCAGGACTGGAACCCGCAGAGCTGGCGGGACAAGAAGGTTGCCCAGGCTTTTCACTACGAGGACCCGGCGCTCCTCGAGCAGGTGCTCACGCGCCTGAGGAGCCTGCCGCCCCTGGTGACGAGCTGGGAGATCGAGCGGCTCAAGGTCGAGCTGGCAGAGGCTCAGCGCGGCGAGCGCTTCATTCTCCAGGGCGGCGACTGCGCCGAGACTCTCGACGACTGTAGCTCCGAGGTCATCAGCAACAAGCTGAAGATCCTCCTTCAGATGTCGCTGGTGCTGGTGCTCGGCGGACACACGCCGGTCACGCGCATCGGCCGCTTCGCAGGTCAGTATGCCAAGCCGCGATCCAAGCCCACCGAGAAGCGGGTGAACGAGGACGGAAGCGTCGAGGAGCATCCCAGCTACTTCGGCGACCTGGTCAACCGCGTCGAGTTCAGCGCCGAGGCGCGCGCCGTCGATCCCCAGCTCCTCCTCGCCGGCTATCAGCATGCGGCGATGACCCTGAACTTCATCCGCTCGCTCACCGCCGGCGGCTTCGCCGACCTGCATCATCCCGAGTACTGGGACCTCGGTTTCTTCCAGAACATCGACGTCTCGGACGAGCTGCTCGAGGGCTATCGTGCGATCCGCGACGAGCTCGGCGCATCCCTGCGCTTCATGGAGGCGCTGGGCGAGGACTCCATCGAAAAGCTCTCGCGGGTGAGCTTCTTCACCAGTCACGAGGGCCTGAACCTCCACTACGAGTCCAGTCAGACGCGCAAAGTCCCGCGTCGCGAGGGGTTCTACGATCTCACCACCCACCTGCCGTGGATCGGAGAGCGCACCCGGCAGATCGACGGCGGGCACATCGAGTTCTTCCGCGGGGTGAAGAACCCCATCGGCGTCAAGGTCGGCCCTACCGCGAGCGGCGACGACGTGATGGCGCTCCTCGACGTACTGAACCCGAAGGACGAACCCGGGAAGATCGTGCTGGTGAGTCGGATGGGCGCCGCCCACGTCGCCGAGAGCCTGCCGCCGCTCCTCGAGCGCGTGAAGAAGGAGGGCCGAACCGTCCTGTGGATCAGCGATCCCATGCACGGAAATGGTCGGGTGGCGGACAACGGGATCAAGACCCGCAGCTTCGACGACATCCTCACCGAGGTGAACGGCGTGATGGACGCGCACCGCGAAGCGGGGACCGTCTTCGGCGGCGTGCACTTCGAGCTGACCGGGGAAGATGTCACCGAGTGTATCGGTGGCGCCTCCGGGGTGACCGAGGACGACCTGTCGAGGAACTACGTGAGCGTCTGCGACCCGCGCCTCAACTACGCGCAGGCCCTCGAGATGGCGTTCTCTGTCACACGGCGCATGCGCGAAGAGCGATAGCCGAGGGGGGGCTGAGCCTCACTCGCCGGCGCGTCAGGCGGCCGCGCGCCCCACCTTCGCGAGGTACTCCGTCGCGAGGTCGTGATTCGGGATCTGGTCCGGATGAAAGCCGGGCTGCGCGTACGCGAGGATCGCTTCGCGGAAACCGGCGCCGGCGACCTCGCGGGCGGTGAAGAAGGCTCTCCTCTCCTCTGCGGAGACCGCCTCCGGCTCCTGCGCGAGGAGCATGCGGGTGGCGGAGATCCAGAAGCCGCCGAGGGTGAGCGACGCGATCAGGAGCCCCAGCATGCGCAGCGGGTAGCTCGGCGCGACCTGGCTGAGGACATCGAAGGCCACCGATTTGTGCTCGATCTCCTCCGCCGCGTGCCAGAGAAGCAGCGCGCGCATGGTCGGATGCGCATCGTCCAGCAAGCCGTCCGAGAGCGCGCCCTGGGCGAAGGTCGCGGTGAAGTGCTCGGCGGCGGCCGTCACGGCGAGGCGGATCTCCGGCGTCGTCGCCCGCTCGATCACGCCGTAGCCGAGCCATTCGTAGAACGCGAGCCACTCGTCGATCTCGAAGCCCTGCTCGCGGAGGATCTGGAAGAAGCGCTCGTGCTCGTGGGCGTGTTGCCCCTCCTGGCCGGAGAAGGCGCGCACCCGTGCCCGGAGCTCTTCGTCGTCGATGCGGTCCATGAAGTGGTGGACCGAGCGAACGAAGAAGCGCTCGCCCTTGGGAAAGAGCAGATTGATGCCGTTGACCACGTGGGTCGCGAAGGCCGAGCCACCGAGCCAGTGGCGCGGGATCTCCGGCTCGGCGAAGGGGAAACGCATCTTCCGAACGACGGGCGCGAGCACGGATCGAAGATGACCAGGATCCGGGTCCGTGTCGAGAGGGGTGGGGCGCGCCGTTCGCCCACAAAGTCGACCAATCCGAGGCCCCCAGGCTAGAAACGAGCCATGGCAGAGGGGGCAGAGGAGCGACCCGGGATCACGCGGTGGGCCGACGTGGGGGTGCGCGCCGTCATCGTGATCGGGCTCCTCACCTGGAGCTTCCTCCTGGTTCGTCCCTTCATTCCGGTGGTGATGTGGGCGGCGGTGCTGAGCGTGTCGGTGATGCCGGTCTACACCCAGCTCGCGCAGCGTCTGGGGGACCGGCGCAAGACCGCCGCCGGGCTGGTGGTGCTCGCCATCCTCGCGCTCTTGGTGATCCCTGGCATCGTCCTGACCAACAGCCTCTTCCAAGGCGCCCGGCGCCTCGCCGCCGATTACGACGCCGGGGCCCTCAACGTGCCACCACCGCCGGAACAGGTCCAGGCCCTGCCGGTGATCGGCCCGCAGGTCGCCGACACCTGGCGGCTCGCCTCCACCGATTTCATGGCCGCCACGACCTTCGTCCGGCCGCAGCTCGACGCTGCGCGCGACTTCCTCATCGACTCGGTCGCCGACGCCGCCTCCGCCGCTCTGCTCTTCCTCTTCTCGCTGATCGTGATGGGTGTGTTCCTGGCGACCTCTCGCGATCTGAGCTCCGGGATACACCGCCTCGGTGCGCGCATCGGAGGTGAACGCGGCGAGGCCTACGTCGATCTCGCCCGCGACACCATCCGGAGCGTGACCAAGGGGATCCTCGGTGTCGCCGTCATCCAGGCCGTGATGGGCGGGCTGGGCTGCCTGGTGGCGGGCGTTCCAGGCGCCGGCTTCTGGGCGCTGCTCATCCTGGTCTTCTGCATCGCGCAGGTCGGGCCGGCCATCGTGCTGGTGCCCATCATCATCTACGTCTTCAATCGGGAGCCGACGTGGGTCTTCGTCCTGTTCACCATCTGGTCGACGATCACCATCTTCATCGACAACGTGCTCAAGCCGCTGCTCCTCGGACGCGGTGTCAAAGCGCCGATGCTGGTGGTCTTCATCGGTGCCATCGGTGGCCTGCTTCTCTCCGGCCTGATCGGGCTCTTTCTCGGCCCGGTGGTGCTGGTGGTGACCTACAACGTGGTGCGCTCGTGGTTCGAGATGCACCTGCCGCCGCCCGATGGCTCGCCCGAAGAAGGGGCGGCCTGAGTCCGGGAAAGTTGAAAAGTGTAGACCGTCCCCGTCAGGGGCAGGAGACGAGCTCGAGGAGCTCGCTGCCGCGGCCGTACTGCTCGTCGGCGGGGTATCCGACGCCTTCGAGGATGTTGTAGAGCTGCGTGTGGATGTCCTCGTAGGTCTCGCTGGCCCGGCTGTCCGAGCCCGGCGTGTTGGCCACGCAGATGAACTTCGAGGTGCCGCACGCGTCGAAGGTCTCGCAGTCGGAGTTGACGGCGGTGCTCGTCTGGAACGACAGGTCGCCGTAGTAGGCCTCGCCATCGATCAGCACCAGGCGCACGTCGGAGGCGGTGCTCTCCGCGACGGCCAGGTAGGGGTCCGAGCCGACCCGGCCGAAGACCGTGATGTCCGCGCGCATCCCCGGCACGAGCGCGCCGATGTCGTTGGAGAGGCCGACCACCTCGGCGTTGTCGGCCGTCGCCATGCGCCACACCGCCTCCGGCGTCACCGCGGAGACGCCCTCGGAGGCGGCCCAGGCGAGCGCGAAGCGCATCTCGCTGAGCATCTCGTCCTCGCCCGAGACGGTCCAGTCGGGTCCGATGCCGACGGTGATGCCCAGCTCGAGGATCCGCCCGATATCCGCCGTCTGGCCGTAGAGGACCATGTTGCTCGACGGGGACCATACGATCTTCGCGTCGGTGCTCGCGGCCTCCATCAGCTCCGCGTCGGTCACGGCCACCGCGTGGATCAGATAGCCGGTGCCGCTGTAGCTGCCGTCCGAAGCCTCGAGGAGGGAGATGCCCGCGTGGCGGTTCGTCCGGGTGTCGCGCCCGGCGAAGGACGCGAACTCGAGGTCCACGTTGTTGCCGCTGATGCCCTCGCCCATGTGGACGGCGAGCCGGGTGACGGGCTCGACGGCATCGGTGAAGTCCGCGACGTAGCTGTCGGCGTCGGAGTCCGTGATGTCGCGGGGGGAGGCGATGGTGGTGCGCAGCTGGTCGGGACCGAGGCCGTGGTAGTGATCGGCGTTGCGCACCAGTCGGTCGATGCAACCCTGGCGCAACGACTGGCCCATGATGGTGGTGGTCCCGTGGACCAGCGCCCGGAGCTCGCCCCACTTCGCGGCCGGACAGTAATGGGAGCCCGAGGAGCGGTGCGCGGTGTAGGGCAGGATGTGCGCTTCGTAGTCGGGGTCGTCCGCCCACTCGTAACGGTTGTTGAAGAGGCGCCCCGGCTCCCACTCGGGGAGGAAGTCGTAGGGCAGGTGGTTGTGTGCGTCGATGAGACCGGGCGAGATGACGCCGCCGGTGTCGATGATGGTCGCGTCCATCGCGCCCATCTCCGCGGAGCAATCCGCCGCCACGCAGACGATGGTGTTGCCCATGATGAAGACCTCACCGGGATCGATGGGACCGTCCGGCGCGAGGACGACTCCGCGCAAGAGGATCCCCTCTCCCATCTGCACGATGCTCCCGTCGCCGGGCATCGTCATGCTGTCGAGGGGCGGGACGCTGCTGTCCATCGGCCCGGCGCCGTCGGGGGCGTCGACGCTTCCGTCCGCAGGGAACGACGCATCGTCGGTTCGGCGCGGGGAGGCGCAGGCCGAGGCGATGGACAGAGCGGTGAGCGCTGTCGCGACGAGGGCGGGGTTCAAGGCCCCCCTAGAGTACCGCGCCGAAGGGCTCCCGGGAACGGACGCCTTTCGGGCTTTGTCTGCTTTAGACTAGCCGCCGATGGCGGGTCCGGACGTCAGCACCGTGGCCGAGATGTTCGCGGGGCTCTACGAAGTCACGGGGACGATGGCGTGGAACGGGCTCGCGCTCACCTACGAGGCCCGCGAGCCCGGGGGTGAGCCGGTGGTCCTCGCGCTCCTCCCCATCGACGCCGAGTCCTCGACGGAGGCCGCCAAGCTCTTCGAGGCGCGCGCCCGGGCGCTCGTCAATCTCGAGCATCCGCGCCTGCTGACGCTGAGGGACTACGGGATCCGTCACGGCGTCCCCTATCTCGAGCTGGCGCACGCGCGCGCCGAGACCCTGGATCGCATCGTGGCGAAGGGACCCCTCGAAGTGGATCGGGCGCTGACCATCGTGCGCCGGATCCTGCAGACCCTCGAGCTGTTGGAGGCCGTCGGGATCCGCCACCTCGATCTGACGCCGCGGAACATCCTCATCGCCTCCGAGGACGAGGTGAAGGTGGTCGGGGCGGGGATCGCGGCGATCCTCCGCGAGGTGCGCGACTCCGACAAGACCGGTCCCACCGGCAAGGGCTCCGGTCCGAGCCCGGGCCGTTTCCTCGCCCCGGAGCTGATGATCGGCGACAAGACGGACCAGCGGACCGACATCTACAGCGTCGGCGCGCTCCTCCACTACATGACGACGGGTCAGCCGCTCGGCAAGGGCGGCCCACCCCCGCCCAAGGACGTGGTACCCCTGATCGCCGGGGCGACGAGCCAGATCCTGAGCGACCGCTATCCCCGCGCGTCGGTCATGCGCGCGGCGATCGAAAAGACGGGCGGCACCCCCACCATCGCGCCGCCTGCGCCCGCCGCCCCCTCGGACCCAGCACCCTCCAACTCACCCCCGGCCCCGGAGCCGCGCGCGTCGCGCGGCCCCCTGATCGCCCTCTTGGTGATCACGATCCTGGTGGTCAGCGGCGTCGCGGTCCTGGCCGCGACAAAGCCGGACGAGGTCGAGCCGGCGACGACGGCGGCCGGGGAGACACAGACCGAGTCGGAGACGGCGACGGAGACGGCGACGGAAACCGAGACGGAGACGGAGACCGAGACGGAGACGGCGACGAACACCGAGACGGAGACGGAGACGGCGACGGACACCGACGCCGATCTCCTCGCAGGCACGTTGCCCGAGCCCCTCGACACACTCTGGCCGCGGGTGCAGGCGGGCGAAGAGCTGAGCCGGGGCGATCGCCACCTCGTCTCCCGGTACATCTACGCCCACCGCGACGATCCGCGGCCCCATCTACTGCTGGCGCGGGATTTCGTGGCGCGGCGCTGGAGCAGCGACGCCATCGGCGCGTATCTCGCGGCCTTCGCCGCCGACCCCGAGAGCCGCTCCGACGCGCGGATGCGCGCCGACCTCCTGGACCTGGCGACCCGCGCGGCCTCGAACCAGGACGCGATGCGGGCGATGGCGCGCATCTATGGGGCCGATGCGCTTCCGTGGGTGGCGGACGCGCTCGCGGACACCGGCCTCGACGCGGGGCAGCGGCATCGCCTCGAGCGGCTCCAGCATCACCTCGCGTCGCTCTGAGCCTCGGCGGCCTCAGGCGAAGCGCACGGAGTAGATGGGCGGGAAGTGGTGGCCGAGGCAGGTCCACGTCTCGCCCCCGTCGTCGCTGTAGAAGACGTTGCCGGTGGTGCTGCCGAAGGCGAGCTCGGTGCCGTCGCCGTCGAAGGCATGGCGATAGACGAGGTCGAAGGCATCGCTCTGAGGCAGGCCCGCCGTGAAGGCGCGCCAGCTCTTTCCAGCGTCGTCGGTGCGATGAACGGACAGGGCGCCGCCAATCGCGCTCCGCGCCTCGTCGCTCTCGGCGGGGATGACCCACGCGACCCGCGGGTCGTGGGGATGGGCGACGATGGCGAAGCCGAAGCGGACCGGACCGCCCGGCTCGCTGACCTCGTTCCACGACGCGCCGCCGTCGGCGCTGCGGTAGACGCCGCAGTGGTTCTGCTGCCAGACGATCTCCGGATGGTCGATGCAGCGCGACAGAGAGTGGGGATCTTGTCCGACTTCGGCGCTCGGCTCCGGCAGGAAGTCCGCGGCGAGGCCCTCGTTCCCGTGCCGCCAGCTCTTTCCGCCGTCCTCGGTGAGGTAGACGCCCCCGCAGGAGACGCCGATCACCACGCGCTCCGGATCCTCTGGGTCGACGAGGATCGAATGAATCCCCGGGACGTCGCGGCCGCCGCCGAACCACTTTCGGCGGTGGGGGTGCTCCCAGAGCCCGCGCACCAACGCGAAGCTCTCGCCCCCGTCATCGCTCCGGAAGAGGGCGCCTGGCAGGGTGCCGATCCACACGCGGCGCGGCGCCTGAGCGCCGCCCGAGGCGAGGCACCACAGCGCTTCGACACAGTGGGCGTCGTCGCCCTCCAGCAGAGACTCCGGCGGGAGTGCTGGCGCGTTCAACTCTTCGAAACGGCGTCCTTCGGGATCGGAGCGGTGGAGCTTGGGACCCCAATGACCGTGCTCGAGGCACGCCCAGATGCGGCCGTCGCGCGGGTCGCGACACGCGAAGGAGACGGGGATCCCTTTGAACTCCACGCGCGCGATGGCGTAGCTGTCACCGCCGCTCTTGTCGAGGACGATGAGCCCCTTGCGGGTCCCGACGAGGATGCTTCGCCCGCCGGAAGCCACGCCTCAGACGCTGCCAGCGATGGCGGCGACGCCGAACATCGCGAGGCCCGCGATGCAGCAGACGAAGCAGAGCCCGATGATCACCAGGATCCCCTTCACCATGAAATAGACCTTGAGAGAGCTCAGCGCGGCGACGAGGTTCTGCTGGTCGGCGTCGTCGGTCTCTACGACCTTCTTGATCGCGGTCGAAGCCTTGAAGAGGAAGAAGGCGAGGGTGCCGGTGATGCCGAGACCGAGCACGGCGCCGCAGGCCTGGCCGGCCAGGGTCGGGCCGGGGGCCTCGATGACGACGCTCTGCACGATCTGAGCGATGGCCTGAAGGAATCCGGCGATGATCGCGGTGATCGCGGCGATCATCGCGAAGCGCGCCATCCCGCTGAGGTTGGCTTCGTCGTCGGGCGTGAAGGGGATGTGCGCGAGCGGACCTTCACCGCCGCCGCCGCCCATGCCTCCACCACTCGGAGGCGCGCCGCCGCCCGAGCCCGGAGGCTGGCCGAAGCCGCCGCCGCCTGGCGGCTGACCGCCCGGAGGCTGGCCGAAGCCGCCACCGCCCGGCGGCTGACCTCCGCCGAAACCGCCGCCGCCCGGCGGCTGACCGCCACCGAAACCGCCGCCACCCGGCGGCTGACCGCCGCCGAAACCGCCGCCCTGGCCGAAGTCGCTCACCACTGACCTCCCGGGTCGTAGCCGCCGCCGCCGAGACCGCCGCCGCCGAGGTTCTGGAAGTCGCCGAAGCCGCCGCCAGCCATTTCCGGCGCGACGAAAGCGCTGATGAGCTGAAGGATCGCCACCACGATGTTCAGGCCGAACCAGGCCAGCTCGAGCATGAAGAAGAACTTCAGACGCTTGAACGCATCGGAGAGGTACTGCTGATCTCCCGTGTCCGAGGTCACGACGCTGGCGAGCGCCGAGCGCCCCTGCACCAGCATCACCCCCTCGATGATCAGGACGACGCCGAGCACGAGCCAGATGAGCATCTGAAGGATCGTGAGGACGCCCCCGGCGGGGTTGAGCTGGATCATCGCTCCGCCGCCCAGGGCGCCGAAGCAGCCGCAGGTCAGGCAGAGCGCTCCCAACAGGAAGTGAACGATCGCCATGAAGAGCATCCACCCGGTCAGGGTGTTGATCTGCTGCTCATCAGCCGGACTGAAGGGAATGCGTGCCAGCGACGCCAAGGGTCCTCCCACCGCCGGGGGTCGATCCGGCGGCCGGACCATATCACAGGTGGGCAGGTGCACACGGGCGCCGAGTCCTCGGGTAATCTCTGGGCCATGGGCAAGACCGTGGCGGTCCTCACCTCGGGCGGTGACGCCCCCGGCATGAACACGGCGATCCGCGCCATCGCCAAGATCGCGGCGGGCGCAGGGGTGCGCGTCGTCGGCGTCCAGCGCGGCTACGACGGGTTGATCGACGGCGACTTCACCGACCTGACCCGCGAGACGGCGGAAGGGTTGGCGACGGTGGAGGGCACCGATCTCATCGGGGGGATCGGCGGCACCATCCTCGGCTCCGCGCGCTCCAAGCGCTTCCGCACCCCCGAAGGCCGAGCTGAGGCCGCCGCGCGCCTCTCGGAGATCGACGGCCTCATCGTGATCGGGGGAAACGGCTCGCTCACCGGCGCGCATCTGCTGGCCACCGAGCACCCCGAGGTGCGCGTCGTGGGCATCCCCGCCTCCATCGACAACGACATCGGCTGCACCGGGCTGGCGATCGGCGTCGACACCGCCCTCAACACCATCGTCGACGCTTGCGATCGCATCAGCGACACCGCGCGCGCCCATCGGCGCGCCTTCATCATCGAAGTGATGGGCCGCGACTGCGGCTATCTCGCCATGGCGAGCTCCATCGCGGCGGGCGCCGACGCCGTGCTCTTCCGCGAGCAGGGCCGCAGCGACGACGAGGTCGTCGCCAGCGTGGAGAAGGCCATCCTGCGCGGCTTCGCGCCCGGTCGCGACAAGAAGCGCATCCTGATCATCAAGAGCGAGGGCGTGAAGATCGAGGCGACCTTCCTCGCCCGCGTCCTCACGGAGCGGATCGAGCCCAAGCTCGAAGGCGTCGAGATCCGCGCGACGGTCCTCGGTCACCTCGTGCGCGGCGGTGCGCCGAGCTACCAGGACCGCGCGATCGCCGGGCGCCTCGCCATGGCGTCCCTCGACGCGCTCATGAAGGGCGGCTCCGACGAGATGGTCGCCTGGCAACCGCCGGTGGGGGGCGGCGTCGATACGCGCGACGCCCACGTGAAGCGCTTCCCCCTCGCGCGCGTCCTCGAAGAGACCGAGAGCCTCCTCGACGGCTCGAGCCCCATCACCCAGCGCCGGGTGAAGCTCATCGAAGAGGTCGAGGGGATCCTCGGGCTCTGAGCGCTCGCCGCCTCAGCGGCCCGAGGTGTCGTTCGCCGCCGACTCGAGGCGCTCGCGCTCGGCCCAGAGCCGCTCGACGTAGCTCGCCGCGGCACCACAACGCCCGGAGGCATACTTGCCGAGCCCTTCGCGGACGCCGCCGCAGTCGTGAATCGCGTCGGCGAGGTGCTGCGCGCCGCGCTCGACGACGGGGCCCTGGCAGGCGTCGACCTCGGACTGGCAGGCCTCGCGATAGTCGGCGTCCTGGACGTAGCGCATGTCCTGTCCGGCGCCTCGCGGATGGAGCTGGACGATCCCGGCTTCGCCGCGCCGTCCGATCGCCGCCGGGTTCAGCATCGACTCGCGTACGGCGAGGGCGGCGAGGAGCCATGGGTCGAGGCCATGGCGCTCGGCGGCTTCTTCGAGCAGGGCGGTGAGGGCGGCGATGCGGGCTTCGCATCCGCCCGGCGCGTCACGGCAATGCTTGGCGTAGACGACGCGGCCCTGGGGCGAGACCCAGATGGTGAGGCGCGCGGCCAGCGCCTGCGCGATCGGGTCGTCAGTGCCGAGGTGATGCGCTGCGCCGGCGCCGCGGAGCGGCTCGTTGGCATCGGGCAGGGCGCTTCCGCCGCAGGCGCTGGTCAGCACGGCGAGCGCGAGGACAATTGCGCGACGAGTCACGCGTCGAGGGTAGGAAGCCTCGCTCCGGTCGGTCCACTTCCCGGCACGCGGTCCGGCGGTTGAACGGACCGCCCAGCCGGGGTAGAGCGCCCGCATGAACCTCTGGCCCCGGCTCGCATGTCTCGTCGCCCTCCTCGTGCTCACCGCGTGCAACCGGAACGAGGAACCGGACTTCTCTCCGGCGGAGCGAGAGATCCGCCCCGAGTCGAACGCGGGCGCGCGCGGGGGCAACGCGGCGACGAAGATCGGGGCGCCGGCGCGTCCGAGCGGCATCCCTGCCCCCGCCGACGTCGCCGCCCCGCCCGCCGAGGCGACGCGCACCGAGAGCGGGCTCGCCTATCTCACGCTCGTTCCCGGCACGGGGAGCCGGCACCCCGAAGACGCCGATCGCGTGAGCGTGAACTACACCGGCTGGACCACCGACGGGCAGATGTTCGACAGCTCCATCACCCGCGGTCAGGCCGCGACCTTCGGCGTCTCCCAGGTCATCGCGGGCTGGACCGAGATGCTGAAGCTGATGACGGCGGGGCAGAAGGTTCGCGTGTGGATCCCCGAGGACCTCGCCTATCGCGGCCGGCCGGGTGCGCCTGCGGGCATGCTCGTCTTCGAGGTCGAGCTCATCGGTATCCTGGGGGCGCCCCAGGCACCAGAGGACGTCGCGGCGCCGCCCGCCGACGCCGAGGCGACCGAGAGCGGGCTCCGCTCGAAGGTGCTTCGTCCGGGCACCGGCCACACGCGCCCGACCACCACCAGCCGCGTGCGCGTGCACTACACCGGCTGGACCACCGACGGGAACATGTTCGACAGCTCACTCACCCGCGGGCAGCCCGCCGTCTTTCCGCTCAATCGCGTCATCCAGGGTTGGACCGAAGGGCTGCAGCTCATGGTCGTCGGTGAGAAGCGGCGCTTCTGGATCCCGGAGGAGCTCGCGTATCAGGGCCGCGCGGGTGCGCCGCAGGGCATGCTCGTCTTCGACGTCGAGCTTCTCGAGATCATGGACTGAGGGTCGCGGGCCGCGACCGCGGTAACGCAGATGATGCAGCGTGACGTCGCGGTCGGCCCGAGCTCCTGGCCCTCGCCGCGATCCCACAGCGCCCGCCCCCTCGCCTCCGCCTCCTCTTCGCGCACGCCACCGCGCCTCGCCACGCGCCAGATGAACCGCCGGTGCCTCGAGCGCGTCGACGCCGAGAGGCTGAACGGATATGAAGTATTTGTGCGCGATGGTCATGCCCATGGGGTGCCGGCGGAGAAGATCCGACGCGCGATGGAGGCCTTGGCTCTCCTTGAGCCGAGCTCGCGTCGTGGTCGGACGCGAGTGCGTCGTCGAGCGTCTCGAGATCACCGAGGGTCGCGGGTCGAAGATCCATCGACGCGCCCGACACTTACCCTTTTCTGCCTCCGCGTCGACGGCTACGATGGTGCGATCGACCGCGGCGGCGTCTGCGCTGCCTCCTTCGTCTCCAAGCCCCAAGCCTTTCGTTGACCAAGCGATTATCGATGACGAGACAACCCAAGAGCTGGCTCGAACGGAAAGCTGCGCGATGGCGCGGGCTCGCCGACTGCCCCGCGCACTTCGGGGGCACCATAGCCGTACTCGAACACCTCTCGAACCGCGTTCCCTGGCTGCGGCGCCCCTGCGATCGGGTGCGCTCAGCGATGGCTCAGTACACCGACTACCGGACCATGCTGTTCGACGCCACCCACGGGACCGATACATTCCGGCGGCTCGAGCTGCGAGAGCTCGAGGTCGGCGCGACGCTGCCCACGGAGCAGTTTCGCGGCTGGAAATATGGGCCGATCAACCAGGACTTCTTCCACGAGATCATCGAACGCTGTCCGATCGACCGCGGACGCACGACGTTCCTGGACGTCGGTTGCGGCAAGGGAGCCGCCGTGCTGATGGCGAGCGAATACGGGTTTCGCCGAGTGATCGGCCTGGACTTTTCGTCCGAGTTGCTCGAGATCGCCCAGCGGAACACCTCCATCTACGAACGCAAGCGCGGGCGATCGGTGTCGATCGATTGGGTGCACGCGGACTTCATGACCCACACGCCACCCGACGAGCCGCTGCTCCTCTTCCTGAACAACCCCTTCCCCGCCGACATCTCACGCCTCGCGGTCGATCACATCCACAGGTTCCTGCGTGGTCATCGAAGCCCCGTCGTGCTCGCCTACCGGCGCCCAGAACGGGAGATCAAACGCATGCTCGAGCGCTCCGACGTGCTGCGGCTCCATCGCCGGACACCCTATTGGATGATCCTGTCCAACGACCGCTGATGGCGGCGCGCGCCGGGACCGACACTGCCGCGTGATTCAGGGTTGAAGGGATTGGCTTTCCGTGGAGGCTGGAAACCGGAGACGGCGAGGGCGACGAGTGCGCCCCGTGAGACGAGCAGTCGAACATCGCCGGGACTCGCGAACACGTAGAGGTCGGTCGCCGCGCGGCGGTAGCCGTCGAAGACGCCGAATGCGCGATGCGATGGATGAAATCGTCGTGAAAGAAGCCCACGACGAGCGCGGGCGCGGCGACGCCGTGAGCGCGATGAAGAGGGTCCACCCGCGAGGCTGGGAGACGTCGTCGTCCACGCGCCGAGGATATCCGGATACGACTCGGCGAACATGGCGCACGTCGGCGAGCGCGCCACAGCCAATCAACGGGACGGCGGGCGGTCCGCTCCGAGCTCTCGAGGCCGCTCAACGTCGTATGATCGTGTATTCGTCGGCAGAGGCCGAGCACCCATCCGGGCGGCATCCGGTGGGTGTCAGTGTGAGCGAGCCATCCGCGTTCATGACCTGGCGATAAGAGAAGTACACGCCGACCTCCGTGGCGTCGGCCCAGGCCCAGGTCTCCCCGGTGCCATCGCCCGGATCGTCGAACACCCCCTCGAACAGCCGGTCGATGGATCCGATCAGGCATCGTGCACGCCCCGTCCGAGAAGGCTCTGTAGTCCGAATACTGGCTCCCGAAGAGCCGGTCATCCACGTCGAACTGGATAGCCAACGTGAAGAAGCGGCCGTCCGTTCGCGGATAGCACCCGCCGGCCATCATGGGGGCGCCGTCCACCACGAACGACCTCATGTCCCAGCCCCCGACGAGCGGACTGGCGACGAGCGGACCGAGGGTGAGCACCGACCGCGTCGGAAACGTGGCATCGGTGCGCGGGTCGGTGTCGTCTCGGGTGAACGTCCAGGTGTCGCCGTCGATCTCGAGCTCGAGGACGGCGACACGGCCTCCCGCATCGAGGTCGTACAGCCACCGTCCGTCGCTTTGCCTGGTCAGCGTCCCGGTCGCGACGGAGGGGAGTGCGGTTGGGATCCCGCCATCGAGCTCCACGTATCGCTCCGTCATGGCATATCTCCCCGCAGCCATCTCCTCGATGCGGATGTCGCCGCCAATCTGCTCGTCCGCTCGGGTGAGGTTCGTGCCGTCGGTCAGCTCGACCTCGACGTACCTGAGGATCCCACCCGCAGGCAAACCAGACATCGCGTCCATGCAACCCAACGAGAGGTCGCAGATCGACCCTGCATCGCAGAGCGAGTCGTCGGCCTCGTAGAGACACACACCCGATGCGCACACGCTCGAGGCGCAGGTCGACGATTCCGGACAATCGGCGTCGACCGTACACTCCGGAGGTCCACACGCCTCGGGGTTCTCGGCGGTGCATGCAGGATTGGTGCAGCGACCCGCGAGGCACGCAGTAGCCAAGGGCGCATCGGCCAGCGGGCAGGAGATGTCGGCGCAATCACGGCCCAGGACGACCGTGATGCCGATCGACTCTTCCAGGGTCACGGTCACGGGTCGTTCCGCCACTACCTCACCGCTTTCGCCTCGAACCTCCACGCGAAGACGCAGGGTCCCGGGTTGAAGGCCGTCGAGCTCCGCGATGCGGGCACCCTCGAGGAAGTTCAATCCGTCCAAGCGCTCGAGATCGACGGGGTGCGCTCGGCCGTCGATCAGGGTCCGCACCGAAACGAACTCCTCGTTCGGGATGAGATCCGTCCGCAGGTCGACCGCGAGGAGTAGCTCTTCGTCGTGACACCCGCCCAGTCCGACGACGGAGAGGCAGAAAGCGAAACGGCAGATCGATCGTCTGTCGCGAGCCAGCGTCCCAACCATCCTCGGACCCACGTGGCGAGCATACCAGGGAGATCCGTCGCGGCGCGGAATTCGAAGGACTGGCGTAGCGCTGACGCGAGCGCATCGCGTAGATCGCGGCGATCGGGGTAACCGTTCAGGCCCCCTGTTGGACGGCGGACGGCGATCGGGGACGGTCCGAACTCCCGTCACGCGGCGCTCCGAGCCAGATCCTCCGAGGCGCTTGGGGACGGTCCGAACTCCCGTCACGCGGCGCTCCGAGCCAGATCCTCCGAGAGTCGCCTCGCCACGACCGAGTCCTCTTTGTGGAGCTCTACGTCGCACGCCATCCACGTCACCGATCCACCGAGATGCGGGCGCGCGTAGCACAGCCGCTCATCGAGCCGGCAGCGCAATGGTTGCGGCTGATCCGAACCGGCGTTCGGGTTTCGCGAATCTGTGAAACGGAGTCGAGCTTGACGCGAGAGGCATGCGTTACTCGGACCGTCAGACGCGCCCAGACGCCCCCGTTACGGAAGTTCGGACCGGCCATGTACGAGGACGCCGCCTCCGTGAACATCGCCCTCTGGCCGCCGGCCGAGTAGCGCGTGCCGGCTGCCCCGCGTATTCGCCCGCGCCAAACGGGTGCATCGCCACGCCAATGGCTTGCGGCGCGAGTCACCTTGGAGAACAGTCCTTCCGTTACCGACACGGAAGCCGAGCTCGCGCGCTCTCGGGGCCGCGTCCGCGCGTTCGCGCTGGAGCGCGCGTCCGCCGACACCGACGACCAGCTGCGATTGCGGCAGGCCATCGGCGCCGACGATACCGCGCAGATTCACGCGCTGCTGCAGTCCCGGCCAGCGCTGGCGCACTACGAAGACGCGGTCGCCCTCGCCGCCGCGAGTCATCCGGGTGTGCTCCGCGCGCTCCTCGACGCCGGCCTGCCCGCGAACGCGCGCGGGCCTTTCGGCAAGCCCGCCGTGGCCGTCGCGGCGGAGGCCTCGACCGATGCCGCGCTCACGTGCCTGGAGCTGCTCCTCGAGGCCGGCGCGTCGCCCGTGGCCGAGAGCGCGGAGGGTCTGTCGCCGCTCCACTACGCGGCGACGCGCGGCCGACCGGAGGCGGTCGAGTTGCTCATCGACGCCGGCTCCCCGGTCGATGCGCGCGGCGTCATCGGACTGACGCCGCTCCACCTCGCCGCAGCGCACCTCCACGCCGGCAACGCCCGGACGCTCCTCGCGCGCGGGGCCGAGCCGAACGCCCGCGACCATGCGGGTTCCACCCCGCTCCACCAGCTCGCCGCCGCCGACGTCGGCCTGCGGACCGTCGACGAGCAGCTGGCACCCACGCTGGAGGCGCTCGTCGAGGGGGGCGCCGACCTGACGCTCCGCGCGCCCGAGCCAGCCGCGACAGCCGAGCCGGTCGGAAAGATGAAACCTCCGCGCACGCCGCTCGAGCTCGCCCGGATGCGACGAAACCGCGCGGCGCGGCGGACCGCCGAGCTGCTCGAGGCCGTGGGCCGCGCTCAGAACCGGTAGTTTCCGTAGGCCCCGAACACGGCGGATAGGCCACGAACTTGGCTGTCGTTCGGACGAGATCTGCATCGAGGGCTTCCTGCTCGACTACTTCGAGCCCGCCGACTCGCCGGACTTCTGCATGTACCTGACGTCGCTGGAGGCCGGCGAAGCCTGCGACGATCCGGAAACCTGGTGCGGTCCCGATCGCGACGCTCTGGGGGGTGTGCGTCCTATGACGGCGCCCGCAGGGAACCCCACCCCCCACGAGCTCCTAGCCGTGCCGCCGCCTCCGGATCACGCCCGATGTAGGACAACCGCTTCCCCGGACGCCGCTCCCTCGTGGCAAGGTACGATCTGTCGACCCATCACCCGGTTCGAAGAGAGCGGAGGCCGTTTGTGGTGGCCGTGGCGTCGCAGGTGTCCCAGCAGAATCCGAAGTCGAGGGCTAGGGTGAGGGGGGTGGGGACGCCGGCACGGCCGGCGGACTCCACGCATACCTGTCCTTCGGGACACGCACTCGACGTTCCCGCCGCGGCGCTCGGACGGCAAGGTCTCCGGCACCCGCGACTGCCACACAGTAGCCCCTCAGCACACCAGGTATCGTCTTCGCACGACTCGTACGCCCCGGCCTCTCCGAAGGGAGTGCAGTAGCCCACGAAGACTCGGGTCTCTTCGCTGTCGTAGTAGTGGTCTCGTGGAGCACACTAGCTTTCGGCGTCACACTCGTCGTTCCACGGAGGCATTGAAGGAACCCGAGGCAGCCTCCAGTGCCGGGGTAGGCCCCGATCGGCGCGCAGAGCACCCCCTCCTCACACTCGTCGTCTGGGGCCGAAGTGCCATCCGGTGTGCATAGCTGAACGCACACCGACTCTCCCTCGAGTCCGATGCACACCGAGCCCTCGCGGCAGCGCTCCTCCGGGGGCAGCGACTCGTCCGACTGACACGGGGTCTCGGGCGCGAGCGTGCCGCCGACTACACAAGTCCCGGTGAGCGTCGGATTCCGAAGGTCCGGCTGGCACCACTCCCCGTCCTCACACGCATCGATCGAACTCGGATCACACGTCTCCGGAGGGGTCCCGCTGTCGACGGTGGCCCCGGTGTCGGGCTCGCTGCCGCTGTCGACCTCGCCGGTCCCATCACCCGAGCAGCCCCCCACCGTGAACATCGCCACGATTGCCGCGACCATCGCTCTTCCCCGTATGAAGGGGGAAGGTACTCGTGGCGCAGATGGGGGCAAGGTCTGCGCCGATCAGTTGGTCCGAGAGCGGGAAGAAGTAGTCGGGTGCATTCCGAATCCAGCCCTCCGATGGGCTGCGGGGCCTACTCGAAGGCCTCGACGCAAGGGCGAACGAGCAAGTCGGCGCTCCCCTCGACTTCATACGGACCGTCGCTGAGCTCGATCTCGCACCCCGATCGACCCCGCGAGCCACAGCCGGCCTCACCGACGACCGGGTCCGCGCCCTCGCCGCCGACTTGCATTGGTGACGCTCACGGCAGCTTTCCAAGCGGAGAGCGCATGCCGGCGGTTTCCGCGCGGAGAGCGCATGCGCTAGTATCGCGCCGTGTTTCGCGTCGGCGACCGCGTCCACTACCCGGCTCAAGGCCTCGGCACCATCGAACGCGAGATGGAGCATGAGGGCGTCCCGGTGCTCTTCGTTCGGTTGGATGTCGGGAGTGGGATCGGCGTACCGATTGCGAGCGCCGCGGAGCTCCTGTGGCCGCTGCCCTCGAAGGAGCGCGCACTCGCCCTCGAAGCGCAGATGCTCACGCCGGCGGAGCCTGACAACGGCTCCTGGCCGGAGCGCTACGCGACCTTCGAGCGCGCGCTCCTCGAAGGGACGCTCGACGACTACGTCGAGGTGCTTTGCCGAAATCTCGCCCGCGCCGCGCCCGCGTCCTTCGGAGAGCGAAAGATGATGATGGTCCTCGAGGACAACGCCGTCGCACCGGTGGCGGAGAGTCTCGGCAAGGACCGCGCTGCGTTGATGGCCGAGGCCGCGGCGCGCCAAGCCGCCGGGCGATGAGCGGAGCTCAAATCCCGAACGCGATGCCCACCGATCCGATGATCGCCATCCGAAGCTCTTCGCCGCCCATGACGCGGTATGTGATCTCGAAGGGCAACCGCCTGTCGGGACGCCGCTATTTCGCAGTGTAGGCCGACCGATTCTCAGGACGCCCTGCGCTTCGCTGGGTCCCGTCGGAGGCTCCGCTCACCCGCGTGGTGATAGGACGAGGCACAGCATTCCTCGCAGTCTCATCACGTCCCCTTTCTCGTTTGTGTGTCGACCCTCAGGTGGTACAGCCAAACGCGACCGTGCCCTCGACGCGGAGCGGGACCCCGTCGACGTCGAAGACGAGCACGTAGTCCACCATGCGGCCCGCGGCGCAGACGTCGCAGATGGAGGCGGGCGGCGTGCCGGGGACGTTCTCGAGCATTTGGCGGACCACATCGCCGGCGCCGAGGGTGAACACGGCCGGGTCGAGGGCGATGACGGTCGTCATCATTGCGGCGTCGTCGAAGGTCAAGGTGGCGGACGTAAGTGTCGCGGTGACCTCGGTCGCAGCTGCGGAGTTGTCGAATTCGAGGAAGAGGTCGATCTGCAGCGGGTCGGTCGGGACGGGAGCGGCGCATTCACCGAAGGCCGTCGCGCCGAACTCCGTGATCACGAGGCTCGTCGTGCCGGCGTCCGCGCTGGCGTCGGCGGCGGCGTCGTCCGAGCCATCCGGCGCTGCGCCATCCGGCGCTGCGCCATCTGGCACCGCGCTGTCGGCGACGGTGGTGTCGGGGCCGCTGTCGCCCGCGCCCGTGTCCATGCTCGCGTCGGTCGCTCCGTCATCGCCGCAGGCGACGAGAAGGACGACGAGGACGAGGGCCAGGACTGCCAATCGTTGGACCATCGGTCGATCTTCGCACGTTTGGCCCAATGCGGGGGCGATCGGGGGGGCGATCGGGGACGGTTCGAACTTCCGTCACGCGGGGCGATCGGGGACGGTTCGAACTTCCGTCACGCGGCGCTCCGAGCCGGCGATCGGGGACGGTTCCGGGGCGATCGGGGACGGTTCGAACTTCCGTCACGCGGCGCTCCGGGGGGGCGATCGGGGACGGTTCGAACTTCCGTCACGCGGCGCGATCGGGGACGGTTCGAACTTCCGTCACGCGGCGCTCCGAGCGGGCGATCGGGGACGGTTCGAACTTCCGTCACGCGGCGCTCGGGACGATCGGGGACGGTTCGAACTTCCGTCACGCGGCGCTCCGAGCCGGCGATCGGGGACGGTTCGAACTTCCGTCACGCGGCGCTCCGAGCCAGATCCTCTACGAGTTGCCTCGCCACGACCGAGTCCTCGTGTGGAGCTCTACGTCGCACGCCATCCACGTCACCGATCCGCCGAGATGCGGGCGCGCATAGCACAGCCCCTCATCGAGCCGGCAACGCATTGGTTGCGGCTGATCCGAACCGGCATTCGGGATTCGTGAATCTGTGGAACGGAGTCAAACGCGCCCACCAGACGCGCGCGTTACGGAAGTTCGGACCGTCCCCAGAAGTTGCGCTGTACGCTGCAGCGCCTCGAGCGTCAGCTGCCGCATCAGCGTGACCATGGCTTCGTTGAAGCGCGCGTGGAAGCTGGAGGGCGCCAGGCGCACCCCAGTGGCTCGAAGGTAGGCTCGTCGAAGCCCTGTCAGGCTCCGCCGGTCGCCAGCGGAGAAGCCGAGCACCAACCCGTACACCAGCGACACGATATCAACCTTGCGCCGGCGTCGAACGACTCCCAGCCGGCGAGACAGCTCCCGGATCCGACGACGCGGCAACACGCTGGTCAGCGCTCGATGAATGTGGCTAGGCTTGCGGCGAGCCATCGCTTCCCTCCTTTGGACTTAGACACCCGTAGGAGATCAGAAGCGGTGGCTCTTTTCGATCACGCAGCGCGCGCAGGGCTCAACCAATTGGAATCGCTTAACCTTCTCGACAGTCGCAGCCGCTTATCCGAACACGAATGATCATACCTACTGCGAAACTCGGGCGTCCGGTGAAGGGGTTGGCTTCCGTGGAGGCTGGAAACCGGGCGGTTTCCGCTGCACCGGGGTGCTGTCGTCGCATCCAGACCAAGACTATCCTCCGTCGGATGCGAACGAGGCGAACGCTCGTCGTGCTCACCGCGCTGGGCTTGGTGCTCTTCGGCCCGGCGACTGGATGCAACTGTGGCTCGGATGGGCCGATGGACGCCGCCGGTGAGGGCGGTGTCGGGGACCCGGAGATCTGCGACAACGGGATCGACGACGATCTCGACGGCGACGTCGACTGTGAGGACGTCGACTGTGCGGCGGTCCTCGTGGCGGGGAGCGACGAGACGTTGGACGCTCCGTTTCGCGATCGCGTGCGCTTCCTCTACGAGGGAGGCATGTGCGCGCCGCTCCAGGTGGACGTCACGCCAGGCGCACTCGACGACGATCCGCTTTCCGTCCTGACGGGCGTCGTCACCGGCGACGATGGGGAGCCGCTTCCCGGCGTCGAGGTGAGCGTTCTCGGACACCCCGAGTGGGGGCGCGTGCGCTCGCGTGGGGACGGACGCTTCGAGATCGCGGTGCTCGGCGGGACCTCGCGGACGCTTCGCCTCACGGCGCCGGATTACCTCGAGAGTCAGCGGAGCGCGGTGGCGCGCCCCGAGGACTACACCGAGGTCGAAGCCGTCGAGCTCGTCCTCGAGGGGCCGAGCACGACCATCTCCCCGATGGCGGGCGGCGTGGTCCGGAGCGCGCGCGAGAGCGACGACAGCGGCGAGCGCGGTGCCACCGCGATCTTCCGGGCCGGGACGAGCGCGTCGATCCGCATGCCGGATGGAAGCACGTCGCCCGCGGGCACGCTGACGCTCCGCCCGCGCGAGGTCACCGTCGGTCCGCGCGGCCCGAGCCGGATGAGCGCGACCCTTCCTGCGGCGAGCGCCTACACCTATGCGATCGACTTCGACGCCGCCGAGGCGCCGGAGGGCGCGGATGTCGAGTTCGACCAGCCCGTGGCGGTCTACGTCGAGGACTTCCTCGACATGCCGGTGGGCACGCCCGTTCCCGTGGGAAGCTACGACCGCGCCCTCGGCCACTGGAATGCGGAGGACGACGGCCGCGTGGTCGAGATCGTCTCGATCACCGGGGGCGTCGCCGATCTCGACGTCGACGGGGACGGCGTGGCGGAGGCCGACAGCGACCTGACGGCGCTCGGCATCGACGTCGAGGAGCGCCGCACCCTCGCCGCGGAGCACGCCGCCGGCGCGACGCTCTGGCGCTTCGAAGCGACGCACTTCTCGCTCTGGGACGCGAACTGGCCCTTCGGCTTCCCCGACGACGCGATCGACGTGCTGCTCTCGCTGCTCGGACTCGACGCGTTCTTCGAGGACACCTGCTCGAACGGCTCCCAGATCCACGTCGAGCGTCAGGTGTTGGGCGAGTCGGTTCCGCTCGTGGGGACGGGCTTCTCGCTCCACTACACGAGCGATCGCCACATCGGCTACCAGGCGTCGCGCGCGGTTCGCGCGGTGATCACGCCGGACACCATCCCGCCCTCGCTCCGCGAGGTGCGCGTCGAGCTGGCCCTCGCCGGTCAGACGATTCGCGAGTCGTTCGAGCCGGCGCCGTCGCTGGTCTACGCGCACACCTGGGACGGTCTCGATCGCTTCGGGCGCCGGTATCGCGGCGCCACGCCCTACGTGCTCCGCGTCGGCTACGTCTACGACGGCGTCTACGCCGCGCCGGGCGAGTCGCGCGACGCGCCTTCGTTCGGGAGCGGTGGGGATCGCCGGCTCGAAGGAAGCCGCACGCGCGAGGAGGTCGTCGTCTGGCGCGAAGCGCGCGGCTCCGGGTCGCTCGAAGATGCGCGCACTCAGGGGCTGCTCGGCCTGACCCTCAGCCCGCATCACCGGCTCGAGCGCGTGAGTGAGACGCTTCTCCGCGGCGATGGGCTGACGGTGAGCGGCCGCGCGATCCCGCGCATGGTGCGGCGGATCGGCGGCGCCGGCGGGACGGCGGCCGCCGATGGCGTCCCCGTCGCGTCCGCGTCTTTCGGCTCGGTCTTCGGCCTCGCCCGGTCGCCCGATGGGCGCATCTACGTGGGTGACGCCGGCGACAACCGCATCTACCGCATCGAAGACGACGGCACGCTGACGCACGTCGCGGGCGACGGCACGTATGCGTCGACCGGGGACGGCGGACCGGCGCTCAGCGCGTCGCTCCAGAGCCCCCACCACCTCCTCTTCGGACCCGACGGCAGCCTCTACTTCACCGAGCCCTACTCGCTCCTCGGAACCGGCAGCGGCGAGACCGGCGGTCGCATCCGCCGCATCGCCCCGGACGGAACGATTCACGGGGTCGCGGGAACGGGCGAGTTTCAGCGCTCTTCCGCGCGTGACGGCGTCGACGATGGGCTCCCCGCCGAGCTGGCGAAGCTCGAGGACGTCGGGCCGATCGCGTTCGCTGCCGACGGCACGCTCTACATGGTGGACGGATCGTCGACGATCCGCTTCGTGACGCCGTCGGGGATCCTCCAGACCGCCAACCGCATGCCGGAGTTCGGCGATCCCGACGGCACGCCCCTGACCGAGGCGTTCATCGGTGCGATGAGCGCGCTCGTCATCGACGGCGAGGACAACCTCTACCTCGGGACGACCGGCGGCAACGTGTACCGCGTCGGTCCCGATCGCATCGTGCGCTACGTCGCCGGCGGCGGGAGCGAGCTGGTCATTCCGGGAGGCGTGCCGGCGCGCGACGCCAACATCGGGCGGGTCGACTCGCTCCTCGCCCACGAGGACGGCCTCTACATGGGCGCGCGCGAGGGACGGCTCCTGCTCCTCGATCACGCGGGGATCGTCAGCCGCGTTGCCGGCGACGTCGCAGACTTCCCCGCGGGCAACGGCGGCCCGGCGATCGAAGCGACCTTCTTCAAGCTCCTCGCGCTCCTCCCCACCGACGGCGGCATCCTGGTCACGGACGAGAGCCCGTCGAATCAGCTTCGCGAGATCCGCCGGAGCTTCGGCGCGAGGCGCGCCGGCGAGTGGGTGGTTCCGTCGGGCGACGGCGCGCTCCGCTACATCTTCGATTCGACCGGGCATCACGTGCGCACCGAGACCGCCTCGACCGGGGCGCTGGTCCTGGCATTCGATTACGACGCCGAGAACCGCCTGACGACCATCTCGGACCCCGACGGAAACACGCTCGGTATCGAGCGCACGTCGGGCGCGGTCACGCTCGTCCCGACGGAGGGGCCGTCGACCACGCTCTGGGACGACGACGGGGACGGGTTCGCCGACCGCATCTCGACCGATGGTGATCCCTACGAGGTCACGCTTTCGCTCGCGGCGGACGGGCTGCTCGAAGGCTTCGTCGATCGCCTCGGTGTCGCCCACGCGTTCGGCTACGACCCGACGGGCAAGCTCGTGAGCGACGGCGTCGAAGGACGGAACGCGCAGGAGCTCTCGGCCGATGGCAGCCAAGTGACCTTGACGACGGGCGCGGGGCGGACGGCGACGTGGGAGACGCGCTCGTTCGGGGCGACGCGGGACCAGACGTACACGGACGAAAGCGGGATGACCGTCCACCGCACCGTCGATTTCGACGGGACCGTCGTCACCAGCTATCCCGATGGCGCCTCGCTCACGCAGGTGATGCGCCCGGACGTCGTGCTCGGCGGCGGCGTGATGGTGCCCGCCGAGACGACGCTCGCGACCCCTGGGGGACGCTCGGTCTCGTGGACCATCGACCAGTCGGCGACCGTCACCGACGAGCGGCTCGAGAGCCGGCAGACGGAGATCACGGTGGCGCCGGGAACATCCCGGCGCGCGACGCTCAGCGAGGAGCTGGTCGTCGCGCCGACCGGCGAGAGCACGTTCACGGTGACCAGCGCCGAAGGGCGAACCGGGACGATGGAGCGAAACGCCCGCGGCGAGCTGGTGCGGGTGGAGCGGCCGGGTCGGCACCCGGTGCAGCTCTCCTACGACACGAGCGGGCGGCTCCTCGCGGTCGTTCAGGGCGACGGAACGGTGAGCCGGCGCCTCGACTTCACGCTTCCAGCGCTGCCGAGCGCCACGTTCGGCGACGTGGGCGTCACCGATTCGCTCGGGCAGAGCGTCACGACTTCGTGGGATGCGCGCGGCCGCGCGATCGAGAGCGCCGACGCGCTCGGGAGCGTGCTCACGGGATACGACGAGGGCGCGCGCGAGCTCTCGATCACGCCGCCGGGGCGAAACGCGCACACGTTCGGTGCGAACGCCTTCGGTCAGCTCGCCAGCTATGCGCCGCCAGCGATCGCCGGCGGCGGCGGCGGCCGGAGCTACGAGTTCGACGAGGACGACGCCCCGGTCGCGATGACCGCCGGCGGGACGCGCGTGGCCTTCGAGGTGGATGACAGCTTCCGGCCGCGCTCGGCGATGCTCGAAGCGGGACGCGGCGGGGAGGTCGACTGGAACGGCGCCGGCGATCCGGCGGTCTGGCGCTGGCTCCAGCCGCTCGGGACGGTGAGCGTCACGCCGACCTACGACGGTCCGGTGGTGACGAGCGTCGACGTCGCGGGGCCCTACAGCGCAACGCTCACGCCCGTCTACGACGACGCCCTCGAGACGACCGGGCTCAGCATCTCGGTCGGCACGCAGATCAGCGCGCTCTCGTTCACGACGGATCTCGATGGCCTCCTCGAGTCGATCACCGCGGCGCACGGACGCACGCACACCATCACGCTGACGCGCGACCCGGTGAGCGGGGATCTGACGCGCGCACGCGCCGACAGCACCAGCTCGACGTATGTGTTCGACGGCTTCGGGGCGGTGTCTTCCGCAGCGCACACGTGGACCGGTGGCAGCCTCTCGCGGACCTACACGCCGGACGCCGTCGGCCGCATCGGGCGCGTGACCGAGGCCGGCTCGTCCGACGACTTCCAATACGACGCGCGCGGAAGGCTCACCCGCGTCTTCCGCGAAGGGTCGCTGCGCTATTCATACGACTACGACGCCAACGGCAACCGCATGTCGTGGCAGTCGCCGGGGAACACCTGTGACGATCCCGGCGGCACGGGGCGCTGCGTCGACATCGACGCGCAGGATCGGCTCTTGCGGTACGGCGCCGCGGGCGCGGGCGCGATCAGCTTCACGTATGACGACGCCGGACAGCGCCGGACGCGAAGCGATGCCGCGGGCATGACGCAGTATACGTACGACGCCGTCGGCCATCTGGTCTCGGTCACGATGCCGACGGGGAGGCGCATCGAATACGTGACCGGACCCGACGGCGGACGCGTCGCGCGGCTCGTCGACGGCGTGCGCACCGATGCGTTCCTCTACGGTTCCGGCGGACGCATCCTCGGCCGCGTCGACGGAAGCGGAAATCTGGTGATCACGTACGTGTATGCCGACACCGACTGGGTGCCGAGTTACGCGCTCCATCGCGACGGACGGCTCTTCCGGGTGGTGACCGACCAGGTGGGCTCGGTTCGCGCGGTCGTGAATGCCGAGACGGGCGCGGTCGCGCAGCGCTACACGTATTCACCATTCGGTGTGATCGAGAGCGACGTGACGGCCGAGGACATCGTCCCTCATCGCTTCGCGGGCGGCCTCTACGACCCGGAGACGCACCTGCTGCGTTTCGGCGCGCGCGACTACGACCCGGAGATCGGCCGCTTCACGGCGAAGGACCCGATCGGCTTCGGCGGAGGCGACACGAATCTCTACGCCTACGTCGGAAGCGACCCGATCAACGCCGTCGATCCGAGCGGGCTCTTCATCGACACCCTCGTCGACGCGCTCTCCATCGCCGGCTGCGCCTTCGCGATCCTCCGCGACAACGTCTTCGGCACCTGCGACAACCTGAACGCGAACCTCACCCGCTGCGCCATCGCCGCGGCCGCGTTCATCATCCCCTTCGTCGCCTACGGCGCGCTCAAGGCCATGGGGCGGTTTGGCCGCCGCGCGGCACGCTACGCGGACGACATCCCCTGCGGGAGCGGCGTCTGCCCGTGCTTCGTCGCCGGCACCCTGGTCGCGACCGGCCTCGCCGGCACCTGCGACGCCGACGTCGCCCTCGCGCACGACAAGATCGAGACGCTCGAGGTCGGCGACCGCGTCGTGACCGCGGCGATGCTCGACGAAGACGCGCCCGCGTACGAAACGCGCGTCCGCCCCGACTGGCAGGTCATCGATCTCGAGGTCGCGGGCACGGCCGACGACGGAAAGCGCAAAGTCGTCGCCCTCACCGTCCTCCGGCCCCCCGGCTGGCTCGACGCCGAGGACCCGGATGGCGACGGCGCCTTCCCCCTGGACCTCCCCGAGCTCCGCCTCCGCGGCCTCGCCCACGTCATCCAGGTCCGCGGCCCGCCCACGCTCGCCGCGGGACCCGGCCGCGTCGTCCTCTCCACCGTCGTCCACGAAGACGCCGACGTCGTCTCGCTACGCCTCACGCGCGAGGACGACGCCTTCGCCGCGCCGATCGAGATCCGCGCGACTGCGAACCACCCCTTCTACTCCCTCGCACGCCGAGACTGGGTCTCCGCTGGCGACCTCGCGCTCGGCGAGCCGGTCCAAACCGCGCACGGCGCGTATGCGCTCAGCGCCCGCGAACCGCTCCCCGGAACGCACCGCGTCTACAACCTCGAAGTCGAGCGCGACCACGAGTACCTCGTCTCGAACGTCGGCGCGCGGGTGCACAATGCGTATCCGAACGCAAACACGCTCAATCACATCTTCGGACAGGCGCGACACAACCTCGACCAAGTGGTTCAACATTTCGGATCAGAACAAGCCGCTTTCGACGCACTTCAGTCCGGCGCTCAGGCTGCAGCTGACGCCGGGCGAATCTCGGACGTTTTCGAAACAGTCATCACAGTTGCCGGTCAGGATGTGACGGTTCGCGGCCGGGTTATCGACGGCATGGTACGCATCGGCACGGCCTTCATCCCGTGAGGTAGTCTGTGGAACAGATCAGCCCGCTCGAGCGCTCCGTTCTCAGTCTCCTGCTCGAAGGAGATCATCCGGCGCTTCCCGCGCTTCGCAAGCAGGTCGCGTCTTGTCAGGTGACCAAGCGCGCGTTTACTGGAGCGGGGTTCGTGACGGAACTTCACGTGCCGTCAGAAGTCCCGTCCGTCCCTCTGCGAGATGAGTCCATCCGTTTCGGTGACGTCATCGCCGAGGTCATCGGCTTGGAGGCTGGAGCTGGTTTCGTCCTCTATGTCGACAAAGGTCGTATCACCGCACTCGAAGGCTATACGTTCGGTGAGCCATGGCCGGCGGAAGTCGAAGTGAACTCGTTTGACTACTCGACGATGCCTCGTGATTTCTCACCGCTCGACGTCGAGAGCTCTTGAGCCGACCGCGAGGCGCGGGTGTTCGCGTGAGTCGGGGTGATGTTTTAGCGCCAACTACGAGTACCTGCGACGAATGGGGACTGCGACGAATGGGGACGGATCTCGAAAACTCGGTTTCGGCGCCCGCTAGGTTCCAACCGATGACCTCGACACGAATCGAGCGTCACGAGGTGCCACGCGCACTGCGCGCCTTCGTCGCCGGCACCCTGGTCGCGACGGGCCTCGCCGGCACCTGCGGCGCCGGCGTCGCGTTGGCGCACGACAAGATCGAGACGCTCGAGGTCGGCGATCGCGTGGTGACCGCGGCGATGCTCGACGAAGACGCGCCCGCGTACGAAACGCGCGTCCGGCCCGACTGGCAGGTCATCGATCTCGAGGTCGCGGGCACGGCCCACGACGGAAAGCGCCAGGTCGTCGCCCTCGCCGTCCTCCGACCGCCCGATTGGCTCGACGCCGAGGACCCGGACGGCGACGGCGCCTTCCCCTTGGACCTCCCCGAGCTCCGCCTCCGCGGCCTCGCCCACGTCATCCAGGTCCGCGGCCCACCCACGCTCGCCGCGGGACCCGGCCGCGTCGTCCTCTCCACCGTCGTCCACGAAGACGCCGACGTCGTCTCGCTACGCCTCACGCGCGAGGACGACGCCTTCGCCGCGCCGATCGAGAATCCGCGCGACGGCGAACCACCCCTTCTACTCCCTCGCGCGCCGCGACTGGGTCTCCGCTGGCGACCTCGCGCTCGGCGAGCCGGTCCAAACCGCGCACGGCGCGTATGCGCTCAGCGCCCGCGAACCGCTCCCCGGAACGCACCGCGTCTACAACCTCGAAGTCGAGCGCGACCACGCGTACCTCGTCTCGAACGTCGGCGCGCGGGTGCACAATGCGTATCCGGGACCTCCGTTTAGCGGTACAGCGCACCAAGCACGTTGGGCGACGGCCCGACAAGGTTTGGAAGGGCCAGGTCTTCGTGATCACTTCGCCAAGCATGGGGCCGAAGTAGGTGCCGACTCTGCTCGAGCCTACGATCGTAGCGCACGACAGACTATTCAAAACGGTAGACGGTTCAGATATCGGGATAGGGCGAGTGGCGAGTGGCGAGTTGGCTATTGGGACGCCGAAACCGGCCTATTCACCGCCACGAGTCAGACCAGAGGCCGACCTGCAATCCTGACGCACTTTCCAGAGACATGGGAAAACCTGCGCCGCCTGCCCGGTTTCTCAGCGAGCTGAAGATGTCAACGCGCAAGCTCATCGAAGAGACGCGCCTTGGACTGGCAACCGAGATCAAACTTCCACATCAGGCTGCCGCCCTCGGCATGAACCTGTACCGTCTGATCTATGAGCTCGGGTGCGAGGATGACGCGGTGGTGGCTTCGCTCATATCCGCGTTCAAAACGCGATTGCGCGACATGGGATTCGAGAACCTCGTCTCTCACCAAATGCGTTATGCGATCCGGCTCGCAGACTCCGACGGGCAGCTCCGCTACGAAGAGCTACACAAGCTCCTCTCCCTTTGTGACGAGACATTCGGGCTGAGGAAGCTGGGGCTTGCCGAAGAACCGGACGTTCGCGATGTGTTCGAGTCGGCGGTTCGGCGTCGCTTGCGTGTTCAACGAGCCGACGCCGTACTGGTCGCCGAGGACAGGATCACGAATAGCAACCGCCGCAGGTGGTGGTACCAGGAGCTCGTCGGAGCCAGCTGAGACGTAGGGGGACGACGAATGGGGACGGATCTCGGAAACTCGGTTTCGGCGCCCGCTAGGTTCCAACCGATGACCTCGACACGAATCAAGCGACACGAGGTGCCACAAGCGCTGCGCGCCATCGTCGCCGGCACCCTGGTCGCGACGGGCTTCGCCGGCACCTGCGACGCGGGCGTCGCCCTCGCGCACGACGAGATCGAGGCGCTCGAGGTCGGCAATCGTGCGGTGACAGCGGCGATGCTCGACGAAGACGCGCCGGTGTACGAGACGCGCGTCCGACCCGATTGGCAGGTCGTCGATCTCGAGGTCGCGGGCACGGGCGAAGACGGAAAGCGCAAGGTCGTCGCGCTCACCGTCCTCCGGCCGCCCGGCTGGCTCCACGCCGAGGACCCGGACGGCGACGGCGCCTTCCCCCTGGACCTCCCCGAGCTCCGCCTCCGCGGCCTCGCCCACGTCATCCAGGTCCGCGGCCCGCCCACGCTCGCCGCGGGACGGGAAGAAGGGGACGGTCCGAATTTCCGTAACGCCATGCCCCAGGAGTCGCCAAGAAGCCCCACCGCCGCAAACCCTCAGCTCAGGTCTCGGGTGCCGTCCAGATCAGCGTACGGCCGTCGTCGGGCTTGGGTCGATGCACGCAGTTGCGCCGATCCTCGGAACGACACGTCTCGTTGTCACGAAACCACGCGGGAAGTCCGAACGGCAGATCGGCCGCCGGGATCGGCGCGTAGTCCCCATCTCGGAACTCCTCGAGGCTGTAGTTCCACGCGCGCGGCACGCCGTCGGGATCGGGCGTCACCTCCTTGCGGAGCGAGGTGACCGCCGAACGCCATTGCGAACGGAGCCGCGCGTGGTCGTGACTCGCGGGATGCAGGATCTTCACATAACGCTGTTGGTCGCGACCCGGCCACAGATCGAGCGCCTGATGGGCGATGCGACCGAACGCGACGACCGCCTCGACCTTCGATCCGCGCGCGAGATCGTAGAGCGCGTTGCGCCACGCCATGTGTTCCGGGTCGTTCAGCATCGACCAGGACGCACCCTGTTGGCTCGGAAAGAGCCCGTAGACGAAGGCGTTCAAACACAGATAGCTACGTGTCAGCCCGAGCTTCTTCAGAAAGGCCTGCACCCGCTGCCCCGAATCGCCGACCAGGCACCGACCCGCGATCCGCTCCGTCGGCCCCGGATCGGACGCGATGACCAGCACCCGCGCCGACCCGTCGAGCCGCCCCCGATAAAACACGGGCCCCCAGCTGTACCAGAACCGCTCCGCGTACTTCCCGTAGTCCGGCACCTGCGCGAAGAGCTGCTCGAACGCTGGCGGCGGTCCTGGGTCGTGGGCCATCGAATCCCCTACACGACGCGGACCTTACCGCATGAAGGGTGCAGCCGTCAGCGCCTTCATGGCCCCGCCCAGTCCCCGATGAACACGTTTCCCGCCGCGTCCCGGTACGTGAAGAGCAGGAACAGGTTGATCGACCCGTCGGCAGACGCGTCGTAGCAGTCGGATGTGCAGGCATCGGCGTCGACGCGGTTGCCGTCGTCGCCGATGCTCGTACAGTCGTCGGGCGAGGACGCCGCCCTCGAGGAAGCGCCGGAGCTCGGCCTCGACGAAAGCCGGGACACCGACGCCGCTAGTGCCTGGTCCACAACCAGCGAGCCGATACAGGCGCGCGCAGAATCGAATCGAGTCGCAGCTCAGGGTGCAACGGGGCCGAGCGGCGTGCCGGGCGGGGCCCAGGCGACGAGGACGTCGGCGTCCGTCGTGAGCCCGAGGACGCGGAGCGACTGCGGCGACAAATCGATGAGGCGACCGGTGCGGGTGTTGGGACCCCAGTCCACCGGCCGCACGACGATGGTGGCGCCGGTGTTCGGGTTGCGGACCACCAGCTTGGCGCTCCGGAGCCAGGAGACGCCCTGGGGCGCGTAGTTCCAGCGCATGGCGCAGAAGTAGTAGTCGTCCGGATGGCTCGCGGCTTCGGACGGGGAGGGGTTCATCGGCGAGTTGAGGCTGCGCAGGCGCTCGCCGGTGACGGCGCCGGTCTCGGTGCTGCTCACGCCCGTGTCGTCGGGACCGCCGAACCAGCTGATGCTGCCGCGCACCCAAGACACGCCGCCGTCGCCGACGACGGTGCCCTCTGGCTCGGTGGACACACCGAGGGCGCGCTCCAGCGTCGGATTCGCGAGCCCCGCGCGCGGGATGGACATCCCGTCGAGGTCGAGGCCTGCGTAGGGGAACGAGGTCGAGGGCGTCGGCGGCGCTTCTGCCGGCATTGGCAGGGGCTCGGAGCCGGCGTCCGAGCCGCGGGGGCCGCAGTCGCTACAGTCGGTGCCGAGGGCGCACACCGAGTAGAGCGCGCCGGAGCCTCCGTCGTCGCACTCGCCGTCGCCGGCCCAGCGACAGGTGTCTTCGCAGCCGGCCGTGGTGTCACCGGTCGTGTCGGGCGCAGGTGCAGGCGCCGGGTCGCTGCCGGTACCGCGGCTGCCGCAGTCCATGCAGTCGGTGCCGTACTCGCAGAGCGACCAGTCCGAGTCGGGCCCACCGTCGTCGCACTCGCCGTCGCCGAAGTAGGGGCAGGTGTTGGTGCAGCCGGCGGTGTCGGTGCTGGTGTCGGTCCCGATGCCAGGGTCGGTCCCGCTGCTCGTCCCGGTGTCGGTCCCGGCGCTATCGGCGGGCGAGTCCACCGGCGCCGACGAGCCAGAGTCGGCGAACCACGGCGTCGCCATCGCCGCACCGTCGGTGCTCAGCTCGATGTGGATGTGGTCGTGGTGGGGGTGAGGGCCGCCGTACGCGCAATCCTTGCGGCCGCTGTAGCTGATGTTCCACTTGGTGCGATCCCAGATGAAGAACTGCACCCCGATCTCGGTCGCGTGATCGATGAGCCAGTTGGCGACGGGATCGCCGAGGTCGTTGTCGGCGTCTCCACCGCTCAGGGGGATGAAGAGGTCAATCGCGCGCCCCGTGCCGTGCATCGAGAGCTCGGAGCGATTGGCGGTGTTCGGACGGCAGGCGTAGCCGTCGAAGCGCGTCGCCGCGAAGTTCGCGACCAGGTAGTTGCCGAGGGTGCTCGCGCCCTCCGAGAAGGTGCCGCTGCAGCTCGCGCCGCCGTTGTAGGGGCCAGCGCCCTCGTAGGTTCCGCTCTGCGCTTCGCCCGAGGCCCGCGCTTCGTCCGACGGGATGTAGCGCCCGTCGCGGGACAGCGGCGCCGCGTCCGCGTGCTTGTAGGGATCGTCGCCCTCCACCTCGTGGTCGGCTGGGAGCGCTGCGCAGCCACCGAGGAGCACGATGGATGTCGCGAGAGCGAAGAGGGGTCGAAGCATCGAGGGACCTTTCCGGGGGGGTCTGTCGTTCCCGGCGGGAGTGCCGTGCCTCGTCCCATCGCAAAGCAGATGCCATTTGGGGGCGGCGCCCCTCGATCGCACAACCGCTGGCGATCCGAGACGCCACCTGTCACCTCGATGTTCGGGGGCCGGGGACCACGTGCCCCGAACGGAGCATTAAGTGTGGTCCGTCAGCGCGTGGTCACGCGCCCCCGGTGAGCGTCACTCGGCGCGCGACGTCGGCCGATTAAGAGCGCGACGCTCCGCCTCGACCGCGGCTCGAAAGTGACAGCCATCGAGGTGATCGTTGACCAGGCCCATGGCCTGCATGAACGCGTAGGCCGTGGTGGGACCGACGAAGGTCCAGCCGCGCCGCTTGAGGTCCGCGGAGAGCCGCGCCGACGCCTCCGTCTGCGAGAGCTCGCGCATCACGGCGTAGGTCAGCTTCTTCGGCCGCGCGCGCGGCGCGGGCTCGAACTGCCAGAAATGCGCGGCGAGAGAGCCGTGCTCGTCGGCGAGCTCGCGCGCGCGCTTGGCGTTGTTGATCGCCGATTCGATCTTGCCCCGGTGACGGACGATTCCCTCGTCGCGGAGCAGCCGCTCGACGCTCCGCCGGTTGAAGCGGGCCACCCGCTCGAAGTCGAAGTCGGCGAACGCCTCGCGGAACGCGGGGCGCTTGCGCAGGATCGTCAGCCAGCTGAGGCCGGACTGGAACCCCTCGAGGCAGATCTTCTCGAAGAGCCGGGCGTCGTCGGTGACGGGTCGCCCCCACTCGTGGTCGTGGTAGGCGCGATAGTCCTCGCGCTCACCCGGCCACCAACAGCGGGTGAGACCATCCGAGCCCCGGGTCAGGCCCTTCGCCAAGCGAAGTGCTCAGCCCTTCTTGGCGGGCTTCTTCTCGGGCGCTTTCTTCCCCTCGGCGTCCTGCTTTTCGCGCCACTTCTCGAGCTTCTTGGTGGCACGCCGCTTCTGCTTGTTGCGCTGGGGTGAGTCCTGTTTGCTGGCCATGGCGCGGACCTTAGCTCAGCCCAAGAACCCGTGCACGTGGCTACTCGACGCGGCTGAGCCTCAGGACCCGGCCGTCGCCCTGGTCGAGGATCCAGACGTTTCCGTCGCCGTCCGCGGCCACGCTCGTCGGGTTGGTCAGGCCACCGACCACGCGCTGCTGGGTGGCATCGTCCCTCAGGGCGACCAGCTCGCCGCCCCCGAGGAGCGCGACCAGCATCACGGTGCCGAAGGGCATGTCGCCGTCGAAGGTGGCCGAGACCGGCTCTGCGAGAATCCTGGGCCCACGGCAGCGGCGAGTCCCAGGGCTCGAGGGCGAGGGTGAATCCATCGGAGCCGATGCCATCCGAGCCGGCGGAGAAGAGCACCAGCTTCGCGGGGAGGAAGCGGCTCGGGCAGACGGCGAGGAAGAAGCCCTCGGCGGGGGTGGGCAGACCGTCCGCCTCGGTGAGCATCACCTCGGTGCTTCCGTCGGGCATGACCTTCATCGATCCCCACGTCCTGCGCGTGGATGTAGACGTAGCTGCCGTAGCGAACGACGCCGTTGCACGCGCCCGCGCGGACGAGGGAGATCGCGCCGCCGGGAAGGATCGAGTAGAGGCCCCCGCCGGCCCCCGCGACGCAGGCGTAGATCTGCTCGTCGTATCCGTCGCCGGAGACGAGCTGCGCCTGCGCGAGGCGCCCGTCGCCGGGCAGGGTGCCGCTCAGGGGAACGGGGACGAGCGACCCGCTCGATCCGTCGAGGAGCTCGAAAGGATCGCCGGCGACGACCAGCGGCCCGGGACCGAAGCCGCTGTCGGAGTGCGCCATGAGCAACGTCGCGCTGCGACCCATCAGGCCGACGTCGCCCGGCAGCGGGGCGTCGAGGCTCAGCCCGTCGGCGACTTCGTATTGAACGCCGTCCACATCGACGAGCGCGGTCGGGCCGGCCTCGACGAGATAGCGCAGGTCGCCACCCATCGCGGGCGCGTCCGAGTCGAGGATGAGCATCCGGCCGTCGCGTACGTCCATCCCGGCCGAAAGCTCGATCACCACCGGCTCGCCGTCCGGCGCCGTGACCTCGAGCTCGTGCTGCCCGTTCAGACGGCCGGGCTCGGCCGAGATCGTCAGGACGCGACCGAAGATCGCCGCCTCGGGAGGCTCGATGGTGACCTCGATGCGAAGCGTCTCCCCCTGAAGCATCGAGGTGCCATCGAGGGCGCGTACTTCGACCTGCGCGATGGGGGGCGCGAGCTCATAGCCCACGCGCCCGCAGGATGCGGTGGCGAAAATGCAGACGAGTAACGAGGCACGCCTCAGCAAACGAAACCTCCCATTTCTGAGACGGTTTCAGTCTACTTCACGAACTGTGTAGGTGGGGGTGCGAGGCCCGACGATTTTCGAATCAGTGGGCTGCGCCGCCGCCCGCGGCCTGCTGCTGCTGCTGGATCTGCTGCTGGATCTGCTGCATCACCTCGGGCGGGATCTGACCGCCGCCCGGACCGCCGGGGGGGCCGCCGGGGTGTCCGCCCGGCATGCCCGGCATGCCCGTGGGCGGCGCCTGGGCTGCTTCGCCTTCTTCACCGGGCTCGGGCGTCTGGAAGTCCTCGAGGCTCGCGTCCATGCGATCGGCGAGGTAACTCGATACCAGATAGATCACCGGGTCGCCGTCACGCATCAGATAGAAGGTGTTCGACTCGTCGGGGTGCTGGTTGCCGAGGCGCAGGACGATCTCCTGTGGAGGCGCGGCGGGCTCGTCTTCTTCTTCGCCCTCTTCTTCGCCCTCTTCCTCTTCGCTCTCCCCTTCCGCTTCGTCTTCCTCTTCGTCGCTCTCGCGCACGTAGAGCGTCACGACCTTGGCTTCTTCGCCGAGACCTGCGGCCTCGGGCGTGATCTCCTCCGGCGCGAAGTCGGTGGCGCGCATGCGGGCGAGGCTCGAGACCGTCGACTGCACCCGGCTCGCACCGAAGCGCTCGATGGGCGTCTCGCCCGACGCCTGCTCCCACTCCGAGTCTTCGTTGCGCTCGAAGCGCCAGTCGCCGCTCTCGGTGTGGAAGTTGATCGCGACCACGTCCGCGGGCGGAACGTCCACCACGCGGCGGTTACGCCAGTCCTTCACATCCTTGTTGAAGGCGAACTTCAGCGAGCCCTCCGCGGCGGCGACGCGATCCTCGCCCTCGGGGCGGATCATCGTGGCGCGGTTGCCGTAGGTGCCGAAGATCAGGTTGGCGAGCTCGTTGCCCCCGCCCCGGGCGATCACGCGGATCCCCGTCTCGGGGGTCACCTGAAGGCGCTCGTGGTTGGCGGCGTTGGTGGCGGCGACACGCACCATCGTCATCTCGTCGAGCTTGTCGAGGGCGGTGTTCACCGTCGTCATGTCGGCGGGCGCCTGCACGGGCTCCACGACCCGCCACTCGTCGTCCGACACCTTGGTCAATCGGACGACGGGCGTGTCGGGGCGGTGGATCTCGAGCTCGTCGATCTCCTCCTTATCGAGGTCGGGGAGAAGCTCGGGCATCTCCTCGGCCTCGGTGGTGTGCGCGTCTTCGCCGGTCTGTTCTTCCTGGCGCTGTGACGCCCACACCGCGATGCCGATGATCACGACGAGGACGATGGCGCCGATGGCCAAGCGATTCTTCTGCCAGTCCATGGTCGGCTCCTAGAGTTTCAGGGACTTGCGGCGGGCGAGACGCATGCGCCAGCGCACGACGCCGAAGAGGGCGAAGAGGAAGGGAGCGCCGAGGATGTTGCCCCAGCGGTACTCGGACTGCTTGACCTCCCACTCCTCGCGAGCGGCCTTGGCGCGCTCGACGGCGGCGTCACGGTCGGCGACGGCGTTGTCGAGGCTCTCCTGGTCGCCCTCGGTGAGGGCTTCGACCGCGTCGCGGGTGGCGTCGAGGGCTTCGTCCTCGGCCTGCTCCACGTTTTCGGGCACGCGGATGGGCGGGTCGGAGACCTGCTTGGCGCGCACCGCGATGAGGTCCGAGTCCTGGGCGAGCCAGTCGAGGGAGTTCAGCGCCACCGCGACGCTGCCCACCATCGGGCACTGACCCTCGCGCGCGATCTGGCTGAGGATCTCGTCCCGAATCATGAAGCTCGAGCCCGAGACCAGAACGCGCGTTTCGTCAGCGCTGGTCTTGTCGTCCTCGAAGGCGCTGTCGAGGGTGCCTTCCACCGCCGCCATGAGCGGGAAGGGCCCCTCGGCGCGCGGCTGCCAACCACCGGCGAGGTTGATGCTGTCGCCGGTCTCGACCCACGACTCCTCGCTCGAGCGCGCGATGATGGTCGCCCCGGAGGCGCCCTCGGTGAGCTCGAGGGGCGAGGTGAAGGGCATCCAGGTGTCCTCGAGGTTGTAGCTGATCGCCTGCTGCCGCTGCGCCTCGTCGAAAGCGACGATGATGATCGGCGGCTGGGGCGCACGGCGGATGCCGCCGCGCGGGTCGCGCATGGGCACCACCAGGCACTGGCGGTCGAGCACGATACCGTCGTTCATCACCACGCCGTAGGAGCGAAGGAGGCTGTTGAGATTGCTGTCGAGCGGCTGCGCCACCGGCGACTGGGTCTCGAGGTCGAGCTTGAAGCCGCCGCCCCAGACCCCGAGCGAGCCGCCGTCCATGACGAAGTCGTCGATGTGTCGCAGCTCGTCCTCGGAGAAAGGCGTCTCGGGGCCGACGACCATGACCGCCGCCATCTCGTCGCTCAGGTCCTCGCTCGCCGACACCTCTTGGAAGTCGTACAGGGGTGCGCAGCTCCGGATGGCGCTCAGGCCCTCCTCGAGGCTCGGACCCTCGTGGCCGCTGATGATGCCGATGGTGCGGCGCTCGCCGACCAGCTTCTTGAGCGCCATGGTGATCGCGTACTCGAGGCCGGAGGTGTCCTGGATGACCGGGATCACCTCGGTCCGGTCGAGGTACTTCATGACCAGGCCGCGATAGCCCTCGACCACCTGGGCGCCGTCGGGGCTGATGGCCTCGTGGCGGACGGCCTGGACGCCGTCGTTCTGCGCCTGCTCCTTCTCGCTCTCGGTGTCCGGGCTGACGAAGGTCACGACCATCTTGCCCTCGGCCGCCGACTGATACTCGGCGAGGATGTCGCGGACGTAGCGCTCGGTGGCGTTGAAGGGCGGCGGCAGGTCCTCGCTGAAGTACGCCGTGACCGTCAGCTGATCGGTCAGGCTCCGGGCGAGGCGCTTGGTTCCGCTCGACAGCGTGTAGACGTTGTCTTCCGTGAGGTCGAGGCGGACGGGGGGAAGGAGCGCGAAGACCACGTTGAAGCCGATCAGGATCGCTGCGGTGACGAGCAGGAAGCTGATCGACTCGGTGGCGGCGCGGGTGCGTTGATTACTCGCCATGGCTCAGCTCCACCGTCGGCTCTCGAGAGAGCGGAAAGCGATGAGGAGGGGGATCCCCGCCGCGGCCAGGAAGAAGGTGACGTCGCGCAGGTCGATCACGCCACGCGCCATGGAGGCGCGATGGAAGTCGAAGGACAGCCACTCGATCCCCGAGGCCCACGAGTCCGCTGCGCCGATGAGCGGCAGGATCTTGTCGATCACCGCGAAGACGAAGCAGAGCAGAAAGCCCAGGAAGAAGGCCTCGAGCTGGTTCGTGAAGAGGCTCGAGGCGAGCAAGCCGATGGCGAGCATCGCCGCGCCCTGCAGGAACATGCCGATGTAGCCCGCCGTGACCTGACCCCAGTCGAGGGGACCGAGGCTCGCGACGCTCATCGGGTAGCTGAGGGTCAGCACCAGGAGCACGGCGTAGAGGCCGAGCACCCCGAGGAACTTACCGACGATGACCTCCCAGTCCCTCACCGGCATGGTCATCAACAGCTCGATGGTGCCGCTGCGCCGGTCCTCGGCGATGAGCCCCATGGTGAGCGCGGGCGCGCCGAAGACCATGGCCCAGGTGAGCCACATCCACATGCCGCGGACGGTGGTGAGCTTGGCCAGGAAGAACTGCTGCCAGAAGAGGAACCCCGTCGCGAAGAGCACGACGAAGATCACCACGTAGGCCGTGGCGCCGTTGAAGTACGCCAGGAACTGGCGTTGGGCGATGCCGAGCGTGTTTTTCACTTTTCGCCCTCCGTGCCTGCGGCCCCCGACTCCTTCTTGGAGCCGTCATCGGAGCCCGAGTCGTCGTCCGAGCGGGAGGGGTCTCCACCCGCCTCCTTTTCATCCACGTCGTCCTCGTCGTCTTCGTCGTCGTCTTCGTCGTCGTCTTCGTCATCCGAGTCCGAGTCGTCCTCTTCCTCGTCATCCGAATCCGAGTCGTCGTCCGAATCGGAATCGGAATCCGTCTTCGTCTCGGACTCCTCTTCTTCCTCGTCTTCCTCCTCGTCTTCTTCCTCCTCGTCGTCCTCCTCCGCTTCGGCGGCGGCCTTCTGGGCTTCGAGCGCCTTCTTCTTGTCGGCGGCGCGGGCGCGGCGACTCTTGTCGTTCTTCTTCTCGCGCTTCTCCGCGTCCTCACCGATGGTGAGCTCTGCGAAGCGACGCTCGAGGTTCTCGATCTCGCCCGAGAGGTCGAGGAGGACCGAGCCGGCGTCGAAGCCGGCCTTGATGATCGCCTCGCGGAGGTCGGCGTTCTTGTCCTTGGGGATGATGGCGAAGCGCACCTCGCCGCTCATCGCCGGGACCTCCTCGACGTGGTCCACGCCGGTGACCGACTCGAGGGTCCGCTTGGTGTCCTCGATGTCGCCGCCCTTGGAGAAGGTCGCGAAGTACTTGTTGTTGCCGGCCGAGCGGCGCAGGCCCTCGGCGGTGTCGTCCGCGACGATCTGCCCCTTGGTGATGATCATCAGGCGGTCGCAGGTCTTCTCCGCCTCGGCCATCGAGTGGGTCGAGAAGATGATCGTGCGCTCGCGACCGATCTCGCGGATGAGCTCGCGGATCTCGACGGTCTGGTTCGGGTCGAGGCCGCTCATCGGCTCGTCGAGGATCAGGATGGGCGGCTCGTGCAGGAGCGTCGACGCCAAGCCCACGCGCTGGCGATAGCCCTTGGACAGCGCGCGGATCTCCTTGCCGATCACGTCGCCCAGCCCGGTCTCCTCGACCACCGCCCTGAGGCGCTTCGTCGCCTTGTCCCCATCGAGGCCCCGCATCTTCGCGACCCACTGGAGAAACTCGAGGACCAGCATCTCGGTGTAGAGGGGGTTCGACTCGGCGAGGTAGCCGAGGGAGCTCCGCACTCCGATGGGGTCTTCGAAGACGTCACAGCCGTTGACCTTCGCCGTCCCCGTGGTGGGGGCGATGAAGCAGGTCAGGATCTTCATCGTCGTCGTCTTCCCTGCGCCGTTCGGCCCGAGAAATCCGAGGACTTCACCCTTGTTGACCTCGAAGCTGACGTTCTGGAGGGCGGTGACGTCTCCGTACCGCTTGGTCAGCGACTTGGCCTCGATCATCACGTCGCTCATGCAAAGCCTTTCGGTGTCCGAGGTTCGCCCCGGCCTGCGAATCGACACGCGTCGACCCATCGCCTGGCGAGCGAGGACCGCCCCCTAGCGAGGCGCGCGCCGGGGTGTAAATCGGGAATCAATTCGCGTCAAGCGAGGGTCCAGCGGCCCGTTAACCAGTGTGGTTTCGAGGTATTCCGCCCAAGTGGTGATAGACTAGGAATTGCGATGAAAGCCCGTCGTTTCGCCCACTTTGCCTCGTTCTTGATCCTCTCCTCCCTGCTTTTCGCCTGCGGGCGGACGGCGCTCGACGATTTTTCCGACGGCAGCCCTCCCATCGACTCCAGCGTCGACACCCTCGACGGGGGTCCGGACGCGGACGCCGACGGTGGCACGTGCATGGTGGATGGGGACTGCGACGACGGGCTCGTCTGCAACGGTCTCGAGACGTGTGTGGGCGGCTCCTGTGTCCCGGGGCCGCCCGTGTTCTGCGACGATGGCGTGGACTGCACGGACGACCGATGCACGGAGGCGAGCGGCGGCTGCGAGTTCATCCCCGGGATCTGTCCCGACGGGACCATGTGCGATCCCGCCACTGGCTGCATCAGCCGTGACTGCATGACGCCGCGCGACTGCGACGACGGCTTCGCCTGCAACGGCTTCGAGGACTGCGACGACGGGACTTGCGTGCCGGGCCCGCCTCCTTTCTGCGACGACGGCATCCCGTGCACCCTCGACGAGTGCAGCGAGGCCGCGGGCGGCTGCGCCAGCCGGCCCGTGGACGCGCGCTGCCGTGACGATTCGTTCTGCAACGGCGCCGAGATCTGCGATCCGATGATCGGCTGCATGCCGGGCCGCCCCGTCCTCTGCGACGACGGGATCGACTGCACCGTCGACCTCTGCGACGAGATGAGTCGCAGCTGTTTCTCGATCCCACGCGACGGCGACTCGGACGGCTTCGTCGCGGTCGGTTGTGGCGGTCTCGATTGCAACGACAGAAACCCCCTGGTGAATCCGCGTGCGCCGGAGCTCTGCGCGGACGGGCTCGACAACGATTGCAACGGCCGGCGCGACTGTCTCGAATCCGGTCTGTGCTTCGGACCCGCGCTGCGGCATGTGCGCGCCCCTCGAGCTCTTCTGCGACGACGGCCGCGATGACGACTGCGACGGGTTCATCGACTGCTCGGACCCGGACTGCGGGTTCTTCCCGGATTGCATGACCTGCATGCCGGAGGTCTGCACCAACGGCGAGGACGACGATTGCGACGGCGCCATCGACTGCGCCGATTCCGATTGCCTCATGGACCCGGCCTGCTTCTTCTGCAGGCCCGAGGTCTGCGACGACCTCCTCGACAACGACTGCGACATGCTCGCGGACTGCGACGATCCGGATTGCTTCTTCGATCCGCGCTGCGTCATGCCCTGCTTGAGCTTCGAGGTCTCCTGCGACAACGGCATCGACGACGACTGCGACGGTGCCATCGATTGCGCCGACACCGAGTGCGGGCGCGATCCCTCCTGCTGCGTGCCGGAGCCCGAGATCTGCAACGACGCGCGCGACAACGACTGCGACGGCCGGACCGATTGCGGCGATCCCAACTGCTTCGCCTCGCCCCTGTGCTGCATGCCCTCGCCGCGAGATCTGCGACAACCGCGTCGACGACGACTGCGACGGTCGCGTCGACTGCAGCGACACCGACAGCTGCGCGACCGATCCCCTCTGCGTCATCTGTTCCCCGGAGGTCTGTGACAACGCGCTTCGACGACGATTGCGATGGCCTGCGCGACTGTGCCGACCCCGACTGCTTCCGAGCTCCCGCGTGCGGGATGTGCATCCCGGTGCCGGAGATGTGCACCGACGGCCTGGATAACGACTGCGACGGCCGCATCGACTGCGCCGACCCCAACTGCTTCGGGACGCCCACCTGCGTGGTCTGCACGCCGGAGGACTGCGCCGACGGCAGAGACAACGACTGCGACCGGCAAGTCGACTGCGACGATCCGGACTGCGCCCTCGACCCGTTCTGCCGGATCTGCCTCCCCGAGAACTGCGGAAACGGCATCGACGACGACTGCGACATGCGCGCGGACTGCTCGGACCCGGACTGCGCGATGGATCCGCGCTGCGAGATGTGTTCCCCCGAGGTGTGCAGCAACGGCGCGGACGACGACTGCGATGGGCAGATCGACTGCCGCGATCCCGATTGCGCCACCAGCCCGGCCTGCGTGCGCGTGCGGTCCGGTGGAGATCTGCCGCGACGGGCGTGACAACGACTGCGATGGACAGCTCGACTGCGCCGACTCGGACTGCACTGGGCGATCCGCTCTGCGGCGTCTGCCTGCCGTTCGAGATCTGCACCGACGGCATCGACGACGACTGCAACGGGCTCGCCGATTGCGACGATCCCCTCTGCATCTTCGATCCGACCTGCACCGGGATGTGTGTCGCCGAGGCGTGCCGCAACGGCCGAGACGACGACTGTGACGGAATCACCGATTGCGCCGATCCCGACTGCGCGATGGACCCGCTCTGCTCCTTCTGCCTGCCCTTCGAGGTGTGCGCGACGGGCTTCGACGAAGACTGCAACGGCCTGGTCGACTGCGACGACCCCTTCTGCGCCGGCGATCCCTCGTGCATGACCTGTGACCCGCTCGAGACGCGCTGCTTCGACGGGCGCGACGACGACTGCGACGGCCGCATCGACTGCGCCGACAGCGACTGTGTCTTCGACCCGTCCTGCTGCATGCCGAGCCCGGAGATCTGCGACAACGGCGTCGACGACGACTGTGACTTCCTGGTCGACTGCGCCGACGACGACTTGCGCGATGGAGCCCTTCTGCTGCTTCCCCTCGCCCGAGAACTGCTTCAACGGCGCTCGACGACGACTGCGATGGGCTCTTCGACTGCGCCGATCCCGACTGCTCGGCGTTCCCCGGGTGCTGCAGCCCGAGCCCCGAGGTGTGCAGCAACGGCGCGGACGACGACTGCGACGGCGCCGTCGATTGCGACGACATGGACTGCGCGAGCGATCCGGCGTGCATGATGATGTGCACTGCCAACGAGCTCGGCATTCCCATGTGCACCGACCGTCTCGACAACGACTGCGACGGCCAGCGCGACTGCGCCGACCCCGACTGCAGCCCATTCGGCACGATGGGCGAGTGCTGTAACGGTCGCGATGACGACGGTGACGGCACCATCGATCTGTTCACCTGCCGGTGCTTCGACAACAGCACCTGCGTGGGCGTCGGCAGCCTGGAGCAGGTCTGCTGGACCGAGACCTTCAACGTCTGCGCGCCCCGCTGCGACTTCCTGGGCGGTGACGCGTTCTGCTCGATGATCGCCCCGGGCCTGAGCTGCGTGACCTCCGGCCCGAACGCGGGGCAGTGCGTGTTCTCGGGCCCGGTGCCGACCCCCTGAGAGCCTTCCGTAACGTTTCGGCCTGCTTTCTCCTCCCATGTCCGAATGCGGCGCTTCGGGCCGCGGATGGACGAAGGAGATGGAGATGGAATCGTACGGAACGGTCGCGGCACTCGTGGTCGCCATGGCGCTGACCTCTGGATGCGGCGCGTCCCGCTCTGGCAGCGGAAGCGCCGATGGCGCGGTGCGGAGCCCCTTCGAAGAGCAGGTAGACTCGGGGGCGATGCTCTTCGCCGACAATTGTGCCCGTTGTCACGGAGCGGCCGGTGAAGGCACCGAGCGTGCGCCGCGCCTGGTGGGGCTGGCTGAAGGCGCACTTCCTCTCGACCCGCCTGCGACGGCGACGGTTCGAACGACGCAGTTCGTGACGGTCGGAGACGTGGCGACCTTCGCTGCGACGAACATGCCGGCCGACGCGCCCGGCTCACTCTCCGTCGATCAGTACCTCGCGATCCTGGCTTTCGATCTCTCGGCCAACGGGATCGAGCTCGAGGAAGAGCTCACGCTCGAGCTCGCGGCCGATCTCGTCATCCCGCGGGAGGGGCCGTGACGGCACCGGCGCCTCATCCGCTGGCGACGGTCCCCGACACCGACGCCGAGGTCGTGGAGCGCGTGCTCGACGGCGACGTCGCCGCCTTCGAGATCCTGATGCGCCGTCACAACCAACGCGTCTTTCGCGCGGCGCGGGCGGTGCTTCACGACGACGCCGCGGCGGAGGACGCCGCCCAAAAAGCGTGGATCAGCGTCTACCGGAGCATGGCGACCTTTCAGGGGCGGGCGCGATTCAGCACCTGGCTCCTGCGGATCGCGGTGAACCAGGCGTCGCAGGACCTTCGCCGCAAGCGCTCGCACCTCGAGCTGGTGCGAGCCACCAGCGAGGCCGAGACGCTCGCCTCACCGGAGGCGGAGGCGGCGCGAACGCGCCTGCGGCAGATCCTGGAGTCGGCGATCGATGGGCTGCCTGAGGGCCTCCGGGTGGTCCTGGTCCTGCGTGACGTCGAGGAGCTCAGCGGACCGGAGACAGCGCAGGTCCTCGAGCTCAGCGACGAGGCGGTGCGGGTGCGGCTCCATCGTGCGCGCCGACAGCTCCGCGCGTCCCTCGAAGAGATCCTCGAAGACCGTGTCGGCGAGGCCTATCCGTTCCTGGGCGCGCGATGCAACGCCATCGTGGCGGCCGTCTTCGCCGCCATCACCTGACGCGCAGCACGATCGCGGCTGCGCCCGCGCCCGCGACACCCGCGGGCTCGGTGAGGAGCGAGGCCAGCACCGCGACCGGTGTGCGCGCGTCGGCTTCGAGGACGCTGGCGAGCTTGGCGACAGCTTTGCTGCTGAAGGCGGAGCCGGTGCCGACGAGAAGCACGTCCTCCGGCTCGAGCTCGAGGCTGGTCCGGGTCGCCTTGCCCTCGAGGACACCCTCGAGCTGCTCGTCGCGCTGGGTCAGGCGCTGCGCTTTGCCGCGGCGGTGCAGGTACACCCGGCCCTGACCGGTGGACATCACGTGCAGCGTCCCCTGATCGATGAGCACACCGGTGAGGCTGGCGTCGGGGATCGAGCGCTCGATGAGCGCGTTGACGCGCTTGGCGAGCACCGCTCGGGCCTGCATGTAGGCGTCTTGAAGCTTGTCTCCGCCGCGCCGCTCGCTCCCCTCGAGGCCCTGGCCGAACCCCTCGAGCAGCGGCTGATGGGTCAGCTGCCAGGTGCGCGGCAGGCCCAACCCTCCGGCGACCGCGAAGGCGCGCCCGGATTCGTAACGACCGGCCTCGTGTCGGTGCAGGGCGCCTCGCCCCACCTTCGCCTTGCTCCGGCTGATGTGGGAGTCGACCTTCACGCGCGTCCGAAGCGGTATTCGCTCGTGCTCACGACCAGGGCGCCGAGCCCCAGGAAGAGCAGGGTCACCACCGGGATCGCCACCGCGCCGATCCACACCTGGATCTCGGGGACCGATTCGGGCAGCAGCCCACCCCGCGGCAGGCCGGCGAGCTCGCCTCCCAGGAAGTTCAGCGAGATGAAGCGCAGGAAGAAGGGCAGCTTGCCGAAGCCGAACTCCATGATCGCGAGGTAGAGGACGCTCACGATCCCCGCCGCCTCGGTGGCGACCGCGCCCCAGAACATGCAGATGGCGCCGTAGAGAAACGACAGCATGGCGATCACACCGGCGGCGCGCAGCGTCTCCGGCAGCTCGTCGATCATCGGCGTGGGCGTGGTCAGATAGCAGCCGAGGTGAAGGATCAGGAGCCCGCCCACCAGGAGCGCCACGCTCAGAACGGCGCCGGCGAGGTACTTGCCGAGCGCCATGGCGAAGCGGCTCACCGGACGCGAGGCCATGTAGACGAAGGTCCGGCTCTCGACCTCCTCGGCGATGGCGCCCGCGGTCAGGAGGAACGGGACCAGGTAGACCAGCAGGTTGAAGAACCCGAGACCGATCCCCTGCTCCACCAGCTCCGCCGGGTCGTCGCTGCCCTGGGCGTAGCGCGCCGCGATGATGGCGAAGAGCACCAGCGCCACCGCGACGATGCCGACGCGGAGCTTCTTGCCGCGCCACAGGCGCATCACCGACAGACGAAAGACCGCGGCGACGGAGCTTCCGAAGCCCGGGGCGGGCGGGGGCGGCGCCGGCTTGGGCTCTTTGCTCACGACGCCGCTCCCTTCGCCGGGCTGGCCGCCCCGTCACCGCCGGGCGAGAGCCCCGGCTGATAGGTGGGCGCCATCACGCTACCCACGCCCGCGTCGGCGCCGGTGCCAGCGCCACGGCTGCTCCGCTCGACCAGGTAGTGGAAGAGGGCTTCGAGGCTGGCGTCGGGGCTGGTGATGCTGGCGATGTCGAAGTGGCCGGCGACCGCCTCCTCGGCGAGCTTGGTGTAGGTCGCGTCGGGATCGCGGGTCATCAGCTCCACCGTGCTGTCGTCCGGGAAGCTGATGCCCACCACGCCTTCGACCGAGAGCACCGCCGCCGCCAGCTCGCGCGCCCGGTCGGTGCGCACTCGCACGTGGTGCGGGTGCTCCTCGAGCAGATCGCGGATCTCGTGGACCTTGCCCTGGGCGACCACCTGCCCGCGCGCGATGAGGAGCACCTGATCGGTGAGCGTCTCGACCTCGTGCAGGACGTGGGTGGAGAAGAGCACCAGCGCTCCGTCTTTGGCGCGCTGCTGGAGCTGTTCGAGGATGCACTGCGCGCGAGGTGGGGTCGGTGCCGGTGAGGGGCTCGTCGAGGAGCAGCACGTCCGGGTCGTGGACGATGGACTGCGCGAGCTTCGCGCGCTGGCGCATGCCGCGGCTGTAGCCGCCGATCTTGCGGTTCATGGCGTCGGTCAGGCCGAAGCTCTCGAGCGCGTCCTTGGCGCGCTTCTTCGCGATTCGTCCGCCGAGTAGCCGCGACAGCCGCGCGATGGCGGTGACGAACTCGAGCCCGGTCAGCTCGTCGTAGAGCGCGTCCGCCTCGGGGCAGAGGCCGATGCGGCGCAGCGCCTCCGGGTTGGCGAAGGGCGGCTGGCCCGGCAGACGCGCACCTCGCCGAGGCTGGGCTTGAGCTGGCCAGCGATGCAGCGCAGGAACGTCGTCTTGCCCGAGCCGTTGGGCCCGAGGAGCCCCCACAGGCCCGGCTCGAGGTGGAGCGACACGTCCTGAAGGGCGGTGACCTTGCCGTACCACTTGGAGAGGCGGACGGCGCGGATGCCTCGGCGGCCCTGCGAATCGTCGGCGTCGTTTCGGCTCACGCGATCACCTCCACGCCGCGCACCCGACGCCACGACAGCGCCAGCCCGCCCGCGACCACCGCGCAGAGGATCGGCAGGGCGTAGTACCAGCGGAGGTCGTTGGCGGGCTCGATGCGGAAGAGCGCGTCGCCGCAGACCGAGAGGAGCTCGTAGATCGAGATGAGATAGAGCCAAGGCCAGTCGGCGATGGCGTTGACGATCGCCGCCAGGACCTGCGGGATGAAGAGGAGCACCAGCCAGGCGCTCATGGTCAAGGCGCGGCTTCCAGAAAGGGCGCTCATCCCCACCGAGGCGATGGCGACGACCACCGAGATCAAGAGCGAGTAGAAGAGCGAGGGGATCAACAGGCCCGCTTGCTCGAGGCGCATCTCCTCGGTGAGATCCCGACGAGCATCCCCACCACCATCGCCGCCGGGAAGAAGGTGAGAACGAAGCACCAGATCGCCACCGCCACCATGCGGCCGGCGAGGTACTGCGGCGGGGTGACCGGCTTGGCGAAGTAGAAGGAGAAGGCCTTGAACTTGATGTCCTCGGCGATGGCCCCCGCGCCCGCGCCGACGCCGACCAGGGAGAGGAAGAACCAGAACTGCCACCAGAAGAGGCCTTTGACGAAGTCGGCGCCGGGCGGCGGAGGGAGCTCTTCGCCGGCCGGCATGCCGGCGGCCTGCTGCTGGATGATGTAGGTCGCGACCCCCAGGTAGATCATCGCCACCACCGCCGGCCCCCACGCGGTGAACGCGCCGATCTTCACGAGCCACGATCCCCAGGCGCGCGTCAGTCCATGACGCAGGAGCACCTTGGTGTTGTTCGACGCCGGGAGGCGCTCACCTTCGTAGGGCCGGTAGCCGAGATCGCGAATGGCCATGGCGGGGCGGACTCTAATACACGACGGGGTCCCTCGCGAGGGATGCGTACAGCCCTCCGCATCCGAGCCGAACGGGCGGGGGGCCCGCGTTCAACCGCTGAACGGCGCTTTGATTCTCTGCGTTTAAGCGTTCGCTGGGATCGATCGTCGCCGGATAGCGCGCTTGCCGATTCGAGATCGTCGCCGGAGCGTTTTCATTCGTGATCCGCGCATGAGACCCGCTTCGGCCACGTGGGCACGGCGGCTGCAATGCGGCGCGGCAGGACTTCGGCATTCCCCCAACGGAGCTAACGCCATGCGAACCCTCGCCATCACCGCCATCCTCATCGGCCTTCTTCTCCCCAGCACTCTCGTCTCCACCGCCGCCGCCCAGCCCCGCTGCGAGGCGCCGCGCGTCATGGTGGTGCTCGACCGCTCGTCCTCGATGTCCGCCTCGCGCAGCGGTCAGCTGCCGAGCGGCCTGTCCAAATGGGGCGCCGCGCGCGCCGCCGTCGAGGAGCTGACCTCTGCCTTCGCCGATCGCGTCGACTTCGGCGTCGCGCTCTTCCCCTCCGTGGACGGCGAGAACACCTGTGACCCGGGCGGCGTCGTCCTCGACGTCGGTTCTCACGACGCGGCCGACATCATGGAGGCCTTCCCCGCCGCGGATCCACCCTACGGCGGGAACTGGACGCCGACCGCGCAGACCCTCGACGCGCTCCTCGAGGCGCGCGCCCTCACCGACGCGTCGCGCGACCGGCACGTGGTCCTGGTCACCGACGGCGAGCAGTGCTGCATCACCGGCAGCACCTGCATCGGGGCGCAGCGCTTCTGGCCCATCGAATCCATCGCCAACCTCCGCGCCATGGGCGTCTTCGTCCACGTGGTGGGCTTCGGCTCCGGCGTCGACGCGCTGACCCTCAACCGGTCGGCCGTGGCCGGCGGCACGGCCACCGCGGGATGCGACATGGATGGCGAGACCCCGAGCGCCACCAGCTGCTACCACCACGCCGACGACCTGGCGGGCCTCACCGACGCCTTCGACCGCATCGGCCGCTTCATCACCGACGAGGTCTGTGACGGCTACGACAACGACTGCGACGCGGCGGTGGACGAGGACTACGACTTCGACAACGACCTCTACACCACCTGCGGCAGCGACATCAGCGTCCCGGGAACGCCGGTCGACGAGGATCTCGTCGACTGCGACGACACCGCCTTCGGGGTGAACCCGGGCGCCGAGGAGGTCTGTAACGGCATCGACGACGACTGCGACGGCGTCATCGACCCGGGCTGCGCCTGCGCCGAGGGCGACACCCGCGCCTGCGGCAGCAATCTCGGCGTGTGCATGGAGGGCACCCAGCTCTGCGGCGTCGACGGCACCTGGGGTGAGTGTGACGGCTCCGTCGAGCCCTCCTCCGAGGTCTGCGACGGCTACGACGACGACTGCGACGGCACCACCGACGAGAGCGCCACCTGCGGTGCGATGGAGGCGTGCATCGACGGCGCCTGCCGGACGCTCTCGCCGCCCCTCGACGAAGCCGGCGGCTGCTGCAGCGTCGCCGCGGGCAGCAAGACCCCGAACGGGCGTTACGCGCTGGCCTTCGCCTTCTTCGTGCTCGCCCTCGCGGGCTTCAGGATCCGCCGCCGGCGCTGAGCCGGCGCTCGGCGCGAGGGCGGGTCACATCGGGGTGCACTCCGCGCTGAGCTCGGGGCAGGAAGGGAAGGTGGCGAAGCGCGTGCCGTCACCGATGTCCTGGCAGACGATCTCCGCGCTGAGCGCGCAACTGATGAGCGCCTCGATCTCAGCGCGGCACGCCTCGCTCACGGCCAGCATCCCGCACTGCCCCACGAAATCAGCTCGGCTGAAGCTGTCGGTGGGGTAGGGGCAGGCCGAGGCCTGGACCCGGTCGTAGAGGGCTCCGCAGCGCGCCTCGCTCACGCCCGAATCCCCCGTGGCGCAGGAGGTGCACGAGTCCACGCAGGAGAAGCGGAAGCTCCCGCTGCTCCCGCCGCACATGCAGCTCGTCGGTCGGTCGCCGCAGGGGCAGCTGACCGTGCCCGAGCACGTGAGCCCGGCCTCGCTCTCGTCGCACGCGTCGCCCGTCCCGAGCGGGTTCGGACAGCGCGGGTCGGTGGTCGTCGAGCCGCGGCTGCGGTTGTTGCAGGCCGCGAGCCCGGCGGCGAAGAGCAGGGCGACGGCGAGAAGAAAGAATCGGTTCACTCCCGCATTCTACTACCCGAGTCTTGAAGTTCTACGAGAAGCGAGAAGGGCGCGTCCTGTGCATGTATCGCGCCTCGAACGTTTGGCCGACGAGCATCTGAATTGCCCTGCGCCCCCCTGGCGTCGATCCGACGGCGACGAGAGCCGCTCATGGTTGCGAGCAGCCTTAGATTGCGTTCCCGCCCGTCCAGCAGCAGTTCAGGCTGCGCTGGCACGTGTCCGAGCGGGGTCCCCCCCAACAGGTGCAGTCGGATGCAGTCGGATCAGCACAGCACTCCACCAGCCCTGGTGAGTCGGGACATTCGTCGGCGCAGAGGTTCCTCGGTGTGCCATCCGGAAACGTGTCGCACAAACATCCTCTGGAATCTGGGCCGCAGACATCGCTGCACGCGCGAGCAGGACGTGCTCGACAATAGCACTCGTCGCCATCGAACGAGCAACGGCAGATACCTGTTTGAGGGTTGCACCAAGCGAGATACGTATGCGATCCGTCTGGGGAAACAACAGCTCCCCCGCAGTGAGTGCTCGTCGTGTTGTCTGACCATTCCTGAGTACACAGGCACGGGCCATCCGGCGTGGCAGTGGCTCCGCACGCCGCGGTCCCGAACCCACAGTACAGGAGTGAACCGCCGGACCAGGACGTGTCAACCGCTGGAGCGCTTTCGCATGTGACCGCGCCGGCATCGATGCTCCCGTCCGATGCTGCGGCGTCCTCGGCGCCGTCCGGGCGCGCATCGGGCGCACTCGTGTCATCCATAGCGCCGGTGTCAGGCGCCGAGTCAAGCGGACTCGTATCGTCCCCCCCGCAACCCAAGATGAATCCTACGAGGAGCCACAGGCCGAGATATCGCGCGTTCATCCGTCATCCGCTGGCGGCATGGAGGGCACGGGTTCGACGCCGCCACGCTCGAGGCAGAACACCGGCTCACCCGTTTCCGATGTCGGGCAGTCGCCTTCGAAACAAGCACCGTTCGGAAGGCAGTCGGCACAGAAGTGCATGCCAGCGGGGCAGCACTGAGCGCCTGGCGCATTGCACGTGTAGTCGTCGGGACAGCATGTGCCATTCCTCTCACACTGAGTCCCCACCTTACAGCACACGCCGAAGTCGGCGCAGCTTTGGTCAGGGTTGCAGCAGTTGGCGGGGGTGGAGTCGTCGCCCGGAGAGCCGGGGCAGGGACCGCCGGGGTTGCCCCGAGTTCCCTCGCAACACGGTCCGTTGAGCTGGTCGGCGCACATGTTCGCTTCAGCGCAGCAGCCGTCCCCACACGCATTCGCTGTGGGACAGCACACCGTCGCGGAATCGCAGGCGAGGCTTCCGGCTAGATTCGGGTCGCTCGCACAGGTATTGCCCACCGGGCAGCAGGTGCCGCCGCCGCAGCTGTGATCGCAGCAAAGGCCGCGAGTGGGATCGACGCACGTCGAGTCCCGATGGCAGCACTGGGGGGTGGGGTTGATGAAGTCCATGTTGTCATCGCACCGTTCAGGGCAGCAGGCCTCGCTGTTCTGGCATTCAATGATCGAGAAGATGTACAAGGCGATGCAGGCGAGGAAGCCCACCACCAGACAGATCACCTCACACAGGCCGGCAAAGAGCCCGGCACCTGCACAGGCGGCACAGCCTTCGGCGACACCCAACAAGCAGTGAGTGAGCTCAGTGAGGGCAGCGCCCCAACAACCGGCGCACGAAGCTCCCCCGACGTCGAACCCCGCGACTTGTGCTGCTTGTCCGTTGGTGGGGCACGAAGGCGGATCCTCGGGCGGGTCGCCGAGGCATCCCCGAAGACTCGCGGCCAGCTGCTGTCCGAGCGAATCGAATCGTTCCTGAAAATCCGATGCCAGCGTGACCGCGCGCGGCGCATCGATCGGCGTTCCGTCGGCGTAATGAGTGCTCGGTCGACTCAAGTCGAGAGCGCGACCGCGCCAGGTGGCATACGTGAGCGTGCCGTCGGAGCCCGCGCCGAGGACCGCGCGTCCGTGACCGACGATGTTCAACGTCGCTTCGACCTCGTCAGGGTAATCCGCCGAGGGCCCCTCGACGTCCAGGTCCATGATTCCGGTGACGACCATCTCGATGGACAAGGGGCCACGAGGCGGGAGGTCGTACCGGGCATGGTCCCGCCCATGGTTGACGACGACGCGACGAGGGATCGCCTGACGACCCAGTGGTCCATCATTGATGCAATGGGGAAGTCCGGGTCCATGCGCTTCTCGCGTGCCCCCGTCGTCGTGAAGTCCGCTGGTCGAGCCCTGGCCGGGGCCATCTGGGACGCATGCCGACACCACGAGCAGGATCATCCACCCGAAGATGGGTATGCCGCCGCTCCAACAAACCCTCGTCTGCCATCGTTTGGGTCTGCCAGCCTTGTTCCTAGACAGACAGACAGACAGACAGGCGAACGATTCTTGCGCAGACCCATGGTCTAGGTTTGCACGAGCGAGATCGTCGCCGTCAACGGTCTCCGGATAGTGTCACCCGTGAGGGGTGACGCCAAAGAGCGATGTGATGAGCTCGCTCTCGAGCTCTTCGTCGTGTTCGCTCTCGCGGGGGCTTCCGCGTCCGGCGGCGAGCCTCGAAGACGTGACCGTCGCTCGGGTGACGGCCAGCTGTACAACCGAGTCACTGACCGGGCTGGCCTATGGCGTCGGGGTCGTCTCCTCGCGCGTGACCCTCACGCGGTTCTCGATCGAGTCCGTCGATGTCTGTGGGGCGTTCTTGTGATGGCGTCCAGCGAGCTGGATCTGTCGAACGGACGCATCGCGTCGACGGCCATCGGCGCCTGCGTGCAAGTGCCCGATTACGATTTCGGCCGCCTCATGAACGATGTTCGCTTCGTGGAGGCACGAACCTCGGTGATGGTTGCCCCGCCGATCGAGAGGGCTTCGGTCGCGCGCCGCAGCACCCGGATCCGAATCCGGTCGATCTCTTCTCCCTTGTCCGTTCGCGAAGACGGCACCACACCCCGTCCCATGGAGTCGGTCGCGGATGGGGTGTGGGTCGACGAGGGGCCGGTGAGCATCGTCGGGATGCCACTCACGTCGACGATGACGGTGCTGCGCTTGACGGGAGGGGAGCTCTTGCTCTCCTCGCCGCTCCCGCTGACCGAGGATCGCCGCGCGGCGGTCGAAGGGCTGGGCGAGGTCGCGCACCTCTACGCGCCGAACACGTTCCACCACATGTGGCTGGGCGAGTGGGCGGAGGCGTACCCCTCCGCGCTCGTTCACGGACCGGCCGCGCTGGGGGACAAGCGCGCCGATCTCGCGATTGCGCGCGCGCCCGACGCGCCCGGCGCCTCGCCTTTCGACGACGCCATCGCCGAGATCCACATCGATGGCTTCCGCATGGAGGAGACGGTGCTCGTGCATCAACCGTCGAAAACGCTCGTCGTCACGGACCTCTTCCACAACATCGGGACACCCCCCGAGCGCTGGACGAAGATCTACGCATCAGCCATGGGCTTCTATGGTCGCGTCGCCCTCAGTCGCATGCTTCGATGGACCGCGTTCCGCGACCGGGGTGCCGCGCGGCGCAGCGTCGACGCGATCCTCGCCCAGCCCTTCGAGCGCGTCGTGGTCGGTCACGGGGCCCCAATCCTCCGCGACGCGAAGAGCGCGGTGACCGAGGCAACCCGCTGGCTGCCGGTGGCGACCCCCGTCGAGCGACGCCTGAGCAGGGGCGAGGGCAGCGCAATCGTCTCGCGCCGCCCCTGCGGCTGAGCTCGACGCTCGCTCACGAACCATGCGCGCTCGATTCAGCGAGCTCTGACGAGCGCGTTGAACGACACGACGAGGGTAGCCCGCACCTCCTCTGTCGTGAGACCGGACGTCGGTGGAGGCTCCCTTTGGGTGCAGCTCTCGTTCAAACCTGGGCGTGGGGGTGGAGCTCGAGGCGCCAGACGAGCCAGTCGAGATTGCTTCGGGCGCGTTCCAGCTCTTCTCCTGAAGAGGAGCGGCGAACGAGCACTCACCGCACCCGCTCGCGCCCCACCACCACCATCACCGGCGGCCGCTCCACCGGCCCGAGCCGCCACGTCATCCGACTCGCGGGGCCCGTCACCTTCAGCCGCCCGCCGTGCTCGCCGTCCAAATGGTGAAACGCGCAGATGCTGGCCAGGTTGTCGGGCGCGTCGTCCCCGCCGCGGCCGCGGTACCGCAGGTGGTGCAGCGTGACATCGCGCCGCCTGCACACCGGACACTTGCACCGGTACCCGTCGCGCCGATGAATGTGCTCCCACCGGTCGCTCTTGCCGAGCCACGGCAGCCAATCCCGCCAGAACTCGCGGCAGATCACCCGCAGGAACACGCCCTCGAGCCCGCTTCGGACAAACGCCACCTCCATCATCCGAAACTCGACGAACGCATCCAGCGGGATCCGAAAGCTCACCTCGCGCGTCCGCGGCCCGCGCCCTTTGACTTCACAAAATGAGACGGGCGCATCTTCGTCGACCGCGCGCCGCAGCCGCTCACCGCTCAGCACCGCCCGCTCCTCCGCCTCGAAGTGCGCGACCTCCGCGTCGTTCGGCGGCCAGACGCCCGTCCGCGCCCCCGCCACACCCCGCACCCCCGCGCGCCGCTCCGCGATCTCGACCTCCTCCGACAGGTGCGCGAACGTCCGCCGCACCGTCCGATCGAGCCACGGCTCCACCGTGCGCGGGTCCGCCACCCGGCCCACGAGGAGCGCCGCCGCCTCCGACGTCTGCCCGCGCCGCAGCGCGACCCCGATCTCCGGCAGCCGCTCGGCGTCCGCCGCGAGACGGATCCGCCGCATCACCGTGGCGCGCCCCAGCCCCAGCCGCTCGCGGATCCACTGCTCGAAGCGGCCGCAGCCCAGCGCCTCCCAGCCGCGACGCCGCTGCATCGACCGCCTCGATGAACGGATCGATCCCCGCATTCTGAAACGTCGACGTCGCCTCACCGACCACCGCCTCGATCCAGCGGCTGCCCACCTCGCGCCCCTCGATGTCATCGACGAGCTTCGAGGTGACCTCGCACTCCCAGAACGTGTCGACGTCCACGCGACGCGTCACCGTCACCATGCGCTCGTCGTCGGCCTCCCGCATCGCTTCGTCGCGCTCGTCGAGGAGCTCGGTCATCTCGCGAAGCGTGCTCCGGCGCGCCGCGGCGAGCAGCACCGGCTCGTCCTCCGGCGTCGCCCGCCGGCCGAGGAGCTCCGCCATCTTCCATGTGATGTCGCGGCGGGCGAGCGCACGTCGCGTCTCGGGCAGCTCCCGAAGACGCGCCGCCACACGACGCGACTCGTAGAACCACGCCGCGCTCGCGCCGAGCTGCTCCCGCGCATACGAATGCACGTCGGCGAACCCGAGTACGTGATGACGCTCAGCGCTCAAGAACGCGTGCGCGACCTCGCCCCCGCGGGGTGCCCGGCCACGTGTTTTGCTCCACCCCCGCCATCCGAACCGACCGGCCCGGCGTCGGCCCCCAAAGGTTCGGTGCACTCGCACTCTTGGAAGAGGCCGTCCATCGCGTCGGTGCACGTGAGCACCATGCCGGTCGCGCTGGCCTCCATGCACGCCTCGACCTCAGGACGCGCTGCCTCCGAGGTCGCAACCCCGCAATCGAGGGCGCCACCACGCGCGATGCCGGCCACCACGGTGCCCACATCACATGGACATGACTCGCCGCCACCGCAGGGGGGAAGGAGGCACCAGCGATCGAAGATGCGCAGGTCACCGTATCTGATCCCGAATCGACTCCAATGATTGGCGGGAGCGCGTATTGGTCTTCCTCCGACAACCTCGTCATCGAGTTGTACTCGGCGGACCAGACATGCGCTGACCGCCATCCAGGCACTGCTGCTCGACGAGCGGCTGTTTCGCCCGCGGTCAGTCGAAACGTGTTTGAGTCGAGCCGGTTCGCAGCAGTCAAGCGTCGGCGGGGGCTATGGGGATATCGGACTCGTGATCGCCGGTCGCGGTCGCGGAGGTCGAGGACTGCGGCGAGTGTTCGGGTTTCGAGGGTGCGTTGGCGGAGGGTGGGTGAGCCGGAGTCCGCCGCGCCGGAGCGTTTTGACGTCATCGATGCGGTCGAGATCCACGCTTTTTGATTAACACCGAGCCGCAGCGTTAACAAGGCCTCATCGACGATCCATGCCGCCGAGCTTCGGCGACAGGTCGCGCTTCGTCAGAAGCGGCGGGCTCATCGGCAATCGGCCCACCGTCTCGGAGCCCTCGATGAAGAGCGACAGCTCCGTCAGCGTCAGCTCGACGCCGCCCTCCTTCTTCCGATTCCACAGCGGCGCGAAGCGCCCCTTGTCGAGACGCTTCGCGAACAGGCACAGCCCCGTGCCGTCAAAGTAGAGCACCTTCGCGCGCGTGCGATTGCGGCTCACGAAGAGGAAGAGATCGCCGCTGAGCACCGAGCGCTTCATCTCCTGCTCGACGAGCGCGCTCAGCGTGTTGAACGACTTGCGCATGTCGCAGGGCTCCGTACGCCCACGCGACCAGACCGCGGCTCAGCCCGATCACGACAGCCGAAGCCAGAGCTCGGCGATCTCCGCCGGCGTCATGCCTTCGACGGACAGACCACGTGGCCCACGAACGATCGGCCCCGGCGTCGGCGGCGCGCTCACGCGAACGGCGACGAGTGCGCCGTCGCTCTTCTTCCGCTTGCGTCGCCACGTCAGCAGCGTCTGCGCGCTCAGACCAAGTTGCTTCGCCGTCGCGCGATAGCTCCCGCCTGCCGCGCGAAGTCTCTCGGCGACCTCGAGCACCTCCCGCCGAAGCGCTTCCGGCGTGCCGCCCCGCGGTCCGCGGCCTTCCTTCAATCGTGTGCGCAGCTCTTCGAGATCATCCGACATCGCCGCGCAGGATCGCCGACGCAGCGCGCGGCGTCAGGACGGGGCGGGGCGAGGAGTTACGGCGGGAGTGGCGGGAGGCCGTTTGTGATGGCTATCCACCGATCTCGACGAAGGTACACAACGCTTCACACTGGGCGTAGACGTGCCACCCGTAGCGGCGGGCGAGGTCCTGGCAGTCGAGGGCGCAGCGCCACGAGGAGTCGGCCGCGGTCGTGCAGGTGCCCGTGGGACGGGCGCCCGTGACGCAGCAGCCCATTTCGTTGGCGCAGCCGCCCGGGCAGACGCGCGGCGACGTCTCGTCGCACACGAAGACGAGCAGCGGTGGCTGGCCGAGGTCGAGGGCTGGCGGAGCCCAGTCGAGGTGGAATCCGGCGTCGGCGCGATCGTTCGGGGCGGCCGCCAGCTCGACGTGATCGCGCGGCGCGGCGGTGCAGGCGGCCGCGGTCAGGGCCATGACGACCCCCAGAGACCGCGCCACCACACTGCTCATGCCTGCTAGGTAGCCGCGGCGTCGCGCATCGCCACTGCGCTCGCGAGAGCGCAGGGATCCATCGAAGGTGCGCTCGGCCGAGCGCGGCGGGGTCGCCGAAACCCGAGGAGTCGTGCGGCCGAGCCCCGTGGCGCGGCGGTTGCTCTACGTCGAGGCCGACAGGAGGTCCGATGGGAATGCAAACGAAGGTTCTGGGAAGTCTGGCTCTGGCGGCGGTGGTGTCGGGCTGTGCGGTCGGCGCGCAGCCCGGCGAAGTGGAGAGCGAGGTGTCGGCGGTCGAGCGCGAGCAGCTCCGCTCGCTCGGCGTCGAGGCGCTGCGCCCGGACGGTGAGGTCGTGCGCCTCGTCGGCGCCGGCGGCGAGGACGTCGGCGTCGTGCGGATCGGCGCGGCGGGCTACGAGGTCGAGCTGAACGCGTATCCGGCGTCGCTCAGCCACGGCGACGGGGTGGTGCGCTGGTCGTGCAGCGACGGGCACGCGGCGTCCGCGCCGGACGGGGGTGAGGGGCTGCTCCAGTGGCTCGGGAGTGATCCGGAGATGGGCGACGGCCCGTGCGCGGCGTCGCTGTACGCGGGGTGGATCGTCACCGGCGTATTTCGCGCCCCACCCGAAGGCTGTCGCCGGGCGCTCGTCGGCGACGAGGCGCGGCTCGTCTGCGAGGGGTCGCCCGCCGCAGCTACGGACGACGCAGACGCCGACGTGCGCGGCGCGCAGGCGGCACTTCTCTCCTCGTGCGGCTCGGGCTCGTTCGATGGATGCGTGGACACCGGAATGGGGTGCGACGCGTCGTGTTGGGATTGCACTTCGGGGTGGTGCACCGGCGGCGACGAGGACAGCGGCGGCGGCGGCGGCGGTGGCGGCGGCGACGGCGGCTCGTATTGCTACGTGACGCTCCACTCGTGCTATCCGATGTACTGCACCGGGACGTCCGGCTGTACACCGACGCAGCGGCAGATCGAGTGTCAAGCGCTCGTGAACCAGACGTGCGGCGGCCGCTCATGCGGCCCCTGGTACTACCTCAGTTACAACATGTGCGGTGACACGTACGCACGGGAGTGCACCGACGGAAGCAGTCGGTGGCAGGAGACCGAGTTACGGTGTCGTAGCGACTGGGAGGAGTACGGCTGTGAGGAGGTCTGCCCGTGATTGAGACCGGAGCGTGATCGTCCGCCGGCTCGGGTATGATCCGAGCCGGTGACCCTCCCCACTCGAATCGGTCGGTACGAAGTCCTCGCGTTGCTCGGCGAGGGCGGCATGGGGGAGGTGTTCGCGGCGCGGCTCCGAGCGGAGTCGCGCTTCGAGCGTTTGTGCGCCATCAAGCGGATCCGACCCGAGCTCGTGGCCGAGGAGCGCTTCTTGGAGATGTTCTTCGACGAGGCACGCACCGCGGCGTGCATCCACAGCCCGAACGTCGTCCCGGTGCTTGACGTCGGCCGTGACGACGACGGCACGCCCTTCATGGTCATGGACCTGGTCATCGGGGCCGACCTCGACCGGCTCCCGCGCGGTGAGGGGCTCGCGACGCCCGTGGCCCTCGCTCCGCTTTCCAGTTTTCCGGTAACCGTCACGGATCCAGGGAAAGCTGATGCCAACGCAAGCTAGAAATGTCCGGTCTTGCGTTAAGTAGAGATGTCCGGTTCGGGCTTCAGGAAGTCGCGTCCACGGCCTCGAGTCGTTTGCTCACGAGAACTCGACGGGATCACCCCACCCGAGCCTTGACACCCCACGAGCTGCTCGACGACCGGTCGACCCATTGGACCCGCCTCGTCGACGCGCCCGCTCAGGCGAGCCGCCTGGTCTACGACGCGGTCAATGCCGTCGCTGCGGGCCTCGTCGCGCGCCCCGAGGCCAAGTTGTCTTCTTCTGGTCGAAGACCAGGCGCGAAGATGTGCCGCGAGCAGCCGAGCGTCATCACGAAAAACCACGCGCGGCGTTCGCGGCCTTCCCTCGGGTCGTAGAGCTTGCCCGCGTAGCCGAAGTCGACCTGGGCCACGTGACCCGGCGGCGTCTCGACGCGGATCGCCACCTCCTCGGCGGTCACGCCCCTTTCGCGGCGAAGCCGGGTGCATGCGCGCTTGACCGCCGACAGCGTTCCCGCGAAGTCCGGCTCGGTCAGTCGCAGGTGATCATAGATCGCCGTCGGACCTACGCCGCGCTCGGCCTGCTTCTTGATCAAGTCGTGCCAGCGCTCAACGCTCGACACCTGCTGCGGCGCCAGCTTCAACACATCGTCCATCACACACTGGAGTAACGGGGGGCTGCTCGCCCCCTCCAGCCCCCTCGGTTTGCGGCGTGTCGTGACGCCGCACTTCCAGAGTCGCGTCTCCGTCGTGGCGGTGCCGGTGGACGTGCGTGACTCAGTGCGCCGAGCCGGGGCCAGTCAGCGCTGCCGCGAAGCGGCTTGGTTCATCATACCTACTGCGAAACTCGGACGTCCGGTGAAGGGGTTGGCTTCCGTGGAGGCTGGAAACCGGAGGGCTCATCTCCATTTTCGGTCCGGGGGCCTTGCGGCTCCGGCGGGGTGGAGTGACAGTCGATCCGGTGGAACCGGAGACACCTTGGGACCGAGATATGCTCGGTCTTCTCAAGCCGCTGACCATCGTGCAGGCCACCATGGCAGTGCTGGGTGCGCTGCTCGCGATCGGCGGCGTGATCGTGGTGCTGACCCAGGAATCACGCGACGCCGTGGGCTTGTTCGTCCCCGCCGTGATCCTCTTCGGGTTCGCGTTCCTGTTCATCGAGCCGATGAAGAGGTCGCACAGAGCCCAGGTCCGGAGGTTATCGGCGGCGCGCCGGCTCACCGGACCGTGGACGCTCATGACGTTCGAGCCCGAGCGACGCCTCGAACCGACGCAGGCGAGCCTGCTCACGGGGCACCTCGGCAAGATCCTCGTCTTCCACCCCCACGAAGTCGTGGCGAAGGGGGCAGGCGGGAGCGTGCGCCGGGCTTATGAGGTGACCGAAGCGCACGGCGATCGCCTGACGGTGGTGGTGCGAGACGACGGCGGGATCGAATACGAGGTGGTCGGCGAACGCAAGGGCGACGACCTCTCGTTCGAGTCCCTGACTGCACCGTGGCGCGGGCGCGGCGTGCTTCGACGCCCGCCTTGACCGCGGCTCCGCGCCCCGCCGGCACACGCCTTCGACGAATTTGCCAATGGCTACGACACTGCGGGCGCATGGGGGTGCCCTCTTGCCATTCCGGTGGTGGTTGGTGGTGTTGGCGCACTGAGGGATGCGATGAAGCGCTTCGGATGGAGCGCGAACGACGCGCGAATGCTAATGGTCAACTTGTTCGCCCTCGGCGACGCAAGCGATGGGTTTACCGCCTCAGTCGAGTCGATCGGACAAGTGAGCGACTGGTCCGGATACGGACGGATGTGGTTGCATTGGCCGAACATGAATGCAGGGGCTGGCCCCGTCGATCCGCGAAGGTCGAATAGCGTTGCTGTTGCGGATCCAGGCTAGTCCTGCGGGGGTCCACGCTATCGGAAGCAGTCAGAGCGTCCTGTTCCTACGAGTCGGCCGACGAGGAAACGGGAGAGCCGCGTGCAATCGTGCAATCCTCCTCAACCTGGTGTGGGCAAAGCGGGCTTCCGGAAGGGCTCAGCGAAGCGGTCGCTCTGTTAGGAGCGGGATGCGCACAGCTCAAGCGGGCGGGAACGCGTCGAATTGCGCTGAATCGCACTTCGCTCCGCGCACGGCCGACAGCGCGCCAAATTGCGCTGATTTGTGGCGCTGTGGGCCATTTCATCACGGCTCGGCCTACGCGCGACTCGCATTGGCGCGCCAGGAGAAGGAGCACGCGGAAGGGGCAGGCGATGCCCAGCGTACGGTGCGTCGAGACTCTCCCCACCGTCAGAAGCGAACTCCCTGAACGAGCCGTGGTATCTCGCCGCCGAAGAGTGTGCGAAGGGCGCGCGGGCGTCGTAGTCATGCTGCTCGAGGACCTCTTCATCAGCAGCGCTGTCGCGAGCGTGTTGCGCCCGCGGTCAGTCGAAACGTGTTTGAGTCGAGCCGGTTCGCGGCAGTCCGGCGCCGGCTGGGACTATGAGAGCCCGACGAACATGAACGTCGCGGCACCCGTGAGGATCACGACTGGCACAGCGGACCGAGCCACGAGTGCAAGACGTGCGGTACCCTCGCGGTTCGTGGCCTGGCTCCATGCGATGGTCTTACTGGCCGCCTGCGGCGGTGCAAGCGCGCCGGACCCCGTCACGCCCGCGCCCGTTGCTCCGATGCGCGAGACGGAAGCGGCGCCGAGCACGGGGCACGACGCCGAGCTTCGCGAAGCGGATGCGACCTGGCGTCGCTTCATCGCCGCGATGGCGAGCGACGAGGCCGGAGCCGCAGAGACCGCCGCCGATCTCGTGACGGCGAGCACGATCGAACACTACGAGCGGGCTCGAGTGGCCGCGCTCCAGGCATCGCGGGAGGAGGTGGAGTCCATGAGTGATCTGGACCGCTTCACCGTGCTCTCGCTTCGCACCGTCTTCCAGGACGAAACCCTCGCGGCGGCGGATGGCCGAGCGCTTTTCGTCGCCGTGGCCGAGCGGACGGACCACGCCGACACCATTCTCGAGGCCGCCTTCCTTCGCTACGAGGACGATGCCGCGGTTGCGCGTGTCACGGTGCACGGCGTCGAGGACACGGTATACGAGGTGCCGCTGGTGCGTCGCGATGACGGGGCCTTCCGCGTCGACATGAAGGCGTTCATGCGCGGGTTGCTCGAAGCAAACCTCGCACGCGGCGACGAGTCGACACTCGAGATCTTCGAGGGAAGGCGCGACGACATCGAGGGCCAGGGCGCGTGGGAACCGCTTCATGGCGACGACCAGAGCGCCCCGACTGGAGCGGAGGGCGACCGCGCGGTTCACGTGCGTTAGTGCCTGGTCCAATGAGGAGTCCGAACTCGTACTCGTAGATCGGGTTCGTCAGGCAGAGCCGACGGCGGACGATGCGGAAGCCGGATCGCCGCACGAGGCGCTCGCATTCGGTGAGTTAAGTCGGCTCTAGGTGCCCAGGCCCCTCTCACGGACACCATCGGAGTCGGCGGGTGACTGAGCCCAGTGCTATCGTCCGGCGGTGGTCATGCTACGTGAATACGCAATCGTCGTCTTCCTCCTGAGCGCCTGTGGGGGTACCTCGCCGCCGGCTGCCGAATCCCACGCCGTGCAGTCAGGCTCACGCGCGCCTGCACCGCCGAGCTCGCCTCCATCTGCGACGGACCCGGTCCTCGCGAGTCTCGAGACAATCGCTGGTGAGTACACTGGCGAGTGGACCCTCAGGGGGGTCGACGAGACGGGCGCACCGAAGGTCGTGATGTCGTGGACGGACGAGGTCTCGGTTCCGTTCGAGCCGATCCGCGAGCCCGGTCGAGCCTATCTGTCCGTGACCGATGAGATGACGTTCGAGGGCCCCGTCCCGGCGCGGACCGTCACGTTCAAGGAGGGGTTCCTGGTCGCGGACGACGGTAGCGTCGGCGAACGCTTCTTCAATCAAGGGGACGGAGGGGCGGTGGTAGAGACGGAGCTCGCGCCGGGGGTCTACACCTTCTCGCAGGTCGCGACGCCAGAGGAGCTGGCGACGCTGGGGTTCACCGATGCGAACCCTGGCACTCACGTCACCGTGAAGACCACCACCCGCGACGGGTCGGTCGAGCAGGAGCATATCTCGCGCGTGACGACTGCGCAGTGGAGGGACGCCGACGGGCGACCGCACACCACGCAGATGGTCACGCTCGAAGGGATGCATCGACGTTCAGCGGACCACTCTTGAGTCAAGAAGCGGTGGTAGCGGGATCGACGAGCCGCCCGGCGAGGGGGGATTCCGCCGCGGAGTGACGGCGTAGACGTCAGCCCACCGCGCTGGTCGACCGCGAACGGGTCAGAGGCGAACGGGTCAGCGGATGGATCGACGGAGCGCTGGCTCCGGTTTCCATCCTCCACGGACGCCAACCCCCGCACCGGACACCCGAGTTTCGCAGTAGCTGTGACTGGCTGTGATGAGTCAACTCGCGCCTGCGGCGGACGGGGACGAGACAAAAATGCCTTGAAGAACGCATCCGTGAGCGGGTTGTTGCCGACGTCCGCTCCGGTTTCCAGCTTTCACGGAAGCCAACCCCCTCACCGGACGCCCGGAGGCGATCGTGTAGCCCCTGACTCGCGGGATGGCGAGAGGCCGTTCGTGTCGGCTTCAACGGCTGCCGCCGGTCCCGCTCGAATCAGAGCTCTGGGCAGGGCCGGGTCCGCTTTTGCATGCTGCCGGCTGGTGACACGTTCCACGCGCCCTGCATGCTGACGTGGAGCGGGTCCGTCAGACCGGTCGACGCGACGGTCGCGGGCGCCTCGCGAAAGCGGGTCCGAACGACGTCGTGCTCGCCGCCCATCGCATCGACACTGAATCGCCTCCCCGTCGATTCCCCGACTTCGAGACAGCGGCCGGTCGGCATCTCGGCCGCATCGAGGATCTCCATCTCGATGACCTCTTCGGTGTCGTCGTCGATGCGGGTCCGCTGCTCCAGGTACGTCACGACTGTCGCGAGCAGGGTGAGCGATGCTGGCTCGTCGCGCTCGTCCAACCATATCGTCGTTCGGCCTAGCCCTTCACCGTCCGCCGCCTCGTCACGCCACTCGAAATCGACCGAGACCGTGCCGTCCATGACGAAGGCATCCTCGAGTGTGATGGACTGGTGTCCGAGCTCGACGAGCCTGAGTGGTGGGGCGCTCGCGTAGCCGCGAGAGGGGAAACAAACGACGATGAGGCAGTCCAGACGAGCGACCACGACGATCGCGACGTCATCGGAGTAGATGTCAAGGTCTCGCAGTAGAGAAAGATACGCGGGAGCGGGACGCGGCTCCGGCGCCGGCAGCGGGTGCGACGCCCCGCCGCTCATACGGGCCGGTGTGACGGAGGCCGTCGGCACCCTGCCCCGGAGCCAACGTATCGTGACGCGGCCGCCCGCATCGTCCGTGTACGAGAGACGCACCCCGTCCGGGCCGTAGTCGCGGCCGCCGTCGATCGCGCTGGGCCGGCCGGCGCCGCCGACCGTCACGCAGGTGGGTAGGAGGGCTTCCTCGATGCACAGGAACGCGCCGTCGTGGTCTACACCACTGATGGCCGAAAGGACGCCCGGATCCTCCATGCCGTCCATGCGGAACAGAGACGTCACGCCCGCCGACTCCAACGCCTCGGTGAGCCGGTCGAAGACGGAGGTTTGTCCCGGCGGTTCGCTGCGGGCGCGTCGTTGCGTGGGGCCCGTCTCGTCGTGACTCGCCGCGCGCGTTTCGGCAGGTTGGCGCGCGGGCGCGGGCGTCTGCCCGGGCGGGCGGGCCCCGCAAGCGAGCGAGCCGAGCCCGAAGCAAAGCGCCAGGCATGGGCTCGCGAGACGTGTGATTCCCCGCAACGAGATCTCCTGCCGCACATTCTACGAAACGAGCGTTCCCATCTTCCCACCGTTGGACGAGCCTCACCTTCGGAATCCGCAGAGAAGGAACAGCCCGACGTACCCGAAAATCCGCCCAGTCGGCGCGACAGCGACGACCGCGCTCGTGCGCCGGACGACGCTGCGCAAGGCGTTCCTCGCGCCCTGGGACCCGATGGTCGAACAGATCTGGCTCTACGCGCTCGCCGACGCGCAGCGCGAGACCGATGTCGACGTCCACTTCTCGGGCCTGTTCGTCACACACCACCACACGGACGTGACGCCCACCACGAACAATCTGCCCGAGTTCACGCGGCGTTTTCACCGCGACCTGAGCTGCGGTCTTCACACGCTCCTCTGCGAGCACAAGTATGACGCGCCCCACGAGCTGCTCGACGACCGGTCGACCCATTGGACCCGCCTCGTCGACGCGCCCGCCCAGGCGAGCCGCCTGGTGTACGACGCGGTCAATGCCGTCGCTGCGGGCCTCGTCGCGCGCCCCGAGGACATGCCCCTGCGCTTCCTCGACTTCGGGCTTTGGAAGGGCGGATACATCGAGGTCGAGCGGCCACCGCTGTACTTCGCCAAGAGCCGCCCGAGATTCTTGAGGCTCCGCCTGACGCCGACGCCGCTCCTCTACCGGGCCTTCGGCGGCGACCTCGACGCGCTCGTCTTCCACATGCGGCGGCTCACCCACGACGCCGTCAAGGCCCTCCGCGCCGCCCGCGCCGGGCCCGTGCTCGGCGCCAAACGCGTGCGGCGCCTTCACCCCTGGGATGAGCCGCGCACCCTGCGCGAGTCGGGACCGACCCCGCACCGCACGTTCCGCATCGGCGCCAGCGACATCCTCGGCCGACGGCGCCGCATCGCCGCCGCCGTCGAGGTCCGTGACTTTCGACGCGGTCACCACGCCACCCGCGTCGCCCGCCGCGATGGAGACCTCGAGGCGCGTTATCCCTTCGGCACCTACGCCGCACACGTCCACCGCGGCGAGCCTGTCGACGACGTCGACGAGGCCGCAATCATCGCCGCCCCCGGCCCGCTCCTGAGCGACGTCGAGGCCGAGCTCGCCGACGCGCGTGTTTCCGCGGACAACGTGCGCGATGAGACGCGCCACCTCGCTCGCGCTGTCCGTGAGACCTTCGAAGACGAGGCTGGCGCCATCGCCGAAGACGCGCACCTCGACCTCGCCACCACCGTCCGCGTCCCCTTGGACCGGGCGATGGGCGACGACGTGACCGACCCGCGCGCGCGGGCCGTCGTCCGACACCGCTTCGACAAGAAGCACCGCGAGGCCGCACGCCGCATCATCACCCTGCGCGACCGACGTCGCGGACAGACCTCCGGGCAAAGACCCACCTGGCGGCTGACAGCGCGCCGCGCGAGGGCGCTCGTCGTTTGGAAGTCACGCCGGGCGGCGCACGCGTGCGGTTCCATTAGTTCCACGTCGGGCCGTTCCATTAAACGACGTTCCATTCGAGTCGGCGCGTACGTCGGGCCGTTCCATTCGGGCGCGTACGTCGGGCCGTTCCATTCGTTCCATTCGGGCGCGTACGTCGGGCCGTTCCATTCTCGTGCAGCGCCACGGTCCGCTCGGACATGACGGTTGCGGCACGCGAGTGAAGTCCGTTATCCGTTGAGGATGTCTCGACTAGAAGCCCGCGTCCTGGTCTGCGCTCACTGTGGCGCCCCCCTTCCCGTCACCGACAGTGGTGGCCAGGTCACCTGCGCCTACTGTGCGATTGTCTCGACCGTGGGCGAGCGACCGTTTCAGGCACGGCCGCTACCCACGCTTCCCGACGCGGCGACCGAGGCTGCTCGCCAGAAGCGCCTTCGGGCTCAGCTCACCACCTCCCGGGACAGCCGCTACAGCGTCTTCCACCGGCCCGAGGGGTTGGACGACATCGATGGCATGGACACGCGCGCGGAAACCCGCGAGCGCCTCGTCGAAGCATTCCGGGTCGCGATCACGCTGATGCGCAAGAGCCGGAATGCGGACCTCGAACATCGCGTCTTCTGGATTGCCATGCGCATCAAGAACCTGGATTCACTCACCGGGTCGTCCGATGGCTTCGTCCCGTTTCTGCAAGCAGCGAGCGAGCAACTGCAGGAGGCCGGGTACCGGCAGATCCTGCTCTGCGAGCTCGCCTATCGCGCCATCGCGGAACGTCGGTTGGAGGACGCCGAGGGCTGGCTGGCACAATGCGATCCCGCGTCGCAGGACCTCCTCGTCGACAACGCCGTCCGCGCCTCCCGCGTCTTCTTGGCTCTCCGGAGAGAAGCGTACGACGAGGCCCTAGCGCTTCTGGGGCGTGATGCCGAAAGCGTCGCAGTGGCCGAGGAGCACATCGTCACGTTCGGGCTCGATTGGATTTACGTCTTGGAAGAGCTCGGTGAGCGGGAGGTTGCCGAGTCACAGCTGCTCGCGTTGGTCGAGGCCAAGGCTGCCGCGACCGCGGCGGCCAACGTCGGGCTCGTCGGAACGTCCATGACTTTCGAAGAGCTTCAGTCCGAGTGCCGCAGGGTCGCGACGGGTTTCGTCGCGGGAAGCGTCCGCGTAGCGGGCGACACTGCTGAACCGCTGGCCAACGTGTGGCGACGCGTTGCGGTGGCCGATTATCTGCCGCCTCTCGACGAGGCGCTCGCCACCCTGGATGGGCAGGGCGACGAGGACGAACCCGACGATGAAGCAGCACGCGATCGCCCAGAGCCCCACATGGCGCAGGCCAGCGACTCCGCGCGGCTCCAGAAGAGTGGGCTCCTGATCTGGGTGGTCTTCGGCACCATCCTGGTCGTGGGGGCCCTCCTCGGGATGTTCGTCCTCTCGCAATGACGGTCTGCGGCTCGGACCCATCCATGATGGCCTGGCTCATCGTCGTCTTGAGCCGAGGGCTCGGCGCTGGAGCTCATCTCGTCTTGCAGTATGGGCTGACCACGCCCGTCGATCTCCGATCGCGAGCGCGGTCGGACGCCTCCGCGGTGAGCGCGACGGTGAGCAGCTGAACGCGACGAGGCGGTCCGTGCCGCATGCGTCGCAGCGAAAGCGCGCGAAGCCGTGGGCGAGGACGCCGCACTCGAGGAAGCGCCGGAGCTCGGCCGCGCCGCCGCCGGGCCGCCGGCGGACGCCACTCGCGGACGATCACTCTTCGCTGACGACGAACTGCAGACGCATTCCGGGCACGACGTCGGTCAGCTCCGAGACGAAGCGTCCGTTCGCCGAGTGCGCGGGTAGATAGGTCCACGTCGTCTGCGTGCTTCCCATCACCGAGGAGCGCTGGGTCTCGGCGGGGATCTCGATGGCGAGCATCAGGTTGTCTTCGGTGAAGCCGCTCGGGATCGAGGTCGCGGGGATCGAGACCTCGACCGGCCCGCCCGCGAGGTTGATCCCCGGCTGAAGGTGCAGGGTGGGGCCGACCGGTTTCTCGTAGTCCCGATTGTTGAAGGCCTGGGTCTGCTCCTGGACGGAGAAGTGAACCTCCACCGGCTCGCCCAACGCGCCCGCTGGAAACTCCACGCGCGCGCTGTTGCCGAGGGTGAGCGTCCCGCCGGGTCCAGCGAGCTCCGCTTCGACCAGACGATCGCCGGTCAGGAAGACGGGGTTCGGGTCCGCCGCGCCGCCACCACCACCCGTGGAGCCGCCGCCGCCGCCGCCAGATCCCTGGTTGGCGCTACCGCCTCCGCACCCCGAGAGGGAAAGCCCCAAGAAGACGACCCACAAAGCTCTTTGCACGTTCATTTTCGAGCCCCCTGAGGGGTGGGAGCTTTTCCCACTTTGCCCTCTATCAGGAATGCTACGAAAACCCGGGGGTTGTGCAAACAATCCCTCAAAAAGGGTGTCACCCTCCTCGACGCCTCATGCGGCTCTCTTCCATCAAGACCGCCGTCGCCACCCTCGGGCGCCTGTGGCGGCGCATCGTGGACCCGATCCCGATCACCGGGCTGGGCATCCTGGCCACCCTCGTGTTCTGGGCCGGGCTGACCTTCTTCGGGATGGAAAAGATGGACGTGGTGCTCCTCGTCGCCTGCTCGGCGGGGCTCGGGCTGGTGGGTATCGCGGTGGCCGGTGTCGTCCTCTTCGGGATCGCGCTCCGGATCCGCGCACGCCATCCAGGGCCTCGCAGCGAGCTCCATCTCGAGACCCAGCGCGAGTCGCCGACCGGCTGGGAGCTCCCCACCTTCGGCTTCCTGCCGCTGGTCGCCGTGCGCTGGGAGTGGGAGCGCCCCGACGGGTTCGTGGTGGACCCGGAGCGAAAGCTCTTCAAGCGCCTCGAGCGCGTGACGACCGACCGGCGCGGACGCCACCACGGGGTGCGAAGGCGCGTGATCGTCGAGGATGTCTTCCGTCTCGCGCGGGTGGCTTTTCGGGTCGACGATCCAGTGGTGATCGACGTGCGACCGCATCCCGGTCGGCTGGGGAGGATGGAGCCGCTGACGGCCTTCGCCGGTGGCGACGATGCGCCGCATCCGATGGGCATCGACGACGGCGACCGCACGGAGCTGCGCCGCTACGCGCCCGGTGACCCGGCGCGCTTCATCCACTGGAAGGCCTTCGCGCGCACGCGAAAGCTCGTGGTGCGCGTCCCCGAGCGCGCGCTCAGCCAGGCGCGGCGAACGGCGGCGTACCTGATCTCGGGCGACGAGGACGAGGCGTCCGCAGCCGCGGCGCGGGTGGCGGTGGAGCGTGGCGCGCTGGGCCGCGACTGGATCTTCGGGGCGTCGGGTGCGAGCAGCGATGCCGACGATGCGGCGGATGCGATCGAGCTGATCGTGAGCTCGGCGGCGCATCGCGACGCGGGCGCCGCGGGTCTGGCGGCCTTCGTCCAGCGCGCCGAGCGGGCGGGACCCGCGGCGTTGGTGGTCTTCGCGCCGCCGACCGAGGGCCCGTGGATCGACGCCGTGCAAGCGGTCGCGGCGAAGCGACCGCGCGGGCTTCGGGTGGTGATCGCGGTCGATGGGCTCATCCCCGAGGGAGAGCGCGGTCCCGTCGCGAAGCTGCTCACGGTTCCCGGGGCGCCTCAGGGGTTGCCGGTGGAGGTCCTCGATCGGACGCTGCGCGCCCTCGGGCGCTCCCGCATCGACGTCGTCGTCTACGACCGGCCGAGCGGGCGCCGGCTGGGCGGGGCGCACGTGAGCCGCGCGAAGAAGGCGGCGACGTCGCCGCGCGCCGAGGCGGAGGCCGCGTGACCGAGAGCGGGCCGCCCGAGAAGAAGCGCGAAGCGCGCGCGCGTGGCGAGGAGTCGTGGCTTTCGACAGTCGCCCGGATGCTGGTGCACGGCATCACGGCGGCGGTCTTCACCTTTCCCCTCACCGTCGTCGGCGCCTGCATCGCGGCGGGCGTCGGGGCGGCCGCGGGGGCCCTGACCGCGCGCTTCGTCGCGAAGAGCCGGCTCCGGAGCACGGCCATCCTGGGCCTCGGCGCCCTGGGCCTCGTGCTGGCGGCCGCCATCGCCACCTGGTGGGGGCGCACCGACCTCGCCGCGGCAGCCCTCGGGCCCGGCGGCGCCATCCGCGTCGGCGACGGGCTCCTCCTCGGTCTCGGCGCGCTGGTGATCTCGACCACCCTGCGCTCGCTGACGCTTCGACGGCCGGCGCTCTCCGCCATCGAGGTCGGCTTCGTCGCGCTCGCCTTCGCCCAGCTGGTGATCGCCCACGAGAACGGCGCGATCAATCGACCCTTCGAGGTCGCCGACCCGATCATCGCCCAGGGGGGCGATCCGACGGTCGCGATGATGGCCATCGGCGGCGTGGCCGCCGCGGTGCTCCTGCTCCTGCTTCTGAGCGAGCGGAACCTCGTGCGTGGCGTCTTTCACCTCGCCGCGGTCGGGCTCCTCCTGCTCTTCGGCCTCTTCGTGGTCGGCCTGATGCCCGAGCCCACCGTGCCCGAGACCGGCGGCGGGCTCGGCCTCCGCAGCGACGAGTCGGACGAGGAGAGCCAGCGCCAAGCAGGAGGCGGGGCGGCGCAACAACGAGCAGCTCGAGTTCCGCGACAACTACGACAGCGCGCAGAACCGCGTCCCGGTCGGCGTGGTCCTGCTCCACGACGACTACTCGCCTCCGACGGGCGTCTACTACCTCCGCCAGGGGGCCTTCAGTCAGTACAACGGACGGCGCCTGGTCGCTGCGACGCGCGGCGACGTCGACCGGGACATCGCGCGACACTTCCCGACGTCGGCCATGGAGATCGACGACGCACCGGAGGCGGGCCTGTGGCGCGGCACCCTCGAGACCACAGTGGCGCTCCTCGCCGATCACAACCGCCCCTTTGCGATAGAAGCGCCGATCGAGCTCCGCCCCGAGCCCAACCCCGATCCGCGCCGCTTCAAGCGGATGTACCGCGCCGTGAGCGCGCCGCTCACCGCCGATTACGTCTCGCTGCTGGGCATGCCCGTCGGCGACGAGCGCTGGAGCGACGAGGTGCGCGCGCACTACACCGAAGGTCCCTCGGACCCGCGCTACGCCGAGCTCGCCGAGCGGATCATCGCCGACCTCCCCGAGGACCTCCGTGAAGACCGTGTGGCCCGCGCGCTCGCGGTCACCGGGTACTTGAGCCACGAAGGCACCTACAGCCTTCGGAGCAGTCACGCCGACGCCGAGGACCCCACGGCCAGCTTCCTCTTCGGCGACCTCACCGGCTACTGCGTTCACTTCGCTCACGCCGCTGTCTATCTGATGCGCGCCCTCGACGTGCCCTCGCGCGTCGCCACCGGCTACGCGGTCGACGAGGCCTCGCGGCAGGGGGGCTCGGCCATCCTGGTGAGCGGTCAGGCGAGCCACGCGTGGCCCGAGATCTACGTACAGGACGTGGGCTGGGTGGTGGCGGACGTCGCGCCGGAGACGGTGATCTCGCCGCCGCCCGGTCCCCCCGATCCCGATCTGCAGCGCCTTCTCGCGGAGCTGGTTCGCGGTCAACGGCCGCTCCCGGTCGACGGCCGGCCTCCCGCCGACATCGCGGGCGCGGTGGAGACCTTCCTCGCCTGGGCGGGCCGCGTCCTCGGCGGTGCGTTCGTGCTCGCCTTCTTCTTCGTCCTCCTCGGTCGCCTCTACCGGCGCCTCGGCGCGGTCTTCGCCCGGCAGGACTACCGGCGCGTCTATCTCGCGGCCCTCGACACCCTGAGCGCTGTCGGGATCCGTCGGGCCTACGGCGAGTCGCGCGAAGCCTTCGCGCGCCGGGTCGCCGCCCAGCTCCCGAGCTTCACGCCGTTGACGCGCGGCCACGTGGGAGCGAGGTTCGGCCGAGCGGGCGGCAAGGCAGGCGACCCGAGCGCCCTGTTCAAAGCGCTTCGGCGCGAGCTGAGAAACGCGGTGCCCCGATGGCGTCGCATCATCGGAACGTTGAGCCCGTGGACGTGGCTCTTTTCACGCTGAGACGAGGAAAGCATGCAGAGCGCGAGCATTTCAGAAGCGGAAGAACGAAGCCCGAAGAGCACGGAGGGCCTCGAGGTCGCCTCGCGCGTCGTCGAGCGACTTCAGAAGCGGCTGCGCGCCGCGATTCGCGGGCGCGACGAGGTGATCGATCTCGTGCTCACCGCGCTCCTCGCCGACGGGCACGTGCTGCTCGAGGACTTCCCCGGCTCGGGCAAGACGACCCTGGCGCGTGCGCTCGGCGAGGCGATCGACGACGACTCGGAGATCGAGGGCATCGCGGCTTTTCGGCGCATCCAGTTCACGCCCGACCTGCTGCCGAGCGACATCACCGGCACCAACGTCTTCGAGGTCGAGACCAGCGCGTTCATCTTCCGGCGCGGGCCGATCTTCGCGCACGTGGTGCTCGCCGACGAGATCAACCGGACCTCGCCCAAGGTGCAGGCCGCGATGCTGGAGGCGATGGCCGAAAAGCAGGTCACCGTCGACGACGACACCCATCGCCTGGACGACCTCTTCTTCGTCATCGCCACCCAGAACCCGCTCGACCTCGCCGGGACCTATCCGCTGCCGACGCCGCAGCTCGACCGCTTCCTGTTCAAGCTGGTCATGACGCACATCGAGCGCGCGTCGGAGCTCGAGGTGCTGGACCAGTATCCGACGCCCAGCCTCGAGCACGCGAGCGGCATGCCGGGGGTGACGCGCTCCGAGATCCTCGAAGCGCGCGAGGCGGTGCGCCACTCGGTGCGGATCGATCCGCTCTTCAAGGAGGCGCTCGTCGATCTAGCCAATGCGCTTCGGAGTGACGAGCGCGTGCTGCAGGGGACCAGCACCCGCTCGCTGGTGCTCAGCCTGCCCGCGCTCCAGGCGCACGCCGTGGTTCAGGGGCGAGACTACGTCGCCCCCGAGGACCTCGAGCGCCTCGCGCCCTACGTCTTCGAGCACCGCATCGAGTGCGCCGCCGGCATCGACGACGCCGCGGCCGTGGTGCGCGACTGTGCCAAGGGGCCCGATCGATCGGCTGGCCAAGGAGAGCTTGAAGGGGTGAGTCGTCTCCGCCGCACCGCCGGGCTGACCTTGATCGCCGCGCTCCTGTCGGTCGCTGCGCTGACTCACGCGCAGCCCGAGATGGACGAGTTCGACGCGGCGCTCCTCGCTCCGATGGACGGGGAGGAGGCGACGCCCGACGAGCTTCGCGCCTGGCGCATGGCGGAGCGGCAGCGGCACATCAAGGCTCGCGAGCTCGCCGACGGAGATCGTTCGAGACAACCCGCACAGCTACGTCGGACATTTCGTGCTGGGATTCGTGCAGCACTACGCCGAAGCGAACTTCCCGCGTGCGCTCTACCACCACGAGATCGCGCCTCCGCAGTTCGAGCAGGAGTACGGCGACCGACCCGTGACGCCCGCGCCATGGCGCTGGCACGCGCGCCTGCTCCGCGAGCTCGCCTTCACCCACGGCGACCTCGAGCACCACGCCGAAAAGGTGGCCTACCTCGATCGCTACAACGAGCTCTACGAGCCCGACATGATCGCCGAGCGCGCCTGGCCGCTGATGAAGATGGGCCTCTACGAAGCGGCGCGGCAGGCGGCCGAGGAAGGCCTGACGGAAGGCTCGCCGCGCCAGGTGGAGGTCGCGCTCAACGCGCTCTGCGCCATCGAGTTCGAGGCGGGCCACGACGGGGCGAGCTACGAGGCGTGCAAGAACGCGCTCGACTACGGCCGCGCCAAGCCGGGCGGTCCCAACGCCGTCGACCTGACGAACTTCGCCGAGGCGGCGCGCAGCCTCTTCAAGCTCGACGAGGCGGAGCGCATCGGCCTCGAGGCCACGGAGGCCGAGGTCGCCTGGTACGGCAACCCGTGGATCGAGTTGGCCGAGCTCTACATGCGCGAGGGGCGCTTCCCCGAGGCGCTGAGCGCGCTCAAACAGGTGCCGGCCTATCGCGCGCAGCGGCCGCCCCACGTGCGCGACGCCGACCGCAACGAAGGGCGCCGCGCGCTGTCGAGCTTCTTCGTCGTGGTCGGTCGCGACGAGGACGCGCGGCGCATCACCGAAAAGGCGCTGATCGCGCCCGACCGCCGCGCGCACAACAGCCGCGACCCGAAACAGGACCTGGCGATCGCGGCGCTCCTCGATCGGCGCGCGAATCTGATGGCGGCCGAGCGCGTGGTGGAAGAGGCGTCGGCGCGGCCCTTCTGGGAGAACCCGCCGCGATGGGCGGAGGCGGTGTGGCTGCGCGCCAAGGCATGGATGAGCGGGCGACAGGCGGCGCGGGCGATCGCGGACGACGCGCGCCTCGTCGGCACCTTCCGCATCGGGAGCGCGCGCGGGGCGATCATGCCGCCCTGGCTCGCGGGCGAGTTGGTCGACGTCGCCGGTCCGGGGATCGTCGCCGAGTCCGTCCGCCTCGCGCGGGAGGAGGACGACCGCGAGGGGGCGGTCGCATATTACGATGCCTTCGCCGCCGAGGCGGCGCTCTCGGCGGGTGACGAGGGCGAAGCGCGACGGCTGGCGGCGCGGGCGCTCGAGGCGCTGAATCCGGCCGAGGCGCTCTTGCGCGCCCGGGTACATGCGGTGGCCGCCGAGGCGGCCGTGCGCGAGGGGGAGGAGCGCGGCGCGCTCGCCGACTACGAGACGGCCTTCGGGATCGATCCCGGCGTGTTCCGGCGTCTGGGCTTTGCCGTGCCGGTGCGCATCCGTGAGAGCGGCGGGAGCGTGGCGGAAGCCGTGGGCTCGGCGATGCGCTGGTCGCCCCGCTTCTACGAGAGCGAGGTCGGCCTGACGATCCGCATCGAGAGCGACGGAGCCACCGGCGAGGTCTGCCTCGTCGGCCCGAGCGGCGGGGTCCTGGGCTGCGCCGATGCGACCCGCGAGACCGCAGAGGACGAAGAGCGGTTCGCGGCGCGCCTCGCCGACGCCTTCCATGAGGCCGCCTTCGCGCCGATCATCTCGCTCACCCAGGCCGACGCGAACAGCCTCGACGGAAGCAACCGCGTGACCCGCGATCCCCTCGAAGGCCTCTTCGAGCAGGTCGAGCCGCCGACGGATTGAGCGGGCTCAGCCGCGCCCGCAGGCCGCGAGCACGGCGTCGGGCGGTCTGGCGATGCCGATCCCTCCGTACCCTCCGAGCGAGCGAACCTGTCGCTGCGCCTGGGCCTGCTCCTCCTCGTCGATGCGCTCTCCGCGCGCCTCGTCGGCATCGGCGAGGACGCGATCGACGCGAGCCAGGCGCGCGGTCTCCGCTTGCGGGTCGTAGGCGACTGGATCGCTCGGCGTCTCGGTGACGGGCGTCGGCGCGATCGGCTGGGGCTGGGGTGGATCGGCCGGCCCCGAGCTGCTGCAACCCGCCACGGCTGCCGCGAGCAGCGGGCCACGCACGACCGTCAACACCGAGTTGGGGATACGCATCGCCATCGCTCCTAGGTGCAGGTCCCGCCGACGCAAAGCGAACCGGGCGAGCACGCCGTGGCGCAGGCGCCGCAGTGTTCGGGGTCGAAGTCGAGGTCCACGCAACCCGCCGAGCTGCCACACCAGTCGAAACCGAAGCTGCAGCGACAGGACCCGGAGCTGCAGATCCGGTAGCCGCCGCAGTCGTTGCCGCAGCTCCCGCAATGGTAGGGGTTCGCGTTGGTGTCGACGCAGAGCGTGCCGCAGAGCGTGAAACCGGCGGGACACGTGGGCTGGCAGGTGGCGGCGACGCACAACTCACCCGTCGTGCAGGCATTGCCGCAAGCGCCGCAGTGGCTGGGGTCCGACGTCACATCGACGCAGGCGCCACCGCAGGGCGTCGCCGGCGGCTTGCAACGACAGACTCCGTCGTCGCAGTACTGGTCGGAGTCACAGCGGTTGCCGCAGCTCCCGCAGTGGTACTCGCTGATCCGCAGGTCGGGACAGAAGGGGCCGCACGACGTGTAGGCCGGCAGGCACTCGCAGCTCCCGCCGTTGCAGGTCTCGTAGCTGCTGCAGGACGTCCCGCAGGAGCCGCAGTGGCTCTCGTCGGTGTTGGGATTCACGCAGGTGCCGCCGCAGCTGATCCGGCCGGTCGGACAGCCTCCACCGTCCGAGACCATCGTGTCCGCGGGGCCCGTATCCATCACGGTGGAGTCGGGGGGGGCCGTATCCGACACCGTCGTGTCGGGCACCCCGGTGTCGGGCACCCCGGTGTCGGGCATCGAGCTATCCATGCCGCTGTCGGCGACGCCGCAGGTGCCGTCAGTGCACTCCGCGAGCGGACACGCCGCATCGGGGGCCGCGGCGAGCGCGAGCTCCACCGTCACCGGCTCCTCCGCGGCGAGCGGAAGCGTCGCGCTGGCGCTGCCCGTCGCGAACCATTCGCAGGCGTCGTTGCGGGCACGGCCGGCGAAGCAGTACTCACCGCTGCCGAGGCGAGGGGGCGCCTCGGGGCTGCCGGTCGGTCCGAGCTCCACCTGATAGAGCTCCTCGGTTCCGGGGCAGGCGCCGCGGGTGATGGTGGCTTCGATCGCGCGAACGTCGGCCGCGTTCACGCCCGCTCCGAGGGTGAAGCGCCAGCTCGCGGCGTGGGGATCCGCGTTACAGCCCGCAGCGATCCACAGCGCTGCCATGGCGATGGCGACTCTCCGACCCACACCGCGATGATAGTACGGAAAGCAGCCCCTGGCCCAGGTGCCTGGCTGGCCCTTCGGGCCTCAGCTTCCGGCTTGCCGGCACGCGGTCGAATAGGTTCCACAGCAATCCTCGCAGGAACGCGGGTCCACGTGGAAGTTGAGCCAACGGCCGTCGCGGCAGACCTGGGAGACGTTCGAGCCCAGGCTCGGGCTCTGGACGCAGCGCCACGCTTCGGGCGTGGAGCAGCTGCCGCCGTCCGTGGTCGACATGTGGCCCTCGACGCTGCAGCTGGCCGTCGGGCACGCTCCACAGTCGGCTGCGCACGAAGAGCAGGACTCGGTGCTGTCGCAGGTTCCGTCGCCACAGGACGGCGTGGCGGGGCAGGCACCGCAATCGGCCGCGCACGAGTCGCAGGACTCGGTGCTGTCGCAGGTTCCGTCGCCACAGGACGGCATGGCGGGGCAGGCGCCGCAATCGGCCGCGCACGCGTCGCAAGTCTCCCCGCTGTCGCAGGTTCCGTCGCCGCAGCTCGGCGCGGGCGGGGGCGTCGTGCCGCCGTCATCCGACGCGGCGAAGAAGAAGTCCTCGCCCATGATGTCGAGGACCTCCTGGTGACAGCGCCGATAGCGTGCCGAGCGCGAGGCGTAGATACTGCACGAGCCCCGCATGCAACCGTTGTAGTAGCCGGTCACCGTGTCGATCCACTCGTCGTAGCCTGCGCTCCCCGGGCGAATGCGGTTCATCCAGTCGAGCGCCTCCTCGCGCGTGGATACGCCCGAGACGAAGCGCGAGCGGACGACCATGTCGGTGGTGAAGCGCACCGCCGCGTCGATGTTGCCGTCCAGCGTCAGGATCCCCCGCCCCTCGCGCCGCAGGGTGTCGTCGTAGTTTCCGGCATCGAATTGGAAGAGCCCGAGGCCTCCCTGTCGCCGCCAGCAAGCGCCGTCACCAGAGCCTGCGATCACCGGCCCGCCGCCGCAGCTCGAGCTGGCAGGTCCGCGGCAGGCCCAGGTCGCCTCCGACCAGCAATGCGCCAGCTGCGTCTCGCACTTGGCGATCGAGGACAGCAGCCAGTGGTTGTCCAGGCCCTGGCGGATGCTCTCGTCGCGCACCGCCGTCAGGCGCGCTTCCTCTTGCGACCGGGTGAGCTCGGTTCCGAGGGTGTCGAAGGGGTTGTCCTCCGAGTCGGCCATCTCGGCTGCGCAGCCGAAGAAGAGCGGGATGACCAAGACTAGGCTTGAGTACGAGAGGCGCATGCCGGGCTCCTTCGCAACCCCCGTTCCAGGACGGATTGGGGGGAAAAGGGAACAATTCCGTTCCGCCTCGTGCAGTCGACCCACGGGTTGGAACACCCCGGAAGCGGTCTCTGGTCTCCACTCGGGCCCAAGACTCTGATAACCAAGCGTGGGTGTTCGGCGACTGGTTCCGATTGGTGATTCAGCAAGGGGCCTACACCTCCCTCGGGGGTGTAGGCATCACCATCGCCCTCGTCCTCTTAATCCTGCTCCGGGTTTTGCTGCCGGAGTCGGAGCGCAAGCAGATCCGAATTCCGCTGCTCCTGCTCGCGGGCAACATCGCGATCGTCGTCTTCCGTTCTCTCGTCGCGATCCCCCAGGGCCTCGACAAGCCCCTCGCCGCGGTGGGCCTGGTGATGATCCTGGCCTGCCTCGGTCGCTCGGGCTTCCTGCTCCTCGTCGACTATCTGGTGGGCCGGCGGCTCGCGCGTCCGCTCCCGAAGATCTTCCGCGACATCATCCAGGCGGTCGTCTATCTCGGCGTCGCCTTCCTCACGCTTCCCTTCTTCGGCGTGGAGCCCGGCTCGCTGCTGACGACGTCCGCGCTGATCACGGCGGTCATCGGTCTTTCGCTCCAGGAGACCCTCGGCAACCTCTTCGCCGGGCTGGCGATCCAGGCGCAGCGCCCCTTCGAGGTCGGCGACTGGATCCGGTTCGACCTGGACGAGGGCCTCACCGGCCGGGTCACCGAGATCAACTGGCGCGCGACCAAGGTCATGACCGACGCGCAGGTCGAGGTGATCGTTCCCAACGGACCCCTCGCCAAGGCGCCCATCTCCAACTACACGCAGCCCACGCGGGTGAGCCGCCGCGAGGCGATCGTGTCCGCCGAGTACGAGGCGGCGCCCCATCTGGTGATGAAGGCGCTCCTCGAGGCGGTGAAAGCGACCCCCGAGGTCCTGAACACGCCCGCGCCGGACGTGGTGCTTCACGAGTACGGCAACAGCGGCATCGAGTACCACCTGCGCTACTACATTCGAGACTTCGCGCGGCGCGCGGTGATCGATTCCTCGGTGCGCGTGCGCATCTGGTACGCGTTTCAGCGCAATCAGCTCTCGATTCCATTCCCCATCCGCGACGTGCGCTCCCGCGACATGACGACCGTGGAGGAGCGCGAGGCGGAGGAGACGCGTTCGGCGCGGCGGCGCGCCCTCGAAGGCATCGACTTCCTGCGGGAGCTGCCCACCGAGGTCATGGACCACCTGGTGGAGCGGACCAAGGTGGCGCTCTTCTCCGACGGAGAGAACATCATCGAGCAGGGCGACGCGGGCGACGAGCTCTTCATCGTCAACGAGGGCGAGGTCGCCATCATCGTCAACAAGACCGAGGTCGCCCGGCTGGGTCAGGGGAAGTTCTTCGGTGAGATGTCGCTCCTCACCGGTGAAAAGCGCACGGCGACGGTCGCCGCGCGCGGGCCGGCGCAGCTCTTCGTGATCTCGAGCGCCGTGATGCGCGAAATGTTGGAGAAGGATCCGAGCCTCGCAGAGCACCTGGCCGAGGTCCTCGCCCGGCGCAAGGCGCAGCTCGAGGAGCAGAAGACCGGCACCCCGCCGTCGAAGAACGAGGAGAAGGCCGAGACCAACATCCTGCTCAGCCGGATCCGCTCCTTCTTCTCGCTTTGAGCTCCGGAGGCGGCGCGGCGGATCAGCGCTGGTCGCCCCACAAGCGAACGCCGCCGGTCATCCCCTCGACGTTGCTGAAGAGACGGACGTTCTTCGGCAGGTCGTCGCTCAGCTTCTTCGCGTTGCCGCCGCCGATGTGGATCAGGTCGGGGTTGAAGATGCGCTCGATCGTCGACAGGCAGAGGTCGACGCGCTTGCGCCACTTCTTCTTCCCTATCCGATCGAGCTCGTCGTCCGAGACGAGGTCCTGATAGCTCTTCTTCTTCTTCAGCGGGTGGTGACCGAGCTCGAGGTTTGGCACCAGGTGACCGTCGAGGTAGAGCGCGGTGCCGAGGCCGGTGCCCAGCGTCAGCACCATCTCGACCCCCTCGCCCTCGATCACGCCGTAGCCCTGAAGGTCGGCGTCGTTGAGGGCGCGCGCCGGCTTGCCCGTCATGTCCGCCAGGGCCTTGGCCAGATCGAAGTCCCGCCAGGCCTCGTTGCCGAGGACAGGTGCGGTCCGAACCACGCCCCTCGTGACCACGCCCGGGAACCCGACCGAGACGCGATCGAAGGACTTCTGCTCGCCGACCATCTTCTCGATCACCTCGAGCACTGGCACCGGCCAGGCGGGATCGGGCGTCAGCTCGCGGTGTCGCTCGTCGAGGGGCTCACCCTCCGCGTCCACGGGAAGCATCTTGGTGCCCGTGCCACCGATGTCGATCACCAGCGTGCGCATCAATCACCCAGCCAGTCGGTGTGGACGAAGGGACCCTCTGGATCGTCGAGGCGCTGATAGGTGTGGGAGCCGAAGGCGTCTCGCTGGGCCTGGGTGAGATTCTGCGGCAGGCGGGCCGAGCGGTAGCTGTCGAAATAGGCGAGACCCGAGGCCATGCCGGGGACGGGAATGCCGGCCTGCTGCGCCGTCGCGACCACGTCGCGCCAGGCCTGCTGCCGGCTCTCGACGCCCTCGTGCAGCTCGCTGTCGAGGAGCAGGTTGGGCAGCGCGCGGTTGTTCTCGTAGGCCTTCATGATCGTATCGAGGAAGCGTGCGCGGATGATGCAGCCGCCCTTCCAGATGCGCGCAACCTCACGAAGATCGATCGACCAGCCGTGCGTCTCGGAGAGCTGGGCGATCAGCGACATCCCCTGCGCGTAGGCGACCACCTTGGCGGCGTAGAGCGCGTCGTGGACCTTTGCTGCGAACGCGACGGGGTCGTCGATGCGCGCCGGCGCCGGCGGACCCGAGAGCACCTCGGAGGCGTGCACCCGCTGGCTCTTGAGGCTGGAGAGAACGCGCGCGTCGATCGCGGCCACGATGCTCGGGATCGGGATGCCGTGCTCGATCGCCACCTTGGCAGTCCAGCGACCGGTGCCCTTCTGCCCGGCCTTGTCGAGCACCGCATCGACGAGGAAGCCGCTGCCCTTCGGGTCGCGCACCTGGAAGATCTTCGCGGTGATCTCGATGAGGAAGGACTCGAGCGGGCCCTGATTCCAGCCGGAGAAGACCTCGGCCAGGCCGGCCGGGTCGAGGCCACCGACAGTCTTCAGGACGTCGTAGGCCTCCGCGATGAACTGCATGTCGGCGTACTCGATGCCGTTGTGCACCATCTTGACGAAGTGCCCCGCGCCGTCGGGCCCGATGTAGGTCACGCAGGGGCCGGAGTCGCTGCGCGCCGCGATCGCCTCGAGGATGGGCTCGATCTCCGCGTAGGCCTCGCGGTCGCCGCCGGGCATCATCGACGGCCCGTGCCGCGCGCCTTCCTCGCCGCCGGATACGCCCACGCCGAAGAAGCGGATCCCGTCCTCGGCGGCGCTCTTCTCGCGGCGCCGGGTGTCCTCGTACCACGAGTTGCCGCCGTCGATGACGATGTCGCCTTCGTCGAGCAGCGGGCGGAGCTTGTCGAGGACGATGTCCACTGGCTTGCCCGCCTTGATCATCATCATGATCTTGCGCGGCCGCTCGAGTGCGCCGACGAGCTCTTCGAGCGAGCGGGTGCCGATCAGCTTGCCGCCGCTCTCCTCCACCGCGCTGTCTGTCATCTCCGGCTCGAGGTTGTAGGCGGCGACGCTGACGTCGTGGTCCAGCAGGTTGAAGGCCAGGTTGCGCCCCATCACCGCCATCCCGATCATTCCGAACTGTGCCTTGCTCATGTCTTGTCCTCTGATGTTTGGGGAGCGAGCTTCGCGGCTGCTTCGTCATCGAGCAGCCAGATCAAGAGCCCGTTGGTCGGTTGAACGCGCGCGGCCGGAAGGACCGGCGCGCCGTCGTCGATCTGCGCTTTCACTTCTGCGAGGCGCGCGGCCTTGCCTGCACCGGAGACGAGGAAGTAGACCTTCCGCGCCCCCTTGAGCACGGGGAGTCCGAGGCTCACCCGCTCGGTCGGGGGCACGGGGCTCCGAGTCACGCGGACCCGCTCGCCGCTGTCCAGCTCTGGCGTGCCGGGGAAGAGCGAAGCGGTGTGGCCGTCGCCGCCCATGCCCAAGAGCACGATGTCGAGCGGTGCGTCGCCCAGCTCCTGCGCGTAGGCACGCGCCGCCTCGGCAGGCGGCAGCTCGCCGCGGATCCGGTGCACGTTGTCCGCCTCGATGGCGAGAGGATCGAGCAGCGCCTCGCGCGCCATGGCGTAGTTGCTCGACGGATCGTCGGGCGGCACCGCGCGCTCGTCGCCGAAGAAGACCTCGACCTCGGCCCAGGGAAGGCGCGTGGAGAGCGGAGGCGCGGCGAGGTGCTGATAGACCGGCACCGGCGTGCTCCCACCGGCGAGCGCGAGGCGACATCGGCCGCGCTCCGCCACGACCTCCTCGATGTCGGCGGCCAAGAGCGCCGCGGCTTCTGCGCTCCACTCGTCCGAAGAAAAGATGCGTAGGTCGGGAGCAGTCACCTCTACACCGTCTTGCGCTGCCAGATGTCCGACTCGGGGATGGCCAGCTCATCGGCCTCATGCGGTCCCCAGCTGCCCGCGGCGTAGGAGCACACCGGCGGCGGCGAATCGAGGAGCGGCGCATACACGCGCCACGACTCCTCGACCTCCTCGCCGTGAACGAAGAGCGTCTGATCGCCCTCGAGCACGTCGAGAAGGAGGGTCTGATAGGCGTCGGGCATCGCGCCGTCGAAGTGTCCTTCGTAGTCGAAGCGCAAGGGGATGCGTTCGAGGGCGAGCGGTGAGCCCGGGCGCTTGATGTCGAAGTAGAACGCGAAACCCTCCTGGGGCTGCAGGGTGATGGTCAGCACGTCGGCCGTGTCGAGGTTGTAGTCGTACTGGCGGAAGAACGACACGGGCGCGCCGCGGAAGCGAACCGCGATCTGCGTCGTCTTGTGCGGCATGCACTTGCCGGTGCGCAAATAGAACGGCACGCCCTGCCATCGCCAGGAATCCACGAACATGCGCAGGGCCACGAAGGTCTCGGTGTCGGAGCCCGCGGGGACCCCCTCCTCGTCGAGATAGCCCTGAACCAGGTGCCCCTCGAGCTCGCCGGCGCTGTACTGCCCGCGGACCACGTCCTCGTTCGCGATCGGCCTGAGCGAGCGGAGCACCTTGATCTTCTCGTGGCGGATCGCGTCGGCGGAGAACGAGCTGGGGACCTCCATGGCCACCAGCGTGAGCAGTTGGGTCATGTGGTTCTGCACCATGTCGCGCAGCGCCCCCGAGTGATCGTAGTAGCTGGCGCGCGTGCCGACGCCCAGCTCCTCGGCGACGGTGATCTGCACGGCCTCGACCCGCTCGCGATTCCAAGAGGACTCGATGAAGGCGTTGGCCAGGCGAAAGACGAGGAGGTTCTGCACCGTCTCTTTGCCCAGGTAGTGATCGATTCGGTACGTCTGCTTTTCACCGAAGTACTCGTGGATGCATTCGTTGAGCACCCGCGCCGATTCGAGATCGCGACCGAAGGGCTTTTCGACCACGAGGCGCGTCCAGCCTTCCGAACGGTTGAGCCCGGCTTCGCCGAGGCCTCGCACCGTGGGCGCGAAGGCGCGCGGCGGCAACGCCATGTAGAAGGCGTGGTTGGGCGGGATGTCGTGCTCATGGCCGAGCGCAGCGAGGCGATCGGCGAGTGCGTGGTAGTCCGCCGGGCCGCCTTCGTGCAGCGGCTGGTAGTGAATGCGCGCGACCGTCGCGTCTACATCCGCCTTCGGCAGCCCCGCGCGCCCCAGCGCCTCACGCGCCTTGTTGCGAAACGCGCTCTCCTCGACGTCGGAGCGCCCGACCGCGACGATGCGGAAGCGAGGGTCCAGTTGATTCTCTGCGTCCAGTCGGCACAGCGCCGGGAGCAGCTTGCGAAGAGACAGATCCCCGGTTCCGCCGAAGATGACGAAGAGTGAGGGCTCGGTTTCGATCTCGGTCATGCGCAGTCGTCCCCCGATGGTGGGGCGGTAGGGTAACTCCAATAGGCGCGAGGGGATCGAATGCACTCGCCGTGGGGATCGGGGCATCGCGTTCGCTCGGCTGGCAGGGAAAGATGAAGGATTTTCGCTGAGATCAGCGCGTTACTCCGCTGCCATCGAGTCGAATCGCCGCTTTTCCCGCAACCCACCCCGACTCGTTCCGAAAAGGGCGCATCTGGGAGGTGGCCATGCTCGGTCGAATCTGCTTCTGCGTGTCTTTCGTCATCCTCGTTCCGTGGCTGAACGCCTGCGCCATCAGTCATCGCTATGCGACCGACGATGTCGCGACCATCCATCCGCTCGCGGGGCAGCGCATGGTCGTGCCGGCGCTGATGGACGCCCGGGACAACGGGCGGCCAGTGAGCGGCGAAGCAGCCACCGAGTCCGCCAGCGAGGAGATGGAAGAGCTGCGCGCGTCGGTCGGCGAGCACGTGAGCCGCGCGGGCGTCGAGGCCCTCACCGCGCCGGCGCCGCAGAGCGCCGAGGACGTCGCGGCGCTGCTCGCTCGGGCCCGCGACGCGGGCGTGCGCGAGGTCATGTTCATTCGCTATCACGGCTCCGGCTTCGGCGTGGTGTGCGCGTCCACGGCCTCGCTCGTGTTCCTCGCGGTCGTTCCCTACTTGGTCATCCAAACGCTCCCGCTGAGTCGTCAGGCCGCGATCGCCGGCTTCGAAGCCTTCGTCGTCGACCCGGTGACCGGAGAGGTCGTGGCGGGCGCGAGCCGCTTCATCGCCGGCCACGACCACGTGAACCAGTGGCGCTGCCATCGCGACAACCTCGTGCACGACGTACTCCGCACCGCCGTCGACGACGTCCTCGGAGACATCGCCGCGCAGCGCGCCGACGACTACCCGCATCGCTTCCGGCCGATCGACGTGGCGTCGTTCGTCGCGGGCGCGCCCGAGGTGCGTGTCCAGGGCGGCCGCGTTCACGGTCTGGGCTGGTCACATCCACTCCCCGCGGGTTGGACCTTCGACCCCAGCATCGGCGTGCACGGCGGTGCGCGGGGACCGGGCGGCACCGAGCTGGTCGCCGACGTCGGCTACTGCATCGGCGGCACCCGCCGCTGCGCCACCATCTACCAGCGAGAGCTGCGGCGCGCCGGTGAGGAGATCGTCGAGCGCGTCGACATCGAGGATCGTGGTCTGCCCGCCGCTCAGATCGAGTCGCGGCGCCCCGACGGCACCCGCGTCCTGCTCGGCGTGGTCGGCGACGAGGGAGTCACCGTCCAGCTGCGCTGCGCCGCGCCGCCGGGCGCTCCCGAACACGAGCTCGGCGCGTGTCAGCAGGCCTTCGCCGGCGCCACCTGGCACGTGTCGCACGTCCAGCGCTGAGACCAGGCGTGAAGCTAACGGGGACGGTCTACACTTTTCAACTTTCGCCCCGCCCGCCGGTTCCCAAGCAAGGGCATGCCCGCGGCCCCCGAAAGTTGAAAAGTGTAGACCGTCCCCGTCGCGCGGCCCTCCCCGTCGCGCGGCCCCCGAAAGTTGAAAAGTGTAGACCGTCCCCGTCAAGCGCTGAGGACGTGCGAGCGGATGGTGAGGGAGTGAAACAGGGTTGCGTCCCGACGGTGCCCCTCCATACTCCGCGCTCCGAAAGGGGAGCGAATGCGTCACGGAAAGCACCATCGGCCGGTCGGCCGGATCATCGAGGCTCCAGGCCTGCTCGCGGAATTCGAAGAGAAAGAGATGTCGCGGCGGGCGATCCTCAAGGGAGCGATCGCCAGCTCGGCGGCGGCTCTCGCCGGGGGCGCCCTCGCGGGCTGCAGTGATCCAGCGCGTGGCCCGGTGGGTGATGCTGGCGCCGGTGACACCGCGACGGCCGACACGGGGGTCGAGGACACGGCCATGCCGCCGCCCCCCACCCACCTCGTCGGCATGGGCTACGACCCCGACTACATGACCGCTTTCGACGCGGCGATGAGCGAGACCGTCAACCTCTCCTTCATCGAGCCGGGCGACACCGTCTACTTCAAGGTCAACTGCAACAACGGCGACCTCTATCCCCACTCGACCAACCCCGATCTGATCACCGAGCTCGTGAACCGGTGCCGCGACGCGGGTGCCTCGCGCATCCTGGTGGGTGACCGCTCCTTCTGGGGCGACACCAACACCATCGGGAACATGCGCGCCAACGGCGTGCTGGGCGCCGCTCAGGACGCGGGCGCCGAGGTCCTGGTCTTCGACGACGACGCGGTCGAGTGGGTGGTGCTCCCCGAGACCGAGGCGCCGACCTGGAACGGCGGATTCTCTCTGCCAGTCCCGGTGATGGAGGCCGAACACATCATCAACCTGCCGTGCCTCAAGACGCACTTCATCGCGTACTTCACGCTCTCGCTGAAGAACAGCCTGGGCCTGGTGAACCCGGTGGACCGCATGCGCACGGGCAACCTCGACGTGCATACCGACCGGCTCTGGGCTCAGATCGCCGAGGTGAACGCGCACTTCACTCCGTCGCTGAACATCCTCGACGGCCACCAGGCGCTCATCACCGGCGGCCCGACGCGCTTCGACGGCGCCGGCCCCACCTACGACACGCCGAACGTGATCATCGTCTCTCCCGACCGGATCGCGACCGACGTGATGGGCATCTCGGTGCTCCAGACCCTGTCGCCCTCGAGCGAGGAGGTCACGCAGCGCGCGGCCTGGCAGATGCCTCAGATCCAACAGGCCGTGGATCACGGTCTGGGCATCACCGGACCCGAGATGCTCGACGTCTCCGGCCCCACCGTGACCATGCTCGAGACCTACATGACCAACGCCCGTCGCACGGCGTGAGCCCCTGATAAATCGGTTGATTTAAAATAGGTCCGACTTATAACGAAGGGCGATGAGCCCTTCGCGGAAGGCGGATCAGGTCGCTGACGACATCCTTCGAGGGATTGTTTCCGGTGAGATCTCGGTGGGTTCGCTCCTCCCCAAGGAGGTCGAGCTCGCCGAGCAGTACGGGGTGAACCGCAGCGTCGTCCGCGAGGCGATCAAGCTCCTCGAGGTCCACGGCCTCGTCCAGCCGCGGCGCCGGCGCGGCACCGAGGTGCTCGATCCGATGGCCTCCCTGAGCCCAGAGGTGATGGAGCGGATGCTCATCCCCGCGCCGGGCCAGGTCGACCCGAAGGCCCTCGCGGAGTTTCTCGAGGTGCGGGCCTCCCTCGACCGACAGATGAGCGTGCTCGCCGCCGAGCGCCGCACCGAGGCGGATCTCGACGCCCTCGACGCATGCGTCGAGGCGCTTCAGGGCGCGGTCGACGACCCGCAAGCGTACGACCATGGCGTCGACCACTTCGCGCTCCTCGTCGCGCGCGCGAGCCACAACCGACTCTTCGAGATGCTGGTGCACTGGAACCAGCGAGTCGCACGTGAGCTCAGCGACGTCTTCCGGGTCGCGCGCCCGATCGGCGCACCCCACGCGCTGGGCCTCGGCCTCATCACGCAGATGATCCGAGAGCAGCGCGCCGAAGAGCTCGGCCCGCTGGTCAGCGCCTACCACGCGTGGGCGATCCCCCGTTTGATGGCAGCGGCCGCGCTCCGTGGCGGCTCTCCCCTTTCATCGATCGCCGTCCCGGCGAGCGAGGAGTGAGTGAAGACATGCAGACCCCAACGAGCCAGGAAACTCATGAGGAGGTGCCCGAGCGACGGAGCGGCAAAGGCTCGCTGCGCTGGGTCGACGACGTTCGTGTCCTGCGCCTCGTGGGCAGCTTCTACGAGATGGGCCACCAGCACGGGGAGCTCCTCGCGTCGGACATCGAGCGGGGGCCGATCCCCTACTACCGCACCTACATCGAGCAGATTGCGCAGCAGGCGGCGCCGCTCGGTCCCGCCAGCGGTCTTGTCTTTCCGCTGATCCGTCGGACCATCGGCCGCCGCGTCGCCGAGCGCATGCCCGCCTTCGTGACGGAGACGCTGCGGGGGCTCTCGGACGGCGCCCGAATGCCCTACGAGGATCTCCTCGACGGCTGTGTGATGCCCGATTCGCTGCTCTGGCTCTCGGCGCGTGCAATGACGCTCTCGGGTCGCGGGCCGGCGGTCGCCCATCGCCTCGCCCTCGGCCTCGGCTGCACCAGCGCCATCGCCTGGGGCGACGCCACCACCGACGGATCGCTCCTGCACGCGCGCAACTTCGACTATCACGGCGTGGGCATCTGGCCCGCCACCAAGACGGTGATCTTCCACCAGCCCGACGAGGGCCAGGCCTATCTCTCGATCGCCGCCGCCGGCGTCGCCCTCGGCGGCGTCACCGCGATGAACGAAGCGGGTCTCACGCTCACGGTCCATCAGCACATGTTCACCGACGCGACCCGCCTCGGCGGGACGCCCATCGGCGTCGTCGGCGACATCGTGATGCGCGAGGCGAAGAACATCGACGACGCCGAGCGGATCCTCTCCGCGCACCGACCGATCGGCTGCTGGACCTACCTGGTCACCGACGGAAAGACGCGCGAGGTGCTCTGCTACGAGGAGAACCCGGACCGGCGCGTCTCGTTCCGCTACGGCGAAGGCGAGCCCACCTTCGGTTACGCCAACATCTACCTCGACCCGGAGCTGGGCGCGACCGAGCAGAACCTCTACGGCTCGTATTGGCGGCACAACCAGGGGCGACACCGCCGCGTGAACGCGCTCCTCGAGGAGCGGCGCGGTGCGCTCGACCCGCAGGGCATGGCGTCGATCCTCGGTGACACCGGCGACGCGCGCTGCCGCATCCGCGACTCCATCGCCATGGTGATGACCACCGGCTCGGTCGTCTTCCGGCCCGAGACCGGCGAGGCGTGGGTCGGCACCGGGGACACCCCCACCAGTCACGGGCGCTTTTTGCCATTCAGCCTGGACAAGCGCGACCACGCCCCCGAAGCGGGGGTCCTCGAAGTCGGCTCGGCGGTCGACGAGGTCGAGCGCGCCGCCTTCGAACGCTATCGCCGTGCTTACGTCTCCTACCTCGAAGAGGAGGACCTTCCGGCGGCGCGGCGCCACATGAAGGAGGCGGTCGAGCTCGCACCCGAGCAGCCCGTCTACCACTTCGTTCGCGGCGTGATGGCGCTACAGGCGGCGGACGCGAATCTCGCCGAGGCCTGTTTGAGCGAAGCGCTGGCCCTCGGTCATCCCGACCCCGAGCGCGTCGCCGCCTTCCATCTCTTTCGCGGGCGCGCGCGCGATCTCCTCGGTGACCGCAAGGGCGCCTGCGGCGACTACCGTCTGGCGCTCGGCCACTACGCCGACGCGCCGGTGCACGCCGCGGCCAAGAAGAACCTCGACAAGCCGTTCGGTGCGAGGGCGCTCGGCCGACTGCGCCTCGACATGTCCCTCGGTGACGTGATCAGCCCGTAGCGCGCCGGTTCAGTCGAGGGAGATGGCGGCGGCTCGATCGAGGATCGTCCGGACGTCTTCGAGCGGGAGCGCGGGCGCGTGGTGGCCGTCGACGCCGGTGATGGGTCCAGCGGCGCAGAGCGCGTTGAGGATGGCCTCCTCGGTCGTCTCGATCGCCGCTTCGTAGAGTTGATTCAACCCCGGGTCGAGGAGGAACTCCACCTTGGCGATCATCTCCTGGGTCTGCCGAGGCACCGTATTCGCAGTGGAGAACGACACGACGATCTCCCCCGAGCCGTGTGCCGCGAAGGAGCCCACCCGCCCGATCCCGAGCGCGACCCGCTTGGAGACGCGCGCGAGCTGGTGGGGGAGGAGAGGCGCGTCGGTCGCCAGGACGGCGATGATGCTTCCGTAGGAGTGCTCTCGCTTCTCGACGTCCTCGAAGCGCGGGGTCAGGAGGTTGCCGACCGGGGTGCCCATCATCCGCAGGTCGCGCAGATGGCCGAAGTTGCTCATCACGAGCACGCCGAGCACGTAGCCGCCGGCCTCCAGCGGGAGGACGCGTGAGGCGGTGCCGATGCCGCCCGAGAGGTCGCAGGTCACCATCCCCGTCCCGCCGCCGACGTTGCCTTCGGCGACGGGGCCGCTCGTGGCGGTCATGATGGCTTCGAAGGCGTGCTCCTTCTTCACGTGCCGCGCACGCGCGTCGTTCAGCCAGGAGTCGTCGCACTCCCCGACCACCGGGATGACCACATCGTGGATGCTCCCGATGCCCGGGAAGCGATCCATCATGTACTCGACGACCGCGTTGGAGACGCGTCCCACCGCGAGGGTGTTGGTGAGGAGGATCGGCGTCTCGATCACTCCCCACTCCAGCACCTGGGTGAGCCCGGCGATTTCACCGGCGCCGTTGAGGACGAAGCCGCTGCCGACGATGCGTTCCTCGAAGATGTTGCCGTCGTTCGGCAGGATGGCCGTCACGCCGGTACGCGCCGGGCCGGTGCCCTCCGAGCCCTCCGACAGGACGGTGGAGTGGCCGACGCGGACGCCGGTGACGTCGGTGATGGCGTTGTGGGGGCCCGGCTCGAAACGGCCGAAGCGATGTCCGAGATCGCGAAAGCGCATGGCGCAGCTTACTCCAGGCCCGAGTTCTCCGAGAGATCGGATGTGGATGGTTCAGTGGCAGCGGACGCCCGTGGCCAGGTCCTGTTGCACTGCGGCGAGCCATGGATCGGCGTCCGCACGGGGGTCCTGTTCGGCCGCGGCCAGGAGCTCGCGCGCCGGTGCCTCGTCGCCCGTGCGGAGCGCCAACTCCACTCCGGCGAGGAGCGTCTCGCGGCTCTCGCCGAGCGAATGCGCCTGCGCGATGGCGTTCTTCGCCGCAGCCGGGTCGCATGCCGCCACTGCCGACAGCGCGCGATAGGCATGGACGATCGGGACCAGGGGATAGTGAGGCGCGGCCCGCGAGAGGTCGGCGAGGGCGGTCTCGGCGAGGCGGCGCTCGGCGTCGTTCGCGGGCGCTCGAAAGCCGCCGTCCATGCCGCGGGAGAGCTCACGCATGGCCAGCACCCCTTCGTACCAGGCGCGGATCGCGTCGGCGTGGCCCTCGGGGTCGAGGCGCTCGATCTCCACGCGCATCGCTTCCACCGGTGCCTCGGGTGCGAGCAGCGGCGTCGGGTCGAGACGCGGGGGAAGCGTGCGAAAAGCGCGGCTCTCGATGAGCGCCTCGCGGCCGGGCACGTAGGCGGTGTAGAGGACGTGGTCGTCCTCGATCGAGATCGGGTAGTAGCCCTCGATGCGCGTCAGGTTCATCAGTGCGATCTGCGTCTCCGAGGAGGAGAACTCGAGCACGAGGGTGTCGACGCCGTAGCGAACCAGCAGCGGCTCGAGCTGGTCTGGCACGGACAGCGCCCTGCCCACTTCGTGAAGATGATCGACGCCGTAGAAGGGGACGCGGCCATCCACCAGGAAGCGCGAGGAAGGCGATGCGTACATCAGATACCAGCTGGTCTGGATCGGGGCGAGGACGCGAGCGCCCCTCAGGTCGCGCTCGAGGACCCGTCCGGCGACCACCGGCAGCTTGCTGTCGTCGATGCCGACTCCGAAGCCGTAGTCCGGCGGGAGCGTCGGGCTCAGCACCACGGCGAGGCCCGTCATCACCACCATCGTTGCGGCGACCAGCGCGGGAGCGCGGCGCCGCACGCGGAGGCGGAGAATGCGCGCGAGACCGGGGGCGAGGAGGGGCGCCGAGAGCATGAGGAAGGTCGCGATGAAGCGAAGCGAGCGAAAGGCGGCCAGCGCCAACGCCGACGCGGTGGTGAGGGCGGTTCGCTGCACCTCGCCGCCGCGAAAGAGCGGGATGGCGGCGATGGCCAGCAGGAGCGCTTGGGCGACGAGCGCGATCAGATAGAAGACGGGGTCGGTCTCGGACCAGGGGGCCCACTCGCGCACCGCGACGCGGAAGGCGGGGTCGACGACGTGGGCGATGGCGTCGATGACGATGGCGGGCCCGAAGGGAGAGACGCACGAAGCGACGGCAGTTCCGCCGAGGACCAGGGCGAGGTCGCGGCGTGGGCCGGGGAGCTTCAGCACCGGCACGAGGTGGGTGAGCACCAGGAGCACGCCGAGGAGATGCGAGCCGTGCAGGTTCACCCAGAAGACGTGGGCGACGGTCAGTCCCGCGATCCAGAGGATGCGGCCTCGCCGGGACAGCGCGCCGGCGGTGAGCCTCCCGAGGCCGACGAGGTAGAGCGCGGCCAGAGAGTAGCCGAAGAGCTCGGGGCGCATCGTCAGCCGAAAGCGCGCCCCGGGGATCGACCAGAGGAGCAGGGCGGCGGCGACGAGGACCGACAGCGCCGGCAGGCGCTCGTCGTCGGCTGCGCGCCGCAACAGGAGGACGGCGGTGGCGGCGAGCAGGACCGACTTGAGGACGAGCAGGCCCCCCGCCCCGAAGGCCGCGAAGATCCACCAGGTGATCAGATCGCTGCCCCACTCGTAGTTGCGCCAGGGCTGGGGCGTATCTCGGAAGAAGGAGAAGTGATCGACGGCCGGGACGTAGCCGAGCTCGGCGATCTCGCGGCCCTGCGCGAGGTGACCGAAGGTGTCGTTGTTGTGAATCGGAAAGAGGCCGGCGACGACCAGGGCGGCGGTGGCGAGCGCGGCCGCGACCCACGCGGCGCGCGAGAGCCTCTTCACTTCAGCCACGGGAGGACCACGAGCACGTACGCCACCGCGAGCACGAGCTGGATCACCGCGTAGGGCAGCGCCTTCTTCACGAAGCCAGCGAAGGTCAGAGGAACCTCGTACTTGTGCATCAGGGTGACCGAGACCACGGTGCTCGCCGAGCCGATGGGCGTCAGGTTGCCGCCCAGGTTCGCACCGAAGATCACCGCCCACCAGAGCCCGGAGTCGCTGGGGGTGTCGAGGCCCTGGAGGATCTTCGAGAGCATGGCGGCGAGCGGGATGTTGTCGGTGACGGCGCTGAACGCGGAGGCGGAGACGAGAATCGACGCCTGGCCGGCTTTGGGGCCGAGCCCCACGAGCGCGCCGAGGCCGTGGCCGATGACCTCCAGCACCTCGGCGTGCTCCATCACGTTGATGACCTCGAAGAGGAAGATGAAGAAGAGCAGAAGGTCCCAGTCGAGCGCCTTGTAGAAGCTGTCGACCTTGTGCTTGAAGCGGATCAGCATGATCACGCCGAAGGCGATGGCCACGAAGCCCATCCCGAGCCCGCTCACGTAGGGAAGGATGCTGGTGGTGGCGATGCCGATGATGAAGAGCAGGGTCATCGCCGAAGCGAAGTAGAAGAACCGGTCGCTCTCGACCCCGTCGTTTTCGTCGAAGGTCGACACCAGCTCGTTGGCCGCCTTCTTCTCTTCGTCGGTGGCGAGCCCTCGGATCCCGAAGAGGCGCGCGCCGAGAGCGATGGTCACGATGGTCGCCACCAGCACGAAGGGGCTCGACACGATGAAGAAGCGCACGAAGCTGATGCCCGCCGCCTGGCCCACGATGATGTTGGGGACGCTCGAGATGAGGGTGAGCAGGCCGCCGATGTTCGTCAGTAGCCCTTCCACCAGCAGAAAGCCCAGGAGCTGTTCTTTGCGCTCGAGCTTGCGGAGGGAGACCGCGGAGAGGGAGCCGACGATGATCATCGCCGTCACGTTGTTGAGGACGGCCGAGAAGAGGACCGTCATCAGCCCGTAGTAGATCAGGAGCTTGAGCGGGTCTCCGCCGGAGGCCTTCGTCAGCTTGATCGCGATCCAGGTGAAGACGCCCGAGCGCGCGGTCACGTCGACGAAGAGGCTCGAGCCGAAGATGATGGTGATGACGCCCCAGTCGACCGCCGGGACGTAGACCGGCAGGTCGATGTGCATGCCGAAGGCATCGTCGACCCCGCCGAGAGGGAGGATCCCGCAGACGGCGCCGGCGAAGAGCGTGACCACCGCGAAGACGCCGGTGATGAGTGACTTCTTCGCGTGGATCTTCTCCTCGAGCGCGAGCGCGACGATCATCAGCACGAGGATGGCGCCGAAGAGCAGCGTCACCCCCATCGGGACGTGTGGTACGTGCTCGTTCAAACCTTCCTCAGATCAGGAGCAGCGGGAGATTGCGGAGCTCGACCGCGAGGGGGTAGGCGGTGCCGTGCATGGCCACCTGGTCGTCGTCGCGGCTGTGGAAGATGAGGACGTCGACGCGGAACTTCTCCACGAGGTGCTTGTAGTCCGAGACCTTGTGGCCGGTCTGAACGATGGGGCTCACGGTGATCGGCACGTCGGCGGCTTCGATGGCGGCGCGACAGGTCTCGATGTACTCGGTCGGCTCTTGCAGCAGCTGCTCGAGGATCTCCTCGCGCGCGACGTCGGTGTCGAGCTGAGGGATCTTGCCGATGACGTCGATGTAGCGCTGGTAGGTCTGGTCGTCCTCCACGTGGGTGAGCCGGAGCGAGCCACCCTCGCGGGTCATGCGGACGCCCCAGTTCACCAGGTCGTCGTCGCCGGTGAGGTGGTCGGCGACCACCATGACGCTGTCGGTGTCGGAGTTCTGCCACTCCATGTCCGGCACCTCGTGGGGGTTCGGCACCACCAGCACCGGGGTCGTGGTCTTCTGAGTCAGGACGTTGAGAAAGGCCCCCAGGCTGAAGGGCCAGCGCCAGGCGCGACTCTTCAGGTTGCGATAGGTCACCACCAGGTCGGGGGCGAGCTCTTTCTCCGCGTCGAGGAGCTGCTGCACCTCGTCGAACTCCGCGCCGGTGAGCACCAGCCACTCCGCATCGGCGATCACTCCCAGGAGCTTCTTCACCGCCCCGAGATAGGTTTCTTGCTCGTCACCTTCGAGGTCCGACACCACCAGAACGCGCTTCACCTCGGGCGGAGAGAAGGTGAAACGCTTCTTGTCGGCGGCTCGAAAGCTGCTCTCGAACTCGTCTACGCGCAGCATGGCGCGCGGAGGATAACGTCATGGGGCGCGAGACTGAAGCGGGAGTCGCGCCAGGTCCACGGCGCGCGACGGCCGCGGCGACGCGAGCTCTGCGGTTTGCGGTCAAAATGATCGCGCCGTCTGCCTCGGTCGGCGAAATCTCCACCTTCGCGGTATATTGGAAGAGTGCAGCGTATCCTCCTCACCACTCTGCTGGCGTTCTGTGGGTGCACGGATGGGAGCGCGCTCCTCCTCGTCAATGTCCGCACCTCGCTGGTGCCAGGCGTGGACTTCGAACGGGTGACGACCTTCATCCACCCGAGCGGCTCCGATGAGGTGGTCGCGCACGTCGATCAGCCCGCGGATCCGCTGCGGGACTACGTTTCTGGCGACCGCGTTGCAGAGATCGAGTTGGGCGCGGGCGCGTATGACGTGGTGGTGGAGCTCTCCTGCGGCGGAGAGGTGACCGCCAGTGGAACGGGAATGGCTGACGTCGTCGAAACCAGCGCAGTGACGATCGATGTCGACGGCGTCGGCGGGTGCCGGCGCGACGGCGGGCCGGCGGACGCGAGCCTCGATGGTGGCGTCGACGGCGCTGCCACCGATGCCGACGTGCTCGATGTTTCAGTCGACGCTGCCCCGGACGAGACCGCCTGCGACGACATCCTCGCGGGGGCGATCTTCTGCGACTCGTTCGAGGCGTCGGATTTTTCGCTTTGGGACTCGGTTCGGGAGATGGACGGTCGCGTGATGCGCACCACCGATCCGGTGTGGCGCGGGTCGGGTGCGCTCTCCGCCGCGTCCCTGGCCGCTTCTGGCGTCGCCAACCTCTTCGGCGCTCGACTCGCCGACGTCACGTCGGGTGATCTCTGGCTTCGCGCCTACGTCTACGTCCCGTCGGGAACGGCCTTCGACGACGTCAAGGTGCTCACCCTCCACGAAGGTTCCGCTCCCTATGCAGGCGTCGCGTTCGGGCTGACCACCGGTGACCGCCCCTATGTCATGGCGACCACCGGCAGCGTCTCCGCCGTCGCGACCGACCTCCGATTCGATCGGGATCGCTGGGTTTGCGTGGTCCTCCATGTCGATGTCGATGACGCCGCAGGAGCGATGGCGCTCCAAATCGACGGGGAACCGGCTGTCGAACGCACGGGCATCGACACACTCCCCGACACGGGTTACCAGGACGTCGTCGTCGGCATCGGGTTCACCTCCACCGCTCAGCTGCCCATCGGGCTCTTCGTCGACGAAGTCGCCCTCGATGACGCTCTGATCCCATGCGACGGACCTTAGGACAGGCGCGCTGCTCGTGACCTGGTACGCATCGACGGATCACACGCGAGCGCGTAGGGCCGCCGACTGGAGTCGGCATTCGGGCTGGGTGCCCGGACGATTCGAACTGCTCAGGGGATCGGGATGACCGTCGGGGTGGGGAAGGAACCCGCGAGGTCATTGCCGAACTGTCGCTGGCTGTTGTCACCCCAACAGTACACCGTGCCCGTTCCATCGAGCGCGCAGGTGTGTTGGGCACCGCACTCGACGTCGATGATGTTGGAGATGCGCGTGACGTTCGTGACCGGCGTCGTGCGCGAGGTGGTCGTTCCATCCCCCAGCTGACCCTGGTTGTTGCTGCCCCAACACTGGACGGACCCATCGGCGCGCGCGGCGCAGGAGTGCTTCTGGCCAGCGGAGACGTCCACGAATCCTGTCCCTGGCACGGGGTAGGGGATGAGTCGATCCAGGCTCGCGGGTGGGCTCACCTGACCTCGATCGTTTTGGCCCCAGCACGTGACGTTCGTGTCGGTCTTGACCGCGCAGGTGTGGGCCTCTCCCGCGTCTGCCATCACGACGTTGGAGAACCCGAGGTCGACTGGCGAGCTCGCCGGCGAGAGACTGCTCGCTCCCAGTTGCCCGTGCGATCCGTCGCCCCAGCAGCAGAGGCGGCCGGCGCCCCACCCGCAGGTATGCGCCTTGCCAGCCGTGATCCCTTCGAAGCGATCGGACACGCTGTCCAACACGGGGACCGTGGCGATCTCTCCGAAGGCGCCGGTGCCCAGCTGTCCCGCGTCGTTGTTGCCCCAGCACGCGTAGTCACCGCTTTCGAAAGCGGCGCAGGAGTGCCGGTAGCCTGCAGCCACGCTGACCGCGAAATAAGAGATGCTGGCGGTCACCGGGAGGAGAGCCACGGCAGAAGAAGACCCGTCGCCAAGTCGGCCGTCGTTCGCGTTACCCCAGCAAGCGATGACGCCTGAAGAGTCGATCGCGCACGTGTGACTCTGTCCCGCAGAAGCCCGGACAGCCATCCGTGGCGGATCCGTCGGTGGGCGATCCGTCGAGGAGCGTGGCGTCGACGAGTCCGCTGTCCCTTGGGGCGCCGTCGCGCTGGTCGCTGTCCAGGCGCGCGCTGTCACCCGGCGTCACGCCCCCATCACTCGCGGCGCCGTGCGGATTGGCGTCGAGGAGGAGGCCGCAGCCCGAGAGCAAGATCAGCAGCCCGAGCGTGCCCGCCGTCCCCCACGTATGCCCCATGACCTCGTGAGTATACGCCTCGGTCGCCGAGAAGGCCCGATAGCTCCCCGGACGGGGCCCAGCTCTTCGAGCCATCGCGCCACACCGCGCACGCGCGCGCCGTCGACCCACGCGGCGCGGATCGCACGATGTCGGTAGACTGGGGATCGTGGCGTTTCCAATCCTCGTCGCTCTGTCGCTGGTGAACGCGGGCTGTGGGCGCATCGGCTACGATCCCCTGACGCGTGACGGCGGAGCCGACGCCATGGATGGCGCGGTCGACGCGTCGTGCGTCGGCGTGAGCCTCGAGAGTGACAACACCAATTGCGGCAGATGCGGCAACGTCTGCCCTTTGGGGCTCCCTTGCAGCGGCGGCGCGTGCGTCGACTCGGAGATCGTGGGAATCGCCGCGGGTGGATTCCATACCTGCCTCTGGCGCGCGGCGGGAACTGCCGCGTGTTGGGGCGCCAACGCCTTCGGCGAGCTGGGAGCGCCCGTCGAGGCGTCGCAGCCGACACCCGTGACCGTGCGCGGGGTGATGAGCGCGACCTCGATGGTGGCTGGCGAAGCGCACACGTGTGCGCTCGTCGATGGAGGCCAGGTGCGCTGCTGGGGTCGCAACGTGGACGGCCGCCTCGGAGACGGCACGACCACCGACTCCGACTCGCCGGTCGACGTCGTCGGTCTCGCGGCGGTGACCCAGATCTCGGCAGGCGCCTTTCACACCTGCGCGGTCACCAGCGACAGCGTCGTCTACTGCTGGGGTCGAAACGACGGTGGACAGGTTGGCGATGGCTCGACCGTTGATGCGCTTTCACCGTCCGCCGTGACTGGGCTACCCGCCGCGACCGCGGTCGCCACAGGGCGATCGCACACCTGCGCGCTCCTCGGAGATGGAACCGTCCGCTGCTGGGGCGAGAACGCGAACGGCCAGCTCGGCACCGGCGGCGGCCCCGGCTCCCCCAGCCCCCAGGAGGTCACCGGGCTCAGCGGGATCACGCTCATCGCAGCCGGCGACGAGGTGAGCTGCGCCAGCGCCGCGGATGGACGCTCGTGGTGCTGGGGGCAGGGAGAGTGGGGCGGGCTCGGCAACGGCGCCAGCGGCGTCGCGCTCTCGCCGGCGCTTCGGATGGGCTCGGGCGGCATCGTCCAGATGATCTCCGGGGTCCACTCCTGCACGCGCCACGATGGCGGCTCGGTGGAATGCTCGGGCTGCGGGCGCTTCGGACAGCTCGGCTCGAACACCTTCCCCTACTACCAGACGAACGTCGTCCCGGTGACCGGCCTCGACGACGCCGTCTCGATCGTCCGAGGCGCGAGCCACACCTGCGCGTTGCGCTCCGCCGGAGACGTCGTGTGCTGGGGCCTCGACGAGCACGGCCAGCTCGGCTCTGGCTCGCTGCCTGCCGCCTCCTCCCCGGTCGCAGTGCCCGGGGTCGACGCGATCGACGTAGCCGTCGGGGCCCATCACACCTGCGCAGCCCTTCGGACCGGCCAGGTGGCGTGCTGGGGCTACGACATCAACGGCCAGCTCGGGTCGGGCGCGTCGGGGGACACCCCGACGCCCAGCACACTGCTCGAGATCGACGACGCGGTGGACGTGGAAGCTGGCGGAATTCGCAGCTGCGCGATCCGCAGCGGCGGCCGCGTCAGCTGCTGGGGAGATGGCCGCAACGGCGGGCTCGGAAACGGCGCCGACAGGGACTCACGCAACGCGGTGGATGTGGTCGGTCTCACCGACGCCACTTCGCTGTCCATGGGAAGCAGCTTCACCTGTGGGGTGTCCGCGGGGGGTGGTGTCTTCTGCTGGGGAACGAACGCGGAGGGTCAAGTCGGCGACGGGACGACGACCTTCCGCACCTCGGCCGTGCCAGTCGTGGGTGGGGACGCCTTCGTGAAGGTGTCCTGCGGTCGAGAGCACGCTTGCGCCATCGACAGCGCCGGCGCGCTCTTCTGCTGGGGGTACAACGCGGGTGGACAGCTGGGAGACGGGACCACCGACAACCAGCCGACGGCCGTCGCGGTAGATGGAATCGGGCCGGTCGACGAGGTCGCTGCCGGAACGCTGCACACCTGCGCGATCGACCGGTCGGGGCAGGTCTACTGTTGGGGAGACAACGGTCGCGGTGAGCTCGGCGATGGCACCACCACACGCCGGGCCCACCCCACACCCGTCACTGGTCTCTCGGACGCCGTGAGCATCTACGCCGCGGATGGGTCGGCGTGGCGCATCATGCCGGCGGAGGGGAGCTATCCCCGGGGCCGTGGAACCTGCGCCCTGCGCTCGTCGGGTGCGCTCGTCTGCTGGGGGCAGGGGCGGCAGGGACAGCTCGGCAACGGCGCGATGCGAAACAGCGCGAGTCCGGTCGAGGTGGTCGGAGCTACCAGTGGTGTGAGGCGCGTCAGCGTGGGCTCAGCGCACGCTTGTCTGCTTTCGACGACGGGAGAGGTGTCCTGCTGGGGGTCTCGCTTCGCGGGAGAGCTCGGCGAGGGCACGGAGATGGGGTTCTTCGGCATGCCGCGTCCACTCATCCTTCCCTGATTCTCATTGCGCGCCGGTGGTAGGCGAGGCGTGGGGTGAACATTCCTGCGCGCCGAGGCCCGAGACCCCAATGCCCCGAGAAATCCCTTCGCCCTTCAAGACTCAGACGGGCACCGGTCCGTGGCCTCGAGCGATCACGAACGAGGACATGAGGGGTCAACTCGGCCCCTCCCAGCTCAGCGAATGGTCGAGGAGACCCACCCGACCGCCGGTTCCATGGAGCAAAGCCGACGTAATGAGCCTATGCTGATCAGGTCGATGCAGGCCGGAGACACGTTCGGCGACTACGAGGTCGTGACGAGGCTCCAGGGTGGTGGAATGGCCAGCCTGTGGCTCGCGAGGAGGCGCGGCGCCGCCGGGTTCACCCGACCGGTGATCATCAAGATCGTCCACCCCCACCTCGCCACCGACGAGGACTTCGTGAAGATGTTCGTCGACGAGGCCAAGATCGCGGCGCGCATCGATCACCCGAACATCGTCCACGTCGAGGCGCTCGGCGAGCAGGATGGTGCCTTCTACATGGTCATGGAGTACGTGCACGGCGCGTCGCTCGCCGAGCTCCGCCGCGCGCTGCGCAAGAAGGGCCGCGCGATGGGGCCCGCGGTCGCGACCGCCATCGTCATGCGCATCGCGGACGGGTTGCACGGCGCGCACGAGACGTGTGACGACAGCGGTGAGCTGCTCAACGTCGTCCATCGCGACGTGAGCCCGCACAACGTGCTGCTTTCCCACCGGGGGCACGTCAAGGTCATCGACTTCGGCGTGGCGAAGGCGCGCGGGCGGTCGATCCAGACCACCGGTGGCTCGCTGAAGGGCAAGATCCGCTACATGTCTCCAGAGCAGGCGTTCGGTCGGGAGGTCGATCGGCGCACGGACATCTACGCGCTCGGCATCGTGCTCTGGGAGTTGCTCACGCAGCGCGCGCTCTTCAAGGGCTCGAGCGAGATGGAGCTGCTCGAAGCCGTGCGGCACCCCGCGGTGCGGCCCGCCCGTGCACACAACCCGGCGGTCAGCAGCGCGCTCGACGCCGTTCTCGCGCGCACGCTCGCCGAGAACCCGGACGACCGGCCCGCGACGGCCGAGGAGCTCCGCCAGCTCCTGGGCGAAGCGATCCCCGAAGCCCTCGCGGTCGACGCTGCGCGCATCGCGGGTCTCCTGCAGGCGACCGTGCCCGAGCTTCTCGCGTCACGAGCCGAGCTGGTTCGTGCGAGTGCGCCTGACGCGAGCGCCTCTGTCGTCTCCAGCGACGGTGCCGACCAGAGCGCGCAGGAGCTCATCGAGAACCTCACGATCAGCGTCGAGCTCTCGGAGCCCAGCGCCGTCCGGGATTCGAGCGCGAGCCGCGCTGTCCCGGCGACCGGCCCGACGCCGCCGATGCCGGCGCCGGTCGCGCCCGAGGCGAGCGCCTGGTCGCGGATGAGCAGGGGAGCACAGGCGGCGGTGCTCGGCGTGTTGCTCATCGCCGCAGTGGGGGCAGGCTTCGCTGCAGCGCTGTCGCTCACGAGCGCCGAGGAGGCGCCGGGCGGGGACGCGGCCTCGTCCATGGCCGCCGCGCCGCCAACGGTCGCCATCGACGACGAGACGGCAACAGCAGAGGATGCGAACGAGGCCTCACACGCCGCTATCGCCAGCGACGCTGGCGCTGGCGACGCATTCGCGGGAGCCAACGCCGTCGCGGAGGACTCACCAAGTGTCCCGGCCGACGCCGACGAGCAACGCGCCGACGCTGAGGGTGAGGGCGAGGGTGATCCCGGCTCGGCCGCCGGCGCGATGCGCGCGCGCCCAGGAGGGCGGCGCCACCCGCGGTCCGCCATGGCCACGCGCGAAGGCGGCATGATGGGCCTCACGATCCCACTCGCGGGGGCCGACGAGTTCTGAGCGATCGGCCTTCGCCGCGCGCGCCCGTGCTCAGGGGACGCCGAGGCGACCGGAGCCGACGTTGCCCCTGTACGCAGGGGCGCCGCTGTCCGAGGTCGCGACGACCACGCCGACCGTCACACCACCCGCCACAAGGATCGCCGCAGTGATCACCCAGAACCACGGCGACGAGAGGATCCCGCCGCCGCCTGTGGACTCCGGCGCCTCCTGTCCGTCTGGGTCCGTATCGAGCACGTCTGCCTCGCCCTCGGTGGCGTCCGCGGCGAGCGCGACGCTGCCGTCTGCGGAAGCCGTCGAAAGGACGTGGAGCGTCACGCTCTCGTGTTGCCCTTCCGTCAGATCGAGCTCCTGATGTGCGACACGGGCGTCGTTCCTTCGCAGCTCGATCTCGTGATGGCCCGGGTCGAAAGGCGTCTCGGCACCGACGAGCGCGTGTGACACACGCTCGCCGTCGATCATCAGGTCGTCGTCGGGCTCCAAGCCCTCAGTCGCGATCTCCACCCTCGCAAGCCGCGCTTCGAGCTCGTCGAGCAACGTGCGCGCCTGCGTTCGTCGCGCCTCGTTGTCGGCGACGCGGAGATACCGCCGGTACGTCTCGGCGCCCTCCACGAGGTGCCCCGTCTGCACGCAAGCGCCCGCGTAGTTGAGAAGGGTCGCGGGTCGTTCGACGATCTCGAGGGATTGGGCGAACGCCACGCGTGCTTCCTCCCATCGCCCGGCCTCGGCATGGCGAACGCCGACCTGGTACAGGTGTCGGGCCGCGGCGACCTCGCGCGCGGATTGCGCCTCCACCCTCGCAGCAAGGCTCGTTCCCACGAGCAGCATGGCGACGACGACGGGGGTGACCGCGACCGACATCGGAGGGGGGCTCGGGCGCACGCCGCAATCGTACCACGGACCGTGCCGTGGTACGTTCTCAGTCGATGTCGTCCGACTCGTCGTCGACGCTCAGATCCCTCGCGGTGGCCGCGTCGCTCCTGATGGCAGCCGCGGGGCTGTGCGGGTGCGAGGCAAAAGAGACCCAGCTGGTCGTCGTCACCTATACCGATCTGTCGGTTCCAAGCGAGATGGATACCTTCGAGCTCACCGCCGAGGGACCGAGCGGAATGATGGCCAGTGAGCGCGCCTCGCTGGCAGGGCCGGGCGCGCCCGACTCCCCCTTCACAGTCGGGCTCTATCCCACGGGAGATTCGCTCGGCCCGATTACGGTCACCGCGCGCGGCCTGCTCGGATCCACGGAGGTCGTCGCAGCTTCCGCGCGCACCGCTTTCGTCGAGGGCGACAGCCGCGTGCTCACGCTCTTTCTGTCGCGCGCGTGTCGCGCCGTGTCGTGCGGTGCGGGCGAGACCTGCGTAAACGGCACGTGCGGCTCCAACGACGTCCCCGCGGCCACGCTGCCGCCGTTCACGGGCGAGCTCCCCGAATTCGACGCGGGCAGCGGGCCCATGGACAGTGGCGCGATGGACGGAGGGCCGACGGACGGCGGCGTGGACAGCGGCGCCAGGGACAGCGGCGCGATGGACAGCGGAGCGACGGATGGCAGCGCCATGGACAGCGGCGCCATGGACGGTAGCGCCGTGGACAGCGGCGCCGATGGTGGGACCGATGCGGGGGACGCGGATGGAGGGAGCCTCTGCGATCCGAGTCATACCGCGCTACCGACCGCCGGCCCCCTCGACTTCACGGGCCTTCTGACCAACACCGATCCGACGTTCCATCGGCCGAGCTCCGGCAGCATCTGCCCCTCCGGCACGTCCGGCGACGATTACGCCTACGATGCGTTCACGTTCTGCAACGACGGCCCCACGGGCGACTTCGACATCTTGTTGCAAGGCACCGAGTACGACGCGTCGCTGACGCTCGCCGATCCGTTCCTCGTGGTCTACGACGGCGACGCCGTCCCGAGCGATCCTGGCGCCTGTCTCGCTGAGAACGACGACGCTGCGACCATGGGCTCCATGGTCGTCGTCACCCTCGACCCCGGACAGGTCATCACCGTGACGGCGACCGCGTGGTGCTCGGTCACCGACCGAGAGACAGTATGTCCCACTGGCGGCTACGGATCGTACTTGCTGCGCGTTGGACCGCATTGACGCCGACGCTCTTCGCCAACCGCGAAGGAGATGCCGCATCCGTAGCTTCCAACCGGACGTCACTCGACGGATGATTTCAGTGGCGCGCCTCACAAACCGTGCGATCCAGTCGCGCCATGAGACGGCTCTTGCCGAGCGCGTTGGGGGGGCGGCTCCGCGTGTTCGCCGATCATCGACGGGCGTCGTTCGCGCTCCAGGCCCATGGCACGGGGTACTTCGACACCGCACCGTTCGCTTTCGAGAACTCGTTCGTCACGACGGCCGATCCCGAGCGCACGTTCGACGCGATCGTCGACATCGATGCCGAGCGGGAGTGGTTCCCGGACTTCTCCGACGCCGCGTGGCTGACGGCTGAACCTCGAGGCGTCGGGAGTCTTCGCGACTATCGCCTGACGTACATGCGTCTCACCGAGCACTTCCTCGTATGGGATCGCGGCGTGCGCGTCGCCTTCGAAGTGACAGAGGCGTCGCTCCCCCTGGTGACGGCCTTCGCCGAGGACTACGTGCTCACCCCGATGCCGAACGCCGGCACGCGGGTCGATTGGCGCGTGTGCTACACGCCCAACCCGAAGCTGCTGCTCTTCCACCCGGTGCTCCGACCGATCTTCGCCCGGGACTTCCGTCTCGCGGCCGCGCAGCTCACGACCTACTGCGATCGCCTCGCGAGCTGCGCGGCGTGAGCGACCGGCCCAGGGGGTGCATCTCAAGACCGCTTCGGCACAGACCCCGACCAGCCTCGACGCGGCGGTCGACTCGAGCCGCGGGGTGGTCGAGCGGTCGACGATCGGAGCCTGCGTCCGGCGGTGAACCGGTTATCCTCGCGAGAATGGGTCGCTCCAGGGTCGAGTCCGTTGCGCGGAGGGAGGGGCGAGGAGCTGGTCAGGCTGTAGGATCGGCGATAGAGGCAACCCATGGGCTTCTACGACCACCGCTGCGCGCTGACCGGGCTCTCGCTGTTGGGCCAGCGCTGCGATCTCCTCTTGCTCCGCGTCACCTCCGGCCGCGTCGAGCCCTTGTGGGGCGCGGTAACCGGTCCGTACAACCGGCTCGGCACGATCGACGACGCGCCTGACCACGCGCGAGACGTCGCGCTCCTCTCCTCGAGCTGGGATGATCTCGTGGCGGCCGGGCGCCTCACTCATGCGGGCGACGCCGTCGCGCCGGCCCCGTTCTTCGATCGGTTCGAGCCCAACCGCCACATCGTGAAGATCGATGGCCACCCCGTGGACGTGACGCTCTTTCATCACCGCATCATCACGTACCTCGTCGAGGAGCACGAACCGCCGGACGACGTGGACGAGCTCTTTCGCCGCGCCTTCCCCCAAGGCACGGCGCTCACCGCCACCGCGCCGGACGGCGTAGCGTCCGGCCTGCGCAGGCTCGTCGCGCTGAGGCACCACCTGGGGAGCCGTCCCTTCCCTCGGCTCGGAAACGCGGCGCAACACGGCCCAGACGACGTCGCCCGGTCCATCCGTGACGCCCGCAAGCGCGCGCCCGCCCTCCGCGAGGCGATCGATCGCGCCGAGGCCGAGGACTACGGGCCGCGCTCACTCGCGTAGCGGGCATCGAGGCCGCGCCGCACATTGGGATTCGGATCCTTCGGATGCGGGCCCGTGGTCGTCCCGTACGTCCGATTCTCAGGGCTCCGGTGCCGACATGACGGCCGCGATCTCGCTGACCGAGAGGGCGCGCCGGTAGTTGCGCTTGCGCGGCGATGGTCACCCGCACCGAGCGCAGCTCCTCGCCGGGTATCCAATCGGTCTGCAGATCGACGAACACCGTGCCCGACTCGGGGTCCGGGTCACAGGCCCGAGAGCGGCGCCGCAGTCACTCGAGGCGTCGGCCGTCCGCCTGACCTCAGGTCCCCAGCATGCAGTCCCGTAGCGGCTGCAAGTCCGCGGGCGTTCGGTCGGTCCAGGCGATGTCGTGCCAGACGTCGGGCATGTCGGCGATGTCGCAGCTGAGCATCGAGTTGCGATAGTCGACGTCCATCACCATCCACTCGAAGAGCTCCTGGACCATGCCGACCGTTTGCGGGCACGACGCGAGGCGGACACCGACGACGGAGCAGCCTTCCGAGAACACGGGCACGTCTCCCGTCGCGTCGGTCGAGACCGATGCGTAGAGGGCGAGGCTGTCCTCACACCGTGCGGGATCCTCGCTCTGGAGTGCCTGGCTGACGGATGCGAGCCGGACGAGGTCGGAGTTGTCGTTGACCCATGCGCTTCCCGCTTCGCAGAGCGCGATACCGTCCTCCTCGGAGAGAGAGGTGAGCGCCGTTTCGGGCGGATACCCCGTGTCCACCCCAATGCCAGGGGTCGCCGCCATACCCCTGGTGTCGTTGGTACAGCCCAACAGCGCGACGGCCAACGCGAACATCGATGCGAATCTGGTCATTCGAAACCTCCGCCCTCGACTTCGCAAGCGACGCGCCAACGAAAAAGGGCGTGTGCACGCCAGATCGTGTGTGCAGCGAGCTGCACGGTGTGCATCGTTCTCCCCACGTGAAGGCGACGCGAGCCGAGGTCTCAATCGGCGGGGCCGCGTCCAAAAGACGAGGGCGTGGTGGTCGACGCGAGTGGAGGCCCCGACGCCAGCCTCGATGGCGGTAGGCTCAGTGTCCGCGCATGAAAGCACGGATCTCGTCGAGCGGCGCCCGTAGCGGTCGCTCGGCGGCTCCACAGATCAGCTCGTCGCGCTCGAGTCGGTCGCACTTGGGGACGCGTCCCATCCACCGAACGAGCGCGGTGTGATTGCAGTACTCGTTGTAGTCGGTGCTGTTGCGCTGGGCGACGAGCTTCCCCTCGGGGTCGAAGAAGCGCAGCTCGTAGCGATGGATGTCGCCTTGGAAGTAGAAGTACTTGAACTCGCCACAACGCCCCACCTCCGCATGCTCGCAATAGACCTGGCGGTCACCGCCTGCGCCCAGGGCGCTCCGAAAAGCTTCGAGGTTCTGATCGAGGGTGATGCATGGCCCGCTTTCAGCGTCGGCCTCACACGGGAGGGGGCGGCGACAGAGGCAGCTCGCCTGGTCTTCGGGATCGCCACACAAGAACTGGTAGCCACTGATCGTCGGTGTGGGGCCGTCCGGACCGAACATCTGCTCGGCGGGAAAGGCGGACTCTGGCGCGATCCGAATGCCGGCGGCGGCGAGCTCCGCGTTCGTGTAATAGCGATCGTCCGCTGGTTCGGGGGGCGCCTCGACCGGCGCCGGCTCGGTCGTAGGCGGCGGCTGGGTCGTGGTGAGCGGCGCCTCGGTGGTGGTCGCGGCGCTCGCACCCGTCGATCCATTGTTGTTGGAGGAGCTACAGGCCGAAAGGACGATCACCGCCAGGCAGAGCCGCGTCATGCGGCTACTCTACATCGGGAGGGAGCGCCGACCGCGAGCGCACAGCCGGGAATTCCGAGTCACCAGGTGGTAACATCGAACCGGGATGTGGAATCTCGCTCGGCTGATGTGGCTAGCCGCGCTTCTAGCGCTCGGGTGTGGACGCATCGAGTTCCAACACATCCCGATGGACTCCGGGATGGACGCCCCGGCGGTCGACAGCGGCGCGCCGGACGCGCCGGCGTGCACCGTCGACGCCGACTGCGGCCCGTGTGCCTCGTGCCGCGCCGGGACGTGTGCACCGACCATCGACGGTACCACCTGTCCAGGCGGCGTCTGCACTGCTGGCACCTGCTGCACCGGATGCGTCTCGGGAACTACCTGCGAAGCGGGCACCGCGCCCGAAGCGTGTGGAAGCGCAGCTTCCATGTGCGTCGCGTGCGCCGCATGTGAGACCTGCAACGCAGGTGCGTGCGGCCCGGCCGCGGACAGCACCCCTTGCGCTACCGGCGTGTGTGTTTCCGGCGCCTGCTGCACCCCGTCCTGCGGTGGGAGCACCTGCGGCGACGACGGCTGCGGCGGCTCGTGCGGGGCGTGCGCGACCGGGGAGCGATGCGAGAGCGGCGCTTGCGTCGCGACGTCCTGCAGCACGGACACGGACTGCCTCGAGTGCGAGACGTGTTCGGGGTCGGTCTGCGTGCCTCGCGCCGAAGGGGCCGGGTGCACAGCGGGGACGTGCCACGGTGGCACGTGCTGCACCGGCTGTTGGGATGGGGCAGCATGCCGCGACGGCACCGGCGTCGGCGCGTGTGGCGCGGAAGGCGGCGCCTGCGGGGCGTGCGCCGGGTGTGAGGCCTGCGATGCGGGTGCATGCACGCCCGCGGCGGATGGCACGACCTGCTCGTCGGGTACGTGCATGAGCGGGGCTTGCTGTACTGGTTGCTGGGACGGCAGCGCGTGCCAGGGCGGCACGGCGCTCGGCGCATGTGGGACGGGCGGCGCTGCGTGCACAGCGTGCGGCGAATGCAGCGCATGCACGAGCGGCGCGTGCACGCCCGCGACGGATGGAGCTGCGTGCACCGGCGGGACATGTGCGTCGGGCGCTTGCTGCACGGGTTGCCGGTCGGGGAGCATGTGCCTCGCCGGCACCGATCCGTCAGCATGCGGCGCGACGGGGGCGAGCTGCACCGCATGCACGGTTCCGCCGCACGCGTCCGCGACATGTACGAGCGGCACCTGCGACTACACCTGCACAGGCACGTTCGCGGACTGCAACGGCGTCGCCGGCGACGGCTGCGAGATCGACACGGAGACGAGCACGAGCAACTGCGGCGGCTGCGCCATGCCGTGTTCGGTGGGCCAGGTTTGCAGCGCCGGCGCCTGCGTCACGGCCCCCGACGCCGGGGGCGGGTGCGTCTACACCTGCAGCGTCGATGTCGCTTCGACGACCACGGACTGCGCTGGCGCGATCACGGGAGCGTTCGGTGTGGGCCTCAACCGCGATCGCTTCACGGCGACCGTCGACATGGGCGGCCTCACCGAGCTGACCCTCAGCGTGACGATCTGCGACCCGACCGGGTTCACGGTGCACGTCGCCGACTCGCCGACCTGCGACGGCTTCGGTGGAGACGCCGCCACTTCGTCGAACGACGCGGAGGTGCAGCTCAGCGGCACGACGCTCGGGGTCTACGCCAATCAAAATGCCTCGCCCCCCTCCATGTTGCTCTACTCCGACGCCGCCTTCGTGGCGGCGAGCGGATGCACGATGTTCACGTGGACGGTGCGCGATCAGTTCTTCGGCGCGGACGTGGGTTCGGTGTCCGAGGCGTCCCCCTACCTGCTGCGCATCGATCCCCCCACGGACACCGAGGGTGTTCCGGACGCGCTGTGGTATGTGGGCTTGAATCGGTCGTACGGCTCGACCGCACGGTCAGGCACCGGCGTGAGCACCGCGACCCTCTGCGTCCGCTGACCGCCGATAGGCGCCCTCCGCCAGCTCGACGGTGCCAGGAAGCGTCGTCGCGCCGATGGTGATCGACGAGCTGCTTCTTTCCCGTTGGCGCCGAGGTGTTATCCTGGTGTTCGATGAACGAAGACCGCGCGGGGATGCTGCTCACGGCGCTTCTCACATTTGGCGTCGGGTCCATCTTGCTGGCGTTGGCTGTCATTTTGTGGCGACGCACCCGCAGCTTCCTCGCGGTGGCGGTCGATGCCGACGGCACGATCATCAATCTCGCCACCGTCAGGACGAGTAGCGGCACCGGCTACCGCGCGATCGTGGAGTTCGATACGCACGACGGCCGCCGCGTTCGCTGGCGCGACAAGGTGACGAGCGATCCCCCGGTCGGTCAGTGCGGCGAGCGACTGCCGATGAAATACGATCCAGCCAATCCTCAGAATGCGCGCATCAACCTTCCTTCTCGTCTGTGGTCCGCGCCGCGCTCGCTCGGCGGTCTCGCGACCCTCCTCTTCGGTGTCGGCATCTGCTTCGCCGTCATAGCCGTCTTCTTCTACGATTAGGGCGTCGAGCACGACCTCGGGGCGGTGCGCTCTCAGCCGTCGTTTCCGGGCGAACTCGAGGGATGCCTCCCTCTCGACATCCTCGACGAGGCTCGAGGGTGGGGCGAGCATGATGGGAGCGTTCGCAGGGACACAGCTCCCAGACACCAGTGGGTGGTACGATGGGGCGATCTCACACCGCCGACCTGCCCTCTCTTCTTTGGCGCGTGCGCAGGCGCGACACCGACCTGCACCGGCACGGGCGGTTGGGCCGGGTGCACCGCTGCGACCTACCGGGGCCGATTACGAGCCCACCGAGGCGGGCACGACCTGCGATGCGCTCGACAACGACTGCGACGGGCTCGTCGACGAAACGTGCATTTGAACGTCAGCAGCCCCGCGCGAAATGTAGGCCATCACATGGCGCGCGTGCCCTCGGGGCTCCGCCTTCCGCCTTCCGGTACCGATCACCGCTCAGCAGAGCACGGAGTCTCCGAGAAGGCAGACGACCGCCGTCACGTCGGGGAGACGGCGCGCTCGCGAGAGCGCACGGGCCCCGCCGATGTGCGCTGCGCGAAGCGCAGTCAGCTCCGTATCCGCGAGAGAACTGCCGCGGCACGCACGTTGCGTGCGCTCCCCTCGAAAGGAGCTTTCACCAGTGCAACATCCAATCCCCATTCTGGTCGCGCTCTCTCTGTCGGGCTGCACCATCTTCGCGCGTCACGATACCGGCCGTCCCAACGCGTCGGCCTCGGCGGGCGCCACCGTCGGATACCAAACGAGCGCCACCCTTGGTTCCACCACCGCCTCACCAACGACCGAGACCGTCGTCAGCGCGGAGGACTCCCCTGCTCGGGTCGTCGCGAACGCACCGCGCCCGCTCATCGATGGAATGCTCTTCGAACCGCCGAGAGCTACCGCCGCTGAGCAGTGCAACGGCATGGACGATGATGGCAACGGTGCCATCGACGAGAGCTGCGGACTCGAACGCGGCGACATCCAAATCGTCCTCAGCTACGACGCAGATGCCGAGATCTACATGGAGGTCGAATCGCCGGTTGCCGGTCATCGCGTCAGCTCCACTTCCAACGACGTCGAGCTCGGCGGTCGCTTTCAGCGCCTCCGTGAAACGCGTTGTGAGTACGGCTCGCCCATGGATCGCGTTGACAATGCGTATTACGTCGGAGAACGCGTTCGCCCGGGAACCTACCGCGTGAAGGTTCGGTTCTACAGCACCTGTGGTGAAGACCTTCGTCAGGCCGACGTGAAGCTCTCCATCGCCGTCGGCGGGCGCAGCATAGGCACCTACCGCTGGGTGGAGAAGCACGAGCCCTTCGGACGCAACGAGAGCCACGCCGTGCTCGAGTTCGACGTGGAGACGTGATCGCGGCCTGGTCGTCGGGAATGGTGGCTCGAGGGCTGAGCTGTGGTTCGTCGGGCGTCTGCCAATGCGCGGGGGGCACCTGCGTGATTCCGGGCGGCACGATCGGCGCGGCTCCGCGACGACGTCGGAGGAGCCTGACAGTCCGGTGTTCACCTCGGTGCACGTGTGACGCGTGTCGCTCGATCCGCTCGTCAGGGCAGCATGATTCTGCCAGGCGCCATCATCGCTCCGTCGACCGTGTGGCAGCCGTTGCAGTCCCCATCGGTCTGCGGCGTGGTCATCGCGCGGGAACGTCCCTCGAAGAGGACGCGGGCGGTGTAGGGCATCACGATCGTCGCGGCCCAGGTCTCGACGAGGAAGTTGCCACGCTCGTTCACCGGTATGCGCGTCACGGTACCCATGGCGTCCGTGATCTCCACCGTAGCCCCGGTCGCGGCGAGCGTCGCGCATCGATCGGGCTCGTGCGCCGTCGGATAGACCGTGCCGCCGATCGCGAGTGAAGGCCCTTCACGTTCGCGCGTATGGCACGAGATGCACGCGCCTCCCGGTTCCATGAGCGGGCTCTCTCCACCGCCGCTGACCATCATGCCGCTCGTGCAGGTGAGCGGGGTGTCGTAGGGGTCCGGCACCGCCGGCATCTCGGTCGGCGGTGGCAGTGCGCTGCAGTCGGCCGCGGGCATTCCGCCTGCGATCCAGTCGCTGAAGATGGCGACGCTCGGAGCCGGCACCCGAGCGTAGGGCGCAGGCGGCATCGGCGACGCGTCGAGCTGGATGCGAGCGAGCGCGCGTTCTGCCACGGTCGCCGACGGGTCGGCGGGCGACGGGGCGGTCAGATCCTCGTGCGTCACCAGTGACAGCGGAACGCCGCTCAGGGGGACGCTTCCATGGCAGCCGCGGCAGCTCGACGCGAGGATGGCGTCGACCCCGCACCAGCCATCCGTCGAGGGCGTCGCGGGCGGGCTCGTCGGCCCGGTCCCCGGCGGGGGCACGCCCCCGCCGTCGGACTCCGCGAATCCCGACCCGGGGGGCCCGCTCATCTCGGCCGCGTCGTAGATCGTGCCGTCCGCACACGCAGCGAGGAGGAGCAACAGTGCAAGCGACGACCGCATGACGGGCTAGACAAGCAATCTGCGATCCCGCCCGTTCTCGCCATGATTCCGCGCTCGCCGACGTACGACGGACGTACACCGGGCGAAAAGAGGCGTCCTGCGTTGCCGATTGGCCGCTCAGAAGTCGTCGCCGACGCGACCGTCGACGGCCGGTTCCCCTACCGTGAACGCGTTCGGCTACGATACCCGTCCGTGGTTCATCGATTGTCGTGTGCGACGTCGCTGCTGGCGGCGGGCCACCCGGAGGCTCTGCGTGCGCTCGTGGGCTGAGGCGCTGATGGTGCTCGCGCTGGTCGCGGGCTGTGGCCGCGTCGGCTTCGACGGCATGGGGACGCGGGACGCTACGCCCCGGGATGGCAGCGTGACCGACACCGGCGTGGCGCCCAGCGACGGATTGATACCCGACGGAAACCCGAGGGGCGACGGAGGAGTCAGCGACGGGGGTTTGCTCGACGCCGAACTCGATGGGGGCTCGGTGGATGCGGGGCCGCCGCCGCGGGGGCCCTTCGGCCTGCCCAACCTGGTCGCCGGGATTGAGAGCGTCGTCACTCAGGACGACCCGACGCTCAGCGCCGATGAGCTGCTCATCATCTATCAGAGCGGTCCCGATTCTCTGGGGCGCGGAGCGGGGCGGAGTGGCGGACCCCTTTGGGACGCCAACGCGCATCGACGAGCTCTCCAGCAGCTTCGGAGAGACGACACCGGAGCTCGCGCCCGACGGGCTGACGATTACTTCTGTCGCGACGTCGGCGATGGAAACCAGATGGACGTCTACGTGAGCAGCCGCGGGTCTCGCACCGAGGTGTGGGGCGCCCCGACGAGGGTGGCCATGCTCTCGACAACGCTCCCCGAGGTGGCCGCCACACCCATCACCGGGCCGGACGATTCTGCTCTTCGTTCGCAACTTCACCGGCATGACGGTCGAAGACGTCTGGCGGGCCACTCGATCCCCGACTGACATCTGGACGACCAGTCCCCTCTCCGCGAGCATCAACACCGAAGTCGTCGACACGGCGCCCTTCGTCACGGCGAGCGGTCAGCTGTACGTGGCGACCACACGCGGCGCGCCGACCCGTGAGTTGTGGCGCGCCGACCTCGCTCCCGGGGGAGGCTGGATGGTCCCGACCCCCATCACCGAGCTCAACGTCGCCGGCGCGAACGTCAGCGACGCGTGGGTCTCCCCCGATGAGCATCGCATCTACTTCGTGAGCGACGAGACCGGACGCGACCAGATCTACGTGGCGGAGCGCTGAGTCTCGGGGCTGTCGAAGATGATGTGAATGCGTCGCGGTCATCCGCTCGACCTGTGGTGGGGGTGCACAGCGAGCCGCTCTACGACCTCACGCCGCCCGGTAGGGGCCGCCTGGCTTGCGGTGCTCGTCGAGCATCAGCGCGAGGCCGAGAAGGAGAGCAGCGGATTCGTCGTCGGCGAGGAGGATCCTTCGACCGTCGTCGAGGACCGCGCGGGCGCCGAGCGCGCCGTACTCGAGAGTGACGAAGTCCCTGGCATCGATGCTGATCGCTTGGTGGAGACGGCGCAGGGTGATGCGACCGTTGACGGGACGCTCGGCGTGCCAGCGGAGGCGGTAGGGAAGCTGCTCGACTGCCAGTCGGAGAAGGAGCGTCGTACCGACCAGGAGCCCGAAGGTGACGGGCGAATACAGGTCGAGCTCGAGCGGGAAGAGGAGGTGTGCCGCGGCGAACGGCACGAAGATCCCGAGCGCGACGAAGAAGTGCACGTCGGTGGGGAGGGGCTTGGGGTCGTCGGGGTTCGGGTTCACAGGCCGATCTCCTGCGCCAGCTCGCGGCGATCCTCGATGTGAGCCTCGACGGCGTGGTGGATCGCGAGGCCCAGGACCAGGCCGCCCGTCTCGATAGCCGCCCCAGCGCTGGCGGTCGCCGCGAAATGATGCCCAACGGCGTGGGAGACCTCGTAGACCGACATGCCGGCGTCAGCGGCGACGACCCCTTGATGGGCGGCCTCACCGAGCGGCCGGACGCCTTCGATCGCGTCATCGAGGAGCGAGCCCTCCGGCGCGCGGCTCACCCCGAGACTGCAGAGCACGCGGCGCGTGGTCTCTGGGAAGTCGCTTGCCTCCCAGGTGTTGCCGATGAGGTGCTCGTGGAAGGTGCGGAGCGACTGCACCATCTGGTCGATTTCGCCTTCGAGGCGATCCGCGTCGCCGGGCTCACCGAAGACACCCAGCGACTGCGCGAGCCGATACTCGGGTGTGCCGGGCTCGGCACCACGCAGCGATTCGGTGATCGCCGCCGGGTCCATGGTGTCGATCTGGCGGATCAGGTCCTCGACGGCGAGCTTCGCTTCGTTTCGAACCATCTCGCGAAAGGCGGCCTTCACGCGATCGGCGGCGCGCCCGACGGCGCGCATGGTGGCGAAATAGTTTCCGCCGAGCCGATCGACCAGCCCGGTGTGGGCGCGCTCGAAGGCCGCGCCGATACGGCGCTGGAGCTCGTCGTCCGAGAGCCGACCGAGCGCGCCGAGGGTTCGTGTGTCGTTTTGGACGAGCTCGTCGAAGCGCGCGTGGTCGCCCTGGACGAGGGCGTCGATCGCTCGGTCCACGCTGCGGCGTCGCAGCGATTGGGTCGGGGACTCGCAGCGCTGGGGCCGCGTGCCCCGTGTGGATCGCGGGGCGTCGACTCCGTCGAGAAGCTCGAGCACCGGCGCCGCATGTGCAGCAGGGCCCGTTCCCATCGTGTCGGGCGGAGGCGGCCTGTGGGCGCCGGGGGTTCTGACGGGGCTGCTGCGAACGGGGTCGGTCATGGTTCCTCCGAGTGAGATGTGTGCTTATCGGAGGAGGGTGGGGCGAGTTGCGTGGTGTGAGATCCGTGAGATCCGAACCAGGTTGGCCAAACCGTCGCGCAGGGATGTGTGGTGAGATCCGAACCAGGTTGGCCAAACCGTCGCGCAGGGATGTGAGATCCGAACCAGGTTGGCCAAACCGTCGCGCGGCCTCGCTTGATTGACGAATGATCTCGCAAGAGCGACCTGCGGTGGTGTTGTGGGCCGGGAGGTGGCGGCCGCCGGCGAAGTGGCGGCGGTTCCGCCGCGAAACGTCGCCAAGTCCCCGAAATCACGTCGCGGATATTGGGCACGGGCCTCGCTTGTGCCTCGCACCCAGTGGGTCATCTTCGCCGTGATGTGCGTCCAGGCAAGGTGTACCTCGTCTCTCGACGATGTACGCGGCGCCACTTTCTGCTCACGCCGGACCTCGACGGCGTGGTGGCGCGCATCTTCTTCTACTTGCTGGGCTTCGCGGCGCTATTGACCGGCGTGCAGGTGTGCGCCGTCTGTGTGATGTCGTCGCACTTTCACCTGGTGATCGTCGACCGCTGGGGACGACTGCCGGACTTCCTCTTCCACCTCGACCGCAACCTCGCGCTCGCGATGAAGGACTTCCGCGGCTGGCCCGCGGAAGTGTTCGACAAACAGCAGTGTTCGGCGGTCGAGCTCGTGAGCATGGAGGCGATTGTGGACAGGCTCGCCTACACGATCGGCAACGGCGCCAAGTCGTTCGCGGTGCGTTACGCGAAGGACTGGCCAGGGGCGGTGACGCGCCTCGACGAGCTCGGCGGCCGCACCATCCGCGCCGAGCACATGCCCTTTTGGTGTAGCGCTCCGGGACGAAGAGACCCCGAAACCAAGCAACGGCTCGAGCCGGCGGAACAATGGGTCGCCACCGAAGACGACCCGCCCAGGGTGGGTGGCGGCTGGCCGCACGCCGTCGAATACGACATGGGCCTGCCACAGGTGCTGCTCGACCAATTGCCTCGACAAGAGGTGATACGTCGGGTGGGCGCCGGAGTGAGGAAGCTCGAGCGCGAGGCGTGGGACGAGGCGAGCAAGCGCGGCATCTCGTTCATGGGGCCGAGGCGCGCACTTCGTCAGAAGCACACGCGGCGTGCGAACAGCTACGAGACATTTGGCGCGCGCAATCCTCGCTTCGCGGCGAGTGGCGATCGAGACGAAGCGCGCGCGGCGGTCGCGCGAAACCGAGCGTTCGATGCGGAGTACGGTCAGGCGTGGTCCCACTGGGGTTCTGGTGACCGGCGACGCGCCGTGTTTCCGTATGGCACCTGGAAGATGCGTGTGCAGCACAACGCTCGCTGCCGGCCACCTCCCTAGACGCCTCCACATGGCCGCTCGCGTGCTTGGGTCGTTCCCGGGCACGCATCGTTGCGTCCGGCGGGCGAGACGGGGTGCAATCATGCAGCCACAGGGGCATGCACGGGGCTGACCGGACGGAGGTTTCAGGGCATCAGGTGTCATGTGGGCGTCGTCGCGCGCCGTGCACGACCTTCGCGTCCCGTCTGACGTGCCTGCGCCCCAGTCAACCTGGTTCGGATCTCGCCCCGACCTTCGCGTCCCGTCTGACGTGCCTGCGCCCCAGTCAACCTGGTTCGGATCTCGCCCGGGTTCGGATCTCGCCCGGATTCTCGCCCCCCCGGATCTCGCCGAAGTGCGGCTCTCGCACAACCGTTGTGCAAGACTCGCCGAAGATGCCGAGATCTCTTCAATCGTGGGCGTTTTTGGGCCGGTCCGGTTATTGCGATGTCGTCCCTTCGGAAGCTGGAGGTCGACATGGAGCTGAAGATTCGGAAACTCGTCGTTGGTGCGTCGCTCATCGCCTGGGTGGTGGCAACCGGGGGGTGTCTACCACCAACCGACGAGGATCTCGGCGACATCACGCGCATGGGGGACGGCGACGGAGGCATGGGGGGCGATTCCGACTTTCTCGATCCCTTCAATGATCCCGCCGACGACATGCTCGCGGAAGCGGAGCGGACCTTCGGCGGACGCGGCGGCGCGAACCTTGGCGCGCAGAACGTGGGAAGCGCCGCCACCAGCGCCAGCGCCACCGGCGTCGGCGCGGAGGCGGGGCCGGACGAGACCGGCGTCGAGCAGTGGCTCGCCGACCCGTGCGAGACCCTCACTCCCACGCACATGGGCACGGACGGTCGGGATGTCATTCATGGCACACCCCATCGTGACATCATCTTCACCGGCAAAGGGGATGACGAGATTCTGGGGCTATGGCGGCTCCGACATCATCTGCGCCGGCGGAGGCGAAGACGAGATCCACGGCGGGGATGGAAACGACTACATCGACGCGGGCTTCGGCCGCGACCGCGTCTTCGCGGGTCCTGGGAACGACACCGTCCATGGGCGGAGCGGCGGCGACACGATTCACGGCGATGAGGGCAACGACCTCCTCTTCGGCGATCTCCTCGACGACGACATCTACGGCGATGAAGGCAACGACATTCTCATCGGTGGTCACGGCAACGACCTCCTGCACGGCGGCAAGGATGACGACTGGCTCCGCGGTGACACGAATCACGACGAATTCGTCGGTGGTCAGGGCAATGACACCGCGAGCTTCATGACCGCCACGCCGCCCGGGCAGTCTCTCGGCGACTTCAGCTTCGGCGACGGCGTGATCGTGATCGAGGACGACGTCTCCGCTGGCTTCGCGGCTGGGGACGGAAAGCCCGAATCGATGGCCGGCGTCGAGACGGTGATCGGCTCCGCCTTCGACGACTATCTGGAGGGTGACGTCGGGACGGCACGTCTGGTGGGCAGCTTCGGCAACGACTCCATCGCCGCGACGTCGGGGGCAGTCGCCGATGGCGGGCCGGGAGCCGACACGTGCTCCGGAGCGCCGTGCGACGACGTCGGCGAGCCCGCGGGACGTCCGGAGGGAGCGTTCGTATTCCTGGCGACGGGCCCGACGGACCTCGGGCTCGTGATGCTCGGCAGCGACGCGGACGACACGTTCCTCGTCCGTATCACCGCGGGAGTCGCGCACGTCAGTGCGGCCCCGGGGACGACGCTCACCGCGGGACCCGGCTGCGCGATGGGCGCCTCACCGCATCTGGTGCGCTGCGTCCTCGGCGCACAGCTGCGCTACATCGTCGGGTGGGGCGGCGCGGGTAACGACTACATCGACCTTCAGGGAAATGGTTTCCCGCGCGACATGGAGGCGACCCTCGACGGGGGCGATGGCGACGACACGCTGTCGGGCCACGGCGGTCAGGACATCATGTTCACGGGGGCGACCGGCAACGACAATCTGCTCGGCAACGACGGCGACGACGCGCTGCTGAGTCTCAGCACCGACAGGGACATCATGGATGGAGGTGGCGGCAACGATCAGCTCGTGAGCAACTACCCTTGCGGCGGCCACGTGTTCGGTGGGGGCAGCGGCCGCGATGTCGGCGGATTCGCCCGCGTGGGGACCCACTTCGACACCCCCGAGGAGCGCCAGCGCCAGCGCATCCAAGCGCAGATCGGCTTCCGTGCCTTCCAGCCCGCGATCTGTTCGATGGACGAGGGCACACATCTCGCAAACGACATCGAGATTCTCGAAGGCGCGGGTGGAAACGACGAGCTGACGGGCAACGACGAGGACAACACCATCTGGGGCTGGGGTGGCGATGACACCATCCGCGGCCTCGGCGGCAACGACACCATCGAAGGCCACGAGGGCGACGACCTGATCTACGGCGGCGCCGGCCGCGACCGACTCCGCGGCGGCGCAGGTGCGGACCGCTTGTGGGCGAGCGACGGTGAAGCCGACATCGAGCTCAACTGCGGTGCGAATGGTGGCACGCTCGAATCGAGGGACCCGTCGGACCCCGCCGCGGGATCGTGTCAGGGTGGCGTGGGTGGTGCGGAGCCTGCTCGCTGAGGCGCGTTGGCATCGATGGACCTCTGGCATACGGACCCGAGCGGCTGGCCCTGACGGGATCGACATTCATGGGGATGGGGTCGGCGCCGACCAGCATGGTTCGGTCCGATCCGAAAGGTGAGTGGCTTCGTATTGAACACATCCCCCCACCTCTCACCTGGAGGCCCTCCCCATGGCCGTCTCGATCCGTGTGCTCCTCTCACTCGCAACCGTCACCGCCTGCGCCTGCGCCGCGGAGGTACCCCCACCGGGCGGACGAACCGAGGCGCTCGAGAGCGCCTGTATCGTTCGCGGCGACGTCGACGTCTTCGACCTCACCCTCGCCCTCAAGTACTTCAAGTGGAACGGCACCACTCATGACGCGGTGGGCATCAACCACGTGCTGAACGACATCGAGGATCTCGAGGCCAAGCTCGCGACCGAGACCGATCCGGACGCGATCGACAAGCTCGGGCGACGTATCGCCAACGGCCGGTACCTGCTCCGTTATCGATCGATGTTCCTGAACTCGTCGGGCAAGATCGCCAAGCGCAAGGTCAAGAACCACGACCCGTCTGCGGTGGCGACCTGTGACGACGCGGGATGCGAGGCTGGCGCCGACGAAGACGCGCGCTTCATCCACCACGCCTACCGCACATTCACCGGCCGCGATGCCACCCCCGCAGAGCTCGCGGCCGCCCTGGCGGTGCTCCCCGATCGCAGCGCTTCCGACTACGACGCCACCGACGACTACCGTGACGAGCTCGCTGCATGGGTAGAGGCCACCTTCACCGCTGACGTGTGCGACTCGGATGGCGTCGTCGTCCTCGATCCGTCCTGGTACTACGGGCGTCTCGCATGGCTCGCGTTGGGACACGGCGCCAGCGATCCGCTCTTCGACACGGTGGAGATCGACGGCGAGATCATCGTCCTGGGCGGCTCCTGCGAGTCCGAGATGAGCACCGCTTATGGGCGGACCTTCTTCAGCACCGAGTACATCGCGCCGGCCTCCGACTCCTACCGCTACAACCTCAACCCCGACGCCACGCCCTCGAGCTGCCCGCAGCCGCTCTGACGGGGAAAGGTTTCCGCTCGGAACGAGACCCCGTAGCATCGGACTCGGATGGCACGCTTCCTCTCACTCATCGCCCTCTTCTCGTCGACGACGACTGTCGGCTGCTCCGACGACGGCGTGAGCGTCATCGTCGATTTGAAGACGGACCTGGTGCCTGGCGTGGAGTTTTCACGGGTGGAGACGGCGATCGTGGACGAGCCCGCGCTGGGCGCACCGGTGACCGTTCGCACCGCGCAGGAGCTCTCTGTGGAGCTGGCCCAGCCCTTCATCGATGGCCGCCGCGTCGCGGAGTTCTCGGGCGTGCCGGAGGCGACGACCCTCCTGCGTGTTCGACTCTTCGACGCGCGCGGCCGCGAGACGACGGAACGCTTCACCCGTGTGGCGGTTGCCGGCGACACGGCCGTCACGGTGCTCCTCACCCGCAACTGCGTGGATGTCACCTGTCCCTCTGATGAAAGCGCGACGGGGCTTCAGGCGTGTCTCGACGGGGCATGCGTCGACGAGCGCTGCAGCCCGGAGACGCAGGAGTTCTGTCCCGACGCCGTCTGTAGCCCGGCGACGGTCGATACCGATTGCCCGATGCGGGCCGACTGCGCCACCGCCACCTGCGACGATGGCGTGTGTCTCTACGGCTCGGCCGCGTCGGCGTGCGATAGCGACGAGTGGTGCAATCCCGAGGTCGGCTGTGAGTCGATCCCCGTCATCGGCGGCGACGCGGGGAACGACGGCGGCGTCGATGGCGGCGACGCCGAGATGGACACCGGACCTGCCGGTGAGTGCGACGAGCAACCCGCCGGCGCGGCGTGCGGCGCGAGCGGTCAGGTGTGCGACGGTCGTGGCGGGTGCCAAGACGTGCTGGCAGGCGTGCGGAGCATCGATGTCGGCTGGGAGCACGCGTGCGCGGTGATGAGCGACCGGCGCGTGGTGTGCTGGGGAAACAACGATCAGGGTCAGCTCGGTCCCAACACCCTGGTGGTCCACAACCGCCCGGTCTACGTTCCGGGCGTCGCGGACGTCGAGCAGATCGCTACGGGGTGGTACTTCACCTGCGCGCGGCACGTCGATGGAACGCTGAGCTGTTGGGGCGACAACGTCGAAGGCCAGCTGGGCGACGGAACGACCCGCAACGACCGACCGGCCGTCGAGCAGGTGGCCGGGATCGACGACGCGATCCTGGTGGACGCCGGCGCGAACATGACGTGCGTGATCCACGCGGGCGGTACCCTCTCCTGCTGGGGCTGGAATCGCGCAGGTCAGCTCGGCGACGGGAGCGGCATGTCGCAGTACACGCCAGCGGACGTCTCGCTCCCCACCACCGTCGTGGACGTCGACACCATCGGCGACGGTCACACCTGCGCGCTCGCCACCGACGGTCGCGTCTTCTGCTGGGGCGACAACGACTACGGACAACTGGGCACCGAGATGAGCCCCACCACGACGCCCACCGTGCCGGTGCTGGACGTCAGCGACGCGGTGGCGATCGACACGACGGAGGACGGGACCTGTGCGACCCGCATGGGTGGTCAGGTGATGTGCTGGGGCCGCAACGCACTTTCGCGTTTCACCGCCGCGGGCCCCGAGCTGCAGACGAGGCCCACGGCGACGAGCTTCCCGATGGCTTCGGCGCTCCAGATGTCGCGGTCGATGACTTGCGTCACGCCGCTCGCGGGCGGAGCGCCCGTTTGCGTCGGGGAGGACGGTCGTCCGGGCGACGGCTCCGTTGGCGCCATGACCCCGGTCGCCGTGAGCTCCCCCGCGGCGGACTTCCGAGCGTTGGTCTTGGAAGGGAACAGCGGTTCGGGAACGGTCGCCTGCGGGATCCGAAGTGGGGACGACTCCGTGTACTGCTGGGGCGCCAACGGCGTGGGGCAGCTCGGCGATGGGACCCTCACTCAGCGCCTCCAGCCGGTTCCGGTGTTGCCGCCGACACCGTGACGACGCCGTCCGCTGTCCTTCAATCCGAGCTGCTTCGCATCGCCTGTGGCGGCTCGATGCAGGCTCGGTGCGCCATCGCACCGGAAACGGCCCGGCTTCGTTCTCCATCGTGAGGGGGGCGGTCGCCGGGCAGAACGAGGGGCTCTGGCTCGTCATCCTCGAGTGGTGGCTCGCTGACCGCCGGCGGAGACGGTTCGGCGGCGCGGAGGTGCGGCGTCGAGCGCGGCCGCGGCTCTACCTCGTCGTGGCAGGCAGCGAGGACGACCGTTCGACCGACTTTCGTTGCGTGGGCTCGCGGTCTGAGAGATCCTCCGGGGTCGCGCCATTTGATGCGCTGAGGAGGCTGTCCATGAAGAAGTGGGCGAAGCGTCTGGGGATCGTGTTAGGCGCGCTCGCGCTGTTGCTCCTGCTCGCAGGCTTCGGGGCGTACGGAACGAGCCGCTGGAAGGAGGCGGCCACCTACGAGATCACGGCCGCCAGTTTCGAGGTCCCGGAGTCACCGGAGGACCTCGTCGAGGGTGAGCGGCTCTTCATCGCGCGCGGCTGTGGCAGTCCGGATTGTCACGACGCGGACGCGGGCGGGCACGTGATGATGCGAGATGGGCCCTTCGGGACCATCTCGGCTGCGAACCTCACCCGGAGAACCCGCGACTTCACGGCCTCCGATTGGGACCGCGCCGTGCGTCACGGCTTGCGGGCGGACGGCCGTTCCCTGGTCTTCATGCCATCGCTCGACTTCGTGAACATGAGCGATCACGAGCTGGGCCTCCTGGCTGGCTACGTTCGTAGCCTGCCCGTGGTCGATCGCGACCTGCCGGAGACCGATATCGGGATGCTGGCCCGGGTCATCGATCTCGCCGGCGCGTTCGTGCTCTTTCCCGCGTCCGCGATCGACCATGACTCGGTCGCGAATCCGGATCCCGAGCCCGGTCGCACCGTCGAATATGGCGAGTACATCGCGGCGCTGTGCAGCGGGTGTCACGGTGAGCACTTCTCCGGGGGACCGATCCCCGGCGCTCCGCCCGAGATGGGGACGCCATTGAATCTCACGCCTCACGAGACGGGTCTGGCAGGCTGGACCGAAGAGGATCTGCGGACCGTTCTTCGAACCGGTGTGACGCCCGACGGTCACCAGATCGATGCCGCCCAGATGCCGTGGCCGACCCTGTCGCGGATGAGCGACGACGAGATCGGCGCTCTCTTCATGTTCTTGCAGCGCCTGCCACCGCTCGAAGAGGGCAATCGCTGAGACGGCAAGATCTGAGCGCCCCAATCGATGCCGGCGGAGCTCAGCGTGTCGAGCGGGCTTACCGTCCACCCATCCACGATGCACGCCGTCACGTCGATCGCCGCGTCCCTCGGCGTGCCGGTGTCTTCCAGCGCGTTGAACAGCCGCGCTCTCGAGTCCGCCGTGGGCGGCCCGGGAAGGCGATCATCAGTAGAGGATGCTCTTGCTCGGCTCACGTGCTGGGGGCAGGTCCGTCTCGTCGACAATCTGCCGTATGTCGCGCTCGATGCCGCGCGCGATTGTCGAGATCGGCACGTCGTTGGATAGCCCCTCGAAAGGGTTCTCACTCCAGTCGCCGATCCGATCGGTCGTGAGGAAGACCCAGCTCACGAGCGTCGAGAACGGAATCGCCGCCCACACGGCCGCGCCCGCCTGGAGCTCCTCGAACGCCTCGAGCATGCCGAGCGGCACGAGCGCGCAGAATGCCACTGCGAAGAAGAAATTCACCGTCGCGTACTGCCGAGGGAAAGGGAAGTTCTTGATACGCTCGGCCTTGCCCTGCTGTGCCATCAGTTCGATGAGCAGGTCCTGCAGCTGCATGTGCGAGAACGGATCGAGCAGACGCTTCGCGCGCAGCGACGCGAGGTGACGGGACTGGTTGGCGAGCAGGTGAGCAGGCGGATTGATGCGGGAGAGCACGTCCTCCAACTCGTCGGGGTCGAGGTTCTTGGCCAGCACCTCGCGGAGGTTCTCGTCGTACTCGGGAACGCCTGCCCTCTCCCGCAGACGGTCGAACGCCGTGCCGTGATGCTCCCAAGTCTGAACCTTTCGGAGCTGGTAGCGAAGCGCGTCGAGCCACGCGATGTGGCGATGCACCAACATCGCGCGCTCGGCGCGCAGCGCGTCCTCAGCGGCCTCGCGATGGTCGGGGAACGCGTCCGTGACGAGATCGCGGGCGCTGAAGGCCCACGAGCGGGATGCGTTCACGATGGCGCCCCAGATCTTCCTCGCCTCCCACATCCGATCGTACGAGGCGTTGTTCTTGAACCCCAGATAGAACGCGACAGCAACGGCGACAGCGGAGAGCGGGAGCCACGGGATCGAGAGCCAGTCCCATCCAGCCAGCTCATGCAGCGCCGTGAGCGCGGCAGACCACACGAGCGGAATGACGATGAGGGAGCGGCTCCAGCCGAGCGTCTCGAAGACTCGATAGCGACGTCCAATGTGCATGGAGCGACGATCGCATATGGCGGGGTGCCAAAGAGAAGATCCGAGCGGAGAACGAACCACTCCCAGCCCCCGCGGTTCGAACGAGGGCCTCCTGGTTTCTCAGCGTGACGTCCTCAGGGGGGCTGTTGCGCTCTGACGCCCTCAAGACCGGGAACGTCGCCGAGGCCCTTCGTCTCGTGACGGAAGCGGCCACCCGCCTGCTAACGGTGCGTCGGGCGAGCGTGTGGCGTTTCGACGACACGCGGCAGCGCATCGAGTGCCTCGACCTCTACGACTCCACCATGGCCGAGCACTCGGCCGGCATGGTGCTCGCCCGGGCGAACGCTCCGGCGTACTTCGAGGCGGCGCTTCAAGCGAGAGCTCGAGGCGTCGCGGCGCAACGTGCGGGCGCTCTTCGAGACGTCCCCCGTCGCCCTCGTCCTCACCGAGGTGGAGGGCGGTTCGGTGATTCTCGCGAATGCTCGAGCCGTCTCGCTCTTCGAGATGGAGCCGGAGACAGCGCGCCGATCGAAGATCACCGAGCTCTTCGCCCGTCCCGAGGAGCTCGCGACGGTCTCGGACCGCGCACGCGCACGCGGCCAGGTCGAGGGCGTCGAGGTGGAGCTCGCGACATCCTCCGGCCGGCGGTTCTTCGTCGCGGTCTGTCGAGCCGAGTGTCGCGCGACCGATGTGTTGGCCCGCTACGGTGGCGCGGGACTCGAGGCCTTCGCGCGGGGCGCGCTCAGCAACGCCGGCACTGACGTTGCCGCGGCGCGTCGCCCGAGGGATTGAGCCCAAGCGTCGGAACCGACGGACGGATCGGCGTGCAGTCGGCCACGTAGGGATGAGGGGGAGCATCCCCCCTCGATGAAAAGGGGAATCCACCTCATGAAAACTCTCACCTTTCTCTCGTCGCTTCTCGCCCTCTTGGCGCTCGCCTGCACTAGCGACACCGTCGGACCGCACGCCGAGCCCATCCTCGAGGGCCACTTCGGGGTCATCGAGGACTTCAACGGTCTGCCGGCGCTGAACGAGGCCTATACCTACGGGGGGCAGACTTACCTGGACGTGCGTACGCGCGGTGAGGGTTGGGCGCTGATGTCTGCGCTGACTCTTCAGGGCGAGCTCGGCCAGGGCGACCTCGCCCCTGGTTCCATCGTCCACGCCAGCGCTCGGGACTACTACGGCTGGGACGACTTCCCCGCGGTCACCATGCTCGGGTGCGCTGGCCCCTCCGACGACGAGTGGTGGACCGACTGCGCCCCCGACGACATCGTGGTGCAGTTCGGCGAAGGCTCCTCACCCGAGAGCGTGCAGCTCAGCTTCGACGCCACCTTCCCCGAGGATTGCGGCGGCACCAGCGGCCCGCCCCCCGCCGAGCCGCCGCCTTATCCCGGCGAGCCCGTGCCGAGCGAGCCGACCGATCCCGTCGAGCCGCTGCCGGCGTCGAGCGGCGGCGCGCAAGTGATCCACGGCGTGATCGAGGTGCGCCTCGCCGACATCGCGGAGGGCGTGGTCGGGGTCGACGAAGCGCCGGTCCTGGCGGGCGCATCCGGGGGTGGCAACGCTCCCTGAACGGACTCGGGCGGCACATCGCTTCCTCGCGCGCGAGCTTCGTCCACGGCGGGCGAAGCTCGCGCTTCGCCATGTTCAACCCACGACGCTGCCAGCGCTCAGCGCGCGCACCGCTGAAGACCAGCCAACCGGCGAAGACATCCGCCGCGCAGACCGCCGCGAAGATGGCGAGCAGCACGACGAAGATCTGGTGGGAGCAACGTTCGAAGAACGGGCCGCCGTACATGGGAAAGAAGTCCATGAACCAGGGCAACTCGCCATGGCGCAGGAGATGGGTCGCGACGAAGGGGGTCGGTGCCCCGAACCCCACGGCCACCAGCCACGTCAGCACGGCCGAAACGCGCAGCGCCGTCAACCCATGCTCCTCTCATCGCGAGCTCCGTCGCGATCAGACCCATGGTACGCCAACTACTGCGTTGGCGGCACGACCGATGGCACGGCCGCGTCAGCTCGACGCCGCCCGCAGGTGGTTCGCCGAAATTCTGACCGAAGCGACCCTGAGAGGGGTCGATCGGACGGCGTCGGATGGTGAAAAGCGCCTCGACTCAGCTCCAGATGTCTTCGGCCAGCCGGGCAACCATCGCGGCGTGCGCCGCGCAGTCCGGCATGCCGGCGAGGCGAATGATGCTGTCGTCGGTGGGAGTAGACGCCGCCTGAGAGAGCTCCCAGATGGCGAGGCGCTTGGCTTGCCGAATCTGCGCGCGCTCCTCGTCGGTGAGACGTGGCTCGAGCCACGAAGCCACGGCCCACGACAGCTCGGCGTGTCGAATCTCGTCGTCGGCGACGACAGCCATCGTGCGTGCGACGCGTGGGTCGTGCGCCTTGAGTGCCTGGTGAGCCGCGACGAGCGCACCGTAGGTCTCGCGTACGCACCCCTCGACGGCGTTTTCGAGGGCGATCTCGAAGGCGCTTCGCTTCTTCGGAGTCCCCACCACCGCTTCGGCAGGTTCCGCACCGTAGACACGGCTGAGTTCACCCATCGACTCGGTGTGGCGCACCTCGTCCTCGCGCGCTTCCCGCGCGGCGTCGATCAGAGAAGGCGGCGCGCCGAGCTCCGTGAGCTCGTCGATCATGAGGTCGAAAGCGGCCACCGCGCTCGCCTCGAGCCGAGTGATCTCCGCGAAGAGATCGGCGACCGGGGTGACACTCTCGCGCTCGGCCGCGGGGGCGAGGCCCGCAGGGCGACGTCCGACGGGGCAGGTGACCCGGTCGTAGCTCACGGAGTCGACCTCGCGCATGGATCCGTCCGGGTCGACGGCCAGCCGAGCCTCCGTGACGGTTGCCATGCATGTCGCACCGCCCCCGACCTCCATCACCCCCAGGACGTCGAAGCCACCGGGCACAGTCGTCGAAGGCGCCACGCATCGTACGTCGTATCCGCCGAGATGTACGAGAAGGGCCGCGCCTCCCGCCGTGGTCACCTCGCCACCCAGCATGGCGAGCGCTTCTTCCGGCGACGTGATGACGTGAGCGCCGTCGACGTCAGTGAAGACCAGCGCACGCTCCCGGGTGTCGGAGAGCAACCGCGTCAGCTCGTCGCCGCAGCCAGCGGGATCCATCGCGCCCGCACACTCTTCGCCTTCCGTCGAGACGACCTCGTAGAAGATGGGGGCGTCGTACCCATAGCCCAGCTCGCTGCCGATCAACGCTTTGAAGGACGCGAGCTCCGGAGCGATTCCGTCGAAGTAGTCGACGTTGGCGGGGTCGCAGAACATCGGTAGGTGGGGCGGAGGCGGGGAGGGAGGCGCGCCGTCCGCGAGGACGGCGGTGTCAGCCTCGGCGTCCGTGCCGCCATCGCCGGGACCCGCATGAGAGGTGTTGCACGCCGCGAGCGCCACCCCGAGAACGGTCGCGCGAGCCACCCCCCGGAGATACTGGCTCAAGTCGGCGCGAAGGTTCTGAGCGATGAGTGAGCGCAGGGTCTCACCCTCGGGCGTACAGGGGAGTGACGGCATGGTGCGGCATTGTGCAGAAGCCAGGCCAGCCCTGTTTCAAGGGAATTTCATGGTCTTTCTGGAGCGCTGTGCCACGCTCGTGGCACGAAATCGCACAGGAAGGCGCACGTGGGAGACCCTCCGTATCATGACGCGCCTGATACGGGCGTGGTGCTCGACCGGGGCGTTACGATGCACCGTCGGCCGCCGTCTTCTCATGCACGGGCGGTTGGCCGAGGCCACGGTGATCGCTGCGAGGGTCCTGTCGAACAACCAGCCCTCGCTGACCGTGGGGTTCGACCAGGGTGGGCGGCGCCGCGAGTTGCGCTGGTCGGCCCGGTGACGACTCGGTAGCCACCACCTCGGCAGGATGTCTCCACCTGGGCCAAAGCGGATGTTCACCGATTCGTGGTTGCGCGCCGTCAGGGCGTCTCGTCGTCGTCGATCTGCGCGCAGGGGGTTGCCTCGACGTCGCGGAGCCGAGCGCGCCGTGGGAGAGGCCGGTCGGCGGGTGGCGGCGGTGCGACCTCGGCGATCGCGCGGCGGCACTGGGCGAGCGCCTCGGCCGGGCTTCCGAAGAACTCGGCGCGGAACACGCTGATTCCGGGCTGGTATCCGAAGCGCGGCTCGGGTGCCCCCGCGGCCTCACGCATGCGCTCGATGAGTAGCTGGACCCGCCCGGTGACCGCGGACTGGTCCACATCGTACGGGCCACGGTGCGGCATGCTCCGGAGGTCGAAAGAGACGCGCGTGTGGACCGTCGGCGAGGGCGCGCCCTCCCGCTCGGCTTCGGGCTCGGCTTCGGGTGCGGCTTCGGGCGTGGCCTCCGTCTCGACTTCCGGTGCGGCGCGCGTCTCGGCTTCGGGCGCGGCTTCCGTCTCTGTCAGAGATGTGCCCGCGGCACGATCCTCTTCTGTCGGGCCTGCGCAAGCGACGAGCAGGCCCGCCACGACCATGGCGAGGCACGAGGTGATGGGAGTCTCGAACACGTCCGGAGGCTACGCGCCTCTCCGGGCACGGGCACCTACGCCGGGCAATGAAGCGTCCCCTCTCCGTCGTGTCCCATCAGCCGCACTCACCCCCGAGCAGACCCGCTTGAGCTCTGGGTTCGGGGCGTGGCTTCCGAACCAGCTCGTGAAGAAGGCACGCGCGAAGTCGACACCGAGGGTCCGCCAATCCTGCGACGAGCGCCAGCCGCCGACGCATCAACAACGCGGGCCGCAGGAAATGCGGTGTGGGGCGGGTCACAATGGGGGCCACCTGCCTCAGGACTGCAACGCTTGCGGACGGCGCCACGTGATTCCCGACTATTCGATGGCACGACGGTTGCTCCGAGGCAGGGGCTTGCTTCTGACCGGGAGGGATGGACTTGGCAACCTATCGATTTCCAGAGACTTCGCGGGTGGTGGTGCTCGTCGACGACGAGCTCCTGCTCCTTCGCGTGATGGGTCGAGTGCTCGAGGAGCTGGGCCATCGCGTGATGCTCTTCGACAATCCGCGGATCGCCGCCGAGTCCATTCCCCTCGAGCACGTCGACGCCATCCTGGTCGACCTGCGCATGCCCCACCTGTCGGGAGTGGAGCTCGCTCGTCGCCTACGCCAGCGGGATGTCGAACGCCGGACTCCCATCTTCTTGATCTCGGGTGACCCGGACGATGTCCGAGAGGAAGACCGGAGCCTCTTCACGTCCATCCACCGCAAACCGATGACCAGAGACGAGCTCGGTCGCTTGTTGCGAAGGACCGGCCATCGCAGCTCGCATACCCGCTTGCGGGTGCCACGGGGCCCGGAGGCCGACGAGGACGAGGCAGCATCCGGCACCGATTGAACGCGTGAACGCACCGCGGTAGCCCGCCCTCACGTCGGCTCGAGCATCCCGCGCAGCGTCTCCGGCGCCACCCGGTATTCGCTGCCGCAGTAGTCGCAGCTCATCTCGAGGTCGGTGCCGTCGCGCATCAAGTCCTCGATGTCGGCGCGGCCGAGGGTGCCGAGGCTGGCGATGACGCGGACCTGGCTGCAGTTGCAGCCGAAGCGGACGTCGGATTCGTCGAGGACGGTGTGCTCGATGCCGTAGAGGAGCTCGGACAGGAGCTCCTCCGGGGTGCGGGCGGCGCCGTCGAAGAGCTCTTCGACCGAGCGGAAGTCCTCGAGGCGCTCGGTCATCAACATCAGCATGTGCTCGCCGAGCTCGGGCAGGAGCTGCACGATGTAGCCGCCGGCGTCGCTGATCAGGCCGTCCTGGCCCATGCGGGCGCCGACGCTCACCATGCTCACCACCTGCTCGCTGGTTTGCAGGTAGCCCATGAGCGCCGAAGAAATGCGCCCGTCGTTAGGGATCTCGACCACGCCGCGATAGACGTTCCCGCGGGGCATGGTTCGCTCCATGTGCAATTGCCCCCCGGCGATCCGCATCTCGCTCCCGTCCTTCGGCTTTCGCACCAGGCCGCGCACGTCGCCGTCGGGCTTCGAATCGGCGACGAGCTGGCCCTTGCCCTCGTAGCCCTTGACGATCACCTGCACCCGCAGCGTGGGCGCCATGGTCTCGCGGTAGAGCACGGCGCCGGTGAGGAGCTCGGCGAAGCGAAGCGCGGTCGTTCCGGTGGCGCCCTGCGCGGCGACCGCCGCCCGGACGCTGTCGGTGGTGCGGGTGGTGATGACCCGGAAGCCGCCGTCGTCGGTGATGGCGCGAAGGACGCGGTCGCCCATACTGCTCATGCCCAGGCTCTCCCACGACGGGGGCTCGGAGGCAAGGCGGGCTCAGGGCACGAGGCGCCCGATCTCGCGCGGTGGCAGAGCGCGACAGGGGGATGCCTCGACCGGATCCATCGGCGTGAGGCTCGCTCCATCGACGTGGAAACGGACAATGCCCGCGTCGGCGTCGGGAACGAGGAGCAGTGAGGTCCCTGCATCGAAGACGCCCACGCCGAGGACGAAGGTGCGTGCTGCGACGTACGGCTCCACGACGTCGCCCGTCGCCAGATCCACCACGATCAGTCGGTCCGCGCTCTCGGCCTCGTCGATGGCCGGCGTCGCGACCCGCATCCCGCCCAGGGGGACGGGCTCCTGAGTGGGCACCGGGCTCTCGGGATGCTCGGCGGCGCGCCACGTCTGCGCAATCTCCGGTCCCTCGCCGGCGTCGACGAGCCGAACGATGCCCGCGGTCCGGCGCCGCTCGGGGCTGCGGGCTTCGTAGGGGCCGGTGCAGAGCACGAGGACCGCATCACCCTCGGGGCTAGGCCGCACCGAGGGGCAGTTCGCGAGCCCGGGCAGGTCGAGGCCGATCACCGAGGGGGGGTCGAGGGTGACCACCGCGACCGCACCCGGTCCCACCACCCCGAAGTCGTAGCCGAAGCGACCCAGGCCGACCACGAAGGCATCGCCGAGCGGGGCGATCCGTCCAGGGCGCGCGAAGATGGTCGTCCCCTCGACGGTCGCGTCGAGGGCACCCATCGCGATGCGTGAGATCGGCCCGTCGTCGCCGACGCGCACCAGGTCGTTGCCGGCGTCGAGGGGTGGGGCCGCGGGGTCCAGGTTCGGCTCGAAGCGACTCACGAGAAAGGTCCCGTCTTCCAGCCGGACGGCGTCGTGCGGGTTGGCTCGGAAGCCGCTGCTTCCCTCTCGCGAGGAGAGCTGGACGTCGAGCTGCGAAAGGACCGCCCCCGCGCGCAGATCGAAGCGGTCGACCACGTCGACGCCGAAGCGGTCGAGGAGCATGAGCTCGCCTCCGGTGACCGGCGCGGTGGGCAGGCTCACGTCACCGCTGAGCGCCGCCACGATGCCGGGCGCGGCGCTCCCCGAGTCCACCCATGCCCCGTCGAGGAGCGCGCCCTCGGCGTCGAGGAGCGCGATCGCGCTCGAGGTGTAGTCGCTGTCGACCACCGCGAAGGACGGAAGCGTCTCGAGCGCCGGCAAATCGGCCGCGGGGCACGGGCGCCCGTCGCTGCAACCGACGGCGAGGATCAGGAAGAGCGCGGGGACCATGCGCTTCATCGGGCCCCTGTTCGCAAGGTGAGGTCGACGTAGAAGGAGCGCCCGGGAAGCGGAAAGCCGAGCACGTCCTGGCCGCGCACGTCGAAGAGGTCGGTGACCACACCGTCGATCCGCACGCGCCCTTCGAGCACCGCCAGCCCCACGCCGGCGCCCACGCGGGTGCGTCCGGGCGTCACGACCAGATTCGCCGGATCGGCGTAGCTCCGATGCACGTGGGTCAGGTCGATGAAGAGATCCACGTCGCTGAGCGGCCCGAGGGGCCCGAGGGTTGCGCGCGGGCGTACGTAAGCCGTCAGCGTCGGCCGCAGCGGCAGACTCCGCTCGCGCGTCAGGTCCACCGCGTTCATCACCGTCAGCGCGCCGGCCACGCCCAGGTAACGGGTGATCGCCAGATCGAGGCCCGCCTCCACGCCGAGGACGCGTGCCTGCGATACGTTCTCGGGGATCGCCTGGTACTGACTGGTGCGCCGGTAGCGGATCAGATCCTCGACGCGAAGCGCGAAGCCGCGGGCCTCCACCCGCCCCCGGACGGGGCCCCAGCGTCCGACGGCGACCGCGCCCAGATCCCCGCCGACGGACCGTTCGGGCGAGAGCGTGGTGTCGCCGAGCAGGTAGCCGCGGTCGCCGAAGAGCTCGGTGAGCGTCGGCAGGCGCACCCCCGACGAGACCGAGCCCACGATCGCCAGGCCCCGCACCACCTCCGCCACCGCGCCGAGGCGGAAGGTCGGGGCGGCGGTGGTGGTCGACGTCGCCCGTCCGGAATCCCCGGGGCGGATCTCCGTGAGCCGCGCGTGGTTGATCTCGATCCGCGCCGAGGGGCGCAGCTCGATGCGCACGTCGCCGATGCGCGGCTTCACGATCCCTTCGAGGGCGGCGATGCCAGCGTGGCGCTCGGACGTCGCGACGGACTGGGACAGCGCGTCGTCGGGCGCGAAACGCTCGTAGCGATAGCCGGCGACCATCGCCGCGGAGAGCCAGTCGGTGAGGGCGAGCTCGCCGTTCGCCATCGCGTTCGCGACCAATAGGCCGTCGTCGGTGGCGCGACGTCCGAGGCCAATCTCGCCGTAGAGATCGGTGAAGCGATTCCGTTCGTAGGTCGCGCCGCCGTTGATGCCGAAGCTCAGAGGGCGGTCGCCCTCCGCCTCCTCGGCGTAGCCGACCATGCCGCCGTAGCGCGCGAAGGTTCGTCGCGTGGCCCGGGTCGGCTGTACCGCCGGTCCGGGGACGCCGCCCGTTCGGGTGTAGCCGAAGCCAATCGCGGAGAGCGTTCCGTCGCCCGCATCGGCGCGAAAGTGGGTGAGGCCGTAGCCCCGGTTGACGGCGCCGTTCTGTCGGGTGGCCTCCCGCTCGTCTCCGGGGGTCAGCGGCGTGCGGTCCTCCACGTAGGGGAAGTTGCCGTCGGTCCCGTCGTAACCCACCGCCGTCGTCATCGAGACGCCCCCCGGCCTCAGGCCGGTCGCGCCCACCAGGCGCACCGCGCGGGTCCCGAAGGAGCCCACCCCCGTGCCGACCTCGGCGAAGGGGTCTTCCTCGACGCGCGGAACGAGGCGCAAGACGCCGCCGATGGCGCCGGTTCCGAGGCGCACGGGCGCCCCGCCCCGATAGACCTCCACCGCATCGAGGGTCGACACCGGGATGGTGGAGAGGTCGAAGGCCTCCCCATCGCGCCCGAGGGGCATCCGATCGAAGAGCACGCGCGTGTGCTCGCCGCCGGTGCCGCGGAGCGACAGCGTGGTGTAGCTGCCGAGGGCGCCGAGGGAGAGCGCGCGCGTCCCCGGGCTCTGTCGCAGGAGCTCGGCGAGGCTCTCTTGCGGGCGTCCGCGATCCGAGGTTTCGATCCTGGTCGCCGCGGCCGTCGGATCCTCCTCGCTGCCCGCGGGGATGGGCCGGTTGACCCGCGCCGTCGCCCCGTACTGCGCGCGCGCCTGAACCGGCGCGCCGAGCACGCAGAGGCTCGTCATGGCGAGCAGCCCGAGGGCGTGTGTCGTGCCGCGGAACAACGTCTACTCGCGGTGGATCACCGCAATCGCGTCGAGGTCGAAGCCGACGTTGTCGCCGCCGAAGCCGCGATCGATGCCCGCGTCTTCGATGCGGACGAAGCGCGCGCGCGACATGCCCACGACCTCGAGGTCGAAGACGTCACCTCCCGCCGCGACCGGGTCGGTGGGATCGATGTCGTTTTCGTCGGCGTTGGCGAAGACCGGCGCGAGCCCCGCGCAGCCTTCGAAGTCGGGGCTGTTCGTGTCGCAGGGGAACGGGGTCCAGGTGTCGCCGTCCTCGCTGAGCGAGACGATCCCCGGTTCGGTGAAGAGCGCTGTGCCTGCGAATCGAAAGGCGTTCTCGAAGACGATCATGTCCGCGCCCGGGCCGTCGACGACGGTGGAGCCGAGCTCGAGCTCGATGGTGCCGTGCAGGCCGAGCGAGAGGGTGTCCGTCGAGCCCATGCCGAGGCCGCCGCCGTGCGGCGGGCCGAGGACGATGTCGGGGAGCATGGCCTCGCCGAAGCCCGCCCCTTCGCCGAGCTCGTAGTCCATCACGCGGATGGCGAAGGCGCTTCCGGGCGCGAGGTCACCATCGCCTCCGCAGGCGCCGAGGGCGAGGGACAAGACGAGCGCCGTTGTCGTCGTCCGCCTCATGGGACCGCCACCACACCGAGGACCGGCAGGTCGCCGAAGGTGAAGCGCCCGGCGGCCGGGGTCGTCTCGTCGCCGGTGACCGCGTCGAAGGAGGCGAGGCCCGGGGAGCTGCCGCCGCGCGCCCACGCCCACACCGTGCCTCGATGCACGTACAGACCGTCAATCTCGCTGGCGACGGTCACGGGCGTGATGGTGTCCTCGGCTGGATTGAGCGAGACCAGGTCGGTGCCGGCGAGGACGAGGACCCGGCTCGGCGAGACCACGGAGAAGCCGTTGATCTCCGCCGATAGATCGGACTCGCTGACCACGACGCCCATGGTGGTCGCGGCTCCGAGGTCCACCGCTTCGATCTGGCCGTCGATGGCGAAGTTGTCGCCGGTGGTGCCGACGTAGAGGATGTCTGTGGCCGCGTCGTGTTGGAGACCGCGCCAGGGGTTTTCACCCGCGAGGTCGATCCCCTGAAGCCCGTCGACGGTGTCGTCCATGTCGACCGGCATCCGGGTGCTGAGGTCGATCACCGCGAGCTCCGAGCCCTGGAAGTGGATCGCGAAGGAGGCGTCGAAGAAGTAGTTCCCGAGCGCCACGTAGAGCCGCTCGCCGACGATGATCGCGTCGGAGGCGTCCACCACGCCGTCCATGTCGCCGCTCTTCAGGTAGCCGGAGAGGTCAATCTCGCCGATCACCGCGCCCATCTGCGGATCGATGATCGTCACGGCGTTCTGAGCTTGCGCGACCACATACGCCTCGTTCGGGCCCGCGGCGACGATCGTCTGAGGATTCGACGCATACGGTCCCATGCTCCCGGCGGGATCGACGTCGATGGTCCGCGCCACCATCGTCGGATCGGAGGCATCCATCACCATGGCCTCGCCCGCACCCCGCGACAGGACGTAGCCCTGGCAGAAGGCGCTCGCCGGTGCGCTGTCGGTATCCGGAAGGTCCTCCGCGCCGGCGACCGTCGTCAGGTCGCTGAGCGTCAGGACCCCGAGACCCGCGCGGCTGAAGTCGGCAGCGGTGGTCACCACCAACAGATGCCCGAGGTCGTCCTCCGTGCAGCTCGGCACGCCCCCATCGCCCCCCGCGTCGCCTGCGGCATCGGGGGTCGCATCGGCCATGGCATCCGGCGCGACGGAGGTGTCGGCGTCGCCCATGCCTCCGTCGCCGGGGGGTAGGCCGGTGTCGGCCATTCCTCCGTCGTCACCACAGGCGCTCGCCATCGCGACGACTGCCGCCATCGCCCAGGCACTCCTCTTCTTCGTTCCCATCTCGGTCTCCTGACGCACCGACCCGTGCGTCTGACCGCGGGGAGTGAGGGAGCGAGTGCGCGCAGGAGCGACGAGCGCCGAGGCGTGCACCTTCACCTTCACCCCGAAGGCGGTCGGTTCGTGGCGCGCCCGGCAGGTCTCCTGACTTCCGGTTCATCCTCCGGCGAGCGCCTTCCCAGTCTCCGTCGAGACCAGTGGCTCCATTGCTCACCTTCGTCCTCGGTCACAGTGGCGGGGGCCGCGCCGGTCTTTCACCGGCTTCCCTCTTCGACTCGCCAGCGACATCATCGTCGCTGCCAACGTCTCTCACGCATGCGTGACCAGGCGCGCTATTGATTGATCAGCCTCGTTCTTCGGCGTCTCCTCCGTGCCCCACCGTGATAGGCCACCCAAATCTCCCGGTCAACCGACCCCCCCCTTCGTGTAGGATTCGGGCTCGGTGACGCTCTCCCTCCTCCTCGCTCCTTCCATCGGGATGGCCCGCGCCAAGGCGCGGGCGGAGCTGCTCTCGAGCGCGCTGAGCACGACCCTCGGCGAGGACACCGAGGTGCAGATGCCCGAGAGCTACGACGAGCTCACGCTGCGCGCCCTCGAGGGCTCCGCCCATCTGATCTGGGCGCCGCCCTCGCTCTGCGCTCGCCTCGAAGAGACGGCGCGCGCGATCTACCGATGCGTGCGCCGCGGTCGCGGTACCTATCGGTCGGCGATCGTGACCCGCAAAGGCGAGGTGCAGGACCTCAGCGATCTTCAGGGCAAGCGAGCGGTGTGGGTGGACCCCCTCTCTCTCGGCGGGCATCTCCTCGCGATCGATTACCTCCGCCGGGAGGGCCTCGAACCAGCAAGCCTCTTCTCCGAGCAGTCCTTCGCCGGTTCCTATCCCGAGGCGCTTCGGGCGGTGGTGCACGAGCGCGCCGACGTCACGGCCATCTCGACGCCCGACGGCGCACAGCAGTCCATCGACAGTTCGATCACGCTCTTCGGCGGCACTCTTCAGGCGGAGCGCCTGACCTCGATCGCGGTCACCCAGGAGACGCCGAACGACGCGCTGGTGTTCAGCACCGCGCTGAGCGCCGAGCGGGTCGACGAGCTGACGACCCGCGCCTTCGGCACCAAGGACGCGCCCAAAGTGCCGTCCTCGCTCTGCATGGCGCTCGAGGCCGACGGCTTCGAACGGGTGGACGTCTCTGAATACGCCTTCGTGCGACGGCTCCTCGAAGAAGCGACGATCCCCGAGCTGCCGCCGTCGGCCTGAGCGGCTCGAGCTAAATGAATTCAGAAGCCTTCGTCCCGGAGGAAGTGCGCCAGGTCGATGTAGAGCTGGCGGTGGTCGAAGTCGTTGCCGATGCCCGGTGAATCGCCGGCGAGCTGGCCGACCTCGTCCAGGTGGTCGGCCGGGACGCATCCGAGGAAGCGGCCCCAGCGCGCGTCGACCACCCGCACCAGCCCATCGTTGGGGAAGGGGTCACCCAGGCCGCCGTCGAGGATGGCTTCGCTCACGCTGAGGAGCGGATCGACCGTGTCGCGGTCGCCCGAGTACCGGTCGATCCAGGCGGGCGCGTCGGCGTTGTCGCAGGCAGAGCCCCAGTTCAGCGCCGTGACGCCGGTGAGCGAGTAGTACTCGACGTCGATGCGATCGGTGTAGGTCGCGTTGAACTCGGCGATGCCCTCGGTGGAGAACTGCTCGAGCCCGGCGACCACGCTCGTCGAATCGCCGGCGGCGTCGTAGAGCGGCGAACCGATGACGCGCACCAGCTCGTCGACCAGATCGCGGAGGCGCGGGTCGGAGACCGCGCCGAGCACCACGTCGGAGATCTTCGAGCCGCGGTGCGGCGTGGCGACGGTGGTGACCGAGGCGACGAGATCCGATCGATCGTGCGCCACCACGCGGGCGTCGAGCCCACCCTGGGAGTGGCCCACGATGTTGACCTTGGCGTGGCCGGTCATGGCGAGGATGTCTTCGATCTGCGACGCGAGCTCCGTGCCGCGGACCGTCGAGTCGTTGAAGGGGTCGACCTCGGTCACGAAGACCAGCGTCTCGCCGTCGGCTTCGAGCGCATCCTTCACGCCGTAGAAATAGTCGAGGAAGCCCGCCCCGGCGAAGTCGTCGAAACCGAAGAAGCCGTGCGCGAGGACGATGGGATAGGGCGGACCGAGGCCGGGGGACGCGTCGGCGTCCCGTCCGACGACGCCGCCATCGCGGGGCGAGCCTACGTCCGCGTCACCAGCGTCGGCTGCATCCGAGGCGCCGACGTCCGTGCTCGCGTCCCCCATCGTGGTTGCATCGCCGCCACAAGAGGAGACGGCGAGAGCCAGCATCGCGGCGGCCGCCACGCGAAACGAGCCCTGATTTGGCCACACACTCATCGACGGAGGAACGATGCGCCATCGGTGGCGACCGTCAAGTGAGCGTTCGGGTTCTAGTCTAGCTTCGGAGAAGGCGCGGCGGCAAGCACGCGGCCAGGCGTGGCGGGGACTTGACGCGCGCGGCGGGCGGCTCGGCCGCAGGCCCCAGACGTATTGCGAGGCGTTCGAGCGCCTCGCCGAGCGCGTCCAGCCCACCTTCGAATGCCGACGGGTCGCGCGCGGAGGCGCGCGCCACGAGCTCGGCGAGCGCGCGTTCCTCCTCGCTCTCGGCAGGCAGCGGCGGCATGTCTCGTTCCAGTATTGCGCGCACCGTGTCGAAGACGTTTTCGCGCGCCATCGCGAGCCGCCCGGTGGCGAGCGCGTGGAGAATGGCGCCGATTCTCGCGGACGGCCATCGCCGGCTCGAGGCGCAAGCCCTTGGCTCGCCCCGGTGACATCAGCGCGACTCGGCTCGACGGGAAGGTAGGGGCGTCGCAGCGCGCGATCCGCACCAGACGCGCGCCGGCTGGCTCCTGGGCTCGGGTGATCCCATCGGCGCCGACGACGATCGAGTCCAGGTCGGGGTCGAAGGTGCACGGGCCGAGCGCGTGCGCCGCGAGGTAGGAGGCGGCGGCGCAGAGATCGCGACCCACGCCGACCACCGTCGCGGGGGGAAGTGGGCCCGCAGAGACGACCTCTCCGAGCGACCATCCCTCGGTGCCCTCGATCAGGCAGGCATCCTCGCTCTCGGGCCAGAGCGCAGGGCCCCACAGGTGGGGCTCGCGGAAGCGCAACGCGACGCGCGCCTCGTCGATGGAGACAGCCACGAACTGGTCCGTCGTCGCCTCGAAGACCCGAACCACGGCGCGTCCCGTGGATGCACGGTAGGGCCCGTCCGGCTTCGCACCGGCGCGCCCCGCGCGGTACCAGCGCGACCACTCGTCGCGTCCGAGCTCCGCGATCAGATCGTAGCCGAGCGCTTCCACGGAGCGTTCACTCTCCCCAGATGCGCTGGTTCATCGATCCCATGGGCCCACCGACATCATAGCCGAGCGTGGACCCACGCTCGCGGCCCCGCGGCTCGCCCAGGGGCCGCGCGGCCTCGTTCGGCGACCTCTTCGGGCACGCGCTAATCCGCATCGCCCTCGGCCGGTCCCCTCACTGACAACGCGATGTCGTCGCCATCGCTGAGCACCTTGGCTTCGACCCCGAAGACCTCGCGCATCACCGCGGGGTCGAGCACCTCCATCGGCCTTCCATCGGCGTGCACCTTGCCCGCGCGGAGCAGGATCAGGCGATCGGCGAAGCGGGCCGCCAGCGACAGGTCGTGGATCGCGAGGAGCGCGGCGCCGCCTGCGTCGACGTGGCCGCGGACCAGGTGCATCAGGCGGTAGGCGTGGGCGAGATCCAGGCTCGCGGTGGGCTCGTCGAGGAGCAGCAGCGCGCCGCCCTGGGCGAAGGCGCGGGCGAGCACCACTCGCTGGCGCTCCCCGCCCGAGAGCTCGGGGAAGGGACGCTCCGCGAGGGCTTCGAGCTCGGTGACGCGGAGCGCGTCCTGAACCTTCTTGCGGTCGTCGTCGCCGGGGAGCCGGAAGCGGCCGAGATGCGGTGTCCTGCCCATCGCGACCATCTCGCGCACCGTCAGCTCGAAGTCGGTCGAGAAGCCCTGCGGCACGAAGGAGGCGAGGCGCGCGATCTCGGCGCGCTCGAGCATCGACACGTCCTCGCCGAAGAGCGTCACCGTTCCCGCCTTGGCCGGCAGGATGCCGAGGAGCGTGCGGAGCAGGGTGCTCTTGCCCGCGCCGTTGGGGCCAGCGATGGCGACCAGCTCGCCGAGACGCACCGAGAGAGAGAGCGCCTCGAAGATGGACGCGTCGCCATAGCGCTGAGCGATCCCCGTCGCCTCGACGGCCACGCGCGTCTCTTCGCTCATGCGCGGCTCCTCGCCTGGTGGCGCACCAGGAGCCAGAGGAAGAAGGGGCCGCCGGTGAGCGCCGTGACCACCCCGAGGCGCAGGTCCGCTGCGGGCGCGAGTCGGCAGACCACGTCGGCCCAGACGACGAAGATGGCCCCGGTGAAGAAGCTCGCCGGCACCAACAACGCGTGTCGCGGCCCGGTCAACAGGCGCACGATGTGCGGCACCATCAAGCCGACGAAGCCGACGATCCCCGTGACCGCGACGGTGGCGCCGGTCACCAGCGACGACAGGATGAGGAGCGCGCGCTTGACGCGTGGTACGTCGACGCCCACCGCGAGCGCGCTCTCCTCTCCGGTGATCAGCGCGTCGAGGTCGCGCGCGTAGGTGGTGAGCCAGAGCGAGCCCAGGACGACCACCGGGGCCGACATCGCGACGTGGGACCAGCTCCGCCCGTCGAGGCTCCCCATCAGCCAGCCGAGCATGTGGCGGCCGACCTCCCAGTCGGCGAGGGAGAGCGACAGGACGAAGGAGACCAGCGCTGCGGCGATGCCCGACACCGCGACCCCGGCGAGTAGGAGTGTGGTCACCGGCGTCCGACCGCGCGAGGTCGACAGGCCGTAGACCAACGCCGCGGTGCCGAGCGCGCCCGCGAAGGCGGCGAAGGGCACGAGGAAGGTCGAAGCGGCCGCGGCGCCGGCGTAGAGCGCGATCACCGCACCCAGCGCGGCGCCCGAGGAGACGCCGATCACGCCGGGATCGGCCATCGGGTTTCGAAAGAGCGACTGCATCACCGCGCCCGCGGTCGCGAGGCCTGCGCCGGTGGAGGCGGCGAGAGCGACGCGGGGCAGGCGCACCGAGAGCAGGACGGCGCGCTGCCACTCGGGGATGTTCGGGTCGGGACTGCCGAAGAGCGCGCTCCAGACGATGGCGAACGCGCGTCCCACGCCGAGGTCCGCCGAGCCGAGCGCCGCGGCGACGACCATCGACAGCGCGAGGAGCACGATCATCGCCGCGAGGATCATCGCCGAACGCTTCACGGCGCGCCCCCGAGGTCGGCGTTCGGGTGCAGGAGACGGGCGAGGTCGCGCGCGCCCTCGGCCGCATACTGCGAGGCGGAGAGGACGCGGCGGGGGTCGATCTCCCGAACGCGACCCGTCCGCACGGCGGTGAGCCCCTCGAATACCGGCGAGTCGACGAAGGACGGTGGCGGTACCACCTGCCGCCCGCGCCCGTCGGCGGCATAGGTCACGACCAGGATCATCTCCGGATCGAGCGCGAGGAGCTGCTCGTCGCCGATGATGCCGTGTCCGACGATGCCCGCTTCGCGCGCGGCGTTGATGCCGCCGGCCAGGTCGAGGAGCTCGTCGAAGAGCGTTCCCTCGCCGGGCGTGTACCCGCCGCGGTTGTATAGAAGCACGCGCGGTCGAGGCATTCCCCGGACCGCGGTGGCGACCGCGCCCAGCGTGGCCCGCATGCGCGCGATCACCGGGTCGGCCTGCGCCGGCACCGCCACCGCGGCGGCCACGGTGCGGAGGTTGTCCTCGATGCCGGAGACGGTGGTGGCGGGCGCGACGGTGAGCACCGGCACCCGGCTCCGGGACAGGAGCAGCATCGCCTCCGGCCGGGTGTAGGGGTTGGTGACGACCAGATCGGGAGAGAGGGAGAGGATGCGCTCGGCGTCGCCGCTGACCCGCGCTCCGATCGCCGCCGCCTCGTTCACGACGTTCGAGGCCGCCGGGTCGTCCGCGAAGGTGCTCAGGGCGATCAGGTGGTCCCGGGGCGCGACGGCCAGGAGCATCTCGTCGGTGGAGAGGGTGGCCGAGACGATCCGTCCGGGCACCACTCCGGGGGTGGGCGCCCTCAGGGTCGGGGGCGGCGCGGCGTCCTCGGCCGCCTTGGCGAGGAGCGCGCTCGACAGCAGGAGCACCGCCGCCCCGAGATAGATCGGGCCCTCGCGCATGGGGCGAGCATGTAGCAGAAATTTTGACCTCTCGGGGGTCTGCCCCGAACCCTCGGGCCATGCGGAAGAGGCCCCTCTACGTCGCCATCATCGCGTCCGTCGTCGCTGTCATCGCCGTCTTCGCCTGGACCTACCACCAACAGAGCGAGGCCGACGCCCTCGTGGCGAGCGCTCGCGCGCGGCTCGGCGCGTCCCTGGCCGAAGCCCCCGAGCTCGACCGGATCCAGGGCTCGACCGCCCTGAGCTTCCTCGAGCGCGCGCACGATCTCGGTCGCGACGACAAGGAGCTCTCCGGCCTCAGGCACTACGCCGAAGCACTTCAGCATCTCGCGGCCGGCGACCTCGTCTTCGCGGAGGGGCAGCTCACCGCGGCGCGCCACGAGCTCGGATGGACTCCCGACCTGCGCGTCCTCGCCGCCGAGATCGCGCGCCGGCTCACGAAGATCGACGAAGCGAAGAGTCACGTCGCCCTCGCTCTCGAAGAGCAGCCCGACCACCCGCGCGCGCTCCTGATGCGCGCCGACCTCGCCCTCGACGACGCGGACGCGGCGGCAGCGCTCCTCGACCTCGAGGTGCTTCGCGACGCGCAGCCCGAGGCGTCGGTGGTGCGCAATCGCCTGGGCGTCGCGCTCATCGCGCTCGGCCGCATGGATAGGGCACGCGAGGAGCTTCGCGAGGCGATGCGTCTGTCGGACGCCAGCCCCGACCCGTGGATCAACATGGGCCGCCTCGAGCGGCGCGCCGGCAATCATCAGGCGGCCTTCGATGCGTTCGACGGAGCCATCGCCATCTCCGCTGGCGACCCGGACGCTCATCTCGGGCGCGGGCTCGCGCGCGCAGTCCTGGGCGAGCTCCGAGAGGCCGAAGGCGACTTCCGCCGTGCCGCCGAGCTGGCGCCGAACGACGCCGAGCCGCTCCTCGCGCTCGGCGACCTTCTGCGCGATCTCGGACAGGTGTCCGACGCCATCGAGGTCTATCGCGAGGCGCTCGGGCGGGAAGACGCGGACGCGGCCAGCTGGCTCAAGCTGGGCAACGTGCTGGTGATGGGCGGGCAGCCCAGGCTCGCGGCGCGCGCCTTCACCGAAGCGATCGAGCGTGCCCCCGGCCTCGCCCCGGCCCACAACGGGCTGGGCGCCGCCCTGATGCAGATGGGCCAGGCCGAGGAGGCCGCCGAGGTGCTGGCACGGGCGGCCGAGCTCGACCTCGAGGACCCGAATCCTCTGATGAACCTCGCTCTGTTGCGGGAGCGGGTGGGGGACCGCGACGGTGCCCGGAGCGCGTGGGAGGCGGCACTGGACAGGGACCCCGCCCTCACCATCGCGCGCGAGCACCTCTGACCTGATACCGTTTCTCCCGCATGGGAGCGCGCCGCTACGAGGTCACCAAACGCCGCGTCTACGACGCGCCGAGGCCTTTCGTGTGGGCGCTGGTGGCGGACAGCAATCGCTGGGACCGGGCGTGTGGTCTCAAGCCGGGTCAGTACGCGTGGCGCGAGGTGGACGGAGTGTGGAGCCGCGTCGCCAAGGCGCGCGAGCTCGGCTTCGCCCTCGAGTGGATTGAGCCGCCCTATCTCTGGGTCGAGGGTCGCTTCCTCCACGGCGCGCGCACCTTCCTCGAGGGGCCCACCGACGTCGGCGGTTTCATGTGCCGGCTCGAAGACGTGGAAGGGGGCACCGAGGTAGTGGCCACGGCGTTCGTCGACGCCGGGGGTGCGACCGGGACCTTCGCCGGATTGCTCATGCGAGCGCGGTTCAAGAGCGCGCTCGACCGCTACCTCCACGCCATCGGCGAGGTGATCGCCCGCACCAACGCGGACGACGACGACGCCACCCCCGCCGTGATGTCGGCGCGTCGCGCGCTCATGGGCGGGTACGACGCCGTGACCTCGGGCCACCGGAGCGAATGCGATGGCGCGGTCCTGTCTCGGCGCGGCGCGCTTCTGGGTGAGGCGGGCGTCTCGGAGGAGGTGGCCGAAGCGATCCTCGCGCACCTCCGCGATCGTCCCGACGAGGAGGTCTCCCAGATCCGCCCCTTCGAGCTGGCGCGGGTCTGGGGCCTCGATCGACGCGAAGTGCTCAAGGGATTCCTGCACGCGACCGTCGCGGGCCTGACCGATCTGAAGTGGCAGATCAACTGTCCGGTCTGCCGCGTCTCGGCGAGCGTCAAAGGCTCGCTCGAGGAGGTGCGCGAGACCGTGCACTGCGACGCCTGCAACATCGGCTACGACCTCGACTTCGGCAAGCACGTCGAGGCGGTCTTCCAGTCGAATCCCGCGGTGCGCGAGGTCCACGCCGCCGTCTATTGCGCGTCGAGCCCGACCTTTCTGCCGCACGTCTTCGCCCAGCTCCGGGTAGGCCCAGGGGACACGCTCGAGGAGAGGGCGGACGTGCCCGCGGGGGAGCTCCACCTGCGCACCCTCGTGGGGCGCGCGACGGCTGATTCCGATCTCTCGGGTCACGAAGGCAGCCCGTCGTTGGTGATCTCCTTCGACGGCGACCGCCTCGAGGTCGAGGCGCGTGAGGACGGCAAAGGGACGCTGGAGGTGAAGAACTCCGGCTCGCGCGAGGACACCGTGCTGGTGGAGCGCGCGGGGTGGAGCGCCGATGCGGTGCTCGGAAACATCGTCGCGTCGTTTCCCGAGTTCGTCGATCTCTTCGCTACCGAGGCGCCGGCTTCCGGGGTCGAGCTCTCCATCGGGACGCTTTCGCTCCTCTTCTCCGACCTCACCGGTTCGACGGCGCTCTACGAGCGGATCGGTGACGCGAAGGCCTTCGCGCTAGTGGAGGAGCACTTCGAGCTGATGGATTCGATCGTGCGTCGCCACGGAGGCGCGCTGGTGAAGACGATGGGGGACGCGGTGATGGCGTCCTTCTCTTCGGCGGTCGGCGCGGTGAACGCGGCCCTGGAGATGGTGAAGGCGAACGACGAGCGCTTCGGAGAGCACGGCTTGGCCGTCCGCATCGGCGTCCACGAGGGGCCATGTCTCGCCGTGCGCGCCAACGATCGCCTCGACTTCTTCGGCACGACGGTGAACGTCGCCGCGCGCCTCGAGGGAAAAGCGAAGCCGGGGCACGTCGTGTTGACGGAGGAGATGGCGGCGCGTCCGAGCATCGGTGAGCTCATCGCGCCCCACCCGCGCGTGCCCTTCGACGCGGACCTCAAGGGGATCAGCGCGACGCAGCGGCTCGTGATGATCGCGGCGCGCGGAGAGCGCGAGGCGCAGGAGGAAGAGAGCGCCTCCAACCGCTCGGCGGCGCGCTCGTCCTAGTGCGATGCCATCGCTCGGCGGGCCTCCGAAGACCTCGCCGAGCGCGGCCGTCGCTTCTACATGCTGACGCCGGCGCTGGCGCTGGTGCTCACCGAGAGCGCGCCATCCGCGCTGGAGGAGACCTCGGCGGAGGCCTGGACCTGTACGTCCACGGCGGCGGTCATGCAGGCCGACGCTTCGAGACCGGCTTCGAGGGCGGCGCCCGCGGCGCTGGTCAGGCGGTCGGCGATTCGAATTCCGGCGTTGGCGACGACCGCAGACTTCTGAAGGACGTTGAGCAGGGTGGGCAGGTTCTCGCTCAGGGTCGCCGCGAGCGCGTCGATCATGGCCACCGCGTCTGCGGAACCGGTGAAGACGACGATGACCTGGGGATCGGTGCACTCGGCCTCCGCCGCCAGCTGCGTCTCACAGGCCGCCTTGCAGTCGGCGTTGGCCATGATGTCGACGTCGCCGCCGTCGCAGTGCGGCTCCATGAACTCGACGCTGCACTCACCGGTGCAGGTGCCGTCGCACGTGGCCATCACGTCACTGGTGCAGCTGCCGTTGCACATCCCCGAGCAGCTGCCCGTGCAGCTACCTTCGATGTCGCCCATGCACTGGCCGCGGCACGTTCCGTCGCAGTTGCCCATGCAGTTTCCGTCGCCGTCCATTGCGTCGCAGGTCCCCTCGCAACGACCGGCGCAGGTGCCAGTGCAGGTGCCCTCGACGCGGGCGTCGCAGGTGCCGGTGCAGGTGCCGTTGCAGGTCGCGTCGCAAGCGACCATGCCCTCGACGGTGCAGGTGCCGCTGCAGTCTGCCGTGCAGGTGCCGCTCAGCATGCCGCCCATGCACGTCGGCGGCGTCGCCGTCGCGTCGAAGTCCGCATCACAGTCCGCGGCGCACATCGCCGAGGCGGTCAGGTCGATGCTGCACTCGGCCGGGATGATGTCGATGGCGATGGTCGCCATGGCGTTTGCGGAGAAGACGGCGTCGATGGCGGCCGAGGCGTTGGCGCAGGCGGTGTCGACGTCGGTGCCCATCTCCGCTCCGAGGTCGGTCGCGATGGCGTTGCAGGCCCGGAGCGTGTCCGCCTGGATCTCGTTCGCGGCGATGTTCAGCTGGGCGGTCGCTTCGAGCAGCGCATCTACCTCGGCGCCGTCGAAGTTGGCGTCGAAGCTGCTGTTGAAGTCGAGCCCGCACTCGGTGGAGCCGAGTGGGCCGTCCGTGCCGCAGCTGGTGAGAAGGAAGGCGACGAGTGAAATCGAAGCGAGGCGTAGAAAGGTCTTCATGGGCAGGATGATATCGGATCCGCCCGACGCGCGAGACCCCCCGCGACAACCCTTTGGATTCGTTATCAGTCCGCTTGGGCCGCTTCGCGCCCCAGCGCCTGGTCCACGATCGGTGTCAGCTCGCCCGACATGTACATGTCCCGGACGATGTCGCAGCCGCCCACGAACTGCCCCTTCACGTAGAGTTGGGGGATGGTCGGCCAGTTGGCGAACTCCTTGATGCCCTGACGGATCGCCGGGTCCTCGAGAACGTTCACGTGATGGAAGTCGGCGTCCATCCGCTTCATCACTTCGACCACCGTGGCGGAGAAGCCGCACTGCGGGAAGTTCTTGGTGCCCTTCATGAAGAGCACGATCGGATGCTCGTCGATGATGCCCTGGATGCGTGACTTGAGCGCGTCGTCCATCTCGTTCCTTTCAGACTCGATGCCGTTCAGTTGCGTCGGCGTGACTGAGCGGCATCACAGGAGGCTCTTGCCTCGCTTGCTCCACGCGTCCGGCGTGAAAGTGGAGAGCGCGAGGGCGTGTACGGGCCCGGCCATGAGATCGCCGAGCGCCCGGTAGACCATCTGATGCTGTTGAACCCGCGTCTTGCCTTCGAAGGCGGAGGCGACGACCACGGCCTGATAGTGATCCTTGCCGCCCGTGAGATCCTCGAGCGAGAAATGCTCGACTCCGGGGATGTGCTCCTTGACCAGGGCTTCGATGACGTTGGGCTCGACCATGAGGGGCGTTCTTAGCAGTCTCTGACAGGCGTCTAAAGCCGGCGTTCGTCCGTGTCAACGGCGAGGGGCAGAGCGCGGGCCTGAGCCTCGACCCTTCGCCGCCCCGCCTCCCGGCGAAGTGCGACGTTGCCGAGCTGACCGCAGGCCGCCATGGTCCCGCGGCCCTTGGTGATCCGGCGCCGCACCCGGAGCCCTTCGTCGCGGAGCCAGCCCACGAAGCGGACGACCTCCGATTCCTCGGGTGCGCGGGTGAGGGGCGCACCCCCAGGGTTGTAGGGGATGACGCTCACGAGCACTCGGCCGAGGGGCGCACAGAAGCGCGCGACGTCCCGGGCGTCCCCTCGCGAATCGTTGAGCTCCGGCATCAGGCAGTAGTTCACGCCGAGCTGGAAGTTGTCACGCTGGCGATAGTCGGCGAGCGCCGCTTGGAGCTCGGCCAGGGGCGTCTTGCGATTGACCGGCATCAGCTGGCTCCGGAGCGCGTCGTTCGCGGCGTTCAGGCTCACCGACAGGTTCAGGCGCTTCATGCCGAGGGAGCGCAGATGGCGAATGCCGTCGACCACGCCCACCGTGCACACCGTGATGTGATCGTGGCGCATGGCGAGCCCGCCGGGATCCGTCAGCGTGCGCAGCGCCTCGGCCGTGATCTCGGGTCGGTCGAGGGGCTCGCCCATCCCCATGAAGACGATGCGCTCGAAGGCGAGGCCCAGCGTGCGGCGCGCGACGTCGAGCTGCGAGAGGATCTCCTCGCTGCTCATCGGCCGGAGCAGGCCGAGGCGTGCGGTCTCGCAGAACGCACAACCCATCTTGCACCCCACCTGACACGAGATGCAGAGCGTGTGGCGCCCGCGGCCCATGGGGATGTGCACCAGCTCGGCTTCGAGCCCGTCCGCGAGACGGAAGGACGCCTTCGTGGTGATCCCAGTCGCTCCCACCTCGCGGGCAACCCGAACGACCCCCGGCAAAGCTCCCATCGGGGACGGTCTACACTTTTCAACTTTCGTCGCTCCCATCGGGGACGGTCTACACTTTTCAACTTTCGTCGAGATGCAAGCAGAACGGGGACGGAAAGTTGAAAAGTGTAGACCGTCCCCGAATCGGCTGGGGAAAGTTGAAAAGTGTAGACCGTCCCCGAATCAGCTCATGCGGATCGCTTTGAGGCGGCGATTGACGTCGCGGGCGAGGACGAGCTCCTGGTCGCGGGGTAGGGCGGTGGTGGCGCTGAAGAGCGCGAAGGCGACGAGCTCGTGAAGGGCTTGGTGCAGGGCCTCGAGGGGGTGCTCGGCCTGGATGTTGTCGAGGGCGTTGACCACCAGCTCGACCTCGATCGCCCCATCCTCGGCGACCTCCGAGCCGAAATAGGGCGCGTAGCCGCTGCCCTGGATCCACGCCGAGAGCGTCTTGCGCGTGCGGTCGATGCCGCCGTAGGTGGCCACCGCCATGAAGATGTCGCGGAGCACCGAGTTGAAGGCGCGCACCAGCGCACGCACGTCGTCGGGATCCACCGTCGCGCCCTGGTGCAGCTCGATCTGCTTCGCTTGAATCAGGTGGTAGATCGACTTCGTCGTCAGGAACTCGCCGAGGGCCGTCTCGCGCGCGATGTCCTCGATGGTCCGCGCACCGTCGCAGAACTCGAGGACCTTCTTCGCGTTGTCGTCGAGGTCGCGCTCCGGCCGATCCGATTTCAGCTTCGGCGCCATCTTCGAGTTCGGCACGCGCTCGCGGAAGAGCGCCATTTCGTCGATGCGCTGGACTCCCTCCATGAGCAGTCCCTGCACCGGGATGTGCACCGTCAGCGACGCTGGCTGCGCGGACTCGTCCACCGTGCAGAACGAGTAGATCCCGTCGTCGACCAGAAGCATCCCGTAGACGATCTGCTCGACCTGTTTCTGCAGGACGCTGAAGAGCTGCTCCTGATCGAGGATCTCCCGCTCGACCACCAGCTCTCCCAGCCGCTTGTCGAAGCTCATCTCCGACAGGAGCTCGTCGAGGGTCTCCCGGCTCACGATCCCCTGCACGTAGAGCACCTCGCCCAGCAAGTCGTCCTGATGATCGCTGGTGGCGTGCTTGATGATCCCCGACTCGAGAAGCATCGACCGCGTGGTCCCATCGGCGGCCTCGACCTTGAGGTCGCCCACCCAACCGGCGCTCGCGATGACGTTGATCACCTCGAGCATGGTCATCTTGTTGAGGATCTCGCCGACCATCCGCATGCGCGGCGTCCCCGCCGGCATCGTCTCGTCCTCGCCGAGCACTCGACGAAAGACCAGCGCGCCCGCGGTGTCGACCACCAGCTGGTAGGTCCCCGCTCGCGAGCGAAGGGTCCGCTCGACCCCCCGCGTGGTCGGACGCACCAATCCGTCCGGGCGGATTACGATGCGGTCGGAGACGTCACCCACGGCCGCGATCCTAATGCAGAGCGCCTCCGCATGGTACAAAGCGGCGGTGTCGACGCAGATCAGCAGGTCCGAGCAGGGGTCAGAGCCCGCCCAGAAGCCGGGTCCCGAGCAGCTGCAGCCAAATGGAGAGCGCTGGGACATGCGCGCCATCTACCGGGCCACCAACGCCCAGCGCCGACAGATCATGCAAAACGGGGTCATGCCGGACCTCGAGGGGCTGACCGGCTGGGAATTCGCGGGGACCAACACCGGCCCCTGGGCCGCCCTCATCTTCAACCGGAAGTTCAAGAAGGGCTTCTTCCAGGGCCGAGACCGCCATCCGGGCGGCCCGAGCCCGTTCATCCAGGGCTACAACATCCCCGTGAAGCAGAACGGGGTGGGCAAGCCACATGTGGCCAAGCCCACAGACGAGGCGCCCAAGCGCTTCGGCTTCTACCGGGTCCACCCCACCGTCTCGGGCGCGAAGGATTCGCTCTACGAAAACGCTGCCCTCCTCGACTACAGCCTCGGCGGCAACCCCTGGTACGACCCGAGCCGGCTCTTGCGTGACTACCTGGTCCAGGTATACCCCGACGACCCCGATCTGCTGCTGGGCCACGCCATGGGCGCCGTGCTGGGCCTCAGGATCACGGTCAGCTTCTTCATCCTCGAGCGGATGAACCGACACGACTTCACAGGAGAGTGAGATGAAGGTCGCCTTCGTTTTCCCTGGCCAGGGCTCGCAGCAGGTCGGGATGGGCAAAGCCGCTTGCGATGCGTCGCCCGACGCCAAGGCGGTCTTCGACGCCGCCGACGAAGCCCTGGGCGAGTCGCTCTCGAGCCTCTGCTGGGAGGGCCCCGAGGAGCAGCTCAAGCTCACGGCGAACACCCAACCCGCCATCCTGACGGCGTCGGTCGCTCTCCTCCGCGCCCTCGGCGAGACCCCCGACGTGACCGCCGGCCACAGCCTGGGCGAGTACAGCGCCAACGTCTGCGCCGGCACCGTCGACTTTCCGGATGCCGTGCGGCTGGTCCGGGTGCGCGGCCAGTACATGCAGGACGCGGTGCCGGTGGGCGTCGGGGCGATGGCCGCGGCGCTGCGCATCGACGCCGAGGTCGTCGAGAAGATCTGCCAGCAGACCGACGGTGTCGTGGAGGCGGTGAACTACAACTCGCCGGGCCAGGTCGTGATCGCCGGCGAAAAGGCTGCCGTGGATCGCGCGGTGGAGGCCATCAAAGCCGCCAAGGGTCGGGCGATGCCGCTGCCGGTCAGCGCCCCTTTCCACTCGAGCCTCATGAAGCCCGCGGAGGAGCGTCTCGCGCCGCACCTGTCGGAGATTGCCTTCCGCGATCCTTCCATCCCGGTCTACGTCAACGTCGACGCCGCCCCGGTCACCACCGGCAATGCTGCTCGCGGCGCCCTCTTGCGCCAGGTGGCGCGCCCGGTCCGCTGGCAACAGAGCATCGAGAAGATGATCGCAGACGGCGTGACCCTCTTCGTCGAGATCGGCCCCGGCCGCGTCCTGACCGGTCTGATCGGTCGAATTTCGAAGGAAGTCGGCAAGATCAGTGTGCAAGGACCGGACGATATCGACGCTGCCAAGAGCGCGATCGCCGAAGCCCGCAGCGCCTGAAGCAGATAACAGGCCGTTTACAGACTTGGCGGTTGACGGAAGGCGTCAATCGGCTAGAAAGCGCGCGCCCTCGCGCGGGTTTGCCGACGCGAGGCGGAGGACCGATTTCGATGCTGGAGAACTTGATCTACGCGGCGCCGGTAGCGGGCGTCTTGGCCCTGATTTTCGCCTACTCGAAGGCATCCTGGGTGAGCAAGCAGGACGCGGGCACCGACAACATGAAGGAGATCGCGAGCCGGATTCAGGAGGGCGCGATGGCCTTCCTCGGCCGCGAGTACAAGGTCCTCGCGGGCTTCGTGGTGGTCGTCGCGGGCCTTCTGGCCGTCGCCAACATGAGCGGCGACATCCAGGCCAACGGCGCCAAGTCGACGCCGATCATCGCCGGGAGCTTCGTCGTCGGCGCCATCGCCTCCGCGCTCGCCGGTTACTTCGGCATGCGCGTCGCGACCAACGCCAACGTGCGCACGACCGCCGCCGCGCGGATCGGCATCTCCCCGGCCCTCGCGGTCGCCTTCTCCGGCGGCGCCGTCATGGGGATGAGCGTCGTCGGTCTGGCCCTCATCGGCCTCGGCGGTCTCTTCGTCGCGTACTGGGTCGGGATCTTCCCCGGCGACCTGAAGACCACGGTCAATGCCCTCGCGGGCTTCTCGATGGGCGCATCCTCCATCGCGCTCTTCGCCCGCGTCGGCGGCGGCATCTACACCAAGGCGGCCGACGTCGGCGCCGACCTGGTCGGCAAGGTCGAGTCGGGCCTCCCCGAGGACGACCCCCGCAACCCGGCCGTCATCGCAGACAACGTCGGTGACAACGTCGGCGACGTGGCCGGCATGGGCGCCGACCTCTTCGAGTCCTACGTCGGCGCCATCATCGGCGCGATGGTCCTCGGCCTCGGCTTCACCGCCACCCAGGGTGGAAGCATCGGCCCCGTGGTCATGCCTCTCGTCATCGCCGCGGCCGGCATCATCGCCTCGATGGTCGGTACCCTGTTCGTCCGGACCAAGGAGGGTGGCAACCCCCAGGCTGCCCTCGACACCGGCGCCTTCGGCGCAGCCGGCGTGATGGCCGTGGCCACCTTCGGCATCGCCAACTTCATGTGGCCCGCCGAGGGCACCACCCTCGCGGGCGACGCCAGCGGCAAGCTCGTCGAATGGACCCACGTCGGCATCGCCACCGTCATCGGTCTCGGTACCGGCGTCGCCGTCGGCCTCATCACCTCGTACTACTGCTCCATGGACAAGCCTCCGGTCGACTCCATCGCCGAGCAGTCCAAGACGGGCACCGCGACCAACATCATCGCGGGCCTCGGCGTGGGCATGCAGTCCACCGCCCTGCCGATCCTCGTCATCGCGGTCGGTGTCGTGGGCGCCGCCCACGTCGCGGGTCTGTACGGCGTCGCCATCGCCGCCCTCGGCATGCTCTCGACGACCGGCATCCAGCTCGCCGTCGACGCCTACGGCCCCATCGCCGACAACGCGGGCGGCATCGCCGAGATGAGCCACCAGGAGCCCGAGGTTCGCGAGCGCACCGACAAGCTCGACGCCGTCGGCAACACCACCGCCGCCATCGGCAAGGGCTTCGCCATCGGCTCGGCCGCCATGACGGCCCTCGCCCTCTTCGCGGCCTTCGCGCAGCAGGCGGGGATCTCGAGCATCGATGTGTCGAAGCCGATCGTCATGGCCGGCCTCTTCATCGGCGGCATGCTCCCCTACCTCTTCTCGTCCCTGGCGATGAACGCCGTGGGTGAGGCCGCCATGGACATGATCGAGGAGGTCCGCCGCCAGTTCCGGGAGATCCCCGGGCTCCTCGAGGGCACCGCGGCGCCGGACACCGCTCGCTGCGTGGACATCTCCACCGCCGCCGCCATCAAGCGCATGATGCTTCCGGGCGCCCTCGCCGTCGTGACTCCGGTCCTCGTCGGCTTCGGCGGCAACCTCCTCCACGACGACGCGGGTCACGGCATGGGCCCCGAGGCGCTCGGCGGTCTCCTCGCTGGCACCCTCATCTCGGGCGTGCTCCTCGCCATCTTCATGTCCAACGCCGGTGGCGCTTGGGACAACGCCAAGAAGTCCTTCGAGGGCGGCGGCTACAAGATGAAGGACGGTAGCGTTCACGAGAAGGGCTCCGAGGCGCACAACGCGGCCGTCGTCGGCGACACGGTCGGTGACCCCTTCAAGGACACCGCTGGGCCCTCGCTCAACATCCTCGTGAAGCTGATGAGCATCGTCGCCCTGGTGATCGCGCCGCTCATCGCCACCGCGCTGTGAAGAGCGCCCGGTGAGCCACGGGGTCGAGATCATCGACATCTCGGCGCTGCCCTGGCAGCCGAGCCCGACCCCGACTGTTCATCGAAAGCGCCTCTACCACGCCGGCCCACCCGAGGCCGGCGTGGTCACTTCCATCGTCAGGTACGACGCGGGGTCGACGTTCCCCCGGCACGACCATCCCGGGGGCGAGGAGATCTTCGTCCTCGATGGCGTCTTCGAAGACGAGCATGGGCGTTACCCTCCCGGCACCTACCTCTTCAACCCGGAAGGCTTCTCCCACGCGCCCTTCAGTCGCGAAGGGTGCGAGATCTTCGTGCGCCTTCGCCAGTCTCCCGGTCCGCGGCAGAAGGTGATGATCGACACCCAGATGATGACCTGGGACATCGGATCGAAGCTGGGCGTCGAGGTGCTGCCGCTCTATCGCGAATCAGGCTACCCGGAGGAGGTTCACCTGACGCGCTTGAGGCCCGGCGTCGAGGTCGGCCCGGTGACGTTTCCGAACGGCGAGGAGATCTTCGTCGTCGAGGGGACCCTCGTCGACGAGTATGGCACGCACGACGAGGACACCTTCCTCCGCTTCCCGCCCGGCAGCACCCACACGCCGACCAGCCCTCACGGCGCGGTGCTCTTCGTCAAGAAGGGTCACCTCCCCCTGCCGACCGCGGGCTGAGCCTGCTGCGCGCTTCCCGCTCCAGATTGCCGCGTGTACGATAAAGCGCGTTGTCCCGCGCTCGGCTGATCCTTCACGTCTTTGTTTCGTCGTTCGTCGTGGCCGCTGCCGCGTGCACTGCGGATCCGGTCGAGCTATTCGTCGACGTCCGTACGGCGCTGACCCCCGGCACCGATTTCGATCAGGTTCTCACCGAGCTTCTCGAGGACGAAGCGCGACCGCCCGTACGCAGCACGCGAACCTCGGTGAGCGCGGTCGACGACTTCGCCTCCGGCCACCGGGTGGCGGAGCTCTCCGAGGTCGCGCAGGGCGCCTACGTCATCCGGGTGACGGCGCTCCTCGGCGACGCGCCCGTCGTCAGTCGGCGACTCTTCGTTCAGCTCGATTCGGCGCGCGCGGTGACCGTCGACCTCGACGAGACGACACCCACGCCGGACGGCGGCGTCGACGCCGCACCCGACGGTGCGCCCGACGGCTCGCCCGACGCCGCTGGCGCTCTGAGGCTCGAGCCCGTTGCAGCGATGAACGTCAACTCGCACACGACTCTGCGCGCGTCGGGAGGCGTTCCGCCCTACGCCTTCAGCATCGTCTCCGACGGCGGCCGGGTCAATCCCGACACCGGCGACCTGACGACGATGAACTACGGCGGCGAGATGACCGTCCGCGTGACCGACACCGAGGCAACCACCGCCGACCAGACCATCACCGTGGGCGGCACGAGCCTCTTCGCCATCGGCGGGTGGGGAGGCGAGACCAACGACCACGTCTCACAGACGGTCGACGGAAGCGCATGGACCCGAAACGCACTGCCCGCGCCTCGCGGGGAGATCGTGACCATCGTCTTCGACGACGCCATCTACGTCGTGGGCGGCTGGATGAGCGGCATGGGAAACGTCGACTCCGTCTTGCGGAGCGAGTCCGGTCTGACGGGGAGCTGGAGCGTCTCCGGCTACCTCCCTTCGCCGCGCGGCTGGGGAAGTGCGGTCGTTTTCGAAGACCGGATCATCTACGCCGGCGGGCGCAGCCCCTCGGCCACCCAGAACAACGACGTCTTCGCCAGCCCGGACGGAAACACCTGGACGAAGATCGGCGAGCTCCCCGAGGCGAGCACCTGGGGCGGGCTCGCGGTCTTTCGCGGAGAGCTCTTCTACCTGGGCGGAAACCGTTCGGGGGGTCCGAGCGACGAGATCTTCTCCAGCCCGGACGGCGCGACCTGGAGCACCGAGACTGGGCATCTGCCGCTAGCGCTCGCCGGCGGCGCCATCGTCGTCTTCGACGACCAGCTCTGGTACCTCGGCGGCGAAAAGGGCGAGGGGGGACTCAACGACCACATCCTGAGGAGCGACAACGGCGTCGATTGGTCCGATACCGGCGCCTTTGTCCCGAGCCCCTTCGAGAACGCCGCGGTCGCGGTTCACGAGGGTGAGATCTGGCTCGTCGGCGGCAACGACGGCGGGTATCGACCCGACACCTATCACAGCCCCGACGGACTGACGTGGACGCGTGCAGCGGACCTGCCGGTCAGCGTCGACCGCCTCGGCGCGGTGTCTTTCACCGCGCGCACGCCCTGAACCTCGTGCGAGACGCGGCGTCGCCTCAGAGCGCGCCCTCGATGATCCCCGGCACCGGGAGCGAGGTGGTCTCGAGGTTCGTGGTGTTGTCGCGGAAGACGACGCGATTGCTGAGGCGCTCGAGGTCGTAGGAGTCGAGGTTCACGCAGGCGCCGATCTCGGCGTTCTGGATCACGCCAGTGCTCAGGTCCACCTCGGGCGGCGTGGTCGACGCATTGGCGTAGCTGAGGAGCACACCGCAGAGCTGGACGTCGTCCACCTCGAAGCGGTTGACGTTCAGACCCGAAGACACGACGAGCAGGCCGTGTGCATAGCGGGAGTCTGGACAATCGGTGTCGATGCAGGGTGGGTACGCGACGTTCGATACGGCCACGTCCGACACGGTGACGCTCGCGCCATCGGCGGCGACGACCCCCAGCTCGAAGACACGCTCGATGCGGAGGCGCTCGGCGTCGAGACTCGCCCCCCGCTGCACCTGGACGCCTCGGCCCTTGGTGTTGTCGGTCGGTCGCGCTTGGATGTCGCGAACGAGGCAATCGCTCAGCGCCGCGGAGGTCCCTTCGAAGTCCACGAGTATCCCGACCTCGACCGCCCGCTCGACCACCAGGCGGGCGGCGGTGAGGCTCGCCCCGTCTCGCACGACGAGCCCGACCCCCTTGGTGTCGTCGCTCGGCCGCGCAGCCACGTCGCGGATCAGGAAGTCCGTCAAGTCGGCGGTGGAGCTTCCGAGCGCGTAGAGGCCGATCTCGTGCACCCGATCGATCATCACCTGGGTGGCCGTGAGCGCCACGCCCCCCTGTAGCTCGATCCCGCGGCCCAAGAGTCCCGTGCTGGCGGTGGGCTCCATGTCGCGGAGCACGACCTGTCCGAGCGTCACGGCGCCGCCCTCGGCGTAGATGGCGTCGTCGGTCCCGTTGGCGACCAGCATTCGGGTCGCCGTCAGCTGAACGCCCCCCTTGAGGAGAATGCCGCCGCCGCCCGTGCCTCCACGCTCGGCCGGCTGGGTGTCGGCGATCACTACGTCCTCCAGGGTGAGCGTCGTCGCCGCGTCGTGTGCGTCGATGCTCAGCTCGCGGTTGCCGCTCATGTACAGCCCGGAAGCGGAGACCTGCGCGCCCTGCTGCAGGATCATCCCGCGACCCACGAGGCGCGCGGCGTTGGGTTCGGTGTCGAGGATCGCCACGTCCTCGAGCTCGGCCGCCGCGTCGATGGCGAGGACCATCCCTGCCTCCATCCCTCGCTGGACGACGACCCGCTCCGCGCTGAGGTGCCCGTCGGTCACGCTGATCGGGTAGCCGCCGCCCGCGTCTCCGGCGACTGTGTCGCTGATCGCGACGTCCGAGAGCGTCATCTCTCCGCCCGAGTACGACACGACGCCGAAGGGAGTCGTCCCATGTACGACGACACCCTCGACGGCAATGGCATGCGCCCCGTCCGTCGACACGCCGGCCTGGCGCGGCGCGTCAATCGTCACGTTGCGGAGGGTGCCGGGCTCACCGGTGCTCGCTGCGAGGACCACCGCGGGCACCGGGGCGTCCACGCCGGTCAGGATCGTGTCGCGCGCGCAGGCGCCAATCACGGTCACGCCGCCCCGGAGCGGGATCGTTCCCTCGTGGCTTCCCTTCGAGAGGGCCACCACGTCGCCGGAGGACAGGGACGTCCATCTCACGGAGGAGAGCGAAGAAAAGGGCGCGCCCATGGATCCATCCCCACCGGCGGCGGCGGTGGGGTCGACGAAGATCGTCGCGGCCCCCGAAGGCAGCGTGTCGGCGAAGCGCCCGGTGGGACACGCATCGCCCACGGGCCGACAGTCCGGCTCCCCAGGGAAGTGCGCCTCTCCCTCCGCGCAGTCGCGGGGTCCGCCCTCGGGATACGCATCGCACTCGACGTGACCGTCGATCGTGACCTCGCGCCATCCGGAACGGCACGGGGTCAGGTCGACCGGTTCCCCGTCGAGCCACGGGATCTCGAGGGATGCCACCGAGTCTCCTCCCCCATCCGCCCCCGCATCCGTTCCCGAGTCCGCGCCGGCCCCGCCGAGGTCACAGGCCGCGGCGTGAAGGAGGAGCACAACGATGAGCGTGGGACGCACTCCGTACGAGTGTATCAGTCCTCCTCCATGGGCGAGAAACGGCCGAACCGGGCGCCCCCCAAATGCATTCGGCGAGGAGGCTCTTGCCTCGTTAATGATGCTGTTAATGCGCACAGAGCGCCCGGTCGACACACCCTAACCCGGGCATGAACAAGATCCCGAAGCTCGCGCTCGCGTTCTGGGTCATGAAGATCTGCGCGACGACGCTCGGGGAGACGGCTGGCGATCTGCTGTCGATGACGATGAACGTCGGCTACGCGCTGAGCTCCGTGATCCTCGTGGGCTTCTTCGTGGTGACGCTCGTCCTGCAGATGGCGTCCCGACGCTACCACCCGGTGCTCTACTGGGGAGTGATCCTCACCACCAGCACCGCCGGGACGACCATCTCGGACTTCATGGACCGCAGCCTCGGGCTCGGTTACGCGCTCGGGTCGCTCATCCTCGTGACGCTCCTGGCCGGTGTGCTCTTCGTCTGGCACAGCACCGAGAAGACCCTCGCCGTCGAGCGGGTGACGACTCGGCGGGCGGAAGCGTTCTACTGGTCTGCGATCCTGGTCTCGAACACGCTCGGGACGGCGCTGGGCGACTACCTCGCGGATAGCTCGGGGCTCGGGTTCATGGGCGGCGCGCTCCTCATCGGCGCGCTGATCGCCGTCCTCGTGGCGGCGGTGTTCTGGACGAAGATCTCTCGCGTCTTCCTCTTCTGGGCGGCGTTCGTCCTGACGCGCCCCTTCGGCGCGACGATGGGCGACACGCTCACCAAGCCGCTCAGCGAAGGCGGCCTCGGCTTCGGGACCCTCGGCTCCTCCGCCGTGCTCCTGACGCTGCTGGTGGGCTTCGTCGTCCGCGCACAGTGGGTCGAGCGGCAGAGAACGAAGCACAGCGTCGAGACCTCGGTGCCCGAGCCTTCCTCGGCGGCGGTCCCCGTGGCGGTTCGCGCCCAGTCCTCCGAAACGGAACGCTGAGCGCCTCAAGGGGCGCCGACGCGTACGTAGCTGAACGATTCGTCGATGCGGAAGCGCGTCGTCACCTCGCCCGACTCCCCACGCGCATCGGCCTCTTCCGCGTCCATGCCCCCGAGGCGCTGCATGAGCAGGACGTCGTGATAGAGCAGGCCCCGGAGCTCCCGACCTTCGGCCGCGAGCTCCAGGTCTCCCTCGTCGCCATCCCACACGGCGGCGACCTGGTCATCGTCGCATCCGACGAGCAGGCGCTCGTAGCACTGGCCGACGTCGTTGCACGAGGTCGCGTACTCGAAGCTCTCTTCGTCGAGCACTTCGACGAGGGTCTCGACGTAGTCGGGGATCGGATCGCCGTTGACGTCGACCTCGCGTAGGAGCGAGTAGACCGACTCGTTGGAATCGCCCCTCGCTCGGGCACGAGCTCCGTGAGCTCACCCTCCTCGGCTCCGATGCCGTACACCATCACCGAGGCGGGCACGTCCTCACAGCGCAGCGGGCGCGGAGCCGTCGACGCCGGCTCCGCATCGCCCGCGCTCGGCGCCGTCGAGGTGACGGGTGACGCGGGTGGTGTCTGCACCGCGGGGTCCGGAGGCGGCGAGGCCCCGCATGCAGACGCGGCGATCGCCGCGCCGAAGAGGAGCCAGGTGCTGGTTGGACGCATGGCCGACGCGAGAAACGGGCGGAAACGTGCCGCTCCGCTCCCGTCCTCAGTTCGACGCGCCCGGGGTCGGCGTCCGCTGGACGTAGGCTTCGGTGCCGAAGGGGCCGCCGAGGCCGTCGTACTGACGCTGGTTCGACTCGGGGGACCCCGAGGCTCCCTCGTTGACCTGGGGGTGGCCGGGCGTGAGCCCGTTGATCAGGTCGGTGTCGTCGCTGTCGTTGCTGTCATACACCAGGGCGTCGAGGAGCACCGCGCCAGAGGGCAGGGGGCTGACGGCGCCGCCGTCGGAGAAGTCGCCGTAGCTCGCCATGAGGAGCGCGACGGCGTCGGCCCCGTTCTGCAGAAGCCCGTTGGAGAAGGAGGCGCAGTCCACGCCGACCGTGCAACCCGACGCCGTGAGGACCGACGAGTTGCCGAAGAGGAAGAACCCCGACGAGTTCGTCTGATACCCGTACAAGTCGAAGGCGTAGTACGCCATATCGTCGGAGCCGTTGAAGAACACGAGGATCATCCCGTCGAGGGAGACGTTCCCGCGGCCGCCATCGTAGATCTCGACGAACTCTGCCATGTCGGTGCCCGGATTGTCGGCGTCGACCTCGTTGATCACGAAGTCCGGGCCCACCGCGTCCCAGCACATCGCCATCGCGCAGCCGAAGCAGCTGGGCGCCGTACCCGGACAATCACTGCACGACGTCAGATCGGGCTCCGCCACATCCGCAGGACAGGTGGCCGAAGCGCCATCACACGTCTCCTCGGCGTCGCAGTCCATGGTGCTCGCGCGGCAGACCGTGCCCGAAGGCGAGAGCGCATCGGCCGGGCAGAGGCCGCTCGAGCCGGTGCAGGTCTCCTCGGGATCGCACAGCCCCCCGGAGACGCGACAAACCGTCGAGCTGGGCAGCACCACGTCGGGCGGACAGGCCGGCCCGGTCCCGAGGCAGGTCTCGGCGACGTCACAGGTGCCCACGGCGGGCCTGCAGGTGACGCTCGAGGAGGCGTAGCTGTCGGGCGGGCACGTGACCGACGAGCCGTCGCAGACCTCCGCGGGATCGCAGGCCCCCGTCGAGCGGCGACACTCGAACCCTTCCGTCTGGAGCGCGTCCGGCGGACACAGCGCGCCGATCCCATCACAGGTCTCCGCTGCATCGCACGGGCCGGCGGCGGCACGGCAGACGGTGCTCGCCGGCGAGACGGCGTCGGCGGGGCAGGCGGCGCCCGATCCGGTGCAGGTCTCTGCCGCATCGCAGGCGCTGACCGACGCGCGACAGACCGTGGTGGCGGGCGCGAAGGAGTCGCCCGGACAGACGGCGCTCGACCCAGTGCAGGTCTCCGCGACGTCGCAGCCACCAGGGGCCGCCGCGCGGCAGACGGTCACCGAAGAAGCGAAGGTGTCGGCCGGGCAAGCCGCGCTCGACCCAGAACAGGTCTCGGCGACGTCGCAAGCGCCTGCGGACGCGCGACAGGTCGTGGACGCGGAAGCGAAACCGTCGGCGGGACAGGCGGCGCTCGCGCCGCTGCACGTCTCTTCGGCGTCGCACGGCCCGGCCGACGCGCGGCAGACCGTCCCGGAGGGTGAGAGCGCGTCGGCGGGACAGCTCGCGCTCGATCCGGTGCACGTCTCTTCGCTATCACAGGCGCCGCTCGAGGCGCGGCAGACGGTGGTGGCAGGGGCGAAGGCGTCCGCCGGGCAGGCGCCGGACGCTCCGTCGCAGACCTCGGCCGGGTCGCATACGCCGGTCGAGGATCGGCACTCCGTTCCCGCGGGGCTCACCACGTCGGCGGGGCAGGCGGCGCTCGATCCGTCGCAGGTCTCGGGCGCGTCGCAGACGCCGGCTGCGGCGCGGCAGACCGTGGTCGCCGGTTCGAGGGCGTCGGCCGGACAGTCGGTGGCGGCTCCATCGCAGACCTCTTCCGCATCGCAGAGGTCAGTCGCCGCGCGGCAGACGATGCCCGCGGCGGCTGGGCCGTCGCAGGTCTCGTTGCAGCAGGGGTCCACGCCGGGATCGCAGGTCTCGGAAGAGTCCACGACGCCGTCTCCGCACGTTCCTCCATCAGGTGTAGCGTCAGGTGTGGCGTCGACGGCGCCGCTGTCCGGTTCGGCGTCGGGTGTCGCGTCAGGCGCTTCGGCGTCCGGCCGAGCGTCCATGCCGCTGTCATAGGAACCGTCCGGCCCGGTGTCGGCGGTCGTGGAGTCGTCGTCCGCACAAGCGGCCAGCGCCAACGCCCCGAGGAGCACGATCCCCCACCCGAAAGAGCTTCGTCCCATCACCGTTCTCCTCGCCCTCACGTCAATCAACAAGCCGCGCGATGGAGGGAGCATCCATGTGTGCTCCATGCGCGTCAACGGCCCCCAGCGTGAAGGGGGGATTCGGCAGCGCTAGCTCTGCTCGCGGCAGTCCCGGCAGATGCCGTAGAGCTCGTGGCGATGCCGGGTGAGACGGAAGCCGTGGGTGCGGGCCAGCTCGTCCTGGAGCTTCTCGATGCGCTCGTCCTCGAACTCCACGATCTTGCCGCACTTGGTGCAGATCAGATGGTCGTGGTGCTCGTCCTCGTGCGCGACCTCGTAGCGCGAGACCCCGTCGCCGAACTTCCGCTCGTTGGCGAGCCCGCTGTCGGTGAGGAGCTTCAGCGTCCGGTAGATGGTGGCGTAGCCAACCTTCGGGTCTCGCCGCCGCACCTTCGCCCACAGGTCCTCGATCGAGAGGTGCCCCTCCGACTTGAAGAAGATGTCCGTCACCAGGCGCCGCTGCGCCGTGGACCGGAGGCCGTTTCTGTCCATGTACTCGGCCAGTCGGTCGCGCAGAGTCGCCAGGTAGTCTTTCTTCTCCGTGGCCGTGTCCATCGCGGGAGCCCCCCGAGGACTCAGGGGGTGTGTAGGATAGCCAAACGCCGATGTCGACCCCCCGCATCACCATGGAGCGAATCGCGCTGGTGGTCGTCCCCGTGGCAACCGCAATCGTATTCATTGTGGTTTTGGCGATGGAAACGGTGGAGGTTCGTTACGACCTCCAGTTGATCACCTCCCCTTCGGTGAGGCCCGGAAGCGACGTCGCCGCCCGAGCCTTCTTCTTCGTGCCGGGTGATGGCGTCGCGCCGGATCGCGCGGAGGCGCGCGACGCGACCCTCGAGCTCCTCGATGCGGACGGCGTGGTCGTCGCCGAAGGCCATCTCATGCCGGCGACACGAAACGTTCCGAGCGTGACGGAGGCCGGCCGCTACGGCATGGACGGCTTCGTCACGGCACCGGAGGCGGAGGGCGACTACACCATCCGAGCGCGGGTGTGGGAGGACGAGACGGTGATCGCGCATTGCGAAGCGCCGGTGATCGTGCGGGCGTCGCCGCGCCAGAGCCCGCTCGCCGCGCGACCGATGATGCCGATGCAGCAGTGGCGCCTCTTGCCCGTCGAGTCGACCGGACAGGCGCCCTCCGGGATGGAGCTGCGCGTCCGCGCGGGTTACTGCATCCCCGAAGAGCCCTGCGAGCTGCTCGTCTGGGTTGGCGAGCCGGCCGCGGTGGTGACGCTCGAAGGGCACGGCATCGACATCGACGAGCCGCAGTCGGTCGTGGAAGCGACGGCTGGGATCCTGCGCCGCCAGGGGACGGTGCATGGGCCCGAGGCCAGGGTCACGCTGGTCGCCACACGGGACGGCGAGTCGGTGGCGCACCGTGACGTGCAGATCCCCATCGTGCAGAGCGGCGTGTGGGTGCCAGAAGGCTCTGCCATCTGCCCTCCGCCTTGCGAGCGACACCTGCAGAACACGAGCGTCGAGCCGGTGCTCGTCGACTTCTTTCGGGACGGCGTCTGGTCGGTCGCCGCGACCCTCCCCGATGACGGAAGGCCCTTCTTCGAAATCCCTCTCGCTCCGGGCGTCTGGCGCGCACAGCTCCGCACCGATCCCTTCGGCGTGGAGAGCGCAGCCTCGCACGTGATCTACGTCGGGCCGGAGGAAGGGGCGGTGGCCGCGATGAAGGCGAACCTGGTGATGCAGGGCGCCGAGGACGCCTTCACCGTCGCGATGCCGCTCGACGACGTCGCCGCCGAGGATCAGGTCGCCTTCGCGGCGACGCTCCTCGAGATGGACATCGTACCCCTGCCCCAAGCGCGCAGCGGTCGCGTGCAGGAGGACCTCGGTCTGGGCGAAGACCGTTCGGTCGCGCGATGGATCGCGGCCCTCTTCGTGCTCGCGATCGGGCTCTTCGTCGCCGGGTGGGTCATGCGTCGCGGGCTCGTCGCCTCGGCAGAGGCGCGTGCGCTCATGGCGGAGGCGGGGGACACCGCGGCCGAGAGTCGGAGGAACGTCTGGTCCATGACGCTGTTCGTCGCCGGGATCGTCTTCGCGACGATCCTCGCCTTCGCGGCGGCGGCGCTCCTTCTGTTGACCCGCGGCGTTTGACTCAAGGGGCGGGCGCCGGCTCGTCCTCCGCCGGCTCCTCGGGCGCGGCGTCGCCCTCCGCGGGCCCGGCCGGCGTGACGCTCTCCGCTTCGGCGATCACGGTGGGGGCGGTCTCCGCCGACGCCGCGGCGCGGGTCGAAGCCTCCGTCTCGCGCTCGGGGTCGTAGCCGATCCGATCGAGGCGACGGCGCACGCGCGCGCTCGGCCGCAGCGCATACGCGGCCTCCCACGCGCTCCGCGCGGCGTCGACGTTTCGGAGCGCCAACTGGATGTCGCCCAGGAGGATCTTGTATCCGGTGCGATTGGGCGCGAGCCGCACCGCGTTCTCCGCCGCCTCGAGACCGTCTTGGGGATGACCGGTGGCGAGGTGCACGCGCGCGAGGCCCGCCATCGCCCCCGCGTTGATCGCGTCCACTTCGAGCGCTCGTTCATAGAGAGCGAGCGCCTGCGCCGCGTTCTCGGGCACCGGCAGCGCATCGGCCTCATCGACCATCGCGCGCGCCCGCTCCCGCGGGTTCGACGCGGCAGAAGCCGTCTCCGTCTCCGTCTCCGTCCCCGTTCCGGTTCCCGCTCCCGTTCCCGCTCCCGTTCCCGTTCCCGCTCCCGTTCCCGTTTCCGCTCCCGCTTCCGTTCCCGTTCCCGCTCCCGTTCCCGTCCCCGTTCCCGCTCCCGTTCCCGTTCCCGCTTCCGTCTCCGTTCCCCTCTCGGCCGCTGTGTTCGCCACGGGCTCGTCGATCACCGACGCGACCATCTCGTTGTCTCCGTCGTCCTGACTCATCCAGACGACGGCGGCCGTGATGACGAAGGCGCCGAATCCGAGGACAATCGTGGCGACGGCGCCCAGGGCGAGTCCGCTCCGATTCTCGGGCGTGCTCGGGCGAACCGAAGGCGCCGGCCGCGGGGGCGGCGAGGAGGGGGCGGGCGCGGGGGGACGCGAAGAAGGGGGCGGCGGCGGATTGGAGGATGCGGCGCCGGACTTGGTCTCCGAGGCGGAGATGGTGTCAGAGACGGCCTCGGTGTCGGCGACGGCCTCGGCGTCGGCGACGGGCGCGGGTTCGGAGGCGGACTCGGGCGCGGACGCGGCGGCGGGTCCCGAGGGGGCAGCGGACGCGGACTTCGGCATCGGCGGCGCCCCAACACCCAGGAGCGTCTTCTTCCCGACCCCTTCCATCAGCTCCGCCGCGCTGCGCGGGGAGAGCGCCGGCTCGGGGGGCGCGGGAGGGTCGCTCTGGGTGACCTCGTCCATGTCGTCGTCCACGAGCTCGGGGAGCGGGAAGACGTCGGCGGGCAGGGGCGCGGTGGGATGATCGGACTCCACCAGCGTCTTTTCCCCGGCGAGCTCCTGCGCGTCACCGAGCAGCTCGTCCCGACGGAAGGGACGGGTGTCGAGGTCCTCGTCGAGCTCGCGCGAGACGTCGAGGAGCACGCCCTCGGGGCTGGCGCGGCGCGTGGCCTCGCTGTGGAGCGGCGCGGAGGACATGCGCGTGATCTCGATGATCCCGCTGCGCATCGTCTTGAAGCCCTCGACGGCGTCAGCGCCGCGCAGCGCCGGCCCACTCACGTGCAGCTCTCGATAGGTCGCCGAGACCAGCACGCCGTGATCGACGGATAGCTCGGCCCGCGCGTCGGGGCTCTGCGCCGCGATCGCATGTGAACCGTCGCTCGCCTCCAGCATCCGGAGCACGCGGCCCGGGCCGATGTGATCGAGATCGGCGGTCAGCTCGTCCTCGGACGCGATCCGATCCCGAAGGGTGCGCGCGGATTCCACCAGTGGCGAGAGCAGCGAGGCGAGCGCACGCAGATCCACCGGCTCGTCCTCGCGCCAGAACTTCTTCAGCTCGCAGCGCAGGATCGGGGCCCAGCGCAGTTGCTCGTCCGCACTCACCGCTCGCGTCAGCGCGAAGGCGGCGCCTCCGAGCCCGGTCGGGTCGAGCAGAACGACCTCCGGTTCGATTCCGCGCGCCTCCGCCAGGTCCGGCTTGGCCCTCCCCTCGAGCACCACCGCGCTCACTTCCACCGACGCGAGCTCCTCGGCGAGCTCCCGGGCTCGCTTCGGATCGCGAGAGACGATCACGAGGCGCAAGCCGAGGAGAACCCGCGCGGTGCTCGGGTCCAGGGTCACCTCGGTCTTGTCGCGATTCTCTTCGATTTCTCCCCCAGGATAGCGCCCGTCACGGCTCTGACGGGCGCGTTGCGAATCCCCCGTCCCGGCATTAGATTCTCGCCCCTCCATGCTCGAAATTCATCAGGAAAATCGTCGGCACCAAGCACGACCGCGAGATCAAGAAGATGCGCCCCAAGATCCAGCGCATCAACGACCTCGAGGCGTCCATCAAGAAGCTCTCCGACGATCAGCTTCGGGCGAAGACGGCCGAGTTCCGCGAGAAGATCGATCGCGGCGCGAGCATCGATGATCTGCTCTTCGAAGCCTTCGCCGTCTGCCGCGAGGGTGGCGTCCGTGCCCTGGGGATGCGCCACTACGACGTGCAGCTGATCGGCGGCATCGTTCTGCACGACGGGCGCATCGCCGAGATGAAGACCGGTGAAGGCAAGACGCTGGTCGCGACGTTGCCCTGCTACCTGAACGGGCTCAGCGGCAAAGGCGTCCACGTGGTCACCGTCAACGACTACCTCGCCAAGCGTGACGCGGAGTGGATGGGCAAGCTGCACAGCTTCCTCGGCCTCGAGGTGGGCGTGATCCACCACGGCCAGACCAACGCCCAGAAGAAGCTCGCCTACCAGGCGGACATCACCTACGGGCAGAACAACGAGTTCGGCTTCGACTACCTGCGCGACAACATGAAGTTCAGCATCTACGACTACGTGCAGCGGGAGTTGAACTACGCGATCGTCGACGAGGTCGACTCGATCCTCATCGACGAAGCGCGCACGCCGCTGATCATCAGCGGCCCCGGCGAGACGGCCAGCGACAAGTACAAGCAGATCAACGAGATCATCCCGCGCCTTCGCAAGGACGAGCACTACGAGGTCGACGAAAAGGCCCGCAGCGCGACGCTCACCGAGGAGGGTATGGAGCTCGCCCAGCAGCTCCTCGGGCAGAAGGGGCTGCTCAACGCCTCGGACGAAAGCGACGACCACCCCTATCGCGATGCGCCCGCGTACAACCTCTACGATCCGGTCAACCTGCAGACCCTGCACATCCTGCAGCAGTGCCTTCGCGCCCACGCCCTGTACAAGCGCGACCAGCACTACATGGTCAGCACGAACGGCAAGGTGATGATCATCGACGAGTTCACCGGCCGTACGCTCCCCGGCCGGCGTTGGTCCGACGGCCTTCACCAGGCGGTCGAGGCCAAAGAGCACGTCCAGATCAACGACGAGAACATCACCCTCGCGACCATCTCCTTCCAGAACCTCTTCCGCCTCTACGAGAAGCTCAGCGGCATGACCGGTACGGCCGATACCGAGGCCGCCGAGTTCCACAAGACCTACGAGCTCGACGTCGTGGTCATCCCGACGAACAAGCCGATCGCCCGCCTCGACAACGAGGACCTCGTCTACAAGACCGAGCGCGAGAAGTTCAACGCCATCGCGGAGGAGCTCGAGGAGCGCCACGACGCCGGGCAGCCGGTGCTGGTCGGGACGACCAGCGTCGAGAAGTCCGAGGCGCTCGCCCGCGTGCTCAAGAAGAAGGGCATCGCGTTCAACGTGCTGAACGCGAAGCAGCACGAGATGGAGGCATACGTCGTCGCCCAGGCAGGCGAGCCCGGCGCCGTCACGGTCGCCACCAACATGGCCGGTCGCGGTACCGACATCGTCCTCGGCGGCAACCCGGAGATGCTCGCGCGCCTCGAGGTGATGCAGGCCCACGCCGCCGAGCTCGCGCGCATCGAAGAGCTGCGCCGAGCGGCAGCCGAGGCCGCGCAGTCCGACGACGACGCGCCCGAGATCCCCGAGGTCCCCGAGTTCGACATGGACGCGGCGATCGAAGATGCCATTCCGCGCTACGAAGAGAAGTGCAAGAAGGCCAAGAAGGACGTCCTCGACTCCGGCGGGCTTTTCATCCTCGGCACCGAGCGCCACGAGTCGCGGCGCATCGACAACCAGCTCCGTGGCCGCTCCGGCCGTCAGGGAGATCCGGGCGAGTCTCGCTTCTACCTGAGCCTCGAAGACGATCTGATGCGCATCTTCGCCGGCGATCGCGTGCAGAACATGATGGACCGCCTCGGCATGGAAGAGGGCGTGCCCATCGAGCACAAGTGGGTCACCAAGGCCGTCGAGAACGCACAGAAGAAGGTGGAGGAGCGCAACTTCGACATCCGCAAGCACCTCCTCGAATACGACGACGTGATGAACCAGCAGCGTAAGAGCATCTACACGCTGCGCCGGCAGATCCTCACGGGTCAGTACCGCACGGTGCCGACCGAAGACGAGATGAAGAAGGGCGCCAGGCCCGAGCCGGTGGTCACGGAGATCAACGAGGAGCTGTCCGAGATCGCCGAGCCGATCATCGAGCAGATGGTCAAGCACCACGGCTCGCCGCTGCCTCCCGAAGGCGCCACGCCCGAGGAGATTCAGGCGCACCGCGACGAGGTCGGCAAGAAGTCGATCGGCCAGCTCGACAAGATCCGACACAAGGCGCTCGAGCGCGACCTCTACTCCTGGTTTGGCTGCCGTCTCGATCTGAGGAAGCTCGCCGACGATCCGCCGGCGTGCATCGCGTACTGCATCGAGGAGGTCGGGATGAGCCTCACCGAGCAGTACGAGCGTCTCCTCGACCTGGTCGACGGGATCATCGGCACGATGATCGAGCACGCCTGCCCCGTGGCTAAGCACTACGAAGACTGGGACCTCGACGGGCTCGCCGACGCCTACGAGGAGCAGTTCGCGATGGAGTGCACGGGCGTCGAGGGCTTTGCGGACCGCGAGGACCTCGCGGCCAAGCTCTACGAAGACGCGGAGTCGGTCCTGCTCAAGAAGATCGAAGAGATCGGGGCGCTGAACTACCTGCGCTTCTTCCGAAACGTCTACATGCAGGAGATCGATCGCCAGTGGATCCAGCATCTGCAGGCGATGGACCACCTCCGCGACGGCATCGGCCTGCGCGGATACGGGCAGCGTGACCCGAAACGGGAGTACAAGCGCGAGGGCTACGACATCTTCCTCTCCATGACCCAGAGCGTGCAGGGCGTCGTCGCGAACATGATGTTCCGTGCCCGGGTCAAGACGGAGGACGTCGAGGCGCTCGAAGCGCAGCGCCGCCGCGCCGCCGAGGCGCGCCTGAACGCCATGCGCACCAGCCATCCAGAGTCGGCGCAGAAGCAGCAGGGGCAGGGCGCCACTGCCGCCGCGCAGGCTGCTGCGGCCGCCGCGCCAGTCGCCAACCGCCGCCAGCGTCGGCGCGCGGCTGCGAAGGGTTCGGCCACGCCGGAAGCGGCACCGCCGGAAGCAGCGCCGCAGCCGCAGACCATCAAGCGCGAGGGCCCGAAGCTGGGCCGCAACGATCCTTGTCACTGTGGCAGCGGGAAGAAGTACAAGAACTGTCATCTGCGCGAGGATCAGCGCATGGCCGATCATCCCTAGCGCGACTCGATCGGGTGGCGGCCGATGATCGCGCCGAGCCGGCTGAAACGTTCTGCAACGCCGGCGACCCCCGTTGAAACGCTGGGCGGAGAGCCCGAGCACAAAACGCCACCGGATCAGGCGCCTTCGAGCTAGCACGATTGTTGAAGCTGATCCGGACTCCATGGTCCGCATCGCGCATGCCGCCGCCCTGACGGATGAAGACGTCGTGCCTTTCGCGCACGGGGTGGCGCTCGCGCGCGCCAGTGGGGGCAAGCTCTTTTCGATCCACGCTCGGCAGCGTGGCGAGGGAAGCGCCACCTTGCCGGACGCTTCCGTGGTGTTGGCCAGCTGGGGCGACGCTGCCAGCGAGGTCGACGTTCAGGCTGCGGCGCACGATTGCTGCGACGATCCGGTCGACACCTTTCTCGACGCGCTCGCGAAGGTGCGTCCCGACCTGGTGATCACCGCCACGCATCAGCGCGAAGGGATCGCTCGCGCGCTGTTCGGAAGCCGCGCCGAGGCGATCGCCCACAACGTGGCGGTGCCAACGCTCTTTCTCCCGGTCGGGGTCGACGGTTTCGTCTCGCGCGTGGACGGTCGCATCGACTTGAGCCGCATTCTGGTGCCGCTCGGCGACCCGACGGAGGCCCAGGCAGCGGTGAGCGCAGCCGTATCTCTGGCCCGAATGGCGGGCGCCACCTCGGTCGAGCTGACCCTCCTTCACGTCGGATCGCCCCAGAGCGCGCCGCCAGTGGAAGTTCCCATCGCCGACGACTGGGTCGTGCGCCGTATCGACGTGGAGAAGGGGAAGCTCGAGGACGCCATTTTGAGTCACGCCCGAGACGCGCGGCTCGTCGTCATGGCGACGCGCGGTCACGACTCTCTTGGGGACGTGCTGCGCGGCAGCCACACCGACCGCGTCCTGCACCGAGCCAGGTGCCCGGTCCTCTCGGTCCCCGTCATCTAGGCCCGGCTGGCGCGCATCGAAGCATGGAACACTTCACCCCCATCGCATCGACCCTCGGTGGGATCCTGATCGGGATCAGCTCCGTGATGCTGCTCGTCTTCAACGGGCGCATCGCAGGCGTCAGCGGCGTGGCCGGCAAGATCATCGGCGGAACCAGGGGCGACATCGCCTGGCGTGTCGCCTTCGTCGTAGGGCTGGTGATCGCCGGCATCGGCGCCTCTCTGGTCGCGCCGAATCTCATGGATGTCGGCCTGGAGCGGTCGCCCGTCGCCATCGCGCTCGCCGGGCTCCTGGTCGGTTTCGGGACGAGGCTCGGCTCGGGCTGTACGAGCGGACACGGCGTCTGTGGTCTCGGGCGCCTCTCGGTGCGTTCTCTCGCTGCGGTGCTGACCTTCATGGCATCCGGCGCCGCCGTCGTGTTCCTGGTTCGCACCATCTTCGGGGGCTCGGTATGAAACGGATCGTCTTCGCGCTCGCCTCCGGGCTTCTCTTCGGCATCGGTCTGGTCGTCGCCGGGATGACCCAACCCGCCAAGGTCGTGGGCTTCCTCGACTTCGGCGGCGACTGGGATCCGAGCCTGGCCTTCGTGATGGGAAGTGCGTTTCTCGTCTATGCCGCCGGATACCGGTGGGTTGCGCGTCGAGGGCGACCCCTCTTCGACGACATGCTCCACCTCCCCAATCGGCGCGACATCGACCTCCCCCTCCTCGCCGGGGCCGTGCTCTTCGGAGCCGGTTGGGGCCTGGCGGGCTACTGCCCGGGACCGGCCATCGTCGCCATGGGGACCGGCGGCTTTCGGGGCCTGCTCTTCGGGGCCGCCATGGTAATCGGCATGTCCCTGCATCAGGCGACGATCGCCCGGGGTGCACCGGGTCCCGACGTTCGAAAGCACGGCGAGACCGCGTGAGCCCACCACGGATTCGTGCTTACCTCGCATGCGATGAGCGCAAGCGATGACACCGTGCTTCTGGCGTTGGAAGAATTGGGGGGGCCTGCGATGGTCCTCGACGACTCTCTCCGCGTCATCCTGGCCACGAAGGGCGCCCACGCGCTGGTAGGCACACCGATCGAAAAGGGCACCCTCGCGCCCGCGATCCTCTGCGGCGAGGGGCCCGAGCGACCCGTCGCCGAGGCGCTGGCGGCGGGCAGGTCGGTCAACGCCTACGTCCACCGTCCGGCGGCAGACGGCGAGCGCATCATCCGGGTGCGCGCGACGCCACTCGAGACCGGCTACCTGCTCCTGTTGGACGAAGAGGGCGAATCGGGTGAGGACGAGGTCGCGAAGAAGTGGGGCGTCATCACGCGCGACCCCGCCATGCGCCAGCTCCTCCGCGACGTCGAAAAGGTCGGCCGGAGCGAGAGCTCGGTCCTGGTGCGCGGGGAGACGGGCACCGGCAAGGAGCTGGTCGCCCGGGCGCTGCACGAATCGTCTCCGCGCGCCGAAGGCCCGTTCCGCGCCATCAACTGCGCGGCGCTTCCCGCGAGCCTCCTCGAGAGTGTGCTCTTCGGGCACGTGCGCGGGGCCTTCACCGGCGCCGTGCGTGACGAGCCGGGGCAGGTGCGCCTCGCGGACGGCGGCACCCTCTTCCTCGACGAGGTGGCGGAGCTGCCGCTCGATCTTCAGGCCAAGCTACTGCGTGTCCTGCAGGAGCAGTCGGTCATCCCCGTGGGCGGACAATCCAGTCGCGGTCGACGTGCGTTTCGTGAGCGCGACGCACCAGTCACTTCGGGCCGCCGTGGCCGATGGCCGCTTCCGCGAAGACCTGATGTACCGGCTGCGCGTCATCCCGCTCTATCTCCCGCCGCTGCGCGAGCGGCGCGGCGACATCGCCTTGCTGGTCGATCGCTTCATTCAGGAGCTCAACGGACGATTCGAACGCAGCGTGGAGCGCGTCACGCCGGGCGCCATCTCCGCGCTCGAGGACTACGACTGGCCCGGCAACGTCCGTGAGCTTCACAACGCCATCGAGTACGCCTTCGTGATGGGCGAGGGGACGATGCTCACAGAGGCCGAGCTGCCACCGGAGCTGCGCGACGGAGAAATCCGTGGCGCGGTCCCGATGGTCAACGCGCCGGTGGTGGACCCATCCCTGCCTCCCGAAGCGCGACGCATCGCCACCGCGCTCGAGCGTGCTGGTGGACATCACGCCCGCGCCGCGGCCGCGCTCGGGATGAGCCGCACTACCCTCTGGCGGCGCATGAAAAAGTACGGCCTCGAGAGTTGAGCCGCACGACGGAGGCGACGGAGCGCTGGCGTCGTCACATCGACAAGTTGCTGGATGTGGGCTAGAGGAGGCGACGACTGCGCGTGGGTCCCGGCGTGCGTGCGGTCAAAGGGGCCCCGATTGGACTCGATAGACAGACAACGCTCGGTCGTCAGCGACTCCGTGCGACCACCGCTTTCGCGGCTGACCACGCGGTCCGGAAAGGAGTTGCCTCCTCTCGTTCTGGGGACCGCTGCGCTCGGTAGCATCGACCCGACCGGCCTCTGGGGCCGTGGCGAGCGGCGCCGCGCCTTCGAGCTCCTGGACAGCGTCTTCGAAGAAGGCTGCAGGGCGTTCGACCTCGCGCGTTCGTACAAGGTCGGCGGAACAGAGCGTGTCTTCGGTGAGTGGCTGCGCCGCTCCGGTGTTCGCGAAGAGATCTTCATCCTGTCGAAGGCAGGCCATCCCTTCCCGGTGATCGCGCCGAATCGCCTGGGAACGCCTGCGCTCGAGCAGGACCTCTTCACGACCCTGCGGCTCCTGGGCGTCGAATATGTCGACTCGTGGATGCTGCACCGGGACCACGAAGAGGTGGCGCTCTCCCGCCTCGCCGCCGACCTCGCGCGTTTCGCCGCGGAGGGATTCACGCGTTTCACTGGTGTCTCCAACTGGACCTTCGAGCGCATCACCAGTCTGGAGGACGCGTCTGCGCACTCGGTGGTGCACGCGTCGAGCCCTCAGTTCTCGCTGGCTGCCTGGAAGGCCTCTCCGTGGCAGGGGTGCTGGAGCATTTCGGGGCGCAAGCATCGTTACGAACGGCGGCAGTACGCGAGGGCTTCGATGCCCGTCTTCGCCTATTGCGCGCTCGGTCAGGGCTTCCTTACGAGCAAGCGTGGCCGCGCGCAGCGCGGTCCGTTTCATCAGCGCGCCAGTGTCGAACAGCGTCAGCGTTGTGCCGACCTGGCGAGTCGCCGCGGAACGACGACGGCACAAGTGGCGCTCGCGTACCTGCTGAACCAACCATTTCCCGTGTTTCCGATCGTCGGTGTGAGTCGTCGGGGACGCATGCGGGAGAATCTGGAGGCCGTGGCGATCGAGCTGAGCAGCGAGGAGCTGGCCTGGCTGGAGGATGCGGCGCGGCCGCTGGAGCACGTGCACGAGGTTCGAACGTGAAGGCTTCCGCCCGAGGGTCCAACCGCGAGTGGGATGCGATCGTCGTCGGCTCGGGCGCGACCGGAGGCGTGGCCGCCAAGGCGCTCGCGGAGCGCGGCCTGAGCGTGCTGGTGTTGGAAGCGGGCAAGCCGGTGGACGCCGCAAAGGGCTACGGGAATGGCGTGAAGAACACGGCGCGGCAGCTGCTTCGCCGCGTCGTGACGAAGCGCCAGACCGTCCAATCGCGTCACGCCACTTACTGGACGACCAATCCCGACTTCTTCGTCGATGATGTCGACAACCCCTACAGCGCCCCACCGGACAGGCCTTTCTACTGGGTCCGTGGTCGTGTTCAGGGCGGGCGCACGCTCACCTGGGACGGCGTGACCCCCCGGCTCTCCGACTACGAGTTTCACGCAGCCTCCCGGGACGGCGTCGGTATCGACTGGCCCATCGGGCACGCGGACCTCGCACCCTACTACGAGCGCCTCGAGCGCTACTTCGGGATCCACGGACACCGGGATGGCCTGGCGGCGATCCCGGACGGTGCGTTCGTCGGAGAGAAAGCGCTCACCGAAGCCGAGCGGGTGTTTCAACGGCGGGTCGCCGAGGAGATGCCCGAACGCCACGTCGTCGTCTCACGAGGGATCGCCGCGGGGCGCCGGCCACCGAAGCGGCGCCAGCACTCGGGCTTGTCGAACCTCTCCACCACGTTGCGCGATGCGGCGAAGACCGGGCGCGCCGAGCTCCTCACCGGGGCCATCGCCAGCCGGATCCTGCTCTCCTCCGACGGGAACCGGGCTGCCGGTGTGGAGTGGGTCGATGCGGATTCCCGCACGGTTCACGCCTCACATGCCTCGCTCGTCTTTCTCTGCGCTTCCACCATCGAATCCGTTCGATTGCTCCTCAACTCGCATACCAACCAGCACCCGAACGGGATCGGCGGATCCTCCGGCCATCTGGGCCGGTACTTGATGGATCATGTGGCCTGCAACCTCTACTTCCAACTTCCGGACGTGGCTGCCAGCGGAAGAGCGCATCCACTGCAAGGGAGCGACGCCTTTCTGGTGCCCCGTTTTCAGAATCTGGGCGATCAGGACAGCGACCATCTCCGAGGCTACGGAATGTGGGGCGGGATCGAGCGCATCTTCATGCCTCAGTTCGTGCGCAGGCTGCCCGGAGAGGCGTTCGGTTTCATCGTGGCGCGCGGAGAGGTGCTGCCGCATCCCGACAATCGAATCGAGATCGATGCCGAGCTCGAAGACGCGTGGGGCATCCCCGCGGTGCGCATCGACTGCGAGTGGAAGGAAAACGATCGCCGCGTGGCGGCGGCCGCACGTCGAACCGCGATCGAGATGATCGAAGCCGCAGGGGGAGAGGTCGCCAACATCGGCGAGTGGGTTCACCCGACGGTGGGGAACGTCTTGTCGCGCGTGCTCCACGAGTGGCGCGTGTCCACGCCGGGTCTCTTCGCACACGAGTTGGGCGGTGCCCGAATGGGAAGCTCGAGGGAGGACTCGGTGGTCGACCGCAATTGCGCCGTCTGGGACGTGCCGAATCTCTTCGTCACCGATGGCGCCTGTTGGCCGTCCTCGGGGTGGCAGAATCCGACGCTGACCGAGATGGCCGTCACCGCCCGGGCGGTCGACCTGGCGGCGGCCGCGCGTCCCTGAGCCGCTCAGAGGCCGAGCTCGCGCATCTTGCGCCAGAGCGTGGTGCGACTCATGCCGAGGCGTGTGGCCGCCTCGCCCTTTCGTCCGCCGGTCGCGTCGAGGGCCTCGAGAATGCGTGCGCGCTCGCGAGAGGCAGGAGACTCGCTGCTCGTCCGGCTGTCGGGCGGAGGTCCTTCGCCGCGGAGCTCCGGCGGTAGATCCGAGATGTCGATCTCCCGGCCCTGTCCAACCGCGAACGCGTAGGACAGCACGTTGCGCAGCTCGCGAACGTTGCCCGGCCAGTCGTGTGCCAGGAGCGCGTTCATGGCGCTCGGGGTGAAGCTCTCCATCCGGTGGCTGCTCTCCCGGTTGAGCTCGTCGAGGAAGTGCCAGGCGAGCGCCTCCACGTCGCCCTCGCGCTCACGCAAGGGCGGCAAGAAGATCGGAACCACGCGGATGCGGTACATGAGGTCGGCGCGGAAGCGGCCGCGTTCGACCTCGCGCCTCAAGGCGCGATGTGTCGCGCTGACGATGCGAACGTCGACCTCGATCGGGTCGGTCGCGCCCACCGGCACGAAGCGCTTCTCCTGTAGGACGCGGAGCAGGCGCGCCTGGATATCCGGGTCGATCTCCGCCACCTCGTCGAGAAAGAGCGTCCCCCCATCCGCGCTCTGAAAGAGTCCGACCCGGTCGCGCACCGCCCCGGTGAACGCGCCGCGCACGTGCCCGAAGAGCTCCGAGGCGAGGAGCTCGGGCGTCAGCGTCGCGCAGTTGACGGCCTTGAAGGGGGCGCGGCTGCGCGGGGACAGCTCGTGGATGGCGCGGGCGACAAGCTCCTTGCCAGTGCCCGTCTCTCCACGCACCAACACCGCCGCGTCGGATTGAGCGACCCGGCCGATGAGCTCGAAGAGCTCCAGCATCGCGGGCGCACGGCTGACCATGCCGTGGAAGAAGGTGAGAGAGGGACGGGGACGTTTCGTCATGTTGCAACGATGTTGCGACAACATGAAACGGATGGGTGCGTCGGTCAACCTGACGTACTGAAATCATTTTGAAAAATGCTCAACAAGGCGGTGGCCCGGCATGTGCTCACCAGTGACCAGGACCCCTCTCCAGAAAAAGGCCAGGCTCATGATCTTCCGCCAGCTCTTCGACCGCGAAACCAGCACCTACACCTATCTCCTGGGTGACGAGGAGACCCGCGCAGCCGCCTTGATCGACCCCGTCCTCGAGCAGGTGGAGCGCGACCTTTCGCTCCTGGACGAGCTGGGCCTCAAGCTGACCTACGTCCTCGAGACGCACGTTCATGCCGACCACGTGACGGCCGCGAGCATCCTGCGCGAGCGCACCGGGGCACGCACGGTGGTCTCGGCCAACGCCGGCGCCGCATGTGCCGACGTCACCGCGCACGACGGCGACGTGGTTCGCCTCGGCGGCGTCTCCATCGAGGTGCGGGAGACGCCGGGGCACACGAATGGCTGTCTGACGTACGTCACGGCGGACCATCAGTATGCGTTCACCGGTGACGCGCTCTTCATCCGCGGCTGCGGCCGCACGGACTTCCAGGAAGGCGACAGCCGCACGCTCTACCGTTCCGTTCACGACAAGATCTTCACGCTCCCCGACAGCTGCGCCATCTACCCCGGACACGACTACAAGGGGCGCACCCGTAGCAGCGTCGGCGAGGAGAAGCAGTTCAACCCCCGCCTCGGTGGCGAACGCAGCATCGACGACTTCGTCCAGATCATGGACGAGCTGAAGCTCGACCCTCCGAAGCGCATCGCGGTCAGCGTTCCCGCGAACCAGAACTGCGGTCGGCTCGAGACCGCGAGCCCCGCCCAGTGAACTACGGTTTCGTCATCGACAATCGCTCGTGCATCGGCTGTCACGCGTGCAGCACGGCATGCAAGAGCGAGAACGAGGTTCCCCTCGGCGTCTATCGGACCTGGGTCAAGTACACCGAGGCCGGCACCTATCCGAACAATCAGCGCCACTTTCAGGTGACGCGCTGCAACCACTGCACGAACCCGCCCTGCGCGCGCATCTGCCCGACCGGCGCGATGTACCAGCGGGACGACGGGATCGTGGAGTTCGACTCCGACGCCTGCATCGGTTGCAAGGCGTGCATGCAGGCGTGCCCCTACGACGCGATCTACATCGACCCCGAGTCTCACACCGCCGCCAAGTGTCACTACTGCGCGCACCGCCTGGACGTGGGGCTCGAGCCGTCCTGCGCCGTGGTCTGTCCCACCCACGCGATCATCGCGGGGGACATGGACGATCCGGACACCGAGATCTCCAAGATCCTCGCGCGCGAGAAGGTCTCGGTGCGCAAGCCGGAGCAGGGCACCGCGCCGAAGGTCTTCTACATCGACGGCGCCGCGGTGAACCTCGTGCCCACCAGCACCGAACGCGCCCCCGAGTCGTTCCAGTGGGCGGACGTCATCCCCCTGCACGGAGACGCTGGGGCGAGCCACGCGCACGCCCACCCGCATGCGTCCTCCGGCGGCCTCACGCAGATTCGCACGAGCAAGGAGGGCGTCGCGCTCCGCGCGCCGCAGCCGCAAGGGCTCCCGACGGCGGGTCCGATCATGATGGGCGGAAAGCAGGCCGCGCACATGGTGCAGGTCGGCTACAACGCGCAGCACAAAATCCCCTGGCACTGGCCCGTCCCCGCCTATCTCGTCACCAAGGGCGTCGGCACCGGGATCTTCCTCTTCCTCGCGTTCCTCTTCGGGCTCGTCCCCTCGTCCTTCGATCCCCTGGTCGCGGCGATCGGCGGCGCCATCAGCACCTTCTTCATGCTGGCGACCACGGCGCTCTTGGTCATCGATCTCGAAAAGCCGCAGCGCTTCCTCTACATCCTGATGCGCCCGCAATGGCGATCGTGGTTGGCGAGAGGCGCCATCTTCTTGATGGGCTTCTCCACCATCGCGGGCCTGTGGACGACGGTGGAGATCGCCGCGCTCGCCGGCTTCCTCGATCCCGGCGTCGCGGCTGCCGCCCGCCCCTACTTCCTCTGGGGCGGCGTGCCCTTCGCCGTGGGCGGCGCCGTCTACACCGCGTTCCTTTTCGGTCAGGCGGAGGGCCGTGACCTCTGGCAGAGCCCGCTCCTGCCGATTCACCTCCTCATTCAAGCCGTGATGGCCGGCACCGCCGCGCTCCTGGTGGCCGGTCTCTTCACCGACCTCGGCGCGATCGCGGTCCCGGCGAGCTGGACCTTCCTGGTCGCCGTCGCCTTCGATCTCGCCGTCACGCTCCTCGGCGAGCTGGGCATGCCCCACGCCAGCGAGGTCGCGGCCCGTGCCGCGCACTCCATCAGTCACGGTCACTACAAGAAGCAGTTCTGGCTCGGCGCGGTGGTGGTCGGACACGTCCTGCCCGCGTTGCTGGTCTTCGGTGCGCAGGCCGCGCTGGCCAGCACGTGGCTCTTCGCCATCGCCGGCGTCGCCGCCGTGCTCGGCCTCTGGTTCTTCGAGCACGCCTTCGTCATGGCCCCCCAAGAGGTTCCCAACAGCTGAGGCCCCCCATGAGCTCCACCGCCTCCACACTCGACTTCTTCGCGCGTCTCTTGCGCTTCTCGCGCACCGAGGTGCCGGCGGAAAAGACCGCTCCGGCGCCCACGGCCGACGTCATGCCTCAGCCCGAGTATGCCAAGACCGGAAAGAAGCCGGTCCGACTCGAGACCATCCGACAGGCGGACGGACGCATCAGTCAGTATCCGCCCCCGTCGTCCTGGGACGAGTGGGTCGAGTGGGATTCGAAGTCCTGGCCCAAGAAGGTCGCGCGGCGCTACACGCTGGTTCCCACCATCTGCTTCAACTGCGAGAGCGGTTGCGGCCTGCTCGCCTACGTCGACAAAGACACCTACGACATCCGCAAGTTCGAAGGGAACCCCGCCCACCCGGGCAGCCGCGGGCGCAACTGTGCGAAGGGCCCCGCGACCCACAACCAGACCTACGACCCCGAGCGCATCCTCCACCCGCTGAAGCGCGTGGGTGAGCGAGGCGAGGGCAAGTGGAAGCGCGTGAGCTGGGACGAGGCGCTGACCGATATCGCCGCCAAGATGCGCGCCAGTCGCGAGAAGCGTCGCGACGGCATCATGTATCACGTCGGTCGTCCCGGCGAAGATCACTACGCCAACCGCGCGATCCAGAGCTGGGGTGTGGACGGTCACAACAGTCACACCAACATCTGCTCCGCCTCGGCCCGCGTGGGCTATTACATGTGGAGCGGCGCCGACCGCCCCAGTCCCGACTACGCCAACGCGCGCGCCACCGTGCTGGTGAGCGCGCACCTCGAGTCGGGCCACTACTTCAACCCGCACGCGCAGCGGATCATGGAAGGCAAGCGCGACGGGGCGAAGCTGATCGTCCTCGACCCGCGCCTGTCGAACACCGCGGCGCGCGCCGACGTGTGGCTGCCGACCTGGCCCGGGAGCGAAGCCACGGTCCTGCTCTCCATCGCGAGCTACCTCATTCAGAACGAGCTCTACGATCGAGACTTCGTTCGCAGGTGGGTGAACTGGGAGGACACGCTGAAGGCGGCCGAGTCCTTCGCGGTGGACGACGACGTCGTGGCGATCGCCCGTGAGGCCCGCGAGCATGCCGAGCAGAGCGGTGAATACCGCTTCGAAGACTTCGAGCGGTTCCTCTCCGCGCTCTACGACGAGTTCACCTTCGAGCGAGCGGCGGAGGAGTCGCAGGTGCCGGTCGAGCGCCTGCGGGCCGCGGCCGAGGCCATCGCCGAAGCGGGCAACCGCGTCAGTGGCCACACCTGGCGCAGCGCGACCATGGGCAACCGCGGCGGCTGGCAGGTGGCGCGCGCGCTCTTCTTCCTCAGCGTGCTCACCGGAAGCGTCAGCACCAAGGGCGGCACCGGCCTGAACAGCAACAACAAGTTCGTCCCCAAGCCCATCTCCACCCCCGATCAGCTCGATGTGTGGAACGAGCTGCACCTGCCGCACGAGTGGCCGCTCGCGATGTACGAGATGAGCTTCCTGTTGCCGCACTTCCTGGAGGAGGGGCGCGGCGACGTCGACGTCTACTTCACCCGCGTCTACAACCCGATGTGGATCAACCCCGACGGCTTCATGTGGATGAAGGCGCTCCGGGACGAATCGAAGATCAAGTGCCACGTCGCGCTCACGCCCACCTGGAACGAGAGCGCGTGGTTCGCCGACTACGTGCTGCCCATGGGGCACTCCGGCGAGCGGCACGACATCATGAGCCAGGAGACCCACGCCGGGCAGTGGATCGGTTTCCGGCAGCCGGTGCGCCGGGTGGCGATGGAGCGCGCCGGCATCCCGGTGAAGCGCACCTACGAAGCCAACCCCGGTGAGGTCTGGGAGGAGTCGGAGCTCTGGATCGATCTGAGCTGGAAGCTCGACCCCGACGGGAGCCTCGGCATCCGCCAGCACTTCGAGAGCCGCGAGCGCCCCGGCGAGCCCATCACCATGGACGAGTACTGGGGTCACATCTTCGAGCACAGCGTGCCGGGTCTGCCCGAGCGCGCGGCCGAGGAAGGTCTCACCCCCCTCGCGTACATGCGGAAGTACGGCGCCTTCGAGGTGAGCCGGGACGTGTACGAGCCCCACGAATCACGCGCGTCGAGTGACGGCGTCGACATCGACGGGGTCGAGCGCCAGGGTTTCAAGACGCCGAGCAAGAAGCTAGAGCTCTTCAGCCCGACCCTCTCCGAGTGGGGCTGGCCCGAGCAGCAGTACGTCATCCCGTGGACGCTCGAGAGCCACGTGGCGCGCTCCAACATCGCCCAGGACGAGGGCGAGATGCTGCTCCTTCCCACCTTCCGCCTGCCCACCCTGATCCACACCCGCTCCGCAAACGCGAAGTGGCTCTACGAGATCAGCCACAAGAACCCGGTGTGGATGCATCCGAAAGATGCGGAGCGCCTCGGCGTGCAGACCGGCGATCTGATCCGGGTGACCACCGAGATCGGCTACTTCGTCGATCGTGCCTGGGTGACCGAGGGCATCAAGCCCGGGATCATCGCCATGAGCCATCACCTGGGGCGCTGGCGCCTCAAGGAGGGTGATGGCATCGGCGCCGGGATGAGCAACCTGGTGACACTCGAAGAACGCGAGGGCGAGCACGAGCTCCACGTCGTCCACGGCGCCCGCGCGTGGAAGTCGCCCGACCCGGACACCAGCCGCGTGTGGTGGGAGGACGTCGGCGTCCATCAGAACCTCACTCACGCGGTGCATCCCGATCCGGTGAGCGGTGCCCACTGCTGGCACCAGAAGGCGCTCCGGGTGGAGAAGGCGAAGCCCAGCGACCGTCACGGTGACGTGTCGGTCGACACCAAGCGCTCGATGGCGGTCTATCGCGAGTGGCTGGCCCTCGCGCGCTCCGCGGTGGATCATTCTCCCGACGGGACGCGCCGGCCGTACTGGCTGAAGCGGCCGCTGAAGCCGACCAAGAAGGCGTACGCGCTCCCCGCCCATCCCTGGGGCCGCGAGCCCCGCGCCGAGAGCGAATAGATGCTTTCCGACGCGGAAAAGGCCTGGGGGCGCGGCCGAGCGTACGCGCTGCTCGCCGAGCTGGTGGCGCGCGGTATCACCGAGGCGAACGCCGAGGCCGCCCGCGCGAGCGACGGCATCGCGCAGGCGCTGTCGAGCTATCCGAACGCCGACGACGCAGCGGCTGACCATCACTTCGTCTTCGGGCTCTCGGTCCCGCCGCAGGAGGGCGCGTTCCTCGATGCGCGTGGCGAGGTGGGCGGTTCGCTCACCGACCGCCTCCGGGACGCCTACGCCGAGCTCGGCGTGGCCCACGACCCGCGGGGGGAGGGCGCCGAGCACCTCGCCACTGAGCTTCGCGCGCTCGGCTTCGCGTCGGCGACCGAAGCCGTGCACCTCGATCAAGAGCGAAGCGCCGAGGCTGCTGAGATGCGCGCCCGCGCGCGCCGCTTCCTCGACCGGCACCTCTTGCGATGGCTGCCCAGCTTCGCAGCGACGGTCCGAAGCACGGCGCGCCCCTTCCCAGAGGCCGTCGTGGCCCAGATCGTCGACGTGGTTTACGACCACCGGAGCGAGCTGGGCGCCGCCGACGAGGAGGATCTCGACTTCGCCCTGGCCGGCGACCCTCTCGACCTCGACGACGATTCGGTCGGCGTTCGAGAGATCGCCGCCGCGCTCTCCGTGCCCGCGCGCGTGGGCCTCTTGGTCAGCCGAGAGGACGTCGCCGCCGTCGGCCGGCGCCATCGCGTGCCGCGCGGCTTCGGCGAGCGACGCACCTTGATCCACAACCTGCTCCGCTCGTCGGTTTCACTCGGTGCCTTCGCGCCCACCATCGACGAGCTGCGCGCACTGCTCGCCTCCCGCAGCCACGCGCTCGAAGACGCGCGCAACGCGCAGGTGCCTGGCCTCGCGCGCCTCACCGCGCCTTGGATCGCACGCATCCAGAACACCGACGCGGCCCTCGCCCGTCTCGCGAACGAGAGCCTCGCATCGCAGCGGCCATCCACCGCGCCATGACCTCCGCGGTCGCCGACTCTCACCGAAACGGTCCGGGCTGAAGGTTCACCCGGTGGAAACAGCGCCATCCGGCTGAAACGGAGCGCGTCTCAGCCCGTTTCGAGGTCCGTGGAAATCAGCCCCTTTTCTCCTGGCATGCGGGGTGCACATGTCAGGGGATGAGGAGACGCCCCATGAACGTCAAAGCATTCTTCGATGCCCCCACCTGGACGGTCACTTACGTCGTCTGGGATCCCGAAACGAAGGACGCGGTCATCATCGACCCGGTGTTGGGCTACGACACGATCGGGTCGCAGACCGACCACGCGCAGATCGAGACGCTGGTCTCCTTCGCCCGAGACAACGGCCTCAGGGTACGTTTCGTCCTCGAGACGCACGCGCACGCCGACCATCTCACCGCTGCCCAACACCTCAAGCGCCGACTCGAGGCAGAGGTGGCCATCGGCGAGCGGATCACCACGGTGCAGAAGACGTTCAAGAAGATCTTCGATCTGCCGGAGGACTTCCCGACGGATGGAAGCCAGTTCGACCGGCTCCTCGGCGATGGGGAGGTGCTCGAGGCAGGCAGCCTTCGCATCGAGACGATCCATACGCCGGGGCACACGCCGGCCTGTGTGACCTACAAGATCGACGACGCGATCTTCACGGGTGACGCGCTCTTCATGCATGACTACGGCACCGGGCGTTGCGACTTCCCGGCTGGAAGCGCCTCCGATCTCTACGACTCGATCCAGAAGCTCTACGCGCTTCCCGACGAGACGCGCGTCTTCGTCGGTCACGACTACGCGCCCGGTGGCCGCGAGCCCGCATGGGAGACGACCATCAGCCGCGAGAGGGCCGAGAATCCACAGCTGAACGGTACCACGACGAAGGAGCAGTTCGTGCGGATGCGCGAGGCGCGGGACGCGACCCTCAAGGCGCCCCGCCTCATCTTCCAGAGCGTGCAGGTCAACGTGGACGCCGGGCGCCTCCCCACGCCTGCGGGCAACGGTCGCCGCTACCTGAAGCTGCCCATCAACCTCTTCGGAGGCCCCGAAGAGGTCTGAGACAACCCCGCGTTCACCGGGGCGGGTTATGCTGCGCGGGTGAAGTGGGGGATGGGCTCTGTGGCGCTCGTGCTATTCGCGGCCGTTTCGGCGGCGGCGCAACCCCGGCAGATCACCGCGCGCGGCGACATGCTGATGTGCGAGTCATCCGGCTGTACGGCGGCGGGTGCGCCTTGCCCATATGGCGTGGGAGAAGGCACCTGCGACGCGCCGGTCGGCGATGCGTTGCTCTGCATCGGCGCCGGTCACACCACGGAGCCGCAGTGCTGCACCACCGATTCCGAATGTCCATCGACATCGCAGTGCTGGCATGTCGATGGCGAAGACTTCGGCGTGTGCCTCGGCCCAGACAGCCCACCGCTGACCTTCTGCGCCGACCCATCGGCGCTCACCTCGCTCGATCTCGTTCGGTGCCGCGACGGCACATACGCATCGACATACGACTGGGGACACGGCGATTGTGACGGTGACGGGATGCCGAACACCGACGACCCCATGCCCTGCGAGGGCACACCAATCTGCGCATGTGACGCCGACGTCGTGAAGGATCCCTCTTCCCCATATCAGGTGAACCTCACGGACGTGGGGGCGTTCAGCGTGTGCCTTCGCGACCCGACCTCCCCCGACTGCATGGGAACCGACGTCAACTGCGACGGCGAGATCGACCTCTGCGATGCGGCCATCGTCGCCCAGGTGATGGCTCGCGGCTACACTCAGCCCGAGCCCTTCCTCTGTGCGCAGATCGAATGTGGAGGTTGCGAGACCAGCGATGGGTGCGTGCGAACGAGCCAGGACTACTGCACGCGGAGCCTGATGGGCACCTACCGCCCGCGCTGCCGAGCCCCAGCCGATGGCGGCACCGACGCGTCCGTCGCGGACTCTGGCGCTGCCGACACGCGTCGTGGTTCCGACGCGGAGCCCGCGACCTTCCGGGGGGCCGGAGGCTGCGCATGTCGTCTCGGGGCTCGCGACCAGAACCCCGCCGGCCCGGCGCTCTTCCTGGTCCTCCTCCTCGTCGCCCTCCGGTTGCGCAAAACTGCCTGAGCCGCGGCGCCTTCATTAGACTGGCGCCATGCGGAGGCTCGAGACGGCTGTCCTCGCGCTGGTGCTCGGCTCGGTGGCGCCGGTCGCCGCTCGCGCTCAGCCGCTCCCCTGCCGTCTCGACGATTCGTTGAGCCGCGCCGCGGAGAGCCTCCTCGACGACTCCCGCCCGCTCACGCCGACGCGTCTTCTGGTCGCTGCCCGGAGCGAAGGCGCGACCGCTCCCATCGTCGTCGCCGTCTCCGTCGCTCCTGACGCCGACGCGCGCGTGCGCCGATGGCTCGAGCGACAGAAGCAGGGCGCCGACGCCCCGCTCGTTTGCGGCGAGGCGCGCGACAGCCGGCATCGGCTGGTGCTCGCCTCCACCGCGGCAGCGACCATGGAGCTCCGAGGCGACACTCTCGTGGCCCGCCTCTCCGCGCGCTTTCATTCGCCGCGCGTCATCCTGCGCTCCGCAGACGGTGAGCTCATGCGGGTGATGGCCACCGCGGCCGAGCTCGCCCGCGGGACCGAGCTGCCCACCGAGGCGCGAGGAGCGACCTTGATCCAGCTCGTGGCCGAAGGGCCGAACGGGCCGCGCCCCGTCGCCGAGCTGGTGACCGGGGGTCGTCCCGAGGAGATGCTCCTGCGTCCAGGTGGAGGCGACGTGCGCCATCGCATCACCGAGCTCCGCGCTCAGCGCGCCGCTGCACCCCTGCGCGACAACCGACTCCTCGACCGCGAAGCGAGCCGTCAGGCGGAGGCGGTCTGCGAGAGCGGGCGCATCTCCCATCAGCGCGACGGCGCCGATCCCGAGTCGCGCCTGCGGACGGAAGGCATCGTCGCGCGCTCGGTGGGCGAGACCGTCGCCCGTGGGGCGAGCCCCGCCACCGCCATGGACGCCTTGGAGCAGAGTCCCTCCCATCTCGCCACCCTCGCAGACCGTCGTTTCACGGATCTCGGCCTGGGCACGGCGGAAGATGACGCTGGGCGGACCTGCCTGGTCGTTCTGCTCTCATCCTGGCCACGCTTCGTCGGGCGCTGAACGCCGCGCCTTTTGGTATCCTCCAGCGCGATGAAGACTGTCGGCGACCTCCGAGCCCACGCGGACGCGTGTTTGTTCGCGGACGATTACCACCACGCGCTACACGCCTACGCGGCGCTGGTGCGCCTGCAGCCCGTCAATCTCGACGCGCGCCTGCGCGTGGCGGACACCCTCCTGGCGCTAGGCGAGGTGCAGCGAGCTGCCGTGGTGTACACGGCACTGGCGCGCCACGCCTCGCACGCCGGCTATCCGGGACGCGCGCTGGTGGCGCTCAAGAATCCTCTCCGCGCTCGAGCCCCAGCTGATGAGCCTGCTCTCCAACCTCGCCGACCTCTACGCGGTCGGCTCTGCCAAGCTGGGTCGCGCGGTGCGCATCTCGCCCGGCGATCCCAACGCCGAGCTGCCGGAAGGGCTCGACCTCTCCTCGCCGCCGCCGATGGAGCAACTGGCGCAGGTCGCGGCCGATCTCGCGGCGGACACTTCGCAGATCGCGGCCTACCCCGAGCAGCTCCCGCCGATCCCCCTCTTCAGCGAGCTCCCGGCCGACGCTTTCGCGCGCGTGCTCGAAGCGCTCAAGCTCGTGCGGACGCGGCCGGGCGAGACCATCGTGGAGCAGGGCGCCGTCGGACAATCCTTCTTCGTGCTCGCGCGGGGTACGGTCGCCGTCACGCGCCTCGATGACGAAGGGAAGTCGCATCGGCTGGCGACGCTTCACGACGGCTCGATCTTCGGAGAGATGGCGCTGGTCAGCGCGCTGCCCCGCTCGGCCACCGTCCAGGCCGAGACCGATTGCGATCTCTTCGAGTTCGATCGCGCGACCCTGGCGGCGGCTGCGCAGGAAGTGCAGACCATCGCGCACGCGCTCGACAAGTTCACGCGCGAGCGTCTCCTCAACAACCTCCTCGCCACTGCCGCGCTATTCCGTCCCCTCGACCGCAAGCAGCGGCTCGACCTGATGCGGCGCTTCACGGCCCACGACGTGGCGCCGGGCACGCAGATCATCGAGGAGGGCCAGCCCGGCCGCGGCCTCTATGTCCTGTTGAATGGTGAGATGGACGTCTCGAAGGTCGACGGCGAGGAGAAGGTGCTCCTCGCGACGCTCAAGCCGGGCGACGTCTTCGGCGAGATCTCCCTCCTCAACGACCAGCCCACGACGGCCAGCGTGACCTCCGCGACCAACGCCACCGTGATGTTCCTCGCCCGCGAGTATTTCCAGCGGCTGATCGCCGCCGTCGGCGAGATCCGCGAATACGTCGACAACCTGAGCGAAGAGCGCCTCATGGACACCCGCATCCTCATGGCCTCCGACGAAGAAGAAGGCGAGGAGCTGACGGACGACGACCTGATCATGATCTGAGAGGAAGTCCCGGTCCTCGTCTCCGTCTCGGGGACGCTTCGAGGGTGCCCAAAAGTACAAGAGTGTAGACCGTCCCCGTTGGACGGGGACGGTCTACACTTTTGCACTTTCCAGGCGCGGGCAGCCGCGGTGCTCGACCGCCTCGGCTTCATCGCCCCTGCCTCCGTCTCGGAATTCCCCTGAAATATCCGCAGCAAATTGCGGGTTTCATCCTCAGTGGTTACCCAATTGAGGTTGGGTCCGCCGGGTCAGAGTGCTCACGAGAGGTCGATCGCGTTGAAGAAGAAGCTGCGCCGTTTTCTCCCCCTGCTCGCCCTCGGCCTCGTCCTCGGGCTTTTCGCCACCTCCATCGCCGTCCGTGTCGATCCCTCGCCGCCCCCGGCGCCCGAGGCCGTGCTCGCGGTCGATCCGCCCACCGGGGCCATCCTGGTGGACCTCGACGACGACGTGGGCGACGTGGCGCGGAGCCGCGTCATCGGTCTCCTCGACCGAGCGATCGCCCCCTTCGACTGGCCGACCAATGGGAGCGCCCTCGGCGAGACGCTCTCGGGTGACGCGGAGCTCTTCCGGCTGACGCCCCCCGCGAGCGAGGTGGACGACGTGCTCCGCGCGCTCTCCCACGACGACGCCGTGGAGGCCGTGGAGGTCGAGCGGACCTGGAGCCTGCCCGAAGGCGCGGACGCCGTGTCCTTCGCCGCCGAGGACGCGGCGCCGACGGACGCCGACGACAGCCGCGGTCCCTTCCGCCCCAACGATCCCTACTACAAGCATCAGTGGCACCTCGATCAAATCCAGATGCCCGCTGCCTGGACCCGCAGCCGCGGACGGGGCGCAGTGGTGGCGATCCTGGACACGGGGGTGCTCTATCGGACCTCCGGTCCCTACCGTCAGGCGCCCGATCTCGCGAACACCCGCTTCGTGGAGGGCTTCGACGCGATCGGTCGTGATGGCAGCCCCGACGACGAGCACGGTCACGGCACCCACGTCGCAGGCACCGTCGCTCAATCCACCAACAACGGCCTCGGCGTCGCTGGGGTGGCGCCCGAAGCGGCGCTGATGCCGGTGCGCGTCCTCGACGCCCGGGGCTCCGGGGGCTGGGGCTCGTTGGCGGCCGGCATTCGCTACGCCGCCGACAACGGCGCCGACGTGATCAACATGTCGCTCGGCGGCGGGATGCCCTCCCAGGTCGTCCGTCGCGCCATCGACTACGCCCACGACAAGGGCGTGGTGATCGTCGCCGCCGCCGGCAACGCGTCCAAGTCCAAGGTCGAGTACCCGGCGGCCTACGACCACGTGATCGCCGTCGGCGCCGTGCGTTTCGACGAGCAGCTCTCGTTCTACAGCTCCTACGGTCGCGGCCTCGACGTGGTCGCCCCAGGCGGCGACCTCCGCGTCGACCAGAACGGCGACGGGATGCCCGACGGTGTCCTTCAGAACACCATGGTGCGCGGCCGTCCCGACCAGCACGACTATCTCGCCTACCAGGGAACCTCCATGGCGACCCCGCACGTCGCGGGGGTCGCTGCGCTCCTCAAGGCCTCGGGCGTCACCGATCCCGACGCCGTCGAGCGCATCCTGACGAGCACGGCCAAGAAGAAGCGCGACACGCGGCGCTACGCGAACGGTCTGATCCAGGCCGACGCGGCCCTCGCCCGCGCCCAGGATCAGACCGGCGGGACCCGGGGCGCCCTCGCGCTCCTGATGGGCTTCGGTCTGCTCTTCGGGCTCGCGCGGCGAAAGAAGCTGAGCGCCCCCCTCGCGCCGACGCTCGCCGTCGCTGCGATCCTCGCGGGCGGCCTTGCGCTTCTGCCCCTGAACCTGCTGCCTTTCCAGCTCGAGTCCTGGTCTGCAGGCGGGCTTCCGGGCGCCCTCGCGACCCTCGGCGGCGCCTGGCTCGCGCCGCTCGCCCTGAGCGCCCTCGTCCCCTTCGGCCTCGCGGCGACCCTCCTGGGCCGGCGTGGGGCTGCTCCGATCGTCGTGGGCACCTCCATCGCCTTCGCGGCCTGGCTGACCCTCGAGGCCATCCTGCCGACCGTCCACATGGCGCTCCTTCCGGCGTGGCTCGTCGGCCCCTGGCTCCTGATCCAGGCCGCCATCGCCGCCGTCCTCGCGCGACTGGCCGCCACCCGGCCTCGCTGACCCTCACGCACCCAGGCGCCTCCACTCCGCTTCCAATTTTCCAGGCGCTACTTCCTCTCGAGAGTGCGAAACACGGTTCGCGCCGGCCGCGTTCCATGACACGGATGTCATGGGTGGGCGGGGGATCCGCCAGCACCCCCGCGCGCCCCTCCGCCGGCCGAATTCGACAACCACTCGGAATCCTGGCGTCTTTCGGCTGACGAGACCGATCCGTCGATCCGGTTGCCAGATTGGCATCGCGGTTGCTTCAGAGACGGAAACAAGAAGGGCGGTCACCCGCCCCTCACACTTCGAGCTTACTTGGCCCTTTGACTCTCTTCTTCTTTTTCGAGGGCACCCCGTCAGTCGAACTGCTTGCCCGGCATGGATGGCTGACCCGGGGCCCTCTCTGAACGCTTCGCTTTCAGCTGCTTAGTTTCTTACTTTCTTCTTCTTTCATCTGGCCAACCCGGGGAGCTCGAATGGCCTCTCCGGGTTGCCCTTAGAGAAATAGTCTAAGACTACGATACGCCGAGCGCCATGGTCATGGCCCTCGGCGTCGTCGTTTGCGAACACTGGCTTGGAACGCAGCGGGAGCCTTCGGTATTCTCCCGGCCATGCGACGCCTCCTCTTTCTGGCCTTCGGCACCCTCCTCGGCCTGGGCCTCAGCGGCTGCGGGACCCTCGTCAACGACCTCCAGGAGGCTGAAAGCTCCTATGACGAGGCGCGTTACGACGACGCGGAGGTATGGCTCGCGGACATCGGCACCAACGTCGCCAAGCTCGATCAGGAGCATCGGGCCCGCTTCTATTACGTCCGGGGGATGACGGCCTATCGCCTGGGACATCGCAACGACGCGCTGCACTACCTCGCGCTGGCGCGCGAGGAGAGTGGCGAGTCGGAGGCCGCCTCCCATCTGCCGACGGAGAAGCGGCACATCATGGACCGAACTCTGGCCGAGCTCACGCCGCACACGGCCACGCACCACGCCAACGCGGCGGGGGCCGAGGAGTCGGACTCGGAACCGGCGTCGGAAGGCGAGCCGGCGGACGAGTAGGCGCCGGCTCGCGGCGGGCGTCAGCCCGTGGAACGTAGGTGGCTGAGGGCGTCCTTGGCGGCCAGCTTCTGCTTCTTCAGCTGCTGTCTTTCGACCTGCTCCGACACCGAGAGGTGGAGGCGGGAATCGAGCTCCTGAACACGGGCCTTGAGCTCCTGGTGCTTGTGCTCCAGGTGTGCTGCCTGTTTCGAGGCGCTGACGGGTCGCGACTTGCGCATGGACACTCCCTTGTTTTCTTCGCGAGAGCCCCTCGCGGAGCGCCCGCTACCGATTACGCCAAGAAGAAAAGAGAGCAGCCGACAGGGCGTCGACCGGAGAATCGACAATAGGGGACGGAAGGCGCTCTTGCAACGGACATGTGTCAGCCGTCCATCGAACATTCATGGTCCGCCGAGCGTTGCCAGAAGCGCGCCAACGTGAATACTGCGGTGCCAATTCCGGTCCGAGAGCCGAGTGGAGCATCGATGACACTTTCACCTTCCAGCCGCGCTGTTCTCTTCGCCGCGATGTCCGCTGTCGTCGCGATCGGCGTCGTCGCCACCTATCCGCGATCGGGTAGAGCACAAGAGCACGCGGACGCCCCCACGGTGGCGGGCGCGGTCCAGGCTTTCTACAATCAGACCAAGGGCGTTCAGACGTCGTTCTATCAGACGTACTTCAACAAGCTCTACGACCGCTACGATCGTTCGCGCGGCACGGTCACCTTCAGCAAGCCCGGCAAGATGCGCTGGGACTACGCGCGGCCGAACGGCAAGGTCATCGCCAGCGACGGCAGCGCGCTCACGGTCTTCACCCCCGGCGACGAGGGGGAGCGCGGGCAGTGTTTTCGGCGCGAGATGAACGAGAGCCAGTTGCCGGCGGCGTTTTCGTTCCTCACGGGGAGCGGGCGCCTCGAAGAGGATTTTCGTTTCCGACTCCTCGATCCGGCGAGGCAGGGCTACGCCGAGGGCTACGTTCTCGAGCTCACGCCGCGCACGCCGAGCCCGCATTACGAGCGCATCCTCTTCTACGTGATGAAGCGCGATGGGCGTCCCACGGGCGTGGTGCGTCGCGTGCTGATCGTCGACTCGGCGGGCAACCGCAATCGCTTCGACTTCAGCAACATGCAATGGAACCCGCACACCTCCGCGGGAACCTTCCGCTTCACGCCTCCGGGCGGCGTGCGCTGCGTTCGCCCCTGACCTCCGCGCGAAGAAGCGCCTCGAGGTTCGGCGCGAGCTCCGGCCAGGTGTAGAGCGCGCCGACCTTCGAAGCGCGACGCCCGAGACGACGGCGCAGCTTGTCGTCCTCCGCCAGACGATCGAGCGCTCGACAGAGCGCGCCTGGGTCACCGGGCGGGACCAGCAGCCCGCACTCGCCTTCGTCGAGGATCGATGGGATCCCCCCCGTGCGGCTCGCCACAATCGGCAGTCCATGGGTCATCGCCTCGATGAGCGCGGTGGGGACCCCTTCCTCCCGCCCGCTCTTCGCGGGGCGTGAGGGCAGGACGAAGGCGTCCGCCCCGCGGAGGTAGGCGGTCTTTTCCTCTCCAGTCAGCACCCCGACGAAGCGGATGTCGGCGCCCGTTTCTTTCGCGAGCCGTTCGAGCGACGCGCGCTCGGGGCCGTCACCGGCGATCACCAGGTCCACGTCCTTCAGCGCGGCCACCGCGCGGATGGCGTCTCCGATGCCCTTGATGGGCACGAGCCGGCCGAGGCTCAAGACGGTGAAGCGGTCGAAGCCCAGCCGCTTGCGCAGCGCGCCGCGCGCAACGTCGAGCTTCGCCGGCGGCGTGACGCCCATCGGGCACACGTGCGCGCGTCCCGCGGCGCCCGAACGAACGAGCGGCGGCAGGAGCGAGAGGAAGCGCTCTCGGTGCTGGGGTGAGACGAAGAGCATCGAGGTCGCGCCCCGCGCTATCGACCGCGCGAGCGCGCGTCGCATCGGCAGCTGGGAGAGCAGGTGCAGGTCCGCCGAATGAAAGACGGCGAGGTGCGGCTGGTCCTGCCGGGCCCAGCCCGCGGCGAGGGCCGAGGGGAGCGCCCAGTGACTGACGATCGCGTCCCAGCGCGGCGCGCGCTCCTTCGCCGCGCGGGCCAGCTGCAGGCTGAAGGGGGCGAGCCCCAGCCACGCGCGCGGGTCGCGGGTGAGGTTGTCGGGCACGCCGCCGCCGTAGAACGTGCGCTCGAGATGGCGCGGGCGAAGGTAGGGCACCCATTCGACCGACACCCCGCCATGACGGGGAGGCGCCACCGGTTCGGGGGGCTCTGGTGCGAGGACCTCCACCGTGTGACCGCGGCCCTCGAGCGCGCGCGCGAAGCCGAGCACGAACGCACCGCTCGGGTCGCCCTCGCTGCGCGGGAAGCTGGTGGTCAACAAGCCGAGCTTCAAGACAGTCTGGCTCTCGCGCCCCGAGGCGCGTGGCCGCCGGGCAGCGGCGGGGCCTTCATGAGCGCCCGTCGGCGCAGCCACATTCCGAGCATCACCCGGGGCAGCACGAAGAGCACGTGGCGCAGGCCGAGGCCACTCTTCTCGTCCGCGTACACCGGTCGCACCTGGACGTCCTTCACCAAGAGGCCGGCTTCTGCCGCGCGTCCGAGCAGATCGTTCGGGTAGCCGTAGCCGCGCCACACCTCGTCGAGGTTCAGGCGGTCGGCGCCACGTCGTGACAGCGCGGTGTAGCCGCACTGTGAGTCGTGGATCGGCAGACCGGTGATGAGGCGCGTCATCCAGCTGAAGAAGCGTCCGCCGAGAAAGCGAGCGCGCGGGATGAGCGCGGGCGCGCCCGGCCAGCTGAAGCGCTCGCCCTTGGCGTAATCGGCGAGTCCCGCGGCGACCGGGCCCACCAGCGAAGGCAGATCCTCGGGATCCATCTGGCCGTCGCCCGCCATCACAACCGCCACGTCGGCGTCGTCACCGAAGGCGACCTTGTATCCGGTGACGATCGCTGCACCGACGCCGTGATTGTCGTCGTGGCTGATGACGAGGCACCGGTGGTCTCCTGCGTGACGCGCGATGGCCGCCGTGCGATCCCTGCTCCCATCGTCGACCACGACGATGCGATCGACCCAGCCGGGCACGGAGCGGATGGTCCGCTCGATGTGCCGGCCTTCGTCGTATGCGGGGATCACGACCGCTACACGCGCGTTGCCGAACATGGCGGCCGTTCTCTAACAGCTGCTCGCCCGTCGGGCAAGCGTCTCTCCGGCAGGCGGAGAGACCGCTCACTCCCGGGTGACCATCGGGACCGGCAGTGCGCTGGAGTCGAGATTGAAATCGTTGTCGTAGTGCACGTCGGTGGTGATCCGGCTGATGTCGAATCCCTCGGTCTGCACGTTCGCGCCGATCGGATTGTCGGCTACCAGCCCGTCCCGAGCATCCGCGGTGCCGCCCGACGCCAGCTGCAGGCCGCAGAGCGCACCGCCGGTAATGGCGAAGCGGGAGACGTCGGCGTAGCCGCCTTCGAGCACGGTGAGGCCGATGCCGGCGCCGAGCTCCGGGCAGGTCGTCTCGGCGCAGAGGCGCTCTCGCGTGTCGGCGATGGTGAGATCCGACAGGGTGGCCTCGGAAGGCGCGACGCCCACGACCACCCCCGCCGCGCGACAGCGTTCGAAACGGGCCCGAGTGAGCGTGACGCTGGAGCGCAGGGACTGCATCCCGTGACCGAGCGCCCCCGAGCTCGTCTCTCCCTGCATGTCCCTGACCAGCACGTCGCTCGCGTCCAGCTGGGCGTCGTCGGTGAGGATGCCCACGTCTCCCGCTCCTTCTATGTGGAGCCTCGCCACCTCCGCTCGCGCGCCCAAACCGACGGTGAGACCGCGGCCGGCGTGCAATGGTGAGTCGGGCTGCTCCACCTGGCTCACGTCCTTTACCCACGTGTCCTCGAGTCGAAGGACGGTGGAGCCGCCGGCGGCGAGGATCGCCGAGTCGTGAGAACGGAGCGCGACGAAGCGTCGTACCGTGACGTCGGCGCCCGAGCCCGCCAGGAGCGCGCGGCCGAAGATACCGCTGGACGGTTCGGGTTCGGTGTCGGTCACCACTACGTCCTCGAGGGTGGCCATCGAGCGCGTGGCGATCTGCAGGGCGGCGCGATGGTTGTCCGCGAGGTGCGAGCGACGCAGCTCGAGGGCGCCTTCGTTCTGCACGGCGATGCCGCCACCGAGCTCGCCATCGGCGGTCGGTCGCGTGCGGGCGACGAGGGAGTCCTCCACCACCAGACGTGCTTCGGCGCCGTCGGCGACGGCGGCGAACTCGGTGCTCTGGTCGACGACCACCCGTGAGGCGTGCAAGGTCGCGCCGGCCCCGACGGTGAAGGCGCGCCCCGTGCCGCTCGAGTCCTCCACCGTCCCTCGTATCACCGAGTCCTCGATCGTCACCTGCAATCCGTCGAGCAGCGCGCTGATCGCCACGCCCCGCACACCGATGATCTCGCTCTGCCGGATCGTCGCGTCGCTGCCGAAGTCGACGTTGACGCCCCAGCCATAGGCGCCGTCGCTCGGCTGAGGCCGAACGTCGCGAACCAGGACGTCGGTGGCGTCGAGGTGGCTTCCGTCGGTGACGTTGATGGCGAGGGTGGTGGCGTCGAGGATGGCGACGCCGCGCAGCGTGAGGCTTCCGCCCATGCTCACGTCGGCCGCCTGGTTCGCGTTCACGATGGTCACGTCCTCGACCGTCACCGACGCGCGGGCGACGGAGACGCGGGCCTCGAGGACCACGTCGCTCGGGCAGGCGCCGCGGAGCTCGACGTCGCGGATCACGTCGATGGACAGACCACCGTAGGTGCCGGCGGCAATGGCCACGATGTCGCCAGCGCCCGCCGCCCGCACGGCAGGCTGCACGTCACCGAAGGGGGCGCCCATCGTCCCGTCGCCGCCGGTCGCTCCTGCGCGCACGTAGCGCACGGTGCCCGTCGCGTCGCTCACGTCCGGCCACTCCCCGCTGCCGCACGCGTGTCCGACGCTCCGGCAGGCGCTCTCGCCGATGGCCGCGCGCTCGATGCCTTCGCAGGCCGGCAGCGAGCCACCGCTGGGCTGACAGACGGTCGCGCCCGCCTCGATTTCGCGTGGCTCCCATCCCGCCGCGCACGGCGTCAGCGCAGGCGGCGCAGGCGGCATCGGCGCCTCGGGCTGGACGATGGACACAGCGGTGTCCGCCGCGTCCACGTCGGGCCCGGAATCGACCGTCGTCGTCGTCGAGTCACCGCAGCCCGTCGTCAGGACGAGCCCGACGAGCCCTGCGAGCATCGGCGAGGCGACGCGGGCCACCTCCCGATGATACCGCGCTCACTCCACCGTGACTGTCTTGGCCAGGTTGCGCGGCTGATCGACGTCGGTGCCCTTCAAGTCGGCGACGTAATATGCGTAGAGCTGCAGCGGGATCACCGTGAGGAAGGGAGTGAAGACCTCGTCCACCAGGGGGATCTCCACCAGATCGTGGCACGTGGCGGCGACGTCGTCGTCCCCTTCGGTGGCGATGGCGATGACCTGGGCGTCGCGGGCCTTCGCTTCCTGCAGGTTGCCCAGCGACTTCTCGTGGGTGCTGTCGCGCGGGACCAGGACGATCACCGGAACCTGCTCGTCGATGAGCGCGATGGGCCCGTGCTTCATCTCGCCGGCGGCGTAGCCCTCGGCGTGGACGTAGCTGATCTCCTTGAGCTTGAGCGCGCCCTCGAGCGCGATGGGGAAGTTGAGACCCCGGCCCAGGAAGAGCACGTCCCGGGCGCCGGCGTGTCGTCGGGCCAGGTTCGCGACGAGCTGCCTGGTGCCCACCAGCACGTCGTTCATGAGCTGCGGCAGCCGCGCCATCCCCTCGACCAGCGCGCGCCGGCGCTTGTCGTCGAGTGACACCGCGCCGCGAGCCGAGGAAGGTGCCGAGCATCAGGAGGTTCACCAGCTGGGTGCTGAAGCACTTGGTCGAGGCGACGCCGATCTCGGGGCCCGCGTGGGTGTAGAAGGTGGCGTCGCTCATGCGCGGGATCGCGCTGCCGATGACGTTGGCGATGGCGAGGACCTTGGCGCCCTTGGCTCTTCGCCTCCTTCGCGGCCTCGAGGGTGTCGAGGGTCTCGCCCGACTGGCTCACCGCGACCACCAGGTCGCCCTCGCCGACGATCGGGTCGCGCCCGCGGAACTCGCTCGCGAGCTCGACCGTGGTGGGGATGCCGGCGAGGCTCTCGATGAAGTAGCGGCCGGCGATGGCGGCGTGATGGCTGGTGCCGCAGGCGAGCAGGCAGACGCGGTCGATCTGCTTCGCGTCCTCGGCGCTCAGCCCGATCTCGTGCCGTGGATGTCGCCGCTCTCGCGGTCGAGGCGGCCGCGCAGCGTGTCCTCCATGGCGCGCGGCTGCTCGAAGATCTCCTTGAGCATGAAGTGCTTGTAGCCGGCCTTCTCGGCCATCACCGGCGACCAGTCGATGTGCTGCGGCGCGCGCTCGACGACCGTGCCGTCGAGACGGCTGATGGCGACGCCCTCGCTTGCGGAGCACCGCCATCTCCCCGTCCTCGAGGAAGATCATGTCGCGCGTGTAGGGGAGCAGGGCGGGGATGTCGCTTCCGCAGAAGGCGGCTCCGTCGGTCACGCCCAGGACCAGCGGGGAGCTGCTCTTGGCGACGACGATGCGTGTCGGGCTCCTTTTGGGACATGACCGCGATCGCGTAGGCGCCCTCCACACCCGCGAGGGCCCGGCGCACGGCCATCTCGAGCTCGCCGCCCTTCTCCAGCTCCAGACTGACCAGGTGGGCGACAATCTCGGTGTCGGTGTCGCTGACGATCGTGTGCCCCTCGGACTCGAGGCGCTTGCGGAGCGGCAGGTGGTTTTCGATGATGCCGTTGTGGACGACGGCCACGCCGCGTGCGACGTGGGGGTGGGCGTTGACCTCCGAGGGGCGGCCGTGGGTGGCCCAGCGCGTGTGGCCGATGCCGACCGTGCCGGCGAGCGGCTTGTCGTTCAGGGCCTTCTCGAGATTCCTGAGCTTGCCGACGGCACGGACGACGCCGATCTCACCTCCGTGGTGGATCGCCAGACCCGCCGAGTCGTACCCGCGGTATTCGAGGCGCCTCAGACCGTCGAGGAGGATCGACGCGCACTCTTCGTCGCCGACGTAACCGACTATGCCGCACATGCCTTGGGACCTCGCCTGAAAGAAGAGGGACGCGCCCTACGGCACGGAGTGTCGCACGCCCCGCACGAAGGGCCAGCTTCGGAGGGGCCTCGGCCCCTCTTGTCGCTTCGGTTGGGTGCCTGGGATGCGCTTCGCGTTCAGCCGCCGGCGGCGTCGGTCTCGGCATCGGCCTCGGACTCCTCGCCCTGAGCCGGCAGGCGTCGCACCACCTCGCCGCTGGTGTCGTAGACGGTGACGGGACCGTACGCGGTGAGCGGCGCGGCGATGTCGGCGGCCTTGCCCACGACCACCACCAGGGCCTCGTCGGGCCGGATGTCCTCGCGTGCGGCGGCGAGCGCCTGGCGTGCGGTGACCTCCCGGATCGCCGTCCGGTAGTTGTCCCAGTAGTCGTCCGGCAGGCCATAGACCCGCAGGTCGCCCACCAGGTAGGCGATCTTGCCTGGGGTGTCGATGGTCAGCGGGAAGCGGTCGCTGAGGTATCGGTGGGCGTTGGCCAGCTCCTCTTCGGAGGCCGGCTCCGAGACGATCCGATCCAGATGCTCGAAGAAGGCCTGCATCGCCTCCTCGGTGACCTCGTTGCGCACCGAGGCGTAGGCGCTGAAGGGGGCGACCTCGACCGCTTCGCCGACGCTGCTGTAGGCGCCGTAGGTCAGGCTCCGCTCCTCGCGCAGGTCCATGAAGAGGCGCGACGCCGCCGAGCCACCGAGGACCTGGTTGGCGACCTTGAGGGGGATGTAGCTGGGGTTGTCGCGCTCGAGGGCGAGGTTGCCGATGCGAATCACCGACTGCACCGACTCGGGGCGGTCGACCACGACGACCTCGCGCGCCTCGCGCACCGGCGGCTCGGGATAGTCGACCTCGGGCACGTCGCCGCGATGCCAGCGCCCGAAGGCCTCGCCCGCGGCGTTCATCACGTCCTCGTTGCTGACCGCGCCCACCACCACGAGAGCGGCGTTGTTGGGGACGAAGTGCTGGTGGTGCCAGCGCGCGAGATCGGTGCGGCGAACGCGCTGCACCACCTCGCGGGTGGTGTCGACGCGCGCGTAGGGGTGCTCACCGTAGAGGTGACGGTAGAAGGCCTGAGTCGCGAGGAAGTTGGGGTCGTTTTGCTGGAGCGTGAGCCGATCGATCTCGCGGCGCTTCAGCTTTGCCAGCTCGTCGTTGCGGAACGCGGGATTCATGGCGACGTCCGCGAGGATCTCCATCGCCTCGTCGAGCTGGTCGGCCAGCGCGCGCATCCCGATGTAGACGTTCTCTTCGTCGTCGCTGACCCACAGGTCGGCTCCGAGGAACTCGACCTCCTCGGCCAGGCGTGCGCTCGGACGGGTGCGGGTACCCTCCTTGAGCATCGCACCCACGAGGTGCGCCATCCCGGGCCTGTCGGTGGGGTCCGCTTCCCCGCCGCTCTTGATGATCAGGCGGAGGTAGACCACGGGGAGCTGGTCCCACTCCACGGTGTCGACCTCGAGGCCGGAGTCGGTGGAGGCGCGCGTGATCGGCGGGAAGGACACGTCCCGGGCCGGACCGGAGGCGGGCGGCTCCTGGCGCGCCGGCTCGTTCGCAGCCTGCTCGGTCTCGTCGTGGTGTTCGACCTGGTCGGTGTTGGTCTGCGCGCCGCCGCATCCCAGCAGGGAGCCGAGGGCGAGGAGGGTGGTGATTCGAGTGACGCGCTTCATCGGGACTCTCCCTCTTCGCTGGCCTCGGCGGCCGGGATGACGTCGAGCACGGTGCGGTTCGTGGCCTCGAAGTACTGCGCGCGCGACGCGCTGAACGTCGTCGCGGCTCACGGCCAGGTAGCGGTCGACCTCGCTCCGGAGCAGCTCTGCGTCGCCGTAGTACATGCTCGTACTCGGCGAGGCGCATCGCCCGCGAGAGGTTCGACTGCATGCCGAAGATGAAGGCCGATCGCACGCGGTTCTTCGCCTTCTCCAGCTCACGCTCGGTGATGCCGCGCTGGGCGATGTTCGCCAGCTCTGTCGTAGATGACGTTGCGGGCCTGGGCCGCGTTGCCGTTGCTGGCGACCACGCCCCAGACCGAGAAGAGGTCCGGCCCGCGCCGGTCGTCGGTCGACACGGAGATCTCCTGCGAGGATCTCCCGCTCCTTGACGAGCTTCTGGTAGAGCCGCGAGGACTCCCCGTCGCCGAGGACGAGGGAGAGCAGCTCGAGGGGGTAGTGGTCGTCGGTCGCGGTTGGGCGGGATGTGATAGTCGATGTGGAAGGCGGGCAGCTCCGCGATGCGGATCGATCATCGAATCGGTCCGTTCGGTGGTCTGCGGCTGGATCTCCGGCGGGTCGTAGGAGGGCACGTCGCGGCGCTCGATGTCGCCGAAGTGCTCGCGGACCAGCGCCAGCGCCTCGTCCGGATCGAAGTCACCGGCGATGGAGACCACCGCGTTGTTCGGCGCGTAGTAGTGGCGGAAGAACTCTTGAACCGCTTCGAGGGGCGCGTTCACCAGGTCCTGCATGTCGCCGATGGTCGAGTGCGCGTAGGGCCAGTAGTCGCCGTAGGCGAGCTCGTTGATGCGCAGCATGCTGAGCATGTAGGGGCGGTTCTCGTAGCTCTGCCGCCGCTCCTCCATGACGACGTCGCGCTGGTTCTCGAAGTTCGTCCTCGGTGACCGCGAGGGAGCGCATGCGGTCGGCCTCGAGCCACAGGCCCAGCTCGAGCTCGTTCGAGGGGAGCGTCTCGAAGTAGTTCGTGCGGTCCGAGTTGGTCGTCCCGTTCATCGAGCCGCCGCGGTTCATCACGAGCTGGAAATGCTCGCCCTTGGCGACGTTCGCCGAGCCCTGGAACATCATGTGCTCGAAGAGGTGGGCGAAGCCCGAGCGGCCGCGCACCTCGTTGCGCGAGCCCACGTCGTAGTAGACGGCGACCGCGACCGTGGGGATGGTGCGGTCCGAGCTCATCACCACCCGAAGTCCGTTTTCGAGGGTGGCGGTCACGATGGGGAGCTCGGCGAGGGGGCCGGACGGCGGCGTTGCGGCCGCAGGCGATTCTGGTTGCGCCTCGGGTTCGGCTTCCTGAGCGGCCGCCAGGCCGGTGAGCGTCACCAGCAACAGCGCCGCGATCGCGATGGGGATGCGTCTCGCCATGATTTCTCCGTGTGGGGAAAGGTCGTCACGGGGCGAACACCCGAGCCCCCGCGGCTGTTTCGCATACCAAAGACCCTCCCCGGGGTCCACGAGCGTGAGGGAAAATCGGGGTGGATTGGGGTATCCTGGACCTCGTGGCCAATCGGCCTTTCTTGGCGATCGCCCTGTTTTCTTTCGCCCTCGTCCCGGCCGGGCGCGTTTCGGCGCAGGTGGTCCTGGATTTCGACGCGTGGACGAGCGTCTGCCAACCGGGGGATGGGTGCGCCGGAGGCTATGTCGAAGGGCCAGACGGATCGTTCAGTCTGATGTCCGACCCGCCTTGCCCGATGGGCCAGTGCCTCGCGGTGCAGTGGCCGAGCGTGGACGAGGGCCTCGCCGCACGACCGGCGCCCTACACACCGCCGCACGCCACGGTTCACGTGCAGATGCGCTTCTATCTCGCCCCGGCTCTCGTGGAGCGCCTCTCCAATGGAGTGCGGACCGAGGTCCCGCTGCTCCGGATCGAGACCGCCAGCGACAACACCTGGGCGCAGCTCTCGCTTTCCGGGAGCGACGGGGCGCGCTTCGAGGTGTCGTCGATCGCGGCGGGCGTGCCCTGGGCGTCGACGACGCGGATCGATGGCCTGGATCGGCTGAACGAGTGGTTGGAGGTCGCGCTCGGCGTCGCCCAGTCCGCGGATGGAAGCCCCACCCTCTATGCCGGCATCGGTGGCGACCTCCAGCAGGTGCCGGCCACGTTGGCGTTGGCCGACCTGCCGATGATCACCGGCGCCTACGCGCTCGGCGCCGCCCGCTACGCTGGCGAGCCTCCCATGGTGTTGATCGATGATGTGTGCGTCGCGGACGACCGCGACGCGGCGAGGGGTTGTCCCGCGCCGCCGCCCCCCCGCCCCGACGCGGGCGTCGATGCGGGACCCGACGCCGGGCTCGCCGACACCGGGCTCGCCGACACCGGAGGCGCCGGCGCCCAGCCATCGTTTCGAGGCGCCGGCGGATGTGCCTGCGGTGCGGCGCTCGCCGACTCCTCGGAGCACGAGACTCCGCTCGTGCTGGCGCTGCTCTTCGGGTTCGTCGTTTTCCGAAGGCGGCGTTCAGCGTCGTCGGCGCCGCGCCCAGAACAGGACGAGCGCTAGCGACGCGGCGATCGCGGGATCGAGCGGTGAGATCCGCGCGGCGTCGCAGGACTCGGACGGCATTTCGAAGGGCGGCGCCGGACGAGTGAAGGGCGCAGGCACTCGCGACGCCGGAAGGACGTCTTCGTAGGCGAGGAGCGCTTGGGGATCTTCGAGGGCGAGGGCGGTGAGATAGAAGAGCGTGCCCTCCCAGAGGTGCGGGTTGCTCACCCGCTGCTCCCCGTGACGCATGCTGCCGGTGCCCACCGCGACGGTGACCTCGCCGAAGTGGCCGCCGGGCGTCGCGTGCTCGGCCGTTCGTTCGAGAAGCGCTTCGACCTGTGCGCGGATCTCCGGGTCGTCACCGCGCGCGAGAGCGAGGGAGACCAGGTTCTTCATCCAGTAGCTGCCGCCCGCGTTTTCGAGGCGGACGGTCGGGCCGATGTTTTCGAGATCGTGCCTCAGCTGCGCGTCGACCCTCGGATCGTCCCAGGGCAGGACGTGCATCGGCCACACCAGCCAGGCGGTGGGGCCGCTGGGGCTGCTCCCCGGGTTCGCGACGTTCACCGCCTCGCTGGTGAAGACTTCGCGGTCGACGTCGTAGAAGTGCACCAGGATCGCGTCGCGTAGCTCGGCAGCACGCTCTTCCCAGCGCGCGGCTGCTTCTTCCTCGCCGAGCAGCCTCGCCGCCCGCGACGCCATGTCGAGGCCGCCGAAGACCGTCACCGCCCCGTGCAGGGTCTGGGTGTAGTCGGCGTTGTCGTCCTCCTGCGCGGGAAAGTGCAGCCCGGTCTCGGGGTCGCGCCAGTCGGTGAGGAGATCGGCGGCGAGCACGATCGCGTCCCAACGCGCGCGAAGATAGTCGGCGGCGCCGGCGGGCGCGACCCAGCCGACGTGGGAGATCATCGCGAAGAGGCCGAAGCCGACCTCGTCGATCTCGAAGCGCCAGGTGCCACCGGGGAGACCGTCGGCGTAGTAGTTCATTTCCCAGGCCCCGGCCGGGTAGGCGCCCGAAGGGCCGTCGGGGGAGTCGGGCGGCTGCGGATCGATGATCACCGCCGGGGACACGGGCACCTTCCGCTGCCAGGTGTCGTAGAGCTCGGCGCGCCGCGTCACCAGCGCGTTCTGCCCGGAGGCGTCGAGCATGACGTTGAAGAACGCGCCGTCGCGTGGCCAGTCGAGCCCATACGGCGCCTGCCGCGAGATCGACGCGACGATGGCGCCGCTGCTGGCGTCCGTCCCGACGCGCACGTTGATCAGCGCGCGACGCGCGACGCGCTGCACGAGCTCCGAGCCCACGGTGGGAACGCGCACCGACGACATCCAGGCATCGAAGGCGGCGCGTGAAGCGTCCGCCACCGCGCTCGGATCGTCCGTGCCGTCGACGAGCGCGCCGACCTCGTCCGCGCTGGGCGCGGCGGCCAGCATCAGCGAGACCCTCGCGACGCCCCCGGCGTCGAAGGCGAGCGGCGTGCGCAGCGCTTCGTTCACCTCGCCGGCGGCGAGGCCGCTTCCGGAGAGCTCACCGTCCCTCGCGTCCTCGAGGGCATCGGCAGCTTCGTGGATCCACCCCTCGGCCTCGGGGATGGGCGGCGCCTCGCGATCGCAGCGCAGGCTGTCGAGGACGTCGACGCTCACCGGCAGGTTGAAGCTCTCCACAGAGCTGGAGAGGCGCAGGATGTTGTCGATCAGACCATCGACGTCGGCGCAGAGGTCCGAGGCATCGAAGCCGACCTGATGTTGATCCGGCGGCGGTCTCGTCGTGAGCGCGAGGTAGGCGCCCGCGGCGTATTGACCGTCGAGGTCGGCGGCGAGCGAGGCGAGCGCCGAGTCGTCGGGCGTGCCGGCGCGCATCGCCTCTCCGAGGGTGCCCCAATCCACTGCGCCGCCGCCGAGGATGTCCCCGAGCTGCCGAATCACGCGACGGTCACCGGGGTGGAAGTGAACGACGCTGCTTCGGCTCGCATCCCACACCGCCGCGAAGTCGTTGCGGCCGTCGAAGGCCCAGTCCGACAGGGGCAGCTCGGCGAGGCGGGACGTGGGGGGCACGGGCGAGAGGTTCGCGTAGGTCAAGAGCCACGCGTCCGTCACCGGGCTCGCGTCGCCGAGCGAGACGATCACGTCGCGGACGAAGACGTCGGTGTCGGGCGAAACGGCGTCCACGACCTCGACGCTCAGTCCGAGGAGGTCGTTTTCGTACGTGGTGCGGATGTTGGACCCGTCCGCTTCGTATCCCTGGCTGCGGGTCCAATCGTCGTCACGAAACCAACTGACGCGCCGTCCGAGATCGGGGGTGTCCACGACCACGCCGAGGAAGAGCCCCGCGCCCTCGGACGCGCCGAAGCGCGGCAGGCTGCGCGCCGCGCTTCCATTCGCCGTGACGTAGCCGAGCTGATCGCAGAAGCTCGGGTTGGGCCAGGTGAGGACCGAGAGGTCTCCCGCCTCCGAGATCCCGACCGCCATCCGTCCGTGGCCGGTCACCCGCTCGATGTTGCTGGCGCCGAAGATCTGCTCGACCAGGTCGATCTGCGCGTCGGCGTGCCGCGGAGCGAAGAGCACCGAGAGCGATGCGATGAGAGTCGCGAGCGTTCGCACGGCCCAACTATACGAGATGTGCAGTAGTGCCTGGTCCAATGATGTGGAAGGGGAGATCGCGACGGGCGTCGGTCGCGTCGCAAGGAGGGAAACCGAAGGACGTGCAGCGCACATTCGAGGTTTCCCGACGCCGCGAGGCGGCCGACGAACGAGCGAGAACCCTTCTACGTCATTGGACCAGGCACTACGCTGGCGTCGATGTCGTGGGGGCGCCGTGGCTTCGGGCCCTTTCGGGCAGGACCGCTCTCCTGATCGCCTGGGCGATCATCGGACCGGTCGCGGCGCTTCACCTCCTCTACTACGCGCCACGCACGGTGGACGACAATGTTCATCTTCCTTCGCTACATCGAGGCGGTCGGCGACGCCCTCGAGAAGCGGTACGCGTACGTGGAGGCCCGCCCGCGAGGGCTCGCGGGTGGGGGCGGTTGACGGCCTCGGGCCCACCGAGCAGACTCGCCACCCCCCGAAAGACACCATGACTGCCGCTATCCTCTCCATCGGCACGGAGCTCACCCGCGGTGAGCTCACGAACTCCAACGCTTCGTGGCTCGGCGAGGAGCTCACCAGGCTCGGCTTCGACGTGGTGGAGCACGTGAGCGTCGACGACGACGAGGCGCGGATCATCGACACCATCGAGCGGCTCTCGAAGCGGGTGCGGGTGGTGGTGGCCACCGGCGGCCTCGGACCGACGACGGACGACCTCACGACGATCGCCGTCGCGAAGGCGGCGGGCGTCGGGACCTTTCGCGACGAGGCTTCGCTGGCGAAGATCCGGCGCCGCTGGGAGGCTCGCGGCCTGGAGATGCCGGCTTCCAACGAGAAGCAGGCCGATTTCCCACAAGGCGCGCTGATCCTCGACAACCCCGAGGGCACGGCCCCGGGCTTCGCGCGGGCGATCGGTGACGCGCGCTTCTTCTTCATGCCCGGTGTGCCGCGTGAGATGAAGCGGATCTTCGACGAGTCGGTGGTGCCCGCCATCGCCGACACCGTCGTCCGCACCTCGCATCAGGTGCACCTGCGCACCTTTGGGCTCACCGAATCGCAGACTCAGGGGCTGCTCGAGGACGTGGAAGGCGCGCACCCCGGCGTGACCCTGGGCTATCGCGCGTCCTTTCCGGAGATCGAGGTGAAGATCCTCGCGCGCGGCGAGACGGAGGTCGACGCCGAAAAGCGCGCCCGGGCCGCGGCCGACGTGGTGCGCGAACGGCTCGGAGACGCGGTGTATGGCGACCGCGACGACACCTTTCCCGCCGCGGTGGGACGCCTTCTCCGGCGCAACAAGCTCAAGCTCGCCCTCGCCGAGTCGTGCACCGGCGGCATGATCGGCGCGATGGTGACCAGCGTACCGGGCAGCAGCGATTACCTGCTCCTCGACGCCGTGACCTATTCGAACGCGTCGAAGACAGAGCTCCTCAAGGTGAGCTCGGAGCTGATGCGCGCCCACGGCGCCGTCAGCAGCGAGGTGGCCGCGGCCATGGCCGAAGGCGCGCTTCGGGTGAGCGAAGCGGACCTCGCCGTGAGCGTCACCGGCATCGCGGGGCCGGGGGGCGGAACCGAGGAGAAGCCGGTAGGGACGGTCTGGTTCGGGCTCGCCGTGCGCGGTGAGGAGACGATCACCAAGACGCGGCGCCTGGTGGGCGATCGCGAGCGGATCCGGACCCTCGCCGCTTACATCGCGCTCGAGCTCGTCCGGCGGACGGCGCGCGCGCGCGAAGATCACGGCTAGCCAGGGGGTGCCTCGCCTCTTCGTCGCAGTGGAGCCTTCGGAGCAGGCGCGCCGCTGGCTCGGCGAGGTCTCGGCGGCGGTGCGACAGGCGTTCGTGGAGCGGAAGATCGCGGCGCGCTTCGTGCCGGCGGAGAACATGCACCTGACCCTGCGCTTCATCGGCGAGGTGGCCGAGGAGAGGGTGCCTTCGATCGGCGAGGCGCTGAAGGAGCTGTCGACGGATCGCTTCGAGATCCGCTTTTCGGGCCTCGGAGCCTTCCCCAACGAAAAAAAATCGAGGGTGCTCTGGGTGGGTTTTTCCGAGGGTGCAGAGGGGCTGAAAACCCTTGCTGAACAAGTGGATAGGTGTCTTCAAGGCGTTGGAATTGCACCGGAAGAGCGGCCCTACCGCCCACATCTGACCCTTGCGCGAATGAAAAAAGGACGCGAGAACACGGCTCGGGTGATCGAATCTGTCAGTCCGCGGGAGGGCGTGTCGTCCCTGGTGCGAGAGGTCGTTCTCTTCCAGAGCGAGCTCGATTCATCGAGGGGGCTGAGGGGGGCGAGTCCCCCACGACCCAAAGCCAGATACACCCCCCGCGCCCGAATTCCCCTCGGGTGACGACGAAGCCAGACCACGAACGGAAGCAGAAAGAGAAGGACGAGACGATGGCCATGGATCCGAACCGAGAGAAGGCGCTCAACCTCGCACTGGGCACGATCGAAAAGGCACACGGCAAGGGCGCGATCATGCGCCTGGGTGACGAGAAGGTCGTCGAGAGCATTCCGGTGATCCCCACCGGCAGCATCTCGCTGGACCTCGCCCTCGGCGTCGGCGGCTATCCGACCGGGCGCATCGTCGAGATCTACGGCCCGGAGTCGAGCGGTAAGACGACGCTCACCCTCCACGCCATCGCCGAGTGTCAGAAGAAGGGCGGCATCGCCGCCTTCATCGACGCCGAGCACGCCCTCGACCCGACCTACGCGCGCAAGCTGGGGGTCAACGTCGACGAGCTCCTCGTCAGCCAGCCCGACCACGGCGAACAGGCCCTCGGAGATCGCCGACACCCTCGTCCGTTCGGGCGCGGTCGATCTGATCGTCATCGACTCGGTGGCGGCGCTCGTGCCCAAGGCCGAGATCGAAGGCGAGATGGGCGACAGCCACGTCGGCCTTCAAGCGCGCCTGATGAGTCAGGCGCTTCGCAAGCTCACGGCGACCGTGCACAAGAGCAAGTGCGTGCTCTTCTTCATCAACCAGATCCGCATGAAGATCGGCGTGATGTTCGGCAGCCCCGAGACGACGACCGGCGGCAACGCGCTGAAGTTCTACGCGTCGCAGCGCCTCGACATCCGCCGCATCGGCGCGATCAAGGTCGGCGACGAGGCCATCGGCAACCGCACGCGCGTGAAGGTCGTGAAGAACAAGCTCGCGCCGCCCTTCCAGAAGGTCGAGTTCGACATCCTCTTCGGCAAGGGCATCAGCCGCACGGGCGACGTCCTGGACCTCGGCGTCGAGGACGACATCATCAAGAAGTCGGGCGCCTGGTACAGCTACGGCGACGACCGCATCGGTCAGGGCCGCGACAACGCGCGGAACTTCCTCGAGGAGAACCCCGCGATGCTCGCCGAGATCGAGAAGAAGATCATGATCAAGCGCGGTTTGCTCAAGGAAGACGAAGCGAAGGCCGAAGAGGTAGAAGACGCCGTGAAGGCCGAAGCCCAGAAGGCCAACGGCAAGCGCAGTCGCGCGAACTGAAGCTCGCGACCGGCTGAAACGCGCGTCGGCTCGCCGGCCCGGTTGGGGCGGGGAGTCGGGGTGCGTCTTGCGTGGCGTGGTGCGGCGGGCGGTTGACGCGGGGGGCCGTGGCGGATGCGGGCGGCGGACGCGGGCGGCGGATGCGGATGCGGGGACGGACGCGGACGCGGTGACGGATGCGGACGCGGTGACGGATGCAGACGCGGTGACGGATGCAGACGCGGTGACGGACGCGGATGCGGCGGCGGTGAGCGACGCGGCTCGGTTGCGGGCGGCGCTTGCGAAACCGCTTTCCCCGGGGCAAGTGAATGTTTCGAATGTTTCGGGGAGGCGCTTTCCGCGCGGAAAGCTCACCTCGCGTTCGCCCGGTCCGCCACCGGACGGTGCTAGCCTTCGGCCCCATGCAGGCTCACAAGTGCGGTCATTGCGGCGGGGGGGAGCTCGAGTGGAAGAGCGACTCGGAGGTGGTGTGTACGCACTGCCGAACGCGCTATCGCAAGGTGCCGAAGGCGAAGCCCAAGGTCGTGATCTCCAAAGGAGCGAACGTGGTGTTCGGGCCCAACGCGAAGGTCACCGTGCGAGGGGGCATGGAGATCGAGGAAGGCGCGAACGTGCGGGTCGAGGGCGAGCTGGAGTTCGAGCTGGAGATCATCGAGCTCGGGGACGGCGAGCGCGTCGAGTAGCGGCGATGCGGCGGCTCTCGTGCACGGTGGCGCTGGCGGCCGCGCTTCTCGTCGCGTGCGGCGGGGACGGGGAACGGAGCGCACGTACCGACACGCCGCGGCCCACATCGCCCGCGATCGGGCCGCTTCCGTTTCTGATCCCCGAGGGTGCGGAGGTCGTCGTCACGGCGAGGCCGGCCGAGTTGATGGAAGCCCCGGCCACGCGGACCGTGGTGGATGCGGTCTTCGACGCCGATCAGCGCGACGCCTTCGCGCGGCGGACCGGCGTCGAGCCGCACGAGGTCGAGGAGCTGGTGGTCGCCGAGTACGAAGACGGCTTCGCGATCATCGCCCGTGGGCCCTGGTCGGCGCGCGACGTGGTCCTGGCCACCGAGTCCAGGATGTCCTCGGTGGAGGTTCGGGCCGACGCGCCATTCGTGAGGCGGATGGGCTTTCTGGGAGCCGAGAGGCGCGACGTCACCGCGATCGCGGACCACGTCGTGCTCTTCACGAGCGCGTTGCCCGACGTCACCGCGACGATCCTGAGCCGCGTGCGCAATGGACGCTTCCCCCAGGGGCACGCCGCCCTGGCGACCCCCGACCTCCGCGCGTTGGTGGAGCGGCATGCGAGCGCGCCTCTCGCCCTCTACGTGCCGGCGCCGCTCGCGCTGCCGCCCGAGCTCGGCATCGGCATGCTCTTGGCGCGGCAGCGGGCCCTGGCGGCCGTGGCCACGCCTGCGGGCCCTCCCGACGTCGCGATCGGGGTCCAGTTGGTGGGTGAATTCCCCTCCACGGCCCAGGAGAACTTCGAGACCCTCATCACCTCGGTGGCCGAGCAGGATTTGGGCGCGGCCCTGGGAATGCGGGAGGCGCTGCCGACGTTGACCGTCCGAGTCGGAGAAAACTCGGTCCTGATGGGTCTCGAGCTTCGCGCCGAGTCCCTCTCTCTCGGGCTTCGCACCCTCTTTGGAGGCGAGATCGCGGAGCTTCTGGAGGCTCCGGTGCGCGCGCTATAAATGTTTGTAATCGTTTGTAAACCACCCCTGCGGCTTCGTTGACCCAGTCGGGCCCCGGTGCTAAATTCACCCTTCGTGCGCGGAGGCAGTTTGCCCGCGCTACGTCGGGGATCCATACAGGGGCCCACGCGGAGGTGCGCTCTGGGCGCTAAGAAAATTGCGGGTTTCAAGGTCGGCGACAAGGCGGTTCATCCCGCCCATGGCGTGGGCGAGGTCACGGCGATCGAGAACAAAGAGATCGCTGGTAACGCCAAGAGCTTCTACTTCCTGAAGATCCTCGACACCGGCATGAAGGTGATGGTGCCGACAGACGCGGCACAGCGCCTCGGACTGCGTCAGGTGATCTCTCGAAAGGACGCCAAGAAGGTCGTCGAGATCCTCAAGGCCGACGAGGTCGCCGTCACCAGCCAGCCGTGGAATCGCCGTTATCGCGAGTACACGGAGATGCTCAAGAGCGGCTCTCCCTTCGAGGTCGCCAAGGTGCTGCGCGATCTCTATCGCCTCCGCTCCGACAAGGAGCTCAGCTTCGGTGAGCGCCAGCTCCTCGACAAGGCGAAGAGCCTGCTCATCACCGAGCTCGCCCTCGCGCGTCGCGTCAAAGAGCAGACCGTGGAGTCCGAGATCCAGGGCATCCTCGGCTGAGGAGGCGCGAGGTCGCGCCATCGGGCGGCTTACGTCCTCGGTCCCTCCCTGCGAGGTACCTTCAGTACCTCTCGGTCGGCCCCTGCGGGCGCGCTCGCCCGCTGACACAACCTCGCGCCTCCTCCCTGCGAGGTCGCGCCATCGGGCGGCTTACGTCCTCGGTTCCTCCCTGCGAGGTACCTTCAGTACCTCTCGGTCGGCCCCTGCGGGCGCGCTCGCCCGCTGACGCAACCTCGCGCCTCCTCCCTGCGAGGTCGCGCCATCGGGCGGCTTACGGTCCCTGCGGGCGCGCTCGTGGCTTCAGGGATCGTGGCGGGAGGCTTTTTCGTCGATCCCCGAGGTGCCGAAGCGGCGGGCGAGCTCGCGCTCGACGTCCTCGAGGGTGAGGCCGCGCGCGAGCAGGCCGACCATGACGTGGTAGAGCACGTCGGCGGCCTCGGAGACCACGCGCTCGTCGCTCTCTTCGGTGAGCGCCACCGCCAGCTCGGAGGCCTCTTCGCGCACCTTGTCGGCGATCTTCGGCGGCCCAGCGTTCAGGAGCTTCCTGGTGTAGCTCTTCTCCTCGCTCCCCGCGTCCCTTCGCGCCTCGAGCGTCCGCCCGAGGCGGAAGAGGGTCGGACCCGCGTGACCCTCTGTCGCGCCCGCGAGGCGCTCGAAGAAGCACGTCCGCTCGCCCGTGTGGCAGGAGGGGCCGCGGGCGTCGGCGAGATAGATGAGGGCGTCGCGGTCGCAGTCGACCCAGACCTCGGCGACCGCGAGGGTGTTGCCGCTGCTCTCGCCCTTCTTCCAGAGGCTCTGGCGCGAGCGGCTGAAGAAATGGGCGAGGCCGGTGGAGAGGGTGAGCTCCACCGCTTCTCGGTTGGCGTGCGCGACCATCCGCACCTCGCCCCCGAAGCGCGATTGCACGACGACGGTGACCAGGCCCGCACCATCGAAGGCGAGGTCCCACGCGGTCGCCTCGGACATCAGCCTTCCTCGCCCTCGGGCGCCATCGGCACCGGCGCGAGGTCCGGCGGGATCCGCACGTGGAAGTGGAAACGATGCAGGTCGTTGTGCCCCTGCATGGCCCGGCCGAACTCCGAATGCCAGCCCTGCGCGTCGTACCAACGCTCGAAGCGCGCCTGCACGTCGTCGTCGTTGTAGTAGATACGCACCCGCCCGTCGGCGCAGGTCGCGAGGATCTTCGCGAGCGTCAGCACACGCGCACGATGCATTCGCCGCTGAAGCGGCGTGAGCTCCGCGTAGTTCTCGACGAACTCGTGCGAGCCCAGGTTCTCCACTTCCATCGCTCCGGGGAGGTAGAGGTCGATGTCGACGCCGTCGTCGTGCGAGTTGTGCCGTGGCCCGGGTGCGTCGAGGTCGCCGATGGCGAGGGTCTCGCCGGGAAACTGGCGCGCGTACTCGTCGGCTACCGCGAGCGCGAGGCTCACCAGGGCGGGACGAGCGCTGCGACTGTCGGCCGTCGTGTTGCGCCAGATGGTGAAGGTGTGACCCACGGCGCGAGGCTCCGGCATCTGCCATCGGCAGCTGGGGTAGGGCCGGCCCGCGTCGCACCCGTTGGTGTGTGCGATCGCGACGCGCGGCACTCTGCAGCGGATCTCGTCCTCGGGCATCGGCGGCAGCGGCGGAGGCAGCTCCGTCGGCGCGGTCGTGAGCGCGGGCTCGGGGCGCGTGGCGGCATGTGCGGGGGCGGGGGCGGTGGCCATCCGCTCCGCCCAGAGAAACCCGGGAGCAAAGAGGGCCGCCAGAAATACGGCGAGCTTCACGCCCCGTGACATCCCCCGGATCTTACCGATCCCAAAGGCCCCGCGGCCAAAAAGCCGTCATCCCTCGTCAGGAGTCGGTTCGCCCGACCACCAGCGGCCGTTCGACAGCACGAAGCGGGTCGGGCCGGGGATCCGCTGCTCCGGCACCGGATGGCCGGGCGCACCGGGAAGGAGCAGCGACCACTTTCCACCCTCGTCCGAAAACACGGGCTCGACCACCGGCGGCGTTCGCTCCGAGGCCTCGCGGATCACTTCGTCGATGTCCGTGAAGAGCGCCAGCATCTCGAGGCTTCGCATCGTGGGCGGAGGCAGCTGGATCTCGCCGCGCGATTCGCGCGCGAGCGCTTCGGAGGGTCGAAGCCATGCGCTCTCGGTGGTCTCGCGTTGGTCGTGGGCAGCGAGCTGTCCTTCGGGAGCGCGCGCCAAGAAGAAACGCGCGTCGTACCGCCGCGGCTCCACCACGGGTGTCACCCATCGCGTCCACGGTGTGAGTCGCGTCAGATCGAGGACGGCGCCCAGCCCTTCGATCACCCGAGCGAAGGGGGCGCCGCCTTCGAGCGTCGCGCGCGCCTTGTCGAGCGCCGCGATGTCCACGTCCTCTGCGAGGAGCACGCCGGCCTCCTCGAAGGTCTCGCGGACGGCAGCGACGTACAGACCGACGGCGCGCTGGGGGTCGGCGGGCTCACCCAGCGCTCGGGCCGCGTCCTGTTCCGATAGGCCCGAGGTGCGTTCGAGGATCTCGGGTGCCGAGTCCTCGGCGTCGAGCTTGCCCCCGGGGAAGACGTAGGCCCCTCCCATGAAGGCGCTGTTCTTGTGGCGCTTCACCATGAAGACGGAGAATTCCTCGTCTTCTTCCCGCAGAACGACCACCGTCGCCGCGTCGCGGGGCGCCGCGGGCTCTCGATCGGGCTCGATCTCGAGGGCCATGGGCAGGGGCCCGGGGCTCAGTCCTTGTGCAGGACGCGGGTGGTCGGCACGCCGATGGCGGTGGCCAGACGGGCGATGGTCTCGAGGGAGGGGGTGTGCCTCCCCGCCTCGACCCGGGCGATGTTGGGCCGATGAATTCCGGTGCGCCGGGCCAGCTCGGCCTGGGTGAGGCCGGCCTCGAGGCGCAGCTCGCGGATGCGCTTGCCCAGCCGCTCGCCGTCGACGGGAATGCGACCGTTGCCGCTGTCGCCTTCGCGAATGCGTCGCGCCACGTCGGCGGCGTCGAGCGCGAGCTCGCGTCCGCTGTCGAAGGCGAGCGATGCGCTGCGCGCATCTTCCGAGATCTCGATGCTGGTGATCGCCGAGGAGTCGTCGGCTTCGTCGAGGGGGCGCGCGATGAGCGCGGAGCGTCCGTCTCCGAGGATCGCGAGCAGCTCGCCCGGTCGCGGAGACAGCGTCACGAACTCGAAGCGGTAGGCGCGATCCTTGTCGAGCTGTCGCGAGAGCAGCTGGCAGATGCGCGCGACGTCGCCATCGCTCCGAGCGATGAGGCCGGGACACATCTCTTCGAGGAGGTCGTCGACTTCTTCGGCGTCCGAGTCGCGCTGCACCGCGACGCGACCACCCATGGCGCGAGCGAAGCCGACCGCGGAGAGGAGCTCGTCCTCGTCGTTTTCATAACGCTTCGACGCGGCGTCGAAGATGATCGCCTGACCGCGCTGCATCGCGGAGGCGAGAGCGGACGGTTTGGTCACCGTCGGCTCGAGCGCGAACTGCGCGCACGCGGGACCCCAGACGGGCTCGAAGCCCGCACGGTCGGTGATCAGCAGCACGTTCGCACTCGACATCATCCCTCCAACCGAAAACGAGAATCAGATGTATATCAGAGCCGAACGTTCGCTCAAGGGTGTTCCATCGACCAGTGGATTGACGGCGTGCTTGGTGATCGCGTCGTCGTGCCCGACGCTTTGGCGTCAGCGTGGATGTTTGCACGGGTGGGTGGTGTGCGAAAATCGCACCGCGCAGTGTGGCACAACGCGCACCCTCGCCCGATCGCGCTGCGTGGCACACACGTTCGCGACGGATTGAATCAGCCAGCGAGCACGCTCAGCCATCCTCTGCCTCCCGAATCGGCAGGGGGCCTGAGCCATGGCCGCACGTCCTCTGGCCACGGGTGGCGGGATCCCGGTTGACACCCCCTGGGCCCCCTGCTACCTGCTCGCTCCCCCCGGAAGCGGTTTTTCGGGGGATTTCGTATCTATAGACGGCTCTCTTCGGGAGGCGGGTGTGTTCAAATCGATTTGCATCTTCTCGGGCAATGCACACGCCGAGCTTGCGGAGAGCATCGCGAGCTACCTCGAGGTGCCCCTGGGCCGTGCGCGTGTGTCGCGCTTCTCCGACGGTGAGGTCTTCACCGAGATCAAGGAGAACGTCCGCGGGGTGGACGTCTACGTGATCCAGCCCACGGCGCCGCCGGTCAACGACAACCTGATGGAGTTGCTCGTGATGATCGACGCACTCAAGCGCGCATCCGCTGGTTCCATCACCGCGGTCATCCCCTATTACGGTTACGCGCGGCAGGATCGGAAGGTCGCTCCGCGGACGCCGATCACCGCCAAGCTGGTGGCCGACCTCTTGAGTGGTGCGGGCGCCGACCGCGTGGTGTCGATGGACCTCCACGCAGGGCAGATTCAGGGCTTCTTCAACGTGCCCTTCGATCACCTCTACGCGATGCCGGTCTTCCTCGAGTACCTCCAGCCGAAGTTCCCGACGCCGCCGGTCATGGTCAGCCCCGATGCCGGGGGCGTGGAGCGGACGCGCGCCTACGCCAAGCGCCTCAAGGCGGACCTCGCCATCATCGACAAGCGTCGCGAGAAGGCGAACGTCAGCGAGGTCATGCACATCATCGGTGAGGTCGAGGGTCGCGACTGCGTCCTGCTCGACGACATGATCGACACCGCGGGCACCATGACCACCGCGGCTCGGGTCCTGATGGAGAGGGGTGCCAAGAGCGTGTGCGCCGCCGCCACCCACGGCGTCCTCAGCGGTCCGGCCATCGACCGCATCCTCGATTCGCCCTTGAGCGAGGTGATCGTGACGGACACGATCCCGCTCCCCGGTCCCGCCGCGGAATCGGGGAAGTTCAAGGTGCTCTCGGTCGCGCGCATCCTCGGCGAGGCGATCAAGCGGATCCACAACAGCGACTCGGTGAGCTCGCTGTTCGTTTGACGAATAGGAAACGATAGAAATGGAAAAGCAGACGCTACAGGTTGAGGTCCGCGAGACGAGCGGAAAGGGGCCAGCGCGTCAGCTTCGTGCCCAGGGCAAGATCCCTGCCGTGTTCTACGGCGCGGGCGTGGATACGACGAAGCTGTCCCTGTCTCCGAAGGCTCTTCTCAAGGCCCTCGAGACCCCCCAAAAGCAGAACGTGGTGCTCTCGCTGGATGTCGGCGGCACCGCGCATCTGGCCATGGTCAAGGACATCGCGGTTCACCCCGTGACGCGCCAGCCGCTTCACGTGGACCTCTACAAGGTCACGGAGGACCGGCCGGTCGATGTTCACGTGCCGGTGGCCACCAAGGGACGCCCGGTTGGCGTGCAGAAGGGCGGCCAGCTCCAGGTCGTCTTCCGCGACCTGCCGGTCAGGACCACCCCGAACAGGATCCCGTCCGTCATCGAGATCGACGTGGCCAACATGGACATCGGCGACATCCTCACGGTGGCGGATCTCCCGCTCGACGAGGGCGTCTCGGTCCAGTTCAAGCCCGATCGCCGGGTCGTCCTGGTGACCGAGCCCAAGCGGGTGGTCGAGGAGAAGACCGACGAGGCAGAGGCCGCGGGCGGTGCTGCACCGGCCGCGCCGGCTGCGGGCTGATCCCGGAGCGTCTCGGTGCACCTCGTCGCCGGCCTCGGGAATCCGGGGACGAAATACGCCGGCAATCGTCACAACGTCGGCTTCATGGTGGTCGACGCCCTGGCTGACCGCTGGTCCGCGCCTGCTCTCCGCGACAAGTTCAAAGGAGAGTTCGCGAAGGCGGACTTCGGCGGCCGGGACGTCGTGCTGCTCAAGCCGATGACCTACATGAACCTGAGCGGAGAGTCCGTTCAGCCGGCCATGAAGTTCTTCAAGGTCGCCCTCGGCGGCGTGGTCGTCGTCCACGACGAGCTGGACCTGCCTTTCGGCGAGGTGCGCATCAAGGTGGGAGGCGGCGCCGCGGGCCACAACGGGCTCAAGAGCATCATCCAGCACGGGGGTGGCAACGGCTTCGTGCGGGTGCGGGTCGGCATCGGCCGGCCGCGCTCGGGTGCAGTGGAGGGGTACGTCCTCAGTGATTTCGCGGCGATCGAGCGGGCGGAGCTCCCCGACGTCCTCGACCGAGCGGCCCTCGCGGTGGAGGGCATCCTCCGCGACGGGCCTCAGAAAGCCATGAACCGGCTTCACGCCAAGAAGAAGAGCAAGGCGGAAAAGGCCGAGGGCGCTGGCTGACCCCGAAGGAACCTGCTAAACGACCCGCCTTCCTCGCTCCGGCCACCCGCCGGGGCCGAAAGTCCAGGAGGACACGACATGACTCAGCTAGCAGCGAGCGGCTCCGCCCGCCCGCGATTTCACGAATACGAGACCATCTACATCCTGAAGCCCACCACGCCCCCCAGCGATGCGGAGAAGGTGTCGGGTCGGGTGCAGGAGGTCGTCGCGCGACTCGGCGGGACGATCGTTCAGGTCGACAACTGGGGCAAGCGCCGGCTCGCCTATCTCATCGAGAAGAACAGCCGCGGCATCTTCGTCTACGTCCGCTACGTGGGGAAGAACGACCTGGTGGCCGAGCTCGAGCGCAACCTGCGCCTCCTCGATCCGGTGCTCCGTTATCAGACGATCAAGGTTCAGGACGGCGTCGACCCGAGCGGCTACGCGGTCGATCCCGAAGAGGTGAAGTTCGTCGCGGTGGAGATCACCGAGGACGAGGACGAGGACGAGGACGACCGCCTGGGTCTGAGTGGCTCCGACGACTCCGACGATTCGGACGACGACTCCGACGATTCGGATGACGACTCCGACGATTCGGATGACGACTCCGACGACTCGGACGACTCGGACGACTCGGATTCGGGCGACGATTCCGACGACGCGGGCTCGGACGATTCGGACGATTCGGACTCGGACGACGACTCGGACGACTCGGGCGACTCGGATTCGGATGACGACTCCGACGACGACAGCAAGGGTGGCGACGATGAGTGATCTCAAGCTTTCGAAGTCCGGCGCCGAGAAGGGCGCCATCGTGCGCGAGGCGCGTTCCGATGCCGATCCGCTCGGCCTTCGCCGCAAGCGCGGCGGCAAGAAGCGTGCGCCCTCCTTCACCCAGGAGCCCGGGTTCAACTTCGACTACAAGGACCCGCAGCAGCTCCGCTACTTCATCACCGAGCGTGGGAAGATCGTTCCCCGGCGCATCAGCGGCCTGACCGCGAAGCAGCAGCGGGAGCTCACCCTCGCCATCAAGCGTGCGCGCAACATCGCGCTCCTGCCCTACACCGCGACGAAGTGAGAAGAAGATGGCTACCAACATCCAGGTCGTCCTTCGCGAGGACGTAGACAACCTCGGGACGTCCGGGCAGATCGTGAAGGTCCGCCCGGGCTACGCCCGCAACTACCTGATCCCCCGGGGCAAGGCCGTCATGGCCACGCGCGCCAACCTCGCCCAGGCGGAGCATGAGCGTCGTCTCGCGCTCGGCCGGCTCGAGAAGGAGCGTCAGGCGGCGGAGGAGCAGGCGAAGATCGTCAAGGGCCTGACGGTTCAGATCGCCAAGGAGGCCGGCGAAGAGGGCAAGCTCTTCGGTTCGGTCACCGCGCAGGAGGTCGTCGAGGCTCTGGCGCGCAAGGACGTGACCATCGACCGCAAGAAGATCATCATGCCCGACGAAGCGATCAAGAAGACGGGCGACTACGAGCTCTTCGTGAAGTTCCCCGCCGGCGTGAAGGCCCCCTTCGGCCTCACCGTCGTGACCAAGTCCTGAATCGGATCGGTCGTGTCGCACGAGCCCGCTCGGCCCCGGCCGAGCGGGCTCTTCGCATTTGTGGTCCCATATCGGTGGGATGACGTCCTGTGATTGCGCGAAGTTGACGGCGCACCCGATCGAGCGGGTGGATCAGGCACCGACGGGCACGGCGCTGGATGCGATTATCGAGCGTTCCGAGAGGGTCGCCTTCGAGCGCTTCCGGTGGCGCTCGGTTTATCGCTGCCGCGCGTGCGGGCAGCTCTGGGGGGAGCACGCGTGGTCATCCGGGCCGATGGACGTGTTCTATCTCTTTCCGATCGAGACCGATGACCCGGTCCGTTGGGCAAGAGAGTCGGAGGACGCGCTGGACCCGCCGGCGCGGGGACGGGCGAACCGGAAGAAGAGGAGGAAGAAACGGGCGAAGTACGAAGAGGCGGCGGCACCTTCGTCCGAGCTCGGAAAGCCCTCGGAGCCGACGACGCTGGGGATCACCGAAGAGAACATTCCCGCGAATCCCGACAAGCCCCACCACCGACCTCTGGTTCGGGTGCCCATCGTCACGCCCTTCGCGCAGCTCGAGCGGCCGACCGGGATGGTCCGACACGACGGGGCGGGGATGAACGTGCTCGGGCCGGTGCGGAGGGTGATCTTCGGGCCCGGAGCAGAACGCTTCGCTTTCGTCGTGGGTTCGTCCCACGTGGCGGTGGCCGACGATACCCTCGAGCGAGTGCTGGTGGTCGCGTCCTTCGACGCGAATCGGCAGCCCGTACGGTCCCTCGGCTTCGATACGTCGGGCGGGGTGCTCGCGATCGGGACGGGTGCCGCGTACGAAGTGCGTGACGTTGGCCCTGTCGCGCACGGATGTGGGTGGAGCGCCCGCCGCGTGAGCGACGGCGAGGTTCTCGAAGCGCACGAGACCGAGGAGCCGGTCGAGGAGCTCTCGCCGGCTTTCGCTCATGGCGATCGAGCACCTCTCGACGTGACCGAGCACGAAGCGGATGGACTCGTGTTGAAGTGGGGCGCGAGGAGCGGCGACATTCTCTCGACCTGGCGCGAGGGGCATCGCATCGGCGAATTGGTGGTGGAGAGCTGGGCCGAAGAGCCGCCGCGCATCGACAGCGGAGGCCGGCGCGTCTGGACCTTCGCTCACGGGCGCACCACGGTGTTCGACGTCGCGAGCGGTGCCGTGCTCTTTCACGGGGCAGAGCCACCGGCGGAGCTGAGCCCGCCCGAGCGGGATGAACGCCGCGGCCTGCGCGTGCGCGATCGAGAGACGAAGGTCGCCGCGTTGGGCGCGCAGATCACCGTGCGCGCGACGCGGCACGCGCTCGCGATCTACCGCGGCGCCGACCGGCGTCCCGCGGCGTGGGCCAGGGTCCACACCCAGGTCCTGGCGCTCTCCGAAGACGAGCGCTTCCTCGTCGCCGGTGGGCCGCGCCGCTATCTGGTCTTCGACCTCGCGGGCTGAGCCCTCAGCGGTATTCGGGTGTGGGGAGCATCGACACAATCGTGTTCGGCCTGGCGGACGAAGCTCCCGAGATGGAGGGCGACGTCCGGGCGACCGCGGGGCGAGGGGGCGACGAGGCGCGCGTCCCCTCCGAGGCTGTCGAAGCGGGCGACGAGGTCGTCGCCAAAGTGTGCGCTGAAGGCGTTCGGGCGGCGCTGGGAGCGCTCGCCCGCGTCTGTCATCCTGCCAGCATGAGGGGAGCACTGGGAGCTCTGGTCCTCGTCGTCGCGTGCGGGGGATCGTCAGCGGGGTCGCAAAGCGCTGCGCCGACCCAGCGGCAGGTGGCGCCTGCGCCTGCGCCACCATCCGCACGAGCGCCTCAGACAGAGGAAGCCGAAGCGGAGCCCGCCGCGCCCGAAGGGTGTCGCGAGGAGATGCGGGCGCAGATCGCCGCGGATGGCGCGAGCCTGCGCGTGCGTTGCGCAGCGGTCGCAAACTACGAGGCGTGCGTGGACGCGGAGCTGAGCTGCCGCGGCTCGGATGCGCAGCCACCTCAGCGCAACGCGAGCGGCCGGTACTACTTCGTGGCGACCGATGAAGAGGGGCTCACAGCGAACGAGGGGCTCCGGGGCGCGTGGCTTTTCATGAGGACGAGGTCCCAGGACGAGAGCTTCTTCGGCGGAGAGCCGACGCCCGAGTGGGTGACGCAGCTCGTCGAGCGCGCTTCCGAAGGCCTCGACGACCTGAGCTACGAAGAGGAGGGGCGAGCCCGCGACGCGCGAGCGAGGGAGCTCTGTCGAGACGAGGCGCTCGTGCCCGAGGCGTTCCGTCGCGGTGCTCGCTTCGAAGTCCTCGGCAGCCGGGGCTGGCGCCGCGCGCGCGTCGGCGCGTGCAGGATCGTGTCGTCCGGTCACGATGCCTATCTGGCCCTTCGCCTGAACGGAGCGCCGCGCGGCGCCCTCGTCGTGCGCCTGCCTTCCGAGGCGGAGTCGGAGTCGGGCGAGGACCGCATGACACGTCCGGCACCGATGACCGAGCCCGAAGGGGAGGCGCTCGCACATGCCCGAGCGGAGATCGCCCGGCTCCGCCTCGCGCCCGACGCGGAGATCGAGGCGAGGCATCTGGGGCTCCTCGCGCTCACTGGCGAGCGCTCGCTCCTGTACCTGGGGCAACCGCTGCTCGAGGAGGGCTCCCACGACGAGTGCGTGACGGCCGGCGCCTGCGCGACCGCGCTCCTTCTCTACGATCCCGAGGGTGAGACGAGCGAGGCGCTCCTCGCCCCGGATACCGCGCAGGTCTCCGGCAACTGGTCGATCCTGGGGGTGGTTCGGATCGGCGACGAAGAAGGCGTGCTCCTTCGTTACGACGACCTCGGTCAGGAGGAGATCGCGATCATGACGGTCGGTACGGGCGGCCGCGTTCACGGCCAGACGCTCCACTACTTCATGGGCGGCTGAGCCGTAGAGCGCATCCGGTCGTCAGTCCCGAGGCGATCCGTCCGTCGACCACGTGTCCCCAGCGATCTGCGACCATCCACAGGGTTCGCCCATGCAAATCACAGCAATTCGCAGACTTTCCACAGCTCCTCCACTTGCACGGGACAGGGGTTGTCGACACGCTGGAATCCCTTTTCGGAGATGTCAGTGGAAGACCTGAGCGGAGCTTTTGAACGGGCCGTGCCCGCCTCCCAGAGCAGTCCCGGTGGACGGCGCCCCCCGAGCTCCCTCGAGGCCGAGCGCGCCGTCATCGGCGGGATCCTCCTCGAGAACGACGCGCTGAACGTCGTCCTCGAGATCGTGAAGAAGGACGACTTCTACAGCGAGGCCAACGCCCAGATCTTCGAGGCGATGACCGAGCTCTTCGGCGAGGGGACGCCGGTCGACACGGTCACGATCCGCGAGCGCCTGGTCGCGCGCGGCAAGCTCGCGGCGGTCGGCGGTGACGACTACATCCTGGAGCTCACCAACACGATCCCGACCGTCGCGAACATCGAGTCGCACGCGCGGATCGTCAAAGAGAAGGCGCTGGTTCGGCGGCTGATCACCGCGTGTCACGAGGTGGCGGCCAAGGGCTACGGCGACTACGGCGATCCGTCGCAGTTCCTCGACTCGGCCGAAAAGCAGATCTTCGACGTCGCACAGGAGAGCCTCCGCTCGCCCTACGAGCACATCAAGGACGTCGTCCTCCGCACCTTCACGGAGATCCACGAGGCGGCGGAGCGCGGCGAGAAGATCACGGGCCTCCCGACGGGGTTCAACACGGTCGACGAGATGACCAGCGGCATGCACCCCGGCGACCTGATCATCATCGCCGGCCGTCCGGGCATGGGAAAGACGGCTTTCGCCATCAACGTCGCGGTCAATGCCTGTATGCAGCGCAAAGCGGGCGTGGCCGTCTTCTCCCTCGAGATGCCGAAGGAGCAGCTCGTGCGACGTATGCTCTGCTCCGAGGCGCGGGTGGACGGCACGCGCATGCGTGCCGGTCAGCTCTGGCGCGACGACTGGCCGAAGCTCGCGCGCGCCGCCGGCACCCTGTCGGAGCTGCCCCTGTGGATCGACGACACGCCGGGCCTGTCGATGACCGAGCTCCGGGCGAAGACGCGGCGCATCAAGAGCCAGGGTGACCTCGGCCTGGTGGTGGTCGACTACCTGCAGCTCATGCGCAGCGGCAGCCGCAACGACAGCCGCGAGCAGGAGATCAGCGAGATCAGCCGAAACCTGAAGATGCTCGCCAAGGAGCTGAGCCTTCCGGTGATCGCCCTGTCGCAGCTCAACCGTGGTGTCGAGACGCGCGGCGTGAAAGACAAGCGCCCGCAGCTCTCCGATCTGCGCGAGTCGGGCGCCATCGAGCAGGATGCGGACACGATCTGGTTCGTCTATCGCGACGAGGTCTACAACCGCGACAACCCCGACTCGAAGAACCGCGCCGAGATCATCATCGGCAAGCAGCGCGCAGGCCCCACCGGCACCGCCCACGTCGCCTTCTTCAGCGAGTACACGCGCTTCGACAATCTTGCGCGGGAGGAGTACGGCGGCGGCGACTTCGGCGACTGACGAGGGGCGGAGGCACGCCATCCGCCGGCTTACCTCCTCAGTCCCTCCCTGCGACGCACCTTCAGTGCGCCTCAGTCGGGCCTTTGCGGGGGCGCTCGGCGGCTGACGCACCTCCGCCCCTCGTCCCCAAGTCTGGAGGCACGCCATCCGCCGGCTTACCTCCTCAGTCCCTCCCTGCGACGCACCTTCAGTGCGCCTCAGTCGGGCCTTTGCGGGGGCGCTCGGCGGCTGACGCACCTCCGCCCCTCGTCCCCAAGTCTGGAGGCACGCCATCCGCCGGCTTGCCTCCTCAGTCCCTCCCTGCGACGCACCTTCAGTGCGCCTCAGTCGGGCCTTTGCGGGGGCGCTCGGCGGCTGACGCACCTCCGCCCCTCGTCCCAAGTCTGGAGGCACGCCATCCGCCGGCTTGCCTCCTCAGTCCCTCCCTGCGACGCACCTTCAGTGCGCCTCAGTCGGGCCTTTGCGGGGGCGCTCGGCGGCTGACGCACCTCCTCTACAGGTGGAAGTTCACGCCGAGCTGCACGAGGTTGTAGTCGGCGGTGAAGGTGCCGGCGTTGGTGATCTCGCCCTCTTCCGGTGTCAGCGCTGAAACCTGCCGTAGGGCGGCTTCGGTGGTGCTCACCTGGATCGTCTGTTGGAAGACGTGCGCGTAGGCAAGGCTGAGATCGACAAGGCCGACACGGACGGTGAGCCCAGCGTGAATGCCGAAGCGCATCCCAGGGATGAAGTCCAAGCCGACGTACTGCTTGGCGTTGCGGTTGGAAAAGACCCCGGTCGAGTCGTAGGCGCTGGTCTCGAAACTGAACCCTAGCCGGAGCGAGGCCAGCCCTGGAATGGCGTTGAAGTCGCCGCCGAGTCGGAGCAGCCACTGATCGTTCCACTGATGCGGAAGGTTGATCTGAGTCGGAAGGTTGAGGTCCATGGTGGTGACACCGCCCCCGATGTCGACCTGGGAGAACGAACCCTGCGACCCCGCCGGCAGGGTCAGCGCGAGGTTGGTGACCGGCTGGTTGATCAGGTAGATGGCGTCGAGTTCGATGTCGAACCACTCATTCGACATCGCATCCTCGGTCCGTCCGCTGAGCCGTGAGATCTGGTCTGGGTCTTCCGGTCGCGGCGCGATGCGCTGGGCGTAGCGAAGGCCCAGGCGCACCTCCCACGGTTGGCCCGCGGATACTTGCGTGTTGGCGATCGGCGTGTTGAGGTTGGGGATCGGCCCGGGGACGTCGGGATCGGAGCCGGCCCCGTAGGTGCCCGTTTGGAGTGTCGTGTCGCCCGTGGCGTTGACGCTGTCGGAGATCTTGAAGCCGAGCATCACGTCGAGAGCGTCGATCGGGATGAACTGCGCGGAGAAGATACCGGCCGGGACGAAGAAATCGGACGCGTGGAGCTTGGCTAAGACATCGGACGCCGGATCTTGCCCGGGCTGGCGAACCGTGATTGACGTGAAGTCGAACACTCCGATCCCCCACTGAAACGTCGCGCCGAAACGGAACCATGGCACTGGTCGATAGCCGATGCCGATGGAGGGGTAGAGGAGCAGCTGATTCTGTTCGAGAAGGATGTAGCGGCTCGGTGGAGGAAGGATGCCGGGCGGATTCGGACCGCCCATGGTCGTGTAGCGCGTCGAGTCCGTGGCCCATTGCGACGTTCCGGCTCCGTTCGGTGTCATGATCCCGATCCCGATGCCGAGCTCGGGCAGCACACGCCAGGTAGCTGCGATGTTGAGTGCGGGACCGAGAGGGCTCTGGTTGCACGCCTGGGGGTACGCCTGGTCGATATAGGCCAGCCACGACGACGGATCAGAGGGTGTGGCATCGAAGATCGAGGGCCCGAGCCCTAGGGCGTGGTCGGTGTCGGCGTAGGTCCCAGCCCGTTGAAAGCAGTCATTTGCCGTGACCAGGCCGCCGGTCGCGTAGATCTGAAAGCCCGTGATGTCGGCGAGGTTGGCCGGGTTCAGGGTCAACGCCATCGGATCGTCCGCGCGCGTGTAGAACGCGCCGCCGCGACCGAGGCCGCGGGCGCCTCCTTCGCCGGGGAGCTCGAAGCCTCCGGCATAGGCGACGGTCGGCAGCGAGAGCGCGAGGGCGAGAGCCGCCAGGATCGTGCGGGCAGAAAGCATCGGGTCCTCCCAAAAAGCGCCGCAACAATACCCAGACGCGCCTTTCTCGCCAGCCCTGTGAGGCGCTCTCCGCCGATCCCCTGGGAGCAGAGTGGATGCTCCGCCGGCCATTTCGCGGAGCAGAGAGCGTTCCGCGCTCCGCCAGGTGGGTCGTTTTTCCCCACAAAGCGCTGTTTAAGCGCTGGATCGGGCGTTGCACCTCCCGAGGGCGGAGGAAGTCAAGCATGCCCCCGAATGCTGCCCGCAAGATGTCGGCCCGACAGACCACCCAGCCGTTTTCCACGTCGTCTCCGGTCGCACCGGCGCCAAAGCGATCCTATCGCCCGCCGGCCCCTGGCCGCCGCGAGGCCACGAAACCCTTCCGCTCGGTTCCACCCGAGGTGCGGGAGAGCGACATCCGGCAGATCGCTCCGCGCGTGAGCTACCGGCCTCCTGCGGCGGTCGGGCCCGCCTCGAAGAAGCCGAGCGCGTCGAAGACGCCGAGCGCCCCGCCGAGGGCGAGCGTCTCGCTAGCGGCGTTCAAGTCCGAGGAACCCGAGGCGCCGCATCTCCGCGCCGTTTCGACGCTGGAGCCCTCGGCACCTGCGCCGGTCGAAGTCGTGCCCGAAGGACGCGACGACACGCCGAGTGGACCCCGCGCCGTCCAGATGCCTTCGCCGCCGCCCGTGCCCCGCGAAGCGGTGCTGGCCATGCCCACCACGCAGCTGCCCCTCGAAGAGATCGATTACGAGGAGGCGTACGCCTATGACGCCGACGCGATGGAGGCGCGCCTCAGCCGCAAGTCCATCGTCCCCGAGGCGCTCAGCTCGGTGGCGTCAGACGTGCGCCAGAGCCTCACGCCGGCGGGTCGCGCGGAGGCGAAGAAGGAGCTTCGCGCCATGCGGCGCGTCTCGCTGAGCGGTCTCGCACAGCTCTTCCGCAAAGCGGCCGATCTCCTCGACGCCTACGCCTGAGGGGTGTAGTTAGCCCGGTGTGAAGATCCACTGCATCGGCGGTGGCCCGGGTGGGCTCTACACCGCGATCCTCCTCAAAGAGCAGGATCGGCGTCGCGAGATCACGGTCTTCGAGCGTAACGCGCCCAACGATACCTTCGGCTGGGGCGTGGTGTTCTCGGACCGCACGCAGGACCACCTGCGAAATGCGGATGCGCCATCTCACGAGGCGATCACCCGCTGCTTCGCCACCTGGGACGACATCGACGTCCACTATCGGGGTGAGGTCTACCGATCGACGGGCCACGGCTTCTGCGGGTTGTCGCGCAAGAAGATGCTGCTCCTCCTCAAGGACCGGGCCGAAGAGCTCGGCGTCGACCTCCGTTACGAGACCGAGGTGAAGGACGTCGACGACTATCGCGATTGCGATCTGCTCGTGGCCGCCGACGGGATCAACTCGCAGATCCGCGACAAGTACGCGGCGAATTTCGGCCCCGAGCTCGACTGGCGACCGAATCGCTTCGCCTGGCTCGGGACGCAGCAGCAGCTCGACGCCTTCACCTTCAGCTTCCGCGAGAACGAGCACGGGCTGTGGATGCTCCACGCCTACCAGTTCGAGCCCGAGACCAGCACCTTCATCGTCGAGACCGACGACGAGACCTTCGCGCGCTCGGGGCTCGACGTCGACAACGAGCCCCAGACCATCGCCTACTGCGAGAAGGTCTTCGCCGAGGAGCTCGGCGGCTATCCGCTTCTCGCCAACAAGACGCACTGGCGCCAGTTCGCGACCGTGCGAAACCGCTCCTGGCACCACGAGAACATGGTGCTCCTCGGCGACTCGGCCGCGACGGCACACTTCTCCATCGGCTCGGGCACCAAGCTGGCGATGGAAGGGTCCATCGCCCTCGCCGGTGCCTTCGCGAAGTACGACGACGTGAGCGAAGCGCTCCGCGCTTACGAAGCGGAGCGCCGGCCCAACGTGGAGAGCCTCCAGCGCGCGGCCCAGTCGAGCCTCGAGTGGTTCGAGAGCGCGCGCCGCTACATGGGGATGGAGCCCAAGCGCTTCGTCTTCTCGCTGCTCACACGTTCGATGCGCATCACCCACGACAACCTGGCCCTGCGTGACCCGGCCTACGTGGAGGACGCCGATCGCTGGCTCAACGCGTCGCTCTCGATCGAAGGTGCCGACGATCCGAACAAGGATCCCGTCCCGCCGATGTTCACGCCCTTCAAACTGCGAAACCTGACGCTGAAGAACCGCGTCGTGGTCTCGCCGATGTGCCAGTACAGCGCCGTCGAAGGCATGCCCAACGAGTGGCACATGGTGCACCTCGGCAGCCGGGCGCTCGGCGGTGCGGCGCTGGTCTTCACCGAGATGACCGACGTGAGCGCGGAGGGGCGCATCAGCCCCGGGTGCACCGGCATCTACACCGACGCCCAGGCCGGACAGTGGGCGCGGATCGTCGACTTCGTGCACGCACGCAGCAGCGCGCTGATCGGGATGCAGCTCGGCCACGCGGGGCGAAAAGCGGCGACCAAGCGCATGTGGGAGGGGGACAACGAGCCCCTCGAGTCGGGCGCCTGGCCCATCATGGCGGCCTCGCCGATCCCGTGGGGGCCGAAGAGTCAGGTCCCGAAGGAGATGGACAGGGCGGACATGGTGCGCGTGCGGGACGAGCACGTGGCAGCCGCGAAGCGCGCCAAGAAGGCCGGCTTCGACGTCCTCGAGCTCCACATGGCCCACGGCTATCTGCTCTCGGGCTTCATCTCGCCTCTCTCCAATCAGCGCTCGGACGCGTACGGGGGCTCGCTCGAGAACCGCGCGCGCTATCCGCTCGAGGTGTTCGACGCCGTGCGCGAGGTCTGGCCCGACGCGCCGCTGTCGGTGCGCATCTCCGCCACCGACTGGGCCCCTGAAGGCTTCACCCCCGAGGACGCGGTGAGCCTCGCTCAGATGATGAAGGAGCACGGCGCCGATCTGATCGACGTCTCCGCGGGGCAGACCTCGACCCGGGCCAAGCCCGTCTACGGGCGTCTCTTCCAGACGCCTTTCGCCGACCAGATCCGCAACGAGGTGGACATCGCCACCATGGCCGTCGGCAACATCAGCACCTACGACGACATCAACACGATCATCCTCGCCGGACGCGCGGACCTCGTGGCGCTCGCGCGCGCGCATCTGGCCGACCCCTACTTCACGATGCACGCGGCCCGCGAGCAGGGCTACGACGCGCTCGAGTGGCCCGTGCAGTACCGCGCGGCGAAGCGGCTTCGGTTCCTCGTGAAGTAGCCCGCGAGGCGCAGGCAATCAGGGCGAGGGCCGCCGTGGTGCGGCGAGGTCACCCGAAGAAGCTGACATTTCTCTCGGAGCGGACGGACCGGGTCGTGGGGTAGCCTTCGACGTCCGTGGCGAAGAGCGTCCTCGATCTTGCGGATCGCGTGGTGGACCCGCGAAGGGCTTCCATCGGGTACGCCTGTGTCCTGATCGCCTTCGCCGCTTCCGCGAACTTCTTCGCCCACACGTTCTACGAGACCTTGGATGCGCCGCCGCGCGCCCTCGCGGTTCTGAGGGACCAGGCGGATGCGGTCTCGCCGCCGCTCGAGACGCCCCTCTCTCCACTGGTCATCGTGCTCCTCGATGGGATGCGCGTGGACGAGTCCGAACGCTCGCCGCCGATCGAGGCCCTCCGCAGCCGAGGGAGCTTCGGACGCATCGAGCTCGGCGAGGTGCCGACGCTCTCGCGGCCCTTCTATCATGCCCTCCTCACCGGGGTGCCGCAGCGCGGCAGCGGCGTTCGGCGGAACAAGCCCGGCCAGCGTCAGGTGCTCGACGCCTTGTCGGATCGCGTGCGCGACGCCGGTGGGCAGGTCGCCTTCGTCGCCGAAGACCTCGACTGGATGAGCGTGCTCTTCGCCCACGAGGGCGACATCGATCACCACGGCCCCGACGCGCTCGGCGCGCCTCTCGATGACGTCCTCGCCCGAATCGCCGCCGGCGAGGGCCCGGCGCTGACCGTGGTGCACGTCCTCGGCGTCGACGAGACGGCCCACGATCACGGCATCGATTCGGATGCGCATCGTCGCGCGCTCCGGCGCGCTGACGAAGTCGTGACCCGCGTCAGCGAGGCGACCTTCGGCCGCGCGCTCGTCGCCGTGATGAGCGACCACGGACACATCGCCGCCGGGGGGCACGGAGGGGACGAGCCGGAGGTCCGCTTCGCGCCCTTCGTCTTCGTGGGCGACGGCGTCCCGAGCGGGCCCCTCGCGCGAACCTTGTCGCCCGCCGAGCTGGCGCCGACCTTCGCGAGCTACATCGGCGTCGCCCCGCCGCGGAGCTCGGTGGCCGACGCTGCGCCCGAGCTCGCCGGGCCGGCGGCAGTCGACCGCCCGCTCGCCCGGCGCCGCGCAACAATCCTCGAAGCCGCTACCGACGCTGAGCGCGGCGCGCGCAGCGGCCGGCTCGGCTGGCTCCTGCCCCTCGTCTTCCTGCTCTCCGCGATGGGCCTCGGCGCGACCAAACGTTCGTTCACGCGGCTCGACGCTGGCACGCTCCTCGCGCCCTTCCTCGTCGCCGCGAGCACCTACCTCGTCCATCGCTTCGTGCTCGAACGTCCTTTCACGCTTTCGGCGCTCGACCACGCCACGACGCAGGGCTACCGCGTCGCGCTCATCGCCTCGGTCTCCGCCGTCGTCGCGATCCCCCTCGCCGCGCTCGTCGCGCGCCGGCTCCGGAAGGAAGCCTTCGTCATGCACCTGCGCCGCGCGGCGGCGGGGGTCGGCTGGGCCTCGCTCACCTTCACCGCCTGGGCGCTGGCCCTCGCCGGTGGCGCTCTCGGCCCCTGGCCGCCCCGGGCTTTCGACGTCTACGCCCCGGTCTTCGCCTTCGCCGCGTGCGGCGGGGCGGCCCTCGTCGCCGCGATCTTCTTGTTGGGCGGGGCTGTTCGCCCCCCTCCTGCCCCGGGATCTCCTCCGCCTTCCGGCGATCGGAACGAGCCGGCGGTCTCCCCGGTCGATCCGCGGCCGGCGCTCTGATACACCGTGGGCCCCACGAAGGAGCCCACATGGCGGAGACACCCGGCGAGGAACTCGACCAGCTCGCGATCGACACCGTTCGCACCCTCTCGATGGACGCGGTCCAAGCCGCGAACTCCGGGCATCCCGGCACGCCCATGGCGCTCGCGCCGCTCGGCTGGCTGCTCTTCAGCAAGCTTCGGCGGCACGACCCCACGCACCCGGAGTGGCCGGATCGCGACCGCTTCGTCCTGTCATGCGGCCACGCGTCGATGCTGCAGTACTCGCTCCTGCACCTGTCGGGCTACGACCTGCCGCTCAACGAGCTGCGCGAGTTCCGCCAGTGGGACAGCAAGACCCCGGGTCATCCCGAGTACGGCCACACGCCCGGCGTCGAGACCACCACCGGTCCGCTGGGGCAGGGCGTCGCCAACGCCGTCGGGATGGCGATGGCCGAGCGTCACCTCGCCAGGCGCTTCAACCGGCCGGGTCACACCATCATCGACCACCACACCTGGGCCATCGCCTCCGACGGAGACCTGATGGAGGGCGTGAGCGCGGAGGCGGCGTCCCTCGCCGGGCATCTGGGCCTCGGCAAGCTGATCCTCTTCTGGGACGACAACCACATCACCATCGACGGCCGCACGGACCTGACCTTCACCGAAGACGTGATCGCTCGCTTCGCGGCTTACGGCTGGCACACCCTCAGCGTGGACGACGGCAACGACACCGCGGCCATCGGCGCCGCCGCGGAGAAGGCGAAGGCCGATCCCCGACCGAGCTTCATCCGCGTCAAGACGATCATCGGCTGGCCGTCGCCCAACAAGCAGAACAAGTCCGCCGCTCACGGCTCTCCCCTCGGCGAGGAAGAGGTCGAGAAGACCAAGGAGATCATGGGCTGGCCCAACGAGAAGTTCCGCGTCCCGAGCGAGCTCTCGGCCGCGACCGAGGCGATCAAGGCCCGCGGCGCCGACGCCTACGGCAGCTGGCAGGAGCGCCTGACGGCTTACGAGCACGATCATCCGGCGCTCTACGCCGAGCTCCGCGGCGCGCTCGCGGGCAAGCTCCCCGACGGATGGGATGCGGACCTGCCGAAGTTCGAGGCGGACGAAAAGGGCCTCGCGACGCGAAAGGCGGGCGGCAAGGTCATCGCCGCCATCGCTCCGAAGCTCGGTGGCCTCGTCGGCGGCTCGGCCGATCTCGCCGCGTCGAACAACACCAATCAGGACGGCTTCGCCGACTTCGGCGGACCCGACGCCGAGGGCGTTCCGCGCAACGTGCATTGGGGCATTCGCGAGCACGCGATGGCCTCGGCCTGCAACGGGATGGCGGTTCATGGCGGGGTGATCCCCTACGGCGCGACCTTCCTGGTCTTCAGCGACTACATGCGACCGGCGATCCGCCTCGCGTGCCTGATGAACCTCGACGTCCGCTACGTCTTCACCCACGACTCGATCGGTCTCGGCGAGGACGGTCCCACGCACCAGCCCATCGAGCATCTGGCGGCGCTTCGGGCGATCCCGGGGATGACGGTGATTCGGCCGGCGGACGCCAACGAGGTGCGCGTCGCCTACAAGACGATGATCGAGCGAAACGGTCCGGTGGCGTTGGTGCTCACCCGCCAGAACGTACCGACCCTCGACCGCAGCGAGCTCATGAGCGCCGACGGCGTGCGCCGCGGTGCCTACGTCCTCGCCGATTCGGACGGTGACGAGCCGCAGGTGATCCTGATCGGCACCGGCAGCGAAGTGCACGTGGCGCTGGCCGCCCACCGGACGCTCGTGAAGGAGGGCGTTCGCTCTCGCGTGGTGTCGATGCCCTCCTGGGAGCTCTTCTCGGAGCAGAGCCGCGACTATCGCGACGCCGTCCTGCCCCCTGACGTGAACGCTCGGGTCGTGGTGGAGGCGGGGACGCGCATGGGGTGGGAGCGCTGGGTCGGCCGGGACGGCGGGTTCGTGACCCTCGAGCGCTTCGGCGCCTCGGCGCCGGCGAAGACCCTCTACGAGAAGCTCGGGATCACGCCCGGCGCCGTGGTGGCCGAGGCGAAGCGGCAGCTCTGAGCCGGACGGCCCTCAGTCCTGCTTGTGCTCGATCTCGGGCTGAGCGGCGAAGAACTTGTTCAGCTCGGGGTCGTTGTACTTCTCGTAGTCGAGCGCCCAGGGGACCATCTCGAACTCGCCGTCGAGGTAGTTGATGGTCAGGGCGTGGGGCGTGACGCTGCGATAGCTCGAGTCTTCGGGTAGGTCGTCGTTGGTCTCGCCCCCCGCGCTGAAGAGCGTGATCAGCACCACGTCGTCGTCGTCGTAGTTCTTCTTGAAGCCCTCTTCGACCTTCTCGTGGCCGCGGATGAGGGTGTGACACCCCATCCGCTGCAGGAACGCCGCGGCTTGCAGTCGACCGAAGGGGAAGCGTGCCGACTGCTCCTGTAGTTCGGCGGGGATCACGTCGGCGGTCGACGGATCGCTCCACATCATCTGGAAGCGGATGTCAGGGTCGTTCAGCGACGACAGGTCCTTCCAGCGCTCCTTGACCAATAGATCGCGTGGAATGCCGCCGTGGACGAACATCACGCTGTCGAAGAGCAGGACGTTGGGAAGCGCGTCGAAGAGCGACATGTAGTGGCGGAAGACGTCCACCGGAAGGTGCGGCTTGAGCGAGTTGATCGACTCGGCCGGCTTCACGCCACCGTACACCTGGCCTTTGTATTCGAGGTAGTACTCGTGGTTGCCGCGCAGAACGTAGACGTGCTCGGGCGCCGTGGCCTTGATTTGAAGCACCGTCCGGAGGACGCCGTTCAGGCTGAAGCGCCCCCGGTCGATGTAGTCGCCGAGGAGCACCAGCTTGGGGTCGGGGTTCTTCTTCGGGTCTTTGCGGAAGGCTTCGACCTTCTCGAAGAAGCGCGACTGCATGATGGCCGCCTTCAGGTTCGAGTAGCAGCCGTGGATGTCGCCCAGCACCGTCAGCTCGTAGCGCTGGCCTGGCTTCGGCGGCAGGACGTAGGTGTGACCGTCGAGGAACGGCTCCTCGCTGGCGAGCTCCTGTACCTTCTTGACGCCGGTCAGCTTGCCCGCGCCTTTGGCCCGCGCCTCGTCGTGGAGCGCGATCGAGCGATCGAGCAGTCCGCGGTCGGCGCTGATCTGCTGGTTGATCTTGTCCGGGTCTCGCGAGTAGTGGAACTCGAACTGCTCGAAGAAGGGGTGCGTCTCGCGGCCGGCGGGGACGTCGACCTTGGCGGGGGGCTTGAGCTCGATCGAGGGCCGGGCGTGCTCGACCAGCTCCACGCCCAGGTCTTCTTCGAGGAGGCCCGAGATCTCGGCGCGGAGCTTCACCTCCGCCGGATGCGCCTCGCCGTCCGCGTAGATGAACTCGTCGATGGTGTCGAGGAGCGACTCCTGATTTTTGCGGTCGAAGTCCTGGAAGATCTCGTAGCAGCGCAGCTTCAACTTCGAGTGGACGAAGCTCTCCTGGCTCTCCTCGTTCGACACCGCCTCGGTGAAGAGGTCCTTCACGTGGCGATCGATGCCTTCGAAGACCTCGTAGAAGTGCACCGTGAACTTCGCGATGAGCTCCGCCTTCAGCTTCGCGTCGGCGTCCGGCATGCCGTCTTCGACGCGATGGGCCACGAGCTTGCGGATGTAGTCCTTGATGAACTTCTTCTCGCTGTCGTCGAAGTGACCGTCGATGTACCCGAAGGTCGTGAGATAGAAGATGATCGCCTGAACCTGCTTTTCGGCGACCTGCGGATCACGGGAGAAGGTCAGCATCGCGCAGGCATCATACCGAGGGGCGCGTGATATAGGGAATCGATGGCTTCCAAGGTGGCCTTCGTGGCGGGCGCGACCGGGTATACCGGGCGAGAAGTGGTGCGAATCGCGGCCCAGGCCGGCCATCGCGTCGTGGCGCACGTCCGCCCCGATTCATCGCGACAAGAGGAGTGGAAGGCGCGCTTCGAGGCGGTGGGGGCCGAGGTCGACACCACGCCCTGGGACGAGGAAGCGATGGTGGAGACGCTCCGGGCGCTCGGCCCCGAGGCCGTCTTCGCCCTCCTCGGCACCACCCGGAGCCGCGCCCGGGGTGAGGGGCAGACCGCCTTGGAAGCGTACGAGAAGGTCGACTACGGGCTGACCGCCCTCCTACGGCGCGCCGCCGAGGGCTGCGGTCACGCGCCGCGCTTCGTCTATCTCTCCGCCCTCGGAGTCACCCCCGAGACCAAGAACGCCTACCTGAAGGTCCGCGCCCGTATCGAGGCCGAGCTCCGGCAAGGGACGCTTCCCTTCACGGTGCTCAGGCCGGCGTTCATCACCGGCGACGACCGGGACGACGGGCGGACGGGCGAGCGCGTTCAGGCCGCCGCCCTCGACGGCGTGGGCCGGGTCCTGTCGGCCGTCGGCGCCCGGCGATGGGGGCGTCGGCTCCAGACCACCAGCAACACCGCCCTGGCGCGCGATCTGGTGAACATGGCTTTCGATCCGGCCTTCGACGGCCGAATCATCGAGTCCGAGGAGCTCTCGAAACGGTAGGCGCGGTGCACACATGGCACCGGCCGAAAGAGGGGTTATCCTCGTCTCGTCCAAGTGCCAGCGGTCGCGACCACTCCACGGAAGAAGAACGGCGGCATCATCGAGCTCCGTCGCTATGCCGGGGCCGAAGCGCACGCCCGGCAGCTCGACGGGATCCGTGTCGCGCACATCACCGACATCCACGTCGGACGCGTGACGCCGGAGCGCATCCAGCTCGCGGCCGCCGAGCTCACCAATCAACAGATGCCGGACCTGATCGTGATGACCGGCGACTTCGTCTGCCACGGTCAGGGCTACCTCGACCAGCTGACACAGGTGATCGAAGCGTACGACGCCCCGGTGATCGCCGTGATGGGCAATCACGACTACTGGTCCGGTGTCGACGAGGTGCGGCGCGCCCTCCGAAGGGGCGGCGCCGAGATCCTCGACAATCGCTGGACCACGGTGACGCTCAAGCACCAGGCGCTTCAGGTGGTCGGTCTCGACGACGCCTACACCGGACACGCGTCCCGCGCGGAGGCCGTCAAAGGACTCGACCCGACGCGCGCGACGCTCGGGCTCTCACACATCGCCGAGGAAGCGGACGGCTTGTGGGCAGAGGGCGTGCCGCTGGTGCTGAGCGGTCACACCCACGGGGGCCAGGTCACACTCGCGCGTCTGCACGAGCTGTCGGTCGGCAAGCTCGCCGGCCACAAGTACGTGCACGGCCTCTACGGCTCGCGTCACGACGACCGCGAGCCCGAAGGGGCGGTCTACGTCGGCGCCGGGATCGGTGCCGCGGTGATCCCGCTGCGGCTCGGGGACCGGGGTCGCCGCGAGGTGGCGATCTTCGAGCTGGGCGAGCAGCCCGGGGTGCTCGACGAACATCACGAGGAACAGCCCCCCCTCAAGGGTCGAAAGCCGAAGCTGCGCACCAAGCTCAAGCGGCACATCGCGGTGACCAAGAAGCGCGAAAAGCGCGAGAAGAAACGCGCGAAGGTCCAAGCGAAACAGGCCAAGAAGAACGGCAGCTGAGTGCCCGAGGGCGGCGTGGTGGCGGCGGCAAACCATCCGGCCACATATCGTTGCTAGGTTTCGACCCATGCAGGTGCCGGAAGTAGAAGACGTCGTCTCGGATGAGGAGCGAGCCTGGCGAGAGCGCGTCGTTTCCCTCGTGATCTCGGGAACGGGCGTGAGCGATGACCTCGCGTTTGGCTTCCCGTGCGCCCTGCCCCCGGGCCTGCCCTGCCGCTTCGCCAGCGTCTCCTACCGCGCCGATTATTGTGTGCTGTCTCTCCATCTCGAGACCGCGGGCGCCCGTGAGCGCCTCCTGACGCTGCGAGAGCTCCTGAGACACGCTGGTTTCACCCTCCCCATCGACGAGCCCACCCGTATCCACGCCGCCACTTCCAAGCCGGGCATCACCTCCTCGATTCGAGATCGAGGCGCTGCCGAACGGTCTTCGCGTCGTGTGGTGGCTCGACGACGACAAGATGTCGTGGCTCCTCGACGACCAGGTGTGCATCGACCGCGCTCGAGGATCGCGCAAGCCCGGTCGCGACGGGCTCTGATTCCGCGCCCGGGCGGTGTCGAGCCTCAGCGCTCTTCGCGAACCAGTGCGGCGACGCGCTCTGCGATGGCCGGAGCCGCGGTCAGGCCGGGTGACTCGATGCCGATCAGGTTGATGAGGCCCGGTGCGCCATGCGCCGATGCCTCTTCGATGACGAAGTCGCGGAAGGGCTCGCCCGGGCCCGCGAGGCGAGGGCGTATGCCGGCGTAGTCGGGGCTGAGGTGCGCGGCCTGGACGCCCGGCAGGTAGCGGGCCACCGACGCGGAGAAGGCCTCGGCCTTCGCGTCGTCGACTCCGTAGTCGTCGCGTCGCTCGACGAAGGTCGCGTCGGGGCCCGCGATGCAGCGACCACCGAGATCGACCGTCAGGTGGATGCCGAGACCGGGGCCGTTGGGCACCGGATACACCAGCGCGGTCTCGGGCCTCGGTGCGGCTGCGGCGAGGGCGAAGTAATCGCCCTTGCACGGGTGGAGGCGATAGCCGAGGACGTCCACGTCGAGGCCGGCGAGCGCGGCGACCCGGTCGGCCTCGAGGCCCGCGGCGTTGACCACCCACCGTGCGCGGATCGACAGGCGCTCGGCGCGCGCGTTGTCGGTGTCGACGACGAGATGGTTGCCCTTCGGCGCGATCCCGACCGCCCAGGTCGAGAGCGCCACGTCGGCGTCGTGCGCGCGGGCCTCGGCGCGAAAGCTGTCGACCAGACCGTGTGCGTCGATGATGCCGGACTCCGGGGAGAGGAGGGCGCCCACCCCGCTCAGGAGTGGCTCCCTGGCTTTGAGCTGCGCCTGGTCGAGCGTCTCGAGGGTGACGCCGGCAGCGCGCGCGCGTGCGTCGATCCGCTCGAGGCCTTCGATCTCGGTCTCGTTTGTGGCGACGATCAGCTTGCCCGACTTGCGGTGAGCGATGGAGAGACGCTCCGCGCGCGCGTAGATCAACTGGCGCCCGCGCACGCAGGTCACGGCTTTGAGGGAGTCGGGCGGGTAGTAGATGCCGGCGTGGATCACGCCGCTGTTGCGGCTCGAGGTGATGCGGCCCGTTCCGCTCTCACGCTCGAGAACCAGAACCGAGCGGCCCTCACGACAAAGCGCGGCGGCGACAGCGAGGCCCACCACTCCAGCACCAACGACCACCACCTCGCTCTCGAGCACGGAGGCATCATGGTGGCCCTCGGCCGACACTGGCAAGCCTGCTACCCTCCGCGCCCATGACGAGCATATTCAGAAGCGATTGCCTCGCCGGACGCGTCGCGCTGGTCACCGGCGGGGGTTCCGGCATCTGCAAGGGCATCACCCGCTCGCTCCTCGCCCACGGCGCCAAGGCGGCCATCGTCGGGCGAAAGAAGGCGCGCCTCGACGCGGCGGCCGAGGAGCTGGCCAAGGAAACGGGCAGCGAATGTCTCGCCATCGCCGGCGATGTGCGAGAGACGAAGCAGGTCGAGCAGATGGTCTCGGGGTGCGTCGAGCGCTTCGGCAAGCTCGACATCCTCGTCAACGGCGCCGCCGGCAACTTCCTCGCCCCCGCGGCGCAGCTCTCCTACAACGCCTTTCGCACCGTGATGGAGATCGACGCCATCGGCACCTTCAACGTATCGAAGGCGGCCTTCGACGGAGCGCTCAAAGATGGCGGAGGGGTCATCCTCAACATCTCGGCGACGCTTCATCACGGGGCGACGCCGCTCCAGTCCCACGCCGCGGCGGCGAAGGCCGCGGTGGACTCGGTGACCCGCTCCCTCGCCGCGGAGTGGGGGAGCCTCGGTATCCGCGTGGTCGGCATCGCGCCCGGACCCATCGGCGACACCGAGGGCGTCGCCCGCCTCGTCCCGCAGGGGATGAAAGAGAAGATCGAGCGCGGCATCCCCCTGGGTCGTTTCGGCACCATCGCCGAGATCGCCAACCTCGCGACCTTTCTCTGCACAGACGCCGCGTCCTTGATCACCGGCGACACCATCATCGCCGACGGGGGCCAGTTCCTCCTCGGCTCGGGAGTGCTGCTGTCATGAGGGCGCTCATCTTGATGGTGGTCCTCGCCGCGTGCGGAGGGCAGTCGGAGGCGGGGCGGGAGACGGAGAGCGCGACCGAGACACAGACCGCGACGGAGACGGAGACACAGACCGCGACGGAGACACAGACCGCGACGGAGACACAGGCGGTGACGGAGACGGAAGCGGTCGCCGAGCCCGAGCCCACCCATCCGCGGCCCTGTCCGCCGCAGGAAGAGTGGCCCGAGGGGATGGCGTGCGTTCACGGCGGCACCTTCGAGCTCGGCGATCCGGAAGGCCGGCCGGAGGAGCAGGAGCCGGGCGAGGTGTACGTCGACACCTTCTACATGGACCTCACCGAGGTCACGAACGAAGCCTACGAAGCGTGCATCCAGGCCGGGCGCTGCGAGCGGCCCCTGCACTTCCGGCGCTTCGACGGGCCACGCCAACCGGTGGTCGCCGTCTCCTGGTTCGACGCCGTCCATCACTGCGAGATGCTCGGCAAGCGTCTTCCGACCGAAGCCGAGTGGGAGCGCGGCGCGGCGGGTCCCGACGACACCCGCTTTCCATGGGGAGACGAGACGGACAACATCTGCGAGCGCGCGTCGGTGAAGACCGAGGCGGGCGAAGGGTGCGGGCGGGAGATCTCCTCGCCGGTGGGCAGCTTCCCGCCCGGCCACTGGGGCCTCTACGACATGGCGGGCAACGTGCACGAGTGGGTGAACGACCGCTACAGCGAGTGTCTCCGCGGCTGCGACAACGAGTGCGGCGACGCGTGCTTCGGCGACAACCCGCGCGGCCCCTGCGGCGGCACCCTCGAGCGTTGCCGGCATCACGGGATGCGCTCGGTGCGGGGCGGCAGCTGGTACTGGCCCCTCGAACGCTCCCGGGCCCAGGCGCGCCGCGGCTCCGGCGCCCCCAATCGGGGGCCCCATCGCTTCGGCTTCCGCTGCGCGCGGGATTCTCGAGGTGCCCGCGGCGGCGGAAGAAGCCGACGGCACCGAAGCCGCCGAACAAAGTGCAGAGGCGCCTGAACAATAGGCTTTTCCCCCCGTCTGACGCTCCGTTCGCGGGAGGCGCCGAGCTGAGCTAGGCTCCGCCCGCGCGATGGGAGGACAGGTGCGAACGATCTACACGCTGGCGCTGGTCGCGGCGTCGCTACTCACGACGACGACGGCCATGGCGCAGCGGCTCAGCGCCGAGCAGAGCCGCATCCTCGAGGGGGTCCCGAGCGAGCGCCTCGAGCCGCCGGGCGAGCACTACTACCGCAGCAACGAGTGGCGCCAGGACCTGCTCCGCGAGCACCTCAGCGGGCTCGGTGGCGCTTTCGTCGGCGTCGGTTCCGATCAGAACTACACGATGGCCGCGATGGCGGGCTCGGAGTACGTCTTCCTCGTCGACTACGACCCCTTCATCCCGTGGATCCACGAGATCTACGAGATCCTGGTGACGGCGTCGGAGACGCCCGAGGCCTTCCTCGCGCGCTTCAGCGAGGAGGGCGAGCGCGAGACCACCGAGATGCTTCGCGCCGCCTTCGAGGGGCGCCCCCAGGGACGGCGCATGGTGCGTCACTTCACCTCGCGACGCGAGTCGTGGGAAGGCTACCTCACCCGCGTGAGCCGCCTCGAGCGCGACGGGCGTCCTTTCAGCTGGCTCGCCGATCCGGAGATGTACCAGTACACGCGGCGCATGTTCCAACAAGGCCGGATGATCTACCGCAACGGCGACGTCACCGGCACGACGACCCTCGCGGCGGTCGCGGACGCATGCCGCCGGCTTCACACGACGGTGCGCGTCGTCTACTTCTCGAACGCCGAGCAGTTCTTCGAGAACACCGACCAGTTCGTCGCGAACATGAAGGCGCTGCCTACCGACGACCGCTCCATCGTGCTGCGCACGATCCGGCACCGCAGCATCGAGATCGCCGAGGACGGACGCTGGCACTACCTGGTCCACGACTTCCCGGACTTCCTGGCCCGCCTCGACACCGGCGTGTACCGCCGGGTCTTCTCCTTCACGGTCGACCTCTTGGCCGCCGGCCCTCCGCACCTCGGGTCGGGTGGGATCTCCACCCTGACCTCGGACGTGCCGATGGCCGCGGTGCAAGCCGCGCGCGAGCGGCGGCGACAGCGCGAAGCGCGCCGCTCCGCACACTGAAATTATCTCTGTCGCGCTTCTTCGCCGTGCGCCTGCGCGTAGCGCTCGCGGATGTCGCGGACCAGATCGTCCCCCAGGACGCCGTGCTTCTGGAAGTAGCGCATGTGCAGGATCGACTCGCCGCCGAGCTCGGCCGCGCTCTTGCCATCGACCCGCTCGGTGTACTGCTTCGGGTGGAAGGGCATCAGGGTCGCCCCCGGCACCACGTCGACGCGCTTCAAGAGGTCGATGGTCGCGTCGAGGGAGTTCATCTTCATGTAGGGGCAGGTCGCGCATCCACCGGCGATGGTGCAGCCTTCGCCCGCGGCGACACCGGGGATGATCGGTAGCTCGGCCTCGTCGGTCTGAGCGATGGCCTCGCTGGCCACGGGAAAGATGATCTCGACGGCGACCTCGGGCCGCGCGGCCAAGAGATCGCGGACCTTCTTCACGATCGCCGTCAGCATGCCGGCCTCGGTGCCCAGAACGAAGGAGAGACGCGTCGCGGTGCCGGCGGGGACCTTTTCCACCTGGTCGGCGATGAAGCCCAGGATGTTCGAGGTCGAGCCCACCACCCCGCGGCCTTCGCGGCTCGCCTCCATGCCGAGGGCGAACATCTCGCCAGGGACCTCGAGGTGGGCGGTGACCATGGCGTTCGGGTAGTCCTCGCGCACCCGGCGGGCCACGTCCGCGCCGAACATGTGGTGGACGACGCACACGCCTTGCTGGAAGTGATGAAAGCGCGGCAACAGCGCGCGGATCGTCTCCGGCGTGTGATCCGGGTGGACGGCGCGCACCGCCGCCTCGTCCATCTGCGCGAGGCTCTCGAAGAGCACGCGAAGGTTCTCGCCCATGTAGGTATCCGGCCCGTAGAAGACCTCCACCTCGGGGACCTGCGCGGCGGCCTGCAGGATGGTCTTCACCACGTTCGACGAGGTGCAGGTGATGGTGGGGACGCGTGCCTGCGCTTCGGCCTTCGTGATCAGGCTGGTGTTGATGTAGACGACGTGGAGCGAGTTGGGCGTGTCGGCGGCCTTCTTCAGGTAGGCGGCGTAGGCCGGCGCGGTGGCTGACTCCGCGAGGGAGCAGCCAATGGGATCGGCCGCGACGCGATAGACGATCACGTCCTCGTGGCCGGAGGCGTCGAGCATCGCTCGGACGTTCTCGCTCATGAAGTCGACGCCGAGCACGATGACGTTCTTCACGCCGGCTTCCGCCATCCGGATCGCCGAGTCCGCCATCAACAGCGAGTCGCTGATCGCGATGTGCGGCCAGTCGCAGGCGGTGAGGACGCCCTGGAGCTCGGGGTCCATGTAGAAGTGCGCCACGACCCCGGCGTTCTTCTCTTCGAGCAGCTGGCGCAGCTCCCTCACCACGTCTGGATCGGGGCTCAGGAACTCCGCCTGGGCTTCGGCGAAGGAGCCCTCGGGGGTCAGGGCATCACGGGTGATGGTGAGGCTCGGGAAGGGCGTGGCCATGCGCGGAGTATAGGGCCACCGCGCGCCTGTTGGTCTCCTCCGGTTGACGTCGCGTTTCGCGCGCAACAGGTTCTCTGTCGTGAATCGCCGAAAAGCGCTGGCGGTCTTGGGGCTCGCGCTCGTGATGGGCGGCGCGCCCTTGTTGGCGGCGGCCCAGCAGAGCCTCTCCGCCCAGAAGGCGATCATCGCGGCACGCTTCCCCGCGGTCCGTTGGGTCACGACGGGGACCCTCGCGCGGTGGATGGGCCGCGGGGGCCACGCCGGGCCGGTCATCCTCGACGCGCGCGCGCCGGAAGAGTTCCGCGTCAGCCACCTGCGGGGCGCCCGGCGCGTCGATCCCGACCTCGAAGACGTGAGCTCGCTCGGCATCGATCCGGGCGCGCGGATCGTCGTCTACTGCTCGGTGGGATGGCGGAGCGGCGCGATCGCTTCGCGCCTGGAGCAGGCGGGATATCGACAGGTCTACAACCTCGAAGGTGGGATCTTCCGCTGGGCGAACGAAGGCCGCGCCATGTACCGCGGAGACCACGTGGTCCACAGGGTGCACCCCTACGACCAAGCGTGGGGCCGGATGCTCGACGACCAGCATCGCGCCTCGCTGCACTGAGCGAGCTCAGAAGGCGATCAGAAGGCGATGGGGTCCGCGTGGGGCTCGGGCAGCTGCAGGCTGAGCCGCTCCATCGGGAGGTTCTTCTGCTCGCGGTACGCCGCGTAGTGGGTCAGGACCCGGCGGACGTAGCGGTGGGTCTGGTCGAAGGGGATCTCCTCGAGGAAGGCGTCGAGGCTCATGTCCTCGTAGTGATCGCGCATCCAGCGCCGCACGTTGTGTGGGCCGCCGTTGTAACTGGCGATGGCGAGGGGGAGCCTTCCGTCGAAGCGCTCGATCAGCGACGCGAGATACCAGGCGGCGAAGTCCAGGTTGGTCTCGGCGTCGAGGAGGTCGGCGGTGGTGAAGTCGTCGAAGCCGCGGGCCTCGGCGATGAGGCGACCGGTCCGCGGCATGATCTGCATGAGGCCGACGGCGCCCGCGTAGCTCACGATGCGGCGCTGATAGACGCTCTCGACGCGCATCACGGCGAGCAGGAGGTTCGGGTCGAGGCCGTGGCGGCGCGCGACCTCCTCGACGATGGGCTCGTAGGCGCGGGGCCGAGCCGCGACCCGGCTCCATCCGGAGAATCCCACCGCCGTCCCCTCGTCGCCGAGCGCGCGAGGTGATGTCGGCCAGGTTCATGCGCGCTTCGTGGTCGAGCTTGCGGCGCTCGCGGCGGGTCTGCCAGCTGACGAAGTTTCGGGGCCGCTCGGTGCCTCGATAGACCGCTTCGATGCCGGTGCGCCTCAGGCTCCGCCCGGTGGCGTCACGGTAGGCGAGGTAGGCCTCGTGAAGCTCGTCCGAGGCGCCCTTGGTGTCGCCCAGGCCGAGCAGGATGACGGCGCGCGAGAGCCACGGATAGGCCTCGCCGTGCTCCTCGGCGATGGGGGCGAGCTGCTCGGCGAGGGCGTCGAGATCGGGCTCCGCGGGCGGAGAGATGGTGCCGTCGTCCTCACGCGTCCCCTCGTGATGGGCGGTGGCGCGGCGCGTGGGATCGGCGAGCGCCGAGAGCGAGGCGAGCACCATGGGCTCGTCTTCCCCGGCCGGCGCCGCCTCGGCCTCCATCTCCTCGGGCCCGCAGCGACAGAGCATCGCCTCGCGCACCGACGACAGGCGCTGCTCGGAGAGCATCGCATACCAGCGGGTCTCGCTGTGATCGAGCTGGGCGACGCGCAGGAACTCCACCTCGGCGTCCACGTAGCGGCCTGCGCGTTCGAGGGCGCGCGCGTAGTGGTACCGGCCGCTCACCCGGTAGCGCGGGTGGTCCTTGATGCGGGCGAGGAGGTCCACCAGCAGCGCGTCGTCCGCGAGCCCCGAAGCGAGAATCGCCGTGTCGAAGGCGATGGTCGGGTGCAGGTTCGAGCGCTTGGAGAGCGCCTCGACGGCGGCGTCCACCTCTTCGCGAAGGCCCGCACGCGCGCCGATGTCGACGATGGTCCGGAGGCGCATCGTCGGCACCCGCCCCCAACTCGAGCGGCCCTTGAGCCGAGCGATGCTCTGTCGCGCGCTCTCCTGCTCGCGCGCGCTGGCCGCCCGCGCCATGTCCGCCGCGCGCGCCGCCGTTTCTTCGCGGCGCTCTTCGTCATCGATGGGCGCTCCGTTGGCCATCGCGGTGTAGCGCTGGGCGTCTTCCCAGTTGCCTTCGACACGCGCGAGGCGCGCCGCCGAGGCGGCCACGCGACCGCGGAGCTCGCGAGGCAGCTCGAGCGCCAGCAGGCGCTGCACCTCGCTCCGGGCCATGGGCATCGGGCCCTGGCGAACGAGGCGCTCCAGTCGCTCTACCTCCTGCAGCGACGTCAGGGTTCGCACGCGGGTGCCGGCATCGGCGATGGCCTGCATCCGGTCGCGCGACTGGGCGGCGAGCGCCGTGCCCGGGGTCATCAGGTCGATGTCGCGGTAGATGCCGACGGCCGCGTCGATGTCCCCGTTGTCCTCGTAGGCGCGCGCCAGGGAGAAGCGCAGCTCGAGCACCGGCGGCAGGCTCGGGTAGCGTCGCATCAGTTGGGAGAGCTCGTGGCCCGCGTTTCGGCTTCGCATCGCGATGAGCGCACGCACCCGGCCGACCCGGGCGAGGGTGGCCACCTCGCTGTCGATGCTGGTGCGGGCGAGCTCGAAGGCTTCGCGCGCGGCGTCCGCTTCGCCGTTGGCGAGGAGGATCTCGCCGCGCGTCAGCGCGAGGCGATCCTCGATGCTCGGATACGCCGCCTCGACCACGCGGAGCGAGAGGAGCGCCTCGTCATAGCGCTCGGCCTCCACCAACTCGTGAACGCGCTGAAAGGCACGACGCGCGTCCGCATCCTGCACGCCGAGGCCGAGCTCGGCGCTGGGAAGGACGACCGGCGGAATGTCTGCCGCGCACATCGGCAGGATGGGATCGACGAGCGGTTGCGGGCCGACGAGGGTCTCGTCGAGCGCGCACAGAGGGCCATCCCAGGCGGCGGCTTGGTTGTAGGAAACCGCCACCGCCAAAGCGGCCAGAACAGCTGACCATCGCAGTGTGGTTTTCCCCACGTACTTCATTGTTGGTGATCCGAGGCGCATGCGCAAAATTCGTGCACCGCCAAAGCGATACGAGATCTATGTGCATTCAGACGGCCGAACGCCACCATCCGTTCAAAATTCTGCTCGCGCTCTGGGGATCTGGCCAGTTTTCGACGATCGACGGCCGCTCGAAAGGGGGGCGTCGCTATTCCGTCGCGTCCTCGGATGTGGACGTCGCGGCGGGCGTAGTCCCTTGGTTTGTCTCGGGATCGTCCTCACCAGAGAGCTCGGGAACGAGCACTGTGAGAATCCCCACGACAACGAAGACGACAAAGCCGATCGCGAGCAGAGCGTTCGGGAGCAGGGGGGCAGGTCGATCGTTCATCGGGGCTCGGGCGCGAGAAGGCGCCCGCCTCCGGCCTCGACACGCGCGGCGATCACCGCGACGAGCCCATCGAAGGGAACCGCCTCCGCCTCGGGGGCGCCGCGGTCCTTCACCTCGGCGGTGCCAGCGGAAAGCCCGCGCTTGCCGATGGTGATCCGGATGGGGATCCCGATCAGGTCCGCGTCCTTGAACTTCACGCCGGGTCGCTCGCTGCGGTCGTCGAGGAGGGCGTCGACTCCCGCCGCCCGGAGGGCGCGGTAGACCTCCTCGCCCTTGTCCATCACGGCGTCGTCCTTGCCGATGGGAGTCACGAGGACCTGATAGGGGGCGATGGCCAGCGGCCAGCAGGATGCCATCGTCGTCGTTGTACTGCTCCACGGCGGCGGCGATGAGACGGGAGATGCCGATGCCGTAGCAGCCCATCACCACCGGCTTGGTCTCGCCGGCGTCGTCGAGATAGGTGGCGCCCATCTTCGCGCTGTAGTGCGTGCCGAGGATGAAGATGTGGCCACCCTCGATGCCGCGGTAGAGCTGGAGGTGGTCTCCGCACTTGGGGCAGCTGTCGCCTTCGGTGACGAGGCGCAGATCGTGGACGTCGCCCGCGAAGTCACGACCATGGTTCACGTTCTTCAGGTGGTAGTCGGTCTCGTTGGCGCCAGCGACCGCGTTGAGCACGTGGGAGGCGGCGCGGTCGACGACGAGCTTGCCCTTGAAGCCTGACGGGCCCGGCGAAGCCGGTCTTGGCGCCCGTCGCCGCTTCCACCTCGACGTCGGAGGCCATGCGGACCTCGGCTGCACCCAGCGCGCGCGCGAGCTTGACCTCGTTGATGTCGTGATCGCCGCGGACCACGGCCATCACCGTTTCGTCACCGGCGACGTAGAGCAGGGACTTCAACGTGTTCTCGGGGCGAACGCCCGCCTTCAGGAAGTCCACCACCTCGTCGATGGTGTGCACGTCCGGCGTGTGCACCTTCTCGACGTCGAGCATGTTGCCGTCTGCCCGCTCGGCGTCCTGGTAGTGCGCCTCGGCGACCTCGATGTTGGCGGCGTATTCGCAGCTCTGGCAGGCGACGATGGCGTCCTCGCCGTTCTGCGCGAGGATCTGGAACTCGGCGCTGGTCAGCCGCCCATGGCGCCCGAGTCCGCCTGGACAATCCGGTAGTCGAGGCCGAGGCGCTCGAAGATGCGGCGATAGGCATCGCGCATCACCTCGTAGCTCTTGACGGCCGCGTCGTCGTCGACATCGAAGCTGTAGGCGTCCTTCATCAGGAACTCGCGACAGCGCAACAGGCCGGCGCGAGGACGCGGCTCGTCGCGGTACTTCATCTGCACCTGGTAGAGGTTCAGCGGCAGCTGGCGGTAGCTCTTCACCTCGCGGCGCACGAGGTCGGTGATGATCTCCTCGTGGGTCGGGCCCGAGGTGGTAGTCGCCGCCCTTGCGGTCCTTGAGGCGCATCAGCGTGGAGCCGAAGGACTCCCAACGACCGCTCTCCTCGAAGTACTGCGTCGGGAGGATCGCCGGCATCAGGAGCTCCTGGGCTCCGGCGCGGTCCATCTCCTCGCGGACGATGGTGGAGACGCGATGGAGAACCCGCATCCCGAGCGGCAGCAGCTCGTAGATCCCGGCGCCGACCATGCGCGCATATCCGGCGCGGAGCAGCAGGACGTGCGAGGGCATCGTCGCGTCCTTGGGCGCCTCTTTGACGGTGGGGATGAATGCCTTCGAGTACCGCATGGGCGGCTCATAACACCGAATCGCGCCCTTTCAAACCGCACGGAGACGGTAGAATGGCCCCATGGCCGGCGACCGCCCGATGCTCATCTTCGTGAGCGACATCCATCTGACGGACCAGCTTCATGGTTCGGCGATCCCGCGGGCCGTGACCTTCGAGCGCTTCTGGGTTCGCATCCAGGCCGCGCGGGGCAAGAGGCCCGCCGAGATCTGCTTCGTCGGCGACCTCTTCGACATCGTCCGTTCGCCCAGCTGGTTCGAGGGGGCGTATCGTCCCTATCACGAAGAGAGCGCGGGCCTCACCGACATGATCGACGCGATCGTGGGGCGCATCCTCGAGCGCGAAGCGCCGTTCTTCGAGGCGATTCGCAAGCGCGTTCAGGACGGCTCGCTCAGCGTGCACTACGTGCTCGGCAACCACGACCGACTCCTCAGGTATGCGCCCAAGGCGCGGCGCGCGGTCTGGAAGGCGCTCACTGGGGAGGACCGCGACGTCACCTTCGAGACGCGGAAGATCTTCCCCGACCACGGCGTGATCGCCTACCACGGCAACGTCACCGATGCCGTGAACTACGACCCGGAGGGCGGCGCCACCATCGGTGACGCGATCGGCTCGGAGCTGATCACGCGCTTTCCGCGCTCGGTGCGCCTGCTCACCGGCGAGGAGCACCGTCAGCTCGACGACATCGACGACGTGCGACCGGTCTACGCCGTGCCGGCGTGGGTGCGTCAGCTGGCCGTGCTCAACCCCGAGCTCCTCGGTCCCGTGAACAAGACGTGGGTGGAGCTGGTGGAGAGCTTCCTGTCGCGGCCCTTCGTGAAGAACTGGATGAAGGCCAGCAAGAAGAAGAGCAAGAAGAAGATCGGCGTCGCCGAGGGGATGAAGCTCAAGCTCCTCCTCGAGCTGTCGACGAAGAAGGTCGTCGCCAAGGGAAGCGATAAGCGCCTGACCGAGCTGTACAAGGTCATCCAGCACGGCTTCGACGGAAAGATGGCCAAGCACGGCGCCGAGGAGCTCGAGGAAAACAAGGGCTTCAACTACGTCGTCAACGGGCACTCCCACTTCGCCAACATGGTTCCGCTCGGCAACGTCGGGACAAAGCCGGCCGTCTACTTCAACACCGGCACCTGGCGCAGCGTCCATCAGATCGGTCACGGCATCGGCGGCCGCCCCACCTTCCTGCCCTACGACGCCATGAGCTACCTTGTCTTCTTCCCCGACGCCGACGAGCTCGGCCGCGCCTACGAGTGGTGGAACGGCGTGATGGTGGCGGCCGACAGCGCGCGCGGCGCGGGCGGCGAACGGGCGGAGGGTGGCTGAGGCGAGGCGCTCGGTATTCCCCCAAGGGGGGCGGGCTACCGGTGGATCGCCCAGGCCATTGGCTGACGTGGTGGCTCACCCTCGCATCAGCCAAAGCCGGTGAGCCACCACATCACCCCATGGCTTGGGCGGTCCTCCGGGAGCCCACCACCCGAAGGGAAGTCCTAGTGGCTCGATACGTCAGGGGCGGCGTCCGCCTCTTGTTCGACGTCCATCGGCACCACGAGCTCCGAAGCGGGCTCCGCGTCGCCCCAGCTGATCCACTCCGTCTCGTCGAGCTTCAAGAGCTCGACGGCGCCTTCCGAGACGAGTGCGATCATGGCGCCGTCGGGGGACATGGCGACGCCGGCGTAGGGGCCGCGTTCGGTGATCGTTCCGAGGACTGCGCCGCTTTCGAGGTCGCGGATCTCGATGGTGTCGTCCACGCGGAGGGCGCCTCGTTTGCCATCTTCGGAGATGGCGACCGGTCGGCCGGGGAGCTCGAAGCGGCGCTCGGCGATGCGCACCCGATCGCCTTCGAGGTTCACGCGGGCGAAACGAAGGTCGTGGCGGCGTCCGAGCGTGGCGAAGAAGCCGGTGGGGCTCGCGCCGGCCTCGTAAGGGAGCATGCGGCGGGCGGGAGGCGCGAGGACGCGTACGCGTTCTCCGTCCTCGACGCGGTTCACGGTCAATCGGCCGTGTCGCTCGCGAAGCACGAGCGACTCCTCGTCGAGCCAGGTGGCGTCGACACCGCCGGCGACCCACTTGCGCCGCCCGCTCTCGAGATCGAAGAGCGAGAGCCGACCATCGCCGGCGTCGTCGGCGGTTCCGACGACCACGTAGCGGCCGGTGGGGGAGAAACGAAGGGTCGTCGGATGACCGCCGCGCAGGCGCGCGATGCGGCGCGAGGATGGGCCGGTCAGATCGTGGATCCACACCCAGACGTGGGTCTTGTCGCAGGGCCCCGCTTCGTCTCCTACACGGACTGGGGACAGGCTGATCAGCGTCTGTCCGTCGGGGCTGAAGGCGGCTCGCGCGCGCTGGACGTGCTCGTCGTGGACCACGACCGACCCGGTTTCATCCACGAAACGCACCACGTCCGCGCCGGATTGTGCGACCGGGCCCGAGGCGCTGAAGGCGACGGCGGGTGCCACGCGAGGCCCCTCGGGGCACTGCGCGATGGCGCGTGGAGCCACCACCAAGAGGCCGAAAATTACAGTCGCAACAATGGCCGGGCTCGGCGTCACGCGGCGAGGGTAGCAGCCGCCGCTTTCGATGTGCGATAACCGCGGTGTGAAGCTGACGGGTGACGAAGCGGGCGTTGCCGCCCTCAAAGCGATGCACGCCAAGGACAATGGGGCTGCGGTGAAGTTCCTCGTCCAAGAGGCGCGCACCAACACCGACCTCAAGGCCGAGTTCCGCGCAGAGGATGGGACCCTCTACGTCCTCATGCTCGATCCCAAGACGGGTGATCTGGTGGTCGAGAAGGCGAAGAACCAGCGTCCATCCAAGTTGCCCGGCCCTCCGACCTGAGCCGGCTTCGTGGACAAGCAGGCCATCGACGACATGCTGGCGGCGACCCTCGACGACTTCGTCTTGTCGAGGGGCGAGAAGCACGCGCTCACCGAAGTCATCCGCGAGCAGGGCCTCGACCAGGAGGGCTACGCGTTCTGGCGTCATCGCGCCTTCGCGCTCGCTCGTGACAAGGTCGAGAGCGCGGGGCCGAAGAGGGGCCAGGTCCTCGATTGGCTCGAGGGCGTGGTCAAGCTCCTCCATCCCGTGAGCGACGGAATCCGACGGAGTGGCCCGCGTCTGTTTCAGCCCCGGCCCCGAGTGTCTGGGTGCGATCAAGTCGGAGCTCGACCGCGCCAGGAAGAAGGTGGAGATCTGCGTCTTCACCATCACCGACGATCGGGTCACGGACGCGATCCTCGCGGCACACCGCCGCGGGGTGAAGGTGCGCATCGCGACCGATGACGAGAAGGCGTACGACCGCGGCTCCGACGTGGAGCGGCTCTTCGCCGAAGGCATCGAGGTGCGTGTCGACGAGCCGGACCACCACATGCACCACAAGTTCGCCGTCTTCGACGACGCCCGCCTGGTCACGGGCAGCTACAACTGGACGCGGAGCGCCGCCGAGAAGAACCAGGAGAACGTCCTGGTGAGCGACGACACCCGCCTGGTCCGCCCCTATCGCGAGATGTTCGAACGTCTCTGGACCCGTCTGTCCCCCTTCGACAACCACTGATCGCGCGACAAAGGGCCGCCGGGAGCGCCTGCACATACAGACCGGGTTGACTAGTCGGGGCCCGGGCCCCGACTCTGTCTGAAGCATGAGCGCGGAAGACCCCGAGAACGACTCGTCGGGCTCCCAGAAGGAGTTCAAGTCCAGGCTCTCGACCGGCAAAACGAAGTTCCTGGCCCACGCCATCGACCACGCGCTGGTCTCCGGCCGGCGCTCCGCTGCCGACTTCATCCGGTGGTTCTCGCCCGCACGGATCATGGAGGCGCTCGCGGACAAGCCCGAGCTCCGAGCGCGCATCCTGGTGGAGACCACCGGCACCCGAGAGAAGGTCGCGCTCCAGAAGAGCGCCGCCTCCGCCGGCGAGGACCTGCAGATCGCGCTCGACGTTCGCGAGACCTCCGCTGACGACATCGTTCGACTCTTCCGGCCGGACGATCGCGTTCGTTACCTGGACGGGCGCGAGCTCTGGGACTTCCTCTCCGAGGGAGAGTTCTGGAAGCAGCAGAACGACGGCATGGCGCTCGAGATCGCGCGTTCGCACATCGGCTACCTCATCGACAAAGCGATGGAGGAGAAGCTCCTCAAGGCGCGTGACGTGATCGACGGCATCGGTGTCGGTCGCCTGGCCGAGGTGCTGCCGCGCGCCGAGCTCGGGTGGATGCTCGAAAAGGCGCTCGAGCGCGGTCGTGGCCGCAAGCCCTTCACCGACGAGCAGTTCCTCGCCGAGGCGCCGATCGGCGTGCTCGCGGATCGCGTTCCGCTGGTCGAGCTGTGGGAGAACATTCTCGTCAAGCACGTCGCCGTGCCGCAGGGTCTCGCGGACGAGCCCACCCGCGAGTCGGCCGTGCCCGAGCCGCTGAAGGCCGAGCCCACGGTCGCCGCTGCGGTGGCGAGCGCGGCTGAATCCAAGAACACGAAGCGCGCGACCAAGGAAGAGAAGTCGGAAGAGGAGGTCGCTCCCTTCGACTTCTCCGACGTCACCGCCAACGAGGAGATCGAGGAAGATCTCGTCGCGGCCGCGGTGAAGGCCACGCTCGGCGAGTAGCGCCTTTCAAACCGGCCCGCGGCGCTTCCAGCCGCTCTGGCTCTTCGCTTCCTCGCGCCAGCGCGCGTGGCGCTTCGTCGCGTAGGTCCTGGTGTCCACCGGGAGGGTGCCTTCGAGGCGGTAATCCTCGAGGGTCGGGAGCAGCTGGATCGCCCGGAGCCGGACGCCGTGCTTCTTCGCCTCGCGCAGCGCCCGGGCGAAGTCGGGGTCGTGTAGATCGCTCGGCCGCACGGCCTTGGCGTCGCCGCGCAGCACGGTGAAGAGCACGGTGGCGCGGTCGCCCTCGTCGACGCGGGCCCGGAGCTCGGCGAGGTGACCTGCGGCCCGCTTCGAGACCGAGTCGGGAAAATAGCCCCGCCCGTCGGGATAGACGAGTTGGCAGTTCTTCACCTCCACCCAGTGCCGCTGGCCCTTCTGCACGAGCAGAAAGTCGACGCGGCTGCCGTCCCCCATCGGCCGCTCGCGGGTGAGCGAGTCGAAGCGCGTGAGGCCCGGGACCTTCCGCGCTTCGAGGAGCGCACCCACGAGCCGGTTCGAGGCGTGGGTGTTCACACCGACCAACACGCCGTCGTGCTCGGCGATCTCCCAGGTGTACTTCAGCTTGCGCTTGGTGCCCTGTGGTGCGCGGCTCACCCATACGCGCATCCCGGGACGGACGAGCCCCTCCATGCGTCCGGGATCGGCGCAATGGGTGTGGACCACCTCGCCGCCGTCGAGGCGGACATCCGCGATGAAGCGGTCGTAGCGCTGGACCAGGCGGCCTGGGACGAGCGCGCGCTCGTGAGGAACCGCTACTCGACCAGCTCGAATCGGAAGTCCTCGATCACGGGGTTGGCGAGGAGCTTCTCGCACATCGCTTGGAGGTCGCCCTCTGCCTGCTTCTCGTCCTCATCGAGCTCGAGCTCGATGAGCTTGCCCACGCGCACGTTCTTCACGTGATCGAAGCCGAGCGCGCCGAGCGCTCGGCGAACGGCGTCGCCCTGTGGATCGAGGACCTCGCGCTTGAGCGTCACGTAGACGTGCGCCTTCATCCGGAGACCCCGAGGTTCTTTCGGATGCGCGCGTTCGGCTGCTCGGTGTTGGGCACGAAGGCCTCGCCCCGGATCTGGTCGCAGGCTTCGATATAACGACGTGATGCCTCGATGCGCACCTCGTCCGGGATCTGGGGGATGGGGCCGTCGCCGCTGTAGCCCACCGACTTGAGCCAGCGCCGCACGTACTCCTTGTCGAAGCTCTCCGGGTCCTCGCCCGCGGCGAAGCGCTCCTGGTAGCTCTTCTGGTACCAATAGCGCGACGAATCCGGGGTGTGGATCTCGTCGATGACGACGATCTTCCCGTCGGGCGTCTTGCCGAACTCGTACTTGGTGTCCACCAGGATGAGCCCGCGCTCGGCGCACATCTTCTGGCCCATCGCGAAGAGCTTCATCGCGTAGCCGGCGGCGGTGTCGAAGTCCTCCGCGCTGACGCGGCCCATCGCCAGGATCTCCTCCCGCGAGGCGCTGACGTCGTGGTCCGCCCTTGGCCGCCTTGGTGCTCGGCGTGAGGATCGGCTCGGGGAGGCGCTGGTGCTTCTTCAGGCCGTCGGGGAGCTGGTGTCCGCAGAAGACGCGCTCGCCGCGCTCGTAGTGGGTCCAGATGCTGGTGCTGGTGACGCCGGTGATGTAGGCGCGCACCACCATCTCGACCTCGAGCGGCTCGCACTCCACGCCGATCATCACGTTGGGATCCGGCACCTCGAGGACGTGGTTGGGCACCGCGTCCTTGGTCTGGTCGAACCACCACGCCGCGAGGCTGTTCAACACCTGACCCTTGAAGGGCAGGGTGCCGAGCACGCGGTCGAAGGCGCTGATCCGGTCGGTGACGACGATGATCCGTCGCCCGTCGTCGGTCGTGTAGTTGTCGCGGACCTTGCCCTCGTACTTCTTTCCGAGGACGTCCAGCTCCGAGTGATCGAGAGTGAGCTCGAGGCCCTTCTCGAGAGTCGCTTGGTCGACGGTCATGCCTTCGCTGCCTCCAGTGCGCGGTCGATGATGGAATCGACGTGGGAAAGTGCGTGGTCGAGATCGAACTGCTCGCCGATCTCGTTGGCGGAGAGGTGCTCGCGGATCTCCGCGTCACCTTCCAGGAGCTCACGGAAATCGCCTTCTCCGTGGAACGCCTTCATCGCGTTGCGCTGGACGAGGACGTAGCCCTGCTGGCGTCCGAGGCCCTTCTGGACCAGCGCGAGGAGGATCCCCTCGCTGGCCCACAGCCGGCCGGTGCGCTCGACGTTGGCCATGAGGTTTTCGGGATAGACGACGAGGTTGTCGACCAGACGCGTCGCGCGCCCCAGCGCGCAGGCCAGGGTGGTGGTGGCGTCGGGGCAGATCATCCGCTCCACCGAGGAGTGGCTGATGTCGCGCTCGTGCCAGAGCGCTACGTTCTCGAGGGCGGGCGTCACCGCGCTCCGCACGATCCGGGCGAGGCCGGTGATGTTCTCGCTGAGGATCGGGTTGCGCTTGTGGGGCATCGCGCTCGAGCCCTTCTGACCCTTGCTGAAGTACTCCTCCGCTTCGGTCAGCTCGGTGCGCTGCCAGTGCCGGACGTTGATCGCCAGCCGCTCGAGGCCCGACGCGACGAGGCCCATCGCGCCAAACACGGCCGCGTAGCGGTCGCGCGCCACCACCTGTGTCGCCACCGTCTCGGGGCGAAGGCCCAGGCGATCCAGAGCGTCGGCCTCGATGGCCGGCGTCAGGTGCGCGTAGGTGCCGACGGCGCCGGCGATCTTCCCGACCGCGATCTCCTCCCGCGCCTCGCGGAGCCGGCGGACGCCCCGCGCCGCCTCGGACAGATGACCCGCGAGGATCAGACCGAAGGTGACGGGCTCGGCGTGGATGCCGTGGGAACGCCCGATGGCGGGGGTGCGGCGATGCTCGTCCACGCGCTTGGCGAGCGCCTGCACGAAGGCCTCCTGGCGCGTGATCAAGGCATCGACTGCGTCGCGCATCAGGATCGCCAGCGAGGTGTCGAGCACGTCGGAGGAGGTCATCCCCAGGTGAAGCCAGCGCGCGGGCTCTCCCGCGAGCTCCTCCACGTGCGTGAGGAAGGCGATCACGTCGTGCTTCGTCGTGGCCTCGATCTCGTCGATGCGTGCGGGGTCGAGATCCTCGCCGAAGGGTCGCACCTTGGCGGCGGTCCCGGCTGGCACGATGCCCGCTCGCTCCATCGCTTCGCAGGCGGCGAGCTCGACCTCGAGCCAGGTGGCGAACTTGCGCGCGTCCGACCAGAGCTCCGCGAAATCCTCGGGGGTGTAGCGCGGGATCATAGGGGCCGCGAAGCTACCAGATGGCCCCCCACGCGGCCACTGCTCACGGGCACATTTCGGCATTGCAATCCGGCCCGCGAGACCACAGATCTCGTAGGTGATGGAGTCCGTGAATCTCGCGTCGATCCGCAGCGCCATCGAGGCGCGGGACGCGAAGCTCCTCGCCGATGCCGAAAAGCGCGCGGCGGTCGCGACCGTGCTCCGGGCCGGCGCACGGGAGCCCGAAGTCTTGCTGATTCGGCGCGCCGAGCATCCCGACGATCCGTGGTCGGGTCACATGGCGTTCCCGGGCGGTCGCAAAGATCCGACCGATCCCGATCTCTTGAGCACGGCGCTGCGCGAGACCCGCGAGGAGATCGGCCTCGACCTCTCTCCGCCTCAAGATCTCCTGGGGCGACTCGACGACGTCGAAGCGATCGCCCGCGCCAAGCGCACCGGGATGGTGATCTCTCAGTTCGTCTTCGCCGTCGACGACGCCGGCGAGCTCACGCCCAATCACGAGGTGGCCGAGACGATCTGGGCGCCGATCGGGCCGATGATCCGGCGCGAGAACGCGACGACCAAGCACTACGTCTACCAGGGGACCGAAATGGAGCTCCCGGCCTTCGATGTGGGGGGGCGCGTGGTGTGGGGGCTGACCTATCACATGCTGCAGCGCCTATTCGCCCTCTTGCGCGAGGGGTCGTAGCGCTCTATCCAGAGGGCGATGGACGACAAGCGCTACCGAGAGCTCGCCGACGCCGCGCTTCGCGAGATCCTCGACCTCTTCGACGAAGTCGACGTCGACGACGCCGACGCGGAAAGCGCGGGCGACGTCATCACCGTCCGCTATCGCGACGGAAGCCGGCTGGTGGTCAACACCCAGAGCCCCGCCCAGCAGATGTGGCTCGCGGGCGCCGGCCACGGCTGGCACTTCAGCTGGGACGAGGACGCCAAGGCCTGGATGCACGACAAGGGCACGGGCGACGAGCTCTTCGCGGTCCTGCGCAAGATCACCAAGGACACGGTCGGCGTCGAGCTCTGAGGCTCACGAGCCTCTGCCGCGAGGGTCCGGCGGATACGCCCACTCCTCCACATAGGCGGAGCGAGCCTCGGGCTGCGCGGATTCCATCTGAGACCGAAGCGCGGCGGTCTGCGCGAGCGCGACCTCCGACAGCCCCCGCTCACGGCCGCTCGAGACCCAGGCCATGAGTGAGGAGAGCATCAGCTCCTTCACGTAGGCATAGCTGAAACCGTCCGTCTCTGCGGCGAGGCGCGCGAGCGCGTCAGGCTCGAGCCGGGCGTCGGGCTCCGAGGCCGCGTTCCAGAGCTGCATGTACGCCAGCCGTTCGGATTCTGCGGGCAGCGCGAAGTTGTACTTGCGGTCGAAGCGGCTGGGTCGATCGAGGATCGCCGGGTCGAGTCGCTCCGGATGATTGGTGGTCGCGATGGTCAGGATGCCTTCGTTGGAGGCGAAGCCGTCGAGCTCGTTGAGGAAGAACGAGCGCGAGTGCGGCGTGACCAGCGCGTCGAGATCTTCGAGCACCAGGGCGCAGGGCTTGATGCGCCGCGCGCGTTCGAAGACCTGGTGCATCATCGCCTGGGGGCTTCGGCCGGGGGCTTCGAAGCTCTGCACATACAGACACGGGAGCTCGAGCGTGTTGAGCAACGCCTTGACGCAGTGCGTCTTCCCATTTCCCGGGGGGCCGACGAAGAGCACGCCCCGCTTCCAGGGCGCGCCGAAGCGGGCGTATTCCTCCTTCGACGCGAGGAACTGGCGGAAGTCGGACAGGAGCCGATCGGCGTGACCCGCCGGGAGCACGAGGTTGTCGAAGGTCGCGTTGCGGATCGCCTCGCGAAGGTCTTTGCTGCGGTTCCAGCAGCCGTTGGCGAAGACGAGCACCTCGTCCAGGACCTCGTTTGCGACCTCAGCCACGTGGGTGGCGAAGCGCTCGACGTCCGCACGCGTCGGGCCGATCCACCACATCGTGGTTTGCTCGCTGAACCCGTGCACCCACGCTGCCTCGACGACGTGGAAAGTGATCCCCTCCCAGCGGACGGTTCGCATTCCCATGGCCAACCGGCGTCCCACCCGGCGTCCTGGCCCTCTCCAAAAGGACTCCCAGAGAGGCGGGGGCGCCTCCGCGACCGAGACCTCATCTTCGACCCGCGTCAGATACGTGTCGAGATCGAAGGACGTGTCACGCGTTCGCATCGCGTAGGAGCCCTCGAACGCTGTCGAAACCGCCTCGTCGATGACGCAGGTAATCGCCTGTGCGGGGGCGTGAAGCGCCTCCCGAATCAACCCCCGTGGTGCTTCCATGGCGGCGACGGTAAGTCGCGATCTGTTTGTGTAAAGGACCCCTCGGGGGTGACAGCTGGCGGGTGCCTCCCAGGCGTCCTCTGAGGTACCATCGCCGACCCTGGGGGACCCGTGCTCAGAGGCCATCTCACCTTCGCGCTCATCTTCGTCACCCTGACCGCATGCGGGCAGGGCGATCCGCCGCCGCCGCCTCCGCCACCACCGGGGATGACGCCGCCACCGACGACGCCGCCGACCCTTCCGGGTCAACCCGGACAACCCGGCCAGCCGGGTCAACCAGGTCAGCCCGGCAACCCGACCACGCCTGCGGTGCCGATCACGCTCTCGCCAGGCTTCACCCCCGACCCGCACGTCGTCGCCGGGGTGAGCGGTGGCAACGTCGCGGCGACCAGCCTCGCACCCGACTGTCGGGGGTTCGTGTCGCAGACGCCGAACCACCTCTTCACCGCGGGCGGCCCCTTCACGTCGCTTCGCATTCTTGTCAACGGCGGCAGCGAGGACACCACGCTCGTCGTTCAGAAGCCCGACGGCAGCTACGTCTGTAACGACGACGCCGAGGGTCACAACCCGATCATCGCCGGCGTCCCATTCCCGCCCGGCACCTACAAGATCTGGGTCGGGAGCTACACCCAGGGCGTCGCCGCCAACTACAACATCGGTTTCACCGAGCTCGCCTCGGTGAACGTGGCGCGCGTCGGGGTCCCCGCGGGCACGGCGACGCCTCCACCTCCCGGTGACCTGTCCTCCAACTTCGGCACCATCCAGCTCTCGCCGGGGTTCATGCCCGATCCGCACCGCGCGACCGGCACGGGTGGTGGCGCGGCTTCCGCGGACGCATGGGATGCCAACTGCCGCGGGGCGGTGTCGCAGACGCCCGACCACCTCTTCGTCGCCGCCGACACCTTCTCCTTCCTCAAGATCGTGGTGCGCTCCGAACAGGACACCACCCTCGTCCTCCAGAAGCCGGATGGGACCTTCCTCTGCAACGACGACGACGACGGGCTCAATCCGGGCATCACCGGCACCTTCCCACCCGGGACCTACCGCATCTGGGTGGGCAGTTACGACACCACGCAGCGCCCGCAGTACACGCTCGGGATCTCCGAGCTCTCCAGCACCACCGCGAGCGAGCTATGACACAGAGCTACGACCACACCCTCGACCCCTTCTTCGCGCCGCGCGCCGTCGCGGTGATAGGCGCCTCGTCGAATCCCTCGTCAGTCGGTCACGCGGTGCTGAAGAACCTGCTCTACGGGCGTATGGATGGAACCGAGCGCGACAAGGGCTTTCCGGGGCCGGTCTATGCGGTCAATCCGAAGGGCGGCGAGATCCTCGGCGTCAAAGCTCACGAGAGCGTGTCCGCCATCGCCGAGCCCGTGGACCTCGTGGTGGTCGCGATCCCGCCGAAATACATCCCCGGCTTGATGACGGAGTGCGGCGGAAAGGGTGTGAAGGCGGCCATCGTGATCAGCGCCGGCTTCGCGGAGATGGGCGCGGAGGGGCGCGCGCTCCAGGACGACATGCGTGAAAAGGCCGACGCCGCCGGCGTGCGGATCATCGGCCCGAACTGTCTCGGCGTGATTCGCCCCAAGGTGAAGCTCAACGCCAGCTTCGCGGTCGCGTCGCCACGCGAAGGAAGCATCGGGCTCCTCAGCCAGTCGGGCGCGTTGGTGACGGGCCTTCTCAGCTACGCCGAGCGCGAGCGCTTCGGTCTGTCGGCCGCGGTTTCCCTCGGGGCCAAGGCGGACGTCGAGGACGAGGACATCATCCGCTGGCTCGCGAACGACCCCGAGACCAACGCGCTCGCGCTCTACGTCGAGGCGTTCAAGGAGCCGCAGGCGTTCATCGACGCGGCCCGCGCGGTCGCCGGTCAGAAGCCGGTCGTCGCCATCAAGGGCGGCACCACCGCGGCGGGCGCCAAGGCGGCGTCCAGCCACACCGGCAGCCTCGCGGGATCGCGGGCGGCTTACGAGGCGGCTTTCGCACAGTCGGGCGTGATCCAGGCGCATTCGATCCAGGACTTCATCGGTTGGTCTCAGGCGCTCGCCATGCAGCCGGCGGCCCGCGGCAATCGACTGGCCATCGTCACCAACGCGGGCGGGCCGGGAGTGCTCGCTGCCGACGCCGCGGACCGCGTGGGGATCCGCCTCGCCCAGCTCAGCGAGTCGACGCTCGCCAAGCTCAACGAGGTGTTGCCGAGCGTCTGGTCACACAACAACCCCATCGACGTCATCGGGGATGCGACGCCCAAGCGCTACGCCGACGCCTTGTCGATCCTCGGCGACGCCGAAGAAGTCGATGGCATCGTGGTGATCATGACGGTGCAGGCGATGACCGATCCCGAGGCCACGGCGAAGGCGATCGCCGGCGTCGCGAAGGCGCCGGGCTGGAAAGTGCCGATCTGCGGCGCGTTCATCGGCCTCTTCGGGACCGAAGTGGGCAGCTACCTCGACGCGCACGGCATCCCCGAGCTCAACACCCCCGAGCAGGCGGTCAGCGCCATGAGCGCGTTGATGCGGCGCGGCGCCTGGCTTCGCCGTGAGGACGCGAGCCCCACCGGCGACCACGGCATGCCGGCGCCCGCGCCGGACCGGGCGAAGGCCGCCCTCGCAAAGGCGCGAGAGCTCGGTCAGAACAACCTCGACCTCTCTCTCGCGCGCGAGGTCCTCGAGTCCGCTGGCCTCCGCTACAACCAGAGCGGCACCGCCCCGAACGAAGACGAAGCGGTGAAGGTCGCGGAGAAGATCGGCTATCCGGTCGTCATCAAGCTCATCAGCCCCGACGTGATCCACAAGTCCGACGTGGGCGGTGTGGTGCTCGACATCGTGGACGCCGACGGGGTCCGCACGGCCTGCGCGTCCATTCGCGAGAAGGTCGAAGACCGCCAGCCCGGCGCGCGCATCGACGGCTTCACCGTCGAAGAGCAGGTGAAGGGGACCGAGATCATCGTCGGCATGAGTCGCGACCCGGACTTCGGACCGCTCCTGATGGTCGGCATGGGCGGCATCTTCGTCGAGGTCTACAAGGACGTGGCCTTCCGCCTGGTGCCGATGACCCGGCGTGACGCCCTCGACATGATCGGCGAGATACGCGCCCAGCCCCTCCTCGACGGCGCGCGCGAGCGTCCGGTCCTCGACCGCGACGAGCTCGCGGAGGCCATCATGCGCATCTGCGCGCTGGTCGAGGACCACCCCGAGATCGTCGAGCTCGACGTGAACCCCCTGGTCATCACGGAAAAGGGCCTGATCTCGATCGATGCGCGCGTGATCATCTGAGCGTTTCGGGCTAGAACGCGCCGGCTGTGAGTCTGGTCGTTCTCGAAGACGTTTCCCTCTATTTCGGCGAGCGCTGCATCGTCGACGAGCTGAGCCTGCGCATCGCCGCGGGCGACCGTATCGGGGTCATCGGGCCCAACGGCTCGGGCAAGACCACGCTGCTGCGTCTCATCGCGCGCGAGCAGGCGCCGGACGGCGGCACGATTCGCCGCGCCAGCGGGATCCGCGTCGGCTATCTCCCCCAGGACATCGCCATCGAGGGCGGCACCGCGCTCTTGCCCTTCGTCCTCGACAGCGTGCCCGGGCGCGAAGAGCTCAAGGAGCGGGCGGCGGAGCTCGAGGCCGAGCTCGCGGGCCGCGCCCCGGATGACGACGCCGACGAGACCATGGAGCTCGCGACGCGCCTCGCCGAGCTCCACGAGAAGCTCACCCACTTCGAGATCCACTACACGGAGCACGAGGCACGACGGATCCTGGCGGGTCTCGGCTTCTCGACCGAGGACGGCGAGCGCGACCTCGGTGAGCTCTCCGGCGGCTGGAAGATGCGCGCGGTCCTCGCGGCGCTCCTCTTCCAGCGTCCCGACGTGCTGCTCCTCGACGAGCCCACGAACCACCTCGACATGCCGTCGGTGGCCTGGTTCTCCGGCTTCCTGAAGAGCTACGGCGGCGCGTTCCTGCTCATCTCGCACGACCGCGAGTTCCTGAACGAGCAGATCGCGCGCTGCGTGACCTTCGAAGTGGAGGGCGTGCGGCAGTACAAGGGCAACTACGACGAGTACCTGCGCCTCCGCGAGGAGGAGCTGGTGATCCTGCAGGCGCGGGCGAAGAACCTCCAGAAGAAGAAAGAGAAGACCGAGCAGTTCATCAACCGATTCCGCGCGAAGGCTTCGAAGGCGACGCAGGTGCAGTCGAAGATCAAGGCGCTCGAGAAGATGGACGAGGTGCACGTCTACGAGGACCGGCGCACCATGCGCTTCACCTTCCCGCCCTCGGAGCGGGCCGGCGCCGAGGTGCTCACCACACGAAAGCTCGCCAAGAGCTACGGCGACCTCCGGGTCTTTTCCGACGTCGACCTGACGGTCGCCCGCGGAGAGCACATCGGGATCATCGGCGTGAACGGCGCCGGTAAGACGACGCTGCTCAAGGTGATCGCCGGCGAGATCGAGTCGACCGGCGGCTCCGTGGAGCTCGGGCACAACGTGAAGGTGAGCTACTACGCTCAGCATCACGCGGAGACCCTCGACCCCGAGCGCACCATCTTCGAGGAGGTCTATGGTCACTCGAAGGACGCCGGCGTCACGCGGGTCCGCACGCTCCTCGGCGCGTTTCTCTTCAGCGGCGACGACGTCGAAAAGAAGATCAAGGTGCTCTCCGGCGGCGAGCGGGCCCGGGTGGCGCTGGCGAAGATGCTCGTCGATCCCGGCAACGTGATGCTCATGGACGAGCCCACGAACCACCTGGACCTCGCGTCCTCGGAGGCGCTCGCCGAGGCGCTCGCCACCTACGACGGGACGCTGGTCTTCGTCAGCCACAACCGCAGCTTCGTACGCCGCCTCGCGAGCCGCATCTGGGACGTGGCCGACGGCCACGTCGAGACCTATCCCGGCACCCTCGACGAGTACATGTACGCGATGCAGCAGCGCGACGAGGGCGCCTCGGACCCCGCGCCGAGCCGCGGCCAGGGCGACGGGGCCGGCAAAGCGATGAGCGCTTCGCCCGACGTCGGCAAGTCACGCAAACGAAGCAAGGCGGACGACAAGGAGCGCAAGCGCCGTGAGGCCGAGGCCCGCAACGTGAAGTCGAAGAAGCTCCGCCCGCTCCAGAAGCGCGCCGAGGAGCTCGAGGCACGCATCGCCGAGCTCGAGGGTGAGCAGAAGGAGAGGGCGACCGCCCTCGAGGATCCGGATGTCTACGGCGACGAAGCCAAGCGCTTCGCGATCCTCACCGAGCTCCAGACGACCCAGGACAAGCTCGAAGAGCTCACCGAGCGCTGGGCTGGCGTCTCGGAAGAGATCGAGGCCGCCGAAAGAGAGCTCGAAGCGCTGATGAGTTAGCGCTCGGCGCTCAGGCCTTCTCCGGGATCAGGCTCATCGCGCGCTCGGCCAGGGCAGTGATGGTCAGCGAGGGGTTCACACCCGGGTTCGCGCTCACGGCGCTTCCGTCGATCACGTACAGGCCCTCGTAGCCGAAGACGCGGTGCTGGGCATCGATCACGCCCTCGCTCTCGCTCTCACCCATGCAGCAGCCGCCGAGGATGTGGGCGGTGGAGGGAACGCCCATGAGGGTCTCGGGAGCGAGGTTCACCGTCACGCCGCGGACCTTTTCCGCGAAGCGACGGGCGATGTCGGTCGCTTCCTCCATGAACGCCTTCGGCGCGTCGGCCGGATCGTCGAGCGTGGATATCAGGCCCTTCCGAAAGCCCGTCCAGGCGTTGCGTCCGAGGCGCAGTGAGAGGGTGCTCTCGAGGGTGCGCATGTAGAGGAGGATCTGCGACTGTCGTGCGTATCGCGGGACCGTCAGCGCCCTCGCCCAGCGGACGGGATGCGACAAGAGGCCCCGCGCCGTTCCCGCCAGCCGTCCCAAGACCGTCGGCGCGGGCGCGTGCGGCAAGGTCAACATTCGGAAGAAGCTCGACCCCTCGCCGTAACGGACCGGCTCCACGTGACTGTGCGCGTCGGTGTGCAGGATCGAGGTGATGGCGACGCCCTTGCTGAAGTCGTCCTCGGGATTCGGCGAGATGACGCCGATGAGCGACTCGTTGTTGGTGCGGACGAAGTCGCCCACGCGAGGGGAGAGCGCGGGCAGGCCCGCCGGATCCTCGCGCATCGCGAGGAGCAGGGGCACGGTGCCCATCACGCCCCCCGCGAAGACCACCTGCGACGCTTCGACCACGCGCGCCTCACCCTTGCCGAGAGAGGGGCGCGTCTCGAGCGCGTAGCCGCCGCCCCCGGTGAGCGGCCGGACGGCCGTGACCTCGGTCTCGGGGAGGACCCGCGCGCCGCCGTGCTCTGCGAGGTGCAGATAGTTCTGGTCGAGGGTGTTCTTCGCGCCGACGCGGCAGCCCGTCATACATGCGCCGCAGAAGGTGCACCCGACACGGTCCGGCCCCGCCCCGTCGAAGTACGGGTCCGCCACCTTCTTCCCGGGCTCGCCGAAGAAGACGGCGACCTGGGTCTTCTCCCAGTGCTCGCCCCGCCCCATCTCCTCACCGATCTCCTTCAGGATCTCGTCGCCGCGGGTCATGCGCGGGTTCTCGGCGGAGCCGAGCATCCGTCGCGCCGTCTGATAGTGGCGTGCCAGCTCCCGCTTCCAGTCGGCGAGGTGCCCCCACGACTCGGCCGCGAAGAACTCGTCCTTGGGCATCGGCAGCGTGTTCGCGTAGACCAGCGAGCCGCCGCCGACCCCCACCCCGTGGAGCACCGTCACGTGGGGCAGGAAGCTCATCTGGAAGATCCCGGACAGGCCCGCCGCGGGCATCCAGTACCAGCGCTTCAGGTCCCAGTTGTTCTTGCCGAAATCCTTCGGGGCGAAGCGCCGTCCCTTCTCGATGACCAGGACGCGGTAGCCCTTTTCCGTCAGACGAAGCGCGGAGACGCTTCCTCCGAAGCCGGAGCCGACGATGACGAAGTCGTAGCGCTCGCGGGGCACGACGGCCTACTTCCGGTTGCGGCGATGGCCGCCCTTCGTCTTGCGGCGCTGCCGCGTCGACGCTTCCTTTCGCCGTCGCTCCGCGCTGAGCACGAAGATCTCCTGACTCGACATGGGCTCGTCGCCCTTCTTCGGCGTCCGCTGCACGTAGGAGCCGTCCGACTTCATCTCCCAGGCGCTGCGCGCGTCCTTGAGCTGCGTCTCGAGGATGAACCACAGCTCTTCCTGAAGCTCGGGATCCTCGACCGGGACCACGGACTCCACGCGGCTCTCGAGATTGCGCTGCATGAGGTCGGCGCTGCCGATGTAGTACTCCTCGTCGCCGCCGTTCTGGAAGTAGTAGATGCGCGCGTGCTCGAGGAAGCGGCCGACGATGCTGATGACGTCGATGTTCTCCGACAGACCGGCGATGCCGGGCCGCAGGCGACAGGTGTCGCGGACGATCGAGATCGACGTGCACTCCGGCCCGCGAGGCTTCATAGAGCGCTTGCACGATGTCGCGGTCTTCGAGCGCGTTCATCTTGAAGACGATGCGGCCGGGCTTGGCCTTGGTGCTCTGTTCGATCTCGCGCTGGATCTTGCCGAGGAGCGCCGGCTTGAGGAGCTTCGGTGCGGGCAGGAGCTTGCGATACTTGCGGCCCGGCTTGTAGCCGGTGGTCAGGTAGTTGAAGAGCTCGGTGAGGTCGTGGCCGATGTCGTCGTCACAGGTGAAGAGGCCGAGGTCGCTGTAGAGACGCGCGGTGCCGGAGTGGTAGTTGCCGGTGCCGAGGTGGGCATAGCGACGGAGCCCGTTGAAATCCTGGCGCACGACGAGGACGACCTTGGCGTGCGTCTTGAGCCCGACCACGCCGTAGGTGACGTGGATGCCCACCGACTCCAGGTGAGCCGCCCAGCGAATGTTGGCCTGCTCGTCGAAGCGCGCCTTGAGCTCCACCACCACCGCGACCTGCTTGCCATTCCGGGCCGCGTTGATCAGGTGGGCGATCACCTTCGAGTCCTCGCTGGTGCGATAGAGCGTGGTCTTGATCGCGCGGACCTTGGGGTCCTTGCTCGCCTCGCGGAGGAAGCGCTCGACGCTCGTGGCGAAGGACTCGTAAGGGTGGTGGACCAGGATCGCGCCCGCGTCCCTGATCAGGTGGAACACGTTGCGGTCGGGGGAGAGACCCGGGTGGTCCACCGGCGAGTGGGGCGGGTCGCGGAGCTCGGGGATGTCGAGGGTCGCGATCTCCATCAGGTCGCGCATGCCAATCATTTCGCCGGCCTCGAAGACATCTTGGATCTCGTCGAGCCCCAGCTCCGCCGAGAGCATGCCGCGCCGCAGGTCCTGCATCGAAGAGTTGACCTGCAGGATGACGGTCGGGGCGAATTTGCGATCGCGGAGCTCGGTCTCGATCAACGCCAGACAGGTCGTCGGCCGACTCCTCGTCGCGCTCGACGTCCGCGTTACGCGTGACACGGAAGAAGTCGCAGTCCTCGATGTGCATCCCGGGGAAGAGGAGGTCGAGGTTGTTCGCCATCACGTCTTCGAGACGAACGTAGTTGTACCCCGTCCCGACTTTGAGGAAGCGCGGGATCCCCTGACCCACCGGAACCTTCACACGCGCTTGCATGGTGTTGAGGTCGGAGTCGGCGTGCTTCAGCGTCACCAGCAGGTTCAGTGACATGTTCGACACGAAGGGGAAGGGGTGCGCCGGGTCCATGGCCTGCGGCGTCACCAGCGGGAAGATGTTCGTGAGGTAGTGCTCGCGCGCCTCTTTCTGGAGCTCGGGGGTCAGGTCGGCCCAGCGCTCGAGCCGGATCCCCTCTTTGGCGAGCTCCCTGGTGAGCGTGATCAGGGTGCTCTCCCGGATCCGCTTGAGCGCGCGCATCACCTGGTAGCACTCGGTGATCTGCTCTTGCGGGGACCGGCCGTCGACGGTGAGGTTCTGAACGCCGGCCAAGACCTGCTGCTTGAGGCCGCCGATGCGCTTCATGATGAACTCGTCGATGGTCCCGCTGGCGATCGCCAGAAACTTCAACCGTTCGAGGAGCGGGTTGCGGGGATCCTCTGCTTCGTGGAGCACGCGCCGGTTGAAGGCGAGCCAGGTCAGCTCGCGATTCAGGTAGAGCTCCGGGGCCGACAGGTCCACCTTGGCGCCGTCATCGACGGGCACGGCCGGCGGCGGCACCGACGTCGCCACCGTCGGCTCGGTGGTGCGCGTCGCGGTGACCGAGCGCGCCGCGGTCCGGGCGGCCCTCACCTTGGGCGCGCGGACGCTCCCCGCCGAGGTGGTTCTATTTCTCCGGCTCCTAGCCATGGCCGGGCAGCATACATCAGAGCGCGTGGCTGCGGAGATAGCGCGTCACCGCCCCGGGCTCGGCGGCGGCCGCTGCGAGGACGCCGCCCATCATGGCGCCGATCACGCCGACCGTCGCGACCTCGGAGCCGCTGAAGTAGAGGCCGCGGATGGGAGACTTGGGGCGGAGCCAGGGGTTGTCGAAGCGCTCCGGCGTCGGCTCGATGCCGTAGATGGAGCCGAGCATCGGGCGAGTGAAATGCTGCGTGGACACCGGTGTCGAGAGCTCGACGTGCTTCACCATCCCTTCGAGCGCGGGCATGTGCTCGAGGAACTGCGAGAGGAGCCGCTTTTCGAGGCTCGCCTTCTTGTCGTCGTAGGCGCTTCCGCGCTTCTTCCAGCGCTCCTGCTGCCACGCGGCGAAGGACGCGAAGGGCACGAAGGTGACGACCTCGCCGGTGTGGCGTCGCTTCGGCCCGGGATCGTGCTCGGGATCCTTGAGCGAGGGAAAGGAGCAGTAGAGAACCGTGGCGCGCGCATCCGGATCGTCGCAGTTCCAGACGTCGGTCTCCATGTCCCAGGTCTCGTAGAACCACTTGTTGGCCGAGCCCGCCCCCGCAGCCCGAACGTCGCCCTCGAAGCCCAGGTAGAGGCAGACGTGCGCAGGCGCAGGGGACAGCGTTTCGATCGAGCGCGCCCATGCGGCGCGGGACGCGTCCTCGGGCAAGAGGCGCTTCACCGTCGACATCACACCTGCCGCGCTCACGACGCGCCGGGCGCGGATCACCTCGCCGCTCTTCATGCGCACACCCACCGCGGCGCCGTCCTCGAGCACGATCTCCGTGACGTCCGCGCGGATGGCCGTCCATCCGCCGGCGTCGGCGACGGTCCTGAGGAGCTCCCGCGCGATGCGCTTGGCCCCACCCACCGGGTAGTAGCCGCCCCACTGGAAGTGCTTCGTGACGAGGGCCTGGATAGCGAACGAGGAATGGGCGGGCGTCGAGCCGTAGTAGCCCCACTGGGAAGCGAGCACCGCGCGCAGCTTCGGGTCGTCCGTCAGCTCTTCGAGGACCTCGGCGGTGTTCTCGAGGAAGTATCGGCGCGCCTGTGTCACCAGGAAGCGGTCGACGATCTTGGCGGCGGCCCCGCTCGCCAGGCGCGAGAGGTAATAGCCCTTCATCACCCCCGCCACCTCCCGCACCTTCGTCAGGTAGCGGTGGATCGCCTCGCGCTCCTGTGGGAACGCCGCTTCCAGGTTCGCGCGGAATTGCTGCGGGGTGTCGGGGAAGTCGATCCGCACGCCGTCTGGCCAGTGGAACTCGTCGTAGACCGGGCCGAGGCTGGCCCACGCGAGGCGCCGGTCGGTGAGCGCCGCGAGGAGGCGGCCGGTCATCGACTTGTCCGTGACCTCGCCGACCGCGTGCACGCCCACATCCCATTCGAAGCCCGGCCGCTTGAAGCTGTGGGTGAAGCCCCCCGGGACGTAATGCTGCTCGAGGACGAGGACGCGCTTGCCGATCTTCGACAACAGCGCCGCGGTGGTCATGCCGCCCATCCCCGAGCCGATGACGATGTAGTCCCACGTCCCCTCGGGGACGTCCTTACTCCAGGGTTTGTCGTCGCGCGCCACGGCGGGCAGGGGGAAGGGGAGCCATCAAGGGCTCTGCGCTTCCTCGTCCTTCATCCGCGCCCATTCGAGGAGCGCGCTCGAGGTGGGCATGCCGATCTCGTCCCGCGCCACGACCTCGCTGGTCGCCAGCTCGAAGCGACCATCGTTCCAGTCGAGGACCCGGAAGAGGCGGTCGAGGGCGGTGCCGTCGACGCCGGGGAGGCTCACGGTGAGCACGTCGCCCTGATCGATCACCAGGGTGGCGAGCTTGCGCCCGGAGGTGACGAGGAGATTGCCGGAGCGCCGTTCCTGGCTGATGAAGGACAGGACGCTCGAGAGCGGAACCTGCGCGAGCTCGCCACGCAGGACGTCGCCGCCCGCGGCGTTGCCGAACTTGCTCTGATGCCGCATCAGCACGCCCCGGACCCGGGCGGTGAGCTCCGCGGGATCGACGGGCTTGGGCAGATATTCGTCCACGCCGAGCTGGTATCCGCGCAGGCGCTCTCTGTCCCCACGCAAGGACGTCAGAAAGATGAATGGGACGTTCGCGAGCTTCGGCCGCGCCCGCACGATGCGCAGGAGCTGCCAGCCGTCCATGCCGGGCATCTGGACATCGCTGAGGATCAGATCCGGGCGGTTTTCGAGCGCCTTGCCCAGGGCGTCGAGGCCGTTTTCGGCGGTCTCGATGGTGCCGAAGTGCTCGCTCAAGACCCGCACCAGCTGTTCGCGCGACATGCGGTCGTCGTCGACCACCAACAGACGCGCCTCGGCCGAGCCACTGTCGAGCCCATCGGCGTCGGAGGTCATGTTCAGCGTGTCGAGGAGGAGCTCCTGGATGATCGCGACCGGAACGTCCACCAGCTCGAGGCCCATCCCACGCGAGCTCGCGTCCTCCTTCACGTAGGCCACGCGCGCGACACAGGGAACGACCGGACCTTCCTCGTCGTCGCCCTCCGCGTCCGGGAGCTCCAGATCGACGCGGACCACCGCGCCGACCTTCAGCGGCTCGTCGGTCAAGACGAACATCCCGCCCTGCGAGATGTTGGAGGTGTACGCGACGACGAAGTCGTCGAGGGTGCGATACCGAACCCGAAAGCTCGCCTCGACCCGCGGAGAGGACCGCCGCTCGTCGCCCGTCACCGCGACATGCTACCCCACCCGGGGTCGCCAGGACAGACCTTGACGATCACCCGATCGGCCCGACAGGCTCGCCGCCATGACGCGATGGACGGTCGAGGACGCACCCGATTCTGAGCGGGCGCGTTTTCGTCATCACCGGTGCCAACTCCGGCATCGGCTTCGAGGCGACGAGGATGTTGGCCGAGCGGGGCGCGACGACGATCCTCGCCGGGCGCAACGACGCCAAGGTCGCCGACGCGCGCGACCGCATCCAGGCCGCCGTGCCGAACGCGACCCTTCGCACGCAGCGCCTCGACCTGGCTTCCCTCTCCTCGGTGCGAGAGGCGGCCGCCGCGCTCTCGGCGGACGGAGTCGACGTCCTCATCAACAACGCGGGCGTGATGGCCATCCCCCGCCGTGAGACCGAGGACGGCTTCGAGATGCAGCTCGGCGTCAATCACCTCGGGCACTTCGCGCTGACGGCGCTCCTGTGGCCGAAGATCCGCGAGCGCGTGGTCACGGTCACCAGCCTCGTGCACCGGGTCGGGCACATCGACTGGGGCGACCTCATGGGCGAGCGCCGCTATCGCAAGTGGCCGGCCTATTTCCAGAGCAAGCTGGCGAACGTGCTCTTCGCGCTCGAGCTGTCCCGCAGGGCCGAAGCCGCGGGCTCGAAGGTGCGATCCACGTTCTGTCATCCGGGCTACGCATCGACCAATCTCCAGGGCGTGGGACCCGCGATGGAGAAGAGCTCTTTCGCGGGTGGAATCATGAGCTTCGGCAACGCGGCCTTCGCTCAGAGCGCCGAGGCCGGCGCCTGGCCGACGGTGATGGCTGCGGTGGCCGACATTGCCAGCGGGAGCTTCACGGGGCCGTCCCATCTCGGCTGGAGAGGACGGCCGCGCTTGGTCACGCCTTCGAGCGCCGGCCGGAATCCCGAGACGGCGAAGCGCCTCTGGTCCGTCTCCGAGGAGCTCACGAAGGTCCGTTTCGACGTGGTGTAGTCGAAGTCAGTTGTTCAGCGCGCCGGCCTCGATCCATTCACGGATCTGGTCGATCTCGGGGTCGGGGAGTGGGGTACGCCCGTTGGGCATCCGGTCGCCGCACAGGTCCACGCCGGCGACCTTCCTCCACAGAAGGCTGCGCATCGGATCCCTGGGAATGACCCGGATGTTGCCCGTCCCGCATTCGGCGGCGACGCCTACCAGGTTCGAATAGGCCGTCGGCTTGTCCACGTAGCTCAACATTCCAGCTGGGTTCATGCGGGTGTGGCAGGGGGTGCAGTCCATGCTCAGCGTGTCGGTGTAGACCTGGGTGAATGTCGGGCCCGCCACGCAGCCGGTCGACACGCGGCACAGCTCGCCCATCGCACACGTGGAGGAGTCGGGGCTGTTCACGCAGCCCGTGCCGGGGAGACAGGTGTCGGTGGTGCAGCTGAAGGTGTCGTCACAGGCGCTGTCGTCGGGTGTGCTCAGGCAGCCCATCGTGGTGTCGCAAACGTCCGTGGTGCACCCGATGGTGTCGTCGCACAGGCTGTCGTCCGGGCTGTTCACGCAGGAGCCTGTCACGTCGTCGCATCGATCGGCCGTGCACGCGATCCCGTCGTTGCAGCTCGGCGCCGGGCTCGTCGCGCAGTGCATCGCGACGCAGGTCTCCATGCCGTTGCAGAAGCTTCCGTCGTCGCAGTCGGCATTGTCGTCGCAGGGTCGTCCGCCGCAGCCGTCGACCGGGTCGCAAACGTCTCCCGTGGTGCAGGCGCTGTCGTCCGGGGTGTGCTCGCACGTTCCACCGACGCACCGGTCCATGGTGCACGACACCATGTCGTCGCACTGCTCGTCCATGACGCATCCGGCATCCGTGGCGGCATCCGAACCGTCCACCCCCGCGTCACCACCGTCGGGGACGATGACCGCCCCGTCGAGCCGTGACGGCGCGCCGCTCCATGCGACGAGCTCGTCGGGGCTCACCTCGAGCGGCCGGCAGCCGTCGTTTCCGCAGGTTTCGCCCGTGCCGCAGGTCGCCCCGATACAGCGGCGAAGGAGATCGATCCGGAGCTCGAGTGTCTCGCCGGGGATGAAGTTGAAGCGCTGAGTCCGGCTCACCACCGCCGCCCCGCCCACGCTCGCGGTGGCGTTCACCTGGTAGGGGCCGAGCGAGCCGCCGCGATGAACCAATCCGAGGACGGCGGGCAGATCCACGGCGCCGCGAATGTCCGCGCCGGCCAGCTGCGCCTCGCCTATCGGCGGCACGACCTCGAAGTCGATCCGGTCGATCTGATCCGGAATCGACAGGTCACTGTCCGCGACGACGAGGACCTCGGTACGCTTCTCCACGCCGCAGGCGCTCGTGAGGGCGAGGGTCAAAAGGAGCGCTCTGGCCCTCAGTCCCACGTCAACACTCCCGGTTGGGTCGTGCCGGCGATCGGCTCCTCGACGCCCCCCGACGCGGTGGCTGCGATCACCCCGATGAGCACGCCCGCGACCACGACTGCACCGATGCCCGTCCAGAACCACCACTCGCCGAGGATGCTGTCCTCCTCCGGCTCGGGGGCGGGGGTCGGCGCCACGATCGGCTCGGGCGCGGGCTCGGGGGGCGGGGAAGGCACGTCGAGGGAGATCTCGGCTCGTCCCCCTTCCGGCACCTCGACCTCGCCACTCGCCACCACCTCGCGATGCCGCGACGCCGTCACCTCGTTGGTTCCGGGGTCGGCGGAGACCGGGACCCCGAAGAGGGACGTGTCGAGGGGTGACCCCTTGATCGCCACCACCACGTCGTCGGCGTCTCCCGTGACCCGCACCACCAGCTGGCCGAGGCGTGGCTCAGCGTCCTCGATGATCGACTGGGCGTCGTCGCGGAGCTCCTCGGGCGCGTCCGGGTCGCGGACGACCTGGCGCATCATCTCGGTGCCTTCCACCAAGCGGCCGCTCTCGATGAGGGCGTTGCCGAAGTTGAAGGCGATGGGCGGGGCGGGCCTGAGCAGGTAAGCGCGCCGGAACTTCGCGGCGGCCTCCTCGTAGCGCTCTTCCTCGGCGAGCGTGAGACCCTCGGAGAAGAGCTGACGGGCTTCTGCCGTCCGCGCTTCCTCGTCCTCCTGCGCGGCGCAGGGGACCGAGAGACCGAAGGTGAGGGCGAGGACCACCCACACGGGAATGAAGAGCCGAGCGAGCACGTGCTCGCGGATTATAGCGGACTCGGCTCGGCGTTGCTCAGAGCACGCACTCGAAGGTGAACCACGAGTAGCTCATGCAGCCCGGCGGCCCGAGGAAGTCGCTCTCGACACAGGCGCCGTCGCAAAATCCGCAGGTGGATCGACTGGTGCAGTCGAGGCAATCCACCGCATCTGCGCACGGATCGCCGGTCGGGGGCGGGGGTGGTGTCCCGCTGTCCGCGGGCGGCGGGGGCGTACCTGCGTCTGCACTGCTGGTGTTGCTGCAGCTCCCCGCCTGACAGCTGAGCCCGGTGTCACAGGGCGTCGAGCCGGCGCAGCAGCTCTGGCCGAGCGCACCGCAGGGCGTGGTGGAGCCACCAGCCATCTGACAGCCGTCGACGGTGCAGGTGAGCCCCGCGAAACACTGGGGAGCGCTGTCACAGCACGGCTCGCCCGCGGCGCCGCACGCGCCACGGCCGCAGAGGCCGTCGATGCACATGAGGTCGCCTTCGCAACGGCCGTCGCAGCAGGGGTTGCCCATGTTCCCGCAATCGCTCGCCGGGGGCGCGGTGGCGTCCGGCGTGCTGCCGCCGTCGTTGGTCACGTAGGAGCTTCGCCCACCGGTGGTCGAAGGGGGCGGCCCGCCATTGGCGCATCCCGCGAGGGATACCGCCGCGATCAGCAGAACGATACTTCGATGCCCGTGGTCCAGAGACTCCACTTCTCCTCCGAGTCCCGGGATGAAGCAGGATGCATGCCCACCACCTTCGGAGGGGTGGCACCGACAACACTCGGGTTTTCGAGCGGCCGGGGCCTCGAGCACTGGCGGCATCGGACGCCACCTGTAACGTCGTCTACTCCTCGACGAGGACCGGGACGGGCTCGGGGCCGCTCTCGGGCACCCACCGGAGGAACTCGGTACGGAGCTCGTCGCCCATCCACCGGAGCACCAGATGGGTGCGGCTCGCGCTGTCGTTTTCGTCCGGGGAGTCGCTGCCCCAGTTGCCGAGGTTCACGTAGGTGGCGGTCTCGCTCACGTCGAGGAGCGTCGGCCGGTGAGTGTGCCCCATCACCACGAAGCGCGCCGGGAGGATCTCGGCGATGCGCCGAGCGGCGGCGCGCATCCGCCGCGCCGGGTCGAGGTCCGCGAGGCGCTGCCGCCCCGTGATGAGGACGAAGAGCAGGACCGCGAGGAAGAGCAGCCCGACCGAGCCGAGCCCCCAATGCCACGGCAGCATGAAGAGCAGGGCGAGGCTCGAGAGCAAGACGATCGGGAAGAGCGCGACGCGGTCCAGGAACATGCTGCGCAGGACCGAGAAGCCACCCCGGGTCACGGGCGTCGGCCACAGGGCGGCGAGGGCGCGCAGGACGTCGATGCCCATGCGCTGCGATTCGGCGAGCGCCTCCATCCGGCGCTCGTGCTCCTCACGGAGCGCCACGGCGGCCGCGCCGAGGTGCGCGCGCCAGCGGGCGAGGGCCCGGCCGGTGGCGGAGAGGTAGCGGTAGCCGAGCCCGAGAGCGCCGCGGATCCCGAAAGACCAGCCGAGGCGCAGGTAGTCGACGAAGCCCATCCCCTCGTGTCCGTGCGAGGGGAGACCCGGGGTCGGCCGAACCACCCACCGGAGCAGCACGTCCGAGAAGGAGGGCGAGATGCGCTCCGGGTCGAGGGGCGAGACCGGGTTCAAGAGGTGGTGGTAGCTGCACATGGCGTCGAACTGGTGTCCGTGCTCGACGTAGATCAGCCCCTCCTCGTAGTAGAACCAGGGGCAGACCTCGATGCGGGCGGCGATCTCCGCCGGGTCGACGCCCTCGGGGGCGCGCCGGCTGACCGCCTCCACGAAGGCCTCCCGCGCCGCTTCCCAATGGAGCTCCACGTCGTGGTTGCCGCGGACGATCACCAACGAATGGCCGTCGCCCACGAAGGCGGCGAGGCGGTCGAAGACCGTGGAGTGGCGCTCGGCGACGGCGCGCATCTTCGCGGCCGCGTGGGCCGCGCTGCTGCCGAGCCCGTAGCGCTGCTCTTCCGGGTTGAGGGAGAGGCCGGTGTCGGGTCCGGGCGCGATGCTCATCCCGACGAGGTCGACCAGGTCACCGGCGATGACCAGGCGCCACGGGCGCTCCGGGTCAGCGTTTGCCCGGTAGTGCTCGAGCATCGCCGTCAGATCGCGGTCGACCTTGGCGAGCTGTCTCAGGCGCTCCGCGGTCCACGGCCGCACGTGTTGAACGAGGTCTGCTCCGAGATGAACGTCGGAGAAGAGGATGTAGTTGGACCGTCGTGAAGCGGGGCTCAATGGACTCTCGAAGTAGAAGCAAGCGACGTACCGCGTTGGATTCTCTTCACTATAGGGGTGGTCGCGTGACGGCGCCGCGACATCTCTGTCAGGAGTCCAACATTATTGGCGCACCCCGCCGTGGTGGTGGCTGGTTTCGAGACGTCGGCCTGTCGTATGGTCGAGGGGGGTGGTGGACCAGGCCGCGAAGATGAACGCCCTCGTCGGCTCGATCATCGACGACCGTTACGAGATTGGGGCGCCGATCGGTGCGGGGGCGATGGGGTACGTCTATCGCGGTCGTCAGCGCGCGCTCGAGCGTGAGGTGGCGATCAAGGTGCTCAGCGAACGCCACGCCCAGGACCCCGAGCTGGTCGGTCGCTTCAAGCGCGAGGCGCAGGCGGCCTCGGCCATCGGCCATCCGGGCATCGTCCAGGTCTTCGACTTCGGTACGCTCTCCGATGGGCGCGCCTATCTGGTGATGGAGCTGGTGGAGGGACGCTCGCTCGGCCGGATCCTCACCGAGGAACGGGCCCTCGACGTGTCCCGCGCGGTGAGCCTCGCCATTCGCATCTGCCACATCCTCACGGCGGCACACGGGCGCGGGATCGTTCATCGCGACCTCAAGCCCGACAACCTGATCGTCATGGATGACGAAAGGGTGCGGCTCATCGATTTCGGGATCGCCAAGCTCCTCGACGTGTCCCTGGTGCTCACGAAGACGAACACCATGGTCGGGACGCCGCTCTACATGGCGCCGGAGCAGTGGCAGGGCGAGGGGGTCGATGGTCGCACCGACCTGTATGCGCTCGGCGGGATCCTCTTCGAGATGATCGCGGGTCGCCCGCCCTTCGAGACCGACCACCTGCACACCATCATCACGAAGCACTTGACGGAGACGCCGCCGACCCTCTCTTCCCTGGTTCCTAGCGTCCCCCCGGAGCTGTCGGCGCTGGTCGCCTCGTGTCTGGCGAAGGCGAGGAAGGACCGCCCCGCCTCGGCCGAGGCGCTCGCCGGGGGGCTCTCTCGCGCCATGTCGACGGCGGTCGGATACGCCGCGACCCAGGCCACGCCTCAGCCCTTCGCGGCGCATCCGATCCGCGCGCCGGTCGCGGCGCCCTACGCGCCCAATCAGGGAGCCCCCGAGCTCCCGGCGGCCGCTCCTACCAACACCCTGGCCCAGACCGAGCTCTACCAGGGGCGGCGCGTGGCGGCGCCGAGCCGGCCGTCGCGATCGTGGCTTCCGATCGCGCTGGCGGTCGGGGGGATCGGAGCGCTTCTGGTCTCCGCGGGCGTCGTCTATGCGGGCTTGATGTTCCTCTCGCGCGGGGACACCGAGACGGTGTCGTCTGCGCCCGTCGCGCCCTTTCCCTCACCACCGGAACCTTTGCCGACGTCGGCGCCTTCGCCGGCGCCCGACCCGGAGCCGGCCGCAGAGCCCGCGCCCGACCCGGAGCCGGCCACGGCAGCGGCACCCGCGCCGGAAGGGGTCACGGCTCCGCACGCGGTCCCATCCGAGGAGCCGTCGCCGGAGCACCCGCGTGCACCCGCCGAAGCTCGCGATCCCTCGCGCATGACTCACGGGTCCACGGACGATCCGACGCCGGCGCGTGCGAGCCGCTTCTATCTGGAGACCGACCCGCCCGGCGCCCGTGTCATCGACGACAGCGTACGATTGCCGGGTGCGACGCCGATGTCGATCGAGGTCAGTGAGCCGCGCCACATCACGATCGCCCTGAATGGGTACAACTCGGAGGACCTGCGCATCGTGCCGGGTGGACGGGCGCGGGTCCGTCTGACGCCGGAGCACGGCACGGCTCCAGCGCCCCCTCCGCCTCCGCCGGAGGAGGGGCCGGGGCTCAACATGCGTCTCCGCGGCTGGGATCAGAACTAGCCCCTGCATGAGTCGGGTTGTCTGTGGCCCCCAACGGTTGGTAAAGGAGGGGGCGATGGGGGAGATCTGCAAGGCAATGCTCCTGGCGGCGTTGCTCCTCGCCGCCGCCCGACCCACGTGGGCGCAGGAAGCCGATCCGGAGCGCGAGGCGGAGGCGCGTGCGCACTTCGATCGCGGCAGCGCCCTCTACGACCAGGGTCTCTTTCAGGAAGCGGCGGGCGAGTTCGAGGCGGCCTACGCCATCTCGCCGCGGCCGGTGATCCTCTACAACCTCGGCACCGCGTACGAGGGCGCCCTCGAGATGGACAAGGCCGCCGACGCCTACCAGCGCTACGTGGACACATCCGACCCGCCCGACGAGGCGCAGGTGCGCGCGCGCATCGAGCGGCTGAGGCAGCTGGCGGGGAATACGGGAGCGGGAGCGGGAACGGGAACGGGAACGGGAGCGGGAGCGGGAGCGGGAACGGGAGCGGGAACGGGAACGGGAGCGGGAGCGGGAGCGGGAGCGGGAGCGGGCACGGGAGCGGGAGCGGGCACGGGAGCGGGAACGGGCGCGGGCACGGGCACGGGCACGGGAGGGGGCATGGGAGCGAACGGCGGAATGGTGCCGACCTACGCCACGCCCACCAACTCCGCGCCGCCCGCGACGCAGTCCAGCGGCGGCAGCGGGCTCGGGGTCGCGGCAGCGATCCTCGGGGGCGCGGCGATCATCGCGTCGGGGATCGGGATCGGCGCCGGCGTCGCCGCGCTCGGCGACAAGCGCACCCTCGACGACAACTGTCCCAGTGGTCGCTGTCCGGTGACCATCGGGGACGAGGCGGCGCAGGACGTGATCGATCGCGCCGGCTCCCTCGCCACTCTCTCCACCGTGCTGGGCGTGGCGGGCGCGCTGGCCGGGGCGACCGCGGTGGTGCTCGCGATCATCGCCGCCGCGAACGGGGGTGACGACCCGCCCGTGGCGTTCGCACCCTGGCTTTCCCCCCGAGGAGGTGGCGTCGCCGCGGGAGGGGTGTTCTGATGCGGTCCCTCGCTCTCGTCCTCGTCCTGGTCGGCGCCGGCTGCACCGCCATCGTGGACGCGGGAAGCTACAGCGTGGGCGGCGGCACCTGCGACTCGGTGAGCGGCAGCGGCTGCGACACCGGTCAAGCCTGCTTCACCCGGATCGCCACCGGCGACGCGATGTGCATCGACGAAGGGACGCGGTCGAGTGGGAGGGTCTGCACCGGGATGGGACAGTGCGTCAGCGGCGCCACCTGCATCTTCTTCACGCCCGACCGGGGCTTGTGCACCGACTACTGCCGCACCGACGGCGACTGCAGTGACATCCCCGGCAGCATCGGCTGCAATCTGAACAGCGACACGGGCATCGGCTCCTGCTTTCAAGGTTGTGATCCCTCTGACGCCGCCTCGTGCGGTGCGGGCGTGGCCTGCTTCGCGATGGGCACCGCGGGCGCCTGCGTCGCCACCGGTCCGAACGGGCTCGATGACCCTTGCGGCTTCAGCTACGACGACGCCTGTCAGCAGGGCTTCGTGTGTCTGATGAACACCGAGGGCGCGAACGCCTGCTTCGCGCAGTGCGGTCCCGGTCTTCCCGACTGCCCGAGCGGACAGACCTGCACCTTCGCCCTCGGCTCCGAGATCCGTCCCGCCGAGGCGGGCGAGTGGGGCGCCTGCTCCACCTGAAGCCGCGCCGGCCTCACCCGGCGAGTGTCGCGTTTGGTTTCCGGAATGTCGCCCGAGGGGAGCGAGCATATGCGCCTCGCTCAGCCCCTGCTAGGCTCCCGCCCTCCCCATGCGTGCTTCGATTGTGTTGGTCGCCGCCCTCTCCTGGGCTGGCTGTGGTGATGACGGCTCGGGCGGTGATGCCGACGCGGCGCCGGTGGACTCGGGGGTGGCGATGGACTCCTCGGTGGACACCGCGCTGCCCGACACGGGCCCGCCCTATCCCCGCGAGCTCCCGCCGTCGAGCGAGCTCGGCGCCGATCGCCGTGGATTGACGCTCGCCCGTACGATCATCCATCTGCATTCGCCGCTCTCGCACGACGCATGCGACGACCAGGCCTCGCTCGAGGAAGCCACGGGGCCCGAGTCGATGGACTGCCTCATGCATCTGCGCGATGCCTTCTGCACCGTTCGCCTCGACGTGGCGATGCTCACCGATCACTCGCCCTATGTGAACCAGGTCGCCTTCGAGGACATGCTCCTCATGCAGCCGGGAGACGAGCCGGTCATGGATGACACCGGCGCGGTCGTGGCGAGCAAGATCACCTGCCCGGACGACGGTCACCAGGTGTTGATCACCGCGGGCTCGGAGAACGCGCTCATGCCCGTAGGCCTTCACCATCACCCGGCCGAGGGCGACGCGGACGCCATCGGCATGGCCTATGACGCGCGGAGCGCCGACGCGGTCCTCGCCTTCCAGGCTGCCGGCGCCCTGGTGATCCAAAACCACCCCGAGGACTACATGGTGGCCGAGCTCGAGGAGGTGGGCCTCGACGGGGTCGAGATCTTCAACCTCCACGCGAGCCTCGACCCGCGCAAGCGCGCACTGCTCGAGATCGACGACTCCGCGTACCTCGCCGACCTCTTCGACTACCTCGACCGACGCTCCCACCCCGCGCCGGATCTCCTGTGGATGACCTTCTTCGAAACCAGCCCGGCGTACGCGCGGCGCTGGGACACGATGATCGCGGACGGCCAACGCGTGGTCGGCGTGGCGGGGACCGACGCGCACGAGAATTCCTTCCCGGATCTCATGAGCGACGGAGAGCGGATCGACGGCTACCGTCGGATGATGCGTTGGTTCAGCAACCACCTGCTCATCGACGGCGCGCCCACGCCGGACTCGGTGCACGAGGCGCTGGCCGCGGGGCGTCTCTACGTCGCCTACGAGGCCTACGGCAGCCCCGTGGGCTTCGACTTCTACGCCGAGATGGATGGAACGACCTACGAGATGGGCGAGGAGGCGCCCGTCGGGGCGACGCTGCACGTGACGCGCCCGTCGCTGCCCGCGGACTTCCCGCAGGACCCGGCGCCCACCATCACCGTGCGGATCCTCCAGTCCGACCCGGAGGGCGCGGTCGAGGTGGCGTCGTCGGGTGACGCGGAGCTCACTTACGTGATCACCGAGGCCGGCAGCTATCGCGCCGAGGTGCTCATCCTGCCCGAGCACACGCGGCCCTTCTTGGACGGGAAAGACTCGCTGGTGAAGGAGCGACCGTGGGTGCAGTCGAACCACGTCCACGCCGTCGCCCCCTGAGGGCCTTCTCCTCCCCGCGGTTGTGACGATATAGTCGCCCGATGGGGAATCGGAATCTCACCAGCGGCCTGGTCGGTGTCTCTCTGATCGTGGCGCTCGGTGCTGGGTGTGGGACCGGCGGTGAGCCCGGGACGCCTTCGGGCGGCATCGAGCTGACCGACAACGTCGGCAGCGGCAAGTACGATGTCATCGCGGGTCGTCGCGTCCTGCCGGAGATCACCGAGACGGTCTATCTCGACGGAAACGCGTACGACGGCCGCTTCGTCGTCTCCGACGTGACCAATCAGACCCTGGTCGTCACCGGCCCGGTGGTCGCGTTCGGTCCACAGAGCGACGGCATCCAAGCGACGGTGACCAGCGGCTTGTTCACCGTGCGTCGCTTCCTGCTCATGTCTCGCCCCGACCCGTCGGCCGAGTGGGAGCCCGTCGTCATCGAAGCCAGCGCCATCTACGAGCGCGAGTCCTCGGAGACGGCCGACCCGACGGATGTCGACCTGACCATCAGCTACTTCCAGACCGTTTCGCTCCGCCTCTTCGAGCAGGAGATCACCTTCTCCTCCGACGAGGTGGTAGGCCAGGTCACTGCGCACCTGCCGGTCGCCAGTCCGACCACGGCGGAATTCGGCGTGTTCGTGATCACCGTCGACTCGACGTGGTTCGATCTCGACGGCGACTACGACATGCACGTCACCGGTAGCTGCAACGGCGACGTCTGTGCGCCCCCGGGCAACACGCCGGTAGAGCCGCCGATGCCGGCCGACATCTACGCTGACGCCCGCAACCCGGACCTCGCCCAGATCGTGATCATGGCGCCCGGGCCCGAGGACTACGTGCGTCCGGACCCACAGAACGACATGAATCTGGGCGGCACCGAGTTCTGGCAGCAGTGGCCCGAAGGCCACAGCCCGACCTTCAGCTTCTACGAGGGGACGGAGCAGGGCCGGCGCTGCATGCAGGCCTCGGCGATCCGGTGGGAGACCATCATGGCCGATCCCCCGCCCACGCTGGACGGGCTCCTGCACACCAGCAACTGGACCGGATCCTGGTTCAACTGGAACGACGACTATACCGAGGCGAGCTCACTCGACGCCACCGGCGCACGTCTATGGGCCTGGCGCACTGGGCTCCTCAAGTGGATCAGCCAGACCGGTCAGGACGGCACCTGCTACCTGCCGACGCGGGCGATGGTGGAGGCCTTCGCCGACACCTGCGCGGCGCGCGCCGAGATCAACGACGGCGAGATCCAGGGCTGTAGCGCACGCTGAGCCCATGAGCATCTGGCGAGAGCGGCCGACCCTCGACGAGATGAACGCTGTGGAGGAGGGGACCCTCACCTCGCACCTCGGGATCCGTTTCGTCGAGATGGGCGAGGACTACCTGGTGGCCACGATGCCGGTGGACGCGCGGACCAAGCAGCCGCGGGGCCGGCTCCACGGAGGTGCATCGGCGGTCCTGGCCGAGACGATCGGGAGCGCGGGGTCGAGCCGCATCATCGGGATCGAACGCGGGATGATCGCGGGCATCCACGTCGAGGCGACGCACGTGCGCGGCGCGCGCGAGGGAGAGGTGCGGGGGATCGGCCGGCCGCTTCACATCGGGCGGACGATGCACGTCTGGGACGTGCGCATCGAGAACGAAGAAGGAGAGCTCGTGAGCACCGCCAAGCTCACGGTGCTGGTGCGCGAGCGCGAAGCCTGAGCTGACTCGTTCAGCCGCAGGTGCCTGGGCTGTCGGCGGCGTCGCACATCGCGCCGCAGGGACAGATGACGGCTCCGGTGCAGGTCATGCCCGAGGGGCAGTCACGGTCGGCCCAGCACTCGCCGTCGGCGGGCGGCGCCTTGCAGACGCCGTCGCCCATGGTGCGGCACTCGGCGCCGTAACAGGTCGCCTCGCCCGCGCAGTCGGCGTCGTCGAGGCAGCAGCCGTCCTGGGCGCCGACGAAGCAGGTGTCGTCGGCGGCGACGCAGAAGCCGTCGCCCGAGCTCGCTTCGCGGCAGACGAGCTCGCCGCAGCAGGTGTCGCCCGTGTTGCAGCGCGCGCTCTCCATGAGGCAGCCGGCGTCGCCGCCTCCACCACCATCGGTCGCGCCATCGGTCGCGCCGTCGCTCGATGCCGCATCCGCGGATGCATCGGGGGTGGGGGCGCCGTCGTCGCCGCAGCCGAGGGCGAGCGCGAGGAGGGCGATGAGGAGGAAGGTGCGTGGCATCGCGCCATCTTATCCCTCGCGGCAGAGGCCGGCACACTCCGACACGCCTGTCTCGACGGGATCACGCGACTTTCCTGGCGTCGACGCTGGCCCACTTTCTGCTGATGCGCTGCGCCATGTCCAAGCTTGCCCCGCCCCACGCGGCCAAGACCTTCTCCAGCCCGGCCCTCGCCGCCCTCGTCCGAAAGAACCTCCGCGCCAATCTCGGGCGCTACTTGCGACGCATCGCGCAGGCCTCGGTCGCGGCCGCCGCCCTGAGCGCTTGCGGCACCTCGCACACCACGCTCCCGGACGGCGGCAGCGACGCCTCGCCCGACACCTGGGTGACGATGTCGGACGCGACCCCGGATACGATCTCGCCTCCAGACACCAGCATCCCCCCAGACACGGGCATCCCACCGGTGCCTCCTTTCTGCGATGCGACTGGCGTTTGGGACGCGCTCAGCGCGATCGATCCCGACGTCGAGTACGTGGCGCTCCTCCGCGAGCAGATGGACGGCTTCGGGCCGGGCTACTTCTACGTGGACCAGACGCGCGGCGAGCCCTGCGCCACGGCGACCGAGCCGGACGCGTGCCGCGCCGAGCTGACGCGCCTCTCGACGGAGACGCTCTCGCGCGGGATCATCTACACCAACTTTGACGGCGCCTTCGTCGCCACCACGCCCGATCAGGTCATCGAGCTCATGGGCTTCGAGGTCGACACGGCGAACAAGGCGGCGCTCCTCACGTACATGGCGGGCTACGAGATCCACTGCGCCGGGCCCGAGGTCACGACCATCACCGAGCGGGACGAGAGGCTGGGACGTCACGGCCTACCGCTACTACGCGATGGAGTGCGACATCGCCTACAACCGCGCGCCGGTTTTCGTCGATCGCGTCGAGGGGACGGTCACGCCGACCGGGCCCGAGGAGTACGTGGGCATCATCGAGACCGTGTGCGCCATCGGCCGCCGTCCGGCCGGTCTCGCTGCGCGGGCGCCCGCGGAACAGCTCGGCCCCATCGCGGACTTCTTCGCCGAGGTCGCGCGCCTCGAAGAGAGCGCGGTGGCGGCCTTCGACGTCATGATCGACGAGCTCGCGGCGCTCGGGGCGCCGGACTTTCTGCTCGAGGCGGCCTGCGCCGCGCGGCAGGACGAGGTCGAGCACACCGAGTCCATGGGCGCCATCGCCCGCACCTTCGGCGCCGCGCCGCGGCGGCCGGAGATCGCCACGCCGGCCGCGCGCACGCCCTACGAGATCGCACTCGAGAACGCGGTCGAGGGTTGCGTGCGCGAGACCTACGGCGCGCTGGTGGCAACGCACCAGTCGTTCGCCGCCGAAGATCCGCGCATCGCTTTGGCGATGCGGAAGGTGGCCGAGGACGAGGTGCGCCACGCCGAGCTCTCGTGGGCGGTCGCGGCCTGGCTCGAGCCACAGCTCAGCGCTGAGGAGCGCGCCGAGATCGACGCTGCGAAGCGCGCGGCCGTCGACGAGCTCCTCTCCGCCGCCAACGCGCCCGTTCACCCCGCGCTGGTGAAGCACGCCGGGATGCCCGATCCCGCCACGAACGCCCGCCTCATGTCGCAGCTCGCGGGCGACATCTGGGCCTGAGGCTCAGGTCGTCGCTTCCCACAGGGCTTCGAGCTCGTCCTCGCCGAGGGCGAGCGAGAGGGCGTCGAGGTCCTGACGCATGTGGATCGGGCTGCTCGTCCCCGTGAGCGGCAGGATCCCGAGCGAGCAGGTGAAGCGGAAGATCACCTCCGGGACGGTGCGCCGGTGGGCGTCGGCGATGCGCTCCACGACGGGATTCGCGAGAACCTGGCGGTTCGCCGTCAGGAGCGAGAAGCCCTGGTAGACGACGCCCTCCCGCGCGCAGATGGCGCGGACGTCGGCGTCCCAACCGTCGACGGCGTAGCAGCGATTCTGCACGTAGGTGGGCTTCACCTCGGCGCTCTCGAGGAGCGCTTCGAGCTGCCCCAGGCCGACGTTGCTGATACCGATGACCCGGGTGCCGCCCTCGCGCTGAATCGCTTCGAGCGCACGCCACGCTTCATGATCCTCGGGCGCGAGGCCCTCGACGTGCATCGGGCCGTGAAGGACGAGGCTGTCGAGGTAGGTGACGCCGAGGTGAGCCAGAGAGCGATCGAAGGACTGGCGGACCTGATCGGCGACGGGCGCCGAGGGGTCGTAGGGCAGGCGATGGTCCTGGCCGCGGACGTAGGTGAACTTCGTCTGGAGGAAGAGCTCCTCGCGGCGGAGCGACCCGCCGTCGAAGGCTGCCCGCAGCGCTTCGCCCACGCCGGCCTCGTGGTAGTGCCTCCGCTGGTTGGCGGTGTCGATGGCGCGAAAGCCCGCCTCGAGCGCCTGGGTGACGAGGGAGGCCGTCGCGTCCTCCTTCCAGGCGGTGCCGTAGATGAAGCGCGGGGGTTGCGTGGCGGGCTCGGCGATTACTTTCATCGGGGGCGCATCATCGCCCGAGGAGGGCGTGTGAGCGAGGACTTGCTGGGACGCTACACCATCGACGAGCCGTCGTTGCTTCGGCAGCTGGCGATGGACTCCTTCGCCGCGCTCCCGGCAGGCCACCCCATGACGGCGTTCTTGGAGCTCGACGTCACCGCGCCCCTCGAAGCGATCGAGGTCCTCCGCGCTTCGGGCGTCCAGATCTCGCTCTTTTCTCACGTGGTCCGCTGCATCGCCGTCGCCCTCGACGAGCACCCCGACCTCAACGCCGTCCGTCATGGCCAGCGCCGGATCGCGTACTTCGAGGACGTCGACGTGAGCATTCCGGTCGAGATGGAGACGGGAGACGGTCGTTACCCGCTTCAGCTCGTCGTGCGGCGCGCGCAGGACAAGACCGCCGTCCAGATCTACGAAGAGGTCGCGGCGTCGAAGGCCCGCTACGCCGCCGAGGGCGCCCTCGGCAAGGAAGACCGCTGGGTCCGCACGGTGCTGCGATTCAGCCAGCTCGTGCCGAGGCGCCTCCGCATCTTCCTCGTTCGGCGCATGATCGCCAACGCCAAGCTGGTGAAGCGCCGGGCCGGCACCACGCTGGTGACGTCGGTCGGGAAGTTCGCGTCCATCCCGGGATTCGTGACGCCGCTGCCCGCCGGTCCGCGCGCCGTGAATTTCGCCATCGGCAGCGTCGTCGAAAAGCCCGTCGTGCGAGATGGCGAGGTCGTGGTGCGCTCGGTGCTGGCGCTCACGGTGATCTTCGACCACGACCTCGTCGACGGCGGCCCGGCCGCGCGCTTTGCGAAGCGCCTTCAGGTGTTGGTGGAGGGCGACGAGGAGCTGCGCGCCGCTGGTGAGCCGGGCGCGGGCGAAGGGGTGGGCGCGAAGGCTATCGATTCGGGCTCTTCGGATTCTCGATGATGCCGAACGCGTTGCCAAAGGGATCGACCACGGTCGCGAGCTTGATGCCGCCGCCGACCTCCGACACCTCGCCGTCAGCCTCTGCGCCGAGCTCCAGCAGATGCGCGCGTACGGCCGCGACGTCGTCGACGCTCCAGTACGCGACCTGCCGGGCGCGCCCCTGCGGCGGCGCTTCGCCCTCCTGCAATGGATGAAGCCCGAGCTCGTCCCCTGCCACGGTGAACCCCACGTAGTAGGGCTCGTCGTAGTTCGGCGTCAGATCAAAGGCCTTCGCATAGAAGTCCCGCGCCTTCGCGAGGTCGTCGACGAAGTACACGACGGTTTCGATTCCCTTGAGCATGTGGTGTAGCCTCCGCGCTTCGCGCATCCCGAGGGGGGGATGCCGGTCGCGCGATGCTAGCGCGAAGCGTTTGTGCTGTCGCGCGACGAGGGAGATCCATGCCGGAAGAGGAACGTGCGGACTTCGAGACGCTGATCGACGGCGTGAGCCACTTCATGAAGTCGGTGCACCGCGCCGAGCAGGAGCTCTTCGAGCGTCTCGCCTCGTCGCAGAGCCCGAACACCTTCTTTCTCACCTGCTCCGACTCGCGGGTCGACCCGAGCCTGATCACCCAGACCAAGCCGGGGGAGCTCTTCGTCCTGCGCAACGCGGGCAACATCATCCCGCGCGCCGCGGCCGGCCCGACTGGCGAGGCGGCGACCCTCGAGTACGCCATCGCCGTCCTCGGCGTCCGCGACCTCATCGTCTGCGGCCACAGCAACTGTGGCGCGATGAAGGCGCTGATCCGCCCCGAGCAGGTCTTGTCCCTGCCGAACGTGAGCGGCTGGCTCCGCCACGCCTCGGCCACCCGCGGCCTCGTCGACCAGCGCTTCGCCGGCGCCAGCGACGAGCAGCGGTGGCTCGCCGCCATCGAGCTCAACGTCCTCGTGCAGATCGAGCACCTGCGCACCCACGCCTTCGCCGACGGCCGCATCGAGTCCGGCGACCTCCGCGTTCACGCCTGGGTCTACGACATCGCCGCCGGCGAGGTCCGCGCCTTCGACGCCGACTCCCATCACTTCGAACGCATCGGTGCGACGACACGCGCTCTCGAAGGCAGCCCTGTCGGCAAGCCGGTCGACTGGCCGTTCTTTAGGGGGTGACGGACCGAACTCGTCGAACTTGCGACCGTTCCAGCGCACCACGCCCGGGCGGCGCGGGGAGGTGGGGAAACCTGCCCTGGTGTCGCCCACCAAACTCGGCCACGAGCGGCCGGGGACGGCCTGGACCGGTCCTTGCTCATTCCAGGGGCATGCAAGACCCATCAGGTTGCTCGTGAGCTACCGCGACGAGCTCGCCGCTGCGCGCGCCCAGACCGAGAAGCTCGCTTCGGAGCTGGCCGAAGCCCGAGAGACGATCGCGCAGTTGAAGGCGCCGTCCGAGGCGAACCGTGCGCGCCTCCCGCGTCGGCGTCTCGAGATGTCGCGCCATCGCCGCCCTCGAGCCTTGGGACGCATGCACTTTCATCCACCGCCGAGCTACGTTCCGCTCCTCCGTCTCGTGCTCCGGGGGCCGCGCGTGGTCTGGGACCGCATTCCGCATCTGCCTCCGTCCAATGGCACTGCGCTGTCGATCGTGGCCCGCGCCGTGGTGTGGCCCTTCTTTCACCTGCTCTACATCCCGGCCTACCTGATCACGCTCCTCCTCGTGGTGGTTCCCTGGAGCTTCATCCTCGCGACGATCGCGAGCGTCCTGCTCCTGCCCTACATTCTCTTGTCGCGCACGACCGTCTCCTCCGGTCCTCCGAAGGAAGACGAGTCTTCGATGCTCTACGGCCCACCCACCGACGACAAAGCAGCCAGCTTCCTCTTCTTCTCGGTGGCGCCGGTGCCGATGCTCTATCCCTTCACGTTCGCGATCGCGGATTGGTGACGTGTAGGATGAGGGGATGCGGGGCTGCGTCGGGCGCAGGATCGGGCACGTGTGGCCGTGGGCGCTCGTCTTCTTCTGCACCCACGGTTGCGGGCGCATCGGGTACGGGATCGGTGCGGCCGACTCTTCGGTCGTGGATGCCGCGTTGGACGCGGATATCGGCTTGGTGGACAGCGCGGTCGGCGACTCGGCGCCCGTGGACGCCGCGCCCGACGCGGGCGCTCTCGGGCCCTTCGGGCCGCCACGGCAGCTGACGGAGATCTTCGACGGCAGCCACTCGAACGAAGATCCGACGATCTCTTCGGACGGCCTCGAGATGATCTACGTCTCGAACGACGCTCCCTCGGGCGGCGCCAACGACCTCTGGGTCACGACGCGGGCATCGATCGACGACGTGTGGGGTGCGCCTCGGGCCCTCGACATCAACAGCGGGACCAAGGATCAGACGCCGTCGCTCTCCGAGGACGGGCTCACCTTGTGGTTCTCGAGCGGGCGAGCCGGCGCCGGCGACGACGACATCTACGTCACGACGCGCTCGGCGCGCACCGCGGGGTGGACGGCACCCGTCCCCGTCGCCGAGCTAGGTACCACCCGGGAAGACCGCGGGACCTCTCCCTTCGCCGGCGGGCTTGGGTTGCTCTTCGGGCGCGCGGACGACACCAGTGGGCCTTTCGACATCTTCGCGACCGACCGCGGGTCGACCAGCGACCCCTGGTCGATGCCGGTCATGGTGACCGAGCTCGACAGCGCCGCCGACGATCGAAACCCACACGTGTCGCCGGACGGAACACGGGTCTACTTCGCTTCGGATCGTGCTGGCGGCATGGGGGGGCTCGACATCTGGTCCTCCCAGCGCGCGTCGCGCACCTCTGCATGGGAGGCGCCCTCCCGGGTCTCGGAGCTCAACTCCACCGCCAACGACGACGACCCCACGTCCACCGCGGACCTGCGCATCCTCATCGTCTCGAGCGAGCGCGAAGGGACGTACCGCCTGTACGAGTTCCGGCGCTGACCGCGGATGGGTTCAGAAACATCAGAACAGGTCGGCGTAGTGCTCAGCCATCAGGCCGTAGTGATCCGAGAGGCGCGTCTGGACCTGCTCACCGTTCGACTCGACGTCGATGGGCTGGTCGAAGACGCGGCGGTAGCTCGCGCCGCCGCTGCAAGCCGAGGTGAAGAAGATGTGGTCGAGCCACAGCGAGGACTGCTCGGCGCAGGTCTGCTCGTTCGCTCCGTCGTCGATGCAGACGAGGGGGTTGGTGCTGCAGAAGGTGCAGACCGGATCCATCCACGGCTCGGAGTAGCCGTGCGCGAGGAAGGCGTCGTAGTGCGAGCCGAGCTCCGGCGTGATTGTGTTCGTGCCTGGGCCGGCGTTCATGTCGCCCATGAGCACGGCGCACCGGTCGTCTGCCGCCATCTCGCTGAGACGCTCGACCTGCGCCATGTGCTCCTCGGACCAGCTCGCGAAAGGCATCTCGTCGGCCGGGTAGGGCGGAACGTCGGCGAGGTCGCTGGTCATGTGCGTGCACAGCACCTCGTAGTCCTTCACGCGCGCGCTGATGACGCCCCGCCGGAGGATGCCGGTGTCGTAGTCCTCGTAGCGCGCATCCTCGAGCGGATGCCGGCTCAGCACCAAGAGGCCGTTGCGCCCGCCGTAGGCGGTGGTCGGTGCGCGGAGCAGGCACTTCGCGGGCGAGAGCGCGTTCGCCGCGAGGCAGCGCTTGCAGTCGTCGGGGATGGACGTGTACGGGTCGCGGCACGCGCCGCCCTCGCCCACGCACTGAAAGAGCGACTGGGTCTGGCACTCGTCGTCCACGCAGCTCTTGAGGCTCCAGAGCTCGAGCGCCGAGGTGGTGCACTCGAAGTACTTGTGCTCGTTGGACACGGTCGCCTCACGAAAGCTGTGCGGGTAGACCTCGGCGAGCTCGCCCATGAGCGCCTCGGCGTCCGCGTCCTCCCAGACCTCCTGCAGGCACACGACGTCGGCGTCCGAGGAAGCGAGCGCGTCGACGATACCCGGCAGCCGCTCGGTCGCGAGCTTCACCGCGCCGTGGGCGAGCCCCAGGTTGAAGGTCGCGAAGCGCATCGGGGTCGGGCAGGCATCGCCGCAGCCCAGGGCGTCCGCCTTGCCGTCGCCGCTCGGCAGCGGCACCGGGCCGCTGGCGGGGGTGTTGGCCGCGCAGGCCGCGATCGAGAGCAACAACGAGAGCGCCGAGAGGCGCGAGCGGAAGAGAAGACGGGTCACGGATCGCCGGAGTGCAGGGCGCATGCCACGGCGCCAGCACGAGAAAGCCAAGCCGATCAGGCCTGCAGTCGGGCTCAGCCGACCAGTGGAGTGGCCAATGAGCTTTGCCGGAGCGGCCACCGGGTGACGACCTCGTCGGCAGCGTTCGCGCTATCCTCGATCTGTGCGGACTCTTCTCGGCGTGGTCATGGTCCTCGGCGCCTCGGCGTGTGGACTGTTGCTCGACGCGGATCCGCGCAACGAAGGCGCTGAGGTCGATGGCGGCGCCGAGGGCGGCATCCCCGACGCGTCCCGCGACTCCATGCGTGTCGACGCCTCGATGGACAGCGGCTTCGTCGATGGCTGTGTCGCACTGGTGGAGATCTGCAACGGGTTGGATGACGACTGCGACGGGCGCACGGACGAGGACTTCGACTTCGCCACCGACCCGTCGAATTGCGGCACCTGTGGAACGTCGTGTTCCCTCGCCGGCGTCATACCCACCTGCATCGGCGGCGCTTGCCAGATCGTCTGTCAGGACGGATGGATGGACTGCGACGGCAACGCCGACAACGGATGCGAAGCAGACCTGTCGACCCCTCTGACCTGCGGTGACTGCGGCGTCAGCTGCGGAAGTGGGCCATGCGGAGATATCGGTGGTGTGTTCGAGTGCCTCAGCGCATGCCCCGCGGCCGAGGAGAATTGTGGCGGCATCTGCACCGACACGTACACCGATCGCAACAACTGCGGCTTCTGCGGCAACCTGTGTCCCGACAGCGACAGCTGTGTCGGTGGCGCGTGTACGCCATCGAGCTGCGACGACCCCACGAGTTGGGGATTCGCACCCGACGCCACGTGGTCGTGCCGCGGCACCTGTGGCAGCGCCACCATCTACTGCGACTTGGATGGCATCTTCTGCCACTGCGAGCCCGTCGGCGGCACTCCAGCACGCCTCTGCACGGGCGTCAGCTCCTGCGGCGACGCGGTCACGACGGATTGCTGCCGACCCTGAGCGCTTTCCACGCCGTTGGGCGACGACTCGAACTCGCGTCAGAGCAAGAGGCTCGCCACGTATCCCGTCTCGACGCGTTCGCCCCGCCACTCGCTCTTGCAGGTCTGGTCGTCGATGCGCGCGCCCGCGTTTTCGTTGGCGGCGCGGAGGGTGCACAGGGCGCGGTCGTTCACGAGGGGGAGCGGCGGAGTGAGCGCGATCCGCCGGCCGTCGGGATCGCGGAAGTGGGGACGTCGGTCGCGATCGAGCGCCACGCTGAAACCGCCTTCGTGGATGAGGCGGTGGTGGAAGGGGCAGAGGAGGAGGAGGTTTTCGAGCTTGGTCTCGCCGCCCTCGAGCCAGTGCTCGAGGTGGTGGGCGTCGAGCCATTGGGTGCAGTCGCAGCCCGGGAAGGCGCAGGTGCCGTCGCGCAACAGGAGCGCCCGGCGGATGGCGGGCGGGATCGCGCGCGTGCGCCGACCGATGTCGAGGGGGTTGCCCTCGGCGTCCCGCACCACGGGCACCATGCCCGCATCGCAGACGATGCGTCGAAACGTCTCCGCGGAGACGCGCGTCCCATCGTCGAGCTCGACGGTCGGCTTGGCCAGGAGGTCGTTTTCCTTGAGGTGCACCACGACGGTGACGCGATCGCCGCCGCTTCGTCTCGGCTCCGCCGCGCCGCCTCCCAACAGGAGCATGTCCGCGGCCTTGACCAACGCGTCCGCGCGGCCGAATCGAGGTGGCGGCCGGGTCGCTCCGGACGTCTCCGCGGAGACGTTTTCGGTCGGGGCCGGCGACGCGTGCGCGGGTGGCGGCGTCTCCGCGGAGACGTTTTCGGCAGCGGGCTGCGCCTTGCGCCGGATCTCGTCCAGCGCGCGCATGACGAGCGCCGCTTCGTCCGGGTGGAGCTGTGCTTCGATGCGCACCATGTCGCCATCGCCCGGGCGCTGCATCACCCAGCGCTGCGCCTCGCCGATCGGGCGCCCGTCCTTCTTCAGGCGCGCCGCGCTCCGGCAGATGCGCTCGAGCTGCGCCGCGGTCGCCGTCTTCGCGAAGCGCACGATCTTCTCCTCGTTGTCGGGCGTCGCCACCCGGGTCATCGCGCGCACCTTGGAGTAGCTGAGGAGCCCCTTCGACAGCGCCGCGTCGACGAGCGGCAGCCCTCCGAGCGCGCGCGCCACCCGCACCCGCTCCCGCGCCGCTCCTGGCGTGAGCCCGCACTTCCAAGACAGCCAATGCGCGCACGAACGGATCCCCCACCCCCGCCACGCCCCGCTCTCGTCGTAGCGTCGAACGAGCGTCAGAAACCGATGCTGAGCCGCGTCCAGATGGGCGGTCAGCTCCAAGAGCTCCCGCTCGATTTCCTCGTCTTGACGAACCTTTGCAGCGCGAATACTATCCATGCATTCAGTGTATCTGCGAGGCCCCTGAACGCCACCGAATTTCGGAGAAATTCGAGCCCGATCGCCTCGCGCGAGCCCACCCTATCCACCTGACCGTGCAAGACGTCGCGACCGTCACCTGCCCCTACTGCTTCGAGCGCATCGAGCTCTACATCGACCCGGACACCAGCGGCGAGATGGTGCACGACTGCGACGTCTGCTGCCGCCCCTGGACCGTCGCCGTGAGCCGCAACGACGACGGCTCCCTCCTGGTGACGGTCACGAGGGCGCAGTAGTCCATGAAGCCGTCCCCGTTCGAGGGGCAGTCGCCGACGCCTTCGGGGATGCAGCATGTGAAGAAGATGGCCGCACGGCCGAGCCCCTCGCAGTATTCCGTCGAGTACGGGTCTGCTGCGCGCTCGCCGTCCCGACCACAGCCGACGAGGACGAGCGAGCACAATGCCGCGAAGGCCATCATGCGCTTGATCGGAGACGTGAGCACGCGTAGCTCCCAGATGCCAATCCCCATGACGAGAGTGTAGCAGTCGAGGCAGTGACGACTCCTGGAGCCGCACCGTCACCCCTCTTTGAAGCTCGTCGAGCGGGACTTCCTCCTCCTTCTGCCGCCCCTGCAACTCGCCAGAGCCGCCTCGATGTGCACTCGACGATACGGCTCCCTCGGCGAGAGGTGTTCGAGACGCGCGCTCTTGTACTCCTCGACCAGCTCGGGGGTGATGTCCCGCGGGAGCCGGTCCCCGAACACCGGGATGAGGTAGCGGTCGAGGATGTAGCAGTCGTCCCGACCGCTGCGCTTCTGCGGCACCCTCATCCGCTTCCAGTAGTTCGCGAGGTCCTGGAAAGTCTTGCCTCGCGCGATGGTGGCACGAAGCCCCTCACGCCTCCTTGTAGGTCTCGAAGGTCGCCGAGCGGCGCACGCCCTGCTCATCCACCCAACGAGTGCGCCAGTTGCCGCTGGGGAGTCTGTACGGTTTGGTCATGTGGTCCCTTCTCGACCAGCGATGACCCTGGGTCTCCTGCAACGTAGGCCGCGCGGTTTGCAGGAAGGCTCGAACACCTCGTTGGCCACGTCGTGGCCACGCGGGGCTCGATGGCGACCCCTCGATCACAAACGCCGCGACTCCAAGGGATCGGAATCACGGCGTTCGTCTGTAGAGCCACCTGGCAGATTCGAACTGCCGACCTACGGTTTACGAAACCGTTGCTCTACCAACTGAGCTAAGGTGGCGGGATCCCGGCTGGATGGCCGGAGGGCGGCTCAGATAGCCAGGAAAGGGGAGGGTGTCAAGGTCGGGCGGCAGGGGGGCGTTACCTTGCGGCAAAAGGGCCGTTCCTCTTTCGTCGGCGAGCGAGACGGCGGGGGTGATGGCAGGTCGTGGGTCGCATTCGGGTCTCGAGATCCTCGAAGCGCGCGAGGGCGCCGATCGGCCATTCGAGGAGAGCCGACGCGGCGAGCGGCGTCGCAGACGAGCGAGGAACGTTCCAGAATCGTCGTCGTTCATTTAGCTTTGGCGAGGATGCGAATTTGACGTGGGGACATGGGGCCTGGTGGTGGTGGCGCTGGTGGCCGTCGGCTGCCATCCCGAGCCGCCCGGCGTTTCGAACGCGGCGCTCGAGGTGAGGCTCGAGCTTCCGGCGCGGCCCACGGACGCCACCCCGGTCTACGCGCTGACGCAACCGCGGCGGGCGGTCGAAAATCCGTTCGCCGATGAGTGGGGCGGCGACGACCTGCCGGCCATCGAGCTGCTGCCGGGGATGACGACGGAGGATCACATCAGCGTGCTCGTCGTGGGACGAGGAGCTCGACCTGAACTTGAAGGTGCGCTTCTGCGTCAACCCGACGTGCACGGACATCGCGGACGACATGGCGCCGGAGCGCTGGTTCGCGCTCGAGCACCCCTTCTATCTGGGCGAGCGGACGTCGTGGACCGCGACGATCAGCGAGGTGCCTTCGGGGCGTGACACCGCCCCGTTCATCGCGCCTCGTTGCGTCATCGAAGGCTGCGCCGACGCCGAGCTCGGCAGCTACTGTCACCCGGACGACACCCACCTCTGCGAGCCGTCGCGCGGCGGCTACGTTTCGCCAGACAGCGACCGGGTCTACGAGTTGTAGCGACGTCGGCAGCCCCTGTGAGAGCCTCCGTCCGTGACCGATGCCTCGGGCGGCGAATGGCTGGGGCGCACCCTCGGGGGGCGCTTCGAGATCCTTCGCGCGCTCGGCGAGGGCGGCATGGGCGCGGTCTACGCCGCCCGCGATACGACCGAGGGCGGCGAGGTCGCGCTGAAGGTGCTGCTCCCCGAGCTCGCCGCCGAGGCGCGTCATCTCGCTCGCTTCCGCCGCGAAGCCGAGGTGATGGGCCTGCTCGCCCATCCCCACGTCGTGCGCGCGATCGCCAGCGGCGTCGACGCGGACGGGACGCCGTGGCTGGCGATGGAGCTGGTGCAGGGCGAGACGCTCTCCTCCTTCATGCGAGAGCGCGCGTCACCTCTCGGCGTGCAGGCGGCGGTCGGCATCGCGCGCCAGATCGTCGCTGCGCTGATGGCGGCCCACGAGGTGGGGATCGTCCATCGGGATCTGAAGCCGGCCAACGTGATGATCGAACGAGACGGCGGGCGCATCCGCGCGAAGGTCGTCGACTTCGGCCTCGCCCGCTTCGCCGACAGCACGACGTACCACAAGCTCACGATGACAGGGGTGGTCGTGGGGACGCCTTCGTACATGGCGCCCGAACAGGCTTTCGGCGATCCGGTCGATCACCGCGCCGATCTCTACGCCGTGGGGGCCGTGCTCCACGCGCTGCTGACGAGCGAGCCACCCTTCGGTTCGGGAAAGTCCCCCGATCTGTTGCCCCGCCTCCTGGCGGGCGAGCGAACGCGGCTCACCGAGACACGCCGCGACCTGGGGCCGATCGTCGAGGTGGTCGAGCGCCTCCTCGAGCCCGAGCCGGAGCAGCGCTACGAGACGGCCGCGGCGCTCGACGCCGCCCTCGCGCCCTTCGACGCGAAGGTGCCGAGCACCCGCGAATGGACGCGGCCGCCCACGATGGACACGCTCGCGCTCCCGCCCGATCCCGTGCTGGACGCGCCCCGTCCGCGAAGGCGCGGGCGCACGCGGATGGCACCGCCGGATCGGGCGCTCCCGCCCGCAGCGGCCCAGCGCACGGACGACTCGACGCGGAGCCGCGCGTCCCTCCTCATCTTGGGCTTTGTCGTCGCGGTCGCGGCGAGCGCCGGGCTCGTCTACCTCGTCGCGGGCCTGCTCGCTCAGGGGCCCGCGCCTTCCGAAGGGCTGGCCGCGGTGATGCCGGTGGCGATGCTCGACGGGGCCGCCGATGGAGACGGGGCACAGGGTGCGCCCGAGGCGACCGGCGCCGGTGGCGATGGGGCCGACCGAGACGCTGGCGCATCCTCGGATGCTGCGGAGCAGCCAACGGAAGCCCGCGCGCATCCCGGCCCCCGCACTTTCCCCGCGCCGGCGGCTTACTCGATCCGCGTCGAGATCCTCGAGAGCTACGCCCCCGCAAACCGCTTCACCTCCACCATTCGCGAAGAGACGCCCAGCTTCGCGGCCTGCCTCGCCCGCCGCCCCCGCATCCCTCGGCGGCCGCCCCTCACCTGGACGGTTCGAGTCGAGTATTCGCGACCCTCCCTGTCGAGGACGTTCATCGATCCCTCGGGCGATTTCGACGTCTGCATCTACAACTGGGAGATTGGGATGAGCTTTCCCTCGGCCCCGACCGGCGCCTCGACCCTCGTCATGCGCGTCACCGCCGAGGCGGCGACGCCAAGCTCACAGAGGGTGGTCGTCCTCGATCGCACCGACTGGGCGTCGCGCACCCTCACCCCGCCGTATCTGAGCGTCGACATCCACATCGAACACACGAACATCGCGGCCGAAGAGGTGAAACGCCTCTTCGAGGCGCGACGCGAGGCCTTCGACGCGTGCCTGAAGCGTTCCCCGGGCCTCGAACGCCCGCCGCCCTACGCCGGCACCATGCGCCGCGCCTTCGGCGACAACCCCTTCGTCGTCCAGAACGGCACGCCACACATCGTGGCGCTCTGCCTCGAGTACGACCTCTTCCGCCATACGGAGCTACCCGATAGCGCCGAGATCGACCTGCGCTTCCGCGCCACCGCGGCGGAGCGAACCACGATCGAAGTCCACGAGCAGTAGCTCAGCGCACCGGCACGTAGTACCCGGTCGCGTGCAGCGTCGCGTCGGGCGCGTTCGCGTCGAAGGCCAGGTCGAGGGTCTCGCCCTCGCGCAGCACGAAGGGCTCACCGTCGGCGAGGCAGTACGCCGGCCGCGGCGAGGCGCCGGTGCAGCTCCGCGGCGGAATGCGAATGTCGTCGACCATCAGGTAGAGCTCGTCGACGTACGTCACCTCGGGCTTCTCCTCGCTGAGCCGAATGCGCAGCGGGCCCGCCACCGGGCTCCCGACCACCAGGTCTTGCGCGGCGTACGCGCGGCTGCCCCGGAGGTTCCGGAGGATCTCGCCCACCCTCTCCGCTCCGCCGCTCTCGTCCACGCGGTAGACGAAAGGGCACGCCGCGAGGTGGTCGCAGTTCTGCACCCGGCCGGTGTTGCGGCGGCTGTGCTCCATCAAGTGCGAGCCCTCGAGGGTCAGCGTCACCCGCTGGCGCGGGGCGCGCGCCGGCTGGCCGAGGCGCTCGCACGCCGCCCAGCCGTCCTCGTCGTAGCTCACGGTTCCGTCGCCGCTGAAGATCAGGGGCTGGACGCCGTAGGACCCGACCGTGATGTCGAGGACGCGGCGCAGGCCGCTCTCCCCGTCCGGCAGGAAGACCTGATAGCGGTTGGGCGGATCCTCGTCCTCGGCGATGGGCAGCGCCAGAAGCACTGCGCGGGTGGGCCCGCGCCGGTCGAAGACCACCGTGCTCAGCGACGCCTGCCTTCGCCAGTAGTCGCCGAACTCCCAGACCTCGGCGCGCCCGCGGCGCTCGCCCGCTTCGAGGGTGCCGTCCTCGCGCAGCACGAGATGCTCGTCGCCCCGCTCGCCGTCGATGTCTCCGTCGCCTTCGACCAGGATCGGCGCCGTGCTGGCGGGGACCGTCGCGACCTCCGCGACCTCCGTCTCGGCCTCGACTTCCCCGGCCCCCTCGCCCTCCGCGGACGCGGGCCCCTCCACCGGTTCGGATTGCTCCTCCAGCGTCGCGGGCGCCTCCGGTGCGCTCGTCGCCGCTGGAGCGGTGGCCCCGGGATCCGGCGTCGACGAGCTGCATGCACTGATCAGGGCGCCCAGGATGGCCCCGAGACACGTCGTCTGCATCGTCCTCTCCCCAACCCCCAGCGGCCCCCCGAGTATTCCCATCCGCCACCCCTTGCTGTCCACGGGTTAGCATCGCCGCCCATGAAGGCCCTGAAGGAGCTCCCCGGCCGCCTCGCGCTGCTCTCGCGGAGCCCGCGTCTGGTCGCCATCCTGGCGGTGGGCTTCATCCTCCTCACGGTGGTGCTCCTCGTCCTCGGGCTGCGCACGCCGACCTTCGACCTGTCGATGACCGCTGGCGCGAGCGAGGGACGGCGCGCCCAGATCGCGGAGCACCTGGTCGACGAATGCGAGCGCCGTGGGGTCCACGTCAGGCTCCACGAGACCTTCGGCTCCGAGGAGGCGCTGGCGGAGGTCGGCAAGGGCGACCTCGACGTGGCGCTGGTGCAGGGCGGTCTCGACGCGCCGCGTTCCGTGCGCGAGGTCGCGCCGCTGATGCTGGAGATGCTCCACCTGCTGGTGCACCCCGAGGTGCCCGTCGTGAAGCTCGAAGATCTCCGCGTCCGGCGCGTGAACCTCTCGCCCCGCGGCAGCGGCACTCACACCCTGGCCCTGCAGGTGCTCTCCCTCGCGGGGCTGCGCCCTGGGCGCGACTTCGAGGAGTCGAACCTCACCTACGAGCAACTCCTCGAGCTTCCGCGGGAGCGGCTCCCCGACGCCGTCTTCCACGTCTCCTCGCTCCCCTCGCCCGTCGCCGACTATCTGGTCGACCATCACGGCTATCGCTTGATCGACGTGCCGGTCGCCCAGGCCCTCGCCCTGCGCAACCCGTCGATCCGCGAGGCCACCATCCCCGCCTATGCCTACGGCCCGGGTGTGCCCGCGGCGCCCATCACCACCGTGGCCACCCGCATGCTCTTCGTGGCCCACGACAGCGTCGACCCCCAGGCGGTGCGGCGCCTGGTGGAGGCGGTGTACTCGGACCGCTTCGAGCGGAGCGCGATGCTGCCCGTGCACGACGGCGAGTCGCTCCTCGCCCATCCCGAGTACGAGCTGCACGAGGGGACGACGCAGTACCTGCGGCGACACGAGCGCCTGTTGACCCCGGAGACCATCGACAACCTCGAGAGCCTCCGCAGCTTCTTCGTCTCGTTCGCGGTCGCGATCTTCCTCGCGTGGCGGTGGTTTCGCGCCCGCCAGCTGCAGGGCTTCGACGACTACATCAAGCGCGTCAACGACCTCGAGAAGCGCATCATGCGCTTCGAGCGAAGGGCGTCCCTCGACATCGATGGGCTGCTGGCTTTGAGACGGGAGCTGCAGCGCGTCAAAGTGCGGGGCCTCGAGGCTTACGCCGGGGGGCGCATGGCGTCGGCGGAGCTGCTCTCGAGCTTCCTGCTCCACATCAACGACGTCCGCGATCAAGTCGACGATCTGCTGCTCCACGCCCGCGAGCGCCTCGAGAAGAAGGCTCGCCGCACTGGCGACATCGAGAACGAGGACGCGCTCGTGGAAGAGCTCTGGGGTGCGGCCCACGCCAACGATGGCGAGGACGACTCGACGCTCGGATGAGAGCGCGGCTCAGGCCGGCTTGCCGCCGCTGTGGCCGACCTCGCCGATCCGCTTCTCGAGGATCACGGCGTCGCCCACACCGCTGATTCTCGTCGGGCGCGATAGACACGGTCTGAGTGCCCATCATCGGCCTCTTCAGGCTCATCTCCGTGAGAACCTCGCGGCGCAACTTCACGTCGAGACCGGCGACGCGCCAGCTTCCGTCGTCGAACTCGACGGCCTCGACGTCGCCCAGTGCCCTTCCGTCCTGGGAGTAGACGGTCTTGCCTCGGAGCTCGCGGCTCGAGACGACGTTCGCCACGTCAGCTGTCCGGGTTGATGACCTTGCGGATCACCACCACGTCGCTCGGCGAGACGGGCGCGGCGGTTCGCTCGCCGGTGATGATGAGCGTGAAACGACCCTGGGGCGTGGTCGCGGTCGCGCGACCGGTGCGGTCGTCTTCGTCGAATTCGAGCATGGCCTCGCGCTGTGGCTGCTGGTTGTTGGGCTGAAGCCACATGGTGTAGTTCTTGATGCCCTGCCCGAGGCGGGCGGGCGGCGGAAGGTGCTCGAGCTCGACCTTCACGATGTACGAGCCCTCGATCTTCTCGACGGTCACTTTGCCGTCGGCCCCCGCGGCGCGGGAGGTCCCTGCGAGGGCGTACTCTGCGGGGCCGCAAGCGGCGAGAAGCGGCAACAGAGCAGCCAGTCCGACGAAGAGCCAATTCTTCATGAGAGTCTCCTTCACGCCGTGGATGGTAACCACGGAAGCACGAGAGTTGGAAGGGCGTAGAATCCGGCCCCATGAGCATCGACCTCCGCTCGGACACCGTCACGCAGCCCACGGCGGAAATGCGCGCCGCCATGGCGGAAGCCCTGGTCGGTGACGACGTCTACGGCGAAGATCCGTCAGCGCGCGCGCTGGAGGAAAAGACCGCCGAGCTCCTGGGGAAAGAGGCGGCGCTCTTCGTTCCGTCGGGGACGATGGCGAATCAGATCGCCATGCAGCTCCACTGCCGACCGGGCGAAGAGGTGATCATCGGCGAAAAGGCGCACGTCTTTCACTACGAGTGTGGTGCGGGCGGCGCTTACGCCGGCATACAGTTCCTCCCCGTCGGTCGTGGCGGGCTCTTCGACGTGGAGGACGTGGTCCAGGCGATCAAACCGGATCACTACTACCTCGCACCGACTCGCCTGGTGGCGATCGAGAACACGCACAACGTTTCGGGTGGGCGGATCTTTCCGCAGTCCGCGATCGACCGAATCGCGATCCTCGCACGCGAGCGCGGGCTCGGCCTGCACCTCGACGGCGCGCGCCTCTGGAACGCCGCCGTCGCCACCGGCAAGAGCCCGGCCGAGCTCGCCGCGCCCTTCGACACCGTCAGCGTCTGCTTCTCGAAGGGGCTGGGCGCGCCGGTGGGCTCGGCGCTGGTGGGGCCGGCGGCGCTGATCGACGTCCGCGCCCGGCGGATTCGTCGCATGTTCGGCGGCGCCATGCGCCAGGTGGGCTTCCTCTGTGCCGCGGCGGCCTTCGCGCTCGACCACCACCGCGCGCGTCTCTCCATCGACCACGAAAATGCGGCTCACCTCGCGAGAGGGCTCGCCGCGATAGACGGCCTCGCCTGCGACGCCTCGGCCGTGGAGACCAACATCGTCGGCTTCGAGGTGGAGGCGGGCGATGCGTCGGCCTTCGTTCGGCGGGCGGCCGACGAGGGCGTGCTCCTGGGTGCCCTCGACGATCGCCGCGTCCGAGCGGTCACACACCTGGGGGTAGGGCGCGCCGAGATCGAGCGCGCGGCTCACGCACTGGGCGAGGCGGTGGGCAAAGGATGAGCCTTTCGCGCGCCTCGCTTCTCTTGCTCGTGCTCCTGGCGGGGTGCATCCCCACGCTCTCGAAGCAGCGGGGCGCGGAGCACATGCGCGCCCTCGAACGCGGCGACCGGCTCACGGCCGAGGACGATTACGATGGCGCGGCCGCGGCATACGCGCGCGCGGCGAACGCGGCAGAGCGGCGCGTCGACCGAGAAGAGGCTCTCTACCGCCGCGCGCGCGTCCTTCGGAGCGGCGGACATCTGGAGGAAGCCGTCCAGGTCCTCGACCAGATCGCCGGCACCGAGCCGGTGAGTCGAAACACCGTGCGTGCGCTCTACGACGCCTCCCGAATCCGACTCGAGGCGGGCGAGCACGATGCGGGGATCGCTGGCTTGATGAAGGTCGTGCGCGAACATCCCAATCACGGCAACGCCGACCATGCGTTGCGGATCGTCTCCGAGGACGCCGAGGCGCGAGGCGGCGCCGCGGCGCGCCGGCACCTGCTGCAGAGCCTCGACCCCGTCCTCACCGACAGCGAGCTCCACGACGATCTCCTCTTCGATCTGGCCGACCTCGAGCTCGCCGCCGGCAACCGTGAACAGGGGCGCCGTCTGTTGTTGCGGGTGGTGGAGGAGCACCCGTATCCGCAGGGAAATCGTTGGGACGAAGCGCTGACGCGCCTGGCAGATCTGGCCGAGCAGGACGGCGATCCGGCGGCCGCCATCGGGTATCTCGAGGCGCTCACCCTGCGCCACGAGTCGACCTGGTCGCCCGGGAGCTACACCCGGCCTTCCATGCCCCGCGCCCAGCTTCGCATCGCGCGGCTGGAGCGCGCGCGAGGCGAGCTGGACCGCGCCGAACGCGCTTACCGTCGACTCTACGACGAGTACCCGACATCGACGCTTCGGGATGACGCGCTCTACGAGCTGGGCGACCTCGAGCGGCGGCGTGGCCATCTATCGGCGGCGTGTGCGCTCTACCGGCAGGTGGTCGAGGAGTTCGAGGTCGGCCACGCCCGGCGGGAATCGGAGCGCCGGCTCAGAGACTGCTGAACGATGACGGCTCAGATCTCTTCGTCGGGAGGGATGTCGTCATCATCCGCGCCGAAGTCGTCGTCGTCGTCGCTCGCATCATCCTCGTCGTCGTCGTCGTCATCGATTTCTTCGTCCTCATCCTCGTCGTCGTCCAGATCGGCGAGGTGATACTTGAAGTCGATGCTGGCGTCCGCGAGCTGCCCCTCGAGCAGCTCGAAGAGCTCGTCGAGATCTTCGAGTGACCATTCGTCGAGGACGTCCGACACGAAGTCGTAGAAGTCGGCCGCGTCGATACGACGCTCGATCTCTTCGATCTGCTCGTCCGAGAACGCGTTGATGATGTCCTCACGCAGGGTCTCGGTGTCCCCTTCGTCTATCGCGTCGGCTGCCGAGAGGCGAATCTGCCGCACGGCCCGCTTGTCCAGTCGGATCTCCATCGAGTCACTGCTCCAGAAGCAAAACCTGGCGCGTTCTATGGCGGACTTCCGCGCCTGTCAACGGGAGGAAAGTCCAGGCACAATTGGCTTGTCAAGCTCAGGTGATGCGAGACTCCCGTCAGACGATGCTCCGCACGCAGACGCTCTCGGCGCTCCTCATCGCCATGGTCGTGCTCGTGACGGGGCGCGCCGGCGCGCAGCAACGCTTCGAGCCGCCTCCAGAGCCCGACGACCTCCCAGCGGTGGTCACAGGGACGGTCTGGTTCTCGGCGGTCTTCCCCCTGGTCAACGAGCACAGCTGCCCGGCGTCCGCGGACTGCGTCCTGGGCGGCGGCGGCGGGATCGGCGGCGGTATCGAGCGGCGCTGGCCCGCCGGCTTCTCCGTCGGGCTGGAGTACGAGGCGTGGTTTTTGAACAGCGCCGGCATCTACGAGCTGGGCATCATGCAGGCGCTGTCGGCCTACGCGCGCTACCAGCTCCTTCGCGACAACGTCATTCATCCCTACATCGGTGCAGGCATCGGCGGCGTGATCTTCGGCGACACGCTCCGGGTCGACACCGTGGGGCTGGCCCTCAATCTGCTGACGGGGGTCGAGTGGGAGGTGAGCACGACGGTCTCGGTCGTGCTGGCCCTCGTCGGCCGCCTGGTGACGCTGGACGCCTTCACCACCGATGCGGACGGCGTTGCGCGGGCCGACGGATTCGGGGTGGATGCCTTCCTGGGGCTTCGACTGGGGGTCGCCATCAGCGGGGGCCCCTAGAAAATTTGCCCCGGTCGCGGGGCTCGGGCCCTCCCCCTGCCTCCCAGCCTCGCTTTGTCTCGTATTGTCGGGGCCTTTCGCTTGACTGGCTCGGCGCTCACGGGTTCTCCTCTGCGCAGCATGCGCTGCGGAAGCTGCGGTTTCGAAAATCCCGCCGGGAGCGTCTACTGCCAGCAGTGCGGGACCCGGGTGGTGGAGCCGACGAAAGGAGCGGTTTCACCAGCGGCGGCGCCAGCGAACGCAGACCCCGGAGCAGGAGGGCAGAACCCATGCTCGCGCTGTGGTCACGACAACGCGCCCCACATGCGTTTCTGCGTCCAGTGCGGCAACGGGCTCTCGCCGCCCGTCAAGGAGGCGAGCCCGCCCGCGGCGGAGCCCGAAGCGAAGAGCGCGCCGGTGCCTGCGCCTGCCAGCGGGGACGCGCGCGCGTGCTGGCGCTGCCGCGGCGTCGGTGATCCAGGCAGTGAGTTCTGCAAGTTTTGCGGTGCGCGATATGCGGACGCGCCCGCCGGCGCCGCGCACGGAGGCAACGGCGCGGCGGTGTCCTCGCCCCTGGCGCCGGAGTCGACCGCGCCGGCGAAACGCTCCGAGGAGCCGGTGGCCGGGGCGCCCGTGCCCGCTGCCGCGTCTGCGTCTGTGTCTGCGCCTGCGCCGCAGCCAGCGCCCGGAGCTCAGCCCGCGCCGGAACGGCAGGGCTTCGCGACGGTCCTCGAGGCGGGGCCGAACGTCACCGAGAGCGAGGCGCGCCTGGTCGCGATCCTCAAGGATGGCTCCGATGGCCGGGTCTACCCGCTGACCGGTTCGCAGGTGGACATCGGCAGCCGTGAAGGCGACGTCATCCTGGGCGACGATCCCTATCTCTCACCGCGCCACGCCCGGCTCCTGCAGCGTGACGGTGGCTGGTCGCTTCTCGACCTCGACAGCGTCAACGGTATCTTCCTCCGGATCCGAGAGCCCGAGGATCTGACCGACGGTGATATGATTCTCATCGGCCAGCAGGTCATACGCTTCGAGCTGCTCCCCGACGGGGAGCTGCCTCTGGGCCCCGCGAGCCTGTCGGGGGTGCTCGTCTTCGGAACGCCAGAAGTCCCTCGGATCGCGCGGCTTTTGCAGTACACCACCGAAGGAGTGGGACGGGACGTGCATTACCTGTATCGTGACGAAACGGTGCTGGGGCGGGAGAATGGTGACATCGTCTTCACCGACGACCCCTTCCTGTCCCGCCGTCACGCTGCGATCAACATCGACCGCGCACAGAAGCGCTACGTCTTGAAGGACCTCGGCTCCTCGAATGGCACCTCCCTCCGTTTCCGGGGGGAACGCAAGCTCCGACCGGGCGACCAGTTCCGCATCGGCCGTCACCTCTTCCGCTTCGACCAACGCGGAGGCCGGGCCTCATGAGCGGTACCGAACGGGAATCCAACCCGCCGGGCGGCGAGGAGCAGAGCGCGACGCGCGACCCCGATCTCGACAACACGCTCCCGGACGGCGGCCCGGGCGAGCCGGAAGCGGCGAAGAGCGACGGCGAGGAGAAGGTGAAGCCGCAGCTCAAGCGGACGATGATGGGCATCGATCCGGACGCGGCGAAGAAGCTCAAGGAGCTCGCCGCCGCCGCGGACGCCGCCCGCGTCGAAGCCAAGGCCCGCCGGGACGCCGCGAAGCAGGCGGCCAAGGAGCCCGCCCAGGCTGCGTCGGCCGAAGAGACCGACGAGGACGAGGACGAGGAAGAAGAGGAAGACGCCTTCGCAGCCTCGACCGAGATGGTCGACCCCGAGGAGCAGCGGAAGCTGATCGCGAAGGCGACGGGGGGGGCGATATCGGAGGACGCGTCGGAGTCGGAGGACGCGGACGAGGACGCGGACGAATCCGAGGACGAATCCGAGGACGAGAGCGAGGGCGAGGGCGAGTCCGACGAATCCGAGGACGAGGACGAGGACGAGAGCGACGAATCCGAGGACGAGAGCGGGAGCGAGAGCGACGAATCCGAGGACGAGAGCGGGAGCGAGAGCGACGAATCCGAGGCCGAGCAGAAGGGCGAAGCCGGCGAGGCCAGCGGGGAAGAAGAAGAGGAAGACGAAGAGGAAGAGGAAGAGGACGAAGAAGAAGAGGACGAGGAAGAAGCCGGGATCATCGTCCGCTACTACGGTCGCACCGACGTCGGGCTCATCCGCGAGCACAACGAGGACAACTTCACGGTCGTCGACGTCGGCCGAGACGTCCGGGGGGTCGAACCGGGGGAGATCCGCACGGCGCCTGTCGGTGCACGTGGGGCCGTCTTCGCTGTCTGCGACGGGATGGGCGGCGCCGCCGCTGGCGAAGTGGCCAGTCAGATGGCCGTCGATACCGTCTACGAATACTTCAGCGTGATGGGGGTCCCCAAGACGCGGGACCACTTCGCGCAGCGCGTCACCACCGCCATCGAAGAGGCGGGCAATCGGATCTTCAGCGCCGCCAAGATGGATCGTTCGCGCCGCGGCATGGGCACCACGGCGACCGTCGCCGGGCTCATCGACAAGGTGCTCTTCGTGGGGCAGGTGGGGGACAGCAGGGCCTACCTCTTGCGTGACGGCGAGCTCGGGCTGATCACCAAGGACCAGTCCCTGGTCAACCAGCTGATCGAGGCCGGGCAGCTCACCGAGGAAGAAGCCGAGGCCTTCGAACACTCCAACATCATTCTTCAGGCGCTGGGGACGACCGAAGAGGTGACGGTCGATCTCACGTTCATCGAGCTCCGGCGCGGCGACCGGTTGATGATGTGCTCCGACGGGCTCTCGGGCCTCGTGCACCAGGAGACGATCAAGGACACCCTCTCCGAGCAGAAGGATCTGGTCGCCTGCTGCAACAGGCTCATCGAGCAGGCCAACGCTGGCGGGGGGCACGACAACATCACGGTGGTCTGCGTCGACTTCGACGGCGAAGACCTCGAAGAGCCGGAGCCCGGCAACAAGCCGATGTACGTGCAGTACCCGCTGCCCCCCGGGCTCGAAGAGGAGCGCGAGTCGCTGGTTCCCTCCGAGCCGCAGATGAAGGCGGGCGGGCGCAAGCCGGGGGCCGACGTCAAGCGCGCCGCCGACGACACCCCGGCCGGACGGCCCCACGCCAAGGCCGCCGAGCAGCCCGGCATCAACTGGAGCGTCGTGCTCGGCGCGCTCGTGCTCGCGACGATCATCACCGCGGTGGTGCTCGCGATGCGCGACGACGACGAATCGCAGAATCGGCAGGACAGCCCGTCGCACGATCCGACGACCACCGCCCCGGCGCAGCCCGACCCCGAGCACGTGGTGGTGGAGGAGTCTGCAGACGTCGAGGTGCGCATCCGTACAGACATCGACGGCGAGCTCTTCATCGATGGTGAGCGCTTCGGGCCCATCGCCGACGGCGACCAGCTCCTGGTGATGCTCCCGCCCGGCGCTTATCGCTTCGAGGCGATGAGCGGCGACGACGTGGTCGCCGAAGAGGTCGTGGTGGTGCGCGAAGGCGCCCCCGTGGACATCTCCCTCAACCTTCCATCAGGCGCCGTCGACGCGATCGACGGCACGGGCGAGGAGGGCGACGAAGAGGGAGCCCAGACGTCGCCCGAGCCGCCGCCTCGCCAGCCGCCGCCCCGCGAGCCGCCGCCCCGCGAGCCCGCGCCCCGCCAGCCGCCGCCGCGCGAGCCGCCGGAAGAGGAGGCTGTGCAGGCGAGCCCCACCATGATGAGCGCGCCGGCGACGATGACGCCCGCGCTCACCATGGAACCGGCCGAGTCGCCCTGACCAGAGCGCGATGATTCGCTTTCACCAGACCTTCGGTGCTCACGCGGGGCGCGTGACGGAGCTGGACAAGGACAAGATCTCTTTCGGCCGCATGCCCGACTGTGACGTGGCTTTCGACCCGCAGGCCGATCTCGATGCCTCGGGCCGCCACGCCGAGGTGGTGCATCAGGGGGGCAGCTGGCACGTCATCGACTCGGGCTCGCGCAACGGTACCTGGCTCAACGGGCAGAAGGTCCAACGCGCCGTCCTCTCCTCCGGCGACGAGATCGAGTTCGGTATGGGTGGCCCGCGGGTGCGGGTCGAAATCGTCGACGCCGGATTGCAGGCTGCGGGACCGCGTCAGGTCACGGGCCCGATGACACCGGCGCCGGCCGGCGGCAACACCCGCCCCGACGTTCGGACCGCGGCGGCGACCCCGGTGCCCCGTGGCCTGGGCGCTGTGGACGGGAGCGCGCCGACCATGGCGGCGATGGCCACGCCGACGCCCGCGGTGGCGAGCAAGCCGGGGGTGGGATTCGACGAGCCGCCCACGAGCGCCGCCACGCCGAACGCGCTCGGCACCAGCGGAACGCCGTCGCCGCCCAGCTCCCCGGGTCCTGCGACGCCCATCGCCGGCGGCGTCGGTCCCCCGCCTTCGGGCGGTTTCGGCTCCGCCCCCCCGTCGTCGGCCCCCGGCTCTTCGCCCAAGCAGTACGGCGAGCGAACGGTGGGGCTCATGATCCAGGCCGCCATCGCGCAACAGGCCGCCGCCGTTCCCAAGCACAAGTCGACCGAAGAGATACGCGCCATCGCCGCGTCCACCGGGGCGCGGGGCGAATCGGGTGGCGGGCTCAAGCTGATCATCGCCATCCTGGTCTTTCTGATCATCGCGCTCCTCGTGGGCGGCGGCTTCGTCGTCTACTACCTGACCCGCGGCGGTGGCAGCACGACCGGCGGTGAGACGGGGGGCGGAGCCAATCTCGAGGCGACCGCGCTCTCCATCTCCACTCGGAGCGCGCCCGCGCTCTACGTGCTCGTCGAGACCCCGGCCGAAGGCGAGGGCGAGCGCGGCATCTGTGCGGCCTTCGCCGTGCGCTCCGACCTGCTGGCCACCAGCGCTCAGTGCGTGCTCCGAATGCAGGAGGGACGCGCGCAGCACGCGACTCATTTCGCGGTCCCCAACGGCGGGGGCGGGAGCCGGCTGTCGATCACGCAGATGTGGCACCACCCCGGCTACGTCCCCGGCGGCGCACCCTCGGCGGACGTGGGCATCGTTCAGACCGGGGGCAATCTCGCCAGCCAACTTCCGCTGGCGTCGATGGAAGAGCTCGCGGAGCTGAAAGCGGGAGATCCGGTCTTCCTCTTCGGCTTCTCTTCCGACCTCTCGAACGTCTCGGCCCCGGTCGCGGGGGTGGCCCGCGGGCGGATCCAGGGCATCACCGGCTTCGACGGAAACCAGGCCCCCCTCCCCACCGCGCAGGTCATCGTCCACGACATCCAGAGCTCCCAGGGCACCCGTGGGAGCCCGATCTTCGACGCTTCTGGCCGGGTCATCGCCATCGACGAGGGGGGCCATGGGGTACGGATCGACCTGTTGGCGAGCCTCCTGGCGGGGATGGGGCGTTGATCTAGCTTAGGGCGGGGGATCGAGAATATCGCGGCCCGGTTTCCCGTATAAAGACACCCCAGACCCATGTTCCGACCGAAATCGCAAGCCGCCCTCGGCGTCCTTTCGGCCCTCGTCGCCGGGATCGTCATCTTCTTCGGGCCGAGCCCCCTCGCCCACGCGCAGGCCCGCGCGGTTCAGAGCCGCCTCGAGGAGTTCGGCCGCATGCCGACGCGCGACGCGCGACACCTCGTGCGCGAGATCTCGAACGAGCTGCGCGCCAACGCGCGCGAGGGGGGCGACCGCTACGACCGCATTCGCACCTCGGTGGGGCGGGCGATCCTCGATGGCCCCGGCAGCAATCGCGAGGAGTACGAGCAGCGGTTGGGCCAGGTGCTCACCCGCATGCAGCGCGGTCTCGACGAGCAGCTCCTCGAGGCGCTCTTTCAGAACCGTCCGAATGCGGCGGTCCTCTGTGCCACGGACTTCGAGGTCACCATCCTCGAGTGCGATGCGTTGATCGCGGCGGCCTCGCGCAGTCGCAGCCCGCTTCCCTTCACGCCGGCCGACGACGGATCGGCGCTGAAGACCGCGCTGCGCGAAGCCAGCGTGAACAGGCGCCAGGCGAACGAGATCGCGGACAAGCTCGGTGAGGCGATGCTGGGCGTTCCGCGGATCCTGACCCGCGATCAGCGCGGGCGCGGTCTGCTTCGCCTCCTCGAGTCGTGTCCCGGCGGTCTGTCGAGCCGAGAGGCGCAGGTACGCGCGTGGCACGTCGGTCCCACCGTGGGGATGGCGCGCTGCATCGCCACCGTTCTGGCGCGCCGCAGCACCGCGTCGGCGGCGCGAGATCGCGCGCAGCAGTTCTTCGGGATGAGCGCGCTCGCGGCGCAGGCCTTCATCGGATGGGGCGTGCCGAACGCGGCTTCCGGCGGCAACGCCTCGTCGTCAGCCGCGGCCGCGACCCCGCCGCCGCGGCGCGCCGCGCCTTCGGCGACCGAGCTGCTCTCCCAGGCGAGGGCCCATTTTCGCGCGGGCCGCTTCCGCGAATCGGCCATGGCCTACCAGCAGGTCACGCGCATGGACCCCACCAACTCCGGCGCCTTCGCGGGATTGGGCTCGGCCCTCCTTCGCGGCCGGCAGACGCGGCCCGCGGTGGGCGCCTATCGCCAGGCGGTGCAGCTCCAGCCAGGCAACCCGAACTATCACGCGTTCTTGGGTGAAGCGCTCGCGGCCTCCGGCGATCACGACGGGGCGGTCGCCGAGTACCAGGCAGCGCTGGCGATCCAGCCCAACAACTTCATCGCGAGCCAGGGGCTCTCGCGCGTCGGCGCGCATGCGAATCGCGGTCAAGCACAGCAGAACCGCACGCTGTCGCCCGCGCAGCAGGCCGATCGCTGGCGCACTCAGGGCCGCGACCACTTTCGTGCGGGCCGCTTCCCGCAGGCCGCCTCGGCTTACGAGCAGGCGGTCCGCCTTCAGCCGGACAACGCGGGTGCCTACTCGGGGCTCGGCGCGGCGCGCTTGCAGATGGGTGACACCGCCGGTGCGGTCTCCGCGTATCAGAACGCGGTGCGCCTCGACTCGAACCACTCGGGCTATTGGAGCGCGCTCGCGCGCGCCCAGGCACGCAGCGGCGACCGGCCGGGCGCGATCGCCTCGCTTCAGCGCGCGCTTCAGCTCGATCCGCAGAACCAGAACGCGCAGCAAGGCCTTCGCGCGCTGGGCGGCGCGCCCGCGCGGGGCAATGCGGTGGCGGCGACCGCCCCGACCCAGGCCGGCGCTCCGACCCAGACGGGCAACCAGCTCCCCGAGACGCCGTCGCGCGATCAGATCATCGGCGTGATGCGGCCGCTGCAGGCGCAGGTGGCGGCTTGCGTGCCCAGCTTCTCCGGTCGCGTGACCTTCAGCTTCGCGGTGGTCGGGGAGACCGGCGGCGTGGAGGACGTCACGGTGGCCGAAGAGGATCAGCTCGAGCCCGAAGAGCTCGAGTGCATGCAGGGCGTGATCGCCAACGGCTCCTTCCCCCACTTCACCCGCGAGCGCCTCGAGGTCAGCTACCCCTACGTGCTCTAGCGCCCACGCACGCCTCGGCGCCGGGCCGGCGCGCTCGCGGCGACAGTTCGTGCAGCTACGCACATCTCGTCGCGCCCCGGAGATGTGGGTTTTTTGACCACCCGGCGCCGGTTGGTGAAAAAGAGGGCATGTCACAGGGCGCACGGGTTACGGACGCGGTGAGCTATTTTCAGCGCCGCGGGGAGCTCAAGGGGGCGGTTCGGGTCGTTCGGAGCCGACTTCCGGAGAAATTCCGGTGGCGGCGCGCGGTGGGCGGCCTGACCTCGACCGCGGGCAAGCTCCGGGGAATCGACCGGATGCGGGTCACCGAGCCCATCCGTGAGGTCGTGCTCGACATGGAGGACTTCGACCTGAAGCGCGAGGTCGTGATCGATGCCCGCCGCCACGGCGTCGACTTCGACCGAGGCGAGGTGCTGCCCTTTCGAATCCGTCGGGGACCTCCGGCGCTACTCCTTCTTGACCGACGTTCCCCTCGAGCAGGTGCTGAAGCACGTCCGGCTCGACCCCGGTTCCTTCTTCGCCCGCGCCGACACCGCGGCGGTGGTCATCGTCGGCCGTCACTACGAGATCGTCCACCGCAAGAAGGCGCACGAGCTCTGGCTCGAGATCCCCGACCCGGACGGACCCGACAAGCAGGAGCTCCACCATCACGTGATGGCCGATCGGGCCGAGCGCGAGGCGCGCCTGGCGGACCGCTGGTCCGCGTTCACCCGCGCCGTTCTCGACGCGAAGTAGAAGGCGTCACTCCGCGACGCGGCCGGACGCGATCAGCCACAGCTCGAGCTCTTCGATCGCGCGCTCGCCCCCGCGGCGCGAGAGCACGTGATCGGCCGCTTCGAGGGCCGCCGGATGCGCGTCGGCCACCGCCACCCCCGTCCCCGCGAGGGCGAAGATCTCGGCATCGTCGAGACCATCGCCGATGACGCAGATCTCCTCCGGGCTGACGCCGCTGTCGGCGACGATCGCGTCGAAGGCGGCCACCTTGTCCGTCACGCCCAGCCATCGCACGTCGCAACCGAGGAGCTCCATGCGGCGCCGGGCCGCGGGGGTCTTGTTGCGGCTGAGTGGGAGGATGGTCAGGCCGCGCTCGCGCAGCCGAAGGATCGCTTCGCCGTCGCGCACGCTGTAGACCTGTGTCCAGCCCACCTCGGCGCCTGCGTACCAGGTGGTGGCGTCGGTGAGGGTTCCGTCCACATCGAACGCGACGATGCGGACGGAAGGTGGCAGGCTCTCGCTCATGGCCGCGAAAGATACCCCCAACGGCGCGAAGATGTCCTCCACCAGCGTGCGCGCCATCGGCGTGATGAGTGGAACGAGCTGCGACGGGGCGGACGCCGTGCTCCTGTCCATCGCCGACCCCGACGCGCGCGGGGAGCCGGAGGTGCTGGGCCACGCCTTCGTGCCCTACGACAGGGCGCTCCGAGAAGAGCTGATGGCGCCCGGACGGATCCACACGCCGCGGCTGTGCGAGCTCGACTACCTGTTGCCCGAGATCTATCAGGCGGCGATCGAGAAGCTGCCCGAGTGGCAGACGGCGGACGTGGTCGGCTGTCACGGACAGACCGTTTGGCACGCGCCACCGTCGGCGGGGGCCAGCGTGCCGGGTACGATGCAGATCGGCTCGCCGTCGGTGCTGGCCGCGCGCCTCGACAAGGTGGTGGTTGGGGACTTCCGCGCCGCCGACGTCGCTCGAGGCGGGGAGGGGGCGCCCATCGCCCCGATCGCCCACTTCATGTTCACCCCCGAGGACCACACCGGTCGGCTGGTGGTGAACGTCGGCGGCATCGCCAACGTCACCTTCGTGGCGGGCTCTCGCGACGAGGTGACCGCCGCCGACATCGGCCCGGGCAACATGATCGCCGATCGCCTCTGTGCGGCGACAAGCCTCGGCAGCGAGGCCTACGATCGCGACGGCCTGATGAGCCGCGATGGATCGGTGCACGAAGAGGTGGTCGATCACATCCTGGCCCACCCCTTCTTCTCCCGACCGGAGCCGCGCACCACCGGTCGCGAGGACTTCGGCGCCGGCTACACCGACTCCCTCACGCGGCGCTTTTCCAAGCTCAGCGCGCCAGACCTGCTCCGGAGCACCCTCGCGGCCACAGCCGAGGTGATCGCCCGCGCCGCCCGGGCGAAGAGCGCGAGCGAGATCCTGCTCACCGGGGGTGGGGCCAAGAACCCGACGCTCCGCGAGCTCCTGGGACAGCGCGCTGGGACCATCCCCCTGGCGGTGGCCGAGTCCGGTCCCTTCGCGCCCTCCATTCACGAGCCGGCGGCGATGGCGCTGATCGCCGCGCGCACGCTTCGCGGCCTTCCCAGCGGGCTGCCGCAGGTCACGGGCGCGAAGTCGGAGTCGGTACTGGGCGTCGTCGCCCGACCCTGATGCGTCTCAGGTCCCGGTGATCTTCGACAGGGCGGCGGTCATCTCCGCGACCAGCGCCTCGCCGCGTGCGCGGGCCGAGGCGATCTGCTCGCCCTCGGCGATGGTGACGCGCGCGTCGAAGTAGAATTTGATCTTGGGCTCGGTGCCGCTCGGTCGCGCCATGATGCGGTGACCGCCCTCGAGCTCGAAGAGCAGCACGTCGCTCGGCGGGTAGTCGAGCTTGGTGACCTTGCCGTCGGCATCTTTGCGAGTCCCTGCGTCGAGGTCGCTGAAGGCGCGCACGGCCAGTGAGCCAAAGGCCTCGGGCGGCTCGCTGGAGAGCTCCTTCATGATGCGGCGGATGCGTTCGGCTCCCTCGGCGCCGGGAAGCACGACGGCGCGTTGGCCGGAGAGGAACATCCCGTAGCGCCGGTAGCAGAGCTCGCGCTCCTCGAGGACGTTGCGCCCCTGGCTCTTGCACCAGGCCGCGAAGTCCGCGAAGACCGCGGCCGCGCTCACTCCGTCCTTGTCACGGACCAGGGTGCCGATGGTGTAGCCGATGGCCTCCTCGTAGCCCATGGCGAAGCGAAGCCCACGCTCCTTCTCGAGGCGGATCGCTTCGTTGGCGATCCACTTGAAGCCGGTGAGGGTGTGCTGGAAGTAGGCGCCGTGGGCGGCAGCGATGTCGCCCAGCCAGGGGGAGCTCACGATCGAGGACAGCACCATCCGGTCGTCGCCCTCGCCCTTCGACAGGACGTAATGGGCGAGGAGGCAGCCGGTGTCGTTGCCGGTGAGCATCTGATAGCGGCCTTCGCGGTCGCGGATGGCCACGGCGAGGCGGTCGGCGTCCGGATCGTTGGCCAGGACCAGGTCGGCGCCCTCCTTATCGGCGAGCGCGAGGACCATGTCCATCGCGCCCTTCTCCTCGGGGTTGGGGAATTCGACGGTCGGGAAGGAGCCATCGGGCTCGGCCTGCTCCGGCACCGAGTGGACGTGCGCAAAGCCGCTGTCGGCGAGGGCGGCGCGGGCGAAACGCTCCCCCACGCCGTGCAGCGCCGTGTAGGCGATGACGAGATCACGCGGGGCGTCGGGGCTGAGCGCGAGCGCGCGCACGCCATCGAGATATCGGCGCTCGACCTCCTCGCCGACCACGACCAGCCGACCGCTCGAGAGCGCCTCGTCCCGCGAGACGCGCGGGAGGTCGGCCACGTTGTCGACCGCTGCGATGCGCTTCGCGATCTCCGCATCGTGAGGTGGGATGATCTGCGCGCCGTTCTCCCAGTAGACCTTGTACCCGTTGTACGCAGGCGGGTTGTGGCTGGCGGTCACCATCACCGCCGCCGCCGCGTTGCGATCGAGCGCGGTGAAGGCGAGGACCGGCGTGGGCACGACGCGGTCGAAGATCCAGGCCTGGAGCCCGGCGCCGCAGACGACCTCCGCCACGTCTTCGGCGAAGCGGCGACTCTTGTTGCGCCCGTCGAAGCCGATGGCCACCCCCCGTTCGGCGGCGTCCGGGATCTGCTCCTTCACCCACGCGACCAGTCCCGCGGTGGCGCGCAGGACGACGCGCCGGTTCATTCGGTTGGGTCCGGCCCCGAGGATTCCGCGCAGGCCCGCCGTCCCGAACTCGAGGTCGCCCGAAAAGCGGGCGCGCAGGCCGTCGGCATCTCCGTCGGCGATCAACGCGTCGATCTCGGCGCGCGTCTCTTCGTCGGGGTCGTCGTCGCGCCAAGCGATGGCGCGCTTCTTCAGCTCTTCGTCGATTTCGGCCATGGGGCGCCTATATAAACCGGTAGAGTCGTCGAATGTCGAATGGATGGCGGACGCTCGCCCTTTTGGCCGTCCTGTCGTGGGCGGGATGTGGTGACGACTCGGGTACGTCGGGCGATGTGGCGGTGGATGCGCGGGCCGATGGCCGGGCCGATACCGGGACCGCCGCCGACGGCGGTGGAGGCGACGGAGGGGGTGTGGACTCGGGGACCACGGACGCGGGAGGGCGGGCATCGAGCTCCAACAGGCGCGGGGCACGCGCGTCTATCACAACACGCTCTACAGCACCGATGGCGCGACGGGGTTCTTCAGCTCGATCGACTATCGCTTCTCGAACACCGACGTGGACATCCAGAACAACCTGGTCCGGCGCATCACTGTCCGAGACGGAGCTGGCGGAACCGTCATGAACAACGTCGAAGGGGCGAGCGCCAGCCATTTCCAGGACGCCGCCATGGGCGACTTCCACCTCTCCCCGAGCGCCACCGACTGCATCGACCAGGGCGCGGTCCTCGACGGAGCGGGCGTCGACATCGACGGCGAGACCCACGACGACGGCCCGCCGGACATCGGCGCGGACGAGACCTGATCAGCCCAGTCCTAGCGTCGTCAGCTTCTTCTTGTGGCGCGCCTGCGCCTCGTTGTACTCGTGCTGCTCGAGGCCCAGCGCGGTGGCGAGGCGGCGGAGGTAGTTCGCTTCCTGGATGGCGAGCTCCTCGTCGGCGGCGGCGAGCTCGAGGAGCACCTCGAGGATCTCGAGCCTCTGCGTGCGGTCGGTGAGCTCGCGCAGGTCGCGCACCCAGCGATGGTCCCCGGCGGCCACGACGCGACCGATCTGTGTGGAGAGAACCGAACAGATCGCGTCGGCGGCCTGGGGGCTCAGGGCATGGATGCGGCCGAGCTCCTCGCGGACCTTCTCTTCTTCCTTCGGGTGGTACTCGTGGTCGGCGTAGGCGACGCAGGCGAGGAGGCCGGCGACGGCTGTGACGACGCGTCGCGCGTCGGGATCGACGTCGGCCATCGTCTCGTGCACCACGTCGCCGAGTGGATCGGCGGCCTGGGGCGTGTCCTCGGGACCTTCGAGCAGGCCCTTGATCGCGTCGATCAGACCCACCTCACGGCTCCTGGGGTGCGGGCGTCGGCTCTTCCTGCGCGGCCGGCGCCGGTTCCGGCACGGGCATGGTGCCGCCCTCGCGAAGGTTTCCGATCACCTGCGTGCTCACGCCGCTCACCATGTTGCGGATGGTCACCACGCCGTCGTAACCGATGTTGAAGGAGGGGTCTCCGTCCTCTTCCTGCATCCCGTAGTCGTAGGCTTCGAGGTGCTGGTAGGGGTCGTCGGGGAAGGTGCAGTCGAAGTAACCCTGTCCCGGGCCGCCGTAGAGCACCTGGTCGGCGCAGCGGAGCTCGGTGCGGCACCAGTAGCCGCCGCTGCCCCGCGGCACGCGCTGCACCTCGAAGGGACACTCGTCGCCGGCCGCGAGCCCTTCGACGCCGGTGACCTCGGTGATGGCGAGGGTGAAGACCTTGGTGACCTCGAGGCCAGCCGTGCCCGAGTTCCCCACGGGCATCAAGGGCCCGGGAGGTGGCGGAAGCTCGAGCCCTGCGGTACCGGGAGCCACGGTTGGATTCGTCGCTCCCAATCCCATGGGCCCCATGCCGCCCAGGCCGTCCATCATCATCATGGCGAAGATGCTGGGGCCCACGCAGCTGCCCACGATGGCCAGAAGGATGAGCCCGCCGCAGCCGATCGCGACCCCGGTCCACATCGAGCCTTTCTTGCCCTCGTCGGCCATCGAGCACGCTTCTTATACCGCATGGAGCGGGCAGAGTAGATGCTACCTTCCGCGGCGATGGGGACGCCCCGGGAGGTTCACGAGGAAAAGCGTGCGGCTTTCGCCGCAGAAGCCTCGGCCCTCGACGCCACGCAGGGACGGATCTCGCTCATGCGTCTCGCGTCCTTCGTGGGTGCGTTGGTCCTCGTCATCACCGGGGTGAGTCAGGCGTCTCTGCCGTGGATCGGCGGCGGCGCGCTCCTGGTGGTCGCCTTCTTCGCCCTGGTGATCTTCCACGCGCGCGTGATCGCTGCGCGTGACATGGCGCGCATTCGCGCCGACGTGCACGCGCGGCACATCGCGCGGCTCGACGGGCAGTGGAGCGAGCTGCCGAGCAACGGCAAGGAGCGCGTCTCGCCCACGCATCCCTACGCCTGGGACATCGATCTGGTCGGCCCGGGGTCGCTCTTTCAGCGGATCGACGTGACCCACACCGAGCCGGGCGCGCGCCACCTCGCGGCATGGCTCGCCCAGGCCGCCGACAAGGAGGTGATCGCCCAGCGCCAGGAGGCGGTGCGAGAGCTCGCCGGGGCGATCGATCTCCGCCGCGAGCTCGAAGCGGCCGCCGAGATCGCCGCGGGAGACGACAAGCTCGATCCCCGTCCTTTTCTCGCCTTCACGGAGCGCAAGCCCTTCCTCGCCAGCGCCCCGTGGCTCACACCGCTGATGATCGTACTGCCGGCGGCGACGGTCGCCCTCGCCGTGCTCTCCGCTTTCGGCCTGGTGCCGCGATGGACCTGGGGCATCGGCGTGTTGGTGCAGGGCGGGCTCTTCCTCTGGAGCTCGAAGGAGGCGCTCGAGGCGTTCGATCTGATCAGCGCGCGGCGCCGCTTCGCGGAGGCCTACGCACGGGTCTTCGAGACGATCGAAGGCGCGGCCTTCGAGGCGCCGCTCCTCGTGGCGCTCAAGGAGCGCCTCGCTGCCGAAGGGGTGCCGCCCTCCGGACAGATGCGACGCCTCGATCGCTGGGCGGGGCTGGCGGAGCTGCGCACCCAGGTGCTCCTGCACTTCCCGGCGAACGTCTTCTTGCTGTGGGACCTGCACGTCCTGCGCGGCCTCGAGCGTTGGAATCAGAGCGTGGGCGCGCACATGGCGGACGTCTTCGAGGCGGTGGGCGAGCTCGAAGCCCTCGCATCGCTCGCGACCCTGGCGAGCCAGGATCCGGCGGCGAGCTATCCCACCATCGCGGAGGATGGGGCACCCTTCGATGCCGAGGGCATCGCGCACCCGCTGCTCCCGCCCGACAGCCGCGTCGCCAACGACGTGGCCTTGCGCGGCGAGGGGACCGCGCTGATCGTCACCGGCTCCAACATGGCCGGCAAGAGCACGCTGCTCCGGGCCATCGGGCTGAACGTGGCGCTTGCGCTCGCGGGTGGTCCGGTGATCGCGAAGCGGCTCTCGGTACCCCGGGTCCGGCTCCGGGCCAGCATGCGGGCCAACGATGATCTGCAGCGCGGCGCCAGCTACTTCCATGCCGAGCTCGAAAAGCTCCGGGGCGTGGTCGCCGACGCCGAGGACTCGCCGCCGGTCTTCTTCCTGCTGGACGAGCTCCTGCGCGGGACGAACGCCCACGCGCGCCACATCGGCGCCAGAAGTGTGCTGACTCACCTTCTCGAGCGGCACGCCACCGGGGTGGTGGCGACCCACGACATCGCCTTGTCGGCCCTCGAGGACGAGCGCCCCGAGAGCGTCCAGAATGCCCATTTCACCGACGTGATGAAGGACGGTGAGATGACCTTCGACTACCAGCTCAAGCCCGGCGTGGTGCAGACGAGCAACGCGCTGCGGCTCCTCAAAATGGCCGGGATCGAGGTTCCCGAGGAGGCGTGAAGTCGGCCGGGTCGCGGGAAGGTGTATGCGGCGGGTCCCGGCGTATACACTCGATGGCCCATGCGCGGGCACCGCGAACATCTCGGTGGGCTCACGCAACTCGGCCGTATCGACGACGCCGAGGAGCGGCGGGCGCTCTGGCGTCAATCGATGGCGACCCTCGCGGCCGAGATCGCGCAACAGCGGCCGGTGCCCCTCGAGGGTTTCGATCCGGGCATGCTGCGGCGAAGCGTTCAGGCCGCGCTCGCGATGAACCTCCTCGACGACCTGGACTTCCTCTCCGGGCCCGCGGCCGCCGCCGCGCTCTACGAGCTCGCTGCCGCGCTCCCCGACGGTGGTGAGCGTCGTGAGATCGGACGGCGCATCCTCGAGCGGCTCTACGAAGGCAACGCGCCCACCTTCGTCGCGCTCGCGACCCAGATGGCGGTGGGCTCACCGAAGGCGCTCTCGGGTGCGCCGGTGCGCGCGCGCGTCGCTCTCTCTCTCGATCTGCCGCTGGGTGCGGGCACGCAGGCGGATCGTCTGGCGCTCGCGCTGATCAGCCGGCGGGAGGTGGAGCGGGAGTGGCTTTCGCTTCCGTCGATCGGCTCGCTCTCGTCCCGCCGACTCGCCGCGCGACTTCTCGAGCGCGCGTCGCGGGAGGCGGCCCGCCGCTCGAGCCAGGGCGATGACAGCGGGCTTCGTGCGTTTCAGACCGAGAGCGTGCAGAACGCGTGGAATCGCCTCCTCGCCGATCGCGAATCGCTGGTGTGGCGGCACGTGGCCACCGCGCGCGGCCTGCTCTCGGATGCCGTGCCCGAGCACGCCGACGAGATCCACCGTCACCTCGAGACCGGCATGACGCCCACCGAGTGGCGGCGGGCGGCGGCTTCGATCGCGGCCCGAATCGCCATCGACCCGGAGGACGCGAGCGAGACCGTGACGCACTTCCTCGAAAGCCACGTGGTGGAGCGGGATGCGGGGGTGTGCGGCGCGCTGGTCCTCGGGCTCACGCGCGCGGCCGAGGCGGAGCCCGCGGCGGTGGAGGAGATCCTCCCCGCCCTCGTGCGCAAGGGCGGCCTCGACGCCATCGAAGCGTTGGTGGATCTCCGCCGCGAGCGCCTGGGCGCCAACGTCGGCGGCTGGGCCTCGGAGCTCGGGCGCGCGGAGCTCCGCGAGCGCCTCGAGGCGGGCTCGGATGACGATGGAGAGCGGGCGCTCGTGGCGGCGCTGCACGACGAGCTCGCGGCCGACGACAGCCGAGACAATCACACGCTCCCCGAGCGTATCGGTCACGCGCTGATGGCCTTCGCCGAGGAGGGCCCGCGCAAGGCCTACGCCGTGGCCCACGAGGTCCTCGAGGCGGCCGACGGAACGCTCGGGATGATGGAGCTCACCCGGGACGATTCCGACGGGAGGATTCATGCCTTTCGCGCGCTGCGCGAGATCGACCTCGCCGTGCTCGCCAAGGCGACGCTCTCGGACCTGATCACTCTCGGCGCCAAGCCCAACGGGCGCGCGCCCGCCGCCGATCACCTCGACGCGCTCTTCGAGAGGCTCTCGGCCTACCTCACCTCGCGGGAGCGCACGCCGATCGACAAGCCCACCGTTCCGCACCTGACGTTTCGCATCCGTCGTATGCAGGCGCTCCTGCACCTGGTGGACGTCGACGAAGGTGCGGCGGGACGCGGGAGCGGAGGGCGCGAGCGTCGCCTCGAAGCGACGCGCATCCTGCTCGGTCGTGTGCAGGAGGACGCGCCCTCGCCGCTCCGGCGCATCACGGCGGCGGCGGCGGCGCGCGCCTGCGACGCGCTGGTACGCGAGGACATCTGCGAGGTGAGCGACGTGATCCTCGCGGCGGGGCGTTCCGTCAGTGACGACGATCAGCTCCGGATCTTCGCCGAAGCCACGATGGATCCCGAGATCGAGACGACGCTGCGTGCGTACTTCGCCCTCGGGGAAGCCGTGGACAAGAACACCAAGACCGGCGCGGGAGAGCGTGCGTCGATCGACGCGCTCCGGAGCTTCGCCGCCGCGCTCCCAGTGGCCACCTCCCCGCGCGTCGAGGCGCTCCGGGGCGGGGTCCTCGGTCTGGTGAGCGCGCTCGAGGGAATCGCCACCGCGGGTTCGCTGACGCAGCTCGCCGAGGGGACCGAGGGGACGCTGTTGCTGACCCTGGAGAATGCGGTCGGCGCCCTCGCCAAGCTCGCGGCCGGCGCTCGGCGGCGCCTCGGCGACGTGGTCGACGAGGAGCCCGCGAGTGGTGCGGCCATCCGGCTGGTCGACTACTGCGTGGAGCGCGCGATTCGTGGGGAGAAGGCCGGCCTCGACGACGCTCTGGTGGCCGCGCACGAGACGCTTCGCATCGAGCTCTTGCCGCGCCTGGCGGACGTCACCCTCTTCGTCCTCGACCGCATCCCCCGGATGCCCGCGGACGCGCCGCGGGTGATGCGCATGAGCTTCGCACCGCGCGTGGTGTCGAAGGCCCCGCTCCCGGCGTGGCTCCCGCCCGGGCGCATCCTCGGCGGCTTCTACGTCCTGAGGCCCCTCGGCACCGGCGCCGGCGGCTCGGTCTTCGTCGCGCGCCGTGCAGAGCAGAAGAACGACGAGGGCGCCGACCGCTACGCGCTCAAGGTCCCCGAGTACGATGGCGACGTGGCGCGCACGCTCTCCGAGCAGCAGTTCATGAACATGTTCCGCGACGAGGCGGGCGCGCTGCTCTCTCTGCCGACCCACGAGAACCTCGCGGGCTTCGTCACCTTCGACGCCGGAGTGCAGCCGAAGCCGATCCTGGTGATGGAGCTCGTCGACGGTCCCACCCTGGAACGCGTGATCTCCATGCGCGACGTCGGCATCGAGCGCGCCTTCGAGATCCTCGAGGGCGTCGCCGACGGGCTCATGGCGATGCACAACAAGGGCATCGGACACCTCGACGTGAAGCCGTCCAACGTCATCCTCCGCGACCCGGACGGGCTGGCGGGGCCCCTGCCGCCGCGCGACCCGGTGCTGGTGGACTTCGGGCTCGCCGGACGACACGTGCGTCCGGGCTGCGCGACCGCCAACTACGGGGCCCCGGAGATCTGGGGCTCCTTGGGGGAGGGCGTGGCCACGTCCCCGCTGCCCGCCGACGTCTACGCCTATGGATGTCTGGCCTACGAGGTCCTGACCGGCGAGACGCTCTTCGACGGGCCGAGCGCGATGGGCATCGTCACCCATCACCTCACCCACGACGGAAACCCCGAGGGCGTGGAGACGCTCGCCAACGATCCCGAGCTGGTGCCGCTCGCGGAGGTGCTCCGCTCCACTCTCCGGCACGATCCCTCCCAGCGCGCGGCGATGATCGACGTCAAACGTTCGCTGGGTCAGCTGCGCAAGCGCTACGAAGGCGCGACCTGGCCGCTCGGGGTCCCGGCATGAGCGGTCGGGACGAAGAGGAAGGCGTGGGCTGGGAGGCCGTTCGCGCGGCGGCCCGGGCTCTGTACGGCGAGCAGGAGCCGCGGCACTGGGCGACGCTGATCCGCTGGTCGCTCGGGGGGCCGGATCCTCTCGACGGCATCGACTGCTACGAGGCGGAAGGGTCCTGGCACTACCTGAGCTACGGATTCAGTGACCTCTACGGGGCCCTCGAAGGAACAGGCGACCGCTCGGGCTACGGCTTCGAGCTGACCTTTCGCTTGTCGCGGCGCGAGGGGGAGAGCCAGCCGCCGATCTGGCCGGCGTCGATGCTGCAGCAGCTCGCCCGCTACGTGTTCCGGACGGGTAACGCGCTATCGGTCGGCGATCACCTCGACCTGGGCGCACCTCTCGGCGGCGGTGAGGAGGGCAAACTGTCGGCGGTGGTCTTCGCGGACGATGCGTCCCTTCCGTCCATCGACACACCGAACGGTAGCGTCGCCTTCGTCCAGGTCTTCGGCGTCACCGCCGACGAGCTCGACGCGGTGCGCGACTGGCAGTGCGGCGCCTTCATCGCGTTGGTCCGCGAGCGCGAGCCGGAGTTGATCACCCGGCCCGGGCGGGCTTCGTTTCGCGACGACGCCGCGTTCGAGCGGGCCGTGCAGAAGGGCATCGATCGCGATGGGTCTTCCTACGGCGTCGCGTTCACCGAGCAGCTCGCTTGGGAGCGCCGCGACGATGCGCACCTCTGTGTCTCTCTCGGAGCCATCGCAGTGCCGGACCTGAAGCGGGCGCTGCGCGGGCGGATCCCCTTTGGGCGACCGTTTCGCTTCGTGGGACCCGACGGCGTGGTGGTGCTCTGGCCGGAAGGGATCGCCGAGCTCGAGCGCCCCGAAGAGGACAGGGCGCTGACCATCGACCTGACCCCGGACATGGCGTCGGCCATCTACGAGCGGCTCACCCCGACGCGCGGGCGCTACGTCTTCGCGGAGGTGCCGGGCTTCGAGCTGGTGGTGCTGCCGACGGAGGTCCGGGGAGACGACGGCGACGTGGTCGAAGTGCTCGGTTGAGCCCCTCCCTCTTTGGCGGTATGAGGTCGGGCGAGCATGGACGAACCCTTTCTGTTGCCGACGCTCCTCGGTGAGCCCGGCGAGGACGGCTGGACCGAAGAGGTCAGCCATTACCGCATCCATCCCCGCCCCAAGCCGAAGTTCAAGACGGTGCTCGAGGCGCACTCGCTCTTCGAGGCGGGCCAGCCCGGCGAGGCGACGGTGACCACCCGGATCCGTCCGCCGGAGGACGGCGAGGTCGTGCTCGATCTGAAAGTCGAGCTGTCGATCGGCAAGATCCAGCAGATGGACGAGATGACCTGCGTCTGGAAGGGTGGGCTCGTCTCCGACCGCTTGATGCGCGTGGTGGGCGAAGGGCGGCGCAAGGAGATCAACTACGGCCTCGGGCCCTACGACCTGCCGTCGACCACCTATCCCGAGGTGCTGATCCCCTTCCTGATGCGCGGCCAGCCTCACGACAAGAAGCGGCGTGCGCTCTATGCGTGGACGAGCGATCGCTTCGTGGCGCGCGTCTACTACGAGTCGCGAGGCGACCACCGCATCGAGGTGCCGGCTGGCGCCATCGACACCACCGAGGTGTGGATGTATCCGGACCTGAACGACTGGGTGGCGATGGGCAAGGCGCTCACCCGTCTGGCCAAGCCGCTGTTGCCCCGGTACGAGATGTTCTTCGAGAAGAAAGCCCCGCATCGGCTCGTGCGCTTCGAGGGATCCTTCGGTCCGCCGGGCGCGCCCGAGATGATCATCGAGCTCGCGGGGTGAGCGGGCAAAGGGTCAGCGGACGCACCCCAGGGATCGACATCGCCCGGGCCTTCGCGGGGATCATCATGATCCAGGGCCACGCCTACGACGCGTGGGTCTCGCCCGACTCGAAACAGACGGTGGCGTACGCGTTCACGCGCGTGCTGGGGTCGCTGCCGCTGCCCGCGTTCCTGCTGCTGGCGGGCGCGGCCGTCGCGTGGCGTACCGGCGCGGCGGCGTCGCGCGGGGAGTCGGCGCGAAAGGTGCGGCGGCGGGTGATCTTTCGCGGCTTGCAGATCGTCGTCTGGGGCTACGTCATGAGCGCCGCCTACGCGCTGATGGACGGCTTCGAGGGGCTCGACACCTTTCTGCGCGCGGATGTGCTTCACGTGATCGGCCTGTCGATCGCGGCGGTGGGGTGGGTCGGGATCCGCCCTGCACGGGGTCGCGGTGCGGAGCAGGCTCCCGACGAAGCACGGCTTCAGCGGAGCGCCGTGGTCGTGGGGCTCGCGGTCACGCTCCTCTGCCCGTGGGTGAGCCGCGTCAGCCCCGAGACGACGGGTCCCCTTCGCTACCTCGTGGGTCTCTTCGCCGACGTGCCCGGCGTGACGCGCATGCCCTTCGTGCCGCTCGCGGCGTGGTTCTGTGCGGGCGTTCTCGCCGCCGGCGTGATGCTCCGCGCCCGCGAGGCGAGCCACGACGATTCCCCCGCCGGGGCACCGGCAAGAACGCTCTGGGCGATGGCGGCCGTCGGCCTCGGCGGCTGGGTGGTGGGGAGCCTCGGCACCGACGCCATGCTCTCGCTGATGGGGGGCGAGCTCAGCCGCCGCCATCCTGCGGTGTGGCTCAACGTCGTCGATCTCGCCGGCCGCGCCCTGCTCGTGCTCTCGCTGGGGGCGCTCGTCGCCAATCGCGTTCGCGGCCGCGCGAAAGCTGCGCTCCTCGTCATCGGACGCGGCTCGCTGGTCGCCTACGTCTTCCATCTGCCCTTCTGCTATGGCGCCCTCGGCCGGCCGATCGAGGGCCGCCTCGACATGGTGCAGGCGACGGCGCTGATGCTCGTCCTGGTCGCGGCGAGCTGGGGCGCCGTGTGGGTTCGCGATCAGCTACGCGGGGTCGTGGGCGCTCAGGTAGGCATGAAGAAGCGCGGCTAGTCTTCCCCGGCTCAGGGGGCAGGCGCGAGGTAGTCCAGCGATATCAGGAGCGCCGCGCGGTCTCCGGCGAAGCGCCGCGTGTTTCCCTCGGGCATGGCGATGTCGTGGTCCGCCCAGGTCATCACGGTGCGCGCCCGCACCCTCAGGCGGCGGCTCTCGGCGTCCCAGAAGACGAGGGCCTCGATCGTCTGCGGCTTGGTGATTCCGTGGACCGTGAAGTCCCCGTGGATCACCAGCGGCGTCCACCGGCCGGACTCGAGGTGGTCTGCACCCTCGACACCGGTCACCACCAGCTTCGCCTGTGGGTACTCGTCGATCTCGAGGAAGGGCGCGCGGCGGAACATCACGTCCCAGGCCGAGTCCTCGGTGGTGATCGAGACCATCATCACGACGACCTCGCCGTGGACGGTGGACAGATCGGCGGGGTCGAGCTCGAGGTGGCTCGCGACGGTGGAGAAGCGCCCCTCGGCCGGATGGGTGATGCCCGGGCCGCGACAGCGGAAGCGAACGGAGCCGTCCTCCTGAAGCGAGAAGCTCATGGGCTCGGCGTGCGCGGTGGCGGCCGCCATCAGGAAGGTGCCGAGGACGACACCGAAGATTCGAAGCTCCCTCATCATTCGACCACGATCTCCCGGCTGCCGACGTAGTAGCGCTCCCGGTCCTCTCCGGGCGCGATCTCCGCACCGAAGTTCATGTAGGCGCGGAGCTCGTAGGTCCCCGGCTCGCCGATCGTGCAGTGGAAGCCCGCTTCGTAGACGTGGGCTTCGCCGGGCTGGAGCGCGGCGGGCCCGGGCGCGGCGTCCGTCTGCGACTCGTCTCCGCAGGTGACGTGGTGGTCGTCTTTGACGAGCTGGAAGTCGATCATGCAGAAGCTCAGCTCGACCGGCGCATCCCCGGTGTTGGTGACCACGATCTCGGCCCGATACTCATCGGGTACCCGCGCTCGATATCGCTCGCTCGGCGCCGGGTCGGGGCCCTGGACGAAGACGTTCAGCGAAGGGCGGGGCTGGAAGGGGCGGCCTTGTGGGGGCGTCGACACATCGCTCTGCACCGCGTCTTCATCGCCGGCGCTCCCTGGCTCGGGCTCGGGCTCGGCCGCGGGCGCGCTCGAAGCCCCGCACGCCGCGAGGAGGTAGAGGAGAGCGACGAGGCGCTTCGGGTGGCGTGCCATGAGAGCGACGTATTCGCGGTGACCTCCCTGTCAACGCCCGATACGGTCGATCAGCGTCTCGATACGGTGCCGTTCGCGCGGGTCTGTGGATGCGGTCATGCGGTCGCGCAGATCGGCGAGCGCTTCGTCACCATAGATGCGCTGAATCAGACGCATCGCGCTCTCGCCGTATCGGCCGGGCACGGCGATCATGGCGATCAGATCCGCGCGCATGAACTCGTTGCCCCGGGCGCTGGGATCGATGCGATGAACCATGACGTAGCGGGAGAGCGCGTCGCGGTACCAGTGCTGGTTCGTGTAGTCGTGGGCGAGGATCAGCGAAGGCCGGGGGTCGTCCTGATGCGCGCCCTGGTAGTCGAGGAGCGCACGCTGCTCGGACCGCGTGAGGGGAGTGCCCGCGCTCACGCTCGCGAGGAGCGCCTGAAGGCCGGGCGGCGCGCCGCCGCGGAGCGGATCGGAGGGCGGAGGGCGTGAGCCGAGGGGCGGGAGCTCGTCCTCGCCGATGACCATCACCCCGTCCTCGCTTCCTTCGTCCTCGATCTCGTAGGTCTCCGCGACTTCCTCCTCGTCGTCGCTCGTCCCGACCACCAGCGCGATCACGCCGGCCCCGATGACCATCAGGGTCAAGAGCGCCAGCGCGGCGCCCGCCACGAAGAGCAGAGGTTGGGTGGCGCTCGCGGGGATCGAGGGCGACTTCTTCGGGGGCGGGGTGGTGCCGCGCGCGGGCAACGCCTCCCCCGGCGCCGCGGCCGGCGGCTGGGGGAGCGCCTCGAGCGCGCGCTTCATCTGCTCGGCGGACGCGAAGCGCTCGTCACGCCCCTTCGCGAGCGCCTTCTTCAAGAAGGCGTCCAGCTCGGGCGTGAGCGTGAGCCCGGGTCGGAGCGATTCGGGCGGCGGCACCTCGGCGGTGAGGTGGCTCCGCACCGTGTCCAGCTTGTCTTCGTGGACGAAGGGCGGGCGCCCCACCAGCATCTCGTAGAGGATGATGCCAAGCGCGTAGAGGTCGGCCCGGCCGTCCGCGGTCGACGCCGTGGTCTGCTCGGGCGCCATGTAGCTGGGCGAGCCGATGACGGTGCCGAGCTTGGTGAGCGTGGCGTCTGCCGTGACGTCGGTCTGGGGATCGGCGATGCGCGCGAGGCCGAAGTCGACGATTCGTACGCGGAGCGGCCCGTCGGTCTCGGTCTGCAGCATCACGTTGCCCGGCTTGAGATCGCGGTGGACCACTCCTCGGGCATGCGCCGCGATGAGGGCGTCCAGGATCTGACGGGTGATCTCGATCGCCTCGGCGACCGTTGGTGGCCCCGCGGCCAGACGCTGAGAGAGCGACTGCCCCTCGATGAGCTGCATGGCGAGGTAGGGCGCGCCCTCGAACGATCCGAAGTCGGTGATCGCGACGATGTTCGGATGATCGAGGGCGGAGAGCGCGCGGGCCTCGCGCTCGAAGCGCTTTCGGAGCTCTTCGTGGTCGGCGAAGATGTCGTGCATCACCTTGAGGGCCACGAAGCGACGCAGGCCCTGGTGCTCGGCGCGGTAGACGACGCCCAGCCCGCCCACGCCGAGGACGCCCTCGATGCGGTAGCGCCCGTCGATCACCTGCCCGACGCGCTCTTCGGCGAGGGCGTGCAGATGCCCGGGGTCCGGCTCTTTCAGCGGCATGGTCCCATCACTCGGCGGGGACGGCTTGCTGAAGGTACGTCTTGCCCTTGTACGTGTAGGCCAGGCCCATGAAGAGGACGGCGCCGGTGACCATCAAGCCGGTGAAGAGCCAGAAGAAATCCGACAGGTCGAGGATCGACTCCATGGGCGCGAGGAACGCGACCAGGACGTTGCCGAAGGTCACACAGAGGAGCCAGAAGCCCATGATGGTCGACTTCATCGCGCGCGGGGCCTGGGTGTAGGCGAACTCGAGGCCGGTGACCGAGACCAGAACCTCGGCGGTGGTCATGATCAGATACTGACCCACCTGCCAGAGGACGTGAACCTGCTCGCCCGCTTCGGCGAGCGATTCGATCTGTTTCTGCAACAGAGCGGCCCAGGCGAAGGCGGCGGCCGCGGTGAACATCCCGACCGTCATCTTCTGCAGGGGGCGAACCTCGATGCCGCGCTTCTTCAGCGGGCCGTACACGAGGACGTTCAGGCCCGGGATGATCGCCATGACCATCAGCGGGTTGAGCGCAGAGATCTGGGCCTTCTTGAGCTCGAGGTCCCAGATGTCGCCGCTCGTCGTGTCGAGGACGCCCGCGATCACGAAGCCGGTGACCACGACGCCGCCCACCGCCAGGCTGACCTTCTTGGGGATCGTGTGGTTGGCGACGTAGGTGAAGAGCCAGGTCCCGCCGTAGAGAGCGAGACCGACCGCGGCCGCGATGGAGAAGTAGCCGGTGTGGAGCGGCAGATGGACCATCAGATCCATCTGTCCGGCCTGCTTGATCCAGGTCGAGGCGTGCTGATCGAAGAGCGCCCAGAAGACGCTGACCATGGAGAAGACCAAGGCGATGCGCAGGACGGCGGGCGGACCCTCGGCCGCCTCGTCGCCGAAGTGATCGCGGGCGACGTCGAAGAAGCCCTGACCCTCCTTGCGCGCTGCGCGGTGCTTGAAGCTGTAGAACAGGACCGCGAGGAAGCCCTTGTCCTCCTTCTGATGCTGTCGCGCGTTGAACACCGCGAGGCCGATGCCGAAGAGGACCGCCGCCACCACGAAGTACCACCAGGAGTGCGCGGCGATGTAGCTCAGGTAACTCGACAGGTACGTGCCGTAGAACTCGCCGGCGCTCAGGCCTTCGGCGCTGGGCGGCTCGTAGTGATGGCCGGCGACGAAGACCGCCACGATGATCGCGACGATCGGCGTGAAGAGGAGCGACGAGGCGATGAAGTCCATCAGCCCCAGGCGGCCGCCGGGGTTCGGTGGGACGTGAACGAAACGGTTTCGGCCGAGCCAGAAGACCAGGGTCGCGATGCCCATCAGGATGCCGGGCACGCCGAAGGCGACCTCCGGCCCGTACCACTCGAAGAGGAGCGGTGTGATGATCGTCGAGAAGAACGAGCCGAAGTTGATGATGAAGTAGAAGATCTGGAAGACCTGGGTCACCAGCGAGGAGTTCTCGGCGGTGAACTGATCGCCGACGTTCGCGGAGACGCAGGGCTTGATGCCGCCGGCGCCGACGGCGATGAGGCAGAGGCCGAGGTACATCCCCATCTCGGCTTCGCCGTACATCTGCCATTCGGCGAAGCGGCCGGCGACGGCGAGGACGGCGTGGCCCGCGCAGTAGAGGAGGGAGACCCAGAGGATGATCGGGTACTTGCCCTTGTAGCGGTCCGAGAGGATCGCCCCGATCATGGGGAAGGCGTAGACGCCGGCCATGAAGAGGTGCGCGACGGCGGTGCCGCGCGCCTCGGCCTCCGCGGTCTGCTCGGGGGTGACGTCCGGGGCGAACTGCAGGTAGAGCGCGGTCAGGTAGACGTAGAGGATGGCGCGCATCCCGTAGTAGCTGAAGCGCTCGGCCCCCTCGTTGCCGACGATGAATGGGATCCCTGCCGGGAACTTCGGACGTGCCGCGGTCTCGCTCATCTGGGGTCCCCCTCGAAGAGTCGCGGGAACCTAGCACTACTTGATCGGGGTGGCGGCCGATGATCGCCCCGAGCAGGGGTTTTCGAGCAACCGGGCGCTCCGGTGGGCGATTTTTCAGGGGAAGACGGTCGAGCAGTCCGGCTCGGCGAGCCGCTCGGCGTCGAGGGCCCGCAACAGATCGACGAGGGCTTGGACGCCCGCCGGAATGGGTGTGCACGAGCCGGCGCTGCCGCAGGGTGAGCCCACCACGAACGTGGCCCCCGATTGGGAGACCTGGAAGACGGATCCGTCCACGGGGCGCATGTCGACGCCGTAGGTGACGGGTGCCGCAGCGAAGGCGGCGACCACGTCTGCGTCGGCGAGGGCCGCGTTCACGTCGTCGATGGTGATCGCATCAGCGGCGCTGCCGCAGGGGACGTCGTTGCTGCAGGTGGTGGTCGTCCCGCCGGCCGAGAAGTCGGTCTCGGTGAGCGTGTAGGTGCGGCACGGGCTCACCTTGGAGGCGCGGCTCGACGCGACGAGTCCACCGGTGTTGCCCCAGGAGAGCTCGGCGGCGATGCAAGCGCTGCAGCTCCCGCCGTCGGAGGTCGCGTCGGGCGCGGCGTCGGCGGTCGCGTCGCTTGCGGCGTCGGCGGCCGCGTCGGAACCCGTGCCGGTGTCGGTCGCGGTTCCGGTGTCGGCTGCGGTGCCGGTGTCGGTCGCGGTGCCGGTGTCGGAGCCGGTGCCGGTGTCGGTGGCGCCCCCGTCGTCACCACAACCGACGAGGACGAGGAGGGTCGCGAGGAGTGAGGAGAAGGCCAGCGTACGCATCGCCGGAGGTTAGCCTGCGCCGAGGATCCGATCGAGCAGGGCGCGGTCGCCCTGCACCGCGGTGCGCTGCATGTAGAAGGCGAGGCCGCGCTCGCCGCCGAGCTCCTCACCGCCGCCGGCCCGCCCCGGGCCCCCGTGCACGCAGCTCGGGAGCACCAGACCCGGCGAGATCGCCTGGTCCGCCACCTTCTTGCTGCCGGCGAGGACGCGGCCGCTGAAGGGCGCGAGGCCGAGGATGAGCGCGCCGAGCTCCTTCTTGTCGTCGGAGTACACGCTGGCGACGAGGCCACCGCCGCCGCGGGCCACGAGAGCGACGGCTTCTTTGGCGCCCTCGTAGGGCATCAGCGTGGAGATCGGACCGAAGACCTCGTGCTGATGCACGACGCCCGCATCGGCCGGCGCGTCGTGACGCAACAGGACCGGTCCCACGAAACAGCCCTTGTCGGCGTCCGCGCCCACCAGCTCCACGGAGTCGGGGTCGCCCCAGGCGACCTTGCACCCAGCTTCGAGGAGCTTCTCGGTGCCGGCGCGCACGTCCTCGAGCTGCTGCCTGTTGGCCAGCGGGCCCATGCGCACCTCGTCGATGGCGGGGTCGCCCACCTTGATCACCGACAGCGCCTCGCCGAGGTCCTCGATCACCCGGTCGATCATCGACGCAGGCACGAAGATGCGGCGCGTCGCGGTGCACTTCTGGCCGGTCTTCTGCGTGATCTCGCGGCTGACGTGCCGGATGAACATTTGATAGGTGTCGCTGCCCGCATCCACCCCTTCGCCCAGCACAGTCGCGTTGAGGCTGTCGGCCTCGACGTTCAGGCGGACCGAGTGCGCGATCACGTTGTCGAGGCGCCTGAGCCGTGCGCCGGTGTCGGCGGAGCCCGTGAAGGCGAGGACGTCCTGGCCGCGGAGGTGCGTCAGGAGATCACCGGCGCCGCCGCAGACGAAGGAGAGCACCCCCTCGGGGAGGACCTTCGCGTTCACCAACGTCTGCATCAGCCGGTAGGCGGGAAGCGCGGTGCTCGTGGCGGGCTTCGTCACCACGGGCATGCCGGCGAGGATGGCGCAGCTCGCCTTTTCGGCGAGACCCCAGGCCGGGAAGTTGAAGGCGTTGACGTGGACGGCGACGCCGCGGCGCGTCGTGAGCAGATGGTGGCCCCAGAAGCGCGGGCTCCGGGTCAGCTGCTCGCCTTCACCTTCGAGGAGATGCTTTCGGTCGCCGAGCTTCTTTCCGAGGCCCGCGTAGTAGGCGAGGGTGCCGGTGGCGCCGTCGATGTCGAACTTCGAGTCGGAGCGCGTGGTGCCGGCGTTGACGGTCGAGGCCTCGATGAGCTCGTCGCGTGCTTCGTGCAGCACCTTCGACATCTGCTCGAGGAGCGCCCCTCGCTCGGCGAAGGTGAGATCGCGGAGGGCGGCGCCACCCACCTCCCGGGACCAGGCGAGGGCGCTTGCGAAGTCCAGACCTTCGGTGCTCGTCTCTGCGACGGTGTCACCGGTGGTCGGGTTGGACAGGACCGACTTCTTTCCGGTCCCCTTCTTCCACTGCCCCTCGAGGTGGCTCTCCAGCTCGATCATCGCGCCCTCCGCGTCTCTGTCAGAATTCGAGTCGATAAGATCTCTCGAATGTCGTCGAGGATCTCCTCGAACGGGATTTCGAGGTCGTGGATGATGCCGTCGGAGAGGTCGTAGACCCATCCGTGCACCACCGGAAACTGCCGCTTCAGGAAGTGCTTCTGAACGCTCGCGCACTTCATGATGTGCATGCACTGCTCCTGGACGTTGAGCTCCACCAGGCGGCGGTAGCGCAACTCCTGGTCCTCGATGGCGTCGAGCTCGGTCTTGTGGAGTCGGTACACGTCGCGGATCTCTCGGAGCCAGCCGTTGAGGAGACCGAGATCCTTGGGCTGCATCGCCGCCTTCACTCCGCCGCAGCCGTAGTGGCCGCAGACCACGATGTGGTCGACCTCGAGGTGGTTGACCGCGTACTCGATCACCGAGTGCGCGTTGAGGTCGGTGTTGACCACGATGTTGGCGATGTTTCGATGGACGAAGACATCGCCCGGGGAGAGCCCCATGATCTGGTTGGCCGGGACGCGGGAGTCCGCGCACCCGATGTAGAGGAAGTCCGGGTTCTGTCCCGTCGAGAGCTTCTCGAAGTACTCGGGATCCGCCTTCTTCTGTTCTTCGACCCACTTCTTGTTGTTGACGAAGAGCTGCTCGTACTTGTCCATTGCTCCTCCGAGCGGGGAACCATCGCGCCTGAACGGTCGGACGGCAACCCCTGAAAAGAGCGCCGTTTCAGCGCTCGACGACGATCTGGATCACGGACCCGCTCTCGGGGCGGGCTTCGACGTGGTTGGGTGGGGTGAAGGAGAGCGCGGAGCCCGGCGGGGCAGGCGTCTGGAACTCCTCGTCGCTCATCGAGCAGTCGACGAAGCCGGAGATCGGGCTGCCGAAGAGCCGCACGCCCCCGCACTCGAGCTGGACGTGGCAGGTCGACCCGAAGGACGAAACGTCGTGCGCGATCTTCATCGCGCACACGTCGCCGGGCTGCACGTCACTGCGACCGAAGACCGACGTCACCTCACCGACGATCGTCTCGTGCCTCGAGTAGGGATCCAGCCACGCGAGATATCCCGCGACCAGCCCGAGGGCGACGAGCCCCGCGACGGAGGCCTGGTGCCCCCGCAGCGCGCGGCGGACCGTGGCCCGAACCTCTTCGGCGGCGCCGACGATCAAGAGCGACTCCGGACCGGTGGCGGAGACCTCCAGCTCGCCGGCCTTCTTCTCGAAGCGTCCCAGGACGAGCACTTCGTCTCCGACGTCGATCTCCTCTGCGACCCGGGCCTCGATGGCGGTGTCGCTCTTCGAGAGCTCGGCGCTCCGTTTGGTGCTGCCGAAGAGCGCACCCCCGGGGCGAACGTGGACCATCGTTTCGTCGGCGGTCCTCCCACAGAGCTCGAACTGCTCTGCCTGGTTCAGCTCGTCGCCCCGACCGAACTCCCAGGTCATCGCGCCGTCGAGGCTCTTGGAGGCCGTGCGCTCGCGCCGGAGCTTGCCGCGGTCGACCGAGAGCACGACGGACCGCATGCCCGACTCACCGGGGTGGTACTCGGGCGCGCCGAGGAGCATCCGCAAGAGCGGTCCACTGCGGCGCTCGTCCCACGCGATGCGTACGGCGAAGAAGATGGACAAGAGGGCGGACAGCGCGAGCAGCACGCGGCAGACCGTCCCCAGGCCGAAGCCGATGAAGACGAAGCCGAGGCCGAAGGCCACAATCGCGAGGCCGACGATGCCGGTGAGCTCCGGCGTGCTCCATCGCGCGGGGGCGCGGCGCGGTTCGACCGCGGGCGTCGCGAAGGAGGGCAAGAACCTCCGGCGCCGAACCACCATCGTCGACAGGGCGGTGAGCAAGATCCCCGCGGCCGGCAGGACCACGCGGAGGGCGGACGGTCCCGTCTGCGTGAAAGAGAGCGCGAGGCCCGCGATCGCGACGACGATGCCTGCGCCCAGCCCCGCGAGCGGCAGCCGAACCGGAATGTCCTCCGGCGCCTTGCGCGAGGCGCGCCGCGCGTTTCGCCGTTCCTCTTCCTTTTTCTGCTTCGCGTCCGCTTCCTCCTGCTGCCAGCGCGAGAGGGCGTCTTCGGGAGCGTCGCCCTGCGCGACCACCCGCGCTTCGAGCGCACGCCGCTCCACCTTCGCCCCGCGATAGCCATCGGGCGTGAGGTGGCCGTCCTCGTCGCCGAGAACCGCGACGAGGTCTCCAGGTTTGATGGCCACCCCCGAGAGCGCGACCTGTACGTGGTCGCCCGGCGCCTCTCCGTCGAAGGGTCGGCTCAGCGGATCGTCCAGGAGGTCGCCCCACTTGCCGCGCTCGTCGCGAGGCTCCACCAGGACGGTGGCGCGGCTGGTTTTCACCTCCACCGTGCCGCCGTCGTCGGTCGTGATCGTCACGACGCCGCGTTTCAGGTGACGCGTAGGATCGCCGCCAGCGATGCGTAGCTCGGCGTCGTAGAGGAGCGGCTCCTCCCCCTCACCAGCGACCCTCCCCGTGACGATGGTCATCGCGCTCAGCTCCCGAAGCGCCCCACCAGCGCTTCGACGCGCTCGATGAAGCCGGCCTCGTGATAGCGCTTGAAGTGGGTCCAGGTGCAGAGGGTGGTCGGGTCGGTGACGCGATCGACGAAGAGCTTGCCGTCGAGATGGTCAATCTCGTGCTGGAAGGTTCCGGCGCTGAGGCCCTTGATCACCCGATCGATGTCGTTGCCTTCGCGGTCCCAGGCGCGGAGGCGGATCTCGACGTGCCGCTCGACCACCCCCCGGAGGTCGGGAACGCTCAGACAGCCCTCGTAGTTGGCGAAGGTCTCGTCGCCGATGGGCACCAGATGCGGGTTCACCAGCACCGTGAGCGGGATCTTCGGCTTGTAGGGATAGCGCGGGTTGTCCCCCACCTCGATCACGCAGACGCGAAGCGGCGTGTGGACCTGATTGGCGGCGAGCCCAGCACCATTCGCCTCGCGCATGGTGTCGATGAGGTCGTCGACCAGCTGCTGGACCAGCGGTGTCGAGAGCTCGTCGCGGGTCACGGGGCGCGCCTTCTGGCGCAACACCGGATGACCGATCTGGGCGATCCGCCTGAGGGTCAACGGCTCGATCCCACGACGTCTTCGACCTCCTCAATCCGCTTGGGGATCGCGGAGGTGAGCACCTCGGCGCCGCTCTCGGTCACCAGGACGTCGTCTTCGATGCGGATGCCGCGGACGTCGGAGAAGCGGGCGAGGACGTCCCAGTCCACGCGATCCTTCGCCAGCGCTCGGAAGCGCTTTGCTTCGAGGATGGCGGGGACCTGGTAGAGCCCCGGCTCGATCGTCACCGCCATGCCGGGCGTGAGATTGCGATCGAGGCGAAGGTAGCCGAGACCGAATTGTTCGAGCGCTCGCGGCCGGGCGCGTAGCCGGCGCGATCGCCCGAGGTCCTCCATGTCGTGGACGTCGAGGCCGATGAGGTGACCCACGCCGTGCGGGAAGAGCAGCGCGTGCACGCCGTCGGCGACGAGCTCGTCGGGATCGCCGCGGAAGACGCCGAGCGAGACCATCCCCTCGGCCAGCTTCTTCGCGGCGACGAGGTGGACGTCGCGGTAGCGGGCGCCAGGGCGAACCGCGGCGATCGCCGCCTCCTGGGCCTCGAGCACCACCTGGTAGAAGTCCTTCTGCGTCGGGGAGAAGGTGCCCGTGACAGGCCAGGTCCGGGTGACGTCCGACGCCCAACCGTCGGCACCCTCGGCGCCGACATCGCAGAGGAGCAGGTCTCCCTCCTCGAGGCGGTTGTGATGCGATTCGTTGTGAAGGACCTCACCGTGGACGGTGACGATCGGGCCGTAGGCGTAGCTGAGAATCCTCGGCGACGACGATGGCGTCGAAGGCCGCGCGCACCTCGGACTCTCGGAGTCCAGGCGCGGTCGCTGCCATCGCCGCGAGGTGCGCGGCGGTGGTGACCGCCGAGGCGCTGCGAAGGCTCTCAATCGCCGCATCGTCGTGGACGAGTCGAAGGGAGATCAGCGCGTCGATCAGCGGCAGGTCTTCGGGCTCGAAATGACCGGAGACAATCTCGCGGCCGAGGAGGGCCGTTTGCCGCGCGCGGGTCGCGGCGTCGGGGGCGGCCACGGTGCAAGCCTCACTGCCGCCGAGCGCGTCGCCCAGCGCCGACAGGGGGCGCACCCGACACTTCGTCTTCTGCGCGATCTCGGCGTGGCTCGGTGTCGCGCCATGCCAGAGCGCGTCGTCCTGTGCGGGCACCGGGAGGTAGAGCGTGTGCTCATCTCCCTCGATCAGGAGCATCCCGTCGATGAGCGGAAGGCCCACCAGATACAGGAAGTGGCTCGAGGCGCGGAAGGGGAAGGTCTGCGCCGGGTAGTTGCGCGAGACGAGACCGCCGGCCCCGATCAGCGCCACCCGAGTGTCGAGCGCGCTCGCGAGGCGATTCCGCCGCGCGATGAACGCGTCGGGCTCGTATCCCGCGAGCGTCAACGACACCTAGTCGAGTCCCTTCTTGGGCAGGGGCTCGCCGTACTTTCGCTGCTCGTTCTCCACGTACAGGTCTGCACGGTCCTGCGTTCGGCCCTGCCACTCGGCGTGGAGCTTCTCGTAGGCGCGCACGCGGCGCTCGGCGCGGGCGCGGTCGGCGGAGAGCAGCTCGGCGTCGCCCAGTGCGGCGATGGCCTCGTCAATCTGACGCAGGCAGAGGCGGGCGCGGGCGAGGGCGTCCACGGTGTTGTCCAAGTCGGCGAAGTGGGCGGCCTGAACCAGCATCCGCGACCACTCCGCCCGCTTTTGGGCGAGAATCCATGCCGCCGTTGTAGCGCCTTTTCGAGCGATCGATAAACCCCCCATGGTTTTCGGGGGGAGGGGCCGGCCTCGAATCTCGTCCAGATGGGCGACCGGTTGCGCCAAAAGGACGGCCTCGGCTTCCGGCGCCGGGGCGAAGTAGGCGACCTCCAGGGCCTCCTCCACGCCGCCACTCTCGGCGCCCCCGCAGCCGGCCAGAGCGCCCACGCGGCTGCCGCGTGCCCAGTCCAACAAGACGTTGTCCTGGGAGAGGGGCGAATCCACCCCCACCAAGGAACCGCTCGAGAGGCTGGCGGCGAGGCGCTGCTCGCGCTCCACTCCGCAGCCTCGGGTGAAGACCCGCTCGCATTCCACCGGTCCCATCTTCAGGGTTCCGAGAGGGGTCTCGATGGAGAGCCCATCGTTGCCGAGGCCTTCGGCCACCGCGCGCCGGGCGGTCACGAAGACCGCCTGCGCCTGACCGCCCGTGAGCGTCGAGACGTCGACGGTGGTGCCCGTCGCGCTGTCCCACTGGGTCTCACGGGTCAGATGAACCGCCTCTTCTTTGTGAAAGAAGGCGGCGACCGTCGCCGTCGGCCATGCGAACTCCTGCATCACGCCGTTCGGGATGACCTCGACAAGCACCCTCTCCTCGTTCAGCGCGCGGACCACGCCGGGGGCGTCGTGATAAATCAAGGGTGACATCCCGAAGCCGCCGCGTTCGCCGGACAGTCCGTCGACGCCGCAGCTGTTGGCAGCGGGTCCATCGAGGGCGCCGAGGGCGTTCGTGTTGTCGGCCAGAGAGGACGGCCGGGATGACGCGAGGTCGCGGTTCGGGGAGGCGCAACCGACCAGGGCCGAAAGGGCGATCGCGGGCAGGAGGATCGGGGTCGCTTTCGTCATGCTCTCGAGCTGTGCAAAGCTCGGGCCGCGCAAATTCGCCCAGAAAGGCCCAGGATTGCTCGGCGTTCCTGGAACATGGAGCGCGCAATGGGGTCCTCGGGCGCCGGGTCATCACTCCACAGTGAGGCCGCCATGTACCAGCGCAGGCCTCCCCCCTCAGAAGCCGGCGGTGAGGCCGAGGGTGGCGGTGTCCTGGGTCTGGCTGTTGGGGACGTAGGCGCCGGTCGTCGGGTCGGTGGCCACGGTGCCGCTGTAATAGGTCGGGGCGGTGGGGGCGCTGCCGCCGAGGTCCATGGAGCTCGCCGTCTGGTCGTGGCGGTACTCGAGGTAGAAGGCGACGTGCTCGTCCGGGCCGAAGGTCAGGGTGACGGTGCTCGAGGCGACGAGGGGGGCGGTGGGGTAGAAGATCCGCAGGTTGGCGGCGTCGCCGGGGGAGCGCTCGAGGAACGCGTCCTGGCGGATGGCCACGGCCAGCCAGTCGGTCGGCAGCACGCGCGCGTAGAATCGCCCCACCCATCCACCAGTCCATCTGCCCGCCGGACTGAGGCTCGAAGCCGCCGTCCGCGTGGAAGGCGAGGCGCAGCCAGGGCGTGATCACCGCCGAGATCCATCCGTCGAAGATGCTCCGCCAGTTGCCGTCGGCGCGCTCGACGCCTCCATAATAGAGGAGCTGCGCCTCGAAACGTTCGTATTGGAAGCCGACCCAGCCGGCGACCGACTTCGCCTGGTTGTTGTCGAGGATGTTGCCGGCGCCGTTGTACACGGCGGTGTGGACGCTGATCTCGTCGTTGACCTGCGTCGTGAGGTGGATGCCCAGGTGATAGAAGGGCAGGGCGTAGCAGAGGGTGGACTGCGACCAGTTCCAGTTCTTGCGGATGGTGATGGACTCGATGCCGATGGGGGACAGGAAGATGCCGGCTTCGACTGCGACGTCGTTCAGGATCGGCGCCAGGTAGCCGAGGTAGGCCTCTTGGATGAATCGATAGGTGGACGCGGAGCTCGCGCCCACGCCATCGCTCGGGCCGGCGGTGTCGGTCGGCTCGGACAGGTAATAGGTGTCCGGCGTTCGCCCGGCCTGAAGCGCGATGTACGCGTAGACCCGGTCGAACTCGAATCGGGTGTTGAGGCTCACGTTCTCGAAGTTGAAGGTCGCGTGACGGTTGTCGAAGCCGCGCCAGGCGATGATCCCGTTCGAGGGATTCTGAAACGACCAGGTGAAGCTGTTCTCGACGTAGCCGCCGAAGCGCGCGGTGATCGCTGGGCCGCCATCGCTGAGCTCGGCGGAGAGCGTGGGCGATTCGGCTGCGTCGTCCCCCTGTCCCACGCCGTCCGTGAGCCCCTCCGGGATCTGTTGAGCCTCGGCATCGAGGGCCCAGATCGCGGGCAAGAAGAGGGCGGTGATGATCGTCGTGCGCAACATGAGCGTGCGTTGGGCGCGACTTGTAACCCGAGGCGGCCGCACATCAAAGGCTCGGGGGGGGTGTTGGCCAGGGTACCGGTCCGGGTATGCTCCCCAGCGGAAGGGTGGGCGGCGCATAGCGTCTCTCGCGGTGAAAGGGATACTCATGACGATGCGAGCGACGACCTTGCTTCTGCTGGCGGCCGGCCTCGTGCTGCCCGCGTGTGGTGACGATTCGACCACCGGCGACGGCGGCGGAGACACCGGCACGACCATGGACACCGGCACTGGCGACGGCAGCCCGGGTGACGGCAGTCCTGGCGACGGCAGTCCTGGCGACGGCAGTCCCGGCGACGGCAGCCCGGGCGATGGCAGCCCCGGTGACGGTGCGATGGACAGCGCCGTGGACACGGGCCCGCCTCCCGCTTGTGAAGCGCCGGTGCTTCCCGGTCTCGCTGCGGAGGAGATCGCGCCTGGCAGCTTCAGCTCACCTCTCTTCGTGACGCAAGCGCCGGGCAGCACGGACACCCTCTGGGTCGTTCAGCGTGGCGGTCGCATCCGCCTGGTGCGCGGCGGCTCGGTGGTGGGAGATTTTCTCGACGTCAGCGGTCGCATCACCACGGGTGGTGGAGAGCAGGGGCTGCTCGGCCTCGCCTTCCATCCGGACTACGAAACCAACGGTCGGTTCTTCATCTACTACACGGCGAGCGGAGGCGGCAACGCCGTGGTCGCCGAGTATGGCGTGAGCAGTGACCCAGACGTCGCCGACACCACCGAGGTCCGGCGCCTGGTGGACATCCCCGAACCCCAGGGCAACCACAATGGAGGCAACCTCGCCTTCGGACCGGACGGATTCCTCTATGCCGGAACGGGTGACGGCGGTGGGTCGTGTGACTCGCACGGCGACCCCGGCAATGGACAGGACACCGACGTCCTCCTCGGCAAGCTGCTGCGCCTCGACGTCGACAACACGGGCGGCGATTTTGCGGCGGCCGGCAACCCCTTCGCTTCCGGCGGGGGCCTGCCCCAGATCTGGGCCTACGGCCTGCGCAATCCCTGGCGCTTCTCCTTCGACCGCGCGACGGGCGAGCTCTACATCGCCGACGTCGGCCAGGGTGAGTGGGAGGAGGTCGACGTTCAGCCGGCGTCCAGCAGCGGCGGCGAGAACTATGGCTGGCGGGCGTACGAGGGCTTCGAGCTCAGCAGCGTGAGCGGCTGTGACGCCAGCGGTGCCGGTTCGGTCACCCAGACCGAGCCGGTCCTCGCCTACGCGCACATGTCCTCGACCGAGACCCTCCGCGGCGCCTGCTCCATCACGGGCGGCTACGTCTACCGCGGCAGCGCCATCCCCGAGCTACGGGGCGTCTACCTCTACGGCGACTACTGCAGCAACGACATCGGCGCCTTCCGCTACTGCGAGGGCTCGGTGATGGGCGACCAGCGCGTGAGCGATCTGCGCTCGACGGGCGGCGGCATCTCGAGCTTCGGCGAGGACAACGCGGGCGAGCTCTACATGACGTTCCTCGGTAGCGATCAGGTCTTCAAGATCGTCCCCGCCCCCTGATGGCACGGCCCGGCAGCAAGATGGCGGCGATCCTCGCGGTCGCCCTGTTCGCGGCGATCGGCCACGCGCCGACGGCCGCGGCGCAGATCTTCCAGCCGGGCTCTCAGCCGATGGGGGACGACGGCGGCGTCACGACGCCGATCCAGACCTCCGAGACCTGCGCTCGCTGTCACGCGCTCTACGACCCCGCCGACGACTACGAGCCGTGGGATGGGTGGCGGGGCGCGATGATGGCGAACGCGGGCCGCGACCCGATCTTCCTCGCGGCCCTCGCCATCGCCGAGGTCGACAACCCCGACGCTCCGGATTTCTGCGTGCGGTGTCATTCGATGCCGGCGTGGCTGCGCGGCCGCTCGTCGCTGCCGGAGTGGTCCGAGGCGGACGGGCCGCGCTTCCTGGCCGACGACGACGGCTTCCCTTCGGACGACTACGACGGTGTGGCGTGCATGGTCTGTCACCGCGCCACCGACGACGTCGCCTCCGATCCCATGGCGCCGTATCAGCAGAACGCGCAGATCTACTTCTACGACGGACCGGGCGAGGGTGCGTATCGCGCAGGGCCCTACGAGTACCTGCCGGGCGGCGGGCCCACCCACCCCACCACCCTCAGCACCTTCCTTCCCACCGGCGGGTTCTGCGGCCAGTGCCACGACATCGTGAACCCCGTGGTGGACGGGCAGCGCGCCGACGGCACGCCCATCGGGCGCCGCTTCGCGATCGAGCGCACCTTCAGCGAGTGGCAGAACAGCGCGTTCAGCGCCCGCGGCGACACCTGTCAGGACTGCCACATGAAGCTGATGGAGACGCCGACCCGCGCCGCGAACGACGGGATGGAGCGAGACTACATGCGTCGTCACGATCTCGTGGGCTCCTCGAGCTGGGTGCTTCGCGCCCTCGCCACCACCGTCCCCGACACCGACGGCGACTGGAAAGCGGCGCTGATGCGAAGCGCCGACAAGGCCGAGGCGTTCCTCACCGAGGCCGCGGAGCTCGCCGTGAGCGACGTCTCCCTGGACGCGGAGATGGCCCACGCCACGGTGCGCGTCACCAACCTCACCGGCCACAAGCTCCCCACCGGCTACCCGGAGGGGCGGCGCATGTGGCTCGAGGTCGCCGTCATCGACGGCACCGGCGAAGCGGTGAGCGGCTCGGGCCTCTACGACGAGGCGACGGCCGAGCTGACGCGCGACGCGCAGCTCCGCACCTACGAGGTGGAGCTGGCCGAAGGCGGGATGCAGAGCTTCCACTTCATCCTCAACGACACGGTGATGCTCGACAATCGCATCCCGCCCGAGGGCTTCGACCCCCCGGAGGATCGGGACATGGCGCCCGTGGGTCGCGACTACGGCGACGGCTCGGGCGGCTATCACCACTGGGACGAGGCGACCTTCGATCTGATGGCCTGCGGCGAAGGCGACCTGAGCTTGCGCGTGCGCCTGCTCTTTCAATCCACGACGCGCGAGTACATCGAATTCCTCCGCGACAACGCGCCCGACAGCCTCGACCCCGACGTCGGCAATCGGGGCGAGATGGCCTATCAGCTCTGGGACGAGCACGGCGGCCGCACGCCGACGGTGATGGCGGAGTCCTCCATGCCGCTCGGCGCATCGCCCGGAGCGTGCCCGGAGCCCATGCCCGACGCGGGCCCGGATGCGGGGGTCGACAGCGGCATCGACAGCGAAGTCGTCGACAGCGGCACCATCCCGCCACCCGACGACTCGGGCTGCGGCTGCACCACACCCGCGTCGGGACGCGGCGCGGGCGTGCCGCTCTTCGCGACCGCCTTCCTACTCCTCGTGTGGCATCGCCGCCGGTCCGCGAAGCGTCGCTGAGCCGCCGAACGATCCCTCGCTTGCCAGCGGCGCCCCGGCGCGGTAGGCAGCCCGGCGATGGCCTCGGGCCCCACCACATATCGGGAGATCACGTTCGCCGCGGTCTTCCTGGGCATCCTCCAAGGCATCATCCTGACGGCGAGCTTCGTCTACATCGGACTCAAGCTCGGCTTCGGCCTCACCGGCTCGTCGGTCGCGGCGATCCTGGGCTTCGCGCTCTTGCGCGGCGTGGGCCGCGGCCTTCTCAAGATCCCCGGCGCCGGGAGCATCGTCGAGAACAACATCAACCAGACGATCGCCTCCGGGATCAACACCGCGTCGAGCGGCGTCGTCTTCACCTTCCCGGCGCTGTTGCTCCTCGGCATGCAGGACGAGCTCAACGTCTGGGCGATCATCGCCGCCGGCGTCGCGGGCTCCTTCATGGGGATCATCGTGATCATCCCCTTGCGCAAGCAGCTCATCGAGATCGAGCGCCTGCGTTTCCCCTCGGGCGTCGCCGTCGCCACCATCCTGAAGTCGCCGGGCGCCGGCGCGAAGAAGGCGTGGCTCCTCGGGCTCGGCTTCCTCGTCGGCCTGCTCCTCACCCTCGCCACCAACTCCGACGTGGCTCAGGTGCTCACAGGTGACGACGAGCGCACCCTCGGCCTCATCCCCGAGACCCTCAACATCGGCGCGTCGATCCTCGGCATCTTCGGGATGGAGATGAAGGGCGCCGCGGGGCTGGCCCTCGGCGGCACCGCGCTCTCGCTCTCCATGGCCAACTTCGGCGCCGGGCTCCTCTCCGGCAAGGGCGGTCTGCCCTTCGCCCTCGGCGGCGTCCTCGCCTGGTGGGTGATCGGCCCCTTCGTGGTGAGCCAGGGATGGGCGCCGCCGGGTCTCGAGGGCGAGGATCTCGGTCTGGGGCGTCTACGGCGCGATGCTGCGCCCGGTGGGGATCGGGATCCTGATCGGCGGCGCGCTCGCGGGGGTGGTCGCCGCGTTCCCGGCGCTCAAGGGCGCCATCAAGAGCCTTCAGTCGGCGGCGAAGCTCGCCAAGCAGGGCGGCCAGGCCGAGGAGCTCTCGCCGACGGTGCTGGTGGTCGGCCTCATCGGCTCTTTCGTGGCGCTCTTCGCCGTCGCTTACGTCGAGGGCATGGCGGGCGATGACCCGATCGGCTTCGGCACGGTGATCTCCGTCGCGGTGGTCGGCACTCTGTGGCTCGCGCTCGCTGGCCTCATCGTGGCCCAGGCGACCGGGGCCACCGACATCTCGCCGCTCTCCGGCCTCGCGCTCATCGCCGTGACGCTCATGCTCGGGCTCACCGGCGGCCACGTGATCCTCGCCGTCACGGTGGGCGTCGCGGTCTGCATCGCCACCGGGCAGTGCGGGGACATGATGCACGACCTCAAGACCGGTCACCTGATCGGCGGCGTGCCGCGCAAGCAGCAGCTCGCGCAGTTCGCGGTGGCGTGGATCGGCCCGGCGATCGCCATCGGCGTCACCATGCTCTTGTGGCAAAACGGACCGGGCGGGATGAACGGGTTCGGCCCGGAGTCGCCCGCCTGCATGGACGACAGCATCCCCGGCTGTCTCCCTGCGCCGCAGGCCGGCGTGCTCCAGGGCATGATCAACGGCGTGCTCGAGGGCAACGCCCCCGTCGACAAGTACATCGCGGGCGCGGCCATCGGTGGTGGCCTGGCGCTCTTCCCCATCGGCGGCCTCGGCGTGCTGATCGGTCTCGCGATGTATCTGCCCTTCGAGATCACGCTGGGCTACGGCCTGGGCTGCCTCACCACGATGCTCGTCGAGCGAGTGAAGGGCTTCCGCTACGTGGGTGACGTCGTGGTGCCGGTCGCCGCCGGGTTGATCGTCGGCGAGGCGCTCACGAATCTCACCATCACGATGATCAAGCTCGGGGGCGGCTCGTGAAGCAGGTCGCCTTCTGGGTGTTCGTCGCCGGCGTCATCATCGCGGGTTGCTACGCCGCGAAGCTCGCGCCGATCGAGGCGGGCGAGGGCTCGGGGCCCGAGGGCGCCGTGACCATCGGCGATCGCGTCGGCTCGTGGTGGGACGGGGCGGGCATCCCTTTCAGCGTCGGGGTGCTGCTCATGGTCGGCGGCGGGATCCTCGGGCGCCGCATCGAGAAGCTGGACAACGCGCCCCCGGACGCGTCGGCCGACGCGGCCACCAAGCCCAAGGGCAGCCCTTCCTCGGTCCTCGACGAGATCAGCGAAGCCCTCGAGGCGCTGCCGGCGGGCCACCTCGCGAAGTCGGTCGAGGACGCGCGGGACGGCCTCGACAGGGTCCTCGAGGAGCTGGTGCCCCGCTTCCTCAATCACCGGCCGCGGATGATCGCGGAGATGGGCCTCGAGCACTTCGCCGAGATGATCGGTCATTTCGCGTCCCTGGAGCGGAACGCGGCGCGGGCCTGGAGCGCGCTCACGGACGGGGTCCCCTCCGAGGCCGAAGTGGCCCTGGAGCGGGCGAAAATGGCCCTCTCGAGCGCAAAAAAGGCGCTCTCCTCCGGATAAAGCTCACTCGGCGCAGGCGCGTCCTTGTGAACCCTCGCCTCCTTCGTGCTACCCCTCGCCCCGATGAAGGCGCCGAGAGGAAAGCAGTCGGGGCTTCTCCGCTTCTCTGCGGACGTGCGGCCCCTCGGGTTCAACGCGATCTACTTCGGCCTGTTGGCCCTGCTGTGGGTCCAGGACCATTTCGTGTGGTGGCAGGTGCCGGTCTTCGCGGCCCTCTGCGTCACCTCTTTCCAGGGCGCGGTGCAGACCCACAACGCGATCCACTCGCCGGTCTTCCGCGTGAAGTGGCTGAACAAGATCTACCAGGTGGTGCTCACGCTGATCTACGGCCACCCCGTCTCGAGCTACGTCCCAGGCCACAACCTCAGCCATCACAAGCACACCCAGTCGCGGCGTGACGTGATGCGCACCACCAAGGTGCGCTTCAAGCACAACCTCCTGAACGGCATCTTCTTCATGCTCTCGGTGGTGCCGTCGATCATGCGCGCCGACGCCGTCTACTCGAAGACGATGTACAAGCGGCACCCCAAGTGGTTCCGGCAGCTCCTCTTCGAGCTCGTGAGCCTGATGGCCGTGACCGTCGCGCTCTTCGTCTTCGACTGGCAGAGGGCCCTGGTGCTCTGGATCGTCCCGCACCTCTACGCCCAGTGGGGCATCGTCTCGATGAACACCCTGCAGCACGACGGCTGCGACGGCGAGAGCGAGTGGAACCACTCGCGCAACTTCATGGGCAAGCTCGTCAACTGGTGGGTCTTCAACAACGGCTTCCACTCCATCCACCACGACATCCCCGGCCTGCACTGGAGCCTCGCCCCCGAGGCGCACCGTGAGCGCTACACCGGCAAGATCCACCCGAACCTCGAGCAGAAGAGCCTCCTCGGCTACATCTGGTACACGTTCTTCCTGAACCACCGCGAGACCTACGACGGCCAGCCCTACCTCCCGCCGCCCGAAGGCCCCGACGAAGACTGGCTCCCCCAGCCCGAAGACACACCGGACGACCTCGGTGCGGAAGCGTACGTGGCGCCCTGACGGGACGGGGCCAGGACGTCAGGGTCACTCGGGGTAGTCGACGACGATCGATTCGCGGTCGCCGAGCCAGCGCCAGCGTGCGTGCATCTTCGCGAGCGCCTCGCGCACGCGGTCGTGCTTGCCGACGGTGCGCACGAAGGTGACCCGCATCGACGCGCTCAGATCAAGCAGCCGCAGCAGACGTCGCCCGCGGCCTGCTCGAGCGCGTCCGTGAGGGCAGCGCCGTCGCCGGCCGCGAGGAAGAGGTCCGGGCCGGAGCCCGCTGCACGCATCCGTCCCATCCCGTCCGGCGCGCAGTTCGTCGCGGGATCGGGCGCGGTGCCGCCCGCGCAGGCCGCATCGTTGAGGGTCGGGCGGTCGACCCCGGTGCCCGAGGCGTCGAAGCCGATCACGTAGGTGCCGATGCCGGCAGCGGTCAGCGCGTCGACGAAGGGGAGCGGGTCTTCGCAGGTGTCCTGTCCGTCGGTGATGAGCACGACGTACTGCGGGCGGCCGGCGACCGCCACGGACATCAGGCCGGTGCGGGCGGTGTCCAGACCGGCGCCGATGGGGGTGCTCTTGCAGAGCTCGGTGGTCTCGACATCGATCGCCGCGTCGATGGCGCCGCTGGTGCCGAGGTTCGGAGGCACCAGCACCTCGCCCTCTTCGCAGTCGGGGTTGTCGGCGGTCGTCCCGGCGATGCGCTGCGCCAGCGTCACGCACACCCCGGGCGCCGGCAGCCTCGGGAAGAGCTCGAGGCCGAAGCGTACGGTGGTGTCGAGAGCCGAGGTGAAGCTCTCGATGGCGGTCACCGCGATGGCCCACTTCGACAGCGAGTGATCGCTGGCGGGTGCGGGGTCGCCGTTGGGCTGGCGGTGCATGCTCATGGTGCGGTCGAGCACGATCAGCATGTCGGGCGGGTCGCAGCCGTCGCCGGAGTCGCCGCCGCTCCCGTCGCCGCCGCTCCCATCGCGCGCCCCACCGCTGTCGGCGGTGGCGTCGCCCCCGCCATCTCCCGAGCTCGCATCCCCCCGCCCGGTCCCGGTGGGATCCGAGCCGCAGTCGCAAGCCGCCAGGGTGGTCATCAGGAGCACAGCCGCGAGGCGTCGCGTCGCCATGGGCTCAGTGTAGCGGACTCACGGCGCGACGGTGAGCACGAAGCGGCGCTCGATGATCGCGTCACCGCGCTGCGCCACCACGTTCACCACGTGATCGCCCACCTGCGAGACGTGGGGCGTCCAGTCGAGGATGCCCGCGGCGTCGATCGTCAGGCCGCCGGGCGCGCTGGTGGTGGAGTAATCGACGGTGCCGACGCCAGGGATCCGCGCGTGCGCGTCCCAGCGCCACGGCACGTCGACCCGCGCCGTCAGCATCGGCTCGGTCTCGAAATCGGCGCCGGCAAGGATTTCGAAATCAGCCACGCCGTACTCCGCGCCTCCGTCGTGAGTGGCGAGCACCGCGATGCGCACGGCGCTCGCGACCCGCGGCGTCAGCTCGACATCCTCGTAGAAGGGCCCCATGTCGACCACCGCTTCCCCCGCGAGGGCGTCACAGCCCGCGTCGTCACCCAGGAAGACCTGGTAACGAGAGATGGCGCCGCCGCTCGCCGCGGGGTGATGTCGCACGCCGCGGACGTCGATCGGCTCGCTCAAAGAGAGGAGCACGTCCTCGGGAAGCGTCCCGCGGTGCTCGGTGCCGAGGTCGCCGTCCGCCGCCTCCGGCGGGCTCGCGACCCACAGGCTCGGGTCGAGCAGGACCGTGAGTGTATCGTCGGGCAGCGGGTGGGACGCGTCCCATGCCGCCAGCTGCGCGTCACAGGCCTCGCTCGGGCCCGAGTCCCCAGGAGGGAGCGTCGTTGGCTCCCCGCAGCCGATCACGACGAGCACGACGAGATGGAGCGACGAGGACGGGCGCACCGGTGCCTGCACTACCCGAGAGTATGCCCTACCTCTACACTGCCGCCGATGGCCGATTCCGAGAGCAAAGAGAACCGGCGCCTGATGACGGTGCTATTGGGGCTGCTTTCGATCCCCCTCGTTCTCTTCACCGTCACGCTCATCGCGGGCGCGCTCAGCCCGCGCGAACATACCGTCAGCGAAAGCGCGCCCATCGATGCGTCGCCCGAGCAGGTCTACCAGGCGATCTCCGACATTGGCTTCTACCCCGAGTGGCGGAGAGACCTCGAAGGGGTCGAGGTGCTGGACCGCGGAGAGCATCCGCGCTGGCGTGAGCGCGCCGACGGTCAGGAGACCACCTACGAAGTGGTCGAGTCCGAGCCTCCCGCGCGCCTCGTCACTCGCATCGCCGACGAGGAGCTGCCCTGGGGCGGCACCTGGACCTACACCCTCTCCCCCGAGGGCAGCGGGACCGAGATCACCATCCGCGAAGATGGCTGGGTCGACAACCTGGTGTTCCGCGGCATCGCGCGCTTCGTCTTCGGATACGAAAGGACGATTCGGGAGTATCTGGAGGATCTCTCGGAGTACGCTCCGTCGGTGACCGTCCCTCCGCCTGCCCCGGAACCCGAAGGTCGCGAAATCGACCTTCAGGGCCATCGCGGCGCCCGCGGGCTCGCGCCCGAGAACACGCTCGCCGGCTTCCGCCGTGCGCTCGCGGTCGGCGTCACCACCCTCGAGATGGATCTCGCCCTCACCGCCGACGGCGTCGTCGTCGTTCATCACGACGAGCGTTTGAACCCCGACACCACCCGCGACGCGGACGGCGCCTTCATCGACCCCTCCCGCTCGGTGCCGATCCGATCGCTGACCTACGAGCAGCTCTCGGTTTTCGACGTGGGCCGCCTGAGGCCGGGCTCCGAATACGCTGCGCGCTTCGTCGATCAGGAGCCCGTCGACGGTGAGCACATCCCGACCCTCGCCGAGGTGTTGGCCCTGGCGGAAGAGGTGAGCGGCGGGACCATCCGCTACAACCTCGAGATCAAGCGCACGCCCACGTCGCCCGAAGACACCGCGGAGCCGGCGACCTTCGTTCAGGCCGTCCTCGAGGTCGTCCGCGGCGCGGGCACCACGGATCGCACCACCTTCCAGTCCTTCGACTTCGCCTGCATCGACGCGCTCTTTGCCGTCGATGACGGGCTCGAGCTCGCGTGTCTGACGAGCCTCGAGGTGGACGATCCGCTGCCGTGGCTCGGCGGTCGCAACCTCGACGACTTCGAGGGGTCGCTGGTCCGCCTGGTCGGGAGCGTCCCCTGCCAGACGTGGTCGCCGCGCTTCGCGGACCTCGACGCGACGCTGGTCCGCGAGGCGCACGACTTCCACCTGCGTGTGGTCCCCTGGACCATCAACGAGCCGGAGGCGATCGCGCAGGCGTACGACATGGGGGTCGACGGGATCATCTCGGACCGCCCCGAGCGGGTGCGGGACTTCCTCCTGACGCGCTCGGCCCCGCTTCCGCCCTCGCTCAGCGCAGCGTCACGTTGAGCATCAGCGGCGCGTTCTGTGGCGCGCTCGCCCCAGCCGGCTCGAGCCGTCCACGGGTGGCCTCGCGTACGTCGGGGACGATCGTCAGCGCCCAGGGCGTCCCGCCCTCGGGGGCGCGGCCCAGAGCGACCAGATCGGTCTTGCCGTCACCGTCGACGTCCGCGAGCGCGTAGTCGTGAATCGGGGCGCCTTCAATCGTGAGCAGCGTCTGGAGGGTGAAGCCGAGGTCGTCGCCCTGCTGTAGCCAGACGACGTTCTGCCCGTCGATCCCCACGATGTCGCGCTTGCGATCCCCGTCGACGTCACGGAGCGAGATCCCGCGCAGGCCCGCGGGTGCTCCTTCGATGGCGCGCGGGCTCAGGGACTCGGGAGGACCGGCGACGACCAGGAAGAGTCCAGTCGCGGCGACGAGCACGTCCTCGCCTCCGTCACCGTCTACGTCTCCGGACACCACCTCGCGGGCCCCCGGCGTCTCGATCTCGGCGGTGCGCGGGAAGTGGGCCGTGCCATCGCCAAAGTGGATGCGTACCTGATCGGCGCCAGCGGCGGTGACCACCGCGTCCTGCTCGCCATCGCGATCGAGGTCAGCCACCGTGACGTCCACGTCCCCGAGCCCCGCGCGCAGGACCGAGGCACGCGCGGGGGCCGGACCGCCGGTGAACACCCAGACCTCGCTCGGCCGCCGCGCGAGGTCGCTCCCACGGTTCGTGGCCAGGATCTCCATGCCGGGATGGCCGTCGAGCTGCGCCAGCACCGCTCGGTCCGCGGCGATGGGCGCCAGCAGAATGGGCGCCTCGAAGGCGCCCATCGCGCTTCGACGCAAGAGGTGGAGCGCGCCCCCACGCACGTCCCCCTCGCTGGTGAGGCCACGGAAGGGCAGCACCAGATCGCCGAGCCCGTCCCCATCGACGTCCATGTCCGCCGGTTTGCCGGCGGCGAGGCGCACCTGCGCCGACGGCGACGCAGCGCCTGCCGCATCGAAGGTCGCGACCAGGAGAGGAGAGGGCTCCGGCTCCTCGTCGAAAGCGAAGACGTGCACCTTGGGCCCGCAGCCGAGCGCGACCTCGGGGCGGGGATCTCCGACGACCTCGAGCGCTGCGAGGCTCACGTCGGTGGTGTCCACCGTACAGACGGCGTAGGTAGGCGGCGGCTCCGCGGGCGCTTCGTTGTCTCCCTCGGTCTCCGCGCTCTCGCCCTCCGCCGCGACCTCGGCGCTCTGCGCCGCGCCATCGACGCCGGCGTCGGCCGCGTCCTCGTCCTCACCCTCGCGCGTCGCGCGCTCTTCCTCTTCCGAACCGTCCCCGTTTGCGGTTACCTCGTGCGGCGCGCCCGTGGGGATCACACCCGCAGCGAAGGCGATGCCGGCGAGAATCGCCCAGATCGCGAGGAGAACACCGAACGCGCGGAGCGCCATCAGGGTCTGCTTCACGGCCCGGACGATACACCGGAGTCGCGTCGATTGCAGCGCGTGTGTGAAGCTCATGGGCATGTGCCCGCGCACGGTCAGCGTCCCGCCCGATCTCAGAGAGGTATTCCGGGCGGCCGAGAAGAGCGTCGCGCTTTACTTCGACGAGCGACGCAGGGATCCGGAGCGCGGGCAGATCGAGATTCAGGGCGAGCGCTACGTTCTGATTCGCGCCCCGTCGCTTTCGGTGGAGTTCTTCGACCTCTGCCGGGATCTCTACGGGGAAGGCCGGCACGAAGAGGCCGACGACTTCGCGCGAAACATCCTCTTCGATCTGGCGCATGCGGTCGGTCGCGCCGACGCGCAGCGATTCCACTCGCGCATGGGCCTACACGCGCCCTTGGAGAAGCTCGCCGCCGGGCCGGTCCATTTCGCTCACGCTGGCTGGGCGCGCGTCGAGATCAAGCCCGAATCGAAGCCCGCCGCCGATGAGAGCTTCTACCTGCTGTACGACCATTCCTACTCCTTCGAAGCGGATGCCTGGCTCCAGGTGGGGCGCGAGACGTCGATCCCGGTCTGCATCATGAACGCCGGCTACTCCTCCGGCTGGTGCGAGCAGAGCTTCGACGTGCCGCTCGTGGCCTCCGAGGTGCTGTGTCGCGCGCGGGGCGACGATGCGTGCAGATTCGTGATGAGTCACCCGGCACACATCGAGTCCCACGTGGAGCGCTTCGCCGAGAGCAGCGATCCGAGCCCCACCGGGCGGAGGGACATACGCATCCCCGACTTCTTCCATCGCAAACGCGTCGAAGAAGAGCTCCGCCTCGCGCGTCACGAGCTCGAGCTCCGGGTAGAGGAGCGAACCCGGGAGCTTTCCAAGGCGAACGCCAAGCTTCGCGAAGAGATCAGGCAGCGCGAGAACACCGAGCGCAGGCTACTGGTGTCGGCAAAGCTCGAAGCCCTCGGCAAGCTCGCGGGCGGGATCGCGCACGACTTCAACAACCTCATGAGCGTCGTCATCGGGCACGCGTCGATGTTGGAGACGAAGCTCGAGGGCACCCCCGCGGCGCAGGCGGCGCAGATCCGCCTCGCCGGCGAGCAGGCGGCGGCGCTCACTCAGCAGCTCCTCGCCTTCAGCGCCGCGCGCGTGGTCACGCAGGAGCCCATCGCCCTCGACCCCGCCGTGTCGGAGGTCGCGCACCTGATCGATCGCCTCCTCGGCGACGACATCTCTCTGGACCTCGACCTGACGTCGGGCAGCGAAGAGGTGGTCTCCGATCGAAGCCAGCTCACCCAGGTCATCATGAATCTCGCCATCAACGCGCGTGACGCGATGCCCGATGGAGGCATCCTCCGCATCGGGACGCAAGTGGTCGAGACGCCGGCCGATGGCCACGACGCACCCGCCGGTCGTTGGGGGATGTTGGAGGTCGAGGACTCGGGGATCGGGATGGACGAGGACACGCGGGCGCGGGCGTTCGACCCCTTCTTCACCACCAAGTCGGCCGGTCGCGGCACGGGGCTCGGATTGCCGACGGTGGCGTCAATCGTCGAGCGCGGCCGCGGACACCTCGACCTCCACACGCAGTCCGGGGTGGGAACACGGGTGCGCGTCTACCTGCCGCTCTGCGAGACGCACGACGGCCAAAAGGCGGCCGTTCCCCCACCCACGCCGCTGCCGAGAGGCGAGGAGACGATCCTGGTGGTGGAGGACCAGGCCGGTGTGCGTCAGATGGTCGTCCAACTCCTCGAGACGCTCGGCTACCGCGTGGTCGCGGCAGCCAGCCCGCCGGAGGCGCTCCGCCTCGCCGAGGAGCACGAGGGAAGGTTCGCGCTCCTGCTCACCGACGTGGTCATGCCCTCCATGAGTGGGCGGCAGCTCGCCGACCGCCTGCAGCGCAAGCTGGGTGTGCTGCCGGTGCTCTACGTGTCGGGCTACGCCGACGACGAGGTGCTCCGCTACGGCGTCGCGCAGGGAACGGCGGACCTGCTCCAGAAGCCGTTCACGCCGAATCAGCTCGCGGAACGCGTGCGCGAGATCATCGAGAGGTTCCGGAAGCGCTGAAGGTTGCGCGCGGCGAGGCGACGATCGTCAGGTTGCGCGGGCTCTCGTCGTCTCGCCACGCCGTGACGATACGCGCCTCGTAGCCTGCGTCTTCCAGCGCGGACGCGCGGTCGGCTACCACCGCGACCTCGAGCGCGCGGGCGAGCATGGCGCGGGGGAGGCTCAGGCGCCGAATGATCGAGAACTCGCGTCGCGCGCGCGCATTGATCGCGTCGATCTCGTGCGCGGAGGCCGGCGCCAGCGCCCGCCGCGCCAGCGCCAGCGGCGCCACCTCGGCCAGACCGCGGTTCATCCGGCGCCGGTTGATGCCGTGGGATTCTTCGCCCGGAGCGCAGGGAACGCCGCGGCCTTGGAGCAGGAGGCGGAGCGCGTAGCGCGTCTCGCGGCTCGCCATGATCCCTTCCATCGACGTCTCCACGCCGACCGGCCGGATGCTCACGTTCGCGAGCCCGAGGAGGGCTCGCCGCGCCACGAAGCCGCGCTCGTTCGCGAGGCGAGACAGGGGCTGGCGCGCTTCGCCGCCGATCTTCTGCAGGCAGCAAGAGACGAGGAGGAGATCGGCGCCCGCGCCGGCGGCCCCCCGAACGATGGCGTCGCCGAGGTCGCCGCAGGCGTGCAGGCCGACCACCAGGTCGCCGTCGCGAATGGGCAACTGGCTGCGCGCATCGACGCGTTCGAAAGAGGTCGCGCTCTTGGAGCACATCTCAAAAATGCTCCTGTCGCCCCGCTTGCGGGGCGCAGCCGGCTGCCGCCATCCCCTCGCCTCGAAAATGCACGGCATTTCCTCAGCTCGCGGACGCGGCAGCCGACCACGCCGCGCGGCGCGATGCTCGGTCGCAATTTTGAGATGTGCTCTGGTCAGCGCGCGCGCCTTTTCAACCCGGTCCGCTTCGATCTCGAGCCCGACCGCCGGACAATCGAGATCGTCGGCGAGGACCCGCGTCAGGTGGCCGAGGCCGGCGCCGACGTCCACCACGCGCCGCGGCGCGCCGAGGAGCCTCTGCGCCAAGCTGGAGAGCGACTCCACCTGCGCACGCTTGCGCTCCGAGACGCGCCGGATCGTCCGAAGTCGATCACTCGCGCGGGAGGCGTCGGTGACCCGGGTGAGCGCGTCGACGCGCTCGGCGAGCGTCGCCAGCGAAGGCGGCGCTTCGGGGCTCGTGGTGAGGACCTCCGCGAGGCCGTGCGACTCCGCGCGCCGAAGCTGGTCGTCGTCGATGGAGCGGAGGTAGCCCTCCCACCCGCGCGCGAGACACCACGCCGGCGCCTCGGGGTGATGCACCCGCTTCGCGAGGATGTCCCCGGTCTCCTCGAGGAGGTCGAGCAGGCGATCCAGCCGAGCGGTCTCTTCAGCCTTTGCCGTCATCCAGGGAGGAGAGGAAGGTAGCGAGCCGCCGCGACAGCGCGGCCGGGCGGTCGAGGAAGGGGCTGTGTCCCATGCCCGAGAGCTCCTCGATTTGCGCGTGGGGTGGAAGGCTCTCCTTCCAGAAGTCCAGGTGTCTCGTCGGCAGGATCCGGTCGGCTTCGCCCCAGACGAGGAGGATGGGGATGGAGAGCGCGCGGAGAGCCTCCGGATCGAAGCCGTGAGCGTCGAGATCCGCCGCCTCGAGCAGCTCCCGAAAGTGGGCGCGCGAGAGCTTTCTGCGAACGCCCCAGGCGAAGAAATGTCGCAGCGGTCCCGGGCGTGCGAGGAGGCGATCGATGAAGTCGAGCGCCTTTTCGTGATCGCTCAGGTCGAAGACCGCGCGGATCTCGTCGAGGTCGTCGGGGCCGGTGCGCGCACCGGCAGGCGATGCGAGGAGGAGCGCCCGCACGCGCTCCGGGCGCTCGAGGGCGTAGCGAACCGCGGTGTACCCGCCGAGGGAGTTGCCGAAGACCGCGACCGGCTCACTGATGATCGAGTCGAGCGCCTCGAAGACCGCCATCAGGAGGCTTTCGGGATCGTAGCCCGAGCGCGGGTGGTCGCTGAAGCCGTGGGCCGGCAGGTCCACCGCGATCAGTCGGCGCACGTTGGGCGTCATTCGATTGAGCAGGGGCCTCAGGAACACACCCGCCGATCCCAACCCGTGGATCATCACCAGCGTCGGCCCGTCGCCGCTGCACCACCGTTCCATCAGGTGGATCTCGCCTTCGGCCGTCGGGATGCGACGGCTGGAGAAGCCTCGGAGGCGAAGAGACGCGCGCGCGAAATGCTCAGCCGGGTCTGCCATCTACCCCATCTCGACTACAGGTCTTCGAAGAGAGAGATGCGCTCGGCGCTCTCGTGGGTCGGTGCGTCATCGGCGGGGCGAACAGTCACGGCACCGTAGAGCCCGTAGGTGTGCCCCTTGTCGCTGCCGCGGCGTCCGGCGTCGAGGCGACAGCGGAAGCCGCCGACGTTGATCACGTGCTCGCTGGCGACGGGGGGGACGCGCCCATCGATGAACCCCACGGCGAAGGTCCCCACCAGACGCCGGGCCGATGCCGCGTCCGACCATTCGGCGAGCTCGATCTCCACCTCGGGCAGCTTCAGTTGGCAGAGGCCCCGCGTGGCCGCCCAGCCATCCTTCGCGATCAACCGAATGTATGCGCTGGCGAGGCCGCGCCCCTTGGCGCTCACGGCCAGCGCCTTGCGCAGGTCCGTCACCTTCACCAGCTTCTCCGCCCGCTGAACGTAGACCCACTCGCAGTCGACCTGGGCCGCGAGCTCTCCGGCGGCGCGGCCGAGCCACTGGAGGGCTTCGGCGCGCTCGCCCCGCTCCTCGGGTGGCGACATCGCGATCTCCAGGACGCATGCCGCCTCGGGGAGGCGCAGGGAGGGACGCGAAAGCCTCTCGCGGATCGGTTCCCAGGGCAGCGGACCGCGCACGCGGCCGAGCCACTCGCGCTCCGGATGTCCGAGCGCACCATCGTTGCCGTCGAGGACGAGCTCGGCGGTCGCGCCGAATCGCTGGATCCATTCTCGGCTGAAGCGGACGTCGTCGAGCTCCGGATCGGGATCGTCGGAGAGCACCAGCAAGCGCACGCTGTCGTCGTCGGCGCCGGCGAACGCCACCACCAGATACACGCCGTCCTTCTGGCGCATGAGGGTGACCGTCGACAGCGTCTGCCCGTCGGGCATCTGGATGGTCTCGTAGACCTCCGCGTCCTCGTTCGGCAGCAGGCGCACCCCGCGCGTCTCGAGAGGTGTGGCGCGCGTCCAGAACTTCCGCATCTGGGCGACGGCCTCGGGCAGCCCCTCGGCTGCGCTGAGGTCGAGCAGGAGATCGCGCTCCCAGGGCGGCCGCGCCCCCCAGGCCATGGTGGCCCGCACCGCTTCCACGTCACCGGCCTGAAGCGACTCCCGATGAAGGCGAAGGGCGTCGAGGATGAGCGTCTCCGAGCGAGCGGCCTTCGGGTGGGTGGAAGCGCGCTCGTCGAGCTGACGAACCGGAGGTGGCTTGGTCATCCGAGGGGACAGGACAAAGGGGGGGACCCGAGAAGTGTATTCAAATCCCTCGGCCAACCCCAGTCGGATCAGTGCAGGCCGGGGTTGGTGCCGGGATAGGCCATCACGATGGCCTTGGGCGGCCTTTCTATCGCGATTACGGGACCGGTCAGGACCGAGCTCTCCCCATCGAAGATGATCCTCTGGCCGGGGATCGGCAGGTTCTGGTCAGCGGTGAGGCTGCCGTTCGCCAGGAGGGTGATCGCCGCCGCGACCCGCCGCTGCATGGCGCGGTGCTGGGGTAGCCACTCGCCGCTGCGACGATCCCGTACCCCGACGCACCGGTTCCGGCGCACGTGATACTCGGTGTTCTCCGTCACGAAGACATGGTGGATACGGCGTTCAGCTCTTCGAGAAGACATCGGGGTGATCTCCGGATCAGCGCTTCTGCAAAGCGAATGCCCGCGAACGGAGACGGATAAGCTGAAGGATCTCGGCCCGGATGGAACATTCCATGGAGCGAGTGCCTGGCCACTGCGGGAGCCATTGGGGCCATTCGGGGACGGCGGAGCCGGGTCGAGGCTCCGCGCCCCGGCCCGTATGAATTACCCTCGGCCCCGATGAACGACGAGCTCATGATGGGGAGCGAGCGCCGGCTTTGGCAGCTCATCGAGGAACGCACGCTGCCGGGGGCCGACCTCGCGCGGATCGACCAGCGGATCTGGGATCTCTTCGGAGAGGACTGGGCGGTGATGTTCACCGACCTCGCCGGCTTCTCGCGGCAGACGGCGGCCTTCGGGATCATCCACTTCCTGCAGATCATTCACGAGCAGAAGAAGATGCTCCTGCCGATCGTCGCCGATCACGACGGCATCCTGATCAAGAGCGAAGCGGACAGCATGCTGATGGTCTTTCGGCGGCCGGAGAGCGCGCTTCGCTGCGCCATCACGATGCAGCACGCCTGCCAGAAGGACGCCGAGCGGCGCGTGCCCGAAGAACAGATCCTCCTCTGCGTCGGGATCGGGAGCGGGCGGATCCTCCGCATTGGCGACCACGACGTCTGGGGCTCGGAGGTCAACGCCGCGAGCAAGCTCGGCGAGGACACGGCCAAGGCCCACGAGATCCTCGTCACCGAGTCGGTGCGCGAGGCCTGCAAGGAGATGCCCGGCGTGAGCTATCTCGACCTCGGGCTCGCCGTCGCGGGCTCGGCACAGAACTACCGGGTCAAGTACCAGTAGCTGGCCGCGCGAGGATCTCCGCGTCCACGAGGAGCGCGCGGATCCTTTCCCAGTAGTCGTCCATCTCGCGCGCGGGCGGGCAGTCGTTGTGCCCGGCGTCGTAGGCGACGAAGCGCGCGTCCCTGGCGGCGGTCGCGAGGGTGCGCCCATGCGAGAAGGGGATCGTCTGGTCGGCGCGGCCGTGCACGACCAGGAGCTTCGCGTCGAGGTCGCGGACCACGCTGAGGTTGTCGAATTGGTCGAGGATCAGAAACGACGGGATCAGCCACTGCGCGGCGACGGCAGGGATGCTCTCGAAGGTCGACTGCAGGACCATCGCGGCGGGTGGGCGGTCCGCGGCCAACGCGCAGACGGCGCCGCCTCCGAGCGAGCGACCGTGATAGACGAGGCGGCTCGCGTCGACGTCCGGTCGTTCGACGAGGAGCGCATGGAACGCGAGGAAGTCCTCGTGGATCGCCGACTCGGAGGGAGAGCCGGCGCTGCGCCCGTAGCCCCGATACTCGGGGAGGAAGACGCTCACGCCCATCTCCCGGTAGGGAGCGAGCTCCTCGGTCCAGTAGTCGATGAGCTCGGCGTTGCCGTGGGCGAAGAGCACCACCGGGCCCGGGTGCGCCGCGTCCACGCCCCGACCGGGCAGGAAGTAGGCCTCGACCGGACCCTGGTCGCTCTCGATCTCGAGGCGGCTCAGGCCCTCCACGTTGGCGCCGCCATCGGGTCGGGGGAGCGCGAAGCTGCGCGGGAAGAGCATCGAGCGTTGCAGGGCGAGGACGATCACGACGTAGGAGAGGATAGCGAGGGTCGCGATGATGAGCAGCGCCCGGCGGCCACGATGGTCGGAGGCCCCGGTCATGGCGACACTTTGGCAGATTTCCCCGCCATTCACCCGTGATCGGCCGGGGAGCCGACTCGCGCCCGTTGACGCCTGCCCCCTCGGCCGACTATCCAGAGCGCCTCTGGAGGCGCCCATGACCATCTTCACCGCGGAGATCGAGCTGTCGACGGATCAGCCGCGTCAGATGATCGACATCACGGCGCGCACCCGAGCGCTGGTGAAGGAGTCGGGTGTGCAGACGGGCATCTGCTCTCTCTTCGCCCACGGCGCCACGGCGGGGCTCACGATTCAGGAGAACGCGGACCCCAACATCTCGGTGGACGTCATGAGCTGTCTCGATGGGCTCATCCCGGCGGGCAAGTGGCTGCACGACCGCATCGACGGCAACGGCGCCTCCCACATCCAGGCCGCGATCGTCGGTCCCACCGAGGTCGTGCCCATCCGCGACGGCGATCTCCATCTGTCGACCTGGCAGAACGTCTTCTTCTGTGACTTCGATGGGCCACGGCGAACCCGGCGGGTGATCGTGACGATCCTCGGAGACCCCGGGCGCGCGGAGCCGTGACGCCCCACCTCCCGGACCCGGGCTTCCTCGCGATACTGCCGCCGCTCCTCGCCATCATCCTGGCGGTGACGTTGCGGCAGGTGATCCTGGCGCTCGTCTCGGGCGTCTACCTCGGGGCGCTCATCGTCTTCGACTTCGCGCCCGGCGTCGCCTTGCTCCGCACCGTCGATCACTACGTGGTGCACTCCCTCGCCGACGAGGACCACGCGTCCATCATCGTCTTCAGCCTGCTCCTCGGCGGGATGATCGGCGTGGTCACCAGCAGCGGCGGGGGCATGGGGCTCGCGAAGCTGGTGACCAGTCGCGCCAGGACCACGACCGGTGGCCTCTTCGGTACCTGGCTGATGGGCATCATCATCTTCTTCGACGACTACGCCAACGCGCTCCTCGTCGGGACGACGATGCGGCCGATCACCGATCGGCTCCGCGTGAGCCGCGAGAAGCTCTCGTTCCTGGTGGACGCGACCGCCGCCACCGTCTCCAGCGTCGCGTTGGTCTCGTCGTGGATCGGCGTGGAGATCGGCTACATCGAGGACCAGTTCTCCTCGCTGTCGCTGTCGGGCGATCCCTACATCATCTTTCTCGAGACCATCCCCTACCGCTTCTATCCGATCCTCATGCTCGTCTTCGGGCTGATGGTCATCTTCATGCGCCGCGACTTCGGCCCGATGCTCGCGGCGGAGCGCCGCGCCCGCGACGGGCAGGTGTCGGCGCCGGGCGCCAAGCCCGCGCTCGATCTCGACGCGAGCGACATCGAAGGCGGAGGCGAGCCGAGCTGGATCGACGCCGTGGTCCCCATCGGCGCGGTGATCGCCGTGGCGCTGATCGGGATGTACGCGACCGGCCATGCCGCCGTGAGCGAGGCGGGGGACGAGCCGACGCTCCGCGCGGTCTTCGGCAACGCGAGCTCTCTCAAGTCGCTTCTCTGGGCGGCTTTCATCGGGTCCGGCGTCGCGATCTTCACGGCCGTCGCGCGTCGCTCGTTGCGCTTCGGCGCGGCCCTCGACGCATGGCTCACGGGCGTCAAGTCCATGGTGATGGCCTGTATGATCCTGATCCTCGCCTGGGCGCTGGGCGCGGTGTGCAAGGATCTCGAGACCGCGCGCTGGGTGATCGGCGCCATCGGCGGATGGGTCGCGCCGGGCCTTCTGCCCGCGCTCATCTTCGTCATCGCCGCGGCGGTGGCCTTCGCGACCGGGACCAGTTGGGGGACGATGGCGATCCTCTTTCCGCTGGTCGTCCCGCTCGCCAACGATCTGGCGCCCGGCGATCACGGCGTGATGCTCGGCGCGATCAGCTCGATCCTCGCCGGGGCGGTCTGGGGTGATCACTGCTCTCCGATCAGCGACACCACGATCATGAGCTCGATGGCCTCGAGCTGCGACCACGTCGATCACGTGCGAACGCAGCTGCCCTACGCCCTGGCGGTGGGCATCGTCAGCCTGATCTTCGGAGACCTGGCGACGGGCTTCGGGCTCTACCCGGCGTGGGTCGGGCTATTGCTGGGCGGCCTCGCGCTCTTCGCCATCTTGCGTTTCGTCGGGCAGCCCGTTCCGGATCACGAGGCCTGAGCGCCGGGGGGGCGGTGAGGCGGGAAGAGGCCGCGCTGCGCTGCGCGTGTGCGGTTGGTGGCGTGGGTCTTGGCGAGACGGGTGCCGGTGGCGGTAAGCGCGCTTCGCTTCGCTCGCTCAGCTTGAAGATGGGGAGGCGTGCGCGCGGCTCGCTTCGCGAGCGCGCTTGCGGGGTCGCTGGGGTGGGGGCCGGAAAGGTTTAATTGTGGTCGGGGCTCCGCCCCAACACCCCGGGGGGGACAAGCCCCCCCTGTCGCCTCGCGCTTCGCGCTCGGCTCTCACGTCTGCCCGCCCGATGTGGAACAGATGAGCGAGATGCATTTGATGGCAATGAGCTGATGGTCTGCGGGCAGCGTTCGGCCCCCCCCTCGGCGCCTGCGGCGCCGGGTCGCGGCCTGGCGGCCGCTCTGCTCCTGCCTCGGTGACCTGGACGGAGTGGAGCGTTGCGAAGCAACGCGACCCGGGCGCCCTTGGGCGCCCGAGAAGGGGGGGCGAACGCTGCCCGCAGAGGTCCCAGCGAATCCAAGAGCGACCCTGTGGGTCAGTTTCAGTCACTTCAGACGGGCAGACGTGAGAGCGAGCGCGAAGCGCGAGCGACCCGGGGGAATCCTTTCCCCCGGGGGTCGTTAGGGGCGAAGCCCCAACCACAATTAAAGCGGCCCGAGATCGCGGATGATTTGCAGGAGCACGTCGTGGTCGAAGGGCTTTTCGACGCGGGCGTTGTCGACGCCGGCGAGGAAGGTGCGGGCTTCTTCGGTGAAGACGCCGCCGGACATGAAGACGACGCGGGGCGCCAGCGCGGGGCGATGCTCCTCCAGCCATGCGTGAAGCGCCATGCCACTGACCCCGGGCATCATCAGGTCGCAGAGGATGACGTCGAAGGCGCCGTCGTCTTCGAGGAGCGCGCGCGCATCCCGGCCGGAGGAGGCGAGCTCGATCTCGTGCTCCTCCCCGAGCAGTACCTTGAGGGTCGTTCCGATCAATGGTTCGTCGTCGACGATCAACACGCGCAGAGGTGCGCCACCCTCGCGCGCCGAATGGCGCGTTCCTTCCCCCACATTCATACCGTGTTCCATTCCCCCGACCCCGAAGCTACCAATCCCCCGCTTCGGCCGCAATGAGCACTGCGCTTCGGATCTCCGGTCGATTACCCTCGTCGCGTGTGGCCCCGACTCCTCGCGGTGCTCTTACTCTCCGCTTGCGGACCCTCCGATGAGGAGTCCGCGGAGGCCGAGTGGGTACACGCCGAGGCGCTGTGGCGGCCCAGCCATCGGGATCTGGGTGCCTACGACGCATGGCTTGCTCTGGATCCGGGGACGGCGCGGGGCCGCGAAGCACACCGCCGCCTCGAGGAAGCGGACGCCCATTATCGGGAGGGGATCCGGCGTCTGACCCAGGGGGAGGCGGGGAGCACCGAGGCGCTCCTGATGGGGGTCGCCATCGCACCGATGGACCCCGACCACTACCTGGCACTGGCGCGCGCCAGTGCCGCGCGCGGCGTGACCGGGCGCGGCCGCGCCACCGAGTACTACATGAAGTACCTGGCGGTTCGGCCCGAAGGGCTGGACGCCGAAGCCGCGCGCTCGGAGCTGGAAGAGCTCGATCCGGCACTGGGCGGCATCTTCGGGCCTCCGAGCGTGGTCGCCGACGCGACGGAGGACCAGGGGCCTTCGCAGATGGCGACGGCGGCGGTGTCGGCGGTGGTGGGCTCCTTTTTGACCATCGCCATCGGGCTGATCGTGCTCACGGTGCGCCGGCGTGGCGAGCCGCTCTCCAAGCTCGCCGAGAGATCTCCCGAGCTGCATCCCGCGATCGCTTACCTCGTCGGCTCTCTTCGACACGAGCTCCTCAAACACCGCATCGGCGCCGTCGGGGATGCGCTCAAAGCGCTCGGCCGCGGCGGCGCGACCGAGGCTCAGCTCCGCTTCATCGAGGGCCGTCTCTTCGGCGGCGAACCGCTGGTGTCGTCGTGGAAGGCGCACCTCGCCTCCTTCGAGCGCGCGCTCGGCTATCGACTCGAGCTGCGCCGCGACCGGGACTTCCGCCGCGCCGACCGCGCCATTCGGCGCATCGCCCGCCTCGAAGGGCGCATCTCGCAAAAAGATCCCTCGGTGCAGCGCACCCTGGCCGGGGCCTACGACACATTGCAGGCTTTCGATCGTGAGCTCGCGCAGCTCGTGCATCGGTTGGTACGCACGCGGATCGATGCCGAGCTTCTCGAGACGGTGGTGTCCGAGGTGCGCGGGGAATACGCGCCCAGTCAGGTCGCGCTCGATTCGCTCGAGGTCGTGGCGCCGGAAGAAGAGGTCGAGGTCGAGGTCTTCCGGGTGGACCTGGTGCTGATCCTCAAGAACGTCGTTCGAAACGCCATCCTGGCGGTGGAGCGGAGCGAGCCTCCCAAGAAGGTGTCGGTGGATGCTCGGGTGGAGCTGGAGGCGACGGGCGAGGAGATCGTCTACCTGCGGGTCCGGGACACCTCCACCGAGTCGTTGTCCCGCGAGTCGATCTACGACCGGCGGGTGGATTGGGGTCTCGGCCTCGTGACCGCCGCTCTCACCCGCTACGATGGCGCGATCGAGGTCCAGCCGGCGGAAGACGGATTTCACAAGGCGGTGAGCGTGCGATTCTTCCGCGCGCTCGACATGGACGAGGAATGAAGCGCCTCTTGGTCATCGAAGACGGTCACGAGTACGAGGAGTTCGCCAAGCTCTTCCTGGCGGACGCGTTCGAGATCGTGGGCGCACGGAGCGCGGATGAGGCGCTTCGTTCCATCGCCGAAGGCGCGCCCGACGCGATCCTCCTCGACCTGCGCTTCGATCGCACGCCGAAGGAGGCGCTCATCGGGGACGTCGAGGGCACGGCGGAGCGCCTCTTCGCCGGCAACACCGAGCGGGCCCTTCGATACGTCCGCGAGCAGCAGGGCGCCCTCGTGCTGTCGAAGGTGCGCGAAGCGGGCTGCGACGTGCCGGCGGTCTTCGTCCACGACTTTCCGAAGCGCCGCCTCGCGAACCTCCGGAAGATGTACGGCGCGGTCCACGCGGTGGCCTCCTTCGACGCCGCCGCGATCCTCGAAGCGCTGGGAGCCGCGCGTTGAACGCCTACGCGCGTCTCTCCCACGACGTGGGCAAATACGTCGCCCGCATCGCCCACAACATCGGCGAAGGGCCCATCCCCGAAGCGCTGGCGCCGCTCCTCGCCCGCGATCTCTACGCGCTCCCCGGCGACCGCCGTGCCTCCGCCGTGTTTGCCGAGCTCACCACCCAGACCCCCGACGCGGAAGAGCTGCGAGAGGCGCGAGCCCACCTCGAAGCCATCGACGCCCTCGAGACGCGCGTGCGCGCCGGTGAAGAGCACGCGATGCGCGAGGCAGCGCGCCACGCTCTCGCAGTCGAACGCTGCCTCCGGACGCTCGCCGCCCGGATGGGAGGGGCGGGCGCGTGAGCCGACGACCGAAGCTCCTGGTCATCGACGATGGTGACCGCTACATCGAGCTCGCGCACGCGCTCCTCAGGGATTACGACTACGCGACGCGCTGCGCGCTCGAAGGGCCGTGCTGGGAGTGCTCCGAGCGCGTGGGCTGCACGCTCACGCACGCCCATCACGCCGCGGAGGCGGACGAGGCCCTCGCCAACAACCCCGACACCGACGTCGTGCTCCTCGACGTCGCCTTCGACGTCGCGGAGTCGGAGCTCCTTCAGGCCGACGAGCCCCTCGAGCGCCGCCGCCGTCTACAAGGCCTCGCCATCCTCGACCACCTCCGGAAGAGCCGCGGTGAGCTCCCCATCGTCCTGATGACGTCGGTGGACGAGCTGGCGCTCGAAGACGCGAGCTTCGCGCCCCGCGCCGACGAATTGCTCAGCCTCGCGGGCGCGGATGCCTTCGACGCGCGCGCGCTCGGCCTGCTCGTCGAGCGGATCCTCGCGCGGCGGCACGAGGTGCCCGCGGCCGGCGGCTATGCGTGGGGGAAGAGCCGGGCCATGGCGCGGCTCCGCCAGGACGCGACGACGCTCGCCCGCACCTCGCTGCCGATCCTGATCCTCGGTGAGACCGGCACCGGCAAGAGCGCCCTCGCAGAGCACGTGATCCATCCGGCCACCGGCCGGCGCGGGCCCTTCCTGCACGTCGATCTCTCCGCCATTCCGGAGACGTTGCTCGCGAGCGAGCTCTTCGGCACCGCGAAGGGCGCCTTCAGCGGCGCGGTGGAGCGCGAGGGGCTCTTCGCCCGGGCTCACGAAGGGACGGTGCTCCTCGACGAGATCGGCAATCTTCCTCTCGACCTCCAGCGGATGCTCCTGCTCACGCTCCAGGACGGGAAAGTGACGCGTCTGGGTGAGACCCAGAGCCGCATCGTCGACGTGAAGGTGATCGCGGCCACGAACCTCGACCTCGAGGCCGAGGTGCGCGCCGGCCGCTTCCGCGCCGACCTCTACGCACGCCTCAACCCTGCCGCTCGCCTGGTGTTGCCGCCGCTGCGCGAGCGCATCGACGATCTCGAGGTGCTCCTCGAGGGCTTCGTCCGTCGCGCCTTCGCCCTCGGCCCCGATCGTGCGCTCCTGGCCGACTACGCCAGCGCCGCGGGTCTCTCGGGCGCGCCGAAGGTTCGGCTCGCGATTGGTGAGCCAACGCCGAGCGACGACGTGACCTTCGTGCTCTCGGCGGCGAGCTTCGAGGCCCTTTCGGCGCATCCGTGGCCGGGCAACGTGCGCGAGCTCGAGCTCTTCGTGAAGAACGCGGTCGTCTTCTCTCTCTCGGACGCGCTCGGAGCCGCGGAGCGCGGTCGCGGTGTTCGCGGCGCTGCGCGCACCATCCCGATCCCGGCGCGCCTGGTCCGCGAGCTGCTCTCCGGTTCCTGGGCCGACGCCGAGGCGGCGTCCCCGCGAGACGAGCGCTTTTCGCCGACCATCTCTCCCAAGCCTGGACTTCGCGACGTCGCTCGGGACATGGAGCGGCAGCTCTACACGCGCCTCTTCGAAGAGAGCGGCGGCGACTTCGAACAGATGGCGGAAGCGCTGCTCGAGGGGGATGCGAAGGCCAACGCCCGCAAGGTTCGCCTGCGCTTCAACCAGCTCGGTTTGAAGGTGAAGAAGCTACGAAAAACATAATCGTCATCTACTAAGAATAGATATCGGACTCGCTGCTCTCTCATTTCTGCAGTAATTCCGAAAAACCAGCGCTGGCACGGTGGCTGCTTTGTCCTCTGCCCAAGGAGGAAACGACAGAGCATGTCCACCACTGATTCCAGCGTCATTCAGAGTCTTCGCGAGCTCAGCCGTCTCGAGAACGAGCGCATCGCCGAGGAGCATGCCGAGGCCGAAGCCCGCGCTCGCGCCGAGGCCGAGGCGAAAGCCCGTGCTGTGGCCGAGGCCGAGGCGAAAGAGGCCCATGCCCGTCGGGTCGCCGAGGCCGAGGCGGCCCTGCGCCTGTCGGAGGAGCGAGCCGAGCGGAACGCGGAGGCGGACAAGCGGCTCGCCTCGCTGCGCGCCGAGCTCGCCGCGGTGCAGGCGGATCGGGAGCGGATGCATACGCGCATCGCCACCATCGCCGACGACGAGTGGACGTCACGGCCGCCGCGCGAAGGAAGCTGGGGGTGGAAGGTCGCGTTCGCGTCGGCAGGGGCAGTGGCGGCCGGCCTGGCCCTGATTCTGGCGGTGCGTGAGCCCGTTCAACCGACGCGCATCGTCCAGGTGCCGGTGGAGCGGACGGTCGTCGTCGAACGGGCCGTGGCCGAAGAGCCAACCGATGCGCCGGTTGTCGAACCCACCGAGCCGGCGATCGCACGCACCGACGAGCCGAGCGACGTCGCGGGCCCGCACGTCCGCCGGCCCCACCCCGGGATGCGCCCGCACGCGCAGAACACGACGACGCAGCTTCTCGCCGATCTCGACTGCGCCGAAGACGATCCGACCTGCGGGATCTGACGACGAAAGTGCGTGAAGCGCCGCGCGCGGGCCGTCTGCCGGATCTTCACGTGCAGAGCTGCAGGATCAGCCCTAAGCTGGGCCGCGACGTGAGCGATTCAGCGCGAAAGAGGGCCGGCGTCTCGTGCTCGCTCGACGACAGCGCCGAGCGCGCCGGCCTTCTCGCCGCCTCCGAGGCGGCGTCTTTTCCCGGTCGCGAGCACGTGCGGACGGTGCTGGTCTTCGCGTCGGGGCGGCACGCGGCGAGCACCCTCGAGGTCGCGGTGGGGGCCTCCGAAGCGGTGCAAGGCGCCAACGTCCTCGTGGTGGGAGGCGTCGGCCTCTCCTCGGCGGAAGGCGAGGAGCCGCGGAGTGGAGCCCTGGCGATCGCCCTCGACGCCCCATCGGCGATCGCGACCGGCGAGATGCCAGAGACGGTCGAGGACGCCCAGCGGATCGGCGGCGCGATGGGGCGGGCGCTACATCACGCGCGAAGCCGCCCGATGCTCTGTTTCATGCTCCCGAACGGCGCGGTGGCTCAGGCCCTCGGCGCCTTTGCCTCGAGAAGCAAACGCACAGGTGGTGATGGGCGGGGGCCTGTCGGCGAGCGGCAACCTCGCCATCCGCATCGCAGGAGAGGCGCCGCGCGACGGCGGCGCGATGGCGGCGCTTCGCATCGACGGTGGATACAGGATGGCCGTCGGCGCGAGCGCCGGCGCCCAGCCGCTCAGCGACTTCACGCCCATCGAGGGGATGGACGGAGGCTTCGTGACCCAGGCTCGGTGGCGAGGCGCCTCTCGATGCGCTCGCGGCGGTGGCCGAGCGAAAGTCTCTGGTGCTCGCCCTGCTGAAGCGAAGAGACGCGGGCAGCCGAGGAGCGCATGGGCTACGTCGTTCGCGGCATCGGCGGCGTCGATCCCCGCAAGAAGGCGATCTTCGTGGGTCACGACGTGGCGGTCGGCGACCAGATCGCGTTCGCGACGCCCGACCGCAACGGCGCGCGTGAAGACTTCGAATCGATGCTGCGCGCCACGCTGCGCGGCACGGCGGGTGGGGTGCCGGTCGCGGGCTTCCACATCGACTGTGCAGGGCGGGGCCCGCGGCTCTACGGCCGCCCCCACGTCGACGCCCGCGCCATCACGGCCCACTTTCGCGACGTGCCCTTCGCGGGGATGCGCTCGAGCTTCGAGATCGGTCCGTACGCCGGCACGCCCGAGGTCCTGACCTACACCGGCGTCCTCGGGATCCTCTACGCGCCCTCCTGAGGGTCAACGCGGGGCACGGAGCGCGTGCACCAGGTAGCCGACGATGCGTCGGTGGAGGTTCAGCGTCACGTCGGGCTCGGCCACCATGTGCGTGAAGCCGGAGAGCGGGAGGAAGTCGTGAGAGCGACCAGCCCGCAAGAGGGCGTCGCTCATCTTGATCGAGTGAACGAAGTAGACGTTGTCGTCCACCGTGCCGTGGATGATCAAGAGCGGCCGCTCGAGATTGGGCGCGTGGGTGAGCACCGAGGTGTGGGCGTAGCCATCGGCGTTGTCCGCGGGCAGACCCATGTAGCGCTCGGTGTAGTGGGTGTCGTAATCGCCCCAATCGGCGACGGGCGCTCCCGCGACGCCGGCGTGAAAGACCTCGGGCCGCTGCATCACCGCCTGCGCCGAGAAGTATCCACCGAAGGACCAGCCGTAGATCCCGACGCGGTCCCGGTCCATCTCGGGGACGCGCGCGGCGAGGGCGGTCAGGGCGTTGGCCTGATCTTCGAGGGGCGCGCTGATCACGTCCCGGTAGATCGCGCGCTCGAAGGCACGCCCGCGGCCCGGCGTCCCGCGGCCGTCGGCGGAGACCACGATGAAGCCATGGTCGGCGTACCACTGCTCGCGGAGGTAGCGGAGGGGCGAGGCGCGAACGGTGCGGTAGTGCGGCCCACCGTAGACCGAGACCAGCACCGGGTAGGGGCGGCCGGCCTCGAAGTTCCGCGGGCGCACCACCACCGCGTTCAGCTCGCGCTCGCCCACCTCGAGCAGCTCGATCTGGGGCGTGAAGGGCGGCGTCTCCGCGACCGAGGGCAGGGTCCCCACCTCCTCGTTTCCACGCATCACCCGGAAGGTGAGGCCACCGTCGAGGGGCCGCGCCGTGTGCACCCAGATCTCGTCACCGACCTCGGCGTCGTTCAGCCCTCGCCCCTCGGTCATCGGCACCACGTCGCCGCCCGCGAGGGGCACCTTCACCACCTGCTGGGAGGTGGGATCGCCCTGGTTGGCGAGCACCCAGAGCACGCCAGCCTCTTCGTCCACCGAGACGAGCCCTTCGTAGCCGAGCTCCGGGGCGGTCAGCGTGGCCTCGAGGCTTCCGTCGACGCCGCGACGCTCGATCACCCATGCGCCGTCTCGCTCGGTGGTCCAGAGGAACGACTCGCCGCCGCTGAGATAGCGAGGCATCGCCTGCTCGAGATTGATCCAGGCGTCGTCGCGCTCGGTGTGGATGGCCGCCGTTCGTCCGCTCCGGGGATCGACGGTCATCAGCACCTCCTCGTTCTGGAGGCGGTTCTGCACGAGGATGGTGAGCGGGCCGTCGCTGGGCCATTTCACGGTCGCGAGGTAGGGGTGGGCCTCTCCGTCCCAGTCGACCCAGCGCGTCCGACCGCCGCTCACCGAGATCAGGCCGATGCGGACTTTCACGTTCGCCATGCCAGGGCGCGGGTAGCGGCGCGCCTGAGCGGGCGTCTCCGGATGCATGGGATCGAAGATGTGCCAGAGCTCGACCGGGGACAGGTCGGACTCCTGGTAGAGGAGCTGCGTGCTGTCGGGGGACCACCAGTAGCCGCGGTAGCGCCCCATCTCCTCCTGCGCGACGAACTCGGGCATGCCGTTGACGAGGGTCTCGCTCGCGGTGCGGGTCAGCCGGCGCTCGCGCCCGCCGTCGGTGCCGATCACGTACAGGTCCGAGTCGCGAACGAAGGCGACGTGCTCGCCGTTCGGCGAGAAGTGCGCGTCGTTGGCGTAGCCCTCGCCGGTGGGGAGCTCCTTCACCTCGGAGCTCTCTCGCGCGACCACGAAGAGGCGCCCCGAGAGCGGCACCAGGATCTTCGTCCCGTCCTTCGACAGCTCGTAGCTGGCGATGCCGCGGGCAGAAAGCCGCAAGCGCTCCCGCCGGGCGCGCTCCTCGTCGCTCAGCGCCTCCTCGGCGCCGCCGAGAAGCTGCTCCGCCGTGAGCACCTCGCTCACCTGTCCTGACGCGACGTCGAAGGCCCAGAGGCTGCGGACGAAGCTCCGCGGGCCCGAACGCAGGAAGAGCACCTGCGCATCGTCCGGCGTGATCTGGATGCTCGTCGGTTGGCCGAGGCGGAAGCCGTGGGTCGCTGCGTACTGCTCGATGAATGCGTCCTCGGCGATCGAGGTCGGCGACCAGGCCCGCGCGGCGTCTCCGCCGTCTCCGTCGCCGTCCTCGGCCGTGGAGGAGCGAACGGACGCGCCCCCGCAGCCGGCGGCGAGAGCCGAAGCGAAGGCGAGGAAGAGAAGTGGGAGCCGATTCATGGAGGCGGACTCTAAACCAGCCGCGTCCCGTATCGAAGCTCCCCTGCCAGCCCCAGACACAGGCGCGCTCTGGGGTTAGGCTCAGGACGTGCGCCTCTGGCTCTTCCTGCTCGTCGTCGCCGCAGCCTGTGGCTCCAAGACGCCCCTCGAGGTGGGGGAGCCTCGGTTGCGGGATGGATCCATCGACGCCGCCGACGCCGCCTCGGACGCGCCTCGCGATGCGCCCTTCGACGTCCCCTTCGTCGACGTGGGCCCCGACGCATGCGCGCCGGTGACGGTCGGCTCTCGTGTGACGCCCACCGTCATCCTGCTCATCGATCAATCCGGCAGCATGGCGGCGCCGACCGAGAGCGGGCTCTCCCGTTGGGAGCTCCTGCGGGAGGTCGTGGTGGGCGGCGATGGTCTCGTCACGCGCCTCGAGAGGCGGGTTCGTTTCGGCGTCGCGTTCTATACGGCCCGCTCGGACGGCGACGGCGGGCCGCCCATCGGCGCCTGTCCCGACATGTCGGTGGTGCCGCCGGCGCTCGACAACCTCGCGCCGATCCGCGACCTCTTCTTCACTCTCGATCCCATCGAGGACACGCCCACCGGCGACGCCATCGACGTCGCACGCGACACCCTCGCCCCCTTCTTCGCCCCCGAGCTCGGCCCGACGATCTTCGTCCTCGCCACCGACGGCGAGCCGGACACCTGCGCGGAGCTCGACCCGCAGAACGGGCAGGACGAGGCGGTGGCGGCAGCGCGGCGTTCGTTTGCCGCCGGCATTCGCACCTTCATCCTCTCCCTCGGCGAGGGGCTCGTGTCGCGCGAGCACCTCCAGAACATGGCCGATGCCGGCATCGGCGAGAGCGGCGCTACCTTCTGGGAGGCGGCGACCGCCGACGGGCTCCGCGGGGCGCTCGACGAGATCGTTCGCACCGACGTGGCGTGCACCCTCACGCTCACCCAGGCGGTGGAGCCCTCCCTCGCGTGCCTCGGCGACGTCCGCCTGAACGGGCGGCCGCTCCTCTGCGACGGGCCCGATGGCTTCTCGGTCCCCGAGCCGACCACGATGGTGCTCTCGGGGTCGGCGTGCAGCGAGCTGAGCGAGGTCCCCTCCAGCCGCCTCACGGCGCAGTGGCCCTGTGAGGCGCTCCGGCGATAGGGCGCCTCAGCCGATCTTCGTCGGGTTGATCTCGCCGGCGGTGATCATCCGGCGCAGCTCGCGCTTGAGCACCTTGCCGCTCGGGCCGAGGGGCATGGCCGCGACGAAAGCCACCTCGCGGGGGTGCTTGATGTCGCCAACCAGACCTTTCAGGCTGGCGACGATCGACGCGGGGCTCGGGTCTTTGCCCTCGGCGCGCACGATCACGGCGACGATCTCCTCGCCGTAGTGATCGTCGGGACGGCCGACGACGGCGACCTCCGCCACGTCGGGGTGGCGCGCGAGGGCGTCCTCCACCTCGCTCGGGAAGACGTTGTTTCCGCCGCGGATGATGATGTCTTTCTGGCGGTCGACGATCGTCAGCACGCCGTCGCCGCCGAGCACGCCCACGTCTCCGGTGGCGAGCCAGCCGTCGGGCATGGCCTCGACGGTGCCGGCGTCGTCGTCGAGATACTGGGCCATCACGTTCTGCCCGCGCACCCGAACCTCACCGGTCTCGCCCGGCCGAACGTCCTTGCCCTCCTCGTCGACCACCCGAACCTCGACGCCCCACACCGGGCGCCCCACCGAGCCGGGGCTCTTTTCCCAAGGCGGCGCGTCGACGGTGGAGAAGGTGGCTTCCGTCAGGCCATAGCCTTGGCGTACCTCGCAGCCGAGTCGCTTTTCGGCGGCCTCGCGCAGGTTCTCGGCGAGGGGCGCGCCGGCGCTCAAGCACCAGGAGAGGCTCTTCGCCGGCTCCGAAGCCGGCTGGCGCTCGAGCGCCGCCAGCATGGTCGGTACCACCGGGAGCCAGCTGATCTCTTCGCTCTGGAGCGCGGTGAGGGTCTCTGCGGCGCGGAAGCGTGGCATGAGCACCGCGCGCGCGCCCGCATAGAAGGGCGCGAGGACGACCATGCGGATGCCGTAGCTGTGGGTGAGCGGCAGGACGCCGAGGACCCGATCCCCGGATGACAAGCCCAGCGTGTGGTGCACCAGGGCGCTGGTGTGCAGCAGGAGCGACGCATGGGTGACCACCGCGCCGCGCTCGCCCTGCACCGTCCCCGAGGTGTAGAGGATCATCGCCGTGTCGCCCGCCTTCACGTCGAAGGGGCGCTGCATCGGGAGCTCGCCGAGGCCGAGCCCTTCGACTTCGTGCTGCGGGATCTCGCGTCCGAGCTCTTCCACCGCCGCGGCCGCCACTTCGTAGCGCGGATCGTCGTGGAGGATGGCGTCGCAGCGCGCATGAGCCAATCGCCGCGAGAGCTCCGGGGCGGTGAGCACCGTGGGCATCGGCACCACCGTCATGCCCGCGTAGACGATGCCGAACCACGCCCGCACGAAGGCGTCGCCGTTGTCCGCGAAGAGCGCTACGCGCCCGCCCGGCATCACGCCCTCACCGAGGAGCGCCTGCGCGACGCGTAGCGCGCCGTCGTCCAGCTCGCGATAGGTGACCTCGCGGCGTGAGCGCCCGAGCTCCACCAGGGCTACGTCGTCCGGGCGCCGCAGCGCCGTCTGCCTCAGCACATGCCCGACATTCACTCCCATGGGCCGTGGGTGTACCGGTCGACCCGCCGCTTGTCACGCCCGGGCGATGGCTTTGCGGCTGATTCGATCGAAACGGGCCACGAGAGCCACCGCCACCGTCGAAAGGCCCGCGCAGAGGCCCCACCAGAGCCCCTCCACGCCCCAACCGGCGGGCCAGGCGAGGATGGCGGCGACGGGCACGCCTATCAGGTAGTGGCCGAGCACGTTGGCGATCATCGCGAAGCGCGTGTCCCCGGCGCCGCGTAGCGCGCCGGCCCCCACCGCTTGAAGCCCGTCCACCAGTTGGAAGGCGGCAGCCACGAGGATCAGCGGCACGGCGGCGGCGATGACCTCCGCGTCGTCCGTGATGAGACGCGCGAGGAGCGACGGAACGGCCAGGAAGAAGAGCGCGTTCATCGCCATGAAGCCGCCAGCGGCGCCGAGCGCGACGAAGCCGGCGCGGCGGGTCTTGTCCGCGTCGCCTTCGCCGATGGCGCGTCCGACGCGAACGGTGGCGGCGGCGTTGAGCGCCAGCGGGACCTGAAAGGTCGTCGCGGCGAGGGTCAGGGCGACGTTGTGGGCGGCGAGGGGGCGAGTGCCGAGGATGCCGGCGCCGAGACCGGTGAGCGTGAAGAGGCCGACCTCGGCGAGGAGGGCGCCAGCGATGGGCGCGCCGAGTCGGAAGGCGCGGCGGATGGTCTCGGGGTCGGGACGGAAGCGCGTGCGTGTTTCGCTCCCGTCGCCGAGCGCGCGCACCGCATAGAGGATGATCCCCATCTGCAGCACGGTGCAGACGGTGCTCGTCCAGCCGGCGCCCGCGACGCCGAGCGCGGGGACGCCGAGGGCCGGCAGGCCATAGGGCGTGAGGCCGGCGTCGCCGAAGACGAGCGCCCAGCTCACAGGCAGGTTGATGACGTTGGCGACGACGACGCCGATCACCATCGGGCGGGTGACGTCGTGGGCGGAGAGGTAGCTGCGGCCCCCGATGAGCAGGAAGAAGGGCCACAGGCTCGGCAGGCGCGCGTGCACGTAGTCGGCGGTGGCGGCGGAGGCGTCGGCGTCGATCCCGAGGGTCGGCAAGAGCGCCACCACGCCCACGATCGCCAGCGCGAGGGGAAAGGCGACGACGACCGCGATGCCCAGCCCCTGCAGATAGAGGCGGCGCGCCTCTTTGCGCTCGTTGGCACCGACGGCCTGGGTGATCAGCGGGTCGAGGCCGAGCATCAGGCCGAGACCGATGACGGCGACCGCGAAGTAGAGCCCGCTGCCGAGGCCGACGGCGCCGAGGGGTACCTCACCCAGGCGTCCCACCACCGCCGTGTCGACCGCCCCCATCAGCTGGTTGCCGAGGTTGCTCAGGGCGAGAGGGACGGCGACCGAGAAGAGGCCGCGCGCTTCCGTGCGGATGGGGGACGCCGTCACGTGAGGCTGGCCTCAGAAGGTCAGGACGAGCTTCCCGAAGGTGCGATTTTCGTCCATGCGGCGATGCGCCTCCGCCACCTCTTCGATGGGCAGCGCATCATCCACGACGGCCTCGAGGGTGCCGTCCGCGAGAGAGGGCAGCACGGCGGCCGAAAACGCCTGCGCGAGCGCGGCCTTCTCCTCGAGTGGACGGGCGCGCAGCACGCTGCCGACGATGTGGAGGCGCTTTCGGAGCACGAGGCCGAGGGGCAGCTCGCCGCTCACGCCGCCCATCAGGCCGAGGATCACCATCGTCCCCTGCGCCGCGAGCGCCGCCGCGTTTTCGGCGAGGTACGCCGCGCCGACGGTGTCGATGATGACGTCGGCGCCGCCCGCCGCTTCTTTCACCGCGTCGGCGAAGGTCCCGTCCGACACGTGGATCGCGTGGTCGAGGCCGAGGGGCTCGACGCGTTCGAGCTTGTCGGCGGTGCGCGAGGTGCCGAGGGTGACGCCGCCCGCGCGCTTGACGAGCTGCGTCGCGGCGGTGCCGACGCCCGACGCCACCGCGTGAAGGAGGACGCGCGTGCCGAGGCCGACGCGCGCCTGCCGGAAGAGGGCGTCGTAGGCGGTGAGCCACACCTCGGGGATCGCGCCCGCGGTCTCGAAGTCCATCGACTCCGGGATGCGGATCGCCTCGCGCTCGTGGGTCACGAGGTAGCTCGCCATGCCGCCGCCGGCGACGATGCCCATCACCCGGTCGCCCACCGCGTGATCGCGCACGCCTTCGCCGACGGCCTCGACGACGCCGGCATATTCGAGGCCGGGGACATCGGCGGGGGCGCCCGGGGGCGCGGGGTAGAAGCCGCGGCGCTGAAGGGTGTCGGCGCGGTTGAGGCCCGCCGCGCGCACGGCGACGAGGATCTCGGAGGGGCCCGGGTCGCGAACGTCGATCTCGCCGAGCGCGAGGACGTCGGGACCGCCGGGCTCCCGGATGCGAACGGCTCTGGCGCGGGGCATGGGCGCGAAGATAGCGCACCACCGCGGCGCGGGCGCACCAAAACGAGGCGGCCTTGCGCTACGCGGAGGGCAGATGTCGCGTTGCTTTCGCTCGGCACGGCGCTCGCACTGGGTCACGGCGGAGGTCGACGATGACGAAGCCGAACGAGCAGGCGCTGGCGCTCGCCCGCGCCCGAGTAGCGGAGGGGTGGCGCGAAGGGCGCCCGATCGAGGATCCCGACAAGACGAAGCGATGGGGCCTGATCACCGCCAAGCCCAGCGAGTACCTCGTGCACTGTCGTCGCGGGCGCGTGCTCGCGTCGAGCGGGCAGGGCGCCACCTGCTTCAAGTGGCCCTGGGACTCGGTGGCCGTGGTGCCGACCTCGCTTCAGCGCATCGCCTTCGTCGCGGATCAGGTCACGGCGGAGAAGGTCGGGGTGCAGGTGACCGGGCTCGCCGTCTACCGCATCGCCGCGCCGCTGATCGCCTTTCGCGTGCTGAACTTCTCCTATGCGGAGCGGGCGCAGGAGAAGCTGGCGGAGACGCTCACCTCGATGCTCACGGGTGCGACGCGGCGCCTCCTCGCGAACCTGGGCGTCGAGGAGGTGATGCAGAAGCGCAAAGGCGCCATCGCCGACGAGCTGATGCGGGAGATCGCCCCGGTGGTGGCCGGGGAAGGGCGCACCGACGACGAGACCGACCGAGGCTGGGGCGTGGTCCTGGACACCATCGAGATCCAGGACGTCCGCGTGCTCTCGGAGCAGGTCTTCTCCGCGATGCAGGCGCCTTACCGTGCCCGGCTCGACCGCGAGGCACGCGAGGCGAAGGCCGACGCCGACCGCCGCGGGGCGCTCGCGGAGGCCGAAAGCCGCCGCCAGGTCGAGCGCGCGGAGCTCGACGCAGAGGCCGATGTCGCCGAGCGTGAAGCGGAGATCGCTCGTGAGCGGGCCGAGGCGCAGATGCGCGACGCGGTGCGTGCAGCCGCGCGCGAGGTAGAGGAGGCCGAGGCGCGGACCGCGGCGCGCGAAGCGCTGGTGGACGCGACTGTCGCCGAGGGGCAGATCGCGCGCGCCAAGCAGGAGGCGGAGCTCGCGCGACGCCGCGCGGAGAGCGAGGCGGTGGTGGAGATGGGCCTGGCGCGGGCGGAGCTCGCCGCCCGCGAGGCGAAGAACGAGGAGGTGCGCGCCGCGGCGCGTGCGCGGGTGGCGCTCGTGGAGAGGTTGCCAGAGCTCGCGGGCGCGGTAGGCGAGCGTTTCGGCGAGGTGCGGGTGACGCAGATCGGCGGCGACGGTCAGCCCTTCGGGAACATCGCGCAGGCCGTGGCCTCGGTGCTCGAGCTCGCGCGAGAGGGGCTCAGTCCAGACTGAAAGTCGCCACGAAGTCGCCGCCGCTGGTGGTGGTGAGGCTGTCGACGACGATCAAATAGGCCACCCCCATGGTCGCCGTGAAGGAGAGGGTGGTCGTGTTGCCGGTAGGTATGGTGCACGTCCCGCTCGCCTCCGCCGCGCTGCACACACCGCCGCCGTAGTAGAGGCTCGGGCCCCACCCGTCCGCCGTCTCCACCGAGATGGTCAAGAGCCCCGTCCGGGCGGGCGTGACCAGATAGGCGAAGTCGGGTGCGCCGTCGACGACGCAGCTCGCCCCAGCGCTCTTCGTGTCGTCGAAAGCGTGAAGCGTGGTGTCCGTCTCGGTGAGCTCCTCCATCAGGTCGATGCTGATCGGCTTGGGCGCGTCGCAGGTCCCCACGTCGTCGAAGGGCTGATACCAGGCGTCGAGGGTGTAGTCGCCCTGGGCGAAGGGCGTCTCGCCATCCACGTAGACGAAGAGCATCGACGGGGCGTCGAGGATCTCGAGGCGAGAGGTCGTGAACCCGGGCGCCACGTTGTCGTTGCAACCGAGCTCGCTCAGCGCGTCCGGCCCGCATCCCGTCATGATCGACCGCGCGTGCAGAGCGGTGTCGAAGCCTGTGCCCCCCTCGGTGGACAAGCCCACCCGCCCCACACCCGGCGCCGTCACTTGGTAGACGACGTCCAGCGCGTCCTCCCCTCCGCAGTCCCCTGCGCCATTGTCGAAGGCGGTGGCGGTGGAGCCCGTCACGGTCGCCGTCCTCGCATCGAGGCTGATGTCAATCGGCCCGTCGCAAGCGCCCTCCACCGGGTACGGCAGGTAGCGGAAGTCGAGCTGGTAGTCACCGCGGCTCGTGGGTCCGTTTCCGTCCACTACGAAGTAGAGCTCGTCCCCTTCGTTGACGTAGCCCTGGATCCGCGACGTCACGAAGCCGGCCTGCACGTCGTTGTTGCATATGCGCTCCGGAGGGGCCTCGCACACGTCCCGGGCGTAGAGCACCGTGTCGAAGGTGGTCGAGCCTTCGGTGCTCGCGACATAGCGCCCCTCGGCGGGCGTCGTGAAGTGATAGACGTGCTCCGGCGCCCCGCCGCTGGTGGCACAGTCGGTGGCGGCATCGAGGTCGGAAAAGGCCCGCGCCGTCGAGCCCGTGTCCGAATAGGTTCCTCCCTCCGCCGGGACCGTGATCTCCGTCGGGGCGTCGCAGGTGCCACTGCCGGTGGCGTCGTTGGCCACGTACCAGAAGTCGAGCTCGTAGTCGCCGAGGCTGATCGCGTTGTTTCCGTCGACGAAGAGATACACCGGCTCGCCTTCGGCCACGTCCGTTTGCAGCCGTGAGGAGACGAGCCCCGGCGCGTCGTTGTCGTTGCAGACCACCTCTGCACCCGAATCGTCGCAGGCGCTCCGCGCGTAGAGCACGGTGTCGAAGACGGTCATGCCCTGAGTGCTCGCACCGATTCGCCCGTCCGCCGGGGGGGTGAACTGGTAGACGACCTCCGGCGCTCCGTTGGCCATCGCGCAGGTCCCCTGGGCGTCGTCGAAGGCGCCGATGGTGGTGCCGGTGACATGGAAGACGCCGTCGGCGTCGGGTTCGATGGGGATGGGCATGGAGCAGTCGGTCCCCGGTCCTCCCGACATGCGGACCGTCACCTGGAAGGTGCCCGCGGACGTACCGTTGCCATCGACGAAGAGATAGACGGGCTCTCCGTCCATGACATCCAGCTGCATCCGAGACGTGGGAACCCCTGGGTTGACGTTGTCGTTGCACGCGAACTCGGGCATCGGCACGATGCATTCGCTCCGGGCGTAGATGACGGTATCGAAGACCGTCGCGGCGCCCTCGGTCGAGACTTCGATGCGACCGTCGTCCTCCGGAACGAAGCGCAGCACCACGTCCTTGCCGTCCTCGGCCGCTGCGCAGCTCCCGACGGCGTGGTCCATCTCGTCCGCGGTGTCCCCGTAGTAGACGTACGCTCCGTCCGAAAGCGTCGCGCCCGCCAGCGCCAAATCGATGGGAGCGTCGCACGAGCCTTCGGGAGTGCAGGTGGCGCTGCAGCCGTCGTTGTCCCGGAGGTTGCCGTCGTCGCACCTTTCACCAGCGTCCAAGAAGCCATCGCCGCAGCCCACGACGCCGTAGGGCGGCAGGGTGGACCCGTCGATGTCGCCGTTGACGCAGTGACCGTCCCGGCAGCTGAGCGGGGCGCTGCAATCGACGTCGATGCACGCATCTTCGAGAACCAGACGCAGCTGACGGATCTCACCAGAGAGGAAGCCGGTTGTCGCGCGCACGACCGCGACCGGATTGGTGTCGGAATCGGCGGTCAGCGCGGCGGCCTCGACGCGGAAGCGCCGGTTTGCGTCGTTGTCGATGGGCTTGATGCCGAAGCTGAATGGGAAGCTCAGGGCTTCGTCGTCGCCGATCACCACCATGTGCGCCGGGACGTCGGGCTCGTCGGTCGGGATCTCGTCGCCGGACCAGACGAAGAGCCGGAGCCGCGCGGCCTGCATCTGCACGCCCTCCTGGGCGTCGACGATCACCAGCACCTCGCTGAAAGGCTCGCCTGCACACGACGTGACCAAGAACGACGCAGCGAGCGCGAGGAGGGCGCGCTTCAGCGCCACGTCAGCACCTCGAGCACCTGTCCGAGATCACCCTGAACCGGATCCGGTCCGCCGCCCCCACTCGCGGCCACGGCCACCCCGATGGCGACGCCCGCGCCAACCGCGATGACGCCGCCGACGATCGCCCAAAACCACCACTTGGAGAAGATGCTCCCGGATTCTTCCTGGGGGGACTCCGTCTGCCCCTCCGGCTCGGTGAGGGTCTGCGCCGCGGTGATGCGCGCGCGCAGCTCCCGGATCCGGATCTCCACGTCTTCGCGGTTCACCGCGTCCGGCATCTGATCCAGGTAGCTCTGGAAAGCTTCGAGCGCCCGCTCGTCCATCGCGAGTCGCGCGGCACACTGGCCGATGTTGAAGAGGAGCTCGGCGTGCTGGCTCAGCTCATAGGCGCGCTCGAAGTTGTCGAGCGCTTCTTGGTACTGACCCGCCTCGAAGTCGACCCGGGCGCGCTCGAAGCGCCACCGCGCTTCGTCCTCGGTGTCGTCCTCGGTTGCCGCGTCGTCCTGCGCGGCGACGGGCGCGCTCAGCGCCAGCCACGACGAGGAAGCCAGGAGGAAGACGAGCAAGAAGCGAGGCACGCGGAGAGGATACGCGCGCCGCGACCAGATTTGGAGTAACCCGCCGTTCGGCGCGGTCTGCTATGGTCGCTTCGATGCTGCCGCTGGGCGTGCGGGCTGGGGATGGCGCGAGCGCCGTCGGGCTTCCGACAGAGGCGCTCCTCCGCCACGTCCTGGCGCTCGGCTCCCGCGGCTCCGGCAAGAGCGTCTTCTGCAAGGTGGTGGTCGAGGAAGCGGTCCGCGCCGGGATTCCCGTGATCGCCGTCGATCCCCAGGGCGACCTGGTCAGCCTCGCCCTCTTCGGGGACGAGGCGGAGCTCGCGCGGCGCGGCGCCGACCCCCGGGCCGCGCGCGAGTTCCACGAGCGGGCGGAGGTGGTGGTGTTCACGCCGGCGTCGCGCCGCGGGATCCCGCTCTGTGCCGATCCGGTGCACTCCGCGCCGTCGACCGTGGGCGCACGGCGGATGCTCTTCACCGGTGGGGTGCCCATCGACGCCGAGACGCTCCTCGGCCTCGGTCCGCACCGCACGCCGGGCCGGGTCCGCGTGTCGATCATCTATCTGGGCACCCTTCACTCGCAGGACGACAAGGACCTCATCGTCGCGGCGCTCGCCGATCGCCTCTACCGCTGGATGCTGCAGCACCCGTGCAAGGAGCCCCAGGCGCTCTTGTACGTGGACGAGGTGGCTCCCTTCGTTCCGCCGGCGCGCAAACCAGCGTGCAAGGAAGGCCTCACCGTCCTGCTGGAGCAGGCCCGCAAGTATGGCGTCGGCTGCATGATGGCGACCCAGAACCCGTGCGACGTGGACCATCGGGCGATGGGGCAATTCGGCACCTGGGCGCTCGGCCGCCTGAGCGCGCGTCAGGACATCGCGAAGATCGAGCCGTCCCTCAGGGCGCTCGCGCCCGACGACGCCGACGCCATCGCCGCGCGTCTGCCGCAGCTCCGGCCGGGGGAGCTCGTCCTCGTGAGCCCGGACCATCACCCGGAGCCCGTGCCGCTGATCACGCGCTGGCTCTACAGCGACCACCGCACCATCGACGAGACGGGGCTCGCCGAGATCGTGACCGCGGACCAGCGCGCGCGCTTCGCCCCGCTCGTGAAGAAGGAGATGGGCAACGAGGACCCCACGCGGTCGGTGGTGAGCGCTCCCGCACGCCCCGAAGCCCCGACGCCGGTCCCCCCGCCCCCCGAAGAGCCCATCCCCTTCGCAGGCGACGCGGCCGAAGCGTTTTCCCCCAGCGCCCCGACCCTCCTGGTCTCCGCCGATGGCGTGGTGGACCGGCGCGACGAGCCGGGGGTCCGCTGGGCCCGGAAGTTGGCGCAGAGCACGTCGATGACAGCCAAGGAGTTCGCCGAGCGGGCGGAGATGTCGGTGGCCAAGGCGCGCCGTGTCCTCGGCGCGTTGATCGAGAGCGGCGACGCGGGGCGATACAAGGAGGGCCGGAGCTATCGCTATTGGGCGACGTCGAATGGGGCGCGCCCGGATCTGTCCCTGCCCGACAAGGTCAGCACCGTCGCTGCCGCGCTCGGACAAGACGACGCGGAGAAGCTCGGGGAGCAGGCGGCGCGCGGCAAGCTCCTGGGCTTCATCGGTGACGCCGAGCGCTTCGAATCGGCGGAGCTCGTTCACCGCCTGCTCTACCGTGTGGACTTCGACGAGAAGGTGCCGGCGCCGATCCTGTCCCGTTTCCTCGGCGGCCCGAAGGCCGTGCTCGCAGGCAGCGTGTACCTGCATCCCAGTCGCCTGGACGTGCTGGTCCTGAGCGAAAAGGACGGGATGAGCTTCGTCGCGAATCCGAAGAAACACGTCAGCGCGGTCGAGGATCTCGACGGGGTGGCGGCCTTCGTCGACGTGCCGCCCGGCACGCTCACGCTCGAGGAGAGCGACTGGGAGAGCCCGGCGTCACAGGAGCGGGTGCGCGCGCGCTTCGCGGAGCTCTTCGAGGCGCGGGCCCGCGCGGTCAGCCCGGTTCTGATCCCGCTCTGGCGGCTGTCGCTGACAGCCGGTGGCGGCAAGAAGAAGCGGCTGGTGCTTGTCGATGCGGTGGTGGGTCGTCCCGTCACCTGGGACTGACCTCTGCGCTCAGCTTCCGACGCGGAGGCGCTTCGACACGTACTGCGGCTTCACGAAGGCGGCGCGATGGAGGTCGCGGTTGTACGTCTTGGAGCGCTCTTCGATCCGCGACGCACGCGCGACGTCGACCGCCATCGGATCGGCACCGTCGGTCGCGTAGGTCCACGACCAAATGCCCGCCGAGTAGAGCGGAGCCGGCCCGAAGTACGGATGCACCGCCCGGAAGACGCCCTCGAGCGTGTCCTGGATCTCGTGGAAGACGTGGTCGAGGAGCGGCGATTCGCTCTGCAGCGCGAAGACGCCGCCGACGGCGAGGTTCTTCTTCACGCTCCGGTAGAACGCTTCGTCGAAGAGTCCTTCGCCCGGGCCCACGGGATCGGTGCCGTCGAGCAGGATCACGTCCCAGGGGGGATCGTTCGACTCGCGGAGGTAGGTGATGCCATCGGCGATGCGCAGGTCGAGGCGAGGGTCCTCCCACGCGCCGAGGGTCGGGAGGTGCGCCTTCGACGCCTCGACCACCATCGCGTCGATCTCGACCATCGCGACCTCTTCGACCTCGGGATGCCGGAGCACTTCCCGCGCCGTCCCCCCGTCCCCGCCGCCGATGATCAGCACTCGCCGGATCCGCGGGGCAGAACAGAGCGCGGGGTGCACCAGCATCTCGTGGTAGAGGAATTCCTCCGCTTCACTGGTCATGAAGACCCCGTCGATCACCAGCACCCGCCCGAAGCGGACGGTGTCGAGGACCTCCACCTTCTGATGCTCGCTCTGCCCTTCGAAGACGCGCTCTTTCACGGCCAGCCCGTAGCGCATGCGCTCCCGATACGTCTCTTCGTACCAATCCGTCACTCGATCCCTCTTGAACTCTGGCGGAAGGCACTGCATAGCACGGCTCGTGCGCAGATCCGGAATCGTCACGGGGCTCGTCGCCGCGAGCCTGGTGCTCGCGGTCGCGGCTTGCGACGACTGCGGAGGCGAGGCGCCTGCCGCGGACAGTCGACCAGGGCCGGCGGTGGAGACGCGAGAGCCCGCGCCTCCGGGAGATCCGATCGTCCCGGTCGTGCGCCCCATCGAGGACGCTGACGGCGCGCGCTACTCCCTCTACCGTTTCCGGTTCGACCTCTCGGAGGCCGAGATCCACGTGGCCGATCTCGATTTCGATCGGACGCTCGGCGATGCCCTCGAGGCCGAAGGAGCCCTGCTCGCGATCAACGGCGGCTACTGGGACACGGAGAAGCAGCCCGAGGGATTGACGCGCGTCGGCGGTCGCGAGATCGCGCCTCTCTCCGCCGCACTCGGTGGCGGCGTGCTGGTGATCGACGACGGGGTGGGCCGGCTCTACGACGCCGAGGCCCCGAGCCTTTCGATCCCCGACGACGCCGACTTCGCGCAGCAGTGCATGCCGCGCATCGTGGTCGATGGCGAGCTCAACATCCGCCGCAACGATGGCCGGCGCGCCGACCGCACGGCGCTCTGCCTTCGCGACGGTGGGCACACCCTCGACGTCTACGTCGCGCGCGCCGCGCAGGTGGACGGACACGGAGGACCGACGCTGTGGAGCTTCGGCGAGGTGCTGGTCCACGAGGGATGCGAAAACGCCCTGAACCTCGATGGCGGGAGCTCCACCGGTGCGGTGTGGCAGAGCCCCGAGGGCCAGGAGCGCCTGCCCCCGCGCGTGGCGCTCCGGCTGGCGCTCCTCTTCGAGTAGAGAGCTGGTCCGCCCCACTTGCGTGCCCGTGCCCGTGCGCGACGATCGTCCGCGCAACGCTCGCGGAGTACGTCAGCCGAGCCAGTCGACGATCGCTCGGATCGCGGTCACCACGTTCTGGCAGTGAGCCTCGAGCCAGGCGACCTCCATCGCATCGTCGCTGGCGGCGTCGAGGGCGGCTTCCCCATCGAAGTCCACGTAGGCCATGCGCGTCGTGAGCTCCTGGGTCGGGCGGCCGAAGTCGCTGCCGGGCAGGATGGCTACGCCCGTCTCTTCCAGCAGGCGTTCGCAGAGAGCGGCGCTCGTCTCGATGCCGCGGGTGGCGAGCGCCTCGCGGTGCGCGCCGAAGTCGGGGAAGAGGTAGAAGCCGCCTTCGGGCGCGGGCGCGTCGACCTTCGCCGAGGCGAGCTGGCCATGAGCCCAGCGCGCGAGGGCTCCGAGGACGCGGCGGGAGCGCACGAGGTAGTCCTCGAGGTCGGCCGATCCGTCGAAGGCGGTGACCGCTGCGTGCTGGATGGGTGCGCTCACCGACGTGTAGGTCTCGCTCGCGGCGACGGCCATCGCGTCGTGAAGCCAGGAGAGGCCCTTCGGGAAGACGAAGGTGCCGAGACGCCAGCCGCCTGCGCCGCACCACTTCGAGAGCCCTCCCGAGACGATGGTGCCTTCGGGGTAGTCCACCGCGATGGAGCCGTGGGCGCCGCGGTGGTCGACCTCGCCGTAGATCTCGTCGCTGACCACCACCAGAGCGTGCTTCCGAGCGACCTCCGCGAGCGCGGCGCGGCGCTCGGGCGAAAGGGTGACGCCGGTCGGATTCGAGGGGTAGTTGAGGATCAGGACCTGGGGCACGTCCCCGCCCGCGGCGCACGCGCGCTCGAGGGCGTCGGGGGTCAGCATCCAATCGCTCTCGCGGCTCGTCTCGATCCAGCGCACGGGGCGGCCGATGATGCGCGCCTGCGGTTGGTAGCTCACCCAGGATGGACTCGGGATGATCAGCTCGCCCTGGTGACAGAGCTGGAGCAGGAACATCAGCTCCTTGCTCCCGGGTCCCACCAGCACGTCGTCCGCGTCCCGCGCGATGCCGAGGGTGCGCTTCGCGTGGCCGGCCACCGCAGCGCGGAGTGCGCGAAGCCCACGCACCGGCAGATAGTCCTTCTGGTGCGCGTTCTTGCGCAGGCTCGCGACGACGTCCTTCGGGACGGGGAAGGGCGACTGGCCCAGGCCCAGCTTGTAGATCGTTCGTCCCTCGGCGCGGAGCGCGTCGCTGCGCTCGTTGATCGCGACGGTCGCCGACGGCGTCATGCCGCGGACGTTGGGGTTCAGACTCGGTATGGGGGCGACCATGCCTCGTCGTATCACATGGGGATGCCGAGGGAGAGCTGCCCTCGCGGCAGGCCCACCTCGACCGCCAGCGTCTCGTCCTGATGGGCCACCGAGATCTCGACGTGGCGATGGCGAGACAGCGCGCGCTCGGCGGCGCGGCGCGCCAGATGCGGCTCGTTGTTCGCTTGCGAGAGGTGCATGAGCACCACCCGCTCGAGCCCCGGAGCCAGCGCCTCGAGGGCGCCCGCCATCTGCGCGTTCGACAGGTGGCCAGCGCCGCTCGCGATGCGCTTCTGGATCTCGGGCGGATAAGGGCCGGCTCTGAGGAGCGTCGGCTCGTGGTTGGCCTCGATGAAGAGCGTGCCGACGCCGCGGAGATGGTCGAGGAGGTCGCGATGGACCCAGCCGAGGTCGGTGACCAGCGCCGCGCGCTTTGCTTCGGCGGCGAAGACCAGCGCGACCTGCGGTGCGTCGTGAGGCACCGGATGAGGACGGATCTCGAGCCCGCCGACGCGGAAGGGGGCGCGGGGGCCGATGACCCGGCTCTGGGGCAGAGAGCCGAGCTCGGCGCTCCGGCGGGTGGCCTCGGTCAGATAGACGGGCGCGTCGAAGTGCATGGCACAGGCGCGTGCGTGGCCAACGTGATCGCCGTGGGCGTGGGTCAGGACGAGCGCGTCGATACGGCCCAGTGGTGCGTCGTGTGCACCTTCGGCGCGCCGCTCGATCTCCTTCGGGGACAGTCCCGCGTCGACGAGGACGCGCACTCCGCCCGCCTCCACGAGTGTGCAGTTGCCACGACTTCCGCTTCCGAGGACAGTGACGCGCATCTTGCGATTGGCTAGAGTGGCCCACCTCGCGGGGAGACGCCATGGCCGACACCGACAACGATCCGCGGAGCACGATCGTCGCGCTCTGCCGCCAGTTCTACGGCCTCGGATGGGTCTCCGGCACCGGCGGGGGGATCAGCATCCGCGAGGATGGCAAGATCTACATGGCGCCGAGCGGCGTTCAGAAGGAGCGCCTCCGACGAGAGGACCTCTTCGTCCTGGACGAAGCGGGCGAGGTGATCACCACACCCACCGCCGGCGGCGAGAAGGTCAGCGCTTGCGCGCCGCTGTTCATGAATGCTTTTCGGATCCGCGACGCGGGCGCCGTGCTCCACAGCCATAGCGTCCACGCGATGCTCGCCACCCTGGTCTACGAGGACGCCTTCCGGGTGACGCACCTCGAGATGATGAAGGGCATCACCGGCACCGGCTATCACGACGAGCTGGTGGTGCCGATCATCGAGAACAAGGCGCACGAGGCCGAGCTCGCCGAGTCGATGGCGGCCGCCATGGAGGCTCATCCCGACAGCCACGCGGTCTTGGTGCGCCGGCACGGCGTCTACGTCTGGGGTGCGGACTGGGTCGAGGCGAAGACCCACGCCGAGTGTTACGACTACCTCTTCGAGGCGGCGGTGCGGATGAAGCAGCTGGGCTTCGACCCGAGCTCGGCCCCCGCTCCCTCGATTCGACGAGTGGGGTTCTGAGATGCACGCGCACTGGCTGCAAGACGAGGACGAAGGCGAGATCACCATCGACGAGCTCCGCACCCAGGGGGTGCACTTCGAGCAGCTCTCGACGGATCCCGCCCACTATCAGGGGCCCATCGACGTCCTGAAGAAGGACAAGGGCTACGTCGAGCAGGACGAGGTCGCGCTCAGCCCGGCGCTGCCGAACCTCGACGAGATCTGCGCCAAGTTCATCGACGAGCACCTGCACGACGAAGACGAGGTGCGCTTCGTTCTCGAGGGCGAAGGCATCTTCGACATCCGCTCCGAGGACGATCGGTGGATGCGGGTGAAGGTGGAGAAAGGCGACCTGATCGTGGTCCCGGCCGAGCGGCACCACCGCTTCATGCTCACCGACGAAAAGACCATCCGCTGCGTCCGCCTCTTCAAGGACCAGAGCGGCTGGGTCCCCCACTACCGGGATCGCGTCTGAGCGCCGAAGACACGCGCGCCCTCGACTGCCGCGACGTTGACGCGCTCCTCGCGGCGCTCTCGCGGTAGAGTCCGCGCGTGGTGGATCGTCCGCTCTTCGCTGCGTGGCCCCGGATCGAAGCGCGCATGCCGCTCGCGGCCCTGGGTGATTTCCCCACGCCCATCGAGAGCCTGGACGCCGTGATGCGCGAGGCCGGGGCGGCCGGCTTTCCCGCTTTCGTCAAGCGCGACGACCGAAGCGCCGAGGTGTATGGCGGCAACAAGGTCCGGACTCTCGAGGTGCTCTTCGGCGCGGCCAAGGCGCGGGGCGCGACCCACGTCTTTTCCACTGGCGCCTTCGGCTCGAATCACGCGGCCGCCACCGTTCTGCACGCGCGGCGCGCGGGGCTCGCCCCGGGCGTCGTCCTCTTCCCTCAACCTCCGTCCGAGGCGGCGGCGGAGAATCTCCAGGTGACGATCTCCGAAGCGGAGACGCTGGTCGCCCTCCCCCATTGGTCGGCGCTTCCCTTCGGGATGAAGCGAGCGGAGCGCCGGATCCGGCGCGAGGGCGGCGTCGCCGAGGTGATGGTTCCCGGCGGCGCCACGCCGCGCGGCGCGATGGGTTACGTCTCGGCGGCGCTGGAGGTGGCGCACCAGATCGAACGCGGGGAGATGCCGAAGCCCCGCGCGGTGGTGGTGGGGGTCGGCTCGACATGTACCACCGCAGGGCTCCTGGTCGGCTTTCACCACGCCGCGCGGATGGGCATCGGCTTCGTCGACGAGCGAGGGCGCCCCAATCCTCCCACCGTGATCGCGGTGCGCGTCACGCCCTGGCCGGTGACCGCGGCCTTCCGAATCGTGCGGATGGCGATGGGCGCATCCGAGGAGCTGGCGCGCCTTTCGGGCGAGCCGTCCCTCGCGCTCTCCTACCGAGACCTGCGCCCGCTCCTCGATCTCGACGCCCGCGAGCTCGGCGCGGGCTACGGTCAGGTCACTCCCGCGGGTCTCGCTGCGATCGATGCGTTTCGGGCGCATCCTCTCGCCCTCGACACCACCTATTCGGGCAAGGCCGCGGCCTCGCTCCTCGCACGAGCGCGCCGCGGTGGGAAGGGGCCGCTCCTCTTCTGGTCGACGAAGAGCACCATGCCTCTGCCCGAGGTGGATGCCGGCGCCCTGGAGCGAGCGCCGCGCATCATGCGTCGCTGGCTGTCGAAGCCTCGCTCATGACCATCCGGTGCCAGGCGCCCAGCGCGCGCAGCGCGTAGGCGAGCACGAAGCGCCGCGCCGCCTCGTCCCGCTTCGACTCGAGCAGGGCGGCGAGCCCCACGTGAGCGGCGGCGGTCGCGACCTCGAGGCGCGCGCTCCGGCTCTCGTCCTTGCGCCGCACGGCGGCGAGGCGCTCGCGGAGGATCGACTCGAAGGACGCCCGTCGCCGCTCGGCGCTCGCGCTGGCGGGCGAGAGCAGCGGCTCGAGGCGGTAGCCCTTCGCGCTGGTGCGCAGCGACGCCCGGCAGTGCGCGGGATCGATCGCCGCCCAGCCGACGGGCTCCGCGAAGTGCAGGAGCTTGCCGGCGTCGTAGAGCGGGTCGGTGATGCCGATCTCCGGGTTGGGATTGATCACGCGCACCGAGAAGCCGCGCCCGCGCCGGCGCGCCATGACGTTGCCCAGGTGGAGGTCGCCGTGGCAGAGCGTCCGCGGCGCCTGCGGTAGCGCGGAGCCCAGCCAGGCGTCGAGGCAGGCGAGGAGCGGCGTGAGCGGCGGAACCTTCTCGTCGAGCACGCGACCCTCTTCGTTCCAGAGTCGGCGCAGGTCGGGGTCGAGCTCGGTGATGCGCTCGAGCTTCGCGCGCAGGCGCGCGCCGTAGGGATCGTCGATGCGCGGAAGCCTGGCGAGGGCGCGCGCGTGCTCGCGGCCAGTCCGGCGGATGGCGCGCACACCGACGAAGGTGTGGTCGAGGATCCGGTCGAGGTCGGTGATCGCCGTGCGCCGGCGGTAGACGAGGTCGAGGAGCGTGGTGTGGGCGAGGAGCTGCTCCATGAAGAGGAGGCGCCGCTCTCCCTCGAGACGGAAGACCGCCTGCACCGAAGGGAAGGTCCGGGCGCGCGTCTTGTTCACGCGCTCCATCAGGAGCACGTGCCGGTCGAGCTCCTCGCCACCTAGCTTCATCGCCGCGTTGACGTCGATGCGAAGCCCCCCGACGAGCTCGCTCTTGTAACCGCCTCCGAATGCCTCGAAGGCGCCCACGCGCACGCATGCCTCGACGAAGTCCTCGGGGAGCCCACGCCGCAGAAGCGCGCGCACCGCAGGCACGACCTCGGACGCGAGATCGACCGTCCCGGGCGGCAATACGACGGATGGCTTCGATTCGGTCATCCCCAGAGTGTTCCCCGCTCACCAGTCGGACGGCGTGCGCGCACCAGAACTGACGGGCGGCACGGACCGTGCCGGCGCATCGGCTCAGTCGCGGCGCAGGCCGCAGGCTTCGGCGATCCCGTCCCGATAGTGAAGCCACTTTTCGAGGCAGGTCTCCATTGCGGCGACCACGCCGCGGCGTTCGCTCTCGGGGACGTGATCGAGCATGACCCGCCAGGCGGCCGCGCGGTGGTCGCCTTCGACGGCGCGATGGGCCTTGGTGAGCGCCAGATCGTCGAGGGGGAGCCCGTAGTGCTTCACGAGAGGGTGCTCCGAGAGCGCCGGCTCGGGGCGCTTGTTCGCCCCTTCTTCGATCTCGCCCCGCTCGAACTTCGTTCCCTCGATGAAGAGCGTCGTCACCGCGGTTCCGATCTCCCAGCCGCGCTCCAGCGTCGCTTCGTCCAGGTAGTCGCGATACACGCGCGAGGCGGGCAGCAGCGTCACGCGCTCGAAGCGCGACAGGTCCATGCCGAGGCCTTTGGGATAGCGGAGGAAGAGCTCCGGATGGGGCTTTCCTGCGGACAGGCCTCCGGTCTCCTCTTCGTAGATGTTCTCGGCGAGCTCGCGGCGCACGGCGGCGATCGGGCAGCTCACGTAAGCGCGCGCGATCAAGACCGGGAAGTCCCGAACGTAGACCTCGTACTCCTGCTCGAAATGGACGTGGAGGAGCTCCTTCGGTACCGCGCCCGTGGTGAAGGCCGCCCAGGCCCAGTGGTCCTTTCGCTCCATGACCTCGAGGAGGGCTTGCTTGAAGGCGTCGCGGTTCATAGGAGCGCAGCGTAGCAACCCCCTGCTACGGGGGCGAAAACTTGGAGAGGACGCCGGGTCGAAACGAAGGGGTTGCGATCGCAGCCCGTTGGCCTTCTGATCTGCCGTCCACACGGGAGGCGCGATGGAATACCGGAAGATGGGAGCCAGCGGGGTCAAGGTCTCGCCGCTCTGCCTGGGGACGATGACCTTCGGCGAAGCCGACGAGAGCTCCTTCATGCACGAGATCGGTGCGGACGAAGAGACGTCGTTCCAGATCATGGATCGCGCGCTCGAGGCGGGCGTGAACTTCTTCGACACGGCAGACGTCTACGGACAAGACGGGCTCAGCGAGCGTGTCGTGGGCCGCTGGTTCGACAAGAGCGGCAAGCGCGACGACGTGGTCCTCGCGACCAAGTTCCGTTTCCGGATGGGCCAGGGTCCCAACGGCACGGGCGCCTCCCGGCGCCGCATCGTGCGGACCTGCGAGGAGAGCCTGAGGCGCCTCAAGACCGATCGCATCGACCTGTACCAGATTCACATGCAGGACTTCGACACGCCGGAGGAGGAGACGCTGCGCGCCCTCGACGATCTGGTGCGCGCGGGCAAGGTCCTCTACATCGGTTGCAGCAACTACGCGGCGTATCGTCTGGTCCACTCACAGTGGCTCAGCCGCACCCATCACCTCGAGCGTTTCGTCACCCTTCAGGCGCAGTACAGCCTGGTCGTTCGAGACCTCGAGAAGGAGCTGGTGCCCGCCTGCCGCGATTTCGGTCTGGGGATCCTCCCGTGGTCGCCGCTTGGCGGCGGCTTCCTCTCGGGCAAGTACGAAAAGGGCAAGGGCGCGCCCGAGGGAACGCGCCTCGACAAATGGCAGGACCGCTACGCCCGCTTCGACAACGACCGCAACTGGAAGATCATCGCTGCGGTGCGGGCGGTCGCCGAAGAGGTCGGGGCCACGGTGGCGCAGGTGTCGCTGGCCTGGCTCATCCACAAGCCACAGGTCACCAGCGTCATCTTCGGAGCGCGCAATCTGGCGCAGCTCGAGGACAATCTGAAGGCCGCCGAGGTGAAGCTCGGCGAAAATCACATGAAGGTGCTGGACGAGGCCTCGGAGTTCGACCTCGGCTATCCCTACACCTTCCTCAATCAGGTTCAGGGACGCTGGTAGGGGCGTCAGTGATGTGCGTTCTTGCTGCGGGTCGTCGGCCGTAGCTTCATGAGTGCGAAGAAGGCGGCGGCCAGGGCGTAGCCCACGCTCCAGCGCCATCCGCTGGCGAAGCCGATCTCGAACTCGCCCCCCGCAGGGCCCAGGCGCCCGGCGTGGATGAAGCCGAAGAACGAGAGCATGGCGCCGGCGAGCGCCCAGTACGCCGCGCGCTCGAAGCGCTGATCGATCAGCTCGGCGCTCGCGGCCGCCCAGATCATGCAGGTCAGCATGAAGCCCTGGCACAGCGCCACCAGGCCTTCGAGGTGGACGCCGGCCATGGCGAAGGCTTCGGGGTGGGTGAGCACCTCCGCGGCGAGGCCGGGATCTCCGAGCGCGAAGCTCGCCGCGCCGAGGGTCTGGCCGAGGATCGAGCACGCCCCAGGCGGCGATGGCCGGGAACAGGCCGACGGCGACCGCGGGGGCGTGCGCGGCGTCGCGTCGCCTGGAACGCCTGGGCCGTGATGATGATGCCGATCCACAGCACGATGGCCATGCCCGCCTGCATCGGCACGACGCGCGGCGATCAGCGAGGTGAGCCCGAACAGCGCGACCACGGTGAAGAACACGCCGTTGAGGATCGAGTAGCCCGAGCGCGCCCCGAGCGCCTTCCATCCCGGGATGGCCGATGTAGATCGTCGTCGGAAAGCACGAGCCGAACAGCGCGGCGACGATCGAGCCGCCGCCGTTCATCGCCATCGACGGCAGGGTGGGATAGGCGTCACCCGCCGCCTCGGCGGACTCGATGTTCTGCAGCGAGCCGAGCACGTTGAACAGGCCCATCGGGCATCATCACCGGCACGAGGAACTGCGCAGAAGAGCGGGTGGTGAAGCCGGCGATGACGTCGCCGATGACCGGCACCGGGAGGTGGAAGCCGACGGTGGTCGGCGGCCTCGCCGAGCGCCTGGCGGCATCGACCGGGGCGTCGTGGGCGCCGATCGGCGCAGAGCAGCCAGGCCACGGCGGTGCCGAGCGCCGACGCGCCCAGGCGCCGCCGGGGATGCGCAGCGGGCAGCTTCGTTCGGCCGAAGTAGGTAGTGAGGATCATGGCGAGCGGGCAGCATGGCCGACCAGCGGGCGACTCGAAGGTCTGCATGGCGAAGTCGATGGCGATGAAGCTGATGGCGATGCCGGCGAGCGTGGACAGGAGCGCGGCGCGCGGCGTGTGCCGGCGGATGCAGTCGGCGACGAAGGAGCCGCGCGAGCTCGATCGAGGCCCGAGACGAGGCAGGACGGCGAGCCCCACCTGCCAGGCGAGCGTGCGCCGCTGCGCTCGGGTCGACGCCGCCCTTATGGGCCGCGAGCTTCACCGGCAGCATCACCAAGAAGACGTAGGCGAAGAGGGACACGGTGTTGATGCCGTAGGGCAGGGCGGAGACGTCGGTGCGGCCGGTGCGGGCCGAGAGCTTCTGTGCTTGCCAGGCGTAGAAGACGTTGCCGACCAGGATCGAGACGCGCCGCGCCGGGCAGCACGGTGCCGAGCACCAGGGTCATCGGGAAGCCGAGCACGCGCGACCGAGAGCGCGAGGATCAGCAGGAACTGGATCAGGTTGTCGATGGCGAGACCGAAGAAGCCATCGACGTCGCCAGGCACGAACCAGGGCTGAGGGCGCGCGCTCTCGTCGTTCATGGGCGCGGAGGATACTGTCGAAGGCGGCGTGTCTTCCTGGAAACTTTCAGCTGGAGCGTTGCGGAAACACGCGCTCTCCCCATTCGCAAGAAATGCGACTAGGTGTCCTTTGTATGGTCGACGCAAACGCGTGCGAGCCGCGGGTCACCGACATGGACTTGGAGAACGTTCCCATTCCGATCCATCTCTTGGAGGGTGATGGGACGATCCTCTGGGCGAACCGAGCGGAGCTGCAGTGGCTCGGTTACGCGCGCGAGGAGTTCGTCGGGCAGAACATCGCGGCTTTCCACCTCGACACGGAGGTGATCCAGGGCGTCCTCCGCCGCCTCGCCGGGCAAGAAGAGGTTCGCGACGTGGAGTCTCAGATGCGCGCTCAGGATGGGACGAGCCGATGGGTGCTTCTCAATGCCCACATTCGGCAAGACCGAGGCCGGGTCATCCACGCCTGCTACAGCACCGACATCACCGACTACGTCCTGCACGGGCGGGCCGTGGAACGGCACCGCGAGTGGTTCAGGACCGTGCTCGCCAGCATTGGGGACGCCGTCATCGCGACGGACGCGCGCGGCAGAGTCACGCTCATGAACTCCGTGAGCGAGGCCTTGACCGGGTGGACGGCGGCGGAGGCGGTGTCGCGACCGTTGTCCGAAGTCTTCCCAATCCTCAACGAGAACACCCGGCAGCCCGCACCGAATCCCGTCCAACACGTTCTCGAGACCGGCCGCATCGTCGGGCTCGCGAATCACACGATCCTCATGGCGCGCGACGGGACGGAGTTTGCCATCGACGACAGCGCTGCGCCGATCCGTGACGCATCAGGGCAGCTCCAGGGCGTGGTGCTCGTGTTCCGCGACATCGGAGAGCGGCGCCGGCTGGCGGCCGCAGCCCGGCACCTCGCAGCGATCGTCGAGTCTTCCGACGATGCGATCGTCAGCAAGAACCTCGATGGCATCGTGAGCAGCTGGAATCAAGGCGCCGAGAGGCTCTTCGGATACTCGGCAGAAGAGATGATCGGCCGCCCCATCTCGATACTCATCCCGCCGGATCGTCCCGACGAGGAGCCGGAGATCCTTCGGCGCATCCGGCGAGGCGAGCGCCTGGATCATTTCGAGACCGTTCGCATGCACAAGGATGGAAGCCGCCTCGACGTGTCGGTGACGATCTCTCCCGTGAAGGACGAGTCGGGGGAGATCGTCGGGGCTTCGAAGGTGGCTCGCGACATCGGCACGGAGAAGCGGCTTCGCGACGAGCTCGAGCGGCGTCTGGAGGAGTTGGCGGAGGCAGATCGGCGCAAGGACGCGTTCCTGGCCATGCTCGCCCACGAGTTGCGCAATCCCCTCGGCGCCATCAGCAACGCCGTGAGCATTCTCGAGAGTGCGCGACAAGAGCGTCCGAGGAGCCGCGCCATGAAGGTCCTCCGTCGGCAGGTCGATCACCAGGCACGCCTCGTCAACCAGCTCCTCGATGTTTCCCGTATCACCCGGAACCTGATCGAGCTCCATCTCGAAGAGCTGGATCTCGTGCAGCTCGTTCGCGACACGGTCGAGGACTTCCGGGCGTCGAGTGAAGCCCAACACCTCGAGCTCGCGCTCGACCTCTCGAGCAGCCCGATCTGGGTCGAGGCGGACCGCACGCGCATCGCTCAAGTAGTCACCAACCTCCTGAGCAACTCGCTGAAGTTCACGCCTTCGGGTGGACGCGTGACCGTGGACGTCCACACGACTGCTGCTGGCTCGAGGGCCGAGATCATCGTCAGCGACACGGGCATCGGGATCGCCGAGGAGCTCCTGCCGCACGTCTTCGAAAGCTTCAGCCATGGGGAGCATTCCCTCGCGCGCACTCGTGGCGGCCTCGGTTTGGGGCTGGCCATCGTGAAGGGGCTCTGTGAGCTTCACGGAGGCGAGGTCCACGTGGAGAGCGGTGGCACCGGGAAGGGGACTCGAGTCAGGGTGCTGCTTCCCGCGCTGGATTCACCCGAAAGAGGAATCGCGCCGGAGGAAGCAGCGTCCCACGAGCATGAAGGCCCGCTCCGGATCCTGGTCGTGGAGGACAACGTCGACGCGGCCGAGACGTTGGCTGATCTTCTCGAACTGGACGGCCACGAGGTGCAGATCGCGTTGACGGGGCCCGAAGGCGTGCGACTGGCCCAGGAGAACCATCCGGACGTCGTGCTCTGCGATCTCGGCCTGCCGGGGATGGATGGGTACGAGGTGGCCGCAGCTCTGCGCCTCGCTCCGGGTGGCAGGCGCCCGCGACTCGTCGCGGTGACCGGCTACGGGGGAGACGCGAATCGTAGAAGGAGTCGCGAGGCCGGCTTCGACGATCACATCGTCAAGCCGATCGATGCCGTCGCGCTGGCCAGGATCCTCGCGGGCGTGGCCTCGACTACTGATAGCGCTGGATGACGTGGAAGCCGAAGGGCGTCTCCACCACGTCCGAGATGCCGCCTGGCTGCATGGCGAAGACGGCGTTGTCGAAGGCCGGAACCATGCGTCCGCGGGGGAAGGTGCCGAGGTCGCCGCCGCGCGGGCCGGTGGGGCCGTCGCTGTACTCGCGGGCGAGCGCAGCGAAGTCCTCGCCGGCGCGCGCCTTCTGGAGCACTTCGTTGATGCGGGCGGTCGCCTCTTCGCGGCTGCGGGTGATGTCGGGGCCGGCGCGCATCGAACCCTGGAACTGCACCAGGATGTGCCGGGCGGCCGCGACCTGACCCGGCTGGGGCGGTGCGGGGGTGGGCGTCGGCTGCGGCCTGGGGCTGGGCGGCGGCGCTTCCGCCTGGGCGGCCTGGGCGGGCGCGGCATTCGGCGATGGGGACATCGCGACGAAGGTCAGCACCAGCACCCCGACCCCGACGAGGGGGCCATACACGAACCACGGGCTTTCATCCGAACCGGACATGGGCGCGCACCTTACATGAAGCGGCCGCTGGCGCAATCGAGGGCTAGGCTGGGCCCTGTCGCCCTCGGCCGATGGCCGTTGACACCCGAGCGTGGCCGGTCCGAGGATGGCTGGCATGAGCAGCGAAAAGCCCCGCGGATCGACCGCCGACACCAGCGCCGTCTGGGAAAACCACGTCCCCGTAGCGGGCACCCCCGAGGGCTTCACCTGCCGCACGACCTATCCTCAGAACCCCGACGGGGCCGAGGTGATGCTCGAGCGCTGGGAGGCCGGCACCGCCGAGCCACCCCATTCACATCCCGGCGACGACATGACGGTGGTGGTCGAGGGCTCGATGCGGGTCCAGTTCTACACCCGTGGTGACGCGGGCCTCGTGCCGGATGGCGAGCCGCTGGTGCTGAAGAAGGGCGACGCGGGATACATCCCCGGCGGCCGCATCCACGACGCCAAGTACGTCGAAGCCTGCAAGCTGGTCTACGTCCACGACAAGGCGTTCGCGTTTCAGGCCGAGAGCTGAGCCCGCGGACGCGAAGGGCGGCGAGCCTCGCCGGCGCTGCCTGCTTCGTCCTCTGCTACGGGATCGCGATCGCGCTCTATCCAGGAGGCACCTGGTGGGACGCGCACGCCGTCGGGCACTCCTTCTGGCGCAACTTCCTCTGCGACCTGATGCAGAGCACGTCGCTGAACGGCGAGCCCGCGCCGATCGGCTCGCTCCTCGCCCGGGTGGGCATCACAGCGATGCTCCTCGGTCTCGTTCCCTTCTACGCCGAGGTGGCGTCGCTCGAAGAGCCGGAGACACGCGCCGGTCGCGTGGCGCGCCGCGCCGGGATGCTCGCCTGCCTCATCGGCCTCGCGATCCCCATCGTCACCTCCGATCTCTGGCGCCTCGGCCACCTGATCGTGGTCGTCGCCGCCTTCTTGCCGAGCTTCGTCGCGACGGTAGCGGCTTCGGTGATCTCGCTCCGCGCGCCGGGTGTGTGGTGGCTCGTCCGCGCCGCGGCGCTCACCACCCTCGTCTTCGGGGGCCTCGACGGCTTCCTCTATCTCTTCGTCTACATCTCGCCCGCCCTGGGCCTGGTCCCGGAGTCGGAACAGACGCGCACCCTGATCGGCCTCGCGCTCCCCGCGCTCATGCGCATCGCCACGATCTCGGTGCTGGTGTGGGTCGTTGCGATGGCGAGGCAGAGCTACCCTCGTGCACCGACATGACTGACCCCATCTCCCTCGAAGGGGCCGGAGCCCGAGGGGCGACCTCGGCGACACATGCGATCGTCAGTCGGGAAGCGGCTCCGCCCCGACGATCATCGGGTCGTCGCCGAAGTTCGGGCTGGCGCCCCGCTCCACCGTGAAGCGGTAGCGCTTGCCGGTGTCGAGCGAGTCGAAGAGCGGAGCGTCGGAGTTTCCGCAGCGCTCGAAGTGGATCCAGACCCGCTCGCCTCCGGACTGCTCGATCTCGTAGGACTGCTGAATGCAGTCGCCGTGGCCGAGCGGCCCACGGTCGACGATGCGTCCTTCGAGAACCTCGTTCTCCGCGTTCGTCGCCCCCGCCGGCTCATCCCTTTCGGCAGGCGTAGCCGGGGTCTCCTGCACGTTCGCCGTCTCCGGCTCGTTCGTCGTCGCGGTGGCCGCGGTCTCGGACCCGCCGCACCCGCTGAGCAGGAACACGGCGATGCCAGCGCGCCAAACGTTTCCCATCTCCCGAGGATACCGCGTGATCTCCCTTGCTATCATGGAAAGCCATGCGTCGGGTTTCACCGTTCGCTGCCCTCCTCTGGCTGGTCGCTTGTGGCGACGACGGCGAAATGCCGATCGACGGGGCCGTGGCCGCGGACGCCGATGCCGGAGCGGGGGCGGTCGCGGCACCGGAGATCGATTGGGCTGCGGACGGCGTACCGCCCATCGCGATCGCGCCCTGCCCCGATGGGTGGCGCGAGACGATGGAAAGTGGGGTCGCCGTATGCGATCCGTACCCCGCGAGCGGAATGGAGACCTGCGGCGCTGGCGAGGCACACTTCCCCGGCGAGGAAGGCTGCCGGCCGATCGGTGACCCCTGCCCGACCGGTGACTACGCGGCCGATCTCCCGGCGGATGGCTCAGTCGTCTACGTAAACGCTTCGGTTGCTCCAGGCGGCGACGGAACCATCGCGACGCCCTTCGCGACGCTCGGGGACGTGGCCGGGAGCGGGCTCACCGCCGGAACGACCGTGGCTCTCGCCAAAGGGACGTACGAAGGGACTCTCTCGCTGCGCGCGGGCGTTCGCGTCGTCGGAGCCTGCGTGGCCGAGACGATCGTGACGGGCGTTGCGGCACCGGTTCCCTCCGTCGTCTCCATCACGAACGCGGGTCCGGGAGCGACCTTGCGAAACGTGACTATCGCCGACGCGTCGCAATGGGGCGTTCACGTGACGTCGGGCCGGTCTTTGACGCTCGAGGGCGTGCTCGTGGACGGGGTGAGCGGCTTCGGTGTGTTCACGCAGAACCCCGACAGCAGCGTCACCGCGACCGACGTCGTGATCCGAGCGCCTCATCCCTCCGGGATGGAGCCGGGGCGCGCGCTTCAGATCCAATCCGGATCGCGCTTCGACGGCACGAAGGTCGTGATCGAGCAGAGCACGGACTCGGGTGCCTTTGCCGGCGGCATGGGTGCCACGATCGTGCTCGTCGACAGCGTCGTGCAGGGCACTCTGACGGTGACGGGCGGTTTGGCGGGGGAGGGATTGAGGGTCCAGGAGGGTGCGCACGTCGAGGCGACCCGCGTCCTGATCGCCGACAACCACAAAGCTGGCGTGAAGCTCGATGATCCCGGCACGACGGCTCGCTTCGAGCAGGTGATCGTTCGCGACACCGCGACCGGGAGCGGGGTGGGGCGAGGCATCAACGTCCAGTCCGGCGCGCGACTCGACGCGTCGGGTCTGGTGATCGCCCAAAACCACGACACCGCGCTCTTCGTCGCGGGAGAGGGCACCGAAGCGGTCGTAGACGATCTCGTCATCGCCGACTCCACCGGGATCATCGGGGTGGACGGCCCTCACGTCCAAGCGGCGCGTGTGCTGGTGGCACGGGCGGAGGGTGTCGGCGTGCTCTCGTACAGTCCCGGTACGGTGCTCGATCTCTCCGATGCGCTCATCCTCGACACGCGTGCGTTTTCCTCCGATGGGGCGAACGGGCGCGGCCTGGGTGCGGACAGCGGCGGACAGGTTGTCGCGTCACGCGTTCGCGTCGATGGAGCGCGTGAGCTCGGTGTTTACGCCAGCCGAGAGGGATCGTCGTTGGAGCTGACCGACTTCGAGGTGGCCCACATCACCGGGCTCGAGGTGGACCTCAGCTACGGATATGGGCTCGGGGTCGAGGGAGGCGCCCGCGTGACGGGCCAGCGCGTGAGCGTGGACGACGTCCACGAGCTGGGCGTCAGCTCCTTCAGCCAGGGCACGATCGAGCTTCGCGACGTGTCCATCACGAACGTGCACACCACCGCCTGCAGCTGCCCGCGGCCGACGGGCTACGCGGCCGCAGCGACGAACGCTGCGCTGCGCCTCACGGGCTTTCGGATCAGCGACGCGGAGACATGCGGTCTCTTCGTAGGCACCGAGCTCATGGCTTCGGGCGTCGCGGCGCTCGACGCCGAGTCCGGTGTCGTCGAAGGCACGGCCATCGGGGCATGCATCCAGGTCGAGGGCTACGACCTCACGCGCGTTCAGACCGGCGTCGTCTTCCGGGACAACGGAACGAACCTCGACGCCACCTCCCTACCTGTCCCGTCGGCGAGCGACGTCACCATCGACCCGACGCCCTGAGGGCCGCAGCAGATGCTCGCGAAGGGCCGTTGGATCGGTTCTAATGAGATCATGGCGCTTCGATTGGGGCTTTTCACGCTGCTCGTCGTGATGGGCTCGGGCGCATGTGGAAGCTCCTCGACCGACGATACGACCGGTGTTCGGGTCTGGTTCGAGGCGGAACCGACGCTCACGACGCGCGCGGCGTCGCTCCGCGTCCGCATCACCGACACGGAGGGCGCCGTACGCGACGACGCCGTGGGCCTGGCGGCGCGGCGGCTGCCCCTCGCCATCGACCTGCGCCCGCGCGGCGGTGATCCGGCGCGCCGCTTTTCGGTCGAGGCATCTCTTCTCGACGGATCTGACGCCGAGATCGCGCGGCAGCGCGTCGTGGGCGGCTACATCGCGGGCGAGGTCCGCGAGATACGAGTCTTCTTCCGCGACGATTGTGAAAGCGTTCTCTGCGCGGATCCGCTGACCTGCGTCGCGGGTGCGTGCGCCGACGCCGCTTGTTACGGAACCGGCACGACGCCCGCGCCGTGCACCAGCGCTCCAGACGCGGGGGCGGACGCCGGGGGTTGCGACCCGGCCGAGCCCCCGGTGTGCGACGCCACCACCCTGACCCTCTGCGAGGACGGCGCACTGCGAGAGGTGGCGTGCCCGCTGGGCTGCGCGACCGACGAAGCATGCACGTTGCCGATCCCGAGCAACACACCCGACGCGTCCCTCGACGAGAGCGTCGCCGAGCTCCGCGTACCGCGCGGCGAGAGCTGGGTCATCGACACCGGTGACGGATCGATCGACGCGTGGGTTGGCGTCGTCGAAGGCGAGCCCTCGCGGTCCATCCGGACTCCGGTCATGGGTGATGATGGCGCCGGTCTCGTTTTCCGGCTGGCGCCGACCCCCTTGGCCCCGGGGACGACCGGATCCTACGGCGTGCTCAGCGTCGGCCGCCTGGTCGTCGAGGAGGGGGCGACGCTGCAGGGCGTCGGGCCTCATCCGTTGATCGTGCTGGTCGCGACCGAGGCCGTGATCGACGGCACGCTCAGCGTCGCCGCGAGTCGGCTGGCGGAGCTGGCCCCGGGGGCTGGAGGGTTCCCGGGAGGGGTGGGCGCGGGCGGCGACGGGCCGGGCGGAGGCGGTCATGGAGAGGTGGGCGATCCGTACAACCGCAGCGGCGGCGGCGGGGGTGGCTTCGGCTCTTCGGGCGCCGACGGTGGCGATGGAAGGAATCCCGATCCGATGACCCCGAGCACGGGAGGCGCGGGAGGCACGACCTACGGCGAAGAGACGCTTTCGCCGCTCGTCGGAGGCTCCGGGGGCGGGAGCGCAGGAGGGTCGGGAAGCTCTGCAGGCGAGGGCGGCCACGGCGGTGGAGCGCTCCAGGTCACGGCCGGATGGCTCATCGCCGTTCGGGGCCCGAGCTCGGGCGCCTCTGGCATCGTCGACGCATCCGGCGGCGGCGGCTACGGTCGACGTCTCGGTGGAGGTGGCGGTGGATCGGGCGGCGCCATTCTCCTCGAGGCACCGATCGTGCGCATCGATGGGATCGTCGGGAGCAACGGGGGCGCGGGAGCACCCGGCGACGTCAACGTCTCAGACGGCGTTTGCGACGGGGACTACGGTCTCGCGGCGAATGGACGCGCCGAACGCGTTCCGGCGCCCGGCGTGGAGCTCATGGCTGGCTGTACCGGCGACGGCGGCGACGGAAGTGATCTGGATGGTGTGGCGGGGGAAGGGGGTCGCGGCCGCGATGGTGGCGGAGGTGGCGGCGGTGCAGGCCGCATCCGGGTCAACACGGCGGCCGGGACCGAGACCTACGACATGGGCGTCGTGCCGGGCGTGCTCACCACGGTCGGAACCATCAGCTCCCCTTGAGCTTCAGAAGTGCGTGGTCGGCTCCGAGAACGTCGTGTCTTCGATGCGATACTCGAGGCCTCGCCCGCGTCGTCGTGCGAGGACGGCACCCTCTTCAGTGAGCTGTTGGAGCGCCGTCTGCACCGTTCGGAGCGGGATGGAGAGCGCACGGGCCGCGTTCTTCGCGTCGCCGGCGCCGCGCCTGGCGAGCAACCGTAGGACGAGGTCCTCGAGCGGCTGCTCGCAGCGCGGATCGGGGACGAGAAGCGGCTCGTGCAGCGCCAGCCGCAGCTGATCGTCCTCGCGATCGATCACGGCGAGGCCCTCGAGTCTCGCGCGCGTCCGATGCAGAAGCACGTTGAAGACGTTCTTGTGCGTCGACGCGACGTATTCGAATCCGTACACGGTTCGGAAGAGCTCTCGAAGCGGCAGGCCCTGGGGGCCGGCGAGGGCGAGCGCCGCGACGAGGGTCTCGGATCGGCCCGGAAGCCCGCTCTGTGGCGTGACGCGGACGACCTCCGGGCCGACGAGCTCCTCGCCGCGCGGCGCGAGGCGTCGCGCTGCGCCGCTCAGCGGTGCGTACACCCATGCAGCTCTCGCCTGGCCCGGAGAGTCGGCGTCGAGATGGGTGCACAGGCCACAGAGGGCGGGGGGCGGACGCAGGGACTCGCCCATGCACCACTGTCGGGTCGGCGTATTCCCCACCGAGCGGAGGTCCGAGCGGGGATCGATGGCGGCGAGCGCCGATTCGAGATCGGTTGCGAAGGGAGCGAATCGTCCGACGGCCGCGCGCGCCGTCTCGATGTGGGGATCGAGCGCAGCGCAATCCGTGGCGGCGCCCTCGATGATCTGACCGAGCGAAGACGCCGCCACGCGCGCCCAGTCGACCAGGCCGTCACCCGGGTCCACGTCGAGCGCGAGCTCCGGCGGCTTTCCGCCTCCCGCCATCCGCAGCTCCCACGCGATGAAGCCGTGCCAGGGGGAGGGAACGACGCGCGCGAGGGCGCCGAGGATACGAGTCGACAAGTGCGGACGGTGGGTGAGTCGGCGAAGCCGCGCGAGGACTGCGTTGGCGAGGTACTCCCACTGGGGAAACGCCTCGGTTCGCGCCATGCGGCTCGCGCGCCGGGCGGCGGAGATGGCCCGGCCCGGATCGCGCGACGAGATGGCGAGGGCCCTCAGGCTCGCCGCCTCGAGGACGCCCGTCGGGAGTCGATACCGCGCCGCGTCTTCTTGAAGAGACTCTGTTCGGGCCGAGGCGGCTTCCTCGTCTCCCGCCGCGATCGCGAGCCACGACTCCATCACATCGCACCAGAAAGTCGCCTCGCCCGGTTCGAGCCCCGCACGAAAACGACGGGCTAGTAGGGCGTGTCGCTCGAGGGCGTCCACATCGAGCCGGAGAAGCGCCGCCTTCGACGATTGTCCGAGGGCCAGGAGCGCGACCGACCGAACGGCCGGGTCCTTCGTGTCGAGTGCGCGTGTGAGGGAGGCCTCTGACGGCAGGGTGCTCGGGAGGCCTGCGTGCCACCTCTGGGCTTCGAGCACCAGGCGCCATGCGTCGCCCATCGCATCGTCGGCCAACACCAACGCTCCGCCCGCGCGAAAGTCTCCGCGCCAGCCATCCACGTACGCGCTGCGCGCGCTCTGGGCCGCGGAGGAGCTCACGGTCGGCGAGTTGACAGAGGGCTGCGGATCATGGGAAGCGCAACGTTTCGTAAGCGCCGACGACCCGTGGATCCTGGGCGTCGTTCTGGGTGACCACCACGACGACGGCGATGATCGCAGCCACCGCCAGAACGGCCGCCACGCCACCCAGCACCCAGCCCGTCGGAAAGGAGCTCTCCTCGTCCTCCGAGTCCGCGGGCGCGAGCTCGGGCGCGCGCGTCAGCGCGATCGCGAGATCCCGGAGCTCCCCGCTCGCGACGGTGACGCGTTCCCTCCGTGCCGACCAGCCGTCGGCGGCTACGCGCACCATGTGCTCACCGGCGGCGATGGGCACGTCGAGGGGCGCGGATCCGCGGCTCGTTCCCACCACCTCGCCGTCCACTTCCACGCTCGTTCGATTTGGACCACTGACCCGGAGCCTCAGCGTCGCGAGCTCTGCGACCGCGAGCTCGAGCTGCGCCTCGACGTCGCGCCGGCGCGCCGGGTCGAGCTCGCCATGACGACCCGAGAGCAGCTCCCGCAAGAGCTCGATCGCACGAGGAACCTCGCCGGTTCGACGCAGCGCGATGGCCAGGTTCATATAGGTCGCGAAGCGGGGGCAGACGCGCGAAGACTCGTCGAGCAGATCGCGCCCGAGGGCGGCGCGCCCCTCGCCGAGCGCCTCGATGGCGCGATCGAAGAGCTCACGGCCTCGCTCGCAATCCTGCGCCGCCGCGACGTGGGATGTCGTCACCATGGCGAGAGTCATCGCGGCGACCAGCAGCCTCGTGGTCACTGCCCCCATCCGTAGAGCTCTCCCTCCGCCGCCGATTGCGTGGGCGCGGCGGGATTCGAACGCATGCGCTGGGCGCGCCCGTGACGTCGACGCCGACGCCTGACCTCCGACGCGCTTTCGGTGGGCTGCGCCGCGGACACGGGCTCGTCTGCGGAGGGCTCGGGGGTCGCCGCCGCCTGACGCGTCTCGGGCTCGGTCGTCTCGCGCGGTGCCGTGGTGGTGGGGGGGGCCGTGGAGACCGGCTCTACCGGCGGAGGCTCGAGCTCCTGCTCCGGCGCGTCGTCGGGGCTGGGCTGCATGAGCCACATGGTCAGCGCCACCGCGACGGCGGCGGTGGCCGCCGAGACCAGCGCCAGCCCCATCGTGCGTCGGCCGCCGAGGCGCGTGATCTTCGTCGGCTCGGACGCCGCATCCAACGCGGCGAGCGAGACCGCGCCTGTCAGCGGCTTGTTGAACCGCGTGCGGATCTGCTCGAGCTCGGCTTCCTGGGCACGCTTCTGCTCGCCGAAATGCTGGTCGAGGAAATCCCCCAGCGACAGATGCGATTCGTCGATCGCCTGGAGGGCCAGGACCTCGTCGAGGATCCGAACCACTTCCCGCCCCGACTCGGGCCGATCGGCAGGGCCCTTCGCGAGCATCCGAAACAGAAGCTCGACGATCGACGGATGCACGTCTTTGCGCACCTCGTCGATGTCGGGCGGCGGCTCGTTCAGGATCGCCCGAGCCGCGGCCGCGCCATCGTCGCGCTGGTAGAGCCGATGGCTCGACAGCAGCTCGTAGAAGACGACCCCCAACGCGAAGAGGTCTGCGCGCCGATCGGGCTCCTCGAAGCGGAGCTGCTCCGGCGCCATGTATCCGTATTTGCCTTTGAGCACGCCGGTGTGTGTTCGGCTGATGCGCCCCCGCGCGCGCGCGACACCGAAGTCGGCCAGGCGCGCCGCACCGTCGTAGCCCAGGAGAATGTTCTGCGGCGACACGTCGCGGTGAACGACCTGCAATGGGTTTCCTTTTCCGTCGCGAAGCTCATGCACGCTGTGGAGCCCATCGGCGATCTGCCGGACGATGCGCGCGCAGAGCTGGACGGGCAGGAGCTCGCCCTGCTGATGCGCCCACTTCAGCAGCGTGGAAACAGAGAGACCGCGAACGAAGTCCATCACGAGATAGGGCCCGCTCTCGTCCACCCCGACGTCGAGCACGCTCACGACGTGCGGATGGTGGACCAGGCCGGCGATCCGGGCCTCGTCGAGAAACATCTGGCGTACCGCCTCGTCGTCGACGAAAGCCTCGCGCAGGCGCTTTATCGCGTAAATGCGCCGGAAGTGCCCCTCTTCGCGGATCGCGAGCTCGACCCGCCCCATGCCTCCGCGCGCGAGCTCGCGGACGAAGTGATACTTGGTCCCGCTGCCGGTGCCCACGGCGCATAGGGTATCACCCTGCGAGGATCTCGCTGATCTGTCCCTCCGGCAACGTGGCGAGCTCGGCTGACTCGTACTCGCCCTCTCCGGTCCCAGGAACGCCGAAGTTCGTGACGGGACCCCCGTCGGCCTCGCGAACGCCCACCGCGTTGAGGATCGTGGTCAGGAGGCGATTGTGCGTGTCGGTCACGCGGATGTACTCGCCCTGTCGGAAGTAGCCACCGCAGCTGCCAGCGAGGACGTAGGGCATGTCCCAGACCTCGTGGCCGTTCGCCATTTCGTTGGTGTAGACGGCGACCGTGTTGTCGAGGAGCGTGTCGCCTGCCGGGCCGGGCTCGGGGTAGCTCGAGAGCTTCTCGAGCAGATAGGCGAACTGCTCCGTGTGCCACACGTCGATGTCCCAGATCTGCTCCTGCCAGTCGGGGATGTCGTTGGCGTAGCCATGGGAGATGCCGTGATGCCCCTCGGTCTGCCCCAGCCATCGATAGGTGGAGGAGTCGCTGCCGCGTCCGAAGAGGAGCATGCCCACCCGCGACACGTCGGCGGCGAGGGCCATGGCGAGGATGTCCATGTGCATCCGGTGAATGATGGGGCGGTCGCCGCTGCCCGTGCTGGTGCCGATCTCCTCCATATGGGCTTCCACTTCGGGCGGGAGCGGCTCGATCAGGTTCATCTCCATCGCGCTCGTCTCGAGCTGGCGGATGCTCGTCAGATGCTGATCGACCACGACGCGGTCACCTGCGCTCAGGGGACCGCGCGGGCTCTGGAGCGCGGTGAGCTCTTCGCGGACGAGGTCGATGACGCTCTGGCGGCGGTTGATGATGCGGGCGCGCGTCTCGGCGTCGGCGGTGCTGAGCCCGACGAGCTCCTGATAGGCGTCCCATGGGTTCGACTCCATCGTCGCGGGCCGACCCTCGCCGAGCCAGGAGATGGTCTGGTAGGTGACCGTCGACGTCGGGAACCTCGTCCGGAGCAGGAGCGGCTCGCGCTCGGGATGCAGCGCAGCCGCCATCACCTGGTCGACGCTCGGCCCCACCGGCAACTGCCGGTTGTATTCGTTGGTGCCGAAGTCGTCGCCGTACATCAGCTGGGACGCGGTCCATCGCTTCACGTTGCCGTGAACGTGACCGGCGACGTTTCTGAACGACGGCCGGGTGTCCAGCCCTTCGAGGAAGAGCAGCTTGTCGCGAAACGCCCCCAGCGTGTGGGTCGTGCGGTTGGGATCGGCGAAGTGCGCGTCGCTCAGCCTGCCAGGCTCCGCGTTGGGCCAGAACCGTCCCATCCGCACGCCGTTCGAATACTGGTACCCGATGAAACGCCGCGGCGGCACCGGCGTCTGAGACCTCGCGCTCGTAGGGACGAGGCCCTCGAGGAAGGGAAGCGAGAGCACGACGCCTCCCATGCCTTTGAGGAATCGTCGTCGACTCGAACTGCTCTTGCTCATGGTCCCTCCCATCCGGTGGTGCTGCGGTACCGCATGACGTCGCTGAGGGCGGCGGCTCTGAGGACGGCCGGTGCCGGTCGATCCCCTCCTTCGAGCGCGCGCTCGAGCGGATCCACCAGACACGGATCGGGATCCGAGTCTGCGTAGACGAAGCGCGCCCAATGATCCGCGTAGCAAGCGACGAGCGCATCGCTGTCCGCGATGTCCCCTGCGAGCTCGTTCGCATCCGCGAAGGACACGGTCCGTCCGTCGATCTGCATCTCGCCGCTCGCATCCACCGGCACGCCGTTGTCCATCGCGCGGAATCGACCGAGGCTGTCGAAATGCTCGAGGGCGTAGCCCGGTGGATTGATGATCGAGTGACAGGTGTGGCACGGCTCCATCTGAAATCCGGCCTCGATACGCTGGCGCCGCGTCGTTCCCGGCTCGTCCATCCCGTCTTCGATGATCGCCTCGTTGTCGGCGGTCAGAGGCGGTGGCGTCCCGAGGCTCGTACAGAGGAGCGTCCGGTGGACGAAGAGGCCGCGATGGACCGGGTTGGTGTTGACCGCGACCGCGAAGGGCTGCGTCAGGATCCCCGAACGCTCACCCGGCATGTCGAAGGGGGCGGTCTCCCCCATCACCCCGTCGCCCATCCCATAGAGGTCGGTGAGCGTCGGGTCCAGGAAGATCCGTGGTGAGGTGAGGAGGGTGTCGAGGCTGCCGTCTTCCTCGAAGAGAGCGTAGGAGAGGAACGCGCGCAGGCTGGCGCGCAGGGGCTCGGTCACGTCCTGCCCGCTCTCCTGATCGATCACCGCGCGCGTCTCGCCGGCGAGCCCCAGCCACCGCTCGTGGAACCGGAGGATCGTCTCTTTCGCCCGGTCGTCGGCCAGCATCCGGCCGACCTGGGCGTCGATCTGATCGTCGGTGTGGAGCGCCGCCGCCGCGGCCGCCGCGAAGAGCTCGTCGTCGGGCATCGTGTTCCAGAGCAGGTAGGACAGGCGAGAAGCCATCTCGAAGTCCGTCGGGATGATGCGGTCCGCGTCCGCGAGCTCCTCGCTCAGCTCCACACGGTGCAGGAAGTGCGGGGATTGGAGGATCGCCGTCACGAGCAGCTCGATGCCGCTCTCGAAGCTGTCGTCCTCGGAGAGCTCGGCCCTCCTCTGGTAGAGCGCCTCGTAGCGCGCCTGTTCGTCCGCCGTGAGCGGGCGGCGATAGGCGCGCAAGCCGAACTCCTCGATGAAGCGCCGGGCACAAGCGTCCCCCTCGCTCGGATCACAGTCGACGAGGCGCGACAGCGCCGTCGAATCGCCCGCGATGATCGATGCGTTCTCCTCGGCCGAGCGCCGGTAGTCGCGGGCGAGGTTGTCGTCGATGAGCCCGTCGACCGTCGGAGTGAGCTCCACCTCGGAGATCTCCGCCGTCCGCAAGAGATCGCGGATCGTGTTGGCGTACTGCTCATGGGTGAGTCGGGGCACTCGGGTCGTCGGCGGAATCGCGCCGACCTCGCAAGTCGCCGGTTCCGCACAGGTGCCGTCCGAGCAAACTCGTCTCGGCTCGTCTGCGCCGGCCCCCCCGGCGTCGCTGATGTATCCCTGGCAGGCGTTGAGGGTCAGCGCCAGAGTCACCAGCGCCAGGCCCACGCACCATCCGCTCTTCGATCTCCAGTGTCCCGCCATCCGTGATGCCCTCGTCCACAGAACCTAGGGGAGCGGCACGCAGCCGGCGATTACGGCGCAAGCGCGAAACGGGAACGAGCCTTGAAACGCAAGGCCAAACGGGCCCTCCCGCCACATCGAGCGCGGTACCGGAGGAAGAGCCGCGAAGAGCTCGTCGACGAGCGCGCTTCCAATGATGGCGCAGGTATGATCCTTCGTACCGGTAGGAGGATCTCATGACGAAGCTCTGGCCCCTCGGGGTGTTCGCGGCGGCGACGCTCGCGATGGCGTGTGGCGACAGCCACGAGACGACGGACGGCGCGGTCGACAGCGGCACGGTCGATGGGGCGAGCGATGGCGGAACGACCGACAGCGGGACGACCGACGGCACCGTCGACAGCGGCGGCGGGGGCGGCCCGTGTCCGGCCGTGCTGCCCGAGCCGAGCGCGACCTGTTCGCCCGAGGGGCTCGTCTGCGAGTACGGGATGCGCTCATGCCTGGCGACGGCCGAATGCAGCGGAGGGACGTGGACCGTGACCACCCCGCGCTGTCCTCCACCCCCCGCGGGCGGCTGCCCGGCCACGCGCGAGGACGCCCAGGGCACCGCGTGCGCGGGCGACGAGGGCGCCACCTGCGAGTACGACTCCCTCCTCTGTCATTGCACCACCTGCCCAGACCCCTATCCGCTCTGCATGACGGTCGATCCGCCCGTCTGGGCCTGCGAGGCGCCGAACCCCGACACCTCCTGTCCCGCGGCGCAGCCGCTCCTCGGCACGACGTGCGCGATGGAAGGGCAGACCTGCGATTACGGTTGCGAGGCGGGGCAGCAGCGAGTGTGCATGGGCGGGATCTGGACGGCGGCCTCCTCACCCGGCGGCTGCCCCATCTCGACCCGGCGGGTCAAGCGCGACATCGACTACCTCGAAGCGACCGAGGTCGACGCGATCGCCCGCGAGGTCCTCGGCACGCGCCTCGCGACCTACGAGTACAAGGACCCCGCGCTCGCACCCGGCCGGCATCTCGGCTTCATCATCGAGGACCAGCCCCATTCGTACTCCGTCGATCCCGAGAGGAGCCAGGTCGACCTCTATGGCTACACCAGCATGCTGGTCGCCGCGACCCAGGCGCAGAACCGCCGCATCGAGGAGCTCGAGCGCACCGTCACAGCTCTTCAACGTCAGGTCCAAGCACGCCAGTGCGCCCCATGACCCGGAGGCGCGACGTCGGGCGGCAAGTCGACGCTAATTATGCGTTAGATTACAAAGCCTTTTATCCGTTGTGCATTTGTGGGACTCACCCGCCTTCGATAGCATCGAGGGTGGGTGAAAGCGTCGTCTCGAGGGGCTCGGCTGGGCACGCTGCTCTTGGCACTCCCCGCGTTGGTGAGCTGTGCAACGAAGGAGTGTCCGCCGGGCGGGGCCGGCATCTTCTGTCTCGACCCGGGTCCGGTCTCCGATAGCGGCGGCACCGACACCCCGTCCTGCGTCGCGGGCGAGACATGCGACACCGGCAACTCTTGCGAAGTGGGCGCGGTCGAGTGCGTCGGCGCCGTTGCGCAGTGCGTGAGCACTGGCCTGCTACCACCGGGCACCGAATGCGGGGTTGGGCTGTCTTGCGACGATGCCGGCGACTGCTCGATCTGCACTCCGGATGTCACCTGCGACACGGGCAACCCGTGTGAGGAGGGTCGGATCGACTGCGGTTCCGGTGGGCCTGTCTGCATTCCACGCCAGGGCCTGCCATCGGGTACGCCTTGCGGCACCTCGGGCGTTTGCTCGGGCATGGGCGTCTGCAGCGAGTGTGTCGAGGGAACGACGTGCGACACGGGTGACCCATGCACGCGTGGCGTCTTCGACTGCTCCGGTGGCGATCCCGGCGTTTGCGTCGAGTCGACAGACCTGCCGTCCGGCACCACGTGCGGTCCGGGGCTCGCCTGCGCCACAGGCGGCACCTGCAGCTCGTGCGTCGACGGGACGACGTGCGACACGGGCAACCCGTGTGAGAACGGGGAGACGGACTGCGACGGGGATGCGCCCGTCTGCATCACGGCGGCGGACGTCCCACCGGGGACGCCTTGTGGGACGGCGGGGAGCTGCTCGGGCGCAGGCACCTGCAGCGAGTGCATACCCGGAACGACGTGCGACACGGGCAATGCGTGCACACGCGGAATGACCGATTGCAGCGCCGGCGGTGCGGGCGTGTGCATGGAGGTCGAGGACTTCCCCGCGGGGACGCGATGCGGCGCTGGGCTCGCTTGCGATGGGACCGGCGGGTGCACCCTCTGCGTCGATGGCGACGCGTGCACGACCGGCGCCTGCGAGACGGGCACGACCCGTTGCGTGAGCGGCTCGCCGGTCTGCGAGGTGACGGGCTCTGCGGGGGTCGGTGCGATCTGCCGGCCGTCCGCCGGCGCTTGTGATCTCGCGGAGGTTTGCGACGGGTCGATGACTTGCCCCGCGGACGGATTCGCGCCCGCCGGGACCCCCTGCCCCTCTGGCGAGTGCGATGGCGCCGGGACGTGCACCTCGACCTGTACGGACGGCGCGCCGTGCTCGACGGGCAGCCCCTGTGAAGTGGGCCGTGTCGACTGTACGAGCGGCTCGGCCGTCTGCGTCGCCGCCGGACCGGCGACGGCGGGCACCGTGTGCCGCGCGGCGGTGGACGCATGTGACGTCGAGGAGACTTGCGACGAAGTGGCGACGGCGTGTCCGCTGGACGGGTTCTCGCCGGCCGGGGCGACGTGTCCGGGCGGGTATTGCGACGGGCTCGGCGGCTGCGGTGCGTGCAGCGCCGGAGCGCCGTGCTCGACGGGAAACCCCTGCGAGCTCGGCACGACGGATTGCGGCACCGGGGCTCCGGTGTGCGTGAGCGCGGGCGCCGCACCTGCGGGAACCAGCTGCCGTCCCAGCGCCGGAGCCTGCGACGCCGAGGAGACCTGCGATGGCGCCGGCACCGTCTGCCCGCCCGACGCGCTGCTGGCTGCTGGTACGGCCTGCCGTCCGAGCGCAGGCGTCTGTGACGCCACCGAGGTCTGCGACGGGTCGAGCCCCGCGTGCCCGGCCGATGCCCCGGCCGGCGCGGGCACCATCTGCCGCGCCGTGGTGAGCCCATGTGACGTCGCGGAGGCATGCGACGGCGTGAGCACGACGTGTCCAGGTGATGCTGTCGCGCCGATGGGTACGAGCTGCCGGGCATCGAGCGGACCGTGCGACGCCGCCGAGACCTGCGATGGCTCGGCGCCGACGTGTCCAGCAGACGCGTTCGATCCTGCGGGCACCGTGTGCCGCCCGTCCAGCGGGAGCTGCGACCCGGCCGAGAGCTGCGATGGCGGGTCGCCGACCTGTCCGGCCGACGCGCTCGACCCCGCCGGGTTCGTCTGCCGCCCGGCGGCGGGGGAATGCGACGCGGATGAGACGTGCGACGGTGCGAGCGTGCTCTGCCCGGCCGATGCGTTTCTCGCCGCGGGCACGATGTGCTCCCTCGGGAGCTGCGACGGGGCGGGGATGTGCACGACGTGCACGCCGGGTGCGCCGTGCTCCACAGGCAACCCCTGCGAGCTCGGCGTCACGGATTGCACGGGCGGCGTGACTACCTGCGTAGCATCGGGTCCGGCGCCCGCGGGGACATCCTGCCGGGCTGCCGCGGACCTCTGCGACGCAGAAGAGCTCTGTGACGGGGTGAGCACCGTCTGCCCGCCGAACGGTGTCGCGGCCGCCGGCACCTCGTGTCGCGCGAGCGTGAGCGCGTGTGATGCGGAGGAGGTCTGCGACGGTGTCGGCTCCGCGTGTCCGGGCGACGCCGTGAGCCCGGCTGGCACCGTCTGCCGCGCCAGCGCCGGCGCCTGCGACAGCGCGGAGGTCTGCGACGGCGTCGGCGCCGCGTGCCCGGGCGACGCCGTGAGCCCCGCCGGGAGCGTGTGTCGCGTGAGCGCCGGGGCGTGCGACGCCGCGGAGAGCTGTGACGGGACGAGTGGCCTCTGCCCCGCGGACGTCGTGAGCCCGGCCGGCACTTCGTGTCGCGCGAGCACGGGAGCGTGCAATCCCGCGGAGACCTGTGACGGCACGAGCGGCGCTTGTCCTGCGGACTCACTGGCCGCAGCGGGGACGACCTGTCGGGCGGCTTCGGGTGAATGCGACGTGGCCGAGACCTGCGATGGCGCGAGCACGTCGTGTCCGGTGGATGGCTATCAACCGGTGGGGACGGCGTGCTCGATCGGTGTCTGCGACGGTCTCAACATGTGCATCACCTGCACCGCGGGCGCGCCGTGCTCGACGGGCAACGCCTGCGAGCTGGGACAGATCGACTGCTCTGGCGGCATGCCCGTGTGCGTGGCGGCGGGCTTCGTGGCGGCGGGGACGGAATGCCGGGCGTCGACAGGCCCCTGCGACGCGGCGGAGGCCTGCACGGGATCGAGCGCGACATGTCCTGCGGATGCGCTGGCGCCGGCGGGGACGACGTGCCGCGCCGCAGCGGGCAGTTGCGACGTAGCCGAGGTGTGCGACGGAGCGAGCGCGATGTGCCCGGGGGATTCGATGGCGGCGGCGGGGACGACCTGTCGGGCGAGCGCGGGCGTGTGCGATTCGGCGGAGGTCTGCGACGGGCTGAGCTCCACGTGTCCGGCGGACGTCGTCGCGTCGGCGGGGACACTGTGCCGAGCGAGCGCGGGAACCTGTGATACGGCGGAGGTCTGCAACGGGTCGAGCGGCACCTGTCCGGCGGATGGCTTCGTGGCGGCGGGCACGTCCTGCAGGGCCAGCACCGGTATCTGCGACGTCGCCGAGACCTGCACTGGAAGTAGCGCCACGTGCCCTCCGGATGCCCTCACCGCCGCCGGGACCATCTGTCGCGCCCAGAGTGGAGAGTGCGATGCGGCGGAGACGTGTGACGGAGCGAGCGCCGCGTGCCCTGCCGACGGCTACCAGGCCGTCGGCACGGTGTGCTCGGGTGGCGTGTGCGACGGAATGAACATGTGCATCGCCTGCAGCTCGGGAGCGCCCTGCTCGACGGGCAACGCCTGCGAGATCGGCCAGATCGACTGCTCCGGCGGAGCGCCGGTTTGCGTCTCGGCCGGCCTGCGCCCGGCAGGCACCGTCTGCCGTGCGTCGACGGGCGCCTGCGATGCCGCGGAGACCTGCACGGGATCGAGCCCGGTCTGTCCCGCGGACTCCCTCTCTCCCGCGGGCACCGTCTGTCGTGCGAGCGCCGGGGCATGTGACGTAGCGGAGACGTGCAGCGGCTCGAGCGCGACCTGTCCCGCGGATTCGCTCGCCGCGGGGGGAACGGTATGCCGCGCGAGCGCCGGGGCCTGCGACGTGGCGGAGACGTGCAGCGGTTCGAGCGCGACCTGCCCCGCCGATGTCGTCTCGTCCGCTGGTACGGTGTGCCGCGCGAGCGCAGGCGTCTGCGACGTCGCCGAGACGTGCAATGGGGTGAGCGGCGCGTGTCCGGCGAACGGCTTGGTCTCGTCGGGCACGGTGTGCCGACCATTGGCGGCCGGTGGCTGCGACGTGGCGGAGACGTGCACGGGCTCGAGCGCCTCGTGCCCCGCCGACGGTTTTGCTTCGTCGGGCACGGTGTGCCGGGCGAGCGCGGGGGCGTGCGACGTGGCGGAGACGTGCGAGCGGCTCGAGCGCGACGTGTCCGGCGAACGGCTTCGTCGCGGTCGGGACGGAGTGCGGGCGAGCGCGGGGGCGTGCGACGTGGCGGAGACGTGCAACGGGTTGAGCGCGGCGTGCCCGGCCGACGCTTTTGCTTCGTCGAGGACGGAGTGCCGAGCGAGCGCGGGGGCTGTGCGACGTGGCGGAGACGTGCACCGGGTCGAGCGCGGCATGTCCCGCGAACGGCTTCGTCTCCGGTGGGACGGAGTGCCGAGCGAGCGGCGGGGTCTGCGACATCGCGGAGACGTGCACGGGCTCGAGCGCGGCGTGTCCGGCGAACAGCTTCGTCTCGTCGGGCACGGAGTGCCGCGCTCTCGCGGCCGGCGGGTGCGACGTGGCGGAGACGTGCAACGGTTCGAGCGCGGCGTGCCCAGCGGATGCATTTGCCTCGTCTGGGACAGTGTGCCGAGCGAGCGCGGGGGCGTGCGACGTTGCGGAGACGTGCAGCGGCTCGAGCGCGACCTGTCCCGCAAACGCCTACGCATCGTCGGGCACGGTCTGCCGCGCGGCTGCGGGCAGTTGCGACGTAGCGGAGACCTGTACGGGCTCGGCGGCCACCTGCCCCGCCAACGCCCTCGTGTCCGGCGGGACTCAGTGTCGAGCGAGCGCCGGCGTCTGCGACGTAGCGGAGTCGTGCACGGGGTCGAGCGCGCTCTGCCCCGCCAACGGCTTCGTGTCCGGCGGGACTCAGTGTCGAGCGAGCGCTGGCGTCTGCGACGTGGCGGAGTCGTGCACGGGTTCGAGCGCGGCCTGTCCCTCGAACGGATTCGTGTCTGCGGGTACCGAGTGTCGAGCGAGCGCGGGCGTCTGCGACACGGCGGAGCAGTGCACGGGCTCGAGCGCATCGTGTCCGGCGAACGCCCTGACGCCGGCGGGCACGGAGTGTCGGGCGAGCACGGGCCCTTGCGACGTCGCAGAGACTTGCACGGGCTCGAGCACGTCGTGTCCGGCGAACGGGTACGTGGCAGCGGGGACCGAGTGCCGGGCGAGCGCGGGTGTCTGTGACGTGGCGGAGACGTGCAGTGGTTCGAGCGCGACCTGTCCCGCGAACGGGTATGTGTCAGCGGGGACCGAGTGCCGGGCGAGCGCCGGCGTCTGCGACGTGGCGGAGCAATGCACGGGCTCGAGCGCATCCTGCCCCTTCAACCGATACCTGTCCTCGGCGACGGTCTGTCGCCCCACTGGCGCGGGTACCTGCGACGTCGCCGAAACGTGCACGGGCTCGAGCGCGTCCTGCCCACCCGATGGTTGCCTGACCTCGCAGTCCTGCTCGGAGTGCGGATACTCCGGCACGCAGACCTGTGACGGCACGTGCAACTGGGCCAATTGCGGCAACTTCAGCTTCAGCCGCTACTACGACAACGTCGAGGTTCCCTTCACCCACTCCTGCGGCTACAACTGCGGCGACGGGCTCGGCGACTGGTGCATCCTCGGGGCGCCCGGCGGCGGCTGCGATCTCATCAGCGGCGGCCCCAGCCCGAGCATCACCGCGCCCCCCGGTCGCTACCGGGCCGACTTCTACTGGGGCGACGTCGGAACCCACGACTTCTACGCCTACGTCAACGGGGTCCTCGCGGGCTCGGCGACCTACACGAACAGCTCGTCGTCCAGCTTCCCCCACGTCTACGTGAACTTCACGATCGCGGCCGGGACCTGCGGCACGATCACCCTGCGCATCCGCTCTAGAGCGGGTGCGCGCATCCGTCTCTACTCCATCCGCATCGACCGCACCGGCAATTAGTCGCCGGTGTAGCGCGAGCTCAACCGAAGGACTGACGCCGAGGCTTGCGTGAGATGCGGACCAGCGCCTCGGGCGCGGCGCGCTCGGGCTCGGGCGCGTCGTCGGCTTCCACCACGATCTCGAAGAGCCCGCAGTCGAAGGGCGTGCCGTCAGCCGGGTCGGCAGGCACCAGGCGCTCGCGCAGTCCGCGGCGCGCGTGCTCGAGGGCGCGGAAGTGACAGTAGGGGTTGTTCCCCGGTCGCCCGAAGAACGCGTGGGAGGTGAAGGAGCAGCCGCCGAGGCAGGTGTCACCGTAGACGCACTCGGCGCAGAAGCCGTGCAGGTCGTCGCGTGTTCGCGCGCGGGCGAAGCCGAGCTCGGGGGTCTCGTCCCAGATGCTGGCGATCGAACGGTCGCGCGCGTGGCCGCCCACGTAGGTCGTGGTCTGAAGCGAAGGGCAGCCCTTGATCGCGCCGTCCGACTCGATCCCCATCACGTACTTGCCCGCCTGGCATCCGGCCCAGTGGTCACCGTGCTCGGGGCGAAGTGAGCGCAGGAGCCCCTCTTCGGGGCCGAAGTAACCGAGGTTGTTGCCGGGCATCAGGAGCAGCCCTTCCTCGAGGCCGCGCTTCTTCACCGCCGCGATGCGCGGCATCAAGTCGAGCAGGTCGTAGGGTTGAAGGAGCATCTCCGGCCGATCCGCCGCGCGGCCCAGGGGCGCCGTGAGCTGTACCTGCCACGCGCGCACCCCCGCGTCGCGCAGCACCGCGTAGAGCCCTTCGAGGTCGCCCATGTTCAGGCGATTGAAGTTCGTGTTCGCACCGGCGGCCATCCCGGCCTCGCGCGCGTTCGCGAGCGCCGCGACCCCATCCCGAAACGAGCCGCGCCGGGCGCGCATCCGGTCGTGGTTGTCTTCGAGGCCGTCGAGGCTCACCGACACGCGCGTGACCCCCGCTTCCTTCATCGCGCGCGCCATCTCCTTCGTGATGCCGCGACCGCCGGTGGTGACGAGCACCCGCACGTCCGCTTCGTGAAAGGCGCGCGCCACCTCGAGGAAGCCTTCGTGCAGGTACGCCTCGCCGCCGATCAGCACCACCTCCCGCGTGCCCATCGCCACCAGCTGGCGCACGACGTCCAGCGCCTCCGCCGCGCCGAGCTCGCTCTCACGCGCGACCCCGGCCCGAGACCCGCAGTGGGTGCAGGCGTGGTCGCAGGCGAGGGTCAGCTCCCAGACGACGTAGCGCGGGTGGTGATCGGTACCGACGACGTCGAGGCGACGGCGTGAAGGCTCGTTCACCTCAGGCGTCGGGGGCCGCGTCCGCGGCGGCGTCCCCGCTCGCTGCGTCGCCCGACGCGTCTCCGCTCGCATCGGAGGCCGCATCGGAGGCCGCATCGGCCGCGCCCGTATCCGCGGTGCCGGTGTCCGTGGTGCCCGTGTCCGCGGTGCCCGTGTCGGTTCCCATGTCCGCTCCCGAGTCGACGGGGCCAGTGTCCGGCGGCACGTAGTCGTCGGCGGCGCCGTAACAAGCGGAGAGGGTCATCGCCAGGATCCCTCCGCCCAGGGTGGCGAGGGGTCCGACCAGGCGCTTTGTAACCACCGAGGCTGACGCGCCGCAATGCGGACAGGTCGACAGCTTGGAGGGAAGGAAGGAATCACACTGCGAACAAGAGCTGAGCTTGGCCATCGACGGCGACCTTATCACCAACCCCGCCGCGGGCCGAAGAACCTCATCGCGCGGCAGCGCCACCGATTCGGAGCCCGAGGTCTCGCAGGTGCTCCCCCTCGCCGGTGAAGGGATCGATGCGGATCAGGGCCCCGTGGCAGGTGAACCCGTAGAGGAGGTCCCCAAAAGCGGCTACACCCCAGATGCACGGAAAGCCGGTATAGCCGAGGAGCCGCGCGCCGCCCCCCTCGAGGTCGACCTCGGCCAGCTGGTTGTCGCGGGTCTCGGAAGAGGCCTCGTCGGTGACGGTGACGAGCATCCGCCCATCGACGAAGGCGATGTCCCCAGAGGCGACCCAGCCCGCCGGGAGTCGCGCCACCTGCTCCCAGGCCCCGCTCATGGGGTCCATCGCGACGATGCGATCGTCCTGACCCGCCCCGAAGAGGCGTCCGCCGGGCCCTTCTTCGAGCGCCACCAGCTCGCCCGGGGAGGGGAACAGGGGGCGAACGCCCCCCAGGATGTCGTCCACCTCGAAGACCGAGTCGAAGTTCACCCCATAGAGACGGCGGTCCGAGGCCAGCGCGATGTCGGTGAAGCGGGCGGCGAGGCGGGTGAGGCGGGTGAAATCGCCGGCGGGGAGGTCCACCTGGTAGAGGGCGTCGTTGTCGTGGATGAGAGCCTGGGCCACACATCCCCGAACGGGGTCACAGCGGTGGCTGATCGGGCAGGCCAGGTCGTCGGGCTCGAAGGCGCAACCCGTGGGCTCGACGCATGAATTGGTGGTGCAGTCGACGCCGTCGTCGCAGGCGAGGGGGCTCGTGACGCAGCCCGACATCGAGTCGCAGCGGCCGATCTCGCAGGTGAGCCCGGTTTCACAGGCGTCGGCGAGGATCTGCTGGTGGCATCGGCCGGCCTCGCAGCGGTCCTCGGTGCAGCCCACGCCGTCTTCGCAGTCCACGTCGGCGGTGCACTCCGGCACCTCCCCGTCGGGCAGGCCGAGGGGGGCGGGGTCGACGCCGAGCCCCGACTTGCTGCCACATGCCACCCCCAAAAGGGCCAGCGCCAGGACCGTGCGTCTCATCGGGCACCGAGCCTACCTCCCGAGGGGCAGCCGCGCCGCTCGCATCCGAAGCAAGAAGCAGTGGAATTTGACGTGCCTGCTTCAGCTGCCCAATTTGTAGGCGTGCCCCGACGTTCCACGGCCCGCTCGCTGCTCACCTTCGCGGGGGTGGCCGGGGCGGCCGTCTTCCTCTGGACCTGTGCGGGCGCCCCTCCTCGTGGGACGGATCGCCCCGCGCCCGGCCCCAGCGCCGCCTCGGACGATCCGTCCCCCTCGCCGATCGCCGCCGCCGAGGAGCCGGCCGAGCTGGCCGCCGGCCCCGCCTTCGCGCCCATCGACGACGGAGTGCCAGGCCTGAGGATCCCGATTCACGATCCCTCGGGGGTCGCCCTCGCGCACTTCTACGAAGCGCTCCGCCGCGCCGAAGCAGGCGAAGGACAAGCGAAGCTCGCGTTCTATGGCGCGAGTCACGTCGCCTCCGATCTCTTCACCGGCTACTTGCGCGATGCGCTTCAGCGACGCTTCGGCGACGCCGGTCCCGGCTTCGTGATCCCGGCGCATCCCTGGCGCTTCTATCGCAATCAGCGCTTCGACATCGAGTCGAGCCGTCGCCTCTGGGACGGACACAAGGTGCGAGCGACGGATCCGGAGGTCCACTACTACGGCCTCGCCGGAGCCTTCGTCGAGACCTCCAGGCGCGGCGCTTTCGGTGCCATCACCACGCGCGAGCACGACGGTCTCGGCGGCAAGGTCTCCCGCTACGACCTCTATTACATGCAGCAGCCCGGCGGCGGCTCCTTCGAGGTGAAGATCGACGGCGAAGTCGTGGGCCGCGTCGACACCGACAGTGAGGACAAGGGCGCCGGCTACGCGACCTACGAAGTGGAAGACGGGGCGCATCGCTTCGAGGTGCGCACCCTCTCCGATCGTCCGGTGCGCATCTTCGGTGTCGCCGCCGACCGCGAGACGCCCGGGGTGATCCTCGACACCCTCGGCATCAACGGCGCCCGCGCTCGGTACCACCTGCAGTGGGAAGACGGGATGTACCGCGAGCATCTCGCGCGTCGGCATCCGGACCTGGTGGTGCTCGCCTACGGCACGAACGAGTCCGGCGACGACGAGGTTCCGATCACGACCTACGAGGAACGTTTGCGCCGCGTGCTGACGCGGGTCAAGGAGGTCGTGCCCGAAGCGTCCTGCCTGCTCATCGGTCCGTCGGACCGTCCTTTTCGCGAGGACGGCGACGCACTCGACCGGCCGCGCACCAGTGAGCTCGTCGATGCACAACGTCGCGTGAGCGAAGAGATGGGGTGCGGCTTCTTCGACCTCGTCGCGTTCATGGGCGGACCGCTCTCGATGGTCGATTGGGTGGAGCACGATCCGCGTTACGGCGCGCCCGATCACATCCACTACACGCGCAGAGGCTACGAAAGACTGGGCGAAGCGCTGCGCTATGCCCTCCTCTACGACTTCGAGGCGCCCAGCGAATAGCGCCTGATTTCGGCCCTTTGGGGGCCGGGTGGCGTCGGGCTTTCGAGACGAGTAGAACCGGCCGCCGGCCGATGCTGTTCAACAGCCCCGACTACGTTCTTCTGCTCATCCTCGCGGTCGCGGGCTACTGGCTTCTCGCGCATCACCGCGCGTCGCGCCTGCTCTTCATCTTCCTCGCGTCGTGTGCGTTCTACATGGCGTGGCATCCGTACTACATCGTCTTGATCCTCGGATCGACGCTGCTCGACTTCACCGCGGGTCATCAGATCCATGCAGCGACGTCTGCGCGCAAGAAGCGCGCGTGGCTCCTGGTGAGCGTCGTCGGCAACCTCGGTCTGCTCGGCACCTTCAAGTACTTCAACTTCTTCGGACGCGCGACGGCCGACGTCGTGTCGCTCTTCGGCTACGAGCTCCATCCGCCGTTCTTGGACGTGCTGCTCCCGGTGGGGATCAGCTTCTACACGTTCCAGACGATGAGCTACACCATCGACATCTACCGCGGGCGGCTCGCGCCCACGAAGAGCCTCCTCGAGTTCGCGTTCTTCGTGACCTACTTCCCGCAGCTCGTCGCCGGGCCGATCGTGCGCGCGTCCGAGTTCCTCCCTCAGCTGAAGCACACGCCCGAGCTCAGACGCGACGAGGTGGGGCGCGGCCTCTTCCTGATCGCGACCGGCATGATCAAGAAGGTCGCCATCGCAGACTTCCTCTCGGTGAACCTCGTCGACCGCGTCTTCGAGAATCCCGAGCTCTACACCGCACCCGAAGTCGTCTTCGCCCTGTACGGCTTTACCGTCCAGATCTATTGCGATTTCTCCGGATACACCGACGTCGCGAGGGGCTCGGCGATGCTCATGGGCCTGCGCCTCCCGCGCAACTTCGATCGCCCTTATCAGTCCGCGAGCCCCGCCGAGTTCTGGCGCACCTGGCACATGACGTTGTCGACGTGGTTGCGCGACTACCTCTACTTCCCACTCGGCGGCTCACGCGTCTCTCCACCGCGCGCGTACTTCAACTTGTTCGTCACGATGTTCTTGATCGGCATCTGGCATGGCGCGTCGTGGACGTTCGTTCTCTACGCGCTCTTGCAAGCCGGCGCGATGATCGTGCACCGCTTCTTCCATCGTCGATCGGGTCGCGCGCGGGACGCCGTCGACCCCTGGCCGATGCGCGCTGTCAAGGTGTTCGCCTGTCTTCAGTTCGTCGTCTTCAGCCGCATACTTTTCAGGGCAACCAACATCGATAACGCTTGGGACGTGACAAGTCGCCTCTTCAGCGGTACGACATCCATGGCGCAGGTTTCGACGACGGTGTTCATCGTCCTCGTCCTGTCGCTCGGGGCTCACTACACACCGAGGCGTTGGTTCGAAGAGATGGAACGACGCTTCATCAAGTTGCCGGCGCTCGCTCAGGGGGCTCTCCTCGGGGTGGTCGCGGGTTTCCTGGGCCTCGTCGCCACCACCGAAGTCGTCCCGTACATCTACTTTCAGTTCTGAGCGCAATGAGCCCCGAGACCCGCGCGTCACTCATCAACCTCGCCACGGCCACGACCATCTTCCTCGCGTTCGGGGTGGCCTCGTATTTCATCCCCGAGGGCACGGTCCTCGCGGGCGTGAAGCTCGACCGCCTCAAGCCCTATACAGCCGACGACCCGCCCCCGCTCGCGGAGCTGTGGGACTATGGAAACAAGGAATTACCAGCCTTTGCGGGCGCTGGCGGCTCCTACGTCTCCCCCGAGCAGCGCTCGGCGCGGATGACCGAGAGCGTCGGCAGCGCCGTCGCCCACAACCTCGGAGAGGTGGAGGCGCCGCCCCTCGCCGAGGACGCCGAGCAGTCGCCCGCGGTGCGCATCGACCCAGCCGAGTATGCGGACCTCGCGGTCGAGATCGAGAACCCCGAAGCGCTCTCCACCTTCTTCGAAGCCCTCGAGGCGACGGCGCGTCGCGAGCCCGACGCCATCACCCGCGTCGGCCACTACGGTGACTCTTCCATCGCGACGGATCTGATCACCAGCACCGCGCGGCGGAACTTCCAGCGTCGTTTCGGGGATGCAGGCCATGGCTTCCATCTGATCTCGCGCGGGACGATGCCTTACCGTCACCGCAACGTCTTCCATCGCGCCTCGGGCGAGTGGGGGCTGCGCATGATCACCATGGGCACCGACCGTGAAGGTCAGTACGGCTACGGGGGTGTCGCGTACACGCCCCGGAGCGGCGCGCGGGCGCTCTTCGGCACCGCCGACGAGGGGAACATCGGTCTTCGGGTTTCGCACTTCGACATCTACTACCGTCAGGAGCCTCGCGGCGGCCGGCTCCGCTACCGCGTCGACGATGGGGAGTACGAGACCCTCGACACCGACGGGCAGAGCGGTGATCAGGTGCAGCGCATCGACGTGCCCGACGGGCCGCACCGCCTCGAGCTGCGCGCCGCGGGCGGCGGCCGGGTGAAGGTGTACGGGGTCGCCATGGAGCGGGAGGGGCCGGGGGTGGTCTACGACTCCCTCGGCCTGGTGGGCGCCCGCGCCCGCCGGCTCCTCAACTACGACGAGGAGCACATCGGGGCCCAGATGGCCGAGCGCGACCTCGACCTGGTGGTCCTGGGCTTCGGCGGCAACGAGGCGGACGACCCCCTCGGCCCCATCGAGAACCACTACGAGCCCGAATTCGCTGCGGTTATTCGCCGGATGCGCGGCGGACGGCGCGACCTGGCCTGCCTGGTCTTCGGGCCGCTCGACCAGGCCTCCCGGGACGAGCACGGGCGGATCACCACCATGGAGACCATCCCCGTGATCGTCGCTGCCCAGCGCGCGGCGGCCCGGCGGGAAGGCTGTGCGTTCTTCGATACCTACCAGGCCATGGGCGGCGAGGGCGCGATGGCCGCATGGGTGCGCGCCAATCCCCGATTGGCGATGAGCGACTACCGCCACGCGACCCCCGACGGCTACCAGGTGATCGGCAACCTCTACTACAAGGCCCTGCTCAAGGCCTTCGCCGACCACCTTCGCAATCAGTAGCGCGTGACCTGTTGGAGGGCGGCTTCGACCGAGCCGACGTAGCCCCTGCCGAAGAGGTTCACGTGCACCCGCCACCAGCGACGGGGTGCTCGGTGCGGACCGCTCAGGCCCCGTTGGCCCTGGCTGGTCGGAGGGCGGCTGAACGTACGCGCTGAGTCAGACGACTCGTTGGAGGGCGGCTTCGACCGAGCCGACGTAGCCCCTGCCGAAGAGGTTCACGTGCACCATGAGGGGGTAGAGCTGGTAGAGGGGGATGCGATCTTTCCAGTCGGGGGCGAGGGGGTAGGCCTCTTGGTACGCGTCGAAGACCCTGGGGGAGAAGCCGCCGAAGAGGCGCATCATGGCGAGGTCCATCTCGCGGTGGCCGCCGTAGACGGCGGGGTCGATGAGGCAGGGCTCACCCGCTTCGTCGACGTGCAGGTTTCCGCCCCAGAGGTCGCCGTGGAGGCGCGCCGGGGGCTCGGCGGGGCCGACGCGCTCCGGTAGGCAGCCGAAGAGCGCGTCGAATCCGTGGCGCATCGCGTTCGAGGCGAGGCCGGAGGCGCTGGCGCGCTCGAGCTGGGGCCAGAGGCGCTCGCCTTCGTAGAATTCCGCCCAGGTCGCGGCGGGCGTGTTGCTCTGGGGGAGCCGGCCGATGAAGTTGTCGTGGTCGAGGCCGAAGCGGGGGGCGCCCGCGCGGTGCAGAGCGGCGAGGCCGCGGCCGAGGCGCTCGTCGAAGTCCCGGACGCGGGGCCCGGGCGTCAGCAGCTCGAGCGCCAAGAAGTGAGGGCTCGCGGCGAGGACCTCGGGGATCCGCAGCGCGCCGGCCTCGGCCAGCCAGGCGAGGCCTCGGGCCTCGGCGGGAAACATCTCGGGATCGGCGGCCCAATTGTGGGGGCCTCGGGCCGGCCCCCTCTCGCCCCCTGGCCCACTGGTCTTCACGAAGACCCGCCGCCCGTCTTCGAGGGTCACGGCGTGGGCGACGTTGATGTCACCGCCGCCGAGGCCGCTCCTGTCCGCGACCGCGCTCCCCAGCGCCTCACCGACCTCGCGCCAGACCTTCACAGGCCGCGGGTTTCGCGCAGGTGTGCGAGGAGCCCTTCCGAAGCGGCCTGGCAGATGTCGAAGACCCGCTCGAAGCCGCCGTCGCCGCCGTAGTAGGGGTCCGGCACCTCGGAGCCCTTGGGCGACGCCGGGTCGAAATCGCGGAACATCGCGACCTTCTTCCGAGCGGCGGGGCTCGGGCAGATCTTCATCAGGTTCTCGTAGTTCGAGGCGTCCATCGCCAGGATGTAGTCGAAGCGGTCGAAGTCGCGCTTGTCGACCTTGCGGGCCGAGCCTTCGAGCACGATGCCGCGGCGCTTGGCCGTGGCGGTGGCGCGCCAATCGGGAGGCTCGCCCACGTGCCACGCTCCGGTTCCGGCGCTGTCGACCGTCACCTTCTTCGCGAGGCCCTGCTCTTCGAGGAGGTGCCGGAACACGCCCTCCGCCGTCGGTGAACGGCAGATGTTGCCCAAACAGACGAAGAGAACTCGAATATCGCTCATCTTTGTCGCTCACAGACTGCCCCGCCCCGGCGAAGGCGGGCGAAGCCTAGCGGAAGCCGGCGAGGGCGCCACGTGGTGCTATACCGCTCCCACTGTGAGCGGAAACCACCGGCGGGGGTGGATGGGTGGACTGGTCGTCCTCGTCGCCCTGGGCGCGAACCTCTCCGCCCGCGCCCAGGACGGAGAGGCGCTTCCTTCTGGGACGGCGAGCACGAACGAGGCGCCTCCGCCCGCCCACACCTCTTCCGAGAGCGAATGGCCGACCAAGCTCGGACCCCTCGAGATCCGGGGCGATGTCGGCCACCTCCGCTTCGGCCTCGCCACCCAGTTTCGCGTCGGACTCGAGTCGCGGGAGGGCGCCATGGGCCGCGCGGACGAGGTGAGCGTCTCGGTCCGCCGCCTCAGAACCACGCTCCGCGGCGGCTTCTTCGACGATCGCCTCACCTACGCCTTTCAGCTCAACGTGGTGCCCGGGGCCTTCGAGCTGATCGATGCCTGGCTGGACGGCGAGATCGTCGAGGGCCTGCACCTGCGCGTCGGTCAGATGAAGGTGCCCTTCACGCGCTACCGGCTCCAATCCTTCACCCGGCTCCTTCTCGCGGACTGGGCCGAGTCCACCCGCTACTTGGGCGGGGAGCGCCAGCTCGGCCTCCTCGTCAGCGGCGACCCCGCGCATGCTTCGCTCTATTACTCCGTCGGCGTCTTCACCGGGCAGAACCGTCGTGCGGGCCACGGGGTCGGCCAGCCGATCCTCTATGGCGAGCCGGTGCTGAACCCGAGCGACGCCGGCGATGGCTTCGGCGGCGTGAACAGCGTCCATCCCGAAGTGGTGGGGCTCCTCAGTCACGGCTCCGAGGGGATGGACACGAACCACCTGACGGACGAAACCCGCGGGCCCTTGCGTTACCTCCTCACCTTCAGCGCGGCCGTCGACCTCGATCCCATCGTGGCTCTCGACCATCTCGCCCGCTTCGCCCCGGAGGCGTGGTTGAAGATCGGGGGGCTGACGCTGGTCGGGGTCGGCTATCTCGGTCTCTCCCTCGCGAGCGTGGACCAGCGGGTCCTCGTCTCGACCTACGGATTCGATCTGGAGGCGGCCTACCGTTTCGACCGGACCTTCGAGATCGCCGCGCGGGACGCCTGGACCCGCGTCGGCGGCGATCTTTCGGCCGATGCACGGAGCCGCGCCGACGGCCTCATCGCGATGGCGGCCGACCCGATGGAGATGGCCACCCTCACCGCGCAGTACCAGAACGTGGGACTGCTCGTGGCGTCGAACGAGCTCACCTTCGGCCTGAACGTCTACCTGATCGGCGACAGCCTGAAGTGGCAGACCGATGGGACCTGGTACCACCGGACCCGTCGGGACGGCGACCGGGAGGACTTTCGCGCGCGGACGCAGATCCAGCTGGCCTTCTGATCGGGGCTCAGCTCTCGGGCGCGAGATCGGTGAAGGCGTGCCGGCCGAGCCAGTGGCGGAAGTCGCGCGGCACGCGCCCGCGGGCGCGGGTGATCCGGAGGCCGTCGTCGATCATCTCGACGTCGAGCGCGAAATTGGTGGTCACTCGGGAGCGGCTCCGGGTCCAGTCGGGGTCGAGGTAGCGGGTGGTCACGTCGCGGCGGCGCGTCGGGATCGCCTGGGTGCAGAAGGAGGGCTCGCAGACCACGAGCTGCTCCTCTTTCACGTCGTAGCCCTCGGGCTCGGTGCAGGAGTGGCCGCCGGCGGTGATCGCCACCTCCACCAAGTGGCGCCCGCCCTCCATTGCCTCGAAGCGGGTCACCTCGATCTCCTCGTCCCAGTTCACCCCATCCGAGATCTGCGTCGTCACCAACACCTCGACGGGCTCCGCCGCCGGGCGGCGGACGAGGAGGAGCTGGCCGAGGAAGAACTCCTGCGTGAAGACAAGGGAGGCGTCCTCGTCTTGCGCGAGGACCTCGCAGACGAAGGGCCCGGGCCCGTTCTGCGCCAGCCACGTGGCGCAGATCGCCCGAATCGTCGGTGCCGGCGGGGAAGGTGGCGTGACCCGCGTCGAAGGTGATGCCCGGGATGGGGGAGGGGGCGGAGTCGGCGTCGGGGGCCGGGGCGGTGTCGGCCGCGGCGACGGTGTCGGTGCCGGGGGCGGTATCGGCGACGGCGACCGAGTCGGCGACGGCCACGGAGTCGGCGACGGCGACGGAGTCGGTCGCGGCGACGGAGTCAGCGACGGCGACGGAGTCGGTCGCGGCGACGGAGTCGGAGTCGGACGCGACCTTGGCGACGGTCGCCGCTGCCGTGCCGGCTTCGGTCGCGGTCATCGCTGCCTCGCCATCCTCGCGACCGTCCCGGCCGCCGTCCTCGACCCGCGCGTCCTCGGCCCCGCCATCATCGAAGGTCGCGTCGAGGGTGAGCCCCGCGGGGACGGTGCAGGCGCCGAGGGTCAGAAGGAGGATCACGAGTCGCTTCATGCCCCGGACAAGAGCAGCGGTCGTGCCAGGACCGAATCCCTTGGGATTCTGGTGATTCGCGCCTCTGCGACCGTGGCCCCCGAGCCGCGAAAGCGCGTCAATCCGTGACCAGGACGTGGCTCGCGCGGAAGGTGTCGTGCTCGGTGGTCACCCCCAGCCAGCCCTCGGGCACCCGCGGCCACAGGGCGTCGAAGACCCGGTGGGCGTCGCGCGGGGACAGGTTCACGCAGCCGTGGCTCCGCGTCAGTCCGAAGCGGTCGTGCCAGAAGGCGCCGTGCAGGGCCAGGGAGCCGGAGAAGTACTGAGTCCACGGCACATCCTCGATGCTGTACTGCGCATCGTTGCCGTCGCCGATGTTCGCCATGGTGTCGGCGATGTACTTGCGGCGGATCTGGAAGAGCCCGGTCTCGGTCTCGAAGCCCGGTTGCCCCGAGGAGACGAGGGTCGCGAAGACCGGCCGATCGCCCTCGTAGAGCACCAGCGTCTGCTGGCCGAGATCCACGTGGACCCAGGGCTCCTCTTCGCCGACGCCGGCGGGGCGCTCGGTCGACTCCGCCACCGCGAGAAACCAATCGCGGACGTAGCGATCCCGGCCGAGGCGATGCATCACCTCGCCGCCCTCGTTGATCCGTTCTTCCCAGTCCTCGACGACCTCGTGGCGCTCGAGCGGGGGCGACTCGAGGTCGCGCACGAAGACCACCTCGCCGTCGTAGCGCTCCCGCCGCTCGCGCAGCTCGGTCTCGCGCACCACCCAGGCGATGGGCAGGCTGTGCTCTTCGTCGAGCTCGATCCCCGCGAACTCCGAACCGGTGCGAGGCAGAAGCTGCGCCTCCCGCAGATAGCGTCCGCGCACGGTGCGGACGAAGCGGCGCGAGGCGCGCGTCTCGACGCCGAGGCCCGCCACGAAGAAGCCGCGCTCGAGGAAACGGTAGACGGCCGCCGGCTTCTGCGGCTCGTTCGGGAGCTCGCCGGCGAGGACGCGCGCAGCGAGACGATCCTGCTCGTGGCGCCGCAGCTCGAGGACGCGCTCGCTGAGCTCGGCGGCGGCGCGCTGCGCTTCGCGCGAAGGTGCCTGGTGAAACTCCGGAACCAGTTCGTCCTTGACGAAGTAGTAGTCGTAGGGGAGGGCGACGTCGCGGGCGGGTGGCGCGGCGGCGAGATCGCCCTCGGGGGGCGTTTCGCCGATCTCGATCCCCTGCCCCGCGCAGGCGAAGCCCTGGGGGTAGAGCTCGTACCAGCCGCTGTTGCAGGTCGAGGTGCGCGTCGACTCGCGCCTCACCCGGATGCGATTGCCGATGCGTAGCCAGCCGACGGGATCCGCTTCCGGGTCGGCGGCGTGGCGAACCGGGAGCTGCAGCCCCGTCACCAGTCCGTGCAGGGGGTAGTCGCGATCGAGCATCGCTTCGTGTGCATCACGCTCGGCGCCCTCTTCGGGGACGAGCGCGTCCGTTCCATCCGCGGCGCCTTCTTCACTCGCCCCGCCACCAAGGTTGGTGACGCCCTCCGGCTCCTGGCGATCGCTCTCGGACGCAGCGTCGTCGCCACACGCGCCAAAAAGAACGAGGAGGAGGATCGTTGAGATTTTCCTCACGATGGCCGTCTATTAGCCCGCATCCACCGAGACGGCCACCTCCGGAGGGGTGGCACAACTTCGTAACAAACCGGCCATGCTGCTTTCTCTCCAATTGGTGGGGTGATAAGTGACGGGCCGTGGAGCCGGCTCCCGAGGTCCAGACCGGAGACACCGTCGCGTCGGTGGACCTCGGCTCGAACAGCTTTCACATGCTGGTCGCCCGGGTGGTCGGCGACGAGATCCACGTGGTCGATCGCCTTCGCTCTCGCGTCGGACTCGCCGAGGGGCTCGGCCCCGACAAGCGGCTGAGCCCGGCGGTGCAGGCGCGCGCGCTCGAGGCGCTCTCCATCTTTGGCCAGCGCTTGCTCCACATGCCGCCGGGGAGCGTGCGTGCGGTGGGCACCAACACCCTGCGCCAGGCGAAGGACGGGCGCGCGTTCCTCGACGAGGCCGAAGCCGTGCTGGGCCATCCGATCGAGGTGGTCAGCGGACGCGAGGAAGCGCGACTCGTGTACCTGGGCGTCGCCCACAGCGTCGAAGACGATGGGCGACGGCGCTTGGTCGTCGACATCGGCGGCGGGAGCACCGAGGTGATCATCGGCGAAGCCTTCGAGCCCCTCGAAGCCGACTCTCTCTACATGGGATGCGTGACCTTCGCCCGCTTCTTTCCGAAGGGCCGCATCACGGCTCGCAACATGGACGAAGCGATCGTGTCGGCGATGCTCGAGCTCACGCCGATCGAGCGGCGCTACGACGCGCTCGGCTGGTCGCAGGTGGTGGGCTCGAGCGGCACCATCACCAGCGTCGAGGCCATCCTGCGCGCGAACGGGTGGGCCCAGAACGGCATCACGGAGAAGGGCCTCAAGCGACTGCGCAAGGCGTTGATCGCCGCTGGCTCGGTGGACGCGATCGACCTGGCGGGCATGCCCGCGGACCGTGCGCCGGTACTGCCCTCGGGGGTCGCGATCCTGAGTGCCCTCTTCTCGCGTCTGCACATCGAACGGATGGAAGCGTCCGAGGGCGCGCTGAAGGAAGGCCTGGTCTACGATCTGCTCGGCCGCATCCGCAAAGAGGACGTGCGCGATCAGACGATCCGCTCGTACAGCGAGCGCTATCACGTCGATCAGGAGCAGGCGCGTCGCGTCGCCGTCACCGCCCGGCAGCTCCTCGAGCAGGTGGCGCACAACTGGGACCTGCCCATGCCCGATGCCGAGCGCCTCCTCGACTGGTCGGCGCGGTTGCACGAGGTCGGCAAGGCCATCAGCTACAGCGGCTATCACAAGCACGGCGGCTACATCGTGGCGAACTCCGAGATGCCCGGCTTTTCACGGAGCGACCAAGCGGTGCTCGCGGCTCTCGTCGCCGGCCACCGCGGGCGCATCCGGCCTGCGCGCTTCGAGGACCTGCCGGTCGAGCGCGGAGAGCGGGCGCTGCGCCTCGGGTTCATCCTGCGGATGGCGGTGCTGCTGAACCGGAGCCGCACCCGGCGGGCGGTGCCCAAGCTGCGCTTCCGCGCCCGCAAGCGGGCCATCCATCTCGGCTTCCCCGAGAAGTGGCTGGAGGACAACCCGCTGACGCGCGCCGATCTCGAGAACGAGGCCCTTCGCCTCAAGAAGGTCGGCTACTCGCTCACCATCGAGTGATCGTCACTCGGGCCGCGCTTCAGCGATGTTCGCGCGCCCGGCGAAGGTGAGCTTCGCCTCGTTCTGGCCGCGGGCCTCGGGAGCGAAGCTGATCGATCGGATCGCTCGCTGAATGCAAGTGAAAGCGCGATCGTCCTCGACGGTGGAGTTGATCAGGCGCGTGCGCGCGGCGCCCCGCCGCGGCACGGCCAGGACGAAGCGGATGTCGCCGGCGGGATCCATGTCGCGGCGGCCAGCGCGGCGGCGGCAGTCGAGCAGACCCGCGATCCCGCTCCGAAGCCCGCGATAGACGGCGGCGACGCGCCCCTCGCTGTCGCTGCTGACGCGATAGCGCACCTCGTCGGTCCCACCGACGGCGAAGTAGCGGCCGTCGCTTCCGCGCTGCACGTCGACCTCCGCCTCCTGCGCGCTCCGCTGGCGGGTCTGATCGATCCCCTCGGCGGCGGTATTGGTGAAGGTGAGGTTCACCTTCACGTTGGCGGGCCGCGCGACGTCTCCGTAGTTCGCTCGGCTCAAGAGGCGTTGCACGCAGCGCGTGAGCTGCCGGTCTTCGGCGGTGTTCCGCTCGAAGCGGAGCTCGGGCCGGCCGTTGCCGCGCGCCAGAAGCACCCGGACACTCATCTCTCCCTGGACCGTCGGGCGCTCCTCGGTCACCGATCCGTAGCACTGGCGGATGTTGCCGAGCGTCGAGGTGATCGCCGCCACCATGTCCTGGAGCTTGTTGCCGCTCGTCCCAGGGCCACTCTCGACCCCCATGCGGACGTCGGAGCGCGCCGTGACGTGCGCTTCGCCCTGACCCATGGGCTCCTGCGCGCTCGCGCTGGTGGAAGCGGAGAGGATGACCAGCACCCCCGTGAGAAAACCTGGTCGAAACATGGCTCGAAGCATGACTGAAAGCGCCTCTCTGAGATACCCCGTGAGCTGTCGCTCGCTTCGAGGGTTGTACGAAAGCCGGCGTCGTCCTATTCACCCACTGGCGATGGTCGGGACTCGCAGCGTTTTCTTCGGCGTGGTGGCGACTTGCCTCGTTTCGACGCTCGCCGGCTGTGGGGGCGGGGTCGCGGGCGCGCTCGAGACCGCCCACACCGAAGGCAGCCCCCCCGCCGGGCTCCGGGTGATCTACGACGACTACCGCGAGGACCAGGGGGGCGATCGCATCGAGCTCCGAGGCGACGGTCACCTCCGTGGGGATCGCTGGCGGCCGGGCGAGGGCCAGCGCGAGGGACGCTACTGGGAAGGCCAGGTGCCCGAGCGAACCGTGAAGGCGCTGGTCGATCTGCTGGTCGACATTCACGGCTGGGAACAGAAGGCCGAGGAAGAGCCCAGCCGTCTGGAGGATCGTCGCGCGACCCTCACCATCGAGATCGGCGGCGAACGTTCCACCATCTGGGAGTACGTGAGCGACCTGGAGTCGCGAAACCGCATCCACCGCGTGAAGAGTCACCTCGAAGCGCTCTCCTTCGAGGTGCGGCATCCGATGGCGGACGGCGCGAGCGGCGCGTTCGGCGGCGACAGTGAGGACTGATTCCGTCGCACCAGCCACAAGCGCGACCGACCCGGTGATCGAGGCGGTGGCGATCGCCTCGCCTGGCGAGCGACGCAAACGCATCCTGAAGCTCGCGCTCCCGATCATCGGCGGCATGGCGTCGCAGAACATCCTCAACCTCGTCGACACCGCCATGGTCGGCGTGATCGGCGACTCGGCGCTGGCGGCGGTGGGCCTCGCGTCGATGGTGAACTTCCTGGTCACGGCGTTCATCCTCGGCCTGGGCGCCGGCGTGCAGGCGATGGCCGCCCGCAGAGTGGGACAGGGTCTCGTCGACCAGACCGCCGTGCCCCTCAACGGCGGCCTGACGGTCGCCGTGAGCGCGGCGATCCCGTGGTCCATCGCCATCTGGTTCCTCGCGCCGCTCTTCTTCCCCTACCTCATCGACGACTCGGCCGTGGTGGCCCAGGGCAGCGATTATCTGCGGATGCGGCTCATCGCGATGACCGCGATGGGCATGAACTTCTGCTTCCGCGGGTTCTGGAACGCGACCGATCGATCGCATCTGTACATGAGCACGCTGATCGTGATGCACGTCACGAACATCCTGCTCAACAGCCTCTTCATCTACGGAACGGGCCCCTACCCGGTGCCGACCTTCTTCGGGATGGAGATCGACCTCTTCTCGCCGTGGTGCCTGCCCATCGCCGAAGCCTTCGACATTCCGCGCATGGGCGCCTCGGGCGCCGGGCTCGCGTCGGCCTGCGCGACCTGGGTCGGCACGGCGACCTATTTCATGCTCGGGCTCAAGCACGCGCGCCCCGGCGGGTTCCTCCGCGGTCTTCCGGACGCGGAGACCTTGCGCGGCATGCTCCGCCTCTCGGTGCCGAACGGCGTGCAGACGATCTTCTACTCCTCGGGGATGGTCGCCTTTCACGTGCTCACCGGCATGGTCGGCACGCGCGAGCTCGCCGCCTCGAACGTGATCGTGAACCTGCTGCTCGTGGGCATGCTGCCGGGGCTCGGGTTCGGACTCGCGGGGATGAGCCTGGTGGGGCAGGCGCTCGGGCGAAAGGACCCCGAGGACGCGCGCCGTTGGGGCTACGAGGTGGCGCGGATCGCGATGGCGGTCGTGTTCGTGATCGGCTTGCCGGGCGTGTTGGTGCCCGACGCAATTCTGCGCGTCTTCCTGCATGACGCCGCGACCCTCGAGGTCGCCGCGACCCCCTTGCGCCTCGTGTCCGGCTTCTTGTGCATCGACGCCGCCGGCATGGTCTTCATGAACTGTCTCCTCGGCGCCGGAGCCAACCGCCGGGTGATGCTGGTCGCGGTGACCCTGCAGTGGCTCCTCTTCCTGCCGATGGTCGCGGTCGTGGGACCGATCCTGATGTGGGGTCTCATCGCCATCTACGCGGCCAACGCCGTGTACCGAATCATCCAGGCGGGTGTGTTCTGGAGCTTCTGGCGCGGCGATTCCTGGACGGGAATCGAAGTCTGAAGCGTCTCAGAGCGCGACGTCGACCGCGACCTCCTCGTCGCCCACGTGGAGCGTGCCCCCGATCCGCGTGGCGTCCGCGTGCACGCGTCCCAACCAGTAGCCGGGCAGCATCTCGACCGTCTCGACGCCCTCACTCGCGAGGTGAACCGGCGCGGAGGCTTCGGTGTAGACCGCGAGCCGGCGCTCACCCTCGTCCTCGAAGAGGACGAGCTCGGCCGCGGGCGCGTCGAAGGTGTGAAGGAGCCGCCCTTCGTCCGGGCGTTCCATGGCCACCGCGCTCGCCGCGGCGACACGCAGCGGCGAGGCCGCGGCCTGCTCCGCCATGCGCAGCACCGAAAGACGCCGCGTGCATTCACGACAGCGTGTGAGGTGAAGCGCGGCGCTCGCCAGGGAGAAGCCGTCGAGCTCGCCCCGCGTCGCAGCGCCGAGGCGTCCATCGGGAGGATGAAGTGGATTCGGAGGGTCCGGTCAGCGCCTCCACGTCGGCGCCGTCGAGGGCCGCGAGCCCCGCCTTGGCGAGCGCCGCCGCCCAGGCGAGGTCCTCGGCTTCCTCTTCGTCGCCCGAGCCAGGCCCGGCGCTCAGGATCGTCCGGCGGCCCTTTCGGATCAGGCCCTTCCGTTCACTCACGGGGACCTCCGACAGCCCGGTGAAGACGGCGAGGCCGGCGGCGTGGGCGAGGGCCTCGAGGACCAGCTCGGGGGTGGCGTCGCCGCGGGTGGCCCGGGCGTGAAGCCGGTGGAATTGCTCCGCCAATCGGGGGAAGGGTGTGCTCATTTCTTCGTTCTCCCTTCCTTGGACGGTCCCCGGCTGCCCCGACTGACAGCGCGCCGGCTGGGGCGGGGCTTGCCCGCATCCGCCCGTCGCGCGCCCTTCAGGAGCTGCGTGAGCACGCTCGCCACCGGGTGATCCCAGCCCTCCATCGCCGGCAGGATCACCCGCTCACGGCCGCGCTCGATCCACTTGTAGATGGCGGCCTTGGTCGGCGGTGGCTGGACGCCCAGCGCCAGGACTATCTCGTCGTAGCCCTGGCCGCGCACGTTCGCGAGGAGCGCCACCTGTGCGCGGCGAAGATCGCCTTGTCGTTTGACCGGGCTCTTCACGTTGTCGGCGATCCACGACGCGCAGCGCTCGAGCACCGCGGCGAGGGCTGCCTCGAGAGCCGCCTCCTCGTCCACCTCCGGCGCTTCTTCGGCGGGCGCCGCGGGACCGACGCGATCCACCCATTCGGCATCGGCATCCTTCGGCGTGGTGTCGAGGGCGCGATCCATCATGCGGCCGCTCTTCGTTCGGTGGTGATCGATCCTCGCCGTCTTGTGAACCTTGCGCAGCCAGGCCTCGGCGCGCCCGGCCGTGTTCGCATCCATTCGCGAAACGGCCCCGAGCACCTTGAGCAGCGTTCGCTGCCGCACGTCGTCGTGCTCGCGCGGCGGGAGGCGATAGCGCCGGTCGATGTGCTCCGACAGGGCACGCCACGCCCACGAGAGCGCGGGCGCCGCCGGGTCCTCGGCGTCCTTGAGCGCCGTGAGTGTGTCGAGGAGCGCCATCAGCCGAGCTGGTTTCGGAGCTCGACGATGTGCTTTCGCAGCGGAACGATGAACTCCATGCTGATGGTGCTGTTCTTGGTGTCCATGGCGCGGGCCGTGTGCCACTTGGAGAGCGCGAGGCGCGCCGTCGCCCGCACGAACTCCGCGCCGATCTTCCCGTGCTTCATCCGGGCCTTCAGCGTGCCGAAGGCCGAGCAGACCAGCTCGAGCTCGCCCCGGTCGATGGTGCCGAGGGCGACCTCGTCGAGGAGGTTTTCGCGGATGATCTTGCCGCGGCGCCGCACCAGGAAGCCAATCATGATCAGGAAGCCGACGACGAAGATGAGCCAGAGCGGGAAGAGGAGCAGGAAGGGGATCCCCTGACCGAAGGTCGCCGAGGCGTTCCAGATCATGTGGAGCATCACCGCGCCCATGTAGCCGAAGAAGGGCGCCATGTACTTCACGGCCGGCGAGCGCGTCTCGCGGGAGATGCCCATCGCGATGCCGAACATGCTGGTGTAGACGGGGTGGGCCCAGGGGCCGAGGACGCCGCGCAAGAAGACGGTCATCGCGAGGATGTCCGCGCCCTGCTGCATCGCCTCGGAGTAGTAGATGACGTTCTCCACCGCCGCGAAGCCGATGGCGGTGAAGACCGCGTAGATGATGCCGTCCACGACCCCATCGAACTCGCGCTTCAAGAAGAAGGCGACGCCCCAGATGCCGAGGCACTTGAAGCCCTCTTCGACGAAGGGCGCGCTGATCACGGCGCCGAGCACCTCGCCGAGCTGCGGGTCGATGAGCTGCGCGAAGCCCATGACCGCCGAATTGATCACCGCGGAGAAGCCGCAGGCCACGATACCCCCCCACGCCAGGCTGCCGAGGAGCGCGTACCAGGGCTCGGGGTCGTAGCGATCGAGGAGCCGCGGCACGGTCAGGTACATGAGCATCGCGGGGAAGGCGAGGATGGCGCCGAGGAACATCGCACCGTAGTTGCCGATGGGGTCGCCCATGAAGAGCGGCGGCACCAAGAAGACCGCGAAGAGGAGCACCAGGCCCGCGAGGAGCGCTGCGACGAAGAGGCCGAGGCCGATCTGTCGCCGCTTCTTGTCCGGGTCGGGCAGGCTCTCGCGCATGGCCGGTCGCGAGGATACCCGATCAGGTCAGGCGGAGCGCCCGATTCAGGAGCGCGCCCAGGGCGCGGTGCACCTGGGGTGCATCGCCGAAGGAAAGCGCGCGCTCCGCCCGGCGCTCGGCAGCGGCGAGGAAGGTCGGGACCTCGCCGTAGCGCGGCAGGTGCGACAGCGCGGTGAACGCGCGGGCGATGGCGTCGGCGCCGAGGGCGTCGCGCTTCGCGCGGAGCTGCGCTTCGACGAGGACGTTGAGCTGCGAGAGAAAGCGCACGTGCGGCAGAAGCCCCCGGCCGTGAGCGACGGGCGAGGCGGCGAGGAGCTCCCAGCCGGCTTCGGGATGCTTCTTCTGCGAGCCGAGGGCGGTGCCGAGGAGCCGGCGCGCGACCAGGCCCGGAAGCGGCATCTCCTCGATCGCGGACAGGACCGTCTCGTGCCGGAGCACGCGAAGCGCCTCGCGCAGCGCATCCGTCTCGACGAGCGCGCCCGCCCAGGCGACGCGCAGCCACGTTTCCCGCGACGCGCGCCGTCCATCCGGAAGCGCGTCGAGCATCGCGTTCGCTTCTCCGTAGACCGAGCGCGCTTCGTCGAGACGTCCCGCGCGACCGAGCGCGTCGATCAGGTAGCCCGCGGTCCGCGTGGTGCCGCTCGGTCGATGCGCGCGCACGATGGTGAGGGCGCTCTTCTGGTGTTTTACCGCGGCCGCAGCGCGCCCCCGCGCCAGGGCCACCAGCCCCGCGCAGCCGTGGGCCTTCAAGAGCTCGCCGCGCAGCCGCCCGCGCTTCGCCGCCGCGATCGACGCCTCCGCGGCCTCGGTCGCTTCGGGGAAGCGGCAGAGTTTGGCGAAGGTGAGCGCCTCGTGCTGGGCGAGGAGCGAGCGCTGCTCGTCGGGCACGGCCTCCTCGCCGGCCGGGCTCCGGGCGAGGGCGCGCGCCTGCGAGAGGATCGTCGCGCTCTCGTCGGGCGCGCCCAGATGACGGCTCACCGCGCCCATCATCGTCAGCACCTCGACGCGAAGGTCCGGTCGGTAGTCGGGGAGCTCCGAGAGCAGGCGCTCGAGCGGCTCGCGCTGGGTCGGCCAGCGGTAGCCGTCCCAGCCGCTTCGAAAGGTCCGTCGCGCGTCGGCGACCGCGGATTCGGGATCGCGCCGGGTCGTGGGCTGTGCGGCGAGGGCCGCGTCGAGGAGCGCCGCGGTAGTGGCGACGCCCACCACCTCGACCTCCGTACCGCCCGCCGCCGTGCGCACCGAGGCGAGATTGCGGCTCGGCACGATCGCGCGCGACAGAATCCGCGCGCGAGGCGAGGGATCCTTCGAGCTTGCTCGAGAGCCCGCCGACCGAACCGATCTTGTCGCCGAGGAGCTCGCCGCTCACCAGCGTCGTCGATCGGACGCGCCGCCCGCTGAAGAGCGCCACCGCCGACACGAAGGTCGCGGCGCCGAGAGAGCGACCCGACACGTCGAGGCGCGGCGCCACCGCCGGTTGTGCGAAGGCGAGGCCGTAACGGTCGAGGGGCAGGCGCGGCTCGGCGTGCTCCGCCGCCGCTCGGAGCGCGTCCTCGACTCCCTCGCCCTGGAGGCTCGAGCGCGTCGACACGAAGACCAGGCGAGCGAAGCCGACGCCGGTCTCGGTCACGAACGGAAGGAGCACGGCGTGCGGCGGTACGGGCGCCGACTGACCCTCGAGGAGGGCGCGCCCGATCCCGAGCGCACGCAGCCGTTCCGCCATCGCCTCCGACACCGCGCCCGGGTCCGAGAGAAGCAGGGCACGTTCGATGGCGTCGAGGAGGAAGCGCCGCTCGCCGATCCGCTTCGCCGCCGCGTGGCGCGCCACGAGCAGATCCAGCCGACCCGCGATCACCAGCGCTTCGATGGGGGTATCCACTGAGCCCCGAAGAGTAGGGCCTGTGGGCCCGAGCGAGTAAGATCATCGGCCGATGCACCCCCTCACCACCATCCATGCGGCCTTCCACGAGCCGCAGACGCGGATCTACAAGGTGGTGAACGTCACGGTCTGGGTGCTGATCGTCCTGTCGGTCGTCCTCCTCGTGGTCGAGCCCTTCCTGGTCGAGCAGCCGTCTCACGCGCTCAGGTGGTTGGTGGCGATCGACGAGACACTCCTGGCCATCTTCGCGGTGGAGGTGTCCCTGAGGCTCCTCTCCTACCGACCACCCGACCTGGACGTCTTTCGGCGGCCGCCGCTCGGCGCGCTCAGGACGCACCTCTGGTCGCGGTTGGCCTTCGCCTGTCAGCCCATGAACGTCGTGGACATCATCACGGTGATGTCCTTCGTGCCGGCGCTGCGGAGCCTCCGCGCGCTGCGACTGTTGCGACTGCTCCGGACGATGAAGGTGTTCCGGTACGCCAACCCCTTCGAGGGTGTGATCCTCGCCATCGAGCGCGACCGGCTGCTCTTCACGCTGGCCTTCGGGTTGCTCCTGGTGGAGGTGGTCCTGGGCGGGGTCAGTATCTACCTCGTCGAGCGCGTTCAGAACCCGGGCATCAACAGCATCGGCGACGGCGTGTGGTGGGCGCTGGTGACGATCACCACCGTCGGCTTCGGCGACATCACGGCGGTCACACCCCTCGGGCGGGTGGTGGCGGGCGTCCTGATGGTCGGCGGCATGTTCATGTTGGCCTTCTTCGCAGGTATCGTCGGCCACAGCCTGCTCAACACCGTGCTCAGCGTGAGGGAGGAACAGTTCCGGATGTCCGGCTACGTCAATCACATCGTCGTCTGCGGCTTCACCGACGACTCGTCGCTCCTGCTCGGAGGCCTGTCGGACGAGCTGGACCTCGACAAGACCAAGGTGCTGCTCTTCGCGAACCGGCCGCGGCCCAACTCTCTGCCGCCGCAGTTCATGTGGGTCGAGGGGGACCCCTCGAAGGAGAGCGAGCTCGACAAGGGGCGGCTCACCCACGCACGCGCCGTGATCCTCGTCGCCGATCACAACGAGCACGGCTCGCAGGCCGACGCGATGACCATCCTGACGGCGTTCACCATCCGCAGTTACATGGCGAAAAAGCAGAGCTCGGGCGACCGAAAGAACGAGCTCTACGTCATCGCGGAGATCCTCGACCCCGAGAACATCGACCACGCGCGCACCGCGGGCATCGACGAGGTCGTGCAGACCCAGCGGGTGGGGATGGACCTCATCACCCACGCGGTGACCAACCCCGGAACCGGCGGCCTGATCGCGCAGATCGCGCTCCACACCGAGGCCAGCATCTACGTCGGCCAGGTTCCGGACGCCCTCGAGCTGCCGACGAGCTATGCCGATGTCGCGGCGCACGTTCGCAAGACGACTGGGGCGCTGGTCATCGGATATCGGCCTTCGATGTCGGACCCTTCGCGGATCAACCCACCCGACGACACCCGCATCCAAGCCGGCGGCCTGCTCGTGTATCTGGCCGAAGGGCCGGTGCTCGCCGCCGCGACCTGACGAGGCGATGCGCGTCTCGATAGCAGCAGTGCTCGTCGCCCTCCTGAGCCTCTCGTGCGGCGACGACGACGAAGCGGCGAGCGGTGATCCGGCGGCGGGTGGCGGAGCCACCGGGTCGGCGCGCGCGGAGCCCGCGACCGAGGAAGAGACCGGCTTCACCGTACGCTACGACCTGGCCTCGCACCTCATGCGCGCCGAGATGCGTGAAGGCGAGTCGCTGGTGGTGGATCTCGGCGCGCCGCGGGGACACCAGCACACCCTCGGCGGCTGGCAGACGCAGCTCGGGGGGGATCATCGCCTCGGCGGGACGAGCGTGCTGATCATCCCGCGCACGGTCGGTCGGCTCCTGTTGCCGCGGATGGGGCAGGGGACTTTCGAGGTGGCGATTCGGGCTCGCGCCTTCGCGGATGGGCGCACCACCGTCTACCTGGACGAGCAGACCATCGCCCACGCCACGCTGCCCACCGACGGCGACTACGCGATCATCCGTGCGACGCTCCCCGAGGATGCGCTGGCCGAAGGTGAGCGCTTCCTACAGCTGCGCGTCGCGAGCGCCGGGAGCGCGCCGGGGGTCGGCAGCGCTGGGCTCGCCCTCGACTGGATGCGGATCGGTCCCGCGGGCACGACCTTCCGCGAGACCCCGCCGCCGACGGCCGAGGCGATGGTCGACGACGCGGGGCGGCTCACGATCCCCGAGGGGACGAGCGTCGCTTGGAGCTTCGAGGTGCTGCCTGGCGCGCGCCTGCGCGCGGTGCCGAGCGGCGAAGGGAGCGTCGTCGCGCGGGTGAGCACCGATGAAGGCGTGCCGCGAAGCACCACGCTCGACGCAGGGGAGGATGGAGCTCTGCTTCTCGACCTCGGGGCCCACGCCGGCGAAGTGGTGCGCGTCGACCTGAGCACCGAAGGCGAGGTGGCCCTCGCCGAGCCCGCGATCGTGACGCCCGGCGAGGCTCGCCCGGCATCGCGGCCGCCGGCGCCCACGAACGTCGTGGTCTACCTGGTGGACACCCTGCGCGCCGACAAGCTTCGCATCTACGCGCCCGAGACGCGGGTGCGCACGCCGGGGCTCTCGGCGTGGGCCGAGGCGGGGGCGGCGATCTTCGATCGCGGCCACAGCCAGGAGAACTGGACCAAGCCCTCGGTGGCGACGCTCCTGTCGGGCTTGATGCCCTGGGAGCACAACGCGACCGCGGACGACGCGGTGCTGCCGGGGAGCGTGGCGCTGTTGTCGGAGATCCTGAAGGACGCGGGCTTTCACACCGGCGCTTTCATCGCCAACGGCTACGTCTCGGACAAGTTCGGCTTCCGCCAGGGCTTCGACTCGTTTCGCAACTACATCCGGGAGGGGCGCCGCACCCAGGCACGCTTCGTCGCGGCGGACGTACTCGGATGGCTCGACGATCGTCCGGAGGATCAGCCCTTCTTCCTCTACATCCACACCATCGACCCCCACGTCCCCTACATGCCTCCGGAGGACGTGCTCAGGACCTATGATCCCGACCCCTACGAGGGGCCCGTCGACTTCGCGCGCGACCGGGAGACCCTCGAGAAGATCAAGAGCGGCGCGCTCCACGTGAACGACCGTGACAAGGCGCGCCTCGAGGCGCTCTACGACGGGGAGATCACCTACCACGACGTCCACTTCGCTTCGATCGTCGAGGGGCTTTCGCGCCGCGGCCTCGCGGGCGACACGCTGGTGGTCTTCACCGCCGACCACGGCGAGGAATTCTTCGACCACGGCTCGGTGGGCCATGGGCACTCCGTCTACGAGGAGCTCCTGAATGTTCCCCTGGTGATCCGCATCCCGGGCCTCGACGGGGCTGGCGCACACGTCGAGGAGGCGGCCGGCCTCGTCGACGTCGCGCCCACCATCCTCGACGCGCTCCATCGTCCGATCCCGGAAGAGATGTCCGGCCGCTCACTCCTGCCGCTGCTCTCGGGGGAGCCGGAGCGCGCACCGAGGCCGACGGTCAGCGGGTTCATGAACGGTTGGCGCACGATCGTGGTCGGCCGTTACAAGCTCATTCAGCGCACGGCCTCCCGCATGATGCTCTACGACCTCGAGGCCGACCCGGACGAGATGCACGACCTCGCCGAGGCGCGCCCGCTGACGCTTCGCTATCTCCGCGGTCTGCTCGGCCTGGTGCTCGCCGGCGCGCACGAGTCCCACGCCGCCGAGCACACGGAGATCGACGCCGAGACCGAGGCGCAGCTCCGCGCGCTCGGCTACGTGGGCACCTCGAGGCCCGAGTAGGCTGGTGCCTAGAAGTTCAGACCTATCTGGAAGCCGAAGGGGTAGCTGACCCGAAAGAGCAGGGCGAGGCGCGGGGGTGCGAAATGCCAGCGCGCGCCGAAGCTCACCAGCGGCGATGGGCTCGCGCACACCCCTCGGACGCCCATCCCTTTGTCGCAATCGTAGATCCCCACCGTGAGCCCCAGCTCGGGAAAGAGCGACCACTTGTCGTTCACGTAGAAGTTCCACTGGGCCGCGACCTCGGGCCAGATGCTCCAGTCCCCCCAGCATCCATAGCGGTTGCAGCGCCGGGCGCCGTTCCATCCGTCCCAGTTCACGAACATCGCTTCGCCGCCGAAGGTGATGGCGAACTCGTCCTCTACGCGGCCGTTGATGAAGCCGTCGGGCACGATGGGGATGTCGACCCGGAAGCCCGCGCCGAAGGCCCACCACCAGCCCAGGTCACCATGGACGTCGAAGCGCACCCCGTCGATCTTGTTGTTTCGCTGCGCTTCGACGGTCGAGGCCGAGGCGAGGCTCGTCGCGACCGCTGCGAAGGCTACGGCTAGAATCGTCGTTCGTTTCATCGGTGTCCCCTCATGCCGTGATGCCGGTGATGCCGGTGTCCGAAGCCGCGCGGGCGTGGGCCATGATGCCCCATATGCCGTCCGTGGTGGTGGTCGTCTTCGTACTCGAAGACGACCACGCCGGGCGGTGCGGGGACGCCGAGCTGGACGTCGATGCGCGCCCTCGGGACGGGTGCGTCGACGACGACCTGGGCGCTCGGCGCCACCGGCTGCTGCACCACCACCTGCGCCCGCGGCCGGCGGTGCCGGTGGCCGCGCACCACGACCAGGGTGTCGAGGGAGCCGCGATAGGCCCGATCGTCGACGACATACACCACCTGGGTCGGCCCGGGCACGATCGTCGGTCCCCGAAGCACACCGTAATAGCGGCCATCATCCCAGGCGAGCATCACCGGGCGTGGGCCCTGGGCGGTCTGCACCGTGACCGTGAGCTGCGCGCCCGGGGCGGGTGGGACGTCGTTGACGACGTAGGCCTCGATCACGCCGTCGGCGTGCGGCACCACCTCGACGGGATGCGGTCCCGCCGTGACCACGGTTCCGCCATGGCTCGCCTGAAGCTGCACCGGGGGCGGTGTCGCCTCCACGGTGACGGACGCCGGGGCGTTCATCAGGGGCGGGGGTTCGGGCTCGTCCTGGCAGCCGCCAGCCGTGAGGAGGGCGGATAGCAGGAGCATGCGGAGGATGTTTCCATGCATGCCGAGATGTATAGCATCGTATCTACAATCGATGCCAGGGGATGGTTTTTGGGCGGAATTTTGTGTTTTGACGGGATGGCGCCATGTGCTATATAGAAAAAGTCGTATGCAAGATGGTGGTCAGGTGGGGGCGCGGATCCGCGAGGCTCGGCAGCAGCGTGGGCTGAACAAGAATCAGCTCGCCCGTGCCCTGGGGACGTCCTGGCAGCACCTCGACAACTGGGAGAAGGGGAAGGTGGAACCGAGCCTCGGCTCCATCCGCAAGCTCTCCGAGGTGCTGGGGGTGAGCGCGGATTACCTCCTCGGTCTCGGCGACGCCGCGGCGCCGCGCCGCTCCGCGATCGACGAGTTCTTCGCGACCCTCGCACCCCCCGATCTCACGCCCGAGGAAGAGCACTGGCTGCGCAACGCTCCGGTGGACCATCAGCATCTCGATCCCGCGGACTACGCGCAGCTCCTCGACGGCGTCCGCCAGCCGGCGAGCCGCACGGCGGCCAAGTCGGGGGCGCGGCCGAGGATCGATCGCGGCGCGCTCGTGAAGAAGATCGCCGGCGAGTGATCAAGCGAGCGGCGTGACCTCCACCCGCTCCGTCCTTCCGCCGCGGCGCATGAAGTACTCGAAGCCCGGTTTCAGAGCGGCGGCGCCGACGCTTCCATCACGACCGATCGCCAGGTAAGCGACTTGCGCTTCAGCGAGCGCACCTCCCCGGCGCCGGACGAGGCGCCGGAGGACGCCCTCGATCGCCTGCTGCGGCGCGACGCCGTTGCGCATCGCTTCGACGATGGCGAAGCTGCCGCAGGTGCGGATCACCTCTTCGCCCACCCCCGTCGCGCAGGCGGCGCCGACCTCTGCGTCGGCGTAGCCCCCCGCGCCCACGAGCGGCGAGTCGCCCACGCGCCCGGGCAGCTTGAAGGCCAGCCCCGAGGTGCTCACGCCCGCCACCACCTCGCCAGACGCATCGACGCCGAGGGCGCCGACGGTGTCGTGATTCTCCTCGGCGTCCAGGCGCATCGGGCTGCGGCCACCCGTCTCCTCCACCCACTCTCGGTAGCGGGCCTGCGCCGCCTCACCGCGAATGTCGTGGCGCTCGAAGCCCTCCTCGACGGCGAAGGCCTGGGCGCCAGCGCCGACGAGGAGGATGTGGCGCGTGTGTTCCATGACCTTTCGCGCGACCGCTATCGGGTTTTCGATCTCCTCGAGCGCGCCCACCGCGCCGGCCTCGAGGGTCGAGCCCTTCATCATCATGGCGTCGAGCTGCACCACGCCGGCTTCGTTCGGGTAGCCGCCGGCGCCGACCGTCAGGACTTCGGGGTCGCTCTCCACCGCCATCACGCCTGCCTGGATCGCGTCGAGGAGCGAGCCGGTCTCGCGAAATTTCTCGGCGCCGCGATCGCAGACCGTCTCGCCCCAGCTCCAGGTGGAGACGAGGACGAGGTGATCCTCGGAGTGGCCGTTCGCCTGCGCCGGGGGCGTCGGGTCGTGTCGCGTTTGGCGTCCGCCGCAGTCGCAAGAGGCGAGGGGCAGGCCGGTGGCAGCGATGGCGGAGTCACGGAGAAATCGTCGGCGTCGCATGGGCGCTACTCTACTCCCGCTCGCGTCTGGTATGACGTTGGCGTGGGGAGCATGCTGCGCGCGGTCGCGATCCTGGCCGTCAGCCTCGTGGCGTCGGCCTGCGGCTCCAAGACGGGGATCCTCTCGGTCGACACCGAGATGGACTCGGCGGTGGTCGATGCGGTGCCGCCCGACGTCTTCGACACCTTCCCCTGCCGGTGGAGCTACGGGCAGCCGATCCTCCTCGGCACGCTGGGGGGTGACGAGGGCACGTGGACGAATCTCGACGGGGCCGTCCAGGGTGGCGCGGACACGGTGTGGGTCCATGCGAACGCGAGCAGTGGCCCGCGGCGCGTCGATCAACGTCTCTCGCTCAGCGATCCCCCGCGCATGCTCGACCCGCCCCCCGCCGACGTGCGCCACCCACACCTGCACGGGCTCGCCGACGGATGGGCGTCGCTCGCGGACGACTGCTCGGTGGGTTTCTTCGACGCGGATGGGCGCGCCCGACGGCTCGTGCTCCCGGCGAGCTTCGACCCTCCGTGTGTGTTGTCGAACCTGAGCGCCGACTTCATCGACGTGACCTTCGGCGGCGCGACCACGACGGTGGAGAGACACGACGGCGGCGGGGGTTTGGTCTTCTCCGAGAGCATCGGCTCCCTCGGTTTGCCCAGCCCCTCCGTCGTGTCGTCCGATGGTCGCTTCCTCATCGCCTTCGGCAGCGTGCCCGATGGCAACTTTCTCCATCTGGTGTCGTTCGATACCCGGACCCGGCGTCAGACTGAGGCCGAGGTGATGACCAGTGTCGATGCACCCCGGGCCTCGACCGCGCTGGACCGACTCCGCGCCGCCGCCCTCTTCCTCATAGAAGATGGAGCGGGCGCCAATCTGTTTCGGGTTGGCTTCGATCCCGCTGACTTCTCCCCCGAGGTCTTCGCCAGAGCGTCGGCACCGCCGATCGGCATGACTGGCGCGCTGGTCACGAACGAAACCGAGGCGCTGATGGCCCTCGAAGGCGGCGTGATCGCCATTCAGCCCCTGAGCGGATCGGCCATGCGCTCCCTCGATCCACCCGCTCCGGGGATCACCGACATGCGCATCCTGCTCTCCCCCGGCGAGAGCCGCGGCGGCGTGCTCTACAGCTACGTCGACCCGGACGCCGCGACGGCCCTCGAGTTCCGCATGCTCGTTTGCAATCGGTAGGTGTGCCCCCGCGCCCTCGACCCAACACCTTTTCTGTTTGATCATCAATAATGAATGAGGTATTCATTATTGACGACGTGCCTCAAGTGCTCAAAGAAGAGGTCCAGGAGCGGATCGAGGAGGCCGCGGAGCGGGTCTTCGCGCGCCATGGGTATCGGGGGGCGAAGATGTCCGAGATCGCCGCCGAGGCGGGGCTCTCCACTGGGAACCTCTATCGGTATTTTGGCAGCAAGGAGGCGCTCTTCGAAACGGTGATCGACGAGGGGTTCGTCGAGACCTTCGAGCGACTCCTGGACGAACGCGTTCGGGCGCTGGCGTCCACCGAGCTGACGGCTCCGGGATCGGAGGCCCGCGATGCGGCCGAGACGATGTTGCGGTTTTGGATGGCACACCGACTGCGGGTGGTGATCCTCCTCGATCGCGCGGAGGGCTCCGCTCACGCGGACTTCGGTGACGCATTCGTCGAGCGACTGGTCGGGCAGACCACGAAGGAGCTCCGACGGGAGCTGGGGAAACGGCGCCTGCCTCTCGTCGTGCACTCCACGCTCGAAGACGTCTTTCAGAGCTCGCGGCGCGCGGTGGTGTCGATCCTGGAGACCTACGAGCGGGAGACCGAGATCCGCACGGCCTTCGCAGCCTTCTGGGCATTTCAGCTCGCTGGCTTGGAAGGCTTCAGGCGATGGGTGACGAGATGAAAGACGACCTCTGGAAGCTGGATGGAGTCGCGCAGGCGGAGCTGGTGGCGAACGGCGAGGTCCGCCCGCGCGAGCTGGTCGAGATGGCGCTCACGCGGATCGACGCCCTGAACCATGAGCTCGGGGCGGTCGTCGGTCTCGATCGCGAGCTGGCCCTCGCCCGCGCCGAGGGAGACCTCGAGGGCCCATTCGCGGGGGTGCCCTTCCTGGTGAAGGACGTGCTCCCCTATCCCGGGTTTCGCTGCGCCTTCGGGTCGCGTCTCTTCGCCCAGAACGTGGCGCGGGACCACACGCCTTACACCGCGGCGATCGAAGCGGCGGGACTGGTGCCCATCGGGAAGTCGGCCACTTCCGAGTTCGGCCTCCTCGGCAGCACGGAGACGGCGCTCGAGGGCGTGACCCACAATCCCCACCGGCTCACCCATTCCGCTGGCGGTTCCTCCGGGGGCGCCGCAGCCGCGGTCGCAGCCGGTCTCGTCCCCTTTGCTCACGCCAACGACGCGGGAGGCTCGATCCGACTGCCAGCGGCCCTGTGTGGCCTCTTTGGATTCAAGCCGAGCGCCGGACGCACCCTCCCCGGGGTGGCGGTGAAGAACGATTTCGTCGACCTGACCAACGATCACTGCATCAGTCGCTCGGTGAGGGACAGCGCCCGCTTCCTCGCGGCGACGGAGGATCCGGCAGCCAGGGAGTGCGTTGGGTTCGTATCCGAACCGCTTACCCGCTCCCTCCGCGTCGGGGTCTACACCACCTCGTTGCTCGGAGCCGCGGCGCCAAAGAGCGGGGCCGCGGCCGTCGAGCGCGCCGCGGGGCTGTGTTCGGAGCTCGGACACGTGGTTCGCACCGTCGATCCACCGCCGGTGGATGGAGAAGCGCTTTCGAAGGCATTCTTCACGGTCGCGGGCTCGGCCATCGCGAGCGTCCTCGACATGGTCAGCGGGATGACGGGACAGCCGTTACCCGACGGCGCAGTCGAGCCGTTCACCTCCGAGCTCGTCGCCTGGTATCGACAGCTCCCGGCGGGCGCGGTGGCCGAGGCGCGAAAGACCTTCGAAGAGGCCGCGTCCACGATGCGCACGTTCCTCTCGGAGCACGACGCGGTCCTCTGTCCCACCCTCGGAGTCGAGCCGCCGGAGATCGGCTTCCTCTCCCCGAACCTGCCGCGCCAGGAGCTTCTTCGACGCACCGAACGGCTCGCTGGCTACACCCCCATCCACAACATCGCCGGAGCGCCGGCCATGTCCGTCCCGCTTCACGTGACGGAAGACGGACTACCGGTCGGCGCCCACTTCGCCGCGCGCCCGGGGCAGGACGCGCTCCTCCTCGCGCTCGCGTACCAGCTCGAGGAAGCAGCACCCTGGCGCGACCGTTGGCCCGTGGGTGCGTGAAAGCTCGGAGCTCGCCCGCCGCATCGTCCAGTTGGCGACGACGAAGGTGACATCCACGGCGAGCTCTGTCGTAGGCGGCGCCATCGCTCTTGACCCTGCGGCGGGCTGATAGGATCGTCGCCGCCGCAAGATGGTCTCTCCCGCCGAGCTCAATCTCATCGAAGTCTTCAGAGGCGTCACGCCGACCAATTGCGAACGGTTCTGCCGCAAGGTTGCCGACATCTCGGTTCAGCCGGGGGAGTACGTCGTTCGCGAGGGCGAGCCGCGTGCCCTGTACGGGATCCTCGAGGGTGCCTTCGAGGTCGTGAAGGTCGTCGAAGGGTCCGAGCGCGTCTTCGGTCGAAGGAGCGCGGGCCAGCTCTTCGGCGAGCTGACGGTGGTCTTCGGTATGCCGCAGGCCGCTGACCTGCGGGCGGTCGAGCCTTCCCGCATCGTTCGTATCGAGCCTCATGACTACTACGCGCTCGCCGCGGACGTCCCCGAGCTCGCTGAGCGCGTCGGCAAGCGGGCCGCCTACCGCATGGGCGGCCCCGGTGGAGTACAGGCGCTCTTGTCGCGCATGGATCCGGTGCGGGCGGTGGTGCTCGGTGGACGCCATGATGCGGCGTGCGCGGAGCTGCGCCGCTTCCTCGACCGTAACGAGATCCGCTTCGAGTGGCTCGACCCCGAAGTGCCCGCTGACCTGGCGAAGTGGTCGGGCACGCCGTCCATGTCGGAGGACTACCCTGTGCTGCGCGTCGTCGATGGAAAGACCGTCGCGCGCCCCACGCTGCGACGCGCCGCGGAGCTGCTGGGGCTCTCCACGGAGCCCGCCGCCGCCGAGTACGACACCGTGGTCATCGGGGCGGGCCCGGCGGGGCTGGCAGCCGCGGTGTACGGGGCTTCGGAGGGCCTCTCCACACTCGTCATCGAGCGCGAAGCACCCGGGGGGCAGGCGGGCACCTCGTCGCGCATCGAAAACTACCTCGGCTTCCCATCGGGCGTGTCGGGTGGCGAGCTGTCGAGCCGGGCGCTTCGTCAGGCCCACCGCCTGGGCGCAGAGATCCTCGTGACCCGGGCGGTCGATCGCATCCGTGCCGACGGATTCTACGTGTACCTCGACGGCGGCGACGTGCTGCGCACGCGCAGCATCATTCTCGCCTGCGGCGTCAGCTGGCGACACCTCGCGATCGAAGGCTTCGACCGCCTCATCGGCAAGGGCATCTTCTATGGCGCCGCGCGCAGCGAGGCCTCGAACACGCACGGGCTGGACATCCACATCATCGGCGCCGGCAACTCCGCCGGACAGGCCGCGATGTTCTTCTCCACCTACGCGCAGAGCGTCACGATCCTCTGCCGCGGCGACTCGCTCGGCAAGAGCATGTCGCAATACCTCGTCGACCAGCTCGCGACGCGCCCCAACATCCACGTCCTCTTCCGCACCCAGGCGACGGCCGCCCATGGCGGGAGCGCGCTCGAGGCGCTCGACATCCGCAACGACGAGACCGGTGAGACCACCCGCGAGGCCTGCGGAGGCCTCTTCATCTTCATCGGCGCCGACGCGGAGACCGGGTGGCTGCCGCCGGAGATCGCGCTCGACGCGAAGGGCTACGTGCTGACGGGACACGATGTCCGGAATGCGGGCCATTGGTCACAATCGCGCGATCCCTACCTGCTCGAGACCAGCGTGCCCGGCATCTTTGCCTGCGGCGACGTCCGCTGCTCGCCCGTCAAGCGCGTCGCCGCCGCTGTCGGCGAGGGCAGCATGGCGATCGCCTTCGTGCACCAGTATCTGAGCGAGCAGGCGGGGAGATCGGGAGATCCGAACCAGGTCGACCGGGCGGGGAGATCCGAACCAGGTTGACTGGCGGGGACGGTGTAGGCGACCCGTCGACGATCGGGTCCATGCGCACGAGCTCGACCGCCGAACACTCCGGCGTGAGCAGAAAGTGGCGTTGTGTACCGCCCCTGGCGCTCCGCAACATGGGCCGGCTCAGCGCAGCGTGATACGATCTCCGCGGTGCGCAGCGTGATCTTGCTGTTCATGGTCGTCAGTCTGCTCGTTGGATGCGGCAGGCTCGGCTTCGACGACGCTGCCCTCGCCGCGGGCGACTCCAGCGTTCCAGGCGACAGCGGTTCGGACACCGGCCGAGACACCGGGGTGATGGCGGATGCGTCGGGCGGCCCGGACACCAGCATGCCGGACGGGAGCTCCACGCCGGACGCGGACGCATCCGCCGATGCCTCGGAGATGACCGACACAGGCCCCGTGGACAGTGGCGCTACGGCGAGCCGGGCTGCGTGCTGCACGGCTTGGTGTCAGGACGCCGATCGTTTCGGTGGAAGCACCGTGGCGAGCGAGGCGTACACCGCGTCAAGGACGGGTTGCACGTCGTCCACCGGCTGCACTTGCGCCGTGTCGGCCGCGATCGCCACCACCTGGACCGTCATCACGGGTGACATCTGCGATGCCCACGACTTCGCGATGAGCTGCCCGGGCACTTGCGACGGGTCACAGTGCAACGAGGTGGAGATCTCCGGGCGATTCGTCTCCTCCTCGGAGGAGTGCGTCTGCGTGGGACGCGACATCGTCTCCGGGCTCACCCAGGACGTGTGGAGCTCCCAATGCGTCGAGAACAGCAGCGCAACCCCGTTCGAGAGCGCCTGTCCGCCTTGACTGACGACTCTCTGACTGAGGAACCGGATGACAGCCCGTCAGCGCGTCGACCTCGGACACGCGCGCTCGGCGATCGCGCTAGAATGTCGATATGTCCGCCGTCCGATGGCTTTGCGTCTCGACCTTGCTCCTACCGGGATGCGGCCTCCTCCTGGACCCCGACTTCGCGTCTCCCGATGCGGCGATGCCGACCCGTGACGCGAGCATGTCGGACGGCATCGTCGTCGTAGACGCGGACGTCGACGCAAACGTCGACGCGAACGTCGATGCTGGGCCGGTGGATTGCCCGGTGGACCCCGTCGCCATCGTCCCCAGCAACGTGTCGGGTCTCGTCATCGACGAGGGCACCATCGACCTCGCGCTCGGCCCGGGGACATACACGGCGACTCTCACGGGGGAGGGCATCACCATCGAGGCCGAAGCGGGCGAGGTCGTCACCTTCGACGCGAGCACGGACATCACGGCCGCCTACGCCGTCGTTCCGCTTCATTCCCTTCAGCTCGCGGCTGGCGCGACGCTCCGCTTCAAGGAGGATCGGCCCGTCGTGTTGTTGGTCGCGACCACGGCGAACATCGACGGGACGATCCCGGTGGCGGCGACGGCGGATCAGCCCGGTCCGGGCGGTTTCGCCGGGGCCTTCGCCGGCGTGCTCCCACCACCCGGCATGGGCCCAGGCGGGGGAGGCTCCTCTGAGACCGAGGAGGCGGGGACCGACGGTGGCGGCGGAGGTGGTGGCTCCGGCAGCCAAGGTTGCGCCGGCGGCGGGGGAGCCTCGGCCGGCGGCGGTGGGCTCGGCTACACGACTCCCGAGCTCGTCCCGCTCATCGGTGGCGCGGGTGGAGGCGCGGGAGGTCTACCGGGCGGCGACGGTGGACAGGGCGGTGGTGCACTACAGATCACGGCCGGTGCGTGCATCCGTGTGGGGGGAACGATCGACGCGAGCGGCAGTGGAGGCCTCGGCGGCAGGACGAGCAACCCCAACTCGGGGGGTGGCGGCGGAGGCGGCGGCGCAGGAGGCGCGATCCTTCTGGAAGCAGCGCGCGTCGTCATCGCCGCGGGCGCCTGCGTCGGGGCAAACGGCGGCGCCGGCGGCCAGGGCTCGCCCGACGCATTCACCGAAGGGGTCGACGGCGAGGCGGGATCCGCCTGCATGGCCCCGGTCCACGGTCCGGTGGCGGACCTTCAGGGTGGAGCCGGCGGCGATGGATCCGATGCCAGCGGCGCCTGCAGCGCGGGCGGCGTCGGCGCCCCGATCGATATGACCCTGCCGTACATCGAAGGGGGCGGCGGGGGTGGCGGCGCCGGCCGCATCCGGATCAACACGCTAAGCGGGACGGAGCCTTTCGACGGAGTGCTCCCCGCGTTTTCATCGGACCTCGCGACCGTCGGCTCGATAGCCGTGAGATAGTGGCCTGAGCGCATGCGGCTATCGGTCATCGTCAGCAGCGTCCTCCTGGTGACACTCCCGGTTTCCTGCGGGGGGGACGACGGCGACAAGGACGGTGGCCTCGAGGACGCCACTGCGCGAGACTCCGAAGTCGTCGCCGACGGGGCGCCTGACGGAGGGCTCGATGGCTCGGTCGACGCCGGCCCGCCAGACGAGCGCTGGGGCGTGGTGATCGCCGGCGCGGGCAGTGGGGGGATCGCGGCCGCGATACAGGCCGCGAGGATGGGCGTCCGCGTTCTGCTGCTCGAGCGGACGGACTACGTCGGTGGGCAGATGACGGCGGCGGGGGTGACCAGCATGGACGGTGGGAGGCGTCCGCCGGGCGGGACGGGTCTCTACCAGGAGCTCGAGGATCGCATCGGCGCGTACTACGGCGACACGACGCGATTTCCGCCGTCGGGAAAGGCGATCGACACCTGCTACGGCGGCCCCGACGCGGTCTGCTTCGAGCCGCACGTCGGGCGGCAGATCCTCGAGGCCATGCTCGACGAGGCAGGCGTGACGCTTCGACTTCGCGCGCAGGTCGTGACCGTCACCCGTGCGGGCAATCGGGTGACCGGCGTCGTCACGGACGATGGCACCGTCATCGAGAGTCACGTTTTGGTGGACGCCACCGAGCACGGCGACGTGATCCCCCTCGCGGGCGCCGCCTATCGCGTCGGCCGCTCGACGAGCGACGCGGTCGATGGCGCCGCATGTATCCAGGACATCACCTACCTCGCGGTGATCCGCGAGTATCCGGGCGCGGTGCCGCCGGAGCTGCGCATCGACACGCCACCACCGGGCTACGACGACGCGCGCCGCGACGAGTTCGCTTCTCTGGTGGTAGACGAGCCCGGCGTCGTGCGCCTGCGCCCCGAGCCATCGACGTGGCTCTGGCATTCGACCTACCGCGGCATGCCCGATTCCACCAATCCCGTGAGCTACACGAACGCGCAGGCCGAGCTCATCACGCGCACCGGCGTGAACTACGCGAACGACTATCCGGGCTACTACGTCGACACCAGCGGTGCCATGCCCCGGCCCACCTGGCGAGACACGCTGACCGTGGCCTACCTCGAGGACCCGGCGGAGCGCGCTCGCATCGACTGCGACGCGAAGCTGCGCACGATCCAGCTCCTGTACTACTTCCAGAACGAGCTCGGGAAGACGCAGTGGTCGGTCGCGAACGACGAGGGTTACGACAGCGCCTGGAACGTCGAGGAGAACGACTGCGCGACGATCCCGGCGAGCCTCGACGCGATCGAGCGTCTGCTGCCGCCGATCCCGTACGTGCGGGAGAGTCGGCGGATCGTGGCGATGCGGACGCTCACCGCGGCAGATCTGCGCCGGGCGGGCGGAGGCGCGCCGGCGGAGAGCGGCTTTTCGACGTCCATCGCCGTCGGCGACTACCCCTCCGACCTGCACAACTGCGGCAGCGTCGCGGACCTCGACCCGCGGCTCGGCGAAACCACCGAAGACACCGAGCTGGCAACGCACGGCGGCCCCTTCGAGGTTCCCTTCGAGACCCTCGTCCCCGAAACGGTGGACGGGCTCCTGGCCGCTGAGAAGAACATCGGCGTCTCGCGGCGCGCCAACGGTGCCATTCGCCTTCAACCGATCACCATGAACACCGGTCAAGCGGTTGGAGTCATCGCCGCGCTCGCGGTGGGCGGCTCCATCCAGCCGCGCGACGTCGAGCCGGTCGCCGTGCAGGAGGTGCTGATCCGAGCGGGCGCCGCCATCTCGCGCCGACACTTCGATGACGTCCCGCTCGAGGACCCGCGCTGGGCGGACGTCCAGATGGCGTCGGCGCACGACGTGCTCATCGGCACCGGGCCATCGACCTTCGCGCCCGCGTCCACGCTGACCCGTGCGCAAGCGGCGATCTTGGTCGTCCGGCTCACCGCCATCCCGCTCGATCCCGTGCCGGCGGTGGCGACCTTCGACGACGTCCCCGTCGGGCATTTCGCGTTTGCATACGTCGAGGCGATCGCTCGCGAAGGCATCACCAGCGGCTGCGGGGCGAGCCCACCGCTCTTCTGCCCGGATGCGCCGCTGACCCGCGCACACCTCGCGGTGTTCCTCGCCCGGGCGCTGAGCCTCGACCTGTCCTCCCCCCCGGCGACACCCACCTTCTCCGACGTCCCGGTGGACGCTTCGGGCTACGCCGCCATCGAGGCCATGGCCACGGCCGGGTTCATGCCGGGCTGCGCGCCCGCTGCCTTCTGCCCGGACGCTCCGGTCACGCGTGGCGAAGCGGCTGGTGTGATTCACGCCGTGCTTCTGCGCTGAGCTCTACGCGAACGATGCTCCTGTCGTTTTCGCATTTCCGCCCCGAGGCAAAGCGCCCCGGTCGGTACGAAGTCGCCACATGTGCCGTCGAAAAGCCGGGCTGTTTCGGGGCACACATCGTGCTCCTCGGGACCGGAGGAGGTGACATGGAGGCGACACGCCCAATCCCACTGGTCCGACGACGCGCGCCGAAGCATCCCCCCTACGCCCTGCCGCCGGGAACCGTCGTCGCCGACCGCTACGTCGTCGAAGGACACATCGGCCTCGGCGGAACGAGCGTCGTCTATCGCGCCCATCACCGCATCCTCGACTATCCCGTCGCCCTGAAGGTCGGGCTGAACCTGGAAGAGGAGGCCTTCGACCGCTTCGCGCGGGAGTCACGCGCGCTCAGCCGGATCGACGATCCCCACGTGGTGCGGGTGACGGACCTCGGTGAGCTCCCCAATGGCTTTCCCTTCTGCGTGATGCAGCTGCTCTTTGGGGAGAGCCTCGAGCACAATCTCACCACCCACGGGCAGCTGCCCATCGGGCGGGCCGTCGCCCTCACCCGTCAGCTCTGCGAAGGCCTGCGGGCGGTCCACCGGACCGGCGTGATCCATCGCGACGTCAAGCCTGCGAACCTCGTTCTCACGCGCGGCGACGACGACGAGACGGTGCTCGTGTTGGTCGACTTCGGGATCGCCATGCCGCTCCTCGCCCCACGCATCACGCTTCCCGGGCTGGTCCTCGGCACGCCGCATTACATGGCGCCGGAACAGGCGGTGCTCGGTCGCATCGACACACGGGTGGACGTGTACGGGGCCGGCGCCGTCCTCTACGAGATGCTCGCCGGCCGCCCACCCCACGAAGCCGCGACCATCGCCGAGCTCATCGGCCTGGCCAGAAACGGGCGGCCAGAGCCGGTCGAGCTCTTCCGCCCCGACTGCCCGGCCGTGGTGGCGCAGATCGCGATGCGCGCGCTCGCGCGCGATCCGAATGAGCGCTTCGCGACCGTGCGCCTCATGAGTGAAGCCCTCGCCGCCGCGGAGTCCGAGCTCCGCACCACTGATGACGAGATGTCGATTCGTCTCTGCGCGTGACGTCTAGCGGATCGCGAGGGCTGCCCTACAGGCACATCACAACCGCGAGCCGCCGCGGCGGACGCGACTGATTCGCACGTGGTCGATGGCGGCCCCGCGGACAGGATCCACGATGGGCTCCGCGCTGCCGCTGTTGCTGTTCGTCGTCGACGCACCCACCACGAGAGGGTTGCTCGAACCCGCGATGTCGACCGTGGACGACCCGCCGCACACCAGCCCGAGCGCGAAGGAACCGAAGTGGAGGGTGACAGTGTCGGTCGACGTGGCGCGTCGGCCGTCGACGAAGAGTCGGGCCTCGGGGGCGCCGAAGTCGACGTCGACGTGGACCCACCCTCCATCGGTCGCGTCGACGTCGCTGCAGAGGACCGTGGAGGTCCCCGGGTCTTGCAAACGCGCGACGATCCGTCCATCGCTCGTTGCGAAGATCGTGAAGTGCCCGTCCAGGTCTCCCGTCGCGTCGCGGGAGACCAGCCCGTAGTTGGTCGACGGGCGCTCGTCGATCCTCACCCAGAAGTCGATGCTCCCCGAGCTCAGCTCGAAGTCGTCGGAGTCCGGGACCTCCATCCACACCGGGGCGGCCGGGTCGAAGTGGAGCGCGCGCCCGCATCCGGCGGGTCCGTCGTCCCAATCCGGGGGCGCGCCCGACGAGCCGTCGTGCAGACCCGTGGCATCCGACAGGGTCTCGTCATCGAACGTGTAGAGAGCCACCGTGTCACCGTCCACGGCGGGGCACGGTCCCGCTGGCGAGGCGTCCATCCGCGGTTCGGTGTCCCCGGCGGCGTCTCTCGATGCATCGGGCGGCGCACCGTCTCGAAGCGCCGAGTCGGCTGAGTCGGCGTGCGCGTCGGGCACGCTCGAGTCCGACTCCCCAGCGTCCGACGGAGCGATCGCGTCCGACGTCACGGAGCACGCGCCGGTGGCGACCCACGACGCAAGTACGAGAAGTCGCCACGCGTGCACCCGACCATCTTAGCGCAGGTGCGGACGCGAGGTCGTCCTTCGACAGGTCTGCGGCGACGACGATGACCTCGTCGTCAAGAATGCGGCGGATGTCCTCGCGTACGACGGCCGGACCGATCGCCGACACCGGTGCAGGTGAGGCCCGATGCGCCCGAGGGAACGGCCTGATAGCCTCGACGCGATGGGCGTTCGCTTCGGCTACCCCGGCGTCGAGGTCGAGCACGACGGCCAGCGTTACAGAGTCTGGGCGCACGAGGGCCACTCCGCGGACTACCTTCAGATCGATCGCCTCGAGGGCGACGACGCGAAGGGCGTCATGAGCATCGAGCTCTTTGACGCCCACGCCTCGAGCTACGAGATCTACGTCGGGTCGGGAGAGGGCCCGCGGCGGGGTCGGGAGATCTCGAGAGAGCTCTTCGATGCGCTGCGATCCGCGATCGAGTCGATCCTGCGTGCGAGGGCGTTGCCGACGACGTTCGCATCGGCAACCCGCGAGCCGCTCGTCGCTCCGTCACGTGACGAAACCGGCCTCGCCGATGTGATGAAGATCGAAGCACTCGAGCCGTACCTCGCGAAGCCGCGGGCCGAGGCCCCGGCGATCGAGCGCGGGTTCGAGCTCGATCCCGCAGAGATGGTTGCTTTCCTCGTCAAGCGCGCGCGACGCCACATCGCGCATCTCTACTGGCTGGACGGAACGGACGGTGAACCCGACGCGGCGGAGGTCTTCGGCGCCCTGACGCGGACTGTTCGGGCGAAGGAGGTGCTCCGCGCGTGTCTGGATCGTTTCGACGCCGCCGAGGTCCGCCGCTGGGAGACCGCCGCCCTCGCGGCGATCGGGCTCAGCGAGGACGATTGATCAGCCCCGGCCGCGAGTTGACTGATCAGTTCGAGCGGGTGAACTTCCGACGCGAGCTGCATCTCGTCGGTCGCGACGCGAAGCCGTTCCGTCGGATAGACTCTCCCGGTGCGACCCGCTTGCAAGCGAGTGCTCCTGGTCGTCGGCCTGCTGGCCTGCGGCTGCGAAGATGACGGCAGTCGACTCCTCGTCGACCTGAAGACCGACTACGTTCCCGGTGAGGAGTTCGCACGCGTCCGAACGACCCTCTATGCGGCGCTCCCACGCCCAGAGGATGCGCCGCTCGCGTCACAGGAGCAGATCGTCTCGAACGGGGACAGGTTCATCGTGGGAGAGCGCATCGCGGACGTTCACCCTCGTCGCCGAGAAAGGAACGACCGCTCTGAGGACGGAGCTCCTCGAAGCCGATGGAACGGTGCTCGCCACGCGCAACACCCGGGTGTACCTCTCCCCGCCCAACACCGGTGTCACCGTGCTGGTGAGTCGCGATTGCGTCGGCGTCACGTGCCCCTCGACCGGCGACAGCGAATGCTACGGCGGCGTCTGCGTCTCCCCGGATTGCGTGGAGGAGAGGCCCACTGCGTGTGGGCCCGCGGTCTGCACCGATGACGTCGAATGCATGGCGACCGTCGCGTGCGCCGCTGGACGCTGCGTGGCGGGGGCGTGTCTTTCAGAGGGCGATGACGCACTGTGTGGGCCCGCCGAGTACTGCAACCCCGAGACCGGTTGCGAGGCGAGCATGTCGATGGTGGACGGTGGTGGCCCAGACGGAGGCACCGATGGCGGCGTCATGGTGACCACCCGCCCCGCGAAGACGGTGTCTGCATCGGCCGAGTTCACCTGCGTGGTCCAGCCCTCCGGTCGCGTCTACTGCTTCGGGCTGGGCGACAGCAGCCAACGGGGCGACGGGATGGGCGGCTACACCTTCACGCCGAGCGAGGTGATTGGCGTCACCAATGCGGTAGACGTCTCCATCGGCGACGTGCACGGGTGCGCCACTCTCGACACCGGCGAGGTGGCGTGTTGGGGCCAGAACACGTCCGGCGCGCTCGGCGATGGGACCACGACGACGAGCAACAGGGCGGTGATCGTCGTCGGGCTGCCCGCATCCGAAGAGGTCTCCGTGAGTGGCGATCACTCCTGCGCCCGGACGCGGGTGGGCGAGGTCTACTGCTGGGGTGCGGGCACCGACGGGCAGCTCGGCACAGGGTCGGCGACCTCCTCTCCGAACGCCGTGCTGGTTCCGTCCATCACCGATGCCGTCGGCGTGGATGCCGCGGGCGGGCGCACCTGCATTCGTCGCGGCGCGACGGGAGCGACGGAGTGCTCGGGGGATGGTGTCTTGTCGCCCGCGTCCACGGGACTCGAGGGGGTGGTCATGAACGACGGAGACTGGGGGGACATCTGCGCGCTCCTCCTGGATGGCTCGGTGCGCTGCGGCGTCGCGCTGACAGGCGCCGCGCAGGTGGCAGGGCTGGACCAGGCCTCTTCGATCGGGGTGGGCTTTGGCCATGCCTGCGCCGTGCGTCAAGACGGCAGCGTCTGGTGTTGGGGTGACAACGGCGAAGGACAGCTCGGTGATGGTACGACCGTTTCCCGAATGGCGCCCGCACCGGCGCTGATCTCGGACGCCGTGGAGGTCTCCTCGGGAATCAACCATTCCTGCGCACGCCTTCGAAGCGGTGAAGTGTACTGCTGGGGACTGAACACCTACGGTCAGCTCGGGAACGGCAGCTACGACCCTTCGCCGACGCCGGGGCCGGTGGTCGGGCTTCCTCCTTGAATCCCCTCCCGCGCGATCGACTGGAGCGACGTCGCGCAGCTCAGCTTCCTGGTGAGAGCTCAGAACGTCTTAGGGACTAATTGTGTCCAACCCCCGCCACTTCGGCCAGGTTCTGACGATGATGACTCCGCGAACGACGCTTCTTCTATTCGCAACCGGTCTGCAGCTCACGGCGTGCTCTCCATCCCCGGATGACGGCGCCGACGCCAGCGCCACCCGCGACGCGGGTCAGATGGCCGACGCCGAGGCCACCCTGCACGACGCCCGAGTGGCGACCGAAGACGGCGGCGCGACGGACGGCAGCGCATCGCCCGACGACGGCGGAGACGCCGAGACGCCTTTGGACGACGGCGGCGCGAGCCCCGCGGACCTCGTCTTCGCCGATGACTTCGACTACACGGACCCGTTCAGCGCGCACGGTTGGAGCGGCGGAACGAGTGCGAACTTCTTCCACGAACGCACGGGCTGTCACTCGAACGGATGCGTTCGGATCCTCTACGACCAAGCCGGAACGGCGCCGTATTGGTTCGGCGTACCCATCGAGTCGGAGCATCTTCGAGACTTCACCGTTCACTTCTACTTCCGCGTCGACAACACGCCCGCGCTCGGAGGCGCGAAGTTCTTCAAGGTATTCGGCGCGAGCTCGGACAGCGGCTATGCCAACTCCACGATCGCGCTCGACTACACGAGCGGGCAGCTCTCTCGGATCTCGTACGGCACGGGCGCAGTGACGGTCAACGATACCCAAGCCATCATTCGCTTCGACGGAGTCGCGACCGACGGAGAGGTCGACACCGTCACGGCCACCGGCCCGTTCGCTCCACCGGAGGCCGAGTGGCACGAGCTCCGCGTCTACATGCGCTACAACAGCGACGGCATGCGTGACGGCGAGTACCGCGTATGGATCGACGGCGAGCTCCGCGTGCAGGCAGAGAACGTGAAGAACCGCCACGACACGAACCTCGCCTATCCGCGCTCCATCGACCTCGCGAACTACGCGAGCGCCTCCAGTCGCACGCACGACTACAACCTCTGGTACGACGACATCGCCATATATCGCGGCCTCGTCTCCCCGTGAGGATCCGAACCGGAGCCCGTCGGTCACGCGGGAGCTGTGCTGTCGGCCCGTGGCGGTTGCTCGTGCGGGAGCACGAGACCGTACTGCGCCATGACGGCGAGGAGCTTCGCGCGGTCGGGCGGTCCTCCGGCGTTCACCACGGCGGCCACGTCGTGGAAGTACTGCGCGCCGATGTCGGGGGTGAGGATCACGAGCACGCGAGCCGGCGGCCTTCCCGCGTTCATGAAGTGATGCACCGCGCCGCGCGGTGTCGACATGAAGTCACCCGGGCCGAGGTCGCGCGTGACGTCGTCGACGCGGTAGCGCAGCACGCCCTCGAGCACATAGACACACTCCTCGTTGTGGGTGTGGCTGTGGGGCGGCGGGACGTGGGCGTTCGGTGGGACCACCATCTCGAACACCCCGAGCGTGCCCTCCTCGGCGCCGTTCACGAGGTACCGGATCTCGAGCTGCCCGACATGAATCGATGACGTTTTCATGGGGATTCTCCTTCTTGTCTTCGCCCTGTGGGTGACCATGAGGAGAACCTACGGCCGTTCCTCATTCTGGGTTAGATAGGATTTTTACAATCCATTGTTGCAAGATTGAGCTTAATGAAGGATCCGCTCCCCGCGATGCGCGTCTTTGCTCAGGTCGTCGACTCGAAGAGCTTCACGGCCGCAGCGCAGAAGCTCGGGCTGTCGAAATCGCTGGTGAGCCGGCAGGTCACGGCCCTCGAGGAGGCGTTTGCCGTCAAGCTGCTCAACCGCTCCACGCGCAGGCTGAGCCTCACCGAAGCCGGCAGCGTGCTCTACGAGCACTGCGTGCGCATCGTGCAAGAGGTCGAGCTCGCCGAGCGGCGCGTGGCGCACACACAGGCCGAGCCCGCGGGCCTCGTGCGCCTCACCTCCGCGCCCGCTGTCGCAGTGCGTCACGTGGTCCCAGCGCTCGCCGACTTCCACCGCGAGTACCCGAAGATCCGCGTCATGCTCTCCTGCAGCAACCGCACACTCGAGCTCGGCGAGTCCGGCGTCGACCTCGGCATCCGCATCCAGTCCAAACCGTCATCGCATCTGGTGGCGCGCAAGCTCGCGACGAACACCGCAGTGCTCTGCGCGTCGCCTGGCTATCTCGAGCGCCACGGTACGCCGCAGCGCGTGGAGGACCTGGCCGAGCACGCGTGTGTGCGCTTCCCCCCCACGGCGCCGAAGGGGACGTGGACGCTGCGGCGCAACGGGCGCTCACACACGGTTCGGATCGATGGTCCGCTCGAGACCGATGACATGGAGGCAGTGCAGGCTGCCGTCGTCGCAGGCCTCGGTATCGGCATCCTGCCCACCTACATCGCCGGTCGCGCGCTCGAGCGAGGTGAGCTCGTGCCCGTCCTGCGCACGCACCGGGTCGGAGTCGAGAACGCGATCTACCTCGTCTACCTGCCGAACCGCACGGTGCCCTCACGCGTCCGTGTGCTCATCGATTTCCTCGTCGCGCGCTTCTCGCCGCAAGCGCCGTGGAACCGCACGTAGTTGTCGCGAGCTCAGAGCTCGCCGATCGGGTCCGGTGTCGGAAGCGACGTCGAGTCGAGATTCGTGCCGTTGTCGCGATAGGAGACGTCCTGTGACAACCGGTCCAGGTCGTAGCCGTCCACCTGGACGCACGCCCCGATGTCGGCGCCCTCCACCACGCCCGATTCGGTGTCGAAGGAGATCGTGAACGGGGGCTCATCCGCCAGGAAGAGTCCGCACGTCGCGGCGTCGACCACCGAAAAGCGAGTCAAACGAACCGCCGCGCCGAGCGCAGCCACGCCGTATCCGTAGCCCCGGTCCGGACAGTCGCAAGCCGAGCGCCCAACGTCTGCGATGGTCACGTCGCGCGCGTCGATCATGGCATCGCCGATGGCCACGAGTCCCAATTCGCTCGCGTGCTCGATGGCCAGGCGCTCGGCGGACACGGTCGCGTTCCACTCGACCAACAGGGCGTACCCGAAGGCGAGGGAGCTCGTATCCGGCGCCGTGTCGCGAATCGTCGTATCGACGAGCGTCGCGGAGGCTTCGGAGTCGAGGACCAAGAGACCGACCTCCTGCGCTCGGGCCACGAGGAGCCGCGTCGCCGAACATGTGGCAGACTGCTGAATCTCGACACCGTGCGACGTGACGTCCTGGACGACGCCATCGGTGATCTCGAGCGAGGCATCGAGCGCGGCGACACCGACGCCATCGATGCGCTCGACGAGGAGGCCCGTGGCGCTGACGCGCGCGCCGGTCTGGGCGGTGACGCCCGTGATGACGTCGTCGCCCGACAACGGCGCCGACATGTCCCGAACGACCACCGATGAAAGGTCGGCGGTGGAATCCGCTCCGTTGGCGAGCACCCCGATGTCGTGGTTGCCGGTAGCAACGAGACGCGTCGCAGTGAGGCTCGCCCCTTCCTCGACCTCGATGCCTCGCCCCATGGGGAACGCGTCGTCTCTGGGAGTCGTCTCTCGAACCAGGACGTCCGTCAGCAAGAGCGACGTTCCGGCGCCGGTCGCGAAGACACCTACGTCGTGGTTGTTCGTCACCACGAGCCGAGTCGCCTCGAATCCCCCGCCAGTTGCAGCTGTCACGCCCCTGCCTCCCGCGCTCGCGTAGACCCCCGGGACCGACTCGCGTACGACGGCGTCGGTGAGGCTCGCCAACGAGCCTTCTCCCGCGACGGTTACACCCGAGTCGGTGTTCCGCGTCGCCAACAGCCGCGTGGCTTCGAAGCGGGCGCCATCGTAGACGCCGACGCCGTGGCCGAAGCGTGATCCCGCGGTTCGGGGCGCCGTGTCGCGCACGATGGCGTCCGTCAACGACATCGTCGTCGTGGCCCCCAAGACGCTCGCGCCGTGGTCGTGGTTGCCCTCGATGAGGACGCGACTGGCCTCGATGACGGGTCCGTCCTCGCCGCGAATCCCGAACCCACCCCCGCCGTCGAGGTCCTGCGATACGGTGTCGCGAATCACGACGTCGGACAGGTGCACCACCAATCCCTCACCGATCGCGAGGACGCCTGCATGACGGTTGCCGGATACAATCAATCCAGCGGCATCGAGCTGCCCTGCGCTCTCGACGTCGAGGCCACGACCCACACGCCCCGCCAGCGCACGCGTGTCGGTGACGACAAGTGACGCTGCGTCCACCCGTCCGCTCGTCTGCACGACGATTCCGGCGCCCGTCGCCTCCGCGACGAGCACTCCGTCGAGCGAGAGCGCACTCCCGCCCTCGACGCGCAGACCCATCTGGGGAGCATCCACGATAGCGATGTTCTCGAGCACCGCCGGCTCTCCCCGTCCCATCGCCGCGACCACTCCCGCGGCGGGTCCACCGCCGTGGAGGATCGTCTCGGCGACACACGCCCCGACCAGGCGAACCCCCGAGCGGAGCGCAAACGTGCCGTCGTACTCGCCCTTCGCGAGCGCGACGGTCGTGCCGGCCCCGAGGCTTAAGAACGGAACCTCGCCGATGGACGAAAATGGCGCCCCGATGGACCCGTCGCCGCCCAGCGCAGCGCTGGCGTTCACGTAGACGATCGAGCCGCTCGCAGGCAGCCCGGCCGCGTAGTCCCCGGCGGGGCAGGGTTGCCCGATCGGCCTGCAGTCGGGTTCGCCGGGGAAATGCGCTTCGCCGAATGGGCATTCGCGCGCACCACCTTCGGGATACGGGTCACAGGTCGTGGCTTCATCCGTATCCGTGATCGTGCGCCATCCCATCGGGCACGGTGCGATGGCAATCGGCGGCACGCCCCCCTCGAGCCATGGAATGTCCGGGGCCGCTGGTGTCGCGACGCCGCCGTCGCCGGCATCGGCCCCCACGTCGGCGTCGGGCAACGCTTCGGGCCCATCGCCGCACGACGCGAGCCCTAGCGCCAGCAGGCCTGCCGCAGCCCATCGCCTCACGAGCAGATCCTAACATCCCGCCGCTCACTCGGGCGAAGCGCCTGGATGCGCGTCGCGAACCGAGATGGGGCCGTTCGTGACGACCTCGACGCGCGTTCCACCCCCGCCCACGTCGAGGTCGAAGGTGCCCGATCCATCGGACGTGAAAGCGACGCCACCGACGTCGACGTCGGCGTTCACGGCGGTCGTCAACGAGAGGGTGTAGGTGCCGGGGGCCAGCGAGAGATCCACGAAGCCCTCTGCAATGATCGACAAGGGGCCGTCTCCGCCTTCATACGTGAGTTGGACGTTTTGCCCGGAGTCGATCCGGACGTCGCCCGAGCACCTCACCCCGATCATCGCGTCACTCCGGAGGTCGACCACGCCGTGGGCCGTTCCGAGGATCTGCCCACCGGCATCGATGAGTAGACTGCCCGTCGGGCCCTCGAGATCGACACGACCGGTGGTGCGAAGATCGATGCTTCCGAGGTCTGCGAGAGTCACCGCGTCGGCTCGAACGTCCGCGCGCAAGAGTCGGTCGCGCGGCATGGCCACCTGAAGGTCCTCGAATACCAACCCCTCGTCCGAGCCAGCCCAGTCCAGCGCGAGGGTGTCCCCCACGCGATCGAAGGCCAATGACGGTGGAAGTGCCGGCGGCGATCCCGACCCTACCCAGCGCGTGGTCGACATGGTCGCGGAGAAGTCCCCGGTGCTCGGCGACACGGTGAGAGACGGAGGTGCCCCGCCGATGTCGAGGGTCGTGACTCCGTCGCCGGCACGAGTCGCGTGCCACTCGTTCGACTCAGCGCTCACGCCAAGACCGAAGCCGCACGCAGAGAGCGTGACGCAGAGCACGGAGACCGTCAGGAAGATTCGTGCGCTCATAGCGCAAACCCCACCGTGAACGACACTGGCAGGCTCAGAATCACGCTGCCCGCTGGCATCAGACCTGGCGTCATCGCGTAGTCCGAAAAGTGATACTGCACACGCAGCGCGATACCGATACCGATACACATCCCGGGCAGCTCTTTCGTGGAGCAGATGAATCCGCGCGTGCCGAGGTCGACGGCACCGGCCACGCCGAGCTCATCGCCGAGGTTCGCGCCCCAGCGATCTTGGAGCTCGACCTGCATCGCTACGAAGGGCTGCACGAAGGCGTCGGTGTCACCGTAGGTCAGGTGAGCCTCCGCCCGCGGAACGATCGAGAGCGCCGCTCGCTCACCGCCGAGGGTGGAGAAGCCCCCGCCGCTGACCCCGAGGGAGGCGGCGAAGTAGTCTCCGGAGTAGCCGAGTTGGAGCGTCGGCTCGAAGACGACGCGCCCATCGACTAGCGCCGGGTTCGCGGTGAGCTCGGCGAAGCCCATGGGGACGGTGGTCGGTGCGTCTTGCGCCTGACCGCGCGAGATCGGTCCCGCGAACACCGCGAGCAGGGTCACTACGAAAAGGACGTGGAGCTTCATCACTGAGTAGCCGGCCAAGCATCAGATGTGCCTCGCGGAAACTGGCGTGGTTTCGCAATCCGGTCGAACGAGAAGTGGCCAGAGCGGCACAGGTGTCCGAGAACCTCGCTTCACGCGCGCTCGACTGGACCGATGAAGTGCGAGGGCGTGCATTTTTTTTCTAAAGAGCCCGGCTCAGATCGCGTAGCCTGGCGGAAGTTCAGGATGAAGCCCTTGATGAATTCCGTCACGATCCGCCGCAGCGTGGAGGACGTCTTCGACTACGTCAGTGACTTGGGGAACGAGCGGTTCTGGAATCCACATTTGCTTTCGGTGGAAGCGCTCAGCGTCGGGCCGATCGTCGAGGGGACCCGGTTCCGCTGCCACTGGCAGGGCGGTCCTCCGGTCGAGTGCGCATACACGCTCGTCGACAGACCGCACCGCTGGGAGATCTACGGCACCGCAAAGGGGATGGACATCGCGTTCGCCGGCGACGTGGAGCCGACGGAAGGCGGAACGCGTCTGACCATCACGATGACGCTCTTGCCGAAAGGGCTCTTTCGCCTCTTCGGGCCGATGATCCGAAGAGGGTTCCAGAAGAAAGAGGAGAAGAACCTCGCGAGCATTCGCGCCGCTCTCGAAACAGCGCCGAGTGCGGTGCGCATGGAGCCCTGAGCTCCACGCGCCACCCTGACGTCGAGATCCGACCGGACACGAAAGGGGTCCCTTCAGTCGGGGCGCCAGCTTCCGATGATCTGAATGTAGTTCGACCGCTCGAAGGCCCGGGGGTCGGGGCATCGTTCGATGTTCATGCTTCCATGCGCCTGGGCGAGGGAGTCGTATTCGTTTTCCTCGAGCCACTGCGCGAGCCCTTCGCGCATGACCCGGAGGTGCTCCGGTCCGTTCTTCAACACGGCCGAGACCGTCTGGACGACGTGAGCGCCGCTCATCACGGCCTTGAGGGCGCCGATGCTGTCGTGCACGCCCCCGGACGCGACCAGTGAACCCGAGAAGGTCCCAGACACGATCGCCAACCAACGAAGGCGCAAGAGAAGCTCCGACGGATCGCTCAAGTGCAAGATCGGAGCGACCTCCAGCGCTTCGACGTCGATGTCCGGCTCGTAGAAGCGGTTGAAGAAGACGAGCGCGTCCGCTCCGGCCTCGTCGAGGCGTTTGGCGAAGTGCACCAGCGAGGTGAAGAAGGGCGAGAGCTTCACGGCGACCGGGATGCCGAATCTTGTCCTTCACCGAGCGGGTCATGGCCGCGATGCGCGCTTCGCGAGCCTCGGCGCTCTCGAGTGGGTCCGTCGAGAGCTGATAGACGTTCAGCTCGATTCCGCTCGCCCCTGCCTCTTCCATCAAGCGCGCGAACTCCAGCCACCCGCCCAGCGACGTCCCGTTCAGTGACGCGAAGACCGGCACGTCGACGGCCTCGCGGATACGGCGGAGCTGCTCGAGGTATGCCTCGGGGCCGAGCGTCAGCCCGTGCGGCGCGGCCACGAAGGACGTCGCCTCGGCGGAGACGTCGGCGTGCCCCTCGATGGCGCGGTGCGCCGCGAGTTGCTCTTCCTCGAGCTGCTCCTCGAAGAGCGAGCGCATGACGATCGCAGGCGCCCCGGCGTCTTCGAGGCGCTTGACCGTGTCGAGGTCATCAGCCATCGGCCCTGCCCCTGGCATGAGGGGATTCGAAAGCGGGATGCCCATGTACTTGGTGGCGAGGTCCATCTTCGTTCCCTATTCCGAGTCCGTGTCGTTGCCTCGGGGGGCGCCGAGGTCCGCGATTGTCGAGAGCTGCTGGTAAACCGAGAGCCGTCGCTCGGCGTGCTTCTGCGATTGCTTCACGAAGCGCTGGAACCGCGCCGGGTCGAGCCTCTCGACCATCCGGAAGCGTGATTCGAAGCGCATGTACTCCTCGACCCGGGTCGTCGGCGGGCCCGAGTCGAGCTGCAGCGGCGCCTCTCCCCCGCCCGAGCGCCGTGGGTCGAAGCGGTAGAGCGGCCACACTCCGGAGGTCACCGCGCGGCGCTGTTGGTCGAGGCCGAAGGCCAGATCGTAACCGTGGGCGATGCAGTGGCTGTAGGCGATGATCAGCGAGGTGCCCGGGAAGGCATCAGCTTCCCGAAAGACCTTCACCAGCTGCTTGTTGTCCGCGCCGAACGCGACGTTCGCCACGTAGGCGTTGCCGTAGCTGATGGCCTCGAGGCCCAGGTCCTTCTTGGGGATTTCCTTGCCCGCCGCGGCGAACTTCGCCGATGCGCCGAGGGGCGTGGCCTTCGACTGCTGGCCGCCCGTGTTCGAGTAGACCTCGGTGTCGAGGACCAGGATGTTCACGTTTCGCCCCATCGCGACGACGTGGTCGAGGCCGCCGTACCCGATATCGTAGGCCCAGCCGTCGCCGCCGACGAGCCATACGCTCTTCGTGACGAGGTAGTCGACGAGGGCCCGGAGGTGTTCCGCAGCGGCGCCGCTCATCGTCCCGAGCTCGGACCTGAGGGACGCGACGCGCTGGCGCTGGGCGGCGATGCCGGCCTCGTCGGATTGGTCCGCTTCGAGGATCTCCGTGACCAGCGCGTCGCCGAGCTCACTCGAGAGCTCGCGCAAGAGCCGGCGTGCGTTGCCCGTGTGCTCGTCGACCGCGAGACGGAAACCGAAGCCGAACTCCGCGTTGTCCTCGAAGAGCGAGTTGGACCACGCGGGTCCGCGGCCATCGGCGTTGGTCGTGTAGGGCGTGGTCGGGAGGTTTCCGCCGTAGATGGAGGAGCAGCCGGTCGCGTTGGCGATGAGGGCGCGGTCCCCGAAGAGCTGTGTGAGCAGCTTGATGTACGGCGTCTCGCCGCAGCCGGCGCACGCCCCGGACGACTCGAAGAGTGGCATGAGGAACTGAGAGTGCTTCACGTCGAGGCGCTCCATCGTCGTCCGGTCCACGTCGGGGATGTCGAGAAAGAAGGCGTAGTTCTCGCGCTCCTGGGCCACGAGGGGCGCCTGCTCCGCCATGTCGATCGCCTTGTGGCGCGGGTTGGACTTGTCCTTCGCGGGGCAGACCTGGACGCAGAGCGTGCACCCCGTGCAGTCCTCGGGCGCGACCTGAAGGCTGTACTGAAGACCGCGGAAGTCCTTCGCTCTATAAGGGGTCGAGCGGAAGGTGTCCGGAGCGCCGGGGTTCGTCTCGGCGCTCCAGACCTTCGCGCGAATCGCCGCGTGGGGACAGACGAGGGTGCAGTGGTTGCACTGGATACAGATGGCCGGATCCCAGACGGGGATCTCCCGGGCGATGTTGCGCTTCTCCCACTTGCTGGTGCCGAGGGGCCACGTGCCGTCGACGGGGAAGGCGCTGACCGGCAAGAGATCGCCCTTGTTGGCGAGCATCACCGCGGTCACCCGCTGGACGAAGTCGGGGGCGGCATCGCTGACGATGGGCGGCCGGCTTCGGGTGCTGCTCACCGCGCTGGGCACCTTCACCTCGTGGAGGTGGGCGAGGGCTGCATCGACGGCGGCGAAGTTCTGCTTCACCACGGCGGGGCCACGCTTGCCGTAGGACTTCTCGATCGCGCCCTTGATGGCGTCGATCGCGGCTCGTCGCTCCATCACGTCGCTGATGGCGAAGAAGCAGGTCTGCATGATCGTGTTGATGCGGACGCCGAGGCCCGCGGAATCGGCCACGCCGTAGGCGTCGATGACGAAGAAGCGCAGGCCCTTTTCGATGATGGTCTCTTGCACATCGCGGGGGAGCTCGTCCCAGACCTCGTCGGGGCCGAACGGCGCGTTGAGCAGAAAGACGGCGCCCGGCAGGGCGTGCTCCAAGACGTCGTAGCGGTCGACGAAGCGAAACTGGTGACAGGCGACGAAGCTGGCGTGCCGGATCAGATACGCCGAGCGAATGGGGTCGGGTCCGAAGCGCAGGTGCGAGATGGTGACCGCCCCGGCCTTCTTCGAGTCGTAGACGAAGTAGCCCTGGGCGTGCATCTCGGTGTGTTGGCCGATGATCTTGATCGAGTTCTTGTTCGCCCCGACGGTGCCGTCGGCGCCGAGACCGTAGAAGATCGCCTGGACACCCTTCGAAGGGGCTTCGTCCACCTCCGGCAGGGGCAGCGACAGGTGCGTGACGTCGTCGACGATGCCGACGGTGAACCCATGGCGGGGGCGCGGGCCCTCGAGCTCGTCGAAGATCGCGTGCACACAAGCGGGAGTGAACTCCTTGGAGGAGAGCCCGTACCGACCGCCGACGACGAGCGGCGTCTCGGCCCACGCTGCCTCACGCGTCTGATGCACCGCAGCCATCACGTCGAGGTAGAGCGGCTCCCCAATCGAACCGGGCTCCTTGGTCCTGTCGAGGACTGCGATCTTCGAGACCGACTTCGGCAGCGAAGAGACGAACGCCGACAAATCGAAGGGGCGGTAGAGGCGGACGACGAGCAGCCCGACCCTGTGACCCGCGGCGACCATGCGCTCGACGGTGTGCTGGGCGGTCTCGGCCCCGGAGCCCATCATGACCAGCACACGCTCGGCCTCCGGGTGTCCCACGTAGTCGAAGAGGTGGTAGCGGCGCCCCGTGAGCTCGCCGAACCGGTCCATCGCCTTCTGCATCTCGGCGGGGCAGGCCAGGTAGTGCCCGTTACAGGCCTCTCGGGCCTGAAAGAACGTGTCGGGGTTCTGCGCCGTCCCGCGCACCACCGGTCGGTCCGGCGTCAGCGCGCGCGCGCGATGTTCTTGGACGTGGGCGTCGTCGATCATCGACCGGAGATCGTCGTCGCTCAGCTCCTCGATCTTGGCGACCTCGTGGGAGGTGCGGAAACCGTCGAAGAAGTGGATGAAGGGCACCCGAGACGCCAGCGTCGCGGACTGCGCGATGGCGGCGAAGTCGTGCGCCTCTTGGACCGAGCGCGAGCAGAGCATGCCGAAGCCGCTCTGCCGAACGGCCATCACGTCGGAGTGGTCGCCGAAGATGCTCAGGGCGTGGGTAGCGACCGTCCGCGAGGCGACGTGCATGCAGAACGACGTCAGCTCCCCCGCGATCTTGTAGAGGTTGGGCAGCATCAGGAGCAGCCCCTGTGATGCGGTGAAGGTCGTGGTGAGGGCCCCCGCCTGGAGCGCGCCGTGCACCGTCCCGGCAGCCCCCGCCTCCGATTGCATCTCCGCGACCTCGGGTACCGTCCCCCAGATGTTCGTCCGCCCCTGAGCCGACCAGGCGTCGGCGTGCTCACCGATGGGCGAAGCGGGGGTGATCGGATAGATGGCGATCACCTCGTTGGTGCGGTGAGCGACCGACGCGACAGCCTCGTTGCCGTCGACGGTGACGAATCTCCGGGTGCGCATGTGGGACAAGTGTCCGCAAACGTGGCCCGCCGCAAGCGCCGAAAAGGCTCCCGTTTCAGACGGTAGCGACGCGAGCGACGATGGGAGCTCGTCGGACCGACGCGCTCGTCATCGTCCCCTTCCGGCGCTGTCCTCACACGCGATGGCATGACGTTTGGGAGGCGATAATTTCCAAGGAGGGCATGTGATCATCGGTTCAATGCCCGTGCATCACCTCAAAGCGGTCGTGCTCGCCCTCTGGGCCGTGACCATCGCCTCCGGCGCCGTGGCCCAATCGATCCCGGGCACTCTCCCCAATCGCCTCGAGGTGACCCTCGAGCGCCCGGACGTGGATGACGCGTTCTTGCAACTCACCTTCGAGCGTTCCGGTGAGACGGCGGAGATCGTGGGCTGCCAGACACGCGCGCGGAACGTTGGCTGTCGCGCCACGCGCCGAATCACGCTCGACGCCCGCCAGACCGCGGCTCTCGAGGCGAGATGGCGTCGGCTCGCCGGCGGTGCGCGCTGCCGCATCCGTCGACCTGAGGGCAACTGGAAGCCCTTCAACGTGGAGTGGACCGACGGAAGCATACGCGGCGAGGTGTACGAACGTGGCGACCGGGGTCTCTCCGCTCGATGCTTCGCCGCCGAACGGTTGGGCGGGTTCTTCCTCCGGGTGTGGACTCAGCGCCGGGAGGCCTCGACGACGGCGCAACGGAGGCGCGGCGGATAGTCTGTCGCCGGTGCAAGTCATTCCGGTTTGGGGGCTCTGAGTCCGTCGACGTCGCTAGGTCAGCGCCACGCCGGGTGGCGACGACCTCACGGGCCTCGAGACACTGGGCCACCCGCAAAGGGACGCGACCGCCGTGCACCAGGGTTGCACGCCGGGCTAGACTGCCTCCATGACGAGCCGAGCCCCGGCATTCGTGGCCTTCGTCCTCCTCGCGTGCGCGTGCGGGGCGCGGTCGGGTACACTCGTCGAGAGCTCCGGTGAAGACGGTGGCACGGACTCGGCGATGGCGACCGACTCCGCCCGGGTGGATGGGTCGTCCCCGCCCCCCCCACCGCCGCCTACGTGTGTCGCCAGCGACGACGCCGGCGAGTTCTTCGGGGCGGTCCCCGGATTCGACATCGCGTTTCCATACGTGGTCGCCGGCGTCGAGCCAGACGGCGCCCACAGCTGCCCGCGGCTCTTCATCCGCGCGGGAGACGCGCCGGACTTCTCCGGAGCGAAGCTCGAGAATCGAGGTGCCCCTCGGAGACGACGCCCGCACCCCCGGGGTCTACCCCGGCCAGCTCACCGTCTTCCCGCCGGACGGCGCCATCTGGACCGAAGAGGTGCGCGTCGACGTCGTACGGGTAGACGGGCTCTTCGACACGATGGTCCCGATGGACGAATGGCGCGCCACCGCGCGTCTATCGCATCACGACGCGACCACCGATCTGGACGGCACCGTCGCCGCCGCGCCGTATTGCTACGACTTCGCGATCTGTATTTGAGCTGGCCGAATGGCCTACGAGGCACTCGGGCGCACGACGCCGATGGATGAGCGCGGAGCTGGGACACCCGACCCCCTGCCATGCGCTACGATGTCGTCGTAGTGCCTCGCGTGGTTCTCTCAGCCGTCCTCCTCTCGACAATCGCGATGCTCGCGGCGTGCGGCGACGACGTCTCGGAGGGACCGGCGGATGGGGACGCGGGCGTCGTTCCCGATGGCTCGTTTCCGGACGTCGGGGTCGACTTCGAGATCGCCCCGCCCGAAGCGCCCGCCGCACCGGAGCTGCCGCGGCTCTCGCCTTGCCCCGAGGGGTGGACCGAGGTGCCCGGCACCGATGGTGGCCCCACCGTGTGCGAGCCGTGGTCCGGGAGCGCGGAGTGCGCCGATGACGAGGCGCGTTTCCCCGGCGAGGGGTGCGCCGCGATCGGTCCCGCGTGTCCGCCTGGGCGCTTCGCCGCGGACGTCCCGGCCAGCGCGCTTCACGTCGATCCGGATGCACCCTCCGGCGGCGATGGGACGGCCGCGTCGCCTTTCAACACGATCGCCGAAGCCCTGGCGGCGGCATCCGACGGTGACGTGATCGCGCTGTCGAAGGGCCGCCACGTGCCCCCTGGAGCCGTCGACGTGGCCGTGGAGATCCGCGGTGCTTGCGTCGGGGAGACCCTCCTCGCATGCGATCCTCCCGACACGACGACCCTCGCCGTTCAGATTCGGCGTTCGAACACGACGATTCGAGATCTGCATCTCACCGGTTGTCGCACAGGATTCTGGATCGCTCCCGAGGACGCACCCGACTACACAATCGATTCCGTCCTCGTATCCAACACGTTGCGAACGGCGCTGGCCGCTTTCGGCGGGCATGGGACCCTTTCGAGCTTCGTGGTTCGCGATACGCGAGGCAGCGCCACCGACGACCAGGATGGGCGAGGGATCGTGGTGAACATGGGCGCAGAGGTCGTCGCCCAACGAGTCGCCGTCGAGCGGGCCGTGGGGTTTCCGGCGTGGGCCTACGGCGACGGGTCGCTCCTCGAGGTCGAGGACATCGCGGTGCGCGAGTCCGCGCCCTCCGGTATGAGCGGCTTCGACGGCGCCGGGCTCCTCGCGAACATGGGCGGCACGATCATCGCTCGTCGGGCGGTCCTCGAGGACAATCACCGCACCGGCGCGAACGCGCACTACGGCGGCATCATGGAGCTCGAGGACGTCGTCGTGCGTCGAACCCTCGTACAAGCGGGAGACGGCGCGTACGGAATGGCGTTCGTCGCCGGCGAGGGCTCGAGCCTCGAGATTCGCCGCGGATGGACACGAGACAATCCCCTCGGGGGAGCATGGGTGCGTGACGAGGGCTCGACGGTGACCATCGAAGATCTGGTCGTCCAGAATTCCCCCGGACATCCATCCAACGGCCTCGGCGGATTCGGGATCGCCGCCTATCAGCAGGGGCAGATGACCGCCTCGAGAGTGTGGGTGGAGGATTTGTCGGGTGTCGCGGCCATCGCCATGAGTGCCGGCTCGGCTCTCGACGCATCGGACCTCACGGCGAAGGGCATCATCGGCTTTCCGGGCACGGGGGAGCTCGGCGGCGGCGTCGTAATCGCGCTCGAAGCGGTCGGCGCGGTGCGACGCGCATCGGTCGAAGATGCACGGCTCACGGCGTACGCCGCGGTCACGGGGACGCTCGATCTCGAAGACGCCCAGGCTCGGCAGATTCACGAGCAGGACAGCGATGGGGCTCCGGCGTGCGCGTTCTGCTCGACCGAGGCGGGCACGATGACGCTCACTCGTGCGGTCGCCGACGAGATCTCGGGTGGCGCCGTCGCAACCGGGAGGCTCGAGATGCCGGGTGCGGTCCTGACGGGAAGCGACGTCCGGATCACGAACGTGCATGATGTCGCGGGCTCTGCTGCCGGGCTCAGCAACACCGACGGGAAGATGGAGCTGTCGCGCGTCTGGATCGAGGGCGCGACCATCGCGGGGGTCATCGGCACCGGCGCAGACGCCGTCTTGGAGCTCTCGGACCTGGTCATCCGCGACATCCGAGCTCGAGATCTCCGACGGGTCCGCCGGCTACGGCGTTTCACTCACGGATGGCGTCACCGCCCACCTGACACGCACCCTGGTCTCCGAGGCTACGACCGTCGGCCTGCTGCTCTCCGGCGCCGATCTCGACATCGAGACCGCGGTCATCCGCAATATGCGGGCAAACAGAGGCGGGACCCGTGCGCGCGGCTTCGAAGCGCAGGGTGGAGCACAGGTGACGGCCGCGGACCTCGCAGTCGAAGGGGCCGGTGACCACGGGATCATTCTCTTCGAGGCGGGAACGGAGCTGTCCGGGCGACAGGTCGAGGTTCGCGACACCGCCGGTGCACCCTGCGATCCCGCGGATTGCAACGTCTTCGGGATGGGCGTCTCCGTGCTGGACGATGCCCACGCGAGCCTCGAGGACTTCGTCGTCACGCGCAGCGCGCTCTGTGGCGTGCGGCTTGCCCGAGGAGGCACGGCCGATCTGAGCCGCGGGGAGGTCTCCTATGGGGTCATCGGCGCCAACGTGCAGACGGAGGGCTTCGACGTCGAGCGGTTGTCGATGGAAGTCAGCTACCACCACAACGAGACGAACCTCGATGCGGTGATGCTTCCCGTGCCTCAGGTCGCCCAACAGGCGACCCCGTTCACGCTCCCGACCCTGGAGTCACCACTTGTGCCCTGAAGACCGGGGGGCCTCGTGCCTCGTCAACGCCCGTCGGCCACGCACGTCCGATCCCGCCATTCGCCCTCGCTCCGCTGTCGTCATCCCCGGTACGCCAGAAGGGGACGCGATGGTCCTAGAGCACGAGATGCGGAACGAGACGGCCGCACTGCGTGCGGGTCGCGGCAGCGTCGACCGAGCCGACGAGCTCCTCGCGGGCGCCGGACGCCTGCGCTTGCACCTGCCCGCGTCTTTTCAAGCCGAGATTCAGCGGGGCCGTCACGGAGCTCGCCGCTGCGCGGACGACGGTTGAGCGCGCTCACCGAGCGGAGTCGCTCGTCACTTCGATGTCGTAGTAGACGGTGCGTCTCGGTTCCATGAAGAGGAGCAGGGACGTGTGACCGGGGGAACGACCCTCCAAGAACATCGTGCGACCGTCCTCGGTGATCGTATTCGCCACGACGTTTCCCGGACCTTCGGAGTAGGCCCTCATCCCGGTGGCGGGCATCTGGAACCGCTCGCCGATGGAGAGCACGATCTGGTGCGTTTCGTCGAAGACCCCCAAGGGGATCCGTGGAGCGTCCCGCCGAACCACGATGCGAAAGCTCTCGGAATCGAATCGGCGGTCGACGCGCAGCAGCACTCGACCCTCGTGCAGGCCGACGACGACGAACTGCACGGCGTCCGGAGACACCTTGACCCGTACGGCGTCACCGCCTTCGACGAGGAGATAGGACTGCGCATCGCGCGCCGACAGGAGTCGCTGCCCGCCAACGGCAAGCGCCACCTCGGACGTGTCGGCCTCGCTCGTCGGCTCCGCTGCCTCGATGTCCGGTCCCGAGCATGCGAGGAGGACGAGCGAGAGCGCACAGCCTCCGACCACATCGACGACGAGAGTCGCAATGTGACACCTGGGCACCAGCCAATACTACTCCATCGGGCGCCGTGGGCGTGCTCGGCGCCGGGACTGATGACCGGCACGCGCGGCCCGTGGTAGTCGAGAGCACATGACCGACTCCGGAACGTGGATGCTCTGCAGCTCTTGCCGCAAGCCGATCGCCTATGACACCGACTACTACGCGTGCAGCGTCTCGACCTGCAATCGCAAGCGGCTTCCGTTGTACTTCTGTTCGCTCGAGTGCTGGGACGCACATCTTCCCGGCGCACGTCACCGCGATGCGTGGGCGGAGGAGAAGCGAAGCCCGAAGCGCTGAGCAAATCGCAGAGAGACGTTCGACGCGAGTCCAGCGCCGGAGTCGCACCTTCCTGCTCGTACGCGGATACATGGCGAGACGCCAACGGTTGTCCACGCCGAGTTGGACCCTACGGGAATTTCGATGACGACATACGCTGCAACTTTCGACCTGGGCGCCACCCAGAGCGTTTCGCCAGAGCGCGAAGCGCCGCCAGAGATCCAGCCTCCCGGTCCCCAACCACCAGCCGCCGAGCCCCCCGGGCCCACACCCCCCGAGATTCGGCCGCCTGGAACGCCGCCGCCCGAGGAATCGAGCCACCTCGCCGCTCGCCACCGGACATTGAGCCTCCCGAAATCGAGCCCCCCGAGACCGAGCCGCCCGAGACCGAGCCGCCCTCGCGGGAGCCCAATCGTCATCCACGATGAACGACAATCACTCCCCGCGCTTCTTCCCCCGCCGGCTTCGTCTTCGCCGCCGCCGCTTCTCCGGCTTCTTCGTCGTCCCCTCCGCCTTCGCCTCCGCGCGATCCACCGCCTGCTTCGCGGCGCGCTTCACCTTCTTCGTGGCGAGGCAGCGGTCGCACTTGCCGCAGCGCGGGGGGCGGGCTTCGCCGAACCACTTACGGATGAAGGCGGAGCGGCAGCCGTCGGTCTGGGCGTAGGTGGCGACGGCGGCGAGGCGGCGGGCGTCCTCGCGGCGCATGGTCTCGAAGCGCTTGGCGAGATCAGTGGAGGAGGCCTTCATCTCGTCGCCGTTTACGCGCGGGACGAGGCGCTTGTCGCCACCGACCTCGATGAGCCCCAGCTGCTCGAGCTCGGCGGCGACGGCGCGGACGACGGTCTGGGGGACGCTGGCGGCGGTGGCGGCGGTCTTGACCGCGACCGGCCGGTCCTCGTCGGCCCAGGCGGCGAGGGCGTGGCCGACGCGGCGCACCTGCGCGGGGCTCGCGCGGCTCTTCTCGGCGAGGAAGTCCTGAATCGCGAGGTCGTCCTCGTCGTAGAGCAGCACGCAGCGCGAGGGCTTGCCGTCCCGTCCCGCGCGCCCCGCCTCCTGGATGTACTGCTCGAGGCTCCCAGGCACCTGGTAGTGCAGGATCGACCGGATGTCCGGCTTGTCGATCCCCATGCCGAAGGCGCTGGTGGCGATCATCAGGATGCGCCGGCCGCTCTTCATGAAGCGGCGCTGACTGCTGGCGCGCTCCTTCTTCGTCATCTTGCCGTGGTAGCGGGCGACCGGGATCTGCGCCCGGCTCAGCGCGGCGAAGATCTGATCCACCGCCTTGGTGGTGCTGCAGTAGACGATGGCCGGACGCCTCAGGCGCCTCAGCAGCTGGCCCGCGCGTTCGAGCTTGAGATTGCCGGACGCCTCGATCACCTCGAGGGCCAGGTTCTTGCGGTGCGGCGGCGCGCGGATCACCAGCGGCTCGTCCAGGTCGAGGCGCTCGGCGATGTTCGCCGTCACCTCCGGCGTCGCCGTCGCGGTGAGCGCCACGCAGCGCTCGATGCCGAGGGCGTGACGCTCGGCGCCGATGCGAAGATAGGCCGGCCGGAAGTCGTGGCCCCACTCCGAGATGCAGTGCGCTTCGTCCACGCAGAGGAGCGCGGGGGCGGCGGCCTCGAGCGCGGGGCGCGCCCACTCCGACTCGAGCGTCTCCGGCGTCGTCAGGATGATCAGCCGGCCGCCTTTCTCGATCCGCGCCAGCGTCTGCCGCTTCGTCGTGACCTTCAGCGTCGAGTCGAGGCGCGCCACCGGCACGCGGCGGCTGCGCAGGCTCCGCTCCTGGTCGCGCATCAGCGCGATGAGCGGCGAGATCACCAGCGTCGGCCGCTCGCTCATCATCGCTGGCACCTGGTAGATCAGCGACTTGCCGTAGCCCGTGGGCAGCACCGCCAGGACGTCTCGGCCCTTCCGGATCGCGCGGATGGCGTCGCGCTGCTCCGGGTGGAGCTTCGCCACGCCGAAGACCTCGCGGGCGACCTTCGCCGCCGACTTCGCGCCCTTCACTTCTTTCGAAGCAGCAGATGCGCGACGCCGGGACGACCCTTGGTGTCCTTCACCTGATTCACCCGCTCGACGACGAGACCTTGTCTTTCGAACCACGCGGACAGCTCCTCGAGCTCGTAGCGGCGACTGTAGAGCATCGTCACTGTACGCCCCTCGTCCTTGATGAGCAGATCGTGGCAGAAATTGAGCGAGCGCGGGACGCGGCTCGAATCATCGTCCTCGCGCACGATGACACGCATCTCGAGGTCGCTCGGCTTGCGCCCGCGCGCGGCTTCCCAGCGGCGGTAGGGGCCTTCGAGGAGCAGCCGCCGATTCGCTTCGGCCGCGGTCTCTTCCCGCTCGGTGTCCGTGAGCCGAAAGAGCGGATCCTTCTCGACCCGATCGGGCCTGAGCCCCACCTCGATCCAGAGCAGATCCCCCGAGCGCATCAGCACGTCGACCTTCTCGCGCAGGAACGTCTCCTCGTCGCGCACGTTGCCGAAGACGTTGCCGAGGATGAGGATCAGCCTCAGGCCATCCTCCGCGGGCAGACGGCTCGTCGGCATGCGGCCGAGGAAGCTCAGAGGGCCCTCCTCGAAGTCGGCGCAGCAGGCGATCACCGAGCCGTGGCTCGCCCCCCGATTCGACAGCGTCTTGCGCGTGTCCTGCGCCGCGCGCGAGAGCAGCGCGATGGAGACATCGGCCAGACAGAGGCTCAGCCACGGCAGCGTCTGGTTCTTCTCCTTTTCGAGATCGAGGAGGCGGTTCAAGAGGCGCACCTCCTTGCCGCCTTCCCCGGGGCCGAGGCTGATCACGTCGAGGCCGCGGACCCGCGCCTTGGGCGCAAAGCCCATCGCGTCGGCGATGGGGCCCTTGGCCTGGCCCCGTGTCCCGCGCGAAGGGTCGAGCCACTCCTCGGCGCGCTCCTCCACGCCGCGCAGCCACGCGGATTGCTCGTAACCCGTCCGGATCAGGTTCTCCCAGGCGAGCGCGCCCTGGGGCTCGAAGTAGAGGAAGCGGTGGCCGAGGTAGTCGTAGTGGATGCGGTCGCGGAGCTGGCGCTGCAGGGCCGACGGCCCCGAGCCGTTCTCCACCTCGACCGCCACCAGCCCGAGGTCGGGATCGATCGACAGGTCGCCCGCGCGCATGCGCAGCGCCTCGATCCGCGCTGCCAGGCCGCGCTTCACGGCCGCGAGCTTCTGCGGCTTGAGGTTCTGTACCGAGCCCGAGCGCCAGTTGGCCACGTTCTCCACGCTCACGCCCGCGAGGGCCGCGACGTCCTTGTCGGATTCGATGCCCAGCTCGCACGCGATCGTCAGGAAGAGATCGATGAGCTGGCTCGGCGTCTTTTCCTTCTTCACCACGTTCGCCTCAGCCCTCGGTTTCCTTCATGGCCCGCTGGATCACGGTCCAGGTGGCGCCCGCGTCGGTGGTGACGTCGTCCCAGCGCCCGGAGAAGCGACCACAGAACGAGCTCTTGAGCACTTCGGGGAGCATGCGCCGCTGATTGTCCGCCATCAGCGGGTGCTTGAGATAGATGCAGACCTCTTCGGTCGCGCGCACCGACAGGCTCGCCGCGAGCTCGGGCGAGCGCCGCACGGCGTCGGCGATGCTCACGATCTCCTCGATCAGCCCCTTGCCCAGCTCGGGATGGCGGGCGCGGAGGATCTTCACCTCTTCTTCGACTGGCGGATAGTCCATCTGAAGCGGGGCGAAGCGATCGAGCTGCGCGGCGTCGATGCCGAAGGTCGCCGTGAACTCCGAGCCGCGGTTCACGGCGGCGATGAATTGGACGTTGTCGGGGATCTCCATGAAGCGGTTCTCGGTCGGATGAAAGAGCTTGCGCGTCGTGTCGAGCGCCGGCATCAGCGCGTTGCGCGCGCTCTCCTGGCAGCGGTTCAGCTCGTCGAGGAAGACGAGGTAGCGCTTGTCGGGATGGTGGACCGCGTCTTCGAGGGCTTCGAGGAGGTCGGTCTTGATGAAGTCGGTCACCGGCTGACCCGTTTCCGAAGCCCGCACCTGGATGGTGGCGAGAAAGTCGCTCGCCTCGACGACCGCGCCGCAATTGAAGAAGACGAACTCGAGGCCGAGGGACTGGGCGATGGAGCGCGCCAGCGTGGTCTTGCCGCATCCCTGGGGCCCGTCGAGGAGGATGTTCAGGCCAGACTCGAGGAGCACCTGGAGCTTCTTCGAGACGATCGGGTCGAGCCAGACGCCCTCGATGCGAAAGGGCGCGGGGCGCACGTAGCTCACCTCGATGGCGCCGCGGTCGGGGCGGTCGGCCTTGGTGATCTTGTCGATCTTCACGAGGCACGGGACGCCCGGCATCACCCGCGCGTCGTCCGAGAGCACCACCTTCGGCGCGCGTCGTCCGTCGAGGTGCGTGGCGCGATAGCGGAACTTCGAGTCCTCGACGGGGTTGGCCCAGAAGGTCGACTCCATCACGTCGCCGACCTTGATCTCTTCGAGCGTCAGCTTCCCTACAGTCGTGCTCACCGTCTTCTCCTACGCTGCCATCGCCTTTTTGACCAGGCCAGCGATGATGTTCCCGAAACGCCGCACGGCGACGTCGAATTCGTCCTCCATCACCTCGACGTAGTGAGGGAAGCACTTCTCGGCCAGGGGCCGCACCGCGACCTGCGCGCAGCACATCCCCTCGCGGCGGCTGAGGCGGGTGACCAGCGCTTTGAGCGCAGCCACCGAGCATTCGGTGGGCAGACCGTCGCTGATCATCACCAGGAGCTTCGCGCGGCGCGAGGAGGCGCGGGCCACTCGCGAGACGTGGAAGAGCGCCGCGGCGTCGTTGTTGCCCCCGCCCGCGTTCAACGAGGCGACCGCGGGGCGACGCGCGTTGCCCGCGTCGTAGATGACACGGTCGGTGAAGCCGAAGAGGCGGACGTCGATGCCCGGCAGGCCGCGGGCCGCGTCGGCCAGGAGCACGCCGAAGGCACGCGCTCGCTCCATGCTCCGGCCGTGCATCGAGCCGGAGCAATCGATGATGATGCCGAGGAAGAGATCGCTGGTCACCTCGGTCTCGCGCGAGATCAGCATGCGGGGATCGCGTCGGGTCACGACCGCCGTCGCCCGGGAGCGATCGAAGCGGCGGCCTTTCAGGCGCATACGCCGCTGGACCAGCGACAGCCCGAGGTCGGCCAGGTAGCGCCGCATGTGGCGGGCGTGTCGCGCGACGCGGCGGCTCTCTTCGCGGTGGCGCGCCGCGTCGTAGGGCACGTGCTCGATCTGGGTGATGAGATCGAAGCGCTCGTCGGGGTTCACGTTGAGGATCAGCTTGCCGCCCGGGCTCGCCGGGCCGTCTCTGCCGCGCCTCGGGTCGAGGACGCGCTCGACTTCGCGCTGCACCTCGTCGTCCTCGATCCCCTCGCCGTGGATGATCCGATCGGCGCCGTCCTCGCCGAGGGCTTCGTGTCCGCCGAAGCTCTCCATGATGCTCACCTCGGAGCCAAACATCTCTCGCAGCCGATAGCTGATGGCGAGGAGGCTCCGCATGTCCCCCTTGCGGAAGGACTTGTCGAACATCTCGAGGGCCTGTGCGACGAGGGGATCGCCGTGGCGCTTGCCGAGCCCCATGCGGAGCGCGCGTACGAACATCGCGAAGCGCATCCCCGTGCGCTCCATCTCGCTCAGGAGCGAGCCGTTGTCGATGCGCACCGACGCTGGGTTGCGCGCGACGCCGAGACGGATGCGGGTCAGCACGGCGAAGGCCCGGCTCTGGAGCATGTCGAAGAGGGTGAAGACCGGCAGCTCGCGAGCGGAGTGGGCGAAGGCGTAGGCCACCAGCCGCTTGAGTCGATCGCCGTAGGCCGCGTCCGTCGCGCGGAGGTTTCGCTCGAGGTGCTCGTCGGCGACGAGGTTCAGAAGGCCGTGGATGCCCTCCATCTGCGCCTCGGCCCAGACCTTCGCCTCCTCGTCTCCCCAGTGATAGACGTGGTGGCCGATCTCGTGGAGCACGAGCGCCTCGACGATCTCGCGCCCGTGGCGCTCCTCACGCAGCAGGGGTAGCGGGCTCACGTGAATGCGATTGTCGCTCAGGCGCGTGTAGCCGAGGCCGCGGCCGCCGATCATGTGGAAACGGAAAACCCGGCCGGTGAGCTCGCGCCCCACGCGGACGCCCCAGGCGAAGGTGTCGGCGATGGCGAGGAGCTTTCGCGTGCGGCTGGGCTTGCGGGCGAGGCGCTGCACCACCGCCTGCCGCAGAGCGTCGTTCTGACACTCGGTGAGCAGCAGGGTGAGCAGCGCGTCCCGCACCTCGCGCGGCGTCTGCTCGTGGTCGAGGAGGGTGAGGACCTTCTGTTCGTTGGCGAGCTTGGGACCGGCGAAGAGGGCGGCGTGGGCCACGATCTCGAGTAGGCGCGGCTCGAGCCCGACGAGGAGCGACGCCTCGACCACCTCGCCGCGGAAGTGCTCGGCGACGAGGATGGGGTAGCCGAGGACGTCGCCGCAGCGAAGCAGGGCCGCCGCGGCGCGCCTCCGCAGATCGCCGATACGCTTGGTGCCCTGACGGAGGAAGGCGCGCAGCGCTTCGTCGTCCGCGTCGTTCGAGAGACCCTCTTCTTCGCGGCCGAGGAGCAGCTCGACCGCCGGTCGATAGGCGTGCGGATGGGGCGAGACGGTGAGCCGACGCGCGAGCGCCAGCGGGTCGCCGCCCGACTTTTCGAGCCGCATCCAGTCTTCGGTGCGAAACCACGAGCCCGACTCGGCGTTCGCGGCAGCGATGGCGCTCTCGAGCTCGGCCGCTTCGCCTCGTTCGAGGAGGCCGAGGGCGAGGCGGAAGCGGAGCTCGGGGTCGGTCGCGGCGTCGCGGGTGAGCGCGTGCAGCGCTTCGAGGTGCGGCGAGTCCGGCCAGAGCGCGATGCTGTCCGCGATGGCCGACCACTCGACGGGCCGGGTCTCGCCGGTGAGCAGGCGCACCAGTCGCGCGATCCCCTCGTCGCCCAGCTCGACCAGACGCAGCGTGGCTTCGTGAACGACCTTCGGGTTCTTATCGCGGCAGTGCGCCTCGAGCGCGTCGAGATCCGTGAGCGCGGCGATCGTTTCGAGGAGCCTCTCTTCGGGTGGGGGCCGGTGAACGCGGCGCGCGCGGGCACGGGGAGGTAGGCCGCTCGCCGAGATCCACGGGGCGAGGACTCGGCGGGTCTCGTCGTCGAAATCCGTCATGCGCGCGGCCACCGCCGTTCGTCGTGCGTGGAGCGCCGGCAGGCCGATGCGCGCGTCGTGGAAGGCCATCAGGATCGCGGCGGCGTGTCGTCCGAGCTCCGTGTCGAGGGCGTCGACGGAGAGATCGAGGAGCGCGTCGTCGAGCAACGCTTCGAGGCGCCCGCGATCGCGCCACCGCCAGATCGACAGCACCCGCGCGACCGCGGCGAGGGCGCTCTGCCGGATGGTCTTCGACGGGGCGGCCAACAGGTCGGCGATGCCCGCCGTCACCCCGCCCTCGAAGGCCGCGAGCCCCTCCATGAAGGCGAAGGCGTGCGGCTCGAATCGGTAGAGGAAGGCGTGGCCCAGAGGCGGCAGGTTCTTCGCCGAGCGCCACACGGAGATCGCCCCCTCGGCGAAGGCGCGCCGGAAGCCCGCGTCGTCCTCGGCGTAACGCTCGAGCATGACGGCGACCGCGTCGGGCGCGTCGTGACTGCCGAGGAGCGCCACGCACGCGGCGCGGCACGGCGCTGGCGGGGGACCGCGCCGCGCGAGGGCCTCGGTCAGACCCCGATGCGGCCCCGATAGGCACGGTTGGAGCGCGTCTTCGAGGGCCGCCTCCGTCGCGTCAACGATCTGCCGTTCCACTTCCGGCGGCAGGAGCACGACCTCGGCGTCCCGACGGGCAGGGACCGGGGCCTCCTTCTTCGAAGGAAGGCGCGCCGCCGCCCAGTCGGCGATGGCCGGGGAGACGTGAGTCGCCAGCTCGTGCGCGAGGGCGAGCTCTTTGCCCCAGGGAACGGTGGTCGCGTGCGGCAGCACCTCGAGGAGCTTCTTCAGCTTCGGCGTGGGGAGCGCGCTCACCCGGCCGACCCACGCTTCGGCGCTCTCGCGCTTCGCGACGCCGCCGAGGGTCGCGAGGCCGACCGGGCTCTGCGCGGGATCGGGCAGATCGAGGAAGATCTGGAAGAAGCGATCCAGGTGCGCGTCGTCCAGCACCTCGGCGAGGCGCGAGGCCACCCGCTCGATCTTGTTGACGGCGAGGCGCGGCGACAGCGTCGGCTCGAGGCGCGCGAGGCGCTCGAAGCAGTCGAGGAGCGTCTCGGCGCTCATCGCGTCGAGGAAGAAGAGCTCGTCGGCCTGCGCCGCCTGCACCAGGAAGGCCAGGACCTCGCCGCGTCGCGAGGGCGCCTTGCCGACGATCAACGCCATCAGCCATTTGCGGCCTTTGGAGGAGGTGTCGAGGAGCGTGAGGAAGGGCGCGTTGCGCTTCATGTCGGTGAGGAACGCCGAGATGACCTCGTCGACGTCGAGCCATCCCCAGAGCGCCGAATAGGGGTTGCTGCGGCAGTAGTGGAGCACCGCGCCCAGCGCCCAGACGTCGAGCACGTCCTTCCTGGGGCGGACCAGGTCGCTCTTCACCAGCGTCACGACCTGCTCGTCGTTGATACGGGGGATGCGGCGGCCGTTTTCGTAGACGCGCTCGAGCGAGGAGTAGCGAACGTCGCGGGGGACCCAGGGCGCCGTCAGGAAGGCGGGGAAGAAGAGCGCGCAGATCCCGGCGGCGCGCGGCAGAAACCAACGGCGGCGCCGGAAGGAGACGAGGAGCGAGGCCACCACCCGACGGCGGAGCGGGAAGGGAACACCGAAGAGCGCGGTCTCGAGCTGCGCGAAGAAGGTCTCGCGCACCGCTTCGTCGGCATCGTCGTCGAGGAAGAGCGAGAAGAGATCGTCCAGGGCGTCGGCCTGATCCGTGTCGGTGTCGCCCCTGGCCGTCAGGATGCGATGGACCTCGCTCGGACTCCGGCGATGGCTGCGGGCGAGCCAGGCGGCCGTCTGCGGCCAGGCGATCTTCGAGAGCCACAGGCGCGCTTCGTCGCGGGTGACGACGCCCGATGCGGCGAAGTCGAGGAGCGCGGGGATGGCGTTGGGCGGGACCTCGACGCCCCGGGCACGGATGGCGCCGGCGATCGATTCGTCGGCGAGGAGAAAGAAGGCGTAGCTCGCCGCGCCGACAGGTGCGCCGCCTGTGGCGGCGGCGCGCCGCACCTCGGGATCGGCGTGAAAGAGCGCGTGCACCCAGCGGAGGGGCTGCTCCGTGGCGGAGGTATGAAGCGCCGACAGCGCGGAGATCTTCACGGCGGGATCGCCGTCGTCGAGGGCACCGACCATCGCCGGCCAAGCGCTCGGCCCTTCGGCGCCGGCCACCACTGCGAGCGCCGCGGCGCGAACGCGCGCGTCGGGATGATTCAGCACCCGCGGCATCAATCCGAGGAAGACGACCCGCATGTGAAGCGGCTCCCGCGCGAGCTCTTCGAGGAGACCCGCGAGGTGCTGACCCTCGTGCAGCTCGGCCCGGAGGTGCGGCTCCATCCGTTCGTCGTGGGCGAGGAGCCAGAAGAGATCGAGATCGCGCATCGGCGGGAGGGCGATCCTGCCATTAAAGTCGTCGATTCGACGCGAGGGGTTGCGCGCTGACGAATCGGTCTTACCCGTGGTCTTCCTCCCTGCGGAAGGGGGTTCAACGTGATCTCGTGTTCATTTTGCCCAACAGTCGAAGACACACAGTCGACGGGTGGTTGCGGTGCCCACCGCGGCCGGTGAGATCGTGAGCCATCCCTTCTTCACGCGGTAAGAGGACGAGCCCTTCCAATTGCGGGGGGCCCTCGGGCCGCGCCCGCATGGCGGCTTCTCGGGTGGGAGCAGCCGGGCGCGGCGCTCGGTGCGCTTTGTGACCACCGCGGCGCTGGTGTTTCACCGGCGCCATGCGCGCCTTTGAGCCGGACCGATGGTCCGCCGAGCGATCGAAAGATCCCTCCCATGCAGCCGATGAATGAGGGGTGCGCGCTCTCGGCTCGAGCTTCGTTCGATGGCCAGTGGCGTGGCGACTTGCGCCCACGGCCCCACAGAACAGGCTCGCGCGGAGTGCGCTGCATCCCGCCGAGTCGCGGCTGGCACCCCAGCGACCCGTCGACGAGCGTAGTCCTACGCGCCGCGCCCGTTCTGCCGGAGCGCGCGGCGGAAGCGGAGCGCGGTGTCGCTCGCCCAGAATCGCATCAGGTGGGTGGCGGTGTTGTCCTCGCCGACCTTCTCACCCCGCGTGCGCTCGAGCACGCGGCACGCGGCGGCGATGTCGTCGCAGACCAGGAGCGCGGCGCGCGCGGCGGTGAGCTCGACGTCAGCGACCCATCGAGTGACGCTCGGCGGCGGAGCGCTGGCGAAGCGCGCCGCCGCTTCCTCCACGAGCTTGCGGCTGCGGCGGGGGATCACCCGGGCCACCTGCCGTGCGTGTCCATCGAGGTCGGTCGCGCTGCCGTAACCCGGCACCTGCGAGTGCGTGGCGGCCTTCACCAGCGTGCTCAACTCGGGCGTCGGGACGCGCATCACCGGATAGGTCTCGCGCGCGAGGTGCGCCAGCGGCCTCGCGAGCAGAAATGCGAGCTCGGCCGTCGGCAGGTTCGCCGCCCAACCCGGCACCATGATCGCTGGCGGGCTCGCCAGCTCGACCGTCGCGTCACGCGCCTGGCCGGTGTGCACGTAGAGATCGAAGTCGGTGACGCCGAAGATGGTCGCGATGCGGTCGGCGAGGTTGCGCGTCGAGTTCGCCGCGCCCGCCCGGATCCGGTCGCGCTTGGACACGCCGTACTCCGCGTACTCCACGGGGTAGATCTTGCCCAGGGCCTCGGCGAGGGCGGCGGTCATGTCGGCCGCCGGGCTGTCGAGGGCGGCGTGGACCTGGATCTGACGGATGCCGTGATCGCCGAGGAGCCCCGGCGGGGCTTCGCCCGCGCGAGGGCGCCGGGCCCTCAGAGTCATCTGCTCTTCGGGCTGGCCTTCGCCCAGCACCATCAGCGACAGCAGCACGGCCACTGACTCTTCGGCGTCGCCCATGCTCGCCAGCGCGCTCGAGAGCGCACGCCACACGTCGACCTCGGTCACGTCGTGGTGAAGGAAGCGCCGGAGCGTCTCGACCGAACGATCGTAGCTGCCCATCGCCGACAGCCTGTTCGCGAGCTCGAGGGACAGGGTCACCGCCCCTGGCTCGCGCTCGATGCCTTCGCGCAGCGTCGAGAAAGCGCGGTCGGCCCGACCGAGGTGGTCGCCGAAGACCTCGGCGATCGCCAGGTAGGTGGGCGCGGTGGTCTGACCCATCCGGTTCGCGAGATCCTTGTAACGCATGAGCGCACCGAGATAGCCGTCCCAGGTCGCGTTGCCGCGCTTGCCGATCATCGCGCGGTAGTCGCCGGCCGCGGTGCCCTCGGCGCCAGACAGCGAGACGGCTTCGAGCAGCGTCTTGGCGCACTCGTCGTGCTTCTTGAGCGCCTTTTCGATGCGCGCGACCTCGACCAGGGCGTCGGCGCGCTCCTGCGGGCCCTCGGCCAGCTCGGTGAGGCGGCGGGCGAGGGTCAGCGCCTCGTCACGCTTGCCCAGGCCGAGCTGCAGGCGGCAGAGACGGGTGAGGGCCTCGCGGTTCGCGTCGTCCTGCACCAACACCGCGCGGAGGCTGCGCACCGCTTGGTCGACGTCGCTCAGATGATCGTCGCAGATCGCAGCGAGGCGCAGATGCGCGCCGGCGAGCACCGAGCGGTCGGTCGTGTGCTCCACGAGGGTGCGGAGCGCTGCGGCCGCTTCGCTCCACTGACGCGCCCGTTCGAGGTAATCGGCGCGCCGCAGCAGCGTCGGGCCGTGCGTGGCGACGCGGGCGAGGGCCCGGTCGCAGGCGGCCAGGGCGGCGGGGAGATCGCTGCGATGGTCGGCGTGGAGCTCGGCGACGAAGCCGTGCAGATCGGCGGCCGCTTCGGGCCGTTGTGCCCTTTGCGCCGCGCGCCCCAGGGCGTCGATCAGATACGGCACCTGGCCGAGGGAGACGAGGACCGAACGCAACCTGCGCGCCACCTCGCGGTTGTCGGGGTCGAGATCGAGGGCACGCTCGAGATCCTTCACCGCGCCCTGATGATCGCGCGCCTCTCCGCGCACCACGGCGGCCTGCACCAGGAGCTGCACCGCCAGGTCACGGTCGCCCGTCACGCGCGCCTCGAGCTCCGCAGCTTCGCGGAGCGCGTCGGCGTCGCCCTCCGCGCGCGCGACGCGGGTGAAGCCGCGCACCACGCTCAAGCTCTCGCCGTCGCTCTTGATCGCCGCCCGGTAGGTCTCGAGGGCCCCTGGACCGCCGACCCGTTCGAGGAGCTCGGCGACCTTCGCCTGGTGGAAGGCTTGCACCGTGGGGTCCGCCGCGGCGGTCGCGAGGCGTGCTTCGAGGCCGAGGAGCGCAGCACCGTCACCCCTGACTCGCGCCATGGCTGCGAGCCCTTCGAGCGACTCGACGTCCCCGCGCGCGACCTCGAGGATCGCCTCGTAGGTGCGCGACAGCTCGTGGTCTCCCTTTTCGGAGCGCACCAGCTCGCGAAGCGCGGCGGCCTTGGCGGCCGGGTCGGTGATCACCTCGGCCTGACGTCGGAAGACGTCGGCGAGGCCTTCGACGTTGTTGCTCCGGTCGTAGATCGCTTCGAGGGCGAGGAGAGCGGCGATGTGGCGCGGCGACTTCGCGAGGATCTGCTGGTAGCAGCGCGCCGCAGACTCGAGGTCGTCGAGGCGCCCCTCGTAAACGGCGCCGGCGCGGAGCAGCGCGTCGTTCGAGTCTTCGTCCGCCGCGGAGAGGTTCGCCTCTTCCATCAGGCTGTCGGCGAGCACCTTCCAGGATTTCTTGTCCGAGAGGAGCCGCTGGCGTGCCTCCATGGCCGTCGCGTGGGCGGGCATGGCGGAGAGCGCCTTGTCGTAGGCGGCGAGGGCCTTGTCCGCCTGCTTCAGGCGCTCTTCATAGAGCTCCGCGAGCTCGACCGCGACGTGCGCCTTCTCCTCGTCGTTCTGGAGCGCGTCCACGCGTTGCTCGAGCGCGTTCGCGAGGTCCGGCCAGCGCTCCTTGCTCCGGAGCGCGCTCACCATCCCCTCGAAGGATGGCTCGTGTCCGGGCGTGATCATGAGCGCGCGCTTGTAGTAGCCGACCGACGCGTCTTCTTTGCCGAGGCGCGTGCGACAGACCTCGCCCATCTTGTGCAAGAGCGCGGTCTGCGCGTGCTTCGGCGTGATCTTCAGCTCCTGCTCCCAGGCCTCGAGGAGATTGTCGTAACGGCCAAGGCGCTGGTAGGTCGCGGTGAGGGCGTCTAGGGCGTCTCGGTGCGAAGCGTCGCCGGTGATCACCTCGCGTAGCTTGCGGATCGCGCGCTCGGGATCGCCGAGGTCCCGATCGATGATCACCGCCGCGCGCGTCTTCAGATCGAGCGCGCGTCCGGGCGTGGCCAGGGCGGCCTCGCGCTCGAGGGCGTCGACGACGGTCGCGTGCTCGCCGGCGCGCTGGGCGGCGCGGCTCAGCGCCTGAAGACCGCCGATGTGGTTCGGGGCTTCGTCGAGGATGCGCTGGTACGCTGCGACCGCGCCCTTGGGCTCGCCCAGGCGGTCCTCGTAGATCGCACCCACGCGGAAGAGGAAGCCGACGATCTGCTCCGGGTCGTCGGTGCGATCGATGCCGCGCTGATAGAGCTCGGCCAGCTCCCGAAACCGTCCGGCCGCGGTGTGCAGTCGATCGAGGGCCTTGAACGCTTCGTCGTTGCCGGGCGCGAGGCCCAGCGCCTGCGAGTAGTGACGCGCGGCCTCGTCGGGCTGCGAGAGCTTGGACTCCAGGATGCGCCCGATGGTGACGTGGGCGAGGGCGCGCTCGTGCGGATCGTCGCTCGCCGCGACGACAATCTGCTTGAGCCGCACCAGCGCCTGCCAATCGCCGATGCGGCGATAGAGTGCGTCGAGCGCGGTCCGCACCGGCTCGTAGCGACCGTCCAGATCGAGGGCGACCTCGTACCAGCGCCGCGCCCGCTCGAGGTCGTCGAGGACGTCGTCGAAGAGCATGCCCAGCCGGTGGGAGAGGCTGACGCGCTCGTTCAGCTCGGTGGCGGTCTCGGCGAGGCGGGTGAGGGCACCGGCGAGGGCTTCGTGGCGACCGGTGGCTTCGTAGAGCTCGGAGAGCTCGCGCACGATCAGGCGATCGGACTTGTCGAGCTGCTGTGCGTGCTCGAGGGCGGAGATGGCGGCCGCGGCGTCGCCCAGGGCGACCCGTTGGATGCGCGCGATGCGCCAGAGCGCGTCGATCTTGCCCTCGGCGTCGGCCGAGAGGCTCACCTCCGTCTGGAGCGCGCCCACCAGGTCGGTCCACATGCGCTGCGAGCGGGTGAGGCGCTTCAGCGACGAGAGCGCGCCGGGCGTCTCCGGCACGAGCTCCATCGCGGTGCGATAGAGGGAGACCGCTTGGCGTGGATCGTTGTCGCGGATCTCGGCGATCTTGGCGCGAGTGGCGGTCCACGCGGCGCGCAGCTTGGGGTCGCCGGTGATCGCGCTCGCCATGTGCGCGTAGGTCTTTTCGAGCGCCGACCAGGAGCCGGCCCTCCGCTCGAGGCGCTCGATCGCCTTGAGCACCGACGCCTGATCGCGGTCCAGCTCGAGAGCCTGGCCGTAAGCGGCGCGCGCCTCGTCGCGCTTGCCGAGGCCGTCTTCGAGCACGCGTCCCTTTTCGTAGTGGAGCGCGGCGCGCTGGCGAGGATCGGGGATGGCGCGGATCTCTCGATCGAAGAGCGGGAGCGCCGCCGCGTGCTTGCCCGCAGCGAGGGCCAGGCGCCGCGCACCGCGAATGGCCGCCACGTGCGTCGGTGCGTGGCGTGCCGCGTCGAGATAGTGCCGCTCGGCGTTGCGCGGATCCTCGAGGATGCCTTCGTAGAGGCGCGCCACCTCGTAGTGAAGACGCGCGGCGCGCAGGTCGTCCGGCTTCTTGGTGAGCTCGCTGCGGCAGCGCTCAATCAGGGCGTGTGCGTCGCGAACGCGGAGCGGCTCGCCAGGAGGTGGCTCAGTGGGTTTGGCGTCCACCTCGCGTTCGACTTTGGGTGGGGGCGTGGCCTTGCCCTGCGCAGGCGACGGGGGTGGACGCCGAAAAGAAGCCGGCGTCGGGACGCGGAGGGGGCTGGGCCCGTTCTTCTTGGCAGCGGGCTTCGGGGTCGCGGCGCGGCTCGGTGGGGGGCGTCGTCCGGGCGTCGGTGGCGGGATCGATGCCGGCTTCGGGACGTTCACCTCGGTGGTGGGGTCTTCGACGAGCTCGAAGTCCGAGAGCGACATCTCATCGAGGGATTCGATGACGGTGTCGGGATTGTCCGGGACCTGAATGGTCTTCGGTCTGTTCGGCCCCCCGCTCTTGGAATCGTCCGCCATGCGCCTGAAGAGCGCATGGTACAGGATCGAGCCTGATGCCGGGCAACCGAGAAATCGGGGAAATCCGGTAGCTTCCGATCTCCATGAGCGACCTCGACGACATCCCCGACGTCCGCGACGGCCTGACGCGCAAGGAGCGCGTCGTCCTCTGGGTGCTGAAGAACACCCAGGAGGAGCTCGGCGGCCGTAACGTCCCCACCGCGATGCTCTACGGGCGGGTCTCTGAGCACGTGGACATCCGCGTGGACGAGCTCCAGAAGATCCTGGGTCGGCTCACGGGAAAGGGGCTCTGAAGAGCTACTCCCGGATGAAGGGATCGCTGAACCGGGGATCGGTCAGGAACTCTTCGTCGGTGAGCGTATGGAGGAAGGCGACGAGCGCCGCCTTCTCCTCTTCGGTCATGTTCAGCTGAGGCACTTCGCCGTCGATGACGCCGAAGGGCGCGCCGAGGTTGGGAGACGCCTCGACGCCGTTGCTGTAGTGGTCGACGACCTCTTCGAGTGTGTTGAAGCGCCCGTCGTGCATGTAGGGGGCGCGCACTGCGACGTTGCGGAGCGACGGCACCTTGAAGGTTCCTTCGAAGCGCTCGGCGCCCGTGACCTCGCCGGCGCCGCGATCCGTCACTTCGGCGTCGAGCCCGTTCGAGGTGGTCGTGACAGCGATGAATCCCTCGCCCTGGTGGCACACGAAGCAGCCGAAACCGCCGAGCGGGGGAGGGGAGGAGAAGAGGAACTTGCCGTGGTTCTCCTGGTCCGTGAAGTTGACGAAGGCGTTGCCGCGCGTCGGCGCCTGGGCACGGCCGACGTCGTAGCGGCTCTTTGTGCTCACCATGCTGCGGACGAACTGCGCGATCGCCTTGGAGATGCGATCTGCCGTGACCTCTTCGTCCCCGAACGCGGCGACGAAGAGCGGCGGGTAGTAGTCGGCCTCGCGCACGCGCTCGATGACGCCGTCGAGGGTCATGCCCATCTCGACGGGATCCTGCATCGGCATGAGCGTCTGCGCCTCGAGGGAATCGGCGCGTCCATCCCAGAAGAAGATCTCGATGCCGTAGCGTGCCTGGGTCAGGCCCATGGAGTGCCGCCGGGTCTCGCCGCCCTCGAAGCCGAGGCTGCGGAGCCGATCGTCGCTGAAGCCGTGCTCCTGCTTGTGACAGGAGGCGCAGGCGACGGTGCGGTTCTGCGACAGGTTGCGATCGTAGAAGAGCACGCGTCCGAGGGTCGCTCCCTCGTCGGTGATGGGGTTGTCGGCGGGCATGTTGTCGGTCGCCGTCATCGGCTGTTGACCGTGAAAGCCCTCGGTCTCCCTGTCGAAGTGCGCCGGCAGCTCGACGTTCGCGTAGGTGTAGGGCGTAGCTGGCAGCTGGATGCGAGAGGTGTTGCCCGCGTCGGTGCTCGCGTCCGCGAGGTCGGCGTCCGCACCACCATCCGAAAACATCGCGCCGGGGTCGTCGCAGGCGGCCGTGAGAAGCGAAAGGAAGAGAAGACGATGGATCGGGGTGCGCATTTGGGGGGGCGCTATAGCCGGGTCCGGCGGATCGGCAACCGAATGCAGCATTTGACGGCGACGACGGTTTTGCGCCGCCCCGCTCTCATCGCAGGGCGACCGCGTAGGCGTCCCATCCGCTCGCGGGAGCGATGGTGGCCAGGGGAAAGTCCATGCCCGCATATGAGGATGCGACCAGCGCCTGATCCCCGGCGCTGTAGACGTTCGCGCCACAGCGGCGGCACACGCGCGTCAGCCATTCGGGGTGGCCGGTGGCTGTGAGGTGGCTGAGCGTCTGCCCGTCCCCGTCGGCGACCAGCACCCCCGTCGCTTCGGTTTCACCGAGCCAATAGAACGCATCGTGCATGTCGGTGGTGACGTACACGCCGCCCGAGGGGTGCGCCGCGAGGGACTCCACGTCCGAGTAGAGCGGGCTGTCGACGTGCCATTGATAGCGGAGGTCGGGGGTGAAGCGCGCGACGAAGCCACGGGTCTCGAGCCCCCGCGCCTCGAGTGAGGTCTCGTTGCCGATGTCCAAGAAGCCCGAGTAGTCGCCCGAGACGTAGACGTCGCCGCCGGAGACGACGAGGGCACTGCCCTTCGAGATGTCGGTCGAGCCCAGGCGCAAGGCGTCTTCGAGGGTGCTGCCCCGGTAGCGCAGGACGTAACCCTGGAACTGGAACGAAGCGATGTCGCTGAAGTCGAGGGGCCCGACGCTGCCTGGACCGCGACGGGCTCCCATCACGTAGATGCTGCCGTCGGGGCCGACGCAGAGGTCGGTCGCGAGAATCGTGGGCCGCGGTGGCGGTCACGGCACCGAAGCTGAGGGTGTTGGTCGCGGGCGCGACGCGACCGACGAACTGGTTGCCGATCCGCCGGTCGAGGGTCGTCCCGTCGAAGGTGACCGTTTCGTTCAGGCCGCCGAGCACCGCGACCGTGCCGTCCTCGCCGATCGCCAGAATCCGACAACCACGCCTCTCCGTCCCACACCCTCGAGCTCACCAGGGCGCCGAATCGCGAATAGCGCGCGAGGCACGGTCCCAATCCGACGGCACGGGTGTCGGCGTCGAAGCGCTCGCCTCCCGAGCAGGTCGCCGCGAGCCAGAATCTCCCCGCTCGTTGGATGGATCGCGAGCCCGGCGATGTCGTAGCTGGAGAACCCCGACAGCTCCCGAGCGAAGCTGACGCCGCCATCTGGGTCTTGTCCGAAGAGCACCACCCCGGTGTGAAGGCCGGTATCGCCGAGGGAGGCGCCGCGAAAGTAGCCGAGGAGCGCCCGACGTCCCGAAGCGTCCACGGCGGCGGTGTAGAGTCGCTCGTCGTCTGCCGTCGAACCGAAGCGCTGTCCCGTGGCGTCCGGGAGCGCACCCATCGAAGACACGACGGTCACGTCGGAGGTGCCGGCGACTTCACACAGGAGCAGGTCGTCGGTGCTGGCGCACGGTCCGCGAAAACCTTCGAAGGTCGTGCCGCGCCCGGTGAGCGTCACGCGCACGGAGAAACCGCCCGAGGGTGCCGAGAGCGAGCAGTCGAAGCGGCGACAGAAGATCTGATCCGATCCGTCGAGCGCGGTGACCTCGACGTCGACCGAACCGGTCCCTTCGAAGTGCACGGTGACCTCGGCGCCGGTCGTCGCGTCGGCCGTCGCGTCGGCCGGCGGCGGCGCCGAGTCGGGCGCCCCCGAGTCCTCTTCGAAGACGACTCCCGTATCAGCCGTCTCGATCCCGGCGTCTTCCGAGCTCCCCGAATCGATCTCGGGAACAGAGCGCGGTCTGTCCTCACACCCGTCGAGGGGCCCGAGCATCGCGAGCGCAACGATGCACCCGCAAAACCACTGGTCGTGCGTCATTCTCCGTCTCCTGGATATCGACGGCGCGTCGTGGCGCCGGAAGCGCGGCCTACGACGAGGGCCCGCCGCGCGTATTCACGGCGTCGGGACCGAGGAAAAAGGGCCTTCTTCCCTGGACTTTCTTTGGGGTCCTTGCTGGTGCTCGCGCCGTGGTATGATGGATCTCACGGGCCCCCCGGGGAGTGGACTTTGTGAAAATCCTGAGCGCATTGCTCGCACTGGTGATCGTCGCTGGCTGCCAAGGGGTCATCTCCGATCCCGGGGCGACCGGCGGGCCGCCGGACGGCGTGACCAACCCACCGCCACCTGGAGGGTGCGTCGGCGAGGCCTGCCTCGACGTCGAGGAGGTGCCGGTCCCGAGCTTCCGTTTCCCCCGCCTCACTCACCAGCAGTGGGAGAACACGGTCACCGATCTCTTCCGGATGGACGCGGCTCCCGGTCTCGCCCAGGACTTTTTCCCCGACATCGAGCAGGGGACCTTCGACACCGACGCGCGCCGTCTCTCGGTGACCGCCGGGCTGTGGGGTGACTACCAGCGTGCGGCGGAGACGGTCGCCGAGCAGGTGACCGCTGCTGGGGCGATGGACGCCTGGCTCCCCGCGGGCCTGCCCGCGTCCGGCAACGAGCGCCGTGACGCCTTCATCGCCGACTTCGGTCTGCGCGCCTATCGCCGGCCTCTCCTCGCGGATGAGGTCGCGCGCCTGGCCACGCTCTTCGACCAGGGCGCCACCCACTACCCGACCCTCGACCCCTTCACCGCGGGCGTGCGGCTGACCCTCGAAGCGATGTTGCAGTCGCCGCACTTCGTCTATCGCGCCGAGCGGAGTCAGGAGTTGGTGGATGGCCTGATCGTCCTCGACGACTACGAGCTGGCGAGCAAGCTGTCGTATCTGCTCTGGGACACGATGCCCGACGACGAGCTCTTCGACGCAGCCGCGGCCGGCGGTCTGACGGATCCCGATGCTCTCGCCGCGCACGCGACCCGCATGCTGGAGGACGAGCGCGCCCACGCGAAGATCGCGAGCTTCCACGAGCAGCTCTTCCAGATGGATCTTTGGACCGACACCGACCACACCGTCGACGGGTGGCGCCCCGAGCTCGCCCCGATGATGGTCGAGGAGAGCCGACGCTTCCTCGAGAGCGTGGTCTTCGACGGCGGCACGCTTCGTGACGTGCTCACCTCCAACGTGGCCTTCGTGAACGAGGACCTCGCCGGGCTCTATGGCGTGTCGGGCGTCACCGGCGCCGAATACCAGCGCGTCACCCTCGACCCCACCGTGCGCTCCGGGCTCCTCACCCGACTCGGGTTCCTCAGCAAGTACGCGACCCTGACCGAGCCGGATTCCATCCATCGCGGCGTCTTCATCAACAACCGGGTCCTGTGCCGCAACATCCAGGCGCCGCCCTCGATCCCCGACAACCTGATGCCCACCGGAACCACCAATCGCGAGCGCATCACCAGCATCACCGGGCCCGGCACCTGCGCCGAGATGTGTCACCACACCATCATCAACCCCATCGGCTTCGCCTTCGAGGGCTACGATGCGATCGGCCAGTTCCGCACCGAGGACAACGGCCAGCCGGTGGATGCGGCGGCCACCTACGAGACGCCTTCTTCGGGCACCCTCAGCTACGACGGCGCCATCGAGCTCTCCGACGAGCTCGCGGGGATCGAGGAGACGCACCGCTGCTACTCGACGCGGCTTCTCGAGTTCGAATACGGACGCGCGTACGCCACGGGGGACAGCCCCCTGGTCTACCGCGCGGCGCTCGGCTCCCAGAACGACGAGCTCGGCCTGCGCGAGATCATCATCGAGTTGGTGAAGAGCCGAACGTTCCGAACGCGCGCCGCCGAAGAGCTGGCCACCACGGAGGGCACCTGATGGCCAAGCGAATTCATCGTCGAAAGTTTCTTCGGGGTGTGGGCGGCGCCGTCGTCGCCCTGCCGTTCCTCGAGAGCGTGATGTTCTCCGACAGCAGCCCGGTGCGGGCCTCGGGCTCGCGGCCGGTCTTCACCGTCTTCGTCAAGCAGGGCAACGGCGTTCAGCAGGCATGGTCCGACGAGCCTGACCGCTTCTGGCCCGTCGACCTCGGTCCGCTCACCCGCGACATCATGACCACGCGCGACGTGGACCGCGCGGTCAGCGAGCTCGCGGACTACGCCGACCAGCTGTTGATGGTGAAGGGCACGCGATTCGCGTTCCCAGGCGAGGGCTGCGGTCACTCCGGCGGGATCAACCAGCTGCTGACCGCGGGCCGGGTGACCGGCAGCGGAAACACCTCTCTCGGCGGCAACGAGTCGGTCGACTGGCGCATCGGCGTCGAGTGCAACCCGCCGGGGGTGGAGGCGCTGTCGCTGATCTCCGGCGAGTTCGGCTACGTGTCCTCCGGCATGTCGTACTCGGCTTCGGGCACGCCGCGCGCCGCTCAGAACAACCCCTTCACCGTCTACTCCAACCTCTTCGGGACCGCGGGGATGGACGTGGAGATCCAGAACGCCATCGCCGCACGCCGGCTCAGCGTCAACGATCTCGTTCGCTCCGAGATGCGCGACCTGATGGACAACCCCGACCTCGGGTCGGCCGACCGCCAGCGCCTGCAGACGCACTTCGATGCGATTCGCGACCTCGAGGTCACCATGTCCTGCGAGCTCGGCGGCGCGGACGTGGGCGCGATGATGGCGATCAGCGACGCCGTCCGCGACAACGGCAATCGTCTCGAAGTGACGCGGATGCTCATGGACGTGACCGCGCTGATCTTCGCCTGCGACCTCAATCGCTCGGTGACGATCCAGATCGGCGGCTGCAACGACGGCACGCGCTACATGGTCGACGGCGTCCTGCAGAACACCTTCCACCGCATCTCGCACCGGATCGACGGCGACGGCAGCGAAGGGGCGCCCATCCCCAACGCCGACATCCTGCACCACAAGATCGACCGGATCATGGGGCAGCAGTTCAAGCATCTACTCGACCGGCTCTCGACCTACACCGGGCCGAGCGGCGGCACGCTCCTCGACGACTGCATCGCGATTTGGACCAGCGACCTGTCGAACGGTCCGCCCCACTCCTACAACAACATCCCGCAGATCATCGCGGGTAGCGGCGGCGGTTTCCTGCGTCAGGGGCAGTACATCGACGCCGGCGACGTCACCCACAACAAGTTCCTCAACACGATCCTGGCCGCGCACGGGATCATGGACGCGTCGGGGGACTATTACCGCTTCGGCGACTCGAGCCTCGAGCCGGGCATCATCGACGGCATGCTCGCCTGAAGCGGGCGCCGGCGGCTCCGCTCAGAACGCGAAGAAGTCGGCGAGGGGCGTCGCGTCCACCGCGGATCCGAGTCGATCGAGGCCGAGACCGTCCTCGATGGTGGCGAGGAGCGAGCTGTGGTCGGCGCGGATGGTGCTGACGTACCCGTCGTGTGCGCCGTAGGGCGAGAGCACGATGAGCGCGACGGGGTCGTCGGCCGCGAGCACACCCGATAGATCGTCCTCGTCCCAGACGATGACGAGCAGACCGCCGTCGGTGAAGGCGGGTGAGGCGAGGATGGGCGGAACGTTCTCCGAGAGCCACGCGTCGCCGTTGGCCAGGTTGCCGCTGCCGCCGGTGATGGGGTCGTGCATGTCGTTCACCAGGTTCGGCGCGATGAAGGAGAAGGTGGGCGGGTCTGCGGCCAGGTCGTCGGCGAACGCGTCATAGTCGACGATGTGGTCGGCGCAGCGCGCGGGATCGCTCTGTACGTCGTCGTAGTAGAGGAAAGGAACGTGTCGCGGCACGTAGTCGCCGTGGCTCGTCATGCCGCAGGGCGCGCCCATGTCTTCGCCGTAGTCCTTCCAGGTCGCGCCGGCGTCCTCGAGCTGGTTGCCGAGATGGGTGACGGACTGTGGGCAGCCGCAGTTGTGCAGGACCGCGTTGCAGTTGAAGGTGCCGCACTCACTGCCCATGGGCTCGCAGTCACAGCCGATGTCGCCGACGTCGGCCCCGGAGGTCATCGCGATGTAGTTGGGCAGGCTCGGGTGCGCCACGCCGTGGTACGCGGACGACGAGGCCCAGTCGGCGAAGAGAGAGTCGATGTAGGGCGTGTTGGTCGCGTCCAGCAGCGTCGACAGCGACGTGTTCTCCATCACGATGACGAAGACGTGCGAGAAGCGCGGGATCCCGCTCGGCGTGAGGCAGGCCGGGACGCCGTTGGCCGTGCCGCAGGTCGTCCCCGTCGGACACCCCCCGCAGGGATCGCTCGCGCCATCGGAAGAAGAGGAGTCGGAAGGGGGCGCGTCGGGGGTGCTCATCGCGTCGGGCATCGTCGCGCCGTCGTCTCTCACGGCGCTGTCCATGGACGCATCGGGTGTTGGGAGGGTGGAGTCGTCACCACCGCAGGCGACCAGCAGTGTCAGGCCGAGAAAGACGAAATTGACGCGTCGCATGGAAGTCTCCGGCTAGAAGCGCCAGCAACGTTCCACCCCGCGAGGTCCGCGTCAAAGCGACGCGCCCGGATGTCAGCCGCCGAAGCTCTGACGCGCCCACTCGGCGAGGCCGAGCACCACTTCGTCCTTCGCGCGGGGCATCACCGCGAAACGCAGGATCTCGAGGGCGAGGGGGACGTGCACCTTGCCGTCGACGCGGATCATCGGCGGCGGCGCGATCCCGCCCTCGTCGGGCGCCGACTCGGCCCAGTCGACCTTGCGGCCGAGCTCGCGGCTGACGGCGACGGCGAGGTGATCCGAGAGCGCTTGAAAGGTCATGGGTCCGACCCAGCGCAGGACGTTCGGCTGATCGGTGAAGAGCGCGGCCTCCGCGGCCCGGATGCCCTTCGAGTCGGGGGTGATGGTGGGGCCGCCGGCGTGGTCGATCGCCTCGCGCAGCCGCGCGAAAGGCGCGCCGGGATTTCTCCCCCAGACGTCGCCCGTGACCTGCACCAGCTCTTCCTCGACCTTCTCCGCGAGCGGCGTGACCACGGTGCGTGCCGCGAAGACCGACCGCGGCTCGTCGATGGCCGTCTCACCGAAGAGGCCCGCCTCGTGCCGCACGTGCCCGAGCGATGCGCGCGTCTGCGGGTCTTTGCCGCCCGTGCGCGACAGCCCGAAGGCGCGCACCGCCGCTTCGATCCCCGTGATGTCGCAGAACGAGAAGAAGCGCAGACCCGTGAGCGCGCTCGGCGTCTCCCTCAGGTCCTCGGCGCTCCGCGAGAGCTCCCCGAGGAGCGAGCCCTCCACCCGCCGCTGTAGCGCGTCGAAGAGCGCCTTCGCGCCCCCCGGGTCGCGCCAGCAGGCAAAGACCAGCTCTGCGCCCGCATCGGTCGCCACCGGTAAGACGCGGGTGTGCACCGCCTCGCGCGGCGCGTCCGCCGGTACCGGTGGCAGCTGCGCGAGCAGCTCGCCGAGCGGCCCACCGATCCCGTCCTCACTCACGACGCCTCCATCTCGGTGAGCATCGCCCGATACCCCTCACGGTACGTGGGAAACGCATGCACGTAGCCGAGACGCGCGAGGAGCGCGCTCGAGCAGCGCTTGTTCGAGCGCGCGCGGCGTCCCACCGCCGCCGGCGCCTCCTGCTCTTCTTCCGGCGGCTCGGCCACACCGAGCTCCTTCGCCAGGAAGCGCTGCACTTCGCCGAGCGCCGCCGGCTCCCGGTCGACGCCGATCACCCGCGGCGGCGGCGCGTCCATCGTCGCGAGGAGCGCGAGCACCCCCGCGCAATCGTCACGGTGGATCCGGTTCGTCCACACGACTTCGCGCGGGGTCCGCGCTTCACCCATCTTCACTCGATCGATCATGCGCGTGCGACCCGGTCCGTAGATCCCGGCGAGGCGCACGGCCACCGAAGTGACACCACTGGCTGCGATCGAGGCCTCGCCTTCGAGCATGCGCTTGCCCGAATGATGCGATGGCGCGGTCTCGGACGACTCGTCCACCCACGCGCCGCCGCTCTGTGCATAGACGCCCGTGCTCGTCGTCAGGATCACGCGCCCGAGCGGGTCTCCTCGCTCGCGCAGGAAGCGAAGCAACGTCTCGGGCCCTTTCACGTAGGCCTCCACGTAGCGGGCGTCGTCGCCGCCACCCGGCGAGGCCGCGAGGATCACGTCGGTGATCCCGTCAGGGATCACGCCAAGCGACGCGGCATCACAGAGATCGGCGCCGACCCCTCGCACGTCTGCCGGAAGCGCGCTCGCATCGCGCCGGAGGCCGATGACTTGCAGCCCTTCATCCGAGAGCCGCCGCGCCAGCGCCACGCCGACGTAGCCGCACCCAGCGATGAGGAAGCGGCGCTCGCTCACGCGTGCTCCGCCACCAACGCTCGGACGAAATAGACCTCGAAGTGCCGCGGGCCATGCGCACGCACCCAGGGCAAGCCATCCTCGCTCTTGGTGATCACCAGCCCCGAGCGCTCGACGAGCCCGTCCAGGATCTCGGCATCGCCTTCTGGAAAGCCGAAGCCGGGTGAGGGCGTGCTCAAGAGCAGGCGCCCATTGTTCGGCAGGCCGTCGGCCACCCCCGACAAGAACGCTGCGGGGTGATCGAGCAGATCGATCACGTTCGCGGCGACCACCGTGCGCGCTGCGCCGCGCCGCAGCGGGAGCTGCTCGGCGTCCACCACCGCACCTTCCACCGGAGCGCCGTCGCCCTTCTTGCACGCACCTTGCGCGCGCAGCGTCGCGCGCAGCGACAGGTCCGCCACCACCAGGCGCTTGGCGTGATGGCGCAGGTGGCGCGAGAGCGCGCCCGCACCGGGCCCCAGCTCGAGCACGGTGCCGAGACTTCGCCCGCCGAGCATGGCCAGAAGACGTACGGGAAGCGAGGGCGACTCGGTGCGCGCGAGGAAGCCGTCGAAGGTCTTCGCGTCCTGTGAGTCGCCGAAGGCGTGCGGGTGCCCTTCATCGGTGTCGCTCGGGACCCAGTCGTCACCGAAGCGAAGCGGCTCGGTGCGCGGCGCCCGCGCGGAGAAGTCCGCGATCAACTTCTGCCCGGCCTTCGTGAGGCGGCCGGCTTCGGCGAGCGACGACACCACCGCGTCGCGATAGGCCGCGATCCACTCGTCGGGCGCGGGGACCAGGATGGGGATCCCACCGAGCACCGGGTAGTCCGCCTTGCACTTGCGGCAGCGCACCACCCCGTCCTTGGGGGACGTCTCCTTGGCAGTGGGGCGCAGCTTCCCACTGCAACCGGGCGCGGCACACCCGAGAACATCGAAGACCCAGCTTTCCATCCGATGCCATATAGCACGGGAAAGTTGAATGATTCCTAAGGATTTTCCCGCAGAAGTCGCTTGACCGAATCCGGACTGACTCTATAAAGCGTTCAATAGTTTTTGAACGATCGGGGTCTGACATGGGGCTGTCTGCGGCGCGCGAGATCACCACGGGACGACAGGAGGCGCTCGGCCGTCTCACCCGCCTGAGCGAAGGCCAACGCCTGGATGGGCTGTCGGCCCGGCTGGCGCGGCTGATGTCCTTCCTGGAGGAGGACCTCGCCGGCTTCGAGGAGTCCTACGGCGCGGTCCGGGGCTCCGAGGACGTGGTCCAGCGGAGCGCCACCCACCTCCTCGATCTCGGCGGCAAGCGCCTGAGGCCGCTCTGCGTGATGCTCGCGAGCCGTGTCGGATCGGGCTTCGACGATCGCGGTCGAGACCTCGCCGTCGCCGTCGAGCTGGTGCACGCCGCGACGCTCCTCCACGACGACGTGGTCGACCTCGGCGAGTCCCGCCGCGGCGCGCCCACCGCCCGCACCATCTACGGCAACGCCGCGAGCATCTTCGCCGGTGACTGGCTCCTCATCGAAGCGCTGCGCCGCGTTCGCCGCGCGAGCGTGGGTGACACCCTCGACCAGCTCCTCGAGGTGATCGACACCATGATCGCCGCCGAGGCGCTGCAGCTCGAGTGTCGCGGTCGCCTCGACCTCGACCGCACGACCTGGCTTCGCATCGTCGAGGGCAAGACCGCGTCGCTCTTCCGCTGGGCGATGCTCGCGGGCGCCAGCGCCGGTGGCCTCCGGCCCTCCGAAGCGGCGGCGCTCGAAGCCTACGGCACCGATCTGGGCGTCGCCTTCCAGGCGGTGGACGACATCCTCGACATCGCGGGCGACGAGCAGGTCACAGGCAAGGACCTCTTCGCGGACGTGCGCGAGGGCAAGATGACCTGGCCCCTGATCGTCGCGCTCGAGCGCGCGCCCGAGATGATCAGCGACCTGCACGAGGTCGTCTTCTCCGGCGAAGGCCAGGAAGGCCGCGCCGCGGCGTCGCGGGTCCTCGCCGCCATCGAGCGAACCGGCGCCATCGCGGATTGTCGGACTCTCGCCGAGTCGCGGGTCGCGAGCGCCGTCGCGCGCCTCGACGAGCTCCCGGACACCGAGGCGACCCGGGCCCTGGCCACGGTGGCCAGTGCCGTCGTCGAGCGCAGGAAGTGAGGCGCGCCATGGACGAGCAGAACAAGACGAGTCGGATCCCCGGCTTCTATCAGCGCTCGGTCGAAGAGCGCGTCTCGCTCCTCGAGTCACTCGGTCACCTCTCGCCGGACTCCACCGCACATCTGCTTCGCGGCGGTGGTCTCGACGTGACGGTGGCCGACGTGATGAGCGAAAACGTCGTCGCGACCCACGGCCTGCCTCTCTCCCTCGGGCTGAACTTCCGCATCAACGGCCGCGATTACGTGGTGCCGATGGCGGTGGAGGAGCCCTCGGTGGTGGCGGCGGCGAGCAACGCCGCGCGCCTGCTCCGCATCAGCGGCGGTTTCGTCGGCGAAGCGGACGCGCCGGTGATGACCACGCAGATCCAGCTCGACGCGGTCCCCGACGTCGAAGAGGCGCCGGCGGTGATCGAAGCTGCACGCGACGAGCTGTTGGCCCTCGCCGACGCGTCGATTCCGCGGATGGTCGCGCGGGGCGGCGGCTGCCGCGACCTCGACGTCCGGGTGCTCTGTCCCGACGAGGGAATGCTGGTGGTGCACCTCTACGTCGACGTGGGTGACGCCATGGGCGCCAACATCGTCGACACCGTCGCCGAAGCGGTCGCGCCTCGCGTGGCCGAGCTGGTGGGCGGAGAGATCGGCTTGCGGATCCTCAGCAACCTGCCGACCCGCCGCCGCGTGCGGGTGCGCGCTCGCGCCAGCGCCGAAGCGGTGGGCGGACAGGCGCTCGCGGACCGCATCGTTCGCGCGTCGCGCTTCGCCGAGCTCAATCCCTACCGCGCCGTCACCCACAACAAGGGCACGATGAACGGCGTCGACGCCGTCGCGGTCGCCCTCGGGCAGGACTTCCGCTCCATCGAAGCGGGCGCCCACGCCTGGGCGGCGCACCAGGGCACCTACCGTCCCCTGTCGGTCTGGAAACGAATCCCGGGCGGTATCGAGGGAACGCTCGAGCTTCCACTCGCGGTCGGCACCGTCGGTGGCTCCTCGCGGACGCACCGCGGCGTGCGGGTCGCCTTCGACATCCTCGGCGTGAGCTCCGCCTCCGAGCTCGCCATCGTCATGGCCTCGGTGGGCCTCGCCTCGAACCTCGCCGCCCTCAAGGCGCTGGCGGGGGAGGGGATCCAGAAGGGTCACATGCGGCTGCACGAGAGGCGCCAGCGTCTCGCGCCACCCACACACGCGCAGGAGCGGGAGGTGGGCCGATGAGCGCGCCGAGCTCCATGGTCGTCGCGGACGGAAGCGGTGCCTTCTTCGATCGCATCGCCGGCCGATACGATCTCCTCAACCGGATCATCTCCCTCGGCGTCGATCAGCGCTGGCGTCGCCGCGCGGTGCGGGCGCTCTCGCTGCCCGAGGACGGGCGCGCCCTCGACCTGGCCACGGGCACGGGGGACCTCGCGATCCGGATCGCCCGGGCCCATGCGAGCGCGACAGTCGTGGGCAGCGACCCGTCGGTGGGCATGCTCGAGATCGGCCGCGACAAGGTGAAAGCGGCCGGACTCGAAGCGCGCGTCACGCTCGAGGTGGGCGACGCCCAGTCGCTGCCCTTCGAGGACGACAGCTTCGACGGAACCACCATCGCCTTCGGGATCCGCAACGTCCCCGACCGCGGCGCCGCCCTGGCCGAGATGGCGCGGGTCACCCGCAAGGGCGGGCGCGTGGTCGTGCTCGAGCTTTCGGAGCCGCGGGGCGGGATCCTCGGACCCCTCGCCCGCTTCCACATCCATCAGGTGGTCCCACGCCTCGGCGCGCTCCTCTCGGGCGCGCGCGAGTACCACTACCTACAGCGCTCCATCGCGGCGTTCCCGCCGCCCGAGGAATTCGCCGCGCTGTGCGAAGAAAGCGGCCTCGAGATGCGTGAGGTCGCGCCGCTCACCTTCGGCGTCGCGTGTCTCTACGTCGCCGAGCCGAAGCAAGAGGGAGGTGTGAAGTGAGCGCTCTCGCCACCGAGCTCTTCCAGAAGGCGTCGCCCGAGCTCGACAGCCCGCGCGCACTCTTCGAGGGCGCGCTCCGCCGCGTGCGCACGTCGCACGGCATCTCGGTCGTCACCATCCCCGCGCCCGCCGCCGACCCCACCCGCCTGTCGGCGCTCTCGGGCTTCGAGTCTTCAATCCTGTGGTCCTCTCCGGGGGAGGGCGAGGTCTGTGGTCTCGGCGAGGCGGCACGCATCGAGGCTTCGGGCCCCGAGCGTTTCGCGATCGTTCGCGACCGCGCGCGCGCCCTCTACGCCCGCCTGGCGAAGGCACCGGGCGCCCCCGCGCCGCGCCTCTACGGCGGCTTCGCGTTCGCGCCCGGCGCCTGCGCCCAGAGCCCGTGGCAGAGCTTCGGCGATGCGATCTTCTCACTTCCGCGGTGGACCTACGTTCGTGGCAACGCGGGGGCGACCCTCACCTTCGCGGCGAGCGCCTCTTCACTCGAAGGCGCGGGGCACGCCGAGGCGTTGGACGAGCTCGATCGCATCGCCCTCGCGCTCGCGCATCCCGTTACCGAAGCGCCGACGCCGATCGTCCGCGCGGTCGTGCACCAGGACGCGCGTGCCTTCGAGGAGAAGGTGCGCGAGATCGTGGGCGCGATCCGCGCGGGTCGATTCGAGAAGATCGTGGCCGCTCGCCGCTCCGAGGTCGCCCTCGAGGGTGAGATCGAGCCCGCGACAATCGCGCGTCGGCTCGCCCATCGCTTCTCGGGCTGCACCACCTTCGCGTTCCGCCGCGGGGACGCGACCTTCGTCGGCGCCACGCCCGAACGCCTGCTCACCCTTCGCGGGCGGGTGGTCCGCACCGAGGCTCTCGCCGGCACGGCGCCCGCGTCCGACCCCAACGCCGAGGCGAACCTCCGCGCGAGCGACAAGGATCTGGAGGAACACGTGCTGGTGGTGCGCGAGGTCGAGCGTCGCCTGTCGCCGATCTCGAGCGCCATCGAGCGGCCCGAGAGACCTGCCGTGCGGCGGCTGCCGAACGTGCTGCACCTGGAGACGCCGATCACCGCGCGACTCGACCACGATCTCCACGTCCTCGACGTCGCGGCGATCCTGCACCCGACACCGGCCGTCGGCGGGGTGCCGCGCCAGGAAGCGGTCGATTGGATCGTGGACAACGAGAACGCTGCCCGCGGCTGGTACAGCGGACCGGTGGGCTGGATCGACGAGCGTGGCGACGGCGCGCTCTCGGTCGCGCTGCGCTCCGGGCTCCTCGCCCGCGACCGCGCCTATCTCTGGGCAGGCGGCGGCATCGTCCGCGATTCGCAGCCCGCGGCGGAGTACGAGGAAGCCGCGGTGAAGCTGAGCGCGCTCCTCGACGCGCTCATGGGTGGAGGGACCCTGTGAACGTCGTCGGCGAGTGGGGACGCGTCCTTTCGCGCACCCTCGCCGAAGCCGGCGTCTCCCACGTCGTCGTGAGCCCGGGCTCGCGCTCGACACCCTTCGTGCTGTCAGCGCTCGCCGAGCCGGGCCTCGAAGTTCGGGTCGTGATCGATGAGCGCTCGGCTGCGTTCTTCGCCCTCGGCCGCGCCCGCGCCACCGGCGAGCCCACGGCGATCCTGTGCACCAGCGGCACGGCGGCTGCGAACTACCTGCCGGCGGTGGTCGAGGCCGACGCCGCCGGGATCCCCCTGGTGGTCCTCACCGCCGACCGCCCGCTCTCGCTGATGGAGTGCGGCGCCAACCAGACCATCGAGCAGCTCGGGCTCTTCGCCGGGCGCACGCGTTTCACCCTCGACCTGGGCGCACCCTCCGCCGAGCTCTCGCACATGCGCGCCGCGCGCCGCGGCATCTTCCGAGCGGTCGCCGAGGCGACGGGCCCCAGGCCGGGACCGGTGCACCTCAATCTGCGCGCAGAGAAGCCTCTCGAGCCAGGCGCCGCCACGACCGAAGCGGATGCGCGCGCCGAGCGCGCCGCGGCCGAGCTCCTCGAGAGCGGCCCGACGGTGGCGGCGCTGGGGCGCCTCGCGCCCTCGGGCGAGATCCTCGACGCCATCGCCGCGCGCATCGCCCGGGCCGCGCGCCCAGTGGTGGTGGCCGGCCCGTCGCCGATCGCGGCGCGCGCGGCGTCGGACGCGCTCTTCGCGCTCTGTCGCGAGGCGAAGCTTCCGCTCCTCGCGGAGCCCACCAGCCAACATCGCTTCGCTGGGACGCGGCGACGGGGCGTCGCCGCCCTCGACTTCTTCGATCTCGCGTTTCGCACCCCTTCGGGGCGCGCGGCGCTCGCGCCGGACCTCGTCGTGCAGATCGGTGACTACCCGATCTCGCGCGGATACGCCGAGCTCACGGCCGGTGCGCCGATCGAGCGCATCGTCCTGTGCGAGCGCGGGTGGCCCGACCCTTCGGGCGACGCCGAGCTCGTCTGTCGCGCGGATCTGGGTGAGACGCTGCGCGGCCTGGCCTCGCGCGGCGTCGCCGGCGCGCGCGACGAAGGCTTCGCGGCCCGCCTGAGCTCGGCGCAGGCGGCGCTCGGCCATCTCGTCGAAGAGGTAGGCGCGGTCTTCGGGGAGGGCGCGGTGGCCCGTGTCGTTTCCGCGAGCGTTCCCTCGGAGGGGTTGCTCTGCGTCGGCAACAGCCTGCCCGTGCGCCAGCTCGATCACTTCTGTCCCGGCGCCGTCGGCGACTTCTCGGTCGCGTCGCAACGCGGCGTCAGCGGGATCGACGGCTTGGTCTCCGGCGCCGCGGGGGCCGCCGCCGCCACTCGCCGCCCGACCATCCTCTACCTCGGCGACGTGAGCTTCCTGCACGATCTCTCGGGCTTGATGAGCGCGCGTGATCTCGGCGCACCGCTGGTAGTCGTCGTCTCCAACAACGACGGCGGACGCATCTTCGAGCAGCTCCCGGTGGCGCGCGCCGGTCTCGACGACGCGGCGCTCCGAGCGTTCACCACGCCTCACGGTCTCACCTTCGCCCACGCCGCGGCGCTCTACGGCCACGCCTACGCCTCGGCCGCGGACGCGCCCTCGCTCAGCCGCGCCATCGCACGAGCCCTCGCTCGGGGCGGGACGACCCTGGTGGAGGCCACGGTTTCGCCTTCTGCGGCCGCGGAGGAGAGCCGGAAGCTCTCGACGGAGGCGGATCGGGTGCTAGGGAAGCTCCGCGCATGATCGTTCTCCTGCACGGGTTCACCGGTTCGCCCCACAGCTTCGAGACCCTCGAGCGGCTCCTCGAGCGCGATCCCCTGCCCCACCGGATCGTCGCGCCCGCGCTCCTCGGCCACGGCGCCCGCGCGCCTTTCGTGACGAGCTTCGAGGAAGAGGTGGACCGTCTCGCCGCCGTGGTGGAGCGGGAGCGCCAGGACAAAGCGGCCGTGGTGCTCGTCGGCTACTCCCTCGGCGGGCGGCTGGTCCTCGGCCTCGTCGCGCGCCATCCCGCGCTCGCCGCCACCGCCGTCGTCATCGGCGGGCATCCCGGGCTCGGGGCCGGTGAAGCGCGAGCCGCGCGCCTTCGCTCCGACGAGGCCCTGGCGAAGGAGATCGAGTCCGAGGGGATCCGCCGCTTCGTCGCACGATGGGAGGAGCTCCCGCTCTTCGCTTCGCAGCGCTCGCTTCCGGGCCCCGCCCTCGCCGCCCAGCGGGCCACTCGCCTCTCGCACGATCCGCGCGGGCTCGCGCAATCCCTGCGCACCGTGGGCCTCGGCCGCATGCCGGACCTGCGCCCCACACTCGCCAGCGCGCCCACGCGCCTGCACATGATCACCGGCAGCCTCGACGACCGCTTCACGGTCCTCGCCGCCGAGATGCGCCCCGCGGCGCACACGGTGGTGGCCGGCGTTGGTCACAACGTTCTGCTCGAGGCGCCCGAGCGCGTCGCCGAAATCGTCTGCGAGGAGGCGCGCTCGCTCAACACGGTCGCACCCGCCTCCCGTCCGGAGCTCCGTCCGTGACCGCCGAGGCCCTCCCGCGGCGGGCCAGCTTCGGCGCGATCCTCCTGGCATCGCGTCCGAAGACGCTCACCGCGGCCGTGGTCCCCGTCGCCGTGGGCACGGCCTGCGCCCACGTCGCTGGCGGCGTCCGCTTTCTTCCGGCCTTCGCGGCGCTCTTCGGCGCGATGATGATCCAGATCGGCACCAACTTCGCGAACGACGTCTTCGACTTCGAAAAGGGAGCAGACGACGACTCTCGCGTCGGGCCGACCCGCGCCGTGGCCGCCGGGCTGCTCAGCCCCGCGCAGATGAAGGTGGCGATGGTGGCGGCTTTCGGGGCGGCCACTCTCGCCGGCCTGTACCTGGTCGCGGTCGGCGGCTGGCCCATCGTCGTCGTGGGCCTGCTCTCGATCGCCTCGGGCGTCGCCTACACCGGTGGCCCCTTTCCCCTCGGCTACCACGGGCTGGGCGATCTCTTCGTGATGATCTTCTTCGGCTTCGTCGCGGTGATGGGGACCACCTGGGTCCAGGTCCACGCGCTCACCACGCTGTCGCTCATGGCGTCGGTGCCGATCGGCGCGCTGGCGACCGCCATCCTGGTGGTGAACAATCTCAGGGATCGGCAGACCGACACCGTTGCCGGCAAGCGCACCCTGGCGGTGCGCTTCGGTCGCCTCTTCGCGATCGGAGAGTACGCGGCGCTCTCGTCCATGGCCTACGCCACCCCGATCTTTCTCTATGCCACCGGCATGGCGGGGTGGCCGGTGCTCGCGCCCCTGATGACCCTGCCCCTCGCCCTCATGTATCTTCGACGTCTGGGGCGTCTTTCCGGAGCGGCGCTCAATCCGCTCCTCGGCGCCACCGCCAAGCTCCTTCTCCTCTACGGGCTCCTCTTCACCCTGGGGCTCTCGCTGCCACCATGAAGATCAGTCGCTCCACCGTCTCCACCGTGAAGGGCTCGATGCCCAACCCCGGTGGAAACGCGCGAGCGATGTGGACCGAGCGGCGCGGCTTACTGCTGCGCCTGATGGACGACGACGGGCGGGTGGGCCACGGCGAAGCGTCGCCTCTGCCCGGCTATTCGCCCGACGACATCGACGCCGCGCGCGCCGTCCTGGGGAAGCGACCCTGGGAGGTGCTACCGGAGATCGACGAGGAGGCACCGCTCGGCGCGCAGCTCGGCCACGTGCTCGGGAACATCGACGCGCGGGTGCCGTCGGCGCGTTTCGCGGTGGAGACCGCGATCCTCGACCTGGTGGCGCAGCGCAAGAAGCGACCGCTCTGGACGCTCTTGACCGACTCGGACACCGCGAAGCCCGTGCCCCTGGTCGTGACCCTCACCGCCGCCGACGCGCGCGACATCCTGCCGGCGGCACGCGCGGCCCACGCCCGCGGCATCGACACCCTCAAGCTCAAGGTCGGCCGCCCGGACCGCTTCGCCGAGGAGCTGGATTCGATCCGGGTGCTGCAGCGCGAGCTGGAGATGACGATCCGCGTGGACGCCAACGGGACCTTCGAGGCGCGTGAGCTCCCGAAGCGTCTGGACAAGCTCGCGTCGGTGGGCGTGAGCCTCTGCGAGGAGCCGAGCACCTTCGACGCGGTGATCAGACTCAAGAAGACGCCGCTGCCGCTGGCCTTCGACGAGAGCCTGATCGGACCGGAGGGGGATGCGCGCCTGTCGAGCCTCGGCAATCGGGGCCTTCTCGGGGCGGTGGTGCTCAAGCCGATGACCCTCGGAGGGCTCTTGCGCGCGCGGGAGCTCGCACGCCGGGCGCGCGCGGCGGGGGCGCCGGCGATTGTGAGCCACACCCTCGACGGACCGATTGCGCTCACGGCCGCGGCGGCGCTGGCGGTCACCCTTCCCGAGCCGCGCCTCGCCGCGGGGTTGGGGCGTCACCCCGGCCTCGGCGCCTGGCCGGAGGTCGAGCTTCCGGCTCTGGGCAAGCGCACCGTCCTGCCGGTGGACGGCGAGGGGTTGGGTCTGTCGTACGGCGTTGATTGGGGATGAGCCTCTCTCTCGCGCGGACCGCGGAGGTCCACGGAAACGAGCCCGCGCTGATCTTCGACGAGGGCACGCTCCGCTGGGCGGAGCTCTTCGCGCGCACGGCCGAGGTGCCGCGCTTTGGCGATCGCGCCGTCCTCCTGGCGCGACGGGACGTCGAGACGATGGTGCGGATCTACGCGGCCATCGAGCAAGGCGCGCCGCTGGTGCTGCTGTCGCCGCGGGCGAGCGGGGCGGAGCGGCGGGCGCAGCTGCAGAGCCTCGAGGGGATCGCGTTGGGCGAGCCCCCGCCCCTCGCGTGCATATTCACCTCCGGAAGCACAGGCAGGCCCCGGGCGGCTCGGCTCAGTCGTCAGGCGTTCGCGGCATCGGCGGAGGCGAGCCACGAGGGGATCCCCCTGGGGCCGGGCGCGCGCTGGCTCGCCAGCATGCCGCTCTCACACGTGGGCGGTCTGTCGATACTGACCCGGGCTCTTCACGCCGGCTCCGCGGTGGTGGTCGCCCCCGAGGGAAGATGGGACGCGCGCGCGATGCTGGCGCGGATGCGGATGCACGGCGTGACGCACGCGTCGGTGGTTCCCACGATGCTCGCGCGCGTGCTCGACGCGCAGCTCGAGCCGCCAAAGACCCTGTCGACGCTCCTGGTGGGCGGCGCGGCGTGTCCGGTGCCGCTCGCGCTCAGGGCGCGCGAAGCGGGCTGGCCGATACGGCAGACCTACGGGCTCACCGAAGCCTGCTCGCAGGTCGCGACGCGCGCCGATGGGGACACGGACGATGCGCCGGGACGGATCGGGCCTCCGCTCCCTCGCCTCGAGGTGAGGGTGGTCGAGGGGCGGATCCAGATTCGTGGCCCGATGCTCTTCGACGGGTATGCGGGGACGGATGGGGCGGGGAGCCTCACGGAAGACGGGTTCTTCGTGACGGGCGACGTGGGGCGTCTCGACGCGGACGGGGTGCTCTTCGTCGAGGGGCGCGCCGACGACATGATCGTCACGGGGGCAGAGAACGTGCACCCGGCCTCGGTGGAAGCGGTGCTCGCCTCGCATCCGGCGGTGCGCGCGTGCTGTGTGTTCGGGGTCCCGGATCGCGAGTGGGGCCAGGCGGTGGCGGCTGCGGTGGTCGGCGACGTGAGCGAGGGGGAGCTCGATGCCTTCGTCGCCGAGCGCGCCTCTCCCCAGGCACGACCGCGGCGCTACTTCTTCGTCGACGCGCTCCCCGAGACCGCGAGCGGGAAAGTGGATCGCGCGCGCGTGCGCCGGGTTTGCCTCGACCGGCCTTGAGGGAGGCGAGGGGGGCTCACCGCTACGGCGAAGCCAGGTTCCAGTCGCTCTCGAAGGCCGCGGAGAGCGGTGCGACCGTCGCCTCGTTCGTCACCACCACGCCCACTTCGCGATTGGCTTCGAGGCTCGTCCAGCTGAGGTTCTCGGAGCCGACGAATGCTGCGCCGTCGGCGACGATGAGCTTGGCGTGATTGTCGAGGGTGGTGAGGAAGCGAACGTCGACGCCCAGCGCGCGCAGCGCCTCGGCGGACTGGGTGTTGGAGTCGATCCACGCGGGGTCGGCCAGGATCACCCGGACGGAGACGCCCGCCATGGCGCGCGAGCCGATCGCATGGCGCGCCTCCTCGTCGCTCAGGCTCAGGTGCTGAACCAGGAGCTCGGACTCGGCGGATGCGATGAGGCGCAGGATGCGGGAGCGCGAGTTGTTCGGGCTGAGAACCAGGCGGGTGCAGGCGGCGGCGCTCGGGTCTCCGTCGCGCCCTTCGTAGTCGTGGTCGAAGACGTCGATGAGGTCGGCGACGTCGAAGGGGTCGTCGAATCGCACCCCGTGGTTGCGTTCGGTCTGCATCGAGTAGGTGTTGAGGTTGGCGCTCATCACCACGGCTTGCATCTCGTCCACCACCACGAACTTCGGGTGGTAGTAGGTGAAGGCGTCGGGGCCGTCGCGAACGTCGATGCCGGCGCCGCGGAGCTCAGCGGCGGAGGCGGTGTTGGCGGTCCGCTCCTCGTCGATCAGGATGCGGACGTCGACGCCGCGCTCGTGTGCGCGGAGGAGGGCGTCGACGAGCGCCGGCGCGTCGAGCTCGTAGGTGGCGACGCGGAGGCTGTTGGTCGCGCCGTCGAAGAGGGTGACCAGGCGATCCGAGAGGCCGGTGGGGCCGATGAAGGCTTCGGGTGCGTTCGCGCGCGGGTCGCGCTCCGCGCACGGCTCCATCACGGCGGCGTCGGCGCCTGCGTCCGCGGCGTCGACTGACGCGTCGGAGGCGGCATCGGGGAGCCGGCAATCGCTGCCACCACATGCGGCGAGGAGGGCGATGAAGAGGAGGGACCACCGGAGCATCGCGGAGGCTTAACACGCAGGGGGCGCGAAAGCCGCTGGGGCTTAGATGAGCGCGGGGAAGGGCAAAAGTTGAAAAGTGCAGACCGTCCCCGAGGTGAAAAACTAAATGGTTTTGGGGGGAATGCAGATTGGCTATTGACTGAGTACTCACTTGGTGAGTATGTACTCAGCGAATGGGTGAGTCGGTGCGCATGACGAGGGAGGAGCAGGCGGCGGCGTCGCGGAAGGCGATCATGGACGCGGCGCTGCTGCTCTTCGCGGAGCACGGCTTCGCGGGGACCTCGACTCGGCGTATCGCCGAGAAGGCGGAGGTCTCCGAAGGCCTCATCTTCCATCACTTCCCGACGAAGCAGGATCTGCTGAAGAGCATCGTCGAGGGGCGGCGGACGATGCCGGCGCTCGTGCAGTCGCTCCTTCGCGACAACCCCGACATGCCGATACGGGACTTCCTCCGGACGGTCAGGCAGGGCTTCGTGACCGCTCTGCGCCCGGAGCAGCCGGAGTCACGGCTCTTCCGCGTGATGCTCGGCGAAGCGCATCGCAACGCCGAGCTCTACGCCTTCGCGCAGGGCATCCAGCTGATGCTCCTCGAGACGCTGCGGACGTACCTCGAGGGACGCATGCGCGCCGGCGAGCTTCGCGCGGACCTCGAGCCCATCAGCGCCGGTCGCACGCTCTTCGGTGGGTTCGTGCTCTTTTTTCTGCTCAATCACCGCCTCGACCCCGAGGACTGGGACGAGCAGGCGACCGCGCATGCGCGCGGCGTCACCGACCTTTGGCTTCGAGGCGTGATCGCATCGACGGAGGACAGATGAAGAAAGTCGTCGTCGTTTTGGTGGTGGTAACGGTCGCGCTCACCGCGACCATCGCGTGGAAAATCCGCGCGCAAGAACAAGAGGAGACGGGTCCCCCCACCGGATCAGGCGTGGTCGAGGGCGAAGCGGCCGACGTCTCCTCCCGACTCTCGGCGCGCATCGCCGAGATCGCCGTGACCGAAGGGGACACGGTGGAGGCTGGGGCGGTGTTGATGATCCTCGATTGTGCCGAGCCCGAAGCGCGCCTCGCCGAGGCCGAAGCGCGCCTCGCGGCCGCCCGCGCACAGGCCCAGGGCGCCGGCGCGCAAGCCACGGCGGCGGTCAATCAGAGCCAGGCTGCGCGCCTGTCGATCGGCGCCTCGGGCGCCAACATCGCTGCCCTCGAGGCCCAGACGGCGATCGCCGAGCGCGAGGCGCACCGCATCGAGGCCATGGGCACCCACGCCTCGGTCTCCCAGCGCGATCAGGCGCGCACCACCGCCACCCGCCTCGAAGCAGAGGCGCGCGCGGCCCGCGCGACCCGCACCGCGACCGCACGGCAGGCCCGCGCCGCGCGGGCGTCGGCCACCGCAGCCGAGGCGCAAGCGGAGTCCGCCACGCAGCAGATCCTCGCCATCGAGGCCATCGTGCGCGCAGCGCAGATCACTGTCGCGGAGTGCCGGATCCTGTCGCCCCGCGCCGGCGTCGTGGAGCGCGTCTACTACGAGCCGGGCGAGCTGGTGATGCCTGGCTCGGTCGTGGCGCGCGTCGTGGATCCCTCCTTCGTGCGAGCGACCTTCTACCTGGCCAATCAGGATGTGGACGAGGCATCGGTAGGCGCGGGAGCGAAGGTGGTCGCCGATGCCTATCCCGACCGCACCTTCGACGCGACCATCCGCCGCATCGGGCTCGAGGCGGAGTTCACGCCCCGTAACATCCAGACGCGGACCGATCGCGACCGCCTGGTCTTCCCGGTGGAGGTGCGCATCCCCAACCCGGACGGGCTCCTTCGATCCGGCATGCCGGTCACCGTCACCCTCGGGGGCTCGTCGTGAGCGCCATCGAGATCGCCGATCTGCATCGGAGCTTCGGCGACGTGAAGGCGGTCCGTGGCGTCTCGATCACCGTCGAGGCAGGCGAGCTCTACGGGCTGGTCGGCCCCGACGGCGCGGGCAAGACCACCACCATCGGCATGCCTCGCGGGCCTGCTCGCGCCGGACTCGGGCACCGCACGCGTCCTGGGCGAGGATCCCCTCGGCAGGAAGAGCCACGCCCGCGAGCACCTCGGCCTGATGCCCCAGGAGTACAGCCTCTACGGCGACCTCTCGATCGCCGAGAACCTCTGGTTCTTCAGCCGGCTCTTCGGCCTCTCGCAAGGCGGTGTTCCACGAGCGCCGCGAGCGCCTGCTCTCGATCACCCGCCTCGCGCGATTCGTCGACCGCCGCGCCGACGCGCTGAGCGGCGGCATGTACAAGAAGCTCGCGCTCGCCTGCGCGCTCCTGCACCAGCCGGAGGTGCTGCTCCTCGACGAGCCGACCAACGGCGTCGACCCGGTGAGCCGGCGCGAGCTCTGGGCGCTCATCTACGACTTCGTGCGCGACGGGATGGCGGTGCTTGTTGACGACGCCGTACATGGACGAGGCCGCGCGCTGCCACCGCGTCGGGCCTGATGCACGAAGGGCCAGATCGTCGAGCAGGGGGCGCCGGGGGACCTCACGGACCGCCTCGAGCACGAGGTGCTCGAGGTCGTCGGCGGGGATCGCGAGGCGCTTCACACGCTCCTCGAGCGGTGCTGACACGTGATCGTCGGCGTCGCCCGCCGGCGCGCGCATCCGCGTCGTTGTCTCGCCTGGGCGCGCGAGCGGACCTCGAGCGCGAGGTCCGAGCAAAAGGTGCGACCGCGCGGCGCGTTCCGCCAGACTTCGAGGACCTCTTCCTGGCGCGGGTGCGGAGCCGGCATGAGCGAGCACGTCATCGAGGTCGCAGGCTCTCGGCAAGAAGTTCGGCTCCTTCGTGGCCGTGGACGACGTCTCCTTCCACGTCGAGAAGGGCGAGATCTTCGGCTACCTCGGCGCGAACGGCGCGGGCAAGTCCACCACCATCCGCATGCTCTGCGGCCTCCTCCCTCCGACGCGACGGCGACGCGGTGGTCGCCGGACATCGACGTCAGCGCGCGAGCCCATCGAGGTGAAGCGCTCCATCGGCTACATGTCGCAGAAGTTCAGCCTCTACCTGGACCTGACGGCCGAGCAGAACCTCGAGTTCTTCGGCGGCATCTACGGCTTGCCGGGGCGCGAGCTGACTCAGCGCCATCGAGGCCTCCATCGAGCGAACGGGTCTGGGCGAGCATCGAAAGGCGCTGACCGGATCGCTGCCAGGCGGTATCCGCCAGCGCCTCGCGCTCGCCTGCGCCCTCATCCACTCGCCAGAGATCGTCTTCCTCGACGAGCCCACCGCCGGCGTGGACCCTGCCTCGCGGCGCGACTTCTGGCGCCTCATCCGCGAGCTCGTCGAACGCGGGCACCACGGTCTTCGTGACCACGCACTACATGGACGAGGCCGAGTACTGCGCGCGGATCGGGCTGATGGTCGACGGAGCGCTGGTCGCCCTCGACACCCCGAGCGCGCTCAAGAACGCAGTACGTCCCCGGCGTCACCCTCGCCGTCTCGGGCAAGAACCTGAGCGGGGCGATCCGAGGCGCTTGCGAGCTTCCGGGCGTTCTCGCCGCCGAGCCCTTCGGCGCGCGGGTCCACGTCCGCTTCGAGGAGGGTCGCGAAGACCCGGAGGCGCTTCGCGCGCTCTTCTCGAAAGAGGCGCAGGGTGGATCGCATCGAGAAGGTCGACGCCTCCCTCGAGGACGTCTTCCTCGCCGTGGTCGCGTCGAGAGCGAGGAGGCGCGCTGATGCCGTTCCTCACCCGCGTCCTTGCGCTCGCTGCCAAGGAGGTCCGCCACGTGATTCGGGACCCGCGCTCGCTCTACCTCGCGCTCGGGCATGCCGGTGGTGATGATTCTGCTCTTCGGCTTCGGGGTGAGCTTCGACCTCGACAACCTGCGGGTCGCGTTCGTCGACCGCGACGAGTCGGCGACGAGCCGGACCTTTCGCCAGCGCTTCACCGGCAGCCGCGACCTCGAGGACGCAGGGCTCATCGCCGAACAGGATGCGGAGCGCGCGCTCGTCTCGGGGGACGTGAAGGGCGTGGTGGTGATCGACGAGGGCTTCGAGCGAGCGCTGAGGCGTGGCGACGCCGTGAAGCTGCAGCTGCTCCTCGACGGCTCCGACAACAACACCGCGACCCAGACCCGCGCGCAAGGCCGAAGCGGCCGCACAGGTGATCGGCATGCAGCTCGCCACCCGCGGTCATCGACGCCCATCCACCGATCGAAGCGCGCGTCTTCACCCGCTTCAATCCGGAGAACAGGAGCGCGGTCTTTCTGGTGCCCGGCATCGCCGCCTTCGTGCTGGCCATCGTCGCCGTGATGCTCACCGCGCTCACCGTCGCCCGCGAGTGGGAGCGCGGCTCGATGGCTCAGCTCTTCGCGACGCCGGTGGGCCGGCTCGAGATCGTGCTCGGCAAGCTCTCGCCCTACGTCGCCCTGGGCCTCTTGGCGGTGCTCCTGGTCATCGCCGTCGGCCTCTGGGTGTTCGACGTTCCCTTCCGCGGATCGGCGCCCACCCTGATGCTGCTCTCACTCCTCTTTCTGATCGGGATGCTCGGGCAGGGGCTGTTGATCAGCGTGGTCACGCGCAACCAGATGGTCGCGACCCAGGCCGCGGCCATGAGCTCCATGCTCCCGTCGATCCTGCTGAGCGGCTTCGTCTTCCCCATCGAGAACATGCCGCGGATCCTGCAGGTGATCACGGTCATCATCCCGGCGCGCTACTACGTCGATGGGCTCCGCGGCGTGCTCCTCCGCGGCAACGGTATCGGCGAGCTGTGGCTGCAGGCACTCGCGCTCGCCATCTTCTCGACCGTCATGGTGGTCGCTTCCACCGCCCGCTTCCGGAGGACCATCGCATGAGCCGTCACCTCGCGATGCTGAGCTCCATCGTGAAGAAGGAGATCCGTCAGACGGTGCGCGATCGTCGGATGATGGTGCTGCTGATCGTCGTGCCCGCGATCCAGCTCTTCGTCTTCGGAAGTGCGGTCAACCTCGACGTGGACGACGTGCCCACCGTGGTGGTGGACTACGACGACACCGCGCTCAGCCGCGACAACCTCCGGCGCATCCTCGCTGACGGAACCCTGCACGACGTTCGGCACACGCAGAGTATCGAGGACGCCCAGCGAATGCTGGAGACGGGTGAGGCGGCCGTGGTGCTCGTGATCCCGAAGGGCTTCGAGGAGGATATCCATCGCGGCAGCGAGGCCACCGTCCAGGCGCTCCTCGACGGAAGCGACCCCAACCGCGCCAACGTCGCCGCCGGCGCCATCCGCGCGTACTTCCAACAGGAGGGCGAGGCGCTGGTGCGTTCCCGGCTCTCCCAGCGCGCCCACGCTCAGGGCGTGGCCTTGCGCTTCTCCTCCGTCACCACCGAGTCCCGTGTCCTCTTCAATCCGGAGCTGAAGACGGCGATCTACATGGTGCCGGGTGTCGCGGCGATGCTGCTCCTCATGATCACGACGGTCGTGTCCTCCATGGGCCTGGCTCGTGAGCGCGAGGTGGGGACCCTCGAACAGATCCTGGTCACGCCGGTGAGCAGCGGCATCTTCATCGCCGGCAAGATGCTCCCCTTCGCGGTCGTGGGTCTGCTCGACTTCGGTCTCGCCTTGATCGTCGGGAGCACCATCTTCGACATGCCGCTCCGAGGGCACATGTCGCTGGTGGTCCTCGGGACGTGTCTCTACCTCACGACCACGCTCGGCATCGGCCTGTTGATCTCGACCCTCAGCCGCAGCCAACAGCAGGCCTTCCTGGGCGGCTTCCTCTTCATGATGCCGGCCGCACTGCTCAGCGGGATCATGACTCCGATCGAGTCGATGCCACACGCCCTTCAGGTGGTCACGCTCATCAATCCCCTCCGGCACTACGCCGAGATCCTCCGCGGCTCACTGCTGCGTGGCGCTGGCTACGGCGACCTCTACCCGCAGCTCCTCGCCCTGTTGGTGATGGGGCTCTCCGTCTTCGGCTTCGCTGCCGCCCGTTTCCGTTCCTCGATGAGGTGAAGGATGACCGCGTACGAGAGATTGTCGCTCCTCCTCTTCTTTTCGCTCCTGCCGCTGCCGCAGGTCGCCCGCGCCCAGGAGGCCACGCCCGAAACGGCGGCCGCGCCCGAAGCGTTTCCCGAGGTCGAAGCGCCTCCGAGCGACTTCGATCTGGTGGCGGTCCTCGCCGAGGGTCCCGCCCTGAGCGAGAGCGAGGCGGTCGAGCGGGCCCTGTCGACCTCGCCCGATCTGGACCGCGCGCGGGCGCTCGCCGACGCGGCGCAGGCCAGCGTCAGTCAGGCGCGCGCGAACATGCTCCCGCGCCTCGACCTGTCCGCGAACTACGTGCACGTCGACGGCTTCACCAACGGCTCGATTCAGGTGCCGGTATCACCCGACGCGATCGCGGCTCAGCGCGAGCTCGCCGCGATGGTCAGCGACCCCGCTGCCCAGGCGCTCTGGAACGCGCAGATCGCCGCGAGCGAGAGCAACACCGGCTTCAGCATCTCGGTGCCCCGCAATCGCTACAACCTGGGGGCGCGGCTCAGCTGGCCTGTCAGTGACTTCTTCTTTGCGGTGATGCCGATGGTCGACGCCGCGGAGTACGGCGCGACGGCGCGACAGCACGAAGAGGAGGCGGCCGAAGCGGGAGTGCGGCGCAGCGCGCGCGAAGCGTATTTGTCGCTGGTGCGCGCGCGAGGCGCGGCGGGGGTGGCGCGCGAAGCCCGTCGTCAGGCAGAGGCCCGCGTCGAAGAAGTGGTGTCCGCCGTTCGGGCGGGCTTTCTGACCACCGCCGACGAGCTGGAGGCAAACGCGCGGCTGGCCGAGGCTGATCAGGCGGTCGCGGCGGCGGAGGCCGGAGTGGAGATCGCCGACGCAGCGCTTCGCACGCTGATCGGCGCCGAGGACGGAGAGGTCTTCGGCGTGAGCTTCGAGGATCGCACGCCCGTGAACGTCGACTACGAGGAAGCGATCCGGAACCGCGCCGAGATCCGCGCGCTTCGAGCGCGCCTCGAGTCTCAGCGCTCCGCTTCGTCGGCGAGCGACGCATCGGGCTACCCGCACCTCGCGGTCTACGCGGGCGCCGACTACGGCAATCCCAACCGGTACCAGGTGCCGCCGACCGCGACCTGGACACCGAGCTGGGAGGTGGGGGCGAGCCTCACCTGGTCGCCGAACGACACCCTCGTCGCCGCGCATCGGGGCGACCAGCTGAGCGCCGAACAGCAGGCGACCGAGTCGCAGATCCAGAACGTCGAGCGGATGATCCGTCTCGAGCTCCGCCGTGCCGATGCGGAGCGGCGCGCCTCCGAGCGCGCCATCGAGGCCGCCGAAGCCTCGCTGGGCGCGGCCGAGGCCGCCTACGAGAGCCGACTCGCGCAGCTCCGCGTCGGCAACACCACCACCGTCGCCGTCTTCGATGCGCAGCGCCAGCTCGACCGTGCCCGCCTCTCCCTGTTGGACGCGCGCGTCCAGCGCGCGCTGGCGAACGTGCACCTCGCCTACGCCGCCGGCGTGCTTTGATCACTCGTCGAAGAGACCGAGCTGCTCCGCGGCCTCGTCTTCGGGAGGCTCCCAATCGAAGCGCGCCGCGAGCGCGTGGAGCGCGTCGAGCGAATCGGCTTCTTCCGCCTTCTTGTCGCGGCGCCAGCGCAGGATGCGCGGAAAGCGCAGCGCGACGCCGCTCTTGTGTCGTGTCGAGCGGCGGATCTGCTCGAAGCCGATTTCGAAGACCTGCAGAGGCTCGACGACCCGCAGCCGGCCGCGCCGTTCGAGGGTGTGCGCCTTGATCCAGCGGTCGAGCTCGTCGATCTCGGCGTCGTCGAGGCCCGAGTAGGCCTGGGCGACGGTGGTGAGCTCGTCGCCGTTCCACACGCCGAAGCCATAGTCCGTGAGGAGACTCGCGCGCCGGCCGTGCCCCGGCTGCGCATAGGTCATCACCACGTCCACGCTGAGCGGGTCGATCTTCCACTTCCACCAATCGCCCTTGCGGCGGCCGGCGTAGTACGGCGAAGTGCGGCGCTTGAGCATCAGACCTTCGACCCCACGCTCTCGTGCGCGGTCGCGTTCCGCTTCGAGCCCCGCGAAGCTCGGCCGCTCGACCAGCTCGGAGAGTCGGAGCTCGTCCCGGTCGAGATCACGAACCAGGCGTTCGAGGCGCGCCCTTCGCGTCTCCCATCGTTGGTCGCGGACGTCCTCGCCGCCGTCTTCGAGCAGGTCGAAGGCGACGAGAACCACGGGCACCTGGCGCAGCACCTTGCGGGTCAGCGTCTTTCGGCCGATGCGGCGCTGAAGGGCGGAGAAGGGCAGGGGCGCACCGTCGGCGAAGGCCAACAGCTCGCCGTCGAGCACGGTTCCGGCAGGCAGGTGTTGCGCGGCGGCGCGGACCTCGGGGAAGCGATCCGTCACCAGCTCTTCGCCCCGGGACCAGAGGAAGACCTCCCCCTCGCGCACCACGGCCTGTGCGCGGATGCCGTCCCATTTCCACTCGGCGGCCCACTCCGAGACGTCGCCCAACACCGATGGGTCGTCGTCGAAAGGATGGGCCAGGCAGAAGGGATAGGGACGCAATCCGTCGGCGGCGCGGGTGTCGGGGTCGACGAGCGCCGAGAAGCTGGCGGCGCTCGGTGCGAAGTCGCCCATCAGTCGGTGGGTGAGGACGTCGCGCCCGATGCCGGAGTGCTCCGCGAGCGCGCGCACCGCCAGGGTCTGGCTCACGCCCACGCGCAGCTCTCCCGTCAGCATCTTGTGCAACAGAAAGAGCTCGCGCGGCGGCTGCCTCCGCCACCACCCGCGGATCCGCTGTCGAACCTCGAGCTCGGTCGCGCCGCGTAGGGGCAGTATCTCCTCTTCGACCCATTCGTGTAGCGGCCGCACCTCGGGCGCTTCGTCGGTGCCCAAGACCAGGAGCGCCACCGTCTCGGCGAAGTCGCCCACCGCCGCGTAGCACTCGTCGACGAGCCACGGCGCGAGGCCCGAGCTCTCGAGGACGAGGGAGCGAAGCGCCCGCGAGCCAACGCAGCGCTTGAGCCGTCGCCCGGTCAGAAAGTAGAGCGCCCAGGCTGCGTCTTCCGGCGGCGCCTCGTCGAAGTAGGCGCGCATCGCCGCGACCTTGGCGTTGGTCGAAGTGGTCCCGTCGAGGCGGTCGTAGAGATCGGCGAAGAGGCGCATCAGGTGAGCTTCTCTTCCTCTGGCTCGCCGACGTACCGGGTCGCGAGCGCGCGAGCGTCGAAGCCCTCTTCGTGGAGATAGCGCGCGAGGGGCGCGGCGTAGCCGTGGGTGAGGCGAATGCGTCGTGCGCCCGTCTCTCGGATGGTCGCGACGAGGGCGGGCCAGTCCGCGTGGTCGCTGATGACCAGACCGAGATCGACGGCGCGGCGGCGACGTGGGCCCCTCAGGCGCATCCATCCCGACGCAAAGGCGATGGTGGCGCCGCCGAAGCGCTTCATGAAGGGTGAGCCGGCGGCGCTCGGCGGGGCCACCACCAGCGCGCCCGGAGACTTCTTTCGCTTCTCGAGGGAAGCGGCCTTCGTGGTGTCGGGGAGCGACACCCCGGCCTCGCGGTAGAGCGCGGTGATCGATTCGACGGCGCCGTGGGTGAGGATCGGACCCGGGAGCTCCCCGTGAGCCGCGAGCATCGACAGCAGGCGCTGCGCCTTTCCGAGGGAGTAGGCGAACAGGACCGTGGGCCGGCCCGACCGAGCGGCGTCCTTCCACGCGCCCAGGAGGCGGCGCAGCTCCTCTTCGGGATCGGGCCACCGATAGATCGGTAGCGCGAAGGTGGCCTCCGAGACGAAGGTGTCGCAGGCGACCACCTCGAAGGGGGCGGTGGTGGGATCGCGGTCACGCTTGAAGTCGCCGGAGACCACCCAGACCTCTCCGTCCACCTCGACGCGCACCTGGCTCGCGCCGAGGACGTGCCCCGCGGGATGCAGCGAAACGGTGGCGTCCCCCAGGACGAAACGCTCGCCGTAGCCATGGGCCACGATGCGAGCCTCGTCTCCGAGGCGCTTCTGCGCGATGGCGGCGCCGGGTGCCGCGCAGTGATAGACGCCCATCCCCGGGCGCGCGTGATCGGCGTGGGCGTGGGTGACGACCGCCACATCCGTCGCCGCCCAGGGGTCGATGTGAAAGCCGCCGCGCCGAACGCAGAGCCCGCGCTCGTCGACCTGAACGAGCTCTTTCACGTTCGGGTGGCGATGACCATCACGACGCGGTGATAGGGTCGTGGGAAGAGACCGCGAAGCACCCGGACCTCGAAACCGGCGGCGCTCAAGAGGCTTTCCGCGCGGGGCAGCAGGAAGGTCAGGTAGTACATGTGGAAGGGCGGAATCGAGCACAGCGTTGCGCGCGCGGATGGCGGCGTTGAAGCCCCGCGCCATCCAGTAGCCGGGCCGCAGCATGGAGGGACGGTCGCCGGTGACGAAGGCGAAGCGACCCCCGGGACGGAGCGCGCGCCGGACGTTCTGGACGAAGCGCGCTTCGTCTTCTTCGAGGATGTGGCCGAAGGCGCCGAAGCTCACGGCCAGCTCGAACTCCTCGCTGAACGGAAGGGCGAGGGCGTCCGCGCGCTGCAGACGGAGCGCGGCGTCACCCGGGGCATCGACGAGGCGTCGCTCCGCTTCGTCGAGCATGCCGCGGCTCACGTCGACGCCGACGATCTCTTCGCGGCAGAGGGGGCGAAGCACCCGCATCGCTGCCCCGGTGCCGCAGCAGATGTCGAGGGCGCGCTCCACCGAGCGCGGTCCACCGAGGCGCGCCGCGACCCGCTCGAGGATCGCGTCCGGCGTACGGAAGGGCGTGTGATCGAACTTCGGTGCGAGGAGGTCGTACCCGCGTTCGGTCGACGAGAGCGCCTGCTCGGCGAGCTCGAAGAAGGTCGGCCCGTCCGGGTGAAACATCGGGGCCATCGTAATGGCCGCGCCCGCGGATTAGAAGAGCGTGACCGGGCCGAGGGTTTCGACGGTGGCGAGCTGGCGGCGGTCCGACTCGAGGCGCGCGGCCTGGAAGACGCGCGCGGCGGCGTAGGCGGCGAGGATGAGCGCGAACGCGACCCCGAGGCCCAGAGCGGCGCCGGAGAACCAGTGCTCGGTGGCGTAACGCTGGACGATGGCGCCCACCACCGCGGAGAGGGTGACCACCACCCAGAAAGGGGCGACGTGATGGCTGATGGCGCGCCGGGTGGCGCGGACGCGGACGATATCGAGGGCCGCGCGGCTGACGGCGATGAGGGTGGTGATGCTGAGGACGCTGTACAGGAGAAGGGCCAGGCCGATGGTGGGCAGAGTCCAGCCGCCGGGCGGCGTGAAGCTCGTGCCGAAGGTGGTGACCATGAGCCAGCCCACGTAGAAGGCGAGCAGGGCGAGGGCCCTCAGGCCATGGCGGCGGGCGACGGCGATACTGGGGAGGAGGTCCTGGGCGCGCATACGTACGCGGTCGAAAAGCATCGTGTGTGCCAGGGTAGTTTCGACCGGAATCGCTCGGCAATTTTTCGGCTGTCCCGTGAACCGGGGTTCATGGCGCGACCTCCACTTTACGATCCGGGGGCTTCTGGGCCCCGTCCAGGCGACGGGCGACCACGCGGTTTCTTCCCGCCTCCTTGGCTTCGTAAAGGGCCGCGTCGGCCGCCTTCACCAGGGCCGCGGGTGCGTCGTCCATGCCCGGGATGGTCGTGGCGACCCCGATGCTGATCGTGACGTGCGAGGCGGTGGCGGAGCCGTCGTGTGGGATCGCGATCTCCGACACCTTCTTCCGCAGGCGCTCGGCCGTCTGCGTCGCGTCCTCGAGGTCGGTCTCGCCGAGCACCACCACGAACTCCTCTCCCCCATAGCGTGCCACGTGATCGGTCGCGCGCTGCAGCCCCGCAGCGAGGGTCTCGGCCACGGCCTTGAGGCAATCGTCGCCGGCGAGATGTCCGTAGCTGTCGTTGTACTTCTTGAAGTGATCGATGTCGCTCATCAACACCGAGATCGGCGCCTCGGTACGCGTCGCGCGTCGCCACTCGCGCTCGTACATCTCCTCGAACTGTCGACGGTTCGGGATCTGCGTCAGACCGTCGAGGCGGACCAACTCTTCGAGCAGCCGCGTCTGCTCGGCCAGCTCCGCGCTCACCGCCTCCGCTTTGGCGGCGAGGACTTGATTCTCGAAGCGAGCGGACAAGGCATCGGTGGAGGTCTGGCGCATGGTGGCGCTGATGCGCAGGATGAGCGTGAGGTAGATCAGGGTGAGGGCGCCGATCAGCACGTGCACGGAAGTGCCCTCGAGGAAGAAGCGCGCCGACAGAGGGAGGAGGAGGATCACGGCGAAGGGGATCGAGGCGGCGCGCACCGGGCTGTAGGCGCTGGTGCCCGCGGCGCTGATCGCGACGATCGTCATCGGGAGCAGCAGCTGATGAAGGGGCGAGGCCGGCCAAAGGACGAGGACACCCACGGCCCAAGCGAGCGCCGTGACCCAGATCAGCCCGAGGTTCACCCGGCTCCAGCGCTCGACCCGGTCGCCCCTTCTGTTCACCGCGACGGGGAGCAGGAGCCGGCCGAGCTGCAGCGCCAGAACCCCTCCGAGCCACAGCCAGAGTGGATTGGAGGGGACCTCGCCGTAGAGGCCGGCTGCCGCGAAGATGGCGGCGAGGGAGGAGCCGACCGCGCCGGTCCCACCCTGCTCGATGATCAGGCGCGCCTGTGCCTCCCGCACCTTGCGCTCCACCTCGATTCTGACTTCCGTCGCTGAGGCGCTTCTTCAGCTCGCTTTCAGTGGCTGGCACGGGGCACCGGCATCCTCGCCCGCCCCGTGGGCTTTGCCAATCACTCTCGTTGCAAGGAGACGAGGGCCGTGCTTCGCTTCCGCGCCGTGGAAGACGTCAAAGCGCGCATCGAGGTCCTGATTCGGAGCTCGGAGGTGGTTCTCTTCATGAAGGGCACCCGCGGGTCACCCAAATGCGGCTTCTCCGCGTCGGTGGTCGACATCCTCGACGACTACCTCGACGAGTACCTGACGGTGGACGTGCTCTCGGACGAGGCGATCCGGCAGGGGATCAAGGACTACTCGAGCTGGCCCACGATCCCGCAGCTCTTCGTGAAGGGGGAGTTGGTGGGCGGCTCGGACATCGTGCGCGAGCTCAAGCAGAGCGGGGAGCTGAAAGAGGTGTTGGGGCGCGCCGCGCTTCCGTTCACGACCCCCGAGATCGTCGTCACCGACGATGCCATCGACGCCCTCTGCGAGTATTGGGACGGCGACGGAACGCCCGTGGTGCGCCTCGAGATCGATCGCGCGTTTCATTACGGCATCGCTTTCGGGGAGCCCCAGGATGACGACCTGGTGCTGTCGGATCCGCGTTTCACGCTGTTGATGGACAAGAGCACCGCGCGTCGCGCCGACGGGATGACCATCGACTACTTGAAGACGGCCGAGGCGAGCGGCTTCAAGATCGACAACCCGAACGAGCCGCCGCGGGTGCGTCAGCTCTCGGCCAAGGAGCTCTCCGGCATGCTCGCGCAGAACAAGCCGCTCGAGCTCTTCGACGTCCGGACGCCCGGGGAGCGTGCCACCGCCGACATCGGCGGGACCCTGCTGAACGAGGCGGGGCGGGCGCGCCTCGAGTCCCTCGAGCGCGAGACGGCGCTCGCCTTCTACTGTCATCACGGCGTGCGCAGTCAGGCCGCCGCCGAGCACGCGCTTCGCATGGGGTTTCGCGAGGTGTACAACCTGGCCGGGGGGATCGACGCCTGGTCTTTGGAGGTGGACCCCCAGGTCCCACGGTACTGACGCATGAACGACCCCAATCAGCCCGCTCCTGGTTTTGGCGCGCCTCCCGGCGCGCCCCCCGGTTCCGCTCCCGCCGCCCCGCCCAAGAAGAAGAGCCGGGTGCTCCTCTTCGTGGGCGTCGGGTGCCTCAGCTTGATCACCATGTGCTGCTGCACCGGCGGCGGGTTGGCCTGGTGGCGGACCAACGATGTCGACAAGTCGGCGCGACATCATGCGGAGTACTTTCTCAGCAACGTCCAGAGCCACGAATGGGATCAGGCCCTCGCTTCGTCGGAGTACATGGGGGACACCGCGCTCTACAGCTCCGCGCAGATGCAAAGCTGTTTCATGGATACGCCGCTGGGCAACATGAGCTCCTATTTTTGCAGCGACGCCGACGGCGCGCTCTGGGACGACGATCGCGACGTCACCTGTACTGTCCAGACGTTCGGGCAGGGCCCGCAGGAGATCACCATCCACGTGAACTCCGCGGACGGGGCGTTCCCCTACCTCGGCTTCGTGTGGTTCTCTCCCACCGCCACCTTCGGCACCGAGTGGTCCAGCGACAACTGCGCCCGCTGGTCTGGCCGCGACTACTTCGACGAGCCGCCGGCGAATCGCGTCCGACCCCAGGCCATGCCCACCTTCTGACGTGCCCACCCATTGACGCCAGCGCAGGAAGGCGTCATATTCGCTCATCCGGATGCACGGATGTCAGCGCTAGACCTCGGGCAAAGTGGCAGTCTTCTCTCGCTTTTCAGCGATGCGACCCGGGTGCGTCTCCTCGGGCTCCTGGAGCAGGACGAGCTGACCGTGGCCGAGCTCGTGGCGATCACCGAGCTGAGTCAATCGCGGGTCTCGACGCATCTGGGCAAGCTCCGGGAGGCGGGGCTGCTTCGGGACCGGCGGGCGGGTTCCTCGACGTACTACCGAATCGCGGCGTCGATGCCCGATGAGGCGAAGCGGGTGTGGGCGCTGGTGAAGGAGCAGCTCGACGACCCGCTGATGAAGGCCGACGCCGGACGAAAGCAGAAGGTTCTCGCGGCGCGCGAGGGCGCGGGGTGGCCCGATCGGATCGCCGGGCAGATGGAGCGGCACTACTCGCCTGGGCGCACCTGGGAGTCGCTCTCCCGCGCGTTTCTCACGCTCCTCGACCTCGGGGACGTCCTCGACGTGGGCGCGGGCGACGGAACGGTCGCGCAGCTCCTCGCGCCGCGCGCGCGCACTGTCACGTGCATCGACAAGAGCGAACGCCTGGTGAGCGCGGCGCGGGACCGCCTCGCCGCTCATCCCAACGTCAGGGTCGAGCGTGGTGACATGCATGCGCTGCCCTTCGACGCGGAGAGCTTCGACCTGGCGCTCCTCGGCAACGTCCTCGCCTTCAGCGAGCATCCGGCGGACGTGATCGCGGAAGCTGCGCGGGTGCTGCGCCCCGGCGGCCAGCTCCTCGTGACCACCCTCGCGCCCCACCAGCATGGCGCGGTCACCGAGGGCTACGGCCACGTGAACGACGGGATCAGCCCCGAGGCGCTGCGCGAGGCGCTGGCCGCCGCTGGGCTGGTGGTGGAGCTGTCCGAAGTGACTTCGCGCGAGCGCAAGAAACCCCATTTCCACGTGGTCACCGCCCTCGGGCGGCGACCGCGGTAGAGCCGACGACGAGAGAACGCCATGAACGACGTCAAAAAGACCATCGAGAGCCTGCTCCAACAGCGGATCATGATCCTGGACGGAGCGATGGGCACCTCCATCCAGAAGTACGGCCTGAGCGAGTCCGACTATCGAGGGGAGCGTTTCGCGAGCCACCCCCACGACGTGCAGGGCAACAACGACCTGCTCTGCCTCACGAAGCCGGACGTGATCCGCGCGATCCACGCACAGTTCCTGGAGGCCGGCGCGGACATCATCGAGACCAACACATTCAACTCGACCTCGATCGTCCAAGCGGACTACCACCTCGAGCCGATCGCCTACGACCTGAACGTCGCGGCCGCGCGCCTGGCGCGACAGAGCGCCGACGAGTTCAGCGATCGCAATCCGGACAAGCGGCGATTCGTCGCCGGAGCCATCGGTCCGCTCAACAAGACACTGAGCCTGAGCCCCGACGTGAACGATCCCGCCTTCCGCGCGGTGACCTTCGACGAGGTGCGCAAGGCCTACGCCGAGCAGGTGCGCGGCTTGATGGATGGGGGCTCGGACCTCCTGTTGGTGGAGACGATCTTCGACACGCTCAACGCCAAAGCCGCGCTGGTCGCCATCGAGGACGTCTTCGCCGAAAAGAGCACGCGCCTGCCGATCATGATCTCGGTCACCATCACCGACCGGAGCGGGCGCACCCTGTCGGGGCAGACGATCGAAGCCTTCTGGGCATCGGTGGAGCATGCCCGGCCGCTCCTGGTCGGCGTGAACTGCGCTCTCGGTGCGCGTGAGATGCGCCCCTACGTCGAGGCCCTGGCCGAGATCTCTCCGTCCTACATCCACTGCTACCCGAACGCCGGTCTGCCCAACGCCATGGGCGAGTACGACGAGACGCCCCAGACCACCGGTGCATTGGTGAAGGACCTCGCCGAGGCCGGCTTCGTGAACGTGCTCGGTGGGTGCTGCGGCACCACCCCGGAGCACATCGAGGCGATCGCGAAGGCGGTCGCCGAGCTACCGCCGCGGGCGCTGCCCGAGTCGCTTCCGGACTTCCCGACCTTCAGCGGTCTCGAGGCGCTGACGATTCGCCCCGATTCGAACTTCACCATGGTCGGCGAGCGAACCAACGTCACCGGCTCGCGGAAGTTCATGCGCCTGATCAAGGAAGGCGACTTCAACACCGCCCTCGAGGTGGCGCTCGATCAGGTGCGCGGCGGCGCCAACATCATCGACGTCAACATGGACGAGGGGATGCTCGAGTCCGAAAAGGCGATGCGGCGTTTCTTGAACCTGATCGCCAGCGAGCCCGAGATCGCGCGAGTTCCGGTGATGGTGGACAGCTCGAAGTGGAGCGTCATCGAGGCGGGGCTCGAAGTGTCTCCAGGGCAAGGGCATCGTCAACTCGATCAGCCTGAAGGAGGGCGAGGAGGACTTCCTCGAAAAGGCGCGCACCGCGCGGCGTCTTCGGCGCCGCGGTGGTCGTGATGGCCTTCGACGAGCAGGGCCAGGCCGAGACCGTCGAGCGCAAGGTCGAGATCTGCCAGCGGGCCTACCGCCTGCTCACCGAGAAGGCGGGCTTCGTCGGCCGACGACATCATCTTCGACCCCAACATCCTGGCGATCGCCACCGGGATCGAGGAGCACGACGAGTACGCGAAGGACTTCATCGAGGCCACGCGATTGATCAAGGAGACATGCCCGGGCGCGCAGATAACCGGCGGCGTCAGCAACCTGTCCTTCTCCTTCCGCGGCAACGACCGGGTGCGCGAGGCGATGCACGCGGCCTTCCTCTATCACGCCATCGCGGCGGGGATGGACATGGGCATCGTCAACGCCGGTCAGCTCGAGGTCTACGAGGAGATCCCCGAAGAGCTCCGCGAGCACGTGGAGGACGTGATCCTCGACCGCCGCGCGCGACGCGACCGAGCGGCTGGTCGACCTCGCGGAGCGCTACAAGGGCGCCGGAAAGAAACGGGAGATCGATCTCTCCTGGCGCGAGACCTCGGTGGAGAAGCGCCTCGCTCACGCCCTGGTCAAGGGCATCGTCGACTTCATCGAGGAGGACACCGAGGAGGCGCGGCAGAAGTTGGGCCGTCCCGCTCGAGGTGATCGAAGGGCCGCTGATGGCCGGGATGAGCATCGTCGGCGACCTCTTCGGCGCGGGGAAGATGTTCCTGCCGCAGGTGGTGAAGAGCGCGCGCGTCATGAAGCGGGCGGTCGCCTACCTGACGCCGTTCATGGAGGAGGAGCAGAAGGCACGGCGAGGTCCGCAAGCAGGGCAAGGTGCTGATGGCCACCGTGAAAGGCGACGTTCACGACATCGGCAAGAACATCGTGGGGGTGGTGCTGCGGATGCAACAACTACGAGGTCATCGACCTCGGGGTCATGGTGCCTTCCGAGAAGATCCTCGAGGTGGCGAAGGAGCGCGACGTGGACGTGATCGGCCTCTCAGGCCTGATCACGCCGTCGCTCGACGAGATGGTGCACGTCGGCCGCGAGATGAAGCGTCAGGGCTTCGAGGTGCCGCTGCTTGATCGGCGGCGCGACCACCAGCCGCCAGCACACGGCCGTCAAGATCGCGCCGGCCTACGACTCGCCGGTGGTGCACGTGCACGACGCCTCGCGCGCGGTGGGTGTCGTCTCCGACCTCCTCGGGGAGGGACGCGCTGCCCTGGACCAGAAGAACCGCGAAGAGCAGGCCAAGCTGGTGCGCCTCTTCGAGGCGAAGCGCGACAAGCCCATCCTTCCAATCGAGACCGCCCGCGAGAACGGGGCACGGCTGAAGTTCGGCACCGACGAAGTCGCCACCCCTTCTTTCCTCGGCAGGCGCGTGGTCGACGACGTGAGCCTCGAAGAGATCGCGCGCTACATCGACTGGACGTTCTTCTTCCACGCATGGGAGCTGCGCGGAAAGTTCCCGGAGATCCTCTCGCACCCGGAGCGCGGTAGCGCCGCCAGGGAGCTCTACGAAGCCGCTCAGTCCCTCCTCGAGGAGATTGTGAAGGCGGCGGCGATCTCGCCGCGGGCGGTCTACGGGTTCTGGGCCGCGCGCTCCGAAGGAGACGACGTGGTGCTTCTCGACGGAGACGCCGTGCGGACACGCTTCCCCATGCTCCGGCAGCAGGCGGTGAAAGCGGCGGACGCGCCCTACCAGTGCCTCGCCGACTTCGTCGCTCCGGCCGGCGCGGGCGTCGTCGACCACGTGGGCGCGTTCGCCGTGAGCGCCGGGCACGGCGTCGCCGAGCTGGTGGAGCGCTACGAAAAGGAACACGACGACTACCACGCCATCATGGTCAAGGCGCTCGCCGACCGCCTCGCCGAGGCCCTGGCCGAGCTCCTCCACGAGCGTGCGCGCAAGGACTGGGGCTACGGCGCCAGCGAGGATCTGACGAGCCAAGAGCTGATCGCCGAGAAGTACCGCGGCATCCGCCCGGCCTTCGGATATCCGGCGTGCCCCGATCACAGCCTCAAGACGCGGCTCTTCTCCCTGCTCGGCGCCGAAGAGGTCGGCATCGAGCTCACCGAGAGCTTCGCCATGATGCCGGCTGCAAGCGTGAGCGGCATGTACTTCGCCCATCCCGAGAGCCGTTACTTCATGGTTGGCCGGGTCGGGCGCGACCAGGTGGAGGACTACGCCGGGCGGCTCGGTGTCGACCTCGCGACGGCGGAGCGATACCTGGCGCCGAACTTGTCCTACGATCCCGACTGAGTGCTCTTCGAGTGGGACGAGCGAGGCATCCGATTCGTGGCGGCAGAGTCTCTGCCGCCGCGGACAGAGACCGTCTCCCTCTCGGGCCAGACCATCTACCGCGTCCCCTGGGAGCAGGTCGAAGCGCTCGAGCCCGTCGATCCCTGGCCGGCCCTTCGCATCGCCTGGGACGGCGCGAGTGAGGTGCTGTCGCCGGACGATTGGGACGAGGAACGCGACTTCGCCGTGCGCGTCGCCGCGCTGGTCGACGAGGCGCGCCGCCGCGCGCCGGGCGCGGCGTCGTCCGGGTGGCTGGCGGCGCCCCAGCTCGACTGGGAGCGGGTGAAGTACATGCCCGGCGAGACCCCTTCGCCGCGTGAGCAGGGGGCCTACCGCAGTCAGGAGCTGGCGCCACCAGGCGTGGTGATGGTGGCGCATCGTCCGCCGCTGACGGTGATGCGTGCCTTCCTCGACTGGCTCTCGTCGACGACCGCCTTTCCTTTTCGCGAGCAGCCCCTCGAGGTCGCGCTCACCGAAGACGAGGTCTACGCGCGATTTCGAGGCAACTGGGTCGGCCGCCTGCCGCGCGCGGCCCTCCGCACGCGCCTCGTTCAGCGTGCGGGCGCGACCTACGTCTTCGGCCGCGCCGCCCGCCTGCTGTTGCCCGCGACGCCGGCGAACGAGAGCATCGCCCGCGAGCTCGACGCCCAACTCTAGCTCTACTCGATTAGGGTGGCGGCGGATGATCGCGCCGAGCAGGGGTTTTCGAGCAACCCGAGGCCCTCCGGTCACTGGTGGCGCTTTTTTCGGTCCGGCTTCTCCCGACGATGGGCAGTGAATGGTGTCTCGTCTGCCCACAAACCGAGGCGGCGCAAGGTCGGGAGAAGCCGGCCGAAAGGACGCAGATGCCCCAGCAGGCCAAGCCAACTCGAATAGGAGGAGTGAGCGCCTCGGTCGTTGATGCGGAGCCCCTCGAGTCCGCATGCGCGTGTGTGCCCGAGGGTCGCGAGCGGTGCAAGGGTGTTCGTCAGATGAGCGTCGAAAAAAGATTCCTTCACCCCGAACGGGGACGTGTCGTCACTGAGTGCGCGTTCGGAAAACGCGCGTCGTTTCGATCACCTGGCGCGAACGGACTCGGTTCGTATCGGTACCGATCCTCGTGCGTTCGCGATGGCGAATTCGAATTTCGCGCGTCAGTCGCGAAACAAATCGCAGCTCGAGTCGGCGAAGCAGAGATGATCCATCGGCGCATCGAGATACCGAACTTCGGTGCCGCCGGTGGAAAGAAAACGTCCCACGTGGTTGATCAGATACTGGCTGGCATCGAAGGGAGTGTCCGGCGAGAAGAGGAGCCCGGGGCTCGGCCCATGGGCGCCCTCGGGCGAGACGTAGACCACCGTGAAGCGCCGCGCGCGAACCGGCGGATCTCCCGTGACGGGGGCGAGCCCATCCGGGTTCGGCGTCCCGTCGGGTGAGAAGCGAGCGCGACCTTCGGAGAGATCGTCGGGATCGGCGACGAAACGGGGGGCACCGGGCACGGGCGTGCGCTCGAGCCACGGTGCGCCTTCGACGGCGTGGAGCGCGACCAGCGCGTCGTGGGGCGTGATCGCCGCGCTTCCCGAGAACGACGACAGGTGCGGGGGGGCATCCGGAGGAAGAAAGGCGAGGGCGCCGCTGGTGCGCCCCAGTCGCACAGCCGCACCGAAGGGGAGCGCGCCGTCGGCGGCGGTGGCGACGATCGTGAAGCGATCCGAGGGCGTCAGCGCGAGGCTCGCCGGATCGGCGCCGTGGAGCACCGCGTCGAGGAGCACCTGGTAGCGCACGAGCTCCGGCGATTGGCGACGACGGCCGAGCCCGCCCGCCGGAAAGAGCAAAGGCGAGCCGACGCTGTACTGCACCCGTCGATATCGGGCGCACTCGGGGCAGCGGACCGGGCCCGGCGGCCCGTTTTCGACGCCGAAGTTCGGGATCAGCGCCACTGGGATCGCGCCGTCGGTCGGTGTGCAGCGCGAAAAATCGAAGTCCGTGTCCGGCGCGTAGACGTCGAGGGAGAAGCGATCGCCCGAATCGGCCTCCACCGGGATGAACGACGCGCCCACGTCGTCGATTCGCGCGCATCGGCGGGCGCCGCCCGTCAGGTTCTTCACCACCAGGGTCGAGCCGCTGGGCGCGTCCTCCGGGGCGAGACAGTAGACCTCGGTATCCGCGCCCCGATCCGCATCGGACAGACGCATGCGGAGCGAGAGGCCGCCTTCGATACAGGCGGAGTCGATGGAAGGGCCCGCGCTGCGACGGGTCCAGACCACGGGCCCGAGGACCGCGCCCAACGTGCCCGCGCGCACCGCGTCGTCCGCGCTCCGCATCCACGCCTGGGCCAGGCCTCCTGCAGGAGCGACGAGTGCCGCAGGCCCGATGTGTGGGCTGGCCGCGGCGACGAGCGCGGCGACGTTCGCGCCCATGCCGATCCCGGCGATCGTGGATTCGCCGCCCAGATCGGGCGCTCCGTCCCCGTCGAAATCTCCGAGCACGTCGATCGATCCATCGCGGTCGTAGTCCCCGTCGAAAGTCAGCGGCTCGCGGCGCCCGGCGATCGTCGTCTCGCCCGTTTCGGCCATCCGTCCATCGAAGGTGGCGAGCGCCCGCGCGACCATCATCTGATCGATCGCCCACTGTCGACGGAGGTCGCGCGCGTGAAAGGGATCGGGGCCGTAGGCGAGGGCGCCGGGGTCGGGCAGCCCGTCGCCATCGATGTCCAGGACGCGATCGGCGACCATCGCTTCGGCCAGCGGCGCGAGGCATAGATTGCCGAAGACGTTGAGCAGGGCCACGCGCGTCGCTTCGCCGAGGGCGAGGCCGTGCTCGGGGGCGTCGATCATCACCGGCGCGAGCCCGTGGCGCAGGAGCAGCCCGGCGTAGGCGAAGCCGCGCTCCTTCGCCTCCGACGCGTCGTGCAGCCACAAGAGCGGCGGCGCAGGCCCGTCGCGCCCGCTCGGTATGAACGCGAGGGCGACCAGCGTCTGCCGCGAAATGCGCCCCTCCCCGGCCTCCCGATCGAGCACGAAACGACCGCCCGCCTCGGGATTGGCCGGATCTCCGAGCAAATACGGGACCTCGATGGCGAAGGCGACGACCGCTTCGAGCCGGTCGTAGCTCGCCAAGAGGGCTTCCCGCTCGCTGACCCCGAGCCCGAGCTGCGCCGCGCTCGCTTCGAGGGCGCTCTGCCATGCGGCGCGCGGCACGCGGTAGGTCAACGCTCCGGCATCCGCGCAGGGTCGGCCCACGAGGCCGCCGCTCACCGGGTGCGCCACCACCGTGGGCGGAAAATCCTCGGCGAGAAAAGACAGCGGCCCCTCGCCTTCGAGACCGCGCGCCACGGCGCGGAGGTCCTCGGTCGTCGACTGAACGGTGAAGGTCCATGCGAAGGCGACGCCTTCGAAGCCGAGGCTCGACAAATCCCCGTAGAGCTCCGGGTGGCTACGAAAGTGATCGGCGAGAGGCGCGAGCGCATCGGCTTGATCCGGTGGATGCACGAAGGCCAGCGGCGATCGCACGGGGTGGCCCTCGGCATCGCGCAACCGATTCGTCACCACCACCGCCTGACGCCCGCCCGGTCTGAGCGGCAGGAGCGGCCGGAGGAGCAGGGTGTGCGTCTCGCGTTCCCACTCGCCCGTGAGGCGGTCGACGAGCTCTGCGCCTCGCCCGCCTCGGCCGTCCAGCGTGGTCGGGCGGTCGTCGCGACCGTCGAAGTCGGTTTCGCGGCCGTCTTCGTCGACGGTCTCGAGCAGGAGGCTCGGCTCTCCCTCGCGTGGGTCGGCCGGGTGGTAACCGTCGGGTCGCACGAGCGCCGGCGGATCCCACGGCGCGCCCAGACCCAGTGGAGTAGGCAGCCCGGTCTCGAGATCGACGAGATAGATCGCGTGCTCGGCGAAGGCCGATTCGGTGAAGCGCGCCGTGTCGCGTTGCCGCCGCCGCAGGTCCTCGAGATCGATCTCGTCCTCGAAGGGCACGAGGATCAGCCCCGCGCCGAAACCATCGAGCTCGTTCACCCCCTCGCGCAGGTCGTCTTCGACGATGGTGCGCGAGTCACGGGGCAGGCTGAGCCGACGGCCGGTGGGGGAGGTGGGGTCGGCGCGGGTCAGCGCGTCGTTGGGGTAGGGGAGCGCGGGGAGCCCGGGGCCGGTCAAATCCCAGGAAATCCGGGTGCCTGGGCCGGGTGGCGTCGGGAAGAGGCCTGTTGGCGCGTCGGTTCCCTCACAAGCTTGAAGGGAGAGTACGGCGGCCAGAGCCAGCGCCATGGACAGGAGGCGCACGATCGGAAGATAGCACCGAGATCGGCGTCCGCTTGGTCTACCCTTCGTCCATGGTCGCCCAGCGAGGACGTCGCATCGCCGGCAAGTATCAGCTCTCCGAGCCCCTCGGAGAGGGTGGGATGGCCACCGTTTGGAAGGGGCTCACCCTCGGCGCGGCCGGCTTTTCGCGCCGCGTCGCCATCAAGCGCGTCCTCCCGGAGCTCGCCCACGATTCGAAGTTCACGGCGATGTTCGTCGAGGAGGCGCGGGTCGTCTCCGAGCTCGCCCACCCCAACATCGTGCAGGTCCACGACTTCGATCACGACGACGAAGGCAACTACTTCATCGTCATGGAGTTCGTCGACGGGATTGACCTCGAGCACTGGTGCGGGGCCTACGAGAATCTCGGCGAGCGTCCCCCGTGGCCCCTGGCGACGGCGATCGCCATCGAAGTGCTCCGGGGCCTGACCGCCGCCCACGAGCGGGTCGACTCCCTCGGCCGTCCCTCGCCGGTCATCCACCGGGACGTGACGCCAACCAACATCCTTGTCGGCAAGAACGGCATCGTGAAGCTCACCGACTTCGGGCTGGCCCGCGCCATGGACCGCGCGTCGATGACCAAGCCGGGCACCGTCAAAGGCAAGCTCGCGTACATGGCGCCCGAGGTGCTCACGGGAAAGCCGGCCAACGAGCAGAGCGACATCTTCTGCGTGGGGATCGTGCTCTGGGAGGCCCTCTGTGGCCGGCGCCTCTACTCCGGCCGCACGGATCTCGAGGTCATCATGAAGGCCCGCGAGGCCAAAGTGCCGAGCGTCGTCGAGACCCGGGACGACGTCCCGCTCTCGCTCGTCGAGGTGGTCAATCACGCGCTGGCCAAGGAGCCCGACGATCGCTTCGCGTCAGCCCGTGAGATGCAGCGCGCCCTGGCGGCGGTGCTCCGAGACCACCCCGAGCCCACCGACTCCGAGGCCCTCAGGGAGAGCGTCCGACAAGCCCTGGAGATCAGCCAACAATGAGGTGAGCCGAGCCCCGGTGGGGGCTCGCTGCTACCCTTTGGGTAGATGAGAGACTCGCTCGCGCCGTCCGACCGCAAGAAGCTGGGAGGGCTTCTGCGCAGTGTGGTGAAGGTGCTCTCGGTCTCGGATCCGCCCGATTACGACCAGCCCTGGCAGACCCAGGGCGCGAGCTCCAGCTTCGGCTCGGGCGTGGTGGTCTCGACGACGAACGGGCTCAGGATCCTGACCAACGCCCACTGTGTTCAGGACCACGTCTACGTGGAGGTGCGGCGCTACGGCCTGTCGAAGAAGTACCAGGCGGAGGTCGAGGCGCTGGGTCACGACTGCGACCTGGCGCTGCTCGCCGTGGAGGAGGGCGAGGAGTTCTTCAGCGGCGTCACCCCCCTCAGCGTGGGACCCCTGCCGGAGCTCGGCGACACGGTCAGCGTCTGCGGTTTCCCGGTCGGCGGGGAGCGGGTGAGCATCACCCGCGGCATCGTCTCCCGCATCGATCTCGTCCGCTACGAGCAGTCCCAGCGGTTGCTCCTGGCGCTCCAGATCGACGCCGCCATCAACTCGGGCAACAGCGGTGGCCCGGTGATCCGGGGCAACCAGCTGGTGGGGATCGCCTTTCAATCTCTCGAGGATGCCGAGCAGGTGGGGTACGTGATCGCGGGCGAGGTGATCTCGCACTTCATCGCCGACGTCGAGCGCGGGTCGGTCTCCGGCTTCCCTGCCCTTGGCGCGTGGACGCAAGAGCTCGAGTCGAACAGCCATCGGGCCGCGCTCGGCCTGCCAGAGGAGCGCACCGAGGGGGTCCTGATAAGGCGCGTCGAGTGGGAGGGGTCGGCCTGGGGGGTTCTCGAGGAGGGCGACGTGTTGCTCGAGGTCGACGGCGAGCCGATTCAATCGGACGGGACCGTCTCACTGCGCGACGGCGAGCTCGTCGACTTCTCCTACGTTTTTTCGAGGCGTCTCGCAGGCGAGGTCGCCAACCTCAAGGTGTGGCGCAAGGGCGCGGTGATCGACTGCGTGATGCCGGTGAAGGTGCCGAGCCCCCTGGTGCCGGAGGACGCCTTCGACGTTCGGCCGACCTATTACGTCTTCGGCGGCCTGCTCTTCGTCCCTCTCACCAAGAACTACCTCAAGACCTACGGCGATCCGTGGTGGCAGACGGCCCCGAAGGACCTGATGCTCCTCTATGAAGAGGGCCTCGCCCGACCTGACTATCGCCAGGCGGTCGTGCTCCAGAAGGTCCTCGCCGACCGCGTGAACCAGGGCTATCACCACATCGAGAGCGTTCTGGTGAAGTCGGTGGACGGCATCGACATCAGCGATCTCGAGGAGCTGATCGAGATCATCGAGGACGGCGAGGGGCGCTACGTGGAGTTCTGCTCCTTCGCCGGACATCGGGTGGTGCTCGATCGCGTGCGCGCGAACGCCCGTCTCGATGCCATCCTCGAGCGCTTCGGCGTGCCGCGCGACCGTTCGACCGACCTCGTTCCCGAAGAGGAAGAGGACGACGCGCGACTGTCGGTCGACCGGATCAATCGCCCGCAGTTCTGAGCGGGCTCAACGGCGGCGCGCCATCATGCCGCGCGGACGGCGCATGCCCATCCCCAGGGCTTGCCGGCCGCGGGGCCCACGCCTCGTGGGTACTTCTGCTTCTTCCTCGGTCTCGGCGACGGGGAGCGCGGCGAGCTCGGATTCCGACATCTCCCAGACCTCGTACTCGCCGTCGACGTTGCCGGGATGGAGCGCAGCCCACACGCGTTGATCGCCCTCGAACACCTCGACGCGATAGTCTTCGCGGCTCTCGGGCACGAAGGCCATGTCGTCGACGACGACGCCGTCGACCCGAGCGATGGCGCCATCGGGCAGGTGGTAGAGCTTGAGGTACACGCCGGGATCGGGCTCTTCCGGGTCGGGGATCATGGCTTCGGGGAAGGTCTCGTCCACCGGTTGCCACGCGGCCGGCGGCGTCTCCGGTGGCCCGTAGACGGCGGTGGTCAGGCCCGTCTGGGCGAAGGGGCTGTCGGGGATGATCAGCGCCGCGCCCACGCCCACCGCCACGGCGAGCAGCACTCCACCGATCAGGATGCCGCGCGCACCGCGCTTCTGCGGCGGTGGCGCGGCGTCCTCGGGAGGCGCGCTTTCGGGCGTCCCCAGCGGCCGCCGAGCCTGGATCGACGCGAGCTCCTCGAGTGAGAGCTCTTCGGTGGCCGCGCCTGCTCCGAGCTTGTTGGAGTCCGATGGAAGCACGCGCGAATCCTTGTTGGGCCTCTGCGACTCCGCGGAGTCACCGCTGAAGCCCGGGAACTCGCTGACCCGAGAGACGCCCGTCTCCCAATCCATCCCGAATCCGAACTCCTTGCAGGCCTCGGCCAAGGCCCAGCGCATCTCGCGCGCGTCGTGGAAGCGCTCGTCGCGATCCTTCGCCATCGTGCGCTCGATCCACCCGTAGAGACCCTGGGGCAGGTCGGGGCGGAGGGTGTTCAGCGCGGCCGGACGGTCGCGGGTGATCATCACGATCAGGTCCCCGGGATTCTCCGACTCGAAGGGCAGCTGGCCCGCGAGCAGCTCGTAGAGGATCACCCCCATGCTGTAGAGGTCGGTGCGCGGATCGAGATCGCGCAGTCCTCGGGCCTGCTCGGGCGACATGTACGCGGGGGTCCCGATCAGGATGCCCTCACGCGTGATGTTCGTATCGTCCGCGGCCTCGCGCGACACGCCGAAGTCGAGGATCTTCGGGTAGGTGCCGTCGGAGTCGGTGACGAGGAAGATGTTCTCGGGCTTGAGGTCGCGATGGACGATGCCAGCGTCGTGGACAGCCGCGAGGCCGCGGAGGGCGAGCCAGACGATCTGCGTGGCGAAGCGGGGGTCGACGACGCGCTGGCGGTCGAGGCGATCGGCGAGGCTCTCGCCCTCGAGGAGCTCCATGACCATGTAGGGAGTCTTCTCGTCCTCTGCGAGGCCGAAGTCCGTGATCTCGATGACGTTGCGGTGACGCACCGACGCCGCGACGCGCGCTTCTCGCATGAAGCGGCCGACCATCTCATCCGCCTTCGGTCCGCTCGTGTAGAGGAACTTCACGGCGACGGGGCTGCCGAGGGTCATGTGCTCGGCTTCCCATATGGTGGCCATACCACCCTGGCCGATTTCTCTGACCAGGCGGTAGCGGCCCCCCACCACGGCGCCTCTCTCAATCACTTGGCGAGAAGATAACAGCATTTTCGGTCCCGCGTGTCCTGACAGTCCCGTAAGGATCGACCGAAGGGGACATTTCAGTTGCAGCGGAACGAGGCGGCCGATCCCCGAGGATTAATGGAGGGGACGAGGTCGTGGAGTGTGTGCCTCTCACCCACGGCTGCGCTCATCCGAGCCCATCCACCCATCGGGGAATTGCCCCCCACTCGGCAGAACCGGAACCGCGTTTGTCGGCGCATCCGGCGTTCCTGAGAGCTGCTTCTGCACCGGATCGAAGCCGATCTCGCGTGGCACCGTGTGTGCACTTCTTCGTGTGGACGCTCAGGCCCGGTGCGACCGGGATGAAGGGACAGCGATGCGAAGTCGAGGACGATTCGTCGCGGTGGTGAGCTGCGCCTTCTGCGCGCTCGCGGCGAGCGGATGTGCACCGATGGACGGGATGGGAGATCCGACGATGACTCCCACGCCAGACGCGGAGGCCCCTCCGCCCGATCTCGCGCCGGGTGACGTGCTCAGCGTGTCGGGTCTGGTGGTGGACTTTCAGACCGGCGATCCGGTCGCCGAAGCCGCCGTGCGCACCCTCGGTCTCAATCCAGTCTCCGAAGCGACCCTCGCAGGCTCGGAGTACGAGCTCTACTCGCCGCCGTACAGCGCCTTCCACATCCTGGCGGGGGCGGAGCCGCTGTACATGCTCACCGTGGGTGCGCCGGTGCAGGTCGACGGAGAGCCGCTGGCTGCGGTGGCGGCCGAGACCATGCGACACGCCTACATCTCTCTGCTCGCCGGCATCTTCGATGTCACGCCGACGCCCGGGTACGGGATCGTCTTCGCCCAGGCCACCTATGACGACGGCCGACCGAGGTCGGGGCTGGGGCCCGACGTGTTCAACCTGGCCGACGCGCCGATGGTGCGTGGCCCCTATTTCCTCGCGGAGGATCTCGGCCCTGATCCCGAGGCCACCGAGACCGGCGCGCGCGGCTACTTCGTGCTCTTCGACGTGCCGGAGGGAGCCGCCACCTTCATCTCCGGACCGGAGAGCACCTACTCCGTCACGGGGACCAGTCCGACGTACCGCGACGCGGTCACCATCATGAAGGTCGCCGTGACGGATCGCGATCCCGCGGACGTGGTGCCCGACCCGACCACGCCGATGGATCCGCCACCTCCCGACGACGTGGGCCCGGTGGACTTCGTCACGCAGGTGATGCCGGTCTTCGTGCGCAACGGGTGCATCGTCTGCCACTCGGCGGGGGGCGAAGGTTACGACCTGGGCGGCCTCGAGCTCACGGGCGATCCGCGCAACGTCTTCGACGAGCTCACCGCGGAGATCTCACCGAACTTCGACCGGGTGCGCGTGAACACGACCACACCCGCGGAGAGCCTTCTGCTCACCATGCCTTCGTTCGAGGATCCGCCGGACGATCATCCGAACGCGATCTTCCTCGACCAGTACAACCGCGACTACCGCTTGCTGCGCGCCTGGATCGAGCAGGGCGCGTACTACGAGCCGCGCTGAATTCAGAACGGCAGGCCGAGGTGCACGTAGCCGTAGGTGCCGCCGCCGTCGGAGAGGCCGCGCGCGATGCCGATGCGTAGCGTGTAGGTGAGGAAGTAGCCGAGCAGGAAGTCGATGAAGAGCTCGCCGCCCACGCCGAAGCGGAACTGCCCCAGGTCGGGGTCGCCGAAGAAGGCGTCGCCCCAATCGACGAACGCCGACGCCCAGATGCGCTGGATGTAGGCCGGCAGCGTCTCCACCGTCCACATCAGGCGGTGGATGGGGAAGCGATACTCGGCCTGCACCAGGTGAAACTGCGTGCCGCGGCGGTCGAAGGGCGCGTAGCCGCGCAGCGCCTGGCCCCCCAGGAACGTCTGATTGACCAACTGATCGAGGACGTTGGTTTCGGGGAAACCTCCGAGGGAGAAGAGCCCGCGCCGCCCGAGGTCGCCGCCGCTGATCCCGCCCGAGTAGCGGAAGGCGAAGACGTGGTGTTGGATGAATGGGTTCTCGACGTACTGCGTGATGCTCCAGCTGCCGCTCACCGCGGTGAACTGCGAGCCCATGAGCGGGTGGGAGACGTTGAGCCCGAGGGTGATGCGACGACCCTCCGACGGTGTGATGTCCCAGGCGGTGCGCACCACGTCGCTCCAGCTCCATCCCGCGCGCAAGCCCGCGAGCAGGCCCTCTTGCGGAAGCACCGGCACCGGATCGTTGGGGTCGAGCACGGCTCCGCTGATGGGCTCGATGTTGTCGAGATAGCTCAGGCGATAGCTGAGGGTGAAGATCTCGGAGTTGAAGGCGCGCGGGAAGCTGTAGCGGATGCCGATCTCGCCTCCGAAGGACCGTTCGATCCACTCCTCGGGCTCGCCGGCCACCACCAGCCCTCCGCGCGGCGCCACCCCGTGAAAGGCGCTGATCGTGATCGGTAGGGGCGTGCGCTGGTAGACGTAGGTGAGGTCGGCGTTCACGTTGCCGCGGACGAGCCCGACGCTGACGTTGCCCGTGTAGGAATGGAAGCCGACGACGTCGCCGGCCTGCACGGATGCCCCGACGGCGCTGCCGAAGCCGTCCTGGCCGAAGGTCAGGAACCAGGTCCGGGGAAGGAAGGTCGCGAGCGGGTTGTAGGGCTCGCTCTCGAGCGGCGGAGCTTCGGGGACGGGGTCGGCCCGCTGGCGGTCGGTGACGTAGGGCTCGGCGACGCGGAAGCGCGCCGGGTGCAGATCCATCCCGAAGATGTCCCAGCCGTGGCTGCGGAAGCCGAGATAGGCGAGACGGCGCCCATCCGGGGAGATGGTGGGGGAGTAGGCGCCCGCGATGACGTTGGTCACCTGATACAAGGTGCCGCTGCTCCTCTCGTGCGCGTAGACGTTCTGGACGCCGGTGCGGTCCGAGGAGAAGTAGAGGTACCGGCCGTCGGGCGACCACGCGGGGCCGATGTCGACGGCGCGGTCGTGGGTCAGCTCCGTCACGTCACCAGAGGCGACATCCAGGAGAAGGATGTCGCGATAGCCACCCTCCCTCCACGCGCTGAATGCGATGGTGCGACCATCCGGCGACCACTTCGGTGTGTAGACCTGGTTGAACTGCGGGCTGCGATAGGCGACCTCGTAGGTGCCCTCGATGTCGGCGATGTCGGCGATCGCGAGGTGCGTCGTGGACGCGCCGTTGATGGTGAAGGCGATGCGACGCCCGTCGGGTGAGACGTCGGGCTCCTGGGCGCGCATGCCGCGGGTGAGCCGCTCTCGAACGCCGGTCTCGCGGTCCACGCGGAACAGGTCGTAGTAGTAGTAGATGTCGCGATGGGCTTCGAGCGCGCTGTAGTAGACGTGGCGCCCGTCCGGATGCGGCGACGAGTACGCGCTCCCGCGCGCGCGGTCGAGCTCGCCCAGCCGCTCTCCGGAGTAGGCGTCGATGATGCGGAGCGCCTGGCGGTCGCGGCCGTCGTCGGCGTAGTAGACGATGCGGCGATTGTCGAGGAAACGCGGTGCCCGGGCGTGCTGGCCCCGGTTCGTGAGGTTTCGTCCGCGGACCAGCCCCGCGCGCCTTATCCGCGCGGCCTGGCGGCGATAGCGACCGCGGGTCTCCTCGGTCCACTCGTCGTAGAGCTCGATGAAGGTCTTGCCGGTCGCCCTCCTCGCGGTGCGGTTGACGCCGTAGGGGATGAGCTGACTTCCGTAGTCGTGGGTCATGTCGCGCAGCGCCTCGTCGCCGTAGCGGCGCGCGATGAACTCGACGAAACGGGAGCCGTAGAGATAGCGAACGTTGCCGCGGGGGAAGCGATCCACCTCGTTCGAGATCTGATCGAGACGCAGGAGCCGGTCTTCGAGGGCGTCCATCCGCAGGTACATGTCGAAGATCGAGGATCTCAGGCGGCCCGCGGTGGTGTTGCGCGACTCCTCGTAGGTGGCCAGGCCTTCGAGGAACCACCCCGGCTGCACCGAGTTCGGCGGGTAGACCTTGCCGAAGATCAAGTTGATGATCGCCGGGATCCCGCCGATGGTGTCGAGGTGGAGGATGTGGGTGTGCTCATGGGTGACGAGCTCGGTCAGCCAGTCGTCGTAGTCCGACAGGGGACTGATGTCTTCGGGCCCGGTGGCGAAGAGCCGGGATCCGGTTGTAGGGGATCGCCGTGGCCGACCCGTTCGCGAGGTCTGTGTTGTCGCTCAGGACGATTCGCGTCTGAGGTGGGTCGCGGCCCAGCAGGGGGGCGAGGCGGCTCTGGGCCCGCTCGGCGATCGCAGCCACCCGGCGGGCGACCAAGCCCAGGGGCTCGTGATACGTGACCTCGAAATGCTCGGTCCGGACCGTCCGCCAGACCAGGTGGGGGTCGTTGTTCTGGGCCTGAACACGTGCAGGGGCGAGGGCGCCGAGGGCCCAGACGAGGGCGATCACGGCCCGAATGACGCCTCCTTTCACCGTGGCGTTTGTATCATTTGGCCCGGGGGTGGGTGGGCCTCGTCAGAGCCGGATGGGCGAAGTCTTGACCGCGGCCACAAAGCCCCTCTAACCTTACGAAACTCCTGGATTGTTCCGGGAATTGTCCATGGAGCCGCCCGTTCCTAAGATGAGTCCCCAATCGTCGCCGCAGGCAGCGAAGGCGTTCGCTCTCCGGTTCATCTCCGGAAAGTATCAGGGCGGGGAATTTCCTCTGCCTCCGCAGGGCGAGATCGTCATCGGTCGATCGAGTGAGCTCGACATGGTGCTCGTCGAGGACATGGTCTCGCGCCGGCACTCGAAGATCACCGTCACCGGAGATCGAATCTTCATCCAGGATCTCGGCTCGACCAACGGCACCTTCGTCAACGGTGAGAAGGTCAAGCGCGCGAAGCTGAACGAAGGCGACCGCATCCTCATCGGCACCAGCATCATCAAGCTCGTCGCCACCGAAGCCGCGGGTGACGCCGACGACGCGCGCCAGCAACTCGCCGAGGTGGGGGCCGCGAAGCGCACGTCGCAGGTCCGGACGATGACCGGCTCCATCGCGGAGGTTCCGCTTCCCGATCTGCTCCAGCTCTTCGGCGCGTCGAAGAAGGACGGGACGCTGGTGGTGCGCACCGACCGAGACGTCGGCAAGATCTACCTCGATGCGGGCCGCGTCGTCTTCGCGACCATCAACGACAACTTCGACGTCAATCCGGTGAAGAGCTTCGTCCGCTGCCTCACCTGGGAAGAAGGCACTTTCGAGCTCGATGCACCAGAAGAGCGCGAGTTCCCGGACCCGATCCGGATGACGACCGAGGGCCTCCTCATGGAGGCGATGCGCCAGCTCGACGAGGTCCGCCGCCTCGGCCCCGACATGCCCGATCTGGGCGCGACCATCTCGCTCCAGTTGCCGCTCATCCCGCTCCTGCGCGACCTGGAGCCGGAGGAGATCGACGTCCTGCAGATCGCGTACAACTACGGCCACGTCGAGACGGTCTTGAACAAGAGCCTGGTGAGCGATCTCGAGACCTCCGAGATCCTCGTGAAGCTGATCAAGGCCGGCTACCTCAAGGCCGATTAACGGCCCGGCCTCAGCGGCCTGCGAAATGGTCGTGCTCTAAGGAGTGACGCCGAGCTCGGCGAAGAGGAAGGAAACGACGTCGGTCTCCTCTTCAATCTCCTCGCTCAACGACGTGTCGAGCCCGTGACCCGAGGTGTCGCTCGTCCGGAGGAGGATGGGCGCGTCGCCGGCCTGCGCCTTCTGAAGGCGAGCGGTCATCTTGCGCGAATGCCACGGCTCGACACGGGGATCGTTGGCGCCGGTGAGGAAGAGAGTGGCCGGGTAGCTCACGCCGTCTCGCACGTTGTGGTACGGCGAGTAGGCCCGAAGCGCGTGGTACTGGTCTTCGTCGGTGACGCTGCCGAACTCGGTCACGTTGAACGCGCCGTTGGGTGAGAGCTCCACGCGGAGCATGTCGTAGATGCCGACGAAGGACACCACCGCGTGCACGAGCCCGGGGTGCTGGGTCAGGGTCGCCCCCATGAGGAGGCCTCCGTTGCTGCCTCCGATGATCGCCAGCTCGTCGCTGTTGGTGTAGTGGCGGTCGATCATGTGCTGAATGCCAGCGGCGAAATCGTCGAAGACGTTCTGCTTGTTCACCAGGCTGCCGGCGACGTGCCACTCCTCGCCGAACTCCGCGCCTCCACGGAGATTGGCGATCACGTAGATGACGCCGTTGTCGAGGTAGATGGCGCGCTCGGGTCGGAAGCGGGGCTCGATGTTGACGCCATAGCCGCCGTAGCCATTGACGATGCAGGGGTTCGAACCGTCGAGCTCGAGCCCGCGCGGAAGCAGGATGTTGAGCGGCACCTCGGTGCCGTCCCGAGAGGTCGCCATCTCGCGCCGCACCTCCCAGCCGCTCACGTCCACCGGACTGGTCTCGCGGAGCGCGGTTGCCCGTGCCTCTCCGGAGCGGCCGTCGAGGTGCATCCACACCGGGGGCGTCACGAAGGACTCGACGCGGTAGAGGAGGTTGCCCTGCGCGAGCGGCACCAGCGCGCGCACCGCGGAGACCGGGGGGGCTTCGGGTGGCGTCTGCGCGTGGCCGCGGAGGTCGAAGACCCTCAGCTCGCTGGGGCCGCCGGTCTGATACATCACGTAGAGACGGTTTCGCGTGGGGTAGACCGTGGGTCCGTCCCAGAAATCGGTGACGATGCTCTGCTCGCCCTCGGCGATGACCACCGCGGCGCGCGCGATGTCGAGCTGGCGGATCGGCACCCGCAGGATCCTGCCCCGCGGCGCATCGTGTCGCGACACGACGTACAGGTCGTTCCGCGGGCCGAAGGTCGCCTGGACGTGTCCGTCTTCGAAGGTGGAGAACGTCCGCCAGGTTCCGTTGCGCTCACGAAGGTGCATCGAGAACTCGCCGCCGTCGCCCTTCTGAACCGTGGCGAGGAGCCGTCCGCTGCCTGCGTCCATTTCGAGCTGGATCTCGGCGATTCGCGGGAAGTCGCGTCCGAGCTCGTAGCGATCCTCGCTGGCTTCGGTGCCGAAGCGGTGAAACCACACCTGCTGGTGGAACGCATCGTCGTCGGCGTGCTCGTCGCCCTCGCGCGGATAGCGCGTGTAGAAGAAGCCGGAGTTGTCCGGCATCCAGGCCACGTCCCCGCCCGCGGTTCCGTTCTGCACGTGCTCGACGATCTCGTGCACCCGCTCGCCGCTCTCCACGTCGTAGACGTGCACGTCGCCGCGCTCGCTCCCGCCGCGCGAGAGCGAGACGGCCACCAGCGTTCCGTCGTGGGAAGGGACGTACCAGTCGATGGCGACGTGCCCTTCCTCGTCGATCTCGGTCGGGTCGACCAGGATCTTGGCGTCGTCCGGGGCGTCCGGGCTCTCCATGACGACCAGGAACGGCTGCTCGCGGGGGGGGCGCCGCTCGATCGCGAAGAGCTTCGAGCCCGCGTGGATCAGGGCGCGGTGGCTTCGCGTCGGCGCGCTCAGGATCTCCGTCAGCCGTGTGCGGATCGCGTCTCGGTTGGGGAGCGCGTCGAGCTTGCTTCGCGCCCATGCGTTCTGCGCGTCGCTCCAGGCCTGAACCTCGGGATCGTCGGAGCCCTCGAGCCACTGATAGGGGTCGACGACCGTCTCACCGTGATAGGTGTTCTCGACGTCACGTTCGGGGGTGGCGGGCGGACCGGCGCTCGCCTCTTCGGCGCTGCTTTCAGCGACCAGCGGTGGCGTGACCGTCTCCCGGGGCTCCTGGCGGGAGCCGCATCCGAGGGCGAAGAGGCAGAGGAGGCACGAGGCGCGTCGGAGAAACATGCCGCGTGCATAGCACCGACCACCCACGCCGATCCACGTCCCCCGATGGGAAGCAGCTACTTCTCGAGGTGTGCGACCAGCGACTGGTAGGCGTCGGTGAGGCTCTGCGCGAGGGCGGTGGCCGCCTTGTGACGCGCGGGGTCGCCGAGATGCTTGTCCGGGTGATACTTGCGCATCAGCTCGCGATAGGCCTGCTTGACCTCGTCCAGGGTCGCGCCGGGCTCGAGCTCGAGGTTGGCGTACCACTGCTCGACCTGCTTCTGCTGCGGCGAGAGGTTCTGGCGGTCCACCTTGCCGCCGCGGCGCTGCGCACGCTGTCGGCGCCGACGCAGCAGCTCTTCCTCGAGCTCCGCATCGCTGAGCTCGGAGAGTGGCTTTTCGGACTTGCCGAAGGAACGCTGTCGAAGGTCACCCAAGGTCGCTCGAGTCACGCTTTTGAGGCGCGAGAGAACGCTCAAGACTCTTCGTCCTCGCCGAGCTTGGCCTGCCCCGAGGGCTGCGTCGTGAGGAGACGCTCGATGAGGTGCTGGGAGTACTGGCTGAGCTCGGTGAACACCACGCCCATGCCCGGCGGATCGTTTTCGAGCCGGACCACCTCGCCCACGCCTTCGATGGTCTCGATGTCATCCATGATGACGGTGAACCTCAGGTTCACCCGAGTCCCCACCGGGAGTGGTTGCTTCGACTTCACGAAGACACCGGACCTCGAGATGTTCGTCACGTACTCGTGGATGAACGCGTCGAACGACTCGAACTCCTTGTTGATCGTGACCCGCTCGTCGGTCCTCTTGTCCCCCTCGTCGTCGCTCATTTCTCAGGCTCCGCCGTCAGATCGAACTGCTCCAGATGATAGTCCTTGCGCGGTTGTAGCACGATACGGCGCTGGAACCGCGAGGCGGTCTCGTCGAGGGCGTGCTTCTCCTCCCGGGTCAGCACGTCGCAGATCGCCGGGTGGGCGTTGATGATGATCTTGTAGCCCGCGAGGTTGTCCCGCTCGCGCCGGATCTGCTTGAAGATCTCGTGGCAAATCGTCGACTTCGAGCGAAGCGCGCCCGTGCCGTCGCAGTAGAAGCACGGCTCGTAGAGCGTGCGCCCCAGCGACTCCCGGGTTCGCTTGCGGGTCATCTCCACCAGCCCCAGCTCGCTGATGCGGACGGCGGTGGTCTTGGCCTTGTCCTTCTTGAGGACCTCGAGGAGGGCCTTGTAGACCTTGTCCCGGTGTGAGGCGCGCTCCATGTCGATGAAGTCGAGGACGATCAGGCCGCCGATGTTTCGGAAGCGCAGCTGGTAGGCGATCTCCTTCACGGCTTCCAGGTTGGTCGCGAGGATCGTCTCCTCCACGTCCTTGCCCTTGCCCGTGAAGCGACCGGTGTTGACGTCGATGGCGGTCAGCGCCTCGGCCTGGTCGATGATCAGGTAGCCGCCCGAGGGCATGGCCACCTTGCGCGCGAGCGCGCGCGCGATCTCGTCCTCGACCCCGAACTCGTCGAAGAAGGGCTCGTGACCTTCGTAGAGCTCCACGTGGCTGGCGCGCTCGGGCAGGAAGTCCTCGAGGAACGTCACCAGGCGCTCGTACTGCGACTTGTCGTCGATGACGATCTTGTCGACGGTCTCGTCGAAGAGATCGCGCGCCGCGCGCAGCACGATGTCGAGCTCGGTGTAGATCGGCGCCGGCGCCTTCTTGACGTGCGTCTTCTTGGTGTCGATCTCCTGCCAGGTCTTCACCAGATAGCCCACGTCGGCCTTGAGCTTCTTCTTGGTGAGACCGGCCGCGAGCGTTCGCACGATCACGCCACCTTCCGGCGGCTTGATCTGATCGATCACCTCCTTGAGCCGGCGGCGTTCCTTGTCGTTGCCGATGCGCTTGGACACGCCGACCTGCTCGAAGGTCGGCATGTAGACGACGTAGCGGCCGGGAAGGGCGATGTGGCTCGTGACCCGCGCGCCCTTCGTGCCGATCGGCCCTTTGCTGACCTGGACCATCAGGGACTGGCCCTCTTTGAGCACGTCCCGGATCGGCGTCTTGCGAGAGGTCCGCTTGCGGCTGCGCGACTTCGTGGACTTGCCGTTCTTCTTCTTCGAATCGTCCTCGCCCTCTTCCGCAGCAGCGAGCTTTTCCATCTGCTCCTGCGTCAGGACGTCTTCGACGTGAAGGAAGGCCGCGCGGTCGAGACCGACGTCGATGAAGGCGGCCTGCATCCCCGGAAGGACGCGGGTCACCTTACCCATGTAGATGTTTCCGACGGGGCTCAGGTCGCGGGTGCGCTCGAGATAGAGCTCCGCGAGTATCCCGTCTTCGATGAGCGCGACGCGGGTTTCTCCCACGTCCACGTTGATGAGGAGTGTGTTGTTCGCCACGGTCTCGTTGCCGAGGTGAGAGGTTGAAAGCTCTGCGGGGAGACCGTCGGCGTTTTGGCCCACCGGACGCAGCAGTCACCAATCCAGCTTCGGGTCGACTCGCGTCGTCCCTTCGCCTTCTTGGTGAACCCGCTCGCCGTCGCGTGTCGACCCCCTCGATGGGGCCGCGCGATCTCGGCGGGCGCGTGTCGGCGGGTGCTCTGGTCCACCCTCAATTAGTGGCGAAGATCTTTTCGATCTCGCGCCTGGACCTTCTCCTCACTCTTCCGTCGGGCCACGGCGATCTCCTTCACGATGAGGCCGCGTGCTTTTTCGAGCATCTGGCGCTCTCCGAAGGAGAGGGACTTCTCCGCCTTGAGGCGGTAGAGGTCTCGCATGACCTCGGCGACGTCGAAGACGGAGCCGGTCTTGATCTTGTCCATGAAGCCGCGATAGCGGCGGTTCCAGGTCTGGTTGTCGAACTCGATCTCGCGTTCCTTCAGGATCTTGAAGATCTCGCGGATCTGACGCTCGGAGATCGGCGGCCTCAGGCCGACGTTCTTCGCGTTCGAAACTGGTACTTTGATGATGTGCTCGGTGTCGAGGAGCCGAAGCACGTAAAAACTCTGAACGTTGCCTGCGATGTCCAGGTCGTCGATGGAGACCACTTCGGCGACGCCACGGGCGGGGTAAATGGCCTTGTCCCCCACCTTGAACGTGTGCTTCCGAGCCTGCATCCGACTACTCCTATCTATCGGCAGAGCTGCTCGGGAGTAGCGAACGCTCGAAGTCGAGGCGTCCCTCACCGCCTCTCGAGCGTTCGAATCGCCCAACCAACGAATGCTGGGCAGATCCCGAGTCGGCGGAATCTAGTCCACGACCGGGGGCTCCGTCAACGCGATTTCAACAGCTCCATGAAAAACGGCCTCCCCGAAGAGACGGGGAGGCCGCTGAACTACCCGAGATCGCAGCAGATCAGTTGTCGCTACTCTCGTCCAGGGTGCTCAGGTCCGGAAGCTCGTCGAGATTGAACATCAGGGCGATCTCGATGCGTCGGTTCTGGGCCCGGAGCTCCGGGGTCGAATTGTCGTTCAAAGGCTGGGTATCGGCATAACCCGCGGCCGAGAGGCGGTTGGCTGGCATGCCCTGCTCGATCATGAAGCGGGTGACGGTGACGGCTCGGGCCGTGGACAGCTCCCAGTTCGAGGGGAAGCGCCGGCTCCGGATCGGGATGTTGTCGGTATGACCCGTGACCTGGAACCGACGCCCCCGCAGGCCCTTGAGGACCTCCGTCAGCTGGGTCAGGGGGGTCTCTGCTTCGTCCTTCAGATCCGCCCGGCCCGAGTCGAAGAGGATCGCCTCGGGGAGCACCACCACCATCCGGCCGTTTCGGATCCGGACCGTCAGGGTTCCGGCATCGATCAGGCTACGGAGCTGTTCGAGCATGTTTCGGAAGGTCTCGAGGCGCGCCTGGGCCTGACGCTCGCGCTGGCGGAGCTCGGCGAGCGCACGCTGGGTTTCGGCCAGCTCCCCCTGGAGGCTCTGTCGGGTGCCCTCGAGCTCTTCGACGTTCTCACCGAGCGCCCGGAGGCGGTTGGCCAACTCCTGATTCTGGGCGCTCATGGCCCCGAGGCGGTCTTCGAGGTCCTCCCGTTGAGCCTGGGCCGCGCGCAGCTCCTCTTGTAAGGAGCGGACCCGCGCGCGCTCGGCGTCGAGCTCCTCCTGAGAAGGTCCGCATCCAATGGCGGCGCTCGCCGCCACGACCAGGGCGGCCATCATGACCCACCCACCCCTTCGATTCGTCATTCGAGCCCTCCGGCGACCGACGGCGAGGGGGGCTCTCGAGGCACCTCCGGGCGGCGGTCGGGGGCGACCCTAGGCGCCCGCGAGGGGAGGTGTCAACGCCGTCGAGATCCCGATCCTCGCTTTCTCAAGGGTTCCGGACACCTGAATTGCCATACCTTTTTCCCCTGTAATTTCAATCGATTGATAAAGATTGTGCACACTATCCTGTCAATTTCGGATAAGTTAGGTATAAATTATGTGCCTTTGTGCTTGACAGGTTGCGTGACGTGACAATACGGTACGCGTCATCTCAGAGACCCTTCTAGGAGGAGGTTTCACATGGCTGCCAAGAAGAAGACCACTAAGAAGAGCGCTAAGAAGCGCCCCGCTAAGAAGCGCGCGACCAAGAAGCGTGCAACCAAGAAGCGCGCGACCAAGAAGCGTGCGACCAAGAAGCGCGCGACCAAGAAGCGTGCGACCAAGAAGCGTGCGACCAAGAAGCGCGCGACCAAGAAGCGTGCGACCAAGAAGCGCGCGACCAAGAAGCGTGCGACCAAGAAGCGCGCGACCAAGAAGCGTGCGACCAAGAAGCGTGCGACCAAGAAGCGCACCGCCAAGAAGGCGACGAAGAAGCGCGCCACCAAGAAGCGCGCGACCAAGAAGCGCACCGCTCGCAAGAAGAAGTAGTTCAAGCGCTGGCCCACTTCGGGAGCGCCCCAAGGCGTGCCCGAGCCATGTGCAGCCCTCGGGCCGTATGTGGTGAAAGGTGAGAGCAGCCCACGCAGTTGGGGGCGCTCGAGAGAAATGAAGCCAGCGCATCCCGAAAGGGAAGCACAAACAAACGAGCCATTCGGGAAACCGGGTGGCTCGTTTGCTTTGGTGCGCGGGGGTCCGAGCTATTCGCGCTCTTCGTGCGAAAGGAGGCGCGCGAGCCGCTCGGGCTCGAGACGGAGAACGAGCACACGTTCCCGATCCACCATCACCGCACCGGGGGCAGCGCCACGTGGCTTGCGCACATAGCGGCGCGGCGTGTGTTGCACCTCGACGCGATCTTCCCCTGCGGCTCCGCTGAAGTGAACCGCCAGCGTGGCCGCATCGAGGAGGAGCTCGGGCGGGCACTCTTCGTTTCGCTCGAGGGGGACGATCACGTGGGCGCCCCGTCGCCCGCGGGCATGAAGCCAGAGATCCGACGGCCGTGCATGACGGAGGGTCAACGCATCGTTGTCGGCCGCGCCGCGCCCGACGAGGATCGGCCGACCGCCATCGCCGTTGAAGCGTCGATAGGGTCGCCGCTGTCCTTCCTTCTTGCGCGGGCGCGCGCCTCCTCGGGTGACTTTGCGCGCGCCCCGAACGCCCGCCCGCGCGGCTTCGTCGGCGAGCGCCTCGAGGGACGCATCGTCCGTCGCTGCCTCGAGCCGCGTCTTCAGCGCGCGCAGGACCCCGAGCTCCGCGTCGGTGGTGGCGCGTCGTTCGGCTGCCTTTTCGGCGCCCCGTGAAAGCCTTCGCGCACGGTGAAACAGCGCCTCCGCCTGCCCCTTCGGACCCAGCTTCGGATCGATGGGGGCCCAGCTCTCCTCGGGGGGATCGGCTGCGTAGTCGACCACTCGGAGACGATCGCTCCCCTCCTCGTAGGCGTGCAGGTGCGACAGGATCTGGGAGGCGAGGGCGCGAAGCGTTTCGACCTCGGAGACGCGCGCGGCGTCGGCCGCGATCTTGACGAGACGCCGTTCGAGTCGCTTTTCGGCGCTCCGGAGGGCGCGGCCGAGCTCCTTCTTCTTGACGTCGAGCGCTTCCACGGACGCGCCGCCGACGAGGCTGGGGCCTCGCACGCGGAGCGCCGCGTCGTCCACTTCCGCCTCCGCCGCGAGCGCGGATGCTGGCGGGACGCCGCCGATGCCGATCCCCGCGGTGCGCCCATCGAGGGCGGCTTCGAGCGCGAGCTCGGCGTCGAGGACCCAGAGATGTCGCGCCTTCGGGTCACTGTCGAGGAGCAGCGTGCGCACGCCGTCGCCGCGCCGCAGGCGAAGCTTGAGACGCTGGTGCGCGCCCGCGCTGATCGCTTCGAGCACCGAGCCTTCGAGGAGCTTGCGAAGCCGACGCGTGAAGCCGTCGGCGGGTGCTCCGCGCGGTCTCTCCTTCACGAGCCCCGCGCCGCGCGGTGTTCCCGTGAGCCGATAGACCAGGACCTCCTTTTCTCCGTCACCGGCGAAGGTGATCGCGATCAGCCCCTCGCGGGGCATGTCGATGCGCCGCGCCCTCTGTCCGACCAGCGACGAGCTCACTGCACGAGCAGCTGCTTGAGTCGCGTGGCTTCACGCATCGAACGCTCCGACTCGATGGCGACGAAGATCTCTTTGGCATCGACGAGCATCTCGACGGCGTCGACGACCTGCGTGAGCGCGCCTTCGCCGAGCCGCGTGCGCGCGCCCATCCCGCGAATCCGCAGGTAGGCGAGGGGCCCGCTGGGCACCATGGCATCGAGCGGATCGAAGGCGTAGGTGACACCCAGGGAGTCGGCGACGCGTCGTGCTTCCTCCGCCTCCCACAGGCCCCCGGCTTCCCACACCACGGGCACGTCGCCGAGCGCTGCCTGCACGCGTTCGAAGTAGGCACTGAGCCGCTCGCGATCCTTGGGGCCGGTGCGCACCTCGCCCAGGGTCGGCACCACCACCGCGCGGGCCGCGATGGCCTTTGCGGTCTGAGCCAGCCATTCGATGTTCGCTTCGAGCGACTCGTCGAGGCGGAGAGGCCCGAGCGCCGAGACGAAGCAACTCCGAGGAGCGGTCAGCGCCAGAACGAAAGACTCCGGCACATCGTCACGGATCTTGGCGGAGGTCTTCGGCTTGGGGAGCGGAGGCCGAGGCGCGAGCTCCGCGAAGTCGAGGGCCGCGCGATACTTCGGCCCCGGAGGACGCTCGATCACGGCGCCGACGTGGAGCGAGGTCATGAGGATGCGGAGCGTAACAGCATTGCAGGATCGTGGCCGGCTATTTAGTCTCCTTCTCGTGCGCCTCCTTGCTTGCTCCATCGCGGTGGCGATCTTCGCCCTGCCTTTCGCTGCGTGTGGAAGCGATCCCCCTTCCTTTCCGGATCGCGTCTTCGACAGCGGCCTCGAGTGCTCCGACGGGGTGATGGACGGCGGCCAGGACCTCGGGCCGTGCCCGGCGGGTCAGGTCTGCCTCGCAGGCCGTTGCTACGACGAGTGCTCGGGCAACGCCGAGTGCGCCGTGACCGAGATGTGCGTCGACGGGAGCTGCGTCCCGCGGACCACCCCGCGGCCCGACGGTGGGCCCATGGACACCGGCCCGCCCGATCCATGTGACGGCGTGACCTGCGAGGGGGGGCAGATGTGTCATCCCGTCGGCGGCGTCTGCGTCGAGTGTCTGGGCATGACCTGCCCGGCGGCCACACCCATCTGCGATCTCGCGTTCGGGAACTGCGTCACCTTCCGACCGCGCATCTGTGCGCCCTGCAACATCGATGGCGACTGCACCGACCCCATGTCGGGCACCGACTACGGCGACTGCGTCATGCGGGACACCTTCTACGAGAAGGTGTGCATGCCCACCTGCATGGATGCGTCCGAGTGTCCGCCGGGGCTCGACTGCAATCCGGATGGGCGTTGCGGCCCGCGCGTCGGCTCCTGCGCCGGCTTCCTCACCGCGGCGGATCTCCTGCCGTGCACGATGGATGAAGACTGCGTGCCCCTCGGCGCCCTGGCGGCGCCCGGCCAGTGCGAGCTGACGACGACGGGCGACGGTGGAACGACCACCGGCGTCTGCCGCCAACCATGCGGGATCCCGAGCGACTGCCCGACCGGAACGGAGTGCATTCGCGGCTTCTGCGTGCCACCCTGACCCCCTCCAGCTCTCGAGAAGAGGTATTGATGCGTCGCCGACAGTGGATCGTGATCGGCCTCGTGGCGTCGTTTGCCGCGTGGGTCTCCCCCGAAATCACGGCTCAGAACCCCGACTGGCCCCCCAGCCCGGGGTCGACTCCCGCGGACCTCGCGGATCCGGCGACCTGGCCCGACGATCAAGGGTTCGGGTACGACATCGAGGGCGACGGCGAGTCCTGCTCTGCGGGCTCGGTCTGCTGGAGCAGTCGGACCGGGGGCAACTGGAACTACTGGTCGTGGACGCCGCCCCAGGCCGCGGGTCGCGACAGCTTCCGTGATGACGAGGTTCCCATGGGCTCGGGCTCGTGGACCGACATGGCGTGGCAGCACACCATCGGTGAAAAGTCGGTGGTCATCGCCGTGCTCGACAGCGGCATCAAGTGGGACGAGCGCGACCTGGTCAACCAGTACTACATCAATCAGACGGAGCTCGAAGCTTCCGGGCTCGACGAGAACTGCCTGCCCGTGCCGCCTGCGGGACACACCGGCGACCCGATCGACATCGACGGCGACGGCTATCTGACGATGGCCGACTATCTCTTCGGCAAGAGCGCGACCGAAGCCGACATGGTCACGATGGCCATCGATGGCGCCGGCAACATGAACGGCATCGCCGACCCCGGCGACCTGATCACCCTGTGCAGCGACGGCGTGGACGACGACGGCAACGGTTACGTCGACGACATCTCGGGTTGGGACACCTACGCCGACGACAACGATCCGATGGACGACAATCGCTACGGTCACGGCACCAGCGAGGCGCGCTGGAGCACGGCGTCCGGCAACGACGGCGGCGCCATCGGTCAGTGTCCGGGCTGCCGCGTGCTCATGGTCCGCACCGGTGACAGCTTCATCGTCGATGCGCAGGACTACGCCCAGAGCGTGATCTTCAGCGTCGACTCGGGCGCGCGCGTGGTCCAGGAGGCGCTCGGCAGCCTCAACAACACGACCTTCATGCGCCGGGCGAACGACTACGCCTACGCCAACGACGTCCTGATCATCGCCAGCGCCGCGGACGAGAACAGCTACCACCACAACTACCCGGGCACGGCCAACCACACCCTCTACGTCCACGCGATCACCTATGCGGGCGGCAATCCGCAGAACGCCGACAGCTATCTCGCGTTCAACAACTGCACGAATTACGGCGGGCAGCTGGTCTTGAGCGCACCGGGGACCGCGTGCTCCTCCAATGCCACGGGCGTCACCGCAGGGATCGCCGGCGTGGTCTACTCCGCCAGCGTCGCCGCCGATCGCCCAGGCGGCCCGCTGGACCCGCCGCTGTCCGCAGAGGAGCTGCGACAGCTCCTGTTGATGACCGCCCAGGACATCGACGTCCCCGAGAGCCAGCCGGGCGCGACGGGCTTCGACCGGCGCTGGTATCCGAGCCGCACGGGCTGGGACCAGCGCTTCGGCTACGGGCGCGTGAACACCTACAACGCCGTGATGGCCGTCCGCAACGGTGCCATCCCGCCCGAGGTGGACATCGTACTGCCCGACTGGTTCAAGAACGTCTATCCCGACCAGGAGCCGACGGTCTCCATCGAGGGCAGCATCGACGCGCCTCGCGCGCCGGCCTTCGACTACGTGGTCGAGTGGGCGGCGGGGATCGAGCCCGAGGAGGGGGATTGGCAGACCCTCGCCATGGGCGTCGGTGAGACCGCGCCCATCGAAGGCGAGCTCGCCAGTTGGGACGTCTCTTCGGTGAACATCGACAACGGAGACGACGGCGGCCCCCACAACCGCTTCACCGTCACCGTGCGCGTGCGGGTGACCGCGAAGTACGCTGATCCGATCGGAGACGTGGTGGGTGAAGGTCGTCGCGTGTTCCAGATCGTGCGGGACTCGGACCTCTTGCCCGGCTTCCCGATCGCCCTCGGCGTTCGGAACGACGCCGACATCTACCCCGCGGCGAGCGGTGAGGGCTCGGCCAAGCTCGCCGACGTCGACAACGACGGCGTGGTGGAGATCGTCTACGGGGACTCCGACGGCCTGCTCCACGCCATCAACGGCGACGCGACCGAGGTAGCCGGCTATCCGATCGCCCTCGGCACCCTCCGCGGCTACGAGGCGTCCGAGCTCTACAACGTGCTCGACTCCGCCGCCTACGCCACCGGCGCGGTGCCCACCGAGGATCTGCATCCATCGCTCATCCTCAACGCGCCCGCGATCGGCGACCTCGACGGCGACGGCACGCCGGAGATCGTGATCTGCACGACCGAGGGCGACATCCACGCCTTCCACGGACCCGACGGGTCGGTGGTGGACGGCTTCCCCATCGCGCTCCCCGAGGTCCCGAGCGGTGACCCGCTGCGCATGGGGCCGATCAATCCGGGCTCACCCATCGAGCGCGGCGCCATCACCGCCATCACGCTGGTGGACCTCGATGGCGACGACGCCCTCGAGCTGGTGCTACCGGCCTATGACGGGCATGTCTACGCGTTCCGTGCCGACGGCTCGACGCAGCCCGGTTTCCCCATCGAGGTGATCGCGCCCCAGCTCTGGATGGACCCGTCCTCGGCGCAGCCGAGCCGCATCGTGACCCCCGCCGCCGTGGGCGACGCCGACGGAGATGGCATGGTGGACATCGCCGTCGGCTCGAACGAGGTCGGTGACGACTCGAACAGCGGCGCGGTGCACCTGTATCACGGCGACGGCAACCTCCACGACGGTGGGCCGGAGCACGACAACTGGCCGATCACCATCGCCAGCATCAACTTCTATCCCTTCATCGGCGAGGGGATCACGTCGCCGATCGCGATGGCTGACGTCAACGGGGACGACAAGCCCGACATCGCGGCCGCAGGTCAGGCCGGGAGCATCTTCATCTGGGACGGCATCCAGCCCCCGCGCGACAGCGGGTTCGACGGAATGCCGATCCTCATCCTCGACTCCAACGATCGCGGCTACTCGAGCGACGTCTCCGATTCCTTCGACAAGCCCCTGCTCAACACCTTCGCCGCGGGGACCTTCGGCGACCTCGACCAGGACGGTCGACCCGAGTTCGTGACCGGCGGCGCGGGGCTGCGTCTCGGTCTCAACCTCGCGGGCGGCTACGCCAACGAGCCCTTCACCCATCAGATCGGCGCCTGGGAGACGCAGACCGGCAAGCAGCTCCCCGGCTATCCGCACAGCATCGAGGACTACCTCTTCTTCGTGAACCCGACGGTGGTGAACGTCGACGCCGACCCGTACCCCGAGGTGGTCACCGGCTCGGGTGGTTACTGGGTGCACGCTTGGGACGCTTGTGGGACGGAGGCCGACGGCTTTCCGAAGTTCACGGGAGGCTGGGTGACGGGGTCGGTCGGCGCGGGCGACCTGGACGACGACGGTCTGCTCGAGATTGTGGTCACCACCCGCTCCGGCTATCTCTTCGCCTGGAACACCGAGGCCCCGGTCGATTCGGCGCAGCCCTGGCCCGAGTATCGGCACGACAACCGCAACACCGGCAACTACGAGACGGAGCTGTCCAATGGAGGCGTCGCCACCTTCGCCACCGAGCCCCTCGACTGCCCGGCGCCGCCCATGATGGACGGTGGCACCGACGGCGGGAGCGACGCGGGGACGGATGTCGGCGCCGAGGGCGATCTCGGCGGCGGCGGTTGCAGCTGCCGCGTGGCGTCGCGCCCGAAGCCTGCGCCTCTCGGGTTCGGCTTCGCACTCCTCTTCGGAGCGGCGCTCCTGCGCCGCCGCCGCCGGCGCTGAGCTCAGGGCGCGATCAGCGCGAGGAGCTCGGCCGGCGTGTCGATCACGGCCGCGGCGCCGTGATCGACGAGCTCCTGTCGGTCGCGGAAGCCCCAGGTCACGCCGAGCGCGCGCATGCCGCTGTTCGCCGCCGTCTGCATGTCGGTCTTGGTGTCTCCGACCATCAGCACGTCGGCGGCCGGCGCGCCGAGCGCTTCGAGCATCGGCGCGACGACGCTCGGGTCGGGCTTCTTGGCGCCGCCTTCGCGCGCGCCCGCGACCGCCTTCCATTCGTAGCCGCCGAAGAAGTGCGCGACGAGGACCTGCGTCATGTCGTCGGGCTTGTTGCTGAGGATGGCCATCGGGAGCTGGCGAAGCGCGAGGGCGTCGAGGAGCTCCGCGATGCCGGGGTAGGGGGCGGTCTTCACGATGAGGTGTTCGCGGTAGAGGGCCCGGAAGCGGGCGAGGTACGCGTCGGTCTGCGGACGGCTCTCCTCGGGCAGGGCGCGATGGACCAGTTGCCTGGCGCCACCGCCGATGAAGCGCTCGTAGCTGGGAATGTCGTGGGTGGGCAGGCGGTCCTCTTCGAGGACATGGTTCATCGCCGCGGCGATGTCTTCCACGCTGTTCAGGAGGGTTCCGTCGAGATCGAAGAGGATCGCTCTTGGTCGTAGCTTTTCGGAATTGCTGAGATTGGGCACGATCGCCGAGGAGGGTACGTGCAAGGGCGGCAGTGGGGCCAGAGCGCGAAACGGGCTGTGAGCCGTCTGTCCCCATTGACCTGCTTCTCCGCGGTGATGAGTTATCCTTTCGAGGCCCCGTTGACACTCCCTGCCCGTACTCTGGCGCTGGCACTCCCCCTCGGCCTCGCCATCCTGCTGCTCTCGCCCCCGACGGTGGCGTTTGCCCAGGGCTGGGGTCTGACCCGCGAGCCGCGAACGAACATGGGCCGCTCGAGCATGGGCCGTTCGAGCATGGGCCGTTCGAGCATGGGCCGCTCGAGCATGGGCCGCTCGAGCATGGGCCGGGCGGATCGGGGTGACGGACGCCAGGCCGCGGAAGACCGCCAGGACGAGAGCCGCCGCAGCGCCGTGCTCATCGAGCGCTACCTCGCGGTGCTCTCCGCGGACCCGCGCGAGTCCTTCGCGCTGACCCGGCTCCTCGATCTCTACCGCGAGCGCGACGGCAACGTGGAGGGGCTGATCACCGAGATACGGCGGCGCATGGAAGCGGACGCCTCGGACTACGCGCCGCACATGATCCTCGGCCACGTCTACAAGGCGCAGGGGCGGGCTGGCGACGCCCGGGCAGAGTACGAGCGCGCCTCGGAGCTGCGGCCCGACGCGCCGGCGCCTCTCGTTTCGCTGGCGCGGATCGCCGTGGGCGATGGGGATCACGCCCGTGCGCGCCAGCTCTACGAGCGCGCCCTCGAACACACCGCGGAGCAGAACGCGAAGCAAGAGCTGCTCCGCCAGCTCGGCAGCGTGGCGCTCGCCATGGAGGACTGGGACGGCGCGCGGGGCTACTACGATCGGTTGGCGCGCGGCGCCCAGGGCAGTGTCTTCCTGCTGACGGAGTACGCGCGCGCGCTGGTGGAGCAGGGGCAGCACGAGCGGGCGGTCGCCGAGTACGAGCGGGTGATCGGACGGCTCCGCGGCGACAACCGCGTCCTCTCTCCGATCCTCCGCGAGATGGGCGAAGCCCAGCTCGAGGCTGGCGACCCGAACGCCGCCATCGACACCTTGAACCGCGCGCTGCACCTCACCGGTCGCAACGCGGGTGTGCGCGTGGAGATCTACGACACGCTGGTGGAGGCATACCGGCGCGGGGACCGGTTGCCCGAGCTCGCCGAAGAGCTCTCTCGTCGCGGGGGCGGCTTCGAGGTGCAGGAGCTCCTGGGTCGCATTCACGACGAGCTGGGTCACGAAGCCGAGGCCCTCGCCGCTTACCGTCGCGCCCTCGCGAGCAACCCGCGCCACATCGACACCCGCGTCCGCGTCATCCAGCTCCTCAGCCGCTCGGGGCGCATCGAGGACGTGATAGCCGAGTACGAATCGTTGATCCGGACCGCGCCGCGCGAGCCGCGTTTCGTGGTCGAGCTCGCCCAGCTCCTGATGCAGGTCGGCCGGCGTGAGGAGGCGCTGCGCCGCGCGGAGCAGACAAGTCGACACTATCCGCGCGAGGTGGCCGTGCATCAGGCGCTGGCCGAGCTCTACTCGCGCTGGGGCGAGGACGAGCTCGCCGCCCACGAGGTGGAGCACCTGGCGCGGATCGAGCCCAACGACCCGGCTCATCTCGTGGCCCTCGGCTCGCAGCAGCTGGAGGCGGGGGATCGCCGCGCCGCGGTGGCCACCTGGCGGCGGATCCTCACCACCACGAACGATCGCGGCGAAGCCCACGCGGCGCTGGGGGCGGTCTACGCCGACCACGACATGCTCGAAGAGGCGGCGCGCGAGTATCGCGAGGCGGTGAGCATCGCGCCGGAGGAGCTCGCCTACGTGCGCGGGCTCGCCAACGTCCTCGAGCGTCTGCGTCAGAACGACGAGGCGATTACTCAGTGGGAGCGGGTGCTCGCCCTGGCCGGTGACGACCGGGCTGCCAAGCGCGAGGCGCGCCAGCGCATCGTCGGCCTGTGGTCCCGCAGCCGGATGCTCGGCCAGCGCATCGCCGAGCTCACCCGGCGTTTCCGCGCCGATCCGCCAGATGTCGAGGCGGGGCGCTTCCTCGCCGAGGCACATCGCCGCGCCGGGCCCGAGCACGCCGACGAGGCCGAGCGCGTGCTGGCGCGGGTGATCGCCCTCGAGCCCGGAGACGTGGAGAGCCTCCTCGCGCTCGAGCGCGTCCGCACCAGTCGGGGCGACCTCGCGGGCGCCATCGAAGTGTTGAGGCTCCTGGTGGAAGCCGATGCACGCCGGGCGCCGAGCTATCTCTCGCGCATGGCGGAGCACGCGCTCTCGCTCTACCGCGACGAGGAGGCGGTGCAGTACGCGGCCCAGGCCGTCGAGCGCACGCCCGACGACGCGAACGCGCACCGGCGCCTCGGCGATCTCTACCGCGCGCGGCAGGACATGGGTCGAGCCATCGCCAGCTACCGGCGCGCGATCGAGCTCAACGACCGTCTCTTCCCGACCTACTTCGACCTCGCCGAGATCCATCTCGCGCAGGGCGACCTGAACGAGGCGGACCGTCTCTTCCGTCACGTGCTCTCGGCATCACCCGACGACGATCTGGTCTCCCGCGCGGCGCGCGCGTCGATCCAGATCCACCTCGGCGAGGGCACGCTCCTCGAGCTCGAGCGCGATCTCTTGCCCCTCGCCCTGGGCCATCCTCAGCGGCCCATCTACCGAAAGCTCGTGGTCGAGCTCTACGACGGGCTGGCGGCCCCCTGGATCGAAGCGCTCGGTCGCGGCGGTGAGAGCGCGAGCGAGGCGGAGGAACAGCTGCGTCGCCTCGGCACCCGTGCGCTCAAGCCGCTTCTCGAGGCGCTCTCCGACGACGACCCGGCGCAGCAGCGGGTCGCGGTGTCGATCCTCGGGCACCTCGCCAACGAGAACGCCGCCGCGCCACTCCTGGCGGCGGCGGAGAGCGACGGGGACATGAGTCTTCGCGTTCGCGCCCTCGCGGCTGCCGGCGCGGTCGCGCCCCCCGATCTCGCCCCGCGTTTTGCGGCCATCGCCGAAGGGCCGGAGCGGCGCTTGCGCGGCGTCGCCGGCTGGGGCCTCGCAAAGATGGGCGGCCGAGCGGCCATTCACGCGATGCGCGACCTGATCTCCCGCGGCGACCCCAGCGTGCGGGCCTTCGCGGCGCTCGGCCTCGGGCGCGCGCGCGATCGGGAGAGCAGCCAGTTGCTCTCCTCGCTCCTGCGCTCCGACCGCAGTGTCTACGTGCAAGCGGCCGCCGCGTGGGCCCTCGGGCAGCTCGGCGAGGAGCGCCACACCCAGCAGCTGGTCACGGTGCTCCGCGCGAACACCGGGGTCGTGGCCATCGCCGCCGCCGAGGCGCTCGGGAACATCGGCGATCCGGCCGCGCGCGAAGCGTTGGCGGAGGCGCTCTTCGATGCCGATGCGGACCAGCGGCAAGCGGCCGCTCGCGCGCTTCGCCGTCTCGCGCGCGGTGAGCGCGCCGAAGCGCCGCGCTTCGCGGTGCTGGCCCCGGGACGGACGGCGGCCGCTTATGTCGCTGCGTTGGTGCGCGCCGCAGACACCGAGGGGGAAACCGGGCCCTTCGATCTCGCCGAAGACCGCGACGCGCTGCGCGTGGCCGCGATCGACGCGCTCAGGGGACCGGTGGAGCGGGTGGCGGCTGCGCTCGAGGTGTTGAGTCAGGGCACGGGACCAGGCGTCGGTCTCGGGCCTCTGACCCGGGGGATGGACGCGTGGCCACAGGCGGCGCGCGCCGCCGCCGAGGAGGAGCTCGGCGAGCTCTCCCACGCGCTCCTCTCCGAGCTGCTGACGGTCGCCCGTCATCCGGCGCCGCAGGTCCGCGCCGCCGCGGTGCAGCTCCTCGCTCGCGTCGACGATCCGGACGCTCATCGTGCGGTCGCAGCAGCCCTCGACGACGAAGAGACACAGGTGCTCCGCGCGGCGCTCTCCGCGCTGAGGGCGGGCAACACCTCCGCGGTCCCACGGGTCGCGGCGATCCTGCGCACCCACGGCGATTGGGCGGTGCGCACCCTCGCCGCGCAGACGCTCGGGCGTATCGGCGGCGACGAGGGCCGCGCAGCGCTCGAGGAAGCGCTCGCCGAAGACGACTACGCCTTCGTACGACAGGCCGCGGCGCGCGCGCTCGCGACCCTCGGCGGCGCAGCCTCGCGCCCGGCGCTCTCGCGCGCGGCCGAAGGCGACCCCGAGCCGCGGGTGCGCGAAGCGGCCGAGCGCGCGCTCGCGCAGTAGCACCCCGCCGACGCGGCGTGCGTGGGGGTGTTGAGGTGGCCTCTACAATGGGCTCTATCCGAAAGCGGCTTGCATGCGGTCGGCGAGAGCCTCGACGACTGCCACGCGCGCGTGGCGTTTGTCGTTCGCCGCGATGATCGTCCAAGGCGCGATCTCCGTGCTCGTCCGCTCGACCATGTCGTGCACCGCGAGCTCGTAGGGCTGCCACTTCTCGCGGTTGCGCCAGTCTTCGTCGGTGATCTTGTGGCGCTTGAAGGCCACGCGCTTTCGCTCCTCGAAGCGACGCAGCTGCTCCTCGGAGTCGATGTGTAGCCAGAACTTCACCACGACGATGCCGTTCTCGACGAGCGTCTCCTCGAAGTCGTTGATCTCCGAGTAGGCGCGGGCCCAATCCCACGCGGGCGAAAAGCCCTCGACCCGCTCCACCAGCACCCGCCCGTACCAGCTTCGATCGAAGATGGTGAAGTGCGCGTGGGCAGGCAGGTTCCGCCAGAATCGCCACAGGTAGGGCTGTGCTCGCTCTTCCTCGGTCGGTGCGGCGATCGGGACGACCTGGTATTGGCGGGCATCGAGCGCCCGGGTGACCCGGCGGATGGCGCCTCCCTTGCCGGCGGCGTCCCAGCCTTCGAAGACAGCGACTACCGAGCGATCGCGAAACGCCTTGTGCCTGCTGAGCCTGTTCAGCCTTTCCTGTGCCCTGGGGAGAGCGCGCTCGTATTCGTTCTTGTCGAGTGCTTGCGACAGGTCCACGTGCGAGAGCAAGAGCTTGCCGTCGACGGGGGTGTTGTCATCGAAGGTGATCTCTGGCTTGACCTGTGGCTGCAGGGCGTGCTCCAGAGCGCGAAGCACGTGGCGTCCGACGGTGAGGTTGCGAAAGCGCGGTTCGTAGCCCGCGACCAGCTCCCAGGTCGTGCTCTCGCGGCTGGTCTCGCGGACCGTGCGCTCGGCGATGGCCAGGAAGCGATCGCGGCTCTCGTAGCCGCGCCAGTCCTTCTTCGAAACGCGCCAGCGCGTCTTCTTGTCCTTCTCGAGCTCTTCGAGACGCTTCTTCTGCTGCTTCTTGGAGAGGTGGAACCACAGCTTGAGGAGCACGACGCCTTCGTCGGTGAGCATCTTCTCGAAGCGCCGGATGCGCAGAAGCGCCTGATCGTACTCGACGTCCGTGATGCGCCCGGCGATCCGATCCGCCATCGGCTTCGAGTACCAGGAACCGAAGAAGACGCCGGTCCGACCGTTGGGCGGCAGCGCGCGCCAGAAGCGATAGAGGCGCGGACGCGCGAGCTCTTCGTCGGTCGGTGTACGCATCGCGCGGGTGCGGACGTAGCGCGGGTCGAGCCAGTCGTTGAGCAGGTTGATGGTCTCGCCTTTGCCCGCGCCGTCGAGGCCCGAGACCACGATGACCACGGCCCGCTTCGGGTCGTCCTTGAGCGCCAACTGGGCAAAAAGGAGGGCCTCCCGGAGCTTCGGCACCTCCTCGCGGTACTGTGCTTTGCTGATTTTCCGGGGGATCTCGGCGACCTCGAACATCGAAGGACCATACCGCCATCGCCGACGCCTTTTCGGGATTCGTTGACGGCGCGGCCCTCCATCGCCTACAAATCGCCAGGATTGCTCGGGTAAGGGGTGATTCGAACGAAATGGATCAAGGCATCGGGATCGCGTGTGGTCAGTGCGACACGTTCAGCCCGATGGGTGTGGGCACCTGCCCAGCCTGTGGAGGCGACCTGTCGCTCGACCCTCGACCGAAGAGTCGAGAGGTGGCAGCCGCCCCTGCGCCCGAACCGACCCCGGCAACCGCCCCGTCGTCAACGACGCTGACTAGAGAGGAACTGATGGAGCAAGCGCGCAATTACGTCTGCAAGCAGTGCTCGAGCCCGGTGCCGTCCGGCCACAAGTTCTGTGGCGCATGCGGGGCCACGGTTCCCAAAGAGATCCAGGATCTCCAGGTGGACTTCTTCGGCGCCATGCAGGCGCCGGGCAAGGCACGCCTGATCCTGATCCGCGGTGACCAGGGTGTCGACGGTCTCAGCTATCTGCTGCAGGGGACGGAGCACGTCGCCGGCCGGCAGGATGCACAGATCCTCTTCCCCGAGGACACCTGGCTCAGCCCGCGCCATGCGAACTTCATCTATCGCGGCGAGAAGCTCGTCGTGCGTGACGAGGGGAGCAAGAACGGCGTGTACGTTCGAGTTCGCCAGCCGGTGCCGCTCAAAGCGGGGGACCAGTTCCTCTGCGGTGACGAGGTCTTCCGGATCGACACCACGCCGAAGGACACTTCCGGCCCGGAGCCCGATCAGACCTATTTCTACAGCTCGCCCAAGCGCCCGAGTCCGTTCCGCCTGACCCAGGTGCTCAAGGGCGGCGCCGACGGCATGGTGTTCTGCGCGCGTGAAAACAACGCCACCATCGGTCGCGAAGAGTGCGACATGAACTTCCCGGACGACATCTACATGTCCGGCAACCACGCCAAGGTCGAGCTCAACGCCGATGGCTCGTTCACGCTCTCGGATCTCGGCAGCAAGAACGGCACCTACGCCCGCATCGACGGCGAGCAGGAGCTGTCGCACGGGGACTATCTCTTCCTGGGCAAGCAGCTCCTCCGCGTCGAGATGACGACGTAGTCATGGAGAAGGCGAAGCGGGGCGCCGCGAAGCGGCGTCGCCGGGAGTGCGTAGCGCTCACTCGTTGGTGGCGATGATCCGCTCGACGACGGCGCGGTCCGCCGCGTTGGGGGCGAGCTCCAGGTAACGCCGATAGGCGCGGACGCCCTGAGCGGTCTCGTCGATCCGCATGTACGAACGCCCCAGCTCCTTCTGAACCCGCGCGCTCTGGGGCATCAGCCGCGCGGCCTCGCGGAAGCGGGTGATCGCCCCGCGGTAGTCGTTGGCGAGGAAGCGCTGCCGTCCCTCGCGGAACGCGATCTCACCCGGGCTCTCGGTGGGCGGGTCGGTGTTCTCCTCGGCGCTGCTGTCCGTGCGCCGCATTCCTCGAAACATGCGCGAGCGACCGCCGGTGTGTGGGCGCTCGGTGTTCTGTGAGGCGCCGGTGTCGGCCACCGCGACGACGAGCGCGTCGCTCGCCGCGTCGGTCGCCGCGTCGGGCTCGGTGTTCGCCACCCATGCGTCTTCGAGCGCCGCGTCTGGTTCCGAGTCGCCCCCATCCAGAGGCGGCGGGGTCGCGATGTGCACGGTGTTGTCGGTGCCGTTCGCTTCGTCGCGCTCGCGCGCGCTGTAAAAGGCCAGCCCCACCGCCGCGGCGCCGAACACCATGAGGAGGAACACCCACGCGTAGCTCTGAGGCTTCTCGTCGGCGGCCGTATCCATCTCGCCCACGTCGGTGTCGCCCTCGACCTCGAAGCTCCCGAGTGGCTTGTCGGCATCCTCGCCCAGCGCCCGCACCGCGTCGCGGAGCTCGGTGCTCATCGTCGCCGCATCGCCGTAGCGTTGCTCGCGGTCCTTGGTCATGGCCTTGAGGCACACCCGCTCGAGGACCATCGGGATGTGCCACTCCGGCTTGCGCACGCTCGGCGGAATCGGCCTTTCCGTCAGATGCTTGGTGATGATGCCGAGCGCGGATTCGGCCATGAACGGCAGGGAGGCGGTGAGCATCTGGTAGAGCATGCAGCCCGCGGCATAGATGTCGGCGCGCTTGTCCAGCTCTTCGCCACGCGCCTGCTCGGGCGCCATGTACTCGGGCGTACCACAGACGAAGCCAGTGACGGTGATCGCCGAGCCGCCCTCGGCTTCCTGGATCTTCGCGATCCCGAAGTCGCAGACCTTGATGTGCTCTTCACCGCTCGGTGATTCGAGGACCACCACGTTTTCCGGTTTCAGATCACGGTGGATGATGCCGGCGTGATGCGCCGAGTCGAGCGCGCTCAACACCTGCTTCATGATCTCGTAGATCCGGCGCGGAGTGAGCGGGGCGTCCTCCTCGATCACCGCCAGCAGGTCGTCGCCGTCGAGGAGCTCCATCGCGATGAAGAGCGTTCCGTCCTTCGCTTCGCCGAAATCGATGATGTGGAGCGAGTTCGGGTGGCTCAAGCGGCTGGCGGCGCGCGCTTCTCGATGGAAGCGCTTTTTGACCTTGGGGTCGTTCGCGAGGTGCTTGTGCAGCACCTTGATCGCGATGTCCTTCTCCAGGGCCAGCTGGCGCGCTTCGTACACGCGACCCATGGCCCCTTCTCCGATGAGCTCGATGATCTCGTACTTGTCGGCGATCGTCCGCCCGATCATCGCATCGGCGTCGTCATCGTCTGCCTTGAGCGCGTGCGGCAGCGTGCGACCACACGCTTTACAGACTTCGTCGCCGGGGACGACCTTGGCGCTGCATCTCGGACATACGGCCATCAGCGAAGAGCCGGGTTCTGCGAGCCGGAGGGGCGTTCATCGACCGACCGACCCGCCGACAGGGGGGCGGGCGCAATCTAGCACTCTGGCCCCGAGGGCGGTACGTCTGGGCGGCCGGGAGGCGCCGCCGCCCGTGCTTCGCGGCCTTTCCGCCCGCCGCCCCTGCACTTTTGGGGCGGTCCACGGCCCCGCTTTTCGGCCCCCAAACGCTCCTTGACCCCATCGGCGGGCGATGCCTATCCTCCCCGAACGCAAAGCGTTTTTCCCCCTCTCTCAGAGGGGTGTTTTCTGTCGCGTGGAGGAGCCCGGTGATCGTTTGTCCCAGGTGCGCCAAGGAAAATCAGGACCATTACAAGTTCTGCCTCGGCTGTGGGGCTGAGCTGCCCCGGGACGCAGCACAGCAGCCCAAGAGCTTTTCCGCGCCCACCCCCCCTGCGGGTTTTCCCAAGGAGGGCAACGCTGCCGTTGTAGGCAGCGGGCCGACGCCCGCTGCGGGCGCGCAGTTCGGTGGTGCGGCTGCCATGTCGCCGGGTGGTGGCGGTGGTGGTGCGGTGGCCGCGGCGACGCCCGCGCCCCCATCCGCGCCTCAGCCGAGCGCAGCGACGCCTGCCCCCGCGGCCGGCGGCGGCATGCTGACCTGCCCGAAGTGCAACAACTCCGTGCCGCCGAACTTCAAGTTCTGCGGAAGCTGCGGTCATCCCATGGCCGAGGTGCAGGCGGCAGCAGCCGCGGCGCCCTCCAACGGAGGCGGTGCAGCCGCAGCGGCAGCACCCGCAGCGGCGGCGGCGCCGGCGGCGGACTCGGGCCGTGGTTCGCTCGTGCTGATCCGCCCCGACGGAACGGAGGGCGATGCCTTCCCCATCGGCGACTCGACCACCATCGGTCGCGAAACGGGCGCGCTCTTCGCCGCCGACTCCTATCTGTCGCCGACCCACGCCACCTTCTCGTTCTCCGGAAACGATCTCTCGGTGAAGGACGAGGGCAGCCTCAACGGCCTGTACGTCCGCGTCGACGCGGACGTTCCATACGAGCTCGCCGACGGGAGCATCTTCCGCATCGGCCAGGAGATCCTCCGTTTCGAGACCCTCGATCGGAAGGCGCCCGACGCGGACGGAGTCGAGCTGATGGGGAGCCCGGACCCGGGCTACCTCGGCCGGATCCGCCTGGTGATCGGTCGCGAGACCTACGGCAACAGCTACTGCGTTCCCCCCGAGGGCCTGCACCTCGGCCGCGAGCGTGGCGACATCATCTTCCCCGACGACGGCTACGTTTCGGGGCTGCACTGCCGTATCCACGGCGAGGGCGGCCGCATCTTCCTCACCGACGTGGGGAGCTCCAACGGCACCTTCATGCGCGTCGAGGGATCAGCGCCCATCAAGAGCGGCTCGATGGTGCTGATGGGTCAGCAGCTCTTCCGCGTCGAGTACTGAGCAGCTCGTTCGCGTCGAGTACTGAGCAGACGTCAGTCGAGGGCAGCGATCGCTGCGCGCGTCTCTTCGAGCGCCGCGAGTAGCTCTTCGGCCAGCGTCCGCTGATCGCCGTCGTTCGCCTTTTCCAGTCGCTCGGCGCGGAGCGCTACCCGCACGGCACCCATCGTCGCCGAGCTGCCGCGCAAGAAATGGGCGGTGCGCTCGAGCGTCTCCGCGTCTCCGTTCTCGAGACTCTCGCGGATCGCCACCATGCCGCGCTCGAGGTCGAGGGCGTAGGCCGCGACCACCCGTTCCAGCATGTCCTGCTTTCGAAACGCCGCGACCATCGCTTCGTCCAGGATGACGTCCAGCTCGGCCGCGGGCGCAGCCGGGCCAGGAAGGGAGATGCGCTGGGACGCCAGCATCCGCTCGAGCTCGTCGAGATCGATCGGCTTGGTCAGAAACCCGTCCATGCCGCATTCGACCGCGCGTTGACGATCCTCGTCGCGCACGTGGGCGGTGAGAGCGATGATCGGCACGCGGGCCAGGCCCTTCTCGCGTTCCCTCCGGCGGATCTCGGAGGTGGCCGCGTAGCCGTCCAGCTTCGGCATCTGCACATCCATCAACACGAGCTCGATGTCGTCCCGTTCGCTCGCGAGGGCGACCACCTTCTCGCCGTCCTCGGCCACCACGAAGGTGTAGTCGAGCAGCTCGAGCATCGAGGTGATCACCTCGATGTTGGTCGCGTTGTCCTCGGCGATCAGGACCGGCATCTCGAGCGATCCTACGACATCTGTCAGGGGTTGCTGACGCGCGTCGCGAAGCCAGTGAATGCGCCCGCCGGCGAGGTGTAGGTCATGGTGCCGATCGTCGCGTCCTCGCGGAAGCGACCGATCACCACGGCGCCGGTGGGCGCCCCGGCGACGTCGAAGGTGTTGAAGTCGCGGGTCGCACCGAAGGCGTGTGCCCAGGCCAGCGATCCGTCGTCGCCGTGGAAACCGATGAAGCCCACGGCGTCGGAGAAGCTCTCCCCGATGACCGTGGTGCCGTCGAGCGATTGACCGGATTCGATGTCGACGCCGCTGTAGAGCATGCCGCCGGCCGCGGCCAGGCTGCCGTAGCGATAGCGAATCGCGTAGGTGACGGAGGGCGGAATTCCGCTAGGCGCCCAATACGGCGCGCCGACGCCGATGGGGCGCGCCCAGCGCAGCGTGCCGTCTGCGGCGAAGGAGCCGATCACCGCCGCCGCGCCCACGAGCCCGGTGGTGTCGAAGGACGCGTCGACGAAGCCCCCGCTCCCATCCATCTCCGGTGGAAAGCCCGTGTGGAAGAAGACGTTCCTGGACTCGTCCATGGCGACGCCGAGGGAGAACTCGCCACGCGCGCCGCCCGCGGTATGAGCCCAGCGGACGCCCCCGCTGCCATCGAGCGCCGCGATGAGCGCGTCGCTTCCACCTTCGGGCGTGGCGAGGCTGGTGCCACCGAAACTGAAGCCCGTGTCATAGGCGGCCTGCACGACCGCGCCGCCCATCGGATCGACGTCCATCGCGAAGATCGCCTCGGTCCCGCCCGTTCCGTAAGAATAGAGCGCGGTGGTTCCGCCGCTGGTCCGGCGCGCCAGGAACATGTCCTGCCCGCCGGCGCTGGTGGCCGTGACGCCGGTGCCGTAGCTCATGCTTCCACTGAACCAGCCCGCGATGTAGAGCGTTCCGTCGTCGCTGACGCCGGCGTCTGCCGAGTGGACCGTGCCGCTGGTCGCCTCGAGGAGCTCGAGGTCCGTGGTGGTGCCCGTCGCGTCGAGCACCCAGACGTACACGCTGCGGGTCGAGGCGCCCGTCGTGACCGTCGTTCCGTCGATGGTGAGGGACTCGGCGACCTCGCCCATGACGTAGGTGACGCCCGACGGGGCGAGGGCCACCGCCTGGACGGTGTTGTAATTGCCCGCGTCACTCGTCGCGACCCAGGAGGTGGTTCCGTCCTCGGCGATCTGCGCCACGTAGATGCGGTTTTCGGTCGCGCTGCCCGGCATGCTTCCGGTCCCGACGTCGATGTCCGACCGGTAGATGCCGGCGATGGCGATGCGGTCCCCCACGTAGTCGCCCGCGTCGCCGTAGGAGGTCACCGATGACTGCGCCAGCACCGTCCAGCTGACGGTCGAGTCGAGACAAGAGCGGTCCACGCAGTCCGCGTCGATGTTGCAGGCGGTGCTGCACATACCGCAGTGATAGCGATTGTCCGAGAGGTCGGTGTCGCAGCTCGCCGGGTCGTCGCAACCGTCGAAGCCGCTCACGCACGAAAGGAGCGTGCAGGTGTCCATCACGCAGGCGACGTTGCCGTTGGGGACCGCACACTCGGTCGGCTCTTCGTCCACCGTGCCGTCGCAGTCGTCGTCCATGAAGTTGCAGGTCTCGTCGACGGGCACGCAGCCATCGACCGGTGCGTCCGGGGTCGCATCGGGGGTACCGGTGTCGGGCGGGCTGCTGTCCCCCCCGTCGGGGGAGCCGTCGACGCCGCTGTCCGACGGCGCCGCGTCCGTGGTGTAGAACATGGAGAAGTCGTCGATGGCCACGCAGCCCCCGAGGGCCAGCGCGACGGCGACAGCGAGCATGAGGGACGAGCTCGTTTTCATCTCAGAAGCTCCCATCGACGGAGACTGCGACCTGACCTGGCGCCGCCGAGACGCCGAGCCGCGCCTGCGCGTCCTCGCTCCCGCCGGAACCGCTCGAGAGGTCGACCACCAGCAGGGTGACGCCGACCGCAGCCAGCACCACCGCGATGGGGGTGAGCACCGTGGAAGCCACCGCGAGGGATTGTCCCGAGTCGATGTCCGATTGGCGGTCCGGGCTACAGGCGCCTCCCGGACAGCTGTCGACGAGGTCGTTGTAGGTGCCGTGAGCGGCGACGCCGGTGCCGATCGCCGCGATCCCGAGGGCCACGCCCGCGGCGGCCGTGATGATCCCGACGATGCCCAGACCGCCGATGCCGCCCCCGTCATCCTCCGCGCCCGCGGCGCTCGCCAGGCTCGAGCTGGTCTCCTCGTCGGACTCGTCCACCAGCGCCTCGAGCTCGCCCTCGTCGGTCGAGGTGGCAACATCTCCGCCTCCCGCCCGCTCGCGGAGCGATTCCGCCCGGGTGGTGACCGTTCGACGGTCGGGATCGTCTTCGGGGGTGACGGATAGCCACTCGTCGAGGGTGTCGGCGGCTTCGCCGAACATCCCCGCTCGCTCGTATGCCAGAGCGATGTTCAGGAGAAGCTCGGGGCGCTCGCTCAGCCGGTAGCTCTCGCGGAACTGCTCCGCCGCGTCTTCGTAGCGGCCCTGGTCCATGTAGGACCGGGCTGCGAGGAAGTGTCCATGGGCGCGCTCGTCGTCGGACTGCGCCGCGACCACGGACGAGACGCTACTGAGCGTGAGCACCACCAGCGCTGTCGCGAGAACCCTCATCATCGAACCCCTCCAAGCGACCGAGAATCGTCGGTCAGCTTACCCGATCATCGCATGGGATGTGCGGTCGAGTGGTGGACGATAGTACCCTCCGGTCAGGCCCGCGAAGCCGGGATGGACCGCGCGGCGCGGGATCGTCACATGTCGTGTGCGGCGATGAACTCGCGCACCCGCGCGATGATGGTGTCCGGGTGCTCGATCGGCGCGGCGTGGCTCGCACCTTCGAGGAGCAGGTACTCGCCCTTCGGCATCCGATCGGCCATGGACTGGGCGAGCTCGGGCGGGGTGAAGGTGTCCTTTTCGGCGGCGATGACGAGGACGGGCACCTCGATCTTGGACAGCAGGTCCTCGGCGCTGTGCTCGCCGGCTGCGCGGAGCATCGGGAGGAAGACGTCGGGATCCATCAGGTTGATGTGGTCCCAATAGGTCTCGAAGTCCTCGCGCCGGATGTTGAGGGCGTCCACCTCACCGCTCAGGCTCGCCATGCGGAAAGCGAGGCCGGGCGAGACGCGACCCCAGAGCGCTCGCGCCAGGCCCCGGCGCTTCTGTACCTGCTCGATCAGGGCCGGCAACACCTGCTTGAGGGCGTCACTTCCGTGAAAGGTCTCGGTGATTCGCCCATAGCTGCCGCATAAGAGGATCATTCCGCGCGTTGCCTTCGGGTGCAGCCGATAGTGCTCGAGGCAGATTTGCGTTCCCATCGAGTGACCCAGGAGGAGAACCGGGTCCTCGATGCCGAGCGTCTCGAGCACGGCGCTCAGGTCGCGCGCGATGGCCGGCACGTCGAGACGCGCGCGATCGACGGGCGGACCACTGCGTCCGTGGCCGCGATAGTGCCAGTGAACGACCCGATGGTCCTTCGCGAGCTCCGGCTGCAAGTACGTCCAGGCGAAGCCATCGCACCCGATGCCGTCGTTGAGCACGACGGTCGGTCCGGAGCCACGGACGCCGTAGAAGAGACGGGTCCCGTCCTCGGCGATGGCGAAGCCCTGATCGTCGTAGATCAGCTTCGCCAAAGAAGTTCCTCAGTCTCCGCTGTCTTCGCCGTCGTCGACGATGTCGTTGACCGAGGGGAGCTTTCGGATCTCCTGGATCCCGATCTTCACGCAGCGCTGAACGATCCAGCTCAGGGACCGGTCGAGCCGAGCCGCTTCGTGCTGGATGTCCTGCAACATCGACTCGGGGAAATACAGGCTCTGCTTCCGCTTGTCGGTTCCGCCCATGCTCCCGGTGTCCTCCCTCTGTCCACCCGACGCCCTCTGTGTGCGACCGGAGTGGGTGTCTGTCGTGGTACTACAACAGGATACCAGAAGTGGTGTCAATGAGAGGCTATTCGATGATGAAAAGCGTGTCCTTTCGGGAGCGCCTCCTGTGGGCGATCGCGGTGGTGTGCGTAGGCGGTCTGGGGGCCGCCGTGGCCCGAGCCACCCCCGAGACCGAAAGCCCTTATCGCAACCTCGGGATCTTCGCCCGGGCCCTCTCTCACATCGAGATGAGCTGGGTCGAGGAGGCGGACCAGGACGAGCTGATCTACGGCGCCATCCGCGGGATGGTGCGCACGCTGGATCCGCACTCGGCCTTCATGGATCCGGACGAGTATCGGATCCTCACCAACGACACACAGGGGCAGTTCGGGGGCGTGGGCGTCGAGATCGAGGCGCGCGACGGCTGGCTCACGGTCCTCGGCGTGATCGAAGGCGGGCCCGCGGACCGGGCGGGGATCCTTCCCGGTGACCGCTTCCTGATCATCGACGGCCACAGCGCGCGCGACCTGCCGATCACCGACGCGGTCCGCATCATGCGCGGCGAGCCGGGGACGGCGGTGAGCGTGCGCCTCAGGCGCGAAGACGCCGAAGAGCCCATCGATCTCGTCCTGACCCGCGAGGTCATCGAGGTCGAAGCGGTGGAGGCGCGCCTGCTGCCCGACCGCGTTCTCTACGTGCGCCTGAAGTCCTTCCAGGAGACGACCACCACCGAGCTGCGAAACGCGCTCGACACCGCGACTGCGGAAGCGCAGGCCGCCGGCGGCATTCGCGGGATCCTCCTCGACATGCGCTACAACCCGGGCGGCCTCTTGAACCAGGCGGTGCTGGTCAGCGACGAGTTCATCGACTCGGGCGTGATCGTCTCGACGCGCGGCCGCGGCGGCCAGGTCCTCTCCGAGGCGCGCGCGAGCAGCGCTGGCACGCGACCCGATTGGCCCCTCGTGGTCCTGGTCAACGGCTACACCGCGAGCGCCGCCGAGATCGTGGCGGGCGCGCTCCGGGATCACGAACGCGCCGTGATCGTCGGGACGCGCACCTTCGGCAAGGGCTCGGTCCAGAACATCGTCGAGCTCCCGGACGGCAGCGCCATGAAGCTCACCATCGCGCGCTACTACACGCCGAGCGGTAGCTCGATCCAGGCGCAGGGGATCGAGCCGGACATGGAGGTCGACCAGCTCGCGCCCTCGGCGGTGCGGGAGGGCTCGATGGAGCGCTATCAGATTCGCGAGGAGTCGCTCGAGGGCCATCTGGACCAGGCGCGCGAATCGGACGACGCGGGCGAAGAGGAGGAGCCGGCGCGAAACCGCATACGGCTCGGCCCCGATCCGGACGCCGAAGGCGGCGAGCTCTTCCCCGACGACCATCAGGGCAAGATGGCCTATCAGGCGCTTCGCGCGCTGATCACCGCGCGCGAGCAGGAGCAGCACCACCGCCCCTGAGCCCGCTTCAGGTCGGCACGAGGAGGAGCGCCACCCCCGCGGCCGCGCAACCCAGGCCCAATACGGCGAGGATCACCACCCCGGCGGAGCCCGTCTTGACCGAAGCGAGCTCGCGCTCGCGGAACGCGTCCAGGCTGTGGGTGGTGAGCACCAGCTCGCCGCGCTCGCCGGCGGTGAAGGCGACCATCCGTCCGGGGCCGTCGCGGTAGCCCGCGTCTTCGTCGACCTGCGGCGCGCGCCGGTCCTCGCGGCCGCGGCCCACCGTCACCAGGTCGACACCGACCGGGATGGAGCGGTGGACCAGGCTCACGTCGGCGCGATTGGACAGGCCGTTCTTCTTCAGGAAGCTCGCGACGCTCTTGCGGTCGTCTCCGGGCTCGAACTGATCGATGCGCACCGCGATCTCGCGCGCCCCCTCGGGGTCCACCCAGACGCCGCCGCTCTCGTCACGCAGGACGAAAGGAGTCGCCTGGGAGACGACGCTGCTGGTGTTGTCGCCGACGCGCGTCTCCACCTCGTACCAGACGACATCCTCGCCCGTGACCGGGTCCTCGACCGGCTCCTCGCACTCCACCGTCCCGCGGACCGCCGACAGGTCGCCGTCGCGCGACAGCTCGGCGATGGGCGAGAGCCCGAGGCGCGCCACCGCCTCGGACCACAGCTTCGCGCGCTTGGCGCGAGCCGCGGCGATCGGCGCCATGCAGGCGAGCAAGAGCCCGCTGAAGATCAGCACTCCCCCGAGGATCCCCACCCCTACTCCTCCGTCGTCGCCGACACCGATGCCGGCGCCTGTGCTTCGTCCTCGCGGATCGAGTAGCGCACCAGCGCCCGCAGGATCTCGTTCCGCTCGAGGTTGCCGACCAGCCGCTTGACGTCCTCGTAGATCGACGGGTCGGCGACGAGGCCGCCGATGGTGCCCCGGCCGGCGCGGATGTCGGCGGTGACGGCGGCCAGGTCCTCGCTCATCTGAGACAGATTTGCCACCAGCTCCCCCCCGGAATCCTCGTAGATCACCTCGTGGACCATCCCATCGCCTTCGCGAACCGCGAGCAGGGCGGTGGCGATCTCACCCGTGGCGTCGGCGAGGTTCGAGACCAGGCGCGTGCCCTGGTCGCCGTAGATCAGCTCGTGTGCGCTGCCGTCACCGCGCTCCACCTCGCCGATGATGCGGTGCGCGGTTCGCGCGGTCTCCGCGAGCTCGTGGCTGGCGGTCGCCACGTTGGCCAGCGAGGTGTCGATGCGGTTGGCGTTGTCCTGGTCGCTGAGGAGCGCAGCGAGGGGGCCGTCCTCGTTCGCCGCCATCCGGGTGATCGTCGCCAGGTTCGCGGTGGTCTCGCGCAGGTCGGTGGAGAACTGCTCTTCGGCGAGGGGCTCGGTGGCGATGCGGAGGTTGTGCGCGGTGGCTTCGACCTCGCGAATGATCCCGCCGGCGCGGTCGATGTACTCGCCGATGCCCACCGGCGTCTCGGTCTGGATGGTGGCGCCCTCGGCCAACGGCTCGCCGCTGCCCACGGTCACGTCCAGGAGCTTGTCGCCGAGCAGACCCTTGTTGCCGACGGACGCGATGCTGTCCTGTCGCACCAGGCTCGCCGCGTCCTGGATGACGGCGAAGCTCACGTGGATGCGTCCGTCGTCTCGAAGGTGCACCTCGCGAACCGTGCCCACCTGCACGCCGGCGATGCGGACCGGGCTCCCCGGGCTCAGGCCGTCCACCTCGTCGAAGTAGGCTTCGAATTCCACCTTGCTCTTGAAGACGTTCCGCTGCTCTCCGATGACGAGCGCGAGGGTGCCCCCGATGACCAGGGCCACCACGACGAAGATGCCGACTCGGAGCTCGGTCCTCTGATCGCGCTTCATGAGCCTCGTAAATTACCCGAAACCGGCCGCTGGATGATCTACGATGGCGGGATGCGGCGCATTGGCCTCTTCCTGCTGGTCGTAGGCGCCACCTCGGTGGTTTCTCCCGCGATCGCCTCGGCTCAGGACGAAGACGAGGAAGAGGCGCTCGAGGAGGGGGAGGATCAGGACGGGGACGACGAGGAGGGGGGCGAGCAACGCGACCACGACGCGCTTCGCTTCGACGCCCACGTCATGGTCGGCTACTACGCCGAGGTCGGTTTGGGGGTACGCCTCGACATCCCGGTGGTGTCGAGGGGGCTGATCGACGGCGTGGACGACGATCTCTCCGTCACCGTGGGCGCGGAGGTGATGTACATCTACTGGAGCGGTTTCGAGGGGATCGGCGTCTACCCGATGCTCGGGCTGCAGTGGAATTTCTACATCTCGGAATCCTGGTCCATCTTTGTCGAGTTCGGCGCGACCCTGCTCTTCTCGTCGAACCGCGACCAATGGACGGACAGCTTCATCTGGCCTCACGCGATGCTCGGCGCGCGGTGGCACTTCAGCGAACGAAACGCGATCTTCGTCCGCGCCGGGTGGCCCGCGGGCGTACAGCTCGGTGTCACCTTCTGATCGCGACCTACGTCCTCGCGCTCGCCGCCTGTGACACCTCGAGCTTCGGCGCCGCCGAGGCGAGCGAGCTCGCGGAGCCGCGGATGGAGCGCTTCGAGGACTTCGACCGATGGGCGCGGCGGGCGCTCATCGCCGATCCGGCCATCCGCGATCGCGCCGCCCTCGAGGAGAGCGTCTTCGCCCCCATCCGGCGCGAGGACGAGGTCCAGGCGGTGTGGATCACCCGCGAGGGCTCGCGCCCCCTCGCCTTTGGTCGCCTGGACGAGCCGCCCGACGTCGAATTCCGAACGGTCCGCGACGATCGCCTGGGAGAGATCGGCGTCGCGACCGAGAAGATCGCCGATCCGCGCCATGGGTCGGCGGACTCGGCACAGCTGCACCGAACCGTCCTGCTCCGCCGAACACGGCCGGGCGACGATGGGATCGAAGTCACAGTGACCGTGGCCTACCTCGCCGAGTGAGCTAGCCTCCCCCTCGCATGTGCGGTTTCGTCGGCCTGGTCGGCGCCAAAGACGTCGCCCCGGAGATTCACATCGCGCTTCAGGCGCTTCAGCATCGCGGCCAGGATTCCGCGGGGATCGCCACCATGACCGCGGATGGCCGTCGCTTTCCCGCGCGGCGCGGCCTCGGCAGCGCCGCGAACGCGCTCGGCGCGGAGGACCTCGAGGCCCTGGAGGGGCCGATCGGCATCGGGCACGTGCGCTACCCGACGATCGGGCGCGGCGTCCTCGAAGACGCGCAGCCCTTCTTCTATCGCCAGCCGGGCATCCTGATGGCGCACAACGGCAACGTCACCAACTACGAGGAGCTCCGGGAGAGCCTCGCGGGGCGTTCCATCCACCTCCTGTCGCACTGCGACGTCGAGCCCGCGCTCTGTGAGCTCGCCGACTCGCTCAACCGCGCCCGTCCGTCGGGCCACGGGATCGACGACGCCCTCGCGGGCCTGTGTGCGATGCGCGAGCGGGTTCGCGGCAGCTACTCGATCGCCGCCGCCCTGATGCTCGACGGAGAGCCGACGCTGGTGGTGGTCCGCGATCCCCACGGCATCCGCCCCGCCATCGTCGGCCGGCGGAGCGACGGCGCCTGGATCGTGGCGAGCGAATCCGTCGCCCTCGACGCGCTCGGCTTCACGCGCTTCGAGGTCCCGTCACCGGGCGAGGCGCTCTTCCTGCGCGCGGGGCAGGAGCCGATCCGTCGCTCCCTCGCCGCCGGCGCCGCCGCACCCTGCGTCTTCGAGTTCATCTACTTCGCCCGCCCCGATTCCTACATCGAAGGTCGAAGCGTCTACGAGATTCGGTTGGGGTTGGGAGAGGCCCTCGCGGCGCGCCTGCAGGAGAAGGGGATCGAGACGGACGTCGTGATCCCGGTCCCGGACACGGCGCGCCCCGCCGCGACCACGCTGTCGGAGTCGCTGGGCCTGCCGCTGCGTGAGGGCTTCATCAAGAATCGCTACAGCGGCCGCACCTTCATCATGGCCGATCAGCTCACGCGCACCGCGGCGCTCCGGCTCAAGCTGAACACGCTGCCCTCCGAGATCCGCGGCCGGCGCGTGCTCCTGGTGGACGACTCGATCGTTCGCGGGACGACCCTCGCGCGCGTCATCGCGCTGGTGCGCGAGGCCGAGGCTGAAGAGATCCATCTCGCCGTGCACTCTCCGCCGGTTCGACATCCCTGCTATTACGGGATCGACATGTCGACCGAAGAGGAGCTCTTCGCCCGTCGCTTCGGCGATGACCTCGAGGCGCTCGAGAAGGAGGCCGCCGCCGCGCTCGGCGCCGACAGCCTGACGTACCTGGACGTGGCGGGCATGGATCGCGTCTTCGACGGCGCGCGCTGCGCCGCGTGCTTCGACGGCGCCTATCCCGATCCCATCCCGGAGCACGACCGCGAGAGCATCGCGGGTGACCGGCGGCACTAGTGCACCACGGGATCCGCCACTGGCATCGCCATCCCCGTGGCCAAGAACGTGTCGAGCTGATCGATCGCCATCGGCAGGCGCCGAACCCCCTCGTGCACCGCGGTCTCCTCGGTCGGTGGGATGGCGACGGTGCCCGGGAGCGGCGCGGGGACGCCGAAATCGAACTGCGAGAGCGCGGAGCCGTCCACCGGGCCCTCGGCGACGTCGAGCGCGGCGATGGGATAGCTGACGGGCGAGAGGACCGGGATGCCGAGGGTGCGGGCCTGGAGCTCGGTGGCGAGGTAGGGGACGGCGTGATCGCCCGGCCCGTACTGAAGGAGCACGCGCCGCGCCTCCGGGCTGCCGGGATAGGTGTGCTCGAGCATGCGCGGCGCGTAGGTGACGGGATCGATCCGGTCGAGGGTGCTCTGACTCATCGAGGTGAAGAGCTGCACCTGCACGCGGTCGGGGAGGAAGAGCTCGAAGAGGCCGAGGAAGCTCGCGAAGGGTTGCGCGCGGAACATCATGAAGGAGTAGCCGATACCTCCGACGCCGAGAACCGCGCGGTCGATCTGTGGCGCGAGGGAGACGTAGGTGCTGCCGAGGATGTGCCCGTTCGAGTTGCCGTAGTACTGAATCGCCCCAGGATCGTAGAGGTCGGCGGTCTCGGGATCGGCGGCGAGGGCTTCGAGGAGCGGACCGGTCGCAGCCCGGGCGAGGGCGATCTGATTGGCCATTCCCTGATGCAGCCGGTCCGTGAAGAAGAATGCCTTGCTCGGTGAGTCGCCGACGTCGGCCAGGATCGCGCCGAAGTCGTCGTGGCTCATCCCCACCCAGTCGGTCGCCACCGCCACCGCGCCGAGGGCGTCGAGGGTGGTCCCCAGCCATTCCGACTCCGCCTCGGTGCGCTCTCCGAAGAAGCCGTGGCCGTACTGGATCAGCCGCGCCGGGCCGCCGGCGGATCCCTCGGCGACCGAGGGCGGCACGACGAGGCTGAAGGGCATCTGGGTGGTCTCGCCGCTCGCCATCACCGCTCCACTCGCGTCGCGCGACAGGCGCGCCCCCGGCGCGTCGGCGTCGACGAAGAGAGGGACCTCGATGGTCCCGCGCACGATGAAAGCGATGTGCGGATCGTCAGGTGCCTCTGCGCGCTCCTCGATGGTGACCGAGGGCGGCTCGGCTTCGAGCATCGCGATCAGCGCCTCGCGAATCGCGAGCATGTCCCGGGTGGTGTCCTCCTCGGTCGAGACCGTGAAGTCCCACGCCAGCAGCAGGCTCTCGCGTTCGACCCCGGCGGCGGCGAGGACCTCGAAGACGTCGGCTTCGTAGCGGGCGGCCAGGGGCTCGAGGGCCGCGTGGCCAGCCGGCTCGCCGTCGCGGAGGCGCCGGAATCCCTCTGGCGGCTCCACCTTCGTCCCGTCGGGACGCGACAGATCGCGAATGGCCACGACATAGCGCGCGCCGTCCTCGAGGCGGACGAGCGGACGGATCGCCAGCGCTCTTCGCTGACCCGGCTTCGCGCCTGGATCGAGCTCGGCGAAGTGGAGCACCGGAGCACCGGTCGCGGCGTCGAGGAGCACCGTCTGAGAGGTCGCAGGCGTGAGCGTCGGCGAGGGATCATCGTGGAACGCGAGCGCGCCGTCGTCGATCTCCCCCGGCACGTACGCGATGATCTGCGGCAGCTTGGGGAAGCCGTCGGGGTGCTGCAGCTGGAAGGGGTCGAGCGGCTCGCCGGAGACCGCGTCGACCAGGCTCGCAGCACCCTCGAGCGCGACCTGTCCGTCTACCAGGAAGAAGTCGCTGGGATAGGGCGCGGTGCAATCCCACTCGGCAGCGATGGGATTGCAGCCGGGCGCGGGGTCGTACGCGACCGGCGGCGTCGTGTCGTCTCCGCCGCAGCCGAAGAGCAGCGGATAGAGAGTGACGAGAGCGAAGAGAGGACGGAGTTGCATCATCGGAGAGTCGCGTTCTCTCCCGCTTCCAAAGCGGGGTCTAGCAGTCGCCGGCACGGTCGCAACGGGACCTCGGACCCCACTGGCCTTAAGCGCGCGAGCCCGCGTCCCAGAGGGCGCGGGCTCGTGCGACGGTGGGGTCGAAGCTCAGGGTTGGACTTGGTCCAGCGCCTCGACGTGGAGCAGCTTGAAGCCATCGGCACCACTGCAGCCGATGACCTTGGCCGCGCCCGACGTGTAGACGAAGCAGCTGTTCGGATCGAGACCCTGCGCGGTGGCGAGGCCCTCGTCCGGCGAGCCGGCGAGGGCGTTCGCCGTGGAGCGGTTCGCGTCACTGAAGGCGGCCACGGTGTCGGCGTTCGCCTGACACGCCAGGGGCCCGTAGCTCGCGGCGACCGCGGGGTTGAAGTACGCGGCTGCCGCGTTGCCCGAAGGGTCGGCGCCGCAAGCGGAGATGATTCCGTCGAGGGTCACGCTGAGGGAGATGCGGTTCATCTCGGCCTCGAAGCTCGAGCCGGCTTCGCTCGCGACCTGCTTGCCCTTGTAATAGAGGTAGCCGCCGACCGCGCAGGAGATCAGCACGATGATCAGGCAGCAGCCGCCGATGATCATCGGGAGCTTGGACTTCTTCTTCTCGCCCTGAGGCGCGGCGCCGGGCGCACCGGGCGGCGGACCACCGGGCGCACCGAAGCCGCCACCGGGAGGCGCGCCACCGGGAGGCCCGCCGAAGCCGCCGCCGCCGGGAGGAGCGCCACCGGGAGGCCCACCGAAGCCGCCACCACCGGGAGGAGCGCCGCCGGGAGGAGGGCCACCGAAGCCGCCGGGGGCGTCGCCACCGGGAGGAGCGCCGCCGAAGCCACCGCCGCCGGGAGGCGCGGCACCGAATCCGCCAGGGGACGAGCCGGGAGGCGCGCCGCCCGGAGGCGGAGCACCGAATCCGCCGGGAGACGAGCCTGGGGGCGCGCCGCCAGGAGGGGGCCCCCCGAAGCCGCCGCCGGGCGCAGAGCCCGGGGCGCTACCGCCCGGAGGGGGAGCGCCGAATCCACCCGGAGCCGAGCCGGGTGCACCGCCACCAGGGGGAGGCGAGCCGAATCCACCCGGAGCCGACCCTGGTGGTGGACCACCACCGGGGGGAGGCGAGCCGAAGCCGCCGCCGGGAGGCGCGCCGCCGCCGGGGGAGGCGAGCCGAAGCCGCCGCCGCCGGGAGGCGCGCCGCCGCCGGGGGAGGCGAGCCGAAGCCGCCGCCGCCGGGGGGCGCACCGCCACCGGGGGAGGCGCGCCGAAGCCGCCGCCGCTGGGGGGCGCACCACCACCGGGGGGAGGCGAGCCGAAGCCGCCGCCGCCGGGAGGGGCACCGCCCCCGGGAGGAGGCGCCCCGAAGCCCCCGCTGGGAGGCGCGCCGCCAGGCGCGTCTTCCTGACCAGGGGGCGTCATCGGTCCCAGCATCGTCTGCTGGAAAGCGAGGTTTTTGGCCTGAGGCGAGCCCGCTTGCACGGGGCCGGGCGAGGCCGGGGGAGGGGCGCCCTGGGGTGGAGCACCCGGTGGAGCACCACCCGGGGGTGCCCCCCCAGGCTTCGGCGCCTGGGCGGCGCTCATCATCATGGTGCCCTTGAACTTTCCGCCCCGTGGGGCCGGCTTGAGCTCGGTGCCACACGAGACGCATTTGGTCGCGGTATCGGTGTTGGGCTTGCCGCAATTCGGACAGAAGACGGTCACTAGGTCCCCTTTGGGTTTCGTGCCCTCGAAAAACCCCCAGCGAAGGCCTGCGTACCCTAACCGTCATCGGGCGAAGTTGGGAAGGGGGGTAAGCCAGTATTTTCGCGGACCCAGATCCCCGTTCGGGGGCGGCCGACGAGGCCTCCGGCGACCTTGACATCGGCCCCCCCGCCGCCTAGCGTCCGCCTCGCCCGAGGACCCTTTTAGCCTGATTTTTTCCGTGTCGCACGCATCTCGGGGCGGCACGCCACGCCGAGGCAACCATGGCATTCGCTCTCCCGCCGGAACGCGAAAAAGAGCTGGACGAGATCCTGACTCACTATCCCGAGAAGAGGGCGGCCTGTCTGCCTGCGCTCTGGCTCTGCCAGCGGGAGCACGGCTGGATCTCACCCGACGTGATCGCGTATGTCGCGAAGCGCCTCGAGCTCACCACCGCGCAGGTCAAAGGCGTCGTGACCTTCTACACGATGTTCTTCGAGGAGCCGGTGGCGCCCAACGTCGTGTGGGTGTGTAGGACACTGTCGTGCGATCTGCGCGGCGCCAAGGCGGTGCAGGAGCACCTCGAGAAGCGCTTCGGCTGTCACGCCGGCGGCACCAGCTCCGACGGTCGGTTCACGCTGCTGAAGGCAGAGTGCCTCGCTGCATGCGGGCAGGCACCGATGGTGCAGATCAACGACGAGTATCCACGAGAATCTCACGCTCGAGAAGCTCGACGCGATCATCGACGACTACGCGGCGAAGACGCCCGCCACTTCCGTGAGGAGTGCGTGATGGAATTCGAAGCTCTCCTGACGCGACGTTACGGAATAGACGACAGCCACCGGCTCGCGGTCGCGGAAGCCAACGGCGTGTATCGCCAGGCGCGCAAGGCGCTCACCTCGATGCAGCCCGACCAGATCAAGGAAGAGGTCAAGAAGGGCCCACATCCGCGGTCGCGGCGGCGCGGGCTTCCCCGCCGGGGTCAAGTGGGGCTTCCTCTCGCCGAAAGAGGGCGAGACAGGTCTACCTCGTCGTCAACGCCGACGAGTCGAGCCCGGCACCTTCAAGGACCGCACGATCATGTGAGCACGACCCGCACCGCTTCATCGAAGGGCTGCCTCATCACCTGCTACGCGATCGGCGCGCACCACTGCTGGATCTACGTCCGCGGCGAGCTCAAGCACTGCATCGACCGCATGAACGACGCCATCTCCGAGGCCCGCACCAAGGGCTACATCGGCCAGCGTCCCTTCGGCGTGAACCACGCCATCGACATCCACGTTCACCAGGGCGCGGGCGCCTACATCTGCGGCGAGGAGACGGCGCTCCTCAACACGCCTCGAGGGCAAGCGCGGCGAGCCGCGCTTCAAGCCGCCCTTCCCCGCGAACGCCGGCGCCTTGGCAGCAGCCGACGATCGTCAACAACGTCGAGACCATCGCCCAGGTCGCCGACATCATCGAGCTCGGCGGCGAGGCCTGGTCGCAACCGCGGACGCCTCGGTGCGCGCGACGGTGGCACGCGGCTCTACGGCGTCAGCGGCCACGTGAAGAAGCCGGGCGTCTACGAGGCGTCCGGTGGGCATCACCATGCGCGAGCTCATCTACGACTTCGGCGGCGGCATGCTCCACGACGATCGCCCGCTCAAAGGCTGTCATCCCGGGCGGCTCGTCGACGCCGGTGCTGCGCCCCGACAAGCTGGTGCACGCGCCCGCCGAGGATCACCCGCTGCACGCGTGGCACGGCAAGAGCGAGATCGACGTTCCGATGGGCGTGGACACCTACCGCGCGCTCGGCACGATGCTCGGCACCTGCTGCGCGATCGTCATGGACGACTCGGTCAACATGGTCGAGGCCGCGCGGAACCTGATGAAGTTCTACAAGCACGAGTCCTGCGGGCAGTGCACGCCGTGCCGCGAAGGGTGCGGCTGGCTCGTCGACATCCTCGACAACCTCGCTGCCGGTCGCGGCAAGCCAGAGGACGTCGATCTGCTGGTCGACGTCTGCAACAACATGATGGGCAACACGATCTGTGCGTTTGCCGACGGCACGGCGATGCCGATGCTCGGCTTCGTACGGCAGTTTCGCGAAGAGTTCGCCGCGGCGGCGCGAGGAGGCCTGAGAGAACACGCGCCTCGACGCCAGCGTGGCGGGTCTCCTCGGTGAAGGGAGGGCGGCGTGAGCAGCCTGGGTGAGCTTCTCTTCGTGGTCGCCGGCATCCTGGCCGTGGGTGGCGCGGTCGGCACCGTCATGGCGCGGAACCCGCTCAGAGCGGCGATGGCGCTCCTTCTTCACATCATCTCCCTCGCCGGGACTCTTCTGACGCTTCAGGCGCACCTCCTCGCCGCGCTCCAGCTCCTGGTCTACGCCGGCGCGGTGGTGGTGCTCTTCGTCTTCGTCATCATGCTCCTCGGTCCGGAGTCGACGACGCCGCCCGGTGAGTTTCGAGGGCTGCTCGACGAGAACGGCGTCGGCCGCGATCGCCGCGATCGTCACCGGCGGCATCGCCTTCAGCGTGATCAAGACCGCCAAGCCCTGCGATCCCGATCCCTCGCTGCGCGGAGGGCGTCGCGGAGTGCGGTCAGTTCGGCGGCGTCGATGGGATGGGCTCGGAGCTCTTCACCACCGCCGTCGTCCCCTTCGAGCTCATCTCGATCCTGCTGACGGTCGCCATCGTCGGCGCCATCGCCATCGCTCGCGGGCGCACCATCGCCGAGGCGAAGGAGGCGCGCGAGCGCAAGGCGGCCCGTGAGGCGGAGAAAGCCGCACAGGCCGCCCACGAAGCACAGCTCACGGCCGAAGTCTCGGCCCACGGGGGACATTAGTCGTGGCTGTCTCCGAACCAAAGGGGCTCATCTAATGGATATCTGGTAGGCCTCGGCGACGTACCTGGCCCTGGCGGCGGTGCTCTTCGGGATCGGCTCCATCGGGTTTCTCACCCGCCGCAACATCCTGATTCAGCTCATGTCGATCGAGCTGATGCTCAACTCGGTCAACGTGATGCTCGTCGCGTTCAACCGGTTCAATCCGGAGAATCACGCCGGGCAGATCTTCGCCTTCTTCGTGATCGCCGTCGCCGCCGCCGAAGCTGCGGTGGGGTTGGCGATCGTCATCAGCCTCTTCCGTCTCAAGCACACCGTCGAGACGGACAAGGCGGACGCGCTCAAGTACTGACGAAAATGACCGACCGCAATTCCAGGGCAGTTCTCACTCGTCTCCGGCCCCGCTCGGGGCGTCGCTCCTCCTCGAGCGGCCTCTTGGCCGCCCTTCGTCGTCCCTCCTTCCGAGCGGCGCCGGATCCTTCGCGATCTCCTGCCCTCGAATCACGGTCGGTCATTTAGCCATGGACTTCGGAAACATCGCGGACAAGGCGCTTCTCTGGATCGTCCTACTCGCCCCTCTTCGGGGCGCTGATCAACGGCGTCGCGGGGCGCTTCGCCAACCGGCAGTTGGTCGGCGCGGTCGGGGTGGGGTCGGTCGCGCTCGCCTTCCTTCTGGCGCTCATCAGCTTCTTCCACCTGACCGGTCTCAAGACGAGCCTCGGGGACGACGCGCAGATCACGCAGGAAGTGTACGAGTGGTTCTCGCTCTACGTCGGAACCAGCGAAGTCCCGCTTCGCGTCTCGCTTCGTCTTGGATCGCCTAGCGGCGATCATGACGGTGATGGTCACGGGCGTGGGCCTGCTCGATCCACATCTACAGCTCGGGTACATGCACGACGATCCGGGCTACGCGCGGTTCTTGACCTACCTGAACCTCTTCATGGCCTCGATGCTGATCCTGGTCCTGGGCAGCAACATGCCGCTGATGTTCGTGGGCTGGGAAGGCGTCGGCCTCTGCAGCTACCTGCTCATCGGCTTCTGGTTCGAGAACGGCGACTACGCCGCGGCCGGCCGCAAGGCCTTCGTCGTCAACCGCATCGGCGACTTCGGCGTCCTGCTCGGGATGTTCCTGCTCGTCTCGCGGTCGCCGACGCGCGCACCCGCGACGCCTTCGAGTTCGACGACATCAACCGGCGCCACGCGCCTCGAGCCTCACCGCCGTTCATCCTCGGCGCGCGTCGCGCTCGGCTCGAGCGTCGCGACGGTCGCGGCGCCTCTTCCTCTTCCTCGGCTGCACCGGCAAGAGCGCGCAGATCCCGCTCTACGTCTGGCTCCCCGACGCGATGGCCGGCCCCACGCCGGTCTCCGCGCTCATCCACGCGGCCACCATGGTCACCGCGGGCGTCTACCTCTGCTGTCGCCTCGAGCCCGGTCTTCGTGGAGTCGCCCGATCGCGATGGCGGTCATCGCCATCGTCGGCGCGCTGACCGCGCTGCTCGCGGCGACCATCGCGCTGGTGCAGAACCAGATGAAGAAGATCCTGGCCTACTCCACGGTGAGCCAGCTCGGCTTCATGTTCGCGGCGGTCGGCTGCGGCGCCTTCGCCGGCGGCTTCTTCCACGTCTTCACGCACGCCTTCTTCAAGGCCTGCCTCTTCCTCGGCGCCGGCTCGGTGATGCACGCGGTCCACGCCCACGGCGACGCGGACATCCGCTACCTCGGCGGCCTCCGAAGGACAAGCTCCCCGACGCCCACTGGACCTTCCATCGCGAGCTGCTTGGCGATCGCCGGCTTGCCGCTCTTCAGCGGGTTCTTCTCGAAGGACGAGATCCTCCTCGGCGCGCTCGAACTGGGCGCACGCGAGTTCCGGGAGCAGCAGCTGGGTCGGCTGGCTCGTCTTCGTGATCCTCGTGGCCGCGGCGACGATGACCGCCTTCTACATGTTCCGGCTCTACTTCATCGCTTTCCACGGCACCTACCGCAGCGCGAAGGTGGTACCGGAGGAGGGCGAAGAAGGCGAAGAGGAGAAGGGCTCCTCGATCCCGCCCCCGGTCACGAAGAGGAGCACGGTTACGATCCGCATCCCCACCGCCCGGGGATGGCGATCGCTGGCGTGCTCTCGGCGCTCGGCGTGGGCGCCATCGCAGCGGGCCTCATCAACCTCGAGCCGCTGCTTCACCTCGTGGGTGTCCATGAGCTCGGGGGTGTGGAGGGCGGCAACTTCTGGGGCACCTGGCTCTCGCACACCATCGCTCACTTCGACGCCGACATCGGCGGTCTCAGCTACCTGGCTGCCGCCGGCGGCGTGGGCGCGATGGCGACGGGCATCGGCCTCGCCTGGTTCTGGTACCTCAAGGAGGGCCGCATGCCGATGGCGCAGCCCTCGGGCATCTCCAAGTGGATGATGAACAAGTGGTACGTGGACGAGCTCTACGAGGCGACGGTGATCCGCGCGACGCGCGGCCTCGCGATCTTCGCCGCCGCGATCGACAAGTACTTCGTCGACGGCATCCTCGCCCGCGCCACCGCTCTCGGTGTGTCGCTCCTCGGCTGGCTCTCCACCCGCATCCAGAACGGCGTCGTCTACACCTACGGCGCGGTGATGGTGCTCGGGATGGCGGTTCTCGCCTGGTGGTTCGTCTACCCGCACCCGAGCCTGGAAGGCACGGCGACGCGCACCGACGTCACGTGGACCTCCGGTCAGGGGCTCGGCTACGAGTACCGCTGGGACGTCGACGACGACGGCGAGATGGACACCGAGTGGAGCGCGTCGGAGAACAGCGTCAGCTACACCTACGGCGAGGACAAGTGGAGGGGCTTCGCGCTCTTGATGGACGGCGATCGTCCCGGTGAGCTCGAGGAGGTCGCGCTCGATCCGGACGGTGACGAGGTCTCCTTCGACGAGGAGCAGATGGGCCGCGGCTGGGAGGCGGATCCAGAGGCCGGGAGCTCGCTGTTGCCCACCTTCCGCGTCGCCCAGGACGATGAGGGCGGCATCATCTTCCGCAAGAACGATGCGCGCGCCCGCGTCCGCGGCGGCGAAGCCACCGAGGAGGAGCGCCTCCACCCCGGTGACATCGTGCAGGTCGGCTCGCTCAACATCCGCGTCGGCGCCGTGGTGGCTGCCTCCATCGAGGTGCGCAACACCTTCGGCAACGTCGCCCACGAGACGCAGGAGATCGTCATTCAACCCGCCGGAGGTCCTCCGGCGGAGGTCGCGGCGCTCCAAGGAGGTGCGCCATGAACGCGCATCTGCTCAGCCTCCTGATCCTCCTGCCGTTCTTCGGCGCCTTCGTCGTGGCGTTCCTGCCGCGACAGGCGACGAACACGCTCCGGGCGACCTCGGTGATCTTCATGCTCGTCGAGCTCGTCGCGAGCATCTGGCTCTTCGACGGGGACTACTCGACGGCGGCGTACCAGTTCGTCGAGCAGTACGAATGGATCCCGACGCTCGGCATCTCCTACAAGCTCGGCGTCGACGGCATCTAGCTCTGGCTGGTCCTCCTCACCACGCTGCTCACGCCGATCGCGCTCTACGCGCTCGTGGAACTCGGTCAACACCAAGGTCAAGGAGTTCGCCGTCGCGTTCCTGCTCCTCGAAGTCGGCGATGCTCGGCGCGTTCCTCGCCCTCGACCTCTTCCTCTTCTACGTCTTCTGGGAGCTGATGCTCGTGCCGATGTACCTGATCATCGGCATCTGGGGCGGCAAGGAGCGCGTCTACGCGGCGGTGAAGTTCTTCCTCTACACCATCGTCGGCAGCCTGCTGATGCTGGTCGCCATCCTGTACTCGTGGTCGGCAGTACCGAGGCGCCTCGACGGGGCTCGTGACAGCTTCGACCTCGAGCAGCTCAACCGCGTGGTGCTGCCGCACGGCGCGCAGCTCGTGCTCTTCTTCGCCTTCGCGCTCGCCTTCGCCATCAAGGTGCCGATGTTCCCGTTCCACACCTGGCTCCCCGACGCGCACGTGCAGGCGCCGACCGGCGGCTCGGTGATCCTGGCCGCGGTCTGCTGAAGCTCGGCGGCTACGGCTTCATCCGCTTCGCGATGCCGCTCTTCCCGCTGGCCGCGCCACTACCTCGGGCCGACGCATCGCGGTGCTCGCGGTCATCGGCATCATCTACGGCGCCTACTGCGCCTGGGTGCAGCGCGACGTGAAGAAGCTGGTCGCCTACAGCTCGGTGAGCCACCTCGGCTTCGTGATGCTCGGCATCTTCTAGCATGACCGCCGGCGGCATCTCCGGCGCGATCCTGCAGATGGTCAGCCACGGCGTCTCGACCGGCGCGCTCTTCATCCTGGTCGGCGTCATCTACGACCGCCGCCACACCCGCGACCTCGCCGAGTTCGGCGGCCTGGCGAAGGTGATGCCGGTCTACGCGACGCTCTTCGTCATCGTCGCCATGAGCTCGGTCGGCCTGCCCGGCACCAACGGCTTCGTCGGCGAGTTCATGATCCTGCGGCGGCACCTTCGTCTCCGAGGCACTTCGCAGCACTGGCCGACGCATCTTCGTCGCTCTTCGCGGCGACGGCGTGATCCTCGCCGCGGTCTACATGCTGCACGCGGTGCTCAAGACTCTTCTGGGGCCCGCTCGACAACGACGAAGAACGAGAACCTCACGGACCTGAGCCTGCGCGAGGGCTCGCCCTCGCGCCGCTCGTGCTCCTGGTCTTCTGGATCGGCTTCTTCCCGAGCACCTTCCTCGAGCCGATGGAGCCCTCGGTGGAGCAACTTCATCTCGACGTTCAGGCGCAAGCTGATGCTCGAGAACCAGGACGACACCGCGCGCCTGTTGCCGTCACCTGGGGGCCCCGGCCCCGAAGAAGCCGCCGAGGCTACGGCCAGGTCGTACCAGAAGGCGAGGCGACGCCGGAGCGGAGCGGCGCAGGAGCCCGGCTGGGCTGGCGCGGAGGCGACGCGCCGCGCAGGTGGCGCGCAGCCGGGACTGCGTCAGGTCATCGTGGTGGACGACGGAGGTGAGGGATGATTGAGAGCTTCAGCGATCTGCTGGTCGCATCGCCGCTCTTCGCGCTGGCCTTCGGCGGCCTCGCGCTGATGCTCGTCGACGCCTTCGTGAAGGACAAGGGCGAGCTCGCCCTGATGGCGTTCTGTGATCCTCGTCGTCGCTGGCGGGTGCTCGGTGGGCCTGTGGTTCACCGGCCGCGCCACGCGACGCCCGAGGTCTTTGCGCTCCTACCTGTCGTACGGATCGAATGAGTCTCTTCTTCGACATCATGATCTGCGGCGGCGGCGCGCTTCACCGCGCTCCTCGCGGGCGGCTATCTGCGCGAGCACCGCATCGAGCGCGGCGAGTTCTACGTCGTGCTGCTCTTCAGCGCCTTCGGCGCGATGGTCCTCGCGCGCGCCATCGAATCTGCTCTCAGCTCTTCATCGGCCTCGAGACGATGTCGCTCGGCGCCTACGCGCATCGTGCGCGCTACCGGCGCACGAGCCCGCGCGCCGCCGAGGGCGGCGCTCAAGTACTTCCTGCTCGGCTAGCTTCGCGGCGGCGATCCTCCTCTTCGGCACCGCGCTCCTCTACGGCGCGCACCGGGCACACCGACCTCGCGCGGCATCGGTCAGGTCGATCAGCGAGCGGCGACGCGGATCTGCCGCCGTCGATCATCCTGCGGCATGCTCCTGATCGCTGGTCGGGCTCGCCTTCAAGGTCAGCGCGGTGCCCTTCCACATGTGGACGCCGGACGCCTACGAGGGCGCCGTCACGCCCGCGACCACCTTCATGGCGTCGGTGGTCAAGGCCGCGGGCTTCGCGGTCATGGTGCGCGTGCTCCTCGTCAGCTTCGGCGACGACGCTCAGCGCGAACGCCGCCACCGGCTGGCCTCCGGTCATCGCCGGCCTCGCCGCGGTCACCATGATCTTCGGCAACCTCGCGGCCGTCGCGCAGTCGAGCGTCAAGCGCATGCTCGCCTACTCCTCCATCGCCCACGCCGGCTACATCCTGGTCGGCGTCGCGGCGTCCTTCCGCGCGGGCGACGCCGCGGTGAGCGCCGTCCTCTACTACCTGATGGCGTACACCGTCTCGAACGCGCTCGCGTTCGGCTCGCTCATCCTCATGGGCTCGCGCGGCAAGGAAGCGGTGAGCTACGAGGACCTCGCGGGCGTCGGCCGACGGCATCCTGCCGCGGCGGTGCCCTTCGTCCTCGGCGTGCTCTCGCTGCTGGGCTTCCCGCCCACCGCCGGCTTCTTCGGCAAGTACTACGTCTTCAACGCCGCGGTCGCCGCGGGCGGCGGCATGGTGTGGCTGGCCGTGCTCGGCGTGCTGACCAGCGCCATCGGCGCGTACTACTACCTGCGCGTCATCGTCTACATGTTCATGAAGCAGCCCCAGGCCGGCGCGCCGACGGCGGTGCCCATGAAGAGCGGCTACGTCCTCGCTGCGCTCATCCTCTCCGGCTATTTCGTTCTCCGCATGGGCATCGCGCCCGGCAACTACCTCGATATGGCGATCGAAGCGGCACAGCAGCTCGTCGCCTGAGCACACGTCCGTATTCACGTATACTCGATACGTGACGGCGCTGGTGTACGTTGCGCTTCTCGTGGCCCCGGTCACGGGATGTGGACGGATCGGCTTCGACGTCGGCTTGGACGCGACGTCGGATGCGGCGCTCGGCGACGGGGCGATGGATGGGGCCGGGATGGACGCCAGTGAGGGCGGCCTCGACGCCGCGCCGGACGTCTCCCTCGCCGACGGGGCGACCGACAGCGCTCCCGACGGGGCGATCGACGTGCGCACCGGCTTACTCTTCGAGCTCGCTTTCGATGACTCCACGACATCCGACACTTCGGGGGGCGGTCACGACGCACGCTGTGCGGGGATGGGGTGTCCAACGCTCGACCCGATGGGCGTCAGCGGGCAGGCCGCTTCCTTCGACGGGAGCGGTCAATACCTCGTCGTCGACGACGACGGCACCTTCGAGCTCGCTGGCGGGTTCACCGTCAGCACCTGGGTGAACCTCTCGGCCGCGGTGGCACGGACCTGCTTCTTCACCAAGCCTCTCGGCGGGGCTTCCGAGAACTCCTTCGCGCTCTGCGCCGACGCGCAGGTTCCCTTCATGTACGTGTGTGGCGCGGGGGGCTGCTCCCTGCAGAGCGCTTCCGTGTCGATGCCGCTCGACACCTGGTTCCACCTCGCCATCACCAACGATGGGATGACGCAGCGCTTCTATGTCGATGGTGCGGAGGCTGCCCTCAGCACGATCGCGCTCGCCTTCGACAGCAGCGACGCGATGGTGGTGGGCGGCGACTCGGATGGCGGGCTGGCTTTCGCGATGACGGGGCTCCTCGACGAGATACGCGTCTACGACCGAGCCTTGTCGATGGACGAGATCGGCGTCCTCGCCACGCGGCCTTGAGGCCGCGAAGCCCAGGATCTGGTCAATGCCGGGTCGGCCGATCGACACGAGGGCCGGGTGGTGCGCCGTACTGCGGAGTCGAGTCTGCATTCGGAGCGTACTGGCCGGGGCACGCCCTTTGCGACGTGGGAGCTCGTGGGCTACCGCTTTCAAAGCATCTTCGTCGCATGGCTGGCCTTGTCGGCCGCGGCCTGCACCAATACCCCGCTGCCCTCCGACCGCCCGCCGCCGATGATGGAGAGCGCCGACGCCGGCACGGATTGGAGCGACGCGAGCGATCCAGATGCCGCGGCCCTGCCGGAGGACGCCGCCGCCTCCATGGCCGATTCCGGCTCGGCTCCGGACGCTGCGATGGAATGTCCCCGCGTCCGCATCACCACCGTCGGGCTCACCCTGAACGTTCGCCCCGATCCCTCGACCGCGGGCGATCCCATCGGCGCCCTCGACCCGGGCACGGTGGTGACGGTCGTCGACGTCACCCATGGCGAGATGGTGGACGGAGACGACGTCTGGTACGGCATCGAGACGGCGACGCTGATGGGTTACGTCAGCGGTCGTTTCGCCGAGTGCACCATGGAGGAGGAGACCTTCGCGTCCATGGACGGCTTCTACCTGCCGCTCGAGTGCGGCATGCGCGTGCGCATCAGTCAGGGCAACAACGGCACCTACAGTCATCGAGGCAACAGCGCCTACGCCTTCGACTTCTCCGTCCCGCTGAACACGCCGCTTCACGCGATCGCCGACGGCGTCGTGATCCTCGTTCAGGATGGGACGCATCCGGGCGACCCCTGCTACGACGGAGGCGGTCCGGAATGCGCCACCGAGGCGAACGGCGTCGTCGTCCGTCACGCCGATGGTCACGCGTCGCAGTACGCGCACTTGAACGCGGTACGCGTCAGCGAGGGGGACACCATCCGGCGAGGGACCGTCGTCGGGCTCTCGGGAAGCACCGGCTACTCGACCGGACCACATGCCCACGTTCAGCTGCAGGAGGTCTGTGGGTGGCTCTCCTGCCAATCGGTTCCGCTGCGTTTCGAGGACGTGCCGGGGGACGGCGTTCCTGAGACCGGCGACTACGTCACGTCGATGAACTGCCCCTGAGGGCCGGGGTCGCCGGGAGCGGGTCGACCGGGGTTCAGAGCGCGAGGGCGAGGCGGGCGCGACTGCGGGCCCGGGCGCGGAAGAACTTGAGGATGCGTGTCATTGGATTGTCCGTTTCTTTCTCTTTCGAGAGACACCCAAACACTGAGCAGTATTCGTGCCACGGGTGAGGCCACGGGGCCATGACGGAATCACGAGGCTTTTATGCCCTGATGTGGCCAATTGGAGCACACCCCGCGCCACATGGGTGGGGCCTTTTCGTAACAGGTGACGCTTTGTCGGTGTCTCGATTGGCGTAACACCTGTTACGGCGGCCGGGCGGAAATCGGGCCGGCGAAGAGCGACGGATGAAACGTGGCTCCACGCGTTGTAGAACGACCAGCGATGTCTCGACGGGCTCTCGCCATCCTCATCCTCCCCTCCTTCCTCGGCCTGGGCTGCGGCTCGGGATGCGAGCGACGAGAGGAGGATGCCCACGCCACGAGTGGGTCTCAAAGTGAGGCGCCGCGCTTCGGGACCGTCGAAGGGGTGGTGCGCATCGCGGCTGGCGCGGAGTTGCCGACAAATCCCGATCTGCGCACGCCGGCGCAGCCGCCGATGCCCGAGGCATGCACCCCGCCGCTTATCAGCGATCGCCAGCCCGTCACCATGGGCGACGATCGGCTCCTCGAGGGCATCCTCGTTCAAGCCTCGGATTTCTCGGAGCAGGCCATGGAGCAGGTGAAACGCGAGCCCGTGACGCACGAGCTCTTCATCCGCGACTGTCGCCTGACCCCACGCTTCATTCCTGCCGTCATCGGCGACACGCTGAAGCTCACCAACGAGACCGACTACCCCTTCATGCCCACGATGGGCGGAGGCGGCCTGATGCAGGCGGTGCTCTACCAGAACAGCCGGGAGTTTCCTCTCGACCGCGGTGGCATCTTCAGCATGACCTGCGGCTTCGCGGCGCCCTGTGGCCGTTCGGACATCGTCGTCGTCTTTCATCCCGTGCACACGGTCACCGGGGAGGGGGGCGTGTTCCGGATGGAGAACGTTCCCGCCGACGAAGACGTGTCCATCCACGCGTGGCATCCGCTCTTCGAGGACGTCTCTCAGACGGTGCGGGTGGGCGCCGGGGAGACGACTCACATCGAGCTCGAGATCACGCCGGCGCCCCAGCCCGAGCCGCCGCCGCAAGAAGAAACCGAGGAGCCCACCGGGCCAGCTGAGAACCAGCCGGGTCTCTTCTGAGCAGGGCCCTGGGCTTTACGCCCGGGTCCTCAGGGCCTACAAACGCCCGGATGCGCAGGCTTCTCGTCCCCCTCATCCTCGCGGCCGCGAGCCCCGCCCTCGCGCAGGAGGTGATCGCCGAGGAGGAGCCGCCCGAGGACATCTGGGCGTACGACCGGCCCTTTCTCCAGGTCGCCACCGACTTCTCCTTCTTCACGGGCTCACAGACGGTGGATGCGGGTGCGCTCGGCCCGGTCAACGCCAATTACTTCGGGATGGCCTTCGTGCTCGCGGCGGAGGCGCGCGTGTACGACAACCTCTGGATCGAGGGCGCCTGGGGGTTCCCGCACGGCTCCTTCACCGTGCCCGATTCTGGCGATGCCCGCCATGGGCGTGTCCGCCCCGAGCGGTGGCGGCACCAACGTCGGCAATCCCTATCTGGGCGCGTCGTACTTCATCGATGGAGACGCGGTGCGCCTCACCTTCGGTCTCGGCTTCACGATTCCGGTCGCCGACGCCGCGCAGGTCGGAGGGGGGATCGGGGCCGACCTTCCGAACGCGGGAGTGATCGTGTCGCGGATGGAGGGAGGCGTTCGTCCCTGGCTCTTTCTGCCGCAGACCTTCGCCATCGTCGGGCGCGGGCGTGTGGAGAGCGTCGGGCCGTGGCTCCTCGCTGCGGATCTCGCCGTGGCGCCGATGATCCCCGTGGACAGTCGGGGCGTGTACGACGGTCACGCGGAGCTGGTGCTGATCCCCGCGGCGGAGCTCGGCTGGCGCGCGAGCCCATGGCTGACCTTCGGCGTTCGCGGGCAGGTCTCCGTCGTGCCGACCCAGACCGACGAGACCCTCGGATCCCTCGAGCCCTTCATCGAAGCCAAGAAGCGCGATATCGGCCATTTCCGCGTCGGCTTCGTGGTGCACCTGGGCGGCCCCAACGGCGCGACTTTCGACACCAACGGCTTGTGGGCGCTCCGTCTCACCGCCGGCATGCTCTTCTGAGGGGCCGCAGGCTCAGCGGCGCACAAGCCCCAGCCCCTCACCCAGCGCCTCTGCGAGGAAGTCGACGAAGACCCGAACCTTCGGGGTGAGATGATGCCGGCTCGGGTAGACGGCGTAGAGGCCCCCTTCGCGTATCGCGTAGGCCGGCAACACCTGCTCGAGGCGTCCCTCCCGCAGGTCGTGCTGAACGTAGGGCTCGAGCATCACGCCGATCCCGAGGCCCGCACGCAACAGCGCGTGAAGCACACCCCACTCGTTGGCGACGAACCAGGGCTTCTGCGGGATGGGCTCCCGACCCTCGGGGCCCATCAGCCGCCACTCCATCGGTCGGGCGTCGACGCCCATCATCACCAGGTCGTGATCGACGAGCTCGGCAATGCGCCGGGGCCGGCCGCGGCTGTCGAGATAGGTAGGGCTCGCACAGAGGATCACGTCGGAGGAGGCGAGCTTCCTGGCCACGTATCCCGCGTCCTCGAGCAATCCGCCGCGAAGCGCCACGTCGATGCCTTCGGCAACCATGTCGACGCGACCCTGGGTGAGCAGGAGCTGGATCGTGATCTCCGGATAGCGCGCGCGAAACGCGGGCAGGAGCGGCACCAGCTGATCGCGACCGAGGTCGAAAGCAGCGCTCACGCGAAGCTCGCCCTTCGGATGACCCGCGACGTCGAGCGCCACGCGCTCGGCCTCCTCCATCTCTTCGATCGCATGGCGGCAGCGCGCGTAATAGGCCTCGCCGGTGGCGGTGAGCGCCAAGCGGCGCGTGGTACGCTGCAGCAGGCGCGCGCCCAGATGCTCCTCGAGCCGAGTGACCTGTCGGCTCAAGGTCGACTTCGGGACCCCCATGCGACGTCCTGCCTCCGTGAAGCTCCCTGCCCGCACCACGGCGACGAAGGCCAGTGTCTCTGCAATTCTCATTGTTGATATCGTGCAACGATGAGTCGAAGAATAGAGGTCTAGTTGATCATGATCAACGGTGGCAGGTTGAGCGGAGGAGGAAACACCATGAAGAACCTGTTCATCGCTCTCGCCCTCATCCTCGCCCCGTCGGCATGCTCCAGCAGCACACCCAAGGCGCGCACCATCGACCTGGCGGCCCTCGCCGAGGCGCACGACGCAGCCTGGAATCGTCACGATCCCGAGGCCATGGCGGCGCTCTTCGCCGAGGACGGCACCTTGGTGACGCCCCGGGGAACGCGGGCCGAGGGGCAGCAGGAGCTGCTCACCCTTCTGTCCCAGCCCGGTCCCACGCGCGAAACCACCTCGACGACCCGATTCGGTGACGTGCAGTGGCTCGCCGACGACCTCGTTCTGCTGGACGGCGTGCAGACGCTCGACGGACCAGGGGTGGAGCAGATGGGGGGCGCCTCGGAGGCCCACGTCGTCGCGATCGCACGCCACGTCGGCGACGACTGGCGTCTGGTCGCCGCCCGTCCCTACATGGCACGGTGAAAAGGGGCCTCATGGGTCCCGAGCACCCGAATGCAGTAGAATGGAGCTTTGCGCCGTCTCGTACCTCTTTGCTCCTGTTCGGCTGCCGCGATGCTCCTGCTCGCGAGCTGCGGTACGGAGCCCATCGTCGTCACGGTCGACGTGCGTACCGATTTCGTCCCAGGTGTGGACTTCGTCCAGGTGGTGACAGAGTTCTCCCGGGCCGAGGCGGACCTCGGGACGGAGGTGCGCGAGACGGCGATGATGGTCAGCGGGACGGAGGACTTCCTGGATGGGGTGCGAGCCGCCGAGGTCCACGACGTGCTCCCCGGAGACGTGGCCGTTCGTGTGCGTCTGGTAGACGGCGGAGGCCGCAACATCGGCGACCGCGAGGTGATCCTGACCATCGACCGCTCCTATGCGGCCACCGTGCTCATCACGAGCAACTGCGTCGGGGTCACGTGTCCGGCTCCGGCGGGCAGCGCGGCGCTGACCGAGTGTCTCGACGCGGAGTGCATCGACCCCCGCTGTAGCGCCCAATCCCTCGAGCTCTGCCCGCCACCCTGTGAGGCCAACGCCGATTGTGCCCCGACCGCCTCGTGTCGCGACCGCCGCTGCATCCAGGGCGTGTGCTTCTGTGCAGAAGGCACGATGACGGTCGAGGACGCAGGGCCGGTGGACACCGGCGTGATCGACGCCGGGGACACGGGCCCCGTGGACACCGGACCGGTTTGCGAGTGCACACCGATGCAGACCGACAATCGCGTCATGCAATGCGGCAACTGCGACAGCGGCACGCGCAACGGCGTGCGAACCTGCGGGGCCGACTGCATGTGGGGCGCGTGGACCGATGGTGCGTGCACCGGCGCGACCGGCTGCATGCCCGGGGCGACCGAGACGAGAATGGTGAGCTGCGGCAACTGCGGCACCGGGACGAAGCAGCAGACGCGAACCTGCAGTGCGAGCTGCGGGTGGGGCTCGTGGGGTGGCGGGACGTGCACGGGTGCCACCGGGTGTAATCCGGGCTCGACCCGGCCCTGTCCGAACGGAGACTCGTGCGGCTCGCTGGTGTGTCGCTCCGACTGCACCTGGAGCGCCTGCCAGCCCACGCCGGGATCGAGCCAGTGCTTGAGAATCGGTCCTGGCCACACCATGGAGGGCACCAACTTCCGGTGCTGTGGGACCTACATGTGGCAGTACTGCTTGCCGGGGTGCGTGTGGAGCACCGACTGCAGCCCCTGCTCGTCGAGCAACTGTCCGAGCTGCGGCTGAGCGCGCTTCAGGCGACGACCGGCAGGCCGGCCTTGTTCGCGGGCCGCTCGGGCAGGGCGTCGAAGGCGTTCTTCCAATCGCGGAATCGACCGCCGGCGTGGACGGCGTCGAGGACAGCCCGCCCTTCGGCGATGCCGCCCTGCGCGAGGACGTATTCGATCCACGCCCAGCGCGCGCTGGTGGCGCGGATGTCGACGCGGCCCTTCACCCCGCGGCGCAGCCGCGACAGGCGCTTCTCCACGACCTTGATGCCCGCGAAGGGCTGATTGTCGAGGGGGGTGCGACGCTTGGAGACGAAAGGCGCGATGCCCAGCGACAGGGGAGCGATTCTTGGACAGCTCGGTCGAGAACTCGATGAGCTCGTCGACGTCCTCGTCGGTTTCACCCGGCAGCCCGATGATCATGTAGAGCTTCAGCCGGTTGAAGCCGTGGTTCCGCACGTGCTCCGCGGCACGGATCAGGTGCTTCTGCTTCGCTTTACGGTCGACGAGATCGCGCATGCGCTGGCTCGCCCCGTCCATCGCGGTGGTGAGGGTCTTGTGGCCGGCGCGGCGCAGCGCGGCGACGAACTCGTCCTTGAGCTTGTCGGGGCGAAGGGACGACAGGCCCACCTCGCGCCCCTGGTCCGCGAGCGTGTTGACCAGATCCGTGATCTTCGGGTGGTCGCTGATCGCCGCGCCCACCAGGCCCACGCGTCGCGCGTGCTCGGGGATCAGCGCCAGCACCTCTTCGATCGGCACGATTCGCATGCCGCCGTTGGTGCTGCGCCGCATCACGCAGTACTGGCATCCGCGCGAGCATCCACGTTCGCCTTCCACCAGGAACATGTCTCGCAGCTCGGTGTTGGGTGTGATGATCTGCGCGTAGGCGGGGATCCGAGACGACTTGCCGAGCTGCGGGAGGGTCTCGCCGTGGACGCTCGGGATCCACGCGCAATCGAGCTCCTTTTCGAGCGCCGCGAGCGCTTCGGCGTGCGTCGGGGAGGAGAAGATGACGTCGAGGGCGGTGTGGATCGTCTCGTCCGCTTCGCCGAGGAGCACCGCGTCGACGTAGGGCGCGAGGGGAACCGGGTTCGAGAAGGTGAGCGGGCCGCCCGCCAGGATGAAGGGATGTCGCTCGTCCCGATCTTCGGCGAGCGGCGGGATGCCGGCCAGCTCGAGCGCCTTGATCATCCCGGCGAGCTCGATCTCGTAGGCGACGGAGATCGCCACCACGGCGTGGTCGCCGACCGGGCGCTCCGACTCGAAGGTGAACAGGGGGGTCCGGCTCTTCTCGTAGGCGGCGACGTCGTCGGGCAGGAACGCGCGCTCCGCGACCCTGGCCGGGGCGGCGTTGATCTCGCGATACATCGCTTGATAGCCGAGGGAGCTCATCCCGGCCCGGTAAGGGCTGGGGTAGAGAAGCGCCACCCGCTCGGGTGCATCCTTGATGATGGTGCCCTTCTCGTCGCTCAACAGGGCACGCACCTGCTGCTTCAGATCACTGCTCACGCGCGGCGAGTATGGAGCCCAGCGCGCGATTGAGCCAGCCGCGGCGCTTGCGAGATCACGCGGGCCGGCACGCCTGCGACCGTGGCATCCGCCGGGACATCATGGGTGACGACCGCGCCGGCGCCCACGCGCGCTCCATGTCCCACGTGGACGTGACCGACGAGCCGTGCTCCATCTCCGAGAAAGACGTCGTCTCCGACGACGGGTGTGCCCGATTCGACCCCGAGGAAACGAACCTCGCCGTACACCGAGCATCGTTCGCCGAGGCGGGTCCCCTCGGCGAAGAGCACCCCGCGGGGATGCGGCAGGAAGAGCCCGGCGCCGATGGACACTTTGGGCGCCATCTCCACGCCGTGGGCGTGAAGCAGGGTGCGGTAGGCCAGCACCGTCGACCGGCCTCGCCTCTCGAGGAGCTGGTAGAGACGGATCCAGGCGAGCGCACCAAAGCGGTCGGGAACCATGAACGCGCGGGCGAGGCGGCGCCGGGTGAGCTTTTGGCCGTTTCGTGCGAAATCCTGAGAGAGCGCGGACCAGAAGTCCTGCATGCTCGGGTTCTAGGAGCATCAGGAGCGGATGCAAGCCGCGGTTGGAGGGCGAGGCGAACGCTTCAGTTCACGCTCTGGAAGATCCGATCCCAGCGATAGCCAGTGTGTGGATCCGTCGACCAGTAGAGCACCAGCGCATGCCCTTTGACCCGATTGATCGGTACGGGACCGAAGAACCGGCTGTCGTTGCTGCGATCGCGGTGGTCGCCGAGGATGTAGATGTAGCCCTGGGGAACCTCGGTCGGGCCGTGGTTGCTCGGGGGGCTGGTGAGATCGCGGCTGGTGCGGTAGGTGAAGTCGCCGGCGTCCTCGGAGATGCACTCGCTGGTGGCACCGCGCAGATAGGGCACGAGCTCCGAACAGGGTCCGAGCTCCCGCGTCGAGACCGCCTCGCCATTGCGGTAGAGGATGTCGTCGCGCATCTCGATGGTGTCACCCGGCAGGCCCACCACGCGCTTGACGATGTCGATGTTGTCGTGAGGGCTCTTCACGATCACCACGTCGCCTACGTGGGGCACGCCCCAGTTGAGCACCGCGCTATCCGTGAAGGGCAAGAAGAGGCCGTAGGAGAACTTGGCCACGACCACGCGGTCGCCGTTGAGCAGCGTCGGCTCCATCGACGGCCCTTCGATCTCGAACGCCTCGAAGAGCACGATGCGAATGAAGATCGCGAGGAGCACCGCGCCCACGATGGTCTTGGTGTTCGCCTTGGTGCGTTCCCAGCGCGTCTCTTCGTCGGCCGCGGCTTCCTCGCGCCGCTTGGCCTTCGCCGGCACCAACTTCTCGGGCGTCTTCGCCTTCGGCGATTTGGCCTTCGCCTTCGCCTCGTCATCCGCGGGCTTGGCAGCTTTTGCCGATCCCTTGGCCACGATTCTACCCGTGCACCGTCGGGCCGAGCGCGAGCTCGCCGACGACCTCCGCTTCGCGGGCGGCCATGGTTTCGAGACGCGCGCGCGTCCCTTCTTTGCCGAAGATCTGCTCCGCCAGAGAGACGAAGAGTCGATGATGACGCGCTTCGGATGCCATCAGGTCGCGGTAGAAGGCGGCGAGCTCGGGCTCGTCGAGGCCCTCTGCGAGGAGCTTGAAGCGCTCGCAGGAGCGCGCCTCGATCAACGCCGCCACGATCAGGCGATCGAGAAGCGGCGAGGAGGAATCAGGCTTCGCCGCGCGCATCAGGGCGGCGACGTAGGCATCGGGCTCGGGCGGATGCACGCGCACGCCGCGCGCGTGAGCCTCGGCGATCACCCCGTGGAAGTGCTCGGTCTCCTCCTTCGCGAGGGCGAGCAGCGGCTCGACCAGCTCCGGGTGCGCGCCTGCGTTGCGGCCCACGAGCGACAGGGCGCTCTGCGCGGCCTTCAGCTCGCAATGTGCGTGGTCGACCAGGAGTCGCGGCAGGTCGGCCCGAGCGGCTTCCACCCAGGTCGGGTCGGTGGGTTTGAGCAGGCCTAGCATGGGATCTTCAAGCTGGCGCAACCGCCGATCCAACAGTAATTTCCAGGCCCGTCACGGTGCGAAGCTAGACCCCAGAAGGAGGTGGGTCAAGCGATGCTCGTCCTCTCCCTCGACACCTCGACTCCCACTGGATCGGTCGCCCTTCTCGAGGGTGACGAGGTCCTCGGCCGGGCCTGGGCAGAGGTCAAAGGCAAGCACGGGGAGCACTTGATCGAGACCCTCGCGGCGTGCCTCGAAGCGGCCGGCCGGACCCTCGCCGACGTCGAGCTCCTGGCCGTGGGTATCGGACCCGGCTCCTTCACTGGTGTGCGCGTCGGGGTGGCCACCGTGAAGGGACTCGCCCTCTCGCGCGGGCTGCCGTTGGTCGGGGTGGTCTCCCTCGCGGCCATCGCGCGCGGGACCCGTGCGCGTGACGGTGCGGTGGCGCCCATCGTCCACGCCCACCGCGGGGAGGTCTACGCCGCACTCTACACCTGTGGCGAGGACGGCCCGATGGAGCGCCTCGCCCCCTTCCACGCTTTGCCGGTCGAGGCGGCGGCGCGCCTTCGACAGGCCGCCGATGGGCGTGCGCTCCTGGCCGTGGGAGATGGATATCGCCGCTTCGAAGAGGCGCTGGGGCCAGCGCTCGGCCCGCACGAGACGGCGCCGGAGACGAGCGATCTACCGAGCGCGGAAGCCGTCGCTCGCGAGGGCCTGCGCCGCTTTCGCACGCACGGCCCCGACGACACGGCGCGCCTCGAGCCGCTCTACGTCCGCCCTTCGGACGCCAAGCTCCCCGCCATCCCCCTCGACGTCGGCTGAATCACGCCGACTTGCGCTGCCTCTGGGCGCTTTCTATCGTTCGGCCGCCCACAGCGGGCGAGGAGGAGACATGCCGTCGTTCGACGTCGTTTCGAAGCTCGAGATGCACGAGGTGGACAACGCAGTGCAGCAGGCCAAGAAGGAGGTCGGCCAGCGCTACGACTTCCGCGGCACCAACACGAGCATCGACAAGTCCGAAGAAGGCATCACCATCCGCTCCGACGGGGAGGGGCGGGTCGAAGCCGCGCTCGACGTGCTCAAGAGCAAGCTCGTGAACCGCAAGGTGTCCCTGTTGGCTCTCGACTCGCAGGCGATCCAGCCGGCCGCCGGCAAGGGCTACAAGCAGCTGGTCAAGCTCAAGCAGGGCGTCGAGAAGGACAAGGCCAAGGAGATCGTGAAGACGATCAAGGACTCGAAGATGAAGCTCCAGGCTTCCATCCAGGGGGACCTGGTGCGGGTCACTGGCAAGAAGCGCGACGACCTGCAGGCCGCGATTCCGCTTCTCAAGGGAGCGGACCTCGGCCTGCCCTTGCAGTTCGAGAACTTCAGGGACTGACGCGGCTTCAGCTCGGGTCGGCGGGGAGCGAGTCTCCGCGGTACAGGCGCTCGTAGAGCCGGGCGCTCCGCTCCCAGGAGTGGTCGAGGCGCATCACCCGTCGCTTGAGCGATTCGATCTCGTTCACCTTGTGGAAGGCGGCGAAGCTGCGGCGGATCGCGGCGAGGAGATCCTCGCCCGTCGCCTCTTCGAAGACGAAGCCGGTGCCCGTCGAGAGCGCGGGATCGCAATCGACCACGGTGTCGGCCAGGCCGCCCGTGCGCCGGACGACAGGGAGCGCACCGTAGCGATGCGCCACCATCTGAACGTAGCCGCAGGGCTCGTGACGCGCCGGGACCAGCACCAGATCCGCCGCCGCCAGGGCTTCGTGAGCGATGCTCCCGTCCCCCGCGCTCTCCACCTTCATGCGATCGGGCCAGCGATCGGCGAGGGCCGAGAGCTTGGCGCGCAGCGGGTCGCCGTCGTCGCCTTCGAAGACGACGAGTATCTGACAGTCGTTGCGCAGGACCTTGGGCGCGACCTCGGCGAAGAGATCGAAGCCGGAGGAGGGGTCGCTGTTCGCCAGGAGCACCAGGAGCGGGACGTCGTCGCGCACCGGGAAGCCCTCACTCCGCTGCAGGTGCGTCTTGTTCCTGGCCTTGCCGGCGAGATCCATCGGATCGAAGCGGCTCTGCACGCGCGGGTCGGTGGCTGGGTTCCACACCGACGCGTCGACGCCGTTCAGGATGCCCACCAGCTTGTCGCCGAGGGCGCCGTATCGCTCCTCGAGCCCGGCCCCGCCGGGGGCCGCCGCGAGCTCGCGCGCATAGGTCGGCGAGACGGTGGTGACGTGGTCGGCGCGCTCGAGACCGAGCGCGAGCACGTTGGTGCGCCCGCCCGCTTTGGCGAGCTTCGCGTCTTCCTCGTCGAGCCCGAGGGCGCTGGCGTCCTTGCCGGCGAACTCCCCCTGGGCCGACGGGTCGTGGATCGTGAGGACCGAGGGCACGTCCGCGAGCACCGAGTCCCGCTTGGCGAGGGCGAGGGCGAGGGCGCCCGGCCAGTCGTGGCCGTGGATCGCACCGAAGGTGCCGTCGTGCTTGTGCGCGGCGCCGAGAGCGGCGCGCGCGAAGACGCCTGCGCGCCGGGCGACGACGTCGGGCGCGTCCCCGTCGTTCATTCCGTCGCTCTTGGCGAAGAGCTCGGGGTGACCGATGAAGAGCAGGTCGACCCCGCCGGTGGTGCGGCCGTCGTAGAGCTCGCAGGCGACCTTCTCGCCGCCGACCTCGACGTCGACGGTCATCAGGCGCCGCGCCAGGCCGCGGCGCTGGGGGTCGACGCCGGCCCAGAGCGGGGTGACCACCGTGACTTTGTGTCCGTGGCCGCGAAGCGCCTTCGGCAGCGCAGCGATCGCTTCGGCCGTCGAGCCTTCGGCTCCATAGCCGGCGATCTGGGGAGTGATGAAGAGGATATCCATGGGGCGCGAACCATACCGGGTGTTGACCCACCCCGCCAGTTGTCCCAGAGACCTGCGGAATGGCTGAGACGGTTGCGATCACGGGCGCGTCCGGGCTGGTGGGCTCGGCGCTGACCGAAGCCCTCCGCGCGCGGGGGGTCACGGTGCGAAAGCTCGTCCGAGGCGCGCCACGCGCCGACGACGAAGTGCGCTGGGACCCGAGCGCGGACCACCTCCCGCCCGAGGTCCTGGCCGGCGCCCGCGTGGTGGTTCATCTGGCGGGCAAGAGCATCGGCGACGGCCGATGGACCGAAGCGGTGAAGCGAGAGATCCGCGCGAGCCGCGTCGACAGCACCCGGCTCATCGCCCGGGCCATCGCCGACGGCGCCGGACCCGAGGTCCTGGTGTGCGCGTCGGCGGTCGGCTTCTTCGGTGATCGCGGCGACGAGGTCCTCGACGAGGAGAGCCCTGCGGGCGAAGGATTTCTCGCCGAGGTGGTGCAGGCCTGGGAGGCGGCCGCAGACCCGGCGCGCGAAGCCGGCATCCGCGTCGTGCACGCGCGCTTCGGGGTGATCCTCACGCGAGAGGGTGGGGCGCTCGAGCGCATGCTCACGCCCTTCCGCTTCGGTGTGGGCGGGCGCCTCGGCAGCGGCGAGCAATACATGGCCTTCGTCTCGCTCTCGGACGCCGTCTCCGCGCTGCTTCGTTTCGTCGACGATCCTTCGCTCGAAGGCGTCTTCGACGTCACCGCTCCCGAGCCCGCGACCAACGCGGAGCTGACCAGTGCCCTCGGCGAGGCGCTCGGGCGGCCGACGTTCATCCCCGTCCCAGCGTTCGCCTTGCGCGCGGCGATGGGCCGGCAGATGGCGGACGAGCTCCTTCTGGCGAGCCAGCGCGTGGTACCGGCGCGCCTGTTGGAAGCGGGCTTCGAGTTCGCCCACCCGACCATCGACGACGTGGTGCGGGCGGGCGTCTCCGGTTGAAGACCGGCTACTTCTGGTAGCGCTCGCGGTCCTTCGCCATGCGCGCTTCGATGCGCTCGACCACCTCGGGGTGCGAGAGGCCGAGGATGCGCGCCGCGAGGAAGGCCGCGTTGCGTGATCCGTCCACGCCGACAGTCGCCACCGGGATCCCCGGCGGCATCTGCACGGTCGACAGAAGAGAATCGAATCCGGCGAGAGCCCCCGACGCGAGGGGAACACCGATCACCGGCAGGGTGGTGTGCGCTGCCACCACGCCCGCGAGGTGCGCGGCCATTCCGGCGCAGGCGATGATCACCTCGACGCCGCGGCCCTTCGCCTTGGTGACGTGCTCGACCACCATGTCGGGGGTGCGATGGGCGCTCATGGCATGGACTTCGGCGGGAATGCCGAGCTCGTCCAGCACTTCCTTCGCCTTGTTGACCGTGGGGAGATCGCTCGGGCTGCCGGTCAGGATCGAGACCACCGGCGAGCCATCCTTGGTGAGTGTTTCGGGCATGGCGGGCTGTCTGTACCAGACGCGGCCGCTCTGGGCTATGGTCGCGTCCCGATGGCCCAGAGAGACCGGACTCGACTCATCAACATGAGCCTCGCCGCCATCGCCTTGATCGGGATCGTCGGGATTTTCGTGTGGTGGAAGGCGGAGGAGGATGCGGCGCGGGAGCGGCGTGAGGCCGATCGCATCGCCCGGGAGCAGGAGCGGGCGGAGCGCGAGGCCGAGCGGTCGGCGCGGCTCCTCGAAGAGTCGGCGGAGCTGATGCCCGAGCCCCTCGACGGGTTGGCGCTCGGGATGAGCAAGGAGCAGGTGGGGGAGCTGCGCCGGATGCAGCCCAAGCTCGGCGCCAGCGAGGACCCCAGCAAGACCTTCTACGAGGAGGAGCTGCCCAACGGATCGCAGGTCGTGTACGGCTTCGACGACGAGACCGATACCCTGGCGCAGATCCAGGTGCTGTCGATCCTGCCTTCGGCCGAAGCGTTCCAGGCGCACTTCACCGCGATGATCGAGGCCTACGGAAGGCCCGGCGGCGCATGGGACTGTCCCGACACGGGCGGGGTTCCGACGCGCCGCTTCACCTGGCGGCGCGCGCGCACCACCCTCGCCGACATCTTCCTCGTCTACGGCGACCGCATCAGCGTCACCCTCTACATCGCGCCCACCGAGGTGATCGGGGCTTCCCTCGTGCGCGCGCGCTGCCAGCCGGTGCAGTCCTACGAGCAGCTCCTCGAGTTCCCCACGACCAGCCTCGACGCGATCACCGAGTCCCAGGAGACCCCATGACCCATCGATATCTGATTGCGCTTGCCGTCGTCCTCTCCGCGGCCGCCGGCTGCGACGACGAGCCAGAGACCCAGGCCACGCCGGAGACCGCCGAGCCCGAGCTGAGCGAAGAGGTCGTGGAAGCGGAAGAGGAAGCGCCGCCCGCCGCGGATCCGAACGAAGCCTGCGCGCAGGTCATCGTGGTGGCGTGGGAGGGCGCCGAGTACGCCGCCGACGACATCGATCGCGACCAGGCCGCGGCCCGGGCGAAGGCCGAGGAGCTGCGCACGCGCCTCGAGCAGGGCGCGGACTTCGCCGAGCTCGCCCGCGCGGAGTCGGATGCGGCGTCGACCGGGCCGCGGGGTGGCTTGATGGGGACCTACGCACGGGACGAGTGGCCCGCTCCGCACATGGCGATCCGCGATGCGCTCTTCGGCCTGGGTGTCGGGCAGCTCTCCGAGGTGGTGGAGGCGCCCTACGGCTGGGTGCTGATGCGGCGGTGTGCGGTGGAGAAGATCCACACCCGGCACATCCTCATTCGGTATCAGGGCGCGAAGAACGCACCCGAGAGCGTCACCCGGAGCAAGGAGGAGGCCGAGATCCTCGCGGGCACCATTCGCGTGGCCGTGCAGGCGGCCCCCGAGAGCTTCGAGGAGGCCGCTCGGGAGCACAGCGAGGACAGCTCCGCATCGCGTGGTGGCGACATGGGGGAGTTGGGCCGCGGTCGGCTGGCCGAGGCCTACGAAGCCGCCGCGTGGGAGCTCGCCCCGGGCGGCATCAGCGAACCGGTCGAGACCGAATTCGGCTATCACATCATCCAGCGCGTCGAGTGAGGGCTGGACACGCGTTCCGAACGACTTCAGACAATCACCCATGGCCCACCCCCTCGAGGACGTGATCCGAAACGCCGAGCCCTTCGTCTTCATCGGCAACAGCACGGAGGGCCGTTTCCCGGCGATGAGCTACGCCAACGCCAAGAAGCGGGATCACCGCATCTACTACTTCGACATGGGTGGGATGACCAAGAGCCGAGGGAAGGCGCCGGGAGGGAAGGTCTACGCCGACGTCGCGACGATCCCGGACGATCGCACGGACCTCGCCGTGATCTGGACGAAGCCCCGCACCGCCAAGCGCGCGGTGGACATCGCCCACGAGCTCGGCGCGAAGCGCGTCTGGTTCAGCTTCATGACCGGTCACGCCGACGCGGTGCGGCACGCACGCGAGCTCGGAATGGAGATCGTGGAGATCGGTCGCTGTCCCGTTCACTACATGGACGGACAGGTGGCGGAGTGTAAGAGCCACACGGCGCTCTTGAAGATCAGCGGTGCCTACAAGAGGCCGCCTCAGACGGACGAGAACGCCAAGCGCCGCGAGCTCATCTGATAAGATCCCGGGGTGCAGCGGTCGCACCCGGCCCTGGTTCTTCTGTTCGCGGTCACGGCGTGTAGCTTGGAGAGCGGGGCGCTTCTCCCGCCGGACGGTGCCGGCGGGACTGCGGATGGGGCGGTCACGGATAGCGGCGCGCCCGACGCGGTGATGGACGCTGACGCGGCGCGAGATTCCTCGTCCTCGGACGGGCGCGTGGATGGATCGGTCGCGGACGGCTCGCTGGACACGGGGTCGGCGGATACCGGAACGCCGGACACCGGGCCTGCCGACACCGGGCCTGCCGACACCGGGCCTGCCGACACCGGGCCTGCCGACACCGGGCCCACCTGCGTGGTCGCCGACGAGGCGTGCAACGGTCGCGACGACGACTGCGATGGAGCGGTGGACGAGACGGGATGCAGCGGATGCCGTCGCAGCACCCATTCGGGGAGCATCTACCTGGCGTGCGATACCAACATCGGGTGGACCTCCGCGCGCTCGACCTGCATGTCGATGGGCTACGACCTGGTCATCATCGACGACGCGAGTGAAAACGAGCACGTTCGTCTCCAGTCCGTGCCCTTCGGGCGCGACTTCTGGATCGGAATGGACGACCGCATGGCCAACGCCACCTATCGCTGGGTCGATGGTCGCATCGTTCGGCAGGCGGGCGTCGACATGCTGTTCACCGTCTGGCAGCCGGGAGAGCCGGACGACGACATCACCATGAACTGCATCGAGATGGACTCGGCAGCCGGTGACTGGAACGACGTGCCGTGCGGAGAGCTCAAGCCGATCATCTGCGAGACGCATCCCGCGACAGTCACGGTGTCGCCTTGAGGCGCGACTGCGCGCTGGCGACGTGGATCCTGGCGCAAGTGCTCTCCGGCTGCGGGGGCGCGGACGCGACTCCGGACGGATCGACACCGGACGCCGGTGACGCGGGCGACACGGATGGGGGCGCGATGGCGGTTCAGCCGCCAGTGGCGCCTCGGCTCCCCAGCTTCGAGTGCCCGGCAGGGTGGCGGACGGTCGCCACGGGAGACGGTTTCGACGTCTGCGAGCCGTTCCCGGACGGGGGCCGCGCGTCCTGTGCGCTTCACGAAGGTCACTTCCCGGGCGGGGCTGGTTGCGAGCGGATCGGGACGGCTTGCCCGGCTGGGGACTTCCCCGAGGGATTGGCGGCGACGGGGGTGCTCTATGTGAGCCCCGGCGCGACGGGGGGCGACGGAACGCTCGGAGCGCCTTTCGGGACCATCGCCGAGGCCACGGCCGCGGCGACCGCGGGGGACACCATCGCACTCGCGAAGGGCACCTACTCGGAGAACGTCGTCATGCCCGAGGGCGTCCATCTCCTCGGCGCCTGCGTCGAAGAGACCCTGCTCACCTCTGACGCGGCCAGCTACAGCGCCGGCGTGGTCCATGTGGAGTCGAGTGGAGTCGTGGTGCAGAACCTCCGCATCGGTCAGAGCGCCCGCCCGGGCATGAGCGTCATCGGTGACGGGGCGAGCGCCGTCATCCGTGATGTCGTCTTTCACGAGTGCGCGGTCGGCGGATTCACCGCGGAGCAGGGCGGTTCCATCGAGGCGGAGAACGTGGGCGTGCACGACATGATGCCGGTGGCGTCTCTGAACGCGCTCGGTCGCGCGGTGAACGTCGAGTACGGAGCGACGGCGACCGTCCATCGTCTCTACGCCGAAGGAAACGCCGAGCACGCGGTCCTCGTACAACACGATGCGGACCTGACCGTGGAGGACGCGACGATCGTCGACACGAGGCTCCCTTCTCCGACGGGGTTGGCCGGCAGCGGGCTGACCGCCGCGGAGGGCGCGCGCCTGATCGCGCGGCGTGTCGTCATCGAAGAAGCGACGATGGTGGGCCTCCTCACGCAGAACGAGGGGACAGAGGCCATGCTGCAGGACGTGGTCGTGCGTCGGACGAGACCGGGGGTGATCTTCGGAGGCGCGCGGGGCCTCGAGGTCAACGAGGGGCCCACCGTGAGCTGTTCTCGATGTCTCTTCGAGGACCTTCTGGAGTTCGGGGTCAGCTCCCAGGGAGCGAGCGTGCTCACCCTCACCGACGCGGTGATCCGGAACGTGGACGCGCGAATGGAGGACATGCGCGCGGGCCGTGGCGTCAGCGTTCAGTCCGGGGGGCACGTCACGGTCGCTTCGGTCGCGGTCCTCGATGCCCGAGAAGTCGGAGTCTTCGCCGAGGCCGACGGGAGCGTGGTCGATGGCGGCGATCTCGTCATCCATCGGATCGCGCCGGACCTCGCCACCGGATCGTTCGGTCGCGGGCTCTCCGCTCAATCGGGCGCTGGCATGGAGCTCAACCGTGTGGAGGTCGTGGAGACGCACGAGGGCGGCGTGGTCGCCGTCGAACCGGGGTCGTACCTCCACCTGTCGGATCTGATGGTTCGCGACGTTCGTCCCAGACCCTCGGATCAGCGCTTCGGTCGCGGGGTGATCGCCCAGGTCGAAGCCGAGATCTCCCTCGAGCGCGGACGAGTCGAGCAGACCCGTGAGTTCGGCGTCGGCTCGATTCACGATGCGGTGGTCACGCTGACCGACGTGAGCGTCTCGGACGTCCGTCCGCAAGAGTGCGCGCCCTCCACCTGTGGCGATCAGCCGGGAGGACACGGATTCGGGAGCTACTTCGGTGCGGAGCTCGTGGCGGCGTCCTTCGACATCTCGGCGGCCGCCTTGTGCGGTGTACAGGTCGCCGAGCTCGGGACCATGAACCTTCAGAGGGGAAGGATCTCGGGCTCGTCCATCGGCGCTTGCCTGCAGAGCACCAACCAGGACGTGGGCGCGCTCGAAGACGGGGTCATCTACGTCGACAACGGCTCCAACCTCGAGACCACGACGCTTCCGGTGCCGAGGCCCTGGGCGCCGTCGAGTAGATGCTCAGCCGATGAAGAGCTCGCCGCCCTTTTCGATGGCGCGCTTCCAGGCCGGTCGTGCCTCCATGCGCGCGGCGTAGGCGCGGACGTTCGGAAAGTCTCGGCGGAGGCCGCCACGCACGAGAGACGCATGGACCGGGTAGCACATCATCACGTCCGCACCGCTCAGCTCGCCGGCGAGCCATTCGCGGCCTTCGAGAGATTGCTCGACGAAGTCCATGTGCCGGCGGATCTCGGTGTCGGTGTACGCGCCGTCGATCTTGTTTGCGATGGTCTTGCCGAGGAGCGGAACCGCCTTCCTCAACCTGCCCGTGATCAGCTTCACCAACAGGGGCGTCATCATCGAGCCCTCGGCGAAGTGCAGAAAGAACCGGTACGTCAGGTAGTCGGGGGAGTCCTGGGCGGGTCGGAGGCGGCCTTCGCCGAAGGTGTCGAGGACGTACTCCACCAGGGCGCCGGACTCGGCGATCACCTTGCCTTCGTGGGTGATGACCGGCGACTTGCCCAGCGGATGGATCTCCTCGAGCTCCGGGCGGCGCGCGGTCGGCCTTGGTCCTCGCGTAGCGCTCGATGTCGTAGTCCACGCCCAGCTCTTCGAGGAGCCAGAGCGCGCGCTGCGAGCGAGAACGCTCGAGGTGATGGAGGGTGAGCTGGGCCACGTGCGAGAGCTACCACGAGCGGCAGCGATCAGCGAGGCTCGATGATTCCTTCATAGGGTGCGGGACGCGGGTTCACGCTCCGGACCCAGAGGTCGCCCGAGCCGGTGATGTTCCCGCGGACGAGACCACCGCGACCGACCCACAGCGCGCTGGGCGCAGCGTCGGCATCGAAGAAGAGCCGCAGGTGTTTGGTACCGCCGTCCCAGGCGCACTGCGCATACATCTGGATCACGACTTCGCGGGGCGTACGAACGGGCGGCGCGTGTTCCGCGTCGACGCGCTGGGGAGAAGTGTCGTAGGCGACGATGCAGCTCTGCATCGTCCCGACGTGCTCGGTCCAGGTGTCGAAGTCGAAGCCGGGATGTGGCGGCAGCGGCTCGGGGTGCTCCTCTTCCACTTCCCGGCTCCGGCGGCGATCGCGACAGCAGCGCGAAGGGCGAGGGTGTGGATCGTCGATCCCGCCCAGCACGCGCTCTTCGGCGCCGACGAAGATGGCGTTCGGGGTCTCGCCCCGGGCGTCCAACCCCACGACGCGCAGGCGCAGGCGCTCCTCGACGTCCGGCGCACTCGGAGAGGCCACCGACGCTTTGATCTCGGTGAGATCGGCTGGGTCCTCCACCAGCACGACCACGTTCGCAGTGCCTCCGTTCGGCCGGCGGCAGCCCACCCGGCGACCGGGCTTGCCGCGCTCCGCCGCGATCACGAACCGGTCCGCGTCGCCGATCTCGCTGACGCGCTCGGCCACGCAGAGTCGCTCGCCTCCCGCGTGCTCCGCGGGCGCGAGGATCACGCGCCAGAAGTCGAAGGGTTGGTCGGGATCCGGCTGGGGGCCGGGATCTTCGATCGGAGGCGTAACTGGGCGGTGGTGGCTGGCTGCACAGCGGGGAGGTCCTCGGACGCGCGCTGGTCTGGAGGCGTGACGTCTTCACAACCCGCGGCACAGGCGAGGCTCACTATGAGGAGGATCGCGCTCTGGCGCACGACGCCATCATAGCAATCGTCGGCGGATTTCCACGGGGCTCAGACCCCGCGGACCATCACTTCGCTCAGCACGGCATTGAAGGCCGCGGGATCGGGCACCTGTCCCGATTCGGCGAGGTGGGCCTGGCCGAGGAGGAGCTCCGCGTAGAGCCCGAGGCGCGGATCGTCGTTCTTCGCTTCGAAGACCGCCTGGAGCTTTTCGATCAGTGGATGGTTCGGGTTGATCTCGAGGATGCGCTTGGTCTTCGGCGGCGTCTGACCCATGTGCTCGAGGATCTGCGCCATGCGCGGGCTCAGGTCGTTTTCGTCACCGACCAGGCAGGCCGCCGAAGACGTGAGGCGATTCGACAGGCGCACCTCCTTGATCTCGTCCTGGAGGTGGACGCGGAAGGCGACGAGCAGGTCGGACAGCTCCTTCTGCTTCTCCTCGAGCGCTTCCGCCGCCTTCTTGCGCTCGTCTTCGGTGCCCAGCTCGACTTCGCCGCGGCTGATCGAGCGGAGGGGCTTGTCGCCGAACTTGGTGATGCGCTCGAGCCAGAATCTCGTCCACCGCGTCGGAGAAGAGGAGCACCTCGTAGCCCTTGTCGACGAACTGCTCGAGGAGTGGTGACTTGCGAAGCGACTCGTCCGAGGGGCCGGTGAGGTAATAGATGGCGTTCTGCCCTTCTTTCATCCGCTCGACGTAATCGGCCAGGGAAGTGGGCTCGGTCGCGTGCGCGGTGCTCGGCGCGAGGACCAGGTCGAGGATCTTGTCCTGCTCCTTGTGGTCGTAGCCGAGGAGCCCCTCCTTGAGCACCGGCCCGAGCTCCTTCCAGAAGGTGGCGTAGTCCTCTTGCGACTCTTCCTTCATCGAGGCGAGGGTCCGGAGCACCTGCTTCACCAGGTTCTTTCGAATGATCTGGATCTGGCGGTCCTTCTGGAGGATCTCGCGCGACACGTTCAGCGACAGGTCGTGCGCATCGACCACGCCGCGCACGAAGCGCAGGTGTGGCGGCAACAGCTCTTTGCACTCGTCCATCACGAAGACGCGCTTCACGTAGAGCGAGAGACCGCGGCGCATTTCGGCGTTGTAGAGGTCGAAGGGAGCACGCGCCGGAATGTAGAGGAGGGCGCGCGCCTCGAAGGTGCCCTCCATCCTCACCACGATGTGGCGCAGCGGATCGGTCCAGTCGTGAGAGACGTGGTGGTAGAACTCCCGATACTCGTCTTCGGTGACCTCGTCCTTCGGTCGGTCCCAGATGGCCTTCATCGAGTTGAGCGTCTCGTCCTCGAGGACCTTCCCCTCGCTCGCGTCCGCGTCGTCGGCCCACACCGACATGCGGATCGGATAGGAGACGAAGTCGGAGTAGCGCTTCACCACGTCACTCAGCACGACGTCGTCCGTGAAGTCGCGGATGCCCTGCTCTTCGTCCATCGGCTTGAGGTGGAGGGTGACCGTCGTCCCCTGGCGGGGGCGCGCGCCTTCCTCGAGGGTGTAGGTGCCGTCTCCGGCGGACTTCCACACGGTGGCCTTCTCCTCGCCCGCCTTGCGCGTGGTGACCTCGACCTCGTCGGCCACCATGAACGCGGAATAGAAGCCCACACCGAACTGCCCGATCAGCTCTGGTGGCAGCGCGCCACCTTCGCTCTTCTTCAGCGCGCCGAGGAACTCCTTGGTCCCGGAGCGCGCGATGGTGCCGATGTTCTGGACCACCTCGTCTCGGGTCATGCCGATCCCGTTGTCGACGATGGAGAGGGTCCGCGCTTCACGGTCTCGATCGAGTCGGATCTCCAGCTCTCCCGGCGTGCGCAGGCTCTCGTCGGTGAGACGGGCGAAGCGCAGCTTGTCGAGGGCGTCGGACGCGTTGGAGATGAGCTCCCTCAGGAAGACCTCCTTGTTGGAGTAGAGGGAGTGGACCATCAGGTCGAGGAGTTGCTTCACCTCGGCCGTCAGCTCGTGTCGTTCGGTCATGGCATGGCGAAATTAGTTCTGCTGAACCGGCCGTCAACCGTCAACGGCCGGCTCCGCCTCCGGGTCGTATCCGAGATAGGCGAGGAGCCGGCGGCCGAGAGGAACGGACACGGCGCGCTGGGCTGCGTGGGTCAGCAGGCGGTACACCGCCGTTTCGCGGACGCCTTCGGGCGCCCCCTCGGGGCCGATGTCCGGGAGTGGGACGGTGGCCTCGAGCACGCCGTTGCCCACGTCTTCGATCGTGAGACCGGGGCTGAGCTCCTCGAGGAGGCGAGCCATCGAGGTGTTCTCGGCCAGCAGCTCGCAGTGGAAGACCTCGATGCCGCGTTCTCTCGCCGCGGCGGTCAGGTGATGCAGGAGCAACGTCCCGAGGCCGAGCCCCTGGGCGTGATCGATCACCGCCAGCGCCGGCTCCGCCAGTTCGGGCTGCTCGGCATCGCGGATGAAGCGACCCACGCCGAGGCCCTCCAGGCGGCCGTCGGGGCCCACCCGCGACGCGCCGATGGCGAAGTGATCCTCGCCGTCGACGTTGGTGAGGTACTCGAGCTCCTTGTCGGTGAGCTTGAGCTTGGTGCTGAAGAAGCGCAGGTAGCGGCTCTCCGGCGACAGGCCATCGAAGCCGCGCTGCAGGAGCTCCTTGTCCTCGGGCCTGAGCGGACGCAGCAGCACCTCCGTGCCGTCCTTCAACGTCACCGTCTCCGAGTACTCGGGTCCGTAGTGTCGGCTCTGAACGGACATCGTCGCGGAGCGTACTCGGCCCACCTTCGATGGTGAAGCCACCTCGGCTCGGGCACTGGCGATTCGGTGCGGCCCGACCTAGAGACCACGCGATGAGGACCATCGTCTGGTTTCGAGGCAAGGACCTCCGGATCAGCGATCACGCACCGCTGACGAGCGCGCGGGAGGCGGGGGAGGTCATCCCGCTCTTCGTCCTCGACCCCTACTTCTTCGCTCCCGAGCGGGCGCGCGAGATCCCGCATCGGATCCAGTTCCTCCTGGACTCTCTCGACTCCCTCGCCCGAAACCTCGAGGCGCGCGGCTCGCGCCTCCTCTTGGTCGGCGGCCGGAGCGTGGACGTCGTCCCGCGCATCGCCGAGAGCCTCGGGGCGGACCGGGTCGTGGCAGAGCGGTGGGTCGCGCCCTTCGCGCGCGAGCGCGACCGGCGCATCGCCGATGTCCTCGGTGAGAGGTTCGTCCTTCACGACGGGGAGACCTTGCTGCCGCCCGGGACCCTGCGCACCGGCTCTGGCACTCCCTACGCGGTGTTCACGCCCTTCGCGAACGCCTTTCGCGATCGCGCCGAGATCGGCGCGCCGCTCCCCGCGCCTCGGACGCTCCCGCCCATCCCATCCGACGTCCGCGTCGCCGAGCTCTCCCTCCCGACGCTCGAATCCCTCGGGATCGAACGCAACCACGCGATCCTCGAGGGTGGGGAGCGCGCAGCGAAGAGGCGCCTCTCCCGCTTCCTCGACGCGCGGGTGAAGGCCTACGACGTCGATCGCGATCGCATGGATCGGGACGGCACCAGTCGTCTGAGCGCGGATCTCAAGTTCGGGACGCTCTCCGTTCGCAGCGCGTGGACTGCCGCCGTGAAGAAGGCCGGCAAGACCAAAGGCGGCGCGTCGTTTCTGAACGAGCTCCTGTGGCGCGAGTTCGCCCACAGCACGCTCTGGGACCGCCCCGAGGTCTCGAGCCAGCCCTACCGGAGCGACTTCGAAGGCTTTCCCTGGCGCGAGGACGACGCGGGCTGGCGCGCGTGGGCCCGCGGGAGGACTGGCTATCCCATCGTCGACGCCGCGGCGCGGCAGCTCCTCTCGGAGGGCTTCGTCCACAACCGCGCGCGGATGATCTCGGCGAGCTTCCTGACGAAGCACCTGATGATCCACTACCAGCGCGGGGAGGCTCACTACATGCGCCACCTGACGGATGGCGACTGGGCCTCGAACAACATGGGCTGGCAGTGGGCCGCCGGCTGCGGCTGTGACGCGCAGCCGTACTTCCGTGTCTTCAATCCCATGACTCAGGGCGACAAGTTCGATCCGAGCGGCGACTACGTCCGTCGGTGGGTGCCCGAGCTCGCCGCGATGCCCGCGAAGCACATCCACGCTCCCTGGAACGCGCCAGAGGCGATCCTCGCCGAGGCCGGGGTCGTGCTGGGACGCGACTACCCCCGTCCGATCGTGGACCACGCCGAGGCCCGCGGTCGTTACCTCGCGGCAGCCACCCATCACCTCAAGAAGGACCAGGCCCGCGAGCCTGAATAGACCGATTGGTCAAAAAAGACAGGTCGGTCTATATTGAGGCCGTGCCCTACGCGAAGAGCGAGCGAACCCAACGGAAGCTCATCGAGAGCACGGCACGCCTGCTCCGCACGCGGGGCTATGCGGCGACCGGCCTGACCGCCATCGTGGCCGAGAGCGGGGTGCCGAAAGGGTCGCTCTACCATCACTTCCCCGGTGGCAAGGAAGCGCTGGCGGCCGCGGCGATCAGCCACGCGGGGGACGAGGTGGTGACCACCCTCGCCCGGATGATCGACGCCGCCGATGACCCGGCCCGCGCCATTCGCGATTACGTGAATCACTGCATCGCGGAGCTCCGGGCCAGCGATTACCAACGGGGCTCGCCCCTCGCGACAGTCGCGCTCGAGGCGGCCGCCCACGTCGAGGCCGTTCACGAGGCGTGCAGCGGAGCTTTCGACGACGTGGTGGAGCTGCTCGCCGGCCGCCTCGAACGAAAGGGAGTGCGTGGGCCCGACGCCGAGAGTGTGGCATTGCTCACGGTTGCGGCCATCGAAGGCGCCCTCGTCCTTTCGAAGGCCAGTCGCGATTGTCGCGCGCTCGAGGCCGTGCGTGACCAGCTCGTTCGCGGGCTCGAGCGGTCCATCGGCGGCCGCTCTTAATTGGCGCAGCGCGCTTCGGAGTCGTTTGCGCCGACCCACAAAGTGGTGGATACCCGACAGATGAGGTTCCCCATCCTCCTCCTGGCGGCGCTCGCCGCCGGGGCGTGTACCGATGCGCACGGAGACCACGCCGCCGCTTCACGGCAGGCGCAAGTGGAGCGGTCCTCCGGCGACGAGCCCGCGCACATCGTCTCGCCCGACGAGGGCAACGCCGCCGAACGTCAGGCGAAGCAGGCGTATCGCGAGCCCGGCTCCACCGAGGTGCAGGCGGTCGATTGGACCGATGCCGCGTCGCATCCGCGCGCCGACATCTCCTCGCTGTCGGAAGACGCGCGCGTAGCCGTCGAGAGCGCGCCGCTCCCCGTGCTCCTCCCGCGCGATCCCGCCCTGCTGACGGGTGCCGTCATCACGCGCGGGCCGACCTGGTACGCGGCGTCCCTCCATCCCGCCGGTCACCACATCACGATTCACGGTCGCACGCTCGCAGTGCACCAGCCGGCGCTCGCTGCCGAGGTCCCGGAGGATCGTCGCCGTCAGCCAGGAGAGACCTCGCTCACCCGCACCGACGGCATCGTCAACGTCGCCTTCGAAGCGTTCGGTGTCTCCTACATGCTCGACGTCGAGTGCGAGGCGCCCGCCACCGACACGCGCTGCACCGAGGACGATTACGCGGAGTCCCTGGTGCGCGATCTCGGCGTCGCCGGGGGCGCGCCATGAGCGCTCGCTGCGTCCTCGTTCTCTGTGCGTGGCTCCTCGCCGCGTCGGCGGCGGCGCAAGACTTCACCTACGATCCACCGGGAGTCCTGGTGCCCGGCAGCGGCGAAGGTCGCGCCGACGACATGGTCTACGTCCCCGGGATGCGCTTCCCGATCGAAGAAGCGCCCGCGTATCCGAACTCGCAGGTGTGGGGCGTCGGCGGCTCCGAAGGGCCGAGCGGCTCGCAGTGTGACGAGCGCAACTTCTCCTATCCGTGGCACGACAACTTCTGCGAATCGCGGAGCTGGGACATGCCCCTCTGCCCGGCCGGGACCGGCCATCAGGGACAGGACATCCGCGCTTCGACCTGCGACCGCGACACCCATTGGGCGGTCGCGGCCGAGGATGGCGTGATCTCCAGCATCGGGAGCTACACGGTCTATCTGACGGCGGATAGTGGCACCCTGCATCGCTACCTGCACATGGAGGTCTCGTCCCTCGCGGTGCGCGAGGGGCAGCGCGTCGCCCGCGGCGATCACATGGGGCGCGTCTCCAACAACTTCGGCGGCACCGCCACCACCGTGCATCTGCACTTCGACCAGAACCAGTACATCTCGGGGCTCGGCGCGGTCTTCGTCCCTCCTTACATGTCGTTGGTCGCTGCCTACGAGGAGCTCCTCGGCATGGAGGCCGCGCCGTGCTTCCTCATCCCGGCCGAGGGCACCACGCTCGACGACGCCGGGCCTTGCTTCCGCCAGTACGGTCCGCCGGACTACTGGCGCGTCGAGGACGGCCCGGGCATCGACGGCAGCACGCATTGGACCAACGCCTGGGACGGGGACCATCCGGGCAACTGGGCCCAGTGGCGGCTCTTCTTCGAGACGGCGGGGACCTATCGCGTCGAGGTCGACGTCGTTCCTCCGTTCAACCTGTCGACGCAGGTGCCCTACCGCGTCAGGCACGCCGGGGAGGAGACCGACGTGGTCGTCGATCAATCGGCGGCGACGGATTGGATCGAGCTCGGCGTCTTCGATTTCGACGCCGGCGGCGACCAGGTGGTGTCGATCTTCGACAACTCGGGCGAGAGCGCGTCCGACCTGCACATCACCGCTGACGCCCTTCGGATCACCGCGGTCGGCACCGGCATGCCGGACGCCGGGCTTCCCGACGCGGAGGCCATGCCCGACGCGCACTTCGAGGATGCGGCCGGTCCCGACGCGGCCATCGTCATCGGGGCCGAGCCGGAGCCCGAGGACCGCGGTTGCGGATGCGTCGCCGCTGGCGCGACGCGGCGCGACGCGAGGCAGGGCGGCTTCGCCTTCGGGCTCGTCGCGCTCTTCGGCATCCTGTTGGCGCGGCGCCGGCGCCTATAGCGCTTCCACCGCGCGGGTGAGGCGAGCGCGCACGTCCTTGGCGAGCTCGGCGAGCTCCGCCCCGCCGAAGGGGCCCATGGCGGCTTCGGGATCGACGGCCGAGACCACGGTCTTGCCAGCATCGCCCTCGTAGACCAGCACGTTGCAGGGGAGCAGCACGCCGACGTCGAGGTCGGTGCTGAGCGCTTTGTGCGCGATGGGCGGGTTGCACGCGCCGAGGATCTTGTAGCGGCGGAAATCCACGTCGAGCTTCTTCTTCAGAGTCTCTTTGACGTCGATCTCGGTCAGGACGCCGAAGCCCTCCTTCTTGAGCTCTTCGGGGAGCTTCGTGAGGACCTCGTCGTAGCTCAGGTCCACCTCACGCTTGATCGCGGGCATCTTGCTCATTGTCGAAACCTCCGGTCGTCATCTATGCGCGGCCGAGGGTAGGTAAAGTGGCAGCACCCCGCCAGAGCTCTGCCGCCCGGACCCGAAGCCGCTAGACTGCGGGGAAATGGCCAAAGTCGATCAGCACGCGAACCCCACGCGGGAAGAGCCCCTGACCCCGGACGACACCCGAGCGCCCACCCACGCCGAGCGCGCGCGCACCATGGTGTCGCTCCTGGGGACGGGGACGCTCTCGACGTTGGGGGAGGGCGGCTATCCCCACGGCTCCTACGTCACCTTCGCGATGCACGGGCCCGATCCGGTGTTCCTGATCAGCAAGCTCGCGACCCACACCCAGAACCTGATGAAGGATCCGCGCGCATCGCTGATGGCGCACGAGTCGCACGCCGAAGATCCGCTCGCGAACGGGCGCGTCACGCTCCTGGGACCGTGCGTTCGTCTCGAGGACGATGGGGAAGCGCGCGCCGCATATCTCGCGGTCCAGCCCCAGGCCGAGTACTACGTCGACTTCGCGGACTTCTCTTTCTATCGGCTCACGGTGGAGTCGCTGCGCTACATCGGCGGCTACGGACGGATGAGCTGGGTGGACGTCGCTGATTGGCGTTCCGCCGAGCCCGACCCTCTCGCTGCCCACGCACGAGGCATCCTCGCGCACATGAACGAGGACCACGCGGACGCGCTCGTCGCCTACGCCCGCGCCTTCACCCGGGCGACGGACGCCGACTACGCCGTCATGACCGGGGTCGACCGCTACGGTTTCGAGATGAGCGTCCGCACCGAGCGCGGCATGCGCCCGGCGCGCCTCGCCTTCGACGCCGACATCACCACCCCCGAGGCGGCGCGCAAGGCCCTGGTGGCGCTGGTGAAGAAGGCCCGCGCGCAGCTGAATCCGTAGCGCTGGGCAAGCGTCACTCGTCGCCCGCGTCGTCGGTGAGTGATCCGTCAGCCGCGATGCGGTACGCGTGCGTGGCGGCGTCCTCCCCCTCTTCGCCGGTACTGGTGGTGATGCGAACAGAAACGCTCCCATCGTCGTGGGACGCGGTCTGAGGAAATCCATCGGACGCCTCGAACGCGTGAAGGACCTCACCCACGACGGTCATCGCGATCAGTCGCTTGTGACGTGGGTCTGCCTCCGCGAAGGCCGGCTCTGCCAGGATGGCCTCCGCGGCAGCGCGCGCCTCTCGATGAAACACCTGGCCCACGAAGACGCCGAGCAGATGGCACCCGTCGTCGAACTCGCCCACGACGACCACGTCCTGTGTGTACACGGGCCGGGTGAGGCAGCGAGCGGCGTGATGATCGCCGATCGTGCTCGGATCGCCCCCGGTCTCCGCGGTGGCGCGCCGCAAGACAGCGATGTCGTCCGTGAGATCGATCGCCTCGGCCGCTTCCTCGCTCACCTCGGGGGCCGTGGTCTCGGTCGCCCCCTCGGCCTCCACCTCGCCGCCGCCTGATTCGGCCTCGGGTGGGGCGCTCTCTGCGGCGTGCTCGGTGGGAGGTCCATCGCACGCGCTGAGACAGGTGAACAGGACGAGAGGAAGGACGAGGGGCTTCGGCGCGACAATGGGGCGGATCATACGCGCCGAGCTTAGTACAATCCCCGCGTGTCGCGCCTCGACGATGCGGAGTCCCGCGCGCAGATCGGAGCCCTTCTGCGTACGCCCCCCGCGGGGGCCGCGGCCCTCTGTCTCGAGCGCTACATGAAGATCCCGCCGTCCGGGATCGGAGGCGAGATCCTCGACCAGCTCCTGGTGGACGACGACACGCCGTCGGCCCGCGAGCGACCGGGGCGGCGTGTGGTCTGGCGCGATGCATCGGGCCGAGAGCTCTCGGCCGTCGATGTTCACCCGATCAAGCGCGACTTCGAATCGTCGCTCTTGCCCCATGCCATCGCGGCCATCGCGGGCAGAGATCTCCGCCTCTTGGTCTACTGCGAGGTGCCGACCCTCACCGACCCGCCGCGCGAAGTCGAGCGTTTCGACGGCCAGGCGCTCCTCCGACCGACCGCTGAGGAGAGCGCCTCTCGGGAAGTGCTCGCCCGCCACGGCTACACCGTCGAGGTGCGCGACGGCGCAACCGAGATCTCCTGGAGCCAGAAGCTTCCTCCGCCGGGGCGCATGATGATCTTCTTCCTGCCTCTGATCCTTCCGATCATCATCCCCCTCCTTCCCCTCGCGCTGGTGAGCCGCGAGATCCGCGAGCTGATCACGACGCTCTTCCGCAAGATGTTCCGCAGCGAGCAACATCGCTTCTCGCTGCGGATCACGCCCGACCGCATCGAAATGCGCTACGAGGCGAGCGGCCAGGCTCCGCAGGTGGCCGACGTCGCCATCCGGGACGTGCGCGCCGTGAGCTTCGCCCCGCGGCGGAGCCAGCTCAGACCGGATGCGCGGGGTCTGCTCCGATTGATCACTGGCGACCGCGTCTTCGCGGTCGACCACGCGCCGACGACGATCGAGACCGACCGGCACTTCGCGATCGGCGAGGCGCTCGCCAATCTCCTTCGCCAGGCGTGCGTGAGCCGCTAGTCACTAGCTGGCGTGCAGCCGATCTCACGGGCTGTGCAGGTGCTTGCACGCTTCGGGTGCCGGGCCGCGGGAGCGCCGGGAAAACACGGTGGCATGCAGATTGCCAATCCTCCGTGAAAAGGAGGAGGACATCATGTCTGCACGAACGACAGCTTTCCGCCGGCTGTACGCCATTCAAATCGCTCTCTTGCTCGGCCCCGCATCGGGATGCGTCGGCGAAGAGACCCTGGCCGGGACGTGGCAGGATCTCGACGCGACGACCGCGCTGCCCGACTTTCTCGGTGGCGACCTGCTCGACGTCGACGCCGTGGTCGACCTCGACGACGCAGCCGTGCCAGGGAGCTTCGAGATGCGCCTCGACATCTCCCATCCCGAAGGGCTCGCCGATTCGATCGACGTGTCCGGAAGCTACGAAGACGACGGCACCGAGCTCAGCTTCGATTTCGAGGAGTTCCACATCGACGCCGCTTCCTCAAACGACGATTTCGTCGGGGAAGACGGCTCGAAGTGCATCAACCTCTCGGGCTTCGGCGGTGCGCCGGTCTGCTTTCCCGCGCACCAGGCGAATCCCTACACGCTCGACGGAGGCACGCTCTCCATCGTGATCGAGCAATCGATCTCCGGCGCCCCGGTCAGCGAGACCCACCTTTCGCTGGTCCCGATGCCATGAGCCTCGGTCGCCGAAGCTTCGTTCGGTCGGTGGCGGCGGGCACGGCGGCGTGCGTCGTCGGCTGCGAGGGTGCGTCGCCCGAGCCCACGGGTGACGCCGCCGTCCCCTGCCCGACGACCCACGACACGGCGCAGCCGCTGGAGCTGGACTTTCCGAGCGGCAGCTACTTCGATCAGATCTCTGCAGATCTCGACGCCGCCGGCCTCGGTACACCCACCGTCTTCGTCGACATGGACCGGGTCGACGCCAACATCGATGCCATCGGGAGCGGCATCGGCTCCCCCGACGCGTGGCGCGTCGTCGTGAAGTCGCTTCCGTCGCTCGACCTGCTCTCGTACGTGGCGGAGCGAAGTGGGAGCCGGCGGCTGCTCGTCCTTCACCTGCCGTTCTGTGGTGAGCTCCTCCGCGCTCGACCCGACGCGCTCATCCTGATGGGGAAGACGCACCGCGCGAGCGCCGTGCGTCACTTCTTCGAAACGCTGCCCGTCGGAACGGACCTGGCCGACGTCGCCTCTCGGACGACGTTTCTCGCTGACGGCGTGGAGCGTCTGCTGGCGCTCTCGGAGGTCGGCGCCGCTCTCGGCATCACACTGCGGGTCGCGGTGGAGATCGACGTGGGCCTCAGGCGGAGCGGCGTCTCCGAGCCCGCCGAGCTCGCGCCCGTGCTCGAGGCCTTCAGCACGACCGACCTGCGCTTTGCTGGCCTCTTGGGCTACGACGGCCACGTGGCCTACACGCCCATCAACACCCCCGCCGCCGTCGGTGAGGCGTGGACCGAAGCCACCGCTGTATTTCAGAGCTTCGTCGACGTCCTGAACGAACCCGCATTTTCGGCCCTGGCTTCGCTCCCCGATCTGGTGTTTCACAGCGGCGGCAGCGCGACCTATCCGATGTACGGCTCGGGCACACCGGTCAACGACGTAGCGGCCGGCGGCGGCGTGCTTCGGCCGGGGGCGTACCCGAACCACGTCATCGGGGATCTACTTCCCGCGATCTTCATCGCCACCCCTGTCCTTCGCGTCTACGACGAGGCGCGGCTGCCATTCTTCACGGAGGCGCAGTCGCGCACGGTCTTCGAAGGTCGGCGGGGCCTGACGATCTACGGCGGCGGATGGCCCGCGTTCTACACGCATCCCTTCGACGTGCAGCCTGCGCCCTTCGTCTCGGATCCCACCGACGTCTCCATGGTTCCGAACCAGGGAATGGTCACCGCGCCCATCGAGACACCCATCGCACCCGGGGACTGGATCTTCTATCACCCACGACAGAGCGACGCGCTCTTTCAGTTCGAGGAGATCCGCATGGTGCGCGGCGGACGCCTCGATACCGACGCGACCATGGCGGCCTTTCCCCGGCGCTACTGACCCGCTTCAGTCGGCGCCTGGCAGCGGCTCTTCAGTTGCCGCGTTTGGCGCAGGGATGGCCATCAGCGAAGCGACGGTGGGGGCGACGCGGCGCTGGTCGAGCGCTTCTTCGCCGTGGAGGGCGGTGACTCCCGGGCCCGAGAAGAGAACGGGGACGCGGCGGTCGTAGGGCCACGGCGTGCCGTGGCTGGTGCCGCGATCCTCGGGTGGGTGATCGTCGGCGAAGTAGTGTTCGTCCGGGACGATGAAGAGGGGGCCAGGGGCGCCACTGGCGATGCTGAGGCCGACGCGGCGGGCGATGTCGTCCGACGGGGCGAGTCGTCCGCCAGAGCCCGAAGCGCGGAGGGCTTCGGCGTCCGCCGTGTAATAGGCCGCGTGTACACCTTCGAAGGCGGTGGCCGCCGTGGCCGCGGCTTCGAGGGCGCGATCTACCCGCTCGGGCGCCATCGCCGCGTCGCTCATGAAGACGAAGGGCTCTTCGTAGGCCACGACCCAATCACCTTCACCGATCGCTTCGTCTACCGCCGCTTCCATGCTGGCCACGAGTGCCGACCGAGTGATCCTCGCCGATCGCGTGGCCTCTCTCGCGGCGGAGGGCGTCGCCCTCGCGGTCCCCACCGAGCACAACCACGTGGTGGACCTCGCGCCCGCCGCGGCGGCGCTCGATCTCAGCGACGAGCTCGCCACCGTCCCCGGCGTCGAGGTGACGACCTGGGCTCCACAGCTCGGCCATTTCAACGCCTTCCCCTGGCCCTACGATCCCGAAGACCCTCGCGGAGGTGCGCCGGCGTTTCGCGGCCAGACGCCCAAGGGGCTCTTCCGCGCGCTCCATGCGGCAGGCCCCGACGTCCTCGTGCAGGTGAATCACCCGAACTTCGAGGACGGCATCGGCTACTTCGGTCTGGCCCGGCCGCCGCAGCGAAGCCTCGACTTCGACGCCATCGAGGTGTGGAACGGCTACGACCTCGAACACCTCGAGCGCGTCGAGTCGAACCTCGAGCAGTGGATGAAGCTCCTCGCCGCCGGGCATCCGGTGGTGGCGACCGGCAACAGCGACTCGCACGAGGTGCACGGCCAGTGGGCGGGCTACCCCCGCACCTACGTGCGCGCTCCGGACGGCGTCGCGGATCCCCGCGCCGCCATCCACGCCCTCGCCCGAGGCGAAGCCCTCGTGACCAACGGCCCGCTCCTCTTCGCCGACGTCGTCGCGAAGCGCTCGGGCACGACCCGCGTTCGCGTCGAGGCGGTGATGCCCGAGTGGATGTCGGTGAACGAGCTCGTGGTCTTCGTCGACGGCGAGCGCGTCCTCGAGACCGAGCTCGAGACGCATGCGCCACCGCGCTCGCCGGCTTCCGCCGCGCGTCGCGCGAGCTCCCGCTCCTGCCGCCAGGGCCGGCCGCCGCGCTCCTCGGGATGCGCGTCGTGCATCGTGCAGCTAGGCCTCCCTACGGTCTTCATTGGGCAACGCGGTGAACGGCAGATCACGCGAATGTGAAGGTTTGGGCTCGAGGGGGGAAGGTCACCACGCCGACCCGTTTCGTTTCCCGGCTTTTCACCGAGCGGAAACCAGGAAGAAACGAGAGGCCCCTAGAGTCGTCTCCATCATGTTCTTGCGTGCACTGTCGCTTCCCGTCGATCTGGCACATTACTCCGTCGGCTCGGTGGTCGTGCTCACCCAGCTCCTGGCCATCGGATGGGCGTCGGCGCGTGAGCTCGAGCGGAAGCGTCACCACGAGGTTCGATAGCGAACCACGCCCGCCGTTTCGTCGATCTCGACGACATCGACGGCCGAGCTCTCGCCTCCGCCGCCGACGTGGAGCGCCGCGAGCTGGCAGCCCTGAAGCCCCTCCACGTACGTGATGAACCGGTAGGTCTCCGCCGGAAAACCCCTGAGGACCACGTCGAGGGTGCGTCGCTCCTCCCAGCCCTCCTCGTCGGTCCGTGGATGGAGGGTGCCGAGCCGCTGGGTGAGAAGGGCGTAGACCCGGGATCCTTGTTTCAGCAGGGCGCCGGGCCCGCCGCTGAAGAGATCCAGAGTCATCCGCGTGAAGCCGCGCAGGATGGGTCGGGCGAAAGCGGCATCCATGACGCGGGTCCATATCCGCACGCTCTCCTCGGGGCCGAGGACGTTCCGCACCGCCTCGGAGAGGTCCATGTGGGCCTCCATCGAGACGTAGGCGATGGGAAGCGCGGCGTCGATTTCGGACAGGTGGGCTGGCTGAACCCGATCGAGGATCTTGCGCGGCTCGTCGCCGCCGCGGACCGCGTCCAAGAGGGCCTTGGCCAGGACGCCGCGGATCCGGGCCGTCGTCGGGGGGATGCTTGCGGTCACGGGTCCTGGGGCAGTGTGGGCGTATCGCCCGGCCACGGCAACGGGCTGGCCGTCCCGTCGTCGGGGACTATGTCAGGCCCATGAAGAGTGAGGAAATCGTCCGCGCGCTCGGGGGCGGCAAGCCGGTGGTCGTGATGGGAGTGCCGTCCGCGCGGGTTCCCGGACACCGAATCATCGTGAGCGCCGACGCCGCGGACGCCACGCTCGGTCCTCTGGAAGAGGCGCGCATGGACGCCGCCGTGGCGCTCGGCGAGGACACCCGAAGCGAGCTCGCCATGCGGATCGCCATGAGCGAGCGCCGGCGTATTCTCGGTCCTCATTGGGAGGCCCACGCCGCCGCGGCCTTCGTCGACACCATGAACCGTCTTCGCGAGGTCGACCCCGAGGCCGTTCTGCAGCTCGACCACGCCGAGGCGCTCGACGAAGCGACTGTGGAGACGCTGGCGGAGGTCTTCGCGCGCGAGGGATGGCTGAAGCTGCCCTTCGTCCTGTGCTTCGACGAGCCGCTTTCGCCCGCCGCCTCCACGCTTCTCACCCGGCTCGAGGCCGCGGGCGCTCCACGCGTCAGGGTCCAGAAGAGCACGCGCCCGCCCACCGAGCCCTTCGACGTCTCCCGCCTCGACGCCGACTCCCGGCGCATTCTGCGGACGACCGTCGTCCTCGGGCCGCGCTTCGCGGCCTCTGACGTCGCGGCGCTCCTCGGTGTGACGCCTCTGTGGGTGGCGGAGCATCTGCAGCGCGCTGCCGACCAGGGCGCGCCCCTCGCCGACCACGGAGACGGTCGCTTCGAGGTGCCGATGGGTCTTGTCGAAGCGCTGGGGGAGCGGATGCTTCCATCGCTGGTGACGCTCCTTCATCGGCAGCGCGCCGAGCTCTTGAGCCGGGGCCACGCGCCTCAGCCGCCAAAGGACCCGAAGCGCGTCTCCGTGATGCCCGAAGCATCGCGCCCCCGTTACGACGACGTCTTCGAGGGGAGCGAGGCGAAGGAGGCGAAGGCCGCCGAGGCGATCCCCGAGCCCGAACGCGCGGTGCCGCGCCCCGAGGCGCCGAGGCCCTCGCGGCGTGAGGGGGCGGATCGGGTGCGCGCGGCGCGCCACTTCGAAAAGGCGGGGCAGCGCGTCCACGCGATCGAGCAGCTGCGCGCGGGCGCGGAGGACGCGGCGATCCACGGGGACCCGCGGCGAGGCCTCGCGCTCCTCGAGCGCGCCGAGCGCATGGTGATCGAGATGCCGAAGGGTGCGCAGCGCGAGACGCTTCACGCACAGATCGCGCTGTCGATCGGCGAGATCCTGTGGCGCGGCGCGGTCCTCGGCCCGCCCTTCACCCTCGACGCCGCCCTCGAGGCCGTCGAGGCGGCTGCCCGGCATCTGCCCGACGATCCCGACCCCGAGCTCAGCTCCGACATCGCGCGCATGCGCGCCGGGGTGCTCTACGACCGTGGGGACGTGCACTCCCTCGACGCTGCGATCGCTTCGCTCAGCGAGGCGGTGCGCGCGCTGTCCTCTGCTGGCCGGCCGCGCGAGGCCGCCGAGCTGCTCAACGATCAGGCGGCCGTCTACCTGCGGGCGGGCGATCCTGTGCGTGCCTTCCACCTCCTCTCGCGCTCGCAGGAGGTGTTCGAGAAGATCCGCGCGACGGATCCGAACGATCTCACCGCTGCCATCGAGCTCGCCGAGACCGACCATCTGCTGGCGAAGCTGCCGCTGCATGCCCCGCTGCGCCCGGGCAAGGAGCAGGACGCCTACGGCTCCGCGCTCGACCATGCGATCGCCGCCGAGCGCGTGTTCCGCAAGATCGAGGACGTGCATGCCCTGGGGCGCGTGTGGGAGACCATGGGACGGCTCGAGACCCTGCGAGGTCGCGGCGAGCAGGCGACGGCTCATCTCGAGCGCGCCTTCGACTTGCAGCGGCGCACGGGCGACGTGGTCGGCCTCGCGCGCACCACGGCCGCGCTCTCGGACGCCTGCTTCGAGACCGAGCGCGCCGAAGACGCTCTGGGCCTGCTCGCGGACTCGATCGAGCTCAACGCGCGCAAGGGCTCCGCGATCGGCCTGGCCTACAACCGCCTCGCCGTCGCCGCCGCCCAGAAGCGCCTGGGCGACGGCAAGCTCGAAGCGGCGGTGGCGTCGGTCGCCGGCCTGCTCGGGGAGGCCGAGGAGATGGTGGGCCGGGTGCCGGTCCCCGGCACCTGAGTCACTTCGCGACGCCCTCGAGCTCGGCCCGCGTCGGCGCACCGCAGGCGAGCCATTCGCCGAGGAGCGTGCGCTCCGCGGCGCCCGGTCCGCCGGCGGGCGGCATGGTGCGGTTCTGATCGCCGGCGCGCATCCAGACGCGCTCGAGGTGGGCCTTCACCGCGTCGTCGGAGTTGAAGTCGATCCCCATCGGCGCACCGAGGCGATGCTCCTGCGGCAGATCCGCCGAGTGACAGCCGGTGCACCAGTCGCGCATGAAGGGGTCACCGAAGTTCTCCCAGGTGAGGAAGCTGTCCTCGGGGCACGGCCGATCGGTGAGCGAGGCGTAGGCCCCGTCGTCGGGTGGGCCTGCCGGGCCGATGCCGGCATCGGCGACGCAGGCCGAGGCCAGCGCGGCGAGCCCGAGGGTCGCCAGCCAGAGGAGCGGCTCACGCGCGGAAGCCATCGAAGACCTCCACGCCGGGCAGATAGGAAGCCGGGTCGACCCCGACGCTCGACAGGATCCCCGCGACGAGGTTGGCGGATTGGAGCTGGTTGCCGGTCGGCAGGGGCTCGCCCGTCGACAGGTCCACCGAGAGGGCACCCAGCTCGTCGTCGGTGCCCCCGTAGACGCCGCTCGAGACGCCTGCGCCCATGACCATGCAGCTGGTGACAGGCCAGTGGTCTTTGCCGTTCTGTCCGTTCAGCCGCGGGGTACGTCCCATCTCGGAGAGCACCACCACCATGGTGGAGTCGAGGAGATCCGCGTTCGTCAGCTCTCGCATGAGGTTGTCGAGGGAGGCGAAGAGCCCGTCCTGGAAGCCGACCTGCGGTGTGTTGTCGGCGTGGGTGTCCCACTGATACGCGCTCTGGATCAGCGCCGTGTGCGAGAGGTCCTCGCTCAAGGCGCGGATCGCGAGCGGGATCTGCACGTCGAGGCTCAGCGTGTAGTTGCGGTCGCCGATGCTCGCGCCGTCGCGGACGAAGCGCGCCAGCTGATCGGAGCGCGTGAGGGAATCGACGAAGTCGTCGATGCGTCGCGCGTTCGCGCCGCGCTGGCCTCGGGTGGCGCGGAGCCGCTCGGCCGTCGCGTCCAGGTACGCCGCGACCAGCGCCTGTTCGCCGTCTTCGACGCGCAGGCCCGGGCTCGGCCGGATGCTGCCGGGCGCGAAATAGGCGGCGTTCGGGTCGATGAGGGCGGACAGCTGATTGGTGGTGCCGGTGCGACCCGTGATGGCGGCGTATTGTCCGCTTCGGGCCTGGTCGCCGAGGGCGAGGTAGGGCACCGGCATGTCGCGCCCGAGCTCGAAGGCGGCGATGGCGCCCATGTCCGGCGTGGACTCCGACGGGCTGCCGGTCATCATCCGCTTGATGCAGTCGGTGTGCACGAAGGAGCGCACCTGCACCCCGTTGATGATCGCGGTCTGGTCGGCCCAGCGCATGAAGAAGGCGTCGACGTTGGGGCGCGTGTCGGGGTTGGACCACCAGGTCAGGGCGCCGGTCGAGTTGTAGTCACCATCGGCGACGTCGACGAGCGGCAGGCTCGGCTTGGGGTCGAGGGTGACCGTGGTGTCCCAGCCGCCGTAGTTGAGCACCATGAGCAGGTTCTTCACCGAGCCCGGCCCTTCGGCGCGCGCCTTCGGCATGACCGAGGGCAGGGCGGCACAGGCGGCGGCCGCCAGGCCTCCACGAATGATGTTGCGTCGTGAGATCTTCATCGTGGTTCTCCTCAGTAGTAGGCGATGCGAATGTCTTGGAGCATGGCGAAGAGCGTGACCTTCCATGCGCGCACGGGGTCGTCGCTGGTGGCCAGCGCGCCGGAGAAGACCGCCCACGCGGCGTCGACGTCCTCCGCCAACTCCTCGTGGTCGACGCCGTAGAAGCGGAGCGCCAGGTCGGCGAGTTGCGCGCGTATCTCGGTCTCGTCGCTGGTCTCGGGCTCCACCGAACGAAGCAGCCACCGACGCGTGGGGTCGGTCTCCGCGAAGTCGGCATCGACCGCGTACGGCGCGGCCTGAGCGGCGAGCCCGCGAAGCACCAACGAGGCGGTGGCTGTCATGGTGTAGGCCGGGCGCGTGACGTTCTGGCCGTCGGTGCCGCCCGCGAGCACGTCGAAGCCGAAGAAGGAGTCGGTCATCAGGTCGATGTCGCCGATGTTGCCCCCGCCCAGATCTGCGTTGAGACGGGTGCGCCAGCGATATCCGGTGAGATCTTCGACCAGGCGCGCGAGCTGCTCGGGGCGGGTCTTCATGATGCCGTGCAGCGCGTCTGCGCCGTCCTCGACCGTCGCGTGAGAGACGCGGAACTCGTCCGAGAGGACGACCGCGCGCGCCAGGGCCTTCGCGCTCTGAGCGTTCACCAGGAAGACGTCGTTGAGGCGAGAGACCACGTCGAGGGGAACCTGCTCACTCGGTACCTGGGCCAGATACGAGTAGAAGCGCCGCGCTGTGCAGGTGGAGAAGCGGGGGTCGGAGGCGATGAGCACCCCGAGGTCGCGGACGTTCAGGGAGGGCTCGCCGAAGAAAGCGGTGTCCGCGTAGTTGCTGAACGACGCATAGGGATTGACCGCGAACTCGAAGGGATACGACTCGATCTGAGCCGGAACGTAGATCGGGTAGTAATCGGCGAAGTGCGCTGCCAGCGGGTCGAGGGTCTGATGACAGCTGACGCACGCCGGGTTGTTCTCGATGGCGTTGGCGACCGCGTCGTCGTCGGAGAGGTCGATGCTGGTGTCGATCTCGACCTCTCGCGACAGGAAGTCGTAGCAGAGGAAGGAACGCGCCACGAAGGCCGCCCGGCCGCGGCTCTTGTTCGAGAAGGTGCTGGAGTGTCGCGTGAAGAGGTAGCTGTCGGCGAGGACGCCCGCGTGGGGCCGTCCGTCGGAGAAGTGGGTCTCTATCCATTCGCCCGATTCGGTGTCCCCGTCGTAGGGGATCCCGAAGATGGTGGCGACGATCGGATCGACGTAGGTGTAATCACCGGTGACGATCTCGTGGTACGGCCGGTCGTTCATCACCACGTGCTCGGCGTAACGTCCGGGAGCCTCCACCACCGACAGATTGATCTGCTGCACGTCCATGCCCTCGAGTGGGCCCGTGGCGGGAAAGCCCGCTGGGAAGACGGCGGCGTCGACGTTGGCGAGGAGCTGCGCGGAGTGCATCTCGCGTACGGTCAGTCCGAACTCGTCGCTGTCGAGGTAGTAGTCGACGATGGCGGGCAGCACGTCCGGGTCGGCATTCACGGCTTCGAGCTCGTCGAGCGACGGCCGGATCCCGCGGAGGGCCATGGAGGCGCGGACCAGATGCTGGGCCGGCGTGAGGTAAGCGACGCCGTCGTCCGCCGTGGGTGAGGGGTCGCCCGTGCTGGCGCACGCCGCGGCGAGGAAGAGCGGCACGAGGGAAACGACGAAGCGACTCACGATGCACCTCCATCCACGCCAGCGTCGCTGGTGCCCACGTCCGGCGCGGGCGCTTCTGCGTCACCCATGCTGGCGTCGTCCATGCCGCCGTCGCCGGCTGGCGCATCCGCCTCGGTGTAACACTCGCCGATGTCGCCCGCGGTCACGTCGAAGCATTCGGGTGCGAGCGTGGTGCCGCACATGAACATCGCGCCGAGCTCGTCCGCGCACTGGTCTTGGATGCAGCTGTCGCCGCCACCGCCGGGACAGTGATCGACGATGCAGCAGTAGAATGCAGCGACCTCGGTGTCGCAGCCGTCGCGGTCGAGGCAGGCGATGAGCTGGGAGAAGATGCAGTCGTTGCAGCCGACCGTGCCGCCGCCCTCGGTCGTGTAGCGCGGCGTCTCGTCCGAGGCCCAGCAGTCGTTGCGGCAGCTATCGCCGTCCGAGCCTTCCGGGCAGCTCTCGACGCAGTCGCGCGTGGCTGCGGTGCAACGGGGCAGCGCCTCCCCCGGCAGCGGCATGGCCTCGTAGCAGACGCGATCCGATGCGCTCGCGCTGCCGTCTTCGCCGTAGCTCGCATCGGGTCGCGGCGGGATCCCCGCATCGGCTGGCATCCACGCCGCAGGCTCCCCGCCCACGTCGTCGGTCCCGTTTTCACACCCGGCGAGAGGGAGCGAGAGCAACCCCGCCACCCCCCACATCGCCAAGAACGTCTTGCCCATTTCCATCCTCTCCTCTTCACCGCCTCGCGGCGTGTGTGAGCAGGTGGGCAAGATGCGGACCATCCCGAAATCGTTGATCAAACGATGCGGGCGATTGGTCTTCTGAGGCGGCGCTGCCTCACCCAGCCGAGGGGCCGCGCACTCAGTCGAGCTTCTTCAGCATGCGCTTGTAGTGCATGCGTTCCATCCCGGCGGCGCGGGCGGCGCGGCTGATGTTGCCGCCATGGCGTTCGAGCTGCCCTTCGAGGTACGCGCGATCGAAGCGCGAGAGGAGCTCGGCCTTCTGCTCGCCATAGGGGCGCTCGAGATCCACGTCCCAACCCGCGGTGCCGACGGCGTTGGCGGGACCGGACTCCACCTCGAGATCGCGCGCGCCGAGCGCCAGGGAGCGCTCGATCACGTTGCGAAGCTCGCGGACGTTGCCGGGCCAGGGATGCGTCTCGAGGCGCTTCCAGTTCTCGCCGGTGATCGAGGCGAGGACGCGGTCCGCCTCGGCGACGTCGTCGACGCGGCGGCGAACGAAGTGCTCGACGAGCATGCGGATGTCCTCGCGGCGCTCGCGCAGCGGAGGGACACGCACGCGGATCACGGCCAGGCGGTAGTAGAGATCTTCTCGAAAGACGCCGCGGTTCACCGCCTCGGCGAGATCGCGATTGGTGGCGGCGACGATCCGCGCGTCGAAGGAGACGGCGTCCGTTCCTCCCACGCGGCGGAAGGTTCGGTCCTCGAGGAGGCGGAGGAGCTTCGGCTGGAGCTCGATGGGGAGCTCGCCAATCTCGTCGAGGAAGAGCGTCCCGCCATCGGCGGCCTCGCACTGCCCGACGCGCCGCTCGGTGGCGCCGGTGAAGGCGCCCTTTTCGTGACCGAAGAGTAGGCTCTCGAGGAGGTTGGCCGGCACCGCGCCGCAGTCCACCACCACGAAGGGGCCCTGCGCACGCTTGCTGCTGCGATGGACGGCCCGTGTGAGCACCTCTTTTCCGGTGCCCGATTCGCCCTCGAAGAGGAGCGTCGCGTCGCTCTGGGCGGCCTTGTCGAGGAGGGCGAAGAGCTCGCGCATGGCCAGCGACTTCCCCACTGCGCCCGCGAAGGAGCTGTGCTCCGAGCGGGGGACGCGGGACTCGGCGTCGGTCGGCGTGAACAGGAAGGTGGTGTCTCCCGCGCGGATGGTCGAGCCCAGCCGAAGGTAGATGTCCTGGGCGCGGTAGCCGTCGACCCAGGTTCCGTTGCGGCTGCCCAGGTCGCGGAGCCGAAAGCCGTGAGCGTCGAGGACGATCTCGAAGTGCAGGCGGCTCACCAGCTCGTCGCTGATCACCAGGTCCGCGCCCGGGCGCGAGCCCACGCGCACCACCTCTGCCGCAAAGGGATAGGGCTGGGGGCTTCCGCGGCCGGTCGTGACCTCGAGCAGGAAGCCGCGGATCGCTCGCGACTCCGGGACGCCGTCCTGCACGAAGGTGCGCGTCGCCCACGTAGTCTCGGCTCCCTTCATCGCATCCCTCCACCCAGCGTGAGGCTCACCCTCTCGACCTCGCCCGCACCGACGTTCACCGTCGTCCGGGCTTCGAGCTCGGCCGCCGGGTTTTGCACGACGATCTGGTGACGTCCAGCTCGCACCGGGTGCCCGCGGAGCGTCGTTCGGCCGACGCGCTCCCCGTCGATGAAGACCCATCCCCACGGATCGCTCGCAACCCAGAGGGTTCCGTTCGCGGCGGCGCTCATCGTGGCGGCGCGTCGTCGTCGCATCGACGCGGGCGTGGCTGTCCGTGGTTGGGTGGGCGGCGCGGCTTCGGCCACCCCTTCGCCCTCGGCGTGTGGCGCCATGTCGACGGCTTTGGTCGTCTCGGCCTCTGCTTGGACCAGCACCGGGGTGACCGGCGCCTGCTCCGCTACCCGTGCATCCACCGGCCGCGCGGCGTCGGCAGAGTCCGTCGCGGAAGTGGCTGCGATGACCACCGCCGCGACCACAGCCGCCGCGACGAAGATCGCGGCGACGAGGGCGGGGCGGCGCTTCGACCGCGGCGCCTGCTCCGCAACGATGGCGTCTGGGGCGTCCAAGGCGACAGGCGCCGCGGCCTCGGCTGTCACGGTGGGTGTTTCCGGCTCGGGCGCGGAGGCGCCGGTCACGAAGACGCTCACCGGCTCGTCGCTCGATACGCGGCGAAGCTCGGCGCCCAGGCGCAGGTCGAAGTCTTCCACCGGTGGCTTGTCAGCGAAGGTGGTCAGTCGCGTGTGGGAACGCGCTTCGGGTGTGTCTGGAGCGCCCTTCGGGGACTCGCCCCCGAACTCTTCCTCGAGCTCTTGGATCAGGTCGGCGATGTCGGTGGTCGACAGGAGCCATCCGTTCCTCATCGCGAACGCTTCGAGGTCCTGACGCATCACCGCGGCGCTCTCGTAGCGCTGCCCGGGCGCGGCCGACATGGCGCGGTCCACGATTCGTTCGAGCTCCGGGTCGACGTCGGGGCGGATCGCCGAGAGCTTCGCGCGCCGTCCGGCGAGGACGTCCGGGACCAGGGCGAGCTGATCGGGGCCGTCGAAGGGCCGCTTGCCGCCGAGGATCTCGAAGAGCACGACGCCCGCCGCATACACGTCCGCGCGCGCGTCCACCTGCTCGCCCCGGAGCTGCTCCGGTGCCATGTAGGCGATCTTGCCCTTGATGGTCCCCGCCATCGACTCGCCCGCCGCGAGCTCGCTCTTCGCGATACCGAAGTCGGTGAGCTTCACCTCGCCCTCGCGCGAGACCAATACGTTGCCCGGCGAGATGTCGCGGTGGACGAGCCCGAGAGGGTTGCCTTCGTCATCCCGCCGGCGGTGTGCGTAATCGAGGCCCTTGAGCGCCTCCACCAGCGCCGTCACCGCGAGCCGTGGCGGCAATGGACCGCCGCGGATCCGCTTGTGCGCCCGCGAGAGCTGACCCAGCGTCGGCCCATCGACGTACTCCATCGCGATGAACCAGCGCTCGTCCACCCGCCCGACGTCGAAGGCATGGACCACGTTGGCGTGGGAGAGGGTCATCGCGAGGCGGGCCTCGTCGACGAACATGGTCACGAAATCTCCGCGGGCCGCCAGCTCTCCGCGCACGAGCTTCAGCGCTACCTTCTTGGTTGCGCCGCCCTCACCGACGAGACGGGCGCGATAGACCTCTCCCATCCCTCCCGAGGCGAGATGCTCGTCGATGCGATAGCGCGCCAAAGCGCGCGGATCATACCGTCACTCGACCGATGACGCTCGCAGGACGGGCTGCGGGTCCTGGCTCAGCGCGATCCCGATGGCCGCGGCCGCGCCGCCCAGCACCACCACGCCGACGACGGTCCAGAGCCAGGGCGAAGCGAGGATCGAGCTGCCTTCTTCGGCGGCCGGGGCTTCGGGCGTGGTCTCGGCGGGCAGCCCGGTGACGAGCGCCCGAACGCTCCCCTCGCCTGGAGCCACCGACCCGGCGCTCACGGCGCCATCCGAGAGACGTAGCGCGAGGGCGGCGCCCGTGCTCTGCACGCGGATCACCACGTTCGTGGCGTAGCGATCGGCGAGCAGCTCGCGTGCGCTCTCGGGAAGCGCGGCCAGGGCGGCGTCGTCAGTGTGCAGGATCTGGCGCGACAGGGCGGTCTCGCCCGCCAGGGGCAGATCGACGTCGAGGGGCGCGTTTCCGCCGGACGCGATCTGGACCGTGAGGTTTCGGGGGGCCCGGCCGAACGCCTGGAAGGAGAGATAGTGCTGACCCGGCGCGGCGTGGAGCGTGATGGGAGAAGGTCCGGCAGCTTCGCCGTCGATGAAGACGGTCGCGCCCGCCGGCTCGGTGGTCACCGCCAGCGCCGCCGGCGCTTCGGCGCGCGCCTCGGTCGCGACCTCCTGGTAGAGGGCGACGATGTCGGGCGGAAACTCGATATCGGAGAGCGCCGCGTTCGGGTCGAGGAGCGCGGCGGCGGTGAGGGCGCTCCGCGCGCGATCCTCGCGCCCGAGGTTCGACTCGAACAGGCCGCGGTAACAGAGCGCCTGGTGCAGCGCGTTCCAGTCCGCGGGCTCTGACGCTTCTGATTCGAGGAGCACCTGTGCTTCGCCGATCTCGGCGAGCGCTTCGGCGTTTTCGAACCGCACGGCGTGTGCGCGGGCCTCTTCGAAGAGGGGCGCGACGCGCGCGGCGGCGGTCTCGGCAGGGGCGATCTCGCTCACCCGCCCCGCGCTCTCGGCGAGCGCCAGTCTTTCGACCGTTTCCGACTGAGCGAGGATCACCGCCTCGGCGGGATCGACCGCTCGCGCCGTCGGGGTCGTGGCCGCCGGTGTCGTCGCGGCGCCGCAAGCGGTGAGCGAGAGAGCGAAGCCGATCCACGTGGCGAGGTGCGAGGGCCTGCTCACGGCAACACCACATCCGAAAAGTAGAGGCCAGCGTAGGGCACCGCGTCCACCGTCATGTCCGCGAGGTTCAGCCGACTGCCGCCGACCACGAGCACGGTTCCGTCGACGAGCAACGTCGCGCTGTGGAACACGAGCGGCGGGGCTCCGTGCATCGGGACCGTTCGCGTGCTGACGACCTCGCAGGTGCATCCGCGGACCTGAAGAAGCGTACCGTCGTCCCGGGCGGTGGACCCGTTCTGACCGCCCACGAGCAGGAGATCGATCTCCCCCGCCCCGTCGTTGACCAACACGGTCTGATGGTCGCGCCGCGGCTGGGGAAGAGCGCCTACACGCCTCAGCTGCAACATGGAGGGGTCGGTGCTCAGCGGTGTGCAGAAGATGCCGTCGAGGGTCGTGTCGGGGTCGGTGCTGGGGTCGGGACGCACGCCTCCGCCCGTCACGTAGATGGCGCCGGTTGTGACCGATCCGCTCTCCACACACGGCACGACGCCGCCGGTCATGGCGACCCACCCAGGTCCCGGGTCGCTCGCCGCTTCGACGGGGATCGGGATGGAGCAGGGCGCACCCGCTGCCCCGCAGCCCGGCGTCAGCAGCGCCACCGGATCTGCGCCGTACCCATCGCCGCCGATGGAGAGCGTTGCCGTTCCGAGCGGGATCAGCTGTGGGCTGGCGCGCGTCGCTCCGGGGAGGGCTGCGTCGTCCACCACGCGCCCCAGCGTCTCGTCCAGGGTGGTGAGGGTGGGCCCGGCGCGCTGGCCGCCGTGGACGGCGACGTTTCCGTTCTCGATCCTGGCGGCGCTCGGGCGGCAGCGGGGAGAGGGGAGCGTGGGGAGATCGCTGCGCGGCGTGGGCCAGACCACCTCCATCGTGTCGAAGCAACTCCCGTCGGGGATGGAGGTGCCTCCGATGGCCGCGACTTCGCCGCCGTCGAGGGCGAGCGCGGCTGGGAACACGCGCGGGGCGTCGAGCGCGCCAACCACCGCAAACGCACCGGTGCGCATGTCGTATCGCTCCACTGTCGTCACACCGTCTCGCCAGAAGGTCGGCGCCGACGGGTCGAGGCGAGCCGCGCCGCCCAGCACCAGCGCGCCCTCGGCGACGGGGGCTGCGCCGTGCGTCAGGCGCGGCGAAAGCGGGGGCCGGCGCGTTGGCTGTATCTCGTCGACGCACCCGACCGAGATCACCACCTGGTCGCCTTGGAGGCTGTGCACGAAGGGAAGGCTTCGGCCGGCCACGCGATCGGCGGAGACACACCCGGAGCGAGCGCCGAACACCACGGCCGCGGCGAAGGTGTGGCCCTCGGGAAGAAGGTCGAAGTCGGGAAACGAGACGCCTTCGAGGAGGTCGCCCGCCTGGCCGCTCCACGACATCGAGATCGATTCGTCGCCCGTCATCGCCGGGTCGCCGAGGTCGACGAAGAGGATATCTGCCGTCGTGAAGTCGCGGCTGGGATCGAGGGCGTCGTCGTGGACGAGGGCGAGCTCGAGCTCCGGACCGCCGGCACACCCGAGCATCCCCAGCACCACAGCGATGATCGCAGGCGGCATCGAGCGGAAGATACACGAGGAAGCGTGGTAATCTCACGGCTTGCACTGGCGTGTGGGCATGGCGTTGCTGGTGGCCGCCGCGGCTTGTGGGGGTGGCGACGGCCAGCTCATCCTCGACCTCCGAACCGACCTCCGTGCCGGCTCGGACTTCATCGACATCCGGACGCGTGTTTTCCTCGGGGACGAGACCACGGTCGAGCGTGAGGTCGTCACCCCCGCGCCTGCAGCGCGTGACCTCTCCACGGGCTTTCGCGTCGCGGAGATCGGAGGCCTCGAGGCGGGGCCCACGCGGGTGGAGATCGCGCTCCTCGACGGGGCGAGCGCGGTCGTGGCGGATCGCACCATCCGCGTCGAAGTCTCGGGGGCGACGGCGATCAGCGTCTCGGTCTCTCGGACCTGCACCGGCGTGGTCTGCCCGGGCGCCTCGGATGCGCCGGAGGCGACGGAGTGCCTCGGGGGACGGTGCGTGACACCGATGTGCGCCGAGGGGGACGCGACGGCCTGCGAGGTGCCGGAGCTCTCCCTCGCCGAGCTCTTGCGCCAGTCCGTCGAGGCGAGCTGCGAGGCGGCGTCCGCATGTCTCGGAGCGGCTTTCGATTTCGCCTTTCGTGGAGACGACTGCGCGTCGTACCTCGAGCCGCGTGTCGGGGGCGCCGTCGTCGACGTCTTGCAGCATTCGCTGGTCGAGGGGCGCGTCAACTACCACCCGGAGGCGGCCTTCGGGTGTTTGAACGCGCTCCGCACGAGCTGTCGTGGTTACGGGCTGACCAAGCAATTCCTCGAGTGTGTCGACGCGATCGAAGGAACGGTCGAGCTGGGCGGCGACTGTCTCACCGAGTTCGACTGCGCGGGGGTGGAGAGCTATTGCCGTTATGACTCTTGCCCCGGCCGATGCGAGCCCCGTGGGGCGGTGGGGGACAGCTGCACCATCGGCGAAGAGTGCGGGATCGATCTCCACTGCACCGACGGCGCGTGCGCGGAGGTCGTCGCCGAGGGAGAGCCTTGCGTGGAGGGAACGCAGGCGTGTGCCTACGACAGCATCTGCGTCGCGCGCCCGCCCGGCGCCGGAGCGACGTGCGTGAAGAACGCGGAGTTCTTCGCTGCCGGGGATGGCGAGGCGTGTGGGCCCGCGGCGGGTGAATACTGCGGAGACGGGCTGAGCTGCGACGTGATGTCCGCGACGTGCACTCCAAAAGCCACGAGCGGTGGGGCGTGCACCAACGCGTTTCCGGATCCGTGTCCGACGGCGGAGTACTGTGACTCGACCACGCTCACTTGCACGGCGCTCCCGCTCGCGGGCGAAGTCTGCGCCATGGTCGACGGAGTCCCGCGCTGCGGGGCGGGCCATCAGTGCGACTCCGGGACGTGCGTCCGCCTTCTCGACGTCGGGGAGACGTGCACGTCGAGCTTGGAGTGCACGACGACGCTCTGCATCCTCGGCCGCTGCGCCAGCAGCTGCGAGTGATCAGTCGCCCGTCTTGCAGGCACGCGACTCGAAGAAGTCGACCTGCACCGGCTCCGTTCCCCGGAAGGTGACCACCCAGGTTCGGTAGACCTCGCCCTTTTCGAGGTCCGCCTTGCGGCGCGCGTCGATGTAGACGAGCCGTTGTTCCGGATGCTCGACCACGTATGCATCTCCCACACCCTCCCGAACGACGTCGGCGTCTGGGTGCACCTGGGCGATCAACGATAGCGCCGCTTCGAGCTCGGCGGGCGAGGGGCTGTGCATGGGCCGTCAGGGGGCGGCGGCGCACGCCTGTTCGAAGATGTACTCGCCGTCGGCGACGTTGCGGTAGACGGTGCCGGCGGGGCAGGCGTCCTCGGAGAGGGCGATGGCCATGCACTTGTCGATGCAGAGGTTTCCGCTGGGGGAGCCGCAGTCGGTGTGCGTAGTGCAATCGCGGCCGATGGCGTCCACATTGGCGAAGGGGTGGAGGTGGTCGTTTTCGTCGATGCCGGTGACGCCATAGAAGACCTTCGCCTCCTGGTTGGCGTCGTTGAAGTTGAGGCTGCTGATCAGGGCGTAGTAGCTCGGGGCGACGAGCTCGCCGTCGATGTAGCGGTCGTTTCCATACCCGGTAAAGACCTCACCGGTGCCGATCAGCTGCATCAGGAGCTCGGGCCCGCCCTGACCGACGGAGAAATTGACGGTGGTGATCACGTCGAGGTTGCCGACGTTCTTGTCGGGATGGGCATAGAGCATGTCGGCGTACTGAGAGTAGGTCTGGCAGCCCGCGGCGATGACAAGTTGCTGCTTGTCGGTGAAAGGCGCGGTGGCGAACTCGTCCTGGCCGACCTGGGCCTCGCCCGCGGCGTCGAGGTAGAAGCCGTAGTAGGGGCCGGCATGACCGTTGTAGAAGAAGACGTCGCGGGTCGTGATCTCGGAGAGGGCCAGGTCGTGCTGGCGCACGCGGTCGTCGGTGAACATCTCGCTGTGGAAGATGCGCACCTCCACGCGCACGTCGCGTCCGCCGACCTGGATGGTGCGGGTGAGGGGGCCGCTGTCGGGGGTGAGGCGGGCGAAGCGATCGAGCGCGTCCGTCGTCGCCTCGTCGGGCATCGCCAGAACGGCCCCAACCTTGTCCTTCACCACCATGTTCGGTGTGTCGCCGTAGGTCACCGAGTCGAGGTCGAAGCCAAGGTTCGCGAGATAGTAGAAGAAGATGAAGCCCTCGATGAGGTCGGTGCGCTCGTCGTTGTAGTCGTGCCCCTGGAAGAGGGTGATGTCGTAGAGCCCGTCGCCGACGAAGTAGTCGTACGCCGGGTAGGCGTCGGCGATCTGCGGGAGGGCGCGGATGGACAGGCTGAGTGTCTCTGTCTCACCCGTGTAGGTGGCGGGATCGAAGCCCCGAATCGCGCTCAGCTCGTCGCCGTCGCTGATGGTGGCGTCCTTGGGCATGACCAGGTCGAAGGTGTCGCCCCCGAGCATGTCGACGAGGGTGGGCGGTCCCGCGACATCGACGGTGAAGGAGACGGTGACGCCCGCAGTCGGGTCGCCGGAGACGACCAGGTCGTCGAAGGAGCGATTGCGCACCATCGCATCGAAGCCGCCGTAGTTGGGGTTGTCGAAGTACTCGTCGAGCTTGTCCGTGACGAAGGTCGTCAGGTAGACGCCGATGGCGGAGAGCCGTCGATCGATCACCTCGGCCCGCTTCGTCTCATCCGCCCAATCCGCATCCGAGATGGTCACCGGCGTGGTGCCCGTGACCTCGAACTCGTAGGCCACGTCGCTGTAGAAATCGTCGGCCTTGCCGGGGTCGACCAGCGTCAGGCCGCCGCCTGGACCGCCGCCGTCGCCCCCGACGCCGCAACCGAGAGCACCGATGACCGCGAGAGGCAGCACGAAGGGCACGAGACGAGATCGCATGACGAGATGATACAGAAGAGAGAGCAGAGGTGGTCCATCGGTCGGCGCCCCGGCTCGCATGACAAGCGCGCGATCGGTCCTATCTGAGGGGGCGTCGCGCTCCGATGATGAGCTTTCTGAATCTCTGGCATCTCTCCGTGAGAACCACCCTCGGCTTGTTCTGGACCGCCTTCTGGGCTTTCGGTCTCGGATATCTGATCTCGAGCGCGATCCAGGTCTTCGTCTCGCGGGAGCGCATGCGAAGGACCATGGGTGAGAGCGGCCCGCGGAGCGTGGTGCTGGGATCTTTCTTCGGCCTGATCTCGAGCTCGTGTTCCTTCGCGGCCCTCGCCACGACGCGCGCGCTGTTTCGGAAGGGCGCCGGCCTGATCCCGTCTCTGGCGTTTCTTCTCGCCTCCACGAATCTGGTCATCGAGCTCGGGATCGTCATCGCGGTCTTCCTCGGCTGGCAGTTCGTGGTCGGCGAGTACATCGGGGGCATTGTCCTCATCCTGTTGATGTGGCTGCTGGTACGGCTGACCTACCCGAAGAAGCTCGTCGACGCGGTCCGCGCGCGTCTCGAGCACCAGGAGGGCGAGGCGCCATCGGTGTCCGATTGGAAGCGGCTCATCACCAGCCGCGACGGATGGCGCAAGGTGGCGAACCGCTACGTCATGGAATGGAAGATGGTGTGGAAGGACGTCACCGTGGGCTTCACCGTCGCCGGGGTGATCGCCGCGTTCGTTCCGCGGAGCTTCTTCCAGACCCTCTTCGTCGGCGCTGACATGCACGATCCCAGCGCCATCGACGTGGTCATCCAAACGCTCATCGGACCGGTGGCCGCGTTCTTCACCTTCATCGGGTCGATGGGCAACATCCCCCTGGCCGCCGTGCTCTTCGGCAACGGGGTGAGCTTCGCCGGGATCATGGCGTTCATGTTCAGCGACCTCATCGTGTTTCCCGTCTTGCGGATTCAGGCCAAGTACTACGGATGGAAGATGGCCCTCTACATCCTCGGTATCTTCCTCGCGGTCCTCGTCGGCACGTCGCTGATCCTGCAGCTCGGCTTCGGATTGACCGGGACGCTTCCGGATGGCTCGGCTCTGCGGAGCGTCACCGAGCGCGACCTCTTCGCCGTGAACTACACATTCTTCCTGAACATCGCCTTCGCAGTCGTGAGCGCCGGCTTCGTTCTGTGGAAGGCGGTGACCGTCGGCTTCGACACGAGCCGGAGTGACGACGTGGTCGAGCGGATCCTCTTCTGGTGCGCTGCCGCCGCTCTCCTTTGGCTAGCTGGCGGCCTGGCCCTTCCGCTCTTCGTGCCCGTCGCTTGAGGGGGGAGTCGCGACGAGCACCTCGGTGCAGATGCCGAGGGTGCAGATCACCTCGTGGTGCAGGACGTGCCAGCTCTCGGCGAAAGAGACGAGGTCGAGGGGGCGGCAGCCGCCGACCAGCTTCGGATTCAGCGCGTGAATCGCCGACCAGGCGCGGCACAGGGCGCGCGAGGGAGCGTTCGTGCCGTGGGTCAGGCTGGCGAGGCAGAGCCGGCCACCGGGACGGAGCACCCGCCGGGCCTCATCGAAGACCTCGCGTATGTCCGCCTCGCTCAACAGATCGAGGACATAGGTGCAGACAAAGCGATCCTGGCTGCCGTCGTCGAGGTCCAGAGAGAGCGAGCCGTCGCTCTTTCGCACCGCCGCCCGGTTCGACCATCGCGCGACCCTGCGCTGCGCCAGGTCGACCATGGTGCTGCTGATGTCGAGGCCGATGTAGGTCGCTCTCTGGGGTAGCTCCTCGTCGAGGAGGCGCTCCGCCAGGCGCCCGGTCCCGCAGCCCAGCTCCACCACCGCGTGAGCCGAGCCGAATTCCGCGTGCCTCAGGAGCGCGTCGATGGCGGGGTCTTCGTAGATGCTCTGGAGATCCTGCTTCCGCCCGAAGCGGTCGTAGAAATCCTTCGCCTGATCGTGAGAGAGAACGCGGGCCATGCCTCGGCTATAAGCCCCGACGACCCCCTGGCAATAGGGGCTTCGGCTCAGCCGCGCGATTGGATGAGCTTCCAGCCATTGCCGGAGGGGTCGCGGAAGCTCGCATCCACGGCGCCGTAGCGTTCGACCGGCTCCTGGGTGAACTCGACCCCCGCGGCGCTCATCCGATCATAGGCGGCGCGGCAATCGTCGACGACGAGGACCAGCGGCGGCATCGCGCCTTTCGCCACCATCTCGCGGAGGGTGCGCGCCGTCTCCGCATCGACCATCGGCGACTCCGGGACGAAGAGACCGAGCTGGAAGGATGGCTGGTCGGGGTGTTGCACCGTGAGCCAGCGGTAGTCGCCGTTCTTCACGTCGGTGTGCACCCCGAACCCGAGCTTCTCCACGTAGAACTGGAGAGCTTCCTCCTGATCGCGCACGTACAGACCCACTACATCGACACCCTGGCTCATGGGACCTCGCTTTCTTCGGATCCGTTCTTATCGCCGGTGACGCGCCGTCGCTTCTCCGAAACTGCGATCCTGAGGTCGGGCCTGTTGGCGGCGCTGAGAAAGCAGGGTGGCACTTCGTCGAGCGCGTGATTCGCGGCCTTCTCGCGCGCCCGAAGCTCGCTCGGGCTCTCGCCGAGCACGTCGCGAAATGTGCGGCCGAAGGTGCCGACGCTCTTCCAGCCCGTCTCGAGGGCGATCTCGGTGATCGACAACTCCGTGTCGCGAAGCAGTGCCTTCGCACGCTCCAGGCGCCGGCTGAGCAGGTACCGATGAGGAGGCACGCCGAAGGCCTGCTTGAACGCGCGCGCGAAATGGGCTTCGGAGCAGCCGCTCACCCGCGCCAGCCGGCGGACTGGCCACTCCTCGTGCGAGGCGGCGTCCATCCGGTCTTTTGCGCGCAATAGACGCCGCAGCAGCTCGGGATCCACGGGAAGAGAGGATTGGCGGGCGCCGCCGGGCAGTCAACCGAGGACGGCGCTCGCCTCCGTGAAATCCGGAACTAGTGAATTCGGCATGGCCAATCCACACAAGAAGACCGTGATCACCGTGCTGTCGACCCTGGTCGTGGCGTTCGCGCTCGCAGTGCTCGGGGCGCTCGCGGTCGACTACTCGGGCGTGGTCGACGTCGCAGCGACGAACCGGGCTTCCGGCGTGCTCGGGTGGTTTCTCGAGTCGACGCGGGATCACTCGATCGAGGCACGGGCGAGCCACATTCGCGTGCCGGAGCTGGGCGGCGCCCACGTCCTCGAAGTCGGCGCCGACCACTACCATCAGATGTGCGTCGGCTGTCACGGGGCGCCAGGAGTGGAAGTGAGTGATGCGTCTCGCGGCATGGAGCCGCGGCCGCCCGATCTCGACGAAGGGCCCGAGATGTCGCGCGAGGAGGCGGCGGAGACGTTCTGGATCGTCAAGAACGGGATTCAGATGACCGGCATGCCCGCGTTCGGAGAGACCCATGACGACGACGAGCTATGGGCGATCGTCGCCTTCGTCGCGAAGCTTCGCGAGATGAGCCCCGACGATTACGACGCGGCTACCACGAGCGAAGGGGAGGAGGACGAGACGCACCACGCATCGCTCCTGCCCTCGGAAGCTTCGGCGGCGCCGGCGGTTGACGTCAACGCACACGGCGAGTAGCTGGGCAGGAGAATGGACGTGCCCGCTATCGAGCTCATCTACGACGACGACTGCCCGAACGTGGCGGAGGCGCGCGACAACCTCCGGCAGGCGCTCGCATCCCTCGAGATGTCGCCGCACTGGCAGGAATGGTCGCGCGACGACGACGCGAGCCCTCCACACGTTCGCCGGTATGGCTCGCCGACGATCCTGGTCGAGGAGCGCGACGTGGCTTGGGGGGACGCGCCGGCCGGTGGCTCTTGCTGTCGTCTCTACGCTCAGTCCGATGGGAGCATGCGGGGCGCGCCCAGTGTGGACACGATCACCGCCGCGCTCGCGCGCGTCACGGCGACGATGGAATCCAGGCGCTCTTTCCTTGTGGGCGCAGGCGCGAGCACCGCGCTCCTCTTCTCCGGATGCGGGGGCCAGTCCGGCAGCGCGCCGCCCGCGCAGTCGCCCGCGGGCGGCCGTGGCGAAGGGGAGGTCTCGGTCAACGAAGACCTCATGCGCGAGCACGGCGTGCTGCGCCGCCTCCTTCTGATCTACGAGGCGTCGCGAGCGCTCTTGGCCATGGACGCGGGGTTTCAGGCGGCGCCCCTCTACCGCGCGGCGGGCCTCGTGCAGCGGTTCATCGAGCAGTACCACGAGAAGCTCGAAGAGGATCATCTCTTCCCGCGCTTCGAGCGCGCGGGGCGACTCGTCGCGCTGGTCACGACCCTGCGCGAGCAGCATCTCGCCGGACGCCGCGTCACCGAGGCGATCCTCGAACAGACCGGGCAGGGCGAAGCGTCAGCGGACGCCGAGGGCCTGACCCGGGCGATCGACTCTTTCCTTCGGATGTACCGGCCGCACGCCGCGCGCGAGGACACGGTCCTCTTTCCGGCCCTACGAGAGATCGTCAGCGCGTCGGAGCTCGTCGAGCTCGGCGAGCAATTCGAGGAGATCGAGCATCAGCGCTTCGGCGAGCGCGGCTTCGAGAGCGTCGTGGAAGAGGTCGCCGAGATCGAACGCGACCTCGGGATCCACGACCTCGCCCAGTTCACGCCGCGACAGTGAGTTGCCAGCAGCGATCCGTCGCCGAGAACGTCCGCCCCTACCTCTCAGGACCGGTCCAGCGCGAGGTCGGTCCGATCCTCTTCAGCCACGAGAACTGATCGCTGCTCCGCCCCAGCGGCTCAAGAGGGCGGGGACGACGATCATGTTCAGGAGCGTCGAGCTCGACAGGCCCGTGACGATGACCAGGGCCATGGGCGCCTGGATCTCCGCGCCCGGCTCTCCGAGGGCGAGCGCTAGGGGCAAAAGGCCCAGCGCGGCCGTGACCGCCGTCATGAGGATAGGAGCGAGGCGCTCGCGGGCCGCGACGACCACCGCCTCTTCGCGCGCGACGCCGCCCCCTTCGAGGTCGCCCGTCCGCGTCGCGAGGAGGATCCCGTTGCGCGTCGCGATGCCGAACAGTGTGATGAACCCGATGGTGGTCGCGATGGACATCACCCCACCGGCGAGGTAGACGCCCGCGACGCCGCCCGCGAGCGCGAGGGGCAGGTTGGAAAGGACGATCGCGGTGCGCCGCGCGCTCCTGAGGGTCGCACCCACGATCAGGCCGATCCCCAGGATCACCAACAGGCCGAGCAGGAGCAGGCGCTCTGTCGCCTCCTCTTCCTGCTCGAACTGGCCGGCGTACTCGACGTGCACGCCCTCGGGCAGGTCCACCTGTGACTCGACGGCCGCTCGTACGTCTGCTGCGACGCTGCGCAGGTCGCGCCCCACCACGTTTGCCGTCACCACGACCCGCCGGCGCACGTTCTCGCGCATGATGTAGTTGGGCGCGCGATCGGGCCAGATCTCGGCGATGGCCCCGAGCGGCACCGACGCACCCGAGGGCGTGGGCACGCGAACCTCGCGCAGACGGTCCCGGCTGTCGCGCACAGCGTCGTCGTAGCGGACGATGATGTCGGTCGACATGCTGTCCTCGAAGACGCGCCCCACGTCGCGCCCCCACAGAGCCAGCCCCACGGCGCTGGCGCCTTCGCCGCGGGAGAGCTCGTGCTGGGCGGCCGCGGTGGGGTCGATGTCGACGACGAGCTGCGGCGTGTCGATCATCGGCTCGACCTGCACGTCGACGAGCCCTTCGATCCCCACGATCGCGTCGTGCACCTGCTGGGCGATCCGCCGCCCCGCGTCGAGGTCCTCGCCGACCACGCGCACCGTCAGGGCCGCGCGCTGTCCGGAGAGCATGTGATCGATGCGGTGGGAGATGGGCTGGCCGAAAGTGAAGTTGGCGCCGGGAACGACCGAGAGTCGGTCGCGCAGGTCCGACAGGAGCTCTTCTCGGTCGCGCTCGTCGTCGGGGTCGAGGAGGATGTCCATCTCGCTCGCCTCCGGGCCCTGCACGTGCTCGTTGCGCTCCGCCCGGCCGGTGCGCCGCGTCGTGGAGACGACCGCGGGGTCGGCGAGGAGCGCCTCCTCGGCGAGGGTCCCGAGGGCGTCGCTCTCGTCGAGAGACGTGCCCGGCAGAACGACCATCGCCAGGTTGATGCTCCCCTCGTTGAACTCCGGCAGGAACGATCGACCCGTCCCAGCGAGCGCGGCGACGCCGACGACGACGAAGAAGAGCGCGCCCCCGGCGACCAGGCGCGGAGAGCGGACCGAGAACTGCAGCGCGGGCTCGTAAGCGCGGTGCAGCCATCGCTGCAGCGGCGGTTCCTCGGACGCGGCCCCCGCCTTCCCCCGCGGCAGAAGCCAGGATGCGAGCACCGGCGTCACCGTGATGGCCACCAGGAGCGACGCCAGGATGGCGACCAGATAGGAGAGCGCGAGCGGACGGAGAAGGCGCCCCTCGATCCCGGTGAGGAAGAGCAGCGGCGTGAAGACCAGAAGCAGGATGGCGGTCGCGCTGACGATCGACGAACGGATCTCGCGCGACGCCGACAGCACGGTGTCGAGGACCGCCGGGCGCTCGCCCTCGGGTAGCCGCGCGCGCTCTCGCAGCCGGCGTGCGATGTTCTCGACATCGATGATCGCGTCGTCCACCAGCTCGCCGATCGCGATCGCGAGCCCGCCGAGCGTCATCGTGTCGAGGCTCATGCCCATGGCGTCGAGCGCGAGGGTGGCGCTCAACATGGAGAGCGGCAGCGCGAGGACGCTGATCACAGTCGCGCCGGGGTGCCAGAGGAAGAGCAACAGGACGACCGCCACGAGGAACGCGCCGTCGCGCAGGACGTCGAGGAGGTTGTCGACGGCGGTCTCGATGAAGCCCGACTGGCGGAAGAGATCGCGGTCTAGGCGAACGCCGCGGGCGGTGAGCGCTGGCTCGAGCGCGTCGAGGGCCTCGTCGACGAGCGCCGTGGTCCTCAGAGTGTCGGCCGACGGTTGCCGCACCACGCTGAGCACGACCGCGGGCTTCGCGTCGTAGCTCCCCGTTCCCCGACGCACCGCCGGACCCACCCGAACGTCGGCGACGTCGCGCACCAGCACCGGAACCCCCCCGCGTGACGACACGCGGATCGCACCGATCTCGTCCACCGTCGACGCGCGCCCGAGGACGCGCACCACCGACTCCTGCCCGGCTTCGACGACGTAGCCGCCGGGCGCGTTCGCGCTGCCCGCCTCGATCGCGTCGGCGACCTCGGTCCCGGTGAGATCGAAGCGTGTCAGCCTCTCCGGATCGAGGATGACCTGGTATTGGCGCTCCTCACCGCCGAGGGCCACCACCTGCGAGACGCCCTGCACGGCGAGGATCCGCCGGCGCACGTCCCGCTCGGCGATGCGGCGCAGCTCCATCGGGTCGAGCTCGTCGCTGGTGAGCGCGACGAAGGCGATCTCGCCCATCACCGACGAGGGCGGCGCGAGGACGGGCGCGTCCGCCTCCGGCGGGAGCCTGGTGGCGATCTCCTGAAGGCGCTCCATGACGCGCTGCCGCGCGAGCGGGCCTGGGGTGTCCCAGTCGAACTCGACCCACACGATCGAGATCCCCGCCGCGGACGCAGAGCGCACGCGCCGGGTGCCGGCGACGCCGTTCACGGCGCTCTCGAGGGGGAAGGTGACGAGCTGCTCCACTTCGGTCGGCGCGAGGCCCGTCGCTTCGGTCACGATGGTCACGCGCGGCGCACTCAGATCCGGAAAGACGTCCACGCGCATCTGCCCGAGGCGATAGGTACCGAGCACGGTCAGGAGCACGGCCGCCGCCATCACGAAGACGCGGTGTCGGAGCGAGGCGCGCAGGATCCGATCGATCATCGGCGACCGTCCTCAGTGCACGTGCCCATGACCGACCGCTCCGCTGCTGCCGGCGAGTCGGACCAGATGTGCGCCGCGGGTGACGATGCGCTCGCCCTCTTCGACCCCCGACGTGACGGCGACGCGGTCCCCTTCGCTCGGGCCCAGGCGCACGACGCGCTCCTCGAAGGACTCTCCCTCCGCCTGTACGTAGACCACGCTCCGCCCCTCGACGTCGAGCACCGCGGAGCGTGGGACTGTCACCGCTTCGACCGCCTCGCCGACCGGGATGAGCACGCGTAGCGCGGCGCCGACGCGGAGCGACTCGTCTGGCTCGCCGAGCGCGTAGACGACGCGGACGGTGCGGCTCGTCGGATCCACCGTGCGACTGGCGTGGACCAGGGTGTCGTGCGCTTCGGAGCCGTCGCCTTCGAGCGCGATCGGGTGCCATCGATCCTCGCCCACCAGTTGAAACGAGGCGTTGGCGTCGCGAACGAAGCGCCCCGCCCAGCTCTCGGGGACCTCCGCGCTGACCCACAGCGTGTTCGGGTCGACCACGCGGAAGAGGAGCTCGTTCGCGTCCACCGCCTCTCCCGGCGAGACCTCCACGGCGTCGACGATCCCCGCGATGGGCGCCGTGATGCGCCACGAGCCCCGGCCGCGACCGCTCTCGGCAGACGCGTACATCGACTGCGCGCGGCGCGCGGCCGACAGGCTCGCCTCGGCCACCTGAAGCTGGCGCCGCGCTTCGGCGAGACGCCGCTCCGGGATGGCCTGGTCCGCCACCATGCGCTCCGCGCGCTCGACCTCGGTGCGGCCCGCCTCGACCTGCGCCTGCGCTTCGACCACGGCCAGGTCCGCCCTCGCCGCGTCTTCGGGTGCGCCCGGCGTCGGCGCGATCGTCGCCAACAGCGCGCCGGCTTGCACGGCCTGGCCGGGAAGGGGGAAGCCGCTGCGCCCGGCCATCACCCGTCCTCCGACCGGCGCGTGGACGTGCGCGACGCCACCGGGAGGGGTCGTGAGCTCGCCGCTGACCCCGACGCTGGGGCGCACGGTTCCCCGCGCGGCGAAGGCGGTGTCGAAAGACACGCGCCACTGTTGCTCCTTCAGGAACGACACCGCGCCTCCGCCCCGCTCGTCCGCGGGATTGGCGGCGTCGGCCGCTTCCTGGCTCGGATACACCTCGACCGCGAAGGGGCCGATGGTGCCCTCGCCGCCGTCGATGATCGTGAGCGTGCCCTGATAGGTGCCGGGCGCGGTGGCGGTGAACGTCGGCCGATAGATGCCGGGACGGAGCATCGGCGCCTCGGCGGTGAGCTCCGCGGGTCCCGTCAACGCGAGTCGCACCCGCGCGTCCTCGAGCGCTCGGAAGCCGTCCAGGACCGTGAGGTGTGCGAGGAAGGGCACCTCCTGACCGACGACCGCCGGTGGATGCTCGGCGTAGAGCTCGAGCTCGTCGGTCCACTCGGTGATGCCGATCGCGGCGGGGCCGTGGTCGTGGCCGCCGTGCGAGTGGTGATCGTCCTCGTGATCGTGGCCCTCTCCGTCCCCCGCGTGGCTGTGGCAGCCCGCGGCGAAGACGACGCTCGCGAAACAGAGAACGGCGTACTTCACAAGGCCCCCACGGCTTGCCGGAGCGCGACGTCCGCCAGACGAACGGCGAGGTCCAGCTTCAGCTTGCGCTCGGCGACCTGGAGCGCGGCGCGGCGCGCGTCGAGGAGCTCCACCAGGCTGCGCTCGCCGCCGCTGTATCCGGTGCGGGCCGCGCGCACCAGAACCTCGCTGTCCGCGTGGGTCGCGCCGGCAAAACGCTCGCGCTCGGCGAGGGCGGCCTCGAGTCGCGCGCGCGCCGCGGAGATGTCGGCACGCATCGCGGCGCGGAAGGCCTGGCCGTAGGTTTCGAGAGAGGAGAGCGCGGCTTCCGATTCGGCCCGCTCGCCCTGGCCGCGGTCGAAGAAGGGCAGGTCGAGCGAGAGGCCGACATCGTAGCCGTGGCCCTCCTGGGCGCCGCCCTGGTGGTTGTAGCCGCCGAAGATCTCGAACTGCGGGATCCAGGCGGTGCTCGAGGCGTTGCGCGCACGCTGCGCCAGGTCGAGCCGGGTCTCGAGGGAGCGCAACAGGGGGTGGTTCTGCCGGGCCCGCGCCAGCAGCGCATCGACAGGCGGGGGTGGCGCGACCTCGAAGTCGCCGCGCACCTGCCGCGACCCGTCCGCTTCGCCGAGCAGCGCGGCGAGCTGTTCCAGGGTGATCGCCAGCTCCGACGAGGCTTGCGCGAGCTGACTTCGTCCGAGCTCCGCCTCGAGCGCGAGGCGCGCGCGCTCGTACCCCGACGCTTCGCCCGCCGCCTGGCGACTGGCGAGCACCCGAGACACCTCGTCGAGCACGTCCTGCCCCGCGCGAAGGAGCGTCAGCCGGCGTTCGAGCGCCAGCGCCGAGTAGAAGAGCCCGAGCGCCTGCGCCGCGAGCCCGAGCGTCAGGTCCGTGGCGCTGGCGCTCGCGTCCTCGGCGTCGAGCTCGGCGAGCAGTCGCTGTGCGGAACGCCGACCGGAGAGATTGAGCGGCACGTGCGCACGAGCGACGTCCTGGCTCTGCGCGTTCGGCGCGAAGGACTCCTGTCGCTCCCAATCGACGAAGGGGTTCGGGGCCAGGCCCACGCCCTCGACGCGCGCCCGCGCGCGCCGCGCCGCCCCCTCGGCCACGAGGGCGAGGGGGGCGCGCTCTCGCGCGTGCTCCACGACGCGCGCCTCGGTCCATGGCGTCGGCTGGGCGTGCGCCGTCGCACCGGCGCAGAAGAAGAGGGCCCCAGCGACGAAGAAGATCCGATTCGGTATCGGAGTTAATCTGAGAGGGATGTTCATCACCGCCGGTCGCGTGAGGCGTCAGGAGAAGAAGAGACCGAAGAGGGTCTCCACCGCGTGGTGGAGGGAGAGCGCGCCGAGGCCGAGCGCGGTCGCGAGGAGCGCCGCCGAAAAGAGCAATCCGCCGATCGAGGGGCCGGGGCGACACGGCGCTGGATCGAGGAGGCGCTGCACGCGAAGGGCAAAGGGCCCCGAATGGAAACCGACGCCTGCCTCGCGGATGCCGTGGTTCCAGCGCATCCATTCGACGAGGGTCTCGGCGACCTCCAGGCGGCAGCCAACGGCCTCGGCGGCTCGATCGTCGGCGCCGAGCTCCTGGGCTTCGCGCAGTCGGTCGAGGAGCGCGGTGCCGAGCAGCGGTAGATGGAACGCCGTGAGCAGCTCCGCGCTCCACCGCAGGAGTGGATCGCGATCGGCCGCGTGCGCGCGTTCGTGCTCGAGCACCACGCGCCACCGGGCGCCGCCGGCGAGGACCGCTTCGCTGATCACGACGGCCGGGCGGGCGAGGCCGACGGTGAAGGCGAGGGGGGCATCGCCGGGCAGGACCCAGAGGTCGCCTTCGCGGCGCGCAGCGCTCAGCACCCGCCGCAGGGCGAGCGCGCCGCGCAAGGCGCGCGATAGGGCGCGCCCGAGGCGGTGCACCATGTACACGCAGGCGACCGCGGCGAAGGTGCCGACGACCACGTTCGGCATCGGGGCCCCGTGCACGAAGCAGAGATGAAGGTGCCCCGGGTGATGGATGCAGTGGTCGGAGAGGCCGAGCCACTGATGCGGGAACGCGACGCCGGCGACCACGAGGGCTCCGACGAAGGGCGGCGCCGCGAGGGCGGCGAGCATCAGCCGGGACTCTGCGTCCGGCTCGAGCGTCCCGAGGCGCGCGCGGGCGAAGCGGACGACGGCCGCGACGAGCAGCGACGTCCCGAGGGCGGCGGCCGCGAAGAGCGCGACCAGATGGATGGCGAGGCCCATCATCGCTTCTTCCGTTTCCGCTCGGCGATCAAGGCGGAGAGCTGATCGAGCGAGCGCTGATCGGCCTCGGCGATGACGTCGACGAACGCGGTCAGCACGCCGAGATCGGCGAGGGCCTGGGCGCCCCCGACGGCGTCGACCATGCGCCGTGCGTGGAACGCTTCGCGCTCGATCGCAGGACGATAGCGATAGGCGTGCGACACCTTCACGCGCTTCACCAAGCCCTTGCGGTGCAGCCGCTCGAGGGCCGAGCCGACCGTGTTGACGCTGTTGCTCCGCGCGCGTCCGACCACCGCGTGGGTCTCGGTGACGTCCGCTTCGCCGACCGACCACAGGTGGTCGAGCACCTCGAGCTCGAGCTCACCGAGCGGCGGCAGAGGGGCGTCGAGCGACATGGAGACAACGATGCCAATCGAGTCTCCGATGGTCAATCGGATTTAGCGCTGGAAAAGGGCGGCCGTTGCTCGCAGCGGTCGGCTCTGTCAGGGTCGCGCCATGGCGAAAGTGACCGGGATCGGGGGCGTATTCTTCAAGTCGAAGTCGGATCGGAAGGAGCTCGCCGCGTGGTACGCGCGCCACCTGGGTCTCGCGCTCGAGCCCTGGGGTGGGGCGCTCTTGAAGTGGCCGAAGGACCCGGCGGGCGACGGCGGCGTCACGGTCTGGCACGTCGCCGACCACGACAGCGATTGGTTCAGCCCGAGCGAATCGCGCTTCATGATCAACTATCGCGTCGACGATCTCGAGGCGCTGCTCACGCAGCTGCGCGAAGGTGGCGTGGAGATCGTCAAAGGGCCGGAGTCCCACGACAACGGTCATTTCGCCTGGATCCTCGATCCGGATGGCAACAAGCTCGAGCTGTGGCAGCCCATCGCCAGCGACGAGAAGTGACCGCGCGGCCCTGGTGCTGGCTTCTGCTCGTCGTCACGCTCAGCGGCGCTTGCGGGGACGGTCGCACCGTCGCGGACGCGGCACCCGCCGACGGAAGCCGCCCGGACGCAACACCTGACGGCGCTTCACCACGGGACGCCGGTAGCATCGACACCCTCGTCGTCGGCGAGTGGAACCTGAACTGGTTCGGAAGCGGTGACTACGGCCCCTTCGACCTCGATCTGCAACAGCAGAACGTCACCACCGTGCTCGAGCGTAATCCGGCACCCCTCTGGGCTCTCGAGGAGGTCGTCGATGCGCGGCGCCTGGCGGCGGTGGCGGCGGACATCGGCGGCTATCAGTACGTCCTCGCCCAGGACACCTCGGTCGACAACCACCGCGATTTCCGGGGCACGCAGATGACGGGCATCCTCTACGACCCGGCGGTCATCACCCTGCGCTCGGCGAAGATCGTGCTCGGCTCGGATTACTACAATTTCGCCGAGCGTCCGCCCCTCGAGGTGGCCCTGGACGTTCGAATGACCACCGGCACGGTGCCGCTCACCATCCTCGTCCTCCACATGAAGGCCTACGATGACGCCAGCTCCTACGATCGCCGCGCGTCGGCCGCCATGGAGCTCAAGACCTACCTCGACACGAACCATCCTGGGGACCGGGTGCTCGTGGCCGGCGACTTCAACGACGACCTCGACACCTCGCTGCGTTCCGGTAGCCCTTCTCCCTACGCCTCGTTCGTTTCCGATGCCGCCGACTACGTCTTCCCGACCCTTCTCTTCACCGAGATGCACTTCGGAACGCAGGTCGATTCGCGTGGCGATCCCATCGACCACCAGATGGTCACCGACGAGCTCGCACCGACCGTCGTCGACGGCTCCCCCGCCGTGATCCGCCCGTCGATCGGGAGCTACTCCGACACCACGAGCGACCACTACCCGATCCAGGTGACGTACGCGCTCCGCTGAGTCACTCAGCTCTTCATCCACAAGCGAAGCATGTGGGGCATCTCGCGGTCGACGCGGATCTGCGCGTAAGCCGTGGGCATCCGGCCGCCGAAGCCGTTGTACCCGATGACGTACGTTCCCACGCGCGCCTTCTCGAGGAAGCTCTGAACGAAAGCGACGTCTCGTCGATGGCGCTCGTCGCTCAACTCGACGTCATCGCCGAGTCGCTGCTCTGGTAGGAAGCGGTTTTCGCCGAAAGGGTTGTAGAGGTAATAGGCATCCGCCTCGGGCAGCGCGCACTGTCCCAGCGTTCCCTGAAGGAAGTGGACGCGATCCGCGACGTCGAAGCGCTGGGCGAGGTCGCGCGCGGCCGCGACGAAGTGTGGTCGATGCTCGATGCCCACGAACGAGCACTGGCTGGCGAGCGCGGTGGCGACGCAGAACTTCCCCGCCCCGGAGCCGATGTCGACCACCGTCCTGACGCCGAGCTCGTCGAGCCACCCGGCGACGCGCAGCGCGACCACGAGCGGCGTCCAGTGCTGGTTGGAGACGAGCCTCGACGGGTCGGACAGGAAGCGATCGAAATCGCGATCGAGGGGACATTTCCCCAGGCGAAGCATCTGGGCGATTTCGTCCACGGGATTAGATCATATGGGCGATGAGTGAAGCGGCAACACCAGGCCTGATGACCCGTCTGTCCTTCCTGGACCGTTATCTGACCGTCTGGATCTTCGCCGCCATGGCGGCCGGCGTCGGTCTCGGGTTCGCGGCCCCCGGCGTCGTGGATGCCCTCGACGCCATGAGCGTCGGCACGACGAGCATCCCCATCGCCATCGGCCTCATCCTGATGATGTACCCGCCGCTGGCCAAGGTTCGCTACGAGGAGCTCGGGCGGGTCTTTCGCAACAAGCGGGTGCTCGCGCTCTCGCTCGTCCAGAACTGGCTGATCGGGCCCGTGCTGATGTTCGGTCTCGCCGTCCTCTTCTTGCGAGACGAGCCCGAGTACATGCTGGGGCTCATCCTCATCGGTCTCGCCCGCTGCATCGCCATGGTCATCGTGTGGAACGACCTGGCCAGAGGCGACCGCGAGTACTGCGCGGGCCTGGTGGCGATGAACTCCATCTTCCAGGTGCTCTTCTTCTCGGTCTACGCGTACTTCTTCGCCACGCTCCTGCCGAGCTGGCTCGGCCTCGAAGGCGCGGTGGTGAACATCACCATCGGCGAGATCGCCAAGACCGTAGCCATCTATCTCGGGATCCCCTTCGCGGCCGGCTTCCTCACCCGCCGGCTGCTCGTGCGTGCGAAGGGTCGCGAGTGGTACGAGACGAAGTTCGCGTCGCGCATCGGCCCGATCACCCTGGTCTCGCTGCTCTTCACCATCGTCGTCATGTTCTCGCTCAAGGGCGAGGCCATCGTCCAGCTGCCCCTCGACGTGCTGCGCATCGCCGTGCCGCTGCTCATCTACTTCGTCGTGATGTTCCTGATCACGTTCTTCATGAGCAAGCGCGTCGGCGCGAGCTACGAAGAGGCGGCGACGCTCTCGTTCACGGCAGCCTCGAACAACTTCGAGCTCGCCATCGCCGTCGCCATCGCGAGCTTCGGCATCCACAGCGGTGCCGCGTTCGCCGCGGTCATCGGCCCCCTGGTCGAAGTCCCCGCCCTCATCGGGCTCGTTCACGTGGCTCTGTGGCTCGGCAGGAAGTATTTCCCCGAGGCCAAGCTCGATGCTGGCGAGGCGTCCGGCGGGCCCCACCACGAAGCCGCATGAAGACCCTGGACACAGCGCTGGTCGTGGTCCGCGAGCAGCTCGCGGAGGCGAAGGCGGCTCGAAAGCGCCACGCCTGCGGCTGTCTTCACTCCACCGTCGGTGCCCTCGCCGCGACCTCCATCGCAGCCGATATCGGCGCGGCGCTCGAGGCCGCGCGGCAGGTGTTCGCGCCCAAGAGGTACGACTGCCTCGGTTGCGCGTGTGCTTCCCCGCGATCGCCGCGAACGCGTTCGCAGAGGCGCGTCCGAGCGAGGCGGGCGATCCCGATCTCTGCCCGACCGAGGGCCCCGAGGTGCGCGAAGGATGGCCGGCGCTCGCCGGGGACTACCGCGTGGTGCGCTACCAGGCCCCTGTCGCGGTCTGCGCGCTCAACAGCGGGGCCGTGGCGACCGCGCTGGCGGAGCGCGCGCCCGAGGGGCTGTCGATCGTCGGAACGATGCACACGGAGAACCTCGGCATCGAGCGCGTGATCAGGAACGTGCTCGACGATCCCCACATCCGTTTCCTCGTCGTCTGCGGCGAAGACACGCAGAAGGCCGTCGGGCATCTCCCCGGTCAGTCCATTTCGCGCTCGGCGCGAACGGGATCGACGAAGGCATGCGGATCGTCGGTGCGCAGGGGAAGCGGCCCGTGCTCAAGAACGTCGCGCGCGAGGACGTCGAGGCGTTCCGCGCGCGCGTGACGCTGGTCGACGCCATCGGCGTCACGGAGCTCGAGCGCCTCCTGGAGATCGTCGGTGACTGTGCGGCGCGCGATCCCGGACCCGCCCCGGCGCACGCGACCTCTTCCAGCGTCGCGCACGTCGAGACGCGCGCGCCCTCGCGCCTCGTGCGTGACCCGGCGGGCTTCCTGGTCGTGTACCCCGATACGCGGCGGGAGCGACTCGTCGTCGAGCACTACACGAACGCCGGCGTCCTCGACGTGGTGCTCGCGGGGCGTGCGCCTGCCGATCTCTACGCCGAGATTCATCGCTCGCGGGCTCTTGTCGCGCCTCGACCACGCGGCATATCTGGGACGCGAGCTCGCCCGCGCGGAGAGCTCGCTCGAAACCGGTGAGCCCTTCGTCCAGGACCGCGCGGCGGGCGAAGAGGACCCGTCGCACGCCGCGGATGAAGGTGCGCCCCCGTGCGGGTGTGGCACCTAGTGTGCCGAGTGAGATGAAACGAGGCTGGCAGACATCACGGCGCTCGCCAGCACTTTCGTCGCCCTCGTCGGGCGGCGCGAGCGGTACGGGGACGCGTGCGCGTCGAGCATCGACGTCAGGCCACGGGCGCCGGCGTGGTGACCCGCGAGCCCCTCGGTGACGTCTCGGGGCTCGCGCCTCAGGCTGGTGGGATGTCGTCGGCGCTGGGGCTCCTCTGCGTTCTCTCGCTGACCGCGTGTGCGACCACCTCCTCGGCGACCCGTCGCGAGCCGCAGGCCCCTGCCGCCGCTGCCGATCCCGATGCCGATGCCATTCCGAGCGCCGACGACCTCTGCCCTGACCATCCGGAGGACCGGGACGGCTTCGAAGATGCGGACGGCTGCCCCGATTTCGACAACGACCGGGACCGCATCGTGGACGCCGAGGACGTGTGTCCGAACGACGCGGAGACCTACAACGGGACCGACGACGACGACGGCTGCCCGGACCACACCGCGGTTCAGGTTCGAGGCGAGCCGCCCATCGTCGAGCGGATCTACTTCCGGGCGGAGTCCGCCGAGATCCCTGCCACGAGCGAGCCCATCCTCGACTACGTTGCCGCCGCCCTCGACGCCGACCCCGACATCACGACGGTCGCGATCGTCGGCCATGCCAGCGCCGACGAGCACCCGCCGGCGACCCTCGGACGAAAGCGCGCGCGGGCCGTGCTCGACGCGCTCGTCGCCCGCGGCGTCGCCGAAGCGCGGCTCACGGTCCTGAACGCGGCCGCCCCGCGACCCCATGGGCAATCCGGCGACCCCCGAAGGCCGAGCGCGCAACCGACGCGCGACCTTCCACATCCTGCGACGCCACGGGCAGGAGGTGAGTCGCTGGGACGGCACGCGCGTCGTGCCAGCGGAGTAGTGCATCGGTGCGCATGTCCGATGCGCTCGGTGTTCGACTCGTCGAGGATTTGCGCCGCTGCCGAGGCGTCGCGGGCGCTGTGCTCCGGCGGTGGGCGCGCACCGATGAGTCGCGCCCCGTCGTTGATGCACAGCGTCTGGCCGTCGGAGGAAAAGACACCTCGAGCGTGGTGTTCCCTTCGAGGGCCGAAAGGTAAACCATGGCAGGCGAACCGAAGCGCCACAGCGGGGAGGCCGCGTCGTCCGGTCCTATGAGCCGGGGAGAGCTGGGCGTTCTGCTACGCCGATGAAGACGTGCTCGAAGAGCTCCCCGCGCTATCGGGCGAGGCTGCGCCGAGGCACTTCGGGCCTCGCTGACGCGCATTCCGCGGCTCAGACGCGTCGCGGCCTGGAGACGATGCCGACGCCGGCCCGGCGTGCCCACGCTCTCCGAGCGTCGCCTCCACAGCGCGCCAATCGTGGACCGCCTCGGCCACGAGCTCCTGCATCGCACTCGTCGCATCCGCTTCGGCGCGCGCATCACGGCACTTCTCGATGAACCGCTCGAGATAAACCCCACGAACCGAGGGGTAACACGCCGTCTCGCGGGCGGACCTGGGGTGCCCTTTTGGGGACTGAGGCCCGAGCGATTCCACGGGAAGTCGCCGCCGCTCGCACCTGATCCGGAAGACCGCGAGGACGAGTCCCGTGAGTGCACCGAAGTCACGTCCCGAGGTGGATGGCCCATACGGCGCCAATCTCACTGGGATCGCGACTTGCCGCCGCATCGATTGAGAGGCCGTGGACCCACGGATCGGGCCTCAGCAGGGCGGCCACGCCGAGTACGCTCGCGAGGAAGGGGGATGCGAGAAGCGGCCACAGAAGATGGAGAGCAAGGCGCGAATAGGGGAGTTGTGGCATGCGTCTGGAAGGGTTGTTGGCCACGAGCAGCACCAGGCCCACGACGAGCCCTGCGGTCCAGCCCGCCATCAACGCGAGCTTCGCTACCTGCGGAAAAAAGGAAGCGGCCCGCACACCCTTGATGACGCGAAAGTAGTCGTGGCTGAAGGAGTACGTCGCCGCGTGGTGAAGCAGTCCGTAGACGCTCGCCGCACCGGTGACGCCGAAGAGAAAGGCGTACTCCTTCAGTCGCCTGGGGTTCCGCGGGTTCCGGATCGGATCGATGGCACCCAGCAGCCCCGAAGACCGAGAGGCCGAACGCGACGCGAAGCGGAAAAGTCGGGTCGTCCACCACGGGGCCAGTCGCCAGCGCGATGCCACAGTCGTGGCCCAGCTCGCTTGCCTCGAATGGAAAGCGCTCGGGCTCGATCGCGTCTGTTCCGGGATGGACAGAGTGACGCGGCGGCGCGGTCGTGTTCGCCAGATTGGCGGGGTGACGAACGTCGCGTGTAGCGCTCGGTCATTTCTGCAAATAAACGATACAAACAAATGCAATTGATCGCTTGAGCCGGGTGCTGAACGTGTCATCAGTGGAGAATGACGGAATTCCCCAGCGAGCCCGCGTCATCTGATCGTCCACGAGCAGCTTCTCGGGATGGCGAAAGCCCAGTCCGAGCTGGACCACGCGCAGCTCGAATGGATCGTGGAAGGAGAGGCGCTCGCGCTTCATCGGCGATTCGGATACGCATCCTATCGGGAATATTTAGGGCGATTGTTCGGGTGGTCTCCACACACTGCCGAGGAGCGTCTGCGGACCGCCAAGAACCTCGTGGAGCTGCCCCTGCTGCGCGAGGCCCCCTCGGCGATGGCGGCGCTGAAAGAGGCCAAGCGCCTGGCGACCAAGGAGGTCGGACACAGCCTCAGTGACGACGAGCTGGTGGAGCTCCTCTGTCGGCGTTTCACCGGCGGGCCGAACGATGAAGGAAGGAGCCCCTATCAGGTCGTCATCCACCGATGCCCCGAATGCCAGGTCGTCACCCAGCAAGCGGGGCCGGAGGAGATCGTTCTCGACGACGCGGCGGCGGCTCGTGCCCACTACAACGCGCAAATCGTCGACCTACGTCACACCGATGCCGTTCGCTCCCACGTGGGAGGTGACCGGGCGCGGGATCGCTCCCACGTGGGAGGTGGCGCGGCAGAGGATCGCTCCCACGTGGGAGCGGAACCCACTCGCTCCCGTGCGCTTCAGACCATCCCACCCGCGGTCCGACGGAAGGTGTTGGCGCGCCATCGCGGAAAGTGCGCGGCGCCCGGCTGCGAGTGCAGCGTTTACCTCGAGCTACACCACCTGGACCTCGTGTCCGAGGGCGGCACGCACGACCCGGAGCGGCTCCTTCCGCTCTGCTTCTCCCATCACCGGGCGTTTCACGAGGGCCGGCTGCTCATCGGGGGGAGGGCGAGCTCCGGTTTCTCCTTCCGACACGCCGATGGCGCTCCCTATGGAGGTTGCCCATCACCGAGAGCACAGGACGCGTTCAGCGCCGTCCATCGCGCGCTGGTGAAGATGGGCTTCAGGGATCGCGAAGCCCGCGCCGTGTTGGAACGGTGTCGCGAGACGACGAGTGACGAGACCGTGGAAGGCCTGCTGCGAACGGCGCTCTCTCGGATGGAGGTTCCCGGTGTTTGCGAAGCGGAGGTGATGTATCTGCCGGTTCGGGGGACGGGGTAGGCTCGCAGGGCCCGAGAACGAGGAGCTCCGAATGCTGGTCGTATTTGTCGCGAAAGTCAGGGGGCGTCTAGCGCATGCGATTGTGAGTCCTAGACTCGCCGCATGGGACTTTTGACCTTCAGCATCAACGTCACCCTGGACGGCTGCGTCGACCACCAGGAGGGAATCGCCGACGACGAGACGCACGCCTTCTTCACCCGCCTCATGGATGAGAGCGGGGCGATGCTGTGGGGGCGGGTCACCTACGAGATGATGGAGAGCTACTGGCCGGCGGTCGCCCGCGGCGACGCGGAGGCGCCACCCGCGATGCGCGAGTGGGCGGTCAAGCTCGAGGCGAAGCCGAAGTACGTGGTGTCGTCGACGCGCGAGGAATTCCCGTGGACCAACACTCACCACATTGCCGGCGATCTGCGCGAGGGCGTGCAGAAGCTCAAGGACGCGACCCCGGCCGGCGTCCTCCTCGGAAGCGGCAAGCTCGCGACCGAGCTCGACCGACTCGATCTGATCGACGAGTACAGCTTCCTCGTCCATCCCCGGATCGTCGGCCACGGCCCGACGCTCTACCAGGGCGGGCTGCCCAGCACGCGGACAGCTCGAGCTGCTCTCGGCGAAGCCGCTTCAGAACGGCGCGGTCGCCATGCACTACCGGCGCGCGCGGTGAGTCCGCAGTCGCTACTTGCCCCAGAAATCGGCGATCGCGCGCTCGATGCGCTTCCGTTCGAACTCGAACTCGGGATCTTCGACGAGGAGGGAGAGGAACTCGCAGACGGCGTGGCGCTGTGCCGCGGATAGCAGCCCGTACTGCTTCATCCGGTACTCGTCGAGGTCGATGAGTGGAAAGACGACGCAGTGAAAGATCGTCCCCTCGAGCTCGGCGACTAGATATGCGGGGAGGTGGAAGCGCATGCCCTCGGCGTCGAAGAAGCTCAGGCTGCTGCTGCAGCGCTCGAGGTCCTTCGCGGGGATCGCGGACCAACGGTCCTTCTCGTCCGCTTCTCGGTACGCCTCGACCGTTTCTCTCGTCTCGTAGTCGTCGAGCCCCTGCGCCTGTCGAAGCCCGATCCCATCGCCCAGGCGAACATCAGCAAACGCCGATCGGACGAGCTCCACCACCCGCTCTCGCTCCGCATCCATCTCAGTCATCGGATTCGTGGCAAACGACTTCGATGTCGTGCCCGTCCGGGCCAACCACGAAGGCCGCATAGTATCTGCCGCTGTAGTTGCGCGACGACTTGGTCAAACACGATGCCCAAGACGCGAAGACGGCGCCTCATGCTCTTGCGTGGGCGCCGCCTCTTGGCTCCGGATGCTGGACTCGAACCAGCGACAAATCGGTTAACAGCCGATCGCTCTACCAACTGAGCTAATCCGGAAAATGGACTGCGGAAGTTAGCCTTGGATGGCGGGATGTCAAGGATGGGACAGGGGGGCGAAACCAGCGGGAATTTCGGGGTGCTTGGCGCGCGCGAGGCGCGGCGCGCTGGCCCGGCGACGGGGGGGCGGTCGCGACTCGGAGGGTTGGGGGCGACGATGGGGGTTGTGACCGCATGGCGGTCACAAGTCGGAGGGTTGGGGGCGACGATGGGAGTTGTGACCGCATGGCGGTCACAAGTCGGAGGGTTGGGGGCGACGATGGGAGTTGTGACCGCATGGCGGTCACAAGTCGGGGGTTGGGGGCGACGATGGGGGTTGTGACCGCATGGCGGTCGTAAGTCGGGGGGTTGGGGGCGACGCTGGGAGTTGTGACCGCATGGGGGTCAATGGGAGATGTGACCGCCTGCGCTGGGGCTGACGCTTCGGGGGGCCGAGAGCCCCCGCGGAGTGGCGCCTCGAGTAGCCTCTCAGGCGTCGAAATCATGCGCGTTTCGGCCCGCTGCTTGGAGGCATGGACCTTGTAACGTCGGCCCATGTGGCCTCCCACCTCCCCACCTCCCTGACCCTGCTGCTCCTGCTGCTTCTGGCCGGCTGCGGGATTGATGAGGGCCGCGACAGCGCGGTGGTGCGGGACGAAGGGCCGGACCTCCTCTACCGCGACTTCATCGACGGCAAGATGGACGGGGCGGGTCATCCCATCGGCGCGACCGTCTTCGAAGGCGAGAGCGATTGCGCGCCCGGCACCGGATGGCCGGCGCAGGACCACCTCGAGCTCGACAGCCGCCTCGATGACCCCGGCCGCGCCTGTGAAGGCGAGACGCCCGAGCTCGGTCGCGGCCCCTACGTCGTGAACCTTCGCGCGGCGCTCACGACCGCTTGCGACGACGGCGAGTGCGGGCCGCTCCTCGAGGCTCGCGCGATTGGCGCCTCGGGCGAGGTGCTGGGAAGCGCCTCCTTCGAGAGCGCGGACTTCGAGGAGGCGCTCTCGTATCAGAACCTGCCGCTCCAGTTCCGCCTGCAGCAGCCCCAAACGGTGCGCATCGAAGTCGACTTCGACGGCTCCGGCGCCGTGATGCTCGACTACGTCGAGGTCTTCCGCCAGGGGCGCCAGCTGGTGCTCTCACCGCCCTCGGGCGTGCTCGAGCCGGGCAGCGATCTCCGCATCGAAATCGTCGACCCGCCCGACAACCACGCGCTCCAGGTGCGCTGCGACGACGTCCCGCTCGACGACACCTTCTCGGCGATGCTCGCCGACGGAAGCGCGCGCGAGGAGCTCACCGACTTCCGCCGCATCCTGACGGTGCCCACCGATCAGCTCCTCGCCGCGTGCGCCGAGGCGACGCAGGTCGTGGTGGAGCTGCGCGCCGGCACCTATACGGCCGCGACCAGCGAGCTCCGCTATACCTCCGAGCCCACGCCCTGCGCCTACGAGGGCGACGGCGAGACGAAGGTGCTGATCACGGGCTTCGTTCCGTTCCCGGCCGGCGCCGATCAAGCGAACAGCTCGATGGAGGGCGTGCTCGCCTTCGACCCGCTCTCGGTGCCCGAAGCCAGCGTCATGAAGATGATCATCCCGGTGGAGTTCATGTCCGCGCCCGGCCTCGTCGAGGACGCCATCGCCCGCTGCGCGCCGGACGTGGTGGTGGGCTTCGGTCAGGGGCGCAATCGCGTCGACCTCGAGCGCACGGGCTACAACCGCCGCGACACCTCCGACGTCGCCGGCGGCTTCCCCGACAACCGCGGCCTGGTCGTCGAGCCCGCCCCCATCCGCGACGACGGCCCCGACGTCTTCTCGAGCGAGCTGCCCATCGACGAGATTGAGGCCGACCTGGTCGCGGCCGGCATCAGCGTCGGCCAGAGCGACGATCCGGGACGCTACGTCTGTAACGATCACCTCTACACCGTCGGCACGGGCACCGACGCCGAGCACCTGACCACCGGCTTCGTCCACATGCCCTACATGCGCTACGTCGACGCGCAGAGCCGCCAAGAGCTCGCGACCGTCGTCGAGACGGTGGTGCGCCGCACCGCCGAAGCACACGTCAGCCGCTGACTCACACGAAGGCCGCGACGCGCTCGAGGACGAAATACATCGAAGCGGCGCCCATCACGTAGACCGCGAAGAGCCGCGCGCGGGCGACGTCCGGCGCGCGGAGCGCCCGCGCGGACACGAGCGTGAGCAGCAGCACCGCGCCGACGAAGAGGAGCTGGCCGACCTCCACGCCGACGTTGAAGGCGAAGAGCGCGGTCAGCGCGTCGTCGCGCGGCAGGCCGACGTCGGCGAGGGCGCCCGCGAAGCCGAGGCCGTGGACCAGGCCGAAGCCGCCCGCGACCACGCCCGGGTAGCGCCGGGTCAGCGTGGGGGGCGCGCCGCTCATGGTGAGCTCCACGGCCAAGAGCAGGATCGACAGCGCGATGATCGCCTCGGCGGCGCCCGTCGCGATGGGGACGAAGCCGAGGGTCGCGAGGCCGAGGGTCGCCGAGTGGCCGACGGTGAAAGAGGTGATGGTCAGGATCAGGGCGCGCCGCCGATGGCGCAGGAGCAGCAACAGCCCGAGGACGAAGAGCAGGTGGTCGATCCCCGTCAGGATGTGCTCGACGCCGAGGGCGGCGTACGCCGCGAAGACCGAGCCCCCGAGGCGCGCGCCGTCTTCGAGGCGCACGGTCGGGGTGGCGCTGTCGAGGATGGCGAGCTCGGTCTCGCCGTTTTCGTGGACGACGCGGAGCGACATGGAGAGGTCGGGGCCGATGCCGCTCGCGCCGAGCTCGCCGACCAGCGGAGAGGGGCAGTGCGCGACGAAGCGCCGGTCGAAGCCGCGGGTGCCTTCCTCCCATGTGGGCGGAGACGTCTCCTCGCATCCTTCGGGGAGCACGGCCTCCACCGCCTCGGCCCGCTCGCGGCTGCCGCTCACGCGCAAGAGCACGTCCCAGTCGCCGTCCGCGCGCGCCTCGAGTTGCAGCACCCCGAAGCCCACGGGATGCGCTGACGCGAGGGAAGGCAGGGCGAGCCACGCGAGGGCGAAGGCCGCGGCGAACCCGCGAACACGACTCATCGCTCGTCTCCCTCGACGGAATACTCCGCGACGATCTCCGCGATCGCGGCGTCGGCCGCCTCGCCGCGCGCCTGCTCCAGCCATCCGCGAAGGGCCACCTCGCGCACCTCCGACAGCGGGCGCATGCGCGCTGCCTCCCGCGCCGTCACTCGCACTGCGGAAAGACCGTAGCTGTTCTCGAAGGGGCCGGCCCACTCGCCTTCGGGGGCGGCGGTCACGTCGGCCGCGAAGTCGACGCCCATCCGCGCGGCGATCTGTGCTTCGGTGGAGAGCGCGAAGGTGCGGCCCGCGATGAAGGGATTGCCGAGCGTCGCGCCGCTTTCAGGATCCGCCGCGAGCGCCGCCATCACGGCCGCGGCGTCGGCGGAGAGCGCATCGCCGTGCGCGTCACGGCTCAAAAAGACGTGCTCGAAGGCGACCCGGGCAGGCGCGCGAAACTCGTCCGCGTGCGCCTCGATGAACGCGCGCAGCTCGTCGTCGCTCGGCTCGGGGACCTCGGCCGCGCCCTGCAGCACGAACTCCATCTTCTGCACGAGCCGCCGGCGCACGATGGTGTCGCCGCGATCGAGCCCCAGCCGCAGCGCTTCACGATAGAGCGCTTCGTCCCGAACATAGCGGTCGACGAGCGCATCGAGCGCCTCGCCTTCGACGCGCTCGCCGAGGCGGCGGTACTGATCGGCCGCGAGGGCCTCGCGGAGGTGCTCCGTGACGACGATGGGCGCGCGGGTCTCTCCCTCGGGCGCGGGCCGGAGCACGCGCTGCCCCACGAAGAGGAGGACGCCGAGGACCACGAAGTGCAGGAGCGGCTCGCGGAGGAGCGAGCGGCGCGCGGGCGTCGGGTCGGCGTCGGCCATGGACGCCCGGAGCTTAGCGAACTTGCCTCAGAGCTCGAAGCGACCGCCGAAGCGAAGGAGGATGGCCCCGGACCAGCGCGCGGGGGCGACGTCGTCGGATACGGCCCACAGGCCCCGGCCGCGCAGGACGATGCCGGCGAAGAGGCCCTCCTGCCGGGATTCGAAGACGTGGTCGATGGCGAGGCTGGCCACGCCGCCGAAGACGAAGGAGTCGTGCGCGTCGTAGCCGTCGCCGATGGCCGCCTCTTCCGGCGGGCAGTCGTTGGGGCAGCGCGAGTCGTAGGAGGCGTCGCTCATGCCGACGGTGGGGCCGACGTCGAGGGTGAGGACCTCCGAGTCGAGGAAGGAGAAGCGCTTTTCGAGCGTCGGCGAGAACGAGAAATTGAAGAAGCCCGGGCTGCCTTCGCCCTTGATGTCGAAGGCCCAGCCGAAGCCCAGACCGAGGCCCCAACCGTCCGGATTGGTGAAGCTCAGGCCGAGGGAGGTCGCGACGCCCGCGCGGCTGTCGATGCCGGTGGGTCCGCCGGGCGCGCCGCCGATGCGTGCGCCGTACGCAACGTCGAGACCCATGAACCAATCGTCCTGGGCGGCGGCGTGACCGGGTGCGACCACCACGGCGAGGACGATCAGGGCGAGGGCGGCGAGCACCTTTTCGGCGTGGTGCATCATCGGACGAATGCTCCGAGGCTCAGGGTCACGAGACCTTCGATCCCCTCGTCGTCGACGCGCTCGATGGCGCCGGCGCTGAGGCGGATCTCGGCGCCCGCGGAGGAGGAGAAGTAGAGACGCACCGGCATGTTCCAGCGCGCGTAGAAACCGGGGGAGGCGTCCTGGCGGAAGCTCGCGCCCATCTCGGGTAGCAGCAGCGACAAGAGCGTCGGCACGCCCCACGCCGTCCCCTCGACGCGGTTTTCGAGCTCGAGGGCGGCGCCCACGAGGGCCACGTCGCCCGTGCCCTGCTGGGAGAGGTTCGTGAGGTAGTCGCCGCGAACGACGAGGCGATTGCGATCGCCGAAGAAGAACGTCTCCCAGAGCTTCGTGCTGCTCGAGCCGTAGCGATCCTCGCCGCGCGCGAAGAGCGACATGCCGATGGAGCCGGTCGCCCCGACCAGGGCGCCCCCGCCGCCTCCCAGCGTGCCGGCGCTACCGAGGACGGAGACGTGAAAGAAGAGCCCTTCGCTGTCGTCGCCGTCGTCATCCCGCTCGGGGTGCGCGCCGAAGTAGCCCGAGAGCGCCTGGAGCTCGGGGTCGTAGCGCATCGCTTCGACCTCTTCCTCGAAGCCGTCTCTCGTGGTGGGCCAGCTTGAGACGTCGCCGATGTCGGCGTCGAGCTCCATCCGATAGCCGTAGCCCGGGCACGCCGGCGGCTGGCAGACCTCGCGCGTGGCGACGGCGGCGCAGCGCATGCCCGAACAGACGGAGACCGCGACCTGGTCGGGCTGCCAGGCCACGTCGTCTTCGAGGAGCACCGCGGGTCGGTCGTGGTCGAGCGCCATCGATCGCGCGCGGCGCGGGTGCGGCGCTTGCGCCGCCGCCGTGCTCACCCACAAGACGAAGAGCATCGAGAGCCCCGAAGCCATCCCCAAGCGATCCACGGCCATGAGAGACGGCCCACCTCCGCCAAGGTTCTGGCGGCCGCGCAGATTTTCGTATCTCGCCGAAAACGGAGCGAACCTCTACCCTTTTGCCCATGCGCATCCAGAGCGAATCGGTCGTCACCCATCCGCGCGAGGCCGTCTACGGCGCGTATCGGGATCGCCTCCCGGAGATCGCGGAGTACATCCCCGACGTGAAAGAGATCCGTGCCGAGTCCCGTGAGGAAAAGGACGGCGAGCTCCACATCCACAACGTGTGGGTCGGTGACCGGGAGATCCCCACCTTCGCGCGCGCGTTCCTCAAGCCCGAGATGCTCGAGTGGGACGACTACGCCCGCTGGTCCGACGAGGACAGCGCCGTGCGCTGGGAGCTCAAGCTCCGCGTCTTCCGGGACAGCATGACCTGCAGCGGCATCAACACCTTCGTCACCCACCGAGAGGACGCGACCAAGGTCGTGATCGACGGCGATCTCGACATCGACCTGAAATCGATCCCTGGCGTCCCCAAGATGCTGGCGAAAGGGCTCAAGCCGCGGGTGGAGAAGTTCATCATTTCGCTGATCACCCCGAATCTGGAGCAGATGAACGTCAGCCTGCAGCGTTACCTCGACGATCACGCGAAGTCGTGATGCGGTAGACTTCCCGCGTGGAGGAGGTGCTCAGATTTCTCGAGCTCTGCGCGGCCGAGCTCGACGCGGTCGACGCGAAGCTCGAGATCGGGGGCGAGGACCCCGACGATCCGCACTTCGTGTGGCACCTGACCGAGGACGGTTTTCGGCTCGTGGTTCGCTTCGACGATCCGCCGCCGGACCCGGAGGCGGCGCGAGACAAGCTCGCGCGCTTCGCAGCCACCTTCGACGAGATCCCGCGCGAGGCCCGGCTTCGGCTGCCGCGGGCGGCCGTCCCCTCGGTGCGCGAGCAGCTCCACGAGCTCCTCGCCGCGCTCAAGGCGCGCGCGGGTGCGGAGCGGGCGGTGGTGATCGACGATTCGAGCCCCGTGATCTTCGGCGACTCCGAAGAGACACCGGCGGACGTCTCCGCGGACGCCGCTGCGCGCCTCGACGCGGCCATGGAGGCCGTACAGGCGCACGGTCCCGAGCGCCGCTGCATCCGCGACGGCGACCCGCCGCACCTGAGCCGACCCTTCGCCGCCACCTACCGGGTGGTGCTCGTGTTCAAGGCGCCCTTTTCCGAGATCCGCGCCGACGGGCACCTCGTCCGGGCGCTGCCCGTCATCGAGAAGAAGACCCTGGCCCTGCCACCCCTCGACCCGAAGGGCGGGGCCAAGGTGAGGCTCCTTCGCCCGAGCTGAGCTTCGTGCTACCAAGCCTCGCCATGAGCGAGAAGGCACGCATCGCCGACATCCTCGCGGGAGCGCCGGCCCTCGGGTCGACCGTCGTGATCGAGGGATGGGTCCGAACCCGGCGCGACTCGAAAGCGGGGCTCTCTTTCATCAACGTGCACGACGGCTCGTGCTTCGCCGCGCTTCAGGCGGTGGCGAAGAACGACCTCGAGAACTACGAGAGCGAGATCCTCCGCATCACCAGCGGCTGCGCCGTGCGGGTGACGGGCGAGCTCGTGGCCTCACAGGGCAAGGGACAGACGGTGGAGATCGCGGCCAGCGCGGTCGAGGTCGTCGGCTGGGTCGAAGACGCGGACACCTATCCGATGCAGCCCAAGCGGCACTCGATGGAGTTCCTGCGCGAGCACGCGCACCTCAGGGTGCGGACCAACCTCATCGGTGCGGTCACGCGCGTACGGCACTGTCTCGCGCAGGCGATCCATCGCTACTTCCACGAGCACGGCTTCTACTGGATCCACACGCCCATCGTGACCACCAGCGATGCCGAGGGCGCCGGCGAGATGTTCCGCGTGTCCACTCTCGACCTCGCGAACCTTCCGCGCACCGCCGAGGGCGCCGTGGACTTCCATCAGGACTTCTTCGGGCGCGAGGCCTTCCTGACCGTCTCCGGCCAGCTCAACGTCGAGGCCTACTGCCTGGCGATGAGCCGGGTCTACACCTTCGGCCCCACCTTTCGCGCCGAGAACTCCAACACCCGACGCCACCTCGCCGAGTTCTGGATGATCGAGCCGGAGATCGCCTTCGCCGATCTGAACGACGACGTCGCGCTCGCCGAGGACTTCCTCAAGTACATCTTCAAGGCGGTGCTCGAGGAGCGCGCCGACGACATGGCCTTCTTCGCGAGCTTCGTCGACAAGACCGCCGTGACGCGTCTCGAGAAGCTGGTGAGCTCGAAGTTCGAACGCATGGAATACGGCGACGCCATCGCCGCGCTCGAGAAGGCGAAAAAGAAGTTCGAGTTCCCGGTGAAGTGGGGGGTCGATCTGCAGTCGGAGCACGAGCGCTATCTCACCGAGGAGGTGGTTGGCGCGCCGGTCGCGGTCATGAACTACCCGAAGGACATCAAGGCCTTCTACATGCGGCAGAACGACGACGGTCGCACGGTGGCCGCGATGGACGTCCTGGCGCCCGGGATCGGCGAGATCATCGGCGGCAGCCAGCGCGAGGAGCGGCTGGAGGTCCTCGATGCGCGCATCGGGGAGATGGGGCTGCCCATCGATCACTACCACTGGTATCGCGATCTGCGCCGCTACGGCACCGTGCCTCACGCCGGCTTCGGGCTCGGCTTCGAGCGAGCGATTCAATACGTCACCGGCGTCGAGAACATCCGCGACGTGATCCCGTTCCCGCGGGCGGCCGGCCAGGCGGAGTTCTGAGCGCGATGCCGCGTCTCGAAGTCGATGGCCAGACGATCGACTACGCGGACCAGGCGGGCCAGGACCCTGCGCTCGTCCTGATCCACAGCTCGGGCCTGAACAACCGGCAGTGGGGTGCGCTGCGCCTGGGCTTCGCGGGGGACAACCGCATCCTCGCGCCGAACCTCCTCGGTTACGGAGCGACCGGGCCGTGGCCCGGCGCGGCGCCCTTCACCATGGACGACGACGTCGCGGTGGTGCGTGCGGTGGTGGAGCTCGCCGAGACGCCGGTGGTGCTGGTCGGCCACAGCTACGGCGGCTACCTCGCGATGCGCGTGGGGCTGGCGCTCCCCGAGCGCGTTCGCGCCATCGTCGTGCACGAGCCCGTCATCTGGGGCGTGCTGCACGACGTTGGAGACGACGAGGTCATCGCCGAGATCGAGCGCGCCAACGCGGACGGGCTCTTCCTGTCGGAGGAGCTGGGCGGCAAGGAGCAGTGGTGGCGTCGCTTCGTCGAGATCTGGGGCGGCGAAGGCGCGTGGGACGCGCTGCCGGTCGAACGTCGAAAGGCGTTTCTCGCCGTGGGGCCGAAGGTGTTTCGCGAGGTGCGCGAGCTCTTCCTCGATCGCACGCCGATCCGAACCTGGGCCGGGCTCAGCATGCCCTTGACGATCAGCGTCGGCGCCGGGACCCAGCCGCTGGAGGTCGACGCGTGCCGTGCGGTGAGCGATGCGCTCCCGGGCGCGCGCCTGCTCGACGTTCCAGGTGGTCACATGGCGCCGCTCACCGCTCCGGCTCCATTCTGCCGGCTTCTCGAGGACGCGATCGCGCGAGTAGAGACGTAGCGGAGTAGGATCGCCGCCATGGAGCGCGAGAGGTGGCTCGAGGCCGGATGGACGCGCGTGGTCACCGTCGTGGTCTCGCTCCTCGTCGTCTGGTCCGGCGAATTCCTCGTCGCGCTGGTCGGCGGAGGGCGGCTCACGAAGATCGACTTCGTCGTCGGGATCGCGGCGGCGGTCGTGTCGCTGGCGATGCTGGCCGCAGTATCGGGGCGGAAGCTCTCGCGCCGTCACTGGGTCGTCGTCGGCTTCACTTACATGCTCTCGCTGATGCTCTTGGCGGCCATCGGTCGCTACGACGTCACGCCCGTCGTCGGTCGGGGATGGGCTCCCGTCACCATCCTCATCGTCGTCTTCCCGGTGATGTTTCCAGCCACGCCCTGGACCGCGGCGCTCTTCGGCCTGTCGAGCCTCGTGGTGGACGTGATCGTCGCCCGGCTGTCGCAGCAGCTGCCGGGGGATCTCTCGATCCTCATCGGGCGCTACCACGGATTTCTTCTGGGGACGCTGCTCTCGGTGGCGCTCGCCTACATCGTTCACCGCCTGGGGCAGACCGAGCTCGAAGCCAAGAGCCTCGGTAGCTACACGCTCGTCGAGAAGCTGGGTGAAGGCGGAATGGGCGAGGTGTGGCGCGCCAGGCACGCGTTCCTCAAGCGGGGTGCCGCCGTCAAGCTCATCAGCCCCAAGCGCATTCGGGACTCGCATTCGCGTGAGGCCTATCGCCAGCGCTTCGAGCGCGAGGTGCAGTCCATCTCGCGGCTCCGCTCTCCCTACACGGTGGAGATCTTCGACTACGGCCAGCGGGAGGACGGTGTCCTTTGGTACGCGATGGAGCTCGTCGACGGGGTCGACCTGGTGGAGCTCACGTTTCGCAATCGGCCGCTGCCGGTCGAGCGCGCGATCTTCATCCTGCAGCAGGTCTGCTACTCGCTCCAGGAGGCGCACGAGCACGGGCTCGTCCATCGGGACGTCAAACCCAACAACGTGATGGTCGGCCGCATGGGGGTCGAGTACGACTTCGTGAAGGTGCTCGACTTCGGTCTGGTCAAGACGCAGCGCGAAGAGGACCTCACGGTCACCCACCAGGGGGCGACTCCCGGGACGCCTGGCTTCATGGCGCCTGAACAGATCCTGACGCCCACCCGGGTCGACGCGCGCGCCGACGTGTACGGCGTCGGCTGCCTCGCATACTTCATGGTGACCGGGCGTCTCGTCTTCGAAGCCGACGATTGGGAGCGGGTGAAGTCGATGCACGTGCACGAGCCGGTGTCGCCGCCATCGTCGCGCACCGAGTTCGACGTGCCTGCCGAGATGGACGCGCTGATCCTCAAGTGCCTCGCGAAGGCGCCCGACCACCGCTACCAGACCATCGCCGAGGTGGCGCAGGCGCTCGGCGAAGTGCCCACCGAGGAGTCGTGGACGCGCCAGCGCGCCCGCTCCGCCTGGGAGGCCCACCCCTTCAAGAGCGGGGATTGGACCCAGACCGACTGACCCGAGCACGCGCGACGCGACGCGTCAAAAGCTCAAACTTCTCGCGGACTCACATCTCGCCTTGACCCACGGCGACAACCCACGTATTTGGTCCTACCAGTTGGTAGGACCAATGGGAATTCGAGGGTTCATCGCGACGCTCCTGCTCGTCGCCATCGGCTGCGCGGCCGATGAGCCGCCGCCCGGCATCGACGAAAAGGGCCCGTTCAACGTCGGCTACCGCCGCTTCGAGATCGACTACGAGCCGGCCGGGCAGGGGATCACCCGCACCATCCCCATCAACATCTGGTACCCGACCAACGACAGCGAGGGGATGCGCGTCACCTACGCAGGTCTCTTCATCGACGACGAGTCCTGGATGGACGCGAGCCTCGCGCCGCCCGTCGATCCTTCCGGCTATCCGGTGCACGTCTATTCGCACGGCCATCGCGGCTTCGGTGGGACGAGCGCCACGCTCATGCGTCACTTCGCCTCCCACGGGTGGGTCGCGGTCGCGCCCGACCACATCGGCAACACCTTCGGCGACTTCATCGATCCACGGCCGACCAACATCTACTTCCTCCGCTCGATGGACATCAGCGCCGCCCTCGACGCGGTGGAGAATCTTCCCTCCGACGATCCCCTCGCCGGCAAGCTCCGCACCGAGCGCGTGCTGATGAGCGGGCACAGCTTCGGCACCGAGACCACCTGGGCCTCGGCAGGTGCGACCTACGACGTCGCGCGCATTCGCGAGCGCTGTGACGCCGGGGAGATTGAGTGCACCGACGTCGAGCTCGCCGCCTTCGAGGCGGGCGTGCGCGATCCGCGCGTGGTCGCCGCCATCGGGATGGCGGGCTCGATCAAGAAGGACTGGTGCGGGGACGACGGATGGATGTCGGTGGACATCCCGTTCTTTTCGATGAGCGGCAGCCTCGACCCGGTCGGCGCGGACGAGCAGTTCGCCATGGTCTCGGGGATGGACTTCACCTGGATCGACATCGAGGGCGGCTGTCATCAGACCTTCGCCCTCGGCGGCTGCGACGACCTCTCCGACGAGCTGGGCTTTCCCATCGTGAACGAGTACGCCCTGGCTTTCGGCCTGCACCACGTCCTCGGCGACGAGACCCCGGACGTGATGAGCGCGCTCGACGGAAGCCGCGAGGTCTCTCCCCTGGTCACCTTCATGAGAAAGGAGCCGTGAGGCGATGAAACGACTCCTCTACACGGCGCTGCTCCTGTTCCTCGGCGCCTGCGCCAACGAGAGCGGGGGGCCGGCGGGCGCACCGCCGGAGAACGACGAGACGCCCCCGCTGCCCGCGGCTCCCGCGGTGGACGCCGCCATGGCCAACGTGCCGCGGCTGACCGGCGCGCAATACGAAAACGTGATCCACGACGTCTTCGGCGAGGACATCGTCGCTCCCTCGGCGCTCGAGCCGGACGTTCGCACCGAGGGGCTCGTGGCCATCGGCGCGGCGCAGACCTCGATCAGCCCGCGCGGCGTCGAGCAGTACGAGAGCGCCGCCTTCGCCGTCGCCGAGCAGGTCTTCGCGGAGGATCGCGCGGCGGGGGTCACCGGGTGCACGCCCTCCGGCAGCCGTGACGACGCCTGCGCCGAAGCCTTTCTTCGCGAGACGGGTCAGAGGCTCTGGCGCCGCCCTCTCACCGATGAAGAGGCCGCGGAGGTCGTGAGCGTGGCGGGAGCGGCCGCCGACGTGCTCGGCGATTTCTACGAAGGTCTCAGCTTCGGTCTCGCCGCGCTCCTCGAGTCGCCCTACTTCGTGTTCCGCGTCGAGCTCGGCGAGCCCGACGGCGGTGACCTCGCCTACACGGACTACGAGATGGCGTCGCGCCTGTCGTTCTTCCTCTGGAACACGACGCCCGACGACGCGCTCCTCGACGCGGCCGCGGCGGGACGGCTCACCGAGGACGAGACGCTCCTCGCCGAGGTGGACCGCATGCTCGCCGACGACAAGGCGCGGCAGGGTCTGCGCGCCTTCATCACCGACATCTGGGAGCTCGACCGACTCGACGATCTGGTCAAGGACCCGACCATCTTCACCCAGGCGAGCCCCGAGCTCGGACCCTACGCGCGCGAGGAGACGCTCCGCGTCGTCGAGCATCTGGCCTTCGAGGAGGACGCGGACTTCCGCCGCATCTTCACCCTCGACTACACCTTCGCGAACCCCAAGCTCGCCGCGCTCTACATGGTCCCCGCCGCGGAGCCCGAGGGCTTCCACCAGGTGATCTTCCCTCCCGAGAGCCCCCGCCGGGGTCTGCTCGGTCACGCGAGCTTCCTCGCCCTCAACGCCCACGCGACCTCTTCGTCGGCGACGCTTCGCGGCAAGTTCGTGCGGGTCACCCTGTTGTGCGAAGAGATCCTGCCGCCCCCGGTGAACGTGGACACGTCCCTGCCCGAGCCCAGCGGCGAGACGCTCACCCTGCGCGAGCGCGTTCAGGAGCACCTGACCGACCCCTTCTGCGCTGGCTGCCATCGTCCCCTCGACACCATCGGCCTGGGCCTCGAGCAGTTCGACGGCATCGGGCGATTCCGGACCTCCGATCACGGCGGGCTCATCGATCCGAGCGGCGAGCTCGACGGGCAATACTTCGCCGACGCCATCGAGCTCGGGCAGCGCCTCGCGGACGACCCGCGGGTGCCCACCTGCCTCGCCGAGAACATGTACCGCTACGCCACACGGCGCGCGATCACCGACGGCGAAGCCGACAACCTCGCCTGGGTGAACGACTACTTCTCGGAGGCCGGCTACCGCATCGAGGCGCTGATGCGCGCCATCGTGATGAGCCCCGGTTTCCGCCGTGCCACGCCCCCCGCGGAGGTGGAGTGATGACCCTCATCAAGAAGAAGCCGACGCTTCATCGGCGCACGATGCTCCGCGGCATGGTGGGCGGCTCCGCGGTCGCGGTGGGCCTGCCGCTGCTGAACATCTTTCTGAACGACCACGGCACTGCCATGGCCGACGGTGACGGGCTGCCCCGTCGCTTCGGGCTCTGGTACTGGGGCAACGGGGTGATCCCGCGGCGCTGGGTTCCGGATGGCGAAGGCCAGGGCTGGGAGCCCTCGGAGGAGCTCGAGCCGTTGCGCGCGCTTCGCGACAAGATCACGGTCGTCAGCGGCATGGGTGTCCTCGTGCCCAACGACATCGCGCACAAGTCGGGGCCGGCGGGGCTGTTGACCGGACGACCGGGCGTGCGCCGCGGAGACACGAGCCGCTTCGACGGACCGACCCTGGACCAGGTGATCGCCGAGGCGGTCGGTGGTGAGACGCGCTTCCGTTCGCTCGAGGTCGGCATACAGCGCAGCGACGACGCGCTGTCCTTCAGCGGCGTCGACCAGCCCAACCCGCCGGAGCACTCGCCCCGCGGGCTCTACGAACGCATCTTCGGCACCGGCTTCCGCGTTCCTGGCGAGGACGGCATCGTCGATCCGCGCCTGGGTCTTCGCCGCAGCGTCCTCGACGTCGTCGGCGATCACGCCACGCGCCTGTCGTCGCGCCTCGGCGCCGAGGATCGGGCGCGCCTCGACCAGCATTTCACCGGCATCCGCGAGCTCGAGACCCGCATCCAGCGCCTCGAAGAGGACCCGCCGATGCTCGCCGCCTGCGCGCACCCCGACGAGCCCCTGGCCGACTATCCGGACATCGAGGGCCGCCCGCAGATGGACGAGATCAACGCCGTGATGAGCCAGCTCACCGCGATGGCCCTCGCCTGCGACCAGACGCGCGTCTTCAGCGTCCAGTACTCGCGCTCGCTGAACAACATCCTCTTCGGCGACGCGACCTCGGGCCATCACCAGCTCACCCACGACGAGCCGGGCGAGCAGCCGCAGGTGCATCAGATCGTGATCCAGATCGTGCGCAGCTACGGCGCGCTCCTCTCGGCGCTCGACGCGATCCCGGAAGGGAGCGGCACGCTCCTCGATCACACGGTGGTGATGGGCACGACCGACACCTCCCTCGGCAAGTCGCACTCCATCAAGAACTACCCGATCCTCCTCGGCGGATCGCTCGGCGGCTATCTGAAGACCGGCTTCCACTACAAGAGCCGGACCGACGAGAACGCGAGCAAGGTGGTGCTGACGCTGCTCCAGGGCATGGGGCTCTTCCTCGAGGACTGGGGCGCCGAAGGCGGCTACGTCTCGAGCGGTCTCGGAGCGATCGAGTCATGAGGGCGCTCTTCACCCTCGCGCTCGCCCTGTTCGTGGGCAGCTTCGTCGCCGGCTGTCAGGGCGGTGAGGTCTATTCCCCGGACGAGAGCAGCCCCAGCCGATGCGAAGGGGATGTGCGCTACTTCGTGGTGCGCGAGCTGACCTTCGAGGTCGAAGAGGAGCCGGGGATCTCTGCGGGCATGAACCTCGACGGCATCACCAGTGACGACACCGACCCCCGCGGCTGCCGCAAGAACGACTACACGAGCCCCCATGGACAGGAGGGCATCGACAACCAGCTTGGTTTCCTGGTGCCCCTCGTCGAGCAGACGCTGGGCAACGTCATCACCGGCACGGTGCAGTCGTCAATCAACGAGGGCTCGCTCCTCGTGGTGATCGGCCTGACCGGCCTCGACGGCGGGCCCCAGGACGACTGCGTGGGGCTGAGCGTGGAGCGCGGCGGCGGCACGCCCCTCATCGGCACCGACGGGTACATCGAGCCCTGGCAGACCTTCGAGCTCCAGGGCGAGGGAGGGCGCAACTACGCGCCCGACGTCCAGATGTCGGAGGACATCCTCTTGTCCGGCCCCTTCCAGTTCCAACTCGACCTGACCATTCAGGGCAACGACTTCCACTTCGAGATGAAGAACAGCTGGGCGCGGCTGGACATGAACGCCGACGGCGACGTGATCAGCGGCGAGATCGCCGGCGGCATCGACGTCCCGGCGCTCTCCAACACGCTCATGAACGTCGAGGCGGGGGACTTCGCGACGCTGGTCGTTCCGCTGCTGCGCTCCGAGGCGGACCTGGCGCCCAACGAAGACGGGCGCTGCCAGCAGAATCTCCACGGCCTTCCGCTTCACCGCGGTCCCGGGGTTCGTCTTTCGATGACCCCGCCGCCGGACGGTAGCGCGCCGGCCGGGGAGGTCGTGCGCCCGGTCCCCGACTCGGTGCTGGAGCACATCCTGGCCCGCATCCTGGACGGGACCTACGGCAGTGGCGCCCGCTTGCCGGCGGAGCGCCAATGGACCGACCAGCTCGGCGCCAGCCGGGTCTCGGTGCGCGGCGCGCTCTCGCGTCTCGCCGAGTGGGGGGTGATCGACATCCGGCGCGGCAGCGGTGCGGTGGTGCGGCCGCGCGCCGAGTGGCGCCTCGACGTGCTGCCGGCGTACCTGCGTCACGGCGCGACGGCGGACGGGATCTTCGCCGTGGGGCAGGCCATGATGGATCTCCTCGAGGTGCGTCGCCTCCTGCTCGTGCACATGGTGGGCAAGGTCGCCGAGCGCATCGGTCCCGGGACGCTGGACGCGGCGCGCGTGGCGCTGAAGCGTGCGGCCGATGCGCGGGACGATCCGGCGCGCTTCGCCGAGCTCGACGTCGACATGATTCGCACGGTGCTCGACTCCTGTGGGATGACCGCGCCGCTCTGGGTCCTCAACGTGTTTTCCGACGCGTACCTGCGCGCGACGCGCGAGGTGCCGCCTTCGGTGGTCGCGCCTCCGAACTACCTCGAGGCCTATACGGAGGTCTTCGACCTTCTCGAAGCAGGCAAGACGGACGAAGCGCGCAAGAAGCTCGGCGACTACCTCGAGGCCCTCGACGTCATCATCATGAGCGCCGCGGCGGCGATGGCCGCGTCTCTCTGAACGCTCGCCGCCCGAAGTCGAAGGAAAGCGCCCCGTGGCCAGGCCCTTGCCCCATCCTCGTCGAGCCATGGTAGAAGGGCGGTCCCATTTCGACCAAGGAGAACCGCTCGATGGCCAACCCGACCGCGACCTTCGACACGAGCGCCGGCACGTTCAAGGCAGAGATCTATCTCGACAAGATGCCGATCACCGCGAAGAACTTCCTCGATCTCGCCAAGAGCGGGTTCTACGACGGACTGCACTTCCACCGCGTGATCAACAACTTCATGCTGCAGTTCGGCTGCCCGCACTCGAAGGATCCGAAGAGCTCGCGCGCCGGGACCGGCGGCCCTCCTCACGGCACGATCCAGGACGAGCATCCGGCGGACTTCAAGATGTCCAACGAGCCGATGACCATGTCGATGGCGAACACCGGCCGGCCCAACAGCGGCGGCTCGCAGTTCTTCATCAACACCAAGCACAACGACTACCTCGACTGGTTCTCACCGGGCCCGTCCAAGCATCCCGTCTTCGGCAAGGTGATCGAAGGCGAGGACGTGATCCGCAACATCGAGTCGACCCCCACCGATGCCCGGGACAACCCCGTGACGCCGGTGCAGGTCCGCCACATCACGGTCGACGGCTACTGACCCCGAGCAGAGCGGCGAGGGCCGGTAGCGCCTCGCCGCTCCTGGCCTCGAGCCGGACGTCGGCGAGCTCTTCGCCGCGCGCGGAGCCGAGGTTCACGATGGCGACTGGCACGCCGCGCTCGTGGGCGCGGCGAAGGAACCGATAGCCCGAGAAGACGGCGAGGCTCGAGCCGACGATGAGGAGCGCCTCGGCGTCGTCGAAGAGTCGCCAGGCCTCGTCGACGACTTCGCGCCGGCAGTTCTCGCCGAAGAAGACGACGTCGGGCTTGAGCACGCCGCCGCAGAATCTCGCAGCCGGCGACTCTGAAGGAGCGCAGGCGCTCGCCTTCGAGCTCGGCGTCTCCGTCGGGGGCGAGCTCGGCGTGGATCTTCGCCCAGCCCGGATTGAGGCCGGAGAGGCGCGCCTGGAGCGCGGCGCGTGGGCTCACGGCGTCGCAGCCGAGGCAGCGGACGCGCTCGAGGGCGCCGTGGAGCTCGACCACGTGATCGCTGCCGGCGCGGTGATGGAGCCTGTCGACGTTCTGGGTGATCACCCCGTTGATGCTTCCGCCGCGCTCGAGCGCCGCGAGGGCGTGATGGCCGGCGTTGGGCTCGGCGCCGGAAAAGCGTCCCCATCCGACGAGGGCGCGCGCCCAGTATCGCTGTCGCGCTTCGGCGCTCTTCACGAAGGCGCGGTATTGGACGGGATTGCGCGCGCGGCGGCGCGTCTCGGGGCCGCGGTAGTCGGGGATGCCGCTCTCGGTGCTCACGCCCGCGCCGGTGAGGACGACGAAGCGCTTGCCAGCGAGGAGCGAAGCGACGGGGCCGATGTCGGGGGGCGACTGCACGCGGACACTCGTTAATTGGGCTCGGCGGGCGCGGCGTCAACGGCCGTGCGCTTCAGAGGTCCCGGACGGCGAGGAGCGCCTGGCGCGTCAGCTCTCCGATGCGCGCCGTGCGCGCGCGATGCCAGCGGGTCGAGACGGCGACCAGGTAGCGGCGCCCGGTCGTGAGGTCCGTGACGAGGCCGTGATCGAGGGCGTCGTCGCCGGGGACGGTGCCGGTCTTGTTGAGCACGTCCACCGGGCCGAGGGCGGCCTCGGCACCGGCGGCGATGCGCGAATGCGACGCGCGGAGCGCCTCGTGCACCACCTCGACGTCCTCGTCGGAGATCGCGAAGCGTTCTTCTTCGGGGAGCTCGTGATGGAGGGTGATGCGGCGCATCACGCTGAGCAGATCGTACAGGGTCGTGCAATTGCCCGCTTCGGGACAGATGGGGTAGAGGTGCGGCGCGTCGCGCGCGGGGATGTTGCCGTCACGCCGACCCTCGTGAAAGTGGATCTCGGGCGAGTGGCGCAGGGCCAGATCTTCGACGCCATCGGGGCGGGTGTATCGCCGCTGCATGAAGGTGTGACGCAGGCCCCAGCGGGGGAGGATGTTCTCGTTGAGGTTCTGCATGCCGGCGATCAGCACCGTCCTGTTGTAGGCGGTGTTGTTGCTGATGCGGATGGCGCGGTCGATGATCTGCGACGCGGGGCCGTGGTAGGGGCCGTCGAGGTCTTCGAAGCTCAGCGTGGCGCGACTGTCGACCCCGCGGGCGTTCAGCACCTCGAGCGCAGCCACAGCGGTGATCACCTTGACGGTCGAGGCCGGCCAGTACCGATCCTGCGAAGGAACGACGCCGGTTTCGCCGAGGCTGTACCAGTCGAACTGGGTGGGCGCGTCGTCCATCTCGCGGCCGATCAGCACGAAGGACTCCGCGGGCGGTTCGTAGCCCGCGGCTTCGAAGGCTGCGGCGAGGGTCTCGGTGTCGAAGGTGGAGGCCGCCGCCGCGGGGATGGGCGGCGGGGGAATGCTCATCCACTCCGACGCGCCCTCTTCGTCTGCGGAGATGGGGGTGTCGGGGAGGGTGGCCGCGGGGGGCGCCGCCGCGTGGCCGTGGCCCTCGGTCGCCGCACCCCAGGCCGACCAGGCGAAGCCGGCGAAGAGAGCGAGCGCTTTGAAGGTGTCGAGACGGACCACCGCCATGGAATTTAGCCAACATTTGGCCGCGCGCCGTAGATTCCCGCAGGACTAACGTACAAAAGCCCGAAGGGTGCGGGCTTCGAGGGCGCTTCGACGCTGGCGAACGGCATCCGCCAGGCCGAGCTGGGAGGCGGCGCGCACCTGGTTGTGGGTGCTCCGGGTGGCGAAGCGCGCGGGGTCCCAACCGAAATAGCTCTCGTTCAGCGCGTCGGCGCAGAAGCGCGCGGCGAGCTCGAGGGAGATGGTCTCGAAGCCGGGCACCAGGCTCGCGACCTCGCTTTCGGTGACGAACTCTCTGGCCGTCTCGGCGTAGCCACGAATGGCGGCATCGAAGATCGTCTCGTCGACCTCGCCGGGGGACTCTTCGCCCGCGGGGTTGCACCAGCTGCGCAGCGCGTCGCCGAGCTCGATGGCGAGAGTGCTCTTCGCCATCGTATCGAGGTCGACGAGGGCGACGGCATCGCTCAGGTCGTCGGTGAAGAGCACGTTCGAGAATCTTGAGATCGCCGTGGATGATGCGCAGGGGCAGCTCTCCGATCGCCGGCAGCGCCTCTGCGTGCGCGAGGATGCGCTCGGCGATCGGCGCGACGCGGGCGCGCTCGGGGTGGTTCGGATGCTCGCGCAGGGCGCGCTCGAGGGTAGCCAGATGCTTCGGCGTGTCGTGCGCGCCTGGCCGCGCGAAGTGAAAGGTGTGTTCGAAGTCGAGCAGGGCCTGGTGAAAGCGGCCGACCAGGCGTGCTGCGGCGCCGGCGACGGCCGGGGCGCCCACCTTCTCGACGGTGCGGCCCTCGACCCAGCTCAGCACGCGATGCACCGCGCCGTCCGCGTCCACCCAGGCGCGGCCGTCTCGGGTGCGCACCAGCCGCGGTGTGACCAGCCCGCGTTCGGCGAGTCGGTCGGTGATGGCCTCGATGTCGAGGTTCACCTCGCCCGTGAAGATGGGGTGCAGGCGTTGGAGGACGTAGCGCCCATCCTGGGCCTCGATCGAAAACGTTCGGTTGATCAGCCCGATGGCGACGGGTGTTACGTTTGCGTCCTCGAAGCCGTACGCCGCGAGGACCGCGCTCGGGATGTCTTCCAAGGGGCGTGAGGCTAGCAGATGGGAGACGGGATGACGTTGAGTCAGGTGAGGACGAAGAAGAAGGTGCCGGTCGCGCGGTGGAGCGATCTCGAAGACCGCCAGCCCACCTACGCCCTCGTCGCCGACGTCGACCTGGTGGTGGTGCGGTGGGACGACGAGGTCTCGGTGTTCTATGGCCGCTGCCTCCATCGCGGTGCGCTCATGGCTGACGGGCACGTCGAAGGGAAGAACCTCATCTGCGGCGTGCACGGGTGGGACTACCGGATGGACTCGGGCGTCAGCGAATACAACAACGCCGAGGCGCTGCGGAAGTTCAGCACCTGGATCGATCGGAAGCTCGACCAGGTGATGGTCGACGAGGAGGAGGTGCGCGCCTTCGGCGATGAACACCCCCAGCCCTTCGATCGCGCTGCCTATCAGGGCCTCTACGCGGACACCGGAAGCACGCCCGCCGAGCCGCATACCCATCACATCCATCAGCTGGCGAAGGAGGGCCTGTCGAAGGTCGGTCACCACGGTCCGGTCTCGGCGATGGGGGTGTCGCGCACCGAGCTGCCGAGCTGGGATGGGCTTCAGAATCCTCACGGCGCAGCTCTCGCGCAAGCCGCTCTTGGACGACGACGAGGTGGGCACGGAGCTCGTCATCGGCCCGAACGCCAACAAGCCCCTGACGATGAAGATCCCGCTCTTCGTGAGCGACATGAGCTACGGCGCCCTCAGCGAGGAGGCGAAGGTGGCGCTGGCGATGGGTGCCGAGCTCGCCGGCACGGGCATCTGTTCCGGCGAGGGCGGGATGTTGCCCGAGGAGCAGGCGGCGAACAGCCGCTACCTCTACGAGCTGGCGTCGGCGAAGTTCGGCTTCTCCCTCGACAAGGTTCAGAAGTGCCAGGCCTTTCACTTCAAGGCCGGGCAGGGCGCCAAGACCGGGACCGGCGGACACCTGCCCGGCGAGAAGGTGAGCGAGAAGATCGCCGCGGTCCGCGAGGTGCTCGTGGGACAGCCCGCCATCAGCCCCGCGCGTTTCGTCGATCTCGACACGCCGAACGACTTCCGCCGCGTCGCGGACCAGGTGCGGGAGGTGACGGGCGGCGTCCCCATCGGGTTCAAGATGAGCGCCCAGCACATCGAAGCGGACATCGACTTCGCGCTCGACGTCGGCTGTGACTACATCATCCTCGACGGCCGCGGGGGCGCGACCGGGGCGGCGCCGAACATCTTCAAGAACAACATCAGCGTGCCCACCATGCCGGCCCTCGCGCGCGCTCGGCATCACCTCGACGCACGCAAGGCCTCCGGGGTGACGTTGATCGTGACGGGTGGCCTCCGCACGGAGAGCGACTTCGTCAAAGCGATGGCGCTCGGGGCCGATGGCGTCGCCATCGCCAACAGCGCGCTTCAGGCGATCGGCTGCCTGGGGATGCGCGCCTGCCACACCAACAACTGCCCCGTCGGCATCGCCAGCCAGAAGCCGCACCTGAGGGCGAGGCTCGACATCGAGCGCTCGGCGAAACAGCTGGCGCGCTATCTGACGGCGACGGTAGAGCTGATGCAGGTGCTCGCGAGGGCGTGTGGCCACGCTCATCTGAGCAAGCTCGCGCCGGACGACCTCACCACGTGGGATCGCAATCTCGCCTATCTGACCGGCGTCCGATACGCCGGGGTGGTGCCGCTGTGAGCGCGCCACTGTCGCCCGAGCCGCTCGAGTGGATGAGCTGCGGGATGGAGATGAAGGGGAGCAGGGCGCGCAGATCGCCGCGTTCCTGGTCTCGGCTCTGGACGCGGCGCGGGGCCTTCTGATCTGAGGTAGCATCGCGCCTTCATGTTCGAGCGCGACGAAGACGGGGACGAAGTGTTGCAGATCACGGCGCGTGGTCGCGACGTCTTGAACGACAGCCTGATCAACCGGGGGACTGCCTTTACCCACGCGGAGCGCGACGCGCTCGAGATCACCGGACTGTTGCCGACCGCGGTGAGCACCATCGAGCTCCAGGTGCGCCGGGCGCACGCGTCCATCTGCCGGAAGGAGGATCGCCTCGAGCGCTACATCGGTCTCGAGGCTCTCGCCGGACGGAACGCGGTGCTCTACTACCGCACGGTCCTCGACCACGTGGAGGAGTTCCTCCCGGTGGTCTACACCCCCACCGTCGGCGAAGCCTGCCAGCGCTTCAGTCAGATCTTTCGGCGCGGCCGCGGCGTGTGGATCACCCCCGAGCATCGCGGACGCATCAAGGACGTCCTCGACAATCACAAGACCACCGAAGGCATCCGCCTCATCTGCGTGACGGATAACGAGCGCATCCTCGGCCTCGGTGACCAGGGCGCGGGCGGCATGGGCATCCCGGTCGGCAAGCTCAGCCTCTACGTCGTCGGCGCGGGCTTTCACCCGGCGTCGACGCTCCCCGTCAGCCTGGACGTGGGCACCGACAACCAGGAGCTCCTCGACGATCCGCTCTACGTCGGCTACCGGCACGCGCGTCTTCGGGGCGTGGAGTACGCGTCTCTCGTCGAGGAGTTCGTCGAAGCGGTGCGAGACGTCTTTCCGAAGGCGCTCCTGCAGTGGGAGGACTTCAAGAAGAAGAACGCCTTCGACAACCTCGACAAGTACGTGGACCGCTTGCTCTCTTTCAATGACGACATCCAGGGCACGGCGGGGGTCGCGCTCGCCGGGATCGTCGCCGCGGCGCGGATCACGGGGATCCCGCTCTCCGATCAGCGCGTGGTCATCGCCGGTGCGGGCGCGGCCGGCATCGGGATCGGGCGGCTGATCCGTGCAGAGATGGGGCGGGCAGGGCTGACGGGGGACGACCTCGTCTCCCGGGTGGGCCTCCTCGACAGCCGCGGCTTCCTGACCGACGGGCGCGAGTATCGCGACGCCTACAAGAAGGAGATGGCATGGCCCGCGGCGCTCGCGGAGTCCTTTGGTCTGCCGAGCGATGGCTCGGTGGAGCTCGCGCAGGCGGTCGATGCGCTTCGCCCGACGGTGCTCATCGGCACCACCGGCCTGCCGGGGACCTTCGGCGAGGAGGCCCTGCGCAACATGGCCAAGCACACCGCGCGGCCGGTGGTCTTCCCCTACTCGAATCCCACCGCGAATGCGGAGGCGACGCCGGAGCAGATCCTCGAATGGACTGGCGGCAAGGCCATCGTCGCCAGCGGCAGCCCTTTCGCGCCGGTCGAATACGAAGGGCGAACCATCCACATCGGACAGGGCAACAACGTCTACATCTTCCCGGGCGTGGGCCTGGGCGCCGTGATCAGCGGCGCGAAGAAGGTCACCAACGAGATGTTCGCGGTTGCCGCGGAGACCCTCGCTTCGATGGTGAGCCAAGAGGATCTGGACCGCGGGGCGGTGTACCCCGGCTTGACCAAGCTACGCGCGATCAGCCGCGAGATCGCCATCGCCGTGGGCATGGAAGCGATCGAAGAAGGCGACGCCCCCACACGTTCGCGCGAAGAGCTGGCGAAGGCCATCGACGACGCCATGTGGTACCCGCGGTACGCGAAGCTCGACTTCGGGTGAGGCTTTCCGACCCGGACCAAAGTCCGACATCGACCTACACCGCTTCCCCTCCTTCTACTTCGGAGCCGCATGTGATTCACTGACCATCCGGCCGGCAGCCGCAACACCACATGAGTTCGGGCCCACCAAGTAGCACTCCGGGAAGCCATCTCAGCCTCGTCCCAGAAGAACCGGGGGCGAGAGTTGGCGAGATTTCGACTCGGGTCCTGTGGTGCTCAGCCAAGTATGTCGAGGACCATTTTGGAGTGGAGGCGCTCGAGGAATTGAGTGCCGACGCAGGCATCGATTCCAAGGCCATCGACGATGGATCGACGTGGATTCGGATGGAGCAGGCGAGTCACTTCCTCGCTGGCGTACGCGAGTTGGTGGGGAACGACAACGCGTTCAGGCAGTCATGCGTTCATCGGGCGAAGGACGCATTTGGTCCGCTTCGCTTCGTTCTCCCCGCCACCACTCCGCGCACCATCATGAAGATGGCAGCTAAGACCATGCGGTTGGTGACGACCGTTGGCTCTGTGGAGATCATCGACGAGCATCGCAATGGGATCCGGACGAAGTACACGAGCACCGTCCCCGAGCACGAGACCCGTCTGATGTGCATGTCGAGGATGGCCACCTCGGCGTCAATCCCCACCTGGTTCGGGCTTCCAACGGCCACGGTCAAGGAACACTCCTGCATTGCTCGCGGGGACGAGGCATGTGTCTACGACTACAGCTTCTACACCCGTGGGCGGTGGCTGCCGCCCGTTGTCGGCGCGCTCGTAGGCCTCGCGATGGCGTATGCACTGGTCCTCGTCGGTCTCGTGCTTCCCGCCTTGTGGGTGTGTCTTCCTCTGATGTTTGCGCTCGTCGGCGCGGTGTACGAGGCCCGGTTCACGTACACCACTAATCTCTCTCACGGTGAGCAGATTCAGGCGGCGCTACGCGAAACCGCCGAGAACGAGGCCGATGCGCGACGCGAGCTGCTTGCTCTTCATCAGCGCCAGCGCGAGTGGGCTCGGATGATGGAGCAGCAGGTTCGGGAGCGAACATCCACGCTTCAGCAGGTGCTCGATACGGTGCGGAAATTGAGTGAGGAACGCGGCACTCACATACGAAGCGTGTCTCACGATCTTCGCAATCCATTGTCGATTCTGCGCGCCAATCACGAATTCTTCGCGGAGCTGCCCGTCTCGGGGGAGCTCGAAGAGGCCGCGGCCGAGGCGATCAAGGATGGCAAAGAGGCGGTAGAGCGAATGGAGCAGATGATCATTGCGCTCATCGACTCGCTCGCCCACGAGTCGAACATGGTCAGGGTCACTCCTTCTCGGTTAGACATTGCGCCGCTCGTCAATCGCCTCCGCACTCGGGCGCGTGCGTTGGTGTTCGGTCGCGATATCAGGGTCAGTGCCTTCAAGACGCGGGAGGCTCCCCTATTCATCGAAACGGATCGGCTCATCTTCGAGCGCGTCATCGACAATCTGTTGACCAACGCCGCGAAGTACACGGATCAGGGCAGCATCGTCATCGAGTTCGATGGGAGTCCCGGTTTCTTGACCATCAAGGTGTCCGACACCGGGCGTGGGATCTCCTCGGAGCGGATCCCGAAGATATTCCGAGCCCGATCTGTCAGGGACGGAGATGACACCAGGAGCTTGGGGATAGGCCTGTCCGTGGTCACCGCCTTGATGGCCCAGGTGGGAGGGCGAATCGAGGTGATGTCCAAGCCCGGAAGCGGTACGACCTTCTGGGTGCACTTTCCCGAAGTCCTGCCGCCGGAAGCGGTCGGCGACGACCGGCGCGATCCAAATGACCGGTTGCGAGACGTGGTGACGATACGTAGCCTCTCTGGCTGACAATTCGAGTTGGGGGGAAGGCCAATTCATGACCACACCCTCAACCGACGAGTTGCGCGTCGTAGACGTATTTCTCCGTTACCTGATCGCGGAAGGCGCCCGCGTTATTTTCGGCGTTCCCGGCGGCCTGCTTCATCCGTTCTTCGAGGCGGTCGAAGCGGATGATCATCTGCGCCTCGTCGTGTCCAAGCACGAGCAGGGCGCGGCATTCATGGCCGACGGATATGCCCGGCTCAGTGGCAAGCTCGCCGTTTGCGCGGGTACGTCGGGTCCGGGCGCGACGAATCTGCTCACCGGCGTTGCCTGCGCGTTCTCGGATGGCGTTCCCATGTTGGTCGTCACGGGACAAGCATCGAGCGTTTCCCAGGGCCGAGGGGCCGCGCAGGAGACCTACCGGGAGGACATCGATATCGTCGAGATGTTTCGTCCGGTGACCAAGTACTCCACGATGGTCACGTCCGCTGGCAACCTCAGTCACCATCTGCGGCGCGCACTGCGACTCGCTCTGACCGGTCGTCCCGGGCCGGTGCACCTCAATGTTCCCGTGGACCTGTGGGGCCTGTCCCTCTCCGAGGAGTGGTTCGACCCGCAAACGTATCGCCCTTTGTCTCATTCGTTCGATCGCCGCGCGGTGGGAGAAGCGGCGAGTCTTCTGCTGAAGGCTGAGCGCCCGGCGATTCTCGCGGGAGCTGGTGTGGGCGTGGCCGATGCACGTGACCATCTTCGGGAGCTGGCTGAGCTCCTTCCTGCTCGCGTTGCCACCTCGCCTCGAGGGAAGGGGATGCTCTCTGAAACTCACCCGCTTTCGCTCGGCGTGCTGGGATTCGCTGGACATCGGGCGGCGAAGGAAACGCTCTTGGGAGACGAAGTCGATGTCCTGCTCACCGTTGGCGCGTCACTCAACGAGACCACGACGTTCAACTGGGACAAGTCGTTGAAGCCGCGGAACAAGCTCATCCAGCTGGACATCGACGCGGATCGAATCGGCCGGAACTACCCCGTGGATGTCGCACTGGTCGGCGACGCCCAAACGATCCTGGTCGAGCTCATGTATCACGTACATCGCCTCATCAGGGAAGGGATGCCCGCCCAATCGACTTGGAGAGGAGCGCCGCCACTCGCTCGTGGTCACGAGCGCTTCGACAACTTCGAGCACAGGGTCTCGAATTCATCGCCAGTCACACCTCAGAGGTGGCGTGCCGACCTCCAGGAAGCCCTGCCTGACAATGCGGTGGTCTTCTCCGATATCGGCGGGCACATGCTCTTCAACCTGCACCATCTCATCATCTCGGAGCAGCAGCGATTCGTCCTGAACCTGGGTTTTGGATCCATGGGACACGGAACCGTCGCCCCGATCGGCGCGGCGATGGTCTTGAAAGAACGTCCGGTCATCGCCGTCATCGGGGACGCTTGCTTCACGATGAACGGCATGGAGCTCATCACCGCCGTCGAATACGACGCCCCCGTGGTGTGGATCGTGGAAAACAACCAGATGCACGGGATCACCTGGTTCGGGAGTCAGATGGTCGGGCGCCGCCAACCCCTGCAGTCCGTCCGATACACGCACGCGGTCGAGATCGCGGGAATCGCTCGGGCGATGGGCCTCCGGTCCTGGGTGGTGGACGGCCCGTCTCAGATTCAGGAAATTCTTCCGGAGGCGCTACAGCAAGCGCCCTCTCTCATCGAGGTGCGTGTGGATGCGTCTATCGCCCCGCCCTTGGGCGACCGCGCCAAGACAATCTCAGGCTTCACAAAGCGCTAAATAACCGATCTCGATTCGGGAACAAGCGAATCTGCTGAGTCTGCGTTTCTCGGGAAGATTGGTGCTCGGGAGCTACGCGGCTTGTCGGAGTTCCGGACATCGTCCGGGAGGCCACGGGGAAACGGCGTCGAGCCAGACGGAGACGGCGAAGCAGAGATCCACGATATCGCGGTGTTGATGGTTGCGCGTGACGTTGGCGTGGAGGTCGCACCACATTCGTTCGATCAGGTTTTCATCGGGGCAGTAGGGCGGCAGGAAGTGAAGCTGAATGCGAGGAAGTTCTCGCAGCGCTGCGATCGTCTCGCGGCTCTTGTGTATTCCGTAGTTGTCGAGGATGACGTGGATGCATACGAGCATCGCGGTAGTGTTCGTCGAGCCTGCGCATCATGGCGATGAACAAGCTGCTGTTCTTGACGCCGTCGCCGACCCACAGGACCGTCCCGTCGCGAGCGTCGAGTGTGCCGGCGATGTAGGCCTTCTCGTTTTTTCCCGGCGTGACGAGGCGTTTCTGCTCGCCGGAGAGCATCCAGTCGAGACCGACCTTGGGGTTGAGATGGATGTCCACCTCGTCCTTGTAGACTGCGACCTCGTCGTCGGGAAGTTCGTCCAGGAGCGTTCGGATCTTCTTGAGCCGCCGCCTGCGCTGGCGCTCGGACAGTGGGCACTGCACCGTGGGCTTGGGCCGCCCCCGCCGTGCTCCGATTCGCCGCAAGATCCTGCTCATGCTGCTGAGGCTCGACGCGCAGCCCCGTCTGCTCCTCGCACACGAGGATCAACACCTCGCGCGTCCACGTCGGCCGAGGGTGTCCATAGTCCCAGGGCGACTGCTGCAGAAGGCTCTGCACCGTGAGCACGTAGGAAGTCGGGATCGGCGGCGGTCCGTTGTCTCGCCGGCCGTCCAGCAATTCGTTCTCGACCACCCTCCACGAAGCGCTTCAGCACCCGACTCACCGTCGACGCCGCAACTCCGACCGCCTCACGCATTGCGGCTCGCCTCTTGCCTCGCACCGCCAGTGCCACGATTTGGGCACGCCGGAACAGATCGACATCACGGGACTTTCCCGCCCACCTCAAAAGGCGCCTTGCGCGCTGCCGGGACCAGCGCGGTACATTCTCCATGTGGGTCTCCTTTCTCGTGATCTCTCGACAAGCTCACGATCGATTGGAGGCCCACGAACTTCAACCCACCACGATCCCGAATCGTGGTCGGCTATTTAGCCCCTTGAACGCGCCGATCGGGGTGTGGTTCTACGAGGGGGGCCGACGTACATGGACTTCTCGAGTGGCAGCCCTTGCAGCGGAGGCGGTCGAAGTAGTGACGCTTCGTGTGCGTGCGCCCAAATCATGAGGTCGAAGAGCTTGATGACGATCATCGGGCATTGCTGTGGAGAGAATCCGAGGTCCAAGAGGATGGCGTTCAAGTACAGGGCGCCGTTTGCTCTGAGCTTGGAGGAATCCAGTGCAGCGACGAGCTCTTCGATTCGTCTGAAGTGCTCGCCATCGAGCCCGCTCGATTCCACCGCGGTTCGCATCATCGGGATGCGCTCGTCTGCGTCCCGGCCGCCGCTCTTTCCGGGCACGCCGAACCCAGCAATCCGTTGACCAGATCGTCGCTGTGCGTCGATCCACCTCAGCATTCCATCGACCCCGCCGTTGTCTCGGGAGGCCCGCGCGAGTTCCTGGCAGACGAGCGCCGCCGCATCGGCGGGAGCCGGTCCAACGAAAGCGCCAGGCAGGCTGGCCGTGCACGCGGCGACTCCGGCCCAGGCGGAGCCATAGCTGGCAACGAGCCATGCGACCTTCAGCGGCCAATTTCGCGGGTCACCTGCGATGCAGGCGACGCCCAGCTCATCGATTAGGTGAGCCTGTTCGCGGTCCAGTCGTGGTCCGCGGATGCTGATGGAATAGGCGCTCCAGAATCCCGCGCCTCCCATGAGATCTTTCCCGACAGAAAGCCCTCGAACGGAGTTGTCGCCGAAGCCGGCGAAGCCTACGTCGGTCTCGACGGTCAGCTCATCGCTCATGGGCGACACCGGGTGGGACGAATCGTGGAAGGTTGATGGGGTAGGAGTTCAAATCTCCCCGCTCATGTCTGAGCGCCTCGCTCAGGGCGAGCGGAAGGCGGCAGGCGGTGAAGGCCGCCTCGATTTGCCACTCATGACGGAGACCTGCGTACCAAAGACACACAAGCGTTGCTGCGCTGGAGTCGACCTCGAGACTCAAAGCCGCCGGGCATGCATCGGCTCCCCGTAGCGCCACGCGAAGGCGTTCGACGCGGGCATCATCTTGGTCGCTCGAGCGAGCACCACAGGCGGGCAAGGAGTCCTGACTTCCTCCGTCTCTCAGCCACTTCAGGAGTGGTGCCATCCTCGAGAGCTCACTGCGGATTTGCTCGGCTAGCCCGATGGCCGCGACCGAGGTGACGCCTGCGGTTCGTGCACCGTAGCGTTTGGCGAGCATCGCGGCGTGCACAGGTGCGCTCGTTACGTGGGTTGCCGCGACGAAATGGGCGACGATACGAAAACACCGTGCTTCCTCTTCCGCGGGCGCCCGTCCCAGCAAGGCCAAGAGAAGCGTTTCGTCAAAGCCGTAGTGAAGGGCAAGGTCGGTTTCGAGGGAATAGCCGTGGAGGAAGTGCTCCCCGTTCTCGACGGCGCAGGCCCGGGCTTCGAGAACGTCGGGCGTCTTCATGTCATCGATCGGTGAGCGGACTTCTGTCATTGCTCAAGGCGTGTACCAGATCGGGCTGCTCCACGCCCGCTCTTGGACGGTCTTGGCGCGGTTGGGGTCGCAGCAGGCCCACAAGGGGTCGCCTTCGCTCATCGCGGAGCAGTCGACGCCGAGGGAGTTGCAGCGGTACTGGCTCCAACGGCAGGTGGGGTTCTCGACGACGCGGGCGTAGTAGAAGGCGGCCTGGGCGGGGTCGAAGTCGGGGTCGGTCCAGACGGTGCACAGGGAGTCGGCGCCGGCGCCGCTGGGGGTGCAGGTGGCGGTGTCGACGGTGGCGCCGTTGTCGGGGTCTCCGCCGACCTCGTAGACCTCCTCGTGTGTGACGCCGGCCGCGTCGATCCAACCCTTCACGATCTGGATGCGCTGGAGCTGTACGCCCATCGGGTCGCGCATGGCCGAGACGACGAACTTCGGCGCGGCGTCGGCCGGGTCGCGCGAGAGCTCTCCGCCCATCGGCACGCCGCCGGCGTAACCCTCCGAGACCAGCATCGGATCGCTGCACAGATCGTCGGCGTAGCCGAAACCGCCGAAGAAGCGCAGGACGATACGCGTGCCGCTGGTGGCGTAGGACTCGCGCGCCCTCAGGTTGTCGAAGATCGATTCGCGACTGTTCTCCTCCGCCCAGACGACGGCGAGCCCGCCCGGCGAGGCGGTGAAGCCGCGGACGAGGATGTTGCCCGTCGTGCCCAGCGCCTCCTCGGGGTCGTCGTCACTGTTTCCCTGGTAGCCCTGCCAGCTCGCCTCGTCGGTGCTGCCGGCGCTGCCGTTGTGCGAATCGGTGCTGCCGATGAAGCCGAACTGGAACGGATTTTCGCCGACGCGCGCCTGCTCCGCGAGGCCGTTGCGCAGCGCTCCCCGCACGAAGTCCCCCGGGTCGACGCAGCCGCCGAGGAAACCGAGCCCGCCGCCGTTGCTGCAGAGGTCCGTGCAGTCCGGGTCGTCGCCGGGGCCGCCGGTGCACATGTCCCGGTGGATCATCTCGAAGCTGCAGAGCTCGTCCTCGCTCGCGAGAGGGTCGTCGACGCGGATGAAGCACTCGCTCGAACCCTTGTGTTGATAGAGCTCGACGATGGGCTCCATCGCGGCGCGCCGGGCGGCGAGCGCGGCGTCGTAGGGCTCGTGCAGAACCGTCTCGGGAACGAACATCAGGCTCGCGCCCAGGTTGGAGTTGTGCGGGATGATCACCGCCTCGCACTCGTCGCTTGCGTCCATGCAGGTGTGATCGAGCGCGTCCCAGAGCTTCTCCGGGTAGGACGCCTCCACGTAGCTCGTCGGGACCGTCGGGACGGTGCGGCTGCGGAAGATCACGTTGCGGTGGATGTTCGAGCCAGCCGGCGCGCCGGTCCACTCGTAGCCGACGAAGGAGGTGAAAGAGCAGTCGCTCGTTCGATCGTAGGCCTCCTCGGCGGCATCCATGATCTCGTTCCAGCTGTCGGCGAGGGCTGCGGCGCAGGTCGCCGGATCGGCGCGACAGAGGGGCGCGCGGAGCGGCGGGTTGGTGAGGAAGGGGGTGGTGATGGGACCGAAGTCGCCGATCACCGCGTCGCCCGCGCGGTAGGCGACGCAGGTGCTGCTGTCGTAGGCCTCGGTGCCAGGCGTCCAGCACAGCGGCGTTTCGGCGAGGAACTCCGAGTGCTCGGTCACCGCGGCGAAGTCGAGGGGCCGGTCGAGGGTCGCGGTGCGCGTCGCGTTCCCCGCGCTGTCGTAGGGCGGCAGGTCGAGGGGACCGCCCTTGGCGTAGCGGTAGACGTCGCGCGGCCGGACGCGCACGTCGAAGGTCACGGCGTCGAAGGAGAGCGACGTGTGCACGTGGAGGTCGCCGAAGAGCGGGCGCTTGAGCGGGTCCCGGTCTGCGCAGGCCTCGCGATCGTCCGGGCGCATCACCACCAGCGGCCCGGTGTCGGCTGGTCCGGTGTCCACCGCCGAGTCCATCGCCGAGTCCGCGCCAGAGTCGACCGCCGCGTCCACGGTGGCGTCGTCGCCACAGCCGAAGAGGCCGCCGGCACAGAGGCTCAGCACGAACAAGCGAAGCGGGGAGCGCATGAAGCGCGCCCAGTCTAACGCGGACCCTCCGTCGCCGCACCCTCATCGACGTCCTCGGCTGCTTCTGCGGGCGCTTCTTCGGCCTCCTCTTCGGCCTCCTCTTCGGGCGCTTCACCCACGTCGGATGGCCCTGCCGTGAGGGCGCGAAAACGGCGGACGAACTCGCCGAAGATCACTGGCCCGGCGTCCACCGCGTATTCGTTCTCGCAGCTCTTCACCACCAGGTCACGCGCGCTGGCCACCGAATCGAGGCGCGACAAGGGGATGCGACCCTGGATCGCCTCCTGTACGCCGAGCGCGGTCATGCCGCCCTCGTGCTGGGCGTCGTCCACCGGCTGCGCTTGGCCGTCTCCGACGAAGGCGAGCTCGTCGCATCCCACCCACTGCGGTTGCGCGTGCGAGGCGCGCAGCGAGGCCACGACCACGTCGCGGTCGAGCGCAGGCAGGCCGACCAGCTCGACCACGTGGTTGCCCGTTCCGTCGACAGGCAGCAGCGCGATCACACGGACGGCGCCGGTGCGGCTCGGCCGTTCCTCCACCCTTCCGCGTCGCGGGATGTCTTCCACTCGGGCGAGAGACGCGCGGGGCGCCCAGGTCCCATCGATCGACTCGCTCTCCTCCTCGGCGATGTCGTCCTCGTCGCCGGAGGAGCTCGCTTCCTCCTCGTCGCGTGCGCCGCCCCGCCCCGCGGGCGCCCCACACCCGTGGGCGAGCAAGAGCGCGACAGAAGCGATGGCGAGGAAGATTTTCACTCTCGGGATCCCTCTTCGTCGGGGGTGTTCGAGAAGGAGAAGGGGTAGCGGACGTGTACCATGCCTCCGCCTTCGGGTGCAGGGAGCTCGAGGGTGTAGAGGGTCTCGGACACGCACTCGTCGAGGATGTCGTGACGCAACGTGCTGTCGTCGTCGATCGCCGTGCGCTCCACCGCGCCGCCCGCGTCGGGTTCACCCTCGATGTCGAACTCCACGACCAGCCGCCCCTCGAGGCTCTGGTCGTCCTGGAGCGCGAGCTCGTAGCACTCGGCGATCAGTGGCGATACGGCCCGCACGGCGTCGCGGATGTACTGCGGATCGAGGGAGCCCCGCGGGACCTCTTCGCCGTTGACCGCCGAGCCGCCGGTCTCCACCGGGCTCCGCTGGCCTTCGGCGAGCTCGCGCGCCTCTTCCGCTTCCCGACGCTCGCGCGCGCGCTGGATGCGGCGCCGCAGCTCCTCGGCGAGGGCGCGGACCTCGGGGTCGTTGGCGTGCACGCGCGGATCGACCGTCTCCTCGGCGTCGGGCTCGGCATCGGTCGCGCCCGCGTCGGGCCCGGACCCACTCACCGTCTCGGCTCCGTTTCCGGCGCCGCCGGCCGCCTGCGACGGCGATGACCCGTCCGAAGCCGCCATCCAAATCGCGATCGCGAGGACGCAGAGGACCCCCACTCCGATCCCCAGCCATGGTCCGCGTCGCATCCGCGCATGCTCCCCGAAGCTTCGCGGGTGGGCAACCTCGGGCTCGGGGGTGACGACGCTCGGAGGCCGGGCTATAGGGGCGTCATGGTTTCGGAGATCTTCAACGCCGACCGGTGGACCGAAGTCGAGGGCTTCGACTTCCAGGACATCACCTATCACCGCGCCAAGGAGCACGGCACGGTGCGGATCGCCTTCGACAGGCCCGAGGTGCGCAACGCCTTCAGGCCTCCGACGGTGGACGAGCTCTACCGGGCCCTCGACCACGCGCGGCAGTGGAGCGACGTGGGCTGCGTGCTGATCACCGGCAACGGCCCCTCGCCCAAGGACGGCGGCTGGGCGTTCTGCTCGGGCGGCGACCAGCGCATCCGCGGCAAGGACGGCTACAAGTACGAAGGCGCGTCAGGCGTCGACCCGGCGCGGCTGGGTCGGCTCCACATCCTCGAAGTGCAGCGCCTGATCCGCTTCATGCCGAAGGTGGTGATCGCCGTGGTGCCCGGCTGGGCGGTGGGCGGCGGCCACAGCCTCCACGTGATCTGCGACATGACCCTGGCCTCCGAGGAGCACGCGCTCTTCAAGCAGACCGACCCCGACGTCGCCAGCTTCGACGGCGGTTACGGCTCGGCCCTACTCGCCAAACAGGTCGGACAGAAGCGCGCGCGGGAGGTCTTCTTCGTCGGCCTGAACTACACCGCGCGTCAGGCCTACGAGATGGGCATGGTCAATGCGGTGGTCCCCCACGCCGAGCTCGAGGACAAGGCGCTCGAGTGGGCGAAGGAGATCAACTCGAAGAGCCCCACCGCCATGCGCATGCTCAAGTACGCCTTCAACATGACCGACGACGGGATGGTCGGGCAGCAGCTCTTCGCGGGTGAAGCGACACGCCTCGCCTACGCTTCGGAAGAGGCGCAGGAGGGCCGCGACGCCTTCCTCGAGAAGCGCGAGCAAGACTTCTCGAAGTTTCCCTGGCACTACTGAGGGCCCCCGAGCTGCTAGGCTCTCGGGCATGGACGCTCGACGACGCCCCTGGCTCCTCGCCGCCGCCTTGATTGCCAGCGGTTGCTCTTCGAACGACCCCGAGCCCTGCACGGACGCCTGTGAAGAGCTGAGCTTCGACGTCATCGTCTCGCACGAGGGGAGCGAGGTGACCATCACCGATGGCGCCACCATACCGTGGGAGTACGGCTTTCAAGGCGGCACCATGATCCGGCCGCAAATCGTCGTCGCCGACGGCGCCATGGCGGGCGAGCTCGTCGAGGTGACGCTGAGCCACGACGCGGACCCCGCCGATCCGGACACTCTGGGGCAGGCGGCGGACTTCCCCACGTTCACGGTGAGCGAGCACCTGCGCGAGGAGGAGGGGCGGCTCGTGGCCGGGCCCTTCGATGATCAGATCGGCTGGACCGAGTTGAACGGCACGCATTTCATCCTCGGGCTACAGGCCCGCGCGGAGACCGCGGCTGGGACCTTCAGCGCTGCCGTGACCGTGTCCAACGCAGAAGGCCCGTGTGATGCCTTCATCCCGAGCGATGCCAGCGGCTGTGTGTACGCCGACATTCCCGGTGTGGTGACCGTGACGAGCATCGATGACCCCGCGGCCGGCGAGCCCACATGCACAGGTGGACGAGCGGTGACGCTCGCCTTCACGGCGGAAGACCTCGACGCGGCTCAGAGCTGTGCGGACGCCCTCCCGTTCGGCGAGAGCGTCGAACGGAGCGTCACCTTGCGCCTCGCCGACGGACGGTATCCCCCCGATGGGTGCCTCGCCGACCTCGGCGTCACCCTCGGCGCGACCTTCGACGCTGAGCTCAGCCTCATCTCGAACGGAACGTGCACGCCCGCCAACTTCACCTGGGCGATGCCGGACCTCGCGGCGTGCGAGGCGGCCTGCATGTAGCGCGCGCGGCTGTCAGACACACTCACCGACCATGGTCGAGCTGGCCCCGACGCAGGTCTCCCCGCTCCGGCAGTCGGCGGTCGTGAGGCAGCCCGGGAAGCACACCGTAGAGCCGCCGGTGCCGATCCCCGCCGTGCTGGGATCCCAACATCCGTCGCCCGAGAGGCACTGGCTCGCGTCGGTGCAGGTCTTGACGCAGAAGGTGGTGTCCGCGCCCGTCACCGAGGCGCAGAGCGCACCGGTACCGCAGACGTCGGACGGAATCCCCGGCGCACCGCAGTCGAAGAGGGTGCAGTGGTTGCCGCTCCCGAAATCGCGACACTGCCCGGCGCCGTAGGGCGAGTAGCAGGTGCTCTCGTCGGTGCAGGAGGCGCCGATGTTCGGAGTGCGGACGGCGTTGTAGTTGCCGGGAATGCACCCGCCGTTGGTGGTTCCCGCGCTGCCGACCCCATCCCAGAAGCAGGTGTAGCCGCTGCGGCACCCGAGCGCGCCCGAGAAGCGGCTCGTGCTCACGTTCCGGCCGACCTCACAGGGCGCCACGCACAGAGCGATCCCGAGGCCCCGGCTCTGGCACACGCCGGAGCCCGCGCAGGTCACCCCGGGGACGTCGCAGCCGAAGCGTGTGCAGTAGCCTCCCGGCCAGCCGCCGGCCGAGCCGAGATCCTGGATGCAGTCGCCGTTTCGCTCGCACTCGAAATCGTTGTCGCAGGTGTCGCCAGCCTCGGCGCCGCTGGTGCCGTTGTGCTCACACCGCGCGGTGACGGCGTTGCAGCGGGCGCTGGTGCTGGCGTCGTAGACGAGGCGGTCGCCACTTGGATTGCTCATCGCGTCATAAGGGTCGATGTACCCGTTGCCGTTCGTGTCGTCGCGGATGACGCGGCACTCGGTGTCGCTCATGCATCCGGGGACGCATCCCTGAGTGGTGAGCCCGCACTCGTAGTCGGCCCGGCAGGGGTTGGTGGTGAGTGACGGGGTGCAGCTCCGCGCACACAACCCCACGGTGACGCCACGGGTGTCGGTTCCAGCGTCGAGGCAGACCGCGCAGGCCAGGCCGCCGCAGGACATCTCGTCGTTGGGGTCGCAGCCGCCCATGTCGACCGCGGCTGCGTTGCTGCAATAGCCGTCGACCCAGCTGGTCGTGGGCACGCTCGTGCCGCCCCCCGGAAGTCCGGTGATCGGGTCGTCGCTGCCGCCGAGGCTGCCGGAGAATTCGTCGATGCAAAGCGGGCTGCTGAGGCAACCGCGGGTGGGGTCACAGGGCTGGCCGACGTCGCAGCCCGGCGGGAGGGTGGTGTCGGGGCGGGAGGAATCCGGAATGGACGAATCGGGCACGCTCGAATCGGGCACGCTCGAATCGGGCACGCGCGAATCGGGCACGCGCGAGTCGGGCACGCTGCTGTCGGGCACGCGCGAGTCGGGCACGCGCAGTCGGGCACGCCGCTGTCCGGCGGCGACGTGTCGCCCATGGAGCCGTCGATGGGCAGGCTGGTGTCCGCGCCCGAGTCCGCGACGGTGCGACGTCGCGACTCGCCACAGCCGACGACGGAAATTGAGACCACCACGGCGGTGGCGGAAAAGATCATCCAGCGCACGTCCCCCTCCTGTGCCTGGAGTGTTAGCACATCGGGCGCATCTGTCCCGGGGCGGCTCGGTAGCAGTGGAGCGACCGGACTGACAGCGTTTGGTCAGAGAGCGGCGCAGCTATCGGGCGCGGCCTCGAGCGGCGCCAGAGTGAAGCCGTTGTCGGCCTCCGAGACCTCGGTGTCGCTGTTCTGGCTCGCCGCGACGCGCGACCGAACGTCCACGAAGGGGATGTCGTCGCCGTAGACCTCCACGTCGATCGACAGCTCGGCGTCGCCGTGGATCACGCCGCTGTCGGGGTCGACGCTACCGGAGAGCCAGAGCCGGGCACGCGCCCCGAGATAGACCTCCCAACCGTCGAGGTCGATGGTCACGCCCACCTCTCCGTCGTCGTCGTCGTCGATCACGCGCGGGTCGTCTCCTTCGGTGGGGAGCGCGTCGAGCAGGGGATCGTCGAGGGCGACTCCGAGCTCGAGGGCGCCGGTCTCGGTGGAGACGAGAAGGCGTCCTTCGTCGTCGCGGCTCAGGATCGCAGCGAGGATCACCGGCGGCCGCGCACGCACCGTCTCGTCCGACACCTCGGGCACGTGCCCGTCGGCCTCGGGCAGCTCGACGTGGCATGGCCTCACGGACAAGGAGGTCCCTGCCTCGCCGATCGTCGGAACGAGGTAGCCGTCGATGCGGCTGTCGTAGGTCGTGGTCTCGCCCGCCGGGTCCCGCGTGACGACGTGAGAGGACAGGGTCAGCGCGTAGGCAGGAGCGAGAGCGGCGCTTTCGGGCGCGGGACCTTCGTCGGCCTTGCCGCCCGAACCATCGCTGGACGCGAGGGGCCCCTCCATCGCGCATCCGGCGAGGGCGATCAGAAGGACGCACAGCGTTCGAAGGCGGGGCACGTCCCCGAACGGTGCACTCCACGTGCCACGAGAGAAGACGCGGGATCGGCTAGCGATCGGGCCCCCCGACCCCGCTTTTGGAAGCTCGACTAGCCACTTTGGTGGCACCGATAGACCCCTGTTTGCAGGAGAAACGACCGATCGGGGCGCTGGCACGGAGCGCTGCTCTACGCACTGTCGGATTCAGGGAGAACGATCATGAAGCGTTTCACCAAGCTCACCTCCATGCTGGCCCTCGCGGGCCTCTTCGGCTGTGCGAACAACGTCGCCGGGCCGGGCAGCGAGCCCGATTTGACCAAGGCCGATCCGCTCAAGGCCGACTCGAGCGCCGAGGCGCTCTTCCTCGACTTCACTTTCAGCGGCGAGCTGGTCACCGACAGCCACTACAACCCGAGCGGGCAGGTGGAGGACCAGCTCCTCTACACCATCGGGCAGCTCAACGGAGAGAACTCCGTGTCGCGCCTCGACAGCGTGACCCTCTCGAACGTCGAGACCTCGCAGACCGAAGACGGCCGCACGCGCATCACCTACGACGCGCGCATTCCAGTGGCCTGGGGTCATCGCGACAACATCCCCACGTCCTACGACTTCAAGCTTCCCGTCGACATGAGCGCGCAGAGCGCCTTCATGGACAAGTACCTGCACACCTGCACCGAGCCCGGCGCGCACGACGTCTCCGCTGGCATCTACTGGTACTACTACCGCCCGAACCACTACAGCTGCAGCCTCGACCAGACGGATGTCATGACCGTCACCGCCGACGTGGGCCCGAGCCCCATCCAGACGACCGGGAAGTTCCCCGAGTACGACAAGGTCTGGGAGGACAACGCCCTCGAGGTGGTCGCGGTCTTCGGCAAGTACGAGGACGGAGCCACGAGCAGCTCCGACGCCGGCATCAGCGGCTACAACACCTTCCTTCGCGGAGATCGCCAGCCAGCTCTCGGCGTACGAGGTCACCACCATCCCGGAGACGGTCCCGAGCAATCCAGGAGTGGACGTCCCCGAGGTCACCTTCGAGGCGACGCTTCCCGACGGCCGGTACATCAGGGTCTTCGCGATGCTCATCGACAGTGTCCGCAGCGCGGGCCAGGACTTCAACGAGCGCTACGCGCAGCTCACCCCCACCGCGGATCTCATCGCCTACAACGGCCACTCGGGCCTCGGCGCCAACATCCGCGCGCTCGCCAGCAAGGGTGACTGGGCCACCGGGCAGTACGCCGTCGTCTTCATGAACGGCTGCGACACCTACGCCTACGTGGACGACGCGCTGTGGACCGCGCACGCGCAGATCAACCCCGACGACGATGTCGGCACCAAGTACCTCGACATCGTGATGAACGCGATGCCCAGCTTCTTCAGCAACATGCCCTACGCGACCCTCGCGCTGGTCAAGGGACTGACGGACATCGACAGCCCGCGCACCTACGAGCAGATCTTCGCGGACATCTCCTCGAGCCAGGTGGTCCTCGTCTCGGGCGAGCAGGACAACACCTTCGTGCCTGGTGGCGGCGGCGGTGGCGAGGATCCGCCCCCCGCTGGCTGGGAAGGCATGAACGAGGGCGGCCCCGTCGCGCGCAACGAAGAGCAGCGCTTCGAGACGCCGGTTCTGCCGGCGGGCAACTATCGCTTCGAGATGACGGGCAGCGGCGACGCGGACCTCTACGTTCGCATCGGCAACGACCCGACCGTCTCGGAATACGATTGCCGCCCCTACAAGTCCTCCGCCAACGAGACCTGCGACGTGGAGCTTCCGGCGAACGCCGCCATCCACGTGATGGTCCGGGGCTACACGGACGCGGAGTACCAACTCAGCGGCTCATCTCTTTGAGTCGCCATCACGCCGGTCTCGGCCGGCGCTTGATTCCTGCCTGACCAACCAACCAACCAACCAACCCACGCTTAGATTGTGGCGGAGGCCCCCTCTCGAGGGGGCCTTCGTCGTTTGTCATCCACGCGTCGTCGGATATGCTCCTCGCTCGTGAGCGACCCCGACTACGACCTGGTGGTGATCGGCTCCGGCCCCGCCGGTGAGAAAGGGGCCGTCCAGGCCGCGTACTTCGGCAAGAAGGTGCTCGTCATCGAGCGCGAGCCCGCGCCGGGCGGCGCCGCGGTCCACACCGGGACCCTGCCGAGCAAGACCCTCCGCGAAGCGGCGATCTATCTATCGGGTCACCGCGCCCGTGCGCTCTACGGCATCGCGGTCGATCTCGAGGCGTCGGCCACCCTGCCGATGCTGATGCAGCGCAAGGACGCGATCGCCGAAGCGGAGGTCACGCGCATCAACGAAAACCTCCGCCGCCACGACGTCTCGTACCTCCGCGGTCACGCGCGCTTCGTCGACGCGAACACCGTGGCGGTGGAGACCGCCTCGGGCGAGAAGCGCGTCACCGGTCGCTACTTCCTGATCGCGACTGGGAGCGTCCCGCGCCGCCCCGACGGTATCGATTTCGACGACGATCAGATCCACGACAGCGACGAGATCCTGACCATCGAGCGGCTCCCGAAGTCGATGACCATTCTCGGCGCGGGCGTCATCGGCTCCGAGTACGCCTGCATGTTTGCGGCGCTGGGCGTCGAGGTGACGCTGGTGGATGCGCGGGACGAGATCCTGCCGTTTCTCGATCACGAGATCGTCGACCGGTTGCGTGATGCGATGGAGCACCTCGGGATCGACGTTCGACTCGGGACCAGGTGGGGCGCCATCGAGCGCTCGGGCAACGAGGTCGTGGTGGAGCTCGACGGTGGGACGCGCGTCTCCCATCAAGAATCTGCTCTTCGCGGCCGGACGCGTCGGCAACACGGCGAGCCTGGGTCTCGAAAACGCGGGCCTCGAGCCGACACCGCGGGGCTACCTGGACGTGGACGAGGCGTACAGGACCAAGGTGCCCCACATCCTCGGTGCGGGGGACGTGATCGGCTTTCCCGCGCTCGCCTCCACGTCGATGGAGCAGGGCCGCGTGGCCGTCTGCCGCGCCTTCGACTTCAGCTACAAGAAGTCCGTCGCCGAGCTCCTGCCCTACGGCATCTACACCATCCCCGAGGTCAGCGCCCTCGGCTACACCGAGCGTACTGCGAGTGAAGCCGGAATGGACGTCGTCGTGGGCCGCGCCCTCTACTGCGACAACGCGCGCGGCGCGATCACCGGCGACCGGGAAGGGATGACCAAGTTGGTGGTCGAGCGGGACACCCGCCGCGTGGTCGGCGTGCACGTGATCGGCGAGCGCGCGAGCGAGCTGGTTCACATCGGTCAGGCCGTGATGCAGCTCGGTGGGCGCGTCGACGTCTTCATCGACATGGTCTTCAACTTCCCGACCCTCGCCGAGAGCTACAAGTACGCCGCGTACGAATGCCTCGGCCAGCTCGGGCCCGAGTGAGCTACCCCGCGGATCTGTACGCCGCGGTGCACGTGGGCACGCCGGGCGACATCGCGTTCTATCGGCGCGTCACCGATGGCGCGGGCTCGGTGCTCGAGCTCGGGTGCGGCTACGGGCGCGTCCTTTCGTCCCTCGATGCGAGCGTGCGCGTGGGCGTGGATCTGGACCCGGCCCTCCTCGCGATGGCGCGCGCCCGCATGGGCGGGCAGAGCGTGCTGGTCGAGGGCGACCTCCGGACGGTCGACGTCGGCGCACGCTTCGATGCGGTGATCGCGCCTTACTCCACGCTCTATTGCCTCGAGACGGAGGCGGACCTGGGCCGCGCGCTCGAGCGGGCGCGCGCTCACCTCCTGGGCGACGGCATCTTCGCCTTCGACGTCTGGTACGCGGACGACTTTCACGAAAACGCCGACCCGAACGTGCCGGCCAGCTACGAGCCCGTCGCCGAAGTGGAGGTCGACGGGATCCCCTACGTCGTCGAGGAACGCTCCGAATGGGACCGGGACGCCCAGACGCTCGTGGTGGACTACCGGCACACCTCCGCTGCCGGCGAGGTCCGCCACGGGCGCATCGTCCACCGATACGCGCTCGAGCCGCAGCTCACGCGGCTGCTCGCCGAGGCGAAGCTCCGGATCGTCGAGTCCGGGCGGATCGAGACCGAGGCCGGCGAGAGCCTCGCCTTCGTTACGGCGCCTGCCTGAAGGCACGGGGCGCCGCTCGGATCAGGCGAGGCGCTCCATCACCGCGCCCGCCCCCAGCCCGCCTGCGGCGCAGATGCCGAGGAGCGCCGTCGTCGCGTCGCGCTTCCAGAGCTCGTTGGCCATGGTGAGCACCATCCGGGCGCCGGTCGCGCCGAAGGGATGGCCGATCGCCACCGAGCCGCCGTGCACGTTCAACCGCGCCGGGATCGATCTCGCCGATGGCCGAGGACCGTCCCAGCCATTCGTCGGCGAAGGCCTTGCTCCCCAGCATGTAGAGAATCGAGAGGACCTGCGCCGCGAAGGCTTCGTGCATGTCCACCAAGTCGGCGTCGGCGAGGGTCATGCCGGCGCGCTCGAGGGCCTGGGGCATGGCGAGCGCCGGACCCATCAAGAGCTGGTCGGCGGGATCGACGCCTGTGTAGGCCCAGCTCCGAAAGGCGGCGAGGGGCTGGTAGCCGAGGGAGCGAGCCTTCTCTTCGCTCATGAGCACGACCGCGGCGGCGCCGTCGGTCAGGGGGCTCGCGTTGCCGGCGGTGACCGTCCCATCCTTGGCGAAGACCGGCCTCAGGCGGGCCAGCTTCTCGAGGCTGGTGTCGCCGCGGACCAGGCCGTCGGTGTGGATCAGGTTGCCCTCGGGCGTGGTGACCGAGGCCACCTCGTCGTTCGAAGCGCCCGGACTCGATGGCCGCGGCGGCGCGCTGATGGCTCCGCAGCGCGAACTCGTCCTGGGCCTGCCGGCTCACCCCGTTGCGCTTCGCCATGCGCTCGGCCGCTTCGCCCATTACCTCGCCCGTGGTGCGCTCGGCGATCTTCGGACGCTTCGGCAGGATCTCGCTCAGCGGCATGAGCTGAGAGAGCACGCCGACGTAGTCCATCGGCGAAGCGCCCTTGAGCGCGAGCGGCGCGAGGGTGTGCACCACCTTCTGCGGGAGCTTGATCTCGGCGTTGCTGGTCGAGTCGCTGCCGCCGGCGATGGCCACGTCGTACTCGCCGCGCTCGATGGCGGCCGCCGCGAGGGTCACCGCCTGCAGGCCGCTCGCGCAGGCACGCGTGCAGGTCATACCCTCCACCGACGGCGGCAGGGACAGGTCGAGCGCGATCTCGCGGGCGATGTTCGGGGCCATCCCCGGGAAGATCACGCCGCCCCAGACGATGGCGTCGAGCTCGTCGCGGTCCAGGGACAGTCGGTCGATCGCCGCTTCTGCCGCCGCGTCCGCCAACGCGATCGAGTCCATCGTCGTGAAGTGGGTGAAGGCCTTCAGAAAGGGCGTCCGGGCGCCGCCGACGATGACCGCGCGCCGTCCGTTCTTCTTCGCCTTGGCCTTGGCCTTCTTGCTCTTCTTGGTCGTCTTTTGCGCCACGTTCGTTTCCTTCAGCGTCCTACCAGCGCGCCGCCGCAGACGCGGAGCACGTTGCCCGTGAGCCCGTCGGCGCCAGGCGTCGACAAGAACGTGATCGCCTGCCCCACGTCTTCGGGCAGGCCGCCCTGACCCAGCGCGCTCATGCGCCGGGCCCCTTCACGGATCATCACCGGGATCGCCGCGGTGAGGCGGGTCTCGATGAAGCCGGGGGCGATGGCGTTGACGGTGATGCCCTTCTTCGCCGTCTTCGCCGACAGGTACTCCACCGCGCCGACCAGGCCGGACTTGCTCGCCGCGTAGTTCGTCTGGCCGACGTTGCCCGCGATGCCAGCGATGGACGACAAGAGCACGATGCGCCCTTCGCGGTGGACGACGCCCTGATCCAAGAGGGCGTTCGTGATGTCGATGACCGCGCCCAGGTTGATGTCGATCGCCTGGTCCCAGGCGCTGCGCTTCATCTTGCGAAGGGTCTTGTCGCGGGTGACGCCGGCGTTGTGGACGACGATGTCCACGCCGCCATGGCCTCCTTCAGCTCTCCCGCGATCCGCGCGGGGGCGTCCGCGGCGCTGACGTCCGCGAGGAGCACCGAGCCGCCTATGCTCCGCGCGACCTTGCTGACTGGACCGTCGTCTTCGGGGCGGTCGAGGCAGACCACGTGCGCGCCTTCGGCCGCCATGATCTCGGCGGTGGCCGCGCCGATCCCGCGCGCCGCGCCCGTGACCAGCGCCACCTTCCCGGCGAGCACGCGCGAGAGCGGGTGCTTTTGCGCAGCCTTCGCGCGCGCCGTCACCGAGAGTGGCTGACAGGTCACGAAGGCCGAACGCGGCGAGAGCAGGAAGCGGAGCACCGGGGCTACTCGATCTTCTGCGCCGGACTCGACCCACACCAGGTTCGCGGTGGAGCCGCTCTTGCCGATCTCCTTCGCCACGCTCCGGGTGAAGCCCTCGAGAGCGGCGCGCGCGGCGGCGCTGGAAGCGTCCTTCGCTTCGCTCACGGGTCGCCCGAGAACCACCACCTTCGCCGAACGCGAGAGCGTGCCGATCCATGGATGGAAGAAGTCGTAGAGCGCGCCGAGGTCCTTCGGGGTCAGGGCGCCCGTTGCGTCGAAGATCATCGCGTCGCAGCGCATGCCCTCCGGCGCCGGGCCGAGAGGGATCACCGTCGCGGGCCGGCCGAAAGCCTCACCGGGACCGCGGAAGGGGACGCCGAGCTCGTCGTCGCCGACGACCACTGGGTTGCCCCCGGCGCGAGCGATGGTGTCGGCGAGCAGGGCGGTGAGCTGGCCCGCGCCGCCGACGACCACGCGCCGATCGAAGAGCGGCCGCTCCTCGTAGGCGCCGGCCGCGCGCCGGAGCTTCTCCGGCATGGGGATGGGCAGGCCTGCGCTCTTGATGAGCGCGCGGGCACGCGGGTTCTGTCCGAGGTCCAAGAGGAAGTCGCTCATCGTGAAGCTCCGTGAATTGCCGACCAGATACGCCGGGCCGGACTTGGCGTCGCCAACGTAGACGTCGTGGCCTTCGAGGTAGAGCCCGACCGTCGCCGGAAGAACCAGCGGCCGGGTGAAGCGACAGTCCCAGCTGCGGATCGCGCGCGCGTCGCCCGCGTAGACGTTCTTCACGATCCCTTCCCAGGCGCGGCTCATCGTCCCGAAGCCGTGCAGGATCACGTTGCGGAAGCCCGACGCGCGTGCCGCTCCCCCGATCCAGTGAATCGGGTTGAAGTCGCCGGTGAGCTTCGCGAAGTCTAGGCCGGCCTTGGGGCCGAGGCGGAAGCGCGCGACCTCACGCGCAGTCTCGGGGACGCGCGGCCGCTCCTTCTTCTTGGTCTTCGGTGCGCCGTCCTTCTTGCGCGAAAGCGGTACGATGGCGAAGAGGTCGGCGACGATCATGTCGGGGCGCGCGGAAGTGCCGGTGACGATGCGGGTCTGCATCACGGCGCGCCGGCCGTCGTCGTCGATGGACTCGAGGCGGGCGCTCACGTGAAGCGCCTCGCCCATCGGGAGGTCCTCGTTGATCACTACGCGACAGCCGCCGTTGAGCGCCTTGGACAGCGGGTAGGGCACGCCGTCGAGGGCGCGTGGCGCGAGAGCGAAGCCCCATTGCGGGAACAGATGGGCGGGGACGATCTTCTTGTAGCTCGCCGGGTCCCCTCCGACGTGACGCACGAAGGTGCGCACCAGATCGGGGGAGCGCGGGGGCAGGACGAGGCGATGCTCCGGGCCCGGGACCGGCGGGCTCGCCTTGGCCCCGTCGCCCAGGCGCTGCTTGACCATGGCCAGGGCACCCTCGCCCAGGCCCTTGAGGACCGGTCCTTGGTGGAGGATGTAGCGAGCCGATACGCCCATGCGGGACCCCCTCGTCGAAAGCGTTGGGCTGTCTACCATTCGGTAGGGAGCCGGGCAATCAGGGGATGCGGGGAAGGGGGGTTGTGGACTCCGCCGTACACCCGAGTGTGAAACTGAGTTCTCGTCCGTGCGCCGATGGCACTCTTTGGTCCAGTCGGCGTCAAGAGATCATGAGCTTTTTCGGCTGGTATGGCGGTTGCTCAGTACTCAGCTGCATCTGAGGGAAGGGTGAGCACGACGATGAAAAAGATTCTCTGGCTTTCGTTGGTAGGCGTTCTGTGCAGTTCGACGACCGGCTGTATGTTCGACTACATCGACCGCCTGACCAACCACGACAGCACCACCGATACGACCTATTCGGACCCCTACGCCTCTGACTATTCGGACCCCTACAGCTACGACATGAGGACTCTGGAGATCGACCAGGGCTACCTCGCGGGGGCGATGGGCGACTACCGCGACTTCACCGCCGAGACCTACGAGGCCACCGGCTATGCCTATGGCACCGACAGCACCACCGTCGAGCTCAACGCGGGCGACGGCTACTGGGTCATGGCGCGCCTCGACATCACGGGTGACCTCACGGCCCTCGAGCCCGGCACCCACCTCGAGTTCGACGACTCGTCCTACGACTGGAGTGGGAGCAGCGACCCGAGCTACACCGGCGACGTCGTGAGCTACGTCAACGTGACCGGCTGCTCGGGGCCGAGCCAGGGCGACTGGCGCTTCGACCAGGGCTCCACCACGGTCACCATGGACGTCGAGCAGGGCGTCACCGAAGCCGACCGCCAGGTCTACTTCGAGGCCACCTACGACAACGGCGGCGAGCCCCAGACCGTCAACGGCTCCTTCGGCTACACGGTCTACTGAGCCAGCCGGCGGCCTGGTCGCCGATCGACAGACGACGGGCGTGCCTCTCCGGAGGCGCGCCCGTTTTGCATTCGGTCAGACGTGACCGCTCGCGAGGATCGCGGCGCCCACGATGCCGGCGTCCGGGCCGAGCTCGGCGGCAGCGAGACGGGTGGTGGTGAAGGCGCGGCTCAGCGCCAGCTTGCGAAAGCGATCGAGCGCGCGCGATTCCATCCGCCCGAAGCTCGTCCCGATGGCCCCGCCGATCACGATGACGTCGGGGTTGATCGCGTGGGCGATCTGCGCGGCGGCGGCGCCGATCGCGTCCGCCGCTTCGTCGACGAGGCGCTGGCAGGTGCCGTCGCCCCCGCGTGCGCGGGTGAAGACCTCGCGTCCTTCGAGGTCGGCGGCGCGTCGAAACGCCCAGCCCGACGCGTAGGCCTCGAGGCAACCTTCTGCGCCACAGGCGCAGCGTCGCCCGCGGTCCCGGACCTTGATGTGGCCGAAGGTCGCCGCCATCGAGCCCGCGCCGTGAAAGATGCGGCCGTCGATCACAAGGCCGCCGCCCACGCCCGTGCCGAGGATGAGCCCGGCGACGGTCGCGACGCCGCGCCCCGCACCCACGCGGGCTTCGGCGAGCGTGGCGGCGTTGCCGTCGTTGTCGGCGACCACCGGCCGCTTCAAGCGCGAAGCGAGCTCCGCCGGGATGTCCGTGCCGTCCCAGCCCGGCATGGTGTCCGTGGTCTCGAGCACGAAACCGGCCGCGCTGACCAGGCCGCAGGACGCGACGCCCACCGTCGTCTTGGAGCGCTTCCCATCAGCGATGCGCAGGGCCAGGGAAGCGGCGGCGTCGAGAACCGCGCGCTTCGACCGCGGCGTCGCCGTCCGCGCGCGGGCCTCGATGGCGCCGCTCTTCGGGTCGACGAGACCGCCCTTGATGCTCGTTGCCCCGATGTCGATCCCGATGCGCTGGCCTCGGGGCATGACGAGACTCCGCGGCTCAGAACCCGGAGCAGGGCGAGATGCGGCACTCCGCCGGCGGCAGGTTCGTCGCCGGGGGACACTCGGAGCCGATGCCGAGGTCGGGCGCCCAGGTCCAGTCGTCGAGGGCGATCTCGCCGACCTCGGCGCCGTTGCCGCAGAGGTCGTAGGCGACGACGCTCCCGAAGCGGATCATGCGCGCGGTCTGGCGGTACCAGGTCCCGAACTGTCCGGCGAAGACCTCGGCCTCGAAGCTCAGCGCCGAGCTGTTCGTGGTCGACACGGTCAGGAGCTCGGACTCGCTCGTCCCGTAGCGCTCGCCGATGCTCTCCGAGCGGGTGAGCGACTCGCCGAAGGCCTGCGTCTGACTCCAGGAGTTGGAGTGGCTGTAGCCGTTGGCCTCGGCGTAGGTCTGCGCGATGCCCCACTGATAGCCGCGGGCGCGAGAGAGCGCGCGCTGCTCCTGCTCGGTGAGCCCCGAGGTCTCGCCGAAGCCGCTGGTGGAGCTCATGCTGCCGCCGCCGGTCATCCCGTCGCGCATGCGGGTGCCGTCCACCCAGCCGCGCTTGCCCTGGGCGGTCACCGACACCGAGCCGTTGGCGACCAGAGGGATGCCGGCCATGCCGCCGGCGGTGACCGAGCCGCCGACCTCGCCGAGGTAGTCCTCGACAGTCTCGGTCTGCACGTTCCAGCCCCACTCCTCGGCGGCGGTCTCCGAGAAGTTCACGCTGGTGGCGCGCGAGCGTCCGTCGGTGCGCGAGAACATGTCGGTCGCCGACTCTGTCTGCGACATCGTCGTCGCGTCGGTCTGCGTGACCATCATGGACGCGGTTTCCTCTTCGCTCATGGTCGCCGAGGTGTTGTAGGTCTGCTCGTAGGCGGAGCCGTAGTTGCGCTCCCAGCCGCGGCTGATCTGCCGCTGGATCTGGCGGGTGCGCGTCTCCGAGGTGGTCTCGGTGTAGCTCACGTGCACACCGCCGGGGCCGCCCGGGATGCAGGCCGAGACCGGCTCGGGCTCGTAGAGCTCCGCGATCTGCATCGGCCCACGAAAGTAGACCTGCAAGGGGCTGCGGACCATGAAGTTGTGCCGGATCTCCCGGCGAATCCCGTCGGTGCCCTCGGCGACGACGCTGATCGAGGCCCGATAGCCGTCGACGTTCGGTGGCACCGGGCCCCAGCGCGTCAACACGGAGTGCTCGAGCTGGCCGGGCTCGGTCACGAAGCGGAGGTTGGTGGTCGCTTCCTGCACGTCTCCGTCGATCATCAGCCCTTCGCTGAAGGCGTACTGGAAGTTGAAGGGCTCGAAGCCGATGGCCCGCACGCGCACCGCGTAGGGGATCACGTGCAGCGCGTTGAGCGTCGGAAAGCGGCAGTCGGCGATCCAGGTGTCACCGACGGCGACGAAGTCCTGGATGATCAGCGACGGCAGCACCGTGAAGGTCAGCGGCATGCGCTGGTCTTCGGGCTGCGGGTAGCTCTCGCCGTCGAAGGTCTGGTTGATGGCGTAGACGTCGCCCTCGAAGGTGCCGATCTTGTCGCCGCCTGCGATGAAGGGGACGCGGTAGGCGCCGAAGGACTCCCAGCGGATGGTGTCTGAGCCGCCCTGGAAGGGGATGGCGAGGTCGACCGGTACCGCTGGGCTGCCGTCGTCGGGGGTGAAGGTGCCTTCGAAGACCACGTCCACCCAGCCGTCGGCTGGATCGATGAAGCCGCTCCCGAAGAGCTCGACGGGGTCACCCACCTCGGCGGTGCGGGTGGAGATGTCCTGGATGAGCGGGGTGGGGACGGCGATCGGCCCGGGTGTGGGGTCCGACACCGCGCATCCAGCGACGGCGAGGGCGAAGGGGAGGATCGGCCATGCGCGCTCGAGAAAAGACATCACCAATTACGGAGCTCAGCTTAGCACGAGCATTCGAGAAGACGTAGTGGGGGCCGTTTGGACTCGATCCTGGCATGACACACGACGCCCCATTGTCGCGGCATCGGGCGAGATCTGAACCAGGTCGACGAAACCATCAACTCTCGGCGTTTGGTTGGCTATAGCTCGGTCATGGCGAACGAAGAGTCGAAGGGGGGCCCGCCTGCCGAGCTCGCGATCGATCCAGCACAGCGGTACGACCAGCTCGGTCTGCTCGGCGAAGGGGGCATGGGCGAGGTCCACGCATGCCGTGACCGGGTGATCGGACGCGTCATCGCGCAGAAGGCGATCCGCAAGCTGCCTGGCGGGCGAACGCCACGCACCGAGGCGCGCGAGCAGTTTCTGCGCGAGGCGCGGGTGCAGGGGCAGCTCGAGCACCCGGTCGTCGTGCCGGTCTACGACGTCGGACGCGCGCCGGACGAACGGCTCTTCTTCACGATGAAGCGGGTGGCGGGTCAGACACTCGGCGAGGTGATCGAGGCGCTCCGCGCCGGCGACACCGAGACGACGCGTCGCTTCGGGCGTCATCGGCTGCTCGCCGCATTCCAGCGCGTGTGTGAGTGCATCGACTACGCGCACGCGCGCGGCGTCGTACACCGCGATCTGAAGCCGGCGAACGTGATGTTCGGCGACTTCGGTGAGGTCTACGTGCTCGACTGGGGCGTCGCGCGCATGCTCGGGAGACGCCCTCCGACGGGATGGTCGAGGTGGGGCCTACCGGAGACGCCGAGCGGGATCGGTGGCACTCCCGGTTACATGCCGCCTGAGCAGCTCGCGGAGGTCGCCGCCGTCGACGGGCGCGCCGACGTGTATGCGCTCGGGGCGATCCTCTTCGAGATCCTCACGCTGGAGCCGCTGCATGCGACGCGCAATTCGGCGGAGCTCGTCGCATCGACACAGCGCGGCGCGGAGGCGCGCGCCAGCGTGCGCTACCCGGACCGGGACGTTCCACCCGAGCTCGAAGCGATCTGCGTGCGGGCGACGGCACTCGCGCCCGACGACCGGTACCAGACGGTGCGCGAGCTATCCGAGGACCTGGAGCGCTTCCTCGAAGGACACCGCGACCTCGAGCTGCGGCGGGAAATCGCGGCGGGTCACGTCGTCGAGGCGCGTGCACAGGCCGATGTCGCGCTCTCCGAGGAAGGCGGTTCGATCGAGGCCCGGCGCCGCGCGCTCGTCGAGCTCGGGCGCGCGCTCGCGCTTCATCCGGAGTCGCCGGAAGCGACGCGCGTGCTCGCGGAGCTGCTCGCCACGCCGCCGCGCACGGTGCCACCAGAGGCGCAAGCCGCCTTGCGGGACGAGGAGATCGAGCAGAGCAGGGCGGCTGGACGGCTCGCGGGCTGGACTTTTCTGGGGATGGGCGCGAGCGCGCTCGTGCTCACGCAGATCGCGGAGGTGCACGGGGTGGTGGTCCCGCTCCTGTTCTTCCTGCCCTCGCTGCTCGCGTCGGCGTTGGGCTTCTACAGCGTGCGCCGGCCGTCGGACCTGAGCGGCCTCAGCATCATCGTCTGCGCCGGCGTGGCCATGGCGACCACATCGGCCATTCTAGGACCGCTCGTCCTGACGCCGATCCTCGCCATCGCGCTCGGGATCATCTCGATGAACGTGGGGCGCCTGTCGAGATACCGCCCGCTCTCGCTCACCATCGCGTGCCTCGTCGTCGCCGTCCCCGCGCTCCTCGAAATCGCGGGCCTGCTCCCGAGCTCGTATCGAAACGTCGACGGGAGCTGGCTCATCGTCTCGAAGATCGCCACCGTGCCGAGCGACCGCATCTACCCCTTTGGCCTGCTGGTGATGTGCATCGGCGCGCTCATCGTCTCGAGCCTCTTCGTCTGGCGAATGGCCGACCGCATGGCCGCGTTGCGACGGCAGCTGCAGCTGCACGCCTGGCACCTCGGCCATCTGGCGCCCGAAGAGGCCCGCGGCCCGACGTCTGCGCCACCCCCGGCGCGTCGATAACGGCGCTCCGACCCCGCCCGCTCGACCGGTCTTTTGCGTCCACGGCGCGATCTTTGGCGCCGCTCGGTACATCTTTCGGTGGGGCTTTGTGCGACGGTGGAGTGGATGGCTACCAGCTCTTCGTTCGTCCGCTTCGTCGCGTGCTTCGTGGGCGCATTCGCGCTCGTTTCATGCGTCATGTCCCCGGACGCGGACCCGGCCGGGCCGCCGTCGGCGCCGGATTCCGTCGTGGCCAGTGGAGGCATCGTGGCGGACCCCGCGCTCATCGCGGCGATCACGGCTGAACCGGGTCCGCCGCCCATCTCCGGCGGGACGCTGCTCGTCACGCGCGACGGGCGCTTCGCAGTGATGAGCGATCCAGCGCTCGATACGATCTTCGTCGTCGACCTCGAGGCCTTGGAGGGCACGGCGATCGAGCTCGCCCCAGACGACGAGCCCGGGCGCCTCGTCGAGGACGACGCCGGACGCGTACACGTGGTCTTGCGCCGAGGCGGCGCCATCGTCACGGTCGATCCGGCGCGCGCGTCCATGGTCGCCCGCCGCGACGTCTGCTCCGCGCCTCGAGGGATCGCGTGGCGCGCCGAGGACGACGCGCTGGTGGTGGCCTGCGCGGGGGGTGAGCTCGTGTTCCTGCCGGCCTCGGGGGGCGAGGCGACGAGCCAGGTCGTGCTCGACGACGACCTCCGCGACGTCGTCCTCGACGGTGAGCGCATTCTCGTCTCCCGCTTTCGGGCGGCCGAGATCCTCGCGCTCGACTCCGACGGGACGCTGCGCGAGCGAATCCCCCTCACCACGATCGAGCTCCCGCTCTCCGACCGAACACCCGACTACTTCGAGCCGCCCCGCCGGATCCCGCACGTCGCCTGGCGCATGGTGGCCGCCGAGGGGGGAGCGCTGGTGCTCCATCAACGCGAGAGCACTACGGTGCTCGAGACCGAGAGCGCGCTCGGGGGATATGGTGGCCCGAGCGTGTCGGCCCCCACCGATTGCACGGGCGAGCAGCGGGTCACGACCGTCGCGACCTTCGTCGGGGACCGCGCCGAGATCGGGGCCAGCCTCGATCTCGTCCTGGGCGTCGACGTCGCGCTCTCTGCGAACGGAGAGGAGCTCGTGGTGGCCACGCCCGCGAACGCCTATGCGCGGTCCGGGGGGCCCGACGCCCGGTCCGGCATGCTCGGTGGAGTCGCGACGTATGACGCGCTCACCGTTCACGCACCGAACGATTCACCGGATCCCCTCGCTTCGGAGGGGATCTGCGCGACTCGCACAACCACCGAGACGCCCGTGGACGGCGCGCCGACCGCGGTGGCCTTCGGTCCCGACGGCCGGCTCTTCATCCAGTCCCACGCCCCGGCGATGCTCACCATCGTCGGCGGGGGTGCGACGATGGACGTTCGCCTCGCGAACGACGCTCCGGCGATCGGCGAGGCCATTTTCCATGCGCGCACGGGCTCGGGCTTCGCCTGCGCCTCGTGCCACCCCGAGGGCGGCGACGACGGACACGTATGGGACTTCAGCTTCATCGGCCTCCGGCGTACGCAGTCGCTTCGCGGAGGGGTGCTCGGGACGGCGCCCTTTCACTGGGACGGGGAGTTCACCGACTTCGGCTCGCTCGCGCACGACGTCTTCGAGGACCGCATGGCGGGCGGCGAGCTCGCCGCCTACGAGGTGTATGGCCTGGCTGGCTGGCTCGAGGGCATCCCGGCCCTGCCGCCGATTCGCGCGGCGGGGGTGACGGATGAGGCCGTGCTCCGCGGTCGGGCGCTCTTCTACTCGCCCGAGCTTCTGTGCGCGAACTGTCACGCCGGCGGGTTGCTCACGAACAACCGGAGCGTGGTGGCGGGGACCGGTGATTATTTCCAGGTTCCTTCGCTCCTCGGCGTGGCCCACCGCGCTCCGTTCATGCACGACGGCTGCGCTCCCACCCTCCGCGCCCGCTTCACCGACCCCGGATGTGGCGGCGGGGACCGCCATGGCCGCACGAGCGGTCTCACCGAAGGCGACATCGACGACCTCGTCGCGTTCCTCGAAACGCTCTGAGCCGTCGGCGGCGTCCGTTACGTCCCCTCAGTCACACCTCCGAGTGTCCGCGCGAGTCGCCGGCACGCTGCGGAGTCTTCGTCGGACGGCAACGCACACTCCTCTGGCGGCTGACAGAAGCAGCAGTTGGCTGTCTCGCTGCGCGTGTACTCCCCACCGGTCCACGAATAGTGATTCCACGTCATCTCCATCCCCGCGCATCCGAGCGAGCGCCGCGCACCCCGTTCAGCCTGTGAGCCTCGGCCACCGCCTGCCGCCTGGCCTGCGCGGAGCACGGGTGTTCGTGGGCATCGGAGAGAGCCTCTGGTGGCGCAGTCTCGGCTGGGGACGGCGTCGTCGCCTCTGCCTCGGCTCGCTGGTCGACCGAGGACGGCGCGGGGCGGCTCGTCTCTGCCGCGGATGCCTGGGTCTGCCCGCCGGTCTGCACCTCGGTCCGCTGCGCGGGAGTCGGCCGTTCATCGCGCGGGCTGCTCGATGCACAAGCCCAGCAGAGGACGAGGCCAAAGAGTGCGTATCGTGGAAGCATCACGGGAGCAGAACCCGACTGGGGGCCCCATGATTCCGCTGCGCGGACGAGCGAGGCACGTTGCCGGATCGCGGTCGGCTATATAGAGTCGCCGGCCCGATGGCATTTTCGAGCGACATCCGAGTTCGATTCGGGGACGAGGACCATGCGGGGATCGTCTACTACCCCCGCTTCTTCGACTTCTTCCACCAGGCCTTCGAGGACTTCTTCGCGGACAACGGTGTCCCCTACAAGGAGGTCCTCGACGTCGACAACTGCGGCTGGCCGTCGGTGCATGCGGAGGCGGACTTCGTCAGCCCGGCGCGCTTCGGAGACACGCTCACCGTCGAGGTCGAGGTCACCCGCATCGGGGACAAGTCGGCCACCTTCGCCTTTCGAGGCGTGAACCGCGCCCAGGACCGGCTGGTGCTGAAGGGCTCGGTGACCTGCGTCTGCATCCGCATGGACACCTTCGAATCGCAGCCCATCCCGGACAAGTATCGGGCCATGTTCGAAAAGCACCTGGCGGGCTGAGGCCTGTCGCGTGAGAGCGCGCCGCTTTGTCCCCGACCTCTGCCTGGCCTACGATCAGCCCGAGCCCTCATGAAGGCCCTGATCAAGGTCGGCTACGGCTGCAACGACCACTGCTCGTTCTGCCACACGTTGGACGTCCGGCACGTCGACGGCGAGGCGCGCGAGATCCACGAAAAGATCGAGCGGGCCAAGACGCTCGGACACTCGATGGTGGTGCTCTCCGGCGGCGAGCCCACGATCCGCCCCGAGCTGCTCGCTTGGGCTGATCACGTCGTGCGCCTCGACATGGACTTCGGCCTGGTCACCAACGGCCGGATGCTGAGTTACGGCGAGCTCACCGAGAAGCTCCTCGCGCGGCGGCTGAAGTACGTCTATCTCTCGCTCCACGGCGGGACGGCGAAGATCCACGACCTGATGGTGCGCTCCGAGGCCTTCGACGAGACCTATGGGGCGCTCGATAACCTCTCGGGACGCGGGCTCGACCTCACCGTCAACTGCGTCATCACCAAGCACAACGTCGACCACCTGAAGGGTGTGGTCGATGCCGTGCTGAAGTATCCGGACCTCGGGCTGAACTTCTCGATGGTGGAACCGAAGGGCGGCGGCGACGCGCTCTTCGAGCATCTGATGCCGCGGATCTCCTACGTCGCCGACAAGGTCCGCGAGGCGATCCGTTACGGCGACGCCGAGGTCGCGTCGCGAGGCGCCGTGGGGCCGCGCTTCAGCCACGGCGCGATCCCACTGTGCCTGATGCCCGGCGACGAGCGTCGGTACAGCGATCTGAAGAGCCACCGCTTCGCCGCCATGACCGAGATCGGAGAGCCCGATTTCTATCCGGTGGACGATCTCAACAAGGTGCAGCCGCGCGACAAGTGTCGCGGATGCTCGCTCAGTGGCGCATGTCCCGGTCTCTACAAGGGGTACGTCGAGGTTTTCGGAGACGACGAGGTGAAGCCGGTCTTCGACCGCCCGCGGAGCAACTCCTTCAACTACGTCTTCGAGGCGCGCGTCGCGCCCCGTCCCGATGGTGCATGCCCGCTCTACGCCGATGGAATCACTCCGTGGGATCGCGGCCGCCACCTCTTCGTCGAGCACGCGGGTCGCATCGGGCGCTACGTCGCACGCACGCGCGACTTCTCCGACGTCGAGATCGCCGAGCTCAAACACGACCTCGGGCAGATCTACGCCGATGTCTCGCGCAAGCCCGCGCCGGACGATTTCGCCAAGGACCTGGTGCAGCTCGAGCGGAGCGAACGCTGTGACGGATGCGAGCTGCGAGAGCGCTGCACCGGGATGTTCACGCCGCGCATGGAGGACGTCTTCACCCGCGACGATGCGCGCGTGCGCGCTCTGATCGGGACGCTCGAGGGGACTGTGCTGGACGTGGGATGCGGGGAGGGGCCGTACGAGGACGTGCTCGAACCGCGCGCCCGCTCGGGCGCCATCGAGTACGTGGGCCTCGAGCCGGACGCGGGGCGCGTGACCGCGCTCAGGGCGCGGAGGCCCTGGGCGACCATCGAGGAGGGGCGCGCCGAGGACCTGAACGGGAGCCACGAGGCTCGCTTCCTGCACGTGCTCGTGCTCCGGAGCTGGAACCACCTCGAAGATCCCGAGCGCGCCCTCGATCGCATCGCCGCGAGCCTCGCGCCTGGAGGCACGCTCACCGTGGTCGACAACGTCGCCTTCGGCCTCGCCCGCTCAGCCGAAAAGACGCGCCGCGCCGAGTCCTCGCGCGCAGGCTTCGAGCACTACCGCAACGACGACGCCAGCGATGCGCACCGCCGCATCGCCGCGCGAGGCTTCACGCTCATCGAGCGCCACGACGTCGCCCCCGGCACCAGCAACCAGTGGCTCCTTCGCTACGCCAAGGGGACGGTCTAAACTTTTCAACTTTCCGTGAGCGGGCCGTTCGACCGCTACGGCAAGGGGACGGTCTAGACTTTTCAACTTTCTGTGAGCGGGCGGTTCGACCGCTACGGCAAGGGGACGGTCTAGACTTTTCAACTTTCTGTGAGCGGGCGGTTCGACCGCTACGGCAAGGGGACCGGCAAGGGGACGGTCTAGACTTTTCAACTTTCTGTGAGCGGGCGGTTCGAGGCGAGAAAGTTGAAAAGTGTAGACCGTCCCCGTCAGAGGCGCCGTCCCCGTCAGAGGCGCCGTCAGAGGCGGGAAAGTTGAAAAGTGTAGACCGTCCCGTCCCCGTCAGAGGCGCCGTCAGAGGCGGGAAAGTTGAAAAGTGTAGACCGTCCCCGTCAGAGGCCGACCTTCATGCCGGCGGCGTCGAGCTGCTTGCGGACGCGGGTGGCCTGGGCGGCGTCCGAGATGGCGACGGCCGAGAAGGCGGTCGCCATCACGGCGGCCGGGACGCTGGCGAGGCCGAGGAGGCTGAAGATGCCGTGGGCCACGGCGTAGAGCTGCCAACCGGCCGCGCAGAAGAAGGCCAGGCCGGCGATCACGGTGCCGCCCACCGCGGCCCAGGTCCGTGCGCGGTAGGTCATCAGCGCGAGGATCAGGAGCGCGGCGGCGAAGTTCAGATGCACGATGGGGACGAGCTCGAGAAGCTCCCGGGTGAAGCGGGTGGTGAAGAGTTGGATGGAAGTGAAGGCCAGGAGCGCGCTGGTGACGCCGAGCAGCGCCGCCGCCACCTTCACCTTCCAGGTCCCCGCCGCCTTCGAGACGTCGATCTGGTCGAACGCTTCCACCACCACCCGCCGGATAGCATGGGGTGGGCTCCGGTGCCTGTCGGCGTGACACCTCCGGCGAGCGGAGATACTCTTCGTTCGTGGCCGACGGGGACAAAGGCGACGAGCTTCCCTCCTTCCGCGCCGAGGCCGGGGATCGGCTGGTGGGCGAGCAGAAGCAGATCTCCGATCGGGCACGGGAGAACGCGGACAAGAACGTCGGCGGCTCGCCGCCCTCGGATCTGGTGCAGCGGGGTGGCCAGCACTGCTCCCATGCCTCCCATGGGTCGCATGGCTCCCACGGGTCGCACGGCTCCCACGGGTCGCACGGCTCCCACGGGTCGCACGGCTCCCATGGCTCCCACGGGTCGCACGGCTCCCATGGGTCCCACGGCTCCCACGGGTCCTGGTAGCTATCGGCCCACCGCCCCCCCACCCCTCCGTGACAGCCCTCACGAGCCGGGTTAGACTACCGTCTCATGGCCGACGATGAGAGCAGCCAGGACGAGGGCGCAGAGGAAGAGGTCCCTTCCTTCAAGGCCGAGGCCGCGGATCGGTTGGTGGCGGAGCAGAAGGACATCTCCGAGCGAGCGCTCGAAAACGCCGATGATGGCGGCTTCGCAGGCGATGGTGGCCAGCGTGGAGCGCAGCACTGCTCCCATGGGTCCCACGGCTCGCACGGGTCTCACGGCTCGCATGGATCCCACGGCTCGCACGGGTCTCACGGCTCGCACGGGTCCCACGGCTCGCACGGGTCCCACGGCTCCTGGTAGCGTGCCCGCTTGGTCGGGTAGGCTCAGGCCCCACCCGCTACCCCCTCGGTGAACCTTGAAGCTTCCCGGAATTCCCGAAGAGCTCGCCGGCGCGGACCTCGAGCAAGGCTCCGTGCACGTCGTCGTCGATGACACGGTCTATCCCCTCGAAGCGATCTACGGCGCGAGCTTCGTCTTCATCGACCGCGCTTACGTCTTCGTCGATCGGCCGACCGCAGGCAAGTATCGCATCGTCCTCACGCCGAAGAAGGGCGGGGTCGACGAGGAAGGCATGAAGGCGCTCGTGGGCGAGCTCTCCAACGAGCTCCTCTCGAACGCGTTCCGCCATCAGATCACCAAGGAGAACCGCGCCACCATCGAAGCGGTGACCATGCAGGCGATCGCGGGCGCGATGGGGCCGCCGAGCCTCGACGAGCTCGAGGACTTCGACTTCTCCGAGGAGCCCTTCGACGACCCGCTGGGCATCGCCCAGAGCTGGGAGGAGAAGTACCAGAAGAAGGGAAAGAAGGAGTCGGAGGAGCAGTGACCGAGCTGCGCTTCGACAAGGGCATCTACGTCGGCGAGGCGGTGGACGAGGCGGTGAAGCGCTTCGGCGGCTTCGCGGATTTCGAGCTCTCCGAAAACGACGAAGCGTGGGTGGTGAAAGTGACCGCCAAAAAGCCAGCGCTGCAGAAACGGATCGTCGGCGAGCTCCAGAACTTCGCCCTCGGTCTCACCATCAAGAATCCGAATCGGGGCGTTTGATGATCCTGACGCGAATCGGCAAGACCGACGCGAGCCATCCTGCGCTCTTCCGCGTTCGTGAAGTCGGCGGCAAAGCGTTGATCACGAATCAGGAAGGACGCTGGCTGCTGCTCACCGAGGAGGAGCTCGGGCTCTTCGCTCGCGGTGAAGCGAAGGAGGGCACGGAGCTCCACGAGCGCCTGAAGTCCCACAACTTCCTGCGCGACCATTACGACGTGCTCGCCGCCGCGGAGATGCTCCGCCAGCGAAAAGGTTTCATTCACTACGGGCCGAACCTCCACGTCTTCGTGATCACCCTCCGCTGCAACGAGACCTGCGTCTACTGCCACGCCTCGCGCGCCAACATGGACGCGGTGCACACCGACATGAGCCCGGAGATCATCGAGAAGTCTGTGGATCTCGTGCTGAAGAGCACCAACCCCTACGTCACCATCGAGTTCCAGGGCGGCGAGCCGCTGGTGAACTGGGAGGGCATCAAGCACACCATCGAGTATGCCCTCGAGAGGAACCGCTCGGTCGGCAAGAACCTCGAGTTCACCATGGTCTCGAACCTCGCGCTGATGACCGACGAGATCATGGACTACCTCCTCGAGCACAAGGTCCAGATCTGCACCAGCATCGACGGGCCGGCGCACGTGCACGACAAACAGCGCAAGCTCCCCGGGATGAGCTCGCACGACCGCGCGGTGCACTGGCTACGACGGATCAACGCGCGCTACGAGGAGATGGGCCTCGACTCGACCCTCTATCACGTCGAGGCGCTGCTCACGACGACGCGCGCCGCGCTGCCGCTTCACCAAGAGGTGGTCGACACCTACGTCGGCCTCGGGGTGAAGTCGCTGTTCCTGCGCCCGCTCGATCCCTTCGGCTTCGCGGAGAAGACCGCGGACAAGATCGAGTATCCGCGCGAGGAGTACATGGCGTTCTATCGGAACGCCCTCGACTACATGATCGAGCTCAACAAGAAGGGCACGCAGATCCTCGAGCGCTACGCGGCGATCTTCCTGACGAAGATCCTCCGCGGCGAGGATCCGAACTTCCTCGACATCCGCTGGCCGGGCGGCGGCGGTATCGGCCAGGTCGCCTATAGCTACGACGGGAAGATCTTCGCCTCGGACGAAGGCCGCATGCTCCACGAGATGGGCGACGACACCTTCGAGATCGGCCACGTCGACACCAGCACCTACCGCGAGCTCATGGGTCATCCCACCGTCCGCGCCCTCGCCCTCGCCTCGAACCTCGAGCAGAACCCGGACTGCGTGAGCTGCACCTACCTGCCGTACTGCGGCGTGCCGCCCGTCCACAGCCACAAGACCCAGGGGACGATCTTCGGCCGCATGCGCGAGTCGACCCTGTGCTACGTCCACAAGCACATCCAGGACTACCTCTTCGAGAAGATCGCCGAGGGCAACCCCGAGACGCTCGAGATCTTCGAGCGGTGGACGACGAATCGCCTCCGCGACCACTTCCTGCACGCGGCCGGCGGGGTCTGAGCGATGTGCGGTCCGCTGGCCCGATCATGAGTGGGTGGCGGGCACACATCGACGAGCGCGGTGTAACCGCGATATGGTGGGCCTAGGTTCGGGGGGTCACTATGAAGCGTCCGTCTGTCTGTCTGTCTGTCTGTCTCCGTAGCCATTGGCACGGCGTTGGGGATGATGGGATGTCGCGATCTGACCCTTGATAGCGAGCACGTAGGCGAGCGACACATTCTGCGCGGACGCTCATCGACGCGCGGCGGTCCGACGCTGACCCCCGACGAGATCCGGCGCGGGTGGTTCGAGACGACGAGCGATGACCTCGACGCTACGGAGAAGGCGCTCAGGCGCATGGTGGGCATCGAGCTGGACGTCCAGCTCGATACCGACGGGCTACCGGGGACGGTGAGCGTCTTTGGGGCCGATTCCTTGACTAGGCCAACGCTAGATTTCTTGGACGTGCAAACGCCGGTGCCTCAGTCCCTCTCAGTGCCTTTCCAGTCCTTCTCCACACAGTCTCTTGCGGATGAGCTCGTCGATGCCTGCGGTGATCCATTCGTGCGGCCGCGCCTCGGGTCGGCTATTTGCGACGCGGTCGATGCAGACCGCAATGGCGTGTTGGACTTCGATACTCACAACCCCGCCCTCGATGGGATCCGCTATCGGAGCGACAGCGCAGCCATCGAACTTGCATGGCACGCCCCGTCAGACCTCTGGAACCTACGCATTACGAGGAGGACTGCTGACGACGCGGGAGCACCGTGCGAGACGAATCATGACTGCGGGTTCAGCACGACCTGTGAATCCCGGCGGTGCGAATGGGTAGAAGTGGCGTGTGCACAAGATATCGATTGCTCGAGTGACCCCCGGTTTCCAGGGGAGGGCGAGCTCTGCGGAGCGGATGGTACCTGCGAGCGGCGCGTCCACGTGTCTTTCGACCGGGATGCTGACCTAGTCCATCCCATTCTCGGAATCGACATTCCCTGGAATGCCGCATCGGATCCCGACGATGCCTTTTCCGTCGGAGTCGCGACGATCTCGATCAATCGCTTCGCCACGCGAATGCGGATCCAGCCTCGCGTGTGCACGGACAGGGACTGCACCAGCACGGACCGTTCCTTTGCGGGCTATCGCGGAACAGGCGCGGATCTCTTGAATTCGGGGATGGGTTTGACGCTCTCGGTCAGGGGGGAGCTGCTCGAGGGCGAGCTCGACTACGGCGTCGATCCGGGTGTGGGCCTAGTCCTCGCATGCCTTCACCCGGTCAGCTGCGTATGGGCTCACCTGGAGATCGACGACAAGGTAAAAGACATCCTGCAACGGCAGGCCGGGACTCAAGCGGACCTCATCCAAGGGCTCGTGAATGAGCGGGTATTCAATCCCCTTCAGCCGGACTCGCGCGCCAACGACGCCAACGAGAGAGACCTGCTCAGAATCTATGCATTCGCGGAAGGCAGCGAGGACATCCTCAGGGAGGTGGTGGGGGGAGTTTCGTGGCCCCAAGCGGTCGCCATGCGGATGAACCAGGACGCCCGAGCCCTAAAGGCACAGGTCGTTGTACGAGAAGAACCGGAGCCTATTGCCCTCTTCGCGGAGACCGACGGAGCGGTGACCGGTGGCTTGTCTCTCGCCCTCGAGCGGGGAGCCGAAATCTCTCACGTGGGGTTCGATGCGCGCCGCCTCGTGCAGCTTTGTGGTCGCTTTCCGCGGGAGATCTATGGCGGTGCGTGCGCGGACGCGGTGGGCGCGCCAGGTCGGCCAGATCCCGCGTGCGCCATCTGTGACGCCTGTCTTGGCAGAACGACGGCGCTTTGTGACTTTTCGGGCGAGCGCGACACGGGCCGTGTCTGCGAATTTGACACAGACTGCGTCCCTGGGGACCGCTGTGCCGGACGGTGCATGCGACCGATGCTGGTGCTGGGTCCCGACTTTCCCGGCGGGGCTCCGTTCGCAACTCTACCCGAGATGCCGACAGCGGCCCCCCTCGCTGATGCGTACTTCGGAATCGCCGAGCAGGCGCGCGCCCTCTTCAAGGGGCCGCTGGCGCACTTTGGGACGTCGTTTCAGCGATACTCCTCTGTGCGGTTTTGCGCGGCGGGCGCTTCTTCGGTTCGCTGTCCCTTGTCCTCTCTGGGCATGGTCGAAGATCGGGTGGTCTTTCAGTTCGATCCGGATACGGACCTCGATGGCCAACCCGATCTAACCGACCTTTGCCCGGAGGACGCCACGCCAGACGGCGATGTCGGCGATGCTGATCATGACGGTCACGGGGACATTTGCGACAACTGTATGTGGAACCCAGGGCCAACCACAGATTTTCCGGATCGCGATGGACGCGGAGATATCTGCGACTGTGACATTGACGGCGACGACTGCAACAACCGCCTTCTCGTCAGTCCCGTCGCCGATGCGCCCCCAGATGAGCCTCGCCGCTGCACAATCGTGGGTCCGGTGGGATCCGTTTTCGATCAACGACCTCGCGAGTCCGACGAGCACGCTGACAACGACGGCGACGGAATTTCCGACGACTGCGATCCCGATGACGATCAGGATGGCGTCCTCGACGACGGTGCTCGCGACACTGTCGGGAATTACTCGCCATGTCGACCTGGCGAGAGCACGCGATTCTGCGACGACAACTGTCCTACGGTCGCGAACCCTGGCCAGGAGGATGAGAACCTGGATGGCGTCGGCGATGCCTGTGATCATGTGTGCCCCGGGACGGGCACGCCGTTGTGCGATCCCGACACGACGCGCTCTTTCATGGCCAGCCCGTCTGGCTCGGGTGAGGGCGCCTGGCTCTTGCCGGAATGTCGTGCGGATGGTCCGGATTGCGGTTTCATGGCGCGTATGTGCGCGGAGTATCCGGGATTTTCGGACTATTCGTTTCCGGGCACTTCCGCATGCAGCCCCGGTCCCGCCTCCGTCCGGGTGTTTGATCCGGCAGGCAAGTTGATCCGGGTCATAGACATCAAGACTGTCGGTGGCGATCGGCTTGGCGCGACGGCATTCCTTCCCGACCTTGACGGTGATGGCGCGGGGGAGGTGCTACTGGGGCTGCCGGGCACAACTCTGAACACGCCGGGCCAGATCGTAGCGTTCGGATCAGCGGCCGGCGAGCTCTTCCGGGTGCGTGCCGACGGCGCGGAGCTCCCCTTCTCGTCCGCGTTTGGTAGCACGCTCTTGGTGGACGGGGCGGTCATGCTTGCCGGAGCTCCGGATAGCTCCAAGACCGGTTCCGTCTTCGTGCTGGACAGCACCCAGGGGTTCTTCGTCGATCAGATTCTTCCATTCACGAACGGGAGCCAGGCCTTCGGCGCGTCGGTCGCCGGCTCGTTCGGAGGCCGACTCTTCGTCGGCGCGCCCTCGGCATCGAACGAGGCCGGCGCGGTGTACGTATTTTCCGGCGGGGCGCTGGAGTCGAATTGTCCCTGGACCCTTCGAAGGCGCTCGCCTCGGATCGTCCGCGATAGTGCCGTTCGCCACCGAGTTCCCATACGACCTTCAGGGCCACAGAGAGGCGTTCGTTGCGGGGGCCCCTTACGCCCGTCAGGGCACGGGCATGGTGGTGGTCGGCGGAATCGAGGGCTCGATCCTCCTCACCCTAACAGGCAGCGAAAGGGGCGAAGGTTTTGGCGCCTCCTTGAGCGGCTGGTTCGACCTCACGGGGGATGGGCGATCTGAGCTCTTGATCGGCGCACCGAACCACGGCGGCGGTCGCGGCACGGTCTATCGTTTGTCCGCGAGCTTCGACCTGACGACCTCGGGTGCGCTCGGCAACATCGGCGATCGGCTCGGGCTTTCGGTTCAGGGATGGCCGGCCAATGATGGTGCCATCTTTCGGATCGGAGTCGCGGGCATCGACTATCCAGGGGCCGAGCTTCCTGGTGGCTGGGTGTCACTCACCCCTGCGTCGATATCACCGCGGAGTGCGACCGGCCGCGACATTGCGGAGATCTTGGCCCGTCAGCGTGAGCTCTTGGGTCGGCCGGCGCTGGGTCGCGCGCCACCACTTACGTCGAGAGCGCGACGATGAGTTCGCAGGTGTGCCATCTCCTTCTCGCCCTCCTCTTACTCAGCGCTCTGCCGCAGTGCAATGGCAGTGAGGATCTTCGCTATCGTTGCGTAGTCCAGCGGAGCGCGAGACTTTACGGTCGAGCCGCGGAGGGGCACCAGATCGGCAGGGTAGCAGGATCTCTACTTCTCACGTGGACGAGTGGGGATGGGAGCTGGACCAGCCAGTGGTTTGACGGAGGTTTTGCGTCGGCTGGTCGACCGATCGACATGGGTGTTGGGGAGCCGTTTCGGCCGGGGTGGGTCCTGTTCGATGGTGGCCTCGAGGGGTATCTATTGGCGGACGTCGAACGCCGTCCTACGGACGAGACATCGAACTCCGAAATCGTGACACGCTGGCGGTTCGAGCCGGGGGCGGCTCCCGAGGCGTTGTCAGTCGGTGTCGACACTCCAAGCGGTTGCAACGACAGTTGCACCGACCTGGGAACCATACAGGCTCCGCCTGGCAGGCCGGGAACCTATCCGAGCGCCAGCTACCGAGGTGGTGTCGCGTCCATCTTGCCGGCAGTGCCCCGCGATTGTGTAGGTGCCGATGAAATGGTTTTCTCCACATACCAACGCATCCACGTCTTTACCCACGAATCGCCAATTGCTCGTCCGGTCCTCTGGTCGGATGAGCCACCTTGCGACTTGGAGTACTTCGGCGACAATCGAGACGTCGTGACTGTCCCGTCGGTGGTCGGGCTCGGGGCCGACAGACTGGGCGTCTTCTTTCACCCTCTCGGTGCCACGCCTGGGCCCACGCGTTATGCGGTGGTCACCTCGGATGGTGACTTGGTGAGCGACCCGATCACGGTGGGTGGTGACTGGCCGCGATGGAGCAGCACGGTGGGCGGCTGGCAGACGCCCGCCGTCCGTCTGGGAGATGTAGTGCTGTTCGTCGAAGGATACGAGCGCGCGGACTACTGCCACGTGGTCCGGCTGATGAACCTCGACGGATCGCATGCCCGCAACGCACCGTGGCAGCTTCCATGCTTCGAGGACGGGACGGTTGCCACGCTCTCGGTCGAGCTCGGGACTATGGGCGACGTGGTAGTTCTCGCTTATTCCGAGCGTCGGATTGGCGACAGCACCCTTTACGTCACGGCCGGCGATGACTGGTTCGAACGGGTGGTCCTGGTCACGCTCACTGCCGAGGGCCGGCTCGCGAGCGATCCCGTCATCGTCACGGAACCCGTGTCGACGGCACTCTTGCCCATTCCACGGACCGAGTCGCGAGGCCCTCCCATCCGGGACTTCTTCGTGAGTTTGGCGGCAATGGGAGATGAGCCACCTGTGGTTGCGTGGACAGACCTCCGGATCGACGAGCCCGGCGTTTTTGCGCGGGAGGTAGTGTGCACCCCCCTTTCCCGCTGAGTGTGCGGTGAGACGCTTGCACTGGTTCGCCGGAATCGCCATTGGGGCATCCGTCGCGACTTGGGCCGTTATTGGGGACACGGGGCCATCACGTGAGCCGGAGGGGCCGGGAGAACCAAGCGAGCGCACTACGTATCTCGTCGCGTCGTCCGGTGACGATGCACTGGGGTCATCGACCGCGTGCGACCATCCCTTCTTGCCGGCGCGACCAGGCACCTCTCGTCACTTCCGGATCACGGGCGACGAGTTGGTCGCGGAGGTTGCTGTTACCTGTGTCGACGTTCGCCCGTCGCCGCGGGGGCTGGCCATCGAATGGCGCGCGCATCTGTCGATGTCAGGTCTGCCGGCGGCAAGCCCTTGGTTTCGGACCTCGTGTCGGCCGGGGGAGGGGGCGGAAATCCCGCTCGAGTTGGCGCTGCATGCAGCGGCAGTGCCTTCGGGCATTCCCCACTTCCTGGTCCCAGAACGTCTGCGCGAGGGAGACGAGTGGCAGGAGGAGGGACACGGCCCAGGTGGGCTTTGGCGGCAGAGTGCCGCCGTGGGCTCGCCGCGGACTGTGTCGCTCCCCGACGGCCGTCGCGCGGAGGGCGTCGTCTTGAGCGTTCGTGACGTCCTCATCAATGGTGGAGAGGTCGTCGAGGGCACGTCGGAGTTCGTGCTGGTGGAGGGCGTCGGCTTGGTCGGGGGTCGCATAGCCGGGTACGAGCTCTCCCTAGTTGACGCACCGAGGTATTGAGGTCAGCTCGGCCCGCTCGTCGACTCGCTCGGCTCCTCCTTCAGACTTCGCGCCCTACATCGCGGACGGCAGTCTCATGTCTCATCGTCCTCGCGCAGGTCAGTGGCAGAGGGAGTCTCCGGTTTCCAGCCTCCGTGGAAGCCAACCGCCTCTCCGGACGAACGAGTTTAGCGGTAGGAGCGATCCTCGGCTGTGGCGATGATGGCCGCGAGCTCTTCATCCGGCCAGCTTGTCAGTCAGTCGTCGCCACCGTCTCGATACTCGGTGGGCGTCTTCCCCGTCGCCTTCCGAAAGAGCGCGCTCAGGTGCTGGGGGGTGCTGAGGCCGACTTCGTAGGCGATGCGCGAGATCGGCGCGTCGGTGCGCGCGAGCCAGTGCTTCGCGCGTTCGACCTGTACGGCGGCGAGCTCGGCGCGGAAGGTCGTCTTCGCCGCGCCGAGGCGTCGCTGAAGCGTGCGCACCGCGACGCCGAGATCAGCGGCCGCCTGGTCGATGCTCGCGTCGTCCGGCAGGCGCGCTTCGATCGCGCGCCGCAGGTCACGCACCACATCGGGCAAGTCGCTCGTCGCCGAGACCAGCCCCGCGAGCTCCTCCTCGAGCGCCCGGTCCTCACCACCGGTCCAGGCCAGCGCCGCGCTCAAGTCCTCGAAGGACTCGACGGGGTAGGGCGGCGGCACGGTCTGGTAGAAGCCCGCTGCGAGCGCGCCCACGAAGCCGTCCGGCCGCACGATCGCCAGCCGTGTCACGAAGCGCTCCATCTCCGCGCGCTTCGCCTCGACGTACTGTGCCAGGACGGCGAAGGCGGTGGCGTCCACGCTCTTCACCCGACGGGCGTCGATGATCGACGCGTGGGGCTCGGCCGGCGGAACCAGCTCGAGGGCGTAGAGCCGCGTCAGCGCCTCCATGTCGTCGGGCCCCGGCTCGCCGAAGAGGGCCGAGACGCAGAGGGCAGGGTGGGGCCAGGCGTAGACCCAGCACGGTCCGGCCAGATAGCTCCCGAGAGGCGATTTCGCGAAATCGGCGTGGTTGGCCCTCGGCGCCAGCCGCTTGGCGCCCCCCCGCACGCCTTTGGCGCCCCTCCGACCGTCGCTTCCTCCAGAACGACCCATCCTCAGACCATACAAGGAGGCGTCCGATGGCTGTGTGGAAAGAGAACGTGGTGCTGAAGCGAAAGGAGCGCGTCTCCAGCTTCCGCAAGATCGCCATCGGTACCTGGTCGGACCCTCGGGACCCCCAGATCTACGGCTCGCTGACCGTCCGCATGGAGAAGGCCCTGGCCTACATCGAGGACTATCGCCAGGCGACCGGGCGGCGGCTCACGGTGACCCACCTGGTGGGCAAGGCGGTGGCCCGGGCCCTCAAAGCCACGCCCGATGCCAACGCGATCCTGCGCTTCGGCCGCCCCTACCTGCGCCAGGACGTCAGCGTCTTCTTCTCGGTGGCGCTCACCGATCCCGACACCGGCGAGATCGATCTCAGCGGCGCCAAGCTCGACCACGTCGATCGGATGAGCCTGGGCGAGGTCGTCGATGCTTTCGAAGCCGAGGTGGGTCGGGTGCGCACCGGCACGGACGAGGACCTCAAGAAGTCCCGCGACACCTTCGCCTGGCTCCCCTTCCGCGCCGTCCGCTGGGTCCTCGACGCCATCTCCTTCGGTCTCTACGACCTCAACGCCGACCTTCGCGCCATCGGCCTGCCGAAGGATCCCTTCGGCTCGGTGGTCGTCACCAACATCGGCTCCCTGGGGCTCACCGAGGCGTACGCGCCGCTCATGGCTTACAGCCGCACGCCCTTGTTGCTCGCTGTCGGCGCCGTCACCGACGAGCCGGTGGTCGAGGACGGCGCGATCGTCCCCGGCAAGCGCATGCGCATCCACGCCACCCTCGACCACCGCCTGCTCGACGGCAAGCACGCCGCGAAGCTCTCCAAGATCATCCACGAGACCCTCGAGGATCCCTACGCACATCTCGATCCGATTCCGGCGGACGCCGCGCGTCACGAGGAGGCAGCATGAGCGGCTTCGACTACTTCATCGCCCTCGACGGGCACGGCCTCAACGGCTTCGAAGGCTACGGCGGCGTCGCCAAGCTCCGTCACAATCCCGCCGGTGACCGCTGGGATGTCACGGCGAAGTTCTACGAGGGGCTCGCCGGCGGCCACGCCACCCAGATCAACCCCTCGGGCACCGTCGGCTACCTCGGCAATCTCTCCCAGACGCTGCTCTTCTACGATCCCGAGACGCTGGAGGAGATCGATCGCTTCTCCACCCTTCGCTTCCACGCGCCCGACACCTTCTACAGCAGCCAGACCCACGTGCTCTGGCTCTCCGACGACACCTTCCTCACCTCCATCGACGGCGCCTTCTGGCGCTTTCGTCTAGGCGACCTCGCGCACCCGGAGGAGCTCGGCGCGCACGGCGCGACCCTGCCGCACGCGCTGAAGCGTTCGCCTTCGGGACGTTACGTCTTCTACGGCGCGATGGACCACGACACCCACGGCTACGCCAATCAGGTGGGCGTCTTCGACCTCGAAAAGGGCACGCCGCGTATCGTGCGCCTCCCCGCTACCTGCTGGCACCTCGGCGTCCACCCCACGAAGGACCTCTTCTACGCGCCGACGCAGCGCTGCGTCCCGCAGGGCGACGGCGAGTTCGCCGAGTATCTGCCGGCTTGCTACAAGGACTACCTCTTCGAGATCGACGGCGAGTCGGCGACGGTCACCCGTCACCTCACGATCCCCAAGGACGCCCCGGGCGGCGGCCTGACCTCGGACGTCGTCGTCACCGAGGATCGCGTCCTCTACAACAGCCCGATGAGCGGCTGCATCACCTTCGTCGACCTCGAGACCTTTCGCCACGTCGAGCACGTCGACGAGCGCGCGGGGTTGCTCCGCACCGCGCGCGCCATCCGTGCCGGCGTCGGCAACCTGGTCGAGGCGCTGGCCCGGGTGAACCTCCCCGATCACACCCACGCCTTCATCAAGGCGGTGCGGATGAGCCGGGGCAGCCTCCTCGACGGGAGCTACGGTCTCGCGCTCAGCCCGGACCGGAGGTTCCTCCTGTCCGCCCATCGCGGCCTGAACGAGGTCTTGGTCTACGACTATCCCTCGCTCTCGCTCCGGCGACGCGTGCCCTTTCCCTCGATCCGGCAGTTCTTCCCGGGCCACATCGGACGCCTGGCCGACCCCCGACTCGGTTTCCACCACAGCACCCTCAAGGCGTCGCGCGCGGCCTGACGCGGGGTTTGCGGCTGCTATGGTTGACCGCGTGAGCGGCCTCGACCCCTATGCAGCCGTCGTCGGACGCCCCCTCGGGGGCGGGCGATACCTCGTGGGGGAGCGCATGGACGAAGGCGGCATGGGTGCCGTCTTCCGCGCGACGGACAACGAACAGGGTGACGTCGTCGCCATCAAGGTCCTCCATCCGGATCTCGCCAAGGAGACCCGCCACGTCGCCCGCTTCTACCGCGAGGCCGAAACGGCGATGGCCCTGAGCCACCCGCACATCGTGGAGACGCGCACGGTGGGCGGCCCCGACGACGACCTCTGCTGGTTCGCGATGGAGCTGCTCGAGGGCAAGAGCCTCCATCAGATGCAGGGGGAGGGGCGGATGACCTTTCCGCCAGCGGAGGTGGTCCGCATCGGCCGGCAGATCCTCAGCGCCCTCGAAGCCACACACTCGGTTGGCGTTCTCCATCGCGATCTCAAGCCGGGCAACGTGATGCTCGTGGAAAAAGCCCGAGGGCTCGGTGGCGAAGCTCGTCGATTTCGGCATCGCGGTGCTCACCTCCTCCGAGACCTACACGCGCCTCACCGCCACCGGCATGGTCCTCGGGACGCCGGCCTACATGCCGCCGGAGCAGGTCTGCGGCGACGACCTCGACGCGCGCTCGGACGTCTACTCGCTGGCCGCCACGCTCCACACAATCCTCGTCGGCGAGCCACCCTACGGCCGGGGCACCTGGGGCGAGATCCTGCCCAGGATCCTGACCGGCAGCCGGACGCGCCTCGAGACCCGCGGGTTGGACCGCCCTCTGGCGAGCGTGATCGAGCAGGGCCTGGCCGTCGATCGCGAGGCGCGGTGGGGGAGCGCGCGCGAGATGGAGCTCGCGCTCTCGGCCCTCGACGTCGCCGGCCAGCGCACGGTCCTCGAGTGGCAACCGCCTCCGCAGATCTCGGCGCTTCACCTCGGCCCCTTCGACAACACCGGCCCCGGTTTCGCGAAGACCCTCGAATCGCAGCGCCCAGGGCCCTTTCCCTCGACGCGTGAGCAGCCTTCATCGAATCCTCCACCCCCCGCGGCGCCGCGCGCCGAGCCGTCACATCTCGCGGGTCCCGACCCGGTGATCGACGCGGTGCCGGAAGCGGAGCTTCGCGTGCCGATGCGGGGAGGCCTCTGGCCCCTCTTCGCGCTGGGCGCGGTGGGGAGCCTGCTGGCGGCCGGCCTCGTGTTCTGGGTGCTGACCGACGTCGAGGGGACGCAGGCGGAGGCGCCGGCGACGCCGGCGGACGTTGCGGCGCCCGCGGAGGAGACACCGGCCACCGAAGCGCGTGACGAGGTCGCGTCCGGAGGGGGCGACATTCCGGAGGGCGTCGAGGCGCCGGCGGAGGTCGCGTCCGAAGAGGAGACGCTCCCGGCCGAGGAAGAGGTGCGCGCTCGTTCTCTGTCGGCTCGGCGCACGACGAGCTCGCGCCGCGCCGGCACCGAGGGGGTGGCCACAGCCGAGACTACCTTGGACGACGACGAAGAATGGAAAGCGGAAGAGGAGGGTGCGACGCCGATGGCTTCCACCGGCCCCACCTCGCCACCCGCGGAGACCGAGACGAATCGGCGTCCCGCGATCATGGTCAACGTGGTCGGCAGCGGCGGCTCCTCGGTCACCGCGGTGGCGCCCGGCACCGATCCCTCCCTCGTGCCGATGGTCACTTACCGTACACACCGCTGATGGCTCGGGAGGAGAGACACTGGTGGCGCCGCGGCGTCGTCTATCAGATCTATCCGCGCTCCTTCGCCGACGGAGACGACAACGGGATCGGTGATCTCTGCGGCATTCGGTCGCGCCTGCCGTATCTCCGTGCGCTCGGTATCGACGCCATCTGGCTGAGCCCCTTCTATCCGAGCCCGTTTCGGGACGGCGGTTACGACGTCGCGGACTATCGCGACGTCGACCCGCGTTTCGGCAGCCTCGCCGATGCGGAGTCGTTGATCGCGGAGGCCCACGCTCACGAGATCCGCGTGATCGTCGACCTCGTTCCGAACCACACCTCGAGCGACCACCGCTGGTTTCGCGAAGCCCTCGCGGCCGGACCGGGCGCCGCCGCACGGCGCCGCTACATCTTTCGCCAGGGCCGCGGAAGCGACGGATCCGAGCCTCCGAACAACTGGACCTCGATCTTCGGTGGGCCCGCCTGGACGCGCGTCGTGGACGGCGAGTGGTACCTGCACCTCTTCGATGAGTCACAGCCGGACCTCGACTGGCAGAACGAGGAGGTGCGCGCCGAGTTCGACGACATCCTGCGCTTCTGGCTTTCGCGCGGCGTCGACGGCTTTCGCATCGACGTCGCGCACGGGATGGTCAAGGACCCTACGCTCCCCGATCTCGACAACCCGACGGAGCTGCTCGCCACCGAGTTTCCCGAGAACCATCCGCATTGGGACCGTCACGGGATCCACGAGGTCAACCGCCGCTTCCGCTCGGTGCTCGACGCTTCGGGGCGAGACGTGATGATGGTCGCCGAGGCCTGGGTCCACCCGGAACGGCTCGCCCAATACCTTCGGCCAGACGAGTACCACCAGTCCTTCAACTTCGACTTCCTCAAGGCCGAGTGGGAGCGACGAGAAGTGAAAGACGCGATCACGCGCGCGCTCGAGGCGGCCCGAGCCGTGGGGTCCACCCCCACCTGGACGCTTTCGAATCACGACGTGATGCGCCACGCCACGCGCTACGGTCTTCCGCCGGGCACGGATTGGCAGCGCTGGCCTCTCACCGGTCCCCACGACGCCCTCGACCCGGCGCTCGGACTGCGCCGCGCACGGGCGGCGACGCTCATGCTCCTCGCACTCCCGGGCTCGACCTATCTCTACCAGGGCGAGGAGCTGGGGCTGCCGGAGGTCTGGGACCTGCCGCCAGAGGTGCTCGACGATCCGGTGTGGGAGAGCTCGGGACACGCGCTCAAGGGCCGGGATGGCTGCCGGGTGCCGCTGCCCTGGACGCGAGAGGGTCCGTCGTTCGGCTTCGGCGGGTGCGCGCCCTGGTTGCCGCAGCCGGCGGTCTTCTCCGAGCTCTCGGTGGAGGCGCAGGACGGCGTGGCCGGCTCCACCCTCGAGCTCTACCGCCGCGCGCTCGCGCTCCGCGCCACGCATCTCGCGGCCGACGAGGAGCTCGAGTGGGTCGAGCTCGGCCCCGGCTCCCTCGCGTTCCGGCGCGGCTCGGGCGTGGTCTGTGTCGTGAGCTTCGGCGCAGAGGTGAAGCTGCCCGAAGGGCGCGTGCTGCTCGCATCGGTAGAAGGCGCCCGTGGCACGCTGGCGAAGGATGCGACCGCCTGGGTCCTGCCCGAGTAGCGCGGGCGCATCTCGTCACTCGACAAGCCCGGTTGTCGTCCCACAATGGGGCCGCATGGGTCAGCCCGCCTTCTTCGACATGGACCGCACGGTGCTGCGCGTCGACTCCAGCACGAGCTGGATGCGCTTTCTGCGCCGGCGCGGCGAGCTGTCTCGTTCCTTCGTCGCCAAGGCGACCTTCTGGGGGCTTCAGTACAAGCTCGCCCTCTTGGACATCGACGCGATGGCGGATCGGGTCGCGGCCGACCTTCGCGGGATCCTGGAAGCCGATCTGATCCACAAGACGAACCTCTGGCATGCGGAGGATCTCGCGACCGAGATCGCGCCCTTGGCCATCGAGGCGATCGCGCAACACCGCCGCGCGGGTGACGTGGTCGTCCTCTTGACGGGCGGCAGCCCCTACGTCGCGAAGAACGTGGCAGGCGCGCTCGACATCGAGCACGTGCTGAGCACGGAGCTCGAGGTCGAGCAGGGGCGCTTCACGGGTCGCCTCTCGCAGCGCTGTTTCGGTGCGCACAAGGTCGAGGTCGCCGAGCGCTGGGCGCGCGACAACGGCTACGCGCTCGATGGGGCGACGTTCTACAGCGACAGCTACAACGACCTGCCCATGCTCGAGCGGATCGGCAGGCCGGTGGCGGTCAACGCGGACCCGCGGCTCAGACGGCACGCGACCCGCAACGGTTGGTCCATCGTCTCGTGGGCCTGAGCGCGGACGGTCATCTGACTCAGAACGGCCGAGCGTACTTTTCCCCCACGTCCTCCGCGCAGGTGGGGCGAATCACCCCAGCAGGCGTTCCAAACGTCCGCAATTCGTGCCCCGTCTGGTGGCACGCGGGCTGCTTGTCGACTTCGCACGGTCAATCCTGCTATTGCCCGGGGAACACCCGTGCGCGTCGCTCTCAAGCTCACGACCTTCATTCTGGCCCTGCTCATCGGCGTTCTCGCGCTCGAAGGGTGGCTCCGAGTACAGAACGAACGCGAGGTCTTCGAGCTCGACATCGAGCACGAGCAGCGACTGCTGGGACATTCGCTGAGGCCTTCGGTGGAGCTCGCATGGCGGAGCGAGGGTCTCGCCGAGGCCGAGGCCATCCTCTCGCGCGCGGAGCAGGGCGAGGACGAGGTGCGCGTGCGCCTGACGCGTCTGGACGCCGTCGGAGAGGAGGCGCCGCTGCATCGAGACACCGCGCGGCTCGCTACCCAGGAGGGTGCAGTGGCGAGCCTGGTCGATCGCTCCTCCTCGCCCGGCGTGGTGTTCACCTACGTGCCCATCACCTCTCCACGAGGCGAGAACGTGGTGATCGAGCTCTCGGAATCGCTCGCCAGAGCCGAGCAGCGCCTCGACAAGAGCGTGGTCCGCGTCCTGTTGACCGCGCTGGCCATCGTTCTCGGGGCCGGAATCCTGGCGTTGGCGTTGGGCGAGCGGATCGTGGGCGTCCCGGTGCGGCGTCTGGTGGAGCTGGCGGCGCGCATCGGCGAGGGGGATTTCAGTCCGCCGACTTCGCCGGTGAGTCGTTGGGACGAGCTCGGGCAGCTGAAGATCGCCATCGGCGCGATGGTTCAAGGTCTGGCCAAAGCGCGAGACCGCGCGGAACGCGAGACGGACGCTCGTCTCGAAGCCGAGCGCGAGATGCGACGCAGCGAACGCCTCGTCGCGGTGGGCACGCTCGCCGCCGGTGTCGCGCACGAGCTCGGAACACCGCTGCAGATCATCTCGGGTCGCGCCCGAATGATAGAGGACGAGTCGACCGCGAGCGAGACCAGCAAGCGCAACGCGCGCATCGTTCACGATCAGGCGAGCCGCATGGAACGCATCGTCCGGCAGCTGCTGAGCCTCGAGCGGCCGGCGCGCAGGGTGCGCACGCCGCTGACGATCAGCGCACTGGCGCGGGAGACAGTCGAGCTCCTGACGCCGACCGCGAAGAAGGTCGACGTGGAGTTGTCGGTGACGGTGGAGGACGAGGGCCCCGTTCACGGCGATCGAGACCACCTCGGCCAGCTCATCACCAACCTTGTCCAGAATGCCATCCAGGCGATGAAAGATGGCGGCCACGTCTGGGTCACCGTACGGCGCGCCCGAGAGGTCGACCCGCCATCCGAGGAGCTGGGGCGGGCCTCGGACTACGTCTGCCTCGAGGTGGCGGACGATGGTCCCGGGGTTCCGGAGGAGATCCGCAGCCAGATCTTCGACCCCTTCTTCACCACCAAGGAGGTCGGCAGCGGCACCGGATTGGGGCTCTCCCTGGTCCACAACATCGCCAGGGATCACGAGGGATGGATCGAGGTGGGAGGTTCGAGAGAGGATGACCGCGCCGGCGCGGTTTTTCGCGTCTATCTTCCGAGAGACGAGGGAGCGTCTTGAAGCCCACAGTTCTGATCGTCGACGACGACGCCGACCTTCGCGACCTGATGCGCGAGCAAATCGAAACACGGGGGACCTATCGGCCGCTCTCCGCCAGAAGTGCGGATGCCGCCATGGAGCTGTTGCGGGACGAGCCGGTGGACGTGGTGGTGACCGACCTGAGGATGCCGGGCCCTTCGGGCACCGATCTCTGCCGTGAGATCGTTCGCGATCGGCCGGATGTGCCGGTGGTGATCATGACCGCCTTCGGCAGTCTCGACGCCGCGGTCGATGCCATCCGCGCCGGTGCCTACGACTTCTTGACGAAGCCCTTCGAGCCGGAGCGCCTCGAGCTCGTCCTCGATCGCGCGCTCGAGGATCGGACCCTGCGCGACGAGGTCCGCCGTCTCAGGCGCCAGACGGGAGACTCCCCCGGCTACCTCGGCATGGTGGGCACCAGCCCTCCGATGCAGCGCCTGTACGAGATCATCGATCGCGTCGCGACCTCCGAGGCCTCGGTGCTCGTCCTCGGGGAGAGCGGCACCGGCAAGGAGCTCACCGCGCGGGCGCTCCATCGCCGGAGCCGGCGCGCGAGCGGGCCTTTCGTCGCGGTCAACTGCGCCGCGATGCCGGAGCAACTCCTCGAGAGCGAGCTCTTCGGACACGAGAAGGGGGCGTTCACCGATGCCCGCAGCGCGCGTCGCGGGCTGCTCCGCGAAGCCGAAGGGGGCACTGTCCTCCTCGACGAGGTCGGCGATCTCTCTGCGACGCTGCAGCCGAAGCTGCTCCGCGCGCTCCAGGAGCGGCGCATTCGGCCGGTGGGCGGTGACAGCGAAGTGGAGATCGACGTGCGGATCCTCGCAGCCACCCACCGCGATCTGCGGAGCGCGGTCGACGCCGGAACCTTCCGGGCGGACCTCTACTATCGGCTCAACGTGATCGCCATCGAGGTGCCGCCGCTGCGCGAGCGTGGGGACGACGTGCTGTTGCTCGCCGAGAGCTTCATCGACGAGGTCGCGGCTCGTGACCGCATGACCTCTCCCACGCTCTCGAGCGAGGTGGTGCGCCGGCTGCTCACGTACACGTGGCCGGGCAACGTCCGCGAGCTTCACAACTGCATCGAGCGCTGTGTGGCCCTCGCCGGGGAGGGAGAGATTGAGCTCTCGCATCTGCCGACGGAGGTGCGGGAGGGACCTTCGCACTCCCCCGAGGTCTCCGAGGAGGAGGTGGCGACCCACGCCTTCCCGACCCTCTTCGAGGTCGAGCGGCGCCACATCCTCCGCGTCCTCGACGCCGTGGATGGGAACAAGAGCCAGGCGGCGCGCATCCTGGGGATCGACCGCAAGACCCTCCACGCCCGTCTGGTCCGCTACGGCGCGACCAGCTGAGCGAGGCAGAGCGGACCGGCTTCTGCTACGATCCCCTCGTGCAGGAACCGCAGGTCGAGGAGCGCATCGCCGAAAAGAAGGAGCGCGTGCACGTGCTCACCGGCGCGGTCTGCAACAACAACTGCGTCTTCTGCATGGAGGAGGACCGCGAGGCCCGCTACGAGGTCAACTCGCAGACGACCGATGAGGTCGTGCGCTTCATCCTCGAGGAGAACCGGGGCTGCGAGGAGATCTGCTTCACTTCGGGTGAGCCCACCTTGAACAAGCGTCTCCCCCTCTGGGTGAATTGGGCCAAGGAGGCCGGCGTCCCACGGATCAGCGTGATGACCAACGGCCGCAGCCTCGGCTACGAGCGCTACGCGCGGATGCTGGTCAAGGCGGGGATGAACCGCTTCTACGTGTCGATTCACGGGCACGAAAAGCGCCTTCACGAGGGTCTCACCCGGACGCCCGACAGCTTCGAGCAGACCGTCGCGGGTCTGGATCAGATCACCAAGCTCAAGCGCTTCGGTGTCGAGCTGCACACCTCGACGGTGGTCACCAAGCGAAACCTGCCCCACCTCTCGGACATCTACCGCTTCCTGCGAAGCCACGGCGTCGACCAGGTCGTCTTCAACGTCATGCAGGCCAACGGCCGCGCCAACACCCACTTCGAGAAGATCTTCCCGCGCTACACCGACATCGCAGCCGAGGCGGCGCGTTTCCTCGCCGAAGCCGGCAAGCACGAGGATCAGGTGATGGCTTTCCTGGTGGACATCCCGCTGTGCACCACCGAAGCGCTTCCGGATTTCAACCGGGGCTTCGTCGAGGCGTACAAGCACTACGAGCCTCCAGGCGGCGCCGGCCACGACACCGTCCTATCCGCCACCTTCGACGCATCCAATCAGGTGCAGGGCCCGGAGGGAGAGCTGGTGCAGATCCGCCGCGCCGACCTGGACGAAGACGTCCGCTCCAAACGCGCCGAGTGCAGAAGCTGCCGCTACGACGCAGTCTGTGAGGGCGTCTGGGCGAACTACTCGAGGCGCTTCGGCTGGGACGAGATGCAGCCGGTCCGTGCTAGCCTCCCCTCCGAGTGAGCGGCGAAAAGATCGAGGGGAAGGGCGCGCTGGTGGGGCTCGGCGTGGCGGCGGTCGTGGTCGCGGGGATCATCGCCATCGTGATGCATCTGAGCTCGGCCTCGAAGAGCGCGGTGTCGGGGTCGCTCACCATCGACGGCGCGACGTTTCAGCCGACGGTGTGTCGTTCGGGCAAGCTCGAGGACGATGGCCCGCACGATCGACCGCGCTTCTTCGGCGTCGAGCTCCTGGGGAGCGGCCGGACGGTGCGCGTGCTCGATGACCCGACCCAGGGCCAGCGCGTGCTGATCCTCGACGGCAACGGAGCGCCGCGCACGGTGGATCGCGCCCAGTGCGAGCGCTTCGAGATGCAGCTTCAGGAGACCGGAGAGCTGATCATGGAGGTGTGGGGGATGGGCGGCTCCCTCGCCCTCGATTGCCCGGACGTCAGCGGCGAGGTTCGCTTCGAGAGCTGCTACAGCGGTCGCTGATGGACCATCGGCTCGCGTAGCCGGGGCGCCAGCCTTCACCGTCGCTCGCCCATCTAGAAGAGCGTGTAGACGAAGGGCGCGACGTGGCCGAGGCCAGTGGTCAGCAAGAGGAGGATCCCCGCCGCGATCAACACCAGGAGCAGCGGCGCCAGGAAGAAGCGCCGGCGATGCAGGAAGTGGCGGAAGAGGGCGGCGACGGTGCGGAGGCGGGAGAGCTTCATCATCGCGGCGATTCGATGCGGAGGTCCTCGAGATAGAGGGCGTCGATCGATGATGACACGACAAAGGCCAGGCAGTCTTCGGCCGAGGCGCAGATGGGATCTCCCGCGTCGTTGAGGGAGGTGTTGAGGACCACCGGTGCGCCCGCGCGGAGGATCGCGGCGAGGAGCGGCGCCGAGGCCTCGGTCACGGTCTGAACCCGGGCCGTGCCGTCGACGTGGGTCACCGCGGGATGACGCTCCGGCGCTCGGACGGCGCGGATGGTCGTCATGAACGGCGTCATGTCGTCCGCGGGCTGGTCGAAGTGGTCGGCGGCGCTTTCGGCGAGCACCGCTGGAGCGAAGGGCCGGAAGGGCTCGCGATGCTTGACCTCGCGGTTGAGGCGCTCGCGGGTTTCGACGTTTGCAGACGCCGCGAGGAGCGAACGGGCACCGAGCGCGCGCGGCCCCCACTCGAAGCGCCCGGAGGCGACGCCCACAATCTGGCCATCGTCGAGCGCGCGTGCAATCTCCGCGGGCGCATCGTCGGTTCGCGCGACCACGAGCCCGAGCTCCGAGGCCAGCGCGTGGGCGCGCGCGGCGTCGACCAGGAGGCCGAGATGGGCGCTCGTCAGCGCGGGCGGTCGCGGGTCACCGAGGTCGAGGGCGCCGAGGATCGCGGCGCCGAGCGCACCGCCGGCGTCTCCCGCCGCGGGCTGCACGAAGACGCGATCGAAGCCCGCTTCCTTTGCGAGGCGCGCGTTGGCGACGGCGTTGAGCGCGACTCCGCCCGCGAGGCAGAGCGCGGTGGGACCGCTCGGCGTCTCGCCATAGACGGTGCGGCGTGCGCGCCGGGCGAGGGCGACGAGGGTGTCCTCGGTCACGCGCTGCAGCGAGGCCGCGACGTCGGCGCGGCGTTGGTCCGCGGGATCGTCCAGGTTCCACGCGCGTCCGGGCGCGCGCCGCGGGCCGAGCCGTTCCTCGAGCAGAGGGCCGAAGGGAAGATCGGGGTCGGTGTGATGACGAAAGGCGTCGAGGTCCAGGGAGAAGCTTCCGTCCGCGTCGGTGCGCAGGAGGCTTCGCATCTCCTCCTCGAAGCGCGGCGCGCCGAACGAGGAGAGGCCCATGACCTTGTGCTCGCCCGCGTTCACGCGGAAGCCGAGCCAGGCGGTGATCGCCGCGTAGAAGAGGCCGAGGCTGTGCGGGTAGTGGATGGTGTCGCGGCAGACGAGCCCCTCCTCTGCGGCGGACCAGATGGCGGTGCTCACGTCTTCTCCGATCCCATCGACGGTGAGCACCGCCGCCTCTGCGAAGGGTGAGCAGTAGAAGGCGCTCGCCGCGTGGCTCTCGTGGTGGGTGCGGTGGTGCACGCGCGTCCGCGCGATGCCGAGATGGTCGGCCAGCTGGTCGAGGACCCAGAGCTTCTGCCCGAGCTGTGAGGCGATGGCGCGGGGGAACTGACGGATGGAACGCGGGAAGGTGCCGAGCAGCGACGTGAGGACGCGTTCGACCTTCGCGTAGGGGTCCTCGTAGTAGACCACCGCGTCGAGGGCGCGCGCGTCGAGACCAGCGTGGCGCAGGCAGGCGTCGATCGCTGCACGTGGAAGGGACGCGTCGTTCTTCCACCGGCTCAAACGCTCCTCCTGGATCGCGCAGACGATCTCGGAGTCGACGACCAGCGCGGCGGCGGCGTCGTGGTAGTAGGCGCTGACCCCGAGGACCGCGGCCATCAGGCGTCCGGTGGCAAGAAGCCTCGGCGCGGCGGGCGCAGGAGGCGCGTCAGAAGGCCGAGGGGGGCCGACGCGAGGTAGAGCAGCGTCGCCACCAGCGCCCAGAGGAGCTCGGCGGTCGCGCGTCCCTTGCGCCGAAAGGCCCGGCCGGCCTCCCAGAGGGTCACGCGGCGGAGCGCGCGCCTCGCGCCGGCCTCCCCGCCACAGAGCTCGACCAGCAGGGCGCGCGTGTACCTCTCGTGACGTCGTTCGTCCTCGAGGATCCCCTCGAAGGCGGCGGCCATCGCCTCGTCGCCGCGGTCTTCGAAGTAGCCTCGGTACGCTTCGAACTGCGCGCGCCCGCGCGCCTCCCCCCGATGAGCGAAGGCCACGAAGCCCTCTTCGCCCAGCCGGTCATAGAGCGCCTCGACGTCGGCATCGAAACGGCGCGGGCGCGCCCGTCCGGCGGCGAGGTCGTGCGCGCGACTCTTCGCGGCGAAGAGCTTGGCGTGACGCGCTTCGTCTCCGGCGTGCTTCAGATAGAGCGCAGCGCGTTTCGGCGACTCGGTGGCGGCCGCCGCGAGGAGGAGATCGCGCCGGCTCCCTTCCTCTGCGCGTGCGAAGGAGGCGAAGGTCGCGGCGGCCCGCCGGTCTCCAGCGAATGCGAGCGGCGCGAAGAGTCGGGCGAGTCGAGGACGCAGCCCGCTCATGGCCGACAGATCTCCGCTCCCTGCCAGGGCGTGCATCGGCCGTCCTCGCACGGGCGCGCGTCGCTGCAGAGCGCGAAGCAGTGCCCGGTGGCGCCCGCGTTCGCGCGGCCCTCACTGCAGGGCGGCATGGTGAGGGGATCGCCCCGCACGCAGCGCAGGAGATCCGCGCATCGGTCGGCGTACGCCTCGAAACATTCGGCGACCGGGGAGCCGTAAGCGGTCTCGCAGGTCGGCGCGCACTCGCCCGTCGGCCAGCCCTGTTGCACCTCGCAGATCGACTCTCCGTAGACCTCGAGATGACAGGCGCAGATCCGCTCCGCGCGCTCGTCCTCGGTGAAGGGCCGCGCGTCCCCGGGGACCGGGTCCTCGAAGTACATCTGCGGTTGCTCCTGGCCCTCGGGCCAGCGCACCACCAGACGCTGCCGCCGGTCCTCCCAGAAGAAGTCCGCCTCGAGGCCCTGTCCCTCGAAGATGGGGGCGATCAGCGTCGCGGCCTCTGAGGTGGTCAGCGCCAGCGCTTCGCCCAGGCCGCCGTCGACGATCTCGATCCCGCTCGGCACCTGACGGCGCCCCTCGCGGATGCAGCTCACGCGGAGCCATTCGCGGATGCGCGTCGTCTCGCAATGCGCCGCGCTCGAGCCGCGCACGATCGCTTCAGGCGTGTGGATCCACTCCTCCGGCGCGGGGACGCGACTTCGGTCCTCGGGGATGCCCGTGTCGGGCATCCGCAACGGCGCCGGCGCTTCCATCGCCTCCGCCACCGCGCTCGCTACCGCCCGCTGCCCCTTCGCCGTGAGGTGCAGATCGCCGTCGAGGAAGGCGCCCGGTTCCGCCTCGCGCAGCGCTTCGGTGGGATCGACGGCGCGCGAGCCCATCCGGCGTGTCGTCGCGACGAGGTCGTCGATCAAGATGCGCGTCGGCTCCATGTCGAGGGGCTCTTCGTCGTACTTCGCCCACTCCTCGTCGGAGACCATCACGTCCAAAGGCAGCGCGACGACCATCAGCTCGGCGTCGTGGGCGTCGGCGATGGCGCGCGCCTCTTCGATGCGGGGGGCGAGCACGCTCGGCACCGGCGCGCGCCCCACCGCTTCCCCGAGGGCCTCCGCGCGCTCGGCCTCGAGTCGATCGCGCTCGTGCACCGCCGACTCCGCCTCTCCCGAAGCCTCACCGGCGCGCGTCTGCGCCAGCATGCGCTCGCGGAAGCGCACCGCCTGGCGGATGATGCGCGCGGTCAGGGCGATCTCCCGCCCCTCCTCCACGTTGTCCTCGCGGACGATGTCGCCCGGTCGTCCGCGCGCGGCCTGGATGCGCAGGAAGTTGTTCCGCCCAGCCTCTTCGTAGTCGAAGGCGTCCTCGTTGTGCTCGTAGATCAACGTGTCGATCCGACCTTCGACGTCGTCGAGAGACAGGTCGAGGCGCGCGAGGCGCTGGCGCTGATCGACCGCGGAGGCGAGGAAGACCTCCTCCGACTCTTCGTGCTCCTGACTCGAACGCTCTCCCGAGGAGAGCAGAATCTTGCCACGAGCCCTCGGAGGGGAGCCCGGCGACCTCCATCGACGTCGCGTGTTCGTCGAGGAAGCGGCGCAGGGCGTAGACCAGATGGCTCTTCTGGAAGAGCAGAGAGCGACCAGGAAAGACGGTGATGGTCTCGGGCGCCGTCTCGGCGCGGACCGCCCACCCATCCCATACCGCGTGCCGAAGCCGATTGGGACGGTCGGTCTCGAAGAGGTCGTTCGCCATGTTCACGACGTAGACCACGGTCGAGACGTGGCGGTCCGCGAGCACCTCTTCGATCACCGCGTTGTACTCGAGGGGGCCGTAGGTCGGCACGCCGCCGTTCAGAACGGGCCGCCCGAGGAGCTCTTCGAGCACGGCCGAGAGCGTCTCGTCCTCCTCCACGCCGAGGCCGAAGACCTGCGAGTCGCCCACCACGAGCACCTCGTCGTCGCCGGAGGCGGGCCACTCCCCGCCGCGATATCCCCGACTATCGATCCGGATGTCGGTGATCGGGTTGTCGCGGAACTGCAGCCGCTCGGAGGCCCCCGGCTGCATGCGCACACCGAGGTCGGTGTCGGCGACGTAGATGTTCACGTGGGGGAAAGCGCCGTCGTCCCGCAGCCAGAATGCGCCCTCGGCGATGACGAGACCCAGCGTGAGGCCGAGCGCCACCGCCAGGAGCGCCCGGCCGACGCGCCGCTTCTTCGGCGGGGGCGGGGTGGAGGAGATGCGCTCGGTCTCGAGCGGCGGCGCCTTGGGCGGCAGGGTGCGGGGCCGCTGCGGATCGTCCTCGAGGCTCATGAACCTTCACTCCCCGAGTCCGCCAATCGCCGGAGCGCGGTGGCGAGCACCGGCCTGTGGCGAGCCTCCCTCGTTCCGTCCCCGAGCTGACCGTGGGTGTTCTCGCCCCAGCAGGCCACGTCGCCGTCGGCGAGGAGGGCGCAGGCGTGCATGGCGCCGACCGCGACCGCTCGCGCATCCTCGATGCCCTCCACCGGTGCGGCCGCGCCGTAGACCGGGCCCTCGTCTCCGCGCGCGGACGCAAGGCTCTGCCGGTAGCAGTGGACGCGCCCGGCGTCGGTGACGGCGCAGACCTCCCATGGCCCGACGCCAATCGAGAATCGCCCGCTCGCCTTCGATTGGAGGGAGGGTCTCGTGCGTCCCGCCGAGGGGGGTGGTTCCACCCGCGCGCTCCACCCCATAGGAGCCCCAGCAAGAGATCGCACCCTCGCCGCCGAGGGCGCAGGTCTGCACCGCCAGGTCGTGGCTCGCGATCTGAGTGACGCCTTCGATGGCGGGTACCAATTGGGGAACGGCGCGGGAGCGTTCGGACGCTCCGCCCATCTGTCCCCGCCGATTGTCACCCCAGCAGGTGACGCGCCCGTCGCGGTGCCGCGCGCAGGTGTGTGTCGCGCCCGTCGCCACTTCGGCGACGTCGGCGACGCCGGGGACCCACCAGTCGTGACTGCGAAAAGGCGACGCACTCTGTCCCCATCGGTCGTCCCAGATGCAGCGGACATGGCCGTCGGTCAGCAGTGCGCAGAGATGCTCGCCGCCCAGCGAGGCCTCGGTCACGTGCGGAAGCCCCACGCCCTGGGGGCGATTGCCGCCACCGTAGCGACGTGGCCAACAGGTCAGCGCCTCCCCGTCGGACCAGGCACACGCGTGATGTTGGGAGAGGGCGAGGCCCTGCTCCGCGGCGAAGCCGTCGATAACCGTCAGGTCGCCGTCCTGCTCTTCGCTTCCGAACGCCGCGCGGTTGTCGCCGAAGCAAGCCACGCGCCCGTCGCCGAGGACCGCGCAGGTGTTGTAGTAGCCGGCGGCGAGGGCGATGGGCCTCAATGGCTCGGGGAGGTCGAGGTCGCCGAGCGGCGGCGCCTCTTCGGTCTCCGCGGTCGTGCTCTCGTCGGCGAGCTCGGAGAGATCGGGGCGCACGCGCACCTCTTCGCATCCACCCGTCACGAGGACGAGGGCCACCGAGAGACGGGCCGCGGCCGGTGCGCGCATCGGCGGGAGTATGGCACGGTCGTCCGCGATCAGGGCACGACGGGCAGGGCCCTCTCGCTCCGCGACCGACGACCTCGAGGTGCGTGCGCCCCTTCGCCGACGAAAAGCGATGCGATCGCGGGGAGCGTTCCGGATGGGGCGTTGGTGGAACGGAGCTCGCGTCCGCCCAGGCGTTCGACGTAGAGCGCGTCCACACCGGGGCAGCGCGCGCGTGACGGGCACGCGTCGCACACGGCCACGTACGCGCGGGGATGCGCCGGCAGCGCGTGTTCGGCGAAGGGGCCGAGCAGACAGAGCGGTGCGCCGGAGAGGAAGCTCGGGAGCGCCGCGCGGCGGGCGCGCGCGAGCGCGTGGAGCGCGTAGGGGAGCGCGACCGAGAGGCGGGGCAGGATGCGAGGCGCGGCGTCTTCGGCGCGACCGGCGGCGACAGGCAGCGAGATGCACCAGGCCTTCACCCCGGCCGCCGAGAGCAGGGTCGGCAACTCCGAGAGGACGGCCTGGTTCGAGCGGGTGAGCACCGTCGTACAGACGACGTCGAGGCCCGCCTGTCGCGCGGTCTCGAGGGCGCGTCCGATGCGGGCGAAGCTCCCGGGGTGGCCCGTGTGATAGTCGTGCACCTCGGGCCGCGCGCCGTGAAGCGACAAGTGCACGTCGGTGAGCCCCGCGTCGCGCAGCCGCGCTGCGGCGGTTGGATCGTCGCCGAGGAGCGCACCGTTGCTCTGAACGCCGACGCGAGAGAAGCCGCTTTTTTTGAGGCGCCCGAGGATCGCTTCGATGTCGCTCACCCCCAGCGGCTCGCCCCCGGTCAACGTGACCGCGTCCTGCTCCGATGCGGCGAGGGCTTCGATGCGCTCGTCGAGTGACGGGCCCTCGTCTTCGAGCCCGTCCTGGCAGCAGAAGACGCACGCATTGTCGCATTCGAGCGTCAAACGGAGCGTCGGGCGGGTCGGGGTCGCGCGGGCCAACACGCTGAGGGTAGAGAGCCCCGGGTGGCGGTCAAGCCGAGGCCCCGTAACATACGAGGGCTTGCCCCTCCTCGACGTCATCCTGGGTTACGACTGCAACCTCGCATGTGACTACTGCACCATCTCGCCGGAGATGCGCGCGCGCGCCATCGATACGCGCGCGGTGGCCTCCGAGCTCCGGCGCGGGCAGGCGGACGGATACGACCGGGTCTCCTTCACCGGGGGCGAGCCGACCATCCGCGCCGATCTGCTCCCGCTGATCCGCGAGGCGCATCGCCTCGGCTACGGTGACATCAAGGTTCAGTCCAACGCGCTCCTCTTCACGCCTTCGAACGTCGCCCGGCTCGCCGACGCCGGCGCGAACCGCTTTCACGTATCCATCCACACCCACCGGGCGGATCGGTACGACGCCCTGGTTCGCCGTGAGGGCGCGTATCCCGCGATGGTCGCGGGGCTCGACGCGGTGATCGCCGCTGGCCATCGTCTCACCGTCGATCTCATCATCAAGTCGGACACCCTGGCGGACCTGCCGGACGCGGCGCGCTGGCTCCACGCGCGCGGCGTGCGGAGCATTCACCTCTGGTTCGTCTCCCTGACCGACGAAAACCGCGACAACCTGGCGTCGCTCCCCAAGATGAGCGCGGCCATACCCCAGGTGAGCGAGGTGCTTCGGCTGGCCGAGGCCGAGAGCTTCGAGGTGCTCTCGCTCCACATCCCGCGCTGTCTGTTGGGTCCCGAGAACGTCGCCCACGCCTGGGACCCCGGCAGAGACGACGTGCGCGTCGTGACGCCCGACGCGACCTTCCAGCTCGAGCGGTCGAAGATCACCGGGCAGCGTCACGTGCCCGCCTGCGACGGGTGCGAGTACCGGGAGATCTGCCCGGGCTTGCGCGACGACTACCTCGAGGTGTACGGCGACATCGAGGTCGCCGCGGTTCGAGGCGTGGCCTCCTCGGTGCCGCCCACGCGCGCTCTGCCGGTCCTCTGAGCGCTCAGCGTCGAAACGGTCCACGCGCTGGATGCCAGAGCCGGCCTTCTCTCATCGTCCCGTTCTCCCTGAGGGCGAAGTCCACGATCAACACCGTCTCTTCGCATCCACAGGTCGGTCCCTCGGGCGAGCCCAGGTCCTGGCAGTCCGCGGTCCGGGTGCCGCGCCGGTAGCGAATCCGGATGACGCGGCCCTCCTCGCTCTTCAGCGCCAGTGGGGGCGTGTCGGTCCAATAGCCGTGCGGGCCACACTCGCTGGGCGCCCCGCCGGCCAGGGGGATCCGCGCCCGAAGGGCGAGGTTGCCCGCCACCGCGCCGAAGGCGAGGAGCTCCTCGTCCACGCCGCGCATGTCACTGCCGGGGCCGCGCTCCAACACGACCACGAGCTCGCTGTCGCCGTCGCCATCGGTGTCCCACAGATCCCAGTCGAAGCGGACGAAGGGGCGCGGCTCGAGGATCATCTCGAGGCCGCCGGTCAGCCGCGCGAGGCCGGCGGTGGGCGGGTCCGGCTCGGGTGCGGGGTCGCAGTGAAAGGCCGGGACCGGGCTCTCGCACGGCGCCTCTCGGCGGTCGCCGGCGTCGGCGAAGAGGACCACGCGCTCTTCCCCCATGCGAAAGACGAAGGCCGCGGTGATCGTGCGATCCGCCCGGGCTTCCTCGAGGGCCCTCACGGCCGCGAGGCGTTCGTCGTCGCTCCCGCGCGTCACGGGCTGCGCCGCGGCGAGCGCTGGAAAGAGCGCGAGAAGGATCGTGGCGAGCAGCGCCCGGGCCAGGCCTCGGCGCGCGCGCCGCCTCACCCTTCTTCCAAGTAGGTGTAGCGGCGCAGGCCCTGCTCGTAGTGGTCCATCAGGAGCTTCATCTGCTCGAGGGTGATGCGACCCTTCTGAAGCGCGTTCTCGGCCTGACGGCGCACGCGCTCGGTCATGGCGTCGGGGTCGTACTCCACGTAGCGGAGCACCTCGTTCATGTCGTCGCCTTTGACGACGTGGGCGACCTCGTAGCCGCTTTCGCTGAGCCGCACGTGGACCGCGTGCGTGTCGCCGAAGAGGTTGTGGAGGTCTCCGAGGATCTCCTGGTAGGCGCCGACCAGGAACATCGCGAGGAAATAACGCTCGCCTTCGCGGATCGGATGGACCTCGAGGACGTGCTTCTCTTCCTCGACGTCGATGAAGTGGTCGATCACGCCGTCGCTGTCGCAGGTGAGGTCCGCGAGCCGGGCGCGCACCGTCGGCTCTTCGTCGAGGCGGTGGATCGGCATCACCGGGAAGAGCTGGTCGATGGCCCAGGTGTCGGGCGCCGACTGGAAGACGGAGAAGTTGCAGTAATCGATCGCCGAGAGCATCGCCTCGATCTCGTCGATCTCCTCCGGCACGCTCTTGAGGCGCTGCGACTGCTCGAGGATCTTCGCGCCGCATTGCACGAAGAGCCGCTCCGCCACCGCGCGGTCGCGCAGCGAGAGATAGCCGAACTTGAAGAGGCTCGAGGCCTCCTCCTTGGCCTGCAGCGCGTCGTGCCAGGCTTCCTGGATGTTCTTGGGCTGGACGTTCTTCCAGGTCTCGTAGAGCTCGTGCAGCACGGCGTGGTGCTCTTCGCTCGGCGCCTCCGGGTCGGCGTACTCGCTCACGTTCGTGCCGACGACGTCGAATACGAGCACCGATTGGTGGGCGACGATGGCCCGCCCCGATTCGCTGATGAGGGTCGGGGGCGCGATCTCGGCGGCCTCGCACGCCTCCTGGATCGAGCTCACCACGTCGTAGGCGTATTCCTGCGTCGAGTAGTTCTTCGAGGCGTGGAAGTCGGTCTTGCTTCCGTCGTAGTCGATCGCCAGGCCGCCGCCGACGTCGAGGAAGCTCATGTTGGCGCCCATCTTCGCCAGCTCGACGAAGAAGCGACACGCCTCGCGGAAGGCGTTCTTCATGGCGAGGATCGACGAGACCTGGCTGCCGATGTGGAAGTGAAGGAGCTGGAGCGAGTCGAGCATGTTGCGCTCGCCGAGCGCGTCGACCACGCGGACGATCTCGGCGCTGGTGAGCCCGAACTTCGCACGGTCGCCCGCGGACTCGGCCCAGCGGCCCATCCCTTTGCTCCCCAGCTTGGCGCGCACGCCGATCAGCGGCTTGAGCTCGAGGCGCTCCGAAGCCTCGATGACCAGGTCGAGCTCCTCGATGCGCTCCAGGACCACGATGACGGTCTTGTCGAAGCGCTGCGCGATGAGCGCGGTCTCCACGTACTGCTGGTCCTTGTAGCCATTGCAGATGATGAGCCCGTCGGACTTGTGCATCGCCGACAGGGCGATCATCAGCTCGGGCTTGCTTCCGGCCTCGAGGCCGTAGTGCCAGGGCTTGCCGTAGCGCACCACCTCGTCGATGAGGTGCTTCTGCTGGTTCACCTTCACCGGGAAGACGCCGCGGTAGACGTTGGGGTACTGGTATTCGGCGATGGCCTTCTCGAAGGCCTGGTTGAGGCGCCGGATCCGGTCGTCGAGGATGTTCGAGAAGCGGATCAGGAGGGGCAGGCTCAGGCCGCGCGCCTCGAGCTCGTTGGTGAGCGCGTAGAGGTCGACGGTGTCTTCGCGTTCGGAGTCCGGTCGGACCTCGATGTGGCCCGCACCGTTGACGCGGAAGTAGGGGTCACCCCACCCGTTGATCTGATAGAATCTGAGCGCTCCGCTCGATGTCGAAGGTGTTGGGGGCTTTACCGTCGGGCATTGGCAGGCGCCATGATGGCACGTTCCGCCGAGGCGTCGAATACCTCACGGTGCACCCGAAGGTCGTCGGTGAGCTCCGGGTGGAAGGTCGTCGCATGGACCGAGCCCCGGACCACCCAGACCGGGTCGCCACGATAGGTCGCGCGGGCGGCGACACCGGGACCGACGCGGCGGATCCGGGGGGCGCGGATGAGCACCAGTGACAGCGCGGTGTCTGCGTCGGCCTCGCCGATGCAGCTGTGGAGCTGCGAGCCGTAGGCGTTGCGCGTGACCGTCAGGTCGAGGAGGCCCAGGCGCACGAGGGCGAGCAGACCTGCGCACGTGGCCAGCGTCGGCAGCCCCTCTTCGACGGCGCTTCGCAGTGGCGCCTCGAGGCCGGCCCGTTTCCAGAGGAGGGCCTGGGTCGTGCTCTCGCCTCCGGGCAGCACCAGACCGCCGAGACCCTCCAGCGCTTCGGGCGTCCGAACCTCGCGAACCGCGTGCCCCAGGCTCTCGAGGGCGCGGCGGTGCGGGGCGACCGCGCCCTGGAGCGCGACGATACCCACCCGCACTTCAGGACCCGCGGGCGCTCAGGCGCTCGGCCTGCGCGAGGTCCATGCTCGCGAGCCCGCGCATGGGGGCGCCGAGGTGAGCGCTGATCGCCAAGAGGCGCTGGGGGTCCTGGCAGTGGGCGACGGCCTCCACGATGGCGCGGGCGCGACGCGGGGGGTCGTCGCTGAGGAAGATACCGCTACCCACGAAGACCGCTTCGGCGCCCAGGGCCATGCAGAGGGCGGCGTCTGCGGGGGTGGCGATGCCGCCGGCGGCGAAGCTCGGCACCGGGAGCTTTCCGCTCTTTGCGGCCGTCTCCACGAGGGCTCGCGGCGCGGCGAGGCGTTTGGCCTCGGCGGCGAGCTCCGCCGGGTCGAGCACCGTGAGGCGGCGCAGCTGGGCGCGGATCTTCCGCAGGTGGCGCACGGCTTCGACGATGTCGCCGGTGCCGGCCTCGCCCTTGGTGCGGATCATGGCGGCCCCTTCGGCGACGCGGCGGAGGGCTTCGCCGAGGTCCGTGGCGCCGCAGACGAAGGGGACGGCGAAGGCGTGCTTGTCGATGTGATGCTCGTCGTCGGCTGGGGTGAGCACCTCGGACTCGTCGACGAAGTCGACCTCGAGGGCCTCGAGAATCTGCGCCTCGACGAAATGGCCGATGCGGCACTTGGCCATGACCGGGATGGTGACGGCTCTCTGAATCGCCTCGACGAGGGACGGGTCCGCGGCGCGCGCCACGCCACCTTCGCGCCTGATCTGTGCGGGCACGCGCTCGAGGGCCATCACCGCAGCGGCGCCCGCCTCTTCGGCGATGCGCGCCTGTTCGACATCGACCACGTCCATGATGACGCCGCCCGCGAGCATCTCGGCGAGGCCGACCTTGGTCTCGAAGCTGACAACGTTCATCTCACTCTCCTCTTCTTTCAGTGCCTCAGATCACGCTGGGGGAAGGGGGGCGCGGCGCGTCCCCGTCGGCGAGCACCTCTTCGATGGCCGCGCCGAGGCGGGCGGCGCCTTCGCGGAGCCGGTCCGGAGGCTCGTAGCCGAAGACCAGACGGAGGCCGCGCGCGGGGCGACCGTCGACGCGATGGAGCTCGCCCGGGATGACCAGCACGCCCCGCGCCGCGGCGGCGGCGTACACCCGCACGACGTCGGCGCTGTCGGGGAGCTCCAGCCAGTGGGTGATCCCGCGGTGCGCCGGCGTCCACCGGACGGAGGCGGGGAGGTGCGCGCGCAGGGCCTCCTCCATCGCGTCGCGGCGTTCGGTGTAGAGGGCGCGGGCGCGGGCGAGGTGGGCCTCGAGGTAGCCGCGCTCCATGAACTCCGCGAGGGCGTACTGGATCAGACCGCTCGAGCCGAGATCCATCGCGTGCTTGAGGGTCATCAGGTGGGGGCGCAGCCCGGCGGGGCAGACCAGATAGCCCACGCGCAGCGCGGGGATGAGCTTCTTGCTGTAGGTGCCGATGTGCAGGACGTCGCCGCTCATGGCGCGGAGCGGCGTCGGGGGCGGGGTCTGGTCGAAGCAGAGGTCGGCGGCGTAGTCGTCCTCGACGATCGGCACCGACGCGGCGTGTGACCACGCGACGAGCTCGCGGCGGCGCGGCACGGAGATCTCGCGGCCCGTGGGGTTGTGGTGATCGGGCATCACGTAGAGCAGGCGCGCGCCGCTCTGCGCGGCCTCGAGGCTCTCGAGGGTGGGGCCTTCGTCGTCGGTGGCGACCACCGAGAGGCGCGCGCCGAGGCTGGCGAAGAGGCGGAGTCCGCCGGCGTAGGTCTGCTCCTGAAGCAGCAGCCGCTCGCCCGGATCGACGAGCGCGCGGACGACGAGGTCGAGCGCCTGCTGGCTGCCGCTGGTCACCAGGATGTCGTCGGCGGTCGCGGGCACGCCGCGCCGCACCGAATCCTCGGCGATCTGTTCGCGCAGCGCGGGCACCCCTTCGCGGGGCGCGTAGCCGAGGATGCGCGCGCCCTTGTCGCGCAGGACGTGTCGCAAGCAGCGCGACAGGAGCACGTCGGGCATGAGCTCGGCGGGCGGCTGCATGCGGCTCAGGTCGATCATCTGGACGTGGCTCGGTGGGCGCGGCAGGCGCGCGAGTCGCCCGAGGGGCTCGGCGTCGAGGGCCCGAGAGGTGAGGGAGGACCAGCTGAGCCCGCTTGTGGGCGGCCCGCCTTCGTGAGGGGGCGCGGGCCGCTCGGTGGCGAGGACGAAGGTGCCGCGCCCCACCGTCGAGGCGACGAACCCCGCCGCCTCGAGCGCCTCGTAGGCGCGCACCACGGTGTTCCGGTGTGCCCCCAGCTCCTCGGCCAGGGCGCGCGTCGGCGGCAGGCGATGCCCGGCCGGCAGCGCCCCATCCCGGATCCGCCTCACCAGCGCATCGAAGATCTGGCGATAGAGTGGCTCGGCTCGATTTGCGTCGACGACAAGACCAAGGCTCGCAGCAGGCATTGGCCTGAGATTGGGTCAGCAACCGACCGCGAGCAATGGACAAAGGCCCAATCCAAACCATCCATTGTGGACCAATGTCTCCGGACGGATTGGTCCAATCGGGACGGGCCCGCCCGAAAGTCAACAGGCTAGGACCGTTGTCGTTTTTCCAAGGTCACGAAGCGGATGCCTTCGGTCTCGGCGGGCTCCTCTTCGGTCTCGGCCCATTCGTCGCCGAGGGGGGGAGGAAGGTGTCGCCGTCGACGTGGCGGTCGACGCGGGTGAGGTGGATCCGGGTGGCGAGGGGGAGGGCGGCCTCGTAGATGGAGGCGCCGCCGATGACGAAGGGCGCGGGGTCGGTGGTCCAGGCGCGCTCGAGGGCTTCTTCGAGAGAGGCGACGACCTCACAGCCTTCGAAGGCGGCGCCCGCGCGGCGGGTGATCACGATGTTGCGGCGCTTCGGCAGGGCGCGGCCGATCGATTCGTGGGTCTTGCGGCCCATGATGATGGCGTGGCCCTGGGTCAGGCGCTTGAAGCGCTTGAGGTCCTCGCCGATGTGCCAGGGCAGGTCGCCATCTTTGCCGATGCACCCGTTCCGCGAGGCGGCGACGATCATCTGGAGCTCGCGATCGCCCTCGCTCATACGGAGACGGCCGCCTTGATGTGGGGATGCGGGTCGTAGCCCTCGAGCTCGAAGTCCTCGAAGCGGAACGCGTAGAGGTCCTTCACCTCGGGGTTGATCTTCATCCGCGGCAGCGAGCGCGGCTCGCGGGCGATCTGCATCATCGCCTGCTCGACGTGGTTCTTGTAGAGGTGAACGTCGCCGAAAGAGTGGATGAACTCGCCCGGCTTCAGTTCCGTCACGTGCGCGATCATCATCGTGAGCAGCGCGTAGCTCGCGATGTTGAAGGGCACCCCGAGAAAGACGTCGGCGCTCCGCTGATAGAGCTGGCAGGAGAGCTCACCGTCCTGGACGTAGAGCTGGAAGAGGGTGTGGCAGGGCGGCAGCGCCACCAGCTCGGCCTCTTTCGGGTTCCATCCGGTGACCAGGATCCGCCGGCTGTTCGGGTTTTCGCGGATCAACCCGAGCGCGCGCTCGATCTGATCCACCCCATCGTTTCGGTACTTGCCGTCCTCGCCGAGGGTCGCACCGAAGTTCCGCCATTGATGCCCGTAGACCGGGCCCAGGTCTCCCGCCTCGCGCCCGAAGCGCGCGGTCTGCTCGGCCGTGGCCCACTCGTTCCAGATCCGCACGCCCGCTTCCTGCAGCGGCTCGACCCGCGTCTCCCCCCGCAGAAACCACAAGAGCTCGTGGATGATCGACTTGAGGTGCAGCTTCTTCGTCGTCAGGAGCGGAAACCCCTCGCTCAGATCGAAGCGCATCTGGTGGCCGAAGAGGCCGAGGGTGCCGGTGCCCGTGCGGTCACCGCGCTCGCGCCCCTTTTCGAGGAGGAGCTTCAGGAGCGCGAGGTACTGGTCGTCGACGTGCTGCTTCACGGGCAGGTTCGTACAACTCCCACCCGAGTCCCGCAAGAGCGGGCCCTCGATCAGCGCGCGAAGCGGATGGAGAGCGCCCCCAGGGTCAGACCCACCTCGCGCCGCTCGGTGTAGCTCGCGTCTGCGCTGAGCGTGTCAATCGCCGTCGCGAGGCGCGCGACGGCGTCGGTTCGATAGGTGAGGCGGCTGCCCGGCCGATGCATCGGGCTTGCCGAGGCCATGGACACGTGGGCGCGAAGCCGCGCGCTCGCGGCGGCGCCGTCGCCGTAGCGCACGAGGCGTCCCGCCTCCGCGAGGGCCTGCCCCAGATCGCCTTCGACAGCGAGCAGCCCGCCGGCGCCCGCGCTGACGCGCGCCCGCGCGCCGAAGCCGACCCACGCGTCACCGGACGCCGTTCGCGGTGCGCCGCCCACGCGGTAGTCGACGCTGGCCGTCGCGACCTGACGGGGGCGTGCGCCCGCGGCGACGTCGAGCCCGACGACGATCCGGCGTTCCTCACCGGCGGCGAGCTTGGGCACGGTGAGCACGACGCCGCCGTCGGTGCGGACCGCCCCCGCGTCCGCATCGAAGATCGAGGTGACCTCCACCCCGTCGCCGAGGGTGAGGGACACGCGGACGTCGCGGGCGGCCACGTTGGCGTGCGCCTCGATCTCCGCCGACAGCGCCGGCGCGAGCTCGGCCGCCGACCGGGCGAGGTAGTAGCCGCCGCGTCCGCCGCGGGCGACCGCCGAGAGGACCCCCGGGTCGAACTCGTCGCCGAGGCCGATGACGGTGGTGGTGCACGCGTAGCCGGTGCGGGCGTGATCGGCCATCACCCCCAGGCCCTCCGCGCCGAGCTCGCCTTCGTTGGGGACGCCGTCGGAGACGAGGATCACCAGCGAGCGGCCGCGGAAGCTCGGCGCGGCCCGACCGACCTCGCGATAGGCGATGTCGAGGCCCGCCTCGATGTTGGTCCCGCCGCCGACCCGGATGCGATCGAGGGCGCGACGGACGACGGCGCCGTCTCCGACGACGCGGGGCGGCAGGATCTCTTCGCCGCGGGTGCCGTAGGCGACGATGTGGATGCGATCGGTGGGGGCGAGGCGCGCCACCAGCAGCTTGGCGGCGTCGATGGCCGCCGCCCAGCTCGGCTGCATGGAGGAGGAGCGGTCGAGGACCAGGTGCACGTCGAGGGGCGCGCGCGCCTCGCTGTCCTGGCCGCCGCGCACGCGCACCACCATGTGCGTCTGTCCACCATCGCGGGGCAGCGTCTCGTGCTCGAGGGAGGCCCACGCGTCGATGGAGCCGTCGCCGGCAAAGCGTCCGTCGCCCTCGGACTCCGCCGAGATGGCGAGAGGGCCGAGTTGATCGAGGGTCAGCAGCGTGCCATCGACGTCGAGACCCGCCGCGAGGAGCCCGCCGAAGTGCGCGCGCCCGCCGCCGGTTCCACGCACGCCGGCTCCCCGCCCCGTGGTCGCCGGGGCGCTTCCCGCGACCGATGCGTCCAGGCTCACGGGGCCGGAGGGCAGGGGGGCGGAGGCGGAGGCGGAGGCGAAGGTGGAGACCGAGCCAGAGCCAGAGACAGAGGCGGAGTCGGAGACCGCGGAGTCGGAGACCGCGGAGTCGGAGACGGCGCCGGAGCTGGCGACGGCGCCAGAGCCGGCGACGGCGCCAGAGCCGGCGACGGCGCCAGAGCCGGCGACGGCGTCAGAGCCGGCCGCGGGGACGGACACGTCGCCACCACCCGAAACGGATCCACTGCCCGAAGCGCCACCACCGGCCACCGAGACCGAAGGACCGGATGCCGCCGCCTCGATGCCGGCGCCGCCCAGCGCGCGTGCCCAGCCGACCATCGCCGGGTCCGCCTGGGCGCTGGCCCCGGCGCTCACGCTTCCGGGGCGCACCTTCGCCTCGGCGCTCAGGCGGAAGGTGGGCCGGCCAGCGACCCCGATGGTGCCGCAGGCGGAGAGGAGGGTGAGCAGGGTGAGGTAGGTGGCGCTTCGCATGACGCCTTGGGCCTCTGGAACGACCATGCCAAGACCGAAAAGCAGCGGAAATGGGGGTTCGACACCTACACCCGCGAACCCTGGTTCACGCGCGCCTCCAGCATCGTGAACCCCCATGAACAACAGCGCTTATTCGAAATTCGGGCCGAAAAAAACACGGCGTCCTCGCAGCTGCTACCTTCCTTCCATGCGCAGACGTCCCCCCGCGCGGCGCCTCCTCCTTCCCTTTCTCTTCGTCCTCTTCGCCGCCTGCGGCGACGACGGTCGCCCCGATCCGACGATGACGATGTCGATCGCCGGCATCCCCGATCCCACGGCGGGTCCCTCCACCGACGGCGACATCGATGGGGACGGTGTCGCCAACGACGCCGACAACTGCCCGTCGATCGCCAACGCCGATCAGCGCGCCGCGTGCACCTATCCCTCGCGACCGCCGGCCACCGGCGACGTCGGGCCCGACGCCGTCGCCCGCCTCAACTGGCACCGCACGGTGCTGGGCCTCGAGACGGTCACCGAGGACGCGGCCCTGAGCGCGGGATGCGCGACTCACCTCGACTACCTCGTCCAGGTGAGCCAGGAGCTCGGCGCGCCGCAGCTGAGTCACGGCGAGGATCTCTCCAAGCCTTACGCATCGGAACAGGGCGCGCAGGCGGGAACCGATTCCGTCCTCTCGCTCAATCAGGCGGACATCGCGCTCGCGGTGGACGGCTGGATGGACACGCTCTACCACCGCCTGCCCCTCATCCATCCCGGCCTCATGCGGATCGGCGCCGACTTTCGGACCGCGAGCGTCGGCGGCCGCGACAACACCTGGGCCTGCGTTCAATACCGCCCCGGCACCGACGGCAGCGTGGTCACGCCACATCCCGTGCTCTGGCCGCCCGCCGACATCGTCGGCACCGCGCGCGCCTTCGACGGCAACGAGTCCCCGTGCCCCACCGCCGCCGATCCCCTCGCGCCACCATCGTGTCCTTCCAGCGCCGCGATCCCTTCGGTGGGCTTGATGGGGCTCGGCCCCATCACCGCCGCGAGCGGCACCTTCACCAACCTCGACAGCGGCGCCGCCGTTCCCCTCTTCGCCACCTACTACGATGGCGGGCCGAGCCCGCACGAGATGATGGGATACGTCGAAGGCACCGTCGCCCTGGTGCCCGAGCCAGACTCCCGCCTCGACAATGCCCTCTACGAGGTCCGGGTCGACGCGACCGTCGGCGGCGTCGCCGAGATCTACCGCTGGCGCTTCCGCACCGGCCGACCGCTCCCCGACGTGGGCTGTGACGACCTCGGCGAGAACCGCGACTTCGCGAGCGCCATCGAGATCGAGACCGGGACCCTCGAAGGACGGGTTTGCGATTTCGCGGACATGTACCTCCTCACGGGCGAGGGGACCCGGGTCGTGCGCATCGACTTCGATCACGGCGAAGGCGATCTCGACATGGTCGCCCTCGACCCGAGCGGCATGGAGATCAGCCGTAGCGAGGGCGTCAGCGACAGCGAAGAGCTCAGCGTGAACGCGGGGCTCTACGTCCAGGTCTACGGAGCGGGCGGCGCGATGGGCCCCTACATCCTGACCGTCGAGTAGCGCCTCCGTTGACGGAGGTTTCCATGCGAATACATTGAGGGCATGGCTGACCGCTACACCACAGTCGCGGACATCATGACCGCCGACGTCACCACCATCTCGCCCCGCGACACGCTCGAGTTCGTCGAGGAGGCGATGGAGATGTTCCACCTGCGCCACCTCCCGGTCGAGGAGGACGGACGGCTGCTCGGCGTCCTCACCCACCGCGACATTTTGAGGACCGCGGCCAGCGTCTTCGCGGCCGGTCACGAGAAGTCGACCGAGAAGCTCCGCCGAAAGCATCCGGTGGCGGACATCATGACCCGGCAGGTCCGTACGGTCGCGCCGACCACGTCCCTGCGCGAGGCGGCCGACATCCTGCTCGGGGAGAAGATCGGGTGCTTGCCCGTGGTCGAGGACGGCAAGATCGTCGGCATCGTCACCGAGCACGACTTCGTCGCCCTCTCCGCGAAGCTCCTGCCGGCCTGAGCCCCCCCGGTGTTACCCTCGGGACGTGCGTCTCGAGACCGGCCTCCCCATTCCAGACTTCGAGCTGATGGACATCGAAGGCGCGCCCGCTGGCAGTGCCTCCTTCGAAGGCCACAAGCTCTGGCTGATCCTCGGACGCTTCGCCGCTTGCCCCTTCTGTTCGCTGCGGCTTCAGGATGTGGCGGAGCGACATTCGCTCGTCGCGGAGCTCGGGGTCGAGGTGCTGGTGATCTTCCCGTCGTCGGAGAAGCGCGCCAAGCAGTACGTCCGGAAGTATCAGCCTCCGTTCCGCGTCGCCGCCGATCCCGAGCAGGAGGTGTTCGAGAAGTTCGGCAGCGAGACCAGCTGGGCTGGCGAGCTGCGCACCGCCGTGAACCTACCCAAGATGATGAAGGCGCTCGCTCAAGCGAAGATGAACCCGCTGGGGATCGACGACATGCCGCACCGGATGCCGTCCGAGTATCTGATCGATCCCGACGGCCTCGTCGCGCGCGTCCACTACGGCCGGGAATTCGACGACGGCTTCCCGATTCAGGAAGTGCTGGAGTGGGCGAAGGGCTGAACCTTCAGGGACCGTAGCTGCCCCACGCGGGGTCGTCCTCGATGGCCAGGCGCACCCAGTCCTCGAGGCTGATGCCGCCCGCCTGCGTCGCGGAGATGTCGCGCTCCAGGTAGGTGTGGGTTCGCTCGTCCAGGTAGAAGGTGCCGAAGCCGGGTGAGTCGCCGAAACGGTCGCGGAGGTCGTTCAAGCCGGCCTCGAAATCGGAAGCCGGCATCCCGCCGACCACAGGCGTCGAGCAGCTCGGGCTGTAGCCGTAGCCGAAGAAGGTGCGGATGGTGTCGTCGCCGGTCGACGAGATCAGCCCGATCCGCCGATCGGGATACTTGGCGAGGACGTAGCTGAAGTAGTTGATGATGCCGCCGCCGTCGGCTCCTCGGCACGCGGAGCAGTCCGCGGGGAGCGTGTCGTTCAAGCCCCACTGGTCCCGCCAGGTCTGCTGCAGACACGGCTTGAGGTATTCGTCCGCCATGGGCGGCCCCGCATCGTCCACCAGGACGACGTCCACGTCGCAGCCGAAGGCGGTCTGCACCTGATCGTAGTTGTACGCCGCGCCGAAGCCGCCCGCGCTCGAGCCCGAGAGCAGGACCTGGGTCGCATCGGCGAAGGTGGGAACGAGGCGCATGAGGTACTGGCGGACGTTCTCGAATCCGACGAACTCGCGGCCGCCGGCGCCGTCGGGCTCGTTGCCCCCGTGGATGTCGCCGGTGCAGTAGGGGACGAAGACGAAGCTCCAGTCCTTGATGGGATTGTCTGCGTTGGTCCGGTCGAAGAGGTTCGAGCTTCCGTTGGTGCTGGCCCAACCCGCCAGCTTGGCGGCACCGTAGCCGTCCTGGTTCGCCACCGAGCCGCAGGAGATGAAGTCGAAGCACGCGCCGCCGCCCTGCATGTAGATGGCGACGTTGCTCGAGGCGCTGCTCGGGTTGATGCCGATGCCGGTGGAGGTGCCGTTCATGCAATGCGCATCGGGGAAGTCGATGAAGGTCCACTCGCCCTCGGGAGCGTCGATCACGTCACCGGCGACGAAGCCGGGATCCGGCGCGCAGGTGGGGGCAGACCCCGTGTCCGCCACCGTCGAGTCCGCCGCCGTGGAGTCCGGCGCCGCGTCGGAGATGGTGCCGTCCGGGGTGGCGTCCATGGCGGAAGCGTCCGGAGCCGAGTCGTCGCCGCCGCAGCCGACGAAGAAGATGACGAGGGCCCCCGCGAGGATGCGTTGGGCGTTCAAGCGAGGGGTACCGAATAAGCTTCGCCAGGATGACGTTCGTGACGCTGGGCGAAGGTCAAGAGATCGTTCGGCACCGTGACCTGGCCGTCATCGATCGCTTTCGCGAGGGCGAGCGCACCCAGCCCGTGCTCTTCGTGCGTCACCTTCCCACCGTTGCCGCGGTTCGAGAGGTAGACGCTGAGCGTGTCGGTATGACCGATGCCGTCGGGCACGTCGGGTCGAGTGTCGCGCCTCAAGACGTCGAGCTGAAAACGCTCGCCATCGGCGCCCTCGAGCACCACCGGGATCGCACCGAAGCGCACCGGGTGGATGGCGACGATCGTCCAGCGGCCGACCCGTTGCGACACCGCGAGGCCCAGCGGGCCGCGCGACTCGGAAGCGAGGGAGCCCACCCGCTCTGCCAACGCCGTTCGTGGGGCGAGAGCGGCGACCGCGCCCGCCGCGACTCCGACGCGGGAGAGAAAGCTTCGACGCCCCGACCGATCGTCTTTGCTCATAAAAAGCTCTAGAGGAGAGTTTACGAGGGGCTGCCTTTGGGCGTCAAGGCGGCCGCCTTCGGCGGGGCCCGTGGCGCGAGGGGGCGTCGCGTGCGAGGATGGCCGACCTTTTTCGAGAGGAGCCGAATGCGAAGTCGCCGCATCGTCATTGTCGGCCTTACGGGGGCCCTTTTCGCGTGGGTCGCGCCCGAGGTCGACGCTGAGAACCCGGACTGGCCTCCCCCTCCGGGCTCTACCCCGGAAGATCTGATGGACCCTGCCACCTGGCCGGACGACCACAGCTACGGCTACGACATCGAAGGGGACGGCGAGTCTTGCACGGGCGGCGGGCTCTGCTGGGACGGCCGCTCGGGCGGGCTCTGGAACATGTGGTCGTGGATACCGCCGACCTCGGCGAGCCGCGACACCTTTCGAGAGGAGGAGCTGGCGACCGGCGCGGGGACGTGGACCGACATGGCCTGGCAGCACACCACCGGCGACAAGTCCGTGGTGATCGCGATCCTCGACAGCGGCATCAAGTGGGATCAGCGCGACACCGTCGAGCAGTACTACATCAACCAGACCGAGCTCGAGGCCTCCGGCCTGGACACGAACTGCCTCCCCGTCCCACCACCGATGCACTCGGGAGACCCCATCGACATCGATGGGGACGGCTACCTGACGCTGCGCGACTGGTTCGAGGGGAAAGACGCGGCCGAGGTCGAGGCCCTCACCATGACGCTCGACGACGCTGGCAACCACAACGGCATCGCCGATCCGGGCGACCTGATCACGCTCTGCAGTGATGGGGTCGACGACGACGACAACGGCTACGTCGACGACATCTCGGGTTGGGACATGTACATGGACGACAACGACCCGCACGACGACCCGCGCTTCTATCACGGCAGTACGCAGGCTCGGATCAGCGTCGCGTCCGCCAACGACGGCGGCACCATCGGCCACTGCCCCGGCTGCCGGGTCATGATCGTCCGCACCGGCGACAGCTTCATCGTCGACGCGCAAGACTACGCCCAGAGCGTGATCTTCGCGGTCGACTCGGGGGCGAGCATCGTCCAGGCCGCGGCAGGCGCCCTCAACAACACGACCTACATGCGGCGCGCGCACCGCTACGCCCACGACAACGGCGTGCTCCTCGTGACGAGCGCCGCCGACGAGAACAGCTTCCACCAGAACTATCCCGGGACCTCCAACCACACGCTCTACACGAACTGTCTGATCTACGGCGGCGGCAACCCGCAGGCGGCCGACAGCTACCTCGCCCAGAACAACTGCACCAACCACGGTGGGCAGGCGACGGTGAACGCGCCGGGCACGGGTTGCTCGTCGGAGGCTACGGCGATCACGGCGGGGGTCGCCGGGCTGATGTTCTCGGCGGCCGTCGATCCCGACCGGCCGGGCGGCCCTCTCGACCCGCCCCTGTCGTCCGAAGAGGCGCGCCAGATCCTGATCGCGACGGCACAGGACATCGACATCCCCGAGAGCCGACCCGGCAACGACGTCTTCGACCGCCGCTGGTACCCGAGCCGTCCCGGCTGGGACGAGCGTTTCGGCTACGGGCGCGTCAACGCGTTCCGCGCGGTGGAGACGGTGCGGGCCGGCGCCATCCCACCCGAGGTCGACGTCATCTATCCCGACTGGTTTCGTGTGGTCTATCCCGACCAGGAGCCGACCGTTTCCATTCGCGGCTCCATCGACGCCCGGCGAGCGGAGAGCTTCGACTACGTGATCGAGTGGGCGGCCGGCATCGAGCCCGAAGAGGGAGACTTTTCGACCCTCGCGATGGGCGTGGACGAGAGCGAGGCGATCAGCGGCGAGCTGGCCACCTGGGACGTGTCGACCCTCGAGATCGACAACGGCGACGCGGGCGGCATCCACAACCGCTACACCGTCACCGTGCGCATCCGCGTCACCGCGCATTACGGAGGCGCCATCGGCGACGTGGCCGGCGAGGCCCGGCGCGCCTTCAACATCCATCGCGACCCGGACCTCTTGCCAGGCTTCCCCGTGGCGCTCGGCGTGAGGAACGACGTGGACGAGTACGCCGCGGCGAGCGGCGAGTCCTCTCCGAAGCTCGCCGACATCGACAACGACGATCGGCTCGAGATCCTCTACGTCGATTCGGACGGCCTGTTGCACGCCTTCAACGACGACGGCTCCGAGGTCGACGGCTACCCGATCCCGCTCGGCGTGCTGCGCGGCTTCCGGGCGGAGGACGCCTACAACATCCTGGGCGCCCCGGCGTACGCCACCGGCGCCATCCCGACCGAGGACATCCACCCCTCGGTGGTGCTCAACGCTCCGGCCATCGGCGACCTCGACTCGGACGGGACGCTGGAGATCGTCGTGACCACCATCGAAGGTGACATCCACGCTTTCCACGGGCCGGACGGCTCGCCGGTCGACGGCTTCCCCATCCCATTGCCCGAGGTCCCGAGCGGCGATCCCCTGCGGATGGGTCCGCCCAACCCCAAGTCCTCGATCGAACGTGGGGCGCTCGCCGCCGTGACCCTCGTCGACCTCGATGGCGACGACGCCCTCGAGCTGGTGCTGCCCGCCTTCGACGGACACGTGTACGCCTTCCGCGGGGACGGCACCCCCCAGCCCGGCTTTCCGGTCGAGGTGAAGGCGCCGCAGCTGTGGATGGGATCCAGCCGACGCGCAGCCCGGGCGCATCGTCACCCCAGCGACGGTCGGTGACGCCGACGGCGACGGCATCGTCGACATCGCGGTGGGCTCGAACGAGCTCGGCGACGACATGAGCAGCGGGGCGGTTCACCTGATCCACGGGGACGGCAATCTCCACGCGGGCGGCCCCTTCCACGACAACTGGCCCATCACCATCGGCAGCGTTCCCTTCTACCCCTTCGTGGGTGAGGGCATCACGTCCCCGATGGCCATGGCCGACATCAACGGCGACGGCCGGCCGGACATCACCGCGGCGGGTCAGGCTGGCAACATCTACGTCTGGGACGCGGTTCAGCCTCCGCGCGAGAGCGGCTTCGACGGGATGCCGATCCTGCTCATGAACTCGAGCTCCCGCGGCGGGCTGAGCGACGTCACCGATCCGAACGACAAGCCGCTGCTGGCCACCTTCGCCGCCGCGTCCTTCGGGGACCTCGATCAGGACGGACGCCCCGAGCTCGTCACGGGGGGCGCTGGCCTCGGGCTCGGGCTGAACCTGGCGGGTGGGTTCGTCAATCGGCCCTTCGCTCATCAGGTCGGCGCCTGGGAGACGCAGACCGGGGCGCAGGTCGCGGGTTTTCCACGCCAGATCGAGGACTACCTCTTCTTCGTCAATCCTACGGTGGCAAACGTCGACTCGGACCCCTACCCGGAGGTCGTGGTCGGCTCGGGTGGCTATTACGTCCACGCGTGGAACGCGTGCGGCGTGGAGGCCGAGGGCTTCCCGAAGTTCACGGGCGGATGGATCACCGCGTCGGTCGCGGCGGGTGACATCGACGGAGATGATCTGATCGAGGTCGTCGTGAGCACGCGCGCCGGATACCTCTTCGCGTGGAACACGACCGCGCCGGTCGATTCGCCCCAGCCCTGGCCCGAGTACCGGCACGACAACCACAACACGGGCAACCTGGAGATGCCGAACTCGAACCCCAGCGGGGACACCCTGCCCGAACCGATCGATTGCCCGCTGCCCCCCATGCCCGACGCCGGCGCCGACGGAGGAGACGCGGGGACGGACAGCGGACCTTCGGGCGAGCTCGGCGGCGGCGGTTGCACGTGCCGCGTGGCGTCGCCCGGCGCTCCGGCCTCGCCGCTGGCTCTCGGTCTCGGTGCCCTGCTCGTCGGGCTCGCCGCCCGGCGCCGGCGCTGAGCTCGAGCTTCAACGCACGTCGAGATCCGGCGAGACCGGGCGCACCAACGATTCGGCGCTGACGAGCCATTCCGGCTCGGGGGCGTCCTCGAGGTCGTAGAAGCCGCCGCAGAAGCAGCGATGAGGGCAGGGGCCGCACTCGGCTTTGTGCACGCGGCGCTCGGCGAGATAGTCCGCGAGGTTCACCGTCTCGTTGTTCACGAAGATCATGTGGCGGGAGAGCTTGTTCAGATCACCCGTCATGTGCGCTTCGTAGCCGGGCATGAAGCAGAAGGGGAGGTTGATGACCTCGAGCTTCATGCGGTTCTTCCACGCGTCGATCACGCGCATGGCGATGTCCGCGGCGTGCTGAGTGTCTGGGGCGACCCACTTGGTGGCGCGGCCGAAGGGCGTGAGGAACTGAATGTTCAGCCATTTCAGACCCAGGTCCCACGCCAGCTGCGCGACCTCGGGGAGCTTTTCGTGATTGCCCTTGGTGATGGTGATGTTCATCCCGAGCTCCACGCCCTCGGGAGCGAGACGCACGCAGTTTCGAATGCCGTCGACGGTCTGCTCGAAGGCCTCGGCCACTCCCACCTGCTGCGCGTGGCTCTTCGCGTCGGGTCCGTGGACGCTGAAGAGGAGCGTGGTGAGGCCCGAGGTGACGAGGTCCTTCGCGAACTTCTCGTAGGCGCAGAGCCTGCCGTTGGTGGTGACGTTCACCCGGTCGTACCCGAGCTTGCGCGCGTAGCGCACCAGGGGGATCAGCTCCGGGTTCAGGGTCGGCTCGCCGCCGTCGAAGTCGACCATGCGCACGCCGTGCCGCCGGTACTTGGTCAGGTGCTCCCGCTGGCGCGTGGGGTGGCCGTCGATCTGCGTCCGGGTGCCCACCGCGCAGAAGGTGCAGTGGTTGTTGCAGACGTAGGTCACGTTGACGATCAGCTTCTGGGGGCCGCTCGACGCGGCGAGGCGACCCTGAAAGGTCGACATGAAGCGCTCGAGGCTGGCCGCGTCGACGGACGCGTCGGGCTGGGAAGGCGCCTTCTGAAAGTGTGGCCCCCAGTCCTCCACGAGAGGGAGCTTCCTGCCCTTGGCGAGCCTCGTGCCGGGGAGCGGCGTGGCGAACTGCACAGCGGGGAAAGCTCCGAAGCGGTCCCAGAGGTCGAGCGCCATCTCCAGGGTGTCGTTGATCTCCTCGGCGCTCTCCCCCGGCATGCCGATGATCCAGTGAATCATCAGCGGGACGGTGCTCTTGTGCGCGTTCATCGCGGCGCGCTCGATGGCGCCGAGGTCGAGCTTCTTGCCGACCACCTCGCTCACCACGCGCTGCGAGCCGCTCTCGGCGCTCACGCTGACGGTGGTCACTCTGCCGAGCATGCGCGCGAAGTGACGGGGCTCCAGATAGTCAGCGCGCATCCCGTTCGGGACGTCGAAGCGCACGTCCAGCGCCGCGACGTGCGCGAGGAACGCGTCGAAGTGGCGCTCGCTCACGTTGATCAGCTCGTCGAGGGCCTCCAGCCGCGTGACGCCGTGCTCCTTCACCATCACGTCGAGGTACGCACGGAGCCGGTCTTCCGAGTAGCGGCGCTGGGTCTTCGGCGCGCCGGCGGCGAGCCCGGGGTTGCTCGAGCAGTGCGCGCAGCGGAAGGGACATCCGCGCGAGGTCACGAGCGGCAGGGTGCGGCCGTCGATGGGGAAGGCCCACGCGCCGCGACCCAGGTTTCGCACCACCCGGGCGCGGAAGCGATCGTGCGCCTCGAGATCGACGAGGTCCCAGGCGGGGAAAGCGAGGGCGTCGAGCGCCGGCGAGGTGCCGGCGTGGACGCCTTCGAGGCGGCCTTCCTCGATGAACGAGGGAACGGTCTCTTCCGCCTCGTACTTCACCCAGCACGCGACCTCGGGATACGCGGCGAGGACGGCTTCTCCCGGGGCTTCGACGTAGTGCTGCCCCGACTGGTAGGCGTCGGCGAGGACGATGGGCGCGCCGAGCGCGGCGAGCCCTTCGAGGAGCTCCGCCAGCACGTCGTCCCGGTGGGGGGGGCGATGAAACGGCGTGTAGGCGCAGACCACGACGTCCGGGCGGGGGGCGGCGTGCGCAGCTGTCAGGACTTCCCTGATCGGCGCGCCGAGATGCAGTCGTCCATCGTCCCGCCATCGAAGATCGGAGCCGGGGAGCGCGTAGGCGTTCACCAGAGACGCCTCGTGTCCGCGCGCGCGCAGCACCGCCGCGAGCTGAACGGCACCCAGGTCCGCAAAGTACGGATAGTCGATGAAGTCCTCCGCGATCGACACCGGCGGATGGACGATCAGGACCCGAGCCATCGGGCGATCATAACAGCCGAGAGGTCCCGAGGCCCGCGGGCTCGAGGCGACCCTTGCCAACCGTCGAAGCGGGCGCCAGGCTCTGCGCCCATGGGGGAGCGAATCTCCGTCTACCAGGGCAAGCACCTGGACATCACTTACGACCGCGGTCGGTGCATTCACGCCTCCGAGTGCGGGCGTGGCTCGAAGGTGCTCTTCGACGTCTCGAAGGACCCCTGGTGCGATCCCGACCTGGTCACCCCCGACACCGCCGTGCGGGTGGTGCGCCGATGTCCGAGCGGCGCGCTCACCTACGAGCCGAAAGGAGAGCTCGAAGCGGAGCAGCCCGATGAGCAGAACGCCATCTGGGTCACCCCCCACGGTCCGCTCTACGTCCGGGGCGACATCAATCTCGAGACCAAGGAAGGCCGGGTGCGGCACACCCGGGTGGCGCTCTGTCGATGCGGGCAGTCGTCGATCAAGCCCTACTGTGACGGCAGCCACGAGAAGGAGAAGTTCAGGGACTCGGGTCCGGTGAACTCGGATCCAGAGGGCGAGCCCGCCGGCACGGGCACGCTCGAGATCACGCCCGCGGAGCGTGGCCCCCTTCTCCTCAGAGGCCCTCACACCCTGCACGCCGCGAGCGGGCGGGTGGCTCAGCACGCCGAGAAGAACGCCTTCTGTCGCTGCGGGAACTCGAAGAACAAGCCGTTCTGCGACGGTTCGCACAAAGAAGCCGGCTTTCAGGGTTGAAAGCCGGCCTCTTCGAGTGAGCGTCGTCGGACGTCAGCGCTTGGTCGCGGTGTAGCCCGTCGTGAACTCGACGGTCGCGCCGACCACCAGCGCCTCGATGGTCCCGTCGTCGGTCGCGTCGCCGGCCCACAGACACGCGCCCGCGTAGCCGACCTTCACCTGGCCGTTCTCCATGTCGGTCGACTCCCAGCCGGCTTCCATCGGGGTGCCGGTGTTGACCAGGTCGGCGCTCGTGGTGGAGACGCCGAGGAGCGCGCAGTTGACGCCGTTGGTGGCCACGCCCGCGCCCAACAGGACGTCGTAGTGATCGCCGGCCTCGTTGATCACGCCGAAGTGCTCGGTCGTCTCCGTGACGAGCTCGCCCATGCAGATGTCTTCGCAGTCGGGGTTCGAGGTGTTCTCACCGCACGTGGTGGGATCGGCGGCGACGGTGTCGCCGTTGCAGGTCTGCTTCGGCAGGAGCATCCACATGCGGTGCGGGTATTCCGCGCTCCGCTGCTCGAGGGACACGGTGGCCGGCCACACCTCGCTCGGACAGACGATCTCGGGCCTCGTGCAGTCCAGGTCGAAGCTGATGGGCGTCCCGTCGTGATCGATGTCGATGGTTCCACCCTCGAGGCCGATGGTGTCTTCGTAGACCGCGCCTCCCAGCGTGATCCGAACCCCGAGGCTGTCATCGTAGGTGACGTCCCAGTCGCCCTGGACGTCGGGCGCGGCCGTCATGGAGAAAGCAGCGCCACCGCAGCCCCCTCCCTTGGCGCCCATCAACGCAGGGGCGAGGGTGGCGAGGGCGAGAGCGACGAGCAGTGTGCGGCGTGAAGTCATGACCGAAGTTCCTCCTGATTCGGGGTGCGCCACGGGCTTTTCGCAAAGGCCATGCCGCCAGCCGAAATCCCACGATCCCCGAGATATCTCGTGATCATCGCAGAGCGTCGCCCCGCCGTCATGCGATCGACGAGTCACAGTGGTGAGACCGCGCCGTCTCAGCAAACGCCTACCCGCACCCACATCGACGCCCTGCTACGATCCGAGACGATGCTGTCGGAAGAGGCGCGCGAAGAAGGAGTTCAGGAAGGGCGGCACGCCGAGCACGAGGCCGCAGCCCACGACAAACGCAACTGGGTCCGCCTGACCTACGAGTGCAACGACCGCTGCATCTTCTGCCTCGACTCCGACACCCACGACGGGGAGATGCGCGACCCCCAGGAGGTGAAGGCGCAGATCCTGGACGGGCGGCGCAAGGGCGCGACGCGCCTCATCCTCTCCGGCGGTGAGCCGACCATCCATCCGCGCTACGTCGACTTCATCAAGCTCGGGCGTCTCGCGGGCTATCCGAAGGTCCAGACCGTCACCAACGGACGGATGTTCCGCTATCCGGACTTCCTGAAGCGCTGCGTGGACGCGGGGCTCGGCGAGATCACCTTTTCGATCCACGGCCCGAACGCGCGCGTGCACGACGCGCTGGTCGGGGTGAAGGGCGCCTTCGAGGAGGAGGTTCAGGGCCTCAGAAACGCGCTCGACGACGGCCGGGTGATCGTCAACATCGACGTCTGCGTCAACCGCGGCAACGTCAAGGTGCTGCCGGAGATCATCGAGACCTTCGTCGCGATGGGCGTGCGCGAATACGACCTCTTGCACGTGATCCCCTTCGGGCGCGCATGGCGCGAGGGGCAGCACACCCTCTTCTACGACCTCGAAGAGGCGGCGCCCCATCTTTCGAAGGCGTTCTCGTGGAGCCGCGAGCCGGACATGCACATCTGGCTGAACCGCTTCCCGCCGGAGCACTGCGAGGGCTTCGAGGACCTGATTCAGGACCCCTACAAGCTCAACGACGAGGTGCGCGGCCGCAAGGAGGAGTACGAGCGGCTGCTCTCGAAGGGTGAGCCGCTCGACTGCCGCGCGCCGGAGCGCTGCCGCTACTGCTACCTGTCGCGGCTCTGCGACACCCTCGACGACGTGCGGGAGACGGTGCACGAAGAGCGCTTCGAAGCGGTGCGCGTCGACGCCGGATGGGAGGCGAAGCAGGGGCCGATCTACGGCGGCGACCCCGCGAGCGCGCGGCGGGCCAAGCAGGAAGCGGCGGAAGGCGCCGAGGCGGCGGACGACCGCGTGCGCCTGCCCCTGATGAAGCAGGCCGCTCCGCTGCCCATCGTCTCCGCTCCGGAGCGTGCGCGCAGCGCGGGTGCACGCACGCTGGTGGTGGTGGCGACGGATGTCGCCGAGGCGCTGGCAGCGGCCGAGCCTTACGACGCCGTTGAAGAGCTCGCCATCGAGCTCGACGACTACGAAGGTCTCGGCGAGAGGCTCGGGCGCTTTCAGGTCGTGCAGGCGGTGGCCAAGGACGTCGCCCAAGCCGAGGCGCTCCTGTCGATCGACGCGCCCTTCGAGGTGGTGGTTCTGCTGACCCGCGAGACCGCAGCGTGGCTGCTTCAGGGGCCGGTGCCTCTGCGGATCGTCGTGCGCCAGCCGACCTACGAGCGGCTCACCGAGGCGGCGTCGAAGGACGTGGACCTCCCCGCTTTCTTCGCCGCGCTCGACCGGGAGGTGCCGGTCGAGGGCGTGCCAGCCTGCATCGCCGGACGCACGCCCCGTCCCCAAAGACGCACCCTCGACACCGCCATGTTGCGGCCTGATGGGCGTCTTGAAATCTTTCGCTACGCCAAGCGCTTCATCGTGGACCGCTACTTCGTCCAGTCCCTGCGCTGCAAGGAGTGCATTCACCAGGCGGATTGCCCCGGTCTTCACGTGAACCAGGTCCGGGCGCACGGCTTGGGGTGGATCACGCCGGTGAAGGACCCTTCGGAGGCGGCGGCGGAGTAGCGCGCGGACGCCCGTTTGGCTTTTGCCTTCCGGCGAGAGCCGAGGCAATGTGTGCGGCGTGGTCGGCCTTGGGGATGGGGTCGACGGGCAGGGAGCTTCATGAACGAACGAGTCGCCGTCGCCACCGTCGCCATCCTCGTCCTCTCTGCCTGCGGCTCCAAGACCGCGCTCAGCACCGACCCGCCCCGCGACTCCGGCGTGACGGACGGTTTCGTGGTCGACTCGGACGTTCCCGACACGACCATGCCCGGCCTCGCGGTCGAGTGCCCGCGAATGGACCAGTACACCACCGTCCGCCTGGGCATCGATCTGGCGGCCACGGTGAATTCGACCAGCCCGGTCGTCTCGAGCGGCTGGACGCTGACGAGCGCGCCGACCGGCTCGATGTCGATGAACGCGCCCGTGATGGGCGAGCGCACCAGCCTCGTCCCCGACATGGTGGGCGAATACGCGCTGTCGTTTTCGGCGACGAACGAAGAGGGGCTCAGCGGGAGCTGCGACGTGTTCGTCCATTCGGTGGTGGGCCCGCCGGTCGCCATCTGTCCCGAGGGGATGCTGACCACCGGCGCGGGCGAGCCCCTCGAGCTGATGGGCGACGCCTTCGACGACGTGGGCGTGATCGACCAGTGGTGGGATGTGGTGAGCGGGCCTGGGATGGCCTCGATCGATCCCTACAATTCCCTCGACGCGACCTTCATCGCGGACGTCCCCGGCGATTACGTCGTCAGCCTCACGGTGTTGGACGGCGACATGGCCATGGACACCTGCTCCTTCCCGATCCGGGTCACGGCGCCGCCGATGGTCTTCTGTCCCATGTCCCCCATCATGGCGCCGACACGTCAATCCGTGACCATCACCGCGCGGGCCGATGACGAGACGGGGATCGATCACGTCAGCTGGGAGCTCATGTCGCGCCCCGATGGGAGCAGCGCCCGGCTTCGGCCCACGGATGCGCCGTCGACGCGCATGACCCCCGACCGCCAGGGAAGCTACCTCCTGGTCTTCACCGCCTTCGATACGGATGGGCTGAGCGCGTCATGCGAGGTCGAAGTGATCGGCACGCCGACGCCGCCCGAGTGCTCGGACACCACCGTCGACACCCATCCGCTCACCGAGACCGAGGTCACCGGGATGGGCGTCGACGACGGGAGCATCGTCGGCTGGCGGTGGCGCCTGGTGGGCACGCCCGACGGCTCGGCGGTCAGAGAGCCCTCTCCGCGGGACGCCATGACCACGCGCTTCACCCCGGACATCGCCGGCGAGTATCGCCTCGAGCTCACGGTCACCGACGACGACGGCGAGAGCGGCACCTGTGTCTACCTGGTCCGCGCCATCGCCTCCGAGGGCCTGAGGATCGAGATGAACTGGGAGACCGACGGCACCGACATGGATACGCACCTGCTCCGGCCGCTCCCCGAGGGGATGTTCTGGTTCCAGGAGGCGGACTGTCACTGGCAGAACTGCAACGAGATGAGCGGCGACGTCCTCGAGTGGGGCGCCCCGGGCCCGGACGACAACCCGCGCCTCGACCTCGACGACACCGACGGCCTCGGGCCCGAGAACATCAACATCGACGTGCCCCAGCCCGGCGTCTATCGCGTGGGCGTGCACGCGTGGGGCGGCGTGGGCCGCGGCGTGCGTGTGCGCATCTACTGTGGCGGCTCGACCACCATGCCGCGCCAGACATTCGGGCCGGTCACCATCAGTGAGCGCCGCGGCATGCCCTTCGAGGCCAACGACTTCTGGCGCGTCGCTGACGTCGAGATCACCGCCGCCGGGACCTGCCGCATCACCGAGCTGCTCAACGCCTCCGGCGATCCGGACATCGTGCGATCGAGCGTCGTGGCGAGCTCGCGCTGAGCGCGCCTGCGATCACATCGTGTCGTAGTAGCCGTTGCTGATCTCGATCACGTACGGCTCGCAGGCGAGCGGCGCGGCAGGATCGCGCTTCACGCGGACGAAGTAGTCGGCCGTGTCATCCTCGCAACCCGAGACGTTGTCCGGTCGCGAGGCGAACGAGGCGTTGGTACAGGGACACTGCCCGGTGAGCCTCCCCATGATCGCTTGGCGCGTGTCCGTCGCCCAGGTGTACTCCTGATAGCCCATGGTTTCGTCGCACTCGGTGCCGTCGCATGCGCCGCGGAACACGTTGATGAAGTAAGCAGCGCCAGGGTTGGCGTTGATCTGAACGCGGACGTGGAGGTTGTCGCAGCTCGTGTCCGGTGTGTCGATGCCGCGAAAGCGATACCAGACCTCGCGACCTTCCGGCAGCAGGTTCCCCATGACGGTCATCATGTCCCCGGCGTCCGAGAAGTCGCCCAGATCGATCGGCGCCATGCAGGCGTCGCCCATGCCGATGTCCGGCGTGGCCGCGCATTCGCAGCCGTTCAGCGGATCGCCGTCGATGTCGAAGACACCGTCCGGGCATCCGCAGACGCCGTCGATGCAGATGCCGCCCGCCGGATCCATGGCGCACATCAGGCCCGGGTCGCCATCGTCGGCCGTACCGCTGCAGTTGTCGTCGATGAGATTGCAGATCTCGTCCGCGCCAGGGTTGATGTCGGGATTGGTCTCGTCGCAGTCCTCGGCGGCCACGAAGCCGTCGCCGTCGACGTCGCGGGTGGCGGGGATGCAGAAGCGGTGCAGACAGATGCGACCCTCGGCGCACTCGCTGTCGGCGACGCAGGACGGATAGTCCGTGCATGCGCCGGAGATGCACTCCTGGAAGGCGGTGCACATCACCCCGCCGCACATGTCCCCCGGCAGCATGGTGTCGGGAGCATCGACCCCGCTGTCCCTCGGACCGGAGTCGACGCCGCCGTCCGAGCTGCTGTCGACGACGATGGCGTCGCCGCCGCCGCCGTCGCCGCCGCCGCTGCCCTGGGCGCACGCGGCAGCGAGCGGGACGAGCAAGGCGAGCAAGGAAGGGAACAGCCGACTCATCCGTGTCAGCTTATCCCGAAAGCCCTCGGTCCACCATCGAGTGGCACGAATCCGGGACCGCCCGCCCTTGGTGTTGTAAGAGCGGGGCGCGGCGAGTATCCCCGGGGCGTGGTCCGGGCTGCGATGCTCATCTTCCTCTGGGCGGCCGTCTTCGTCAGCGGGGCTGCCGCGCAGGCCGGACGGGTTCCCATCATCGAAGCGGGACGCGAGGCGGAGATCCTCGCGCTCTTCGAGCCCTATCAGCTGGGGGAGGAGCTGCCCGGCGGCTATCGACTGATGAACGTTCAGGTCGACGTGTCGTCGATCCAGATCGGCCTGGTCGGGCCCGAAGACCGTCGCGTCTCCCTTCGCCTGACGCCGCCCGAGTTGGCTCCGGACGCGCCGGAACAGACGGAGAGCTTCGCGATCGTCCACGAGAGCGGCGAGGAGGACGCGGACGCCCAAAGAGCGGTCCGTGCGTTGCTCGCGCGGGTTCGGGCGAACGACGACGGCCACTTCTACCGGCGGCGCGCCCTGCCACCGGACCCGACGCTGAACCAGGCCGCGCAGCGGGAGGGGCCCTGGTATGTCGACGGGCTCGCTCTGTGCGCGCTCGCGCTCGTCTTCTTCCTCTTCGTGCTGGGGAGGGACGTCGCGAGGTCGAAGCGCTCGGCCCTGATCCCGGTGCTCGCGCTCACCGCGCTGGGCGCGCTCCTGCGTGTCGCCATGTCGCCGGCGACGATGATGGGCGCGTGGCCCTTCAGCCGCACCAGCATCCTGATGCGCTTTGTGTGGAACAGCCCACTGCTCGCCTCCATCATCGAGAGGTCGCACGGCACGCTCTACTTCTTCGATCTGGTCACCACGGTGAACCTGATGTTCGCGTTCTTCACGCCCGCCGCGGTGTACCTGCACGCGAAGAAGCTCCTCGAAGATCAGCGCGTCGCGCTGCTGGCGGCCCTGCTGGTGACGCTCTTGCCGTTGCACGTCCGATTCTCCCAATCGGAAGTGGCGTTCATCCCCTCGATCGCCCTCAGCTCCTACACCTTCGTCCTCGTTCACACCGCGCTCAAGGATCGCTCGAAGTGGGTCCGCCTCGCGGCCCTCGCGTTCCTTCCCCTGGTCGCGTCGGCGATGTTCGTCGCCCGACCCCTCAATCAGATCTTCCTACCGCTCCTCCTCTGGACCGCGCTCTACCTCTCCCGGCGCGCCGCGCCGCTCTCACGTCGACTGATTGTGAGCGGGCTGGTCACCGTCGTCGGCATCCTGACCTTCGTCTACGTGACGGTGCCGCTCTATCGGGGTCAGATCGTGGAAGGCGCGAGCATCTCGACCGTGGTCAACGGCCTCGTCACCTTCCTCTCGCCGGCGAAGAACACGCTGCTCTACCCGTGGATCACTCCGCCGGGGGTCATGCTCCTCGCCCTCGGGGGCGCGTGGACCTCGACGCATCGGCGAGGCCCGGAGCGCGATCGGGCGGTCTTCCTCATGGGCTGGCTGCTGCTCTTCTTCGTGGCGCATGCGTACGTCGTGCCGCGCGCGATCGCCATGCAGGCCCGCTACCACCTGCACCTGGTGGTCCCCTTCGTGATGCTCGCCGCGATGGCGATGGCCAAGCTCTACACCCGGCGGCGCGCGATCTTCTGGCTCACCTTCGTGTATGTCTTGTCGATCCCCCTGCTGCACCGAGGGTTCATCGAGGACGTCGCCTTCGACGACATGCGGGAGTACGCCTTCGTCCGGAGCGCGGCCCACGACGTGCCGGTGGGCTGCACCGTGATGGAGTACACGGGCGCCGGCGACTTCGACGCGGACGTGCGCTTCGACCGGGCGGGCGAGGTCCTCGAGGATGGGGCCGAACGCCGACTCTACGCGGCCGTTCCCATCGGCGCCGCCGTGCCCGGGGGAGGGAGCGAGCTGACCGCCGCCGCCCGCGACCTCCTCGCGGAGCCCCCAGAATGCCTCTATTACTACGAGGGGCTCTTCTGTTACGGCCGCAAGGAGCCGGGAGAGCCCATCGCCGGGGCCTGCGCCGAGATGCACCGGGCGGCACACTTGGAAGAGGTGACGCGGACGCGCTTCGAGCATCGACTCTACGATGGAAACCTCAGCGGCGGCCTCGAAGGCCGAGAGCGAGCGCCGATCGTTCTCCGGCTCTACCGCGTGGTTCCGTAGATGGCCCGCTTCCCCTTCGCTGGCGTCCTCTTGATCGCATCTTCTGCGGTGGCTTCACCAGCGGCTGCGCAGCAGTGCGAGGACGCCGAGGACTGGGTGCGCGCTTGCGGATCGGAAGACGTGGACGTCGCGCTCGTGCGCTGCCTGCCCGGGGGCCTGGTCGTCTCCGCGCGGAGCGGCGACACCGCCCTCGAAGTCGAGATCGCGCGGGACCGTCCGGGCGCGTTCCAACAGGTCGCCGACTTCGGCGTCTCCCCCATCGCCGAGTACGCGGATTGGTCCCTGGCGCCCGAGCCGGTGCATCGCGCCTTCGAGACGGTCGCGGCCTGCGTCGCCCGCGACCCCTCGCTCGCGGTTCCCGAGGGGCGCCTGTCCGCCGGCGAACGCGGCGTCGCGATCCCCGCGCCGCCCGTCCCCTGGCTCCCATTGTCCGCGTTGCTCCTTCTGATGGCGGCCCTCGCGCTCCATCTCTTCCGCGCCCGCCCTTCGCTCCGGGCCGCGGCGCTCGCCGTCGCGCCGCCCCTCGGGCTGGCGCTGGTCGCCTACGTGGGCCGCACGCTGATCGCCAGCCCCTCCTTCGTCCACCAGAACGGGCAGGGTCCTCTCTGGGTGAGCCATGCCCTCTGCGTCACCCCCGTGTACGGGCCGGGCTACTTCGAGGTCTTCGGCTCGCTGGTCCGGATGATCGGCGGCGAGCCGAGCGCGGCGGTCTTCACGGTGCAGGCTTTGCTGGGGGCGCTCGCCGTCGGGGCGGTGTGGGTGCTCGCCCGCGGCGCGTGGATCGGGCGTCCCCTGGCCCTCGCCCTCTCCCTCGCGGTCGCCTTCGAGCCAGGCCTCGTGCGCATCGCGCAGAGTGAGAGCTACTTCGGAACCATCTCGTCCCTGCTCCTGATCGCCGGCGCGGCCCTCTCCATCGGCGCCCGGCGCCGCGGGCCCGCGGACCCCGAGTTCCTTCTCTGCGCGGGGGCGGCCGGGCTCCTCGTGGCCGAGGCCGCGCGCATCCATCCGGTCGCCTGGGTCGCTTCGGCCACGCTCCCGCTCGTGGTCGCGGTGGGTGGCGGGCAGCTTCGCCGGCGCCTCTTGGATACGGCCGTGGCCACGCTGGTGGTGGGCGTCCTCGCCGCGGCTTTCGCTTTTGGTGTCATCGGTAGCGTCACCACGGGCGGCGTGGGCGACGATTGGCTGCCCGACTTCTTCTCGCGGATCCCCAGAAGTCGCCTGCACTGGGGGCTCCTCTTCGCGACGGTCGGGGCGCTCGCCATCGCCTTCGGTGCCTCGCAACGGCGACGGGGGATCCTGCGCGCGGTCGTCTTGTTCGCCGTGATCGCGGTCGCCTTCGGCACGCACGTGATCGGGGCCGTCGGGCCGCTGATCGTCACCGGCTATCTCCTGCTCTTCCTGCCGGCCTTCGTCGCGGCGCTCGGCACCGGGCTCGCCGGGCTCAGGGCCGGGCGCTCGCCCTGGCTCCTCGCCGGGGGGCTCTTGCTGGTGTCCCTCGGCTACGCCGCTACGCGCGCGGGAGCGCTCTTCGAGCTCCCCACCGACGCGGCAGAACAGGCCTGGATCCTGACGCAGCGCTCGGAGTTGCCCGAGGACGCCACCGTATCGTTCCTGGGAGCGGCGGGGCCGCGCCGCCGTCTCCACCTCCCGCTCTACGGTGAATGCGGGACCGGGGAAGGGCCCGTCGCTTCGCCTCTCTCCGAGCAGAATGTCGGGCGCGACCTCCACGGGATCTGGTACCGCTCGTCTCTGTGCGCCACCGACGATGGACGGGCTCTGTGTGACGCGGTGGAGCGGCGCCTGTCGCTGAGGCCTCTCCAGACGACCGACCTCGTCGCGAAGGAGAGCATGGAAGGCCTCGGCTACGATGACGGAACCGTTCACGTGGGGTTCTACGCCATCGAGGAGCGCGCGCGATGACGCAGCTCTCCATCTGCGCACCGGCCTTCGACGAGGAGGGATGCATCGAGGAGGTCGTGCGCGGCTTTCTCGCGATGCTCGACCGCGAAGGGATCGACGGCGAGGTCGTCATCACCGACGACGGAAGCCGCGACCGCACCCCGGAGATCCTCGCGCGCGTCGCCGACGAGGACCCTCGCCTGCGCGTGGTCACGCCCGGACGAAATCAGGGCTACGGGCGCGCGCTCCGGGCGGCCATCGCGGCGGCTGAGGGCGAGCTGGTGGTCACCATCGACTCGGACGGCCAGTTCGACCCCGACGACATCCCGCGCCTGCTCTCGCGCCAGCGCGCGGGGAACTTCGATCTGGTCACCGGGCACCGCGTGCGCAAGCGCGACACGCCGCTGCGGGTCGGCGCCGATCTCGGGCTCCGGGCGCTGGTCCGAACGCTCTTCGGATTGCGCGTGCGCGATCCGAATTGCGCGCTCAAGCTCGTGCGCCGCGAATGGGTGCAGAACGCCCCCCTCGAAGCGGACGGCTACCCGACGCCCACCGAGATCGTCGTTCGCGCGCATCACGACGGCCTGAAGATCGCCGACGTCCCCGTCGCCCACCTCCCGCGCGTGGCCGGCACCACCAAGCTCCGCCTCCTTCGGACGGCAGCGAACGCCGGCCGTTTCCTCCTCGCCCTGCGGATGTCGTTGTGAGAGGTGCTCTGGATGTAGACTTCTCAGAAGATGACGACTCCGATCGGAGTGATCCTCGCGGCGGGTGAAGGCGTTCGGATGGTGCCGCTCTCCGCGGAGCGTCCGAAGCCCCTGCTGCCGGTCCTCGGACGGCCGGTGATCGTCCACCAGCTCGCTTCGATGCGCGAGGTCGGGATCGACGAAGCGATCGTCGTGGTGGGGAAGGGCGCGACGGAGATCCGCTCGCGGCTCGGCGACGGGACGGCGCACGGCGTCCGCATCCGCTATGCCGAGCAAGAGGAGCCTCAGGGGATCGCGCACGCGGTGAGCGTGGTCGAGCCGCTGGTGGGCGACCGGCCCTTGTTGCTGATGCTCGGCGACGTCTTCTTTTCGGCGCCGCGCTTCGGCGAGCTCCTCGCCATGAGAGAGCGCGGATTCGCGGCGGTGCTCGCCGCGAAGGACGAGGAGGACCCCGCCGCCATCCAGCGGAACTTCGCGATCGTCCTCGCGGCGGACGGGAGCGTGAAGCGGGTCATCGAGAAGCCGCGCCATCCGCCCACGCGGCTCAAGGGATGCGGCGTGTACCTCTTCGAGCCCGTCTTCTTCGACGCCATCCGTAGGACGCCGCGCTCGGTCCTGCGCGACGAGTACGAGCTCACCGACGCCATCCAGGTCTTCATCGACGACGGCCAGCGTGTCGGCGTGGCCGAAGTCGTCGAGCGGGACGTGAACCTGACCTATCCGCGGGACTTGTGGGCGCTGAACCTCGCCGAGCTCGCGCGGACCGGCGAGAGCGTCTTCGTCGATCCCAGCGCCGAGGTCTCCTCTCGCGCCGTCCTAAAACAGGCCGTGGTGGGGGCGAACGCGCGCATCGAGGACGTGCGCGTCGAGCGCGCCCTGGTGTTCTCGGGCGCACGCGTGGATCGCGACGCCATCGATTGCATCGTGACCGAGACCGAGCGCGTCGCCTTCGAGGGCGAGGCGTGAGTCGTCGCGCGGTCGTGACAGGCGGTGCCGGCTTCATCGGTGGGCGCCTCGCCGAGCTCCTGCTCGAGGCCGGCGACGACGTGGTGGTGGTCGACGATCTCTCCACCGGCAGTGCCGAGCGGGTCCCCGAAGGCGCCCGCCTCGTCCGGGCCGACGTGCGTGACGAGAGCGCCATGCGCGAAGCGCTCGCGGGGGCCGAGGTGGTGTTTCACCTCGCGGCCCGCGTCTCGATCCGCCGCTCGGTCGACGCCTTCCGCGACGACCACGACGTGAACCTCGGCGGCACCCTTTCGCTCCTCGAAGCGATGGCCGGCTCCACCGTATCTCGCTTCGTCTTCGCCTCGTCGATGGCGGTCTACGCGGACGCGGCCGAGGAGCGCCGCGTCACCGAATCCAATCCCACCGTCCCGGTGAGCCCTTACGGCGTCTCCAAGCTCGCCGCGGAGCATTACGTCCGCGTTCTGTGTCGCGCGCGTGGCGTCGAGCACGTGAGCCTCCGCTACTTCAACACCTGGGGCCCAGGGCAGGCCCTCTCCCCCTACGTCGGCGTCGCCACCATCTTCGTGAACGCGCTCCTCGAAGGCCGGCCACCGACGATCTTCGGCGACGGCTCGCAGACGCGCGACTTCATCCACGTCGACGACGTGGTGCGCGCGACCCTCGCTGCGGGTCGCGTTCCCCTCGTGGAGCCGGTGCTCAACGTGGGGACTGGCCGCGGGACGACTGTCGAAGCGCTCTTCCACGCCATCCGCGACGCGGCGGGCGTCGAGATCGAGCCGCTCCGGGCGCCGGCGCGTGCCGAGGAGCTCCGGCACTCGGTGGCGGACCCGGCGCGGGCACGGGCGGCACTCGGTGTCTCGGCCGACACTGCCCTCGACGTCGCGCCCCTCGTCGCCTACTGGCGCGAGCGGCTCAACCCTCGCCCGGCGTGACGGGGAGGCGCCTCTTGGATCGCCTTCGCACCGCCTCGGGGCCGGTGGGCCCCTTTCTGAGATCGAGGAGCATGCCGCCCGGGTCGCTCTCGCGCACGGCATCCACACAGGCGGCGATGATGGCCTCGAGCACCGCGGTGTCACCGCTCTGATTGCGATAGTGCATGTTGAAGGACGCGCTCCGCGCGAGGGCGCGCGCGCCTTCGTCGCGGCCGGTCAGGACGAAGTCGACCCGCGACCCCTCCTGAACGAAGCGGTAGAGGCACGCGCGGCGCTGGAGCACGATGTCGTCGAGGGTCGCGCCCGTTCGCTCCTCCACGCCCTCGATCAGCGCGGCCCACAGGGGCTGATCGGTCTTGGGCGCCGTGCCTCTGCCCGGCTGATCCGAGCCCACCCACAGCCCGTCCTCGGGCTCTTCCCAGGGGGTCGTGCGGGGATAGGGCGTGAGCAGATCCTGCTCCCAGCCGTGCTTGGAGATGTACGGGTGGGTGAGACCCAGGCAGCTCTCGCTGTGTTCGCACTTGGCCTCGTAGAGACAGGCGAACTTCGGATAGGTCTCGTAGAACTCCTCGACCACGATCACGTCCGGCTGGGTGTTGTCCTGGAGCTTTTCGTGCTCGCCGAGCAGGCATCGCGGCACGTACTTCACCGCCGCTTCGATCCCGTATTCGCCGCAGCGCGTGAGGGCGCGGCGGAGTGAAGGCGCGAGCTCGGCCATGGGCGACAGGAGCCCCCGCTCGTCGGCGTAGTCCTCCATGGGGAGGTAGTTCCACCACTCCATCCGCACCGGCGACAGATCGCGGACGGTGTCCACGATCTCCGCGAGGTGCGGCTGGTTCAGGGTGGTGAGCACGGTATTGGTCATCAAACACACGCCGAGGGCCCGGAGGTTCTCCATCCCCGCCATCGCCTCGTCGAAGCTCCCTTCGCGCTGCGAGATGTAGTCCTGGGTCGCGGCGTCGTGTCCGTGGAGCGACACGAAGTACTCGTCAATCCCCGCCTTCACCAGCTTCTCGGCAAACGCCGGGTCGGCCATCAGCCTTCCGTTCGTCTGCAGCCGAATGTGCTCGAAGCTCCCCGAGGCGTGCGCGTAGTCGACGTAGTCGAAGAGCTTCTTTTCGAGGGTGACCTCGCCGCCGGTGAAGGTCACGCGCCGGTAGCGCCGGCTCTCGGTGTTGTCATCGACGGTCTTGATGAACTTCTCGAAGGGGATGCCTTTGAAGTAGTTCATCCCCTCCTGGACGATGCAGAAGCGGCACGCGCTGTGGCAGTGGAAGTCCACCGTGATGGTGAGGTCCTCGAAGCGCGTCGGCTCGAACCGTCCCTTGTAGCTCTGCATCAGACGGTCCCGTAGTAGCTCGTCTTGCGGTAGACGAGCTCGCCCTTTTCGTCGTGGAGGTAGTCGATCCCCACGTCGAAGTAGAGGTGCTCGAAGGAAGCGCGGTGCTGGCTCACGAAGCCGGTGATGGCCTCCGGGTAGTCGAAGCGCTTCAGGAACCACTGGAGCTGACCCACGTCGATGCCCGAGTAGTAGATCGCGTCGCAGTAACGCTTCTTGGCGACGCAGACCTTCTTGCAGGCGAAGAGCTCCGGGATCAGCACCTTCGAGAGGGTCCGCGGATCCGAGAAGTCGACGTAGAGGCTGGCCTGAATCAGCGAGAGCACCTCGTCGATCTCGGGCTTGGGTGCCATGAACTTGTAAGTGTTCTCGAGCTGGATGGCGTCGGCGCGCACCTCGTAGCTGCGGCCGGCGTGGGCGTCCTCGCCGGCGAGGTAGAGATTGAATTCGTCGACCGTGCCGCCGGCGGCCGCGGCCGTCAGATCGAAGCTGACCATCATGTAGGGGATCGACTCGCGGATACGGGGCACGACGCGAATCCAGGGCGACAGGGCCTCGGTGAGCGAGGTGATCGTCGCCTCGGGCGACTCCTTCTGCGGGTCGTAGAAGTAGAGCTCCCACCAGAGCCGCTCGCCGTCCCACTTCACGCCCCACACCGTGAGATCGCGCCCTACGTGTGCCTGGATCGCCTCGACGGGCTCGCGAAGCGCGTCGTACCCGCCGCCGGTGCAGAGAGAGCTCCACAGGAGGTTCTCGCTCCGCAGCTTGCCCTGCCAGGGTCGCCGCGGCCGATAGGGCTCGAGGCAGTAGTCGAAATAGCGGTCGTGCTCGCTCGAGGGCAGGAGCTGTGAGGACGCGAGCATCAAACGGATCTTAGTGCCTGGTCCAATGACACGGAAGGGTTGTCGCTCGTTCGTCGGCCGCCTCGCGGCGTCGACGAACCTCAGAGCGCCTGCACCAGCGCCTCGAGGAAGTCCTTCACGCCCTCGGGTCCCTCGACCGCGAGCGTGGTCTCCTCTGGACGGGTCGGCTGCTCCGGGGAGGCGACGAAGATCCCGACGCCGCCCATCGCGACCGCGCGCTCGATGGCTGGCAGGTCCGTGAGGTCGTCCCCCGCGTAGATCACGCTTCGGCACTGGGTCTCTTCGAGGATCGAGGCCAGGGCCTCGCCTTTGTCGCCGGCCTGTGACTCGGCCTCCACCACGTGCCGCCCGTCCCGCGCGTGGAGCCCGAGTCGTCGGGCTTCTCTACGCGCGCCGTTCAAGAATCGTCCGCGCTACGCGCGGGTCGCGCTCGGCGAGCTCTCGAACGTGGATGGCGCGCGCGCCGTGCTTCACCTCCACCCGCGCGCCCTTCGGCACGGCGTGCGCGTGGCCCCACGCCGCGAAGGAGTCGAGGAAGACGCGCTCCTTGGCCCGCTCCTTCGGCGTGCGCACCGATTCGCCGGGGGCAACGAGGAGGCGGCCGTGGGAGAGCGCGCGATAGGCCTCGGGGACGCGGACCATCCGCGCGAGCTGCGACGCGTCGCGGCCCGTCACCAGCGCCACGCGCACGTCGTCGTGATTCGCGAGCGCCCGGAGCAGGTCCTGCGTCTCGTCGGGGACGCGCGCCGCTTTCGGGTCACTGACGATGGGGGCCAGCGTCCCGTCCACGTCGAGGGCGACGAGAATCGGTCGGGGTAGGACCGCTGCCTCCATCGCCACCACCTGCGCGCTCACGCCCTCACTCACCTTCCAGCCTCTTCAGATATTCGTCCGCCCATCGATGGACGTCCAGCTTCCTGGCCGCCGCCCGCAGCTTCTTCATCCGCCGGGTCTTCTCCGCCTCGCTCATGGTGGTCGCCGTCTGAAGCGCGTCGGCGATGCCCTCCACGTCGTAGGGGTTCACCTCGATGGCGTCCCGCAGGTAGCTCGCGGCGCCGGCGAACTCGCTCAGGATCAGCGCGCCGGTGTTCTCGAAGCGCGACATGACGTACTCGTGCGCCACCAGGTTCATCCCGTCCCGGAGCGGCGTCACCAGGGCCACCTGGGCGGCGAGGTAGTGTGCGTAGAGCTGGACGCGGTCGAGGTTCCTGTAGAAATAGTGGATCGGAACGCGTCCGGTCATCGAGAAGCGACCGTTGACGTTGCCCACCATCCGGTCGATCTCCTCCTTGAGATCGGCGTAGGCCTTCACGCCGGTGCGGCTCGGCACCATCACCTGCACGAGCACGAATTTCTCGTGCGCGTTCTTGTGTCGCTTCAGGAACGCTTCCCACGCGAGGATTCGCTCGGGGATGCCCTTGGTGTAGTCGAGGCGGTCGACCCCGAGGACCAGCGTCCGGCGGTTGGTCATCTCCCGGATGCGCTCGGCTTCGCGCACCACCTCGGGCGCGACCGCCAGCGCTTCGATCTCCTTGGTGGGCACGCCGATGGGCGCCGAGATCACCTTCGTCGTCCACTTGCCCATCTTCACGAGGCGCCTTCGGCGGTCCACCCGATGGTCGGTGAGGCGCTCGACGCAGGACAGGAAGTTGTCCACGTATTGCGGCGTGTGGAAGCCGAGGAGGTCGGCCCCGAGAAGTCCGTCGAGGACCCGCTTCCGCCACGGCAGGATCTCCACCATGTCGGGGTTGGGCCACGGGACGTGGCAGAACCAACCCACTCGGGCGCGTGGCCGCTTCGCCCGCAACATCCCCGGCACCAACATCAGGTGGTAGTCCTGCACCCAGATGAGGTCCCGCGCCTTCGAGTGCGTCAGGGTGGCTTCGGCGAAGCGGCGGTTCGCGGTCTCGTAACTCGCCCAGGGCGCCTCGGCCATGCGCATCGTGGGCGGAAAGCTGTGGAGCAGCGGCCAGAAGAGGGCGTTCGAGACCCCCCGGTAGAACCCGTCGGCCACCGACCGCTTCAGCTTCACCGATGCGGTCTCGTAGCCCAGATCCGGGCCATCCACCTCCAGTTCGTGAGGGTCGTCGTGCTCGTCGGCACTCACCCAGACGCCACCGCGACCCCGAAGCACCGGGTCGAGGGCGGTCACCAATCCGCCGGCCGAACGAACCCACCGACGCTTGCCGGACACGACCTGCGAGCGGAGTGGACCGCGATTCGACACGACGACGAGCTTTCGTCGCGCAGCTGCCATGTGGGCCGACAGGGTAGTCGCCGGGGCGGAGGTCGCAAATCCGAGCGCTTTCTGGATCCTCGACATGGGCCTCCCGAAGCACTAGAGCAGTGCGAGGGATTCTCGCTCATGGGCGCCCATCACACCGCTCGCAGCTCCGGCGTCGTCTTGCTCGTCGCAACGCTCTGTGCGGCCGGCGCCTCGGCTTGCGATGAGGAAGAGGCCGCTCCGTCGGGCCACGGTGGCTCGCGCCCGGCGCCCGTCGAGGTCGCCGAGGCCGGCCCCGGCGATCTCCTGGTGGAGAATCGGTTTCTCGGTGAGGTGCGGGCCCTGTCGAGCGCGGAGCTCTCGGTCGGCGCGTCGGGCGAGGTGCGCACCGTGTCCGTTCGCGAAGGGGATCGGGTGCATCGGGGCCAGGTGCTCCTCGAGATCGATCCCAGCCTCGCGCGCGCGCAGGTTCGCCGCGCCGAAGCCACCCACACCCTCGCAGGCGAGGAGCAGGAGCTGGCTTCGTGGCAGGCGGAGCAGGTCGTACAGGCCGGTCCGCGCGCCGTGGCGCAGGCGGAGATCCAGCGCAGCCAGACGGCGGCCGAGGCGGCCCAGGCCCGGCGCGCCGCCAGCGCCGCGGAGCTCGCCGAGGCGCGCAACGTCCTGTCTCGTCACCGCATCGTCGCGCCTTTCGACGGGGTGCTCCTCCGTCGCTCGGTCGATCCTGGCGATTGGGTCGACCCCGGGACGCCCGCGCTCGCGCTGGTCAGCGATGGCGACGTCGAGGTGATGGTCGCTGCGCCAGCGGAGCTGGTGCTGCACGTGGAGCCGGGGATGCCGGCGACCATCTTCCCTAGCTCCTCGCTCTCCAACGCGCTCGCCGAGGAAGAGTTCGTCGTCCAGGCCGAGATCGCCGGCGTGGTGTCCGCCCTCGACGACCAGACGCGGACCGTCACCCTCCGCCTGGTCCCCGCCGAGTCGCGGCGCTGGCTCCTGGCCGGCGCGACCGTCCGCGTGGGGCTCGCCATTCAGCGGCACGACAGTGAGGCGGTGCGGGTGCCGCGAGACGCGCTCGTCCGGGGGGCGGTGGGCTATCGCGTGATCGAGGTGGCGGACGGCAAGGCCGTCTCTCACGCGGTCGACGTGGTCGCCACTTCGGCCGACGCGGCGTTGGTGCGGGCCGAGGGCCTCTCGACGGGTGACGCGGTGGTCACGCGCGGTAACGAGCGCCTCCGGCCCGACCAGGAGGTCACGGTGCAGTCGCCCGCCGCCGCCGAGAGCCCCAGCGAGTCGCCGGCCGAGGGAAGCTAGCGCCATGGCGACCGAGCCTGCGCGCGACCCGCTCGAGGGGCACGGCGGCGCGCCGATCCGCTTCGCGATCCGGCGCCCGGTGACCATCTCGGTCTTCGTCACGGTGGTGGTGCTCTTCGGCGATCCTCTCGGTCCGGAACCTGCCGATTCAGCTCACCCCCGACGTGTCGATCCCGACGCTCACCGTGAGCACCGCCTGGCCCGGCGCCGCGCCCACCGAGGTGGAGGCCGAGATCCTCCTCGAACAGGAAGAAGCGCTCAAGGGTATCGACGGGCTCGAACGGATGGAGTCGACCGCCAGCTCCGACCAGGGGCGCATCCGCCTCGAGTTCTCGGTGGAGACGGATATCGAAGAGGCGCTGGTGAGGGTGACGAATCGCCTGAGCCAGGTCTCCGGTTATCCCGAGGCCGCGCGCGAGCCGGTGGTCGCGACCTCCGACAGCACCGGTCCGCCCCTGGCGGTGATCGCGGTGCGAAGCCCCACCGGCGACGATCCCGCCCCTTACCGAACCTGGGTGGACGACACCATCCTGCCGCAGCTCGAGCGCATCCCCGGCGTCTCCGACGTCCGTTTGATCGGCGGGCGCGCGCGGGAGATCCACGTCGACTTCGACCCGGTGGCCCTCGCCGCGCGCGGTCTGACCCTCGCGGACGTGGCCCGCCGCACGAGCGGCGAGCTTCGCGACGTCTCCGGCGGTGACCTCACCCTCGGCAAGCGCCGCTATCTGGTCCGCACGCCCATCTCCCCGTCCAACCCCGACGAGCTCGAGCAGATGGTGCTCGGCGCGGACGCGGAGGGCACGCCGATCCTCCTCGGCGACGTGGCCGACGTGCGCATGGGGCTGCGCAAGGCCACGGGCCTCGCCTTCAGCGACGACCGGCCTTCGATGGTCCTGCTCCTGTCGCGCGAGGCGGGCACCAACGTCCTCGAGGTGACGCGGGACCTGCGCGCCGCCGTCGACCGCCTCCAGCGGGACTACTTCGCGCCCGAAGGTCTCGAGATCGAAGTGCTCTCGGATCAGGTCGACTACATCGAGGGCTCCCTCGCGCTGGTCGAGCAGAACCTCCTCCTGGGCGCATGCCTGGCGGTGGTGGTGCTGATGCTCTTCCTCCGGAGCTTCGGCGCCTCGGCCATCATCAGCCTCTCCATCCCCTTCTGTGTCTTCGGGACGGCCCTCGGGATGAGCCTCCTCGGCCGCACGGTGAACGTGGTGTCCCTCGCAGGCGTCACCTTCGCGGTCGGCATGGTGCTCGACAACTCCATCGTCGCCCTCGAGAACATCGACACCTGGAGAGCGAAGGCGAAGTCCGCCGACGAAGCGGCCTTCTTCGGCGTGAAAGAGGTGTGGGGAGCGCTCCTGGCTTCCACGCTCACCACCGCGGTGGTCTTCGTGCCCATCATCCTGTGGGAGGGTGAGGTCGGGCAGCTGCTTCGCGACGTGGCGATCGCCATGTGCCTCGCCGTCGGCTCGAGCCTGGTGGTCTCGGTCCTGGTGATCCCCAGCCTCTCGGCGAAGTTCCTCGCCACGCGCGACCCGTCGAAGGAGCGGCACGGTCCACTCGCGCGCCTCGGACAGCGCTTTCGCGCGAGCGTCCGCCGCCACGCGCGGTGGCTCTCGACGGGAACACTGCGTCCTCTGACAGTGACGATCCTCGCGGTGGTGCTCTCCCTCGGCACGGCCTTTGCGCTGCTGCCGCCCCTCGAGTACCTGCCCACTGGCAACCGCAACCTCATCTTCGCGATCATCGTTCCTCCGCCCGGCTACTCGGTCGACGAGCTGAAGCAGATCGGCGCCGCGAACCAGGCGGAGATGACGCGCCACGCTGGGCGCGAGGTGGACGGCGTCCCCTCCATCCACCGCAGCTTCTTCGTCGGTGGCCCAGACCGCATCTTCGCCGGCGCGGTGGCCTCGGAGCCGGAGGGCATCGAGGGGATCCTCGGATATCTGCGACGCCTTCACGGATCGATCCCCGGAATGATCGCCTTCGCGACCCAGGCGTCGCTCTTCGGGCGCGACATCGGCGGCGGGCGGGCCATCGAGCTGGAGATCGGCGGTGGGGATCCGGCGACCCTCACGGAGACGGGGCGGGCGCTCATGGGCCTCACCCAGGAGGCGCTGCCCGATGCGCAGGTGCGTCCGGTGCCGAGCCTCGATTCCGGGGCGCCCGAGATCCACACCGTCCCGCGGCGCGACGAGGCCGCCGCCCTCGGCATGCCCGCGGCGGACGTGGGGCTGGTGGTCGACGCCCTCGTCGACGGAGCGATCGTGGGGGAGCTGGGCCGCGAGGGGCAGCCGCGGGTCGACGTGGTCCTGCGGGCGGCGCGGGGCGAGGACGAGCTCGTGAGCACGCCGGCCGAGCTGGCGAGCGCGCCGGTGGCCACGCCCGCGGGCCGGGTGGTTCCCCTCGCGCAGCTCGCCGACATCATCGAGACCATCGGCCCCACCAGCATCCAGCGCATCGAGCGCCGTCGCGCCATCTCGCTGCTCATCGCGCCCTCGGAGGCGATCCCCCTCGAAGTCGCCATCGCGCGCGTCCGCAAGGACGTGATCCAGCGCGCGGAAGACGAAGGTCTCTTGCCCGCCGGGATCGATCTCAAGATCAGCGGGACCGCAGGCAAGCTCGAGGTCGCCAAGGAGCAGTTCGCCGGCGTCCTGGCCCTCGCGGTGCTCATCACCTTCCTTCTCCTGTCCGCGCTCTTCGAGGACTTCCTCGCGCCGGTCGCGGTGATGGTCACTGTTCCCCTCGCCGCCGCCGGGGGGGTCGCCGGGCTTCGTCTGGTCGACTCGTTTCTCTCGGAGCAGTCGCTGGACCTGATGACCGCTCTCGGCTTTCTGATCCTGATCGGCGTCGTCGTGAACAACGCCATCCTCATCGTGGACGGCGCCCTCGCGCGGCTGAGAGAGGGCGAAGCGCTGGACGACGCGGTGCCCGCCGCCGTGGAGTCCCGGGTGCGCCCGATCTTCATGAGCACCCTGACCTCCCTCGCAGGCCTCTTCCCGATGGTGGTCTTCTCCGGCGCCGGCTCCGAGCTCTACCGGGGCGTCGGCGCGATCGTCCTCGGCGGCCTCGCGCTCTCCTCGGTGCTGACGCTCTACGTCGTTCCGAGCCTCTTCACTCTCTTGTGGCGTTTGAGGAGCGCATTCAGTAGAGCACGGGGGAAGGTCCCCCTTGTCGACGACGCCCCCGCCGAGTGACCGCCCGCCGAAGGAGTCGGAGGCGCCCATGGCCGACGCCGTGGTGGCGGCGAAGCTCCTGCGCCGCACGGCGCGCGGTCTGGTGCGCAAGAACGCCTTCCTCGATCTCCGGGCCTACGACGGCCCCATGCCGAACGCGGCCTTCTCCGCGATCATCACGGTGCTGCTCGCCCTTCGCCTCTACAGCCTCGCGTGCATGGTGCTCGCCTGGGACGGCGCCTATCTCGATCCGAGCACCTGGGCCACCGGCGAGCCCATCGTCACCGAGCTCGTCACTCCATTCCACGGCCATCAAAACCCTTTCGGTGGTGTCTTCCAGGTCTTCGTCGGGCTCCACAACCTGACCGGGCTCGCGCTCTTCGCGGTCTGCCTGGTGCCGCTCGTCGTCAAGAAAGGCGGCCGCGTACACAAGGCCTTCGGGCGCGCCTTCGTCGTCCTGTGGCTCTTCCATCTCATCGACGGTCTCGCCAACAGCGGCACCATCCTCATCGCCCGCGGCTTCGACCCCACCCGCTACTACGACGTCACGGGCCAGGGCTTCTCACTCTATCTCTACATCCAGTTCGCCTTCATCTCGTCGATGGTGATCGACTTCCTGGCGAACGGCCTCGCCGCCATCCACTACAAGAACCGCGCACCTTCCCCGGCGATGCGCGCGGTGATGCTCTTCTTGCCGATCACCAGCGCCCTCTTCGGCGTCGGCATCGCGATCTGGGGCGCGCTCCGGCTCGCGAGCAGCGTACCTCCAGAGACGCCCAACACCATCCCCTTCGCCGTGATCTTCGTGGTGCAGGTGCCCGTCTACCTCTACCTGCTCTACCGCAACATCCGATACTGGGCGCGCCCCACGCCGCAAGCGTGGCTCCACGGCTGGACGATGGAGCACCAGCGCAACCTGATGTTCTGCGTGCAGGTCACGCTCTATACCGGCATCGCCAACGTGGGCGATCGCTTCGCGCCGATCGTCACGCCCTTCCTCTTCGGGCTCATCGACATCGGCTTCATCGTGTGGATCCTGACCAAGGAGCGCTCGCTCAAGCGGCACGTCGCCAGGTCGCGCCTGGGCCTGGCGTTGGTCTCGGCGCTGCACGGCGAAGAGAGCCCCGAGCGCGCCGCCGAGCTCACGAAGGGCGAAGAGGCCTGGATCAAGAAGCTCTTCGACCTCGACGACGATGGAAAGGTCGATGTCGCCGACGTCCGTGCGCTCCTCGAATCGCAGGGAGTCGCGCCCACCGCGGACGAGATCGCGCGCCTCGAGAGCCAGCTCGATCATGACGGCGACGGCCGGATCGACAGCGCGGAGCTCGCCCATTTCCTCGCGGCGTGGTTCACGGGTGCACCGAGTAGCGAGGACGAGATCCGCCTCGCATTTCGCACCCTCGACACGGACGGTGATGGGCGCATCAGCGCCGGGGACCTCTCGCGCACCCTCCAGGAAGGCGACGAGCCGCTCAGCGACGACGAGATCGCCTGGCTCATGCGGCTCACCGATCTCGACGGCAGCGGCGCCATCGAGTGGGAGGAATTCCTCCGCGCCATCCACATGCGGGCCGATCGGGATCAGGGCGCGTACCTCGCGCGCGAAACGATGATCGGCTGACGGCGCTCAGACGATCTGCAGAAGGACGCCGAAGGCGCCGAGGATCGCGCCGCCGATGGTGATCCACAAGACGTGGTGATCCGCGGTGGGGCGCTCCGCCGGGGGCGGATACTCCGTCGCGGCGACAACCATCTTGGCGACGTCCGAGCGGTGGATACCGCTCGGCATCGTTCGGCGCGCGGCCAGCTCGCATTCGACCACCCCGCGGATCAACGCCGCCGCCTCCTCGGGGTCATCCACCGCGCCCCGGGCAGCGAGTCGGGTGGCGAGGCTCACGGCGGCGTCGAGAGCCTCGACGCGGTCGAGCTCCACCGCCGCGTTGGCGATCAATGCGTTGCGTGTCGCTTCGTCGATCCCCAGGGCCTCGAGCCGCGCACTGAGGTCGAGGTCGGTTGCGTCGTGTTCCATGCCACCGACCATCGCAAGGCTGGTGCCACGTCAGACCCCGGAGAATCGCGGGACAATTCGGCACCACACCCCTGGACCAGCTGGACCACCTGGACCGCGCCCACCCCTGCCCGTGCCCGAACCCCGCTGCCCGCCTAGACCTCCCCCCGCGACACCAAGGCCCAGCCGATCATCCGATACAGCACGCGCGCGCCCACGTTGGCGTCCCACTCGTCACCGTCGGGGCCGGGCGCCACCTCGTTCAAATCGAAGCCCACGATCCGCCGGCCGCTCCGGGCGACGGCTTCGAGGAGCATCGAAGAGCTGGACAAAGGAGAGGCCGCCGGGCACGGGGGTGCCGGTGTGCGGGCAGAGCGAGGGGTCGAGCCCGTCGATGTCGATGGAGAGGTAGACCTCGTCCGGCAGGTCCCGGACGATCGCCGCGCACTGCGCCGCCCAGGTCTCGCCGCTGAGGCGCCGCTCGGCCGAGGGTGGTGTCGTGGTGGGTGATGATGCGGCCGCCGGAGCGGCGGGCCCGCGTCATCTCCTCGTCGCAGAGATCGCGGACGCCCACCTGCACCAGCCGGGCGACGCCCTCGAGGCGCGCCATCACGTTGTGCATGATCGACGCGTGGGACCAGGTGAAGCCTTCGAAGGCCGCACGCAGATCCGCGTGGGCGTCGACGTGGAGGATGCCCACGCCCGGATGCCGCTGGGCGATCGCCTCGATGAGGCCGAAGGGGCTCGCGTGATCGCCGCCCACCACCCCGACCAGGCGACCCTGATCGAGCCACTCGTCGGCGCGCGCACGCACCCACTGGTTGAGCTCGCCACAGAGTCGGTTGACCTGGTCGAGCTCGGGGCTGTCCTCCGCGCCGCCGGCGGCGATGATCGGCGCGGCCAGGGCGCGCCCGCGCGCGTTGTCGGCCACGATCTCGGGATCCTCCTCGAGCATCGCGATCCCCACTCGGTAGGGGCGTCCGGTCTCGGTGTCGTAGAGGTCGATCTGATGCGACGCTCGGACGATCGCGGCGGGACCTTTCGAGGTCCCGGGGCGATAGGAGGTGGTCACGTCCCAAGGGACGGGGATGAGGACCACGTGGCATTCATCGACGGGGAAGGGCAGGCCGAAGATCCCCCCCTCCGGTGAGGCCGCAGCGCTCTCGTCGAGCTCGTGAAGCTTCATCGACGCCGAGATAGCACGGCGCCCGATCGGTCACCATTCGAAGCGAGGGGTGACCGGTCGCCTTCAGCCCGCGAGGCCGGCAGCCTGGCAGGCGTGGGTGAGCGAGAGGTGACTCGGCATCACGTCGAAGTAGCCGGTCCGCGCGGCGAGCTCGCGGGCCACGTTGGTGACGGCGCGGGGGGTCGGAATCCGCCCGGCGTTGCGGGCGCGGGCCACACGGTAGGCGGCGATCGCCAGGTCGCCGCTCTCTTCCACCAGGCGGGACATCCCATCACGCGTTTGCTCGAGGCTGTCGAGCCACTTCATCGGATCCGTCGTCTCGGTCGTCTGGCTGCTCATGGTCGGCCTCCCATTGGGAACGAAGCTCCAGTAAGTACGTCTCGATCGAGAGCAAGTCCCATGCCCAAGGTGAATGACGAAAAGGCGTGTGTTGTCGATCCGGCCAAGGATCTCCTTCGGTGCCTCGGTGGCACCCCTCGTGGCCGTGTATCGTGGTTGATCTGCGTGGAGATCGCGTGACGACGCCGATCCATTCATGCTGCGAAAGGGACGATGGAGATAGGATCGCCACCCATGGACGAGACGGCGCGTCTGCTCGCGGAGTCTCTGTCGGGACCGTCGGAGGCGATCGCCTCGGTCCAGGCGATCGCCCGAGCGATCGCCCCCGACGCGCACGATCTCGAAGCGTCCGTGCGGATCGATGCCAAGGGGGTGGTGCGGGGCGGTCGCATGATGCTGGAGCGCGCGCGGGCGGCCACCGGAGAGGCGATCGCCGCGGGGCTGGGGCTGCCCTGGACCGACGAGGCCCGCGCCCTCACGGCGTGCTGCGCGTCGCTCGGGCTGCCCCTCATCGTCGGCTGGGACGTCAGCGGCGCGGCGCCGCTCTACAAGCTCTACGCAAACGCCTCGGATGCCTCGGCGGCGCAGAGGGAAACGCTCCACGCGCGTCTGGGGATCGCCGGCGCGCCCCTGCGCGGTCAGATCTTGGGGCTGAACGTGGGCGAAGCGTCGGCGATCAAGCTCTACGTCCAGCGGCCGACCGCCGCTGAGCTTCCCGAAGGAGCGCCCATGCCCGCGGCCCTGCGCGACGCGGTCGGGGCGGCCTGGGTCGCGTCCTTCGACGTCGCTGGCGCCGAGGTCACGCCACGGGCGATCTTCGTGGCCACTTTGCACGACCAGGAGCGCTCCGTGCTCGAGGCGCTCGAAGCGCTCTCGGGGCGGCGCTGGCCCGAGCTTCGCCCCGCCTTCCCCTTCGAGCCGGGCCCGCTGAGGCAGCTGGGTTGGTCGACGGAGGGGAGCGTCACCGCCTACGCCAAGCGTCGCGGTGCAGCGGCGCCGGTTCATGCCCTCGCCCCGATGGCGATCTTCCGCCGCGGCGAAGTGGAGGTGGGTCTCTACGTGACGCCGAGCGTCGACACCCCGCGCGCGTTCCTCCGCACTGCTGCGCAGGCTCTGACCTTTCGGACGCGTCAGGGCACGCCCGAGGAGGCGTCGCTCGAGGCGCTCGGGCGCTGGGCCGCGGCGCGGCTCGAGGCCGAGGAGCCGCTCGACGCGCCCCCGGCGGGTTGGACGCGCATCGAGGACGCGAACGGTTGATCAGAGCCGGCTGGTGACCACGGCCGGGATCTTCGAGAGCGTGCCCGCCCGATCGATACAGACCATCTCAATCCGGCCTTCCACCAGGAGCTCGTCCTTGCGGTGAACGTTCTGGGCGAAGACCAGGCGGTAGTCGCTCTCCTTGTCGACGGTGGTGCGGATCTCGATGGTGTCGCCGAAGACGGCGCCCTTGAGGAAGGTGAGCTCGGCCTTGTAGACGACGAAGCCAATCCCGTCCTCGTTCAGCAGCCGAACCAGCTCCTCGACGCCGAGGAGATGCTCGCGCGCCCGCTCGAAGTACTTGAGGTAATTCGCGTGGTAGACGAGGCCCGAGTGGTCCGTGTCTTCGTAGTAGATCTGAACCAGGTGCTTGAACACCGGCGGAGGCTACCTGCGCCGATGGCTCCTCCGCCACCGAAGACTCACTCGCCGTCGCGGTGCCTCAGCTCTTCGCGCAGCCGCTCCGACTCGCGCTCCCGGCGCATTTCGGCGCGCTCGCGCTCCCGGCGAAGGCGCTCCCCGCGCCGCAGCAGCTCCTGCGCGCGCCGGCAATCGGCGTCCTGTTGTGCCTGGGCCCGCATCTCGAGCCTCGCCGCGCGCTGTGCTTGACGCCGAAGCGCGGCGGCGCGCCGCCGCTCGTCCGCCTCCTGGCGCCTTTGCGTCTCGCGCAGCCTCGCGGCGCGGCGACGCTCCGCCGCGCGCCACCTCCGCTCTTCGGCGATGAGCGAGGCGGCGCGTCCCTGCTCCGACGCCGCGGCGCGCCGTCGGTCCGCCTCCGCTTCCCGTTCCAGCCGCTGGAGCTCGCGCAGCGCGAGGCGCTCGTCGTGGGAGAGCCTGGCGGCGCGCGCGCGCTCGCGCTGCTCCTGGCGCGTCGGTTCCCGCGCGAGCTCGCGGGCCCGCGCCGCTTCGAGCGCGGCCTGCCGCTCCTCGGCGCGCTGGAGCTGCTCCTCGGCGCGCTGCGCCTGCTCCTGCATCCGGCGCAGCGCGGCGGCGCGCTGCAGATCGGCGACGCGCGCGGCGGCCACCGCGTCGGGGCTCGGCGTTCCGTAGTACCAGGGGTGGAGCGGAGGGCGATCGAGGCACTGGGGGCGGTCGCCGACGGAGCAGTAGATCCGCACGTGGAAGTGATCGTCGTGGCCCTCGCTGCCCCGCATCTGCTGGGTCACCAGGCCGATGCGGCGGATCTGATCCTCGCTCGCGCCGATGCTCTGGCCATAGGCGATGAGGCGATCGCGCAGGTGCGGCGCCAGGATGACGTACTGAGTCTCGGCCATCGGGTCGTCGGTGAAGGCGACGAGCAGGGCCCAGTTGCGCGCATCGTCGAATCGGAAGTGCCGATCGCCGCGGCGCGCGCTCCCGTCACCGCGCACGCGGACGAAGAGCGCTCGAGGGATGGGCTCGCCGCGCTCGTCGAGCATGTAGTAGCCGACGTCGGCGTCGCGGCCGCTCTGATGCGATTCGTGCGGCGTCAGGTGGCCGCCGGTCTCGGAGGAGAGGTCGCCCACCGCGAGACGCGAGCCGGGCGCGCTCCGGGCGACGGCCGCGGCCGCGCGCCCCAGAAGGCCTACCAGCTCGCGCGTTCCGTAGCGGTTGGGGCGCACGGCGTCGATCACGTCGCTGTCGACCACGGCGAAGGGGTTCTCGAGGCGGCCTTCGTCGGCGTGCCCGATGGAGAGGCTGTCGGCCGGGGCCTCGTAGATCTCGTCCTGGGAGCGAACCTGCTGCTCCTGAGCCCGCGCCACCGACGTGGCGCCGAGGGCCAGCGTCAGCGCGACGATCGGACGGGTCCTCACGGCCGTGATCATGTCACATGGACGAGCGAAGCTCTGTTTCATTCCCTCTCGCCGCCATGAGCCGCCAAAGGCCGCTCATATCGCGAGCGAACGAAGCTCTTTGTAGCGCTCGAGGGTGCGGGCGACGAAGGCGACGGGGCCGCGCGCGAACCAGAGGTTGTGAGAGAGCGAGTGCCCTTCGGTGCGGACCCAATGCCACCAGAGCGCCGGCACGAAGAGCACGTCGCCGGGCGCGAGGCGGGCGACGTGGGGGACGGCGCGGGCGAAGCGCCGGTGAGCGGCGAGGTCCGGATCGTGCGCCGCGACGCGGCTCACGTGCGGCATCCGCGACCATGGCGGGTGCGGGTACATGGCGCGCCGCTCGGACGGGGAATAGAGGGTCACGACCTTGTCGCCCTCGAGCTGCGCGAGGAGGTTGTGCGTCACCTCGTGATGCAGGGGCGTGATGGTGTCGGTCGGTGAGATCCAGATGCGGTCACGACGGAACGGATAGGCCGCGCCCGGGTCGATGGCGGGCAAGATCGCGTGCGCGCCGGGGAGGTGATCGTCGGGGCGGCAGGTCACCATGCCGCGCTCGTCGCCATCGAGGCTTTCGACGACGCGCGCGAGTCGCTCCTGTCGATAGGGGATGCCGCGCTCCGCGGAGTAGCTCACGACGCCGCGCACGATCGGCGCCACCGGGACCCGTGCGTCGGGGTATCGCTCGGCGAGCCCCGAGAGCGTGAGCCCGTCGAAATCGCGGAGGAGCCCTTCGACCACGGCGGGCCGGCGCTCCGCGACCACGCGAAAGAGCTCGCCTGCCCTGACTCTCGGGACCACGCGCGTCATGCGCGCGGAGTATTTCACGATGGGACCGCCCGTCGAGTTGGCCGTGGGGGCCGGGCTGGAGGCTCCCCGATGTTGGTGCGTGATAGAGTCGCCTCCGGAGGCGACGATGAAGATACCGAGCCGTATCCACGGGCTCGCCTGCGCTCTGCTCGTCGTGCTCGGCAGCGCATGCGGCGACGATGAGGCGGCCACCAGCACGCCTCCGGTGGTGACGGTCCCCGAGATCCCGCCGGTGGCGCCGGACCCGGAGCGGCAGCCGACGTGCACCTATCACGGGATCTGCTGGGTCAATCCCCTGCCGCAAGGCAACTCCCTGAACGGCGTCTGGGCCGCGCGGCCTGGCCTGGTCTTCGCCGTGGGGGAGCGAGGAACGATCCTCCGCGTCGATGCGGGCGAGAGCGCCATCGAAGACAGCCCGACGCGCGAGATCCTCCACGACGTCTGGGGCACGGACGAATCGCACGTGGTCGCCGTGGGCGAGCGGGGCGCGATCCTCAGTCGCGGCGCCGATGGCTGGGTGCAGGCACCGGCCGTGACCGAGGCGGCGCTCTTCGCCGTCTGGGGCACGTCGCCTCAGGAGGCCTACGCCGTGGGCGCTGCCGGCACCGCGCTTCGATGGGATGGCTCGACCTGGACGGCGGAGACCGTGCCGACGGAGCTGTCGTTGGTCTCGGTCTTCGGGACCGCGGACGGAACCAAGGTCTACGCGCTCGCCGTCCAGAGTGACGAGGAGAGCCGGCGCGGCGTCGTCTTCGCGCGCGAAGGCGGCACTTGGAGTGAAGCGCGCTCCGTCGACGAGGACGTCGCCGACTTCTTCCTCGACGCGTCCGGGGCGCCCTACCTGGTGGGCGCCGACGGATGGCCGAGCTCGGGACGGCGCGGGGACCTCCGCATCACCCGGCCGGTGAACGCGATCTGGGCGGCGGCCGATGACGATGTCTTCGCCGTCGCCTACGACGGGCAGGTCGCGCGCCTCGAGGGGGATCGCTGGTCCGCGATGGTCACGAACGTGACCGGCGACCTCAGCGGCGTGTCGGGCACCTCCGACACCGACGTCTGGGCGGTGGGCGCGGACGGGTTGATCATCCACTGGGACGGAACCGCCTGGCAGCGCCACGGCTCGGGCGTCACCAGTCATCTGAAGGCCATCTGGGGCTTCGGTGACCAGGACATCTGGGTCGTCGGAGAGAACGTCGGCCTGCATTGGAACGGCGCGACCTGGACCGAGGACGGACCGAGCGATCGGGATCTGCGGGCGCTCTTCGGCGTCGGGGACACCCTGATCGCCGCGGGTGACGACGGCGCGCTCTACAGACACGTCGGCGGAGAGTGGGTCGCCGATCACCAGGATGGCGACTACGAGCTCAACGCCATCTTCGGCACCGACGCCGACCACGTCTTCGCCGTGGGCAGGAGCACCTGGCTCGAGAGTGACGGCGGACAGTGGCGCGAGCACACGGAGCGCCCCGACGCCGCGGGCGTGTGGGGAAGCCGAGCCGACGATGTCTGGGTCGCCGGTGACGAAGGTCTGCACCACTGGGACGGCGCGAGCTGGACGCCGGTCGCGAGCACCGCGGGGACGGCGCTCTTCGACGTCTGGGGTGCGGCGCCGAACGACGTCTGGGCGGCCGGGGCCGACGGCCGGCTCCTTCACTACGACGGAAGCGAATGGACGGAGGAGGGCGCACCGACCTCGCAGTCTCTGTTCGCGATCTGGGGTCGCGGCGCTGACGACGTGTGGGCCATCGGTGACCACGGAACCATCCTGCACTTCGACGGGACCGAGTGGCGCTGGCGGGACAGCGGCACCGACAACGTGCTGCACTCGGTGTGGGGCACCAGCGTTGGTGTCTGGTTCGTCGGCCACGGCGGAACCATCCTCCGATATGGTGGCTGAGCGACGCATCCACGTCGGGCTCAACCTCTCGCCCACCGAGGACCTTCGCGTCGCGGCGCTGCCGCTCCTCGAGGCGAGCGAGGTCGACGTCCTCGAGCTCTCGGTCGACATGGCCTTCGTGCCGCTGCCGGAGTGGGCCGACGCCCTGCTCGAATTCTTCGGTTACGAAGGCCGGCTCGTCGGTCACGGCGTCGAGATGTCGCTCTTCACCGCCGGCCAGGACGAGCGGCGCGCTCGTTGGCTCGCCAACCTAGACCAGGTCCTCGCGCGTTATCGGATGAGCCATCTGAGCGAGCACTTCGGCTTCATGACGGGCGGCGACTTCACCGGCGGAACGCCCATGCCGCTGCCCTTCACCCGCGCGTCCTTCGACGTCGGAAAGCGTCACCTACAGGAGCTGAAGGCTCATCTGAAGGGCGCGCCGGTGGGGCTCGAGAACCTCGCGCTCGCCCTGTCCCCGCGCGACGTCGACGAGCAGCCCGACTTTCTCGCGGCGCTCCTCGAGGAGGTGGACGGCTTCCTCCACCTCGACCTGCACAACCTCTATTGTCAGGCAGAGAACTACGACCGCAATCCCTCCGCGCTCCTGAGGCGCTACCCGCTCGACCGCGTCCTCAAGATCCACATGGCGGGCGGAAACTACTTCACCTCCGAGAGCGCGCCGGGTCGCCCCTTCCGGCGCGACGACCACGAGCGGGAGGTCCCGGCGGATTGCTTCGCGCTCCTCGAAGAGGCGCTCGCGCTCTGCCCGAAGCTCGAGACCATCGTCTTCGAGCACGCCGATCACGCGCTTCACACCCAGGAGCAGCTCGACGCGTTTCGCGCGAGCTACCGGCGCGTCCGGGCGATGGTGGCGGATGCGCCGCCACAGGCCGAGGCACCCGAGGTCGGTGAGCGCGGCGGGCCCGCCGCGAGCGAAGCGGACATCGCGCCCCTTCAGGCGGCCCTCCTCGAATCGCTCGACCAGACCCGCGACGAAGAGGAGGCGCGGGCGCGGCTCGCCTCGGACGCCCGCCTCGAGCCCTTCCGCGCGTGGGTCGAGAGCTTCGATCCGCGCGCGCTGTCCCTGGCGCGTGTCCTGGTCGACCGCTGGGGAGAGCGCACGCTGCTGGCGCCCGAGGGCGAGATGCGGGCGGCGGTGCTCGAAGGCCCACGACTTCTTCGGTACCGGACGCTGGCTCTGCCGGTGCCGGCGGCGGGGCAGGTTCGCATGCGGATCCTCGCGAGCGGGGTCTGCGGCACCGACGTCCACTTCTTCCGCGGGCGCTACGCGCTGCCCACGCCGCTGGTGCTCGGACACGAAGCGGTGGGCGTCGTGGAAGAGGTCGGTCCGGGGGTGAAGGCGCCGCGCGTCGGGGATCGCGTCGGCGTTCCGTGGGCGCAGCAGAGTTGCGGCCGCTGCCCCGAGTGTCTCGCGAACAAGCCCCGCTTCTGCCGTGCGCTCACGAGCTGGGTCACGAATGGGGGCTTCTTCGCGGAGCAGGCGCGGGTCCAGGCCGCCGCGTGCGTGCAGGTTCCGGACACGCTCGATCCGATCCTGGCCGCGCCGCTGTTCTGCGCGGGTCACACCGCCTTCGCTGCGCTCGAAGCCGTGGACGCGAAAGCGAAAGACCGCGTCGCCATCCTCGGCGTCGGCGGCATCGGCCATCTGGCGATCCAGCTCGCGGCCCAGCGCGGATGCGAGGTCTTCGCCCTCACTACCGATCCCACGAAGGCCGAGCAGGCGGCGCGCCTCGGCGCGCATCACGTCGTCGTCGGTAGGCACGGCGCCGAAGCTCTCGCGCGCGCGGGCGGCGTCGATGCGATCCTGAGCACCACCAGCGATCCTGCCGCGGCCGGACCACTGGTCGCGGCCCTGCGGCCCGAAGGACGCCTCGCCGTCGCTGGGCTCGGCGACGCGCCTCTCTGCATCGACGCCGCCGCGCTCGTGCAGCGCGGCGCCTCCGTCGTGCCGGTGATCCCCGGTGGCCCTTCGCAGCTGGCAAAGGTCGTGGCCCTCGCCGCGGAGGGCCGGGTGACGCCGGTGGTCGAACGCTACGGCCTGGCCCAGCTCCGCCGGGCCCTCTATCGCCTCGCGGACTCCCGGGTCCGCTATCGGGCCGTCTGCACCCTCGATTGAGCCCTGCGCTCGCCTGGATCTCTCAATGATCTCAGGCGTGAACGAATTTCCTCTTGCAGAAGAGTAAATACCATTTACTTTGTGACCATGGTTGACGGCGCGACGCTCAGCCCCCGCGCGCGAAGGCGAGAAGCCAACCTCTCGCGCATCCTCGACGAGGCCATGGCGATGGTGACGTCGGAGGGCTTCGCGGCCCTCTCCATGAACAAGCTCGCCGGCGCTTGCGACTACACGCCCGGCGCTCTGTACCGATACTTCGACTCCAAGGACGCCCTCTACTCCGCGCTCGTCGACCAGGTGCTCGCCGAGATCCAACAGGCGCTCACAGCCGCCGTCTCCGCCGAGCCCGCGGAACGACCCTTCGTGCGCCTCTTCGCGCTGACGCACGCGTACCGCCGCTTCTCGGTCGACCATCCCAACAAGTTCGGCCTGATCGCGATGTCGATGGCGGCGCCGCAGATCATCCTCGAGAGCGCACAGAGCACCGACCCGGTGGTGTCCCGTATCATCTCGCTGCTCTCGCCCATCGCCGAAGCGCTCGCCACGGCGATGAGCAGCGGCGCCCTTCACGAGGGACCGGTGCAGGAGCGGACGATCGTCTTCTTCAGCGCGGTGCAGGGGATCCTGCTCCTCCGGAAACAGTCGCGCGTCGCGCCCGACCTCCTCGATCTCGATCGCCTCAGCACCCTCGCCACTCGCACGCTGCTCCTCGGTTGGGGAGCCGACTCGGCGGCCGTCGACGCTGCCCTCGAAGAAGCTCGTTCAGGAGGTCCCTCATGATCGCGAAGATCGTCATCGCATTCGCTCTCGGCTGTTTCACCTGGACCTTCCTCGAGTACTGCATCCATCGCTGGCTCGGGCACGGTCGCCGATTTCGGCGCAACGTCTTCGACCGGGAGCACACCCGGCATCACACCGAAGGCGACTACTTCGCGCCCTGGTACAAGAAGGCGTTCGCGGCGCTCCTGGCGATGGCGATCCTGATCGGCCCGGCCGTCCTCGTCTCCGACCTTCCGACGGGAGCGGCGTACACCTCGGGCCTGGTGGGCTTCTACCTCTACTACGAGATCCTCCACCGCCTGCTCCACGTCTTTCGCGGGCTGCCCGGTTACGGTCGCTGGGCGCGCCGGCATCACTTCTATCACCACTTCGTCGACGCCCGCTTCAACCACGGCGTCACCTCGCCGCTCTGGGACCACGTCTTCGGCACCTACAGGAAGCCCGAGATGATCACCGTCCCGAGGAAGCTCATCATGCCCTGGCTGGGCGATGCCGAGCACGGCGTCCGCCCCGAGTTCTCGGACACCTTCACTTTGAAGCGCCGGCCCGCCTGAGCGCGCAGCCGCCGCGAGCGGTCGGCGATCCTGTATGCTCGCAGGGGCTTCGGCCCGTTTCATGCGAATCGACAACACCAAGGCCCGTCGCCGCACCCGACCAGGGGCCCGCACGCTCGGCTCCCTCGCACGCTTCCTCGCGGCGCGCGCCCGAGGCGACAAGCACCCGCTGGCGGTGACCCTGTGCCTCACCAACCGCTGCAACTTCCGATGCGTCTACTGCCACATGCCCGAGACGCGGCGGCAGGAGCTGTCCACCGAGGAGTGGCTCTCGGCGATCGATCAGTTTCGCGCGGGCGGCATGATCCGCTGCAGCCTGATGGGCGGCGAGCCGCTGATCCGTCGTGACGTCGGCGAGATCATCCAGCATCTTGTGGATCGGGGCGTCCACTCGGCGATGAACACCAACGGCTGGTTGGTCGAGGATCGCCTCGAGGACGTGGCGAAGCTGAACCTGGTGTGCGTCGGTCTGGACGGGCCGAAGGAGATCCACGACGCCCAGCGCAAGCGCGAGGGCTCCTTCGAACGGGCGGTGCGCGCCATCGAGCTCCTCCTCGGTCGCGGGGTCGAGGTGGTCACCATGTCTCCCGTGACTCCCCGGAGCATCGACCACGTGGACGACATGGTCGCCATGGCGAAGGAGATGGGCTTTCGGGCGGGGTTTCAGATCGAGCACGACGCCGACTGCGACGTGCGCAAGCCCATCGGCCCGGGCCTCGCCGACCAGCGCCTCGTCGCCCTCGCCGACCAGCTCCTCGCCTACAAGAAGGCCGGCGCGCCGATCGCGATGTCGCGCACCTTCCTCGAGAGCTTCCGTGCGCGAGGCCGGAGGATGCTCTCCTCCTGCGCCGAGTGCCGGGTGCATCGCTACTCCTGCATGGTCCGCCCGGACGGCGAGGTGGTGCCGTGCTTTCTCACCCAGCATCAGGGGCCGATGATGTCGGGGTCGCGCCTCGGGTATCTGCGGGCCTTCCACGACATCGCCGCGCCCGCTGACGAGAGCTGCGCCTCGCAGCCGCTGATGGAGATGAACCTCCTCCTCGGGCTTCGCCCCGGCGCCGTCGCCAACGCTTTGAGCCTCACGTGAGAACCCACCTCAAGACCCTGTCGGAGATGACGCGCATGGCGGTGCCCTTCGGCCGCTACATCGCCTCGCGCTCGCGCCGCGGCAAGCTGCCCCTGGCGGTGACCCTCTCGCTCACGAACCGCTGCAACTTCCGTTGCGTCTACTGCAACGTGCCGGACCTCGCGCACGGCGAGATGGACACCGACGCGTGGCGAGACGCCATCGACGAGCTCGCCGCCGCCGGCATGATCCGCGCGAGCGTGATGGGGGGCGAGCCGCTGCTCCGCAAGGACGCCGGCGAGATCATCCGGCACCTCAAGGACCGCGGCGTGCACGCGTCGATGAACAGCAACGGCTGGCTGGTGGAAGACCGCATCGGCGACGTGGCCGCCCTCGACGTGCTGTGCATCAGCATCGACGGGCCGCGCGAGGTGCACGACCAACAGCGCCGCAAGGGCTCCTTCGACCGCGCCGTTCGCGCCATCGAGCTCGCGCTCTCGCGCGGCGTTCAGGTCGTGACCATGACGGTGGTCACGCCCAAGAGCCGCGAGACCATCGACGTCGTCCTCGGCATGGCCAAAGAGATGGGCTTCCGCGCGCATTTCCATCTCGAGCACGACGCGGACTGCGACACGAACCTACCCATCTCGCCGGAGATCGACGACGACTCGGTGCGCGGCCTCGCCGAGCTGCTGATGGCGCGCAAGCGCGAGGGATGGCCGGTCGGTCCTTCGTGGACGTTCCTCAAAGCGCTTCGCGACCGCGGGCGGCGCCTGCACGGCTGTGACGAGTGCTTCGCCTCCCGCTATTTCTGTCACGTGATGCCCGACGGGGTGGTCGTGCCCTGCCTCCTCACGCACCGGACCGCGGGCGCGCTCTCGGGCCGGGAGCTGGGCTACGTCGAAGCGCTCGAGCGCCTCCCCCAACCGACAGACGCGGGCTGCTCCTGCGAGCCGCTTCAAGAGATGAACATGATGCTGAGGCTCCGTCCCGAGGTCGTCCTGAACGCCTTCGGCCTGGCGTCGCGTTCGTGAGTCAGATGTTCAAGCCGCGAAGTCGCTTGTAGGCGTCGGAGGCGATCGTGAGCGGCAGCATGGTCAGGGGCGGCCACCAGTGGTTGACGGTGACCGAGGGCGTCAGCGACCGCGCGTAATGCCACATGCGGCTCGGCACCAGGAGCAGGTCGCCGGGGGCGAGGTCCGCGTGATAGCCGCGCGCGAGGGGCAAGCGCGGAAAGCGCCGAAAGTCGGGGTCGCCCACGTCGACGCGCGCCAGATGGGGGACCGCCGACCAGGGCGGGAAGGGGTAGAGGTTCCGGTACTCGGACGCCGGGTAGAGGATGAAGCGCTTTTCACCCGTGAGCTGCGCGATCAGATTGTGGGGGAGGTCGAAGTGGAGGCGACTGATGGTCTCGCGGCCGCTGAACCAGAGGTTCTTCCGGAGACGGAGCGCGCCCCGCACGTAGCGCGGCTCGCCGATCTCGGACGCGAGCGCTGGGGGCAGGGCGGCCAGCGGCGTGCGGAAGTAGTGCTCGGGCGTCCGGCCTTCGAGGACCTCCTGCGCGTAGGCGGCGAGGGTCGTCGAGACCAGCTGGAACCCGGTCCTGTCGTCGATGCGGATCTGTCCCCTGGGCTGCACGTAGACGCGCGCCTCGAGGGGCCCGGCCTGCTCGAGGAGGTAGCGCGGCGTCCACTTGCCGACGGCCTCGAAGCGATCGAGCTCGCCGCAGACGACCAGCGGCAGACCCGCCCGTGCGAAGCGATGGAGCGCGCTAGGGGTCGGACGGTGGAGCCTTCGAACGGGCCTGAGCGGCAGCTCGGGCAGCGGCGGCTTCGCCTCACCGGCTTCCTCGCCCGCGTTGTCCACGCGCTCCGGCGCTCGGATCGG
>CAVSGI010000021.1:0-690000 GCA_963727445.1 uncultured delta proteobacterium
ACCGAATTGCAGAATTTGAGATAGCTCGCCGCCCGCGCCGATGACGCACGACTTATCGGAACCGACGGCCAAATGCTCGGCAGGGGGAAGCTGATAGCCATCACAAACGGCCTCCGCTCCCCTCCGGCCGGGCTGGGAGTCGACAGATCATGCCTTCTCGGAAATTCGGGCGTCCGGGGAGCCGGTCCGCTTACACGGTGGCTGGAAACCGGAGCTTTGATGTCCAGTCGGATTTGCGATCTCCGCATAGTCGGCGCCGTTTCTTCGGGCCTGAGTTACGAACCCTGCTCGAGCTTGGCCTTTGACAGTCTAGTGCTCCGTCCTGGTTCGGGAGAACTTGCCTACCTAGCAGGAGACGAATGTAAGACCCGTTAGCCCGCTTGCCTCATAGCGCGAAATGAAGTCGTCGCCCAACTCTCTGTCGTCGCGTTGCACAGTGAGGACGTCTCCGCGCACCGTCTCTGCAACCTTGAATAACGTCGACTCCCCGAATCCGAAATCACGAAAGGCATACTTCTGAAGGGTGAGTCTCTTTCCGGTGCGAGCGTCAAACCTCCAAGTCGCTCGCGACGGTTCGAGGACAGGATAGATTTCGGTAACGTTCAGAATGAAGACAGGCTCCTTCTCCTCGCCGAGACTTGCCTCCAGCACTTGACCGGCCATCTCGAAAAGGTCCTCCAGCGCATCCAACGCGGCGGAGTCGAAGCACAAGCACCCAGGCGCGAGATGGAAAAAGTTTCCTCGAACTTGTGTGGCATTGAAGACCAACAGCTCCAACCTCTGCCACTCCCCTTTTGCTCTTCCATCGAACTGCAGTTCAGACCAGCTTGCCTCATCTGCGGGAATAACAGTCTGATACTTCACAACATCCTCACGGATCAGGAAGGTGTTCATTCTCCAAGTAGTCCTTGTGCAAGGAAAGGCAGGTCTGCGAAGTTGAAGTTCTAGTACGGGAACTCGCCGGCCGGTATCTCAGTGGCGATCGCCCGCAACTCCTCCCGGACCGTGCCTGGTGCCGCATCCTGAAGTCGTCTTCCAAGCTCAGTGTAGTACCGGTTGGTGTGAATTACTGAGTGAGTTGTAGTCGGCGGCTGAGCAACCCGGCGCGAGCGGGGAAGAAAAATCCCGTTTGCGGCCTCGTTGATGTCGATACCCTCGCGCCGAAGAATCCGACGTGAGAGTGCAGCTCGCGCATCCTGAGAGACTATGTGATGGCTATCCACGACGATGGCGCCGAGATCGAGGCGGGCGGTGACACCACGTGCGCGCGCCGGTTGGATGGAACCGTGATGTGTTGGGGCGACAACGAGTTCGGCCAGCTCGGCAACGGGACGACCACGCCTTCGTCTACGCCGGTGTTCGTGATCGGTCCGGAATAGGCGGCGGCTTGCTCGCCCGTCACGTTCGGTGTCTGATCGCGGCATGTTGCGGCGTGACGTGAAGCTGGACTGGAAGGACGCCGTCCTCTTCGCCCTCGGCTTCGCAGTCGCGGTCGGCGTTCTCGTGTTTCTCTCGACTCAGTACGGGATGACCCTCGAGAACCGTCTCCTGAGGATCGCGATGCTTCTGCTCTGCTTCGGCCCGCTGGCCGCGCGGCGCGCGTGGTTCGGCCAGCCCACTCGGGCGACGCCGAAGGAGGGGCTGCTCTGGTCGGTGGTCTCGATCCTCGCCCTGCTTCTGATCTTCGGGGGCGTGGGCTCGCTCGGGTTGTCGCTCGTCCCGCTCAGCCGCCTGCTCGAGTCTCCTCCCGATTTCGAGGCCGACGCTCCCCCAGCGATCGCTCCCACGTCGAACTTCGATTACGAGATCCTCGACCCGAACGAGACGCCCGAAGCGCGTGACGCGCGGCTCGCGCGCGAAGCTCGGGAAGCGCAGGTAGTGACGCGAGACGACAAGCCGGACGTGTCGGCGCGGTCGAATTGGGAAGCGCAGCGTGCGCGTGCACGCACGAACGCGCTGCTCATGCTCGCTCTGGGGCTCGGCCTCATCGCCGTGGGTACGCTGCTGATGACGTTGCGCAATCGGCGAACCTGACGCCGCGCGCCGCTCTGCTGACTTTCGAGACCCAAACGGCGAAACGCCCCGGTGGCAAACCACCGGGGCGCTTCTCCATCGGTCGAGGCCGACTCAGTTCGCGTCTTCGAACTCGGCGTCGATGACGCCGTCACCGCCTTCGTCGTCGCTCGGGGGAGGCGCGCCCGCACCCGCAGCGCCGGCGACGGCGTCACCGCCCGCGGCCTGGTAGGCCTCGGTGGCGATCTCCTGCATGGTCTTCTCGAGCGCTTCCATGCGCGTCTTGATCTGGTCGTCGTTCTGCTCGTCGATGGCCTTGCGCAGATCTTCGATCTTCTTCTCCGCTTTCCAGCTCTCCGGCAACCGTCACGGATCCAGGGAAAGCTGAGTTTCCGAGAAGGTATGATCTGTCGACTCCCTGCCCGGCCGGAGGGGAGCGGAGGCCGTTCATGGTTACTTCTGTGAAGCGGCCACCCCGGTCAACTGCGTTGTTTTTGATTTTGCGCTCTACGTCGTCGTGGCTCGTCTCCTTCGCTTCGGCTCGGGTTCGTCGTTTCGCTCGTACGTGACGGGTTGTTCAGCCTTCTGTTCGCGCTCGACTGGGGCGGCTTCGAGGCCGCGGCGCAGGGTGGGATTCGGTGGTGATCGGCGCCATCTATCCGTCGGCGTTCGATAGCAGCCAGTAAACATGTCGCGCTCGACCACCATAATCGGTTCCCTTCACATTGAGCGGGTCATCGTCGTTGCGTCTTCAGGTCAGGCCGCAGCAGCCTCCTCACGACTCGCTGTCGCCTCGAAGCGCGTCCCGTCTCGCCACATCGCGTACAGGATCCCCGCGAGCTTGCGCGCCAGCGCGACCGCCGCGATTCGTTTGCCGCGCCGCGCGGCGATGCGCAGTGTCCATTCGCGAAGCGGCGCCGTCTCCGGTCGTTTGTGCCGCAAGATCCCCCAGGCCGCTTCGACGAGCAGCGACCGAAGGCGACGACTACCCGTCTTCGTGATGTGGCCTCTCATTCGTTTTTCGCCCGAGCTCAGCTCGCGCGGCACCAGGCCCAGATAGGCACGCACTTGCGAGGCGTTGTGGAAGCGGCCGATCTGGTCGACCACCGCGACGAAGGTCACCGCCGTGACGGGCCCGATGCTCGGCACCGTGCACAGACGCTCGACCACCTCGTCGCCCTTGGCGAGCTCGGCGAGGCGCTTGTCGGCGTCGCGGATCTGCGCGGTGAGTTGCTCGAGCATCACGAGCAGGGGGGCGACCTCGAGCGACAGGTGCGCTGGCAGCGACAGCTCCTCGATGCGCGCGGCAAACGTTGCCGCTCCGCCGCTTCGCGGCGACAGCCCCTCGCGCCGTAGAAGTGCCCGGGTGAGCGAGATGTACTTCGTTCGCGTGCGCACCAGCGCATCACGCACCGCGACCTGCGCTCGCCGATGCCGAGCCGCGTCCGAGGCGCGGTGCGCCGGGCGGTACGCGCCGAGCCGGCAGGCGTCGCATAGCGCTCGCGCGTCGCGCCGGTCCGTCTTCACTTTGCGGCTCCGCGTGGCGTACATCGGCGCGAAGTTCGGGTCGGCCACGATCACCTCGTGACCCAGCTCCTCGAGCCAGCGAGCCACCCACTCGCTGTCCGTCGACGCCTCCATCACGATCTTCGCCCGTGCGCGGTTGGCGAACAGCTTCGCCAGGGCTTCGCGCGTCGTCGCCACGCGCCGCTCCCACAGCTCTCCCTCTTTCGTCTGGATGCAGACCTGACTTGTCTTCTTGTGAACATCGATGCCAATGTGCTCCACGGCTGGCCTCCACTCTGCGGCTCTTGACCGCGATCAACGTTGTGGGGCTACGGCTACCACGTCAGTGGCGGCCAGCCGCTTACATCCCATCTATCCGCCACCGTGCGCTGGGGCCTGACACTCTTCCCCGATCTGGGCGGAAGCCAGTGCGGACAGGATGCGATCCCGATCCCGGTGGGCGACGCCAACGAGACCGCGATTCAGACGCTCCTCACCAACGCCCTCGATCCGAGCGATCCCTACCACTGCCGGGCGGGGCCCTGCGTCACCAACATAGACACGGCGATGGAGCAGGCGGCATCGGATCCCGCATTCGTCGACACCACCCGCGCGAGCTACGCCTTGCTGGTGACCGACGGGAAACAGTCGGGGAGCTGCCGGGGCGGCAGCGACGATCGGACCTTCGCGGCGATCGAGGGACTCCGCGGGCGTGGGATCGAGACCTTCGTGGTCGGCTTCGGAAGCGGAGTGGACGGAGAGGCGCTCAGCCGCTTCGCGACCCTCGGCGGGACGGATCTGCCGGCGACGCCCAGCTACTACCAGGCCAACGCTCCGGCCGAGCTCCTGACCGCGTTCGACACGATCGTGAGTGGCGTCGTCAGTTGTGACTATGCGGTGGCAGACATGCCCACCGACCTCTCGATGGTCACCGTCTTCTTCGACGGCAGCCGCACGGTGGACCGCGACGAGAGCCATGCCGCGGGGTGGGACTTCGACCCGACGACTGGCCGCCTCACTTTCTACGGAGGCCCCTGCGATGACCTCCGAAGCGGCAGCGCGCGCGACGTGGACGTCGTCTTCGGGTGCGCGGGCCCGAGCCTCGAATGAGCAGCTTTCCCCGGGGAAAGCGATTCGCCCAACTAGGGGTCATACTCTTGGATGCGCGCGGGGAGCTCGGAACGGCGTTGCTGCTGACAGCCGTATCTTTCGCGGGCTGCTACGAGTCTCACGAAGCCGCAGCGCCCTGCACCGACGGCGCCCTCCCCTTCCCGGTGGGTCGTGCGTGCGATGTCGAGCTGCACGAGCTCGCCGTCTTCCCTCTCGGTGGAGGGTCCGGCGCGAGAATCGCCCCGGGTGAAGACAGCCTCCTTCTAATCTGGCGGGACGGATCCATTCTCGACTCTCCCCCCGGACCCACGCGCTTGGCGACCTCGGTCATGCCGGTGCACGGACGTCCCAGTGAGCCCCAATACTTTCTGGAGGATGTTGGCTACGTGCGCGAGCCGGACGCCGTGTGGACCGGAAGCGGATGGCTCGGAACGTGGACTGAGAGGGGGCCGCCGACCCTCGCACGGATCGACCCGATGGGAACACCTCACGTCACGGGTCGGGTGGAGGGTGGGCCACCCGGCTCCGAGCTTCGTTCCCAGCTGCTCGTCGTGGATGAGCACTACGCGCTCCTCGTCTGGATCGTGGTCACCTCCGAGGGCACGGCGGTGTTCGCGAGCGAAGTCGACATCGACTCCGGCGAACCTCGCGGCGAGCCGATACGACTCCCCTTGGACTACGGATGGCCGCACCTCGGTCGTCAGTCGACCGCCGGGCCACCATGGATTCTCTTCGTGATGGACGGCGCGATCCTCGGACAGACACTGAGCCCGAGTGGCTCACCACTCGCCCCGCCCCGAGTTTTGGTCGCGAGAGCTGCAACCGAAACGCTTGGCCCGTTTGCTCACGCAGAGCGAGAGGACGGCGGAATGCTCGCCTACACCCGTGAAGGTGACGACGGCGCGCAACGAGTGGCCCTTCGGCTCCTCGACACCAGCGGCAATCCCATCGGCGACGCCCCACCCCTGCACTCGGATTGCGAGTCGAGCGCCGCCCCTTCCCTCGTCGCCTATCGAGATGGGTACGCAATGGCGTTTCGGCACACGGGGTCGGACGGAACCACCCAGCGTCTGGTCACGCTCGATGCCCGCGGTCGGTCGCTCACGCAGCAGCAGCTACCCCAAGCCGTGCAACTCACCACCGATGCTTCGGGCGAGCTCCACTTCAGCGCGGGGATGGCGACCGATACGGAGACCACGCTCTTCGCGGGCCACATCTCGTGTCCGTGATGCCGACGTCGGTTGCCAAAGACGACTCAGGCTGAGCGCGCCGCCCGCTAAAGCGTGGGCAGGCTGCGCGCCGGGTTCTTCGGGTCGTAGACGACCCAGATGCGCTTCTCTTCCCACAGCCAGATCGTCTTCTGCTGGCGTTCGAAACGCTCGCCGTCGACCGCGTATGCGTACTTCACGAAGTGGCTGACGCTACGCCCGTTGGCCCCTGTCCCATCGGCGGGGATCATGTACGTCTTGATCACTTCGCCCTCGCAGCATCCCCCGTTGCGCCACAGCTTCATCACGTGGTGGCGGAGCAGGAGACCCAATCCCGGCATGCACAGCGCGGGCCCTATCACGACCAGGGTGTGCCAAAGAGGCTCCTCGGGATCGTAGGCGATGATGGCCATCACCAGCAGCGACAGCACGATGAAGCCACCCCAGAGGATCAGCCCGGTCCCGCGGGGATTCACGCCGGAGGCGAACCCGTCGCGAGGCGCCGGCCCTGGTGGCACACGCCGCGGAGGGGCGTCTTCGTCCGCGACTTCATCGGCTTCTTCGTCGTGATTGCTCATCAGCGCATGGCCAGCTGCTCGAAGAAGCTAGCCAGCTGGGCGCGCTGCTCCGGGGGCATGTACTCGAAGTTGCGGCCGCGATCGATGATCTCCCAGAAGTCCTTGGTGGTGACGCTCTCGAGGGACGATCGGATCTGTTCGAGGCGCGCGCGCGGTTCGTCCGCCATGTCCTCCGCGATGCGCTTCGCGTGATCGGTCTCGCCCTTCCACAGGTAATAGGCGGCGAGCTTCACCTGTGTCTTGCGCACGCCGAGGAGCGCAGACTCCTGAGACTTCGACCGCAGCGGGCGGTCGAGCTCGAGGAACTGGTCGAGCATCTCCTGGTGCGCGTCGGAGTCGAGCTCGTGCGCGATCTGACAGAGCGCCGAGATGTCGTAGGCGACGGTCTCGGTCACGAACGAGAGCTTCATGTCGAAGCTGACGTGGCCGTAGTAGCTCATGTGTCGCACGCCCTCCGGTTTCCAGCCACCGTGTAAGCGGACCGGCTCCCCGGACGCCCGAAAATTCCGAGAAGGTACGATCTGTCGACTCGTCACACCGCCTGCGGCGGCGCGAGGCCGTTCGTGGTTACTTCTGTGAAGCGGCCACCCCGGTCAACTGCGTTGTTTTTGATTTTGCGCTCTACGTCGTCGTGGCTCGTCTCCTTCGCTTCGGCTCGGGTTCGTCGTTTCGCTCGTACGTGACGGGTTGTTCAGCCTTCTGTTCGCGCTCGACTGGGGCGGCTTCGAGGCCGCGGCGCAGGGTGGGATTCGGTGGTGATCGGCGCCATCTATCCGTCGGCGTTCGATAGCAGCCAGTAAACATGTCGCGCTCGACCACCATAATCGGTTCCCTTCACATTGAGCGGGTCATCGTCGTTGCGTCTTCAGGTCAGGCCGCAGCAGCCTCCTCACGACTCGCTGTCGCCTCGAAGCGCGTCCCGTCTCGCCACATCGCGTACAGGATCCCCGCGAGCTTGCGCGCCAGCGCGACCGCCGCGATTCGTTTGCCGCGCCGCGCGGCGATGCGCAGTGTCCATTCGCGAAGCGGCGCCGTCTCCGGTCGTTTGTGCCGCAAGATCCCCCAGGCCGCTTCGACGAGCAGCGACCGAAGGCGACGACTACCCGTCTTCGTGATGTGGCCTCTCATTCGTTTTTCGCCCGAGCTCAGCTCGCGCGGCACCAGGCCCAGATAGGCACGCACTTGCGAGGCGTTGTGGAAGCGGCCGATCTGGTCGACCACCGCGACGAAGGTCACCGCCGTGACGGGCCCGATGCTCGGCACCGTGCACAGACGCTCGACCACCTCGTCGCCCTTGGCGAGCTCGGCGAGGCGCTTGTCGGCGTCGCGGATCTGCGCGGTGAGTTGCTCGAGCATCACGAGCAGGGGGGCGACCTCGAGCGACAGGTGCGCTGGCAGCGACAGCTCCTCGATGCGCGCGGCAAACGTTGCCGCTCCGCCGCTTCGCGGCGACAGCCCCTCGCGCCGTAGAAGTGCCCGGGTGAGCGAGATGTACTTCGTTCGCGTGCGCACCAGCGCATCACGCACCGCGACCTGCGCTCGCCGATGCCGAGCCGCGTCCGAGGCGCGGTGCGCCGGGCGGTACGCGCCGAGCCGGCAGGCGTCGCATAGCGCTCGCGCGTCGCGCCGGTCCGTCTTCACTTTGCGGCTCCGCGTGGCGTACATCGGCGCGAAGTTCGGGTCGGCCACGATCACCTCGTGACCCAGCTCCTCGAGCCAGCGAGCCACCCACTCGCTGTCCGTCGACGCCTCCATCACGATCTTCGCCCGTGCGCGGTTGGCGAACAGCTTCGCCAGGGCTTCGCGCGTCGTCGCCACGCGCCGCTCCCACAGCTCTCCCTCTTTCGTCTGGATGCAGACCTGACTTGTCTTCTTGTGAACATCGATGCCAATGTGCTCCACGGCTGGCCTCCACTCTGCGGCTCTTGACCGCGATCAACGTTGTGGGGCTACGGCTACCACGTCAGTGGCGGCCAGCCGCTTACATCCCATCTATCCGCCGCTACGACTCCATCGACCGGCTCTGCCACGTCTGTTCTCATCGAACGCGTCGGGCTCTCATCGAACGCGACGCTCATGGACCCACGAGCGCGCTCCTGAGAAGCACGAAACGCTGTCCGGAAGAGATCATGTCGTTGGTGCCGTCGCCGACGATGCTCCAGTACATGAGGTTGGTGCTGTCTCCGAGCGAAGTGTCTTCGAGCGTGTCCCCGGCCCCAAAAGGTGAGCAGGCCACCATCGATGGGTCCTCCCCCGGCCCACACGGGCGGAGCTGCTCGGTACTGTGGAAGAGACCGAGGTAGTGCCCAATCTGGTGAGCGAGGATCTGCCCAACCACCTGGCTGCCGGTCACGCCGGCGCCGACCACGGTCGGGTCGAAGGACGAGGCGATTCCGCTGTGCTCCGTACCGTGGATGCCCACCGGCCCGGGGACGCCACCAGCGATGCCGAGCGCGCGGGCCCCGCTGGTGGTGCCGGCGTCGAGCGCGCGGACGAGGAAGATGTTCAGCGCGCGGCCGGTGCGACCCGCGCTCAGACGGAAGAGGCCCGCGAGCTCACTGTCTGGGCCCTCCGTCGAGTCGATGATCTGGTAGCGCGTCGCATCCGCGCCGGTGATGTCGAAGTACGAGACCGTGCCGAGGCTGATGCCCGCGCTGGCGAGGATCGACGAGAGACGGGCGAGCGCGCCTTGAACGCGGCTGTCCGTGCCGGCTGCTGCTGCCGACACGCCAACGCCGACGAGGAAGATGTTGAGGTCGAGGGTGCCGGAAGTCACCGAGCGACCGGGGGCACGCTTGATGAGCGCACTGAGCTCTACGGTCGTCATCCCCGGGTCGGGGTCGAACCGGGGGATCGGGGTGACCGTCCACTGGTAAGTGCCCCCAGGGAACGCGATCCGATCGGGCGTGCTGTTGGGCACCAACATGGTAATGGTGCTGCCACGATCGACGGGCAGCCACCGCTCGGCCTGGTCGCGCAAAGCGAGGATCTCGGACGCCTCGTACAAGGTCGTGTCGCGTGGATCGATCACGTTGCTGAAGGTCAGCTCGAGCGGGTCTCCGCCCGTGCGATGGGCCATGAGCGTGATCGAGACGGTGTCGGGGGGGACTGCGCAGTCGACGCTGCCATCCACCCCTGCGGCGAGCGTCATCACGCCGAGGTCGACTCGTTCGATCCTCGTCGCGTCTCCGAGCTCGGAGTAACCGCACCCCATGAAGGTCGCGCCACTCGCGCCAGCCCGTGTGAGCGAGGTGCAGATCTGACCGACCCTGCAGTCCCCATCAGCGCCACAGACGTCGGTGCATTGCCCCTCTTGGCAGGTGCGAGAAGCACACTGGTCGTCGCCGTCGCACGCGTGCGCGCTCGGGAAGCTCCCTCCGGGCACCGGCAGGCAGGTGGGCGAGACGGTGTCGGCAATCGTGTCGCCGTTCGAGTCCGTTGGCCACGCGCTGCACGCAGTGTCGACCTCGGTGAGCGCGATGCAATCGCCCGTGCGAGTGCAGACGAGCGAACAGAACCCTCCGAGCTCGTCTGGGAGGCATACTCCCCCCGCACAATCGACGTCGTCGGTGCAGGGCGCTCCGAGGGGGAGGCTGTGACTCGCATCCGAGGAGTCCGAGGAGAGGCCCGCGTCCGAGGAGGCGCCCGTGTCCGAGAGGTCCGCGTCCGAGGAGGCGCCCGAGTCCGTCGGCGCCGTCACGCAGCGGCCTTCGCTACAGATCTGGCCGGCGCTGCAGTCGGTTGACGTTGTGCATTCCGGGCTGTCGGAGGTGCCACAGGCCCCGACCAACAAGACGCAGACCACGACGTAGGACGAAGAAGGAAAGAAGTGCACGCGGCCGACAGCATACACTGCTGCGATACATCGACGGCTTCTACAACCCCATTCGGCGCCACTCGGCGCTCGGATACCTCAGCCCCATCGACTTCGAGCGTCAGCAGCTCCGGTTTCCAGCCTCCACCGAAGCCAACCCCTTCACCGGACGCCCGAGTTTCGCAGTAGGTATGATCAATGCGCGGACTCCCAGAAGACCCAGCGCGAGATGTCCGCGCGCTCGCGCGGCTCCCGCGACCAAAGCCGATCTTCCCCGTGCGCCTCGCTCGCGTACAAGAGGATCGCGTTCGACTCCCAGAGGACGAAGTCGCCATCGACCAGCGTGGGCACTTTCCCCCAGGGGTTCTTGGCGAGGAACTCGGGGGCGCGCCCTTCGCCCCGATAGACGTTCACCTCCACGATCTCCGGGGTGAGCCCGAGCTCGTGGCAGGTGGCGACGACCTTAACAGGCGGCGAGGGCTGTGAGATCGGCGCGAGCGAAATCCAAGTTCATGGGTGGACTCTACCCGACGCATCCACTAGCGACACGGCTGCACCGTGGGGTCGGGCGAGAAGACCTGAGGATCGATCTCTACGACCTCGCCGACGGACGTCGCCGCACGTTCCGCTCGCCGCCTGGAGCTTCGATGGTAATGGACCTGCTGTACGTAACTTCGGAGGAAATGCTGCTCGATGGTCGCTTCAACACTCGGAAGGCGCTCTTCCGAATGCAGCTTTCCAGCGTCCCTTACGTCGAGTAGTGGGCGGGCATGCGAAGCCTTGCAGCCTGGCGCATGTCGAAGGCAGCAGAAGAAGGTGGGCAAGCTCTCGGGCGGTGAGCGCAACCGCGTGCACCTGGCGAAGCTCCTCAAGCAGGGCGGCAACGTGCTGCTGCTGGACGAGCCGACGAACGACCTGGACGTGGAGACGCTGGCGAGCCTCGAGCAGGCGGTGCAGGACTTCCCGGGCTGCGCGATCGTCATCAGCCACGATCGCCGCTTCCTCGACACCGTGGCCACGCACATCCTCGCCTTCGAAGGCGACAGCGAGGTGCGCTTCATGGAGGGGACGTATCAGGATTACGAGGCGGACCGGCGCAAGCAGCTCGGGGATGCGGCCGACGTCCCCAAGCGGATCAAGTACCGCAAGCTGACGCGGAGCTGAGCCGCCCCTCTCCGACCCGGCGGGGACGTCGTTCACTTTTGACGCAACCCAGGCGAGCGCGATCGAACGCGGGTCGTTGCCAGATCGCGCGACCCGCGCAGGTCAAAAGTGCACTGCGTCCCCTTCCAACGTCCTTGGGGGAGACGCACGGATTCGGATTCGGAATGCGATGCGGGGCGGCAATCGCCGCAAGCACTTCGACATCGCGCGGGCTCGACCCAGGAAGTGAGGGTCGCGCTCGAGACGGCGGCGGCGCTCGGGCGGGGGCGATCGGGGACGGTTCGAACTTCCGTAACGGACCGTCCCCAGACGCCCTGTCCAGACGCCTCTCCGTTGCGGAAGTTCGGACCGTCCCCAGACGCCTCGGGCAAGTGCCACGTCCACTGGCGTCGACTCGATGCGTTTCGACGATGTACGATGCGGCGATGCCTGGTCGCAAGCGTGAGGCGAGCTCGCTCGCCGTCGACCGCATCGAGTCCAAGCTCGAGAAGCTGCGCGCCAAGGACAAGCGCCTCTCGGTGTTCGGCGCATCTGCGCATCGATACGTGCTCCACCCACCGCTCGCCGAGAAGACGGTCGCCGCGTTCGAGCGCAAGTGGCACATCACGTTACCGGACGACTACCGGCGCTTCCTGGTCGAGGTCGGCAACGGTGGCGCGGGTCCTGCGTACGGCGTCTTCAAGCTCGGGGAGGAGGACGCGGGCTTCGGTCACCGCAAGTGGAAGCACCTCATCGACGATCCATCGAAGCCCTTCCGCCACGCGCGAGCGTGGAATCTGCCTGCCGCGGTGCGGAAGAAGCAGCCGGACCCAAAGGGGATGACGCCCGAGGAGGAAGACGAGGCATGGAGCGCTTGGGGCGCGCTCGTACACGAGCAGTACAGAGGGCTCATGGACGGCGCGATCCCGATTTGTCATCTCGGGTGTGCCCTTCGCCAGTGGCTCGTGGTCACCGGTCCACGCGCCGGAGAGGTCTGGAACGACGACCGGGCCGACGAGCGGGGCATCGCGCCGCTCACGAAGAACCGCCATCGTGTCACCTTCGCGGAGTGGTACGAGGGATGGCTCGACGCGAGCCTCCGTCGCCGCCTCTGAAGGAGCGGGCCACGGGGCGAGCCCGCCGACGCGCGAGCGTGACCCGTCAGGCGCCGTGCTTGCGCAGCGCCGCCTTGATGGTGGGTGGTAGCGACTCGAGCGTGGCGTCATCGCGGAAGCGTTCGAGGGCAGGTCTCCGGTTTCCAGGCCTCCACGGAAGCCAACCCCTTCACCGGACGCCCGAGTTTCCGAGAAGTAGGAGTGTTCCGTCGCGCGCGCCCGATGGCGGAGCTGTGCAGGGAGCGGTGGCTGCGCGCTCGACGGAACACAGTTTGAGCCAAGCCCAGTCGACGGGGGGGCTATGGGGAAGTCATGCGACGGAGAGACCGCTGGGCGTCCAAGCGGCGTGGAAAGTACGGCGGCCAATGACGCGGAAGAGCGCGCTGCGGGGGTATGAAGGTTGGCGGCGAATGCACGCACGGGTGGTTGAGGACGGACCGGTACGTCTCCGGGTCGTGCCGTCCGAGCGCCTGAAGTCCAGCTCGGCGGCCAGATCGTCGGGCAAGATGGTCTTCCATTCCTCGATCGCGGTCGGCATGAACGCCAACCAATCCTTGAACCGAGAGTACTTTTCGTCAGGTGTCACGGTGCCCTGTGTCAGGTGTCGTTGGTCTCGGGGAAGGCTTGGCCCAGCAGGATCTGCCGCGCATTCTCCGTGTTCGCGGGGGTGATGCGCCAGCGCTTCTCGTCCTGGAACTCGAAGTAGATTCGAAGCGCCTTGTCCGCGCGGCGCACCGCAGCGAGGCACTTGATCCACGGCTTTCCGTCGTCGCCCGCGGTGATTTCGCGCAGCCGGAAGAAGGCCTGACCCGTCGGGCGCTGCTCCAGACCCATGTCGAGGGTTATCCGGGTGTTTCCGTTGTAGCGGAAGACCTCGCCCCCGTAGCTGCTCCCGTCCCTCGTCTCGAACACCCAGCCCGCATAGTCCCACTCTTCGCCGTCGGAGTTGGCGCGCCGCAGGATCGCTCCTCCGATTTGGTGCACGAGATCGGTCTTGTTTGCCATCTGATCAGCTCTTTCTTCGATGCGTCAGGCCGGAGGTCTCATCGCCGGGTGGCGAAACGCCGCCCACGGTGGCGAGACGCCGCGGGGTCGGAAGCTCCTCGGATCCGCCTCGGACGGCAGGGGTGCTGGTTGCGAAAGCGGTGATGGTGGCGAACGGGGGGCCTGGAGGTCAACGCGCAGTCCACGGATGGTGCGGGACCGGCGTCTCCACGCGCCGGGTGCCGTCATCCACGCGCCGAGCACCGTCGCCGTGCACGCGCCGGCGCCTTCCGCAGCGCCGGGTCGTTCGGCTAGACTTTCCGCATGGGGCGATGGGGCCGATTCGCGCTCGCGGCGATGATGACGTTCGCCGTTTGCTCGGGTGCGGAGGCTCAGGACTCAGGCGGAACCGAGCCCGCCTGGGGACTCGTGATTACTGGCGGCTCGTTCTTCATCACGGCCTACGCTGGCGCCGTGGGGGTGGCCTTCGTCGACTCCGTGGATCCTGTCTCCGCCGTTCCGCTCGTGGGGCCCTGGATTGCTCCCGAAGAGCTCCCGAGCGAGGACGGACTCCTGAAGGGCGCGCTGGGCTTGTGGGGTGCGATGCAAGCCGCGGCGGCCTTCTTGATCATCGCTGGTCTCCTCACGCGGCGTACACGGCGGCACCGTGAAATCTCGCTGAGTCCGTATGCCTCGGATGACGGAGCCGGGGTCGTCGTTCGTGGGTGCCTTTAGTCCTGCGGTTGCGAGGCGCACGTGCACGACATCTAGAACGAGCTCGACGGCGGACCGAACCGTCGATGTCACGTCAGCCCGCGAAGCTCGGTCCGTCCGCCGCGTTCGGCGGGTCACGCGTCCGGGTCGAGCCAGCGCAATCTTGGAGCCACCTGCCAGATTTGAACTGGCGACCTACGGTTTACGAAACGTGTCGCGGGGCGAATGATTTCGGGACGTTGAGTGGCGTGTTGCCCGATGTTGCCCACCACGAGCGCTGCGATGCGGCGCACGGTACTCTGAACGTATGGCCGGCCCGTTCGCATCGGAGCGCGCTCGCGACCAACTCGCTCGCATCCTCGCGCACGTGAGCTTTCCGGGGCTCGGGTTGATTCTCGATCGGGAAGGGTGCGTCGTTGCGGCTCATGGCAGCGCGCCAGGGACCACCGTGCAGCAGGTGGCGGACGTCTTCGGAGCGAGGCGCAATGCGCCGATCCGGGCGGAGGGCGCCGTAGTCGGGGAGCGCTATCGCGTTCACCGTCGCGAGCTGCCAGCGGGATACTTCCTACTCATAGCCGTGCCCTGCGACGTCGCGATTCGCGACGATCGACTCGACCGGGCGGTCGAGCTGCTCGAGCGCATGCTCGTTGTCGGTGCGCTGATGGATCCGGGTGCGGGAAACTCGGGGAGCGGGGCGCCTGCGTTGGTTGGCTTGGACATCGAGCGCGACCAGTAATGCCCTTCCCACTCGAACTCCAGTACGTACACGCGACAGAAGAGAAGCTTGGACAGGACCGGATAAGGTGGGGACGGTCCGAACTTCCGTGACGCCGGTACCAAGACGATTCGTCGCCGACGATTTCCCCGCGGCCGCGTGACGGAAGTTCGATCCGTCCCCCGGCACTCCGCGGCCTGCGCGACGTGGTGCTCGAGGGCAACGGGTCCTCGCTGCGGACGATGACGATGAACGAGGCGAATGGCGACACGACGGTGACGACGTTTCGCGATGTGAACGCGCGGCGGCGGTTTAGTGCGGCGGAGATGGCGCGGGTGTTTCGGTTGTGACCGTACTGTTTCGGCGGCCGCGCTCGGGCTGCGAGCAGCGTCGCGTTACGCCCGCAGTCAGCCGGGGACCTTCGGAACCTCGATCGCGAGGTCGGGCTCGTTGTGGAAGAAGGTGATCTGGACGGTGCCGGCCACGGACTCCCGTCGCTGCTCGTCGGTGAGCCCGACTAGGGCGGCGCGAGCCTCCTCGAGCACCTGATCGGCGTGCGTGTGGAGGGAGAGGCCTTCGACCGTCTTCAGGGCGAGGACGAGCTCGGGGACGCGCGCGCGGATCGTCTCCACGTTCAGGACGAGCGACTTGTTCGAGAATTGGTGGACGTCGATGATGAAGGCGTGCGCGGCGTGGATCGCTGCCTGGACGCGTGCCGTGAGCGCGTGCCGCTCCTCGCGCGTGTCGGCGTTCAGCCGGAAGTGCGGCTGTGGGATCGGCCAATATGGTCGCTCGGCGCTCAACGGACATCACGTTAGCACCACTCCGGTTTCCAGCCTCCACGGAAGCCAACGCCTTCACCGGACGCCCGAGTTTCGCGGTAGGCATGATCTGTCGACTGGCGTCCCGGCTGAGACGAAGCGGAGACCGTTCATGATAGCAATTCGCGCGCGATCAGTTTCCCCGGGAAAAGGAAGCGCGCGTGAACTCACCCGCCGCCGTCTGGTCCTGCGTCGGCGGGCTCGGTGCGTTCGCATTCGCGGAAGAGGCCGTCCATCTCAGACGATTCGTCGCCGACGATTTCCCCGCGGCCGCGTGACGGAAGTTCGATCCGTCCCCCGGCCCCCCGCGGCCGCGTGACGGAAGTTCGATCCGTCCCCCGGCCCCCCCCCGGGAAAAGGAAGCGCGCGTGAACTCACCCGCCGCCGTCTGGTCCTGCGTCGGCGGGCTCGGTGCATTCGCATTCGCGGAAGAGGCCGTCCATCTCAGACGATTCGTCGCCGACGATTTCCCCGCGGCCGCGTGACGGAAGTTCGATCCGTCCCCCGGCCCTCGTCCCCCGGCCCTGAAGTACCGGTCGAACACCTCCCCGCGCGCCGCGTACTCGTCTGGACTTCCCGGATCCGGAGCGCAGTGGTCGGGCGCGCATCGGACCTCGCCGTCCACGCCCTTGCGATACCAGCGAGGCTTCGCGGCGCTGCGGTCTGCGAGATGTCGTCGCACTTTCATCTGGTGACCTACGACCGCTTGGGTAGTTGGTCAGGCGTCGGCCCAACTGGACGTGTCGCGCCCTTCGGGTATCACCCGGCCGCTCATCAACGGGTCCCAGGTGGCGAAGATCTCGATGAGGAACTCCCACAGCGCCCGGACGCGCGCGACTCGGCGCAGGTCGCCCGGCATCAGCATCCAGATGTCCACCGACTCGAGGATGTCCGGGGGTGAGATGCGGATCAGGTCCGGGTAGCGCAGCGCGACGAAAGTGGGGAGGGCGACGAGGCCGTAGCCCGCTTCACCCGCTCCGGCGATTGCGAGGATGCTTCCGCAGCGCATGGCCACCTGCACGCCGGATTCGGCCGCCGCGTGCGCCCAAGCGCTGCCGGGAAGGTGGCTCGCCTGCTCGAGCGGTGCGACGATGCGGTGGCCTTCGAGCTCGAGCGCGCTCGGGGGACAGCCGGCTTCCTCGAGGTAGCTGCGAGACGCCCAGACCGCCATCCCCGCGGCGCCGATGCGGCGGGTCACGATCTCGATCCGCTCTTCGACGACGCCCGGGCCGGCGCCCGGAAGGCGAGGTCGAACGGCGATGTCGGCTTCGCCGCGGCTCAGATCGACCAACGCGTCGGCCGTGTGGAGCTCGAGCGAGATGTCGGGATGCGACCGGCGGAACGAGGCGAGGTGCTCGATGACGAACGCGAAGGCGAACGCCTGTGAGATCGCGAGCGACACACTCCCGGCGAGGCGCACGTCTTCGCCAGCGATGGAGCGCTCGATGAGCTGGGCCTGACGCTCGATGAGCTCGCTCGGCTCGAGCATGGCCTCGGCCGCCGCGGTCGGGACCAGCCCGTCCGGAGTTCGGGTGAACAGGCGCGCGCCCATCTCCTGCTCGAGCGACTCGAGTCTGCGCGCGGTGGTCGTGGCGTTGACGCCGAGGATGCGCCCCGCGCCCGCGAAGCTGCCCGCGCGCTGCAGCGCCAGAAACACCCTGAGATGGTCCCATTGAAGAGGCATGCAAAAACGCAGGGTATGCTGCGGTATCTCGTATTTACCATGCGTATCCGCATGGGGCATCTTCGAAATCACGATGGATGCCACGGTCATCGGCCGCTTCGAGGTTCGCAGTTTCGACACCTGGCGCACGGCCTTCGAGCGCCACGCCGAGGCCCGCCGCGGGGCCGGGCTGAAGGGCGCGACCATCTACCGCGACCAGAGCTCCCCGAACCTGATCTTCCTGGTCCTCGAGTGGTCGACGGAAGAGGGCGCGAGGGCGTGGGTCGAGGACGTCCAGCACAAGGCCCGAATGATGACCGCGGGCGTGGTCGGCATCCCCGAGTTTCGGTTCGTCCGCCAGGCGTGACGGACCACCAAGCGAACAGACAGAGAATGAGGAGAATAACGATGAGTGAACAAATTCCGCCGATCGCAGCCATCGTCACCCACCGCGTCGAGGACTTCGACAAGTGGAAGACGGCCTTCGACGCCAACCAGTCGGCGCGCAAGAGCGCCGGCATCCTGGGCCATCACCTGAACCGCGGCGCCGACGACCCCAACTTGGTCGCCGTCTACCTGCCCGCTTCCGACGAGGCGAAGCTCCGCGCGTTCTTCACGGATGACGACCTTCGGAGCGTCATGAAGGAAGCCGGAGTCGCGGGCACGCCGTCGATCAAGGTGGTGAAGCCGCGTTCGGTCGACGTGGATTTCGACGCGGAACGCGCGAGCATGATCGTCGTGCACCCGGTGGAGAGCTACGGCGCCTGGCGGGAGGCCTACGACGGCTTCGACGCCCGGCGACAGGAGATGGGGATCACGGGGCACGCCGTGAACGTGCTCTCCGATGACGAACAGACCGTCGTGGTCTACCACCAGGCGAAGGACGTGAAGGCGCTCGAGGCGTTCGCGTCGAGCGACGAGCTGAAGAACCGCATGAAGGACGCTGGCGTGAGTGGTCCGCCCGACATCGCGTTCTGGAACTCCTCACCGGCGGTTCAGTACTGAGCGCACAGAGCGGGTGAGCGATGGCATGGCCCCCCCTTGACGGAAGGGGAGGGCCAAGGTCGATTCTCTCTCCCCGCCAGTTCGTCGTGCAGCGCGAGGTCTTAGTCGGTGACCTGTGCGCTCGGCGTGGCTCGACGCCCGGCACCAGTTGCCTTGCGACGGCGTGACGTATCACCGGGTCGACGTCGGCGGCGTCAAGGGACGGTCACGACGACCTTGCCGTAGGCGCGTCCTTCCGCCACGTGGCGGACCGCCTCCGCGGCCTCTTCGAGCGGATAGGTCTGGTCGATGACGGCGCGGAGGTCGCCGGCGACGACTCGGTCGACGACCCAGTCGAGACCGCGGTTGGGGGTGACGATGCATAGCTCGAGGGTGCGGTCGCCGCGCGAGAGCAGGCGGCCGACGGTGTTCACGGCGAGGAGGTTGGGGACGTGGCCGCCGACCATGAGGTAGCGCCCGCCGGGGCGTAGGGCGCGGTGGTAATCGCGCATGGAGTGGGCGGCCACGAGGTCGAGGATGAGGTCGTAGGTGGTGCCGGTCGCGGTGAAGTCGGTCTTCGCGTAGTCGACGACGTGGTCGGCGCCGAGCTCGCGCAGGAGGTCGAGCTTCGCGGCCGAGTCGATGGCGGTGACCTCGGCGCCGAGGCGCTTCGCGATCTGCACGGCGAAGGTCCCGGCGCCGCCGCCCGCGCCGTTGATGGCGACGAGCATGCCCTCCGCGACGCCCCGGTCCCTGAGGCCCTGGACGCCGATCACCGCCGACTGCGGGAGCGCAGCCGCCACCTCGAACGAGAGCTCTGGCGGCTTGCGGGTGAGCTCCGTCGCGGGCGCGGCGCAGTACTCGGCGAAGCCGCCAAACGAGTACAAGAGGTCGCCGAAGACGTCGTCGCCCTCTTTCCACTCGGTCACCGCGGGCCCCACCTCGACGACCGTTCCTGCGACGTCCGACCCGAGCACCCTGAACTTCGGCGCGAACATCCCGAACCCACGGATGTAGGCCGGTCGGGCGGTGAGGAACTCGACGTCCGAAGCGTTCACCGAGGTCGCCCGAACCTCGATCAGCACCTGACCTTCGGCGGGCTTCGGCCTGTCGACCTCCTCGAGCCGCATCACCTCGGGAGGGCCGTACCTTCGGTTCACGATCGCGCGCATCGCAGGTCCTCATGTACGCGCCGCCGGCGGGAGATCACTCAGCCGGGACCAAATCCGGGGGCGACGGCTACGTGACCGCCGGCGGCCCTGTGCTCGCGGTCACTGCGATCGAATCGACAGGCCGCCGAGCGCGCCTACCGATCCGTCGAGGTCATCCAGCTCGAGGGTAAGCACTTTCACAGTGACATCGGATGGCAAGCGCGGTCCGGCCAGCTACTATGAACCCATGCGGGCGGCTGTCCTCGTGCTCTCCCTGGGCTTCGTTGGCTGTGGCCGCGCTGGCTTCGAGGAGATGGACGGGGCCGCCGACTCGACCGTCGACACCAGCATGGTGGAGACGGGTGTCGACGCCGCGCCCGACGCACTGCCCGATGCGACGCCCGACGCCGTGACCGATTCGGCGGTGGACGCCCCCATGGACGCGGTCGTCGACGGCACCCCCGATGCGAGCCTCGACGCTGCGATGGATTCGGGTAGCGACGGGGATGCGGGCTCTCCCTGCGCAGCCGAATGCTTCTACGACCTGTCGGTGTCTGGGGCCGCGCCTGCGTGCACGGGCTCGGCTTCCGTCACGGCGAGCGCGATCGCGATGAGCCAGATGACGGCCGTCATCGACATGACCGGGTTCACATCCGTCACGGTGGCGCTCGACGCGTGCGACGTGACCGGGTTCTCTTTTCACTTCGGCGACTCGCCTACGAACGATGGCTACGGCGGGGACGCCGGAAGCACGTCGAACGACGCCGAGGTCCACGTCACCGCAGGTAGCCTCTCCGTGTACGGGAACGATTCGGTCAGTCCGGGGCTTCAGGGGACGATCGCCGATGTCCTCCCCACCGCCGGCTGCGGCTCCTACGAGATCACCTTCGCGGACCAGCAGATTACCACGCCCACCATGGTGTTCACCGGGCCCCAGTTCCTGCGCATCGATCCCCCGACCGATACGGAAGGCACCCCCGACGCGCTCTGGTACCTCGGCGTGAACCGAACCTACGGCAACGCCGGACGGACGGGTACGGGCACGACTACCGCCGCGCTCTGCTTTCGCTGATTCAGGGAGCCTGCTGCGAGCGCGGTCGTCCGTGCTCGGCGTGTCGGAGTCCACCTCGTTGATCACGGCGGCCGAGAAGAGGGTGATCTGTCGAGTTCCACTGAGGGGCTGACTCCGCGTATCGTCGCCGCCGAGAGCTGGAATGGGCGCGAACGAACGGCCGGTGAAGCGGTCCCCGTGGCGGTGGTCCCTCGGTGCGATCGTCGTCGTCGCGGGGCTGGTGGGTCGCCGGTCTCCGACTCGCTCCGCGACCGCGAGCTCCTCCTCCGTGGCTCGCTTCGCCTGGAGGTCGCCGCGCGCCTCGACCGCCTCGACGACCCGATCGGCATCAACCCCACGGACGGCTCACCGATCGAGTATGAGCCGAGCGCGTCCCGCTGGCGCGCCACGCTGACCTCCGGGAGCGATCCCGACTACCGGCAAGGGATCGCGATCACCGAGCCCCGGCAGCCGGAGTGATGTGTGGAACCAGATCCACTCCATCGAGGTACTCACCCACGCGGCCGAGACGAGGTCGTCGCCGCGTTCGGATGCGACCCCGCTCAGGCCATCAGGGCCACGTAGACCGTGGCGGTGCCCAGGTAGAGGACGATGAGGTAGGCGGGGATGGTCGCGACTGCGACCCGCCTCGGATTGATCTTCGAGACGTCTCGGCCGAGCAGAACCGGGTATGCACAGCGGAGAACGACGTAGACGGCGCCTAGGGCGGTGGCATTTGCAACTGAGACGAACACGCTGTGCAGCCACAGCGTCACGAGGAACGGGACCATCTGCTCCTGCGTGTTGGCCACCGCGCGATCGGCCGCGAGCATCCGCCCGTCTTGGCCGAAGTACCGGTCGAACACCTCCCCCCGCGCCGCGTACTCGTCGCGCAGCCGGTACTTCGTACCGCGTTGTCGGCCGAGCAGGAGGTAGTACCAGAGCCCGAAGTACGCGGCGGTGACGAGGATGGGACCGAGGTAGTCACTAGCGGTCATGAATCGCTCCGGTTCGAGAAGATGCAGCGGGGGTCATCGCATCTTATCGAACACGGGTGATCCATGGCGCTCGACGGAGAGGCCGAGAGGCGTCGCCGGCGGCGATGTTCCGGATCTCGCACTGCAGGTGTATCGAGCGTCCCGGGATCGGAGCCCACGAGAACCAGATGATGCGGAGGCTCCACCTCGGCGACGCGCCAGGACGGGTAGTCGCTGGGGTTGGAGCGGATGATGTCTCCGACGTGCAGCTTCGCGTGTTCGGGGATCAACCGGTCGGCGCTGTGAATGTCGCAACCCACCAGGTTTTCGAGTGCATCGAAGCTGTAGAATCCGCCGCGCCCCTGCCCGATCTGCGCGAGCCACGGCCACACGACCCTGGGCGGCGCGTCGATGGTGATCGCCCGCGTGTACCCCAGCTTCGCGTGAGGGACGAGCTCGTCACCGGGCATCGTGCGCTGCCGCTCTTCGGGCGTCGCACCACGCCGGTTGTAGAAGCCCCGCAGGAGCGGCGCCGCCAACAGCGTCCCGACAACCTGCCCACCACCCACGACCAAGTCGCGAAGCCACGAAGCTCGGCTCAGGGCCATCTCAGCCTCGCACGTCGGCGCTCATCGCCCTGATGTACGCACTCTGGTCCAACCGTCAAACATGATTGCGGTCCCTGAAACAGCAGACGGATGGTGAAGAACTTCGTGATGAGAGATAGGTAGCCTCACCTCGAGCGGCCCAGGTCGCGAGAGTCCGTTTGTGATGGCGACCTTGGCCGCGCCGATCGTCGGCGGATCTCCCCCCAAAATCGTGCCTGTCGAGGTCGTCTTCGCGACGTTCGGGGTTACATCCGGGCTGAGGTCGCAATGCTCTTTCGAAATACTGTGGGTCTGGCTGCTCTCGCGGCCGCTTTGATGGGCTGGGGCTGCAATACGGAGCCGGCGGCGCCCGACACTGGCGTCCGGGATACCGGCGTCGCGGACGCAGACGCGGGTATCGCGGACTCCGGCGTCGATGCGGGTCCTTCCGGCCCGCAGCAGGAGACCATCGGCGACGACACGCTGGTCACCCTCACGGAGGGGAGCCTGATCCCCGAACGCCCCACCGACGACGCTACGCGCTTCGATGCGTTGGTGAGCTACCTCCGAAGCGATCCCGGTCGCTTTGGCGCAGCAGGCGTGGAGCCGAGCTCGCTCACGTTCGTCGAGGCGGTGGCACAGAACCAGATCAAGGACGAGGCCGGGGCGACGTTCACGCTGGTGGCGCTTCATCAGACCTTCATGAACGCGCCCGTGATCGACGAGATGCAAATGGCCATCTTCGCTTCGACGACGGACGGCGACGAGCTGCGGCGGGTGCGCGCGCACCTGCGCGACCCGGCGACGCTGCCGACGCCGCCGGACCCGACGGTGGTGTCTCCGGGTCGAATCGCCCCGACGGTCGCGGACCTCATCGCCACGTACGCGCTGTCTGCCGACGCCACCACCACCGGCGACGCTCCGGTCATCGTCGCTGGTGACGCGATCGCGGGCTATCCCGTATCGCAGTTCGTGCCCAGTGAGACGGGGGCCCTCGGCCGATTCCGGGCCGTGGTGGATCCGAGCGACATGCGCGTGTCGGTCATCGTCAACCAGCCACCTTGTGACGCGTCTCGACCCCCGCCCGCCGGGGAGACGCTCGTGGACGTGCCACACACGGCCGTGCCGATTCCCGGGCTGACGGACCTGCGATTCATTCGGGTCCAAGCGGTCGTCGTGTCGAACGATGACGGGTCCAGCCGATCTTCGATCACCAACGACCAGATCAAGATCTGGGTCGACGAGGCCAACGCGCTGTGGACGCCGGAAGCCAGGATCGTGCTTCTGTTCGATGCCACGCCGGGCTCGGAAGACGTCTCCGCGTGGAGCTCCAGCATCTTGAACGTGGAGACGACCAACGATGCGGAGGACTCCGTCTACTCGGCGACCGGAAACCTCATCGGCAAGGTGCTCTACCCACATCGACTGGTCATATTCTTCCGAAAGTTCGGGACGCCGGGCTGGAGCTGGGGCCCGCAGACCGACTTCTTCATCTCGATGCCCGAGTACACGAACGGCGGAATCTGGAAGCCGCTCAGCGGCGGCCTCCTTCCAAACGACCGGCTCCTGGCGCACGAGCTCGGCCACTACATGGGATTGGCCCACACGTTCCCGGGCGGCGCCTGTGCGGAGCTCACGCCGCTCTACAGCGACGGGGACGCGACCGGGCAGCTGCCCAACGACCCGAGCGACGACGTTCTCGATACCAACTCCGACCTGAGCGACGTGTGCTACCCGACCGAATCGTTGATGTGTATCGGCGGCGGCATCATCTACAACGACCTGACGTGGCTGCCGCCCTGGAACAACATCATGTCCTATCACGACTGTCTTCCGCAGGACATCTCCGATGACCAGGTCGCGGTCATCGACCACACGATGATGAACCCGAATCGCAGCGTGCTTCTCGAGTAGCGAAGGCGGAGCGAAGCGTTCCTCAGAGGCTGGTCTCGGGCTTGCAGCGCTGCGGCTCGATGCTTCGATTCTTCCTCCCCCTCTTCCGTCTCATTCTCCTGCCCACCTTCGGGGCCGTCGTCGAGCCCGACTTGTCGATGTCGGAGAAGTCGTTGTTCAGGAGCACCAGGGTGAGCCCCGCGATGGTGAACCCGCCGAGCACCGAGAGGCCGGTGCCCAACATGACGAGGATCGCCGGCGACAACGTGTAGCTCGATCCCGCACTCGGCAGGACCTCTCTTCGGCGGCCGTGGACTCGGGCGGGGGTGGGGGCGGGCCGGTCGGCGGTTGCGACATCGTCCACGAGCGTGCATGTAAGCGCGGCGATGCGAGGGAAGCGCGTGCTGAAAGCGGCCGGAGCCGCGATGGAGGAGGCGACTACGTTCGAAGAGTGGTGCGAGGCGGCAGCCGAGCACGATGCGCTCTCCGGCGCCGAGGCCTGGCGGGCCGAGGACGAGTCGAGCCACTACGACGCGGCGAGCCTGCGAGAGAGCATCGCGGCGCTTCGCACCGCGCGAGAGTCTGGCGACGGGCTCCATCTCGCGGCGCTCTTGACCGAAGACCTCTACCGTCATCTGAACGACCTCGCCACGCCGGATCTCTACGAGCGCGCTTACTGCGGCACGAAGCATTTGGCAGAGAGATATCTGGCCGAGTCGGAGAGGTCGCTCCGCTGGCTCGCAGCGTGGGACGCCCCCCAGCTCACCCCCTCGGACAAGCGGAAGCGCTTCGAGCGCGCCCACCAGGTGTTCGGTCGCACCGCCCTCTTGCTCTCGGGGGGAGCAACCTGGGGATTCCATCACCTCGGCGTGGTCAAGGCGTTGCTCGCACGCAATCTGTTGCCACACATCATCTCCGGGTCGAGCACCGGCGCAATGGTCGCGGCCGGCGTCTGCGCGCGGAACGACGAAGAGCTGCGCGGGCTCTTCGACGATCCCTCGCAGATGCGCCTCGACGGGCTGGTTCCGCTGGGCGCGGCCCGCTCGCTCCAGACAGGCGCTTGGCTCGATCCCGAGAAGCTGTACGAGGTACTTCTGCACAACTGCGGTGAGTGGACTTTCGCCGAGGCCTTCGCGCGCAGCGGGCGCGCCCTCAACATCTCGGTATCCCCGACCCGACACCGTCAGAAGCCGCGCCTGTTGACCCATTTGACGGCGCCGGACGTGCTGATCGCGCGGGCGGCCGTCGCGTCGAGCGCCATGCCCGGGCTCTTTCCGCCCGTCGTATTGCACAAGCGCGATCACGACGGTCAGATCGTCGACTACATTCCCTCGGAGCGCTGGGTCGACGGCTCCCTCTACGGAGACTTGCCGAAGCAGCGGCTCTCCCGTCTCCACAACGTGAACCATTTCATCGTCAGCCAGACCAACCCGTTCGTGCTGCCCCTGATGCAGCATGGGCAGAAGCGAGGCCTCCGCGCGGCGGCCGCGGGGGTCGTCAGCGCCACCGTGCGTGGGCAGGGTGGATATGCCGCCGACCTCGCCCGGCGCGCGGGTCCGCGTGGCCCGGTCGGCAAGCTCGCCGAGCAGGCCTACGCGTTCGTGAACCAGGAGTTCCAGGGCGACATCGACATCCACCCTCGGCTGACCTGGGACAGCTACAAGAAGGTCGTCAGCAACCCGACCTACGAAGAGCTCGACCGCTTCATCCTCCAAGGCGAGCGCGCTGTGTGGCCGCAGATCGCGAAGATCCGGAATCAAACGCGGATCGGAAGAGCGTTCCACGAGTGCATCACGGAGCTCGGCGATGGCGATTGACGGTGACCTCGAGTTCTCCGAAGGCCGCGCTGTAGGCTGACGCGTCGCTGGTGGTGGAGTCGTCGCCGCACGCGAAGAGAAGCGAGCTCGCGAAGAGGATGGTGGCGAAAGAGCGATGGGTGTCATGGCGCGAGGGCATGTCAGGAGTTTTCCCCTCGACCGAGGTTCTTCCCTGGGTCACATTGCGCTGCCCTAACCACAGCGGCCAAGGGCAGTAATTTCGAGTCCCATGCGTCTGCCCGCCGTCCTTTCGTCGCTCCGAGATCAGGGAGTCATCGACGAAGTCATCAGGCCGCTCAAGAGCGGCAAAGAAGCCCAGGTGTATCTCGTGGAGGCTGGCGGCGAAGCCCGCGTGGCCAAGGTCTACAAGGACGCCGACCACCGCTCTTTCAGACAGCGGGCGACCTACACGGAGGGACGGCGCGTTCGGAACACCCGCGACCAGCGGGCGATGGACCGGCGCACGCGCCACGGCAAGTCGCAGGAAGAGGCGGCGTGGAAGTCGGCCGAGGTCGACATCATCCATCGGCTTCACGCTCAGGGAGTCCGGGTCCCGACGCCTTACAACTTCATCGACGGCGTGCTGATCATGGAGCTGGTCCGTGGTGACGACGGCCTCCCGGCGCCTCGGCTCGCCGAGCTCGCGTTCGACCCCGCGACGGCACGTCTGTTCTTCGACCGCCTCTTGAGCGAGGTCGTGAAGATGCTCTGTGCGGGGATCGTCCACGGAGACCTCTCCGACTACAACGTCCTGGTGGATGTCGACGGTCCCGTGATCATCGACTTTCCGCAATCGGTGGACGCCGCACAGAACCGTAACGCCAAGAAGCTGCTGATCCGTGATGTCGACAACCTCGGCGCGTTCCTTCAGCGATTTGTCCCGAGCGCGCGCCGAAGGCCGTATGGGCAGGAGATCTGGACGGCGTACGAGAAGAACCGACTGACGCCGGACATGGAGCTGACCGGGCAGGTGGCCCGCGATCGGCGCGTGACGGACATGAGCGCGCTCCTCGACGAGATCGAGGACGCGAACCGCGACGAGCAGCGGCGGCGCGACGTGTCGGGTGTTGGTGCGCCGCGACCTCGTCGGCGCGAAGTGATCATGACCCCGTCGCGCGACCGCGACGACCGTGGTCCTGGGCGGTCGCGTCGTCGTCGCGGTGGCCGACCGAATGGGTCTGGGCAACAGGGCGGCCGGCCGAACGGCTCGGGTCGAGATGGCGGCCGGCCGAACGGTTCTGGGCGAGATGGTGGTCGTTCGCCGGTGTCGACCCAGGGTGCTCGGCCGGGCGAGTCGCCCGGCGGGTCGTCGGGCCGGCCTTCTGGGCCAGGTGCCGACGCTGGCGACAAAGCGCCGAAGCGACGACGACGACGACGACGCCGTCGTCGCGGTGGCGGTGACGGTGGCTCCGGCGGCGAGCCGACGCGGTCGACGTGAGCCCGCGTCGCCTCACCTGAGGCGAAGTCTCATCGCACGCAGGACGGCACCGCTGGAGCCGCCACCGCCTCCCGCGCCCCCCAATTGCCGTCGCTGCCGCCGACGAGGGGCGAGAGCTCGCCGGGCGCGATCGCTGCGGCCCCCGGCCCGCCGGAGGCGCCCGCGCCTCCACCGCCTCCCGCGCCTCCTGCTCCACACAGAGTCCGCCACCCTGCATCGACTGGCGGCACCTCTCCGCGGGCGTCGGGTCCGCGTAGTCCTCCGGCTCCGTCTCGCTCGCGGACGACCCACCCATCAACTGCTGAATCGCGTCGCAGCCGCTCGAGGCCATCAGCAGCGCCACGACCTGAACGATGAACATCGCGCGGACGCGCGGTATCGACAACGTCATCTCACGGAAAAACACGAGGGGCGCCGACCGAGTAGGCTTGCGCTACTCTCCGGCGTGCGCTTTGTCGGCCGTTCAAGGGTCTGCGGCGAAGTTCACGACGTAGGGGGGATCGAAGACCTCGTCGACTGGGGGAACGCTGAAGCGCGTGCCTCCCGTCGCGTATACCGAGCCAGCCACGCCGTCGACCGAGGACTCGGAGACGAGGATGTAGCCGACATCCAATGAGAAGTTGGGCGCGCCGTCGGCTTCGATGGTCACCGCGTAGTTGTCGAGATCGAGGACGTAGACGCCACGGGGGAGTGAAACGAGGCGCTCGGGGACCGAGGTTGGGTCTACCGTGACGGAGAGGCGCGCCGTGGCCGGGTAGGTCATGTCGCCAAACGTCAGCATCCCCGAGGCGGTGATCTGGAAGACCCAGTAGTCGCCGCGTATCCCCAACGCGACGTCGACGCCCGAGGTGTATTCGTTCGGCGGGCTGCCTTCGCGCCGGAACGTGAATCCCGGCGGTGTCCCTTCCAGCTGGACCATGCCGGTGCACCGATCGACCTGTTCTTCGGTCAGGAGGCCGAGGTCCTTCAGGAAGTGGAGCTTCGTGTAGAGGGCCGAGTACCGCGCCGGTACGCCCGTCCCGGTGTGGCCGCGCATGATGCGGCAGGCGACGTCGTCCGCCCCGCTCGAGCCCGCGGCCTCGTAGGCCTCGCTCATGATCGCTTCGGACACCATCTCGGCGATGTCCTCGGTCAAGCGCGTCGCCCCGTAGCGCGACATGACGCCCCACTCCGCGACCTCCTGGTCAGTGCCTCGTTCCAGCGCCTCCTGCTGCTCGTCCAGGAGCCGCGTAGCGAGGCGCTCGAGGCGCGAGGGATAGTCGGCCGCCCAGCCCTGGTCGACGAAGGACTGGTGCATCCGGCCCCACTCCGGGATGAGCCCCTTCTCGAGGCGGACATCGCGGATCGTCGTGAGCGCGCTCTCCCGCTGCCCGCTGCTACTCCAGAGCGGCGAATCCGCAGAGCTATCGCGAGCGATGCTCCCCTCGGCGCTCAACAGGAAGCTCGTCGCGTGCGTCGCCTCGTGGATCACGGTCGACTGGAAGTTCAGCTTTCCGGTGACGGTGCCGAGCAGGAACTCCGTGACGTTGATGCGCATCAGGTCTCCTTCGCTCGCCGTGACCAACCCCGGCGAGCCCTCTTGAACGAGGGCGATGCGCGACACCCCCTTGCACAACAGAGGTGGCATGCGCCCGATCGCTGCCTCGACCAGAGCGCGGTAGGTGGTGTTCGAGCGCGCGAGCTGGATCCCCTCGAGCGCCTCACCGATGAGCGCGGGGTCGTCACCCTCGGTGATGAGCTGGATGTGGCTGCAGTACGCAGGCGCTGTAAGGCCTGAGCTCGAGCCTCCGCCCATGTCCGGCGGTGGGAGCGGAGCGGACGCGAGCTCGGTGCCGTCCGCGTCGACCACGGCGATGTCCGCCACGGCCTCGTCGGCGCGGACGTAACCGACCATGCTGGTCGCGCCTTCGATGACGACCTCTTCGTGATAGGGGATCGCGGCGTCATAGCCGAACGACCGCACCGTCGGGAACGCGAGGAGCTGGCCATCCATCGGCTCGCCCGCTGCATCGCGGCCAACGAGCCCCACTTCGCCCCGCGCCGGACCCGGGTTGATCCCCACCGCTGTGAGAACGTCGATCCGCTCGACGTTCGTGATCGAATAGCTCCCGTCGGCCCCCTTCGTCACGAGGACGCGGTAGAGCGCTTCCCTCGGACCTGCGAGGTCGACCGGCGCGTCGCCGCACCCTGGAATCGCCGCGCATGCCTCGCCGAAGGTCGCGTACTCCTCCGGTCCTGGATCCGGGTCGCCGCCACAGGCAAGAAGCATGGAAATGAGAAGACATCGAAGGTAGCGCATCACGTCAGGGTAGTGATTGCAGCTCTAAGAGCTAGCCGCGAGGGGGAAGGGAGATCGCAACCAGGTCGGGGCGATCGCGACACCGGAGGGAGATCGCAACCAGGTCGGCGTCGACCAAGCGACACCGGTGGTGTTGAGTGGACAAAGTCGCGAAGAAGCCGCAAGTGGCGGCCGCCGGCGGAGTGGCGGACTTTCGCCACGAAATCGCCGCAAGTGGTTGAAATCACGTCGCCGATTTGTGGCGCCGTTCTGGCACTGGGCGCGGAGCCATGCGCGCACTCCGCAAGCCAACAACCACCTACGACCGCCGCCTGCGCAGCCGACGAGGTCGCCGAAGTCGCCGAAAGCGCGTCATCAAGGGCAAGGTCTGGACGACGGTGCGTCGTACGACACGACGCTACTTTCTCTTCCGCCCGGACGAAGAAGGAAAGGTGGAGCAGATCTTCTGGTATTGCCTGGCGGTCGCCGCGAACAAGCACGGCATCGTCGTTCACGCCGCGTTGCTGATGTCGACGCACATCCACCTCGTCTACACCGACGTGCGCGGCGTGCAGCCCGATTTCAAGCGCGACTTCCACCGCACGTTCGCCCAAGGTATGAAGGCGCTGCTCGGGTGGCCGGAGGAGGTCTTCAACAAGTACCTCGGCGGTGAGCACGAGCCGCTGACGGCAGACGCCGTTGCGGACGACATCGCCTACCTCATCGCCAATCCGCCCTCGGCCTTTGCCGTCCGCTACGCGAAGGACTGGCCAGGGGCCAAGACGCTGCCCCGTGACATCGGCAGGCGCGTCATCAAGGCGGCGCGGCCCGATGGCTATTTCGACGCCGACAACCCCGACTGGCCCGCGAAAGCGACGGTCCGCCTCGAGATGCCCGAGTGCCTGACCACAAAATATGGAGAAGATGGAGCGCGGGCGGACCTCGCCAAGCGCGTGCGCGATTACGAGCGCGCGGCGTTCGACGAGGCGAAGCAGGAGGGCATCGTCTTCAAGGGCGTGCGCCGGTGCATGCGCGTCTCGCGCACCGCGCGGGCGCGGAGCTGGGAGCTCTTCGGCAAGCTCAACCCGCGCTTCAAGGCCAGCGGCGACCTGAGCGCGGCGCGCGCCGCCATCGAAGACAATCGCCACTTCGACGAAGACTACGACGTGGCGCTCGCACGTTGGACCGCGGGTGACCGCCGCGTCGTCTTCCCGCACGGCACGTGGTGGATGCGCGTCCACCACGGTGTACGCGTCGCAGCTGCCCCGCGGCGTCGACCCCCCTCTTCGTAGCGACCATCACGGCGCCCGCTGGGGCTCCCCGCGTGTCTGCGTCAGGCGCGGACACGCGTTGGTGCGTCCGTCCTCATCGCTCTGCGGCGACAGTGACACTGACAGCGGTCGATTCCGTCCATGGCGTGTTGTGAGATGCGCTGCGGCGCGCTCCTTGGTGGATCCAGACGCGATTCGCCGCAGCGACTGACGCCTGATCGATGAGCGCGAGCTCATCACGCTCCGCCAACCTGGTCACGATCTCCCCCCCGCCAACCTGGTCACGATCTCCCCCGCCGCTCGCGCAGCCCTTCACATCCCCGCAACGACATCGACCCCCAGTCGATTCTTCGACAGCACGCTGCCGTCTGCGCCCGAGAGCGTCGCGACGAGGAAGGCGCTCCCAGCGGTCGTGGGTGCGTCGATGGCGAGGGTCAGGGGGACGCGCTCGAAGCTCCGCGCCGTGACCGTCGCCGTCGACGGCGGCCCGTCCTCGCCGAAGGCGAGCGAGACCTCGACGGCCTCTTCGGTAGCGCTCGACCAGCGCAAGACCGCGAGCGGCACGTCGATCGACGCACCGGTCGCGACCGCCTGCCCCGGCAGCCACTCGAAGGCGACGAAGTCCTCGGTGTTCACGTCGGCGATCCCGACGCCGGCGCGGGCGCAGAGGTCGGGCTTTTCACCCCGGTCGTAGGCGACGAGGCCATTGAGCTCGTACTCGACGTCGGTGAGCTCGGTGATGACGAAGCCTACGAGCTTAGGCTCCCTGCGCATCTCGTTCATTAGCCCGAAGAGATCGCAATACGCCTGCGTGCCCTCGGTCTCTCCCACCACGCTGAAGCTCGCGATCTCGCTGTTGAGCCACGGAGCACCGTCTTGAGCCGCCCCGCCCACGTAGGATGCGGTGCTGCCGGGGAATACCTGTGCCGCCTGAGCTGCGAGCGACTCGCGGAAGGAGGTGATGTCGTCGCTGTACTGGTGGAAGGAATGGAGGTCCGTGTCGAAGTGCTCGTACACCCCGACGATGCCGCCGGCGCTGTTGTCCTCGACCGGTCGCGTCGGATCGATCGCGCGCGCCATCGCCACCAACTCGCCGAGCCATGCCTGAAGCGACGGGCTCTCGGCCAGCGTCGACGGCTCGATGAGCGAGCCGCGTTCCATGAGCCCCCAGTTCTCGTTGAAGAGAACCCACGCGACGATGCTCGGGTGGCTCGCGTCGCGCTCCATCGCGCGTCGGATCATCGTCTCGACGTTGGCCCGCCCCGCGAACCCCTCTTCGTTGTTCGTCTGGATGTCGAGGCTTGGCATGTCGTACACGACGAGCATCCCGAGCTCGTCGGCGAGGCGATACTTGATCGGCTCGTCGATCTTCACGTGCAGGCGAATGCAGTCGAACCCGAAGGATCGCGCGAGCTCGAGGTCGGCGCGGATACGCTCTTCGCTCGGCGCGGTGTACACGCCGTCCGGATGGTATGACTGGTCGAGCACGCAGCGGAGGTACCGGGGCCGATCGTTCACCCACACCGCCGAGTACTGCGAGAGCGGGTCGGTCGTGTCGGCCGGCGAATGGCCCGGCATCCAGTCGGTGCGCACCGTGACCATCCCGAAGTACGTGTGGACGACATCCGCGACACCGTCCGACCCCGTGGTGACGATGTCGAGATCGTAGAGCCTCGGGTCGTCCGTATCCCAGAGCACCACGCTATCGAGCGGCACGGCGATCTCGTCGTTTCCGTCGCCCGTGACCATCCCGCTCGCACGGCCGACGACCTCCCCGTCGAGACGTGCCTCCATCTCCACTTGCGCAGGCTCCCCGTTGGTCGTGGGACGTACGATCACCTGTCCGTCCGCGGGCTGCGGCACGACGCGCAGGGAGGCGAGGTACGCTGCTGGCCTTTCCTCGAGGTAGACCGTCTGCCAGATCCCGCTCGTTCGAGTGTACCAGGGGCCACCCTGCTTTCCGACGGGCTGCTCGCGGTCGGCGAGCTCGGTGCGGTCCTCGACGCGGAGGACGATTTCGACGCGCTCGCCAGCCGGCACGAATGGCGAAAGAGCGACCGCGAAGGGATCGTATCCGCCCTCGTGGTCGAGCGCGTGGGCGCCGTTCACCCACACGCTGGTCCGAAAGTCGACCGCGCCGAAGACGACCCACCAGTCGAGCCCTTCATCCACGGGGAGGGGATCCGGGATCCGCAGTCGGTACCACGCGACACCCCGATAGGTGCTCGCGATCAGTGCCTCGCCCACGTAGTACGGCTGCGTGTGCGGCGGAACCAGGCCGGAGAGCGGTGACTCCCACGCGTACGGCACCTGGATTCGATCGGTGAACACTTCGTCGTGTCCCGCATCGAACCATCGCTCCTCCATTCCCACGTCGCTTCGGTCATAGGCGAACTCCCAGACCGTGTTCAGGTTGACGAAGGTGTCGCGCTGCAAGTCGGGGCGTGGATGCTCGGGTCGCACGATGGGCGCGAGCGGCGGCCATTCGGTGGGACCGGCGTCGGGCGCGCCGTCGGGCACACCGGCATCGTCCCCGCACGCGGCGACGAAGAGGAGAGCCCAGAGGATCTGGCACGGGCTTCGACGCCGGTAGCGGGAGAGCACAGCGACCGAGGGTAGCGTATGCTCGGCGCGCGGGCTCACCGGACGCCCGAGTTTCCGAGGCGGCGTCTGAAGTGCGACCGCGGACACGGGAATGGAGCTCATCGGCATCGAGGCGGCGCTCTCAACGGCCCGGTGAACGTCCGGATCGTGAGACCTCAGGGGAAGTCCGACGACTCGGACTCTGAGTTCGTCTCACACTCCGGAGCGAGCGGCTCTTCGGGCACCACGCCGTGTCGCGCGTCGAGGAGCCGGGGCCCGTCTCAGAGAATCTCCAGCACCGCCTCCGTCGGCCGTCCGATGCGCGCGCCCTTCTTCGTGATCACGACCGGTCGCTCGAGGAGCCGCGGATTGTTGGCCAGCACCTTCACCAACTTCGCGCCTTTCAGCTTCGCGACCCCGAGCTCCTCGTAGAGCGCTTCCTTCTTGCGCACCAATCCCATCGCATCGGAGAGGCCGAGCTTCTTCACCACCGCCTCGATCTCGGCGGCGGACGGGGGATCGTCCAGGTACTTACGCACGTTCGGTGATAGCCCACGCTCCTGGAGGAGCGCGAGCGCCTGTCGCGACTTCGAACACTGGGGGTTGTGCCAGATGACGATGGTCATGGCGGCCTTCTAGCACGTACTCCTCCGAGATAGGATGCGCCATGGCCTCGAAGGACCCTCTGGAAGCGCTGCGCGCGGGAGCCCGCGCATAGCTCGCCGGCGCGCGTGGAATCACCGTGGACCTCGAACGGGCGCGAGCACACTTCGAATCGTTCATTCGCGTCGCGCGCGGGGGCCTCATGGACGGCGGCGACGGCGTCGTCGTCGAGCTGACGAGCGGTCTCGAAGGCGATGCGCTCCGTGCCGTCCAGTCCTGGCTCCAGGACGAGCCCTTCCGCCGCGTCGCGCGACGCGCCGACGACGCGCTGGGGAGTAGGCGTGTTCGACGGGCAGCTTCGAGATCCTCGATCTCGCGCAGGCAGCGTGAAGGCGACGGGTTCGGCGGGGGGCGGTTGGCCATCGCCGGCTTCTTCGGTCGGAGAGGCTACCGAGCGCGAAACCAACCAGGGGAAGCACCGACGAGGCTGATCGGTCGACGATACGCGCACCCGGTTGCGCCCTCACTTGGGCCGGTCACGCTCCCCCTCTTCCTTGGTCCCGAAGTCGCCGCGCGTGTCATGAACGACCTCGACGACCGAAGCGAGATCACGGCGAGGAGCAGCGACTGTTCGGGCAGTCGTTGCGCGTCGTCAGGCAGGTCGTGCCGGTGTTCTCGCCCCCGACGCACGTGCCGTTCAGATCGTCGCGCCAGTCGACCGAGAACGGGATGCGCATCCATGCGCTCCCATCGTAGAGGTAGTAATAGCCCTCGTCGGTCGTGTAGATGACCTCGTCGCCCGTGCGGTAGGCCGCGAGAACCGATGTGGGTCGGGTCGGGTCGGGCGTGTTCCCGCTGGTGTCCCAGCGCGCGAAGCGGAGGGTCGTCTCGGTCACGTGCTGCGGAGTCGCCCAACCACTACGTGGAAGGTAGTCGTAGACGATGCCCTCTCTGTCGATCAACGTGACCTCTTCTCCATCGCGGAAGCCGACTCGTATCGCTGCCGGGTCGGGCGGTGCGTCGACGTCGACCCAAGTGGCGGTCGCGTCACCGCTCTCCCAAAGGCTGGTCGCGATGACGTAGCGATAGAAGCGCCCGCTCCGATCGAGGAAGGTGATGTCATCGGGGCCGCGGTAAGCGGCCGTGAGCTGATCGATGGCGCTCGGGTCGGGGCTCCCCGTGTCCCCACCAACCCACGCCTGCGCGCCCAGCGAAGTGTCGGTGAGGAAGCCTGGCGGTAGCCAGCCGTCTGGGTAACGGTAGAAGTAGAAGGACGCGTCCGAGAACACGAAGAGGACGTCGTCGCCCTGCCGGTAGGCCAGGGAGAGCGCAGCCTGCTTGGATAGCGGTGGCGCGTTGTCGTCACCAGGCGGAACCTCGCAACGGCCGAGGGGACACGCCTGCTGGCAACCATCGGCCGGTCGCCGCGGTGGGGAGCCATCCTCGCACATCGCCAAAACGCCCGCGTCGACCCCGCCGTCGACCGTGGACCCGGCGTCGACTCCTGCATCGACTTCTGGCATCGGGTCGCGGCCGATGACGACCGTCACGGTCACGGGTCCGTCGACCTCGACGCGAACGATCCGGCTCGCGATGATCGAGCCGTCGTCCTTCGCGAGCTGCGTCCGAATCGAATACGTCTCCGCGCTCGAAACGGTGTAACTGGCGACGCGGCGCCCCGTGAGGAATTCGACGTCCTCCGACGCGGCGAAGGTCCTCTGATCGCCGAACTCGACCGCATCTGGTACGGCGATGCCGATCCGCACCTCCGTGAAGTCCTCTCCAGGTGTGTAGTCGGTAACGAGCTCGACGGCGATCACCCGATCGCCGTCACAGCCAAGCGCGAAGAGAATACACGCGGTGAGCGCAGAGGCAGCAGCTCCCCCGAGCCCACCGTGCTCGATCCTTCCGTTCGGCATCTCACCACTCAGGATACCCCGACCAGAGGCGGCGCGCCGAGGGGATATCGCAACCAGGTCGGCGTCGACCAAGAGACACCGGCGCTTCGAGGTAGCACGTGCCCGCGCTGCCAGAGCCCGCTCGAGCCTGGCGACCTTCGGTGCGCGATCTGTAGCCTCCCGATCGCCGCTCCCGCGTCCGTCGCCGCGCGCGAGACCGTCGAGGTGCTTCGTTGCGACGGCTGCGGTGCCGCCGTCGAGTGTCGCTCGGCTTCTTCCGGCCGTCCGACCTCGCACGGCGGCGGCCGCGCACGCGGCCCCGCCGGGGGTCACGGCCGAGCGCTTCGACGTCCAGCGGTCCGCCGCGCGCGCGAAGATCGCCGCCGCCATTCGTGGCGTCGCAGGCGCGCGAGGCGAAGCGCTACATCCCGGGCTCCCAGTACCGGAACCTCGAGGTCGACGTCTTGCTCCGGCGCCTCGTCACCCGCCGCTGCGCATTCCCCGTATACGTCCTCGCCTATCGTTACCGCGGCGACCTCTACCGGGCCGTCATCAACGGCCAAGACGCGCGCGTCGTGCACGGCCGCGCGCCCTGGTCCATCGCGAAGATCGCGCTCGTCGCTGGCGCCGCGCTCCTCGCCGTGGGCTTCATCCTGGCGCTCGTCGTCCTCTTCGTCGCGCTCGGCGCGCGCTGAGTGAAGCGGCTCCAAGAGAGCGGAGCCCGTTTGTGTTGGCTCATCGATGGCGCAAAGGCGGCTCCCCATGAAGCCCCCAGCAGCGTAGACTCGGCCGATGGCTCCGTACCTCATGGTCTTCTGGATGATGCTCGCTGCGTGCGGCGGAGCACCCGAGACGCCTCCGACGTCGAGCCAACAGGTAGCCGAAGAAGACCAAGCCACGCTCCCACCGCCCGCCCAGCCAGCTTGGAGCCTCGACTCCGAACGAGTCCGCGCACTCCCCTCCGATGTGGAGCTCGTCGTCCGCTTGCACCCGAGGGTGTTGCGAGGGACCAGCTTCGAGAACCCGGCGTTCGATCAACTGCCCCTTCCGCGAGATGGCGAGCAGGGCGCCGTCGTCAATGAGCTGCTCGCGAACACCGACACGCTGGTGATCGGCTTTGCGGCCGAGCTCTTCGCCGCTTCGTTCGAGGGTACGCTCAGCGGCATCTTCGACCGAATCCTCTCGCTCGATCCCGAGCGCGGAGGCATGGAACTCTCGGGCGAGCCGGGGCAGCGCCGGTTGACCTCGGCTTCGGCGCTGCTCGCCGAGGACGGACCGCAAACGCTCCGGGTCTATATGCCTTCGCAGGTGGCGACGACCGGCGGGGCCGTTCCGCCGGCGATAGACACCCCGGAGCTGCGGGCGCTGCACGCATCCCTCCCCCCCTCGAGGGGGAGCGCGCAGCAGCCGTCGAGCTCGTCGCCGCGCCGACGTTCGGACCGTTGCAAGGCGCCGCCGCATCCGTGCGACTGGCGATCCACCCGGTGGACCGCGACGCCCACCTGGACGCGATCTTCGCCTATGCGGACGAGACGCGCGCGATCGAGATCGGCGACCAGCTGCGGGAAGTCTGGGGAATGATCGCGGAGGAGATGCCGGAGAACTTCGACGGCGACAGTCTTGCCGTTCGCACGGAGGGCCGCCGCGTGATCATGCACGGACGCATCGTCGCGATGGTCGACGATCCCGGCGTGAACCAACGCGTCCTCATGGCCCTCATGATGAGCGTCGCGACCCGACTCGGCGGCCAAGGATTCTGATTGCGGCGCCGTCGAACGGGAGCGATGAGCTCGGCGCGTGAGACGTGACTGGTCAGCGCTTCCATCCGCTGACGCTGGTGCCGCGCGAGTTTCGACTGCGCAAGTGAGTCCTGCTTTGATGGGCCGGACGTAGAGCGGAGGCCGTTTGAGCCCGGCCGGAGGGTGGTGCGGTAGCATGCGGCGATGCCTCGTGTTCTCATCCTCGTCGTCTCGTCGGTGGCCTTGTCGTCGGCCTGCGACTCTTCAAAAGACCCCCGCCCCCCCGCCCGTCCGCCCGCGGAAGGCTCCACCCTCGATGACCTCGGCGACGACCTCGACCTCGACGAGCTGGACGAACCCGATGAGACGCCCACTGTCGCGGATCCCGCCGCCAGCGTGGTCGCGAGCTGCATGCTGACGACCGCGGGGATCTGCTACGACGGTGTCGACGCCCCAGGCTTCCTCTTTCGGTCCGCCACGGCATGCCCTGGCACGCCCTCGGAGGATCCCTGCCCCGACGAAGGCCGCGGGCATGGCTGCATCCTCTCCGACGGGGTTCAGGCGATGCATCAGTACGGCATCAGTGACGATGACTTCCAGCAGAGATGCGAGACGAGCGGGGGTCACCTCGTGGACGCGAGCCCGCGCTTCTATCCCACCACCGACCGCGAGGCGGTCCAGAACGCGATGCGCGGCGAAGCGGCGAACGCCGAGGTCGACGAGGTGCGGCATCCGAGCGCGAGCGAACGACCTCTCGTCGAGTGGCTCCTCGCTCAGGGGCGCGCTATTCCCGGGCGTGTGATATCGGAGGAGCTCGATGTGGTGCGGCCGTCCCTTCGGGCGGGTGCCCGGAACTTCGGCGACATGAAAGCGGCCGAGCTCCGCGCGCGTTTCACCTCCGAGCCTCGTGACACCACCGAACCGGTGTTGCTCCTGGCGATGGTCGCCTTCTCGGCCGACGAGATCCTCTATCGGGCGCCCGCCGTGCTCGCCAGGGACGCGGAGCTCACCTCTTCCCCTCTGCCGCGCCGAGCACCGGCTCCCTTTCGGGCGTGGGTCGACCACTTGCGCGCGCAGATCCTCGGGCATGCGTGCGAGCTACCGCTCCCGAAGGACACCGACGCCGCGCGGCTCGGGGCCGAATGGGACGTACCGAGCGTCGGCTGGCTCGAGTCCGGCCAGAGGCTCGACCGCGAGTGCGCGCACACGGCGCGGCGCCTGCGCGACAGTCGTGTCGAGGCGCGCTTCGCCATCACCCTCTGGGGCGACGGGGAGCCGGGACGCTACCTGCGCGCCCCCTTCGACGTCGACGAAGAGGGCGAGATCTCCTGGCAGCCCGTCGATGGGATCTGACCCGACGAGATGGGCCGACGCCCGGGGGAAGGTGACGGCTCCGGCAAGGCGGGGCGGGAAAGGTGGCGAGTATTGGGAAACGTAGCGGACATCGAGGCGCGCAACTGGGACTCGGTCCTCGAAGGGTTGGAGTCGCTGTCGAAGGATGATGTGCCGTTCATCGAGGCGGTGATCGCGGCCCGAGACGAATTCGAGAGCGCAGACAACGCGGGACGGTTGGCGGTGACCGCCCTCGAGGGTGCGGCCCGGTACGGGGTGAGCGTCAGTGAAGCGGTCGCCCTCAGCCTGGCGGGCTTGGTTCACGAGAGATCGGAAGACGCCGATGGATTCACCCGGGGATTTGCGGCTGCTCTGAGGCTCTTTCCCGAATCGGACTCCGCCCTCGACGCGATCATTGGGGAGGCCTGGAACAGCAACTACGTCTGCGAAGACGCCATCGAGGGCGGAGCGCAGCGGGCCGAGGACCCCGAGCGCAAACGCCTCCTCGAGTCTTGCGCGCTCCTCGTCGGCTTCCACACGATGCAGTCGATGCCCCGGAAGTCCGCTCTCAACATGCTCCTACGGAACATCGAGCTCGTGACGAAGCGCGTTCCCGACTTCGGTGTCACTGACCTCGAGCAGGGCCAGGCGCGAATCGCCACGGTGAACGAGCTGACGACGCTCACGGAATCGGAGTGGGCGGACATTCGGGCGCTCTTCGAGCTCCTCGGGGAGGCCTCCTAGGCACTAACACCATGCTCGAGGCATCGACGAGATCGATTGGGCGAACCTCGAGGACGCCTACGGACCCACGGTCGAGATGCCAGCGCGGCTTCGCGCGCTCGCCTCCGGGAGCGACGGATGGGAAGAGGCGCTCGACCAGCTCTACGCAGGGATCTTCCATCAGGATCGTACTACCCGTCCCGCGGGTAGCGAACCGCCGGCCGCCGGCGGCGCGCTTCCTTCCTGCCCCGCTTAGAGAAGGCAAGACCCATCGACGCACCGACTCTCCCCGGGACATGCGAAGTGAATTGGGGAGCCGGGCGTGCAAGGCAGGTCCACTCCAGACGAGTCGGAGTAGACCCCTTCCGCGGGGCAGCAGAGCTCGATCGTATTGCCGTTGCACGTCGGTGTGGACGGGCACGCGCCTTCGCTCGCGCACACGGCTCGGCCAGCGACGACTTCGCACGAGTTGCCGTATAGGCTGCAATAGGCGGCGGAAGGTATGGGGTGGCTGCAGTCGATGGCGCGCCCGGAATCGCAGAAACCGTCGGTGCTCACACACTCGACATCCGGCGCGCAGAGTGTGTCTCCGACGTCGACCTGTGCGCAGCGAAGTCCGTCGCCGCAAGGCAGGAGAGTCAAATTGCACTCACAGCGGTCGGCGCCGTAGCAGACGTATCTGCATTCTCGTTCGGCCCCCGAGGGGTCGCACGCGGGGACGAAAGTGTCGCGTTGGCACCGGGCGGACGACATTTCGTCTGGTCCGACGTATCCCGCGGTACGACGCCCCTCTAGTGTGCACGCGGTCGTCTCGACGCACGTCGAGCCACTCTCCAAGGGGGCGACGCGCACGGCACCCAGCGGTGTGCAGTTGAACACCACATCGCCGCTGCAAAATTCGTCACCGACATCGCATGGGATGTCCGCGACGCATTGCCCCTCCATGCATCGGTCGTCCCCTTCGCACTCCGTCGCTACGAGGTACCCGTCGGCGGACCCCGCGTTATACGGGAGAGCCGAATCCCCGAGCCGTGAATGCCCGAGCGGTTCGCATTGCGCCGCTCGCGTTGGGGACTGACAGCTGAGCGCCAGCTCGCCATCCGGTTCCCAATAAGAACCAGCGCTCACGTACGTGCACGCTGGCGTCGCATCCACCACGCACTGCGCCCACACGTACTCCACCTCGGGAATCGAAACGCCCGGCCGCGGAGAATGCCCGAGCTGGGTGACGATGCCTTCCACACACACGTCATCAAAAAGGCACGGCTCGAGCGTCATGCGCGCGGTAGCTGGGTCGCACACCAACGCCCCCTCCTCCACGCAACGACCGGGCGTCGGCGGCTCATCGGGGGATAGCGTAGCGGGCGTACAGGGGTCGCCGGCCGACGGGCCCGCGTCCGCGTCTGCGCCCGCGTCTGCGCCTGCGTCTGCGTCTGCGCCCACGTCTGCGCCCGCGTCCCCCCCACCATCCGCACCAATTCCGCACACGCAAGCCTCGAACACACGGGCTCGACAGACTTGAGTTCCCGGCGTGTCAGACCCCGGGCAGGGGCAGGACACGACCCGCCCTTCGACACATTCCTCCGACGAGCAGGAGACGACGAGAGCCAGTAGCGAAGAAACGAGCACCCAGCGCATGCGAACATGGTGCGCCGCCTGTTCCGATCATTCAAAGAGGCGAGCGCTCGCCTCGCGGTCCCGGTGGTAGATTCGTCCCTACGTGCGATGACCCCGGAGGCTCAGGCGGCGCGACAGTCAATCCACCGTCGCACCGAGCTCGGCAGTCGTGCCATCCAGCTCCACCGTCGCGGTGATGCATGCGCACACACCCATCACGCTGATCAGGTCGGCTTGCTCGTAGGCGATCGACGCGAGGGTGGTCGTCCAGATCTCGGCGACGTATCCGTCGAGGTCGGCGACGAGCTGGGCGATCTCGAGCGCGCCGCCCAGGGCTCCATTGGAGACGCCGTCGACCCCGACTTCGACGCGGAGCCTGGCGCCGTAGATCGTCAGGGGCGCGATGACGTCCTCCGGTGGGACGGATATGGCGACCGCTGCGTCCAGGGCGCTCGCCGTCAGCGTTCCGCCGTTCAACGTGCCATCCAGGAAGCGCACCCGTGGGGTCATGCGGTCCGCGAGGAGCCAGTCCGACAGAACGTCGAAGGTCTGCCCGGGCTCATAACGTCCGTCGGCGCTGAGCGCGGGCGCAGCCACACCCGTGGGCAGGGCACCGAAGACCAGGCTCACCTGAACGCAGTCGTCGTCCACGAGATCGTCGACGTCCTCAAGTACGAGGAGCGGAATGAGCTGGCCAGCGGTGATGTTGCTCGTGAAGCTGTCCGCAAAGTTGTCGTCGAGGCCCGCTTCGACGATGGCCACGTTGATCTGGGAGTCGATGCCCGGCACGGACTCGGGCGGCGGTGAGGTCAGGTCCTGCCTGAAGCAGGTGTCTGCGTCCGAGACGTCGCTGACCCGATCGTCGAGGTCGAAGCCGAACAAGGTGCCCTCCGCTGTTGGGCGCGCGAGCCTCATCCCGTCGAGCACGAAGACGTAGGTCGCACCTGCGCCGCTCGGCTCACAGCTGGGAACGGAGTCGGGATCGAGCGCGGGATCCGGGAACATGCACCGTGGCGAGATGGGCTGAGCCGGCGGAGCGTCGACTCTTCCGTCACTCGCCCCATCGATGGCGGCGTCCATCGCCGCATCGGGCCCGACGTCCGCCGCAACACCATCGTCGCCACAGCCGACGATCAACGTGACTGCGAGCACCGACGATGACGCCGCGATTTGGCGAAGAAAGCTCATGCAATCAATCCATGATACGAGGCGCGGCCTCTGGAACGGGCAGCGAGGTCGAGTCGAGGTTCTGTCCGTTGCCCTGGTAGTCGACGTCGCGGTTGATCTGGGAGACGTCGAAGGGGCTGGCCTGAACGCACGCCCCGATCAACGAGCCACTCACGTTTCCGTGACGTAGCGATAGGTCCGAGTCGGGTCCGACCATCACGCCGCAGAGGAATGCGTCGTGTGCGAAGAAACCGTCCACTTCCAGCACCCCCCGGTTGAACGCCCCCAGCCCGATCCCGAACGGCGTCTCGGCACAGTCCGTCTCGGCGCAGCGTTGAGGTGAAACGCCGGAAAGGGCCAGGCCGCGGACGGTGGCGTGCGCGTCCTCGCCAACGTAGAGCCCGACGTACTTGTTGCGCTCGACGGTGAGGCGCGTGGCGTCGAGGGAGCCGCCACTGATGCTCAGCCCACCGCCAAAGGCGCCGCCGAGATCGTTACTCGCGGTGTCGCGCACGACCACGTCTTCGAGGAAGAGTCTGGAGTCGAAGCCGTCGACGCTCAACCCGGCCTCGACGTTGCGCTCGATGAGTCCGCGGGTGATCCGAGCGGTAGAGGCGAACGTCAGGTGAAGTCCATGCCCGCCCACGGACGTGCCCTCGCGACTGACCGTGTCGCGGATGACGACGTCCTCGAGGGTCAGGTCGCTGAGGGAGTCTGCCACTACCCCCGCATAGTGATTGTCTTCGAGCAGGACGCGCCGGATGGTCGTGACGGTCTGGACGTCGACCCGAACGCCGAACCCGCCCTCCAACGACCCAGCCTCGCCGTGGGTGCCACGGATCACGAGGTCCTCGACGTCGGCCGTGGCGGTCAACGACACACGCAACCCAGCGCAACGGTTGCCGACGAGCTCGGCGCGACGAAGCGTCAGGTGCGCACCCTCCGTGACGCGGACACCCATTCCCTGCCGCTGATCGTTCCGCCGCGCATGGGTCCCGCGAACCAGCAGGTCTTCGGCCTCGACGCTGCCGGCGTCCTCAGCCTCGATGCCGAACTGCGGCGCACCGAGGATCGCTACCCGGCGCGCGATGACGGTGCCGTCGGATTGTGCGTGAAGCCCGCCAGTGTCGCTTCCGTCGGCAGGGACGCCCAAGACCGTCAGGTCCTCGACATCGAGCGTCGAATCCGCACCTTCGACCGTTGCCCCGCGCCCGGCGAGGTCGATGACCATCGCGCCCTGGATGCTCACGTGGGCCGTCGATTCGCAGGGGAGCTCGCAGACGGAGACCCCCGCGTTCGTGAGCTCGGCGAAGGTCAGATCCTCTCCCGAGACACGTCCGCCGCGAACCTCGAGGGCGGCCGGAGGCGCGGTTTCGTCTCCCGTGGGCGCGCCTCCCGAGAAGCGCACACGCGAGAAGGACGCGTTTCCGGCATGAATGACCGACCCGCCTTCCAGCCGGGAGTCGGAGACGGCGAGAGTCCCGGCGCTGGAGATCGCGTGAGGGTCGTTTCCCGGTACGGCAGCTACTGCGTGAGTGAAGATCAGATCGCCACCGCTCCCGAGATCGATGGCAGCGTCACCACCCGACGAAGTCACGGTGAGCGCCTCGAGGCGCACCGGACCCCCTTCGACCACCACCGATCCTTCGATGGACGTCTCGCTGACGCATCCACCCACCAAGGCCACCTCGGTGGTGATGGGCGCGGAGGGGGCGGCGTGGGCACCGCGGCCCAGCACCACGTGGGACGCACCGCTCGCGAGCGCCTCGTCGATGCTGCCGAAGGGTGTGCTCTCGGCGCCGTCGCCGGTGCCGCCGACGGACACGTAGACCGCGCCTTCGGGTTGATCCGGTGGGAACGCCTCGCTCGGACACGTCGCGATGGTCAGGCAGCCCACACCCGGGACGAGAGCTTCGTCCGGAGCGCAGGTTGGCGCCGCGCCCGCCCACCCTGCGCAGTACTCGTATCCATCCTCCGTCGTCTCGACGACCCAGCCCTCGCGACAGGTGACCATTCGCGGCGCCGGTGGCATCGGCTCGGCCACCGCACCCAGCGTCGTCATCGTGCCGCCGTCGGACGGTGGTGGCGGCTCTTCCTCTCCGCCGCAAGCCGTGATGACACAGGTGGCAGCGACCAGGAAGCGAAGCACGGTTCCATCCTACCACGTCATCCGAGCCGCCTGCGCGCGCCTGGCCGCCACTGATCGTGTCTCGAACTCCGGCCCGTCAGGTGCGTGCTAGCATTCTCCCAGATGCGTCTCTGGCTCGCATGCGCCATCCTCGTACCGGCCTTCGTCGCGTGCGGTGACGACGGCGGTGGTGCCTTCGATTCGTCGCTCGGTGACGCGACGCCGGTCGACGGTGCCATGGGCGATGCCTCCGATGCTTCCTCGACCGACGCCGGGGATTCGTCGCCGATGGCCGACGCCTCGGCCGATGCGGCACCCACCGACGCGTCCACGCTCTCCAGCGGCGCGTTCCGGTTCCTCACCTACAACGTCGCGGGCCTTCCCGACGCCATCTCCGGGAGCGACCCGGCGGTGAACACACCGATGATGAGTCCGTTGCTCAACGCCTACGACATCGTCGTGGTCCAGGAGGACTTCAGCTACCACGCCGAGCTCATCAGCGCCGCGACCCACCCATACATCTCGGGTCCTTCGACCGCACCGACCGGGCTCACCTTCGGCGACGGGCTGGGGCGACTCTCGATGGTGCCCTTCACAGGCGAGATGCGTGAGCGGTGGGACGAATGCAACGGCATCTTCGGGAGTGGCACCGATTGCCTCGCGGCCAAGGGATTCTCCGTGGCCCGCCACCAGATTGCGTCGGGTGTCGAGGTCCACGTCTACGATCTCCACATGGACGCGGGTCGCGGGAGCGACGACTACGCGGCTCGTGAAGCCCAGAGCGCCCAGCTTCGCGCTTTCATGGCAGCCAACTCGCCGACTGCGGCGGTGATCGTCGCCGGCGACACGAACATGAAGGCGGAGGACGAGCCGCTCGTGCTCGAGCTCCTCGCGATGGGCCCACTCGAGGATGCGTGCCGCACGCTCGCCTGCCCCCAGCCGGAGCTCCACGACCGCGTGATGTATCGAAGTGGCGGGGGGATCGAGCTCACCCCGACCCTGTGGCAGCTCGATGCCCGTTTCGTCGACGCGTCGGGCGAGCCTCTCTCCGATCACTTCGCCGTCGGCGTCGACTTCGAGTGGCGCCGCACCGACTGAGCTCGACGGGCTAATAGAACGTGATCGTCGACGAGACGCTCTCTCGACCCCGGGGGCAGCGGTCCGCCTACGGCGTGTGGACGTGGCCCCAACGCTTCATGTCTTCGACGGCATCACGAAGTGTTTCGTCGAGCGGGCGGAAATCCAAGCCAAGCTCGCGCTTCGCCTTGCTCGCGTCGGTCTCGAGGCGGCGCCCTACGTGGGTGCGGACGAAGTCGCCAGCGCCCTTCTTCTCGGTGTAGGAGGCGAGCTTGGTGATCGCCCGTCCGAGCTTCCCGGTGAGGGCCAGCTTGGGATAGCGATGCTTCCGGTACCCGAGCGAGCGCAGACGATCGATCAGCTCGCGCATCGAGAGCGTGCCAGCGGCGAGGAGGTAGCGCCCCGATGCCTCGGGCTTCTCCATGGCGAGGACGTGTGCTTCGGCGACGTCGCGGACGTCGACGAACGCCCAGCCCAGCTCCACGACGGCAGGGAACTTTCCCTCCATCAGTTGGCAGATCACCTCGTTCGAGGTGTTGAGCACGTCGTTGTAAGCGGGACCGCAGACGAGGAAAGGGTTGATGGCGACCAGATCGAAACCCGGTGCCTCCGACTCGACGAAGTCCCAGGCGGCCCGCTCGGCGCACACTTTCGAGAAGTAGTAGGCATTGCGGTCGAGGGAGGACTTGTCGTTCCAGTCCTCTTCGGTGAAACGGTGGCCCTCGATGGGCTCGTCGGTTATCGCCGCGCCCGAAGACGTGAGGACGACGCGCTTCACGGTGCCCGCCGACTGGCAGGAGCGGAGCACGTTGAGCGTCCCCTTCACAGCGGGGTCGACGAGGTCGCGCTGGGGGTCCTTCACGTCGATGACGTATGGGCTCGCGGTGTGCATCACCGCGTCGCAGCCAGCCACGGCCTCGTCGTAGGAGCCATCCACCAGGAGGTCGCCTCCCACCAGCGTGAGGCGGCCTTCCTCGTCGAGGTCAGTCAGGTAGCCGTATCGCTCGGCGTCGTCCGGCTTGCGCACGGTCCCCCGCACCTCGTAGCCGCGCTCGAGGAGCGTCCGTACGATGTGCGAGGCGACGAAGCCGGAGGCCCCTGTGACACAGACGCGTTTGAACTTCTCGTCCCCGCTCATGGGGCCCATGATGGGGCAGGGAAGCCGAGGCTTTCAACCAACCAAGCGGGGCCCATGCCCGAGCCTCCGACCTGATTCCAACCGTCGCAGAGCGACTTGGTCACATGCAGGGCATCCTGCTACGACGCCTCCATATGCTGAAGACCCTCCTCGAGAGATTCCGAGCGCTGCGCGCCCCGGGCCCCTACGAAGGTCAGTGGATCCACCATCATCCCGCGACTACGCATGCCTTCCACATCGTGATTGGCGTCATGACCCACGGCGACGAGGTGGGGCCGCTTCCAGCCGCACTGCGGCTCATGGAGGAGCTGGCCGACGGAACCACGCGATACGGTGGCGCGGTCACGCTGACCATCGGCAATCCCGAGGCCGGGCTGCAGGGCCAGCGCTTTCTGGAGGACGACCTCAACCGCGTCTTCCTCGATGGGCCACCCAGCCACGAAAGACGGCGTGCGCGAGAGATGATGGCCGCCCTCGACGATGGCCATCTCTTCATCGACCTTCACCAGACCGCGCTGCCGAGCCTCGCCGCGTTCTGGACGCTCCCGTGGTCGGAGACGGCGTGGCATTGGATTCGTATCGCCGGCGAAGGCGATCTCTGGACCACTCGTGCGCCCGGCGCGGCGTTCGCGGAGGGCCGGCGCTGCGGCGACGAGTACATGCGCAACCGTGGGCTGCCGGGGCTGACGCTCGAGCTCGGCCAGAAGGGGTTCACAGAGGAGAGCGAGGCCCGCGCGTACTCGGTCATGACGCGCATCCTCGCCGCGGCCGACAACATCGCCCGTGGCGCCGACCTCGCCGCCCTCGCAGCGGAGCGGCCTGACGCCCGCTTCTTGTTGAGCGCCCACAAAGAGCCCTTTGGCGACCCCGCCCGCGCGCTGCGCCCGGGGCTCCGAAACTTCCAACCGGTCGAAGCCGGCCAGGAGCTTCAGGATCCCGCTGGCGACGGACCTAAGGTCATCGCGCCCAAAGAAGGCCTGCTGCTCTTCCCGCAGTACCCGCCACGCGACCCCGACGGCGTCGCCCTCGCGCCGGTGCCGACGGACCTCTTTCACATCGTGCAAGATGCGCCCGAGCATCCGAGGACGCTCTTCGCGGATCAGGGATGATGAGCACCCCCTGGTCGAGCAGCTCGGAGACGACCTCCCAGCCTGCCTCGTCTTCGAATCGCGCCGCCACCTCGGCATCCACCACCTCCTCGAGGGTGGCCGCGCAGCTCAGGTAGAAGTGGAATGCGCCGATCTCCAGCGCGCAGCCGGGAACGATCGACACCGACGCGTCGCCCATCGATGGCGCTGAGGCTGTCGACACCCGGCGAGGGTATTCTTGTTCGGAACCATGGGTGAGCCACCGTCAGCGGAGTCTCGGGATGCGTCCGACCCGCCCGAGCAGAAGCCGCTCCGCCGCGCGGTCCTCGACGCGCTCCTCGGGCTCGTGAAGCTCTTGGGGCTCTTCGTTCCGGAGATCGTGGTCGCGGTCCTCGGCCTGATCGTCGGTCTGGTGATCGGCATCGTCGTCGGCGTCGGCGCGACGAGCGAGCTCTTCTCCGGACCTGGGGTGTGGGCACGCGCCGGGCCGATCGCGCTCATCTTTCCGCTGTTGACCTCGCTCGGCCCACCGCTCCTCGGCGCGCTCCTCGGCCTGGTCATCCCGCCGGCGTTGATCCTGCCGCCTCACGCGCTCGTCGTTGGCGTCATCGCGCGCCATGCATACCGCGACCGCTACGTCGTCCTCTGGTCGGTCGCCGCGACGGTGTGGATGCCGGCGCTCTTCTTCGTCGCCTACGGCGTGCGCGGGGCGCTCGGCACCGCGCTGGTGCTCTCGCCGCTCACAGCGGGCTTCGGCTTCGTCGCGGGGGCGCTGTTCGTCGCCGTCCGCGGCGTCCTCGACGGACGATCCCTCGGGCAGTTCTGGCGGAACGCGGACGGCTCCATGGTGCTGGCGATGGTGGTGCTGACCGCCTACGGCGTGCTCGTCACGTGGCTCGTCTGCGTCCTCTTCTGTCTCCTGCCCACCGTGCCGATCGCGCTCTCGCTGGCGATCGCACTCGCCGCGCGGCTGATCGCGAAGAAGAACCACGAGGGCCTCGCGATTACGACGCTGATCATCAACACCCTGCACCTCGCGCTGCTCGTCTTCGCGATCGTGGCGATGACTCGGGAGCGGCCCCCGGCGCGTGACCGTGCTCGGCTAGGGCTGCGGCTCGTCGGGGAAGCGGATTCCGTCGTAATCGGCTGCGCGGAACGGCAGATCCAGGCGCGGCCTCCGCGCGTGTGTCTTCGCGTAGAGCGGCGGCGGGTCGCGAAAGCGGGTGGGGAAATACGCGACGTGCATGTGGACGGCCATCGCGCGCTCTTCGAAGTGTGAAAGCGACGACAGGTGCGCGCGGGTGTCAGGGTGAATGCACGCGTCGATCGCCGCGCCCACGGCGCGCTCGTCCCAGTCTGCCGGTGGCACTTCCTCGGCGCGCGCATCGCGGTCGCTTCCGCCATGAGGCCTCGGATCGTTGTCCGTCATCCACAGCGAGACCACGCCGTCGTGAGCGAAGGGATCGACGTAGGCGCCGTCGAGCCAAACGTTGAAATGCACGTGGGGGATTCCGAAGGGGAAGGTCACGAAGCCGTCGATGCCGCTGTAGCCGGACAGAGCGATGGGCTGACCGCGGTGCACCACGTCCCCGACCCGGACCAGTGCCCGGGCGAGGTGGTTGTAGCTAGTGGCGAGCCCCTCGCCGTGGTCGACGAAAACCTTGAGCCCGCCTCGGTTGAACTCGCTCGAGACGCGCAAGACGCGCCCCGGGGCCGCCGCGACCACCTCGGTCCCTACCGGCGTCACCAGATCGGTGCCGTTGTGGCTGTCGTAGGTGAGGCGCTTGCCGCGAAAGTCGCGCACCCGTGTGACGCGCACGCTCCACCCCTCTTCGGGAGGAGGCTGCTCGTGGTTGAAGAGGTTCGAGATCGGGACGCGGCGGCCGTAGAGCCGCTGTCCGGCCCAGACCCGGTAGCCCGGCAGGCGGGTGAGCTGCTCGATGGCGGTGAGGTCGAACTTCGAGGGTGGCGTCGCCGGGTCTCCCCGCAGAACGACCCGCGCTTCGGCGAGGCGCTGCCAGAGCGGGCTGAGCCCGAAGATCTCGGTGACGCGGAGACGAGGGTGGGACACGGGATGACCCTAGCGCCGGTGTCGCAGGAGCGCGAGAGCGAGGACGCCGAGCGCGGCAGCGCCCGGGCCGGTCACCGCTGCAGCGACGAGAACGACGAAGTCGCCCTGCGTTCGGCTCACCGGCCCAGGGAGAACCGACCCGCTGCCCACGAGGTGGCCCGCGCGCTCGGCAGCCTCGAATCCGCGCGCGGCTCCGAAACGAGGTCGCGTCGGCCATCTCTCGCGCAGGAGCAGCGCGTGGTGTGCATCGTCCTGGCTGGCGGGGCGGAGGCGAACGCCGCCGGGCTCGAGTCGACGCTCTCGGGCGACAGCGTGCACCGCCTCGCCGATGGCTCGCACCTGATGAGCCGCTTTCATCGCGCCCGCCGCCGAAGAAGGGCCGGGGGCGTACTTCTTTCGCCACGCACTCGTGCGCGACGCGGCCTACCTCCTGATCCCGGACGAGGAACGCCTCCTCGCCCACGCTGCTGCCGGCTCCCACCTCGAAGGGCGGGGCTGTGACGCCGCGATCGTCGCCGACCACTTCGAACGAGGCGGATCCCTCGATGCGGCGGCGCGCGCCTATCGAACGGCAGCGGAGCAGGCATTTCTGGCCAACGACCTCGAGGGCGCCAGCGAGCACGCGAAGCGCGCACTCGACTACGAGAAGGACGACGAGACCCGCGGGGCGATCGAATTGGTGGTCGCGGAGGTCGAGAGTTGGCGTGCAGGGCCTGCCGAGGCTCGCCGGGCGGCCGAACGAGCGGTAGTGCTTCTGCGACCCGGCACTGGAAGGTGGCTCACGGCGGTGGGCCTCGTCGTCACCGCCGCGGGCCAGCAGGGCGACAACGACGAAGTCGAGCGCTGGCTCGAGCGCGTGCTCGAGATCACGCCCGACCGAGGGGCCGGCGCGGAGCTCGTGATGTGTCTCTCCCGCGCCTACTCGCAGATCATCTGGGACGAGCGTCGCGCCATCGCCGAGCGTGCGCTCGCGAGGATCGAGGACGTGGCCGCGGCTGAGCCTCTGAGCGGGCACGTCCGAGCGAGAGTCCACTTCGCGCGGGCTTACGATCATCTGAGCCGCGCCGAAATGGACAGTTGCGTCGCGGAGCTGCGAAAGCGCGCGGAGCTCCACGAAGCGACCGGGTCCGAGACCGAACGGATTCACGCGGAGCTGCTCGAGTGCCTCTTCAAAGGGTTCAGCGGTCTCGCCGAGGAAGGACTCGAGGCCATGACCGGCTGCCTCGAAGACGCGGAGCGGCTTCGATCCGATTATCTCGTGGGATGGGTGCGCTTCGAGCAAGCAGGGCTCAACGCGATCATCGGCAACGTCTCCGAGAGCCGGAGGATTCTCGTAGAGGTGCCAGAAGACATGAAAGCGTCACCGCTCTTCGCCGCCGCGGTCGTCACCTGGCTCAGCTTCTACGCGGTCATGAGCGGGGACGTCGCGGAGGTGGAGCGTCTGCTGGCGGGCATCCGCGGCCGGCGACTCAGCCCTCGCTACCAGGTGGCGGTAGGGTCGCTCGAGGCGTGGATTGCGCTGAAGCTAGGCGAGAGAGCCGAGGCGGTGAAGCACCTCGACCGCGCGGTCGCCATCATCGAGGGGACGGATCCCGTCTTCGGAGACACCCACCTCGCGATGTGGCCAATCGTGGCCCCCCATGCGCTCTTGGTTCGCACGCCAGGTCCCGGCCATGACCAGCATTGGGAGCCGGGCCTGGGTTCCATCAGAAGTTGGCCAACCCCCCCGCCCGGGTTTTTTAGTTGATGCTAACGTAAGGAAAGGCTAAAACACCTGGGTGGAACTCGTCTTGAAGGCCCTATGTGAGGCAAAGCGCCGAGAAATACTGATGATGGTCCACAAACGGGAGCTCTCGGCGGGAGCTATCTCTGAACGCTTTCACGTCACTCGTTCGGCCATATCCCAACACCTGACGATCCTGAAGCAGGCGGGTCTCGTCGCCGAGCGGCGGCAGGGGACGCGCCGCATCTACAGCTCGATTCCCCAGGCTCTAACCGGAGTTCGTTGCTACCTCGATGCCTTCCGAGCGACCGAGCGCCTCATATCAGATGAACGAATCTCCGTGGAACGCGCGGTTCAACTCGATGCGCGACGCGAAACGATCTGGGACTTCCTGGTCGATCCAAGCCTAGCGACGCAATGGATGGGACAGAGCGCCTCTTTCGACCTCCGTGTCGGGGGGCGTTACCAGGTCGAGGTACTTCCCGGGCTTGTTGCCGCGGGAGAGTTTCTCGAGATCGATCGACCGAACCAGCTAGTTCACTCCTGGGGTTGGCGGCTGGACGGCGGTCCTGTGCCCCCAGGCTCGACCACGGTCGTCTACGAACTGCAAGACGAAGGCGAAGCGACGCACCTACGCCTCTGCCACCGCGACTTGCCCAGTCTAGCCACTGCTGGCTCGCACTCGCGCGGCTGGGCGCACTATCTGCCGCGGCTCGCCGCCGCGGCCAGCGGCGAGCCGAGCCCAGATCCGTGGGTCTCAGACCCGGCGCAAATGCAACTGGAGCTGCAGCCGACATCGGGAACTTCGACGGCATTCGCTGTCCAGCAGAATGGAGAAAGAGAATGACGCCCAAAGAGGTCCTCCAAGCGTACTTCGACACCCTCTCGAAGCGCGGCGAGTGGCAACGCTTCTTCGCCGACGATATCGTCTTCACCAGCCACGCCAGTCAGGGCAAACGAGTTCGGGGAAAGGACGCATGCTTGGAAGCCACGCGGGGCTTCTATTCGATGATCGAAAGCGTCGACCTCCAGGAGCTCTTCGTCGATGGTGAACGTGCGTGTGCGCTAACGCGATACCACCTGCGGCCACCGCACGGCGAGTCATTCAGCTCCGACGTCGCCGAGGTTTTCACGGTCTCAGCCGACAAAATCGGCTCGTTCCAAATCTACTTCGACAGCGCGCCATATCCCTCGCCGGTGGGGAAATGAGCTTCGATGCCAGGCTCGCAACGAGAGTCCGTGAGATGCTGGCAGATGTCGACGACAGCGTCGTGGAGAAGAAGATGTTTGGCGGCCTCTGCTTCATGGTAGGTGGAAAAATGTGCTGCGGCGTCCTCGGGGATGATCTGATCGTCCGCGTGGGGCCTCAGCAGTACGAAGAAGCGCTGGCAAAGCCGCACGCGCGGGCCTTCGACTTCACGGGTCGGGTATCAAGAGGAATGGTCTACGTCGGCCCCACGGGAACCCGAAATGGCGCCGCCCTGCGTCACTGGATCGGCAGGGGCTTGGCGCTCGTCCAATCGGTCTCAGACAAGTGAGCACTCCGTTCCGACGAGCCGTTGTGTAGACCGTTGGCTGGCAAGTTTCGAGCTGACCGGGCGACTCGGCGGCGCACACATCCTGCGGGCGTTGCGTGTGGGTCGACACCGGTACGTCCCGACGGTACACGTCGGCGATGGAGATCTATCTCGTGCGTCACGGGCAGAGCATCGCGAACGTGGACCCTTCGGTCTACGCGACCACCGCCGACCATGCAGTGCCATTGTCGGAGCTCGGCAGAGAGCAGGCGCGGGAGGCCGGTGAGTTCCTGCGCGAGCGCTTCGCCTCGCGTGGCTACCAGGACCGACGGGTGCGCCTGTGGACGAGCCCCTACCTCCGAACGCGCGAGACCGCGGACGGAATCGCCACAGCCTGTGGCTCCCTCATCACGGATCGGCGTGAGGACATCCTGCTCTGCGAGCAGCAGTTCGGGCTCTTCGACGGGGTACCGGACGCGGATCTCCCCCGACTCTTTCCGCAAGAGCACGCGCACTACCAGAAGCACGAGCGCCACGAGGGGCGATTCTGGGCGCGCATGCCCCTCGGGGAGTCGCGCTTCGACGTCGCACTTCGGATTCGACTCTTCTTCGGGACGATTCAACGCGACGCCGAAAAGAACGATCTGCACACGGTGGTGGTGGTCTGCCATGGAGTGACCCTCCGCGCGTTCGTGATGAGCTGGCTCCATCTCACGCCGGAGTGGTTCGAGGACGAGCCCAACCCGGCGAACTGCGCCATCCGATTGATCGAGGACAACGTAGATGGGGGATACGTGCACCGATCCGGGCTCGCGTGACGCGCTCCGAAGGTGGGCGGTGAACGACGGGCCTGAGCGAGCGCCTTCTCAGGTTTCCAGCCTCCACGGAAGCCAACGCTTTCAGGAGCTCGTCGCTCGACAGGAAGAAGCCGCTGCAACGAGCGTGCCCCATTCGCCACCGGACCCGTTGGCCCAGTCCGTGCTCCTCGGGTTCAGTGCAGAAGGCTCACCATCATGAACGAAACCATCTATTCCCCACGCCGCACCGTGCTCCGTCGCGCTGTTCGCTTCGCATGCCTGCTCGACGTCGAAGGCGTCGGCCTCGTCGAGGGCGTCGCAACCGACCTGTCGCTTCATGGGCTGTGGATCGCCGTCCAGGAGCCGCTCGAAGTCGGGGTGCTGGTGACGGCCCGCGTCGTTCTTCCCCGGACCGGACACGTGATCCACATCGCGGGGGAGATTGCACGCGTCGACGCGACTCCCTTCGGGTTCGGTATGGGCGTGCGTTTTCGGCACATCCCCTCTTCGGACATGGTGGCGCTCGACGCTGTGCTGCGTGGCCTTCCGCCGAGGCTGCCCGGCGACCGCCGCGCAACGCTGGTGGAGCGGGTCGTCGACGTCGGCGATGGCGACGAAGACGTGGTCTTCGGCTGAGCGACGAGCTCAGCTCAGCGGGGAACTTCCCACGGCTGCTGTGGAATCTTTCGCGTTCGCTCGCGAAGTCGACAGCGACCGTTCACGGCGACGAGGGCTCACGACGAGCAGTTGCGACCCGCAACGCCGGTGGTCTGCTTCATGCAACCCCACGTCACCGAGACCTGAAAGGGGTGTGAGATGTCGATTGTCGCGTGGATAGTCTTGGGTATCGGCTCGGGGTTCATCGCCAGCATGCTGGTGGGAGGTGGCGGAAAGGGACTCGCCATCGACTTGGTGCTGGGCGTGGTCGGTGCGTTCGTGGGAGGCCTGGCCTTTCATCTCATCGGTCAGGTTGGAGTGACGGGCTTCAACCTCTGGAGCGTCTTCGTGGCGGTCATGGGTTCGGTCCTCGTATTGCTCGCCTATCACGCGCTTGCGGGGCGACCCGCGCGCACCTGAGCGATCTCCCCATCGACGGCCGCGAGCGCACGTCGAAATTTCCCCTGCCGTGGGGGAATTTCTTCCGCCGTCGGCACGCAGACGGGTCGGCAGCGACGTGGGTGATCTGGAATCGCTTCGTCTTGCCGTCCGAACCCGCCGCGTCGGTCCCGGGCACGGTGCGTGCAGCGGTCGGGTGGTGACGCCATGCACATCCCCTCCCTCCCCCAGCCAGCATCCAAACCCGCCCCGCTCACGAAGTATCGGCCGCACATCGTCGTAGCGGAGGACGATCGGGAGCTGCGGAGCCTCCTCTCGGACGTCCTCACCGCCGACGGTTACGCGGTCGTGGCGGTGGGCAGCGGCCTCGCGCTCCTCGAGGAGCTCCGCGTCGCTCGCATGAACGAAGCGCCGCCGGCGCTCTTGATCTCGGACATACGAATACCCGCTCCCAGTGGGCTCGCCGTCCTGCGCACGCTGCGGGCCTGGGGTTGGATGATTCCCGCGATCGTCTTGAGTGGATTCGCCGACGAAGCCACCCGATTGGAGGCCATGAGAGCGGGCGCTACCTGCTTGCTCCGCAAGCCTTTCGACCTCGACGACCTGCGTGCCGCAGTCCTGCTCCTGCTACCACCGGCCGCTCCCTTCTTGTCTGCTCGCTGACGCGGGCGGAGATCGAAGGCGTGGAGCGCGTGCCTGAGAGGCTCAACCTCTCGCCGGCTCGAAGAAGCGCAGCGATGCTGGGTCCATGAAGGCGACGATCTCCGCGATCCGATCGCCGGCGAGCGTCAGGACGTGAACGCCCAGGAGGGCGCCGTCGGGGCCGCGGATCGCGACGGAGGGCGCGGCGTTGGCGCGCGTGGGCTCGGCGGTGAAGCGACCCGCCGCGTCCGGCGTGAGGACGTAGCGTCCGAGCCACTCGCCGATGTCGTCTCGGCCCTCGTACCAGGAGGGGACGGGCGGCATGGAGAGCTGGGCGTCGTCGCGCAAGAGCTGGACGAGCGTGCCCACGTCGGCGCTCACGAAGGCGCTCACGTAGGCGCGCACCACATCCATCTCGGCGGATCCCGCTGGCTCCGGGGGTGGCGCGCTGCCCAGCGTCGCGCGCGCGCGTTGCAGGAGGCTGTTCACCGCGGGGACCGACGTCTCGAGGAGCGCCGCGATCTCCGTGGCGCTCGATCCGACGACGTCTTTCAACAGCAGCGCGGCGCGCTGCTTCGGGGGCAGGCGCTGGAGCGCCTGCAAAAAAGCGAAGCCCACGGTCTGCCGCTGCGACAGCGCCGCGTCGGGCAATGCCGTCTCCGTGGGAAGGAGCGCGTCAGGGTATGGCTCGAGCCAGAGCACTTCGGTCGAAGGCGGCGCCGCGGGCGCGTCTGGCCGAGCGGAGGGACCGAGCGCGACGGGCAGCGTCCGCGACTTCTCGCGCCGCAGGGTGTCGAGGGCCGCGTTGGTCGCGATGCGGTAGATCCAGCCGCGAAACGACGAGCGCTCTTCGAAGCGGCCGAGGCCCTTCCACGCGCGCAGCATCGCTTCTTGGACGATGTCTTCCGCCTCCGACACCGATCCGCACATCCTGTAGCAGTGGGCGAGGAGGCCGCGGCGGTGGGGATCGACGAGGTGCCGAAATGCCGCCTCGTCCCCCGCACGCGCCGCCTCCAAGCTCGTCTGCTCCGCGCTCACGACCCGACCCTGGGCCCCGCCGAGCGGAGTGTCAACATGCCGAATTTGGGGACCTTTTCGCAATCTCCACGACAAAGTACACCATGGACCGATGAGTTTCGCCGGCCACGCTCGTCTTCGATGATGAGCACCCCACGAAAAGGAGCCCACGGATGAACCCGCTCACCGACAACCCCGCCATGCAGCTCTACTTCGCGTCCACGGTCGTGTTGGGCCTGAACCTGCTGGTCCTCGCCAACAACACCGCGCTCTCGCGCGCGAAGGCAACCGAGGTCGTCAACCCGGAGGACAAGAAGCTCAACCCCAAGGCCGACGTGGTCTTCGAGGGCGGTAACGATCTCACGTTCCGCTACCGCCGAGCCCATCGAAACGCCCTCGAGAACATCCCGCTCTTCCTGATCACGGGCTACCTGCTCGCCCTGACGCCCATCCCCTTCGCCGCTCTGGCAACCCTGTTCGGGATCTTCGTCGCCGCCCGAATCAGTCACAGCATCTGCTATCTGAAAGGCCTGCAGCCATTCCGCACGGCGAGCTTCGCCATCGGCGCCCTCGTGCAGCTCGGCATGCTGGGCTACCTCGGCTATCAGGTCGCGATCAGCGTTTGAGAGGAGGCGGATATGAGTGAAGAAGACACCATCGAGATGAGCTGGATCGTCGCGGCCCCGGCCGACGAGGTCTACGACTGCTGGCTGAGCAGCGACGGACATGCGGCCATGACCGGCGGCGCCGCCGAGGTCGACGGAAGCGAGGGCGGTAGGTTCACCGCGTGGGACGGCTACATCGAGGGCGCGACGGAGAAGCTCGAGCCGAAGCGTAGGATCGTTCAGACGTGGCGCACGGCGGAGTTCGCCGACGACGCGCCCGACTCCCGCATCGACGTGCGGCTGCGCGAGCACGAGGGCCAGACTCAGGTCATGTTGCGCCAGACGGGCCTCCGCCCCGGCGACGGCGCCAAGTACACGACCGGTTGGTACGAACACTACCTACAGCCGATGGTCGCGTACTTCGCCGAGGAGAAAGACGGCTGAGTCGCGCGTTGGCTCCGAGCGAGAGGAAGAGCTGGCTTTGATCCGGGAGGAGCCCGTGCTGCCACGACCGACTCAGACCTTCCTTTCCTATGGGCCAAGACCCCTTCAGTGGTATCCCGGTACCCAGGAACCATGCCTGAGTACGCCCTGTTCGAGGGTCTGACCGAGGAGCAGCGCCAGGTCGTCCAGTCACTCTTGTCGCGTCGCAGCGTCGAGGCGGGGGACGTGGTGATTCAGGAAGGGGATCCGGGTGATGCGCTCTACCTCGTCGAGGAGGGGGAGCTCGAGGTCTTCAAAGAAAACGAAGGCAGCGAGGAGCTTCGGCTCACGACGCTCGAGCCCGGAGACGAGTTCGGGAGCGTGGCCCTGTTGAGCGACGAGCCGCGATCTGCGTCCGTCCGGGCGCTCACCCCGACGACGCTGCTCGCGCTGACCATCGGCGATCTGCGGGAGCTGTCACGCGAGGCGATCGACAGCCCCTACGTGGTTCTGTTGAAGAACCTGCTCACGAATCAGAACGCCAACCTCCGGCGCAGCTCGGAGACGGTGGTGGCGCACTTCGAGGCGAAGCTGAAGGAGGCTCAGCGCGGACTGGCGATGGGCTCCTTCCTCGGGTTCCTCATCCTGACGATGTGCGTCTACGGATTCGCGCTGCGCGTCAGCGTGGAGGCGGTCTCCGCCGCCGGGGACAGCACGCCGATCACGGTGGTGATCCTGCTCTTCTACGTCGCCTCGCTCCTGGTGTTCATGCGGCGGAGCGGATATTCCATGACCACCTTCGGGCTCACACTGAAGGGCTGGAAACGCGCCACGCGCGAATCGCTGCTCTGGTCGTGTGCGTTCATCGCCGTGACCATCGCCGCCAAAGCCCTCGCGATCTCGGTGATCCCCGCATACCAGGGCGAGCCGCTCTTCTCTCTCGATGGCTTCTACAAGTTCTCGGCGACGGAGAACCTCGCCCTCGCCGCCACCTACGCCGCCTTCGCGCCCGCCCAGGAGCTCATCGCCCGCGGCGCGCTGCAGAGCTCCTTTCAGGAATTTCTGCAGGGGAAATGGGTGACGGGCCGCGCTATCGTCTACTCGACGATGCTCTTCGCCACCACGCATCTTCACCTGTCCACGGCCTTTGCGATCGCTACCCTCGTCCCCAGCGTCTTCTGGGGGGTCCTCTACGCGCGACAGCGCACGCTCGTGGGCGTGTCGATCTCGCACGTCCTCATCGGCCTCTTCGTCCTGTTCGTGCTCGGGGCGCCAGGCGGCGGATGAAGATGATGGACATCGAAAGCTGGTTGGTAAGCCAGGGTCTCGCGCAGTATGCCGAGGCGTTCGTCGAAAACGACATCACCGTCGATCTCCTCCCAGAGCTGACCGACGCCGACCTGCGCGAGCTCGGCGTCGCCTCGCTGGGGCATCGCAAGCGGCTGCTCAAGGCGATCGCTGCCCTGAATGCCGCCGCCGCGTCCGCGGCGCCTGCCGCGCCTGCACCGACACCGACCGAAGCACGGCCCACGACTTCCCTCGATGAAGGGGAGCGACGCCATGCGACCGTCATGTTCTCCGATCTCACGGGCTACACGGCGCTCAACGAGGCCTTCGACCCCGAGGAGGTCGAGCAGATCATGGCGCGCATCAAGCGCGAGGCGAACGAGACCATCGAAAAGCACGGCGGTCGCGTCAATCAGTTCGTGGGGGACGAGGTGATGGCGCTCTTCGGCGTGCCCGTCTCGCGACGCGACGAAGCGGAGCGCGCCGTGCGGGCTGCGCTCGAGCTCCACGAGCGCGTGAACGTCATCGCCGCGGGGCTCGCAGACCGCCTCGGGCGGCGCCTCTCGATGCACACCGGCATCCAGAGCGGGCTCGTCGTCGCGCGTCGCAGCGACTCGCGCGCAGGCGACTACACGCTGACTGGGGACGCGGTGAACACGGCCGCGCGCCTCCGTGGGCTCGCCGAGCCGGGCGAGGTCGTGGTCAGCTCGCAGGTCTGGCAGCAGGTCTCGGAGGCCTTCGACGCCGAGGCGGGCGAATCGGTCGAGGTGAAGGGCAAGGAGCACGCCCTCGTGCCGTGGCGGATCACCAGCGAGCGGACGATGCCGCGAGGCGGCAGGCGCGAGCTGGTCGGCCGGGTCGACGAGGTGCGGCAGTTCGAGGCGCTCGCGCAGACGTGCGCCGTGGAGGGCCGCGGCCGCGTCCTCTTCGTTCGGGGCGACCCGGGCATCGGCAAGTCCCGCCTCGTCGCCGAGCTGGTGCAGATCGCCCGCGAGCACGGGCTCTTGTGCCACCTCACCTCCGTGCTCGATTTCGGCGCACGCACGGGGCCAGCCGCGATCCAGGCGCTCGTCCAGAGCATCCTCGGCCTCGACGCCGATGCCGACGAAGGAAGCCGCGCCGAAGCGATCGCCGAGGTCGCGACGGAAGGAGAGGCGGGCGCCGAGATCGCGCCCTTTCTCTACAATCTGCTCTCCGTCACGCCGCCCCCCGAGGTCCAAGCGCTCCTGTCGGCGATGGACGGTCAGACGCGGGCGAAAGGGAGATGCGACGCGCTGCGCCACGTCGCCCGGCCGCGGCCGAAGAGCCCGACCCTGCTGCTCGTCGAGGACGTCAACTGGGCCGAGCCCGCCACCCTGAGGCAGCTCGCGACGCTCGCGGCGCTCGCGGCCGCCCACCCCATGCTCGTGATGATGACGACGCGCTTCGCCGGTGACCCGAGCGTGGGCGAGTGGCGGAGCAACCTGCACGGGCTGCCGGTGAGCAGCTTGAACCTCGGCCCTCTCCCACCGGACGACGCGCTGCGCCTCGCGGGAGCGAGCGCGTCGATGTCGGAGGCGATGCTGCGCACTTGCGTCGAGCGGGCCGAAGGCAACCCGCTCTTCCTCGAGCAGCTCGTCCTGAGCGCCAGCGAGGACCACGCCTCGCACCTGCCGGGGTCGGTCCAGGCCCTCATTCAGGCCCGGATGGACCGCCTCGACGTCTCCGAGCGGGCCGCGCTCCAGGCGGCGGCGGTGTGGGGGCCCCGCGTGCCTCGTGAGGCCATCCGCTACCTCGTCGGCGATCCCTCCTGGGACGAGCGCGTGCTCGTCGAGCATTTCTTGATGCGGCTCGAGGGCGACGAGCTGGTGTTCAGCCACGCACTCATCCGTGACGGTGCGTACGGTGCGCTGCTCCTCGCGAAGAGGCGTGCGCTCCACCAGCGCGTGGCGGAGTGGGTCCAGGGGCAGAACGTAGCGCTCGCGGCGCAACACTACGAACGCGCGGGCGATTCGCGCGCGCCGGGCGCGTACCTGCGAGCAGCCGAAGCCCTGGCAGAGATGCTTCGACACGAAGAGGGCCTCGCCCAGGTCGAGCGTGGCCTCGCGCTCGCGGCTCCCGGCGCGGAGACCTTCGCGCTCCAGCGGCTGCGAGCCCGCCTGCTGCTCGAGACCGGTCGCGCTGCGGACTCGGTCGATGCCGCGCGGCGCGCCGTCGATGCCGCGACCACGAACGCGGAGCGGGCGTCCGGGCTCGTCGCCATCGCGGCAGCCCTGCGCATCCTGGATCGCCCCGAGGAGGGCCTCGACCGTCTCGCGGAGGCCCAGCCGCTCCTCGACGGTGCCAGCCCGGAGCTCTCGCGACTCTTCGGTCTGCGCGGAAACCTCAATTTCGTGCTCGGGCGCTGGGAGCAATGCGAAGACGCGCACGAGAACGCGCTCCGGACGGCGCGCGAGGCGGGCTCAATCGAGGCGGAGATCTTGGCTCTCAGCGGAGTCGGCGACGCGGCCTTCGGTCGGGGACGAATACGCACGGCACACGAGCACTTCATACAATGCAAGGAGCGCGCGGGCGAGCACGCGCTCTACCGAATCGAGACGACCTCCGAGGTGATGTCCGGCTGGACCTGGTTCTTCCAGATGAACATTCATCAGAGCCTGGAGTCCACGGCCGCCGGAATCGAACGCGCCCGGAAGCTGAGGCTCGCTCGGACGGAGCTGCTTGCGCACATGCAGCGCGCGCTCCTCCACGGTTGGGTTCGCGGCGATGTCGCTGCGGGGCGCGAGGAGCTCGCCCTAGCGCTCGAGAATCGCGAGCGCACTCGGGTCCCGCCGATTCCACGCCATGAACCACGTCTACAGCGGGTTGCTGTGTATCAGGGAGGGCGACGCCGAAGAGGCGCGAGCCCTCGCCCAACAGGCCCTCGCGATGAGCGATGACGTGCTGTCGTTCATCGGGATGCAGATCTACGGTCTCCTCGCGTGCGCCGGCGAGACCGTCGAGAGCCGGCGCGAGGCGCTCTCCAGCGGTGAGACGCTCTCCGCGAGGGGCGTCACCGGCATAGGCCAGCTGTTGTTTTACGACACGGCGATCGAGTCGTGCCTGATCGACGAGCGCTGGGAAGACGCGGACCACCAGGTCGCGAGCCTCGAGGCCTTCATGGCATCCGAGCCCTTCGCGTGGGGCGAGTTCATCGCGGAGCGGGGGCGAGCGATATCGCGGGTAGGTCGCGGCGAAAACGATGGGGAGTTGGCAGCGACGCTCCGAGCGCTCGAGGACCGAGCGAGGGAGGCGGACGACCTCATGCACGTGCCGGCGATCGAGGACGCGCTCGCGCAGATCGGCGGGGGTGAGTTCGCGCCACCATGACGATCACGGGCGGCTGTGGACGACGAGCCGAGGATCCGCCTCAAAGGGACCTTCGATCAGAAGGAGCGGAGCCAGCTCTCGGGCGGAAGTCGCCAACCGTTGCTGGGCCGCCTCCTCTTCAGCGCTCGCGGCGCACTTGGGGGAGGACATAAGCACAGTTAAGGCGCGACCCGTAGCGTTCGCCCGATGCCACACGCAGGGTTTGTTCATGATTTCCATGCGTCTCGTCGCGAACGGTTCCGCCGCGCTCCTCTTGCTTTCATCGGGCCTCGCCGTCACTGGATGCGGCGACCCGGCGGTAGCCGACAACGACGGAGGCGCATCCACTTCAGATGACGCGAGCGGGTGGGACGGCGCGAGCGAGGACGGTGCGCTCCCTTCGGACGGCGCCGTCGCCTCGGACGGTGGGCCGCCCGGGGATTCGTCCGTCGACGGAGGCATCGCGATGCCTGGCTACGAATCCGGTGGGCACGCCCACGACCCGCTCGGGCGGTCGAGGCGGGCCACCAATCGTGTTCTGGCCCAAGCCCGTATACGCGCATCCCGAGGTCCCATTCGAGTTCACGATGGTCGCGTACGACGAGGAGCACGATCGACTGCGCTACTCCCTCCGTGAAGCGCCCGACGGGATGACGATCGACGCAAACGGTACCCTCCGCTGGACCCCGGACACCTCGGCCGGCGCCCACGAGTTCACCGTGGAGGTGGACGACGGTCGCGGCAATCCGGTAGCGGTGCCCGTCACGCTCACGGTGGACGCTTCGCGCTTCCTGTTCGTCGCGCCCGACGGGAGCGACGACGCAGACGGCACCATTGGGTCTCCTTTGCGTGACGTCGAGGCCGCAATGCGGGGTGTCGTCGCCCGCGGCCCGGGCAGCACGCTCTACGTTCGCGGCGGCACCTACGACATCCACTGGCAGTGGGAGCAGTCCGGTGTGGCGTCTCCATTTCGCGGGGCCACGGGAAGCCCCGACGCGCCCTTCGTCGTGCGCGGCTACCCAGGCGAAACGCCGGTTCTCGATTGCGGAGGCGATGGACATGGTCTCTGGAGCTACGGCGGAAGCTACATCTTGATGGCAGATATGGAGGTGCAGAGCGCGAGCGGACGCGGGGGTGCCCTCATCGATGGCGATCACAACGTCATGCAGAACATCACGGTGCGCGACTCCAACTGGCCGGCCGCGGCCAACTGCACGGGCTTCTTGGTGAGGGGGGCCGAAGCGGTCTGCCACCGCTGCCGCGGATACGACAACTACGATCGCACGAGCACGCACTGGAACAGCTCGAACTTCCTGGTGTACGCCGACGGGAGCACGGAGCGGGACATGTACATTCTCGACAGCTACTCGGAGAACAGCATCGTCGGGTTCAAGATCAAGCACGCCGGCGTGGGGCGCCTCGTGCTGCATGGCTCACGCGAAGCGGACAGTAGCGACGGTTGGGGGGGCATAGACGATGGATCGACGATCCGTTTCAACACGTTCGAGCGAAACAGCACCGGCATCGCAGTCGGTATCAGCGATCCCAACGAGTCCACCGCGGGCGACATCCTCGTCGAATACAACACGGTGGTGGATGCGAACTACGCCTTCCACCTTCAGGATGGCTACGCAGCGAGCACCGGCGTCACGTTTCAGCACAACGTCCTCTCCGTCGCCGGCGAGCCGGGCGCGGGGGAGGGCGATCCGCACTTCACGTGGGTGTGGCCGTGGCGCGACGCGCCGCCCGACGACCTCGTGAGCGGTGGACAGAGCTGCTACTTGGGGACCCGTAGCGATCAGGGCTTTCGATTCGGTCGCACATCCATGGGGTTTTCGGATTGGCAGAGCGGGTCCCGCGATGCCGACTCGCTCTTCAGCGATCCCACCTTTTCCATGGACGGCTATGCGCTGGAAGCCGGATCCACCTGCGCGTCATTCGGGCGCGTGGGGGCCTGGGAGTGACGGTGCGGCTCGCACCGTGAGCGGCAAGCCGGGCGCCGGCTCTTCGGGTTCGCGGCTTGACCGGGCACGGTGCTAGGCTGCTGCGTGCACTCCGGTGAGCGGCTCAACAGCATCACGCACCTGGTTGGCGCTCACTTCGCACTGATCGGCTTCGGCGCGCTCCTGACGGTGAGCATCCAGGACGGGCGCCCGCGCATGATCATGGGCTTCGCGGTCTTCGGTGCCGCCCTGGTCCTCCTCTACACGATGTCGACGCTCTACCACGGGCTGAATCTCCCTGCTGTGAAGCGCGTGTTCCAGAAGCTGGATCACGTCAGCATCTATCTCCTGATCGCCGGGACCTATACGCCCTTCCTCCTGGTGTCGCTCTGGAAAGGGCGGGGCCCACTGATGCTGGTCGTCGAGTGGGGCCTCGCCGCCGTCGGGATCGCCGCCGACGTGCTCCCGAAGAAGCGCCGCACGAAGGTCGCCCTCGTGCTCTATCTCTCGATGGGATGGGTCGCGGCCCTGGACTTCGACAGCCTCCAAAGCGCTCTGTCGAACGCCGGCCTCGCCTGGCTCATCGCCGGCGGCGTCGCCTACACCGTGGGCGTCGTCTTCTACGTCCTCGACAACAAGCGGCTCTTGAAGCACGCCCATGGCATCTGGCACCTCTTCGTCCTGGCCGGCTCCGCCTGCCACTTCGTGTCGGTGATCGCCTACGTGCGCTGATCCCGCGTGTTCCAGCGGCTGGGCGCTACTGGATCGGATGCAGCATCCCTGTCCACGCTGCCCGAACCGCGGTGGATCGCGTCGCCCCGACCGTGTGTTGCGGCCATCCGCGAGGCGAGCTCTTCGCGACTCTGGCCCGTGCGCATCCAACGATCAGCCACACACCACCCTGGCGCCGGGCCCCGACGAGGCGCACACGAAACGCCCTCGAGCGCACTGAGCCAGGGAACGACCATGGGAGTGAGATGGCCGCGGCGCGCGGCCGAGTCCAGCTCAGGGGAGTTTAGGGACCGCGCGTGGCCAACACTCGGTGCCCTCCTTAGGCTCGACTTCATGAGGTGTACGTGTCTTTTCGCTGCCACGATCGCTCTGTCGTTCGGCCCGTCGGGAGCGGCCGCCGAGGTGCTTGTGGACGAGACCTTCGACGACGCCGCCCTCTCCGACCGGGGCTGGTACGACGTCACCGCGGTCGACATCGCGACTGAGGGTTGCGCCGCCGGGAGCTGCCTCCGCTACCACTATGCGCCCGGCGACGTGACGCCGAGTGGCCGCGGCACGCTGCGCATCCAGTTCGCGCCGACCGAGGTCGTCTATCTCCGCTACATGACCCGCTACAGCGACGATTGGGCGTTTCGCGAGCGGTACGGGCCGCACGAGCTCTACTTCACGACGAACGAGGATGATCGCTGGGTTGGGCCTGCGGAGACGCATCTGACGGTGTACGTGGAGCACGTCGAGGGCGTCGGGCGAATCAGCGCTCAGGACACTCGAAACGTCGACCAGTCGCGGATCGGTGAGGACCTGACGGCTGCGACGGAGGCACGTGGCGTCCACGGTTGTAACGGCGACCCCGATGGCTACGGCGCGGGAGACTGCTACCGGGCCGGTGACCTCTACCGAAACGGACGCGGGCTCGGACGGACGACGGACGCGGTCTTCACCTCGGCGAGCGGTCCCCGTTTTCAAGGCGATTGGCACGAGGTGGTCGTCGAAATTCGTCTGAACACGGTCGGCGACGGAGTGACCCACGCCGACGGAGTCGCTCGCTACCTCTTCGATGGAGAGCTTCAGTTCGAGGTGGAAGACCTCGTGTTTCGGACGAGCGAGAACCGCGACATGGCCTTCGAGCAGTTTCTCATCGGCCCCTACTTTCACGATGGTGCACCGCACGCACAGGATTGGTTCGTCGACGAGCTCACCATCGCGAGCACGCCCGAGGAGGTCGGCCTCGACGCCACGTCGCCCACACCGGCAGACCCGCCGTCCACGGCGACGAGCGACGGTGGGGCTCCGATCGCAGATGAACCCGATGCATCCGGAGAGTCCCCGAGCGGGGCTGCCGATGCAGCGATGGGCGCGGCGCCCGAAGGTGGCGCCGGACCAGAGAGCGAAGTGACCGGGGGCTGCTCGGTGTCCCCGAGTGGATCCGCGCCGCCGTGGGGAGCTCTGGCCTTCATCCTGCTCATCGCGCTGACATTTCTCCGGTCGTCCGTCGCGGCGAAGGTGACGGTGCCAGTCGACCACGCGGACGAAGTCCGCCCGACACGGTGACGATGGCACCCTTCCCGTGGAGCTCGCGTTGGCGGAGGACACGGTCTCGAGTGCGCCGCGGCTTCGACCGCCGCAAGGGGCCACGAGTGAACCTCTCCGGCCGCGTTCGACTCGTCACACCCATGATCGATGGCTACCTCCTCGATCTCTCGGAGGATGGCGCCAGATTCATCCTCCTCGACCCGATTCCGCTCCGCGGCGTGCTCACCGTCTCCTACGAGTTCCGAGTGACGAAAGCGGTCGCTCACTCCACGGTTCGCTGGAGGCACGTCCTGCCGGATGCGGTGATTGTGGGAGTGGCCTTCGGGCGGTAGAGCCTCGCCGCGTTTCGTCCCCTGCCCTGCGCCGCGGTCTCCTGGAGGGCGTCCCATCGCCGAGGCGCGTCACAGCGAGCACTGCATCTCGAAGGGATCCGTGAACGCGGCGTCCTGGTAGTTGTGGATGGTCGGCGAGGCGATGCGTTCGACGGGCAACGGGAAGGGGACCCTCAGGCCGCCCCAGATATCGAAGCCCGCGCACGAGAACGTGGGCAGCTGCTCGGCCCATCGCGTCTCGAACCACGCGGCCGCGCGCTCCGGTCCGCCGTAGTACTCGACGCCTCCCGGGCCCACGAGAAGCGGCGGGAGCGGCGGCAGGCCCGCTGTCACGGGCCGGAGCACGACTGGCACGCGCAGCGCCGGGGCGCCGGCCGGGGGGACGTGCGCCTTCATGCTGGCGCCGATCCAGCGGTCGGCGGGCTGGGGCGTGACCATGATCCACGGCTGCGGGGTTCCCGACGCACTCCGGGAGACCTCGAGGTGGAGCACGGTCGCGCGAAATTCGTCGTCCGGGAGGGCCCACGGTGCGTACGACAGCCCGCGAGACTGCTTGGCCTTTGCGATCGCGCGCTCCGCGATCATGACGGCCTGCTCGATCACCTCGGGTGGAACGCCCGTCTGTGCGGCGATCTCCGCGGCCAGGTAGTCGACGCCCTCGTCCACGAGCTGGTCGAAGTCGGGTAGCGAGGGGGGCAGGCCCATGGAAGAAAGCGCCAGCTCGAGACCGAGCGCGAGGAGGGCCTTGCAGCTCGCGTCGCAGCTCACGATGGTCGAGATCGCGTACGCCGCCAGCTCGACGACCTTGGCCTTGATCTCTTCGTAGAGGGCGGAGATGTGATTCACGGCCCACTCGATGGGGTCGGCGACGGCCTCGACGAACGCGCCGAACGCATCGCCGATGTCCTCCAGGAAGCTCGAGTGGTGATGCGACGGCGCGAGGCAGAAGCCGGTCCCGGGAAGGAGCAGCTCGTTCCAGTCGAAGATGTGGCGCATCACGAGCTGCGTGCCGAGACCGTCGAGGACCGAGTAGGTGATCGGCAGCCTGTGGGGCACGATGACCCGAAAGCACGACCAGTTGGACGACAGAACGCTCGGGAACGGGTATTGGCCGAGGTAGCGGCTCCCGGTGGCCACGGTGGAAGGGCTCGGGTCGAGGTCGCCGGCGTCGACGCCCGGCAGGTAGGACAGGCGCACCCAGCTCGAGGCTCCGTACATCCGCGGATCGCAGGCGCGCTCGGCCGCCTTCACGGGTACGGCGCGCACGTAGAGCGGCGCCCCGGAGAGGAGCTCGGCGCGGTGGACGCGGTCGGCCTCGGTCGCGGTGCGCGGCAGATCGGCGAGCGCGGGGCTCATGTCCACGTCGACCTCGACCCAGCCGCCGCTGCCAGGGACGACGGTCGCGCGGCTCGTCGCGACCAGGGCACGGGGGCTCGTCGCGCAGTAGTCGCCGCCGGCGAGATCCTCGGTGCGGAACTTCTCGCTCGTGACCTGCAGCTCGACGCTCTCGGCGTCGGCGACGTCGGTGCGGACGCGGAAGTGTCGCGTCATCGCACCCTCGCGCAGGTAGTCCGCGTTGCGCCAGACCACGGTTCGCCCGCGCGTCGCTTGCACTTCGACCTGCGTGTGGAGAGACACGGCGTCGAACCGCGCCATCTCGGCCCCGGCGGTGACGAGACCGTGGGGCGGGCCCCGCCAGGTGAGCCGCACGCAGTCGGGATCGTCGACGGTGACCCCGACCTGGTAGAGCGCCCCCGTCGGCAGCCCGTCGAGCTCGAACGCGAGGACGTGCGGATCGGCCGTCGCGGTCACGCGGGCGATGTCGGGCACTTCCTCTTCGTCGACGCCCGGGCCGGCAGCGGGCGGGGCGCCCCCGATGATGGGCATCGTCTCTTCGAGCAAGGAGGCCTCGAGCGCACCCAGCCTGACGGTGACAGACGCCGGGCTCGGGGTACAGCCCGCGAAGCTCAGCTCCCCCATGATCCGGCTCGGTGGCGGCGGGCCCGCGTCGATGCTCTCGCCGTCGCGGGGCGACCCGTCGGCGGCCCCGTCCAGGGGCGCGGCGTCCATGTCCCCGCTCGCGTCGCGTCCGGCCGCGTCGTCGCCGCCGCAGGCGGAGCTCGTCGCCCACGCAACGCACACCCCGATGGTCATCCACGACCGTGTTGAACCGTGTCGCATGGCGGCGCACCCCCCCTACAGCATGAAACAAGTCCCCGACGGCGGCACGCCGTTTTCTTTCAATGGCTCGGATGAGGCGCTCTTCCTCGGGGGGATCACTCCTCCACCGCCGTCGCGAGGGCCTCCGCGCATGTCGCCGCCTCGTGGGCCTGGGTCGCGAAGGCGCCCGAGTCCAGCCATCATCGAGGGATAGCACACACGCGAGCGGTCCCCTGGGGAGCTCACGTGCGCGTGAAGCGCGCTTCGCAGTACGCGCACGAGAGCTCGTCGCTCTTCGCGAGAACGACGGGAGACCCACAGCTCGGACACGGAAAGCGCGGGCGCTCCGCGTCGAGCATCTCTCCACAGTCCTCGCAGAGCGTCCGTTTGGCGCCGTCGGCGACCAGGAGCCGGCCGCCGCAGCGACCACAGGTCGAGGGGTGAAGCTCCGCCGGCGGGACCTCGACGGCCTGCCGGCGAAAACCCGATTCGTCGAGGAGCGCCTCCCGGGCGTCGGGTCGAGCCGCCTCCAGCAGAGGCGCGATCGAGTGGCCGAGGTTGATGCGAGCGAATCGCTCGGGGGTGAGCTGGTCGGGATGGAGCGCGAAGACGCCTGCACGTTCGTAGGCGAGCGCGCGGACGTTCATGGCCTCGGCCAACGCAGCCCAATGGGCGAGCAGAGGCTCCCGCTCGCGCCGGTCCCCAGGCGTCTCGAACGCGCGCGCATTCAAGGTCTTGGCCCGCCTCAGCGCCGGGTCGCGAGCTTCGAGGAAGCAGGTCTCGACCGAGAAATCGACGATCGCCTCACGATACGCCGGCTCGGTGGCGCGTGGCGACCAGCTGTCCGGAAAGAGCTCCACGTCCACGCCGTAGACCCAGCGCCAGGCCTCGCGGTACGTGTCCCAATCCTCGGCCGCGAAAGAAGCGCGGATCTCGGCGCGTGCGCCGTCCACGATCGCCTGGAACACCGCGGCAGGATCGACACCGAAGAGCTCGTCCCGCGCGCGCGACCAGTCGTAGTCGAAGAGCCTCGAACAGTAGTCACAGTAGATGTAGGCCGTGCGCGACTCGGTCACCTTGTGCGCGCCGCACTGAGGGCACCGATTCGCCCACACGATGGAAGCCGGGGCAGGCTCTGGCAGCGCGCTCTTCTCCTTGCCGAAAGCCGCGATGGCGAGGTTCTGCTTGATGCGAAAGTACGCGCCGAGCCGGGTATCCTCCGCGAAGCGGGTCTTCCACTCGTAGCCGCGGAAGTAGTAGGCGCGCATGTCGAGCCCGAGCGCGTCGAGGCGCGGCTGGGGGTCCTGTCCCGTGCACGACAGCACGGCCAGCTCGAGGTAGTCGTCGAAGGAGAGCGGAGGTGCGTCGGCACAGATGGGGCCGAGCCGCTGCATGATGAGCGCGTCGAAGCGCCGTGAAGTCTCCGGATCGTACGCCAGGGGAGACTGCCACCGCTGCGTCAGCGCCTCGAGCTCGCTCGGGGTCGAGCCGAGCGCCGCCAGCGTTTCGCCCCGTGCCGCCTCGTCCACGCCGATCAACGCGGCATAGAGCTCGACGTAGCGCTCGAGTGACATGGCGCCCACCTTACCTGATGAGCCCGAACGTCCTCATCGAATTCGGAGACGCCTACGACTAAACCGGTCGCCGACCTCCGCGGCTGTTTCGGACGCGTTGCGAAACCTTCGCGTCGAACGTTCGTCGCGATATTCTTCGGGCGGTGACCGCACCACCCGCGTATCTGACCAGCGAGCTCGTGGCAGAGGTGCTCGAAGCCGAGGACGATGTCCAGGCTGCGGCGATCATCCGCTGCAGGCGGTAGGACGAAGCAGATCCATCTGCTCGTGTTCGAGGGGACCGAGCGAGTCTGGCAGACGCTGCACCTCCGTGGCGCCACGCACCTCGTGACCCACCTCGAGCTGCGCCTGCAGCGCGCGCGCGACGAGGCAGCGCTGGTCCAGCGGTTCCCCGCCCTCCGCGGGCTCTCGTGCGAGTCGACGGACGTCGAAACGCTCCTGGCCGAGTCGCTTCCCGAGCTGCGCGCCCTGGTGGTGCGCGGGAACGTCGATCCGACGTGGCTCGTTCGCCTGGTGGAGAAACGCGCGCCGCAGCTCGAGCTCTGGGACGTGAACTTCGCCACCGAGTTCCCCTTCGCCGCGCTCGAAGCTGCGCGCGATGCCTGGTGCCACCTTCGGTACCTCGGCCTGCCCGGCCACCTCGTCTCCGACGAAGCCCGCGCTCGCTTCGCCGACGATCCCCAGGTCGTCTTCGTCGGGCACGACCGGCGCGAGGTCATCGCCCTCGACTTCGAGATGCACGGGTGGGCGGACACGGCGCGATGAGGGGATCGCTCCGGGTTTCCAGTCACCGTTCTCTGATCGTGAACGCGTTCAGCGCGTCGGGCGCCCCCCGCATGAGATTGCCGACGACGCCGAGGAGCAAGAGGACGGCGCCCGAGAGCAACGAGGCGACCTGCACGGTCAGGTTGCCGAGACCCATTCCGACCGCTAGCCCGATGCTCCCGCCGAGCGCCCCGGTGATGAAGCCGAACTGCATGACGTGTGTGCCGCTCGCACGTGTGCGGCTGGCGTCCTCGTAGTACAGGACCAGCTCGGGGGTCTCTTCACCCGCGATGAACGATCGGGCGCGCGGCCTGCGATCCGAACCGGGCAACGACGCGGCCAGCTCATAGCGCATCCCCGCAACCAGTCGAAGCTCGCACGGCGTGGCGCACGTCTCCGCCTCGCCATCGGCCGCGCGGACCCACACCTTCAGATCCGGAACCTCGAGCGTCGCGCGAAATCGAGTCGTGGCGACAGCCCGTTCGCCCTGGGCTGCCTCGAATTGCGCGTGGACGATCGTGGGCCACGCGCTACCGACCAGGAGGACCAGCGCCATGGAGAAGTCCAATCTCGTACCGTGAATCGCCATGCGCCCGCTTCGACTGCATTCCGCATGCCCACGCGATGACGCTGGATTCACTCGCCTGCCAGGAGTCGCTGTGGCGGAACGGATACGTCTGCGGTGGTCCGTTCACACCCTGTCTCGAGCTCGCGGTCGAGGCGGTGTATCGAGCCGCTCGGGCCCCTGGCGTGGGCGATCCTCGACATGTACGATTGCGGCTTTCGGGGAGGCTGACGTGAGCGCATTCAACGGCATCACATTGGACCGGTACGCGCAGCTCGCGGCAGTCGTTGGGGATACGCAGGATCCGGCGGAGCAGGCGCGCCTCGTCGCAGGGGAGGGTGTGGCCGCCGCCGACTGGGAGGCCGCCAAGGCGGGCTGGACCGCCAAGATGCAGGACATGAACGACATGGGTCAGACCGCGACCCAGTACATGGCGCTCTACAACGCGTACCTCGCCGAAAGGCGCGGTGGTCAGGTCACGGTGAGCTTCGAGGACTACGCAGCGATGAGCGCCACGCTCAAGGCGCGGGGCTTCGAGGGCATGCTGGCGTTCTATGGGATCTCCCAGGCGGACTGGACGCAGATCGCGAACCACTGGAACACGACCATGGGGCAGGCGCCGCAGCAGTACGCGCACTTCCACGGCATGGTCGAGCAGGACTCGCAGCGCATCCTCGCGGGAGGCCAGCCTCGCCCGGCCTCGATCGGCAAGGCGAACCTCGCCACTCCGATGCCTGCGGCGGCGCACGCGCCACCCGCTGCGAACCCTGCGATGGCGGCGGGCTACGGAGCTCCGATGGCAAACCCGGCAGCGGCTGCGCAGGCCAACGCGATGGCCGCCGCGGGCCTGCCCGGCGCGATCCCCGGCATGGCGCCGGGCGCGAATCCCTACGCCCAAGCACAAGGAGCGCTGAAGTCCGCGGGCAGCAGCTTGAAGATGATGCAGATCGCGTTCGCCGCGCTTGGCGTGCTCGGCGCGCTGGTGGGAATCGTGGTCGCGATCTTCGTCAGCGTGATCGCGGGGATCATGCTCATCTTCACTGGGCTGACTTTCGCCGGCGTGGCGTACTTCTCGCTCCCCAAGTTCATGGGAATGCTCGGGAGCAGCACGGCGATGGTGAACCAGCTCAGCGCCAACCATCATCTCGCTCAGACGGGCGTGCCCGCCAAGGCGCGCATCATGTCGATCCAGCAGACCGGAACCATGGTGAACATGAACCCGCAGGTCCAATGCCTGCTGGAGGTGCAGGGCCCCCAGGGCCCCTACCAGGTACAGACGATGTCCGTGGTGCCCCAGATTCGCATCCCACAGTTCCAGCCGGGCGCGACCGTCGACGTGCGCGTCGACCCGACGAACCCCCAGGTCGTGTCGTTGGTGGTCTAGCAGTACCCTGGCGGGATGACCCAAGGCTATCGAGAGAGCGCGAACGAGGACCGGTCCATCCTGGTCACGGCGTTCGCGGGCAAGTTGTTCGGCCTCCATCGGGACGATGGTTGCATTGCCTGGACGCGCTTGCTGGGGGGCGGCCACGAGGTCGAGATCCTGATCGACTGCGGCCGTGTGTACGCGACGCAGGGCCGCGAGGTGCACTGTGTCGACTATGAGACTGGCGAGCTCGTCTGGGAGGTGAAGATGCCCAACGCGTACGAGGGTCGTCCCACCATGGTCGTCGAGCGTGATCATCTCTTCGTCGGCAGCGCCGGCGAGGTCAGCTGTCTGTCGCTGCAGGGCGAGGTTGTCTGGACCCAGCACTTCGTGAACATGGGCATCGGCGCCGTCGCCCTCGGCTTCCCAGGCAACGTCCGGCAAGCCGCCGACTGGGGAGGCAAATAGGCGTGGGATCTCAAAATCTGCTGATCGCCATCGGGGGGAGATCGATCGCCGAAGGCGTTCGAGCGAGGATGGAGATCACTCGAGGGGGCGAATCGTGGCGCAGATGTTCTCGATGCACTGAGCGACGTCCGCGTCCTCCACGTGATCGGCGTGACGGCACATGAAGTACTGCTCGCCGAAAGTTCGGAACGTGGCGGTGCTCAAACCGCCCCCGATGCTCTCGCCCAAGCGTGCACGGGCGTTCCATCCGTCGTCGACCACCTCTCGGGTGATCACCTCGCCCCCGCCGAGCGTGGAGTCCTCGATGTAGGTGTCCAGCTCCTGGGGCCGAGGGACCTGCACGACGGCCACCACGCACCCCGGCGTTCCCGTCGTGATGTGGAAAGCGGGCATGGGCGTGCTCGTGGGCAGGTCGTGCGCTTCGATGCGGCTGCCCGCAGGCAGCTCGAGGGAAACCGGCAGGTTGCCCACTGGCAGGCGTGAGACGGCGGGTGCGGCTTCGGGTGTGGGCGCCGGGGGCGGCGTGGGAGGAGGCGCTGGAGGCACCGGCACCGCCTCGGCAGGAGAAGTCGTGTCGTCACACCCCCCAGACCCGATCGCCAGGAGGGCAATGATGGCCGCCATCCTCATCATGGCTACGGGTTCCCACAGATCGGCCTCGAAGGGCAACACCGAATCACACCCGGCGCCCTGCATCCTGTAGCTCCTCCGCCGCATCGGCGACGCGCGCGCGCCTCGGCATCCATCAGGCTCACGACGACGCCGGTCGAGGCCAGGGTGGCACGGGCGACTTGGACGCGAGGGAGCGACGCCATGTTTGCCACACCGGGCTCAACGCGTGCGGATGGACGCTCGATCGGCGCCGTTTCGCCCCAGGGCGAGGGCTCCGCGCTCGGCTGCGAAGCGAAGGGCGTCCACGAGGGGCCGGCCTTCGGCGAGCCCCCAGGTGAGGGCCGCCGCAAACGAGTCCCCTGCGCCATACGAGTCGGCGGGTGGATCGGCGAGCGGCACCGCGGCGAAGCGACCGCGCTCCCCCGTCGCTGTCTCGTAGCGTCCGCCGTCGGCGCCTTCCGTCTCGACCACCGCGAGCGGTCGAGGTTCGAGGTCTCCGGGCGAGTAGGCCTCGCCGGCGTCGCGCGCGCTGCGGACGAGGACATCGACTTGGACGCGCGCCTCACGGAGAACGCCGAGCGCGCGGGCGGTGGCAACGAGGACGCGGGCGCGTCTCGCCTGGCGCACCGCCTCGGCGTCGCCCTTGCAGAAGTAGACGGCGTCGGCTTCGTCGAGCTGGTTCCAAGCGAGCGCATCCGCGCCGCGTGGGGCGAGGGGCGGCGCGAGAACGGTGATCGTTCGTTCGCCCTCCTGGTCATCCAAGAGCGTGAACACGCGCGGATGCGGCGCCTCACGCTCGGCCGCGAACAGGGCGTGGCCTCGCGCGTCGAGCGCCGCGCGGACGGAGCGCCCGACCGGGTCGCCACCGATCGCGGTGAAGAACATCGCGTCATCTTGCTCGGCGGAGAGCCGCGCCATCTCCGCCGCCGCCACGGCCCCGCCTCCGGCGGCCTCGTCCCAGCTCACCCGAGCGCGCGCGATCTCGCCCGCCTCGGGCACTCGGTCGACGCGCGCGAACGTCACCCATTCGACGTGCCCCACGACCGCGCCTCTCACCGACATGGACCTCATCTATCACGATCTGCACGTCGATCCTCAGGTTCACGACCGGTGCCCGCTCGCGACCGCCCGCCAGGAACGGGTCGCGAAGATGGCAATCGCCCACAGCGATCAGCGCAGGGTTCCAGCGTGGGCGCCCGCGAGGACCGTTCGGACCGCGGCGCGCAGCCACGCCACGTCGAGCGGACGCGAGGCGCTGCGGGAATCGACGATGGCACGAACGAAGTCCAGGACGCGCTGCGCATCGGTTCCTTCGGGCAGCTCGCCTCGATCGATGGCGCGGGTGACCATCCGCTTCCACTCGTCGCTGCGCTCCTTCACCACCTGGGCGATGATCGCTTCGACCTCGGGGTCGTGTCGCTCTTCGAGGAGCCGGGCCCACGCGCGACCCTGTCGCTTCCGACCGAATTCGAAGCGCCGGGTGAACGCCTCGACCAGATCGCCCTCGAGTGTTCCGGTATCGGGCAGCGGGCTCTCGCGAAGGGGCGTCCGCATCCGAGTCACTAGCGCCGCGACCAGCGCCCTGCGATTCGGCCAGCGTCGGTAGATCGTCGTCTTGTTGACGCCGGCCCGAGACGCGACCGCCTCCATTCGAAAGCGGCCGTAGCCCGAGCGCCCGAGCTCGACGAGGGCGGCATCGAGTGCGCGGCGGACTACCTCATCGCTCCGGCCCCCCAAGATCCCTCGGGTGCGGCGCGAAGCCTCGAGAGAGCGTCCCACGGACTCGGACGCTACCATCGCGTCGACCGAGATGGCAACTAGTTGTTGCCATCTGGTCCGGAGCCGCGCTAGCGTGTGATCTGGCAACCCGACGTTGCCTTTGGGGAGGCTCGATGCGCTGGGATCACGTTGCGGCAACCTTCTTCGGCGGCGTCTTCCTCGCGAACTTCGTCCCCCACCTCGTCGCCGGCGTGTCGGGCCGCGACTTCCCCACCCCGTTCGCAAAGCCGCCGTTCCGTGGGCTCTCGACCCCTGTCGTGAACGTCCTCTGGAGTTTGATCAATCTGACGGTCGCCTACGCCCTGCTCATCGTCGTCGGGCACCTGGAGCTGCTCGACGTCGGTCGCGTCGGCGTTGCGGCGAGCGGTTTCGGCCTCGCATCTCTCTTCATCGCGCGCTCGGTCACCAAGCTTCGGGGTCTGGCCCGGATCCGCTGATGCGAGAACCGGCGCTCTGGCCCTCCGCTCGCCGGCGGAGGACCAGAGCCTCTGACGCGCTATTGCGCGTGCGCCATCATGGCCTCGAGCGCGGCTTGATCCGGTCCGACGAAGGGATCGGCCGTGGGGACGGATCGCAGCGTCGAAATCATGCGCTCCAGTAGCGTGCCCGGAGCCGCGGGGAGGTGGCTGCTGAGTATGAGCCTCGGGTCGAGGTGGCCGACCCGGTCCAGCGTGTCGGCAAACCTTGCCGCATCCGCGCCATGGAGCCACGGCGCGTCGATGGTCGCCCAACGGGTCTGACCGCTCCGCAGCACCTCCTCGCCCAGCTCCGCGGCGTCATCGGGTACGGCGTCGAGCAACGCACCGAAGCTATCGGAGCTGAACAGCGCCTTGGACTTGCTGTCGAAGAAGCCGACGGTGGCGGGGTTGTCGAAGGTCGGCGGCCGAAGCGCGTGGAGCGTGCGTTCCCCGACCTCGAGCCGCTGGCCGGGGTTGATGAGAAAGACGCGCTCCATCGGCAGCGGCGACACCAGGCCCAACATGCCAACGCCGAGGAACGTGGTGGCGACTCGGAGATGGTCGTTGTCACCGAGCAGTTGCGCCAGCGCGCCGGTGTGATCCGGATCGGGATGGGTCAGCCAGATCCACTCGAGATCAGCGGGATCGATGACCGAGCGGAGCGCGGTCATGAACGAATCCCGCATCACGCCCGCGCCCGTGTCCACCAGGATCGGTTGCGAACCGTGGAGCACGAAGGCGTTGATCGGGACGAAACCGAGTCCGGGGATCGGGAAGGCGGTTGTCAGCACGTCGATGTCGGGTGCGGCCTTGTACGTGGTGATCATCACGAATTCCCTTCCGCGTCCTGGCTCGCCAGCGCCTCGACGATGGTCGCCGTGTCGGTGTATTCGTGGAACTCGACGACCTTGCCGCGCCGAAGTCCGAACACGTGGACCCAATCGACTTCGTACGCTCGTTTGGTTTCGCGCGCCTTCATCCGCTCCGTGCCGAAGACGATGACCTGGTTCCCGCTCACCACCCAGTGTTGCGGGACGAATTGATCGACTTCGACGTGTGAGCCGACGGCCTGGAAGAATCCGGCCACGGCCTCCCGCCCCGAACGCTTCCCGCCCCAGGGGATGTCCCGCGGGCGGGGGTGCTGCCACTCGACATCTTCACTCAGGAGGGCGAGCACGGCCTCCAGATCCTGGCGCCCAAAGGCTGCATAGAGCGCTTCGACGACTTGCGTGTTGTTTGTCTCGTCCATGCTTCTGAACCTCAGCCCGGGAGCCCGTTGAAGCAGTCGCACATCACCGAGACGACACCATCCTCGTGACGCTTGTAGACCGTCAGATACGTGCCACCCACCGGGCCGCCCGCGGATCCGTCACGCGGCGCCATGGTCGCCGTCCACGCACCGTGCTCGACGATGACGTCTCCGGACTGGTCGCTGGGCCCGGGCGTCAGCTCGAACCCTTCGAAGCGAACGGCCTCGAAAGCCTTCGAGAACCAGCCCCGGATCGCATCGTGTCCAATCAGCGCTGGTGCACCGGGCGGCAGGAACGTGCCCTGGCTCGCGAAGATGCCCACCGCCCCCTCGATGTCGCCACGGTTGACGGCTTCGATGTGCCGCGCACGCACCGCCGACACCAGAGCGCTCGTAGAATTATCGTTCGATTTCATGAAGTTTCCTTTCGGCTAGGGGCGCGTGGGCGCCCGAATCGCTTCGATCACTCCGACCATAGGCGGTCCAGCAACAAGCCGGTAGACTAGGAAAATGACATTGGGTGGTCCGAAAACAGACCACATCTCGAAGCTCTCGTGGGACGACCTTCGGGTGGCCTTGGCCCTTGGCCGGGCCGGCTCGGTCCGCGCCGCGTCGCGGCTGCTCGGCGTCAGCCATTCGACGATCTTGCGGCGCCTCGAATCCCTCGAGAGCTCGACGGACACCAAGCTCTTCGAACGGGGTCCAACGGGCTGGGAGATGACGGCGGCCGGACAGGACGTGTTCGACAGCGCCGGTGAGCTCGAAGCCATCGTGCTCGGTCTCGAGCGGCGCGTCGAGGGACGCGACCTTCGCCTGGCGGGTCCGGTGCGCGTGGCCTTGCCCGAGCCGCTCCTTCCAGCGATTTTGCCAGACCTGCTCCGCTTCTCTGCCGAGCACCCCGACATCGAGCTCACGACGACCGTGAGCGATACCTACGTCGACCTCTCACTTCGTGAAGCAGACATAGCGCTTCGCGTCGCCATCGAACCATCGCCGACCCTCTTCGGCCGACGCGTCGCCATGACCGCGTGCGCGGTCTACGGGACGAACCGATACATCGAGGGCAGGTCGGTCCGTGATATCGAAAAGCTCGACTGGGTAGGGCTCCCGATCGAATCGAACGCACACTTCGCCCAGTGGATGAACCGGAACGTGCCGGACGCGCGGGTGGCGCTCCGTGTCGACGCGGAGTCATCCGTACGGGAAGCCGTCGAGGCCAACGCCGGCGTCGCCATCGTGCCATGCGTGGTCGCCAACATCCGTGGGTATCGCTTGGTCAGGAGGTTGCCCGAGCTCGACGCCCCGCTGTGGGTTCTCACCCATCAGGACCTTCGCAGCCAAGCGCGCTTGCGCGCTTGCCGGGATTTTCTCACGGCGGCGATCGCAGACAAGCGCCACCTGTTCGTGGGCCAGGCCGCACCACCTGGCTGAAGCACTCGAGGAGCCGGCGGAACGTCAGTCTCGATCTGTTCTCATCGCTCGGTGCGTATGCCCATCTCACCCAGCGCACGGAAGTAGGGTACGAGCTGATCGGGGCCGTTGCCGTAGAGATAGATGGCCAACGCGCCCTCCGCGACTCCCTCCCGCGTGCATGCTGCGGCGCGAGCCGCGCTCACGTGGTTGGTTGCCACGCTGAACGAGTTCATCGAGATCTCGAACCCGAGCCTCTGTCGCGAGACCTCTCGACCATCGAACTCGCGCAGACGGCTCCGCACCGCTCGGCGGAAGTAGCTCGCTCCTCGAAGGCACGCGCCCTGAATCTGCGCCAGCTCGTAGTCCATGTTCGAGGCGCGGGTGATGTTGCCGTCGTCGACGGTGCGCCCGGCCCAGGCCGGGCAGAAGCCGGCCTGCTTTCCGAGGGCAGCGATGGAGCGCGAGTAGCGGCGAAGCCGATCGATCGACCACGAGAGCGTGTGCGAATCGACGGCGGCTCCCTCCCAGTCGACCACGATCCCGCTGATGTCGGGGCCGGTGCGGAGCGCACGGTCCATCTCGTCGGGATAGGCGATGAAGTGAACCCGGTTGCACGGAAACATCTGCTGAATCCGTTGCACGTGAGTCGAGCGCCGCTCAATCATGAAGATGTCTCGGGGCCGCAGGAACCCGCGGATCTCCTCCAGATGCATGACCTCCGCCGCGGCTTGTGCCTCGCGCTCGCTCACGTGAATGACGAAGGTGACCCCCTCCGGGCTCAGAACGCTGGGGTCCTCCGGACACGCCACCGAAGTCGCGGCGTCGTTCGCGTCCGCCTCGATCGGGGTGGCGGCGTCGAAGGAAGCCCTCGGCTCCGCCGCGTCGATCGTCTCTGCTGCGTCGCGGATCTCGGCGACGCCGGAATCGTCGCTCGGCATCGCGCCGCCGTCGTCCATCGGCGCAGCGCACCCGAGCAGCATCACCGCCCCGAAAAGCGCGGAATCGAACCATCCGTGACGGAAGCGGTGGAGGGTCTTCTTCATCCACGGGCGTTAGTGCAACTCCCGTTCCCCCACGCTTCCTGGGCCTTTCGGCGACGGTGAGCGATCCCTTGTGCAGAACCCGCGCAACGCGGCGGGGAGTCGTGACCTCGTCAGGCCATCCGGCCCCCACGAAGCTCCCCAACGGTGAGGAGCGTCGCCGGCGAACGGGGCGTTCGCCGCCCGATCACCCACAGCTTCGAAACTTGAGCAGGACACCCAGGGCCATGTTGATCACGGAGATCGCCATCGCGGCCGTGCTGAGCCCATGCCCCTTGAGCCGTCCGCCGGACATTTCGATGTCCCGCATCGCCTTGATCGCGATCGGCAGCCCGATGAGCGGGCAGAGAAACGCGAAGACGAGGGCCGCGACGGCCATCCCCGACGTCCGCGCGGGCGTGTTGCGGACCTGCCCGGCGAGCGCGATCTGCTCCGCCATCAAGGGCGGGGGCGCGGCGAAGCCGGCGGGCGTTTCCGGCGTCGGCGCAGCCGAGCCGCCTCCCGCCGTTCCGGTGGCCGACGCCCGCACGAGCATCCCGCGATCGAAGAAGGTTCCGTGCTCGGAGCACCTCAGGACCGCGACGCCGTTGACGTTCGCGCGCGCGAGCGACGCTCCGCAGGTCGAGCAGACCGCGGCGCTCGACGTGTCGGGCTCCGAGGATGCGTTGCCGGCGATGCTCATCAGCATCTCAATCGTCTTCGGCGTGAGCCCACCGGCCGCTGCCTCCACCGACGCGGGGTCGAGCCAGACCCCGCCGCAACGCGAACACGCGTTCAAGACGACGTCCGGCGCCCGAGAGACGGTGAGCGGAGCTCGGCAACGCGGACACTGGTGATCCGACACGCGACTACCCTACTACATCGAAGGGGGAGGTCGGTCTCCGGCGATTGACGGACGGGCGCCGCTCGTACGCTTCTTCGACGTCGAGCACGCTGCACACTGCAAGGCTGCGCTTGCGTCCCGTGTCCACGACTTCGGACCCCCGGTCTCGCGATGCTAGGCTGTCTTCATGCCTCGCTTCAGCTCAGCGATGCTTCTGGTATCGCTCTTTACGTGTTTGGCTTGTGACGACGACGAGCCGCTCCCGCCCGTGATGGCCCCCGACGCCGGCCCCGGGACACTGATCCTCGTCGAGAACCCGGCAAATCTCCTCTCCTTCACCGCCGAGTGGCAGACCGAAGAGGCCATCCCGACGCGGATCGAAGTGACGTGCGAGGAGGGCTACCTCGAGAGCTACGAGGACGCCGAACCCAAGACGGATCACTCGGTGTTCGTCATGGGCTTGATCGCCGAGACCCAGTGTGAGGTGACCGTCGCGGCTTCGAGTGACGGAGCGACCACCTTCGTGCAGTCCTTCGACGTCGGACCGATTCCCAGCGGCTTCCCGCGGCCGGAGCTCACCGAGATGGTCGAAGGCGAACTTCAGCCCGGGTGGACGCTCCTCGACCTCAACGACGGTGCCGACCTCACCGATCCGATGAAGGTGGCGCTCTTCGATGAGCAGGGCCGGTACCGTTGGTACTACGAGATCCCCGTTCCGCGGGCCGGCCAGGACAACCGGGTCGCCATCATCGACGAGGGCGTCCTGGTGGGCGCGCGAGGTACTGACGTTCCTCGCATCGTCGATTGGCAGGGGAGCATCCTTTGGGAAGGCAGCTTCGGGATGCATCACGACATCCGCATCGATCCGCTCGATGATCAGCGCCTTCTCTACCTGACGCCCTACGCAGGGTGTCCCGGTGACATCTTCGAAGAGGCCCGCATGGGGGTCTGGGACCGGCGGACGGAGTCCCAAGTCGACGACTGGGCGCTCTGCGACCACTACACGCCCACGACGAACGTCGCGGGCTGGGCACACTTGAACGCGATCGAGCTCTTCCCCGGAGATCCGAACGCGATCCTGCTCTCATCGCGCGACCAGAGCATGCTCGTGAAATTCCGTCGCGACACGGGCGAGATCGTCTGGAAGCTGGGTCCCGACCGCGACTTCGCGATGAGCGACGCAGACCGCTTCTACCACCAGCACGCGCCGGAGATTCAGCCCGATGGCCACATCCTTCTCTACGACAACGGGCTCCGCGACGATCGCGAGTGGAGCCGGCTCGTCGAGATCGCGTATGACGAGGCCACCATGACCGCAGAGGTCGTCTGGGATTTCCGTCCGTCACCGGACATCTTCACGAACGTCTGGGGCGACGCTGATCGACTCGAAAACGGCAACACGCTCGGCACCTTCGGGCTTCGCAGCGGCGCGCAGATCATCGAAGTGACCAACGACGAGTCGGTCGTGTGGCGACTCGTGATGCCGGATGGATGGGGCGTCTACCGCTCCGACCGCGAGCCGATCCCGCCGCTCATCCGCTCTCTCGACTGAACGCTTTCCCACCGCGCTTGACCACGCGATCACCGCGCGGCATAAAAACGTATCGACTCGTGTCGATCTTTTCTTCGTACGGGGGCCCTTTTTGAAATCCGTTCTGCGCGAATGCTCTGCAATCGCGATCCTCATCGCATCCGTCTCGCTCACCGGTTGTGGCGATGACGAGATGATGTCGGACGCCGCTCCAGATGGCGGCGGCGATGCAACCCCGGATGGCAGCCCGGACGGGATGACCGATGCCGCGCCGATGGCACCGACGATCACGCGAATCGAGATCATCGAGAACCCCAACAACGGGCTCAGCGCCACGATCGAGGTCGAAACGGACATCCCGACGACCGCCGTCGCCAGCATCAACTCGCCGACCATGCGCGATCTGCCGTTCACGTCGCCGCTCGGCACGTCCCACCAGATCCCGGTGCTCGGCATGCGCGCGGAGCAGGAGTACGGGTTCCTGGTCACGGTCGAGAGCGAAGACATGCTGACGGCCGAGGACGACACCCTCACCTATTCGTCGCCAGCGCTACCGGACGACTTCCCGCCCCTCACGACCACCGTCGGCGATTCGACGATGGTCTCTCCCGGTGTGACCGTGTTCAACGTCTTTCGATGGACCCCGACCGTGGACCCCGCATACGGATACCTCATCGGCATCGACGAGGAGGGAGAGGTCGTCTGGTACTACCGGACGGATCACCGCATCGAAGACATGCGCCGCCTTTCCAACGGCAACCTGGTCTACGTTCGCCCGGAGGACGCGTACCTCGAGATCGACATGATGGGCAACGTCGTGAACACGGTGCTCGCCGAGGACGTTCCCACCGACAGCTTCCATCACGAGCTCTACGAGCTCAGCGGTGGGGGCTTCGTGGTCTTGAGCACGGAGCTCATGACGATTGGCGGATACGAAGACGGCACCGTCAGCTACGACGTGGTCGGAGACGTCGTCGTCGAGCTCGACGCGTCGGGAGCCTTCGTCAACAGCGCGAGCTTGTTCGACGTGCTCGACCCGCACCGCATGCGCCTCGGCTTCGACTCTCCCTTCTGGAACCAGCGCTACGAGTCCGTCAGCTCCGGCACCAAGGACTGGACCCACTCCAACGCGGTGATCTACGACGAACGCGACGACACCTTCATCGTCTCGGTTCGGCATCAGGACTGGCTCGTCAAGCTCCGGCGCGATACCGGCGAGATGGTGTGGAAATTCGGCTACGAGGGTGACTTCTCGATCGTCGGCACGGGTGACTACATGTTCCACATGCACGGGCCCGAGCTCGAGGCCGACGGAAACCTGCTGATGTACGACAACGGAAACGGCCGGGAGGGCCTGAGCGCGGGCGAGTTCTTCACGCGCGTGGTCGAGTTCGAGCTCGACGAGACGTCGATGACCGCGATGCAGGTCTGGGAGTATCGGGGCACCTCCGACTACTCGTCCCCGTTCGTGGGAGACGCCGACCGACTCGAGAACGGCAACGTGTTGATCACCGACGGTGGCCTCGTCGCCGATCCTGCGGCGCCGGTCGGCGCGCCCGACAATCAGAAGTCGGCGCGGGTCGTCGAGGTCACGCACGAGGAGATGCCCCAGGTGGTGTGGTCGGCGGAGGTTCACGATGACGCGACCACCGACCCCGTCGGATACACGATTTACCGTTCGGAGCGCCTCGGCAGTCTTTATGCGGAATGACATCACATACATCCTGATCCCTTCGATCGCTCTGGGACTCGCGTTCGTGGCCTGTGGTGGCGACGACGTGGCGCCAGCGGACGCGAGCACGGACGGATCGCCGGACGCGGCTGCAGATGCGACCCCGCCGGAGGTGCTCGACTATCGCGTGACGCTGCAGGGGCCTCCAGTCGTATCGCTCGAGGTCAACGCCGCCGACGCAGAGGCCATCCTTCCGTCGCTCACCGAGCTCGAAGCGACAATCCGGGGTGAGGACGACGTGACGGCGCCGGAGGACCTGGTGGTGGAGTTCGTCGACGCGGAGGGCATGGCGTTCACTCCGTCGGATCAGACTTTTCGCAACGGCTTGCATCGGATCACGACGAGCGTGGAGCCCGGACAAGTGGTGCGCGCGCGCGTGACGGATGCCGCAGGGAACAGCGCCACCAGCGACTTTCAGCTGCGGATCCCGACGCTGACAGAAGCCCTCGCGCGCGACTGGGAGCTTCGATTCTTCGACACGGATCAGACGATCGTCAGCCGATGGACCACCTCCATGTCGGAGGATGGGACCTGGGCAGAGAGCCGGGAAGATACCGGCCGCGATCTCGGAGGCACGTTCACGGTCGACGGCTCGGGGATCGTCATGGAGGTGCGCTCGTCGATGGGCGGCACCGCACCCGAGGATTCGGACTCCTCGACGGTGGAGGAGCGCACCACCGCCGAGCTCTACGTCGACGAGAACTTCTTGGCTGTCGCGCCCTACACGCGCACGGAGATGAGCGCGGGCGGCATGACGGGCACCTGGGAGAATCACCGTAGCATCGAGCGCCCCATCTCCGGCGCTCTCGCCCTGGCAGAAGAGCGTGCGATCACGCTGACGCTCGGTGACGACGGGACCTTCACGGAGACCGTCACGGTGACCGACCACACATCGGGCTCACCGGTCATGACCGAGACCACGCGCTCCGGCACCTGGGAGGTCGTCGCGAACGAAAACTACTCCGAGGCGGTGGCCGACTTTCTCGCCTTCACCACCGACATGCGAGATGGGATGGCCGTGGATCCGCCCGAAGAAGAGCTCGTCGCGCATAAGGAGCAGCGTGGATTTCTGCTCCTGGCGCCGCGCCTCGCGGCAGACTGATCAGGCACTAAACCCGTCGCCGATCGAATCCACGACGCCCTCGCTCAGTGCTCCTCGTCGCCGGGTTCGTTGGGTGCCGGCGCGGCCGGTGCCGTGTCCAGCGCCATCTCGCCGACGCTCGGACGCGGCGGGGGCTCGGCCGCGTCGGCAGCACGGGACATCGCAACTTCCATCGCAGCCATCGCCGGGCGGGGCCGATGACTTCGCCGCCTGGGCTCGGGCTGCGGCGCGGGGGGCGGTGTGATCTCCTCGGCTTCGCCGGCCGCCCCCGGCGCCTCCTCCGAGCTCGCGTCGACCGAGGCGTCCGCTGGGGCTTGCTGCTCGGGAGGCGGGGGAGGTTCCGCCACGGGGGCCGGCGCAACTGGCCGTAGCGCCGCGGCCACGATCGTCGTCGCGCCCGGCGTGACTTCGACCGTACGCACCAGCTCCTCGTAGCCCTCCGCGCTCACCTCGACCTCGTGCGCGCCCGGCTCCAGCCCGCCGATCACGGGGCCCGTCCGCGACCCATCGACTGTCACGACGAACGGTACGTCGATCTGGGCGTCGATCTCGATTCGTCCCGTGGCAGAGCGGCCGAGCGGTCCGAAATAGACGGCAGCCCCCACGATCGCGGCACCGATGATCACCGCAGCCCCGACCACCAGGCCCGAGCTTCGCGCAGGATGGGCGGGGGGCGGCGGCGAGTCGGTCGGTCGCGACGCGCTCGGCGTTTGCTCCGGCTCCGCCTCGGTCGGCTCGAGCGTCTGCTCTGCCTCGACGCTCGGTGCATCGGTCGCCTCCACGCTCGCGTGCTCGACCGGGATCTCGGCGTCGGCCTCGGAGTCTCGCACGTCGGTTCCGAACGCCACCCACAGCTCCTCGAGATCGACGCCGGGCCTGTCGTCCACCTCGGTCGGGGCCATGCCAAAGCTGTCCGCGTCCTTCGACGCGCTCGGGGAAAGCGGCGCGTAGGGCATCGTCTGGTCGAAGCGCTCGGGAAGCTCGACGTCGATGTCGACCGAGTAGAACACCTCGGTGCCCTCGCGCGGCGCGTCCTCGCTCGGCGCGTGGTTCGCGTCCGATCCATCGTAGGGACGGATCGGGGCTCCGCGGATGGTCGACGCATCGCCGTCGACTGCTGGCTGCGTTGATTGCTCTGGCCCGACGTGAGAGAGGACGCGAGTCTGAGCGTCGCGGATACGCGCGAACCGACTCCGAAGCCAGCTCGCGAGCGCGACCGGGCCGCCCCCTCCGAGCGCGTCGCACACCTTTCTGAGCGCGGCCGCCATCTCCCCGGCGTTCTGAAACCGATCCTCCGGTGCCAGCGCGAGGCCCTTGTCGAGCACCGCCGCGAGAGATGCGGGCACGTCGTCACGGACCTCGCGGATCTTCGGGATCTGCGGATCCTGCGCTCGCTGCAGAGCATACAGGTAGGATTCTTCACGCTCGAACGCCTCGCGGCCCGCGAGAAGCTCCCAGAGGCAGATGCTCGCCGCGTAGGTGTCACAGCTCCGGTCGATGCGGTCACCGCGCGCCTGCTCGGGGCTCATGTAATGAACCTTGCCCTTGAGCGTTCCTGCTCGGGTGGCGGCCGTCTGGAGCGCCGTCTTCGCGATGCCGAAGTCGACGACCTTCACCGATCCATCGAAGGCGACCATCAGGTTGTGGGGAGAGATGTCGCGGTGGATCAGGTTCAGCGGCTTGCCCGTCGCGTCGGTGGTCGCATGGGCGTAGGCGAGCGCCTCGCAGACCTGCTCGATGATCCACACCGAGAGCACCATCGGGATGCGCTCGCCCTTCTTGTCGAGCGCCAGCTGGACCCTGCGAAGGTCGAGGCCACGCACCAGCTCCATCGCGATGTAGTAGAGCCCGCCGTGTTGGCCATACTCGAAGCTTCGCGCGATGTTGGGGTGGTCGAGGCTGGCGATGACCTTTGCCTCGTCGACGAACATCGCCACGAACTCGGGCTTGCAGGCGTCGGCGGGCAGCATGCGCTTCAAGGCGAAGAGCGCGGGCAGGTTGGAAGGCCCGCGAGGCTGCGCCGCCCACAACTCCGCCATGCCCCCCGTGCCGAGGCGCGACAACAACACGAAACGCCCGTAGGCCTCGGGCTCGTCCGTTGCCAGGGAGGCCATGGTCACAGATTGCCGCATGGCCGCTGCCCGGCCAACTACCTGCGCCTGTTTCTGGGTTCCGAGCCGAGCGAGTCGTCAGCGCACGAGGGGCGCGATCGCGTCGTACCAGCGCGCCGCGATGGCCTGGTAGCCGCTCTCGTTCGGGTGCAGACGGTCGGAGGAGAGGTCGGGTGATTCGCCGTCGGACGTGATCCGGATCGCACTGTAGGTGTTGACCAGGCGGACGTTGCGACCCACCTCGCGGTGCGCGCGCACGATGGAGGTGACCGCATGGTTGAACGGGATGACGCCGTCGCGGTTGTTCGTACCGACGAGGTTCGGCGTGACCAGGCCGACGACGACCAGGCTCTTGCTCGGCAGCGCGGTGAGAAGCTCGTCGAGGAGATAGGAAAAGCGCAACGCCGCCCCTTCGCGGATCCCGCTCCCAGCGCGCACATCGTTGGCTCCGACCATCAGGAGCACGATGTGCGGCATCACGTGAGCGCCTCCGGGCGCGTCGGTCACGCGCGAGAGGAAGTTCCCGATGCTCCCCGGGCATTCGGTGTCTTCCCGCGCGCGGAACGCGTTGATGTCCCAGCCGGGATGGCCATCGTGTTGCCCGATCTCCGGAACCCCTCTGGAGTCGCAGTAGGCCGGCCGGATCGGCGGATCGCGGCTGGGCGGGATCTGACACCGGCCGCTGAAGCCTGGACACGCGCCCACGTAGGCGAAGGTCTTGCCTGCGTCGAGGAGCGAGCGGCGGAGATACCTCCGATACCCGCCGCTCGAGATATGACCGTCCGGCGTCGCGCGCATCCCGAAGGTGATCGAGTCTCCCATCGCCAGGATCCGGCACGGCTCCGGCAGCGCGGGACAGGGTCCATCGACCTCGCCCGGCTCGGACAACGATTCATCGGGACCGTCTGCCGGCGCGCCCCCGCTCGACGGCTCGCCGCCGCTCGACGGCTCGCCGGCGGACGACGACCCCTCGCCCGACTCTGCGAAGCGCGACTCGTCCGGGGCGGACCCGGCATCGGAGGACGGGTCGCCTCCGCCGACGACCGCGTCCTCTTCGAAGCCTCCGTCCGAGACCTCCGGCAGCGTGGTCGGGGTGGCGCAGGCGACTGCGAGCAGGAGAAGCCCGACCGCCATCACTCGGCATAGCGTGAATCGGGGCCTCGTGAGAAGCAGTGGTCGAATCTCGCGCATCGTCAGAACCTCCAGCGTTCAGCGCGGGGTTTCGCAACTATCGCGCCGGACCCGTTTCCCCGGCGTTCCCGGCGTCCTGCGCGAGGGTTGTGCAAGCGTGGCACTACCCGTCGGGGCGAGCCGACCCCAGCAAGGACGAGCCCATGCGCGGCGACCGCGCTCGATGGCGATCACACCTCCTCTCTGCACCAAGGCTAACGTGAGTGGATCGACTCGCCGCGCTCGCACATCGCGACGAACTTCGCGACGCGGCGCGCGCGCGTGTCCGCGCGCTTCGCCTCTTGGAGACGGTAGAGGATTGCGTAGCGGTTCTGCGAGCTCAGCGTGGCGAAGAAGGCGCGGGCCTTCGGACACTCGTCGAGCGCCGCGCGGAGATCGTCCGGCACGGTCGCTGTCGCGTGCGAGTCGTAGGCCTTCTCCCACTGCCCATTCGCCTTGGCCTGCGCGATCGCTGCGAGCCCGGCCGGCATCATCCGGCCCGCCTCGATCAGCGCCGTGACCTTGGCCACGTTCCTCTTCGACCACCGGCTCCGCGGACCCCGCGGCGTGAAGCGCTGCAGCGAGTAGTCCGCGTCGAACGCCCGCTTCTGACTGTCGATCCAACCAAACCGAAGCGCCTCTTCGAGCGCCTCCGCATACGACGGGCCGCGCTTACCGCTCCGCTTCTTCGGGATCTTCGAGCCAGATCCCCGCGCTCTTCGCGTGCTGCTTCTCGAGCCACGCGCCGAATGCCGCCGCCGAAGCGAATCCTCGCACCGGTAATTCGTCCTTCGCCATCGGGCGAGGATACATCGACGGTTGGCAGGAGATGACAACGGGAAGTGAGATCAGTTCGTCGAGCGTCGACGTGCCGCCGATGTCGATGTCGCACCCACCGCGGGTGTCGCCTGGCACGCACACGCCTTCACCCGCGTAGGTAGCGCCGCCGTCCGTCGAGCCGCCGTCCATCGTGCCGCTCGCTCGCGCCGCCGTCGCTCGCGCCGCCTCCATCGCTACGGATGTGGCAAAGCACCACCACGACCAATCGACGCCAATCTAACATGCATCGCGGCACCCGGGAACGCGCCTCTTGCTCGGGGGCGGTGCTGGTAGCATGTGGTGGATGTCTCGACGCTCCCGCTCCGCGCCTGTCTTCTCTCCGTTCCTGTTCACGTTCTTCGCGGCCGCGCTCGCAAGCATCGGTGGTTGCGACTGCGGCGGCACGGCGGAGACGCAGTGCGTGTCGTCCACCGAATGCGCGACCGGCGAGACCTGCGTCGACGGTGTCTGCACGCCCGAGGCCGACGGGTCGACGCGCGACGGCGCGCCCGACGGAACGCCGCGCGTCGACGCCGGACCGACGACCTTCGTGATCGACCCCGCAGACCCCGTGATCGACGCCGACGGGACGCCCACGTCGGTTACGCTCTCGGCGCTCCTCGACGGCGTGGCGGTGCCGGAGGCGGCGTGGCTCGTCGACGACGTGGTGATCGGAACCATCGGCTCTGGCGGCGTGTACACCGCGAACGGTTTGGTGGCGGGAGTCGCGACGGTGACCGCCCGTTATGGCGACCTCGAGGCGACTACGACGGTGACCGTGCACGTGAACGCGAGCGTGAACTCGGCGGGGTTGTCGACCGCGGACATGGACGCGCTCCGAGCTGGCGGAACCGACGATGCAGCCTTCGAACTGCTCTACCCCTACGATGCGACCGTCTTCCCGCGTGGGCTCCCGTCGCCGCTCTTTCAGCTCGCAGGTGGCGGCGCTGACGCAGCGCGCATCAAGGTCGACATCGAGCGCGTCGACTTCCACTACGAAGTCTTCGTGGCCGGCGGTACGCCGCTCCAGGTCGCGCTCCCCGAGGACGCGTGGGCGGGCGCGGCGTCGAGCGCGGGCGCAACCGACGACGTCGCGGTCGGCGTGACGCAAGATCCGCGGAGGCGCGGTCACCGGGCCGGCAACCGAGACGCTCCACATCGCGCCCGGCCAGATCGCCGGCAGCATCTACTACAACTCGTACAACTCGCATCTCGCGAGCGGGGGCGCGATCCTTCGAGTGCCGCTCGGCGGAACGGCCGAGGTCGTCCAGGCCGGGTGCACGGTGTGCCACTCCGTCAGCGCGCAGGGCAATCGGATCGCGACCGGGCTCAACTGGAGCGGCAACGATGACGGTCACGGGGACGGGCAACCCGATTCAGAGCGGCACGCTCGACCTCGACGTGGCTGGCGCGGCGACCGCGCGCTGGACGGATGGCGACGGGCGCCGGTACTCGTTCGGTGCGTTGACGCCCGACGGCGCGCGGATGATCTCGAACGCCGTCCCGCCCGACAACCGCATCCGAGGCCTCTCGGGGACGATGCCATCGCGCATGTGGGACACGTCGACCGGCGACGAGATCCCGGCGCCGAGCTTCACCGACGTCGTCAGCTACGCGGTCACCCCGCAGTTCGCGCCGGACGCGACGGCGCTCGCGTTCAGCTGGTTCTCGTCGGGCGGCGCGGACAACGGGCGCGTGCTCGCCGTCATGTCGTACGACGGCACGTCGTCTCCACCGCTCTTCGGTGCGCCACGGCGCGTGGTGACGGTCACCGACACGTCACACATCGCGGGCTGGCCGAGCTTCACGCCCGACGGTCTCGCAGTCGTGTACGAGGAGAGCACGGCGTTCGACACGTCGCTGATGGGCGGCGTCGGCAACCCGAACCGGCCGGTGTCGTCGGACCTGCGCCTCGTCGATCTGTCGAGCTGCGACGGGTCGGCAGAGGCGTGTGCGGTGTCCACGCTCGACGTGTTGAACGGGTATGCTTCGGGCGCGTTCTACCCGCCCTACGGCGAAGCCGAGGAGGCGCATTCGAACTACGAGCCCACCGTCCTGCCCATCGCGATCGGCGGGTATTACTGGGTCGTGTTCACGAGCCGCCGCTGCTATGGCAACACGCTCGCGCCCGGCGGCACGGTGGCCGGCGGCGACGACCGGTGGGGCTACCAAGCGAGCGACGGTGGCGAGCACCCGAGCGTGCGAAAGAAGCTCTGGATCGCCGCGATCGACATCACCGGCGGCCCGGGCACCGATCGCAGCCACCCACCGTTCTATCTGCCCGGCCAAGAGCTCGAGTCGGGCAACATGCGCGGTTTCGCGGCGCTCGATCCATGCAAGCCGGATGGGGACTCGTGCGCGTCGGCGGCCGAGTGCTGCGGTGGCTTCTGCCGCGCGACCGAGCCCGAGGGTGGCGGGGAGCCCGAGCTTGCTCTGCGTGCCACCGCCGCCGGGGTGCTCCGAGGAGCTCGAAGCGTGCACGACGGACGCGGACTGCTGTGGCGTGTCGATGGGCACGCGCTGCATCAACAATCACTGCGCCCAAACGCTGATCTGATGGCCCGGCTCGACCGTCACGTTCCGGCCGTCCTCCTCTTCGAGGTCGTGCTGGCTCTCTCGGGGTGTGGGCGTGTCGACTTCGATCATCTCGACACCGGGTCGGGATATCGGCCCGACGCGGGCGACGCGGACGCCCGGCGCGACGGAGATGTCGACGCCGATGTGGGTCCTGATCCCGACGCCAGCCCGGCCGATGCGAGCGAGCCCGATGCGAGCGAGCCCGATGCGAGCGAGCCCGATGGAGCCATGATGGACGCGAGCGGGCCCGATACAGGCGCGATGGACGCGGGTGCCACCGACTCCGCCATGCCGGATAGCGGCTCGTCGGGTTGTGTCCCGGGCAGCGTGCCGTTCACGACGGATGACGTGTTCGTTCTTCCAGCGGGATGCACGACGTTCACCGTGCGCGCCGAGGGCGGCGGCGGCGCCGGGTCGGGCGGAAACTCCCGCACCAACGCGGTCGGCGCACCTGGTGGTGCCGGCGGCCTGGCGATCAAGTCCTTCGCCGGTCAGGTTCCCGGAACGTCATTCGACATCGTCATCGGTCGCGGTGGAACGTGCGAATCGAGGTCCTCGACGGCGGGCGGCTACCTCGGTGGCGGCGGCGGACGAGCGAGCGGCTCGGGCGACGGTCAGGACGGCGGCGGCACCGGACCGGGCGGCGTCGGAGCGCCGGCTTCGGGTACGGGCTCGCAGCCTGGCGGTGATGGAGGTCATGGCTACTGGGGCGGCGGCGGTGGTGGCGGTGGTGGCGACGTGATCGTTGGCAACAGCGCTGGCGGCGCGACGACCTTCAGGCTCGGGGCCGCCGATCTCGTGATAGCGGGTGGCGGGGGTGCCTCCGGCGCGGGCGATCAGGACGGTGACCGCGCCGGCGCCGGCGGGGCTGCGTGCGACGGTTACAACGGAGCGGACGGCGCGACCGGCGCGGGGTCGAGGTCGGGAGCTGGTGGCGGGGGTGGCGCCTGCTACTGCGAGGGCGGCTGCGACGTTACGCCCACGAGCGGCGGGGGCCTCGCCGGAATGGGAAGCAGCCGAAGCTCCTGCAGCGCGATCCACCAAGGCGCCGACGGTCGCGTCGTCGTGTCGTACCCCTGAGGGTAGGGGAACAGTTCAGCGATACTCGACGACGAGCCGGACCGCGTCGCTCGCGGCCCCGGTGCTCTCGTAGTCGGAGCCGTCGGTTCCGAGCGTGATGAGGACCAGGCCGTAGTTCGGCGCGCCGTCGACCCAGCTCTGGACGAGGGCAGTGACGTCGACGCTCACCGCACCCAGGGCGGTCACGTAGCTCGCGACGGCGCTGGGATCCATCGAAGGGCGTGTGTCCCACGTGACCGAGCCGGTCCACGCGGAGGTGACCGTGTGCACCTCGACGTCGGCGCCGATGTCGAAGCAGGTGAGCTCGAGGGTCGCCGACACGATCTCCGTTCCCGACGCGAGGCCCGGGTCGGCCGGTTGGATGTAGGTCTCGTACGCGATCGGATCGGTGTCGACCAGCAGGACGTCACCATCGGCGAAGGAGACCGTTGGCATCGAGTTGTCGACGTACGTGTCGACGAGGATCGGAACGACGGTCGTCGTCACGCCCACGTCCGCGGGTCCGGTGTCGAGCGGACCCGTGTCGGCCGGGCCCGTGTCGGCCGGACCCGTGTCGCCTGGACCGACGTCGCTTCCGCCGTCTTCGAGTCCACCGTCTTCGAGCCCACCGTCGCCCGGGCTCGCGTCCATCGCCGCGTCGGCGTCGGCGCTGGTGTCGGCAGCGGTGTCGGGGGCCGTTCCAGAGTCGACGGCCCTCGAGACGCAGGTGTTCGTCACCGTGTCGCAGCGGTAGCCCTCCACGCACGGACACGTCTTGCCCTCCAGGTCGAGCTCCCCGACCGAGCACGCGCACATCAGGAGAACCCCGACGAGGGCTGCAGAATCGCATGAGCACGGCGCCAGCATAACACTGGCTCGCAACTGGGGCGGCTGCGACCGTCGGCTGCACCCTCCTACATCCCCTTCGTGGCTGACGCGGCGGCTGCGCTCAGTCGAGTCCCGCGAGCTTCAGGTGGTAGGCAGCGGGGATCGTGTCGGTCACGTAGTAGGCGTCGACGGTCAGACCGACCTTGCGAGCAAGCGCCGCGGCGAAGGCCATTTTTGCCCCTGCGTTGGCCATCGTGATGCCGCCGGAGGGCGTGCCGAAACGGGCGCGCATCCCACGCAGGTACGCGCGAGCGGCGGCGTCGCTCCATCCGAGGGCCTTGCACGGATCGATGGAAGCGCCTTCGGGCGGCACGCGCATGTACATCGCGTTGATCGCGTCGGCGACCGACTGGCCTTCGAACTCGATGTGGCCCTGCGCGGCCAAACGCCGCGTGAATCTGCGCCCGCGCCCGAAGGTGACGCGGAGCTTCCGTTCGAACACATCAGCCGCGACTCGCTCATGAGGGTAGAAATGCTCGATGAACCGCGGGCGCGGCTCGCCGGTGTAGTAGTCGAAGCGACTGATGTACTCGTCGAGCATGCCGAGGACCTCGGCGTGGCGCGGCGAAATGCGCGCGGCGGTGCTCGGATCGCAGCCGAGCGTCTCAGCGAGCTCGTCGAGGGTCTGCACCGGCGGGCGGTCGTTGGCGAGACCCGGCGCTCGTATCGCAGGCACGTCAATCGCTTCCAACGCCTCTTCCGTCGTCCGGTCCGGCGCCGCTTCGCCCTCTTCCTCGTGCTCGTCCTCGGCGGGCTGCTCCGGCTCGGCCGGCCGGCTCGGTTCCGCGCTCGATGAGCAGGCGACGACCACGACGCCGATGACGACGAGCTGTCTGAGGTTCATGGCCCTGGTTCCATCGCCTCTTCGGCCTTCTGCTCTCCGAGCCGCTGATGCGTGTCGCTCATGGTCTCGAGGATAGCTCGCTCCAGAGCATTCGCGAGTTGCGCGCTCACATCCGGATGCCGATCGCGACCCCTACTGAGCCTCGACCGACCACTGGCGTCACCGCGACGTCGGGCGCAGCTGTCTCGGATGGGGCGTCGTCCATGTGGCGAAGGAGCTCGATCAACAGCAGCGTGAGGCCGGTGAGCTGCATGACCCCCGACGTGATGAGCCACGCGTCCCAGAGATTGTCTCCGCCGTCCCTCGGCTCGAGCGCGAGCTGAATCCACGGGCCTGCGAGTGGAGCGCCGGCCGCCAGGCGGAAGTCGTCCCACCGTCCGTCCGCGCGACAGGGGGCCCCATCGGGCGTGGTGCGGAATCTCGGGTGGGCACAGGCCGGCGAAGGCGCTGGCAAACAGGTTCGCGCCCCACCCGGCGACCAGAAGACCCACACCGACGCCGACCTGCGTCCAGTTGCGCCGAGACTGGTCGCGGCGACCACGGCCGGAGGTCACGTGGACGGATCCGTCGTCGCCGATATCCATGGTGACGCCGTCATCCGCAGCGACTCGGGGCGGCGCACCGAGTGTAGTGACCGCGAGGAATACGAGGAGCAAACCCATTCTCATCGTGTCGGGCGCAAAGCAATGGTCGTGCCCGGCGAAAGTTCACTGCAACGAGGGATCCACGCGCCACGCCGCGTCTCCCGCTCGGCACACTGTGACTGGACGACCACGTGACGGGGACGCGCGAGAGCCGTCCCCAGCCCGTCGCTCAGGAAGGCGCGCCCCAGGGGCTCGCCGGGGGCGGACCCGCGGCAGGCTTCGAAATGGCGCCAGCTGAGGAGGCGATGGTCTCGATGCCATTCATGTCGTTGCTGACGACCACGTGGCTGCCGTCACGCATCTTCAGATCGACGCGCACGTCGACGCCTTTGAGGTGCATGGCGCGGCGTCCCCCCGTCCGGGTGACTTGCACGGAGGCCACGTCGGCGAAGCGGACGGTGAGGGGCTTGCGCACGACGCGCGTCCACACGAAGCCCTCCGAGTAGAGGGTGATCTTCTGCCTCCAGCGCGTGTAGCTGTAGAAGAGCCAGAGCCCGGCGCACCCCACCACGAGCAGGAAGAAGGGGATGTTGATCCAGTTGCCCGCCATGACCTCGTTGCCCATCCCGAGGATGCCGGAGACGAAGAGAATGCCGCCGACGTACCAACTGACGCCCCCCGCGGCCAACCGCCCCTTGTGCTCGCTGATGATCGCTCCGAGCTCCGTGTTCGACATGGTCGCCTCCTCCATCGGGTTCTCCTCTCTCACGCTCCGGAAATGACACTGATGATGACGAAGCCCAAGAGGCTCATGACGCAGGCGAGCCCGGCCCCCGCGACCGCGGCGATGCTCATTCGCTTTCGGAGCTTCGCGTGCGCCGTCACGACCTGAGACGTCATCCCAGCGGCGCGCGCGCGATGGAGCTCGAGCTCGCGGTCGAGGTCCGCGGCATTGCGTCGGGCGAGCTCCGGCGTCACCAGGTTCTGTGCGGTGCAGAAGCCGCACGTGACGAACGCCTTGCGGGCCACGCTCGGGAGATCGCCACCGCATCGCCGGCAGCGCACCGCGCCGTCTGGGGCGCTCGGGGCGAACGCGAGGAGCGCGGGGGCGAGCTCTCTCTGATAGGCGCGGAGGGCCAGGAAGGACCCGAGCTGGACGCCGCACACGACCGCCAGGCCCACGAGCGGAGCGAAGGCGGCGGACAGGACGCTGCCCAGTGTGAGGTCCTCGCGCTCGGCGAGCTGGAGGCCGGCGACGAGGATCGGCAGGCCGGCGACGACGGCCATGCCGGGCAGGACCATCGACTTCCACGCCTCGAGGGCGCGCGCAGCCGAGAGCGCGGGCGCCTCCACCGCCTGCTCCGTCCAGGCGATCTGCTGAAGGCGCTGGCGCAGAGCGCGCACCCGCTCGGCGGGCTCGGCGGGCAGCTTCTCCTCGCTCCCGCAGAAGGTGCAGACCATCTCGACCGACCCGTAGATCGCGCCCGCGTTCGTTTCGGACATGGGCGCGCCGCACCGGCGGCACGGGGTCGGTACGAGCTCGGTCATGCCGCGCCGTGTGCGGCGGCAGCCTGCTCGATCGACTGCGCCATCTGATCGAGGGCGAAGTAGATCTGGTCGGCGAGGGACATGCAGGTCAGGGTCTCCACCGAGAACAGGAAGGTCAGCTGATTGCCCTGGCCGAAGATGTGAACGTACTGGTGTGCCGCGAGGTTCGCGAGGGCCGGGGCGATCACCGGGCCGATGCGCGCATCGACCGTTCGCAGCACGTAACGCTGATCGAGCGTCGCATCCCCGAAGGGGACCGCCGGGGCCGAAACCTTCAGCTTCGGCGTCCCCACCCAGCTCGGCGGCGAGCGGAGCACGACCTCGAACTCGGGAAACGGTGCACGGACCTCCACGCCGACGTGACCGTCGAAGTACGTGGTGATCGTCGTGCCCGAAAACTCCGCCTTCGCCTCCATTCGCTCGTAGTACCTGACCTCGCCGTTGCGCCCGCTCGGATTGCCGGCGAGGCGGACCTTCGCCTCCTTCGTCTGGCCCGCGAGGATCTGGCTGTGCGCATACATGAGGTTCAGGTTCGGGTCTCCCTCCACGACGGACAAGCCGATGCGCTTGGCCATCTCCCCGGCGCGAGAGGCGGCGTTCTCGGCCTCCCCTTTGACCAAGGTGTGCTTCATCCGCGCGCGCATGAAGAAGAAGAGCGCGAGCGCGACGACAGGCATGATGTAGACGACGATTGGAATCTGACCCATTGAACCTCCCCTGTGAGATTAGCGAGTTCCGTGCCGAGCAAACGAAGGGTTTTCACGGCCGAGGACGAGCGCGCGCCTGCTCGATCGGGCAAGCTTTGCACGACCGGGCGGCCAACTCGTTCAGATCTCGCTGACGGGTTCGGGGATCGGCAACGTCGTCGCCTCGAGGTTCGCCTCATTGTCGCGATATGTGACGTCCCTCGTGAGATGGTCGAGGTCGAAGTCCGGGACCTGGACGCAGGCGCCGATGGTCGAGTCCCGAATCTCCCCATGGGTCAGGTTCAGGGTGCCGTCACGCGCGACCATCACACCACAGGTCTCCGATTGGCGGACCAGGAAGTCCGACACCTCGACATGTCCGCCGATGGCGGCGATGCCGTGGCCGTGAGGGGTCTCGCGGCAGAAGCCCGTGTCACACCGCGTCGACATGGTTTGCGACACGACCAGGTGCTCGAGAACGAGGCTGCCCGACAGCATCGCTGCGATGCTCAGCTCGCGGTTCCGTTGGGCGAGCACACGTTCGCCTCGAATGCTGGATCCCCCCTGCGCCACGATACCGCGTCCGAAGTCGCCGACCATCTGCCGAGGTCGTGTGTCGGTGACCGCGACGTCGGTGACGCTGATCAGAGTGTCCTCGTCGAGAGCCAAGAGCCCTACCTCCGACGCCTCCTCGACGATCGCTCGCTCCAGGGTCACGCTCGAGCCGAACTGTGCGGCGATGCCCCGACCGAGAAGGCCGTCGCGGTTCCGGGGGCTGATGTCTCGCACGCGCAGGTCGGTCAGCGTGGCCTGCGCATCGTCGCTCGCGAGGACGCCGTGCACCACGGTGCGCTCGATGATGCCACGTGTGAGCTCGATGCGCGCGTTCGAAACCTGGACGCCCACCCCCTCGAACTCGGCGTCGTCGAAGGATCGAATGTCGCGGATCACGACGTCCGACAGCGTCGCCGACCCATCGGTCGCCACGATGAGGCCGGCGTCGTCATCGTCTTCGATGCGCACCCGTGAACAGGAGAGGTGCGCCGCCTCGCGGACGACGATGGCCGCCGCGTTGCTCCCCGCGCCGCGGAGCGACTCGCGGATGATCAGGTCTTCTGCATCGACTTCCGTGCCCGCGCTCGCAGCGGCCACGCCGACGCGATTGCCCGACACCGACACCCGGCGCACGTCGAAGGATGCGCCGTTCAGAGCGTAGAGCCCGTACGCAAAATCGCTGGATGTGTAGGGCCGCGTGTCGCGCAGGAGCGTGTCGTGGATGTCGACCTCCGTCCCCTCACCCTCCGCGAACGCCGCGGCGTAGCGGTTCCTTTCGAGCACAGCCCGGCCGATCTCCGCGTGCCCCCCGAGGATCCACACGCCCAGCCCGCTCGTCCCCGTGGCCACCTCTCGCGTGTCACGCACGACCAGCTCCTCAGCGTCGAGCTCTCCCGCGGCCAGGCCCACCCCGAAGACGGTGCTGCTCTCGATGATCACGCCGTGGAGTCTGAGCCCTCCCCCGGCGCGCTCGACCCTTACCGCCGATTGCGGCGTCCGCTGAAAGGAGACGTTTCGAAGGACGGCGAGCTCACCGCCGCTCGCGACCGTGACCACCGCCTGCGTCGGACCGTCCACGCCGGTGAGAATGGTCTCGGCTGCGCATGCACCGACGACCCGCACCCCGCCGCGAAGGGGAAGCGCTCCCTCGTAGCTCCCCTTGGCGAGAGCGACCGTCGTTCCGCTGGCCAGGCTCGCGAACGCCACATCCGACAGGGTCGGCAGAGGCGCGGACCTGGATCCATCTCCCCCCGGCGCCGCGCCGGCGCGCACGAAGATCACCGAGCCATCCGTAGGAAGCCCATCGGCGAACTCTCCGACCGGACACGGATCGCCAACTGGAGCACAGGCCGGATCGCCGACGAAGTGCGCCTGTCCGAACGGGCAGTCGGCGACGCCCTCCTCCGGGAAGGGATCACAGTGAGAGGTCCCGTCTTCGGTGACCTCTCGCCACCCGCTAGGGCAGGGGGTCAGAACGGGAGGGGCGACGGGAGGGGCGCTTTCGTCGAGCCACGGAATGTCGACCTCGCTGCCGCCGTCCAGGTCGGCGTCGGGCGGCATCGCATCGGTCGGCACGGACGCATCACCGCAGGCCACGGCGACGAGCGCGAAGCCGATGCCGAGAACGTGACTGGCGCGCAGCATCGCCCCCCCATCCTAAAGCAAGTTCGCTGCGATCCGATCGCGCGAGTTCCGGCTCCTCAGCCGCCCTGCTTGGTCGGCGGCGAGTGTTCGACGTCGAACCCGCCCGTGAGCTCGTCGAGGACCGTCAGGACACGCGCGACGTCGGCGCGCTCCCCGTCGGCCATGCCCTCCTCTTCGGCGACCGACATCTCGTTCTCGTCGTACGCCCAGCTCCTCAAGAGCGCGATCTTCTGATCCAGCGTCAGTGACGCGTCATCCCGGATCTCCTCGGGCGACGAGAACATCTCGGAGGGAGACTGCATCGCTCGCTTCAAATCCACGTCGTCCATCCGTCCTGCACGTAGCCCCCTGCGCGCGACTGTCCACCAATCGTCCGGTTTTCCTTCCGCCAGGGACCATCGTCGGGCCGCCCCAGCTCGGGTACACTGGGTGCTCGATGCGCCGCGCACTCTTGGTTCTCCTCGCAGTCCTGGTCGCGACGGCCTGCGATGGAGACGACGCGCCGACAGACGCGAGCGCCGACTCGTCCCGTGATGGCGGCCCCGACGGCACCACCCCGGATGCGGGCCGCGGGTTCGTGATCGCGCCTCCTGCCCCCGCCGCGCTCCCGGATCAGGCGCCCTGCCCCGAAGGGTGGGTCGAGTCGACCGACGAGGGGGTGACCGTCTGCCTGCCATGGGTGGACGGCACGCCGCCCAGCTGCACCGGCGCCACCTTCGCGCCACCCGGTGAAGCCAGCTGCGTCCCCGTCGGAGACCCGTGCCCGACCGGTGACTTCCCGGACGGCCCCGCTGGCCCGGAGGTCGTTCACGTCCGAGTCGGCGCCACTGGAGGCGACGGCAGTCGCGCGGCGCCCTACGGCACCCTCGCCGAGGTCGGCACGCTCGAGCCAGGCGCGGTGGTGCTTCTATCAAAGGGTACCCACGAGATCACCACCACCTTCTCCATCCCCGCCGACGTCACCGTCCGTGGCACGTGCACGGCGGAGACCATCGTGACCCGCACGGCCGGCGCGAGCTTCGCTTTCGCCGTCAGCGCCACGGGCGCGATGCTCTCTGATCTCACGCTTCGCGATCTGCCGGGTATCGGGCTCACCGCCTTCTCCGGTGGGGAGGTCACGGTGGAGCGAGTCTTCATCGATGGCGCGACACAGGTGGGGCTCCGCGCACGAAGCGGCAGTACGGTCACCGCGCGTAGCGTCCTGATACGCGATGTTCGGGGCCGGCTCTCCGACGACGCCAACGGTTTCGGCATCGCCGCCAATGAGGGCGCGTCCATGTCGGTGGAGAGGGCAGTCCTCGAAGAGGCGCGACGGTCGGGGGTCCTGGTCACGGACGAGGGCTCACGCATGAGCCTCGATCGCGTTGCGGTGCTCCACACCCTTGGGGCGGACGTGGATGGCGCCGGCGGCACAGGCATCCTCGCGTCGCTCGGGGCGGAGCTCACCGGTCGCGCGGTGGCGGTCGTCGACGCCTACTTCGCCGGGCTCGGAGCGCTCTCCGCTGGGACGGTTGCCGAGTGTGATCACTGTTTCATCTCGGGGGTCTCCCGACAGCGATCCAGCGGGGACTACGGCGACGCCGTCTCCGTGCTGGACGGAGCTTCACTGATGCTCACGCGAAGCGTCGTCGAGGCGGGCTACGGCCGCGGCGTATGGTCCGGTTACGAGCCGAGCGTCGCCACGCTCGCCGACTGCTTGGTCCGCGACATCGTCCCCGAGGAGGGCGGCGAGCAGGGCCGGGGCGTCCACGCGTCCCGCGGCGGCAGGCTCACCGCACAGCGCCTGGCCATCCTTCGCACCGTCGGCCACGCCGTCTCCGCAACCAGCGCGAGCAGCTACGAAGTGCAGGACACGACGATCGTCGACGTGGCGCCGCGCGAGCTCGATGGCGCGTTCGGTCGAGGGTTCAGCGCGGTGGACGGGTCGAGCGCCAGCATCAGCCGCGCCACAATCAACGGTCATCACGACATCGCGGTGATGGTGGCGGCCTCCGCCGACATGGTCGTGAGCGACCTCCTCGTCGGGCCGCCGGAGCCGGGGCTCAGCACGGACGGTCGCGTAATTCAGGCGCAGGAGAGCGCCACGGGAACATTCAGCCGCATCGCGGCTTCCGGCTTCCGCTATGCGGCGGTGACCTGCGTCCAGGACACCACGTGCACCCTCTCGGACGTGTCCTTCCTGAACGGCTATCGAGAAGAGCTCACCTGGGCTCGCGGGCTTCTCACCCTCGACGCGACCGTCGATGTCGAGCGCATGGAGGTTGTCTCTCCGACTTCCCTGGGAATCGGGCTCCTGACGTCGAACGCCACGATCCGAGACGTGGAGATCGCCGACGTGGCCCGGTGTGAAGTCGATTGCACCTACGTCGGAGGCACGGGCGTCTTCGTGAATGGCGGGTCGGTGACCATCGACGGATTTGCCATCGACGGCGCCAGTCTCTGTGGCGTTCATCTGGCCGACATGGGGGAGCTCGACTTGAACGACGGAACGGTGAGCGGATCCCAGATCGGCGTGTGTGTCTTTTCCGAAGGCTACGACCTGATGCGCCTCTCCAGCGGGGTGGTCTTCTCCGACAATACGACCAACCTCGACACCCTCACGTTGCCCACGCCCTCGGTTTCCGATGCGCTCGGAACCGGCGGTGGTGACTGAGGTCGGTTCCGCGCTCACCTTCAGCGTCCCCAAACCGGGCACGTACGGTTGCGTTATCATGTGGTGGTGTGGGGGCGAATCGCATCAGCCGTGCTCTTGTCGGTGCTCGCCGGGTGCACGTCGAGCGGGCATCGAGTCGTCGTCGAGCTTCGCTCGGACTTTCGTCTGCGATGCGACGAACGGCTGTGTGTCCGCCGGCGGACCCGTCGACGCCGGGATGGACAGCGGTGACTCGATGATCGACTCGGGCCCCTCTCCATCCGGCCGCCGCTGGGTTTCGGTCGAGCCGACGACGCGACCCCTGCCGTCGCACGGCGGACGGATGGTCTACCGCGACGCGGATCACGCGGTATACCTCTACGGCGGATACCTCGAAGATGGAATGGCGGGCGACGCGCTCTGGCGCTACGCCGGCGGAGAATGGGAGGCGGTGTGCGATCCATGTCCGCCGGGGCGCCGGGTTGCACACGGACTCGCCTACGACGCGGCGCGTGACCGCATCATCCTCGTGGGAGGCGTCGCCGCCGACCCGGCGAGCAGCACGCCGCTCGACGATACATGGGCCTACACCGACGCCGGCTGGGCGGAGCTGAGCCCGACGACCCGGCCGCCGGCAGTCTTCGGTGCACACGTCGCCTACGATCCGAACCGCGACGTGGTGGTGATGCTCGGGGGCGACGATGGAACGGACAGTCTCGACGAGACGTGGGAGCTTTCGGGCGACGAGTGGCAGAGGTCTGCGGCAACCTTTCCTTATGGCGTCGATGACGACGGCCAGAGCACCTTCTTCAATCCCGTGCGCGGCGAAGTCGGCTTCTATGGAGGTTGGGGTTGAGTGGTGAAGTCGGGATTCTCGATGGCACTCTCCGTCGGACTCGTCGCGATGCTCATCTCGTGCGGCGGCGAAGCAAGCAGCCGCTCGGAGCGGGCCGAGCCGCTCGCCGGTCTCGGCCTCGAGACCGAGCTCCGTGCGGTACCTGACGGTCCGCTGCCAGACGGCGTGACCCCGCTCGCCTACCAGCTGGACCTCGTCGTGCAGCCGGAGCGGGACGATCTCTCGGGCCGCGTGGCGATTCGTGTGGCCCTCGACGAGCCTCGGCAGATCATCCGGCTCCACGGTTGGGGCCTGACGGTCGAGCGCGTCAGCGCGAACGTGAACGGCGAGTCATTCGCGGGTCGCTTCGTCTCGACCCGACGTACCGGCGACGCGGCGGTGCTATTCGAGGCGCCCCTTGTCGCCGGCGAAGCCACCCTCACCTTCGAATACTCCGCCCCTCTTCGTTTCGGCACCCACGGGGCACTGTCGCGGGTCGTCGACGATGCGTCCTACGTCTTCACCCACTTCGAGCCGCTCGGGGCACGCCTCGCCTTTCCGTGCTTCGACGAGCCCCGCTTCAAGACGCCCTTCACCGTTCGACTCTCCATCCCTCATGGCCAGGTCGCCGTCTCGAGCGCGCCGCGACGGCCCGGCGTCGAGGTCGGCACGGCCGTCGATGTGGTCCGGTTCGAGACGACGCCGCCGATCGCCACCTATCAGCTGGCCTTCGCCGTGGGCCCCCTCGACCAGGTCCCCGTTTCGCCCGTCGCCGCGAACGCCCTTCGCCGCCACCCGGTGTCGGTGACGGGCTACGCGCCGCGCGGTCGAGGGCCCGAGCTCGCTGCGCTGCTGGGCGCGGGTCGCGAGGCGATCGAGGCGATCGAATCCAAGCTCGGTGTCCCCTTTCCCTATCCGAAGGCCGACTTCGTCGCAGTCCCGGCCCTCGGGCCTCTGGCCATGGAGAACGTCGGGCTGATGACGTTCCGGCTCGAGGATCACCTCTACGAATCCCCGGGGCCGCTCGAGGGCTACCGCATTCGAGCGGTGGCCGCCCACGAGGTGGCGCACCAGTGGTTCGGCAACCTGGTGACGATGCGCTGGTGGGACGACCTGTGGCTCAACGAGTCCTTCGCGACGTGGGTCGAAGTGGACTTCCTCGAGGGTGGCGCGCCCGCCGACTCGGTCGCGGCTGCGCGACGTATCGAAGACCTCCACTGGACGATGGACCGCGACACCTATGGCGATGCGCGGGCGCTTCACCGAACCGTTCCGGACACGGAGGAGATCGATCGGGCGTCGGACTCGCTGATCTACCAGAAGGGCGCAGCCGTTCTGTCGATGGTCGAGGCGATGGTAGGTGAGGACGCCTTCATCGCCGCCTTGCGCGCCTACCTCGGTGACCACGCGCACCAGACAATCGACCTGGAACACCTCGTGGCGGCGCTCCGCACCACCGGTCCGAGAGCCGAGGACGCGGCGCGGTTTCTGCGGTCCTTCGTCGAGACTCCCGGCCTCCCGCTGCTGGAGGTCGAGGCGCGATGCGAAGCGAGCGGAGCCGAGCTCCGGATCCGCCAACGACGGTCGAGCTGGCAACCGGCCGCGAGCTCGGCGCGGACGGATCCGTGGGTTCTTCCGTGGTGTGCCCGCGTCGGTACACGAGGCGGAGCCGAGCGCGTGTGCGGCATCCTGGACGAGGCGGAAGCCGAAGTCCCGCTGGCCGAGTGCCCGGAGTGGATCATGCCGAACGCCGACGCCGCCGGTTACTACCGCTTCTGGGCGCCGCCGGCTGCGGTCGAAGCGCTCTTCGGGCACTGGTCCGCGCTGCACTCGACCGAGCGGGCGGCCCTCGTCGATTCTCTGAAGGCCGCCGTTCGAGATGGGCGCTTTCCCGCCGACCGCGCCATGACGCTGCTCCTCGCGCACATCGACGATCCTGTCCGCGAGGTGGCCCTGAGCGCGGGGGAGCTCGGAGAGTTCGCGATACGGAACGTGCTGTCTCCGGACAACGCAGCGGTCCTGCGCGAGCACTTGCGCGAGAGATACGCCGCCGAGTGGGCCCGCGTGGGCGAGCGACGTTCGGCCGCGGATCCGGCGAGCCTCGATCTGTTCCGGCTTCACTCCGCGATGTGGCGACTGTTGGCCTTGGACCTCGAGGATCCGGAGATCCGTCGACATGCCGCGGATCAGGCCGCGCGCTTTCTAGGCTTCGGGGGCGATGGGCAGCTCCACCCGGAGGCCCTCCCGGTCGAGATCTTGAACACCAGCCTGCAGGTGGCCCTCGAAGAAGCGGATCGCGAGCTCTACGAGCACGTCGTCTCGCTGCTCTCGCGCGTGCAGCGCGATCAGCTGCGGATCCCACTCATTCGGGCGACGGGTTTCGTGCGCGACCCGGCGCTGTCGGAGCGGACGCGCGCGCTCTCGACAGAGCTCGAGGGGCAGGGATGGTGCCTCGGCCTGGTCGCGCAGCTGCGCCGGCCCGACACCGTTCTCGATACGCTCGACTTCTTCGCCGCGAACAGCGGCAGGCTCCGGCGCCACGGCTACGGCCCCTCCGTGCTTCGCGCCGCGGCAGCGGCGGCCTGCGACATGGAAGTGCTCGAGCGCGTCGAAGACGTGTCTCGGCGATCGTATGGGCTGGGTGAGGTAGCCGAACGCCTCGCGCCGTCCGTCGAAAGGGCCGAAGCGTGCATCGCCGCCGAGGCAGCGACCGCTGACGGCTTCCGGGCCTACGTCTCACGGTTGCGCACTGCTGAGGCGAGCTAGTGGACAGCGCTGCGCGGTCATCGGTGGATCGATCGCCGCACCGGATGCTGCGGCGTCACCCTCCGTCGCCGCCGGCGGCATCCGCTCCCGCGTCGCCGCGGGGAGCGCCGCACATGCCACCGGCACATCCATTCGGCGGGCAGCAGGGGACGGTGCCGTCGCAGGTTTCACCGAGGGCGATGCACATCACGGCGCCGTCGCCCGCGCTGGCGTCGGCCGGGGCGCTGTCCCCGCTGGCGCTGTCCGCCGCCGCGCTGTCGGCGGATGCGTCGCTGGCGGTGGAGTCGTCGCCGCACGCGAAGAGAAGGGAGCTCGCAATGAGGATGGTGGCGAAAAAGCGATGGGTCGTCATGGCGCGAGGGTATGCGTCTGAAGCCCGAGCGACGAAAAACTTCGCGGCGGACGGCTCGGGAGCGATGGTCAGCTCGCGCCCACCGTGCGTCCCGCGGCGCCTTGCGGTTTGAATACGGGGCCCGGGTTGCGACGTCGATGCGTGATGCGCTCGAAATCCATGGCTTCGTTCTCGATGGTGCTCGCGCTCCTCTGGGGGTGCTCCGACGCCGAAGGGCCGCCGGATGTGGCGGCCGATGCGGCCGCGGACTCGGCGGCGGACTCGATGCCGCCCGTCGATTCCGCGACGCCCGACGGGGCCGCAGACTCGGCGGTGGCCGACGCCGCCGCCGACGGTGGCGGTGCGGATGCCGACGCATCGGCGATGGACTCATCGGCGTTGGACTCGGCGGCGGTGGACTCGTCCGCCGCGGACACCAGCACCTGCGTTCCGCAATCCGCAGCGGCATTCTGCACGGCGGGCTCGGCCGAGTGCGGGAGCTACACGGGAACCGACAACTGCGGTCTGGCGCGAAGCGAGGACTGTGGGAGCTGCACCGGGCCCTTCACCTGCGGCGAGGGCGGCTCGACCGGGGCGAACGAGTGTGGATGCGCCGCGCCGCCGGCGATCACCGGCCTGACGGTCAACTGCGCGAGTGGCTCGGCGCGCATCTCCTTCACCGGCACGACGACCATCTACAACTACGGCTTCTACGCCAGCTCGGCCGGCACGCCGCCGCCGTGCGCCGTCGGTTGGTCTTCGTACGTCGGCACCGCTGGCTTCAACACGACGACGCTTCCTGGCGGACCGGGCCTGGGCGAGTGCGGGATGTACCGCATTTGCGCCTACGAGATGATGTGTGACACGGACTTCTCACCCGGGCGCTTGATCAACATGTGCGTATCGGCCGGCGGCACCGCCACCTGCTCGGTCATGTAGGGAGACGAAGTCCGATTCGCTGGCCGAGTGCCCGCCGTCAGAGGCAGGGTGGCGTGAGCGCGATCGCGCAGCCGCGGGCGTCGCCGGTGTTGCCGCTCGAACAGCCGCGAACACCCTGGCAGGCGATGCCGTCGACTTCGCTGTCTCGCAAGGCCACGTGCCAGTTGCTGCCGCCACAGATCTGGAGATTGGTCAGCGTCGAGTCGCGGATGTCCTGGGCGGTCACGTTGCCCCAGTTGCTGCCGCTGACCTTCGCGTCCGTCAGATCGACCATGTCGTAGGTGCCCATGCCGACGACGTTGCTGAACGCGACGAAGGACTCACGCATGTTGGTGCGGCGAAACACGTAAGTACCCGTGACGTTGCTGCCGCTCAGGAAGAAGCGCGTCATGTTCGCGTCGGTGAAGTCGAGGGTGCCGGTCCAGCTGGTCCCCACGACCTGCGCGCAGGTGAGGTCGGCACCGACGAAGCTGAAGGTCGTGACGAGAGCTCGCGACGTCACGCAGCCGCGCAGGTCGGCGCCGTCGAAATTCGTCCGCGAGCTCGAAGCATCGTTGAGCGCGGCGCAGTCGGCGGCCGCCGCCTCACAAGCGTCGCCAATCATGTCGCCGTCGGTGTCTTCCTGGCCGAGGTTCGGAACGCCGACACAGTTGTCGTCGACGTCGAGGACGGTGTCGCCGTCGCAGTCCGTCCACTCGGGCATGGTCGGGAAGGTCAGCGGGCAGTACATCGCCGGGCCGATGTCGATGAGAAGGCTCGTGTCGACGGACGAATCGACGGACATCATCGTGTCCGCGCCGACTTCCACCGTCGCGTCGCCAGCATCGGGCCGGCCGCTGTCCATCGCCACCGACGTGTCCGCGGCGCCGTCCATCGAGGTGGAGGTATCGGATGCGCCGTCCGGTGAGACGGATGTGTCGCTGGCGCCGTCGATCGCGGCATCCATGGCGCCGTCGACCGCGGCGTCCATGGCGCCATCGCCAGCCACGCCGGAGTCTGCCGGCTCATCACCGCCGCCGCACGCGATGAGGACCGAGAGCAGAGCCGAACATACCCGCCGCATGAAGGAAGAATAGCAGACGTCTCGGCGCGAACACTTTCGCCGGGGGACGTACAATCGGAGGGCGCCCATGTCCGAGACGCTTCGACAGGCCCTCGACCGCTACAACGAGGACAACGGCTTTCGCGAAGACTCGATGACCGCCGAGAGCATTCAGATACGCGTCCTGGGTGTCGTGGTCGACGCGCCGAATCCCGCGTTTCAACGTCCACTCCTCGCGCGCCACGACCTTCATCACGTGCTCACCGGCTACGGGACGGACCTGCGGGGCGAGGCCGAGATGGGCGCGTGGGAGCTGGGCGCAGGGCCGGGGCATTGGTTCGTGTGGCTGAACGATATCGGCGCGATCGGGCTCGGCGTCCTCGCCCCGATCCGCACGGCGCGCGCCTTCGCGCGCGGGCTCGCGTGTCGCTCGCTGTATCGCTCGGAGCGCGCGTGGGAAGAGCTCTTGGAGATGGACGTCGGCGCGCTGCGTGAGGAGTTGGGGATCCGCGCTACTCCGGCGGAATCGACCGCGCCGGTGCGCGCGCGCTCCGCCCGAAAGCGATCCTGAACGCCTTCCTCAAAGGCAGGAAGTACAGGCCGAGGCACGTGCGGTAGTCGGCTTCTTCTGCATTCCCCAGACCGATCATGAGGCCCTCGCCGCGCTCGGGTAGATGGAAGGTGCCGAAGAGGACATCCCAGACGGGGAACATGAAGGCGAAGTTCTTCTGAAGGTGATCGGGCGAGGCGCTGTGGTGGATCTGGTGGTGAGCCGGGGAGCCGAAGAGCATGGAGAGGCGGCCGGGCCAGCGGAGCCAGACGTGGGAGTGTCGCAGGTTGTAGCCGAGGGCGTTGAAGGCGAACATCGCGGCGCCGACGCCGAGCAGGCGCGGCCCGCTCGGGACGTAGCCCAGGGTCCGGTGGGCGAGAGCGCCGAGAGCGCCGACGACGAAACCGGTGCCGATGGCGTACTGGAGGTTGTCGAAGGGGTGCTCGCGGTAGTTGGTGAGGGGATGCATCACCGTCGCCGAGTGATGGACCTTGTGGAACTCCCAGAGGATCGGGATGCGGTGTTGGAGCCGATGGATGCCGTAGGAGATGAAGTCCGTGGCGAGGACGCCGCCGACGACGAAGAGCGCGTCGAAGAGCCACGTCGCGGCGGGTGGGGCGAGGGCGCCCGCCTCGGACGAGCCGGCGAAGAGAGCCACGCCAAAGGCGTAGGTGGTGGCGCTCACCCAGGGCATCAAGCCGCCATAGATCGAGAGACGGACGATCTGATGAAAGAAGAAATAGCGGACGTCGAGCCACGCCGAGGGCTGGCTCCAGACCTCCTTCGGAAACAGGAAGCGGAAGAGGCGAGGGCGACCTTCTGCCTCGCGCCTCGGGCCGGTGCGGGCGCCGACGACGTAGACGCCGACGGCGAAGAGGAGTGAGCTGAGGAGATACGGGAGGAAGACGCGCTGGTTCGGGTCGAGAGGTATCGAGGCGAAGGCGCGGAGCTGGGCAGCGAGGAACGCCAGGGTGGCGTCGAGCTTGGCCGCGAGGTTGCCCATTCGAAGACAAGCATAGCAACGAAAGCCGACTATGCTTGGCGGCCCGATGCTGGAGCTCCCCATCGATGCCCATCTGCCCGAGGCCGTGCGACACGTGACGGCGTCGGGCGCGCTCGTGCTGGCGGCCGAGCCGGGGGCGGGCAAGACGACGCGGATGCCCGCGGCGATGCTCGACGCAGGTATCGCGGATGGCGAGATCCTGGTGCTCGAGCCGCGGCGCCTGGCCGCACGCCTCGCCGCGCGGCGCGTGGCCTCGGAGCGCGGCGGGCGGGTCGGCGACGAGGTGGGCTACACCGTGCGCTTCGAAGATCGGAGCGGGCCGAAGACGCGCCTGCGCTTCGTGACCGAGGGGATCTTCACACGCCGCCTGGCGGCGGATCCGAGCCTCGAAGGCGTGGGCGCGGTGGTGCTCGACGAGTTCCACGAGCGTCATCTGCACGGCGACCTCGCGCTCGCTTTCTCGGAGCGCCTGCGCCGCGGCGCGCGGAGCGGCCTGCGGATCGTGGTGATGAGCGCGACCCTCGACGTGCAGAAGGTGCGCGCGTTTCTCGACGCCCCCGCCATGGAAGTCGAGGGGCGGGCCCATCCGGTCGAGATCACGCATCTCGACGCGCCCGACGACCGTCGTCTCGAGCAGCAAGTGGCGTCGGCGCTGAAGCGCCTCGTCAAGGGCGGGCTCGACGGGGACGTGCTCGTCTTTCTTCCGGGCGCCGGCGAGATCCGCCGCGCGCGTGAGGCGTGCGCGCCGGTGGCCGAGCGCGCCGGCCTCGCGCTGGTCACGCTCCACGGCGACCTTCCGCCGCGGGAGCAGGATCGCGCCATCCGGCGTGGCGATCGCCCCAAGGTGATCCTCTCCACCAACGTCGCCGAGACCTCGGTCACCATCGAAGGCGTCGTCGCCGTGATCGACTCCGGCCTCGCGCGCGTCGCACGCCACTCGCCCTGGACGGGGCTGCCCACCCTCGAGACCCGTCCCATCAGCCAGGCCTCCGCGATTCAGCGCGCGGGTCGCGCTGGCCGCATGCGCGCTGGTCTTTGCGTCCGCCTCTTCACCCAGCACGACTTCGACACGCGCCCCGCTCACGACGCGCCCGAGATCGCGCGCGCCGATCTGGCCGAGACCTGGCTCCTCTTGCGCGCCCTCGGCGAGGATCCGTCGCGCTTCCCCTTCTTCGAAGCGCCGCCGGCCGCCGCTGCCGAGGCCGCGGCCGCCCTCCTCACGCGGCTCGGCGCGATCAGCGACGCGGGTGAGATCCAAGACATCGGCCGGCGCATGAACCGGCTCCCGCTCCACCCGCGCCTCGCGCGCCTCGTCCTCTCCGCCGAGGAGCGCGGCGTCGCCAGCCAGGGTGCGCTCCTCGCAGCGCTCTTGTCGGAGCGCGAGATCCGCCGCTCGGTGCGCACGCGCTTCGACGACTCCGAAGCCCGCACCGACGAGGTGGGCAGCTCCAATCTCCTCGCCCGGCGTGACGCCTTCGAAGGCGCCGAGCAGGAGGGGCTCTCGGACGGCGCGATGCGACGCTGGGACCTCGACCGCTCGGCCACCACATCGGTCGCGCGCGCGCGCGACCAGAATCCTCCGCGCGCTCTCGCCCTCGCGCGCCGCCGATCGCGTCGGCGATCCCGCCGAAGAAGAAGAGGCGCTCCTCCTCGCGACCCTCTCCGCCTACCCCGATCGCGTCGGCAAGCGTCGGCGCGCGCACGGCGACACCATCGTCTTCGCGGGCGGCGGCTCCGGACAGCTCGCGCCCACCAGCGTCGTCAAAGAAGCCGAGCTCCTCGCCGCGCTCGAGGTCGCCGACAATCGCCGCGGGCTGCCGCTCATCCGGGCGGCGAGCGCTGTCACCGCCGAGCAGCTCCTCGAGCTCTTCCCCGAGCGCATCGAGGATCACGAAGACGTCGTCTTCGAGCGCGAAGGCGAGCGCGCCATGCGCGTTCGCTCCCTCACCTACGACGGGCTCGTCCTCGACGAGAGCCGCTCCCTCGCCGACGGCCCCGAGGCAGCGCGCGTGCTCGCCGCGGCCGCCCTCGAGATCGGTCTCGCAAAGGTCTGCGACATCGACGCCCTCGATCGCCTCCGCCGGCGCGCGGCCTTCGCCGCCGCCCACGACGAGAGCGTTCCCGCCCTCGACGACGCGTCTCTCGAGCGGGCCCTCGCCGAGCTCTGCGAAGGCGCGGCCACCTTTCAGGACCTGCGCGCCGCGCGTCTGCCCGAGCTGCTCCTCTCCAGCATGTCCTCGGATGCGCGCCGCGCCCTCAATCGCCTCGCCCCCGACCGGGTCACCATCCCCGGCCGACCCAAAGGAGTGGAGGTGCACTACGAGCTCGACCAGCCGCCCTGGATCGCGTCGCGGCTGCAGGACTTCTTCGGCATGAGCGCGGGCCCGACCGTCGCCGGCGGCGCCGTCCCCCTGGTGCTGCACCTCGACGCTCCCAACGGCCGCGCGGTTCAGGTCACCACGGACCTCGACGGCTTCTGGGACAAGCACTACCCGACGATCGCCAAGGAGCTCCGCCGGCGCTATTCGCGGCACTACTGGCCCGACGACCCCCGCGCCGCGTCGCCGCGTCCGCCGGGTCGGCGCCGCTGACGAGCGCTCAGGGTCGGAAGCCGTTGGTCGCTTCGACCAATGCCTTGGTGATGCCCGGCTCCATCGCCGAGTGGCCGGCGTTCTGGATGATCTCGAGGCGCGCCTCGGGCCAGGCGCGCGACAGATCCCAGGCGCTCACCGCCGGGCACACCACGTCGTAGCGACCCTGCACGATCACGCCGGGGATCTGTCGGATGGCGTCGACGTTCGCGAGGAGCTGGTCGTCGCGCTCGAAGAAGCCCGCATTGATGAAGTAGTGACACTCGATGCGCGCGAAGGCTTCGGCGAAGTGTGCGGCCGAGGTCTTCTGCACGAGCTTCGGGTCGCCCGCGAGGGTGCTGGTGCTGCCTTCCCACACGCTCCACGCCCGCGCCGCCTCGAGGCGCACGGCGTCGTCGTCGCTCGTCAGCCGCGCGTAGTACGCGCGCACGAGGTCGCCGCGCTCCGCCTCGGGGATGGGGGCGAGGAAGCCTTCCCAGGCGTCGGGATAGATCCGGCTCGCCCCCTCCTGGTAGTACCAGTCGATCTCCTTCTTCCGGAGCAGGAAGATCCCGCGGAGCACGAGCTCCGTCACGCGCTCGGGATGAGTCTCGGCGTACGCGAGCGCCAGGGTGCTGCCCCACGAGCCGCCGAAGACCTGCCAGCGGTCGATCTCGAGGTGGGAGCGAAGCCGCTCCATGTCGTCCACCAGGTCCCAGGTGGTGTTGCTCTGGAGCTCGGCGTGCGGGGTGCTCTTGCCGCAGCCACGCTGATCGAAGAGCACGATCCGGTAGGCCTCGGGGTCCCAGAAACGGCGATAGTTCGGGTCGATGCCGCCGCCCGGTCCTCCGTGGACGAAGACGGCCGGCTTGCCCTCCGGGTTGCCGCACTGCTCGTAGTGGAGCTCGTGGATGTCGTCGACCTTCAGCCGCCCTTCATCGTAGGTGGCAAGCGAGGGGTAGAGGTGGCGGTTGGCCATGGGTGGGGAGAATCGCACGGGCCCGAGGCACAGACCAGCGCTCGGCGGGGTGGTATTGTCCTCGCCCCCGACTGGAGGAGACGATGAGCCTGAACCTCGGTGTGATCCTGCGCGAGAGCGCGAAGAAGACCCCTGACGCCATCGCCATGGTCGTCGGCGACGTGCAGCTCCCCTACGGCGTGCTCCACGGACACGCCCAGCGCTTCGGCGGCGCGCTCGCCAAGCTCGGCGTTCACCGGGGCCAGCACGTTGCGCTCATGCTCCCGAACGTGCCGCACTTCACCATCGCCTATTACGGGGCGCACTACGCCGGCGCGCCGGTGGTCCCGTTGAACGTGCTGCTGACGCCGGACGAGATCACCTATCACCTCGACGACTCGGACGCGGTTGCCCTCGTCGTCTGGGAGGGCTTCTTCGAGCAGGCGCAGAAGGGCTTCGCGCGCGCCGAGAGCTGCAAGCACCTCATCGTCGCCAAGTCCGATCAGTCCGACACATCGGCTCCCGAAGGCGTTCACGACATGACGGCGCTCATCGGCACCTCCGAGCCGATCAGCCATCTGCCCGACACGATGCCCGACGACACCGCCGTGATGCTCTACACCTCGGGCACGACCGGGCGGCCGAAGGGCGCTGAGCTGACCCACTTCAACATGTTCTACAACGCCGAGTATTCGGCGACGAAGCTCCTGCCCATGAGCGCCGAGACCACGGCGCTCGGCACCTTGCCGCTCTTTCACAGCTTCGGGCAGACGGTGATCCAGAACGCGGTGCTTTCGAGCGGCGGCAAGGTGGTGCTCCTCCCGCGTTTCGATCCCGACTCTGCCTTCGGGCTGATGCAGAAGCACGGTGTCACGCTCTTCGCGGGCGTCCCCACCATGTACTTCGCGCTTCTGAACCATCCGGGCGCCGATCAGTACGATCTGTCGAAGCTCTCCCTCTGCGTGTCGGGAGGCTCGGCCATGCCCGTCGAGGTGATGAAGGCCTTCGACGACAAGTACGGCGTGAACATCCTCGAGGGCTATGGCCTGAGCGAGACCTCGCCGGTGGCGAGCTTCAACACCCTCGACGCGCCCAAGAAGGCGGGGAGCATCGGGCGCCCGATCTGGGGCGTCGAGTTCCGACTCGAGAAGGATGACGGAACCGTCGTCGAGGCGAGCGGGGAGCCCGGTGAGATCTGCATCCGCGGCCACAACATCATGAAGGGCTACTACAACAAGCCCGAGGCCAACGCCGAAGCGATCAAGGACGGCTGGTTCCACAGCGGCGACATCGGCACCCGCGACGACGAGGGCTTCTACTTCATCGTCGACCGCAAGAAGGACATGATCATCCGGGGCGGCTTCAACGTGTACCCGCGCGAGATCGAGGAGGTCCTCTACGCGCATCCGGCGGTGGCCGAGGCGGCGGTGATCGGTGTGCCGCACGAGAGCCACGGCGAGGAGGTCAAAGCAGTCGTGGCCCTCAAGCCCGGCCAGGCGACCGACGTCATGGCCCTCGTCGACTACTGCAAAGAGAAGCTGGCGGCGTACAAGTACCCACGCATCATCGAGATCGTGGACGCGCTTCCGAAGGGGCCGACCGGGAAGATCCTCAAGCGGGAGCTGCGGGGCTAGTGCCTGGTCCAATGAGGTGGAAGGGGAGATCGCGACGGGCGTCGGTCGCGTCGCAAGGAGGGAAACCGAAGGACGTGCAGCGCACATTCGAGGTTTCCCGACGCCGCGAGGCGGCCGACGAACGAGCGAGAACCCTTCTACGTCATTGGACCAGGCACTAGGGCGACGGCGGGTGGGCGAGACCGACGAAGTCGACCGGCTCCTCGCAGAAAACGCCGCGCTCCGCCGCGCGATCGGCGTCTTGCACCGCGTAGCGACCCTGGTGCGGGACTCCCTCGAGCTCGAGGCGACCTGCTATGCGGTCCTCACCGGCGTGACCGCGGGGGTCGGGCTCGGCATGAACCGCGCGATGCTCTTTCTTTCGCGTCCGGACGGATCCGAGCCGGGCACGCTCTTCGGGCGCATGGCCGTCGGGCCGGCGACGGAGGACGAGGCGGATCGGGTCTGGCGCTCGATCGAGGCGGAGGCCCCGGATCTCGAGACGCTCTATCAGGCCGGCCGCGAGCTTCGCGACGCGCGGCTCGCGGGGGAGACAGAGGGCTCCCTCGACGCGATCGTGCGAAGCCTGCTGGTGAACCTCGACGGCGAGACGCCGATCGCGCGCGCGGTGCAGAGCGAGGTGGCGCTGCTCGGCGGCGGCGCGGACGACCTCGACGGGCTGCTGCACGTACCGACGAGCCTGGCGTCGCCGCTCATGGGTCGCGACGGGCTGCTCGGCGTGCTCTACGCGGACAACCGCTTCACGAGGACCGCGCCCGATCCCGTGGTACAGCTCATCTTCGGTCTCGTCGCCGACCACGCGGGCCGCGCCATCGACAACGCGCGGCGCTACGAGCGCGCAGCGCGCCGTGCGCGGACCGATGCGCTCACCGGACTCGGTCACCACGGCGCGCTCATGGAGGCGCTCGACGACGCCGTGCGTGACGCCAGGAGCGAGGAAGCTGCGCTCTCCCTGGCGATGATCGACCTGGACGACTTCAAGAAGGTCAACGACACCCATGGACACCTCGCGGGTGATGCGCTTCTGATCGCGCTCGCCGAGCGGCTTCGCGCATCCGTCCGCGCCAGGAACACGGTCTTTCGCTACGGAGGTGAGGAGTTCGCCGTCATCCTCGACAGCGCCGACGAGGAGACCGCGGATCAGATCGCCGACCGCGTCCGAAACGTCGTCGCCTCCGAGCCCTTCGTCATCGACGGGACGCTGGCGCTCGAGGTCACTTGCTCGCTGGGTGTCGCCACGCTCCGCGCCGGCGAGCACGGCCGGGACTTGTTGTCGCGCGCCGACAGCGCCCTGCTCTCGGCGAAGAGAGCGGGGAAGAATCGGGTGATGAAGGGCTGAGCTGCGGACCGCCTCAGCAGACCACGTCGGGTGACAGACACACCCACGAGGTCCAGCAGAGCTGGCACGTCGTGTCGCCGTCGCAACCGGTGCTGCGGCAGTCCATCACCGGTCCCTCACACTCGCCGGTGCGCAGGATCGAGGCGCCGGCGAGGGCGGCTTCGCACGCGTTTCCGTAGGTGACCCCATCGCAGCCGCAGACCGGCGCGTACACGTCGTCGCAGGCGTCTGGCGGGATACGGCACACGCCGCCGGCGTCGGTTGCGCCGCAGGCGTCGGGCGTATCTGCGCCGTCGTAGTCGCAGTACTCACCGGGATCGCAGGGCGGCAGGCCGCGTGAGCCACACGCGCGCACCATCGGCGGCGGATCGGGAGGCGGCGGCGGCGGGTCGGGAGGCGGCGGGGGACAGGCGAGGTCGGGACAAGGCAGGTCTGGCGACTGACAGAAGCTGTCGCTCGCCGTGCATCCGGCGCAGCAGAGCTCGGCCGGTGCGCACTCCACGCTGCCGCACATCACCCCGCGGGCATCCGGGCTCCCGCCGTCGGGATCACCGCCTCCTGCAGGAACGTGACTGGCGCTGCACGCCGTCGCGAAGAGGATCATCACCCACCACGAGAGAGTGAGTGCGTCGCGCGTCCTCACTTGCGGGGTGAGGCATGTGCCACGTCGTGCCGGAATTCGCATGCCCGCGGCCCAACGCACGATCGGTGCCAACGTTCGCGTTTGGGCACGAGTTGCGCAGAGGGAGCACTCCCGTGACAATTCGCAAGATGCGCGCGGTCGCCATCGTCGCCGTCACCCTCGCCCTCAACGGCTGCTACCTGAGCCACGAGCCCGGGGGAACGCCGGGCGGGCCCACCACGGACGCACCCGACCACCTTTACGTCATGAGCCTCATCGAGGGCGCCGAGGAGGATTCGGCGGGGGTCGCACCCGGCTTCGACCTCGACGGACGCGTGAGCGATGGGTCGGATCCCGAAGGTTGCATGCAGATGGACTACGTCGGGCCGCCGCCCGAGCGCACCCGGGGGATCGACAATCAGGTCGTCGTCCTGCAGCCCGTGGTCGCGGCGGCGGCGGGCGTCGACTTCGACCTTCTCTCGAAGCAGGCCATCGCCTCGGGGTTCTTGACCATCCTCGTCCAGCTTCGCGGCGTGGACGACTTCTCCGATGACGACAGCGTCGAGGTCGTGCTCCGTCATGGGGAGCCGTCAGGTGGCACGCTCGAGCTCGACGCGGAGGGGCGCCTGCTGCCCGGCCAAGCGTTCCGATTCGATCGGGGATCGACACAGACCCTCACCGGCTCCATCGTCTCCGGCCGATTGCATGCGCAGGCCGATCTCCTCCGGGTCGAGCTTCCAGTGGGCGTCGAGCGCACGCTCGCCCTGCCGATGGATCGCGGCAATCTCCGATTCACCGTGAGCCCGAGCCGCCTCTCCATGGGCGTGGGCGGTGGTTCCATGCACATCGAGCCCCTGCTCGATGCGCTGGTCTCGTCGATCGATGGCTTCCCGCCGGATCTCGTACGCTCCGTCCTTCAGAGCGTTGCCGATCTCGATCCGGACCGCGCGGGGCGGTGCGACTCGGTGTCGATGGCCTTTCGCCTCGAGGCTGTCACCGCGACGCGCGTCGAGTAGGCCGGCCGTCGGTGACCATGGAGCTCACCCCGAGCCGCGCGCAGCGCTTCGCCAAGCTCGAGCACCGAGCCGCCGCCCACGCGTTGGGTCTTCGCCGAAGAGGGCTGATCAGCGGACGCCGACGGCGTCCACGCCCGTGTTGTAGGTGCTCACGCTGACGCGGACCGCGCCGACCATCGTGGGGGACGCGAGGTCGAAGGTCATGGTGTGGTCGTCTCCCATCCGCGGCGTTCCACACGTCGTGACGTTCATCGCACCGGTGAGCGGAGTGAACGTCCCGCTGGCGCTCGGCGCGATGGCCACCTCGGTGATGTCCCCGGGAGGCGCGCTGTAGGTCACCCAGACGCGAACCTGGCGGGCCATCACCGGTGCGGCGAGCTCCCCGGTGAGAGTTCCCGGCGTGGCGGTGCCGGTGAACCAGCTGCAGGGGGTCAGGCCGGTGGTGCCGCCCGCGGTGGGGCAGTAATCGCGGCAGTCCGTGCAGTCCGGCGCGCCGAGGGTGCGGCTCTCGTCGTAGTCGCCGGCCTCCCCACAGTCGCCGGCTGCGTAGGAGGAGCCGGCGGTGGCGGTGTCGAAATAGTTCCAAGGGCCCAGCGCCGCGTCGGCCGCGTCGGCGGTGGCGTCCGACGACGCGTCGCCGCCGTCCGCGGTTGCGTCGCCGGCATCAGCCGAGCCGTCCATCGCATCGGCCGTCGCGTCCGCGGCATCCGGCGCCGCGTCCATCGCATCCGGCGTCGCGTCCATCGCGTCGGGGGTGGCGTCCGGGACGCCGTCGTCAGCCGTGGCGTCGGGAATGGACCCGTCCATGGTGCCGGTGTCGAAGCTCGCGTCGCTCGTCGGCCGTGAATCGTCGCCGCAGGCGAGGAGGGAAGAGAGAAGGATGAAGAAAAAGGTCATTCGCACCATGGGCCGAATGTAGCCCACGAGGGGCGTCTCGTCAGGTCGGCGGCCAACACGACGCCGACCGTTCTCGCGAACGGAACCCCTACCAACCCAGCTGGGACCGCAAGAACGCGATCAGGTCTTCGGCCAGGAGCGCGTGGGTCTCGTCACCCGGATGGTAGTCGCAGCCCCAGTCGCTGAAGCCGTCGAGATCCACCCACAGGATGTTCGTGTCGCCTGCGGCGGCGCGCATCGCGATGGCGGAGTCGATCATCGGTCGCGCGCGGCTCATGTCGGAGGCGCCGAGCGGTGGTCCGATGGTGCACGCGATCAGCGCGTCGGGATGTCGTGCGCGGATCTCTTCGAGCAACCCGACGTAGGCCGGTACGAACTCGCTCGCAGGTGGGTCTCCATCGGTGCTGAAGTCGTTGGTGCCGAGGTTGACGACCACGACGTCCGCCGGTCGGATGGTGCCGGTCGAGCCGGCCTCGGTGGCGATCACCCGGTCGTAGAGCGTGGGCAGCGGCTGGGTTCGGTCGTCGCCGTAGTTGTAGATGACGCCCTTGCCCGACCAGGCGACGGCCTCGAGCTCCGCATCGAGCGCGCGAGCGGCGACGGCCGCATAGGTGAGGAAGTGATTCTCGGTCTCGGCGCTGAAGTGACAGTACTGGTCAGCGCCGTCCACGCCGTAGCCGCAGGTGATCGAGTCGCCCACTACCTCGATGCGTCGCGCGGGCGGGGTCACGCCGAGCAGCTCGCCGTCGACCTCGACGCCGTAGATCTCGGTCGCCCCATAACTCCCCTCGGTGCGGCGGTAGAGCTCGACGAGGTGCTCGCCATCCGGGAGCCCGCTCGTCAGGTCGTAGGTGTTCCGGTCGCCGCTCACCGCGAGGGTCGGCTGCACGGCGCCGTCGACCACGACCGTGAAGTAGCGTCCCGTGCCGTTCATCGTGACGCGCGCCCCCGTGCCGCGGAAGCGCAACAGGAGTCCCGTGCCGGACCACGACATGCGCACGGCGGCGGGATCGGAGGCGTCGTGCCGGCCGACGTAGTACGGACCCGGCGTCGGCACAGCACCGGCGTCGGCGTCCGCGCCGGTGTCGCTGGCCGCCCCGTCGCTCGCGCTGCCATCGTTGACGCGGCCGTCCCGCGCGCCCCCATCGAGCCCGCCGGCGTCCCTTCGGCCGCTGTCGACACCCGCTGCGTCACCACGACCGCTCTCGCTGACACCGCCGTTGCATGCGGCCACGAGCACACAAAGAAGGGCGATCAGGCGAGCCATGATCTCCAGCGTAGCCCGTTCATCGGGGACGGCCCAGCCTTCATGCCTCGGGATGGAGTACATTCGGGTATGGCGTCTGCTCGATGGGCCTGGCTGGGACTGGTGGCGACGCTGCATGCTTGCTCGTTCGACACGAACGCCTTGCCCGACGACGTGGGCGGTACCGTCGACGCGGCCTCGGATACCGGCCGCCGCGATGCAGGCGGGGATACCGGGAGCGTCGACGCCGGCTCGGACACCGGCAGCGGTGATGCGTCGGAGGATTCGACGACTGGCGACGCGTCGATGGACGCGACCGGCGGCGATGCGTCGATGGATTCGGCTCCTTCCGACACGAGCCCGCCGATGGACTCTGCCGTTGCGGACGCCTGCCCCGCGCCGAGCTGCTCCGCCGGCGTGCTGACGACCTGCACCGCGTCGGGGACGATGATGACGACCTGTCCCCTCGGCTGCTCCTCCACAGACGCGCGCTGCGCTGCGCTCGTGCCGTCGAACGTCGACCCTGCGCTCATCGATCCATCTGCCGCCGACGTGAGCTCGAGCGGTGGAGTCACGTTCAACACCGGAGCGTGCACCAGCAGCGCTCCCTTCACCGACGCCATGGTAGTGACCCAGGCGGGCGGCTCGGAGGTCTGTCTCGTGCGCACGGGCGAGCTGCGCATCTCCAACATGCTCACCATCCGCGGGGCGCGGCCACTGGTGGTGCTGGCCGCGGGCCCGGTCAGCATCTCCGGAACTCTCGATGTCTCCGCGTACGGCTCCACCCGAGGGCCAGGCGGCGGACGCGGCGGCACGCCAGGCGGTGCGGGCGCCGGCGGGTCGCAGCATGGCGCGCCCGGAACCACGAACGGATCGTGGCAAGACGGCGGTGGCGGCGGCGGCGGCATGTGTGGGACCGGAGGCGATGGTGGCGACGGAGGCAGCGCGACCGGAGGCGGGGGTGGCGCTGCCGCCATGGCGTCGTGGGAGCTCAGCCCACTGCGCGGCGGCAGCGGCGGTGGGGCGAGCCCGTCGGACGCCGGGGATGGGGGCGCCGGCGGCGGCGCGCTGCAGATCACCTCTCTCGCTTCGATCGACGTCTCCGGAACCATCCTCGCGGGCGGAGGTGGTGGTGGCGAAGGACGCGAAGGCGGTCGCTTTGGCGCAGGCAGCGGCGGCGGAAGCGGCGGGGCCGTGCTGCTCGAAGCCCCGACCATCCGCATTCCCGGGCGCATCAACGCGGCGGGCGGGGGCGGCGGGGGAACCGCGAGCGGGCCTGGCTCCGGCGATGGCGGCCCGGGTGAAGACGGCGCGCTGAACAGCGGCGGGGGAAACGGCGGCAGCCGGGCCGGCTCGGGCGCGGGCTCCATCGGTGGGCGCGGCGGCGGAGGCAGCACGCTCGATGGACGCGTGGGAGGCTCGAACGCGGATGACTATGGCAACGGTGGCGGCGGCGGCGGCGGCGCGGGATGCATCCTCTTTCGCACCGCCGACGGCATGATGCCGTCCGGCTCCTCGTTCAGCCCGTCCACCGGGATCGGTCTGCGTACGCTCACCCTCGCCCTCGACTGAAGGAAAAGCCGGCCTGAAGGGCCCGAACCTTGCTCTCGCGTGCTCATCAGCGATACGCTGGACGCCGTTTCCCCTGGGGTTGATCCCTCACCCCACCCGGGTCCCACGTGCTGAAAGTCGGGGACGAGCTCGGCCGCTATGAAATCATTGCCCACCTGAAAAGCGGTGGAATGGCGACCCTTTACCTGGGGCGCCGGAGGATCCCGCCCGACAACAGGATCTTCGCCATCAAGGTCGTCCATCCGCACTACCTCGACGACGAAGATCTCATAGCCATGTTCGAGGACGAAGCGCGGCTGTCGCTGCGCATCCACCATCCGAACGTGGTGCACGTCGAGGAGGTAGGCGAAGCCGCGGGCGTCCACTACCTCGCGATGGAGTACGTCCACGGGTGCTCCGTGGCACAGCTCCTCCAGGCGCTGATCCGGAGGCGCCGGCGCATGAGCCCGGAGCTGGCGGTCTACATCGCGATGCAGGTCTGCGAAGGGCTTCACGCCGCGCACTCCCTTCTCGGTGACCACGGCGAGCCGCTCAACGTCGTCCACCGCGACGTGAGCCCGCAGAACGTCCTGCTCGCGCACACCGGCGAGCTTCGCCTGATCGATTTCGGGATCGCCAAGTCGCGGGCACGCATGCATCACTCTGCGACCGGCTCCTCCATCCGCGGCAAGCTCCGGTACATGTCTCCGGAGCACGCCAAGGGACGCAACGTCGACCGGCGGACGGACATCTATGCGCTCGGCATCGTGCTGTGGGAGATGCTGACCATGCGCCCGCTCTTCTGGGGCGAGACGGACTTCGACGTCCTCACCAAGGTGCAGGATCCGATCATCGACCCGCCGAGCGCCTACGCGCCGAACATCTCACCCGCGCTCGACGACGCGGTGCTCGCCGCGCTCGCGCCGGACCGCGAGACCCGCCCCACCTCGGCGCTCGCCTTCCGTGACCTGCTCTCGGAAGCGGTTCCCATCGCCGAGGCCCTCGACGAGGAGCAGATCGCCGAGCTTCTGCACGCGGTGCTCGGCGAAGAGATGATCCGCGTCGCCGACCGCATGCCGGCCTTCGTCTCGATGGAGCTCAGGTTCAGCTCGACCGGGACCACGACCAATCCGGCGGAGCGGCCTCATTTCGACGAACGCGCCCTCGAGAGCCTGACCGGGCCCACGGAGTACGACCCGGAGATCGTCCAGACCTTCGTCGGCGAGCCCCAGGTGCCTTCGGGGATCAGCGAGCTTCTCGGCGCTGCGTCGATCGAGCTGATGGAGGAAGAGACCTCCACCACCATCAGCGCGGTGGCGCTGGTGGACTATCTCGAAAAGACCGCGGGTCGCGCTCGTGCGCTGTCGCGGCAGACCGTCCCGGAGAAACCGCGGGCGAACAAGGCGGCGATCGCGGCCGGGGCAAACGCGATCCCCGGGCCCGAGGATCCCACCGACCAGCTCTCCCACACGGCCCTCGCCGAGATCCATCTCGACCTCAAGAAGCGACGACTCGAGCAGAGCCGAGAAGAGCACGAAGACGACATGGACACCCTCACCTTCGACGAGGGGCTCCCTGCGCTCGCCGGAACCGAGGTGGAGGTCTCGGCGCTCGAGCTCGACTCGAAGGAGATCGACATCATCGGCGACATCGTCGACGGATACGGCGGCGGCGGTTTCGACGATCCAGAGGACGACACGACCCTCAAGGGCGGCGTGCCCGTCGCGAACATCCCGCCGCCGAAGAACGTGTCGCATGGCGCGTCGTGGAAGGGTGTCGACCCGGCGGCGCTGGGGGTCGTGCCGGAGGAGCCGGAGGACGAGGTGATCGACGCCTCGCCCAGCGGCCCGTGGTCCTCGCCAGCGCCGCCCCCGAGCGAGCCTCCGACCATCCCCGATGGCGATCTGGGGATCCCGCCGGAGATGCTTCCGGTGACGCGGGAATCGACGAGTCCGAGCGACAGCGAGCCTCCGACCGAGGTGTGGGAGCAGCCGCCGAACTTCGCGCTCCCCGAGGACAAGGATGGCTTTGGTGCCGGGGATCGAGCGGCGCTGATGGCCGGCATCGCCGTCGCCATCCTGCTGCTCGTCGGAATCGCCGGCTATCTCTTGTTTTGAAGGCCGGCGACGCTCAGATCGCGTCCGCGCAGCAGCGGAAGCCCGTCGAGTAGTCGTGATAGCCGAAGGCGTGTGCGGTCGTGGCGTAGAGGCAGCCTTCGCCGTTGATCCGGGTGTCGACGTAGAACCCTCCACGGAACGTGCCGGCCGGGTCGGCGGTCCACTCGTGCAGGTTGCCCATCAGGTCGAAGACGCCTTCCGGCGTCTGACAGCCGGCGTTCTCACCCGTGTGGTCCAGTGAATCGGGGAGCTGATTGAGGCACGGGTGATCGAGCATCGACCAGATCCAGTCGGCGCTCGTACCGAAGAGCTCGACGGCGGGATGCGTGGCGCGGGCGTCGTTGCAGCGGCCATCCTCCCGGGTGTCGCCATAGGGATAGATGCGATCGGCCGATCCGCGACACGCGGTGAGCCACTCCGTGTCGGTGCACAGGCGCTTGCCCGCTTCAGCGCACGCACCGGCCGCTTGCTCTCCGCTGATGTAGCCCTGGGGAACGGCGTTGGCGACCGAGAGCGCGCGCACGCGCACGCCGGCAGCGGGCGTGAAGTACGGCGACCAGGCAGAGAGCGCGCCGCCTGCGCCTACCTCGGCCAGGATGGCCTCGTAGCGATCGATGCAGAAGGTGTCGACCCGCGCCATGCCCGCAGGGCAGCCCGAATCACCGGCGACCTCGGTGAGCAGCCCGGCGTTCGGCTGGGGCATGATCGTCGGATCGCACATGGCCGGGCCAGTGTCGGCGGCGGTGTCGGCGGCGCTATCGACGACCGCATCCAGAGGAGCGTCGATCGGCGCGCGGGTGTCTCGGGCCGCGTCCGAGGGGCCGGCGTCCATCCCGCCATCGGCGGGCGGCGTCGCCGAATCCAGCGCGACGTCCGGCGCGTCGTCGCCGCCCCCACAAGCTCCCAGGAGCAGCAGTGCCAGCACGAAATGCATGGGCTGAGGATAGCGTGCGGCGAGCCCTTGAGCTTGTCGCTGGGAGTGCTTAGATACGCGCGCCCATGGCCCGCGAGTACGAAAAGAGGCGAACCTTCGCCATCATCTCCCACCCGGACGCGGGCAAGACCACGCTGACCGAGAAGCTCCTTCTCTACGGTGGGGCGATCCACATGGCGGGCGCCGTCAAGTCGCGCAAGGCCAAGCGGGCGGCGACCAGCGACTGGATGGAGATCGAGAAGAAGCGCGGCATCTCCGTGACCTCGAGCGTGCTGGCCTTCGAGTTCGAAGGCATCCACTACAACCTCCTCGACACGCCGGGCCACCAGGACTTCTCCGAGGACACCTACCGCACGCTCACCGCGGCCGACTGCGCGATCATGCTCATCGACGCGGCGAAGGGCGTCGAGCCGCAGACCCGCAAGCTCTTCCACGTCTGCCGCATGCGCGGCACGCCCATCGTCACCTTCGTGAACAAGCTCGACCGGCCGGCGCGCGACCCCTTCGAGCTGATGAGCGAGGTCGAAGAGGTGCTCGGGCTCCACACCGTGCCGTTCACCTGGCCCATCGGCGACGGCGACCGCTTCCAGGGCGTATACGTGCGCGGCGATCAAGCGTGCTCCGCTTCGAGAAGCACCGAGAAGAACGCGACCAAGGCGCCGGTGCAGGTCGGCGGCATCGAGGATCCCGAGCTCCAGACCCTGATCGGGGAGCAGCCCTTCGCGGAGCTGCACGACGCCATCGAGCTCCTCGACGGCGCCGGCGAGGAGTTCAGCGCCGAGTCGTTCCTGAGCGGCGAGCAGACCCCGGTCTTCTTCGGCAGCGCGCTCACGAACTTCGGCGTCGAGCCCTTCCTGCGCGACTTCCGCGAGCATCTGCCCGTCGCCCGGCCCGCGCGAGACGCGCGGGACGACGAGGTCCGCGCCCGACGACGACCGCTTCAGCGCCTTCATCTTCAAGGTGCAGGCGAACATGGACCCGTCGCACCGCGACCGCATCGCCTTCATGCGCATCTGCTCCGGCAAGTTCGAGGGCGGGATGCGGGTGCATCACTACCGCCTCGGCAAGGAGATCCGCCTCGCCCGGGCCGAGCAGTTCTTCGCCGACGAGCGCGAGTCCATCGTGCGAGGCCTACGCCGGCGACATCGTCGGCCTCTACGACCCCGGCCTCTACCGGATCGGCGACACCCTCTCGACCGGCGCGCCGCTGACCTTCGACGCCGTGCCGCGCTTCTCGCCCGGAGCACTTCGCGCGCATGGTGCTGCTCGACCCGATGAAGCGCAAGCAGATGCAGAAGGGCATCCAGGAGCTCGCCGAGGAGGGCACGGTGCAGCTCTTCTTCGAGCCGGGCCGCGAGAAGGACCCCATCTGCGGCGTCGTCGGCCAGCTGCAGTTCGACATCCTCGCCTACCGCCTCGAGCACGAGTACGGCGCGAAGGTGCGCGCTCGACCGTCTGGGCTACAGCTTCGCCCGCTGGGTCGAGGGCCCCGAGACGGCCAAGGAGATGGCTCTCGCGCGCATTCCCCTCGCGGTGCACCGATCAGGACGAACGTCTGGTCGCGCTCTTCCGCGACGAGTGGGAGGTCCGGCGCGCCGTCCGCGACAACGAGAGCTGGGTCTTCCACGAGACCGCCCCGATCCGCGTCGAAGCGTGATCTGAGCGCGTCGATCCGGAGCGACGCACCGTTCGTATTCCACTCGAAATGCGTGCGTTCGTCCTCCTGATGCTGCTGCCGGCCTGCGCGGCGGCGGCTCCGCCCCCCGCCTCCCCCGCGCCTTCGCCGGAAGGGTCCACCGAGGGCTTGCTGCTCACCCATCTTCGATCGCCCGGTGGGGCGGAAACGGAGCTCTACCTTCGAGAGGGACGGCTGGTCTCGCCCGAGGAAGCGAGCAGAGAGGTGCACCGTGTGGATGGCGGGGGCGCCTACGTGGTGCCGGCGGCGATCGATGCGCACGTGCATCTCGCGTATCTGCCCATCGCGGAAGCGCATGCCGCGGGCGGGATCGCCGGGGCCGTGGATCTCGCTTCGCCGATCAGCTTTCTATCCGAGGACGCCGGCCCGCTCCGGCTCCGGCGGTCTGGACCGATGGTGACAGCGCCGGGAGGCTATCCCACGCAGAGCTGGGGTGCGGACGGTTATGGTCTGCCCTGCGAGGACCCCGGGTCGTGTCGCGACGCGGTGGAGAGGCTGGCAGACGCGGGTGCCGATCCGATCAAGATCCCGATCACCGCCGGTCCGACCCTCGACGACGCATCCCTGCGCGCTGCCGTCGACGCCGCCCACGCCCGCGGGATGCGCGTCGCGACACACGCGCTGGACGAAGCCGCGGTCCGACGCGGCACCGCCGCGGGCGCCGACATCCTCGCCCACACGCCCACGGCGCCGCTCTCGGACGAGACCGTCGCCTCGCTCTCCGACAAGACGGTGATCAGCACGCTCGCTGCGTTCGGCGCCAGCGAGGCGGCGGTCGACAACCTCGCGCGTTTGCACGGCGCCGGCGCGACCGTGGTCTACGGCACCGATCTCGGCAACACCCACACGGCGGGCATCGACCGCCGCGAGCTCCTGCTGCTCGTCGCCGCGGGCCTCGACGAGCCGGCGATCCTCGACGCCATCACACGTGTTCCCGCCACCGTCTTCGGTTTCGATGCACTCGGCACCCTCGAGCCCGGCAAGGCCGCGTCCTTTCTCCTGCTCGACGACGACCCGCTCACCAACGTCCTGACCCTCGCGACGCCGCGCCAGGTGTACCTGGACGGACGCGCGCTCTGAGGTCGCGCGGTGCGAGCGCGGCATCCGCCTCGAGGGTGCTACGCTCTTCCCATGATGCACCGTCGCCTCGCCCTCGCGCTCTTGCTCGTCGCCGCTTGCGGCGGAGACGACTCGACGGCTGACACCGGGTCGGTAGCCGACGGATCCATGGTGACTTGCGACGGAATGCCGGGCTGCGTGCTGCTTTGCGAGGGTGGCGACTGCTCGTGCTACTGCATGCCCGACGCCGGGATGGACGCGAGCGCCGATGCGGACGCCGGCCGCGACGCGGATGCGAGCCTCGACGCGGACGCCGCGGGAGACGCGTGCGTCCCACGAACGAACGATCTGTCGGCGATGGGACGCGATTGCTCGGACGGGTCGGCGTGCCCCGACGGCTACACCTGCCAGAGCTTCGGGGGCGCAGCTCTCACCCAGAGCTGCCAAATCCTCTGCAACGCCGATTGCGAGTGTCCCGACACGCTCCCCACCTCGTGCGTCGAGATGACCGACAAGGCCGGGTCGTGGCGGCAATGCGCGCGCGACAAGATCTGAGCAGAGGATCGCGACGATGACGGCGCGGAAGAGCACGTTCTCGGTGCCGGGGATGGATTGCCCCTCGGAGGAGCGGGTGATCCGCTTGGCCATCGAGGCCGCGCCGGAGGTGCTGGAGCTGAGCTTCGACCTCGACGCCCGCCAGCTACGCGTGTGGCATCGGGGCGCCAGCGCGGCCGTCCTCGAGAAGCTCGAGCCCCTCGGCTTCGGCGCCGAGCTGGTCGAGAGCGAGATAGACGAGAGCTTCGCCGCGAGCGAGCCATCCGACCCGGCGGCCGAGGCCCGGGTCCTGAAGCAGCTGCTGGCGATCAACGCCGCGATGTTCGTCGTCGAGCTCGGGCTCGGCTTCGCCGCTCAGTCCACGGGCTTGATCGCCGACTCCCTCGACATGCTCGCCGACGCGACGGTCTACGGCCTCTCTCTCTTCGCGGTGGGCCGCGGCCTGTCGGCGCAGCGCCGCGCGGCCAAGCTCGCCGGCGCTTCCGAGCTCGTCCTGGCGCTCCTCGCGCTCGTCGAGGTCGGGCGCCGCGCCGTCATGGGCAGTGAGCCGGTGGAGGGGCTGATGATCGGCGTCGCGCTCCTCGCCCTCGTCGCAAATCTGAGCTGCGTTGCGCTGTTGGCGCGCCATCGCCACGGCGGCATTCATCTGAAGGCGAGCTGGATCTTCTCCACCAACGACGCCCTCGCCAACCTCGGCGTGGTGGTCGCGGGCGTGCTCGTGGGCGTCACCGGTGCGGCCTGGCCGGACCTGATCATCGGCACGCTCGTCGCCCTCTTCGTGGCCTGGGGCGCGATCCGCATCCTGCGCCTGCGCTGAGGCGGCGTCCTCAGCGCACGATGGTCACGGGGCAGGGCGCGGCGCGCAGCACCCGCTCGCTCACGCTGCCCATGACCAGGCCCTCAATCGACGACAGGCCGCGCGAGCCCATCACGATGAGGTCGACGTCGTGGCGGTCGGCGTAGGCGAGGATCTCCACCGTGGGGTTGCCTTCGGCGACCTCGCGGGAGCTCTCCACCTTCGCGGCGTCGCCGATGGCGGCGAGGGCTGCGCCGAACGCCTTGTCTGCGCTCTCGCGCCGGGCCTTGGCCATCGCCTCGTCACCCGCGAGGCCAGCGAGACCCATGCTCACCACCGCCGGCGCGTCGTAGACGAAGAGCAGGCACAGCTTCGCCTGGTGGGGTGCGGCGAGCCGGGCGGCGAAGGCCGCGGCCCGGCCAGCGCTCTCGGAGCCATCGACGGGGACCAGAACGTGCTTCATCGGTGCGCCTCCATGGGCCGGCAGGTTAGCGGCGAGGCGGCGCCCACGAAAGGACTGCTCTGCCCGGACTCACCAAGGCTCAGGGAGCGGCTTCCGTCGAAGCGACGGTGCAGCTCGACATGTTGGCCACACGGTAGGGGGCGCTGAAGACCACGTATTCCCCGCTCGCAGGGCAGGTGAACGTCGTCTGGCTGCAGCAATCCCCGGAGCCGCCACAGCGCCCGCCGCCGCAGCCCGAGTCGTCGTTGGAGCCGATGGCGTACCAGCTCATGCACGTCGGGTCGTCCGAGATGTCGCAGACGCGGATGAAGGGGTCGCCGGTGCACATGCCCAGGCCGCATGCGTCGGAGCAGCCGACGGTCACCATGTTGCCGGCGGTGCAGGTGTACTGACCGATGCGGGTGAGCCCGCAGTTGCGATTCGCGCCGTCCGATGCGTCCATCGGGCAGGGCATGGTGACGTCTTCGTCCGCGGGAAGGGGATCCGCCTCGGGCACGCTGATGGAAACGAGGGCGCTGTTGTTCGTGTAGTCGGACTCGTTGAGGATGTGCTCGTAGTTGAGGTTCACCGAGAGATCGTAGTCCCCGGCGTCGAGGTCGGTGATGTCGACCCACTGGCAGTCGAGGTGGCCGCCGTAGACGTCCTGCCAGTTGCGGCTGATGCCCTGGTTCGAGCAGTTGTAGTTCGCGCCGCGCGAATCCATGCCGGGGTACTGATAGAAGTCGAGGAGGCAGAAGGCCTGCTTGTGGCCGGTCGCCGCCACCGACCCGTCCGCGGTCAAGAGCTCGTACTCGGCGTAGCTGTTGAAGTGGTAGTGGTCGTGGCAGGAGGAATAGGTGAAGTAGTCGATCGAGTCCGAGGGCGGGCCCAGGTAGAGGTCGGCGCCGCCGGTGTTCGGGGTCCAGGTTGGGAAGCGCAGCAGCCGCCGCCATCCCGGCGCGTCCACGCACCCCTCGACGATGGCGCAGTCCCCGTCAGGGAAGTACGCCCACTCGAAGCGCACGTCGGCGACGAGCCGGTCCTCGTCGACCCAGATGTCCGCGGCCGGGCACATCCCGTCGACCCGCGGCTGACACGAGAAGCGTCCATCGACCGGGCTGCAGCACTCGTCTGCCGCGCAGCCGCTCCCGCCGCAGCGCCCCTCCCAGTCGCCGTCGCATTGGATGCCGCTGTCGGGATTGCAGCCGACGAGCCCGCCGTCGCCGGCGTCGTCCGCGTCGGGTCCGCTGTCCACGGTGGTGTCCGGTGCGGTGTCGGGCGAACCGGTGTCCGCGACGATGGCGTCCATCCCGGTGTCGGCACCGCCGCTATCCGCTCCCGAATCGACCGCGGCTCCGTCGTCCCCGCAAGCTGACGTCAGAAAGGAGAGCAAGACCAACGAGGGGATGTGCCGCATCGACAAAGGATGAGCGGCTTTGTCACCTCTGACAATCGTCCCGGTTCAGACCAGGCCCTGGCGTTCGAAAAGCGCCAACAGCTTCGGCTCGCGGCCCATGAACTCCTGGTACAGCGTCATGGGATCTTCACTGTCCCCCCGTGAAAGGATGGCGTCCCGGAAGGCCCGCCCCACGCTGGAGTCGAATACGCCTTCGGTCTTGAAACGGGTGAAAGCGTCCGCGTCGAGCACCTCGGCCCACTTGTAGGAGTAGTAGCCGGCGGCGTAGCCCACGGGGCTCGCGAAGAGGTGGCCGAAGCGCAGGATCATCGCGTAGTCGTCAGGCAGGGGAGCGGCGGCGTGCGCCTGGAGGATCTCTCTGGCGTGGGTCAAGAGGCTCGCGTCCTCGGACGGATCCCATCCGACGTGGAGGTCGAGATCCACCGTGCCGAAGCCGAGCTGGCGCATCTGCGCGTTCGCCGCGCGGTAGGTGCGCGCCCGCACCATCTTGTCGAAGAGCGCCCGAGGGATCGTCTCGCCCGTCTCGTAGTGGTGCGCGAAGAGGTCGAGGGCCTCCTTCTCCCAGCACCAGTTCTGCATGATCTGCGAGGGAAGCTCGACGAAGTCCCACGCGACGTTCGTCCCTGCGAGGCTGCGCACCTCGACCTGCGAGAGCATGTGATGGAGCAGGTGACCGAACTCGTGGAAGAGCGTCTCGACCTCGCGATGCGTGAGGAGCGCGGGAGCATCGCCCACGGCCGGAGTGACGTTCGCGCAGAAGAGCCCGAGGTGCGGCTCCGGCGGCACGCTCGTCGACAGCCCTTGCATCCAAGCGCCGCCGCGCTTCTCCTCGCGCGGGAAGAGGTCGACGTAGAACGCGCCGAGCTCGCCGTCCGACGCATCCTTCAGGCGAAAGGCGCGCACCGACGGATGCCAGGTGGGCATGTCGTCGGTCTCGGCGATCTTGACGCCATAGAGACGCTCGGCCGTCTCGAAGAGGCCGCGGAGCGTCGCGTCCACGGAGAAGTAGGGGCGGAGCTCCTCTTCGTCGAAGTCGTAGAGCTCCTTTCGCATCTTCTCCGCCCAGTAGCCGATGTCCCAGGGGGCGATGGGCGGCGCGTCGTCGCCGAGCTTCTCCTTTCGAAACGCTTCGAGGTCGCGATTCTCCTTTTCGAAGAAGGGAAGGGTGCGCTCGCGTAGCTCGTCGAGGAACGAGATGGCCTTCGCACCCTCGGCGGCCATTCGATCTTCGAGGACCAGGTCGGCGAAGTCGGAGTAGCCGAGGAGCTGCGCCTTCTCGCGACGCAGCTCGAGGATGCGGCGCACCAGGGGCTCGTTGTCCCACTCGCCGCTCGTGTCGCTCGAGTTGTAAGCGCGCCACACCTGCTCGCGAATGGTCCGATCGTCGAGGTAGGTCAGGAGCGGGATCAGGCTCGGCGCCTGAAGCGTGAAGCGCCATCCCTTCTTGCCCTTGGCCTCGGCGCTCTGCTTGGCGGCGGCCACCGCCGAGGGGGGCAGCCCGGCGAGCTTCGACTCGTCGTCGATCACCAACTCGAAGGCGTTGGTGGAGTCGAGGACGTTCTGACCGTATTTCGTCGTCAGCTTCGTCAGCTCCACGTCGACCTCGGCGAGGCGCTTCTTGCCCTCGGGATCGAGCTCGGCGCCGTGGCGCTTGAAGAAGTCGACGGTCTTTTTCAGGTGACGTGCCCGCGCGCCTTCGAGGCTACGGCCGGCGTCGCTCTCCGCCAGGGCAGAGACGCGCTTCCAGAGCGCGTCGTTCAGCGGGATCGACGAGTAGAACTCGCTCACGGCGGGCTTCACTTCGTCGTAGGCCGCACGCAGCGCGTCGCTCGTCGCCACGGCCTCGAGGTGCCCGACGATGCCCATCGCCCGCTCGAGCTGCTCCGTCGCGTCTTCGAGAGCGCCGAGCACCGACGCGTAGGTCGGCGGCGAGGTGTCGGCGGCCACCGTGTCCACGCCGCTCCGGGCTTGCGCGAGGAGAGCCGTGACACCGGGCACCACGTGCTCGGGGCGGATGCGATCGAACGGGATCGCGAAGTCGGTCGAAAAGAGTGGGTTGTCGTCGCTCACTATTCGGACTCCTCTGAGCTCGCGAGCTCTGCGATCGCGTGGAAGGCGTCGTGGACGGCGGAGAGCTTGTCCTCCGCTGCATCGCCGCCGGTGTCACAGGCGACGGCGACCTCGGCGACGCTCGCCGTCAGCGCCTCGGTGGCCACGTTCCAATCCGTCTCGTCGGCGCCCTCGAGGGCTTCCATGGCCGCGACATCCGCCGCTGCCTCGTCGAGGGCCGACAGGTTGTCGGTATCGCACGCCAGCGCGCGCCGCGTGTCGCCGGGCTCCGCGTGCCAGATCGGACCGAGGACCGAGTGGAAGTGATCGACCGCGGGGGGCATGCCGGGGTGATCGTCGCCGCTCCCGTGATGCTCGCCGCCGCTGTGATGCTCGCCGTGATGCTCCGCGTGTTCTTCCGGGCCGCTTGCCTCCTCGTTTCCACCGCCGCAGGCGACGAGGCCGAGGGCGCAGAGGCCGCTGATGATGCGCTTCATGGCCTGCTGATAGGCCGGCCGCGATCGAACCGCAACCCCTCTCCAAGAAGGCTCGGGTCCGCAGAGCGTACGGTCCCGCGTAGCGCCCCGTAGGGCGCGAAGCGGGACCGGGAGCGGCGCGGCCCCGAGCCGGGAGTGCATCCCCCTCTCCAAGAAGGCTCGGGTCCGCAGAGCGTACGGTCCCGCGTAGCGCCCCGCAGTGGCCGGCCTTCGGCCGCCACCCGGCGCCTCCGGCGCCGTGCAGGGGAGGCCGACAGCACACGCAGATCTACCCGGGGCGGCGGTATCGCCGCCCCGCACTTCGCGCAACTCTCGTCGGCCGCGGGGACGCAGTCCCCGAGGGGAGCGTGGAGGGGGCGAAAGCCCCCTCACCAAAACCAACCCTCGTCTCACCCATCGCGTAGCGCCCCGTAGCCGGCCCGCAGTGGCCGGCCTTCGGCCGCCACCCGGCGCCTCCGGCGCCGTGCAGGGGAGGCCGACAGCACACGCAGATCTAGCCGGGGCGGCGGTATCGCCGCCCCGCACTTCGCGCAACTCTCGTCGGCCGCGGGGACGCAGTCCCCGAGGGGAGCGTGGAGGGGGCGAAAGCCCCCTCACCAAAACCAACCCTCGTCTCACCCATCTCGTAGCGCCCCGTAGCCGGCCCGCAGTGGCCGGCCTTCGGCCGCCACCCGGCGCCTCCGGCGCCGTGCAGGGGAGGCCGACAGCACACGCAGATCTAGCCGGGGCGGCGGTATCGCCGCCCCGCACTTCGCGCAACTCTCGTCGGCCGCGGGGACGCAGTCCCCGAGGGGAGCGTGGAGGGGGCGAAAGCCCCCTCACCAAAACCAACCCTCGTCTCACCCATCGCGTAGCGCCCAGGGGCGCGAAGCGGAACTTGCCTTTCCAACCCTCTAGATCTTCGGGCCCTGCCATGCGTCACTTCCGGCCATGCGACGATGGAACGGGGCTCTGGCCCTCTCGATCCTGCTCAGCGCTTGTGGGGGCGGGCCGGCGGTCCTCGGCTCGGACGATGTCCCGGTGCGGCGCGTGGTCCTCTACCGAAATGGCGTGGCCTACTTCGAACGAAGCGGGCAGGTGGACGGGGACGAGCTCCACTTCGGGGTGCGACAGTCCGAGGTGGGCGATTTCCTGTCGTCACTGACGGTGGTCGAGCGAACGGCGGGCGGGGTCTCGAGCGTGTCCTTCGAGGTGCCCGAGCCGCCCGAGCCACCGGCGCCGCCGCCTCCCGAGGCGCTCGAAGAGGACGAGGAGCCGCCGCCTCCGCCCGAGCCCGAGGAGCCCGAGGACCCCCGCGTCGACGTCAACCTGCGCCTGCGCGGCCAGGTCGAGCACGAGCTCATGGTCGCCTACGTGGTGGGCGCGCCGATCTGGCGGCCCTCCTATCGCGTGGTGATCGACGAGGGCGACGCGCTCCTTCAGGCCTGGGCCGTGGTGCAGAACACGTCGGGGGAAGATTGGACGAACGTCGAGCTGTCGCTGACGACGGGAACACCGATCGCCTTTCGATCGGATCTCGGAACTCCAGTGACACCGCCGCGCCCGCAGATCACGGACACCGGGGACGTGGTGATGGCCGTGCCGATGAGCGAGACGACCCTCGCCCAGGGGCCGCCGCCGCCCCCCGAGGCAGCGGAGTCACAGAACGACTACGGTGGCGACGATGCCTACGCCATGGACGAGGAGGAACGCGTGGCCGCCGCCGAAGCCGCGCCCAGTCCTTCCCGGCGGGCCCGGCACACCGGGTACGGAACGAGCTCGGGTTATGGGGCCGGTGGGGGCGGGGCCGCAGACATGCCGATGGAGATGCCGATGGCGCAGGGCGTGAGCGCCAACATGGCGCAGAGCAGCGTGAGCGCCATGGCCGCGTCCGCGATGCTCGGCGATGGGGTGACCCGCTACGACCTGAACGAGCGCGTCACGGTGCCCGACGGCGGTTCGACCATGGTCGCGATCCTCTCGGAGCGCGTCCCCGGCCGCGAGGTGCACCTCTTCGCGCCCGATCCCGGTGTGCCGACCTCGCGCACCCACCCGTTCCGCGTGGTGCGCATCGAGAATACGACCGGCGCGGTGCTCGAGCGCGGACCGATCAGCGTGCTGGGACACGGCTCCTTCCTCGGTCAGGGCCTCCTCGAGCCGCTGCCCAGGGACGCGACCACCTTCGTCCCCTTCGCCGTCGATCGCTCGGTGGCGGTGCAGTCGACCACGCGGGGAACGGAAGCCGATGCGGCGCTGGTGCGCATCACCCAGAGCCAGGTCGTGGTCGAGCGCTTCGCCGAGAGGCGCACCAAGTACACGGTGCAGAACGGCAGCGACCACGAGGCCGAGGTCTTCCTGCGTCATCCACGCATGAGCGGCGCCACCCTCTTCGAGCCGCCCGAGGGCACCGAGGAGAGCCCGGACAAGGCGCTCGTTCCGCTCACGGTGCGCCCGCACGGCAGCGGCGAGGTGGAGGTCGTCGAGCGCACGCCGGTGCGGCGCACCGTGCAATTCATGACCGAGATCGCGGCCGAGGCGGTGGGGCTCTACCTTCACGGCGCGGCGGTGGACGCGGCGCAAGGTCCGGCCCTCACCCGTGCCCTCGAGCTTCGCCAGCAGCTCATCGCGGCAGAGCAGCGGCGCAACGCCGCGACGCAAGAGAAGCGCACGCTCACGGCGAACGCCGAGGAGACGCGTCAGAACATCGAGTCCATCCGGCGGCTGCCGGGCACGACCGATCTGCGCCAGCGCCTCGTCAGTCGCTTGAGCGACCTCGACTCCCGCATCGCCGATCTCACGCGCGAGATCGTCGACGCCGACACCACCATGAGCGAGCTCCAGGTCCGCCTCTCCGAGGCCCTGCAGGACGTCTCGCTCGTCGTCCAGGAATAGACTAGTGCCCGATCGAACCAGGCACTGGCGCCTCCGTCAGAGCAACCGCCTCAGCCAGCGCTCCTTGTCGTCGGTGTAGGGCGGGTAGCGGAAGGCCGGATCGACCTTGGTGCTCTTGATGAGGACCGACTTGTGGTGGCTGAAGAGGTCGAAGGATGCGCGGCCGTGATAGGCGCCCATCCCGCTCTCACCGACACCGCCGAAGGGTAGCTCCGGCACCACCATGTGGGCGATGCACTCGTTGATGCAGGCGCCGCCCGAGCTGGTCTCGCGGATCACGCGCTTGGCCCGCTTCTGGCTGCGGCTGAACACGTAGAGCGCGAGCGGCTTTTCGCCGGCGTTGACGAAGTCGATGGCCTCGTCGAGGTCGCGCACTTTGACGATGGGCAGAATGGGGCCGAAGATCTCTTCCTGCATCACCTTCATGTCGCGCGTGACGTTGCGGATGACGGTGGGCGCGATGTAGCAGCTCTTTTCGTCGGTCTCACCGCCGCAGACGATGTCACCCTCCTCGAGGAGACCACGGAGTCGCTGGTGATGGCGCTCGTTCACGATGCGCGCGAAGTCCGGGCTGCTCTTCGGATCGTCGCCGTAGAACTCCCGGACGGCGGCCTCGATCCGGTGGACCAATGCGTCCTCGATTGTCTCGTCGGCCAGGACGTAGTCGACGCTGGTGCAGCTCTGACCCGCGTTGTAGAACTTCGCCCAGGCGATCCGCTTGGCGGCGACCTCGAGGTCCACGCTGCGGTCGACGATGCAGGGGCTCTTGCCGCCGAGCTCGAGGGTCACCGGCGTGAGGTGCTCCGCCGCGGCGCGCATCACGATGCGCCCCACCGTGCCGTTGCCGGTGAAGAAGATGTGATCGAAGCGCTCCTTCAGGAGCGCGGTGGTCTCGGGGACGCCGCCGAGGACCACCTTCACCGCCTCGGTGTCGAGGTAGCGCGGCACCAGCTCGGCGAGGGTGGCCGCCGTGTGGGGCGCCATCTCCGACGGCTTGAGAACCGAGGTGTTGCCGGCGGCCACTGCGCCCACGAAAGGACCGAGAAGGAGCTGGAGCGGGTAGTTCCACGGCGCGATGATCAGCGCCGTGCCGAGCGGCTCGTGATGGATGCGACTCTTGCCCGGCTGGTTGGCCAGGGCGGTCGTCACCTTCGTCGGCTTCATCCAATCTTCGAGATGCTTGAGCGTGTATCTCGCCTCTCCCGCGACGAAGTTCACCTCGCCGCCCCACGCCTCCACACGCGGCTTGCTGAAGTCGTCCGCGACGGCCTTCAGGAAGCGCTCCTCTTCCTTGTCCAGCATCGTGAGCAGCGCCTTGAGCTGCTGGCGCCGCCACTGGAGGGGCCGGGTCCTCCCCGAGCGGAAGGACTTCCGAAGATCTTCGACCAGCCCCGGGATCTCTTTGGGGTCCGTGCTCGCGCCACCGTCCATGCTCACCTACCTCAGCTTCGTGGATAGGTCATGGCCGCCGGGACGACAAGCGACGACTCAGGGGTGACGTCTATCGGGCTTGTTGGGGTGGGGGACTTCGGGCTTGGTGGGGCGGTCTTCGTCGGGGGACATCGTGAACGTCTAGCCAGCAAGATGAGGGCCACCGCCATGCGCCCGCGGACAGACGCTTTTTCGGGCATGGTTTCGGCGCATCCGCGGGAGCCGAGCAAGCGTTGCGCGCGCGCATGTGCACTCCGCGAGATATTCACGCGTATCCAGGTTTTCACATCGGCTGGGACTCGTTACGCTCGCGCCCCCATTTTCCAACTCCAGGTCGAAGGAGGAGCCGCATGAAACTCACGAGCGAGAGCTTCGCCGACGGTGAGCGCATCCCACACGAGAATGCGTTCGGTAAGTACGATCCCGAGAGCCACGTCGCGCTCACGGACAACAAGAACCCGCAGCTCAGCTGGAGCGGCGTGCCCAGCGGGGCCAAGAGCGTGGCGTTGATCTGCGTCGACCCCGACGTTCCCTCGAAGGGCGACGACGTGAACAAGGAGGGACGCACGGTCCCGGCCGATCTGCCGCGGGTCGACTTCTACCACTGGGTGCTGATCGATCTCCCCGCCGGTGACGGCGCGATTGCGGAGGGAGAGCTCTGTGATGGCATCACCGCGCGCGGCAAGGACGAGAAAGCGCCGCGCGGCCGTCGCGGCAAGAACGACTACACGGGTTGGTTCGCCGGCGACGCGGACATGAGCGGCGACTACTTCGGCTACGACGGCCCCTGCCCTCCGTGGAACGACGAGATCGTGCACCACTACCAATTCACGGTCTATGCCCTCGACGTCGAGAAGCTCGACCTGCCCTCGGGCTTCGGCGGCGCGGACGCGCTGAAGGCGATGGAGGGACACATCCTCGATCAGGCGTCCATCACCGGGACCTACGCTATCTACCCGGAAGCGAAGGTCACGCACGGGCACTGAGCGCCCGAGCGCGGGCTTCAGCCTGCGAACATGTCGAAGCGATAGACCTCGTCGGGGGTGATGGGTGCGGCCGTGACCGCGGGGGCGGGGGCGAGCTCGAGGTCGCCCGGCCGGGCGCACATCCCCCGCGCGCGCCAATGCTCGAGGCCGCGCGCCGACAGGCGCGCCACGAGGTCGGCGGGCGCCGAGCCCGGTCCCACCACCCACTTGAAGGGCAACCCCTGCGAGCGGTAGGCGTCGATCACGGCGTCGATGGCGGCTTCGGCGTCCCGCTCCTCGTGGGTGAAACGCGACACCTCGTTGTATGACCCGTCGGCGAGACCCGGGGTGATCACGTATTCGACGTCGGGCCGCTCCACGAAGCGGGTCGTGGCGTGTGGCGCGAAACAGCGCAGAGGCGCGGCGTGGATCAGCGCGATACGGTCGTCCACGCGGGTCAGCGGCGGCGCCGCCTGCGGCGTCCGAAGAGGAAGAGCGCCACCAGGAGCGCGTCGAGCGCTTCGCCGATCGGCGGGCGTCCGGACAGCGTGCGACAGCCGCAGCCACCTTCGTCGTCGCTGGGTCCGCCGGCGTCACCGGCGTCGCCGCCAGCGTCCGCACTCCCGCTGTCCATCACGGTGCCGTCGGGGATGCAGGTGCCGCCCGAGCAGCGCATGCCGGCGCCGCAGTCCACACCCGCGCAGGGATCGGGGACGCACGCGCCGTCACGGCAGATCTGGCCCGTCATGCAGGTGACGCCGTCGCATGGCTCGAAGCAGTCGCCCCCGCGGCACACCAGGCCCGTCGGGCAGATGATGCGCGAGCAGAGGTCGGCGACGCAGGATCCGTCCATGCACACCTGACCGAAGGGACAGGTGACGCCATCACAGGGGTCGACGCAGGAGCCGCCCACGCAGACCTCGGTCGCGGCGCAGGTCGCGGTCTCGCAGCCGGGATCGACGCACTCGCCGTAGGTGGGCGAGGTGTCGCGGGTGTCGCAGGCCTCGTCTGTGGGGCAGAGCGGCGCCGCGAGCTCGTCGCAGTCGCAGGACGGGCCGCACACGGTGAGGGCCGCTGGATCGTCCGCCACGCAGACTTGATTGGCTGGGCAGACGACGCCCGCGCAGGGATCGACGCAGGATCCATCGATGCAGAGCTGGCCCACGGGACACACGACGCCGTCGCAGGGTTCGACGCACTCGCCGCCACGGCAGAGGGTGCCGCTCGGACAGGGATCGCTGCGCATGGTGCACGCGGTGTCGAAGCATGCGCCGCTCACGCAATCGAAGCCCTCCGCGCAGCCGCCCTCGAAGCACTGCGGGACGCAGAGGCCGGTGGCGTCGTCGCAGACGGTGCCCATCGGACAGTCCGCCATCGGCTGGCAGTCGTAGTCCATGGTCGCGTTGCAGGGCTCGAAGGCGCCGGGGTGCACCATGGGGTCGGCGTCGTTACAGTCGCCGCCGCCGCAGGCCGCGTCCCGATGGCCGTCCATGTCGGCGTCGACGCAGATGCCGGTGTCGTCCTCGTTGAGGCCGGCGACGGCGTCGAGCTCGTCGTCGGAGCTGTGGTAGACGCACTCGGGCCCCGGGTTGCCGTGGTTGCCGGCCTGGATGGCGACGTAGCGGAAGCTGATGCCGCAGGGCAGGGCCCACACGGTGGCGAGGGCGTCGGCGATGGCGTCGCCGCCGGAGGTGTCGCGCAGGTAGGTGTCGAGATCGGTGCGCGTCCGGTCGGCCGAGGTCGCCGCTGCGTTCCGCGTCCAGCCCTCGGTGAAGGCCCGGATGAGGAGCGCCTCGTTCCACAGGCGCGGGTCGGGCGCGTCGGCGGGAGCGATCGCCGTCGCGGCCGGATCGTTCGAGAGCCACACCGTGTACTCGAAGGCCTCGCAGGGCAGAGGATCGTGGTCGGTGATCGGGAAGAGGACGACGCGGTTGGCTTCGCCGCCGAGGTCGTAGATGCGCGCGCGGTAGGGCTCGTAGTAGTCGGGGGAGCCATCCGGGAGCGCGGTGCCGGCCGGGTCGGTGCGAAGGACCTGCGTCCAGTACCAGTCGAGGTCGTTGGCCTGGAAGCTCGGGTCGCGGCCGCCGGGCGGCATGCAGCCAGCGTCGCTGATGGAGCAGCAGGTGTAGCCGCTGAGGATCAGCGGATTGTAGGTCTGTCCGATGCAGCCGTTCACGCCCCCGAGGAGCGTCGCGAAGGTGAGCTCTGGCGCGTAGCGCCCGTCGCTGGTCTGAAAGATGTCCTCGACCACACCGTCGGTTCGTGCCGAGCGAATCACGTTCAGGCACATGTCGCCGCTGGTGTCCACGCAGGAGGCCTGCGCGAAGGCGCGCGAAGGCGCGGTCGCATGGGCGAAGGAGACCAGGGCGACCAGGGCGAGCAGAAGGGAGCGGGGCATCGGCGGTACCTCTCTGCCATCCTACCGCGACAGGAGGAAAGAGGGGCCAGGCGCCGTCATTCACGCCACGAATGGGATTGCGGCAGCGCTGCCCTTTGCGGAATATCGGTGCGCATCCTCGCGTGAGAAGCGCGCGAATCGATCGAACGGGGTGAGGCAACGATGTGTCCGTGGAGCACCAGGAGGAGGGCCGTCGCGCTGTCGAGCGTGCTCGTGATGATCGTGCTCGCTGCGTGCAACGAGGCACATCAGGCGACGCCGGCGGCGAGTCATGGCCCCTCCGCGTCCGGGGGACAGGCGCAGTCGGCGGAGGACCCGGCGCCAGGAGACGATCGGGAGGGATCCCCTCGAGCGAGTGGCGAGGAGGCCGGCGAGGAGAGCACGGAGGGGGGAGCGGACGACGTGACCGTGGCGCATCCGGGAGAGGTCGATCTCCTCCACGCGGGGCCGGCGGCCACGGTGGCGGTGTCGTCGGTCTACAACGGAGATCGCGCGTTGGTCGGGCGGCTCGTCGATGAAGACCTCGAGACCGCTTGGAGCGCGGCCGCAGGCGAGCGCGAGGGCTCGTTCATCGAGGTGGAGGTCATCATCAGCATGCGGGTCACGGCGGTCGCTCTGACGGCGGGATACACCAAGGTCGGGGCGGAGGGAGATTTCTTCACCGCCAACCACCGCGTCGCCCACGTGCGCATCACCCACGGCGGGGTCGTGGTGGGTGGCGGCGATCTCGACCTCGACGATCGCGGGCTTCAGCGGTTCGAGCTGAGCCCCGGCCTGCGCGGTGGCACCTACCGCATCGAGCTCACGCGGCTCGTTCCGGGATCTCACCCCGGGTGGCAGGAGGCGTGCGTGTCGGAGCTGCAGGTGCTCGGCGATCCGGGCGACGCGCGTTTCGGGCCCGGACGGCCGATGACTCGGGTCGGTCCGATCGACGCGGGTCGGCGCCGTCCCCGAACGGACGCCGACGAAGCCGTCGAAGAGGCGTCGATTCGCGCCACGCGAGAGGACGCCTTCGACAGCGACTACTGACCGCGTCGGCCCAGAGCGCTCAGCCGCCCTCGGTCACCACCGAAAGGAAGCGATCGCCCCACGCCTCGATGCGCGCCGGACCCATGCCATGGACGTCGGCCATCTCGTTCAGGGTCTGAGGCTTCTGGGCGGCCATCTCGAGGAGCGTGCGGTCGTGGCAGACGACGTAGGCCGGGACGCCCTTTTCGCGCGCGAGCGCGAGGCGCGCTTCGCGCAGGCGCTCGAAGAGGGCGCGATCGACGTTGGTGGGGAGCTCGGCGGGGGTGCGCTTGCCGCGGCTGCGGCTCCCGCGCGACTTCTTCGAGCCGGCGCCCTCTTCCGGCAGCAGCACCCGAATCGGCGTCTCGCCCTTCATCGCCGCGAGACCGTCGCGGGTGAGATAGGGCTTGGGGTAGTTGTCGGTGGTGATCTCGATGAGGCCGGCGGTCATGAGACGGCGCATCAGGATCAGGAGCCAGGGCTTTTCGTATTCCGAGAGGATGCCGTGGGTCGAGAGGGACGCGAGGCCCATCTGCTTCAGCTTCGCGTTGTCGTCGCCGTGGAGCATCTCCACCACGCGGTTCAGACCGGCAGTGCGTCGATTGCGCGCGATGCCGGCGAGGGCCTTCTTCACCACGATCGCGTCCTCGTCGCTGACCTTCCGCTCACCGCTCTCGCCGCTCTCCTCTTCGAGGCGCTCGCACACGTCGCAGTGGCCGCAGCCGCCGAGGGTCTCCTGCTCGTCGCCGAAGTAGCCGAGGATGAAGTCGTGGCGGCAGCTCCCCGCTTCGACGTAGCGCATCAGATCGAGGAAGAGGCCCCACTGCTGCTGGACCCGCTCTTCGTCGGGCTGCGTGTCTTCCCACCGGCGCTCGATCAAACGGCGCCTGAGGCCGAAGTCGGCGGTGGAACGCAGGAGCAGCCCCAGCGCTGGCTGCCCGTCGCGGCCGGCGCGCCCGACCTCCTGATAGTAGGCTTCGATCGAGCCCGGTGACTGGACGTGAACCACCGCGCGGATGTCGGGGCGATCGATGCCCATGCCGAAGGCGTTGGTCGCAGAGACCACGTCGAGCTGCCCCGACGCGAAGCCGGCGTTGACGTGCTGGCGGACGTGGGGCTCGAGGCCGGCGTGATAGGCGGCGGCGCGATAGCCTTCGTCGGCCATGACGTCGGCCATCTGCTCGGCGATCTTGCGCGTGGCGGTGTAGATGATGGCGGCGCCGGCGGGCTCGGTGGGGGTGCCGAGCGCCTCGCGCACCGCCGCGATGGCCGCGCGCTTGCGCTCGCGCGTGCCGTCGATCTCTCGCGCCGTGAGGTGGAGGTTCGGCCGGGCGAAGCCGCGGAGCACGAGCTCGGTGTCGGCGCGCTCGAGCCCGAGGTTGTCGATGATCTCGTCGCGTACGATCGGCGTCGCGGTCGCGGTGCATGCGAGCACGTGCTTCGGCGCGAGGCGGTCGAGGACGCGGTTGAGGCGCAGGTAGTCCGGGCGGAAGTCGTGGCCCCACTGCGAGATGCAGTGCGCCTCGTCGATGGCGACCAGCGGCGGGGCGACCTCTGCGAGCATCTCGAGGACGTGGTCCGAGGCGAGGCGCTCGGGGGCGACGTAGACCAGCTCGTAGGCGCCGGCGACGAGCTCGCGCTCGCGGCGCCGTCGCTCGTTCGGGTCGACGGTGCTCGAGAGCCAAGTCGCCGCGATGCCGCGCTCGGTCAGCCCCCGCACCTGGTCCTCCATCAGCGCGATGAGCGGAGAGACGACGATGGTCGTGCCCTCGAGCTCGGTGGCGGAGAACTGATAGGTGAGGCTCTTGCCGCCGCCGGTGGGGGCGACCACCAGGACCCGACGCTTGCCTTCGAGAAGCGCGTCGATGGCCTCGGCCTGCCATGGGTGGAAGTCGGTGAGGCCGAATCGCGCGCGCAGCCGCTGTCGTCGATCACCCTTCATATAGGACCTGAGCCTTTGTACAGGGGTGAGATCGGAGGGGCAAGCGTTCATGGCGGTGTTATCGCGGTGGAAAGGGGCTCGGTTGCGTTCGAGGGGCGTGCTAACTCGGAGTCGATGCATCTGCGCCTCGAGCGACGCGCCCCATGTCCGCCGGCGGTGGCCTTCGCGCTCCTGACGGAGCCCGACGCCATGAACCGGTGGTCGACGGCGAAGATCCATCTCGCGTCGGCGGGGGACGGCGGCCATCCGGCGGGCGTGGGAGCGCTGCGGAGGGTGGACCTGCCCGGTCTCGGTGGGCGCCTCCACGAGGTGGTGGCCGAGAGCGAGCCGCCGCATCGCTTCGTCTACCGCGTTTATCGCGGGCCCGGCATCCGCGCTCACCGCGGCGAGATGACCGTCGCCCAGACGAAAGAGGGCTCCTTTTTGACCTGGGAGGTGCGGGCCGATTTCGTGGCGCCCTTCGCGGGGATCGTCGCCAAGCAGATGCTCACGCGCGAGCTCGGCCGAAGCCTCGACACACTCGTCACCCTCGCGCCGTCGGGGGGGCCTTCACTGCTCCGCGCTCCGCCCGCGCGCGAACTCGACGAGACGCAGGCGCTGCCCGCGCTCTACGAGGAGGCGGAGCGTGTCCTCGAGGAGCAGCGGGCGCTCGCCGACGAGCTCCTCGCGGCGCGCGACCCTCGCGGCTGGTTCACGCGCTCCTATCAGCACGTGACGACGCTGCAGCTTCGCGAGTGCCGGCGCGGGCGTTTCCTTCATCCGGCGTGGGTGCTGAGGCTGGTGCCGGTCTTCCATCGCTATTACATGGACAGCCTCGGGCCGAGCCTGGGGCGCGGCGAGGGCGTGGTGGAAGACCACTGGCGCGAGGCCTTCGGGCGGATGCAGCGCGGCAAGGTGCGGCGGAGCACGCGCTATCAGGCCATGGCCCGCTGCACCCTCTACGGGATGATCGCCCACATCGAGGAGGACCTGCCGCGCGCGCTCGCCGAGGTGTACCTCGCGCACTATCGCGGGCGCTGCGACTACGTCCGCTTCCGCGCCGACTACCTGGCGATGGAGCCGATCTTTCGCGAGGCGGGGGAGCGCTTGCTCCATGGCGAGCTGTCGCGGTGGCAGATCCCGCCGCCGACGCAGGTGCTGATGGAGCTGCCGGTCGAGCTCCGCGCGGCGGTGATGGACCGCAAGCTCTACGACATCCCGAGAAATCGCGTGCGCGCGTTCGGGCGGGGTGAGCGGATGGTGCGCCTGGCAGAAGGAGCCGCCGCGTGACGCACGCTTTCTTCGCGACGGTCGCGCGCGGAGTGGAGGACGTCCTCGCCGAGGAACTCACGGAGCTCAAGCTGTCGGGGGTGGTGCAGCAGACGGGCGGCGTGAAGTTCTCGGGCGCGCTCTCGGATGCGTACCGCGCCTGTGCCGGATCGCGCGTGGCGAGCCGGGTGCTGCTTCAGCTGAAGAGCTTCGAAGCGGCGGATGCGGAGGCGCTGTATGCGGGTGCGCGCGCCATTCGGTGGGGGGAACACCTCGGGCCGGAGACCACCTTCGCGGTGTCGACGGCGGGCAGGGGCCCGGCGGGGCCCGGCAAGTTCGTGAGCTTGAAGGTCAAGGACGCGATCGTGGATGCGGTGCGCGACGCGGAGGGGACACGCCCCGACGTCGACAAGACGTCGCCGGGCGTTCGGGTGCACGTGCATCTGGCGGGGAGCCGGGTGACGCTGAGCATCGACCTTTCGGGAGAGGCGTTGCATCGCCGCGGGGTGGGGCGCACCGGTGGGGCAGCGCCTTTGAAGGAGAACCTGGCGGCGGCGCTTCTGCGGATGGCTGGATGGCATCGGCGCGGGGAGGGAGAGCGCCTGCTGGTGGACCCGATGTGTGGCTCCGGGACCTTCCTGCTCGAGGCGGCGTGGATCGCCAGGGACGTTGCGCCGGGGCTCACGCGTGGGCTCGGCGCGCCGGGGTGGCGCGGGCACGATCGGGACGCGTGGGAGGAGGTGCTGCGCGAGGCGCGGGCACGGCGCGAGGCGGCGCGTGGGCGGGAAGTGGCGATCTTCGGCTTCGACACCTCGGCAGAGGCCGTGGGGCGGGCGCGCGACAATGCGATGAAGGCGGGCGTTGGCGACGTGGTGCGGGTGGAGCAGCGGGCGCTCGCGGATCTGGAGGCGCCCGAGGGCGGACCGGGGCTCTTCGTCGTCAATCCGCCTTACGGTGCGCGGCTGGGCGAGGCGGGCGAGCTGGGGCCGCTCTACGCGCAGCTCGGGGACGTGCTCAAGCGTCGCTTTCCAAGGTGGTCGGCCTGGGTGCTCTCGGGGAACCGCGCGCTCGACAAGCGGATCGGCCTGCGCGCGGCGTCGAAGCGGGTGGTGATGAACGGGCCCATCGAGTGTCGTTTCCTGGAGCTGCCCATCGGCGACGCGGCGCCGGAGGGGGAGGGGCCCGGGTGGCGGAAGCCGAGCGCGGAAGCGGCCATGTTCGCAAATCGCCTGCGGAAGAACGGCAAGCGCCTCAGGCGCTGGGCGAAGAAGGAGCGGGTGACCGCGTACCGGCTCTACGACGCGGACATTCCGGAGTTCAACGTCGCGGTGGATTGGTACGAGGGCGCGGTGCGCGTCGAGGAGTACCGGCGGCCGAAGAAGATCGACGCGGCGGTGGCGGAGCGACGGCTTCGCGACGTGATGATGGTGGTGCCGGAGGTGCTCGGCGTGGAGCCGGCGGACGTGGTGCTGCGGGTGCGGAGCCGGGGGGAGCGGCAGGAGGAGCGGCGCGCGGAGACGGGCGCGCTTCGCGAGGTGCACGAGGGGGACCTCGTCTTTGTCGTGAACCTCGAGGACTACCTCGACACCGGGCTCTTCCTCGACGACCGGCTGATCCGGCGCCGCGTCCGCGACGGCGCATCGGGCAAGCGCTTCTTGAACCTCTTCAGCTACACCTGCGCCCCATCGGTCGCCGCGGCCGCGGGCGGCGCAGAGACCACGACCTCGGTCGATCTCTCGAAGCGCTATCTCGAGTGGGGGCGCCGCAACTTCGACGCGAACGGCCTCGCCGGGGGCGCTCATCGCTTCGTCCGCGCCGATGCGCTCGTCTGGCTCCGCGACGCCATCCACGGCCGCGACCGCTGGGATCGCATCCTCCTCGCGCCCCCGACTTTCTCGCGCAGCAAGTCCATGAAGGACGACTTCGACATCCAACGCGACCACGTCCGCCTCATCCGCGACGCCGCCGCTCTCCTCGCCCCCGGCGGCGAGCTCCTCTTCACCACCAACCTCCGCACCTTCACCCTCGACACCGACCGCCTCGAAGGCCTCCACCCCCAAGACCTCACCCACCCCCTCACCCCCGAAGACTTCCGCAAGTCCCCCCGCTTCCAAGCCTTCCTCCTAGCTCGCCCCTAAGGGGGACGGTCTACACTTTTCAACTCTTGCGGTCGCGGTCTGCCCTTGGGGACGGTCTGCCCTCGGGGACGGTCTACACTTTTCAACTTTTGCGGGCGCGGGCTGCGTGGTGGAGCCGCCAAGGGGGAGCAAAAGTTGAAAAGTGTAGACCGTCCCCTTAGTCGGGCTGTTTCAACTTTTGCGGGCGCGGGCTGCGTGGTGGAGCCGCCAAGGGGGAGCAAAAGTTGAAAAGTGTAGACCGTCCCCTTAGTCGGGCTGCGTGTGGTGGAGCCGCCAAGGGGGAACAAAAGTTGAAAGGTGTAGACCGTCCCCTTAGTGCGGCCAGAAGCGGGGGAGGAGCTCAGCGTCTTCGGGGACGTGGGAGGCGGGGATCCAGCGCCAGTAGGGGCCTCGGTCGTTGCATACGTCGCGTTGGTCGGGGGCGCAGTAGATGCGGACGTGGAAATGGTCGTCGTGGCGGGCGACGCCTTCGGGCGGAACCATCGTCCACTCGGCGCGCTCCACGATCTCCGGATCGACGTGCTGCTGCCGCGCCCAACGCACGAGCCGCCGCCGCAAGCGCGACGAGATGAAGATCATCTGCACAGGCGTCTCGCGATCCGTCACCAGCGCCTCGATGAACGCCCAGTTGCGCGCGAGATCGAAGGTCACCCGCTTCTCTCCGTCGCCACCGAAGCCCCGGCCGTTGATCCGCACGAAGTGATCCGGTTCGACCGCGTTGCCCTCGTCGTCCACCAGATAGAAGCCCACGTCGACGTCGCGCCCGTTCTCGTGCGAGCGATGCCCGACGACGTCACCGCCGCCCTCCTGGCTCAGCTCGCCGATGTTGAGCCGCGCCGGCCCGCGCACCTCGGCGACCCGCCGCGCGGCCCGCCGCAAGAGTCCGACGAGCCCGGGCGTCCCGAAGTGACGCCCGTCCTCCGCGAAGCGCTCGACGTGATGGACGTAGTCCGACTCGTCCAGACGAACGCCCCCCTCGAGATGCCCGCGGTAGACCCAGCCCACCGAGCGAGCCGCCCGCATGTCGGCGGTGCGCACCGGTCCCGCGATGACGTCCGGCCCCGGTGCGACGGGTTCATCACCGTACGCGGAGGGGGCGGCGAGACCGAGGACGAGGATCGTCACCAAGCTCCAGACCGCCCTCCTCACTCGCATCACCCCCATCTTGGCCGGAGCCCGCCGACCGGGCAAGTCCCCGACCAAACTGCGCAATCTCCGAACCCGACCCGCCGACCCCTCCCTTCCACCGCTGCCGAAGAGGCGCCGGTGTAAGCCCAGGCGCCCCACCGCGTTGTCTCCGCGGAGGTGCGTTGATGCTTCGGTGCTCGGGACTCGTCTCATTCGTCATTTTCACCGCGTTGCCCGCGGTCGCAGCCGCCCAGGGCGGCGCCGACGTGGACGTCGACGTCGATGTCGAGGTCGTCGCCACCGGAGGCACCGGCCCCGCCGACCGAGCCGAAGGCGTCCAGGTCATCCGAGAAGGGGACGGTGGCGACCCGACGGAGCCCCGCATCCTCACCGTCCGCCAGCCGCCGCGCGAGCCCGGCCCCGCCGAGCTCACCGTCTACCAGCCGCCCCCCGAGCCCGACGTCATCGTCGTCGAAGCCATCCCCCTGCCTGCCCAGCCCTACGGTGACCCCGAGCCCGCCGAGCCAGCGCCAGAGGCCGCCATCGCCTGGATGCGCTGGGGCGTCTTCATGGAAGAGCTCTCCCTCGGTAGCCTCGGCCTCGCCTTCGACCACCCCGAGGTCAACGCCATCGACGGCGCCACCGTCCCCCTCGCCGAGCCTTGGGGCTCACCCCTCGTCGGCGGCTTCAACTTCGGCTCCGGCGCGCGTCCGCTCCCCTGGCTGCGTCTGCCCGAGATCTCCCTGAGCATCGGCGGGGGCTCCGCCGACGGCGCCTGGGTCGCCATGACCGACGGCTCCGGCGACTTCCAAGCGCGCCTCACCTCCATGCTCCTGCTCCGCGCCGAGGTCGCCGGCGGTGTCGAGCTCGACCTCGGCCCCATCCGCCCCTTCGCCCTCGGCCGCATCGGCGTCGCCGGCTACTTCGTCGACGCCGACATCCGTCACGCGGAGCTCGGCGACCTCGGCACCGAGACGCTCAGCACGGCGGCCTTCGAGACCGGCTTCGACGTAGGGCTCGCCATCCGCATCGCCGACAACTTCCACGTCACCGCCCAGTGGCGCGAGACCTTCGGCGACGCCCGCTGGCGCGGCGCGATGATCGGCATCTCCGGCGGCATCCCCGGCGACTGAGCCCGTCGACTGCCGTACGGGCGTCGAGCCGCGGGTCCGAAGGCGCTATGCTCCGCCCATGGACGAACAAACGCGCACTCGCGTCGAAGCCGCCGTCTTCCGCCGCCTCGTCTCGCACTTCCAGGCGCATCCCGAGGTGCAGAACATCGAGCTGATGGTGCTCGCCGACTTCTGCCGCAACTGCCTGAGCAAGTGGTACCGCGCGGCCGCGGAAGAAGAGGGCGTGTCCCTCGAGGACCTCGAAGCGCGCGAGATCATCTACGGCATGCCCTACGCCGACTGGAAGGCGAAGTACCAGAAGGAAGCGACGCCGGAGCAGAAGGCCGCCTATGACGCGCGCCAGGCGAAGAAGGCAGCGGCGAAGAGCTGATGCTCAGACGCCGGTCGCGTCCGGCGGCCAGACGTGCTTGTGCATCTGGAGCTGAAAGCGCACCGGCAGCCCGTCCTCGAGGATCCACGCGACGAGCGCCTTCGGGTCGAGCGCGCCGTGAACCGGCGACAGCAGCACCGCGTTCACCTTCTCGTCGAGCCTTAGCGCGCGCACCTTCTGTCGCGCCCACTCGTAGTCACCGCGATCCTGAATCACGATCTTCACCTCGTCGCGATCCGTCAGGAGCGCCACGTTCGCCCAGCGGTTCCTCTCGCTCTCCCCCGAGGCCGGCGCCTTGAGGTCGACGATGCGATGCACTCGCGGGTCGATCCCCGCGATGTCCCGCTCCCCGCTCGTCTCCACCAGCACCGTCCGCCCCGCTTCGCAGAGCTCGTGCATCAGCGCCCGCGCCCCCGGCTGTAGGAGCGGCTCCCCGCCCGTGAGCTCGACCAGCTCGGTCCCGTGCCCCAGCGCCGCTTCGAGCACCGCCGCCCGAGTCATTCGCTCGCCCTCGTAGAAGGCGTGGGGCGTGTCGCACCAGCTGCAGCGCAGGTTGCAGCCCGTGAGGCGAACGAAGGTGCAAGGCAGCCCCGCGAACGTCGACTCGCCCTGAATCGACGCGTAGATCTCGTGCACGACGAGGCTGTCTTCCTTCGCCATCGCCGGGCAGCTTAGTGCCTGCTCCAATGACATAGAAGGGTTCTCGCTCGTTCGTCGGCCGCCTCGCGGCGTCGACAAACCTCGAATGTGCGCTGCACATCCTTCGGTTTCCCTCCTTGCGACGCGACCGACGCTCGGCGCGATCATCCGCCGCCACCCTAGTCAAGTAGTGCTAGTCCTCGGCGACGCCCTCGGCACGCGACTCGAAGACACTGACGATCAGATACGCCACCGCGCTCATGGCCGCGGCGGTCAGGCCCACCGGCGTGCCGAGCTGGAAGAAGGTCTCGAAGCCCAGGATGACGTGGGGGAGCCAGACGGCGACCCCGACCGCCATCGACACCAGCGCCGCCTTCTCGCCGCCGCGCTCGGTGAAGAGGCCGAAGGTGAGGGGCACGAAGAGCCCCACCAGGCCGATCTCGTACGCGGTCTCGAGCAGCCCGTAGGCGTCCTCGCCCAGGTACGCCATCGTGAGGCTCGCGAGGGTGACCAGCACCACGCTGATCTCCTGCAGGCGGAGGCTGTCGGTGCGATGGTGGGGGAGTCGGCCGAGGATGTTCTGTCCGAGCACGGTGGCCGGGCTGAGGATCGCGCTGTCGATGGTGGACAGCACCGCCGAGAGGATCGCCAGAAGGAAGATGACGGCGAGCGGCTTGGAGAGGAAGAGACTCGCCATCAGCGGGATGATCGCCTCCTGGTGATCGGGCGCGAGGATGTTCCCTGCGAGTCCGATGGCGAGGGGCACCATGCCCACGGCGAGGTAGACCACGCCCGCCACCACGCAGGCGGCTGCTGCGACTTTGGCTGACTTCGCCGAGAAGATGCGCTGCGCGACGTCCTGACCGGGGATGTTGCCGAGGGAGCCTGCGGCGAAGACGCCGAGCCAACCCCAGAGCACGAGGAGCGACTCGGTGGGGATGGGCGTGAGCATCTCCTTGGGCGTCTCCTCGACAAGCCGCGATACGCCCCCGCCGAAGCTCCCGTCGCCCAGCTCGACGAACACCACCACGCCCAGGATCACCAGACCCAGGATGATCAGCGCGACCTGCACCGCGTCGGTGAGCGTCACCGACCACATCCCGCCCAGCAGCGTGTAGCCCGCGCCGACGAAGGCGACGAGTGCGATGCCCAGGTTCGGATCGATCCCGAAGAAGAGATCGAGCACGCTGGCGAGCGCGACGAACTGCGCCGCGATCCAGCCGAAGTAGCCGGGGATCATCACGATCGCGGCGGTGACCTCGGTCTTGTTGCCGAAGCGCCGCTGGTAGAAGTCGGCGAGGGTGAGCAGCTTCATCCGCCACAGCGGCCCCGCGTAGAAAAGCCCCGCGAGGATCAGACACGCGCCCGCGCCGAACGGATCGAGGGCGGCCATCCTCAGGCCGCCGGTCCGCACCTCGTCGGTGGCCGTGAGCAACGTCCCGGCGCCGAACCACGTGGCGAAGATCGTGGCCCATGCGAGAGAGAGCGGCAGGCGCCGTCCAGCGACGACGTAGTCTTCTGCCGAGTGGATCTTCCCACGTGCCCAGAAGCTCAGCCCGAAGGCGGCGATGACGTAGACCACGAGGGTGATCCCCAGAACGGGCGCGAGGTCTCGGACGGTCTCGGGGAGCATGTCAGTTGAGCAGGATGGCGCCCGCCACGATGAGGCAGAGGATTCCCACGACGATGATCAGCGCGACGAGCATTCCGCTGCGCTTCGGACGCTCGAGCTCGACATCGTCGAGGAGGTCCTCCACGTCGACCGGCGCCGGCGCGGGCGGCGGCCCCGAAGGCGGCCGAATCGAGTCGACCAGAGGCTTGCGTTCGGGGAAGAGCTCGCGCACCAGCGTCTCGATGGTGTCGGCGCTCGGGAGCGCGGCGCGCGTTTCGAGCGCCGCGAGGATCGCGTTTCGCATCTCGCCCGCGCTCTGAAACCGTTGCTCTTTCCGAGGGGCGCACGCGCGTTGGATGACCGCGTCGAGCTCCGGAGGGACCGCCGGGTTGATCTCCGCCGCTCGGGGCGGCCCGCGGAACGCGTTGATGTTGGCGATGGTCTCGGCGGCTGTCTCCTGATCGAAGAGCGCCCTGTTGGTGAACGCTTCGTACAGGCACAGGCCGAGCGCGAAGACGTCCGTGCGCGCGTCCACGTCTCCCGTGAGCTGCTCGGGCGCGAGATAGCCGAACTTGCCCTTCACGTACCCCGGCTGCGTCTTGGCGAGCTGGGTCCGCGCCTTGGCCATCCCGAAGTCGAGGAGCTTCACGCGCCCCCGGAGATCGATCATCACGTTCGGTGGGCTCACGTCCCGATGCACCACGCCCATGAAGCGCCCTTGCTCGTCACGCAGGCGATGGGCGTAGTCGAGGGCGCTGGCGATGTCGGCGATGATCCGCGCGGCGATGGGAACCGGGATGCCGCCGCGGCCCGCGGCGCGCGCGATGAGCTGCTTGAGCGACACGCCATCCACCCACTCCATCGCGATGTAGAAGTGCTCGCCGTCTTCGCCGACGGCGTAGACCTGACAGACGTTGGGGTGGCTGAGATGGCGCGCGAGGCGGCCCTCGTCGAGGAACATGTGGATGAAGAGCGGGTCCGCCTTGGCCTGCGGCAACAGGCGTTTGAGCGCGGCGACGCCTCTTCCACGAGGCGTGGGGCCTTCGGAGAGGAAGATCTCTCCCATCCCTCCCGCTTCGACCCAGCGCTTCAGCGTGTACGGGCCGCAGGTTCCCAGCTCGGCCATCGGCGCTGCATCCTACAACATTCGGGGAACAGCCTCGCTCATTGCTGCTCGAGCAGGGTGGTGAGCATGCCGGCGCAGCACATGAAGATGAAGCTGAACAGGACGATGATCAGCGGGATCAAGCGCGCCGGCCCCTGACCCGCGACGCGATTGCGCGCCATGGCCATCGGCCCGGCGCCTCCGACCGCGAGCCCCGCGACGCTGGCTGCGTCGTTCTGTGCGCTCTTCTCGACGATGACGGCCTGGGGGATCAGCTGTGGCGAGGCCGGCTTCATCCCGCCGGACGCGCGGCGCACCGCGGTCCCGATGGCGATCACCTCGACCAGCCCCGAGCCCATCTCCCGGATCTGTAGCCGGTTGCCGAGGACCCGCTCGGCGCCGAGATTCGTCGCTTCCTGCCGGATCAGCTCGAGGCAATTCTCGCGGGCGTCGTAGACCAGCTTGGTCACCTCGGGCAGCTCGCCGCGCTGGATGCTGCGGAAGAGGGCGCCGATGCCCGCGGCCACACCCAGGGAGTAGACGCTGGTCGCCATCACCAGCTGATGCGGCACCCATCCCATCGCGGAAAGGTTCCACAGCTCCTCGCCGCTGAGCTCGCTGGTCACCACCTGCGCCGCAGGCACCGGACCGCTCGACAGTGACGGATGAAACGACGCGGTGCCGGTGAGGAGCAGCTCCACCGTGCCCGGCCCATACGGAAGCATCTCCACCTTCACGTCGACCACGGCGTTCGCGCCCGCGGCCGCGGCCTCCTCCTTCAGACGGTGGAGCGCCGTGTGGCGGATCTCGTTGTACATCGAGCTGAACTCTTTCACCTCGCCCCGCGCGAGCGTGCGGAAGGAGCCCATCACACCGCGACCGACGCCGAGGGCGTAGGCGATGTTGCCCATCACGAACTTGCGCGGCTGGTAGCCGGAGTCGACCTGACAGTAGAGGCCGATGCCGCTGGCGGCGCTCGAGAAGAAGGGCGCGGAGTTGGTGCCGCTCTCGGTATGCACCGCGGTCCCCTGTGCGAAGAACTCGGTGAAGCCTGCCATGCTTCCGAGCCGCGTCTCGACGCCGGTGATCCCCTGCGCCCCTTCGCGCTGGGCCTCTTCTTCCATGCGCTGGATCGCCGAGTGACGGCCGTCGCTGATCATGGAAGTGATCTGCGTGATCTCGCCACCGGCGACCGAGCGACCCATGGCGCCGAGGGCGCCGCCGAGGCCCATCGCGTAGACACTGTTGCCCACCGTGATCTCGCCCGGCGTCAGCCCCTTCAGCGCCAGACAGTAGATCTCGTTCCCGCTCATTCCGGAGATGAACATTCGGCCTCCTCGTCGGCGGCGAAGATAACAGGCAACCGGCCCGTCGTCGGGCCGATAAGCGGCCATGCTCCCGCTGGGTCGTTCCACGCGACTGGGGACCGCGATGGTCGCGGTCACGGTCCACCTCCTCACTACCGCGTGCACCGGCTCATCACCGGCGCACACGGAGCTCGCCGAAGCCGTCGCGGTCGGTCGAGAGGCATCGGGGCTTCTTGGTCGGGTGGCTCACTTTTGTGGGCCGGCGACCGACGCGTCGGCACCGGTGGGCATCTGCCACCCGGTCGTAGAGCGCGGCCCAGCGGGAGCATCCTTTTACGACGAGCCCCACGCCATCGAGTTCCATTTCGAAAGCGCCGACGGCCAGATGGTCCTCGATTATCGCTCCGAGGCCGAGGACGGGGTGCGCGAGACGGCCCTCTCCGGGCGCGCCTTTCTCTTTGGGCGCGCTCACATCCTCAGCCTCTGGTCGCTCACCGTGGCTCGCGCCAGCACCGACTTCGAGGAGGTCGAGGACGCCTTGCGGGCGCGCATCGAAGGAGACGACCGGCTCATCGAGCTCGAAGAGGTGCGCTATCACCTCCGCGAGGACGGCGAGGAATCGTTCTACCGAACCTACTGGGACTCCTGGCAGACGCCGCTGGGCCTCTTCGAGCTCGAGGACGGGCGTTACGAGGGCTATCGCTCCCCGATGGGGAGGTGGCACCTGAGCGCCGAGGGCCTGGTGCGCCTCGACGGCGCGGACGTCGGCGAGGTGGCCCTCGGAGGCCCGGTGGACGCTCGGCGTGCGGTCGTGCGGACTCCGGATGGGGACATCGAGCTCTAGATGAACGACCACGATTCTGGAACGTTCCTCGCTCGTCTGCGACGCCGCTCGTCCGCACGCGGCCCTGCGGTGTACGATGGGATCAGATGAACCCACGCCGTCTCCTTCCCCTCCTCCTCGCCCACCTCGCCCTCCTCACCCTCTCCGCCTGCGCCGCCACACCCGAAGCCTCGCCATGCACCACCAGCGCCGAGTGCGAGTCGGGGTGGAGCTGTGTCGACGGGATGTGCCAATCACCGTCGAGCGGTGACGGCTCCATCGACGCGGCGGACATGGGGCCGGGCCGCACCATCACCAGCATCCGTATCGACCCGCCGATGGCGGAGCTGGTGTCGGCCGACGGCGCCATGCCCACCCAGGCGTTCACCGCTTTCGCCATGTACAGCGACGGATCGGAGGCGGCCGCAACGGGCACGGTCTGGCAGAGCAGCGACCTGTCGATCGGCGAGATCGATCTCGCGGGTGGCGTCTTCACGGCGAACGGGGTCATCGGGGGCACGTCGACGATCACTGCGACCGTGCCGACCGCCGCCGGCGACGTGTCCGGGACTGCGACCATTCGCGTGCGCCTCGAGCAGACCCTCGTGCCCGACGCCATCTCCGACGCGCCGACGCGCTTCGGCGCCGCCACCCCCATGGACGATGCGACGCGCGCCGCGGGCGTGGTCTATCCGCTCGATCAGGTGGTGATGCCCCAGAACGTCTATCCGGCGGACGTCCAGTGGACCAACGGCGCGACGGACGATCTCTTCCGCGTGACCCTGACCAAGCCCGACGCGACGGTCACCGCCTACGTCGCCTTCGACGGCATGAACCACTATCTGGTCGACGAGTCAGCCTGGCGTTCCATCGCGCAGACCAACCCCGACGACGCGGCCACGCTGGTCGTCGATCGCCTCGAGGCGACCACCGGCAACCTCATCTCGGGCGCCTCGAGGTCGATGACCTTCGCCCGCGCGGCGTTGACAGGCAGCGTCTACTACTGGGACATCGAGCGCGGGCGCATCGTGCGCATCGACGACGGGACCGCCGCGCGCGTCGAGTTCATGCCCAACCCGTCTCAGGGCTGCGTCGGCTGCCACTCGGTTTCGCCTTCGGGCCGCTACATGGCCGGCCGCTTCGGCGGCGGAAACAACTTCGGCAGCGTCCTCGACCTCACCACGGATCTGACGCCGAACCCCGCGCCCACCCTCTGGTCGGCGTCGTCTCAGTACTGGTGGTTCTCGAGCTGGAATCCCGACGAGACGCGTCTCGTCGTCGCTCGAAACAGCCCACCGGTGCTGGCGCTCATCGACCCGATGACCGGCGCCGACGTCCCGGTCACCAGGGGGACGATGCCCGCCGGCACCTATCCGTCCTGGTCCCCCGACGGCACCCGCATCGCGTACATCAGCGATCAGAACGGCTGGGGTGACGCCCCCACCGTGGGCAACACCTACGTGATGCCGATCAGCGGCGACGCGGTCACCGCGCCGATGATGATCCACGCCGGCAACGCGCACGGCGCGACCACCGACAGCTACCCGACCTGGTCGCCGGACTCGAACCTCCTCGCCATCGCCAACGGCAACGGCGCCCGGAGTGAGAGCTCGAACGCGAACCTCTACATGATGGGGCCCGACGGCAGCTCGCCCGTGCTTCTCGGCACCGCCTCCAACACCAACCTCGACTACCAGCCCCGCTTCTCACCCTTCCATCAGGGCGGCTACTACTGGCTGAGCTTCCTGTCGCGGCGCGTCTACGGCAATCCGCAGATCGGCAATGGCCTCCGGCCCGCCAACCGCATGCAGCAGATCTGGGTCACCGCCATCCGCGACGACGCCGCTCCGGGCACCGACGGAAGCAGCGTGCCCTACTGGCTCCCCGGCCAGAACACGCAGAGCGCGAACATCTCCGCGTTCTGGGCGCCGCGCCCGTGTCGCCCCGACGGCGAGGCCTGCTCCGTCGGCTCCGAATGCTGCGGCGGCGACTGTCGCCCGCCGGCCGGCGGCGGCGAGCCCGTCTGCGCCCCGCCTCCGATGGATCGCTGTCGCCTCGCCGGCGAGACGTGCAGCACCGACGCGGACTGCTGCGAGGGCATGTCCCTCACCTGCCTCGGCCACGTCTGCGTCGCCGGCCCGGGCTGAGCCAGCGCACGCGGCTCCCGCTTGACGTTCGGGGGGAGTGGATCAGACTGCGGCCGCCATGGCCCTGGACCAAGCCTTCGTCGACGACTGCCCCTACGGACCGGGCGGCCTCCTTCTCTCCGACATCCTGCTCGTCGATCGCGAGGCGGGGCGGGTCGTCTGCGAGATGCCCACCCACGCCGAGCTCCCGCTGACCCGCGAGCAGCGCGCTCACCCGGTGCGCCATCCGCGCCACGTCTCGGGCGGGCTCATGGTGCACATGACGGGCATGGTCGGCTTCGTTCACGCCTATTACGTCCTCGACCTCCGCCACGCCGACGGGTGGATCGGCTATGGCGGCCGCATCCACAAGGCGCGCTTCAAGGCGCTCGCGGAGCCCGGTGAGCCCATCGTCATCGACTGCCACACCACCCGCGTTCGCAAGGGCGACACCAAGGTGCTCGGTCGCTACGAGTTCGAGTTCCGCCAGGGCGACAAGGTCGTCTACGAGGGTGATCAGACGGCGCTCTGGTTGCACGTCGGCGAGGCCGAGGCGGCGGAGTGATCCACCGCGAGGTCTTCACCGTCGAGACCGGGCGCGGGCGAGGCACCTACGACCTCACGGATCGCATGCGCTCGGTGGTCGCCGCCGCTGGCGTCGACGAGGGGATCTGTTCGGTCTTCGTCCACCACACCAGCGCGTCGCTCCTGGTCAACGAGAACGCCGACCCGCAGGTGCGCCGCGACCTCGACGCCTTCTTCGCGCGCCTGGTCCCGGATGGTGACGCGCTCTTCCTCCACACCGCCGAGGGTCCCGACGACATGTCGGCGCACGTTCGCAGCGCGCTCACCCTCACCTCGCTGAACGTCCCCGTCGCCGGCGGACGTCTCGACCTCGGCACCTGGCAGGGCGTGTTCCTGTGGGAGCATCGCGCCCGACCTCACCGGCGGCGCGTCACCGTGTCCGTGCTCGGCTGAGGCTCACGCCGGCGGGCAGCGCGCACGCAGGCACGCCGCGACCTCTTCGGAGCACTGGCGCATCACGCACTCGATGCTGCCGCAGGTGGCGAACTGCATGACCGCGCAGTTGACGAACTGATCGACCAGGAACGCCACGTCGGGGCACGTCATGGCCACACAGCCGCCGATGCACGTCAGGCTGAAGTTGGGCGGGCTGCTCATGAAGTCGATGCAGCCGAGGGTGCAGGTCAGCACCTCGCCGCAGGTGATGGTCGAGCAGGCGCCGCAGTCCGCCGCGCAGTTGATGCAGGTCTCGAAGCCGCCCGCGCTCTCGCAGACGCCGTTGCCACAGAACGAGCAGACGCCGCAATCGCGGGAGCAGCTCGCGCAGTCCTCGATGGTGTCGCAGCGGCCGTCGCCGCAGCCGCGGCAGACGCCGCAGTCCTCGGGGCAGGAGGAGCAGCTCTCGGTCCCCATGTCGCAGCTTCCGTCGCCGCAGCGCGGGCAGACGCCGCAGTCCGGGGCGCAGGTGATGCAGTCCTCGCCGAGCTCCGGCTCGCAGTAGCCGTTCTCGCAGGTCATGCAGGTGCCGCAGTCACCCGGGCAGCTCGAGCACGATTCGGCGCCTTCGCAGCGCCGGTCTCCGCACATCACGCAGAACCCACAGTCGCGCGGGCAGGTCGAGCAGTCCTCGCTGGGGCTGCACATGCCGTCACCGCAGGTATCGCAGAGCCCGCAGTCCATCGCGCAGCTCGAACAGTCCTCGCTCGCGCTGCACATGCCGTCGCCGCAAGTCATGCAGAGACCGCAGTCCGCTGTGCAGGAGAAGCAGCTCTCCCCCGCGGTGCACATTCCGTCGCCGCAGGTGTCGCAGAAGCCGCAGTCGGTGGGACAGCTGGTGCAGGTCTCACCCGCGTCGCACGCACCGTTGCCGCACGAGTCGCAGGTGCCGCAGTCCGCGGGGCAGCTCGAGCAGGACTCGCCGTCGGTGCATGCGCCGTCGCCGCAGCCCGTACAGAGATCGCAGTCGGCGGGGCAGGTGGCGCAGGTCTCGCCGTCACCACAGACGCCGTCGCCGCAGGGCGTGATGGTGTCCGCAGGCGCATCGGTGGAGGTGTCGACAGAGCTGTCGAAGGAGGTGTCGACGGAGCTGTCGAAACCCGAGTCGATGCCGCCATCACCGGGAGCGCCGAGCTGGGACCGTCCGCACGCGGACAAGGCGACCACCAGGAGCGCCGCCGAAAGGAGGGTCGTCGTCTGCTTCATTTGATCACCGAAAAGCCAAACCCCTCGAAATCGCGGGGAGTCTAGCCCGAACCGCTTCTGCGGGAAAGGCGCCCGCGGGCCCTCGTCGACCAAGCGTCCATCATCGCCGGATTTCGCCCGGCCCCCGTCGGGGGTAAATCAGGGCCGATCCAGTGCGGCTCCCGGATGAAATGCGTCGAGACGTCGCCGCCGCGGTCGTCCTCGCGACCCTCTCCCTGACGACGTCGGTTCTCCTCGACGCGGGGGTGATCTGCTCCAACGACGGGTCGCACTACGCGCTGACCCGCGCCCTCGCGGACGATGGCTCTGCCGTCATCGACGACTACCTCCCCTACACACGGGAGGTCGATTTCGCGCGGATGGGCCACCACGACTACAGCGATCGTCCACCAGGCACGGCGCTGCTGGCGGTGCCCGTTTACGCGGCGACCTCGGCCCTCCATCTCCGTGATGTCGCCCGCCAGAGCCTGGTGGTCCTCGTTCCCGCGCTCTTCGGCGCGCTCGCCGTCGTCTTCACCTTCCTCCTCGCGCGCCGCTTCGACGCCTCTCGAACGGGCGCCTTCCTCGCGGCGATGCTCCTCGCGCTCGGGACGCTTCATCGGAGCTACGCATCGGCGCTCTTCAGCCACGCGATCTCGAGCGCGCTCCTGCTCGCCACCATCCTCCTCGCCATGCCGCGCACCTTCGTCCAGCACCGGCGTCGCGCCCAGCTCCTCGCAGGCCTCGTGGGCGGATATGCCTGCGGCGTCGACTATTCCAGCGTCGTCCCGGTCGCCGTCGCCTGCCTGGTGGCGACCGCTCTCGAGGGCCCGAGCCTTCGCGTGCGCGCGGAGAGCCTCGCGGTCTTCGCCGCCGGGGGGCTGGTGGGCGTGCTGCCAGCGCTCGCCTATCACACGCTGGTCTTCGGTGGGCCGTTCGCCATCGGCTACCACTACACCGTCAGCTATCCGCACACGCACGCGCTTCACACCCTTTATGGCGGCTCCTTCTCGGCGGGCCTCTTCGCGCTCACCCTCAGCCCCGAGAGTGGGCTCTTGGTGCACAGCCCGGCCCTGTTGTTGTCCCTCGCCGCGGCTCCCGCGTTCGCGCGCGCCTCAGGCCGCCGCGCCGCGCTGGTACTGCTGCCGGCGATCGCGCTCTTCCTTCTGACCTGTTTCAACTTCACGCCCGCTGGCGGCGCGAGTCGTGACGCGCGTTACCTGATGACGGTGCTGCCGCTCCTGGTCGTTCCTTCCGCGTGGGCCTTCGAGTGGGCGAAGCGGCGCGGCCGGCGCGCTTTCGCCGGGGCGGTCTCCCTGCTCGCGCTCTCGATGGTGATCCAGGCGATCAAACACCACGCGATGTGGGTGCGCGACGGCGAGGTGTGGCTCACGCATTTCGCGCGGAGCACGGATTTCTTCGCCACGCTCTCGGCGTTCCTGCGATGGGCGGCCCCACACCCGCTATTCGCGGCGACGGTGCTCTTCGCGGGTCTGTACGTGGCTAGACGCGTGTGGCCCGAGGCGAGGATGCGGGGCGATGCCGCGCTTTGACCGGTTGGTATGACTGTTGTATAGCGGCCTCCCGGAGGGATTGGCTTTTCATGCGTATTCTCGTCACAGGCGGGGCCGGATTCATCGGCTCGAACTTCCTGACGCGTTACGTCCAGCGTCATCCCGAGCACCAGTTCATCAACTTCGACAAGCTCACCTACGCTGCCAATCCCCTCAGCCTGACCAGCGTCGCCCTCGCCCCGAACTACACCTTCGTTCACGGCGACATCGTCGACGCAGAGCGCGTCGAGCAGACCCTGCACGATCACCGGCCCGACGTGGTGATCCACTTCGCGGCCGAGAGCCACGTCGACCGGAGCATCCACGACCCGCACGACTTCCTCCGCACGAACGTCGAGGGCACCTTCAACCTCCTGCAGAGCTGTCGCACGCTTTGGAAGAAGGGCGAGGGGCTCTTCCACCACGTGAGCACCGACGAGGTCTACGGCTCGCTCGGGCTCACCGGGAAGTTCTCGGAGCAGACGGCCTACGATCCCTCCAGCCCCTACTCGGCCTGCAAGGCGGCGAGCGATCACCTCGTTCGCGCGTGGCACCGCACCTATGGGCTCCCGGTCAAGATCACCAACTGCTCGAACAACTACGGTCCCCGACAGTTCCCGGAGAAGCTCATCCCCTTGATGATCACCCGCTGTCTCGAGGGGCGTCCGCTCCCCATCTACGGCAACGGCACCAACGTTCGCGACTGGCTCTACGTGGACGACCACAGCGACGCCATCTGGGCGGTGATCGAGCGAGGCCGCATCGGCGAGACCTACAACATCGGCGGCAACAGTGAGCAGCGCAACGTCGACGTGGTCGAGCAGATCTGCGAGGTCGTGGCCGCCGCCACCGGCGTGCCCGTCGCTCAGCTGACGTCGCTGATGACATTCGTCCCCGACCGTCCCGGCCACGATGCCCGCTACGCCATCGACGCCTCGAAGGTGAAAGAGGAATGCGGTTGGGAGCCGCAGGAGAGCTTCGTTTCCGGTCTGAAGAAGACGATCCGCTGGTATCTCGAGAACCGGGATTGGGTCTCCCAGGTCACGGGCGGTGACTACCGCAACTGGATGGCCCGCCAGTATCTGGAAGCGGACGAGACGGCCTGAGAGCCATGGCGGAGAAGGGAATCATCCTGGCCGGCGGCGCCGGGACCCGGCTCTATCCCATGACGCGGGCGGTCTCCAAGCAGCTGCTCCCGATCTTCGACAAGCCGACGGTCTACTATCCGCTCACCACGCTGATGCTGGCGGGCATTCGCGACGTGCTGGTGATCAGCACGCCCCACGACAAGCCCGCCTTCGAGCGCCTCCTCGGCAATGGCGAGCACTGGGGGATGTCGATCCGCTATGCGGTGCAGCCGGAGCCCGAGGGGCTGGCCCAGGCGTTCATCATCGGCAAGAGCTTCATCGCGGGCGACCCGTGCGCGCTGGTGCTCGGCGACAACATCTTTCACGGCGACGGGCTGCACTCGCTCCTCGAGCGCGTCGCGGCCCGCAGGGGCGGCGCGACCATCTTTGGCTACTGGGTGAAGGATCCGAGCCGCTACGGCGTCGCGGTGGTCACCGAGGAGGGGCGGGTCACCGACATCGAGGAAAAGCCCGAGCGCCCCAAGAGCCATCAGGCGATCCCCGGCCTCTACTTCTACGACGCCGACGTGGTCGAGAAGGCCGAATCGCTCCGTCCGTCGTCGCGTGGCGAGCTGGAGATCACCGACCTCAACCGCCTCTACCTCACGGAGGAGCGCCTGCGTCTCGAGCGTCTCGGCCGCGGGATCGCCTGGTTCGACACCGGCACCCCCGACTCGTTGATGAGCGCCGCGAACTACGTGATGGCGGTGCAGAAGCGCCAGGCGCGCATGGTGGCCTGCCCCGAGGAAGTCGCTTGGCGCAAAGGCTGGATCGACGACGACGGACTCGAGAGCCTCGCCGACGAGCTCGAAGGGACGAGCTACGGGCGCTATCTGCGCGAGATGGTCGAGGATCCCATCCCGTGAAGGTCGAAGAGACGGCCCTGCCGGGCGTCGTCCTCATCACACCGGCGGTCTTCGGGGACGAGCGGGGATGGTTCTACGAGACCTACCAGGAGAGCCGTTACGCCGAGGCGGGCGTCCGTGTGCACTTCGTTCAGGACAACGTGTCTCGCTCCACGCGCGGGACGCTGCGCGGCCTGCATCTTCAGCACCCGGACAATCAGGCCAAGCTGGTGTGGGTGGTGGAGGGGGAGGTCCTCGACGTCGCGGTGGACGTGCGCGTCGGCTCTCCGACCTTCGGTCGTCACGTGGCGGTGACCCTCGACGCCGCGTCGAAGCGGCAGCTCTTCATCCCCGCGGGCTTCGCGCACGGCTTCGTAGTGCGGAGCGCGGCCGCCATCTTCGCCTACAAGTGCAGCGCGCCCTACGCGCCGGCGCACGCGCTCGAGATCGCTTGGGACGACCCCGCCCTCGGCATCGATTGGGGGATCGCCGAGCCCATCCTCTCCGGCAAGGACGCGGCCGCGCCCAGCCTCGAAGAGGTGAAGGACCGCCTGCCGCGATGGGACGGCGGATGAGCGAGCGGGTAGCGCTCCTCGGGGCGACCGGGATGCTGGGGCGCGCGATGCACCAGGCGCTCTCGGAGCGCGGGGCGGAGGTGCACGTGCTCGGCAGAGACGCTTTGGACCTCGCCGCGCCGGGCGACCTCGAGGTGGCCCTGCCGCGTGGCCTCGATCAGGTGATCAACTGCGCCGCATACACGGACGTCGACGGAGCCGAGAGCGCGCCTGACGCGGCGGATGCCATCAACGGCCGCGGCGTGGGAGCGCTGGCCGAGCACTGTCGCGCGATCGACGCCACCCTCGTCACCTTCGGTACCGACTACGTCTTCGACGGAGGAGCGACCGCGCCCTACCCGGTCGATCGGCCGCTCCAGCCGATCAATGCCTACGGACGGAGCAAGGCGCTCGGCGAGCGGCTCCTCGCCGAGAGCGGCGCTCGATACCTGATGATCCGCACGAGCTGGCTCTACGCGCCCTGGGGCAGCAACTTCGTGCTCACCATGGCCCGGCTCACGAGAGAGCGCGATTCTCTCCGCGTCGTGAATGATCAGCGCGGGCGCCCGACCTCCTCGCGTCATCTGGCGCACGCGACCCTCTCGCTCGTCGAGCGCAGCGCCGACGGGATCTTCCACGTGACCGACGGCGGCGAGTGCACCTGGTACGAGCTGGCCCTCGTCGTTCGCGATCACCTGGGGCACGCGTGCGACATCGCGCCGTGTACGAGCGCGGAGTTTCCGCGACCGGCGCCTCGGCCCGCCTACAGCGTGCTCGACATCTCGACGACCGAGGCGCTCCTCGGCCCCATGCCGGACTACCGCGCGTCGGTGGCGCGCGCTCTCGACGATGCGCAGCCGGCCGGGTCGACCTCGTAGACATCGATGACGTCGATCGGCTCGAAGGTGAAGGTGTAGGGCACGCCCTGCCAGACGGCGTAGTAGCCGAGGCGGCTGGTCAGAGTTCGCGGCACGTCGAGGAGCGTGCCCTCGATCGCCAGCTGCTCGCGCGCGCGCATCCTGGTGAGGTCCTCTTCGAGGATCGGTGGCTGATCGACGTTCCGCGGACGGACCAGGACATCGCATGGTGAGAGCACGGTCTGTCCCGGCACGTAGGGCCTGAGCCCCGCTTCCTCGGCGTAGTGCTGAAATCCCCAATGCCCGACGTAGTGCGTCGCCCCCTCCTCCTCGGCGAGGCGCCTCGCCACCTGGCGGTATGCGTCGGCCTCCTGAGCGTCTCCGAAGGCCACCACGATGCCGAGGACGGCGGTGAGCCCGAGCGCCCACCCGGGTCGCGCGAGGAGATCGGCGCACAGGAGCAGCCACACCACCGCCGGGACCACGAGCAGTACGTGTCGCACGGCGACGAAGGGAGAAAGGACGATCACGAAGAGCGACGTCAGGCCGAGCCACGACGCGAGCAGCCAGGCGTCGCGCCGCTCGCCGCGCTCCATCAAGACGCGCCGGGCGCCGAGGACCAGCGCCACCGTGTAGAAGCCGTTCAGAACGAAGAGCGCGCGGAAGAGGCTCATCGCGACCGGCTCACCTCGCATCTCGCGCGGGCCGAAGTGCGCCAGCCCCTGTCCGATGACGAGCCCGACGAGCAGGAAGAAGACGATGGAGAGGGCGACGCGACGCATACCCCGCCGTTCCATCGTGCCTGCCAGCGCGCCGAGGGTGAACGGACACGAGGCGCCGAGGGTGAGCACGAAGAGCCCGGCGCGGCCGAACACCACGCCGATGGTGGCCAGAGGGCCGCCGACCTGCGCGCTGTCCACGGGTCGATCGAAGAGATGAACGCCGCCGTAGTCCCAGAAGTTGAAAGCCGACCAGGCGGCCAGCATCGCGATCGGAACGAGCACACCGAGCGCGGCCTTGCGGCGATCCCGCACGAAGGCATCGATGACCAGGATGGGAAGCAGGACGAGGCTGGTGTACTTGATCAAACACGCGAGCCCGACGTAGAGGCCGGCGAGATAGACCATGCGCGGGCGGTCCGGGTCCGCGCGAACGAGCGCGTCGAAGGCCGCGAGCCAGAAGGCGAGCATCGGCACGTCGGTCATCAGGTTCTGGCCCGGGATGAAGGCGGGCCCGAGGAGGATCAGCGCGGCGCCCAGCGTGGCGCGCCGCGGCGAAAGCCCGAGCGCGCGGCCGAGGCGCAGGCCGAAGAGCGCGCAGAGCGCGGTGAAGAGCGCGACGACCAGATGAGCCGCGAAGAGCGAGCCGCCGCTCAGCGCCAGCGCGCCCGCGAGAAGATAGAAGAAGAGGTGCGGCTGGTTCAGATCGTGAATCGGCGCCGGTCGCTCACCCCAGAACACCGTGCCGCTCATCGGATGCAAGGGGTCTTCGCGGATGTGCTCGGCGATCGCCAGGTGCGCGGTGTCGTCGACGTGCACGGCCTTCGTCACGACGAAGGCGGTGCAGATCAGCCACGCGAGCGCGAGAGCAGCTTTCAGGCGCGGCGGCGCGAGCAGCCTGTCCGAGGTGTCCATGGCCCGGCGGGGGCGGAGCCTAGCACCGGCAGGCTCGCGGGCCTCGCCCAATCGGGCGGTCGGCGCCGATCAGCCGACCACGACGCTGTTGCGCCCACTGTCTTTGGCCTCGTACATGGCGGCGTCGGCCGCCTTCAGCAGATCGGGGACGCTCTGGCCCGGGGTGAGCTCGGCCACGCCCATGGAGATGGTGACGGCGGGGAGCTCGGTCCCGTCGGGCATCTTCATGGTCTCCTCACCCACGGCCTTTCGCACGCGCTCCGCGGCGATGGCTGCTTCGTCCACGTCGGTGTCGGGGAAGATGATCACGAACTCTTCGCCGCCGAAGCGTGCGACGAGGTCGGTGGGGCGAAGGTTCGCCGCCAGCACCTGCGCGACCACGGTCAGCACGTGATCGCCGGCGGCGTGCCCGTAGGTGTCGTTGAAGCTCTTGAAGTGGTCGATGTCGATCAACGACACGGCGAGGCGGCTGCCGCCGTTTTCGTGCCTCTTCACCATGCGGTGCAGCGTCTCGTCGAGCCAGCGCCGATTGTGAACGCCGGTGAGCCCGTCGAACATCGCGGCGCGCTCGTACTGGCGGCGCTTCTGCACGTTCTTGCTGACGGCTCGGTTGTTCGCGCGGAGCCGGCTGGCGAGCTTGAGCAGGAGGTTGACCGCGAAGGCGTGACTGACGTTGATCAGCTGCCAGAAGTCGTCCTCGCCCACCTCCAGGACACGGCACGCCGACCTGGCCACGACGAAGGCCGAAGCGACGCTTCCATCGAGCACCCCGAGCTCACCCACGGTCTCGCCGACGCCGATGGTGGCCACCGGATCGTTGTCCACGCTGTCGAGGTGTACGCCCAGCTCTCCGTCGAGCACCAGGTACATGCGCGCGCCGTGCACACCCTGCTCGATCAGCACTTCGCCGGGCGTCAGCTTGCGACGCTTCGCGGCGGCGATCAGCCCGCGGCGAGCGGTCAGCCCCACGCCTTCGAGCATCGCGAAGTCGTCGAGCGACTTCGCGTCGACCGGGATTTCAGACGGGCCCTTGGTCATGGCGTGGTGGCGGAAGGCGAGATCGTGGCCGAGGATGAATCGAATGTCGACGCATAGACGACGATGAAGCCCGCGCCGCCGCCGCCACCACCGCCGCCGCCATCGAGGATGCCGCCCACCCCGCTTCCGTCGATGGCGGTGTTCGCGCCGCCCTGGCCACCCGAGGTCCCGACACCCGACGCGCCGGCACCGCCGTTGGCCGGCGCCGCGTTCAATCGCCCGTTTCCGCCGGGCGAGCCTCCCTCCGCGAAGGCGGCGCCACCACCGCCGCCGCCGCCGTTGGCGGCGAGGGTGCCGCTCACGGTCACCATCGGCGCGTCCAGGCCGATGTAGCCTCCGGAGCCCCCACCGCCCCCGCCGGTAGCGCTCGGCCGTGCGCCGCCCTGGCCTCCGGCGCCGCCTGCGTTCACGCGCCCGACGATGTCGATGCGCATGCGCGCGCTCAGCTGTACGGCGCCGCCGCCGAAGCCGCCCACCGGCTCGTCGCCCGCGTCGCCTCGGCCGGCGTTTGCGCCAGGGCATCCGCCGCGGACGATGGTCGGCGTGGAGCCGAGAGGGTCGCCGCCGGTGCCGCCCGCCTTGCGCCCGCCGTTGTCGTCCGCGTCGCCGCCGTCCCCTCCACGCCCGCCGAAGCCGCCTCCTCCGCCGCCGCCGGTTCCGCCGTCGCCGGTGTCGCCGCTGGTGGCTGTCGTGCACACGCCGGGGTTCGCGCCAGCGCCGGCCGCGCCACGTCTGCTCGAAACGTCGAGGTCTCCGTCGATCGCGATGTCGCCCCATGATGCGACGATCAACGGCATGCGTCCGACGACGCGGAGGCCGGTCATGACCGTGAAGCCATCCAACGAGATCAAGCGCGCGTCGGTGCCCCCTTGATCGATCACCATCCCCGGCAGGCTCGTCGTCGACCCGCCGTCGTCGAGGGTCCCGGTGTCGGTGTCGTAGGTGCCGTCCATCACGGTGATCGCGGGCCCGGGCGGGGGGATGGCGCACGGATCGAAGTGGCGCGCGGACCAGGTGCTGCACACTGCCGCGTCGGGTGGGGCGCCGTCAGGGATCGAGGTATCGGTGGGCGGGGCGGTATCGGCTGCGCCGTCGGGCGGTGGCGTCGTGTCCGCGGTCACGTCGCGCGTCACATCCGAGGTCGATACGTCGGTGGAGCCGTCCATCGCGCCGCCGCCGGGACTGATGGCGCTCGAGTCTACGGAACATCCCGAGACGAGCAGCAGCACGGCTGGGAGGATGTGGCGGAGGCGGCCCAACGTCGACGTCGTCAGCATACCTCCGTCCGGCCCCGTCAGAGGAGGGCGCCTGCGACGGTGGCGGTCATGCAGGCCGCGAGCGTACCGCCGATCATCGCTCGCATGCCGAGCTTGGCGATGTCGTGGCGGCGCTCGGGCGCGATCCCTCCGATGCCGCCGATCTGAATGGCGATGGAGCCGAAATTGGCGAAGCCGCAGAGCGCATAGGTGGCGATCACCACCGAGCGGTAGCTCAGTCCGCTCCCTTCGCGGAGCAGGTCGCTCAGATGCGCGTAAGCGACGAATTCGTTGAGGACCAACTTCTCCCCCAGGAGCGTCGCGATCTGCGCGCAGTCCTGAAACGGCACGCCCATCACGAAAGCCAGGGGCCAGAAGACCCAGCCGAGGACCATCTCCATGGTGACGACCGGCACGACGTCGTAGCCGACGGCCCAGTTGAGCGCGACGAAGGGGAGCCCGAGGAGGAAGTTCGCCAGCGCCACCAGCGCGATGAACGCCAAGAGCATCGCCGCGACGTTGAGCGCCAGCTGAAGACCCTCGCCTGCACCCCGCGCCGCCGCGTCGATGAAGTTCGCGTCGATCTTGTCGACCTTCAGCTGAGCGCCGGCGGCGGTCGGCGACTCCTCGGTCTCCGGCATCATCACCTTCGAGACGACCATGGCCGCGGGGGCGCTCATGACGCTCGCCGCGATCAAGTGACCCGCCATGTCCGAAAAGACGCCTTCGAACATCTTCACGTAGGCCGCCAGCACGCCGCCCGCCACCGTCGCGAAGCCGCCCACCATCACCGCGTGGAGCTCCGAGCGCGTCATCTCGCCGACGAAGGGCTTCACCATCAGCGGTGCCTCGGTCTGGCCGACGAAGATGTTGGCCGCGACCGAGAGGGTCTCGCTCCCGCTGGTGCCCATGGTCTTCTGCATGGCCCAGGCGATGCCGGCGACCAGCTTCTGCATCACGCCGAGGTGGTAGAGCACCGCCATCAGCGACGAGAAGAAGATGATGGTGGGAAGGACGCCGAAGGCGAAGGTGACCAGCCAGCCCGACGCCTGTCCGGTGAGGTTGCGGAAGATGAACTCGGAGCCCTCGGCGGTGAAGCCGAGGAGCTTCATCACCGCCGTGTTCAGACCTTCGAAGATCGTCCGGCCGACGCTGGTCTTGAGCACGAAGAGCCCGAAGAGGATCTGGAGCGAGAGCCCCCACCCGATCACGCGCCACGGGACCTTCTTCCGGTTCGTCGAGGCGAGCCAGCCGAGCGCCACGATGGCCAACAGGCCCACGAGGGACAGGGCGCGCTGATACCAGGGCACTGGCTGGGCGCGCTCGCGGATGTCGCTCAGCGCCATCGCTTCGTTTTCGCCGGCCTCTCGCTGGGCCTCTTCGACCGCCGCCGCATCACCGCTGTCGGTCTCGGCGGTGGTCACACTCTGCTCGTCCTCCTGGGCGGCGGCGGGCCCGGGAGCGAAGCTCGAAAAAATCGCCGCGACCAACAGCGTCGCGGCGATTCGAATCACGATGGTGCGTGCCAGTGGAGCCTCAGGCGCCTTCGTACATCGACTCGATCTCGTCGGAGAAGTGCTCGTAGACCTTCTTGCGCTTCACCTTGAGGGTGGGCGTGAGCTCTCCGTCCTCGATCGTCAGATTGCGAGCGAGGATCTTGAACTTCTTGATCTGCTCGACGCGTGCGAACTCGCTGTTGGTGCTGTCCACCGCCTTCTGCACCTCGTCGATGACCTTCTGACTCTCGTGCAGCGAGTCGCTGCCGTTGAGTCCGTTGTCCTTTGCCCAGGAGACGACGGCTTCTGGGTCGAGGGTGACGAGACAGGAGAGGTACTTGCGCTGGTCGCCGATCACCACCGCCTCGTTGATGAGCGGATGGTTCTTCAGCGACGCCTCGATGTTCTTGGGGGCGATGTTCTTCCCGCCGGCGGTGATCAGGATGTCCTTCTTGCGGCCGGTGATGTGGAGGAACCCTCGCTCGTCGATCTTCCCGAGGTCGCCGGAGTGCAGCCAGCCGTCGATCAGCGTCTCGTTGGTCGCTTCTTCGTCTCGGAGGTAGCCGAGGAAGACGTTTGGTCCCTTCACCAGGATCTCTTCGTCCCCAGCGATCTTCACTTCGCAACCGGGCAGAGGCGGGCCGACCGTGCCGAACTGGAACTTGTCGGGTCGGTTGAAGGACGTGGGGCCCGTGTCCTCGGACTGGCCGTAGACCTCGAGGACGACGAGGTCGAGGTGGGCGAAGAACTCGAGGATCTCGCGGCTGATCGGCGCCGCACCACTCACGCAGGCCCGGGCGTTCCCGAGGCCGATGGCGGGCTTGAGCTTCGAGAAGATCAGCCTCTTGGCCATGTCGTACTGCCACGCCAGAAAGCCCGTCGGCTCACCCTTGCCCGCCATCCGCTGGAGGTTGACCTCCCACGAGACCCCCATCGCCCAATCGACGAGCATCTTCTTGATACCTGTGGCCTCGGCCAGCTTCGCGCTGATGCCGCTGTGGAACTTCTCCCAGATGCGCGGCACGCCGAAGAAGACCGTCGGCTGAACCTCCTTGAGGTTGTCCGGCACCTTCGGGATCGACTCGGCGAAGTACACGCGTGAGCCGCTGGTGATTGGCCCGTGGATCGTGAACATCTGCTCGGCGATGTGCGAGAGCGGAAGGTAGCTCAGGCTCGTGTCCTGGTTGGACATGCCGACCAGATCCCTGGCGGTGTCCGCCGTCCAGGTGAGGTTCATGTGCGAGAGCATCACGCCCTTGGGCGGGCCGGTGGTCCCCGAGGTGTAGATGAGCGTGGCGAGCTCGTCGGGCTCGAGCGCATCGACGCGCTCGTCGACCTTGGCGTCGAGGATTCCGTCGCCCTGCGCCAGGAACTCCTCCCAGCTCATGACCAGGTCGTCGCCGATCTTCGGCGCGCCCTTCATCATCACCACGTGCTTCAGGTTCGGGAGGTTGTCGCGCTGCTCCTTCACCTTCTCCCACTGCCCCTCGTCCTCGAGCAGGACGATGGGGGCCCCGGCGTGGTCGATGATGTACTGGACCTCGACCGGTGAGCAGGTGGTGTAGATGCCGGCGCCCGCGCCCCCGACGGCCATCGTCGCCAGGTCCATGATCACCCACTCGGGGCGATTGAAGCCGAGGATGCAGCCGGTCTGGCCCTTCTGGAAGCCGAGCTTGAGGAGCGCCTTGGCGGCCTGACGAACCTCGCTGGCGTAGGTCTTCCAATTGGTCGACTTCCAGCGACCCCCCTCGCGCACGTAATAGGCGGGCTCGTTCGGCCGGAGCTTGGCCTGTTTGAAGAGGCGGGACGGAATGCTTTCGAATGTCACGGTCTTTCCTCCAGGAACGACACTTCTTCAGCAGCGGCGGGAGTTTACCCGAGGGGCGGCCGGTGTCATAGTGCCCCCCCGATTCCGGAGGAGTGGCCGAGTGGTCGAAGGCGGCGGATTTGAAATCCGCTGAGCTCGCAAGGGCTCCAGGGGTTCGAATCCCTTCTCCTCCGCCAGTCAGAAGGCCTCAACAGGGCAGGGAGCGAGAGACCATGAGCGAAGCGGTCGAGAAGATCCTCGAGAACTACGCCGGCGAGAACCCCGGCGTCATCGGCAACCTCCGTCGGTTGATGAACACCGGCACCCTCGCGGGGACCGGCAAGATGGTGATCCTTCCGGTCGACCAGGGCTTCGAGCACGGCCCCGCCCGTAGCTTCCAGCCCAACCCCGCGGGCTACGATCCGGGCTATCACCCGCGCCTCGCGGTGGAATCGGGCTGCAACGGCTACGCGGCGCCGCTCGGTTTCATCGAGGCGATCGCCCACGAGTTCGCTGGTGAGATCCCACTGATCCTCAAGGTCAACAACAGCGATTCCCTCGGCGATCCCGGCCAGCCCTGCTCGGCGCTGACATCGGCCGTCGACGACGCGGTGCGCCTCGGCTGCTCGGCGATCGGCTTCACCATCTATCCCGGCAGCGGCTTGCGCAACGAGATGTACGCGCAGATCCGCGACCTCATCCGCGACGCGCGCAAGGTCGGTCTGCCGACCGTCCTCTGGGCCTACGCTCGCGGCGGCGAGATGTCGAAGGAGGGCGAGACCGCGATCGACGTGATCGCCTATGCGGCGCAGATCGCCTGCCAGCTCGGCGCGCACGTGGTGAAGGTCAAGCCGCCCACCGAGCACGTGTGGCTCCCAGCGGCGAAGAGCAGCTACGAGAACATTCCTGTCGGTACGCTCGAGGAGCGGATCCGCCACGTGGTGCAGTCCTCCTTCGACGGCCGCCGCATCGTCATCTTCTCCGGTGGGGCCTCCAAGGGTCGCGACGCGGTGCTCGACGACATTCGCGCCATCCACGCCGGCGGCGGCTTCGGCTCCATCGTCGGCCGCAACGCCTTCCAGCGCAGCCACGAAGACGGCCTGTCGCTCCTGCGCGACATCATGGCCATCTACAAGGGCTAATCGCCCGCGTGGGCGTTGCCCCCGCTGTGGGGGCCGCTGCGCTCCGGTGTCGCTTCGCCTTTTGTGGGGCTGTGGGGCGCCTAGGCGAAGCGCCTGAGGGCGAAGCCGAGGAGCAGGACGCCGAAGAGGATGGGCATCAGCCCGGCTTCGCCGCCTGCGGAGGCGGCGCAGCTGGCGCAGCCGCCGCTGCGCTGCTCGAGCGGCGGGACCTCTGCCGGTGCGGGCGGGGGCTCCTCGGTGCCGCCGCTGGGGTTCACCGGGGTCACGCCAGCGCCCATGGCATCGATGTCGGCCGCGGCCTGATCGCTGTCGACGGGGCTCGTCCGGCTGCAGAGGCCGGTCCACTCCGAGTCGTCGTCGGACTGATAGGTGTAGACCAGGTAGCTCCGGCCGGTCTCGAAGCCATAGCCACAGGCGGCCGACTGCGCCTGCGTGCGGAGGGTGAAGGTCTCGGTGTCGGCGCCCTTCCAGGTGCGGACGACGGCCAGGGTCACGACCACCGGACCTCCCTGCGGATGATCCATGGCGGTGACCCGCCCTTCGAACACGCTCGCGGCGGCGTCGAAGGCAGCTTCGCGCTCCTGCGCCATGCACGAGCACGCGTGGACCGTCTCGGCAGGGACTGCCAAGCAGAGTGCGGCGACCAGGGAGATGAACGCGATAAAGCGTAGAGCCATGCGGTCTGTGGGCCCGACCTGCGTTGACAGGGGCCGGGGGCGCCGTTACATACACGCTCCCTCGACTCGGCGCACGCTGAAATCGAGGACCCCGGGGTCGGCTCCGGGGCAGCGCTTTCTTGAAAAATTACGTCGTTGGAGAGGTGACCGAGTGGCCGAAGGTAGCGCCTTGCTAAGGCGCCGTACCCGTAAGGGTACCGTGGGTTCGAATCCCACCCTCTCCGCCGTCCGAGGGCCGGAGGCACGCCATGGAGCGGCTTACCTCCTCGGCGCCTCCCTGCGACGTACCTTTGGTACGCCTCAGTCGGCGCCTGTGGGGGCGCTCGCTCCCTGACGCACCTCCGGCCCTCGGACCTGGGGACCTCCTGTGTGTTTCGGCGGAGGCACGCCATGGACGTTTCGGGGACGGTCTACACTTTTGTACTTTCGGGAGCGCGTCCTTGACCGAGGGCGCTTGGTGACTAAGCTCCGCCCTCCAGTCACTGGACCCGTAGCTCAACTGGATAGAGCAACGGTCTACGGAACCGTAGGTTAGAGGTTCGAATCCTCTCGGGTCCGCCAAAGGCTCGGCCAACATGGTCGGGCCTTCGGTCGTTCTGGGGAGGCGTCATTCGGGATCGCAGAGCCCGTCGCAAAACGACTGGATGGTGCCGTCCCGCAGGTACGCCCCGACCTGCTGGCGCAGCGCGTCGATGGTCACGGCGGCGGCGTGCACGCCGTTGTCGGCTGGCAGCACCGTCCCCGGCTCGAGGGGATCGACACCGAGGTCGTACATCACCTGACCCGAAGCGTCTCCGTACGCCGCCGCGGGGACGTCGTAGGGCTCGTACACCGACGGCATCACGTGTCCGAAGCCCGCCACCCGCGCGAGATAGTCGCTTGTCACGTTGTTCACCAGCGCGTCGTTCAGCACCGTCGGCAAGAGCAGCTGCTTGTCGGGCGAGCCTGGAAGCGGTTCGCGCATGATCAGCGGCGCGAAGTTCGCGCCGTCGGCGAGATCCCAGAGCTGCGCTGTCATCGCCAGCATGATGTCGCGGTCGCGCTTGTTGGAATACGTGCCGTTGAGCGCCAGGTTGAACGGGAAGAAAGCGAAGGAGCGCGACATGAGCGTCGGCCAATGCGTGCCACCGATGATCAGCACGAAGCGCTGGATGTCGGGCGTGAGGGCGGCGAAGGTCGAGCCCAGCACCGAGCCGCCGCTGGTGCCGACGTAGTGAAGCGTGGCCTCGTCGATCACCGTCGCCCCGCCCACGTCCCACTCCGCGAGCGCGCGGCAGCCACCCTTGAAATTCCGCGCGAGAGTGAGGAAGTTCACCATCGCCTGCATCATCCGATCGGGGAGCTCGGCGAAGCGCGAGAACTCGCCGATCTCGTCGAAGAGAACCGAGGTGTCGGCGCTGCTGAAGCCCCACCAATCGGTCGCCACCGCCGCCATCCCGATGTCCTCGAAGAGCGGGGTGTAGGGGTGTTCCACTCGGATCCCGCCCTCGCCGTCGTCGAGCCCGATGTCCGGCGCCTCGCCGAGGAGGCCGTGTCCGAAGACCACCAGCGGCACCGGTTCGCTGGCGGCCATCGCGCTGTGCGGGATCGCCGCCACGAAACGCGCCGTGCCCATTCGCTGGAACACCGGCATCCCGTCCGCGTCCCGGACGATCCGCGCCCCCGGCTCCTCGCTCTCGGCGTAGAGCGGCACTTCGAAGGTCCCCGAGAAGCGCCGGTACAGATACGTGTGGCCGAAGTCGGTCTCCACCGTGTCCACCGTGCACTCGGTTCCGCCATCGCCGATACGCGACAGCGCGTCTTCCCGCATCGCCCGCAGATCCCGGCGCGCCCGCGCCGCGGTGCCGGTGCGAAAGTCCCACGCCTCGATCAGGTCGCCCCGCGTGATCCCGGCGCTCGTCAGGAACCCGAAGATCTCCTCGAAGTGCGCGCGCCTCGCTTCGAGCTCGTCGACGCTGGTCTCGTCGGTGTCGCGCAGCGCCGCGAAGTAGGCGCTCGGCTGAACCGCCGTTCCGTCCTGGTAGGTGAGCCCGCGGATCGCCACCGCGTAGCGGCGATCCTCTTCGAGGGGTCGGATGGGTCGCAGATACAGGGTGCTCCGCATGGGATCGGCGCCGCCCCACGCGTCGATCTCCGCCATGTGTGCCACGCGCTCGCCGGTGACGGTATCGAGGAGAACCGTCGGCGAGTCCGCCGCGAGGCTCGCGCCGATGTCGTCCTGGCCAGCGAGCGTGGAGGTATCGAGGACGCCGCCGTCCACCGCGGTCGCGATGGGTGTGTTCCGGCTGAAGCCGTCGAACTGTGAATAGGGGGCCGGGTCGACGTGGACACCCATCCGATCGGCGAGCATCGCGCCGGTGGGGATCTCGATCCTCCATCCGGTCGCGGTCGCTGGATCCTGCGTCAGGTAGCGGCTCGAGGGCCAGGGCGCCATGCAGCTGCCCGGATTGAGGTTTTCGCACTCGGGCCGGCGCACGTCGATGGCCGGGGTCGCCCCGTCGCCTGGCGCGTCGTCCTCGCCGCAGGACGACAGAGCGGCCACGATCGAGACGAGGACGACCCAAAGCGTTCGCATCGGAGGCGACGTTAGCCGCCGGTTGGTAGCGGCGCCAGGCGTCGAGCCCAGCGTGTGCTAGGCCTCGTCGCATGCGACCCACCCGAGCGCTCGCCGACCTGCTCGCGTCGCGCCTGGTCCCCGCGCGCTTCATGGCGTCGCAGCTGCGCCGACCCTCCGGTCCCTTCGGACGTTGGCTCCTGGCGCGGGGGCTCAACCGAGGCAACGCGGCCCAGATCGAAGCGACCCTCGACGCGCTGTCCCTCGGTGCGAATGACGCCCTTCTCGACGTCGGCTTCGGCGGTGGCCACGCGCTCCGCGTGGCTTCGACGCGCACCACCGGCGCGCTCTACGGCGCCGACTTCTCGCCGGACATGGTCGCGCGCGCACATCGCGCCCTCGGCGACCTCTGCGCCGCGGGACGTCTCGACCTCTTCGCCGCCGACGTCACGCGCATGCCGCTCCGCGACGCCCTGGTCGACGCGATCATCACGACGAATACGATCTACTTCTGGCCGGATCTCCCTGGCGCGCTGGGCGAGCTGTGGCGCATCCTCGCGCCCCAAGGCCGCATCGCCTTCGGCTACTCCGGTCGCGACAAGATGGCGAGCTTCTCCAACATCACGAGGCACGGCTTCGAGACCTTCGAGCCGGCCGACCTCGAGCGCCCGCTCGCGAACGCGGGATTCGAGAGGATCGAGACCCTCGCCCTCGACGGTGAGCTCACCCGCGGCGACTACGTGACCATCGCCCGCCGGCCGTCCTGAGCGCGCCAAAGCGGGCGGACGCCTCGCGGTCAGCGAGGCGAACACGGGCCTCGACCGTCGGCCCGTCCTGGGTCAAGGTGCCGCCCTCGATGGATCGCGACGAGCTCTTCATGCACGAGGCGCTGTTCGAGGCGCGGAAGGCCGAGGCGCGGGGGGAGGTTCCGGTCGGCGCGGTGATCGTCCGGGGCGACGAGATCATCGCGCGCGGTCACAACCTCCGCGAGACCTCGCAGGATCCGTCGGCGCACGCGGAGCTCATCGCGATGCGCGCGGCCGCTGCGCGTCTGGGCACCTTCCGCCTCGAGGAGACGACGTGCTACGTGACCCTCGAGCCGTGCCCGATGTGCGCGGGCGCGCTGGTGAACGCGCGGGTTCCGCGGGTGGTCTACGGGGCGGACGATCCGAAGGCGGGCGCCACCAAGTCGCTCTACGCGATCGGGACCGATGGGCGCCTGAACCACACCTTCGAGCTCCGCGGGGGCGTGCTCTCGGAGGAGTGCGGAGCGCTCCTGTCGACCTTCTTTGCCGCGATCCGGAAACGCCGCCGCTGAGGCGAGGCCGGGCCTGGGCCAGGGGGATTCGTAACCCCCGGCGTTGACAGGGTTTTCTCGGGTGATTACGCCGTTGACACCCCTTGGCCGTCTGCTAGAACGCGCGGCGGAGAGCTGGCCGAGTGGTCGAAGGCGCTTGATTCGAAATCAAGTGTACTCGCAAGGGTACCGTGGGTTCGAATCCCACGCTCTCCGCCAAGGTTCTTTGCACAACTGAGCGGCGCGAGGAGGCGGCACCTCTTCGGCGAAAAAGCGGCGCGGCGCCTTCAGGCGACGCAGCGCTGGACTGCCGAAGAGATGGAGAGGTGACCGAGTGGTTGAAGGTGCACGACTGGAACTCGTGTGTGCCTGCAAGGGTACCGTGGGTTCGAATCCCACCCTCTCCGCCGAATGTTTTCGCGGCTGAATCGCGCCGCGCTTATGGTCCTGCCAACGCTGGCCCATCAACCCCGCCAGGCCCGGAAGGGAGCAACGGTCGTGGATCCCAGCGTGTGGCGGGACCTTCTTAATCTCAGTGGTTGGGGATCTGGCGTGACGTCGGCGCCAGGGCACGTCATCGAGCGGCTTGCCTCCTCGGGCCCTGCCTCCAAGTACGGGTGTACGTGTCGGCCGGGCCCTGCGGGGGCGCTCGCTCGCTGACGCACCCTGACGCCGACTCCTGGCGAGTCGATTTTTCGGTGGCTCTCAGGCTGCGCGGTCGTGAACTTGGAGGTCGGTGACGCCGAGCTCGGAGAGCATTGCGCGGGCTCGCTGGGCGTCGGGCTTGGATCCGTGCACGAAGAGGAGGAATTTGCCGGCCTCGAGGCTCGTCTTCGCCGGCGCGCCTTCGAGCTGGCGGCCCCGCCGATCACGGAGCTCGATGGTCTTGCGCGGCGTCTCAGTCCAGAGCGTCCAGCACGCGGTCCCAGTCGGCTTCTTTGAAGCGGAGGGAGCGGGCGATGGAGAGGCGCAGGGCGATGGGGCGGCCGGCGGCGAAGCGGACGCGGTCGCCGAGGTGGGCGTCTCGAATCGCCGAGGTGGTGCCCCCGCGATAGAAGAGGGTCAGGCCCTCGTCGTCGATGCGGATCTTTTCGACGATGTGATGGTAGTGGTACGAGACGGCGAAGAGCATGGTGCTCGACATCGCGAACCACACGGCGATGCCGGCGACGCCGATGACGCCGACCACCCAGGTGATGAAGAGCGCGTTCACGCAGACCATCCCGAGGTAGGCCCAGCCCAGGGCTTCCCACCCTTCCGTCTGCACTCTGACCTCGACCGCCGGTCCCGTCCGCTCCCGCCGCGTCCCTTCCGAGACGGCTGCGGGGGTGCGGTACGGCGAGCCTGTCATCTCCTACATCATGAACTTTTTCGGGCGCGTCGTCTCGGGAAAATGTCGAGCCGACCCTACTTCGAGAAGCGCGGCGCGACGCTCCTCGGGTTGTCGCCGTAGCTCGGATCGCGATGGCCCGCGTTCAGGAAGCCGGGGCTGACGCGGAAGGGAAGGGAGGTCTCGAACTGCATCCAGAGGCTGCGCTCGGAGATGCGCTCGGGGGCATTGGCCTGCGCTTCATCGAGGTCGACGATGCGGTCGTAGGTCTCCTTCCGCACGCCGTGGCCGGTGAAGGGCGGCGTCAGGAAGAGGCCGCCCCGAGAGAAGACCTGGTCGTTCGTCGGCCCGGTCAGGATGCCGTTCAGCTCGGTCGCCGCCTGCCGGTGATAGAAGGGCGGACGAAAGGTGTGCTGCGCGATGTCCCAGCGGGGCGGGAAGATCACCAGGTCCAGCGAGTTCTCTCCCGGATGATCCATCGGTGAGCTGAGCACGATGAAGATGGAGGGGATCCGGATGGTCGACGTCCACGGAACCGACCGGCGAAAAGCGCGACAGGTCGTACCGGTAGGGCGTGTGATTGCCGTGCCACGCCACCACGTCGAAGGGAGAGCCGGGACGCGTCGCTTCGTAGAGCACGCCACCGACCTTCGCCGTCACTCGGAAGGTGGCGTCCCCGCGATCTTCGTAGCTCGCCGTCGGCGCTTCGAAGTGCCGCGCGTCCGCGAGGCTGTTGGCCCCGACCACGCCGCGAGAAGGGAGCTCGAAGTGGCGACCGAAGGACTCGCCCACGTATCCGCGAACGATCTCGGCGCCGCGGCGCGCCACGCTCATCTTGATCCCGCGCGGAACGATGGCGAGCTGCCCCGGATCCACCTCGAGCACGCCGCACTCGGTGCGGATGGTCAGCCCGCCGGTGTCCGGCAGTATCAAGAGGTCGCCGTCGGTGCTGTGGAACGAGCGCTCCTCCATGTCCTCGTGCGCAACGTAGACGTACGCGGCCATGCCTCGGAGCTCGGCCGGGTCCCCCGCACCGCCCACCAACACGAGCCCGTCCACGAAGTCGCCGTTGCCCTCGAGGGGCGCCGGCTTCCAGCCGAGGAGGTTGGGCTGCGGACGCGCTTCGAGGTAGCCGAGGTCGACGCTCGGATGCAACAGCCGTTCGTAGGGCGATTCCGTGACGCTCGGACGGATCCGGTACATCCAGGTTCGGCGGTTGTGGGTCGCGGGAACGGTGAAGCACGTCCCGTTGATCTGCTCCGGGAAGAGTCCGAGAGGCGCCTTGCGCGGAGTGTTCTGCGTCCGAGGAAGCGCGCCCTCCTCGGCTTCGGTGCTGAAGTTGTTTCCGAACCCGCTCTGGTATTCGATCATGTCGCCGGCTTCCGAGGCTCGAAGCTTAGGCTCTCCTCGAGCGCGACGGAACCGCGGTGCAGTTTGAAGCGCTCGCGCGTGAGCGTGTACTCGCGCCCGCCCATTCGACCGATGGTCGCGAGGGCGTCGGCGTCGACGCGGCCGTCAGCGTCCGCGATGTCGTCGCGAAGCCACACGTGGACGACGCGTCCGATCACCACCCACGAAGACTCGGGGACGCTCGGGTCGGCCTGAAAGGCTTTGAGCGTGCGGCACTCGAAGCTCAGAGGCGCCTCCTTCAGCCGAGGAGGCGTCACCACTCGGCTCGGCTCGGGCGTGAGCCCGACGAGCTCGAACTCGCTCTGTCCCCGCGGGAGCTCCTCGGCCGCGGCCGCCACCTCGCGCGCATAGCTCTCCACCGCGACGTTGACGACGAACTCGCCGAGACCGCCGTCCGCCGCAGGCCGGGCGTTGAGCAGGGAGTCCTTCGGGGTCCCGTCCGGGTGATGACCCGGGCAGAAGAGCAGGGTCATCGGCGTCGAGCCGATCGCGTTGTAGAAGGAGTATGGCGCCAGGTTGTCTCGGCCATCGGGCGAGCGGGTGGAGACGAAGGCGATGGGCCGGGGCGTGATGGAGCCTATCAGGATGCGGTAACGCTGGGCTTCGGTCAGGGCGTCCGGATCGAGATGGCGAAACTTCATCGCCCTCGTCTCTCAGGCACGCGAGCCCCTCTTGTCAATCCCCGCCGGCTGCCGCGACCTGCGCGTCGACGGAAGCGGCGTCGGCCGGCGGACGCGCACGCGCGGCGATGCCTTCGGCGCCGCCCACCGTCTCGGCCCACGCCGAGAGCGCCTCCATGCCCTCGGCGAGCCCGACCCGCGGCTCGAAGCCCAGGTCGTTCTGGATCCCGCTGATGTCGAAGGTGATGGAACGCCCGCGCTTGACCACCTCGACCGGTGACGGGCCCTCACGCCGCGCCGTCGCCATCGCACGCGCGAGCATCACCCCGAGGCCGCGCTTCGGTGGCGGAAGAGAGAGCGCGCGACAGAGCGCTTCCACGACCTCGCGAAAGCTCACGAGCTCGTTGTCCGCGACGTAGTACGCCCGCCCGCTGATGCTCTCGGCGGCGATGGCAGCGCGGATCGCGTCGACGAGGTTGTCGATGTAGGTGATCGCCGTCAGGTTGGCGCCGCTGCCCACGAGCCGAATGCCCCCCGCGCGTGCTTCGACACAGAGCCGCGGGAGCTGCGAGAAGTCCCCCGGTCCCCAGATCCGCGTCGGCCGGAGTGCGATCACGCGGAGCTCGGGGGTCGTCGCCGCGAGCGCAATCTCTTCGCCCAGTCGCTTGCTTCGCGCGTGCTCGCCGAGGGGGAGCGCGATGAGCTCTTGCGACTCGCTCCAGTTGACGTGGTCCTCGTCCGAGAGCGTCACGTCGGCGCACGACAAGTGCACCAGGCAGCGACAACCCGCGTGCTTCGCGGCATTGACGACGTTCTCGGTGCCCGCGACGTTGACCCAGCGGAGCGCGCGGGGGGCGGCGTCCAGATCCGCGACGGCCGCGCAGTGGACGACGGTGTCACACCCCTCGGCCGCATCGGCGATCGCGTTGGGATCGCCGATCGATCCCTTTCGCACCGTTGCGCCGAGGTCCGCGAGCGCCCGCGCCGCCTCGGAGTCGGCGTCACGCACGTACGCCACGACCTCGTCTCCGTCCGTGACGAAGCGTCGCGCCGCCGCGCCGCCCACGAAGCCCGTGGCGCCGGTGACCAGTATCCTGGGCATCGACCCGAGCATAACGTGCTCCGGCCATCGCGCCCGCTACATCATCCGCTCGAAATCCTCTGGCAACAGGACTAGGATTGCCCGTGCTTCGTCTTCTGCCCCTGGCCGTCGTCCTCGGGGCCGTCGCCCAGGGTTGTGGTGGCGATCCGGCCGCATGCGTGGACGAAGACTTCGACGGCTTCGGCGAGGGTTGTGAGCCGGGGCCGGACTGCGACGACAGCAACGCCATGCGCAACGTCGATTGCGAACGGGTACCCGCACCGGACTGCATGGCGGACCCCTTCGCCACCGGTTGTCCGTGCCTGGCGAACGCGCGCGCTCTCTGCTTCGCCGGACCGCCGGAGGCCGTCGACGTGGGTCTGTGCGTCGGGGGCCAGACGCTCTGCGTGAATGGGCACTGGGGACTCTGTGAAGGCGCGGTGGTGCCGCGAGGGGAGACCTGCGACACACGCGATCAGGATTGCGACGGCCTCGTGGACGAGGGCGTGCAGAGCCCGTGCGGCGGATGCGAGCCGGGATGCAACGGGGGTGTGTGGGGCGAAGCGGACGCGCCCTTCGAGGCGAGCGAGACGCTCTTCGTGGGGCCGGAGGGCGAGCTGACGCTCGCGTACGGGGAGCGGCCCGTCGCCGGCGCGGTCTGGATCGCCAACAGCGGCGAAGGGACGATCTCCAAGATCGACGCGGCCACTGCGACCGAGGTCGCCCGCTACCAGAGCGGCGGAAGCGAGCCGAGCCGCGTCGCGGTCGACTACCGCGGGGACGCGTGGGTGGCCAATCGCGAGTTCGAGGGCGTGTCCACGCTCGTGAAGATCGCCGGCGACCCCTCCCGCTGCGTCGACGCCACGGGCGACGGCCTCACCACCTCCACCGGCCCAGCCGACGTCCTGCCATTCGGAGAGGACGAGTGCGTGCTCTTTCGGACGGACGTCGGCACCACGGGCGAAGTGGCGCGCGCTCTCGCCATCGACGGCGACCTCGGACTCGACGAGACGTCGGGAGGCAACGCATGGGTCGGCCTGCACGAAGGGCACGCGGTGGTGGTGGTGGACGGCGCGACCGGCGCGGTGCTCGACCGCATCGAGACGCCGAACTTCTCGCCCTATGCCGCCGCCTTCGACGCCTGGGGCACTCTGTGGCTCTCCGAACGCGATGGTTACATCGCGCGCATCGACCGCGGGGTGACACCGCGCGAAGCGACCATCATCGAGGTACCCTTCGCCTGCTACCTCCTCTACGGCTTGACCGTCGACGTGCGCGGTCGCGTCGTGGCAACCGGCTTCTCCTGCGACGACGTCATCACCTACGACCCGCGTCGCGATCTCTTCCGGCAGCTCCCGTCGCCGCCGAGCCCGCGGGGCATCGCGCTCGGGCTCGGCGAGGGCGACCTCTTCATGGCGCACACCGGGGGGAGCGTCTCCCGTTTGAGCGTCGACGAGAGCCGCATCCTCGACACCGATCCGCTCGCGAATGCCGACGCCACGCCCCTCGAATCCATCGGGGTGGGCGTGGACGGCTTCGGCGACGTCTGGGTGGCGAGCACCCACGGTGGCCCGGGCGGGGTCGGGTTGGCCACGCGCGTCAGCCCCATGGACGGCACGGTGACCGCGCAGGTACCGGTGGGCCGCGGGCCACACACCCAGGGCGATCTCACCGGCGCCGAGCTTCACGGCGGCTTCGTTCCCGAAGGCGAGACGACCCACCTCTTCAGCGGCTGCCTCGGCGGGCAGACCGACTGGCTTCGCTTGCACGTCGATGCCCTCGTCGGCGCGGCGGGAACGGTGGAGCTCAGCGCTCGCCACGCGTCCTCGGAGACGGCCCTTTCGTCTGCGCCCTGGGTGGTCCTCGGGACCCTGCCCGAGGACATGCAGCCCTTCGATCTCGACTTCCCGATCGATGGGGTGGTCCAGGTGAGGCTCGTGCTTCGCACGGCGGATCTCGATGGGGCACCGCGGATCTTCGGGTGGGGCTCGAGTGGTCGTGCCCCGGTCCCGATTGAGCGTGCCGCTTCCCCGGTAGTTTTCTCGCGGGTCCCGCCCTGGGGTAGGATGCTGGCTTATGAAGGCACTATCGCGACATGTGGCAACGGCCCTGGTGGTCCTCGCCGCGACCGCCTCACCCGCGCTCGCGCAGGAAGAGGAAGAAGAGGGCGCCGATGGTGACGAGGCGGCCGAAGACGCGCAGTCGATGATGACCGACGACTCGTCACTCGATGATCAGGCCGCGCGCGAGTTCTTCGCCGCCGGGCGCAACCTCTACGACCTCGGGCGCTTCACCGAGGCGGCCGAGCAGTTCCAGCAGGCCTACGATCTGTCGCACCGGCCGCCGCTCCTCTACAACCTCTACCTCGCCCACCGCGACGCCTCCCAGGATCGCGAAGCGGCCGCCGCGCTTCGCCTCTACCTCGAACAGATGCCCGAGCTCGACAATCGACGTTCCCTCGAGGTGCGCCTCGAGAACCTCGAGCGGGCGCTCGCCGAGCAGGATGCCGATCGCGAGGCGGCGGCGCGCGACGCCGAGGCCGCGGTCCGGGCGGAGCAGGAGCAGCGTGAGCAGGAAGAAGCCGAGCGCCGCCGACAGGAGGAGAGCTCCGCGACGAGCCCCGTCCCCTGGATCATCGCCGGCGTCGGCGGCGCGATGGCGGTGGTCGGCATCATCACCGGGGCGATGGCCCTCGGGCAGGCCTCGGCGCTGAAAGAAGGCTGCGTCGACCTGGGCGACGGGAGCTACGCCTGCGATCCCGCGGACCAGGAGCTCGTCGACAAGCAATCGTCGCTGTCGACCCTCGCGCCGCTCACCGACGTCATGCTGATCGGCGGCCTGGTCGTGGCCGCCGCCGGCGTCACCTGGGGATTGATCCAGATGATGGGCGGGAGCAGCGACGAGGAGAGCCCGCAGGTGTCGGCGATGTGCGGTCCGACCGGGTGCGGCGCCAGCGTACGGATGGGGTTCTGATGACAGGTTTTCGCATCGTGAGTCTCACGTCGCTCCTCGTGTGCGTCGGCTGCTCGGCCATCACCAGCCCGGGGAGCTTCCAGTTCGACGCGGCCGCGACGGGATGCCCCGAGGCCGACGCCGTCGATCTCGCGATCGAGGTTCGGAATTTCGAGGAGTTCGAGGACCAACAGATCCAGATCATGGCGGTGGACGGCACGAACGATCTCGTGTTCCGCGCCATCCTCGACCACATCGATCACGACGGCGTCTCGGATGACGGAACCGACAACTCCGCCCGTCTCTGCCTGGTCATCCCCGAGCTGGTCGACGCTCACGACTCTCTGGTGATCCGGACCTTCGTGGACCGCGAGGTCAACGGCTTCTATCAGCCCGTCGACGGCACCGGCGCCGACTTCGAAGAGGGCTGGCAGGACGACGTGACCGATGGGGTCGTCGTGATCGACGGCACCGACGACCCCACCGGCTTCGACGATCCCTCGTCGGCATCGGGAAACTTCCAGGTGTCGACCACGGGGATGAACGTTCACGTCCCGAACACCCAGCATCTGGCTGCCATGGTGATCGACCCGGCGGACGGAGTCCCCATCGGGTTCTATCGGCTCGCCGACGTGAACACGTCGGATCCCGTGATCTTCCTCAACGAGATCCTCGAGCCCGACAGCACCTACGACCTCGAGTTCTACGTCGACTTCGTCACCAACGGCTACTACGACCCGCCGCCCATGGGCGATCACTCCTGGTTCCGCGAATACACGAGCGACGCCGTCGGCGACATCAGCGAAGACTTCGCCCACAACACCGAGTTCGACGTCCTCGACTACTTCTGATCGGCCTTACGCCGCGGCGGCCATCGCCCCCTCGACCGCGGCGCGGAGCTCGGCGTTCGTCACCAGCGCTTCGCGGGTCCGCTCGCGGCCCTGCGCCAGGCGCTCGCCGCCGAAGGCGTAGTGCGAGCCGCTCTTGTCGATGACGCCCTTGGCGACCGCGCTATCGAGGAGATCGGCGGCGACGTCGATGCCTTCGCCGTAGCGGATGTCGAATTCCACAGAGGTGAAGGGCGGGGCGAACTTGTTCTTCACGACCTTCACCCGCGTTCGGTTGCCGAGGACCTGGTCGCCGTTCTTGAGCGCGCCGATGCGCCGCACGTCGAGACGCACCGAGCTGTAGTACTTCAGCGCGTTGCCGCCGGTGGTCGTCTCCGGCGAGCCGAACATGACGCCGATCTTCATCCGCAGCTGGTTGATGAACATCACGGTGGTGCCGGTCTTGTTGGTGACGGAGGTGAGCTTGCGCAGGGCCTGGCTCATCAGGCGCGCCTGAAGGCCCATGTGCGGGTCGCCCATGTCGCCCTCGATCTCGGCTCGCGGGACGAGCGCCGCCACGGAGTCGACCACCAGCAGGTCCACCGCGCCCGAACGAATGAGCGTCTCGGCGATCTCCAACGCCTGCTCTCCACTGTCCGGCTGGCTCACCAGGAGGCGCTCGGGCTCGACCCCGAGCGCCTTGGCGTAGCGCACGTCGAGGGCGTGCTCGGCGTCGATGAAGGCGGCGACGCCGCCCAGCTTCTGGCATTCGGCGATGGCGTGCAGGGTCAGCGTCGTCTTGCCGCTCGCTTCGGGCCCGTAGATCTCCACGATGCGCCCGCGCGGATAGCCGCCGACACCGAGCGCGCGATCGAGCGACGGAGAGCCGGTGGGAATGCACGGCACCTTCTCCACGTCGCGGTCCCCGAGTCGCCTTATCGATCCCTTCCCGAAGGTCTTGTTGACGGCGTCCACCGCCTCCTTGACCGCCTTCAGCTTGTCCTTGTTCACCATCCGCTCACCTCTTTTCTTTCACCCGCCGGGAGATCACCCCGGTACTGGAGGGCCTCGGCGATCTCCGCCGGCCCGACCTCCTCTACGCTCCCCAGGTCCGCGATGGTCCGCGCCACCCGGAGCGTCTTCACGTAGGCGCGGGCGCTCAGGCCCATGCGATCCACGGCGCTGTCCAGGAGAGAGAGCGCCGCCGCGGTTGCGCCGTAGCCGATGGGCGCGTCCGGTGGCGTGGCGTCGAGGCGCGCGAGCCGTCGCAGGCGTGCTTCGCACACCCGCGCGCGCACTTCCCGGCTCGGCTCGCTCGGCGCCATGCGGCGGAGTGCTTTCGACGGAACGCGGGGCACGGTGACCACGAGATCGAATCGGTCGCGGAGCGGGCCGCTCACGCGCGCTCCGTAGCGCGCGATGGCGTCGGGCGAGCAGCGGCAGACGCGCCCGCGATCGCCGTGGTGACCGCAGGGGCAGGGATTCATGGCGCCGATCACCAACGCGCCTGCGGGCATGATGGCGCGGTGGCCGACCCGCGCGACGCAGACCCGCCCCGACTCCATGATCTGCCGGAGCGATTCCACGGCGTCGCGGCGCAGCTCGGGCAGCTCGTCGAGAAAGAGCACGCCGCCGTGGGCCAGGGTGACCTCGCCGGGGCGGACCGGACTTCCCCCGCCGATCAGCGCGGCGGTGGAGGCCGTGTGATGGGGAGCGCGAAAAGGCCGGACCACCGCGCCGTCGGAAAAGGGGATGGGGAGGCCGGCCGCCCCGGCGATGGTCGCGATGTCCAGGGACTCGCGCGGACCCGGGGGAGGGAGAATGCCGGGCAGGCGTCGGGCGAGCATCGTCTTCCCGGTGCCGGGCGGGCCCGTCATCAAGAGGTGATGTCCGCCCACGGCAGCGATCTCGAGCGCACGGCGCGCGGCGCCCTGACCGCGTACGTCGGCGAGGTCGGGGGGCGTCGCGAGCGCTCCCGCCCGGAACCCTTCGCCCGACGCCTCGGGCAATGATCCAGTGCCCTCGAGAAAGGACACCACCTCCGTCAGGTGCCGCGCGACGAAGACCTCGAGCCCGGCGGCGAGCGAGCCCTCGGCGCCGTTGCCCTCGGGGATCACCGCCGCCGTGAGGCCGAGCTCGCGCGCGCTCCTCAACTGCGCGAGGACGCCGCGCACCGGACGGAGCTCACCTGTCAGCGAGAGCTCACCGAGGAGCAGGGTCGACCCGAGCCGATTCGGCGCGCACAGGTTGCCGAGGGTCAGAAGGGACACCGCGATCGCCAGATCGAAGCCCGCCCCCCGCTTCTTCAGATCGCCGGGCGCGAGGTTCAGGAGCATCCGCCTCTCCGGGAGCTCGTACCCGTTCGCGTCGAGAGCCGCGCGCACCCGCACCCGACTCTCCCGCACCGCGGCCTCGGCGAGCCCGATCAGGTCGAAGCCCGTGCTCGGCAGCCCCTTGGCGAAGCCCGCCTCCACGACCACTGGGTGCGCTTCGATGCCGTAGACGGTGGAGGTGTGAACGTGCGCGGCCATGCCCGCCGCCGGAGCACGGCCCGCGCCAGATTTCGGCCACGTGATTCCGCGGGGTTACGCGAAAAAAGCGGCGAACCCTCCGCCACTCCGCCGGCGGCCGCCACCCGTGAGCGGCCACCGCCAAGCAAAACGGCCGACCCCGAAGGGCCGGCCGTCGCTCATGCGATCCGCGCTCGGATCAGTTGCAGGTCGGGTTGACGCAGATGCCGGCGCTGCAGCGGAAGCCCGAGGAGCACTGGGCATCGCTGCTGCACTGGACCTGCCAGGTGCGGCTCTGCTCGTCGCAGACCAGGGTGCCGCCTTCGACGCCCGAGGGGAGCTGACAGGTGGCGTCACCCATCGACATGCCGTCGGCGCAGGTGGCGCCGGGCGAGGTGCAGGGGGTGTCCGGCTGAATGACCGCCGAGCCGCCCGTGCCCTGGACCGGCTGCAGGCACTCGAGGCGAACCAGGGTGCCGGTGCGCGGCTCGTTGCCCGAGGTGAAGGAGATGCGCTGGCCGGTGCTGCCGGTCATCGTGTCGCCGCAGCGAGTCATCACGTCGGCCGAGAAGTTGTCGTAGTACCAGCCGGGATCGGTCGGGGCGACGCCGCCGCTCGGAACCAGCTGCGCGACGCGGCAGACCTGGCCGCCGGTGTCGGGATCGGTCTCGACGAACTCGCGGCCCGGGATCTGATCGCAGCGGGTGAACTCGCCGTCGACCGGCAGCGTCTCGATGACGTCGCAGGACACGGTGCCGTCATCCGCGGGGTTCAGCTCGCGCGGCAGGCACGCGCCGCCGAGGACGTCGGCGATCTTGTCGATGACCGCGCTGATGGCCGGCGAGAAGTCGGCCTGGCAAATCGACTGCACGATGCCAGCGGCGCCGGCTGCGTCGAGCTGGCGGGCCACCTCGACCATGCGGCGCGGCGGGAAGGCGAAGCCGCGGCCCGCCACGTTGCACGAGGTACGCAGGCGCGTGGGCATCATCGGGTCGATCTCCTCGACCATGTTCGGGTCGGCGAGGATCTCCTCGAAGGTCTTGTCCGGCGTGACCGCGTCGGTCGGGACGCCAGCGATGATGGCGTAGACCAGCAGGTCGGGGCTGGTGCGCGTGGCGAGGAGGCCGTCGACGTAGCGCTCGACCGGCTGAACCGCGCCGGGGAAGGAGAAGCAGCGCAGGTTGAGGTCACCCGTGTAGACCGCGCTCGTCGGGTTGAAGACCTCGGGGTCGAGGGCGGAGCAGTCCTCCTCGTCCGAGACCTCGATGATCGCGAGGAGCGAGTCCTCGCGGAGGAAGCCCGCGTTCGCGCCGTCGGCGTGGCCGGTGGTGCCCATGTTGAAGGTGCCGTCGAAGCGACCCACCGCGGGCTGCGTCGAAGAGGTCACCGCCTTGAGGACCGCCTCGAGCTGCTGCTCGAAGCCGCAACCGCCAGTGCCGCGTGACGGCGACGCAGGTCACCTCGTCCGCGAACGCGTCCGGGTCGTCGGTCATCGGGTTGAACGTCAGGAACGGCGGGTAGGTGGCGTTGCAGCCGGGGATGGAGGTGTTGCCCGTGGTGCGCAGGACGCCGTCGTCACCGAAGTTCGGCTCGGCGCAGGTCGGAACTACGAAGCCACCCGTACCCATGTCGGAGGTGACCACGCCGACGTTGAGGCTGCGCACCGGAGGGAAGTCCTGGATGCCGTCGCCGTCCTGGTCACCCGACGCGAGGATGCGGATCAGGTTCGGGAACTCCGTCACGAGCGACGTCTGCTCCTCCGTCATCGAGTTCGAGTTGTCGACCATGAAGAGCAGGTCGACCTTGTCGACGCTCGTCACGCGAACCTTCTCGACGACACCCGAACGGGTGCATGGATTGAGAGCCTTGAGCTCTCTCTCCAGACAGCCGCTGGTGACCAGCCCCAGCCCGAGGGCTGAGACCATGAAGAGCGTTGAAAAGCGGGCGCGCATCGTTCCTCCGTGAGAGCTCTTTCGAGGTGGCCGACCTTATCCTTCGGCCATGGCCCAGATCAATCCTGCGTTCTCTGGTCCATGATGGGAAATATCAATCCTCGTGCCAAGCTTGATCCCTCGGAATCGCTGGATTTGACGCGGCCGAGGGGGGCTTGGGGTGTAAACCGAGTTGGCATGCTGGTCAACGTCGTTGGCGGGTCCGGTCATGGCCCCGTGACCTCCGAGTCGGGCACTTCGACCAGGCATTTGAACTCGTCGCGGGTCCTGAGGGGTGGAACGGCGTCCGGCGTGAAGCGGATCTCCGAGCATCCATCCCGCAGCTCGTAGCTCCAGCCGGAGCCCGCGCCGCCGGGCACCTGGTCCACGAGGCACTGGGCGCGGCCGGTCGCCGGGTCGATGCCGAGAATCGCTGCGGCCGGGCAGCTCCTCGCAGCGCATTCCCTCGGGCAGCAGCTCCTCCACCACGCAGTCCACCGAGCCGTCTTCGTTGGGGACGAGGCCCCGATCGAGGCAGACGCCGTCGAGCTGATGGCCGATGCGACGGGTGAGCTCGGCGATCGCCGGGCGGAAGTCGTCCTCGCAGATGCTCCGCACGAGGGCGTCCTCGATCTCCCCGGCGACCTCCACCACGCGCCGCGCGGGCGTCGCACGGCTGCGCTCCGTCCCATCGGTGTTCGTCGCGACGCAGGCGGGTCGGATGCCCAGGAGCTCGGCGTCGTCGTAGACGTAGTCCATCGCGGGGTCTGCGAGGATCGTCGCCGGTGATTGGCCGGCCATCGCGACCGGGATGCCCGTGATCGCCGCGAAGACGAAGCCGCTCTGATCGCGCCCCGCCGAAAGGTCCTGCGCGAGCGACGCGGCGTCGCGCAAGAGCGACGGGTTCTCGACGCAGTAGCGGTTGAGCGCCTTGGCGTCGCTCGCGGGGACGCTGGCGTAGAACGCGGTCGGGTCCCCGACGGAGCAGTCCTCCTCGTCGGTGAGGACGAGCACGGCGAGGAGCGCGTCGTCGCGCGGAAAGCCCGTCTCGTCGATGCGCGACAGGGCCTTGGCGCCCGAGCCGAGGGGCTGCTCGAAACCGCAGCCCTGTATCCCGGCGTTGGCCACGCAGCCCACGCGATCGACGAAGGCGTCGACGTCCTCGCCCATCTGCCAGGTCTGTAGCGGGCTTCCCGAGCCGTCGCACGCGACGTCCTCGCGGAAGCGCGCATCCGGGCCGTAGGGATCCATCAGCCTCGAGTCGAGGCCGCAGCCGGCGAGGCCGCGGAACTCGACGCCGTTGGTGCCCATGTCGGTGGTCACGATGGCGACGCGAAGCGACTCCACCGCGGGCCAATCGGGCTCGCCGTCGCCGTCCTCGTCGGGGGGGGCGGTGAGCCCGCGCACCAGGTTCGGGATCTCGCGCCCCAGCAGATCCTGCTCTTCGCGCATCGAGCCGGAGTCGTCGACCACCAGCAGGAGATCCACGTCGGTGAAGCCGCCGGTGCTCACGCCCTGGTCGAGGACCCGCCCCACCTTCGGATCGAGCGTGCCGAGGTCGCGTTCCAAGCAGCCAGCGAACGACAGACACAAAGCCAAGCTCGAGACGCACGTCACCCAACGGATCGCCTGCTCACGCATGATGATCTCCTCCCGCGAGCCGAGACCTCGCCAGCCAACGCGGCCGCCGGCCTCCGCTCGTCTACTTCTCACGTGGGTCGACCGCCGACCCTTCGATTTCCACTCGGGGTGACAATCAACTCTCGTGCCGGCTTCCTTTTCGGGGATTGTGGCCGTGCGTCGCCAACTGCGGTTGGCGACCGCCGTCACTCTGGTTGGCGTCGGCGGACCCCTGGTACTCTCGTCTCGTGGGGTTGCGCTCGGTCGTCGTTTGGCTGCTGCTCTCGCTCGTCGCATGCGCGGGCGAGGCGGCGCCCGACGAGGAGATTGGCAGAGCCCAGGCGGCCCTCGGCGAGCCGGTCGATGGCTTTCCGAGTTGGCAGGAGCGCGTGGTTCACGTGTGGACGAATCGCGCACGCGCCGATCCGGCCGCGGACCTCGCGGGCTGCAGCTCCTGCGCCGAAGCCGGATGCTACACGCCGGTCGCGCCGCTGGTCTGGGATCACAACCTCGGCCGCTCGGCGCGCTTCCACTCGGACAACCTCGTCCTCGGTGGATGCGGCCTGCAGCACGACTCGCCCTGCACGGTGGTGAGCGACATCGATGCGCAGTACACGCCGGGCCCCTGCAACGGCGATCCTTCCTGCGGGTGCGCCGCCGGCTCCTTCATGTGCGGCTCGGTGGGGACCACCTGGTCCTCGCGCATCGCCCTGTTCGGCTCCTCGGCGCGGGCCGAGAACATCGCTCGCGGCTCGAGCAGTCCGGTCAGCACCTTCTATCAATGGCTCTGGGAGCCGGACAGCAATCCCGCCTGCGGCTGGCGCACGACCAACGGCCACCGCGCCAACATCCTCGGCGGCTCGCGCTCCATCGGCGTCGGCAAGGCGGTGAGCGGCACCACCTGGACCCAGGACTTCGGCGGCAGCGGCACACCGAGCGGCATCGTCTCGGGCGTGCACTATCCCGAGACCGGCAGCAGCATCGAGTTCCGGGCCAACTGGTACGGGACGGCCGCGCCCGCGACGGCGATGGTCAGCGTCGAGGGCACCTGCGCGCCGCTCGCGCTCGAGCGCGGCAGCGAGACCAACGGCACCTACCTCGCCACCGCCAGCGTGGGCAGCGGCTGCACCCACTACTACTTCCACTTCACGGACGCGGGCGGGGCCGACGTCTTCTATCCGACCACCGGCTCCTTCGGCATCGGCTGTGCCGCCGACTGGAGCACCACCCGCCCCGCGCCTTGCGGCCCCTGCACCGCCGATTGCACCGGGCGCACCTGTGGGAGCGATGGCTGTGGAGGCTCGTGCGGCACCTGCACCGGTGGGCAGAGCTGCAACGCCTCCGGCGCCTGCGTCTGCTCGGGCACGCTCTGCGGCGGCGTCTGCATCGACACCGACACCGACCCGGCGAACTGCGGCGGCTGCGGGGTGACCTGCGCCGCGGGCGAGTTCTGCGCGGCCGGCGTCTGTCGATGCTCACCGGATTGCAGCGGCCGCACGTGTGGCGACGACGGCTGCGGAGGCTCCTGCGGCTCGTGCCCCAGCGAGCGCATGTGCAACGCGAGCGGCGCGTGCGTGTGCACGAGCGGGACGGATTGCGGCGGCGCGTGCGTCGACACCATGACCGATCCGAACAACTGCGGCTCCTGCGGCACGCGCTGTCGTGGATCGACCCGGTTCTGCGTCGGAGGCACCTGCACCGCCGGATGCACCCCGGACTGTACGGGGCGCTCGTGCGGGAGCGACGGCTGCAGCGGCTCTTGCGGCGCCTGCCCCATGGGCCAGTCCTGCAACACGTCGGGCGCATGTGTCTGTCCGATGGGCACGACCGACTGCGGCGGCACCTGCGTCGACACCGCGACCGACCCCGCGAGCTGCGGGGCGTGCGGCACGGCGTGCGGCATGGGCGAGAGCTGTGTCGCGGGGAGCTGCACGACGATGTGTGTCCCCGACTGCACCGGCAAAGCCTGCGGGAGCGACGGCTGCGGCGGCTCGTGCGGGACCTGCGCGTCGGGCCGGATGTGCGACACAGCGACCGGCGCATGCATGTGCAGTGGAGGCCTGTCCGATTGCGGCGGCACTTGCGTGGACACCGACGTGAACCCCGCACACTGCGGCGGCTGCGGTAGCGCCTGTGCTGTCGGCGAGACCTGCGCCGGCGGAACGTGCAGCTGCGTCCCGAGCTGTGGTGGGAGGAGCTGCGGCGGTGACGGGTGCGGCGGAACGTGCGGGACCTGCGCCTCCGGGCGGGTGTGCACCGGCGGCAGCTGCGATTGCAGCGCGAGCGCCACCGACTGCGGCGGCACCTGCACCGACGTGCGCGTCGACGTGATGAACTGTGGCAGCTGCGGCACCGCCTGCGCCGCCGGTGAGTCCTGCGTTGCGGGGGCGTGCACGACGGACATGCCGGATGCGGGCTGCACCCCGGCGTGTGCGGGTCGAGACTGCGGCGACGACACCTGCGGCGGTAGCTGCGGCGACTGCGCGAGCGATCGGCTCTGCGCCTCGGGCGGCGTCTGCGCTTGTAACGCGGAGCTGACGGAGTGCGGCGGCATCTGCGTCGACACGCGGGTGGACAGCCTGCACTGCGGCGCGTGCGACGCGCCCTGCGGCGCGGGGCTGCGCTGCGTGGGCGGGGTCTGCGACGGGATGCCGACGGCGATGCCGGATGGCGGCACGGCCGATGGCGGGGTTTTGAGCGACGGCGGCTCGACTCCACGCGACAGCGCGACCGGCGACGGCGGCGCGCTCGAGCCCATCACGGGCGGCTGCGGCTGCTCCTCCGTGCGCGCCGGTGCGCCCATCGAAGGCGCGCTCTGGCTCATCTTCGGCCTCCTCGCGTTCCTCCGCCGCCGAGGCTGAGCGGTCCCCAAAGATCCTCCCGAAGCCGAGAAACCGACCCCGTCCCCACAGGATCGCAAAAAGTTGCGGACCTCGGGGGTGAATGGTGCGAAAAAGGTGCGAGATGGGTGCGCGCGTTCTGGTGGTCGATGACGAGGAGAACATCCGGCTGGTTCTCCGGACGCTGCTCAAGAAGCACGGCTATCAGGTGGAGGTGGCGAAGAGCGCCGAGGACGCCCTCGAGCGGCTCGACCCATTCGATCCCGACTTCGTCCTCGCGGACGTGCGCATGGGCGGGATGAGCGGGATCGAGCTGACGGGTGAGCTCTCGGCGCGCGCCCATCGCGCGACGGTGATCGTGATGAGCGCCTACGGCTCGGTGGACCTGGCGATCGAAGCGATGAAAGCCGGCGCCTACGACTACGTCTCGAAACCCTTCAAGCAAGACGAGATCCTCCTGTCGCTGCGGAAGGCGGAGGAGCGCGAGGATCTGCGGCGCGAGAACCGGGCGCTGAAAGCCGCCGCGCGCAAGACACACGAGCTCGACGAGATGCTCGGCAAGAGCGAGGCGATGCAGCGCGTCTTCGCGGTCATCAAGAAGGCGGCCGAGTACAAGACGACGATCCTGGTGCAGGGCGAGAGCGGCACGGGCAAGGAGCTCGTCGCCCGCGCGCTCCATCGCCTCTCGCCGCGCAAGGACCAGACCTTCGTCGCCGTGAACTGCGGCGCCATCCCGGAGTCGCTCCTCGAGAGCGAGCTCTTCGGCCACAAGCGCGGCGCCTTCACCGACGCGAGCACCGACAAGCGCGGGCTCTTCGAGGAGGCCGACGGCGGCACGCTCTTCCTCGACGAGATCGGCGAGCTCCCGCTCTCGCTTCAGGTGAAGCTCCTGCGAGTCCTACAGGAAGGGACGCTGCGCCGTCTCGGCGAGAACAAGGACCGGGAGGTCGACGTCCGCGTGATCGCCGCCACGGTGCGCGACCTGGAAACGGAGGTCGCGGAGGGGCGCTTTCGCGAAGATCTCTACTATCGCCTCAACGTCCTGCAGATCCGCGTTCCACCGCTCCGCGAGCGCGGGGACGACGTGCCGCTGCTCCTCGAGCACTTCATCGAGCGCTGCAACGAAAAGCTCGGCACGCGGATCCGCGGCGTCGACGCTGCGGCCAAGAAGGCCCTGGTCGGCTACGCCTTCCCGGGCAACGTGCGCGAGCTCGAGAACATGATCGAGCGCGCCGTGGTCCTCTCGGAGGGCGAGACCATCACCTCGGAGGATCTCCCCGACCGCGTTCACGCGGCGAACGATCCCATCCGCACCATGCTCGAGAGCGGCGAGCTCTCCATCAAGAAGACCGCCCGCTTCATGGAGGAGACCCTCATCCGCAAGGCCCTCGACGAGACCGGCGGCAACCGCACCGCCGCCGCCAAGCTCCTCGAGATCTCGCACCGAGCCTTGCTCTACAAGATCAAGGACTACGGGATCACGTAGAGCCGGCCGAAGGCCGCGACCCGGCGCCGTAGCCGCCGAGCGGGGAGGTCGACCTCTCGCACGTGTCGACCCGGGGCGAAGCCCCTCACCAAAACCATTCACGCGAAGCGCACGAGGACCATGTCGCCTTCGACCGTCTGTCCTTCGCTCACCTCGATCGCCTGGACCCTGCCGTCGGCGCTGGCGCGAAGCTCGTTCTCCATCTTCATGGCTTCCACCACGATGATGGGCTGCTCGGCGGTGACCTCTTCGCCCTCGGTGACCAGGATCTTCACGACGCGCCCCGGCATCGGTGCGCGGATCTCCTTGCCGCCCCCGCCCACGGCGCCGCGCCGCGCGCGCCTCGAGCGGGCCCGCTCGCTCTCCACCTCGGCGATCGCGCGCCGCGCGCCCGCGGCCACCTGTTTGGCTTCGGCGCGGCCGCCGGCGACCAGGTCGAAGACCTTGCCCCCGATGCGCAGGCTCACGCCGCCTGGGATCCGCACGGCGTCGACCGGGACCGGCGCGCCGTCCATGGAGACGTCGACGGTACCCGCGTCGGTGATCTGGACGTCGATCGCCCGCTCCGTACCGTCGATGGTCACCAAATAGCGCATGTCGCGGGGTCTTTAGCGGTTGATCCCCATATCTCGCAACGAAATACCGCCAGAGCTGCGTTCGTAGCACAGTGAGAGAATGGTCGAGGCCGGCACCGAGCAGAGCCCGCGAAAGACGAGCAAAGCCCTCTGGAAGAAGGCGCTCGAACGGCGGGGTCCACTCACGAGCCTGGTCCTGACCATCCCCGTCTTCCTCGCCTACCACCTCGGCATCCTCTTCATCGACCTGCGAAACGGGGTCGACCTCGTCACCGACCTGACCTTCCGCCTCCTCGAGCAGAGCACCGGCGCCTACATCGGGGTCACCCTCGGCTTCGCGGCGCTCCTGGTCGGCGCGGTCGTGCTCTTCCGCCGCAAGGACGACCGCTTCAATCCGCGCGAGATCCTGCCGGTGCTCGGTGAGAGCGCGCTCCTCGCCGTGGGCATGCTCCTTCTGGTCGGCTGGGCCACCCAGCACATCTTCGATGCCCAGACCGGCGGCGAGTCGATGGGCTTCTTCGATCGCCTGGTGATGGCTTGCGGCGCCGGCTTTCACGAGGAGATCGTCTTCCGCGTGATCCTCTTCGGGGGCGGCGCCTTCGTGCTGCGCCGCTTTCCCCTGGTGGGCGACCTGACGGCGTTCGTCGTCGCGGCCCTCGTGAGCTCGGTGATCTTCAGCATCGTGCACTACGTCGGAAGCCTGGGCGACAGCTTCACGCTGGTGAGCTTCGTCTTCCGCATCATCGCCGGCCTCTATCTGGTCGCGGTCTACAAGCTCCGGGGCTTCGCGGTCGCCGTCTACACCCACACCTTCTACGACCTCCTCGTTTTCTTCATCGTCTGAGAACGGCTAGTCTCCGCCGGTGCGCTTCGCGCTCGCGCTCCTGCTGATCTCAGTCTCGCTGGTCGCGCCCGCCCAGGCCCAGGCCGAGGACTGGCTCGCGCTCTACCCGGAGTGCGGCTTCGGTCCCGAAGCGCGCGCCCTCGGGCGCATGGCGATCCTCTACCCGCGCCCTGGCCTGCCGGCGGTGGTGCGCGCCGGAGAGCGACTCGTGACGCGGGTGCGCGTGCCCTCCGGTCTGACGCCGCCCCCGGGCGTGCAGAAGGATCGCGCCCTGCTCGGCTGGTCCGCGGAGCTCGTCGGCCAGAGCATCGCCCTCGGCAGCGGCGGCGAACACGCCTACGAGACGCGCGTCGTCGACGTGCGTCCGGATGGACAATCGACCCTCGTCTATCGCGCGTCGATCGAAGTGCCGCGCTGGGCGGCGCCCGGGACCTACGGCTTGCGCCTGAGCGCGCCCGGAGGCAACGACGCCGTGGCGGGAGCCGTGCGCATCGTGGCGCCAGACGCCCCGCTTCGCCTCACGCGCCTCGGGGTCGACATCGTGCCGGACGACGAGGAGGCGGCGCGGCGCGCTCTGTCGGCCCTCGCGACCGCGCCGGTGGACGTGGTGGTGGCGCACAGCGAAAGCCTGCGCGCGATCCTCGAGAGCGCGCGCCCGGCTGCGGCCTTGCCCGCCTTGCTCCTCGTCGACGAGGAGGCGCCGATCGTGCTGCGCGGCGACGACGCCGCGCTCCTCGTCTTCGGTGAATGCGACGACCGCTACGCGCCCTTCGAGATGCAGCTCGAAGGGCTGGCCAGGCGCGAGGAGCGAACGCCGAGGCCCTTCGTCGATCTCGAGACGTCGCTCGATGCCGTGACGCCGGCGATGCTCGCCGCCCCGACGATCACGGCCGAGGGCGAGACGCTCAGCATCGCGGCGGGCGAGGCGCCGATCGAGCTCGGGGTGCGCTACGCCGACGACGGGCGCGCGGTGCGCGTCACGGGCGGCGCCCACGCCTTCTACCCGGCGGTCACCATCCCCATGACGGGCCAGGTGCGCACCCTCGTGCTCCGGCTGCGCCTCGACGCGGGCGAGACCGCCACCCTCGCGCGCGCGGCGGCGCGCTCGCCCGTCTCCCTGCCGGCGCTCCACCTCGAGCCCCAAAAGCCGCGGAGCGGGGACGAGATCCATCTGCACGTCGACGATGAGGGCCTCGCCCTGGTGGCGTGGCGCCTCGAGGAGGACGTCACCCTGGTCGGTCCCGACGTCCGCCACACCTATCGCCCCGTGGGCGAAGAGCAGGTCCATCTCTTCGTGATCACGGACGAAGGCGTGGGGGCCGAGCGAACCGAGCGCTTCATCATCGAGACCCGCGAGGTCCGGGGCTGCGGCTGCGGCGCGTCCGGAGAGGGGGGGGCGGGCCGCGGTGGGCCGATCTTTGGCTGATCGCCCTGGTTTTGCTAAAAGTGGGCTGTCGCGGCAGGAATAGAAGAACCCCGCGGCTCCGTTGAGGCTTTTCGATGCAGAGACTCCATCTTGCGTTCTTGGCTCTGTTGGCGCTGTCGGGGGCAACCCAGGGCTGCGCCCGAGACGTGATCCCGAACACCGACGTGGAGGACACCTCCGACAACCGCGACGTCCTCGAGTTCTGCGAGCGCTATCGCCTGGCCGTCGAAGAGCGGAACGTCCCCGCCCTGATGCACCTGGCCTCCGAGCGCTACTACGACGACAACGGCACCCCCAGCGGCCTCGACGACGTCGACTACGACGGGCTCGCGGAGAAGCTGAACGCCTGGCGCGAGGGGGTCCTCGACGTGCGCTACGAGATCCGCTACCGACGCGTGACCTTCCATCGCGAGCGGGTGCTGGTGGACTACACCTACACCGGCTCGTTCCGGGTCCGGGCCCCCAGCGGCGAGCGCTGGGCCCGACGCCTCGCCGACAACCGCCTGATCATCCATCGGGAAGGCGAAGGCGAGGAATTCCGGATCCTCTCCGGCATGTGATCACTGTTGATGGGGGGTCGCGGAAGGGGGTACCCTCTAGGGCCCCCTGCGGCTGTGGCATTACGGTAATTCTGTAATGCCAGAGGTTACATGGCGACCGGCCCTGGTAAGAAGCGACAGCTCGGTAAGATCCTGCTGAAGCAGAAGCTCGTGACGCAGGAAGAGCTGAGCGACCTCCTGGATACCCAGAAGGCCGAGGGAGGCAGGCTCGCGTCCACCGCGGTGTCGAGCGGCAAGGTCAAGGAGGTCGATCTCCTCAAGGCCCTCAGCGAGCAGCACGGTCTGCCGGGGATCGATCTCGCGCAGGTCGTGGTCCCCCTTTCGAACCTCGAGCTGATCCCACCGGAGATCGCCAAGCAGCATCTCATCCTCCCGATCCTGGTGAAGGAGGATCGCATCTTCCTCGCCATGGCCGACCCAGGGGACAAGCGGGTCATCGACGAGATCGAGTTCGTGACCGGGCGGCGCGTCTTTCCGTACATCGCCCTGCACGACTCGCTGAAGAAGGTCATCACCGACGCCTACGGCCGGCTCGAGCGCGGCGAGCCCTACTGGGTCGGTCCGAACGTTCCCGCCGACTACCTGAAGTCGATCGGTCTCGATGGAAAGACCAAGGCCGATCCCCGACCTGGGGACGAGGGTGGGGTGGTCGTCGATCGGGAGATCGAACAGCGCCTCGAGGACGAGCTCGGCATCGCGGAGCTGGCGAAGAATCGCGGTCAGGGCTTGGACTTCCTCGAGACCACCAACCTCGAGCCCATCCCCAAACGCGACAAGCCCACCATCCTGGTGGTGGACGACGAAGAGGACATCCGCCGTCTGCTCCGCCGCGTGCTCTCGGAGAACAACTACGAGGTGATCGAGGCCGAAAAGGGGCTCGAAGCGCTCCAGTCGGTGCGGGCGCAGGTCCCGGATCTGATCCTCCTCGACGCGATGCTCCCCGAGGTGCACGGCTTCGACATCTGTCGCCGCATCAAGGGCAGCAAGCGCTACGGGCACATCCCGATCATCATGGTGAGCGCCATCTATCGCGGCTGGCGTTTCGCCGAGGACCTGAAGACCTCATACGGGGTCGAGGCTTTTCTCGAGAAGCCGTTCAAGATCGGCGACGTCCTGACGCTGGTGGAGCGTGCCCTCGCCGGACGCAAGAGCGACATGCCCGTGCCGGAGGACGACGAGCTGTCACGCGAGGCCAGCGAATCGCTGAGCCAGGGCATCGAGGCGTTCAAGGGCGGCGACATCGACACCGCCATCGAGCATCTGAGGCGCGGCATCAACGTCAATCCGCTCTCCTTCAAGCTCCACTACCACCTCGGGCTCCTCTACGGGCGGCGAGAGGACACCTTCGAGGCCATCCACGAGCTCGAGACCTCGGTGGATCTGCAGCCCAAGCATTTCTCGGCGCTCAAGAATCTCGCCGTGCTCTATCAGCGCGCGGGCTTCAAACACAAGGCGATCGAGATGTGGGAGCGGGCCCTGGGCAACGCTCCGGACGACGAAACCAAACAAGGAATCAAAGAACATCTGATGGGATTGCTCTAAGCTTCCGTGGGCTTCGAGGCCGTTTCGGCCCGGACCCCGATTGCGGTACCATCAGGACCCCTTTTCCCGATGAAGTTTCTCTGCGGCAACTGCAAGGCGAAGTACCAGATCGCCGACGAGAAGATCTCGGGTCGGACGCTTCGGATGAAGTGTCGGCGCTGTCAGCACGACATCATCATTCGGGGCGAGGAGCAGGCCGCGGCGGCCGCGCCCGCGGCGGCGGCGAGCGGCGCGGCCCGCGCACCTGCCGCTCCGCGCCGTCCGGGCGGCCCCGCGCCTGCGCCGGCGCCCCGTGCGCCTCAGCGAGGCTCCGCGCTCGGCGCCGACTTCCGTCGTAGCGTCGGCGGCGCAGCGCCGAAGCCACCGGCGCCCGCACCGCCGCCGCCGCCCGCCGAGCTGTGGCACGTGGCGATCAACGACGTGCCCGTCGGTCCCATCCGCCGCGAAGAGGTGGAGAAGAAGATCCAGACCGGCGCCGTCAACGGTGAGTCGCTCTGCTGGCGCGAGGGCTTCGACGATTGGCGGCCGCTCAAGGACGTCGCCGAGCTCGCCTCTCTTCTGCGCAAGCAGAGGCCGCCGCCCCCGTCGCGGCGCCCGCCGGTGGGCAAGGGGATCGGCCAGCGCCGAAGCGGTGAGAGCCGTCCGCGTATCCGTCCCTCCGCTCGCCCGGGCTCCGAGTCCTCTCGTCCCGCCGCGCCCATCCCCGACAACGTCGTCCCCATCGGCGGCCGACTCGGAGGCTCTGCAGCGCCGCCGGAGGTCGACCCCTACGAAGAGGAAGCGACGCGCGTCGGCGCGCCCGCCTTCCAAGAAGACGACGTGGGGCCGACCATCCCCGAGCCCAGCCGCGACCTCGGCTCGCTTCCCAAGGCCGCCGCGACCCTCTCCTCGGTTCCCGAGTCGTCGCCCCCTGCCGCCGAGCCCCCGGCGAGCGATCCGCTCGCCGACATGTTCGGGTCTGCGCCGGGCGCGGCGCCTGCGAGCCCCGCGTTCGGCGCTCCGGCCGCGAGCCCGTCCGCCGAGGTCGCCCTCAGCGAGGCGCCGCCGAAGCGCCGCAAGCGCGCGATCCCGATCGGCGCGTGGATCGCCATCGCCGCGGCCGGTGCCTTCGGGATGACCCTCGCCGTCTTCGTCGCCACCAATCTGATGCGGCAGCCGGAGCCGGTCGCCGACGCCACGGCGCCCACCACGCCCGAGCCCGAGCCCACCACGGCCGAGCCGCAGCTCGTCCTCGAGGAAGAGCCCACGGCGGAAACGGAGGAGGAAGCGGGCGCCGAAGAAGAGGCGCCCGAGGACAACGGAGCTGCGACCAGCGGCATGCGTCGCGCCGCAGCCGGGATGACCACCAGCCCCACCACCGCCACCATGCGCGCGCTCACCGCTGAGCAGCAGGCGCTGATCGAGCGGATGGGCGGCAGCGGCTCGGCGGGCGCCAACATCAACACCGACGAGGTGGGCAACGCCTCGATGATGAACAACCGGCCTCAGCTCACCGAGAACCAGCTGCGCAGCACGGTCAACAACAACCGGCGGAGCCTTCAGCGGTGTTACGAGCTCGCCATTCGCGGAGCCGGCGAGCCGCCCACGATACGCCTCGATGTGCAGGTCACCATCGCCGAGTCGGGACGGGTCACGCGCGTGAGCGCCAGCGGTCGCGATTTCGGCGGGATGAAGGCCTGCGTGGAGTCGAACGTGCGGCGCTGGCGCTTCCCGGCATCGGGCGGCGCCACCGCCACCGCCTTCCCCGTGGTCTTCCAGCCGGGCGCCTGAGCCGCTACTTCAGGAAGCTGACCAGCAGGTAGACGCCGACCGCCAGGGCCAGGGCGAGGCCGATGGTCTGCGGCCAGCTGAGCCCGCCGGCGCTGCTCGGCTGCGGCGGCACCGTATCCGGGCCGCGCTTGCCCGAGTGGGCTCCCAAATCGTCAGAGACCTGGATCGAGGCCTCCTGGGAGCGCTTCGCCTCGGTCGCGGGCCCCGTGGTGGAGTCGCGAACCCCTCCGAGCGCCGCCTTCAGCTTCTCCTCGTCCCAGACGTCCGTGACGTCGTCGAGGCCGTCATCCTCGTCGTCTTCGTCGACGTCCACGAGGGGCGGCAGGTCGGGCTTCTCTTCGTCGGGATCGGACAAGGGAGCCCTCGAATCTTCGCAGAATCCCCCAGGGGGTCCAAGAATCTTCCCGATTTTGGTAGCTTCCGCCCCCGTGTCGGGGGGAGAGCTCACAGGGTTGATCGTCGAGACCCTCTATTTGGTGCTTCTGGTCTCGGCACCGGCGCTCCTGGTGAGCTTGGTGGTGGGATTCGGCGTGGGGTTGCTGCAGGCCACCACGCAGGTGCAGGAACAGACACTCTCCTTCGTCCCCAAATTGGTGGCGGTGGCGGCGGCGCTCGCGGTCTTCGGAGGCTTCATGGGCGGAGAGCTGATCCGCTTCACCGAGGCTCTGTGGACGTCCATCCCGACGCTCTTCCCCTGATGGTGCCATGACGCTCGCGGAGATCGAACGGTGGCTGGCCCTCGGCACCCTCGTCGCGGCTCGGGTCGGCCCCCTCACCGTGATCCTGCCCTGGCTCGCGCTGCGATCGGCACCCGCGCTCCTGCGGGCGGCCCTCGTCCTGACGCTGACTCTGGCCCTCGCGCCGCTCACGGCCGGCGCTGTCGACCAGGTGCCCACGTCGATGGCGATGCTCGCGCTCTTCGCCCTGCGCGAGCTGGTGATCGGCACGCTCTTCGCCATCGCGGCGGGCCTGCCTTTCTTCGCGCTGGGATGGTCCGGTCAGCTGATCGACACCTGGCGCGGGTCCTCCCTGGCCGAGGTGATCGCGCCGCCGACCGGGGAGCGTACGAGCCCGCTCGGCGATCTCCTCCTGCTGGGCGGGGTGGCGCTCTTCCTGGCGCTCGGCGGCCACCGCTTCGCGCTCATGGCTTTCGCCGAGGGGCTCTCGGCGATGCCCGTCGGCGCGCTCGACCTGGGCCAGAACCTCGGCGACGTGATCCTCGAGACGATGCATCTGGCAGGTGCTGCGCTCGCCTTTTCCGTGGCGATCGCGGCCCCGGCCGCGGTGGCGATCGTGCTGGTGGAGCTGGGGCTCGGGCTGGTCGCGCGGAGCGCGCCCCAGATCCCGGTGTTCTTCGCCGGGATGCCGCTGCGCGCGGCGACGGGGCTCTTCGCCCTGCTCCTCGCCGCATCGCTGGTGATCGAGGAGCTTCCCGCCGTCTTCGAGGACGCGACCGACGCCGCCGCGGCGCAGATCGAGCGCCTCGGCCGCTAACCGTGGACGGCGCGCCCTCGATCGTTTAGATCCGCGCCGATGATGAAGAACGTTCGCACCCTCATCGACGCCGAAAAGATCGCGGCCCGCGTGCGCGAGATGGGCGCGCAGATCACCCAGGACTACGCCGGCGAGGAGGTGGTGCTCATCACCGTGCTCAAAGGCAGCTTCATCTTCGCCGCGGATCTGTCCCGCGCGATCGACCTGCCCCTGAGCGTCGACTTCCTGGGCCTTCGCAGCTACGGCGACGGCACCGAGTCGAGCGGCGTGGTGCAGATCACCAGCGACCTCACCAAGCCCATCGAAGGCAAGCACGTGATCGTGGTCGAGGACATCGTCGATACGGGGCTGACGATGCAGTACCTCCTCGAGAACCTCGAGACCCGCCACCCGAAGTCGGTGAAGCTCGCTTCGCTGCTGCACAAACCGGCGCGCACCCGCGTGGATGTCGACATCCACTACCTCGGCTTCACCATCGAGGACGTCTTCGTCATCGGCTACGGCCTCGACTACGCCCAGAAGTACCGGAACCTGCCGTTCATCGGGGTCGTGGAATCGAATGGCTGACCGTCTCGCGATGCTGAAGAAGATGGTGGAAGGCGGGTCCAAAGATCCCTTCCACTGGTACGCGCTCGCCATGGAGTACCGCTCCCTCGGCCAGCTCGATGCGGCGCTGGATGCCTATGGAGACGTGCGTGACGAGTTCCCGGATTACGTGCCCACCTACCTGATGGCGGGCCAGGTCTGCCACGAGCGCGAGGACTACATGGCGGCGAAGAAGTGGCTCGAAGCGGGCCTCGCCGCCGCCCAGAAGGCGCACGACGGAAAGGCGCTGACCGAGATCCAACAGCTCCTCGACCTGGTGAAGTCCGAGCTCGGCGATTGAGTGAGCCGGCGCCGCGGCGGAAGTGGCTCGCCGGACTCTCTTTCGCCGCGAGCTTGCTGGTGGGTGCGCTCGCGGTCGTCGCGGAGTTCTGGCTCCGTGTCGGCGATGCCAGCTTCGGTATGGCCGTCGCCGCGTTCCTGATGCTCGTCGCCATCACCGTGCGCCTCACCGACCGACTGCCGGCCCCGGCCGAGGCGCAGCCCCATCAGCGAAGCCCCTTCGACTTCCTCGGGGTGATCTGGCTCCTGTCCATTCCCTTCGGTCCCTTTCTGGGCTGGCTCTCGACGGAGCAGCTGACGGTCGACAACTGGCGCCTCGTCGCGGGCATCCGCGTCGCCCTCTGCATCGGCCTCCCGATCATCGGCGTCCTCGGGCTGCTCCGTTTCGTTCGCGGATCGCGCGCGCTCGCCGCGGGCGCGATCCTGCTGGTCGGCACCGGGTTCCCCGTGTTCTTCGGGCTGAGCGCAGCGCGCGATCTCCTCCAGGGCCCCGCCTGGGAGAACGTGGAGGTCGAAGCCGTCCTCTCGCAAACGCTCCATCTCGGCGGCCACGAGCCGGTCGTCGTTCCCGACGCGCTCGTCGACCTGTCGGACGGACGGGAGCTCCGCACGGCCGGTGATATCCCGGTCCATCGTGGACCGATGCGGCTGTTGGTCCTGCGCGGACTGGGTCGCGTGATCGATTCGCGGTAGCGACGCGGCACCGGGGCGGTCACACTCGAGGGGTGGGGGCACGGCGACAGATGAGGCCGGTCTCGAACCAGCGGGGATCGTCCACCATCGTCGTTCTGGTCGTGATGCTCTGCGCCTGCGCCCAGACGCATGAGCCGGCTCCGGTGGACGCAGCGGCGGCGGATGTGACGCCGGTGTCGTGCGAGGGCGAGGGCGAGGTGTGCGACACCGGCGAGGCCTGCATCGAGGGGCGGATCGATTGTGCGAGCGGGCGGCCGGAGTGCGTCGCGCTCGGGCCCATCCCCGGCTGTCCCGAAGACCCCGGGTGCGGCTTGCCTTGCGAAACCGGCGAGCCGTGTGTGGCCGGCGTCATCGATTGCTCGACCGGCGCTTGCGTTCCCTCCGGGACACAGCCCGCCGGTACAGCCTGCGGCCCGGGGCTGGCGTGCGACGACTCGGGTGGGTGCACGGTGTGTGTCCCCGGCGGGTCTTGTGAGACGGGGAGCCCTTGTCACGAGGGCAGCTGGGACTGCTCGACGGGCACGCCGGTGTGCGCGGCCATTCAGGCGTTGCCCGAGGGCACGCCGTGCGGTGCCGCGGGCTTCTGTGATCCGGCGAGCCCGACCTGCAGCGAATGCGTTCTGGGAAGCGCTTGCTACGTCATGGGGTGTTTCGTCGGAACCGTCGATTGCTCATCCGGTGAGCCGCAGTGCATGTTCGATCACACGCTCCCTGCGGGGGTTGCCTGCGGAGACGGTGGAACATGCAACCCGCTCGGGCTCTGCCGCGAGTAGGCGTTCCGCGGCGGTCATGGAGCCGCGGCGCCTCAAGCAGTACCCTTCGCGCCATGGGCGTTCATTCCGGATCGTCGCGGCCATGAGCGTGTCATGAGCAACGAGTTCGAGGTGGAGATCCCGGGCGTCGTGGGTCGAGTGACCCTCACGCGGCCCGGCGCATTTTCGGGCTCCGAGCTGCGGGTCGATGGGCACCCGGCGCCGAAGGGGGACAAGCGCGGCACCTTCGAGCTCCCGGCCGAGGGAGGCCGCAAGAAGATCGCCCGGCTTCGGCAGCACATCTCCTGGGTCTTGCCCGCGGTCGAGGTCGACGACGTGAAGCACGAGGTCGGGCCGAAGATCCCATTCGGCCTCATGCTCCTCGCGTGCATCCCCTTCGCCCTCGGCGGCGTGGGCGGCATGATCGGCGGCGCGATGGGCGGCGCGGCCTTCGCGATCAACATGGGGATCGCGCGCTCCACCCTCCCGGTCGTCTCGCAGGCGCTCGCGATGGTCGCCGTCACCGTCGCCGTCAGCATCGGGTTCTTCTTCATCGCGGGCCTGATCGGTCTGGCGTCGCACCCCTGAGCGGCGGTCGCTTCAATCACACGGCAGCATGGACGTGCCCAGCGCGAGCTCGTCGGAGTAGACCGTCGCGGTCGGCTGCGAAGAGCCCGCGCGCTCGAGGCCGAGGAGGGCGCTCGAGATCGGGTTCGCGGGGCGCGTATCGATGCCTGTCATCGAGAGCGCTGGAGCGCCGTCGACCCATGCCTCGACGGAGCCGGCGACGTCGTCGACGACGATGCGCGCCTGTAGGCAGAACCACCGGTCGAGGGGGGCGACCTCGCCGGAGGTGACGATGGAGGGGGCGACGTAGAGCTGCATGGCGCCGTCCGTGCCGATCCCCACCGAGGTGCCGTCGTAGGGGTCGGCGTCCTCGAAGGCGTAGAAGAAGGAGACGGAATCCAGGGCAAAAGTGGATGGGACGTAGAAGTATCCGCGGATCCAGAGCTCGCCCGAATCGATGGGCGCGAAATCCTTCCCCACCGCCGCGCGCCCACCCGGCGCCGACGTCTCGCTGGAGAGCGACACGCCGCCGCGATAGGTGGGCGACGTGCTCAGATCCACGACTTCGTCGTTCGTCTCGACCCAGTCCCAGGCGTCGGTCGTCGCATCCTCGAAGCCGTCGCAGAAGAACGCGCCCGAGAGGATGTCGTCGCAGGCGGTGTCGTCGGGCGCAGCGTCCACGTCCGCCACGGCCGTGTCGGCCGCAGCTCCATCGGCGTCGGCGCGCGCGTCGGCCGCGTCGGCATCCGCGGTCGATGCATCGCGCGCCGCGTCGGGCGCGGCATCCGCAGCATCGACGCCGCCGTCTGCCTGTACGCACATCCCCCCGACACAGACCCAGCCATCGACGCACGGACAGCTGCGGCCCCCCAGGTCGACCGGCTCCACCGTGCACGCCCCGAGGAGGCAGGTCGCCAACCAAACCCATGAAAAGCCGCTGGCTCCTCCCCGCATGCGTGCAGCCTACAACGAAAGACGACCATCGACTCAAGGACACGTGCGCGCTGTGCACTCGAAGCGCGTGTAGCCGGCGATCTCGAGGTCGGGGGAGAGAACGAGGCGTGCGGGCTGCTCGGATTCGCCGCACCTGCGCAGGACCGCAGGGGAGAAGGTGTCGACGTACCAGCCTTCGCCCTCTGGCGGGAGGCCTTCGGTGGCGAGCTGCTCGATACGACACTCCTCTGCGCCGGTCAGTGGATCGTAGCCGGCGTGCACGCGCGCGGGGAGCGTGTCGCACCGAGGGGCGTCTTCGCCGGTGGGCAACGTCTCGATGAGCTCGCATGGGAGGCGCCGGTCGGCGTCGAGGCGCGGTGTGCGCGGACCGATGCAGGAGACGAGCGGTGTGGCGATGGCACGGAGGATGGCGTCGATCGCGTTCGTGTAGTCCGGCGCGCAGAGCGACGCGACGGCGGTGGAGACCCCTCGCGCGTCGAGGCCCCGGGCCACTTCGACCATCCGGCGCGGGGGGAACGCGAAGCTGCTGCCAGCCTCGTTGCACGAGGGTCGAAGACGCATGGGTTGGTCGGGGTCGAGCTCCTGCTGCATGTCCGGATGGGCGAGGATGGCTTCGTAGTCGGGGCGCTCGCCAACGGCCGGCTCGGCGTCTGCGGGGATGCCGGCCAACACGGAGAAGACGAGCCGATCGGCGCTGCGTCCAGCGAGCAGACCATCGACGTAGCGCTCGATGGGCTGGAGCGCTTCGGGGTGGGCGAAGCAGCGGAGACTCAGCGGGACGTCGCCGTAGTCTGCGTTCGACACGTCGTAGAGGGAAGGGTCGAGCGCCGAGCAATCGTCCTCGTCGGTCAAGGCGACGATCGCCAACACGGCGTCCGGTCGGAGGAAGCCCGCGTTTTCACCGTCGGCGTGGCCGAGCGTTCGGTCTGCGAACGACCCGTCGAAAGCGCCGGTGGGGCCTCGAGACGAAGGCGTCACGGCTTTGAGGATCGCTTCGAGGGGTTGCTCGAGCCCGCATCCACCGGAGCCGACGGAGGCGACGCAGCGCATCTCGTTCGCGAACGCTTCGAGGTCGTCCGTGATCGGGTTGAAGGAAAGGAAGCTCGGGCCGGAGCAGGAGCCGTCCCAGCTGCCGTCGCGCAGGATCCCGTCCTCGCCGTGGGGCTGCAGCGTGCAGGTGGGGACTTCGAAGCCATGGGTCCCCATGTCGGATGTGACGACCCCGACTTGGATCGAGCGCACGGGCGAAAAGTCGCGGCCGAAGACGAGCCCATCGCTCGGATCCGCGTCCCCCATCGAGAGCGCTTCGATCAGTCGCGGGAGCTGATCGATCAAGAGGGCCTGTTCGCTCAGGGTGCCTTGCGAGTCGTCCATCATCAGGAGCAGATCGACCTCGTCGATGTCCGCACCGGTCGGCCGCAACACCTCCGCGCTGTGCGTGCAGGGGTCAGCCTCGGTGGTGTCGGAGGCACAAGCGGACAGGAGCAGCGCCGCGATCAGCCATGGCAGATGTCTGGACTCGCGCGCCACGCCGTCCGTCGTTACAAGTCGTGTGCCAGCCTCGCGCGTCGGAAATGACACGCACATTCGACTCGCGCGTTTCCCATCGAGCCACGAAGGTTGGCTTCGCTGACAACGAAGTTGTCGCTGGGCCCTACTGCGCGTTCTGCGGCACCAAGCGACGTGCTCCACGCCGTGAACCGTGAGCGCCGAACGCTCGACGTCGGCCGCGACCAGCGGCTCCGTGACCTTCGAGGTCGAAGGCGAGCTCCCCGCCCCCGACGGCTGCCACACATCTTCGTCGCCGACAAGCTCGATGCATGACAGGCCTCCTCACTCCATGCGGAGCGGGCGTAGCGTGGCACGCATCCCGCGCACGCGCCGCTACAGCGCCTCGGGCTGCCCCCAGACCCGCGTCAGCTCGCTGAGCGTGGCGTAGACCACCGGGCCGTGATCGCTCTCGGCGAGGTAGCCGTCGATGTAGTCGAGGGCGCCTTCGAGGCGGGCGTGATAGCGGTCGAAGCTCGGCGGGTGGTAGCCGATGGAGTACTGCCGCGGCGCTTCGAGTGCGCTTCCGTCGAAGTTCGCGTGGAACATCTCGATCATCTGGTCGGTGGTGACGTAGTCGCTGAGGATGCCGTTGTCGGGGACCTCGAGGATGCCGAGATGCGGCGCGGCGTCGGCCAGGATGTCGAAGGTCGATGGGTAGTAGGGCTGGCTCGTCTCGTCGATCGTCGCCCAGTGCTCCATGTTCCACTCGAAGAGGTCCGCGCCGGGATAGCCCGCCCACTCGGCCTCGAGGGGACGCCAGTTGTTGGCGCTCGTGTCGGCGACGAAGCCGGCGCTCTCGAGCGCGCGGAGCGTGTGGAGCTCGAGGGACCAGCCACCTGCGCGAAACGAGGTCGGCGCGTCGAGCCCATGGTCGACGAAGAGCGCGACGGCATGCTCGAGGATCGTCGTGTACTCCTCTTCGCTGTACGCGCTCGAGCGCACGGTGTAGCCGTCGCCGCGCCAGCTGTCGGCGTAGGCGGGCTCGGTCCGGCAGGTGACGCCCGCGTCCTCGACGAAGTGACAGTAGGGATGGATGTGCAGACCGATCTCGTCGCCGTCCGCTTCCCGGTGGCCCTGGAGCCATTTGACGAGCCAATCGGCACGCTCGGGGGAGACGGCCGGGTCGGTGAAGGTGTAGGGGCCGAGGAAGTGCGTGACGCGAAGCTCGGGGTGCGCCTCGTAGAGCTGGTCCTGAAGCGCCATCTGCTGCTCGGTGTTGTCCGCCGTGTCCCAATCGGCCGACACCACGAGGTAGAGCGGATAGCTCACCTGGAAGTCGTGACTGGAGATCACCACGTCTCCGCTTCGGATCTCGAGGGTGTGCGCGCCGGGCTCGAGCGATGACGGCCAGAGCTGGAAGGCCGGGGCGCCTCCTTCGTCGCCGCTCTGGTCGAGGCTCGCGGTCCACGCGCCGTCGACGAAGAGCTCGGCGGCGGCTGTCGCGGGTGCACGCACCATGAGGGGCCGCTCTTCGGTGAGCCCGTCGCCGCGGAGAAGCCAATGACGAAGTGAGGTCCCGTCCTCATCGCCCTCGTCGGCCTTGCCGCCCGTGCCGCTCGCGCCGGCTTCGTCGGGCAGGCGGGCAGCGCAGCCGGCGAGCAGAAGAAGGAGGAAAGGAAGAAGACGTCGATCGTTCGAGCCCATGCGCTGGCCGAGCAGCAAGCGTTCGGCCAACCCGTTTTCGTTCGTGATCTCGACTCAGCTGGTGGAGGGGCCGGTTGAAGGAGAACCTCCAGTGGCCACCCCCGAGCGCACTTAATGCCCACGAAGGGAGCCCCGATGGGCTTCAGGGGTTCGCAAGGAGTCGATCCGTCAGACCTCCCGAACCCGGCAGGAACCGGAAAAAAGGAGAAAGACGAAATGGCCTTCATCGACCCCAAGACCCTACTTCTCGCGGCTTCCCTCATCAGCGGTGGTGCCGTCGGCGGCGTGAGCGCGATCGATTCGAATGCACGCGAGGGCGTCCAGGAGGCCATGGCCGCGGCGTCCGTCTCTTCCGAGGCGCTGAGCGATGAAGCCGGCGCGGACGCCGACGACGCGGGGGACGACGCGCTGGAGGCTCGACCCGGCCGCCGCGCGCGCGGCGCCACGAGCCGTGGCGCAGAGCAGCGAAGCGAGCATGCGACCGAGGCCCACGCCCGCGCCCACGCCCGCTCGCCTCTCACAAACGCAGGCGCCGAGCACCGCAGCGCCCGCGCGACCGCGGCCCTCGGGCGCGCCGTCGAACGAAAGGGCGGTGAGCGGGGTCGTGGCGAGCGGGACCGCGAGGCGCGTTCGAATGCGCGTGGGCCGCGCGTCGAGCGCGGCGCGAGTCACGCGGAGGACGGCCACGGCATGAATCGCTGAATCCGTCAGCCTTCATCCCCCACACCTCGGTCGAGCCGAGCCAGCCTTCGTGGTTGGTTCGGCTCGTGCGTCGTTGCGGGGAAGATTGTCGCGAGCCGTTTCGTACCAGGGGCCGTGAACGACCGCCGCGTCACGATCATCCTCGCGTGCTTCGGCAGTGCCGGAGCCGTGGCGAGCCTCTTTGCACCGCTGCCGGAGGCGCTCAAGCTCGTCGCCTTCGTCATCCTCAGCGGCCTCTCGGGCACGCTCCTGATGGTCGCGGCCTCGCCCAAGCCGACGATGCGCAGTACGAGCGGCACCTGGCGCTTGCCGGACTGAGCGGCACGCTTTCGAGGGGTCCTGTCAAGGACTTTCCGTCCAGTCTTCGAAGATTGGGCCACCTGGCTCAATCTTCGGCAGCCCAGAAGCGCGGCCCCACTTCTGCGTCATTCTGAGGGCGGGAGGGAGCGCCCTCCCGTACTGAAGTGAGGTCCCCCGTGTGGCGCTCGGTTCGTGATCCCAGCACTGTCGATACATATCTCGAGGAAAACGGTCGTGTCGGCGCCTCCGCACAGCTGGCGGAGCTCCTGCGCTGGCTCCGCTCGAACGCGGGTGAGCGCGAGCTCTACGCCTTCACCACCCTGGGCAAGCTGAATTTCACGACCTCCTCCAACTACATGGAGGGCCACGACCATCCCCACGTGGCGGTGCTCCGGCGCGGCTCCGAGTACTCGGTGGCCTATTTTCGTCCCGGCGATCAGGTGCCCTCGGCCACCATCAACGACGTCGCCGAAGACGAGCTGATCGACACCGTGCAGCGGTTCTTGCTGCGCCTGCTGCGCGACACCCCCTAGCTAGCTCGGGCGGTCGATGGGCGTGCCCAGCTCCTGGGCGAGCTGGTCGAGGAACGCCCGCAGGAACGCCGTCCGACGCGCGGCTTCGGCGCGCCCCGCTTCGGTCTGCATCGTCTCCGTGAGGCGGAGGAGCTTCTCGAAGAAGTGGTCGACGGTGTAGGCGCGATCGTCGAGGGCGCGTGAGGCGGCCCAGGGATCGTCGGCGTGGAAGTAGCGCGCCCCCATGCGGGTGCCACAGGAGACGGTGCGCAAGACGCCGAGGGCACCGAGGGCCTCGAGCCGATCGGCGTCCTGAAGCGCCTTGCCGAGGGCGCTCCCGGGGACGGCCCCGCGGCTGTAGCTGTGGTCGCGGATCGCGTCGCAGATCTCGTCGATGGCGACGGGATCGAAGCCGTGGTGGGGTAGGAGCTCGTGCGCCCGTCCCGCCGACAGGACGGAAGCCTCGCGCCGATGGGGCGAGTCCTTGGGAAGGTTCACCACGTCGTGAAGCAGCGCGGCCGCTACCGCGCTCCTCGGGGAGACCTCGCGTCCGCCGAGGCGCACGGTCCACATCGCGACGCGCTCTGCGTGAGCGAGGTCATGACCGGGATCGTCGTCGAGCATGGCGGCGACCTCGTCGTGGAGCGCGCCGAGCTGGCCTTCGCCCCGGATGAACGCGTGGAGCTCTTGGCGGTCCTTCATGCCGGCGTTGTAGTGCGTCAGGGGGAGATGTCGACCCCGAAGCGCAGACCGGCGCCGATGGTGACGTCGCGCGCCAGTACCGCGTGACCGACCGCGAAATGCTCGCGCGCGTCGAGGCGGAGCCCGACGAAGGCTGCGCCGTAGTGCGCGGTGAGGTCGACCGTGAGATAGCCGCCTACGCCGAAGTGGTCGAAGGCGTCCGCGGCGACCGCCCGGGCGTTCCACATGTCGTCCCGCGGTCCACGGCCGCTGCCGGCATCGGCGTAGAGGCCGGTCACGCCGAGGGCACCCGAGAGATGGATGCGCCGCCGCTCGCCTCGCATGCACGGGAACTCGGTGCGAAAGACGTAGCCGACGTCGAGGTGGCCCGTGTAGAAGCCTGCGCCGTCCGCGCCGAAGAATTCACCGCCCGAGTAGGCGGCGCGCATGTCGAGGCCGTGACGGAAATAGTCGCCGTAGCCGAAGCGAAAGAGGAAGCGTGTGCCGATCGCGGCGAGGGCGCCCCCGCCGTGATCGTAGCCGTAGCCTAGCAGTGGTGCTCCCACGCCCGTGGTGCCCCGATCCATCACGCCGAGCTCCGCCCAGAGCTCGACGTCCGCGAGGGCCGGCGGCTGGTTCGGCGCCACCATCGGGTATTCCTCGGCGCGCGCCCCGGCGCTGGCGCCCGTGACCACCACGAAGAGGAGCAGCGCCGCGAGCGCCTGCACACGTCCAAGCATCGATCCGACCTCCATCGAGCCGCGTCGGCCCAAGCCGCCGCGCGCCCAACGTCCGGTACGGCGCCGTCCGCGCCGTATTTAGATCTTTTTCGCGGTCCTGCCGGAGCCTGGTGAATGCCGCGCTCGCCTCGAGCAACCCATGGGGCTCGTGCACTGGGCAAAACGACTGTTGGCGGTCCTCGTGCTCGCGTGCGCGGCGTCGATCCAGGGCAGCACACCGGCCCAGGCTTTCGTGCTGAAGCGTGCGGACAGCGGGGCGACCGTTCGGTGGGAGGAAGGCACGGTCTGGATGCGCGTCGCGTCCGGCGCGGCCTGTGGCCCGTCGCCCGCCGAGATCGCTTCAGCCCTCGAGATCGCCGTGGAGGCGTGGCGCATCGACCTCCTGGTGCCGGACGTCGTGATCGAAGACGGTGAGCCGCCGCCACAATATGGGTACCAGCCGTCGTTCGCCGGGGAGGGCAACGGCGTGTACGTGCTCTGCGATGCGTGGCCTTTCGACGAGACGCTCGCCGTGACGGTGGCCACCTACGCGCCCGACGGGCGCATGCTCGACGCGGACATCGTGATCAACGGTCGACAGATGCTCGCGCTCCTCCCGGAGGGCGGCGCGCCGGTCAACGACCACGATCTCGCGTCCGTGCTCACACACGAGATGGGGCATGTGTTGGGGCTCGACGAGAGCGATCAGCCGAACGCGACCATGTGGCCGACCACGGCGCCGGGGGACACCAGCCAGCGCACCTTGAGCGCAGACGACGAGCAGGGCGTCCTCGCCATCTATGGCGATGGTGCCGCACGCCTCGCGAGCTATGGGTGCGCGGTGTCACGTGCGTCGAGCACCCGCGCCTCGAGCCTTTTCGTCTGGGTGCTCGTCCTCGCCGGCGCGTGGGCGTGGCGGCGACGCAGATGAGCGGCGGGCTCAGAGCGCCGTGCGGGTGAGCACGGCGGCGAGGCAGCGGACGGTGCCGCCGGCCATGAAGATCTCGCGGACGTCGATGGGGTGGACCGTCGCGCCGAGGGAGCGGTAGGTGTCGGCCGCGGCGCGGTCGGTCTCGAGGCCGTAGACCGGCATCAGCACGTGCAGTCCGTCTTCGCGCCGGTCGAGCAGGACGTTGTCGTAGCCGACGTAGGCATAGGGGGTCGTGGTCGGGACCATCGGGAGGGCGAGGGTGGTGAGCCCTCTGCGCCGCAAGTCCTCGGCGACGCGGCGAAAGCGCCGTCGCGTCCCAGGCGTCTCGTCCGCGACGTAGGTGCGCTCGCCGATCTTCACTCCGCGCGGAGCCGCGCCTTCGGCGCTCCCGAAGAGGAGCTCCGAGCCCAGGAGCGGGTCGGCGTAGGCCACCACCCCGTCGCCGAGGGGCGTCACGTACATGCCGACGTGATGGTCGGGTGCGGGGTCCTCCGCGTCGCCGAGGCGCAGGACGCGCCGCCCGGTGAGCGTCTCCAGCTCGTGCGCCAACACCGCCGGGTCGCGCGATGCATTTCGCGCTTCGAGAGGCGTCGCGTAGTAGACGAAGGTTTCGTCGGCGATCAGGTCACCCCCGTCGAAGGCGAAAGGGGCGGTGACGATCCGCGCGTCGGCGCCGAGCGCGCGGCGCAGCACCCAGGGCACGTGCCAGTCGTTCGCCCGTGCGAGCGCGCCGGCGTGGGCGTGGGGTGGAGCCACGAGGATCGGCCGAGATGCGTCGTCCTGCAGCACGGCCATCCGATCGCGCGCCCAGTTGCTGATCACGCGGCCGACCTCCGCGTAGCGCACGCGCGGCCCGGGGCGTGACCATTCGCGCCGTGCCTCCTCGAAGATGCGCGAATCCTCGGGACCGCCCACGACGACCCAGACCATGGTGTCCGGGGTGAGCGCCGCGAAGAGCTGGCGGTACACCGGCAGAAAGGTCTCGCCGCCCGCCTCGAGATCGAATTGGATGTCGAGCTCCGAGAGGTGGCCCCCACCGGCGGTCACGATCCGGCCGCGGGGGGGCGGCCGCGGCGGGTCCGCGAGCGCGCTCCGCGCGAGCCGTCCGAGCGGCCAGGCGACGGCGATGGCGAGGACCCAGGTCGCCGCGCTTTCGACAAATCGCTTCACGTCGCGGTGGGCGGGACGCGAGGGAGCTCTAGGACGGCGATGGGCTCGCTGTCGTCGGTGGCGCCGCGCCGACGGATCGTGACGCGCACGACCCCGGCGGCCTCGAGGATCGGGTTCGGCGTCTCGGAGGGAGGCTGTTCGAGATCGAGCGGGACACGCATCGTCTCTCCCGCGGCGAGGTGGCCGTGCGCTCGGCGGCGCGCGATCTCCATCGGCGGCACGTACACCCGAGCCATCGGGCTCGTGTTCAGCACCTTGTCGCACCGCACCTCGAAGTCGAAGGTCTTCTCCTGGTCGGCGCGAAAGGTGAGGATGCCGTCGCCGATCTCCACGTGGAGACCGTCGAGGTCGGCGCTGGTGGGCAGCGCCTGGTCCCATGCGTAGAACGGGGATGCGGGGCCCGGGGCGGGGGCCTCGTCGCCGGCTTCGGGGTCGCCTGCGATGGCGAGCCCCTCGGCGCCAGCGGTGAACGCCGCGGCCGAGATCAGGGCGAGGGCGATGCGAAGTGTGGCTCGAGTCATGGTCTCCTCCTCCACACGAATCTGCGCTCCGCAGCCGCCTCGCGTTGTAAGAGCCCTGTCAAAACGGGGCGCGAAGAGGACGGAAGGTTCGCCGCCGCCTCGGCGTAGAAGGCCCCATGAAGTACCGCTCATTCCTCCTCGCGAGCCTGACCCTGCTCGCGCTGACCGCGTGCCAGGGCCGCGATCGGTCGCGCGCAGGCGCGCGCGACGCCATGACGCTGCCGGCGGAGGATGCCGCGATGATGGGCGACGGCGATCCCTTCACGCCGGACGCCGCCACGCCGGACGCCGACGTGCCGGACACCGCGACCGGCGACACCGGCGCGGAGATGCGCGACTCGAGCACGCCGCCCCCCGACACCAGCGTGCCGCCGGATACGAGCGTTCCCACCTGCTCGCCGTCGGTCGGCGCGCTCGCGATCGTCGAGGTGATGATCGCGTCGCAGAGCGGGACCGATCGCGGCGAGTGGTTCGAGATCGTCAACATGGCGTCGTGCACCGTCGATCTCTCGGGCCTCGAGATCGGGAGCCCAGCCACGGACTCGACGCCGGTGACGCACACCGTCTCGGCGGGAACCGTCGCGCCGAGTGCGCACTTCGTCTTCGCTTTGAGCGGCGACCCCGCCGACAACCACGACCTGCCCTTCGACTACGTCTACGGAACCGGGACGCGAGACGACGTCTTTCTCGGCAACTCGGGCGACGTGCTCACCATCGCTTACGGAGGCTCCGAGCTCGATCGCATCGAGTGGACGGCAGACGACTTCGTTCGTGGCATGTCGCTGTCCTTCCCGCGAGGGCTCTCGCCCGCCGACAACGCCGATCTCGCCCTCTGGTGCGACGCCACGAGCGTCTACTCCACCAGCGCAGGCGTGAGCTTCTACGGCACCCCCGGCGCCGCCAACGACGGCTGCTGAGGGTGGACCCAGGTGCGCCCAGAGCGCACACCCCCACGCGTGAACGGGGCGGATGTGTGCCACGGTGGGTCAATTAAGAGCGGATTTCCTGGCACGCGTCCTGCGAATGGCCGGCGCGAATGGGAGCTCCCGGCCGCCTCTGCGTTCTTTCCGTGGTCATCGCGATGTCGATGGTCGCGACCGCGCATGCGCAGGAGGTTCGCTGGGAGGGCGAGTGCAGCGCTGAAGGAGCGGGCCTGCCCGGTGAGGTCGCTGCGCTCATCGGCCAGCGCGGCGACGGGCTCACGGCGGTCGCATCGGTCACGGAGGAGGGGGCGGGGCTTCATCTCACCCTTCGGCTCCTGCGCGCTGGGACGCCGATCGGCGAGCGCGCGCTCGATGCCGCGGATTGCGGCGAGCTGCTGAGCGCGGCGGCGCTGGTGGTGGCGCTCGCCGTCGACCCGGTGGCCTCGGGGGTCGAGACTTCCTCGGCCGCCCCCGAGATCCGAACCCGTCCTGCCTCCGCGGCCCTCGCCGCTGCCCTCGCGCCGCCGCCGCAGCGTGCGGCCTCGGCGCCGCGACCCACCCGGAACGCCTCATCGAGCGCTGCGATTCGTCGTGCGCGTGCGCGCTCGGTCGCGCCCGACGCCGCGCCCGCTTCCGAGATCGCCGGCGAGGAAGAGGACGGCGCGCCCTACCGCCCGGCGCTCTCCCTCGCTGCCGGCTTCGTGCTCGACGCGGGCGCGCTTCCGAACGCCGCGCCGGGCGTCGAGGCGCGCGTCGGAATCGCCCTCGGTCCGCTCCGCCTCGAGGGTGGCGCCCGCGTCTTCTTCGAGCAACAGAGCGCGCTCGGACAGCACCCCACGGGACGCGGGCATTTCGGTATGGCCGCCGGGAGTCTCGGCGCCTGCCTGCCACTCGGCCGCGGCATGCTGGTGGTCGGTCCCTGCGTGGGCCTCGAGGTCGGCGCGATCTGGGCCTCTTCGACCGGCGTCAGCCATCCGGGCTCGGACACCGTGGCCTGGGTGGCGCCCAACGCTTCGGGCCTCTTCGCGCTCGATGTCGCCTCCTGGCTCCGCCTCCGCCTCGATCTCGGGCTGAGCGTCCCGCTCATCCACACCGAGTTCGTCGTCGACGGGATCGGGCCGGTTCATACCTCTTCTCCCATCACTTTTCGGGGGGGCCTCGGCGCGGAGGTTCGTTTTCGATGACGGATCGCCTGCGCCCTGGCCACCCCGAAGAGATGGGCACCTCCCTGGCGGTGGATCTGCAGGTGCTCGACGCCGATTCCGGGCTTCGAGAGCGCCCCCGTCCGTCCTTCGCGGAGGTCTACGACGAGTACTTCGACTTCGTCTACCGGAGCGTGCGCCGGCTGGGCGTGGCGGACTCCACGGCGGACGACGCCGTGCAGGACGTCTTCGTGGTGGTGCACCGGCGCCTCGAACAGTTCGAAGGCCGCTCCTCCCTCAAGACCTGGCTCTTCGGGATCGCGATCCGTGTCGTGAAGGACCACCGGCGCCGCGCGCGCCGAAAGGACCAGCCCACCGAGCCGCTGCGCGAGTCGCTGGTGGACGCTCACGAGGGATGCCCGCACCAGGCCGCCCAGAAGGCCGAGGCTGTGCGTCTGCTGCACGAGATCCTGGACACCATGGATGACGACAAGCGCGCGATCTTCGTGCTGGCCGAGCTCGAGCAGATGAGCGCGCCGGAGATCGCCGAAGCGCTCGACGTCAAGCTCAACACCGTCTACTCGCGACTGCGCGCAGCGCGCGCGATGTTCGAGATGGGCGTGAAGCGTCACAAGGCGCGCACCGGGAGGGGGGCATGAGGGATCCGCTCAGCCCCGAGACGCGCGCGCTCCTCGACCTCGCCCGCGACGCGGACGATCCGGCGCCCGGCGAGCGCGAGCGCATGCGCGCCGCGGTGATGACGGCGATCGCCGGCGGTGCGGCCGCGGGTGCGACCGCGGTCTCCGGCACCGCGGCGGCGGCGACCCTGGCCGCTACGGCCGGCAGCACGACCACCACGGTGGCGGCACCGACCGCCACGGCGGCCGCGACCACCGCGGCGGCGGCCACGACCACGGCGGCGGCCACGACCACGGCGGCGGCCACGACCGCGGCCGCCACCGGCAGCGTCGCCGGCCTCTCCACCCTGAGCGCCGTCCTCACCAAGACCGCGATCGCCCTCGCCCTCGCCGGCGCGGTGACGACCGGCGCGGTGATGGGCGTGACGGAGATGGCGGGGACGGAGACAGAGGCGACGACGGAGACGGACGCGGCAACGGACACGGAGACGGCAACGGCAACTGGAACTGCAACTGCAACGGCAACGGGCACGGAGACGGCAACTGCAACGGACACGGCGACGGACACGGCATCGGCATCGGCGACCGGGACGAGAGATGGCGACGCCGCCGCCGGCCGCAATCGCGCCTGCCGCGCCGCACCGCACCCCACGCCCCTCGCGTGCTTCCCTCCCCGCGACCGAGACAGAATCCGTCGACCTCGCGGTCTCCGTCGCCGAGGCCGACTCCGCCGCCGACACCGACTCGGTCTCCGCCATCCCCTCACTCACCCCCGAGCTCTCCCTGCTGCGCCGCGCGCAGGCCGCGCGCCGCTCCGGCGACCCATCGCGCGCGCTCACGCTGCTCGACGCGCACGCGCGCGACTTCCCCAGCGCCGTGATGGCGCCGGAGCGTGACGCGGCGCGCGTGCTCACGCTCTGCGATCTGGGACGCGTCGAGGAGGCGCGCGCGGCGCGCGCGCGCTTCCTCGACACCTACCCGAACAGCCCGCTTTCGGCCCGCGTTCGGGCGGCGTGCGCGCCCTGAAAAAAAATCTGACGGATCGACGAGGGCCCGGCCACACAGAAGCAGAGGACGACGACATGCTTCAAATCTCCAAGACCCTGACCTTTTCGATCCTGGCATCCGCGATGCTCTTCGGCTGCAACACCATGAGCCACATCGGAGACGACGACTCCGGCACCGGCGAAGCTTGCGGCGACGTGACCTGCGGCGCCGGCCAGGTGTGCTGCAACGAGAGCTGCGGCATCTGCACCGCCCCCGGCGAAGGCTGCGCCGCGCTCTACTGTGAGCCGGCGGGCGACGGTGGCACCGAGCCGCCCGACGCCGATCCGCCTCCGCCTCCCAGCGATGGCGGCCCGGTGCCCCCGCCCACCGACGGCGGCACCGAGTGGTGCGGTCCCGTGACCTGCGGTCCCGGCACCGTCTGCTGCAACTCGAGCTGCGGCATCTGCACCGCGCCGGGCGAGAGCTGTCCCGCCATCGGCTGCGCCGACGCGGGCCCTCCCAGCGGTCCCTGTGCCCCGATGGACGCGCGCGGCGATGGTGCCTGCGCTCTCTTCATCGGTTTCGTCTGGGACGGATCGGACTGCGTCGGCATCGGCGGGTGTGATTGCGTCGGCACCGATTGCGACAACGTGACCGCCACCCCCGAAGAGTGCCGCGCCGCCCACGCCGAGTGCACGCCCTCCACCGGCATCCTCTGCGGCGGCATCGCCGGCGTCGCATGCCCGGACGGCATGTTCTGCGACTACCCCGATGGTTCCTTCTGCGGCGGTGACGACACCACCGGTGAGTGCCGCACCATCCCCGGCCCCGATTGCCCGGAGATCTACTCGCCGGTTTGCGGCTGTGACGGTACGACCTACTCGAACGCATGCTTCGCCAACGCAGCGGGCATCGATTACGAGTTCACCGGCACCTGCGCCGACACCCTGCCCGGCGGCACTCCCTGATTCCAAGGCTCGACCTCTCAGACACGTTCCTTCACATCCAATCCGAGAGCAGAGAAATCCGGTCCTCCTCCATCCATCCGGACCGGTACGGGCGGGGCCGCCAATTCTGGCGGCCCCGCCCGTTTGTGCGTCGTCGGTGTATGGTCTCTGGCGTGTCTTCCTGGGATCGCTACGTCGTGCCGCGCCTCATCGAGTGGGCGTGCAACGGCCGGCCGGTGACACGGCAGCGGCAGAAGGTGGTGCCTGCCGCGCGCGGGCGGGTGCTGGAGATCGGCGTCGGCTCCGGCCTCAACTTCCCGTTCTACGATCCGTCGAAGGTGGAGTCCGTCGTCGGCAACGACATCTCCGAGGAGCTCCTCGCGAAGGCCGAGCGCGCCGCCGACAGCGTGCCCTTCGAGGTCACGCTCTCCTCTACCTCCGCCGAGCACCTCGCCTTCGACGACGACTCCTTCGACACCGTGCTCGTCACCTACACGCTGTGTTCGATACCGGACGTCGCCTCGGCGCTCTGCGAATCGCGCCGCGTCCTCCGGCCCGACGGAAGGCTCCTCTTCGTGGAGCACGGCCAGGCCCCGGATGCCTCGGTTGCGCGGTGGCAGCGACGCCTGGAGCCGGCGTGGAAGCGGATCGGCGGGGGCTGTCATCTGACGCGCGACGTCCCCGTCCTCCTTCGGGACGCGGGCTTCGACGTCGACTGGCTCGAGACCCTCTACCTGCCGGGCCCACGCGTCCTCAACTTCAACTACTGGGGTTCGGCGAAGCCCGCGGGCTGATAGGGTGGGGGTGCGCGATGCGTCCCGAGCGCCCCAGCCTCACCGCCGCCATCGTCTCCTTCGGACGCGGCGTCGGCCTGTCCGAAGCGCGACGCGATCCACACGCGCGCGATCTGCTGAGCGGACCTTTTCGACTGGCGCTTTCGGCGGTGCAGGGCAGCCGGAGCCTGCGGAACGTCGCACGCATCGCCACCGGCGGGCTCGTGGATCACGCCACGCTTCGCATGGCGGCCGTCGACGACGCCGTCCGTGACGCGGCGGGCGACGCCATCGACCAGCTGGTGATCCTCGGCGCGGGGCTCGACGCGCGGCCGTGGCGAATGAAGGAGCTCGCGGGCGTGCACGTCCTCGAGATCGACCATCCCGCGACTCAGGCCTACAAGCGCGAGCGCATCGGCGCGGTGCGGCCGTGCTGCCAGAGCCATACCTTCGTCGCCGTGGACTTCGAAAAGGACGCGCTCGGCGAGCGCCTCGACGCGCAAGCGCTCGACGTCGAACGTCCCATCCATTGGCTGTGGGAGGCGGTGTCGATGTACCTCTTGCCCGACGCCATCGACGCCACCCTCGCCGAGATCGGCGCGCGCTCTGCGCCGGGCAGCCGGCTGACGATGACCTACATCCGGCCCGACTTCCTGCCCTTTCACCGCCCCAAGCGTCTAGCTCACGCCGCGTTCTCCATCCTCGGAGAGCCCCTCGTCGGCACCATGAGCAGCGACGACTTGAGCGGGCGCCTCTCCCGCGTGGGCTTGTCGCTCCGCGAGGACTCCGACTCGACGGATTGGGCGCGCCGGTACGGCGGCAGCGCGCTCGTCGCGTCGCCCTTTCGCGCGGAACGGCTGGCGGTCGCCGAGAGACGCCACTAGATCTGCCGCGTGTGCACCATCGTCGTCTTCTCTCGGATCCGTCCCGAAGCCGGTCTCGTCGTGTTGGCCAATCGGGACGAGTTCTACGCGCGTCCGACCGAGCCGCCGCGCGTCCTCGATCCCGAGACGGGGGCGGTGGGCGGCGTCGACGCGGTGGGCGGTGGTACTTGGTTGGGGGCGACGCCATCGGGCTTCTTCGTCGGGCTCACCAACCAGCGCTCGTGGCGCCTTCGTCACGAAGCGCGAAAGTCACGGGGGCTCGTCGCGCTGGCTGCTCTGAGCGCCGGTAGCAGCCAGGCCGTCGACGCGCTGCTTCGCGACCTCGACCCGGCCGACTACAACCCCTTCAACCTGATCTACGGCGACGCGACCGGCATCACCGTCGCCTATGCGCGCGCGTCCGGCATCGAGCGGCTGGAGCTCGACCCGGGACTTCACGTCCTCGTCAACGATCGCATCGGCTCTGCCGACTTCCCGAAGGCCGATCGCGCGCGCGCGCTCGCCGAAGCGCTCGACGAGCCGATCACCACCCCCGAAGGCGTCGACCACGCGCGGCGCATCCTCGCCGACCACCAAACGCCTGCGCGCGATCTTCTCCCCGTTCCCCCCGAAGGTTCACCGCTCACCCTCGACTTGCTCGAGGCCCTCCAAGCGCTCTGCATCCACACGCCCACCTACGGGACCCGATCGGCGGCGGTGATCGTCGCGAAGGAAGGGCGGCTCGTCGACTATCGCTACGCCGACGGCCCTCCGTGTCAGGCTACGCTCGACAGCGTCGTTCACCTCTTCGAAGGACGCTTACTGTAAGCTCGTCCGTTCGATGCCTCCACCGTCCAACGAAGCGATCATCGCCGGGATCGCCGATGCGCTTCCGGTCGGTGTCTGGGTCGCACGCGCGCCGGGAGGCGAGTTCGTCTACGCCAACACCAAGTTCACCGAGATCATGGGCATGAGCGGCCGGGACGACGTCGCAAGAGGTGAGTACGCGGAGCCCTACCAGATCCACGATCGCGACGGGGACCTCTACCCCGAGGACCGGATGCCCTTCGTGCGCGCCCTCGCGGTGCGCGAGACCGTGATGGTCGACGACCTGGTGATCCACCGACGCGATGGCGGCCGCGTGGCGGTCCGCGCCTACGCGCGTCCCATCTTCGAAGGCGACGAGATCAGCCACGTGGTGATCGCATTCTTCGACATCACGCGCGAGGTCGCGGCGGAGCGCGCGCGCGCCGAGAGCGAGGCCCAGATGCGGCGTGGGCAGCGGATGGAGGCGGTGGGCAAGCTCGCCGGCGGCATCGCCCACGACTTCAACAACATCCTCGGTGCGGTGCGGGCCATCGCCAGCACCTCGCTGCTCGCCGAGACCGACCCGGACAAGCGCGAGAGCCTGAAGGTCATCGAGTCCGCGACAGCATCCGCGACCCAGCTCACCCGCTCGCTCCTCGGATTCGCAGGGCAGGGAAAGAACCTCGCCGTGCCCCTCGCCTTCGATGAGGTGGTGCGTGGGGTGACGGACATCTTCAATCGCGCCCTCGACAGCCGGTGGACGGTCGAGACCGAGGCGGCTGTCTCTCGGCGGGTGCTCGGCGACCGCGGACAGCTCGAGCAGGTGGTGATGAACCTCCTGTTGAACGCCCGCGAGGCGATGCCCGACGGCGGCACGATCTTCGTGCGGCTTCGCGAGCGTGACGCGGTCTCGATCCTCGAGGTCGAAGACGAAGGCGGCGGCGTTCCAGCCGAGTTCCGCAATCGGATCTTCGATCCCTACTTCACGACGAAGGTCACGGACGGGCAGCGGTCGACCGGCCTCGGCCTGGCCACCGCCTACGGGATCGTCGACGCTCACGGCGGCGCGCTCGAGGTGGACGATGGGAGGCGCGGAGCCGTGTTCCGGGTGACGCTGCCGGGGATGACGCACGAGGCGGCGCAAGCGCAGGCGAAGAAGGTCGAAGGTTTGATCCGCGGTTCGGGCCTGTTGCTCCTGGTGGACGACGAGCCCGCCGTTCGCATGGCCACGCGTCGTGCCCTCGAGATGGCGGGCTACCGCGTGCTCACCGCTGCAGATGGCGTCGAGGGCGTCGACCTCTTCCGGAGGCGCCACGACGAGATCGACGCCGTCGTCCTCGACATGAGCATGCCCCGCCTCGACGGCCGTGGCGCCTATCTCGAGATGAAGAAGATCGCGCCCTCGGTGCGCGTGCTCCTCACCACCGGCTACGCCCTCAACGAAGAAGCACAGAGCATCCTCGATCTCGGCGTTCGCGGCTTCATCGAGAAGCCCTTCGACATCTACACACTGTCCGCCGAGCTCGCTCGGATCCTGGAGGATTGACGTGGCCAAACGCCCGCTCACGCTCACCGGCGCTCAACGCCGCCAGCTCAAGGCCCTCGCCCACGACCTCTCCCCCCTGGTTCAGGTCGGCGCCAAGGGCATCACCCAGCAGCTCCTCGACGCGATCGATCAGGCGCTGACCGACCACGAGCTCATCAAGGTTCGCGTGCAGGAGAGCTGCCCCGTTCCGCGCAAGGAGGCCGCGGCGCTGCTCGCCGATCCGGTCGACGCCCACGAGGTCGGGCTGATCGGAAGGGTGGTCATCCTCTACCGACGCCACCCCACAGAGCCCACCATCCCTCTGCGCACCTGATGCACCTCGAGGCGCTCCCCACCCCCGCCGCCGTGATCGACCTCGACGTCCTCGAGGCCAACGTCGCGCGGCAGCGCCAGCGTGCCGAAACGCTGGGCGTGGCTCTGAGGCCGCACGTCAAGACCCACAAGTGCATCGAGATCGCGCGCATGCAGCGCGACGCGGGGGCCCGAGGCATCACCGTGAGCACGCTGGCCGAAGCGCGGGTCTTCGCCGACGCCGGCTTCGACGACATCATTTGGGCCTTTCCCCTGGTGCCGAGCCGCCTCTCCGAGGTGCGCGAGCTCGCCGCGCGCGTGCGCCTCGGCCTGCTCGTCGATTCGATCGAAGCGGTGGACGTCCTCGCTGCGACGAGAGAGGCGCTGCACGTCTGGCTCGAGGTGGACTCCGGAGACCATCGCTCGGGCGTCGATCCCGAGGGCGGCCTCGGAATCGAGATCGCGCGCCGACTTCACGATTCGAAGCGGCTCCGCTTCGAAGGGCTCCTGACGCACGCCGGTCATTCCTACGCATGCCGCTTCGGTCGCGGGCTCGCCGAAATCGCGGAGCAGGAGCGCGCCGTCACCGTGGGACTCGCCGATCGATTGCGGGACGGAGGCGTGAGCGTCGAGCACGTGAGCGTGGGCTCGACGCCCACCATCTCCGCGGCGCGCGATCTGAGCGGCGTTTCCGAGATCCGCCCCGGGAACTACGTCTTCCACGACTACACGCAGACGGTGATCGGATCGGCTGGCGTCTCCGATTGCGCCATGACCGTCGTCTCCACCGTGGTCAGCCATCGACCGGGTGACGCGCGCTCGGTCTGCGACGCGGGCGGCCTCGCCCTGTCGAAGGAGAGCGGCCCGAGCGGCGTCCCCGAGACCATGGGCCGGGTCTATGCGGACTACGACGACAAGCGGCTCGACGAGGAGGTGATGCTCACCTCCCTGAGCCAGGAACACGGAGTCCTGAGGGGGGCGCTGCCGGTGGGCAAGCGCCTGCGGATCCTGCCCAACCACTCCTGCATGGCCGCCGCCTGCTTCGACCGCTACCACGTCGTCCGCGGCGAAGAGGTCGTGGCCGAGTGGCCCATCCACCGCGCCCGTTGAGCCCTGGCCGAGACCTTTCGTACTCACGCCTCGCGTTCACGATCCATGGGTCTCGACCCGAGATCACACGCGAAATCACCCGGCACGCTCCCTGCTCTCGTTCGCGGCCGGAGGACATCAAAGGCATGAACAAGCGCACGCTCATCTCTCTCGTCGCAGCTCTCACCCTCGTCGCCGCCGCCGGCTGTCGGGTCCAGAACGCCTACCAGCGCTGGGCCTCGCAAGCGAACGACTCGGTGGACGTGGTGCAGGGCGAGTCGGCGCTCCTCATGGCCACCACCGAGAACGTCGACCCCTCGATGACCGGGGAGGAGGCCGCCCTCGCGGCCGCCGACGGCGCGAGCCGCTTCTGGCAGCCGAGCGGCTGCCTCACCACCAGCGTCGACGGCCGCACCGCCACCTACACCCTCGACGATTGCAGCGGGCCCTACGGCCTCCTTCACGTCACCGGTGTGGTCGTCGTGACCTACACGATTCAGGGCGAAGGCATCGGCTACGAGTCGCGCTCCGAAGGTCTCGACATCAACGGCGCGACCGTCGACATCAACGGGCAGGGCGTTTACAACCGCGTCGGCACCCACCACGAGATCGTCGGCTCCATCAACGGCAGCGGCGTCGGTCCGCGCGGCAACGAGTTCACCCGCCAGGGCAACCGCACCATCTCCTGGGACTCGGAGACCCGCTGCTTCGCCCTCGACGGCGTGTGGATGACCGACGTCGAAGGCTCCCGCTGGACCACCACGGTGGAGGACTACGAGAAGTGCGCCGACGCCTGCCCGGACGCGGGCGCGGACATTCGCTGGGAGAGCGCACGGGGCACCCTGAGCGTGAGCTTCGATGGGAGCGACGTGGCGGCTTGGGAGAGCAGCGCCGGCCGCAGCGGAACCGTCGACCTCTATTGCGGCGGCTGATCCGCCGACCCCTTCCTGACGGCCCAATAGGCCGTGTCCACGGCCTCCTCCGGCGACTCTGCCCGGGGGAGGCCTTCGGGTCCGTGACGGCCGCAGAGGATCACGGGGCGGTCGAGCTTCTTCGCGAGGGCAATCTCGCTGAGCGTCCCCCAGCTCCCCTCGAAGGCCACGATGGCGTCGGCGCTGCACGCGTTCACCCAGTTCCGCCCGTCGCCCATGCCGGTGAAGAGCGCGACGTGCACGTAGGGGTTGGGCGCCGACTCCTCGGCGTTCTTTCCGGGCAGGACACCGATCACCAGCCCGCCGCTCGTCGCCGCGCCCTTGGCCGCGGACTCCATGACCCCGCCGCGACCCCCGCAGAGAAGAACGGCCCGATGCTCCGCCACCCGCCGCCCGGCCTTCTCGGCCGCGCGGCACACGTTCTTCGGGGCATCGGCGGCGCCCATGATCCCGATCACGATTCGATGGGTTCGGCTCATCTCAGTCCTCTTCTTGGGCTCTTCCGGTCATCGGAACGAAAAGCACCGGCACCGAGCTCCTGCGTTCATACCCCGTGTCGGTCCGAGTGACCACCACCAGCTCCTGCTCCCGGGTTCCGACGGGGGCGACGAGGCGACCACCCACCGCGAGCTCGTCGAGGAGAGGCTGGGGGATCTCTGGCGGCGCGGCCGTCAGGAGGATGGCGTCGTAGGGCGCATGCTCGGGCCACCCCGCGTAGCCGTCACCGATGCGCGTGTGGACGTGGTAGCCGTTGGCCTGCAGGTTTTCGGCAGCCTGGCGCCCGAGGGCCGGCACGATCTCGATGCTGTAGACGTCCGCGCCCATCTCGGCGAGCACCGCTGCCTGGTAGCCCGAGCCCGTGCCAATCTCGAGCACGCGATCGCCGCGATGCACGCCCGCGAGCTCGGTCATGAACGCCACGATGAACGGCTGACTGATCGTCTGGTCCCAGCCGATCGGGAGCGGTCGATCGTCGTAGGCATAGGGGCGTACCTCCTCGGGCACGAAGCGTTGGCGGGGGACGCTGCGCATCGCGGCGAGCACCTCCAGGTTGCGGATCCCGCGGGCGGAGATCTGCCGGGTCACCATGTCCCGCCGGCGCGCCACCCACGCCGGGTCTTCCTCGGCGGTCTCGGATCCGCCGGACTCGGCCATGACCCCGGGGGCAGCCGAGTTCCGGGGTTGATCCTCGTCGCAGGCGGCGGCGATGGAGAGCAGGGCGGCCAGGACGACGAGGGGGCGCTTCACCCCCCCTCAGCTAGTCGCAGTCCCTCAGGCGCGCCACCGAAAGCCCACTTCGACCGCTGAGGATCCAGCCAACATCCCCGTTTGCATACGTAAAGAAGTCGCTCGCGTCGCTCAGAGCGGCCGCCGGGACCGATTCGGGCGGCGCCACGGCCATCCCGTCGGCCGTGACCTGCTGCAGGAAGCTCGCGCCACCGGCGACCCAGCCGACGACCAGACCGCCGGCGAAGGGCGCGATGTTGGGCGCGCTCTCGTCGCCCATCGTCTCGGTCAGAAAGACCGGCGTCCCCGCGCTGCCGCTGCCGTCGATGCGAACGACGGCGACGTCCTCCGAGCTCCGCCCGTCGCCGGCGGTGAAGGCCGCGACGAAGCCGGTCGACAGCGGCGCGGCCCCGCCGAGGTGCGCGGTGTAGCCACCGGCGCAGTTCGCGCGCATGTCGGAATAGAGCATCGTGTTGTGGTTGAAGTAGACGCCCTTGCCCGGATAGCAGTCGGCGGCGCAGAGCGGGCCGAGGTTGGTGCCATCGTAAGAGATGCGCACCTCCATCGAGTGACTGCATCCCCAGCCCCAGACCGTGCGATCGGGCGAGCCGTCCGGATTGATCAGGCGCAGCTGGTCGCCGTAGTGAGCGACTCCGTCGTTCCAGAGCCGCTGGAGCGTGTAGTAGGCGGCCCACCTGTCGCCGGTCCACGCGAGGCGACCGTCGCGGATGCCGGTCCCGAACCACTCGTTGTCGGTGACGCCGTGATCCACCTCGCCGATCAGCAGGCGCTCGAAGGCGGTCGCGCCCGAAGCGTCCACGCCGACGAGATAGAGCGCGTCGGAGCCGCGGTTGACGAGGAGCCCCCGCGTTCCGTCGTCGGCGACCGCGAGGCCGTAGGGCCGCTCACCGCTGATGGTGACCTCTCCGCTGGGCGCGCTCGCGGCGTCCAGGGTGACCAGGTGCACCCCGTCGCCCCCGTTCCAGGCGGCGACAGCCCCAGCGCCGGGGAGCGGCGCGCCGAAGACCCGGCCGGCAGACGAGGTCCCGCCGATGGTCACGATCGTGAGCGCGTCCGCGAGGGTCGTCGCCGAGCATCCCCCTGCGTCCAAGCGAAAGGTGCCCGTGTCGGTCGTCGTGGAAGCGTCGCTCGGGGGCGGCGTGCTGGTGTCGGTCGCCGTGGCCGAGTCGGAGGGCGGCGCGCTGTCCGCCCGCGTGCTTCCGTCGGGGATGGTGGCGTCGGGAGCTGCGCCGCCCGGCCCCGAGACCTGACCGACGCACGCGGCGAGGAGCGCGAAGGTCGGCAGCGCGGAGGGGAGGGCACGCACGCCCTCAGTCTAGCGGTCAGTACTCGAAGCGGCCACCAAAGGAGAAATCGAAGGAGTCGTCGCTGGTCGCCGCGAAGCGGGCAAAGGGGGAGATGGTGATGGCGAAGACCTGGAAGCGTCCGGCCATCTCGATGCGGCCCCGCACCTCGACGTTCTGATTGGGGCGGACGAGCGGGCCCGCGGAGATCCCGATCTCTGATCTTCGGGTGCAGGTAGTGGCCGGCGCCGACCGCGAAGAAGTACTCGGGATGGTCCCCAATGGGGAGGGCTTCGGCCACCACCTCGAAGGAGCCGCCGGTTCCGCCCGGATCGAGGAGCGCCTCGTAGCCCAGGGCGAAGGTCGAGGCGAAGCCGTTCTCGTCGACCTGGCTACCGACCTCGACGAAGAGGTGGTGGGTGCGCGCCCAGTACTCGGTCTCGTAGGCGGCGAGCTCCTCCGCGCTCGGCTCGATGCCGAAGATCTTCAGAAACACCAGGACGAGCGCCGCGATCACCGGTCGGGAGAATAGCGACAGGGGACGCTCTTCGTCATCGCGTCATTTGCCGCGCGGCACGACCTTGGCCATGCTGGGCGAGCCGAACGTGACCTACCGAAGCCAAGAGGATGCGCTCCGCGCCCAGCTCGAGAGCGAGAAGGCCCGCTCGAAGGAGCTCGCCGAGGAGCGGGACCGCCTCCTCAGCCGGGCGGAGCACGCGGAGGCCAAGGCGAAGCTCTATCGCCAGCTCATCGGCGTCTCCACCTGGGAGAGCGTCCGAGGATGGATCGGCGCAGTCGCCCTGCTCGGCGTGGCGGCCTTCGTCCTCGCGTTCTCCATCGCGGTCTACGGCGACGACCGGGTCGCGGAGCGCGTGGTTCTGATCTCGGTCGCTTCCTTCCTCTTCGGGCCGATGATGGCCTGGGCGCGGGCCAACCGACCCGTCGCGGGGATCGTCTTCCTGCTCTTCAAGAGCGGTCTCGTCGCGATCGCCGCGGTCACGTGGGGCTTCTTCCTTCCCTACGACGAGCAGCCGTGGGAGGCCTTCCGCTTCTTCTACTGGACGCCGGCCGGCCTCTGCGCCTTCACCATCGTCGAGGCGCTGCTGCTATGGGCCGGCGGCACCGTTCAATCCGCGGTGGAGAGCTGAGGGATCTCCGTGCTGCCCTACGTGCGCTTCGTTCATCTCGTCGCCGTCTCCGTCTGGACCGGCGGGTTGATCGTGCTGGCCGCCCTCGTCGTGGCGCTCCGGCGCGCGGGGGCGACGCGAGAGCACCTGCGCGCGGCGGCGCGTCAATTTCGGGCGGGTGTCGTGGACGGCGATGGCTTTCGCGATCGCGACCGGCATCGCCCAGGTCGAGCTCATGGGCATGAGCTGGCGCTACGGCCGCCTGCACCTGAAGCTCGGCCTGGTCGCCCTCACCTTCCTCCTGGCCCTCGTCCACCAATTCACGGCGACGAAGTCCTCTCCGGCCGTCCGCGGCATCTTCCAGCTCGCGGTGCTCCTGACGAGCCTCGGCATCTTCGCCGCCGCGGTCGCGCTCTGACCCCGCGCGCCGCCGATTCGTCGTAGTCTGGGCCCATGTCGGACGACGGCGGTCGCCTCGAAAGCATCCTCGAAGCCTCGCGCTCCATCGACGGGCCCGTCGTGCTGCTCACCGGCGCCGGGATCAGCGCGGAGAGCGGGATCCCCACCTTCCGCGGCGAGGAGGGGTACTGGACCGTGGGCTCCAAGAACTTCCACCCGATGGAGCTGGCGACCTGGGAGTCCTTCACCAAGATGCCGGACGAGGTCTGGGCCTGGTACCTCTACCGGCGCGGCGTCTGCCGTGCGGCCGAGCCCAACGCCGGCCACCTCGCCATCGCCGCGCTCGAGAAGAAGCTCGAAGATCGCTTCGTGCTGATCACCCAGAACGTCGACGGGCTTCACCTGCGCGCGGGCAGCACCCCCGAACGCACGTTTCAGATCCACGGGAACATCGACTTCATGCGATGCGCCGACGACTGCAAGCTCGATCTGTACCCGATCCCCGACGAGGTCGAGGTGGCGTGGGACAAGGGGCGCAAGATGGACGTCGCCACGCGCGAGCTCCTCCTCTGCCCCGCTTGCGGGACCCGCGCGCGCCCGCACGTCCTTTGGTTCGACGAGTACTACGACGAAGAGCACTTCCGCTTCGAGAGCTCGCTTCAGGTGGCGTCGCGGGCGTCGGTGCTCCTCGTGGTCGGCACCACCGGCCGCACCAACCTGCCGCTTCATGTCGGCGGCATCGTCGCCCGTCGCGGCGCCCCGATGATCTTCGTGAACCCCGAGCCGACTCCGTTCACGGACATGGTCGAGGCCAACCCCAACGGGCTCTACCTCGAGGGCACCGCCGCCGCGCACCTCCCGGCTCTGATCGACGCCCTCGGCGCGCTCTGAGCGGCCCGTCCAGCAGCCGCTTACGCGAGCGGATTAGCCACCTCGTTGTCCGAATTGTCGCGTGATCGCCGCATGCGTCTTCGGGTACGGGCTTTGCTCTGGCCTCGGCGTCCATGCTTCGCCTCTCGCTTTCGGCGACGGTGCTCGGCTCCGCCGTGCTCCTCGCCACCTCCTGCGCCATGCCCGCCGCGGACGGCGCCACGGCATCGATCTGCGACCGCGCCGCGGACCATCTCGCCGAGTGCGCTGGCGTCGAGCTCGCGGGGCCCGTCACCTGCGACGAGCGCGACGCGCCAGAGGCCGAGCGCCTGCTCTCCATGAGCTGCGCGGAGCTCGACGACCCCAAGGCGGACGGCGGCCTTCGGTGCAGCTGGCTCGGGCGAAAGCTCGGGATGTGCGTGCGGGTGGCGAACGACGAGGAGCTGCTGACGCAGATGGGAGCCGCCGGGCGCGAGACCCTCGACGGCGACTTCGAGGTCCTGCTCTGGAACGTCTACAAGGGCGGCGAGGAGAGCTGGGACGCCGACATGCGCGCCATCGGCAAAGGCTTCGAGCTCTTCATGGTCCAGGAGTTCTTCCTCGACGAGGACTCCCGCCAGACCTTCGCGGAGGCGAGTGACGCGCCCGCCGAGTGGCTCTTCGCGTCGAGCTTCTTCGACGACGAGGACGTGCCCACCGGCGTCGCGACGGGGTCGCTGATCGCGAGCGGGAGCGCGCTCCCGATGCGCAGCCCGGTCCTCGAGCCGGTGCTCTCCACACCGAAGATGGCGCTCATCACCACCTACGATCTCGGCTGGCACGAAGAGGACCTCCTGGTGGTGAACGTCCACGCGATCAACTTCCGTCTCGGCGGCGCCTTCGAAGAGCACATGGCGCTCATCGAAGGGACGATCTCCGGACACGCGGGGCCGATGATCATGGCCGGCGACTTCAACACCTGGTCGCCCGGGCGCCAGAGCACGCTGCGGGAGATGGCGGAGCGCCTCGGGCTCGAAGAGGTGCAGCCCGACGCCGACGAGCGAGGCCTGATGAAGCTCGACCACGTCTTCACCCGCGGCCTCGCGGTGCACGGGGCGCGCTTCGTGAACGGTCTCGACAGCTCCGACCACGCGCCTATCGGACTTTCAGTCGGCCCGATTCGACGGACCGGCGCCCTCCGCGCCCGTGCCCGAAACCGACGACAGACCGAAACCGACCTACGCCCTCGCGGCCTGGCTCTACCCGCGCGCACTCGCCATCGTCACCGTCATCGCTTTCGTCTCGATCTGGGTTCAGATCGACGGGCTCTTCGGCGACGGAGGCATCGCCCCGGTCTCGGACTTCGTCTCGCGCCTCGACGCGGGGGACGTCTCCTTCTTCGAGCTCCCCACGCTGCTTCGCTTCGCGGGCTCGGCCGGCTTCATGAAGCTTCTGGCGGCCGTCGGCGTGGTGGCGAGCGCGACCCTCTTCGCCGGTGTCCTTCCGCGCACCTCGCTGCTCGTCGCCTGGGCCTGTTACCTGTCGATCGTGAACGCCGGCTTCCCCTTCATGGCGTTCCAGTGGGACATCCTCCTCTGCGAGGTGCTCCTCGCGTCGGTGGTCTTCGTGGCGCCCGTGCGCATCGACCGCCGCGAGGCGAGCCCGCCCCCGGCGCTCGCCCAGTGGGTGCCCTGGCTCTTGCTCTTCCGGCTCATGTTCCGCTCGGGCGTCGTGAAGCTGGCCTCCGGGGACGAGGCCTGGGCCAACCTCACGGCGCTCTCGTACCACTACGAGACCCAGCCCCTGCCCACCGTCTTCGGCTGGTACGCCCACCAGCTGCCCATGGCCTTTCAGAAGGTCAGCTGCGTCCTGATGTTCGTGGTCGAGCTCGTGCTGCCTTTTCTGATCTTCATCCCGCGCGCCTGGGCGCGGCGGACGGCCGCGGCCGGCTTCACCAGCCTGATGCTCCTGATCTTCACCACCGGGAACTATGGCTTCTTCAACCTGCTGACCCTCGTCCTGACCCTGACCCTCCTCGACGACCGCTTCCTCGCGTTGCTCCTGCCGAAGTGGCTCCTCCGCTGGCGAGAGGCGCGGCCCGAGGCGCCTGCCCGTGCGGAGTGGCAGGCCCGGGCGCGCAACGTCGGGGCCGGGGTGCTCATCGGGATCGCGAGCGTGGGCTTCCTCGGCGGTCTCTTCTGGATCGATGGCGTCGACCCCCTGTCGCCGCTCCGGCCTCTGCGCAGCTTCAACGACTACGGCCTCTTCGCGGTGATGACCACCACCCGCCCCGAGGTCCAGATCGAAGGGAGCCAGGACGGGGAGAGCTGGCGGCCCTACGTCTTCCGCTACAAGGTCGGCCCCTTGGGCCGGGCGCCCGTCTGGAACAACCCCCACCAGCCGCGCCTGGACTGGCAGATGTGGTTCGCCGCCCTCGGGGACTACCGGCAGAACCCCTGGCTCATCCGGCTCATGCAGCGGCTCGGCGCGCAGGACCCCGACGTGCTCGGCTTGATGGAAGGGGACCCCTTCGAGGGGGAGGAGCCGCCGCGGTACATGCGCGCCCGGCTCTTCGACTACCGGATGACCACCACCCAACAGAAGGCCGCGTCGGGGGACTGGTGGACCCGCGAGCTCCTCGGTCCCTACACGCCGATCCTGACATTGCATTGACCCGGCCGGTGTTATCTTGAGGCGAGTCAAGCGCCCCGCGACGAAGCGGCAGGCGAAAGGAGTGTGAGCATCGTGTTTCGCGTTCCGACTTATCTGTCCGAGAGCAGTCTGCACGGCCTGGGTGTGTTCACTCCCCAGCCGATACCGAGGAACACCATCATCTGGGAGTTCAACGCGTCCATCGATTGGCGCCTCGACCCCCGGATGATCGAAGCCTTCCCGGAGCCCTACCGTTCGGCCTATCGCTCCTGGTGCTACCTGGAGGAGGACGGGATGCTGGTTCTCTGCGGCGACAACGCCCGCTTCATGAACCACTCCTTCGAGCCCAATTGCGACGACGCGACCGGCCCTCATACGGTCACCCTCCGCGACATCGACGCGGGCGAAGAGCTCACCTGCGACTATCGCAGCTTCGACGAGGAGTCGAAGCAGAGCGGGCTCGTCGAGTGGCTCGCGGTACGCCACGCCATGCGACGTTGAGCTGAGCCTCGCGACCCGGGCCCGGGTACGGCGCCAACGTTTGCGGAGTGTCGACGTGGCGGCTGGGCCCATTGCGGCCTCCGTGGACAGCCGTAGTAACCTCGACGGGTCGGACGGAGGAACGGTCAGATGCGCGCTCAAATGCTTTCTTTGCTCTTCTTGGGTCTCGCGGCGTGCGCTGTCGGGGCCCCGGAGGACGACGTCGGCGGGCGCGTCGAATGGATCGTCGACGGCACGCGGGACAGCACCCCGCAGGTGGTCGTGCTCTACAACGCGCGAAGCGGCGGGCTCTGCACCGGCACCCTCATCGCGCCCCGGGTGGTCCTGACGGCGAAGCACTGCGTGCAGCAGGAGGACATGCCCGAGCCCGATCCGCCGGGCGCGTTCACCATCGGCGTCGGCGACAACAAGGACGACCTCACCGCCACCTATCGCGCCGTGGAGGTCACGGCGACGCCCGGGCCTTACGGCGCCCGACTCGCGGGGCTCACCGGGCACGACATCGGCCTGCTCACGCTGCAGACCGGCATCTCGGCGTTTCCGCCGATCGATCTGCATCGCGAGAACGCGGACGACCTGGTCGGCAACACCATCGAAGCCGTCGGCTTCGGCGAGAGGCCCGACGGCCGCGCCGGCCTCAAGTACCGCGCCGAGGGTCGGGTCCGCCTCACCGACGGCGAGGTCCTCTACATCAGCCCCATCCTCTGCCACGGCGACAGCGGCGGTCCGGTGATCGACGTGGATAGCGGTGAGCTCGTCGCGGTCAATTCTTTCATCACCACCGACACCTGCGGCGGCGGCGGCATCGCCGGGACGAATCGCGTCGACATCTTCCTCGACCTCATCGACGAGGTCGTCGGCAACTCCGGGGCCTGTCTCAACGACGGGGACGAGAAGTGCGACGGCTTCGACAACGACTGCGACAATCTGATCGACGAGACCTGCCTGCCCATCGGCACCGAGTGCTCCCTCGACGAGGAGTGCCTCGGGACCAACTGTGCCGACACCCCCGCCGGGCGTCGCTGCACCGTCGAGTGCGATCCGCTCCGCCCCGTGCTCAGCTGCGAGACGGGCCTGTACTGCGCGCGCACCTCGGGCTGTGACGGTCTCTGCGTGCCGCGTCCGGAGATGTCCACGGGCGACCTCGTCGAGGGCGAGCCCTGCACCGCCGACCTCGAGTGCCTTTCGTTCTTCTGTGCCGACCCGGGCGACGGGAACCGCCGCTGCCTGACGCCGTGCCGTGGCAACGACGGGACCTGCTATGCCGGCGAGGTCTGCGCGGCGGCCGCGGGCTCCTGCGGCGGCTGCGTGGACGAGGCCATCGTCCGCGGTCTGCGTGGTCTCGGCGAGGGCTGCGCCGAGGACGCGGAGTGCGCATCCGGCGCCTGTCTGGAGGACATCCCCGGGCTCAGCTACTGCTCGGCCGCTTGCGAGAGCGACACCGACTGCGGCAGCGCCACCCGCTTCCACTGCCGCGACGGAATGTGCATTCGCGGCGCCATCGGGGGCACGGGCGACAGCTGCTTCGTGAACGGCGACTGCCGCGGCGAGCTCTTCTGCGCGTCGCGGGCGGGCACGAGCTGGTGCACCACCTTCTGCTCCATGGACAACCCCTGCCCCGAAGGCTTCGACTGCACCGAGGTGCGCGACGCCAGCCTCTGCGTGCCGAGCTCGGGCGTGGTGGGGGATGCATGCACGGCCGATGACGACTGCATCTCCGGCGTTTGCGATCTCGAAGCTGGCATTTGCTCGCGCATCTGCGGGCCCGACGCGGCATGCGCGGGCGGCTTCGAGTGCCGCCGTACCGATGACGGGACCTCCGCGTACTGCGTTCCCCCGACCACCCCGCCCACGCCCAGGCTCGGCGGCGGCGGATGCTCTGCGTCGGGTCGCGAGAGCGGACTCGTCCCGGTGGCCTCGTTGCTCCTCTTCCTCTGGGGGAGGAGACGGCGTCGCCGGCGCTGATCTACCCTCGCGCTCCAAATGGAAGCGCTGGTCGGAACTTATCGTCTCGTCGACTGGGTATTCACCCTGGACGGCGTCATGCCCCGCCACCCCTTTGGCGCGGATGCGCGAGGGCTGCTCACCTATACGGCCGACGGGCGGATGTGGGCGGCGTTGATGCGCGCGGGGCGGCCCATGCTCGGCACGGGCTCGCTGCTCGAGGCGCCCCCGCACGACCAGGCCGCCGCTGCGGCGGGCTACCTGAGCTACGCGGGCAGCTATCGGGTGGAGGGACGAGAGGTCGTGCATCACGTGGAGATGAGCCTCTTTCCGGATTGGATCGGTGAGGATCAGCGACGGGGCTTCCGTTTCGACAAAGAGGACCTGGTCCTCACGACCCCCGAGACCATCACCTCCGACGGCAAGCGTGCGAAGAACGTGCTGAGATGGCGGCGCATCGCGGGCGACGAAGGGAGCGAGGGATGAGCGCATTGGATGTTCGGGAGCAGGTGCGCTCGCTCGCGCCGCGTACGCAGTGCCTGATCGACGGCCGCTTCACCGACGCCGAGGACGGTCGAACCTTCGACGACGTCAACCCGGCGACGGGCGAGCTGACGGCGAAGGTGGCCTCGGGTGGGCCGGCGGACGTCGACCGGGCGGTGCATGCTGCGCGCGGCGCCTTCGAGGACGGGCGGTGGCGAAACATGCCGCCGCGCGCCCGGGGGCAGGCGCTCTTGCGGCTCGCGGAGCTCCTCGAGACGCATGGCGACGAGCTGGCGCTCCTCGAGACCGTCGACATAGGCAAGCCTCTTCGTTACACGAAGCGCGTCGATCTCGACCAGGCGCAGTACACGATGCGCTGGTTCGGCGAGCTCGCGGACAAGCTCTACGACTTCGTCGCGCCGACGCGACACGACGTCCGGGGCCTGATCACGCGCGAGCCCCTCGGCGTGGTCGGCGCCATCACGCCGTGGAACTTCCCGATGATGATCACCGCGTGGAAGATCGCGCCGGCGCTCGTGAGCGGGAACTCGGTGGTGCTCAAGCCCGCCGAGCAGTCGCCGCTGACCGCGCTTCGCATCGCGGAGCTCGCCCTCGAGGCGGGGATCCCCGAGGGCGTGCTCAACGTGGTGCCCGGGCTCGGCGAGACGGCGGGCAAGGCGCTCGGTCTTCATCCCGACGTGGACGCCGTCGCCTTCACCGGCTCCACCGAGGTCGGCAAGCTTCTCCTCGGCTACGCCGGGCAGAGCAACATGAAGCGGGTCTCCCTCGAGACCGGTGGCAAGACGCCGAACATCCTCTTCGAGGACCTGCCGGACCTCGACTACGCCCTTCAGGCGGTGGGCTTCAGCGTCTTCTGGAACACCGGGGAGATGTGCGTCGCGGGCTCCCGGCTCCTGGTGCAGCGCGGCCTGTACGACGCGGTCGTCGCGCGCCTGCCCGAGGTGGCGAAGGGGTGGCTTCCGGGCGATCCCCTCGATCCGAAGACGAAGGCCGGTCCGCTGATCAGCCCGGAGCACCTGGAAAAGGTCCTCGGGTACTTCGACCGGGGGCGCGATGAGGGCGCCGAAGTGGTGACCGGTGGTGTGCGCGCCCTCGAAGAGAGCGGCGGCTACTTCGTGCAGCCGACGGTCTTCGCCGGCGCCAGCAACGACATGACCATCGCGCGCGAAGAAATCTTCGGGCCGGTGGTGACGGTGATCCCTTTCGATGACGAAGCCGAGGCGCTCGCGATCGCGAACGACACCCGTTACGGCCTGTCGGCGGCGGTGTGGACGGGAAACCTCGCGCGAGCGCATCGCATGTCACGCGATCTGCGCGCCGGGACGGTGTGGGTGAACTGCTTCGATCAGGCCGACATGACGGCGCCCTTCGGGGGCTTCAAGGAGTCGGGCTTCGGCGGCAAGGACAAGTCGCGATGGGCCGTGGAGAAGTACACGAACCAGAAGACGACGTGGATCAACTTCGGTAAAGGCGGCTCCTGACGCGCACGGGCTAGTCTAGCGCGGGTTGCCCAGCCGCGCTTCCATGTCGCCGAGCACGTAGGCCGTCGCGGCCATCACCGCGACGCCCTGGAGGAAGTCGTCGTGGTCGACCGACTCGAAGGTATCGGCCGCGGTGTGGTGGAGGTCGAAGTAGTGCGCCGGGTCGTGGACGATGCCCACGGTCGGAGTGCCGCGCTCCTGCAGAGCCATGATGTCGGCCCCCGCGAAGCCGGCCCGGGCGATGGTGGTGCCGGTCGGCTGGAGCAGTTCGACGATGGTGCGGAGCTGGGCGATGGCGTCGGCCTCTCGAAGCTCCTCGGTGTCGACATGAAGCCCGAGGACGCGGGCGGCGCCGATGTCCGACTCGATCGCCGCGATGTGCATCCCGTCGCCCCAGTGCTCCTCGGCGTAAGCGCGACCGCCCGCGAGCCCGTTCTCCTCGTTGGTGAAGAGCACGGCGCGGAGCGTGCGGCGCGGGACGAGGCCCTGTTCCTTCAGCAGCCTCAGCGCCGCCATCGCGCTCACCACGCCTGCGCCGTCGTCGTGGCAGCCCTGACCCACGTCCCAGGAATCGATGTGGCCGCCGAAGAGCACGATCTCGTCCGGGAGCTCGGTGCCGCGGATCTCGGCGATCACGTTGTGTGAGGTCGCCGTGCCTTCGTCGCGGGCCTGCATCTTCAGGCGAACGCGCGGGTGTGCACCCTCGTCGATCATGCGGTGGAGCCGCTCGGTGACGGGGATCGACACGGCGGCCGCCGGGATGCGGGGCCCCTCGTCCTCGTAGTGCGTCGCGCCGGTGTGCGGCGGGCTCTCGCCGTCGACCGTCACCGAGCGCACGAGCACCGCGACGGCGCCGTGGGTCGCCGCGTGTGCCGCGCCCTGGGTCCGGATGGGCACCGTCGCGCCGTATCCGGTCTCGAGCTCCTCCGCGTCGTAGGGCGGCATGGGCTTGTCGAGCAGGACAATCTTGCCCTCGAGCTGATCACCGAAGGAGTCGATATCCTCGAGGGAGCCGAGGACCACCACCTCGCCTTCGACCCCCTCCTCGGGTGTGCCCACGGAGCCGCCGAGGCCGATCATCGGCAGTGCTTCCTCTTCGTCGCCGCCGAGGAGCACCAGGCTCTCTTCGCCGCGCACCCACTTCGGCACCTCCACCTCCTGCAGGGTGACCGTGGCACCTTCGATCCCTTCGAGCTCCTCGCCGGCCCAGGCGACGGCGCGCTCGAGGGATTCGCTGCCCGAGAGGCGATGGCCGACGTCGACACAGAGCGTGCGCAGCCACTCCCAGGCGTACTCGGCTTCGCCGCTGGCTTCGACGATCTTCGCGACCGGCGCGCGGTAGCGCGTGGTCAGGTCGGTCGTCTCCTCGGGAGCCTCGGGAGTCGGCGGCTCGGGCTGTGGATCGTCACAGCTCGCGAGGGCGGTGACGCAGGCGAGGGCGACGAGGGCAGGGCGGTGGGCGCTGAACATGGCCGCGGAGCATACCCCCACCCGAAGGGCTGGCCACCCGCATCCATCCGCGTAAGGTAGAGAGGCGTGGGCGGCTACCGCGACCTGACGATTCCCCAGGAGGGCTCCTCCAGCGCCCGTGAGGTGCTGAGCCGCGCGCTCGGCACGCTCCTCGACGATTTCCGCGGCCTCGACGCGGGTCTCGCCGCTCCGGGCCCGAGCCGTCAGGCCTTCGTCGCGCTTCGCGGCGCGGTCGCGCGCGCGCTCCGGCAAGATCCCGGCTCCGTCTTCAGCGCGCTCCGTCGCCCCACGGTGGGCGTCCTCATCCGCTGCCTGCGCGTCCGCTCTGTGGGGGACGTGGCGGCGACGGCGATGGTGGACGCGCTCACCTGCACCTTCGGTCTCGAGCTCGCGCGGGCGGGCGCCCTCGAGGCGCCCCTCGGCTGCTTCGCGCCTGCGCACGTCCCGTGCTTGTCGGGGCGCTTCGTGATCGACGTTCCCAAAGACGCGACCGAGCTGGTGCTGACGAATCACGAGGTCACGATCGCGACGGACGCCGGCCAGCGCACCTTCTCACTCGAAGAGGAGGGGCCGCCCTTTTCATTTCCCTACCATGTCATCGACGGCGAGATCGTCCTCGCGCTCTTCGACAACAACCCCCTCGCTCTCGAGGAGGCCCACCCCGACAAGGACGGTAACGCCCTGTCGCTCGGAGAGAAGAGCGCCGGCGACTGGCTGGCATCCCTGTCGGGCGCCCTCGCGCTCATCGCCGAGCAGCTGCCGGAGATCCGCCGCGAGCTCGGCTTGTACGTGCAGCAGATCGTGCCGGTGGGCTACGACGCGCACCGTCATCTGTCGGCTTCGTATCAGGAAGCCATCGGCACCGTGTACCTGTCGCTTCATCCGCAGCGGATGACCATGGCCGAGGCGCTCATCCACGAGATGAGCCACAACAAGCTGAACGCCCTCCTCGAGCGCGAGCCCCTCCTCGACAACGCCTTCTCACCGCTCTTCTCGTCGCCGGTGCGTCCCGACCCGCGACCCCTCCACGGCGTGCTCCTCGCCATCCACGCCTTTCTGCCGGTGGCGCGCCTCTACGAGAAGATGATCGAGGCGGGTCATCCGCTCTCCGAAGATCCGAGCTTCTCGCGTCGCTACACCGACGTGGTCGCCAAGAATCGCGACGCCGCCCAGACGCTGCTCGAGCACGGCCGCTTCACCGAAGCCGGCCAACCCCTCGCGCAGGAGATCCGCGCTTGGGACCGGCACTTCAGCGGTACTTAGCTCCTTCCGGGCTCACTCCTCGAAGCAATACAGCGGGTGCGCGATGTCGCAGGTCGCGTCGAAGACGTCGAGCATCCGGGCGCGGAACGCCGACGTGTGATCGCCGAGCGTGCCCATGTCGGTGGCGAGGTTGCTCGTCCAGTCGTTGCAGTGGGCGCCCGCACTGCCGGTCCACGGGTCGAAGGAGTCGCGCACCCCGCCATCGGCGGTGAGGGTGATGAACGTGTCGAGCCAGTCCGGGAGCGGGCCGGCGACGTCGGCCGCCGTGGGCGCGAGGGGGATGCCGTCGGTGCGGACCCATGTCGGCCCGCCCGTGTCGAATCGATCGAAGTGGCCTTCGGTGGAGGTCAGAAGAAGCGCGAGAAAGCTACCGCTCAGCCCGGCGATGCGGGCCTCGTCGGCGCAGAACGCGTCCGCGTCCGCGCGTCCGGCTCCCGGGCTCCAGTTGCCCGCCGTTACGAAGGCGACGCGGCCCGTCGGGTCTCGGGTCGGAGCGAGCATCGTGTTCCGCCCGCGCTCGGCGCAGAAGAGCCCGAGGCGCGCGGTGCACGCGGTGGTCGTGCCGAGCGGTCCCGTCGCGCCTCCAGTGTTCGCCGTGGACCCCGCCATCGTGGAGCTCGCCCAGTTGCCGCATCGCTGCAACGCGGAGGTGCCACCGAACCACGCGAACTCGAGATCGAGTGCCGCGCCTCGCGCGTCGCGCCGAAGCGGATGGAACATCGTGGTGTCGGTCCACTGCGAGGGCGTGTCCACGAGCGGGAGACCGGCCACGTCGACCCAACCGCGCGAGCCAGCGAGGGGATCGCTCGGAGTGGCGTCGTCGGTCCACAGGAGCGCGATGAACTCACCGTCGAGGCCGGCCGCCGTCGCCTCCGTGCTGCACAGACCGTCGGCGTCGGCACGCCCCCCGAAATCCCCCGGAATATCCGCGGCGAGGAAGAACGCGCGGTTGGCGGTGACAGCCGAGCCGTCCGCATCCAGAGGCCCGCCGTCGCCGGGCTCGGCATCTCCGCCGTCGAGAGATGCGGAGTCGCCCCCATCCCCCCCGTCCGAGCTCGTGGCCGAGTCAGAGGCCGCGTCGGCGCTGGCGAGCGCGTCGAAGTCGATGCGTCCACAGCCCGAAGCGCAGGCGAGCACGACGACGAACACCAGGCGAGCCACGCCTCGACTCTACCCGGTCGCGGGGAGAACGTGACCCGAAGGCGGTCCGCCCCGTGCGGTTTGTCGCCTCAGGAACGCGCTGACCGCGAGACAGCCGCCGATGGCCCCCTTGGCTCGACCGCGTTTCCGCGGATCTCGGCGCGGCGCTACCAAACCCGGCAATGCCACTGGTTGCCGCGGTACGCGCAGCGCTCGATCGCGCCGACCTGACCCGGATGGTCGAGGCAGTCGTCGAGCGCGGGCCGGACGATCGTCTCGAAGCGATGCACTTCGGCCCGATCCTCCGTACGCGTGTGGACGCGTGCCTGCCAGCCCGCGCGCACGCGAGTCCAAGTGCGCTCCGGGAGCCGCTCCTCGTGGAACGCGCCCCAGACCCGCCGCGAAGACAGCCGCCAACCTCGCGTCCGACCGCGCGACGGTGTGAGCTCCGCCTCGAAGGCTCGATAGCCGTCTCCGTCGGGCGAGTAGACGGTGTGGACGCCCAAGAGGAGCCCGCCGTTCGTCAGTCCCTGGAGCTGTAGCCACCTCGCCGTGTCGTCCGCCGGACGGAAGCCACGCCGGAGCAGACTCGCCCGTGCGTCGCGCAGGCTCGCCACGCACGTGAAAGCGGGCTGCGCCGCGACGTGCGGCGGAGCCACGGGAACGAGAGCGACAGCCACCAACAGCCATCGAAGGATAGTCACGTCGTTCACCTACGCTGGGCGGGACCCCGCTGTTCCCACGGGTCAGATGTTGTCGCAGCGCGAATCCACGTAACCGAGCAGCCGCAGCTGGTTACAGAGCTCGGCGTCGATCTGTGAATCGGCCTGCGGCAGGACCCGCGCTGGCTCGCTGCCCCCGCCGTGGATCCAGTCGCGTCGATCCGAGACGCCGAGATACTGCCCCAGCATGATGCGCAGGTAGCGGAGCGCGATGCGGCTCTGGTCGCCGAGGTCGAGCTCGTGCTGTTCGCCGGGATCGGCCTCGAGGTCGAACATCGTCCAGCGCAGGTTGCCGCGCAGGATCAGCTTCCAGCGGCCGGCGCGGACCACGCGGCGGTCGTCCATGAAGTCGCTGAAGGCGAGGGGCGGCCGGTTCGGCGGGGAGCCGCGGAGGTAGCCGAGGAGCGAGCCGCCCTCGAAGGCCTCGGGGATCGCCACCCCGCTCGCCTCGAGCACGGTGGGCGAGATGTCCATGGTGCTCACCACCTGCGGAACGCGACGCCCCGCAGCCTCGGCGGCCGGCCAGCGCACCATCAGCGGCACGTGCAAGAGCTCCTGGTAGACGGAGTGGCCATGGCCCCACGAGCCGTGGTCGTTGAACTCCTCGCCGTGGTCCGAAGTGACGACGAAGATCATGTCTTCGAAGAGGCCGAGCTCCTTCAGCTTGTCGATGAAGGGCCCGAAGTAGCGGTCGTGGTAGGTGATCTCCCCGTCGTGGAGGTCCTTCAGGCGCTGCTGGTCGGCAGCGGTGAAGACCACGCGCGGCGGGTTGCGCTTGGCGTCCTCGAGGAGCTGCGCCGTCATGCGGTTGCTCACCTGGCCCGAGTAGTTTTCTGGGTGCGGGTCGTAGAGCTGGAGCATCTCGTCCGGCGGGTCGTAGACCACGTGGGGATCGATGGTCTGGATGTAGACGAAGAAGCGCTCGTCTTTGTGCTCCTCGATCCAGTCCGCGGCCTCGCGAAAGACGTTGTCCGCGCCGGAGTTGCGGTTCTCGCGGATGTAGTTGGTGTAGTGGTCCCAGCCCTGGTCGAAGCCGAAGCGATCCGAGACGTAGCCGTTGGCGAGGAAGGTCGCGGTGGAGAAGCCCGCGTCCTTGAAGACCTCGCTGACCATGAGCGCCGCGTCGGGGAGGCTCGCCGCGTCGGCCTTGGTGCCGTGGGTCATCGGCGTGAGGCAGGTGAGGATCGAAGCGACGCTCGGCTTGGTCCAGTTCTCCGGCGCCTGGGCCCGCTCGAAGATGGTGGCCTCTTCCGCGAAGCCGTCGAGGTTGGGCGTCTGCACGCGGCTCCGCGGGTTGTACGGGTGGAGCTTGTCGGCGCGCAGGGTGTCGATGGTCAGCACCACGACGTTGTGCGCCTCGCCCGGCACGCGCTCCTGCTCGGGCATGGGAACCACGAGCTGTGGGCCGGCCCACGCGACGGTGGCGCCTTCGGGGCCTTCGCTCTCGAGCTCGAGTCGCACCACCTGGCCGGCGTAGGCGGCGAGATCGAGGAGGTGATCGCGCCACGAGGTCGCGACGTCGCCCGAGAGCAGCTCCGAGGCCTCGCCGACTGCAGGGGTCACGTTCACCTTCGCCGTCGCACCCTCGGCGCTCGCGCCCAGCCCGAAGGAGAGCTTCCCGGCCTCGGGCACCTGCACGTAGAAGTGCACCTTCGCGCCGGCGGGCGTGACCAGCGCGCGGCGCTGCGCCCCTGCGAGCTCGTGGGCGACGACCCACTCCGCCGGCAGCGGGCGTCCCTCCGCCGCGCCCTCGCGCGCGAGGTGTACGTCGTAGACGGCCGCCGACACGTCCTGGCCGCCGACGTTGCGGGTGCTCGTCGCGCGCAGGCGCAGCTGGTTCTCTCCCCGCCGCATGCTCGCAGCCGGGATGGGCACCTCGACCGTCTGCACGCTGCTCCCGCTGAGGTCGATGGTGCGCAGGGTCTCGCCGTTCATGTAGGCGACGATCTGATCGGTGCCGACCTTCTTCAGGCGGATGCGCGCCGTGAGATCCTCGGGCGTATCGAGATGGAAGTAGAGGTTGCCGAGGGCGCCGAGGTTGGTGAAGGTGCCGTCGTCGTCGGCGCCGTCCTCGCCCCAGTCGCTGTGCCAGCGGCCGGAGGTGTACTTGAAGCGCGCCGGCGTCCCCATGTCGATGAAGGTGCCGCCGACGTCGACCTCGGCCAGGTGGGCCAGGGCGGTCAGGTCGAGGTGGGTGCGCATGCCCTCGAGGCCCGCGCGCGCGGCGACGCTTTCGTCATCGGAGGGGGGGGCCTCCTCCCCCTCGGCGGCCCGACCCTCGGCGCTCTCGCCCTCGGCGCCCTCGCCTCCGGACTCGCTCTCGCCGCAGCTCCCGCAGGCGACCGCCGAAAAGAGGGCTGAAAATCCCAGAACTACCAACAAACGACGCATTCCGATCCTCCGGCGCGGGGGAGTGTAGCGCGCGGACTCCCTCGCCACACCCCCAGCTAGACGACCCGCCCATGGGCGCGCATTCCGTACACCCAGACGCCGCTATTGGCCGCCGGTAGCCTCTTCTTCTTCGGTGGCCGCGGCTTCGGCCGCCGAACGGAGGTGCGCGACGACCTCCTCGCGCCGCGCGATCAGCGCGCTGCGATCGTGGGCGAAGGTCTCGATGAAGTCTCCGTAGTCCAGGGCCAGGAGCATCTCGAGCGCGACCTTTCCGTCGTGATCGTAGAGCCACCACAGCGGCCTCTCTCGCGGAGACGCGAGGTGTGGCGGCGGCCCACTCGGATCCTCCATGTATGCGAGCTCGGTCTCGATGCGCTGGCGGAACATCCCGTCGGTGTGTGCGCGGTCGAGGAGCAACCCGGTCGAGCGCTCGATGGCGGCGCGGCCGATCAGGTAATCACGGATCAGCGCCTGACGCATGCTCAGAGACGCGAGATCGGCCGACGCGAGGACTTCGGCGAGGGCGCGCGCCGCCCCCCGGGATCGAGGCCCACTCACCCGCAGCGAGAGCGCGTCGGCGGCGGCGAGCGCGAGGCCGAGAGTCATCTGCCCGACGCGGCACGAGACGAGATCGATGCAGTTCGACGCGTAGTCCAGCGCTTGCTCCCACATCCTTGTCGCCTCTCGAAAGCGGGGGGACGCGTCTTCCCTCGAGGCGTGGAGCAAGAGGTCCAGGTAGATCAGGCGAAAGACGCGGATCGTCTCGAGGCCGTTCGAGTCTCCCAGCAGCGGCGCGTCCGGGACGAAGCGGGGGCGCGTCTGAAAGTCGCGGATCGCCGCCGGCACGTCCTGTCGGGGCTCCCGAAGCGCGGGGTCGAGGGCATCGACGAGGGCCCAGGTCTCTTCCGCTGTCTGCTCGTCGTAACGGGCCGCCAGATCCGTCAGCTCGTCGGTCGGCGCGGGAAGGCCGGTCAGCGGGAGGAGGTGGTAGGCGTTTTGTTCCGGGGGCGGCGCGGCGGCCATATCCGCGGTCGTGAAGAGCGGAGGCTCGATGGGCCGAATGTGATGCGCCCCGACCCACACGACCACGGGCAGGACCACCACCGCTCCGAAGAGGGCGAGCCACTTCGCGAAGGCCGGCCTACCGTCCTTCTTCTTCACATCTCCTCCACGTCTCCATGGGTCCCGAGGGGCCGAACGGCGAGCAGGATAGGGGAATAACACCCCCAACCAAGGGGTTTCGGCGGCCGGCTCGACCCTCGAAGCGCGCCACGCTTGACGCGCGGACGGGCACTGACTAACCCGGCTCCACCCCAACCACGAAACGGGTGCCTCGATGATCGAAGTCGACAAGGTCACCAAATACTACGGGTCTCACCCGGCCGTTCACGACCTCACGTTCACCATCGAAGCGGGGGAGTGCGTCGGTTTTCTCGGCCTGAACGGCGCCGGGAAGACGACCACCCTCCGCCTCCTCTCTTGCTTGCTCCTGCCCACCTCGGGGCGCGTGTCCATCAAGGGATTCGACGCCGAGGAGCAGCCGCACGAGATCCGCAAGCTGATCGGGTTCCTCCCCGACCGGCCGCCGGTCTACCCGGAGATGACGGTGCGCGCCTTCGTGCGCTTCGCCGCCAAGCTCCGGCAGATGGACGGGGCCACGGCGGACAAGCGGATGCCCGAGGTGCTCGAGAGCACGGGCCTGTCCCACGTGGCCGACGAGCCCATCCAGAATCTCTCGCACGGCTACCAGCAGCGCGTCGGCATCGCCCAGGCGATCATCCACGACCCGACGCTGTTGATCCTCGACGAGCCCATCCAGGGCCTCGACCCGGTGCAGATCGTCGAGATGCGCGAGCTGATCCGGAGCCTGCGCGGCAAGCACACCATCCTGCTCAGCACGCACATCCTGTCGGAGATCGAGCAGACCTGCGATCGCATCATGATGCTCCACGAAGGGCGCATCACGGCGAAGGGCACCGAGGACGAGCTGGCGATGCGCTTCGGCACGGACGGACATCAGACGCTGGAGATCGACGTGCGGGTCCCCGAAGAGGCGCCCGAAGGCTACCGCGACACCAAGCTCTCCCTGGTGCGGCAGGTGCTCGGGGAGATCGAGGGCGTGACCTCGGTCGAAAGCGGTCAGCTCGACGCGGGCCGGGTGTGCACGGTGACGGTCCACGCCGCCGACGACATCCGCGAGGAGGTCGCCGCGCAGCTCATCGCCAAGGGCTTCGGCCTCAGGCGCCTCGAGGTCCAGTCGAGCGCCCTCGAGGACATCTTCGTCCAGCTCTCGAAGGAAGACCGACAGGAGGCGGCATCATGAAGAACGTCGCGCTCATCGTGAGCCGCGAGCTCGCGAGCTATCTGAAGACCCCCAGCGGCTACGTCATCGCCGGCGTGATGCTCTTCTTCCAGGGGCTGGTCTTCAACGGCTATGCGGTCGGCGACCAGCCGAGCCTCTCGACCGAGGTGCTGCTTCGCTTCCTCGAGGTCTCGGGCGGTCTGACCATCGTCACCGGCGTCCTGTTCTCCATGCGCCTGCTCGCCGAGGAGCGCGCCAACGGGACGATGACCCTGCTCTTCACCTCGCCCGTGAAAGAGGGCGAGATCGTCCTCGGCAAGTACCTCGCCTCCCTCGCCTTCATCGCCATGGTCATCCTGGCGAGCCTGTATCTACCGGCGCTGATCTTCGTGAAGGGCAAGGTCTCCTACGGGCACATCGCCTGCGGCTACCTGGGGCTCTTCCTTCTCGGCGCCTCGACCCTGGCGGTGGGCACCTTCGCCTCGTCGCTGGTGAAGCATCCCTTCCTCGCGGTGCTCCTCACGGGCGGCTTCGCCGCGGTCCTCGAGGCGACCTTCTGGGTCGCGCGGATCGAGCGATCCCGACACGCCCGCATCCACGACCATCCTCGGCGCGTTCTCGCCCTACTACACACACTTCCGCAATTTCCGGAACGGCATCGTGCAGCTCAGCGATCTCGTCTTCTTCGCCTCGATGATCTACGTGTCGCTGATCGCGGCCACGCGGGTCCTCAAGGCCCAGAGGTGGCGCTGATGAAACGCTCGAGCGTCCTCGGTGTGGTCGCGCTGGTCGTCGGCCTCATCTTCATCGTCATCGCCCAGAAGGTCCTCGAAGAGGGCCTCGCGCACGACATCTTCCTGTGGCTCGGCGTCCTCGGCGTCGCCGCCGACACCGCCCAGCGAGCGTTCTTCCGCACCAAGGCGCCGCCCGCGGCGCAGCCAGCGGAGACCGCGCTGCTCCTCGCCAGCGCGGGGGTGCTGCTGTCCATCGCGCTCTACGGCCTGTCCACCCCCGCCGGCCTCGAGATGCTCGGCGTCAATCCCACCGCCGAGGGTGACCGCATCGGGCCCATCCTCGGCGTGACCTGGCCGGCGCTCCTGATCGTGAGCGGCATGGCGCTCCTCTTCATGGAGCTCGCCTACCGGAGGATGCCGATCCCGGAGGCGGTGGAGATGCGCCGCATCACCGCGGCCGCCTTCGACGGCATCGCCATCGCCCTCGCCGTGGTCTTCGTCTTCTCGATGAACTTCGTCGCTCACGAGCGCGAGTGGCGCAAGGACCTCACCTATTTCAAGACCTCGCGGCCGAGCGAGACCGCCCTCCGCATGGTGCGCTCCCTGAACGAGCCGGTGCACGCCGTGCTCTTCTTCCCCGAGGTCAACGACGTGCGCGAGCAGGTCGAGCCCTACTTCGAGGAGCTCGCCGCGGCCTCCGAGGACTTCGACTACGAGGTCCGCGACCACGCCCTGGCGCCGGAGATCGCGCGCCAGCATCGCGTCAGCGGCAACGGCAACATCGTTCTGTTGCGCGGTGAGGGAGACGCCCAGCAGGCGGAGACCTTCGACGTGGGGACCGAGCTCGAGGTCGCGCGCAGCCGGCTCCGGACCCTCGACGGGCGCTTTCAGCGCACCTTCGCCCGCCTGGTGATGCAGCGACGCGAGCTGCACATCACCACCGGTCACGACGAGCGCAATCAGGCGGGGGTGGAAGGCGCGACGCCGGGCGAGCGCACCACCGATCTGATGGACGCCCTCGGACGCTCCAACATCACGACGCGTCCCCTCGGCATGGCCCAGGGGCTCGCGAGCGAGGTGCCGCCGGGGGCCCCGGCTGTCGCGGTGATCGGTCCGCGCAAGCCCTTCCTTCCGGAAGAAGCAGAGTCGCTGCTGCGCTACGTGAAGCAGGGCGGCCGCCTCATGGTGATGGTCGATCCCGATGTCGATTCCGGCCTCGACCCATTGCTCCACGGCCTCGGCGTGCAGCTCGAGCCGGGCGTCCTCACCTCCGACCGCGACTTCCTGCGCCGCACCGGCACCCTGGCGGATCGCACGATCGTGCGGACCAGCCGCTACTCGGCGCACCCCACCGTGACCATCGTCAACCGCAACGCCGCGCAGGTGGCCTCGGTCTTCATCCGCGGCGGCGCGCTCACGCGCTACGAAGGTCCGGACGCGACCGAGGGGCTGACAGTCGACTTCCCGATGAGGAGCGGCGACGGGTTCTGGCTCGACACGAACGACGACTACACCCGTGACGGCGAGGAAGAGGCCGGCACCTACGACATGATGGCCGCGGTCAGCGTCCCCGCGGAGGGCGAGGGCGAGGACGGCCGCGCGGTGATCATCGCCGACGGCGACTTCATCACCGACCAGGTGGTCCGCAACCCGGGCAACCTCCTGCTCTTCGGCGACGTGGTGCAGTGGCTGCTCGGCCAGGAGCAGATCGTCGGCGAGGTCACCACCGAGGAGGACGTGCGCATCGAGCACAGCGCCGAGGAGGATCGCCTCTGGTTCTGGGGCACCAGCTTCGGGGCCCCAATCCCCCTCTTCGCCATCGCCATCTGGGTCGGCCTCGGTCGAAGCCGGCGGGGGTCGCGGCGCGATCCGGCGCCGGCCAAGAAGGGGCCGCGCGTGGAGGCGAAGCCGAAGGAAGAAGACGAGGAAGAGGAAGAAGATTCGGATTCGGATTCGGATTCGGATTCGGACTCGGATTCGGACTCGGACTCGGACTCGGAGACGGATTCGGACTCGGAGACGGATTCGGACTCGGAGACGGACTCGGACGAAGAGGACGAAGAGGACGAAGAGGACGAAGAGGACGAGGAGGACGACAAGTGAAAACGCTCAGCCTTCACATCGGCCTCGCCATCATCGGCCTCGCCTGGGCCTACGTCGTGTGGACCTCGGACGCGCCCGAAGAGGAGGGCGGAGATGGGGTGGTGGTCGTCGACTGCACCCCGGAGCACCTCACCCGCCTCACCTTCGAGAGCGATCGGCGCACCGCGGTGCTCGAGCCGCGGGGCGAAGGGGACCAGCGGTCCTGGTGGATCACGGTCACCCGCACGCCGGAGAACGGCGAGCCCACCGAGGTGGAGTTCGTCACCAACGAAGGGATCGAGGAGTACCTGGGATCGGTCGCGCCTCTCGAGGCGGTTCGCTCCCTCGGCGAGGTGGAGCCCGACCTCTACGAGGAGCTCGAGCTCGACGAGGAGCATCGCTCGACGCTCTCGGAGGTCTGCGGCGATCACGAGGCGACCTTCTACGTGGGCGGCTCGACCTTCGGCACCGGCGATCGCTACCTCGTCCGCGCGGATGGCGGGCCCGTCTATCTGCTCAGCGGCGAGATCGTGCGTGGTCTCGAGAACGCGGAGTTCCAGCTGATGCAGCGTGAGCTCCACGCCTTCGACATGACGGAGGTGAGCGGGCTCGAGGTGTCTGCGTCAGGCCAACACAAGGCGCTCACTCAGCGCGACTTTCGCAATCCGCAGGCCGCGGCCTGGGTGGATTCCGACAACCCCGACCGCATCAACGAGCTCTACGGCAACTGGCTCGACCGCCTGTCGCGGCTGCGCGTCCAGGCCTACCTGCCCCTCGACGCCGAGCCGGGGGCCGATCTCGACGACGTCGACGTCGCGCCCGAGCCCGTCTTCGAGCTCAGCTGGAAGGGCGAGGACGGCGACGAGATCGGACACCTCGAGATGGTGAAGCTGCCCCTCGACCGTCCCGTCTACTACGCGCGGAGCGAGGCCACCCGCGCCTGGGTACGCGTCGTGGCGACGACGGCGCAGCAGGTCGAGGACGACACCCGCGCCGTGGTCGGCCTGCCGCCGCTCGAGCGTCCGGTCCCCGAAGGGCCGGTCCCGCCCGGGGAGAGCCCGGGCTCCGACGAGCCTTCCATGGAAGGCGGCGGCGCGGGCATCGCCACGCCGCCCCATGGCGCGATGCCCTCACCGCACGGCGCAGCTCCCTCGCCGCACGGGTCTGCGCCGTCACCGCATGGCGCGATGCCGGCGCCCGCCCCCGCGGTCCCCGCGACACCCGCGGCGCCCCTGCATCCCACGATGGCGCATCCCGCCCCGACGGGCGCCGAGTGAAGCCGCCCCTCGGCCTCATCGGGGTCGTCCACCTCGGGGCGCTCCCCGGCGACCCCGGCTACGAGAGCGGAGACTTCGGCGCGGCATACGCCCGCGCCCTGGCCGACGCGAAGGCCATCGCCGATGGCGGCGGCGACGCGATCATCGTCGAGAACTTCGGCTCGGCGCCCTTCGTGAAGGGCACCGAGGGCGATCGCATCCCGCCCCACCAAGCCGCCGCGCTGACGATCGTGGTCCACGAAGCCAAGGCCCTCGGCCTCCCGATCGGCGTCAACTGCCTGCGCAACGACGCCATCACCGCGCTCGGCATCGCCGCAGCCGCTGGCGCGGACTTCATCCGCGTCAACGTCCACATGGGCGCCTACGTCACCGACCAGGGAATCATCGAGAGCGAGGCCGCCAAGAGCCTGCGCTACCGCGACGCGCTCCACCGTCGCGACATCGCCATCCTCGCCGACGTGCTCGTCAAGCACGCCTCGCCCCTGACCCCGATCTCCGCGGAGACCGCAGCGCGCGAATGCGTCGGGCGCGGCGGCGCCGACGGGCTCATCGTGACGGGCGTCGCGACCGGGGCTTCGGTGGATCGACAGCGGCTTGAGGAGGTGCGGGTCGCTGCACCCCACACACCGGTCTTCGTCGGCTCCGGCATGACCCCCGAACGCGCTCGCGCGCTGACCGGGCTCTTCGACGGCGCGATCGTCGGTACCTACCTCAAGGAAGGTGGCCAGCTCGACGCGCCGATCGACGAAAAGCGGGTCGCGACGCTGAAAAAGATCCTCTCCGCGCACTGAGTGCGTCGTGAGGCGCATCACGCTGCCTCCCGGCGCTGGCCGCCAAGCGTCTTGTGTCTGGCGATCGGCGCCACTATGAACGCGCGCATGAGGCGATTCATCTTCGTGTTTCTGAGCCTGGCCCTCGCGGCCTGCGGTAGCTGTGAAGACGACGAGACGGAGGGGACGTCCGGCGCCGCGACCGGCGAAGGCGCAGCCGAGGAGCCGCCCTTCGAACCGCTGCCGGAGACGGTCGAGTTCGACGAAGCGAAGATGGCGCTGGGCAGGGCGCTCTACTTCGACACCCGGCTGTCGGGCGACGACACCATCGCCTGCGCCACCTGCCACTCCTTCGAGCACGGCGGCGCCGAGCCGCACCCCGTCTCCACGGGCATCAACGGCGCCCAGGGGCCGATCAACGCGCCGACGGTCCTCAACTCGCGCTACAACCTCGCGCAGTTCTGGGATGGACGCGCAGAGGACCTGCAGGCGCAGGCCGCCGGTCCGGTGGCGAACCCGATCGAGATGGGGGCGACCTGGGAAGGCGTGGTCGAGAAGCTGAAGGGCGTGCCGGAGTACGTCGAAGCCTTCGGCGCGGTGTACCAGGACGGCATCAACGAGAACAACGTCACCGACGCGATCGCCCACTACGAGGAGACGCTGGTGACCCCCTCGCGCTTCGACGCGTTCCTTCGCGGAGACGAGAGCGCGCTCAGCGCCCAGGAGAAGCGCGGCTACGAGACCTTCGTCGAGGTCGGCTGCCCCGCCTGCCATCAGGGCATCAACGTCGGCGGCAGCATGTATCAGAAGATGGGGCTGGTGGAGGACTACTTCGGTACCCTCGACCGCGAGCTGACCGACGCCGACAACGGCCGCTTCAACGTCACCCACAACGAGTCGGACAAGCACTTCTTCAAGGTGCCGAGCCTGCGCAACATCGCCCAGACGGCGCCCTACCTTCACGACGGCTCGCAGACCGAGCTCGCTGCGGTGGTCCGCATCATGGCGCGCCATCAGCTCGGCGCGCAGGTGACCGACGCACAGGTCAACGACATCGTCGCGTTCCTGAACGCGCTCACCGGTGAGCTCCCCGCTCACGCGGCGCTCCCGGAGGGCGGGATCCCCGGTGGCGCGGTCGCCCCCGCGCCGGTCGAGGGCGAGGGTGCGACCGAGGGTGCGACCGAGGGCGAGGGCGAGGCCGCCCCCGCGCCGGCCGAGGACGAAGGCGCGACCCAGGCCGGCTGATCTCCGTCTGCGGGAACCGGTTTGGTCGCAAGGCCGGATGTCGATAAGGTTCCCCGCATGGGTCAGCGGCTGACGCTGAAGTTCGACGACATGGAGGCGCTCCGTCTCGAAGCGGAGCGCCGCTTGTCGCGGGGGGAGGCGATCGTACCCGGGGTCACGGGGCTGGCTGCCTTCATGCCTTGCGAGCTCGCCATCCACCATCCGCTCGGTGGAGAGCCGCTGATCGCCGGCGCCACGGTCATGAGCTCGCCGGAGGAGCAGGAGCGCGAGGGCAGCGTTCGCCTGATGCTCGACGACACGCTGGGGGACGCGGAGCTCGAAGCCTTCCTCGCGCGCGAGCCCGCCGCAGGCGAAGCCGATGGTGACGGCTCGGGCGCCGATACGGAGGAAGGAGCAGAGGGGGAAGGCGCCGACAACACCTCCCTCGCGCCTTCGCTCCGCCTCCGCAAGCTCAAGCATCAGGAGAAGATCAAGCTGGCCCGCACCAGCCAGAGCCTCACCGAGCGCACCGCCCTCGAGCGCATTCTGGGGCGGGAAGGGTGGGAGCCGCTCCTCGCGAACCGCTACCTGACCGTGCCCGAAGTGGCGCGCATCGCGCGCAAGGGCACGGTGCCGCGCCCCATCATCGAGACCATCGTGGCGAACCAGACGTGGCTTCGCGCTGGCGTGATCCGGCGGGCTCTGCTCACGAACACCAAGATGACCACGGAGATGATCACCAAGGTCCTCCGCGCGACGCCGGGGCACGAGCTGAAGCTGATCCTCAAGCAGACGGCCTATCCACCCGCCGTGCGCATGGCTGCCGAGCGACTCTTCGGCCGCGGCTGAAGGTCAGGCCACGAGGCGGCCCAGAGGGCCCTCCGTGTAGCCCGGGTGGCCCCAGCGATCGATCGCCACACCGCAGGCGTTGGCGAGGGTCACCAGCAGATCGTTGTGCTGGCGCCCCGTGAATTCCATGAGGCGCCCGGTCTTCAAGTAGCCGCCACCGCTGCCCGCCACCAGGAAGTCCATGTTCTTGCGGGAGTGCGTGTTGCCCTTCGACAGCGCGCCGCCCCAGAAGACGACGGTGTTGTCGAGCATCGTTCCGTCGCCCTCGGGGATCGCGTCGAGCTTCGCGAGGAAGTACGCGATCTGCTCGGCGTAGAAGTGGTTGATCCGCTGGAGCTTGTTCTGCGCGCTCGTGTTGCTGTCGGACTCGTGGGAGAGGCTGTGGTGGCTCTCGCCGAAGCCGAGCCAGTTGAAGGTCTGACCGCTGGTCGCGCCGGCGAAGAGGACCGTGCCCACGCGCGTGAGGTCGCACGCGAAGGCCATCGACAAGAGGTCGAGCTGGAGCGCGGCGATCTCCGGGTGGTTGTCGCGATTCATCGGATCGATCCGGCGCGGCAGCATCGGGTTTTCGCAGGCGGCGCCCGCGGCGGCGGCCGCGTCCATGCGGCGCTCCACGTCGCGCAGCGACTCGAGGTGGGCGTCGAGGCGATGACGCTCGGACGCGCCGAGCTTGCCCTCGAGCTCCATCAGGTCGCCGCGCACCAGATCGATCACGCTCTGCCGCTCGTCGCGCACGCGCTGAAGGCCGCTCGGGTCCGCCCCCAGGTCGGCGAAGAGGCGCCGGTAGACGTTCCACGGGTCGTTGTCGGGCGGGATCGGATCGTCCGAGCCGCGATAGGCGAGGCGGTCGCGGTTGTTGCTGCCGCGGACGGTGACGCCGAGCTCGAGGGATCCGTAGCGCGTCTCGCTTCCCACCTCGCGCGCGATGCGCTGATCGATGGAGGGACCGGAGGCCCAGCCGCTGTAGACGTCCCCGTTGCCGCCGCTGAACTCGCCGTCGTTCAGGGGCATCCCGGTGAGCAGGCCGCCGATGCCCTTCTGGTGTCCGGCGCCGGGGCCCTCCCGGCTGCAGTCCATGTCGAGGCCGCGAACGAGCAGCAGCTTCTCGCGGAAGGGCGCGAGGGGCTCTAGGATCGGGCCGAGCGTGAAGTCCGTGCCCGAGCCGCTGGCCCAGCGGTCGTGGAGGCTCCCGTTGGGGCTGAAGAAGGCCACGAAGCGCTTGGGGAAGTCGCCGGAGGCTTTGGCTTCGAGGGTGCGGGCGAAGGGCAGGGCCAGGGTCGCGGCGCCCACGCCGAGGCCAGCGAGGAAATGACGTCGATGGAGCTTCTTCACGGGCTCACCTCCTCCGCGCGCCGGTACAGGAAGGCGTCGGTCCTCGTCAGCGCGATCAGGGCTTCGCGGATGTCCCACCCGGACCCTTCGAAGGCGGCGTAGACGTCGTCGAGCATGCACTGATCGGCCTCCGTCTCGTTGCGCCCGAAGGTGAAGCGGAACCACTGCTGGGCGACGCACCGACGCACCATCTCGCTCTCGGCGAGGCGGTGGCCCAGCTCGAGCGCGCCCTCGAAGGGGCCGTCGGTGTCCGTCTGAATGAGCTCGCCGCGCGCGTCCACCGGCTGGCCGTTCTCCTCCTGTAGCCGGTACGCGCCGATGGCGTCGTAGTTCTCGAATCCGAAGCCGATCGGATCCATCAGCTGGTGGCAGCCGGCGCAGGCCGGGTCCTCGCGGTGCGCGATGAAGCGCTCGCGGGTGGAGAGGCTCGGATTGGGGTCCGGGGGGACGACGACCAGGTCCTCGGGAGGCGGCGGGAGGGCCTGGCAGAAGAGCTGCTCGCGGATGAAGGCGCCGCGCTCCACCGGCGAGCTCTGATTGGGCAGCGAGAGCTGCGCCATGAGCGCCGGGTGGGTGAGCAGACCCATGCGCTGGGTCGGGTCGACGGGGACGCGCGTCAGCTCGTCGCCGGTGACGCCCTCGACGCCGAACACCGGGGCCAGCCGCGCGTCGACGAACGCGTAATCGGCGGTGAGCAGCTCGTCGAGGCTGCCATTCTGCTCCCACATCACGTGGTCGATGAAGGCGAGGACGCTCGCCTCCATGGAGTCGCGCATCCCGTCGTCGAACTGGGGATAGATCTCCGGATCCTTGCTGACGCCCTGGATCTTCAGGTGCAGCCACTGCTCCATGAAGCGCTGCACGGCGCCGCGGGCGCGCGGATCGTCGAGCATGCGCCGCGCCTGGTCGGCGACGGCGTCGGGCGTGTCGAGACCACCGGAGGCGGCGAGGTCGAAGAGCGCCGCGTCGGGCATGGTGCTCCAAAGCAGATAGCTGAGCTTGCTCGCGCGCTCGTAGCCATCGAGGGCGACCACGCTTCCGTCGCCGGCGTCGAGCGCCGAGCCGGCCTCGACGCGGTAGAGGAAGGCAGGCGATTGCAGCATGGCGCTGATGACGAGACGGATGCCGTTGTCGAAGCCCTCGGTCTTGCCGAAGGTGTAGACGGAGAAGAGTCGGTCGCGCTGGCCGTCGGTGAGGGGGCGGCGGTAGGCGCGCATCCCGAGGGTGTCGATGAGCTCGGCCGCGCAGGCGTCCTCGCCCATGGTCGCCGGGTCGCATGGAAGGAGACTGTCGAGGCGCTCGCTCACCGCGCGCAGCGCGAGCTCCTCGGCGGCGTTCATGTAGAGCTCGTACTGCAGCGGCGACACGGTGGCGCCGAGCTCGAAGCCGCCACCGTCCTCGTCGGCGGGGAAGGCCCGCGCGGGCTGACTGTCGTCGCCGAGGAGATCGCGGATGGTGTTGTCGTACTCGTCCCGGGTCAGCCGGCGGAGCGGCGTGATGGGACCGGGATCGAGATCGGGTCCGCACGCGCTCGGGCCGTCTGGGCGGCGATCCACGGCGCTTCCGCCGCCCGAGGCCGAGGGGTCGTCGATGAGGCCGGTGCAGCCCAGGGCGAGGGCGAGGGGGGCGATGAGCCAGCGATGGGGAGCCACGCGGTCGTCTGATGCAAAGGGCGTGCGACCCCGAGATGCGCAGTTGCGCGCACAATTCGGCGTGTTTCGCTGCTTGTTAAGCTGTCTGTAGGGAGCAGTGGCTGCGCCGGAGCGTCTCAGGCGCCGGGGCGCGAGACGCCGATCCTGGCCAGATGGGAAGGGCTCGCGTGCTCGAGCTCGGCATGGGTGGGGTGGATGCCGTGGATCTCGTCGCCGTAGGCGGATACGCCGCACTCCGCGACGTCGAGCCCCTCGTGCTCGTGCTCGGCCGAGACGCGAACGCCGCCGGGGAGGCGAGAGAGCGCGATCCAGACCGCGCCGCCGGCGATGAAGGCGAAGAGCGCGCCGGCGAGGGCGCCGGTCGTCTGGACGCCGAGGAGCGACACGCCGCCGCCGTGGAAGAGGCCGCCCTCGGCGGCGAAGAGGCCGACGGCGATGGTGCCGAAGATGCCGCAGATGCCGTGGACGGGGATCGCGCCGACCGGGTCGTCGATCTTCAGGCGGTCGAGGAGGAAGACGCCCTCGACGACCAGGATGCCGGCGATGGTGCCGACGATCATCGCTTCGAAGGGGCCGATGACGTGACAGCCGGCGGTGATCGCCACCAGGCCCGCGAGCACGCCGTTCAGGCCCATGGAGAGGTCCAGCATGCCGGTGCGCATGCGGGTGTGGATCAGACCCGAGAGGAAGCCGGCGGCGCCGGAGAGGTTGGTGACGAGGATGATGGAGGCGATCGCTTCGGGGTGGGCGGCGAGCTCGCTTCCGCCGTTGAAGCCGAACCAGCCGAGCCACAGGATCAGGACGCCGAGGGCGGCGAGGGGGAAGTTGTGCGCGGGCAGGGGACGGGGCGAGCCGTCCCTGGCGAACTTGCCGATGCGCGGGCCGATGATCAGCGCGCCGGCGAGGGCCATGCCGCCGCCGACCGCGTGCACCACGGTGGAGCCCGCGAAGTCGATGAAGCCGAGCTCGGCGAGGAAGCCGCCGCCCCAGACCCAGTGGCCGACGATGGGGTAGATGACGGCGCTGGCGACGGCTGTGAACGCGAAGAAGGTGCCGAGGCGCGCGCGCTCGGCGACGGCGCCGCTGACGATGGTGGCCGAGGTCGCGGCGAAGACGAGCTGGAAGAAGAGGAAGACGTAGAGCGGGAGGTTGTCCGGGGCGCCGGCGACGGCGGTGGTGGCGGCGGGCGCGAAGCCGGCGAGGCCCACGAAGGCGTTGCCTTCGCCGAACATCAGGCCGAAGCCGATGACGAAGAAGAGGACGGAGGAGAGGGCGACGACGCCCACGTTCTTGAGGAGCACCATCACCGCGTTCTTCTTGCGGCAGAAGCCGCTCTCCACGAGGGCGAAGCCGGAGTGCATGAAGAAGACGAGGAAGGCGCTGAGCAGCACCCAGATGCTGTCCAAGATGGTCGAGTCCACGCGGAAACGTTGGCGCTTTTGGGTTTCCGGCGTGTTTCGAGCGGATTAATTCGGGGTGGCGAGCGCTCAGTCGCGCGCCAGGCCTTCGAGCGCCGCCGCCCACTGTTCGAGGTCGGTCAGCGTGGACGTCAGCAGCCCATCCCCCTGGCCGAGGCGCTGCACCTCCTCGCGGAGCTTGTCGAGCGCGCGCCGGATGCGGCTTCGGACCGTTCCCTCCGGCACTGCGAGGATGGCTGCCATCTCGGGGCCGCTGAGCCCTTCCCAGAAGTGGAGCTCGACGGCGATCTGCAGATCGAGGGGGATGTGACGCAGCGCCTCCAACAGGAGTCGTGACTCGCGCCCGGCGGCGACGCGCGCGCTCGGAGTCGGCTCGAGATCGTGGAGCGAGCGCACCTCGAAGGAGAGCTGGCGGTCGCGGCGGGCCTCGCGGTAGTGCGCGTAGAGGACGTTGCGCGCGATGCCGTAGAGATAGGCGCGGGGGCTCACCTCACCGGCGAAGCGGTCGCGGCCTTCGGTGAGACCGACGAAGGTCTTCTGGACCAGATCGCTGACGTCGCCGCTCACCTTCCGCGCGAAGAACGAATAGATCGCGTCGAAATGACGCTCGAAGAGCGCGTCGCCCGCGGCGCCGTCGCCCCCTCGCCAGCGCGCGAGGAGCGTGTGATCGTCCTCCACGGCGGAGCAGGCTATCAGGCATCGACGGCGACGGGCCCGTATAGTGGCGAAGATGTTCGCCGCCCGCCCGGACTTCCAGGAAGACGCGCTCGAGAAGCGTCGCGTCAAGGAGGCGGTGCGCGCGCGGATGTTCGGTGCCCAGACCGCGCCGCTCGTCATCGGGCCCTACGAGATCCGTCGGCGCATCGGCGCGGGTGCGATGGGCGTCGTCTACGAGGCCTGGGACCCGCGGCTCCGGCGCCTGGTCGCGCTCAAGATGCTCCTGGCCGAGTCCGACGACGATACGCGCACCACACGACTCATCCGCGAAGCGCAGGCGCTGGCGCAGCTCCGCCACCCCAACGTCGTGGGTGTCCACGACGTCGGCACCCACGACGGCCGCATCTACGTCGTCATGGAGATGGTGCAGGGGGTGACGCTCGAGGAATGGGCACGGACGACCCGCCCCGACGTGAAAGGTGTGCTGGCGATGCTCGTCGCCATCGGCCAGGGCCTCGCGGCGGCCCACGAGCGCGGCCTCGTGCATCGCGACATCAAACCGGACAACGTGCTCGTCGATCGCGAGGGGACACCGCGGGTCGTGGATTTCGGGCTGGCGCGCGTGGCACAGACGGATCTGCTCAGCTCCCTCGCGCAGCAGATCCCCGGCGCGGCGCTCGACATGCGCCTCACCCAGACCGGCACCGCACTGGGAACGCCCGTCTACATGTCGCCGGAGCAACTCCGCGGCGCGCCGGTGGATGCGCGAAGCGACCAATACGCGTTTGGCGTGATGGCGTACCACCTCTTGTACGGGAGCTTCCCGTATCGGGCGGACTCGATCGGCCACCTGATCGCGGCCGTGACGAGCGAAGACCTACAGGTCCCCTCGCCGCGTGGCGAAGCGGCCCAGGTGCGTGAGGCGATCCTCCGCACGCTGTCGAAGGAGCCGGAGAAGCGCTTCGCCTCCATGCGGGACCTCCTCGCCGTGCTCGCGCGCGTGCCCGAGCCGCGGGCGCCTGCCCCGAGCCCGGCGCGCGGTGAAGGACGGGCTCTGCTGATCGGGCTCGTCGCCCTCGCTGCGCTCGTCCTCGTCGGAGGCGTCGGCGTCACCGTCGGCTTTCTCGTCGCGCGGGACGGCGGCGCGCCGGGCGGCCCGCAGGCGACGACCGCGGCGATCCCCGTGCCCGCGTTCGATCTCGACGCGGCGATGATGCCTTCCGCGACGCCCGCGTCAACGACGGAGCGCGACGCGGGCGCCGGCGCCATCGACGCGACGCCCGAGGCCACGGCGCCGACGCCGACGCCGCGCGCGCCCGAACGCCCCTCGGCCACGCCGGAGCGGCGCCGAGCCCCTCGCCGCGAGATCCGCATCGGCAGCAGCGAGAATCTCTGGCGCAACAGCGACCCCGCGCGATCCGCGGTGCGGGGGCTCGCGGGGCCGGTCTCCAACTGCTTCGATCCCGACTGGGACTATCCGCGCAGGGGCCCGACTCAGCTCGGCGTGTACGTGACGATCGAGCCGGACGGCAGCGTAGAGGACATCGAGGTCGAGGACATGGACTACGTCCCCGAGCCGTACCGTCGCTGCATCGGTCGGGTCTTCCGACAGCGCCTCGGGCCCCTGCCTCCCACCGCCCGCGGCTGGGGCGGGCGCTTCTGGTACGTGATCCCCTTTCGGCCGGCGGACTGAACGACGACGCCCCCACCGCCGAATCGGCGATGGGGGCGCGCCCGCGAGCGGCCGGTGCTTCAGCGACGCGCGAAGGAGAGGTTCACGTCGATCGCGTCCGGGCCGCTCTCGGCCAGAACGCGAAGGCGGAGCCGCCCCTCGGCGTAGCCGGCCGGCGCGAGCGACATCTGCTGGTAGAGGCGGTCGCCGCGGACGACGAGCGTGAGGCGTCCGTCGGCGTCGGTGCGGAGCGTCCGCATCGGGTTCACGATCTCGCGAGCGAAGAAGTCGTGCCAGAAGCCCGAGGTCGAGATGCGATCCCCGGTCGGTCCGACCACGACGCCGGGATCGACGGGGGAGATGGTCCAGCCCTCGATGTAGAACGACGTGTTGGCGAGCGCCGGGTCCGTGTTCACCTGGATGACGAGGACGTCGGAGGTGGGACCGTAGGGATCGCTCGAGACGAGACCACCCGGGGCGACCCAGATCGGGATCTCGGGTGGGTTTTCCGATCGCGTCGAGCCGCCGAAGTAGGGGACGAGGTTCGCTCCGCCGACCTGGATCATTCGGCCGCCGGCGGGGCCGGCGTACGCGGCATAGAAGACGGAGAAGTGATCGGCCCAACCGGAGATCGTTCGGTTGGCCTCGTCGACCTGCACGTCGTCGAGCTCCTCGATGGTCCCGCCGCTCTCGTGAAAGAGATGGAGCTCTTCGAAGCGGGTCCCAGCGGGCACGTGGAGCTGGATCCAGACCGGCTCTTCGAAGTGCGTCCCATCGGGGCCGAAGTCCCAGGCCCAGCCGGCGATCTCACGACCCTCGAGCTCCTCGTACGCATCGAGGCGGGTGATGGTGATGGTGGTATCCGTGAGAACGGCGCCCGGAGGCACCATGATGTGGGCGGTGTCGTCGGGTGTGCAGATGTAGGCACCCTCGGAGACGGTGGCGATCTGACCGACGCTCACCCCTCCCATGTCGAAGGGAAAACACCCGGAAAGCAGGACCAAAAGGACGACCAGCGAGCTCTTCTTCAAATTCTTCCTCCTCGTGCGGCGACATGCCGTTCGAGGGGGAAGTGCGCGGCGAGCCCAGATCGATCACTCGAGGCGCCATTTTTTTTCCGGGGGACCCGCGTGCGACTCGCCGGAGGTCGTGCGCAAAGCCCGGTCGAGGGTGTCGCGCCAGCTATTGGCTACGCCGCGTCGGCGCGGAGGGCGAGGGAGCGGACGCGCTGGGGCGAAGGCAGCTCGACCTTTGCCAGCGCATGGCAGAGCGCCTCGGGTCCGCTGAACCCGACGGCATCCGCCACCCGCTCCGTGGTCGCGTGCGCCGAAGTCATCAGAATGCACGCGGAGGCGAGACGCCAGTAGCGGAGCGCGGACCGCCAGTCGCGTGCGCCGACGCCCTGCAGGCCGAAGTGCGCGTGGTACGCATCGACCTGGCGCGCGATGGTGCGGCGGGAGCAGCCGAGCTCGCTCACCAAATCGACGGTCATCGGACTCGAGTCGAGTCGCGACAGGACGCGATCCATCGCGCGAGCGATGGGTGCGAAACCAGCGCCCTCTTCGTCGACGGTGTCCAGGTCGGTCAGCGAATCGAGGGCCACGCCCTCCGCTCGCACGAGCCGGACGAGCTCGGCAGCCGCGGACGCCGAGCAGCTCGCGTCGCCGCCTCGAACCGCGCGCGCGACCCCGTCGAAAGCCTCTGGCCGCGAGGAGGTGCCGACCTCCGCCGATACACAGGGTGCGGTCAGCAGCTTGGTCTCCACATCGAAGGTCAAAAGGCGGGCGTTCGGCTCGATGCGCCAGACGAACGAGTCCAACTGCGGCTGAAGGAGCATCGAAGCGCGCCTCAGCTCCCAGGCCCCTGCACCCGATCGCACCTGCGCCCGGCCAGAGAGGACGACGGTGAGCCTCGCTCGACCCTGCTTCAGGCCGCGGCCAATCCGTGGGACGAAGAGCCCCTCATCGAGAGTCGCTCCGTCCACTTCCGTGACGCGGACGCAGAAGGCGGGATGCAGCAGTCGCGACACGCTCGCGCGCGCGTCGTCGAGTCCGATGCTGCGGTAGGACGAGAGCACGATGTTTCATAGCAGGTCGAGCGCGCCGAGCATCTCCACGAGCACGGCGTTGACGTCAGCGCCGGTCTGGTTGAGCACCACGACGAGACGAATGCCGTCGTCGGGGAAGAACGCTGCGAACGACTCGTAACCCCAGATCGAGCCCGTGTGGCCGAAGGATGCGTGTCCCGGCAGCGGGAAGGACATGACGGCCAGCCCGTAGGACACGCCACCACTCGCTGGAATGGTCGTCAGCCATGCGTCCCGTTCACCCGATGGGGGTCGCGCGCCCGATTCCAGGGCACGCAGGAAGGAGAGGAGGTCCCCCGCGGTCGAGGTCATCGCACCCGCAGGCCCGGCCAACGTCGGATCGTAAGTGTCGGTGACGACGCCAGGCCCCGCGAACGGCGCTCCGTATCCGGGCAACAGATCGGCAACAGGTGCGGCCGGTTCGTATCCCGTGCTCGCGAGCGCCAGAGGTTCCGTGATCCGAGCCTGCAGGAGATCCGCCAGCGTCTCGCCGCTGACGCGTTCGAGGATGGCCCCGAGCAGGTAGTAGTTGGAGTTGCTGTACGACCAGCCTTCACCGGGCGCGAAGCTCGGTTCCCCTTCCATCACGTAGCCGACCACTTCGGCGACGCCGAGCTCGCGGAGCGGCGCCTCACGAACACGCGCTTGGAACGTCGGGCTTTGGAGGTAGTCGTAGATGCCGCTCGTGTGTTGGAGCATCTGGCGAATGGTGATCCGATTCCGCATTCGGGATCTCCGGAAACCACCCCGAGAGGCGATCCTCGAGGGAGAGGGCTCCATCCTCGACGAGCTCGAGCGCGAGCACGCCGACGAACAACTTGGTCACGCTTCCGATCCGAAACGGCGTGTCCGGCGACATCACGTCCGGACCGAGGAGGCCGATCCACCGCCCCTCACCTTCGACCTCCACGCCGGCGATGGCCGAACGGGCCCCCGAGGCGCCGAGACCGCGCTCGAGCGCTGCAGCGAGCCGGGACGCGCGATCTGGACCGATAGGGGGAACGGTCGATGCGTCCGCGACTGACGCGTCCGGCGGGCCACCGTCATCTCGTACGCCCGAATCCGGCTCGTCCCCGGCATCGCTTCCCGCGTCGAGGTGCACGGGCGTGGGGCCGGGCGTCCCGTTGCACGCTCCGGCCGCCGTCGCGAGCATCAGGAGCGCAAAGGGGCCCCGCAGGTCGAAGTGTCCGGTCATGGTTCCTCCTCTCGAGCCGGAGGAACTCTAGGTGGCCTCGGTGTGGCGGCCATTGATAGTTTGGGACAGCCGCCGAGCTCCGCTCGACGTGAAGGCGGATGGTAGTGTTCGCCGCCATGGCCGATCGGAGCCAGCTCCCCGAAGTCCTCGCACGTCCTCCGTGGAAGCGCCCGAAGAAGGAGCGCCCGACGGTGCCCCGGCGAGACGGAATCGCACTGGCCGACTACCCCTCGTCGTCCGATCTGCCCCCTGAGCGGGCCCAGGAGCGCCGGCCGGAGGTGGAGAAGCGCTTCGAGAGCCCGGGCCCGGACGCGCGCCTGATGCTGCTCGATCTCCGTCACTGCAGCGACGAAGTCGCCCTTCGCGCGTTCACAGAGCTCCCCGTGGAGGTCTGGGTCTACACGAACGTCGATCACGTGCGTCACGTCCTCGCACGCTTCGGCGCCGAGGTGTTCCCCGCGCTCGTGGCCTACGGCGCGCTCCATCCCGATCACCTCGCCGAGCTCGTGATCCACGTCGACGCACCTCACCCGGCGCTGCTCTGTGCGCTTTGGGTCTCCCGAGGGACTGCGCTCGCCGCGCCCGGCCGTGCCTGGCTGTCCGCCCATCCGGAGGCAGCGGCGGTGGGGCTGATCCCGAGCGTATTGGGCGAGCCGGGAAAGGAACGGGCCGCGGCCGAGTCTGCGCTGCGCATCGTCCAAGCCAACGATGAAGGCGCCGTCGCTGCGGCGTGCGCGCGCTACGGCGAAGCGGTCGCGCGCGACGTGAGGGCGATCGTCGAGACCCCGCCGATCTGGAGCTTCCCAGCGAAGGTGCCGAAGCTGCCCAAATGGTGGAGTGCATCCGCGCTGCCCGAGGTTCGTCTTCGCGACGGAACGCCCCTCGGCGAAGACGCCATCGACGCCATCGGGACGATGCTGCGCTTCACCTCGATCGAGCTGCCCTACCCGGGTCTCGCGGACGTGCGCGACGCCTGCGATCCGCGCTCGTTGGACGAGCTGGCCTGGGGGATCGTCGAGCTCTGGGTCGGTGCCGGCGCATCTGCCAACGCCTACTGGGCCCTGTACGCGGTCGCGCACCTGGGCGCGGACTACGCGACGGGCCAACTGGCGCGAGCGATCACCGTCTGGCCCCGAGAGCGTGGGCTCGCCCGCGCCAAGCTCGGGTGCGACGTGCTGGTTCGCATCGGTAGCGACGCCGCCCTCGCACGACTCGACCGAATCAGCCGCACGGTTCGCAAGGCAGCGCTCCGAAGACACGCGGAAGCCGCCATCGAAGAGGTCGCTCGACGGCGCGGTCTGTCGCGCGACGATCTCGATGATCGACTGGTCCCCGATCTGGGCCTCGACGCGGACGGGACGGCGACCCTCGACCTCGGTTCGCGGATCCTCGCGGTGCGCTTCGACGCGGAGCTGACGCCGTACCTCACCGATGAGGAAGGTCAGCGCCTGGCCCGACTTTCCAAGAAGAAGACGGACGACCCGGAGCTCGCCAAGAGCGCGAGCAAGCGGTGGAAGGCGCTGCGCAAGGACGCCGCCGCGGTGATCGACGGGCAGGTGCGTCGTCTCGAGAGGCGCATGGTCGAGCAGAAGAGCTGGCCGCTCCCGACCTTCCGCACGCTCTTCCTCGACCATCCTCTCGTGAGCCACCTCGCGCGACGCCTCCTCTTCAGGTGTGACGACGGCGCCGGATCGTCGGTCTTCTTCCGCGTCACCGACGATGACGAGCTTCTGGATGCGAACGACGACCCTGCGCCGGCCGAGGGCGCACCCATCGCCATCGCCCACCCGCTCCTCCTGGACGCCGAAGCGAAGAAGAGATGGTCGGAGGTCTTCTCCGACTACGAGATCGTTCAGCCATTTCCGCAACTCGCGCGCGAGGTCCATCACCTGGATGAAGGAGATCGCGGCCGGCGCGACCTACCGGAGCGCTCGGGCCGCCCTGTCTGGACGAAGGTGCTCTTCGGCCTCGAGAGCCGCGGTTGGAAGCAGGGAGCCATCGAAGAGGGGTGGCTCCGCAGCTTCTACAAGTCGCTTGGTCGGCGCCATACCGTCCAGCTGCGCTTTCAGCCGGGCATGTACGTCGCGGACCCGAAGAGAGAGGAGGCGCAGACCATCGAGCACGTTCGCCTGCTCCAGAAGGGCACCTTCGGCGAGCTCGATCCGATCGCCTTCAGCGAGCTGGTGCGCGATCTCGATTCGCTCACGGGTCCGGACGGCTGATATCCTCGGCCCCGTGGTGAGGGCCCAGCAGTCGAGACATTGGATGCACGCGTGGGTTGCGATCGGGCTCGCGCTCGCGGGGTGTAGTGACGACGGGTCCGCTCTGGACGCCACGGCCGACGCCGGCGACGCGAGCGCTCCGGATACCGGCACGATCCGGGACAGCGCAGCGTCCGACGCCGGGCCCATCGTCGACCCTGCGCTCTTCGACTGCACCTCACCCGGGGCGACCGATCCGTCGATGCTGCCCGAGCGGACGAGCGCGATCCCCGCGTCGTGCGCGCTCGACGTCGAGTGCCACACGCCAGAGGTGTCGGCACATCGCGGCGCTGGAGGGCCGATCGGCCGCGTGGCACCCGAGGATACGCTCGCCGCTTATCGCGCGGGGATCGTGCTCGGCGTCGAATTCGTGGAGACCGATCCCCGGCCGACCTCGGACGGCGTCCTGGTCAACATCCACGACCCGCGCGTGGACCGAACGACGGATGGAATGGGGGTCGTCGAGGAGATGACCTTCGACGAGGTGCGGGCGCTCCACATCACGACGGATCTGCCCGGCGACTACTCCTGTGAGCGCGTCCCGACGCTGGAGGAAATTCTGAGAACCTGCCGTGGCCGCGCGGTGGTGCTGGTCGACGCCAACAAGACGGACCGCGTCGACCTGCTCGTCGATGCGATTCACGCCGCCGACGCCGTCGAGTGGGCGGTCTTCGACACGAGCAGCCTCGACAAGATCGACGAAGCGCTCGCGCTCGATCCGACGTTGCACTTCATGATTCGGCCCGACTCGGTCGACCAGATCGAGCCGCAGATGGACCACTACGCACCCGCGCTACCGGTGATCGTGGAGCTGAACGTCACCGACGTCGATGCGGGCGTACCCATCGTTCACGCCCGCGGGACTCGGGCCTTGTCCGACGTGTTTGCGGCCGACGTCCTCTACAACACCACCGCCGATCCCCAGGGCTACGCCGACGTGCTCGACGCCGGCCTCGACATCTTGCAGTCCGACCGCGCCGACGTCGTCATCGACTTCCTGCGGAGCCGCGGCGACCGCTGAGACGGGCCTCGTGCGAGGCGGACGCGCGAGGACGTGCTCGCCCTGCTCAGTCGGGAGCCGCGTAGTCGCAGATGCTCGCGGCCGTGCACACCAGGCCATCGCAGCAATCGTCGCCGCCGCAAGAGTCTCCGCGTTCGCGACAGGTCGTCGTAGGCGGAATGCAGGTGTCGTCGGGGCCACACTCGAGGCTGCAGCACTCTGCGCTATCACCGCAGGAGGTGCCGTTCGACTTGCAGGGGGGCGGAACCCACTGCGGCGAGAGGATCGTGGCGACCTCCTGACCTGCGAGATAGTAGGGAACCTCCGAGGGATCGGTGGTCCCGTCCGGCGCGCGTGAGATCGCGCTGACCCACACCTGCTTCTGGCCGTGCACGCCCGCGGGCGCGTTGCCGTAGTCGTGCATGGTGGTGAACAGGAGCCAGAAGAACCCGCCGGAGTCGAAGGGGGAGAAGGTGGGCCGGAACGAGTCGTTGGTCGTCCCCGCGTCGTCGGCCGGTCCGAAGTTGGCGTTGTCCAGACGCACCGGGGTGCCTCCCTCGGGACCGATCATCCACAGCGCGCCCTGCCTTCCGGACAGGCCACCGGTCTCCTCGCGCGTCCGGCGCGTCTGGCCGTGTTGGTACGCGATCCACTGCGAGTCGGGCGTCCAGGTGGGGTGCCAGTCGACGGTGCCGCCGGGCGACGTCGCGGCGCCGTGGATCACCGAGGGCGATCCGAACGAGCCATCGGCCATCACGGGGGTGATCGCGAGGTCGTTGTCGCGGTTGCTGTAGGCGATGGTCGCCCCGTCAGGGGACCACTCCGGGTCGTAGCCGTCTCCTGGCAGCCCAGCGAACGCGGCGAGCTCGGCGCCGGTGCTCATGTCGATGATGCCGAAAGGCTGGCTGGTGGCATTCGCTCCGCAGTCGCCCGTGACGACGAGCGTCGAGTCGGGATTGAACGACTGGCAGCGCCGCACTTCGTAGCGCACGGCGAAGAGGTTCGGAGCCGGGGACGCCGTCAGGTCACCGGTGATGTCGAACGCCGTCACCGTCTCGGACGGCTCGCGAACCGCCATCAGGCGCTGTCCGTCGCGCGAGACCGAGTGACAGCCGATGCAGTCGTCGCCGGGGTTCGGCAGGAAGTCGACCAGATCTGCGCCCTGAACGTCGAGGCGCATCAGACGAGCCGCAGGCGGAGACCAGTAGTAGACCGATCCACCCAGCACCGCGTCGACGGTGCGGAAGTCGACCGCCGCGCTCTGGTAGACCGCGCCGCCGGAAGACACCTCGACCGTGATCTCGATCGGCTCGCCGATGTCGCTCCCGGAGATGGGCGACCAACTGTCGGTGTCGAGCTGCCAGCTGTCGGTGAAGCCGGCACCACTTCGGAAGTAGCCATCGAGGACCGCGTGGGGACGGACGAGACTGACGTGCCACAGTTCGTCCGCGCCGGCGGGATGCTGCGGTGTCCACATGACGTTCGGCGGATAGACGTTCCGGGGCATCACCGCCCCGGCGAGCGGGTAGTCGATGCGCGGCGACGTCGATGCGTCCGTGCTCGGCGTCGCGCCATCGAAGATCCCCGGATCGGATGGTGATACGCCCGTTCCCAGCACCACGCCGCGGTAGGTCACGGTGAGGCCGGTCGTCGCCGCTGGTCCCACGCCGCCCGCCTGCTGCACGCGCACGGTCGCCGTGCCGCCCACGCCGGCCGCCGTGAACACGCCACTCGACGGACCGATGTCGCCGAGAGAAGGGTTGTCGATGGAGAAGACGAGCCCACTCGTCAGGGGAACCGTCGTTCCGTCGCGCTGCTCGCCGACGACGGTGAAGGCCAGAGTGAGCGGATCGCCCGGCAGGGCGATCACCGGATTGTCCGGCGTCAGCGTGAGCGAGAGGATGTCGGTCGGGCTCTCCATCCCCGCATCGCCCCCGGCCATGCAATGACCGTCGATGCAATCCTCGCCCGCGGGGCACTCGTCGCTGGACTCGCAGGAGGTGCGACCGCTGCCGCCCACGGCGTCCGCGGAGCAGGCCGCGCCGAGGCTCGCCGAAGCCAGGACGAAGAGGATCGCGACCGCGCGCGCTCGCGTCGTTCGGCCGATGAAAAGAGTCGAAGTCGGGGGATTCGTCATCTCGAGACACCTACAAGCAAAGATCGGGCGAGCTGCAGCGTTTGATATTACTCGAGAATCAGCCGGGACGTTGGGGTCAATGGACCGTGGCCAGGGCCGAATGAGGTCCATCGCCCCCTCCCGAGAGTCCCCGGCGCAGGGGGTATCCTTCGATGGTGCGTCCTTCGTGCTCGTGCTCGATCCTGCTCGTTGTCTTGTCGGCTTGCTCCGTGGATTCGGGCGCCATCCTCCCGAGCGGATCCACCGACTCTTCGCCGCCCACCGACAGCCACGTGGGGACCGACACCACGCCGGCCAGGTGCGCCGGAGGTCGCACCGACTGCGCGGGCGTCTGCGTCGACCTCTCCAGCAACAGCGCAAACTGCGGGAGGTGCGGCAGCCCGTGCACCGGGGACGAGGTCTGCAGTGGGGGCACGTGCGTCGTCCCGGGCGCGCCATGCGAGTGGACGTTGCAGCGTACGCTGTCCTTCGACAACGCGTCGCGAGCGGAGAACCTGGACGACTTCACGGTGCTGGTCGTCCTCGATTCGTCGCGGATCGACTACGCCATGGTCGAAGATCAAGGGCACGACCTGCGGTTCACGGAGCCGGATGGGACGACGACGCTGCCCTACGAGGTCGAACGCTGGAGCACGGGCGGAAGGTCGTACGTCTGGGTTCGGGTCCCGCGGATCGACGCTTCCTCCAGCACCGACCACATCATCATGTACTACGGCAATTCCTCCGCTTCGCCTGGCGAGGATCCGGCTGCGACGTGGGGCGCGGCCTACGAAGCCGTCTGGCATCTCGGTGGCGTCTCGGATTCGACGGGCAACGCGCACGACCTCACGGACATGGGCACCGAAGGCGCCTCCGGTCGCATCGGGCGCGCGCGCCGCTTCGACGGCGCCAGCGATCGGCTCGTTGCCGACACGGTCGTCGGTTCGGCGGCCGACCTCACCTTCGAGCTGTGGATGCGGTCCGACGTGAGCACGGGTTTCCACCGGCCGATCGAGAAGATGGGCCCCAGCGGCACTCAGGGATGGTCGGTGTTGCAGAGACCCGACGCAGACCTCTTTCCCCGTGGGCTCGTCTTCCGCGTCGGCTCGGAGGGCTTCTATGGGGGATGGGGTAACGAGGTCTCCGCCTCGAACGTCTACAGCCCCGACACCTGGGAGCACGTCGTCGGTACCTTCGATTCGACGACGCACACCGGACGGCTCTACGTCGGCGGCGTCGAGGTCGACAGCGTCGTCAACACGGACGGCCGCGGGGTCGCTGACACCGGCGATCCGCTGCTCATCGGAGGCGGCGGAGAGCATTTCGATGGCGACATCGACGAGGTCCGCATCTCCACCGTGGCTCGCTCAGCGGCCTACGTCTCCGCGCAGCACGCGTCACAGACCGACACCTTCATCGTCTATGGTGACGAGACGTCGGTCGGAATCGCCTGTCCGGAGTAGGGGCCTCGGGGGACCTCGAACGCTACGGGCAGCTCTCGCGCGCGGGAACGGCGGGGAGCGGCTCCTGTCGGAAGTCGAAGGCGGGGAGAAGCGACCCGGCCACGTCGTCGCGGGCGGCCGGGCTGGCCGCGTGCAGTGACCCGACGGCGTCCGCGTCGCCGAAGAGCTCCTCGATCAACCGGACGACGCTCGCCTGCTCGCTGAGCTCGTGGAAGACGCCCTGCTTGACCCACGGCGAGACGATGATCAGCGGCAATCGGAAGCCCAGGCCGTAGGGGTGCGTCGCGTCGCAGCCGTACTGCATGGGTGGCGCGACGTGGTCGTGGAAGCCGCCGTAGTCATCGTAGGTGATGAGGATCGCGGTGGTGTCCCAGATCGGGCTCGCCATCACCTCGTTGACGAAGCGCGTCGTCCACGTCACCGACGAGCACATCGACAACGGCGGGTGACCGCTGCTGAGATCCTGATCGACGAGCCAGGCGACGTTCGGGAAGTCGCCGGACGACAGGTCGCTCGAGAACTGGGAGTAGGGCACGATGTTCGACCAGCCGGGGCCGTGGCGGATGGGATCGATCGCGTCGAACATGCCCCAGACGATGGGGCCCACCACCGGAAGATCGAGGCCGGTCCCGTAGAACTTCCAGGTCACGCCCGGACGGAGGGTGTCGGGCGCGCTCGGGATGTCGAAGCACGGCCTCGGTGAGTCCACGGCGCACGTTCCGTCGCGGAGGACGTCCACGTGGGCGGTGAAGATCTCGTCGCAGCCCCACAGAGGATCCGTGATCAACCCGGGGTTGCCGATCGCCCAGCCGGCCTGAGCAGCGAGGAGGAACGTATGCCCCGGAAAGCTCGGGCCGAGCATCGAGCTGAAGTAGTTGTCGGCGACCGCGTAGCTCGTCGCGAGATCCCAGAATCCGGGGATCGAGCTCGGGCCGTACTGCGCCCACGCCAGGTGGTCGCCTCCGTTGTTCGCGTCCGGCACGCTCTCCCAGCCGTCGTTCGTGCCTCCGTTCCACGCGGTGAGCGCGCAGTCGTGGGTGTGGCAGAGATCGCGCGTGAGGATGTCGGGCGCCTCCGGCGCGTCGAACTCGCCACTCGCCGTGACGAAGTGCGACTGCGTGTCTGCATCGGGCAGCCCGGCGAACAGGCTGTCGAAGGTGTGGTTTTCGAGCACGATGATCACGAGGTGATCGATGTGCCCTCGAATTGGCCCCGCATCGGGGCCGGCGTCACCGCCCGCATCGAGCCCAGCGTCGCCCGCCGCATCGCCGGGAGCATCCAGGGTGGCGTCGGCCACGGGCACATCCAAAGGAGCATCCGCGAACGCGTCCACCGACGTGTCCGCGTCCGCGTGCGCATCGGCGACCGAATCCGCCGTCTGGCGTCGTGCCCGAGCCGCAATCGCACGCCTGCATCGCCAGCAACACGGAGCCCAGCACCAGCCTTCGCATGTCCCAAGCGTACGCCGGTGTCACTGGCCCGTCATGCGCCGGAGCGCTCACTCGGTCCGCAGGTCTGGTCGCGACTGCCGAATCGCTCGAACGACGTCCCGCAGCTCCCCAGGCAGCACGTTCACCTCTCCGACGCCCCGATTCTCATCCGACGTGAGCTCGGGATCGCTGATCGCGTGCGGCTCGTGTCCGAGGAGGCGCAACTCCTGCCCATTGGCCGCGATGTGCAGCACGTCGCCCATGGGCGTACTGCCCCAACGCAGGGTCGCCTCGCTCAAGTCGACGTCGGCCACCTGCTTGCCATCGATGCGGGCGAGCAGACGGCCGCCTCCGATCTCCAGGCCCGCGGGGAGCTTCCTCCTCTTTCGGTCGCGCAGGCGGAACGAGGCCCGATAGGCGAGCCCCGTGAGGGCGAAAGAAACGAAGATGCCCAGCAGGGCGAGCTGGGGAGCACCGAGGGCAAACGGGATGATGAGGCCGGCGGCGAAGGACCCGAGCCCGATCACGGATATCGTCATCAGGAAGAGCATCACGCTGGCGTTCCCTTCCGCGGTTCGAAAGCGCCGCATCGGGAGCCGTGAGAGGTCACCTCCGCGTCGGTCCACCAGCTCGGCGATGCAGCCGACCGCCGCGAGCTTGGCCGACACCTCGTCCCAGTCTCGAAAATCCTTCGGTGGCCGTGCGTGGACTCGTCCCCTTTCGATGGTGGCGTCCGCCGCGGCGAGGCTCTCTTCGAGCTCCTTTCGAAATGCGGGGTCGTCGAAGAAGAGCTCGAGCTCCTCCCGGTAGGCACCGTGAACCCAGTACGAGGATCCCTCGGTGAGTCGAAAGGAAACGGGCGCCGCCGTACTCGCCTTCGTCGTGACGCTGAGCATGGACGGCAGGCTGCAATCGGGGCGTGCGTAGACGACCTTCGACGAACGCTTGGACCGTGCGCTCGAGTAGAACCAGCTGTGCTGCGCCGTGACCGGAATCTTGCCGACGTGTCCCTCGAACCCGTGCCGGCGCTCTCCTTCGAGGACGATCGGCGGCTTGCTACGAAGCTCTTCGAGTGCCTCCTCGAATCGAGGAATCGAGCTCATCTCCATCGAGTAGCACCATTTCGCCCCGACGCATTGCCGATCGGGGTCGGCTCGACTGCCACCGCGACGACGACGCAGTTTGTGACCACTGACCTCTGCCTCGTAGGACCGACACTTCGACTTGCCAGCCCTCCCGGCGAGCATACCTGGAAGGGCAGGTAGAGCGCCCAAGGGCGCCCAAGCCGGAGGCTCTCTCATGAACGACTCGCTCATCTCCTCGCTGCCCTCCCTCGATGCCATGCCCGACGAGCTGGAGGTCGTGGTGGTCCTCAACGTCGGCGACGACATCTCGACCGACGAAATAATTCCTGCGGGCCCCGATGTCCTCGCCGCGCCCAGCGACATCGCCAGTATCGCCGAGTACTGCTTCCGCAACATCGACGCTGGCTACGTCCGCCGTGCCCGGGAGGTCGGCGCCGCCCACGCCATCATCGCCGGCGACAACTACGGCAAGGGCGACGGCAACGACTACGCGGTGCTCGCGCCCCGCTCCCTCGGTCTTCGTCTGGTGGTCGCCGACAGCTTCGCGAAGGCTCACCACGACAGGCTGGTCGAGCTCGGCGTCCTGCCACTCACCTTCGTCGACTTCGACGACGACGCCGCGCTCGTCGGTGAGCGGCTCGTCCTCGAGGACGCCCGGCGGCGTCTCGGCACCGAGGAGAAGCTGATCCTCCGGCGACCCGACGGCTACCCCATCCGGATGCGCCACGCGCTGAGCAAGGAGCAGATCCACTGGGTCCTCGCCGGCGGGCGGAGCGCCTGGGAGAGTCAGCGGCGAGACTGATGGTTCGTGGCCGGGGGGCCGCGATACCCTGAAGCCGTGGCTCGATCCCTCGTACCCGCCATCGCCCTGCTCGTCAGCGCGTGCTCCAGCGGTCCGACGAGCATCCTGGTCGACCTCAAGACCGATCTGCTCCCCGGCATCGAGTTCGCGACGGTCGAGACGATCCTCCTCGAGCCCGAGAGCGATGTGGGCCTGAGCGTCGATCACGCGGTCGACGCGAGCGCTTCCTATCTCGCGGGCGTTCGCATCGCCGAGTACGACGACGTCCAGATCGAACGGCCGCGGGTTCGCGTGCGTGTACGCAGCGACTCCGGAGAGTTGGTGGCGGTGCGGGACACCGTCGTGACCTCCACCTCCGGGCGCCTGGCGGTGACGGTGGTCATCACGAGGGATTGCCGCGGCGTCGTATGTCCCATGCCGGGCGGAAGCGCAGAGGCGACCGAATGCTATGCGGGGCGGTGCGTGCGGAGCGATTGCTCGGTCGAGAATCGTTCCGCGTGCGGAGCGAGCGCTTGCACTTCGGATGCGGAGTGCACCGCGACCAGCAGCTGCGCGTCATTCCGATGTGAGGACGGCGCCTGTCTCGCCGAGCCGATCGAGGGTGCCTGTGCGGCCACCGAGTACTGCAGCATCGAGGGAGGCTGCTTGCCGCTCGCTGGCGACTGCGTTCCGGGATCGAGTTGCTCGACTGGCAATCCGTGCGAGGCGGCCGAGGTCGATTGCTCGACGGGTCGCGCCGTCTGTCGGGTCGTGGGGCCCGCACCCGCTGGAGAGCCGTGTCGAGAGGCCGTGGACGCATGCGATGCTCCCGAGACCTGCGACGGCATGTCGACCGCCTGTCCGGCCGACGAGCTCGCGCCGGTGGCCACTCCCTGCCCCGACGGCTACTGCAACGGACTCGGCACGTGCTCGCCATGCACAGCCGGCGCCGCGTGTGCGACCGGTGACGAGTGCGAGCTCGGTATGACCGATTGCAGCACCGGGTCGCCCGTCTGCGTGTCCGCCGGGCCGGCGCCGGCGGGTACGGCGTGCCGCGCTTCGGCTGGCTCCTGCGACGTCGCGGAGAGCTGCGACGGTGTTGCGACGACGTGTCCCCCCGACGCGTTCCTCAGCGGGGTCACTTGTCGTGCGTCGCTGGGCAGCTGCGATGCGGCCGAGTCGTGCGACGGAATGTCGCCGACCTGTCCACCGGACGCCGTCGCCATGGCGGGTACGGTGTGTCGGCCGACCGCCGTCGCCTGCGATGCACCCGAGCTCTGCGACGGCGCGAGCATCGGCTGTCCCGCGGACGCACCGCTGGCCACCTGCGGCGGCTCGTGGCGGAGTGCTGGCACCTTCATGTTCTCGGTGCCCGTCGCGTGCACGGCCTTGCGCGTCCGCGCGTGGGGCGCCGGAGGCGGGCATGGGCTCGGTAACACGCGCGCAGGCGCAGGCGGCTATGGGGAGGCGACGATCTCGGTGACCTCGGGTGAGACGTTGGTCATCGCGGTCGGTGGTGCGGGTGCGAACGCGACGAGCGGCGCCGGCACGACGGGTGGCCTTCACGGCGGCGGAGATGGTGGCCACGGCTCCAGCTCGCAGGGAGGAGGCAGCGGCGGTGGGTTCTCGGGTGCGTTCCGGGGCTCCATCAGCCAGGCGAACGCGCTGGTCATGGCGGGTGGTGGTGGCGGAAGCGGTGGAGGCGGCTCACCTCTCGCGGGCGCCGGCGGCGGAGCGAGCGGCCAGTCCGGCACGGGTGGTGGAGGCACCCAGACGATGGGGGGAGCCATCGGAGGCACGGGGGGAAGCCCGACCGCTGGGACCGCGCTTCAGGGCGGAAATGGCGGCGTGCAGACCAGCGGGGACGGCGGCGGCGGTGGCGGCGGCGGCTACTTCGGCGGTGGCGGTGGGGGTGGCGCCAACAGCGACGCTTTCGCGGGCGGCGGCGGCTCCGGCTTCGCGGCCGCGGGCGCCATGGGAGTGAGGCTCGTGACCGGGGAGCGAGGGACGCCGGCGCTCGCTACCGATCCGGATCGGATGGCTGCCGGCGAGGTGGCGGGTGATGGGGCGGTGCTCGCGGAGTGCGCCGCGCCCTGATCCGTCACGATTCGGCGAACGGCGAGGAAGACCGACCCGAGGCGGTGGCGATGCAGCCGTCTCAGCTGACGGGCTTCGGAGCACGCGCCTCGAGAGCGATCGTCGCGGCTCAGTCGGTCACGTATTCGAGCCCCGCGCCCTGGCGTACCACGAGCCGGTAGTTGGCCATCACGTCGTCGAAGGTATCGACGCTGCCGCTGGTGTCGGGCCAGATGATCTCGACGCGGTCGATGGTGCAGGCGTCTCCGAGACCGATGGTGACGTCGAGGTCGTGCTGCAGGCCGAAGTGGCCCTGGCCGGCCTGAACTTCGCGCGTACGCGTGACGCCGCCCGCGGTCACCTTCACCAGCGCGCCGACCGCGCTCCGATTCGCGCCACCCGCCGCGGCGCCGGCGCCCTCGAGGTGGAGCTGCGTCCAGTTCGCGTCCTGCCCCGAGACGTTTTCGTAGACGCGCAGCGGCGGCCCATCGGTCCAGATGGCGGAGCAATCCCGCGCGGTGCTCGAGGAGACCAACAGGTCGAGATCGCCGTCGCGGTCGAGGTCCGTCAGCGACAGGCCGGGCGCGCACGGGTGATCGACGCCGCTGGCGTCGGTGACGTCTTCGAAGGTGCCGTCGGCGAGCTGCCGGTAGATCCACAGCGCCTGATCCGGGTAGTCGCTGGTCCCGAGGAGCACGTCCATGTGGCCGTCGTTGTCGAGATCCGCCAGCGCCGAGACGATGCCGCCCTCGTTCCAGGACGCGCCCACCCGTGGAACCTCGAGGCCATCGGTCGCATTGCCCGGCCGGGAGAAGGTGGGGACGCCGCTCGCGTTGGGCCCGTCGTTGACCAGCAGCTCCGCCGAGTCGCTCGACTCGCCGATGTGCCAGTGATGGATCTCGGCGCTGTAGAGCTCCATGTCCCCGTCGGAGTCGACGTCGGCGCACGCGGTCGTGAAGGTGTTGCCGTTCAACCGGAAGGGCTGGTCGTCGACGCCCGCGTTCCACAACACGCCGTCGCAGGCGACGCGCGGGGAGGGCGCGCTGCAGCTCCCGGTGGTCTGGCAGTAGCAGCGGTAGAACTCGTTGTCCGAGTAGTCGAGGTCGTCGTCTCCGGCGAAGCCGCTTTCGGCGCCCACCTCGCGATAGGTGTCGCCCTCGTGGAGCCAGAGCTGGTTCCAGCGCCGGCCGTATGCCGACACCAGGAGATCCGTGTCCCCGTCCTGATCGACGTCGCACGCCGTCACGCCGTAGGTAGGCGCCGCGGTGTCCGGCTGGTCGACGTCACCATCGGTGAGGAGGCCGGCGGCCTCCGTCTGATACTCGAAGGCGCCCCCACCCACGTTGTGGGCGAGCTCGTCCTGGATCCCGTAGAGCGAGCGTCCGTACTGCGCGTACCAGTTGCCGATGTAGACGTCGAGGAGCCCATCGCGATCGTGGTCGAGGAGCGTCGCAGAGGTGGTGGGGACGATCCGGACACCGCTGGCGCTCCCCGCGAGCGGCGCGGACATCGGACCGAGGGAGAAGACGCCGGTGCCGTCGTTCAGGAGCAGCTCGGTGCGGTGTCCCGGGTCGGTGCCGGGATCGTTCGGGTCACCGTTGGTACCGGAGAGGATGTCGACGTCGCCGTCGTCGTCGAAGTCGGCATAGACAGCGAAGTGTGCCGCGCGACCGACGTCCGGTGGGTCGCTTCGCGTAGCCCCGTAGTTGCTCTCTCGCGTGCGATCCTCGAAGTGGTCTCCGTTCACGTTCATCAGCACGCGGTAGTGATAGTCGCGCGGCTCTGCCGTGAAGTCGGTCGGGTTGTGGGTGCCGCCCCGATGAACGATCACGTCCGGATAGCCGTCTCCGTTCAGGTCACCGCTCGAGACGCGATTCGCGAGCACGTCGAGGCCCGCGGCGTCCACGCCCCACGCCGCCGTCACGTCGGTGAAGCGGGGCCCCGCGCCGGGCGCGCTGAAGCTCGCGCATCGCTCCGGGGGAGGGGGGGTGCCGGCGTCGGCGTCGCTGCCCCCGTCGCCCCCACCGTCGGCGGGCGGCGGGCGGCGGTCGCCGCTGCACCCCAGGGAAAAGACCAAAAGGACGAGAGAGAAGAAGGGGACGAAGCGCATCAGGCTTCCTACGTGACTTGCAGACCGCCAACCGGCAAGGTCTCCGCGTGAAGAGCCACACCCTCAGCGCGGAGATCTCGCTATCCCGCATAGGTTTCGGGTGCTGGCCGCTCGGCGGCGCCCCGTGGGGGCCGATCGACGAAGCCGAGGCGAAGGGAGCGATTTTCGCGGCGCTCGACCTGGGGATCGATTGGTTCGATACCGCGCCCATCTACGGCGCCGGCGCGGCCGACACTCTGCTTCGCCGCGTCCTCGGGCCGCGGCTTCGGGAGGTCTTCGTCGCTACCAAGGTGGGCGTTCGTCTCGACCTCGAAACCGATCATGCCGAGAGCGATTTGTCTCCCGCATACGTCCGCTCCGATTGTGAAGCGAGCCTCGCCCGCCTCGGCGTCGAACGCATCGACCTCCTGCAGGTCCACTGGCCTTGCGACCGCGGGACCCCGATCGAGGACACGCTCGGCGCGCTCGTCGCGCTCCGCGACGAAGGGAAGATCCGCGCCTTCGGTCTCTGCAACTACTCGGCAGAAGGGTTCGCACGCGCGCACGCCGTCGAGCCCTCCATCGTGTCGCTTCAGTCGCCGCTCTCTCTTCTGCGCCGCGAAGCCGAGACGGCGCTGCTGCCCACGGTCCGCGGCCAGGGCATCTCATTCCTCGCCTACGAGACCCTCGGCCGCGGTCTCCTCACCGGCAAGTACCTCGAGGAGCCGCGCTTCGACGACGACGACCTCCGCGCATACGATCCGCGCTTTCGCGGCAGCCGCTTTCTCGCCATTTCGGCGCTCGCGCGCACGCTGTCGGCTGCAGGCGAAAAGATCGGCGCGAGCGCGGCCGCGATCGCGGTCGGTTGGGTGCTCTCGAGGCCGGGAGTCACTCACGCCATCGTCGGTGCCCGCAGCGCCGCCCAGATCCGCGAATCGGCGCTCGCACCGCGACTGGCGGAGGAGCCCCGGCTCTGGGCGGCGATGGATCGCATTGTCGAACCCGTCACGCCTCGCAACTGAACGGCCGAGGCTTCAGCGGGCGCGGACGGTCGTCACGTCCAGCTCGAGGACCAGGCTTTCGTCCTGCACGAACTTCTTCCAACGTTCCACCACGTCCTGTTGCAGCGACTGTTGGCGTTCCGCGCCGGCTGTGGCGACCATCCCCGCGAGCGGCGTGCTGTGCACGTACTGCCACAGGAACGCTTCGGGCGGAGGGAGCGCGAGCCGCTTCCCAGACTTCTGAACGTCCACCTCCGTGAAGCCCGCGCTCTTCACGAGCGGCGTGAGCTGGTCGGGGTCGTGCAGCGAGAACACCGCCCCGACGAAGCCTCCACACTCCGGCGCGATGTGCTCCGCGAGCGCACTCTGGAGCTCCGCGAACGGCGCCGGTGTCGGTCCAGGGAGGTTGAGCACCAGGCGCCCGCCGGCAGCGAGCAGTCGGCGCATCTCCTCGAGGGCGCGCTTCTTGTCGGCGACGAACTGCAAGCCCATCTGACACAAGACGACGTCGAAGGACGCGTCGCTCAACGGCGTCGCCTCGATGCTCGTCTCGTACCAGTCGATCGCAGCGTCGTCGGGCGCGGCGGCCCGCGCGACCGTCAGCATGCCGGGGTTGATGTCCAATCCCGCCACGGTGCCCGTGCTCCCCACCCCTTTCGAGGCCAGCCGCGCGACGACGCCTGTGCCACAAGCCACGTCCAGGACCCGCTCGCCGTGCTTCAGCGCCGCCGCTTCGACGAGGTCTGCGGCCAGGGGCGCTCCGATGCTGGGCACGAAGTACCGCTCGTAGTTTTCGGGTCCGGTGCCCTGATAGTCGCTCGCGTCAAAAGTTGCTCGGGCCATCTCTCCTCCGTGCTGGGTGTATCTCCCATCACCGTAGAAGAGCGGCCAGCCGGCCGCATCGCCCGGATCAACCAGCACCGGTCGATTTGCCAATGGTCAAGATTGGCCAGAGGGCCCCAGAATTGACCATCGGCAGAGCGCGCTCCGGATCAGAGGAGGCCGTGTTCGATCGCGACCGCGCTGGCGGCCGTTCTGGAGCTCACACCGAGCTTGTCGAAGATGTTGCTCATGTGACGGGCGACGGTGTGCGCGCTGATCCCCAGCTCGCCCGCGATCCCCCGGTTGGTCTTGCCCACGGCCACCAGGGCGAGGACCTCGCGTTCGCGCTTCGACAACATCGCCAGCGCATCGTCGGCGGGCGACGCGTCGCCGCGAGCCCGCGCCAGGTCCACGACCGCGCCCAACCTCTCGAAGATCGCGGCCGCCGCATCCCGGTGCAGCGTCGCCGTATCCGAATCGCCGAGCTGCTCGCAGGCGCGGGCGATGAGCACGCGCGTCCGCGCGGCCTCGTAGGGTGCATCGAGCTTCTGCCATTCGGTCCACGCTCTGCGCAGCGATGCGAGCGCGCCTCGCGCGTCCCCTGCGGCGAGAAGCACCGCACCCTCGGTGTGAGACGCGGACGCCGCCACCACCGGCGCATCCATCCGCCCTGCCATGGCGCTCAGCTCTTCGGAAGCGGCGCGCGCTGGGGATATCTCTCCCGCCTCGAGCATGATCTCCACGAACGGCCCCAGGATGCGCACACGCTGAAGTCCGGCGCCCGGACCCTGTGAGTCGCCGGCCTCCGTCTCGACTCGTCGAATCGACGCGGCGGCTGCGTCGGAGTCACCCTGCGCGAGGCGCAAGAGGGACGCGCCGGGCTGGGGCTCGAACCCGCGCTCAGCCGCCTTTCGATAGGCCTCCTCGGCGCGCTCGAGCTCACCCGTGAGGCGGTCGAGCTCGCCTCGTTGATAGAGCGCGCGTCCCATCAACGTTCGCGATCGCTTCGAGAGGAGCTCGCACGCGCGCTCCGCCTCGGCGCGCGCGGTGTGCCAGTCGCCCTTGAACAGCATGGCTTCGGCGCGGTGGACCAGGCATTGGCCGCGAAACGCGACCAGCTCTTGCTGGGCGCGGCACCACTCGTCCAGCGCGATCGTCCATTCGTAGGCGCGGTCGAGGTCGTGGGCGCGCTCGCAGGTGAGGATGACCGCGCAGTAGATGATGCCGGTCAGGATGGGAGACACTCGCCCCGACGTGACGGCCACCATCGCCTCGTCCAGCAAGCGAACGCCCTGTCGCGTTTGCTGCATCTGCATCAGCGCCTGCCCGTGGCCGAGCACACCGATCGCCAAGAGGTCGGCGTCGCCGAAGCGCTCGCCGAGGGCGGTGGCTCGTTCGAACGCGGCACCCGCCGTCTCGGCGTCGCCCTGAAACATCGCGAAGAGCCCACCCATCACGAGCACCAGCCCGCGCTCCGCGCACTCGTCCTGACGCCCCGCGAGCAATCGCTCGGTTCGCGACAGCCAGCCCGAGCTCTGCGCGCTCTTCCCGCTGAGCGCCAACGAGAGGCTCAACCAGAAGCCCAGTCTGGCTGCGCGCAGCGACTCGCCTTCGTCCACGAACGCGTTGTGCGCTCGGGTCCACGCGGCGACAGCCGCCTCGTCGTCGCCGATCAGGTAGGCGGCATTTCCGAGACGCTCCAGGTCGTCGGGCGGAAGGCCCGCCTCCGCGTCCGCGAGAGCGAGCGCTTCATACGCTGCTCGCCACCGCCGCTCTGCATATGCGTTTCGCCCCGCGTCGACCGCGCTCGCCATATCCGATCCGTACTACATCACACAAAACCGCGGGCGGCATCGCTTGCGAAAGCGGATCGGCGATTTATCGTGCGCGCTCATCGATAGCTCCGAAGTCAGGAGGGCGTGATGGAAACGCCCCGCTATGCGATTCGAGTACCCAAACAGGAAATCCTCCGAGCGAAGTGTCTCGAGCGAATCCTCTCACGCGCGATCCCCAAGAAGGGACCGGTGAGCCGCTCCGTCCTCGCGGCTTATGCGTTCCGCAACGACGAGGCGCTCTTCGCGCGCGAGCTGCTCACGCGCGCGACGCAGATGTGGCTCTTCCGTTCGAATCAGCGACGCTTCTGCGGAGACTTCGTGGTGGTCGACATGTCCGCTCCGTCGGCGGAGTCGCGCCGGGCGTGGGTCATCGACCTCAAGCGGGGCGCGCGCCTGAGGCTCGGCGGCGGTGGTGCCGGGGTCCAGCTCGTCAACGCTCCGACCGCGCTGGCGGAGATCGCCCACCGCACGGGCGTCCTCGCCCCATCGCCTCGGGCCGAGCGGGTGGTCGGCGATCGACGCGCCGTCTTGCGCCATCTCGGCGTGGCCGCGTGAGGGAGACACGGGACGCCGGCGGAAAACGCACCTATATTGGCGGCAGCGTGCAATCGCGGCCGGAGAAAATCATCAAGGATCTCACGGGGTGGTCCGGGGGGTCGGGCATCGCCGATGCCCGGGCCTTCCTCCAGGAGCGCGTCGCCCGCTACGTCAAGGTGGTCGTCGGCTTCCTGGCCACCTTCTGGATCGTCGCGCGCCTCGCCCATCTCGCCATCAGCTACGAGCTCTTCGTCGAGCAGGCGACGTCGCCGCTGTCGCTGATCCACCTCTTCCTCACCTTCGGGCTCGCCCTCGACTACATGTACCTGCGGCGAGGCAGGCGGAGCCTCCGCATCCTCCACCTCTACGAGTCCATCGGCACGGTGCTGATCATGGCGGTCGTCGCCTATCAGCTGACCCTGTTGCCGGAGGACTTCCCCGCGATGTCGACGCTGCCGGTGCTCATCCTGATCCTGATGACGCGCGCCGCAATCGTTCCTTCGTCGGGACCGCGCACGTTCGTGGTGGGGCTCGGCGCCACCAGCTTGATGAGCCTCGCAGCGTATGTCTCGCTCAGGCCCGGGGCACACGACCTCGACCTCTTCGGCCGTGAGGCGCAGAGCGGCGCGATCGCCTTCTGGGGTATCGCCTTCTCCTTCGCTGCGGCCATCACCTCCAACGTCATCTACGGGCTGACCGAGCGCGTGCGCAAGGCGCTCGAGCTCGGGCAGTACCGCCTGCTCGAGAAGCTCGGCGAGGGTGGCATGGGTGCGGTGTACCGGGGCGAGCACGCGCTGCTCAAGCGGCCCACCGCCATCAAGCTCCTTCCACCGGAGAAGGCCGGTGAAGCGGCGGTGCGTCGATTCGAGCGTGAGGTCGTGCAGACCAGCCGCCTCGCCAACCCTCACACGGTCGCGATCTACGACTTCGGCCGTACGCCCGACGGCATCTTCTACTACGCGATGGAGTACCTCGAGGGCATCGATCTGCAGGACCTGGTCGACATCGACGGCCCGCAGCATCCAGCGCGCGTCGCCCGGATTCTCCTGGCGGCCGCCGAGTCGTTGCGCGAAGCGCACGGAGTGGGCCTGGTCCACCGCGACGTGAAGCCGGCGAACGTGATCCTCTGCAATCGCGGCGGGATCGCCGACATGGTGAAGGTCGTCGACTTCGGGCTGGTCAAGGAGATCGACGACCTCGGGAGCGTCGAGCAGAGCGCCATTGGCCCCATCGCCGGAACGCCCCTCTACCTCTCTCCCGAGGCCATCTCCGACCCGGCGGCCATGGACGGTCGCGCGGACATCTACGCCCTCGGCGCGGTGGCCTATTTTCTGCTCACCGGATCGCCGGTCTTCGATCTCCACAGCGTGGTCGAGGTCTGCGCGGCACATCTGCACCAGACGCCGGTTCCCCCGAGCCTTCGCCTCGGCGAGGAGCTCCCGATCCCTCTCGAGAAGATCGTGCTGCGCTGTCTGGAAAAGGATCCCGCGGCGCGATTCGATGCCGACGAGCTGATGAAGGCGCTGCGCGCCCTTGCGCTCGAGCCCTGGACCGACGACCAGGCACGCGCCTGGTGGCGGAGCTCGAGCGACGCCATCGCGGCACATCGCGACGGCAAGCGCCAGCAGGGGGGCGCGCACGGTGCCGTGACTCTCGCGCTCATGAGAGAGCGGGACTCCGAAGCGGCCTGAGGTGTTGCGCCGGAGCCGCTTCGGCTCCATGGTCTCGGCTTCCCCGCCCATGCGCTTCCCCCACATCGCCTATGGCACTCCGCGCAAGCTGCCCAAGGCTTCGAAGCTGCCGGGGCGCGTCGTCGTCCTCGACGTCGCCTTCGCCTCCGAGGCGGGGGGCGTCAGCTTCGACAAGATCACCAAGAAGCTGATCGACGGCCTCGGCGATCGCCTGGCGATGTGGATCGATCACCACGACCACGCGCTCCAGGCGGAGTATTCGAAGGACCCGCGCTTCATCCTCGCCACCAAAGCGGAGCACGGCGCCTGTCCCGAGATGATCACCCCCGAGCTGGTCGAACGCGCCGGGCCCATCGACACCATCTGCTGTCACGTGGACTTCGACGGGCTCTGCTCGGCCGCCAAGTGGATCCGCGGCGGTGAAGAACCCTATGAAGGCGCCGACGACGACGCGCGCGCCATCGACACCCGCATCGGCAAGCCCTCCGAGGTCGCGGCCGTCATGGACCGCGCCCTTCGCGCGCGTCCCCGCGACGACGCCCTCAAGGGATTGATCATCCGCTTCCTGGTCACGGGCGCCGAAGACCGCGGGCTCTTCGCGCAGGTCGAGAAAGCGGCCGAAGGGCTCGGGCGGATGGAGGACGAGGCGCGCCGGCTCGCCAAGGAGTACCGCTTCGTCGGCGACGTCGCCGTCGTCGACGCGCGCGAGCGCAAGGGTCCCTACGACAAGACGCTGCTGCTCCTGATCGGGCAGGAGCGCGCGCCGATCTCCGTGGTCCACGACGAGTCGGCGGTCACCGCCGCGGCCCGCTTCGACAGCGGTATCGACCTGCTTCGCATCCTCGGCCTCAGCGGCGGCATGCCCACCCGGGTGAGCGTCGCGCCCAAAAAGCTCGAGGAGACCCTCGAGCTGCTCAAGAATCGCAAGAGCAGCGGCTGATTCAGGGACAGGTCGGCATGCAGGTGCCGAAGCCGAAGCCCGGGGCCAGCTCGCAGCACATCTGACCAGCTGGGCAGTCCAACATCCCCGGGATACAGACCCCGGCGTCGCCCAGGGGCAGGCCGGAGTCGGTGACGGGAAAGCCGCTGTCGGTGACGGGGAAACCCGTGTCCGGGGTGCCGGTGTCGGTGCGTCCCGAGTCGAAGGGCGGGGTGCTGGTGTCCCGCGTTCCGGTGTCGACGCTGCCCGAGTCCCTGGTGGTGCTGGTGTCCGGCACGGCGGAGTCGAAGGGGGTCGCGTCCAAGAGGCTCGAATCCGTCGAGCCGTCGATCGTCGTGGTCCCGGTGTCGAAACGCCCGCCGCCGCCGCGGCGGTTGGTGCACCCGAAGGTCACGAGGACGAGAGCCGAAGCCAGAGCGAGGAGCGAAAGCGAGCGGGGAAAGCGAGACATCCGTTCAAGGATACTCCCCTCACGGCCCGTTTCTACCCTCCGCCGCGTGCATCCGGCTTGCGGGCCCCGAGGACCCTCTACTACCATTCTTCGATGGCGCTGACGCTCGCTGATCTCGAACGGCTTCCGAAGACGGATTTGCACGTTCACCTCGATGGTTCCCTCCGCCTCTCGACCATTCTCGAGCTGGCCGAACAGGACGAAATCGACCTCCCCGCGAGCGATCCCGACGGCCTCGCCCGTGCGATGCACCTGGGCGAGAACACGGGGTCGCTCGTCGAATACCTCAAGGCCTTCGACATCACGCTGCGCGTGATGCAGACCGAGGACGCCCTGCGCCGGATCGCCTTCGAGCTGGCGGAAGACGCCGCGAACGAGAGCGTCCGCTACATGGAGGTGCGCTACGCGCCCATGCTCCATACGCGGCGCGGGCTCCGGCTGACCCAGGTGGTGGAAGCGGTGCTCGAAGGGCTCAACCAGGGCCAGGCCGAGTTCGGCATCCAGTCCAACATCATCATCTGCGGCATTCGCAACATCTCGCCCGAGTCTTCCCTCGAGATGGCGCAGCTCGCCGTCGCTTACAAGAACCGCGGTGTCGTGGCCTTCGATCTCGCCGGCGCCGAGTACGACCACCCGGCCAAACATCATCTGCCGAGCTTTCAGCTGGTCCGCGACAACAACATCAACGTCACCATCCACGCCGGCGAGGCGTACGGCCCGCAATCGATCCACCAGGCGATCCACGATTGCGGCGCGCACCGTATCGGTCACGGCTGTCGCCTGCGCGAGGACGGCGGGCTACTCCACTACGTCAACGATCACCGCATCGCCCTCGAGTGCTGTCCGAGCTCGAACGTGCAAACCGGCGCAGTGCGCGACCTCGCGAGTCACCCGCTCAAGCTCTATCACAACCTCGGGCTCAGGGTGACGATCAACACCGACAACAGGTTGATCACCGACACCACGGTCTCGCGCGAGCTCTGGCTCTGTCACACCCAGATGGGTCTCGACTGGGAAGACCTCCGGCGCATCATCACCAACGGCTTCAAGGCGGCGTTCCTGCCGTTCCATCAGAAGCAGTCCATGCTTCGCCGCGTCACCGCCGAGCTCAAGGAGTTCACGGCGGGCGACGACAAGAAGGCGAGCGCCGACAAGGACGAGCGCGAAACCGCCGGCGCCTGACGGTACGTGAAGCCCGCGGCACTCTTCGATTCTCATTGCCACCTCGACTTCGCCGCTTTCGATGCCGATCGCGACGCGGTGGTTTCACGCGCGCGCGATGCCGGTATCGTCGGTATGACGGTGGCCGGCGTGCACCCCCGTGATTGGCGCGCCATCGCGGCCCTCGGGGCGCGCTATCCGGAGGTTCACGCGACGGTGGGCGTTCATCCGCAGGCGCTCCTCGCGCTCGACGACAGCGCCCTGTCGAAGGCCCTCGAAGCGCTGATCCCCGAGGCGAAGGCGAACCGGGCGGTGGCCATCGGGGAGACCGGCTTCGACGGACACGTCGAAAGGGCTGGTGTGGGGTACGACCTGCAGGGGCGGGTGGTGGACCGACATCGAGACGCCGCCGAGGCCCTGGGGCTGCCCGTGATCTTCCACATCCTCCGCGCCCACGGGCCGGCGCTGGCCCACCTCGAAGCGCGTGGCCCGCTCCCCCACGGCGGCGTGGTCCACAGCTACAGCGGGTCGCCGGAGCTCGTCGATCGCTACGTCGCGTTGGGGCTCTACCTGAGCTTCGCGGGCAACATCACGCGCCCGAACGCCAAGAGGCCCCGCCTCGCGGCGGCGCGCGTCCCGGCGCGGCGCCTCCTGATCGAGACCGATGCGCCGGATCAACCGCTTCACGACGCGACGACCTCGCGGAACGAGCCCACCGCGCTCCTCGCGATCGTCGAGGCCGTGGCCGGGGCGCGCGGACAGAGCGCCGACGAGGTCGCACGGCTCACCACCGACAACGCGCGCGCGTTGTATGGTCTCGCCTGACATGCCGGTCCATGGTTTTCATCCCGAGCTCCTGCCGCTCTTCCGCCGTCTCGAAGGGGAGCGCACCCTGCTCACGCCCATGGCTCCCGGCGACGGCCCGGCGATCTACGAAGCGGTCGACGAGGATCGCGCACACCTGCGCGCCTGGCTTCCCTGGGTCGATCATCACCAGGAGAGCGACGACAGCGAGGCTTTCGCGCGCCGGGCGGCGGCATGTGGCTCACCCGCGAAGACCTGATCGTCGCCATCCGTTCGCGCGACGGGACGATGCTCGGGGGCTCGGGCCTTCACCGGATCGACTGGGAGCGGCGCGCCTTCGAGATCGGCTATTGGATCCGCAAGAGCGCTACCGGCAAGGGGCACGTCACCGAGGCCGTCCAGCTCCTCACGGCCGTCTGCTTCGACCGACTCGACGCGAGCCGCGTCGAGATCCGTTGCGATCCGAAGAACGTGAAGAGCAGCGCGGTGCCCGAGCGTCTGGGTTACCTCCAGGAGGCGTTGCTCCGGAGCCAGTCACGTGGCACCGACGGCTCGCTCCGCGACACGCTGGTCTACGCGCTGACCCCCACCTCTTTCATGGGCGCAGACTGGGCGCCGAAGGCCCGGCGGCTGGTGGCAGCGGCCGATCGCGACGGGTGAAGTGCCACAGTAGGCCTTTCAAGCACCCGGCAGAAAACGGCGACGGCGCTCCTGCCGGATCTGTTTCGGCTCGGGTAGCCCCTCGAAGAAGCCGATGCTGCGCAGGAATCGCGCCATCTCGCGCAGATAGGCGCCGCGGTCGAAGTGCAGCACGTGGTTGCCCGGGAACCAGTGAAGGCGACAGCGGTCCCAGTGTTCCCAGAGCAGCCGCGCCTGCTTCGGGGGCGCCAAACGGTCGCCGACGCCGCCGATCACCATGAGCCTTCGCTTGTCGATCCGCGGTGGATAGGTGAGGGGGCTGGTCACGGCCAGCAGAAAGCGCGCGTCTTTGATCCGCCGGCGCATCACGCGGAGGCTGGTGCGCATCAGCGTGTTCAGTGGGCGCCACTCCATCATCAGATCGGCGAGAGAGACCACCGGCACGTTGGGGATCGAAAAGGCGAGGCGATCGTCGACCGACGCCAGGAGCGCCGCGGTGAAGCCACCGAGGCTCACCCCCGTCACGCCCACGCGCGGGACCCGGTGGGTCTCGAGCAGGTGATTCATCAAGATGCGAATGTCGTAGATGGCCTGACCGAAGGCCTCGTTGATGCGCGCGATGCCGCCCGCGAAGAACCCGTGTCCGCTGAAGGGTGAAAAGCGCGTACGGCGCTGGCCGTGGAAAGGCAGCGTACAGAGCATCACGTCGAAGCCGAGGCGATAGAGCCACGGGATCGCGAAGAAGACCTCGTTCAGGTGGTAGAGGTCGGCGTTGAATCCGTGGATCGCCAGCACCGTCGGGCGCGGCCCTCGTCCGTGGCGCCACCAGCGCGCCCGCGCGACGCGATTGTTCGCGTGACGAAGGTAGCCGTCGCGGATGCGCGGGTTGACCGGGACGTAGGGGCTCGCGAAGCTCAGATCGAGGCAGGCGCCGTCGGGTGGACGAAAGAGCGGCATGCGCGCGCGCGAGACGCGGATGGGGACCGCGCGCGGCGGTCGGCGGAAGAACGCGTCGGGGTCCCGCGCTTCGACCATCGGCCCGATGAGCTCGCGATCCTCGAGGGCGCGCCTGAGGGCGATGGGATGAAAGCCGATCGGGTAGGCGAGGGCGCTCACCGCCGTGCCGGCGAGGGTGCGCACCGTGTAGTCCCACGCAGCGCCGGCGCGCACCTGGAGCGACTCCATGAGCTCGAGCTGGAAGACCTCGGGTTGCTGCGCGAAGTCCTCCGGCAGCTCGTCCCACCAGCGATTCCCGGGTTGATGAACCGGCGCGTCGACACAGGCCGCGTGCGCGATCCGAGAGACGATGGCGCTCCTGGGCGTCATCCGAGCCCCCCGGCTCCAGGCAGTGGCACCTGCGCATCATATCACCTCCGGGCCTGGGACCGGCCTTGCGCCCCCCCTTGCCAGAGGGTACAGAGGGCGCCGGTGGAGGACCTGAGCGTCATAATTCCCTCGTATAACGGCCAAGAACATCTGGGCCGGACGCTCGAGGATCTGTTGGCCATCGCCCCCGACGCCGAGGTGATCGTCGTCGATGGGGGCTCGAGCGACGGCAGCCGCCAGCTGGTGACGGGCGACTACCCGAACGTCCGCCTCCTCGAGGTCAAGAACCACGGATTCAGCTACGCCACCAATCGCGGCGTGGAGGCCTCCACCCGCAGCCTGGTGCTCTTGCTCAACTCCGATCTCTTCCTGAATCGGAAGTGCCTTCAGATGATGGCTCGGACCCTCCGGACGCACCCGGAGGTCGGCGCGGTGGGACCGCACCTCTTCAATCCGGATGGGACGCGGCAGCATCACTTCAGCTGGCCCTACTACCCGCGCTACCTGCCGTCCCTCGCGGGGCCGCTCCCCGTCGGCGTGCTCTGCGGCGCGTGCATCATGACGCGCCGCGAGGTCATCGCGGAGGTCGGCGGACTCGACGAGTCCTTCTTCCTCTACAACGAGGAGCTCGACTGGTGTAAGCGGGTGCGCCTCGCTGGCTATCGGCTCCACCTGCTCCCCGTCGGAGCGGTGCACGTGGGTGGCGGCTCGACCACCCCCTCGCCCGAGCTGCTCCTCGAGCGTTATCGCGGCTACCTCTACCTCATCGACAAGCGACACCCGCGACCCTTCGTGGAGTCCGTGCGCCGTCTGATGCAGCTCAAGGCCTGGTTCTTCAAGCACACGGATCACGAGCCCGAGTGGCGCTCGATGTGGCGGCGCCTCGAGCGCCTCGCCGCGGAGCGCGAGTACGACGAGAGCCCCTTCGAGCGGAGCGGGCGCGGGATCCCCTCGCTTTCGCCCCAGCCGGTGCCGCCCGAGCACGAAGAGGGCCGCGCGCTCGAGCTGGACACGGCCGCGGAATAGCGCACGCTCCGTCCATGCCGTTGCCACTCGCTCCAGGACAGCGCGGGATCGATCCCGCTCGCGAACCCGAGCCCGAGCTTCGAACCCACCGCCGTTTCGACCGCGCGGCGCGCCTCTTCGGTGAGGAGGGCCTGCATCGCCTGATGAAGGCGCGCGTCTTGATCTTCGGGATGGGTGGCGTCGGCTCCTTCACCGCCGAGGCGCTGGCGCGTTCGGGGGTGGGGTACCTCGGCCTGATCGATTTCGACGACGTCTGCGTCACCAACGCGAACAGGCAGCTCCACGCGCTCAAGGGCAACATCGGCAAGAAGAAGGTGGAGGTCATGGCAGAGCGCCTTCGCCTCGTTCATCCGCCGAGCGAGGTCGAGCCGATCGCGGAGTTCTACGAGGCCGAGACCTCTGCCCGGCTCCTCGACGGCCAGGTGGACTACGTCGTCGACGCCATCGACAACATGAAGGCGAAGGCGCACCTGCTCGCGACCTGTCTCGAACGGGGCATTCCGGTCGTCTCTTCCATGGGCGCGGCGGCGCGGATGGACCCCACCCAGATCCGCTCCGGCGACCTCTCCGAGACCTTCCGCGACCCCTTCGCCAAGAGCCTGCGCAAGATGCTGCGCCGCGACTACGCGATCGCTTGCGAGCGCGGGACGCCGGTGGGCATCGAGGCCGTCTACAGCCTCGAGCAGCCCCTCGCTCCGCTCTCCCTGAGTTACGACGGTGAGACCGGGTTCCAGTGCGTCTGCCCCAACGGTAGCAACGGCAAGCACACCTGCGAGCGCCGCTCGCGGATCGACGGGAGCGCTGCCTTCGTGACCGGGGCCTTCGGCCTCGCCTGCGCCAGCGTGGTGGTGCGGGCCTTCGCGAGATAGTCTCCGTCCATGCGGGCTGGGCTTGTCTTCTCTGCGATCGCGCTGATCGTCTCGGGGTGCGGTGATGATGGGGCCGGTGACGCGGGCGACGCGACCATGGACGCACCGGGCGACGCCATGGATGCGGCGATGGACAGCCGCACCTTCCCCGACGGTCGCGCCGGCGACACCGGCATCGAGTGGCCCGACGCCGGCCCACCTCCGACGGGCTGTGAGCTCCTCGGCGACGGAGGCACAGCGATGGACGCCGGCGGTGACGCAGGGACGCTCCCCGAGCTCGCGCCCGAGCCGAACGCCTATCCGCCGCTGCACGGCCCCGGGGGCCCGGCCACCACCTTCACCGACGATCGACTGATCACCCCCTGCGCCTACCTCGACGGCGGCGAGAGCGATCGCGACCACCACAACACGGTGGCCATGGTCGACGGATACCTCTTCATGCCCTGGGCCCACGAGGGGGGCTTCGGGGGCCTCTCGGTCTTCGAGTTCGACGAGCCCTGCGCGCCGGTGCCGGTCGCGACCGTGACCGAGGAGCAGATGCGCGAAACCCACGCGGCCGGCATCGCAACCATCGACGGCCGTCGCTACATGGTCACCACCTCGCTCACCGGCATCCTCTTCTGGGACATCACGGATCCGACCGCGCCCTTCCTGGTCACCGACTTCACCTTGCCCGGTGTCGTCTATCCCGACTCCTACGCGCGGGTGGTCCTCAGCATCTTCTGGCAGGCGCCCTACGTCTACGTCGGCGCCGCTGACAACGGGGTCTTCGTCGTGGACGCATCGGATCCGTCGGCCCCGGTGCTGCTGAACACCTACGAGCCGCTCCCCGATCTGCGCGTCGGCGGCGTGTATGCGATCGGGACCTTGCTCGTGATCCAGGCGGCGGAGGGCATCCGCACCAACCTGGTCGACATCTCCGATCCGGCCCGCCCACGCGTCATCCCGGGCGGCACCTACATCACGACCGACGGAACCACCGACCGATTCGGCGCCCCCACGCTCAAGACCGCGTACTTCGGTCACGTGAACGGCAACCGGGCCTATTACGCCCGGAACTTCCTCGGAGGCGGGCTGGTCATCTTCGACATCTCGGATCCCGGCGCTCCCGAGTTCCTGGGCAACTGGGATGCGCCGCCGATCGCCAACGGGGGTTACGTCTTCTTCAAGGAGGGAGAAGCCTTCGTGGGGCAGTCGAACTACGGGGTCTCCCTCGACGTCTCCGATCCTTCCGCCATGACGATGCAGGCGCGCTTCGAGATGACCGGCGACCTCGACACCATCGTGCCGATCGGAAACGTGGTGGCGGTGAGCGTCGACGACGACTCCGTTCCGGATCAGGCCACCAACGTGATGCCCTACCGCGCGGCCCCGGATACGCGCCCGCCGGAGGTGAACATGGTGGTGCCGCGCGACGGCGCGACCGACGTCGCCATCTCCGCGCGCGTCGGGCTGACCTTCACCGAGTTCGTGGAGATCGGGACCGTCTTCCGGGGCTCCTTCCGCGTCGAGGAGATGGGCTCGGGCCGCCCCGTGCCGGGCACCTACTCGGGGCAGGAGGGCGCCGTCAGCTTCCACCCGGACGAGCCCCTTCGTCCGAGCACCACCTACGAGGTGATTGTACCGATCGGCGGCGTCACCGACGTCTCGGGCAACCCGGTCGCCGTCGAGCATCGCTCGACGTTCACGACCGTCGCTTGTCCTTGAGGACTAGACGTCTTCCTGCGCCGGTCGCCACCGCAGCACGGGATGGCGGGCGGCGCGGGTCTCGTCCAGGCGCCTCAGGCGCGTCAGGTGCGGCGCCTTCTTCACCGTCTCGGCGTCCTCGCGCGCCTCGCGGCTGATCGAGGACAGGGCGCTGACGAACTCGTCGAGGGCCTGCTTGGTCTCGGTCTCGGTGGGTTCGATGAGCATCGCGCCCTTGACCACCAGCGGGAAGTAGACGGTGGGCGGATGGAAGCCGTAATCGATGAGCCGCTTGGCCACGTCCATCGTCGTGACGCCCGTCGGCCGGAGGTGCTTGTCGCTGATCACCACCTCGTGCATGCAGACCTCGTCGAAGGCCACGTGCCACTCTTCGCCGAGGCAGGCGCGCAGGTAGTTGGCGTTGAGGACCGCCAGCTCGCTGGCGCTCTTGAGACCCTCCGCGCCCATCTCGCGCAGATAGGTGTAGGCCCGCACCATCATCCCGAAGTTGCCGTGGAAGGAACGCAGGCGGCCCACCGACTGCGGCCGATCCGCATCGAGGGCGAAGCTGCCGTCCTCGTTCTTCACCACGACGGGTATTGGGGCGTACGGCGCCAGGATCTTCTTGTACCCCACCGGCCCGCATCCGGGCCCGCCGCCGCCGTGAGGCGTGGTGAAGGTCTTGTGCAGGTTGAACTGCATCACGTCGATGCCGAGATCACCGGGCCGCGTGCGCCCCATGATGGCGTTGAGGTTCGCGCCGTCGCCGTACACCAGCCCGCCCTTGTCGTGCACCATCGACGCGATGGTCGGCAGGTGGCTCTCGAAGAGGCCCACGGTGTTCGGGTTCGTGAGCATGATCGCCGCGACGTCGTCGTCGATGAATGGCGCGATCTGATCGGGGGTGACGATCCCGCTGCCCTCCATGGGGAAGGGCACGTTCTTGAGCCCGTTGAGGGCGCACGACGCCGGGTTCGTCCCGTGTGCCGTGTCCGGGATCAGCACCTTCTTGGGGCTCCGTCCCTGGGCCTCGTGGTGGGCGCGGATCATCATCAGGCCGGTGAGCTCACCCTGCGCGCCTGCGGCGGGGTGGAGGGTCACCTGGTCCATGCCGCAGATCTCGGCGAGACCCCGCTCGAGCCGGTACATGAGCTCGAGGGCGCCCTGGATGGTGCGATCGGGAGCGTAGGGATGAAGGCCGGCGAAGCCGGTGAGCCGCGCGGCCCACTCGTTCACCTTCGGGTTGTACTTCATGGTGCAGGAGCCGAGCGGATAGAGCCCCTTGTCGATGGCGAAGTTCTGAGCGCTGAGCTTGACGTAGTGGCGGAAGGCTTCCGGCTCGGAGACCTCCGGCAGGCCGGTGCCCTCCTCGCGGTACGCGTCGCCGAAGAGCGCCGCCGGATCGGCGGCGGGGACGCCGGCGTCGGGAAGGGACGCGCCCTGCCGACCGGGCGAGCCGAGCTCGAAGACGAGGGGCTCGTGGAAGGCGAGATCGCGGGTAGCAGAACCTGGCATCGGACTCCTCGAGGCGGATTGGCGCGAACCGTAGGCCCACCCCACGGGCCTTGCAAGACGCACTTGTTGGATCCGGCGGGGCGAGGGGTTACAAAGGGCGCCATGCGAAGCGACATGGCGCTCACCTCGGCAATTGGCACGGCGCTGGCCGGCCTCCTCCTGGCCGCCTGCGGCGCCGGTCAGTACGGGTACGATCGCGAGTACGTCCCGCTCGGCGACGAAGACGCCTACATCGGAAACACGACCGACGTGAGTTACGAGGACGTGCGCCGGGATCCGGCGGACTTCCGGTCGGCGACCGTGGGCTGGTTCGGGGTCGTGACCTCGGTCGAGCGCGGCACCAACGGCCGGACCCTCGTCCATGCCACCCACCGCATCCACCAGACGCGGCACCTCTGCGGGGACGAGACCGCCGGGAGCTGCCGGGTCACCGTCTCCGATCGCGAGAGCGGGCCCTTCACCGCGGTGGTCCAGATCCACCCCGAGGATCGCGAGGGAGAGGCCCGACTCTGGGCCGGCTCCCTGGTGAAGGTCTACGGCTCGCCCACGGGTGAGTTCGACACCGAGGGCGGCCCGATGATCGAGGCCGAATACTATCGACACTGGCCTCGCGGCACCTACGTGACCACTGGCGCGGCCGGCTCGATGCGCCGCTGAGCCGCTCCACCGGCCGGTGAATCGCCGGCCTCGACATCCGTCCAAGGGCGCATCACCCTGAACCACTCAGGAGATCTCGATGCCGCGTGCCCTGCTCTTCCTCGCTCTCTGCCTGCCCACCCTCGCCGCTTGTAAGGGCAGTGGCATCCCGCTCTACCAGAGCTGCGACACCAAGAACGACTGCGTGGACACCGCGGACGATTGCTTCACCGTGGCGTGGGACATGGATCATCTCGACGGAACCATGTGCTCGGCATACTGCTCGGTGCACGCCGACTGCCCCGGCAACAGCTCCTGCTACGAGCTCGTCGGCGACCCGACCATGCAGCGCGTCTGCTTCAAGCGCTGTAACACCGACTTCGACTGCGCCCCCGATTACCAGTGCGTGAACGCCGACATGGGTATGGGCGTGATCGACGCCATCTGCCTGCCCAACGGAAGCGGCCCCCCGGCCTGAGTCAGTCGGTCAGTTGCCGAGGCGGCTCAGGCGCGCGCGCGCCTGGCGGTTTCGCCGGTTCAGCTCGAGCGCCTGTTGCCAGGCGCGGCGCGCGTGCGGGATGTCCCGCTGGGCGCCGTAGAAGTCGCCGAGCAGGACGTAGTAGTCGTCGTTCTCCGCGTCGAGCTCGATGGCGCGAAGCATCCAGGCGATCGCCAACTCGGTCTCGCCTTCGTTGAACTTCAGTAGCGCCATCTCCTTGTGCGAGGTCGGATGCTCGGGCGTGTACTGCAGCGACTCTTCGAGCTCCTCCTGGGCCCGGTTGTAACGATGCGCGACGCGGTGATTGCGCGCGCGGGCTCGAAGCCTCCGCGCCAACCGCTCGCGCCGATGTCGGGACATGTGCGCGATGCGCCGGGGGATCCGGGGCAGCTGGATCGCGACGGGCGCTGGAGGGAATCCGTCGACGGTGGCGCGCCCCCCTCCCGTCCCCGTGCCCGTGCCCGTCTCCGTGCCCGTGCCCGTGCCCGTCTCCGTTCCCGTTCCCGTCTCCGTTCCCGTTCCCGTCTCCGTTCCCGTTCCCGTCTCCGTTCCCGTTCCCGTCTCCGTTCCCGTTCCCGTCCCCGTTCCCGTCTCCGTTCCCGTCTCCGTCCCCGTGCCCGTCTCCGCCCCCGTCCCCGCCAACAACGTCTCGTCCTTCTTCAGGATCCAGATCGTCAGCAGGGTGGCGAAGAGCGTGGCGGCGACGACGCCTGCCACGACGACGATGAACAGCGTTCGTCGCGAGGGGGCTGGGCGACCGCCGTAGGCGCCGCTCGCCGGGAGCGGCTTGGCGTCGAAGGCATCGGGGATCACGGGCGTGTCGAAGGGGGAACGCGCCTCGACCTGGGTCGGGGGATCTTTGCGGGGCGCCGGGGGGCCGAGGGCCGCGGCCTGGGCCTCGTCGTTCACGGTGGCGCCGAATGGATCGAGAGCCGGAGCGGCGGGCGCGGGCTCGGCCACCGCCGGGGCAGCGGGTGCGGGCTCGGCCACCGCGAGAACGGCGGGGGGCTCGGCCACGGCGGGGATCGGCGGCGGTGTGGCCACGGCGACAGCCGGCGCGAGCTCGGCCTCCGAAGGCGCTCTGGAGATCGCCGTGGACTCGCCGGACATGTCGGCGATCGCTGTCGGCTCCGAGGCGAGGTCCCCTTCGGGGAGCGCCACGTCGGCACGGGTCACCTCCCCTTCGAGCTCCGCGGGCAAGGCCACCTCGGCCGTGCGGTGGTCGTCGCGCGAGGTCCCGGGCACCTCCCGGGTCGACTCCTCGGCCGCGAGCGTCGGCATCTGGACCTTCTTGGTGATCACCGCGCCCACGCTCTTGGCCGAACCGTTGTCCCGCTTGGGCATCGGCATCCCGACCAGCGTCGGCTGGCGGCGGCGCTTACGGGATTTGGGTTTCTCGGCAACGTGCGCGACCTGCGTCGCCGCTTCTGCCAGGGGCGGCGGCGGGCTGCTGCCGCCGACCGGCGTCGGATCCTTGCGCCCCTTCTTCTTCTTCTTCTTCTTCTTCTTGATGCCGGCCAGCCCCACCTTGGGCGGTGGCGCGGGGACGAACTTCTGCTTGGCCGCATGCGTCGGCGAAGGCGGCATCGGGGGCGGGGCGATCCCCGTCGCCTCCGCCGAGAGATCGAGCGAGGCCAGCTCCTCGCGCGTGGGCGGAGGCGCGACGATGCCTTTCAACGTCGGATCTCGGCGGGGAGCGATGGAGGGATGGGTGGACGCGACCAGATGGAGCTCCTCGGGCGCACCCGAGACGCGCGCGGGCGCTTCCGAGGGCCGGAAGGGCGCGTCTTCGCCATCCGCCTGCTCGAGGGCGACGTCGATGGTCGCCATGATGTTCGTCGTCTCGGGTGCGTCCACCGGCTCGACGCGCACGCGGCCGGTCGCCATGCTCAAGAGCCCGGCCACCGCCACTGGGCCCTCGAGGCGGAGGTCTTCCTCGGTCTTCGGTTCGAAGACGGCGCCTGCCACCAGCCCCTCGGAGACGTCCACGCGCACGGGCCCCCGGCGGTTGTGGACCGTCAGGCGCAGGCGATTGCCCGCATCGACGACCGATCGCAAGAGGCGCGCGCCGCCGACCACCTCGAGGCGGGCGTCGAAGGGCTTGCCCGACTTCGCCAGCTCCTGGATGTCCCGCTCCGCTTCGCCCAGGCGCTCGAGGCGGCTGATGAGCGATTCCACCACCGGGCCGCGATCCTCCTGGCCCCAGATCTCGTCCCACGACACCACGAGGAGGAACGCCCACCTCAGGCGCGTGTCTTCGCGCATGCGCCGCACCAGCTGATAGCCGGGACCGGTGAGCGCCTTGTCGTCGATCACCAGCACCGAAGGGTCGAAGCTTCGGGCGCGACCCAGGCGCGTCCCGGCGAGGTCGGTCATCACGACCTTGGCGCCGCGCGCGCGGAGCTCCTGGGCGACTCCGTCCGCGCGCGCCACGTCGTCGTCCGCGAGGAGGATGCGCAACCCGTGAACGCCGGTGCCCTTCTTCTCGCTTCCATCGTCGAGCTCGGCGCCCAGGAACGACAGCGTGCCGGTCGCGTGCTCTTGAAACTCGTAGTGTACGACCTCGGCTTCGCGCACCAGCGGCCGCACCTTGGAGACGAACTTCTCGACCACCTGCGCCAGCTGTTTGCCTTCGCCCAGAACGAGGCGGATGGTGTCCTCGTTCGCGCCGCCCTTCACCGAGAGGATGCCGTTGCGGAGCTCGCGGGTGAGCATGGTCGCGAACTCGTCGAGGGTCGCTTCACCGAGCTCGCCCACCACGGCGCTACTCCGCTCCGGGATCTCCTGGGCCAGCTCGGTGATCCGGCGCGCGATGGCGTCCGCGCTGGCGGTTCGGGGCACCACCGCGGTCGCGCCGAAGCGGAAGGCCTCGACACGGTCGGCCAGGGTCTCGTCGTCCGCCAACAGGACGACCGGGATCACCGCGGCGAGGGTGGATTCGGAGAGATCGCCGAGGATGCCGGTGCCGCCGCTGTCGGTGGCGTCCCCCACGAGCAGGATCAGGTCGGGGGCGACCGCGATGGCGGCCTGCGTCGACCCCATCGAGGCGGCCGCCTCGACCGTGAGCCCGTGGCGCTCCATGGCGTCGATCAGGGCGTCGGCGAGGGGCTCGCCAGAACCGACCATCAAGACGGTCAGCTCGTCATCGCTGAAGCTCTGCCCCATTCACGACGGATTGTTTCCCATATTGCACTTCGGGCCAAGGAAAGCGCGCCCCGCGGCTCAGGAAAAGGCGTGTGAAAGCGATTCGATGGCGCTGCGCCGGAACTCGGGCATGAAGAGGTAGGGAAGGGTGATCCGCGGTACCGCGAGCTCCTTCGACAGGCGCGCGATCGCCTCCGCCTGCACGCGCTCGCGCACCGCGCGCGCCCGCGCCGCTTCCGCGAGGTCCCGGATGGGGGAGTCGTCGGGCAGGCCCTTCGACAGCGCGATGGCGCGCTGTCGCTCGCTGCCGTCGAAGAGGGTGGGATAGACGCCGTTGACCACCAGGCGTGTCACGGGCATCCGAAGCTCGTTGCGGAGCGCCTGATGGAGCTCGAGGGTCTCGTTGACCGGCATGTCCTCCGGGAGGGTGACCAGGACCGTTCCACCCCGATCGGGATCGCGGAAGAGCTCGAGGGCCGCCTCGGCTTGGTGGCGCAACAGCCCTGGCGGTGACACGTCGGTGATCACCTGCGGAACGCGGAGCATCTCGAGGCCGTGGCCGGTCGCGGGCGCGTCCAGGATCACGAGGTCGTAGCGTTTGCGTCCGGTCTCGTCGACTTCCTTGGTGTGATAGAAGGCCTTGCCCAGCATCGACCACGACTCGAGGCCGGGCGTCCCGCGCAGGAAGGCGGCGACGAAGCGGTTGTCGAAGATCGCCTTGTAGACGCTGCGCACCTTGAGGACGATCATCCCGTACTCCTCGAGGGCGTAGCGGGGCACCATGTTCACGGCGTCGATGTTCGGCCCGATCGCCTGGTTGTGAGCGCCGACGGGATCGACCTCGAGCAGGTAGCTCAGCCGCTCCTTGGCGTTGCACATCGCCAGAAGGACGCGCTTGCCCTTGCGCGCGGCCGCCAGCGCGAGGGCAGCGCTGACGGTGGTCTTGCCAGCTCCCCCCTTGCCGACGACGAAGACGAATGATCGGTCGAAGAGGTCCGACATCGGGTGCGCGCACCTTAGCAGGTTAATTGTGCTCAGGGGCTTCGCCGTAATTGTGCTCAGGGGCTTCGCCGTAATTGTGCTCGGTGCTCAGGGGCTTCGCCCCTGAGGACCCCAGGGGGCTACGCCCCCTTGTCGGCCGCATGGAAGCGGCCTCTCACGTCTGCCCGCCCAGTGTGGAACAGATGGGCTCGCTGCACTTCATGGCAACGAACTGATGGTCTACGGGCAGCGTTCGGACCCCCACTCGGCGCCTGCGGCGCCGGGTCGCGGCCTGCGGCCGCTCCGGGGTGTTGGCTAACGTCGTGTCCTCGAGCCGGTCACCTGGACGGAGTGGAGCGTTGCGAAGCAACGCGACCCGGGCGCCGTCAGGCGCCCGAGAAGGGGGGACGAACGCTGCCCGTAGAGGTCCCGGCGAATTCGAGAGCGACCCTCTGAGTCAGTCTCAACCACTTCAGACGGGCAGACGTGAGAGCGAGCGCGAAGCGCGAGCGACACGGGGGAATCCTTTCCCCCGGGGGTCCTCAGGGGCGAAGCCCCTGAGCACAATTAACAATGCCCCGGGCAAAGCCCGGGGCATCTGGGATGGAACGATTGTCTGTCTTGTTTGGGAACGGTCTCACGTGGCCTCGCCTCTCGGCGAAGCCGCGCGAGCTTCAACGACGCTTGCGACGCCGCGAAATCAGGAGAAGGCCACCGGCCGCGAAGAGTCCGGCGAAGAAGAGCGAGCCCTCGTCGTTCGCCGCGCCGATGGAGCAGCCGCTGCGGGCGCCGCTGGTGCGGGTGCCGCCGGTGGGGATGCCGAGGATGCCGCCGGGATCGGTGCACATGGTGGGGCAGGAGGGCTCATCGGGGCGATTCAGCTCGCGGCTGACGTTGATGTAGTTGCTCACGTCGCCGCCGGTGGACGCCTCGAGGATCAGGTCCTCGTCGAGGAACGCCGGGGCGAGGTCCGTGCGGAGGCGAGTCAGGTACGGCGCCGAGAGACCCTCGACGGCGATCGCGTAGTCCGCCATGGCGTAGCTGATCTCCCCGTCGTCGCCGTAGCTCTGATAGCTGGAGACCTGATAGCTCCACTGCGCGTCGGGCTGGGCGTACTCCGTGATCCAGGCGCGGCCGCCCGCGTCCTCGAGGGTCTGGGCGAAGACGTCGAGGTAGTTGAAGCTCCGCGTGTCCCAGTCGTAGGCGAGGCGGCTCTGGTCGATCTCGCGCACGTCGAAGTTCGAGGCGCCATAGCGACCCTCCCCGATGATGTAGAGGTCGAGGCCCACCGAGTCCTGCACGCCCGCGCCCACCATGCGGAGCGGGAAGACCGGCATCATGCCCGGCGTGGTGACGCGCACCGGCTGCATCTGATTGACGCCGGCGTTCGGCGACAGGCGCAGCACGGCGAAGTTCAAGCCCTGCTCGACGTAATAGGCGATCATCGGCAGCGTGGCGTCGGGCACGGCGTAGCCGTGATCCTGGAGCCACGTGATGAGCGCGGTCGGATCGTCGGAGCCGATGGTCGCGGTCTCGTAGGGGCCGACGACCGCTTCTCCGTACACCGTCACGGCTGCATCCCCTGCGAAGCCTGCGTCAGCCGCGGCGCTCGGCGAGCCAGCGAAGCCGCCGCACGGGTCGGGGCAGAAGGTACGAAGCGGCGGGAAGGTGCCCGTGAGGTTCACCTGGCTGACCTGGGAGAGCGCTTCGAAGAAGGCGTTGTCAGCGACCTCCACCAGCACCTCGCCCTGAATCGGGAGCACCCACACGAAGTCGTCGGGGTTGCCGGCGTACTCGATCTGATCCCAGAGCGTGGTCTGGGCTGGTGTGAGCGAGACCGCCATCCGATGCGCGGTGACGACCGTGACCGAGTCGGTCGGTCCGAAGCATCCGCCGCAGGCCGCCGCCTCTTGGACCGAGACCATCCACGAGGCCGCCGTGATGGCGGTCAGGACAGAGAGAAAAGTACCGATCTCGAGCGAGCTTCATTACGTTCCTCCAGCGCCTCGGGATAGAGCAATGGCCGGACCAAGAGAGAACCGCTGCAATTTCGAGAGACCCGGAGTTCGGCGATTGCGCCGAAATGTGTTATCTAGAGCCAAGGTGTGCCGTCATGTGCTTGGCTCGCTGCTCTCGCGTCGGGCGGCTAGGATGAACGCGATGCGGAAGCTCGTTCTGCTCGTCGCCCTCCCCTGGCTGCTCGCCTGTGGGGACGACGAGGCGCCTCAGTGCACGACCTCCCTCGACTGCACGATCGGCGAGTGCGTGGAGGGGCGCTGTGTGGTCGACCCTCCACCCGACACGGGCGTGGCCGACACCGGCGTGCCGGACGGCCCGCCCGCCGTCGACGGGGGACCGGGCTTCGCCGGACCGGTGATCCGCTGGCCGTGGAACGGGGCCTACACCGGCGGTCTCCACGGCGCCGACGCCGAGGTGACCTATCCACCCCTGCGTCCCGTCTTTCGTTGGGACGCGATCGCCGGCGCGGTCCGCTACCAGATCCAGCTCACGCGCGAGTGTGATCTCGAGCGCTACCGCACCTGCGCTTTCGACTCGCCGGAGGTGGACGAGTCTCTCCCCGAGACGGTCTATCGTCCCTCGGCGGACCTGCCGGTCTCGACCGAAATTCCCGTCGGCTCGCGTTACTTTGCGCGTGTTCGCGCTTGCGACACGTCGGGGTGTGGCGAGTGGTCGCTGGTGCGCTACGTCGACGTCGGTCGAAGCGCTCAGGACTACGATGGCGACGGCTACGCGGACACGCTGGTCGGCGCGCGTCGCCAGTCGGGGGTCGCTTCGAGCCAGGGATCGGTGTGGCTCTTTCGCGGCGGGCCGGACGGACCGACGGAGCCTGCCACCGAGCTGCCCGCGCCGGATCCCGAGATGGACGGCCTCTTCGGGATCGTCCTCGCCGCTCTCGGCGACATCGATGGCGACGGCTTCTCCGATGCCGTCGTCGGGGCGCACGACGTGGACGGCGTCGACGTCGACTCGGGCCGCGCCTACGTCTACCAGGGCGGGCCCGACGGCCTGAACCCCGAGCCCACGGTGCTGGATATACCCATGCCCCAAGCGATGGCGTTCTACGGACGCGGGGTGAGCGGTCTCGGCGACGTGAACGCCGACGGATACGCCGACTTCGCCGTCGGGGCTTACAACGTCGCCGGCGCGACCATGGGCGAGGGCCGAGCGTTCATCTATTACGGAAGCGCGCGGGGCGTGACGGCGCTGCCGGGCACGACCCTGGTCGCCACCGACCCGCAGACCAGCGAGGCCTTCGGCGTGCGCGTGGCCGCGGCGGGGGACGTCGACAGCGACGGCTTCGCCGACGTGCTGGTCTCTGCGTACAACTGGGATCTCGACATGACCACGACCAACAACGGTCGCGCGCTGCTCTTCCTCGGGACCCAGGCCGGCGTATCGACCGCCCCTCACGCGATCCTTCAGAGCCCGTCGCCGGAGATGGGTGGCCAGTTCGGTTTCTCGGTGGCCGGTCTCGGGGACGTGAACGGCGACACCTTCGGCGAGGTGATCGTGAGCGCGCGCGGCGAGGGGGGCCGAGGGCGCGCTTACGTCTACGACGGCAGCTCCTCGGGCCTGATGGCGACTCCCTCGTGGACGACCGACGTACAGGCGGATTCTTCTCTGGAGTACGGATTCATCGTGGCGCCGGCCGGCGATCTCGACGGAGACGGACTCGCTGACGCCGTCGTCACGGCGCGTCTCGACGACACGGCGACGCCCAACGAGGGCCGCGCCTGGGTCTTCGACGGGACGACCGGGGGCCTCTCGGCCATGCCTTCAGCCAGCCTGGTGGGCGAGCCCCGGGAGCAGGGGGCGCAGTTCGGCTTCGCCGCGAGCGGCGTGGGCGACACCAACGGCGACGGCTACGGGGATCTCTTCGTCGGCGCGGTCAATCAGGACATGGGGCAGGTGAACGAGGGCGTCGGCTACTGGTTTTTCGGCGGCGCCGATCCCGTCGCCAATCCAGCCGACGTCGTCTTCGACCACCCCGGCGACGGCACGGGCGCTCAGTTCGGCGGCTCGGTCGCGCTCACCCTACCGTGAGCGACGGATCGGGTCGCTCGCTTCGAGACGAAGCGCGCCCGATTCAGACGGAAGCGCGCGCTCCATCTCCACCAGGTCACCGCGCATCAGGTCCGCGAAGTCCGCGTTCGCCTCGTTGCGATCGCGCTTCATCAAGCGGAGGCGAACCAACGCGCCATCGCCGCAGACGAAGACCTCTCGCTTGCCCTTCGAGGCCAGCACCTCGCTCACCACGCGATAGCCGCGTGCCTCGGGCCCCGCGATCCCGCGTGCGCTCTGCCCGTCGCAGCGCAGCGTGAGGTAGGCGAAGGTGCGGCGCGAGCGGCGGAGCCCCGCGCGCCGGGCGATCTCGGCGAGCGGTCCTTCGAGCTCGCCCCCGAGCTCCGCGTGACACCAATCGCGCTCGTTCGCGAGCATCGGGCAGGGCGCAGGGCTCACGCAGGGCGCGAAGATGCCGAGCGCGCCTCCTCGCTTCGCGATCGCATCCCGCGTGCGCTGAACGAAGCGCGCCTCGTCGCGGAGGGCCGGTTCGAGCACGACCATGGCGCCCTCGGGCGACAGCACGTCACCCAGGCGGGCGAGGAGCAGCGCGGCATCCTCCGGTGAGCGCCCGCGCGCCCACTCGTTGAGGGAGAGGCCGAGGAGGATCAGATCGAAGGGGCCCTTCGGCGCGGCGCGGTCGAGGCTCTGGACCCGGGTCTCGACACGGAGACCGGCGAAGTCCTCCGCCGGCAGCTTCGCGGCGAGGGATTCGAAGATCGCGAGGCCTTCGGCCCACAGGTCGACCGCCGTCACCGAGAGCTCGTCGGCGAGGTCGACAGCGCGTGCAAATCGCGCGACACCGACAGAGGTCGTCCCGAGGCCGGCGCCCAGGTCGAGCACACGCCAGCTCCGGTCCCGCGGCAACAGGCCCGCACGCTGGAGCTCGAAGAGAGGGAGCGCCACCTTGGGAAGGTCCCGCGGCATGAAGAAGCGCAGGCGCGCGGCCACGAGCCGCGTCCGGTCCTCCTCCCCGATCTCCGCGCGCCGCTGCGTGTAGAGCTCGCTCAGCGCCCGGACCTCCCTCGCAAGCGCTTCGCCGGTGGCGTCCGAGGCCCCGAGCGCCCGCCGCGCCACACCGTCGATCACCGTGAAAAGCAGTGCTGGGACGCGCCCTGCCGGAATCTTCTCTTCCGCGGTTGGTTTAGCCATGGGCCCGCCGCCCATGCTAGCGTGCGGGATCGCCGGGATGGGCAAGAACGAAACGTCTGGGACTCCACTGGGCTGGACCATTCTCGCGGTCCTGACAGCCATCGCGCTCTTCGTCGACCTGTGGGCGATCTTCTTCTTCGCGCCCGTCGAGATGCAGATGGGCGTCGTGCAGAAGATCTTCTATTTCCACGTCCCGAGCGCCTATGCGATGTACGTCGCCTTCGTCGTCTCCGCGATCGGAAGCGCCGTCTATCTCGTGAAGCGCAAGCCGGCGGCCGACGCCTGGGCCGTGGCCGGCGCCGAGGTGGGGATGGTCTTCTGCGTCGCCATGCTGGTCACCGGTCCGCTCTGGGCCCGCAAGGCCTGGGGCGTGTGGTGGACCTGGGACCCGCGGCTGACCACCACGCTCCTGGCCGGGATGATCTTCGCCGCCTATCTGGCGCTTCGATCCTTCGGCGCCGCCGGAGAGGTGGAGAAGCGCTTCGCCGCCGGCCTCGCGGTCCTCGGGATCCTCGACCTGCCGATCATCCACTACAGCGTCCAGCGCTGGCGTGGACAGCACCCCACCGTCATCACCAACAAGGGTGGTGGTCTTCACCCCGACATGCTGACGACGCTGCTCATCAGCATCGTCGCGTTCACCTTCCTGGTCGCGCTCCTGCTCTGGACGCGTGCGCGCCTCGAGAAGCAGCGCGCAGAGGTGAAGGAGATCGAGCTCGAAGCCGCGCAGCGCGGCCTTCTGGAGGACGCCTGATGCGTGCGCTCACCCGTTCCCTCATGCTGGCGCTCACCCTGAGCTTCGCCGCGGCGCCCCTCGCCTTCGCGCAGGATCAGGAACCGGACGCGGAAGCGACTGATCCGGAAGAGGAGCGCGCCACGGAGTTCCGTGCGGTCGAAGGGCCGGTCACGGAGGACGTGCCGGGGGGCGCCCTGCTGATCACCGCGTACGCCGCCATCTGGATCCTGGTCTTCGGCTACGTCTTCCGTTTGGGTCGCATGTCGGCTCGGACCGCGGCCGACGTGCGGCGACTCGAGCGCAGCCTCGCCGATTCGGCGGGTGACGCGAAGACCGACGAGGGCTGAGTTGCCCAGCATCGAGCACATCATCTACATCCCGGGGATTCTCCTCGTCGGCCTCGCCCTGGGCTTCCGCCTCGGAGCGCGGGCTGCACGCGCCGAGCTCGAGCGTCAGGAGAAGGCCCGCCGCGAATAGCAGCCAAGGACAACGGACATGATGGATTTCGCCCTCACCGACGAGCAGAAAGCGCTCGTCGAAAACACCAGAAAGTTCGTCAAGGACCGCATCATTCCGGTCGCCGCCGAGTGTGACCAGAAGTCGAAGTTCCCGATGGACGTCTTCGAGGAGGCGTGGGAGCTCGGGCTCTCGGCGCCGATCATCCCCGAGGCCTACGGCGGCGCGGGCCTGAGCGAGATCGACCACGTGCTCCTCACCGAGGAGCTCGCCTACGGCTGCTCCGGGATCCAGACCTCCCTCACCGCCAACACCCTGGCTTCGACCCCGCTGATCATCGCTGGCACCGAGGAGCAGAAGAAGAAGTACCTGGGGATGCTCACCGCCGACAAGGTGTGCGCCGCCTACGCCATCACCGAGCCCGCGGCCGGGAGCGACGCGGCGGGGATCCTCTGCACCGCGAAGCAGGTCGGCGACGAGTGGGTGCTGAACGGCACCAAGCACTTCATCACCAACGCCTCCTTCGCCCAGTGGTACGTGATCTTCGCCACCACCGACCCGAAGCTCCGGCACAAGGGCATCATGGCGTTCGTTGTCGACCGCGACACGCCCGGTCTCTCCCTCGGCAAGAAGGAGGACAAGATGGGCCAGCGCGCGAGCGACACCGCGACGGTGATCCTCGAGGACGCCCGGGTGCCGAACGCGAACGTGCTCGCGCCGGCCGGTGAGGGCTTCAAGGTCGCGATGCAGACCTTCGACCGGACTCGTCCGGACATCGGCGCCGGGGCCTGCGGCATCATGCGCCGCGCCCTCGACGAGTCGGTGGCGTATGCGCTCGAGCGAAAGACATTCGGCACGCCGATCGCCAACCACCAGATGGTGCAGACCATGATCGCCGACATGGCGATCGCCTACGAGGCGACCCGCCTCTTGGTGCACAAAGCGGCGTGGATGATCGATCAGGGCGGGAAGAACTCGGTCGTCGCCAGTTACAGCAAGGCCTTCGGCGCCGACAGCTGCATGAAGGTCACCACCGACGCGGTGCAGGTCTTCGGCGGAGTCGGCTACATGAAGGACTTCCCGGTCGAGAAGCTGATGCGTGACGCGAAGATCCTCCAGATCTACGAAGGCACCTCTCAGGTGCAGCGCATGGTCATCGCCAGGAACGTGTTCAAGGGCATTCGTTGAGGCGACCGGTCCTCATCGCGACCCTGTGGGCGATCGCGTTCACGGCGATCGCTCTATCGGCGACCGCGCAGACGGTGGAGCCCCGGGTGACCTCCGAGGTCCTGCCCTCGGTCTTGATGCGGCAGACCCACCGGGGCGCGCTCCTCGCGGCGTACAGGCATGGGCACCAGCGCTTTCTCGGCTCGAACCTCGACCAGGACGTCATCCTTCGGTACCTCGAGGGCGCTCGCCCGATTCGTTTCAAGCCGGTCGGCTCGACCTCGATCGTCTACGAGATGGTTCTCGACGGCCCCGTGAACGCCGCTTTCAAGCCCGGCAGCCGACACCGGCCCGGCGGCGCGATCGCGGAGGTCGCGGCGTACCGAATCGCGCGCCTTCTCGGAATGGACAACGTGCCGCCGGCGGTCACGCGCTGGGTCCGGCGGGACGACATTCAGAGCCGTCTCCATCCGGACTATGCCGACGCCTGGGACGAGATCGTCGATTGGACGCTCTGGGACGACCAGGGGCGGGCGGCCGGCGCCGCGATCTACTGGGTGCCGGAGATGCGCAGCCTCGGGCTCGAGAGCGATTCCAGCATTCGCCGCTGGACGCGGCGACTGAAGCAGGGCGGTCCCGCCATCCAAGACGACGAGCGGGCGATGTACACGGACCTGAGCCGCATGCTGGTCCTCGACTATCTCATCGGTAACTGGGATCGCTGGAGCGGCGGTAATGCGCAGGGGATGCCGGACGGCAGTCGACTCTTCACGCGCGATCACGACATGGCGTTCGGCTCGCCCCTCGCCGCCAACCTCCATCGCCGCGTCTTCGACCACCTGCTGAGGGCCGAGCACTTCTCGCGGTCCCAGATCGACCGGTTGCTCGCGATGAACGAGCCCGCGCTGCGCACGGAGCTGCGTCAGGATCCGGGGGCTGCGAGCGGCATGACCCTCGACGACGGTCAGATCGCGGGCGTGATGGATCGGCGGCGCGCGGTGATCTCCTACGTCGTAGCCCTCATCGACCAATACGGTGAGGATCGCGTGCTCAGCCTGCCCTAGTGCCTGATCCACGAGTCTCGAGGGGGCCCTCGCTCGTTCCTCGGCCGCCTCGCGGCGTCCGGAAACCTCGAATGTGCGCTGCACGTCCATCGGTTTCCGTCCTTGCGAGGCGACCGAGGTCCGTCGCGATCATCCCCTCGAGACTTATGAATCAGGCACTAGACGGAGTATCCTCCTGCCCCATGGCGGCCTGGGAGACGCTCCTCGCGGCGGTGGGCGGATTGGTCCTTGGCTTCGGCTTGGGGCTCTTCTTCGGCCACCGTTCCGAGCGTAGCCAGGCCAAGAAGATGCGGCGCATCAAGGCGCGCCTGAGGGCCTCGGTTCTGCCCATCCTCGAAGGGCGCGCACAGCAGCTCGGTCTGCCGCGAGAGAAGCGCGGATACGACACGGAGGATCCGCTGGAGGTCGCCGTCGACCTGTCGAACTCGATCATCCAGTATCAGGAGGAGCAGAACCTCGCCTTCTCCGATACGGTGAGGCTCGACAAGGTGGAGCTGGACGAGGTGGAGTCGTGAGCGACAAGGCGAAGCAGATCGGGGAGCTGCTCGGTCTGATCATCCACGACCTCAGAAACCCGGCGGCGACCATCGCGGCCAACACGGCCTTCGTCAAAGAGGTGCTTCCCGCCGGCGACGAGGATCTCGCCGAGAGCCTCGCGGATGTCGAGCAGGCGCTCGACGATCTGTTGCGAGGACTCGAGCAGGTGGTGTGGATCGGTCGATGGCTCTCCGATGAGAAGGCCGTGGGGAACATCCAGGACGGCGACGTCTGCGCGGCCCTCGAGTCGCTTCCCCAGCCTTCCGAGGGAATGAGCCTGCGCGTCGAGTGCGCCCAGAACCCGCTGCGTGCGCGCGGCGGCGCGATGATCCGGCCCCTCGTCGAGGTGATGGTGGCGAACTCCGTGCAGTACGCGCGGCGGGGCGAGATCGTGGTGCGCGTCGAGAAGCGTGACGACGAGGTGTGGGTCTCCGTGGTGGACGGCGGCCCGGCCGTCGCTCCCGAGCTTCGCGAGTCGTGCTTCACCCTGGAGGGGCAGAAGTCGCTCAAGGGACGACCGGACGGGCGCTACGGGCGCGCGCTCGGGCTCTTCGCGGCTCGTGTCTACGCCGAGAGCATCGGGGGCCGGATCGAGGCTGACGGCGAGGACGGCGCCGCCATTCTGAGGGTGCGCTTGTCCGCGGCCTAGAGCAGCTCGAAGGATTGGACTTCGATCGCGTCGCCGACCATGCCGATGGTCACTTCCGCCCCTTTTCGCGTCCCGCGAACCCGGGCTTTCTTGCCGTCGGAGCGGAGCTCGGCGGGGGGATCGACCAACTCGATGGTGGATCCGTCGTCGGTGACCAGGGCCCAGAGGCCGCCTTCGAGCCCCAGCTTGCGAATCGTTCCGGTGAATTCGGCCATCAGGGGGCCAGCATAAGCACTGCTATCGCGCTTGACATCCCCCGCCGTCGGGCGCGAAGGATAGCGTCATGAAGCTGGGGGAGGTGGAAGCGCATTTGAAAGAGCTCGGCTGGGCCCCCGAAGCCCACGGCAACTCCACCCTCCGCAGCGAGCACGCGTCGGAGGAGGGGCCGATCGTGGTGTACGTGCGGGTGAGCGACGAGTGGCTCATCGCCTCCGTGGTCCCCTTCCTCGCCACCCGCGGGAACAACTCCTTCGAGCTGAGCCGTTGGCTCCTCCGACAGAACCGCGACATGAACCAGGCGAAGTTCGCCTATGACGAGGACGGCGACGTGGTGCTCACCCTCGAGGTGCCCACCGAGTCGCTCGATCCTGCCGAGCTCGACTCCGCGCTGGAGGAGCTGATCAAGCGGACCGTGCAGCACCGGGGAACACTGCGCGCGGCCGCCGAAGCCGCACGCTGAAGCGCCTGATCCCACTCGCTCGTCGTGCTGAGCGCTGAGTCAGTCGTCGTCGCCGGCCTCGCCGCGGAGTCGGGCGAGCTTTTCGCGGATGCGTGCTTCGAGGCCGCTGTCCCGGGGCTCGTAGTACCGGCGGCCAGCGAGCGCTTCCGGCAGGTACGTAGCGCCTTCGGCGTAGCCGCCTTCGTCGTGAGGGTAGCGGTACCCCTCACCGTAGCCCCACTCCTTCATCGACTTGGTGGCCGCGTTGCGCAGCGACATGGGGACGGGGAGGGCGCCGCGCTGTCGCACGTCTTCACGCGCCGCGACGAAGGCGCGGTAGCTCGCGTTCGATTTCGGCGCGCAAGCGAGGTAGGTGCATGCCTGCGCCATCGCGTGCAGCCCCTCCGGCATCCCCAGGCGACGGAACGCCTCGTCGGCGGCGGTGGCCACCATGAGCGCGCGCGGGTCGGCGTTGCCCACGTCCTCGGAGGCGAAGATGATCAGGCGCCGTAGGATGAAGAGTGGATCGTCGCCGGCCTCGACCATACGCATCATCCAGTAGATCGCGGCGTCGGGGTCCGTTCCGCGCATGGATTTGATGAGGGCGCTGACCACGTTGTAGTGCTCTTCGCCGCTCTTGTCGTAGAGGAGGGTCTTGTCGCTGAGCGCCTCCGTGACGGCTTCGAGGGTGAGCTTCTTGTCCTCGCTCTTGGCGTGGGCGACCGCGAGCTCCAGCACGTCGAGCGCCCTTCGCGCGTCGCCCCGCGCACCCTCCGCGATCGCCTCGAGCACGTCGGTCTCCGTGTCGAGCATGGCCTCGGTCGCGCCGAGGCCTCGCTCAGTGTCCGTGAGCGCGCGCCGTAGAAGAGTCGTCAGATCCTCCGTCGACAACGGCTCGAGGCGAAAGACGCGGGCGCGCGACAAGAGCGCGGCGTTGACCGCGAAGGACGGGTTCTCGGTGGTCGCGCCGATCAGCACCACCGTGCCCTTCTCCACGTGCGGAAGGAGCGCGTCCTGTTGTGCCTTGTTGAAGCGATGGATCTCGTCGACGAAGAGGATGGTGCGCTTGCCGTAGATGCGTTTCTGATCTGCGGCTTCACCGATCAGCTTGCGAAGCGCAGGCACGCCGCCGAGCACCGCGCTGAACGGTTCGAAGCGCGCCGACGTTTCGTTCGCGACGACGCGCGCGATGGTGGTCTTTCCGGTACCGGGCGGACCCCACAGGATGATCGATGGAACGCGATCGTCGCGAATGGCGCGCGCGAGGAGCTTGTTGTCCGAGAGCAGATGCCTCTGGCCGACGATTTCTTCGAGTCGGCGCGGACGCATTCGATCCGCGAGGGGCTTTCCCTCCGTATCTCTTTCAGCGCGATGTTCGAAGAGGTCCATGAAAACGTCCCTGAATTGATGCGCAAACCAAGGCCTACCACGACACGAATGTCCGACCTCTGACATACGAATGAACCAAAAGCCCTGTGCATTCGTCAGATCCTTTCGTGGCACGTCCGTTGCTCGAATCCACCCTGAGCGGAATACCCGAACCGCTCGAAAGTGAGGCCTGATGTTCGACCTCCTCGAATCCGTTTACGAGTATCAGCGCCTCGCCGCGAAGGAAGAGGCGCTGGACGACGAGGAGAGGGTCAGGCTCATGGGCCTGAAGACGCTCCTCGAAGGCGCGTACGTGGGCGGTGAGTCGACACGCGACAAGTCACGCAAGTCCACGCCCCTGCCCGTGCAGTTCACGGTGCCCGGCGGCTTCGCCCGCGGCCAGATGCACAGCATCTCGCGCCGAGGCGTCGCGGTTGTCGGCGCCAAGGGCGTCGCTCGTGGAACGCGGACCGTCCTGCGCGTCGCCAACCCCCTCAAGGGCGTCGAGTACACCTTCCCCGGAACGGTGGTCTGGAACCGGGATCGGGTCCTCGGCATCGCCTTCGATGGCGTCCCGTCGATCAACCCCTACCTCGCCGCGGCCACTTCTCCCTGGCGGAGGCCCTTCTTCGGTGTGATCGCCGAGCCTCTCGTCGCCTGAGACCAGAACGGGAGATGCTCCTGTACCGGAGCATGGAGCGCTCCATGTTCCCGCGCCCGATGGGTGTCTCGCGAGATCAGAGGCCTTTCGCGGGCGCCATCGGCGGCATCTCGGTTGCAGAGTCCCCGGCCGGAGGCGCAACGAAGGAAAACAGCCTCCATCATCGGGAATGGGTTTCTCGAGCGGTCTGACCAAAAGCCGAGGGGGACCGGCGCACAGACCGTTTTTGGAGGGCCACGCGATTTCGGTCGCGTGGCCCTCTCTTTATGTTCAGTCGTCGATCCGCTCGTGCACCGACCGCTCGTTACTGACGGCGCGTCCGAGGATCTCGATCCACTCCGGGCGGCTGATCAACCCGTGGAGCTGCACGAAGACGTGGTCGAGGTGCGCCTCGACGCCGCGGATCTGCATGCGTGCACCCGCGTCGCAACGCCCGAGCGAGTTCTCGAGCGCCAGGATCTCGATCGGACGGCTGGGCAATGCCCGAAGCTCGATCTGCACCCAGGTCCCCTCGGCCGACGGCGGCTGCACCCGTTGGCTCGCGATGCCATACGCGCGCGGCTCGCCGAAGCTCAGCCCCTGAAGGGTCACGGGGGTGTTCGCCAGCATGCGCCAGTAGGGGAAGACCGGCGCGTCTCCGCGCGGCCGACACCGTTCGTCGAGCCGGATGGCGAAATCCACGCGGTTACGGTTCTCACTCTTCGCGATGTAGAAGATCGTGCGCACGTCGTGGGGGCCGAAGGTCGGCGCGTCGTCCGCCGAAGCCGGCGGGGTCGCGACGGCGAGAAGAGCCAGGAGCACAGCGAGGGTGAGGGCGCGCGTCGCGGGTCGTCGCGTTGTCGGCACGGCACCACCTTACGGCACTTCTGGCTGCTGTGCTGGCCACCTGCCGCCCGGATTGCAGGGGAAATCGGCCGAACCCAGGCGGCATGGCACGTGCTGTTCGTCGACCGGTGCGCCTCCATCTCCTCCTGCTTCTCTCGTCGCTCACGACGGCATGCGTCGGTGCCGCCGAGCCGCCGTCTCCGCGCGTCTCGGGCGGCGGCAAGGCGGACGAGGACGGCGCGCAGATCCTCGAAGGCGTGCTCACCACCGGGGTGCGCCTCGACCTCGCGCGCCTCGAAGGGCGCGCGGTCGTGCGGCATGCGCCAGCGGAGGAGATCCGCCTCGAGGCGCCTGGGCTCACCATCGCGCGGGTGCTCGGCGAAGACGGCGAAGAGATCGCGGTGGAGCCGGACGATGGCGGGACTCTGGTCCTCGACGGCGACTCGGAGGGGGTCAACACCTTCACCTTCGAATACACGTTCTCGGCCAAGCCCCACGGCACCCTCGAGGGGTGGGTCGCCGAGGACGGCGTGTCGTTCACGTGGCCGTACTTCTGCGGCAACCTCTTCCCCTGCGTCTCGAAGCCCAGCGACGGCGCGCGCTTCGAGCTCGAGCTCGCGGGCATCCCCGAGGGTACGGTCGCCATCTATCCGACGGCGATCCCCAGCGACGCCCCGGCATACATGCTCGCTTTCGCCGTCGGTGATTACGAGCACGAGCTCCTCGGCACGACCCCCGCCGGCACCGACGTGAGCGTCTACTACTATCGGGGCGAAGCCGAAGCGGCGCACGAAGGCACGGCGCTCCTGGTTTCGGCCTTCGCGTTCCTCGAGGAGACCTACGGACCGTATCTCTTCGGCGATGACGTCGCTTCGGTCTCCGCCGATTGGGGACCGGGGGACTACGGCGGGATGGAGCATCATCCCTACTTCCACGTCGGCCGTGGCTCGATGCGGGACCGCGTCACCCACGCCCACGAAGCCGCGCACGGATGGTTCGGCGACGGCGTGCGCATCCGCTGCTGGGAGGACTTCGTCCTCTCCGAAGGCACCACCAGCTACCTGGCAGCGCGTGCCCTCGCCGCCGCGGGCGGTGAGGAGGTCGAAGCCGAGGTGTGGGCCGGGTACGAGCAGCGTCTCCGAGACGCCGTCGCCTACGGCGACACCGAAGCGTGGCCGGGCGGGGGGACCGAAGGCTGCGACGAGATCGACATCCTCACCCACCCCGTGTGGTCGAGCATTCCGTACATGAAGGGCGCCTTCTTCCTGCGCGCGGTGGAGCGCGAGGTGGGGGCCGAGGCGCTCGATGGCGTGCTCGCCAGCTTCTACGCCGAGCACGGAGGCCGCGAGGCGGCTTCGGTGTCGGATCTCTTGCGCGCCATCGACGACGGCACCGGCTTCGACCCCATGCCCCTCGCTCGGGCGTGGCTCCTCGGCCGGGGCATTCCCCCACTGCCCTGAGGCGCCGCGATCAGCTCCAGCGGCCCATCGCGCCGAGGTCGTGGACCTCGGTGAAGCCGCGCGACTTCAGGATGCGCTTGGCGCTGCCGCTTCGGGCGCCGCTCTGACAGTAGAGAACGATCGGGGCGTCGGTCTTGCCGAGGTCCGTCGCGCGCGTCGAGAGCTCGTTCAACGGGACGTTGATGGCGCCGTCGATGTGGCCGGCGCCGAATTCGCCAGGCGTGCGTACGTCGACGAGCTTGGCGCCCATGTCCACGAGCTGCCGGGCGAGCGCCGGGGAGCACTTCCCCGCGAAGCTCCGATAGAAGAAGAAGAGGACAAAGGCGCCGACGGCGACGAGGAGAACGGTGTTGGGCTCCATGTCGTGCTCACTCCGCGGGTGGGGCGGTCTCCGCCTCGGCTTCGGCCTGTCGCTCTGCGATCTCCTTCTTCACCTCGTCCATGTCCAGCGCCTCGATCTGCTTGACGAGGTCGCGCAGCGCGGGCTCGGGGACGAGGCCGGCCTGGTTGAAGAGGAGCACGCCATCGCGGAAGGCCATCAGCGTCGGGATGGCTCGGATGCCGAAGCTCGCCGCGAGGACTTGCTCCGCCTCGGTGTCCACCTTGCCGAAGGTGATGTTCGGATGGTCCTCCGCCACCTTCTCGTAGATGGGAGAGAAGGTCCGACACGGGCCACACCAGCTGGCCCAGAAGTCGATGAGGAGGATGCCTTCCTCGGATTCGATGGCGCTCTTCACCATCTCGAGGTCGAGGTTTACTGTCGTCATGGGCTGTTCCTAGTGCGATCGTCGTGCCACGTCGAGTGGCGCGAAATCGCTGGCGATCCGCCGTGCCGCCGGCGGTGCGGACGTTTCAAGTGCGTTTCAACACGTCGCCCGGGCAGGGGCACCTGCTAGCGAAGGATGCGTAGGCGCTTCGGTCCCTTGCCCGGGACCTCTTTGCCTCCGCCGCGGACGAAGTGCTCGAGCGCGATGCGCTGGGACAGAGCGTCCGCGATGTCCATGAACGTCTTGCCCGCGTTCGTGCCGGGGGCCGCCTGCACGATGGGCGTGCCCTCGTCGCCATGCTCCCGCACCGCCATCTCCATCGGCACCTGCCCGAGGAGCGGCGCGTCGGAGAAGCGCGCGACCTTTTCGCCCCCGCCCGTGCCGAAGAGCTCGTGGCGCACGCCCGCCGAGTCGATGAAGTAGCTCATGTTCTCGACGACGCCCAGGATCGGGATGTTGAGGCGCTTGCACATGTTCACGCCCTTGTAGACATCCTGGAGCGCGACCTCCTGCGGCGTCGTCACCATCACGGCGCCGGTGACCTTGAGGCGCTGGGCCAGGGTCAGCGCGACGTCGCCCGTGCCCGGCGGCAGGTCGAGGATCAGGTAGTCGAGGTCACCCCAATCCACGTCGGCCAGGAACTGGTTGAGAGCGCCGTGAAGCATCGGACCACGCCAGACGATCGCGGTCTTCGGATCTTCCATCAGGAAGCCGATGCTCATCATCTTCACGCCGAAGCGCTCGAGGGGCTTGATGCGCTTGCCGTCCTCGGAGCGGGGATGGCCCTGGATGCCCATCATCGTGGGAATGGAGGGGCCGTAGATGTCGGCGTCGAGGAGCCCGACCGGCACGCCCATGCGCTTGAGCGCGAGGGTGAGGTTGACCGCCACCGTGCTCTTGCCGACACCGCCCTTGCCGCTCATCACCAGCACGATGTTCTTCACGCCCGGGATCGGGTCGTCGCCCGCGACGTCGCGCGTCGGCACCTGTAGATCCCAGGCGATTTCCACGTCGCTCGCCCCCACACCATCGAGCGCGCCGCGGATCCGCTCATCGACCGTGCGCTTCACCTCCTCGCTCGGCGACGCCAGCTGGGCGGTGAGCTCGACCTTGCCTCCGGCCACGCCCACGTCGCGGATCGTGCCGATCTCGAGCATCGGCTTGTCGAAGGTGGGATCGACGACGCCCTCGAGGGCCTTCGTCGCGGATTCGGTCGAGACTTCGCTCATGTTGTTCTCAGGGGTTGAAGACGATGCGGCGCTCGTGCGCCTCGAGCACTTCGCTTTCCGTCCAATTCATGGGGGGGGCTTCGTTGATCCGCCAGTGCTCCATTTCGTCCGCGTGGTGGGGGCTGTCGGGATCCTGGCTCTCGCCGCCGGGCAGCGTGTTGCGGGGCATGGGACGCTCCGGGGTCATCTCCACCACCAAGCGCTGTACCGGGCCGCTGCCGTAGCTGTAGCTCGTGGTGGCGCCGAGGCCGAAGTTCGAGGCGTCGATGACGCCGAGATCCCCGTGACGGGGGAAGCCGTCGGGAAACATCGGATCGGTGTAGAGCGGGATGGAGAGCGCATCGGTGCTCGCCGGGATCTGCGGCAGGAGGGTCTCGAGGCGCAATGTGTGCAGCCGCCCCCATCGCCACATCTCGACGTCGGTGCCGAGCTCACCTTCGAGGAAGTCCAGCCCGGCGATGAAACCGGCCAGGATGCGCTGCCCGCGCGATTCGATCTCGGCGGTGTCCATGTCGTCCCACAGGACGCTGTCACCCATGCCGCCACGCAGGGAGGCGTCGTAGGTCGCCATCGTCTCGGGGTGGAGCAACATGTTGGCGAAGGTGCGATTGCGGTAGCCGCTCCAGGTCCCGAGGGCCGACGCTTCGTCGCGGAGCGCGAGGTCCACGATACGACCGTAGACCGCGTTGAAGATCGTCGTCGCGATCGAGTCGGCGATCTCGTCGGCCGTCGGCGAGCCGATCGCAGCCGGCGGCGTCTCGAAGCTCCACGCCATCAGGCGATCATGCATGTCCTGGAGCTTGGGGACGGTGGCGGAGTCCATGGCCGCGACCGTAGCCGACAGGTCGGCGTGGGTCCCCGGCGTGGCGGCCTCCTCGAGCGCCCGCTCGATCTCTTCCAAGAAGGCGGCGGTGAACAGGCGCCCGTAGGGAGACAGCGAATCTCCCTGGATTGCGCTCATGTCGTCGGGGACGATGCCGCCGCCGCCCGTCACGTGCTCGTCCAGGAGCTCCCGAATCCGCGCGATGCGATCGCCGTCGTTGAAGTCCCAGCCGATGTAGTGGTCGTCGTCGAAGGGATTGCCGTCGCTGATCGTCCCGACCCCGTCGTTGTTGGCGGTGGCGATGTATCCGTCGGCGGGGTTCAGTGCGTGGGGCAGGTAGCGATCGGAGAGGAAGTCGATCCACTCGTACTCCCCCGTGCCGGGGAGCACGAAGCAGGGCGCGTAGCCCATCTGGGTGTCGGGGTCGTAGGTCATGGCCCGGGCGTCGCGCACCGGGAGGTGGACCTGCGTCGACCAGAAGATGTCGCCTTCCCGAGTGATGGAGACCAGGTTCTGACCTCCGACCCCGAAGTTCTCGTAGGCCGCCTCGATGTCGGCGACGTTTTCGGCCTTCGCCATCTCGAGGAAGGCGCGGATCTCGTTGGTGGGCTCGTAGCCGGTCCACTTCACGCTGATCGCCGAGGTGGGAGTGCGCGTGTCCGGGATGATCCAGCGCGGCCCGCCGACGCCATCGGCGTGCTCGATGTACTCGAAGGTCACGTCCATCGAAGAGCCGTCGCTGACCATGATGGTCTCGGTGACGGTCTGGATGGGGACCTGCATCCCCTTGTAGAGGACGGTGTCCGGCCCGCCCGACACCTCGGTGATCTCCTCGAGGTAGACGTCCGTCACGTCGAAGCCGTGGGTGGTGAGCCCCCATGCGACCTTGCCGTTGTAGCCGAGCAGGACCGCCGGGGTCCCCGCCAGGGCGAGGCCCTGCACGTCGATGTCGCCGCCGGCGCGCATCGTGTTCACGTGCACCATCCAGAACAGGGGCGGGCTGTCGAGGCTGAGGTGGGGATCGTTCCCGAGGATGGGGTTGCCCGAGGCCGTCTGATCACCGGAGACCACCCAGCTGTTTGAGCCACGCGTTTCGTCGCCGAAGAGGCGCTGAAAGCGCGACTCGAAGCGCTCGGCGAAGCGGCTCGCGGCCGCGAGCTGGGCGCGGGAGGGGCTCGGCATGCGCGTCGTCGGCGCCGCTCGTGGGCGGACGATGGCGCGGGTGCCGGTGTCGGTCCCGACATTCGGGAAACCGTCGCGGGTGTAGACGTCGAAGATCGGCGCGAAGGGCACGAAGTCGTGGAGGGAGCCGGCGCGGGCGGCGATCACCGGATCTGCGTCACCCGCGGGGAAGGTGGTCTCGATGGCATCCCGGAGCTCGGTGAAGCGGATGTCGGTGCGCAGATCGAAGGAGAGCTCGGCGGACTGGAGGCGCGCGATGGCCAGGGTGTCGACGTTCGACCAGTCGTCGAGACGGTTGCCGAAGAGGCGGTAGGTGTTGGAGACGCCGCGCGGCAGAGACGCGTCCCCCTCGCGCACCGACTGGAGATAGGTGTTGACGCCCGCCGTGAAAGCGTCGAGGAGCGCGATCTCCTCCGGCGTCAGTGTGTCGAGGAGCTGGGTCGCGACGCGCGCGTAGCCAGCGAAGCGCGCCTGGATGTCGTCGTCGACCTGCGTCGGGTCGAGGCCGCCGGCGAGCTCCGCCCGGCGCCCGGTCGCCGCGCGCCGGAGCAGGTCCATCTGGCCCCAACGATCGCGCGCCATGAGGTAGCCCTGCGCGCGAAAGGCGTCGTCGAGACCCTCGGCGTAGATGTGCCACATCCCCCGCGCGTCCTGCACCGCGCTGACGCTCGCCGCCATGCCGTCGATGGACAGCTCCTCTTCGGGGGCGATCTCCTCGATGGTGGTCGGCGGACCGCTGTCCACCATCGCGTCCATCATCGCGTCCCCGCCATCGGTGCCGGTGTCACCTGGCCCTTCGTCGTCGCCGCACGCGGCCAACGCCAGAACGAGCAGTGCCAAGACGGTCTGTTGCGCAATCGAAGTCATGAAGGCCTCCGGAGGCGACTCTCATAGGGGATGGCAGGACCGGGCTCAAGTGAGGCCCCTACAAAGGGCCCTCGGAACGGGTTTCTCTGAGGGGCCCAGGCCCCGTATAGTCCGGCCGCTTTGGAACGCTTTCGCCGGGCCCGCCTGCCCCTGGCCATCTACGTGGCCTGCGCCGTGGTGTACGTCCTCTTTCTGGGGGACCGCGCCGCCCGTCCCAGCCCGGGGAACCCCGCCCGCGACAACCACTTCGTCTTTTTGGCCCAGAGCTACCTCCACGGGCAGCTCCACGTAGTCGGCAACCGCCCGCCCGGGACCAACGACTGGGCCTGCTACGACGCGGTGGAGCACGGCCCCTGTCCGGCGAACAGGCACCAGTTTCCGGAGCACCTGCAGGACCGCTACCGCTGGTACGTGAGCTTTCCGCCGCTCCCCGCGGTGGTGATCCTCCCGGTGGTCGCCGTGATGGGGGACCAGACGCCGGACGCCCTCTTCTGGGCGCTCCTCGCCGGGCTCGGTCCCGCGCTCCTCTTCGTCCTCCTCCGCTACTTGAGCGAATCGGGGCGCACCGAAAGGACCACGCGCGACAACCTCGCGCTCACCGCGCTCTTCGCCTTCGGGTCGGTCTACTTCTACACGGCGGTGCAGGGGACCGTGTGGTTCTCCGCGCACGTGGTCGCGGTGCCGCTGCTGGTGCTCTACGTCTTGTGGAGTCTCGAGGCGCGAAAGCCGGCGCTCGCCGGCTTGATGCTCGGCCTCGCCTTCATGACCCGGCCGACGACCGCGTTCCTCGTTCCCTTCTTCGCCATCGAAGCGATGGCGCTCACCCGCACCGACGAAGCGCCGCCGGTCGATCCCGAAAAGGGTCTGCTCCGGCGCGTGCACCAGTGGCTCGCCGGCGTGCGCTTCCGCGAGCTCATCGTGCCCTACGCCAAGTTTGCGGCGCCCATCCTGGTCATCGGCGCCATCGCGATGTGGATGAACGAAGCGCGCTTCGAGGATCCCTTCGAGTTCGGGCACCGCTACCTGCAGATCCGCTGGCGCCCGCGCATCGAGCGTTGGGGCCTGTTCAACTATCACTACCTCGGCAAGAACCTCGCGGTCTTCCTGGCCGCGCTCCCCTGGCTCACCGCCAACGAGCCCTTCTTGAAGATCAGCCGGCATGGCCTCGCGCTCTGGGTGACGACCCCGCAGCTGCTCACCGCGCTGTGGCCCAAGAAGACGAACACGACCATGGTCGCGATGTTCATCTCCGCGGGCATCGTGGCGCTCTTGAACCTCTGCTACCAGAACAGCGGTTGGGTTCAGTTCGGCTACCGCTTCAGCCTGGACTACGCGGTCATGCTCTGGGCGCTCCTCGCCATGGGCGGACGCCGCTTCGGTGCGGGCTTCTATCTGCTCCTGATCTGGGCCATCGCCATCAACGCATTCGGTGCGATCACCTTCGATCGGGCCGGCATGTTCTACGATGGCGATCCCACGCAAAACGTGATCTTCCATCCCGATTGAAGCGCCGCCGGGTTCCACGTCGATTAAGTGGGAATTAAGTTCCCTGCGATCGGGGGGGGCTAGCTTCCCGCGCGATGATGACTTCCCCCGAAGCCCGAATCGCCATCGCGATCCCTTCCTTCGCTTCCGCGTAGACGATCGCGCCAATCCACGCGTGAAAACGCGGGCTTTCTTCTCTCATGTTCGCCGCTCGGCGGTGATACCCTTTGAGGACATGAGGGGCAGACTGCTCGCGAGCGCGTTCGTCTTTCTTCTCCTGTCGGGGCTGACCACTTCGGCCCTCGCGCAGGAGACCGATCCGGAGGCGGAGGACACGGCGCGCGCGCGGACCCTCTTCTCCGAAGGGATCGCGCTCGCGGCGGACGAGCAGTTCGCGGACGCGGCGGACCACTTCCGCGCGGCCTACGCGATCCACCCCACGCCCGCCATCGCCTACAACCTCGCCGCCGCGCTGGTGAAGCTCGATCTGCTCCTCGAAGCGTCGGAGCTGGTGCGCAGCGTGCTGGGCGACTCCGAGAGCCCCGCTCAGGTGCGGCAGTTGGCCGAGGGCCTGAGGCCGCAGATCGAGGAGCGCATGGCCCGTCTGACCGTCTCGGTCGACGGCGACCTCGCCGGCGCGGAGGTCCAGGTGGATCGACGCACGATGCGGGAGGGGGAGCTTGGAGTCGCTTTCCCGATGGATCCGGGCGACCACGTGGTGACGGCCACCCGTGAGGGGGACGTGCTCGAGGAGCAGGCCGTGACGCTCGACGTCGGCGGCAGCGCCGAGGTGACGCTGGCGGCGTCGACCTGGCCCGCGCCGGTGCAGGAGCAAATCACCGTTGAGCCTCCGGCCGAGGAGCCGAGCCCGCCTTTCTACTCCACGTGGTGGTTCTGGACGATCGTCGGCGTGGCGGTCGCCGGCGCGGCGGTCGCCATCGTCTTCGCCGCGAGCGGTACCGAGGACGCCGTCGCCGGCAACGCGAACCCGGGTGTGATCACGTTCTGATGAAGAGGCTCGCGACAGCGGCGATGTTGGCCCTCTTCGTAGGCACGGTCGGGTGCACCTCGCCCCGTACGGAGCTCATCGTCGTCGTCGACACCGACCTCTCCGTGCCCGACGCGCTGGACCGCATCGTCTTCGAGATCGTCGGGCCCGAGGGGCAGATGGCCACCGCAGCGGCCGACCCTGCCGCGGGCTTGCCGGCCTACCTGGGCGTGGTCCACACCGAAGGGGCGCTCTCCCCGGTGGAGGTCCGGGTCACGGGACGCATCGGCGGCAGCGACATCGTGGAGCGGCGGGCCCGGACCGCTTTCCAGCAGGACCGCACCCTCGTCCTCACCATGAACCTCCTCGGCTCGTGTGCGGGCGCGATGTCGGTGTGCTCCGCGGTGGAGACCTGCGCCGAGTCGGGGTGCCGCCCCGTGGACGTGGACGACGGCGAGCTCAGCGAGTGGAACGGGTCGGCGCCCGTTCACATGGACGGCGGCGTTCCCACCGATGGCGCGATGGACGCACCGATGGGCAGCCCGGAGGTCTGTAACGGCGAGGACGACGACCTGGACATGATGGTCGACGAGGACTTCGACCTGAGCACCGACCGGGAAAACTGCGGCTCCTGTGGGAACGCGTGCACGGACCCGACGCCGGTCTGCGAGGCGGGGATGTGCGCCATCGGCGCCTGCGGCGGCTCGCTGGTGGATTGCGACATGGACGCCACGAACGGCTGCGAGGCGGATACCACCAGCGACGACGCGAACTGCGGCAGCTGCGGAAACGCTTGCGGGATGGGAACCAGCTGCATGGCGGGGACGTGCGCGTGTCCGTCACCGTTCGGACTCGGCAGCTCGGGTTGCACCGATCTGTCGCGCGACCCGCTGAACTGCGGCTCCTCGGGCAACGTCTGCGCCGGCGGCCAGGCGTGCATCGGCGGGAGCTGCGTCTGCCGACCCGGGCTGACGGATGCCGGCGGCACCTGCGTCAACCTGCTCACGGATGTCGCGAATTGCGGCGCGGTCGGCAACGCTTGCAGCGGCAGCCAGAACTGCCGCGACGGATCGTGCGCACCCAGCTGCGGCAGCGCCGACATCTGCGATCGTGGGTGCGTGGACCTGGACATCGACGTGCTGAACTGCGGCGCCTGTGCGACGGCCTGCGCCTCGAACGAGCTCTGCGAGGCGGGGTCCTGCGTGCCCTACACCCTCGAGTACACCTGCGATCGTTGCCCTTGCGCCGGCTGCGCCACCGGTGGCTGCCGTCGCTATCCGGATGCCGGGCAGATCGTCTGCACCCCGGGTTGAGGGCGATTCAGCGAAACGGGCTCCCTTTCCCCGAGACCAACGTCCGCGCCAGCGCGCTGGCGGGACCTTTCACCAGGTGAAAAGAGTGGAGCGTCGGGTCGTCGTGCTCGACCTGCACACGCATCAGCGTTTGCTGTGCCTCGGCGCGCCGTCCTTCGGCGGCGAAGGCGTGGGCCTCGGCGACGGCGCGCTCGAGGGCGTAGCGCTCGTCGGCGATCCACGAAGCGAGGGCCTTTGCTTCTCGGCGTCGGCCCACCGCAGCCGCCGTGATCGCGTCGATGGCCAGACGCCATTCCTCCCACGGGCCGTCGAGGCTCCCCTCGATTCCGTCGAGAACGTTGCGCGCGTCGTCCATCTGTCCGAGGTGCATGTGGGACAGGGCGCCGTACACGGCCAGGTAGCGGGACCCGCGCGCGTTGATTCGGTCGTAGCGCGCGTCGTCGAGGAGCTCGAGCAGCTCTTCGTGCAGCGACGCGCGGCACAGCGTATCCACCGTGTCGAGGAGCGTGTGCGCGTATCGCTCGTGATCGGTGCTCTGCTCGGCCACCCGAAGCCTTCGGAAAAGCGTCACGAGCGCACGCGGCCCGTCGGCCGAGCCGAGCCGGGCGACGAGGCGCGCCTTTCTCGCCGGGCCCACCACGTCGGGGAGCACCTTGATCACGACGCACCAGGCGAAGAGCGCGCCGATGGTGCCGCCGAGCGCAGAGAAGCCCTCGAGAGGCAGGGAGAAGAAGCGATGGGCGAAGGGGCCGAGCGCCAGGCCGAGGGTGGTGGAGGCGGCGAGGCCGAACGTGACCCGGCTGTCGGGGGGCGCGCCCCAGAGGCGTCGGGCCCAGACGTTCAGCGCGGCGAGCGCAGGGCCGGTGAGGCCGATGGCGAGGAGGCAGAGGAGCGTGCCGAGCACGCTCATGTTCCCGCTCCTGCTGCCCCGATGCGCTTCGTCGAAGGATCGCTCGGGGGTACTGCCATGACATCACGTTAGGTGGCGAAAAGCGGTCGGTCAATCGGCTTCGCCCGCCATCGTCCGTGCCAGGCCGCTGGCGGGGCCTTCGGGGGTGAGGGCTTGATCCAGCCCCCCTTCTCCCAACCTCTCCAAGAGGCCTTGGAGCTCTGCCCGGGCTTCTTCTTCTCTTCCGAGGGCGGCCAGCGCATGGGCGCGAACCAGATGGCAGGATGCGGCGAAGGAGGGGTCGGCGTCTTCGCTCGGTGCCTCGGTCGCGGACAAGGCCTGCTCCGGTGTATCCCCGAGGGCATCGAGGAGGGCCTCGAGGGTGCGTATCCACGCTTCGACCGAAGGGTCCGCGGCGGGGCGGTCGAGCCCATCGAGGGCCTGTCGGGCACCCTCTAGGTCACCGAGGCGCACTCGGCACGTCGACAGCGCCTGCGCGACCAACGCCCTCGAGTGTGGTGAGAGGCTGTCTTCGGGGATGCGCTCCAAGAGGGTGCGCGCGTAGTCGAAGAGCGCGACCTGGCTCGCTGCGCCGACGACCACCAGCGCGGTCTCGGCGTAGAGGTTCCATCCCTTCTTCGCCAGCCTCTCGAGGTTTTCGTCGATGGTCTCGCGCGCCCGATCGCGCGTCGTGGGATCGGTCAGTCGCATGGCGAGGAGCAAGGTGCCGCGCGCGTGGCGACCACGCCGCGCGCGAAGCCAGGTGAGGGTCGCCATGAATGTCCCACCGACGACCGCGCCGAGGACACCGCGCGTCGGGCCCCCCGCGGCGGCGCATCCTTCGACGATCGCCCCGATGAGGAAGGTCCCGAGGGACGTGACCATCGCCGAGCGCAGGACGGTGCGCGTCGGCAACAGGCCGAAGGGCACGCGCCACGCGAAAGCCAGGGACAGCGGTGCGGCCAGGCCGAGGACGACGGCCGTGACGGCGACCGGCAGGAGCACGACGAGTCAGTTCATGCCGCGGCGCTGCATGCCCATCATGCTCGCGCTGTCGCGGTTCACGCGCTCGCGCTCCGCGATGCGCTCGCGGACCGCGACGTACTCCTCGGCCTGCTGCCGCTGGGCGTCGATGGCGTTGATTCGCTCGCGGCCGATCTCGGGGCTCGCGACCTGACGGTGCGCGTCGGCGAACTCGACGAAGGTCTGCCACGCCTCGCGCGCCGCCTCGAGCTCTCCCTCGGTGCGCTCGAGGGTCTCCGCCATGCCCTGCAGGCACCGCGCGCGCTGCCGGTCGTCGTTGGTCTGTCCGGCGAATTGGACGCAGGAGCGGAAACGCTCGAGGGCCTGGGGGAGGTTGTCCTGGATGCGATCGATCTCGCCGGCGATGTAGAAGGCGAAGGGGTTCGAGGGCTCGATCTGGAAGGCCTCGCTGAGCACCTCGCGCGCCGCGTCGTAGTCGCGGTTCTTGGCGCGCCGGATCGCGTCCTGGACCTTCAACGTGTACTCGGAGGCGTGCGGCGGCTCTGCCGCAGGGCTCTCCGACTCGTCGTCGCCCTCTTGTGCGAGGACCGAGAGCGCCGGCACGGCGAGCAAGAGCAGGAGCGTGGCGAGGGCGAGCCTGGACGAACGCATGGGCGCATCCTACCCCAGGTCGGGGCGGGAGGGAAAAGCGCGACCTCGGCCTTCAGGTGGGGTTCTGCGGCAGCACGAGGGCGCTGCGGAAGGCGTAGTAATAGCGCAGGACGCGCTGAACGTAGCGTCGCGTCTCGGCGTAGGGCGGAACCCCGCGGTAACGGACGACCGCGCCTTCACCGGCGTTGTAGGCCGCGATGGTCAGCACCAGGTCGCCGTTGAACTTGTTCGCGAGGACCCGCAGGTAGCGCGCGCCACCCAGGATGTTCTGGCGCGGGTCGAAGGGATCGCGAACGCCCATGGACGAGGCGGTGCGCGGCATGAGCTGCATCAGCCCCATCGCGCCCGCGTGGGAGACGACCTCCGGGCTGAAGTCGCTCTCGACGCGCATCACGGCCCGGATGAAGGACTCCGGGAGCTGGTAGAGGTTCGCGGCTTCGCGGATGTGATGGTCGTAGCGAACGTAGCGGTCGGGCGAAGTGTCGCGCGCGCGCACCCGGTCTCGGCTCGCGTTGGGCCGGGCGGGGCCCGGACGGTCGCCGCGGATGATCAGTCGGCAGCCGCGTCCCGCCGCTCCCGATGGACGCACGTTGGTGAAATGCACCTCGCCGTCGGGACCCCGGCATTGGTAGATGTCGGCGCGGGCCGGGGCGGCCGTGGACGCGAGGAGCGCGACCGCCGCGACCCAGAGCCACGCTTTTCGGCCGAAAACCATCTGGCTGCATTGTAGGGCGCTTGCGCCATCAGCGCCAAAAGCCGGCCACATCCGCCCTGCCGGCGGCTATCCTCCACCGCCATGCGGGTCACCTGTGACTATCTGGTCCTGGGCTCGGGGGTCGCCGGCCTCACCTTCGCCCTCGAAGCTGCCAAGCACGGAGACGTGATGGTCGTGACCAAGCGCTCCACCAGCGACTCGGCCACCGCGTGGGCACAGGGAGGCATCGCAGCTGTCCTCGACCCGGCGGATTCCTTCGAGGCCCACGTCGCGGATACGCTCGCGACAGGCAACGGGATCAGTCATCGCGACGTGGTGGAGACCGTCGTCCGGGAAGGTCCGGATCGCGTGCGTGCGCTGATGGAGCTCGGCGCGAAGTTCAGCCCCCAGGAAGGAAGGTCCGGCCCGGACGCCCCGCTGGACCTCACGCGCGAGGGCGGGCACAGCGCCCGCCGCGTGGTGCACGCCGGTGACATCACGGGACGCGAGGTGCAGCGCGCGCTGGTCGCCGCGGTCGCCGCGAACCCGCGGATCGAGATCCACGAGCATCACATGGCGGTGGATCTGATCGAGCAGAGCCGCCTCGTCGGCGGCGCGCCGCGCGTGCTCGGCGCTTACATCCTCGACGAGGACACCGGCGAGGTGCACACCTACGCGGCGCGCGCGACCATTCTCGCTACCGGCGGCGCCGGCAAGGTCTACCTCTACACCTCGAACCCGGACGTCGCGACCGGCGACGGTGTGGCGATGGCCTATCGGGCCGGGGCGCAGATCGGGAACATGGAGTTCTTCCAGTTCCATCCCACGTGCCTCTACCACCCAGAGGCGCGCACCTTTCTGATCAGCGAGGCGCTGCGGGGCGAGGGCGGCGTGCTGCGTCTGGCGGACGGGACCGCCTTCATGGAGAAGCACCACCCGATGAAGGACCTCGCGCCGCGCGACGTGGTGGCGCGGGCGATCGACTTCGAGATGAAGCGCACCGGCGCCGAGCACGTGCTCCTCGACATGTCGGCGCAGCCGGCGAGCTTCCTGACCGAGCGCTTCCCGAACATCCACGCCGAGTGCATGAAGTACGGGATCGACATGACGAAGGCGCCCATCCCGGTGGTGCCGGCGGCGCACTACATGTGCGGCGGCGTAGTGGTGGATCTCCACGGCCAGTCGAGCCTCCCCGGCCTCTACGCCATCGGCGAGGTCACCTGCAGCGGCCTGCACGGGGCGAATCGCCTCGCCTCGAACTCGCTCCTCGAAGGGCTGGTCTTCGGCTATCGCGCCGCCCATGCGCTGGGCGACGAGCGTGCGGAAGGGGAGCTGTCCATCCCGGACGTCCCGGAGTGGGACGTGGGCTCGGCGGTTCCCAGCGACGAGGCCGTCGTCGTCGTCCACAACTGGGAGGAGCTCCGCCGCTTCATGTGGAACTACGTCGGCATCGTTCGCTCCGACAAGCGCCTCAGGCGCGCGTCCCGTCGCGTCGCGCTCTTGCAGGAGGAGATCCGCGAGTATTACTGGCAGCACCTGGTGAGCCGCGACCTCCTCGAGCTGCGCAACATCGCCGACGTCGCCGAGCTGATCATCCGCTGCGCCTCCACCCGCAAGGAGAGCCGCGGCCTCCATTACACCCTCGACCACAAAGAACGGGACGACGTGCACTTCGGGCGGGACACGCTGATCACCCGGGAGCCGACGGACGCGACGTGATGGGGGAGTCGGAGACGGACTCGGAGACGGAGACGAACTCGGAGACGGAGACGGACTCGGAGACGGGGACGGGGACGGAGACGGAGACGGACTCGGAGACGGGGACGGGGACGGACTCGGAGACGGAGAGGGAGACGGAGACCGACTCGGCGGATGTCCCCTTCGCGAAGCCGCTCGGCGTGGTGAATCTCGTCCTCGCCGTCCTCTTGCTCGGAGGGCTCGCCGTTCTGCCGGCGCGCTATCTGCCTGTGGATGGTCCCGCCATCTTCTTCGCGCTCGCCCTCGCTGCGAGCGGGATCGGGCTCTACGGGGGTGCGACCTGGGGGGCGCGCGTGGCGCGATACGTCGCGGGAGCCACCCTCGCTGCGGGGGCCGTTCTCTGCACCGCGCTCGCCTTCACCGCGGCGCACATCAGCGGGCTCTACGGGCCGGTGGGATCCGGGGGGGCGATCCTTCTCGCGGTGGTGGCGCTACTGCTCCTGCCCTACCTGGTCCTGATCCCCGCGGCTCAGCTCTGGCTCCTCCTCGGAAGACGATGACCCGACGCCGGCTGCTCTGGGCCCTCGCCGCGTGGGTGGGACTGACCCTGCTCGGGGTGCGTGGTGGTGCGCTCTCAGGCGCGGATCGAGCCCGGGCCCATGCCCGACGCCGACGCGAGCGACTGGGCGCTTCGCGCGCTTCATGCGATGCGCCTCGGGTCTGCCGTGCCGGAGCCTCCGGCCTCCGCCGACGCGTTCGAAGCCCGCGGCCCCATCATCGTCATCGCCTGGTCGCGCTCCCGGCCGCTCCTTCGCCACGTGGGCGACGCGCGCCTGGTCGAAGCGGTGCGCGAGGCGGGCGACGTCTTCCGCCAGAGTGACGTGTTGATGGCGCAGCCGGGCTTTCGGGCCGCCGCCGATGCGCCCGATCGGATCCGCTTCACCCTGGAGATCACCCGGGGCGAGGGGCCGACCTGGATCGGCGTGCCGCTCATCGAAAACCTCGACCTCGTGCCTCTGCGCGAAGGCCTGCACGTGCGGATCGAAGGAGAGGATGCGTGGATCACGCCGCAGGAGCTGTGGGCGGCGGACGCCTACGACACCGGCGTTCGCACGCCGATCCCCAATCTCACCTTCGGCGCCGACATCCGTGGGCTCGTGGGCCAGCTCGGCCGGAGCCTCGGCCGCGAGCCGTCCGAAACCCTCGCCCGCGCGACCATCCGTCGCGTCCGCATGGACGCCATCACCCCGGACGTCTATCCGCGCCGGGTTCCCCTGACCGAGGAGGCGCTCCGCGAAGCGGCGATGGAGGGCGCGGCTTTTCTGATCCGGCACATGACGCCGGACGGACGCTTCACCTACGTCTACGATGGCCGCTCCGGGCGCCCGCGGCAGGAGGCCTACAACCTGCCCCGTCATTCGGGCACGGCGTTCTTCCTGGCCCAGGTCGCCAACTCGGCGGACATGCCCGAGGCGCGCGAGGCGGCGCGAACGGCGTTGACCTGGGTGGGGCGCAATCACATCCGGCACTGCGGGGGGCCCGAGCGCTGGTGCGTGGAGATGGCGGGGCAGGTCGAGATGGGCTCGAGCGCGCTCACCGCCATCGCTGCGGCCGAGTTTCTGAAGGGCGAAGACGACCCCGCGATCCGCGAGCTCCTCACCGGGCTCGCCGCACACATCCGCGACATGCAGCGCGAGGACGGCGAGCTGATGCACCTGTACGACCTCGAGGCGCAGGAGCCCGAGGACGTGCAGCTTCTCTACTACAGCGGCGAGGCCGCGCTCGCGCTCCTGATGGCGCACGAGGTACTCGACGACGAAGCGGACCTCGAGGCGGCGCGGCGGCTCATGACCCACCTCACCGGGGCGGGTTGGGACTTCCTCGGCAGCCGCTACTACTACGGCGAAGAGCATTGGACCTGCATCGCCGCGGGTGCGGCGGCTTCGGACGAGGTCGAGAGCCCGGAGGCGATCGACTTCTGCCGCCGGTGGGCCGAGTTCAATCGAGCCGTCCAATATGGGGAGGGCGAGACCCCGTGGGACGTCGCGGGGGCCTACGGTGTGGGCCCGATCATCGTGCCGCGCCTCACGCCGGTGGGGTCGCGGACCGAGGCCTTCATCTCCACTTACGAGGCGGCGCGCCGCGTGGGCATCGACGACCGCGCGCTCCGAGAGGAGATCGAGGCGGGCCTCGGCATGCTCCTCTCCCATCGCTGGGCGCCCGGCCCGACCCATCTCCTCGCCAATCCCGTCGCCGCGCGCGGAGGCGTCCCCGCCACCGCGGTCGATCTCACGGTGCGCGACGACTTCGTCCAGCACGCGGGCAGCGCGATGATCCGCTGGGCCAACGTGCTCCGAGCCGAACGCGAAGGCGCGGCCGACTGAGCGCTACATGCTGAAGGTGCTGCCCGAAGCGCCCACGGGGCCGGTGGGCGCCGTCCCCAGCGGGCCGCTCCCGCCCGCGCCACCCGCGCCGCCGGAGCCGACGGTGACCGCGTTGGTGCCCATCGACGTCGAGCCGCCCGTGGTGAAGATGCCGTAGCTCGGGCCGCCCGGGCCGCCCGTGCCGGCGCCCGACGCGCCGCCGGCGCCGCCGGGGCCGCCGGCGCCGCCCCCGCCCGCGTCGTCCGCGCTGCCGCCGCCGCTCCCCGGCCCTCCGCCAGATTCCGCCGCCCGCGCCGTCACCGCCGGTGCCGCCCATGCCGCCCGTGCCCGAGACCAGCGTGTTGCTGCGCACGTCGAGGGAGGCGTTCTGCGCGAAGATCGCGAAGGAGCCGCCGCCGCCGCCACCACCGGTGCCGAGGGTGCCGCCACAGCCGCCGCCGCCGCCGCCGCCGCCGCCGCCGCCGCCGTCGGGGTTGCAGATCCCCGTGGTCACGCCGCCGCCGCCCGCGCCGCCGCTTCCGCCGCCGCCACCGTGCGCGCCGGCGCTGCCGTTGCCCCCGGAAGCCGGAACGTAGAGCCCGCCCACGACCGTGCCGAGGGCGCTTCCCGGTGCGGTGCCGTTGGCGCCGTTGATGCCGTTACCTCCCACGAGGCCGGGACCGCCGCGCTCGCCGCGCTCGAAGCAGATGGACGAGACCGTGCCGCCCGCACCCGGCGCGCCCCCGTAGCCGCTCGGCGAGCCGGCGGTGCCCATGCCGCCTGGGTTGCCGTCCGAAGCGCTCACGCCGTCGCCGCCGCGCGCGCCGTTGCCGCCGCAGCCAGCGCCGGCCGTTCCGCCCGCGCCTCCGGCGCCGCCGCCGCTGCAGTTGCTGCACCCGCCGCCGCCCGGCGATCCGGGCGAGCCCGTCGCACCCACGCTGCCATCGGTCCCGGGGGTGCCCACAGCGCCGTTGCCCGCGGTGATGGTGTTGCCCTCGAGGGTGATCATCCCCGTCGCGTTCATCAGTCGAACGCCGTAGGAGCTCGCGCTGGGCATCGTCGCCCCGGCGGCGTTGATGGTCATGAGCTGAACGGTGAGCGGGGCGCTGAGGCCGGTGCCGGTGACCGCCGTCGCGCCGCCCTGGATGGTGGAGGAGATGCCGAGGGAGCGCGACCAGCCGGAGCTCGCGTCGTAGCCGCCGTAGATGCTGACGCCGCTCGACAGGGTGACGCTCGCCGAATAGGTGCCGCCGGCGACGTAGATCTCGCGACGGCCGGAGCGGCCGGCGGCGAGGGTGAGCGCCCGGGCGATGGTCGCCACCGGATCAGCCATGGTGCCCGGGTTCGCGTCGTCGCCGCCCGCGAGGAAGGGCGCCACGAAGACCGCCACCGAGGCGTCGCCGTCGATGCCGTCACAGTTCAGATCCTGGAACATCAGATCGGGGTAGTCGTCCCCCATGATCTCGCACTCGCATCCGTTTTCCGGGTCGCCGTCGGCGTCGCCGTAACCGTCTGCGCAGTCGAGCTCGCAGGCGCCGTCCACGCAGGCTGCCATCATGTTCATCGCGCCCGCGGGCGGGTCGGGACAGACCACGCAGTCGTTCATCCCCGTCGGCCCGCAAGCCATCGGATCCGTCAGGTGGTCGGCGGCCGCGTTGTCGCAGGCCATCATCGACTCGACGCAGGTGTCGATGGTGCAGCTGTTGCCGTCGTCGCAGCTCCGGGCCCCGGGGCTCGTGCACATGGCGTCGACGCAGACCTCTTCGCCGTTGCAATAGACCCCGTCGCCGCCGCAGTCCGTGTCGAACTCGCAGGCAGCCGCCATCTGGCAGCCGCCGCCCACCACGCACACCGTTCCATCGGGGCAGCCCGTGTCGTCGGGGATGGACTGGCACTCGTCGGTTGCGGTGACGCAGCTGTCGATGGTGCAGGCCACACCGTCGTCGCAGTTGGGGATGGCCGAGGCGACGCAGCGTCCGCCCTCGCAGGTCAGCGTGCCGTTGCAGAAGATCCCATCGTCTTCGCAGTCCATGTCGCTGACACAGGACCCGTCGCCCCCGTCACCCGTCCCCCCATCACCGGTGGGCGGCCCCGAGCGAGAGCTGCTCGCGCAACCCACAGGAGCCGAAACGATCAGGAGCAAGAAAAGAAACCCGCGCATACCGCCTTCCCCCAGCACGAGCCGTGCTGCACCCGCCACCTCCCCGTCCGGGAAGCCAGAGGAGTCGGGAGCTTAGCGCGTTTGTGGCTACGCGCCCGTTTGACAGATACGCGGCCTCCCTCTACAAGCTCCCCTCTTCCTATAGGGCGATGCGGCGAAGTGGTTTCGGCTGAGCGAACGCACGAACGCAGCCCCGAAGAGTGAGAGGGAAATCACAGGATGGCTGGATACGTTTTCACCTCCGAGTCGGTCACCGAAGGACACCCGGACAAGATCTGCGACGCCGTGAGCGACAGCGTCCTCGACGCGATTCTCGCCGAGGACCCCCGTGCCCGCGTCGCCTGCGAGACCATGGTCAAGACCGGCTACGCGATCATCGCCGGCGAGGTGACCACCACCGCGAAGCCCGACTACCCGAAGGTCGTCCGCGATGCGATCCGCGAGATCGGCTACACCAGCTCGGACATGGGCTTCGACGCGGACACCTGCGCGGTGTTCAACGCCATCGAGCGCCAGTCGCCGGACATCGCCCAGGGCGTCGACACCAACCGCGGCCTGCACAAGGAGCAGGGCGCAGGTGACCAGGGCCTGATGTTCGGTTACGCCTGCGACGAGACGCGCAACCTGATGCCGGCGCCGATCGACTACTCGCACAAGCTGACGCGCCAGCTCGCCAAGGTCCGCAAGAACGGCAAGCTCCCGTGGCTCCGCCCCGACGGCAAGAGCCAGGTGACCTTCGCGTACGACGAGAACAACAAGCCCATCCGCGTCGACGCGGTGGTGGTCTCCACCCAGCACGCGCCCGAGATCAAGCACAAGAAGCTGGTCTCGGCGATCATGGAAGAGGTCATCAAGCCGGTGCTGCCGGCGAAGTTCCTCGACAAGAAGACCAGCTACCACATCAACCCCACCGGGCGTTTCGTGGTCGGCGGTCCCTGCGGTGACGCCGGCGTCACCGGCCGCAAGATCATCGTCGACACCTACGGCGGCATGGGCCGTCACGGCGGCGGCGCCTTCAGCGGCAAGGACCCCTCCAAGGTCGACCGGAGCGCGACCTATTACGCGCGCTACGTCGCCAAGAACATCGTCGCCGCGAAGCTCGCTTCGCGTTGCGAGGTCCAGGTGGCCTACGCGATCGGCGTCGCCCGCCCCATGGGCGTCTTCGTGACGACTTTCGGCACCGGCACGGTGGAGGACGCGAAGATCGAGAAGGCGGTTCGCGAGGCGTTCGATTTCCGCCCCGCGGCGCTCATCGAAGAGCTCGACCTTCTTCGCCCGATCTATCGTCCGACGGCGGCCTACGGTCACTTCGGTCGCACCGAGAAGACCTTCACCTGGGAGCGCACCGACAAGGCGGAGCTCCTCAAGGATCTCGTCGACGGCAAGATCAAGGCGCCCAAGCACAAGGGCAGCAGCAACGGGGCCAAGACCAAGGCCAACGGCCACGCCGGCACGTCCAAGAAGGGCGGCAAGAAGAAGAGCAAGAAGCCGGGCCGGAGCGACAGCGCTCGGAGCTGATCAGAATCTGAGAAGGCCTTTCGGGGGGAAGGTGCACGGGCTCGTGTCTTCGGACGCGGGCCCGTTTTCTTTCGCGCGTGCTCAGAGCGCGAGGCGTTCGGCCACTCGCGGCCACGCTCGTTCGAGCACGGCGCTCGGGATCTCGTCGTGCCCCACGCCGTCGAGGGTGACGAGCTGGACGTTGGGGTGGCGTCGCGCGAGCTCGCGGCTCAGCGCGAACGGAACCGTCCGATCGGCGCTTCCGTGGAAGACGAGAATGGGCCGCACCTCGGTCATGAAGTCCCGCGGGCGCCACTGCATCATCGGCGTCTGCCCCATCCCGCGCGCGACCCAGGCGCTACCGGCGAGGACCGTGCCGCGGAATGGGCCGAGCAGAGCCGTGCGGCGTCGGACGAGCGCGGGATAGCTCGAGGTTGGGGCGAGCAGGACGTAGGCGTCGGCTTCGAGGGTCCCTGACGCGGCGAGTATCGTGCCGGCGCCCATCGACGTGCCCACGAGCGCCAGCCGCGAGACGCCGGGCTGGCGCAGCATGAAGCGCGCGGCGGCGCGCACGTCCGCCCGCCCGCGTTGACCGTAGGTGCAGACGGCGCCGTCGCTCGTTCCGTGGGCGCGATCGTCGATGCGGAGGGAGTGTGCGCCCGCGGCGCGCAGGCGCTTCGCCCACTCGATCCATCGATCGCGCCCGTCGGACACGCCGTGCACCAGCACCACCCCGAGGTCGCCTTCGCCGGGGGCGTAAGTGCCGCGGATGGCGTAGCCGTCGCTGGTTTCGAGGGTGACGGCGCGCTCGTCGGGGCCGACCCACGGCCATTGGTGGACGATGCGCGCTGGCACGATGGCGAGCTGGGTGTTGACCACCACGATGCCGACGGCGACGAGGAGATAGATCGACGGCAGGACGACGACGGTGGCGCTCGCGACCCTGCGCGCGCGGGATACCTCTTGCCGAGAGGTGAGGCGCCCAGCGTGGAAGACGGCCTCGACGCCGAGGCAGAGCGTGCTGCCGCTCAACCAAGTGACGGTGATCGCCGAGCGATCGAGAGGGATGGTCAGGACGAAGGGCAGGGCGAGCAGCGCGGCGACGCGCCGGTGCTTCGCATCGGGGCGAACGACGTACGCCCCGAGGAGGGGCAACGCCGCCCCGAGGAGGACCGCGACGAAGCGCGCATCGACGCTGGTGGCTCCGAGGGCGGGCGCTGCGTAGGCGCCGATCACGCCCCCGACGACGGCGGACGCGAGCGCCGCCGAGGCGAGGGCGATGCGGCGCTCCTCGGTCATGGCTCGAGCGACAGCCTGCGCGAGGTGACCGCGCCATGTCCCACGATGTCGATCTCCGCCGGACGGATCTCCACGACCGCCCAGGCGTTGCTCGCCGGGGGCGCTTCCACCATGCCTTCGAGGGTGACGTGGTGGATGCCGTGGCGCTCGGCGTAGCCGCCCGCGTGCACGTGACCGTTCATCCACAGCGCCGCCGCTCGCGAGGCCTCGAGGACGGCCAGCGTCTCCTCGTGGTCGGAGACGACGAAGCGCGGTTCAGAGGCCTCGCCCAGGAGCGGGTGATGGGCGAAGACGAGCGCCTCGTCCCCTTCGGCTTCGGCGTCGGCGAGCTCGCGCGCGAGCCAGGACCGCTGCGCCTCGCCGACGCCGCCCCGGTAGGCGAGGTCGCCCACGGGTGCGTCGGCCATGGTGTCGACGAGGAGGAAGCGAAAGCCATCCCTGCGAATCGAGCGATAGCCCCGGGTGAGACCGAGGCGCTCCTCGAGCTCGGGGCGGGGGATCGCGAGGCCGTGATTGCCGATCACGTGCCACAGGGGCGCGGCGAGGGCGCCGAGGACGTCGAGGACCGCGTCGAGATCGCGGCGTGAGTCTTCGAGACGCGGGCGGCCGTCGATGATGTCGCCCAGCTGGATCACGAAGTCGAGGCGCTCTCGTGCGAGGCCCGCCACCGCATCCCTCAGATGCGGGAGCGCCTCTCGATAGCGCCGCGCGCCGAAGGGCGGTTTGTCGGCGTATTGAACGTCGGCGACGACCCCGAAGCGAAGCAGAGGCGGCGGCCGCGGCGTCGCGTGCGGCGCGGCGAGGTGAGCGAGCGCCAGCGTACCGACGAGGTACGCGGCGACGACGCCAGCGATTCGCAGGGTGCTCCGCCTCAGCGGCGCATGCCGGTGAAGGTGCCCTCGATGGTGTCGCCCATGCCCATCTCGTCCCAGCTGCCGGTCCAGACGCCGTCCTCGAGGCGCTGGGCGATGCCGTCGGTGGACAGCTCGGTGCCGGTGGCCGTGCCCTGGATGGTCATGGTGGCGCCGACGTCGATGAAGCCGGCGATGTTCTCGTCGACGTAGTTGCCAGCCGCCGCGAGACCCTGGTTGCAGTACATCTCGTACTGCGCCTCGGTGAGGCGGTCGGTCACCCCGTCCCAGGCGCCGTAGATGGCAGAGGCCACGTCGCGGCAGTCGATCCACTCGCGGAGCATGTCCTCGGTGCTGCTGAAGCCGAAGAGCGGCAAGAGGCCGTTCAGGTAGATGTACTGGACCAGTCGGCCGAGCTGCAGCTCGAAGGAGTGGGGCGGCAGCACCAGGGAGTCGCCCACGCTCCGCGCGAGGCCCGTGCGGCTCAGCTCCGTGAGTCCCACCTCGCGCATCTCGAACATGAAGAAGTGCTCCATGCCGCCGAGGTCGCGCAGGGACACCTCCATGATCAGGAGGCGGTGGTCGAAGGGGATGTCCCCGAACTCGTCCTCGGGCATCAGGATGAGGGCGCTCTGGATGCGGGCGCGGGTGATCGCGGCCGACAGGTCGCCCGCCGCGTCGAGGAAGCGGGTCACCACCTCCGGCACGTAGGTGCTGATGGCGTTGTTGATGAAGTTCTGGGCGGCGCGGCCGGCGATCTCGTAGCCGGCGCAGCCGCCGATGAAGCGGCTGTGGGCCCCGCTCCAGCTGGTGAAGTTCTCCTGGTAGAGGGCGGCGATGTCTCCGAAGCCGTGATCGGAGTTGTATCCGCCGCACCCATCGTAGCCGCTCTCGCCCGCCATGCACTCCCACGCACAGGTCAGACGCATGATGATGTCGAGGATGAAGGCGCCCGGATCCTGGCCCCAGTCCTCGGTGGCCGGGTTTCCGTCGATGTTCTGATCGTCGGTGAGCTCGGTGAGCACCTCGAGGGCGGTTGCCACCGATGGCGGCAGCACGCCCGAGAAGTTGAACTGGTTCGACAGGTCGTAGGTCCCCTCGAAGCGCACGTTCGCCTCGAGGTCCGACAGATCGATGTTGACCAGCGTCTCCTCGCCGGCGCGGACCTCCACGCCCACCTTGCAGCCCCAGGCCGCGGGCACGTCCGAGATGTTCGCGGTGACCACCACCACCCAGTCGGTGGCCGGCGGCAAGCCCACGAAGCCAGGCCGGTCGCGGAGGCTGCTCACCGGCGAGCCGATGCGCTCCGCCGTGGGGAAGCGCGCCGGGTCGAGCGAGTCGCAGCTCACGCCGCGGAAGAGGTAGGGGACGAACTGGTCGAAGGTCTGGTCGCCGGTGTAGCGCATGGAGACGGCGATGCTGCCCACGTCCTCCTGGGAGACGTTGATCAGGAAGGTGACGGAGTTGCCTACCGGTGGGGTGGCGACCACGGAGAAGTTGGTCTCGGTGGTGCCGGCGTCGAGGACGATGGTCCCGATCCCATCGTCGCCCGTGTTGACCCGCGAGGCGTTGAGGCGCGAATCAGTCGGGCCTCCGGTGATCTCGAAGTCGATGGGGGCGCCGGCGATCTGGGTGCCGTCCTCGTAGACGTAGCGCACCCGCAGGTCGCTGCTCTCCCCAGGCCTCAGGTTGAAGGTGTTGCTGCCGACGATCTCGAGGCGCGCCTGATCGAGGCGGGGATCGCCCGGGTCGTAGGGATCGCCACCGCTGGCGCAGGCGACGATGAGGAGCAGGGGAAGGGAGAGCAGGCCAAGACGGCGACAGACCAACATGGTCGCCATTCTAATGGACCGGCGCTCCGGACACTAGATGTGGGGCCTCCGGCCCCTGCGCACAAGGCTCGCGCCACTGGAGCGAAGCGCCACCCGGAGGGCGCGCCAGCGCCCGAAGGGCGGCGCGCAGCGCAGGTGGCGCGAGCCGGGACTGCGTCCCGCCTCCCTCACTCGCAGACGTTGCTGGCGTTGCAGAGGCCGGCGCCGCAGCAGTCCGCCGCGCTCGAACAGGATTCGCCAGGCATCTTGCAGGCGCAGCGCCCGTCCGTGCAGAGCATCGTCCCGCAGCATTCGGCGCTGCTCTCGCAGATGTCGTCCGCCGTCCCACAGCACTGGAAGGGAGCGGACATGCCGCTGCCGACCTGACGGCACGCCGCCGTGCCGCAGCAGTCCCCGGCGACCGACTGATCGCAGGTGTCCCCGACGCGCTTGCACACCCCGTTGTCCGCGGCACAGCTTCCGAGGACGCAGATGTTGCCTTCACAACACTCGCCGGTCTCGATCGCGCAGTCGGCGCTCTCCCCTTCGCACTGACACATTCCATCGGTGCAGAGCATGCTGCCGCAGCAGTCGTCCTCGCTCTGGCAGGAGGTCCCCGCCTTGGCGCAGCACTTCTTGTCCATCTCGCCGGCCATGGCCGCGCCACAGGCGAAGGCGCCACAGCACTCCGTGTCCTCGGAGCAGCTCGTGCCGAGCTCGGTGCACATGCCCGGCCCGGGGCGGCACAGGCCCTCGGTGCAGACGCCGTCCATGCAGCACTCGCTGTCGTCGACGCACTGCTCGCCCATCTCCTGGCACTCGCAGACGCCGACGCCCGCCGCGCCCCGACCGCCGCAGAGCATCCAGCCGCAGCAGTCGAAGTCCCCGAAGCAGGTCTCGCCCTGACCCTTGCAGCAGGTCTTCACGAAGGGCGACTGAATACACGAGGCGCTGTCACAGCAGTCGTCACTGGCCTCGCAGCTCTCGCCGATGCCCGTGCACTCGCCCGAGCAGAAGAGCAGGTCGCACTCGAGGCCGCCCGTACAGGTGAAGTCCGGCAGGCAGCAGATCTGTCCGTCCCCGCCGCAGTCGAAGCCGAGCAGGTCGGAGATCGTCCCGAGGCCGATGCACATGTTCGTCAGGAAGCTCTCGCAGATGCTCCCGAAGGAGCACTCACCGCCGAGGCAGCAGGGCTCGCCGTCGCCGCCGCAGCCGGAGCCGGGCTCACCCGCCCCGGGGCGGTCCATGCACATCCCGTCCATGCATTCCGCGCTCCGCACGCAGCCGTCCATGCTGCCTTCGCAGCAGGGCATCCCCGCCGTCCCACAGTCGTCGGGGACCACGCAATCGCCCGACACACAGAGGCTGGTGGTCGAGCTGCCGCAGCCGCCGCCCGCGCCGTCGCAGCAGGGCTGGCCCACGGCGCCGCAGGCCTCGCAGGTCGAGCCGTCGTCGCTGCACACGGCCCCGGAGCGGCAGACCGGGTCCCCGCCCCCGACGCCGGCACAGCAACCGCCGCCCGTCGCGCCGCAGCCATCGGTGGGCATGGTGCAGCTCCCGCCGAGGCAGGCGAGGCCGTCCGAGCACTCGCGCGAGCCGATGCAGTCGCTTCCCTCGGGGGCGCGGCACTCGCCGCTCTCGCAGGCGAAGCCCGCGCAGCAGTCGGAAGGAGTGCTGCAGCGACCGCCGCCCGGGCGCCCGCAGCAGGACCCCATGTCGCAGCGCAGGCCGAGATCGCAGGCGTCACCACGGCAGCAACTCTCGCCATTGCCGCCGCACGCGGTGGTCTCCCGACCGGCGGCGGCGTCGTCATCGACCACCACCCGGCCGTCGGGGAGCCTTCGAATCGGAGCGTCTCCTCCTCCGCCATCGCTGATCCGGGCATCCATCCCGCCGTCGCCCGGAGTGCTGTTGCTCGGACACGCCGTCAGGAAGGGAAGGAGGAGCAGGGAAAGGAGGAAGAGACGAACCATGGCAGCATCTTAGCGGTGCGGCGGGATGGGCGGAAGCTACGAGGCTGTCCGCGCAGTTTTTTCCGGTCTTCTTCGCATCAGCCGGCCGCGATCACGGCCTGGATGTCGGGGCGTCGGACCCGCCAGATCATCCAGAGGTAGAGCGCGAGGCGCGCGAGCCCCGTGATCAACAGCGTCGACAGCGCCGCGTTTCCCGCGGCCAGACCGACCTCGGGATCGCTCCCGAGGATGTCGTCCCAATGGGCATCGATCGCGAGCCATTGGGTGCTGGCCTCCACGATCACCAACAGGGCGTTGGCGAGGGCCGCCTGGGTGACCCACCACGACGCCGTCTTGCGGCGACGGAAGAGGGACATGCCCGCGAAGAGCAGGAGCGCCGAGACCAGCGCGTCCGCGGCCGCCACCGGCTTGCGGTAGGGAGAGCGCAGAACGGCGTCCACCACCGCCAGGTTGGCTTCTTCCTGCGCCTGGCTCTCCGCGCTGCCCTCCGCGGTGGAGGTCGGGATCACGGGGTCGAACTGCATCTCGACAAGCCCCGACACCGTCCCACACGAACCCACACCGATCAGGATGACGGAGAGGAAGAAGAGGGAGCGAAACGGCCGACTCGGGGGCGGAGCCACGGCCCGCACCTTAGCGTGCGAAGGGGCGGGGGAAGGAAAGTCGGGGGGCGTCGTAGAAAAAAAAGGACCCGGTGACGAAACTTTTCAAAGCGGCGCGTGTCGAAGGGGATCAGACCGGGGAGTGGGCGAAGGAAAGCGCGCGCCATCTGGAGGAGGCTGGCTCTTGGAAATCCGTTTGAATCTCGTGCTCCTGGGTGTCCTCGGCGTGTGCTGGGCTGCCCTGTCGCCCTCGGATCCCGTCTCCGCTCTCGACCCCGAGAGCGCCGAGACCCGTGAGCTGGCGATGCTGGAGGACGAGTTCGCACTGGATCGGAGCGACGTCCTCATGGCTCGGCACCTCTCGAGCCGCTATCTGGAGCTCGATCGGCCTGGGCTCGCCATCGCGGCCCTCCGCGCCGCCGATCCCGCCGTTCTCGAGGATCCGACGGTGGTCCATCGACTCGCGCAGGCCTACGAGTCCACGGGGCGCCTCGACGACGCCCTCGCCACGGCGGAGCTCGCCGTCGCCCGCTGCGGCCGCTACCTCGGCACCGTCGACAGCGGCGCGGCCACGCCCGTCCCCCAGCACCGCTGCGACGCCCGCGACTACGCCCTGCTCGACATGCACAAGACCGCGCTCAGCCACATGGTCCGCTGGGGCGTGGACGACCCCCAGCACGACAGCCGCAGCCAGATGGCCTACGACCTCGCCATGCGCCGCGCCTCGATCGCCTCCGCCCGCTAGGTCTTCCAGGCAAAAACCGAAAAATCCACGGCCGTCCCTCGTAATTGGGCGGCCGTGGCCCAACAATTGGCCCGATGGCGGGCTCGCCCCTGGAATCCTCGGCCGCGCTCTTTCATCCGCCCGCGCGGCCGGATGACTTCACGCTGCCTCGGCTCCGGTGGCTGGTGCGCCTGCGCTGGCTGGCGATCGCCGGCATCGCCTGCGCCAGCCTCCTGGTCCTCGCCGGCTTCTTTCCGGGGGTGAACTGGCCGGTGCTCCTCGCCACCGTGGTCGCCTCGAGCGTCTACAACGCGCTCTTGTGGAACAGCCATCGCCAGGACACGCCGCCGGTCGGTTGGCGGGCCGCGATGTTCCAGGCGCTGGTCGACATCCTCGCCCTCACGATCGTGCTCTGGGCCTCGGGCGGCATCGACACCCCCTTCGTCGCCTATTACGTCTTCCACGTCGCCCTGGTGGGGATCCTCGCCGGGCCGCGCGCGGCCTGGTTCGCCCTCGGCGCCGCGGGCCTCGGCGCCACCTTCCTCGCGTGCGCCTACATCTTCCCGGAGCTGGCGATCGGCCACTGGTCCCCCGCCGAGCCCTGGGATCTGCTCTCGGAGCTCGCCGCCTTCGTCACCACCGCAGGCGGCATCGGCTACATCGTGATGCACACCATGGAGGAGCTGCGCTCGCGCGAGAAGGCGCTGGTGCGCGCCCGCGAGCAGGTTGCGCTCGAGTACCAGCTGCTCAACACCACGCTGCAGCAGCTCGAGGCGGGGCTCGAGGTCGTCGACGATCACGGTCAGATCCTGTGGCGCAACAAGCGCGCGGAGGTCCTCGGGCCGCTCGCACCGAAGGGCGCGGCCTGGGTGTGTCCCGGCGCAGAGCACGCGTGCGAGAAGGACGTCACCGGGATCTGCCCGGTCCGCCAGGCGCTCGATCACGAGCAGCCCGGACGCTGCCGATTCGCGGCGCAGGTCGACGGGGCGGAGCGGGTCTACGAGATGATCTCTTTCCCGCTCTCGGTCGAGACGCACAAGCGCCGCCAGCAGCCGCGGGTGATGAACCTCTACGTCGATCGCACCGACGCGACCCTGGACGAGCAGCGCCTGGTGACCACCGAGCGGCTGGTGAGCCTGGGCCGGGTGGCCCAAGGCGTCGCGCACGAGCTCAACACCCCGCTGGCCACCATCCGCACCCTCTCCGCCGACATGCGCGCCGCGATCAGCGAGTTCGATACCGGGGAGGATGCCGAATCGGCGGCGGTGCTCGCGGACCTCGCGGAGTCGGCGGCGTTGATCCAGGACGAGACCCGGCGTCTGGGGCGCATCACCCAGGCGCTCCTCGCGGGCGGCGATCTGGTGCGCGCGCGCATCGACGGCGAGGTGCCGGTGGCGGCGGTGGTGGAGCGGGCGCGGGCGCTTGTCTTCGCGGGCGTCCGCGACGGGCCCGACGTGGTGGTGGAGCGGAGCGTCGACGAGCTCGACGTGACCGCTGATCAGGATCGCCTGGTGCAGGTGCTCGTGAACCTCCTCCAAAACGCGCACGACGCGGTGGGCGGCCGCTCGGACGCGCACGTGGTGGTGCGTGCGCGCATGGTCGACGGGCAGGTGGAGATCACCATCGACGACGACGGGCCGGGGCTGCCGCCGGAGGTCCAAGGCCGCATCTTCGAGCCCTTCACCACCACCAAGCCGCCGGGGGAGGGCACCGGCCTCGGGCTCTACACCTCCTACATGCTGGTGCAGGCGATGGGCGGGATCCTGCGGCTCGACGATCGCGAAGAGGGTGGGGTGCGGGCCACCGTGAGGCTGCCGGCCGCCGGGCGCGATCAGGGGCTTGCGCCGGTCTCGTCGCTGACCCAACGTGCCTCCTGAGAGCGGAGATGGCGGTCACGGCGGCGGCGGACACGAAGGGCTCGGTGCTGATCGTCGACGACGATCGCGCCCTGCGTTTCGCGCTGAAGAAGGCGCTGGGTCGTCGCGGCTACGAGGTCTCCGAAGCGTCGAACGGCCGAGACGCGCTGACCGCGCTTCGGCGCAGCCCCGTGCCCGACGCCACCCTCCTCGATCTGAAGATGGACGGCATGGGCGGCCTCGACGTGCTCCGGCGGCGGGGCGCCTGCTCGTCGCGAATCATCGTCCTCACCGGCCACGGCACGGTGCAGGCGGCGGTCGAGGCGATGCAGCTCGGCGCCTTCTCCTTCCTCGAGAAGCCGGTGGACGCGGAGGTGCTGGGGCCGCTCCTCGAGCAGGCCATCGCCGACCATCGCCGTGAGGGGCGCATCTCCGACGCGGAGCGGGTGCCGCCGCTGGTGGGGGTGAGCGACGCGCTGACGGAAATCCGCGCCTTCGTCGCCCGGGTGGGACCCACCGACGAGACGGTCGCGATCTACGGCGAGACCGGCACGGGCAAGGAGGTGGTGGCCCGGCACATCCACTTCGCGAGTCGGCGGACGGACGGCCCCTTCGTCGCGCTCAACGCCGCCTGCGTCCCCGAGAACCTCTTCGAGTCCGAGCTCTTCGGGCACAAGAAGGGCGCGTTCACGGGCGCCACCGAGGATCGAAAGGGCCTCTTCCGCGAGGCTCAGGGCGGGACCCTCTTCCTCGACGAGGTGGCGGAGCTCCCGCTCGAGCTGCAGGCGAAGCTGCTCCGCGCCCTCGAGGCGCGGTGCATTCGTCCGGTGGGTGAGTCCAAGGAGATACCGATCGACGTGCGCATCGTCGCGGCGACCAATCGCGACCTCCGGAACGAGGTCCGCGCGGGGCGTTTCCGAGAGGACCTCTACTTTCGGCTCGACGTCTTCCCGGTGGTGATACCGCCCCTGCGCGCGCGACGCGGGGACATCCTGCCGCTGGCCGAGCACCTCCTCGGCCGCGTCGGCGCCTCGGCGACCTTCACCGAGGACGCGGTCGCCGCGCTCGAGGCACACGATTGGCCCGGCAACGTGCGCGAGCTCCTGAACGTGCTGCGTCGCGCTGCGCTCTTCGTGGAGGGGGACCGGATCGACGGCGAGCTCATGCGGCGGATGATCGCCGCGAGCGTCTTCGCCCACGGGGAGCGCCAGGGCGTGAGCGCGCGCGCGTCGTCGACGGCGTCGTCGAGCTCGCTGGCGGACGTGGAGCGCGCGCACATCGAGAAGGTCCTCGAGGAGAAGCAGGGCAACGTCACCCACGCCGCGACGGCGCTGGGGATCGATCGGCGCACCCTGCAGCGCAAGCTTCGCTCTTACGGCATCGGCACGGAGGAGTGATGCGCTCGTCGGTGATCCTCGCGCTCACCCTCTCAGCTTGCGGCGGCGCGCGCGCAGAACCGGAGGCGAGCCCGGTGGCCGAGCCGGCCGAGCCGGTGACGGTGGTGCTCGCGCTTCGCTTCGTCGAAGGGCCCGAGGACGAGGAGACCGAGACGCCGAGGACGCGGGTGCTGCTGGTGGACATCGACGAGGCGCGGGGCCGGCGCACGACCGATCTCGGGACCTTCGACGGGGTCTGCTCGCACACGCGGCCGCGCGAGGGGCACCTTCTCGCGGCGCAGTGCTTCTGGGCGGGGACCGGCGCGCGCCTCGACGTGCATCGAGACGGGGACTCCGTGGTGGTCGACGAGGACATCCTGGACGAAGAGGGTGGCGTGGCCGAGCACCGTCAGAATGTGCGGATCGATCTACCGGCCGAGGCGGAGCTCGAGGTGATGGCGCCCGAGACCCACCTCGCGGCGCCCACCCATTGATCGAAAGTCGGCAGGAGCGCCGAAGCCGCGTATCCTTCCCCCTGATTTTTGGGGAGGATCCATGAAGAGAAGCATCTTGTTCTTGGTCGCGCTCGGCGCGATGGGCTGTGGGCAGCATCCGGTGGACGAGTACGTCTCGATCACCAACGACGTGTCGGACGACGTATGCGCGTGTCCCGACGTCGTCGCCGCGCTCATGTACTCGAGCGAGGCGGACTGCAAGGCCAACTTCCTGCCGGCCCTCAGCGAAACGCAGACGCAGTGTTTCAAGGACGCCTACGATCGGAACGAGAGCGTGGCCTCCTCGACCTTCGACTGCACCCTCGACGAATCCCGCACCTTCCGCGACTGCGTCAGCAACGCGAGCTGCAACGCCGCCGCGCTGCAGACCTGCGCCAGCAGCTACGACGTCGAGGCGCACTGCCCGGCGCTCCCCGCCTCGGTTCAGGCCGAGTTCGACGCCTGCGGCGGGATGTGATCGCGGCGCGAACCGTCGCGCTCAGTCGTCCGCCGGTCGCCGGAGGAAGACGACCTTGAAGCGGACGTCGCCCACTGGCTCGACGTGGTGGGCCACGTCGGGCGGGATGTGTCCGTCGACGCCGGGGCGGAGCACCCAGGTCTCTTCGCCGAGCGTGTAGGCGAGCCGGCCCGACTCCACCACGATCTGGCCCCACACGCCGGCCTTGGTCCGGTGGTCGCGCTTCAGGTTGTCGGGGATGGTGGCGGCGTCGAAGGTGCGCGACGCGTGGTAGGGCGCGGCGTCCTCGGGGATCGAAGGCATGTCGCAGAAGAGGCACTCGAGCTCGGCGCCGATCTTTTCTGCGCGGCCGGCCTCGGTCGTGACCCAGGTGCGCACCTCCTGTGGTGGCCGGTGGCGGACGTGCTGGGTGTGACCACAAGCGAGGTCGGCGACCCAATCGCCTTCCTCGTCCTGGTGAAAGCCATCGATACAGCGCTTCATCGGGTCCTCTCGAAGGGGCGTCCAGAGCGTAACAGCTCGGGGTATCCTGCCGACATGCGCTTCCATCTTCCGATCGCGCTCACGGTCTTGTCGCTTCTACCCGCTTGTGGGGACGACGCCGCGCCGGTGGATGGCGGGATGGATGCGACGAGCGACGGGGCGGCCGACGCCGCGCCCGACGGGACGGTTACGGACACCGGGGCCTCCGACGCGGCGGCGGATGGCGCGACCACGGACGCGGCGGACGCGGCGGACGGGAGCGTGACCACGCCGGTGCTCCCCCCGGCGAACGGCTCCTTCGACTACCAGCTGGGCGAGGCCTATCCGCCCCCAGACGGCGTGGTGGTGGTGAGCCGCGACCGCAACGCGTCGCCGGCGGCAGGGCTCTACAACATCTGTTACGTGAACGGCTTCCAGACCCAGTCCGACGAGCGCGACTTCTGGAACACGGACCATCCGGACCTGCTGCTGCGCGACGCGAGCGGAGATCCGGTGATCGATCCGGACTGGGACGAGATCATCCTGGACGTCACCACGGCCGACAAGCGCGCGATGCTGGCAGAGATCGTCGGCGGGTGGATCGACGGATGCGCCACTGCTGGATTCGACGCGGTCGAGATCGACAACCTCGACACCTACTCGCGTTCCGGCGGCAGGGTCTCTCAGGACGACGCGGTCGCCTACATGCGCATGCTGTCGGAAAACGCCCACGCGGCCGGGCTGGCGATCGCCCAGAAGAACTCGACGGAGGTGTTGGCGCGCCGCAGCGAGATGGGCACCGACTTCGCCGTCGCCGAGGAGTGCAATCGCTACGACGAATGTGCCGACTACACTGGCGTCTACGGTGACCAGGTGTACGTGATCGAGTACCGCCGCACGGACTTCGACGCGGGCTGCCTCGACTTCCCCGAGCTGTCCATCGTCTACCGCGACCTGAACCTCGTCGGTCCGGGCTCGAGCGCTTATGCCTACGATGGCTGCTGAGCGCTGAGCTACTTCTTGCGGATCAGCGGCATGGCGGTGCCGGTCATCGAGGCGCTGGCCTCGGGCGGCGGGCCCTCAGCGGGGAGCTGGACCAGCAGCTCGGCGCCGCCGCCGGGGGCGTCGCCGATCTCCACCGAGCCGCCGTGGTCGCCCACGATGCGGTGGACGATCGCGAGGCCGAGCCCGGTGCCGCCCGCCTTCGTGGTGTAGTAGGGCTCGAAGATGCGGAGGCGCTCCTCCTCCGGGATCCCCGGCCCGCTGTCCTGGATGCGAATGGACGCGCCTTCGCCCCAGGGCTCGACGATCACCTTCACCGGTCCCGCTGTCCCACCCTCTTCGCCCCCGCCCCCCGAGGCTTCGATGGCGTTCTTGACCAGGTTCTCGAGGACCTGGGTGAGTTGATCGCGGTCGCCCTTGATCTCGCCGACCTTGCCCTTCACCTCGAAGCTCACCCCCTCGTCGCGGTGGAGAGAGACCACGTGAGAGACGATCTCCACCACGTTCAGCACGTCGGAGCGCGGCCGCGGCATGCGCGCGAATTGGCTGAACTCGGTGACGATGCGCCTGAGGCGCTCCACCTCTTCGAGGATGGTGAGCGTCGACTCCTCGAAGATCTCGGGGAAGTCGGGATGCTGCTTCTTGTACGTCTTGCGCATCGTCTCGATGGAGATCTGGATCGGTGAGAGCGGGTTCTTGATCTCGTGGGCGATGCGTCGCGCGATGTCGCGCCAGGCGGCGATGCGCTCCGCCCGCAGGAGCTTGCGCTGGGTTCGGCGCAGCTCGCGCGTCATGTCGTTGAAGGCGCCGAGGGCCTTGCCCACCTCGCCCCCGGAACGAACGGTGACGGTCGCCGTGAGATCGCCCGCGCCCACGCGCCGCGTCGCCTCCTCGAGCTCCGCCAGCGGCCTCGACAGCCAGATCGCCGATGCGCCGCCCACCAACAGCGCCAGGAAGACGGCGAAGAGCCCCGCGAAGAGCAGCCCGCGGTCCAGCGACGCCAGCTGGGTTTCGAGCGCCGAGTCGTCCAGGAGCGCGACCAGGTGCGCGGCGGGCTCCCCCTCGGCGTCGTCGAAGGCGTGCACCAGGCGCTGGTCGGCCGAGTCGGGCTCGGCCACGCCCTCGCTCAGCACCATCTCGACGTCGTGGGAGCCGCTGGCGAGATCGGCGACGTAGCTCGACGACAGGACCCGCCCGCCGACCACCCAGAGCTGCATGTTGCTGCGATCGGCCACGCATGCGGCGAGGAGCGCCCGCACGTCCGCGTGTCCATCTCCCCGTGCGACGCGCACCTCGGTGAGGAAGGGGCGCTCCGCCGCGTCCTGCGCCTCCTCCGCCAGGACCGGCGCGCGCGCGCCGCCGAGGCTCGGCAGGTGGCCGGCCCCCAGAACCTCCCCCACGTGCTCCGGGCGGCCGTCGAGGAGGTAGAGCACGTCGAGGCCGAGGGAGCGCATGAGCGGCGGCAGAAGCTCGCCGAGCTCCCGCTGGCGGCTGTCGTCGAAGCGATCGCTCGCCACGTCGAGGAGCAGGTGGTCGATGACGAAGTCGCGCTCGCAGAGCCGGTCGATCGCGCGCCGGTCTTCGTCGATGCGCTCGTCGACCCGATGCGACGCCGCGGAGACGGCGCGATCCATGCGCCGCGCGTGCTCCTGCCGCGTGCTCTCGACGATGTTGCTGCGCGCGAACCAACCCACGGCCAGCACCGGGGCCAGCGCGGCCACCAGCGTTCCGAGGATCACTCGGGCCCGCATCCCCCGCATCGATCAGCCCTCGGGCGGCGGCGCCGCCGCTCCTTCCGATCCGCTCGTCTCCTCGGGCGAGCTCGGCGCGGGCGCGGGCGCAGAGCCGCCCATCTGCTCCATCAAGAAGGTGCCGGGGTCGGCGACGTCGGGGGGGCGGGCGACCTCGGTGGGGGCGGTCCCTTCGAGGAAGACCTCGTCGATGGCGCCCTCCATCCCGTCGTAGGCCAACAGGCCCGAGGAGGGGTCGATCCGCGCCGTCACCACGCCGCTCGGCATCGGGAAGTCCACCGCCGGCTGGCCCTGCTCGCGCGCCGCGATCACGTCCACCCAGACCGGGAGCGCTGCGCGCCCGCCGCTCTCGCGACGGCCCAGGGGCCGGTTGTCGTCGAAGCCGATCCACACGCCGGCGACGGTGCTCGGCGTGTAGCCGATGAACCACGCGTCACGAGCTTCGTTGCTGGTGCCGGTCTTGCCCGCCGCCGGGCGCTCGAGCGACTGCGCGGCTCGCGCCGTGCCCTCCTCCACGACGCTGGTGAGCATGTCGGTGATCAGGAACGCTTCGGCCGGGGTCATCACGTCGCGCGGCGCCTCCGGGGTGGGGAGGGCGACGTCGCTTCCGTCGGGGCCCTCGATGCGGCTGATCAGGCGCGTCGGCGCCCAGCGACCGCCGGCGGCGAAGGTCGCGTAGGCGTTGGTCATCTCGAGGGGCGAGACCTCGCTCGCGCCGAGGGCGAGGGCGAGGCTGGGATCGAGATCGGAGGTGATCCCCAGCTCGCGCGCGAAGCTCACCACCTCCGGCGGGGTCACGTCCTCGATCACGCGGATGGCGACGACGTTGATGGAGCGCGCCAGGGCCTCGCGCAGCCGGATCTGGCCGGTGTAGTTCCAGGTCTCGTAGTTCTCGGGCTTCCACTCGTCGTAGACCGCGGGGGCGTCGAGGACGATCGAGGCGGGGGTGAAGCGGCGCGTCTTGAGGCCGAGGCCGTAGACCAGCGGCTTGAAGGTGCTGCCCGGCTGGCGCGCGGCGTCGGTGGCGCGGTCGAAGCCGACCGCTCGTTCGTAGCCCCCGACCAGGGCGAGGATGTCGCGGGTGCGTGGGTCGATCACCACCACCGCGCCCTGGGGGCCGAGCTCCATCCGCATCTCGGCGCGATCCTCCGGCTCCTCGGGATCCGGCGCGCGCAGGAGCGACACCCGCACCACCGCGCCCTCTTCGTAGAACGCGCTGGGGGCGAGCCCCTCGGGGTTGTAGCGCTCGGGGATCGTGACCTCGCCCGGGATGCCCCCGACGTCGAGGAGGAGCTTGTCCCGCTCGTCGTCCGCGCCCACCACCGCGGCCCGATACGAGCGACCGGGGCGCAACGTCTCCTGCGGCTCGATCCGCCGCTGGCTCCGGCGCCGCGGCTGGCTCAGCGGCCCGCGATAGTCGTGACGCTCGTCGAGGGCCTCCAGGTTCTCGCGGAGGGCGACGCGCGCGCGCTCTTCGAGCCCCAGGTCGATGGTGGTGTGCACCGTGAAGCCGCCGCGCCGGTACGCCTCTTCGCCCACCTGCTCGCGCAGCGCGTGGCGCGCGAGCACCAACACCTCCGGTGCGTTCGGGCTCGCCTCCGGCGCCGGGGCGAGCACCATCGGCGCCTCGCGCGCCTCGCGGATCTCTTCGAGGCCGAGGTCGGGCCAGTGCTCCTCGCGCTTGGCTTCGAGCTGGTCGAGGATGAAGCGCTGGCGGCGCCGCGCCGCCTCGGGGTGGCTGCGCGGGGACAGATGGGTGGGCGACTGGGGGATGCCCGCGATGAGCGACGCCTGGGTCAGGGTGAGATCCTCGACGTCGCAATCGAAGTAGAAGCGCGCGGCCTCCTGAACGCCGTAGCGGCCGTGGCCGTAGTTGATGTGGTTCAGGTAGAGGTGGAGGATCTCGTCCTTGGTGAGCTCCTGCTCGATGCGCCGTGCCAGGATCAGCTCGCGGATCTTTCGCGACATGGTCTGCTCCGGCGAGAGGAGCAGGAGCTTCACCAGCTGCTGGGTGATGGTGCTGGTGCCGCGCGGCCGGCTCCCGGTGAGGATGGCGCGCAGAACGGCGCGGACCAGGCCCGGATAGTCGAGACCCTCGTGCTGGTAGAAGTCGGCGTCCTCGGCGGCCAGCACCGACAAGACCAGCACCCGCGGGATGCGCTCCATCGGTACCACCGTGCGCCGCTCGGTGAAGACCTCGCCGAGGAGCTCTCCGTTGCGGTCCACCACACGCGTCGTCTGCGGAGGCTGGTAGCTCGACAGGACGTCGGTGGAGGGCAGATCGCGGCCGAAGTACCACAGGACCCCGGCGATGCTCCCGACGCCGGCCAGGAGCAGGATGAGCGCCGTCAGCGCGAGCCTCTTGAGCCAGACGACGAGGCGGCTCTTCTTCTTCCCGCTCTTCACGGACCGCTGGCGCGCGGTCTTGCGCGCGCGGTCGACGCTTTTCGATGGGGCTCGGCTCATCCTGCCTCGGGAGCACGCAATGCGCGCGCCGAGACCTTACTCACGCCAGATCCCCTGCGCAATGCGCCCGACAGCGGCACCCCTGCCACGTCGCCGTGTCACCCGGACGACGGCCCGAGGCAATCGCGGACGACCTCTGCGGCGTCCTTCACCGAGGTCATCAAGTACTGCGCCAGGAGCGCCTCCCGCCGCGCCTCGTCGAGGTCCCCGCGGTGGCCCTTCGACGCGATCGCCAGGGTCACGGCGGCCGCCACCGACACGTTGAGGCTCTCGACGAAGCCGTACATCTCGACGGCGAAGGAGCCGTCCGCGGCGCCGCGCATCGCCTGGCTCGCGCCCGCGTGCTCGTTGCCGAAGACCAGCGCGACCTGTTGTCGCGCCGCGAGGTCGTCGGGCGTGAGCTCACCATCCATCGCGGCGACCAGGACCTCGAAGCCGCGCGCGTGCAGCGCATCGACGCAGGCCTTCGCGTCGGCGTGGCGCACGATGTCGAGCCAACGATGCGTACCCTTCGCGACGCGGTGGGCGGCGAGGAAGCCGTGCTGGCTCGGGATCACGTGCACCTCCTGCACGCCGAAGGCGTCCGCCGAGCGCATGATCGCCGAGCCGTTGTGCGGGTCGGTGAGCTCTTCGAGAACCACCGTGAGGCTTCCGCTCCGCTGCGCGATCACCTCTTGCATTCGCGCGAGGCGCGCCTCGGTGACCAGCGGTGACAGGACGCGGACGATGTCGGAGGCGGGCGCGATCAGGCCCGCCTTTTCGGGAACCTCGTAGGCATCCGGGTCATCGCGGCGCATCGCCCCTGGTCTACCACGCTTCCTTCCCGTATGACGTGCCTGCATGTCGAGGGGTGAGTCGGCGCTCAGAAGGCGGATCTGCGAGCTCGCGAAGGTGCTCTACGAGCGCGGCCACAACGCGCCCGGCGACGGCAACCTCTCGGCGCGGCTCTCGGAGCGCTATCTCCTGTGCACCCCGTCGGGCGTGCACAAGGGGCTGCTCGAGCCTTCCCAGATCGTCAAGCTCGCCGCCTCCGACGGGCGGCCCGTCGACGACCGCCAGCGCGCGTCGAGCGAGCTTCGGATGCACCTCGCCCTCTTCCGGGCGCGACCCGACGTGCACGCCATCATCCACGCGCATTCCCCCAACGCGGTGGCCCTCACGGTCGCCGGCGTCTCCATGGACGAGCCGGTGGTGCCGGAGGTGGTGCTGGCGCTCGGCGGCGTCCCCACCGTCCCCTACGCCTCGCCCACCACCACCGACGTGCCGGAGGCGGCGGTCGGCTTCGCGGCGCGACACGACGCCTTCATCCTCGAGCGTCACGGCACCGTGGCCCTCGCCGCGGACCTCGACACCGCCTTCATGCACGTCGAGGTGGTGGAGCACACGGCGAAGATCACCGTCGCCGCCCTCGCCGCCGGCCGCGCGGCGCCTCTCGACGCCGATGAGCGCGACAAGCTCAGGCGGATGGGGCAGGCGGCGCGCGACGCGATTCGTTCGCCCCGGCGGCGGTGAGCCGCGCCGTCACTCCCAGCGGCACTCGAAGACCGCGCCGGCCGCGTTCGAGTGGCGCATCTCGCAATGCGGGTTCGCTCCGCCGGTGATCTCGAGGATCCCGCGAAGCATACCGACGTTGGAGTAGTGGTTGAGGCGGCTGTGGACGTGGGGCGGGTGGGAGAGCTCGATCCGGGCCTGGTGGTCGTCGACCTCGGTGCGCGTCTCGGTGCCGCGTTCGAAGAGGCCGTGCACCTTCGAGGAGATCTTGAGCAAGAAGCCAGGGCCCGCGACGGTGACGAGCTTTCGGTACATCCGGTTCTTCGCCATCGCGACGGTGCGCTGATAGGTCCAGTCGAGCACCGCCTCTTCGCTGGGGTAGAAGCGGTCGCACACCATGTGGAACACGGAGTCGCCATAGACCAGCGGCAGCCAGCGGGTCGGCGGCGGGGGATCGGTCACCAGCTCCACGAGCCGGGGCGGCAGGCCGTCGAGGTCCTGCGTGAAGTCGTGCCCCTCGAGCGCCGACCGGATCATGCTCCCCTTGGTCTGACACTCCGGATAGGAGTCGAGCCCCTCCGGCAGACGCGCCAGATACGCGGAGAGCGACGGGAAACGGTGGGGATCGACCACGTGTGGATCATACGCGTAGATCACGGCGGCTCATGGCCGAGAGTGACCGTCGCGCGCGCCGCAGCCTGTCAGCGGCGCCGCATGCGGGGCGTGTCGGCCGTCATGCTGCTCGCGGAGTCGTTGCCCGAGCCGGGTCCCGCCGCGGCGGCGGGGGTTCCACCGCCTGAGGAGGCGCCCACGCGGACACCGATCACCAGCGTGCCGCCCTGGTAGCGTTGCCCCGCGACGAAGAAGGGATCGCCCGGGGAGGCCACCACCGACAGCAGAGGCAGATAGTCGTTCTGCTCCGGGCGGTTGATGGAGACGCGGACGCGGTAGCGGCCGTTGGGCATCACCTGCTGCAGGACGATCTGCAGGCGGCGGCCGTTGGGCAGGTTGACGGTGGTCGGCTGGCCAGTGCGCAGGGACATGTGCGGCCGGTCGAGGACGGACATGGAGGCGTAGCCGTTGAAGGGCGGGCGCCGGAGCGCGGCGATGCTGCGAAGGGCCGGATCGACCGTCCCCTCCTCCTCCTTGGCGAGGATCACCAGCACCTCTCCGTCGACGGCGCGCTGCGCCATCGCGACGTTCTCGGACGAGAGCACCGCGACGAGCATCACGGCAAAGGCGAGAATGAGACGCTTCATTGAGTCACCTCTTCGTCGCTGATCCAGACCACGGCGATGGGCTCGCCCACTTCACCTTCGACGGCGAAGACGGTGCCTGTGTTCTCTCCGAAGTCGACCTCCACCACTTCGCTGCCGTGCGGCGGCTCGACGTGCACCATCGCCTGCTCTTCCTCGATGATGAGCTCGGGTGACTCCGGTACCTGGTCGGTCTGGTCGTCGGCGACCTGGTCGTCGTTCTGTCCGGGTCCGATGATGGCGAAGAGCACGGCCGCGGCGATCGCCACCGCCACGATCGGGACGGCGACACGCCACGCTTCGGCGGCCTTCGGCGGCTTGCGGCTGGGAACCTCCCCACCTTTGATCAGATAGAGGCTCTGGCCGGTCTTCGTCCCGACGCTGATGGTCTCGAACATCGCGTCCGAGTCGAGATCCTCCGCGTCGGCCTCGGCGGCCAGCACCACGAAGTCGTGGATGCGTCCGAGAGCGTCGAGCCGTGCCTGCGTCTCCTCGGACTCTTCGAGGATCGCCCGCACCTCGCTCATCTCCTCTTCGGGCAGCTCGCCGTCGAAGTACTGCTGGAGCTTGTCGTCTGCCAGGGGCGCGGTCATCTCATTCCTCGATACGCGAGATCCCCACCCAGGTATTCGCTGAGGGAGTCCTGCATCTTTCGTCGTGCGTGAAAAAGTCGGCTCATGATCGTGCCCTTCGGCACCTTGAGGACGCTCGCCATCTCTTCGTAGCTGAGCCCCTCCACCTCGCGCAGCATGATCACCGCCCGGTGGTACTCGGGGAGCTCGTCGAGGGCCTTCTGGATGGCCATGGTCAGCTCTTTGCGAAGCACTGTCTTGCTCGGGTTGCCGTCGAGGATCTCGGGAAGGAGCGCACCATCACCGGCGACGTCGCCGCTCTCCCGCCCGACGCGATCGTCGTAGTCCAGATCGCGACCCTTCTTGGCGCGCCGGACGTGATCGATGGAGAGGTTCATGACGATGCGATAGAGCCATGTGTAGAAGCTGCTGGAGCCTTGGAAGTTACCGATGTGTCGGTGGACTTTGATGAAAGCGTCTTGAACGATGTCGAGCGCGTCCTGCTTGTTCTTCACCACACCGAATGCGACCGCGAACGCACGACGGTGGTATCGGTCGAAGAGCTCGCGGAAGGCGCTGTCGTCGCCATCCTGAACCTTCCCCACCAGCTCGCGGTCACTGGTGGCCGAGTCGGTGTCCTTTTCGGGCTTCGACGCCGGTTTACCTGTCGGATTCACCGGATTTTCGCCCTTCTCGGAGACCGGCCCCTGCGAGCGAGGCGGGCTTCATCATCGGTGGTTGTATCATGGGGCACGGCGCTGAACGAGATTACAGGCGAAAACGTCTCCATGGGGGAGCGCCTGTGTCATCTGTCTAGGGAGCGGTTAGGTTTGCTCGCCGTGACGCTCGAAGGGCTCAACCCCCCACAGCGCGAGGCGGTGCTCCACGATGGGGGACCCCTGGTGGTCTTCGCCGGGCGCGGGGAGCGGCAAGACCCGGGTCATCACCCACCGCGTGGCGCGCCTGGTCGGACGAGCTCGAGGTGCCGCCCTGGCGCATCCTCGCCGTGACCTTCACCAACAAGGCGGCGGGGGAGATGCGCGAGCGCCTCGCGAGGGCTCATCGGGGAGCGGGCCCGGGACCTGTGGGTCGGCACCTTCCACGCGACCTGCGCGCGGCTGTTGCGCCGCTACGCCGAGGCGTCGGCATCAGCCGCGACTTCGTCATCTACGACGACGCCGACCAGAAGGCGATGGTCAAGCGGATCCTGCGCGACATAGGGCCTCGACGACAAGCGCTACGCGCCCGAAGCAGGTGGCGGGCGCGGATCAACCGGGCCAAGCAGGAGGTGCTCGGCCCGGACGAGATGGACGATCGGCGACTCCTACGACGAGCGCGATCCAGCGACGTCTATCGCCGCCTACGAGAAGCGCATGACGGCGGTGCGGCGCCCTCGACTTCGGCGATCTCATCTACCGCCTGGTGCGCGCGCTCGAGGAGCGAGCGAGGCGCTGCGGCGACGAGCTCGCCGGCCGCTTCTCGCCACGTGCTGGTGGACGAGTTCCAGGACACCAACCACGTCCAGTACCGGCTGGTGCGCGCCCTCGCGCCGAGCCCACCGCAACGTCTGCGTGGTCGGCGACGACGACCAGAGCATCTACCGCTGGCGGGGCGCCGACCGCCGCAACATCCTCGACTTCAAGCAGCGACTTCCCGACGCCACGCGTCATCAAGCTCGAGCAGAACTACCGCTCGACCCAGCGCATCCTCCGCGTCGCCAACGCGGTCATCGAGCCGCAACTTCGATCGCGAGCCGAAGAGCTGTGGACCGAGAACGAGGAGGGGCCGAAGGTCGCGGTGGTCCGCTGCGAGGACGAGCGCGACGAGGCGCGGATGGTCGTCCAGGCCGTGCGCGAGCTGCGCGGGCGAGGGCCGGGCGCTGCTCGGACATGGCGGTCTTCTATCGGATCCACGCCCAGTCGCGCGTGATCGAGGAGGCGCTCCGGGCCGCCAACGTCGCGCTACCGGATCGTCGGGCGGCGTGCGCTTCTACGACCGCGCCGAGGTGAAGGACATGCTCGCCTATCTGCGGGTCGTCGCGAACCCCGACGACGACGTGAGCCTGCTCCGGATCATCAACACGCCGGCGCGCGGCATCGGCAAGACGACGCATCGAGCCGACTGCTGGACGCGGCCGCTCGCAGCAGGGGACCGGCGTGTGGGCGCGCTCGACGGGTCGCTGGAGCCGTGGAGCCTTCGGCGCGGCGGCCAAGAAGAAGCTGGCGGCGTTCCGCGCGATGATGGAGGAGCTGCGCGGCGCGGTGCGCGAGGGGCGCGACGCTCGCGCGCGCTCGGCCGAGGCGGTGATCGAGGACAGCGGCTACGCTCGAGATGCTGCAGAACGAGGACACGCCCGAGGCCGACGCGCGCCTGCAGAACCTCGCCGAGCTGGTGGGCTCGATGCAACGAGTTCGCGGAGGAGGCCCAGGAGCCGAGCCTCGTCGGGCTTCCTCGAGCTGGTGACCCTCCAGACCAGCGCCGACGAGGCGAAGGAGCGGGACGACCGGCTCACCCTGATGACGGTGCACGCCGCCAAGGGCCTCGAGTTCCCGGTGGTGCTGGTGGCCGGCCTCGAGGAGCAGATGTTCCCCTTGCGGGGCGCCGAGGCCTTCGAGGACCCGGAGGAGCTCGAGGAGGAGCGGCGCCTCGCCTACGTGGCGTTCACGCGCGCCGAGGAGCGGCTCATCCTGAGCTACGCGAGCGTGCGGCGGATCTTCGGCCAGAAAGGTCGGCCAGCCTTCGCGCTTCCTCGTGGAGCTGCCGCCGGACGACGTCTCGGCGGTCGGGATGGGGCGGACGCCCCAGCAGATGATGCGGGGACGGGTCGGAGCGCGGACGTGGGGAAGTGGCCCGGGCTATCAGCGCAGCGCGCCGCCTGCGCGGCCCAGCCGTCCGCTTCGCCCATCCGGCGACGAGGCCTACGTCGATCGCAGCGAAGGCTCGGACCTCGAAGAGCTCTACGTCGGCATGGCCGTGCGCCATGCGAAGTTCGGCGTCGGCAACGTCACCGGCGTCACCGACGGCGTCCCGCCGCGGGTGCGCGTCGCGTTCCCGAGCTGGGGCGAAAAGACGCTGGTCGCGAGCTTCCTCGAGCCGGCCTAGTGCGCGGCCTCGGGGGCCCCGTCAGTTGAAGCCGTAGTTGTAGACCGGCTCGCGCGGGTTCGTCCGGCTGATCACCGCCCAGTGTCCGTGGTCGGAGAGGTTTTCGAGGTAGAGCGAGAGATCCAGCTCTCCGAAGGGTCTTCCTCTCCTTCGGGCCGCTGCTCGAGCGTGAGAAGCCTGAGCGTCCCGCCCTCCTTCATGAAGCAGCGGACGGAGGCGGCGGCGTCGGCGGCGACCAGGCATCCTTCGGCCCAGCTCTCGTTCAGGTCTTCGCTCACGAGCCCGACCGGGCTCTCGGGGTCGTCGCCGTCCGTGAGGAAGCTGTCGAGGGCTTTGCGCATGGCGGTGTCGAAGTCGACGGCGTTGTCGAGCGCCTCCTGGCGCGCGAGCTCTTCGGCGTCGATCTCCACGCCCGTGCCCTCGAGATCGTACTCGGCGAGGATGGCGGCGACCCGCGCGTCGAGCTCCGCCTGCGGCCCCTCGGGCGGGGGCGGGGCGACGGTCTCGATCGTCACCTCGTGGACGTCGACGCCCGTGCCACCACCGCCCGTCTGGTCGAAGGTGGTCGTGTACGCCGCGACCGGGCTGAGCTCCATGCCGCTGTCGTTGCAGGCGTCGATCTGGAGGTGCAGCGCGACCTCGAGGATGGCGTCACTGGCGTGGGTGATCTGGATCAGCGATACCCGCGACGCGTTTTCGTCGTAGATGAGCGTCGTCGGCCACTCGTCGGCTGTCAGGTCGTCGGTGTGCGAATCCGAAAGCGCGCCCCCCTCGAAGGTGAAGTCCCAGCGCGAGAAGGATTGGAAGTCCCCCATCGCCGCGAAGGAGCCACGCAGTGCGCAGCTCTCCCCGTCGGCCTTCCCGCCGCGGGGGCCGAGGGAGCCGGCCGACTCCGAGGGTTGAGGCGGCGCGCAGCCGAGCGCCAGCGTGAGCGCCAGCGCGCCCGTACGAAGGGAAGCGATCTTCATGACGCATGCCCAGAGCAAGCGCCGTTCCCGAGCGGCCCTCAAAGGATCGTTGCGGAAACAGCGCGCCCGGCGTGCTGCGCCGCCGGCCAATCGACTGGCCGTCCTCCCCGGGGGGGGCGGGTCAGTCCTTCGACGCCTTGGCCTTCTTCTTCGTCTTCTTGTCGTCGGCGGAGTCCTTCTTCGACGCGCCGGAGTCCGAGCTACTCGCGGAGGAGTCGCTCTTTTCGGAGGAGGAGGGCTTGTCGCCACCCTTGACGTTGCTCTTGCCCGAGTAGAGGTCGGCGTACCATCCGCCCCCCTTGAGGATGAAGTTGCCCGTGCCCACCAGGCGAACGAGCTTCATCTTCTTGCACTTCGGGCACTTCTTCAGCTTGTCCGCGGTGATGCGCTGTTCGATCTCGAACTCGTGCCCACACGCGTCGCAGCGATACTCGTACGTCGGCATCTTGAGTACTCCCGGCTCCGTCGCTCCACTTCGAGGAAGCCGTCTCCTAGCCGCCCATTTCGCGGCGCTTGAGCGCCTCGAGCGCTTCTTCGAGCTCGGCCATCTCGTCCTCGTCCTCTCGCTCATCTCGGCTTCTGTCCTCGACGCGCGCGGCCACGGCCGGGGCTTCGTCGGCGACGAGCCCCATCTCTGCTTGAGCTGCGTCGAGGTCCGCGTCGGCGCCCGCGCGTCGCCTCGAGGTTGGCGAACTTGTGCTTCAGCACGTCGCCGTGTACTCCTCGGCCAGCTCCGCGCCGGCCTCCGCCTCGGCCTCGATCTGGTCGATCTGGTCTCGGCCATCCGGTCGAAGGTGTCGAAGGCGCTCGTGTCCGAGAGACCGCTCATGGTCTCCTGGATGCTCTTCATCGCCTCGGCGCGGCGCTTGCGGGCGATGAGGACGTTCTTCTTGCGCTTCGCCTCTTCGATCTTGTTGTTCAGGGCGCGGAGCGCGGTCTTGAGCTGGTTGACCGCCTGGCGCTGCTTCTCCCACTGCTCCTGGAAGCTCTGCGCGAGGGTGCCGTGCTCCTTCTTGCGGAGCAGCGCTTCCTTGGCGAGGCCGTCGTCACCGGCGCGCACCGCCATCATGGCCTTGCGCTCCCACTCCTCGGCGACCGCAGCCTCGTTGTTGAACTGCTTCTGGAGCCGCTTCTCGTCGGCGATGGCGACGGCGACCTGCTTCTTGGCCTCGACGAGCTGCGGTTCATGTCGAGGATGACCTGATTGAGCATCTTCTCCGGGTCTTCCGCCCGGTTGATCAGGTCGTTGAGGTTGCTCTTGATGAGCTGCGCGAGGCGTCCGAAGAAACCCATGGTCGTCCCATCAGGCCGCGTCCGCACGAAACGCCGCGAGCGTCGCGTAGTGGTTGGTGAGGGCCATGGTGAAGTCGTCGATGGTGCCCTGGAACTCGTTGTAGTCGAGGTTCTCCATGCGAAGGGAGCAGGTGACCACCACGGAGCCGTCGGCGATCCCGTAGGCGCCGTGGACCATCTCCGTCGGCGTTGAGCTCGAGGAGCTTCTGATAGAGCGCCGCCGCGTTCTTCACCTTGTCGAGTCTCCATGACCTTCAGCCGGAACACGCACAACGGGCCCGCGAGGCGCACCACGATGTTCTCTTTGCGTGTCCGGATCGTGGGCCATCCACATGTCGTTCGCCACCTCCTCGTAAGGGAGCCCGGAGCGGATGAAATAGGCCTCGATGTCTTCGCGCGTCCGCATGAAGGTCTCCTCGCCGCTGGAACGGGTGGAGGGTATTGGATGCAGCCAGGGTTCACAACGCCCCAGCGGCCCGTCGCATTTCGGGGCGGACGCCCTAATCCTGGTCGTCGCCGCCGGGATTCGACGAGCTTGCGGGTCCAGAGGATCGCGTCCTTGCGCTCGCCGGCCGCCACGATGCCGCGGGCCAGGAGGCCGGTCTTGCGGAAGCCGGCCGCGAGATAGACGGTCGCCAGCTCCAGGTCGTCGTTGGGGGCGAAGCCGAAGGCGCTGATGATGCCGCGGTCCTTGAGCTCCTCGCACATCAGGCGGAGCCCGCCGATCAGCGCCAGGCGCTCGGTGTCCGTGGTGGGCGTACGAAGGAGCTCGACCAGCGAGTGGCCGAAGCAGTCCTGGAACTCGGCGGAGAGGTAGTTGGCCTTGCTGCGGCGGAGGGCGCAGTCGTAGATAGAAGCGCTCCGCGTCGCGGCCGAAGGCGTCGAAGGTGTTGATCGCCACGTCCTCGGCGACCGCTGCGTCGCGCGCCTCGAGGGCCTCGTCCTCTTCGACCTCGTGGATCGAGACGCCCTTGATCGTCTCCGGGATCTCGCGGGCGACCTTCTTCGCCGCGGCGATGGTCTTGTCGGCGACCTTGAGCCCGCCGTCACCGACCTCGATGCTGGCGGTCTTCTCGCCGATGACGCAGCCACAGAGGTGACCGTCGCTCCGCTTGTAGAACCCGGGGATGGTCCCCTCGCGCACGAAGCCGACGCGGGTCCAGGACGAGACCTCGTCCTTCTCGACGAGGGTGATGACCTTCTTGATCCCCTCGCGCTTGGCGACGGACTGGATGAAGAGGCGCTTGGCCGGCAGGGCGCCGGCGCGGAAGTCGATCACGCGGATGAACTTCGTGCGGTGATTGACCAAGAGACAGAGAAAGGCGCTGTCGCTGCGAAAATGGATCTCTTCGACGGTCTCGATCGGCGTCTCGATCTTCTTCGCGGTCGCCTTGCGTGCCATGCGTCGTCGTCTCCGGTGGGGCTCCGCCGCGGAATTGGACGGAGCGTCGAGCATTTAGGCCGAGCAAAGGTTCGTGTCAAATACAGGTGTGGTGACGCGCAAAGAGGCGCGATTACGTGGGATTTCCGGCCTCTTCTCGGGTCTCAGGGCGAGGGCGCAGCGCCGAGGGCCTGGTCGATGGCGTGGCGGAAGTCCTCGATGGGTCGCGCCCCCTGGATCAGCTCGCCGTTCACGAAGACCGAAGGGGTCCCGATATGAGCGCCCGCCGTCCGGATGGCCTCGATGTCCGCCTCGATCACGTCGTCGTGGCGGTCCGCGTCGAGCGCCGCTTCGAGCTCGGCGACGTCGATGCCGGCAATGCGGCGCGCGTAGCGCAAGAGGTCCGCGCGGGTGAGGGCCCGCTGATTGGCGAAGAGCAGATCGTGGTACTGCCAGAACCTGCGCTCTCCGCCCTGGCGAAGCACCTCCAGGGCCGCGCGATGGGCCTCGCGGGCGTACTCGTGGAAGGGGAGCGGGTAGTTGCGCCACACGATGCGGATGCGCTGTCCGTACTGTCGCTCGAGCGCTTCGAGTGTGGGGACCAGGCGCGCGCAGAAGGGGCACTGGAAGTCGCTGAAGAGCTGCAGCGTGACCGGGGCGTTTTCGGGACCGCGGCTGGGGGCGTTCGGCGCGGACGGGATCGTGTAGTGGGTCGGCGCGGGCGCGGGCGCAGGGGTCCCGCCCCCGGGTGCGCCGCCCAGGTAGACGATGGAGCGCGCGCCGTCGGCCACGGTGACGTCGTAGACCCGATCGCGGGGCGTTCCGGAGGAGACGCGCTGTCGCGCCTTCGCGAGCTCCTGATCGATCACGGTGACGAACTCTTCGACCGGCCGCGCGCCGGAGATGTATCGGCCGTTCACGAAGAAGGCGGGCGTCCCGCGGATCCCGATGCTCTGCGCAAAGGCCAGGTCGGTGTCGATGACCGATTGATGCGCGCGTCTGCCCATCGCGCGCTTGAAACGCCGAACGCTCAGCCCCGCCTGCCGCGCATAGCGCTCGAGGTCGCGCCGCTCGAGGCTCTGCTGATTCGCGAAGAGCAGGTCGTGCATGTCCCAGAAGCCCTGATCGCCTCGCTGGGCGCGGGCCTCGAGGGCCGCTCGGGCGGCGCTTTCGGCGTGGCGGTGAAAGGGCAGGGGGTTGTTCTTGAAGACGATGCGGAGGTCTCGGCCGTAGCGCCGTTCGAGCTCGGTCAGCGTCGGCTGAACCCGCCCGCAAAAGGGGCATTCGAAGTCGCTGATCTCCACGATCGTGACCAGGGCGTCGTCGGGGCCGCGCGTCGGAGAGGAGCCGATCGGCACGAAGTGGATCGCGCCGGGATCCGGCTCGGGCCGGCCTCGGTTCCCCGCCCTCGGTCGGGGCGGAGAAGGCCGTGGCGCTTCGGCGGCGGGCTCCGCGACGGCGACCGCCTGCGCGGACCCGTAGAGCTGGCTCTGCGCCACGCCGCGGGACATCGCTTCGCGCGCGAGGGCGATCTCTTCGTCGACGATCTCCTCGAAGGCGGGGTAGGGCTGCGCGCCGACCAGCTTGCGACCGTTGATGAAGAAGGTCGGCGTGCCGCGCGCGCCGACGCGGCGGCCGACGAACTGATCGGCGTCGATGGTGGACTCGTGCGCGCCGGTGTCGAGGGCCCGTGCGAAGCGCGCCGTGTCGAGGCCGATCTCGGCCGCGTAGCGCTCGAGGCTGGCGCGGTCGAGGCTCTGCTGATTCGCGAAGAGCAGGTCGTGCATTCGCCAGAACCCCTCGTCGCCTGCCTGGTCGTAGGCCTCGAGGGCGGCGAGGGCGGCGAGGCGCGCGTTCTCGTGGAAGGGGAGCGGCTGGTTGCGGAAGACGAGGCGCACCTCGTCCGGGTACGTCTCCAGGAGGCGCTCGACGGTCGGGTTCACCCGGCTGCAGAACGGACACTGGAAGTCGCTGAAGAGGACGATGGTGACCAGGGGCTCGGCGGCGCCGCGCGCCGGTCGACCGTCGACGCCCACCCGGAGGCGTTCGGCGTCGGCGCCGGCCAGGTCGCTGTCCACCGGCCAGGCCATCACCGCGTCCGCGGCCTCTTCGGGCGCCGACGACGCGGAGGCCGCGCTCCCTTCGACGGAGACGCGGGCCGGGGTCAGCGCGGGATCATTGATCCTTCCGGTGGGGCGACCCGAGGGGGCGCCACAGGCGAAGAACGACAAAGCGACGGCGAACGAAAGGACTCGCATGGGGGGCGTCGCAATGTACTACGATGAAGTCGTGAGGGCATGGGGCGGCATGCTCTTCCTTATTGTCGGCACGATCGGGTGCACGCAGCGATCCGCGCCCATCGAGCGGCTCTCGAGCTGCGCCTTCGACAGCCCGAGCGGCGAATGTCACCGTCTCCATTCTTCGCTCGCGCACGCCCACGCATTGGGGGGACAGCATGGCCGCGATTCGCGACGCGGCCCTCCGAGGCTATCCCTACGTCGAAGTGGACGTTGTCATGAGCAGCGACCACGCGCTGATCCCGAGCCACTTCGAGGACCTGGACGTGTTCTCCACGTGCGCTGGGCGGGTCGATGATTTCAGCACAGCATCCCTCTCGACCTGTCAGTACCTCGACGAGCCCGGCACCAGCCTCACGCCGATAGAGCAGGGCCTCGACGGCGTCACCTTCCGGGGCTTCTTCCTCGACATGAAGTTCACCATCCGAGACATCGCCGACGTCGACGTGACCCAGTCCGTCGACGTGGTGACGGCGCTCGACTCTCGGCTCGGCCATCCCAACTGGTTGGTCGCCATGAGCTACGATCCCGACGTCGCGCGCGGGCTGATCGACGCTGGCATTCGCACCGGCTACAAGGGCTATCCCGCCCCCGAAGAAGCCCTCGCCTTCGTCGAGGAGGCCGGGGCGATCGGCGCGGAGATGGCGTGCTTCGAGGCGAGCTCGCTGAGCCCCGAGGTGGCATCGCGCGTGCGCGTGAGCTCGGCGTCTGGTTGATGCCTTGGGAGGGCCGCGCGAACGTGAACGCTGCGCTGGTGCTCGCGCTGATCGACCAAGGGGTCGGTGGCCTCCTCACCGACATGCCCGACTTCTCGCAGGCCGTCTACGACCTGCGCTGCCCGAATGACCGCTAGTGCCTGGTCCAATGACGTAGAAGGGTTCTCGCTCGTTCGTCGGCCGCGGGGACGCGTCCCCGAGGGAGCGTGGAGGGGACGGAAGTCCCCTCACCAAGACCAAACCTCGTCTCGCTCAGCTCGTTCCGCCCGGAGGCGGTGCAGGACTCACCCAAACAACACAAAAGAAAAGAGCCGGACGCTTTCGCGCCCGGCTCCCCTCACTCTTTCGGGCCGAAGCCCGGTCGCGTCACTCGGCGAGCGCGCGGTCGATGGCGGCCTTGAAGGCCTCGAAGGGCTGGGCGCCCTGCACCAGGCGACCGTTGATGAAGAAGCTCGGCGTTCCGATGCGAGCACCGGCTTCGTTCACCGCGTCCACGTCCTGCTGCACGCGCGCCTGGTGGCGGCGCGAGTCGAGGGCGGAGCGGAACTGCGCCATGTTGATGCCGCCGACCTGCTCCGCGTACTGCTCGAGGTTCTCGCGCGACAGGGCGCGCTGATTCTCGAAGAGCTTGGCGTGGTACTCCCAGAACTTGTCGCTGCCACCCTGACGGAAGACCTCCCACGCGGCTTCGGCCGCGAGGGGGGCGTCGGAGTGGAAGGGCAGCGGGTAGTTACGCCAGACGATGCGAACGCGGTTGCCGTACTCGCGCTTGATCTGCTCGACGGTGGGGTTCACGCGGGAGCAGAAGGGGCACTGGAAGTCGCTGAACTCCTGGATGGTGACAGCGGCGTTGCGCGGGCCGATGGTCGGCGCGTCGTTGGGGACGGCGATCTCGTAGACCTGATCGGCCGGAGGCGCAGAGGGAGCCGCGGCCGGAGCCGCCGCGCCGCCCGCGGGCTGAATGGTCTGCGGGGAGGTCGCGCCGTCGGCGATGGTCTCGGCGTACACGCGCGCGCGGGGCGTGCCGGCCTCGACCTTGGCGCGCGCCTTGGTGAGCTCCTCGTCGATGACGGCGGTGAACGCCTGCAGGGGCTGGGCGCCGCGGACGTTGCGGCCGTTGATGAAGAAGCTGGGCGTACCGGTGGCCCCGAGCTGACGCGCGAGGGTCTGGTGCTGCTCGATTTCCGCGTTGTGCTCGTTCGAGTCCAGCGCGGCGCGGAACTGCGCCATGTTGATGCCGCCGAGCTCCTGCGCCCACTGTTCGAGGTTCTCGCGGGTGAGGAGGCGCTGATTCTCGAAGAGCTTGTTGTGGTAGGCCCAGAACTTCTCGTTGCCGCCCTGCTCGTAGACCTCGAGGGCCGCGTTGGCCGCGGGACCTGCGTTCTGGTGGAAGGGAAGCGGGTTGTCGAACCACACCACGCGCACGTCGTTGCCGTAGCGCTCGACGATCTGGTCGACGGTGGGCTCGACGCGGCCGCAGAAGGGACACTCGAAGTCGGAGACCTGGACGATGGTGACCAGCGCGTTGGCCGGGCCCTTGGAGGGCTCGTTGCCGACGGGGACGCGGTAGACCGCGTTGGGGTCTGGCTGGGGCCGCGCCTGCGGCTGCTGGTCGCCGGCCGCCGGGGCCGCCGCTTCGCTGTCGCGGGCATTCTGCATGAGCGTCGCGTACACGCGGCTCGCAGGGGTGCCCTGCTCCACGATGCCGTTGGCGGTGGCGATCTCCTCGTCGATGATCTCCTTGAAGCGCTCGAAGGGCTGCGCGCCGGCGATCTTGCGACCGTTGATCACGAAGTGCGGCGTGCCGCGCGCCCCGATGCGGGTGGCGATCGCCTGGTCCGCGCTGATCTGCTGCGAGTGCTCGTTGTTGTCGAGCGCAGCACGGAACTGATCCATGTTCAGGCCGACCTCTTGCGCCCAGCGCTCGAGGTTCGGACGGGTCAGCTCACGCTGGTTCTGGAAGAGCTTGTCGTGGAAGGCCCAGAACTTCTCGTTGCCGCCCTGCTCGAAAGCCTCCATCGCCGCGTTGGCCGCAGGGCCAGCGTTCTGGTGGAAGGGCAGCGGGTTGTTGCGCCAGACGACCTTCACCTTGCCGTCGTACTCGCGCATGATCTGTTCGACGGTCGGACCGACCCGGCCGCAGAACGGACACTCGAAGTCGCTGATCTCGACGATCGTGACCAGCGCGTCCTCGGTGCCCTTCCAGGGCTGCTCCTCCGTGACGGGAACGTTGAAACGCTCCACGCCGTCGTCTGGAGCCGCGCCGAGCGGGCCATCGGCGGCAGAGCCGATCTCCTCGCCGGCTTCTCCACCACCACCACTGGAAGTGAGATTGCCGATCAGCAGACCGCCGACGAAGGCGATCAGGATCGAAATGATTGCAGAACCTTTGCTCATGGAAACGTACCTCGTACACCAGCGCGCCATCGCCCGCGGTGTGACAATGAAAACTGCTCGAAAACCAATGTTCGTTTGCTGACTTGGCGCATGGGCGAGCACCCGCGTCACCCGGCGTCACCGGGTGAACGAGATGCTTTTTCGAGGGCCCTGCGCGTTCAGCGTTGCGGCGGCCGCTCGACGCGCGCGCGGACCCCCGGGGGACCCATCCGCGTTTCGAACGCCAAAGGCGAGCTGCGCACACCGCGCTCGTCGATGTCGGGGGCGATCGGTGCGGCGCTCGCCGGCATCGGATCGGTGAGGGCGGGGGCTTCCGTCGGCCCCTCGACCGGGAAGCAACGGGGGTCGTCCGGGCTCAGACACCACAGCGTCCCGCCCTCGTCGTCCATTCCGAGCGAGTCGCGGCTCGGGACCTGACGGAGCCCGAGGCGAATCTCGAGCTCGACGTCGACGCTCTCGTTGCCAAAGGTGGCGATGAGGGGATCCACGACCGAGATGCCGCTCACCTCACCGCGCCCCACGGCCGAGAGCATGCACTCGTCGGCGAAGGCCAGCGCGGGAGTCGCCGCCAAAAAGGCGAGGCAGAGGCAGAGGGAACGAGCCATGCGAAGCGGGGCGTCGGCGGTACGGCTTTCCGGCGTCAGGAGGGCAGTCTACCGTTTGGACCCTCTAGAGCAAGTGGGCATGAGCCGCAACGGAACAATTCGAATTTCCAGCAGAATCACGGCGCCAGAATTAGTGGCGCCCCCGAAGGGAGCCACCGGCCGAACGCTTGGCGGGAACGGGTGGAGAGGACTGCTCGGCCGGCTCAGTTGCTCGTCTTCAGGGGCGTCATCTGAGAAACGCTCGCCGAACTCGGGTATTCCTCTGGGGTGCCGAAGAAGAAGCTCAGCGCGGGACTCCTGATGGTCCGTCGCCGCGAAAGCGTTGGGGAAGTGCTCCTGGTTCATCCCGGCGGGCCCTACTTCCGCAACAAGGACATGGGGGCGTGGACCGTGCCCAAGGGCCTGGTCGACGAGGGGGAGGAGCACCTCGAGGCCGCCAAGCGGGAGTTCGTCGAGGAGACCGGCTTCGCCCTCGAAGCGACGAAGTTCGTCGCGCTGGGCGAGGTGCGCATGAAGAGCGGAAAACGGATCCAGGCCTGGGCCTTCGCCGGCGACCGCGATCCCGCGACGGTGAAGAGCAACACCTTCGAGGTGGAGTGGCCGCCGCGCTCCGGGAAGATGCAGAGCTTCCCCGAGGTCGACCGCGCCGCTTTCTTCGGCCGCGCAGAGGCCTTCGACAAGATCATCGAAGCGCAGCGGCCTCTGGTCGATGAGGCGCTTTCAGACGAGACGCTCGAAGCGCTCTTCGGAGAGGAGCCGTGAGCTACGCCGCACGCGTCACTTCCCTGGCCGCGGCCCTCGAGCAGCCCATCAGCGCCGAAGCGGCGGAGTCCCTCGCCCGCTTCGCGACGCTCGTCGCCACCTGGAACAAGAAGATGAACCTCACCGCGGCGCGCGAGCCGGGGGCGCTCACCGAGGTCCTCTTTGCCGACGCCCTGGTCCTCGCCGACCCGGCGCTCGTCCCCGAAGCGGCGAGCGTCCTCGACGTGGGAAGCGGTGCCGGCGCCCCCGCCATCCCTCTCGCCCTGCTTCGACCCGACCTGTCGATGATCCTGGTCGAGCCACTCCACAAGCGCGTCGCCTTCATGCGCACCGCCATCGGCACCCTGGGCCTCGCCGATCGCGTCCAGGTCGTGGAGGGGCGCCTCGACCCTGGCGATCCGCCGCCCGAGGGCAGCCCCTTCGACCTCGCGATGTCGCGCGCCACCCTCGCCCCACCCGATTGGCTCGCCCTCGGCCTCGGTTACGCGCCGCGCGTGCTGGTGCTCACCGCGGCTGAAGCCCCGCCACGCTCTGACGCCGCCGAGCGCGAGACCGAAAAGGTCTACGCGCTCCCTTCGAGTGGCGCGAAGCGGGTCGCGAGCGTCTACCGGCAGGGCGGCTGAGCGAGCGCGAGGAGACTCCGGCTCAGCAGCCGCCGCTGACGCACATCACGGCCTTGTTGCAGGCCGGGCCCGAGCCGCAGTGGCAGAGGCCGGCGGTGCAGTTGTCGGCCTGGTTGGTGCAGCCCGCGTTGCAGAGGCCGCAGTTGTTGAAGTCGGTCTGCAGGTCGGCGCAGCCGCTGGCGCAGCACGCCATCCCCGCGGCGCAGGGTGCGTCGCCGGCGCCTTCGGTGGAGCAGACGCACGCGCCGGCTTCGTTGCAGATGTCCGCGCGTTCTTCCATGCCCATGCAGGCGGCGCAGCACGACGCGATCTCGTCCACGCGCCCGTCGCAGTCGTCGTCGATGCCGTTACACGTCTCGGGCGCGCCCGGATAGACGGTGTTCAGCCGGTCGTTGCAGTCGCAGTCGGGCGGCGCTTCGCCCGGGCGGCAGGCGTCGAAGGCGTCACCGTCGGTGTTGCCACAGGCGTCCTCCATGCCGTCGCAGTTCTGGTCCATGTGGTCGCCGCAAATCTCGAAGGTCGGGACGCACGCATCGCCCGTGACCATGCTGTCGGTGCCGCCGCCGTCACCGGGAGGGACGCCGGTGTCCATCCCGGTGGAGCTGTCCGTCCGGCCTCCGTCACCACCGCCGCCGCCGTCGTCTCCGCAGCCCGCGAGAAGAAGGACAGACGCTAGGGCACAAGCAAACGCTCGCATCATCGATGAGCTCCTGTTTCCTCGGGGCGCTTCGGCCCCTCGATTCGGATTGTCGTCAGTCCCGCCGGCGGCGCCAGAAGAACGAGGTCACGAGGCCCAGGAGCGCCCAGCCCAGCGGCTCCGTGCCGTTCTGCTGGGAGCCGACCGCGGTCTCGCAGGCGCAGCCCGAGCGACCGCCGGGCCGGCCGGGGCCGACGCCGCCGTCGCCGCCGACAATCGCGTCGCCGCCGGTGCCGGTGTCAGGGCCCGGTCCGACGCTTCCGTCGGGGCCCGGGCCGGTGCCGCCGTCGGGCATGGTCATCATCGGCCCATCGACGCACTCACCGGTGCGGCAGGTCTGTCCGGGCGGGCAGACCGCCCCCTCGCACGAGTCGTGACAGGTCCCGGCTTCGCAGTACTGGCCGGCGTCGCAGGTCACGAGATCGCAGCTGGGGTCGCTGCAGGTACCATCCGCGAGGCAGGTGAAGCCGTCGGGACAGGGGGTGCAGGGGCACGGCGCGCTGCAGGCGCCGTTCTGACACACCTGGCCCTCGCCGCAGGTGATCACCGCGCAGACGTCCACGCAGCGCCCGGCGACGCACGCCTGGTCGTGGGGGCAGGTGACGCCGTCGCAGCCGTCCACGCAGGTGCCGCCGGTGCAGCGCTGCCCGGCGGGGCAGGTGACGTCGACACAGGCCGCGTCCACGCAGGCGCCCTCGGCGCTGCACTCGAAGCCCTCGCCGCAGCCTCCCTCGAAGCAGGGCGGGATGCAGGCGCCCTGGTAGCAGATGTTGGGCGAGTCGCAGAGGCCGTCGCCGTTGTCGACCATTCCGTCGCAGTCGTTGTCGATGCCGTCGCAGCGCTCCGGGCTCGAGGTGCCGACGCCGACGCACTCGATGCCGCTGGCGATGCACTGGGTGATGCCGATGCCGCAGGCGCCGAGGGCGCCCGTGTCACACACCTCGCCGGCGTCGGGGCACGCCACCATTCCGCCGCTGACGCTGAAGCGCCACACGCCGGGCTCGCCGACGTTCGACGTGGTGCACATGTCGAGGATCGCCATGGTGAGCGAGTTCGGCACCGAGACGTAGTTGGTGCCGTCGTGCGCGTCGAAGCCCACCTGCGCGGGCGTCCCGCCGAAGCCGCCGGTTCCGCTGCTGGCGTCACCGGTCGTCCACTCACACTTGTTGTAGCGGAACTCGACCTCGAAGTTTCCTTCCTCACAGCCGACGGCGTTGGTGAGGATCATCTGGAAGGACATCTTGCGGTCGTCGTGCTGGTTGAAATAGCCGACGTTGTCCCAGGTGACGATCATCCGTCCCGGCTCGAGGTACCACCAGACGTAGTTCGCCGAGGGCGCGCCGCCGTTGCGCGTGTCGACGTCACCCCAGTACGGCGCGATCATCGGGTACGCGGTGCCGCCGCTGAGAGGAAAGGCGGACGGTGTGTAGGTGTAGAGCGTCCCACCGAAGGTGACGTTGCCGTTGTTGTTGACGACGACGTCGTTGAACGGCCCACCGAAGAAATTGAGCCCGGCGGGGAACGCGGAGGTCAGTGAGATCGTCGAGCTCGATCCATCGTCGTTGGCAGCCAGGACTCCGGTGGGCGAACCGCCGCCGGGGACAGGCAATAGCGGTACGCAGCCCGGCGTTCCACTTCCGGCGTTGTGCCAGCCCGGTGACGACGACGCGCAGAACTGCGCCTGTGCACTGCTGGTGAGCCACAACGACGCCACACAAAGAAAAGCCGCTGCCAAGCGATGATTGGCCATCCACTACCTCCGCGCAGAAAGCCTACGATTATAGGGGCCTACACGCCAGCCGACTGTCATCTTCGCCTGTGGGCGGACAATTCCCCCCTACCTCGACCGCTCGTCGACCTCGATCGTGTCCCGGCTCACCTGGGTGCGGATGCCCAGGACGAGGGTCTCCTCACCCAGTCGGATGGTGTCCCCGAGCTCCAAGGGGTGGGGTGTGGTGAGGCGAACGTCGTTGACGTGGGTGCCGTTGTGACTGCCGAGGTCCTCGATTGTCGCCTGCGCGCCCTGCACGTCGATGGCGGCGTGCTGGCGGGAGACCGAACGATGATTCAGGACGAAACGGCAGCTCGTATCCCGGCCGATGAGCTGACGGCCCTCCACCAGCGGCATGGCGAAGCGGTCCGAGCGCAGCACGAGGACCGGCCGCTCCTCGAGGGCCGGAGGCGGGTGGGAGGTCTTGGGGCGGCGCTTGGCGAGCGCCCTCGAGATCGCGGTCGCGAGCCCGAGCTCGAGCTTGTCGCGGCCCACCCCGCCGTCCGCGCCGACCCGCGCCGCCAGGGAGGCGGCCTCCGGGCTCGACCGTTCGGAGACCAGGATGATGGCGACGTGGTCGAGGCGGTCGTTGCGCCGCACCAGCTCGGCGAAGCGGTCGCCGCTCATGACGTCGAAGTCGATGTCGACCACCACCACGTCGATCCGTGACCGGACGATCTCCACCGTGGCCCCGATCGGAGAGTCTCGTGTAAAGACCGTCCAGCCCTGGCGGGAGAGCGCTTCGGACGCGCGCTCGCGCCCGTCCTTCCGCTCGAGGATGAGCAGGATGCGCTCTGCGCTTTCCCCAGGCCCCACGAGGGGGACTTTAGTGCCTGGTCCAATGAGGTGGAAGGGGAGATCGCGACGGGCGTCGGTCGCGTCGCAAGGAGGGAAACCGAAGGACGTGCAGCGCACATTCGAGGTCTCCCGACGCCGCGAGGCGGCCGACGAACGAGCGAGAACCCTTCTACGTCATTGGACCAGGCACTAGCTCAAAAGCGTGGGGGGGCACAGGGAAACGGAGGGGCGCGGCCTCGCCGGAATTCTCAGTCGCGTCGGCGCCGCCGTCGGCCGCCGCCACCACCACCGCCGCCGGCGGGGATGATGCGGATGCGACGACCCAGACCTTCCCCGTCGCTCTTGGTCGTGACGCCGGGGAACTTGGCGAGAGACAGATGGATGACCCGCCGGTCGCGCGCGCTCATCGGCTCGAGGGTGATGACCTTGCCCTGCTGCACGGCGCGCTTCGCCTGCCGCTTGGCCATGGAGATCAAGCCGTTGTCGTGTCGCTCGCGGTAGTCGCCGCTGTCCACGATCACGTGACGGCGACCGCGCGGAAAGCGATTGACGATCTTGTTCACCAGGAACTGGAGCGCGTCGAGGGTCTGCCCCTTTCGCCCGATGGCGCGGCCGGCGTCGGGCCCCGCCACGTCGAGGACGATCCGTTCGCCGTCCTCGCGGATGTCCACGCTGGTGTCGAGATCCATGCGGTAGAGCAGGCCGTCGAGGACGTCTTGAGCCTCCTCGGCCTTCCCGTCGCCGGGCTCTCCCCGCGACTCGTCACGGTCGTCGTCGTCGTCGTAGTCGCAATCGTCGAGGTCGTCACCGCCGACCAACAGGGCGCCGTCCATCAACGGCTCTTCGTCTCTCTCAGGCACGTCGGATTCTCCAACAGGTAATCGCATTCGCCGACCTGGGGTCGGCGAAGGCTTCATGCGGAACGCTTCCGCTTCTTCCTCTTTTTCCTCTTCTTGTCGAGAGAGGTACGGCTCACGACGCTCGAGCTCTTGTCGTCGTCTTCGTCGTCTTCGTCGGCCTGCTTCTCGGATTCGGCCTCGGCTTCCTCCTCGGCCGCCTTGGCCCGGGCCTCCGCTTCCTTCCGCTGGAGGTTCCGATGAATGTACACCTGCTGCCCCATGCCGAGAACGCTGTTCGTGACCATGTAGAGGCAGAGGCCGGCGGGCAAAAAGAGCAGGAACGAGGTGATCATGATGGGCATCACCCACATCATGATCTTCGCCTGGGTCGCGTCGGTCGCCGCCGGGGTCAGGCGCTGCTGGAAGTGCATCAGCACGCCGACGGTGACGGGCAGGATGAAGTAGGGATCCGGCGCCGAGAGGTCCGTGTACCAGCCCAGGAAAGACGCGTGGTAGAGCTCGACGTTGGTCGAGAGCGACGCGTAGAAGGCGAACCAGACCGGCATCTGCAACAGGGACGGCAGACATCCGCCGAAGGGGCTCACACCGCGTTTGCGGTAGAGCTCCATCATCGCAGCGCCCTTCTGCTGCGGATCGTCCTTGTACATCTCGTTGAGCTTGTCGATCTCGGGCTTGATCATCCGCATCTGCCCCATCGACTGGAAGCTCTTCCAGGTGAGCGGGAGCAGGAGGATGCGCACCATGAACGTCATCATGATGATCGCGAGACCCCAGTTGCCGGCGATGCTGTAGATGAAACGAAGCAGCGCGATGAAGTACTTGGCGACGTAGGAGAACCAGCCGAGGTCCACCACGTCCGTGAGGTCGTGGCCCGCGGCGGCGAGGGCGTCGTTGTCCTTCGGCCCGATGTAGGCGAGGGTGCGGACCGTGTAGGTCTCGCCGGGGGCGATCTCGACGCGCGGATAGATCAGCTCCGCCTCGAAGAGACTGCCGTTGGGATCGTCCTCGGTGCCCCCGCGGTTGCTGGCTTCGATGCGACAGCGGGACGCCATCTCGCCGTCCGCCGCGAGCACCGTCGCGAAGTAGGTGTTTTCGGCACCGGCGAACTCCACCCCGCCACCGAAGCCGTGGCCGCCGGGCTGGTCGTAGCGCGACATGCCCTTCTCGCGGTCGAGGCGCGTCAGCTCTCCGTCGCCCCACGCGCAGATGCCGTGGCTCTTGAAGGGTGAGCGGCTCGCGAAGGACAGGATGCCGCCGATCTCTTCCTGCGCACGGGTGACGTAGTGATAGGTGCCGAGGTTGACGCGCACGGGCCTCGGACCCGCGCTCTCGTTTTCGATCTGGATGGTCGACCAGATCTCGTAGGGGCCCTCGCCCGCTTCGAGGCTGCGCCGCACGCGGAACCCTCGACCGTGCCAGGTCAGCAGCACCTTCGTCGGCGACACCTGCTCGGCGTGATAGACGGCGTCCGGCGGCATGTGCACCCCCCCGAGCACGGCTCGGAGCGGATAGAACTGCTCCTTGTCGGTGGTCACCATCTCCTGGTGCGAGCCGTCCTTCTCCGCGTAGCGCGGCAAGAGGAGCTGCATGCTGGTGAGCCCGCCGTTGAGGTTGCTGACCTCGGCGCGGAACTCCTCGGTGGTGATCGAGTAGAGGCGCTCCTGCGCGGCGCGCTCGGCGGGGTCGACGTGCTGCGCCGGGCCTTCGCCTTCGGCTTCGCCGTCCCCTTCGTCCGCGGTCGCGCTCTCGCCTTCGCTTTCGGTTTCGGTCGCGGCGTCGCCCTCGCCCTGCTCGAGCTGTGCGGCCTCGTCCGCGTTCGGCGCGAGGTACATGCTGTAGGCGAGGTAGCCGGCCCCGAAGACCAGCGACACCACCAGCATGGTGGTCAGCGACCGCCGATCATCCATCGACTTCTCCGGTCTCCAACGCCGGCGGCGGGTCGTAACCCCCGGGGTTGAAGGGATGACACCGGCAGATGCGCTTGCAGCCGAGCCAGCCGCCCTTCAGGGGGCCGAAGCGCTCGATGCAGGCAGCCGTGTAGCGGGAACAGGAAGGCTCGAAGCGGCAGACGTTGCCGATGAGGGGGGAGAGCGTCCACCAGTAGATGCGGATCGCTCCGAGCATCAGCCAGCGGATCAGGCCCATCAGCGCGCCTCCATCTTGCGCATGGCGCGGCTCGCCGTCCGCACCTCGTCCAGGACCTCGTGGTACCCGAGCTCGGGTGCACCCTTGCGCGCGATGAAGACGATGTCGCAGCCGGACGGAAAGAGGTCCCGGTTCCGGCGGAACACCTCTCGGACGACTCGTTTGACGCGGTTTCGCTTCACGGCGGAGGAGCTCACCTTCCGGGTCACGGTGATCCCCAGGCGTGAGCGTGTAGAGGCTGTAAGGTCGGGTCGCGGGAGAACGACGAGAAGAAAGTGCGGAGTGTGGACTTTGCGCCCGCTACCCTGAGCTCGCCGGAACTCCCATGTCTTCCGCAGACGATCGTCGGGCGTGAAGCGCAGCCGAGCTGTCCCCGGCTCGGCCATGGGGGCTCTTACTTCTTGTAGGTGGAGACGGCGAGGCGCTTCCGGCCCTTACGACGGCGCGCGGCGAGGACCTTGCGGCCGTTCTTCGTCGCCATCCGGGCGCGGAATCCGTGGGTCCGAAGACGCCTCGTCCGATGGGGCTGATATGTGCGCTTCACAGCGAAATCCTCCTCGAAAGGGCGGGGAATCAAGCACGCGACCCCACCCCTGTCAACGCCACTTCTGCTCCCCGTTGCTTTCCACGTCGAGGTGAGCGCTATTCTTGATGAATTACGCGATGATAGCGCGCCCTACTCGGTCCGCGGGAGCGAGGCAGAGGGCAGCAGGCCCGCGTCGAGAAAGCTGAAGTGCTCCGGATCCCCAAGATCACGTGGTCGACCACGCGGATCCCGAGCAGGGCCCCCGCGGCGGCCAGGCGCTCGGTCAGGGCCAGATCGTCGGGGCTGGGGCCCGGCTCCCCGCTGGGGTGATTGTGGACGAAGATCACCCCCGACGCGGCGTGACGGAGCAGGAGTCGAAAGACGTCGGCGGGCGCGACGGGACACGCCGACAGACCGCCGACCGCGATGGTCAGCTCGGCGACGGGGCGGTTCTTGGCGTCGAGGGGGATCGCCAGGAAGTGCTCCCGCTCCGCGCGCGCGTAGCGAGGGCCGAGCGCCCGAACCACGTCGCGGCTGGACGTGATCGCGCGGCCCCGCGACAGCGGCGCCGCCGCCAGACGTCGGCCCAGCTCGATGGCCGCGACAATCCGCGCGGCCTTCCCCACGCCGACGCCGTCGATGGTGATGAGCTGACCGATCCCCGCGCGTCCGAGGCAGCCCAGCCCGCCCGTCTCTTCGAGTACCCGCGCAGCGAAGGAGCCGAGGCCTTCCTTCCCGTGACCGGTGCCGAAGAGCAGTGCCAGAAGCTCGGCGTCGCTGAGCGCCGAAGCGCCGACGCGGCCGAGACGCTCGCGGGGACCATCCTGCATGCTCGTCGCCGGATGCAGGGCTCGGGCCAGAATCTTGGCCGCGAAATCACAGTGGACGCGCGCGCCCGCGGGTGGCGGCCGCCGGCGGTTCGCCGGCAATCGCCACCGCTGCTGGAACCACGCCATGCCCTCCGTTGTCGAGAGCGGTGCGCCTTGACCCGATGCGCCGGTTGAGGCCAAGTGTCCGCGGACGCGAGCCGAAGTGAGCACGAGGGCCAAGAACAAAGTCGTTTTCGTCGCGATGTGGGGTGGCGCCATCGCCGCCGCCCTCATGATCTGGTTGGCCCAGCCGCACAAGGAGGCGGCGACCGACGCAGACGACAACGACCAGGACGTGCGCCGACCCGAAGGCGACACGGCGCCGGCGGAGAGTCGCATCGGCCTGCCGGTGAGCACGCCACCCGAGGGGCCGCCCACCACCTTCCGCAACAATCGCCGCCACACCGGGCGCAGCCCCTATCGCGGGCCCTCCTCGGCCGAGCTCTCCTGGGCCTTCGAGACCGCGGGCCGCGTGAACGGCCAGGCGGTGGTCTCGCCCGACGGCACGATCTACTTCGGCTCCCACGACCATCACCTCTACGCGCTCAGCCCCGTAGGGACCGAGCGCTGGAAGCGCGACCTGGGCGACGCGATCTACGCCACGCCGCTGGTCGATGCCGACGGCAACGTCTACTGCGGCTCCGACGCCGACGTGATGGCGTCCTTCACGGCGTCGGGCGAGCAGCGCTTCCGCCTCCGCGTCGAGGGCGACGCCGACACGGGCGTCGTTCAGGCGCCTGACGGGACCATCCACTTCGTCGCGGGCCGCCACCTCTACGCCATCGACTCCGAGGGGAACGTGAAGTGGCGCTTCGAGGCGCGCGAGAAGATCTTCAGCACGCCCGCCATCGACGAGGACGGCACGGTCTACTTCGGATCACAGGACGACGAGCTCTACGCCCTCGCCGCCGACGGCCGGATGCGGTGGTCGTATCACACCGGCGGGGACAACGACGCCAGCCCGGTGATCGGAGACGACGGCAAGATCTACTTCGGCTCCGACGACCACCGCGTCTACGCGCTCGACCGCGACGGCGACCTGGTCTGGTCGACCGATCTCGAGGGCTACGTTCGGGGGCCTCTGGCGCTCGGCGCCGGCGGCGTCGTGCTGGCGGTCACCTATGGGCCGCGCCCGCGCCTGGTCAATCTGGACGGGGGCGACGGGCGCCTCTCCTGGTTCTTCCCGGTGACGGTCACCGACTCCACCGAGGTGGGCGTTCACTCGGGCGCACTCGTCGACCGCGACGGCGACATCTACTTCGGCGCCCACGACGACTACCTCTACGCGATCACCGGCACCGGGGAGATGCGCTGGATCTTCGAGGCGCACGGCGACGTGGACGGGCCGCCCATCCTCACCCCGGACGGTACGCTGATCTTCGGGGCAGACGACGGGATGCTCTACGCGCTGCGGACCCCCTGAGACTCAGCCCACGCCCGCGATGTGGAGCACCCACTCGGTCACGCCGCTGACCACGCTCATGATGAGCGCGGCCACCACGGCCGTTCCGAAGGAGCGCACCGTGAGCTTGCTCGAGAGCGCGTCCGTGACCTTGAGGAGGATGGCGGTGACCACGACGCGGGTCACGAACGCGAAGAGGAACCCCAGGCCGAAGCTGGCGAATCCGATCACCAGAAAGAGCAGCCAACCGACGAGGACGTTGAGCAGCCCAAAGATGCCGGCGGTGAGGAGGTGGCCCAGAAAGCCACCTTCGATCTTCATGCCGTCGAGAAGCTCGGAAGCGGCCCAGAGAGAGAGCGTGACGACGCCCCAGGCGACGAGAATGGACATACCCCACACATAGTTCCTCGCGGCGGGGACGCAACGCCACCGTTTTTGGGGGGCGCCTACTTCTTGTTGTTGCCGCCGCCGAAGAGCTTCGACAGGAACCCGCCGTCGTCCTTCTTCTTGCGCATGTTGGCCAGGCGCACCTCGCGCATCGCCTCGGTGTGGCGCGGGTTGATGTTGATCACCCGGCGGAAGCACCTCAGCGCCTGCTTGTCGTCGCCCATGCGCTTGAGGACCATGCCCCGGTAGTAGTGCGCCTTCTCGTGGTTCTCGTTTCGCTCGATCGCGCCGTCGAGCAGCGTCATCTGCTCGTCGAAGGGCGGCTTGCCGCGCGAAAGCTGAAAGAGGCACCACGCCTTCATCGCCATCGAGTCGGGGTCCTCGGGGTTGAGCTCGGCGGCCTCTTCGGCGAGGTCGAGGGCGCCCTGCCAGTCGTGGCGCTTGAGGAAGACCTCCGCGCGCTGCATCGCCATGGCGCTCTCGACGATGGCGTTCACCTGCCGCGCCGACTCCGGCGTGCCGCCTCCGGCCTCGACGCTGCGGATGTAGTCCCTGCGCTTCCCCTCGTCGGTGAGCGTGTCCTTGGCCTTGGTCAGGTGATAGAAGATGACGTCCGCGAACTCGCGCAGGGGCATCAGCTCGGGCGGCAGGCGGTCGGGATGCCATATCTTCGCCTTCTCGAAGTACGCATCGCGGACGGCCTGACCCTTGTCGTTCTTCGAGATCTCGAGCATCTCGAAGTAGTTCATGGTGTCGACCGCGACGACGAAGTCGGCGACCTCCTTCCAGCGCCCCTTGAGCTCGTCGGCGAGCTCCGGGGGGACGGGCGGCGGCGCGCCAAGATGCTCGCCGCTCTGACCCGGCCGCGAAGAGATGCGGCGCGGGCGGTCGGACCCGACGCCCGGTCGGGACGACATGCGGTGCGGACGATCGGAGTGACGCGGACCGGGCCGCGAAGAGAAACGCCCGGGTGGGTTGCTCGCGCGCATCGACGGGCTCGAGCTGTGACGCACCCGAGCCGCTTCGTCGGGACCGGTGATGGCGCGGTGACGTCCGGTGGTGGCGCCGGGTGAACGATGCTGCCCCGTGACCTCGCGGTCGGTGTCGTCACTGGGGGTGAAGGGCTCGATGCAGCGGGTGATCGTCAGCAGGTAGAGCAGACGTCGCGCGATGCGCTCGTTGCCGGAGGTCTGAATGAGGTCGGCGGCGTCCGTGGGCTCGGCGCGGATCAGCTCGACGAACTGCTTCTCCTTGTCGCCGAGGCCGAGGGCGCCGAGGTTGGCCCCGGTGCGGATGCGCAGCTTGAGCTGACCGAGACGCCGGAGCACGGCATCGATGGCGTCGTCCCGGGCCGCCCCGCGAAGGGAGGCGGTGATCAGCTCGAGAGGCTCGACGTTGGATGTGAGGACGCCGTCGCCGGCACCGACCAGGTCGACCTCGTAGAAGGCGTAGGGGGCGTTGACCCGGGTGAAGAGAGGCAGCATCGAGCGCTCGAGGCTCGAGCCGCGCTGGACGAAGCGTCCCGCCACCGGCTTGCCTTCGGTGAACCGAACACGGTCCTGACCGCGCGTCGCGGTGCCTTCCTCTGGCCAGATCACCAGCGTCCCGTTCATGCGTTGTTGCAGAACGTAGAGCAGCAGGTGCGCGAACGGCCGGGAGGCGAGGGTCCCCTCGGCGATCGGATCTGGAAGCTCGGCGGCCCCCATAGGGTCGGACGATGGTCTCACGACTCCCGGCGCCCGCCAAACGCTTCCTCCTGCTGGGAGCGGCTCCCATCCGCGCCTGGGGAACCGAATTTGGCGGCTGCCCCCAATCCGGAGTACCCATGACCGGTGTCGCGCTCGGGAATCGGGGTGGTCATCAACCCCCTGTCGCGGAAGCACCGCGATGGCCCGAAGCGGGGGAAGCGACTGCGGCAAGTGCTCGACGGGGCCGGGGTGGTGGCCGAGGCCGGGACCCCCGAGCAGCTCCGCCGGGTGGCCGAGGACTTCCATCGCGCGAAGATCGACGTCCTCGCCTTGAGCGGGGGTGATGGCACCACCGGCTTCGTTCTCACGGAATTCGAAAGGGTCTACGCCGAGGAGCCCCTGCCCAAGGTGGCCCTCCTCCGCGGCGGAACGATGAACACAATCGCCAACGGCATCGGTGTGCCTCGCGCCAAGCCCGAGAAGCTCCTCCGCGACCTGGTGCGCCGCCACAGCCGAGGCGAGGCCCTGGACTCCCGCCGCGGAGTCGCCCTGCGCACCGTGGCGGAGGACGGCATGGGCCGCTTGGGTTTCCTCTTCGGGATGGGACTGGGCTACGGCTTCCTCGAGGAGTACTACCGGCGCGGCGATCCGCACCCCACCCCTGCCGACGCTGCCAAGACCCTGGCCCACCTCTCGGCCAGCATCGTCTCGCGTGGCGAGACGGCGAAGCGGGTCGCGACCCCGGTCCCGGTGCGCATCACCGGCGATGGCCGCACCTGGGAAGACCGCACCTACCTGACGGTGCTCGCCGGCACGGTGCCCGAGATCGGTCTCGGCTTTCGCCCCTTCTTCATGATGGAGGAAGGGGTCGAGGCCTTTCACCTCGTCGGCGTGCACGGGGCGCCGCCGCTGGTGGTCGCGCGACTGCCGAAGACACGCGCGGGCAAACCCATGGGGGACGACTGCGCCGAAGACGCGCTCCTCTCTCGCGCCACCTTCGAGTGTCCCGAGGGCACCGTGCGTTACTTCCTCGACGGCGACCTTCACCAGGCCGAGGGCTGCCTCGCGGTCGAGGTGGGCCCGAGAATCCGTTTCGTGCAGTGAGACGCGCTACGGCGTCTCGGGCGGGCTCGCGGTGTTCTGCGGGTCGGCGGTGGGGCGCTCGATGAAATCGGCGCGGTTGTCGTCGGTGTCCTGGCCGTTGCCGCGCGTGGCGTCGGTGCCGGTGGTCATGCTGGCGGGGCTGGACGCGGGACCCGCCTTGCGCTCGTAGGTGTTCACCGCCTCGTCGACCACGGCGATCATGGCGTTGCCCTCGGGGTTCATGGCGGTGCCCCAACCGAAGCGGTCGAGCTCGGTGACGCCATTCACGATGCGTACGTGGCCGCCCAGGCCGTTGAGCCCGGAAGGCCACTGAGCGCCCGGGTCGAGGGTGGTGGCCCGCGAGTAGTTGCCCCCGCCGACCAGATAGAAGCCGTGGGCGCCGATGGTCGCGCCAGGCGGGAACTGGGTGCGGTTGCTCCAGGTTGTCCCCGCCGAGGATTGGTACTGGATCTGGAGGCCCGAGACGTCGATGGGGAAGTCCATCCGGTTGTAGATCTCCACGAACTCGTCGAGGGCGCCGCTCGGGCCACGCGTCGAGACCTCGCTGATCACCAGCGTGCCCGGGCAGGGCAGGGACTCGTCCGTCATTCCGTCGCAGTCCTCGTCGCCGCCGCCGCACACCTCGGGGCCGGTGGTGCAGGCGTCGCCGGTGGCGTCCGGCATGCTCGAGTCCGTCGCCGACGAGTCCATCGTCGTCCCATCGGGCATCGAGGAGTCCATGGTGGTGGAGTCGAAGACCGAGGAGTCCATCATCGTCGACGAGTCCGTCGACGCGTCCATCCCCGCGTCGGGCAGGACCACCACGTCGGTGCACATGCCGGCGACGCAGTCGATGCCGGGATCGCACTCCACACCGAGGCAGGCCGCCGTGAGGAGCAGGGCCACGTGGTTGGTGGTCCCCGGCATGAAGCGGGCGACCACGGTTCGCCGCACCGCGAAGTCCCCACCCGAGAGCCCGGTGACGCTCACGCGCACCTCGGAGGCGGTGCTCGCCGGTCCGGGCAGGATGGCGAGGGAGTGGGGCCACGGCTCGGAGATCGCGAACTCCTCGTCGATCCGATACCCGTCGGGTGTCAACGCTTCGAAGCGGAGCGCGTCGATCTGGCCGGGCACCAGGAGATCCGGCGACGCCACGTCGACGATCAACGACGTCTTGTCGGTACAGCCCGTGAGCGAAGCAAAGCCGAGCAGGAGCGCGAGCGCCGCCATCCGCATGCGCGTGAGAGTGACCCCAATCACCCGCACGAGCAACAGCCGCTCAGAGACTCACTCGCTTCCCTCGTCTGCCAGATCGAAGAAGACGCGCGTCTCCTCGTCTTCGCTGACGCGGACCGTGCGCTCGTGCGGGTTTCCGTCGCGGTCCTCGAGGCGGAGGCGTACCGTGCCCGCGGCAACGGTGGTGCGCAGGGGCGTGGTGCCGAGGAGGCGTCCGCCGGCGTAGACCTTCGACCACGGCCGGGTGTTGATCGCGAGGGTCCCCTGGCCCGCGCTCGCCACCTCCTCCATCGTCGTCGTGTCCTCGCGGTCGCCGCCGCGGCGGCGCCTCAGGCGGGCCTCGACGGTGGCGGTCTCACCCGCGCGGATCTCGATCTGCTCGCGATGGGTGCGATGGCCGTCGGCCCGGATCTGTAGCGCGTGCGTGCCGGCGCTCAGCCCCTCGATGTCCAGCGGCGTCTCGCCCTCCGCCGCCTCGCCGTCGATGGTGACGTGGGCGCCGGCGGGGCGAGAGGCGACGCGGAGGGCACCCGTCTGTGGCTCGCCCGCCGCCTCCGTCTCCGCCTCGGTCCCCGTCTGGGTCCCCGTCTGGGTCCCCGTCTGGGTCTCCGTCTGGGTCTCCGTCTGGGTCTCCGTCTGGGTCTCCCGCGGACTCGGGATGGTGATCACTTCGGGCAGAGGCTCGGGCCGGGTGAAGACCCAGATCCCCCCTGCGGCGAGCGCCAGCGACAACAGGACCACCAGCGCGCCGAGGAAGGCGATGGGCAGGACGCTCTGGCGCGGCGGCTCCTGCTGCGGGGCCGCGCTGACGACCTCGTCCTCCTCGTCGAGCATGGTGCCGCCCCCGAAGGGCACGGGCTCCACGCTGGGGCCGGTCTGGATGTCGTCGGCGAAGAGCAGGCCCATCAGCTGCGACACGGTCGAGGCGTTGATCACCTGCCTCGTCTCGGCGAGCCAGCCTTCGAGCGCGCGCTGCAGTGCGCCCGCGCTCGGATATCGGTCGTCGGGCTCCTTCGCGAGGGCCGTCTTCAGGATCCGATCGAGCGCCTCGGGAACATCCGGGTTCTTCTCGCGCGCGGAGGGCACCGGCGCTTCGATGATGGCGCGGAACGTCTCGTACTCGGTGTTGCGCTTGTAGAGGTTGCGCGCGGTGAGCGCTTCGTAGAGGCAGATGCCGAGCGCGAAGACGTCCGAGCGCCCGTCGATCGCCTCGCCGCGGCACTGCTCTGGGCTCATGTAGGCGAACTTGCCCTTCACCTGACCGTCGGAGGTCTTCGCGAGGTGACTCGCGGCCTTGGCGATGCCGAAGTCGAGGAGCTTCACGACGCCCGAGAAGCTCACCATGATGTTCTGCGGGCTCACGTCACGATGGATGACGTTCAGAGGCTGGCCGTTGTCGTCGCGCGCGTTGTGCGCGTAATCGAGGGCCTCTGCGGTGGTCGCGATGATGCGCGCGCTGATCCCCGGCGGGACGGCGCCGTACTGCTTGCGCGCGGTCTTGATCAGACGGCCCAAGGGCACGCCGTCGATCCACTCCATCGCGATGAAGTAGTTCCCCTTGTGCTGGCCGAACTCGTAGATGTGACAGATGTTCGGATGGGTCAGCTTCATCGCGAGGCGCGCCTCGTCGAGGAACATCTGAACGAAGCGCTCGTCGTCCGAGACGTGCGGGAGCACACGCTTGATCACCAGCGTTCGCGAGGCCCCCGCCTGAGCCCGCTGGCGCGCGAGGAAGATCTCGGCCATGCCGCCGAGGGCGATGCGCCCCAGGATCTGATAGCGCCCGAAGGTTCCGACCGGGGCGATCCGGAGCAGCCCGGACCGATCCGACGACGGGCTTCCGCCGGCGGGAGGCGGGACGGAGCCGCTGTCGGGACGTGCGGTCATGGCGCGCCCGCAGTATAACGCGCGCGATGAGCCGGACGAGAGCGCGTGGAGCAGGGCGTATTCTGGCGTACAGCCTCTGCGCAGGCGCTTTTCACCTCCTCGTCACCACGGCCGCCCTGGCGCAGGCCGATCCCGAGGAGAACCTCGCCGAGGTGCGGGAGATGATCCTCTATGCCCGCTACGACGAAGCGATCGCCGCGGCCGAGGCGTTGGCCGGAGCGAGTGGGCTCACCGCTCGCCAGATCAACGCCGCGCTCGAGCTCCTGGCGACGGCGCGCGTCGCCACCGGGGACGACGCCGGCGCCCAGCGAGCGCTGGCCCGTCTCTACGCGCGAGACCCCCAGCACCGTCTGAGCGATCCCGATCCCAGCCCTCACGTCGCGTCGGCCTTCGCTCGCGCCCGCGAGGCTGCGCCCGAGCCGGTGGCGGTGACCCTCGACTGGGGCCTGCGCCCGACGGAGCGACGAGAGGCGCCGGGCGTCGCCGTGCGCATCACCGAAGGCGCCGATGCGGTGCAGGAGGTGCGCCTCTCCTATCGCCAGGGAGACGACACGAGCTTCAACCGCATCGAGATGACGCGTGAGGAGTCGGGCGTCTACAAGGCACGCATTCCGCTGCTCTCGGCCACCGGTGATGCCTACGACGTGTCCTTCTACGTGGAAGCATTCGCGCCTTCGCGCGCGCCCCTGGCGCGCCTCGGGAGCGACGCGAGCCCACTCTCGCTGACGGTTCCGGCCGCGCACGAGGGCACGAGCGTCGTCTCCTCGGGGGACGCGGACGGGACCGCGAACGACGAAGAAGGCGGCGGCGTCGCGACCAAGTGGTGGTTTTGGACCCTCCTGGTGGCCGTGGTCGCCGGCGGTGTGACAGCGGCGATTCTGCTCGGTCCGGCGAGCGAAGGGCCGGAAACGGGAAGCCTCGGCAGCGCGACGCTCGGGCTGAGCTTCTGACTGACGCCCACCCGGGTTACCCTGACGTGGCAGGTGCAGGCCCAAGAGGCACAGGAAGAGAGCGACGAGGATTTCCGCGCGGGTGACGTGATCGCCGGCCGCTTCGAGATCGTTCGAACGCTCGGTCGCGGCGGCATGGCGACGGTGTACGAGGCGCTCCACAAGGTGACGCGCCGTCCGGTGGCCCTGAAGGTCGCCAATCAGAAGCTGGTGAACAATCAGCTCCTCTCTCAGCGCTTCCTTCGTGAGGCGCAGACCGCCAGCACCATTCGGCACGACCACGCCATCGAGGTGTCGGACGTCTTCGAGACCGACGGACGTCCGGTGATGGTGATGGAGCTCCTGAAGGGGCGCGACCTCGCGCGCTTCCTCGCCGACGGTCAGAAGGTGAGCCCGTCGCTGCTGGCGGAGATCTTCGTGCCTGTGCTGTCGGCGCTCGCCCACGCCCACGCCGAGGGGATCATCCACCGCGACATGAAGCCGGACAACATCTTCCTGCTCGAGAAGGGCGGCAAGGTCTTCCCCAAGGTTCTCGACTTCGGAATCGCGAAGGTGGTGGGCGAGGCGGTGGACTCGGATTCTCAAGCTCACGAGCACCGGGATGCTCCTCGGCACGCCCTTCTACATGTCGCCGGAGCAGGTCTCGGGGCGCGAGGATCTCGATCACCTCGCCGACATCTGGTCGGTCGGGGTGTGCATGTACGAGGCGCTCACCGGCGAGCTGCCCTTTCAGGGATCGAACTTCGGTCAGGTCTTCGCCGCCATCCTCCAGGCCGATCCCCCGCAGATGAAGGCGAGCGTGCCGCAGGAGCTCGAGGCGATCGTCCGGCGCTGTTTGGCGAAGCGGCCCGAAGACCGGCCCCAGGACTGCGGCGAGCTCGCGGAAGCGCTTCGCGCCTACGGCGGCACCGACGCGGGCAAGTACCCGGCGCCCGCGACCTCCAGCGGACGCTTCCACGTGGTGCGCCCGGACGAGGTGGCCGCGAGCGTGGCGCCGACGCTGGCGGAAGAAGATGGCGCTGCGACGGGCTTCGATGACCAGACGGTGAACCTGCGCCGCCAGGGCCTCGGCGCGGCGACCTATCTGCTGATCGGTGTCGTAGCTGCGATCGGTCTGACCATCGTGCTCGCCGTGTGGCTGTCGCAGAGTGAGGTGGAGTCACCTTCCGTCGGCGGCGATCGGGAGCCTGTCATCGAAACCGAGCCCGCGCCTTCGCCCGACCCCACGTCGGCGGGGGTGACTGCCGCCGCGGCTCCGGAGCCGGAGCCGGAGGCGATCGAAGAGCCGCCGGCGGCTCTGGAGGAAGAGACGGGAGCGACGGCCGAGACCGGTGCGATGCGGTCGATGCGACGCGGCCGGCGCGGGCGAATGGGCGCGCGGGGCGACAGGACCGAACAATCGGCGATGGGCACGCCGATGTCCGGTATCATCGACCAGCTTTGAGCCTCTTCCGCTCCTTCCTCCTCGTCCTCGCCCTCGTGTCCGTGGTGGCCTCACCCGCGCTGGCGCAGCAGCGGGAGGCGAGCGACCCGCGCGCACGCGCGCAGCCGATCTTCAACAGCGGCCTCGAGCTGGTGGAGCAGCAGCGCTGGTCCGAGGCCCTCGACCGCTTCGTCTCCGCCTACGAGATTCTACGCGTCTCCCACCATCGCCTTCAACATCGCCTACTGCCAGCGCGCCCTCGGGCGCTACGTCGAGGCGCTCGATACCTTCGAGGCGTTCCTCGGGAGCGAGCTCTCGGGGCAGGCGGCGTCGCGAGAGGCGGAAGCGCGGGGGTACGTGCGCGAGCTCGAGGCCCGCCTGGTCACCCTGGAGATCGAGGTGCCCGCTTCCGAGCGCGAGGGGCTCGAGCTCCTGGTCGACGGTCGGGCGGTCGAGCCCGCGGCCCAGATCTCCATGCGCCTCGACCCGGGGCCGCACACGGTGCACGCGCGCCGCGAGGGCTATCAGCCGCTCTTCGTCGATCGCGAGATGTCACCCGGCGACCGCGAGCACGTCGAGGTGAGGCTCGCCGAGCGCCCGGCGCGACTGACCGTGGCGGCGAACGTCGACGATGCCGAGGTGCTCCTCGATGGCGCCGCCATCGGCGTCGTGCCCTTCGACTCCGAGATCGCGCCCGGCCGTCACGAGATCGTGGTCCAGAGCGAAGACTTCGTCCCGCATCGCACGGTGCTCGACGTGGCCTCGGGGGACACCGCCCGCGTCGAAGCGGATCTCGAGGAGGAGCCCACGCCGATCTACGCGCGTTGGTGGTTCTGGACGGGGATCGCGGCGGTGGTCGCCGGCGCGGTCATCGCGACCTGGGCGCTCACGCGTCCCGAGCCGGAGCCGCCACCCTACGATGGCGGCAATCTGGACTGGGTCGTCGGCCAGCCCTGAGTCGCCCTCAGCCATCGCGCGCGCAGCGAAAGCCGATCAGCTTGCTCACGCCTTCGAAGAAGAACTGACGGTTGGGCACCATGGGCCGGTAGGCGGCGCCGGGATCGTTCGTCGCCCGCCAATAGCCACCGCGCGCCGAGCGTCCGTGGGTGAGGTCGTCGGCGGTGGTCTGGCAGAGCGGGCTGATCCCGTAGTTGCCGGGAAGCCAGCACCGCTCGATGTACGTCTGGAAGTCGTCCGCCATCCACTCGACGAGGTTCCATCCCAGGTCGTGCACGCCGAGCGCCACGTCGAAGTCGCGCACGCCGACCGGTCCGGGGCCCTCGGTCACCACGGTTTCTTCGGTGAGGAGGTCGCCCCAGGGGTACAGGCTCTCCTCGGGACCGTTGCCCGCGACCCACTCGAATTCCGCCTCGGTCGGCAGGCGCTTTTCGTCGAAGGCGCAGAGCTCTTCGCCCAGATAGGGACGCAGGCAGTTGAGTGGAAAGGCATCCATGGATGCGTCCATGGGATCCGCGGGGAGGGTGCACGCGGGATCGGAGGTGGCAGGGGTTCCGGGCGGCGGGCCGGTGGGCACGAAACCGCGCGCGACGGCGTCGCGGTAGCGCGCGACCGTGTACTCGTGACGATCCATGAAGAAGGAGCGGACGCTCACCAGATGCTCGGGCACCCCGTCGAAGCCCGCGCCGAGGCCCTGGCGGCGCACGTCTCCCATCCAGTAGGTGCCGCCGGTCACGCAAACCTCTGAGTCGAAGAGGCCGCTGTCGTCGGCCGGGGCGCCTTCGCAGGGATCGCTCACCTCCGTTCGGAAGGTCCCCACGCGGCTCGGCGCATCGGGATCGCGCTCCGGCGCATCGCGGATGGGGGCCAGCGCGCCGCCCACGCAAGAAGTGTCCTCGGTCGCAGGGATGCCCGCGCATGCACCTTCGAGAAAGATCTCTTCCGCCAGGACGCCGTCGCCGAAGGTGAGCGTGAAGATCCCCTCGATCGCGCTCTCGGGCAGGGCGCGCCCCGCCGAGATCCGGCCGATGGGAAAGAGCGTCGCGCGCACGCGTCGCTCGCTCCCGTCGAGCGGCGCCTCGACGCCGAAAGACAGGGGCCAGTCGTCTGCCGAGGAGATCGCGACCTCGCGGGAGCATCCGTCGCAGGCCGGCTGCCACGCGCCATCCACCTCCGCGAGGACATCGACCCGCACCCGCTCGGCGAGCACGGGCGAGTCGAGATCGGTGTCGATGAAGACCAGCGCCTGCGGGCGCGGTGGCGCGACCTGATCGCAACCGGCGACGAGGACCAAGAGTGCGAGCGCGTGCTGCGCCTTCACGGTGCTGCCCTCACGCAGCGAAAACCGTTGGCGAAGCCCTCGAAGGGCGCGCCGGGAGTGCCGATGGCGCTGTCGTGGGGGCTGCCCTTGCGAAGCGAGACCGGCAGCGAGCCCAACACGCCCGACCAGATCCCGCCCTTCACGATGTAGGTGGTGGTGGTGCCGGTGTCGCAGACCGGGTCCACCAGGAACGGCGCCTGCCAGCACTCGTCGGTGAGCGGGACGAAGGAGTCCCGCGTCCACTCCTGCAGGTTGCCTTCGAGATCCATGATGCCCTGTGCGTTCGAGTCCGTGGCCATGCTGCCTACGGGCTGGGGGCCCTCTCCGAGGGCTGCGCACTGCCCCGTCCCACCGAGGGTGGCGAGGTAGGCCACGCCGAAGCGATCGGAGAGGGAGCGACCGATACGCGCGAAGACGGCGTCGTCACAGGTGGGCGGTCGATCGCCCCACACGTAGATGGTCTCGCGACCGCCGCTGGTCGCGGCGTACTCCCACTGGGCTTCGCTCGGCAGGGAGCGGCCCCCGTCGAATCGACAGAAAGCCTCGGCGGCCTCCTTGCTGATGCAGTTCATGGGGAGCTCGTCCGTGGAGCCGTCGGTAGTGAAGTGGCAGAGGTCGATCTGGGAGCGGGTCACCCATTCACCGGCGGGGAACTCGAAGCCGCGATCCATCGCGTCCCGAACGCGCCTGACGGTGACTTCGTAGCGGTCCATGTAGAAAGGGGACAGCCGCACCAGGCGTTCGGGAATCGACGCCCAGCTCACCCCCACGCTGGCGTTCACGCCGAGCCGGCCGTCGCCGAGGAAGAAGATGCCGCCGCGGATGCAGGCCTCCTCATCGTGGAGGCCCGAGTCGGGGCGGGGCTCACCGCTGCACGGCCTGTCCTGGGCGGTGTCCCAGGTCCCCGCGCGGGGCGGTGCGTCGGGATCGGGGGGACCGTCCAGGGTGCTGATGCCGACGTCGGGCGCCGCTGGCGGCTCGAGCCCGCTCGCGACACAGGTGCGCATCGCCTCGAGGTCCGCGGTGAAGCCCATGCAGTCGCCGTGAAGGATGACCAGGCTCTGCCGCACGCCGCTGTCGGGCACGGCGATCGACACCAGGCGATCGACGACGAAGGCCGGGAGCGGATCGTCGGGTGCGAGGTCGGCCGTGAGCTCCGACGGATTGCGCCCGGCGATGTGGGAGGCCTCGTAGACCCTCAGGCGCATGAGCGTGGGGGCGCCGTCGCTTCGAGCGGCCACGCCCAAAGAGACCGGCCAGTCGTCGGTGTTGGGGCGGACGTAGGTGCGCGAGTCCGACACGCTTCCGTCGGGTTCGAGGACCTCGATGCGCAGGGTGTCGGCGAGGGAGGGGACGGGAACGTCGGTGTCGACCCAGAGCAGCACCTGCGCGCGCGGGTCGACGTCGGCGGCGCATCCCGCCACCACGAGCAGCCCGAGCACCATCGCGAGAGCGCGCTTCACCCGCTCATTCTACACGCGCCCTCGCAGCGGTCGCCTGCGCCGGCGCGAGCGCGACAGCAAGAAGAGGAGCGAGAGCGGCGCGGCCGGATCGGGAGCGCCCCTTCGTGCGGTGTCGCAGGTACATCCACCACCGCCCCTGAAGGTCGAATCGCCGGGACCCGTCGCCGATCCGTCGGGCCGGCCGCCGCCGGTGTCGGGTGCCGCATCCGACGCGCCCCCGTCGTAAGGACCGGCGTCCGCCACCGTCGTGCTCGACCAGCCGCAATCCTCCGGTACTGCGCCAAGGCAGATCTCGTCGAAGCGCACCGAGCTCGTGCCGCCGACGCCGCCCGCGCCGCCCACGACGAGCTCATGCAGGGGGCTCACGTGGCTCCCGCCGACCAACCAGAGCGCAGAAGCAAAGCGTGTAGTCATGGGCACGCCGTCGATACGGATCTCGCATTCTTCGAGCGCCCCGTCTCCTCCCGTCCCGGTCATCGCGATGGAGGCCTCGACCAGGTGTGCGGCGTCGTCCGGCACGATCGGAGCCCGGCAGGGGAGCGACTCCACCACGTCCTCGGCACTCTCGAGCTGCCATGCGAGCTCCGGGCCCTCCTCGTTGTGGTATTCGAGGAGGATGTCCGCTTCGCCAGTGCGCGTGTAGACGCGCACCAGCTCGACGAAGGTGCGCGGCGGGTCGGGTGAACCGACGAAGTCCGGACTGAGCTGGACGTAGAACGAGACCGCCAGACGTTCGGGATCGGGAACCCATGGAACGGGCTCGGGATGGAGGCGGTACTCCGAGCCGGCGTAGGGATAGGAGACGTCGAGACACGCGCCCGCGCCCACACCGCAGTCCGGGGCGATGGTCAGATCTGCGCTGCTCAGCTCGACACTGGTCTCGCCGCAGAGGCCATCCGCCAGGCAGGCCGCCGTCCAGGTCTCGAAATCGATCCGCCGCTGGGCGGTGGCGAGGGACGGCAGCGCGCCGATCGACACGACGACGAGGAACGAAGCGCCAGCCACCTGCATGAGACCCATTCCCGAGGGGTTCCGGGCTCAGAAGAGCTCTTCGCAGGCGTAGGAGGCGGTGACGGTGTGCGTGCCGCCGTCGGTCAAGGTGTCGCAGGGCGCCCCGAAGAGCTCGAAGACCGTGTTGTCGGCGTTGGTGTAGGCCCAACCGTCGGTCATCGAGTCGGTGTGCATCACCTCGGTCCCGTCGAGCAGGATGCGGACGCGGCGCGGATTCTCCGGGGCGACGTCCATGTGGAAGCTGCACCCCACGAAGCCCGAGGCGATCGAGCTGAGCGCGGACTCGAGCGCGGTCTCGTCGCCCGCTTCGTAGTACGCCGGGTCGCTCCCGCGCGCGGTGCCGCCGCGCCGAGCCATCTCGGACAGGACGTCGGCGAAGGCCTCGCTCCCCGGCAGGCCGATCACGTAGACGGGGATCGCGGGCGTGCCGGAGGCGGCCGCTTCGATCGCGGCGTAGGTCTCGGCGTCGTCCAGGCAGAACTGCGCGCTCATGCAACCACCGCCCCCGCCGCCGGTCGTGCAGGTGCACGAGTCCGCGGAGAGCGAGTCGTTGCAGTTGGGCGCGCCGTCGGTGGCCAACAGGATCGCCGGCGCGTGGGTCTCGTGGCCGGCGCGCGGCATCTGCAGGTAGTCGGTCACGTTGCGGATGGTGGCGGCGGTGGGCGTGGCGCCGCCCGTGCCGTCGCGGGTGAGGCGGTTCACGATGGCGTCGGCGGTGTTCGCGTCGGGATCGATGAGCACGTCGCCCGCGGTGCAGAGGTTTCGGCCTTCACCCGCGAAGCTGGCCATCCCGAAATCGATCTCCGCCTCGAGGGCGTGGGTGACGCTGTCGACCGCTGCGAGCATCGCGTCCCACTTCGAACGACCCGTGCCCGGGATGTCGTCGTCCATGCTGAGTGAGCGATCGACGACCAGCATCAGGTCGGAGGTCTCGGCGTTGACCGAGAAGTCGAACTCGCCGCAGCCGGTCATCACGTCCGAGTTGGTGGTGGAGTCGCCGCCGCCCGCGTCGCCAGGCGGCACCTGGCAGGCGCCGACCATGCACTCGAGGCCGGCGGCGCAGTCCGCGGTGGTCACGCACTCGGCGCCCACGCCGTCGCGCGCGCATACGCCGGAGACGCAGGTCAGACCCGAGGCGCACATCCCGTCATCGGTGCAGGCCTCGCCTTCGCCGAGAGACCCGGAGCAGTCGCAAGCGGCGACCGCAACGCAGAACACCAGCGCGACGGAGGAAATCGAATGCCGCATGCCAAGACCTCCCATGGCGCTGGCTCTCGGAGTCGAACGCCACCCCCATGGTGGGCAATCGCCCGCAGAAATGGAAGTGCGCTGCGCGACGCTCTTCCCTCAGCGCGTGCAGGCGTTGAACTCCGCCGAGCACTGCTCGCGGCACATGCGCTCCATGCTCTCGCAACGCGCCTGACACGAGGAGTCGCTGAGGCTGCACTCGCGATCGCGGCAGTAGCTGGTGGAGTCGTGGCAGACGTCGCGGCAGCGCGAGAGGCGCTCGTTGCAGCGGCGTCGTCGCGCCGCGCGGCTCGGGCCGCCGCCGCCGCGCGCGCCGGCTGGCGCCTCTTCGCCCTCGGGGCGGAGCGAGACGTTCACCTCCGAAGCGATGCCTTCGCGGATCTCCACGTCGACCTGATAGGGCACGTAGCCCTCGGCGCTGAGCTCGAGGCGGTGGGGGCCAACGGCGGGCGCGAGCTCGGCGGGGGTGGTGCCCGAGGCGTTGCCATCGATGAGGAGCGTCGCGCCCGCGGGCGTGGATTCGACGCGGAGCTTGGGGGCGAGGTCGGCGGGATCGAGGGCGACGGCCGCGTCCTCGGGTGTCATGACCGGCTCCGGTGGTCCAGCGAGGGCGTTCACCGCCGCGCCGCTCGCGCCGCCCCCGATCACGCCGCCGATGGTGCCGGCCGCGCCGCCGATCACCGCGGCCGCGACGAGGAGCCTGGTCGCGCCGGCCCAGTCCGCGACCAGCCCAGCGGTCTCTTTGGCCGCATCGAGGCCGGCCTCGGCCGTCTCGGCACGCTCGCGCTTCTTCTGCTCGGCGTCTGTCTGCGGATCGGTCGGCATCGGCGCGCTCCTTACGCTGGCCGGGACGACACGGCAACCGTCCTCCGGCGCGCACCCGCCGAAACCGAGAAACCGCCCAGCGTCCCCTAAATTAGCGGGCGAGGATCTTCAGGTCGGCGATGTTCACGCGATCGAACGCGCCGGAGCGTCCGCCGAGGCCGGCGGTGTACTGCTCGAAGTGAGCGAAGGCGCTCATGTTCACCATGTCGTCGTCGCTGCGGATGGTGATGCGGTAGCTCTGGCCGGCGACGAGCTCCACCGGGACGAAGCTCGAGCCAGACCAGCGCGACCAGTCGCCGAGGTGGGGCATCACCACCGGGCCGTCGGCGACGATGGCCCCGGACGAGAGGTCTTCGACCACGATGCGCTTGATCCCGCAGGTGATGCCGGTGGTGACGCTGCCCGCGCCGTTGCCGAAGGTGAGCTGCAACAGATGCGCGCCGCTGCGCGTCGCCGTGTAAGAGGGAACGGTCAGGGTGTGGCCGGGGTCGCCCCATCCGTCGTAGTGGAAGCGCCCGTGGTCGGTGGAGGCGGTGCCGCCGACCGCGGTCATCGCGTCAGCGCCGATGGTGGTGATGCGCTCGTAACTCGAGCCCCAGAAGCACGTGGGCGGCGAGTGCTGTGAGTGGTTTTCGCTGCCGACGAAGGTGGTCTCGACCACCTAGCAGGGGCTCTGATCGGCGCTCGGGCTGGCTCCGGTGTCGACCCAGGTGGAGGTGCTTCCCGGCAGCGCGTCGGCGACCACCTCGCCGTCGCGGTAGATGCGGTAGGTGACGTCGGCGGCCGCCTCGCCGCGCAGGTCGAGGGCGAGCTGCGACGCCGCCGGAGACCGCGGTGAGGGAGGTGATGCGCGGGGTCTTGGGGCCGAAGACGTCGCGGTAGTCGGCGTCCGAGACCTCGGTCAGCGAGCCGGCGTCGCCGGTGCCCGTCGCCGAGCATGACGTCGATGCGCGTCTCGCTCGGGAGCATCGCGTCGCCGATGTCGCCGTCCGCGGGGCCGGCGGCGCCGTCCACCGTGATCGAATCGACGGCGAGGCGCCGGTGCCTGCGTCCTCGGGCAGGTGCAGGACGACGGTCACGGTGCGTCCGCGGTAGGGGAAGTCGTTCAGGACCAGCGCGTCCGTGCCGGCGAAGAGGCCGGTCGCGCATGGCGGCGGTCACGAAGGGGGCGACGCGAAGGCCGTCGCCCGTCGCTTCGAGGCCGAAGAGGGTGTGGTGGACCATGGAGAGGTAGCCCGCGACCGACCAGAGCTGCCGCTGCGAGTTCACCACCGGGCCGCTCGTCGAGCCCTCGTCCACCCAGGGCGCGCCCGAGCCCGCCTCGAAGTTCTCCATGTTGGAGAGGTTGAGCGCCGCGCCGCGCATGAGCGCGTTCACCATGCGCTCGGCGACCGCGCCGTTGTTCGCGACCTTGGCAGCGCGCAGCCAGTAGGCGTTCACGAAGGGCCACTCGCCGCGGTTGTGATAGATGGGCGTGTCCTGCTGCTCGGGGAAGACGACCACCGCGCCCGGGCCGTAGTGGGGGTAGCGCGAGAGGACCTCGGCCGCTTGCGCGTCGGTGGCGACGCCGAAGATCACCGCGAAGGCCGAGGCGAGGAGATCGAAGCGGCGCACCGGCGCCGGGATCGAGGGTGGTGGTCACGAAGGTGGAGAAGAGGCCCTCGTCCGCGAGCCAGAAGCGCGTCGGAGATGGCGGCGCGCAAGCGCGTCCGCCCAGCCGCGGTAGCGATCGCGCGGCGTCGGTGTCGCCCGCCTCGTCGGCGAGGTCCGCGGCGATCTCCATCGCGCGCAGGTGCAGGAGGTTCGTGCCCAGCGCCTTGCTCATCCCGATGTGCACCACGTCGTCGGCGGTCCATTCGGGATAGGTCTGCTCGCGCCAGTCGAGGAAGGACTGCTCGCCATGGTAGAGGCCGTCCGCGTCGTCGTAGACGATCTCGCCGGTCGTGCTCGAGGGTGTTCCGGATCGCCGACATAGGCGCGGTCCCGGAAGTCGTCGCGTGCGCTCCCGTCGAGGTAGGCGAGGGTGGCCGCGGCGCCGAGCGCCCAGGAGACGCGATCGCTGCTCACGGGGTAGCTCCCGCCGGTGCCGGTGTCCTGAACGATCTGGAGGTTCCCGCCGCCGCGGCGCTCGCTCAGCTTGAAGGAGAGCGAGCTCGCGGCGCGCGCCGGGTCCATCGCCGACAGGCCCAGGTCCATCGCGTAGGCGGTGTCCCGCGTCCAGACGTAGTGCCAGAGGCGCCCCGTCTCGAAGCAGCCGCCCGCGTCGCACGAGACGGCGGCGCCGTCGTTGAAGGCGTAGTCGCGGATCGAGCTCACGCTGTTGTCGCGCGCCTCGGAGAGGGCGAGGGCGTGGAGCGCGTCGAACATGGTGTTGCCGGTGCGCGTCGTCGGCCAGCCGTCTTCTTCGACGACGGTGCGCGGGTTTTCGGGCTCGCCGTCGCGGAGCGCGGCCGTGCTGCCCAGCGTGTAGGTGCGACGGCAGGCCGCGGGATCGTCGATGCTCGCGGTCGCGGTGCCGAGCGCGCCGACGAGCTGGTCGGTGCCGGTCGGGTCGGCGCCGTCCGGGGACACGCAGTGCGCGGGGAGCGAGCCTCCATCGGGGAGCGAGCTGTCGGCGGCGCCGTCGGGGGGCGCGCCGTCGGGGGGCGCGCCGTCCACGCTCCCGTCGGCGGCGCCATCGGGGGACGTCATGGAGGAGTCGTCGCCGCAGCCGGAGGTGAGGAAGGGCAGGAGGGGCAGGAAGGGCAGGAAGGGCAGGAGGAAGAAGCTCCCGAGGAGCGCCGCGCCGCCGCGACCCTCAACCACCGGTGCGCCCCGTGAAGATCGCCGTGCCGCCCGCCTCGAGGGTGAGGAGGATCCGGGTGCCGGAGAGGGTCGCAGTGCCACTGCCGGCGATCGCTTCGAGGGAGGTGACGCTTCCGAGCATCGTCCCGGTGAGCCCATCGATCGCTTGGCTGCTCACCGCGGCGCCGCGGTTGACGGCGACCACCGCGAGCTCGCCCGGGTCGTCGTGGGCATAGGCGTACACGTAGAGGGTGTCGCTGACGAAGAGCGGGACGCGCCGTCCGCGGCGCAAAGCCGCAGAGCTCGCCCGCGCCTGGCCGAGCTCCCTCAGATCGTCGGCGAAGGCGGCGCGCTCGGAGGACAGGGTGGTCTCGCCCATCGCCACTGAGGCGAGGGAATCGGTCCACACCATGTCGCGGCGATTGTCGGGGTCGTTGCCGCCGGCCATGGCGACCTCGTCGCCGTAGTAGAGGAAGGGGATCCCGGGCAGGGTGTAGAGGACGGTGAAGGCGCGGCGCAGGCGGCCCATCACCGCGGGGTCGGTGGGCGCGCCCGGGAGCGAGGTGCACGGCGCTCCGTCGGCCCAGCGACAACCCTGCGAGGGGTCGAAGCCGGCGCGCGACGCCATGCGGTTGGTGTCGTGGGTGCCGAGGAAGCGGACGTGCAGGCCGCCCGGGGAATAGCGCGTCTCGAAATCGGTGACGACGTTCTCGACGTCGCCGTAGGCCATGCGGTCGGTGACCAGGCCGTCCTGCAGGCGATGGTGCGTCGGGAAGTCGAACTGGCCGTCGAGGGCGTTTTCGCCCACGTAGGCGTCGATCCAGGCGTAGCCATCCGGGTAGGTCTCTCCGCAGCCGTAGTCCGCGGAATCCCATTGGCCGACCGCGGTCTCGCCCACGAGGTAGAGGCGCTCGCCGCCCTGCCCGAAGCGCTCCGTGAGCTCCGCGCGCAGGTTGTAGATCGAGTTGGTCTCGACGTGCTTGACCGCGTCGATGCGGAAGCCGTCGACGCCGAACTCGTCGACCCAGAAGACGGCGTCGTCGATGAACTGCGCTTCGGCCTCGGGGACGCGCCAGTTGATGTCGGGCAGGTAGCTCGCGAAGAGGCAATCGAGGGGGCGCTCGCTCCAGCCGCAGCCGGGGTCGATGCCGCAGACGCAGCCGGTGCGGAACCACTCGGGGTTCGAAGCGTAGTACTCGTGCTGCTCGTGGACCTGGTTGTTGATGAGGTCGAGGAGCACGCGGATGCCGCGGCTGTGCGCCTCTTCGACGAAGGCGTGGAGGGCCTCGTTGCCACCGAAGCGGGGCTCGACCTCGCGTCCGCGGATGGGCCAGTAGCCGTGGTAGCCGGCGAAGCGGTGGTCGCCGTCGCGACCCTGGAAGTCGCCCTCGGCCTGCTGATTGAGCGGGCTGAGCCAGATGGCGTTGATGCCGAGCTCTTCGAAGTAGCCGCTCTGCATCACCTGAAGAGCGCCCCAGAGGTCGCCGCCGTGGAAGTCCGCCGGATACTCGACAGGTGAGCCCACGGCGCGATCGATGTCGCGGTTCCCGTTTGCGAAGCGGTCGACGACGATCATGTACATGGTGGCGTCGCGCCATTCGAAGGGCGATTCCTCGAGCCAGAAGGGAAGGTCCACGGGCTTGGCGTCACGATCCATCGCGTCGGTCGCGTCGACGCTCAGCACGTGGCGGCCCGGTGTCAGGCCGCTCAGCGTGACGTCGAAGGCGGTCGCGTCCGTGTCGAGGGTGGTGGCGGCGGCCGGGAGGCGTGCGCCGTCGAGGTCGAAGGCGACGGATGTGATCTCCGCGCCGTCCGACGCCGACAGGAGGTTGACGCGGGTCGTCGCGCTCGCCGTGGCGAAGTCCGTGTGGATTTGGCTGCCGACGATCTCCGGACCGGCGTCGCAGGCGGGCATCCGAAGCGCGCTGTTGAGGCAGTCGCCATCGTACTTCCGGTGCGTCCCGTTCGGATCGAGGATCGAATCGGTGCCGTCGATGATGAGCTTGTAGGCGTAGAGGGCCCCGGGGGTGAGGCGATCGCTCGGCTCGAGGGTCACCTCGAAGGTGCCGTCGCCGTCTGCGTCGAGCATTTCGATCGGCGCGTCGGCCCAGTCGGTGAACTCACCGGCGAGCTGCACTCGGCTCGCGCCGACCGGCGGGGCGTAGCTCAGGGTCAGGGCGCAGGAGCGTGGAGGGGCCGCGAGCGGCGGGATGGCCGCGTCGACGGTGCCGGAGTCCCCCGCATCGGAGGCGTCGGGCGCGGCGCTGTCGGGCAGGGTCCCGTCGCTTGTCGCGTCGCTGCCGCCGTCTTCGGGGGCGCCATGGTCCGTGCAAGCGCCGCAAAAAAGCGGAAAAAGCACGCTAAGGAGCGGAACTAACCTCTGAGTCACGGATCCTCCCGGCGGGGAACGTGGCCGATCGGGGACCCGGGCGCAAGGCAGTGCCGGATGGGGGCGGGACAAAGGTGGGCTGGGGGCTTCGGGACCAGGGTGCACGGCCCCTCGACCTTGAACCACCGCGCGCCGGAAAGCCCGCCGACTCCGCCGACTTGCGAGCCCTGGGTCATTGGATGACGATCGACGCATGTCCGCGAATCTCATCGCCCTCCAGAATCGCTTTCTCGGCCGGGGCGAGACCGTCTATGACCGCCTGGCGAGGCTCCGCGAGCAGAAAGGGGCCCTGGCCGACGAGGATCTCCTGGCCCTGGCCCGGGAGCTGAGCCTGCCGCCGGCCCACGTCCGGACCGTCGCGAAGTTCTACGACGAGCTGAAAGAGAGCGCGCCCGCGGCCGTGCACCTGAGGATCTGCAACGGGGAGGCGTGCGAGGTGGCGGGAGCGGACGGCTGCCGGGAGCGCGTCGCGGCCGCCGAGCTCGGCGACGACGTCGCGGTGGGCTACGTCACCTGCGTGGGGTACTGCGGGAGCGGGCCGAATGCGCTGGTGCAGATCGGCCACGCCGAAGCGGTGGTGTCGCTGCGCGGCGACGGGCTGGACGCGGTGGTGGCGGCGGTGAAGAAGGGGGCGCTGCCCGCCCTCGAGGAGCCGGACAACGCGCTCTACGATCCGCCCGAGGGCAAGAACGTGCTCATGCGCACCATGCGCGCCGAGCCGGGGCTCGAAGGCGCGAAGGCGGTGGGCGCCTATCGCGCGCTGGAGAAGGCGCGCGCGATGGATCCGGAGGCGGTGATCGCCGAGGTGAAGGCGTCGAAGATCCGCGGGCGCGGCGGCGCGGGATTTCCGGCGGGGATCAAGCTGTCGTCGGTGCGCGGCGCGCCCTCGAAGATGGACCGGGTCGTGGTGCTGAACGCCGACGAGGGGGACGCGGGCGCGTACATCGACAAGGAGCTGATGGAGCGGGCGCCCCACACGGTGATCGAGGGGATCGCCATCGCGGCCCACGCCGTGGGAGCGAAGGAGGCGATCGTCTATCTGCGCGGCGAGTATCCGACCTGTCATCGCGTCTGGATCGAGGCGGTGAAGGAGGCGGAGACCGCCGCGCTCCTGGGCGAGCTCGAGATCCGGACGGTGCGCGGGCATGGCGCGTACATCTGCGGCGAGGAGACGAGCCTGCTCCGGAGCCTCGAGGGCGTGCCGGCGCAGGTGTCGCCGAAGCCGCCCTATCCGGCGGTGGAGGGGCTGCGCGGCGCGCCGACGCTGGTGAACAACGTGGAGACGCTCGCGGCGTTCCCCTTCATCGTGAACGAAGGTGGCGCTGCTTACGCGGCGCTCGGACGCGGGGAGAGCCGCGGCACCAAGCTGGTCAGCCTGAACACGGCGGTGGAGAAACCGGGGCTCTACGAGATCGAGCTCGGCACCACGCTGCGCACGCTGCTCTTCGAGATGGCGGGGGGGATGGCCGACGGCAAGAAGTTCAAGGCGGTGCAGATCGGCGGGCCCCTCGGCGGCATCTTCGGCGAGCAGCATCTCGACGTGCCCATGACCATCGAGGACCTCGCGGCGGCGGGCGGCATGCTGGGTCACGCGGGGGTGGTGGTGTACGGCGACGACGTCGACCTGGTGAAGATCGGGCGCGGGCTGATGAAGTTCTGCGCGGTGGAGAGCTGCGGCAAGTGCTTCCCGTGCCGCATCGGGTCGGTGCGCGGGACCGAGCTCTTCGACAAGATCCTCGCCGGGGAGGGGAGCCAGGCGGACATCGATCTGCTCGCGGAGCTCGACGAGACGATGCGGTTGGGGTCGCTCTGTGCCCTCGGCGGCGCGATCCCGATGCCCATCGACAACCTGCTAGCCTGGTTCATGGACGACTTCGCGAAGTACGTCCCAGGAGCGAAGACTCCCGCCATGGTCGCGGCGCGGTACGAGGTGAATCGATGACCATCCAGCTCAGAGTCGACGGTATCGACGTGGAGGTCGAGGAGGGCGCGTCCATCCTCGACGCAGCGCGCAGGGCCGAAAAGAACGTTCCGACCCTCTGTCAGTCCGACGCCCTGAAGGACTACGGCGCCTGCCGCATGTGCCTGGTGGAGGCGAACGGGCGGACGGTGGCCAGCTGTCACACGCCGGCGGCGGCGGGGATGGAGGTCACCACCGAGTCCGAGCAGCTCGCGCGGGTGCGCCTCAACATCATGGAGCTGATCGTCAGCGACCATCCGCTCGACTGTCTCGGCTGCGCGGCGAACAACCGCTGTGAGCTGCAGTCGACTGCCGCCGAGGTGGGCTTTCGCAAGGTTCGCTACCCCGAGGTGGCGCAGCACAGCCCGGCGCCCGACTTCTCTCACCCGTTCCTGAAGCTCGACATGGACAAGTGCATCGCGTGCGCGCGTTGCGTGCGCGTCTGTGACGAGGTGCAGGGGAGCTTCATCCTGGGGATGGAGGGGCGCGGTTGGGACCTGCGCGTCATCTCGGGTAACGCGCAGTCCATGGCGGACGCCGACTGCACGAGCTGCGGTGCGTGCGCGGTGGAGTGCCCGGTGGGTGCGATCATGGATCGCGCCGAGGTGGCGCTCGGGGTGCCCGACGCGGTGACGACGACCACCTGCGCGTACTGTGGCGTGGGCTGCACCCTCGACGTGCACACCAAGGGAGAGCGCGTGGTGATGATCACGCCGAACCCGAACGGCTCGGCGAACCACGGCCACGCGTGCGTGAAGGGCCGCTTCGCCCACGAGTACGCGCGCTCGCCGGAGCGCATTCAGAGTCCGATGCTGCGCCAGGAGGACGGGAGCTTCGCGCCGATCGGGTGGGACGAAGCGCTCGAGATGGTCGCGAAGAAGCTCGAAGGCGTGGTGAAGGAGCACGGGCCACGGGCTTTCGCGGGGATCTCCTCGTCGCGCTGCACCAACGAGGAGAACTACCTCTTTCAGAAGTTCATCCGCACCGTGGTGGGCACCAACAGCGTCGACAATTGCTCGCGCGTCTGCCACAGCCCGAGCGCCTTCGGCCTGAACAAGGCGCTGGGGACGGGGGCCGGCACGAACAGCTTCGAAGACATCGAGCACACGGACTGTGTGATGCTGGTGGGCGCGAACCCGACCGAGGCGCATCCGGTCTACGGCGCGCGGATCCGGCAGGCGGTGCTGGGCGGCGCGAAGCTGATCGTGCTCGACCCGCGCAAGACGGAGCTGGCGCGGCTCGCGAACGTGCACATCTCGCTGAATCCGGGCAGCAACGTCGCGGTGATCAACGCGATGCAGAACGTGCTCCTCGAGGAGGGGCTCGTCGACGAGAAGTTCGTCCGCGAGCACACGGAGGGCTTCGAGAAGTATCGCGAGGAGATGAAGGACCAGACGCCCGAGTGGGCGGAAGAGATCAGCGGCGTGCCGGCCGATCAGATCCGCGAGGCGGCGCGGCTCTTCGCGAGCGTCGACCGCGCGCTGATCCTCTGGGGGCTCGGCGTGACCGAGGCGGCGCACGGGAGCAACGCCGTCTTCGGGCTGGTGAACATCGGGTTGATGACTGGGAACATGGGGCGCCTCGGGACCGGAACCAATCCGATCCGCGGGCAGAACAACGTGCAGGGCGCCTCCGACATGGGCGCGCTGCCCAACGTCTTCACCGACTACCGTCCGGTCACCGATCCGGTCGCGCGCGAAGAGCATCTCGCCGTCTGGGGCAAGGAGCCGCCGTCGGACAAGGGGCTGCGCATCCCCGACATGTTCGACGCGTGCCATGAGGGACGGCTCAAGGCGATGTGGATCACCGCCGAGGACGTGGTGCAGTCCGACCCGAACACCGAGCACGTCGTGGGCGCGCTCGAGAAGCTGGATTTCCTGATCGTGCAGGAGATCTTCATGAGCGAGACGGCGAAGATCGCGCATCTCGTGTTGCCGGGCGCGACACACCTCGAGAAGAACGGGACCTTCGTGAACTCGGATCGGCGCATCCAGCGCGTGCGCGCGGCGATCCCGCCGATGAAGGGCACGATGCCCGACGGCGACATCTACCAGCTGGTGGCGGAGCGCATGGGCGCGGACCTCGGCTTCGGAACGCCGCCCGATCCAGCGAAGGTGATGGACGAGATCGCGGCGCTCTCACCGCTCTGGCGTGGTGTGAGCTACGCGCGGATCGAGGCGCCGGGGTCGTTCTTGCAGTGGCCGTGCACCAGCGCCGAGCATCCGGGCACGGCGATCGTTCACGAGGGCGGAGAGTTCTTGCGGGGCAGGGCGCTCTTCACGCCGACGCCGTGGCAGCCGCCCGCCGAGCTTCCCGACGCGGAGTATCCGTTCTTCCTGACCACGGGCCGCCAGCTCTTCCACTACAACGTCGGCACCCAGACGCGCCGCACGGCGGTGGTCGAGCTCACCAAGGCCGAAAAGGAGCGCGTGCGCCTTCACCCCAAGGACGCGCGTCGCCTCGACATCCGCAATGGCGAGATGGTCCGCGTCGTCAGCCGCCGCGGATTCGTCGAAGTCGAAGCCGAGGTCACCAAGGCCACCAAGCCCGGCACTGTCTTCATGACCTTCCACTTCCCCGAGACCCGCACCAACCTCCTGCTCTCCTCCGCCGCCGACGAATACACCGGCTGCCCCGAGTACAAAGTCAGCGCCGTCCGCCTGGAAAAGCCCCCCCTAGCCGCCCAGTAACGGGGACGGTCTACACTTTTCAACTTTCCCCCCAACCCTCTCGGCGGCCCCACGCTCCGGGCGCCCCTCAGAAGCGCCCCAACGGGGACGGTCTACACTTTTCAACTTTCCCCCCCCGCTCCGGGCGCCCCTCAGAAGCGCCCCTGCACGCCGAGCCCAGCGACGTACCGCCCCACGATCGGCGTCACCCGAGCCGTCGGCGTGCTCCCGTCCGGCATCAGCCCCAGGTCGTATCTCTCCCACGCGCGCTCGTAGGGAGACTCGATGAACGAGAGCGCGCCCATCATCGCGCCACCGATCGCCAGCCCGCCCCCCGTCACCAGCCCGATGGTTCGCGGCTCCTCGCGGTCCTCGAGCGCGCTCACGCCCATCGCGATGCCTCCGCCCAGCGCCAGGGCAAAGCCCGCCACGATCGAGATGTAGCGCGCGAGGCGGCTCACCTCTGCCATCGCCCGAAACTCGCCTTCGAAGCGTCCGAGCGTCCGCGCGTCGAGCCCGCGCTCGCGCGCCGCCGCGAAGCGCGCGTAGAGCTCCTCGGCCGGCGTCTCGGCGGCGAAGTTGTAGATTCCGATGCCGACGCTCATCGCGCCAATCGCGATCATGGCAGCGCTCAAGCCGAGGGTCGCCTGCCGGCTACCGATCGTGAGCGTGTCGTCGGCCACGAACCACACGCCTATCCCCACCAGCGCGGCTCCCGCGACGATGCCGAGCGGCGCCGCGATGTAGCGGAGGACCCGCGCGCTTCCGTCGAAGGAGCCGAGCCAGGCGTCGAGGCGCGCGACGTCGACGTTTGTGAAGGCGGGCGAGAGCGTCATGCCGGCAACGGGCGGCGGCGGCGCCGGAGCGACTTCCTGCCCCGCCGGCGGCGGCATGGGGATCTCGTCCGCGTTCGAAGGTGCCACCTCCGCTTCGACCGACGAATCTGGCGGCGCTCCGCCCCCGCCCTCCTCGGCTGCGTCCCCACTCGCGTCGACCGTTTCCCCCGGCGGCTGTGCAGAGGCGCGAGCGGCCCATGCCGAGAGGAGCAAAGAACACGCGAGGAGAGCAGCGATCCGAGGCATGACCCGACGTGTAGCAGCGACGCAGCAGCCGTCCACGCGACCGCCGGTGTGGCATCCTGCGCCCATGCGTCGCCCGCGCGCCACGATCGCGTTGCTTTCGCTGCTGCCCCTTCTCGGCGTGTCCGCGTGCGGGGACGATCAGAGCGCCCCCGGGACCGAATCGCCGGCCGCGTCGGATCAAGAGTTGCCCCCCGCTGACGAAACGCCCGCGGAGCCATCGCCAACCCCGCCACCGGAGCCGACCGCCGACGCGCCCTCCAACCCCGAGCCGGCCTCCGAGTCGCCCACCCTCGACAGCGCCCAGGCCATTCGCGCCGCCCTCATCGCTGCGCGACCGTCTCCCGCTGCCGTCTGGGCGCTCACCGATCCCGACCGCGGTCTGGATCTCGACTTCAACTGGGCCGTCGGCCATTTCGTTTACACCGCGTGCAGCACCGAGGACCTCGCGACCTGGCGTGAGTGGGCGCGCGAAGACGGGCTCTCCTTCTACCGCATCGCCGAGAGCGATCCGTTTCAGTGCACGTCCGACCTATCGCTCTGCGCGTCGTGCCCCGAGGACATCTCCACCTGCGAGCGCGGCAGCGTCTTCGAGCTCGCGACCGATGGCGACGGGCGGCGCTATCTCTACGGCGTGATCATGGCGCCCGCGCGCTCGGAGGCGCTGTGGGATCTGACGCCGACGACGCTCGAGGGCGCACGCCGCGCTCGGGTCGATCTCGGCTCCGCTGCTGAGACGGGTGCGAAGTGCGCGATTCGCAATCAATTGCTCGGAGGCGATATCGATTCGCTGTGGGTCGAGCACGTGCCCGGCGCGGGTGCGCGCGAGGTGCGTCACCTCGAGGGTGATGAGGCGCGAGACTTCGCGCGCGACCTCGGGGCGCGCTTCGGCCTGTCCGCGTATTGTCTCGCGGAGAATTGCGTCGCGGCGGGCGACGAGGGCGAGCTCTTCGGCGTGTACTACCGACGCGGGCGTCGGCGTCGGCGTCGTCCGCCTCCGGCGCCACAGCTGACACTCGTCACGTACGGACCGGCTGCGTGCGAGGGGTGCGCGCCGGAGCCGTCGGCGGAGGTGCGACGTGAGGCGCGGCGCCGGCGCAGACGACGACGGAGGTAGAGCGCCGAAAGTTGAAAAGTGTAGACCGTCCCCTTAGGGGATGGTCCAGGTGGTGCCTTCGGGGGAGTCGAGGAGCTCGACGCCGAGGGCGGTGAGGTCGGCGCGGAGGGTGTCGGCTTTTTCGAAGTCCTTGGCGGCGCGGGCGGCGGCGCGGGCGGCGATCTTTTCTTCGACGAGGGCGGCGTCGACGCCTTTGGCGGCGGCGCGGCGGTCGCGGATGCCGAGCAGAACGCCGTCGGCGTCCTTCTGGCCGAGGCCGGTCTCGGCCTCGAGGCGCGAAAAGCCTGCCTTCGCTGCCTCGACCCAGCTCGTCGCGACCTTGCCCTTCTTGCCCTTCGCCTTTTCGGCCAGCTCGTTCACCGCCTTCAAGAACGCGTTCACCTCGGCGAGGGCCGCCGGGAAGTTCAGGTCCTCGTCGAGCACGGCCGTGAGCTTCTCACCGAACTTCGCGAGCTCCTCCGGCACAGCCTCGTCCTTGTCGACGATGCGCCCCGCCGGGATCTGCGACAGCCGCTTCTTGGCGTTGTAGAGATACTCGACGCGCCGCTCCGCCTCCTCGAACTGCGGGAAGCCCGTGATGTTGCCCTCGTCGTCCACCGTCCAGTCGAGGTTCAGCGGCGCGCGGTAGTGGCTCGTCATGTTGAACCAACGCACCGCCTCGGGGTCCACGCGCTTGTAGAGCTCCCGCGCCGTGAAGAAGTTGCCGAGGCTCTTCGACATCTTCTCCTTGTTCACCTCGATGAAGCCGTTGTGCACCCAGAAGCGCGCCATCTGCTTGCCGGTCGCGGCTTCGCTCTGCGCGATCTCGTTCTCGTGATGCGGAAACACCAGGTCGAGCCCGCCGCCGTGCAGGTCGAAGCTCTCCCCCAGGTGCGTCATGCTCATCGCCGAGCACTCGATGTGCCACCCCGGTCGTCCCGGCCCCCATGGGCTCGGCCAGCTCGGGTCCCCTTCGGTCGCCGCCTTCCACAACGCGAAGTCCGCCGGGTTCTCCTTCTTGGCGAGCTCTGCGTCGCTCGTCCGCCCGCTCGCCCCACTCTCGTGGTCTTCCATCTTACGGTGGCTGAGCTTGCCGTACTCGGGGAACGCCGACACCCGGAAGTACACGTCGCCTCCCGACTCGTAGGCGGCGCCCTTGTCGATGAGCTTCTGAATCAGCTCGTGGATCTGCGTCAGGTGCTCGCTCACCCGCGGCTCGATGTCGGGGTCGACGTTGCCGACCGCCCGCATGTCTTCCTGGTACGCCTTCTCGAATCGCTTCGCGAGCTCGGTCGGCTCTTCACCGTTTTCCTTGCTGCGCTTGATGATCTTGTCGTCGATGTCGGTGACGTTGCGGACGAAGGTGACCTTCATGCCGTTCGCCCTCAGGTGGCGGACCAACAGGTCGTAGACCGTCGCCGACCGGACGTGCCCCAGGTGGGCGTAGTCATAAACCGTCGGCCCACAGTAGTAGACCCTGGCGTGGCCCGGCTCGGCCGTCTCGAAAGGCTCCTTCTTGCTCGTCAGGGTGTTGTAGAGGCGCAAAGTCATGAGGCGGCACTTGTAACGCACGCCCCCCACCTTGGCCACCCACGGACCGTGTAAGCTCGGACCCATGAGCGAAGAGCGGCGCTTCGCATACCTCCACGGCTTCGCCTCCAGCCCCAGCTCCAAGAAGGGGCTCGCGCTGAGGCACCGTTTCGCTCAGCGGGGCGTGACGCTCGAGCTCCCCGATCTCAATCAACCCAGCTTCGAAGAGATCAGCCACGACGCCTGCCTCGGTGCCCTCGACGCCATGGATCGCATGCAGGCCCAGGACACCGGCGCCCGCTGGTGCCTCATCGGTTCGAGCTTCGGAGGCTGGCTCGCCGCCCGGTGGGCCGAGCTCCATCCCGAACGCGTCGAGCGCATGGTGCTCCTTTGTCCGGGCTTCGATCTCGCGCAGCGCTGGCCCGAGATCCTCGGCGGCGAGCAGATGGCGAAGTGGGGCACCGAGGGCCACCTCTACATGCAGGACGCGACCGGCACCTACGCGCCCGTTCACTACGGCTTCTACGTCGAGGCGCTGCGGCAGCCCGGCCGCCCCCGAGTCCCCTGCCCGACCCTCATCATCCACGGCACCCGCGACGAGGTGGTCCCCATCACCTCCTCACGAGACTACGCGGCGGCCCACGGGCTGCCGCTGCTCGAGGTCGACGACGATCACGGGCTCGCCGCCTCCGTCGACCGTATCGCAGCAGCTACTTTCGACCACTTCGGTTTGGGCGCGAGCACTTGAAGAGGCGCCTGGCATCACCGCCGGTGGCTCCCAACGTGACCACTTCGTGACGGCCCCTCACCTCGAATTGTCACGTCTTTTCGCCAGACCCACCGCCGGCCGCACTCGGCACGCCGTTCGCAAACTCACGGTCCAAGCTTGTGGAGGATGCCGTGAAGTCTCGAGGTTTCGGACAGACGCACATCGGGGGACGAGAAAACAACGAGGACGCGCTCCTCGTCGCTGAGAAACTCGGCCTCTACGTCGTCGCGGACGGGATGGGCGGCTACGAGGGAGGCGAGATCGCCTCCCAGATGACCGTCGAAGGTCTCCACCGCTTCTACGACATCGTGGGGCCCGACGGAGAGGTCGGCATGACCACGCCCGGCTCCGGGGACCGCACGGTCGCCGAAGACATGATGCGCCTCGCGATCCGTCAGGCCAGCCACGACATCGAGAAGATGCGCCACGGCCGTCTCGAGTCGATGGGCTCCACCGTCGCCGCGGTGCTCCTTCGCCAGGACAAGGCGCTCATCGCTCACGTTGGTGACAGCCGCGTCTATCGCATGCGGCGCGGCGTCCTCGAGCGCATGACGCGCGATCATTCGCTCTACGCGGAGCTCGAGGAGGCCGGCGTCGTCTCCGTGGGCAGCCTCGCCAGCCGCAACGTGATCACCCGTGCGGTCGGTGTTCCCGGATACGCAGTGCCCGACGTCCGCATCGTCGACACCCGGCCCGGCGACACTTTCTTGATGTGCAGCGACGGCCTCACCGACGACGTCCCCGACGGCGACATCGCCGAGGTACTCGCCGCCTTCGAGCCGAAGCTCGCCGCCGAGCAGCTCGTCCAGCGCGCCTGGCTCGCAGGCGCGTCGGACAACATCACCTGCGTCGTCGCCCGCGTCTGCTGATAGCAGCTCAGTCCGCGCTACGAGTCGGCTCGAAGTGACGTGCTAGGGTCGTCCGCGTGATGGATCGACCGAAAGAGAAGCTCCGCGTTGCCGCCGTCCAGATGGACGTCGTCCCGGGTGACCTGAACGCCAACCGCGACGCCCATCTCGCGCGCATCGCCGAAGCACGGCGTGCCGGGGTCGACGTGCTGGTCTTCCCCGAGCTCTCGCTGACCGGCTACGGCATCGCCGCGCGCGCCTGGGAGGTGGCGATCCCCCTCGAGCATCCGCTCCTTTCGGAGTTGGCGGACGCGGCAAAGGGCATGGTCGTCATCGTCGGATTCGTCGAGGAGGGCTATGCCGCCCAGTTCTTCAACGCGTGCGCGGTGCTGAAGGACGGCGCCGTCTCTTTCGTCCATCGCAAGCTGAACCTCCCGACCTACGGCGACATGGACGAAGGCAAGCACTTCGCGGCCGGACGCTACGTCGAGGCCTTCTCCGTCGGCTCCCCCTGGGTGGGCGCCTGCCTCATCTGCTCCGACCTGTGGAACCCGGGCCTGGTACATCTCGCCGCGCTCCACGGCGCCACGGTGCTCTTCGTCCCGACCAACTCCTCCCGCGATCCCGGCCGCGGCACCGTCGCCAAGCCCGATTGCTGGGACGTCTTCCTGCGCCACTACTCGCTCATCTACGGCCTTCCCATCGTCTTCACCAATCGCATCGGGACCGAGGGCGACTACGAGTTCTGGGGCGGCTCTCGCATCCTCGATCCCCACGGTCAGGCCATCGCAGCCGCCTCGGGCACCGAGGAGACGATGCTCGTCGCGGAGCTCGACTTCGCCGCCGTCAAGCGTGCGCGTTTCGAGCTCCCGACGGTCCGCGACTCGAACCTCTCGCTCATCCACCGCGAAGTGGATCGGCTCATCCACAACATCGGCGTGCCGACCGTGGTTCGATCCTGAGCTGGCCATAGTAGACTGGGCGCGATGCCGTCCGAAGAGACCATGGGCCAGCTGGAGCTTCTCCACGAGCGCCTCGAGCTCGCCGCCATGACCTCCGCTCGCGGGCGCGGCATCGCCATCCTCTCCATCCGCGTCCACGAGCGCGGCATGCCGCTCGAGCCCTCTGCCGACCTCTGCGACGCATACACCACCGGCGTTCGCGAGCGGATCCAGCGCTGCCTCCGCCGGGTCGACACCCTCGCCAGCGTGGGTCCGCTTCACTTCATCGCGCTCCTCGAGCGCATCGAGAAGGGCCCCTTCGCCGTGCACGTCGCCGACGAAATCCTTTCCGGCATGCGCAACATCCAGGGCCGCGACGGAAGCGACGTGGGCCTCGTCGCCAGCGTCGGCATCAGCGTCTATCCCGACGACGCGTCGAACGTCGACGACCTGGTCCGCTACGCCGACGCCGCCTCGCACGCGGCGCAACTCGGCGGCGGAAACCTCTTCGGCTTCCATTCGGGCGCCATGAACGAAGAAGCGAATCGACGCATCGTCGTGGAGCGCGCCCTGGTCGACGTCCTCGACCGCGACGAGCTCTCACTCAGCTACCAGCCCAAGATCGACACCCGCGACGGCAGCATCTCCGGTGTCGAAGCGCTCCTGCGGTGGCACAACGAGAAGCTCGGCCACGTCTCCCCGGCCGAGTTCATCCCGGTCCTCGAAGCCAACGGACGCATCGAGGAGATCGGGATCTGGGTGCTGCGACGCGCCTGCGAGCAGGCGGCAGAGTGGGAGCGAGAGGGACACGGCATCTCGGTGGCGGTCAACGTCTCGGCCCACCAGCTCCGTGGGGGCGACTTCGAGTCCGAGGTCCATCGCGCGCTCGAAGAGAGCGGCCTGCCGGCGGAGCGGCTCGAGCTCGAGCTCACCGAGGGCGTCCTGGTGGACAACCTCCAGGCGACCCGCGACACCCTCGAGCGCTTTCGGCGTCGTGGCGTGCGCGTCGCAGTCGACGACTTCGGCACCGGCTATGCGTCCCTCTCCTACGTTCGTCACTTCCCGATGGACGTCCTCAAGATCGATCGCCAGTTCGTCCGCGGGCTTCCGGTCGATCAGGAGAACGCCGCCATCACCAGCGCCATCGTCGCCCTGGCCCAGAGCCTGCGCATCCAGACGGTGGCCGAGGGTGTCGAGACCGAGGCGGAGGAGGAGTTCCTCCACAGCCTCGACTGCTTCGTGGTGCAGGGTTTTCGACACGCGCGGCCGATGACCGTGAGCCAGCTGGCCGAGTGGAGAAAGGCACGCCCCTGGGCGTGACCCTCAGACCTTCGTCTTCGCCTTGGCCAGGCTCAGCACGCGCTTCGCGTGCTTCTTGTCGACCGGCTGCACGCTCAAGCGCTGCCCCTTCTGGACCACCAGCATGTCCGCGAGACGCTCGTCCGACTTGAGCTTCTCCAGCGGGACCAGCGCGTCGAACTTCTCCACGAACTCGACGTCCACCAGCATCCACCGCGGCTCGTCCTTCGTCGACTTGGGGTCGTGGTATTTGCTCTTCGCGTCGAACTGCGTCGGATCGGCGTAGGGATCGCTCGCCACCCGCGCCAGCCCGGCGACCCCGGGCGGGTCGGCGTTCGAGTGATAGAAGAGCACCAGATCTCCCGGTGCCATGTCGTCGCGCATGAAGTTGCGCGCCTGGTAGTTGCGCACGCCGTCCCAGGGCGTCTTTCCATCCTTCTTCAGGTGGTCGATCGAGAAGACATCGGGCTCGCTCTTCATGAGCCAGTACTTGCGGGCGCGTCGCGGCATGGCGCCGGATTATCACATGGGCGGAGCCGTCATGGGCGCGGTACGGCGAGATAGACCAGGAGCGGGTGATGGTCCGAGCCGTTCGCGGGCAACAAGTCGGCGTCGAGGGGCCGCACTTTGCCTCCGGCGTAGACGTGATCGATGCGCATCGACGGGATGATCGCGATCTTCGCGGGCGCGGTATGGCCGAAGCCGACGCCGGCCCAATCCCACGCGTCGCGGAGCACGACGGCGAGTTGCTGATGAAGCGCATTGAAGGGCGTGGAGTTGAAATCGCCGGCGAGGGCGATCGGACCCGCGTCTTCCCCCCGCGCTTCGATCATCGCGAGAAGCTCCTCTTCCTGTCGTTGGTGGATCACGTAGAGCGCCGGCGTCAGCGGCGGCACGAGGTGCATGCAGTGGACTTCGAGAGGCGCGCCCTCCACGTCGACCACGGCCCGGATCTGCGGGATGTGCCCGAGCTCGTAGGTCTCGACTTCGGACAAGGGGCGCTTCGAGAGCAATGCGATCCCGAAGGGCGAGTCTTCCGCCTCGACGTATCGGTGTGCGTACGCTTCGGTCACCACCTTTTCATCGAGGGTACGCGCCCACGCATGGGTGACCTCCTGGAGACAGAGCACATCGGCTCCGGCTGAGAGCAGAGACACGATGGTTGGGTCGTGCTGCAGGTTGTCGACGTAGAGGTTGGCGGTGACGAGCCGGAGGGGCGCGCCTTCGCCGTACGCGGGGTCGTGCGGCCAGACGTCTTCGACCACGGGGGCGCTCGCGAGCACCGCGGCGGGGATGGCGAAGAGGACCAGCACCCCCTGCCTGCCGACGAGCGCCGCGAGCGCCGACACGATCGCCGCGGCCGCGATCCACGGCAGGAGCATGTCCGCCACCGTGAGCAGCCAACTCGCGTCGGGTGCGACTTGCTGGAACAGGCCCACGGTGAGTGCGACACCGGTGACCGCCCAGGGAAGCGCCCACCAGCGGCTCTTCGGGCGATAGGGCGCGGGTTCCTTTCCAGGTTCGGGGGGCGGACGAAATCCGTCCGGCGTGTCTATACCGACGGTGCTCGGTGCCTGGTTCACCCTCCGCCCGTCCGTTCGAGGTAGGCGAGGTAGATGGCGTCCAGCACTGGAGCAGCGCGGCCTTCGATCCTGTGATGCACGAAGTCCGAGACGTCGGTCTCGCTCGGGTTGATCTCGACCGTCGGGATCCCTTTGGCCCGGGCCAGGAGCACCGGCTCGGCGATGTACGGGAAGAGGCTCGAGGTGCCGATCGAGAGCACCACGTCGAAGCCCCGCTCCAGCTCGCGGACCAGCGTTCGCACTTCGTCGTCGGGGAGCATCTCACCGAAGAGTACCGCCTCCGGCCGCAGCACGGCGCCGCACTCGGGGCACAGGGGCGGCATCGCGATCGAGGACCAATCCTCCACCCGCGTGCGATAGGAGCAGCGCGTGCAACGGAGCCGGCGCACGTCGCCGTGGAGCTCGATCACGTTCTGGGCGCCCGCCTCGCGGTGGAATGCGTCGACGTTCTGGGTGAGCGTCCACGTCCGTGGAATGTGGCGCTCGAAGGCGGCGATCACCTCGTGGCCGCGGTTCGGTCGCGCGTCCAGAAAGGTCCGCGCGATCTGGTCGATGTACTTCCAGACGACCTCGGGCCGCTCGGCGAACATCGTGCCCGAGAGCAGGTCCTCGATGGGCAGGCCTTCCTCGGGGACGACATCTTCGTAGAGCCCGCCGATCCCGCGGTAGGTCGGCAGCCCCGAGTCCGCGCTGATGCCGGCGCCGGTGATGAAGAGCGCGCTCTCGGCGCCGGCCAGGATCTCGGCGACGGCGCGGATTTGTTTCTCTTCGAAGCTCTCGTCCTCGTCCGACACGCCAGGCACTCAGTCCCTGAGGAGGATCTTCCTGAGCACCACGATGCGGCGAGCGCCCTCCGCGTCGAGCTCTCCACGGGCTTCGAGGGCCTCGAGCTCGAGATACTCGGCATCGAGCGGTGGGAAGGTGTGCCGGTCGAGCTTCTTCATGTTCGCCCGGAGGAACGACTCGCAGAGCTCCAGGTATTCGAGGAAGCGCGCGTGGGTCTTGGGATCCATTGCTAGTGCCTGGTCTCTCTGACTACTTTCGCGCTTCGACGGCGCGTGCGTGTGCTTCGAGCCCTTCGAGCCGCGCGAGGGAAGTCAGGAGATCCGCCTGCCCGCGAATCGCCTCTCGCGAGTAGCGGATCATCGAGCTCCGCACGACGAAGTCGTAGACGCCGAGCGGGGAGGCGAAGCGCGCAGCCCCACCCGTCGGCAGAACGTGGCTGGGACCCGCCGCGTAATCGCCGGCCGCCTCGGGCGTGTAGTCGCCCAGAAAGACCGCGCCCGCCGAATCGATCCGCTCGAAGAGCTCTTCCGGTTCGCGCACCGCGAGGGCGAGGTGCTCCGCCGCGAGCTCGCTCGCCACCCGCGCAGCCTCTTCGAGGTCGTCCACCACGAAGCAGTGTCCCTTCTCCTTCACACTCGTGCGCGCGATCGCGACGCGCGGCAGAGCCGCGAGCTGTCGCTCGACCTCGGCGGCGATCGCTTCGGCGGCCCCCGGGCTCAACGTGATCAGGAGCGGATAGGCGTCCTCGTCGTGCTCGGCCTGCGACAGAAGATCCGCGGCGACCACCGCCGGATCCGCCGCGTCGTCCGCCACCACCAGGATCTCGCTCGGCCCGGCGATCGAATCGATGTCGACGATGCCGAAGACCAGGCGCTTGGCGCAGGCGACGTAGATGTTCCCGGGCCCGACGATCTTGTCGACCCGCGTCACCGACTCGGTGCCGTGCGCGAGCGCGCCGATGGCCTGGGCGCCGCCGAGATCGATCACCTCGGTCACGCCGCTGATCTGCGCGGCGGCCAGGACCTCGGGCGTCGGGCGCGGCGTGGCGAGAACGATCCGCGGCACGCCGGCGACAGCCGCGGGGACCGCCGTCATCAGGACCGTCGAGGGATAGCGCGCCTTGCCTCCCGGCGCGTACACCCCAGCGGCCCGAACCGGCCGCACCCGCTGCCCCAGCGTGATCCCGTCCTCCTGGTAGCGAAAGCCGTCGTCCCGCTGGTGCTCGTGGTAGCGCCGGATCCGATCCGCCGCTTCGGACAGCCAGCTCCGGAGCTCCGCCGGCGCCGCGTCCGCCTCCTTCATCCAAGCGTCGTCGTCGAGACGGATCGGCTCCGGGCGTCGCTGCTCGAAGCGCTCGGTCAGCTCGATCAGCGCCGCGTCACCGCGCTCGCGCACGGCGGCGAGGATCTGTCGGACCTGCGGCTCGACCCGTTCGAGATCGGCGTCCCCGCGCCGGGCGAGGGTGGCGAGCGCGTCGTCGTATCGAGCCGTGCCCCGTCGGTGGATGCGCATGGACGCGCTATCTTGGTGCCTTCACGGAGCGGTGTCGAGCACCGCGCCCTCGGAGCCGCGGTCCCGCTGCATGTAGGCCGTGCGCAGGCCGTCCATCTCCATGAGGATCTGCTCCCGCTCGAAGATCAGCTTCCGCATCAGCCGCTTGTTGCTGAAGAAGAGCGTCCTGGTGACGATGCGCCCGGAGTAGCGCGCGAGCTGGCGCCGGTAGCGGATCCACCACATCCCCGCGAAGGGCAGCGACAACAGGTAGAGCGAGGTCCAGAGCCAGGAACCGGTCCCCGCGTGCACCAGCGCCCCGTAGGCGGCGTAGAAGAGCCCGTAGATCGCGGTGCCGGCGGTGATGGCGGTGATGGCGCGCATCGCCTCGTCGGGCGCGCGGAGCACCAGTCGGCGTGTGATCCGCTGGGGGACGAAGTTGTGGAAGAGCCCGAAGAACGCGAAGGGCGCGAGCAGGACCGCGTAGAGTGTCATCTTCACCGCTTCCCGACGCGCGGAGATGGTCTTCGGCGGACGGTCGAGGAAGTCGCGACGCAGGCTCACCTGGCTCAGGTGGTCCTTGTAGCGCCGCAGTGAGCGCTTCAAACGCTCGATCGCCTCGGGCTCCTGCGCCTGGAAGTACACGACTGCGTCGGCGATGTGCTGCTTGGCGACCATCAGATCGTCGAGGTCTTCCTTGCGCTGCGTCGCACCTTTGAGGGTGTCGAGGAGCTTGCGGCGCTGCCCCCGCACGTCCGGCATCCGCCCCATCACGTCTTCGAGGATCGTCGCCGAGTAGATCTCGGCCACGTCTTCGACCAGCTCCGCGTGGGCCAGGTCGTGGACGTGTACCGCCTCGGCGCGAATCCCCTCCTGGATGCGATCCGTCAGCTCACGCACCGCCGCGCGCTCGTCCTCTTCGTATTGCTCGCGGAGCGCGCGCGCGTCGATGGGCTCGCCGAAGCGCACCAGCACCCGGGTGAGGTAGCGGTCGCGATCCTCGAAGTTCAAACCGACCGGGATTACGCGCACGCCCAGTTGCCAATCGTTCTTCGCTTCGGCGCCAAGGGCGATCCGCGCGGTGCCCGTCTTGATTTCGCGCACGTGCCGTTCTGGAGCGTTCTGCCCCTCGGGAAAGATGCCGATCGTCCCCTTGGCCTCGAGCACCTCGTAGGCCGCGCGGAAGGCGTCCTCGTTGGCCCCTTCGGGTGCAGGGCCGTCCTGCCGTCGATAGATCGGGATCACCCCAGCGTTGTTGAAGAGCAGCGCGACCAGGGGATTGTCGAAGAGCCCGCTCCGCGCCAGGTAGCTGATGGTGCGGCTGGTCTGCGAGCCGAGCACCACCGTGTCCATGATCGAGTTCGGGTGATTGGCGGCGAAGATGACGGGTGCGTCCTCGGGGATGCGCTCGGCGCCCAGCGAACGGATGTCGACGAAGTAGAGCTCGAGGCCCAGCTTCAAGATCCGCCTCAGGCCGCGGTAGAGGAGCGCCATCGATCCGAGGATCAGCCCTCGTCGGGCGGCGCGTCGGGATCGCCCCCCAGCTCCTCGATGGCAGCGCGCAGCTCGGTGCGCATGCACCCGAAGCAGTCGGTGCGACGGAAGAACGGACCACACTGATTTGTCGGCGCGTGATGCATCCGCATCAGCGTGGGCAGCGCCTCCTCCGCGTCGAGCTCCACCAGGCGCGCCAGCCCCGCCTTCTTGTCCTCGCAGGAGCGCGAGTCGACCATGTCGGCGGTGATCCGCGCCCACTCGGGGACATCGCCCGCCGGCTCCCAATGCTCGAGCCGGCGCGCAGCGCGGCGCCGGTCGCGGAGGCGGTGTCCGTGCTGCATCTCGTCGATCTGCTCGATGACCTCGGGCGGCACGGGTCGCATGGCCTCCGCCGGGTGCAGGAGCCCGCCCATGAATCCGCCGCTCTCGCCCGTCGGTACGCTGGGCTTCGTCGTCTCGACCGTATCGTCGTCGCTGGATAGGACCGCGATGCCCACGGTCGTCACCAAGCCGAGCGCCAACAGGGCCGCGCACCCGAGCCCCAGAACTTTCGGAGGGACCGGCAGGGGCCCCGCGCCGGCGGAGGCGAGGTTTGCGGTCGACGTGCGCGGCACGCCGCCATCGGCGAGCATGGTCGGCGCGGTGCCGTCCCGGCGCAGCGCCTCGGACGGCTCACCGCTGCTCGAGTGCAACACCGGTCGGACCCCGGTGATGCTCGCGCGAATCGACAGCTGGCGCAGCAGGTCGCGGATCACGCTCGCCGACCCGGGACGATCGTCCGGCTTGTGCGACAGCAGCGCCATCACCAGCTCGTCGAGCTCCACCGGAATCGACGTGTCCTTGGTCGCTTCGGTCGGGGACTGTGGCGTCTCCGTGAGCTGTCGGGTCACGATCTGCGTCAGGTCGCGGGTGTCGTAGAGTTGGCGGCCGACCAAGAGCTCCCAGAGGCACACACCCAGCGCGTAGAGATCGGCGCGGTGGTCGACGTTGTCGCCCATCGCCTGCTCGGGGGCCATGTAGCCCGGGGTGCCCATCACCGTTCCGACGCGCGTCAGCGCCTTGCCGGGCGCCGCGCCCTCCACGGTCTTCTTGCCCTCGGTGGTGACGCGCGCGATACCGAAGTCGAGGACCTTCGCCAGAATCGAGCCGTCGTCTCGCGGCTCGAGGAGGATGTTGTCCGGCTTGAGGTCGCGGTGGACGATGTGGGAGGCATGGGCGGCCGCGAGGGCATCCGCGACCTGAGCGCCGATCTCGCAGGCCTTCGGCCAGGGCACGGCACCTTCCTTCTCGATGAGCTCGGCGACGCTGTCTCCGCGCACGAGCTGCATCACCAGGTAGGCCCCGCCTTCCGGGAGCGCGCCGTAGTCGAGGGCGCTGGCGACGTGGGGATGGTCGAGCTGGGCGCTGGCCATCGCCTCGCGGGCGAAGCGCGCCGCCACCTCGCCGTCGCCGACAAGCTCCCCGTGGATCACCTTGAGGGCGACCGGCTTGTGGAGCTTGAGGTGCTCGGCGATGTAGACCGAGCCCATTCCTCCCTCGGCGAGGAATTCTTCGACGCGATACCGATCGTCGAGGATGCGACCGATCCACGGATCGGTTCCAGGTGCGACGGCGCCGCTCTCGCTGGGGGTGGAGGTCACTCGAAGGCGCTGTGGTTGATCAGCTCGTAGAGAGCCGTGGCCTGCTGGCCGGAAAGGGTACCGAAGCGTACACCGAAGCCCGCGGGTTCGCCGTTCGAACCGTCGTTGACCCAGCGCACCTCCGCCTCGAGCGTCATCGGTTCCCAGGCCGTCGGAGTGACGACGCTCACCAAGAGCCGGGTCCCGACCGGGGGGAGGTCTGGGATTCCACGAAGGCGCCTCCGAGACCCAGGTCCGAGGTTCGGCCCTGATGCACCAGGGTCGCCCCGTCGCTGTCCCGCTTGTACCGGATCTCCAGCGCGAGGGCCTGCCGCCGCTCGCGGCGGTGGTGGGAAGCGTCGTCTGCGTCACCCATGGGCTCTGTGGAGAAGATACCACCAACGGCATTTGCCTCCCTCCCACCCCCATGGGGTATGGTCCCGACCTTCGTGGGGAGGACGAACCTTGGCTAGGAATCATTTCTTCTTCGGGCTCGTGGCTGTGGCGCTCCTGGTCTCGGCGGACGCCGAGGCGCAGCGGGGCGTGGACGTCGAGCGCTACTCACCGGTTCTCGACGCGCAAGGCTTCCTCGGCATTCAGGCCACCCGGACCCCGGGCCCCGGCCGGTACAATTTCGGCCTCGTCCTGAACTATTCCATCGAACCGCTGAAGGTCGCCGAGCAGAAGGACGACAGCGGGACGGTCATCACGCCCGAGCAGGGCATCATCGATCACCGCGTCGCGGGCAACTTCCTCTTTCAGATCGGCATCGGCGGCCGCTGGGCCTTCGGCGTCGACCTCCCCATCGTCTATTACCAGGACGCCACCGCCGCCCCGCTGATGGACGGGGGTGGCCCGCTGCCCTCGTCGGCCCTCGGTGACCCCCGCTCTGATCCTCCGCTACCGCTTCCTGGGCGAGGACTCGACCGTGGATCGCGAGCGCAACGAAGGCGAGGGCGTGGCCCTGCACGGCGCCATCACCGCCCCCTGGGGCACCTCCCAGTCATTCGCGAGCGAAGCGGGCGTCACCACCGAGCTCGGTTTCATCGCCGACTTCCACGTCTTCGGGGCGGGCATCGGCGGCCAGGCGATCTGGCGGCATCGAACCAACCCTCAGATGGTGCTCGGCACGCGCTTCGAGGACGAGATCGAGTTCGGCGCCGCGCTCAAGATCCCGATCCCGGTGACGCAGGACTTCCTGGGCATCGTCGAGGTGCGCGGCGTCCACGACACCTCCGACTTCTTCGGTGGGCAGACCGCGGTGGAGGGCAACCTGGGTCTTCGCCTCATCCGCGGCGACTTCGCAGTGACCGCGGTCGGCGGCACCGGCTTCACCGGCGGGGTGGGCGCGCCCTCCTTCCGCGGCATGCTCCAGCTCCACTGGGCGCCGCGGGTGCGTGACGCCGACAACGATCACATTCCGGACGATCGGGACGAGTGTCCCTTCCTGCCCGAGGATTTCGACGGATACCAGGACAGCGACGGCTGCCTCGATCCCGACAACGACAACGATCTGATCCCCGACCCCGACGACCGCTGCCCCAACGAGGAAGCGATCGAGGGCTGCGACGAGGACGAGGATGGCTGCACCGATTCCGAATTGCTCGGCCGGGGGCGTGATCGACCAGTGTCCCGACGAGGATGAGGACGAGGACGGCTTCGAGGACGAGGACGGCTGCCCCGATCCGGACAACGACCAGGACGGCATCCTCGACGTGGACGATCAGTGTCCGATGGAAGCGGAGGACCGGGACGGCTACGAGGACGAGGACGGCTGTCCCGATCCGGACAACGACGGGGATGGGGTCGCCGACGGCGACGACCAGTGCCCCACCGAAGCCGAAGACATCGACCAGTTCGAGGACCAAGACGGCTGCCCCGACCCGGACAACGATCACGACGGCGTCCTCGACGCCGCGGACCAATGCGCCGACGGCGCGGAGACCATCAACGGCGTGGACGACACCGACGGCTGTCCCGACGAGGGTGGCCGGTCGCTGTGGCGGATGCGTGGCGAGCGCGACGCCGCCGACATGACCCTCACCGGAACCATCCGCTTCGGGCGGGACAACGCTATCGCCCCTGGCAGCACGAACGCGGTCGAGCAGCTCGCGCTGCACCTGATCGCGCTGGCGTCGCCGATGCGGGTGTCGATCGCCTCCGACGAGGCGGCGCGCCGGGAGGCCCTCACCGCCGCCTTGACAGAGCGGGGTGTGGCCGCCGAGCGCTTCGAGGTCGTGACCGACGGCGAGCTCACGGGCAATCGGGTGGTAGTCACGCGTGCGCCAACCGCGGAGGAAGGCGCACAACAGAGCACCGCGGACGGATCGGCCGGACGAGGCGCATCGAATGCGCCTGCCGGCGGTACGCCGGCCCAGCCGAGTGAATAGTCGACCGCGAAAGCCGTCGATTTCTCGCTGGCCGTTGACGTCCTCGGGGCGGCCTCTTCACAATCTACGAGTCCCGCTCGATGTTCGGTCGCCCACAGAAGCTCCCGGTCCTGGTGGTGGCGGGGGTGTTGATCGCGCTCGCGCTGTCCCCCGCCTCCTGGTCCGTGGCCCAGGACCACAGTGTCCTGATCCGGCGCCTGTCGAATCAGCGCGCTGACTTCCGGCTTCGCGTTCAGGCGGCCTTCGCCCTCGGCAACCTTCGTGACGCGCGGGGCGTGCCCGCGCTCTCGAACGCGCTGTCGGATCAGAACCCGGCCCTGCGCGCCGCCGCGGCCACCGCCCTAGGGCGCATCGGGTCGGCGCGCGGGCTGCCGGCCCTGCGCCGAGCGCGGCGAGACCAGTCGGCGGCGGTGCGCATGCAGGCCGAGCGCTCCATCGAGCTCATCGAGGCTGCGTCCCGCCACGCTTCCGCGCCTTCGGGCGGGCGCCGGCCGATGATCGAGATCATGCCGCCGGAGGACCGCATCCAGTGGCCGCGGGTGCGCTACGTCGTCACCCTCGGTGACATGGAGAACCGCTCCAACTTCCACGGCGACGGCCTCGAACAGACCTTGCGTGAGGAAGTGACGCGTCAGCTTCGGGTGCTTCGCGGTGTCGCCGTGCTCCAGTCCGAGATCCACCTCGACGACCGGGCGCGGCGCGAGATGCGCCGGCGCCGACTGCCGCAGCTCCGGCTCGACGGAAACATCGCCCAGGTCCGAAAGCAGCGCAGCGGGCGGGATCTTTCCGTGCGCTGCGAGATCAGCCTGATGCTCCTCGACGGGCGCCAGCGTGCGCTCCGAGGGGAGCTCCGCGGGGCCGCCACCGGGACCGAGCCGTGGCGCCGGGATCGATCGCAGCGAGCGGCGCAGGAGGAGCGTCTCGCGCAGCAGGCGCTGGCGGGCGCGGTGCGGAGCGCGATGGCCAACGCCAGTCAGGCTCTGGCCCGCGCGGCACAGCGATGAGGGCGCCGAGCGGGCGGATCTGGTAATTTGCGCGGCGTGACTCGGCTCATCGCTTCAGCCGCCCTCTTCGTGGCCATCGCCTGCACCCCCCAGGGAGACCCCGCCATCGGCGCGGACGGGTTCCGGGACGACTTCGACCGCGACAGCATCGGCGACCTCTGGCAGAACACCGGCGGCCCCTACCAGCTCCACGACGGGATGCTCCACGTGCGCGGCGCGCGGAACAAGCCGCTGTGGCTCCGGCGCGTCCTGCCGCGCGACGCGCGCATCACCCTCGACGTTCGCAGTGACTCCCCCGACGGGGACATCAAGGTCGAGGCCTGGGGCGATGGTCACTCGCGCGCCGAGACCGAGAGCTACACAGCCACCAGCTACGTGTTCGTCTTCGGAGGGTGGAACAACTCGACGAACATCATCGCCCGCATGGATGAGCACGGGCACGATCGCGTGGTGGGCCAGCGTCTGCCGGTGACCGAGGGGCAGACCTACCACCTGAAGATCGAGCGGCAGGGGAACACCGTCCGCTTCTTCGTCGACGACCAGGAGATCGCGACGATGGAGGACAACGATCCCCTCGAAGGCCGCGGGCACGACCATTTTGCCTTCAACAACTGGCAATCGGACCTGTGGTTCGACAATCTGGTGATCGAGCCCCTCTGAGCCCCGGATGGACGTAGCCGAGTTCGAGAGAACCCTGGAGGATTGCGAGCTACGCCTCGACCGTCTTCGTGCGCTCTACGAACAGTACTTCCAGGGACTCGAGCGACTCGAGCCGCTGATCCCCAAGAAGGAGCTCCATCGCCGGGTGCAGCTGCTGCGCGGTGCGGTGCCTCGCAACACGCGCCTGAGGTTCCGCTTCCAGCAGCTCGTCTCCCGGTACACGACCTACCAGACGTACTGGATGCGCGTGTCGCGGCAGATCGAAGAGGGGACCTACCGGCGCGACATCATGAAGGCGCGCCGCAGACGCGACGACAGACGGCAGGGCGGCACCGCAGCCGAGGCTGAAAGCGCCGCAGAGGGGCTCAGCATCGAGGTCGATCTCGACTCGATGGATCTCGAAGCGGAGGTGGCGGCGGCGAGCGCCGAAGCGGCGGCTGCGGTCGAACGGCGCCTCGTCCCACAGGACGACGTGCTCGCGGCCATCGACAATCTCGGCTCTCGCAGCAAGAGCCCTGAAGGCGGCCCGACCAACTCACCCTCGCTCTCTCCTTATGCGGGGCGTCCGCTGACGCCGCTCTTGACCACCCCGCCCAAGAGGAGCGTGAGCGCGCCCAAGATCTCGGATCCCCCGAGCAAGACCTTTCCCAAACCGATGGCGCGATCGGCGCCCGCCACCGGCACCCACCCGAAGCCCCCGCCCGCCCCCGGCACGCCCCCACGCCGGCCCGCGGTGGTCTCCCGGCGGCCCTCTTCACCACCCGGCGCGAAGGTGGTCGGCGGCCCCGACGACGAGGGCATGCGCAAGGTTTACAAGCGTTACGTGGAAGCGCGCGCTCGCAACAACGAACGCGTGGACAACGTCCGCTTCGAGAGCGTCAAGAAGAGCATCGAGGCCCAGATGCCCAAGCTCCGCCAGAAGCACAAAGGCAAGAAGATCGACTTCGAGGTCGTGATCCGCAACGGCAAGGTAGGTCTGAAGCCGGTTCCCAAATAGGCGTCTGGTGGGTTCGGGGGACACCTTCGACAGCATCACCAGCGCGCCCACGCGGATCGAGGACGCGGGCTCCTTCACCGTCGCTGACCCTTCGCTCTCGGTGCCTCTGCCGCGCCTCGGCGAGGGCGAGGTCATCGCCAATCGCTACACGGTGACCGGGTTGCTCGGGCGCGGTGGCTTCGGCGAGGTGTACGAGGTCGCCGACGCTCAGCGGCCCGGGCAGAGCTTCGCGCTCAAGATGCACCGCTTCCGCGGGACCACCGCCGCGCTCGAGGCGCTCAAAGGCGAGTTCGCGCTCCTGAGGAGTCTGACCCATCCGAACCTCGCGCAGGTCCACGACTTCGGTTACGTCGGCGACGACGTCGCGTTCTTCACCCAGGCGGTGGTGCGGGGCACGCGCCTCGACCACGCGCGCATCGATCTTCTCTCGCCTGACGGCTTCGACCTGCTCACCGCCCTGTGCCGCGCGCTCGACTACCTGCACGGGCGGGGTCTCCTGCATCGAGACGTCAAACCTTCGAACATCCTTGTCGACGCCGAGAGCCACCAGCTCACGCTCCTCGACTTCGGCATCTCTCGCGCGCTCGGGCAGATCGAGCGCGGACAGCTCGTCGGCACCTACGCCTATCTCGCGCCGGAGGCGATCCGCGGCGGTCCGGTGGACGCGCGCTCCGACCTCTATGCGCTGGGCGTGACCCTCTACGCCCTCGTCGCCGGGCGAGTGCCCTTCTACGGCAGCGGAACCGACGTGCTGGCCGCGCACCTCTACGACGCGGTGCCACGCCTCGCGCCGGACCGCGCCTCCGCGCCGATCGCCGACGTGGTGGCGCGCCTGCTCGCGAAGGAGCCGGGCGAGCGCTACGCCTCGGCGAGCGAGGTGCTGGAAGCGGTGGCCGAGGCGCATGGGCTCGAGGCACCGGCCGAGGAGGAGGCCAGCCTCACCAGCTACGTGATGAGCGGCTCCTTCGTCGGCGAGCGCCAGCTGATCGAGTCGCTGGTGAGTCACGGCGGATCGGCTCGGGGGACGCGCCCCGTGACGCTGCTCTCGGGCGAAGCCGGGACTGGAAAGTCGCGGATGTTGCGCGAGGTCCAGCAGCGTCTGCAGCTGATGGGACGCAGTTGGGTGCTCGTGGAGACGCGGCGCGGCGACGACGCCCGAACGATCCTGGGCGAGATCGCCCGCGTCGTTCTGACTCAGAACGTCGCGCAGCGCCTGACCGAGGAGGATCGCGTCGAGCTCGCGCGCGCGGTCCCGTCGCTGCGCCGGCGCGGCGAACGCATCGCCATGGCGGTGGATCCGGAGCGGTCGCGGGCCGCACGCATCGAAGCGCTGGGGCGCGCCCTCGCGATTCGCTTTCTGCATCGACCCGGCGTCCTGGCCATCGAGGACGTTCACTGGGCCAGCGGCGAGCTCGGCCCTTCACTGGCCGAGCTGAGCCAGGCCATGCGCCGCGCGGCGGCGCCGTGCCTGCTCCTGTGCACCTGTCGTCCGGGAGAGGTGGCAGACGCGGTCGCTGCGCATCTGGGCGCCGAGCGGCTCGAGGTCCCGCCCCTGGGCCCGGAAGAGAGCCGCGCGCTGGTCACCTCGATGTTCGGGGCGGCCGGCGTGCTCGAAGGCACCGAGCTCGGTCGCACCCTCGACGCCCGCCCGCACCCGGCGCTCTACGTCCAGGAGTCGCTGCGGCTCGCGGTGGAGTCCCGCACGCTGGTGCGGCGACGCGCCGGATGGGCGGCGACGGGCGAGATCGAAGCGCGCGAGCTCTCGGAGGTCCTCGAGGCGCGCGTCGCGCATTTGAGCACCGGCGCCCAGGAGCTCGCCACCGCCCTCGCCGTCCTCGCCGAGCCGTCGAGCGTGGCCGCCATCGCGGCCACCACGGGTGCTGCGCTCGCGGAGGCGGCTCCCTCGTTGAGCGAGCTGGTGCGGGCCGGCATCGTGGAAGACCGCCGGGACGCACACGGGCGGCCGACCTACGACATGCACGACCGATTCGTCGATGTCGTGCTCCGTCGGGCGACGCACGCCGGGCGCCGGCGCATGCACCAGCGCGCGGGCCGATATCTCGAGAAGCAGGCGGCCCGAGATCCACAGGTCTTCGCGCGCGCAGCCGAGCATCTGGTGGAGGCGGCGGAGCCACAGGACGCGCGGCGGCTCTTCGGGCGCGCCGCGTCGTCGGCAGACGCACACGGCCGGCCCGATCGCGCGCTCAGGTACATGGTGCGCTCGCGAGAGGTCGCGCCAGGTCGCGGGGCGGTGGCGGTGGCGGATGCCCTGACCCGACACGATCTCGCAGTGAAAGCCGGCGTCGGTGTGGTGGCCGACGAGGCGCTCGAAGAGCTGGAGAGGCTCCGGCGGAGGGCGACGCCGCGCGATCGCATCGGCATCGATCTGAGGCGCTCCCGCTCAGCCGCACGACGCGGCGACAGCACCCGGGCGCTTCGAATGGCGCGCCGCGCGCTCCGTTCCGCGCGAAAGCTCGAGGCACCGGAGCTCGAGCAGGAGCTCCTGCTCGCCCTCGGTGAGATGAGCTTTGCGGGCGGCGTCATCGACCGGGCGCTCGAGGAGTTCGAGTCGGCGACCAGGGTCGCGGAGATGCGCGAGGACCGCCCAGGTATCGCGCGATCGTGCCTCGGAGCCAGCCTCGCGCTCCTGCATCTCGGAAAGCTGGCACGCGCAGAGGCCCAGGCGAGCCGAGCCGCCCAGAAGGCCCGTGGCTCCGCTCTCGCAGAGCTCCGGTCGGAGGCGCTGCGCCAGCTGGGGAACGTCGCGCGCGAGCGCAGCGACAACCGGCGTGCGCTCAGTCACTACCGGCGCGCGGTGAAGGCGGCGCGTGCGGCCGGGGCCACCATCGGAGAGGCCAAGGCGTTGAACAACCTCGGGACCGTGGCGCAGTGGTTGGGCCACGTGCCGGAGGCGCTCGCGGCGTTCCAGCGCAGTCGCGAGTTGAAGGAGCGCGCGGGCGCGCGCGCGTCCCTGCACGTCACCAACAACAACATCGGGGCGCTCTACGCCGCGGTCGGCCGACTCGCGGAGGCCCGGGAGGTGCTCGAGGCGCTGATCGCCGACGACGGAGCCGGGCCGATGCTGCAGGCGATCGCCCGTGGCAACCTCGGCGACCTCGACGCGCTCGACGAACGCCTCGACGAAGCGATCTCCTCGTATCGGCTGACCCTGGCCTACTGCCGTGAGCAAGCCTTCGCAGCTCAGCTCAGCCACGTGCTCAGCGGTCTCGTTCGGGTGCTGACCATGCGTGGGGGCGCGGGCGACCTCGAGCAGACGACGGCGCTCCTCGCGGAGCTCGACGCGCTGCGTGACGCGGACATCGCCGAGAGCGGCCGTCGCTACCACACCGCCCGCGCCGCCGTGCTCGACGCCCGCGGTGATACGCGCGCGGCGCTGGCGGAAGCGCGACTCGCCGTGCGCGTCTCGGATCGCGAGACGCGCTTCTCGGATATCTTCGGCACCCTCCTCGACGCACGCTGGCAGTGTGCCCTCTACCTCGGCCGCCTCGGCCGCGAGCAGGCGGCGAAGCGCGCGCTCGGTACCTGCCGCGCCATGCTCGAAAAGCTCGTTCAGCAGGTGGGCGACCTCGACCACCAACGGCACTTCCTCCACGGCCACCCGCTCCACAGCGCCGTGGACCATGGCATCGTCGACATCCCCCGCGGGTGGATCTGGCCGCCGCGCGACGGCCGGCGCCCGAACCCTTGAGCTACGGACGCGGCTGCGATGGGCGGTTCGCCTCGAGCTGGCGCTGCCAGCGACGATACTCGGGGGAGCAGGTGCATTCGCAGGGACGGGTCGCAGGGCCCTGCGCCCGCTCCCGCTCCGGCGTACAGAGCGCCCCCGAGTTGGCGCAAGGATGCTGGATCCGCGCGAGCAGGCTGCACTCCGGTCCCAGCTTGTGGCACTCGGAAGCTTGTAAAGTGGTGCCGAGGCACTGGGCATAGGAGCCGGAGGCGAAGGTCGTCTGTTCTTCGTTCGGCGCCTCGCACTCGGCCGGAAAGCTCTCCGCGTGGAAGTAGCGGCACTGGCCTTCGTCACACGCGCCGGGGCCGTCGACGAAGCGGCCGACGATCTCCGTCACCGCCCCGATGTCGACGCAGCGCTGCACGGCCTCGGCGAGGCTCTCGTCGTGCACGAAGGGGTGCTCGTAGCCATCGCCCGTGATCAGTCGCAGCTGCGCCTCGCACGCGCCGCAGGCCCCGGTCACGGTGAACGGTCCGCGGATCATGCCGCGGACCGACTGCGCGGGTTGCTCGCCGCCGAGTCCCATGGCGATCTCGGCAGACGGCCCCACCGAGGTGCGACGGGTCGCGCCTCCGCCCTCGTCACTGGCGCTGCCCCCGCCGCCGGCCGGCGTCACGCGCTCCGACTCGTCGGCCTCCGCCGCTGGCTCGGGCGCGCCGCCGCACGCGTTCGAGACGAGGAGGCAGAGGAAGAGGACGAATGCGAAGCGCATCGCCCGCGAGCATACTCCAGCGCGGCTCAGGCGTTCGGCCCGCGGATGGGGCGGCCTTCGATGAGGCGCTTTCGGACCTCGAAGGCGACCCACTTCTCGAGGCGGCGCCACATGTCCCGGCTCATGCGGTGGTTCACGTCCTCGTAGGTCTCGAGCTGGATGTCGAAGCCCATGTCCGAGAGCTCCTGGGTGCAGAGCTCGGTTCGCTCCACAGGCAGGATCGGGTCGTCCTCTCCGTGCAGCGCGCGGATCGGGGGATAGTGCGTGTGCGGGCGCTGCCCCTTCGGCATCAGCGAGGGGGGCAGCCAACCGGCCAGGGGAAACGCCGCGCCCACCACCTCGGGGTGCTCCACCGCGAGGGCGAAGCTCAGCATTCCCCCCTGGGAGAAGCCCATGACGATGGGGGTGCCGAGGGTCGGGTGTCGGTTGACCAGCATCTCGATGGCGTTGGCCAGATGGGCGCTCGTATGCTCGATGCCGTCGATCAGCTCGGGGCTCTCGCCGCGATGCGCGCTCACCGGAAGCCAGCTGAAGCCGTTGCCGAGGGTCTCGGGTGCGCGGGGGATGATCAGGCGGACGGGCTCCGTGAGACCCATGAAGGGACCGGTGGGCGTTCGCGGGCGGTCGCCGCGGCCGTGGAGGAAGATGAGCATCGGGAGCGGGGTGCTCGCGCGCTCGAAGCCCTCGGGCACCACCTCGAGGTAGTCGATCCCGAGCACCTGACCCTGCCGCACCACCACTCCGCCCTCTGGCGGATCCCACTCGCCAGGCGTGTAGGTCGCGGCACAGGAGCTCATCGCTGCCGCGGTCAGCGCCACCATGAACAGCAAGGTGCGGACCACGAGACAATTACAGGCAAGGCGCGTTCCAGATTCCGCTGCGGCCAAAAAGCGCCAGGATCAGCGTCCGGTGTGAGCGTCCGTCGGCGCAGGCCCGGACATTTTCGTCACACCCCGGCGCGATCCGTGCGCTCGTGACACAGAGGGCCGTGGCCCGAGCCTCATGGGATCGGTTGCGGGGGCGGCGCCGCACGAAGGTCGAATCTTCGGTGCTCCCCTGGACGGATGATGATCCGTTTCCGCTGGCGATGGCCATCCGGCCATCGTCCCTCGAGCCAATGCTCCCCGGCAGGGATCGAAATGCTCTGAGGCGTGCTCCCCAGCTCTCGGCCGTCGAGGGAGATGAGCACGCGCTCGGGACTGCGGATGATCAGTCTGCCGGGGAGGTGCCGTGAGCCGGGGTGGGGTTGGGTGGCCCGCCTGGCCGTGCGCGGCGCCGCGCTGGTCTCCGCGCCCGTGTCAGCCGTCACGTTGGCGTCGGTCACTGCGTCCGCGTCCGCCCCGCCCGCGTCCTGAGCCACGGTGTTCGTCGCCGGCATCATGGGTTCGGTGGCTCCGGGCATCGGCGCTGGGGGCTTCGCCTGCGCTCCGATCCTCGCGATCGCCGTCGGGTCGGCTTTCTCATCACGCTCGACGATGATCCAGGCGACCACGCCGATGGCCGCGACGAGGAAGAGCGAGGCGGCCGCGAGGGTCGCGACGAGCGCACCCTTCTTCCGTGGCGCGGCCGCAGGCGCATTCGTCGCCGCCGCCGTGTCGACCGCGCGGACGGGGGATGGCGCGGGCGCAGCTTCCTGAGTCCGGGGGACCACCGTCTCGGCGAAAGCCGTCGGTCCATGCGTGCTCTTCTTCGCGCTGGCGAAGGCGGCGTCGAGGCCCTCGAGGAGGACGCCGGCCGACTCCGGCCTGCCCTCCGGCTCGAGGCTGAGGCATCGATGGATCCAGTCGCAGACCTCGGGCGGCACGTCGGGGGCGAGCTCGGCGAGGGGGCGCGGCGGCGACGAGAACATCTGCGAGATGAGATCCCCCAAGGTGTTCGCGAGCCACGGCGTCCCGCCCGAGAGGCAGTGATAGAGCGTCACCCCCATCCCGTAGATGTCGGCGCGATGGTCGATCGTGGAATCGGCGCGTGCCTGTTCCGGAGGGAGATAGAGCGGCGTGCCGAGGATGCTGCCGGTCTGGGTCAGCCGATCGAAGGCCGGGTCGTTCAGGTGCTTGGCGATGCCGAAGTCGAGGAGCTTTGGCGTGACGACCCCATTGGGCCGCCTCGCGAGGAAGATGTTCGGAGGCTTGATGTCGCGATGGATGACACCGACGCGGTGCGCGGCGTCGAGGGCCGAGAGCACCGGGCGCGCGATGCGGAGGGTCTCTTGCAGTGAGAGGCGCCCTTCGCGCGCGAGCCGCTGTTCGAGGTCTTCTCCTTCGAGGAGCTCCATCGCCATGAACGGCGCGCCATCGTGCACGTCCGCATCGAAGATGATGACGATCGCCGGGTGGTCGATCTTGGTCGAAGCCACCGCTTCGCGGAAGAAGCGCTCCACGGCGTCGGCGTCGACGACGAAGCGCTCCGCCATCACCTTGAGCGCGACCGACTTGCGGAGGATCTGATGGGTCGCGACGTAGACCCGCCCCATTCCGCCCTCGCCGAGCAGACGATCGATCCGGTACTTGCCGGCGACCATGTCTCCGGGTGCGAGGGCCATGACGCCAGCGTACCGCAGCGAGCGGCTGACGATCATGCGCGCGCCTTCGCTCCCCGCGCGCCGTGATGGAGAAGTCGAAGTCGAGCTCGAGGAGCCTGAGCAGGCGCGACTCGAGGTCTGGCACTCGTGCTTTCAGCATGACGCGTCCGACCGTTCGATTCATCGAGCCGGGTCAGGTGTGTTCCGACACATCCATCCGCCGGGCGCGTGCGATCATCGCCGCGTGCCTCTTCGCGATCAGGCCGGCGGGACGCCCACGCTCCTCGACTATGGTCCCTTCCCGCGACCCTGGAAGAGCGGCTGGGTCGCCGCGGTGGCCCTCGCCGCCGCTTTTCCGCTCTCGTGGGCTGTGTCCCAGATCGAGAACGCGCGCGTGGGCGGGACGGCCAACGGCGTGATCATCACGCTCCTCTGCCTGGTATTCGCGGCCTTCAGTCTCCAAGAGGTGTTTCGGAATCCGACGCGCATCGAGATCCGGGTCGAAGGGACGCGAGCGCTCCTCCGCCCGCACTGGGGCCCACTCTCGGTGGGCGCGCGGGCGCTCGACTTCTCCGAGGTCGTCGGCGTCGAGCTTCGACGGACGCGGATCTCTCCGCGATTCGCGCCGAGACCTCCCGTCGTCGGCGCGGCGATCGTGGTGCAGAACGAGGATGGCTCCGAGCAGGAGGTGTGGAAGCATCCCCTCCCGGGTGAGGGCGTTCACGCGCCGATCGCCGAGGCGCTCGCGCAGCACCTCGGATGTTCGCTACAGCGGAGCGACAGCTAGGGCCCAACGTCCTACACTGGACGGCGATGACGCTTGGCGCGATGGAGGCGCTGCCCGCCGCCAAGCATTTCGGGGCGAATGTGCGCGAAGGTCCCCAACCGACCCGGGAGCTGATGGGTGTGAAGCGGATGAGGTGGTGGCTGGCGTGTGCGCTCTTGACCGCCTGTGGCGCTCAGGAGGAGCCCGAGGGTTTTCTTCCGCCGCTCCCCGACACCCAGAGCTGCACCTTCGAGGGCACGCCGCCAGGGTTCGTACCCGAAGGTGAGCTCGTTCCCTTCGCGAGCGTCGACGCCACCACGCCCGTCGTCGCGCTCCGCACCGCCACCACGGACAGCGCCTGGGCCCTCACCCAGGCCGGGGTGGTCTACGAGATACGGCGCGGCGCCGAGAGCCGAGTGGTCCTCGACGCGTCCGCGCTCACCGAGCGCGCCTACGATTTCGCGCAGCTCGGGACCGAGCTCTTCGTGGCCTTCGAGCCGGTCGGGCGCGCGAGTGTCCTTCGCGTCGCCCGCTTCTCAGCGAGCGCGGACGCCTTCGACGTCACCTCGGCTCGCACCGTCCTCGAGCTCGACACGCCGGGCGGCGGCACCCTCGCGCCGACCCCCGATGGCCGACTCCTGGTGGGGGTCGGTGACGCCGACCTCGAAGGGACCGCGAGCGTCGCCATGGACCGCGTCGATCTCCGCGGCAAGATCCTCCGCCTCGACGTGTCCGACCCGGCCGCCGTCGGCGGCTACGCCATCCCGGCCGACAACCCCTTCGTCGACGGAAGCCCCTCCGCCGTCTTCGCCCTCGGCATCCGGTCTCCACGCGCGCTCACGGTGGAGGCGGGCACCGGGCGGATGACCTTCGTCGACCAGGGCCTCGCCGTCGACGAGATCGACGCGCTCCTACCCGGGCGGAACTACGGCTGGCCCCGCCTCGACGGGCGCACCTGTCACATCGCTCCCTCCGATTGCAGCCCCTTCGAGTACGAGGGGCCGGTGTTCCTTCGTGCCCGGCTCGTCGCCGACTGCCCCATGACGGCCGGCGCCATCATCGCCGGCGAGGGCGCCTTCGCCGGAGGCCTGCTCTATGGCGACGCGTGCGGAACGGGGCTCGCGGGCTTCCTCCTCGGCGGCTATCGGACCCAGGAGCAAGTCGTCGGCGAGCTCGATGCGCAGCTCAGGGCGATCGGCCGGGGCGGCGCGGGTGGCTCGCTCGTGGTGGATGCACGCGGCGAGGTCTTCGAGGTCCGGCCCATCCCCGACGCCGCGCCCTTTCCCACCATGCTCTCTCAGGCGGGGTGCTTCGCCGACCTGCCGGGCCTGGTTCCGGTCGACTCGGTGGTGCCGTATGCGCTGAACGCACCCCTTTGGACCGACAGCGCGGACAAGCATCGCTTCATCGCCCTGCCACCGGGGGAGACGATCGCGGTCGCCGCCGACGGGAGCCTCGACTTCCCGGTCGGGAGCGTGCTGCTCAAGGTCTTCGCCTACGGGGCGCCGGTGGAGACGCGCGTCCTCGTGCGTCGCACCGACGGCTGGGAAGCGCACAGCTATCGTTGGAACGAAGAAGCCACCGACGCCCATCTCCTCGACGCGAGCGAGGAGGTGATGGTGGAGGTCGACCTCCCAACCGGCCGCGCCACCGCCACCCACCTCTTTCCGGATCGCCAGGCGTGCGCGATCTGCCACGGCTTTCGTCCACAGAGTCCCCTCGGCCCACGCCTCGATCAGCTCACACGCCGCGTCCATCTCCCTTCGGGCGATGCCGATCAGCTCCGCGCCTTCACCGACATCGGACTCTTCGGCGCCAGCGCCCTGCCGGAGCTCCCGCCGATCGCCGATCCCCTCGACGAGTCACAGCCCCTCGAAGCACGCGCCCGGGCCTATCTCCACACCAATTGCGGTCACTGTCATCGGCCCGACGGATGGGTGCCGCCGGGCCTGACGATGGACCTTCGCTACGACACGCCGTTCAGCGAGATGCAGGTGTGTAACGTTCCCGCCGACTTCGCCCCGCGTCCCATGGACCGCCTCGAGCCTGGAGATCCGGACGCCTCGCGCATCTACGTGCGCATGACCGACGACGGCGTCGACCGGATGCCGCCCCTCGGCACCTCTCTCGTCGACGACGCCGGGAGCGACGTGGTGCGCGACTTCATCTCCAGCCTCACGGGCTGCGACTAGCGCCGGTCCAATGACGTGGAAGGGTTCTCGCTCGTTCGTCGGCCGCCTCGCGGCGTCGGGAAACCTCGAATGTGCGCTGCACGTCCTTGCTCACTCCGCGGCGGCGCGTGGAGGCAGGACGACCGGCGGGGTGTCGCTCCGCGCCTCGAAGAGCATCTGCTCCATGCGCGCCAGAAGCGGCCGGAGCGACTCGCGGTCGAGGGCGCTCACGGCGACGCCGTCCCGCACCTGGGCGATGGCGAGCGCGTGGCCGCGCTCGACGAGGTCGGCCTTGTTGCAGACGAGCAACCGTGGGGTGCGCTCGAGCCCGAGCTTCACCAGCAGCTCCTCGGTGGTCTCCATGTGCTCGTCGAAGGCCGCGTCGGAGACGTCGACGACGTGCAGGAGCAGATCGGCGTCCTGGGCCTCTTCGAAGGTGGCGCGGAAGGCGTCGAAGAGATCCTTCGGCAGATCGCGGATGAAGCCCACCGTGTCGGTGATCACCACCTCGCGCTCCTCCGGGAAGCGGATGCGCCGCGAGCGCGTGTCGAGGGTCGCGAAGAGCTTGTCCTCCGCCAGCACCTCGCTGTCCGTGAGCGCGTTCAAGAGGGTGCTCTTGCCGGCGTTGGTGTAGCCGACCACGGCGACCACCGGCACGCCGCGGCGCGCTCGACGCGCGCGGCGCTGCTTGCGCTGCTTGCCGAGCTTCTTGAGCTGCGACTTGAGGCGGGTGATGCGCTCGCGCGCGCGGCGTCGTCCGACCTCGAGCTTCGTCTCGCCGGGCCCGCGCCCGCCGATGCCGCCGGTCAGCCGGCTGAGAGCGCGTCGTCCTTGGCGCCGAGGCGCGGCAGCAGGTAGTGCATCTGGGCCAGCTCGACCTGGAGCTTGCCGTCCCGGCTCTCGGCGCGCTGGGCGAAGATGTCGAGGATCAGCTGCGTGCGGTCGATGACCTTGAGGTCGGTCATCGCGGCGATGGCCGCGCGCCTGCGCGGGCGACAGGTTGCGGTCGAAGATCAGCACCTCGACGTCGAGCTGCATCGCGCGGATCACGACCTGCTCGAGCTTGCCGCTTGCCGAGCACGTACTTCGGGTCGACCTGGTCGCGTACCTGCAAGCACCGTGTCGGCGACCTCGACGCCGGCGGTGCGCGCGAGCTCGGCCAGCTCCCGGAGCGACTCCTCCGCCTCGAGCGGCGTGGCGCTTGTCGCAGACGTGGACCAGGATCGCGCGGCCGTCCTTGGCCTCGACTTGTCGGGTGCGCGCGACCCGCGCGAACTCCTCCTCGAGCGCGGTGACGATCGCTCGGGGGTCGACGTCGAGCCTTGTGGTAGGGCGATGGGGCCGTAGGTCTGATAGCGGCGCGCGGCGCTCGCCCTCGCGGCACCGGGACGTTGTGCCCGTAGTAGACGGTGAGCGGCTTGCCCTCGGGCGACAGGCAGATGGCCGCCACCATGTCGAGGCGCAGGCGCGTGAGGTCGACGAGATCGTCCCGGGTGAGCGGCTCGTCGTGGAGGTGGGTGTGGATCAGGCGCAGGCCGCGAAAGCGCCCTTCGGCGCCGCGGAGGCGGCCGAAGTCCGGCAGACATGAGCTTCGACGCGTCGCCGACCACGACCCAGTGGACGGTCCCGCTCGCGGTCGACGAGCACGCCGACCTGGCGGCCGGTGGCGAAGCTCGCGTCGACCAGGGACCGGGTCAGCTCCGGGGTCGTCAAGCGGTCGAAGGGGACGCGCCGTCGATAGAGGCGCTCGAGGGCTTTCGTCTCGGAAGGGCTGAGCCCGTTGGTGTTCCCGTAGATCTGCAAACTGTTCTCTGAGTGTAAGTCCGCAACTGGGGGCTGTCAGGACCCGGATTGCAGGAGCGCGGAACTATGACCACGGCGCGGCGAGATTCAAGCAGTGATGTCGAGGCTGATCGGGCAGTGGTCCGATCCCTGCACGTCGGGGTGGATACGAGCGTCCGAGACCCGAGCGGCGAGGGCGGGGCTCACCAGGGCGAGGTCCAGGCGCCATCCGATGTTTCGGGCGCGCACGCCGACGCGCTGGCTCCACCACGTGTAGTGGCCGCCCGCGGAGACGAACATCCGGAAGGAGTCGACGAAGCCCGAGTCGAGCCATCGCACGAGCTCGGCCCGCTCTTCCGGAAGGAAGCCGCTCGTCTTGTGGTTCTGCTTCGGTCGCGCGAGGTCGATCTCGTAGGGCGAGGTGTTGAAGTCGCCCATCACCACCACCTGTCGCCCGGCGCGAAGCTCCGGCGCGAGTCGCTCGTAGAGACGCTGGTAGAAGCGCAGCTTGTAGGGGACGCGGCTGTGGTCGCGATTCGGGCCGCTGCCGTTCGGGAAGTAGACGTTGGCGATCAACACCCCGCCGAAGCGGGCGAGCTGCACTCGCCCTTCGTCGTCGAAGGCGGCGTCGCCGAGGCTGGTCTCGACCTCGTCGGGCGGCGTGCGCGAGAAGAGCCCGACGCCGCTGTATCCCTTGCGCTTGGCGGGCGCGAAGAACGCGTGCCAGCCCCGCGGCTCGCGGAGGGATTCGGGCAGCTGATCGACGGTGGCACGCACCTCTTGGACACCGACCACCTGGGCGCCCGCGTCCTCGAGCCAACTGAGGAAGCCCTTGCGGGTACAGGCCCTCAGGCCATTGACGTTCCAGGAGGCGATGCGCACGGGCTCGAAGAGCGCGTTGTAGACCACGATCCGCATGGACGCATCATCGATGGCCCTCGAGGGCTCCAAGAGACAACTCCCTCGGGGCCCTCGCGCGCGGCAAATCCACATCCGTCATTTGTCGGCGGCCGCCGCCGGCGAACCTGAACACCAAAGGATCCCCAGCCGTTGGCGGCATACGTCATCTGGCGAATGGAGGGCGGGGGCCCCCGCGTGCAGGGTCTCGTGGCACTCGAAAGGAGCTCCCATGTCACGCCTCACCCCCTTCGTCGCCTCCCTCGCCGCCGCCGCCTCTCTGGTCCTGGTCGGCGGGCTGGTGACCCACCTGAGCACGTCTCTGGGATCGGAACCTTCCCCGGCGGCGTCGCAGGGCGCGTCGACGGTGGGCTCGGAGCCCGCACCGGCCGCTTCTGCCGCGACCGACCAGGCCGAGAGCCGATCCCTCTTCGAGGCCCGCGAGCGCGAATACCGCGCGCGCCTCGAGGAGGCGAACCGGCGCTTGCGCGATCAGGGGGCGGCGCTCGACGAAGCGCGCCGGCGTCTCGGGGATCGCGGGGCGACCACCCCAGCGCGTTCCACCGGGCGGCGCATCGACGACGACGAGCACGAGGGCCGTCCCGCCTCCCGGCGACGGTGGTACGACGAAGACGATGACGCGCACGAGCACCGCTTGGCCTCCGTAGGACGCTGGGATCACGACGAGGATTGAGTCGTGAGCCGACAACGCAAGCGGGGTGCCGAGCCCGGCGTGGCTGCTGCCATGCTCCTCGCACTCGGAGCCGTCGCGACCCTGATTGGATGGGCCGCCCTCGCGAGTCACGCGACGCCTCTTCCCGCGGGCGGAGAGCCGCGAGGCCACGCCTTGTCCTCGGTTCCGCTCACCGCGCCGGAGATGGACGCCATTCCCGAGATCGTGACCGTCGACACCACCCTGCCTGTGCGCCGTCGCTGGCGGATGGACACCGTGACCAGGGCATCTTCGAGATGACCACGGTGCCTTCGCGACGCTCTCGCGAGATGCTGTTCGCAGGTGCGGCCGTAGGCGCCTTCGTGGCGATCGCGCTCACGCCGACCTGGGTCACCGCCATCGCCGGTAGCCTCGAGGGGAGCGCACCCAAAGCGTTCTGGTATCTGTCGCGTGCGAGCGGCCTCACCGCCTACGGGCTGATCTGGGTCTCGATGGTCTCGGGCCTACTCCAGAGCAACCGACTCGTGTGTGGTGCCGCCGTCATGCAACTCCACCGGCATGCCGCGTGGACAGGCCTGGCCTTTGCGGCGTTCCATGCGCTCGTTCTCTTCGGCGACAGCCACGTCGGGGGCGACGCGATGGCGCTCGTCGTGCCGTTCGGCATGACACGGCACGCCTCGGGGTGGGTCGGCCTCGGTCAGCTGTCGTTGTACGGGTCCTTGGCCCTCGCCCTGAGCTTCCGGCTGCGGTCTCGAATCGGCGGGCGCACGTGGCGCCTCCTTCACTACGCGAGCTTCACCGTGTTCGTGCTCGTGTTGGTGCACGGCGTTCAGGCGGGGACCGACGCTCGGCTCCCCTGGGTCGTCGCCTATTACGCGGCGACAGCCTCGGTCGTCGCGTCACTCACGGCGCTCCGGATCCTTCGGCGTCCATAGCGTCGGCCGATGGCGACAACGCCCGAGCTCCGCACTGCAACGTCGAGGATGCAAAACGCTGGGGACCGGCGCGGACGATGTACGCGTCATCGGCCTTTGTCGGGCGGATCCTGCGAAAAACGCGGCGGCACGCGGACTGCAGTGTCGGTGGCTCATGAAGCAGCCACGCCTCGTTGCGCTCGCCCTCTGTGTCCTCCTCTCCGCCTGCATGAGCCCGCCCGAGACCGCCGGTGAGAGCCGCGCCGCGATCATCGACGGCCGGCCTGCGAGTGCGATGGACGTGGACGCGACGGTGGCGCTGATGCAGGGCGGCTATCCGGTGTGCACGGGCACGCTGGTCACGCCGCGGGTGGTGATCACCGCAGCCCACTGCGTCCGTTCCACCGCCGATGACATCACCTATGGGCCGACGATCTCCCCTTCGGACGTCACGGTGGTCGCGGGCGCCCTCGACGCGATGACGGCGACCGCGGACCAGACCTACGAGGTCGCGCAGGTCTGGGCCAACATGGACTTCCCCGTCGAGAGCGGGGGAGTCGGGGAACAGGATGTGGGCGCGCTGCTCCTGTCGCACGACGTCACCAACCTGACGCCGGCCCCGATCCTCGACCCGAGCCAGCTCGACGTGGAGCTGACCCCGGATCGCATGATGCGCATCGCCGGGTACGGCACCACCGATCGCGCTGGATACGGCGAGAACACCCGCTTGAACGTCGGGGCGTTGCCCTTCGTCTCTCACACCGCCGACGAGCTCACGGGCGGTCTGCCCAACGGCGTGGACACCTGCTACGGAGACTCGGGCGGCCCGGCCTACGTCGACACCGCGGAAGGAACGCGCGTCGTCGGCATCACCTCGCGCGGCGTCGACCCCTACAGCGAAGCCTGCGACTCGGGCACCATCTTCACCCTGGCGCCGGCCTTCGCGACCATGATCGCCGACGCCCTCGGTGAGTCCGTGACTGGCGACGCGTCCACGACGCCGTCTGGGTCGACGCCGCCGACCGGCACCGATCCAGAGGGGTCCTCCACCGGCTCGACTCCCTCGACTCCCGGCGCGCCCATGGAGCCGGCCAGCCCCGCGCCCGGCGCCTCCCCGTCCACCGACTCGGGCCCGATGGTCTCCCATCCGCTGACCGGTGGTTGCTCCTCCACCGGCGCCGGGTCTCCGGGTGGCTTCGCTTCCGTGCTGGCGCTCGCGCTCCTGCTCCTCGCCTGGCGTCGTCGCGCCATCCACCCACCTCGAGCTCGCGAGCGTATCAGCGGGCGTCGCCCCGAGCGACGAGGTCGAGGCATAGCGCGGCGCTCCAGGTGAAGTCCTCGCCCCCGAGCCCTTCGCCGGTCTGCGCGTCGAAGTACTCGTAGAAGCCCGCCTCGCGTACGAGGTCCACCGTCTTCTGTGCGAGGTCGCCGCCGACTGCATCGACGAGGAGCCAGTTGGTGTTGATCCAGGTCGGTCCCCGCCAGTAACGACGCGGTTCGAAGGCGGGGTCGAGCGGGGACGTGGACGGATAGGGGTGCCTTGCGTCGAAGCGCGCCTCGAGGCCGGCGCGAAGGCGCGCGGCGCGCGCATCGTCGAGGCCAGCGAAGAGCGGCGCATAGCCGCCGATCACGTCGGCGGTGATCACCTCGTCGGCGCGGGCGTCGTGATAGACGAAGCGGCCCAGCTCCTCGCTCCACAGATGATCGACGAGGCCGGCGCGGAGCGCTTCGGCTCGGCGCCCGGCGTCGCTCTCGACGCTGGCGCGCGCCGCGAGACAGGCGAGGTCCTCCTCGGCGCGGGCGAGGATGGCCGTGATGAGCGGGTCGTAGACGGCGAAGGGGCCGATACCGAAACCGTCGCGCGCGATCGCTTTCACGATGCACGCGTACTGCACGTACTGCGTGTCGGTGGGCCGCTGTCCGGAGTCGCCCACCACGTGTGTGTCCCGGCGCTCGAAGGTGGGCGCGTTGGAGGTGTCGACGCGGCTCATCGGTCCGTCCCACACGGGGCAATTGTCGAGGCCGCTCTCCCAGGGGTGGGCGATGGCGATCGCGCCGACCTTCAGGGGATCGCGCGCCTCGTGAAACCAACGGTGGGACGCATCGATCTTCGGCACGAGGGTCTTCAGGCGCGACTCGTCGCCCGTGATGTCGACCATCCGCCGCACGCACGTCGCCCACACCGGGGGCTGGCTGATGCTGGTGGTCCACTCCGTCTGCCAGAAATCGGGGCCGGGGAAGTAGTCCGCGTCCCGGTCGTGGAAGAGAATGTGGGGGACGCGGCCGTCCTCCCACTGACCGCTCATCAGCGTTTCGATCTCCAGCCAGGCGCGCGCTCGGGTCGAACCACGCCCAACCGATGGCGGCGAAGGCGCTGTCCCACGCCCACTGGTGTGGGTAGAGGCGCGGCGAAGGGACGGTGTATTTCCCCCGGTCGTTTCCCCGGAGGATGGCTTCACACGAGGAGCGAAAGGAGCTCACGGCTGTACCCCGCGATGAGGAGGATGGCGAAGAAGTAGAGGATCAACAGGGCGTAGGTGGGGATCCACTGCTTCTCCCGCTCTGGGATGTCGGAGAAGGAGAGGGTGGTGCGGGCGAGCTTGTCCGGATGGGGCGCCACGGTGAAGCGGCTCGCCACCAGGGTGAAGGCGATGGCGACCACCAGGCCGCTCAGGTTCCACCACATCCAGTAGAGGTGCTCGTCGAAGACGAGCCACAGCACCACGTTGGTGAGGACACCCACGAAGACGCCGCCGATCATCGCCGGGCCGGTCGAGCGCTTGGCGAGGATGCCGGTGAGGAACGCCGCGAGGATGGGCCCGTAGAAGAAGGCGCCGAGCTTGTTGATGCCCTCGACCACCGTGTCGCTGATGCCGCCGACGAAGAAGGCGAAGCCGGTCATGGCGACGCCCCACAGGACGGTGGTGATCTTGCCGTAGCGAAGCATGCGCTTCTGCTTCACGCCGTCGTCGTCGTCTCCGGCGAGGGCGTAGGGCTCGACGAAGTCGCGCATCGTCGCGGCCGACAGTGAGTTGAGCGCCGAGTCGAGGCTGCTCATGGCCGCCGAGAGGATGGCGGCGAAGATGAGCCCGGTGAGCCCCGCCGGCAGGTGCAGGAGCACGAAGGCCGGGACCAGGTAGTCGAGGTGGTCGGCGGGAACCGCCGCGCGGAGCTCGGCGGACTCGACGTAGGCAGCGCCGAGGGCCAGACCCATCAGCACGTAGAGGACGGTGAGCGGGAAGCGCATCAATCCGTTGAAGACGAGGGAGCGCTTGGTATCGGCGGTGGTGGGAGCGGAGAGCTCCCGTTGCGCCTGGCTCTGATCGACGCCGTAGTAGCTGATGTAGAGGACGAAGCCTCCAGCGAGGAAGCCCCACATCGGCGCGCCGGCTTGGTCGCCGATGCCGTGTCCTTCGCCGAGGCCGGTGAGGCGCTCGGGCTCGAAGCTGTCGAGGATCGCTTTGAAGCCGCCCGACCGTGTCCATCGCATACCAGACGCAACCGACGAGGCCGGCCATCAGCACCAGCATCTGGATCACGTCCGACCAGACCACCGCGGCCATGCCGCCCAGCGTGTCGTAGAAGACCGTCACCGCGCCGATCACGACGATGCACGCCCAGATCGGCAGCCCGATGCAGACGTTCACCACCACCGCGCTGGCGTAGACGCCCACGCCGGTGGCGAGGCCGCGGCTGATCAGGAACACCGCGCTCATCACCAGGCGCGTCGCCCGGTCGAAGCGCATCTCGAGGTACTCGTAGACGCTGACCAGCTCCAGATCGCGAAAGAAGGGGATCAGGAAGATCATCACTACGATCATCGCCAGGGGGACCGCGAGCTCGTACTGGAGCCAGGTCAGGCCGCCGCCTTCTTTCAGCGCCACGTAAGCAGGGATACCGATGAAGCTGTTGGCCGAGGTCTGGGTGGCCATGGTGGAGACCGCCACGGCCCACCACGGCAGGTTTCGACCGCCTACGTAGTAGTCCTCGGCGCTCTCCTGGCCGCGCGACAGCCACACGGCGAGGCCGACCATCGACGTGAGGTAGGTGACCAGCACGATCCAGTCGAGCGTCGCCATCAACGGCCGTATAACACGACGCTCTCGATCCCGGACCCCTGGCCCCTGTATGCTCTGTCCCGCGATGTCGTGGTTCGGACGCAAAGTCGCGCGGCTACCAGCGGAGGGGGTGCTGATTTCGGCGACCGATCTGCAGGGCAACCTCAAGGACTACCGCGCGCTCAAGTCGATCTACGAGCGCGAGGAAGCGGAGGGCAACGAGCCCTTCCTGCTGCTCTGCGGTGATCTGGTGCACGGCCCCGGTCCCGATCTCGCAGATCCCCGCTCCTGGCCCGAACACCTGGGGACGCACTACCTCGACCGATCGGCAGAGCTGCTCATCGACTTCGAGCATTGGTCGAAAGAGCATCGGGCGACGGCGCTCCTCGGCAATCACGAGCACGCACACATCGGCGGACCCAAGGTCAGCAAGTTCCACACGGACGAGGCCGCCGTTCTCGACGCCACGCTCGGTTCGCACAAGGCGCGGATGCACGACTTCATCCGCACCTTCCCCCTCATCGCGGCCTCCCCGGCCGGCGCGGTCTTCACCCACGGCGCCCCGCGCATGACCGAGGCCTCCCTCGAAGACTTCGACAAGCTCCGCTACGACGGATTCGACGACATCGACATCGGTGAGATGTACCGCAGCGGCACCGTGGGCGCGCTGCTGTGGGCGCGCGGCGCGAGCTCGGAGAACGCGCGAGCGCTTCTCGAGGCGACGAGCATGGACGATCAGCCGGCCGCCTTCGTCGGCTACGGTCACGACGTGGTGCCGGAGGGATACGAAAAGGTCGGCGCCGAGCAGATCTGCTTTTCGACCTCCTTCGGGCTCTTCGACGCCGACAAGGTGTATCTTCGCCTCGACTTGAGCAGGCGTTACGAGAGCGTTCACGACCTGAGGGATGGCGTCGAGATCCTCCCTCTCTACCCGGAAGCCACGCGTTGATGGCAGCGGTCCCCGAAGCGGTGGTGGAGAAGGTGGTTCAGTCGGTGTCGAAGCGCCTCTCGGATCCGAACTACGCGCAGGTGGCGGTCGGCACCTTCGTCCAGACCTTCCCCGACGTCAGTCGCTTCATCACCGCGCACGCCGACGACCTCGGCGGCGGCGAAGCGGTGATCCACGTCGTCTTCCACGCCCAGGTGCTGGCGGAAGTCTTCGAGACGCATCGCAAGCGGGCGCCGAACGAGATCGGCTTCGGCGAGCTGGATCAGGCTGCACGGGGAGACGTGGAGAAGAGCTTCGCGAAGGCCGAGCCCGCGCTGTCGAGTTACGTCGCCAGCAACGTCGATGACGCCGCGGTCCGCAAGCTGCTCGCCCACATCGGGCTGGCCCTCGCGGCCGCCTGAGCGCTCCCGAGTCCACTCAAGGCGTGGCGGCCTCCTCCTGGGGGAGGAGCAGGTCTTCGAGAAAGAACGCCGAGAGCTCGCTCCGGCCCGAGAGGTTGCCTTTGCGGTACACCGCCCGGGCCTGATCGCGCGCCGTGCGCTCACTCGTGCCCCGGACGTCGGCCACCTCCTTGAGGCTCAGGCCCTTGAGCAGGAGCAGGCCCACCTCCCGCTCGGCGGGGGTGAGCTCCCAGCGATCGAATTGGCCGTCGATGGCCTCGCCCAGACCTCGCAGGGCATGCTCGGCCTCCTTCCGCCAGCGGGTGGCCTCGGCCCGGCTCTGGGAGAGGTCCCGGGCCAGGGCACCAATCCGCCGTTCGCGACGGCGGAGCATCCCCGTCAGGACCGACCCGATGGTCACGAAGGCCGCGAGCTCGAGCACCATGTGGGCGGGGTGGGCCCCCTCCAGCCAGTCGGTGATGAGGTCCACGACGATGAGGAGGGACACGGCCCCGAGCGCGAAGGTCCACCAGCGAGCAGGGGAGCGGACATCATCGCCGACAGCCACGGAGGCAGTCATAGCAGGTCGTCATGGCCCCCGACCACCATTCGTCACCCTCGTCGGCACCGGTGTCGGTGTACCGACACCCTGCGGCGTAGTCACGAGATCACTGATCTTATCGTGAAGTACGTCGGACGTCGGATGGAGAATGGAGAGGCGAGAGCGCATCAGGGGGATACGTCGGACCCAAGCCATGTCCCTTCGCTCACCCGCCACTCTCCTCGTCTCGTTGAGCCTGTCCCTGGCCTCGCCGGCCCACGCTCAGGACCGTAGCTCGGTCACGGTGAGCTTCGACCAGGCCCTCGATCTGGGTGGCCGCACGCCCACGACCCGCGGCGAGCGACGCGCCCTCGAAGCACGCCGCCGAGGAGACGAGGGCATCGGCGGGACCGCGCAGGCAACCCAGCTGACGGTCATGCCCGGGGCCACGCTGGCACCTTCGCAGGGTCGTGGCTTCGAGCTTCAAATCAACGCGACCCAGGGATGGAACCTGGGGGGTCTGGGCCACGCCCGCCGGAGGGCCGCGGCCGAGGAGCGGCAGGCGCTCACGGCGGATATCCGGCTCCAGGCGCTGCGCGCGCGACTCGAGGCGGCGCGGTGGTGGCTCGCGCTCCGAACCCTCGAGCGCGTCGACGCCTCCCTCGAGGCCCAGGAGGCGGTGGTGCGGCAGGAGGTGAGCGCGACCGAGCGAGGCGTGGCGGCGGGGGTGCGGACAGCCCCCGAGCTCGCCGAAGCGCAGGCGCTCGTGGCGCGTCTCGCACAGGAGCGCCTGATGGTGGAGGGCGAGCGCTTCGACGCGTCCACCGAGCTCGCCGCGGCGATGGGTACCTCGCCTCCCCGCGCTGGCGCGCCGTTGATCACCGAGGGCCCCGACCCCACACCCCAGCTGCCGGCGCTCTCCACCGTGCGCTCGCGGATCGCCTCCCTCGACGACCTGCCCGAGGTGGCCGCGGCGCGCCTCGCGGAGACCGCGGCGCGCGCGCGCGAGGCGGAGGTGTCGGCGCAGTACGCGCCCGTGTTTCAAGCCGGCGTACAGGTCGAGCGTACGGCGTCCGATGCGTGGGTGCTCTACGGCGTCCTCGGCGCGAGCTACGCCATGTTCGGTCAGGGCGATCGCGCGCGCTCGCTTTCGCGCGCGGAGACGGAGCGCGCCGCGGGGGCCACCGAAGCGGCGCGCGTGGGTGCGGCGAGCGCGCTCGCCCGCGCGATGCACGAGGTCGAGCACTCCCGGCAGACAGTCGCCTCGCTCAGGAACGAGCTCTTGCCGTCGCTCGCTGCCGCGCTCGAGCGACGGACGCGCGCGCTCGCGCTCGGCGAGGAGACGACCTTCGCGGTGATGAACGCGAGGAGACGCGTCCTCGAAGCGCGCACGACGCTCGAGCGGGCCGAGGGCGCCGCGCTCTGGGCCGAGGTGCACCTGTGGTTGCTCCTCGCCGAGCTCGAACAGGGAAGGGCGCGGACATGAGGCGCGCCGCGAACGCCTGCGCGCTGCTCGTCGCCGTCTCGCTCTGGGCCTGCGGTGGCAAAGACGAGGAGGCCATCGCGCCGCTCCCCGAAGGCGCGAGCAGCGCGGTCACGCGCTGGATCCCGGTGGGGCATCCCGAGGACGAGGGCCTGCTCGAGGCGCCCGCGATCGTCCGCGCCGGGGCCGACGCGCGCGGAGAGGTCGGCACCACGGTCTCGGCGCGGGTCGCTCGGGTGCACGTTCGTGTCGGCGAGGTGGTGGCGGCGGGCAATCCGGTGGTGGAGGTCGCGGCGCCCTCGCTGGTGGACGCGGCTTCGGCGCACGTCGGCGCGAGCCGGCGTCTCGCGGTTCACGCGGCCCGCGCCGAAGAGCTCAGAGCGATGCGTGAGGAGGGGCTCGTCCGGCGCTCCGACGTCTTCGAGCAGGAGGCGCTGGTCGCCGACCTCCGCGCGGCCCGCGATCGGGCGGCGGCGACGCTGTCGGCGGCGGGGCTCGAGCCGCGGCAGGCGGCGGCCATCGCGCGCACCGGCAGAGTCGTGCTTCGCGCGCCGGTGGCTGGTGTCGTGACCGCCGTCGACGCGCGCCTGGGGGAGATCCGGGAGCCCGGGGCCGGGCCCCTCGCGCGCATCGCCGGCACGGGCGAGGTGCGCGTCGAGGTGCGCACCTCCGAATCCTGGCCCGATGACGGGACGCCGACCTTCGTCGGCAGCGACGGCGCGTCGATCGCGCTCCTGTCGGCGCCGCTGTCGCGGACCGTCGATCCCGACGACGGAACGCGCATCGCCTGGTACGCGCCGGCCGACGAGTCGGTGCGTCTCGCCGACGGCCTCCGCGGCGTCGTGCGCCTGTCGAACGTCCGCGGCGCCTGGGAGGTGCCGGTGGACGCGGTGGAGGTGCGAAGCGGCCGCACGGTGCTGGTGCGGCGCCGCGACGGCGCCGCATCCGCCGTCGAGGTTCAGGTCGTGAGCTCCTCGGGCGCCACCGCGTGGGTGCGCGCCAACCCCGAAGATCGCTTGGGCGAAGGTGATGAGGTGGCAGCGGATCTCGCGCGCTACCGCCGCGGCGAAGGGAGCGCGGCGCGGTGATCAAGCGGATCGTCGGAGCGGCGGTCGAGCACGACAAGCTCGTGCCATCCCTGGTGATCCTCGCCGCCATCGGCGCGTCGATCGCGGGCGCCTGGCTTCGCTTCGACGCGCTCCCCGATGTGACCGGCCGGCAGGTGGTGATCCTGACCCGCGCCCCCGGCCTCACTCCGGAAGAGGTGGAGCGTCTGGTCACCCGCCCGGTCGAGCTGTCGCTCTCCGGCGTCCCTGGCGTGCGAAGCCAGCGCAGCATCTCGCGCTACGGCCTCTCCTCGGTCACCGCGCTCTTCGGGGAGAACGAGAAGCTCCTCGAGGCGCGCCAGCTCGTTCAGGAGCGGCTCCGCAGCGTCGCGTCGCAGATGCCCGAAGGGGTGGAGGCGCCCGAGCTCGGACCGCTCACCGGCGGCCTGGGCGAGATCTACCAGCTCACCCTCAGCTCGCCCGACCGCACCCCCGCCGAGCTGCGCGAGCTCGCGAGCCTGCGGGTCGCGCCGCTGCTCGCGAGCGTTCCAGGCGTGGTCGAGGTCAACTCCTGGGGCGGTGAGCAACGCACCCTCGACGTGGTCGCCGATCCGGAGCGGATGGCGTCGCGTCGCGTCACCCTCGCGGAGCTGAGCGAGGCGGTGCGCGCGGCCACCGGGCAGGTGGCGGGCGCGCGGATCGAGACGGGCGCCGCTGGCGTGCTGCTGCGCGGCGTGTCCTGGCCGCGGGAGCCGTCGGAGCTCGCGGCGGCGGTGGTGCGCACCGAGCCCGACGGGGCGACGATCCGGGTCGGCGACGTGGCAGACGTCGAGGCCGGCGCGCTGCCGCGCATCGGCGCGGCCACCGCCGACGGTCGGGGCGAGACGCTCTACCTGATGGTGCAGATGCTCCTCGACGCGAACGCGCTCGAGGTGCTCCGCGGTGTCCACGCGAAGCTGGAGGACGTCCGACAGGTCCTGCCCGCGGACGTCACGCTCCGCGAGGTCTACGACCGGGGTGACCTGGTGAACGCGACGCTGAAGACCGTCTTCACCAACCTCTTCGAGGGCGGCGTGCTCGTGGTGATCGTCCTCTTCTTGATGCTCGGGAGCTTCCGCGCGGGCGCCCTGGTTGCGTCGATCATCCCGCTCTCCATGCTCGGCGCCGTCACCGGGATGATCGTCTTCGACGTCCCCGGCAACCTGATGAGCCTAGGCGCCCTCGACTTCGGGCTCCTCGTCGACGGCGGAGTGGTGATGGTGGAGGCCGTCTTTCACGAGGTGCACGCGCGCGGCGGTCCGATCGGCGATCGGGTCCGCGAGTCGACGCGCAGCATGGCGCGCCCGGTCTTCTACTCGGTGTTGATCATCCTCCTGGTGTACGTGCCGATCCTCAGCCTCACCGGCGTCGAAGGACGCATGTTCCGGCCCATGGCCATCACCGTGGTGCTGGCCTTGATGAGCGCGCTGATCCTCTCGCTCACCTTCGTGCCGGCCGCCGCCCGGCTGATCCTACGCGCGAAGGACATCCCCGATCGCGAGCCGTGGCTCGTGCAGATGGCGAGCCGCCTCTATCACCCGGTGGTCGACTTCGCGCTCGTTCGGCCGCGATGGATCGCGGGCGCTGCGCTTCTGCTCCTCGGCCTCGGGGCGTTTCTCTTCTACCGCGCCGGCACGGCCTTCGTCCCCCAGCTCGATGAGGGTGACCTGGTGGTCCAGACCACCCGCGCTCCGGACATCTCCGTGCAGCAGGCCGTCGCCGAGAGCACGCGCATGGAGACGGCCGTCCTGGCGGTGCCCGAGGTGGAGCACGTCGCCTCGCGCATCGGAAGCCCCGCGGTGGCCACCGACGTGATGGGCCTCGAGCAGTCGGACGTCTTCATCGACCTCGCGCCCCGCGACCGCTGGCGAGAGGGGCTCGACCGCGAGGCGCTCATCGCGGAGATCGGCGCGGCCATCGACGCGTCAGCGCCCGCCCAGGAGGTCGCTTTCACGCAGCCCATCCAGATGCGCTTCAACGAGCTGGTCGGTGGCAGCGTCACCGACGTGTCGGTGAGCCTCTTCGGTGAGGATCTGAGCGCGCTCTACGCATGGGCCGAAGAGGCCACGCGCGTCATCGAAGGGATCGAAGGCGCTCAGGATCCCCGCGTCCTCGCGCCACCCGACGTGGACGTGCTCGAGGTGCGCCCGCGGCCGCTCGGCGCGGCACGCGCACGCCTCAGGCCCGTGGACGTGCTCGCCCACGTTCAGGCGCTTCGCACCGGCGTGCCGGCGGGCGACACCTTCGATGGACCGCTCCGCATCCCGGTGCGTGTGCGCCTCGGCGCGCACGTCGACGCCCTGTCCCTCGATCGCATGCCGGTGCCGACCGTCGACGGCTCGCTCCTGCCGCTGTCCTCGGTGGCCGAGGTCGACCGTCGGCCCTCGCCCTCCCTCGTCAACCGCGAGATGGCGCAGCGCCGGGTGGTGGTGGGCTTCGACGTGCGGGGTCGAGACCTGGGTTCGGTGGTCGAGGACGCGCGGCGCGCGGTCGGCGCCCTGCCGCGCCCCGAAGGGACGCGCGTCGCGTGGGGCGGGCAGTACGAGAGCCTGAAGAGCGCCCAGGCGCGGCTGGCGATCGTCATCCCCACGGTCCTCGGGATGATCTTCGCGCTGCTGCTGGCCCTCTTCCGCAGCTTTCGGCCGGCGCTGATCATCCTCTTGAACGTGCCCTTCGCCGCCGTCGGCGGGGTGATCGCCCTCAGCGTGCGCGGTCTGCCCATCTCGATCTCCGCGGCCATCGGCTTCATCGCCCTCAGCGGCATCGCGGTGCTCAACGGCGTCGTTCTGGTGAGCTCGCTCCGCGAAGAGGTGGCCGCGGGGCACACGCTCCGCGAAGCGGCGCGACGTGCGGCGCGCTCACGCATGCGTCCGGTCTTGATGACGGCGCTGGTCGCAGCGCTCGGTTTCGTGCCGATGATGCTGGCGACCGGGGTCGGGGCAGAGGTTCAGCGGCCGCTGGCGACGGTCGTGGTGGGCGGGCTGGTCACGTCCACCTTGCTCACGCTGGTGATCCTGCCGGCGATCTTTCCGTGGATCGGGGGCGCCGGCGGGGGACGTCGCGCCCGCGCCGAGGATCAGATCACCGACGTGAGCAGCAGCGCGAGCGAGCCCGCCACGCACACGCAGGCACCGAACAGCCCGGCGTAGCGGAGCGACACGTTTCGCGCCGTCGTTTCGGTGGACGGGGGAGCGGGCGCGCGCTCCGGTAGGCGGAGGACCTGGACCGGCGCGTAGAGCATCGCCGCCTCGGCCGTGGGGACGGGGGCGAGCTCCTGCGCCCTCGCGGGCAGGGGCGGCGGCGTCTTGGCGGGGCGGCTCTCGGCGACGATGGACGCGCCGCGGATGACGACGTCTCCATGGCGGGTGCCTTCCTCCGCGAGGAGGGCATGGTCGAACTCGTTCGGATCGCGAAGGTCCGAGATGTCGAGGATGGTGGTGGGGGCAGGGGGGAGCTTGGGGAAGAGCTGCATGCCCTGTGTACGGGCGAGTGCGACAAACGGATCGATATCCCGAAAGAGGCGGTGATCACGCGCCTCAGGTGAGGTTCGGGATCGGGCCGCGGTGGGTGACGTGGTCGCTGCCGAAGTGGTCGTCGGTGCCCCCGAAGGCCTGCAGGATCGAGGTGAAGAGGTTGTGGGTGGACTCGGTGGTCTGGATGTCCACGCCGTCGCCCGTGTCGTAGTTCACGTTGCGGCCGGTGCGGAAGTAGCCGCCCGCGCTCCCGGCGAGGAGGATAGGCAGGTTGCGGGTCACGTGCACCGAGCCGTTCGAGAACTCGCTGGTGTAGAGGAGCAGGCTGTTGTCGAGGATGGTGGCGCCGCCTTCGCTGAAGGTCGGGTCGGCGAGGCCCTCGATGATGTCGCGCGCCAGGCTCATCCGCCACTGACGGTTCTCGAGCATCTCGAGCATCCAGCCGTCGTAGATGGAGTGCTCGGGGCCGGTCATCCCGATGTCGCGCGCGTAGTGATGGAGCGAGTGGCCGATGCCGAAGGCCGAGTCGACCTGCAGGCCGTCGGGCGCCCAGGGCGTGAGGATGTCGGCGATCTCCAGGTTGGCGACGTTGGTGAGGCCGCAACGGAGCGCCGCCACGATGATCTGGGCGTGGAGGCGGCCGATCACGTCCGGGGAGCTGGCGCCCATGCCGGCTTCGCTCGGCGGCACGCACATCGCCGGCATGGTGGCGTCGAGCTGGCGCTCGAGGGCGCGCAGGTGCTCGAGGTGCGCGTCGATGACGTGGAGGTCGTTGGCGCTGACGGTGTTGCGGAAGAGCGCGAAGCCCTCCATCACGCCGTCGAGCACGCTGCGGCGGCGCAGCTGCTGGCGGAGGAAGGCGGGGTCGGGGGCGCCGTCGGTGGAGACGCCTTCGAAGATGGTGTTGAAGGCCGTGCGCGGATCGGTCTCGCCGGTCACGCGCTCACCCGAGGCACGGAAGTAGGGCGAGCCGTACTGATGGCCCGGCACCATCAGGTGGATGCGATCGAAGCGCGTCGGCTGCGTCATGGCGAGGCGCTCGGCGAGGACCTGATCGATGGAGGGCCCGAGGGCCATCGCGTCGTCGCCAGGAGTGGTGATGTTCGCCGCGGTCAGCGCCGTGACGTTCGCCGTACCATGCCCGCCGCCGCCATATTCGCCCTGCTGGTTGGCGGCACCGTTGTCGATGCCCTGGAGCACGAGGAGCTTGTCCTGGTAGGGCGCGAGGCTCTCGTGGATCGGGCCGACCGCGAGGGACTCGGAGGCGCTCGCCGGCGCCCAGAGATCGATCCCGTGTCCGTTGCCGCTGCCGTCCGCCCGCCAGCCGCCGGAGCGGGGCCAGCCCTGATAGACGTTCGAGACGGTTCCGCCGTGGGAGAAGACCGTGAGGAAGCGCTTCTGCACGCCGCCGTCCGCCCACGCCTTTCCGTGGGTGTACTCGAGGAGCGGAAGGCTCAGGGCCGCGCCCCCGAGTCCCTTGAGAAACGCGCGCCGCCCGGAGTGCTTCAAGTCCTTCATCCCGCTCACCTCGACCTACAGAAAGCCACAGACGGCGCGCGCCTTCACTTACGGTTGGATCGCGATGTAAATGTCCGTAATCACAGGGTGATTAAGCCCCGGTCCGCGGGCGGTTCCCCCGCCGCATGGAACTGGCTCGAGCTGGCTACGCGCGCACCAGCTCGAGGCGCGTCGCCGCCACCCCGACCGATACCCGCATCCCCCAGTCGAAGCGCAGGCGGTCCCCCTCGATCCCGTCGCCGAAGATCACGCCGCCCTCGTTCATCTGGGATTCGAGGCGAACGGAGTCTCCCTCGGCGACGTCGCCGTCGAGGAGCGTCGCGTCGGTGGTGCGACTCTCGAAGGCTTCGCGTACGAAGAAGGAGAGGCGTCGCTCGGTCGGCGCCGGGAGCACGCATTCGGTGACGCGGCGGCGCACGATCGAGCTGGCCCAACCGGTGGCGCCCGTCCCGGTGGTCACCACCACGCCCGACGAAGAGTGCGACTCGTGGCGCCGTCCGTCGTCGATGCGATAGCGAGCCGATTGATGCGAGGCGTGACCGACGAAGATCTCGTTGAGGGCGAGCAGCGTCTGCCCGTCGTCGAGATCGGCGGCGACCATGGTGCGCGACTCGGTGCGGGCGCGGCCCTCGGCCGCGGGGACCAGGAGATCCGTCAGCGCCGCCGGCGGGAGCGGTACCAGCACGCCGTCGTAGGTGCTCGGGTCGGGATTGACGCCGAGCACCGGCTGGCCGTCGAGATACTTCGCGACGTTGGCCACCAGCCCGTCCTGTCCCACCACCACCACCGTGTCCTCCGCGTCGAAGCGGAAGGAGGCGAGCTCGTCGCGCCGCACCCGCGCGCGGCGCCAGCTCCGGGGGATCGTGCCCATCACCTCACGGAGCGCATGCTCGAGGGCGCGGTGGCGCTCCTCCACCCGTTCGATCGTCGCGCCGCGGCTCTCGAGGAAGAACACCGCCTGCGCCCGCGTCGCGTGCCGCGCGATCAACAGCTCGTATTCTGTCGGCCGGGTGACCACCACCACACGAGGGGCGAGCGTGCGGGCGCGGGTCGTCTTCATCGCGAACTGTGCGCTTCGAGGAAACGCGTGAGCGCCGGTCCGAGGAGCTCGGGTGTGATGCTGAGATGCTCGACTCGGAGCTTCTTGGCGAGCTCCGTCACGGCCAGGGCGAAGAGCACCTCCTGCGGCACGTCGCGGTAGGCCTCGAGGCGCGCGCCCTCGGCCTCGGCGTTCGCGGCGCCGATGACGCGAATGCGTTCGGCGCTGGATGCGGCTTCGAGTTGCACGCGCTCCGCCTGGCCCTCGGCCTCGATGCGACGCGCCTCCGCCTCGGAGGTGACGCGATCGCGCTCGTTCTGACCCCGTCGCGCGATCAGATCCGCCTCGCGTCGCGCCAGCTCGATCTGGTTCTGAAGCTCGTTTTCCGCGATGGCGCGCTCCTTTTCGACGGCGAAGGCACGCCGAGCGAAGGTGGCCTCGTCGGCGGACTTCTGCAGCGTTTCGCGGGTGGGCGTCTCGAGAGCGCGCGCCACGTCCGGGCTCGGCACCAGGTCGTCGATGCGCACCGCGACGACGGAAATGCCCATGTCCGCGAGGAGCTCGCTCGGGGTCAGCGCCGCCTCGATGGCGGCCTGGAGCTCGCCGGTGCCCTTCACCAGGAGCTCTTCGAGCTCGCGTACCGCCACGTACGACAGAGCGATCCGGCGCGACAGCCCCGTGAGCAGCGTGCTCAGCTTGTCGAGGGGCATCTTGGTGTAGGCCCCGCGCTCGAGATCGATCGAGAAGTCGACGCGGTCGGCGAGGCGCTCGGGATCGACGATCCGAAAGCTCACCACTCCCTGGACCGCGAGCTCCGAAAAGTCACGGGTACGCGTCCCGAAGACGAAGGCCTGATCGCGATCGTCGATGGGGACCTCGGCGATGGCGGCGGCCATCGGCAGGAAGAAGAAGGACAGGCCGCGTCCGCTGCGGGTGAGCTTGCCGTCCTTGAAGAAGAGCACGTGGCTGGTGGCGTCGCTGCGGAGGTGGCGCAAGAGCGGGAATCGTCGGATTTCGGCCATGAACGACACTTTGTGTCGCCGATTCATAGTGTCAAGCATACACTATGGATTCGGCGCCGGGCTCGTGCGATTCTGGCCGCGTGAAGCCGGCGGTCCACACAGAGGACGCAGGCGAAAAAGGGGCGGGCGGCCTCCCCCTGCGCCGCGCCATTCGCCACGCAGCGTCCCTGGGCGTCTTCTTCGGCTTCGCCGCCTCCACTTGCGAGGTGGTCCTCTGGACCGTCGGGGGCTCGTCGCGCGGTCTCGCCACCCCGCGCGACTCCCTCGTCGTCGAAGTGGTCCTCTGCTCCGCCCTCGGCCTCGTCCTCGGCGTCGCTCTCACGCCGCTCCTGCAGCGCTTCGGCGGCCGCGCGCGGATCCTCCACCCGCTGGTGCTCTGTCTCTCGTGGGCCGGGCTCGGCTTCGTCGCCCGCGTCCCACACCACACCCTCCTCGCGGCCCTCACGGTCGCACCGTGGGTGGTCGCGTTCGCCGTCACGGCTGCAACGGATCGGCTGATGCGCTACCGGCCTGCCCTCCGCGTGGCGCCGGGCATCTCGCTCACCTTCGTCCTCGTCGCGGCCCTCGTCGTGCCGACGCTGCTCGAGCGCCTCGGGGCGGTCGACGCCGTCGCGCCTGCGCGCTATGCGCCTCCGGAGGGGGCGCCCGACGTGCTCGTGGTCGTGCTCGACGCCCTGCGCGCCGATCACGTCGGCGCATACGGCTACAGGCGTGACACCACGCCCGTCTTCGATCACCTCGCGAGGGAAGCCACCCTCTTCGTCGAGGCCACCGCGCCCGCCACCTGGGCGCTCCCCTCCCACGCTTCCCTGTTCACCGGCACCTTTCCCACGACTCACGGCGCGCACGCCGAGCACCAGCGACTCGAGCCCTCGGGCCCGCGAACCCTCGCCGAGGTCCTGGCCGATCACGGTTATGAGACGCGCTGCTTCACCGCGAGCCCGTGGCTCTCCGGGCCGCCCGGGCTCACGCGCGGTTTTTCCTGGACGGACGACACGTGGCGCAGCGGGCGGGCGGATCAAACGCGCCTGTACGCGCTTCGACTCCTCGATCGCGTGGGCCTCGGAGCACACGACAACGGGGGAGCGGAGGTGACCGAGAGCTTCGAGACCTGGATCGCCGAAGCGCCCGCCTCGAGCGGGCCCACCTTCGCCTTCGTGAACCTCACCGAAGCAAGCTTCCCGTACCACCAGGTGCCGCCGGAGCATCTCGCGCGTTTCACCGATGAAGACCCGGAGACGCTGCGCGCCATCAGCTTCGCCCTCATGGAGGCGCAGCTCGGCGGCGAGGCTCCCGATCCCGAGGTCGCGCGCCGTCCCGCCACGGACATGTACGACGCGGGCGTGCACTACGCCGACGAGCTCCTCGGACGGCTCGTCGCCGCCCTCGAGAGGCGCGGCCGCCTCGACGACACTCTGCTGATCGTCCTGTCGGACTACGGCGAGCTCCTGGGTGAGTACGCCACCTTTGGTCACGGGCTCTCGCTTCACCGCGAGGAGATCCACGTCCCGCTCCTCATCCGCTATCCGGCGGCTTTCGAGGCGACCACCGTCGAGGCGCCAGTCTCCACCGCCGCCGTCTTCGCCACCGTCCTCGACGTCCTGGGCATCACCACGCCCGACAGGCCGGAGGTCCGCACCCTGCGCGAGGTCGTGCGCGGTCGTCCCGCCGGGTTGGTGCTCTCGGAGCGCTATGCCTTGCCGGCGGGCCGAGGTCGCGACCACTCACCGCTCTTCGATCCATCTCTCCGTTTCCGTTCCTTCCGCGACGATGACCTCGAGCTGATCGTGACCAGCGGCGATGGGGTCTACCTCTACGACCTCGCGTCCGAAGCCGCAGAGCGGCGCGACGTCGCGGCCGAGCGCGCCGACGACGTGGCACGTCTCGACGCCCATCTGCGACACCTCGCCGCCGCGGTCGGACTCGCTCACATCGACGGCACGCCCATCGACCCCTCGGACGCCCATCCCTGAGCACGCGCACCTCGCGCGCCTTCGCCCGTTCCCGGAAAAATGGTTTAGAGTCGGGCTCCATGTGCGGACACACGTCTTGGCTCGCAGTCGCTGTGCTCCTCATCGCGTCATGCGGTGGACAGACCGCCACCGTCGTGGACGAGCACGGGACGGAGGAAGGAGGTGCGGTGACGCAGCCTGAAGCACCACCTCCGGGATCCTTCGGTGACGACGTCTCGTTCCTCCGTCGCCACGTCTCGGATCTCGTGGTCCTCGAGGCCGACGGCGGGCGCGCACGGATCGCCGTGGCGCCCGCCTACCAGGGACGCGTCATGACCAGCACTGGCGGCGGGCTTCGGGGCGCGAGCTACGGTTTCGTCAATCGCGCGCTGATCGAGAGCGGTGAGCGTGCGCCCCACATGAACGCCTTCGGAGGTGAGGACCGCTTCTGGCTCGGCCCCGAGGGGAGCCGCTTCGCGCTCTATTTCGACGAGGGCGCGCCCATGGATTTCGAGCACTGGCAGGTGCCGGAGGCCCTCGACTGGGGCGCGTGGGAGCTCATCGGACAGAGCTCGACCGAGGTGTCCTTCCGCAAGGAGATGAGCCTCACCAACTACGCCGGCACCACCCTCGGCATCCGGGTGGAGCGGACGGTTCGCCTCCTCGATCGCGGGGCGATCGGCGAGCAGCTGGGTATCCCGCTGCCCGATGACGTGGAGGTGGTCGGCTACGAATCGGTCAACGTGATCGAGAACGTCGGCGACGCCGCCTGGACGCGCCGGACCGGCGTGCCTTCGATCTGGATCCTCGGCATGTACAAGCCATCAGACGAGGCGATCGTGGTCCTGCCCTTCGCGCCGGGGCCGGCGGCTCGGCTGGGACCGGTGGTGAACGACGCGTACTTCGGCGAGGTGCCTTCGAACCGCCTTCGCGTCGGAGAGCAGGCGGTCTTCTTCCGGGCCGACGGCTCTGCGCGTGGGAAGATCGGCATCGGGCCCCGACGCGCGCTTCCCTCCATGGGCGCCTGGGATCCCGAGCGGCGCACCCTCACGCTGGTCCAGTACACCGAGCCCGAGACCGACGACGCCTTCTACGTCACCGCGCTGTGGGACCCCGAGGTGCCTCCCTACGAAGGCGACGTGGTCAACAGCTACAACGACGGCCCCGTCCAAGAGGGCGCCGAGCCCCTCGGTCCGTTCTACGAGCTCGAATCTTCGTCTCCGGGAGCCGCCCTGGCTCCGGGCGCTTCGATGCGGCACGTCCATCGCACGATGCACCTCACGGGGGCGCGCGACGTTCTCGACAACGCGGCTGCGACGCACCTGGGCGTCGAGCTGCACACGATCGAGGACGCCTTCCTCGACTGAGGAAGAGCAGCGCCAGCAGCAACAGCGTCGACCCCGAGTCTGCCTCGGTGGCGCTGCAGCCGCCGCCGCCTCCGCGCGCCGAAGGTGGTGAGCGATCGCGCGCTCCGTCGATGCGCCCCACCACCACCAGCTCCCCTGCGACGACGCCCTGCACCCGCGCCTCGAGCGTCACGCTCTCGCCAGCGAAGAGCGTGGGGAGCGAGACGTGGTCGTGGACCACGCCCGCGCGCGCCTGGACCGTGTCCATGCGCTCCCCCGTGAGGTAGAGATCCACTGGGCCGGTGTAGGGACCGTCCGCGGTGGTCACGCGACCGGCGACCACCAGCGAGGGGCTCGCGGAATCGACCGGCGCGGTCGTGACCAGGAAGGCGCCCACAGGTCCGGCATCGCCGGAGATGAACGCCTCGGCATCGAGGTGACCGAAGCCAGCATGGGGATCCCAGGGCTCACCCACGGGGCGCGCCGCGTAGCGAATGCGTTCGAAATCGAGCGCGTCGGAGGAAGCGCCGAGGCCGAGGGCGATGACGCCTGCCGCGAGCGGAGCGGTGAAGCTCGTCCCGGAGACCGCGACGCGATCGGGAGCGACGCGCTGTCGGGCGATCCGATCGGCTGCGCCACGAAAGAGGTTCCCCGGATCACCGTCGACCGCGTCGGAGGAGAGCGCGGTGACGACCAGCGCGCCGGGCGCGACCAGATCGGGCTTGGCGCGGCCGCCCGGCGGCGGCCCCACGGCGCTGAAGGCAGCTACGTCGCCGCTCTCGCCGTCGATGCGGACCTCGCCAATCTCGGTGTCGCGATGGGTGTAGGTGATCGACGCGCCCACCGTGAGGACGCCCTCGGCCGTGCCGGGCACCGTGACGGTTCCGCTCTCCTCGACGAAGGGACCGCGGAAGCGCGGCCCGAGCAGGGTGTTGCCGAGATCGTAGTCGACAATCCACGCATCGAATCGGCCGCTGGTCTCGAGCGCCAGCTCGTAGTCTCCACCGAAGGTTCCGGTCTCGCCGTTGCCGAGGATCACGTAGAGAGTGCCACTGCGAGGATCGGTAGCGAGGGTTCCATCCACCAACACGTGGGCGTCGGGGCCCGTCGCTTCGTCCCGACTGCCGAGCCCGATGGGGCCTACGCGCGTTCCGTCCGGGGCGGTGACGGTGAGGCGCGCGCTGGAGATGGCGGTGATGGCGATGCTCACGAAGCGCGTGTCGTCGGCGGTCTCGGGTCGCGGCACGGCGAGCTCGAGCGGGACGGCGGCGCGCGCCCCCAGGGAGCCAGTGGCATGGATGGGCGCGTCCCCGTCGTTGCCGGCGGCGACCACGATCCGTGCGCCCGACGCGGCGAGGGCGTCGAGCGCGAGGTCGAGGGGCTCGCTCCCGTCGTGGCGGCCGTCGTGTCCGCCGAAGGAGAGCACGGCGACTGTCCGATCCGGATCGTCGACCGCGAAGCAGGCCTGGGTGCCGAGAGCGATGCGTGAGTCGGAGAAGCCCAGGCCCTCTTCCAGCGGGAGCTTCACCACGATGAGCGACGCCTTCGGCGCCGCGCCCGCGAGCGGGCCCGGATCCTCACCGACGTCGGCGTCGTCACCCACCGCCACCGCGGCGACCGCCGTTCCGTGGCCGTTGGTGTCGCGGGGGACGTCCTCGCTCGCGTCGAGCTCGTCCCCCCGCCAGACGGCGCAGTCGAACATCTCTTCGAGCGCGGTGTGGATGCCGCGCGGCGGGCTCTCGAAGTCGAAGAGCCAGCGAACGCGGGTGGCCCCGTGGGTGTCGCGGAAGTCGCGATGCGAGAGGTCCACGCCGGTGTCGACGACGCAGACGCTGGCGCCCGTTCCGTCGAGGCCCGTGGTGTTCCGTACGGCGATGATGCCCGCGGCTTCGGTCGCCGCATCCAAGAGCGGTCGCCGCGGCCAGCGCGGTGCGAAGCCGCCATCGGAGGCGGCGCGGAGCAGCCGTCCGGGATCGGGGAGCTGCGCGCGGGCGTCGCTCGCCGCCGCGAGGAAGGAAAGAAGGAGCAAGGAGACGAGGATGCGCATCACAGCTGCGAGGCGAGATCGAGGAGACGGGATTCGAAGGGGGCGGGGACCGCCGGCTCGAGGGAGTGCAGAACGCTGGCGAGGGGATCGGGCGCGGGTCGGGCGGCGCCCGGCGCGCCGCCCTTCGAGCCGCCGAAGATCCGTGAGAGGACGCCGGCGCGGCGGCGCGGCGGCGCGCTTTCGGCGGGCCGGGAAGGCAGGCCCGCGGGGGGCGGGACTGCCGCGGCGGGCGCGGCGGGGGCCTCCTCGTCGAAAGCGCCGTCGTCCGCCAGCTCGTCCTGCGCCATCGCGCGGCCCGCCGACGGCAGAGGCGCGGGCGCGCGCGGCGCCGGGAGCGCCTCGCGCGCGGCGAGCTCTTCCAGCGGCTCGACGCGCTCGAGAGCGGCGCGCATGCGCGAGAGCGCGCGGCTGACCCGCATCCGGGTCGCGCCGGCGCGGAGGCCGAAGACGTTGGCGAGCTCGTCGTAACTGAGCCCGTGCCGGTAGCGCAGGATGACCAGCGCGCGCTCGCCCTCGTCGAGCGCGGCGAGCGCGCGAAGCACGTCGGCGCGGTGCGAGAGGAGCTCGGAGGTCAGCGGTGACTCGTCCGGCGCGTCGCTCGGCTCGACGTCGCTGAAGGGCGCGCGGCCCTGGCTGCGGAGGTGATCGATGCAGCGGTTGCGCGCGATCGCCAGGAGCCAGGTGCGGCTCGACGCCTCGCGGCGATAGCTCGGCAGTGCGGAGAAAGCGCGGCTGAAGACGTCCTGGGCGAGATCCTCGGCGGTGAGTCGGTCGCGGATCATCGCTGAGCAGAGCCCATGCACCTCGTGGGCGTAGCGCTTGACCAACCAGGTCCCGGCGCCGCGCAGGTCCCCCGCGTCGAGGAGCCGATGAAGCTCTTCGTCGCCGAGCACCTCAGCGCCTCCGTCGCCGGCGTCGCCGCCTTCGCCGCCGGCCGCCCCCGGAGGATCCGTCGGGCTCGGCGCCATCCGGGTCGGTGGCCCATTGAGGGATCTCGCGGCCGAGCGACTCGCACTCGATGGCGAAATGTGTCGCGGCGTCGGAGAAGAAGTCGCGACGGGGAAGGGCGCCCAGCTTGCCGGTGGCGAGACGCCGCTGGGCCAGGACGATCGAGCGCACGCGATCCTTGAGGCGGCGCGGGATCGTGAGGCGCTGAGAGATGTCTTCGAAGAACTCCTCGAAGGCGACCGACGGATCGGTCGCGTCCTCGAGGTATTCGGTGATCGGCCCGACCAGCAGGGTGGAGAAGAGCACCGCGTCCCGGGGGAGCCGGTCGTCCTGCTGGCGCTGGTCGACGGCGTCGAGGCGCTTCCACAGCTCGTCGGTCCCCTCCGCTTCGTCGTCGAGCCAGCTGGCGAGCTCGGGCAGGAGCACCGAGAGCACACCCGTGTCCCAGAGCAACCACACCGAGCGATGGGCAGCGCCGCCGCGGAGCAGGCGCAGGATCTCTTCGAGCACGCGCGGTCGGGCCGCGCGATCGAGATCGGCACGACACTCGACGATGGCGTCGTAGAGCTCGGGATCGATGCCGATGTCGAGACGCGCGCTGAACTTGATGGCCCTGAGGATGCGGATCGGATCCTCCCGCAGGCGGATGTCGGGGTGGCCGATGGTCTTGACCAACCGCTGGCGCAGGTCGGGGACGCCGCCGACGTAGTCGATGACCTCGGAGTTCTCGAGGTCGTAGAAGAGGCCGTTGATGGTGAAGTCGCGGCGGATCGCGTCCTCGTAGGGCTCGCCGAAGACGTTGTCGTGGCGGATCAGGAGATCCGCGTCGTCGCTTCGATCCTTGCGGGCGGGGCGGAGGATCAGGGGCGGCTCGTCGTAGCCTTTCACCGGGACGCCTTCGCGGACCTCGAAGCTCTGCCCCGGGTCGCGGCGGAAGGTCGCGGTCTCGATGATCTTTCCCCACCGAAGAGGATGTGGGCCAGCCGGAAGCGACGGCCGATGATGCGGCAGTTGCGGAAGAGGCGCCGGACCTCCTCGGGGCGGGCGTTGGTGGCGACGTCGAAGTCCTTGGGCCGCCGATCGAGGAGGAGATCCCGAACCCCCCCGCCGACCAGGTAGGCGGTGTAGCCGTGGCGGTTGAGCCTCCGGATCACCTTCACCGCGTCGGGATCGATGTTCTTTTCGTCGATCCCCTCGTCGTAGCGGGCAGGGGGCGGCGCTTCCTCTTCGAGGACCCAATCCTCGTCCGAGGCTTCCTTGTCCGTTGGGGACAGACTGTCTATATCCGATGCCACGGAGTCCATGGCGCTTTCTCGAGACCCTGCTGCCGCAGTCCAGGCCCTCTCCCGGGCCCCGTCTCGGCGCCCGAATGGGCGCGCGTCGCTGAGGTGTGTAGCAATCTCGGCTCCCTTCCGCAATCTGGAGTCGACCCCATGACCCTCTCCCTCTCCCAGGCCGCCGGTCAGGTGCTCGTCGCCGGCTTTCCCGGCCCCGACGCCCCCCAGCGCCTCGTCGACGCCGCTCGGGCCGGCCAGCTGGGCGGCGTCATCCTCTTCAAGCGTAACCTCACGACCCCCGAGCGGGTGCCCGAGACCCTCCGGCCGCTTGTCGAGGCGGCCCCCGCCGAGCTACCGCTCCTGACGGCCATCGACCAGGAAGGGGGGCGGGTGGCCCGGCTCGGAGCGCCGGTGGTGAAGCTGCCGCCGATGCGGCGGCTGGGTGAGATCGACGATCCCGAGCTCACCGAGCGGGCGGGCCGGGTGCTGGGGCGCCAGCTGGCGGCCCTCGGGCTGAGCTGCGACTTCGCGCCCGTCCTGGACGTGGACACCAACCCCGACAATCCGGTGATCGGCGACCGCTCCTTCGGCCAGAGCCCAGCGGTGGTGATCCGCCACGCCCTGGCCTTCGCCCGGGGGCTCGCCTCCGCGAAGATCCTCGGCTGCGGCAAGCACTTTCCCGGGCATGGCGACACCGAGCTCGACAGCCACCTCGCCCTGCCACGCCTGAGCCACGACCGCGCCCGCCTGGACGAAGTGGAGCTCGCCCCCTTCGTGGCGGCGCGCGGACAGATCCCGACCTTGATGACGGCTCACGTGATCTTCGACGCCCTCGATCCCGAGGTCCCCGCGACGCTCTCGAGGAAGGTGATCACCGGCCTGTTGCGCGAGGAGCTCGGGTACGACGGCCTGATCATCAGCGACGACCTCGAGATGAAAGCGGTGAGCGAAGGGTGGGGCGTCGTGGACGCAGGCCTTCGCGCGATCGAGGCGGGCTGCGACACGCTCCTCGTCTGCTCGGACCTCGACGCGATGGTCGCCACCCGCGAAGCCCTGGCCGCACGCGCCGCGGGGGACGTCGCCTTCGAAGCGCGCCTGATGAACGCCGCGGAGCGGAGCATCGGCGTGCGGCGAAAGTGCCCGCCGCGCTTCGGCGACGGAGGCCCCGGGCTCGCCGCCGAGGCGCGCGCGCTCGAGGCGGAGATCGCGCGAAGACTCGGCGACTGACCTCGTGTCGATTGCCCCTTGTCGCCCGCATCCGGGGAGTTACCGGCCCCGCTACGGAAGTACGAGCCCAGGAGGCAAGCATGCGAATTCTGATGGAAGTGAACTTTCCCCACGAGCCATTCAACAGCTGCGTTCGGGACGGGACGGCAGGGCAGAAGATCGAGAAGGTGATGGAGGAGCTCCGCCCCCAGTCGATCTACTTCACGGAGCGCGGCGGACATCGCGGCTGCGTGGCCATCGTCGACGTGCCCAACGCCGCGCGGATCCCCGCGCTGGCCGAGCCGTTCTTCCTCTACTTCAACGCCGACGTGCACATGCGCATCGCGATGACTCCCGACGAGCTGAAGAAGGCCGAGCTCACGTCTCTCGGCAAGCGCTGGGCCGATTGAATCGCGCCTCCACGGCTCGTCGCGGTGGGCTACTCGCGCGCGGGTAGCCCAGCGCGGCGCGCTGGTCGGGCGCCGCCCCGCCTTGTACCGTCCTCGCCGAGATGACCATCGGCGTGCCTCTGCTTCCGGCGGGCTACAGCATCGAATCGTCCGATCCCCGGTCCGTCGACGACAGGACCATGCTGGGTCTCCACGCGCTCGCCAACACCATGGCGAGCGAGCCCTACGCGCACTTCCTCGAGCACGCGCACGACAACGACGTGCTCTACGTCTTTCGCGGGCCGGACGGCGAGGAGGCGGGCTTCCAGTTCTGGAAGACCTTCGGGGAGCCGGGCCCGGTGCGGTATGCGCTGGGCGGCAAGCTCCGGGTTCGACCGGAGGCGAGGCGCAAGGGCCTCCACGTCGCGGCGGGGCTGGCGCTGCTGCACCGTGAGAGACGCGCGCATCCCGACGCGCGCGTGCGCAGGCTCGCCATCGTGAACCCCTTCGGCTTCGCCTCGCTGGTGCGCAGGCTCGCGCGGTGGGAGTGGGTCGGCCCCGGAGCGAACGAAGCGATCCATCCCATCGTCGCCCGCGAGTGCGAAGGGAGCGGCTTTCGCTTCGATCCCACGACAGGCCTCGCCCACGTGGGGATCACGCCCACCGCCGGCCAGATCGCCGCCTACCCCGAGTCCTTCTGGTCGTCGGAGCTCGTCCGGAGCTATCTCGCGAAGAACCCTCGCTACCGCGAGGACGGCACCAACCTGGTGCTGGTCTTCGACGCCGACGACGACAACCTCGAAGCGCTGGGGCGGAGCCTGCGCGAGCGGGCGCCCAGGTGATCAGCACGCGCGCCTCATCCTCTGGGTGGGCCGCGCATCGCCTGAGATGTGCCGACGAGCGGCGCCTGGGGTCCGGGCTTTTCCAAGCGTGCCCTCCGTGTGAGGATGGGACCCATGAACCCACGCCTGCTTCCGTGTCCGTCATGCGCTCGCCACGTTCGTGTGTCCGAGGCGAGTTGTCCTTTCTGCACAGCAGCGCTTCCGCTCAGCCACCGGCGCGCCGGCCCGGCACCGCTCCCCAAGCGTCGTCTCGGTCGCGCTGCTTTGGCCGCGTTCGGGGCGGCGGCGATCGCGACCAGCGGATGTGGTGACGACGGGACGGCGATGGACTCGAGCGTCGCCGACTCCGCCATCGACACCATCCCTTCGTTCGACGCCGCCTATGGCGGCCCGCCGGACACCGGTCCGCTCGATGCCGCGGTGGACGCCACCCCCGACGCGGCCCTGGACGCGGCCGCAGACGCCTCTGCCGATGGCGGGGATGGGGGCGGGGCCGACGCATCGGGCGACGGCGGCTGATCCGCTCCAGATCGCGCACTTCTCTCGCCGTCGCTTGCGTCTTTTGCCCCGCTCCTTACCTTCGTGGGCCATGGCGGGGCGCTACAGCGACGACGAGATGAAGGAGATCCTCCGTCGGGCGCTCGAGGGCGACGCGAGCGGGGATGGGGTCGAGCACGAGGATCTGGTGGCGGCCGCTGCCGAAGTGGGCATCGGCCGCGAGCTCGTCGAGCGCGCCGCCATCGAGATGCGTGACGAGCGCGAGGCCCTCGCGCGCGTTCAACAGAAGCAGCGCAAGCGCCGGCGCAGGTTCTGGCGGTCCCTGGGCACCTTCGCCGTGGTCAACGCCTTCCTCTTCGCCATCGATTACCTCACCCCGGGCGGGCCGTGGTTCTACTGGCCGCTCCTCGGCTGGGGCCTGATGGTGGCGCTTCATGGGCTGCGCGTCCTGCCGCCGATGAGCGAGGACATGCAGCGCGAGCTCGTCGAAGAAGAGAAGCGCCGCATCGCGCGTCAGCGCCAGCGCGAAGCGCGCCGGCTGGCCAAGGAGGCCGAGCGGCGTGCGCGCCGCGAACGGCGGGGCGATCGTTCCGCAGCCGAGTCGGCCTTCGAGACGGCGGTGGAAGAAGGCGTCACCGCGCTGCTCAACGCGCTCGCCGGTCAGCTCTCCCGCGTCTCGCAGGGAGCCAGCGAGGGCCGCGCGCCCTCGGAGTTCGATCGCTACGTCGCGGGCGAGAAGGGCAAGGAGCGGATCCCTTCCGCCGACGCCCCCGTGACGCCCGCTTCACCGCGCGCCCGCGTCTCGATCGATCGAGCGGCCGCCGAGGTCGTCGAGGAAGAGCTCGAAGAAGCGCGCCGTCGCCGCCAGAGCGGCTGAGCTCCGGGCGCTACGCCACCGCGCGACGCTGATCGTCTCCGGCCACCAGATGCACGTCCGCGTCGAGGTAATAGCCTGCGTCGATCGTGACGATCAGCCCCTCGAGGCCCGTGCGACGAAGCGCATGGAGCGCGACGTGCACCCGGTTCTTCGCCTTGCTGCGCGTCAGCGAGGCGCCGTCTTCGGGCCACCCCACACGCACCAGCTCTTCGACCGAAGACGGATCCTCCGGCGCCGCGAGGCGCGTCAACGCCAGGTGGCGCAGGATGCGACGCGCGCTCATGCGCTGTCCCAGGTCCACCTCGCGCCCGTCCGGGAGCACGAACCACTGGGCTTCGGGACCGACCTCGAGGACCTTCGGCGGTGGCGGGACGACGGCGTGCGCGCGCTCGCCCGCGAGCTCGAGCGGCGCTCCGGCCGAGACGAGAAAGCGCGCGTTCGGCGCGCCACCCGACAGCCGTTGGATCAGAGCCCCGAGCTCGCCAGCGAGGTCGTCGGAGGAGTCGAAGAGCAACAGCGCGTGACCGGCCTCGGCGAGGGAGCGCGTCAGGAGCGCGTCGGTGGGCGTCTCGTTCTTCTTCATTCCGAGAGAGCGCGCGAGCTTCGCCCGGACCTCCTCCATGCTCGAGGGGTCGAGCACGCGGTGGACGCCGCCCTGGCCTTCGAAGGTGAAGGCCGGCTCCAGGAAGTTGGCCAGGTCCTTCGCGAGCTTGGACTTCTCGCGCCGCGAGGAGCCGGTGAGGGTCACGATCTTCGCCTCCTCGAGGAAGAGGTCTTCGATCGCCGTCAGGTCTTCGTTTTCGGTCCGAGTCTCCATGCGGGCGCTGATGTGCAGCCGCCGTGCCGCTTGTGAAGCGCCCGATCTGAGCACTTCTCTCCGCGGATCGGGCCCTCTCCGCGGGCCCCGCTCGCGGACTGCGCCGGGCGCCTGTTCGTCCTCTGGACGGTGGCTGCTTAAGGTGCGAACCAGAGAGCGCGGCCCGAAATCACGGGGCTATTCGCCCTGATCGAGGATCACCCGAAAGCTCCGAGCGTTCTCGTCCGGCTCGTCGGCGTCGGGGAGCCGAGCAGACAGGTTCGTGACCACCACCACCACCTCGGCGATCTCCGTCGTGTCCTCGGTGAAGTCGAGCTGGAGATAGGAGCGGGTGAGGCGACGGGGCGGCGCGCTCATCCGACTCGATCTCACGACCACGCGCGTCGAGGCTCACGGCGACGAAGGACCAGCGCACGCCGAACTCGCCGCGGAGCCAGAGGCGCAAGCGATCGCCCGGCTGTGCCTCCGACACGTCCACCCGGAAGTAAGCGCTGCCGAAGGGCCCGATCTCCGGATCGTGCGGGCGCGTGTACTTCGAGAGCTCGGACCAGGTGAAGGACTCGCTCACCGGGACCATCGCGTCCGCCGGCAGCGTGCGTGCCCAGTCACGAACCAGCGGCCCCTTCGCGCGGTCGCCGGTGAAGTAGCGTGCCACGGCGAGGTCTTCGATCAGCGCATCGATGTCGTCGTCGGGATCGACCTCGAGGATGGCCTCCATCGACTCCCAGAGATCGGGGCTCGCGCGCAGACCGGGGCGATCCCAGGTGCGTTGCCGCGCGACCTGCCAGATGTCGTGCACGATCGAGCCGCCGGCGCCGTCGTGCTGTGAGGCGAGCTCGGCCAGCAGGAGCGCGCCTCCGTCGCCGCCCTCCGGATCGTCGTTCACCCACCCCGTGTGCGCGCTCCGCTGTGGGGCGGCCACGAGCTCGGGGTCGCACCCCCAACGTCCGGTGGTGATCCATGTGAGATAGGTGGCGGTGGCGTGGCGCCAACCCGGCGCCTCGGCCGGGTCCTGGCCGAGGAGCACCGCCTGCGCGTAGGCGGAGACGACGCAGGCTTCGAGGTCGAGTGCGCGCCGCGGATCGACCTGGGCGTAGGCGGAGGCGGTGTCGAGGTAGCTCCACAGCACGCGCGGGTCGGCGGCGGCCTCGTCCACCCGGCCCTCGGTGGGGGCGAGGTAGAGGTCCAGCTCGTCGCCCCCACCGCGTCCACCGTCGGGGGGCGGCAGGGTGAAGCCCAGCTGCTCCATCACGTCGTGGGCGAGCTCGGCAGCGTCCAGCGCTTCGGCGATCTGCGCCTCGGGCACCCCCGGCCCCGCGTGAATGGCGAGGGGGCGAAGCTCCGAGCGGGCGGCGATGGGCAGGTCGGGTCTCTGTCCCGGCGCCGGGGGGGACATGCGGTCGCCGGCCCAGCGCCGCATCCCGCCGAAGTAGTCCATGATGCCGAGCATCTGCGCCTCGGCGGCGCGCGGGAGCACGAGGGTGAGGAGGCAGAGGAGGGCGGGGAGGGCTCCCTTGGCGAGTCGGCGCGGAATATCAAGCATTTGACACGATCCCCACGACTCTTCTACACCGGCTTTGATGGCCGAAGCGCGATTCGATCCCGGTGGCTTCTATCAGTTCGACCTTTCCGAAGGGAGCGTCCGCACCAGAGACGGAGCCCGTGTCCTCGTACTCTCGGACACCGCAGCCGGCCAATTGGTTTCAGCCGCGATGCGCGCCGGGGACAGCGCGGCGCTCATCGGCCTGGGCAACGAGCTCGGGACGGTCGCGCGCGCGAACCTCGGGGGCGACCCCACCGAGGCCTCGATCGAGCAGGTCGTGGCCCATGCGTCGGCGGTCGTGTCGCTCTTCGGCTGGGGCAAGCTCGCCTTCGAGCGCTGGGGCCAGGCGCTGGTCGCTACGGTCTCCGGCGCGCCGAGCCTGGGCGACGGCGGCATCGCCATGAGCGCCCTTCTCACCGGCATGATCAGCGCGCTCGGCGAGACGCCCGCGGATTGCGTGCCCGTGACCGAGCAGCAGTTCCTGATCCTCGCACCCGAGACCGCAGAGGCGGTACGGAAGTGGGTCGCGGCCGGAGACCGCCTCGGCGCGATCGTGAGTCGTTTGGGGGTGTCGTCGTGAGTCAGGTCCAGAAGCTCGAGTCGCTCCTCGCGCTCGTCCAGCGCAACCGCCACAAGCCTCGTGCGGCGACCGCACCCGCCGCAGCACCCGGCCGCACGCGCAAGACCAGCCCGAGCCCGCTCGAGGTGGCCATCGGCGGCGCGGCCGACGAGCCGGCGGCGCCCGCCAAGCCCCAGCCCGTCGCGCGCGCCACGCCCAAGGCCCAGCCGCGGCCAGCGCCGGCCCGTCCCGCCGCGCCGAAGACCGCGCCCACACCGGTGACCGCGCCCACGCCGATGCGCGCCGCGAAGCCGGCGGCGCCCACCAAGCCCACGCCAGTCGCGGCGGCGCCGATCGCCGCGCCTTCGGCGCCGGTCGCCACCGCGAGCAGCGACGTGGTCGTCGAGATGCCCAAGACCTTCGACGAGCTGCTGGCGCAGAGCCTCGCGCTCCGGCCCCTCGAGCACTAGATGAACGACCACGATTCTGGAACGTTCCTCGCTCGTCTGCGGCGCCGCTCGCCGCGTCGGGTCTCCTCGAATGGCCGATCGGCCGTCCTTCGTAGGCCCTCCCTGCGAGCGACACCGCATCCTTCGCGATCCTCCGTCCCACAATCGTGGTCGTTCATCTAGAGGGCGCTTGCTCCTCGCTGTCGACGTCGGCAACACGCACATCGTCCTCGGTCTCTACGAGGGCGAGCGATTGGTGCACGACTTTCGCATCGAATCGTCTCGCGGTCGCACCGTCGACGAGCTTCACGTCCTTCTGCACAGCCTCCTCGCGGTGGCTGGGGTGGAACGTCAGGCGGTCCGCGGCAGCATCCTGGCGTCGGTGGTCCCGGCCCTCGGTGAAGTGGTGGTGGAGGCCGTCGACCGGGCGTTCGATGTCGACATGATGGTGGTCGGGCCCGGCCTCAAGACCGGCATGCCGATCCTCTACGAGAACCCGCGGGAGGTCGGCGCGGACCGCATCGTGAACGCGGTGGCGGCCTACGAGCGTGTGGGCGGCGCGGTGATCGTCGTCGACTTCGGCACCGCGACCACCTTCGACTGCATCTCCGAGGCCGGCGAGTACCTCGGCGGCTCGATCGCGCCGGGGATCCGCATCAGCGCCGAGGCGCTCTTCGCGCGTGCCGCCAAGCTGCCGCGGGTGGAGGTGATGAAGCCGCCGCGCGCCATCGGCCGCAACACCGTCCACTCCATGCAGTCGGGCATCGTCTTCGGTTACGTCGGCCTGGTGGACGGGCTGGTGGAGCGCATCCGCGCCGAGATCGGCGCGCCCGCGCGCGTCCTCGCCACGGGCGGGCTCGCGCCGGTGCTCACCCCCGAGAGCCGGACCATCGAGGACTTCGACGAGTTCCTCACCCTCGATGGTCTGCGCATCCTCTGGGATCGCAACCGCTGAAGCCGGCGCCCGTGCCCCTCAGTTCGAGGTGCGCCGGAACACCTGGTAGAAGTAGCGGCCCGAGCCGTCCCCAGCCCCGATGTCGATGCGGAAGCGTCCGTTCGACGTGGGACAGTGACGCACCGTCGGGAACGCCGTGCGGGTGTTGTCGCTCGCGATCTCGTTGCCTCCCTGACTGATCGAGAGGTCCACGTTGTTGAGACCCTGGCCGCCGACCGCGAGGATGGCGTAGCACTGGCCGCCCTGGAGCGGGATGGTGTGATGCGCGGTGGCGCCCTCCCGCCGCAGGTTGCCCTGCCCGGGGGTGGTGTTGGGATCGGGCTCGAAGCCCTCGACGCCGAGCAGCGAGGTGACCTCGCCCAGGCGGACGTAGATGAGCCCGCTCAAGCCGAAGGGGCCGCGGGTCCCGCGCGGCCAACGATAGGGCGCATACACGAAGTTGCCCGAGCCCTGGTACATGCGGACGGTCATCGTGTACTGGCCGGTGTCGTCGGGACAGACGCGCACGATGGGGCGCGCATCGGTCTCGACGTCCTCGTCGATCATGCGCCCGCTTTCGTCCTTGAGCAGGAGATCGAGGTCGCGCACGCCGTTGTCGCCGACGCCGAGGATGGCGTAGCACTTGCCGCCCTCGAGCTGGATGGTGAAGTCGCGCGTTTCGCTCTCGCCGAGCTGGCCGCGGGACTGGTCGCCGTAGGGCTGATAGCCGCGGGCGCGGATGTCGCTGTCGAGGAGCCGGAAGTTCTCCTCGAGCCCGGCGCCGGCGGTGGACTGGGTCGCGATGACGTTGGTGGCGGGCGGGGTGGTCGTCTGCTGTGCGGTGCTGCCGTCGCCCTGTCGGACGTAGCCGACGGTGAAGAGCGGGCCCTGTCCGCCATACATGCGCGCGCGCAGCTGATAAGAGCCGGTCTGGCTCGGACAGAAGCGGACGAGCGCGTCGAGGTTCGTGGTGACGTCCTTTTGGAGCTCGTTGCCCTGACCATCCACGAGGAAGACGTCGGTGTCGCTCGCGCCCTCTCCGCCGAGGGTCGCGAAGGCGTAGCAGGTTCCCTGGGTGAGGTTCAGGGCGAACATGCGGTCCTCGCGCTGGGTGTACTGCTCGCCGTAGGGGTCGCTGATCCGCGAGTAGCCTTCGGCGCGAAGCGTCTCGTCGAGCTGCGTGAGCCGGCTCTGGGTGGCCTCGTCGAGCTGGGCCTGCTGTCGTCCTCCGCCCTGCTGGCCGCCGCTGTAGAGCTGCGCCAGGTCGGGCCGCGTCTGGGGCGAGCCCTGATAGACGGCGTAGTAGTACTCGCCCCCACCGGAGGCCATCTGGAGCCGGGCGATCACGCGACCGGCGGTGGCGGGGCAGATCGTCGCCCAGGGCCGCGGATCCGGGTCGACGTTGTAGGCGATGGTCTGACCCTGCGGGTCGAGGACGATGAGGTTCAGATCGCTGGTCGGCTGGGCGATGGCGACGATGGTGTAGCAAGCGCCCTGCTGCGCCTCGATGGCGTAGGCGATGACCCCGTTCGCCGGCAGGTTCGTGTTGCGGACCGCGGGCCCGGTGCGGGCGTAGCCCTGCTGGGTCAAGAAGGCCTCCACCTGCTCGAGGGCCTGGCGGGGATCCTGGCTCACGCCACTGCCGCCGCCGGCTTGAACCGTGCCTCCTCCGGCGGTGTTGTTCAGCTGTTGGCCGCCCTGCTGGATGGGCCTGGCGCGCCGGCAACCGCCCAAAGATCAGGGCACAGAGGGCGACGAGAGCGAAGAGTCCGATCTTCCGAATCATTCGGGTGTCCAATCTATCGCCCCGAAGGGGCGGTACCCAGACCGACGGAGAAAGGGCCGTCGGCTTCAAACGCGCCGTATCCAAGCACGATGGCTGTGGGCGACGCAACCGAGGGGAGGGCGGCCCGATAAGGGCTGCACATGTCCCGTACGCCCCTCCCCGCCCTGGTGTTCCACCTCTTCCTCCTGGCGGCCTTCGCCGCCTTCGCCCCCGCGGCCCTCGCGCAGGATCCGGAGGCGCCCACCCAAACCCTCGCCACCGATCCGTCCCCTCCCACCCCCATCGGCGCCGTCACCCTCGACCCGGTGGGGATGGCCTTCGGGGAGTGGACCGCTCGCTTCGAGCTCGGCCTGAGCCCCTCCCACGCCCTCTTCTTGGAAGGGGGCTATCGGAGCACGGCGCCCTCAGCGGGTGTGGCGCTCGAGCTGGGCTACCACCTCTACCCCCTCGGCGAAGGTGTCGCCGGGCCCTTCATCGGTCCCTCCGTCGGCGCGGCGATCACCACCGACCGGGCGGTGGTCTCGCTCTTCGGCGCGCTCGAAGCCGGCTGGCAGCTCGTCCTCGGGCCCTTTGCGCTCGGGCTCAGCGGCGGCGTGGAAGCGCACCTCGGCTTCGATCAGGGAGCGACTGTCACTTTTGCGCCGCGGATCTCGGTCTCGATCGGTTACGCGCTCAGGTGAGCGGCGAACGCCTCGATCGAAGACCACGCGTCGAGCATCTCTTCGGCCGATTGAAAGCGCGCATCCTCGGTCCTGGCCAGGGCGCGCGAGGCGAACGCATCCGCGTCGAGCCCGACGTCGTCGCGCAGCTCGCTCGGACCGGGGGGAAGACGGGTGTCGTCGGGGCTCGGTGCGTGCTCGCCGGTGAGCGCCTCGTAGATCACGCGCCCGGCGGCGTGAAGATCTTTGCGTGGATCTCCAGCCGTCTCCGGCTGAAAGGCGACGAGCTTGGCAGCGCCGCCGCCGTGATGCTCGGCGAGGAAGACGTCTCTGGGGGTGAGGCAGGGATGGACGGCATGCGCGCGATGCGCGGCACAGAGGGCGTCGAGGATTCTGCGCGCCCACGCGCGCCGCGTCCGCGAGACCCAGGCGGCCTTCGCGGGACAGCCGCGCGCGCAACGTTTCCCCGGCGAGGAGCTCCATGGCGACGAAGGGGCCGTCGTCTTCGCCGATTTCGAAGACCCGGAGGACATTCGGGTGAGCCAGCCCTGCGCAGATCCGCGCCTCGGTCGTGACCCGGCGCCGCACCTCTGGACTCGCCTCCGGACGAAAGCGACGCACGGCGAGGCCACGCTCGAGCACCACCTGCACGGCGCGGTAGATCCGGCTGTGGGGCGACTCCGCGACGAGCGATTCGATTCGGTACTTCCCGGCGACGACGTCAGCTGTCGTTGAGGCTGAAATAGTCCGCTCCGACGGTTGGCTCCAGAGGATACCCCCGATTCCCTGGTTGGGAAGTGGGCTAGTCTCGCACCGTGCGTCCTTCGTCGCGCGCGTTCTGGCTCCTCCTCTGCCTTTCGGGCTGTGCCTCGGCGATGAGGCCCTGTTTCGCCTCGTGCTACGAGCGGCGCTCGCCCGCGGCGGACCCCCAGCCCGGGCCGCCGACCATCTCCACCGTGGTCGAGCGCTGCAAAGGGCTGAACGGGAGCGATGACGCCTGCGGCTTCGTGGCGCGCTTCGATCCCGAGCACTGCAGTCAGGCGGTGCCATGCGATGGGCTGGTCGCGATCTTCGCGATGACCTCCGAGGAGTGCGGAGGCTATGGCCGCGTGCTGCGCGACTTCGCGGAGGCGGGTCACGTCGCGACCTGCCTCCACCTCTTCGAGGCGGACGAGGTGGTCCATCGTCTGCCGCTGGTGGAGCTCGCCGATCGCGTCGACCGCTCCCTCGAAGCGATCCACCTCTCGGAAGCGGTGACCGGACGCTGGACGGGTCGCTACCTCTTCCTTTCGGGGGAGGGGATGGCGGGGACGGCGCCGGTGGTCGCCATGGCGCGCACCAATCTCGACGACTCGGAGCACTGGCGCGGCGACGAGGTGACCGCGGGCTGCTTCCTCGAAGGCTTCTACGACCTGTCGGCTGCCGACACCGCGCTGGGCGAGGGACTCGGCGGGCTTCCCTGCACCTTCCCCCTCAGTCACTCGGAGCTGCTCTCCCGGTATTACGACCCGCCCCCCGCCGAGCACGCGTGCGACAACGGGCAGTGCCCCTGCGGGCCCGGGCACTCACCCGCGATCGACGTCGACTCCGTGATCGACGTCGACCCGTCGTCGCTCTCCGTCCCCGCCTGGACCCTCGTCGAGTGTGGCTCCGAGCTCGACACCTGCAGCGATGACGTCGCACCGGCGGCGCCAATCCGCACGCTCTGCGAGGCCTTGGACGCGGACAGCGACCACACTTGCGAGTTCCAGAGCATTCCGCGGGCGGACTACCGAAGCTGCATGAGCTTCGGCGCAGAGCGATGCCTCGCGTTCTTCGAAACGCTGACGGCTCGGTGATCCCCGGCGCGGCTCAGCCGGCGCGGAGGAGGAAGAAGAGCCCGGCGATGGAGAGCGCCAACACCGCGCCCGCGAGGACGTAGATGAACACGTCGGCGCCGAGGCCGGCGCGGCGGGGGGCCGGCGGTGGCGCCGATGGGGTCGGCGCCCGCGTCCCGTCGCTCGCGCTCTCGGGCGCGGCTTCGGGCTCGGGCTCTGGCTCTGGCTCGGGCGGCGCGGGGAGCTCCACCGATTGCTCGGGGGCACGCTCGAATCTCGTTCTGAAGTCGCCCGGCGGCGTCCTCGAAGAGGACCACCGTCTTGCCCAGGCGGATCTCGTCGCCGTCGCGGAGGCGCTGCTGGCGAATCGCCTTGTCTCCGACGAACGTCCCGTTCTTGCTCTCGAGAATCCCGGAGCATCACCCCCGACAGGTCGGCGAAGACCTCGGCGTGAGCGCGCGAGAGGTCTTCGTCGGGGAGCTGCACGTCCACGTCCTCCCCCCGACCGAGGACCAGCCGACTCGGGGGATTGGGGATCGCGATCTGTTGCCCTTCACTCGGCCCGTTGAGCACGTGGAGCCGTGGCGCGTTGTCGCCATCACCCTGGGAGAGCGCCTCCTCCACGATGCGGCGCGCGAGGGCGGCGGTGCCCTCCACCGTGGTCGCTGTGACCACCGGTTTCTGCTCGAGGCGCAGATGAAAGCCGCCGATGTCGACGACGTCCTCGGGACCGAGCGGTTTCGGGCGTCCGGGGGGCAGGCGTTCCCCGCCGACCTTCGTTCCGTTGGTGGAGTTCTCGTCGACGACCACCCAACGCGCCCCTTCGGCGCGAAGCGTGGCGTGGGTTCCACTCACCGCGGCATGAGGAATGTGCACGTCGGCGCCGCGATGTCGTCCGATGACGACGCGCGGCTGATCGAATTCGTAGACGTGCTCGGTCGTCCCTTCGGACGACCACGTCGATCGCACGACGAGGCGGAGGCCCATGCTCGGGTCGAGACTGATCGCGCGATCGCCACCGGTCAAGAACGGCGCGCCCCTCGCGGCCTGCCGAAAACTGGACCCGATCTGCCAGTTCTGTAGACGTCGTAACTAGCCATAGAGGAGCAAGCATGGACGCAGAGGTCGATCGGCGTGGCAGAGGTGGGGCTCGGATCCCTCTCGAATCTCACGTGGAGCTCACCCACGAGGGGTTCGCGGAGAAGTTCGAGGCGGACGGAGTGAACGTGAGCCAGGGAGGGCTCGCGATGCGCTCCTCGTACCTTCCGCACGTCGGGGCGAAGCTGCGTTGCCGCTTCCCAGGCGCGCGCGGGGCCCTGGTGGAGGCCGGGGCGGAGGTCGTCTGGTCGAGTGACAAGGGGCCTCACACAGGGGAGTTCGGCCTGCGCTTCCTCGAGCTCGACGCCGAGACCAGCGACGCCATTCGCACCCTGCTCCACGGCCGCAGCTATCTGCCCCCGGCGCCGGGGCAGGCCCGCGGGGCCGAGGACACCATCGACGAGCCGGTGGGCCCGAGCGCCATCTCCCTCGAGATCGAGGGGGTGCCGTCGGCGATTCGCGCGGGCATCGTCTCGGAGGACGAAGACGTCCTCACCGTGTCCCAGGAGCTCTCGTTCCTGCGTCTGAAGACCGGCGTCACCGTCCAGAAGGATGGCCGCCGCGGCCGGATCGAGGGGATCGACCTCCTGGTCGACGGTGACACGCCCCGCCTGATGATCGACATCGTCTTCGAGGACGCCCTGGTGGTGCCGGCGGCGGAGTCGACGCTCCCCGACTTCCTCCCCCCGGCGCCTGCCGAGGAGGAGACGGCGGTCGATCTCTCGGCTCCCGAGAGCTTCGCGCACGACGACGAAGACGAGGACGAGATCGACGAGGCGATCGAGGCGGCCCTCGACGGGCTCGCCAGCCCCGGTCCTCGCATCGTGCACGTGGGGCGCGCCAGTCATCTGATGGACACGCCCTCGGTGGACACCGGGATCCCGGGCAGCATCGACGAGGCCCTGGCGGCGGTGGTCGCCGAGGAGGAGCCCGCGGCCGAAGCAGCCCCGGCCAAGATCGAGGAGGACGCGGTGGTCCTCCCGAAGAACGGTCCGGCCGAGGTCCTGGCCGGCATCCGGCGCTCGGCGAAGGAGATCGTTCCGACGCTGATCCCGAAGCTTCGCCTCTTCTTGGCCAAGGTCCGCCCCGCGCTGGTAATGCTCTCCGCCAAGGCGCGCACCTTCTGGGCGACCTTCAAGGCCGAGCGCGCGCCCAAGCTCGCGGCGGCGATCGAAAAGGCGCTTGCCTACGCGAAGCGCGGTTATTCGACACTGTCGGCCAAGATCGGCGAGCGGCTCCCGGCGCTCGCGAACAAGACGCGCCGCCGGCGCAAGACGGCGCCACCTCCCGCCGACTCGAACGTCACCCGCCGTCGCGCGAAGAAGCGCGGCGCCAAGGCGCAGAAGCCCGAAAAGCGTCGCCGTCGGACGCTGGCGCTCTCCGCGGCGGCCTTCGTCGGTGTCGGACTCGCCGCCTGGGCGCTCATGCCGGGCGAAGAGACCGTCGACGCAGCCGACCCCCTCGCCGGCCATCAGCCGCTGGTCGCCGAGACCTCCGAGGCGGCTCCCGCGCCGGCACCCACCGCCACCGACACCGCCGCGAGCTCCACCGCAGCCGCGACGCCGGCGGCCTCCGCCGAGCCGATCACTCCGACGATGCCCCGCGCCCTCGGCGAGGCTTCGCGCGAGGCCGGACCCATGCCCGCGCCGACCTTCCCCTCGCTGAGCGAAGGTGCGCGACCGCAGGCGCCGCAGGCTCTGCCCGAGGGCTCCCCCTACGCGGTGGATGTCCGCGAAGGTGGGAACGCGACGGCGGCGCCGGCGGGCGTGACCAGCGAAGGCACTGTCTTCGGTGCCCCCGACGTTCCGGGCGGCCGCAGCTTCCTCATCCGCATGAGCCAGCCGGTCACCGTGGTGCGCGGCACCGCGCGGCCCGACGGCTTCACGGTGACGGTTCCGAACAGCCTCTCCCTCGATCGCGCGGGGCCCATCGCGGCCTCCCACCCGCTGGTGGAGCGCTCGATGATCCTCAATCGGGGCGATCACTCCGAGCTCACCATCACCTTCGCGGAAGGTCAGAGCCCGGCTTATCGGGTGAGCGCGCGGGGCTCGGCGATCGAAGTCCTGATCGCCCGCCGCTGAGCCCCGCTCATCTCGGCGAAACGCTTCGACTTTCCCCGAGGTGGAACATCATCGCCTCCCGCGTGTTGTCCCGTGGGAAATACGGTGCGCCAATTCGCACGTAGAGAGCACTCGAACCTGAGGGCACTCCGAAGATGATGACCAAGACACGACGATTCACCATGGGGCTCGCCATCGTCCTGACCGCCGCCGCTTGCGCCCTCATGCCGGGCGCTTTCGGTCGCGGCCATGGCCACGCCCAGACCCGCGAAGAAAACCAACCCACCGCCCAGGAGCCGCAACCTGCGGCCGGTGGGAACGGCGCCATCGCCGATGCCACGCGCGTAGGGGACGCCGTCGCCACGGTGGCCCAGCGCGTCTCACCTTCGGTGGTGACGCTCCTGGTGGAGACACCCCGGCAGAACCCCATGGCCGGCTTTCCCTTCGGTCCCCGGGGCGGCGGTGGCGATTCCCAGATCGCGACAGGCAACGGCTCGGGCGTGATCATCCGCGGCGACGGCTACATCCTGACCAACAACCACGTCGTCGAGAACGCCATCCGCATCGACGTCGTCCTTCAGGATGGGCGCCACCTCCCCGCCACGGTGGTCGGCACCGACACCGCCACCGACCTGGCGGTGGTGCGCGTATCGGCGCGTGGCCTGCCGGCGGCCGATTGGGGTGATTCGGACGCCGCGCGCGTCGGTGAGTGGGTGGTCGCCATCGGCGCACCCTTCGGTCTCGACTACACCGTCACCGCGGGCGTGCTCTCGGCGACGGGCCGCGGCATCGGCGCCAACGAGATCGAGGACTACCTGCAGACCGACGCGAGCATCAATCCGGGCAACTCCGGCGGACCGCTGGTGAACCTGCACGGGCAGATCCTCGGCATCAACACCATGATCATCGGGCGCGGTAGCGGTATCGGCTTCGCGATCCCCTCGTCGATGGCGCACCTGGTGGCGGACCAGTTGATCCAGAACGGTGTGGTGCGGCGCGCCTACGTCGGCGTCGGCTTCCAGGAGCTCACTCCCGAGCTCGCCGGTCATTTCCGCGCACCGGGTGGGCACGGCGCGCTCGTCAACCACGTCGAGGCGGGTGGACCCGCCGAGCGCGCGGGTCTCGAGGAGGGCGACATCATCCTCTCGGTGGGCAACGTGACGGTTCGCGAAGGGCGTGATCTCCTGCGCGAAGTCATCCGGCGCCCCGTCGGCGCCAACGTGCAGCTCAGCGTCCTGCGCAACGGCCGCCGCCGGAGCTTCACCGTCACCACCGCCGAGCGTCCGAACCAGCAACCGCAGCGCCCACCGCCGCGACCGGCGGTGCAGCCCCGCGGTCATGGCCACGGCGCCCAGCTGCGTCCGCTCAATCCGCAGATCCGCCGTCAGATCGGCTACGCCGGTCCCGGCGACGTGGTGGTGGCGCGCGTGCAGAGCGGCTCCGCGGCCGAGCGGGCGGGCCTCCGTGCCGGCGACGTGATCCTCCGGGCCGACCGCAAGCCGGTGAGCGCGCCGCGCATCGTCGACGAAGCCCTCGCGGGTGACCACGAAGCGCTGCTGCGCGTTCAACGCCGGGACCGGCGCTTCTTCACCGTGCTGTCGACGCGCTGAGGGCGCAGCCCTCAAGCGCCGCCGGGCGGGAGCTTCACGACGAAGGTCGTGCCCTCGCCCGGCTCGCTCCGCACTTCGATCTCGCCGCGGTGGGTGTCGACGATGTTCCTGACGATCGACAGACCGAGCCCGGTGCCGAGGCCTTCCTTCTTGGTGGAGTAGAAGGGCTCGAAGATCTGCCGGAGCTTCTCCGGAGGGATCCCGTCCCCGTCGTCCTCGACCTCGACGACGATGTCGCCCGCCACGTCGGCGTCGACGCTGATGCGGATGTGACCGCCGGGGTCCACGGCGTGACAGGCATTGGTGACCAGGTTGATGAAGACCTGGTGAAGCTGGCCGGCGATGCCGACGATCGGCGGCACGTCGTCGGCGTAGCTCCTCTGCAGCACGACCTGGCGCTCCTGCAGGACGTGGTCACAGAAGACAAGCGCCTTGTCGATCACGTCGCAGACGCCGAGAAGCACCGGTGCCTCGCTCGCGGGACGTGCATAGGTGACCAGGTCTTTGGTGAAGCGGAGGATGCGATCGGAGGCGTCGACGATGCGCCGCGCCTTCTCGACGTCGCCAGGGTCCGCGCCCGAAGCGTCGAGCTTCTGGTGCAGGTAGTCGCCGTAGACCGAGATGCTGGTGAGCGGGTTGTTCAGCTCGTGCACGACACCCGCGGCGAGCTGGCCCAGGGTCGCGAGCTTCTCTGCCTGGATCACCTGCTCCTGGAGCTCGGCCACCTCGGTGCGGTCGCGCCCGATGGCGATCACCGCCTCCACCGCGCCGTCGGCCGAGAGGATGGACGCGGCGTTGATGGTGAGCCGGGCGGAGCCGCCGCGACGCCGCGGCAGTCGCAGCTCGAAGTTGCGCGTGGGCACGCCGCGCAGGGCGTCGATGAAGACCGGGAGCAGCCGCGAGTGCTCCTCGGCGGGCAGGAGCTCGAAGAGATCGCGACCGAGGATCTGCTCGGCGTCGATCTGCAGGACCTTGGAAAAGGCCCGGTTGGCCACCCGGATCTCGCGCTTGTGTCCGATGACGATGATGGGCGCGTTGGCATGCTCGAGGATCTTCGCGAGGTAGTCGCGTAGATAGACCGACTCGCGGAGCAAGCGCGCGCTGCGCAGCACCGCGCCCAGCTGAAGGGCGAAGGGGACGAGGATCGAGATGTCGGCCGCGGGCACCGACACCCCCACCGGGTACTCCACCGCCAGCACGCCTGCGACCCGCTTGCGATCGAAGAGCGGGACGTCGAAGCCCTCCGCGCCCTCGGTGAAGATCGGCACGTAGCCATCGGTGAGCGTGACACCACCCGGGACCAGATCACCCTCGATGTGGAAGTGGCGCAAAACCGCCTCGCGGCTCAAGGTGATGTGGTCTCGCGCGCTCTCGCGAAGCAGACCGTTGGTCTCGAGGTGGTGGGGCTGGTCGGCCTCTTCCGCTGTCAGGCGGATGGCGAAGAGCCTCTCTGGGAAGAGCCGCTCGAGCGCGCTCAGGTAGGTCTTGGCGAGCTGGGGGCGGCTCATCTCCGGAGAGGTGGTCGCGGCCAGGGTCAACAGCTCGGCGGTGACCTGATCGGGGCCCGGTGGGCCGAAGCCGCCCGGGAAGGTCGGGGCGGAATGGGCCGCGAGAGCGCGCTCTACTTCGGCGCGCGGGAAGGGCCCGGTGTTCGGCGCCTCCTCTTTGGGGACGCGACCGCTCTCACGAGGCTCGAACTTCTCGTCGTCCTTTTTGTCTCTCTTCCCGCCGCCCAACTCCTACTCCCGCGCGGGCTCGGACGATCTGTCCGACTCCGCGGCCCCCGATGCTTTGTCCAGATCCAGGATCCGCTGCTCCCCGACGTAAGACTTGGTCTCGTACTTCGTGATCTTGCCGATCTTGCGCACGATGTCCGCCATGCGCTCGGACTCGCGCACGATGATGTCGGCAGCGCGATGCTCCGCGCTCTCGCGATCGAGCTTGCGCTTGAGGAGCTCGGCGTAACCCATCACGCTGGTGAGCGGCTGGTTCAGCTCGTGAGCGGCCGTGCCCGCCAGCTCCGCGATGAGCGCCTGCTTCTCGGTGACGGCGAGCTTCTCCTGTGCCTGCGCCAGCCGCTCCTCGACGCGCAGCCGCTCTCGAAGATCGGTGAAGATGCCGAAGGTGGCGACGGGCTGGTCGCCCTCGTAGATGAGCGCCGCCGAAAGGGCGATGGGCACACGCTCCCCGGTCTCGTTGAGCGCGTCCAGGCGGATCTGCTCGATTCGTCCCTCTCCACCGTGCTGCGGCGAGCGCATCATGACCAGGACGTCGTGCGCGATCCCCTCGGGGTAGAGGTCGCGAACGTTCATCTTCCCGATGACGTCCGTGGCTGGATAGCCGTAGATGCGCTCGGCGCCCTCGTTGAAGAGGATGATGGTCCCCTCCATGTCGGCGGCCACGATCCCGTCCGGGCTCGCGTGGATCAGCGACTCCAGGAACTCCTTGGTCTGGACCAGCTCGCTCTCCATCTGCCGCGCCTCGGTCACGTCGCGGAAGGTGAAGAGCACGGCGCCTTCCCCCGAGAGAAGCGACGAGAAGGCGACGTTGGCGATGAGCGCCGAGCCGTCCTTCCTCCGAAGCCTGAGGTCGACGTCTGCCGGGAAGGAGTCCTCCTCGAAGCCGTCCCAGATGGTCTTCGCCAGCGTGGCGTCGTCGGGATGGATCAGCATCTTCACCTTCTGTCCGGTGAAGGCGCCCTCCTCGTAGGACAGGAGCTGATAGGCGCGCGGGTTGGCGAAGAGGAGGTTGCCGTCGGCGTCCACCACGGCGATGCCGTCCGCCGAAGACTCGAAGAGGTCGGCGTATCGTTCGAGGCTTCGAAGGCGCCGCTCCGCTTCGAAGCGAGCGAAGGTGACCTGCTGGGTGTGATCCCGGAGCGACTGCATCACGCGAGCGTTGCGGAGCGCGATGGCGGTGGCGTTGGCCACGATGCGGCAGAAGCCCATCTCGCGTTCGGCGACGCCGCGCCCGGGGGTCGCGGCGCGGAGGAAGAGCACGCCCAGCACCTGCTCGCGCCACACGATCGGCAGCAGGAACATCGAGCGGAAGGGCGTCGGCACGTCGTCGCGCACACCGTCGAGGATGGGGTGGGTGGTCGCGTCGTCGATGAGGAGCGGCTCGCCGGTGGCGAGGACCTGTCGGATCTCCGGGTACTTCCCCAGGTCGATCTTGAGGTTGGAGAGCTTCTCGTCGTCCGAGGCCACCACGACGTAGCCGACGTCGCCCTGGTCCTGCTCGGGCGACAGCACGATCGAGACCCGGTCCACCTTCACGACCTCGGCGATGCGCCGGACGACGGTGAAGAGGATCTCCCGGAGGTCCAGCGAGGACGCCAGCGCCTGCGTGAGGTCGAGCATCGCCTTGGCGTCCTGCTCCTTGCGCGCCAGGGCGAGCGAGTGGTCCCGGAGCCTCAGGTGGCTGCGGATGCGGGCGAGGAGCTCCTGGGCACGGATCGGCTTGCGGACGAAGTCCTCCGCGCCGGCCTCGAACGCTCGTGTGAGCTCGCCCTCGCCTTCGAGGCTGGTGACGACCAGGATCGGCACCTCTCTGGTACGCGGGTCGGCCTTGAGGCCCTCGAGGAGCTCGAAGCCGCGATCCTCACCCAGGGCGAGCTCGAGGAGAATGGCGTCCGGCTCCTCTGCGTAGACGGCGTCGCGCGCGCTCTGCCCGTCGGCGACGAGCACGACCTCGAAGCCGCCACCCGTCAGCATCTTGCCGAGGGCGCTTCGATTCTCGTCGTCGGGATCGACGACCAGGATGCGCTGCAGGTCCGTCATCTTCAGCGAGTACTGAAAGGGAGATTAGCAGGCCCCTCAGGAGAAGGCGAAGCGAGGCCGAGCCGCCTTGGAGAAGGCGAAGCCACGGTTCGCCAGGAGTGACTTGCCGGCGCAGTGCACTGCGCAATTGCGGATCCTGGCCCGCTTCGCGGGCCCGTCGTATGCTGCTTCAGCAATGCGGGCCTGGCCCATCGCTGCGGCCGTGGTAGCCGCTCTTCTCGGCGCGAACGTCGCGGTCGCACAGGACGATTCCGCCCAGGACGGCCCGCCCGGGGGAGACGATGACGACGCTGGTGAGGCACTCGAGCGCCCTCCGGCCGATGGGAGAGAAGACACACGGCGCGTCGCCATCGTGGTGCTCGCGTCCTCCGGCGTGGACCCCGAGACGGCGGACTCGCTGACGGAGCTCGCGATCGGCGCTGTGGCTGCGCGCGGTCGCGTCTCGATCGTCGGCAAGGAAGAATTCCAGGCGCAGCTCGGCCAGGGCGAAGCGAGGAGCGCGGAGTGCGTCACCTCCACCGCGTGCCTGGGGCGCGTGGGCGTGCAGCTCGGCGTCGACGAGCTGATCGCCGGGACCGTCGCGCGCCGCGGCGATCGCTGGGTCTTCAACCTCAACCGGATCGAGATCCGAACGGGGGAGCTCGCTGGGCGCATCTTCAAAGAGGTCACGGGCGACGTGGGCGCCGTCGCTGACGCGGTTCAGGACGCGATTCCGGAGCTCTACGCGCGGGTGAGCACGCCGGGCGCGCTCATGGTCTCGGCCAACGTCGAAGGTGCCGAGGTCGTCGTGGACGGGGTGCTCATCGGGGTCTACCGCGGCGAAGCGGTACAGCTCGACGACGTGGCCCCGGGGCGCCACGAGCTTCAGGTGAGCGCGGCCGGCTACTTCGACTGGAGCCGCGTGGTGAACGTCGCCGAGGGCGCCACGATGCAGATCGAAGCCGCGCTCGAGGTGCCGACCACCGGCGAGGAGTCCGGTGGGATCTCGCCCCTCTTGTGGATCGGTCTCGGGGTGGGCGTCGTGGCGGGTGGGCTCGCGACTTACTTCGGCGTGTCCTCTCAGTCGACGCCGAGCCCCGAGCTGACGATGCGGCAGAGGGACGAGTTCTTCTCCGCGCGCTCGACCGAAGCAATCGTCACCGACGTCCTCATCGGTGTCGCCGTCGCTGGCGGGCTCGTCGCAATCCTGGGCCTGCTCTTCAGCGACTTCGGCGGCGATGACCCGGTGATCCAGGCAGGCGTGGCGCCGCTGCGGAACGGCGCCGCGCTCAGCGTTCGCGGGAGGCTGCCGTGAGGATCGGCGGGGCGATCCTCCTCGTCGTCCTCTCGGGCGCATGCACCGTCGACGATAGCTCCCTCTACACCGACCTCTTCCAGTGCGAGGCGTCGAACGACTGCAGCGACAACTGGAGCTGCGTGCGCGCCACGCCTTACGCGTCCGACTTCTGCGCGCCCGATTGCGCGTCCGACTGCGACGGCGTGTGCGTCAAGCAAGGCGACAACGAGAGCTGCCTGAAGGGCTGCCGCATCCTCGACGACAACTCCACCAGCGAGTGTCAGTCTTCCGACTACGACTGCATCCGCGTGAGCGCGCAGGAGGACGTGGGCATCTGTTACCCGGTGCAGGGCTGCACCGAATCGGGGGATTGCGATACGGGCGAGGAGTGCCTCACCACTCTCGCGGTCGCCTTCGGGATCAGCGGCGGCGGCTATCGCGTGGACAACCTCTACTGCGTGCCCGCGCCCAGCGACCCGGCGGACTGTCCGGCGCGCTCGGTGCACACCAGCGCCATCTTCACCGGCGACCCGGGCTTCGAGATGTGCCTTCCCGTGTGCGATGCATCCGACTCGCGCTGTCCGCCCGCCTTCGGCTGCCTGAGGCAGCTCGCGGGGGCCGGCGGTCTCGCCGCGTGCCTCCCGGGCATCTACGGGATCCCCTGCGACGACGACACCAACTGCATGCTCGGGCACTGCCTCGACACCGGCGCCGGCGGCCGCTTCTGCACCACGACCTGCGGCGACGCTGAGCGCATCGACTTCGGGTGCGAGAACATCTCTCGAGACCTCAACGAGTTCGGGCTGCGCTACCGCCTGGAATGCGACCCGGCGGCCGGTGGCGGTAACGACGGGGGCCTCTGTGTCCCGCGCTACGAGATCGGGATGCCGTGCACCGAACCGGAGAGCGACACCTTCGTCTGCGCGTCGGGGCTGGAGTGTGTCGCCTTCGCCGACGGGGGCCAGACGATCTGCACCAAGGAGTGCGCGACCAGCGACGATTGCAACCAGACGGGGCGGTCGGGGAACAACTACTGCTCTTCCATCGTCGACTACTGCTCGCCGAAGGGTGGGACCGGCGTGCGGTGTCTCCGCGGCGAGGAATGTCTGAGCAACAACTGTGATGGCGGGAGGTGCGCCTGACCTCGAAGGGACGGCGCGCCGCACCGATCGGCGTCTTCGATTCCGGGCTGGGCGGCCTCACCGTCGCCAGCGCCATCGCCGACGCACTCCCCGACGAACGCCTGGTGTACCTGGGCGACACGGCGCGCGTCCCTTATGGCACTCGCTCCGCCCACACGGTGATCCGCTATGCGCGGAGCTGCGCCGCCCACCTGGTCAAGCACGACATCAAGCTCCTGGTGGTGGCGTGCAATACGGTGAGCGCGGTAGCGCTCGACATGCTGCGGGTGGAGCTCGACATCCCGGTGCTCGGCGTGATCGGACCCGGCGCGCGCGCGGGCGTCGCCGCTGCCGGGACGGCGCGCCTCGGCGTGATCGCGACCGCGGGGACCGTGGCTTCCGGCGCCTACGTTCGCGCCGTCGCCGCCGAGAGCAGCCGCGTCGAGGTGATCGCGCGCCCGGCGCCGCTCCTGGTTCCGCTCGTGGAAGAGGGCTGGACCGAGGGCGAGGTGCCGCGCCTCGCCGTACGCCGCTATCTCGAACCGATGGTGGAGGATCGGATCCGGGCGCTGGTGCTCGGGTGCACCCACTACCCGCTCTTGCGCGACGTGATCGAGCGCGAGCTCGCCGACCTCGCGGGGGAAGCGCTCCCGGTGGTGGACTCCGCGCGCGCCACCGCCGAGGAGCTCGCGACGCTCTTGCACGAACGCGATCTGGGCGCGGAGGCAGGGGGTGGCGGGCTCTCGTTGATGGTCACCGACCTGCCGAGCCGCTTCGGCGAGGTCGCCTCGCGCTTCCTCGGTCACGACGTCAGCGGCCTCGAGGTCGAGGCCGTGGACCTCTGAGGTACACTGGCGCGATGCGACCTCTCGCCGCCGCTCTCCTCGTGCTCGCGCTCGGCGCCGGCTGTGATGACGATGACGATGGGGAGGTGGGGGACTGTCAGTGACGCGGCCGCCAGCGACGCGACTGCAGGCGACGCGGGCGCAGGGGACGCCGCCGCAGGCGACGCGGCTCCCTGAATCACTCGACGTGCGGCGCGATCGCGGCGCGGATCCGGTCGCGAACGTGCGCCGCGCGCTCGTCGGGGAGGCGCGTGCGAAGCGCGGTGAGCGCTTCCGGCGTGCGGATGCGCGACAGGGCGATCACCGCGCCTTCACGCACCACCGGCTCGTCGTGCCGCAGGTAGGGCCGGACGTCGTCCACGGCGCGGGGGCCGAAGGCCCGACCGAGGCTCATCACGGCTTCGCGCACGAAGAGGTCGGACTGTCGCGGCGCGCGTGCAACGGCGAGCAGGAAGGTGCGCGCGGCGGGGCTCGGGTAGTACGCGGCTGCGCTCACCGCGCGCATGCGCACGAAGGGAGGTTGCTCCGCGTCCTGATAGAGCTCGACCAGGACGGAGAGCGTCTCTGGCCCCCAGGTGCGAAAAGCCGACGCAGGCGGGACGTCTTCGTAACCCGAGAGCAAGCGCGACAGCTCGACCTTGGAGGGCGGAGTGGCGTACGCGCTGCTCGCCACCAGCAGCGTCGCGAGACCGGTCAGAAGGACGAGGCTCCTTCGCATGGGCGATAGCATAGCAGCTCCTCTGCTGATCCGTGCTATCCCCAGCGTGAATGATCTTGCGGACCGAGATGGTCGAGCAGTCGGTGGACGGCGACGAGCTCGTGACCCTCGAAAAGCAGGTCGTGATGACGCCCGGACGCGAGCCTCTGGGGATGGTGCGCAAACGGCTCCCCCCGACGCAGCCCACGCGCGGCACCGTGCTCCTGATCCACGGCTTCGGCCAGAACCGTTACACCTGGCACGTCGCGGGCCGGTCGTTCTCGGCGTTCCTGGCGCGTGAAGGCTGGGACGTCTTCAACTGCGATCTCCGCGGCCATGGTCGCTCGCGTCGCTTCGGCAGTCAGCGGCCCCGCGTCCTCGACGAGTACATCTCCGAAGACCTTCCCGCCTTCGCCGAAGAGGCGTTGCGCCTCTCGGGCCGCGAATCGCTGTTCCTCATCGGACACTCGATGGGCGGGATCATCTCCTACGGCGCGGCGGCGACCTCGATCCGTCGCAAGACGCGCGGCATCGTCTCCATCGGCTCGCCCTATCTCTTCGGCATGGGATCGCGCACGCTGACCGCGGTGTCGGCGGTGCTCAACACGCTCCGCTCCACCGGCGTCTTCGACTCGAACCCGAAGATCCCGCTCCGGCTCCTCGGTCGTCATCTTCACAAACGGCGCACCCTCTGGGACAGCAAGCTCTGGCCGACGCCGATCCGCCCCTGGCATCCGGGCAGCGTCGAAGAGCCGGTGCTCGAGGACTACCTCTCGCGCGCCTTCGACTGGTCGAGCCTGGAGATCGCCTTCGACATCTTCCGCGCGGGTCGCGAAGGCGTGCTCGCGGGACGACACGGACGCACCGACTACCGCACCGCTTTCGAGCACCTCAACCGTCCGCTCCTCGTGATCGCAGGCACCAACGATCACCTCGCGCCGGCCGCGTCGGTGAAGCCCGCTTTCGAGGGCAGTCGCTCGAAAGACAAGACTTACCGGGCCTTCCCAATGGGGCATGTCGACATTATCGTGGGCCGCGAGGCGCCGAAGACCGTCTGGCCGACGGTCCAGAGCTGGCTGTCTCGACGAAGCGAATGAGCCAGAGCTCCCCCCTCCCCAGCGAAGACGCGATCGGTGCCGCCGTCGAGGGCGTCCTCGACGAAGCGCACGGCGAGCCGCCCCGTGCGGCCCCGCCCCGGATGCGCGTCGACGCGGAAGCGCTCGCAGCGGAAGAGCAAGACAGCGAGACGCCCGGCTGGGCCGAGAAGCTCGTGCGTGTCCTCGACGACGGGCTCACGGTGCCGGGCACGAGCTTCGGCGTCGGGATCGACGGGCTCATCGGCTTCCTGCTCCCGGGCGTCGGCGACTTCGTCACCGGCAGCGGCTCCCTCGCCCTGATCTACCTCGCCTGGCAGGAGAAGGTCCCCACGGTCGCCCTGGCCCGGATGGTCCTGAACATCGCCATCGACACCCTGGGCGGGTCGCTGCCCATCATCGGGGACATCTTCGACGTCTTCTGGAAGTCGAACCGGAAGAACCTCGAGATCATCGAGAAGTACCGCGACGACCCCGACGCCAAGCCGACCGCTCTGGACTACGTGCTCGTCCTGCTCAGCGTGGTCCTGGTCCTCACCAGCGTGCTGCTGCCGGTTTTCGTGCTTTGGCTCCTCGCGGCCTCGGGGGTCGTGGCGGTCGACCACCTCCTCGGCCAGTAGCGGCGCCGAGCGTCTGAATCCCCTCTTCAGACTTTCGTCAGATTCGAAGCTCATCTTGTGGAGCGTCCACGTCGCCCTCGAAGGCGGCGCCCTGAAAGGAATCCCCACCGATGAAACGAATCATCCTTCCCTCCCTCTTGTTCGGCCTCGCCACCGCCGCGGGTTGCGCCAGCGGTGGCGACGTTCCCGCGACCGCCGCGGGCGACGAAGCCAGCCTCACCGCAACGGCGAGCGGGGAGAACCCACGCGTGGAGCGTCGGCTCGCTCACATGCAACAGTCCCTCGAGCTCACGGACGAGCAGGTCGCGCTGCTCAGGCCCGTGCTCGAAAATCGACACACGCGACAGGAAGAGCTCCGGCAGAGCTTCCATCAAGAGCTCGAGGGCATCCTGACCCCCGAGCAGCTCGCACGTCTCGACGAGCGTCGCGAGCGTCACGGCCGCTTCGGTCGCTCGGGGCGAGGCGGTCCTGGCGGGCCCGACGGTCGCGGTGGTCCCGGCCGCTTCGGCCATCACGGCCCACCGGACCCCGAGCAGATGCTCACCCGAATGGCCGAGGACCTCGACCTCACCGACAATCAGGTGACCGCGCTCAGACCGATCTTCGAGGCAGCGCACGCGCGCCACGAGGAGCTCCAAGAGCTCCCGCGAGAGGAGCGCCGTGACGCGTTCCGAGCCATTCGCGAGGAGACGAAGGCCGCCGTCGACGAGATCCTCACCGAGGAGCAGCGGGCGAAGCTCGAAGAGCGCTTCGCGCGTCGCGGGCCCCGCGGCATGCATCGCGGGATGCGCGGTCGCCATCACTTCCGCGGCGACTTCGGTGGCCCCGAGGGTGAGGCACCTCCGTCTCCGGCCCCCGACGCGGCCGAATAGCCGACGCTTTCATTCGCCGCGGATCGCCCTCGCCTCGACGAAGAGTCGGGTGATACCGAGGACGGCCCGCGGCGCTGCCGACGCGGCGAGGACGTACCCCTCACAGCTGCCGGTGATGTCCTGCTGAAGCTCGCTCAGGAAGGTCTGGTCACCGGCAGCGACGCCAATCCATTCGCTCAGCGCCGAGCGTCTGCCGGTGATCAAGAGGTCGCCCCGGCTGCCGTCGGTGAGGCGAAAAACGCAAGCGTCGGCGCGGGCGAGGTTGTCCATGTAGGTGTGACGAAACCGGCTGGCCGAGCCCGGACCCATGATGCGGCGGGTGTCGTCGACGTCCCACTCGCGAAAGTCGCCCTGCCACGCCTCCACCATCAACCCCACGTCCCATGCCCCGTGCGAGGCGTCCTCGATGTAGGGATAGGTCCGCGTGTGATCGGCCCAGGCGTGCCAGACGTAGGGACGGCTGTCGGCCCATGCGCCAGAGGAAGCCATCATGTCGGCCTTCATCCAGCGCGTGAAACGCATCGCGCGAATCCGCCGGAAGGTGGTCCCCATCCCGCGGTGATCGTTGGCGACGTCGTTCCAGACCGCGACCGCGCGCCAGGTCCAGCTCTGCTTGTTCCACTTCACCAGGCGCTGGCCATCCGAGCGGATGCAGCTCGCGCGGTCCTCGGTGTCGCAGAACCAATGCGTACGGCCCGATGGCTCGTTCGCGGTGAAGAAGTGGTTCGGCTGCGCTTCGTCCATCCAGTGATCGATCACCTCGCCCACCAGGTCGTGATAGGCGGCTGCTTTCGCGAGGAACGTCGCGCGGCCGCTCGCCGGTGGGTCTTCGTAGATGGCGCGGCTCAGGGTTGCGAGGCCGTAGAGCACCTGCCCCGTGGTGTACTGACCGACGGCCGGTGTCTCCGCGGAGTCCACCCAACCACGGCAGGCGTGGCTTCGGCCGGCGGTGGAGCGCGCGGCGCGCACCGCCGCGGATCTCGAGACCTCGAGAGCGACGAAGGCGTCGGCCTGCGCGACCGCCTGATCGAGGATGCGCCGCCGCGCGCCGGCGGCCATCGGTACTCCCGGGGTGTGCCGATAGAGCTCGGCGCGAGCGATGAGCGCCGGCACCGCGTGGACCACACCGTCGAGCTCCGCGCTGGTCGGCGCGTAGTAGCGGCGCTCGCCGCCGGCGTTGCGGTCCAGTTGGGCGATCGCCTCGTCCAAGAGTCCCCGGTAGTTCGCGCAGCCGGCGAAGCCCCCATGGTCCGTGGCCAGGCCCTCGTCGGTGGCCCCATCACAGTCGTCGTCACGGCCGTTGCAGCTCTCGGCGACCGGCGTGCAGGTGGGCGGCGGCTCCTCGGGCGGCGGCTCCTCGGGCGGCGGCTCCTCGGGCGGCGGCTCCTCGGGTGGAGGCTCCTCGGGTGGAGGATCGCCCGACGGCGGCAGCCGCATTTCGGGCGGGTCGTCGCCGCCCGGGTCGGGCGGCGGCATGGTCGCGGCGGCGTCCCCTTCGAGCGCCTCCGCGTCGTCGCTCATCCCCGCATCGCCCACTTCCATCCCCGTGACGCACCCATCGGTGAAGACGAGGAGGAGCACCAGCGCGGACCCGAAGCGCAGCATGCCCTGGTTTCGAGCAGCTTCCGTGCCGGCGTCGGAGGCGCGAAAAAGAGCGCCGTTGCGGACTCGGGGCAGCGCTCGCCCCGACGTCGGGTCACATGTTCCGAAGCTCTTCCATGCGGCGCTCGATGCGGCGCCGCTCGGGAGAGCGGGGTCTCAGGCGCAGGAACTTCCGGTAGTGAAGGCGCGCGTCCCCCCAGAGCTCGAGACGCTCCGCGGTTCGGGCCAGGTTGTAGCTGAGGTCCGCGTCGGCGCACTCGCCGTATTCGCTCTCTTGCGCCACCGACAGGACGTTGCAGGCGTTCTGGAAGAGCTCGTACGCCGTGCGATACTCGCCGCGCCCGTAGAAGGCGACGCCCTGCTGGTAGAGGCGGCGTGATTCGGCTGTGAGCTCGGCGGCGTTCGCACCGGTCGTTTGATTCTGGGCCTGCTGCCGCTCCGCGAGCGCTCGCAGCTCGGCGATGCGATGATTGACGTCCGCGCGCGTCGACTCGTCCGGACGGCCGTGGCGCAGATAGACGCGAAACCAGTGGATGCCCCGGCGCGCGTCCCCCATGCGCTCGAAGCAGCGCGCGATGTTGAAGGCGATCTCCGGGCTCCGCCACGCGCGCTGAGCGGCGAGCAGCTTGTGCACCGCGACGTCGAGCTCGTTGCGCTCGTAGGCGGCGACGCCTTCGGTGAAGAGCTCCCGGGCCTGGGCGATCCGGTGCTGGCGATCCCGCTGCGCACGAGCCGCGGGCAGGGGCGTGAGCAGGGCGATGGCGAAGGCCATCAAGAGCGTCGAAAGCAGTGCGCGCATCTGCCTTCAGACTCGCACAGGGGCCCTCGGATTCAGAAGGCGCATTCGAGCGCCCTCATTTCTGCTCGTCTTTTCGCTCGATTTCGGCCCGGGCCGCGTCGAGCTCGCGCTCCATCTTGCGCAGGGTGCGCTCGAGCTCGCGGACCTCCTTCTTGGTGACCAGGTTCAAGCTCTTGGCGACCCGCGCCACGCGCTCCTCGAAGCTCTCCTGGACCTTTCCCCGAAGCGAGATGGCCTGCATCAGCGCCTTCATGACCCGGGGGTCCTGCATGAGCTTCATGACTCGGGGGTCCTGCATCAGCTTCATCCCGCGAGAAAGGAGGAGATTTTTCAGTTCCATCGGCCTTCGGACTACCTTGACACACCGCGGCGAGAGGTCTAAATCAGCGGGCACTGAATCGTCATTCAGCACCTCAGGAGACCTGATCCGATGCCCGACGCCAAGACCGATTTCGGTACGAACATCCCGAAGAAGATTTCTGACAACCCGGACACCTCGAAGGCGATCGGCGCCATCTTCTGCTTCAAGATCACCGGCGACGACGGCGGTGTGTGGACGGTCGACTGCAAGAACGACGTCGGCGTGCGCGAGGGTGACGAGGGCAACGCCGATTGCACTCTCGAGATCGCGTCGTCGGATTGGGAGCAGATCAGCGGCAACCCCACCGCGGCGATGCAGCTCTACTTCCAGGGCAAGCTGAAGGTGTCGGGCAACGCCATGCTCGCCACCAAGCTCCAGCAGATCCTGGCCTGACGCGGGTGTGACGACCCCGTCCTCCGATCCCACGCCAGAACAGCCACTGCGAGGCCTGCGCGTCCTCGATCTCTGTCGGCTCCTGCCGGGCCCCTTCGCCACCATGGTCCTCGCCGACCTCGGGGCGCAGGTGGACAAGGTCGAGGACCTGCGCGGGGGCGACTACATGCGCGCCATGCCGCCGCACGTCGACGGCATGAACGCGACCTTCGTCGCGCTCAACCGCGGCAAACGCAGCCTCGCCCTCGATCTCAAGACTGGGGAAGGACGCGACGCCTTCCTCCGGCTCGTCGCGCATTACGACGTGGTGATCGAGAGCTTCCGCCCCGGCGTGATGGCGCGGCTGGGCCTCGGATACGAGACGCTCCGCGAGAAGAATCCCCGCCTCGTCTACTGCGCCATCACCGGCTATGGGCAGGACGGCCCACTCGAGGCGCGCGCGGGCCACGACATCAACTATCTCGCGCGCGCCGGGGTGTTGGGGCTCACCGGGCCCGAAGGCGGGCCGCCGCAGGTTCATGGCGTCCAGATCGCCGACGTGGGCGGCGGCGCGCTCTACGCGGTGATCGGCGTCCTCTCCGCTCTGATGGCGCGAAAGAGCACGGGCGAAGGGCGCTTCGTCGACGTCTCCATGTGTGAGGGCTCCATGGCGATGGCCATCTACGGCCTGACCTCTCACTTCGGTGGCCTCGCGCTGCCTGCCGGTGCGGGCATTCTGATGGGCGGGATCGCGCCCTACGGCACCTATCGGACGAAGGACGGCGGCGCCGTGTCCCTCGGGGCGCTCGAGCCGAAGTTCTGGAAGGCCTTCTGCACGGAGGCGGGTCTCGAGCCGGGGATGGACGCCCTGGTTCCGGGACCCCACCAAACGGAGTGGAAGCGGAAGGTCGCCGAGGCCGTCGCGCAGAAGACGCGGGACGAGTGGGCAGAGATCTCGGCGCGCGCCGACTGCTGCCTCGAGCCCGTGCTGCTCCCCGACGAGCTCTTGGAGGATCCTCAGCACCAAGCGCGGGAGGTCTTCGTGTCTGCAGGAAAGCTCTCGGTCCCCAAGACGCCCATCGCAGCGGAGCCGGCGCGTGGGCCAGCGCCCGCCCACGGCGGTCAATCGGATGAGATCCTTGCCGAAACTGGCTTCACCCAGGAGGAGATTGCCAGGCTCCACTCCCAGGGCATCCTCTCCAATTAGTTCCTGTATACATAGAACATTGCGGTATTTAGGTAGTCCCGCCATAGTGGAGTGGCTTGCGGACGGAGACCCACGTGATCGGTGAGACCGTAGCCAACGCCGTCATCCAGGAGCAGCTGGGGGAGGGGAGCCGAGGTGTCTGGTGGCGGGCCGAAAAGGACGGCGAGGCCGTCGCGGTCCACGTTCTGAGCGACTCCGCATCGCCCGCCGAGCGCGACGCGTTCATCAAGGATGCGAAGCGGCTCCGGCATCTGGGGGTGTCGGAGCCCGAGGGGATCCTGGTGCCCCTCGACGTGGACAGCGAGCGGGGGGCCTTCGCCACCAAGCTCTGCACCGAGGGGACGGTGGAGAACGTCCCGTCGCTCCGACTCCCGCTCAACCGCCGCATTCTGCTGATCGCCACCATCGCCGAAGCGCTCGAGAAGCTGCACGACCGCGGCATCGCGCATGGTGCCATCGCGCCCGCCACGATCCTCCTCGACGACCGCTACCGCCCGTGGTTCGCCGGCGTCGAGGGCGACAACCTCCTGTTGGGTACGCGCGGCGATGACATCGAGGCCGTCCACGCCGAGCGATATGCAGCGCCGGAGGCGCGCACCGCTGGCGGCAAGATCGATCGCCGCTCCGACATCTACAGCCTGGGCCGCATCCTCCATTACTTCCTCACCAGCCGGCATCCGAAGGAGCCGGACGAAGAGCTGCCACGCCTCGAAGCCTTGTCGATGAGCCCCGCAGGGCTGTCGCGCATCGTGCGCAAGTGCACCTGCGCCAAACCGGGGGATCGCTACCAGGAGATCAACGACTTCCTCGCGGACCTCACGAAGTTCGGCCTTCACGAGGAGGTCGGTCTCGCGCACCCCGAGGTCGAGGAGCGCAACGTCACAGGCATCAGCGCGAGTGTTCTTCCAAAGCGTTTCGATCTCAAAGAGCGCCGGCTCGCACGCCAGCGCGCCGAGAAAGAGGCTGCGCTCCTGTCGATCGCGCCGACCGACGTCCCCGACACTCCACGAAAGGCGTTGGTGGGCGTGGGCGTGGCGGGCTCGTTGGCGCTCCTCGTGGTGGCGTTCGTGGTGCCCAGCGCAGCCACGACGGGTCTCCTCGTGGGCACGATGATCTTCGCGGGGCTGATCAGCCTGGCTTTGCCGGCTGGCAAGCGACGCACACTCTTGAACCGCGTCGTCTTCGCAGGAGCCGCGGCGTGCTTGGTCTGGGTGATCGATCCCGCCGAGCTCGTCGCCCACGTCGGCGCGCGCGGTCAGCTATCCGACGCCTCCTCGGGCGCCCGATCGATGGCGGCCCGCCTCCTCGTCCAGCACGGGGATCGCCAGCTCGCTGGCGTCGATCTCTCCCACGCCAATCTCTCTGGTCTCGACCTCTCGAGCGCCGATCTCTCGGGCGCGAACCTCGACGGCGCCGACCTCTCGAACAGCGACCTCAACAGCGCCAACCTCAGCTCGGCCAACCTGCAAGCAGCGAAATTCGACGACGCCAACCTGACCCAGGTCGACTTGAGCGGCGCCGAGGGCCTCACCACCGCCTACTGCAACCCGGGCACCTATCTGCCGCCGGAGCTCGATTGCGCAGGCAACCAGCTCGTCCTCGTGGAGCAATGATGAAGAAGAAACGAAGTTGGGGGTTCTCTCTCATCGAGATGATGGTGGTGGTTGCGCTCATCGGCATCCTCGCCTCCGTCGCCGTCCCCGCGTATCGCAACTACGTGGCTCGGGCGAAGTCCGCCGAGGTCCCGACCATGCTCTCGGCGATGTACCAGGGCGCTTCGACCTATACGGCGCACGAGTTCTTCTACGAAGGCTCGGCCTCCGACACGGGTTCCTCGATGGCCTCGTCGATGGCGACCAGCACCGCGTGGGGTTTCAGCATGACCGTCCGCTGCCTGCTCCCCTCGTCGAACCGCATCCCCTCGAACCCCGGACCGGTCCAGCAGTTCGGCGACTTCGAATCGGACGAGGTCTTTCAGTCCATCGGCTTCACCTCCCCGGAGCCCGTCTACTACGGGTATCAGGTGCTCTCGATGGGCATGGCCGGCACGGGCGGCATGCTCAGCCCATCGCTCTGCATGCTCAGCTCCGGCTCCGTGTACACCTTCTCCGCGGTGGGTGATCTCGACGGGGACGGCGTTCGCAGCACCTTCGAAGTGGCTGCGGGCCTCGACGACTCATTGGAGATGTACCGCCAGCCCGGGATTTACGCGGAGCTCGAGCTCGAGTAGATCTCAATCGTCGTCGGCGGCGCCTTCGAGGGCGCCGAGGCCGACGCGCAACGCGGCCATCAGAATCGCAGCCTCCGGGTGCCCCGGCACGCGGTCCCGATCGAAGAGCTTGCGCGGGAGACGGTCTTCCAGCTTACGCGCTTTGGCGACGAGCGCAGACGACACCTCGAGGGTGAAGGGCTCGTCGCTGATTGCGGCTGCGCGCCGTTGGGAGGGGAGCACGCTCGCGCGCGCCTTCTTGGGCGCTTCGAGGTCCACCTTGGTGGCGTCGTTCGTGTCGCTCCCCTTGCTCGACGACGCGGCCACCGACTTCCCCGGTGGTTTGGATACGCGCTTGCCCGGCGGCGTGGACGTACGCTTGCTCGGCGGCGTGGAGGAGCGTTTGGCGGGAGGCGACGACTGTCGGCCGAGGGGCGACTTCAGGAGCGCGCCCTTGGGGGCCGACTTCGGAGCTGACGATCCGGAGGCGGCGACCTTCGACGGGGGTGAGGAGGGCTTCGGCGTGGCGACCGGCGACTTCGGGGCAGCGGCTGCGGGCGACTTCACGGGGGGAGGCGGCGGAACGCTGCGCTCGGGGGTCGGCGAGGACTCGGTCACCTCGTCGCGCGCGGCGACCTCCTCCATCGCAGCGACGTCCTCGAGCTTGATCGTGCCGGTGTCGTCTCCCTGTGCGGCCGCGTCCTTCGCGATCAGCATCCGCTCGTACATGATCTCGTTTCGCTCGTCGAAGGACAGGTCGGAGAGATGGAGATCGTAGCGGTCGGTGGGATTGCCCCGAGGGATCGCTCCCGCGCACCGACCGACGCCTTCGATCACGTGGGTACCGTCCTCGAGCTGGATGGAGAAACGAACCCACTCACCCTCGGCGATCGACTCGGGCACCGAGAGACAAAGCGTCTCGTCGCCCATGGTCTTGGCCAGCTCTTCGACCACCTCCGATACCTCGGTGCCCGTCTTGATCCGCAGCGCCTCGCTCATGGGCCGAAGGTACCGTCGCGCCTCCCTGAACGGCTAGGCAGATCGAGCCGGCGAGGGAGCGCCAGCGGCGCCTTCAGTTGCCGCTTGGAGCGCTCCATGCGGGAACGATCTCTGTTCCAGCGGCCTCTGGCGCGCGAGATCAGCGGGAAATTACACCGGCACGGCCATTGCCTTTAGTCCCCACCGGAGGTGGTTCCCATGAAGCAAGCCCATTTCGCCATTGTCGCCGCGGCGCTCTTGCCCGCGTGCGTCGGATACTACGGAGATGGCACTGGGGGAGGCGATGGCACGACCAGCGCGCTCGCGATGGAGTGTCTCGACGACTCGGACTACTGCATGTTCGACGATCTCGGTGACGACGAGAAGGAGGACATCCAGGAGGGGGGCTGCTGGATCACCGGCGGTGGCCACATCGGCGACGCGAACGCCTTCGGCGGCGCCGGCGCCAACGACCAGGACAGCTTCGGCTTCAATGCCATGGGCATGAAGGCGGGCTACGTTCGCGGCGAGATCGAGAACGTCACGCACCTCGGTGACGACTTCCACGGCGAGGCCACCTGGCTGCGCTGCTGGAAGGACGACGGCCTCGGCCCGGAGGTCCCGCACGCGGTCCCGAACAACGCCCAGTGGGGTGGAACCGGCGTCTGGAATCACGAGGAGGGGTACACCTGGGAGGCCCACCTCGCGGATCGCGCCGAAGGTGGCTCGGGCATCGACGAGTACGAGATCTGGATCTACGACGCCGCCGGCGAGGTGGTGTACTCGCAGACCGCCGCTGACGACCTGGTCATCACGGGCGGCAACTTCCAGATCCATCCGCCGAACACCGGACACCCCTACCTCGCGGACGCGACGACCGCTCCCTAGCTTCTCGAACGAACCATCTCCGCGAGCCCCGAGGTGCCGGCCGGCGCCTCGGGGTTCGTCTTTGGTGCGTCAGCGCGAAACGCGAAGCGTCGCCCGCGCGGTCCCGCCAGCGGGGACGTCGACCGGGACGCTTCGCGCGCGCTGATTGCCGAAGGGCCTGAGGCTCAGCACCTGGTGACCCGGGGGCAGGCTCACGCGTGCGGGCGTGCGTCCCAGACGGCGGCCGCGGTGATAGATGTCGGCCCAGCCCCCCGGGGTCACCACGCTGACGGTGCCGTTCGGGCCTCGCGCGACGGGGCCTCGCATGCCGCGCATCATGGCGCGGCCGCCCATGTTCGGGCGCGTGCCGGTCGCCATCGCTTCACCGGCGTCGGGCTCGGCATCCGAGTCGGCTGGTGGAGCCGTATCCGCGGCCTGAGCGAGCGCCGCGTCGAGGCCGAACATCATGTCGGACTCGTCCGGGGGAGCCAAGGTTCCGGTCTCGGTCGGCGGGGCGTTCTCGGTCGTGGTCGGCGGCGGTGAATTGTCCTCCCCCCCGAGGAAAGCGAGGGTGAGCAGCAGCGTGGCGACCACGCCGCCCACGACGCCCAGAACGACGCCGATCAGCCCGGCCCGACGCTGCGTCTTCTCTTCGGGCGCCTCGACCTCGGAGATCACCGCCTCGGCCGACTCGAGCTCCTCCGCGACCGACTCCTCCACCGGCGAGGGGTGCACGACGCCGCTCTGCATCGTGCGCGCCTGCTCGATCATCATCGTGCGCCGCTCCCGCCGGTCCGCGAAGAGCTCGTCCATCAGGTTGGAGATCTCGGCGTTGCCCGTCGCTTTGCCGTGGTCGGTGATCGCTTGGTTCAGCGCCTGGCCCATCTCCCGCGCGGTCTGGAAGCGCCGCTCGGGATCGCGCTCGAGCGCCTTCATCACCACGGCGTCGAGCTCCTTGGGGAGCCCCGGGACGACCTCCGACGGGGTGGGAAAACGGCCGTAGACCACGGCCATGATGGTCTCGGCGTCGTTCTTCCGCTTGAACAGCCGGCGGCGAGTCAGCATCTCCCAGAGCGTCACGCCCAGGGCCCAGATGTCGACGCGGCGATCGATCGCGCCACCCTGGATCTGCTCCGGCGCCATGTAGGGCCATCGGCCCTTGAGCGTCCCTTCGTTCGTGGTGTGCAGCCGGTTGGCGGCGCTGGCGATGCCGAAGTCGACGACCTTCACCGCGCCGTCGTAGGTGACGAAGATGTTGTGAGGCGAGACGTCGCGGTGCACGACCTGCATCGACTCGCCCTTGTCACCCTTGAGCTCGTGGGCGGCGTGCAGCCCCTCCGCGGCCTCGGCGACGACGCGGGCGGCGATGCAGCCCCAGCGGTCGACGTCGACGTCGTCGCGCTTGTTGAGGGCGCCTGCGAGACGTCCCGCCGTCTCGCCCATCAGGAACTCCATCGAGATGTAGTACGCGCCCTGGTCGTTGCCGAAATCGAAGACCTGGCAGATGTTGGGGTGATTGATCCGCGAGGCGATCCGCGCCTCGTCGAGGAACATCTCGATGAATTCCGGCTGGTCCGCGAGGTGGCTGTGGATGCGCTTGAGCGCCACCAGCTTCTCGAAGCCGGCGGGCCCCTGAATGCGCGCCAGATAGACGCGCGCCATGCCGCCGGATGCGAGCCGGAAGCAGAGCTGGTACTTGCCGATGACGCCGCGGCGTCCGCCGATGACCGCCGAGTCCTCGAAATCCGCGTCGTCGACGGTCGGGTGAGGTGGGATGTGGGGTTGGTCGCCGGCCATCTAACTAGAAGGTGACCATCGGGAGTGTGGGTCGTGTCTGATCGCTGCCCGAGGTGGCGACCACGACGATGACGACGGTCAACACGGCGACGGCCGCGACGCCCGCGCCGATTCCGATCCACAACCAGGGCGAGCTGCCGTTTGACCCGTCCCAGGTCCGCGGGCTCGCCTCACTGCCATCGGTTGCGAGGATCACGCCCCCGGGCCCGATGGCCTGACCGTAGAACTCGATCTCCTGGTCACCGGCGAGCTCGAGGGAATCGCCAGTGGTCGTCTGCCAACGCCCATCACCCACGCGGCTCATGATCCGCACTTCCCGGGTCAGTTGCTCCGGATCGCGGGCCACCTCGGCGCTGAGGGAGACGCCGGCGGCGCTGGGGGAGGCGCGGACCGTCACGCCTATCTGACCACCGAGCTCCTCCCGGATTTGGCTGGCGCGCCTCAGAATCTCTGGCGGCATGGCATCGGAGAAGTCGTGACCCGGGGAGATCGTGAGGAGGCGGCGGAGATCCGTGTCCACGGCTTCGTCCTCGCCGATCCCGAGGTGCACCAGGATCCGGAGCTCGTAGACCGAGACCAGGTCGCTGCGGGTGAGGTCCTGGGAGGCCTCGGCCCGCGTGAGGGCGTCGAGAGCGCCTTCGAAGTCCGCTTCCTCGTACTTGCCCTGGGCTTCGTCGAGAAGCGGATGGGCCAGCGCCACGCCGGGGAGGAGGGCGACGCAGGCCGCGAGGAGCGCGGCTGTGATCCGCGGTCCCCTCATGGGCAGGCGTCCTGGCAGGAGCCGGAGCAGCATTCGCGCCGGTTGCCCCGGCAGTGATTGCCGCAGGTGCCGCAGTTGTCCGTGTCGTTGTCGACGTGCGCCTCGCAGCCGTCGCCCGGGCTCGTGTTGCAGTCGGCGAAGCCGTCGTTGCAGCTCGCCATCTCGCAGGTGCCCGCGTTGCAGGCGGCCGTCGCGTTGGCGAAGGAGCAGGCGTTGCCGCACGTGCCGCACGCGTCGGTGGTCGTGAAATCCACCTCGCATCCGTCGTGGGGGTCCCCGTTGCAATCCCCACGGCCGGGCTCGCAGTTCAAACGGCAGCTTCCGCCGATGCAGCTCGGTGACGCGCCGGGGCCGGTCGGACAAACGGTGCCACACGCCCCGCAGTTGTCGATGTCGCCGTCGATGAAGGCCTCGCACTCGTTGCGCAGGATGCCGTCGCAGTCCTCGAAGCCCGGAGCGCACACGACCATCTTGCAGACGCCGAAGGAGCAGTACTCGAGGTTCGTGGGATCGCAGCGCGTGCCGCAGCCGCCACAGTTGTCGTCGTCGAAGCGCACGTCGAGGCAGCGATCACCGCAGGCCTCGGCGGGGGCTGCGCAGCTCTCGACGCAGCCGGTGCCGAGGGGAGGCGCCGCGCAGATCGCCGTGGGGGGCGCGCAGGACGTCATGCAGTCGCCGCAGGTCGTCGCAGAGGCGAGGTCCGCTTCGCATCCGTCGGAGGCGTCGGCGTTGCAGTCTCCGCGCGGGCCGTAGCACTCCGAGATGGTGCAGGTGCCGGTGTGGCAGTCGGTGACGGCATCGTCGACGGCGCAGGCGGTGTCGCATCCGCCACAGTCGGTGAGGGTGGTGGCGGAGGTCTCGCAGCCGGATGCATCGCTGCTGTCGCAGCTCGCCCAGCCAGGATCGCAGGCGCCCGTGGTACAGCTGCCCGCAGTGCAGGTCGCCTCCGCGTTGTCGATGGTGCAGCGGGCCCCGCAGGCCCCGCAGTTCCGCGCGTCCGCGTCGGTGTCGGTGCAGCTCGTCCCGCAGAGGGTGGTCCCGGCAGGACAGGTCGTGACGCACGTGGGCGAAGCGCCCGAGACGTCGCAGTTCGGCGTCGCGGCGTCGCACGCGTCCGCGCAGGTGCTGCAGTCGCTGCCCGTGCCCAGGGGCGTCTCGCAGCCGTTGGCGAGCACGCCATCGCAGTCCGCCCACCCGTCATGGCAGCCGACGAGCTCGCAGGTGCCGCTCTCGCAGGTCTCGGTCGCGTGATCGAGCGCGCAGAGGGGAGACTCCCCCGGCATGCGGCAGCGCCCGCAGTCGGTCAGCGTGCGGATGGAGGTCTCGCAACCGTTCCGCGGGTCCGAGTCGCAGTCGAAGAAGTCGTCTTCACAGGTGACGAGCTCGCAGCTTCCGTCGGCGCAGCGCGGGGTGCCGTGCGGCGTGCGACAGGGCATGTCGCAACCCCCGCAGTGATCGAGGGAGGTGGTGATGTCGACCTCGCACCCGTCGTCGGGGTCGATGTTGCAGTTGCCGAAGCCCGGAGGGCACTCCTCGCCCGTGCCGCCGTCGGTCTCCGCGCAGATCCCCGCGTCGCAGAGCGTCGGGCTGCAGGCGGCGGTCGGCGTCTGCGCGTCGAGCACCACCTCCACCATCCCGCTTTCGTCGGGCAGGTTGATGGTGGTGCAGCCGGTCACGATCACCCGGCACGCCGCGTCGCGGCCCGAGACCCGGAAGCCGTAGGTGCCGGGATCGAGGTTGGGGGGGAGGGCGCATCTCCCGGCCCGGCCGCGGGAAACTGGATGTCGTAGAGCTCCTCCATGCCGCTGCAGCCGCCGAGCTCGATGCTCGCTTCGAAGGCGACGACTTCGGGGCCGAGCGTGGGGTCGGTGAAGCGGACGTCCCACTGCAGCTCCTGGGCGGAATTACACGCCAAGAGGCCGAAGAGGGCCGTCGACAGCGCCGCGCGCCGGGGCCATGACAAGCTCACTCGAACACGATAGCCGAAGGCCGACGCGGCGCCCAGTACTCAGAAACTACCGAGGAAAACGGCCCCGCAGGGGGTGAGGATCGCCGCGGCTTCCGCCCCTTCGCCGTGGCTCCTGCTCGACAGGCCCCAGTAGAGCCCGCCCGCGACGCCGACCACGCCCACGGCGAGGAAGGGGATGCTCACGCCGAGCAGCGTGTCGTCGCCGCTCCCAATCCCCGCGCCGAGGAGAATGGCACCGGCGACGAGCAGGGCGCCCCCCACCGCGGCGACGATCCAGGGCGCCGCCCCCGGGCCTTCGGGGACGTCGGCGTCGCCCCGCGCGATCGCCTCGCGCAGCTCGGTGACCTTGCGCTCCACCGACGCCCGGCGCGGGTGCACCGCGCTCGTCTCGCGGAGGTACCGCTCGAGCGCATCGAGGGCTCGTCGCAGTCGGCCGGCACGTCGGGCGGACTCGCCGATTTGGTAGAGGAGCTCCGGGCGCGGCTCGAGGCGGTAGGCCTCCTGGAAGGCTCGCATCGCGCCCTCGTACTGCCCGTTGTGAAAGGACGCCTGTCCCATCTGAAACGCGGTGCGGGCGTCGGGCTCCCCCTCGATCTCGGCGAGCTGGGCGTGCGCGTCGCCGGGCGACCACAGGGCGCTCGCCACGACGAGGGCGATGCCGAAGAGGCGCCTCACACGTTCATCTTGGCCGTGATGTCGCTCCAGAACTCGCTGTCGCCGACCAGGTCGACCACCGCGACGGCTTCGGCCGCCGCCCGATCGGGGCGCCGCCCTCGCGCTTCGAGGCGATGTCGGATGTCCTCGCAGATGACGTAGCGCGTGACGAGATCGGTGCGAGCGAGGGCGAAGTGGCCATCCTCGGCCCACTCGAGCGCCCAGATCTCGTCGGCGATCCAGTCGGCGACGATGCTCGCGGGAGATTCGTTCTCCGGCGAGCGCGCTTCAGCGCGATCGAAGGAAGGGCCCCACGCGAGGTCGTCGATGCGCTGCCGCTTCATCCCGTTCAGCCCGCGGATCGACTGCGCGAACCAGGCGAGGGCCGAGCCGAAGCGCGTGTCGTCGGCGCCCTCGTCCATCATCTCCTTGGCCTCGAGCTTCCAGCTCGAGCGGTGGAGCTTCGGAAAAGGCTTCTGATCGAGCACCGCCATCGGTGATTCACCGGCGGCCAGGCGGGTGAGAAGCTCCTCCTCGAGCTTCGTCCACTCGGCGAAAGCGACCTTCTTCTTCTGGGTGAGGCGGATCGAGTTTCCGATGTCGCGGTCGGCCGTGAGCTTGCCCTTCTTGTCGCGCAGCGAGGGCGCGGCGTCCTCGGCGACCAGGAGCGGCCGGCGTCCGAGGGTGCGGCACGGACATCGATGCCGCGTGGTGACGCGCCCGCCCGTGGGGGTGGCGGCGAGGCCGAGGGGAAAGCGGCGACATCCGGCAGGCTTGGCTTCGGGCCCCAGCGCCGCGTGCAGATAGCAGCGGTCCGGGCCGAGGAAGAGGCAGCCTCCATCGCCGCGCGTGCGCAGCATCGGCTCGTCGAAGCCGTCGTCGCTCGGCGGCTCCACCACCGCTGGCGAGACCAGGGACAGCGCCCGGACCTCTTTCTTCGTGAGCGGGCCGAGGCCGTGCAGATCGGTGCAGCAGAGGCCGTCTCCGAAGCACGTGTAATGCGCCCCGGTCCGTGCGATCAGGGGCTCCGTAAGGGCGGCGTTCTTCTTGCCCATCAGAGGGGGCGGCTTAGCTCAGGGATCGGGAAAAGTCGAGGATCGAGGGCAGCCAAAAGGAGCTGAGTCACGGCCCACGATCCAAAGGCGGATGTGTTATCTTCCACTGGCGCCACCGCGCTGATTCTGCTGACGAAGATGAAGGGTCCCTCCCCCCTACTCGGGTACAACACCAACGTCCGCCACGCCGGGAAGCTGTATCACATCCAGACGGAGGACTCGGGAGTGCGACACCCGCACGTGATCACGCACCTCTTCGCCGACGGGGGGCGGATCATCGCGTCCAAGAAGACGACCTACGCCGAGCACGTCGGCGCCGAGGACTTCCAGGCGATCGTGAAGCAGCTGATGCGGGCGCAGCACAAGGAGATGTTCATCGCCTTGCGCGATGGCGTCTACGACGAGGACGAGCCGGGCGCCGCTGCGGCCGCGCCGACGCCCGACAAGACCGACGAGGATCTGCCGCTCGACCTCGACGTGGACCTCGAGCCGAGTGCGCCGCAAATCGACGAGGCGGCTCTCGATGCGGCGGCCGCTGCTTACGGCGAGCTGCCCGGGACCGGAGAGCAGGAGCGTCCGAAGACGCCCCACAGCCCGGGTCTCTACCAGTCCACGCAGCCCGCGGTCGAGGTCGCGGGACGCAAGGGCAAGCAGTCGGAGTCGATCTTCGGCAACGACCTGTTGAGCGAGAAGTCCCTCGACGAGGTCATCCTCAGCTACCTGGCCGAGGACCTCGAGGAAACCGAGTAGCGAACTCCGTCCCCGCGCGACAATCGCGTATCCTCCCGCCATGCGGCGAGGGTGGATTGCGGGGGCGTGGGTGCTGGGCGCGGCGACGTGCCTGCTCGCCTCGATGGCCCGCGCTGGCGACCACGACGAGCCGACGACCGAGCGCGAAAGCGCCCCGCAAGGCTCCGCCGACGCGGCGGTGGTCGACCTCTCCGCCCTGGTGCCAGAGCGTTGGCTCTCCTCGGAGGCGGACGCCCTGCCCATCCAGTCTCCGCGCCTGCTCCGGACCCTGCCCAGGGAGTGCCACACCCGCGGCGGCTACCGCGATCACTGCCAGGGGCCGCGGCGGGTGGTAGAGCCCTCGGGGGCCGCCGCGCGCCTGGCTCGGCGTCTCTCGCTCGGGCAGCGGGCGAGCGCGCTGCTGCTCCGGCACGGCGCCGCGGCGCCCGAGTGGCTCGCGGTGGTGCAGGGCAGGGACGCGGAAGAGGAGCTCACCTTTCCGGTCGCCGAGGGTCGCATCGGTCGCGGCTTTGGTCGGGTGCGTCGTGGCGAGCTCGCCTCTCGGCCGCATTGGGGGGTGGACATCGGCGCCGAGGAGGGCACCACCATCGTCGCCGCCCGCGGTGGTCTGGTGGTCTACAGCGACAACGGCATGACCGGTTACGGCAACGTGGTGATGCTCCTGCACGAGGACGACTCGTCCACTTTCTACGCCCACTGCTCGCGAACGACGGTGGCCGCTGGAGAGCTCGTCGCGCGCGGGCAGAAGATCGCCGAGGTGGGCTCGACGGGCTTCGCCGAGCAGCCCCATCTCCATTGGGAGTATCGGATCCGCGGTTGGGCGCGCGATCCGGTGGCGCGGAGCGACCGCGCGACGCCAGCGCAGCGCGCGCGCGTGCGGCGCTGACCCGCCGGTCCCGCTGATGGTGTCGAGGTCAGCGTGGATGCAGGGCCGCCGCTGCCGTCGCCGCGACGTCGCGGGTCGACAGCGCGATGCGATCGGCGACGAAGCTGACCGCGGGGTCCTTGTCGACCGCGCTCCGCCAGAGGAGCTCCATCGGCGCGCCTTCGAGGGGGAAGGGCACCTTGGCGGTCGCGAGGTGCGGGCGCAGGCGACGGATGCTCGCCGCGACTGGCGTGGGCACGGTCGCGATCAGCGGGCTCTCGTCGACGATGGCGCCGATGGAATGAAACGAAGGCACCGAGACGCGGACCGTGCGGCTCACGCCGAAGAGGTCTTCGAGGATCCCCCGTCGGTCTCCGTTGTACGAGACGATGACGTGCTCGGCTGCGAGGTAACGGGATTTCGAGGGGCGCGGCCCGAGCTCCACCAGGGTCGGGTTGTAGAGGGCGACGAAGCCGCCGGTGAAGAGCGTCTTGCGGACGATGCCGGCCGGCACCTCGTCCGCCACCGTGACCGCCAGGTCGACCTCGGCGCTCGCGAGGGCGTCGCCCACGGTGCGGAATTGAACGGGTAGAACGACCAAGGCCATCATCGGCGCTTCCTCGGCGAGGCGAGAGAGGAGCGCGGGTAGAAGCCACTGCTCGTTTGCGTCGGCGAGGCCCAGCCGCACCACTCGGTTGCTGGTCAGAGGGTCGAAGCTGCCCGTGGTGCGGGTGGCGTCGAGGAGCGCTTCGAGGTGTGGGCGCGCCGCGCTCGCGAGCTCGCGTCCCGCCGCGGTGAGGGCGAGACCGCGACCCTGGCGGACGAAGAGCTCGGCATCGATGGTGCGTTGAAGCCGCTTGAGCGCCGCGCTCACCGCGGGTTGGGTGACGTAGAGGACCTTGGCGGCCGCGGTGACGCTCCCCTGCTCCGCCACCACCAGAAAGACCCGGAGGAGGTTGAGATCGAAGTCCCTTTCATAAACCTCGCTCATGGGTTCCATCCTTATTATTACATGGATGTCTGAGTTGGTGCAGCCCATCTTGGGACCTCGACCACAGGGAGGGAGCGACATGGCGACCGACGAGACGAAGGTGAGGCTGGGCAAGAGCGGCCCCGAGGTGCATCGCATCGGCCTGGGCTGCATGGGGATGAGCGGGGCGTATGGCGCGGCCGACGAGGCGGAGGGGATCGCGACCATCCAGCACGCGATCGATCGTGGGATCACCCTCCTCGACACGGGCGACTTCTACAGCATGGGTCACAACGAGCGGCTGATCCGCAAAGCGATCGCGGTCCGCCGCGATCAGGTGACGCTCTCCGTGAAGTTCGGGGCGCTCCGCGATCCCCGTGGCCAGTGGCTCGGCACCGACACCCGACCGGCGGCGGTGAAGAACTTCGTCGCCTATTCGCTCGATCGGTTGGGGGTGGAAGCGATCGATGTCTATCGCCCGGCGCGTCTCGATCCGAACGTTCCGATCGAGGACACCGTCGGCGCCATCGCGGAGCTGATCGAAGCGGGGTACGTCAAGCACGTCGGCCTCTCCGAGGTGGGGGTCGACACCATCCGCCGCGCCGCGGCCGTCCACCCCATCTCCGATCTCCAGATCGAGTACGCGCTCGTGACGCGCGGACCGGAGAAAGCGATCTTCCCGGTGCTCCGCGAGCTCGGCGCCAGCGCGACGATCTACGGGATCTTCAGTCGCGGCCTTCTGACCGGTAGCAAGCCGGCCGCCAGAGGGGACTACCGCGCCTTTCTCCCGCGCTTCAAAGCCGACGGAAATCAGCAGACGGTGGAAGCGTTCGCGAAGCTCGCCAAGGAGCAGGGCCGCACGCCCGCGCAGCTCGCCCTCGGCTGGGTTCTCGCGCGGCAGCCCGGCTTCGTCGCGTTGATCGGCGCCAAGAAGCCTTCGCACGTCGACGAGGCGCTCGAGGTCGTCGAGCGACCGCTCAGCGAGGACGAGCTCGCTGCGGTCGAACGCGTCGTCCCCGAGAGCGCCATCGAGGGAACGCGCTATGGCGCGGAGCAGATGAAGCGTCTCGACAGCGAACGGTGAGGGGGGGTGGCGTGCGCAGCCTTCGCTTCGCTCGGCTGCTTGCGTCGACGCTGGGGCGCGGGGGGCCGGAAACGCTCAATTGAGGTCAGGGGCTGCGCCCCCAACACCGACGAGGGGGAGGGTCCCCCTCGTCGCCTCGCGCTTCGCGCTCGGCTCTCACGTCTGCCCGGTCGCTGTGTTTGAGCCTGACCCGCTGGGCTAACGGGGACGGTCTACACTTTTCAACTTTCGCCACGCGCGCCCGGGTTCCATCCGCATGCGCACGGCCCGCTAACGGGTGAGCCTGACCCGCTGGGCTAACGGGGACGGTCTACACTTTTCAACTTTCGCCACGCGCGCCCGGGTTCCATCCGCATGCGCGCGGCCCAGCCGAAAGTTGAAAAGTGTAGACCGTCCCCATCAAGCGCATGATCAAGCGCATGCGCGCGGCCCAGCCGAAAGTTGAAAAGTGCAGACCGTCCCCATCAAGCGGTCCCCATCAAGCGATGCTCGAGCCGAAAGTTGAAAAGTGTAGACCGTCCCCATCAAGCGCCCATCAAGCGGTCCCCATCAAGCGCGGTCCCCATCAAGCGCTCCTGAGCGAGCGAGCGCAGCGAAGCGCAAGCGACGCGCAGACTACAGCGCTAGAATCGCCCCGCCTCGGGGATAGCTGAGCTCGGGCCCCACGGGATCGCAGCCTTGCATCGGCGGGGTGTTCTCGCATTGGTGTTCGTCCACATGGCCCACCAGCGTTCCGCCCCAGACGAAGAGGCGACGCCCGGTCCAGGCGATGGCAGCGTTGACCCGATTCTTCACCGGTCCGGGATCGATCTCGGTCCAGGTGTCCGCGTTCGGGTCGTAGAGGGCGAGCCATTTCAGGTCGCGATGGCGAAGCAGGAGGCGGCCGTCGTCGAGGGCGTGCGCACGCACCCACGTGGTGTCGACGTGGCGCGACAAGGCGACCGGGCGCCATCGATTGGCCACCGGATCGTAGCTCCCGCCTGTGTGTATCGGCTCGCCGACGCATCCCTGACACGCCGCGTGACCGCCGAGCACGTAGACCCGTTCGCCGGCTACGGTGACGAGGGAGTCGTCGGAGATCGCCGGCGCACCCTCTTCGGTCACCGGCGTCCACCGCCGCGCGCGCAGATCGAAGACACCACCATCGGTACGGATCCCGTCCTGGTCTCGCCCCCCGAAGACCACGACCACCTCTGCCACGTGCTCGACGACGAGCGGTGAGCGAGGCGCGGGCGCACCTTCGGTCGGCAGCGCCATCCAGGTCGCGTCGGGGATCGACAGCAGATAAGCGTCGCCGAGATGCCGTCCTGGAGGATTCTCCCAGCCGCCGTAGAGGAAGACACCGTCGTCGACCTCCGTCACCCCTTGTTGCGTGCGACGTGGCGGCACGTGGCCGCCCACCGGTTGTGTGGAGCCGTCCACGGCGACGAGGCGGGTGTGGGCAAAGTCCACCCAGCTCGCTTCGTAGTCCGCCACCACCATCAAATCGCCCACCGCCGCGATCGGAGACGCCATCAGGGCATCGGGTGCGGGCGAAAGAGAGGTGAGCTCCACGTTCGAGAGAAGCCCCGCCGTGTCGTTGGGCGGAAGGACGTGCGTCACGAAGAGGCGACCGCCCAGGTTCTGAAAGACGTTGCCGAAGCGTCCGAGCTCCGCGGGCAGGGACACCTCCGCCCACGCGTCGTCGCAGGGGTCGAAGCTCGCCGCGCTGCTCCGCTCCATCTGCTCACGGCGGAGGACGAGGATCTTCTCGCCATTCCACGCAGCCAGAGGTGGCGGTCCCTGACGGTTGTGAAGCGGGCCGTCCGGCAGCGCTGACCATCGTCCGGGGTCGTCCACCGGACACTCATCCGCATATGAAAAGACGCGCGACCCCGCCGGCTCGGGATGGGGCTTGGTCGGAGCGTGTCTCACGCGCAGTGGCGCCGCACGCCGACAGGAGTAGGAGGGGCCAGATCAGAGTACGCACGGCCTCAATCTATCGATCCGGTGCCTGACCGAAAACCCGTGTCCGAAAGCGCATCCGGTATGATCCCGACCTGGCTTTGCCCCGGATCGCTCTCACGCTCTGTGTCGCGCTCCTCGCCGGCTGTGGCCGAGTGGGCTTCCCCTCGCTCCAGGATGCCGCGATTGCGGACGCCGCGAGTGACGCGGATGCGGCCGATGATGGGGCGATCCCCGATGCCACGGTGCCCGACGCGAGGGCGGACACCGGCCTCCCCGCCGATGCGATCTACCTCGGTCCCAGTGGTGACGACACGGCCGCGGGCACCCTCGACGCGCCGTACCGCACCTTTTCGAAAGCGCTCTCCGTCGCGAGGCCGGGCGCGACCGTGGTGGCGCTTTCCGGCACGTACGCCCAGTCGACAGGCACCGGGCTGCTCGACGCCGACTGCACAGCGGCGAGCGTGGCCTGCGAGGGAGCGCCGTGCGTGGATGGAACGCCGTCGGCGCCCATCGTCGTCCGAGCACTGGTCGATCAGGGCGCGACACTTCGGGCGGAAGCGGGGGACACCTCGAACCCCGTGCGGCTCGCGGAGTGCGACTACTACCACGTCGAGGGGTTCACCATCCTCGGGCTGGACGATGCCGAAAACCCCTGGGCCAACGTGCAGGCCGGCAACGTCGAAGGGTTCGTGCTCCGCCGCTCCCTCGTGGCGCGCTCGAACCGCTTCAACAACAGTCACCTCGTCGAGATCTTCGGTGGCAGCGATATCCTCGTCGAAGACAACGAGCTCTACGACTTCCATCGCACCGCCGTGCTGGCCTACCAGGCGAGGCGCGTGACCGTTCGGCGGAACTACGCCAACGCGCGCAGCTACGCCGATCTCGGCGGAGGCTTCGTGAGCACCTACCCCGAAAGCGGCGACGAGGCCTTCTCCTGTGCCCACAGCAGTGAGTGTCTCTTCGAGAACGACGTCTCTGACGGCGACCAGAACAAGGGCTTCGGGATGACGACGGGCCTTCCCGTCCTCGACGGCCTGGGGGGCGCTGGAGATGACGCGCGCTTCCTCGGCGATCTCGTGGTCGGCGCGAACTACGGCCTGATCGGCGGGAGCAGCTGTGCGGGGATGGCCGCGTGCGCGACGATGGACGAGCGGGTGATCGATGGCCTCACGATCGCCGACTTCGTGGCGATCGACACCACCTCTCACGGGATCTTCGTGCGCGGTGCGCGCGGGGTGAGCGTCGACAGCGTGACGTTGCTGCGCTCGAGCTTCCGGGTCGACGTAGTTGCCGAGAACGTCAGCCTGCCTTGCACCCTCAGCGTCTTCGGGCTCCTGGTCTCGACGGGCTCGGACACCACTGGCGTGACCATCCTCGATCAAGCGTCATACACCCTCGACTTCAGCAACAGCTTCGGGACCGGGACGGGATTCGACACCGGCGCCGATCTGTCGGGCTTCGGGATGTTCAACACCGAGATCGACCCGATGCTCGGTGGATGTGTGCATCGCATCCCTCGGACCTCTCCCATGTCCGGTGCGGGCGTTTGCGGCAACGACATCGGCGCGCGCCTGGTGTTCCGTTACGTCGATGGTGTTCAGACGGTCGACAGCCTCTGGCAGGCCGACGGGTCCTTTCCGTGTCGTACCATCGTCCCCGGCATCAACGACGGACCGAACGATTGCCGAACGCTCCACACCCGGTTGGGCATCGGCACCACCTGCACGGTGCAGTGATCCCGGCCCTTTAAAGGGGACCGCCGGTGGGTGCCTCCTCGAAGCACCCCCGGCTGCGTCGCCAAAATCGTCTACGGCGCGAGCGCCTCAGCGCTTCCGTCGCCTCCGGAGGAGCGCGACTCCGAAGAGTCCGAGCATCAAGCCCGTGAGGGGATGGCTCTGGCCGTCGGGGATGGTGCGGCAGCCGCAGCCACCCTGGACATCCGTCGCGGCGGGGCCGGGGACGTCCTCCGGCTCCGGCTGCGGTGGCGGATCGGTGGGGGGCATGCCCAGGTCGACGCAGGTGCCGAGGTGGCAACCCATGAACTCGCCACAGTCGACGTTCTCGTCGACCGCGCCGTCGCAGTCTTCGTCCCGGCCGTCGCAGGTCTCGGCATCGGCGGGGAGGACTTCGCCTTCGCAGGCGCCGAAGCGGCCGTCCACACAGGTCTGGACGCCGGGCGCGCACGCCCCGACGTCCCAACCGCAGGCGCGGGTCTCGCCCTCGCGGCAGTCGCACTCGGCGTCGACGATGCCGTCGCAGTCGTTGTCCAGGCCGTCGCAGACGTCGGTGGCGCCCGGGTGGGTCGAGGCGTCGGAGTCGTCGCAGTCACCGTCACAGGTGCGCACGCCGTCGCCGTCGACGTCGTAGCCCTCGTCGATCAACCCGTCGCAGTCGTTGTCGAGTTCGTCGCAGACCTCGTCCGTGATGTCGCGGGCGATGGTGTTCAGGATGTCGCGCAGCGCGCCGAGATCGTTCGCCTGCATGTAGCAGTGGTTGAGGGCCATCGGATCCTCGAGCGTGGGATCGCAACCCGGAAGCGCCGTGCCAGCGGCGACCGCGGCGCGGTTGAGGGTCAGCGAGTCGACCGCGGCGCCGAAGCCGACGACGTGCACCGTCACGCCTGCCGAGCGCAGGTCCTCGACGGCGTTGACGGGCGTGAAGCGGGTTGCCGGATCGTAGGGGCTGCACCACTGCCAGCCGTCCGTGATGACCACCACGTGGTTGTCGCGGCGCGTGTCGAGCATCGGGGCGTAGCCGAGGATCTCGTCGAGGGTCTGGGCCATGGGCGTGAAGTTGCCCGCGTCGGGGGGCGGATTTCCGAGGGCCGCCAGGATGGTCGACGAGGAGTTCGAGCCCACGTCGAGCGAGATGCGTCCGGGCTCGCAGCGATCCGGGAAGGGGAAGGGCTGAAGCCCGAAGTCGATGACCGAGTCGTAGGCGGAGGTCATCTCGCCGATCGCCATGCGCGCGGCTTCCCACTTGTTGGTGCCGCCGGGCAACGCGCCCAGCATCGAAGAGGACTTGTCGACGGTCAGGAGCACCTGCGGGGCTTCGCAGCGCGGCTGGGCCAGCGCTGAAGACGCGCTCGACGTGGCCGCGAGGGCGACGGCGAAGAGTGTGATGAGGTTCAGGGGGGAACGCATGCCGGGACCTTCTGCACTGGCCGTACCAGCCATCACGCCACCGGGCAGGCTCGCAACCTCCCGAGATCATGGAGATGTCTGGGGCGTGAGAAATCGCTCAGATCGGCTTCTCGAGTTTCCAGAGCTGGGGACAAGAGCCACCAATGAAAGCGTGGCTGCGGGAAATTGACGGGTCCCGGGGCCGCATGGCACCAGGGAGAGGTGAGGGCGAGACGACGGCGATGGGTGGTGACGCTCGTCGGCCTCGCGGCGGTGATGCTCTGCTCCGCCGCGAACGCCGAGGACGCGCCCTGGCGCGCCCGCCGCATCCGCGGCGTCCGAGCCAATCGCATGGCGGCCGCGCGCGTCACGCCGAGCGACTGGCCGACCGAGCCCGAGAGCCCCGCCGAGGTGGATCCCAACCGTCTCGCGCGCGCGCTCCACGAGATCTGCGGATGGATGCCGCCGGGTCGACCGCTCCGCTACGCGGACTGGATGCTGCGCTACGGCGCAGAGCACGACGTCGATCCCTTCCTCCTCGGCGCGCTCATCTACCGGCGGACCGAAGGGAGCTGCCGGCCCGATAGCGAGGGCGAGCACGGTGAGTTGGGGCTCACGCAGATCCGCCGCGAGCTCTACGCCGACACCTTTCGTCGCGGCGTCTACAGCTACCAGATCCGTGAGAGCGGGCGCTGGGTCACCCGCGAAAAGCGCCTCGATCGCTTCCCCTTCGCCGGACCGCGCCTGGCGCGGGCCGAGGAGAACATCTACTTCGCGGCGGCGCTCCTCGCGGCCTGGCGCGATCAGCACGACTCGGTGGACAGCGGCTTCGACCAGGTCCCGCATCGTCACTTCGTCTCACACTTCGTGTGGGGCGATCGCGTCCAGAGCGACCGGCAGGAGGACGAGATCCTGACCGACCGGCGCCGCCTCCTCTATTACTACGGTGCGATCGCGGCGCCGGCGCCGATCCGGCGCTTCGGGCTCGCGCTGGGGGCGCCCCTCGACGGCGCGCCGCGTGTCGTCTCGAGCTTCATCGGCGCCGATCGCGACGACGGCAGCCGGGCCCATCGCGGGGTGGACGTGGAATCGCTGCCGGGGGAGCCGGTGCGGGCCGTCGCGGACGGTCGGGTGAGCTTCGCCGGTGTCGATCTCCCCGGCCACCAGGCGCATCAGAACGTGGCGAAGGATGGGTACGACGCCTATCCGCGCGACAGCCTGGGCGCGGGGGGCCGTTACGTCTGCATCCGCCACTCCCTCGAGGGCGACGACCTCCGCACCTGTTACATGCACATGGAAGAGGTGCTCGTGGAGTACGGGCAACAGATCACCCGCGGCGAGCAGATCGGCACCGTCGGGCGCACTGGCATGCAGCGCTCGGCCGCGCACCTGCACCTCGAGATGCACCAGGGCACCGAGCTCCTCGACGCCTCTCAGATCCTTCGCGGCATTCTCATCGGTGAGCCGGTCCCCGAGTGACCCTCACTCGCCGTCGCGGAGCGGACGGGTGAGGGCGACGCCCCGATAGGGAGGCGCGGGGGAGGCGAGGCTGCCGCCCACGGTGATCAGCGGCCCGCCACCGACCGAGTAGATCGCGTGAAGGTCCAGCGACGTGTCGGTGTAGATCTCCTCGTACTCGAAGGTCGCGACGTCGAGCACGGCGGTGGTGCCGCGGAGGCCCACGACGTGAGCCTTGCCGTCGTTGCGCATCCAGATCCCGTTGAGTCCGAGGAGGGGCGCGAGTGACTGCGAGCGCCAGGAGGAACCGTCCCAGGCTGCGACGACGCCGTTGCCCCGGCCGCCGACCGCGACGATGTCGTTCGGACCCGTGCCCCAGAGCGAGATCAGAATCCTGATCGACACCGACGAGATGCTCGACCAGGGCGCTGCCGTCCCAGTGCAGCACCGCACCTCGCTGGCCGACCATCCACACGTCGCTCGACGAGGTCCCCCACACCTTGAACCAGGCCCAGACCCGCGGCCGCTCGAGGGTGGGCATCTCCATCTGGGTCCAGGCGCTTCCATCGTAGTGGATGATGGTGGCCTGCCCGTCCTCCATGCCGTTGCCGCCGACGGACCAGATGTCGTCCGGGCTGGCGCCCCAGATGCCCCAGAGGTTCTTGTCGACGCCGCTGTCGATCGCGCTCCAACGGCTCCCGTCGAAGTGCAGCACCGTGCCCGCGTTGCCGACGGTGAAGATGTCATCCGGCCCGAAGGCGTGGACCCAGTTGAGGAGCGGTGTGCCCGCGGGGAGGGTGACCGGCGACCAATTGGTGCCGTCGAAGTGCATCATCGCGCCGTCGCCGTCGAGAGCGCCACCGACGGCGTAGAGATCGTCGGGTGCGGGGCCGCCCACGTTGAGGAGCCAGCCGACGCTCTCGGCGTCGAAGGCGGGGGTCCACGTCGGTGGATCCGGATCCGATGGACACCCGGTGAGGCAGAGGAGCGTGGCGACGGCGGCGGCAGCCCGGAGAGGAAGCGAGGCCATGTGGGTGGATCGTAATCGATTTTCGCTGCGGGTCGCGTGACCGAGATCAAAGCGCAAAGGATGCGCTCCAGCGTCTGGTGTATACCTGAACCCTCGTGCGCGCGCGTGTCGCAGCGTCCTTCTTCTCCGTTGTCGCGTCCCTCGCGGCCTGTCAGCCCGATCTCGGGCCCTGCGATCAGGACGCGGCGATCCAGGTGGCCTTCGCCAACGCGGGGCCCTTCGCGGGGCGCCCCGCTTTCGCCGGGCAGGCGCTGGTCACCGCCTCCTGCGGCAACGGGCGCTTCTGTCATGCGGCGAGCGCCGAGGGCGTGCAGCGCTTCGGCACGCCGGCGAGCCTGGACTTCGACGTGAGCATCCCCTGCGCGGATCTGGTCGGGTGCGACGAGCGCGCGATCGAGCGCCTCCGCGAAAACCAGCTGCGGATCCTCGATCACGCGGGCTCGATCGCGTCGGACGTGCGCGACGGAAGGATGCCGCCGGGGCAGCGGGGCGGCGAGGTGGTCGATCTCGGCGGCTACCGACTGGGGCCGGAGGCCGGGTCGCCCGCGCTGCCGGTGATTGGGAGCCCCGAGGGTGTCGCCATCCTCGAGAACTGGCTCGCCTGCGGTGCGCCGGTCGTCGAGGCGACCACGGCGCCCACCGTCGACAACCCGCCTGGCGTCTCCTGTGGGCGCGGGCCCGGCGCCGTGGGCGAGTGCATCGTGCGCACCGACCTCACGCTGCCCGATCCGACCTGGGCGTCGATCTTCGAAGACGTCATCGAGCCGGCCTGCGGCCGAAGCTGTCACGGTCCGAGCGGCGTCGACCAGCGCGAGGAGAGCGCCCTCGACCTTTCCGCCATGGACGTGGCCTACGACGCACTGGTGAACGCGCCCGTGGCGGGGCTCGCCTGTGCCACGACCTCCGCGGCGCGCGTCCGCGTCGCGCCCGGCGATCCGGATCATTCGCTCCTCATGCAGAAGCTCGAGAGCCCGAGCCCCTGCGGCGATCCCATGCCCAGCCGAACGGATCTGCTGCCGGCGGAGATGCGCGACGTGATCCGCGCGTGGATCGAAGACGGCGCGCAGCCGTGATCACGGCGTCCTGATCGCGCGAAGCTGGCCTTCGTCCAGGGCGGGACGGCATTCGTGAGGGTAGGCCGCCATGAGGTTGTTCGGCTCATCGGTGTGCGAAAGCCCGAGCGCGTGGCCCATCTCGTGGGCGAGGGTGAAGTCGCTGACCAGGTCCTCGGCGGACAGGAAGATGGTGGGCGTGAAGTCCGAGACGCCGAGGAGCTCGCGGAAGCGGGGCTCGTCTTCGTCCTGTGCCGTGAAGGTGAGCCCGGCGACGTCGCGATTCATGCGCCGCACGAGGGACCGCAGCGGCGCGATGCGGGAGACGAAGACGACGTGCACCGCGTGGCGGCGGGGTACGCTCCACTTCTGGCACAAGGCGAGCGCAGGGGCGAAGAGCGCGCGCCACAGCGCGCGACGCCCCTCGCTGCCCTCCGCGGGCTCTTCCGTCTCCTGCTCCGGAAGGAGCGCGGTCGTGGCTTCGCGGGTGGGGATGGCGCGAGGCTCGGCGTCCAAGGTGAAGGTGATGCCGTAGGGGGCGTAGGTGTCGCGGAGCCCGCCGAGCTGGCGGCGGACGAGGGTGTCGTTCACGTCCGGGCCGACGAAGGCCGAGACACCGATCTCGTGCGGCGTCGCGTGGGCCGCCTGCCCGACCTCGTCGCACGGCCCCGCCTCGGGGGCAGGGCTCGCCGTGAGCCACGCCCGCGTCGCTTCGGCGTCGGCGTGGTAGGGCCCGATCCGCGGCTCGGCGCTCAGCGCCACGAAGCCCACCACCGCGACCGTGAGCGCCACCGCCCCGATCACGACGCCGGCGCGCGCGCGCTGTCGCGGGCTACTCACCGTCGACTGGGACCGAGGTGCTCGCCGTCGCGATGTCGTGGATGACGACGTCATCCAGGTGCTCCTCGAGACCGAGCAGACGCAAGAGATAAGGCGGGTGCGTTCGGAATCGAAGGCGCGCCTCGACCTCGATCGGGCCGACGACTGTCTCGTCGGTGGGCACGAAGAGGGTGAAGGTCCGCGCGAGGCGCGCGGGGATCGAGCGCAGCACGTGCTCCTCCGCTCGCCACGAGAGGACCACCGGCTGACCGTCGCCGTCGAGGAGCGTCGAGTGGAACGCGATCAGGTCTTCGTCGCCGTAGGGGTCGAGCTCGCTGAACTGATCGCGAAGGTCGCCGTTGTCATCCAGGGTGCCCGTCTCGTAGAGCACGCGACCGGTCGCGTCGGTGGCGCGGAGCTCGACCCAGAGCTGGCGGATGAAGGTCGAGCCCGTGGGCAGGTTGTGACCGTCGATCAGGTTGGTCACGGTGACCAGGACGTCGAGATCGTCGCCGAGGACCAGAGGATTCGCCGGGGCGACCTCGAGGCGGGCTGCGGTGCCGAGGAGCTCTTCGACGTCGGCGGCGATGCGCGTCATCTCCTCATCGGTGGCGAACCCCTCGGTGAGGGGGATGTCGACGCCGACGAAGGTGTGCTCGTGCAGGGTGCGCGTCGGCGCCCCCGGCGCGGCCCGCCCCCGGTAGCTCTTCATGTGGCAGTCCTGGCAGGTGGTGCCTTCGGCGGGCGCTGGCGACTCGAGCCACTCGTCGTAGGGGCGCTCGAGCTCGACGCCGTTCACCTCGATCACGTCGTGGCAGCCAGCGCAGAACTCCGGGCTGCCGTGGAGCTCGGAGAAGGCAGCCTCGTGTGCGGCGGAGTCAATCGGCGAGCCGATGGTGGCGCGCACGGGGCCGGTGGGGTCGAGGATGTGCCCGCTGTTGTCCGCGCGCCTGAGGCCCGAGACCTTGTGACAGGACTCGCAGGTCACACCCTCGAGCGTGATGGGGGACAGATCCGAGAAGGAGAAGCCGTCCACGATCTCGCCGCCGCGGGTGCCGATGGCGGTGTGGCACTGAGTGCAGAACTCGTCCTGAGCGCCGTCGAAGTCCGCCTGCCTCAGGGCGACGAGCTCGCGATAGACGGGGTCGATCATCGCGTAGGCGTGCATCGAGGACTTCCAGCCGTCGTAGTAGCGCGCGTGGCAGTCGGCGCAGGCGATGGCGCTCTCGAAGTCGTCCACCGAGAGCGTGGGGGCTGCGGGCATCGAGAGCGGATCGTGAAACCCCGGGGGCTGGTCGATGGGATCGGGCGTGACTGGACCGGCCGGGGGGATCGGGTCCCTCTTGCAGGCGCTCAGGGTGAACAGGAGCGTGAACGCGAACGCTCGGCCGAGTCGCATCAGAGCGTTTCCAAGAAGGCGAGGAGGCGCGCGCGGTCTTCGGCGCTCATTGCCATGAAAGCGTCGCGGATCGAGCTCGCCTCCCCGGCGTGAGCTTCAATCGCTTCCTCGAGGGTGTCCGCGTGTCCGGAATGCAGATAGGGCGCCGTCTGGGAGATGCCCCAGAGCGGCGCGGTTCGGAATTCGCGCACGTTGGCCGAGGCGTCCTCCACGCCGGTGGCGTCGGGCGGCAGGACCTCGTGCAGGAGCAGGTCGGAGTAGAGCGGCACCGGCCCGTCGCGTCCCGGCAGGGTGGGGATGTGACAGGAAGCGCAGCCCACCGTCTGGAAGAGCTCCTCGCCCGCGGCGACGGCGGCCGGATCCTCGGCGTCCTGTCGTGGAGGCGGGCCCAAGAGCTCGAGGAATCGGGTGAGCAGGATCTCGTCGTCGGCAGAGAACTCCGGGTCCAGCACGTCGTCCGTGTCGTGGATGCGCCCGAAGGTGTAGCCCTCGCGGTATTCGAGGGTCATGCCCATCTCGGAGAAGACGGCGTCGCGCACGAACTCGGCGATGGAGGGGATCTGCGCCTTCCAGCCCAGGCGCCCGAGCCGACCGCCGTCGCTATAGGAGGCCTTGCCCGTGATGCCGTCGGGGGTGATCAGGTCGTCGGGGTCGGCGTTCGCCAGGATCGCTTCGTCGGGGATGCTCTCGATGAGCCCGAGCCCGAAGAGGTGCGGCGTCTGCCGGTGCTCGTAGACGTTCACCGACGCCTGGGGCAGGTTCGTGTGATCGATCGCCGTCGTCTGTCGGTGGATGATCGTGCCTACCGCGGGCACCGTGAACTCGCCCGCCTCGTTCAGGATGCCGTGCCGCATCACGTTGACGCCGCGCGGCCCCGACCCACCGAGCGCCGGCTCGAAATGGCACGCGCGACAAGAGTCGCCGTTGAAGCGCGGCTGTCCCACACCCTCGGCGAAGCCGAACTCGCGATCGAAGAGCGTCCTCCCCGCTTCGAAGATCGCCTGCTCGTCGCCGCCGAGCGCGTGCACCGGCCCGCCGTATCCGCCGACCTCGGGGATGGGCTCACCCGGGCGCAGCAGGCCGTGGGTCGCCTGATCGCGCCCGCCGAGGCAGTGGAGGAACTCGAGGAGGTCGTTCTTCTCGATGAGCGGGAGCCTTCGGTACGCGTCCCGGGCGCCGGTCGCTTCCCCGCCGTGATCGAGGATGGCCTCCTCGAAGGTGGCCGCCCGTCCATCGTGGAGGTAGGGCCCGACGGCGGAGAGGCCCCACAGGGGTTGGGTTCGAAACTCGGAGCCGGTGGCTTCCTTCATCCGGATCCCGTCCGCGAGCTCCGGCCCCATGTCGTGCAGGAGCAGGTCCGAATACGCTGGGATCGGACCGCGTGGGCCGTTCAGGCGCGGCGCGTGACAGTCGGCGCAGCCCACGCGATCGAAGACCGCCATCCCGCGACGCCCGCGCGGCGTGATCTCCATCTCGGGCACGGCGACGAGCATCGCGAAGCTCACCAGATCGAAGAGGTCGTCGCCCGACATCTCGGGGTCGGGCGCGGCGTCGTCATCGACGAGGGGCATCGTGGGCGCCGAGGCCTGTGCGCGGCGCGAGAGCGCGTCGGCGACGAAGAGATAGGCGCGCGTACCGGTGCCGCCGCTCGAGCTGTCCACGGGCAGCGCGGCCTTCTGCTCTTCGGTGAGCGGGTCGGTGGTGATGCCCACGTGGTTGAAGAGCGGGCCCCGAATGAAGCCTTCGATCGAGACCGTCTGCGCCTTCATGCCGAAGCGGCCGACGAAGCCCTGATCGTAATTGGGTCGTCCGCTGATCCCATCACCGTCCAGATCGTCGGGATCGGCGCGGCTCAGGATCTCCTCCTCGTCGAGCTCGGCGATGAGGCCCACGCCGAAGAAGGGGATCGGGTTGCGCTGCGCCTGGGTGTTGGTCTCGGGGGGGACTTCGGGGCGCGCATAGTGGGCGTCGCCGTAGTAGTAGATGCGAAGGACCCCGCTGGGGTTGTCGGCGGAGACGGTGGGCGAGAAGGTGCCGTCGGAGAGGACCTCACCCGCGAGGAAGAAGTTGCGGTACAGGCCCGCGCCTCCGCCCATCACCGGCCGCTCGTGGCAGGCGGTACAGAAGGTCACGTTGAAGGCGGGGCCCAGGCCTTCGGCGAGGGAGAACTGCCGCCCGGCCACCTTCTGCCCGCGTTCGAAGGTCGCTCGCTGCTCGGTCGTGGCGTAGGGAACGACGCTGCCCAGAGGGCCGCTGATGTCGGGCGCGATGGGCCCGTGATCCACGGGCTCGGGGTCGCAGGCCGCGAGGGAGACGGCGAGCAGCAATGGGACGCAAAAGTGCCTGCACCCGAAGTGCACCCCCTCGATCTGAGTCCCAATTCGGCGAGGCGCCACCGTGGGGCGGCGTCGGCCCTCAGAAGCCCGTGGGTCCCATGCGCCAGAGCACGTTCAGGCTGCCGCCGAGGTACTGATCGACGGCGCCCCCGACCGCCATGGGATCGTCCGGTGAGGCGTGGAAATCGAGGAAGTACATCTCGGTGCCCACGTCGGCTCGAACCTCGAAGCCGAGGGGCAGGCGGTAGCCGAGGCCGAGGTTCGCCGAAAAGCCCTGGGCGGTGGTGCCGGGATACCAGGCGGCTCCGCTGATGGCGCCGGTGTCCACCACTGCGCGATAGGCCGCGCCCGCGTAGATGTTCAAGTTGCCGACGGCGATGCGGGTGTCGGCGCCGAGGCGCACCTGACCGTAGCTGACGCTGGCGATGTCCGGCGTACCGTCCGAAGCGTGTTCGGCCTGGACCGAGAATCCGTGACGCGCCCATCCCACCGAGACACCGATCTCGGAGTTGCCCACCGGCACGCGTCCCCGCGCGCCGATGCCCCAGCGACTGTCCTTCGTGGGGTAGGCCACTCCGTTCGGACCCTGGGTGCTCATGCCCAACGATTGGCTCCCTTGGAAGGTCAGACCGATGTGCGCCAGGACGCCGTTCGTGAAGTGTGCCCCGGGGTAATAGGTCGCCCCCAGGCCGATGGCTGCGCCGAGCGGCAGGGTGTAGGGCCGCGTGGTTCCGCCGAGGAATCGTTCTGATAGGAGAAGTTGCGGTTGAGCAGGAGCAGCCCGACCTGGGCCTCCACCGGCGAATATCGGGGCTCGAAGGAGTCCTCTTGCATCGCGGGGATGACCTCGTCGTCGACCGCCGCGCCGCCCGTCGGGTAGAGCTCGCCGTCGAGGTTGCGGCGGCGGATGTCCTCCAGCTCGTCGTTCACCGACTGGATCCGCGCTTCCGGATCGCTGGGGCCGTCGGCGGGCGGCGGGGCTTCATCGTCCATCGCGGCCACGTCGGCCTCCTGGAGATCGAAGACCATGTCGGCGCCGCTGGCGGTGGCGGGTCCGGCGCTCGGGCCACCGAGCTGGTCGGAGATCTCCGTCCACACGGTCTGTCGCACGCGGCTTCTGAGGGCGCGCGGATTGCGCGCGCTGATGCGCGGCTGGGCGATGATCTGTCCGGTCTGTCCGTCGCGGATGTCGAGGCTCACGTGCCAGCCCCCGCGGCGCTGGACGCGGCCGGTCACGAAGAGGTCGGCGTGCATCGCGCGTCCGGCGCGCGCGAAGTCGCGATCACCCCGCATGCGCAGCCGCATGCGCCGCGCGGTGCGTGCGAGATCGCTGCGCGGCACCACGGCGACGTCCTGCCCCAAGAGGCCTCGAACGGCGCCGGCGCGAATGGCGGCCGAGCGGGGGCCGCGGAAGTTCTGCACGACGACCCGATTCTGGGCCTCGGCGAAGTGGGGGATCAGCCACGTCGAGAGGACGACGGCCAGGGGGAGCGCGAGACGAGCCATGCCGCTGGGATGTTCAATCCACGTGCCATGGGCCAAAGGACGAGATCACGGCGGAAATCGCCCTCGGCCGGAGAGGGTTTCGGAGCCTGGCGCGTTCCCTGTGCTCTTTTTCGTGTCGATTGCCACCGAAACGTCGCGCTCCTTGACTGGCCCTGCTCCGCATGGCCATTTTTGAAGCCCTTGTCCGACGCCGCCCCCGACCCTTCTCCCGCCTCCGAGCGGGCTGTCGCCGCCGCGCTCCCCGCGCAGCCGGTGGGCGAGAGCGTGGGCGCTCAGCTCCTCGGCCGCCTGGTGTGGCTCTTCTTCTTCGCCGCACCCGCGACGGTCTTCCTCATCTCGCTGACGCTGACGGCGGATCCCGCCGGTCACGGCACCCACACGCAGCTCGGGCTGCCGCCCTGCGGCTTCCTCGTCGTCACCGGTCTGCCCTGTCCGGGTTGCGGGCTCACGACCTGCTTCACCCACATGATCCACGGAGACGTGGTGGGCGCGGCGCGGGCCAACCCCTTCGGCGTGATGCTCTGGCTGGTCAGCGCGGCGACCATGGTGCTCGGCGCGGTGGGCCTGCTGCGCGGCCTTCCGGTGATCGACACCCTCGACCGTCTTCATGCCGACAAGTGGGCGATCCTCCTTTCGGTCTCTTCGCTGACCGTCTGGGGGATTCGGGTTCTCACCCTCCTCTTGGGGCTGTGAGCAGAGACTCCGCGGATCTCGCGCCCGGCACGATGATCGCTGGGCGCTTTCGGGTGGAGTCGCTCCTGGGTTCGGGCGGCATGGCCGATGTGTATCGGGCCATCGACGCCGCCACCGGCGCGCCCATCGCGCTCAAGCTCATGCGCGAAGAGGCGGGGCGGATGCAGGAGGCGGTCGAGCGCGTGCGACGCGAGGGACAGGTGCTGGTGAGCCTCGCGCACCCTGCCATCGTCCGCATCGAGACCTTCGGCCAGACCGACGATGGGCGGATCTTCATCGCCATGGAGCTGCTCGAGGGCGAAACCCTCGGGGACGTGATGCGGCGCGGGCGTCTCTCGCTGTCGGAGCTCGCGCCGATCGTCGCGGGCACCTGCGCCGGCCTGGCGGCAGCGCACGAAAAGGGGATCGTTCATCGCGATCTCAAGCCGGACAACATCTTCTTGACCAAGGCCGCCGACGGGATGCAGGTGAAGCTGCTGGACTTCGGCATCGCCAAGGTCACCGACGCCAACAAGCTGACGCAGACCGGCGAGGTCCTGGGCACGCCGCGCTACATGGCGCCCGAGCAGCTCTCGGCCGAGCGGGACCTCGACGGACGCACGGACATCTATGCGCTCGGGGTGATCCTCTACGAGGCGCTCGCGGGCAAGCCTCCCTTCCTCGCCGCGACGGCCACCGATCTAATCGTCGCCATTCTACACGGCAAGCATGCTCCGCTGACCGCGCACCGTCCCGACGTGTCGTCGACCATCGAGGGGATCATCGCGCGTGCGATGGCGCGTGCGAGAGAGGCGCGCTTCGGCACGGCGACCGATCTGGCCAAGGCCTACGTCGAAGCGGCCAGCGGCGGCGCGCGTACGCCGGAAGCTCAGCGCGAGGGCATGGCGACGGCGTTCGTGGGGAGCTTCGGGGATGAGCCGGAGCCGTCCCCATCGTCGAGCTCGAACGTCGCGACGGCGACGCCCGAGCTGAAGCCAGGCACCTTCAGCGAGCTCGAGCAGGTCTCGCGCGACGACGCGCGCCGGCGTGACGTGGAGATGGCGAAGACCGACCCGGCGGGAGGCGTGTCGTCGCCCGCGCGCGGGAGCATGGGCACGCCACGCGAGGCGGCGGAGTATGCGACGCGGCCCAGCCATCCGTCGGCGATCGGGGCACCGGGGCTCCATGACCCGACGCCGGTGCTCGCCGACGAAGGGACGCCGCCTCCGCACGGTGGTGCGACGCCCGCGCCTGTGGAGTATCGGCTGCCCACGAGCGGTGGCGGAACGAAGCTGGTGGTGGTCGGGCTCTTCGCAGGGGCGCTCTCGGCAGGCCTCGCGATCGCGGCGCTGAGCTTCCTCGGGCCGCCGAGCGGAGCGGAGGGATCCGAACCGGAGACGGCGTCTGCGCCCGACAGCATCGCCGCGACTCCGCCGCCTTCGGACGTAGGCGCTTCGGAGGACGGCGCGGCGGCCGGCGATGGGGAGGAGGAGGTCCCGCCCGGGCTCGAGCTTCCCGCGGGCGCGCCCGAAGAGCCCGCCGAGGTCGCCGAGACGACCATGCGGCGGCGACATGGAGGGATGCAGCGTCGCGGCGGCGAGGGGACGATGGGCTCCGAGATGACGGGCGGAGGCGCGCCGGGCCCGAGCGCCGCGGAGCTCACCGCCCAGGCGCGATCGGCCTTGCGCGACGGCGACCCGAGGCGTTGCGTCGAGCTCACGGGCCGAGCGCTCGAGGCCGGGGCCGGCCCCAGCGCAGCGCGCCTTCGTGGCGACTGCCTCCTGGGCCTCGGTGATCGCAGCGGCGCCCTCGCCGCCTACGAGCGCTTCTGTCGAAGCGCCAGCGGTCACCCCGCCGCCGACGAGGTCCGCTCGATCGTCGAGGGTATGGGCGGCAGCTGCGACTCAAATTGAACACGAATGCCGCTAGCTGATCGCGACTGAGCTGATCAGGAGCGGCTTCTGTCGAGCGCGAGGGTGAGCAGCTCGCCGCCGGTTTCGACTTCGTCGGCGGGGCGGGTGGCGTAGCCGAGCTCGAGGGCGGGCTCGGGGTCGAGGGCGGCGCCGAACAGGGTGCGGTCGGCGGCTTGTTCGCGGATCCGTCCGAGGACGACCTCGGCGCCTTCACCCGGGGTCTCGGGCAGCAGGATCGTGAACTCGTCCAGGTCGGATCGAAAGAGATGGTCGATGCCGCGGATGGCCTGGCGCAGGCCGCCGGCGAGCTGAACCAGGGCCCCTTCGCCGGCCTCGCGCCCGCTCGCAGCGACGATCTTTCGGTAGTTGCCGATACGCGCGACGACGCAGGTGAGAGGGTTTCCGTAGCGCGCCGCGCGCGTGTACTCGTAGTCGAGGGTGATCCGCATCTGCTGCGAGGCGCCGGCGCGCGTCAGGGGATCGATCGTGTCCGATTGGGCCGCGGCCTGAGATTCGGCGAAGCTCACGCGGAGCGCGTTGCGGATGCGCTGCTGGAGCTCGAACACACGATAGGGCTTGGTCACGTAGTCGTCGGCGCCGAGCTCGAGGCCTTTCTCGCGCGCTTCGAGCTCCTCGGCGCCCGTCACCAGGATCACCGGGATGCCGGCGAGGCCGTCGTCGGACTTGAGCGCCTTCATGACCTCGAAGCCGTCCAGCTCGGGCATCTCGATGTCGAGCAGGACGAGGTCCGGCCGCTCTCGAGCCACGGCATCGAGGACTTCCTTGCCGTTGGCGCAGGCCACCACGTCGTATCCCGCCGCCTCGCAGAGCTCCGTCAGGAGCCGCAGATTGAAGGGGTCGTCGTCGGCGACGAGGATGACGCTCATCTCGTCCCTTCAGCCATCACTTGTCGTTCCAGGAGCCCTCGAGGCCGTACGCCTGCACCTTGCGGATCAAGTTGCGGCGGCTGATGCCGAGGGCCTCGGCCGCGCGGGTCTTGTTGCCTTTCGCCTTCTTGAGCCCGTCGAGGATCATCGCGCGCTCGAGTGACTCCACCGCTTCGGGGAGCGTGCTGGCGTCGATCCGCAACCCGGAGCCCGAGCCTTCGCCCGCGTCCTTGTTCTGCTGAACCGTCCGCGCCCCGTTTCGAATCGACGGGGTCAGATGCTCTTCGTCGATGACGCCCTCGTCCCCCGACAGGACCCAGAGCCGCTCGATCTCGTTCTCGCACTCGCGCACGTTGCCGGGCCAGCTGTGCGCCATGAGGCGTCCGAGGGCGCGCTGGCTCAACACCTTCTCCCGCCCGTCGCGCTCACCCAGCCGCGCCATGAAGTGGGAGACCAGCGCCGGAATGTCGTCCTTGCGCTCCCGGAGCGGCGGAACCTTCAACGCCACCACGTGCAGCCGATAGTAGAGGTCCTCGCGGAACGAGCCGTTCTTCACCATGGTGGCGAGGTCGCGGTTGGTGGCGGCGATGATCCGCACGTCCACCTTCTTCTGCTCGGTCGCGCCGACCGGCATGAACACGCCCTCCTGCAGCACTCGGAGGAGCTTGACCTGCAAGGCCGGCGACATGTCGCCCACCTCGTCGAGGAAGAAGGTGCCGCCGTCCGCCACCTCGAAGAGCCCGGGCTTGTCCGCCACGGCGCCTGTGAAGGAGCCGCGCCTGTGACCGAAGAGCTCCGACTCGAGGAGGTTGTCGTTGAAGGCGCTGCAGTTGGTGGCGACGAAGCGCTTCTTGGCGCGATTGGAGTTCTCGTGAATCGCCTTGGCGACCAGCTCCTTGCCGGTCCCGTTCTCACCGGTGATGAGCACCGTGGCGTTCGACCCCTTGATGCGGTCGAGCATGCGGAAGAGGTCGAGCATCAGCGGGCTCTTGCCGACGATGCCCATGTACGAGCCTTCCTCGCCGGCCCGGCGCGGCAAGGCGTCGAGGAACTTCGCCACCGCCAGCCCCGCGGCGTCCACACCGGCCCGCGCCGCGCCTGCGTCGTCATCGGTACCGCGCACCTCGCAAGCGACCGTGACACCCTCGGTGGGGCTCACTTCGGCTCGCGCGCTCGGCCCCCCGTTCTGCGCTTCGGAGGTCGTCTCACTCGCCATGCGAATCGCAAGCTACCACGCTGGTTTGCCCGGTGGAAGCGCTGCCGTCAGCCCTCCGCGGCGATCGCCGTGAGAGACTCGCGGTTCTCGGAAGAAAGGCCCCGGGGCTCGGCGAAGCGTTGGTTCACGATGAAGAGGAGCCTGTCCAGGACCTCCACGTTCAGGACGTCCGCGCCGTCGGGAGGCGCGTCCGGATAATTGAGCGGGCACCAGGTGACGTCACCGCCGGCGCGGGCGCGAACGGCGTCCACCGGGATGACGTCCGGGGGGTAGGCGAGGGCGTGGCCCTGTGTGCGGCAGACCAGGGGTCGCGCTTCGTAGATGTCACACGACCCGTCGGAGGCGAGCATGACGCAGGCCTCGCCCGGCGCGCGCGCGCGCTCCGCGATCTGCGCGCGGCCTTCGGCGTCCATCGACCGGAGGTGGTCGCGCACCGCCGCGGCTTCCACCGGCAGGAGCTCGAGGTGCACGAGGCAGCACTGGTGGCAACCCCGGCCGCAGCGCAGGTCTGCCTGGCGGCGCGCCTCGATGGCCGAGCCGGCGGCGGCCACCTTTTGGAGGAGCGCGCGATATTCGTCGAGGTCTTTCGTCACGAGATGCTTCCCTGGGCCGATCAAGTAGTGCTAGCGCGTCTCCGTGCTACGTTCCAGCCGCCCCGAAGATGGACTTCGTCTACTTCATCATCCTCGTCGGCGTTCTGATCTTCGTCCACGAGCTCGGCCACTTCGCCTGGGCGAAGTTCTTCAACGTCAAGGTCCTCACCTTCTCCCTCGGCTTCGGGCCGCGGCTGATCGGGTTCCGTGCGGGGGAGACCGAATACCGCATCGCGGCGTTGCCGCTCGGCGGCTACGTGAAGATGCTCGGGGAGAGCCCGAACGACGTCATCGCGCCCGAGGACGAGGACCGCGCCTTCAGCACCCAGCCGCTCCTCAAGAAGGTGGTCATCGTCTTCGCGGGTCCAGCGATGAACCTGCTCTTCCCCATCGCTCTGTACTTCCTCGTCTTCCTGGGCGACGCACAGCTTCCGCCACCGGTGATAGGCACGGTCTTCCCCGACCGCCCCGCCGACGGGAAGCTGATCGCCGGCGATCGGGTCGTCTCCATCGACGGAGAGGAGATCGACACCTTCGGGGAGCTCCGGCGCAAGGTGGAGGACAGCCCCGGCATCCCCCTCGAGTTCGTCGTCGAAAGGGACGGCCAGGAGGTGACCACCACCATCACGCCGGTGGTGACGCGCGTCAGCCGCGAGCTCGACATCGTGGACGTGGTGGGACGTATCGGCATCAGCCCCTACCACCCGACCGCGGTGGTCGGCGTGACCTCGCCCAACAGCCCCGCCGGCGCCGCGCGCATGCGGCCCTTCGACGTGGTGGTGGCCGCGGGGGGAGAGCCGGTCGACAAGTGGATCGATCTCGAACGCATCCTCGGGCCCAACCGGGGGACGCTCGTGCCCATCACCTACCTGCGCCCGGCGCGCGTGGAGCAAGCGCTCGGCGGGCTGGTGGAGATCGACGTCTACGAGCCGCACGTCGCCACGCTCACACCCGAGCCGGGTCCCTCGGGCACCGGGGTCGAGCGCGCCGGGCTCGAACGCGCGGACCTCTACGTGAGCCACGTGGTCGTGGGATCCGAAGAGCAGCGCATCGGGATCCGCCCAGGCGATCGGCTGGTGGCGCTCGACGGAGAGCCGATCCGCATGTGGGCGACCTTCATCGAGGACCTCAAAGCGGGCGGCGGGCGCGAGCGGCAGCTCACGCTTCGCACCGGCGATCAGGAGCGCACGCTCTCCTGGCGTCTTCGACACGAGCGGCGCGTCGACGAGTACGGGCAGCAGATCGATCGCTTCGACGCCGACAACATCCTGAACTGGGTGCCCGCGACGCCGGTGGCAGAGCCCACCGAAAACCCTCATCCGGTTCGCTACGCCTTCAGTCGTGCGGTGCAGAGCACCTGGGAGATGATCGAGCTGACCGTGTACTCGGCGGTGCGCCTCTTCCAGGGGCAGCTCACCGTCAAGTCCCTGGGTGGGCCGATCACCGTCTTCGAGGTCGCGGGGACCGCGGCCCGGGAGGGGACGATCAACTTCCTCGAGGTGATGGCGTTCATCAGCGTCAACCTCGGCCTGATCAACCTGTTGCCCATCCCGCTCCTCGACGGAGGCCACCTCCTCTTCTTCCTGATGGAAGCGGTCAGCCGCCGCCGCGTGAGCACCAAGGTGCGCCAGTACGCCTCCCTCGCGGGTCTCACCATCCTGATCCTGCTGATGGCGATCGCGTTCAAGAACGACATCGAGCGCAACTGGTCCGAGACGGCCGTGAGCAGCTCTCCATGAGGAGACGTCTTTCATGAGCGACGCGAATCCGGGCCGCCGCGCGGCGGCCGAGGTGCTCCACCGCGTGGCGGAGTCGGGTGCCTGGGCGGCGCCCTCGCTCGCGGCGGCGCTCGGCCGCGGCGGGATCGATCCCCGCGATCGCGCCCTCGCCACCGAGGTGGTCTACGGAACCTTGCGTTCGCTGCCCGAGGTCGATGCGGCGGTCGCGAAGTTCCTCAAGTCGCCCTTCGCCAACCTCGACGGTTACGTGAGGGCGGCGTTTCGCACCGGCGCCTACCAGCTCCTGCACCTGTCGGCGCCGGTGCACGCCATCGTGAGCGACACGGTGAGCATCGTGCGAGACGAGCGCGGTCCGAAGCTCGCCGGGCTCGTCAACGCGGTGCTGCGCAAGGTCGCCGCGTCGCGTCCCGACGAGCCGCACCCGCCCGCGGCCATGACCCTGCCCGACTGGCTGTCGGAGCAGCTCGTGCGCGACCTGGGGGACGAGCGCGCGGAGGCCTTCACCGCGGCGCGACCGTTGCCCCCGCCAATCGGTCTTCGCGTGACGCGCGGCGATCGGGCGGAGGTGATCGCCGCCATTCGCGAGGAGCGCCCGCGCGCCGAGGTCACGGAAGGCAAGCTCTCGCCGGCGGCCATCCTCTTTCGCCGCGGCGGCGATCCGCACACCCTCACCGCCTATCGCGAGGGCGCGGTCGTGATCCAGGAGCAGGGCGCCCAATTGGTGGGTCTACTCGCCGGGGCGAAGTCCGGTGAGCGCGTGGTGGACGCGTGCGCGGGTCGCGGTGGCAAGACGCTTCAGCTCGCGGCCGCGGTGGGGCCCGAGGGGACGGTCACCGCCATCGATCTTCACGAGGGCAAGCTCGATCGCGTCTCCGAGGAGCTCGCGCGCCTCGGCGGGGGCGCCGAGGTCGAGACGCATACCATCGATCTCTCCGTGGGGGCCGGTGGTCTCGAAGGGCGCTACGATCGCGTGCTCGTCGACGCGCCCTGCACCGGGATCGGCACCCTCCATCGCCGGCCGGAGATCCTCCTTCGCATCGGTCCCGAGGATCCGGCGCGCATGGCGAAGCTCCAGGCGGCGATCCTGACGAACGCCTGTCAGCTGGCGGCGCCGGGAGGGATCATCGTCTACGCGGTCTGCTCCCCGACGCAGCGCGAGGGCGCCGGCGTGGTGGAGACCGTCGTCGCCGCGCATCCGCAGCTGGTGCGCCGCGCGACGGACGAAGAGCAGCCGTCCTTTGGCGTTCGGGGCGACGCCGACGGAATCGTTCGCATCGGTCCGTGGAACGGCGACTGCGACGCCTATCAGGTCGCCCGTCTCGTGCGGCTGTAGCAGGGTTCGTCGCCAGGGACGTTGACCTTCGGGTCGGCGCGGGTAACGATCGAGACATGGGCTTTTCGTGGATTCGCGAGAACCCCCCGATCTGGGACGAAGACAAGCGAAGAATCCTCCTCGTCGGGGGGCGAGGCATCTTCGACGAGACCTACGGTCACCTCTCCGACGGCGCGCTGGTGCCTGGGGAGTGGTGGCGCGTCGAGAGCGAGGGACGAACCGTCGGTTACGGCTGGCTCGACTCGGTCTTCGGCAACGCCGAGATCCTCCTCGCCACCGATCTCGAGCATCGCGGTGAAGGGATCGGCTCCTTCATCCTCGACCACCTCGACACCGAGGCGCGCGCCCGCGGGCTGAACTACCTCTACAACGTGGTCCAGAAGGCGCATCCCGAACCGGAGGCGCTCAAGCGCTGGCTCGAGGCGCGCGGCTTCAAAGGCAAGGAGGGGGGCCGGCTGCTCAAGCGCTCCACCAAGCCCAAGGGCGACGTCGCCCTGCAGCCGGAAGCCTGACGAGCGCTGCTCAGAAGGTGCAGACGTCCTGCACCGTCGCCGGGTCGCCGCGGCGGGCGAGGGGCTCACAAGACTGCCCTTCGTTACACGTGCCCGCGCTCTCGCAGCGCGCGGTGCAATAGCCGCGACCGTCACCGAAGAAGTCGACGCAGAACGTCGTCGGGAAGCCTTCGTGGTCCGGACAGTAGCGATCGCAGGGCTTCGAGCAGAACATGCCTCCGTTTTGCTCGAGGCACACGCCGCCCACGAAGTCGCAGTCGCTGTCGGCGGCGCACGCGCTACCGACGAAGGTCGGCGGCGGTGCGGGATCCACGTAGGCGACGTGCTGCGTGTAGCGCGACCAGATGTTGTAGAAGAGCCAGTTGCCGGTGCGGGCGCGGCGGCCGACCCATGGCGTGTAGACGTAGAGGGAGAGGGTAGCGCTGTTGTCAGCGACGATGCTGTAGCCGTCGAGGGTGCGGAAAGATGCGCCGAGGCGCGTGCCGGCTTGCGTCTCTTCGCCGGCCTCGCCGGACGCGTAGGCTCGCGCCAGGACGTCCCCGGCGCACTCGAGCTGACGGTCGAGGCCGCGGAAGCCGCTCATGCATCCGCTGCCGTCGTGACAGCCGCATCCGAAGGCATAGTCGACGCGGAAGCGGGAGGGTGCCGCGCTCTTCGACACGAGGCCCGCTTCTTTCTGAAGCGTCGTGAGGAGCACCAGCGGGTTGAGGCCCGTCTCGTGGGCGACGGCGACGATCGCGGCGCTCAGCGGCTGACCGTGAACGACCTCGTCCGCGAGAAAGCTGTGATTGCCGTAGGGGGTGTGCTCCAAGAAGGCCTGCACCTCGCCCGCGCTCATCGCGTCGGCGTCGGTGAAGGACTCGTTCGACAGGATCCGATTTCGATTCGAAGCTCGACCCGTCCGCCTTGCCGTCGTCGACGGGCTCGATGTCGAGGGGATCGAGGTCTGTGATCGAGGGCTCCTCGACGGGTGCCACGCACCCGGATCCCAAAGTGGCGAGGAGGAGGAGGGCGATGCGGGCCATGGCGGGCCTTTTCGCAAGAGTCGGACCGACCAGCACTTCGCGTTTCCACTCGGGAATTCCCCTCTGGGGTGGCCGCTCCGCGCGCCGCCAAACGGGGAGCCTCGACCCCTGCTGCGGCGACGTGATTCGCTGTTTGACTTACACAATGCCGAGGACTAGATTCCGCCTCCACTGCATTGCGGGGCGTAGCGCAGTTTGGTAGCGCGCACGGTTCGGGACCGTGAGGTCGGAGGTTCAAATCCTCTCGCCCCGACCATCGAGTGAGTCACTCGGGAGGGTCAATGGCGAAGGGAGTCGCGCCGGTCAAAGTCCTCGTCGTCGACGACGACAAGGCCATCTGTGAGTACATGGAGACGTTCCTCACCCGGGACGGCTTCGAGGTGAAGACTCTCTCGGATCCCGAGACCGCGCCTGACGAGGTCAAGAGCGGCGGCTACCATCTCGTGGTCCTCGACCTGATGATGCCGGGGATGGACGGCGTGGAGGCGCTCAAGCGCATCCGCAAGGTCGACAGCGACGTGGCTGTGGTGATCTTCACCGGTTACCCGTCGCTCGAGACCGCCGTTCAGTCGATGAAGCTCGACGCCGTCGACTACCTGAAGAAGCCGTTCAACCCGGAGGAGTTCCGCGAGGTGCTCGACCGGGTGATGCGCAAGAAGGGGCTGCTCCGCTCGCCGGAGGAGAACCTCCACCGCGTCATCGGCGAAACGATCCGCGGGCTGCGCAAGGATCGCGGCCTCACCCTCAAGCAGATGGCGCGGCGCACCGGCCTTTCGGTGAGCCTCCTCAGCCAGATCGAGCGCGCCGAGTCGAGCGCGTCGATCAGCTCGCTCTACAAGATCGCCACCGCGCTCGACGTGCGGATCCAGGATCTCTTCGGCGATTACTGACGTCTAGGAGAAGGCGGAGCGCTGCCGGAGCGAAGCGGCGGCCGGAGCGCGCGAAGCGCGCGTAGGGCGACGCGTAGGGTAGGCGGCGCGGAGCCGGGAGTGCGCCCCCGGCACCCGTTCAGTAGCCGAGCTCTGCATCGATGGCGTCGGCCAGCATGCTCGGTCGCTCGGCGTGCAAGGCGTGGCCCGTGTCCTCGAAGAAGAGCGTGCGGCCGGGCATCTCGAGGAAGGGCGCGAGTCGCTCGACGAAGGTGCGGGTCGGCATCGGGGCTGAATCGTCGCGCTCGCCGGTGATGAGCAGGAGCGGCACCTCGATGTGGCGGAAGCGGAGCTCGCCGGCCTCGTCGGGCTCGATGTGGCTGAAGACGAGCTGCTCGTAGGCGAGCCGATAGTGGAAACGGCGCAGGCGCGAGTCGTAGACCTCGCCCAGCTTGGCGAGGCCTTCCGCGACGAGGCGCGGTCCGCATGGCTCCCATCCGTCGCGATACCAGTAGTTCGATTGCTTGCGGACGCTCATCAGGCCGCCGACGAAGTAGCGCTCGCGCGCGCCCGCATCCTCGGCGTCGGTGCTCTCCTCGTGCGTACGGCGGACAGCCTCGTGCTTGATCACGTCCATGAAGCTCTCGTCGTCGCCGCCGATGAGCTTGGCGCGGCTCCAGGAATAGTCGATGGAGACCGGGGACCAGGCGATGGCGCGGCGCACCCAGGGGCGCGCCTCGGCCTCTTCGGCGAGCCGCAGCGCCATGTTGCCCCCGAGGCTCCCCCCGATCACCGCGGTGATGCGTGCGCGTAGGCCGGGCGTCTCGAGCTCGAGGGCGTCCACCACCGCCTCGACGAAGGCATCGAGGAAGCGAAGCAGGACGTCCTGCCCCCCCGACGGGTCGGCGCGCAGGAGGATCGCCTCCGGATCGAGGCGCTCGGTGTAGCCGCTGCCAGGCAGGTCGAAGGCGACCAGGGTGAGCTCCTCTCCGCGCTCCCTTTGGCGGCGCAAGAGCTCCGCGGCGACACCGTCGCTCTCCTCGGCCGAAGAGCTGTGACCGTGGACGAAGATCAGCACGTCTCCCGTCGCGGGGACGCGGACCGCGTTTTCGTCGGGGAGGGTGCCGACGAGGGTCTCGGGAACGGACGCCTCGGCGGGCAGGGCGGTGGACGCGATCGTGATGCGGGCCGTGAGCTGGCGCGTGGTGTCGTCTTCGAGCGGGATCTCCACCGCGAGATCGCGCTGGTGCGCAGGTGTGCTCGCGACGTCCACGGGCCGCCGGGGCAGATCGTCCTCGGAGGAGACCGCGATCCAGCCGAGGCCGGGGCGCGACGATGCGCGATGCGCCGGCGGGCCGTGAAGCGCCCACGCCACGCGATAGGCGCGCCGAAGCGCCCGGTCGATGCCCTGGGCTGGGGCCATTTCGGCGAGCGTCGTCGCCGTGGGTGGATCGGCTGCGAAGCGGCCGTAGGCGCGGCCGCCGGTCACGGCGAGGTCGGCGAGGGCACGCGCCGTGGCTTCATCCGCCGGAGCTCCGCTCTCGTCGAAGGCGGCGAAGGCCTCGGCCGAGGCCGCGAGCGCGGCGTGGGGATCGGCGAGCGCAGCGACGCGCCGGAGATCGGGGCGCAGGCGGAAGCAGTAGGTCTCCCGCCCGGGATCGCAGCCGACCCCCTCGGTATCCAAGAGGGAGGTCGGCACCGTCAGCTCCGGCGCGAGGGCTGCGCAGCGGGTCTCGTCGGCGCTCGGCGCGACGCGGCGCTCTTCGCGATGATTGTCGGCCGGCGGATCGCCCAGAGCCGAGTAGTTGCAGCCGAAGAAGCACAGGAAGAGAAAGGCGATTGGACGCATGAGGGCCTGGGTGCGTGGCTCTTTCGAAGATGGGACGAAGAATTTCGCCCGGGCTCTCGCCGTCAGCGCGAAAGGGCGTCGAGGCGGGCGCGGGTCGTCTCGTCGATGGCCAGCGGGGCCAGGTCGCGGGCGAGGTCGCGCGCGTCGTCTCCGTGGCCGGCGTCGCGGAGGAGCTCGCCCAGGCGGGCGGCCGCGGCGAGATCGTCCGGGGCGATGCGATGCAGCGTGCGGAGGGTCTCGATGGCGGCTTCGCGCTCGCCGTGGTCGATCAGGCGTTCGGCGCGCGCGCGGAGCCGCGTGGGGCGATCGAGCGCGGGATCGTCGGGCGGAACCTGGCGCCACGCTTCGATCGCCGCGTCGACGGGGCCGATCTGTTCGGTCAGGCGCGCCCGCATCGCCCGAGTGACACCGTCGTCGCCGTCGCCCACGGCCCGCATCGCGCCGCGCGCGTCCCCACGATGGAAACGGATCGTCGCGAGCGCTTCGCGCACGCGCGGGTCGCGGCGGTCCGAGAGCGCGAGCACCTCTGCGGCGGCACCCGCGAGGCCCTGGGCTGCGAGCGCCTCCGCGAGACCGAGACGCGCCTCGGTGGCGCTGGTCGACGATGCCGGGACGCGGGAGAGGAGCCGCGCTGCGCCGCTCAGGTCGCCGAGGCTCAGTCGGGCCTGTCCGCCGACCAGGAGCGCTTCGGGGTCGTCCGTCTCGGCAGCGACCACGTCCGCGAGCTCCCGCGCCTCCATGGCGCGTCCGACCGCCAGAAGAAAGCGGGCCCGGCCGAGCGGTCCATCGAGCTCGTCGTCCCGCAGCGTCGCGAGGAGCGCCTCGGCATCCGCCTTTCGGTGAGCGGCCAACAGCGCGCGAAGGCGCAGCCTCGGGGGCGCGTTCGGCGTGGCGTCGAGGAGACGCGCGGCGAGGATCGGATGGCCGGTCTCGAGCGCAGTGGTGGCCACGGCGATCACCTCGTCGCTTCGCGCTGGCGCCAAGAGAAGAAGCGCACGTACCGCTTCGAGCGCACGCGCGGCATCACGTCGCGCCACGCTCAGCGCGAGCTGTGCACGCAGGGCGCCCACGGTGCCGCCGCTCCGGTGGATGTAGCGCGCGAGGACCGCGTCGGCGCGGCCGCTCTTCGCCTCGGAGCGCAAGAGCCGGGCAAGGGCTAGAGGACCCGTCTCGGAGCGCGGCGCCCGCACCTCGGCGGCCTCGTAGGCGGCGATCGCGGCTTCGCTGTCGTCCCGCCGCTCGGCGATGCGCCCGCGCGCGAGCCAGACCGACTCCGCGTCGGGGAAGCGCCGCTCGGCGTCCTCGAGGAGGCGGTCGGCGTCCTCGCTGCGGCCCAGCTCCTCGAGCACCTCGGCCAGGAGCGACATCACCAGCGGGTCTTCGTCGGGGCCGGCGCGCGCCATCGAGAGCTCCTGCGCTGCCGTCTCGAGGTCGCCCTGGTCCCGCGCGAGCTCCGCGCGGATGAAGTGCTCGTAGCTATAAGGCGAGACGAAGGTGCCGACGACGCGCTCGCCGTCCATGTGTCGCGCCACCGGGTAGGAAGCGGCGCCGCCGCAGGCGCCGAGGGCGACGGCGAGGGCCATGCCGAGGGCGGCGTTTGCGGCGGCGCTCTTCAGCCCCCGTCTCCCATGCCTGCGTCGGGGGTTCCGCTGTCGGCGGTGGGAATCGGATCGTTGTTCGTGCACTGGCGCGCGTACGTCGGGCAATCGCACATCACGCGGAAGACCGCCTGCCCGCCGTCGACCAGGGGCCAGTCGAGGAAGCGCTGGGCGCTGCCGATGTACTCGGAGCCGCGGATGAAGGAGACGTCGGTGAGCGGGTCCTCGACGCTGTCTTGCAGCGTGGTGTCGTCCAGCAGCACCGGCACGTCGACGAAGAAGGCGTTCATCAGGTCGCCGGGCCGGGCGTGGGCGTCGATGTAGGCCTGCTCGACGTTGATGGCGAACTCTCCAGCACCCGTCACGCGGCTCGCGACGGTGCCACCGAAGTCGCTCATGTCCATCTGGGCGGCGAAGCTCGTGCCGGCAGGCTGTGGACGCATCACGATCTCGATGCGGTCGACCGCGGTCTGAACGATGTCCTGAGAGTTGATCTGGAGAACGAAGGGGGGACGGGCCTCACCACCGCAGGCGGCGAGGAGGCAAGAGAGGAGGCAGAAGCCAGCGAGCGCGAGCGATGTCTTCATGGGTCGCATCTTCGTCAGGGAACGATGGGGGGGACGCTGATGGCTTCTTCCTGGCCGGGCCCAGCGGAGGCCACGGCGGCGATCACCCCGATCAATACGCCGAGGACCACCGCGCCGCCACCGACGGCGGCCCAGAACCACCACTCGGACAGGAGCGAGCCGCCTCCGCTGGTGTCGCCGCCCGCCTCGCCGCCGCCGAAGCCCGCCGAGAGGTCGGCGCTGTCCCCGGCCGCCGTCTCCGGTGTCGGCTCGAGGTCGAAGTTGAGGCGCGCCGCCTGACCGGCGGTGACCTCGATGCGCTGACTCTGGGCGAGATAGCCGGGGCGGGTGACCATCACCGTGTGCTCACCGGGCGCGATGTTGCCGGGCGCGATGGGCGTCGTCCCCACCTCCTGGTCGTCCACGCGCACCGTCGCCTCGTCGACGTTCGACGCCACGAGCAGCGTGGTGTGGCGCGGCGCCGGCGGCATGAGCGACGAGAGCGCGTCCGTGAGCGGCGCCAGGAGCTCCTGCGGGGCCTCGAGCTGCTCGCGCGGGATCTCCACCGACACGGGCTCGCCGTGGCTCGCGCCACTGACGGGGTCGACCACGCCGATCATCACCTTCAGCGGATCGCGCGGGCGCGCGCGCTCCATGCGCAGGAGCACACCGCTGATCGCGCCTTCTGCAGCGACGATGGCGCCGATGCACGGCGCGTCGGCACAGGCCGTGGCCGCAGCGACCTTCTCTTCGTCCGTGAGCACCACCACCTCGCGCCGATGCACGTGGGGCCGCAGCTGTTCCGCGACGGTGTCGCGCACCAGGGCGCTGACCTCCGCGGGAACGCGACCGATGGTGATCGGAAGGAGGGCGACCGGGGGCGGGGGCGTGGGGCCGCTGGGCTCGGCAGGTGCGGCTTCCGCCTCACCCTCGGCGGGCGCCTCCTCCGCATCGGGGGCAGCTTCCCCCGTCTGTTCACCCTCTGCCGTCGTGGCGCCTGTCTCTGCCTCTTGCGCCGCTGCTCGGTGGGGCGCGGCGAGCAGGGCCAGCGCGAAGAGCGAGGCGAGCCAGAAATGCCTTGGGGCTCTCATGGCGGCGGAGGATAGCCGCGGGGAGGGCCTCGGAAAAGGCGGATAGGACTGAATTTGTCGCCTATTGAGCGCGCTGCCCCCATTCGTTACATTGGCGGCCCCGCGCCGAGGGCGGCCGCGGATTTCCCAAGGATCCCGAGCGGAGGGAACCCCGAATGAGTGAGTCGAACGAAAAGTACCTCGACACCTTTCCGAACTGGCTGAGGAGCCTCGGTGCAGATGCGGAAGAGATGGGCGAGCTGCTCAACGTCAAAGGCATGCCAAAGGATTCTCTCGAGGCGATCACCGGCGGGCTGAACTACCTGTTCAAGTCCCTCGATCTGATCCCCGACGGCATCGACGACATCGGTTATCTCGACGACGCGTTCGTGCTTCGCGTCTCGGCCGATCTCGCGGTGAAGGAGCCCTTGGACGACGTGGACAAGACGCACAAGGACACGCTCGAGAGGCTCTCGGCGGACACCAAGCTCCTGCGCGAGTTCCTCGAGGACGACTACAACCGTCTCGAGGCCTACGTGAAGGGGCTGCGCAACGGTGCGGCGCGCGGCCGCTCGGTCGACGACATCATCAAGGACGAGTCGATCCGCCGGGACTTCCTCGGAGACGTCCAGGGTTTCGCCAAGAGCTACAGCTCGCCCTCCTTCGGCCGTGAGGAAAAGAACCTCATCAAGCTGCGCGCCTTCTTCGACGCGAAGCTGCCCAAGTAGTTCGACAACGAGACGAGAGATCGCGGCCCGCCGGCCGCGACGATTGACGAGGGGGTCGGTCTGACCCCATCGAGACGAGGGGATCCGTAGAGATGAGCCCGATAGCCATGACCCTGCTCCTGGTCGCGACCCTCAGCGCCTTCGCGTGGGCCGCGGCGCGGCGGTGGCGACAGCTGATGGTCGGCGCCCCGGACCCCGATTTTTCGCTGACGCCGCAGCAGATCGAAAAGCGCGTGCGCGACACCTTCGTCTACGCCTTCGGTCAGCGGAAGATGCCGTACTACCGCAACGCCGGTCTCGCCCACATCGTGATCTTCGGCGCGTTCATGATCCTGCTGATCAACAGCATTCAGCTGGCGGTGCGCGGGTACGACGCGAGCTTCGATTTCTGGGGAATCCTCTCCGAAAACGCGCCACTGGGGATGGCCTACATGGCGGCCAAGGAGCTCCTGGTCGTCCTCTGCATCGCCGGCTGCGTCGCGTTCATGTACTACCGCATCGCCAAGCACGGCGTCTCGGACGCGCAGGCGGGGCAGACCAGCCGCATGACCCTCGGGACCGAGGGCCTGGTGATCCTCGGGATCATCTTCACGATGATGTGGGGCGACCTCCTCTACTACGCCGCCCAGGGCATCCTCGACGCGCGGATGGCGGGGCACGGCCCGCACCTGACCGCCGGTTGGGCGTCGTCGATCCTGGGCATGGCGCTGTCGGGCACGAGCGACGGGACCCTCGGCGTGCTCGCGCACATCGGCTTCTGGGTGCACATCGGGCTCGTCCTGATCTTCCTCAACATCCTGCCCTTCTCGAAGCACTTCCACATCATCACCGCCATCCCCAACGTCTTCGCCAAGCCTCAGGTGCCCGCGGGGCGCCTCCCGAAGGTGGAGGACATCGAGGGGCGCATGGAGCGCGAGGAGTCGGTCGGGATCAACAAGCTCGAAGACCTGACCTGGAATCACATCCTCGATCTGTACACATGCACCGAGTGCGGGCGCTGCAGCGACAACTGCCCGGCGTACAACACCGACAAGAAGCTCTCTCCGAAGCATCTGACCCTGGCGCTCCGCAACCACCTCTACGACACCGAGGGGCCGATGTTCGGCGCGGCCGAGGGGATCGACCGGCACTACCCGAACTACGGGCCCACCGAGGACGGCGAAAAGGAGCCGCTCCACACCTTCCCGCATGCGCCCGAGGACGGGTACTTCCAGAACAGCGACCCGACGGTCGATCTCGTCCCCAACATCGTCGACCCGGACGTCCTGTGGGCCTGCACCACCTGTCGCGCCTGCGAAGAGCAATGCCCGGTGCAGATCAGCTACGTCGACAAGATCGTCGGGATGCGCCGCGAGCTGGTGATGAACAAGGGCGAGATGCCGCCCGAGCTCCAGCGGCCCTTCATGGGCATGGAGATGAACGGCAACCCCTGGAACAGCTCGCGGGCTGACCGCGCGGACTGGACCGACAAGCTGCGCGACCAGTACGGGGTTCGGGTGCCGCTCCTGAGCGACAAGCCGGACGCCCAGGTCCTGTACTGGGTCGGTTGCGCGGCGAGCTATGACAACCGCGCCCAGAAGACGGCGATCGCGGTGGCGCGGCTCCTCGATCACGCGGGCGTCGACTTCGCGATCCTCGGCACCGAGGAGTCCTGCACGGGTGACCCGGCGCGGCGCGCGGGCAACGAGTACCTCTTCCAGGTGCTCGCCGAGGCGAACGTCGAGACGCTCAACGGCTACGGCGTCGACAAGAAGACGATCGTCACGGCGTGTCCTCATTGCTTCAACACGCTCTTGAACGAGTACCCCGACTTCGGCGGCAAGTACGACGTCGTCCACCACTCGGCGTTCCTGAACGGGCTCATCGCGCGCCGGCTCCTGGTGCCGATGCACAGCGTGAAGGCCGAGGTCGTCTACCACGACAGCTGCTACCTGGGCCGCTACAACGACGTCTACGACCAGCCGCGTGCGGTCCTCGAGTCCATCCCGGGGCTGCACCTCAAGGAAGTGCCTTACTGGAACAAGAGCCGCGGCCTTTGCTGCGGCGCCGGCGGTGCGAAGTTCTGGTTCGAAGAGGAGAAGGACAAGCGCGTCAACATCAAGCGGACCTTGCAGCTCCTCGACACCGGCGCCACCACCGTGGCGAGCGGCTGCCCCTTCTGCATGACCATGCTCACCGATGGGCTGAAGGACCAGGAGAAGGACGAAGAGGTCGAGCAGCTCGACATCGCCGAGGTGCTGATGCGCTCGGTGGACTTCGGCCAGAGCGAGGGCGCGGCGGAAGAGGCCGCGGAGTGACGAAAAAGGCGAGACGGCACGCGTCGCGTGCGCGTCTCGCCGTCTCTTCGGCAGCGTTCGTTCGCTACATGCCGAAGCAGACGTCCTCGGCGGTGTAGCACTCTTCGTGCGGCTCGGCGCAGGCGTCGTAGGCCGAGATCTCGGCGCTGCACGTCGACTGGAAGCAGGCGTCATCGGTGCACGCATCGCCGCAGCAGGTGAGAGCGTCCCAGGCTGCTTGACACCCCGCGGCGTTGGCGCAGGCCGCGAACGCGTCGTCGAGACACTGTCCGCACGCGGGCTCTGCCGCGATGCAGGTGTCGAAGCAGGTGTCGTCCATGCAGCCGTCGATGCAGGTGGTGGTCGTCGCCGAGCACGCGGCGGTCGTCGGTGCGGGCACCACGTCACTTTCGCAGCCCGTCGGTGGCGGCGTCGTCGTCCCAGTGCCGCTGTCCGCGGCGGCGCTGCCGCCCGAATCCACGAGGCTCACCAATCCGTCGGGAGATCCCGAGCTGCTCGGTGGCGGCGTGGTGCCGGCGTCGTACGACGAGGCGGGTGGTCGGCTGCTGCTCGTGTCCGCGCCGGTCGTCGTCGAGTCGGGGGGTGGCTGAGCGCAGCCTGTGAAACCCAGCGCCGCGATTGCGAAGATCCATCCAACTCTGTTCATCCCAAAACCTCCATGCCTGTCGTCACCCGTGCATCGAGCAATGCCCGTACCGACCGGAAATGCGGCGCTGACAGCTGCTTTCGTGGGTCGACCTCGCGCCCGTTGTCACGCGCACGCGGCAAGCGGGCGGGGTCGTCGATACCCAGCATCCGGGCCTTTTCACGGGCTTGTCTCGCGGGGCCGCCCATGGTCCACTCCGCCGCCGTGGGGGTTCTGCTCCAGACGGCGAATCTGCCGGGTGGGTACGGCGTGGCGCTTCTCCAGACGCTCGTCGCGCTCGCCGCGGTCTGCGTCCTCGCCTGGGTCGTGCTCAAGTGGAGCGCGAACCGCGGCCTGACGACGATCGGGCAGGGCAAGCGGGTCAAGGTGCTCGAGCGTGTTCCCCTCGACGCGCGGCGCAGCCTCTACCTGGTCGAGGTGGGCGACAAGGTGTTGCTCCTCGGTGCCGGAGAGGGAAGCGCGCCCGAGGTGTTGACCGAGATCGATCCCGACACGCTGCCCGACCTCCCCGAGACCGGCCGCGGGGTGTCCTTCGCCGACGTGCTCAGCAAGCTGAAGGGCGGGGAGAAGGGATGATGGGCGATCAGCCCCTCGTCACCCTGGTGGCGCTCGGCGCGCTCACGCTCCTTCCCTTCGCCTTCATGGTGACCACCAGCTTCGTGAAGATCTCGGTGGTCTTCTCCATCCTGCGCAATGCGCTCGGTACCGGTCAGGTCCCGTCGGGGATGGTCATCACCGCCCTGGCAGGGCTCCTCAGCCTCTACGTCATGGCGCCGGTGGGGCAGGACATCGTCACCGCCGCCGGGCCCGCCGTCGAGCGCATCGACCGCAACGACCCGCTCGAGGGCGAGAGCATGGACGCGGTCTTCGAGGCGATCGAGGAGGGCGTGGGACCACTGCGGCAGTTCCTGCTGCGCAACGCCGGCAACCGCGAGCGGGGCCTCTTCTACGATCTCGCGCGGCGCTCGCGCGGCCCCGATCGCGAGGACGAGGTGGAGCGAGACGACCTCCTCGTGGTGCTCCCCGCCTTCCTGATCACCGAGCTCGCCGAAGCCTTCCAGATCGGCTTCTTGGTCTTCCTGCCGTTCCTGGTGGTCGACATGGTCGTGTCGAACGTCCTCTTGGCCCTCGGCATGCACATGCTCTCGCCCACCACCGTGAGCCTGCCTTTCAAGCTCCTGCTCTTCGTCCTGGTGGACGGCTGGTACGTGCTCGCGCAGGCGCTGGTGGCCGGGTATTCATGAGCATCTCCGTACAGCGGTACGCGGCGATCATCGAAGAGGTCCTGAAGGTCGAACGCGAGGAGGCCGACCGTCAGGGGCAGGAGGTCGACTCCAAGCCCCGCCCGCCGGCCGACGCCGCGGCGATCGCGCGTGCCGAGAAGGCGCGCGGGCGAACGTTCTCCGACGCGTACCGGAGCTTCTTGTGCACCTGCAACGGGTGGGAAGCCTTCGCCTGGGGCATCTCGCTGTACGGAACCGAAGAGCTGTCTGGCGAAGCGTACGAATGGGCCGAAGAGGTGCTCGGCTACAACGACGATGTAGAGGAGGAGCTGGAGAAGTCGCTCATCATCGGAAAGAACGAGAACGACGCGACGCTGATCATGCTCCTCGACAGCGGGGAGGTCGTGGACTTCCTCTACGAGGAGACGGAGCGCTACCCGGACCTCGCTGCCTATCTGCTGAGCCGGAAGGAGACGCTCCTCGAGATGCGGGCCGCCGCCGCGAGCGCGGCCGAGCGCACGAAGCGCGAGTGGGATCCCGCGTTCCGGAAGGCGGACGACGCGGCGCTCGCGGAGGAGCTGCGTGCGACGCTCGACGCGGCCGAAGGGCGGCCGCCGGTGGCCGAGGTGGCCTCCCTTCCCGATCCGAACGCCGGACCGACACCGGCCCCCGGCGACCTGGTCGTCCGGGACGAGGACGGAGATATCGTCGCTGCGGTGGAGCTCGGGCTGACGCTCTATCTCGGCGCCGCGCCGACCGAGGAAGAGACGCTCGAGACCTTCCGCGCGTTCCGTCGCGTCTTCCCCGTGCCGGGCCCCATGAAGTGGAGCCTCGCCGACCGCATGGTCTTCTCGATGAAGGAGAGCGACGATCCGGACGCGGAGCCCTTCGCCGATCAGCTACGCGTCGACGACTCCGGGTTCTATGGCCTTCGCGTCCTCTTCGGTACGGACGACGCGCCCTACATCCTGAACGTCCGAGGCATCCCCCCGGAGGAGATCTACGAGGACGACGAGGGCGACGAGGGCGACGACTCCGAGCCCCGGCTCGAGCGGAGGGCCTCCTTCGTCGAGGTGTTGGTGCCGGTCACCGAAGACCCCGAGAAGCTCCGCGCGCTCGCCCACGCGCTTTCGGAGCTGCTCCCCATCAGGAGCGGTCACGGCGGCTACTCGGCGCGCGCCTCGGACCAAGAGGACGAGTCCTGGGCAGCGATCTTCGGCTGGTGTCGTCGCTTCTTCGGCGTCGACGCGTGCTTCGTGGACGGCTGGCTCGGCGGGGCGCTCCATCGACACCGCGGGGCCGGGTGGCTGACCGTGCTCGGGCCGCCCTTTCTCTCCGCGCTCGGCACCTTCGCGCTGCCGGACGCCGTGACCCGTCACGATGGCGCCCGCGCGACCGTCTTGACCGCGGGGCCGCCGACCCTGGGCGACGTGGCGCAAGGGCAGATCCCCACCGCGATCATGGAGGTCGCGCGCCTCCTCGCGCCCATCACTCTCACCGAGTGGCAGAAGCGCGGGCACATCAGCGCGGGCGGCCTCTGGTTCTCCACCTTCGCGACGGAGCTCCCGGGCGCCTTCGGGCACCACCATGCGACCGAGAGCTTCCTCCGGCGCTTCGTCGATCCGATGGCCTTCGTCGGCCCGAGCGCTCGGGAGGTCGGTCTCGAGATCATCGAGCGCTTGAAGGCGAGCATGGACGCGGAAAAGCTCGAGGCATGGAGCGCGCAGACGGACCTCGACGACCTCGAGTTCTTCCGCGACGTCATGGTCGCGCTCTTCGCCGGCGCTCATCACACGCCCGACGACGCGCTCCGAATCGAAGCGCTCGAGCACGCGACGCGCTTCCCCGGCTGGTCACCTGCGGCCGCCTACAACAACCTGCTCAATCACTACTTCGCGGCCGATCGCATCGATGACGCCATGGCGCTGATGCCCATGGCACTCGAGACCGCGAAGGACAACCCCTACACCTATCACTCGGCGGCCTGCTGTCTCGTGAAGGCCGGCCGCCTCGACGAGGCGATGGACGCCGTGCGCCACGCGGCGGAGGCCGAGTACGAGCACCTCGACAAGCTCGAGGTGGACGACGACCTCGCGCCCTTGATGGAGCGCGAGGAGTGGAAGCGGCTCTTCGGCTGAGCTCGGCGCGCCGAACGCGTCCAATCAACAGCCGGGCAAGGGCACGGGAGTCTAGTCTATAGACTAGAAGCTATCTCAAAACTCAGCGCTCGCGAACTGCATGACCGCGCCGAAGGGAGGGTCCCACCCCGGGGCTCGGGGACCTTGCAGATGCGAGCGCGAGGCAAGACCAGCAACGTGGTCTCGTCGGCAATCCAGCTCCGCGTCGCCTGACGGCACCGCTACGCCTTCTTGCCGACTAGAGAGCGCTCGCGCAAGGTCCCCTGTCCGTCCGTGCCAACGCGGGTGCGACACTGCGTGCGCGTTGGCACGGCCGGACACCCCGGGGTGCGACCCTCCCTCCGGCGCCTGATAGATCAATCTCGGACGAGTTTCTCGAACTGGGTGATTCAGAACTGTCTGAGCAGGATGACGAGACAGCCGAGCTGCACGAAGCCCAGGAAGTTTTCTGGCCGGCGTTCGTAGCGGGTAACGAGCCGTCGGAAGTTCTGCAGCCACGTGAACACTCGCTCGACGAGCCATCGCCGACGGTAGCGACGCAACGGTCGACCATCCTGGGTGTGGCGCCGACGCCGCGGATGATGTGGCGCAATCATCTCGATGTCGCGCTCCACGAGGAGGTTCGTGTCGAGCTTGTCACTGTCGTACGCCTTGTCTCCGATCAAACGTTGCGGCAGCTCGTCCAAGAAGGCCGCGTCTAACGTTTCGTCGACGAGCGTGACCTCATGACGCTGACCACTCGCAATCGAGAGCGGCGATAGGAAGACCATTGCCGTCTGCGACTGCCATGATCTTGGTGGCCTTCCCGCGACGAGTTTTTCCAACGCAAGGCCCCCCTTTTTGGCTCCCGCGTGGGTGCCGTCGATGAATCCTTCTGTCAGGTCCAGCTTCCCGCGATCCCGTAGGTCTTCAGCCAACGCTCGCAGCATTCGCTCCATCACACCTTCGTCGACCCACTGCTGATAGCGTCGGTGGCATGTCTGGTACGGCGGATAACGTCCTGGCAGATCGCCCCACTGCGCACCGGTGCGTAGAATCCACAGCACGCCGTCGAGCACCTCACGAGCAGACCGTCGTGGCCTTCCTGGGCTGCCCCTACGTCTGTCGCGCTCAGGAAGAAGGGGCTCCAGGATTTTCCACTCCTGATCGGTCAGATCCATTCAGACCGTAGATCAGAAAACCGATCCGACGTCGATCCCCCAACGCTTTCTCCTTAATCCTCGCAGACTTAGATCCCACGAGTTTTGAGATAGCTTCTAGCGGCCCTGCATCGGGATCCCGAGCGTGTCGCGGGTGCCGGGGTGTTCCGCGCTGGTCCAGATCAGGCGCTCGGCACGCTCGACATAGAGATCCTCGCAGCCGCGCGGCCACGCGGTGATCTGGCTGGTGAGCCCGGGGCGGTTTCGGTAGAGGCGTCCGTAACCCGAAGCCTGGCTCGAGCTGGAGACGTAGTAGACGTCTTCGAAGGTGACCGCCCCCTGCATGCGTGATTGCGCGGCGAGCACCGCGTCCTCCGCGAAGACGCGCCCGCCCGAGCCCGCGAGCCAGCCCGAGGCGAGGTCGACCGGCCAGCGCACCACCCGTCCGTCGACGTCGTCGGCATGGTACTCCCCGCTCACGAGCGCCGGCGGGGTGCCGTCGCGGTCGAAGCCCACGAAGGAGAAGCGGACGCGACAGGAGTCGCCCGCGAGGGAGTAGCGGGCGATCTCGGGGACCGCGTAGCGGTAGCCGTGTGCGTCGCTTCGAGTGCCCGAGAAGCCGATGCGTCCCGTGTCGTCGGTGTTCGTCGGCCGGAAGATGCGCGCCATGTCGTAGACGCGGAAGCCGCGGGAGGTGATGGCGACGTAGAGCTTGTCGCCGATCCACGCGATGCCGCCGGCATGCACGGCCGCGCCGTCGCCGTAGGTCGCGGCTTCGAAGTCGACCGTGGCGCCATCGCCGACCGGCGTGACCAGGAGCAGGTGGCGGTAGCGGACGTTCTCCAGATCCGTGATGTCCGCCAGGCTCACCCGCACGCCCTTCGTGGGGAGCGCGTCGGTCCGGTGATACCAGCTGACCAGAACCGTGCGGCGACCCGAGACTCGACCGTCCTCCCGCGCGTCGCTCGAGCCGGTCATCCCCTGCGGATACCAGTAGTCCACGTCCTCGTCGCCGGCGTTCCAGCGGAAGCCCACGAAGTCGTGATTGCGCATTCGGTAGGCCGAGTCCGCGGAGATGCCGGCGCGCCCAGCGCGGTTGAGATGGCCGACGACGGAGTCGATGGAGACCGCGCCGCCGGCCCGCGTCACGAGAGCATCGGCGCGCGCCTCGGCCGCCGCGCGATCATGGGGGCCCTCGAGGACGAAGGCGCAGCCGTCGACCGACTCCATCGCCTGCTCCGTCGGGCTGCCCTCGACACCGCGACAGGCGCTGACGCCGGGACATCGAGGCGGCGCCGCATCTTCTGCGCCGTCGACACCCGCGTCCATCGGCTCGGCGTCCATCGAGGTCGCGTCGGCGAGGGCGTCGCCGTCGGAGGTCGCGCCATCCCGCGAACCCGCGTCGGCGCCCCCGTCGGCCGTCGACCCGTCGCTCGGCGCCGCGCTTTGTCCGCAGGCGGCGACGAGCCACGTGACGAGGACGGCCGTGCGTACAGCGGCGAGGACCATCGAGCGAAGATAGCGTCACGCGCGACGCCGTCGAGCCAAATGCGTGTGCGCGCTTGTTAAGTGGAGCGCCCACAATCGTGGTCAGGCGCTAGACTCCGCGCCATGGATACGATCGCGGTATTGGGCATGGGCCTCCTCGGGCGGGGCTTCGCGTTGAACCTCCTGGACGAGGGGCATGCGGTGCGCGTGTGGAACCGAACGGCGAGCCGCGCGGCCGTCGTGGGCGAGGCCGGGGCGACCGTGGCCGCGACGCCGGCCGAGGCGGTAGAGGGCGCTTCGCGCGTGCACCTCGTGCTGAAGGCCGACGACGCGGTGGACTCGGTGATCGAGGCGCTTCGTCCGTCACTCGCCGACGGGGCCTACGTCATCGATCACAGCACGAACCTGCCGGCGCGGGTGGGCGAGCGGTTCGCACGCCTTCGCGAGGACGGGGTGCGCTACGTACACGCTCCGGTCTTCATGGGTCCGCAGAACTCGCGGGAGGCGACGGGACTGATGCTCCTGAGCGGCCCTGCGGAGGACGAGGCGGCGCTGCGTCCCGCGCTCGAGACGATGACGGGGCGCGTCTGGTACCTCGGCGAGGAGCCGGACGAGGGCGCGAAGATCAAGATCACCGGCAATGGGATGTTGGTGATGCTCACCGCGGCGATGGGTGACCTCTTCACGATGGGCGCCGCTTGCGGTGTCGGCTACGAGGAGGTCCTCGCGCTCTTCGACGAGTTCAAACCGACCCCCGCCGGCATGGGTCGCCGGGCCGTCGGCGCCAGCAAACGGCAGCCGCCGGGATTCACCATGACCATGGCGCGCAAGGACGTGGGGCTGATGCTCGAGACGGCGGGCGATCCCGACCGGCTCACGGTGCTCCCCGCCATCGCGGCGGCGATGGATCGCGCCATCGCCGAGGGGCGGGGCGAAGAGGATTTCACGAGCCTCGCTGACCCGACGCGCGAGTGATCGGGCCGACTTCCGGCGCAGAGTGACCCCCATCGGGGTTTTTCGCGCCATTCACCGGTGGCCGTCCGGCCGCCCGCTTCCTTCGACGGCCGGCGCCGGCGCGCGACCACAGCTCCGCTGCAGGAACCCTTCCCACAGAAATCCGCGCCACAGATCGTAGAAGACGCCCCAGGTGTGCACGCCGCCGCCGACCAGGCGACGGCGCTCAGGAACCGAATCGGCGAGCAAGCGCTGGCTATTGGCCCAGCGCTCCTGGCGGCCGTAGCCGACGTAGATCGGCACGTGCGTTCCATCGGGCCGTCGTGGGTCGGCGGCCCAGGCCCAGATGAGATGGAAAAACGCATCCTGGGATCCGTCGGGGTCCAGGTGCGCGTTGCCGTTCAGCTCTGGATCGTCGCCGAGCGCGGCCCGCCAGGCAGCGAGGCCGCCGCTGGACTCAATCTCGCCCTCCACCCCACCAGGGAGGAAGCCGAGGCCGAGCCATGGGGAGATGAGGATGATGCCCTCCACTTCGTCGGCGTGGGTGGCGCCGTAGCCGAGGGCTCCGAGCGCGCCCATGGAGAACCCGACGAGCCACACGCGCCGGTAGCCTCGTGCGCGCGCGGGCTCGATCACATCTTCTTCGAGGCGCTCGAGGATCGTCTGCTCCACGTAATAGCCGAGGTGGGCGTCGACGAGGATCTGGTCTTCGTCGACGTTCCTTTCGAGCTCGCGGGCGAAGCCACGGTCGACGAAGTCCATGGGGTCGCCGCCGTAGCCCGGGAGGATCACGAAGAGACAACAATCGGGATCCGGCTCCCGGGTGAAGCTCATCTGGTGCATGGGCACCGTGGCCGCGGGCGCTGGCGGATGCAGGCAGCCGCAGAGCGAGAGGGCCGAGAACAGGACTGTCGAGACGCGCCGCATGGTCGCTTGGTCGGCCATCGTAACGCGTGGGAACCGGACCAGCGGTCCGGTGTGGTCCAGTGTGGTTCACCCGGCGATAGCCAAGAAGTCGCCTGTTTACCGGGGATTTCGAGAACCGCGGCGCCGGCATGGCGCCTGCTCATGTCCCGTTTCGACCCGAGGAGGAACGATGACTGGGACGAACGAGAAGCGGAAGCGGTGGCGGTCGTGGTGGACCCTGCCGCTGGTGTTTGCGGCGATGACGGGATGCGCAGCAGAGGTCGGTGATGGGGAGGTCGCAGGTGATGGGGAGGAGCTTCTCTTCATGGCCGAGGCATACGACCCATCCGACGTCTGTGACTTCCGAATGGTGGCGGAAGCAGGTTCGGGGACGCTCGAGTTCCCCTACTGTGCCACCGCCGACGTCACGCCCGGCGGATGGGGACCGTATCCCCCCTTCGACGACGTTCGCACGCTCATCTTCGCCCAGCACGGGCGCGGCTCCGACGCACAGATGTACCTGGACTATGCGAATCAGGCTGTCACGGCCGCGCACTCGGCGCACTTCGTGGAGTCGGGCGAGACATTCGTCATCGCGCCGCAGTTCGTCGAGCCGAGCGAGCTCGACGAGGTCTACGACTGGTACTGGGACGACCTCTTCGTGTGGAACGAGTACGGCGCCGATCACGATTGGGCGCTCGGTGGGACGTCCTCGTGGCCGGGCGCGCCCGGGAGTCGCAGCTCGTTCTCGATCTTGGAGGAGCTCCTCACCCGCGCCATCCAGCGGATGCCGAACCTCGAAGAGATCGTCTTCGTCGGTCAGTCGGCCGGTGGACAGTTCACCCAGCGCTACGCGCTCCTCAACGACTACGACTTCCCGGAGGGCGTGCACGTCCGTTACGTGCCGACCAACGGCTGGGCCTACGCGTATCCGAGCGACGAGCGGCGCGACTACCTCTTCGGCGGCTTCGAGGAGCCGAACATGGCCCTGAGCTTCAAGTACTTCCCGGACACGGAAGTCTGCTCACCGACCGCGAGCTGGAGCAGCTGCGACTACGACACCTACGAGCTCGGTCTCGGCCGCGTGCCGGCGACCCATTGGGCGGCGTCGGTGCTCCCCACGTTCGGACCCGCCGGCTCCGATCCGGACTGGGTCGAGAACGTCGACATCCTCTCCGTCGGGCTCCGCTATCGCAGCCGCGACGTGACCTACCTGGCCGCCGAAGCGGACGTCGTCCACGCCGAGCAGTGCCATTGCGGCATGCAGATGCAGGGCGAGAACCGCCGGCAGCGGGCTCAGAACCTGAGCGACTACATGAAGACGCTCTGGAACGCGCCGACGCACGACGTGATGCCGGTGCCCGACCAGGGTCATGGCGGCCAGTCCTTCCGGGAGCCCTGCGGCGTCGCGGCGATCTTCGGCCACCCCGAGCACTGCCAGCCGCTCACCGAGCGGACCGTCGGTTCGGGATGGAGCGGTGACATCGTCTCGATCGCCTACGGAAACGTGGACGATGACCCGGCCGACGAGGTCGCCATCGTTCGCAACCAGGGCCTCGGCGGCCAGGTGTTGGTGCTCGACGACCGCGCCCATCGCCACGCCGTGCTCTTCGAGCCGAGCGCGGGATGGGGCTTTCTGCAGATCCCGCGGGAGGTCGCCTTCGGTGACACCAACGGCGACGGGTTGGACGAGCTGGGCGTGGTGCGCAGCACGAGCTCCGGCGACTCGTGGTTCGTGTACCGGCGCAACGACGGTGGCAGCTGGAGCACCGTCGGCCATGGCGGCGCCGATTGGCCGTCGCCGCGTTCCGCGTATCACATCGCGTTCGGCGACATCGACGGCGACGGCACCGACGACGAGCTGATCGTCGCGCGAAACGCGACATCGGGCCCGCGCTGGTACTACTACGGGGTCCACTCGAACGCGCTCTATACCGAGCGGAGCGCCGGTCAGTACTGGGGCGACGGCATCTTCATCACCGATATCGCCTGCGGCGACACCGATGGTGACGGACAGGCCGAGGTCGGCATCTCCACCAACGCGACGACCGGAGCTCGCGTGCAGGTCCACCACATGAACGGCTACTACGTCCAATCGGTCGACACCATCGGTACCGGGTGGCGTACCAACCACGTCGTCAGGCATCTGACCTTCGGCAACATGGATGACGACGACGGGGAAGAGATGTTCATCGGGCGAAGCGTGTATCCCGGCTACGACCGTTGGGTCGTGATGAACGACGCGACGCAGGGTTATGCCGTAGTCGCCGGCGGTGGCCGAAACGGCGACCCGGGGTGGCCCAGCGACGCTTCGATCACCGACGTCGACTTCGGTTTCCTCGACGCCTGGCACCACTATCCGGCGCTCGCCGTTTCCGCGCTCTCCGACAGTGGCCCGGTGCTGGAGATCGTGACCATGCAGGTCCGCGACGATGTCCTGAAGGTCGGTGACTACTCGCGACCCGAGGTGGCGGCGAACGTCGACGTGCGAAGCGTCGCGTTCGGAGACATCGACGGTCTCGGCGGCGACGAGATCGCCTACGGCGTGGACGACGCACAGGACGTGGGCTTCGGGGTGCGCGCGCTACCGGCACCGTAGCCGTCTTCGAAGAAGCGGAAGAGACGAGAGCCGCCCGGCGCGCCGGGCGGCTCTCGGCCTTTGGCGCCGGGTTGTCGCGCCGGACCCGATCCGGGGAGAATCGGACGCCATCCCTTGGCCGTCCGTGATACGCACCCAGCGCTGGCCGAAGGAGGAGGTCGATGAGAAGAGCGACGGGCCTGGCTGATGGATGACGACAGGCTGGGGGAGGTCGTCGGGGAGGGGCGCTATCGACTCGACGCCGTTCTCGGCGGCGGCGGGATGGGCGTCGTCTACAAAGCGCGCGATCTGCGGGACGGGGGTGACGTCGCGTTGAAGATGCTTCATCCGGAGTTTGCCAGAGACGAGCGCTGCCTCGCGCGTTTCCGGCGCGAGGCCGAGCTCTCGTCGGCGATGGCGCATCCACACGTCGTGCGCGTCCTGGGCTTCGTCGCCGGTGACGGAGAGGCGCCCTTTCTCGTCATGGAGCTGCTCGATGGCGAGTCGCTCGACGCGCGCATCGAACGCGACGGCGCGCTCGACCCGGCGTTCGCCGTCCGCGTCGGCCGCGAGGTGGCCGCCGCACTCGAGAACGCTCACTCCATCGGCGTGATTCACCGTGACCTCAAGCCCGCCAACATCGTCCTGGTGGACATGAACGGAAGAGCGAGCGCCAAGGTCGTCGACTTCGGCTTGGCGCGGCTGATGGAAGGGCGGGGCTATCAGAAGCTCACCGGAACGGGGCAGATCGTCGGCACACCCGCGTACATGGCGCCGGAGCAGTTTCGGAGCGGGTCGATGGACGAGCGCACGGACATCTACGCGTTGGGCACGCTCCTCTACGAGGCGCTGGCGGGCGTCGCGCCTTTCGACGGTCCCAACATGGTTCCGAGGATCCTCGCCGGTGAATGCCCGCGCGTCGACGACAGAGCGCCGAACGTCTCCCCGCATCTCGCGGAGATCGTCGCGCGTGCCATGGCCCCGGATCCCTCCGACCGATATGGGTCGACCCACGAGCTGGCCACAGATCTCGGCAGGATCAGCAGCGAGCCGCTCCCCACCCTCCTCGACTGGCAGCCGGCCCTGCCGCTCGAGACGCTGCGCGAGCAGGCCACCAGGTCCTTCGACGACGCCGATGCCTCCGTGATGCCCGCTGCGCCCGTCACCCCTTCACAGGTGTCCGCGCGCCCCCGCTACGGCATCTTCGCGCTGGTCGGGCTCGCTGCGGGGATCGCCGGTGCGACCGCCGTGGCGGCCGCGCTGCTCCTGGCGCATCCCGAGCCGTCGCCGCCCTCCTCACAGACGGGCACCGTCCCCGCTGTCGTCCCGGTTCCGATCGCGGACCCCGTAACGGACGCGAGGGACGCGGCGCCCGACGGGTCGGCGACGCGCGATGCAGGGGCTTCCGCCGTGCCGCGACGGCCACGCCCGGTACAGCACTCGACGGGCGCCATGACCGGTGCTGCTGCGCCCCCGACTCCAGCCCGCGTCCGGGTTTTCATCACGGGGATCGAAGGCGACCCGGCGGTGGTGGAAGCCGGCATTCGCAGCGTCTTCGCGCGCCGGCGAGCCGAGATCGAACAGTGTCTGGCGGAGGTTTCTCTGCCGCCACGACCCTTCGAAGCTCGCGTCGATCTCACGGTGGGACCGAACGGACGCTCCCCGGGTTTCAGCGGCGACTTTCCCGGCGGATCGGACGCGTGTCTGAACCAGCTCTGGGCCGAGCGATACGAGGTTCGGCCGACGGCGACGTCGTACTCGAACGTGGAGATCTCGTTCAGAATCGAAGACGCCGAGCTGTGACTGGGGAGGTTGCACGGCCGATTGAGGCCGCTCCTCCGCGCGCTCGAGACTCGCGCGCGGCCACGTCGACGAGGGCTCGACGGCTACAGCGCCGACATCACCCACACGCGAAGCGCGGGCCGCAAGCGCTCGAGCAGGTCGGGGGAGAGGCCGAGACGGTCGATGGAGCTGAACGCCGGCGTCTCGTCGACCTGGCGGTGCACCTCGGCTTCGAAGCCGACGCGACGCAGGAACGCGTCGAGGGCGGCGCCGTCGTCGAAAGAGGATGCGTCGAGCTGGCGCTGGGTGATGCCGGTGATCGCCTCGCGCAGGCGGACGCGTTCGGGCGGGAGCGCGGGCGACCCTTCCATCAGGACGAAGTCCGGCGTCATCCACGTTCCGCCGAAGTCGTCCAGCAGGGCGTGGACGTTGAGGGCCAGCCGCTCCGTCTCGCCCTTCGTGAGGTACAGGATCAGCCCTTCACAGAGCACGATCACCGGCTCTGTGGGATCGAGGACGGAGGCGGCCGCGCGGAGCTGGCCCGGGTCGAGCGCGTCGGCGGCGGTGAGGAAGTGCCGCGGGCTCGCCGGGATGCCGTGCGCGCCGCGGAGGTCGTCCAAGAGCGCGCGCTTCGTCTCGACGACCTCGCTGAGGTCGGTCTCGACGTACCGGATCCCTTCGTGCTGCGCGAGATGGAGGCCGCGCAGCGAGTAGCCGCTCGCCAGCTCGAGGACCTGCGTGGCGCCGGACTTGCGGATCAGCTCGGTGATGCTCTTGTACCGCGCCTCGAACATCGGAGCGTAGAAGGTCAGCTGCTCCGGGTTCAGGTCGTGGTCGCGGACGAGCTGCTCGAAGGCGTCGCCGGCGCCGACGCGACCCGCGGCCTCGGCGGCGAACGGGATGTCGGTGAACTGGCGGTAGTACGCCGCGAGCTTCGCCGTCATGCTGATGTGGGATGGATCGGCGGTCATCTTCGAGCTCCGGAGCGCGACGGGGCACCGCCGCGCTCCGTGGATATGTATGAGCTCATGACGAGCTCTCCAGTCAAGGACGAGCCGCCAGCCTGGTACTGGCTGTCGCTGGTCTTGGTGTATGCGCTGATCACGTCGATTCCGCTGTTGTGCACGGGGGACCTCGGCTGGTGGCAGGCGTGGGTCTATGCCGGCACGCTGTTCATCATCGGTGTTGGTGGCCGGGTGGCGGCGGAATGGCGCCACCCCGGCTTGATGGCCGAGCGCGTCAAGTTCGGCAAGGGGCAGCAGGTTCAGCCCTGGGACCGACTGCTGTCGCCCCTGATGGCGATCGCCGTCGTCATTCCAGTCCTGACCGTCGCCGGACTGGACCACCGTTTTGGCTGGTCTCCCACATTCCCGCTCTGGGCCAATCTGCTGGGGATTGTCCTGATCACGCTCGGCTATTCCTTCGCCACTTGGGCCCTGGTCGAAAACCGCTACTTCTCGAGTACGGTGCGCATCCAGCTCGACCGCGGGCACGTGCTCTGTGACACGGGGCCCTACCGGTTCGTGCGGCACCCAGGCTACGCCGGCAACATCCTGCCGCTCTTCGGCATCGTGCTTGGTTTGGGCTCGCTGTGGACGCTCATCCCGGCAGCGTTTGCCCTGTTCATCATCTTCGTCCGGACCGCGCTCGAAGACCGTACCCTCTACGACGAGCTGCCGGGTTACCAGGACTACACGCGACGCGTGCGCTACCGCCTCATCCCGGGCCTCTACTGAGGCTGGCTTCCGGTTTCGGGCGGCGGCTCGGGTAGGGGGGGCCCATGCCCCGCATCCGGAAAATCCGAGAGCAGAAGCCGAACCGCCTTCGCGACCCTGTCCGGCGGCACCGGGGGCTCGCCCGCGCCGATCACCTGACCGTGCCAGATGTGCTCGCCGGTGCGGCGGTCGAAGGCGTCCAAGACGATCGTGCCCTCCTGGATCTCCTGCTCGTACTTGCCGAAGCGCATGGTGGGCATTCCCTCGACGCGATCTTCGATCACGATGCGGCGCCCCACGCCTGCGGCGATGATCACGTCGGCGCGACCCGGATCGTCGACCACCTCCCAGCCCTTGTCCCTGACGACGGCGCCGCCCGCGTCGAGAGCGGCGCGCAGCTGCTCGGACGTCAGCTCGGTCCGCGTGAACTGGGGGATGTCGCTGGTCCGCATCAACGACAGGCTGTGGTAGCGGTCGAAGGGCGCGCCCTCGTACGCCTCGTGAACGTAGGTGAGCCCGCCGCCGCAGCCGGCGGCCACGATCAGCAGAGGGAGAAGCGCCTTCATCGCGTGAAGAATAGCGGGTTCGTCACGCCGAAGGGTCGCCGTCCCGGATAGACCGGGCCGAGATCCGAGCTCACCCCGTCTGCGACGAAGATCGCCCAGCTCCCCACCACGCCGGGCGCGACCGGGATGTCGATGTCTCCCCGAAAGCGAACCGTCGGATCCATCGGATCGCGGGTGCTCTCGTCGAGGACGATGGTCTCGTTGACCGCCCCGTCTACGAAGACACGCAGCCGATCCACCTCCACGAAGGAGGGCGCGCGTACGGTGACGCTCAGGGTGACGCGGTCGGATTCCCCGATCCCGTCCCCCGGTCCCTCGCCTCCGGGGCCCACCACGTCGATGTAAGCCCCGCCGCTGATCACGGCGTGCCCCGCGAGGAGGGTGTCGCGCACCAGGCCCGCCCCGCCACCGGCCCGGAGCGCGGGCACGTCGTCGACTCCGAGCGCGAGGCACGTTCGCGGGTAGCCGACGGGGGTCTCGGCCACCTGGTGGCTGTCGGAGGACCCGGTCGCGAAGATCCGCCGCCCCGAGTCCAGGAAGGAGAACCAATCGCGCACGACCTCGCCCTCCGCGTAGTTCGTCTCGAAGTCGCTGTCGTTGAACGCCTCGATGAGATCGAAGCTCTCGGACCAAAGCTCGGGCCGCCCGACCATGCCGGTGGCGGGGTCGTAGTCCACTCGACTGAAGTAGGCGCCCTCGCCCATGAGTCCGTTGAAGCTGCGGGCGTGGTTCACGATGATCGCCGGCGAGCCGTCCGGTCCGCTTCGGTCGTGGGCTTCGTCGAAGACCGATTGAGGCATGCGACCGCCGGTCCAGACGATCGCGCCGTCGCTCGGTCGGGTCGGATCGGCGGCGAGGGGGAAGACACCGAAGTGCCCCCAGTCGAAGGTGGTGAGCTCCAGGGAAGAGATCCCCATCGCCCAATCCCGAGCGCCGAGCATGGCGATCGTCGGCTCGAAGTCGCCCACCCATTCGTGGTCGGAGCGCACCGGGATCTCGAGCCCGTCGCCCACCAGGCTCCGGACCTTGAAGAGCACCGGATCGCTCGTGTCGAAGGAGCGATAGGTGTGGATGTGGAAGTCGCCGCAGAGGACACCGGGCGTGTCCACCACGTGGTCGAGGGCGATGGGCACCTCGGTGGTGGCGCCGGCGGTGACGTCGACCGTCGCGCTCGCGAGCTCCCACTCGAAGCCGCGGGAGACGTAGACCCGGTGCCGGCCCGGTGGCGCGACCAACGTCACGTCTCCATCGAGGGGGAACTCGACGTGAAGACGTCCGGGGACGATCGGGGTTTCTCCGAAGCTCGGCGGCACCTCCGGCAGCTCACCCATCGGGATCACCTGCACGCGAACCGGCAGCGCTTCACCGGACGCGGCGTCGGTGGCCACCACGTGGATCGCCCCGACGGACGGCATGGTGAGGGCGGCGGTGCTGTCGCTCGCGCCGACGCTCACCGGATCGCTCAGGGGGTAGCCGCGCTTCCACGCGACGAGCTCCACGTCGTCCGGCGGCAGGTGCAGCGTGAAAGCGCCGCTCTCGTCGGTCAGGGTGCGGCTGACGTGTCCGCCGGATGCGTCGGTGGCGTGGACCCGCACGCCGGGCGCCGGTGATCCGTCGTCGAGGGTGACCGTGCCCGTTACCTCGTGGAGCGCGGCTCCGCGCGTCCGAGCGATGGCGGCGCGCAGGCCGTCGAGACCGATCCCCCCCACGTGGAGCTCGGCGTAGGAGAGCTCGGTCTCGGCGCAGGCGTCGACGACGAAGATGTCGGGCTGGAAGATCGAAGCACCCGAGAGGGAAAGGGACGGTGTCAGCGGGCCCGCGGGGTTCGCCCACGCGTAGCTGGTGGCGTCGTCGTCGGCGAAGGCGACGTAGTCGATGGCGTCGGTGCCCGGGTCGAATCCGCTGCCGTTCGGGTGCCACTCGGGCATCCGCGAGTCCTGGAAGAAGAAGAAGAGGGGGATGCGAATGGGGGTGTCGTAGTTGCGCGCCGAGGCGATGGTGAGCCGAAGCTCCACGTGCTCGGCGCCGGGCTCGAGGACCCAGTCGAGAGCGCCCATCAGATCGCCCAGCTCGTCCGTGAGGAAGGCCGCAGCGAGGGGCGCGAAGAAGGGGATCTCGCTGACCGGCCCGATGGCGCGCACGATCGCCGCACCTCCATCGCTTCCGTCCGCGATCACGCCCACGGTCTCGGTGGCGATGGTGAAGCGGTCCATCATCACCATGAGCTCCGCGAAGTCGGCAGGCGCCGTCGGTGTGCCGTCGACCATCATCGCGGCTCCGATCGGACGGCCGCCCCACGGGTCGAGCAGAATCGGAAGCCCCCGCGGCTTCAATCACCACCGCGATGTTCTCGTTGGCGAGGACGAAGTCCCCGGTGCGCACGAAGGTGAGCTTCGTGGGATCGTCGGGCCAGTCGCCCTCCGCGAGGCGCCCTGCGCGCGCTTCGCCGGCGGCGGCGCCGAGGGGGGCGGCATGCCCGGTGTCGTCGCCGGCTTCGAAGGTGAAGGAGGCGGTGCACTCGGGGCGCGCATCGGGGCTGGCGTCGCCGCCGTCCCCCGCGCCCCCATCACCGGCGTCGGTGCCGCCGTCGTCGCCGCATCCCGCGCCCGCGAGGAACGCGAGGGACAAGAGAGCGAATGAGCGCATCCGCAGAAGGTATCACCGCGCCGACGGTCGGTCGCCTCGGGGGCGGCCAGTGATGCCCGAGCGGCGTATGCTCCCCACATGAGTGAGCTCGTGGACGGCAGCATTTTCGGTCCCGGGCAGCCCTGTTTCGGCTGCGCTCCGGACCACCCCATCGGTTTTCGCCTCTCTTTCGCGGAGGACGGCGACGACGTCGTGACCCGCTTCCTCCCCGAAGAGCGCTACCAGGGGCCGCCCGGGATCCTCCATGGTGGCCTCACCACCACCCTCGCCGACGAGATCGGCGCCTGGGCGATCATCACCAAGCTCGGCAAGTTCGGCTTCACCGCGCAGCTCAGCGCCAAGCTCCACAAGCCGGTGCGCATCGGCGTGGAGGTCGAGGGCCGCGGGCGCATCGTGAACGACCGAAAGCGCATCGTGGACGTCGAGGTCGTCCTCTCCCAGGCGGCGGAGCGGTGCATGACCTCGGAGCTGCGCTTCGTGATCCTGGACGACAAGGGCGCCGAGCGAATGCTGGGCCGGCCGCTGCCTCCCGAGTGGCTGAAGTTCGGTCGCTGAGCGGCGTCCTCGCTTCAGAGCTTGTCGAGGAAGGGCGATGTCAGCACCCCGAGCGACAGCGACCCGCTCGCGTGAGGATCGACCTCGAGGATCTCGTTCGCGGACCAGGGAATGCCGTAGATGCGGCCGTTCGGCGCGAGGACCGCTCCGATCCATGCACCGTCGGGCGACGTAGGCGCGGCGATGTCGCGCGTGGCGAGGGTGCCGAGGTCGATCTCGAGGATCGGTCCGCCGGCGTTTGGCATGACGTAGGCGCGTCCGTTGGGGGCGATGGCACCGGCGCGGCCGAAGGTCGACACGCTCGTGCCGGTGCTCGGCAGGACGTCCAGTGTGGATGCGTCGGCGTCGATGCGAAGGAGCGTCATCGACGCGCAGGGGAGCCCCACGACCAGACCTTCGGGCGTGATCAGGCCGGTGTACCAGTCGCGGTCGGTCGGCGTGACGCTCCCGAACACGTCGACGGTGCTCGTCGCGAGGTCGACGCGCAGCACACCGGTTCCGTCCTCCGCCGGGATGCCGACGACGACGCCGCTCGGCGTGAGCACACCACCCCGATACTTCTGCGCCGTGCTTGGGAGCACGCCCACGAAGGTGACCGAGCGATCGGTGGGATCGACGATGGCCGCGCGGGTTTCTCCTGCGGGGAGGCACACCACGCGCCCATCGAGGCTGAGCACGCTCCCCCCGAAGGCGTTGTCGATGGCGGGGTCGATGGTCGGGCCGAAGAGCTCGAGGGTCCGCGCGACGGGATCGATCGCCAGGAATTGCTCCGCCCGCGCGGGGCATGCGTAGATGGTCCCGTCAGGCGCGAGCACGCCACCGATGAACTTCTCGTCCCCTGGCATGTCGCCGAAGAGGTCGATCTCCTCCGTGTCCGGGTCGAGTACGAGGACCTGGGGCGAGGTGAACGGGATGCCGTAGATCCGTTCGTCCGCGCCCAGCACGCCGCCCACCCATTTGTCGTCGCCGCTGAACACTCCCGCGCCGAAGGTCCGCGCCGTAGGCTCGCCGGTGGAGCCCATCGCGGCCGCATCCTCGAGCGCCGTGCGAACCGCGGGCCATTCGGGGGCCGTGCAGCCGCGGCGCTCGTCGCAGAAGCTGCCGGAGGCACAGGTGCCGGCGCTGCCGTCGTAGAGGCACGTCCCGGCTGCACAGCGCCCGATGGCGCAGCTCGCTTCGGCGACGCAATCGGTGTCGGCCGTGCACTCGGGCTCGCCGCAGGTCGCGTCCTCCTCGACGCAGTCGGGGCTCACGCAGCGCCCGGCGAGGCACGCGTTCGCGACCGGATCTCCGTCCATCGCCGGGCAGGTGACCCCGACGCAAGCGCGCGTCATCACCACCGTGACCGCCAGACGCCCGTCGAGGCTCACGCGCACGGGGCGCTGCAAGACCTCGTTGCCGTCGTGAGAGAGGGTGACTCGGAGGGTCAGCGTGCCCGCTTCGAGCCCTTCGAGCTCCGCGACGCGTCGACCGGTCAGGAAGTCGTCGCCGGCCGCGGCGTCCGCTTCGGCGAAGCGTGTGCCGGTTCCCATCGCGTCCGTGACGTCGACGCGCACGTGATCGAACTCCGTCCCGGGGACGAGGTCGGTCTTGACGTCGACGATCAGCAGCGGGTCCTCGCCCCCACACGCCGCGAGCGCGAAGAGGGCGAGGGCGAGGAGGGGGAGCATCGGGTCATGGTACCCGCATCCGCGCCGATCAGACGCGCTCGATGATGGTGGCGATGCCCATGCCGCCGCCGATGCAGAGCGTGATCAGCGCGGTCGAGAGGTCGCGCCGCTCGAGCTCGTCGAGCGCGGTGTTCAGGAGCATCGCGCCGGTGGCGCCGAGCGGGTGGCCGAGGGCGATGGCGCCGCCGTTCACGTTCACCTTGTCGGGGTCGATGCCGAGGTTGCGCATGGTCTGCAGCGGCACCACGGCGAAGGCCTCGTTGATCTCCCAGAGATCGATGTCGCTCGCCTTCATGCCCGCCTTCTTCAGCGCGCGCTCGGAGGCCGGGGTCGGCGCGGTGAGCATGATGACCGGCTCGGCGCCGTGCGGTGGCCATCGGCGCGGATCTTCGCGCGCGGCTTCAGGCCGTGCGCCTTCACGCCCTCGTCGCTCGCGAGGAGCACCGCGCAGGCGCCGTCGACGATGCCGCTCGAGTTGCCAGCGGTGTGGACGTGGGCGAATCGCCTTCGCCTCCGGGTAGCGCAGCGAGCGCGATCTGATCGAGGGTCTCGCCGTTCGGGCCCGACCGGCATCGCGCCCATCTTCTCGAAGGCGGGCTTGAGCTCGCCGAGGGCCTCCAGCGTCGTGTCCGTGCCGCGGGATGCTCGTCGACGGTCGAGCGCGACCTCGCCCGTCTCCGGGTCCTTCACCGCGGACGAGGCTCTCGATCGAAGCGGCCTTCCTTCGATGCGCCTTCGCGGCCCTCTGCTGCGACACGAGCGCGAAAGCGGTCGACGTCGTCGCGCGTGAAGCCCTCGAGCGTCGCGATGAGGTCCGCGCTGATCCCCTGAGGCACCTGGAAGACCTTCTTGCGCAGGTGCAGGTTGTTGCCGTCGATGCCGGCCTGGTCCGAGCCCATCGGCACGCGCGACATGCTCTCCACGCCGCCGCCGACGACCAGATCCTGCTGTGCCGCTCATCACGCCCATCGCGGCGAAGTTCACCGCCTGCAGGCCCGAGCCGCAGAAGCGGTTGAGGGTGACGCCAGTCACGTGGCGGGCCAGCCGGCGGCGAGGATGGAGTTGCGCGCGATGCACGCGCCCTGCTCGCCGGCCTGGTGACGGTGCCGAGCACCACGTCGTCGACGCTCGCCTTGTCGAGGCTCGGCCTTGTCGGCGAGCCGTTCAGCGTCTGCGCCATCAGCTCCTGCGGGTGGATGCCGCTCAGGCGCGCCCTTGTCCTTTTTGCCGCGTCCGCGCGGCGTGCGCACCGCGTCGATGATCTATGCGTTGCTCATGACAGCCTTCCTCACCATCCCATGATCTTGGCGATGCATGTAGCGCATGACTTCGGTCGTGCCGCCGCCGATGCGGAAGAGGCGCTGGTCGCGCCACGCGCGCGCGACCCAGAGCTCCTCGAGGTAGCCCATGCCGCCGTGGAACTGCACGGCAGTCGTCCATGATCTCGCTGGAGACGTCGCCGACGAAGAGCTTGCTCATCGAGATCTTCTTCACCGTCTCCATCGAGATCTCGCTCTTGTCGACGTAGCTGCTCGCGGTTGTAGTCCTCGACCGCGTCGTAGCGAGGGCCTTGGCGGCCTGCGACTTGGTGTAGAGGTCCGACGAACTTGCTGCTTCCAGTACCTCGCGCTTGATGAGCGGCTTGCCGAAGGCCTTGCGCTCGCGGCCGTAGGCGACCGAGCGGTCGAGCGCGCGTGTCGGCAGCCGGCGAGCGCGCTCGTCGAGCCGATGAGGCGCTCGGACTGGAAGTTCTGCATCAGGTAGTAGAAGCCCTTGCCCTCCTCGCCGAGGAGGTAGCGCTGCGGGATGCGGCAGTCCTCGAAGAAGAGCTCGGCGGTGTCCGACGGCGCGGTTGCCGGCCTTCTCGAGCTTCTTGCTCACCCCGAAGCCCTTGGTGTCGGTCGGGAAGAGGAGGATCGAGATGCCGCCGTAGCCCGCGTCGGGGTCGGTCTTGACCAGCAGCGTGACGAAGTCGGCGCGGGTGCCGTTGGTGATGTAGGTCTTGCGAGCCGTTGATGACGTAGTCGTCGCCGTCCTTCTTCGCCGTGGTGCGGATGCCCGCCACGTCCGAGCCGGCGTCCGGGCTCGCTCACGCCGAGCGCCGCGATGCTTGTCGCCGGCGAGCGCCGGGCGTCAGGAACTCCTCCTTCTGCTCCTTGGTGCCCGAGCTCGTTGATGCAGGGCGTCGCCATGTCGCTCTGCACCAGCAGGCCCATCGTCACGCCGGCCGCGCCGCAGCGGGTCAGCTCTTCGCTCTTGGCGACGCTGAACCAGTAGTCGCCGCCGCCGCCGCCGACCTCCTCGGGGTAGTGGGCGCCGATGATCCCGAGCTCGCCCGCCTTCTTGAACACCCAGTTGGGGAAGAGCGCGTCGTTCTCCCAGCGTCGACGTTGGGCGCGAGCTCCTTCTCGGCGAAGGTCCGGACCTGCTTGCGGAAAAGCTCGTGCTCTTCGGTGTACGGGATTCGGCATGGGCTGGCTCCTCGGGCAAACGCCCCCGCGACGCGCGGGAGCGCCCACTGAATGACCATTCATTTAGTGGATGGGCGGCTTTGGGGCAAGGGGCATGTGGTGATTCCCAACGGCAGGGTACAAAGGCATGCTTCGCGCGCCATGGCGAAGAAGCCCGAAGAGGAAGCCCCGTCGTCGAAAGCCGTCACCACCCCGCAGTCGGGCGGTGGGGTGTTCCAGCGTCCCCCGACCACCCAGGAGGAATACGAGGCCTGCCGGCCCCTCGAGATCGCGCCCGAGGCGGTGCTCGAGATGGACGAGGCGACCTGGTACGAAAAGGTGTACCGAGGTGACGCCGTTCCGCAGCTCACCATACGCGCCGTGTTGATGGGCTCGTTCCTCGGCTTCTTCCTCGCCTTCACCAATCTCTACGTCGGTCTCAAGACGGGGTGGGGCCTCGGCGTCGCCATCACCGCCTGCATCCTCGCCTACGCCGCTTCGAACGGTCTGGTGAAGCTGCGCCTCGCGAAGACCCCGCTCACGATCCTCGAGACGAACTGCATGCAGTCGACGGCGTCTTCCGCCGGCTACTCGACGGTCGGCACGTCGGTCTCGGCGATCGCGGCGCTCCTCATCCTCTCGGTGAGCGCGGAGCATCCCGAAGGGCAGCACCTGCCCTGGCACGTGTTCGCGGGGTGGACGCTCTTCCTCGCCGCCCTCGGCGCGATCATGGCCATCCCGATGAAGCGGAACATGATCAACCAGGAGCGCCTCAAGTTCCCTTCGGGCACGGCGGCGGCGGTGACGCTCCAGTCGCTCTACTCCCATGGCAAGGAAGCGCTCAAGAAGGCGAAGGCGCTCCTCTACGCGAGCATCATCGGGATGCTCTTTCCGGCGCTCATCGAGCTGAAGATCCTCCCCGAGACAACGGAGACCGGCGAAGTCCATCGCACGCCGCTGCTGCCCGCGGACCTGAAGGTCTTCGACTGGCTTCCGGCGCCCGGGACACACGTCACCGAGGACGGCCAAACCGTCTCGTACCTCCCCTCCGACTGGACGATGGTCTGGGACATGAACCCGGTCATGATCGCCGCCGGCGCGCTGGTCGGCATGCGCACCGCCGTCTACATGCTGTTGGCCGGCATCGTTCTGGTGTACGGGCTCGGGGGCTTCGCCATCGACGACATGTGGACGGCCCCGGGCGCCGCCGAGGCGATCGGCGCGGTGAGCAAGCCGTGGAAGGCGTGGAAGGAGATCGGGCTCTGGTTGGGCGTCCCGATCATGCTCTCCGCGGGCCTGCTCAACTTCGGGCTCCAGTGGAAGACCATCGTTCGCGCGCTCAAAGGTCTCGGGAAGTCTGCCGGCGCGGGCAGCGAGTCCGAGGCGCTGGTCAACGCGACCGAGGTGCCCTTCTCCTGGTTCGGCTGGGGCACCCTCGTCGCCTCCATCGGCGTCCTCCTCGTGGCGCACGGCTACTTCAACATCCCCTGGTACTACGGCGCGCTCGCCATCGCGGTCACCTTCTTCCTCGCCCTCGTCGCCTGTCGCGCCACCGGCGAGAGCGACATCACGCCCATCGGCGCCATGGGCAAGATCATGCAGCTCACCTTCGGCGTCCTCATCCCGCAGTCGATGACCGCCAACCTGATGAGCGCCTCGATCACTGCGAACGTGGCCGCGAGCTCGGCGGATCTGTTGACCGACCTCAAGAGCGGCTATCTCCTCGGCGCCAACCCGCGCCGGCAGTTCATCGCGCAGTTCCTGGGTATCTTCTCCGGCACGGTGGCCACCGTCGCCGGCTTCTATCTCCTGGTCCCGAACGCGCTCACCCTCACCGGCGCCGACCTCCCGGGCGGCGGGCACGTCGCTCCCGAGTTCCCGGCGCCCGCCGCCCAGGCCTGGAAGGCGGTGGCCGAGGTGATGGCCGGCGGCGGTCTCGACGCCATGCACCCCACCCATCGTCTCGCGATCTTCTGGGGCCTCGCTCTCGGGGTGGTCATGACGCTCCTCGAGCAGTTCTTCCCGAAGTGGAAGGGATGGCTCCCCTCCGCGACCGGCATCGGTCTCGGCCTGATCCTGCCCTTCCAGTACCCGCTGTCGATGTTCGTTGGTGCCGTCGCCGCCCTCATCTGGACCCGCCGCTGGAAGAAGAGCGCCGACGACTATCTGGTTCCGGTCGCCGCTGGCCTCATCGCGGGCATCTCCATCATGGGCGTCCTCGTCGCGGTGCTGAACTCGCTCGTGTTCTCGTAGCGAGGATCGGGCGGTACCCTCGAGGGCAGCGCCATGCCCCCCGAGCTCATGTTGCTCATCATCGCCGCCGTGTTGGTGGGCTACTTTCTGTTCTGGTGGTTCTCCGCCGACCAGGTCGCGAAGCGCCGCCTCGAGAAGGCAAAGGCGGTCTCCATCGCGGATGCGCCCGAAGGTGCCATCGTCAAGGTCACCGGGCGCTTGGTGTTCGAGGGCGAAGCCGCGCTCGAGGGACCGCTCACGGGTCGCACCTGTGCCGGCTTCACGGTCGTGGTGAAGGAGCGGCGCCAGTCGGGGAAGAGCTCATACTGGAAGACGGTCCTCGACATCCACGACACCGTCGACTTCGTGGTCGAAGACGAGACGGGGAGGGCGTTGGTGAAGGCCGGCGGTGCGAAGCTGCTCCTGATCCGCGACGAGCACATCCGTTCGGGCTTCCTCACCGACGCGCCAATTCACGCCGAGGCGCTCCTCCTCGACAACGGCATGAAGAGCGAGAACTTCCTCGGCATGAACAAGGCGATGACCTTCGCCGAGGGCGTGCTCGAGCCCGGTGAAGAGGTCGCCATCCTCGGCGTCGGCACCTGGGAGATGGACCCGGACCCCACCCGGAGCGAGGGCTACCGCGACCGCGCCAAGCGTCTCGTCATCGACATGGCCGACGACGGCACGATGATCATCAGCGACGACCCGTCGACGCTCTAATTAGGGGTCAATCGCTGGTGCGCGTGGCATCGGGGCCGAGGCGGGTGCGGTCGAGCACCAAGCCGAGGACCGCTTCGACGTCGTGTTGGCCGGTCTTTTGGCAGAGCGACGTGAGCTGGGCCGCCACGACGGTCTCGGGCTTGCCCAGGTACAGGTGGAGGAGGTGCCTGCCAACCCAGCGCGCAGCCTCGACCGTGTCGACCTGAGCCTCGGTGAGCGCGTGCTGTTCGGCGAAGTGCACGAGCAGGTCTCGGAACGGGGTGTCGGTCGCCACGCGCTCGAGAAACGCGCAGAGCGCTGCGCAGAGCCGGCCCACACCTTCGTTCTTGTGGATGAAGCCCGCGCGCGCCGACGCCGCTCGTTCGGGAAGTTTGCGCTCGTCGGCGGAGGAGAGCAGGACCGCGCGCATCTCGAAGCCGTCCGCCCGCTCCGCCGCCAGCCACTCGAGGCCGTTGCCATCCGTCAGGTGGAGGTCGAGCACGAGGGCATCGTAGGACGCGCGCGCCATCTCGAAGCGCGCGGCCTCGAGCGACGGGGCGCGGTCGAAGCGCGAGGTGTTGCCGAAGCGCTTCGCGATCGCGCGCGAGAACGCCTCGTCATCGTCCACCATGAGCACGCGAACCGGGATGAAGGCGCGTCGACGCGTACCCGACCTTCGACCGATCCCTTCCCCCATGGCAAGACCAACTTACCGCCTCGTCGCGCGTTCGGCGACAACGAAGCGGGCAAACGGATCACGAATGGCGGTCGAAACTTCCGCGCTCCGTGAAGTTGAACCCCGCAGGGGTGACAAGGGGTTCTCCTTGGGCGTCAGATCTGCGCGTCGGGAAAGCTGAAGGCGACCTTCACGCAGCCGGTGTTCTTGGACATCGCCGTCTCGAAGGCGTCGCGCCAGCGCTCGAGGGGGAAGCGATGCGTGACCAGAAAGCCCATGTCGACCTCGCCCGAGGCGCAGAGGTCGAGGTAGTGCTCCATCGCGTGCTTCTCGACGCCGCGCAGCTCCTCGACGCCGAAAGCGTTGGAGCCGATGACGCGTAGCTCCTTGAAGTAGATGGGCGTCCACTCGAAGCGGCGCGGCGCCTCGACGCCGATGATCGAGAGCAGGCCGCGTGGGCGGATCACCCGGACGCCGATCTCGAGGGTCTCGGGAGAGCAGATCGAGTCGTAGACCGCGTCGACGCCGCCAGAGAGCATCGGGAGCCCCCGCCACGGCTTGCACACCCTCGCGCCGGTGAGCGCGGCGATCTCCGCGATCACGTCCTCGCCTTCGCGCGCGGTGATCACGTGCTCGGCACCCAGCTTCTTCGCCGCTTCGACCTGGTGCGGGTAGCGGCCGACCACCAGGATGCGCGCGTCGGGGCGCACCACCCTCACCGCGGCGACCGCGGCGAGGCCGATGATGCCCGCGCCATAGACGAGGACCGTGGGCGGATCGCCCTCGGGCGGATCCTTCACCACCGCGTGGAAGGACACCGCGAAGGGATTGGCGAGGACGGCCTGCTCGAAGGTGACCTCCTCGGGCATGGGGAAGACCTGGCTCGCGTGCACCGCGACGCGCGAGGCGTAGGCACCGGGGACGTCCCTGCAGTTGCCGAGATGCAGCCCCGGCGAGAGGTCGCCCTTGTCGAAGTTCTCGCAGAGCGAGAGGTTGCCCCGCGCGCACTCCGCGCAGACCGGCGAGATGCCGCGCGGCTCGCAGGGCAGCCAGGGCGAGATCACCACCCGGTCGCCGGGCTTCACGTGCGTGACGGCGCTTCCGACCTCGGCGACCACGCCGGCCGACTCGTGCCCCAGCACGTGCGGGAAGGAGATGACCGCGGTGAGCGGGTTGTCGAAGTCGCCCTTGAGCAGCAGCTGCTTCTGATCGCTGCCGCAGATGCCCGTCAGCACCGGCCGGACGACGACCCATCGGTCGCCGCGGACCCTCGCGTCGGGGATCTCGTCGAGGCTCACCGGCGCGAAGCGCCCCGTGTACGCCTGCGGCGAAAAAGCGCCGAGCACGCGGGTCAGGGCGATCCGCGGCAGGCTGAGATGGAATTGCAGCGCCTTCATCGTCCCTCCGAGAGGGCCTAGGACTCGCGCCTCGGACGAGCACTGTCAAGGCGATGAGGCGGGGTGGTGGGGACGCAGTCCCGGCTCGCGCCACCTCTGCTGCGCACGCCCTGCACGTGGGCTCCGCCCACGTTCCGGCCGCGCTTCGCTCCGGTGCCCCGAGCCTTGTGGTGGTGGGGACACAGTCCCGGCTCGCGGCACCTCTGCTGCGCACGCCCTGCACGTGGGCTCCGCCCACGTTCCGGCCGCGCTTCGCTCCGGTGCCGCGAGCCTTGTGGTGGTGGGGACACAGTCCCGGCTCGCGGCACCTCTGCTGCGCACGCCCTGCACGTGGGCTCCGCCCACGTTCCGGCCGCGCTTCGCTCCGGTGCCGCGAGCCTTGTGGTGGCGGGGACACAGTCCCGGCTCGCGGCACCTCTGCTGCGCACGCCCTGCACGTGGGCTCCGCCCACGTTCCGGCCGCGCTTCGCTCCGGTGCCGCGAGCCTTGTGGTGGTGGGGACGCAGTCCCGGCTCGCGGCACCTCTGCTGCGCACGCCCTGCACGTGGGCTCCGCCCACGTTCCGGCCGCGCTTCGCTCCGGTGCCCCGAGCCTCGTGGTGGTGGGGACGCAGTCCCGGCTCGCGCCACCTCTGCTGCGCACGCCCTGCACGTGGGCTCCGCCCACGTTCCGGCCGCGCTTCGCTCCGGTGCCCCGAGCCTCGTGGTGGTGGGCCTCAGGCGTCGTCGGCTTCGTAGGCGCCGATGCCGTATTTCTTCATCAGCTTTCGGAAGTACTTCCGATCGATGTCCGCCTCGCGGGCGGCGTGGCTGATGTTGTTCTCGTTCTTCGTGAGCAGGTGCTCGATGTAGTCCCGCTCGAAGGACGAGACCCACTTCTCCTTGGCGTCCTTGAAGGTGGCCTTGTCGAAGTCCATCTTCGGCACCGTCGGCGCCGCGGGACCGTCGTCCACCTTCTCGACCTGGGTGTCGACGGAGGGGAGCGGCGAAAACGCCCCCGAGCGCCCCGCCATGTGGTCCGGCAGGTCCCGGACCTCGACGGTGTCGGTGTCAGCGAAGCTCACGGCGCGCTCGACCACGTTGTGGAGCTCGCGGATGTTGCCCGGCCAGTCGTAGGCCATGATCCGCTCCATCGCGTCCCGGCTGAAGCCGCCGACCTTCTGTCCGCCTTCGCGGGTCTTGTTGTACCGGCCGATCTTGAGGAAGTGCCGGATGAGCAGGGTGATGTCCTCCTTGCGCTTGCGCAGCGGCGGGAGGATGAGACGCACCACGCTGAGGCGGTAGAAGAGGTCTTCTCGGAAGCGTCCGGCGCGAACCTCTTCCTCGAGATCGCGGTTGGTCGCGGCGACCACGCGGACGTCGACCTTGATGGGCTTGACCCCGCCGACCCGCTTGACCTCGCGCTGCTCGAGCACGCGAAGGAGCTTCGGCTGCAGGTCGAGTTGCAGCTCACCCAGCTCGTCGAGGAAGACCGTGCCGCCGTGGGCCATCTCGAAGACGCCCTGTCGCGTCGAGATGGCGCCCGTGAAGGAGCCCTTCTCGTGTCCGAAGAGCTCGCTCTCGATCAGGTTCTCGGGGACGGCCCCGCAGTCGAAGACGATGAACGGACCTTCGCGGCGGCGGCTGAGCTCGTGCACCGTCCGCGCGACGACCTCCTTGCCGGTGCCCGTTTCGCCTTCGACGACGACCGTGGCGTCGGTGGGGGCGATCTTCTCGAGGATCGAGTAGATCTCGCGCATCTTCTCGTTGCGCCCGATCAACCCGCCGAGGCGCTGCTGATCCGAGGGGACGATGTTCACCCGCTCGTCCACCGGCTGGAAGCGGAGCTCGCTGGTGCCGAGCTGAATCGTGCAGTCGGGCTTGAGCCACGCTTCCTTGATCCGGACGCGGTTGACGAAGGTCCCGTTCGTGGACTCGAGGTCCTTGATCACGAACGCATCGCCTTCGAGGGAGATGCGACAGTGATGACGGCTCACCGTCTCGTCGCCGATCGCGAGGTCGTTGTCCTCGGTGGCGCCGATGGTGAAGACGTCTCGGTCGAAGGTGTGCTCCTCGGTCCGACCGTTTCGGGTCACCAACAGGCGGCAGCGGCGAATGGTGATCGTCGTCGGCCGACCATCCAGATACGTCAGCTTGGTGGGCGAATTCTCCATGGACTCCGGCGTCCGAAGCCTACCCGCCCTCGATGTCTGGGGTCAATGGACCTCAGCGCTGCGGTCGAGGTTTTGGACCGCTCAAGGAGCGGCGGTGCCCTGCTGGTCGCCCGGCTCCGGGAGGTCCAGCCCCTGGCCATGGGCGCTGCGGAGCTGGTCTTCACCTTCGCCCTCGCCGGCGGGCTCGGCGGGCGGGTCGAGGTGGATCGGCGACATCCGCTCCTCGTGGATCTCGGGGTGGTAGCGCTCGCGGAGCTGGCGCACGAGATCTTCGAGGCCCGTCTGCCGGCGCTCGCGCCACATGCGAAGGCGGATGGTCTGCGACGCCTCTTCGTAGCTGCGGTGCTCTTCGGGGCGGCGGCCCGTCAGCTTGATGACGCTGAACTTCTCACCGACCGCGACCGGCTGCGCCGTGACGTCGCCGACCTCGCTGAGCGCGAAGGCCGCAGCGACGATGGCCGGGTCGACCTCGGCGTCCTGGGCGTTGATGCCCTGTCCCTCGCGGGTGAAGTAGCGGAGGTCACCGCCGCGCAGCTTGGTCTCGGTGTCCACCGAGCGCTCGCGCGCCGCCTGGCGGAAGGCGCGGGCATCCTGCTCCTGGAGCTCTCCGATCAGCGCGACCGCGGCCTCGCGGGTGTCGAGCAGGATGTGGCTCGCGCGCACCATCTCCGGACGGTGGAACTCGGCGTCGTGCGAGTCGTAATAGGCGCGCACTTCCTCTTCGGGGATCGTCTCCGGCGTCATCTGCTCGTCGAAGCGCTCGCGGATCATGCGCTGCACCGCGTTCTGCTTGCGGGTGCGGATCACGGCTTCGTGGTCGCCGTAGCCTTTGCGCTGCGCCTCGGCGGCCATCAGCTCGAAGCGGATCATCTGCTGGACGAACTCCCGCAGCTTCTGCGGGTCCTGATAGCGCTGGCGGAGGAAGGGGCTCTGGACGTTGATCGAGTCCTCGACCTCGCCGACGGTGATCTCCACGTCGCCGACCTTGGCCACCACCTTGGCGCGTCGGGCGCGCTGCTCCGGCGTCAGGTCCTCGTCGCGGGGGACGGCGGAGGGGGTGGCCGTGGGATCGGTGGGCTGCTGCGCCAGGGCGACAGCCCCGGCAGAGAGGGCGATCGAGCCCAGAAGCAGGCTGGCGAGGAGACCGCGTTGCATCGAACGCGTTCTTTCACGGCCGCCCGGGAGGGTCAAGCGGCGCTCAGAAGCCGTAGGCGGCAGAGGCACCCATGAAGAATCCGAGCCCGAAGCCGCCCTCGACACGCATCATCAGCTGCTTGATGGGCTTGAAGCGCAGGGCCAGGTGGGGGATGGCCAGCCAGGGGACGATGTTGGGGACGTTGCCTCCGTCGGACCACTGCCCTTCGCGGCAGTTGTACTGTTCCGTTCCGTCCTGACAGAGCTGCATGCGCCGGGAGTCGGGAGTCGCCGCTGGGCCGCAGTAGCCCGGCGGTGCGGACGCGGGATTGCCGGGCCCGGCGCAGGGCGCGTAGCCACCGTCCGCCGTCGGGTAGGCCTCCGTCCGGTACACGTCTCCGATCACGATCCCCAGGCCGACGCCGACGCCGTACTCGATGGCGAACCAATCGGTGATGTCGGTCGACCACAAGAACGTGCCCGAGATGAAGACCGTCCAGAGGTCGGTCACCACGATCTCCGTGTCCTGGAGGGGATCGCCGTTCGCTCGGAACGGGCCGTTGCCCTCGGGGCGGGCAAGCCAGAGGCTGCCCACGATGTCGAAGCCGTCCTTGCGGTAGGTGAGCTCGGCGCCGAAGGCGGGGAAGTTGGAGCCCGAGGACAAATCCGTGAAGAGGTTCAAGAGGAACTGTGGGATGAATATCTGGCGATAGAACGCGCCGACGAAGTAGTAGGCCTCGTGCGGATCCTCGAAGGGATCGGTGGACGAGCGCCCTTCGTCCCCGGTGCCGTACTCGCTCTCGGTGTCGTGCTGCGCATCCGAGAGCTCGACGCTCTGGGCGGCTTCTTCGGGCGAAGCGATCCCATCGCCGTTCTCGGCGCCCTCGGTGCCATCCCCAGACCCGCTGTCGTAGCTCGAGTCGTCCGGCGGCGCTTCGTCGTCGTATTGCGCCGCTGCGCTCCCGGCGGAGACGAGCAGCGTCACAACCGAAAGCAGAAGTGAAAATCGCGAAAGCATGGCCGCACCCTCCCGTGAAGCGCGGCCAGGATAGCGGTCCGATCAGGCGACGTCGACCTCGACCTCGTGCTCGGTGGTGAGCGCGTCCTCGAGGCCCAGGGCGGCCCGGGTCCGGACGAAGCTGCTCTCCCGCACCCACTGGGCGAAGTGGTCGAGATCGTCGAGGTCCTCGTCCCAGAAGTAGATCCGATCGAGGACCTCCGCGCCGTCGCGATCCACGGCGAGATAGGCGTTGACCCCGTCCTCTGAGGCCACCGGCAGGAGGCGGACGGGCTCGCCGTAGAACTTGAGGAGCTTGTTCACGGCCACCACCAGGGCGTCCACCGTGACGACGCGGCGGGTCCAGCCAGGGGCAATCTGCTCCACGTCGACGTCGAGGGGCTCGACCTCGATGAAGGCGCCCGTGGTGCGGATGACGAGGCGCTTTTCGTTCTTGCGGGTCTCCTCCACCAAAGTCAGGGGCCCCAGCTCCGGCAGGAGCTGGCGGAGGCGGGCGACCAGGCGTCGCGCGGTCAGGCCCTCGTCCTCGCGAAAGACGAGGAATCGGCCCTCGTCCCGCTGCCCACGGGCCTCGGTGCTGAAGTAACCGTCCAGCAGATTGACGATGGCGCGGGGGGTGGGGAGCAGGCGCGCGGCCGGGCCGAGACGGGGGTGGAGGGAGCGGGTGAGCAGGCCCGGGGCGACGCCAGCGCCGCGGAGCGCCGCGCGCAGTTGCTGCCAGCCCACGTGAAGGGGACCGTCTTTTTGGGGATTCAGCTCTCGGAGGGGCGGGAGGAGGCTCAGGTGGCGCGTCTTCGTCATCTCGCTGGGGATATGTGCAAGCACCGTGCACACCCCTCGGACACGAAGAATCCTTATCGAATCCGGTCGCAGGCTGGAGCCCTCCGTGCTCTAAGAGCCACGATCGCTCCTGAAGTGGGGCGCTCCGTACTCACACCCACGCGAACGCGCGTTCACGATTCGACGTCGGCGAAGAAGGCGACCATCGCCTCGGTGAGGGCGTTGGGAGCGAACCAGTGGATCATGTGGCCCACCCCGTCGAGCTCGACGAAGCGGTGATCCTGGATCTCGCCGGCGCGCTCTCGCTCGCCCTCGACCCGAAAGCCGTGGCTACCCCCCACGAGGAGCGTGGGCGCCGTGATCCGGCTGAGGAACGCCCGATACGAAGAGAGGCGAAAGGGGACAGGGGCGGTCGTGCGGTGGAGGGGATCGAAACGGAAGACCCGCCCTTCACCGTCGTCGGCGGGTTTCGTGCCCTTCTCGGCCAGGAACATGCCCCACGCGTCGTCGAGCTCGGGGTTCTGGACCCGCATGCGGGTGACCGCCTCCTCGAGGCTCTCCATCCGCTTCGGGGGGCGGTTGCGCATCTTGTCGACGCCGCGGATCCAGGCGCCGAAGCAATCGGGCGTGAAAGCGGCCGGATGGGCCGGGGGCCCGATGCCCTCGATCAGCGTCAGGGTGCGGATGGCATCGGGCAGGGTGCCGGCGAAGAGGGAGCAGGCCGTGCCCCCCATCGAGTGGCCCACCAGGTGCGGGGGCGCATCGAAGAGGGCTTTGACGATCTCCGATAGGTCGAGGACGTAGTCCGGGAAGTGGTAGTAGCCACCAGCGCCGACCCATTCGCTCTCGCCGTGGCCGCGCCAATCGAAGGCGACGGCGACGTAGCCCGCGTCGGCCAGGCGGCGCGCCACGCGATCCCAGCCCCAGGCGAGGTCGAGGAAGCCGTGACAGAGAAGGACCTGGGGGCCATCCCCTTCGCCCCAGGTGATCACGTGATGTTCGAGCCCGTTCGCGCGGACCGTCCGCGACCTCGGCTCGGCGTCCATGGTCAAGGCTCCCGCAGCCTCAGGAGATGATCTCCCGGAAGGTCACGAGCACCAGGACCCCCAACAGGAAGAGGATCCCGACGGTGTGCACCATCGCCTCGAAGCGCTCGTTGGGGCGCCGTCGGGTGACGAGCTCGTAGCCGAGGAAGACCAGGCGACCGCCGTCGAGGGCGGGCAAGGGGAGCAGGTTGAAGAACCCGAGGGCGACCGAGAGGTAGACCAGGATCAACAGAAAGTCGGTCGCCCCGCGTTCGGCGTGCTCCGCGACGATCTTGCCCATGCGGAAGGGGCCGGCCAGGTCCTTGGTGGATCGTTCGGCGATCATCTGCCCGATGCCGCCGATCTGGAGCATGGTCAGCTCGAAAGGCTTGGTGACGGCGAAGCCCACCGCTTCGGTGATCGGCTTGGCGACGTAGTTGGTGACCGCGGCGGGCGCGACGCCGATGCGGCCCTCACCCTCTTCGGTACGCGGGGTGATGTCGAGCTCGATGCGCTCGCCGTCGCGGTCGATCACGTAGTGCGTGGGCTCGTCCGCGCGAGGGGAGGTCTGTGCCTTGAGCTCTTCGAGGTTGCTGACCGGCTGGCCGTTCGCCTCGACGATGATGTCGCCTTCGAGGATGCCGGCTTCGGCCGCGGGGCTGTCCTCCTGCACGCGGCCGACGGTCATCGGCTCGATCAGCTCCATCTCTGGCCAGCCCGTGACCGCCACCACGAAGACCAGCACCGAGGCCGCGATGTAGTTGGCCCCGGGGCCGGCGGCGATGGTGGCGATACGGGCGAAGAGGGACTTGTTCGGGAAGATCTCTGGGTCGTCCGGATCCACCTCTTCGTGAGGGTTCATCCCGGCGATCTGCACGTAGGCGAGGAAGGGGATGGCGCAGATCTGGAAGGTGGTGGGGCTGTTCTTCGGCTTGTAGCGGAAGAGCGCCGGACCGAAGCCGATGCTGTAGCGCAGGACGCGCATCTTGAACGCGCGAGCCACGAGGTAGTGCCCGGACTCGTGGACGATCACCAAGAGGGAGATCCCGAAAATCGCGACGAGGATGTACAGGGGATCCATCCGCTCGGAACAGAGTAACCTCGATCCGGGGCAGGTCGAATCGAAAATCGCGTCTGTGTGGGGCTCGGAACATCCACCGGGCGCCGGGTGTCGAAATGGAGCTATGCTCCGCTACGTGCGGTTCCGGACGCGGCTCGTCGGCCCATTCGTGGCGGTCTTCGCGGGCGCGGTGGCACACGCCCAGCCGCGGCAGACCCTGCACGAGTTCGTTCCGGAGGTACGCACGGACGAGGCGGCGCTCCTCTCCACTCCGGGCGCCGCCGAGCCCGCGGCCATCCTCTATGACGGAGAGCTGATCCCGGCTCCCGAAGATCTCGCCCTCGAAGCGGACGAGCGCCCGATGACCGCCATCGCGGGGGACGGCGTCGGCCCCGACGAGGTGGGACGGCGCTCGCCGACCTTCCGGCCCGATCGCATGACCTCTCTCGAAGGGACACTCGGCTACTACAGCGTGTTCTCCCCCACCATCGCGCCCTTCAAGCGCGTCACCGCCCTCGACGGGGTGGTCATGGACGAGGGCGTGCCCGTGCTCGCGGTCTACGACGAGACCCACCGCCCGGTGCAGGTGCTGACCCACGACGCGCCTCCGCCCGACGACAGGCCGCGCGACCGCTTCTGGGGCAGTGTGGTCCTCGACTTCACGAACGGGCGCGAGGTGCCCCTGCCTTCGGTGTCGCCGGAGTCGCGGATCCTCACGCTCCGCACGCATCCCTACACCGAGCTCGAGAATCCGCAAGGACGCCGCCGACAACTTCTTCGCCTTCGCGCCGCGCGAGCTGTCGTCGAACCAGGTCCGTGTCACCTTCCTCACCGACGCGCCCCGCGAGTACTTCAATGCGGAGGTGCTCCCCGAGGTCCGCGCGGACTTCTACGCCGACCAGGCGCGTCCGCTACCGAGGGAGCTCGCCGAGCGGGCGGAGGGCTTCGCCCGGGAGCTCGGTCTCGAATCGGAGCTCGAGCGTGGCTGAGGCCGTCCGCACCCTCACCCGTCACTTCCGCGAGTTCGAGGAGTCCGACGAGCCGCCCGAGGACACCGGCGACATCTACCTCGACCTCAGCCGCGGCCAGCGGGGGATCTGTCGTCATCGCGCCTACGCCTTCGTGATCACCGCGCTCGCCCTCGGCATTCCGGCGCGCTTCGTGATGAACGAGGCCCATGCATGGGTCGAGGTTCGGATGCGTGACGTCGGCTGGATGCGCATCGACCTCGGGGGCGCGGCGAACGGCCTCGAGGCGCAGAACGCGGACGATCGTCCGGTCTATCGCCCCGCTTTCAGCGATCCGCTGCCGCGCCCGGAGGTCTACGAAGCGAGCTACTCGCAGCTCGCGCCGGGCCAGGTGTCGGGGATCCGGCCGAACGGCGCAGGTCCGGGAGGCGGCAACGCCGCGGGCGCGGGGCAGGGCCCTGCGAGCGGCGGAAGCGGCGGCGAGGCGAGCAGCGAGACCGCTACCACGACCTACACCAGCGTGACCGCGAGCGATCGCGCGCGGCTGGTCCTGTCGGTGGATCGGAGCGAGTACCAGGTCTTCCGCGGGCGGGGCTTCGACGTGAGCGGGCGTGCGACCGGCGGCAGCGGCGATCCGGCGGCGGGGCTGCGGGTCGAGGTGCTGCTCCACAGCTCCGACGAGCAGTTCCTCCTGGGCGTCACCGTCACGCGCGCCGACGGGTACTATACCGGCCACTTCGGCATCCCACCGGACATCTCGGTGGGCGAGTACGAGCTCATCGTCCGCTCGCCCGGCGACGAGCAGTACCTGGCGGCCACCGCGCGCTGAGGCCGCGGCTCAGGAGCCGCAGTAGAACGCGTCGTGGCCGAGCGGCATGTAGGTGAAGGTCAGCCGGAAGTCGTAGACCATGGTGGTGTTGCCGCAGGCGTCCACGACGTCGAGCCGGGTGAGGAACGCGTTCGTGATGTCCGTGCCCGTCGGATCGTCGAGCTCCGCGCTGGCGTCGATCACCAGGACTCCGTCCTGGATCACCGCGTCGATGGTGAAGGGCGTGAACATCCCGGTGCTCGTCCGAAAGACGCTCATGTAGAGCGTGGCGGAGGCCGGCTCGGCGGTGCCGGGACGCGGATAGACATGAAACGTCTTCTCCGCGTCGTCGAAGGTGCAAAGCGTGAGAATCGATGGAGGCGCAAGCCGTGATGCCGGGGGCCGGACACTCGGTGCAGCTCCCCGTCGAGCGATCGAGCCACGTGCCTACGGCGCATGAGACGGGGGCGTCTGGCGTGGCATCCGCCACGCCTCCGTCCGCCGCCGTGCCCACATCTTCGGCGCTGTCAGCGACCGGCGCGTCGGCGATGGCATCGGCGGCCGCGTCGACGGCCGAATCGGCGGGCGTGGAGTCGATGCCGCCGTCCGACGGGGACCCGAACGCGTCGTAGCCCAACCGCCCGCATCCACTCGCGAGGAGCGCGACGAGGCAGAGACGGCGGAGAAGGCCACTACGCACGCTCCGACCCTACCATGCCGGCCAGGACGTCGGCCCCGTTGGCCGCCATGTCGTAGGAGCGCCCGGCGGCGACGCGGGCCGCCGGTAGATCGATGGTTCGCGGGACGGGCCGGAGCCGGGACCGCTTGCTCACGCCCAGCCAGCGCGTCTCCCAGAAGAGGTTGTAGCCCGCTGCGCCGACGATCACGTCGGCAGCGCTGAAGCGCGTGGCGGCGGGGAAGGGCGCGCTGGGATCGAAGAGGTCGGAGGTGATGACCTCGTGGGTGTCGCCGAAGCGCGCTTCCGCCTCGCGTGTGAGCACAGGGGCTTCGCCGTCGAGCCCCGCGTGGACGACGAGCGCGAGGGGGCGCTCAGAGGACGCGCCCAGATCGGTCCGCGCCGTCGCCGGCGGCAGGAGCTCGTCGGGATTGGCGATCACGATGGGCGGGATCTCCTCACGCACCGCGAAGGGCAGCCCGGGCTCGATGCCGATCACCCGCTCGAAGAGCGCCGGCTCGAAAGGCACGCCGGGCGGACCGCGCAGCCAGGCGGGGGGCGCTTGACGCAAGAGCAGCCACGCCGGCACGTCGAGAGAGGGAAGAAGAAAGCGAAGCGGCGCCCAGAACAGGTCGACCAGCAGGAGGTCGACGTCCATGGCGCCGAGCGTCCGCGCGAGCGCGCTCCGAGGTGCGCGCGCCTCGTCAGCGAGCGCTCGGGGATCGGCCTCGATCTCGATCGCCTGCGGTACCAGGCGGGTGAAGGGGCCGCGGGGAGACAGCACGACCAGCTCGGCGTCAGCGCCGAGGCGGGACAGGCCCCGCGCGATCGCGAGGGCGCGCACCAGGTGCCCGGCGCCGTGCGTCCCACCGGTGAAGTAGGCGACGCGCACGGAGCTCCGGGCTGCGCTCAGCCCTCACCCTTTTCGCGCGCGGCCTTCGCCGCCTGCATCCGCGCGCGCAAGCGTGACGCGTAGCCTTCCTTGTTCTGCTGCTTGGCGCGCCCCACCGCGAGCGCGTCGGCCGGGACGTCACGGGTGACGGTGGTGCCGGTGGCGACGTAGGCGCCTTCACCGACCGTGACCGGCGCGACCAGCTGGCTGTCGCTTCCGATGAACGCGCCGTCTTCGAGGGTCGTCACGTGCTTCTGCACGCCGTCGTAGTTGCAGAAGATGGTGCCGGCGCCGACGTTGACGCCGTCTCCGATGACCCCGTCGCCCAGGTAGGCGAGGTGATTCGCCTTGCTGCCGCGTCCCATCGTCGTCTTCTTCATCTCGACGAAGTTGCCGATTCGGGCATCGGGACCGAGCACGCTCAGCGGACGCAGATGGCTGAAGGGCCCGGTCTGAGCGCCCTCGCCGATCTCGCTCTCGGCTCCGACGGTGTAGGGCTTGAGCCAGGCGCCTGGCGCCACCTTCACGTCCGTGAGCACGCAGCCCACGTCGATCACGGAGCCCTCGCCGATGGTGGTTCGCCCGCGGAGCACAACGCCTGGCTCGAGGGTGACGTCGTGACCCACCTCGCAGTCGCCGCCGACCCAGGTCGTCCGCGGGTCGCGAATGGTCACGCCGGAGCGGGCGAGGCCCTCGAGGATCCGCTCCCGCATGGCGTCGTCGGCCTGGGCCAGCTGCCAGCGGTCGTTGATCCCGTTCAGGTCCGTGATGTCCCACCGGACGTCGCCCACCCCGCCGTCGCCCGCGGCCATCGCCACCAGATCCGTCAGGTAGAGCTCGCCCTGGTCGTTGTCCGCCTCGAGGCGCGAGAGGCTCTCGCGGAGGAAGCCTGCGTCCATCGCGTAGATGCCCGGGTTCATCTCGTCGATGGCGCGCTCGATCTCCGTGCAGTCGCGATGCTCGCGAATGCCCACGACGCGTCCCGCGTCGTCGCGCAGGATGCGCCCGTAGCCGGTCGGGTCCTCGATCTTCGCCGTGACCAACGCGAGGAGATGCTCGCCGCGCACCGCGACCAGCGCCTCGATCGCGGCGGCGGGCAGGAGCGGTACGTCGCCATAGATGATGACCACCGTGCCCTCGTAGCCCTCGAGCGCCGGGAGCGCGCAGCGGACGGCGTGGCCAGTGCCCCTCTGCTCTTCTTGCACCGCCTCCCGGACGTCCGGGTCGCGTTCGCGGATCGACTTCATCACGGCCTGTCGCCCGTGACCGACCACGACAACCACGTCCTCGGCGCCGGCTTCGCGCGCCGCGGCGATCGGCCACGACACCATCGGCCGCCCCGCCACCTGGTGCAGCACCTTCGGCAGCGCGCTCTTCATCCGCGTGCCCTGGCCCGCCGCCAGGACGACGGCGACGAACCTCTCCTTCCGTGAGGTCATGGCGCCTCCTCCGACTGGGTGAGATGCGCGGCCACCTTCGCCAGCGCGGGTAGATCGTGCACGTCCTCTTCGAAAGCCGGGACCTCGACGCAGAACGCCCGGCCCAGCGCGTTGTGCATCCGGTCGGCCTGGATCCGGTCCGCCACGGCCAGGACGCGCGAGTCGTCGAGGGCTCGCCGCAGGTGGCGGGTGAGCTTCTTGGCGGCGTCCGGCGCTTCTCCGGTGGCCTCGGCGACGACGTCTATCAGCTCGGCGCTCTTCAGAGGCGGTTCCTTGAGCAGGGGGTGCACGCCGTTGATCACGATGCCCTCCGCCGCCATCTGGTACTTGTGCAGGCGCTCGTGGAAGAAGAGCGCCTCGTCCACCGCCAGGGGGCTGGTGCTGGTGACGATCACGAAGGAGACGTCGTCGCCCTTGAGGCTCTGCGCCACCTCTTCGGCCCGCTGACGGAATCCGCCGAAGAGGTCGTTCAGATCGGTGACGAACTCTGCGATCGAGTCGAGGAACTCGGCACCGGTGAAGCGGGACAGCCCTTTGAGAACCAGCGCCGCGCCCTTGCCCACCAGGTTGAGGGAGAGCTTGCCGGTGCTGGTGAAGGCTTCGATGAACCAGCGCATCGCCGGCGAGTCCACGAGGCCCACCATCTTCGCCGGTGCGTCGAGGAAGTCGAGAGCGTTCGAGGTCGGTGGCGTGTCGAGAACGATCAGGTCCCACTGTCCGCGCTCGCGCACGGCGTGGAGCTTCTCCATCGCCATGTACTCGCTCGTACCGGCGAGGGAAGTGGAGACGTACTCGTAGATCTTGTTGGCGAGGATCCGGTCGCGCGCCTCGTCGCTCGACGCATAACGCATCACCAGCTCGTCGAAGGTGCGTTTGGTGTCGAGCATCATCGCGGACAGTGATCCGCGCAGCTCGAGCCCGTGCTCTTCGAACAGAGACGCCGAGATGTCCTGCTCGTCGGCGTTCATCTCGGACAGACCCAGGCTGTTCGCGAGGCGACGCGCCGGATCGATGGTCAGGCACAGGACGCGCTTGCCGCTCATCGCCGCGTGGACGGCCAGCGCTGCCGCGGTGGTCGTCTTGCCCACGCCGCCAGCGCCGACACAGACGACGACTCTGCTCCTGCCCAAGACTTCCGCGAGCGACACGGGCGGGACTCTAAATGAACGACCACGATTGTGGGACGGAGGATCGCGAAGGATGCGGCGTCGCTCGGAGGGAGGGCCGACGAAGGACCGCCGATCGGCCGCTCGAGGAGACCCGACGCGGCGAGCGGCGTCGCAGACGAGCGAGGAACGTTCCAGAATCGTGGTCCTTCATTTGGCTTGGTGGGCTCCCAGGTCCAGAGGGCAGGTGCCGCTGCTTTTTTGACCCGAAGCAAAAGGGAAAAGTAGGGTGTCTATCCCACATCTGAGCACATCGGGGTACACGCATGACTTGGCTTCTCGAGGACCGCCGCGGCCGCCGCAGCAACAATCGTTACGTCGCTCTCCGCTACCAGCTGGAGCACACCCGGGAGAAGGGGGGGCTCGAGGCCCTGGTCCTCGCAGACGACGACGGCCTGGTGGTCGCCTCTTCCGGGGACGCGGCCGTCTGCGCCGAGCTCGGCGCGGTGGCCCCCCTCATCGGCTCGACCCTCATGGGCATGCCCATGCCTCCGCTCTTGCGGGGCGCCGAGGTGGCCATCCGGCAGGTGGCGGTCTACGGCCAGAACCTCTACCTCGCCGCCGTGGGTGGAGGTGTGGCCCGCGACGCCCACCTGTCGACCTCGCAGAACGGCGTCGAGCGAATTCTCGCCTGCAACTGAGACAGGGCGGCCTTTCGGCCGCTCAGCTCCACTTGCCGTAGTTGCCGCTGCCGCCGCCGTTGCCCTGCTTCTGCGCGCGCTCCACGGCGGCGATGGCGTCGCGGATGAGATCGGCGGCGCCCTTGTTCAGCAGTCCCTCGGCGATCTCGGTGCCCACCTCGCGCGCGACCCCGCGACGCGCCTCGCCGCGCTCTGACAGATAGCGGTCCCCTGCGCCCGAGAGGATCTTCATCCCGTCGAGGGAGCCGACCATCCCGTGCATCGTGAGGCGGGCGCCGCCGTCGCGGAGCTCGGCGTGGCCGGCGATCGGTACCTTGCAGCTGCCCTCCAGCTTCGAGAGGAACGCGCGCTCCGCCTCCACTTCGATGCGGGTCTTTTCGTCTTCGAGATGGGCGAGGAGCGAAAGGGTGCGTTCGTCGTCGAGGCGCGCCTCGATGCCGAGGGCGCCCTGGCCCACCGCCGGGATGCAGATCTCCGGCGAGATCACCCAGTGCGCGCGCTGCTTGTCGAAACCGAGGCGCCTCAGGCCCGCGGCGGCCAGCACGATCGCGTCGTAACCCCCCTCGTCGAGCTTGCGCAGCCGGGTGTTCACGTTGCCGCGGAGGGTCGCGAAGGCGAGGTCGGGGCGATGCGCCTTGAGCTGCGAGCTCCGCCGGAGCGAGCTGGTACCCACCTTCGCGCCCGCTTCGAGGGCGTCGATATCGATGCCCTCTGCCGTGACCAGCACGTCGCGCGAGTCCTCGCGCACGGGAACGCAGACGATGCCCAGACCCTCGGCGAGATCGCTCGGGACGTCCTTCATCGAGTGAACGGCGATGTCCGCGCGTCCGTCGACGATGCAAGCCTCCACCTCGCTCACGAAGAGGCCCTTGCCGCCGATGTTCATCAGGGGCTTGTCGAGGATCTTGTCACCCTGGGTGACGACGGCGACCTCCTCGATCTCGACGTCGGGGTGCTTTTCGCGGATCCGAGCCGCCACCCAACGCGCCTGTGCGAGCGCCAGCTCGCTCTTCCGTGTCGCGATCCGAAGCTTCAACGGTTTTCTCCTCTTCCGCCGGATCCCGCCGGGGCGAGCTCGGCGATCACCACTTCTTCCAGCCGCTCTTTCGCCTGCTCCTTCGGCTTCGCCGGGGAAGCGATCGGCGCTCTTCGAGATCGAAGAGGCGGCGCGTGGCTGCGATGAGCGCGGCCGCTTCCGCGTCCTCACCGCTCGCCTTGAGCTCGTTGATCGGCCGATGAAGGAGCTTGTTCACCATGGCGTTCACCATGGCGTCGAGCGTCTTTCTGTCCTTGTCCGAAACTTCGAGGCGCGGGACGGTCCGCTCGAGCTCGGCCTGGGCGATCATCAGGAAGCGCTCGCGGAGCTCCTTGATGGTGGGCCCGAGGGCCAGGGATCGGCGCCACTGCTCGAAGCTCTCGGTCTCCTGGCGGACGATGGCCTCCGCCTGGTCGGCGGCGCGTTTGCGAGCGGCGAGGTTCATCCCGGCCACTTCTTGAAGGTCGTCCACGTCGTAGAGGAAGACGTTGTCGATCTCGCCGGCGCGCGGGTCGACGTCGCGCGGTACAGCGATGTCGATCAGGAAGAGCGGGCGGTGCCGGCGGGCGCGTAGCACGTCGCGCATCAGGTCGCGGGTGATCACGAAGCGCGGGCTCGCGGTCGAGGTGATGACCACGTCGGCCTTGGCCAGCTCGGTCGGGAGCTGTTCGTAGGGAGCGGCGTTGACTCCGAGGCTCGCGGCCAGCTCCTGGGCGCGCTCCGGGCTTCGGTTCACGACCACCAGTTGGACGCCGCGGCTCACCAGGCTCTTCGCCGCTGCCTCGCCCATCTCTCCGGCGCCGAGGAGCATGGCGCGGCGGCCCGAGAGCTCGCCGAAGATCTTGCTCGCCAGCTCGATGGCCACCGAGCTGATGCTGACCGTGCCGGCCGCGATGTCGGTCTCGGTGCGGACGCGCTTTGCGACGGCGAAGGCGCGGGAGAAGCAGCGCCCGAGCAGGGTCCCGAGCCCGCCCGCGTTTTCGCTCGCCTGATAGGCGTCCTTCACCTGGCCGAGGATCTGCGGCTCGCCCACCACCATCGAGTCGAGGGAGGAGGCGACCCGGAACGCGTGGCGGACGGCTTCTTCTCCGTGGCGCTCGTAGAGATAGGCGTGGAGATCCTGGTTGCCGGCGCGCGTCCCGAGGTAGGCGCGGACCTGGCGTGCGGCGGTGCCCGCGTCCGGGGCGGCTGCGTAGAGCTCGACGCGGTTGCAGGTCGACAGGAGCACGCCTTCGCGCAGGGTCCCCGCTTCGATCAGTGAGCGCACCTCTTCGGCCGCCGCCTCGGTCGCCACCGAGAGCTGCTCGCGCACCTCGAGAGGAGTGCCGTGATGCGACAGGCCGATGACGAAGATCTCGTCGCTCATCCGGCCGTGGCCCCACCCGCGTTGAACATGTAGCCGACCAGGACCGCGGCGGCGAAGACGTAGCCCACCATGGTGCCGATGGCGGCGCGCCGGCCGCGCCAGCCAGCGGCCACCCTGAGCCCGAGGACCGCGGCGAAGACCAGCCAGGCGATGAGCGCGAAGCCCTGCGCGGCGGTGATGGCGGGAGCGTCCGGGTGGACTCGGACCGCCCAGATCCCACCGGTGACGATGCCGATCGTCAACAGCGGGAAGCCGACGGTGATCAGGCGGAAGCTCAGCATGTCGAGGACGTCGAGAGCGGGAAGGCGCTGAAAGAGACCGCCCAGCTTCTTGCGGCGCAGGAGCGCCTCCTGGATCAGGTAGGCCAGCGCCGTGGCGAAGGCGAGGGTGAAGGCCACCACGCCGAGGATGTTCACGCTGACGTGCACCGGCAGAAGGAAGGAGCGGACCTCCTGGGGGACCTCCTCCACGCTGTGGCCGAGGCTCGCGCCGAAGAGAAAGAGCAGGGTCACCGGGGTGATGAAGCCGCCCAGGACCGCGAGCTTGTAGCGGGTGCTCGCGATCAGATAGGCGAGGACGATCAGCAGAGACGCGAGGGACAGCGTCCGGTGGATGTCGCCGATGGGGGGGTTGCCCGCCGTCGCCCAGTCCGCGGCCAGAAAGCCGATGTGCAGGATCGCCGCCCCGACCAGTGCGTATTGTCCGAACTTGCCGGTGCGCTCCGTGCCCTTGGCCAGGTACGTGAGGTAGAGCGCACAGGCCACCGTGTAGAAGGCCACGGTCGCCACGAACAGTCCTGTGACGAGCATGGGACCTCTACGAGTTGCTCAGGAAGAAGCGAGCGAGGAGATCGATCTCGCCTTCGTCGGTGGTCTCGCCGGTGGCGGCGGCGGCGGCAGCGGCGAGGTTGTCGCCGGTGACCATCGGCTCCTCTTCCAGGATCGGCTCGCCGACGAAGCCCTCGACCACCGTGTAGGCGTTGTCGCCGAGGATCACGGAATCGTACGCGTGCTCACCACCGAGCTCGGTCACCTGCTCGAGGTCCTTGACCTTGCCCACGAGCTGGGCTTCGTCGCCCCCTCCGGCCAGCTCTTCGACGAAGTGAAGGGCGGTCTTGAGGCGGAAGCGCTGTCCACCGGGCTGGAGCTTCATCTCGTCTCCTTCGACGTCGATGCGGCCCTTCTCCATCCAGGAGTCGAGCGCGTCTTGCGGAAGGAATACCCGGTTGAGACCCATGATTTCGAGGGTATCACGGGGCTCGGGGGGAGGGCACGTCCCCGCGGCCGGCCGAGCGGCGCGCGGTCTCGGGGATTGACAACGGACCACGCCCAACTACAAACATCCCGATATCGGGGACAGGCCCCACCGGGAGAGACCATGGCTGGAAAGAACGTGCACGAAGTCAACGACCTCAACTTCGACCAGGAGGTCCTTCAGTCGGACGTTCCGGTGCTCGTCGACTTCACCGCGACATGGTGCGGACCCTGCCGTCAGGTCTCCCCGCTGGTCGATCAAGTCGCCGACGAGTACGAGGGCAAGCTCAAGGTCACCAAGCTCGACATCGACGACGCCCCGGCCACCGCGCAGAAGTACGGCATCCGAGGCGTGCCCACCCTCTACGTCTTCAAGGGCGGCGAGGTCGTCGCCCAGCAGGTCGGCGCCGTCCCGAAGAACGTGATCCAGGCACTCGTAGAGCGCGCGCTCTAAAGCGAGCGCTCCCAAAGGAGCGCGAGCCACGCAGAAGGCTCGTGGGAGCGAAGCGGAAGGCCTCGCAGCGAGGCCGAAGGCCTCGTCGCGAGGCCTGAAGCGCAGCGAGCACGAGCCGGTAGTGAGCCCAAGCGAGCGCTCCCAAAGGAGCGCGAGCCACGCAGAAGGCTCGTGGGAGCGAAGCGGAAGGCCTCGCAGCGAGGCGGAAGGCCTCGTGGCGAGGCCTGAAGCGCAGCGAGCACGAGCCGGTAGTGAGCCCAAGCGAGCGCTCCCAAAGGAGCGCGAGCCACGCAGAAGGCTCGTGGGAGCGAAGCGGAAGGCCTCGCAGCGAGGCGGAAGGCCTCGTGGCGAGGCCTGAAGCGCAGCGAGCACGAGCCGGTAGTGAGCCAAGCGAGCGCTCCCAAAGGAGCGCGAGCCACGCAGAAGGCTCGTGGGAGCGAAGCGGAAGGCCTCGCAGCGAGGCGGAAGGCCTCGTGGCGAGGCCTGAAGCGCAGCGAGCACGAGCCGGTAGTGAGCCCAAGCGAGCGCTCCCAAAGGAGCGCGAGCCACGCAGAAGGCTCGTGGGAGCGAAGCGCCCCCCGCCCGCTACTGCCCGGAGTTCCCCGACTCCTGCTGCAGCTGCAGAAAGCGCTGCTGAAGCCGGCGCTCGCGCTCGGCTTCGGCGCGCCGGTGAGACGCGATCAAGACGCCTCCCAGGATGATGACGGAGGCGAGGACCACGGCGCCGATGAGGATCCACTTGCCCATCGTCGACTGGCGCGCGGCGAGGGGTGCGGCGTAGGGCGCGACGGCGGTCGCGCCGATGCTCGACTCCTCGTCGGCATCGTAGTCGTCGCCTGACACCACGACCTTGGGCGTCGGATCGCGACGCTTCTCCAAGGGCGGCGTCGACTTCGGCGCCGCCGCCGGGGCGGCCTGCGGCGGCGGCGCGGAGGCGGGTGCGGCCGACGGCGCAGGCTTGGAGGTGCGCTTGGGTGCGGGCGGCAAGCGTCCGGGCGGAGGCGCGACGGGCGTGGGCGCTGCCTTCTGGGCGGGTGCCGCCTGCTGGGTGGGTGCTGCCGCCTTCTGGGCGGGTGCCGCCTGCTGGGCGGGCGCCGGCTGCTGGGCGGGTGCCGGCGGTAGACGCTTCTTGGCCTTCGCCTTCGCCGCGGCGGGCGCGGGCTTGGCCTTGGCCTCTGCCTCGGCCTCTGCCTGCATCTCCACGCCGAGCGCAGCGCGCATCAAGCGGGGATCGATGTCGGGGACGCTGACCTTTCGCTTCCGCGCGGGCGATCCGTCGTCGTCGCCACCGAGCGCAGCGGCGAGCAGATGCGGAGCGACGCGATCGTCGCCACCGTCGCGGTCGACCGAGCGCGCTTCGAGGATGTCTTCGGCGCGAACCTGCTGGGTGCCTTCGGCTGCGGGCTTCGGCTCGTCCTCGTCCTCGTCGACGACCTCGAGGAGATCGTCGGCGTGAAGTTGCTGCGTGCCGTCCGCGCTCTTCTTCCTCGGCTTCCGCCTCGGTTCCTTCGCGCGAGGCGTGGTCTTGCTGGACGGAAGCTCTTCGAGATCCTCGGCGAGGATCTCCTGCGTGCCGCCTTGGGCCGCTCCCTCCGGAAGGCCGACCTTGCGCTTGGCGTCGGTGGGCTCGTCGTCGAGGATGTCTTCGGCGAGGATCTCCTGGGTGCCTTCCTTCGCAGCGCCCTCGGGCAGTCCCTTCCCCCGCGGCCGGACGTCCTCTTTGCGCGTGCGCGGATGCGTGTGCTCGTCGCTCTCCGTCCGCGCGAGGGGCCGCGCCCTCTCCGTCAGCGCGAGATCGTCGTACTCCTCGTCGTGATCGAGCGCCTGCCCCAGCGCCTCGGCCGCGGCTTCGGGGCTCATCGAGGGTACTTTCGCGGTGTTGTCGACCAGATCGAGGCTCGTCTCCTCGATCGTATCCATCCGGAGCGCACGCCGGTTGCGCGTCGCGCCCATCGGCGTGGGCTCGACGACTTCGTCCGGGGGGAGCAAGAGGCCGCTCGTCGGCTTGCCGGAAGCTCTCTCTGCGTCTTCGTACGCACCGGGATCGACGCTGGGGATCGGGAGGTCCGCCGCGCGCGCGATCGCTTCCACCAACGCACCGAGCGTCTCCGGCCTCTTCTTCGGATCTCTGGCGAGGAGCGGGTTCAGCGCGTCAGCGATCGACCGCAGCTCCTTGGGTGCGCTCGCTCCCGGCACTGGCAGCCGTCCGGTCAAGCACTCGAAGGCGACGCAGGCGACGCCGAAGCGATCGGCCGCCCCACCCGAGATCCCTTGCGCGAGCTCGGGGGCCATCGTCCGCGACAGCACGGGATCTCCCTGCGCGGCGCTCGCCACCGACACGGGCGGCAGCGCCGAGACCACGAACGGAAAGGTGAGGGTCAGCCCGTCTTGCCCGAGCCAGATGCGATCCAGGCGGACGTCTCCGTGATGAAGCGGCGGCGGGAGCGCTTCGACCGCCGCGGCGAGCCGCGCGATCACCGGCAACACCTCCTTGGGCGACAGCACGTCGGACCGAGCGCGCCGCGCCGTCAGGACCTCGCGCAGGCTGGCGCCGGTGGTCGGCGCTTCCACGACGTAGAGCCGGTCCTTGTCGTCGACGTCTGCGTCGAGGAGGCCCGGGACGAACCTGTTGCCGATGCCGATGGTCTGCGAGAGCGCATCGGCCACGGCGCGCGGCGGGGTCTTGCCCAACAGGAACGGGTCGACGAGCCGGAGGATGCACGGCTTCTCCGTCTCTTGATCCTGGGCGCGATGGTTCGTCGCGAACGGATCACGACCGATCCGTTCGAGGATCTCGTAGCGTTCGCCGAGCACCTCGCCGGGTCGCGCCCCCCTGCTCCGAGTCACCGGCGATCCGGTGATGTCGGTAGTCGGGCCTTGCTCATGACGGCTCGCCATCGATCCCGCGGGAAATTATCACAAGACGGGGACGTCCCGCCCGATCCAGGACGGAGTCGACCCGACTGGGCTCATTTGCGCCCGGTACTGCCGAAGCCACCGCCTCCGCGGGCGGTGGTTTCGAGGGATTCGGCCCTCTCGACCCGAACTCGGGTCACCGGCGCCACCACGAGCTGGGCGATTCGTTCGCCCGGCTCGATGGCGTAGGCCTCCTCACCGAGGTTCACGAGCAGGACCTTCACCTCGCCGCGATAGTCCTCGTCGATGGTGCCCGGTGCGTTGGTGACGGTGATCCCGTGCTTGGCAGCGAGGCCCGAGCGCGGTCGCACCTGTCCCTCGTGGCCCGGCGGCAGCGCGATGGCGATCCCGGTGGGAACGATCGCACGCCCGCGCGCCTCGAGGCGCAGAGGCGCCTCGAGGCAGGCCGTGAGGTCGAGCCCCGCGGCGCCATCGCTGGCATAGCGGGGCTCGCTCGCGTCCGCCGAGAGAAGGCGGACGCGGAGCGTCGGCTCGCTCACTCGCCTCAGGCCCGGTCGCCGTCGCGGTCGCGGTCGCGGTCGCCACGCTCACGGTCGCCGCGCTCACGGTCGCCACGCTCACGGTCGCCACGCTCGCGGTCGCCACGCTCGCGGTCGCCGCGCTCGCGGTCGCCGCGCTCGCGGTCGCCACGCTCGCGGTCGCCACGCTCGCGGTCGCCACGGTTGCGGTCGCGGTCACGGTCACGGTCACGGTCACGGTCACCGCGTCCACCGCGGTCGCGATCACGGTCGCGTCCGCCGCGTCCACCGCGGTCGTCGTCGTCGCGGCGACGCCGACGGCGACGCTCGCCGCCACCCTCACCGCCGCGGTCGCGGTCGCGATCACGATCGCGCCCACGTCCGCCGCCGCCGCGTCCACCGCGATCACGATCACGGTCGCGCCCGCCGCGTCCGCCGCGGTCACGGTCACGTCCGCCGCGGTCGCCGCGCTCGCGCTCGGGCGGAGGCTCCCAGCCCTCGGGCTTCGGGAGGAGCTCCTTGCGGCTGAGCTTGATCTTGCCGTCGCGGTCGATGTTGCTGACCACGACCTCGACCTCGTCGCCGAGGTCCATGTGGTCCTCGACCTTGTCCACGTGCTCCCACGCGAAGTCGGAGATGTGGAGCAGGCCGTCCTTGCCGGGAGCGATCTCGAGGAACGCACCGTAGCGTTCGACGCGCCGCACGATGCCCTTGTACTTCTTGCCGACCTCCGGCTCGGTGGTCAGGCCTTCGATGATCTCGATGGCCTTCTTGACCGCCTCGGAGTCGTGGTGGGCGATCGACACGGTGCCGTCGTCCTCGACGTTGATCGCGCAGCCGGTCTGGTCGGTGATCGCCTTGATCATCTTGCCGCCGGGGCCGATGACGAGGCGGATCTGGTCCGGCTTGACCTTGATGGGTGTGGATGCGCGGCGCGTACTTGCTGAGCTCCTCGCGGGGACGATCGAGGACCTCGTTCATCTTGTCGAGGATGTGCAGCCGGCCGTCGCTGGCCTGCTTCGAGCGCCTGCGTCCATGATCTTCGCGGACAGGCCCTCGATCTTGATGTCCATCTGGATGGCGGTGACGCCCTTCTCGGTGCCGCAGACCTTGAAGTCCATGTCGCCGAGGTGGTCCTCGTCGCCCAGGATGTCGGTGAGGATGGCGTAGTCGTCGCCCTCCTTGATGAGGCCCATGGCCACGCCGGCGACCGGCGCCTTGATCGGCACGCCGGCGTCCATCAGCGCGAGGGCGCCGCCGCAGACGCGTCGCCATCGACGAGCGAGCCGTTCGACTCGGTGATCTCCGAGACGATGCGGATGGTGTAGGGGAAGTCCTCCGTGCTCGGGATCAGCGCGGTGAGCGCGCGCTCGGCCAGGTTGCCGTGGCCGATCTCGCGACGGCCCGGGCCGCGCATGAAGCGCGTCTCGCCGACCGAGTAGGGCGGGAAGTTGTAGTGGAGCATGAAGCGCTTCCAGTACGGTCCTCGAGAGCCCGTCGATCTTCTGCTCGTCGGTCGCGGTGCCGAGGGTCGTGGTGACGATGGCCTGGGTCTCGCCGCGGGTGAAGAGCGCCGAGCCGTGGGTGCGCGGAAGCCAGCCCGACCTCGATGCTGATCGGCCGAACGGTCGTCGAGTCGCGACCGTCGACGCGGCGTCTTGTCGAACAGGACCTGCGCGCGCATCGTGTTCGTACTTGAGGTCGCTCGTAGGCCTCCTTGATGTCGCCTTCCTGCTCGGGATACTTCTCCGCGAGCGCGGCGACGGCTTCCTTCTTCACGTCGGCTTGAACTTGCCGTAGCGCGCGTGCTTCTCGGCGATGTTGCAGGCTTCCTTGATGCCGGTCGAGGCCGACTTCCTTGACGCTCGCGGCGGATCTCGGAGGCGCAGCGACGGGCGGCTCGTAGCTCCCACTTCTCGTCGCCGGCGGCCTCGCGGAGCTTCTCGATGAGCTCGAGCATCGCCCTGGACCGCTTCGTGGCCGAAGAAGATGGCCTCGATGAGGTCGTCCTCGCTCATCTCGTCGGCGCTCGCCCTCGACCATGACGATCGCGTCCTTGCTGGCGCGCGATGATCAGCTCGCAGTCGCTCTCCGCGAGCTCGGAGACGGTCGGGTTGGCGACGAACTTCGCCGTCCACCCGACCGACGCGAACGCCCGCGATCGGGCCGGCCCAGGGGATGGGCGATTGTGCGAGGGCCGCCGCGCAGCCGATCATGGCCAGCACGTCGGAGAGGTTCTCGCCGTCGGCCGACAGGACGGTGGCGATGACCTGGATCTCGTTGCGGTAGCCGTCGGGGAAGAGGGGGCGGCAGGGCCGGTCGATGAGGCGCGAGGTCAGGACCTCGTGGTCGCGAAGCCGACCTTCACGCTTGAAGAACCCGCCGGGGATCTTGCCCGCGGCGTACGTCTTCTCGATGTAGTCGACGGTCAGCGGAAGGAAGTTCTGGAAGGGCTTCGCTTCCTTTGCACCGCAGACGGTGCAGAGGACGACGGTGTCGCCGCTGCGAATGATGACGGATCCCTGCGCTTGCTTCGCGACGCGTCCGGTTTCGATCGAAACGACCTTGTCGCCGATCTTGACGCTTTCCTTGATGATCACTTGGGCTATCTCCTCCGGACCCCTCGGCCCGGCTCGGACAAATGTGGTAGCCCGCGAACGACGCAAAGTGCGCTCGGTCCTCGGCCGGGTCATCCGACTCGCGCACGACTCCGAAAGAGCCGGCCGAAGATCGAACCCGCACCGCGGCGTCCGCTGGCCACCGGGTGACGAGCGGAGCAACGGCCCCGCCCATCGATGGCGGGACGCTTACTTACGAATCCCGAGAGCTTCGATGATTTTGCGATAACGCTCGACGTTCTTGCCGCGAACGTAATCGAGGAGCCGCCGGCGGCGGCTGACGAGCTTGAGCAGCCCGCGACGCGAGTGATGATCCTTCTTGTGCGTCTGGAAGTGCTCAGTCAGGTAGTTGATGCGCTCGGTGAGCAGAGCGATCTGAACCTCGGGCGACCCGGTGTCGCTGGCCGTGAGCTGGAAGGCTTCGATGATCTCGCGCTTACGATCTTGAAGAAGTGCCATGGTCGGCTTACTCGCTACGGGCGCCCACGCGCCCAGAATGAATCACGTTTCTCCGATTTTCGGACGGCGGACTATGTCCCGGGGGTGGGGGGGCGTCAAGCCATTGGGGGACTAGATCGTAGGTATGGAGGATCCTGGAGAAATTCGAAACTCCGACGGTGGCCGGCGGGCCCTGGTCACGGGTGCCTCGAAGGGGGTGGGGCTGGCCGTGGTGCGGCGGCTGGCCATGGAAGGGGCCCGCATCGCCCTCGTCGCCCGCGGCGCGGAGGCGCTCGAGGCGGCAGCCGAGCAGGTGCGCCGCGCCGGAGCGGAGGCGATCGCCTTGCGGGCGGACGTCTCGAAGCTCGATGAATGCGCGCGGGTCGTCAGCGAGACCGTCGCCGCTTTCGGCGGCCTCGACCTCCTCGTCAACAACGCGGGCGCTCACGTGCGCGGCACCTTCGCCGAGCTCGCGCCGGCGGACGTCGCGACCATGGTGGACGTCAACACCCGTGCCCCGCTCGTTCTGATCGCACACGCGCTGCCGCACCTCGCGCGCGCCCAGGGCTCCATCGTCAACGTCGCCTCCATCGCAGGCATGGCACCGCTGCCGGGCGCGGCCGTCTACAGCGGCACCAAGTTCGCCCTTCGCGCCTTTTCGATCGCGCTCCGCGAAGAGCTGAAGGACAGCGGCGTCTCGGTCTCCCTCGTGTCTCCGGGGCCCATCGAGGACACCGGCTTCCTCATGGACCACGTCGAAGAAGCGGCCGACATCCTCTTCGCCCAGCCGATGAGCACCGCGGACGAGATCGCGGAGCTGGTGATCGCGTCGGCGCGCGACGGCCGGCGCGAACGCGCGACGCCGCTGAGGACCTCGCTCCTGGCGAGTGCCTCCTACCTGGTGCCGGGGCTGAGGAGCGTCTTCGAGCCGATGATCCGGCGGCGGGGCGCACGGAACAAGGCGCGCCTGCTCGAAAGGCGCCGGCGTTGACGTCATGGGTGACTACGAAGTCGCACGCACGTTCAACACGCTCTTCCCCGTCCTCGACCTGACGTGGCTGGTCGTGCTGTCGGGGCTGCTCTTCACGACCGGGCGCCGGGTCGCGCTCGTCGTCGCGCTGGTGGCGGGGGTGATCTACATCGCCGTCGACTACGGCTATTTCCATCTCTGGCTCGGTACGCGGGAGGTCGTCGGCGCCGACCCGCTGCTCCTCTTGACCTGGCTCTCCATGTCCTACGGCATGACGAACTTCGCCTGGATCTGGCTCATGCTCTCCCGGGACCGGCATTGGCTGCGCTGGTCGCTCGCGATCCTGGGCGCGTGGCTCGTCATCGCCGTCGGCAGCCAGCTTCTCGGCGACGGCTTCGACACGATCCAGATCCGTCGCGGCACCCAGGGCTACCACGGCGGCATGATCGCCATCCTGGTCGTCGGCTACGGCGCGCTCGCCCTCCGGAACTGGCGCGCGGAGGCGCTGGGGGTGGAGAAGGTGAGTCTCCTCTGGCTATGCGCGATCGGCGTCGCCGTGCAGCTCGGGTGGGAGTCGGTGCTCCTGGTGTCCGGCATCCGTCCCACGCGCTTCGAGCCCTTGATCGTCGACTCGCTCATCGAGACCAACCTCGGAATGCCCTACGTCTACCTCATCCATCGCGCGGTCTCGCGACGCTTTCGGGACCGCGGCCAACGCGCGCCGGTCTTCGCAGAGCGCTGAGCGTCGCCGGGTCAGCCCTTGCGCGCCCTCGCTCCTTCGCGCGCCAGATCGATCGCGGCCGCGTGCAGGCTGAGCCCGCGCTCGGCGGCGCGCGCCGACGCTTCGTCGAGAACCTCCACCACACGTTCTACCGGCTTGAGGAAGCCCGCCTCGTCCTCGGCGCCCGCGCCGGCGGGAGACGCCCCGATCACGCCGCCGAGGTTGGCGACGAAGTCAGGGACGAAGAGGATCTCGCGCGCAGCGAGCGCTTCGGCGAGTGACTCGTCCGCGAGCGGGTTGTTGGCGGCGCCGCAGATCACACGGCAGCCGATCCGTTCGGCCACGCCGGCGTCGATGACGTCGCCGAGGGCACATGGGGCGAACACGTCGGTATCGCCGTCGAGGATGGCGTCCGGCGCAACCTGCTCGGCGCCGAGCGCCTCGGCCACGCGCCGGGCGGCGGCCAAGTCGGTGTCGGTGATCTTCAAGATCGCCCCGTCCCGATGCAGCGCCTCGGCGAGGAGCGACCCCACCCGACCCACGCCCTGGATGGCGACCCGCACGCCTTCGAGCGAGCCTTTGCCCAGGCGCTTGGACGCGGCCCATTTCATCGCGAGGTGGACGCCATGCGCCGTCGCCAACGCCGTGTCCTTCCCTTCGCCCTGCTTCTGGCTCACGTAGGGCGTCGCCTTCGCCACCACCGCCAGGTCGGCGTCGTTGGTCCCGACGTCGGTGCCGGCGATGAAGCGCCCGTTCAGCCGGTGGACCGCGCGTCCGAAGGCGAGGAGCAGCGCCTCGTTCTTGTCCTTCCTCGGGTCGGCGAGGATCACCGCCTTGGCCCCGCCCGCCGGCAGGTTGGCGAGGACCAGCTTGTAGGTCATCGCCCGGGACAGGCGCAGCGCCGCGTCGATGGCCTCCTGCTCGTGTGCGTAAGGCCACATGCGCGTGCCGCCGCCCGCCATACCGAAGGGGGCGCTGTCGTGGACGGCGATGATCGCCCGGAGCCCGGCTTTGCGGTCCGTGGCGAAGACGACCTCTTCGTGGTCGTCGAAGAAGGGGCGCTCGAAGATGCTCATGAGCGCCAGATATGCGCGCTTGCGGCCCCGTCGAGCGTCCCTACGTTGGTGCATGACTCATGAAGCGCGTCACGGTCGTACTCGGCGCCGGAGGCCCCGTCGGTCATGCTTTTCACGCCGGGCTCTTGGACGCGCTCTCCGAAGGCCTCGGCTGGGACGCCCGGGAGGCGCACCTGGTGGTGGGCACCTCGGCCGGCGCCCAGGTCGGGGCGCTGCTCCGTGCGGGGATGAGCGGCGCGGATTTGTCGGCGCGGGTCCAGGGCGAAGGACTGAGCGACGAGGGCGCGCGCATCGCCGCCCATTTCCATCGCCCGTCCCACGACCAACCGAAGGAGCGACGCCCCTATCGCCCGGCGTCGATGCAGTACGTGCGCAGCGCGGTCCGGCGGCCGTGGCGCCTGCGCCCTGCGCGCCTGGCCTCGGCGCTCCTTCCCGAAGGGCAGGTCGATCTCTCGCCGCAGATCCACGGCCTCAATCGCCTCTTCGGCGACGCGTGGCCGGAGCGTCACCTCTGGATCACCGCCGTCTGCCTGCACTCGGGACAGCGCCTGGCCTTCGGCCATCCCGATGCGCCGCGCGTCGACGTCGGCACCGCGGTCGCGTCATCGGGCGCCGTCCCCTCGGTCTGCGCCCCCGTCGAGGCCGACGGCCGTAAGCTCGTCGACGGCGGCATGGCCTCGGCGACCCACCTCGACCTGGCCCTGGACGTCGACGACGATCTGGTGATCGTCAGCTCGCCCCTGTCGATGATCGCGCCGATGCGCTTGCCCCTTCGCGCCGAGCTGCGCCGGCTGCGTGCCCGCGGCAAGCGCGTGGTCGTCTTCGAGCCCGAGGGCGAAGGCGCGCGTGCGATGGGTCGCGATCCGATGGATCTCTCCCGCGCGCCAGCCGTGGCGCGCGCCGTGCGGAGCAGTGTCCTCCGTCAGCTCGAGCGGCCAGCGCTCTCGGCGCTGCTCAAAGAGGTGTTTTGAGCGAGGAACGCTCAATCCGAGCAGCGCGCAGGTGCATGTCGGCGGAGCCTGTGGGTAAGCTGCCGGGATGCGAAGACACCTGAGTAGCCTTTTGCTGGTGGCGGTCTTGGGGTGCTCCGGGGGAACCGACGTCGTGGACGGTGGCGGCGATGGCTCGCTCGACGCCCGCGCCGACGCGGCCGCGGACGCGGACGCGGCGACCGATAGCGCGATGAGTGACGCCGCGGAGCTGCCGTGTGATCCGGCGGGTGGCGATGCATGCCCCGCCGGCCTCGACTGCCTCTGCTGCGCCATTGGCAAGGGCACGGGCTGTTTCTGCACGACGGCGTGCGCGACCGCCGCCGATTGCGCCGACCCGCGTCCCACCTGCGACCACGACACGCCGGGCTCCGACGCGGGTGTTTGCACCTCGTCCGACCTGGTCTGCCAGATCGGGATCTGCGCTTCCGCCGACACGCGGATCGCCACGCCCGAGGGTGAGCGAAGGATCACCGCGATCGCGGTGGGGGACATCGTCTACGGTATGCGCGACGGACAGCTCGCCCCCGTCCCGGTCCTCCGGGTCTCACGCACGCACGTCTGCAATCACTCGGTCGTGCGCGTGACCCTTCGCGCGGGCGCATTCTCGAGATGAGCGCGGGGCATCCGATCGCGGTGCGGGCCCACCTTCGGTGCGCTCGCGGCGGGCGACGTGCTCGACAGCGAGACGATCCTCTCCGTGGAAGAGGTCCCCTATCTCGGTGACTACACCTACGACATCCTCACGGCGTCCGACGACGGTTCCTACGTCGCGGCGGGCGTCCTGGTGGGCAGCACGCTGGCCCGTTGAGCGCTCAAAGCGCTTCGCCGTTCCAGCAGATGTCGTAGAAGTAGCCCTGCATCAGGTCGCTGCGCTTCACGTGATGCTCGTGCAGGCGGTAGCCGATGACGTGGCTGTAGGCGATGAACTGATAGAGGAGCGGCACCACGTCGCCGGGGTCGGCGTAGATGTCCTTCCCCGAATGGACCAGGGCGTCGAGATCCTCGGGCATCTCGCTCCAGTCGAGGACCATGTTGCGGATGATCGCCAGTGAGAGCATACGGCGCGCGCCCGCCGGCGCGACCAGCGTCTCGCCTCCGGTGTCATCGCGGAGTCCGCGATCGAAGAGCTCGTCGGGCATCACCGCGAGACCGGCGGTCGGCCGGGGATTGCACTCCACGAGCACCAGCCCGTCGCCCGTGCGCAGGAAGTCGAGCCCCATCTGGCCGTGATAGTTCGTGGCGCGGGCGATGCGCTCGGTCGCCTCGAGCGTGCCCGGCTCGACGATGGACTCGAAGGTGATCCCGCCCGAGTGCTCGATCATGAGCGGGTGGACGTAGGTGACGTGGGCGGTGACGCGCCCGTGGTGGACGATGCTGTAGGTGCAGAGGTCCTCGCCTTCGATGAAGGGCTGGACGAGGAAGGGGTTGTCCGGGGTGGGCTCACACTCCTCGAGGCTCACCGAGCCCGCGAGGGAGCCCGCGTTCGTGAAGAGGGTCACGCCCCCGCGCGAGTAGGCCGCGCGCGCGAAGAACCTCGGCATGGAGGCGGTGATCTCGGCCAGCTCGTCGCGCGACCTCGCGACGCGCGTCTCAGCGACCTCGAGGCCCAGCTCGGCGCTCAGCGCGAGGAAGCTCTCCTTGTCGTGGAGCCGGCGCAGGACGTCGAAGGAGGGGGCGAAGAGCTCGGCGTGGGCCTCGATACGATCGCGGTGTCTGGCCAGATGGAAGATCTCTTCGAAGGCAGGCATCACGCGGTCGACCCCGTGCTCGCGGACGATGGCTTCGACGTCGTCGAGGAAGCGCGCCGGGTCGTGGGTCGGCGCCGCGGTGACGAAGCGCTCCGAGACGAACTTGCTGTGGTTGCCCGGCGAGCTCCGGAACGTATCCGACGCGAGCACCTCGTGGCCGGTACGTCCCAGCTTGCGGATCTCCTCGAGGGCCGCCGGCAGTCGGGAGCTGGTGACGAGGACTCTCACGAGCGTACAGTATCCCCCAACCGCCGGCCGGCTACGGGCTCAGGCGTCGGTGGCGGCGTCGCCCGCGCCGGCGTCGCCCGCGCCGGCGTCGCCCGAGGCCGCATCGCCGCCGCCGTCGGTCGTTCCCCCATCCATCATCGCACCGTCCCCCATGCTCGCATCGCCGCCGCCGTCCATCATCCCGCCGTCCATCGCCGGGGTGAGCGCGACGCTACCCATGAGGATGTCGTCGGGGCACCCGCAGCACTCGGTCGGGGGGTCCGGGTCGCGCATGAGGGTGAGCGTGACGCTACCCATCTCGAAGCCGGGGGCGCTCACGTCGATGGTCGTCCCGTCTTCTCCTGGATACGGGCCCCGGCAGGTGCTCACCTCGAGCGCGACCGGTGTACAGCTCAGGGAGCCAGCCGTCACGACGGTTCCGTCGGTTGCTCCCGGCAGCATGACGGTGAACTCGGCGGTGGGAACGCAGCCGAGGCACTCCACGGCGCAGTCGCCACCCCCGTCGCCACTCCCGTCGTCGCCACATGCGGTGAAGAGACACAGGGCGACGGCGGCGGCGATGAGTCGAAGCATGAAGCGAGTGTCGCGGGTCCACTCGGGACCCGCAACATCTCGCTCACCAGTCGACGCAGCGCGCGGTCAGGAAGTCGCAGTGCCGCCCGTCGCTGCAGTCGGTGTCCGCGCTGCATCGCGGCAGACAGACGTCGGTCGCACCGCTGGGCGAGGCCAAGCACTCGTAGCCGCTCCGGCAGTCGCCGGCGGTCTCGCAGTCGGGCAGGCAGATGGTCCCTTCCATGCCGAGTGACACGCAGGTGGTGTCCGCCTCGCAGCCGACGTCGCTGCCGACCGTGCAGCCGTAGCGGATGCAGATCCCACCGGCGAAGCCCCACGATGCTTCGTCCGCGCAGAAGGAGAGCTCGGGACAGTCGTCGTTCGACGCACACGCCGAGCCGTTTTCGGCGCCCGGGGTCAGGCACCGGCCATACCCCATCATCCGATCGCCGCAGATCGTCCCGGTGGGGCACTCGGTGTCGTCGGTGCAGCCGCTGGTGCACACCGGCGCGGGCACGCCGATGCCCGAGTAGCAGGCGGTGCCCATCGGACAGGCGCTGCTGCCCGTGTCACCGCATCCGAGGAGGCAGTAGCCGAAGGTGCCGGCCGTCAGAACGCAGATGCCATCGTCGGGGCACGGGACGTCCGCCGCGCAGACCCAGGTGCAGTAACCGACACCGCTCGAACCCGCCCCGCAAAAGCGTCCATCGCAGTCCGCGTCCGAGCTGCACGGTGTGCCGACGCCTCCCGTTTCGGAGGGAACGCCGCCGTCGTGTGTCGGGCCGGCATCGGTGGGTGAGATGGCGCCGCCGTCCGCCATTCCGACGGACGCATCCGAAAGGCTACCGCCACCGCCGCCGCCGATGACGGAACCGCCACCGCCGCCGCCGGAGCCGCCGCCATCACCCTCGAAGAACCCCGCATCCTCCCCCGACAAACCACCGTCGACCGAGTCCGAAGAGTGCGAGCTCCCGCATGCCGCGAGAACCGCGAGCCCCAACACCATCGCTTTGTGCATGGCACCTGGACCGGTGCAAGGGCTGCACCACGCCATCGCCGCCACAAAGCGTGCGACGAAAGCGGCGCTTTCGTCTCGCCGTTCGAATCCGCACGCATCGACGCGTGCGTTTTCCTAACGCCCACGAAGGGCGCGCCCCTCACTCGAGCTCGAGGACCCGCGTGCTCGCGAGATCGAAGACCCCGCGTTCGGTCCGGAGCTGGATCACGCCGTGGGCGATCGGATAGCCGGCGAAGCGCGTGATGCAGGTGGTCTTCGCGTCACAGACGTCGGGATCCGAATGACGGCCGGAGCCCGGGTAGCGCAGGGGAACCCGCACCCGCGCGGACTGGCCGTCCTTCAGGAGGACGTCCGCCGCCGGGATCACCACGCCGTAGTGGTTTCGCGCGGGCACGAGCTCCACCCGGCGCACCTGCGCGAAGGGCACCTCGAAGACGCGACCGCCGTCGAGACAGACGAGGCTCGGCCCACGCAACGCGTCCACGTCGGTCAGGCTCTCGAAGGAGATCTCTTCGCCGTCCTTGGTGATGCACCGACCGCGGACGGGCGGAGGATCCGACGCGTAGAGCTGCTCGACCGCGCTCGCGTAGCGGCCGCGCGCGTGGAGCACCGCCGCTTCGAGACGTTCGCGCTGCCAATCGGAGGGTGGCGCCACCCAGGCCCGCGCCCGCGCCGCGTCCTCGTCCGTCCGGCAGCGCAGGTAGACGTCGTAGGCGAGGGCGAGCTCTCGGAGCTTGTACTGGTCGAGCTGTGGCGCGTGGCGGTAGAGGTGATCGATCAGTGGCAGCGCTTCGATGGGCGCGTCGCGGTGAAGGAGCACGCCGACGAGCGTGAGCGCGAAACGGGGCTCGAAGCCCTTCTTCTGGAGTGCCCCTCGCAGGAGGGCGGCTGCGCGTGCGAGGTCGCCTCGCATGCACGCCACGTGGACTTCGCTGTAGACCCAGGCTTCTCTCGCGGTCAGCAAGAGAGCCCTCGAGATGCCGGGGAGGAGAGCATGTAGGTCCTGAGAGCACATGTCGGGCCAGCGATTAAGCGTTTGGTTTCCCGGCTTGGCTGTGTCCGTCCGGAGCAGGGAGGCAGAGATTGCGTGCTCTTCCGGCGCGATCAGTGCGCTGGCCGCGTCCTGAGCGCCGCTCACTCCCCAGGGAGACGGTGCCCACGAGCGCCGGGGTAGCGCGCCCAGCTCACGACCCCGGTGAGGCCATCGAAAGCGCCGGTCTCGCCGGTGAGCGGGTCGACGTAATGGACCTGGCTGCCCTCTGCCCAGGTCACCACCCGCGCGTCGGGGCGGTCGCCGAGGGGATCGCTGACGTCGAACGGCGGCACGGCCGTCAGCACGTCCTGTGTTGCTGCGCCGCCGTCCACGCGGAAGTGCACGATGGTCGACAAGGATGGGGTGCCGTCGGCGGCGCTCTGGTTCGTGAGCAACACCCCCGCGTTGGGGATGGAAGCAGCGATCGCGCCGAGCCGCACCATCGCAGGAGGCGGCGCGCCGTCGGGCGGCGTGCCCGTGTAGACCTCGGGCACGATCGACGCGAGCTCGGTCCCGTCGGGCGCGAAGACGCGGAGGGAGTCGCCGTCGTCGATCAGCACCTGGCTCGGGTCGCTGGTGATGGCGCGGGTCGCGTCCGGCGGCAGCATCGTCGCCACCTCCACGTCGCGATCGTCGAGGGCGTAGGTCAGCCGGCCGGTGTCCTCGAGGAGGTAGCCGACGCCGGCGCTCTGGGCCATCACCGAGTCGCCCATCACTCCGTCGAAGGAGAACCACGAGCCGATGTCGCTCGGTCCGAGGAAGACGCGGCGCGCGGTCCCGAGGCGCGCGCGCCAGTCCGTGAAGAGCATCGGATCGAAGGAGAGCTCGGGGCTACCGTCGGCGGAGAAGATCCGCAGGAGGTTTTCGTCGCGGAGGAAGGCGTGGCTTCCATCGAGGCTGCTGGTGACGCGCGCGTTCGGATCGTCGGTCTGGTAGACCATCGCGCCGTCGGCGGCGAAGAGCCACGTCCCCGGGGTCGCGCTCATCAGGTCCCGGCGAAAGCCGTAGAAGGCGAGGTCCACCGTGGTGAAGACCGCCGTCGCGTTTGTGACCACCTCTTCCCAGCTGCCCAGGCGAAAGACGTAGAGCGCCGAGACGCCGCCCCCGGTCGTGCTCCCCGTGAGCACCACCCGCGTGTTGTCGAGGCTGGCGAGGAGGCGCGGATTCGTGAGCGATGCCGGGATCGGCTGGCCGACCTGGGTGACGCTCTGCGTGTCGACGTCCACCGCGACCATGCGATCGCCGTCGAGCGCGAGGATCCCTTCGGCCACGGGCGCCGGACCGGTATCAACCTCGCCACAGGCGAGCAGCGCCGAGGCGATGATGAAAGGTACGATGAGCTCACGAAGCCGTCCCATGGGGCGAGGATAGCGCGTGGTACCTTGCAGGTGGCTCGGGGGACGCTTGGACCGGTCGGTGCGGCTCAGTTTGCTTTCCTTTCTGCTGCTCGCTTCCGCGTGCAGCCGCGGGATGTCCGTCCCGGAGGATTCGAGCGTCGGCTTCCCCGATGGGACGACGATGTCGGACGTGGGGGCGGACGGGCGCGTGGACACAGGCTTCGTGCGTCCCGACGCCATGCCGCCGATGGACTCTTCCCTCCCGGACGGCGGGCCCGGTCGCGATTGCGTCCCGGAGGTCTGCGACAACGAGGTCGACGACGACTGCGACATGCATGTCGACGAGGCGTGTCCCTGCGTCCCGGGCGAGGTGAGCGCGTGCTTCTCCGGTGTGCCGAGCGGTCGCGGCGTGGGCGTCTGTCAGGACGGGATGATGGTCTGCACCGGGAGCTTCGAGTTCGGGACCTACGGGCCCTGCGAAGGGGACGTGGTGGACTCGATGGAGATCTGCGACGTCGAAGGGCTCGACGAGGACTGTGACGGAGCGATCAACGAGGACTGCGAGTGCTTCGACGGCGACCCTCCGCTGCCCTGCGGGAGCGACGAGGGCGAGTGCGTCGCGGGGATGCAGCGCTGCGTCGACGGGCGCCGCACGGCATGCGAAGGGGCGGTCGCGCCGGCGGTGGAGAGCTGCAACGCCCGCGACGACGACTGCGACGGATCGGTCGACGAGGGGCTGACGCGGCGCTGCGGCATGGACGTGGGGGAGTGTCGGGCGGGCCTGGCCACCTGTGTGGACGGGGCGTGGGCCGCTTGCGCTGGTGAGGTGGGGCCTGCGGACGAGGACTGCAACGGGCGCGACGACGACTGCGACGGCGCCACCGACGAGCTGCCGCCGCGCGCTTGTGGCAGCGACATCGGCGCTTGTAGCGCGGGGAGTCAGGTGTGTTCCTCCGGCAGCTGGGAGATGTGCACCGGCGCCGTCGCCCCGATGATGGAGTCGTGCAACGGCGCCGACGACGACTGTGACGGCACGGTGGACGACGGACTCACCCGCAGCTGTGGCACCACCGACGTCGGCGCGTGCGCCTTCGGAACCGAGTCCTGCGTCGGCGGCGCCTACGGCGCGTGCATGGGCGCCATCGCGCCCGGAACGGAGCTCTGCGAGGGCAGCGTCGACGAGGACTGCGACGGCACGGTGGACGAGGGATGCGGTTGCGTCAGCGGCACGACGCGGGCCTGCGGCAGCGCGGTCGGGGCGTGCATGGAAGGCAGCCAGCTCTGCACCGCGGGCGCGTGGGGCACGTGCACCGGCGAGACCGGCCCGTCGATGGAGCTCTGCGACGGGACCGTGGACCAGGATTGCGACGGCGCCGTCGACGAGGGCTGCGCATGCATCGATGGCGCGACGCGCACCTGCGGGAGCGACGTCGGCGCGTGCGCCTTCGGGATGGAGACCTGCGACCTGAGCGGCAGCTGGGGCGCGTGTGCGGGCGGCACCGGGCCATCGACCGAGGTGTGCAACGGCGTGGACGACGACTGTGACGGGACGCCGGACGAGGGCGGCGTCTGCCTTCCGCCCACCGCGACCTGTCCCGCCAGCCAGAGCACCACCGTCGGCTCTGCCGTGACGCTCGGCGGCGGCGGGATGGATCCGGACGGCGGCGCGGTGAGCTACGCGTGGACCGTGGTGACGGCGCCGGTGGGCTCGACGGCGGCGCCCAGCCCCGCGGACGCCGCCACAACCACCTTCGATCCCGACGCCGCGGGCAGCTACACCCTGCGGCTCTGCGTCACCGACGACGAAGGGGTCACCTCCTGCTGCACGGCGATGGTGACCGCCACGAGCGCCTGCTCACCCCCGACCGCGCCGGTCCTCACCACCTGCCCGACCAGCTGGGATCGGCGCCCAGTGGTGCAGTTCGACCCGCTCCCATCGGGCATGACCTACACGCTTTACGCAGATGGCTCGCCCTACGCCACGATCTCCACGGCGGGTCAGAACTATCATCGCCCCCCGAGCGATCTCGGGGCGGGCGCTCCGCCGCCCGGCGCCGCCACCACGATCTACGCGCGCGCCTGTCTCACGGCGGACCCGACCTGCTGCGCGACCAGCGCCACAGTCACGACGTCACTGGTCGAGTCCTGCACCACGCCCGTCGCGCCCACGCCGAGCAACCTCATCTTCAGCGAGTACGTGATCAACGGTGATGGGAGGTGCCCGGGGCCGAACTGCGAGGCGGGGGAGGCCTTCGAGATCACGAATCTGTCGCACTGCCCGGTCGCGCTGAACGGGCATCACTTCTCCTACTGCAACGCGTCCTGCACGACCTTCCGGTGGATGGACTTCGGCCCGTCGGACATCGTTCCTCCGCGCGGCGTCTACGTGGCCATCCGGAACATCAGCGGCTCGTCGTGCAGTTATCCCTTCCTCGGCGCCGACGACCCGGGCCTCTTCGGCCTCAAGACCTCGAGCCTGGTGATGATGAGCACCGCCGGCGACACCAGCGGGTGGTTCGTGAACTCCGGCGGCAGCTCCACCACCCTGCGCATCGCCACCGGCCCCTTCGTCGACATGACCACCGGCACCACCATCGACATCATCTCTCCCTACTCCGGCGCCGCCGGAGAATGCCAGTCCATCGGCTTCGACGCCTACGGCGCCTGCGGCAGTGTGAGCCCGGTGGCCACACCGACCGACGTCCTCGATCCCAATCAGCTCGGCCGCCTCTGGGAGCCCTGCGATACGCTGACGTCGCCCGTGCCGGCCAGTTGCATGTAGGCTGAACGGGCTCGACGCCCCGACCTCATGCGCACTTCCCTCCTGATCGCCGTGCTCTTCCTGGCGGCTTGCTCCGACGACATGATGTCGGCCGACAGCGGGCCGATGAGGGATGCCGAGATCGTCAACGGCTGCCCGGTGCTCGATTCTCCGCAGGCGAGCCCCGGCGATCCGATCGACGGCGACACCTTCGACAGCTTCGCCAGCGGCTTCTTCGCGACCTATTGCACCCGCTGCCACTCGACGACGCTCACGGGCGCGATCGACCGAAACGGCGCGCCCGACGGGCGCGACTGGGACGACGAGGCGAGCGTGCACATGTACCTGCCCCTGATCCGACAGTGGGTCGGCGAGGTCAACGGCATGCCCATCGGCGATCCCCAGCCGAGCTGCGACGAGCGGCGGCGCCTCGTGCGGTGGATCGACGCGGACGCGCCCTGAGCGATCAGAGGCGCGTGGCGGTGACCGGGTAGGACTGGTCCGCGCAGTCGTAGCAGTCGCCGAGGCTCATGGGCGTGAAGTCGGCGGTGAAGCTGCCCATCCACTGGTCGTCGGCGGTGAACATGCCGCTGAGGGAGTAGGTCTCGTCGCAGGCGCCGGTGAGGGTGCAGGAGGCCGTGAAGGAGCGCGTGGCCGCGGTGTACGTTCCCATCATCGCGCAGGGCGCACCGGAGACCGTGATCGACGACCCGCTCACAGCGATGGTGAAGGTGGTGATGGTGTAGTCCACCAGGTAGACCAGGCCGAGGTACGAGGCGCACATGTAGTCCGGTGGGGTGCTCGTTCCGTAGTCCCCGTTCGGATTGAACGCCCGGCACATGGAGACGTCGTAGGTGCAGAGGCTCGTACACCCGAGCGTCCCCGATGTCCCCGACATCACGGAGCCGCAGGTCGCTCCGCCATAATCGGGATCGTCGCACTGCTCTGATCCGTCGATCGTCCCGTTGCCGCAGAGCGTGCAGGTCGAGGTGTCGTAGCCGCTGCAGTCGCTGCGGCAGGTCGCCATCCCGGAGGAAAAGCCCATCCCGAGGCTCGCACAGTCCGCCGTCGAGCCCGCACAGCAGCTCCCGACGCCGTCGTCACACGCGCCGTTGCAGTCGTCGTCGACGCCGTTGCAGAGCTCGGTGGGCGGGACGCAGGCGCCGTAGGTGCAGGTGCCGCCGCAGGTCTGTGTTCCGGTGGAGCCGCAGCTCGTGGGGCAGCTCCGGATTTCGCCGGAGCTGCACTCGGTCCCCTCGTCGACGCGGCCGTCGCAGTCGTCGTCCATGCCCGTGCAGCCCTCCGGCGGCGCAGTATTCGCGGTCTCGGCAGCGGTCGAGGGTGCAGGGGACGCCATCGGCGCACTCGATGTCCTCGGTGCAAGGCTCCGGCGCGGTGCGGCAGCCGAAGGCGGTGTCGCAGCTCAGCCCTTCGGGGCAGCAATCGGTGCAGGGCTCGTGGCTGCACGCGCCCGTGTCGCAGTGGTCGATGGTGCAGGCGATGGTGTCGTTGCAGTCGAGGTCGGTCGCGCACTCGTCCCCCGGGGTGCCGTCGAAGCCCGGCGTCCCGGTGTCCTCCGTGGGGTCGCCGCGGGTGCCGCACGCAGCCAGAACGAGCATCGCGGCGAGGCAGAGACGGCGCATCGAACGATTCTATACTTCTTCTGTCCCATTCCGGCGGCGGCTCGGCACCCATCTCTCATGGCCGTTCTGTACGCTGGGCTCCTACATCCGGTCGGGTTAGCCTCCGCAAACGCGGAGGTCGCCCGTCGTGCTCCGCGCGCCCGCATGGATGGAGCCACGTCTCAGAGTCGCGAGGATGAGCTGGTCGCGCTGGTGCCAGCGGTGCGCCGCTGGCTCTACCGCCTCCTCGGTCCGGGGCCCGACTTCGACGACGCGGTGCAGGAGGCGCTCCTCGAGGTCGCCCGCGCGCTGCCCCGCTTCGAAGGACGCAGCAAGCTGAGCACCTACGCGCACCCCATCGTGATGCGCGCCGGCTACAAGGTCATCGAGCGCCGCAAGAAGCGGCGCGCCGAGCAGGACGACGCCGTGGTCGAGCGCGTCTCCGCGGACGACGACCCCGAGGAGCGCGTGCATCACCGCGCGCAGCTCGCGCGCCTGCATCGCGTCCTCGACCAGCTCCCCGAATCCCAGCGCGGCGCCTTCGTCCTGGTGAACGTCGAGCGCCTCTCCCACGAGGAGGCGGCCGAGTGTGAGGGCGTCTCCCTCGAGACCCTCCGCAAACGCCTCACCCGCGCCCGCGCCGAGCTCGCCCGCCGTCTCGCAGCCGACCCCGAGCTGGTCTCCATGTTGAAGAAGAGGCCGGCATGAACGCCGACGAATCGCTGGTCGACGCCCTCGCCGAGACGCTGTCAACCGCGGAGCCAGAAGCGCTCGACGAAGAAGGGGCGAGGGCGCTCGCGCGGGCGGCGGTGGCGGATTCGGAGACGGGAGACGGAGACGGACTCGGAGACGGGGACCGACCTCGTCGACGCCCTCGGCGACCAGCTCGCTGCCTCCGAGCCGGAAGCACTCGATGAAGCGGAGACCCGCGCGCTCGCGACCGAGGCGATCGAGGGAGCGCAAGCCGAAAAAGAGGAGCCCGGGGCGGAGGTGGTGGACCTCGAGGCCTTCCGCCATGCGCCGCTCCTCGCCGCGGCGGCGGTGATCCTCTTCGTCGTCGCGGCGGCCGCCATCGCCACGCCGGCCCAGGCGCCGCCCAGCGTGCACCGCTTCGCGAGCGGCCACCGCATCGTGGCCACCCCCGGGACGCTCCTCGGGTGGGAAGAGTCGGAGGCCGACCTGGCCGTGGAGCTCGGGGAGGGCGAGGCGATGTTCGACATCGATCCCGAGGCCGAGCAGAGCGTTCGCGTCCTGTCGGCGGGGATCACGGTGCGCGTGACGGGCACGGTCTTCACCGTGGCGCTTCGAAGCGGCGTGACGCAGGTGGCCGTCTTCGAGGGTCATGTCGCGATCACCGGCGCCGAAGGCCTGTCGCTGCTCTCGGCCGGAGATCGCTGGGAGGGCTCCCCCGGACGCGAGCTCTCGCGCGCGCACTTCGAACCGCGCCTCCTGGAAGAAGCCGAGTACGCCGCCGAGCGCCGGGCGGAGTACGCCGCGCGGATCGACGACTTCGTCCCGAACCTGCCCCCGGTTCCCGATCTCGCGGCCGACGGTCGCCTCCCTCATCGCAACGACGAAGCGGAAGGCGAATCCTCGGATGACGAGGAGTCCCCCTCCGAGACCGAGGGGTCGCGCGGCCCCGCGCCAATGCCGCGCATCGCCGACGCGCGCGCTCTGCTCACGGAGCGTCGCTACGACGAGGCGCGCGCGCTGGCCGACCGCGCCCTTCGCGGCGGGCCCAACGCAGACTGGCTGATGATCCGCGGCGACGCGCTGCGCGGCGAAGGCAGCCTCGAAGAAGCCGCGTCCGAGTACACGCGGGCCGCGCTGGTGGGTGATGGACGGGACCGCGCGGTGGCGGGGCTCTCGGCAGCGCGGATCCTCGGCCGCGAGCTCGGCCGCACCGGCCCCGCGCGCGAGGTGCTCGTCTCGAGCGGGGCCCTCGGCGCGTCCTCGCCGGTCCAGTCGCAAGCAGAAGCGCTGGCGCGCGAGCTCGGTATCGTGATTCCTTGAGTCGATGTTGGGTCGACCCGGCACCGAGAGGCTCGCCGCTGTCTTCTTCGCGGCCCTCGCCGTGGCAGGGGGGCCCGCGCGCGCCTTCGCCCAGGAGGAGCTGATCCTCTCCGTGCCCGAAGAGACGCCCGAGCGCGCCGTCTCGGCCTTGTTGGTGGAGCTTCAACTGACCGGCCACGCGCCGGTGGTGATGAAGCGCCCCCGCGGAGCCCGGGGCGAGGTGCTCGAGCCCTTCGCTCACACCGGGGCCGCCCGCGCCGTGGTGATCGAGCGAAACGGCCGGATGGTGATCGCGGATCGCGACGGTCCGATCGCCGAGGCGGTGCTGGACGAAGGCCTCGCACGCATCCATCCCCGCGTGCTCGCCATGGTCTGTGCGGATTCTCGCGACGCAGGTGCGACCCCCTCACCCCGCCGAGCCCGCGCCTTCCGTCGCGGAGCCCGTGGATCTGCCGCGCGTCCGTCTCCTCGACCCCGTCGATGCGCTCTCCGCGCCTGTCGTGACCGGCCCGAGCGGCGCCCTCGCCGCGCCCGAGGTGCGCCGTGACGCGGCGACGGCAGAGGCTCAAACGCCGCCGCCCGAGGAGCCGCGCACGCCGTTCCCCGATTGGCTGCGCATCCTCACCGAGATCAGCTTCGGGTTCGCGGGCTCGGCGGTGCTCGGGATCCCCGCGGCCCTCGCGACCGACGCCGCCGGAGCGCCTGGCTACGCCGGCGGCTGGCTCTATGGATTCGCTGCGGCGGGGCCCATCGGCTACGCGATCGGCGCCTGGCTCGGTGGCCTCCTCGCTGGGGGCGACGGCAATTTCTGGTGGACGCTTCTCGGCGGCTTCGTGGGCGGGCTGGTCGCGGGCGGGCTCCTCCTCGCGGGTCGGGCGGTGGACGACGATCCCACCGATGGCGTCGACCCGGGCTTCACGCTGCTCGGCGCCGTGGCCCTCTTCGCCGCACCGACGACGCTGTCCATCCTGGGCTACGAGCTGAGCTCGAGCGAGTGATCACGGTTCCGATTCGGGGGCTTCGTCTCCCGTCGCGTCTTCCTCCGCCTCCGTCGTCTCTTCGCCTGCCGCTTCACCGGCGAGGAGCGCCTCGACCTCGGCGAAGCGTTCGTTGGGCACGGTGATCGCCAGGTTGTAGTGGACGATTCGGTACCGACCATCCTCGCCGAGGCGGAGCACGCCCGAGCCGCGGGATGGGCCCAGGCCCTCGGTGTCGAGGTCCTCGTCGAACCACGCGATGCGGGCGTCTCGCGAGAAGCGGACGGCGCGGCGCGTGGGGTGGAAGACCCACGCCTTTCCTCGTGCGAAGTGGGGGTGTGCGTAGGCGCGAAGCTGATCGACGGTCCAACGCTCGGTGGCGTCGGTGCCCATGAAGATCCCCTCCGTGTCGAAGTGCGAGAAGTAGCGCTCCTCGTCCGCCTCCGCCGCGGCGCGATGCCAGTCGTCGAGGACCTCGTTCACGGCGCGTTCTGCTTCCGAGAGCTCGGCGGAGGTCGCCGTCCGAGCCGCATTCGCGCCGCAACCGGAGAGGAGGAGGAGGATCAAGGCGCGCATTCTGGCTCCGCAGCGTAGAAGTGAATGGGTGACGCGACGAACTCGCTGGTGGTGTAGTAGCCGCGCCCGTCGGGCGCCCACGCGATCCCTTCGCCCTGCATCTCGAAGGCGGCGGGGAGGCTGAAGGGCGTCGTGCCGAGCGCGTCCGCCACCGAGCCGCCCGCGGGCCGGAGGAAGAGAAGGACGGCGGAATAGGTGCGCACCAAGAGCGCCCGACCGTCGACCGAGAGATCGGCTGCGGTCACCAGCGGGCCTCCCGGCGTCGCGCCCGGACCGAAGAGGAGCATGCCGACCCGCTCCAGAGTGATGGTGGCGCCGCCGAGCGGCGCGCGCGCGACGTAGAGCTCGCTCATCCCATCGTTGTCCTTGGTCAGCAGAAAGAGGTCGCCGCTGTCCGGATCCACCATCAAGGCCTCGCAGTCGTGAGGCCCCGCGGGATAGACGAGGGGGATCGCCACCACCGAGCCCAGATCCACCGTCACGGCGGCCTGGTCGCGCGTCACCGCCGGTTCGGGCACCTGGTAGACCACCACCGTCGCGCGTCCCACGCCGGTGTCGCGCGCGTCGTTGTCGCCGATGTCGCCCACGTAGATGTAGTCGCGACCCGGCTCGGGGCCCGGGCCGATGGCGATGTCTTCCCAATCGACGTTCGTCGCGCCCGTCAGTCGGTATTCGCCGAGGTTCGTCCCGTCGGTCCGGAGCGCGAAGATCCGCGCCAGATCGCCCGAGTCGTTGTGCACCCAGAGCACGTCTTCGGCGGAGCGGCTCGCCGCGACGCCCGACACCTCGTCGAGGTCGGGGTTTTCGGCGTTGCCGACGACGACGGCGTCGGCGAAGGCGGTGCAGGGCGCGCCGCCCGCGTCGTCCGGGGTCGCGTCGCTCGCTCCATCCATCATCGCGTCCGCCACCCCCGAGTCGACGATCAAGGCGTCGTGGCAGCCAAGTGAAGCGAAGAGGAGAGCGAGAGCGAGCACCCGGATGGCAGGGTGGCCAATCATCGCCGCCAGCTTACAATGCCGCCCCATGCGCCGCATCGCCGCCATCGACTGGATGCGAGGTTTCGTGATGGTCCTGATGGCCATCGACCATGCTTCGCTGATGTTGAACGGCGGCCGGGTCTCCCATGACTCGGCGGCGAGCTTCGTCGCGGGGACCGCCCTGCCGCCCGCGCAGTTCTTCACCCGCTGGATCACCCACCTCTGCGCGCCCACCTTCGTCTTCCTCGCCGGCACCGCCATCGCCATCAGCACCAAGCGCCGCCACGCCCGCGGGATGAGCGCCTGGGACATCGACCGCGACCTCCTGATCCGTGGCGCCTTCATCGCGCTCCTCGACCTGACGGTCATGTCGAGCCTCGCCGGCTTCACCATCCTGCAGGTGCTCTACGCGATCGGCGTCAGCATGATGCTGATGGTTCCGCTGCGCCGCATCGGTCCCAAGGCGCTCTTCGTGCTCGCGATCTCCTGGTTCGTCTGCGGTGAGTGGATCACAGGGCTGTTCTGGGACCCGGCCCACGGCGGCGACGAGCCGCTCTGGGTGAATCTCACCTTCGCGCCGCTCTTCCGCGAGGGACTGGTCATCCCCTATCCCTTCGTGCCGTGGCTCGCGATGATGATGCTCGGCTGGGTCTTCGGCGAGTGGATGGTCTCCGTTCGCGAAGAAGAGGGGAGCGAAGCGAAGATCCGGCGCGTCCTGTTCATCGGCGGCCTGATCAGCCTCGGGATCTTCGCCGTCGTGCGCGGCCTCGATGGATACGGGAACATGTTCCTACACCGCGAGAGCGGCTCGCTCGTGCAGTGGCTCCACGTGAGCAAGTACCCTCCCTCCCTCGCCTTCGTGACACTCGAGCTCGGCCTGATGGCGCTCTGCCTGTCGGCGATGATGAAGCTCGAGCCGATCCTCGGCGTGCGTGACAACGGGCCCATCCTCGTCTACGGCCAGACAGCGCTCTTCTTCTACATCCTTCACTTCCTGATGCTCGGCGGCTCTCGGGCCTTCGTGCCGCGCGGGGGTCTCGAGATGGCGTACCTCGGTGCCCTCACGGTGCTGGTGATCCTCTACCCGCTCTGCCTCGGTTTCCGCGCGCTCAAACGGAAACATCCGACGAGCCTCTTGCGATTCATCTGACGCGCCGCGCAAACGGACACTGCCAGCGCAATCGTGCACGCCACGTCCAACATTTCCCGTTTGGCGCGCGACCGGGGCATAATGGGTGGATGCGTCGTTTCCTACTCTTGCCGCTGCTCACCTCTCTCCTCTTCGTCGGCTGCGATTGCGGCGGAGGTGACGACCCGGACGGCGGGGGCATGGACGTCAGCACCGACGGGCCGACCGGGGACGTGAGCAGTGACGTGAGCGCAGATGCACCCACCGGCGACACCTCGGTCCGCCCCGACGGGGCCGCCTGTGGTGCCACAGGCACCTCGTGCGCCATGGCCACCGACTGCTGTTCGAACAGCTGCGTCGACACAGGGGGGGCGGACTGCGCGGGCGGCGGCGGGTGCATGTGCGCGCCGCGGGGCGCCTGCACCCCGGCCGGGATGGCGTGTGATCGCGACTCGGACTGCTGCAACAACCTCTGCTCGGACGGCACTTGCGCCGAGGTCGGGGCCTGCTCCACCCAGGGCGAGCCCTGCTCGACCGAGGGTCTCAGCGGCTCCTGCTGCTCCACGGTCTGTCTCGACAACGGTGACGGACCACGCTGTCAGTTCCTCGGTGGCTGCCGCGTGCAGGACGACCTCTGCACCAGCGACGCCCAGTGCTGTTCGGGCGCGTGCAACGTCGATGGGATGACCTCGGACGGACGCGAGATCCGCCGCTGCGCCAACGTCGAGTCGTGCCTCCCCGCCGGCGAGGTCTGCGGCGAGGGCGGCGCCAGCTCCAACTGCTGCCCCAACGGCGGCGGCGACACCGGCTGCGAGCCGACCACCACCGGCTTCCGGCGCTGCCTCGGCGGTGACGGGACCTGTACGCTCCCCGGCCGTCCATGCATGGACACCTCGGAGTGCTGCATGGACGCCTTCCCGGCGATCATGTGTCAGCCCGGACCGAGCGGCGACAACATCTGCTGCCTCGACGACGGAGAGGAGTGTGCGCTCGGCGACGTGTGCTGTAGCGGCGTCTGCGCACCCGATCCCGCCGACGGTGTCCTGCGCTGTGGCGCGATGTGCATCCCCGATGGAAGCGCCTGCACCACCGACGCCGACTGCTGCGGCTGCGGCTGCATCGACGACGGGATGGGCGGTCAGGTCTGCACCAGCGACGCGACGCTCTGCGACCCCTGCACCGGCCCGAGTCTCGGCGAGTTCTGTGACCCTGCGGGTGAGGCCTGCTGCAACGCCCCCGCCGTGACCTGTCAGGGCATCGAGTTCACCACCTGTCAGATCGCTCCCTGACCGACGTAGTATCCTTCTGAGGATGGTGCGATCCCTTTGCGCGCTCGGCCTCCTCGTCGTGCTCCTCGCGGGCTGCGGCGACGAGGCCACGCTCTTGCTCGTCGACGTTCGCACGGACTTCGTGGTCGGCGTCGAGTTCGACCGGGTGCATGTCACCGCCATGCAGGCGGACGGCGCTGCACGCATCGTGGACACCGACGCGGATCCGGCCGCCTCCTGGGGACGGGGCGTGCGGGTCGCAGAGGTGGAGGGGCTCACCAAAGGCCGCGTCGAGCTGACGGTCGAGCTGCGTCGTGGCCCGCTGACCGTGGCGGAGCGACCCATCGTCGTCAGCCTCAGCGGCCAGACCGCGATCACCGTTCCAATCGCTCGCTCCTGCGCCTCGGTGGTCTGCCCGTCGGCGGGCGGAGACCCGGCGGCCACCGCCTGCCACGGCGGGTTGTGTGTCGATCCGCGCTGCACCGAAGAGACGCAGGAGTACTGCGGTGACCCCGCCTGTACGGCGGCATCGGACTGTCCCCCGCCCGGCGGCGCCTGCGCGGTCGCGCAGTGCAGCGGCGGCGTCTGCCTCGAGGAGAGCGACGCGACGGCTTGCGGAACGGACGAGTACTGCGACCCGGACGTCGGCTGCAGGGCGACACCCACGGCCAGCGACGGTGGTCCCCCGGACGGCGCGCTCGATGGTGGGATGGACGCGGGGCCCGATGGTGCGATGGATTCCGGGTTCGATGGCGCGATGGATTCCGGGCTCGACGCGGACTCAGCCACCGACAGCGGCGTCGCCGTCGAGTGCATGACCGGCGCGGGCGCCGTCTTCGTCTCAGCGCTGGTGGGGGACGACGTGACCGGGGCCGGCACCCGCGTCTCGCCCCTGGCGACGATCTCCGCCGGTCTCGCCGCCGCGGTCGCCGCTTCGGACACGGCGGTGTGCGTGGGACGAGGAGACTATGCGGAGGCGGTGGAGCTCGTCGAAGGTGTGAGTCTCTACGGGGGCTTCCAGTGCAACTCGGGCGGCTGCTCCTGGACACGAGATGTCACGACCTACGAGTCCCGGATCATCGGTGTGGACACGAACGGCGTCCATGCCGGCGCGACGATCACTCGAGCGACGCTCCTCGATGGCTTCACCATGATCGGCATGGACGCGGAGCTCGGCCTCCTGGAGCACTCCGCGGCGTTCTCCATCGAATCGGGAACGCCGGTGATCACCAACAATCGAATCGAGGGCGGCGACGTGACCGGCACCGCCGCGTACACCTCGACCGCGGCGCTGTCGCTGGTCGGCGCATCGAACGCCCCCGAGGGCGCGCTCATCCAGGACAACGTGATCATCGGCGGCAGCTCTGCCTCTTCCGCCTCCTACGCTGTGGAAAGCTCCCCGCGTGGCAGCCCGCCGACGCTGGTGCTGGTGCACAACGACGTGCGTGGGGGGGACGGCGGATTCGTCCGCGCGGTCTCCGCGGAGGGAACCGCGCCTGGGAGCCGCTGCGAGGACAACACGATCTCGGCGGGCTCCGCAGGACCCACCGGAGGAAGCTTCGCCCTCGGCGGCGCCGGAACGATCACCATCGCCCGCAATCGGATCAACCTCGGCAGTGCGGTCGGCACGTGTCCGGCGTCCGTCCCGGGCTTCTGCGGCGGAGTCTCCCTGGACGGGGCAGAGGCGACCCTCATCAACAACGTCATCCACGGCATGGACGCGCCGCGAAGCGTGGCGCTCCGTCTGGACAATGAAGAAGTCGCCTTCTCGGAGGTGGTCGTCAACGGCAACACCCTCGACGGCGGCGGCACGTCCGGGTCCGCGGTGACGACTGCCATCCTCATCGAGAACCTCATGGACGGCGATGCCGTGGTGGGCCGGTTTCGGAACAACATCCTGCTCGGTGGAAACGGGGCGAGCCGCTATGCGATCTACGAGGCAGACGCGCCCGCCGGCGTCACCGTGACGCCTGCCGCCGTCGAGAACAACGACATGTTCTCCGTCGACGTCGCCCATCGCCGATGGACGGGCGCCGAGGTGCTCTTGATGGCGCCCAGCGACGTGAACGCCCAGCCCTGGGGCGCCGCCAATTTCGGCGTCGACCCGATGCTCGACGCGACGTTCCACCTGATGCCGGGCTCGGGCTGCATCGACCAGGGCACGCCCACCGACGCGCCCTCCGACGATTTCGATGGAGAGGTGCGGCCCCAGGGATTTGCCTTCGACGTGGGCGCCGATGAGGCGGGATGACCGCTCGGGACCGACCTTAATCTGGCCGGTGCACCGCCCAGGGTGGCACGAGCTGCGGACTCGCGGATGAGGCCCCCGGCCCGTCGGTCGCGCGAATCGCGCGTTTCGACTCGTGGAGCCGGTGGCTCAGAACGTGCTTCGTAAGCGCGGCGTGACCGTTTCGCTCCGGACCCTGATGGTGCTCTCCATGCTGCCCCTCTGGGCCTGTTCTACCGTCGATCCCGTGGAGACTGGCCGCGGGCCAGGGGACGCGGGGGAGGCGGACGCCGCGGCGGCGGACGCGGCCGTACCAGACGCCATGCCCGCCGACGCCGAAGTGCCCCCATGCCCCTGCTTCCTCGGCGACGGCCCCTACTGTGCCGCCCGCGCGCGCGACCTCGCCGCAGCCGAGGGCTGTGAGCTGCCCCTCGCCGAGGAGCACCCCGACGCCCTCCTGTCGTGCGCTTCCGACGCGTGGGAGGTGGCGGACGACTGTCCGGGGGAATGCACCTACGGCGCTCCGGGCGAGCTCGACGACGCGTGCGTGCTTCCGGTCTGCGACTGCTTCGTGCTCGAAGCCTGGTGCGGCTCCGGCGCGCAGGAGGTCGCCGATGGGCGTCACTGCCGCATCCCGCTCCTGCCCGAGCACGAAAACGACATCCTCTACTGTCCAGGCGGTGAGTGGACGGTGAAGCAGACCTGTGACAACGGCTGCATCTCCGCGCCGACGGGGACGCCCGACAGCTGTCGGGGCAGCTCGGATTACTCCATGCCCTTCGCCTGCGGCGCGTCCGTGCGTTGTTCGAGCGGCAACCACACCTCGAATCACAGCGGCATGGACGAGTACGCCTACGACTGGGCGGTGCCTCGGGGCACGGTCGCGCGCGCGATGCGAGGGGGGCGGGTGATACGCGTCCGCAACGTCTCGCCTCCGGGCAGTCACTGCTACGACGGCGGCGGCAGCGAGTGCGCGAATCTGGCGAACACGGTCGAGGTCCGGCACCCCGACGGGACCATTGGCCTCTACATGCACCTGAACCGCGGCACGGTGAGCGTCGGAGACCGAGTGGCAGAGGGTGATCCCATCGGCCGGACGGGCACCTCCGGCTGGAGCACCGGTCCGCACCTGCACGTGCAGGTGCAGCGGAACTGCGGCATCTGGTGGTGTCAGTCCATTCCTTTCCGCTTTGCCGAGAAGAGGACGGTTCGCACCGGCGACACCGTGACCTCGGAAAACTGCCACTGACCGCGGGCGCTCATGGAGTATCGTCCCTGGGTGCTCTCGGGCGACAGGCGGGTGTTCATCGTCGGGCAGCTGGGACCGTGAACGAGATGGAGATCGAAGGGCTCCTCTCCACCATGGTAGCGGTCGGCTTCTTCGCGGTCGCCGCTCTGCTCCTCCTCGTCACGGTGGGGATCGTCATCGTCCGGCGCCTCCGCGGTGAGAAGGCCTCTTCTGCTGGCGTGTTGGCTTTCCTCGTCAGCATCGTCGTGTTCGTGCTCGGCGGCGCGGGCGCCCTCACCGGCGTCGCGTGGATCGCGAAGGAGACGGACGACGCCATCGTCTTCTGGGGACCGGCCGTCGTCCTGCTCGCGCTCATCGGCGGTTTCGTGTCGTGGCTCCTCGCGGGGCGCGTCGAGCCGCCAGAGGCGTGAGCTCTGCGGTCGGAGCGGCGCTCGCGGGGCGGAGCACCACCATCTCGTCCTGCTGGCACTTGCTGCAAATCACGAAGTGATCGACGTGCACTTCGTAGACCTCTCGGAGGCGGGGGTCGTGGAGCATGCTCGGGTACCAGGACGGGATGATGGCGAGGTAGCGGGGGGGATGCGCTCGCAAGACCTCCGGGAGGCCGCCGCCGAGGGCTTCGTGCGTGTTGATGCCGAGCATGTCGACCACCGGACGGTCGCTGATGAAGCGGATGGCTCCGGCGTCGTGCGTCGCGATCCAATCGTTGGGCGAGGAGTTGTTGGCGATCCAGAGCCCGACCTGAACCTGCTCCTCCTCGACGTTCTCGGCGCTCCAGGCCTGGAGCGACGCGTTGCGGTCGATCTTGGCGGGGAGGGTGACGAGGGACATCGCGATCAGAGGCACCGCCAGGGCGCCCAGGACCCGTCCCTGCGTCTGGCGGGCGGGACGGCGACGCACGAGCCGAAAGAGCTCGTCGATAGAGGTCCAGAGCCCGATCGCGATGGGTACGAAGACGAGCGCGATGCCGGCGTCGAGATAGCGATGCCAGTAGAAGGCGAGCGGCTCGTTGATTCGATGCGCCCAGATGATCGCCACGATCCACAGCGGTCCGACCAGGACGAGGGCGAGGCGGGCGGCCCGCGCCTTCGCGCCCTCGCCTTCGACGAGTAGCCGGTGTGCACCGAGCACGAACGCGACGACGCCACAGCCCCAGAAGAGCCAGGGGTAGTCGAGGAGCTGGCCGAAGATCACGGTGCCGGCATCGGAGAAGGCGTCGAGGGGGCCGGCGTCCTGGTGCTTCAAGTAGAACGCGCTGGGCAGGAGCCGTCCGGTGACGATCAGGCAGTAGCCGACCCAGGCGACCGTCACCGCGAGCGGCGGCAGGGCGAGCGCGCGGAAGGTGGCGGAGCTCCGGAGCTCGTCGCGGTCCAACCACGCGAACACCGCGACGGCGGTGACGGCGACCACCAACATCTCGGGGCGGCTCAGCACCGCGAGCGCCAGAGCGATTCCGGCCCCTCGATAGCGCTTCGCACAGAGGAGATCGAAAGCGGCGAGCGAGGTCGCGGCCGCCAGGGGGACCTCCATCCCACTGACGGCGCCGAAGGCGAGCCACGGATCGAGGGCGATCATCGTGCCGAGGACCATCCCGGCGCCGATGCCGGCGAGGCGTTCGCCGAGTCGAAAGCCGAAGACGCTCGCGGCCGCGGCGCACGCCACACCAACCACTTTCACGATGAGAACGAGCGACACGTCCCACGGCACACGGATCCAGAAGAGCGGCGCGAGGAGGATCGCCCACAGGGGACTGGTGAACCCGGCTTCGGCCTGCCCGGGCACATAGGCGAATCCATCGAAGCCGGCGAGGCTCCGCGCGTAGACCAGGTGGATCCATCCGTCGTCGAGGGGCAGCCCAACCGCTGCCGCGTCGGTCCCCGGGCTCCGATCGAGCAGAAACCGAAGCGCGACCCCGACGCAGAGCGCCAGGGGCCAGGCCAGCCGCCACCGCGCTGCCGCACCCATCGAGGCTCATTTCTATCGCAGCGTGGCGCGCAGCGAAAGATGGCGAGTTGGGGGCTGCGTCAACACGTGCTGCACCCCGTCCCCGAGGAGCTGCACCCCCCACTGGTGCTGCACCCCGTGGGGCAGCTGGTGGTCGCGGGACATCCCAGCAGGGGATGGCAGAGGAGATCGCAAGCGCAGGAGGTCGAACAATCGACAGACGAGCACGAGCCACCCCCGGTGCAATCGAGGTCGCATGCACCTGGCCCGCAGGCTATATCGCCGCAGCCGCCCAAGCCATCACAGGCGACCGTGCAGCTGCCTGCATCGCACGCGACGCTGCCGCACCCGCCGTTGCCACCACAGTCCACGTGACAGGTGGACGCGCCGCGACAGTCGATCGGCCCGAGACACCCTCCCTCGGCGTTGCACAACACGGCGCACGGGACTCCGGGCGCGCAGGTGATGGATCCGGTGCACGGTCCGTTGTCGTCGCAGCGCACTTCACAAGACGTGGCCGTTGCACAGTCCAGGCGACCACTGCAGCCGCCTCCTCCGCCGCAGTCGAGCAGACACGAGCCACTTCCGCAGGTGATGTCTCCGCAGGGCCCGGGTCCATTGCACGCGATGCTGCAATCGGTCGCGTCGCTGCAGTCCACGAGGCCGCACCCACCGAACACGTCGCACTGGACCCGGCACGGGACACCCGCAGGGCAGGTCACCGAAGGGCAGCCCGCGTCGGGGCAGCTGATGACGCAGGTCCCCGCGACGCAGGTGCCCATGGTGCAGACGTCCGAGCAGGCCACGGGGCAGTCCTCGGCGCAGCTGGCCGAGGTCTCCGAAGCGCAGCAGAGCCCGTCACCGCACGTCGTCGTGCCGCAGTCGGTCTCGCAGCTGCAACTGTTCTCGCCGGAGGGCTCGCAGCATACGCCATCCCCGCAGCTCGAGGCCCCACAGTCGCTCGGGCAGCTACACGGGCTCTCCGTGGGGCAGCAACGACCGTCTCCGCAGACGGCCGCACCGCAGTCGGCAGCGCAAGAACAGACGTCCTCCCCCGCGGAGCCACAGCAGATGCCGTTTTCGCAGGTGTCGGCGCCGCAGTCGGCCGCGCAAGTGCACGAGTCCTCGCCCGCCGCCGTGCAGCAGACCCCATCCCCACAGGCCGAGGCCCCGCAGTCCCCCGGGCAGGTGCAGGCGTCCTCACCCCCGGCAGCGCAGCACAGTCCATCGCCGCATGTCGCGCCCGTGCAATCGGCGCCGCAGGTGCAAACGTCTTCGCCGGCGTTGCACACCCCGTCGGGACAAGCGGCCGTGCAGTCCTCGGCGCAGCTCGCCGAGGTCTCGTCGCGCGCGGCGCAGCACACTTCGTCGCCGCAAGTCGGGGCGCCGCAGTCGTCAGGGCAGGAGCAGCGGGTCTCCCCCGCGCGTGCGCAGCAGCTGCCGTCGCCACAGGCCGAAGCCCCACAGTCGCTCGGACAGGAGCACGCGCTTTCGCCGCCGGCATCGCAGCAGATGCCGTCACCGCAAGAGGAGGCGCCGCAATCGCTCGGACAGGTGCATGCGGTTTCGCCGCCGGCTGCGCAGCAGATGCCGTCGCCGCAAGTGCCCATTCCGCAATCTTCACACCCACACGCGGTTTCGCCCGTGAGCCCGCAGCAGATCGCGTCGCCGCAGGAGGAGGCGCCACAGTCGCTCGGACAGGAGCACGCGCTCTCGCCCATCGTCCCGCAGCAGACTGCATCCCCGCAGCTGTTCAGCCCACAATCGCTCGGGCACGTACACGGGTCCTCACCGCCGACGCTGCAGCACGCGCCGTCGCCGCACGTAGCCTCGGTGCAGTCCGTCTCGCAGGTGCACACGTCTTCGCCGGTGGTGCAGCGGCCGTCGCCGCACACGGGGAAGCAGTCGTCTCCGCACGTCGCGATGTTCTCCCCGGTCGCGGCGCAGCAGATCGCGTCGCCACAGCTCCCCTCCCCACAGTCCGCTGCGCAGGCGCACGCGTTTTCGCCCCGGCCTGGGCAGCACAGGCCGTCGCCACACGACGATGGGCCGCAGTCCGACGGGCAGCCGCACGCGTCTTCACCGCCGCAGCAGACGCCATCCCCGCAGATCGGCGCCGGGCAGCTGCCGCCGTCTGGAACGGTCGCGTCCATCGATCCGACGTCTACGCGGTCGAATCCCACCCGCCCGCATCCCACGCCGGCCAGCAGCAGCGCCACCCCGAGTGCGACTCGCCAGATCATGGATGAGGTTACCGCGCGTAGCATCCGCCGCCGGTAACATATCAAACGATGGTTTTCGGACGGGGGTGGCGGAAAGGACGAGCGCGACTAGAGTAGCCTCGTCGCCGGGGAGGGATGGATGAAAGCGCTGGTTGGACTCTTGACCGTCTTGTGTGTGGTGGGATGTGACGATCCGGGGGATATCGTCGAGGCGCACCGCCCGGCGCTCCAGGCGAAGCTCGATGCCCTGCGTCAGATCGGCGGTGACGTGAGCGGGCGGGCCGCGGCGACCGATGCAGATCTCGACGTCCCCAGCGATGCCAACTTCGGGCGGAACGGCAACGGCTTGATCGTCTCCCCGAACCAGCTCGCCGATCCGACCGCCGGGCCGGAAGAGCACTGGGAGAACATGCCCGCGGGCAGCAGCTACCTCTATCCGTCCTGGGCCAGCTACTCGGATGCCGTGGTGATACCCATTGCACACTACCTTCGCGACGGAGACTTCGAGAGCGACCCGCAAGAGTCCGTGGTGCAGTTCGCCGTCGACGGCCTTTCGCGCATGAAGTACGCGCTGGTGGTTCGCGTCCAGCACGCCGTTCCGCCGCGCCTGCAAGGCGACGAGATCGAGGCCAACGACATCGAGACCTTCCAGTCGGGAGGCATCGTCGGCGACGTGCTCCTCTACAATCTCGGCTCGGGCTCGTTCCTGGACAGCGCCACTTACGAAGTCCTGAGCCCCGCGGAAGCGGACGTCTACAACGAAGACATCGCGGGTCAGCTCCGGTCAGAGCTCATCCGTGCGCTCGGAGAGAAAATCGACGGTCTCACTCGCTGAGGCGGGTGTTCACTCCTCGACGCGCGGGAGCCGACCCGGCGTGACGGTGTAGCGGTGGCCCGACGTCACGTGGAAGGTGTCGGTGGCGAGCGCACCGTTCGGCCAGCGCACGGTGACGTCTGCCTCGCATTCGGCGCCGAGGCCGAAGGTGAGAAGGAGATCGCTCTGCGCACCGTAGTGCCCGTGGCCGCCCTCCACCTCACGGGTCTGGGTGACGCCGCCGGCGGTGAGCGTCGCGCGCGCGCCGATCGCTACCGCGTTCACGTCGTCGGTCCCCTCGAGGTGAAGCTGCACCCAGTTCCCACCGTCGCCTGCGACGTTCTCGAAGAAGCGCACCTGCTGCGTCGGGTAGCAGTCATCGGGCGCCGAGGCGTCGCAGCGCGCGTGTGAGTGACCGACGACCACGTCCAGGTCCCCATCCCGATCGAAGTCGGCGATGGCGATGCCGTGGCTCCGGTGATGATCGATCCCCTGATCGATCGGCACCTGGGTGAAGCTCAGCGCCGAGTCCTGATGGTAGAGCAGCCCGTGGTTGCCCGCGTAGTCGCTCATGCCGAGATAGACGTCGAGCCAACCGTCGAGGTCGAAGTCGAAGAGCGCCGAGGTCATGATCCCCTCGTCCCAGGAGACCGCGTCCGCGTGCGGGACTTCCATCCCGAGCGCCGCGCGTCCCGGACGATCGAAGACCGGGTCGTTCGACCCGTCGTTGATCAAGAGCTCGGCCATGTCCGATCCCGAGCCGGCCCACCAGTGGCGGATCTCGTTGGTGAGCAGGTCCATGTCGCCGTCGTTGTCGACGTCGCCACACACGGTGGTCCCGCTGTTGCCGCCGAGCCGGAAGGCTTGTGTGTCGTTGGTCGGGTTCCAGGCCGGCGGCTCCGGGCAGACCACCAGGGGGCTGTCAGGCCTGCGCATCCATCCGCGCTCGGGTTCGCCTGGCAGTAGCAGCGGGCGAACTGGTTGTCGGTCCACCCCATGTCCATGTCGTAGGCGTAGCCCGAGTCGACGGATCGGTTGGTGTAGGTCACCGTCCCGTCGCTTCCGCGCACGCCCTGGAAGAGGTGGTTCGGCGCGCGGCCATAGGACGCAGCGAGCAGCTCCATGACGCCGTCGTCGTTGAGATCGCAGGTGGCCACCGACCAGGCGCGGCTGTGTGCGAGGCCCTGGTTGAGCGCGTCGAGGCTCACCCAATCCTGGGTCTCGAGACCCGCGTCGGCGGTCGCGTCCTCGAACCCTCCTTCGCCGTCGTTTCGCCACAGCCGGTCCTGAAGGATCTCGGTGGAAGTCGAGTTGTGCCCGACCCACAGGTCGAGATCCCCGTCGAGGTCGTAGTCGACGAAGGCGGCGCCCGCCGGCACGTCGACGCCGCTCGGGTTGCGCACGGGATTGTCCCCCGAGCCGAGCACGAAGTGTCCGGGCGCGTCCTGGATCATGATCTCGCTGGTCTCTCCCATGTTGGCGCCCGTCAGGTCGATGGTGTTCATGCCGAGGTAGGCGTCGAGGTCCCCGTCGTTGTCGACGTCGCCCCAGGCCACCACCTCGACCGGCCTGCCGCCTGCGCCGCCGCCGCGAGGGGTCACGAAGCCCGAGGCCTCGGTGACGTCCTCGAAGTGACCGTCGCCCGTGTTGTGCAGGAGCCAGGTGTGCCGCTCTCCCCCCGCGGTGAAATCGTCGAAGCCGGCCGGCGCGTTGAGCACGGCGAGGTCGGTGAAGCCGTCGCCATCGAAGTCCACCGCCTCGATGCGAATGCCCTCGACCCCCGTCAGCCCCCAGCCATCGGTCGCTTCGCGGAACGCTTGCTCGCCCGGATCCCAGTGCGTTCCGTCTCCGCACACCGCTGCGGGTTGGGTCACGCACGTCGTCGTGGCCGCTTCGCAGACCTGATCGTCGGCGCAGACCTCACCGCCGTCGCCGCAGTGGCACATCCCGTCCATCGGCGAGCAGGTGGTTCCGTCGACGGCGCAGGTGACGCCATCGCACGGGTCGGTGCTCCGGGTGTCGTGGCCGCAGGAAGCGAGCGGGAAGACGAAGAAAATCGCGAACAAAGCAGGTGAAAAACGGGCCCGAAGACTGAGCATGACCCCCATGTTTGTGCGATTGGGGCCGGCGCGCCAGTCGGCGCTCAGCGGGCGGCCTCGAGGCGCCACGCGCGGATCAGGGCGTCGGTGGCGCGACGCACGTCGTCCTCGGTCGTGTGTCGGCCGAGCGAGAGGCGGACGGATCCGAGTGCCTCGCTCGCCGGAACGCCCATCGCCAGGATCACCGAGGAGGCCGATGTCTCACCCGCGTGGCAGGCCGAGCCAGTGGATGCGGCGATCTCCGGCGCGGCGGCGAGGAGCGCGTCGCCCGCCACTTCGGGAAAGCGCACGTTGAGGGTGTTCGGCAAGCGGAGCTCCCGGTGGCCGTTGAGCACGAGCCCCTCGATCGCGAGGTCCAGACGTTCCCACGCGAGGTCCCGCAGCCTCTTCATCCGCGCGGCGGCGGCGTCGAGGTCTCGGGTCACCGCTTCCGCCGCCGCACCCAGGCCGACGATCGATGCGACGTTTTCGGTGCCGGGCCTCAGGCCCCGCTCGTGACCGGCGCCCAGGGTGAAGGGAGCGATCGCCGTCTGCCGGCGAACGAAGAGGGCCCCGACGCCCTTGGGCCCGTAGAGCTTGTGGCCTGCGACCGAGAGCAGGTCGACTCCGAGCGCGTCGACATTCACCGGCACCTTGCCGAGCGACTGGGCCGCGTCCGTGTGGAGGAGCGCGCCCCGCGCGTGGGCGAGCTCGGCCAGCTCGGCGATGGGCTGGAGCACCCCGGTCTCGTTGTTCGCGTGCATCACCGTCACGAGCGTGGTCGTCTCGTCGATCGCGGCCTTCGCCTCGGCGAGTCGGACCCGACCGCCGTCGTCGACCCCGAGCCGTGTCACCCGACAGCCCTGCGCTTCGAGCCATCCGCAAGGTCGCTCGGTCGCCGGGTGCTCGACCGCGGAGGTCACGATCCCTCCTCGAGGCGACGCGGCTCGCATCACGCCACGGATGGCGAGGTTGTTGGCCTCGGTGCCGCCCGAGGTGAAGAAGACCTCGTCGGGCGCGCAGCCCAGGGCGCCGGCGACCTGCGCTCGGGCGTGCTCGACCGCGCGCGCTGTCCGTTCGCCGTAGACGTGCCCACTCGACGGATTTCCGAAATGCTCGCGCAAGTAGGGGAGCATCGCGTCGACGACCTCGGGCAACAGGGGCGTCGTGGCGTTGTGGTCGAGGTAGATCGGATCGGCATCGACGGGCATCGACGGTGGAGAGAAACACGGAGCGGCTCGCGCGTCGAATGGTCGCTGCTCAGGAGGCGTGCGAGTGGGCGCTGGCTTCGATTCGCGAAAGGTGGCGCGCTTGTCGGCCCCGCTGCCGATGGAGCAGGCGCTCGACCCCGAATCTTCAGGGCGCTCCCGACGAAGAGCCATGCGAGCGCGTAGCCCCACACCATGAGCGCGTAGCTCCAACCCACCGGCGCGACGAACCATCCGTACACCGCGGCCAATGTTCCGAGCACCTGGGTGGCTTCGGCCGCGATGACCAGGCGCCAGCTCGGCCACGGCCGGCGCCAGAGCGTGCCGGTGTTCCGCGTGACGTAGATGGTCAGATGTCCGGCCACCAGGAGCTTCAGGAAGATGAGCGTTCGGACGGTGTCGGGCGCCAGCCCGAGATACTCGCGCACGAACCAGAACAACCCGAAAGAGGCCACCACCCCAGCGACACCCAGAGCCGCGCTCAGAACCAGAACCCGCTCCATGTTCCATCGAACCGGCTGCGGCGCGACCGGCACGTTGTCGTAGGCGATCATCATGATCGGCAGGTCGTTCAAGATCGCGAGCAGGACGATCATGACGGCCGTGACCGGATAGAAGTCGAAGACCAGGATCGAGAGCGTCATGAACAGGAGCACGCGAATCGTCTCCGAGATGCGGAAGACCGCGTAGCTGGTCATCCGTTCGAAGATGCGACGCGCTTCTTCGACCGCACTCGTGATGACCGAGAGGCCAGGAGAGGTCAGCACCACGGCGGCGGCGGCGCGCGCGGCATCGGTGGCGCCGCTGACGGCGATCCCCACGTCGGCTTGTTTGAGCGCTGGCGCGTCGTTCACGCCGTCGCCGGTCATCCCGACGATGTGATCCCGCTTCTGCAGCTCCTGGACGATGGCGAACTTGTGCTCCGGGAAGACCTGCGCGAAACCGTCGGCGGCCTCGATCGCCTCCGCCGACACCGGATGGCCGTGGTCGTCGAAGGCCTCCGAAGCTGCGGTGATGTTCGATCCGAGATGGAGCTTCCTCGCCGTCTCTCGGGCGATGGCGACGTGGTCGCCGGTGACCATCCGGATGTCGAGCCCATACCCCCGGGCGGCGTCGATGGTCGCCGCGGCGTCGTCGCGCGGCGGATCGAAGAGCTGCAACAGGCCCAGGAGCTTCCAGCCATCGCCGCGGTCGCGGGCGACGCCGAGGACGCGGAAGCCGGAAGCGGCCAGCTCATCCGTTCGGGCCGCGACCTCTCGCCGGACGTCCTCGTCGGCGTCGACCAGGGCGAGGATCGCCTGGGCGGCGCCCTTGCTCACCCGCCACGTCTCCTCGCCACGTCGCACCTCGGCGTCGGCGCGCTTGCGCACCGGGTCGAAGGGCTCGAAGTGGTCGGTGGTGAAGTGGGAGAGGTCGCCGCGGTCTACGCGCGCGACGATGGCCGAGTCGATGGGGTCGGCGTCCTCCTCGCGGGACGCCAGCGCCGCCGCGAGAACGAGGTCTTCGGCGTCGTCGGCACCCATGACGATCGGTTCACCGAGCGTCAGCTCGTTCTTGGTGAGGGTGCCCGTCTTGTCGCTGCACAGCACGTCCATCCCTGCCATCTCCTCGATGGAGACCAGACGCGAGACGATGGCCCCCATCTTCGCGAGCTTGGAGGCGCCGGCGGCCATGGTGACGGAGAGCACCGTGGGAAGCGCGACGGGGATCGCCGCGACGGTGAGGATGAGCGCGAAGAGGAGGGTCTCGACCAGTGGCGTGCCGCGAAAGAGAGCGACCAGGAGGATGATCACCACCAGGATGATGGTGAGGACGATGAGGAAGTTGCCGATCTTCAGGACCGCCCGCTGGAAATGGGAGCGCGTCTCCGCGTCTTCGACCAGGCGCGCCGTCTTTCCGAAATAGGTGTCCATTCCGATGGCCGACACGACGCCGGTCATCTCGCCCGTTCGCACGATCGAGCCCGAGTACACGTCGTCGCCCTCGCCATGGTCGACGGGGAGGGACTCTCCGGTGAGAGCGGATTGGTCGACGCTCAAGAACCCTTCGCCGACGAGGCGCAGGTCGGCGGGGACGATGTTGCCCAGGCGAACCCGCACCACGTCGCCGGGGACGAGCTCGGCCGCGTCCACCTCGCGCCAACGCCCGTCACGAAGAACCCGCGCCTCGAGCGCGAGCTTCGCTTTCAGCGCAGTGATGGCATTGTCGGCCTGGAGCTCCTCCCAGAAGCCGACGCCAGCGTTGATCAGCAGCATCGACCCGATGATGGCGAGGTCGTCCCACCGCCCGGCGGCCCCCGACAGGATCGCGGCGGCCTCGATCATCCAGGGGATGGGTCCCCAGAAGAACCCGGCGATCCGGCGCGTTAGGGAGACGCGCTTTTCGACGAGGGCATTGGGCCCGAAGCGCTCCTTTCGCCGGGCCACCTCCGCCGACTTGAGGCCGACGCTCGTGTCGGTGGGTGGCACCGACGGACCCTGCTCGGCTCTGCGCTGGTCTTCCCTCTGCATGTCGGCCCGAGATCTAGATAAGACCGCCGCAGCCGCGCGCCACGCAGAAGGTGGTGGCGTTTTGCCTCAGGTGCGACGAAGCGTCGCGGGGCGAGTCATCGGCCAGCTACCCCTCCTTCGGAAGATCTTCTGCGTAGTCGGATGGGGGCGGAAACGCGGTCGGCCAGTCGGAGTCGTGCTTGACCGAGGGGCCGCTGATGAACTTCGTCAGCGCGTCGATCGAGCGATCCAGGTCGCGCGCAGCCCCCTTGGCGAGGTCTCCGATGGAGATCGCCCCGACGACGGATCCGCCCGTGCACACCACCAGATGGCGTACGTGTCGTTCGCCCATCCTTCGTCTCGCTTCCAGGACGCTCTCCTCCGGCAGACCGGTCAGGACTTCTCTCGTCATGACGTTGGCTACCAGGGTGTGCTTGGGATCGAGGTTTCTGGCGAGCACACGACGCACCGCGTCGCGCTCCGTCAGGATTCCGACGAGCGAACCCTCGTCGATGACCAGTACCGATCCGACACCCTTTCTACTCAACTGCCGGACCGCTTCGAGGACCGTTGCTGAGCTTGGAATGGAAACCGTCTCTGTACCCTTCGCCTCTAAAACTGCTCGAAGGTTGGGCATGCAAATACCTCCGATGAGACTGCTGGAGCAGGAACCATGCCCATGCGGCTTTCGTGCACCGGATTCCGTGGAGCACAGATTCGTGCACTCGGGAGGCGAGGCGCTCAGCCCGCGACGGGAATCAGCTCTTTCAGCGTCCGCGCGCGCTCGCGCGCGAGCGGGACCCGAGGCGCTTCGGGGTGGGCGAGGATCAGCTCGAAGCTGCCAGGGCCCGAGGGCTGGATCTTCTGAATCCGATCGAGACGCACGAGCACGCTGCGGTGGCTGCGAAAGAAGAGCTCGGACGACAAACGCTTCTCGACGGTGCTCATGGTGAGATCGAGGGCGAAGCGATCGTCGTCGGTGACGGCCCAGACGAGCTCGTCTTTCATCTCGAAGTAGACGACGTCCTCGAGATCGACCACCACGTATCCGTCGCGGCGCTTGATCGCCAGCCGCGTCATCGGTGCGTCGGCGCTGGCTCGCATCGGGCCGAGCTCGCGGACGCGCTGGAGCGCGCCTTCGAGGCGCTCGAGACGCACCGGCTTGAGGAGGTAGTCGACGACGCGGGCCTCGAAGGCACGCAGGGCTGCATCGTCGTGAGCCGAGACCACCACCACCGACGTCTCCGGCTTGCGGGCGCGTACCGCTTCCGCGAGAGCGATGCCGTCGGGCCCGGGCATCCGCAGATCCACGAAGACCACGTCGGGGCCGACGTCATCGAGTAGAGCGAGGGCGCTCTTGGCGTCCTCTGCTTCTCCCGCGACCTCCACGCCTTCGCACTGCCCCAGGAGAAAGGTCAGCTCGTCGCGCGCCAGAGGCTCGTCGTCGACGACGATGGCTTTGAGGTCCGTCTCAGTCACGCTGCATCCACCTCTCGTTGGCGATGATCCACCAGGGCTTGTCGCGGCAGGCGAACCGTCGCGCGGGCGCCGCCGTCACGGATGACCAGCTCGAAGGACGCGGCGCCGGAATACTTCTGGGAGAGACGCCGCTCGAGCGTCTCGACGGCGATGCCGCTCCCGGCTTCGGCGATCGGCCGCCGCTCCCCGTCGGAGGAGTCCACGACCTCGATCACCAGCGCGTCCCCGTCGGCGTGCGCCTTCACCACCACCTCGCCGGGGCCCGTGTGCGCAGCCACGCCATGACGCACCGCGTTTTCGACGAGGGGCTGGAGCAGGAGCGCAGGTACGGCGTCGTGCTCGACCTCCGTGTCGATCTCGGTGCGCACCGACAGGCGCTCGTCGCCCAGGCGGGCCCGCTCGATCGCGAGATAGCTCTCCGCATGGCTGACCTCGTCGCGAAGGGTGGCGTCGTCGGGATGCGACAGGAGGTAGCGGTAGAGGTCGGAGAGATCATCGACCAGCTCGCGCGCCTTCTCCGGATCGCGCCGGATGGTGGCGCGCAAGGCGTTGAGGGCGTTGAAGAGGAAGTGGGGCTCGAGCCGGCGGCGCAGAGACTCGAGGCTCGCCGCGTCCGCCGCGGCGCGCGCGTTGGCCAGGGCGACGGCGCTCTCTTCGCGCGTCACCACCAGCTTGGCGACCATCACGAAGAGCGTGACCCCGGCTGCGTTGACGGCGAGCTTGACCAGGTGAGCGGGCCAGGCCGGGATGTAGCGGGCCGCATGACCCACCGCCAACAGCCCGACGCCCACACCCATCAGGTGAAAGCCCTGAATGCCCACGGAGGTGACGAACGCCTTCGGGCCCTGAAACCATTCCGGCTTCCGTTCGGCCACCACCCCGGCGATGACCCCGTCGATGATCGAGGCGATCAGGACCCAGGGCGCCGTCCCGTCATCCACCAGGGCGGCGTAGAAGAGCCCCCCTCCCAATCCGGCGAGGGCTCCGGCCTTCCATCCGCCGAGGATGGCGCCGATGAGCACGCCGATGGCGCGGACGTTCATGTGCTCGCCCATCACCGTCATCCCCAGCATCGCTCCCCAGATGCTGAGCCCGAGCCCGAGGAAGACGGCCGCCAGCTTGTCCCGCCTCTGTCCCACGCCGAGCAGGCGGTTGCGGAGCGGGGGGATGAACACGGCCAGCAGGGCTGCGGCGGCGATGAGCCCCATCTTTTCGGCGAGCTCGACCAGCAGGGTGCCGACGTTCACCTTCAGAGCTTATCTCGGCGAGCGCACTTGCACCCACCCACCCCCGAACGAGGTTTTCGAGGCCCTCTCGCCTTAAGTGAGCCTGGGCACGCAACTGAGCGCGCGAGCGCTCGAAAAAGGCTGCAGTGTCGGATCACGCCCGGCCGGGATTGAGCTAAACTGAGGAATCCGACGTGGGAAGGTGGACCAACGGGGTGTCTCCTTCCACGTTTCGCCCGAGCCGGGCCGTGAGCCGTCAGTACGGGTTCCAACAGATTCTTTCCTTTTTCGAGAGGTTTTCAATGATGCGCAGAGCTGTCCCCCTTTCCATCCTGCTTCCCCTGCTGCTGGTGTTCACTGGCTGCGGCGGGGACGACCGGCCGCCCACGGGTGATGCCGGCGGCGACGGGAGCAGCGACTCCGCGCTTCCCCCGCAGCCCGATGCCGACGGCGACGGGATCAGCGACGTGGACGAAGCGCGCGCCACCAACCGGGACACGGACGGTGACGGCACACCCGACTATCTGGACGACGATTCGGACAACGATTCGATTCCCGACAGCGTCGAGGCGGGTGACGCCGATACCAACACGCCTCCCGAGGACGCCGACATGGACGGCATCCCCAACTTCGTCGACGACGACTCGGACGGCAACGGCATCGCCGACCTGGTCGAAGGCGTGGGGGACGCGGACGGCGACGGCATCGAGGATTTCCGTGACACCGACGACGACAACGACCGCGTCGAGGACGCGACCGAGATCGTGGACCCGTCGGTTCCGGTGGATTTCGACGGTGACGGCCTCGCCGACTTCCGCGACCCCGACTCCGACAACGACTTCATCCTCGACGGTGACGAGCGACCCCGCACGGGCGACGCCATCGACACCGACGGGGACGGCACACCCGACTGGCAGGACGACGACTCCGACGGCGACGGGTTCCTCGACTCGGAAGAGGCGGGCGACATGGACATCCGCACTCCGCCGCGGGACACGGACATGGACATGATCCCGGACTTCCGCGACGCCGACAGTGACAACGACGGCGTCTCCGACGCCGACGAGTTCGTCGCCGGTTCCGACCCGACGCTGAGCGACACCGACGGCGACGGCATCAGCGACCTGATCGAGATCGGCGCGGGTACCGATCCGACCGACGCGTTCGACAACCCCCGTGAGCGTGGAGACTTCGTCTTCGTCGTTCCCTACATGGATGCGACGGACCCGCCCCGGGATACCCTGCATTTCCGGACGAGCATTCAGTTCGCCGACGTCTACTTCCTCTTCGATCAGTCGGGCTCGATGGGCACGGAGATCTCCTCGCTCCAGGCGGCGGTGAACACTGTCATCTCCGATCTGACCTGCACCGACTTCGGGACCCCCTGCACCCGTGACTCGATGTGCGCCACCGATCAGGTTTGCAGCCTGTCGGGGACCTGCATCGAGGATCCGGGCATCAGCTCCTGCGTGGCGAGCCCCTGGACCGGCGTGGGTCATTACCTCGCGGAGCTCACGCACGTGACGGACATCCAGCCGGATCCGGCCGTCACGGCGGCCGGCCTGATGTTCGGGACCACGGGCGCCATCGAGAACCTGTTCAAGGCCGCGTGGTGCATCGCCGACCCGGCGACGTGTCCGGGCGTCACGACCTCGTGTCGGTCCCCGCTGCCGGCGGACCGTGTCGGATGCCCGGGCTTCCGAGCCGAGGCGGTGAAGATCCTGGTCGGGTTCACCGACGAGGAGAGCAACCCGGATACGCCGGACGCCGTCTCCGCGGGCACGGCGCTCAGCGATGCGGGCGTGACCTTCATCGGGGTCTGGAGCGGTACGCCGACGGATTCCCAACGGGCCGACCTCGTGGATCTCGCGAACGCCAGTGGATCCCTCGATCGGACCGGCGCGCCGCTGGTCTTCGATGGTCAGGACGCGGCGGTCGTACCCGTCGTCATCGACGCCATCAACGAGATCGTCGAGGGCGTGCCCCTGCGCGTCACCATCGATGCCGCCGACCTTCCGGACGATGCGGGTGACTCGCTGCAGTTCATCGATCACCTCGAGGCCAACACCTCGGGCGGCAGCTGCTCGATGATCATGACCGAGGACATCCCACCCCCGTCCATCTCCAGGCATGCCTTCCCGGCCGTCACCCCGGGCACCCCGGTCTGCTTCGACGTGGTGCCGGTCGCGATGCAGACCACCGTCATGCCCGAGGCTTCGCCGCTGGTCTTCGAGGCCGAGCTCACCGTCTACGGCGACGGCTCGCCCCTCGACAGCCGAACGGTCTTCTTCCTGGTGCCGCCGGTGATCCCCGATCCGGGCGGTCCGGACTGATCGGGCGCAAAAAGGCCCAGACGTGAAAACGGGGCGCCTTTAGGGCGCCCCATTTTTTTGGCCCAGGGACCGTCTGGAGCATTTGTCGACCTTTATGCTGTAGAATAAAAGCGCTGTAATAATAGCAGTTTGATAAATTCCACCATTCCCCAGTTGCAATTCCCTGTCGGAAGACTCAAGTATTAACCCTCTTTTCCGACGAGGGAATTCATGAACGCCGTCTTCGTGGTCACCGCCAACCGCACGTCCGATGGGAGGGCGGTCTACCTGACCGCCGACCGCCGGTGGACAGAGGCTCTCGTCGAGGCTGGGGCGACCCCGGAGGAAGCGGCGCAGGGCGACGCGCTCCATTGGGCGCGCACCCAGCAGTACGACGTCTGCGATCCCTACGTGCTCTCGGTGGGAGAGGCGGGTGACGGTCTCTTCGCGACCACCGCGCGCGAGCGCATTCGCGCCACCGGGCCCAGCTGGATCGCCCAGCGCTTCGGATACGAGGTCTGAGCATGTACCAGTACGACGCTCAGGATCTTCGCCTCGTTCGGGAGCGCGCCGCTCAGTTTCGGGAGCAGGTGCGGCGACGCCTCGCTGGCGAGATCACCGAAGACGAGTTCAAGCCGCTCCGCTTGCAGAACGGCCTCTACATGCAGCTGCACGCGTACATGTTGCGCGTCGCCATTCCCTACGGCCTGCTGTCGGCGGCGCAGCTCCGGGTCCTCGCCGAGATCGCGCGGAAGTACGACAAGGGCTACGCCCACTTCACCACGCGCCAGAACATCCAGTTCAACTGGCCGAAGCTGGAGGACGTTCCGAAGATCCTGCGCGATCTGGCCGACGTGGAGATGCACGCCATCCAGACCAGCGGCAACTGCATCCGAAACGTGACCAGCGATCCTTTCGCGGGCGTCGCCAAGGACGAGATCGAAGATCCCCGACCCTACTGCGAGCTCTTGCGCCAGTGGTCGACGTTCCATCCCGAGTTCGCCTTCCTGCCGCGCAAGTTCAAGATCGCGGTGACCGGTGCTCGCCACGACCGCGCCGCCATCGCGGTCCACGACATCGGCCTCGCGCTGGTCGAGAACGACGAAGGGGAGGTCGGCTTCAGGGTGTGGGTCGGCGGCGGTCAGGGCCGAACGCCGATCCTCGCGGAGTGCATCCGCGAGTTCCTCCCCAAGGAGCACCTGCTCAGCTATTGCGAGGCGATCCTCCGCGTCTACAATCGCCTCGGCCGCCGCGACAACAAGTACAAAGCGCGCATCAAGATCCTCGTGAAGTCGGAGGGCCGAGAGCGCTTCGCCCAGCTCGTCGAAGAGGAGTGGGCGCTGATCCGAGACAGCGGTCTGCGTCTCACCGAGGAGGACCTCGCGAAGTTCCGGGCGCACTTCGACGCGCCTCCCTACGCGAAGCTCGAGACCGGGAGCACGCTGGTGGACGCGGCGCTTCTGTCGAAGGACCGCAGCTTCGCGCAGTGGGCGAGCGCCAACGTGACCGAGCACCGAGTGCCCGGCTACAGCATCGTCGCGCTCTCGCTCAAGACACCCAACCTCCCGCCGGGCGACGTCACCCATCAGCAGATGGACGCGATCGCCGACCTGGCCGACGAGTTCAGCTTCGGGCGGCTGGTGGTGACCCACCGCCAGAACCTCGTCTTCAGCGACGTCGAGACCGGGCGCCTCCCCGAGCTGCACCGGCGCCTCGCCGAGCTCGACCTGGCGGCGCCGAACTTCGACAAGGTCACCGACATCATCGCCTGCCCGGGGCTGGACTACTGCGCCCTGGCCAACGCGCGCTCGATCAACATCGCCGAGGCGATCATCGCCCGCTTCTCCGACGTAGACGAGGTCTACGACATCGGAGACGTCACCCTCAACATCTCCGGCTGCATCAACGCCTGCGGCCATCACCACGTCGGCAACATCGGAATCCTCGGCATCGACAAGCAGGGCATCGAGCACTACCAACTCATGCTCGGCGGCAACCACACCGAGGAGGCAGCGCTCGGGAAGATCCTGGGCCGCGCGCTCACCGAGGACGAGATCGTCGATGCGGTCGAGATCGTCCTTCGGACCTACGTCTCGCTCCGCACGAGCGACGACGAGACCTTCATCGAGACCCATCGTCGCGTGGGATCCACGCCTTTCAAGGAAGCGGTTTATGGAGATCATCAAGGACAAGGCGGTCGTCTCGGACCCGTATCGGCGGATCGACGACTCGACACCTTTGCCGCCGCCGAGTGAGGACGTCTTCGTCTCCTGGGCTCGCTTCGTCGCCGATCGGGACGCCCTGATCGCGCGCGAAGGGCGCCTCGGCGTCTTGGTTGCCGGCGACATCGACCCCTACGAGCTCGAGGAGGCGCTGCCCCATCTGGACGCGGTGGCCCTCGAGCTGCCGAAGTTCACCGACGGTCGCGCCTTCACCACCGGCAGGCTCCTCCGGGAGCGCCTCGGATTCGAGGGGGAGCTCCGGGCGACGGGGCACTTCATCCGCGACCAGGTCTTCTACCTCTCCCGCGTCGGCTTCGACGCCTTCCAGCTCCCCGAGGGCCGCGACCCGCACGACGCCCTCGCCGCCTTCGAGGAGCTGACGGTGCAATACCAGCCCGCCCTGGACCACTCGGAGCCGAGCTTTCGACGATGAGCCCCCGCGGCAGCAGTGAGTCGGCTTCGCGCGACACCATCCCCCCGGCGGACCTGGCCGAAGAGAGCGCTCTCGATCTGGATGCTCTCAACGCGGACCTGGGCGACGCGCCAGCCGGCCACGTGGTCCGCTGGGCGGCCGGGCACTTCTCTCGCCGCCTCGCGATCTCGTCCAGTTTCGGCGCCCAGTCGGCGGTGATGCTCCACCTGGTGAGCGTCCACGCGCCGGGCACGCCGGTGATCCTCGTCGACACGGGCTATCTCTTCCCCGAGACCTACCGCTTCGCGCGCGACCTGACGGAGCGTTTCGATCTCGAGCTCCACGTCGTGACGCCGCGGCTCACGGCGGCGCACCAGGAGGCGCTCTACGGACGCCTGTGGGAGCAGGGGGACGAGGGCGTCGCGCAGTACCTGCGGATCAACAAGGTCGAGCCCATTCAGCGCGCGCTTCGCGACGTGGGCGCGGAGGCCTGGATGGCGGGCCTCAGAGCGCGTCAGACGGAGCACCGTGCGGGCCTCAGGCGCATCGACGTGCAGGACGGGCGCGTGAAGATCCATCCGATCCTCCACTTCACCAACGCTGACGTCGAGGAGTATCTCGCGCGCCACGACCTGCCCCTGCATCCGCTCGTCGCCGAGGGCTATCGCTCCATCGGTGATTGGCACTCGACTCTGCCGACCCTGCCGGGGCAGGACCCGCGCGAGGGCCGGATCCTCGGCAAGAAGCGCGAGTGCGGCATTCACCTCACGGCTGCCGAGAACGACTCGCTCACTTCGTCCAAGCTCTGAGACGAGCTCCTGATCCGGCCGAGACGCAGGGCGTCACCCAGGCTCATCGGTGACGCGTTCAGACGAAGAAGTCTGGCGCGAGCTCCTGGGACGGATCGACCGCGTATCCCGAGAGATCGGTGACGCCGGCCGACGCGAGCACCTCGTCATCCACGCAGAAGTTCCCGCTGAACTCCTTGCTGTCGCGGGTGAGGATCACGTGGGCAGCATCGGCCATGATCGAGGGCTTGCGCGAGCGCTTGGCCACCTCCTCGCCACCGAGGAGGTTTCTCACGGCGGCGGTGTCGATGGTGGTGCGGGGCCACAGCGTGTTGGCCGCGATCCCCTTTTCGCGAAGCTCGCCGGCCCAGCCGAGGACGCACATGCTCATCCCGAACTTGGCCATGGTGTAGGCGACGTGCGGCGCGAACCACTTCTCCAGCATCTGGAGCGGCGGTGAGATGTTGAGGATGTGCGCGTTGTCGGACTTGGCCAGGTGGGGGATGCACTTCTGACCGCAGAGGAAGGTTCCGCGGGTGTTGATGGAGTGCATGAGGTCGTAGCGCTTCATCGGCGTGGTGACCGTGTCGGAGAGCATGATTGCGCTGGCGTTGTTCACCAGGACGTCGATGCCGCCGAACTTCTCGACGGTGGCGTTGACCGCAGCCTCTACCTGTTCCTCGAAGCGGATGTCGACGATGCAGGGCAGGGCGTTGCCGCCGGCCTTCTCGATCTCTTCACAGGCCGTGTAGACCGTCCCCTCGAGCTTGGGGTGCGGCTCCGCGGTCTTGGCCGCGACGGCGACGTTGGCGCCGTCCTTTGCTGCGCGGAGCGCGATGGCCTTGCCGATGCCCCGGCTCGCGCCGGTGATGAAGAGGGTCTTGCCTGCGAGTGTGCTCATGGCGGCGGAGGATAGCGCCAGGCGGCGCCAGGGGGCCACCGTCCCGTGCTCAGGCCGCGAGCGCTCGTGCCATCGCGAGGGCGGCGAAGAGCACGAGGGCGAGCAGCCCCGCGGTCGCCAGGAAGATGGCGGCGACCCGCTTCCAGAGGGCGCTCATGGGCCCGAGGACCAGGAGTCGCGGCGCGTCCAGCACGTGCGTCTTTCCTTCGAGGTGTGCTGTCCCGACGAGGGTCGCGGGGTCTCCCTCTTCGTGACGACCCCACAGATGAAGCGTCTCGGTCGCGTTCTCGGTCCGGAGCGGGTAGAGCGTCGCGTCGGTCGTCTCGGTCCGCGCGGCCGGCGCATGGGCGACCGTCCCGTCGGGGACAATGACGATCACGTCGCCGGGACCCGACACGTCCACGTGTCGCTCGTACCAGCTCTCGTACTGGTTTCGGGTCACCAGGTTTCCCTGATCGTCGGTCGTCCGGTAGCTCCCCACGTGCTTGCTGTGGCCCAAACACTTCTCGCGGCGCGTGAAGGTGCCCGGCCCCAGCACTCCGCTGAAGCGCGACGCCTGTCCCACCATCAGCGCCCGGAGCGCCCGCTTCATGGGGCGCGCTTGGATGCGCCAGAACGAGCCCAATCGAAGGAGCGCGAAGGCGACCGCGGTGAATCCGAACCCGAGCGTCGTGGCGTTTCCTTCGTTCTCGAAGCCGACCGCCATCAGCGCGACGAAGACGAATGCGAGGGACGCCATCACGACGAAGAATCCGTTGAGCATCACCACCGCCCAGGGCGTCTTGACGAGCACCGCGCGGTCCGAGAGGCCGGAGTTCGCGTGGGTGAAAGGCGGGACCGCCCAGATGCGCGCCACGAAATCGAGGGCGAGGATCGCGGGTAGACACGCGGCGACGAGGGCGAAGGGGGCTTGTGCAGAGATCCCGGCCCCCGCGACGATGGCAGCGATGATCGCACACCCGATCGCGTAGGGGGTCAGCGGGTGGCGCACCGCTTCCGGCTTCGACGTCGGGCGCTTTCGTTCGAAGTGCGCTGGCGCGTGTGCGTCGAGGAGCGCGTCGAGGCGCGGCGCGTCCGCTTTGGCGATGGCGCTCGCGTGCATCGACGTCGGGGTCTCGCGTGCCCTGTCGCGAAACCCTCCTTCGGTGTGGGATCCAGTGACCTCGCCGAGAACGACCACGCGGGTCGAGTCGGTGATGCGTCGCCCTTCGAGGATGTGCTCCCCCGGAGGCATCTCCCCCGAAAACGGAGCGAAGAGGTGGGGGGCGCCTTCGCCGAGGACGTGTGGCTCGCCCCGCTGGCGCTCGAGCGGTGCACCGTAGAGCGTGGTGCGTCCGAGCGTGAGAGACACCTCGTCACCGTCGTCGAGGCGAAGGACCGGTGAGCCGCCATTTTCGTGAGCGCTGCCGTGCGGCCCGTGAAGCGACGCCTGCACCACGTCGCCCAAGAGCGTCCCCTCGAGCCGCGTCCATCCACCCGCGGGCGTCCCGGGCGGATACTTCTTCGGCGGGGGCGGCGGCGGTCCGTGCAGCTCGCCCCAGGGCACCGTGAGGATCGCGACCGCGTCGATCTGTCGATAGCCGCGGAGCTCGCCGGACAGCCACAGGCGGAGGCGCCTCTTCGGGTCGTCGTTCTGAAAAGGGATGTAGAGGAGCCGTGCTTCGTCGCCGGCGCTGTGATCGGCGAGACCCTGCCACAGCACGGTGTCGTCCGGCGCTGTCACGCGCACCACCGAGCCGGCCACGTTGGTCTCGAAGACGGCGAGCGCGCGGGCGACCTCGTGCTCGGGAAAGTCGAGCTCGAGCCACTCGTTGTGGGCGTCGCTCCCCGGGCACCAGGTCTGGTCGCGGTCACCCGCCTTCGGATAGACGCGCGGTCGCCCGGTGGCTTCTTTCGCGGAGTAGCTGCTGCTGTATCGTGACGAGGCGCGCGCCTTCGTCGCCCAGTGCACCCGCGTGTCCGGGGAGCGAATCGGGAAGTGGGCAGCCTCCTCGGGGCGGTATCTCTTCTCCCCGCCAGTCTCGAAGCGGGGTGGGGTCTCGCGGAGGGCGCTCAGCGGCTCGGTCAGGATCGCGACCGCGTCGATCTCCTTCCACTCGTCGCCCCCGAAGGCGCGTGGCTTCACACGGAGGCGGAGCTTCGAGAGCGTCCGTCGGCCGTCGAGCTTCACGTGGAGCAGGCGCGCCTCGCGCGTGTCCGAGAAGCGCCGGGCCTCGCCTCGATAGATCGGCTCGTTCTGCTCCAGGTCGATCGCCTCGTAGACCGCGCCCGGACCGCAGGTCTCGAAGACCAACAGGGCGACCGCGCGCGTGGGCGGAAAGCGGAGCTCGATCCAGGGATCCTCGTCCGAGTTGTCGGCGAGCCACGTGCCGTACTCGTCGCCGCCTTCGGGAAAGACCTTGGGCGGGCCCACGGCGGAGCGGGCCGCGTAGCTCGTGCTGTACTCGCTCGACGACTTCGCCTCGACCGCGAAGACCACCCGCCGGTCGGGCAGGCGGAAGTCGATGCCCTCGAGCGCCCGGCTCTCCAGTCGCTCGGCCTCACCGACGTCGCCGCTCACGGCGCCGGACCCTAGCGCATCCTCACCCTCCCAGGCAGCCCCGTACCTCACCCGCCACGGCGCGCGCCGCCTCGCGGCCATTCGCGAGCCGCGAGAGCCGCGCGTGGATGCGCCGCGCCTCGGTGCATCGATGCCGCCGGAGGAGGATCCCGATCGCCTCGCGGAGCACATCCGGGGCCGCGGGGGGATCGCTGGCGAGCCAACGCGCGACGGGCGCGCGGGACACTCCGCTCGTGACGTCTTTGCGTCCGTCGCCGTTCCAATCGTCGTCCGCGATCCCGTTGGCGAGGGCGCCGAGGGCGGCCTCCACGTAGAGCGGCTCGCCTCCTTCGTCCACCAACGCCGCCGCGGCCCGGAAGGCCCCCTCGTCATCACCGGCGTAGACGGCGTCCGTCATCATTCGCGCGCGGATCTCCGACCGGGCCACCGACCCCGCGGGGCTCAGCACCACCGAACGCGCCAGCGCTTCTTCGGCTTCGTGGGGGCGGCCGAAGCTTCGTTCGACCTCCGCCAGCTGCGCCCATCCCCGGGCCAGGTCCGGCGGCGCCCCCGGGCCAGGCGTGCAGGTGGCCGCCCGCGACGGGAAGGGGGGCATCGCGCCCGCGAGGAGCGGCGCGGGCGCCGCCTCGGTGCAGAGCGCCGCCAGCATCGCGCGCTCCGCGCGGTCGAGCTCGGCCACCTCGGCCGAGGCCCGGCCGAAGATCCACGTGGCCTGCCGCACCTCGGGCGCCCTGGGGTGCTCGTCGACGAGCTCGTAGCTGGCCTCGTAGGCGACCTCCCAGGCGCCATTTGCGTACGCCGCCCGCGCCTCCTGCAGGAGCCGGCGAGGCTCGAGGCTCCGCCGGTAGAGCGCCCAACGAAGCTCTTCCTTCACCTCGTGGTCGTCGAGCTCGTCCATCACGAGCGGGGGGAGGCTGCTCTCGCCTCCCGCCCCCTGCCTCGGCGGGACGCAGGCCACGAGCCAGAGCGACAGGCCCGCAAGGATGCACCACCTCACGCTTCATCCTACGGGGCGGCGAGGCCCCGAAATTCCCCGCGGGCCCGCTTCTGCTATGCAGAGGCGGTGGACGACTGGGCCCATTGCGTGGAGGCGCTCCGAGCGGTCTCACGAACCTTCTCGAAGCCGATCGAGATGCTTCCCGAGGGGCTTCGGGAGGCCGTCACCTGCGCCTACCTCCTGTGTCGGATAGCCGACACCGTCGAAGATCGCCCTGATCTCCAGCTCTTCGAGCGTGACGTCCTCTTCGCCGCCCTCCTCGAGGTCCTCGAAGGCGCGGCCCCCGCCGACCACTTCACGACAGCCTACGAGGCTCACTCGGGGAGCGGATCGGACGACGCCCTCTGCCGCTCTGCGCACCGGGTGATGGCGGTCTTCCGCGGGCTGCCGACGGAGGTGCAGGCGGCTTCGGTTCCGTGGATTCGGGGAGATGGTGCGGGGGATGGCCCTCTACGCCCACCGCCCACCCGGCCCCGATGGGCTGTCCGCCGTGATGGACCTCGCCGACCTCGAGCGGTACTGCTGGTTCGTCGCCGGGACGGTGGGGCGGTTGCTCACCGAGCTCTTCCTCGCCCACCTGGGCCCTGGGCTCGACGAGGCGCGCGCAGGGACGCTGCGGCGGAGCGCTGGGGAGTTCGGTCTGGGCCTTCAGCTCACCAACGTCCTCAAGGACGTCACCGACGACCGGGCTCGGCGGGTCAGCTACATCCCGCGGGAGCTGGTGCGCGCCGAAGGCCTGGCCCTCGCGGAGCTCTGCGATCCCGCCCATCGCGACGCGGCCCATCGCGCGCTCGGGCCGGTCTTCGACCGCGCCGAGATCGCCCTCGATGGGGCGTTCGCCTATGTCCTGGCGATCCCTTCCGCGGCGCGGCAGATCCGGCTCTTCTGCCTTCTGCCCATCTGGATGGCGCGCCGCACGCTTCGTCTGTCGCGGGGCAACGACGACATCTTCATCGACGACCATCCCGTGAAGATCTCCCGCGAGGAGGTGGCGCAGCTGATCGACGATTGCGTCGCCCGCTGCGAGGACGACGCGGCGCTCCGCGAAGGCTGGGCTAGCGCTCCTCGGGCGGGGCCACGGTGTCCACCTCGCGAGCCACCTCGGGGATGAGCTCGATCACCGGCGGGCGCGCCACCGCCTGGGTGTGCAGCGGATAGCTCACCACCACCGCGCCGCGAAAGCGCGGGACGTCGAGCTGATGCGCCGCGCTCATCAAGCAGGTGCGGAGCTCGTCGGTGATCGATCCGTCGACGTGCGCTTCGGTGAGCTCGCGATCCTCGAGGCGGATCACGAAGGTGGCGCGCACCGAGTAGTCGAGCCGGCCGGCGCGGTCCCGCCGGAAGCAGCGTCGCGCGACGGGCATCACCCGCTCGCGGAGCATGCGGAGCACCGTCTCCGCCGGCACGCCGCGCCCCGAGCGGTCGGCGGCGGCGGCGTGGGTCGGCGAAGGTCCGCGCGGCGTGCAGCTTCGCGCCATCGCCAGCGCGACCGGCGCGGCGTCGAAGCTGACGCCGCTCGCGCGCCGCGCCGGGCCACGGGCGTCGATGCACGCCGCGTCCGAGCTGCCGGCGCGCGCCGCCACGTCCTCCTGGTCGAGCGCGTAGAGAGAAGTGCGCTCGCCGGTGGCGAGCCCGGCGAGCGCGCGTCCCCGTGCGCCGTCCACGCGCGCGGTCGACGCGCGGCCCGCCCCGCGCAGCGAGAGGCGGCCACCGGGTACGACGCCCTGCCAGGAGAGCTGCTCGCCCGCAAGGAGCGCGCCCAGGGCGATCCGCCGGCCGCCCAGGACGAGCGCCACCGAGCTCCGCACCTCGGGCGCGAAGAGCCGTCCGATCCGCTCCTCGAGCTCGGCGGTGCTCTGCCCGCGCACCGCGAGCCCGGCCTCGTCGCCCGCCTCGATGACGACGCCGCCGCTCGCGCGCGCGCCCTCGGCGAGCGCGGGCCAGACCCCGCGATCGCCCACACCGATCACGGAGATGCGCATGCCATCGCGCCGCGCCTCGGCGAAGGCGGCCGCTGCCTCCGGACCGCGGGTGATGCCGCCGTCGCCCACGATCACCAGATGCAGCGGGCGGCGTCCCCCCTCTTCGCCCACCAGCGCGCGCGCGAGAGAGACGGCCGCTTCGATCCGCGTCGCCGATCCGAGCTCGTCGAGAGACCGAGCGCGCGAGTGGAACCAGGGGGACCTCGTCGGGCGCGCGCGGCGACTCGAGCAGGCCGCGCGCTTCCGCGCCGAAGGCGAGCGCCCAGACCCGCGTCCCCCGGGGCGCCGCCGAGAGAATCGCCGCCACCGCCGGTGCGATGCGGCTCCGTGCGGGTCCTTCGGTCGACGGAGAGGCGTCGAGGGCGAGCACCAAATCTTCGGCGCTCCCACCGCGAGGGCCCGCCGTGACCGTCACCCGAGCGCAGCGCGCGTCGCCGCAAGCGAAGCGTTCGACCCGCGCCGTGGTCGGAGCGCCCGTCGGGAGCTGGGCCGTGACGGTGATCGGGTACCACGCATCGCGAACGATGGGCGCTTCGGCCGGGAGCTCGTCCACCGCGACGCCGATCATCGACCGCGCCGTCGCGCGCACGGTGGTGGGCGCCGCCCGGGGATCCTGTCCGCGACCCGGCAGGGTGAGCCGCGCCACGCCGCCGATGATCGGCGCGGGCGCCAGATACGCGACCTGGACGACGAGGGTGCCGCGCGGAGGGACGGGCGCGGCGAGGATCTCGAGCGCGTCGCCCCGCGCGTCGTGCACGTGCTCGGCGGCGGCGATCGGCGCGGGCTCCTCCGCGCCGCGCGCGCGCACGGCGGCGTCGTAGGCGCCCCGCCCGGCGTCACCGAGCGCGAGCCCCTCGCGGCAGCGTTCACCGACGCAGGCGGAGAGCGAAGCGAGGGCCGCGCCGTCGGGGAGAGCGAGGCGGTATTTCACCTCGGCCGGGTGACGGGCGCGGCTCGAGAAGGTGAGCTCGGTGGTGACGCGCGCGAGCCCGTCGGCGAGCTCGACCGCCACGTCGTGGTGGGTCTCGCGCACGGCGTTGATCGCCGTCACCACCTCCCCGCTGGTCGGGCTCACGCTGGGCGGCCGTGGTCCCCGCGCGGCGATCTCCTCGGGGGTCTCGGGCGCTTCCGGCCCGGGCGGCCCGGGGACGTTGGACAGATCGCTGACCGGGTCGATCCCGATGGGGTCGTCGGAGTGCGGGTCGGTGTTCACCAGCTCGTCGAGGGTCGGGGGGCCGCCCTGCGCCGACGCGACCGCCGGAACGGAAACCATCAGCCAGAAGGAAGCGAGCCGAGCCCAGAGCCGCATATTGGTGACGACACCCCGGATCCCGAGATGTTCCGGGTGCGCGTTCGAGGATGACACGTCCTCGAGAAGCGCCCCACAGCCGGGAAATCCGCCCGTTGTAGGTCGCGCCGATCGTCCTTACCCTGTCGGGGCGCCAGGAGGCCTCTTTTCGCCTCCCGCGCCAGGAGGAACGGCCGATGGGGATCATGGATTTCGTGAAGAGCGGCGTGCAGGAGCTGATGATCGCGCGCCCCGACGACAAGAAGAATCTGCTCGTCTACAAGCACCCCGATCCCACCATCCCCCACTTCTCGCAGCTCACCGTCGACGCCGACGAGGCGGCGGTCTTCTTCCGCGACGGCTCGTTGGTGGGCACGCTGCGCACAGCCGGTGCGGGTCAGCGCCACACGCTGAGCGCGCAGAACATCCCGTTCCTTTCGAACCTCGTCGACAGCTTCACCGGCGGCAACATCTTCACGACGGACCTCTTCTTCGTGACGATGCGCCCCATCTACAACGTCCCCTTCGGCGACGCGCTCGGGATGATGGAAGACCCGGCGCTCGGCGAGATGGTCACGCCCCGCGTCTTCGGTCGCATGGCCTTCCAGGTCGAAGATCCCGAGAAGCTGATCCTTCGCTACCTCGGCATCCGCGCCACCACCGAAGCCGAGCAGGCGGAGTGGATCAAGAAGACGCTCATCGCGAGCGTGAAGACCGTGGTGGGCACCTACGGCGACCAGAACGGGGTGAGCCTGCTGCAGATGATGGGGCTGACCCAGCAGCTCAAGGAAGAGTTCGTCAAGAACGCGCCCGAGCTGAACGACATCGGGATCAAGATCCTCGAGATCGCCGACTTCAACCTGAACCTGAACGACGAGGAGTACGCGCGGCTTCAGGAAGCGCAGGCGGAAATCGGTGCGGCCAAGCGCGCGGCCCGCGTCGCCAACATCAACATCGCCAAGGCCGAGGCCGAGGCGAAGCAGAAGCAGTTCGAGCTCGACCAGACGTACCAGCAGGACTCTCGCTACGTGAACAACCTCGCCCAGGGCAACTTCGGCAACTACGCGGCCGGCAAGGCCATGATGGGCGCCGGCGAAGGGATGGCCAAGGGCGGCGGCGGCGGTGAGGGCGGCGGCGGCGGCGGACCGATGATGACCGGCGCGGGGCTCGGCGTCGGCATGGGCATGGCGTCGATGATGGGCCAGGGGTTCAACCAGGCCCAGCAGCCGCAGGCCCGTCCGCCTGCGCAGCCCCAGCCCGCGACGAGCGGGCCGACCACCTGCCCCTCCTGCAACGCCAGCGTCCCGGGCGGGAAGTTCTGCGCCGAGTGCGGCGCGAACCTCGTGCCCAAGGAGCGCTTCTGCCCCTCTTGCGGAACGAAGGGCTCGGCCACCGCGAAGTTCTGCGCCGAGTGCGGCACGAGTTTCCCCCAGTAATTCCAATCTTCACGGCGTTGCGCTTCGAGCGGCCGCCCACATACAATCGGCCCGTCGATGCGTTACTGCCCGACTTGCGGCGCGCGGTTCTCGGAGGAAGTCGGCTTCTGTCCGACGGATGGATCGCCGACGAACGAAATGGCGGAGACCGGCCCGCAGGAGGATCCCCTCCTGGGCCGGGTGATCGACGGCCGCTATCGCATCGAAGAGCAGCTGGGCGAAGGCGGCATGGGCGTCGTCTACCTCGCCTCGCACACGGTCCTCGGTAAGAAGCTCGCCCTCAAGGTCCTCCGCGGCGAGATGGCGAAGGACGAGGACACGGTGAAGCGCTTCATGCAGGAGGCGCAGGCGGCGACCGCGATCGGTCAGCAGAACATCATCGACATCAGCGACTTCGGTCAGCTCCCGGACGGAACGACCTACTTCGTCATGGAGCACCTCGACGGCATGGCGCTGACCAAGCTGATCAAGCAGGGCGGCTCGGTGCCGATGGCCGACGCCATCCGCATCATCCGCCAGATCGCAGCGGCCCTGGGGGCGGCCCATCAGGTCGGTGTCGTCCACCGCGATCTCAAGCCCGACAACGTGATGCTGATCACCCGCGGCGGCGATCCCTACTTCGTGAAGGTCCTCGACTTCGGCATCGCCAAGGTCGGTGGCGCGGCCAGCAAGCTCACCAAGACCGGGATGGTCTTCGGGACGCCGCACTACATGGCGCCCGAGCAGGCGGCGGGGCAGGCCGTGGACCGCCGCACGGACATCTACGCCCTCGGCGTGATCATGTACGAGATGTTCACCGGGAAGGTGCCCTTCGACGCCGACACCTTCATGGCGATCCTCTCGAAGCACATGTTCGAGCCACCGATCCCGCCCAGCCAGCAGCTGAGCGAGGTGAAGCTCGGCGCCATCGAGGACGTGATCCTGAAGGCGCTCGCCAAGAAGCCCGAGGACCGCTACCAGACCATGGAAGCGCTCATCAAAGACCTCGACACCCTCGCCTCGGGAGGGACGGTCGAGATCGGCGGGATGGGCTTGTCGCCTCCCGGCAACCTCGCCGACGCCCTCGAGCCGCCTTCGCGGACCGAGATGCGGCTCTCCAATCCGGAGACCGTGGAGATCCCGGGGAAGAAGAGCGCGATGCCGCTGATCGCCGGGTTCCTCTTCCTCCTTCTCCTGGGCGGAGGGGCGGCCGCCGCGGCCCTCTTCGCTTTCGGTGACGACGACACGGAGACGCCGCCGCTGGTCGCGACGCCTCCCGACGCCTCCCTGGCGCCCCCCGACGCCGCGGTGGTGGACGCCTCCGAGCACGTGGTCGGCGAGGAGGAGGACGAGAGCGTTGCCCGTGTGGAGATCCGCTCCGAGCCCCCGGGCGCCACGGTGCTGATCGACGGCGCGATCGTGGGCAACACCGCGCGCGGACCCGACGGGGTGCCGCTCCAGCTTCGCCGCCCCGAGGGCGACGCGGTCTTGAACGTCACCGTGCATGCGCTCGGCCACGAAGACCGGGCGGTGGTGATCATGTCGACGAGCCCACCGGTGATCCCGGTCGAGCTTCCCGAAGAGGAACGAGAGGAGACGCCGCGCCCCAACATGCGCCGTCATCCCATGTCCAACACCGAGATGACCGAGCCCGCGCAGATGGAGCCTTTGCCTCAGATGATGACAAGCACCCACTCGTCGGACGTCGTCGATCCATGGGCCGACGAATGACCCGTCTCGCGCTGGCTCTCGCCAGCCTCGTGCTCGCAGCTTGTGGCGGCGCCAGCAGCTCCGGCGCCCTCGCGGGTCGCGCGCCCACCATCACCGTCGAAGCGCCGGCTCCCGGCCTCGAACGCTACGCCACCGAGAGCACGCCGGAGCCGGTGGTGGGCGAGAGCGAGGCCGCCGCGGGCGTGGAGCGCGGGATCCGTCGCGCTGCCGAGGAAGCGGGGGTCGAGCTTCAGGGCGACGGGCGCCTGGCGCTCCTCGCCGCCTGGACCGCCGAGCATCTGGGCGAGGGGGGGACCCCTCCTCCGCACGAGGTGATGGAGTTCTTCTCGCAGCACCTCGGCCTGGTCGAGCCCACCCCACACCTGATCATCCTCGGGCAGCCCGATCCCGAGATGCTCGAAGCCGGCATCGCCGACAGCATCGGACAGCGCCTCGCGCGGCAGTCCTACACGCACTTCGGTGCCGCGGTGATCCCGCGCCAGGGCCTGACCCTCGCCATCGTCACCCTCTCGACTCGCTATCTGGAAATGGAGCCGATCTCGCGCGAGGTCAACGCCGGATCGACGGTGCGCCTCGAGGGTCGCTTGGTGGGTGCGCACAGCAATCCCTCCGTCGCGGTCACCGGGCCCGGTGGCGCGACCTCGCGGCAGACCGGAGGACAGGGGCCGCGCTTCGAGCTCCCGGTCGCCACGACCGAGAGCGGCGTCTATCGCGTCGAGCTTCTGGCCGAGGGCCCACGCGGCGACACGGTGATCGCCAACTTCCCACTCTACGCCGGCATGGAGGCGCCGACCTCCATCACCCTCGGTGGGGACCCGGAAGGCGAGAGCGGAGATCCCTCCGACGTGGCCGATGCGCTCTTCGCTCTGCTCAACGACGCGCGTCGGGGCGTGGGCGCCGAACCGCTCGAGCGCGACGAAGCTCTCGATCGCATCTCGCTCGCGCACAGCCAGGACATGATGGAGAACGAATTCGTCGCTCACGAGTCGCCCACGACGGGCGGGGCACCCGATCGGGTGCATCGGGCGGGCCTGTCGAGCGGTCTCATCCTGGAGAACATCGGCCGGGGTTACAGCGCCACCGAGATTCACCGCGGGCTGATGGCCAGCCCCGGCCATCGTGCGAACATCCTGAACCCCGATGTCACCCACGGCGGGGTGGGCGTCGTGGTCGAAGAGGAGGGCGATCGACGTGCGTTCGTCGCGACCGAGGTCTTCATCCGGGCCAACCGCGAGGTCGATCTCAGCCGGGCTCCCGAGCAGCTCCTCGCGTTGATCAACGACGCCCGCCGGCGCCGAGGTGCGGCGCCGGTCGAGCTCGATCCGAACCTGCAACGCGCGGCGCAACGCGGCGCCGAGCACTACTTCAGCGAGCCGGACCTGACGCAGCAGGACGTGGTGGACGAAGCGAGCGCGAGCCTGAGGCGTTTCGCGATCGCCTTCTCGCGCGTCGGCGGGCTGATGGCGGTGGTGGATCAGATCGACGAAGCGGGCAGCCTCGAGCCGACCTTCGACGCGGACCTTCGTTACGTCGGCATCGGTGTCGCCCAGGGAAGTCGTCCCGACGTCCCGAGCAACTCGCTCGCCGTCGTCATCATGCTCGCTTGGCCGCGATGAGAGCGGCCCTCGGCCTCGTCCTGCTGACGACGCTCCTGCGCCCGACGCCCGTCGACGCGTGCGCGCCCGTGTTCCCACAGGGCAAGCGGGTCTCCATCGACGCGGAGGAGGCGCTGATCGTCTGGGACCCGGAGGCAGGGGTCGAGCACTTCATCCGCCGCGCGAGCTTCCGCACCGACGCGGACGACTTCGGCTTCCTGGTGCCGACTCCGTCGGTCCCGGAGCTCTCCGAGGTGGACAACCACGTCTTCGATCGGCTGACGGCATACCAGGAGCCCGAGGTCCGCTACACCCACGCGTGGGACCTGACCACCTGCTGCGCCGCCCCGCTGTCGATGATGCTGGCGCGCGAACCCCAGCCCCTCGCGGCCGCGGCGATGCCCGAAGCCGTTCAGGTCCTCGCACAGGCCAGGGTCGCCGGGCTCGACGCGACAGTCCTTCGCGCCTCCGACCCGGAGGAGCTCAGCGCCTGGCTCGGGGAGCACGGATACGAGGACCGCTCGGAGCTCGTGGCCTGGCTCGCTCCCTACGTGGCGGATGGCTATGCGATCACCGCCTTCCGCTTTCAAAAGTCCGACACCAGCTCCGAGAACATCGGGAGCCGTGCGGTGCGCATGACCTTCGAAACCGAGCGTCCCTTCTATCCCTATCGCGAGCCCACCGACTCCCCAGAGGAGCCCTACCGCGCGCTCTGGCTCGACATCGTCGCTCCCGCGCGCGCGAGCGGTCGTCTCCTCGCCGACGGCGAGTGGGCTCCGGAGACGCTCTTCGCCGCGCCCATCGACGATCCCGCGCGCCTACTGGGCGACGCGCGCAGCGACGTGAACGGACCTCTGTGGCTCACCACCATCATCGACCGCTCGGTCTCGCGTGCCGACGCCGATCTCGTCTTCGATGTCGCGCCGGGTGAGGAGCTTCGCCCACCGCCGCGCATCATCCGCGGCGAGGCCTACCTGATCCCGATTCCGATTCGAGCCCGCGCTCGTCGGAGGCGCGGGGCTCTGGTGGTGGCGACGTCGCAAGAAGCGCGCGTCGAGCTAGAACGCGAGGTTGCCCTTGTTCTTGTTCGCGTTGGCCGCTTCTTGGGAGCTGTCGACGTAAGCGTAGCCGCCCGAGACTGAGAAGGCAGGACCGTTGTCGGCGAGGACCGTGATGTCGACGGGACCGGTCTCGTCGCGCTCCGGCGTGACCACGAGCAGCGTCTCGGGGTTGATCACCGTGACCGATGTTGCTTTTCGGTTGCCGAAATACACGCGGTAGCCGATGTCCGGGCGGAAGTTCATGCCTTTGATCTGCACCGGCTGGTCGCCGATCATCCCGCCCTGACGGGGCTCGACGTCGAGGATGGCCATCTCGCCGCCCTCGTCGCCGCACGCTGCGACGAGCACCGAGGCGAAGAACGACGCCGCCACCAGAAGGATCGTGAACGTCACCCGCTTTTTCCCGCTCATGGAATCGGACGATAATCGTGGGCGTCTCACCGGGTCAAGCGAGACGATTCCCGCTGGATCGAGTGGGCCGGGGGGCTCGGGGATGCCTTGACACCCCAAGGTGGACGTCCACAAACTGTCGAAGCCTTTATCGAAAGGGGCCCGTGGCCAAGCAGAACCTCCTCCTCGTGGATGCCGATCCACGTAGCCGGCGCGTGCTCGAGGTGAGCCTTCGCAAGGCCGGCTACAGCATCACCGCGGTTTCCGATGCGGAAACCGCGTTGGAGATGGTTCTGCTCTCTTCTCCGGACCTGATCCTCTCGGACACCCGCCTGCCGGGCATGGACGGTTTCGAGCTGGTGGAGATGCTCCGGGGCGACGACGAGTCCAAGGGGATCCCCTTCGTCTTCCTCTCCAGCGACATCTCCCTCGAGAGCAAGGTCCGAGGCCTCGAGCTGGGCGTCGAGTACCTGACCAAGCCCATCTACATCAAAGAGGTCATCACCCGCGTGAACCTCGAGCTCCAGCGCAAGCAGCGCGAGGGGATGGGGACCGGCGGGCGGCGCGGCGCGGCGACCCGCTTCACGGGATCCCTGTCCGACATGGGGCTGGTCGATCTGCTGCAGACCATCGACATCAGCCGCAAGAGCGGCGTCCTGCACCTCTCCTCGGGGGAGCAGCACGGGGCGATCTACTTCTACGAAGGCCAGGTCCTCGACGCCGAGCTGGGGCACCTCACGGGGGAGGCGGCGGTCTACCGCTTCCTGGTGTGGAACGAGGGCCGCTTCGAGGTCGACTTCCGCTCCACCGTGGATCGGGAACGCACCGTCGAAACGGCGACCCAGGGCCTGCTGATGGAGGGGATGCGCCGCCTCGACGAGTGGGGCCGCCTCCTCGAGCAGCTGCCGCCGCTGTCGAGCATCTTCGAGGTCTCCGACGAGGAGCTCGTCGAGCGCCTGGCCGAGATCCCAGACGAGATCAACGACATCCTCAAGCACTTCGACGGCCGGCGCTCGTTGATGAGCGTGGTGGACGCCGCGGGCGGGGACGACATCGAGACCCTGAACGCGATCTCGAAGCTCTACTTCGAGGGGCTGATCTTCGATACCGGGCGCACCGGCCCCGAGCTGCCGCCGCTGGCGGACGTGCCGGAGGGCCTGTCGGAGCCCCCGCCACCCTTCGACGACGTCGATACCGGGCTGATCTCGCAGCTGGACTCGGGCGTGGTGCCCGGCGACGACGCGACGCCGCTGCCGGGCCCGCTGCCCACGGTGGAGCGTGAAAAGTCTAACGGCGAGCGCGACGAAGTGTCCGCCGATGTGCCGAAGCGTGCCGAGAACGACGCCACTTTGGCGGAAGGGGAGGAGAAAAAGGCCGAAGAAGAGGCCGGCACGGAGGCTGCACCAGCGGCGGGGGCCGATGCACCCGAAGCTGAAGAGTCGAAGGCCGATGACGCATCCGAGCCGGGGGATACCTCGTCGGAAGAGTCGGCCCCGGAATCGGCAGCGGCAGAAAGCGGCCAATCCGACGTAGACGAAGTGGAAAACGCGACTACGACGGACGACTCACAGGACGAGGAAGAAGACGAGATGGCGAGGAAGGGCAGGCGCAGGAAAAAGGCTCGCAAGGCGAAACAGCGGAGGCAGGAGACTGCAGCCGCAGCGCAGAGCGAGGAAAAGAGCTCCGCAGAGCAGAGCAACGTCATCCAGTTTCCGGCGAAGGGCCTCGCGGTCGCCGCCGGTCACGACGTGATGACGAGCGACGCCGCGGACGATCTCGATCGCGACGCCGAGACGAGTCACACCCGCGAGCGCGAGGACGAGACTCAGACGCGCGTCCGTGAGGACAAGGCCCAAGAGGACAAGGGCGAAGAGGCCGAGGCGAAGAAGGCCGACGCCGAGGACGAGGCCGAGGCGAAGAAGGCCGAAGAGGCCGAGGCGAAGAAGGCCGACGCCGAGGACGAGGCCGAGGCGAAGAAGGCCGAAGAGGCCGAGGCGAAGAAGGCTGAAGAGGCCGACGCCGACGAAGAGGCCGAGGCAAAGGCCGAAGAGCCCAAGAAGGCGAAGGCCGATGCGTCCGACGAGGACGAGGAGGACGCGTCGAAGGGCGAGTCCAAGAAGAATCGCCGTCGCCGGGGCAAGAAGAGCCGCACCACTTCGTCGCAGCAGATCCGCGCCATCACCTCGACGGGTGAGCATCGCGCCGTCGCCGAGGACTTCTTCAAGGCGGACGCCTACGAGAACAACCTCGAAGAGGACGAGAGCTGGGACGATCTCAAGGAGACCGCCGAGCCGATGTCGGAGAGCACGCGCAAGTACATGCGCTTCTCCATCGGCACCGTCGCCGTCGCGGCAGTACTGATCGGTGGCTTCATGTTCTATCAGAAGGTGCTGATGCCGACGCCCGCGCCCCTCGGTGCGGTGGCGCCGGAGCTTCCGACGATGCCCACCCCGGAGCCCACGGCCGTGGCCGCGGTCGAGCAGGAAGAGGTCGTGGCCGAGGAGGTCGCGCCGCCGGCCGCCGAGGAAGTCGCCGCCACCGAGGGCACGGAAGAGGAGGGCGTCGTTGCCGAGGAAGGCACCGAGGTCGCCGCTGAAGAGGGCACCGAGGTCGCCGCCGAAGAGGAGGTCGTCGCCGAGGCGCCCCCCGAGCCGACGGGCGACTACGCCACCCTGCTCGAAGAGGCCCGCCGTCTTCGCGGAAATCGTGCCGTGGAGGGCTTCCGTGCCGCCATCGCCGCCGATCCCAACGGCTCGGAGGCGCTCGCAGACCTGGCGTTCATCCTGCTCAACCGCGGCAACAATCGCGAGGCGGCCGAGCTCGCCGCACGCGCGACCGCGGTGGATCCGACCAGCAGCAAGGGCTGGATCACCCTCGGAGCGGCGCGCCAGGGCCTCAGGGACGAGCCAGGTGCGCGCGAGGCGTACCAGGCCTGCGTCGAGACGGGCCAGGGCCGCTACGTGAACGACTGCCGCGCGATGCTGCGGTAGTTTCCCCAACCTGCTAGAACGCGCCGCATGAAGATGCGGAACGGTCTGGTCGAATACACGGCCGACGAGGGCGTGGCGGTCGTCGAGCTGACGAATCCACCGGCCAACGCCTACAGCTACGAGATGATGCAGGACCTCGACGAGGCGGTGCTGAAGGCCCGCTTCGACGACGCGGTCCACGTCATCGTCCTGTCCGGAGCGGGCGACAAGTTCTTCTGCGCGGGCGCCGACATATCGATGCTCTCGTCGGTCACCACGCGCTTCAAATACAACTTCTGCCTCCACGCCAACGAGACGATGCTGCGCATCGAGAACACCAACAAGTTGGTGATCGCGGCGATGAAGGGGCACTGCGTCGGGGGCGGCCTGGAGATCGCCATGAGCGCCGACATTCGCGTCGCGGCGCGCGGCACCGGCAAGACGGGGCTGCCGGAGATCGCCCTCGGCGTGCTGCCGGGCACCGGCGGCACGCAGCGCCTCGCCCGACTCATCGGGCGCTCGCGGGCGATCGAGCTCATGACCGAGGGGCGCCTCCTCGACTACGACGAGGCGGCGAGCTTCGGGCTGGTGAACCACGTCTGGGACGCGGAGAAGTTCGATGACGAGCTCCGCGCCTACGCGCGCGGGTTCTGCCCGCCGGGCAAGGCGAGCCTCTCCGCCGGCTTCATCAAGCGCGCCGTTCACGGCGGTATCGACGGGTCCATCTACGACGGCCTCGCCCTCGAGCGCGAGCTCCAGCAGCGTCTCTTCGAGAGCGCCGACGCCGCCGAAGGCCTGGCCGCCTACGTCGAGAAGCGAAAGCCCTCCTTCACAGGGAAGTGATCAGATGACCAAAGAAGCCGTCCTCATCGACGCCGTACGTTCCCCCATCGGAAAGCACCGCGGAGGCCTCGCGCGCGTCCGCCCCGACGACCTCGCTGCCCACGTCCTGGGCGCGCTCCTCGATCGCAACGCGCCGGCGCGCGAGCACGTCGAAGAGATCGTGATGGGCGCGACCAACCAGGCGGGCGAGGACAACCGCAACATCGCGCGGATGTCGGCGCTCCTCGCCGGGCTGCCCTACGAGGTCACCGGCGTCACGCTGAACCGCCTCTGCGGCTCGGGCCTCGAGGCGGTGATCCAGGCGAGCCGCGCGATCCGCCTCGGCGACCAGGAGCTGGTGGTGGCGGGCGGCGTCGAGTCCATGAGCCGCGCTCCTTACGCCATGCCCAAGGCCGACGAGCCCTTCCCGCGCAGGCCGCCCCCCATCTACGACACCAGCCTCGGTTGGCGTTTCCCCAACCCGAAGATGAAGGAGCGCTTTCCCCTCGTCTCGATGGGTGAGACGGCGGAGAACGTGGCGGAAAAGTACGGCGTGAGCCGTGAGGATCAGGACGCCTTCGCCCTCGAGAGCCATCAGAAAGCCGCCAGGGCGTGGGAGGCCGGTGTCTTCGACGACGAGGTGGTGGCGGTCACGGTGCCCCCGGCCCACAAGCGCGCCAGCGAGACGGTGGTGGAGCGGGACGAGTCGATCCGCGCCGACAGCACCCTCGAGGCCCTCGCCAAGCTTCGCCCCGTCTTCCGCGAGGGCGGAAGCGTCACCGCCGGCAACTCCTCGCCCCTCAACGACGGCGCCGCGGCGGTGCTCATGGCCTCGGACGAGTTCGCGAAGGCCCACGATCTGAGGCCCATCGCGCGGGTGCGCGCCAGCGCGGTGGCTGGCGTCGAGCCGAACATGATGGGCATCGGGCCGATCCCGGCGACGCAGAAAGCCCTCGCGAAGGCGAAGCTCACGGCGAAGGATCTCGATCTGGTCGAGCTCAACGAGGCCTTCGCCGCGCAGTCGCTCGCGTGTGTGCGCGAGCTCGGCCTCGATCCCACCAAGGTGAACGTGGGCGGCGGCGCCATCGCGCTCGGTCACCCCATCGGGTGCAGCGGCGCGCGCATCGTAGGCACGCTCCTTCACGCGATGAAGAAGCGGGATGCGACCCTGGGCCTGGCCACGCTCTGCATCGGCGTGGGGCAGGGACTCGCGGTGATCCTCGAGAGAGTCGACTCGTGAGCGAGACGAAGCTGGTCACGGCGGTGATCGGCGCAGGCGGTTGGGGGCAGAACCACGTTCGTACCTTCGCCACCCTGGCGGGCGTCGAGCTTCGCTACGTCTGTGACCGCAGCGATCAGGTCCTGTCCTCCATCCGCCAGCGTTTCCCGGCGGTGACGGCGTGCGGCGACCTGCCGCGGGTGCTGGCGGACGAGGAGGTCCAGGCTTTGGTGGTCGCCACCGACGCGCCCAACCACTTCCCGGTGGCCAAAGCCGCGCTCGGTGCCGGCAAGCACGTCTTCGTGGAAAAACCGCTCACGCTCTCTCCGCACGATTCGGACGCGTTGGTGAAGCTCGCCGAAGAGAAGGGGTTGGTCCTGATGGTCGACCATCTGCTCCTCTTCCATTCGGCCGTCCGCCGTTTGAAGCAGCTGGTGGACGCTGGAGAGCTCGGCCAGGTGCTCTACGTGACGGCGCAACGTCTGAACCTCGGCGTGGTCCGGCGCGACGAGAACGCCTGGTGGTCCCTCGCACCCCACGACATCTCGGTGATCAACTACCTCCTCGACGCCGAGCCGGTTTCGGTGAGCGCGACCGGGGGCGCGTTCCTTCAGGAGGAGAGGGGCGTCGAGGACGTGGTCTTCGCCTCCCTCGAGTATCCCGGGGGTCGCATGGCGCACGTTCACGTGAGCTGGCTGGACCCGCACAAGACGCGCCGGCTGGTCGTCGTGGGCGACAAGAAGATGGCCGTCTTCGACGACACCTCCGTGGACCAGAAGCTCACCCTCTACGACAAGGGTGTCGAGCCGCCGCCGAGCGCGGTCAGCTACGCCGATGCGATGCGCGTCCGCAAGGGAGACATCCTGATCCCCGCGCTCAGCCTTCAGGAGCCGCTCCGCACCGCCTGCCAGGCGTTCGTGGACGCCGTTCGACGCGGTCGGGCGGCGCTCTCCGACGGCGCATCCGGCGCCGGCGTGGTTCGCGTCCTCGAAGCGGGCTCGCGGTCCCTCGCCGAAGCCGGGCGGCGGGTCGAGATCGGAGCGGCACCTTGAGCGGGATCAGCCCGGACGCGTTCGTTCACGAGACCGCCGTCGTCGACGACGGCGTCACCATCGGCGCGAAGACCAAGGTGTGGCACTTCGTCCACGTCTCGAAGGGCGCGCGCATCGGCGAGCGCTGCGTCCTCGGGCAGAACGTCTACGTGGGCAACGACGTGCCCATCGGGGACGGCGTTCGCGTTCAGAACAACGTCTCCATCTATACGGGTGTCACCGTGGAGGAGGACGCGTTCCTCGGGCCGAGCTGCGTCTTCACCAACGTCGTCAATCCCCGGTCCTTCGTGGAGCGCAAGGACGAGTATCGGGGGACCGTCGTCGGCCGAGGCGCTAGCGTCGGAGCGAACGCGGTGATCGTCTGCGGCCACGATCTGGGCGCCTACTCTTTCGTCGGGGCGGGCTCGGTGGTCACCAAGAACGTTCCTCCCTACGCGCTGGTCGTGGGCAATCCGGCGCGACAGAATCGGCTGGATTTGTCGCTGCGGGGAGCGCCTCGGCTCCGGCGACGCGCCTGCGTGCGATAGCTGCGGCGCGACCTATCGCCTCGAGGGCGACCTTCTCTCGCCCGTGGAAAACGCATGACCGTCACACCCATCCCCTTCCTCGATCTCGCCGCGCAGAACGGACCCCTCGAGGGCCGCATCCGCGAGGCGATGGACCGCGTCATCCGCTCGAACCACTTCATCAACGGCCCGGAGGTCTCCGCTTTCGAATCGGAGATCGCCGAAGCGCTCGGCGTGGCCCACGCGATGGGCGTCTCCAGTGGAACCGACGCGCTGGTCGTCTCACTGATGGCGCTCGGCATCGGCGCCGGCGACGAGGTGATCACCAGCCCCTTCACCTTCTTCGCGACCGCGGGGAGCATCCATCGCCTCGGCGCGCGCCCGGTCTTCGTCGACATCGAGCGGGGCACCATGAACCTCGACCCGTCTCTCCTCGAGGCGGCCATCAACGAGCGCACCAAGGCGATCATGCCGGTGCACCTCTTCGGTCAGCCCTGCGACATGACCCCCATCCGCGCCCTCGCTGCCGAGCGGAACATCCCGATCGTGGAGGACGCGGCGCAGGCCATCGGCGCGACCCACCCCGACGGGCCGGTGGGCGGCCTCGGCGCGCTCGGCTGTTTCAGCTTCTTCCCCTCCAAGAATCTCGGCGCCTTCGGCGACGGCGGCCTCGTCACCACCGACGATGCGGAGCTCGCCGAGCGGGTCCGCGTCCTGCGCGCCCACGGGGCGAAGCCGAAGTACTTTCATCACCTCGTCGGCGGCAACTTCCGCCTGGACGCCATTCAGGCCGCGGTCCTCAGGGTGAAGCTTCCGTATCTCGAGGCGTGGACCAACGCCCGCCGCGACAACGCCAACCGCTACGACGGCGCCTTCGCCGAGGAGGAGCTCCCGCCCGCACGCCTCACGACCCCGCCCCGCGTCTTCGAGGGGCACATCTACAACCAGTACGTGATCCGCACCGATCGCCGGGACGCCCTCGCAGCGCACCTCGACGGCCTAGGGATCGGCAACGTCATCTACTATCCGCGCGCCCTTCACCTGCAGGAGTGCTTCGCCGACCTCGGCTATCGCCCCGGAGACCTCCCGGTCTCGGAAGAGGCCACGGGTGAGGTGCTGGCCCTGCCCATCTACGCCGAGCTGGGTCCGGAGCAGCAGGCCCACGTCATCCGGGAGGTCTCGGCCTTCCTTTCGAGCGTCGAATGACACTCAGGATCTTGCCCCCATCCCCCTGGGGCAGAATAATTGTCCTCCCCAGGTGGTAGACGAGCCGAAAGTGGACGAAGCGACCCCCGAGACCCCCGCCGAGGAGGAGGTGCAGGCCCCAGCCCGCAAGCGTGGCCTGCGTTGGGAGCACGTTCGCACCGTCGCCCTCGCCGTGCTCCTGGCCTTGAGCATCCGGGCGGGTCTGGCCCAGGCATATCTGGTGGAAGGACCCTCCATGGAGCCGACCCTCCAGAACGGTGAGCGCGTCCTGGTGGTGAAGTACCCCTATGGTCTGACGCTCCCCACCGCGGAGCAGGCGCTGATCAACTGGTCGCGCCCGGAGCTCGGCGACGTGGTCATCCTCGCGAGCCCCATCGACGGCACCGACCTCGTCAAGCGCGTGGTGGGGCTGCCCGGCGATCGGGTCGCCATCCGCGACGGCGAGGTCTTCGTGAACGGCCGCGCCCTCGCCACCGGTGTCACCGGGGACTGTCCGCCGCCGGTCGACGAAGAAGGCTGCGTCTGGACCGAAGAGAGCTCGGGCCCCAACCACTGGCACACCCGTCGCTCACCCTACAGCGTCCCGGAGACGCACCCTCCGATCATCGTGCCCCAGGGATCGGTCTACGTGCTCGGCGATCACCGCGATCGCAGCAACGACAGTCGCTACTTCGGGCCCGTCGCCGTGAGCCGGGTTCGCGGACGCGTCGTCTTCGTCGACTGACGCGCGCCGTCAGACCGGCGCGAGCCGCTGAGCCAGGTGCATGAAGAAGCGACCCAGGTCGTGACGCAGGTCCGACCACGCCTCGCGCATCTGCTCGCGGAAGGGACGCGCAGGCTTCAGCACCAACGAGCCGCCGATCACCACTTCGCGCGTCGGCTCACGGCGCTGGATCTCGAAGGGCACGGTCTCGTCGCGTCGCTTCTTCGCGGTCTCGAAGCGCGGCGCGGTCTGGTCTTCACGCTCGGGCTTCAGGTAGCTGAGCTCCATCACCAGGCTCGGCGTGTCGCCATCGATGTCGACGCTGATCCAGTCGATGCTCGCCGTTCGCCCCTCGGCGTCCCGCACGTTGCTCGACAGCTTCAAGAAGGGGAGCGCCTGGCTCACGGTCAGGCCCTCGGGGCCACGCCGCATCACGTTCGTGCGGACCGGCGATCCCAGGGTTTCGAGGTGCAGGCTCGTTCTCTCCATGCCGTTCATTTCGCCCTCCAACCTCTGGACCATCTCCCCGTCGCCGACGAGTGTCCAAAAAGTGCGCGACAGCTCTCTCAGGTGGCTCGCAGCCAGGCGTCGAGCAGGTCCGTTACCGCGCGAATTTTGGGTGCATCATCGTAATCGGGATAGTGGGCGAAGGGGTCGATCAGCACCGCGCCCATCCCGGCGGCGCGAGCGCCATCGACGTCCACCGTCGGGACGTCGCCCACGTAGATCGCGTCCTTCGCCTCGACGTTCATCCGCGACAGGGCGCGGCGGAAGATCTCCGGATCGGGCTTCGAGATCCCTTCGACGCCCGAGTCGACGATCACCTCGACGAGCGGGCTCACGCCGACGTGCGCGAGGATCTCGGCGACCCGCCCTTCGGAGTTGGAGACCACGCCCAGGCGTAGCCCTTCGGCCTTCGCGTGCGCGAGCGCCGGGAGCAGTCCTTCGGGAACGCGACGCCACAGGTTGAGCTCGTCGTGCGCCTCGCGCAGGAGGCGCACCAGCGCCGGTGCGCGCGTGTGCTCCACACCGGCGGCTTCGAGGAGCGCCTGCATGTGGGTGAACCACCCCTCGTCATGAGAGCCGCCCTCGGCGAGGAGCGCCTCGTAGCGTCGTTTCGCGGGCGCCTGCGCGTCGCGGATCACTTCGGGGGCGATCTCCACGCCCGCGCGCGCCCGGAGCTCTTCGGACACCGCCTCCTCGTCGAGAAAAATGACGGTGTTGCCCGCATCGAGAAGCAGCGCGCCTGGGCGCTCGGGCAGCTTTGGGGTCACGAGGTGCGCACTCCCGGCTCGTGCCCACTGCGCTCCGGCCCCGCTCCGCGCCGCTGGGCGGCGCTCTGCGGGTCCTTCCGCTCCGTGGTCACGAGCCTTCTCGGGGACTACAGAAGGTCGAGCAAGCGCCTTGCGCGCTGGCCCGCGACTTCGAGGAGCTCCTTCGCCTCGTCTTCGGGGATGTGGAGCTTGGCGACCAGCTCGTTCAGCACCTTGACCTCGTCATCGGTCTGGCGACCGTCGATGTAGGTGACGATCACCGCGTGCTGGAGCAGGAGGCGGCGGTCGTGGGCCGAGAGCTCGGTCAGCGGAACGTCGTCGAGGGAGCGCGGCGTCTTGGCGTACTCCCGCACCTGGTTCGCGTCGTCCCCTTTGATCTCGAACGCGGACAGGAGGGCCTCGATGACCTCCGACTCCTCGTCCTCCATCCGGCCGTCCGCCCAGGCGACGGCGACCAGCGACTTCACCATGGCTTCCTGATGATCCTCCATGGACCCTCCTAGGGCGGCGAGGCTACCATTCGCGAGCGATGAACGAAAACAGGTATGAGGCGCCTTTCAATCCCGGGGGGCCCTCCGCGATCGACGCCAAAATCGCCGAGCGGCTCCTCGCCGCCGCGCTGTCACGAGGTGGTGACTATGCCGACCTCTTCTTCGAATACGAAGTCGGGGGAGCTACTCCTTCGACGAGGGGATCCTCAAGGCCGCCGGCCGGGCGGTGACCATGGGTCTCGGTGTCCGCGTGATGAAGGGCGACGCCACCGGCTACGCCTACGTGGAGGAGCTCACCGAGGAGGCGATGCTGCACGCGGCCAAGACCGCTGCGCAGATCGCGGACGGCGGCGGCGCGCCGGCGCCCATCGGGCTCACCCGTCGAGAGCCGGCGGCGCGCTATCCGATCGGGACGCTCTCCCTCGACGTCGCCGGCGCCGAGAAGCGCGCGCTCCTCGAGCGCGCCGACACCACGGCGCGCGCCGCGGACAGCCGCATCGTTCGCGTCGACGCGTCCTTCTACGAGAACGTTCGCGAGATCCTCATCGCCACCAGCGACGGCAAGATGGTGCACGACCGCCAGCCGCTGATCCGCTTCGGCGTCCGCGCCATCGCGGAGGATGGTGGCAAGCGTCAATCGGGATCCTCCGGGGGCGGCGGCCGCATCGGTCTCGAGTACTTCGACGACAAGTCGCCGGAGTGGCATGCGAAGGAGGCAGTGCGACAGGCCGTCGCGATGCTCGACGCGCGCGAGGCGCCCGCTGGAGAGCTGGAGGTGGTGCTCGCGCCGGGCGACAGCGGGATCCTCCTTCACGAGGCGGTCGGCCACGGGCTCGAGGCCGACTTCAATCGCAAAGGGACCAGCAACTACACGAACAAGATCGGCGAGGTTGTCGCCTCCGAGCTCTGCACAGTGGTCGACGACGCGCGGCTGGCGAACTCGCGCGGGGCGATCAACGTCGACGACGAGGGCAACACCCCCGAAGAGGCGGTGCTGATCGAGAACGGGATCCTGCGCGGCTACATGCAGGATCAGCACTCGGCGAAGTTCTTCCACGTCGGGCCCACGGGCAACGGCCGGCGCGAGAGCTTCAAGAGCCACCCGATGCCCCGCATGACCAACACCATGCTCCTCGCCGGCGAGTCGGATCCGGAGGAGATCCTCGCCTCGGTGAAGTACGGCGTCTACGCCCGCAAGTTCGGCGGCGGCCAGGTGGACATCTCCAACGGAGACTTCGTCTTCTCCCTCACCGAGGGCTACTTGATCGAGGACGGAAAGCTCACCGCGCCGCTCAAGGGAGTGAACCTGATCGGCAATGGACCCGACGTGATGCGGAAGGTGGAGATGTTGGGCAACGACATGGAGACCTCGGACGGGATCTGGACCTGCGGCAAGGACGGTCAGTCCGTGCCGGTCGGTGTCGGCTGTCCGACCGTGAAGATCAGCGCGGTCACCGTCGGTGGCACCGACATCGGGAGGGGCTGATGGCGGCCGACGAACGATACGAGGCCCTCATCGCGCTCGGTGAGCGTGTGGTCGAGGCCGCCCAGAAGGGTGGGGCGACCGTCGCTGAAGCGTCGGTGCGCGAAGGCTCTCACCTCACCGCGAAGATCCGCATGCGGGAGCCGGAGCTCGTCGAGGAGGCTGGCTCGCGCGCGCTCGGCCTCAGGGTGATGATCGGCCAGCAGGTCGCGGTGTCCTACACCAGCGACTTGAGCGATGCCGGCGTGAACCGGCTGGTCGAGGATGCGCTCGAGCTCGCGCAGCTCTCCGAGCCGGATCCTTTCGCGGGCCCGCCGGACCCCTCGCTGTTGTCGACGCGAGAACAACACGCGGAGCTCGAGCTCTTCGACGAGGACATGGGCAACCTCGGTGCCGGCGAGGCGATCGCGCGCGCCAAGGAAGGGGAGGCCGCGGCCCTCGACAGCGACGCGCGGATCACCAACAGCGACGGGTCGACCTTCTCGCGGGCCGCGGGTGGCGGCGTCCTCGTCACCAGCGGCGGCTTCCGCGGCGGGAGCCGCGGCACCTACGCGTCGCTCTCGGTGGTGCCGGTGGCGGCGGACGCAGACGGCAAGAACCGCCGCGGCTATCACTGGAGCGCCAAGCGTCACCTCGAGGAGCTCGACACCGCGAAGTCGGTCGGCCTCGAAGCAGCGCGGCGCACGCTGCGCAAGCTGGGCGCCCAGAAGGTCGACACCCAGGAAGCGCCGGTGGTCTTCGATCCCGATGCGGCGCGCTCCATCCTCGGCCTTCTCGCCGGCTGCGTGAACGGGAGCGCCATCTGGCGCAAGACCAGCTACCTCCTCGACAAGGCCGGCGAGCAGATCGCGAGCGATCTGGTCACGATCGTCGACGACCCCCTGATCCCGCGGGCGCCCGGGTCCCGTCCCTACGACGGCGAGGGGCTCTTGTCGCGAAAGAACCTGGTGGTGGAAAAGGGCGTGCTGCGCACCTTCCTCCTCGACAGCTACTCGGCGCGCAAGCTCGACCAAGAGAGCACGGCGAGCGCCAGTCGCGGCTCGAGCGGAGGTGTCGGGCCTTCGACTTCGAACTTCATCCTCTCCCCCGGCGACGTGAGTCACGACGATCTGCTGAAGAGCACGAAGAAGGGGCTCTACGTCACGGAGATGATGGGATTCGGCTTCAACGCGGTGACAGGCGATTTCAGCCGGGGCGCTGCCGGCTTCTGGATCGAGAACGGCGAGCTCGCCTTTCCGGTCTCCGAGGTCACCATCTCGCTGAACCTCGACCAGCTCCTCAAGCGCATCGACGCCGTCGCCGACGACCTCGATCTGCGCACATCGGTCGCGGCGCCGACCTTCCGCGTCAGCGCGATGACCATCGCAGGACGTTGAGCCCCTTCGAAGCGATGAGAGGCCACCTCCTCGTGAGCCTCGTGATCCATGGATGCGGTGGCGGAGGCGGCGCGCCCGCGCCCGCTCCCCAAAGCGCCGTGATCGCCCCGACCGCGGTGACGCCGGCACCGACCGCCGCCGGCCTCGAGGAGCGCGCCGTCAGCGTGAGCTGGAGCGACGCCACCGCGACCCACGGCTGCTTCTTCTTCAGCGGTCCGCCGGTCCCCGGGGTCGAGATTCGCGAGGTACACGGGGCGCGCGCGACCTTGCGCCGTGAGCAGGGCACGCTCAGCCTCGACTTCGGACAGGGCGCGATCTTTCGGGGTCCCGAGGAGACGGCGAACCTCTCGCGCGAAGAGTCCTACGACTATCACGGCAAGTGGAGCATCACCGAGACCATCCGCTTCGATGTAGTCGGTGACGGGATCTGGTCTGGCACCTACGCGTACGAGGAATGCGAGATCGACTCGGGTCGACCATGCCCCGGGAGCTGTCGACTCGACGCGAAGATCGCGCTCGAGTAATCGAGGAAGCTGTCCCACACGAACGCACGTGAGCCTACCGATGTCCGTCCTCTCCATTGTCTCGCGAGGCTGGGCAGGTAGGATCGGACCCATGCTCCGTCGCGCGGCGTGGTCTGCGTTGTTCGTGCTCCTCGGCTGTGGACGCATCGGCTACGGCGACTTGGACGCTTCGGTCCCACCGCTCGACCCCGATGGGTCGACCGACACGTCGCCGCCGGACACGTCGATCGAGGCCGATTCTTCGGTGGTGCTCGACGGCATGACGGGGACGGTGGGCGTCACGGTCGAGCTCGCGCTCGAGCGGCAAGCGACGGCCGTCGCTCTCCCGGAGCGTCTCCCCGCGGCGGTCACCAGTCCAGCGGCGACCGCTGACGGAAACCTCGTCTACGTCGCCGGCGGCTCCCAAGACGCGTTTTCCGCGTCGAACTGCACGCGAGACGTGGTGGTCTACGATCCCGTCGCCGGCATGATGAGCATGACCGACGAGCTCCCGGTGAGCGTCCAGGGGCTGGGGCTGCTCCAGGTGGGTGACACCCTGCACAGCGTCATGGGCTTCTGCGGAGGCAGTGGCACCGACGAGCGCAGCGTGTACCGCCATCCGATGGGCGGCGCGACGCCAGAGCTGGTGGGATTGTTCGACACCGGCGCCTACTACACCACGGCCGGGGTGATCTCCGATGGCTCAGGCACCCCGAAGCTCATCGTCGCCGGTGGGTTCGGCTCGGGGCCGCTCCGCGACTTCGTCCAGATCATGGACCCCACCGACGGGACCGCGACCACCCTCGCCTCGACCCTGCCTTCCCATCGCTGCCTCGCATCGGGCGTGTCGGTGGAGGCCCGGTTCTACCTCTTCGGCGGAAGCCTCAACACCAACTGCGTGCCACCGACCAGCTCCACCGACCCCGATCTCACGAGCGAGATCCTGCGCATCACCCTCGCCCCCACGGAGTCGGTCGAGGTGGTCGGAAACCTTCCGGTGCCCGTCGCGGCTTCCTGCTCCGTCATGCTATCCACTGGCCAGATCGCCATCTTCGGTGGTGTCGAGTACGTCTCCGACATGGCTGGCGGCTTCACTCGGCAGGTGACGAACCGGATCCAGATCTTCACCCCGGCGTCGGGCGAGGCGATCGTGTCCGCAGCCACGCTTCCGAGCCCGCGCGCGCAGATGGGATGCGCACGCACGGCAGACGACCGGGTGCTCCTCTTCGGCGGCGTGGACGAAACAGGCGCGGCCACCGACGAGGTCCTGCTCTTCGCGCCCTACGCCTACAGCGGTGAGGGCGGCAGCGTCTTGAACTCCGGTCAGCCCGGTGCCGACTGGACCTCGCTGGTGGTGGAGGCGACCGTGCCCGACGGGACGGCGATCACGGTCGCCGTCCGCGCGATGGATGACCCCTCGTCCCCAGGCGCATGGGTCGAGGTCACCCCCGGCGTCCTGCCCCCCGAGGTGCCCGATGGGCAGTACCTCGAGTGGCGAGCCACGCTCACCACGTCGCGTCCGAGCGTGACTCCCGCGGTCAGCAACGTTCGGGCCACGTTCGATTTCTGAGCCGTCGGCATTCGACCCCCGCGTCGCCGGCAGGGCCCGCGCGGCGCGCGCGAGCCCTCCGGACGACATCTTCACCGACGACGTTTGCGGCGGCGAGCGCGCAAGAGGATGGCGCCGAAGGCTCCCAGGAGCGGGAGCCACGACGCGAGGCTCGCGACGCGCCGCCGGCTGACGCGATCCGAAGCGCTGCAGTAGTAGCCGGAGCCGTAAGAACCACCGCCGTAGTCGCCGCTGCTCGGACAGTAGGCGTCATCCGGTGGGGGCGTCGTGTAGAAGAGCTCCTCCCCTGGTGGCTCCTCTCCCTGCACGTAGAGGCGATGCTCGGTGAAGGTGCGCTGCACCCCTGTGGCGTCGGGGATGGTGCCCGCGCCGCAGCACGCCGCGGCGATACGAACCGTGAGCTCTCGCGTCGTGGTCGGTCGATAGACCTCGGGCGCCTCCGCGACGCGCAAGTAGCTGTCCTCTTTCACCTCCTCGGTGCGGCGCACGAGCTCGATGCGCGTGAGCCAGCCGGCATCGAGGCCGAAGCCCGTGAGGGGACCAAAAGGATCGATCTGCGCCGCGTCCGAGTAGAGGAGGGTGCCGTCGCCGCTGGCCACCTCCATCTGCTCCGGGGCGAAGATGAACGCGTCGGTGACGAGCTGACCGCCCGCCGGGTCGTATTGGAGCGCGTTCATGATCGGAAGATCGCCTCCGACCCACGTCACCACCAGCGGCGCGAGGGCCATGCGCTCGCCCCCGGTCGCGGTGGGTGTGACCTTCACGGCCATGAACCACGCGCCCTCGGCCACGTAGCTGGCGAATGCGGCGTCGTCTATCTCGTCGTGGGCGAGGTCGTTTTCGTCGAGCCAGGTGAGCAGAGCGTCGAGGGTCGAAGCGTTGAGCATGGTGACCTCGTAGTCCTCGGTGGTCTCGATGGTCTCGCTCATGACGATCCCGTCGCCGCTCTCCTCGGTGTCCACCGCATAGCTGTCGAGACCCGGGCGATAGTAGTCGGTGTCCGCGCAACCCATGAGCATCAGCGGCGCGCCCAGGGCGGTGTCGACGGCGTTGTCCCCGTAGTAGTGGGGGTCCGAGCACTGGTACCCGAGGCTCGGATCCTCGACGTAGTGGATGGTCTCGTCGACGTAGCCGTGTTGAAGCGCGGCCACGGCATCGAAGACCCCGGCCGGCGCGGCGTGGACGTCCGCGCGCCGTGGCACGGGCATGATCAGCCCGGCGGTGCCGCCGTCGGCGTAGATCGCCGGCTGCACGACCACGTGGGTGAGGGTGTCGACGATGGGCGTCCCCGTCGAGCCATCCCAGCAGAGGCTCGGGTCGGGCTCTTCCTCCGGTAGCGTCTCCGGATCGAAGGGTGACGGGAGCCCGCTGGGTGGCTCCGCGGCCGGGAGCACCATCTCGGGTGGGGGCTGGGGGCAGTCGTAGTCCACGACGATGTCCGGTGCGATGACCACCATCGCCATCGTCGTCGGATCGAAGAGCACCGGGTCCTGGCCGGAGTCGGTGCCGGGCTCCACCACGCGACATATCGCGAGGGCGCTGGGCGCAAGAAGCCATCCGGCGACCAGGACGGCCGCCGCCACGAGCTTTGGGTCTTTCATCGTTCCTCCCTAAGTCAGCACAAGCATTCGTTCCCGGATGGGCGCGGCTTCGAAGGACGCGCGCATCCGAATCCTCAGAGAGCAACGACCGGGCCAGCGCCGGCGGGTCGAATGAAGACGGTTGCCCCGTGTGAGGAGCGACATCTGCGCCTCGGCTTGTGCCACGGCGTGGCACTGCGATATTGACCTCCGCCCATGACCGACAAGCGCCTCGCCCGCGTGCTTCCGGTGCCGCGCTGGCCCACGGAAGAAGAAGCGAAGAAGCTCGCCTGGTTCCAGCCGGGGCGCATCGGCTCGCTCACCACTGCCAGATCGCACCTGGGTGCCGGCGATGGTGCCGTGGCGCGCCACCGAGGAGGGCTTCGTCACCCCGTCAGTCCTCGAATGGTATGGACGCTTCGCTCAGGGCAGGCCCGCGGTGCTCGTGGTCGAGGCGACCGGCGTGCGTGACGTCCCCAGCGGGCCGCTACTCCGCATCGGCCACGATCGTTTCATCGACGGTCTGTCCGAGCTGGTGCGCGTGGTGAGAGAAGCGAGTGACGGAGCGACGCGGCTCTTCATTCAGCTGATCGACTTCCTGGCGGTTCGCCGTCGCCCGGCCAAGGACAAGTTCTTCGGTCGCTACCTCGCGATCGATTTCGCGCTCCGGCAGCGGATCGCGCAGCATCTCTCTTCGCCGGAGCTGGCCGAGGCGCCGGAGGCGGAGCTGCGCGCCCGTCTGCTGGACATGACCGACGAGGATCACGAGCAGCTCCTGAGCCCGAGAGATCTGGAGAGCCTGAGGCGCGGCTACCGGGAGCGCGTGACCGACGTGCACCTGCCGCACGTGCGCGATCTTCCGCGGACGCTCCCGCCCGTCTTCGCGGCCGCCGCCCTGCGCGCCAAGCGCGCTGGCTTCGACGGCGTCGAGCTCCATTACGCCCACGCCTACACCATGGCTTCCTTCCTGTCGGCGCGAAACGATCGCGCCGACGGATACGGCGGGCCGCGCGAGAGCCGCGCACGGCTGCCCCTCGAGGTCTACGAAGCCGTGCGTGCCGCGGTGGGGGCGGACTACCCCGTCGGCGCGCGCTTTCTCGGCGACGAGGTGATCGAAGGGGGCAACCGGATCGACGACGCCGTCTACTTCGCCGAGCGCTTCGCCGAAGCGGGCATGGACTTCTTGAGCGTCTCGAAGGGCGGCAAGTTCGAGGACGCGAAGGAGCCGAAGGTCGGCCAGGCGATCTATCCCTACACCGGCCCGAGCGGGCACGAGTGCATGCCCACCGTGCGCATCGACGAACGGGGGCCCTTCGGACGCAACGTTTCGCTCGCGGGGGCGGTGAGGCGTGCCGTTCGCGCCAGGGGGCGCGAGACGCCGGTGGTCGCGGCCGGCGGGATCTGCAGCCCGTGGCAGGTCGAGGAGATCTTCGAGGCCGAGGACGCCGACTTCGTCGCCGCGGCGCGGCAGAGCCTGGCCGACCCCGACTGGTTCGAGAAGATCCGCCTGGGGCGCGGCGACGAGGTCCGGCGCTGTCTCTTCACGAACTACTGCGAGGCGCTCGATCAGGCGCACAAGGAGGTCACCTGTCAGAGGTGGGATCGGGTCTTTCCGGAGGACGAAGTGGGGTCGGTGCTGCGGAGCGCCGACGGCCGTCGCCGCCTCGTCGCGCCACCCTGGAAGTGATCACGGCGGCGGTCCCTGCCGGCCCCCGCCGTCAGCGTGAAGCCGAGAAGTCTCCGCTGAACTCGCTCCCCACCAGCGTGCCCTCCCAGACGCCCGGCCCGATCTCACGCCCGCTGACGATCGGGCCACTGCCCTTGAGCGTGATGACGGAGAGGTCGAGACGCGCGTCGTCGATCGCCGCCACCAAGAGGCCGGTGAGCCGGGTGAGCTCCGAATCGCAAGCGGTCTCCACCGCGATGCGCACCCCCGGGTAGTCCAGCGCGCTCTCGGCAGCGCCCGCGGCGCCGCTGCAGAATCCACTCGACGCGGCGGTGAGCGCGGACTCGAGCGTGCGATAGCGCCCGTCCGTTGCCTCGTAGACGATGGTGTTCGCGATCCAGGCGATGATGGCGCCGATGCTCACGTCGAGATCGTGGCGGTGGATCAGGAAGCGGCCGCAGACCGCGTTCGCGGCGAACTCGTCGGGCTCGAAGCGGAAGTCGATGATGTCCTCGGGGCGGCCGCGCATGGTCATCCCGCGGTAGTCGAAGGAGACCTCGTTCCACACATGCGTCCCGCGATAGTGGTCGACCTCGGTGCCGGGGTTCAGCGTCATGGTCTCCGCCACGCGCCAGGTCGACAGGATGTCGTTCAGAATCTGCGATGGCGCCGAGGAGCTGCCGCGCCCAGGGCGGGAGGTAGCTCTCCGCGAAGGAGCGGATCGCTGATTCGAGCGCGGACTCGAGGAAGCTCGGCAGCCCCGTGTCGAGGCTGGTGCTCTCTCCGGCGATGAACCGAAAAGGTCCCGAGACCGCATCCAGAAACGAGCTGAGCCAATCCGGCAGCGCTTCGCGGAAGCGGAGGACCGAACCCATCGACCAGGTGCCGGTCAGGTCCGGGTTGGTGATCATGCACGCGGCGGTGGGGATGCAAGCGCCGGCCTCGCAGAGGAAGTCACCGCTGCAGTCGACATCCGCGACACATCCCGACGGCGTGGCGCCGCACATGCCGGATACGCAGGCGAGCCCCACCGGACAATCCACGGTGGTGGTGCACGCGGTCCCCCGGGGATCGGGTGAGCAATGCCCCGCGATGCAGAGGTTTTCGAGGCACTCGTCGTCGAACTCGCAGACGGCTCCATCGGGATCGGGCTGCACGCAGACGCCCATGCGGCACTCACCGGGGGCGGGGCACTCCCCGCAGCTCGTGCCATCGCCGCGCGTGCCGTCCCAACCGGGCTCGACGCAGCGCCGCGCCCCGTCGACTTCGCGGCAGACGTAGGCGCCGCAGTCCTCGTCGCGATCGCAATCGTTGATCGCGTCCCCGCCACCGGGATCGGAGGCGTACGGCGCCCCCGGGTCTTCCCCGAGGCTTCCGGCGGCGCAGCCGGCGGTCGACAGGAGCAGAATGGACAAGAGGCCGAAGGAGGAGCGAAGACCCGGGTCGAGGAGCACGTCAACAGCCGTACTCAAGGTTCGTGCCGCGCGCCTTCCGCCTTCAGGCTCGGGATCCAGCGGTGCGGGTGGCGGCTCTTCAGCCAGCCTGGGGTCCGTGGTCCGGGGTCGAGGCACACCACCGCGGCGGCGTCGAAGCTGCTTCTACGCCCAAGATTCGACGGATCTTCCCCGCCCTGCCGAAAAGCGGGAAACCAAAACTTTTCCGGTCACGGAGCGTCTATTCGATGTCACTGGGAATCACCGGGAGGGAAGATGGACGTCACGCTGGTACTCACGCACGACTGCAATCTGGGCTGTGGGTATTGCTACGCCGGCGCGAAGTTCAACAAGCGGATGAGCCCCGAGGTGGCCGAGAAGTCGCTCGACCTCGCCTTCTCCGACGACGCCGAAGAGGTGCAGATCTCCTTCTTCGGGGGCGAGCCTCTCTTGTGCTGGGATGCCCTGGTGGCGAACGCCGAGGAGGCGCGTCGCCGCGCCGCTCGCGCCGGCAAGTCGCTCAAGATGAGCGTCACCACCAACGGCACGCTCCTCACCGACGCGCGCGCGCAGAAGCTCGAAGAGCTCGGCGTCTACGTGGGCCTCTCCATCGACGGGATCCGCGAGGCGCACGACGCCGGTCGGCCGAAGATGGGCGGTGGATTCGAGCTTCGAGGACGTCGAGCGGGGGCTCGAGATCCTGGTGCGACGGGGGACTCCCTTCGAGACAATCTCGGTGGTCACCCCCAAGAACGTTCGCTGGCTCGGTGAGTCGGTGCGGTGGCTCCTCGAGAGGGGCGTGCCGCGCGTGGGGCTCAACCCCTGCTACGAGGCGCATTTCACCGACGACGATCTCCGCGCTCTACGGACAGGGGCTGGCCGACGCCGCAGAGGCGATGACTGCCTGCTACCGAAGTGGACGGGTCGTCTCCATCACGGTCTTCGACAACAAGATCCTCGCGGCGCTCAAGGGCGGTCTGAGCGGGGGGGACAAGTGCTCCCTCGGCGCGACCAGCGTCGCCGTGGCGCCGAGCGGCAACCTCTATCCCTGCGAGCGCGCGGTTGCGGAGGACGAGGACCTCACCTTCGTGATGGGCCACGTCGACACCGGGCCCTCCGTGAGCGGCGAAGCGTGCGCGCGCGGGCCGATCAATCCCGAGTGCGCGGACTGCGGCGAGCGCTGGCGCTGCGCCTCCTTCTGTGCCTGCGCGAACTACGCGGAGACCGGTCGCACCGATGTCGCCGGCGGCACCCAGTGCTGGCACGAGCGCCAGACCGCTCTCCTCGCCGACCGCATCGCCTCCACCCTCTGGGAGGAACAGAACGCGCTCTTCATCGCCTGGTTCTACGGCCGCATGACAGGCGCCGCCACAGAGGAGAAGGCGGAGCGGGCCCGAAGCGGAGCGGCCGCGCAGGGCGCGAAGCGCCCGGAGTGGCCGCGCAGCGCCGGGCGCGCGGAGCCGGGAGTGCGCGCCACAGAGGAGAAGGCGGAGCGGGCCCGAAGCGGAGCGGCCGCGCAGGGCGCGAAGCGCCCGGAGTGGCCGCGCAGCGCCGGGCGCGCGGAGCCGGGAGTGCGCGCCCCAGAGGAGAAGGCGGAGCGGGCCCGAAGCGGAGCGGACACACAGGGCGCGAAGCGCCCGGAGTGGCCGCGCAGCGCCGGGCGCGCGGAGCCGGGAGTGCGCGCCACAGAGGAGAAGGCGGAGCGGGCCCGAAGCGGAGCGGACGCGCAGGGCGCGCCCAACGTCGTCCCGCGCAAACCGAAATCCGAGCGCGTGCGTCTCACGGTGTTGAGCTGATGGCTGCAGGTAAGAAGAAGCCGGTTCGCTGGACGATCCCCGACGTGAAGCAAGCGCCGCCGCGCGCGCTGGTGGCGGGCGAAGAGGCCCCCGCCTCGCGGCGCTACCCGAGCGCCGCCGAGATGATGGCGCGCGGCCCGGAGACGCAGGCGTGGCTGAAGCACGCGCTCCGCTCCATCGTTCAGCCGGCGGCCGTCGCCTCCGCCCTCGCCCTCGGCGTCACCGGTTGCTCCGACGTCGGGGAGATCCTCTCCCAGGGGACCGGCGCGCCGCCGCCGGTCTTCGGCGTGCCGGACGCCACCGACAAGCCGGCGTCACTCACACCCATCGGGGCGCCCTCTTCGCCGCAGGTCGCCCAGAACGGGGGAGGGGTCGTGATGACGCCCCTGCCGAACAAGCCCGATCCCACCGTGGTTCCTCCTTGTCCGCTCCCCCCGCTGGGTGAGCACGCCATGGCTGGGGAGCCGCCGGCGGTGACCCCGACTCCGCCACCGATCCCGCCCGCGCATCCGCCGACTGTGCGTGGACGCATCCGTCCCATTCGGCCCGCCGTTCCGACCCCACCTCCGACCCCGCCGCCAGTACCGGCGGTGGACCCACCCACACTCGACGGCGACGTGGCGATGGTGCATCCGGAGCCGCCCCCGATGCCGGGAGGGGTGAGCGTCGTGACCCCCGAAGCGGGAGGGGAGTAGCCGAGTCCAGCCTTCGTCCCGGGTGGGTCACGCCGTGCCCTTCCTCTCCCGGTCCTCGCCGGTGAGGCCCACCCGGGACGCTGTTATTTCCTGCTCCGCCGAGCCCACCCGAACGTGTAGTTTCCGTCGAATGCTCGTGCTTGGTAAGGTCTGAGCGGATGCAGGGACGTGCGTCGTCAGGAGGGCGGGGACGATTCCGGGTCGGCACCGCGCCGGGGCGTGCCCTGCTCGGTTCGCTGCTTCTTCACGCCGTGTTGCTCGCCCTCGCGGTGATCGTCGCGAGGAACGCGATCGCCGAGCCGGCGGAGGAGCGCGATCCGGTGCGTCTGACCTTCGTCGAGGCATTGCCCGAGCCGACACCGGTGGTCGTCTCCGAAGGCGGAGGCGGGGGAGGGGGCGGCGAGGCGGTCGCCCTTCCCGAGGTCGTACAGCTGCCGCCCCCGCAAGAGCGGACGCACCACCGTCACGTGACGCGCCCGATGCCGGATCTCCGGGCGCCCGAGGAGCTGGAGCCGCAGCAGGAAGACGATTCGACGGATGAGCTCGAGCTGGTCGTCCCCACAGGGGCCGAGGAAGCGGAAGAGGAAGAGGAAGAGGAAGCGGCCGACGGCGCCACCGAGGTCGAGGGCATGGGCGCCGGCGAGGGAAGTGGGACCGGCGCGGGCGCGGGCGGCGGCTCCGGCGGCGGCAGGGGAACCGGCACCGGGACCGGAACGGGCAGCGGTGTCGGGCCCGGGGTCAGTGCGCCTGTGTACTATCACGCGGGCATGGAACGCCCGCGGCGCGTGTCCGGCGACCACCCCCGTTATACGCGGCAGGCGCAGCAGGCAGGCGTCGAAGGCGTCGTCAGCGTGCTGATCCTCATAGGTCGCGACGGGCGCGTGCGAGACGTTCGCGTGATCGGTAGCACCATCCCCCTCCTCGACGACGAGGTCCTCCGCGCGGTTCGTGGGTGGCGCTTCTCTCCTCCAATGGTCGAGGGGCGTCGCGTCGAGATGTATCTGAGACAGCCTTTCCGTTTCCATCGGCAGCGTTGATGCAATTCGAACTGATCGAGATCTGGAACAGCATGGGCGTCGTCGCGCGCCTGGTCGTCGGCATTCTCGCCGCGATGAGCGTCGTTTCACTGAGCGTGGCCGTCGACCGCCTGTGGTTTCTGGTCTTCACACACGGCCGGGGCGTCAGCTATGCCGAACGCGTCTACGGTTGCGCAGAGCGGGGCGATCTCGCCGCCGCGGCCGCTTTGGACGGCAACGAAGCAGGCGCATACGGGCGTGTGATGGAGGCGGGCTTCACGCATCATCGTAAGTTCCTGAAGGCGGCGCCGAGCGCGGAGGTCGCCGCCGAGTCCCTCGACGGCATCTTCGATCGCGCGCTCGCCGCCGAAGGCCCGCGCCTGCGCCGAGGCCTGGGCGCTCTCGCCACCATCGGATCCACAGCGCCCTTCGTCGGCCTCTTCGGGACGGTCGTCGGCATCATCAACTCGTTCTCCGAGATCGCTCGCACCGGCGCTGGCGGCATGGAGACCGTCTCGGGCGGTATCGCCGAGGCGCTGGTCGCCACCGCTCTCGGCATCGTCGTCGCCGTACCCGCGGTGGTCTTCTTCAACGCCTTCAACCTCCGCGTCGAGACCATCGAGGGTGCCATCGCGGACCTCGCTGCGTCGGTGGTCGACTCGCTCCGACGCGAGGCCTGGGACCGTCCGGCGGGCCGCACCTCCTATCCAGAGGTGGTCGTCATGCCGAGCTCCGAGCCGCCGGGCGCGCGTCACGGCTCCCGCGAAGCGGACGACGAGGACGAGGACGAAGACGAGGACGAGGACGAGGACGAGGAGATGGTGGAGGCGGGGCAGTGAAGAAGAAGCGCCGGAGCCCAGCGCCAGCAAAGCGCACGATCTTCGGCGACATCAACGTCACGCCCCTGGTCGACGTCGTCCTGGTGCTCTTGATCGTCTTCATGGTGGTCGCGCCCTACCTCGCGCGCGGCAAAGAAGTGCGCCTGCCGTGGGCGCACAACATCGATCCGGTGGCCGGGGACGTCGTACAGGTGACGCTCCGCGCGGATGGGACACTGTGGCTGGGCGCGGATCCGATCGCGCGTGAGGAGCTGGTGCCTGCCGTCCGGGCTCAGCTCAGCGGCGCCGACGAGCCGGAGGTGGTGCTCCGCGCGGATGCCGAGCTGCGCTACCGCGACGTGATGGTGGTCTTCGAGACCCTCAAGTCAGCAGGCGTCCGAGATGTAGGTCTCTCTGCCACATTACCCCCTGAGGACGGCTAGCCGTGGGTATCGCCCCTCAGGCCAAGAACGAGCGGCCTGCGCCGTCGATCAACGTAACGCCGCTGATCGACGTGGTTTTGGTCCTGCTCATCACCTTCATGGTGGTGGCCCCATCCATCGAGCCGAAGCTCGACGTCACGTTGCCGGCCGTGGTGCAGCAGGCGGGCGCGGAGATGCCCGAGCAGCTCATCCTCGAGTTGGGGCACGACGGCTCCCTCGTTCTCGGTGGTGAGCCCATCGCGCGCGACCATCTCTACGACAGTCTCGTCGCCGCGTTCGCCGTCAGAGATGAGCGCAATCTGTTCTTTCGTGCGCACCCGGACTCGGTGTATGGTGACGTGATTTCAGTTCTGGACCTGGCACGTGCTGCAGGTGCAGAGAACATTGGAACGGTAGTAGTAGAAACGGCGTCGGTTGGGGAGGCTGGTGCTCCGTAGATACTGCGCAGTCGCGCTGATAACGGTGGGGATCGTCACCGCGGCTTCGGTCGCAGAGGCGCAGTCCACCACGGGGGAGATCCGGGGACGGGTCATCGACGCTGCCGGGGGTGAAGGCCTGGGCACGGTCGTCATCATTGCGCGCAGCCCCTCCGCGATCGGCGATCAGTTCGGGTTCACGGAGAGCGACGGCCGCTTCGTCATCCCGCTCCTGCCACCGGGTACCTACACGTTGACCCTCGAGCTCGACGGCTTTCGCCCGCGCACGGTCGAGGGCGTGACGGTCGAGCTCGGACGCTCGCGCAACGTGAGCGTGGAGATGGTTCCCACCGCGCTCGAGGCGGAGGAGATCGTCGTCACCGCGCCTGTGGCGCCCGCGATCAACCGTGGCTCTTTCGAGACGGGCACCAACATCAACCGGGAATTCTACCGGAACGTCCCCGAGGGTCGTCGTTACAGCGAGATCCTGCTCGACACCCCCGGCGCCTCCACAGACGACGTGGGCACCTCGGTCTTCGGCTCCACCGGCGTCGAGAACACCTACATCATCGAGGGCCTCAACACGACCGGCATCGGCTTCGGTCGAGCCGCGGCCGACATCAACGTCGACTTCTTCGAGGAGCTCGAGAATCAAGAGCGCCGGCTACATGCCCGAGTTCGGCCGTTCGACCGGCGGCATCTTCAACCTGGTGCTGCGCAGCGGCGGCAACGAGTTCCACGGCGACGTGTTCGTCAACATCGCGCCCGGCTTCCTGCGGGCCAACCCCACGCCCATCTACCGAGCGGGCGAAGCGGTCGGGCGCCAGGATTACCAGACCCTCCAGATGGACGCGGGCTTCGCCATCGGCGGCCCGATCATCAAGGATCGCCTGTGGTTCTTCGCGGGCTTCAACCCGAACGTCACCCTCACCGACGTCAACCGCATCTATCAGACGCAGTACGACGCCAACGGCGATGGGAACCCGGACCTCGACCAGAACGGCAATCCGGCGGTGCGCGAGGTGGGTCGCGATCACCAGAGCCGCAACTCCATTTTCTGGCAGTTCGCCGGCAAGCTGACCCTGGCGCTGGCGCAGGATCACACCCTCGCCCTTTCATACTTCGGCAACCCCTGGAGCCGCGACGGCGTCGTCCGCGGCACCGACGACTCCCTGTCCAACAACGGGATCAACGGGACCAACGACTACACCCTGGGTCACCGCCTCGGCGGCTCCCACAACCTGATCCTGAACTACCGCGGCCAGCTCCTCGACCAGCACATGCGCGTCGAGGCCTTCGCCGGCTTCCACACCGCACGCGACATCCTCGACAATCGCGTGCCGCGGCCAGTGTCGAACTTCCTCTACGACCGTCCGCTGAGCGATTTTCAGAGCGGCTGTCCCGAAAACGACGCCACGCCCTTCATCGACTGTCCGGTCAACGACTACCGCGTGGGCGGCACCGGCTTCTACTACAACGATTCGCTGAACCGTTATACGGGCGGCCTGCGCCTGACCAACCTGGTGGCGGGTCACACCATCCGCTACGGCGCCGAGATGGAGTACAAGACCTACGACTCGACGCGCGGCTACTCCGGCGGCTACTTCCAGCAGGTCTACGGACCGTCGGCCGCCGACGATCCCTACGCCAACGAGCGTTACTACTTCGCCCGGCAGAACCCCACCACCGGCGATCCGATCCTCCTCGACACGGGGGGCGTGGCCCCGTTCAGCGCGAACGTCGCCACCCTCACCACCAGCGCCTACCTCCAGGATTCCTGGGAGGTGAACGACTACCTCACCGTCGGTGGCGGCCTGCGCTGGGACCTCGAGCAGATGCAGGACGCGAAGGGCAAGGCCGCCATCACCATCCCGGACGAGCTCTCGCCACGCCTCGGCGCCAGCTTCAATCCGACCGGCGTGGGCCGCAGCCGCATCTACGCCTCCTACGGGTGGTTCTACGAGTCGGTCCCCCTCGACATCAACCAGCGCTCCTTCTCTGCGGAAGGCACGGCGATCCGCTACGCGGACGACTCGGGCAACTTCATCTGCTTCGACCCGGAGACGGGCGATCCCGTCCCCGGCGGCTCGCCTCCCGACTGCACCTACGATCCCTACGGCGTGCTCGGCGGCCAGAACTCACCCGTCGCCCAGAACCTCCAGGGCCAGTACCACGACGAGTGGGTGCTCGGCGCCGAGTATCAGGTCATGCCGGGCTGGGTGGTGGGTGTCACCGGCGTCGCGCGCCAGCTCCAGCGCGCCATCGAGGACATCTCGCCCGACGACGGCAACAACTACTTCATCGCCAACCCCGGCGTGAACGACTGCAACGTCCCCGCGGAGTTCCGCGACCCGCTCGCCGACGTCTGCAGCGACTCTGCGGGCAACTACGATCCGACCGCCACCCTCTTCAAGAAGCCGAGCCGGCTCTACGAGGGCCTGACGCTCATGACGCGCCGGCGCCTCGCGGATCACGTCCAGTTCCTCGCGTCGTACACGCTCAGCGAGCTGAAGGGGAACTACCCGGGCCTCTACTCGCCCGACAACGGCCAGCTCGATCCGAACATCTCGTCGCAGTACGACCTGGTCAGCCTGACGGTGAACCGCTACGGCCTGCTTCCCAACAACCACACCCACAACATCAAGCTCGCGGGCTCTTACGAGCTCGGGGGGCTCAGCCAATCGCTCCGCGGCCTCGTCGTGGGCTTCCGCTACAACGGGTTGAGCGGCACGCCGATCAACTACCTCGCGCGCCATCCCTTCTACGGCAGGCGCGAGGTCTTCATCCTGCCCCGCGGCTCCGGTGGTGAGACCCCCTGGACCCACCGCTTCGACCTCTACGTCGGGTACGACGTTCCCCTCACCAACGATGGCGTCATCCTCAACTTCAACGCCACGATCTTCAACATCTTCAATTTCCAGCAGGTCACGTCGGTCAATCAGGAGTACACGACCGACGTCGTCGACCCACAGCCCGCTGGCACCAACCTCGCCAACGTCCGCAACGCCGACGGCGAGCCCATCAACGTCAACCCGACCTTCGGTCAGGCCCTGTCCCGCCAGAATCCGCTCTACGTCCGCCTCGGCGTCCGCCTGAGCTTCTGAACGTTCAACCGCAGGCGGCAGCGCGGCGCAGCGCTGCGTCTTTCAACGTCTGTGGGTCTACGTCACCGAAGCGGGTGCAGCGACTGGCGCGTTGAAATGCAGCGCGGGCCTGGGTCATCTCGCCACGGGCGAAGAGGGCTTCGCCCAGGAGAAACCATCCCTCGGCGTGCTCGGCGTTCTGGTCGAGGAACGCGCTGAGCATGCGCTCGGCAGTCTCGATGTCGCCCGCCGAGAGGCGTCGCGCGGCCTCCTCGAGGCCCGAGGTCTCGGGCGCGCTCGGGCGTTTGGAACGCGCCGCCGATGCGACGGGCGCAGGGGCCGCCGCGGGTCTTGGCACCCTCGGCGCGGAGATGCGCTGGGCAGGGCGCGGCGGCCTTCGCGTGCCGTGATCGGGCACGAACCATCCCACCGGCGCGTCGTCGTGGGGCCTCCGCCACGAGGCCCGCACGACCGCTTCGGTGGGAGCGACCACCAGCGCGCCCTCGGGCTTGAGCCGTGACAAGAGCGTCTGCACGATGGACAGACCCTCCTCGACGTCGAAGTAGATGAGCACGTTGCGACAGAAGATGAGGTCGAAGGGCCCCTGGCCGCGCGAGGGATCGGGGCCGGTGAGCGACGAGACCTCGAAGCGGATCGAGCGCTTGAGCGACGCGGGAGCGCGCCAGGCCCGATCGAGAGATCCGGGGATCTTCCGCGCCGAGCGCGGCGAGTAGTTCCCCGCGCGCGCGTCCTCGATGCGGGCGCGGCTGATGTCGGTGGCGAGAATGCGCGCCGAGACGCCGGCGTCCTCGGCGACCATCGCCAGTGTATACGCCTCCTCGCCGCTCGCGCAGCCCGCGCTCCAGGCATTCAAGTGGCGCCCGGTCTCGCGGAAGCGCGGCAGAAAGCGGCGGCGCAGGTAGTCGAACTGTTCCGGGTGCCTGTAGAAGGCGGTGTGAGGCACGGTCGCGATCGCGATGAGCTCGTCGAGGAGCGCACGGTCGGGCTGAACCATCAGCCGCGCGAGGAGCGCCGTCGCGGTCATGCCCTCGCGCGCCGCGATGCGCTCTGCGGTGCGACGGACCGCCGGCGGCCAGGTCGAGGGCGCGTGGCCGAGGACGGGGCGGAGCAGTCGCGTGAGGGAAGGGCCCAGGTCGTCAGTCATTGTTCACGCGCGCTACGACCTTGGCCACCGCTGGCCCGAGCGCATCCTCGCCGTGCTTGCGCACTCGCGTCGACTCAGCCAGCGCCGCCTCGGGCATGGAACCCACCGCGGCTTCCGCCGGGTCGAGCGCGAAGCACGTCGCCCGCGCGGCCACCAGCGCGCCCACGGCGTCGGCGCCGTCGCGCCCCATTCCCGAGAGGATCACGGCGATCGCACGTTTTCCCAGATGTGTCGCGGAGCGCAAGAGCACGGTTCCCGAGGGGCGATGCCCTTCGTATGGCGGGTCCTGGGTCAGCGCCAGCCGCCCGTGGCGGCTCAGCACCAGATGCCGATCGGCGGGAGCGACCACCACTTCGTTCGGCCGGAGCGTCGCGCCGTGATTGGCGATCGTCACGCTCATTCCGAGGCTCCGTACCCAGGCCACGAAGCTCTCCTCGCGCCCTTTCGGCATGTGCTGGACCACCACGATGGCCGCCCCTCGGCCGCGGAGCGCGCCGAGGAGCTTGCCCAGCGGATCCATCGCACCGGTGGAGCCCACCACCAGCACCACGGCCGCCGCGCTCTTCGGGGCGCCCCGCCGGCTGAGCGCGCGGATGACGCTGCGGAGGCGGACCGTCCCCGCGGCGTCGGCGAGGAGCTTCTTGGCGACGAAGGCAGCCGCGCCCTGTGCGACCGCCTCCCGCGCCAGCGGCGAGTCCTCGTCGACGTCGCTGACCACCACGACGGGCCGCTCGTTGGCCACCGGCCGGATGGCGCCGAGGCCCGTTCGGCCCGGCATGAAGAGGTCGAGCACCACCACGTCGGCCGCGCGATGCAGCCCCCCGTCGAGAACGGCGTCCACCGACGAAGCGACGCCCACCACCGACAGGTCCGGAGCGTCGTCCACGATGCGCCGCAAGACCTCCGCCGCCACGTCGGAGTCGTCGACGATGAGGACGCGGATCGTCATCGCCGCGCGAGGCACTCGTCGACCACCTCACGGAGGCGATCTTCGACGAAGTTCTTCTTGGAGAGGAAAGCGGAGACCCCGAGCGCGCGCGCACGCGCTTCGGTTTCTGCGTCCGAGCGCGTGGTGAGCACGATCACCGGGACGCCGGCAGTCGCCGTTTCGGAACGCAAGCGCGTGATGAGCTGTAGCCCGTCGAGGTAGGGCATCTCGAGGTCGGTGAGCACCAGGTCGGGCGGATCGCTGAGGGCCCGCGCGAGCCCATCCCGGCCGTCCACGGCTTCGGTGACCCGGAGGCCGAAGGAGCGCAGGAGCCCCGAGAGGAGCTCGCGCGCCACCGGCGCGTCTTCGACCACGAGGGCGTGAGGCTCACGTCGGATTCTGCGCCCGCCCCTCCGAGGAAGAGCGGGTCACGTCGGCGACGCGGCGTAGCTCGTCCACGTCCAGAAGCTGCATGGTCCCGCCGTCGGCGAGGACGGAGACGCCGCGCACCAGCGGTGAACGAAAGGGCAGATCCGACAGGTGGGTGAAGGTCACTGGTCGCGGATTCTGCGCTTCTTCCACGGTCAGCGCGAAGGGCCCGGTGCGATGCGAGAGGATCACCGCGATGTCCATGGCCTCCGGCTGACCCCGCCGGTGGGTGATGGCGGACAGACTGAAGAGCGGCACGAGCTCATCGTCCAGCCGCAGCTGCGGCCCGTCGGGGGAGCCCAGCACCTCTTCGACGTGGCGAATGCCCAGAACGGCTCGGGCCGGGACGGCGTAGGTCTGCCGAACCGAGACCACCGGGACCGCCACATCCGCGCGCAGCGTGACGGGAACGCTCAGCGAAAAGCGCGTGCCCAGGCCCTGAGTGGACTCGACCGTGATGTTGCCGCCGATGGCGCGGATCTCACGGCTCACCACGTCGAGCCCGACACCGCGGCCACTGATCTCGTCGGCCTCGTCGCGCACCGTCACGCCGTGACTGAAGATGAGATCGAGCACCTCGGCGTCGCTCATCTCTCCTTCGTGCTCACCGGAGGCGCTCAATTTTCGACGCAGCCCGTCGAAGTCGATCCCGCCGCCATCGTCTTCGACGTCGGCGCGCACGCTCGACTCGGTCTGCGTCAGCGTGACCTTGATCGTTCCCTTCACGGGCTTGCCGCGCTCCCTTCGCGTCTCGGCGTCTTCGATGCCGTGGTCGACGGCGTTGCGGACGAGGTGGATCAGGCTCGGAGAGAGCCGCTTTTCGACGGCCGCGTCGAGCATCGCGTCTCCTTCGACCACCACGTTGACCGACTTGGACACGGTCTGCGCCGTCGATTTGGCCACCCGGTGCACCTGCGTGGCGAGCGCGTCGGTCGAGACCAGTGACGCCCGCTGCAACACGTCCTCGAGCTGGTCGAGGGTGAGGGCGGTGGTGAACTCGTTCGCGGACCAGGTCTCGCGGAGCGCGCTCATCCGGCGCTCGATCTCCGTGCCGTAGCCGAGGGTCTTCACGATGCGCTCGCGCAACATCTCCGGGCTCTCGTCAGGCCGGATCTCGGCCAAGAGCGCTCGCACGCGGCGCTGCAGCTCGGACAGCTCCGGAAGGAGCAGCGCCTGCTCGGCGTGGAGACGCCGGAGCTCGTGGAAGAGCGGAAGGACGCCGCCGGCGTCGAGCGCCCGCGACCGACTCGCCTTCTCTTGTGCCTCGGTCGACTCCTCTTTGGGCTTGGGACGTGACTTCGTTGTGCGCGGTCGATCCTGGGTCTTCGTCTCGGTGATGGCGGCACGGTCACGGTTCGCCGTGCTGTCGGCGCTGCCCTGCTTGGTGAGGGCGGCGATGGCCGCCTCGAGCGCGTCCATCACGTCGCTCAAATCGAAGCGCTCGTTCGAGTCGACGGTCGACGAGAGCAGCCCGAGCGCCTCGAAGCCGCCGAGCAGGGCGTCGCCGGCGATCTCGGGATCCGCCTCGCGCGCCAGCACGAGATCCACCGCGCGCTCGCACTTCTCGAGCAGAGAGCCGGGCTCGGCCAGCCCCAGCATGTGCGCTTCTCCCTTGAACGTGTGGAGGGTGCGCCTCAGCGGGGCGAGCTCGTTGCGATCGCCGGCCTCGATCTTCAGCCAGGCGTCAGTCAGCTCCGCGACCCGATCGGGGGCGCGACGCCAAAAGCCATCGACTAGATCGTCACGACCTCGACTCATCGGACGACTCCTGCGAGGCAGTGTCGATGCGGAACAGGCTCACGGCGTCCCGCAGCTCCTGCGACAGTGTGAGGAGCGCCTCCGCGGAGCTGGTGGTCTCCGCGCGTCCTTCGAGCGATTCGTTGACCACGTGGACGATCTCGTCCGCGCTGGCCTTCACCTGTGCGGTGCCCTCACGCTGCCGCACGATCGCGTCGCTGATCTTGACCGCGGCGGTGGCGGTCTCCTCGGAGACGCGGATCCCTTCCTCGGTCGCGAGCACCGACGCGTGAGACGCCTCCCGCATGTCCGCCACGAGCTTGCGAATGTCCCGTACCGAGTCCTTCACGTGCTCGCTCAAGCGTCGCATCTCGGCGGCGACCAGCGAGAAGCCACGACCCACTTCGCCGGCCTTGGTGCCTTCGAGCGCCGCGTTGAGCGCGAGCAGGTCCGAGCGATCCGCGATGTCCTGAATGAGCGAGAGGATCTCGCCGATGCGGTCCGAGTGAGTGCTCAGCATGCGCGTGCGCTCGGCGATCTGCTGGCTGGTCGACAGGTTGCGGTCCGCCATGGTCCGCACGGTCTGAGCGTCACGTTCCACCTGCTCGGCCGCCGTGGAGAGGGTTTCGAGGGTGCGCTGGATCTCCTCGAGCGCCGCCGTCTGCTGGGTCGCGAGGGCCTCCTGCTCGCGCACCTCCGAGAACATCCCGGTGGCTGCCGTGGAGAGCGCCTGGGAGGTCGATCGTATCTTGGAGACGAGGTCTCTGAGTCGCTTCCGCATGGTGGAAAACGCCTGCGAAAGCGCGCCGACCTCGTCACGAGAGGTCGAGGTCGCCAAGTCGAAGGCGACGTCGCCCTCGGCGATGCGGCGGGCGCCGGAAGTCACTCGGCGGAGGGGGTCGACGATGGTGCCTGAGAGCCAGAAGGCGAAGATCACGCCCAGCGCCGCGACCAGGGCCGCCTGCGTCAACACGCTCTTGCGGGTACGCTCCACCTCCTCGACCACGGTGGACGTACGCAGCGCCACCGCGACGTAGCCGAGGCGTCCGGAGCTTCCGTTCACCTCCGCCGCTGCGCTCCTCGTCCAACCCGACGGGGTCTCGACCAGGCCAGCTCGCGGTGGGATGCGTCCCGGGCTCCGGTGGTTGCCCACCGCGGCGATCTTGCGCCCCTCTGCGTCGTAGATCGCCGCCCACGCGACGAGCTCGTCGGCGATCGCCGCCTCCAACATGTCGCCGGCGGTGTCGATCTGCGCGAAGTCGAGCGCCGGCGCGACCGTCTGAGCGAGGAGCAAGGCCTCCGCTTCTGCGCGCTCCTCCAGCGAGTGCATGCCCGACTCGGCGTACTGCCCCGGAATCAACCAGGCGCTGAGCCCGGCCAGGAGCAAGAGAACCCCCGACATGAGGAGGACGATCTTGCCGCGAATTGAGAGGAGTCGTTCAGACATGACCTTTGTCCCTCGTCGGGAAACGCCGGCGAGGCGATGCTGGTGCCGAAATGGCGAGGTCTCGGCGCTTTTGGCATTATAAGGGAGCGTTCCCCCTCAGCGCGATTTTCGGGACATGGCCGACGAAGACCAAGACGAGCTGTCGGAGTTTCGAAGCGACGAAGCGGAGGCGCAGGCCGCGGGCGTGCTCGCCGACCTGCACGATCTCCTGATCTTCGAGCTCGGTGGAGACTGCTTCGCCGTCGACGCCGCGAAGGTCGCGTCGGTGGTGAGCTACCGCGTGCCCGCGCCGGTGCCTTCGGGCGCGGCAGCGCTGGCGGGCGTCGTTCAGGACGCCGGCCGCATCATCGCCGTGATGCACCATCCTCTGGGCCAGGTCGCCACAGAGGGCGAGCCGCCCTCCAGGCTGGTCGTCTGCCAGTCGGCACGCGGGCTCATCGGCTTTCCCGCGCACGTCACCCACGGGATCATTCAGTCACCGGTCGAGGGCGCGGGCCCCCTGGATACGGCCTTCGGGGCCGCGGCTCTGCTGGAGCCGGATGCGATCGCGCGGATTCTCGCCCGCGCATGACGATCAAATTGACAGCTTCTTGGCCTGGTGCCATCGTCCATGGCGGGGGGCTGACCATTCGGTCATCATGTCAATCTCGGGGAGCCTGACTGTGTCGGTCACGAATGCCGCGGTTCTGGTGATCGACGACAACGAAGTTGCGCGAGAGCTCATGACCTCTCTTCTCACCGAAGCAGGTCATCGAGTGCACAGTCTCAGCACGCCCATCGGTGCGACCCGTACCATCGTGCGGGAGAAGGTCTCCGTCGTGGTGATCGACGTGGAGATGCCGGCGCTTCGCGGCGACAAGCTCGTCTCCCTCTTTCGGAACAACCCCCGCTTCTCCAAGCTCGGCCTGGTGCTGGTCTCCGGCGCCCCCGAGGAGGAGCTGGTCGAGATCGGCCGGGCGGTGGGAGCCGACGCCGTGGTCCCCAAGATTCACCTCGAGGCCGGGCTGGCGGACACCGTCGCCCGGCTGGCCCAGCGCACGGGGGATTGACGACTCCCCGTTCGATTGAAGAGGATCGGGGCGGGATCGTCCAAGACACGCCTCCACAACGCTTCCATGCGTCGTCTAGCCACAATCGCTGCGGTTTTCGTCTCGTTCTGGGTGCTTTCACTCGCCCCCAGCCCGGTCCGCGCGCAGGCCAATGCCGAGGCGGCATTGATTTTGCGCGTGCTCAACTACGACCGAAGCCTGCCGGACCGCGCAGAGGACCAGGTCACCATCCTGGCGGTGCACGGAGGCTCGGCCCGCTCGTGCGAGCCCCTGGTGCGAGCGCTCAATCAGCTCGGTCGCGCGGTGTCGGTCGGAGGCATGCACGCACGCGCCGTGACTCACGCGTACGAAGGGCCGGACGCGCTGTTGGCGGCCGGACGAAGGGCGCATGCCTCCGTCGTGTACATGTGTCCGGGTTTCAACCCGTCGGTGGACGAGATCACGGAGGTGACGCATCGCGCGTCACTGCTCAGCATCAGCGGCAGCGAAGCGGACGTTCGCAGCGGGCTCACGGTGGCGATCGTCGTCGGCTCGGGGAGCCCCCGACTCGTCGTCAATCTTCGTTCTGCCGAGGCCGAGGGCGTCCGACTCGACGCGGCGCTCTTGCGGCTCGCGACCGTGGTTCGCTGACTCGACCATGGGCGTGAGGGTCTTCGCGTTCGTGCAGGCAGGCGTTCGCTACGCCCTGCCTCAGCCGCGCGTGGCCCGCGTGGCGAACGCCCCTCGAGATGCCAGGCTCGTCGCGGTCAGCGACCAGCGCGATCTCGGCGAATGGCAGATGTGCGTTCAGGTGGCGAAGAGCGACGACGAGAGCCTCTGGGTTCCGTGCGAAAAGGCCGGGCTCGTCGAGGTCACGCCTCCGCAGCCGCTCTCCCAGCTCCTTCGCGACGCCATCGGTCTGCCCCACGTCATCGGTTGGGCAGAGCTCGCGGACGAGATCGTCTGGCTCCTCGACGCGAGCAAGCTCGCGGCTGTTTGATATCGACCCGCCCACCCCTCCCCCCCTCCCCGAGGGGACACCCCTCGGGAGCACCCCGCGGCGTCTCGCCGAGGCTCGGCGCCGGCTCGCTTCGCTCGCGGCTGTTTGATATCGACCCACCCACCCCTCCCCCCTCCCCGAGGGGGCACCCCTCAGGACTCGGCGACGGCGCGCTCGCGTCGGCGCTCGCGCCGCATCGCCTGCTGATGGCGCACGTGATCGACGAGCGTGTCGACGTAGCTCTCGAAGCGGGGACAGCCGAGTCCGGCGCCTGCGAGAAGCTCCCGCGCGTTGCGGTCGTCGTAGACGACCTCGGTCGCGAGCTGTTCGAGGAAGGCGCGGGGCACGTGCGCGAACCGGTCGACGCCGGGCGCCTTCATGATGGCGGTGGCGAGGTTCGTCGGGAGGAAGCCTCGAGGGATCGGTCGACCGGCCGCGCGGGCGATGAGCTCGAAGACCTTCCGCGCCGACAGCGGGTCCGGGTCGACGATGTGGAAGGTTCGTCCGATCGAACGCCGGTCCCCCACGATCTTGAAGCCCGCGTCGACCACGTAGTCGACCGGGACCAGATTGAGCGGAATCTCGCCACGTCCGGGCATGGGCATGCGCAAGTCCGAAGGCGCACCCAGCATCAGAAGCACCAGCAGATAAGGCCCCTCCAGGCGATCGATCTCGCCGGTCACCGAGTCGCCCACGATGATCGAGGGGCGGAGGATGGTGGTGGGAAATTGCTTCGAGGCGTTGCGAATCAGCCGCTCGGCGCGGAAGCGCGTCTCCTCGATGGGGTTGCGGAAACCCGAGGGCGCCGAGAGCTCTTCCTCGAGCACGTAGCCGCGGCGTCCTCCGCTCACGAGCGCCGTGGACCAGTGCACCAGACGCTCGAGACGGTCGGCGCTCTCGGAGAGCTCGAGGATCTCGCGAGCGCCGCCCACGTTCACCTCTTCCGCGGTCTCCCGGTCCACACCGAGGTAGGTCACCGCCGCGCAGTGATGAATCACTTCGACCTCGCCCGCGAGGCGGAGGAACTCGGCGCCGGAGAGCCCGAGGTCCATCGAGGCGATGTCGCCTTCGAGGAGGGTGACCCGCTTCCGCTCTGACTTGCGATGCGCGTCGAGGAGCTCGCGCGCGCGGTCCATCGACTTCTCCTGAACCACGCAGCGGAGCTGGGCGGTCGGGTCGTCGCGCAGGAGCTTCTGCACGACGCGTGTCGCCAGGAACGTCGTCGGAAATCCCGTGACCAGGATCACGCGCTCAGAGGACATCTCGTGACCTGCCTCTAGCCATCGTCCCTCTTCCCCTCTGCGAAGCGCGAGAGAAGCGCCTCGTGAACCTCGCGCGCTCTGGCCCGCGTCGCCTCGACGTCGCCGCCGTTGTCGATGACGTAATCCGCCACGGCGACTTTGTCACGCAGGGGAAGCTGGGCGTCGATCCGCGCACGGGCGGCGGCCTCGTCGATTCCGTCCCTCGCCATCAGGCGAGCGAGCTGTGTCTCCTCGGACAGGGACACCACGATCAACGCCGCCATGGCCCGATGCAGCCCGTTTTCGACGATGAGGGGAGCCTCGTAGATGACGTAAGGGGCGCCTTCGCCGAGCGCCATCATCTCGTCGGCGCTCCGGGCCGCGATGCGCGGGTGCAGGATGGCTTCGAGCCGCTTGCGCGCGGCCTCGTCGGCGAACACGCGCTCTCCGAGCGCCTTGCGGTCGAGCGCTCCCTCTCCGTCGAGCACCTCCTCGCCGAAGGCGGCGACCACCTCGCGCAGCCCCTCGGTGCCCTTCTCCACGACCTCGCGCGCGACCTGATCGGCATCGACGATGGGCACGCCGAGCTCGGCGAAGAACCGAGCGACAGTGCTCTTGCCGGAGGCGATCCCCCCCGTCAGGCCGACGGTCACGTACCCCATCGGCAGGTGCTTAGCCGTCTTGGCGTGCGTCGTCAAAGGTGGTACCGCAAGCCGGATGCGGGCGGTCGCTCAGAGAGTCTCCGAAGCTCGGGTGGAGGTCGACGGCCAGGTCACCGGCGCCATCGAGCGCGGGCTCCTCGTCTATCTCGGTGCGGGGCGAGGCGATGGCGAGCCCGAGGTCGAATACGTCGCCAACAAGTTGGCTGGCCTGCGCATCTTCCCGGACGACGAAGGCAAGATGAGCCTGTCGGTGGAAGATGTGGGCGGCGGCGTCCTCGTGGTCTCCCAGTTCACCCTCTTCGGCGACGTCCGAAAGGGGCGCCGCCCCTCCTTCACGGCGGCGGCCGATCCCGAGATCGCGAACGAGCTCTACGAAGCGGTCTGCACCAAGCTCGCCGCACGCGGTCTGAACGTCCAGAAGGGGCGCTTCCGTGCGATGATGGCGGTGCACGGCGTGGTCGACGGCCCGGTCACGATCCTGATCGACAGCGAGAAGAGCTTCTGAGCAACTACTCGAGATACCAGATCCGCGCGGTGGTTCGGGGCGACGAGGACAAGCTCATCGAGCTCGCCCAGTTCCTGGACTCGGTCAATCTGCCGAACAGGCGGGACGAGATCGAAGAGGTGACGAGGGCCTCCGACGATGCCTTCAGCGGCGCCGTCGCAGAGCCGCGCTATCGGCAATACGTCTTCGTGCTCGAGGACCTCCACGACGAGCGCGCGGTGGGCACGTCGATGATCATCGGCCAGCTCGGACGGCGCGACGCGCCCTACATCTACTTCGACGTGCTGACCGAGGAGAAGTACAGCCCGACCTTCGACCGGCACTTCAAGCACAAGGTGCTGTCGATCGGGTACAGCTTCGACGGGCCTACGGAGATCGGCGGCCTGGTGATGCACCCCGAGTATCGCCGCGCGCCCGAGAAGCTCGGGATGCTGATCTCCTACGTGCGTTTCCTCTTCATCGCCATCCATCGCGAGGCGTTCCGCGAGCAGCTCCTCGCCGAGCTCCTGCCGCCGCTCATGGAAGACGAGACCAGCCACCTCTGGGAGGCGGTGGGCCGCCACTTCACGGACAT
>CAVSGI010000021.1:695000-757974 GCA_963727445.1 uncultured delta proteobacterium
GATAAACAGGATGAGAAATCCTGTCGCCGTAAGCCCAAGGTTTCCTGGGGAAGGATAATCCTCCCATGGGTTAGTCGGTCCCTAAGCCGAGGCTGAAAAGCGTAGGTGATGGAAAGCAGGTTAATATTCCTGCACCACCGGGGATGACGTTGAACTGAGCGGGGACGGAGAAGGATATGTCGAGCCGGCTGTTTGGTTTAGCCGGTTCAAGCAAGTAGGAAGACTTTGTAGGAGGCAATAGCCACAAACGCAGAGTCAATTCCGAGACGTGATGAGGTGGAACTTCGGTTCCGAAACTCGATGATTCCATGCTCCCGAGAAAAGCCGCGCAGTGAGTCACTCTGGTGACCGTACCGCAAACCGACTCAGGTGGGCGGGGTGAGTATCCCAAGGCGCGTGAGAGAACACTGGCTAAGGAACTCGGCAAATTGACACCGTAACTTCGGGAGAAGGTGTGCCCTCACGTAAGTGAAGAGCTTCGCGCTCGGAGCTGAAGGGGGTTGCAGAGAAACGGCGGTTGCGACTGTTTACTAAAAACATAGGACTCTGCGAAATCGCAAGATGACGTATAGGGTCTGACGCCTGCCCGGTGCTGGAAGGTTAAGGGGAGGAGTTAGTCTTCGGACGAAGCTTCGAACCGAAGCCCCAGTAAACGGCGGCCGTAACTATAACGGTCCTAAGGTAGCGAAATTCCTTGTCGGGTAAGTTCCGACCTGCACGAATGGCGTAACGACATCCGCACTGTCTCGGCCAGTGACTCAGCGAAATTGTATTGGGGGTGAAGATACCCTCTACCCGTGGCAAGACGGAAAGACCCCGTGAACCTTTACTGCAACTTGGCAGTGAAGCTCGGGACAGTCTGCGTAGGATAGGTGGGAGACGTTGAAACCGGGATTCTGGTCTCGGTGGAGTCACCCTTGAAATACCACCCTGGCTGTTCTGGGCTTCTAACCCAGGCCCGTGATCCGGGTCGGGGACACTGCCTGGTGGGCAGTTTGACTGGGGCGGTCGCCTCCCAAAACGTAACGGAGGCGCGCGAAGGTTCCCTCAGGCTGATTGGAAACCAGCCGTAGAGTGCAAAGGCATAAGGGAGCTTAACTGTGAGACCGACAGGTCGAACAGGTTGGAAACAAGGTCTTAGTGATCCGGTGGTTCCACATGGAAGGGCCATCGCTCAACGGATAAAAGGTACTCCGGGGATAACAGGCTGATCGCGCCTGAGAGTTCATATCGGCGGCGCGGTTTGGCACCTCGATGTCGGCTCATCGCATCCTGGGGCTGGAGCAGGTCCCAAGGGTTTGGCTGTTCGCCAATTAAAGCGGTACGCGAGCTGGGTTTAGAACGTCGTGAGACAGTTCGGTCCCTATCTGCCATGGGCGCAGGACACTTGAGAGGAGCTGATCATAGTACGAGAGGACCTGATTGGACGTATCCCTAGTGTTCCGGTTGTTTCGCCAGAAGCATAGCCGGGTAGCTATATACGGAACGGATAACCGCTGAAAGCATCTAAGCGGGAAGCCGGCCTCGAGATGATGTGTCCCGGGGCGCAAGCCCCCTAAAGGCCACTTCGAGACTAGGAGTTGATAGGCTGGGTGTGGAAGCGTGGCAACACGTGGAGCTGACCAGTACTAATCGGCCGTGAGGCTTGACCTATTTCTAAGGTGCGTATTCGAAAACTTTCGAGATCAGGGTTGGTAGCAGGAGCCCCCTTCAAAGGGGATTTCCGCTCGACTCTGAACCAACAAACGGCTCAGGGTGGTCGACAAAAGGCGCAGCGCGGCGAAGCCGCGTGAAGCTGGATTGGCGACCGAAGTCGACTTGTCGACGCGAGGACAATGCTTCCAAGGATCTCCGGTGGTAATGTCGGAGGGGCCATACCCGATCCCATCTCGAACTCGGAAGTCAAGCCCTCCAGAGCCGATGGTACTGCGCGGGCAGCTGCGTGGGAGAGTAGGACGCCGCCGGGTTAATTTTCGAAGCCCCGTCTCGAAAGAGACGGGGCTTTTCTATTCCGTCGGCGCCCTTCGAATCAGCGGATCTCGAGCTCGAGCTCGGTGATCACGACCCGGTCGTCGCAGCTGTCCCGCATGAGGCGCACCTCCACCCGAGCCGTGGTGGGCTCCGGCAGGCGCGCAACGAACCACTCGGTCGCCGGGGCGCAACCGGCGCCGTGAGCGTCGCCGTCGGCGTCCCACAGAACGTCGGTCGTGTAGGTGGGCGTGCTGTTGTCGAAGACGTCCTCCACCGCGTCGTTGCCGGTCTCGCAGGTCCAGGCGTCGCCGACGAGAGGCGGGGGTGGGTTGCCGTTGTCACAGGGACAGCAGTTGTCGCAGCCGGGGGTCGAGGATTTCATCAAGCCAGCGGCGAAGGTCCACAGGTGCTGTCGAGGTGGCTCGGTGGTGATCGAGACCCCATCGACGTAGACCTCGTCGAGCGTGGTGCCTGCCGGCGAAAACGCGTCGGAGCTCTGGCCCTGAAGGCCCCGGACCCGGCCGCGCAGCTCCCGCCAGGGGCTCACCGTCGGCGGGATCAGGATGGAAGTGGCCAGCGAGTCGCACGTGCGCATGGACCCCTCGCAGGCGACCGCGAAGTCGGCGGGCGAAAAGCCTTCGGGGCACGGATCGCGTCCCGCGACCCACGAATAGAGCGGTACGAAGGGGCCCGGTCCATTGGCGTCGGCGTCGACACCGGTCGTCGCGTCCATCCGTCCCGAATCCGGGTTCCCCTCCGCGGGGTCGTCCAGCAAGAGCCCGCAGCCTGACAAGAAACAACCGATCGCCAACAAGGCCGCTCTCGCCGACACAACGCCCCATGATGCCGCAATTGGTCGTGTCGCGGCTTCAGTCGGCCCGTGCGGGGAGGCGAAGTCGAAACTCCTCGCTCGGGCCGGTCCGCTCGCCGTAGTGGTTGTCGTTGATCATCACGAAGTCGCCGGCGTCGATGGCGAGACCTTCGAGGTTCGGATCGCCTTCGAGGGCACCGCCGAGATCCACCACCAGCTCGGGAACGATGGGGGCGGCGCCGGGTGCTTCTGGGACGACGAAGCGAAGGATGCGCATCACCTCGTAGTGGCGCTCGATCGCGAACACTTCGATGTTCGTGCCCTGGGCTCGGCAGGCGAGGGCGCTGATCTTGCCCGTGGCGGTGCTGAGCTCGACGTCGTAGCCCGACCATTGCCCCGAGGTGAGGTCGCCGCGGGCGAGGGCGGTGGTGCAGATGCCATCGTCGCGCGTGAGCTTCGGTTCCACCGCCGCGATCACCGTTTCGCCGACTGCGCAGAGCCCCTCGATCCCCTTGTTCTCCGCCGGGGACACGGAAAGGACCGCATAGGGGAGCTCGATCCGGGAGGTGACGCGGGCGGTCGCGCCCGGCAGCGCCCCGGAGACTTCGACCAGGTACACGTGATCCGAAGGTCGGTCGTCGTCCATGGACTCGGTGCCAATCGCGAAGCGCCGGCCACCCAGGTGAGCGATGGATTCGGCGTCGGCTTCTTCGGGAAAGCCCTCCAGCGGGATCACCGCTTCGACGCGTCCGTCGCGAAGCGCCACCAGGAACGGGCTCCGTTCGGGCACCGCCCAGAGCATTCCTTCGTCGTCGATGGTGAGCCCGGAGAGACCGTCGACGGAGAGGTCGAGCACGGTGCGTCGCGGCTCGCTCTCCGCGGTCGGGGGCGGCTGAGTCGAGGGCAGCTCGGTCGAGGCGTGGCCATCGGAGGGCGTGGAAGTGGCTTGCGTCGGAGTCGCGCCGCCGCAAGCCGAGAGCGAGAGGGCAGACACAAGAGCCACCAGGATGCGTGTGTGCACGGCGTGCTGGTAACACCCGCCGGCGCGCGCCGGCAAGCGGGTCGCGCTCAATGCGAGATGGCGGTTTGCGCCGCGGGGATGTCGCGGGTCGAGGCGCGGTGCTGGTGCCCGCGGATCCGCCCGCGGAGCACGTCCACCACGATGGGCGTCTCCAGCTCGAAGACGTACCCCGTCCGATCGATGTCGACTTCGCCCGAGAAGCCCTCGACTTGGACCGGGATGCGGATCGACATCGGGCGATGCCCGAGCCGGCGGTGGCGACGGTGCTTCAGGATGAAGGAGAACAGGCGTAGCGCTCGGTGGTTGTGGAGCCGGTGGCAGCCGAGGGAGGCACGGCGCCAGATGCTCGTGTAGTCGCCGCTGCCGTGGGTGCGAATGCCCTCGTCGCTCCCCAGCTCGAAGGAGCCATCGGCTCGGCGGGTGAAGCGCCGATGGTAGGCGGCGACCAGCCCGTAGGCCGACGCATATCCGGGGCCCACCAGGTCCTGGTTGATCTCGCTGATGAGCTCGCCCTCGAGGGTGCGCCGGGTCTGCATCACGAGCGCCGAGGGGGGAACGTCGTCGGGGGGGAGCCACACCGGTGCGCTGACGATCTGTGCCCACGCGCGACGGCCGACCGGCGACTCTTTGTAGCGCCAGATGCTTCGGCCGTTCTGACGCAAGAGGCGCCAGCCGCCGATGGTCGTGCCGTAACGCGCCATCGGAACCCGCCGGCCTCCGAGCTCCACGAAGAGGGTGAGCGTCGGCCGATGCTCGATGGGCTGCTCGCGCGGGGTGCCGTCCTCCTCGTAGGGGAAGTCGTACCAGACGTCACCGCGGTCGATCACCACCGAGATGTCGAGCTCCGTCGCCCTCTGGTACTCGGGGAGCGCGACGCCGCGGATCGCCACCGTGCAGCTCCCGGTCGGGTCGCCGACCTGCTCGAGGAAGCGGCGTGCTCCCGCGGTGGTGGAAAGGCCGAAGGCGCGTTCGATCTGCGTCGCGATCTCCACCTCCAGATTGCGCACCGTCTGGTGGTGCCCGTCGCGGTCGCGATAGGTCGCCGGACCCTCGTTCCGATCCGCGCCGCTTCCGTCTTCGATCACGCCGAGATCGAGCATCGCGCGCTCGGTCAGGGCGCGGACGAGAGCGCGACGCTCGAGCTCGAGGGGCGCCGCCTTCAGGGCCGTGAGCGTTGGCCCGGTGAGGCTCCCCCGTGCGTAGATGCGGTGGCGTCGTTCGAACTCCGCGAGGGCTGCGCGCATTCGGGGATCGAGCGCCCCGTTGGGTCGCCACCGGTAATGACCGTCGCAGACCAGGCGCTCTTGAATGGCGCGGATTGCGGCCCGGTCGGCGGCGTTGATCGCGGCGGGATCGGGCTCCTCGTCCTCTTCCAGATCGAGGCCGTCCCACGAACGGATCCTGTCGAGCCCGGCCTCGTCGTAGCAGTCCGCCCTTCGGACGTGCTCGAATCGTCGCGCCAGTACCGCGAGGGTGGGCACGATCCCGTAGAGCTCGAGGTAGCCATCGCGCTGGGCGCGACGACCGTGGTGGTCGTCCGGCCAGGCCTCGTTGGCGAGCGCGCGATAGGTCGCCTGGTAGTGGTTGGGTCTTCGCGTGCGTCCGTTGGGACCACCGAGCCCATCCGCGAGGATGTCCGGGACCCAATCGTTACCGAGCTCGACGACCATGAGGCCGCGCGCTTCGGCGTCATCGACGGTGATCAGGTCCTCGACGTCGCCCCGAACGAAGAACGGCACCCGGGCGTCGTTCGCGGCCCGAGCTTCGGGGCGCACGCAGAGCGCGCGCCCCGACTGACTCACTCGGGCGTAGGGCCCAGGTCTTCGTCGTCGCCTCCCATGTCGTCGCTGCCGTCGTCACCCATGTCACCCATGTCATCGTTGGATTCGACGGGCTCGGCGGTGTTGACGGTCTCGTCGCCGGTGGAAGTGGTGGTGGTGTCCTCTTCCGCCGCGGGCTCCGCGCTGCCGCCGCACGCCGCTGCGCCGATGAGGCCACCCGCCAGTAGTGCAGACAGGAACATCTCACGATCGATCTTCATTGCGAATCCTCCCGGCCCGTGGGGCCGCCCTACGATGAGGGCCCGCCATTCTATCGCCGCCACCTACGACATCAATCCCAATCGTTCGGCGGTGCGCCTCGCCACGGCGGCATCGGAGAAGGGAACGGGCCCGCTGCCCAGGTGCTGGACCGCTTCGTGCCCGCGACCTGCGATCACCACCACGTCGTCCTCCGTTGCGGCCGTCATCGCGGCCTCGATGGCCGTTTGCCGGTCCGGCTCCTCTTTCCACGTGCTCTGCCCACGCGCGCCACGTCTCACCATCAGAGCGATGGCGACGGGGTCCTCACTGCGCGGATTGTCGGTGGTGAGCAGGACCTGGTCCGCGAGACGGTCCGCCACCGCGCCCATCACCTCCCGTTTCCCCTGGTCGCGGTCCCCGCCGCACCCGAAGACGCAGAACAGCTGGCCGCCGGCGGACTCGGCGAGAGGGCGGGCCGCCGAGAGCGTGCGCTCGAGGGCGTCCGGGGTGTGTGCGTAATCGACGAGCACCAGGGGGCGGCGAGTGATGGGCTCGAAGCGACCGGGTACGCCTGCGAAGCGAGACAGCCCTCTGCGGATGGCGTCGGGAGGGAGCCCCAGCGCATCGGCAGCGATGGCGGCAGCGATCGCGTTGTCGATCTGGAAGGGACCCGGGATCGACAGCGTCAGTTCGGAGCCCAGCGCGCTCGCCAGGAGGCCTTCGAGCATCGCGCGGGTCCCTTCACGGGTGGCGTGAAGCTCCCTGGCACAGAGCCAGGTCGGGATTTCCGCCGTGGCGTCGCCCACCGCGAAGCCGCGCATCGCGACGTGTGGCGGCAGCGTCTCGGCGACGAGCGCGCACGCCGGGTCGGCGGCGTTGAGGACCGCGACGCCTCCCTTCGGCAGCGCGAAGAAGAGGCGGGCCTTGGCCGCGAGATAGGCCTCGGGCGACCCATGCCGGTCGAGATGATCTCGGGAGAGATTCGTGAAGACGGCGACATCGGGAGGCCATCGGGTGGCGAAGCCGCCGGCGAGGGCGCGCGAGGTGGTCTCCACCGCGAGGATGCCCGCGCCTTCGTTCACGGCGCGTTCAGCGAAGGCGCGAAACGCGCTCATCGATCCGTCGTAGTCGACGGTCTCGCCCCCCACCGACGCGCCCAGCGTCGTCACGTGGGCGGGAACCTCGCCCGCGGCCTCGACGATCGACGCGATCATCCGCGTCGTGCTCGTCTTGCCGTTCGTCCCCGTCACACAGACGGTGCGAAGCGACTGTCGCAGCGCATCCATCGCCCGAGACTAGAGCACATCTGTCGCCACGGAGTCGCAGTGGCGCTGGAATCCTTCGGATTTGGGGCGTCTCCCCGTGAGCAGGATCACCCTGTCGTGCGGCGCGTGGGCGTCGCACGAGGTTCGCGGCATACTTTCGGCGCTCGTGGATCCCCTGAAGAAACGTATCGCGGCCGCGGTGGCGGTCGGCGTGCCGCTCGTGCTCGGTGCGGCGGCGTGGTTCTGGTGGATCCCGAACGTCGTCGAGTCGCGCGCGGAGGCGGCGATCGCGTCGCGTCTCGGGATGCGCGGCCAGGTCGGGGACGTCGACATGCGGCTGCGCGGGGCGGTGCTCGAGGACGTGGCGATCTCGGGTGAAGCCGGCGGCGTCCAGATCCGGATCGAAGAGGTCGGCGTTCGCATCGGGCTGCTCGCGGCTCTCTTCGAGGGCGCGGCTGCGCTCGAAGAGGTGCAGGCACGCGGCGCGCAGGTGGAGGTCGACCTCACGGACCCGGGACTCGAGGAGAGCCTCGCCGCGCTTCGCGCCGCGCGCGCTCGGGGCGCCGCGCGCGCCGCCGATGATGCACCCGGCGAGCACGCTGCGGACGAAGACGGCGGCGGCTTCACCCTCGGCGCGGTCGGGGTGAACGTCACAATCGACGATCGCGAAGGACGTCTTCTGACCCTGCGCGGCGGACGCGCGCGCGTGGAGGGCCACGAGATCGAGGGCGACCTCGCCGCCATCACCGTCGGCGCCGAGCCCTACGACACGCTGAGCGCGGACGTGGTGGCGCTCAGCGCGTCGCGCGGCGAAGAGGGCTTGCGGATCTCGGCCCTGACCATCGGCTCCGGCAACGTCTCCTGGGCCTTCCGAGAGGCGCCCGACGATGAAAATACTGAGGAAAATGCCCCACGGCCGACGCTGAGGCGATTGGGCGCTGCCCTCGCCACGCTCCGCGGCCCGAGCGAGGAAACACCTGAGGAGCCCAGCGACGGCCCCGGCTGGCTCGCGCGTCTCGAAGACGGCGCTCACATCGAGGTGTCGGACATCGACGTGCGCACCCGGACTGCGGGCGGCGGTGAGGAGTTGGTGATGGCCGATCTCGAGGCCAGCCTCGACAAGCTCGATGCGCACCGCGTGCGTGCGCGCGGCTCGGGCGTACCGGGTGAACGCGGCACCCTCGCGTGGGATCTCACCGTCGCCCCCGTGGACCTGCGGGCGCAGGGCTCGCTCGAGTTCGAGGACGTGCCCCTCGCCCTGGTCGCCCCACTCGTCCCGGACATCCCCTTCTATCAGCCCGAGCGGAGCCTGCTCAGCGGTGCGCTCCAGGTCGACGGCGAGGGTGCGGATCGCATCGGGCTTCGCGGTCGGGTCGCGGTGGAGGACGCGGCGCTCTTCTCGTCACGGATCGCGCCCGATCCGGTGGGCGGGCTGTCGGTGGTCATCGAAGGCGAGGGCGCCTTCCTTCCCCCGAGCCGTCGCCTCGAGATCGAACGCGCGACGATTCGCATGGGCGAAGCGGAGGTGATCATCCAGGGCGCGCTCGAGCGGACCGAGGAGCGCTACCTCGTCGACGCGACCGCGACCCTGCCACCCACCAACTGCTCGGATGCCGTGGGCGCGATCCCAGAGGACCTGCTCGGCGAGCTCTCCACCTTCAGCCTGAGCGGCCTCATCGGCGGCCGGGTGCGGGCGCACGTCGACTCCGAGGCCCTCGACGACCTGACCCTCGACATCGACGTCTCCGACGGCTGCATCTTCGAGACCGTTCCTCCGATGGCGGATCTCGCGCGCGTCGCCGGTCCCTTCCTTCATCGGGTGCACGAGCCGGATGGGAGCTGGTTCGAGATGACCACCGGGCCCGGGAGCGGAAACTGGTCGTCGATCTATCGAATCAGCCCCTACCTCGTCCACGCGGTGCTGGCGCACGAGGACGCGAGCTTCTTTTCCCACAGCGGCTTCGCGCCGTGGGCGATCCGCAAGGCGCTCGCCAAGAATCTCTCCGAGGGGCGCTTCGTTCAGGGCGCGAGCACCATCAGCATGCAGCTCGCGAAGAACCTCTTCTTGCATCGCGAGAAGTACCTGGCGCGCAAGGTTCAGGAGGTGCTCTTGACCTGGTGGCTGGAGAAGGCGCTCGACAAGCCGCAGATCCTCGAGCTCTATCTCAACATCATCGAGTACGGCACGTCGCTCTACGGGATCACCGAGGCGTCGAATCGCTACTTCGGCGTCGAGCCCGAGGACCTGACCCCTGCACAGAGCGCCTTCCTCGCGTCGGTGCTGCCGAACCCCAAGCTCTACTACGGGCAGTACGAGCGGAACGAGCTGAGCGAGAGCATGAGGAACCGGATGCGACGGCTCCTCACGCACATGCACGCGCGCGGTCGCATCGACCAGGCCGCCCTCGACTACGGCCTCGCCGAGCTCGACACCTTCCGCTTCTATCGAGAGGGTGATCCGCTGCCCACGCCGCCCCAAGTCACCGGCTCCACCGGCCCGCTCCCCTTCGCGACCACGACCACCACGGGGTGGGCCGACGGCTGGGAGCAGTACGCCGACGAAGCCTTCGAGGCGGCGTGGGAGTCGATGACGCCCGAGCAGCTCTGAGCGCGCGCATCGCTGGGCCGGTGCGGCCGGCTACTTGTGCGCCCCGTCCTTGATCGCTTCCACGACGGAGGGATCGGCGAGGGTGCTCACGTCGCCGAGTTGGTCGGCGTGGCCCTCGGCGATCTTGCGGAGGATGCGACGCATGACCTTGCCGGAGCGTGTCTTGGGAAGACCCGGGACGACCTGCACGTGATCGATCTTGGCGTGCGCGCCGATCTGCGTGCGGCAGGCCTGGTTCAGCTCGTCCACCTTCACCTCGCAACCGGGCTGCGGAACGACGTAGGCGTAGACGCCCTGGCCCTTGATGTCGTGGGGGAAGCCGACGACCGCGGCCTCGGCGATCTCCTCCACCGAGACCAGCACCGACTCGAACTCCGCGGTACCCATGCGGTGGCCGGAGACGTTGAGCACGTCGTCCACGCGACCCGTGATCCAGAAGTAGCCGTCCTCGTCGCGACGGCAGCCGTCGCCGGTGAAGTAGAGCCCATCGAACATGCTGAAGTAGGCCGAGACGAAGCGCTCGTGGTCGCCCCACACGGTGCGCGCCTGGCCGGGCCAGGGGTGATCGATGCAGAGCAGGCCCCGGCCGGGGCCGCGGATCACCTGCCCGTTCTCGGTGCGCAGGGACGGGTTGATGCCGGGCATGGGGAAGGTGGCGGAGCCCGGTTTCGTCGGCGTGGCGGGAGCGATGGGCGAGATGGCGATCCCGCCGGTCTCGGTCTGCCACCAGGTGTCGACGATGTTGCAGCGACCCTCGCCGACGACGCGGTGGTACCACTCCCACGCCTCGGGATTGATGGGCTCGCCAACGGTGCCGAGCACGCGCAGGCTCGAGCGATCGTACTTTCGGACGAGCTCGTCGCCCTGCGCCGCGAGTGCGCGGAGGGCCGTGGGCGCCGTGTAGAAGACGGTGATGCGGTGCCGCTGGACCATGTCCCAGTAGCGCCCTGCGTCGGGGTAGGTGGGGATCGACTCGAACATCAGGGTGGTCGCCCCGTTGGCGAGGGGGCCGTACACGATGTAGCTGTGGCCGGTGATCCAGCCGACGTCGGCGACGCAGGCGTAGACATCGTCGGGGCGGAGATCGAAGACCGTCGCGTGGGTGTAGCTGGTATAGGTGATGTAGCCGCCACAGGTGTGGACGACGCCCTTGGGCCGGCCGGTGGAGCCGCTGGTGTAGAGGATGAAGAGCGGGTGCTCGGCGTCGAAGGCCTCGGGCATGTGGTCCGCGCTCGCCTTGCCCACCGCGTCGTGCCACCACACGTCGCGTTCCTCGTTCCACGAGATCTCTTCGTCATGGGGGGCCCGCTTGTAGACCAGCACCTTCTTCACGTGCTTTTCGCCTTCGCAAGCCTCGTCGGTGACCTGCTTGAGCGGGATCTTCCGGCCGCCTCGGAGCCCGACGTCCTGGGTGATCACGATCTCCGCGCCGCAATCCCGGATGCGATCCCGGAGCGCTTCCGCCGAGAAGCCGCCGAAGACGACCGAGTGAATCGCCCCGATCCGGGCGCAGGCCAGCATCGCGATCGCGGCTTCGGGGACCATCCCCATGTAGATGATGGCGCGCTCGCCGTTCTTGAGGCCCAGCTGCGTCAGCGCGTTGGCGCACTTGCAGACCTCCGCGTGGAGCTCTTTGTAGGTGAGCCGTCGCGTCTCGGAGGGGTCGTCGCCCTCCCAGAGGATCGCCACCTTGTCGCCCCGCTCTTCGAGGTGCTGATCGAGGCACGACTCGGTCACGTTGAGCTTGCCATCGCCGAACCAGGCGAGGGGGGCGTCGCTGATGGTGTGAAAGCTTCCCTCGAGGCCGCGGGTGGGCTTCTTGCGCCACACGATCCGCTCGTTGGTGATCCCGAGCCAGAACCCGTCGGGATCGTTCCACGCACGGTCCGCCGTTTCGCGGTAGCGGTCGAGGTCGGTGATGGGGGTGACGGCGCCTTCTCGCACGCGGGCGGGGACTTCGTAGACCATGATCGCGTCTCCTCGTGGGTGGGCACACGGGGTAACAGAAGATCGCGGCCCTCGAAAAGGGCCCTTCCGAAATTGCAGGACGCTGCCGCGCTCAGCGGGTGACGCTGACCTTCGACACCAGCCAGTCATCCCCGCGTCTGCGGAAGTCGAAGTTCGCGTTGACCATCCCGAGTTGACTGTTGATCACCCGCACGTGCAGGTGTGCGTGGTCCCCTTCGACCTCGATGTTCTCGCCCAGGATCCGCAGGTCCTGACCCATGAAGCGGCGCATCGATTCGCGTGCTCGCGTCCGGAGCGTTTCGTCGTCCTCGTAGAGGTCGCTCCGGCCCATCACGTAGACCTCGACCGGCTGACGGCTGGTGTCCACCCAGGACAGGGCGGCGTCGATCTTGTCGGAGCTCACCTCTCCCGTGACCGAGTCGAGAAAGACCTGAATGCGCTCGGCGTCGGTGACCACCAGGTAGTCCACGATCATCCACACGCACGCGGCCAAGAGCGCGCCTGCCAGGGCGAGACCGAGGGTGCGACGCTTCACCGCGCCATCGTACAGTAGAGCCGTCATGCGCCGCGACGCCCTCGAAGCCCTCCGGCAGAAGTACCGCGAGATGCGGCGCCTCCGACAGGAGGACGCCGCGGGCACCGCCGGCGATCCGCGCGCGGAGATGGCGGCGCTGGCATGGCGTTTCCCCGGCGCGCTCCGCCAGATCGATCGACTGAGCTCGCCGGAGATCGACGCCCGCCTCGTCGCCCTCGAGGCCGCGGTCCTGGGCGGCGAGGCGCCGCGTTGGGCGCTTTGGGAGATCGCCTATCACGGTCGGATGCGCGCGACCCTTCGCGTCAAGCGTGTGGTGCGCGGCGCCGCGGACGCGGAGGCCCTCGCGCTCGCCACCGAGGCGTGGGGACGTGAAGCGGACGAGCCGCGGGAGGCGATGACCGAAGAGCGGCTCCGCGCCATCCGCGCCCCCGAGGACGGCCGTCTCAACAAGTCGGTGCTCGCGGCCGTAGCCGATGAGCACGGGGTCAGCGTCGAAGAGATCCACGCGGCGCTCTTCGTCGCCGTCTGCGTCGAGTCGGAGTGAGAGGCTCAGCGCCGCCGGCGGCGGCGGCGAATGACGAGGGCGAGGCCGGCGGCGAGGAGAACGCCGGGCGCGCCCGCGTAGCGGAGGTCGCTGATGGTGGCGCCGCGTGCGTCGGCGCTGACGGGCGTGACGTCGATCACGTGGAAGCGCGGGACGTCGTCGCCGCCCGGGAAGTCGAACTCCGGATCGACGGTCATGTCCTCGGGCGCCATCGTCGTGAAGAAGCGGGTCACGTAGGCGTTGCGGTCGAGGATGGCCTGGGCCTCGATGTCGGTGACGCCGCCCTGCAACGTGTCCGTGGGCGCCGCGTACTCGGTGACGAAGGCGCGCCCGCCGGCGTCGGAGATCGCGCGGGCGACCTCCACCGGATAGGTGGTCTGCGCCGTCACCGAGAAGTCGGGCCGGATGGCGTCGTAGTCGGGCTCGGTCGACAGGTACGCGCCATCGGGCGCTGCGCGGTCCGGGCCGAAGGCGAGGACCATGACATCGAGGAGCGGCACCGAGGCGATCGCGGTGATGCGGAGCGGGACGCAGGGCTTCTGGCCGGTGTAGGTGAGGACCACCGGATCGAGCGTGCCGGTGCCGACACCGACCGGCTCGTACTTGAACGCGACGAAGAGGTGCCCTTCGCTCACGTAGTCGCCGATGAGCGTCGCGGCCTCGTCGGGGACGTCGTAACCGTTGAGGCTCAGCCACTCGATCAGCTGATCGGAGGTGTCGCCCGAGATGGTCGCGGTCTCGTAGTCGCCGACGCGCGACGCGTCCCAGACCATCACGCCGTCCACGTCCATGGTGCCGTCCGCGAAACCCGCGCCGCCACGCGCGGAAGGCGCCGCATCGTACGCCGCTCCGCATCCGGCGCCGCCGCCGCCACCGCGGCTCGCGCCGGTCGCGCGATTCACGAAGCGGAACTGCGGGTTCGTCTGACCGTCGAGCTGATCGAAGGTCGCGGCGTCCGCGATACCCACCTCTGGCAGCCCGAGCACCGGGATGATCCACGAGAAACCGACCGGCGCGTTGCCGTCGTATCGGATCTGGACGTAGGCGCGGATGGTGCCGTCCTCGTGCTTTTCGAAGATCACCCGCTCCGCCGCCTGGACCACTGGCTGTGGCCCGCTCCCGCCTCCGTCGCAGAAGAAACCGCCGCAAGCCTCGGCGGGGGTGGGCAGACTCGCCCAGACGAGGCCTGCCACCAGGCCGGATGCGGCAAAAAGCCAGATCTTCGAGCTCGACACCATCGCTCCTCCAAACCCAGCTGTGCCAGATGGCACAGCCTACCCACAAGCATATCAACAACCGTGCCGTTCTGGATCAAGGCCCTGAAAATCCGTTCAATGAGGCTCGAAGGCGCCTCGGGCGAATACGCGAGGGCAAGGACCCGTCCACCTGCCACCCCAATGCTTGAACTGACGCGCCCTTGGGTTCTACAAGGTGCGACACGGAGGTCCCTTTGGCTCGCTCGCACTCTTCGGCCCGCGCCTCGTTTGCGCTCTCGTTGCTGGTGTTCGCCGCTGGCTTCGTCGCCGCTCCCGCGGAGGCGCAGAGGCCAATCCCGGTCAACATCGAGTCGACTCCGCCAGGCGCGACCGTTCACCTCGACACCGACACAGGGCCGGTGCTCGGGACGACGCCGCTCCGCAACGTGCGGATCCCGCGCGGCTCGCACACGCTGATCTTCAAACTCGACAACCACGAAGAGGCGCGTCTGTCGGTGAACATTCGCCGCCGTCGCGAGACCTTCCGCGCCGTCCTCAATCCGCTGGCGACGGTGGTGATCAGCGCCGGCAATGCCGCTGCGAACAGCGCCGCCGTGCGCATCGACGGCCAACCCCTGGGCAACATCCCCTTCCGTCAAACGGTGCAACCCGGGCGGCATCTGATCCAGGTGGGGCGCGAGGGGTATGTGACCTTCTCGCAGTGGGTCGACCTCACGGGTGGTCAGGTCTTCAGCCTGCCCGTGCTCCTCGAGCCCGAGGCGCCGACCACCGGCTCGCTCCTGGTCGCGTCCGACATCAGCGGTGTGCCCATCTACGTCGACGGCGAGCAGCAAGGGACGACGCCGACGGTGATCGAGAACGTCGCCGTGGGCCGGCGGACCATCGAGCTGCGACCGCCGGGGGGCGAGCCGCGCACCGAGATCGTGGTGATCCAGGCAGGCCAGCGCGCGACGCTGAACGTCGAGCTGCGCGCGGGCCCCGCGGCGGTGGGAAGCCTGCGCGTCATCGCCAACGTCCCCGGAGCGGTGATCAGCCTCGACGGGGAAGCGCTCGGCGAAGCGCCGGTCTCGAAGAACGACGTGAGCCCCGGTGATCACATCCTCGAAGCCAGCGCCAACGGCTTTCAGGACCTGCAGCAGCCGGTCACCATCGAGAGCGGCCGCCAGCAGGTGGTCTCCCTCCGCCTCGAGCGGGATGCCCGCGAGGCCGGGGACATCATCGTGCGGACATCGGTGGGCTCGGCGGTGATCACGATCGACGGCGAGGAGCGCGGCAATCCGCCCGTGGTCGTGGACGCGCCGCCCGCCGGCACCCACGCCGTCGTCATCGTCGCCGACGGCTACGAGGACTTCCGCACGACGTGCGAGACCAGCCCGGGGAACAACTGCGAGATCGAGGCGCGGATGCGTCCGCGCGGCACGCCGGTGCACGTCGTGAGCAACGTGCGGGGTGCGCGGCTCACCGTCGACGGCCAGGTGGTCGGCCCGGTCCCCTACGAGGGCAACCTGCCCGTGGGACAGCATCGCATCGAGGTGCAGGCGCCCGGCTATCACAGCCACGTGGAAGAGGTGAACCTGCTCGCCAGCTCCGAGCCGCGCGAGTTCAACATCGCCCTCGCCGCCGAAGGCGATCTCTCGGATGAGGAGCGCGCGGAGCGGCGTCAGCAGCGCGAGGCCGAGTACACGGCGGCCAGCACCCACGCCGCGGCCGTGCTCCCCTCGGACCTCGCCGTCCTCGACATCGCCGCCGGCTTCCCCTACCTCGCCGAGCTCCGTCTCAACGTCGGCATCCTCGATTGGCTCGAGGGCGGCTTCGGGGTGCGGACCTTCGGGCGCCTCACCGAGTTCGAGGGGCGCATCAAGGCCGCGGTGAGGCCCATCCGGCAGCTCTCCATCGGCATCCAGATGCGGGTCGGCGGCGGTCTGGGCCCCGATCAGGGCATCGCTCAGGACGAGCAGTGGGAGGAGCAGTGCCTCGAAGGCGACACGCCGACCGATCCGGAGTTCGTCGCGAGCGGGCGGAGCAGTGCGTGCCCGGCCACCGGCACCGCCATGCCCGGGACCAACGTCCAGACGGCGTCCCACTCCACGAACACGCTCTTCCTCTCGATGGAGGCCATCGGCACGCTGCACTTCAGCGACGCTGGCGCCTTCAGCCTGTGGCTGGGCTTCGACGTGATCAGCGACAGCTACCACTACCTGGGGAGCGATTCGAGCTGCCTGCTCTACAGCGGGTACGGAGACGAGCTCATCACGCAGATGTACGACAGCGCCATGGGTACACCAACCGCCGCGAACCTGGCGTGCTCCATGAAGGACGACTTCGTCAAGGACATCACCGACCTCTCGAATCGTCCCGGCCCGCGCCAGGACATCGGCCGCCTCCGCCTCGGCGGCTCGCTCGACCTCGTCCTCAGCCGTCACTGGAACGTCTGGGCGGTCCTCGAAGGCATCCTCGCCGGTGACAAGCGGCGCGTCCTCGGCGACGTCTTCGGCCTCGGCGGGACCGACACCCAGCTCTATTTCCAGCTCGGTCTCTCCTACAAGTTCTGACAGGCCCTCGAGCCGCGGGCGGTGGTCGCCCCGAAGGCGGCCGTGCTAGCGTCACGAGGGTGAGGTCGCTCGCGCCCTTGATGTTCGTGGCGCTCTTCGGGGCGAGCTCCGTCAGCGCGCAGGACTCTCAGAGCGAAGAGACGACGAGCGTGGAGCCACTGGTCCTGCGTCCCACGCCCGAGCTTCGGAGGCTCTCGGGGCGGGTGGCCCACACGATTCACCGCCGCACGGGTGCGCGGGTGATCCTCGGCGAGGAGCCGCCGCCGGAGCTCCTCGAGGCCGTCCCCGCGCGGCACGTGGCCATCGCCCGGCGCGAGGACAACCCCGCCGAGATCCGCGTCGTCTTCGGAGGCGAGGAGGGGATCAGCTACGGCACGACCGTCTTCCTGACGCGTCTGTCGGGGGACGCAGCCGAGCGCGCCATCGCCCTCGCGATCGAGGCGCTCGAAGACGCGGCCCGCGACGGGCCTCCGCCCGACACCGCGGAGCACGGCTCGGCCTGGGTCACGCGCTATACGTTGATCACGCCCCTGCCGCGGCCAGAGCCCGTGGAGGCCATCGCCAAGCCGACGATCTTTCTGCGCCTCCTGCTCGGCTACTCGCCCACGCGGGGTCAGGTGTTGATCGGTCCTGGCGCGGGCCTCGGCCTCTGCGTCGGGCCGCACTGCGTGGTGCTCGAAGGTGATCTGCCGCTCGTCCCGAGCGAGACCACCGCCAACGACGGCGCCACCGTCTCCTATCGCCCGGTCAACGTGAGCGTCCGCGGTCAGTTCCGTCCCAAGTGGAGCGACACCTGGATCCCCGGTATCTCGATCGGATTCGTGACGCGCATCGGCAATGCCTCGATCGTCGACACCGACATCAGCCAGACCGTGTCGAACCTCGGGATCCGCGGCACGGTGGAGCTCGCGTGGCGCTTCATCCCGCGCTTCGAGTTCGTCGTCGAAGCCGGCATGGACGTCGCGATCAGCCGCGCGCAGTTCGTGCGCTACGGTGAGGTCGTGGCCCTCGAGGATTTCTGGACGCCATGGTTCGTCACCTCTTTCAGGCTTCGCCCATGAGCCGCTTCCGAATGAAGAGGGTCGTCGTTGGAAAGGAGGGGGCTCCGGAGCGACTCAGGTCTGTGGGACAGGGCGCGCGGGTGGTGACGATCGCCAAGAATGCGGAAATCGAAGATGAATTCGAGAACTTGCGCCTTGCCGGGGCGGGGGACGAGAGCGCCGTGCGCTGGCTCTTTCGCACGCATCTCGGCCTCATCCATCGGACCTGTGCCCGGATCCTCGGCCCGAGCGATCCCGAGCTCGAGGACGTGGTGCAGAAGGTCTTCCTCGCTGCGCTCGAGGCCGCGCACCGCTTCGACGGCCGCTCGAAGGTCTCCACCTGGTTGGTGGGTATCGCCACGCGCCGGGCGCTCGACCAGGCGCGGGCGCGCTATCGGCAGAACCGGTGGCGGACGATGAAGGAGACGGTCGGCCTCGGGCGTGCGGCGGCGCGGCCGGACACCCGTCACCACGCCCTCAGGGAGGCGCACGACGCGCTCGCGCAGCTCACGCCGGACCAGCGCACGGTGTTCGTGCTGAACGCGGTCGAGGGCTACACGTTCAAGGAGATTCAGGAGATGACCGGGGTCGGCATCTCCACGTTGCACGCGCGCCTCAAGGCTGCGCGCAAACGCCTCGACGCATTGATGGCCGAGGCCGACGGAGGAAACGATGGATCGGCCGCCTAGCGGGAGCGACCGCGTCGCCGCTCTCCTCGAGAGCGAGCCCGAGCTCGACGAGCTCACGCGCTTGCGTATGGAGAAGAACCTCCTGTCGGCGGTGGAGGCAGGCGAGCACCTGGCGATCGACGATGAGGAGAGGGCGGGCGCCGAGCGTCCTTCGCCCGGGCGCCGCGTGCGCGGTGGTCTCGTCGTGGCGGCGGTGATCGCAGCGGCCGCGGCGGTGGCCTTCGTGGTGCTGGGCGATGCCGCCGACGGCGCGCACCCCGAGGTCGCCCGGAGCGAGCACGCGAGCTTCCTCCGCTATCACGAGGGCGAGACCGCGGAGCGCGGTGAGCTGGCCGCTGGCCACGCCCTGTCGACCGAAACGGGCGAGCGCTTCGAGGTGCGCATGGGCGCGGCACGCGTGGACGTGACCCCCACCTCCGAGGTGCACTTCGCGCGCCTCGACGCCCAGCGGGTGGAGGTCGAGCTCACCCGCGGCGCGGTGGAGGTCGAGCTTCACCCTGCGCGGCGCGGCGATCAGACCCTGCGCGTCACCACGAGTCGCGCCTTCGTCGACGTGGTCGGCACCGTCTTCCGCGTCTCCATCGACGATGGTGACACCCTGGTCTCCACGGTCGAGGGCACGGTGCGCGTGACCCCGCGAGACGGCGGGGACGTCCGGCTGGTGCGGGGCGGGGAGGAGACGCGGGTGGGGGCGTCGACGGTGGCGGCGCAGATGGAAATGGAGACAGAGACGGGGAGGACGGGGACGGGAGCGGGAACGGGAACGGGAACGGGAACGGGAACGGGAACGGGCACGGGAACGGGAACGGGAACGGGAACGGGAACGGGAGCGGGGACGGGAACGGGAGCGGGAGCGGGCACGGGCACGGGCACGGGCACGGGAACGGGAACGGGAACGGAGACGGGAACGGGAACGGGAACGGGAACGGGAACGGGAACGGGAACGGGAACGGGAACGGAGACGGGAACGGGAACGGGAACGGAGACGGGAACGGGAACGGGCATGGGAGCGGGCACGGGCGCGGGAGAGGAGGCGGAGGCCGACTCCGCCGCGGCGACCCTCGCTTCACCTCCGACCGTTCAATCTCGCTTCGATGCTGCCGAGGCGCGCCTCGATGCCAGTGATCACATCACCGGACGTCGCATCCTCGGCCGGATCGCCATGAACACACACGTTGCGGCGCACCGCGTGCGCGCGCACACGTTGATCGCCGAGTCCTTCACGGCGCAGCACCGCTATCGCGAAGCGGCGATGGCCTACGCGCAGGCGGTGGCCGCCGGTGGCGATTCGGTGGCCGCGCAGAACGCGCTCTTCGCCCAGGGCCGCCTCTACGAGCGCCAGATGCACGACCGCGCCGCGGCCGCCGATGCCTACCGGCGCTACCTCGAGCTCGCTCCGGGCGGCGCCCACGCCGACCACATCCACCGCGCGCTCTGTCGCATGGGATACGAGGAACACTGTCAATGAGAGCGCTCGCCGTCGGCTTCGCGGTTCTTCTCACCGCATGCACCCGCATCATCCTCCTCGAGGGGGACAGCGGCCTCCGCCCGCGCGACGCCTCGGTCGACGCCGTGATCGTCGACGGAAGCACGGACGTCGGTCGCGACGGAGGGCCCGACACCGGCGTCATGCTCCCGACCGGGAAGTGCTCGGAGTCGAGCCAGGTCGATCTGCTCTTCATCGTCGACAATTCCAACTCCATGACCGAAGAGCAGGCGCAGCTGGCCGCCCAGCTTCCGAGCTTCGTCGAGACGCTTCGCAATCCGCCCGACAGCGACGGCGACGGGGAGGCGGACTTTCCTCCGATCGACGACCTGCACGTCGGCGTCGTCACCAGCGACATGGGCACGGGCGGCTTCCTGGTGCCGACCTGCAGCGAGCCCAACTTCGGCGACGACGGCGTTCTGCGCACCACGGGCAACACCGCCATCATGGGTTGCAGCGCCACCTATCCGCCCTTCCTGAATTACACTGCCGGTGACGACCCGGCGGCCTTCGCGGCCGAGGTGGGCTGCGTGGCGGTGGCGGGCACCGGCGGCTGCGGATTCGAGCAGCAGCTCGAAGCGGCGCTCAAGGCGGTGACGCCGAGCACTTCGGACATCACGTTCGCGATGGGCACCACCGGCCACGCTGACGGCGCGAACGCCGGCTTTCTGCGGCCGGCGTCCATGCTGGGCGTCATCCTCGTGACCGATGAGGAGGACTGCTCCGCGCTGGATCCCGAGCTCTTCGACCCGAGCACCGCGGTCTACACCGGCGACCTCAACCTCCGCTGCTTCAGCTATCCCGGCGCCGTTCATCCCATCGATCGATACATCGATGGGTTCCGCGCCCTGCGGAGTGACCGCCCGGACCTCTTCACCTTCGTGGCCATCGCCGGCGTGCCGGCGGACCTCGCGCCTGCGGCGGTCACCGACCCCGACGAGATGGACGCCATCCTGGCGGACCCGCGCATGGCCGAGGAGATCGACCCGGAGATGCCGACGCGTCTCAGGCCTTCGTGCGACGAGCCGGGCATCGGCTTGGCGTTTCCTCCGCGGAGGCTGGTGGGCGTCGCCCGAGCCTTTCCCGGGCAATCTGTCGTCGCCAGCATTTGCCAGCGGGACTGGACCGTACCCGTTCAGACGATCAGCGACACGGTCGGTCGAAGAGCTTGCACCTCTTACCTCCGGTGATCTCTCGCTTGAGCGGTCGGCAAGAGTCGCGGTAGCGTCCACGCCCATGGGGAGCGCCCGGAGTAGCGATGTCGAAGGCATGAAGGTCTTCGCCCAGGCCGGGCGAGAGATCGGCGTGGTGATGGGTCTCGACGTCGACCTGAGTGACTTCACCATTCGCACGATGGAGATCAAGCTCCGGCGCGAGATCCTCGAGTCCCTGAAGATGAAGGTCCCGCTGATGGGGACACAGACCATCCACCTCCCTGTCGAGCACGTCGAAGCGATCGGCGACACGGTGGTGCTGTCGACGACCGTCGAGGAGCTGTCGGCTCTCGATCTCGGCGAGGAAGGATGAGGCGATGATCGAGGGGAACTTCATCGTGCTCGAAGGCGTCGACGGCGCCGGGACGACTACCCACACCAAGCTCCTCGCCAATGGGCTGGGCGACCGGGGGTTGCCGGTGCACATCACACGCGAGCCCAGCGACGGGCCGGTGGGCATGCTCCTGCGGCAGATACTCACCGGGCGGATCATCGTACCCGGCATGCAAGGCGGACGGCCGCCCAACTGGACGACCATGGCGCTGCTCTTCGCCGCCGACCGCACCGATCATTGCGAGTCGGAGATCGTTCCCAATCTGATGGACGGCGTGACGGTGGTCAGCGATCGCTTCGACTACTCCTCGGTGGCGTATCAGTCCATCACCGGAGGTGGGGGCGACGAAGTCGTGAACTGGGTGGCCACCCTCAACAAGCACGCGCGCCGGCCGGATCTCACCATCGTCCTCGACGTCCCGCCGGAGGTGGCGGCGAAGCGCCGGCTCACCCGGACCGCCGGTCGAGAGATGTACGATGATGGGGAGCTGCAGGAGGCTCTCGCCTCGTTCTACTCGAGCATCGAGACGCACTTCCCGGACGACATGATCGTCCACGTCGACGCGGACCGAGACGTCGAGGTCGTCGCCGCCGAGATCATGCGGCACGTCCGGAGGCTCCGAAACGAGGACTGAGGGCCGCGCGCCGGCACCGCCGGTAATTTCGAATCGGCTGGCGATGCGCCCTACACCAACGGCATGCGCATCACGATCCTCAGCGCCTTGACCCTTCTCCTCTCGGGTTGCGGGGGCGGAACGGCGCAGACGACTCCCGAGCGCGCCGAGGCGCCAGCGCCCGAGCCCGCGCCCGCGGAGGCGCCGCCGCCTCCTCCTTCGGTGGAGGGACAGATTTCGCGGGCCTCGCTGAACGTCGTTCTCGACGCCGGCCTCGGCCGCTTCCTCCAGGGCGTCGTCACCGAGCCCCACCTCGAAGACGGACACTTCGTGGGCTTCCGACTGGTGAGCCTCTACCCCGACGACGAGCGGATGCGGTCGGTCGATCTCGTCCCCGGTGACGTCGTCACCAAGGTCAACGGTCAGCCCATCGAGCGGCCCGAGCAGGCGATGCGCGTCTGGAGCTCGCTGCGGGTCGCGAGCGAGCTCCTCGTCGACTACCAACGCGACGGCGAGGAGCGCCAGCTGCGCTTCGCCATCGTCGACTGAGCGGTCGCGCCTCAGAGGCCGAGGGCGGTCGACAAGAGGGCCAGTCCCTCCTCCACCACGTCGTCGTCCTTGGTCCAGCCGACGCGGAACGATGAGCGCTCGGCGCCGAAGAACTCTCCCGGTGCCACGATCAAGCCGTGGGCTCGTGCCGCCTCTTCCACCCGGGGCCGCACGTCCACGTCCGATGCGATTCGCACGAAGCCGCAGAAGCCGGCGGGCGGTTTGATCCACGACAGCGCGTCGTGTCTCCCGACCCATGCATCCACCCGTGACGCGCCCTCTCCGACGAAGGCGTCGGCGCGGGCGTCCAGGGCTTCGCTCGCCTCGAGGGCGGCGAGGCCGATCGCCGTGTGCGGGCTGCCGGTCTGACCGGTGACGTGCCTCATCGCGGTCGCCGCGGGTCCCGTGAGGAACGCTGGCGGACCGAGGAGCCAGCCGGCGCGCGCCCAGCCCATGCCCCAGCGCTTGGTGAGGCTCGAGGCGGCGAGCACGCGCTCGCCCAGGCGGCGCGCGGTTCGGGGCGGCCCTTCGGCGAAGGCGGCGTAGACCTCGTCGACGAAGAGCCAGACGCCCTGGGCGGCGCAGAGGTCGTGAATGCGTCGAAGGGTCGGTTCGGGGATGGGGAGGCCGCTCGGATTGTGGGGGCTGCTCAGGAGGACCATCTTGGTCCGCTCGCTCATCCGGGCCTCGATCTCGACGGGATCGAGCGCAAAGGCACGCGCGAAGGGCCGCTCCACGTGCGTCACCACCGCGCCGAGGCCCGCTGGGATCGCGTGCAGCGGCTCGTACGTGGGCGTCTCGACGATCACCTCGTCGCCTGGCGCGAGGATCGCCGCGCAGGCGAGCCACAGCGCGTTCGATACACCGAGAGTGGGCAGGACCTCTTCCTTCGCGACGCCGAAACGCGCGGCCAGCCGTTCGCGAAAGGCATACCAGGTGCCGAAGTCCGAGAGTGCGATCTCGCCCAGGCTCGAAGCGTCCAGATCCGGCGTCCCGCTCGACGCGAGATCGAAGCGGGTGATCCGCGGGTAGAGCTGGTGCGCCCAGCGCAGGTAGCGGAGGTCGGCGAGCATCTCAGTCGGCGAGCGAGAGGATGCGCATCCCGACCTCGCCCTCGACCTCCACCAGCTCGCCGGTGGCGACGGCCTGACCGTTGGCGCGCAGGGTCACGCGCTCCCCGATCCCGCGGCCGGTCGCGAGCACCTCGCCCACCGCCAGAGAGGCGACCTCCGCGAGCGGCAGCGTGAACCGTGCGATCTCGATCGACACTTCGAGAGGCACGTCGTTTGCCCGGCTCGTCGCGTCCGTCTTGGTCTGCGGCTCCATCTTCGTCCCCTCCTTTGCGCCGGGCGCGAGCCCGACCTCGATCTTCGTGATCCGGAGCGCCTCCGGCGCGAGCGCACACCGCACCCTGAACGCATGGCCGCCAGCGAGGCGCGCGCGCACCTCGCCCGCGAAAGCGCCATTCGCCGCGGGGCGCAGCCACGACTCGTCGAGGAGCAGCGCGTCGCCCGGGCGGAGCCCGCGCAGCTCGTGATCCGCGATCGTTCCCCAGGCGGCTTCCACCAACGCCGTCAGCGGAAGCGCGAGGAGGGCTGCGCTCACGGGCGCGGCGGCTGTCGTCCTGAGCGCGGCGTCGAGGGCGCGCTCCGGCAGCCACATCCGCGCGAGTCCGCGCGCCTCGCCCAACCACACGCTCGCCGGCAGGACCACCGCGCCCGCGTCGCCGAGCGCGCCGGCCAGCGTGCCGGCCGAGGTCGCCACACCGCGGACCACGAAGGGCAGCCCGGCCGCGCTCACCGTCCGTGCGGCGACGTAGGCGAGGGCGCCTCGCTCCACGTCGCTGAGCGGGCCGACCGGGACGGCGGGGTCGTCGCCTTCGCCGCCGAGCGCGCGATCACACACCAGCGCGGCCATGCGCGGGTCGAGCTCGAGCGCTGCGCGGGCGCCGAGCCCACCCCCCGCGTGCTCTAGCACGATCGCCGCCAGCGGATCGGCGAGGGCGCTGGCGAGCCCGCCCGGCGGGCAGTGCTCCAGCGGCGCGAGCTCGAAGGACACCGTCGTCCCCAGGAGCTCAAAGAGCGCCTGCTCCGGAAGTCGCGCCGAGGGCATGGCCCGCGCGACCCGCCGGAGCGGGGACAGACGCGCCCGCGCCACCCGCGGGATCCGCTCCCAGGGAAAGGGCCGAGGCTCGGACGGGGTCATGACGGCGTCTGTATCATGGCGGGGCAGGCGGCGAAATCGTGCTGCGCATCCTCGGCTTGCCAGCGCTGGCTCGCAAACCCAAGCTCCCGGCCGTGGTGGACGACGCCCGCACGCAGAGATTCTCGCGCTTCGCCTGGGGGCTGCTCGCGTACACGGTCGTGGTGATCCTCTGGGGCGCGTTCGTGCGCGCGACCGGCTCGGGCGCTGGCTGCGGCGAGCACTGGCCGCTGTGCAACGGCGAGGTGATCCCACGCTCGCCCGCGGTGGAGACCCTGGTCGAGCTCACGCACCGGATCACCAGCGGGCTGAGCTGGGCGCTGGCGGCGGTGGCGGTCCTGTGGTCGCGACGGGTGCATCCGGCGGGCGCGCCGGCGCGCCGCGCGGCGGGCTGGACGCTCTTGTTCATGACCACCGAGGGGCTGGTGGGCGCGGCACTGGTGCTGCGCGCGCTGGTGGCCGAGAACGCGAGCGCCGAGCGCGGCTTCTGGATGGCCGTACACCTGGTGAACACCTTCCTGCTCCTCGCCTCCATGACCCTCCTCGCGTGGCAGGCATCTGGACGGCGGCGAGTGCACGTGATGCGGCGCGGCTGGCCCATCTACGGCGCCCTCCTCGCGGTGATCTTCGTCGGGGTGAGCGGCGCGATCACCGCGCTCGGCGACACGCTCTTTCCCGCGCGCTCGCTGTCGCAAGGGCTGGCGCAGGATCTCGCCCCTTCGGCACACCTCTTCGTCCAGCTCCGCGTCTTTCATCCGCTCATCGGATTGGCCGCTGGCGCGGCGGTGCTCTTCGGCGTGGGCTACCTCTATGCGACGCGCCCCTCGCCGTCGGTACGCCGCCTCTGTGTGGGGATCTTCCTGCTCTTCTCGTTGCAGGTCGGGCTCGGCTTCCTCAACGTGGCGCTCCTCGCGCCGGTGTGGCTGCAAATCGTGCATCTGCTCGTCGCCGACCTCGTGTGGATCTCGCTGGTGCTTCTCGCCGCCGCGGGCGTCCGTGAACGCGAGGCCTCAGTCCAGGCTGACCCGCACGCCCAGCTCGCGCTCGACGGTCGCAGCGAGTGACGCCGCCTCGGCGTGCGTCAGGCTCTCGGGGCTGAGCGCGACCTCGAGATCGTCTTCGAGGAGAGAGAGACGCACGTCCACGGCGCCGCGCGCACCGAGGTCGAGCTTCATCCGGAGCGCATGGCCATCCGCGCCCTGCCTGCCGATGGAGACGGAGGTCACCATGCTGTCGGCCATCGCAGCGAGCTCGGCGAGGGCCTGCGCCGTGGGATCGGTCGGCGTCACGGACTGCGAGGAGAGCGGAGCCAGGTGGGCGCCGAAGCTGCCTTCTCCGAGCACCGGCGGCGGCGGCGAAAAGGCTGCGAGCGCGCTCGCGTCGTCATCCTCCGCGAGGGCCGCGCGCTCGTCGCCATCGCTCTCGCGCTCGGGATTCGGATCCGGCTGAGGCCGCTCGAGGTGCGCCTCTCCCTTCGCCTCGAGGGGGATGGGTCCGTGGTCGGCCCCGGCCTCGGGGCGCGAGAGCCCTTCGAGTGCACGGAGAAAGGCGGAGCGTCCGCGCCGCGAGGTGCGCGGCCTGTGGCGATCGCCGGCAGCAGCGGGGGGATGGGCGGGGGCGCGCGGAGGAATTGTCCTGGCCATGCGCCCTTATCGAGGCGCCGGACGGGCGGTTGCGTGATCGTCCACAAAGACGGCCTTTGTGTTGTTATCCTCCCCGCCGTGGCGGACCCCTACGTCGGACAACAGATCGCGGGGCAGTTTCGCATCCTCCAGAAGATCGGCACCGGGGGGATGGGCGCCGTCTACAAGGCCGAGCAGCCGGAGATGAACCGCTTCGTGGCGGTGAAGATCCTCCACTCCAAGTACCTCGCCCGCGCCGATCTGGTGTCGCGCTTCCGCCGCGAGGCGCGCGCCATGAGCCACCTCTCCCATCCGAACACGGCGCGTGTCTTCCTCTACGGCCAGCTCGAGGACGGCGCTTGCTACTTCGTGATGGAGTACATGGAGGGCCGCAACCTCGCCCAGGTCGTGCGCGCCGAGGGCCCGATGGATCCCGAGCGCGCGATCAACGTGATGGTCCAGGTCTGCGGCGCCCTCGAAGAGGCGCACAACCAGGGCATCATCCATCGCGACCTCAAGCCCGAGAACATCTTCCTCACGGTGCAGGGCGGGATTCAAGACTTCCCCAAGGTCCTCGACTTCGGCCTGGCGAAGGTCACCGAACGTCAGATGCGGCCGGGATCGATGATCCTCACCCAGGAGGGCATGGTCTTCGGTACGCCGGAGTTCATGAGCCCCGAGCAGGCGCGGGGCGAGCCTCTCGACGCGCGCTCGGACATCTACTCGCTGGGAGCGATCCTCTACGAGCTCGTCACCGGAAAGCTGCCCTTCGATGCGAAGCAGCCGATGGACTACATCAACATGCACATCAACGAGCCCCCGATCCCTCTCGTGGAGCGGGTGCCCGGCAAGGAGTTCCCTCCGGGGATCCAGGACGTGATCACCAAGTCCCTCGAGAAGAACCGGGACTCGCGATTCTCCAGCGCCGCGGAGTTCGGGCAGGCGCTGCGCGACGTGGTGCGAGGGAAGCTCATCTCCGGCGTGATGCGTTCGCTGGCCACGAACTCTCAGCCCCCCGCCGACCCCGAGGGCGGCTTCGGGCCGGGGACGGTCTCGGGTCCGGGCTTTCCCCCGGCCGAGCAGGCGCCGGCCGGACAGCAGAGCCACCGGCCCGATCCCGAACAGCCGACCCCGTCTCCCCCGCCCGCCTCCACCGTCAGCAAGCTGACCTGGATCGTCTTCGGAGCGGGGCTCTTGCTCGCGATCAGCGGCGGAATCGCCCTCGCCGTCGCATTCCTGCGCGGTTAGAGCGGATCTCGTGAACGCTCCATGCGCTCTGGACTTGCCCGGCGCGCCCTTTGCGCCTAGTGGACCTTCCCGTGGCGGTCCTTGACCGCGTTGCCGGTGCCTGTAATAAAGCGCCGCAATATCGGTGATGTGGCAGTGACGACCTCCAACGATCAGGCGCTCGACGTTCGTCCCTCCAGGGGGGCGCTCTCGACCCTGCGCGAGCTCGTCTCCCTCACCAAGCCGCGCATCACCCTGATGGTGGTCCTCACCGCCGCCGGTGGGATGTGGCTGGCGCCCGGCCATGCGTCGGTGGTGACGGTGCTGGTCGCCCTGGGCGCGCTGGCGCAGGTGGTGGCTGGCGCCAACACGCTCAACTGCTGGCTCGAGCGGGACACCGATCGGCTGATGCGTCGAACGGCGGTGCGTCCGCTCCCAGCGAAGCGTCTTTCGCCGACCCCGGCGCTGCTCTTCGGCCTCGCGTTGGGGCTCTCTTCAGTGCCCATCCTCTGGTACTGGGTCAACCCGCTCACCGCGCTCCTCGGCGCCGTCTCGCTGGTGATCTACGTCTGCGTCTACACGCCGATGAAGCAGCTCAGCTGGACCGCGCTCCTGGTCGGCGCGGTGCCCGGCGCCATGCCGCCGCTCATGGGATGGACCGCGGTGACCGGCTCCATCGACGCGCCGGGGCTGGTGCTCTTCGGCGTCCTCTTCATCTGGCAGATCCCGCACTTCCTCGCGATCGCCACCTTCCGCCGCAAGGAGTACGAGGCGGCGGGGCTCGTGGTGCTGCCCTCCGTGCACGGGGATCGCGCGGCGCGCTGGCACAGCGTCTTCTGGACGGCGCTCCTTCTGCCGCTGTCGCTGATGCTCACCTTGCTCGGGGTGGCGGGGTGGTTCTACTTCGCCGCGGCGCTGATCATGGGCGGGCACTACCTTCTCATGTCGGTGCGCGCCGTCCGGAGCCCCGCGGGCGAGACCTCGTGGTCGAAGGCGGTCTTCTTTTCGTCTCTCGCGTATCTGCCGGTCGTCTTCGCCGTGCTGATGGCCGACGCGGGCTGAGGCCGTCGCTTGCGTTTGCGTGGAGCAGCCTCGAGCCTGATGGCGGTGCTGCTCCTCGTCGTCCTCGGCTGCCACGACCAGGAAGAGCTCCCGGTGCTGGGCGAGATGCCCGCGTTCGACTTCGTCGATCAGGACGGCGAGCACTTCACCCAGGCGGAGGTCGAGGGCAAGGTGGTGATCGCGACCTTTCTCTTCACGCGCTGCGTGACGATCTGCCCGATCCTGTCTCAGCGAACGGCCGAGATGCAGGAGCGCCTCTCGGGGGAGGGCGACGCCGTGCACTTCCTCTCGTTCAGCGTCGACCCCGAGCACGACACCCCCGAGCGCCTGCGCGAACACGGCGAGCGCTACCACGCCGACTTCGATCGTTGGACCTTCCTCACCGGCGACATCGACGCGGTGAACGAGGTCGTCGTGCGCGGCTTCAAGCTCGCCATGGGCGAGCCTCAGCCGGGCCCGGGAGACACCATCGAGGTCATGCACTCTCCGCGCTTCGTCCTCGTCGATCGCCAGGGGCGCATCCGCGGCTACTACGAGAGCAATGAAGCGGGGATGCGCGAGCTGGAGCAGGCGGTGCGGTCGCTGCTCTGAGGCTCGGCGCCGCGGCCGGCCTGGACCGCCGAGCAATTCCGCTTCACTTGATGTAGACCGGCGCCATGCGTCCACATCGAACCCTCCTCCTCGTCGTGATGCTCGGCTGCGGCGGACAGAGCGCCGACTCGCAGGCGGTCGCCCCCGCCGCCGTTTCGACCACGAGCGCCTCGGGCGACGTGGATGACGGGCAGCGGATCCTGCTCTTCCGGCCCCACGCCGTCGGCGACCGCAACGAGGGCACGCTGAGGGCTCGGAGTCAGACCGTGACGCGCGTCACCGTCGACGGAGAGGTCGTGAGCAGCGACGTCGAGAGGCTCGACATCACCCTGGTCGCCGAGATGGTCGTGCAAGAGGTCAACGGGCGAGGAAAGCCCACACGGACCGAGTACACGGTTCGACGGTGTACGACCGCCGGCGAGCCGCCGCGCGAGCTGCTCCCGCCGGGCGCGGTCTTCGTCGTCACGGCCGCGGAGCCACCGGCGGACGGCTCGATCACCCTCGTCGATGGCGAGCTCTCGGAGGACCAGCGGAAGCGGCTCGACCTGGTCGTCTCCACGCATGCCTCGACCGTGACCGACGACGACATCTTCGGAACGGCGGAGCCGCGTGGCGTCGGCGATTCGTGGGCGATCGACAGTTCGGTCGCGGCGCAGGACCTCTCCCGAATCGCGACCCTCTCCTTCACCTCCGACGAGCTGTCGGGAGCCACGACCTTCCGGGGCACCGAGGAAGTGGAGGGGGTTTCGTGTCAGATCGTCGAGGCGGCGATGCACGGAGAGGGCTTCGAGATCACGGGACTCCCCGACGGAGCCGTGGTGCAGGACGCTTCCCTCGACCTCGAGCTGAGCGCAGATCTCCCCGTCGACACCACCATGCCTCGCCTCCGCTCCGCGAAGCACATGCACATGCAGATGACCGTCGACATCCCCACCGAGGACGGGCGGACCGCGGTCACGACCGTGGACAACGAGAACGTGTCTACGCAGGAGATGCAGCCCTAACCGCTCAGTCCGGGTCGCACACGCCGTCGCAGAAGGACGTGATCGTTCCGTCGTGAAGGTAGCTCGAGAGCTGCTCGCGGAGCGCGGTGAGCGCGATGGCGTTCGTGTGCGTGCCGTTGTCGGGCGGGAGGCGTGTGCCGGGCAGGAGCGGGTCGGCGCCCATGTCGTACATCACCTGGCCGGAGCGCAAACCGTCGCCATACGCGGTGGTCGGTACCTCGTAGGGCTCGTAGGGTGACGGCGTGACGTGCGAGAGGCCGGCGACCCTGGCCAGGTAGTCGCTCGAGAGGTTGTTCACGTAGCTGTCGTTCAGCACGGTCTGCAGGAGCAGCTGCTTGTCGGGCGAGCCGGGGAGCGGCTCGTTCAGGATCAGCGGAGCGAAGGTCGCGCCGTCCGCGAGATCCCACAGATGCGCGCTCATCGCGAGGAGGATGTCCCGGCCTCGCTTGTCCGTGTAGGTCGAGTTCAGGACCAGGTTGAACCCCGCGAACGCGAAGGAGCGCGAGATGAGCGTCGGCCAGTGCGTGCCGCCGATGACGAAGGCGAAGCGACCGATGTCGGGGGTGAGCGCGGCGAAGACCGAGCCGTTGACCGCCCCGCCGCTCACGCCGAGATAGCGGAGGTCCGTGGTGTCGATCTTCCGTACGCCGCCGACGTTCCACTCGGCGAGCTCACCGCAATCGCCCTTCATGTTCCGGCTGAGCGTGATGAAGTTCACCATCGCCTGCATGAGGCGCTCGGGGATCTCGACGAGGCGGGACAGGTCGTCGACCTCCTCGAAGAGCGTCGTGATGTCGAGGTGGCTCAGGCCCCAGTAATCGGTACCGATGGCGGCCATGCCCATCTCTTCGAAGACCGTCGATATCGGGTGCTCGAGGCCGATGCCGCCTTCGCCCTCGTCGACCGAGAGGTTGGGCGCCTCTCCGAGGAGGCCGTGGCCGAAGATCGCCACCGGGACCGGGCCGGCCGCCTCGGCGGCGCTGACCGGAACGATGGCGACGAAGCGCGCCTGCCCCATCCCTTGGAACTCCGGAAGGCCGTCCGCGCCCCGAACGATGCGCGCCCCCGGCTCCTCGCTCTCGGCGTAGAGCGGCACCTCGAAGGTGCCGGAGAAGCGCCGGTAGATGACGCTCGAGCCGAAGTCTTCTTCGGAGGTCTCGACCGTGCACGTGGTCCCGCGTTCACCGATGCGGGAGAGCGCGTCGTCGCGCATGGCGAGGAGGTCCCGGCGGATGCCGTCGAGGGTGCCGGTGCGGAAGTCCCATGCCTCGATGAGCGTCGCACGTTCGATCCCGGCGTCCGCGAGGATGGCGAAGACCTCGTCGAAGGTCGCGCGCCGCGCCTCGAGCTCGTCCGTGCTCGTCGTCGTGCCGTCCCGGAGGGCGGCGAAGTACGAGGATGGCGGGACGGGCGCGCCATCCTCGTAGGTGAGCGCGCGGATGGCGACGACGTAGCGGTGGTCCTCGGCGAGCGGTCGGATCGGGCGCAGATAGAGCGTGGTCTGTGCGGGATCGCCGCCGGGCCACTCGTCGATCTCCGCGATGTGAGCGACGCGCTCGCCGGTGTCGGCGTCGAGGAGCACGGTGGGCGAGTCGGGCGCGAGGCTCCGCGCGATGTCTGTCTCGGAGGCGAGGACGCTCGTGTCGAGCGCGCCGCCGTCCACCACGGTCGCGATCGGGGTGTGGACGCTGAATCCGTCGAAGCGATTGTAAGGAGCAGGATCCACGCCATTGCCCATGCGATCGCGCAGCATGGCTTCGGGTGGGATCTCGATGCGCCGGCCGGTGCTGGTGTCCGAATCATCGACGAGGTAGCGGCTCGAGGGGTAGGGCGCCATGCAGCTGCCCGGATTGAGGTTCTCGCACTCGGGCCGCGAGACGTCGATGGCGGGTACGGGCGCGTCGCCGCCACACGCCATCAGGCCGAGGAGCAAGCAGCAAGGTGCCGAGACCGTCCGCATCGCGGCCAAGCTACGCGGCTCCCGGGTCGCGTGCCACCCGGCGCGGCGCGGCAGATGCGTCAATCTCCTCGCGCCAGCTCCGACACCACCCGCGTGAGCCCCAAAGTCGCTCGCGCCAGCCGCTCGTAGTCGAGCTCCTCGGGGAGGTCGGTGGGCTCGTGGTAGTGCGGGTTTCGGAAGAGCGCGGTGTCGGTGATCATGATCGCCCTGTAGCCCGACTGCCAGAAGGACCAGTGATCGGACCAGTCGACGCCAGGGATGCTGGCTGGGAGGGCGGCGCCCTCCGAGGGCAGGGCGGTGTCCTCGCGGAAGGTCGCGACCGAGCGATGCAGCAGATCGCGGGAGCTCACGTCCGAGACGAAGCCGAGGAAGTTGCCGGTGTCCGGAAAGAAGAGGCTCAGGGGAAAGGGATAGCGCTGGGTGTCGGCCTCGTCGCGAAAGTACGCCATCGTCTCCAGGCTGAGCATGGCGACCACGTCGGCGTTCTGCGCCGACAGGGCGCGCGCATGAACCAGGCTGCCCATGTGCTCTGACTGAAACCAGGGCGGCTCCTCGTTGACGAAGGCGACGAAACGGAGGGTGCGCGCGGGGGACCGTCCCGAGAAGGCGCGCGCGAGGGCCAGGAGCACCGCGACGCCGGAGGCGTTGTCGTCGGCGCCCGGGGTGCCGGGCGCAGAGTCGTAGTGCGCGCCCACCACCACCATCTCCCCCGCCCGCGCGTCGCCTTCGACCTCGACCCAGAGGTTTTCGACCTCGTCGCCGCTCACGTCGTAGCGCTCTCGTTGCACGTCGTAGCCCTGCGCTTCGAAGGCCTGGGTGACCCAGTCCCGCGCGGCCACCAGGGCCTCGGGGTGAAGGAGGTTCCGCTCGCCAATCTCCTCTGAGAGCGTCCGGACATCCGCCTCGAGGGCAGCCGCGAGGGCGCGCTCTTCGTCGGTCGCCGCCGGAATGGGCCCCGAAAAAGAGTCGCCCGGCAGCCACAGGGCGTAAGCGACCGCGAGGAACAGGCCGACGAAGAACGAGACGTAGAACGCGATGCGGATGCGGAGCCAGCGGCGCGCCCGTGCATCACGCGCCGGATCTGGGTTCTCCTCCGTCACCTATTGGCAGGTGCGGGCGCGGGCGATCTCGCGGAGCTTGGTGCGGGCGCGGGCGACGAAGGTCGAGCGGCGGAAGTTGCGGATCAGGGTGTTCAGGACGTCGCGCGCCTCGTCGCACTGATTGAGCGCGAAGAAAGCGTTCCCCATGTCCCAGAGGGTCTCGTCCACCGCGTCTTCGCGCGGATAGTCGCTGATGATCTTGCGGAACTCCTGGATGGCGTTCGCCGGTCGCTCCTGTCGGAGGTAACTCTTGCCGATCCAGTACAGGGCGTTGTCCGCCTGGTCGTCGCGCGGGTAGCGCGTGACGTAGGCGCGGAAGAGCGCCCGCGACAGTCCGAACTCGTTCTGCTGATAAGCGCGATATCCCGCCGCGTAGTGCTCGTCCTTGTCCGAAGGGATCTCGCTCTCGTCGAGCTGGACGTCCACGCCCGCACGCCGCGCGAGCTTCTCGATCTGATTGTCGAGCTCCTGCCGCTGGCTCGCGATCGCCTGATCGCGGGCGGCGATCTCCTGGCGCAAGGTGGCGATCTCGCCCTCGAGCACGCCGATCTGCTCCCGCAGATGCTCGACCTCGAGACCCAGGTCGGCGCTGTTGCGGGTGACGACCTTGGTGGCCTTCTGCAGCACCTCTTCGAGGCGGGCGACCTGCGACTTGGCGCGGTTCACCTCGTCGGTCAGCTCCTGGCGCTCTCGCGTGATGCCTTCCTCGAGGCTCGACAGCCGCTGCTCGTGGTCCTCGGTGGTCTCCTCGAGCTCGACGCCCTGAGTGCGCGTCGTCCACAGAAAGCAGCCGCTCAAGCCGATGCTGAGCGCGGCGAGGAGCGTCGCCTTGGCGGTGCGGGTGTGGATCACCGGCCGGTGAACTCCACTTTCCGATCGCGGGCCCAGCTGCTCTCGTCGCTGCCGCTCGCCATCTCCTCACCCATGGAGGAGGAGGTGACCGAGCCGGAGTCGAGGCCGAGGGACACCATGTAGTTCGCGACGGCGCGCGCGCGGCGATCGCCGAGCGCGAGGTTGTACTCCTCGGTGCCGCGCGGATCGCAGTGACCGGTGACGTGCACGCCGCTCATGTTCCGCTCCTGCATGCAGCTCACGTTGGTCTGGATGGCGTTGCGCGCAGCGCTGTCGAGCTCGTCGGCGTCGAAAGCGAAGTACACCGGGGTGAGACTGCAGCCGGGGCCGGTGTCCGGGGGCGGCAGATCGGACTGGGTCTGCGCCGGAGCGACGCAGCGGTTGTTGCGACACTCCTGACCACCGGGGCAGTCCGAGGCGGACTCGCAGAACCCGGAGATCGGCTCACAAGCGCCTGCGCTACAGGCCTGGCCGGTCGGGCAATCCGCGTCGGTCCGACACATCTGGCACTGCCCGTTCACGCAGTACTCGCCCTCGTGGCAGTCCTCGTCGTTGTCGCATTTGGGGTAGGTCGGCCCGCACCCCGCCCCGAGGGCGACAAGTGCGGCTGTGGAGAGCATCAGCAATCGCTTCATGATTGGTCTTTCCCCCGAGGGCGGTTTCCCCGCTGTTTCCGCGGCCTGTGGGTCGGTCCCTGGGGCGCGTACAGCGTGCGGTTAGCGCCTGAACCCGCCTTCTGTCAACGACCGATGCGAGGGACCGCATTCCAAAGTGGGCGAAACCCGGGGCCTCGCCTCGCGTCGAGGCACGGCTTGGCACGAATCATGGTTCGGAGTGCCCGAAATTCTTTGGTTTGCACCGAGTCCGCCCTGGCGTCAGAGTTGCATCGGCGGCATCCGTAGCGGCCTCGCTTCTCGCCGGGGGGGTTCGCTTGCGGTGGGCGGGAGTGGCCGCCTACATTGGCTCGAACGGCGGGTTGTCGGCAGGTGAGGAGTTCCTTCATGGCTTGTGTTCGATTTTGGGGGGCAGGCAGCTCCCCTCACGGCCCTCTCGGGTTCGTGGCGACCCTGGTCGTCGTCGCGCTCGGCGTGATCCACGCCGGTTGCGGAGACGATGGGGGAAGGACGACAGACACCGGATCGACCTCGGCCGACTCCGGCATGAGGATGGTGCGCTGCGGCGCCGGCGACGACGTCGACAACGACTACATCAGCTCCATGGACGAGGGCTCGGGCGACGCAGACGGCGACGGCACCCCCAACGCCGAGGACACCGACTCCGATGGCGACGGGATCCCCGACGCGACCGAGGCGGGTGACATGGACTGCACCACACCGCCGGTCGACACCGATGGGGACGGGACCCCCGACTTCCTCGACACCGATGCGAATGGGGACGGGATCGCCGGACGCCGATCAGTCCGACACGGACCTCGACATGGACGGGACCCCCGACGCGCTCGACCCGGACGTGGACGGCGACGGCATCTCGAACGTCGACGAGTTCGGCGATGGTTCCGAGGCGCGGTCGACACCGACGGTGACGGGACCCCCGACGTCTTCGATCTCGACTCCGATGGCGACACCATCAGCGATGCCCAGGAAGGCACGCTCGATCCCGACGGCGACGGCATCCCGAACTACCTCGACACCGACTCGGATGGCGACACCATCGACGACGCGGTCGAGGCCGGCGACGGCGACATCAACACGCCTCCCGCGGTCTGTGCGAACGAGATCAACCCCGTCACCGGCGAGGTCATGGGCGATGCCTATGCGGATTACGTCGACGCCGACAGCGACAACGACGGCCTCTCCGACGGGATGGAGGTGGCGCTCGGCACCGACGTCTGCAACGTCGACTCCGACGGTGACGGCCTGAGCGACCTGGCGGAGTGGGCGTACGAGAGCGTCAACTGCCCCGACGGCATGACCGGCGTGGACTGCGGCTGCGCCACCAGCGCCGGCTGCACCATCCCCGACGAGCACTTCTACGTGGTCCTCCCCTACCTCGGCGATCCGCAGGAACGAGACCTCGACTTCGGCACCACCATCCGCGTGGCCGACGTCTTCTTCATCACGGACACCACCGGCTCGATGGGCGGCACGCTGAGCAGCGTGAAGTCGACGGTCGGCCGTCCGGGCACGGGTCTCATCGATCGCATCGCCGAGACGATCCCCGAAGCGTGGTTCGGCGGCGGGCAGCACGACGACTTCCCCTTCGGCTCCTACGGCGGCGGCTCGGACGAGCCCTTCATCCTGGCGATCGGTCAGACCCCCCCGGATCTGCCCGGCATGCCGGCCGGCTCCGGCCGCACCGCGGTGGCGACCGCCTTCAACGCCATGATGCTTCACGGCGGTGGCGACGGCCCCGAGTCGCAGACCGAGGCGCTCTATCAGATCATCACCGGTGAGGGCGGGATGTGGACCGGCTCCGGCGGCGTCTACACCATGCGTCGCTACGCCGGCGATTGCCTCGACACCGGCTATGGCGCGCCCTGCTTCCGCGAGGCCGCGCTGCCGATCCTCGTCCACTTCAGCGACATCTGCGCGCACGAGGGTCCGCCGGGCGAGTCCTCGAGCTGCAACCCCTACACCGGCATCACCCCGGCGCCCCACACCTGGGCGCAGATGATCGACGCGATGAACACCCGCGGCGCGAAGTACGTCGGCATCGCGACCCGCACCACGACCACGCCCTGCTCGATGACCGTCGGCTCGTCGGGCACCGATCCCTGCTTCTTCATGAAGCGCACGGCGGAGGAGACGGGAACCGTCGACCTCGACGGCAACGCCCTGGTCTACAACCTCCCCGGGGGCGGCTCGGACCTCACCTTCGTGGACACGGTGGTGGGCGCCATCGAGACGATCGCGACCCGCGTACCCCTCGACGTCGACACCGCGCTCCGCGACGACCCCTCGGACGCCGACGGGGTGGACGCCACCCGCTTCATCAAGCGCCGCCAGCCGTCCTGCTCGGCCATGCCCCCGGCCGACCCCTGCTGGTGGCCCCCGATGGGCCTCGACCCCGCCGATGCGGTGGCGGCCATCGATTCCTCGACCTTCTTCGGGGTGATTCCGGGAACTACGGGTACAATTCCGTATCACGTTCCAAAACGACTTCTTCGAGGGTGGAACCACTGCGAAGGTCTTCGTCGCGTACATCGACGTGCGCGGCGGCGGCTCGGCGGTGCTCGACACTCGTCAGGTATTCATCGTGGTGCCGGCATCCAGCGCTGGCTTGCCCATTTGATTCGTCTCCTTCTTATCCGGCCGGGAGGGTCTCGCTCATGAAGTTCGCAGTTTCAGTTTCCACCCTCGCCATCGCCTTCGCGATGGCGTGCAGCTCGAGCCCCCGCAGCATGCGGACTGGTGACGGAGGGACGGATTCCGGACCCGTCACCTGTGATCTGACCGACACCGACGGCGACGGGATCCCCGACGCGGTGGAATCCGATGGAGACCCGGACGGGGACGGCATCCCCAGCTTCCAGGATGACGACTCGGATGGCGACGGGATCCCCGACTCGGAAGAGGCCGGCGCAGGCAACCCCTGCACGCCCGCCGACACCGACATGGACGGCACCCCCGACTTCGTCGACACCGATTCGGACAACGACGGCCTGACCGATGACGAAGAGGTGATGCTGGGGACCAACCCGCTGCAGCAGGACTCGGACGGCGACGGCATCCCCGACGTGGTCGAGGTCCGCGGGAGCATGACCGACCCCACCGATCCCGCGAGCCGCATTCCGGACACCGACTTCTTCGTCGTCCTTCCCTACCTCGGTGACGAGCAGAACCGCACCCTGCGCTTCGGCACCAACATCGAGGTCGCGGACGTCTTCTTCCTCGTCGACATGACCGGGTCGATGCAGGGCGAGCGCACCAACCTGATCAACGGTCTGGTCGACGTGATCATCCCGGGTGTTCAGGCGGCGATTCCGAACGTGCAGTTCGGTGCCGGCGGCATGGACGACTACCCGGTCAGTGGCTACGGCGGCGGCAACGACCAGCCGTTCTACCTTCTGCGGGAGATCGCGCCCGGTGACCAGGACATCGGCGGCTGGAGCATCAGCGCCGGCCCGACCACGTGTCCGAGCAATCCGGCGACGAAGGACATCGGCATGATCACCGGGTCCGGCAACGGCGTTCCGGACATCCTCGAGGCGGTTCAGGGGCTTCCCTGCCACGGCGGCTCCGACGGCCCCGAGTCCTACGTCCCGGCGATGTGGGCGACGGCGACCGGTGGCGGGCTCGACTGGGGCACGGGCTCGGTCCCACCGCAGAGCTGCCCGTCGATCCCCGACGAGATGGGAACCCGCCGCGGCTATCCCTGCTTCCGCCCCGGCGCGCTGCCCATCGTCGTCCTCTTCGGCGACTACTCCTTCCACAACGGTCCGGGGGGCTCGGAGCCCCTGACACCGCGCTTCCCATGGCGCCGACCTATGCCGAGACCGTCAGCGCGCTCACCGGCATCGGTGCGCGCGTGGTCGGCATCTTCTCGGGCACCGGCGGTCTCATCAGCGACTACCAGACCGTGGCCACCGACACCGGCTCGGTCCGCGCCGACGGCTCGCCCCTGGTCTTCACCATCTCGGGTGACGGCACCGGTCTCGACAGCACCGTGGTCGACGCCATCGCCGAGCTCGTCGGCGGAACGCCCCAGGACGTGTCGACCCGCACCGAGAACGTCCCGGGTAACCCGGACGACTTCGACGCCACCATGTTCATCAAGTCGATCACGCCGCTCGAGGGCTACCAGGACGGCGTCGCCGGCGCGGGTTACACGTCGAAGGACGAGACGACCTTCTACGGCGTCATCCCCGGCACCGACGTCGACTTCGACATCCTCTTCTGGAACGACGTGCGCATGCCGGCGTCGGTCAGCGAGGTCTTCGTCGCCAAGATCATCGTGGTGGGCAACGGGGTCGCCGACCTCGACTCTCGCAACGTCTACATCCTCGTTCCGCGAGAGGGCAGCGGCCCGATCCTGATCTGAGGGCACCGCCCCCATCCGGGGCGAACGTGAAGAAGGGCGGCCCGCGGGTCGCCCTTTTTCGTGGCCGCGCCGCGTCTCAGTAGTCGAGGGTGCGGAAGTCGTGCATTCCGCCCTCGGCCTCGGCCGTCATCTCGGTCGCGGCCATCTCGCTCATCTCGCTCATCTCGCCCCGGCGACGGCGGCGGCGGCGCGATCCCATGGAGGGCTCCTCCTCCGTCTCGGCTTCGGCGAGCTCCTCGGCCGTGGGCTCTTCGGCCTCTTGAGCGATGGCCACCAGCTCCACCTCGTATTCGGCCGGGCCGGCGGCGACGTGGGTGACGCGCCAGGGCTCGTGGCCGGTCTGGGTGACCTCGATGACGTGGGGGGCGTTGTCACGCACGAGGGTGATGGGGTGGGAGGTGATCGCGTCGTCGAGGCGGACGGTGGCGTCTTCCGGGAGGTTCTCGAGGACGACCTCGTCGCTGATCGCGGGCTCCGTCTGGGGCGGTGGCGGCGCCGCTGTCGTGGTGGGCGTCTCCGAAGCCCGCCCGTCGCTCGAGGAGAGCACCACGGCGCCGGCGATCCCCAGGCCGAGGAGCACCGCGACGGCGCCGATCAGGACCATCGCCATGGGCGACTTGTGCATCGGCGTGGCGGTGGGAGGCGCGCTCGACGCGAGACGCTTGGCTTCCTCGTGGTAGCGGTTGACGCTCTCCGCGACTGCGTGGATGTCCTCGGGGGTGCGCGGCGCCGGCGGGATGGTGCTCTTGAGCACCTTGAAGGGCCCCGTGACCTCGACGTCCTTCGAGAGGTCGAGCTGATAGCCGACCTCGATCAGCGCTTCGAGCATCTCGCGCGTCGTCTGGTAGCGCATGTCGCGCTGGCGAGACATGGCGCGCTCGATCACCTTCGAGAGCGCTTCGGGCACCCAGGGGGCGACCTCTGCCGCCGTCGGGGCGTTGCCGGCGGCGATCATGATCATCAGGTCACCGACGTTCTCGGACTCGAAGGGCATCCGTCCGGTGACCACCTCGTACAGGATCACGCCGATGCTGTAGATGTCGGTGCGGGTGTCGATGTCGCTCAGGCCGCGGACCTGCTCCGGTGACATGTAATCCGGCGTACCGACCAGGAGCCCATCCTGGGTGGAGTGCGCCGACTCTCGGCCGGAGGCGGGGTCGACGCTTCGCGAGATCCCGAAGTCCAGGATCTTGGGGAGGTAGCCGTCGCCGTCCTCCACCAGGAAGATGTTCTCGGGCTTGAGATCGCGGTGGACGATCGCCGCGCGGTGCACGGCGCCGAGCCCGCGCAGCACCAGGGCCCCGAGCTCCACCGCTTCCATCGGCGACAGCACCGCGTCGCGTTCGAGACGGTCGGCGAGCGACAGCCCCTCGAGGAGCTCCATCACCATGTAGGGGGTGTTGTCCTCGGTGGTGCCGAAATCGACGATCGAGATCACGTGCTGGTGTTGCACCGCCGCGCTGATCTTCGCCTCGCGCAAGAACTGAGCGGCGAGCTCTTCCTTGTCACGCTCGTCGGAGAAGAGGAGCTTGACCGCCACCTTGCGGTCGAGGGTCAGATCGCGTGCTTCGAAGACCTGCGCCGCGCCGCCTTCGCCGAGCGGCTTTCCGAGCCGATAGCGCGCGCCGACGATATCTCCCTTTCCAAGCACTGATCGGATAATATTCCGAATTCGTGCGCCTCGCAGCTTCCATTGCCTTCCTCCTGACGGTGGTCACGTCTGTTCAGGCACAGGCACAGACCAGTGACACCGCCCTCGCCCGCCAACTCTTCGAGCAGGGGATCGAGCTCGCCGACCAGGAAAACTGGGAGCAAGCGGCCGATCGCTTTCGTCGCTCCCTCGAGCTTCGGCCCTCCCCGATCGTGGCTTACAACCTCGGTTCCGCGCTCCAGGAGCTCGGCCGCCTGGTGGAGGCGTCGGAGGCGTTTCGACGCGCGATCCGGGGTCCGGGCGCGCCGCCCGACCTGGTCAGCGCGGCCCAACAGTCGCTGAACGAGATCGAGCCGCGCATCGGTTCGCTCCAGATCGAGATCACCGGCGCGCGCGAGGGCGTGGAGATCTACGTCGACGAACGCCAGCTGCCGGCTCAGGCGATCGGTGTGAGCGCTCCCATCGATCCCGGAGAGCGTCAGGTCCGCGCCCTCAGAGATGGCGAGGAGATCGCCGCTGCAACGGTGGAGATCGGCGAAGGGGCGAGTGAAGAGATCGTCCTCGACATCCCGGAGCCAGTGGTCGACGACTCGGGAGAGACGGTGGCGCAGCCGAGCCCCGTCTTCACGAACACCACCACCGACGAGGAGAGCGGAAGCTCTCCGTGGCTCTGGGTGGGGATCGGTGCGGGTGTGCTCGCCGCCGCCGCGGTCGCCGTGATCCTCGTGCTCGTTCTGACGAGCGGCGGGGTCGAGGATCCGGTCAGCGGAAACCTCTCGCCAGCCGTGGTGGAGTTCTGATGGGCCGTATGTCCAGAGCTCGCCTCTGCTTCATCGGGTTGCTGGTCGTGGCCAGCGCCTGCTCCGACGCCGATCCGCGAACGGAGATCATCGTCGCCGTCGACACCGACCTGGTGATCCCGGGCGAGCTCGACGCGGTGCGCATCGAGATGTTGGGCCCGAGCGGCCAGGTGCGCCGTTCGATGGGGCTGCTCAGCGGGACGGATTCGCTCCCTGCGACCGTCGGCATGGTTCACACCGGCGGGCCGCTGGGGCCGGTACAGGTCACGGTGGTGGGACAGCGCGGCGGCTCGGACGTCGTCGAACGCGAGGCGTCCGTGTCTTTCGTCCAGGGGCGCACGCTCATCCTGCGGATCCTGCTCGCCCGTGAGTGCATCGGGGTGACCTGTCCGGCGATGCAGACCTGCGCGCCTGGCGGCTGTCGCTCCGTGAACGTCCCCGCGTCGGAGCTCGAGAGCTACGACGGATCCATCGGCCGTGCCGATGCCGGGGGCGACGGTGGATGCCCCTCCTCCACCGAGACCTGCAACGGGATGGACGACGACTGCGACGGCACGACGGACGAGGGCTTCGACCTGATGACCGACGATGACAACTGCGGGGCCTGCGGCAACGCGTGTCCGGCGTCGCCGACCCACGGCTCCTCCTCGTGCACCGCAGGGAGCTGTGTTCTCAGCTGCGACATGGGCTACGCCGACTGCGACATGGACGCCGATACCGGATGCGAGGCGCTCCTGTCGACGGCGGCCACCTGCGGCGACTGCGGAACCGTCTGCGAGGACCCGAGCCCGCTATGCGACGGTAACCCCACCGACGGCTACTCCTGCGTTTCGTCCTGCCCCGCCGGGACCACCGAGTGCGGAACGGCGTGCGTCAACCTCATGACCGACCCGAGCAACTGCGGCAGCTGCGACATGACCTGCTCCGCCGGCGGCCACGCCTCGGGGAGCTGTGACGCCGGAAGCTGCGGCATGGTCTGCGACGCCGATTGGGAAGACTGTGACGGCGACATGACCAACGGCTGCGAGACGTCGCTCACGACACTGATGAACTGCGGCTCTTGCGGAACGGTCTGCTCGCTCACCAACGGGATGGAGTCGTGTGCGACCGGCAGCTGCACCCTCGTGGGCTGCGACATGGGCTTCGACGACTGCGACAGCGACATGACCAACGGCTGCGAGACCAACGTGGCCAGCGGCGTGATGAACTGCGGGATGTGCGGCAACGCCTGCCCCGCCTCCCCGGCCAACGCGTCGCCGGTCTGCGCCATGGGCAGCTGCGACATCACGTGTGATGCGGGCTTCGGCGATTGCAACACGATGGCGGGCGACGGATGCGAACAGTCCTTCGCAGACACCGCGAATTGCGGGGCTTGTGGCAACGCATGCAGCGGTACCACGCCGGTGTGCGGCGGCTCGGCGGGCTCCTACCTCTGCGTGGAGTCGTGCACGGCTCCGAGCATGATCTGTGGGACCGTGTGTACCGACGTCGTCACCGACGCCTCGAACTGCGGCTCCTGTGGGATGGTCTGCTCGTCGGCGATGAACGCGAGCGCCAACTGCATGAGCAGCAGCTGTGGCATCACCTGCGACGCGGGCTTCGGCGACTGCAACACGATGACGGGGGACGGTTGCGAGACCGACCTCACGACCGTCACCAACTGCGGCACCTGCGGTACCCCCTGCAGCCCCAGCAATGCGACGGGATCGTGCTCCACGGGCAGCTGCGCCATCGGCACCTGCAATGTCGGTTTCCTCGACTGCGACATGGACGTCACCACCGGCTGCGAGCAGTCGTCGAACGACATGAACAACTGCGGCGCCTGCGGCGCCATCTGCCCCGCTGCTCCCCCGAACACCACCTCGTCGACCTGCAGCATGAGCGCCTGCCGCCTGGTCTGCACCTCGGGCTTCGGCAACTGCGACGGAGATGCCACCAACGGCTGCGAAGCGCCTCTCACCACGCTCACGGACTGCGGCTCCTGCGGCAACGCGTGCACCCTGGCGAACGCCACCACCTCCTGCGCGACGGGCACCTGCGAGCTCTCCACGTGCAACCCCGGCTTCGGCAACTGCGACGGGAACGCCGGCAACGGCTGCGAGGTCGACCTCAGCAGCGACCGCCGCCACTGCGGGGTGTGCGACATGAACTGCGGCGGCGGCAACCGCTGCTGCAGCGGCGTGTGCATGCCCGGCGGCTCCTGCCCCTGAGCGGGCGCGCTGCGCCCTGATTCCCTGCGCGCCCTGCGCCGCCGCTCCGCTCCGGCGACGCCGCCTGCGCTGCGCGTCGCCTCCGGGCGCTGCGCGCCCTGCGCCGCCGCTCCGCTCCGGCGGCGCCGAGCCTTCTCCTAGACGTCTAGACCACTCCCGGCTCGACGCCGCCTGCGCTGCGCGTCGCCTCCGGGCGCTGCGCGCCCTGCGCCGCCGCTCCGCTCCGGCGGCGCCGAGCCTTCTCCTAGACGTGCAGCATGTACCAGATCACTACGCCGGTGATGCTGACGTAGACCCAGATGGGCCAGAGGATCTTCGTGATCTTCTTGTGGGTGGAGAAGCGCTTCTTCCACGCGAAGTAGAAGGCGCTCAGGGCCATGGGGACGACGGCCACGGACAACAGCACGTGGCTGGCCAGGATGATCAGGTACGGAGTGCGGAAGGCGCCCTCGTAGTGGGTGTCGCCGTGCACGTAGTGATAGGCGACGTATCCGACCAGGAAGAGGGAAGAGCTGACGAAGGCGGCCACCATGAGATGGCGGTGGACGTCGATCTTCCGCTGCTTGATGGCGACGTAGGCGCTGATCAGGAGCACGGTCGACAGGGCGTTCCAGCCCGCGTTGATGGCGGGCATGAAGGAGAGATCGAGCCCCCCGTCCGCGCCGCGCCGGATCAGCAGAAGCCAGGCGAGGAGCGCCAGCGCCGCGGTGGAGACGACGGCGTTGAAGACGAAGAAGCGCCGATCGGAGGTGGGTCCAGCGGTCGCCATGGGCCCAGGTTTAGGGCCACCCGGTGACCGATGCCACCCGAGCGTGTTAAAAGCACCTCGTCATGACTGCTCCCGACCTCGCCAAGCGCCTCTCCCGCGTCAAGCCCTCCGCCACCGTCGCCATCGCCACCAAAGCCAAGGAGCTCAAGGCCTCCGGCGTCGACGTGCTCTCCTTCAGCGTGGGCGAGCCGGATTTCGAACCACCCGCCCACATCCTCGAGGCGGCCAAGGCCTCCATCGATCGCGGCGCCTCCAAGTACACGGCGACCCGCGGGATCGTCGAGCTACGCGAGGCCATCGCCGCCGACAGCGCGGCCCGGCGCGGGGGTCAGAAACACACCCCGGCGGAGATCGTCGTCTCCGTCGGCGCCAAGCACACGCTCTTCAACCTCGCCCTCGCCCTCTACGAGGAAGGTGACGAGGTGGTCATCCCCGCCCCCTACTGGGTCAGCTATCCCGAGCAGGTGCGCCTCGCCGGCGCCGAGCCGGTGATCGTCGACGCCCGTCCCGAGGACGGCTACAAGCTCTCCCCCGAGGCCCTCGAGGGCGCCATCACGCCGAAGACCAAGGGGGTGATCCTCTGCTCGCCGTCGAACCCGACGGGCGCGGCCTACGCGCCCGACGCGCTCTCCGCCATCGCCGACGTCTTGAAGAAGCACGACGTGTGGGTCGTCGTCGACGAGATCTACGCGCGCCTCGTCTACGGCGACTTCCAGCAGAAGTCCCTGCTCGAGCTCGCGCCCGAGCTGCGCGAGCGCCTCGTCATCGTGGATGGCGTCAGCAAGACCTTCGCCATGACCGGCTGGCGCATCGGCTGGATGCTCGCGCCCGAGCACCTGGCCAAGGCGTGCGACAAGATCCAGAGCCAGTCGACCACCAATCCCTCCGCGGTCTCGCAGTACGCCGCCATCGCCGCCCTGACGGGCCCGCAGGAGCCGATCGAAGAGATGCGCAAGGCATTCGAGACGCGCAGGGCTCGCATCGTCGGGGGCCTCAACGCCATCGACGGCATCCGCTGCGGCACGCCCGACGGCGCGTTCTATGCGTTCGTCGACGTGCGCGAGATCGTCGGCAAGCGTGCGGCGGGGGTCGTGCTCGAAGACGATGTCGCCATCGCCAACTATCTCCTCGACGAGGCGCGCTGCGCCGTCGTGCCCGGCACCGCCTTCGGCGCGCCCGGTCACCTGCGCATCAGCTACGCGGCGTCCGAGGAGCAGATCGACGAGGGGCTTCGCCGGATCGGCGCCGCCGTCGGCAAGCTCGCCTGAGCGGCAGCCAGGCCAGCACCGCGAAGAGCAGCCAGGGCAGGGGCGCGCGCCCCTGTCCGCTGGACGACCGACAGCCGCAGCCGCCGTCTTCCATCGGAGGCGCGCCCGCGTCCGCCGCCGGCATACCGGAGTCCACCGGCGGGATCTCGGCGTCCGACATCGACATCGCCCCGAATCCCGTGCCTGTCAGGCGCAGGACGACGGTGCTCTCGTCCGGGTCGTTGGTGTCGAGGATCACGACGCCGCTCGCTGGCCCGTTCATCTCCGGGCTGAAGGTGACGGTGAAGCTCTCCATGCCGCCCGGAGGCACGCTCAGGCTCGTCGCGTCGGCGCCGAAGGGCCCGGAAGGCATCCGGAGGCTCACTTCCAGATCGGCCTCGCCCACGTTGTCTATGGTCAGCGTGCGCTCGCCGAATTCGCCCACGGCGACCTCTCCCAGATCGTAGGCGTTGGCCGACATGCGGATGTCGGGGAGGGGGACGTGGGTGAAGTGGTCGTCGAAGATCACGTCGACGGTGCGATCCGCGACCATGATCGGGATCTCGACCAGCGGAAAGTCGCGCCGGGTTCCGGCGAAGGAGAGGTAGAGGACCGGGGCGACGTTCACGACCGCGTCGAAGCCGAGGACGCCTTCCGGATGGACGGCGAGGTCTTTGGCCGCGCCGAACATGATCGCACCCGGATCGGGGCTCGCGACGGTGAAGGCGTTTTCCATGGTGATGGGGCTCGCGTCGCTCACCACGATCTGCACGGTCTCGTAGGACACCGCGAGATCGCCCTGCACCGTGATCGCGATGCCACCGCCCACGCCGGGCACCGAGATGAGCCCGCCGAGCGCGTCGTAGCGCACGACCTGCACGGGGTCGGTGGAGTCCATGACCGACAGGGGTCTGTCGGAAGGCGGCAGGAGATAGGGATCGAAGAAGTCCTCGGCGGCGGCGCGGAGGTCTTCGGGGATGCCGGGCACTGGGATGTCGCCTTCCCAGCGGTAGCGGATCCCCGCCACGTCGATGTCGAAGCGCAGCTGGACCGCGAGCTCGAGCCCGTAGTTGATGGCGAGCCTGCCGGTGCCGGGACGACCCGGAGCGCTCACGGTGAGGGCCGCGGGCCACTCGGTGACGATGTCTCCATCCATGTCCACCTCGGTCGAGCCACCGAAGGACAGGACGAAGCGCAGCTGGATCGGAGCACCCGGAGGCTGCCAGCCGGTGTCCACCATCACGTCGTCGAAAGCGGCGTTGCGATAGCGCCATTCGGCGGGGGTCCCGTCGATGAAACAGCCGACGGACGCCGGATCACAGGCCGGCTGCGCTTCCACGCGGCGCGCCACCACAAACGTCAGGCAGATCACCATCGCGCTCAGAGAGGTCCACCGCATCCTCTGAGCTTAGCAAGGGGCGGCGCGCCCGATAAGATGCGCGCCATGCTTCGGGGCGACACCTGTGGCCGGGCCTTGCTGGCGGGGATGATCTTCGCCTGCGCCTGCGGTGACGACGCCACGGTGCCGCCGCTCCCGATCATGGCTCCACCCTCCGAGGCTCCTGCCGAAGCGCTGCCGCCCGGGCCCGCGGCGGAGGGCTACCGCGTGGTCGACGTGAACGAGACGGGGACGATCTTCGGACGCGTTCGCTACCGGGGCGTGCGCCCGGGGCTCGCCCCCTTCGACGTCCCGCGACAGAACGATGTCTGCGGCTTCGGCCAGCCGAGCCCGGTCTTCTCCGCCACACCCGCTGGCGGGTTTGCCGACGTGGTGGTCTGGGTGGACGTCGAGGAGGGCGAAGCGCCGCCGGCACCCGAAGCACCGATGCTGATCGACCAGGTGGACTGCCGCTACGTCCCGCACGTGAGCACGGCGCACCGCGGCGAGCGCATCCTCTTCCGAAACGCCGATCCCGTGCTGCACAACGTCCACGCCGAGTGGCTCGACGACGGAACGTGGTTCAACGTCGGCGAGCCGCGCGAGGGTGACGCCGTGATCCAGGCGCCGCAGCGCACCGGCATCGTGCGCTTGACCGACGGCGCCGGGCATCCGTGGATGCTCGCCTTCATCCACGTCTTCGATCACCCATATCACGCGGTGACCGACGCGGAAGGTGCCTTCCGAATCGAGGGCGTGCCGGTGGGGACCCACCGCGTGCGCCTCTGGCACGCTGGCCTGGACAGGCTCGGGTGGTCGTCGGGTCGACCGATGTACGGGCCTCCCCTCGAGGCCGAGGCCGAGGTCGAGATCGCCCCAGGGGCCGAAGTGGAGCTGAGCCTGGCTCTGTCCATGCCGGAGCCGGCTGCGGAGGGCTGATCGCCCGGGCCGCGCAGGCCATGGGCCCCAAAAATCACTCGCCTTCCGCGGTCCTTGGCGGGTCCGAGAGGCTTCGATCGAGCTCGGCCAGGGAGGCGCGCTCCTTCTCGTCCTGCTTCGCCTCCTCCTCCTTCTGGCGGGCGGCGAGCAGGCGCTCTCCGAAGACGATGCTCGCGCGCGCCAGCATGCACGCGCCGAGGACCATCACCAGGAGCCGGAGCGGCGCCCGCGGCGCGAAACCAGCGGAAGCGAGGAGCAGCAGCGCGCTCCCCGCCTGGACGTGCGCGCCCTCCCGGGTCACGAGGGCCGTGACCGCGACACCGATCGCGACCGCCAGGTGAAGGATGTAGACGCTCGGTGCCCCTTCGACGAAGAGATCACCACCGACCATGCCGTAGACGATGATGCCGAAGTCGCCGTGTACGAGGCTCTTGGCGATGACGCCGCCGGCAATCACGAGCCCCGCGCTGACCCCGCCGGCGACGATCGCCACGATGGCGCGGGTGCCCGTCCGGGGGCGCGGCACGATGGCGGTGGCGGCGCTGAAGGGAACGAGGAGCCAGGCCAGCTCACCGGCGCGCTCGAAGGTCACCTTCACGGTGTGACCGATGGCGGTGTGGACGAAGACCTCGACGTTCGCGAGCGCCATCGCCGCGAAGGAGAGGAAGCAGCCGCCCCCGAGGAGCATCGTGGCGATTCGAAGCCCACCCGGACCGGGCCTGCGCGCGGCGGTGGTGCTGGTGAGGATGGTGAGGACGTAGCCGGCGCCGACGGCGAAGACGATCAGGTAGGCCCAGCGGCGCGCCAGGAACTCGGGCGGCAGGATGGTGGCGACGGCGACGATCGGAAGGAAGATGCCTCCGAAGCCTGCGAGCCCGAGTCCGCGGGCGATCCGTCCCTGCCTCGGTGCGCTGAGGAAGTGGGCGAGGGAGGCGGCGAGGGCCACGAAGCCGGCGACGGCGGCGAGGTTCTTGGGGAGCTGTCCCCAGCGGACGACCTCCAACAGGCCCCCGTGGTCGACGCTGCCCGTGAGCGTCGGGACCACCCCGTGATTGAGGAGCAGGTCGACGATGGCGGCCGCAGCGGCGAGGACGCCCAACAGGGGTGGGCCCGCCAGGACCGCAGAGGGGATGGGCGACGGTGACCTCGAAGATCGGCTTCAGAAGAATGACGCCAGCGGCGTTGACGAGGTAGTCGCACTCGCCCGCGGCCTCGACGACGCGATCGCGGGCGGCGGGATCGGCAAGGTCCGCGACGATGGTATCGCATCCCTCCGGGACGCCGCCTTCAGACGATCCGCATCGATGTCGACAGCCAGAACGGACACGCCCTCTCGCGCCAGGCGCGTCGGCGACGGCGCGGCCAATGCCGCTCGCCGCTCCCGTGACGACTCCGCGCTTCCGCTGAGCCGTGGCGACATTTATCGCCAAAACCCCACCTCCCATTTGCCCCGGCCGTGCTTCGGCCGGTGGCCACTATTCCCTTGTCGGCACTATATTGAAACGTTGCCGCCCGCCGCAAGCCCCGGCGAAAACCGAGACTGACCTTCCCTTCCGCGCTGCCAGAAAATGGACCTACCGCGAAGATTCAACATAACTATCTGATATAATTGCTATTTTTGCCTACTCAGCGGCAAAATGACGGATGGCGCCGAGTGCCTGCCTTGCGGGTGAAACTGGCCGTCGATATAGTTGGAAACGATGCCAATCGTGCTCGAACCAAGGCATCGGGAGGCCTACCAGGGCCACGGGGAGAGTCCCTCAAGGGGTTCCATGGCGTCGTTCAAGTGTAGCCGTCATCGCGGGTGACGGCATCGGCAAGGAAGTCGTCCCCGAGGGCCAGCGCATCGTCGACGCCGCGGGCAACGCGAAGGGCACGCGATCGCCTTCGAGCCGTTCGACTGGGGTTGCGAACTCTACGAGCGCACCGGGCGGATGATGCCCGAGGACGGGCTGGCGCAGATCGCCGGCCACGACGCGATCTTCCTCGGCGCGATCGGCTGGCCGACCGTGCCGGACCCGGTGTCGCTGTGGGAACTGCTGATGCCGATCCGCCGCGACTTCCACCAATACGTCAATGTCCGCCCGGTGCGGCTGTTCAAGGGCGTTCCGTCGCCCCTCGCCGGCAAGGAGCCCGGTCGATCGACATCCTGATCATCCGCGAGAACAACGAGGGCGAATATTCCGAGATCGGCGGGCGGCTCTATACGGGCACCGACCACGAAATCGCGCTTCAGCAAGCGGTCTTCACGCGCTTCGGCACCGACCGGATCATGCAATATGCCTTCGCCCTCGCCGCCGAAGCGGCCGCGCCGCAAGCTGACGTCGGCGACGAAGTCGAACGGCATCATCCACACCATGCCGTTCTGGGACGAGCGGTTCCGCGCCATGGCGAAAAACTATCCGCAAGTCGCGACCGAGCAGTACCACATCGACATCCTGGCCGCGCATTTCGTGCTGCGGCCGGAGAGCTTCGACGTGGTGGTGGGGAGCAACCTCTTCGGCGACATCCTCTCCGACCTCGGGCCCGCGGTGACCGGCACGATCGGCATCGCGCCGTCCGCCAACATCAATCCCGAGCGGCGCTTCCCCTCGATGTTCGAGCCGGTGCACGGCTCGGCGCCGGACATCGCCGGCAAGAACATCGCCAATCCGATGGGCCAGATCTGGTCGGGCGCGATGATGCTGGAGCATCTCGGCGCCACAAGGCAGCCGCCACGGATCGTCAAGGCGATCGAGCGGGTGCTGGCGGGCGGCGCGGTGATGACCCGCGACATGGGCGGCACGGCCTCGACGCAGGCGTTGGGGCAGGCCGTCCTTGACGCGCTGTGAGGAGCCGAAGACGCGGCACGGCTGCCGCGGGAGCCGATGCGCAAACGAGATTGAGGGAGGAGCACGTGGCCGAATTCCGTTTGTCGACACCCATTTCCATCTCCACGACCTGCAGAATCCGAACGCTCCAATACTCCTGGCTGGAATGGGACGCGGTTCATCCGTTGCTCGGCAACATCGACGCCATCAAGCCGATGCACTACTGGATCGAGGACTACATCGCCGAGATCCGCTTCGCGAACGTGCCGAAGGCGGTCCATGTCCAGGCGGCGCTCGGCACGCCCGACCCGGTCGAGGAGACCAAGTGGCTCCAGGCGATCGCCGACACGACCGGCTATCCGCAGGGCATCGTCGCCGAGTGCACCTGCAGGACGACGACGTCGACGAAGTGATCGAGCGGCACATGGAGTACGCCAACGTGCGCGGCGTCCGCGACTTCGGCCGCGGCGACTATCTCGTCGACCCGGCGTGGCAGGGCGGCTTCAAGATGCTCGGCGCAAGCACAACCTCGTCTCCTGCCTCGACACGCGGCTCGAGCACTTCGCGAAGATCGTCAAGCTCGCGGCGATGGCGCCGGACAGGTGATCTGCGTCGACCACTGCGCCTTCCCGCGGGAGCGCTCGACGACTACTTCCAGATGTGGCGCGCCGGCATGAAGGAGCTCGCCAAGGTCGACGACGTCTGGATGAAGATCTCCGGCCTCGGCATGAGCGATCCGCACTGGACGGTCGACAGCTTCCGACCCTGGGTGCTCGGCTCGATCGAGACCTTCGGCGTCGAGGCAAGGTCGTGTTCGGCACCAACTGGCCGGTCGACCGCATGTTCTGCTCCTACCCGGACGTCATCAACGCCTACGCCGAGATCATCAAGGGCTTCAGCAGGACGAGCAGACCGCGATGTTCTCCGGCAACGCCGAGAGGCTGTTCCGGATATGACCGCGCACGAGGGCGGAGATGAACTGCCGCCGGCGAGCGTCACCGGCACGCACCATGTCGGCATGAAGCGTCGCCGACCTCGACGCGGCGCTGGAGTTCTGGGAAGGGTTTCTCGGCCATCCGGCGCGCTGGCGCACGGTGCTCGACAAGCCCTATCTCGGCCGCCACGTCGGCTATCCGGGAGTGGTGCATGGATGCAGCCTTCGTCGACCTGCCCGGCGGTGGCGTCGTCGAGCTGCTCGAGTACAGGCCGAAGACAAGAAGCCCCTCCCCGACGCCACCGCCAATCCCGGCAACGTCCACATCTGCCTGTCGGTCTAGGACTGCGGCGCGGCCTGGAAGCGCGCGGTCGCCTACGGCGCGAGGCCGATCGTCGCGGACGGGCCGGTCGAGGTGACCGACGGGCCGAACAAGGGCGCGCGGGCCGCCTATCTCCGCATCCACGACGGCATCACGCTGGAGTTTCTCCAGCCGCCGCCGAACGCGGGAGCATGAGATGATCAAGCGGGTCAGCCTGGTCCGCCGCAAGCCCGACTGGACGCACGAGGCCTTCATCGCGCACTGGATGGGGCCGCATGCGGACATCGTCGAAGCAGCTCCCGGGGCTCCGCGGCCTGCGCTTCGGCCCGGTGACGCAGTGGACGCCGGAGACGCGGCTACTGGGACGGGATCGGCGAGATCTGGTTCGACAGCATCGAGGCGGCCGAACGCCGCGTTTGCCGCCGAACCGCACGCCAGCCGCCTGATGGCGGACCGCGAGCTCTTCCTCGGCGAGGCGCAGGCTGCTTCGTCGAGGAGCACACGGCCGTGACGCCGCCGGTCTGATGCGGCGTTGCCAGGGAGGATTTGAGAACGATGGCGTTACAATCTGGCAGTCGGGCCTCGAAGGCAAGGGCGTGCTGGTCACGGGCGCGGCGGGCGGCATCGGCCGCGCGGTCGCGGTCGCCTTCGCGGCGGCGGGCGCCGGGTGTGCCTGGTCGACCTGAACCAGGAGGCGGTCGACGCGGCGATGGCGGAGTGCGAAGGCGGCCCGCATCTCGCGATCGGCATCGACCTTCGGCAAGTCGCCGAGCTGCCCGGACTGCTCGACAAGCGCCGAGAGCGACTTCGGCCGGCTCGACGTGCTGGCCTGCGTCGCGCGGCGCGCTCGTCCGGCGCTACACGGTCGACGAGGTGACCGAGGAGGACTGGGACTTCCAGCACGACGTCAACCTCAAGGCGGTGTTCTTCCTCAATCAGGCCGCCGGCAAGCTCTTCAAGGCGCAGGGCCGCGGCGGGCGCATCATCAACTTCACCTCGCAGGGCTGGTGGAGCGGCGGCTTCGGCGGTTCGGTCGTCTATGCCGCCAGCAAGGGCGGCGTCGTCTCGATGACCCGCGGCCTCGCGCGCAGCTACGCCAAGGACAAGATCACCGTCAACGCGGTCGTCGCCCGGCGCGGCCGACACGGCGATGATGCGCAGCGGCATGACCGAGGAGCAGCTCGCCGCGCAGGTCACGCCAGATCCCGCTCGGCTACATGGCCGCGCCCGACCGACCTCGCCGGGACCGTCCTGTTCCTCGCCTCCGACCACGCCAGCTACATCACCGGCGCGACGATCAACGTCAGCGGCGGCTGGCTGATGTACTGAGCCTCGCGCGAGAGGGACAATGTCAATGGCAGGCGAATTCTCCGGCAAGGTCGCGGCCGTCACCGGCGCCGCGCGCGGCATCGGCGACGCGATCGCGGAGCGCTTCCTCGAAGAGGGCGCGAGGGTCTTCTCCCTCGATCTCGGCGAGCCGGAGAACCGCGCGACGGCGTCACCTATCTCAACGCCGACGTGTCGGATCCGGAGAGCGTCGCGGCGGCGTTCGCGGCGATCGACGAGGCGGCGGGCCGGATCGACGTGCTCGTCAACAATGCCGGCGTCCAGCGGGTCGATCTCGCCGAGAACATGCCGATCGAGGACTGGCTGCTGGTGCATCAACACGCACCTCACCGGCATGTACCTGTGCTGCGCCGAGGCCATCCGGCGCATGCGGGCGCGCGGCAAGGGCGGCGCCATCGTCTGCATCGCCTCGGCGGCGGGCATCGTCGGCATTCCGGGGCGCGGTCCCTACGGCGCGGCCAAGGCCGGCATCGAGAGCCTGACGCGGGTCTACGCCAACGAAGCGGCCGCGGCCAACATCCGCGTCAACGCGGTGGCGCCCGGCTCGACCCGCACCAAGCTGATCGAGCAAGGCATCCGCGACGGCTCGATCCGGTCCGAATGGCAGATCGAGCGCGTCCCGATGCGCCGACTGGCCGAGCCGCGCGAGATCGCCGACCCCGTCGTGTATCTCGCCAGCGACAAGGCCAGCTACATCACCGGCCAGACGCTCGTGGTCGATGGCGGCTGGACCGTGCAGGGCATGGTGCACTTCGCGGACTGGCTGAAGCCCGAGCGCGCCGACTGACGCATGACCGCGCACCGCCTCCCCCCGCCGCGCTTCAACATGGCGCGCTACTGCATCGGGCGCGCGGCGACGGCCGACCCGGACAAGGTGGCGCTGACCGTCGTTTCCGATGTCGACGCGCCGCTGTCGGCGGCGGAACGGTGGACCTTCGGCGAACTCGACGAGACGGTCCGGCGGATCGCGGCGGGCCTGCTCGCCGAGGGTCTCGCGCCCGGCGACCGGCTGCTGGTCCGGCTCCCGAACGGCAGCGACTATGCGCTCGTGTTCTTCGGTGCGATTGCGGCGGGGATCGTTCCGGTCCGCGACGTCGCCTCAGCTCACGGCGAAGAAGCGGCATTCCTGATCGAAAATTCCGGTGCGGCGGCCGATGGCGGCGATCGGCGAGTCATCGTCGCCGGATCGCACCGCACGATCGACGGCGACGGCGCTGGCGCGGATCAAGGCGGCCGCTCCCCTCCCCGACTACGCCGACACCGCCGCCGACGATCCGGCATTCATGATCTACACGTCGGGCACGAGCCAGACAGCCGAAGGGCGTGCTGCACGCCCAGCGCAGCGCCTGGGGGCGGCGGCCGATCTACGCCGACTGGTACGGGATCACCGGCGACGACGTCGTGCTCCACGCCGGCGCGTTCAACTGGAGCTTCACGCTCGGCGCCGGGCTGACCGACCCGTGGGCGAACGGGGCGAGCGCGGTTCTCTACAACGGGCCGCGCGACGTCTCGGTGTGGCCGCAGCTGATCGCCGCCACCGGCGCGACGCTGTTTGCCGCCGTGCCGTCGCTCTACCGGCAGATTCTGAAATACTGCGACCTCGACGCCGTCCGATCTCGCCACGCTCCGCCACGGGCTGGCTGCCGGCGAAGCGCTGAACCCGACGATCCTCGCCGACTGGCGGAAGGCGACCGGCCTCGAAATCTACGAGGCGTTCGGCATGAGCGAGTGCTCGACGTTCATCTCGACCCGGCCGGGCACGCCGATCCAGCCGGGCAGTCCCGGCAAACCACAGACGGGACGCGTGATCGCGATCCTGCCGGTCGAGGACGGAGACGACGCCGCTGGCCACCGGCGAGATCGGGCTGCTGGCCATCCACCGCAGCCGAGCCCGGCCTGATGCTCGGCTACTGGCGGCTGCCGGAGGAAGACGCGCGCACGACGCGCGGCGACTGGTTCGTCGGCGGCGACCTCGCGCAGCATCGACGCGGACGGCTACGTCTGGCCGGCGGGACGCGCCGACGATGTCATGAACGCAGGCGGGTTTCGCGTTTCGCCGCTCGAAGTCGAGGCGGCGATTGCCGGCCATCCCAGCCGTCGCCGACGTGGCGGTCGCGGAGCGGGCGGTGCGGCCCGATGTCAAGGTCATCGCGGCGTATGTGGTGCCGCGGCCGGGCGCGACGGCCGATGCCGACGCCATTCTCGCTTTTGCGGCGACCCACCTTGCCGCCTACAAGCGGCCGCGCCAGATCATCTTCGTCGACGCGCTGCCGCGCTCCGCAAACGGCAAGATTCTCCGCCGCGCGCTGGCGCAAGCGGAGGCGGTGTGAATGGAAACCGTGATGCGGAAATCAGCCCTCGAGCGTGATCGTCGGTTCGCCGGTCTTCACCTCGTCGCCCGTGGCGATCTTGATCTCGACCACTTTGCCGGCAAACGGCGACGGTACTTCGACCTGGGTCTTGTCGGTTTCGGCGACGAAGAGCGCCTGGCCTTCGGTGATCGTGTCGTCGACCTTCACGAGCAGTTCGACGATGACGACCTCATCGACCGCGTCCCCGACCTTCGGCATTTTCAGCGTAGTGCGCACGAATTGAACTCCTTGATGCGGTCGTTGCCGCTGCCGTGGCCAGCGAATACTAGGCCGGCATGAGGGAGCGCGTCAATACCAATTGACGCACTCAGCGCGCAATTCCGGTACGCGCCTTGCGCGACGATTGCAGCTGGACGCGCGCCCTCGGCGCGGCGCGAGCAGCGGTCAAACGGGACTGCAAGCTCGTTCTTGTCACCAATCTCAGACATTCAGGGAGGGAACTCAGTGGCATTGATACGAATGCGTCAGGCGGTGATGAAGGCGCTGGACGACGCCTTGGCGGAGGATCCTTCGGTGATCGTTATGGGGGAGGACATCGCGGCGGCGGGGGCCCGTTCAAGGTGACGGAAGGTCTCCTGGAGAAGCACGGTCCCGACCGGGTGATCGACACGCCGATCTCGGAGATGGGGTTTCTGGGCGCGGCGGTGGGTGCGGCGGTGTGCGGCATGAAGCCGGTGGCGGAGATGATGTTCGTCGAGTTCACCGGGGTGGCGCTGGACGCGCTGACGACGGAAGCGGCGACGATGCGCTATCTGTCGCGCGGCCAGTTCACGGTGCCGATGGTGATGCGCGCCTCGGCCGGGGCCGGCCAGGGCTTCGGCTGCCAGCACTCGCAGATGCTCGACCACTGGTTCCGGGGGACGCCGGGCTTGAAGGTGTGCGTGCCGAGCGGCTCGCGCACGGCCTACGGGCTCCTGCGCTCGGCGATCGAGGACCCGGACCCGGTGGTGGTTCTGGAGCCGCGCGTGCTCTACGGCGAGCGCGAGGAGTTCGACGGCGATCCGGCCTACCGGGTGCCGCTCGGCAAGGCGGAGATCGTGGCCGAGGGCAAGGACGTGACGGTGCTGACGGCGGGGCGATGGTGCGGGTGGTGCAGCGACGCCGCCGCAATGACCAAGGCCAGCGTCGAGGTGATCGACCTGTTGTCGCTGTGGCCGTGGGACGAGGAGACGGTGACGAAGTCGGTCGGCAAGACCGGGCGTCTGGTGACGGTGGAGGAAGCGCCGGCCGGAACCGGCTGGGGCGGCCACGATGGTGTCGACCATCCTCGGCACCTCGTTCGGCGCGTTGAAGGCGCCGCCGCACCGCATCACGCTCCCCGATGCGCCGATCCCCTACAACGGCACGCTGGAAGCGCGCTATCTCCCCAATCCCGAGTATGTCGCCGCGCAGATCGACGCGCTGGTCACGACCGGCCAGGCGCCGCAGGCCTGGTGGAAGGAAGCATCATGAACACGCTGATCAACTCCGAACGTTCCCACCGCCCGCCGCGCCGCGCTCGACCGACCGGGTGGAGCAGCTGAAGCGGATGATGGAGATCCGCGCCGTGGAGGAGCGCATCCAGAAGCTCTTCGCCGACGGCCAGGTGCGCGGCAGCACGCATCTGTGCAGCGGCCAGGAGGCGGTCTCGGTCGGCATCGCCCGCGAGATCGACCCGGACGACGTGGTCACCTGCACCTACCGCGGCCACGGCCACGCGCTGGCGCTGGGGGCGAACCCGGTGCAGGTGCTGGGCGAGATCTGCGGCCGCACCGTCGGCTGCGCCGGCGGGCCTCGGCGGCTCGATGCACCTGATGGAGGCCTCGGTCGGCCTGCTGCCGACCTTCGCCATCGTCGGGGCCGGGTTGCCGGTCGCCTGCGGGGCGGCGATGGCGGCGCGCGCGCGGGGCACCGACCGGGTGGCGGTGGCGATCTTCGGCGATGGCTCGACCAACATCGGCGCCTTCCATGAATCGCTGAACTTCGCCGCGATCCGCAAGCTGCCGATCGTGTTCATCTGCGAGAACAACCTCTACGGCGAGTACTCGCGCATCAACCTGACGACGCCGGTGACCGACATCGCGGTCCGCGCCATCGAGCTACGCCATGCCCGGCGTCATCGTCGACGGGCAGGACGTCGACGCGGTCGCCAAGGCCGTGGCCGAGGCCGTCGCCCGGGCCCGACAAGGGGGACGGTCCCTCGCTTCTGGAGATGAAGACCTACCGCTACTCCGGCCACTCGCGCTCCGACCCCGCGACCTACCGGCCGGCGGGCGAGCTCGACGCAATGGCTGGAGCGCGACCCGATCGACATCTTCGCCAAACGTCTCGTCGAGGAGAAGGCGATCGCAAACGACGACGTCGCCAGCCTCCGCGCCGAGATGGTCGCCTACGTCGATCACGGCGCCGACGAAGCCCTCGCCGCCCCCGAACCGGCCCAGATCGAGATCCTCTCCCACGTCACCGCGGCCTCACACGGCGGAGATACCAGATGGAATTTCTGGTCGAAATAGAGGTCCGCTGGCCGCCTGACGGCGATCCGAAGCGACGGGACGCGTTGATCGCCGCCGAGGCCAAGCGGGCGAAGGAACTGGCGGGCGCAGGCATCATCAAACGCGTCTGGCGCGTGCCGGGCGAATGGAAGAATGTCGGCCTGTGGGAGGCGCCGGACGCGACCGCGGTGCACGAGGCGATTACGTCGCTGCCGTTCTTTCCGTGGCTGAGCGTTAAGGTTCGGCCTATGGCGGAGCACCCCAACGATCCGCGGGCGAAGGCGTGACCGCCGCTCCGCGCCCACGTTCGTGGCGCGCGCGGCCAAAGGCGACAGAAAAATGGTGATCCCACCGCGGCGGCGTTCCTGTCTCACGGTTCCCGCCGTCTCGGAGAAAATGACGGCCAAGGCGCTGGCGCTGGCGGCCGACGAAATCGTCCTCGATCTCGAGGACGGTGTCGCCGCCGCCGACAAGGCCGCGGCGCGCCGGAATGCCGTGATGCTGCTGCGGCACGACGCCTGGCGGGCGCGCACTGTCGCCGTCCGCGTCAACGCCATCGGCTCGCCGTGGTGGGAGGAGGACCTCGCGGCGATCGCCGCGGTCGACCATCCCGGTCTGACGCTCGTCATTCCGAAGGTGGAGGGCGCCGACGATCTCGGCGCCATCCGGCGCCAGCTCGGCGAGGCCCCGTCGACCCGGATCGGCCTTCAGGCGTTGATCGAAACCGCCGCCGGCATCGCCAACGTCGTCGACATCGCCGGTGCCGGCGAGGGCCTGCAGTCGCTCATCGTTGGCTACGCCGATCTTGCCTCTTCGCTTGGCCGGCCGGCGGGCGCGGCGCAATCCTGGCAGACGGTGCAGGACATGGTCGTGATCGCGGCGCGCGCCAACGATCTCCAGCCGATCGACGGGCCGCACTTCCAGATCAAGGCCGACGACTCGCTGCGCCGCGAAAGCGAACGCGCCCGCGATCAGGGGTTCGACGGCAAATGGGCGATCCACCCCTCGCATATCGAGCCGATTAACGCGGCCTTCACGCCGAGCGACGATGAGATTGCCGAAGCGCGGGCGCTGCTCGCTCATCTCGGCGGCGGCGGCCGCGCCGGCGCCAGCGCCCACGACGGGCGCATGGTCGACGAAGCGATGCGGCTTGCCGCCGTTCGCGTCCTGGCTCGCGCCGGCATCGAGGAGTAGATCCGCATGAGCGACAACGCCATCATCGTCGGCGGACCGTATTTCGACGACCTGGCGATCGGCGACCGTTTTCGAATCCGCGCCGGGCGTGACGCTGACCGATGGGCTCGCCGCCGCGCATCTCGCCATCGTCGGCGGCCGCATGCGGATCGCCGTCGATCGCCGGTTGTCGCGGCGATGAGCGGCGCGGGCGCGCCGCTGGCGCCGCCGGCGCTGGTTTGGGATGTCTCCATCGGCCAGTCGACGCTGGTTACCGGGCGCGCCATCGCCAACCTGTTCTATCGCGGCCTGGTGTTCCGGAAATTTCCCGCCATCGGCGACACGCTGACGCACGCGCACCGAGATCGTCGGCCTCCGCGCGCTCGCCGCCAAGCCGGGTCGTCCGCCGCGCGGGCTGGTGGTGATGCGCATCGTCACCACCGACGAACGCGGCGCGGTCGTGCTCGACTATCACCGCTGCGCCATGCTGCCGGCGCGCGCGCCGGTCGAACGCGTCCGCGTCCGGCGAACTCGAGCCGCCGCCGCCGGACCTGACGCCCGCGACGTTCGAGCCGGTCGTCGGAGCATGGAACCTCGACGCGTTCCGCAACGACGTTTCGGGGCCGCATTTCGGCGATATCCGCACCGGAACGGTGTTCCGGGTGGATGCCGGCGACGTCGTCAGCTCGGCGCCCGAGCTGGCGCGCATGACGCTGAACCTCGCCGCCGTCCACCACGATCGCAGTGCCGCGCGCGACGGGCGGCGTCTGGTCTATGGCGGCCACACCATCGGCATTGCGGCCGGCCATGTCAGCCGCGCGCTGCCGGGTCTGGTGACCATCCTCGGCTGGCAGAGCTGCGACCACACCGGACCGGTTCACGAGGGCGACACGCTCACCACCGAAATCCACGTCGAGCGCTGCGAAGAGCGCGCGCGATCGGCGGGCTGGTGCATCTGCGCGCGCTGGTCCGCGCCCGCGGCGAGGACGACGCCGAAAGCGACGTGCTCGACTGGCGGCTCATCGGGCTGATGGCATGAGCGCGGCATTCTCGCAGGGCTCAGCGTCGTCGAGGGATCGGCTTTCGTCGCCGCGCCGCTCGGCGGCATGACGCTCGCCCAGCTCGGCGCCGACGTCATCCGCTTCGATCCCATCGGCGGCGGGCTCGACGCCGGCCGCTGGCCGCTCGACCGCGACGGCAACAGCCTCTTCTGGGCCGGCCTCAACAAGGGCAAGCGCTCCATCCAGCGTCGATTTCCGCGCGCCCGGAGGGCCAGGAGATCCTCACCGCGCTGATCACGCGCGGCGGCGCGGAGCACGGCATTTTCCTCACCAACTTCCCGGCGCGCGGCTGGCTCGACTACGAGAAGCTGAAATCGCCGGCGCGCCGACCTCGATCATGGTGGCGCTCACCGGCAACGCCGACGGATCGAGCGAGGTCGACTATACGGTCCAGCCGGCGACCGGCTTTCCCGAGATGACGGGGCCGCGCGGCGCGGACGAGCCGACCAACAGCGTCCTGCCCGCTTGGGACATCGCCATGGGCAACCTCGCCGCGGTCGGGATTCTCGCGGCCGAACGCCACCGGCGTCTGTCCGGCGAGGGCGCAGCTCGTGCGCCTGGCGCTCTCCGATGTCGCGCTTGCTACGGTCGCCAATCTCGGACGCCTCGCCGAGGCCGAGCTCGGGCTGCCCGCGCCACAGAAGGACGGCAACTATCTCTACGGCGCGTTCGGCCGCGATTTCCGCACCCGCGACGACCGCCGCGTGATGGTGGTGGGGCTGACCGACCGGCAATGGCGCGTCGCTGAAAACCGCGACCGGCATCGAGGCCGCCGTCGCCGAACTGGCGTCGGAGAGCGGTGTCGACCTCGAGGCGAGGGCGGCGCGGTACGCCGCCCGCGATCGTCTGGCGGCACTGCTGGAGCCATGGTTCGCCGGGCGCACCTTCGCCGAGGTGCGAGGCAGCGCTAACCGACGGCCGGCGTCGCCTGGGGGCCGTACCGGACGCTTCGACGATCTCGTCCGCAACGATCCGCGCGCGTCCGCCGCCAACCCGATGTTTGCGCCGAGGACCCACGCCGGCGGCGCGACCTATTTGACGCCCTCTTCGCCGCTCGATTTTTCCACCGTGCCGCGCGTGCCGCCGCTGGCGGCGCCACGCCTCGGCGAACACACCGACGAAATTCTCGCCGACCTTCTCAGGCTTTCTTCTTCCGAGATCGGGCGCCTGCACGACCGGAGGATCGTGGCCGGGCCGTCTTCTTCGCCTTCTTCGCGCTAGCCGCTTTCTTGCGGCCGGGGGTGAGGCCGTAGTGCGCCAGCAGCGCCGCGTCGGGATCGTAGCGATAGCTGCGTGAGGTGAGGCCGCCGTCGACGGCGAGCGACTGGCCGGTGATGAACGAGGCCTCGTCGGAGAGCAGCCACGCCACCGCCGCGGCGACTTCGCTCGGCTGCCCGATGCGCTCCAGCGGATGGATGATCGACATCTCGCGTTCGGCGACCGCCGGATCGGGGCTCTCGCGGATAACCTGCTGGACCAGCGGCGTCGCGATGGCGCCGGGCGCCACTGCGTTGGCGCGGATGCCGACCGGACCGTATTCGACCGCGATGTAGCGGGTGAGGGCGTCGATGCCCGCCTTGGCGACGTCGTAGGCGGCCCACATGTTGAAGGCGGCGCGGCCGTGGACCGACGAGGTGTTGACGATGGCGCCCGTCCGGCGCTGGCGCACCCAGGTGGAGATCGCTTCCGACGATCCCCAGAAGTGCGACATCAGGTTGACCGCGATGACCCGGTCGACTTCGTTCTGCCGCGGCTCGTGCAGGTTGCCCATCACGGCGATGCCGACGTTGTTCACCCATCCGCCGAGCGGCGCCAGGGTCTCTGCCTTTTCGCGCGCCGCCGCGAGCACCGTGCGGTCGGAGGCGTCGCCCTCGATGACCGCGTTCCTGCGGCCCAGCGCCTTGCGCGCGCTCGCCGCGCCCTTCGGGTCGAGCTCGATCCCCACCGTCCGCCAGCCGTCGGCGGCGAGGCGCTCGGCGATCGCCCGCCCAATTCCGCTCCCGCAGCCCGTCACCACCACGCTTTTTGCAGCCATTTGTCTCCTCCCGGATCCGGATTTTAGCGGCGCTCGTCGCACACTACACGATCTTGTTTCGCGGCCGAAATCATACGTTTGACCTGCACATCGATATCATACGTTTGACTTCGCGGGAAACGCTGATATTTTTGACTGTCAGCCAACAGGCTGGGCGAGACAACGGTTTGACGCTCGAAGGCGCCATCGCCAGCCGACAACACGAAGGACGGGAGGAAAGATGAAGAGACTCCGACAAATTGGAGCGTCCGTCGCCAAAAGCCGGACTCAATCGCCGCGATCTCATGACACGGGCGGCTGCGGTCGGCTGCGACTGCGGCACTCGGGACCGGGTTGCTCGGCGCCAGCGCGTTCCAGCGCGCCGTCGCCGCCGGATACGATCCCAAGAAATACGCC
>CAVSGI010000022.1:0-9959 GCA_963727445.1 uncultured delta proteobacterium
CCGCATGAGGCGGCGATTCAGCGGCTTGGCGGCCTTCTTGGTCTCGGCCTTGTCGAGGCCGAGGAGCTCGTCGGCGGAGACGTCGAGGGCCTTGGCGAATCGGACGATGACGTCGGGGTGTGGGCGGAGCTTTCCGCGCTCGTAGTCGCTGATGAGGACCTGGATGAGGTCGACGCGCTCGGCGAGCTCGACCTGGGTGAAGCCGCGCTCGCGACGGATGCGTGCGAGGCACTCCCCGAAGGAGGAGGCGGTCTTCTTCTTCCTCTTCTTGGGGGCGGGCACGGTGGCCCAGTGTAGGGCCGGATCCACAGACCTCCTTGACGGGTAGAGTAAATTACTATATTCGCAGAACAGCCAAGTCAAGCGCTTTTGGCTTGACGGGTTTTCGGTGAGGAGGGCGGATGGCGCGAATCGATGAAGCGGAGCTGTCGCGGCTGAAGCAGGAGGTGTCGGTCGAGCGTCTCGCTTCGGCGGCGGGGGTGAAGCTCACGCGGCACGGCAAAGATCTGATCGGGCTGTGTCCGTTTCACGACGACCGGGAGCCGAGCCTGGTGGTGACGCCGAAGAAGAACCTGTGGCACTGCCTCGGTGCGTGTCAGACGGGCGGCGGGCCGATCGACTGGGTGATGCGGACCGAGAGCGTATCCTTCCGCCACGCGGTCGAGCTGCTTCGGAGCGACACCTTTTCTTTAGCCGCTGAAGCGACGAAGCCTCGGAAGAAAAAGTACCGCGTGAGCAAGGAGGAGAAGCTCGAGCGGCTCGCGGAGCCGGAGGCGGCGGACGCGGTGGTGCTCGGCCGGGTGGTCGCGCACTACCAGGCGCAACTCGAGGAGAGTCCGGAGGCGCTCGCGTACCTGAAGGACCGCGGGCTCGTGCACGCGGAGATGATCGGGCACTTTCATCTCGGCTACGCGAACCGGACGCTGTCGTATCGGCTGCCGCCGAAGAACCGAAAGGCGGGCGCGGCGCTTCGGGCGCAGCTCGAGCGGCTCGGGGTGATGCGCGAGAGCGGCCACGAGCACCTGAGCGGCTCGATCGTCGTGCCGATCTTCGACGCGCACGGCCAGGTCGTCGAGATGTACGGGCGCAAGATCCGTCACGACCTCCGAAAAGGCACGCTGAAGCATCTGTATCTGCCGGGCCCGCACCGGGGCGTCTTCAACCACCGCGCGGTCAAGGCGAGCCGCGAGGTGATCGTGTGCGAGTCGCTGATCGACGCGCTGACTTTCTGGTGCGCGGGCTACCGAAATGTGACGACGGCGTACGGGACCGAGGGCTACACCGACGAGCTGCACGACGCGCTCGTCGGCACGGGCACGGAGCAGGTGCTGATCGCCTTCGACCGGGACGCGGCGGGCGACGCCGCGGCCGCGAAGGTGGCGAAGCGCCTCGTCGACGATGGCCTGAGCGTGAGCCGCGTGCTCTTCCCGAAGGGGATGGATGCGAACGAGTACGCGCGGAAGGTGACGCCGGCGAACAAGAGCCTCGGCGTGCTCTTGCGTCAGGCCGAGTGGATGGGCGGGGCGAAGCGCGTCCAAGTCGAGGCCGAGCTCGTCGCGCCTGCTGCGCCCGAGCCCGAAGACAAGCTCGCGGCCGCGCTCGCTGCGCCCGAGCCCGCTCCGCTCACTTCTTCTTTAGCCGCTGAATCCAAGGCGCCGCGCGCGAACGTCGACGTGCGCGACGAAGAGGTGGTGATCGAGGTGGGCGATCGCCGCTGGCGCATCCGGGGCCTCGGCCGAAACCTGAGCTACGAGCAGCTCCGCGTGAACGTGCTCGTCGCCCGAAACGGGCCAAGTCGGGACCGAGCCGACGCCGGCTTCCACGTCGACACGCTCGAGCTTTACTCGGCGCGGCAGCGCACGGCGTACCTGAAGCAGGCCTCGGCCGAGCTCGGCGTCGACGAGCGCGTGCTCAAGCGCGATCTCGGGCGCGTGCTCCTGACGCTCGAGGAGCTGCAGGACGAGGCGATCAAGGACAAGCTCAGCGCCGACGAGCCGGCGGCGCCGGTGATGACCGACGCGGAGCGGGACGAGGCGCTCGTCCTGCTTCGCGATCCAAAGCTCCTCGAGCGCATCCTCGACGACTTCGACGCCGCGGGCGTCGTGGGCGAGGAGGTGAACAAGCTGGTCGGGTACCTCGCGGCGACGAGCCGCAAGCTCGACGCGCCGCTCGCGGTGGTGGTGCAGTCGTCGAGCGCGGCGGGCAAGTCCAGCCTCATGGAGGCGATCTTGTCGCTCATCCCCGACGAGGAGCGCGTGATGTACTCGGCGATGACGGGGCAGTCGCTCTTCTACATGGGCGAGTCGGACCTGAGGCACAAGGTGCTGGCGATCGCGGAGGAGGAAGGGGCGAAGAGCGCGAGCTACGCGCTGAAGCTCCTTCAGTCGGAGGGCGAGCTGACGATCGCGTCGACGGGCAAGGACCCGGCGACGGGTCGGCTCGTGACGCACGAGTACCGGGTCGAGGGCCCGGTGATGCTCTTTTTGACGACGACGGCGATCGAGGTGGACGAGGAGCTGCTCAACCGCTGCCTCGTCCTGAGCGTCGACGAGGGGCGCGAGCAGACACGGGCGATCCACGCGCGACAGCGCGCGAGCCAGACGCTCGAAGGGCTCCTCACGAAGGCGACGCGGAGCGAGATGACGAAGCGTCATCAGAACGCGCAGCGTCTGCTTCGTCCTCTCTTAGTCGCCAACCCCTACGCGACCGAGCTGAGCTTCATCGACACGCGGACGCGGACGCGGCGCGATCACATGAAGTACCTGACGCTGATCCGCGCGATCGCGCTGCTGCACCAGCACCAGCGGCCCATCAAGACGGTGGAGCACGCCGGCAAGAAGCTCGAATACGTCGAGGTGGAGCGGCGCGACATCGAGATCGCGAATCGCCTCGCGCACCAGGTCCTCGGCCGCTCGCTCGACGCGCTCCCGCCGCAGACGCGGCGTCTGCTCGAGGAGGTGCATCAGATGGTCGTGGCGCGGTGCCGGGCGGAGAGCATCGAGCAGGGCGACTACCGCTTCACGCGCCGCGACGTCCGCGAGCACGTCGGCTGGGGCCACACGCAGCTCAAGGTGCACCTCGGGCGTCTCGAAGAGCTCGAATATCTCGTCGTGCACCGGGGCGGCCGGGGCCGGGCGATCGTCTACGAGCTCGCGTACGGCGGCGAGGGCAAGGACGGCGGTCGCTTCGTGCCGGGGCTGGTGGATGTGACGCAGCTGGAGATCGAACACTACGACCCGAACCGGTCGGGGGGCGGTCGGGGTCAAGTCGGCCCCAAGTCGGGGGGAGGTCGGGCCGGGCGAAACGGTCGAGACGTGAAGGGTGCCGCGCGCTTGCGCGCCGTGGGCGCGCCGAGCGCGAAGAACGCTGCTCCGGGCGCGCGCGAAACGCGCGGGTCGTACGCGAAGAGCGTCCCCGCCTCTTAGCCGCCGATGGCCAGGCGGAAGAAGCGTCCGGCACCGTGGCTGCTCGAGCCGCACGCGCCGGGGAGCATCGGCGACTGGTCGCGGCGCTTCCTCGAGTGGCTGCGCGTGCGTCACTACGCCGAGGCGACGATCAAGAACCGCACGGTCTACCTCGGCTTCTTCTGGCGCTGGTGTCAGGCGCGGGCGCTGTCGCGCCCCGAAGAGGTCACCAAGCCCATGCTCGAGCGCTACCAGCGCCATCTCTTCTACTACCGGAAGCAAAACGGCAAGCCGCTGAGCTTTCGCAGCCAGCACGGCCGGCTCGTCACCGTGCGCGCCTTCTTCAAGTGGCTCGCGAAGCAGAACGTGCTGCTCTCGAACCCCGCCTCCGAGCTCGAGCTGCCGCGCCTCGAGACGCGCCTGCCCCGCGTCGTGCTCACCGCGAGCGAGGCCGAGCGCGTGATCGCGCTGCCCGGACACGAACGAGCCGCTCGGGCTTCGCGATCGCGCCATCCTCGAGGTCCTCTACTCGACCGGCATCCGCCGCAAGGAGCTCGTCGGCCTCGCGCTCTACGATCTCGACCCGGCGCGCGGCACGCTCTTCATCCGGCTCGGCAAGAACCACAAGGACCGCATCATCCCGATGGGCGAGCGCGCCATCCGCTGGGTCGATGCGTACCTCACGAAGAGCCGCCCCAAGCTCATCGTCCCGCCCGACGACGGCGCGCTCTTCATCTCGCATCTCGGCGACTGTCGATCGCCCCGAGTCGCCTGACCGAGATCGTCCGCGACTACGTCAACGCCGCCGAAGCTCGGCAAGAAGGGGAGCTGCCACCTCTTTCGCCACACGATGGCGACGCTGATGCTCGAAGGCGGCGCCGACATCCGCTTCATCCAGCAGATGCTCGGCCACGCGGACCTGTCGACGACGCAGATCTACACGCAGGTGTCGATTCGCAAGCTCCAGCAGATTCACGCGGCGACGCATCCGGCGGCGGGGCTCGAGCCGAAGCGAAAAGCGCGAGATGAAGACGAGGAGCCGACGGCGGAGGAGCTGCTCGAGGAGCTGGATGCGGAAGAGGATGACGACGCGGCTACTTGAGGAGCCGATGTCGAATGTAATCGTCGCTCTTTCGGAGAAAGTGAATCGCGGCAACGGTCCGGCGACCCGCGATCGTGGCGATGATCAGCGCGTACTCGAACTGGGACATCAGGTGCTTGCGGACGTCCATGTCCTCGGGATACCCGACAACCTTGATGCCGAGCCCCGGCGTCGCGATCGCCTCGTCGACGAGCTCGCGGTAGCGCTCGAGGAAGATGTAGCCGTGACCCGGACGCTCTTGCTCGATGTACGCGAAGGCCTCCTCGATGTCCGCGTCGGCGCCCGAGTGGATCGCGAGGATGTCGGCGGCCATCAGTCGCGGCGCTTGGCCATCAGCCGATGGTAGACGTCCATCGCGTCGCCCGGCACGACCTCACCGCGCTCGATCTCTCCCGCACGTCGGAGTACGAGCTCGCGCAACGCCTCGTCGTCGACGCTGTCGAGCAGCGCAGTGCCCATGCGCTTGCGCTCCTCGGCGGGCAGCGCGAGGGCCTCTTCCATCAGCTTCTTGGCCGCATCAGTCACGAAGAGGATCGTAAATCGTCAGCCGAGGGAACGCCACCCGAACGAACCAACTCGCGAAACGTGAACGAGCCGCGACCGCTCCGCCCGCCCGACGAGTCGCTCCACTCGGCCTTTCGCAGAATGGCCATTCTGCGAAAGGCCCGTCCGTCACGCCGCTTGCGATTCTCTCTTTAGCCGCTGGTCGCACAAAGCGACGAGGCAAGCGGCGCGCCGGCCGGGTGCCCTCGCTCCGCTAGACATAATGCGGGGCATTCATGTCAACTCGTCGGGCGGGCTCCGCTCTGCGACGAACCGGGCGGCCGGGCACGCCGCTCGCATCGATCGTGACCGCGCTTCGCGCGGGGCAAGCGTCGTGCCCGGCCGCCCAACCCACCACGGCGTCACGGGCCGTGCACCGCGTCCGCGCCAGCTTCGCTCGCGCTCCCGCGCCGCAAGGCCCGCGCCGCCTTCGCGCTTTTCATCCGCGCGAGACGTGGACGCGGAGCTCGGCGTGATCATCCTCGGGCGTCACGCCGCGTGCAGAGCACGCGTCGCGCCACCCCTCTCCGCGCGCGCCCGTGCGAGCCGAAACCCGCATTAAGGCGCACCGAGCAAGACGCGCGCGGCGCACCGGGCGAGACCGGCGGCTAAGCGCCGGAACGCATTGGGCGAATCGCGCGATGTACGACCGGATCGCATCTGGCCGCGCTGATCGGCCAAGGAGGCGGATGACGAGGTCGGGGTCACGTACTTCGGGGAGAGGTATTTGATTCCGCGGATTGGGCGGTGGGCTTCGCCTGACCCGCTGCATGTGCATGCGGTGGGTGGGGGCGAGGCGCTGAACTCGTATCACTACGTTGCTGGGAACCTGCTCCAGGCGCGTGATCCGCTTGGTCTTTGCGGCGACAACAAGTCCTGCGCATCAAGCCACCCCGATGCGAACATGTCGACTCCGGAGGGCGGAGGTGAGTTTGGCGGCGCCAACTACGCAAACGCCGACGGTTCCCACAGCTACGTACCTCGGCCTCCGGCCGCAGCGACTGCTTCCCCACCGCCTTCACCTCGTCCGGTGCCACCCCCAGTGCGTCCCACGCTGCCGCGTCCGGACCAGCCAGGTCCCCAGCCGTGGGGGCCAACGCCGGGACCCTCGTCGGGTCCTTCCATATCACCGCCAGGCTCCGGCTCCGACGCACCTTTCAGCGAACCAACTTCACCTCGTCCAAGGGATTGGAATCCACTCATTCCGTTGGTCGGAGCGGCCGTCGCGGTCCTCGTTGGAGTGGCGGGTGCGACTGCCGACGCGGTCGGGACCCTCGGTGGCGGCGCCGTCGCGGGAGGCGGTGCGGTGGCGGCTGGGGAAGCTGTCGCTGGTGGAGGAACGCCGGCCGTGCTGGGGGCAAACTCCTACCAGACGATCGATCTCGGAGGTGCGTGGAGGGAGACGAGCTTTCCGAGCGATCACGACAGCCTCGTCTACCTGCTTCGAGATGCCGAGACGAATGAGATTCTCAAGGTTGGCAAGAGTGAGGCCGCGACCTTCCAAGGCCGCTTCGGGCCGTACGTTCGGGCAGGAACGAACACTGGTCGACGTCTCGCGGTGGATGTCGTGAGCTTCCAGACGGGGGATTTCACACCCCAGGTCATCGAGGACGAGATACGTCAGAATCTCATTGGCCAAGGCCATCAGCTTCCGTGGGACAACACCGGTCAGCGCCTTGGCAGGCCGGGACCGGGTGTCCCAGGATCCACACTTCCACGACGGCTGCGCGACGCATATCAATGGGACTTTGGTAGTGAGACACTTGTGCCCAAGGACTAGAAAGTGGACGCGTTCGATCCTCGTGAGCTTTCCGCTGAGTTTTGGGACGTCATCGCTGATTCCAACGGAAGCACGAAGTTGTTTCGGCAACATCTCGAAGCCCTCACCGAAGAAGAGCTTCTTCGCTTCTTCCGCTGGTATGTCGATGCGCGAGTCGAACTGGTTGACCGATTTGTGTGCGCTGGTGCGATAGCGGGGGCGTCCGAGGACACCCTCGATGACCTTGCTGACTCGTTGATTGCACTTGGTCGCAAGTCCTATCTTGCGGCGTTCGAGCGTGGCGAACCCTTACTGGGCGAAGACGAATGGCACAAACTGCCGAAGCTGATCCATCTGTTCGATGCCGTCTACCACACACGTTTCGGTGGGGAGATTTGGGATGAAGCAGACGGGGTCGCTCAATCTGAGGAGAGTGGATTTTGAGACGGCCGGGCGGGCCGCGTGCCCACGCTCTTCACGAACCGCGTGATGCAAGCGGCATGACCGGCCGGCTGTCTTGCATGGAGCTCCGGCCGGGCGGCGAGTTGACATGAACGCACCCGCGTTATGTCTAGCGGAGCGAGGGAAGGCGGCCGGCGCGGCGCTTGCGCCGCCCCTCGATGCGCGCGTGTGATCCTGCGAAGGCCACGGCAAGCGACGCGCCGGCCGGCCACTTCGCCGAAGCCGTCTTGAACCAAGCCCCTGCGGGGCGGTTTCTCCGCGGTTCTGAAGGTCGGCGCTCGGTCCTCCCTCGCCATCGCGATCCTGTTCGCTCGCATCCACACCGGGTGCGACGAGGCAAGGAGCGAGGCGATGGACGAGTTGGTCATCAAGATGGAAGCGGACATGGAGTTGCGCGGGTTTCGTCCGGGGACGCGCACGGCGTACCTGCGCCACGTCCGCAAGTTCGCGGAGCACTTCGGGCAGGACCCGCGGCAGCTGGGACTCGAGGAGGTGGAGCGCTACCTGCTGCTGTTGACGCGGGAGCGGGGGCTGTCGGCGTCGACGCGAAACCAGTGCGCGGCGACGCTGCGGTTCTTCTACGGCACGACGCTGAAGCAGAGCGAGTGGGTGATGCAGCTGCCCTTCGCGGCGGTGCCGACGAAGCTTCCGCTGGTGCTCAGCGGCACCGAGGTCGAACGGCTCCTCTCCTCGTTCGAGTCCGTCACCCATCAGACGATCGCCACGCTGTGTTACGGGGCCGGGCTACGCATCACCGAAGCGTGCCGACTGCGAGTGGCGGACATCGACAGCCACCGGCACGTGCTCGACGTCCGCTCGTCCAAAGGCGGAAAGCAGCGACAGGTGCCGCTCGCCAAGCGGCTGCTCCGTCAGCTGCGCGACTACTACCGGCGCGTGCGACCCGCAGGTGAGTGGCTCTTTCCGGGCCACGGCCGAAAGGGGGGAGGTCTGTCGAGGGCAGCGTTCACGCTTCCGCTGCGACGGGCGCTCGCCCAGGCCGCCATCGACAAGCCGGTCACGGCGCACACGCTGCGTCATAGCTTCGCCACGCACCTCATCGAGGCTGGCGCCGATCTGCGCAGCGTCCAGCTGATCCTCGGCCACGCGTGCATCGAATCGACGGTGCTCTACGTGCACCTGACACACGCCCGCCGCAGCCAGTTGCCGAGCCCGCTCGACCTCTTGGGCTCCGAGACCGCCGAGCGCTTCGGCTAGGTCGCGGTGCCGCCGCCCTGTTCGGCGGCCACGGCGTCTTCGGAGCGACCTCGTTTCGAAGTGGGCGCGATCGCGCGGGCTCACGCGGCCGAGATCGCCCCCCGCTACCCACGAGGCTCGCCCGAGCGACGCGTGCTGACCGCCTGGATGCGCTGCCGGACCGCCGCCCTCGGCGGTCACCTCGACGTGTGTACGCGGTGCGGCCACGAGCGCCCGTCGTACAACTCGTGTCGCAACCGTCACTGCCCCAAGTGTCAGGCGCTCGCTCAGCATCGCTGGCTCGAGGCGCGGCGGGCGCGTCTGCTCCCCGTCCACCACTTCCACGTCGTCTTCACGCTGCCGTCCGAGCTACGCGCGCTCGTGTACAACAATCGCCGCCGGATGTGCGATGCGCTCTTTCGTGTGGCGGCCGACACGTTGCTCGAGCTCGGACGCGACCCCCGGTGGCTCGGCGCCGACCTCGGCCTCACCGCCGTGCTTCACACGTGGAGCCGCGACCTGTCGTGGCATCCGCATCTGCACTGCGTGGTCACCGGCGGCGGACTCGATGCCGATGGACGATGGCGCGCGACGCAGGAGGGCTTCCTCTTTCCGGTGCGCGTCCTCGGCCGTCTCTTCCGCGGTAAGTACCTCGATGCCATCCGGCGTCTCGACGCGCGCGGTCTGCTCCGCGATGCCGGCGATCTCGACGCGCTCTACGACAGAGACTGGCTCGTCTACGCCAAGCGCCCCTTCGGCGACGCCGACGCCGTCTTCGCCTACCTCGGTCGCTACACGCATCGCATCGGCCTGTCGAATCGCCGCATCCTCGCCGTCGACGATGCTGGCGTCACCTTTCGCACCCGGCATCAGAAGAAGGTCACGCTGCCCGCGCCGCTCTTCTTGCGCCGCCTCCTTCGCCACGTCCTGCCCGACGGATTCGTCCGCATCCGCCACTACGGCTTGCTCTCTTCACGCCACGTGCACGGACGTCTCGCCCAGGCCCGGGCGCTGCTGTCGAAGAGCAGGCCTGTCGAGACCCCGCCACCCGTCATCGACGCCGACGAGGCCGAGGACGAAGACGCTGTCGTCGCGCTCGTCCGCCGACTGACCGGCATCGACCTCAGACGATGCCCGCGCTGCCACGAGATGACGATGGCGCTCTGTGCTGCGCCGCTTCCCAACGTCAGGGCGCCTCCATGACGCATTCGCCACGAACACATGCGCTCGGCCGGCACGACCCGGAGACGTACCGGTCCGTCCTCGACCACCCGTGCGTGCGCCGCGTCCTCTGTCGGGCGACATTCATGCCTCCGCATGTGCCTCCTCGGCGCCGTCGGCCGCCGCATTCTCCACGCCGCTTGGACGCTCACCGTCAGCTCCGAAGCGTGACTTCCCCATAGGACCTCCCGTCGACTGGGCTCGGCTCAAACTGCGTTCCGTCGAGCGCGCAGCCACCCCTCCATCCAGAGCTATGTCATCTGGCGCGCGCGAC
>CAVSGI010000023.1:0-34434 GCA_963727445.1 uncultured delta proteobacterium
GACTCGGCCGCGACGGAGCAACAAAATCCTGCCCGAGCCGGAGGAGCCGAACGAATTGGAAGACGAGACCGACGAACTGGAGGATGGCGTGTACGACGAGGACCTCGAAGAAGAGTGGGAGGACGAAGAAGATGAGATGAAGACGAGTCGGACGAAGCGGAGCCGGTAGACGAAGAAGACGAATATGAAGAGGATGAATGGGAAGAAGAAGACGCCGATGAAGAAGGCGCCGACGAGGAGGAAGAAGAGGAAGAGGAATGGGAGGAAGATGAAGAGCTGGAAGACGACCAAACCGCATAGCGGGGCTGTTTGGTTTGCTAAGCCTGTTGTCTGCACATGTCACGATGACTTGATTGCTCGCCATACAAGCACCCATCCGCCCGGGGGGGCGAAGGAATTGCCCGCAAAAATCTGTGCAGTTTCCTAGCCTAGGCCGCTATCCCAAATGCCGTGCGTAACGTAGAATTGCTGGCGTCGCGAGGTGACAAGGATGGCTGGGATCACGGACGACATTCTAGGCGAACATCACTGGAGTTTTAGGAGGGAACAGATCATGCGCAATCTCTGGTTCAATACGGGTCACGTGGCATTGTTGGCCGCCGGGCTATGGATGGCAGGGCTCAGCTATCCGGCGCAGGCCCAGGAAGAAAGCTCGGTCGTGCTGCCGCCGCCGGCAGGTGCTCAGGCGGCTCCGGCCGAAAGGCCCGCCACGATGGGCGACGCAGCGGCCTGTTGCTCGATGGCGGCACCCGCTGCCCAACCGTGCATCGAATACCACACGAGCCTCAGCGCCCTGGCGGGCGTATCGCTGCACCGGCGAAAAGCCCGTCACCGTGATGGCCAAGAACCCGGCTGACTGCTGCTGCAACCAGCAGTATGAAGTGCCGCTGTGCATTCCATGCTGCTGCGCAGGTGCCCTTGCGTCACGAGCGAATGCGGCCTGCTAGGCCGCGGCAAGGTCGAATACTGCTGGGAAAATGGCTTCTCGGCCACGGTCGTGTTCAAGGGCTGCGGCGAGATCGCGGTTCACTACCGCGGCTAGGCGGCAACCGATAAACAAGTCCGACGCGACAATCAACAAGCCCAGGGGTTGCAACCCCTGGGCTTTTCTCGTTGACCATCGTAGAACCGATTCGGCGGCGCACTAGCGCGTCGTCGGTTGGCGACGCGGTTGCGGCTGCGGCGGCGCCGGAGTGCGGTCGACCATCGTGTCGAGCATCGTGCCGATCAGCGCGGTGCGTCTGGCTGCCGCCGTTCGCGCCGCCGCCAGAGACCATCACTCGCGGCGTGATCTCGATGCCGCGCTCGCCGACGATCTTGAGCACTTCGATCAGGGCCGCGTTGGAGCTGCCGATTTGGCGGCGATCTGCTGATAGGCGTCGGCTTGGGCCTGGGCTTGGATCTTGATCGCTTTCGCTTCGGCCTCGGCCTCGATGACGCGTTGCTTCTGCTCCTGCTCGGCGATCTTCACTTCATAGCTGGCCGTGGCCAGCCGCTTCTCTTCTTCGGCCTCTTGCTCGGTCTTGGTGAGCTGCTTCTTCTGCTCGGCGGCCCGCTGTTGCTCCTGGAACGTCAGTTGCTCCTGCACGCGCGATTTCACGATCGGTTTGCGTTTTGAAGAGCGAGCCGAGCGTTTCCTCGTTGCCGACGTCGCCGATTCGCACGCCGGTGATCGTGACGCCGATTTTGCTCATCGCCTCCTGCAGCATCTTGAGCGACTGCGATTCCTGATGCGACCGCTGCTTCACGTAGTCGAGCGCTTTGACGTTTTCGGCATTGTTGCGAAAGATGGCCCGTACGCGCGAGTCCATCACCTGGCGCAAGCCATCTTTGTCGTCGCCAACCGACGCGACCAACAGCGGTGCGTCTTGCGGGCTTGATTTCGTATTCGATGCGGACGTCGACTGGAAACGTGAAGCCGTCGGACGTGCGGACGATGATTTCCCGTTCGTCGCCGCCACCGCCGCCCGCGCTGCGCGCGCTGCCATCGTGAAGTGGACGATCCGCATCTGCGTGGAGATCGACCGTCACCTGTTGCGCGTCCGTATTCAGGTAATACTGCGCCGGCGTGAGCGGCTCGCGCCAGATGCCGCGCTGCCCGCGATCGACGAGCAAGCCGACCCCTTCGCCCGCCACGCGGTCGCCGACGTTGGATTTCACAACTCCGACCTCGGCTTTGGCGATCGTCGTACGGGCACCATCTTGATCTTGAACAGCTTCGGGATTGATCCGATACTTGCCGGGTTTGAGCACCGACGATTGTGGGCCGCGAAAGCCGCCGCCGTCGGTGAGAAAGTACTCGGCGTTCTCGGCCATGTGTTTTTCTTCGCCGTCCGGCCATTCGGGAGCGTACGTGGCGTCGTCCGGCAGCGGTTGGCCGTCGGACGGCCGTGAGCAAGCCGATCTGGCCCGCGGGAATCTCGACCATGCGGCACGTTCTCGATGTCGTAGATGAACGGCCAATACCCGCGGATGCCAGCCAGGTGGCAGCACGCTCGCCTGCGGGCCCTTCTCGCCGTTGGTGGCGATGATTTTGCCGGGCGGCAGCGACGTCCAACCGATGTTCTTCGTAACGATGCCCACCTGGCCTTCCCTCACGAATCGAAACGACGCCAGCGTGAATGCGACGAACAGCACGACGACAGCCGCCACCAACGACGCGAGTGCGCACTTGCGGCGAGCGGGTTTGAAAGCCGCCGAACAACAGCGCGCACCGGCCAGAACGATCCCCATAAACATGAAGATCGCAGACATAGTTGAACCTCCCCGCGTTGCGATGCCGGAGCCGGACTCCAGGGATCAGGCGATGCATTTTCCGGTTCTGCCGATCCTGATTCTCCGACCTCTGAATTTGGTCCTCCCTATCATACGTTTTCCCGCTTCCTGCGTTACTACATTCCGGCAGCTTCTTCGCCGGGCGGCACGAAATATTGTCGGAAAAAGACGGCCTGCGGAGGCCTTCCAGGGCCGACCGCGGCAGCTTGACTCTGCTCCGGCAGCCGGCTATGTTTGACCTAGACGACCGATTTATCCCTTTGTTTGCACGCTTTCCCGACATGTTTGCCGACCCGACCAATTCGCGTGAAAACAGCTTCGACAGCGGCTGGCCCGGCTAGACCGGACGCTCGGTACCGCGTCAACATCGTTATTATTATTGCGGAGGGAAGGCCGTAAGGGTCGGTTCGGTTCTACGAAATCATCACGCGAACCCTGAGGCCGAAAAAGCCTCGGGGTTTTTTGTTGCCCATAACCGGCTTGTCCCGCGTGGTTGGCCCATGTCCAGGCGCAAGAAACACCGGCAGCAAAACGAATCTCGACCGAGCGTTGAACCCGCCGCGGCTTCGCACGTCTGTGCCGGCCAGTTGGACGCAGGTCTTGGTAGCGCTCGTGGTGCTGGGGGCGCCGTCTGGGCCGTGTACGGCCGAGCACTCGATGCACCGCTGATCTTCGACGACCTGGGAAGCGTGGCCAACAATCCCACCATCACCCGGCTCTGGCCGCTCGTGGGCGACGACACGAATCCAGGGCTTTTCCATCCGCCCTGGGGTTCCTCGGTCGCCGGCCGCCCATTGGTGAACTTCTCGCTGGCGGTGAACTACTACTTTGGTGAGCTCAATCCGACCGGTTATCGCGTGGTGAACGTTTGTTTGCACATCCTCTCGGCGCTACTGCTGATGGCCATCGTGCGGCGAACGCTGCTGCTGGAGTACTTTCGTGGACAATTCGATCGCTCGGCGGGGCCGCTGGCACTGGCCGTGGGGTTGCTGTGGGCCGTGCATCCGTTGCAGACCGAAGCCGTCGAGTACGTCATCCAGCGTACTGAATTGATGATGGCTTTCTGCGATCCGGCCACCCTGTACGGCAGCCTGCGCTACTGGGAGGCGGCGACCCCCGTCCCTCGGTGCACATGGCTCTCCCTGGCCACGCTGGCTTGCCTGGCAGGCATGGCATCGAAGGAAATGATGGCCACGGCACCGATGGTTGTGCTGCTATACGAACGCACATTTCTCGCCGGTTCGTTTCGCGAGGCTTGTGCGCCGATCGTGGCCGCTCTACGCGGGATTGGCGGCCACGTGGGTACTACTGCTGGTTCTCAACATCGGCGGTCCACGTTCCAACTCGGCCGGTTTCGATCTCGGGTATCTGCCTGGGCTTGGTGGTTCACCCAGGCCAAAGTGATCTGGCTGTATTTGAAATTGGCTGTCTGGCCCTGGCCGCTGATAATTCATTACGACATCCCTTACCTCGATACGCTGTGGGTCGCCTGGCCCTGGCTGCTGGGCATGGCTCTGCTGGTGGCCGCCATCGGCGCTCCTGTTGTGGCTCAACCATCCGGCAGGCTTTCTGGCGCCTGCGTGCTGCTGATCCTCTCACCCACGTTGATTGTACCTATCACTACCGAAGTGGCGGCCGAGCGGCGGATGTACTTACCCCTGGCGGCCATGCTCGCCTTGGCCTTCGTGGGCGGATACGCATTGCTGCAACGGCTCACGCAAAGGCCGTCTGACGGAACTGAGCAATCCGCACCCCCTCGCTGGCTGCCCATCGCGGCTGGCGGAGTGGTCTTTGGTCTGGTGCTCGTGGCATGCCTTGTGAGTGCCCATCGCCTGGAAGCCTATCGCGACGATTTGAACTTGTGGCAAGAAACGCTGCGGTGGTCGCCGGATGATCCGCTGGTCTATCACTGCCTGGGCGGGGTGTTGGACAGACGAATCCGAACAGGCCGAGCAAATCGAAACCTGGTTGACGAGCCACCATATCAAGATTCCGAGTTCCCGCGACAACGCGTCGACTGCTGACGCAACGGCGACCACTCCGTGACAATCTGTGACCATGTCTGCAAGCGAGAATGCCTTTGAGCCTGTTCCACACCCGCCAGGCGCGGCGTTTTCGTCGCTGCGCTGGCAGCCGCTGGCCGTGCTGGGGCTGTTGATCGTCGTGACCGTCGCGGTCTACCTGCCGGCACTCGAGGGCGGCACGATCTGGGACGACGACGGCCACATCACCAAACCCGAATTGCGCTCGGCCGAGGGCCTGTATCGCATCTGGTTCGAACTCGGTGCGACCCAGCAGTACTATCCGCTGTTACACAGTGCGTTCTGGTTCGAATACCAGCTTTGGGGCGACCACACGCTGGGCTATCACCTGGTGAACGTGCTGTTCCACGCCACGGCCGCCTGGCTGGTGTGGCTGATCCTGTGCCGGCTAAAGATCCCGGCGCCCTGCTGGCCGCGGCCATCTTCGCGCTCCACCCGGTACAAGTCGAATCGGTGGCCTGGATCTCCGAACAGAAGAACACGCTATCGGCCGTGTTCTATCTCACTGCGATGCTCGCGTACCTGCACTTCAAGCACACGAACTGAACCAAGGCGCGGTAGGCACGGCCACGTATTGCTCTTCGACGCAATGACGTCGTAGTCCTTGCCCAGATACTTCTGGATGGTCTTGGCCTTGGCCGGGATTCGACGATGAGCAGCGCCTTCGCCATTGCTTCCTTACTAGCGTCTCGGGTTCCGCCTCCGGAACCGTCCGCCCGGTCGGACCTCGACGAGGTCTCTGAGGAGCAACGTGGTCAGCGCCCGTTGGACCTCACGGGCTGACAGGCCCGTCCGGAACGCGATCTCGTCCGGGTGCCGAGGCCGGGGCCCCAGATCATGGACAATCTGGCGCTCCACCGGGTCGAGATCGCTGAAATCGCTACTGTTTTCAGAACCCGCGGCTTCGCAGTCAGCGACTGCTCCGCCGTTGGTGGCGGACACCGATAAGACATCTCGAGCGGAAGTGCAAACCAGCGCACCCTTCGACAAGAGCGCCAGACAGCCCGCGGCGCGGGGATCCCAGGGGGCAGAAGGCACCGACATCACGGGTGTTTTTCGTTTCATCGCCAGGGCTGCGGTCGAAAGCGCACCCGAGGGGATGGGAGCCTGGGTCACGACCACCACATGGGCCATGGCGGCGACGATTCGGTTTCGAGCGAGAAATCGTCCCCGATGGGGCGCCGTGCCGTCGGGAAGCTCGCTCACCAGCGCCCCACCCTCCTCGGCGACCCGGTCGAAGAGGCGCGCATGACACCTCGGATAGGGCGGTGCGAAGCCGCTCGCCAGGACCGCCACGGTGGCCCCGCCGGCGCGAAGGGCGCCCTGGTGCGCGGCGGCATCGATACCCAGCGCCCCACCGGAGACGATCACCGCGCCCGCCGAGGCGAGCTCGAAGCAGAGGCGCTCGGTGAACTCGACGGCCTCGTCGTCCGCTGCACGAGTCCCGACCACGGCGATGGCGCGGCGAAGGTCCGGCAGGGAGCCGCGGACCCGCAGCCGCTCGATTCGGCGGATCGACGGAGCGGAGTCGGGACGGGAAATCCGGATCGTCGGGCTCGAGAGCGTACTCGTTCACGGCGCCTTATCGCGACGGCCCCGATCGGGTTGCGCGCCCGCGCCTCGAATCGGAGTCTCTGTCCGCCATGCCCTTCCGCTTCCCCGACGACCTGCCGGTCGACGACACCCATCGGGCCACCGCGCAGATGGAGGTTCGCTACGAGGACATCACGCAGGACGGGCGCGTGAAGCTCACGGCGCTCTCGCATGCGATGGGGATGAGCTGCTGGAGAGGTCTCCTCGCGCACCATCCGGCCAGAGAGCTCACCCGGAAGGAAGGCATCCTGCCCATCCTGAGTCGGCTGGTCGGCGAGGTCGGAGGGGGACCGGTGAGCGTCTTCCGCAAGCTCGAAGCGCGCGGCGCTTGGGACCTGGCGCACGCGGTGAACGCCGACGGCGAGGTCGACAAGTTGATGATGGTCCTCACCACCCAGGTGTGGGGCCGCGTGGGGCGCACCAACGGTCCACCGCCGGACGACGCCGGCGAAGCCGTTCGGGTGGGTCGCCTCTACGCCGAGCACGTCTACACCCGGCCCTTCGGGCCGCCAAACGAGCGGAAGGTGCGGGCGCTGCCGGACGGCTTCGGACTGCCAAAGGTGCCCGAGCGCCGCATCCCGTGGACTGCTGCCGAGCGCCTCAGCCGCTTGCCCGAAGGCGCGGTTGCGCTCGAGGACGCGCCCACCCCCGACGAGAGCGGCGTCTTCTTCGGCGTCGGGCACACCGACTCCAACCAGCACGTGAACAGCCTCGTCTATCCGCAGATCTTCGAGGAAGCCGGGCTCCGCAAGCTGCGCGCGCTCGGCCGCGGAGCGGAAGGTCCCCTCGCGACGGCGATCGAGATCGCGTTCCGAAAGCCGTGCTTCGCCGGACAAACGGTGCGCGCGACGACGCACGCTTACAGTGACGGCGACCGCGACGGCGTCGCCGCCGCGCTCTGCCCCGAGGGCGGCGGCTCGCTGCACACCGCGGCCCACCTCTGGTTCTGAGGGTCGCGCCTCAAGCGTGGCGCTCGAGGAAGTCGCGCACCGCATCGGCGATGCCTGCGTCGACGTGGTCCTGGGTCTGTCCCTTCTTTGCGAGCGCCCGCTTGCCCACCTCGAGCGAGTGGTCCCCGCCGCGGACGACGTGGAGCTCGTGCGGCGCCTTCATCCTTCGCATCACCGCGCGCAGCTTCGGGAGCGGGCAGAGTGCATCCTTCGTCCCCTGCACGAAGAGGATCGGCGCCTCGAGCTGGTAGAGCAGCTCGTCGCGCACCTTGCCGCTCGGCGAGCGCAGCGGATAGCCGAAGCAGACGAGCGCGCTCACCTGCATCTCGAGGGAGAGCTGACAGCCGATTCCGCGATCCCATCGACTTGCCCGCCAGCACGAAGGGCGCCTTGCTTCGGCCGCGCGCGCGCTTCGCCGCGGCGCGATGCGCGCCGAGCAGGTCGTCGCGCGCGTTGGGCAGCCGCCTGCCTTCCGCGATGTAGGCATGGTCGAAGCTCGTGACCCGTCCGAGCTCGCCGAGGCGCGCGGCCCAGCGCTGCATCCAGGCGGAGGACGAGCCCGCACCGGCGCCGTGGGCGAGGAGGATGCGCCGCTTCGCGGTCACGAAGGGCTCAGGGCGCCGCGCGGGGGACGATGATGATGACCGGCTTTTCGTCGAGCACGGTGACTCCGTCGCCGATCACCTGCAGGGTCACCATGAACACCTGATCGACGTCGGTGCGGGGCACGGTGTCGTTGAAGGCGATGATGGTGAAGGTCACGACGGTGCCCGGCGTGAGGTCGACGAAGGAGTCGAAGATCGAATCGCCATCGAGATCGGCCACCGTCGGCGCCATGGCGCCCGGGGGCGGGGTGGCGGAGCGCGGGATGGTGGCGCGGATGAAGCCATTCGGATCGTCGACCACCCGCACCGAGACGGTGCTGAGACGGATGGCGGTGACAAGCGTGCCCACCGCGTCGACAAGCGTGCCGCTGAGCCCGGAGCCGTTCGATCGCGCGTCGAAGACCAGCGGGCAGCCCTCCGATCCATCGGGGAGCATCGTGGTCGGGCGCGCGGCGCCGTCCACGCCGGTGAGGCAGGTGCCCGCCATGGTCGGCGGGATCACGGCGTCGGTGGCGATGGCGAGGTCCTCGAGGTGCGGGCGCGCGGTGCCGTCGGTGGCGACACCGATCATGCGCGCGCGGAGCGCGGTCATGGCCGCGACGGCCTGGTCGCGACTGTGGGCGCCGGTGATGCCCGCCGCGACGTAGTCGGCCTGGGTGTGCGAGACGGCGTCGGTGATGTGGATGATGATCGGGAAGGCCCCGTCGCGGAAACCCACCCCGCCGAGCGAGCCACCGCCCGGGGTGGAGGGGTCGGAGCTGAACATGGGCACCGACCCGCCACTCCAGCTCACCCCGCCGCCGTCGGCGATCTGGAACAGCGCCTCGTAGCCGGCCTCGGGCAGGTCCGCGCCGCAACCGAGGGGCATGTCCAGGCGATTGATGGCGGTCGACACGCGCGGGATGGCGGTGGTGACCTGCTGCTGGAGCGAAAACGGTCGGTCGGGGCTGCCGCGCATGCAGAAGCGGTTGCCGAAGCCGCCCACCGGGAAGTCCTCGAACTCGCTCACTCCGAAGGCGGTATCCATGATCGCCGCCTGGATCCCCGGCACCACCAGGCTGGTGAGCGAGGACTGCATGTTGTTGATCTCGCCGCTCATCGAGCCGGTGGTGTCGACGCTGAAGTGGATGTCGGCTTTGCGGATGTTGGTGTCGAAGGTGAGGGTCTCGGCGCTCTCCCCGCCGGGATCGTCGGTGGGCAGGATGAAGAAGAACTCCGGGATGCGGTCCGTGGGATCGCAGGGATCGGTGCCCGCAGTGGTCTCGGCCAGGTCCGTCTGCCCGTCCCCGTCCGTGTCGTTGTTCGTCGGATCGAGGCAGGGGCGTCGCGACTCCACCGCGTCCGGGAGCCCGTCGGCGTCCGAGTCGAGGTCGCGGAAATCCGGGATCCCGTCCCGGTCGCTGTCCACCGGCTGGGTCCCGGGATCGGCGTCTCCCGCCTCGCGCGCGTCCGGATATCCATCGCCGTCGGAGTCGAGATCGCCGAAGTCGGGCGTGCCGTCACCGTCGGTGTCCACCCCCGCGGCCGCGTCCTCGTCGAGGTCCACGATGGTGTCGCCGTCTGTATCCGTCAGGTCGCGCACCGGAATGCACCGCCCCATGCGGCAGGTGTCCTCCGAGCCGCAGGTCACCCCGCAGGCACCGCAGTTGGTCACGTTGGTCTCGGTGTCGACGCAGGCGCTCGCGCAGTTCGTCGTGCCCGCGGGACACTCGAGCGCGCATTCCCCGAACGCGCAGACCTGATCCGCGGGGCAGAGCATGCCGCAGGCGCCGCAGTTGTTCGGATCGACGCCGGTGTCCACGCAGGCTCCGCTGCAACGCTCGAGCGGCACGGGGCAGGTGTCGGTGCAGACGCCGTCGCGACAGAAGCCCGTGGCGCCGCACTCGACGCCGCAACCGCCGCAGTGCACCGGGCTCGAGGTGGTGTCGGCGCACTCGGCGCCGCAGACGGTGAGAGGACAGGTGTCGGAGCAGCTCCCTTCGAGACAGAACTCGCGGTCACCGCATGCGTTTTCGCAGCCGCCGCAATGCGTGAGGCTCGTGCGCGGGTCGACGCACTCGCCGCCGCACGCGATCAGGAAGCCCGGACAGCCGCCGCCGTCCACCGTCGAGTCGACGCTGCCATCGACGCGTCCGTCGAGGCTCCCATCGGTGCTGCCGTCGATCCCTTCGTCGTCGCGAGGCAACACCTCGAGCGGGCCACGACTACCGCAAGCGGTGAGGAAAGAGGCAGCGAAGAGGGCGAGGAAGAGGAAGCGGTGGTGCATGAGATCCCGGCGCGTGAACCGAAAGATAGCGCCGCCGGCCCCGGAAAGAGAGTGGGGGCCGGCGCGGACAGGGAATCGCCAACAATCCCGTGCACGCGGGTCACGCGTCGATCAGCGGACGGGTCGCCGGGATCGCCTCGGCCACCGCCTCGAGGCCAGCGCGGTTGCCGCTCTTCTTCATGCGCTTGACCGACTGGGCGACGAGGGTGGGGAAGCTGAAAGCCATCCGCTCGTGGCTCTCCGTGTCCCAGAGGCTCCGCCGCTCCTCTATCGCTTCGAAGTCGCCGGCATAGAGGTGCAGAGCGTAGGCGAATTCGTCGGTGGGGTTCTTGATGCAGTGGATCACGTCCTTCGGGAGCTCGAGCACCTCTGTGGGCTGCACGGTGAACTCGCGCGTGACCTCGAGGCCGTCCTCGGTCTCTTCGAAGAGCGTGTTGGTCTCCTCCCCAGCGAGCTGGCCGATGCAGGCACAGACCGTGTGGTCGTGGATGCCGCTCTCGAAACGCGGGGGCAGCCGCGCGAAGAGCATCGTCAGCTCGGGGCTCTTGAAGACGATCATCTCCCCGACGCTGGCGCCCGGCGGGACCGCGGCCTGGAGCGCGTCGATGATCGCGGCGGCTCCGTACTCCGCGATGGTCTCCCGCAAGAGCTTGGCCGCCGCGGCGCGACGCGCGTCGGTATTCCCCATCACTTCCACACACTTCGCGGCGAACGACTCGATCGAAAACCAGGTCATCTCATCCCTCCTCGCCCCTTCGGGCTCGATGAGTCGAACCTATGGTGTGCGAATCCGTTTGTTAATGACCCGTTTTTTCAATACTCTATTGCATAAACGCACAGCCCCAGTCATGGACGCATCGACCCTCGAATGGAGTGACCTTCGCGTGGTTCTCGCGATCTGCCGAGCCGGGAGCCTGGTGGGCGCGGGGCGGCTTCTGTCGTGCAGCCACACGACGGTCTTTCGTCGGATCAACGCCATCGAGGAGCGGGCAGAGGTTCGCTTCTTCGAGCGGCTCCCTTCCGGTTACGCGATGACGGACGCGGGCGAGGTCGCGAAGCGCTTCGGCGAGCGCGTGGAGGCGGAGTTCCTGGCGCTGAGCCGCGAGGTGCTCGGGCGCGACACGGACATCTCGGGCAACGTCGTGATCACCGCGCCGGAAGGGATCGTCTCGCACGTGCTGCCGCCGCTGCTGCGTGAGTTTCGCCGCGAGCACCCCGACGTGACGCTCGAAGTCGTTGAGAGCAACGCAGCCTTCGATCTCGCGCGACGCGAAGCGGACATCGCGATCCGCGCCACTCGCAAGCCCCCGGACGACAGCCTCGGGCGGCGTATCAGCACCTTCCGCATCGCCGCCTACGCCAGCGCCGACTACGTCGTCGCGCACCCCGAGGAGTCGCTGGCGGAGCACGACTGGGTCGTGCTCGACGGAGCCATTCCCTGGCTGGTCCCGCAGGTGTTCAAGACGCCGGCGAAAGCCGAGGAGCGCGTCGTCTACACGACGAATTCCGCCACTGCGGCCATCGAAGCGACGCGCGCGGGCATCGGCATCACGCTCATGCCCTGCTATCGCTGCGACCCGTTCGACGACCTCGTACGCCTGGGCGCCCCCTTCCCCCACCTGACGATGGAGCTCTGGGTGCTGACCCATCCCGCGCTTCGCCACACCGCCCGCGTGAAGGTTCTGATGCGCCATCTGACCGACGCGCTTCGCGCGCGCGCATCGCTCTTCGACGGCAGCGACGGCGAGACGGAATCGAAAAGGGGCAATCCGTTTCCGGATTGCCCCTTTGGAAGAGCTCGCTTGTGCGGATGAAGCCTTTCGGGCTTCGGACCGGTTTTCACGGCCCCGCACCTGGTGACTGCGGTGATTACGTTGCAGCCCCCGTGTTCGTCAAAGTGTGGACTTCTGCATTCGATGCGCCGCCGTCGGCTCGCCGGCCATCCCGGTTCACCTGATCACCCGTTCGCGCGGGTCGCGAGCGCTGCAGATCGACGGGGCTATTCACCCGCGTCAGCTTCGACCGATCGAAAGATGGTGCACCTTCGCTCGACACCCCGAAAAGCGCCGCGTGCGTGCTGACCCCCCTCCTACTCGGCGGATTGTTCGTCGAGTCTCGAGGCAGCCTTTCCCATATTCGTCCGATGTCTGACGTTTCCTGTCGCTCCACGGGCACCCCACCCGGATTCCCACCCGAATGAGATTGTCGCCAGCTCCTTCGCCCGAAGACGCGGAGCCCACGATTGACCCACTTCGCCAGGAGCAGTGTACGGCCACCCTTGTTTAAGGGGCGACAGCCAGTTGCTCCGAAACGCCTCGCGCCGTCCAACCGTCCCAAAGGGTCGAGCCCTTCGGTGCAGCTCCGAAATCCCCCTGGCCTGGGTTCATTCGAAGCTCCCGCACCCGCTTCGCCACAGAGCTCCACGAACGTTCGCACCAACGAGGTCGTTCGCTTTCTCTCCGGCTAGTCCGCCCTCATCCCGAGTCTCCCGAAGGAGCCCAGGTGGAGCGACGCTACAGGCACGTCGTGTCGACACGTGCAGTCCACATTCTTCAGTTTTCAATGACGAGCAATCACGTCTCGTGTCGCTATCGATCGCCCCCGAGAGAGCGACCGATGGACCGTTCCGTTCATGCGGAACGACCCGCTTCGGCGAGCCGGCCTCCGGATTTTCATCGGGGCGTTTTCTTCCCACGATACCGGCGGTCCGACCGAACCTCTGACGCCCCGTCGCCTTCCCCGGCACCCAGGCCCGAGGGCCCTTCTTCCGGCTGGGTCTAGCCCGCTTTCCCCGCTCTCCCATGACAGACAGCGGCTTCCGCGAACCAGGACGCCTTCCACCGTTGAGACCCGAAAATGGGTGCGCTCGACCCGGACCGTACCGTCCGTTCCCAGCATCGACGCTCTTTGCGAAAGGGCCCGTAGGCTCCATCGCTAGCTCGGCTTCGCACTCTCGTGGTTTTCACCGCCGAGAGCTTCCCCCGAACAGGCATCGCTCAACAGCTTCTGCAGCTTTTCAATGAACACGACCCGCGACCACATTCGCGGCTTCCGGCCCTCCCACACGCGCTGCGTGCCGGAGTGACGAATCCCGAAGGATCCGCCCGTTCGGGTGCCAACCGATGAGGAGGTTCGTCTCGCGACGAGCGCCGAGCCCCATCCGGTCAACGTTCCCGGACACCCTTTGTCCCCGCCCGTCCTCCCGAAGCCCTGGATTGGGTGCTTCGTTCGTGACGGTCGGGCAAAGACCCTGCTTCGCAGCACGCTCCGCGAAGAGCATGCCTAGGCCACGGGCCAGGTGCCTTCCACCATCGCCCCCGGGCACGACCTCCTGATGGAGGGCCATGTGTTGCCCCGGTTCGTCCTCCGCGAGGGTGTTGCCACCCACGCTTTGGAGACGCCTTTTCTACTCCGCTTCACCGAGGGCCTTGGCGGGCCCGCCGGATCCGAGAAGCTCGACCGACCAGTGACGAAAGCGATTTGGCCCCGCTCCCGCCCTGTGCCAGCCGCAGCGCCCTGATGGCTTCTACGACCGAGAAAGCCCGCGAACTCACGTACCGCGACCTTCCGAGAGTGTTTATGCCTTCTCGCCCCATTCATTGCAACAACAAAATCCGCCTCAATGCGCTTTTTTTCTTCACAGCGGTCGATCCGAGTTATCCACAGTTATCCACAGGATATGCACATTACGCTGTTTTTCTGGGCTTTCTGAGGATCGGGCCTGGGGATGCCCCCGATCGCGGACTGGGCAAAGTTCTCGTCGCTGGTTCAAAGAAGTTCATTTGTTTGGTGTCAGTTAGTCACGATTGTTTCTAGCGCCCGGCTGCGCGCCCCGAACGCAGATCTCTTGACCCCCAGGGGGTCCTCGGGCCGGATCAGCGCGTGGATCAGATCGAGATCCCGTGGCTGGTGGTCCTCGCGTTCATCGCGACGATCGCCGCCATCCAGACCTTGCGCCTTTGGCACCTTCGCCGGGTGCCCAGCTGGCGCGCTCAGACGCGATCGCGCCGCGCCGTCGCGGGGGAGAGCGAGGCCGAGGCGATCCTCGAGACGGCGGGATACCGCGTCGATACCCGACAGCCACGCGCGCAGCTCCGCATCTGGGTCGACGGAAAGGCCCTCGATGTGGAGGTGCGGGGCGATCTCCTGGTGCGGCGCCGTGGCCGCCTCTACCTCGCGGAGGTGAAGACGGGAGCTCGGGCTCCGCGTATCACGCACGGTCCCACGCGACGTCAGCTCCTCGAGTACAGCCACGCCTTCGAGGTGGATGGGCTGCTCCTGGTCGACGCCGATCGGGAACGATCCGCTCGATCGCTTTCGTCTGAGCCTCACATCCCGAGCGGGATCTCCGCGCTCACATCGAGGTGCTTGCTCAGCTCCTCGAGGATCGGTCGCACCTCTTCGGGGCCGAGTCGTGCTTCACCGATGGGTGTGTAGAGCAGCTCCCACGGCTCTCGGATGACGAGGGGCCGCCCCTCGGCACTGCCGCGACGCACGACGCGCGCCTCGATCGTCACGTCGTCGCGCACGAGAACCACGCTGAGCGATCCCTGCACCGGTCCGTAGACGTCGGTCACTTGGAAGTCGCCGACCGCGCGTCCGGGGGTGAGGTCGCCGAGCACCGCACGCGCTTCGTCACTGAGGCGTGCCGGCTGCTCTTCGTGGATGCGCTCGGGCGGCGGGGCGGGCGGTGGTCGAGTCGCCACGCCGAGGGCCACGCGCGCGAACGCGAGGGCGGCGACGAGCGCCGGTGCGAGAGCGCTCTTCGACGAGCGTGTCACGGCGCCTCCCCGAGGCGGCGGTAGATGGGAGTCGGATAATCCTCGATGCGCGCCATCACGGGGGATCGCGAAAGGGGCCGGTCGTTTTCCTCGCTCACGATCACCAGCGTGTCGGCAGCGAGCGATTCCGGGTCGAGCGCGAAGAGCGGCGCCCCGAACGGATGCGCCTCGAGCACCCAGCCGAGCGTGTCCACCCCGCGGCGCTCGAGCCTCAGTGGCGCCGACGCACGCCCCGTCCACAAGAACGAGAGCTGGGGCGCTTCCTCCCGCACGATGGGGCCGAGCAGCGGGGCATCCGTGATCACCTGTGGGGGTGAGCGTTCTTCGATGCGCTTGTCGACGTGCCGGAGACGGCGGACCTCGGCGTCGTTGTCGAGGCGCGCGGCGGGAAGGAGGAGCACGAGGCCTGCGCCCAGGGCCACGAAGGCGAAGGGAAGCGCTGCTCGCGGCGCGAGCCGAGCGACGGTCACGACGAGCGCGGCGCCCCCCACCACACCGAGCGCCCACAGACCACCGCCGAGATCCGCGGCGAGCTCCGCGAGAACGAGCATCCCCAAGAGCACGACGAGCGCCGATGCGTCCCCCTCGCCCCGCATCGCGCGATGAAGCGCGCGCGCGAGGAGCGGACAGACGAGCGGCAGCGCCGGAACGAGGCGCTCGGGCAGAAGACCCACCGAGCCCACGTCGAGCGCACCCGACACCAGCACCGCCCCCGCGAAGGCGATGGCGGCGAAGAGGTCGCCTCGCTCGGGTGAGGTTCCTGCGTCGCTGGCGAAACCCGCGAAGGCGATCAGAGGGACCGCCGCGACCAGCGCGAGCGCGCCGTCCGCGACCGCGCCACGCAGTCCGGCGACCTCTTCGGTTCCCGCGAGCGACGGGGTGGTGAGCATGTCCGCGATCCAAGAAGCATCCACGGTCATCGCAGCACCGAAGACCAGATAGACCGCGGGAACGGCGAGGGTGATCGCGAGCGCCCGTCGATCGGCGCGCGCGAGCGCGATGCCCACGCCGAGGACGATCATCTCCGGGCGCACGAGAAAGAGGAGACCGAGGAGGACGGCCGCGAGGCCGGGCCGAGCCGCGACGTCCCAGAGATAGAGGGCGGCGACGACGAGGAAAGCTTCGTCGGCGCCGGCGAGACCGGCGACTGAGGCCGCGAAGAACGCGGGCGAGCTCGCCATCGAGAGGGCCGCGAGGTTGGCGGGCGCGGTCGCGCGCGCTTTCACCACGCGCGCGAGCAGGACGATGGCGAGCGCACCGAGGGCGACGTGCGCGTGACCGAGGCCGACGTAACCCCAGGACGCGAGCGGTGCGTAGACGAGCGCCGACAGTGGTGACGCGCCGGGGAGGAGCAGGACGTCCAGCGGATGGCTCGAAAAGAGGTGCGCGAGGTGCGCCGACCACAAGGTCGATGGCGTCACGAAGCGCGCCATTCGAACGGAGAACACGCCCCCGATGACGAAGAGGACGGCGAGGACGAGTCGCGCGGCGGAGCCTTCGAGGGCCGCGCGCTCCCAGGGCGCCTGCGACCTGTTCGGCTCTTCCGTCATGCGACCAGAGTGTACAAATAGACCGCCCTGCGTCGGCAAACAGTTGAACCCGCGGGTGGCGCCCGGTATCTGGAGGTGTGACTCGAGCACATCTCATCACCTCCGACCGAGGATTTCGGAGTGCGGTCGGTGCGAATGCAAGGCGCCAAAGCGCAGGAATGCCGCGAGGCATTTCGAGCTTTGGCAACGCCGCAGGCGCGGCGGCCCCGCCCGAAAGCCGACCGAGGGGGTGATGAGATGTGCTCGAATGAGCCGCGCGCCGTCGTGTCCGTCCTCGTCGTCGCGCTCGCGGTCTTCGCCGTCGAACAGTATTGGCTCTCCGATCGGATCGGCGTGTGGAGCGAGGAGGTCTCTACCTTCCCCCAGGGACCGAATCGCGCCGCGATCGCGCGAGCGCCCGACGGCGCGCCGGAGGTCGTGAGCTGCGAAGGCGACGCGCGCCTGCGGGTGAGCTCCTTTCGCCCCGTGCTCTCGCTCTGCGCGCTCGACGACACCTGGCCGATCCTCGGGTCGGCCTATTACGCGGGCTGGCCCTACTGGCCGGCCGCCGCCCTGATGACGCGCGACGTCTTCGTTCGCCGGAAGCTGGGCATCGCCCTCGGCATCCTGACCTTGCTCCTGGGCTTCGTGACCGTGCGCCGACTCTCGGATGGGCGCATGGCCGTCGCCGGCGTGGTGGCGACCGTCTTTTCGTCCTCGTTCCTCATCCCACACGCGCTCCTGGTCTACTTCGAGACGAGTCAGCTCCCGCTGGTCGTCCTCGCCGCCCTGCTGCTCACGCGGACCGCGGCATCGGAGTCCATCGACACGCGCCGCGCCGCCCTCGTGGGGCTGGCCTTTGGAATGTCGCTCGCTGTGAACGTCAAGGCCGTCTTTCTCCTCGCCGCGCTCGCCCTTCTCGGGTGGCGCGTCGGGCGCATCCCCCGCTTCGAAGGGCTGTCGAAGCGCACCTTCGTGCTCGGCCTCGCCGCGCCGCTTCTGCCGGTGCTCCTCTTCGCGGCCGAAGATTCGCAGGCCGGGTTCTCGGGGCAGTTCGGGCAGCGCGTCAGTCATGCCGTCACGCGCGTCACGTCGGGCACCGCGTTCCTCGAGCCGCTCAACCTCCTCACCTTCTGGACCGATCTCGCCGCCTACGGCGACCGCGCCGCGGGCCTCGACGATCCGACGCGCCTCCTGCCGCTGATCCTCCCGTGGCGGCGCTCCTGCGGATTCTCCTACCACTTCCTCCGCGCGCTCCGCGGCCGCGACCACGATCGACTGGCGGCGACCCTCGGCGCCTTGGTCGTCGTCTACGTCGTCGTCGCGGCGCTGCTGTGGAATCAGACGCCCGCCGCGAACTACGCTCCCCTCCACGCGGTCTTCGGCTTCGCCACGGGAACGACGGCGCTGGCCCTCGCCCGAAACGCGAGCGCGCGCTTCTCCCTCGGGCCCGGAGTCGCGACCGCCCTCGGCGCGCTGCTGGTCATCGCGGCTTGTGCGGGCTTCGCGTGGCACACCTATCGCCGGGGCGACCCGAGCCGGCTCCCCATGGGCACGAACGCGGTGGCCCAGCGCGGCGTCGTGGCGCACCTCGAGTCCCATCCCGGCGGCCTCCCCCTCACGTTGACCTACAACCTCGCTGGCGTGCTCGACGCGGTGAGCGGCGGCGCGGTCGAAGCGACACACGCCGAGCCCTTCCTCGCTGCACGTTGTGGCGACCTGGCGGGGCGAGAGCTCCAAGACTGCTATCGACGGACGCTGCCCATCCTGGTGTCCGACCTCGGACGCGTTCGCCTGGTTCTCCCCGTCACGCGCGCGTTGAGCGACGAGGAGCGCGCGGGCTCGATTCTACCGGCGCTGCAATCGCTCGCGGACGCCGGCGTGATCACGCTGGAGCGCGAGGCGTCCTTCTCGGGGGTCGATACGCCGCCCCTCCTGGCGCTCTTCGATGTGCGCCCCGCTCCCGGAGTGCCCGTCCCGGCTCCGGAGCTATAGTGCGTCCAGGAACGTGGCTCACGACATCGACGACGCGGTGACTCGACTTCGGGAGCGTGGCTATGCCGTGCTCCCCTCCGTCTACCCTCGAAAGGACGTGGATGCGCTGCGCGCTGCGCTCCTCGAGCTCTACGACGAGATCGACCGTCCGCCTGCTTCCACCGAGCATCCCCACGAGCCGCAGCCTGGCGTGGAGGTCGGCCCCGCGGGCATCGTCTTTCATCAGTTGGCGACGCGCCGACCGGATCTGGTTCCCCTTCTCCTGCGGCCGGAGCCGGTCGCCGTGGTGCGCGGGCTCCTCGGCGACGACATGCGACTCGAGCTCCCGGCGGGCGTCATCAGCGACCACAACCGCCCCTTCTTCGAGTGGCACACCCACATCGGCGGCGTCGACGACGCGACCCTCGGTTACGCCCGCGAGTATCCGACCTTCGAGCGATCCCAGCGCGTGACGATGCTCCACTACCTCGACGACCTCACCCCCGACAACAGCCCGCTCCTGGTGCTGCCTCGGCGCATCGACGAGCCCACCGGGCCGCCCTACCCCCAGGACCAGGCCGAGTGGCCCGGACAAGAGGCCATCCACTGCCCGGCAGGCAGCGTCGTGATCCTCGAGCAGTGCACCTGGCACGCGGCGCCGCGAAAGGTCCACGAGGGGCTCCGGCTCTACATCGGCTTCTACTTCGCCGCCGCCGAAGCACCGACGTCCCCGCTCGAAGACGACACCCTCGGCGACTACGACGGCGACTGCGCGCTCTTCCGCTCCGTCACGAGACGACGCGACGCTTGAAGCTCGGCGGGGTCGACGCTCCCCCGCCCGGCGACCCCACGGGGCTTTGAAGACCCTCCTCGGGGACTGAAATCACGAGCCTTTCCGTCTCGTGCCCGCGGCATATCGGTTGCACTTCCTTTGCTCGAGGGAGATCCGCATGAAGCCGACGCTCACCACCATCGTCATCGTCACGCTCATGGGCTGCGCTCCGACCTCGGAGGTGAGCGGTGGAGGGACGGGCCGGGAGGCCCCGCCTCCGTCCACGACGGGGACCCCCGACGGCGGCGGCGGCGGGACGATGGGAAGCATGGAGCTCCTGGACAGCGACGGCGACGGAGCCCCGGACGCCGTCGAAGAGCTGGCCGGCACCGACCCGAGCTCCGCCATCGACAACCCCTTCGCGAACGGCGACTTCGTCTTCCACGTGCCCTTGCACGGTGACCCCGTCCCGGCGGTCGACACGGTGGTCATGGGCACCTCCATCACCGAGGCCGACGTCTACTTCCTGATCGACACCAGCTGGTCGATGCAAGCGGAGATCGATGGGGTGCGCGACGGCCTCGAGGGAACGATCATGCCGGGGCTCCTCGAACAGATCCCCGACGTGCAGCTCGGCGCGGGCGAGTTCGACATCTGCCCCGAGCAGACCGGCCTGCACGGCAGCCTTCAGGTCGACTGCGCCGGCATCGGCAACGGGCAGTCGATCACCTCGGACGTGGACTCGGTGCGCAGCGCGCTGAACGACATGACGGCCAACTGCGGTATTCGTGAGCCCTACGGTCAGGGCGTGTACCTCTTCGCCACCGGGGACACCTCCCGCTGGCCCACCCTCGCGCCGCGCGACTGTCCCTACGGACCCGACGAGCGGCCCTACGTCGGCTACCCCTGCGTGCGCCCCGACGCCCTTCCCATCCTGGTCGTGATCGGCGACGAGGGCTACCGCGAGGGCGAGCGCTGCGCGACCGATGCCCCTGGAGCCTTCGTGCCGACGGTCGGCGCGATCACCGACGCCATGAACGCGATCGGCGGCAAGCTCATCGTCATCGGCCACACGGCGGCGAGCACCCAGTGGACCGACATCGCCCTCGGCACGGGCTCGGTCGACGCGACCGGCGCGCCCCTGCTCTTCCCGGCATCCGACGGCGGCTCGCACATCGGGACCGAGATCGTCGACGCCGTCACCACCCTGGCCAATCAGATCCCCCTCGACGTCTCGGCCCGGGTGCGCGACCTCGACGACGACGACGTGGACGCCACCATCTTCGTCGACCGCGTGGTGCCCAACACCGTGGGCGGCGAAGAGGATCCCCGCGGCACCGGCCTGGTCTGCGTCGGCGGGTTGATGACCTCGGGCGACACCTTCGTCGCGGTGCCGCCAGGCACGCCGGTCTGCTTCGACATCTACCCCGAGGTGAACGAGACCGTGAACGGTGGGATCTTCCGCGCCTCCCTCGAGATCGTCGGAGAGGGCGTCACCGTCCTCGACACCCGGACCATCTACTTCATCGTGGGCCCGGCGGTCGACGTGCCGTACTGAGTCAGCGCATGCAGCCCACGCGGCGCGTGGCCACGACCATCTGGTCGAAGATCAGCGTGCCCTGGGCGTCGTCGGTGATGTAGTTCGGGCGGTTCGACGCTGTCATGGGCGGAAGGTCATCACCTGTCGCCGCGGCTCAGCGAACGCCGGCCGAGATCAGCACCTCGGGAAAGAGGCCTCTTGCCTCGTCCGCCCGGCACGCATCCATCGCCCGGACCAGCTCGGCGTAGGGGACCAGCGGATCGGCCGAAAGCGTCACCGTGTCCTCATGGGGATACCGCTCTTTGATCCGCCTCATGCACGCGGTCAGCCCCGGGTAGTCCCCCGCCGCCACCGTCGCGCCGCCTGCCGCGGAGGCGCCACAACCGGCGCCGAGGATGTCGCCCGAGCCCGCGACGAAGATTCCCTCGCGCGTGAGGGTCACACGCAGGTTCAAGGCCCGCTCGCCGCATCCGGTCCCGGTGCATCCGCCGTCGTAGGTCGGTAGCTGCGCGGCGACTTGAGACACGGCGACGGCCGAGATCACCGTCACCAACAGAAACATGATCAGGTTCACGACGATGTCGAGGAAGGGGACGATGTTGAGCTCGCCGCCGAGCTCCGAAGGATCCCCTTCCCCAGACCTGGTCCGGCGGCGGATGTACTGCTTTTGGGACGGGCTGAGCTTCATCGGATGGATCCCTCCACCCGCTTGGAGGCCGGCCGGAGCAAAAAGTTCCGTCCTTGCGACGCGACCGAGAGGCTCCTGAATCAGGCGCTAGCGCTTCGGAGCCCGCCAGCGTCGGAGGCGCCGGGGCCAGACCGGGGGATCTTCCTTGCGACGCCCGTTCCAGACGGTGCGAAGAAACGCGCGCGCCATGTCGAGCAGCCAGTCGGGCGGCTCGCCCTCCCCGGTGAGCGTCGTGAGCGAGACCGCCCCGTCCCCGGCCGCGATCTCCGCCTCGCCCGACCAGGAGCCGTCGGGGGTGTGCAGGTCGACCCGGTAGCTCACCTGCGTCTCGGAGACGGCCTGCCGGGTCAGGACGACCCGGCCGCCCTTCGACGGTGTATCGAGCGCCATCCCGATGACCCAGCTCAGATGGGCAGCGCTTCGAGGAGCTGCTGGTTGGTCATGTCCTCGACCGGGACCCCCCCGTCGGCACCGACGCCGCCATCCAGCACCGGGAGCTCGGTGGGCGTCATCGTGCCGTCGCGCCCCACCAGGACCGCGCCCCCATCGGGAAGCACGTACGCGCCCAGCTCCTCGTTGAACTTGGGGAGCGGCTGCTCGATGGGATGGTGGACCTGGCCGCGGATCCGTCCCTCGAGGACGTTCACGCGGAGCGGCTCTTCGAGGCGGAAGACGTAGCCCCGCCCGTCGATCTCCATGAGGTAGTCGTGGTCCTCGTACTCGATCTCGCGGCGGTAGCTGATCTCTTCCTGTCCTTCGCGCACGTGCGGGCGATGGGCCAGGACGAAGCTCATCAGGCGCACCGCGATGTGGTTGTGCAGACGGTGACAGCCGTGGGAGTGGCGCCGCATGATCGACATGTAGTCGACCGAGCCGTGGGTTCGGATGCCCTCGTCGCCGCCGAGGCGGATCCCGCCGTCGGCGGTCTCGAGGAACTTCTGGTGGTACGCCGCGACCAGGCCGTAGGCCGACGCGTAGCTCGGACCGGTCTCGTGATAGTTCACGACGTAGCGGTCGGCGCCTCGACCGCGGGGATTGCGGGAGAGGAGCTCGCGGTCCGGCGTCGAGTCGGGCGGCAGCCACACCGGCGCGGCCACGATGCGAGACCACATGCGCTCACCGGGCGGCGAGTTCTTGTACTTCCACATCACCGTCCCGTCGACGACCTCGCTGCGCCAGCCGCCGATGGTGGTGCCGAAGCGCGCGAGCGGGATGTTCTGGTCCCGATAGTGGGTGAAGATGGTGAGACGCGGACGCCGCGAGACCGGCTGCGCCAGCTCATGGCCTTCCTCGTCGTAGGGGAAGTCGTACCAGACGTCGCCACGGTCGGTCTGGACGAAGAGGTCCATGTCGCCCGAGTAGTACTCGGGCAGCGTCGGGCCATCGATGGCGACGACGTTCTCCGCCTCGGCGTCGTGGAGCGTGTCGAGCGACTCGAGCCACGAAAGGGTGGACTCCGGCGTCTGGAGGCCGAAGGCCTCGATGATGTCCTCGCGAAGCTCGGCCTCGAGGTTGGGGATGGGGTGGTCGGCGCCGTCGGCGCCGCGATAGGTCCGAGGCTCGCCCCGCACGGTGGAGGTGCTTCCATCCTCGATCACGCCTGCGGCGTGCATCGCGCGCTCGGTCAGGACGCGGATGACGTCCTCACGCTCGTTCTCCGCCGGGCTGTGCTTGAGACGCTCGAGGGTGTCGTGTCCGATGTAGCCCCAGCCGTAGACCCGGTGCCGGCGCTCGAACTCGGCGAGGGCCTCGTGGGTCACCCAGTCGAGGGCGCCGCGGGTGTAGTTGTTGGTGGTGAGAAAGCCCTCGCAGGCGAGACGATCCTGTGCCGCACGCACGGCGAAGGCCGAGGGCGAGTCGTCGCGATAGTCCCGAATGCGACGCTTGTCGCGATCGTCGAGGCGGTCGGTGTCCAGCTCGTCGACAGTCTCCACTCCCTGGGACTCCAAGAATCCGCGAGACCTGATTCTCGAGCACGCGAAAGCGGCGCGAGTCCCGCCGCGCCCGGTCGTTGCCGTGATAGGAGACGAAGCCGTCGAAGTCCTGGAAGATCGACAGGTCGAGGCCGTCGGCACATTCGAGAGCCATGACGTCCCGAAAGCGCTCCCGGAGCAGGCTCAGGGTGGGCATGATGCCGTAGAGCTCGAGGTACTTGTCGCGGCGGGCTCGCGCGCCGTGATGGTCGTCGGGGAACTCCCCGTTGGCCAGGGCCAGGTACGTCTCGCGGTAGCTGTTCTCGACGATGGGCTCGGACTCGTTGCCCTGCTCTGAGAAGATGTAGGGCGTCCAGTCGTCGCCGAGCTCGAGGAGCACCTGATGGCGGTGGGCGGCGCCGGCGGCGTCCACCGGGCCCTGGTTCTCGCCCTCCGCCCAGTGGTCCACCGGCCGATCCATGGGCGGCGGACGGCTGTCCATCACCCGGTTCTCGTCGGGAGGCGGCTCCGGGTCGGGAGCGGGCGACGTCTCCTCGGCACGGGCCGTGTCCTCGTCGGCGCAGCCGGCCGACCCGATCACGAGGAGCAGAGCGAGCAGCGGGCTCGTGCGACGGAGCGCAGCCAGGGGAGAGATCATCTTCGCTTCAACTTTGGTCATTTGAGATCGGGGCGCAAGTTTCGGGGGCATCGTTGGGGCGAGTGAGCGCACAGCCCGTGCCATCGTGGAATTCCACGCAATATTCGCCCTGTGGTGTCGGATCTGCGTCGGTGGGGACACGCCCCCGCGGACGCTCTGCCATAGCTCGCCCTGCTGAATGATATCGTGCCCGCCGCGTGACGGAAGCCGCTCATGAGCCGGAGTCGCGGGGTCCAGCCGGCCCGGGGCCCCTGCGCCGAAAAGCGGCACTCTTGGCGCCGCTCCTGGCGATCGGCGTCTGGCTGGCGCCCCTGCCCCTCGAGCCGGCCGCCCATCGTCTGGCCGGGATTTTCGTCGCCGTCATCGTCCTGTGGATCACCGAGGTGGTGCCGATCGCGGTGACCGCGCTGCTGATCGCGCCGATGATGGTCGCCGGGCAGATCACCGACGCAAAGAGCGCCTTCGCCCCCTACGCCGACCCGCTGCTCTTCCTCTTCGTCGGCGGCTTCATGATCGCGCGCTCGATGACGCGCCACAAGCTCGACCGACGCATCGCCCTCGCGATGGTCTCCATGCCGGGGATCGAAGGAAAGCCGGCCCGGGTACGGCTCGCCTTCATGATCACCGGGCTTCTGTTGTCGATGTGGATCAGCAACACGGCGACCACGGCGATCCTGCTCCCCATCCTGATCGGGCTCCTCGGCGACGAAGGCGGCGCCGAGGATCGGCGCGCGGAAACCGGGAGCCTCCTGGCCGTCGCCTACGCGGCGTCGATCGGCGGGCTCGGCACCCCGGTGGGCAGCCCCCCGAACCTCATCGCCATGGGCTTCTTGGCCGACCACGGGATCGAGCTCTCCTTCTTCGATTGGATGGCGCTCGGGCTGCCGACGGCGCTGGTCCTGGTCGGTGCGACCTTCGTGCTCTTTCAAGTCCGGTACCCACCGGTAGAGATGCGAGACCCGGGCGAGGTCGCGCGACGCGGGCGCCCGTGGTCCCGGGGCGAGATCGTGACGGCGATCAGCTTCGGCCTCGCGGTCGTCGGCTGGATGCTCCCGGGGATCTTCCAGGCCGCGGATCTGCCGGGTGCGGAGACGGTGAAGAAGGTCCTGCCGGGCGGCGGCGTCGCGATCGTCGCAGCGTCCGTGCTGTACTTCGTCCCCGACGTGGGAACGAAGGAGCCGATCCTACCCTGGCGCGAAGGCGTGAAGATCGACTGGGGCCTCATCCTCCTCTTCGGCGGCGGCATCAGCCTCGGGCGACAGATGTTCGACACCGGGCTCGCGGAGGCGATCGCGCGCGGCTTCGTCGCCTTCACCGGCGTGAGTGAGCTCTGGACGCTGGTGATCATCGTCACCGTCTTCACCATCTTCTTCACCGAGACCTGCTCGAACACCGCGACGAGCAACATGCTCTCGCCGCTGGTGATCGCCATCGCCGAGGAGCTACACGTCTCGCCGCTGCCTCCGGTGCTGGCTGTGGGGCTCGCGGCGAGCTGCGCCTTCATGCTGCCCATCGCCACCGGGCCCAACGCCATCGCTTACGGCACCGGTCGCGTGGAGCAGACGACGATGATCCACGCCGGGTTCCTGTTGAATCTGATCGCGGCGGTGCTGATCGTGATCCTGCTCAGGATCCTCTGCCCGCTCTACGGCTGGTCGTGAAGGCCAGCAACATCAGCCCCCAGAACAACAGGTCCGAGCCGGGGCTCGTGCCCCGCGTCGCGTCGCAGGCGCAGCCGCCAGCGCCTCGGAAGTTCGTCGGGTCGCTCGAATCCGAATCTCCGAGACCGCTCGATCCGTCGCCGCCCACGGCGTCCCCCCGACCCGTATCCGGCGTGCCGGCGTCGACAGCGCCCCCGTCGATCGAGCCGTCGACGCCCAGGCCGCCGTCGGTGGCTCCTGCATCCGGCCCGCAACCCATCATGCCTGCCGTCGGCGTGTTCGTCGGGTCGCAGACGCCGCCGCAGCGCAGGTCCTCCGCGTTGGTGGCGTGATCCCCATCGCAATCGCCGTCGCTCCAGTTGCTCGTCGGCTCGCCGGCAGGGGTCGTCAGGCAGCGCTCGATCCACTCTTTGGCAGGAACGCTGTCATCGACGCAGAAGGTCGGGGCCTCCGTGCCCTCTCCGAAGATGCACACGCCAGGAACCATGGCGGAGACCGAAGGGCCGAGATCCATGATGCATCGACCCGACACACCGTCGATCATGCAGTCAGCGTCCGCGGATCCCATCCCATCGGAGCTACAGCACAAGAACGTGTCCACGCCATTGCCGCAGAACGTCCGGTCGGTGATCGTGCCGAAGCGGCTGCACGTGCCCGCGCCGCTGGCGCAGGACGTGGCAGCCGAGTCGCACTCGTCCAGGCCCTGACAAGTCAGCTCCCCGCTATCGAGGCGCACCAGCATCAGCGGCTGCGCGTGCGCCGCCGAGGCGACAAGCAGCGGCGAAAGGAGGAGAAGAGCAAGAAGGGGGAGCCGGGTAGGCACCCCCTAGGATAGCTCACATCGCGAGGCCGCCATCGACGTCGATGACCTTGCCGTCGAAGTAGTCGCATTCGTAGACGAACTTCACCGCGACCCAGATGTCCTCGGGCACGCCGATGCGGCCGACCGGAACCATCTTCACCAGGGCGTCGCGTGCCTTCTGAGGCATCCCCTGCGTCATGGGCGTCTCGATCATCCCGGGAGCCACGGCGCCGACCCGAATGCCGAAGGGGGCGAACTCGCGCGCCCAGGTCACCGTGTTGGCGGCGAGAGCCGACTTCGCAGCGGCGTAGTTCGACTGGCCGCGGTTCCCGTGACGAGCGACCGAGCTCATGTTGACGATGACGCCCTTGTCGCCGGCCTCCGCCATCTTGGCGACGGTCTCGCGCACCATCATCGTCGCGCCCGTGAGGTTGACGTCGATGACCTGCTGCCACTTCTCGCGGCTCAGCTTCTTGATCGCGCCGGTCTCGCGGTCCTTCTTCACCAACAGACCGTCGCGAAGGATCCCGGCGTTGTTGATCAGCCCGGAGAGCCCGCCCATCTGCTCGTGAGCCCAGCCCACGAAGTCGATGCACTCCTGCTCGTTCGCCACGTCGAGCTTCCGGACGTGGACCTTGCCCGGTAGATCTTTGCACTCCTCGGCGAGGGCGCTGAGACCCTCTTCCTTGACGTCACCGACCGCGGCCTGTCCGCCGGCCTCGGCGATCCGCTTGGCGAAGTGGGCGCCCATTCCCTGCGCGCCGCCGGTGACGATGATCTTGCTCTGGCTCAGGTCCATCAGAAACTCCGTATTTCGGGTTGGGGGCGGGTACGATCCGTCTCCCGGCGCCGCTTGTAAAGGAGGTCTTCCACGGGAAGCCCGAGGCGCCCGCCGCGCTTAGGAAAGTCTTCAGAGCTGGATTGAATGGAGCCGGGCGCTTGTTGCGTCCGTCTTCACGTGGTGCGAACGTGACGACACTGGCCATGGACATTTCGCCCAAGCAGGGCACCCGACCGATGCTGGAGCTCGCGGCCCAGTCGATCGCCAAGATCAGCGGGGTCGACGAGACCGTGGTGGACGTGCTCCACGGCCGAGCCTTCAAGCACTATGCGGAGGCGCTCCGGCAGTACCTCGCAACGCGCGTGGCCGACGTTCCCGCGGCCGACGCCGCCCTGAACGAGCTCCGCGCCATCGCCGCGGCCAAGGGCGCCGACGAGCTCACCCGGCCTCCCGGCATTCGCGCGAACCTGTACAAGCTCGCCCGCGAGGTCGCGGCTCATCCGCGCGACGGTGTGGACGGCGGGGTCAGCGCACGCCGATCGAAGCTACCGTGGCGGGAGCCCAAGGGTCGGGACGCCGGGTACGCCGCCCTCCTCGAGCGCATCCGCGACGGCGTGGACGGCGATAGCCAGGAGCTCCTCGAGCTTCGCTACGCGCGCGAGCTCTCGCCCATCGAGGTCGCACACGTCGTCGGCCGCACGGTGGATGACGTGGAGCGGGATCTCTCGAAGTCGCTCCTGGCGGCGCGGGCGCTCGTCTCGGAGGGTGACTCCACGCGCAGCGGACGCATCGAGCAGATCCTCCTCGAGGCCTACTCGCTCGAGCTGCCGGCCGGGAGCCTGCGCGTCGATCCCGACGACAAGCGCAAGCCCCTCGAGACGGGCACCGTCATCGGTGGGCGCTACGCGGTCGAAGAGTGCGTCGGCTCCGGGTCCTTTGCCGACGTCTACCGCGCAGCGGATCAGGACGTGCCCGGCCACGTCGTCGCGCTCAAGCTCCTTCATCAGCCATCGCTCTCCGAGAGCGCGAAACAGAGCGCGCTTCGCGAGCTGCACATCATCGCGAGCGTCTTCCACCCCTCCGTGGTGCAGTTCAAGGACCACGGCTGGTACGAGAGCCGCCTGTGGTTCGTCATGCCCTGGTACAAGGGCGAGACCCTCGACGCCCGCATCGAGCGTGGACCGCTGACGCGGCGCGAGGCGCGCGACATCTTCGTGCCCCTGGCGCGAGCGCTCGCGACCATGCACGACGCCGGCATCCGCCACCAGGACGTCAAGCCGGACAACATCTTCCTGGCCGAGCTCCCCGGCTTCGCCACCGCCGGGGGCGTGCTGCCCGTTCTGTTGGACCTGGGCGTCGCGGCCAAGGAAGCCGAGATGGTGGTCGCGGGCACACCCACATACTTCGCCCCCGAAGTGGCGGCGCAGTTCGCGGACGTTCCAAAGAAGCTCCCCATCGGAAGCAAGGCCGACGTCTTCTCGCTGGCGCTGTCCCTCCGCAACGCCCTCGAGCCGGACAGCCAGGACGAGGTCGCAGCGGGCGCCGTCGAGACCTTCATCGATCATCGCGCGAAGGAGCCACCCGACCCGCCCTTCGACGCCAGCCTTCGTTTCCTCCGTCCCCACTTCGAACGGTGGATGGCGATGGACCCGGAGGACCGCCCCACCGCCGAGGAGCTCGCCGAAGAGCTCGCGATCCTCACCGCGCCCGAAGACCGGCGGAGGCGCCTGCTCCGGCTGGCCCGTTGGCTCGGTCCCCTCCTCGCCACCCTCGCGGTGACCTTCGGTGCGGTGGTCTTCATCATGGAACGCGAGACACGCCTGCAGGAGCTCGAAGCCGAGCAGGCACGCCTCGAGGCGGCCGAGACCCGCGACAGTCTCATCCAGGAAGAGGAGCGGCGGCGGGCCCTCGAAGTCGACGTCGCCGACGCGCGAGACGAGTATCAGCGGAGCGAGCTCACGCGAAACCAGCTCGCCAATCGTCTCGCCCAGACCGAGGGAGACCTCACCGCCACGCGGGGCGGTCTGCGGGAGGAGCGCGCGCGCTCCCAAGGCCTGCGCCAGCGCCTCGGCGAGGCCAACGAGCAGAACGAGCAGCTCACGACCGAGCTCGGTACGACCCGCGACACCCTCGCGCGCACCGAGCGGAGCTTGACGGTCAGTCAGCAGCACGCCGAGGAGCTCGACGCGCAGCTGGCGACCACGCGCACCGAGCTGGCGACCGCGCGCGCCGATGCTGAACAGGAGCGCCGACACGTCGCCGAGCTGACCACCGAGGCAAACAACCTGCGTGGACAGCTCGCAGGGGCCCGGGCACAGTCGGCGGAGCTCGAGCGTCAGCTCGCGAGCACCGAGCTCGCGCGGAGTCAGGCTCAGACGCAGGTCGACGCGCTGCGGCGTCGCGTCGCGGAGCTCGAGCAGCAGATCGCTGCGTTGCGCAGCCGGCCCGCCGCAGGAACCAACGTCACGCCGACCGTACGGTCGGGCGCCGAAGTGACGGACGAGCCCCAGGCGCCGCCTCCGGCGCCCTCGGTGCGCACCGGCGGCACCGAGCCCTGATCGGCGGTGGGACGTGGTGCCCCAGCCAATTCATCGCGCGCGTGAACATGGACGGGATGACGGAGCGGCTAGCTGATCGCCAGCTCGTCCATCCAGTTGTAGAGCGTCCGCCGGCTCACGCCGATCAGGCGGGCGGCCTTCGTGCGGTTCCCGCCGGCGCGGGCGAGCGCGTCCTCCACGGCGGCCCTCTTGGTCGCGGCGAGGTCTTCGGCGAGTGAATCGCTGGACGACGCGGCCGCCGCGGAGATCTTCGGGCGAGAAGAGAGCTCCCGTGCGACGTCGCTCGCCTCGATGCGGGCACCGTCACTGAAGATCACCAGCCGCTCGACCACGTTGGCGAGCTCGCGCACGTTGCCGGGGAAGTCGTGCTTGGCGAGCGCCGAAAGGGCGTCGGCGGTGAAGGTCAGCCCCTCCCTGCCGTTGTCGGGCCCGAGCTCCTTCAGGAAGTGCTTTGCCAGCACCTCCACGTCGGCGCCGCGCGCCCGGAGCGGCGGCAGGTGGATGGGGATCACGCTCAACCGATAGAAGAGGTCCTCTCGGAACGTCCCCTCGGCCACCATCGCCTCGAGATCACGGTGCGTCGCGGCGACGAAACGCACGTCCGCCTCGCGCTCGCTGGTGCCGCCCACCGGCGTGTACGCCTTCTCCTGCAGGAGCCTGAGCAACTTGACCTGGATCGACAGAGGCACGTCGCCGATCTCGTCGAAGAAGAGCGTGCCGCCTTCGGCGAGCTCCACTCGACCAGGCTTGTCGCCGGTGGCCCCCGTGAAGGCGCCCTTGACGTGGCCGAAGAGCTCGCTTTCGAGCAGGTTCTCCGGAATGGCGGCGCAGTGCACCGCGATGAAGGACGCGCTCTGGCGGGGGCTCTGATCGTGAATCGCGCGCGCCACCAGCTCCTTGCCGGTCCCGCTCTCGCCCCGCACCAGCACCATGGACGAGCTCTTGGCCGCCCGCTCCACCACCGACAGACACTCGCGCATGGCGGGCGACGAGCCGACGATTCCGGTCGGCCCGCTCACCCGCTCGGGCGGCGCGCCCTGCGCCTTCGCGGCGACCTGCGTCACCTTGTCGACGACGTAGAGGAGCGCCTCTCGCTCCGGCATCTTGGTGAGGAAGTCCGCGGCGCCGAGACGCATCGCCTCGACCGCGAGCTCGATCGTCCCGTGCGCGGTGAGCATCACCACCGGGAGCGCGGGATCGTGCTCTTTGAGCGCCGCCAGCAGCTCCATCCCGTCCATGCCCGGCATCTTGAGGTCGCTGATCACCGCGTCGTAGCTGGCTTCGCCGATCGCCACCAGGGCCGCCGCGCCGCTGGTCACGTGCCGCACGCGATAGCCCGCCTGCTTCAGCAGCGCGAAGAGCACTTTGCCGACGGCGACGTCGTCGTCCACGACCAGGACGCTTCGTTCCTCACTCATGCTCGGCATGGAGGGTACCAGCCTTTCGATTGACCAAACGAGCACTCCACGTATCGGGTCAGCAATCCCGATGCCAAGCGAGAGTTCGCGGCAGTACGTGTCACGCGCCGCCGAGTCCGTGAAGAAGGCTGCACGCTCGTGCACTCGCCTTCACGAAGCACGCTCAGTCCGTCGCCAGGATCAGCTTCACCGTCGTCCCCTCCCCCTCCCGGGAATCGAGGAGGAGCTCCCCGCCGTGGGCCTCCGCCACCCGCCGCGCGAAGGGCAGACCGAGCCCGCTTCCGCTCGCCTTGGTGGTGAAGAAATCGCCGAGCGCCTGAGCCTCGGTGCGCGCATCCATCCCCGGCCCGTCATCTTCCACGGCGACGCAGAGGCCCCCGTGGGCGCGCGTGGCCCGGATCACGATCGTACCGCCGCGCCCTGCCTCCGCCATCGCCTCCGAGGCGTTTCGCACCAGGTTTTCGAGCGCCGTCCTGAGCAGCTCGGGGTCCACGCGCCCCTCCCCCACGTCAGGCGCCACCTCGGCGCGGAGGTCGAGCTCCCGGGCATGGGGCGCGAGCTTCTGCGCGGCGGCGATCTCCTCGATCAACGCCTTCAGGCTCGTCGTCACACGTTGTGGCTCCACCCGGGACAGTCTCCGGTAATCAGCGATCACGGCCTCGATCCGCTGCGCCTGCGCCAGGATGAGCTCGACGAAGTCGGCCGAGTCGTCGAGGCTCCGTCCCTGCTTTCGCTCCTCGAGGAGGAACTCTGCGGCGCCCTCGATCGCCGCGAGGGGATTCTTCACGTCGTGGGCCATCTGTTGCGAGAGGCGCCCGAGCGTCGCGAGCTGCTCGGCCCGTGCCCGCTCGCTGCTCACCGCGCCGAAGATCGGGCGCAGCGCGGCGAAGGCGAAGAGGACGATGAGGATGCTCCCCGACACGAAGACCGCCGGTGTCTCGGCGCGAGCGGAATAGAGGATGATCTCGCCGACGACCACCACCGTGGCGAAGACGGCCGCGGTGACGATCGACAGGTTGGTCGTCCCGCGGAGGAGCTTGGTGCGGAAGAAGAGCGCGGCCAGGAGCACGCCGGTGGCCATCATGCCCGTGTCGACCAGGTCCGGTGTCCCGTAGTCGTCGTGGAGGAGCGTCGACGCGGTGCCGACCCCGCCCAACAGGAGTGCGCCGAGGAGCAAGAGCGTTCGAACGCGCTCCACCGAGCCGCTCCGCCGATAGTGCTGTACCAACACGATGGCGGCGTAGCCGAAGAAGAGCAGGAGGCCGCCGAACATCAGCGCCTCCCACTTTCCCTTGTCGTAGAACGGGGAGACGCAGAAGAGCGCGAGCAGGCCGTAGTACGCGTACGAGGAGTAGAGGAAGCGCTCGAGGTCGCGTCGACGGCCGGCGAAGCCGAGGAGCAGCTCGACCGCCGGGATGAAGATCAGGCTCGCGATCCCGTTCTCGACGCCGTTGAGGAACATCGAGGCGTCGCCGGGTGTGGCCTGGACCACCACGACGTAAGCGAAGAGGCCGAGGGCGAAGAAGACCAGGGGTCGGGCGAGCGGCACGTCGGACACGCGGCGGACCGCGAGCACGGCGATCGTGAGAAAGACCGCAGCCGAGGCCCACTCGAGCAGATCGCCGATCGCCACCGAGCCCATCGGCCACAGAGCCTAATCGTTCGGGGGCGCGCTGTCCGGGTTCTGTCGGCGCGGGTTATCCTGCCGAAGCCATGGCGGACGCACGAATCGACGAAATCCTGGGGCGCCTCGAGGCCCTCGAAGAACGGAAGAATCACGACGGGGATCGAGGGCATGCGCCACCACCCCCACCACCGCGCCACGACGGCGGGCCCCCGGGACCGCCCGGGCTCGGCGCGGGATTCGACGAAAAGCGCGTCGTCGATCTCATCGTGGGGCTCGTCACCGAGCAGATCGACCAGGTGCTCGAGCGACGACTCGCCGAGGTACGCGTCGACGAAAAGCGTCTGGCGAAGGTCATCGCCGAGGAGGTCGACCAGCGCATCGCCGAAGCCTTCGAGCGCTTGGGAAAGCGCTACGACGCGGAGAAGAAGAGCGAGAAGAAAAAGAAAAAGAAGAAGTGAGCGCTCAGAGCTGCGTCGACAGAAAGAGCGCGCCGCCGGCCGCGAGGGACGCGAAGCGGTGAAGCCGTCGGGCGGCTCCCATGGCCTTCGCGTCGCTGCCACGAAAGACCAGGAGCAGAGGGAACAAGGCGACGAAGGCCAGCGCGAAGAGCGCCCCTTCGAAGCGGGCGCTCGCGGAGAGCACCACAATCGTGCCGAGGAGGGCTGCGAGGCCACCGGCTGCGCGATCGCCGAACGCGCGCACCGTCGTGATCACCCGGCCGCGCGCGTCCTCCTCTCGGTCCGCCGCCTCGTGAAGGAGCTGGTTCTGTAGGAGGAGCCCGACGAAGGCGGCGGTCAGGGGCCAGAGGCCGGGCGCCGGCTCCGCGGTGGCGAGGCCCACCCAGAGCAGAGGCGCGAAGTTCGAGACGTTCAGGAGCGTCCCCACGATCGGGAAGCGCTTGAGGCGCGGCCCGATCGAGTACGCGACGCCCGAAGCGAGACAGATCGAGGTGGCGATGGTCACCGGCCAGGGTGACGCGAAGGCGAGAAGGAGCGCCGCGGCGGCCAGCGCGAAGAGAATCGCATGGACCGACGAATGGGTGCGAGCGCTCCCGACGAGCGCGTTCTTGTCGGCCGACCCGTCCATGCCGCAATCCGACACCCCGTTCAGCAGGTAGCCGAAGGCGAGAACACAGAAGGCGATGGCCACTCCGCGCGGCAGGGACGTCGCCACCGTCCGTGGCTCGGCGCCACCGACGGAAGCGAGCGGCAGGAGCAGGAAATGCGCCCAGTGCCGCACGCGCATCGCGCGCGCGACGTTCGGGGTCACGGAAATCGCTCGGCCCACGCGCATCTCCGCCAGTATGAACCAACGAGCGTCGGCGAAAAACGGTGAGCTGGGGGCTCCTTCCGCCCGCCGTGCTACCTTGCCGGGTCGATGCCTCGAAGCCTCCCCCTCGTCACGGAGCCCGGCCCGATCCGAGCGCCGGAGCGCGTGGACAACGCGGGCGAGGAAGCCGGTGAGGCGAAGCCGCCGCTGCCCGAGCTAGCTAGAGCCGTTC
>CAVSGI010000024.1:0-45083 GCA_963727445.1 uncultured delta proteobacterium
AGATGGGATGTAAGCGGCTGGCCGCCACTGACGTGGTAGCCGTAGCCCCACAACCGTAAACGCGGTCAAGAGCCGCAGAGTGGAGGCCAGCCGTGGAACACATTGGCATCGATGTTCACAAGAAGACAGGTCGGTCTGCATCCAGACGAGCGAGGGAGAGCTGCGGGAGCGGCGCGTGGCGACGACGCGCGATGCGCTGGCGAAGGTGTTCGCGGACCGCGCCCGGGGCGAAATCCTGATGGAGGCGTTCGACGGACAGCGAGTGGGTGGCGCGGTGGCCTCGAGGAGCTGGGCCATGAGGTGATCGTGGCGGACCCGAACTTCGCGCCGATGTATGCCACGCGAAGCCGCAAGGTGAAGACGGACCGGCGCGATGCGCGGGCGCTCTGCGACGCCTGCCGGCTCGGCGCGTACCGCCCAGCGCACCGCGCCTCGGACGCGGCCCGTCATCGGCGAGCGCAGGTCGCGGTGCGTGATGCGCTGGTGCGCACGCGAACGAAGTACATCTCGCTCACCCGAGCGCTTGTGCGGCGCGAGGGCTTGCGCCACGAAGCGGCGGAGCGGCGACCTTCGCGAGGCGCATCGAGGAGCTGTCACTGCCCGCCCACCTGGCGCTCGAGGTCGCGCCGCTGCTCACGATGCTCGAGCAGCTCACCATGCCGAAATCCGCGACGCCGACAAGCGCCTCGCCGAGCTCGCCAAGGGCGACAAGTTCGTCGAACGCCTGTGCACCGTGCCGAGCATCGGGCCGGTGACGGCGGTGACCTTCGTCGCCGTGGTCGACCAAATCGGTCGCTTCCACAACGCCTCACAAGTGCGCGCCTACCTCGGCCTGGTGCCCCGCGAGCTGAGCTCTGGCGAAAAACGGATGCGGGGCCACATACGAAGCCGGCAATCGCCGTCTCAGGTCGCTGCTCGTCGAAGCGGCCTGGGGATCTTGCGTCACAAACGACCGGAGACGAAGGCGCTACGCGACTGGACGGAGCGCATCGCCGCACGCCGCGGCAAGCGGATCGCGGCGGTGGCGCTGGCGCGCAAGCTCGCGGGGATCTTGTACGCGATGTGGCGAGACGGGACGCGCTTCGAGGCGACAGCGAGCCGTGAGGAGGCTGCTGCAGCCTGACCCGCAACCGACGATGACCCGCTCTTCGTGAAGGGAACCGATTATGGTGGTCGAGCGCGATGTGCTGGCTGGCTGCTGTCGAACGCCGATGGATAGATGGCGCCGACCACCACCGAATCCCACCCTGCGCCGCGGCCTCGATGCCGCCCCAGTCGAGCGCGAACAGAAGGCTGAACAACCCGTCACGTATGAGCGAAACGACGAACCCGAGCCGAGGCGAAGGAGACGTGCAACGACGTAGAACGAAAATCAGACAAACCTGTTGACCGGGGTCGCCGCTCACAGAAGCCATCACAAACGGCCTCCCTCCCCTCCGGCCGGGCTGGGAGTCGACAAATCATACCTTCTCGGAAACTCGGGCGTCCGGTGAAGGGGTTGGCTTCCGTGGAGGCTGGAAACCGGAGCTGCGCGAGGCGCTCGCCGTTGACGAGAACAATGCTGTCAGACGCTGTCGCCGCGAAGTCGCGCGCCTCCCGCGAGAACTTCGACGTCGTGATGAAGACGCCCTTCGTCGCGCGTCGACCCGCGAGCGCCCCGAAGAAGCCTTGAATCGCGGGGCGCCCTACGTGGTTGTCCTCGGCGAGGGTGAAATCCGGGGGCTGGAAGCACATGGTGGCCGTCACAGGCGTCGTTGTTGAGTAGCGCTCATCGACAGCACGTTCATTGCTGCCCTTCTTCCTGCTCTTCTAACAGTGCTCCACGGCGCTTCTCTTCGGCCAGTGCTTCACCGCGCGCGAGTTCTGCCGCTCGGTCTGCCGCTCGGTCACGAAGCGCTTGTCGCTCCTCCTCCGTCATGGCTTGAACCGCCGCCCATGCACGCTCTGCCTCCTCCTCTGCAGTTCCCCCGCCGGCGGCCTCTGTAGCGGCCTCAGCCCGCTCCTGGGGGGTAGGCTCGGGGGGTGGGACAACCACGAGAGGCGGCTCCGCCGTGGGTTCAGTACACCCGCAGGGGACAACCAGGAAGGTGACGATGAGCCCAACGGCCACCGCGAGGCTGATGCTGTGGTTAGGCTGGGCTCGGTCTCTCATCGCTCCCCCTGTCTTGCGCACGCTCGCCCAGTGCGGGTTCATAGCGTGGGCCGGCTCGGTTTGCTTAGGAACCGTCCCGTCGCGGACGGCGGCAAAGTAGCCATCCAGGTCGAACTGCTTGGGGTTACCTTGAAAAATCCAAGTGGTCATCGTTCACCCCCTCGTGCACCGTTCGAATCGGCACATGAACCCAAGGACTTGGGCTGGACCCAATGGTTAGAGGACGTCACGAGTCCTCGTCGAAGTAGTCGCTGTCGATCTTCACGACATTGTAGCTCTCGGCTCTACTCACCCCGACGCTGTACTCAATCATCAGCTGGGCTAGGCGCTCCCCATTGATGAGGACGATGCTGTCCGATGCCGTCGAGGCGAAGTCTCGGGCCTCGCGTGAGAACTTCGATGTCGTGATGAACACGCCCTTCGTCGCTCGCCGCCCGGCCAGCGCACCGAAGAAACCCTGAATCGCCGGGCGACCGACATGGTTGTCCTCGGCGTAGCGCTTTGCTTGGACGTACACCTTCTCTAGGCCGAGTCGATCAAGCGAGACGACGCCGTCAATACCGCCGTCCCCCGAACCCCCAGTACGGACGAGCGAGTTTCTTTGGGAGCCGTATCCCATCTTGTGGAGGACATCGAGAACGAGGTCCTCGAAGAAGGCCGGGCTGGCGTTGCGAATCAGGTCCAGAAGCTCTCCGCGTATGCGCTCTTGAAGCTCAAGGTGCGCCGCTCGCAGCCGCTCTTCGGGGGTCTGCGTCGCGTCGGCCGGTTCGACGGTTTCGTCAGCAACCTGATCATCGTCCTCGCCATCGTCGGCGAGCTTCGCCTTCACGGGTCGGAACGCCATCTGCTTGACCACCTCGGCCGGGATGCCTGCCGCATGGTCTGCTGCGAATGCTCGGCCCTGATCGGTGAGTTGCCAGTATCCGCGCTTCGGTGACGTGGACAGCCCCGCTCGTTTCAGACGGTCATGCGCCCACCCAATCCGATTCTTGTAGACCGGCTGTCGACGACTCGGCAGCTCTTCAGCCTTCTGCGCCTCCGTGAGGTTCATCGCCCGTGCCATTGCCTCGTGCGCGTCCGAAGACTTCTCAGGCTCCCGTCGCGACGCCAGATGCCTGAGCAACGGCTCGATGAACTGGTCGAAGGTGGGAACGGTCGACATGGGGTGCCTCCGGGATGGCGAGCATACAGCGTCTCCGCAGCAGGCAGGGTGGCATCGTGGGTGGTAATCTCGGCCAAGATCATGCTTCGCCCTTGCCTCATGCTTGCCGGTCTCTGGCTGATGGGATGTAGCGGTACCGACGGGCCAGTGCCTCCGCCGCTCGGTGGAGTCGGAGCGTCCTGTGCCGAAGATGGGGACTGCCTCGCCGGACTGGAGTGCTTCGCAGGACCAGAGGGGGCGCGCGCGTGGCCCGAGGGGTACTGCAGCCGAGGTTGCGCGCGGGATGTGGACTGTCCCGGCGAGGCGCGGTGCGGCTCAGAAGTCGCCTCTGGCTCTCTCACAGATGCGTAGCTGCTCCGGCGTCACAGAAACATGCGTCCGGTTCGTGCGCATCGCATCCAAGGTACAGCCACAATAGCCCGCCGCCCCGTCGCGGGAACCCTCACTTTGTGCACATCCATCCATGTAGGAGTGGACTTTGTAACTTGTCCAGGCGCCTCGGCTATGGGGCGTTCGGCCATTCCAGGGCGCCGTGCGACGTGACGCAGACCGAGCCCACTCCGCGCACCTGTCTATGTCACGGTGCCGGGGTCCGGGATCGGGTCTTCCTGCGCGCACTGCGCGGTGGAACTCGATTCTCCAGGCGTCCATCGTGCATGAACAGACGAGCATTGCGGCGCGCCGCGGTGTGCCATTCGACTCGGCCGCTTGTGCGCACGTTTCCAACCGACTGAAGATTGCCAGTGACGACATCCTTGCCGGTTGAAAGTAGTTCGGAAGGTCTGAGCGTACGGTGCCGGCCGTGCCCATCACTCCCACACTCGCGAGCAGGATTGAGACTCCGAAGCTTCGACGGCGCATCCACATACCAGGAAGAGAGTGTACAGGTTCTTTCGTACGTCATCCTGCCTCTCCGATCAGTGACCGTCGCTGCGACTCGGTATGGATCGCGAACTAGCGAACGGTGTTTCAGTCCTCCGTCGTGTATGAGATCGACCCATCATGGGCAGTCGCCGGAGATGAAGAGGAGTAGCCTCGGAGCAGGGCGGCTGCTTTAATCTTTCTGGGTTCTCGCCGGCGCCAACCGCGACCGCTCGTGAACGACAGGGCTAACTCAGGGCTCGACAGGTGAACACGCCTAGTCCCACGGAGAGGCCTGCGAACGGCAGCCCATAGAACAACGCGCGCCCCCACTTCACGCGGTCATGCCAACCAGCGGGCTTCTCCCGCGGAATGCCACAGGCCTCGTCGATGTGAATGCTCAGCTCGTAGCGGCCTTTCGAGAGACGCTCGACGCGTTTGATTTCATCCACAGCGCCCTTCAAGAGACGGCCGTAGTAGAGCCAGTCGATGAGGCCGATGCTAGTCCACACGATGAGCAGCGCGAGGAACGCCATCGCGATCCATCCGGCCGGCAGTGACGAGCCCTCGGTTCCGGCCTTGGTCGCCCAACCCATTACCGCGGCCAACGCGGCCAGCCCGCCAAGCGACTGGGTTCGCATCTTCACGATCAGTTCGTTGAAGTGGATCGCGACATCCTCGCATTTCGCCCAATAGAGGAAGTCCCGATCGGTATCGGTGGCAGGCCACCAATCGGACTCCCTGTCCCCCAAACGTGACATGCCGTGGAAGGTAGGCTCCCGCCCAGCTTCGAGAAAGAAAGTGGCCGAATGTCCAAAGGCGAACCCCTTTGGACGCCTACGTCGCTGAACCGAGCCCTGGTCACCCCGCAGGGGTGACCAGCGTCGACCCCCGAAAGCACGCAGTGTCCTCGACCGGTGATGGTGCAGACGACGGTTGACGATAACTTCCACGCCCCGCGAGACTGGATGTTGTGGATGGTCTCGTCGCGCTGATCGTATGGGGAATAGTCGGCCTCATTAGTCTCGGCATCTACTTCCTGCCAACCATTGTTGCCATGAGCAATAGCCATCAGAGTGGCGGGGGCATCTTCATCCTCAACTTGCTGCTCGGATGGTCTCTCCTCGGTTGGGTCATCGCGCTCGTCTGGTCCTTCACCAACGTGGAGCCCAGCACGACAATCATCCATCACGCGCCCCAGCAGCCGGCTCATCAGGGACAGTGCCTTTCGTGCGGAAGTTGGAACGTCGCGCGGCTACCCGACGGGACGCGCGTGTGCGGCAACTGCGGCCAACGCGGTTAGGTGACAGAGAAGGGAACCTGTCTGTGGCCATCATTCGGTCGACACGTCGCTGCATGTCATCATCGCCGACTACACTGCTGATGGTCTTTGCGGCTGATAGCCATCACAAACGGCCTCCGCTCCCCTCCGGCCGGGCTGGGAGTCGACAGAATCATACCTTCTCGGAAACTCGGGCGTCCGGTGAAGGGGTTGGCTTCCGTGGAGGCTGGAAACCGGAGCTTCGTCCGCGCGCGTCGCTTCGCTCGATCACGACGCGGCCGAGCGCGGGACGTGCCGGACGCCTCCTTACCGAGCCGCCACTTCCAGTAGCTCAGCGTCCGCGCGTTGATTCCCAGCTCCGCGCTGAACTCCGCGGCCGTCAGCTCGCTGTCGTTCCACCGCTCCACCCGCTTCGACCATTCTTCTCGTGACGTCCTCATCGGCGCCTCCTTTCGAGGGCCGATCGATCACACGATGGCGGTCAGGCTGCTGGACGGGTCCGTCGAACGGATACCAGCTTTGCGTCCTACCAGTGCTACTCCTGGGCGTCCGCTCTCTCGCTGAACCTGCTCGTCATCGGGCGCCAACTACCAGCGAGCTGACCTGCTCGACATCTTCGTCTTCTCACGGACCACGTCGCGGGAGTCGTCCGTCCGCAGATGCCTCCTCGCGTCTCCATTGCACGTCGGCGCGAAGAAATTCCCCGCTCGCCTGCTTCTCGCCCCGCGGCCAACGCCGTACACTCGGCGAATGCCGATGCGATGCGAATTCACGTCCGCGAAAACCGCGTTTCCGGACGGCCTCTAGCTAGGAGACCGTGGAGCCCGGCTCGCTGTCGGCGCGAGACCGGCACGAGCTGCCCGCTGCGGTCCTCGGCCATGAGCAGCATGCCCTGGCTCTCGAGGCCGACCATCTTCCGCGGGGCGAGGTTGGTGACCACGATGACCTTCTTGCCGACGAGGTCCTCGGGCGTCATGTGCTCGGCCACGCCGGCGAGGATCTGCCGCGTCTCGAAGCCGAGGTCGACCTCGCAGCGGATGAGCTTCTTCGACTTCTTCACGCGCTCGGCGACCTTCACCTGACCGACGCGCAGATCGAGCTTGGCGAAGTCGTCGTAGACGATGGTGTCCTTCACCGGGGTGTAGGGCGGCCGCCGCCGGCCGCCGCCTCGCCGCCGCCGCAGCGCGCCTCGAGCTTCGCGCGCTGGGCCTCGATCCGGCGTCCTCGATCTTGCGGACGAGGATCTCCGGCTCGCCGAGCGCGTGCCCCGCCTCGAGCAGCGGCGCTCCCGCCTCGTCCCAGCCGAAGGTCCGCCGCTCGCCGCCCGGCGTCGCTCGAGCGCACGCCGTCGAGCTCGCAGGATTGCGCGCATCTTCTTCGCGGTGAACGGCAGGAACGGGCTCCGCGAGGATCGACATCGCCGCGCACGAGCTGGAGGCTCACGTGGATGCGTGTTGCCGCAGCGCTCTCGAGGTCGGTCTTCTTGCGGTCGCCCACGGCTCGCTGTCGTTGAAGTACTTGTTGCCGAGCCGGCCGAGGCTCATCAGCTCGTTGATCGCGTCGCGCATCCGGTACTCGTCGATCAGCGCGCCGATGCGCTCCGGGAAGCGCCTTCAGTGCCTCGAGCGTCGCGCGGTCGGCCTCGCTCGGGTCCTTCAGCGTCAGGCACCGTGCCGTCGAGCTGCTTGACGCAGAACTGCACGCGTGCGGTTGAAGAAGTTGCCGACGTTGTCCGCGAGCTCGTTGTTGATGTGGGCCTGGAAGTCGCTCCAGGTGAAGTCGGCGTCCTGCGTCTCCGGCAGCGATGCGCAGGAGCGAGTAGCGCAGGTAGTCGGGCGGGAACGCCTCGAGCGCCTCGCCGAGCCACACCGCCCAGCCGCGGCTGGTCGAGAGCTTCTCGCCCTCGAGGTTGAGGAACTCGTTGGCCGGGCACGTTCTCGGGCAGCACGTAGTCGCCGTGCTCCATCAGCATCGCGGGGAAGCTGATGGTGTGGAAGACGATGTTGTCCTTGCCGATGAAGTGGACGAGGCGGGTGTCGTCGGACTGCCAGTAGGTCTTCCAGCGCTCGGCGTCGCCGACGCTTCTGCGCCCACTCGCGCGTCGCCGAGATGTAGCCGATCGGCGCGTCGAACCAGACGTAGAGGACCTTGCCCTCCGGATCGATGCCCGCCTTCTCCGCGACGTCCTCGGGAACGGGCACGCCCCACGGGATGTCGCGGGTCATCGCGCGGTCGCCGAGGCCGAGCGTGAACCACGACTCTGACCTGCCCGAGGACGTTCGGCTTCCAGTCCTTCTTCGTCGCGATCCACTTCTCGAGTTCGGGCTGCAGCTTGCCGAGCGGCAGATACCAGTGCGTCATATCGCGCGGCTCGGGCGTGGCGTCGCTCAGGGTGCTTCGCGGATCGATCAGCTCCGCCGGGCTCAGCGAGCGTCCCGCACTTCTCGCACTGATCGCCGTAGGCGTTCGGGTTCCCGCAGTGCGGGCACGTCCCCATCACGAAGCGGTCGGCGAGGAACATCTTCGCCTGCGGGTCGTAGAGCTGCGTCTCCGTCTTGATGACAAACGTGCCCTTCTTCGCGAGCGCCCGGAAGAACGCGCGGCTCGTCTCGCGGTGCACCGTGCTCGAGGTGCGCCCGTAGTGGTCGAAGCTCATCCCGAACGGCGGCGAAGTCCGTCTGCGCCATCGCGTGGTAGCGGTCGACGATCTCCTGCGGCGTGACGCCGTCGGCCATCGCGCGCTTCACGATGGCGGCGCCGTGCTCGTCCGAGCCGCAGATGTAGACGACGTCGTCGCCCTTCAGGCGGTGGTAGCGGACGAACACGTCGGCGGGCAGGTACGCGCCAGCCAGGTGCCCGAGGTGGATCGGCCCGTTCGCGTAGGGCAACGCGCTCGTGGCAAGGATTCGCCGGTAATCCGTCATGGGCGGGAGAGCCTAGCTCCGTCCCTACGGATTGGCCGTCGGATCGGCGAACGCCTCGGTCCACGGCGCGCCACCGAGCCCACGCGAGCGACTGGCCAGTGACGGAGGGCGCCCATACCGTTTTGGCGAGGTGTTCGAGGAAGGCGAAAGGCGGTGGCTCGCGGGCGCCGCGCTGGGCTTGATCGTGGTCGTCGCCGCGACGGTCGCCTTCGGCGCCCTGGCGGCGCCGCGCGCCCAAGTACCGTCCTGGATCGGCTTCGTGGCGACCTCGGCGCTCGTCTTGGCGGGCGCAGGCCGGGCGCTTGTCTGGGCCCATGCGGCGCTCCGATGTCGGAGTGCATCGCTGCGATAACCGAGTCAGCGTGAATCCCGACCACCTGCACGTCGGCACTCACCGCCAAAACATGCGCGACATGGTACGCCGAGGACGCTCGCGAGCCGGAACGCGGCCGGCGGAAGCAATAGCACAGGTACGCCAGCGTCTCGGCGACCCCACCGAGGTGCCATGACTCTTCAGGAGCCGCGTAGAGTGACAACGTTCGCGTTTCCGAGGCCGCAGGTGTCGAGCAGGCCCGTGAACTCTTCTTGAGATATTCTCGCAAGATCGTTGAAGTCATCTTGAACTGAGGAGGCATTTATCAAGAAGCGCGCAGCGTCCTCCAGCACCAATGCGCGTTTGCTATCGATGAGCGCGCCGAGGTGGTACTGGGCCGCCCGATGAATTCGTCTCAGATCATCTTCTTGTACTTTTGCATCAAGCTCGCGGCACACCACTTCTGCAATGCGTTCGGCGTCGCAGGTGCGACAAGGAACAAGTACTGACAAGATACTGCAAGATGCCCCCACCGAGATGTCCACCTGGACGAACCGGTATCCTAGTTCACCGCACATCTTGTGTATCGAGGATCGCTGGCTGATAGCCATCACAAACGGCCTCCGCTCCCCTCCGGCCGGGCTGGGAGTCGACAGAATCATACCTTCTCGGAAACTCGGGCGTCCGGTGAAGGGGTTGGCTTCCGTGGAGGCTGGAAACCGGACGGTGCATGAAAGGCATGATGGCTCGATCTTCGCCCGCGCGTCGAGCCGCGGACGCAGCGCGACGTCGACAGGCTCGGGGGAGCTGCCTCAGGCGACGTGAAAGAAGAGGTCGTCGTCGTTGGGCGGTGCGCGTGCCGGGGCGGGCACGACTGGCTCTGCCGGCAGGTCGAGGCTCTCGAGGATGCGGCGGATGGTGGCCGGTCTCAGGATCGAGGCGACAAAGCGCATGCGGGCGTGGCACTTCGGGCATTCGAGCGAGTCGATGTCGAGGCCGCGTCGCATGAGCTCGGCCCAGCTCGGGTTGTGACGCTTGCGTTTGGACGTGCTGTGCTTCGGGTCCTTGCCTGGCTCGGAGGGACGCCCGTACGCGACGACCCGCCTGCGCAGCTTCGCGTTGGCCGCGAAGACGCCGTGGTAGAGCAGGAGATTCTTCTGGGGGCGTGGGACGAGGGCAGCGAGGCGCCCGAGGAGCTCGGTCGGCTCGAAGCTCAGGTGCGTGGTGCCGTCATCGTAGGGGGTCTTGAGGGTGAGCAGCACGCGATCGCCGCGGAGCTCGATGCGCGACTCCGAAACGGGGGGCCGGAGCAGGTAGCGGCAGATGCGCTCGAGACGTGGGCGGTTCTTGCCGCGCACGGCGGTGTTGGCGTGCAGGTCGAAGCCGTCCTGGCGAGCGCGGCGGCGGCCGAGGACTTTCGGTGACGTCTTGGGCGGAGCGGTCCGGATGCGGCGCGTGGAGAGAAGTGCCCGCGGACCGGTGAGCGCGACCTGCTGGATGGCGGCAGCGCCGAGGCGCTCGTGAAGGGTGGGATCGACGTAGTCCGTTCCGTCGTCGCCCTCCCGCCAGACGCCGCGGCGGATCAAGAGCCGCCGCAGACGCGCGACGAGGGTGGTGAGCAGGGCCGCGACCTCCTCGTCGGTCGGGGGCGGCAGACGGTGAAAGCGGACGGAACCATCGGACGCCTCGAGGAACACCCCATCCGGGATCAGCGTGTGGAAGTGCGGATTGAGATTGAGCGCGCCGCCGAAGCGCTGGATGACTGTGACGCTGCCGGCCTGTCCCCCTGGATGACCACGCCTCTTCGCGCGGTCCCGGAGGAAGCCGAAGATCGCCCGCGTGAAGACGGCGAGGACGGCGCGACCGAGCTCGTGGTCGAAGGCGAGACGATAGCGGAGCTCGAAGGGGAGGCTGAGCACCCATTGCCGCATGCGGACCGGTGGTAGGACCTCGTCGACCAGGTGCGCGGCCTGCGCGGACATGCGTCGGCCGCCGCAGGAAGGGCAGAAGCCGCGGCCCTTGCAGCTGAACGCGACGAGGCGGTCCGTGCCGCACGCGTCGCAGCGAAAGCGCGCGAAGCCATGAGCGAGGACGCCGCACTCGAGAAAGCGCCGGAGCTCAGCCTCGACGAAGGCCGGGACGCCGACGCCGTCGCGGTCCGTGGTCCGGGTCTCCGCCAGGAACGTCTCGAGGTGCTCGCGGACCGTCTGGTGCAAGGCGGAGCGCTCGCGGTCGCGGCGGACGTAGCTTCGCGACGTCGTCGGGGAGAGCGGCACGCGCGGAGCTCGGCAACCCCCGTGCCCGGATTGGGGTCAGTCATTATCGTGGGTTACGCCTCCGAATCGGCGGATGCGCGGCGGCCCGCCGGCGGGCCGCCAGGCCTGATGGCCTCGCCTTTACCGCTCGAGAGCGGCCGCTAAGAAGCCTAGAGACCGACGCTCGCGAGCATGTCGCGGCGGACGGCCTCGTTCACCGCCAGGGCGAGGATCAGCGAGACGAGCAAGCCGATCGTGACCAGGACGAGGTCCTTGCCGAGGATGCGCAGGGTGCCGCGTACGTCGCGGCTCGAGGTGCCGCGAAGCGCCATCGCCAGCTCGCGTCCGCCGAGCAATCCGATGAAGACCCAGGTGGTGCTCATCGGGACCTTCGAGACCATCTTGAAGTAGTAGAGGATGCCGCCGAAGACGAGGTTGATCAGAGTGGCCGAGCGGAGATCGACGATCGAGGACTTCTCGTTCACGACCTCCTGCACCTTCTCGCCCCGCATGCGGAAGAGCACGCCGAGCCCCAGGAAGATCACACCGGCGAAGGTCACCATCTCGCCGAAGGACATGGAGCGCGGGAGGTACACGGCGATGTTCGCGGCGTCCTGCATGATCCACACGGACCACAAGAAGCCGCTGCTCAGCCACTGCGCCGGCAGCCAGAGCGGATGCGCCGCGCCGCGAAACCATCGTTCGAGCGCCTTCGCCGCGACCGCCCAGAGCACGATCGACAGCACGAAGGCGAGCAGGTAGCCGCTCAGGCTCTTGCCGAGGACGTCGCTCACGGAGCTGCCGGATGTGGCGAAGCTCGACAGGAGCAGGAAGGTCGTCGACACCGGCATCTTCAGCCGCGTCAGGATCAACAGAAAGAGCGGCGCCGCGACTTGGAGGTAGCTGAAGCTCTCGGGCGTCGTCTCGAAGCCCTTCGACTTGAGGCGCTCGTAGCTGACGTCGCCGCCATAGTGCGCCCAGCTGTAGGCGACGGTGACGACGAAGATGCCGCCGATGAAGAGCCAGAGGATCCACCACGGGCGCTTTTCGTTCGCGGCGATGAAGGTGCCGATGGTCTGGATGCTGTCGTTGGCGACGGCCGAGTAGCCGGCGATGCCGAAGCCCAGCCAACGGGCGAGAAAGGCATCCTGGTAGACCACCCCGACCAGCAGGAAGAGCCCGCCGAGGAGGCCCAGGAACACCCTTTCCTCGACGGCGTAGGTGATGAAGAAGCGCGGAAGATTGGCCAGACCGAAGCTCTGCTCGGCGCTCGCGCGCGCTTCTTCCGTCTCTCCCTTGGCCAAAGCGGACAGATTCTGGCGGCTTATCGGCGCCCGCACCGTGACATTGCGGCAAAAGGAGGCGCCGATTCCGGGCAGATTGGGAGAGGATCAGGGGGTGTCCTTCTAATTGACCCGGTTTTTGGTGATCCTAAGAGCCAGCTCTGGAGGATGTGATGCGAGCTCTCCCGCTTTTTCTAGTTCTTTCGCTCTTGGTAGCCGCGTGTACGGACACTGGCTCCCCACGACGCACCGGCGACGGTGGTACCGACGACGCGGACGCTTCGCCCCCGATCGCAGACGCTGATGGTGACGGTATCAGCGACTTCGACGAAGGCCGGGCGGACAACACCGACACCGACGGGGACGGAACCCCCGACTACCTCGACGACGACTCGGATGGGGACGGCATCTTCGACCTCGACGAGGCCGGCGACTCCAATCCCGCGACGCCTCCCGAGGACGCCGACATGGATGGCATTCCGAACTTCCGCGACCTCGACTCCGATGGAAACGGGATCGACGATGCGGTCGAAGGCATGACCGACACCGATGGTGATGGGATCCCGGACTTCCGCGATCTCGACAACGACGCCGACCGCGTCGACGACGTGACGGAGCTGGGCGATCCGCCCGACCCCACCGCAGACCTCGATGGCGACGGCCTCCCCAACTGGCTCGATCCCGACAGCGACGGCGACTTCATCCTCGACGGTGAAGAGCGCCCGCGTACCGGCGCCGCCGTCGACACCGATGGCGACGGCACGCCCGACTGGATGGACGACGACTCCGATGGCGACGGATGGACCGACGCCGAGGAGGCGGGCGACATGGACATCCGCACCGCGGCCATCGACACCGACGGGGACGGGATCCCGAACTTCCGCGACGGTGACTCCGACGGCGACGGCCTGTCCGACGCAGACGAGCGGACCTACGGCACCGACCCCACCCTCGCCGACACCGATGGCGACGGCGTGAGCGACCTGGTCGAGGTGACCGCCTGCGCGGGCGACGCGAGCTGCGCCATGGACGCGACCGACCCGACCTCGAGCCCGCGCGCGCGCGGCGACTTCGTCTTCGCCGAGCCGTACATGATGCCGCCCATGCCGACGCACGACACGCTCGATTTCGCGACGGATATTCGGGTGGCAGACGTGTATTTCCTCGTGGATACGACCGGCTCGATGGGCAGCTCGATCACCAACGTTCGCACCAGCCTGTCGACGCCGACCACCGGGATCATCGACCAGGTGCGCGCCATGATTCCGGACGTGTATTTCGGCGTCGGCGACTTCCGCGACTACGCCGACGCCTGGCTCTACCGGAACCTCACCGACATGACGGCGGATGCCGCGACGGCGCAGGCTGGCGTGAACATGCTCGACGCAGGCGGTGGCGGCGACTACGCCGAGGGTGACGTGCCCGCGCTGGCCGCGGTCGCGTCCGGCATGGCCGTGAGCGCGAGCCCGGCATCCCGGCGCGCAGTGGCTGCCCGGCGGGCACCTTCGGCTACCCGTGCTTCCGGTCGAGCGCCGTGCCTATCGTGGTGCTCATCACCGATGCGCCGTTCCACAACGGTCGCGGCGGGACCAACCCCTACAGCGGCTACCTCGACTACGCGACGATGCTCCCCGACGTCACGGCTGCGCGCATCCGGGTCATCGGGGTCGCGGTCGGCACGGGCGGCCAGACCGACCTGAACGCCATCGCGATGGACTCGGGCGCCGTCGACGGCGCCGGCGCACCGCTCGTCAGCCTCGCCTCGGGCGGCACGGTCGACGCGGCCGTCGTCACGCAGATCCAATCGCTCGCCAACGCGACCCGCTTCGACATCAACGTCGTCTTCACCGACGATACGAGCGACGCGGTCGACACCTGGGCGGCCTTCGTCGACCACATCGAGGCCAACGAGACGGGCGACCCGGCGCGCGGCTGCGCGGCGCGAACGGCCGAGGACACGGACGGCGACGGCTACGCCGACACGTTCCGCGACGTGGAAGGCGGCACGCGCGTCTGCTTCGACATCTACGTCAAGCAGAACGACACCGTCATGCCCACGGCCGACCCGCAGCTCTTCCGAGCGACCCTCACCGTTCTCGGCGATGGCTTCACGCCCCTCGACGAGCGCGACGTCTTCTTCCTGGTGCCGCCCGAGGTCGTGGTCGGCGGTCCGGACTGATTTTTCTTCCACATCGCGCGGCGTGAGACACCTCCGCCGCGCGGTTTCACAGCGGGGTGAAAAGCTCTTATGCTCTCGCCCCGCATGCTGCGCCGCCTCGGAATCGGACTGCTCAAGGGTCTCGTCGTGGGGATCGGCCTCGGCGTCGGCTTTCAGGTCGGCCTGGGCTGGGGCACCACCACCGGCCTGCTCGGCTATCTGCTGGCCATGGGCTTCGGAGCGACCGCCGGGATCCTCTGCGGCAAGGCGCCGTGGCGCGCCGAATCCTGGATCGAAGCGGTGCTCAAAGGTGTGTTCGGGGTCGGGGTGGGCGCGCTCGTCTATTGGGTGGGGTCCAGCTACCTGGCGTGGCAGATCCCCTTCGCGCTCCCCTACGCGGCCGCCGGCGGTGCGTGGACCGCTCAGCCGCTCCTCTACGCGCCGGTGATCGGCGCCGTCTTCGGGACCATCGTCGAGCTCGACAACGACGAGAGCGCCCCGAAGCGGAGCAAGGCGAAGAACAACAAGAAGGTCCGAAGCGGCCCCCGCACCCGGGTGACCACGACGGACCTCGACGAGGTCGTCCTCTCCGGCGGCCAGAAGAAGAAGAGCGCGCGATGAGCCAGTCGAAGAGCGAGCCAGACCGACCGAGCTTCCGGCCGGGCCCCGAAGCGCAGCCGGCGACCAGCCTCAATCATCACATCCTCGAGCAGGGCCGAAAGGCGCAGGGCGCGACGGGGGACTTCACCGGGCTCTTTCAGCAGATCGGGCTTGCGGCGAAGATCATCTACAGCCGCGTGCATCGCGCCGGGCTCATGGGTGTGCTCGGCAGCGCAGGCCATACGAACGTGCAGGGCGAGAACGTCGCCAAGCTCGACGACTTCGCCAACGACACGCTGGTGAAGAGCATCTCGACGGGCGGCTACGTCTGCGCGATGGGCAGCGAGGAGGTCGAGGACATCATCCCGGTCCCCGCAGGCACCCCCACGGGCAAGTACGTCCTGCTCTTCGACCCCCTCGATGGCTCCGGCAACATCGACATCAACGCCTCGATCGGGACCATCTTCTCGGTCTTTCGCCGCAAGTCGACGGGTGACGGGCCCGGAACCCTCGAGGACTGCCTGCAGCCAGGGCGCGACCTGGTGGCGGCGGGCTACGTGATCTACGGGTCGTCCACGATGTTCGTCTACACGACGGGCAAGGGCGTCTGGGGCTTCACCTACGACCCTTCGGTGGGCGAGTTCTTCCTCTCGCACGACGACATTCGCATTCCCGAGCGGGGCAACACCTATTCGATCAACGAGGGCAACTACTCCAAGTGGGAGCCCGGCGTGCAGAAGTGGGTGGACTGGATGAAGAGCGCCTCCCCTGAGGAGGGCCGTCCCTACGGCATGCGCTACATCGGCGCGATGGTCGCCGACCTGCATCGCACGCTCCTTCGCGGTGGCGTCTTCGCCTATCCCGGCGACACCAAGAAACCGAGCGGCAAGCTCCGCCTCCTCTACGAGGCCGCGCCTTTCGCTTTCATCGTGGAAGCCGCGGGTGGCTCCGCGAGCGACGGCAAGCGGCGCATCCTCGACATCGTCCCCGAGAAGCTTCACCAGCGAACGCCGCTCGTCATCGGCAGCAAGAAAGACGTCGAGGACGCGCTGGGCTACTTCGGCTGAGTCGTGCACGAAAGCCCACCACTAATTGGACGTGTTGTCCTACATGGGCCTACATGGTGGGTGTGCGACGCAAGCTGGCCATCGGGTTGAAGGTTTCGGTCTCGCTGGGCCTCGTGGCTTATGTGGTCCTGTCGATCCTCGAGCGGGACGGCTTCGACGTGCTGGCGGCGAGGCTCTCGGACTTGGCGCTGCCCTTCGTGGTGCTCGCGAGCGCGCTTCACTTCGTGGCGGTGTTCGCGGGAGTGCAGAGGTATCGGCTGCTCCTCGAGCAGCGTGGTCTCAGCCTGCCCTTCGCGTGGGTCCTGAAGACCTATCTCGTGGGTCGTTTCGTCGGTGCGTTCACGCCCTCGACGGTGGGGCTGGACTTCTATCGCAGCATCGCGGTGGCCAGGCACACCGGGCGCAAGCTGGAGAGCGCCGCGGCCGTGCTGGCGGAGAAGCTCTTCGGCCTCTCTGGTCTGGCGCTGGTGACCCTCGCGCTGGTGGCGTTGGGCGCGGGCGACCTGCTCGGCAAGAGCGCGCTGCCTCTCGCGCTCGCCATCCTTTCGGCGGCGGGTGTCGGTCTCTTCGCCCTCGCGCGCCCGGAGAAGATGAAGGCGCTCACGCGGCACGCCCCGGCGCGCCTCCGCACGCGCGCGGAGGCGCTACTCGACGCGATCGCGGCCGGAGAGATGAGCGCGGCGTCGACCGGCCGCGCGCTGGCGCTTTCGATCTGCGGACACCTTGCGACGGCGGCGGTCTTCGTCGCGACGGCCTTGGCGCTTCGAGTCTCGGTCGATGCGAGCACGGTGCTTGTCGTCGGAAACGCGATCGTGATCGCCACGCTGCTGCCGATCTCGGTGGGCGGCGTGGGGGTGCGCGAAGGCGTGGCGGTCGTGCTCCTCGCGAGCGCGGGCGTCGGGCCGACCGAGGCGAGCCTGATCGCTCTGCTCGGTTACGTGACCGGCCAGCTGCCCGCGCTCCTCGGCGGCGCGCTCACGCTGGTGAGCGACCGTCCCGGCGCCCGCGCGCCCGCCGTCGCCTGAAGGCGTCATCCGAGATCGACCGAGAGGACCGCCTCCTCGACCTCTTGGACGTGCTGGTCGAAGAGCTCCGCGTCACCACCGGCTTCGACGAGGAAGACGCGCCCACCGTGGACGAAGACGGTGGCCCAGTAGTGGTGCAGGCGGCCGCCGACGTGGGTCTCGTATCGGATCTGGACGCCCGCTTCGCCGGATGACGACTCGACCTCGCGAACCGACACCGCCTCGTAGTGCTCGCGCAGGCGGCGGTCGATGACGCCTGACCAGAAGGAGAGATCGCCCGCGGGGTCGTTGTCCATCGCGCGGACGCCGATGACGACGCCGTCGGAGCTGGCGACGCGCTGGTCGTAGGCGTCGTCGTCGATCGAGACGAAGCCGGTGGGCGTGCGGATGTTGGTCGCGTGGGTGCAGCCGCTGGCCAGCGCGGCGAGGGTGAGGCCGATGAGGATGAAGTGCTTCATGGGGTCTCCGTGGTCTTCGTTCGGGTGACAAATCAGGTGAGGTCGAGCAGGCGACCGAGGCCGGTGTCTTCCAGCCACTCGATGGGGAGGGCGAGACGGCGCGGGGGCGGCGGCGGGGGCGGGGCGGCCTCCACCACGACCTCTTGGGGCTCGGGGACGACGACGGGGGCGGCGTCGAGGTGAACGGCGACGAGCGAGAACGCGACGCGTGAACGCAGGAAGCGCAGCCGACCCTCGGCCTCATCGATCTGCATCGCGACGCGCTCGAGCTCGGTCTGGACGCGCAGGGCTTCGTCGATGGTGTTCGCGCGTGCGAGGAAGGATTCGAGGCGCTGGCGGAGCGCGCGGAGGTTCTCGAGCCGCACGTCGAGGTCGTGGTACTCCTCGGAGACGTCCTGCGCGGTGACCTGGCGGCTCTTCACCTCGCCCTGCTGCTCCACGTCGGCGAGGCCTTCGCGGAAGAGCCTCGAAGGAATGCGCACGGTGACCGAGTCGTCGGTGCGGCCAGCGAGGTAGCCGCCCAACGAGACCGCGCCTTCGATGATGCGCTCGATGGTGGGCGCGATGTCCTCGGCGGGAACCTCGAGGCGCATGTTGGCGGTGTAGACGAGGAGGGGCGCGGGCAGATCGGGGATCTGGATGGGGTCGTTCGGGTCGCGCTCGCCGTCGCCGCCGCCGCCGCGGCGCTGCGTGGTGAGGGTGGTCGCGACGAGGTTGCCGGCCGCTGTCGAATCGCCGCCATCGGCCGGCGGCGTCGCCGTTTGCAGGCCGCCGCTGGTCTCGATCTCGGCGACCTCCGCCGCACCTCTCGGAGGCGGCCATCTCCTCCGGTCCGGAGGCGTAGGCCTCGTCACCACCCGGACCCACCTCACCAGGCACGGCCCCGTAGGACCCACCGCATCCGACGGCCATCACCGCCAACAAGACAAAGAAATGTCGTTTCATATGCCACCTCCCAGTCATGGCTCGGGAGGGTTAACGCGGGCGGGGAGGCCCGCTTACACGGGCGGGGTGTGCGAGGGGCAAAAGTGAAAAAGTTCGGACCGTCCCCGTATGGAGAAGCGGTGTGATTCCGTGATGGGGGTGGGGGAAAGTCCCTGCTAGCTTGGGGGGGTGGACCCGTCGCAGATCGGGGTGGACGTGCACGACGCGAACAACGTGGTGTTGCACCACGACAATGCGTTGGTGCAGTTTCGGACGGGGGAGCTGACGCGGCGAGGGCTCGAGCAGATCGAGACGGCGCTGCGTCTGGTGAGGGCCGGGCGGAGCGGGCCGACTGGGGCGATCCTCATCCTCGCCGAGGGTGCGAAGACGCCCGATCGGGAGGTGCGCGAGCTTCAGCGCGAAGTGATCAACCAGATGCTCACGGACGAGCGCAGCCACGCCGCGGTGGTGCTGGAAGGAAGCGGCCTGTCGACCAGCTTGATGCGAACCTTCGCGCGCACCACGATGCCGCGCAACGGCCGTCTCCGGCTCGTGCGCGACGCCGACGAAGCCGTGCGCTGGATCGCGCAGACGCTCGGGCGGCGACCCGAGGACCTGCGCGCGCTCGTCGAGCGGGCGCGCGCCCTCGCCGCGAGCGGCGCCCCCTAAGAAGGCGAGTCGCCGCGCTGAGTCCGGCCCCAGGCGAGGGCGAAGATGGCGATGGCGACGAAATTGATGGCGCTGAAGAGCGTGGCGACGTGCGCGGGGTAGGCCAGGGCGGGCCAGAGGGAGAGGGCGAAGCCGAGGCCGACGAAGAACATCCAGCGGAAGATGAAGAGGGCGCCGATCGCCCAGAAGGCGGCGAGGAGAACGAGGTCGGTGGTGAGGACCGATTCGAGGGTGGCGCCAGGATCGTAGAGCGCGACGAAGCGGTGTAGGAGCACGCTGGTGATGGTGACCGCGACCCAGCCAGCGAAGCGGCGGTTGAAGAGGTTTCGCGTGACACGCCTCCACAAGACCACCAGCAGAAACGCCATCGCACAGAGCATGCCGAGACCCAGAACGAAGGCGTGGGTCTTCGTGACCTCGTCGACCGTGCGCGCGTAGACGCCGATGGCGACGACCGCTGCGGCCACCACCGCGCCGCCGAAGATCTGTACCGTTCGCTCGATGCGTGGGTCGAGCTCCTTCGCCAGGTTCGCGAGGCGGCTCCGCTCCTCGGCCTCGCGCGCCAGCTCCGCCTCGAGCGCCTCGACCTGGGCGACCAGCGCGGGTGGGGGCGCCTCCAGCTCGCGGAGCATCGCTCGCGCCGCCTCCCCGTCGCGCCGGTCGAGCTCGACGCGGACGGCGAGCTTCGCGCACGCGGTCAGACCCGGCGCGACCGCCGGGTTGTCTGCCCACTCGCGCCGCGCCTGCTGAAACGCGAAGCGACACTCGGCGATGAGACGACGAAGCTCGCCGAGATCCCGCGACGCGACCGGCACGCCCTCGATCATCTTCTCGAGCGCCGCCAGGCGCGCCTCGCCGGTGCGCGAAAGCGCGCGCGAGCCACGATGGCGCACGAAGTCGTCGAGGGCATCGCCGAAGGCGCGCGCGCTCGAAGGCCGGGCATCCTTGTCTCGCGCCATCGCCTGCGTCGCCAGCGCGGCGAGCTCCTCCGGAACCTCGGGCCCGTACTCCGGCGGAGCCGAGGTGAAGGCAGAGAAGAGCACTTGGGTCAGCGTCGCCCCCTGATGAGGCGGCTGTCCCGTCAGGATCTCGTGCAGCGTCGCGCCCAGGAGAAACACGTCGGTCTGCGCGTCGACCGTGCCGCCCAGCATCTCCGGCGCCAGGTAGTAGGGCGTGCCCGCGAGCTTGTCCCCCACGTGTGTCCCCACCCTCGCGGCGATACCCCAATCGACCAGGTACACCTCGCCGAAGTCGCCCAGCATCACGTTCTCCGGCTTGATGTCCCGGTGAACGATTCCCCGACTGTGCGCGAGCGTGGCGGCGTGTGCCACGCGCCGCAGCACGTCGACGTGGTAGAGGAGCCGATCGTCTTCGGCGATCTCGTTGCGGGACCAGAACGCATGATCCGGCTCGGCGAGGAGCACGTTCCACCCGACGCCCTCGACCCGCTTCATGATCAAGAGCGGCCGGCCTTCGTCGTCCTGCGCGAGCGCGTGTACCGGGATGATGTTCGGATGCGCGAGGCGGCCGGTGACCACCGCCTCGTCGCAGAGGGCAGCGACGGCGCGTTCGGACAGGGCGTCCTTCACCGTCTTGACCGCGACCTTGCGCCCCAGAGAGCGCTGCATGGCGAGGTACACCTTGCCCATGCCGCCCTCGCCGAGGAGCTCGAGGAGGGACAGCTCCACGTCCTGCCCCGCCGCGAGGGGCTTGGCCCCGACCGCCGGGAGCAATCCCGCCGAGCCCCGAAAGCTCGACCACGACTGCGGCTCGTCGGGCACCATGGTTGCGTCCATCGCAACTGGGTTCATCGGAAGACCCAGACCGGCGATCGTCTCGTCGAAGGCGCGCTCGTCGTCGCTCTTGCTGCTCATCCCCGCTTTCCTCCGCGAACTCTCCCACGAAATGCAAAACCAGCGCGGGCGCCGATGATTAACACGAACCTATCGCCTTGTTAATTGCATGATACCAAGGGCTTGTTTCTTGACGCGGCGCATTAGGGGATTAATTCTCTGGGTGCCCTGTAAATCTGTAAATGCTCTTGGGGCGGGGCAGGCGGGAGTCGTGTGATGGTCGACAAGATTGCAGTGGTCGGATGCGGGGTGATGGGGACTGGGATCGCCGCCGCCATCGCCTCCCGAGGCATGCCGGTGGTGGCCGTCAAGGCCACGGGTGGTGACCCCGAAACGGCCCGGTCGCGCATCGCCGCGATCTTCGACCGCCGCGTCGCGCGCGGCAAGATGGAGCAAAGCGAGCGCGACGCCATCCTCGCCAGGGTGGAGGTGAGCACCGACCTCGAGGCCCTCGCCGACTGCGACCTGGTGATCGAGTCCGCCGTCGAGGATCTCGCCGCCAAGCGCGAGCTCCTGGCGCGTATCGAGGCCGTGATCAGCCGCGGGACGATCCTCGCCACCAACACATCCTCGCTCCCCCTCGACACCCTCGCCGACGCGATCGAGCGACCGGAAGAGCTCCTCGCCCTGCACTTCTTCAATCCGGTCGGCGCGATGAAGCTGGTCGAGCTCTCCTACACCACGCGCACCGCGCCCGGCGCCGTCGTCGCGGCGAAGAACTTCGTCGAGCAGCTCGGCAAGGTCCCGGTGGAGGTGGCGCCCTCCCCCGGCTACGTCGTGAACCGACTGCTGACGCCGATGCTCCTTCACGCGATCGAAACGCTCGAGGGCGGCGTGGCTACACCCGAAGCGATCGACACCGCCATGACGCTCGGTGCAGGTCACCCGATGGGCCCGCTGGCCCTCGCTGATCTGATCGGCCTCGACGTCGTGCTCTCGATGGCGACCACGCTGAAGAAAGAGCTTCACGACAAGCGCTACCGCGCGCCTTCGCTCTTGAGGCGGCTCGTGCTCGCCGGCGATCTCGGTCGCAAGACCGGACGAGGCATCTACGACTACACGGGCAAAGAGCCGGTGGTGAATCCGCGCCTTCTGCCCGAGCTGCCCCAGCACGTCGCCGGCGCAGCAGAGTAGCCACGGGCTCTGTCCGCACGCTCAGAGGCGGATGACGCTCACGGCACGGAATCGGGAGCCCGATGCCAGGCGGAGCGAGATCCGCACGTGCCCTTCGAGATCGGCGAGGAGGCACTGGCCGACGGCCGCATCTGTGTGAATCTCGAGCGTCGTTTCGCGCCGCGTGAGGGCGACCATGTCCCCCGCCGTCCGCGCGACCTCGCAGCCATCTACGTTCACGGCGGCGTCGCCGACGACCACGGTTCGCGTCACGCCCGCCTCGTTTTCGAGCACGACGCGGTAGGGTCCTTCGATCGTCGGCGAGATGACGACGTCGGCGAAGATCAGCCCTGCCACCCGCACCGCCGCGCCGTCGTCCAACGCGGTCACGACCTCCGAGCCCTGGTCGTAGGCGGTGGCGACGTCGAGGGAGAGCCATTCGGCGTCCGTCGACACCAGCGGGTCCGGTGGGTTGTCGAAGGGGCTTCGCAGGAGCTCGCGCCGATACGATCCGCCGACCCCGCCGATCTCGGCCACCGCTCCGTCTGCACACGACACCAGCGCAGCGACGGGCCGCGACGGCTCCCCGCGCTCTTCGGCCACGCCACGACCCACGTCCACGCGGAAGGCGCGCCGCGTTCCCATGTCGTCGGTTCCCACGACGAGCAGGCGATTGTCGGCGAGGGTCGCCGCACGTGCATCGGCGAGAGCGACGAGCCCGCGGATGTCGACGGTCGCGACGCTCGCTGACGCACGGTCCCCCAAGGTGACCACTGTCGCCGCGACTTCGTCGTCACCGCGCCCGCCGATCATCACCAGGCGCCTTCCCCGCAGGGCGACGAAGGCGGCGTCGCCGCGATCCGGCAGGGACGCCACCATGCGGAAGACGCCCTCACTCGGGTCCATCGCCTCCACCGATCGCACCAGCGCGCCGTCCTCGGCGAAGCCGCCCGCGACCACCACCAGCCCATCGAGCCCGGCGGTGAAGGGCAGCCGTCGCGCGGTGAGGATCGGTCCGAAGCTCTCGTCGATGGTGAGAGCCTGGGGATCGACCGCCACCACCGAGCTCATGGGAGGCGCGCCGATCGAGCTCACGCCACCCACGAGCAGCACGCGCCCGTCGGGCAACGCCGCAGCGCCGTGGTCGCGACGCTGACACACCCCCGAGCTGCACAACGGACGCACGGCGGGCACGACCGCTCCGTCACGCGCGTCGTAGACCTCGTACGTCTCCTCCGCCGCCTGCCCCTCGAACTCGGTGCCGCCCGCGATCACCACCCGCGTACCGCTGAGGGTCGCGCTCGCACCGATGCGGCGCGTGGCGAGCTCCGCGTCGAGGTTCGCGAGCTCCTCGCTCGGCGGTACCACCACCAGCCGCCGGAACCCGGCCATCGCATCGCTGCCCTCGTCGAGCCCGCCAGCCACCAGGTAGCCGCCGTTCGGGAGCGGTGAGAGCGCACCGCCCGGAGGCAGATACACCTCCGGATCGGAGGCCGCGCAGCTCGCGCCGAGAGGCAGGAGCAGGAGTGACGCCTCGGCATCCGAGGGGGCACGGATGTGGAGCGCGCCCGCCGTGAACGTGTCCTCGACGTGGAGGGCGACGGTCAAGACGCGGGTCTCGAAGGGGAATTTGCGGATGGGCATCGCCATCGTCTCGGTGAGGGAACGGACCTCGACCGTGTCGTTCGTCGAGGGAAAATCCCCCGAGGCGACGATGTCGAGGCGCCCCATTCCGTCAGGAGGCTGACAATCGATGGAGGCCGGCAGGCTCAGGACCAGGCGCGCCCGCGTCACCTCCTCCGCGGGGCTGCAGGCCGCCGCGAGGATCGCGAGGGTCGAGAGCACCGATAACGCCCGCATCGCGCTATGATCTCTCACGAATGCCAGCATCGGTCCATTCCCCACCGACGCTCCGGCAGTTCGGGAAGTATCTGCTCGACGAGGAGATCGCCCGGGGTGGCATGGCGCGCGTTTATCTGGCGCGCCTGCGCGGCCTCGGTGGCTTCGAGAAGAAGCTGGTGGTCAAGCAGGTCCTGCCGGAGCTCGCCTCGGATCCGCGCTTCGTGGAGATGTTCGTCGAGGAGGCGAAGACGGTGGTCCAGATGAGCCACCCTCACATCGCGCCGGTCTACGAGCTCGGCGTGGTGGACGGCGTGTACTTCCTGGCGATGGAGTACGTGGAGGGCGCCACTCTCGCCGAGATCCTCCGCGAAGGGCCGCTGCCGCCATCGCTCGTCGCGCACGTCGCCATCGAGGTCTGCGAGGCGCTCTCCTACGCGCACGAACGCTTCTCCCTGGTCCATCGCGACGTGACGCCCCGCAACGTGATCGTCGACGCCCTCGGACACGTGCGCCTTCTCGACTTCGGGATCGCGGCCAAGGCCGAGGGCGCCCTCGAAGGCGAGGTGTTCGGCTCGCACGGTTACATGTCGCCCGAGCAGGCGCGCGGCGAGATCGTCGAAGCGCAGAGCGATCTCTTCAGCATGGGCACGGTGCTCTACGAGGCACTGACCAACGAGCCCGCCTTCCTGAAGCGCACCTCCGAGCTGACGAAGACCGCGCTCCTCGAGGGCAAGGCGCCGTCGCTTCGTGGACACGACGCGATCCCCGAGGAGCTCTCCTCCCTCATCGACGAGTGCCTCGCGCAAGAGCCGGCGAAGCGACCGGCGGGAGCGCGCGCCATCACCAAGCGGCTGCGTGGATATCTCGCCGGCGAAGCACCCGAGGGGGTCGCGCCGGAGCTCGGCCAGCGCGCCGAAGCGGCCATGGCGGCGCGGCGAAGAGACCCCTCTCGAGCGCCACCGTCGATGGATGGGCCGACCAAGCCCGATGGCTCGGTGCGCACCATCGCCACCAGCGTGACCCTCCGAAGATCCTGGATGGGGACGAGACCGACCCCGACGAACCGGGCACGGTACCTCTGAGCCAGGCAGGGGCGGCGACCGAGCCCGACGCGGACGACGACGTGATGACGGGTCGCGTCTCCGACTCTCAGGACCGCACCATGCCCATCCCAGGCCGCGTCTCCCTGTCGGAGATCGGCACCACGCCGATCGAGCCCGCGAAGCAGGAAATCCCCCGCCCCTCGGCCGAGTCGCTGGCCTCGACGGATCCGCGCGGCGAGGTGGTGTCCCCGTCGGCGAAGCCCGAGCCCGCGCCCGCGGGACTTCCGAAGTACGCGTGGGTGGGTGTGGTGCTGCTGGCGGTCGGGCTCGTGTTCGGAATCCGGGCGTGGACGCAGACGGAGGCAGGGACGGGGACGGAGACGGAGAGCGGGTCGGAGACGGAGACCGAGACGGAGACGCAGACCGGGACCGAGACGGAGACGCAGACCGAGACCGAGACCGAGACCGAGACCGAGACGCAGACGCAGACCGGGACCGAGACGCAGACGCAGACCGGGACCGAGACGCAGACGCAGACCGGGACGGAGACGGAGACCGAAACGCAGGTCCCGCCCGCCGCGGCGGCTACGCTCACGATCAACGCGAGGCCGTGGGGGAACTACTATCTGGATGGTCGGCAGTTGAGCGGGCGGCGGATCAGCAATGCGCGGATCACGGCAGGCGCCCACACACTCCGAATCGAAAATCCCCCGCTCGGGGGAGATGTCTCTCAGCGCTTCGAAGTCCCGGCGGGTGGCTCCGTCACCGCCACGGTGGACTTCAGCAGTCCCGAGCCCCAGATCGTCATCAGCCGTTGAGCGCTTCCAGCAGCTCCGCCAGCTTCTTCCCCAGCTCGCCGCCCTTCACCAGGAAGTGGCGGATGCCCAGCTGGTGGAGCAGCTGTCGGTCGTGCTCCTGAGCGCCCGCGCTCACGAGGACGATGGTGCAGCGCTCGGCCAGGTGGGAGCCGCGCATGTACATGGCCACCTCGATGCCGTTGAGCTTCGGCATGTGCAGGTCGAGGAGCATCACGTCCGGCTCGAAGCTGCCGAGCGCCGAGATCGCTTCCTCGCCGTCGCGAGCGACGCGCACCTCGACCCCATTTCCGAGCGCCCGCTGCACGTAGAAGCGCTCGAGCTTGGCGATGTCGTCGTCGTCGTCGACGATGAGGATGCGCTCGATCGCCTTCTGCTCCGCGGGGGGCTTTTCGTCGAGGACGGCCGCGAGACGCCAGGCGATGCTCTCGGCCGACTGCGGGCGGTCGCCGGGATCGAAAGAGAGCATCTCCGCCACCAGGCTCACCAACCCATCGGGGACGTCCTTGCGGAAATCCCGCAAGCTCGGCGGCGGCGCGAGGTGCGTCTCGTAGAGCGCCGGCAGGGTCTCGGCCATCCGGGGCAGCTCCCCGGTGAGGAGCTCGAAGGCGGTCACCCCCAGGGCATGGATGTCCACCAGCGGTCCCGAGCCCGGCTCGAGCTCACCAGTCAGCGCCTCTGCCGCCATGTAAGGGGGCGAGCCCGCGACCAGATCCGCGCGCGCGAAGCGGAACTCCGGGAGGAAGAGACCGAAGTCCATCAGCACCACGCGGCCGTCGGGGCTGAGCATGATGTTCTCGGGTTTGACGTCGCGGTGGGCGATGCCCGCCTCGTGTACCACTGCCAGCCCCTCTGCGACCGACTTCAGGATCGGCACCGCGTCCTGAACCGAGAACTGCTGGCCGTTGGCGAGGCGCTGGGTGAGTAGATCGGAGAGTGAGACGCCGTAGATCCGCTCCATCACGATGTAGTCGATGTTGCGGTGCACCCCCATGCAGTGGACGGTGATCAGCGTCGGATGGCGAAAGGCAGCCATCGCCGTGGCTTCGTCACGCAGGGGAGGCGCGTCGAGATCGGGCCACGCCGCCTTGATCGCCACCCGGCGATCGAGGGAGTGGTCGTGGGCCTCGAGGACCTGGCCCATGCCACCACTGCCGAGCACGCGACGGATCTCGTAGACCCGACCGAGCACTTCACCGATCTCGAAGATCGGCGTCTGACGGTCCGACTCGCCCACGGCTGGCGGCGATCATACCTCAGAAGGTCTGCGGCGGCTGCGGCTGTGACATCGGAGCGCGCGGCGCCTCGATGTCCGGACCCGCTACGGGCAGCGTCGCTCCGCCTGCCTGCACGTGCTCCATGTAGACCTGCGCCAGGAAATGGCCATGCGCCACCATGCCCAGGATCGCGACCGGAAAGATCCCGACGAAGCACGCCAGCACACCCACCATGCTGAGGAGCCAGCTCACGACGCCGATGATCAGCGTGCCCTTGAACAGCACACCGAAGTTGGCCTTTGTGAACTGCATCACTTCGCCGAACTTCATCGCCTGGTTCAGGTCGTCGGTGAGCTCGGCGCGCATCGCCGCCACGGACGCGGGGATCGCGGCCAGCATGGCCAGCACGATCACCCCGAAGTAGCCGCCGAACATGCAGCACATGGCCCCGAGGCCGCCGAAGGCCGCGCCCGCGTCACCACCGCTCTCCGCCGCTGCGACGCCGCCCACGGCCACCGCGATGAAGCCGAAGTACATGCACACCACCAGGCCGCCGACGAGCACCATCACCGGCAACGTCCACAGGAAGCGGGCCAAGAGCGCCTTGAAGCCCAGGCCCACCAGCTTGCCCAGGTAGTCGAAGTCGAAGTCGAGGCGCGGCAGCGGGGTATCCTGTCCATGGACCGCCCGGCGCATGATCAGCGCCTGCCAGCCGAGCAGGGCCAGCTGACCGATGAGCGGGATGATCATCGACGTGACCAGGATCACCGAGCCCACGACGATCTTGTTGGTCCATTGCGGGTCTTCGCGCGCGACCCGATAGCCCTTCAAGTAATCCATTCGCCCCCGGTGCCGATCACTCGCGCGGCGAGAAGTTGAAAGGCACGCTCACCACCGCGCAACCGCCGGTGGGGTTGGGAAACTGCCAGTTGCTGGCGAGGTTCCGAACGCAGGCGAAGACGGGCGGGCTCCGCAGTGAGCCGTTGACGCGCGTGCCGCTGACGTGGCCGTTCGAGCCGACGCGCACCATCACCCGCATGTTGCCCTGCAGCGTGTGGTTGCTCTTGAGCTCGCGCTCGTAGCAGTTGCGGATCTGTCGGTTGTAGCCGCGCACCACGCTCATCGCCTGGGCGGCGTCGATGTCGCCCGGGCAGTCCCACTCGTCGCGGACGTAGCGGTAGACGATCTTGGTCTTGGTGGGGCCTGTGTCCGCATCGGGACCGGCATCGGGCTCGGGGTCGGGCAGCTCGATGATGGGCTCGGCGAGCGAGGTGGAGCGGTCGATGGGCGGCCCGGTATCGGCCTGGGTCACCTGCGGGGTGTCGCCGCTGCCGTTCGACATCGCGGCCCAAATGCCGACCACGCCGCCGATGAGCAGGATGCCGATGATGAGGTACTTGAGGTTGCCCCCGCCCTCGTCTTCCGGCGGTACGGATTCGGTCGCCACTTAGTCCCCTTCCTCACAAAAAGGCCCACGGCCTTCGGAGAGCCGGAGCATACCCGAGCCAGCGTATCGGGCCAAAGTCTTCCCTGTCGGCTCGGAAAAGCTCACCCGACGATCTGAGGCCCGGACACGTCCACCTTCATGCGCGTGACCGCCTGGATCTCCCCTTCGGGGAGCGGATCGCCCGGTTCGAGGTCGACTCGGGTACGCACGAAGAGCCGAATTCTGCGGCTGGAGTTGACGAGATAATCGCTCAGGGCGGCGCTCCCGGCGGCGTCGACCTCTCCCATCCCCGACGAGGTCATGCGCGCCTGTTGGGCGGGGATGGTGGCGAGGCGATGGACGCCCAGGGCCGGGTCGACGTCCACCGCTCCCTCCGGCCCCCAGAAGATCTCGATCTCGGACAGGTCGATGGTGAGGGTGTTCAGCTGCACCGTGTAGCTGAGCTCCGAGACCTCGATCGCGTCCACCACCACGAACGCAGCGCTCAGATCGCCGAGGAGCGCGTCGAAGTCGATCACGTCGCCCACCGGCGCGGTGATGGTGCGCGGGGCGGGATTGCAGACGCTGCGCTCGCACGTGACCGTGATCCCCGCGGTCGAGGGACACATCCCACCGGTCGGACAGGGGAGCGACGCGATGCGCCCTCCGTCGGCGAGGGCCATCGGCACTTCGAGAGAACCGGAGCTGACGCTGAGCTCCACGTCCTGTGTCTCGTACGTGACTGTGCCGATGTCGCTGCATGAAGACAGGAGCAGCAACGCCAAGATCGGGGAAGCAAGGCAGCCCCCCTCGAAAGGGCGGCGTTCATGTAGGAAGTATAGCGCGAGGTGGCCGTCTCGGCTCGAAATCGAATGGAGCACGCCTCCGAGGGACCTCTCGCACGACGCGTGGCTTGGGTCAGGGCGGGACGATGTCCACCTCCAAGACCTGAGTCGGGTCTGGCTGCGTCGACACGGCGATCGCGGAAATGGCGCCGGCCAGGACCGCACCGACACCCACCCACACGTACCAACGTCGCCACCAGGGTAGCGGTGGTGGTGGAGGAACGAAGACCTCCTCTTCCTGGAGCCACGACAGCCCCTGCGCATAGGCGCGGTTGGTTGGGGCCAGATCCTCAACGGGGCGGAAGGCCGGAAGGACGAAGGGAACCTCGTCGAGGGAGAGCCGGCGCGGCAGGGCACATCCCTCGCCACTACACCGCATCAAGAGCGCGCGGTCCTGGTCACCGTCACCCACGCGCAAGAACCAGACGGCGGAAACACCCAAGAGCTCCGCGAGGCGGATGCCGAACGAGAAGTCCCCCGCGGCCATCTCCGTCGAGAGCCGTCGCGCGGAGACCACCATGGGATTGGCAGCGAGCGCCACGACCATCGGCGGCCGTCGCCCCTCGAGCACCTCGATGACCTGACCCCAGGGCGAACGACCGGGCGCCTCGACGCGTAGCACGTGGGTGCCCACCGGCGCGCGCACGATGCGCGGCAGCGTGCCCAGCTCGCGGTCGTCGAGATAGACGGTCGCGTTGGGAGCGCTCGTGCGCACCTCGAAGCTGCCGCGCGGTCGCATCGCGACGGCGGCCGTGATCTCCGTCGCGCGGCGGCAGACCTCGGGGGGCGCTTCGGCCGCGCGGACGCCGCGGCTCGGATCGAGGGTGGCGACGCGGCGGAACGCATCGGCCGCGAGCTCGTCGAGGCCGTCGCCCTCCACCTGCGACGCCGTGATGCCGATGGCGGTCTGCACCTCGGCGATCCACGCCGCCGCGCCGGGCACGTCGGCGTGCGCCTGCGCGATGCGATCCGCCTGGGCGAGGCTGTCGAGCGCCGCGCTCTCCTCGAGCGAGGCGGTCCGCGCGCGCGCGTCGACGATGAGGCGCTCGACCTGCTTGAAGGCGTCGACCCGGCCCGCGTCGAGGGCCCCCAACGCGAGGGCGCGCCCTTCGGCCCAGGCGATGGGATCGCTGATCACCTGATAACCAGCACGACGCGCGGCGCGCTCGACGTGGGTGGTGAATTCCCGAACGCGGGGCTCCGGCGCCCCTGGGTCGGGCGAGACGAGGACGAGGGCGATCTCGGGATCCGGCTGGGCGGCCGCGACGCCCGGCGAGGCCCAGATGAGGAGCGCACTGACGAAAATGAGGGCGCTTTTCACCGAAGCAGACGATGCCGGGTGGGCCGAACGCGGGTCAAGCGCGCGATCGTTGAAGATCCGGGCGATGATGGCAGTCTCTTGACCGTGAAGCGACTCGCTTGGCCGCTCCTCGCCGCGCTCCTGCTCGGCGCCCTCTTCGCTTCGGGAGCCGAAGCACAGGGCTTCTCCGCCTCGGAGACGCGACGGCTGAGGCGCGGGCGGCTGGTCACCCGGCCCGAGACGCAACGGCGGGGAGACCTGCTGCTGGTGGGCGGGACCTCTTTTCAGGTGATCGACGAGCCGATCGAGGTGGTGTGGGCCGCCATCAAGGACACCAACGCCTACCGCCATTACCTGCCCGAGGTCGAGCGGGTGCGCACCGTCTCCCGGGGCCGAAACGGGCGCGGAAAGGTCATCAGCGTCCTGCACAAGCGGGGACCCCTCGAGGCCAGCTATCACCTCCGGCTGGACTTCTCCGAGAGCCGCCACACCGCGCAGTTCCGCGTCGATTCGGGGCACGACAACGACGTCCGCGAGGGCTGGGGATACATTCAGGTTCAGGCCTATGGGGAGCACCGCTCGATGGTGACCTGGGCCATCCTGGCGGACATCGGCTCCGGCATCGCGATCGGCCTGCTCCGGGAGGAGATCCAGCGCTGGATCCTCCAGGTCCCCCTACTGATGAAGCGCTACCTGGGCTGGGCCGCCGACCGCTACCGCTGATCCCGGTTGGCGGGGGTTGGCGGGCGGTTGCACGGGAATTGCGGGTCGCCTATGTTTCGCCCCCTTTCGGGAAAAGCGACCCATGGAAGACATCGCCAAGAAGCTCCCTCAGATCGCGGCCAGCGGGCTCATCATCCTCCTCGCGGTGGTCTTCGCGCTCCAGTTCGGCGGCCCCCAGGCACAGGGCTGTGGCTCCGGGGGCGGCACCTATGCCGCGAAGGTCCACGGCTACGTCATCACCGAGGGCGACTTCCGCGCCAACTACGTCCTCGCCGGCTTCGATCGCTACCCGACCGAGGTCGCCCAGCAGCAGAACTTCCGCGAGCTGATCCTCGACGGCCTGATCGAGCGCGAGCTGCTCGCGCGCGCCGCGGAGGAGATCGGCTTCAAGACGAACGAGGACGACGTCATGCGCAAGCTGGCGCGCGACTCGTCGGTATACCTCTCCCTCGGCGTGGACGCGCCGCCGAACATGCCCAGCGGCGAGATCATGGTCCCGGTTCGTAATCAGGACGACGAGTTCGACATCGAAGCGGCGAAGCGCTTCATCCAGTTCGGCCTGCGTCGCAGCGTGACCGAGTTCGGCGAGGCGCAGATCCGGGAGACGCTCGCGCAGCACATGCGCGAGCTCGTGACCTCGACTGTGACCGTGAGCGATCAGGAGGTCTGGGACACCTTCCGCCGCGAGCGCGACACGGCGACGCTTCAGTACTTCCGCTTCACGCCCAGTTATTTCGGCGAGTCGCTGGCGCCGACGCCCGAGGATCTCGACGCGTGGATCGCCGATAATCAGGAAGCCGTCGATCGCGAGTACCAGGCCAACCGCCACCGCTACACCGGCCTCGAGAAGCAGGTCCGGGCGGAGCACATCCTGGTGCGCGTCGACAGCGACGCGAGCGACGAGGTGAAGGAAGCGGCCCGCGCCAAGGCCACCGCGCTCCTGGCCCGCGCCCGCGCCGGCGAGGACTTCGAGACCCTCGCGCGCGAGAACAGCGACGACACCTCCAGCGCCGTGCGGGGCGGGGACCTCGGCTACAACCCTCGGGGCCGGATGGTCTCCGAGTTCGACGAGGCCATGTTCTCCATGGAGCCCGGGCAGATCTCGGACCTGGTGGAGACCCAGTTCGGCTTCCACATCATCAAGGTCACCGGGATCCGCGAGGGCGACGTCCCCGAGGACGAGGCGAAGCGAGAGCTCGCCGACCGCCTCTACCGCGAGGCCCGTGCCTCGGAGCGCGCCGAAGAGGAGGCCAACCGGATCCTCGCCGAGGTGCGTGGCGGCAAGTCCTTCGAGGACGTGGACGCCGAGCTCCTCGCCGCGCAGACCGGAGAGACGCCCCCCGCCGAGGGCGAGGGTGAAGAGGGGGAGGGCGAAGAGGAGCCCGAGCGCGACACCCGCGCCCCGCAGCTTCAGGAGACCCGTCCCTTCGGCCGGGCCGACTCCCCCATCACCGGCATCTCCGACAACGGTCCCATCGTGCGCGCTGCCTTCGAGCTCACCGCCGAGGATCGCATCGCCGACTCGGTGATCGAAGCGGGGGGCGAGTACTTCGTGATCCGCCTCTCGGAGCGGAACATCGTCCGCGAGGAGGACATGGAGCCCGAGGTCGCCGAGCGCATGCGCAACGGCCTCATCGCCGCCAAGCAGCGCGAGGTTCTCGAGCTCTACCTCCGCCAGCTCCGCTCCGACGCCGAGGCCGAGGGCGCCATCGTCATCAGCCCGGACATCCTGAGCTACGACCGCCCGGACGAAGTTTGATCGTGCCAGGTAGTGAGGGCGTGCGCAGCCGTCGCTTCGCTCGGCCGCTTGCGGGGTTGCCGAGGCTGGGGGCCGGCAAGGTCTAATCGTGCTCAGGGGCTGCGCCCCTAAGTGTTGACCAACGCCCCGAGCGAGATGATCGCGTTGTGCGCGAGGTGGGCGACGATGGTGATCGTCGTCGAGCCGGTCCACCAGCGCAGACCGGTCAGGCCGATGCTCGTGAAGAGGATGGCGGAGAAGGCGCCCCAATCGCCCCACGACTGAGGAAGGTGCGCGAGGGCGAAGAGGATGACGGTGACGCTGAAGGCGACCGAGGCGCCAGCGCGCCGCTCGAGGGTGCCGAAGACCAGCCCGCGAAAGAAGAGCTCTTCGGCGACGGGGACGACCACCGAGATGAGCGCCAGGGTCAGCGCTCCACTGGAGAAGGAGACGAGGGCGCTGATCGCCGCCTCGCCGGTGGCGGGGATGAGGGCCGAGAGGATTCCGACCGACCACGAAGAGGAGGATGCCGGCGATGGGAGCGACGGCGACCGTCCAGAGGCGGCGAGGGGGCAACAGACCCAGGAGCTGGGCGCGTGACCAATGCGCGAGGGGTGGCACGAGGACGAAGGCGAGCGCCACCTCGGAGCCGGCGATGACGAGACCGCGGAAATAGGCGGCGACGCCGCCTCCCCACGGCACGAAGGCGAGCACCAGCAAGACGCCGATCAAAGCGAGGACGCCGCCGACCGCGCGCCAGGGGGACGGCGGTGCGCCGTCCTTGCGGTCGGGGGCCGCGCGCGACAGGCCGAGGGCGAGCGCGAAGGCGCCACCCAGAACGAAGAGGACGAACCATGGGTCGTCGCCGCCGAGGGGAGGATTTCCGCTGATGCGAGCGACGACGTCGGTCTCGCGCGCGACGTCGGGAAGCTCGCCATTCGGCGCGTCGGGCCACACGGCCTCGATCGCGAAGGTTCCGCCCTGCCGAATCGCGTGACCCGAGCCGAGGCGAACGCATGATCCCCAGGATGCGACTTCGAGGTTCTGCAGAAGCTCCTCGTCGATGGGCGCCTGGATCAAGACCTCCTGCGCCTCGGGGTTCCACACCATGAGCTGGACGCTGGACCAGCGTTCGTCGAGGACGGTCTCGGCGCAGAACGCGAAGGCGACGTCGTAGCCCGCGGGAACCTCCGCGCGCACGAGCGGGGCGTGGGGCTCGCCGTTCGTCGGGGCGAGCGGCGCCGCCTCGGAGCTCACGTCGATCTCGCCGTCGTAGAGCGCGACGACGCGGAGCCCTCCGAGGACCAGACCGCCGAGGACGGACAGGACGCCGAGGACGATCAGCGCGATCCGCGCCCGGGCCAAGAGCCCCTGCCGATCGCGGAAATCCGTGTCGGGCTCGTGCTCCTCCCCTTCCACGCCGGGGATGGTAACGCCTCAGCCCTCTTCGAGGTTCACCCAGTGCGCTTCGCCGCCCGGCCCCCACTCTTTCTTCCAGATGGGCACCGTCTCCTTGATGCGATCGATCGCGAGGCGACACGCGTCGAAGGCCTCGGCTCGGTGGGGCGCGCTCGCGGCGATCACCACCGCGAGATCGCCGACCACGAGCTGTCCCACCCGGTGGGTGGCTGCCAGGCGAACGCCCGGGATTTCAGCGGCAATTCCGTCGAGTACACGCCGCATTTCCTTGGTCGCCATCTCGGGATGCGCCTCGTAATCGAGGCGGGCGACGGGCTTGCCGTCGGCGTGATCACGAACGATGCCGGTGAACAGCGCGACACCACCCGCCCCCTCGTGGCGCACCGCATCGAGGCACTCGTCGAGGGAGAGCGGCCCGTCGCGTACGTCGACGAGAACGACCGCCGTCCCCCCTGCCACCGGCGGCAGAATGTCCGCCACATCTCCATGAGAAAGGGGCGTTTTTGCATCCGCGAAATCGCCGTTCACCGCGACGCGCATCCGGCTGACGTGCGCCGAGAGTGGCGGGTGTCGCTCGGCGAGGAGTGTGAGCAGATCGCCCGCGCACAACGTCGCATGGTGGGCGCTGATCTCCTCCTCATCACACCCCGCGAGCTCGCGGGCGGCAGCAAAGTAGCGAACACGAATCTGCATGGTGCACGTCCAGGGTGTTTGCGCTCCGAGTCTACGACGCTTGACCCCGATCCGTGCGGAGCTTAGCGTTTCCACAGCATCGTGGCGAAGAAGCAAGAACGATTCGTGACGGAAGAGGACCGCCAAGGCACGCGCCGAGGCGCGCGACGCACGCCGCGTGAGGATCGCGCTTCGGCGCAGATCCCTCTTCTCTTCCGTGGTGATCACGAGACGCTCGAAGAAGCGGCGCGTCGCGCTCTCGAGCGACGGCTCGGCGGTCTCCTCGAAGAACCGGTGACCCTCACCATCACCGACAACCGGCACACGATGATCTCTTCACGCCGTCGCGGACGCGTCACGCACGTGCGCCTTCACCACATGTTCCTCGACGCCGACGACGTCACGGTGCGTTCACTCGCGCGCTACCTCACGCGCGGAGACAGTCGCGCCTCCGCGCGCCTCGACGCGTTCATCGAGGACAACGCGCATCTGATCCGCAAGGAGCGCGCGCGCGCCGCGCGCGTGCGCACACGTGGTCGCTATCACGATCTCGGTGACATCTTCGAAGAGCTGAACGAGCTCTGGTTCGATGCGCGCATCATCGACGTGCAGGTCACCTGGGGTCGTCGTCCGCCGAGCAACCTCCGGCGTCGTCGCTCGGTTCGCCTCGGCACCTACGTTCAGGACGACCGCCTGATCCGCATCCACCCGGTGCTCGATCAGGAGTGGGTGCCGCGCTTCTTCGTCGCCTACGTGCTCTATCACGAGATGCTTCACCACGTCGTTCCGGCGCCGCTGATCAACGGTAAGAAGCACTTTCACTCGCCCGAGTTTCGTCGCCTGGAGCGGGACTATCCCGACTACGACCGCGCGATCGCGTGGGAGAAGACGAACCTGCGCCGGCTGCTCAGCAGCTGAGTCGCCGCGTCGAATTGGGTCGCGGCCGGCAGCGGCAGCCCGCGGGCCCGAAACGCACTCGCCGAATGAGTCGTCTACTCTTCGACGCGGGTGACGACGCGGGCGAGGTTTCCATCGCCGGTGATGTTCACGCGAATGCGCTGATCGGGGGGCTGGCCGAAGGGGCGGAGGCGCAGCGTGTGGGTGCCGACCGGTAGCGTCACGCGGAGCGGCGTCTGGCCCAGGGGACGGCCGTTCGAATCGTAGACGTTCGCCCAGCCGCCGGGCGTCGAGATGAACGCCACGCCGGTAGAGGACTCCTGTGCGGCAGCCTCCATCGTCGCGGGCTCCATGGTCTGGACCGGATCCATCCGCGGACGGCGCATCCCCCGGCCGCCGGTCGCGGGCCGACGCATGTCGACGGTCGGCGTCTCTGCGCCGGCGTCGACCTCCTCTTCGTCCCCTTCCTCGCCGGCGTCCGGCGCGGTGGGATCGTTGTCCAGCATCGTCGGCGAAACGGGGGTCGGGTCTTCGACGGTCGCGGTCTCGGGCGGCGTGTTGCTGGCGGTCGTCGGCACGGGTTGGTCGGTGAGCGCGGCCCACGCGACGGTGCCGGCGATGCCCACCAGGATCAACACCGAGAGCGCCCCCAGCGCCGCGTAGAGCATCGGCCGCCCGCCACCCTGTGCCTGGTAGGGGCCGGTCTGCGCAGCATGGGGACCCGTCATGTGGGGTGGCGCGTAGGTGGGCACACCGCCCGCGCCCACGATCGGCGTCCCTCCCGGAGCCACCCCGGGCTGAGCGCCATAGGGCATCGGCGTCTCGGAGGGATAGACGGGGTCGGTCGCGGGCGGCGGCAAACGGTCGGGGTCGACCGGCTGCACCTCCGACTCGCTCACCTCCATGTGCGTCACGACGGTGGCGTCGAGCTCGCCGCGCTGGGCGGCGTCCATGATGTCGTACTTGCGCTGGCGGCCGTCTGGGAAGATGGCGTCCATCCAGTCGGCGAGCTCCGCTGCATCGGCGGGGTGCCCGGTGGAGCCCGAGAAGCGGGCGAGGTCGCGCGCGAGCTCGCGGGCCGTGGAGTAGCGTTGGTCGGGATCGCGAGCGAGAGCCTTGAGGACGATGTTGTCGAGATCGGGGTGAATCCCGGGCCGATAGGTGCTGGGCGGCGGGATGGGATCGTTGAGCATCGCGGTGAGGGTCTCGACCGTGGTCTCGCGCCGGAAGAGGCGCCTCAGGGTGAGCATCTCCCACATCACGACGCCGAGGGCCCAGACGTCGGCGCGACGATCGATGTTGCCGCCGCGCGACTGCTCGGGCGCCATGTAGCTGAACTTGCCCTTCACCTGGCCGGCGGAGGTGTGATGGACGCGATCGGAGGCGCTCGCGATCCCGAAGTCCACCACCTTCACGTTGCCGTCGTAGGTGACGAAGAGGTTCTGTGGCGAGACGTCGCGGTGGACCACGTTGAGCTGGTTTCCGTCGCGTCCGCGGAGCTCGTGGGCGGCGTGCAGACCCTCTGCGGCGTCCGCGATGATCTTGCACGCGAGGATCGGCAGGCGCGGGGAGTCGAGGGTCTCGAAGTTCTTGCGGACGGTCTTCATCGCACGCGAGAGGGGCTCGCCGATGAGGTACTCCATCGCTATGAAATAGGTGCCGTCCGACTCGCCGAAGTCGAAGACCTGACAGACGTTCGCGTGGTGGATACGGGAGGCGATGCGGGCTTCGTCGAGGAACATGTCGACGAAGTCGGTCTCCTCGGCGAGGTGCGGGTGGATCCGCTTGAGGGCGTTGACCTTTTCGAAGCCGCCCGGCCCCTTCACCGTGGCGAGGAACACCGTCGCCATCCCACCCGACGCGATCTGCGACGCCAGGTAATAGCGGCCGAGCTTCGTCCCCACCGCCGCGGCCGCTGCAGCCTTGGCGTTGTGAGGGGTCGCGTTACCGCTGTACGACTGCTTGCTCATTTCGTCAGGGTTGAACCACGGGGGGCATCAGGGCCGTGTTGTTGCTCCCGCCGGCGACCAGGAGCGCGATGAGCACGGCCGCACCCGCAGCCAAGAGGACACCGCCGCCCACGATGAACGGCCAGGCGGGGACGCCCCCTCCTTCCGGTTCCGGACGGGGCGCGATGATCTCGTTGCCGTTGCCGTTGCCTCCGCCGCCGGCGGTCGTCCCGAAGTCACGCTCGGCCAGCTCGGCCACGGTACCGATGACGGGATCGTCCGGGGTACCGTCGGAGGCCAGCACCGCACCGCCCGGGCCGATGGCCTCGGCGTAGATCTCGAGGGTCTGGTCCGAGGTCGTGGGCATCTCGAGCACGGAGTTGCTGCGCTGGGTCCATGCGTTGCCCGGGGCGCGTGCGCCGAGGCGCACCTCCTGAACGATCCCGCTGGTATCGTTGGTCACGCGGGCCTCGAGGCGCACGCCGCCGGCGTGGCTCTGCGCTTCCGCCTGCACGCGAATCCGCCCCGTCGTGCGCTCCTTGGCGCGGTCGAAGGCCTCGCGCACCACCGGGGGCACCGAGCGGCCGAACTCGTAGTTGGGCTCGAGTGAGGCGAGACGCATCAAATCGGTCTCGAGATTCTCCTCGTCGCCGAGGGTGTGATGGACCAGCGCGCGCTGGACGTAGAGCTGAATGACGTCGTCCCGGGTGAGGTCGCCCGCTTGCTCAGCGCGCTGGAACGCCTCGAGCGCCCCCTCGAAGTCAGCCTCGTCGAAGCGAGCCTGCGCTTCCTCGAGAATGGGATGCGCGAAAGCCGTCGTGGCAGTTGCCGCGAGCAGGACAGCCGCCAGCGTGAGCGCAAGCGAAAAACGAGCCATGAGCCGGAGGAAGTATGCCATTTTGGAGGGTTTGGAACCACTCAACTGCACTTCTGACCCCGCCGGCACCCATTTCGTTGGGCACGGGATATCGACGAAATCCGGCGGGATCCGGCCCGATTGGTTGCGATGTGGGGGTCCTTCGCCGATCATGATGGGGAGGCTGGAAAAGGAGTGACAGTCAGCATGTCGAGATGGAACTGGATCGCCCTCTTGGCCCTCTTCTTCGGCTGCAGCAATTCGAGCGAGACCTCCGGCAGCGAGTCGGCGCAGACGAGCGCGGAGCAGAACGCCAGCAGCGAAGCGGCCGAGACGGCACGAGAGACGACGGCACCTGCCGCCGAAGAGGCGGAGGACGGCGCGCGCGACCTCGCCGGCATCCGTGCCCTCGTGAACGACGATGGCACGATCACGCTGTCAGGTGCGGATCGCTGGGGTAACCCCATCGACGCGACCTACGCCGACACCCAATATCTGGAGAATGCGGTGCCTGTGCTCACCCGCAGCATCACCGAGGAGCAGGCGACAGCGCTCGCCGGCCTGGTGGAAGAGCTGAAGGGCGAGGGGGGAGAGGCACCGATTCCCGAGGCCGCGGGAGGCGACGGAGAAGAGTGAAGCGCGTCGCCCTCTCGGCCGTGGTCGTGATCGTGTGCTGGTCCTCGTCGGTGCAGGCGCAGGATGTGCTCGAACGACTCTCACCGGACCTCGAGGTGTTTGGGATCACGAACCTGGAGCAGAAGGGCGTGGAGGCCTTCGAGCCAGGGCTCGGCGGCGCGATCCACATCGCTTTGAACCTGCTGCCGGGCTTCGGACTGCACGGCGGCGCGCAGCTCTTCGTGCTCACCCCGGGGCGGCTCCAGGAGGCGTATTACATCGGCAGCCAGCTGGGCTTTCGGTGGCACTGGACGAAGCTGATCGGGATCTGGAGCGAGGGCTACATCGACGCGCACTGGATCTGGGGCATGAGCGAGCACCAGATCAGCGCCCATGGATTCGACGTCGGCATCGGCTGGGACTTCCCGGTGGCGCCGATCATCGGCTTCGGGCCCTTCGTGCGCTTCAGCTGGATGAAGGACCCGGGCGTGAGCAACCCGATGTTCCTGAGCTTCGGGCTCTCGGTCAGCTTGATGACCTTCACGCGGACGGGTGAGACGGTTCCGGACGAGGACCTCGACGGCGTCCCCGACCACGAGGACATCTGCCCGGCCATCCCCATGGGCCGGCATCCCGATCCCGACAACCACGGCTGCCCGGCGCGCGACCGCGACGAGGATGGTCTGGTGGATCCAGAGGACGCCTGCCCCTCCGAGTCCATGTGGCCGCATCCGAGCGAGGAGCAGCCAGGCTGTCCGAAGCCCGACGCCGACGGCGATGGAGTCCCCGACGAGTACGACGTCTGCCCCCACACCTTCGCCCCCGACGGCGGCGACCCGCTCCGCGAAGGTTGCATCGAAGGCGAAGACCCGTACTGACGGGGGACCGACCCCACTTCTCACTTTCGTGGCCCGGCCCTGCGGTTACGGGTGGAGATAGCGGCTCATGACGTCCGCGCGAGAGCCGTTCGGGAAGTCGGCGAGGTAGGCGGCGGCGACAGCGCGTAGCTCGGCGTCCTGGCCGAGGCGTTCGTGGAGATGGGCTTCGAGCGCCATGGCGCGCTCGCGCAGGGGGAGCCGGGCGCGGTGACGCCAGCCTGGTGGAGCGCGCGGAGGGCGGCGGCGGGGTCGTCGAGCTCGCCGGCGCGAAGGCGCGCCTCGAGGTAGCCCGCCTGCTCCCGCTTCGGCGAAGGCAGCTCGCCCGCCGCGCGACGATAGGCGTCGGCGGCCTCGTCGAGACGACCGAGGGAGCGCAGCGCATCGCCCTCGAGCATGCGATAGGGATCCACATCGCCGGCGTCGATGGCGCGTCGCGAGGCGCGAAGGGCGTCGGCAGCACGGCCCGCGGCGATCCAGCCACGGAGCGTCTCTGCCGGCGCCGCTCCCGCTGCCGCAGCCGTCCGTGTTCGCGCTGCCGTTGGCATTGGCGTTGGCGTTGCCGTTGCCGTTGGCGTTCCCGTTCCCGTTCGCGTTCGCGTTCGCGTTCGCGTTCCCGTTCGCGTTCCCGTTCCCGTTCCCGTTCCCGCTCCCGTTCCCGTTCCCGCTCCCGTTCCCGTTCCCGCTCCCGTTTGCGTTCCCGTTTGCGTTCCCGCTCCTGTCTCCGGACGCGAAACCGTCTCTGCTCGTGCCAGCCTCGCGCGCGCCGCTTCCTCCCCCGCCTCCTCGAGCGGATCCACGAGCGCCTGGCCTTCGCCGAGGTGCAGGACGCCGCCCCGGCGGACGATGCGGGTGGCGCGGCCGTCGCCTTCGACCTCGACGCGGCCCTCGTAGACGCGAACGGTGGTGCCGTGTTCGGCGGCGCGGACGCTGAAGACCGTGCCCAGCACGACGACGCGAGCGTTCGGGGTGGCGACGGTGAAACGGCCTCCATCGATCGGACGCACGTCGAAGAGGACCGTGCCCTCGTCCAGGCGGACGTTGCGGTCGGCCGGCTCCGGAAGCTCCACGTGGTAACGGGCACCCGCGGCGGCCACGAGATGGTCGCCGGTGGCGAGCTCGAGGTCGGTGGGCTTCTCGCGGACGGCCGCGCTCGGCTCCTCCTCCACGAAGAGCGCTCGAGGCACGAGCGCGAGGGTCACCACCGCCGCGGCCAGCGCGGCCGCGACGCCCGAGGCCATCATCACGCGGCGCCGCGTCCAGCGACGGTGGCGTGCGCGACCAGTCATCGCCGCGTGACGCGCCACCCGGCGCACCTCGAGCTCGCTCAGTGTCGCGGGCGCAGCGCCACGCGCATCGCGGACCAACGCATCGAGGGGGCTGGCCCCTGCCGCGCGTCGCGCCTCGCGCACCAGGGCAGCCTGACGATCGTCGCTGAGCGCATCAGGCTCCGCCAGGCGCGCGTCTTCGAGAAGGCGGTCGAGATCGCTCATCGGCGACCCCCCGCTTCTCGTCGCGCGAGCGCTGCTTCGACGTCCTTGCGCGCACGGCAGAGCAGGCTGCGTGCGGCGTTCGGGGACACGCCCAGGATCTCGGCGGCCTCCGACGGCTCCATGCCCTCCACGGCGCACAGCACGAAAGCCGAACGGCGGCGATCACCCAGCTCGGAGAGCACCTGATGCAAGCGCACCAGCGCGCGACGAGCGATGACCTGCTGCTCTACATCGGGCCCATCGGGGGGCGGCGGCTCGGACTCGGCCGGCCGCGGCTTGTGGTAGTAGCGATAGGAGGTGCGCAGGGCGATCCGGTGGGCGAGGGTCGCGATGCTCGAGCGCCCCTCGAAACGATGAAGCGCGCTGGCGATCTCGCTCAGGGCGTCCTGCGTCGCATCGTCCACGTCGGGCCGCGGACCGAGCTGGCGAAACATCCAGCGCCGCACCTCGGGGACCAGCTCGCGAAGGACCCGATCGATCACCGCGTCGTCACGCGAGCGCAGGCGGCTCGCGACCTCGTCCAGCATCGCGCGCTCGCGCGGCGAGCCGGCACGAGGCGAGAGGTGGACGAGAGACGGTGCGGTGAGGGTCGACATCAGTAGAAGCTGAAGATGGTGGAGAGCGTGGCGAAGACCTCGCCGGCGTGCATCGACGCCTCGAGGGTGGCGGCCGCGACGTCCGCGCGGATGTAGAGGCGCGAGCTGCCCGAGAGCGCGAAGGAGGTTCCGACGTAGCCGCCCACGGAGAGGAGCCAGCCCATCTGATCGAAGGTGAAGGAGCTCGAGGGAGTACCGGGGACCGAGGGGAACGTTTCGATCACGCGCAGCTGAGCGAAGCCGCCGCAGCCGCGACCGCCGACGTGGAATGCGAGGCTCTGACCGGCGGGGATCGCTGCACCCGCTTCGAGGCAGGCACGGCCCAGGGGCTGGATCGCGCTGCCTGCGTTCGAGAGGCTGTCGAGCATCATGGCGGCGTCGATGAGCACGGCGCCTTCGAAGTAGCGCGCGCGCAGGCCCATCCCGCCGCGGATCATCCCGCCACCGATGAAGCGCCGGTCGTTGATCAGGCCGAAGCCGCCGGTGCCGATGCGCCCGGAGAACTGCGGCCACGGGCTCTCGGATTCTTCCGGATCCTCGTCGTCGTCCGGGGTGGCTTCGGGAGTGGAGGGTGGTGTGGTGTGGGCGAGCGAAGCAGGCGGCGCCGCGGCAGGAGCCGCAGGCGCAGGAACAGGTGGGGGCGGCGGCACCGGGCCCAGCGCGTCGCGCTCGTCGAGGAGACTGACGAGGATCAGCGCGATGGTGCGCGCATCGGCTCGAGGTGCGAAGGGCGTGGCGCGGGCGTGGTCCGCGTCGACGGGGATCACACGAAGGGTCGCGCCTTCGACGCGGGCGGCGGCTCGGGCTCCCGATTCGATGGCGAGCGCCTGGGCGGCGGCGTCGCGGAGCAGGATGGTGGCGCCTTCGACAGGCTCCGCGGGGATGACTTGCTCGCCTGCGGGGGCCAGCTCCACCTGCAACGCCGCGGTCCACTCCGCGCGCACCTCCTCCGGAGCGAGGAGGATGATGGCGTCGCCCGTGGTGGCAGGCGGCTCGGGCGATGCAGCCGCCTCTTCTTCCGGCGCCTGCGCGAAAGCCGCCCCCGCCGAGAGGACGGCGAAGAGCAGAGAGGCAGAAGCGCCTCGCGTGAGCGCGCGGATCATCGACTCGACAGTGGGGTGAAGCTCCCCAAACGTTGCACGCGCGATGAAAAAAGACAGGCGGCTCGATTCAATTGCAACGCTCGGCCCCCGAATCCCCACCAACCTCACAAACGCACGAAAAACGCCCGATTCTGGGCGGGGAGAACGGGGAGACATGAAAAAGAGCGTCTTGATTGCGGCGATCCTCTGCGCCTTCTTCGGCCTGGGCTGTGAGCTCGCCGGACCCCTCCTGATCGGGGAGGCCACCAAGGGCGACGACCCCGGTGGATCGACGAGCGCGGCCCTGACCGTGAGCGTCGACAGCGCCGAAGGCACGGTGGCCGGGCGGAACCTCGCCCCCGAGATGTTCGAAGCCACGGGCGACCGCGTGGGCCAGGAGGTGCAGATCCAGCTCCGCACGGCGGGGGATCTCGAGCTCTGGATGACGACGCAGACCGACACCTCCAGCACCAACCCTTATGGGGGCGGTGACTTCGGTGGCGACTTCGGCGATGGGAGCCGAGGCGGCGCCGTGCCGGTCCCGCCGCCCGAAGGCGGGTCGGACAACGCCCCGACGGAGCCCTTCGCCGAGCTGAACGTCTGCGAGTCGGGGGTCTGCCGACCGGCGGACGACTTCGGGATTGAGATCGTCCAGACCGAGAGCGGCCGCGACGCGATCGTGGACGGAGTCTGGGGCGAGGAGGAAGCGATCCACGTCTCGCTTCACTACACCGAAGCACGCTGACGGCGATGCGCCGCGCTCTCTTCGCTTCGATGCTGGCTCTCGCCGTCGGCGCTTGCGACGGCGGGAGCGACCTGCGCGAGCAGATCGCATTGGCGGGTGTGTACTCGCCGACGCGCAGCGACGGCGGGCACGACGCGGTGCTCGCGCTCGGCCAGCTGCTCTTCTTCGACAAGGAGCTCAGCGGTAATCGCAACATCGCGTGCGCTTCCTGTCACATGCCGGCGGACCACGCGGGCGATCAGCTCGCGCTCGGGCGCGGGCAGGGCGCGACGGGAACCGGGATCGCGCGAGAGGGCGGCGAGACGCTTCCGCGCAACACCGTGTCGCCCTTCAACCGGAGCTTCGCGGAGAGCCTCTTCTGGGATGGGCGCGTGGAGAAGCTTCCGGATGGCTCGCTGTCGGCGCCGGTGCCGCTGCCCGAGGGGACGCGGACGCTCCTCGAGGCGCAGGCGCTGATACCGATCCTGAATCGCAGCGAGATGCGCGGTCAGGTGGGTGACGTCGACACGTTGGGCAATTTCGAACGAGCTCGCGGTGATCGGCGACGACGACCCGGACGCGGTGCTGACGAAGCAGGCCGTGGCGAACAGCGGACGCGATGGTCGCCGGCGGCCTTGACCAGCCCGGTCTGAAGCTGGGCTACACCGGCGGTTCGACCGGCATGCTGCTCGCAATTTGATTACACCGATGAGAAAACCGAACACATGCGCGCCGGCATGATGCGCAGCTACCGCTGGGCGGGGTGGCCGGCCGGCGACCGGGTGCTGAACTTCTGGGGTGCACAGCAGGATATCCGCAAGAACAAGACGAATGGTTGAGCGGCGGCAAGGCAAGGG
>CAVSGI010000025.1:0-106040 GCA_963727445.1 uncultured delta proteobacterium
CTTAGCAAAGGAAAGAGTGGCTAAAATTGCGAATGGAGAGATAAAAGTGAAGGAACCAGAAACTGTATCTCTTAAGCGCGGAAACAAAAAAGGCTCTTCCGGACCTCAAAACACCCGAGACTTCCGAGCAGGGCTTAGAAAAACTGTTCACGATGATGGAGAACCCTCAAGTAAAAGATCAGTCAATGGATTCTAGAGGAAACCTAAGCAGGACAAAACGGAGAGAGGTCACAGACGAAGACATCGCCAGTAAAAAACTAGATTATTACTCACGACTCTTTGAAAGTGTATTTTCAAAACATCAAATAGACCAAAGAGCTGCAAAGCTACGTGAGGAGCTCGACTCAACAAACCCAGAGCATCAACAGGAAATTGAAAAGATAAAATTACTCAATAAATTTCAGCTTCAATTAGATCAAATCAAAGACGACTTATCCCTTGGAAAAGAAAGCAGCATTACGAAAGAGTTTAAAGCATATTTCGGTGAGGAAGCAGAAACCTGGGCTAGGAAGGAGCTAGGTCTACAAGACCAATAAAACTGTTTTCCAAGAGCTGCCCCTCTCTGCATCATCTGCCGGAGAGAGGGGACTATTTCGCTCCCATCCAAGATGATCGCTTTGCAAAAACCCTCTCTGAAGTCAAATGTGTTCACTTATTCATTATTGTCCCGCTTCTCTTCTCGGCCTTTGGACAAAAAAAACATCAGTAGGCTCTGAATCTGTAAAGAAGACGGATGGACGATAACACTCCATTTTCAGATACAACCAGATCAGAGTGAGCAACTTCTTCAGGTTGCAAAACCCTTTTCGCTTCATCAAAGATTCGATTGATCAAATCCTGTTGAACTACACTTAACTCTGTGATAACTAAACTTCTGTAACCTGGGCTGTATTCACAATCTTTACCAACAAAGGTGATTCTAAGGAGTGGAGAACATTCAAGCTGAACGAGCTCATTTATTCTCTGATAGAGACTGAACCTATCCCCATTTTCTTCATCAATCCTCGTTGAACCAAGTAGTCCTTCCACATAGCAGTGCCCGGCAGCGTTTTTTCAAAAGTCTCGCGATCGATTAGGATAAAAATTCAGGTACTTGGCTGGATCCTGAAAATAATATCCTTTTTCATTTGCCGCACGTAATCTCTCGATTTTGATTTTCATCCACTCTATCTAGGGTAATGATTTTTGGGTTTTGTATCCGGATATCCCACATGCTCAATTTATATCAGACATAACTTCTCCTGTAGTACAAAAAAAAGATAGTACTCAAATGACAGGCTCAAGTCAAATAGATGTACTCAACGAGCGATCTTTTGGATACCGTTGAGAGCAGCGACACGATACCCTTCCACATAGGCAGGATATGTGATTGGTAGCTTTCCATTGATGCTGTGCACAATCTGACCAATATGAATCACCTCTTCCGAATATGTACGTCCCGAGAATTTCGAGTGTTTCTTTTGTGAAATAGTATCTTGAACATCCCATGAGTAGAGCCGGTGATCTGGCTCTTTGCAATTTCATTAAAATCAGTCCGCCCGACTTCATAATGAAAACCCTTTTCCTTTAAGTTCTACTAAGGCCCACGGGCTTCAAAGCCGATACCTCGATTATCATCCATATGCATTGATTATCGTACCCCTATGGGATGAAGATCGTATTTTTCTACTAATGTCTTTTCCACATTTTCTATAATCAAATGCGCGATTTCTAGTTTGTTCATGGGTTGACTTGACTCCTCTTTCAAAGGAGCATTAGATATAGCTGTAGAAAGAACCAAACCTATGACAAGCACTGGAATGATCAACAAATATCTCATAACCAAACTTCTAACCAATGATTCTGGGTGAAGCGGAATTTAAACCCCGGGTTGCCACCTATTTCCCGGCTGCGGCTTTTTTTAGGTATGCAGATACAAGCTGAACGACGAGCTCAAGGCTATAGCCTTTAGCGAGGAGAGAAGCGAAAGTAGATGCGTGCCTAAAAAAAGATGGCGGCCGGGTTATTCTTGGGGGACAATTTTATTGATTGTGTAGGCCAAAATAAATAAAAATACCTTAAGATAAAATCCTTTCTGAGTCACGGCTCGAATACATCGTGGCATTAATGAAACAATAGCGCTAAAAGTTGTCTCAATACGATTCCTATTCATTGATAGTAAAAAATCCCTTTCTGGAGAATGTTGTCGTTTTGAATTCTTTTTCCTTCGCGGTATCAATTCAATATCTCTCGACTCCTTGAGCAACTCTTCCTGAAGGTAATCAGTATAGGCTCTGTCCGCATAGATTCTACTACCCTCTGGAAAGTCACATTCAAGGCGCCGGAATCCTCGAACATCTGATTCACTTCCACTAGTGAATGTAAATTCAACAGGAATGCCATGAACAGAGACAATCATATGTACTTTGATGCCCCAAAAATATGATTTTTTTGAGGCTGTATACCCATGATACTCTTTTCCTTGGAACAGTCGACAACGAAAAATCTTATTGTTCTGACAACAAGGAACAGGGAAGCTATCAACAATAAACTCATGAAAATTGTCACATCCAAGGATCTCCTTTGAAATTTGGAATGCGATTATCCAGGCATGGGTGGGGATTTGATAGATTCTTCGATTCAGTCGACTGTAGCTGAGAATTTTTGTGAAAAATCGAAATGACTGAACAACAAGTCGGGTTTTTTTGTAGTTACATTGGTAAAAGAGTGCTGAAATAATAACAAAAGTCATAATTTCAGCAGAATCCATATGTGTTTGTTTATCGTCTTTGTAATTGAGGCTCTGAAGAACATCAGAGCATAAGCAGTAAATAAATATAGCTTGTAAGTCCATCGCTAACCCCCTTGTTTTAGAAATAAAAAGGAGATTTCACATGATATTCCCTTTAGCATCCACAGATTAATGTAGTCTTTTTCATCTTTTTTCTTGCGAAGGGCTATCGCCCTGCGCTTCGAAAAAATCTGCAAAATCCTCCAACAATCTGCAGCGCTAAAGGGAAAATAGGTGGCAACCCGGGGTTAAAACTTTCACCGCCAAGATTTTTAACCTTACAGCGATTGATTCATTCCGATGGTAAAGTGTCATTGTGATCTGTCTCCACTACCTTCTGCAAAGCCTCCTCCCAAGTTTCACTTTCGATAGTATAATATCCGTATTTATAACCGGGTGAATTCGTTTTATATTCAACTTCCCCGCGATATACCGTGAATACGGATATTTCCGGATAGAATAAATTCCTACGGTCTTTATCTTTTACAAATAGGGTAATTTTACTCATATTTTCCGTAGTGAACGGATATTCATGCATAAATTGTTTGAAATCGGGGTTCGTATTGATTTGCTTTAGCAGCTCTTTCGCACAATCCACAATGATACGACGCCCTTCTTCTCTAGACAAAGGCCCTTTCACTTCAAAACCTATTCCTAGGAGTTTATAAAGCTTATCATCCTTGTGTGTTCCCTCTCTTACCGAGATAGAATAAAAACCATATTTTCTTTCAATTTGATGTTCTACTTCGCGGATAATCGAATGCGCGACATTAAATTTGGTCATAGGTCGACTTGGTTCCTCTTTCAAAGGAGCACTAGATATGGCCGTAAAAAGAACCAAACCTAGGACAAGCACTGAAATGATCAGCAAATATTTCATTACTAAGCTTCTAACCAATGATTCCGGACGAAACCGAATTTAGAACTTATATTCTCAAGGTTGTAACGTGACTGTAATTGATTCATTCCGATGAAGCACTGCCTTTGGCATCTGTCTCCGTCACCTTCTGCAAAGCCTCCTCCCAAGTTTCACTTTCACACGAATAATATTCGTATTTTTTCTCTGGAGAATTCGTTTTATACTCCACTTTGCCTCGATGGACCGCGAATACCGATATATTTGGATAATATAAACTCCTACGGTCTTGATCTTTCACAAAAAGACAAATATTAACATTTTCAACAGTGAAGGGATATTCGTGCATATATTGTTTAAAATCGGAATTTGTATTAATTTGTTTCAACAGCTCATTCACACAATCCACAATGATACGACGCCCTTTTTCTTTAGACAAAGGCCCTCTAGCTTCAAACCAGATTCCAATTTCTTTATATAGCTCATCATCTTTATGAGTTGCCTCACTTACCCCAATAGAATGAAATTGATATTTTGTTATTAATGTTTCTTCCACATTTTTTATAATCGAATGCGCAACATTGAACTTAGTCATAGGTTGACTCGACTCCTCTTTCAAAGGAGCATTAGATATAGCTGTAGAAAGAACCAAACCTATGACAAGCACTGGAATGATCACCAAATATCTCATAACCAAACTTATAACCACTGATTCTGGGTGAAACGGAATTGAAAACTTTCACCGCCATGATTTTTAACCTTACAGCGATTGATTCATTCCGAAGGTAAAGTGTCATTGTGATCTGTCTCCGCTACCTTCTGCAAAGCCTCCTCCCAAGTTTCACTTTCGGTAGTATAATATCCGTATTTATATCCGGGTGAATTCGTTTTATATTCAACTTCCCCGCGATATACCGTGAATACGGATATTTCCGGATAGTATAAATTCCTACGGTCTTTATCTTTTACAAATAAGGTAATATCAATATTTTCCGTAGTGAACGGATATTCATGCATAAATTGTTTGAAATCGGAATTCGTATTGATTTGCTTTAGCAGCTCTTTCGCACAATCCACAATGATACGACGCCCTTCTTCTTTAGATAAAGGCCCTTTCACTTCAAAACCTATTCCTAGGAGTTTATAAAGCTTATCATCCTTGTGTGTTCCCTCTCTTACCGAGATAGAATAAAAACCATATTTTCTTTCAATTTGATATTTCACTTCGTGGATAATCGAATGAGCAATGGTAGACTTATTCATACGGCTTTCGCACTCCTCTGCTTGTGCAACACTACAATAGCTACCCGTCGAAAATAAAAACACGAGCAAAAAAATTAAATAATATTTCATTATTTTACTCCTACTTGAGTATAGTCTTTAAAAAATTTATTTACATAATCTCTGATTGGATCTGCATAAGTTTCACTTTGAAACTTATGATCAAACCATTGACTTTCACCTGGGTGAGGTTTTAAATAGTTAATGGTATCTTCATATTTCAGCCTGTTTTCAAAATCAACTTTTGTAACGGGATCATTGCCCACTAAATGCTGAACATCATCACAAGTATCAGGGTTATAAAATGCAAAAGGACCGACACCAAGAACGCGAATCTGTTGAGCGCGATCAGGATCATAACTCTCAACTGAATTTTTACCTATTGCACATCCTTGGCTAAAAGAGACAAGCAGAATATGAGCATTTTGTCCATTTTCTTCAAAAAATTTATCCCAAAGTTTATGTGCATGCATTACAGGAGTGGTGCAAACTCCTCTTAGATTCATGAAAGCCTCATTTATATCATAAATCTTCCCATGCGTAGCATTATAGATCAACTGCACTTCTCGCCCGCCTGCATATTCTGAAAGTTTCCTCGCATTACTCACAGCATCTTTTTCTGTGTTGCATATCCCATTGATAAAGCAAATCATGAGACCTGGAGTTTTAATTCCTTCGAGAGGTATAACTTTTGAATTATTTTTAATCGCAAATAAATTTTTATTCGCATCAGCATCATAATCATAATATTCAACAAGTTTCCTTTCTGGGCTTTTTAAATTTTGTCTTAAAATTAACTGCGTTGAAATTGTCCCATCCGGATCGATAAAAAGCAAGGGGCGGTTTTTGACGTAGGCATAGAGATTGATGCCGTCTTCGAACATGAGGGGATCGGGAGTGGTCCAACGGCCGATTTTGGGATCATACCATCGACGTCCAAAGAAAACCCAGCCGGTATTCGTATCCACTCTTTTGCTACTGAAGCGCCATGGAGAGATTGAATCCGCTTGGAGATTGCCGATATCATTGAAAATCTCTTCTTCGCCATAGGCGCTATAGCGAATTGTTTCAGCAACACTGGCGGTTTCAGGATTGATGAGACTCACGATATTTCCACGATAATCATGCAAGGGAATGTAGCATTTACCAAAAATCTCGATTGCGCAAGAAGCCCCTACATCTTGACCGTTTCCAGCGCCTAAAATACGAAGCTCGGAAATACGGCCGTCTTCTTCTATCACTCCTATTTCTTTTTCTCCCTGAAATAAGAATGTCTGGGTTTCAATCGTAGCCCAGAGTTCTCCGGATTTTTGAAGAATCGTCTGCTTTCTACGTCGATGCATCGAATCATACTGATATTCAATTTTCGAGGAGCCGCGATCCACACAAGTTAACCGCCCTAGTGCGTCGTAGACGCAGCGGTAGTTCTTATTTGCAGAGGTTTCAAAGTTCCCGTTCAAATCATACTGGTATTTTTCATCTCCTTCTTGCACCAACTGGTTGAGGGCATTATTGATATAGTCTGTGCTATCCTTTTGGATGCGATTACAGGCTGAATCAAAATCATAGGTGTGGGCTAAAAGGACCTGATTCGCTTATTAATTGATTGAGGTGGTCATAATGATAATCTGCGGCATAACTACCTAATGAGTCCGTCACTTTGACGCGCGTTAGATTCCCTCTCATATCATAACCGCCATCAGGTACCTGAAGCGAGTAATAGGGTGAACTGACTTCACTCGCGCGGAGACTTGAGTCATAGAGAAAGCTAATCGCTCCTAGGTTTAAGGGAAGCGTTGCTTTCTTGACCCTGCCGGATAGGCAGTAGTCGTACTGCATCCGATAATTCCCACAGCGCCCTGCGCGATCGACTGCGATGAGGCGCAAAGCATCATAGCTATAGGTGATAGAGGACTGGTCGGGAAAGATCACTTGCTTCGTACGACCCAAAGGATCATAGCTGTATTGAAAGGTGAATGTATGATTGAAATTTTCCTCCAATACCCTGCCATCATCATCGAGGACTCGGGAAAAGTAGGTGAGGTGGTTAGAATCGTCGCTGGAAAGTAAATTTCCGTTTTTATCATAAGTGTATGTGTAATGGATGGTACCATCGCTTGACTGAAGGCAGCTCATGTACCCCAGTTCATCATAGGCATATTCCAATGTCACGCCATCGGGCTTGATCTCTTTGATCACTTGACCCGCTGTATTGTACTGTTTTTGAGTTCGTTTCTCTTCAGGGGTACCAACTGCTTCAACGATCTCTGTTTGACGGTTCATCAGATCATAGGAAAAGGAGGTCGATACTGTACGCTCCAATTGCTCTTTTGCATAGATTGCCTCGGTTCGTTGAATCAGATTGCCGACTCCATCATAGATGTAGTCAGACTGATGAAGGATTTGTCCTTCCGGAGAAATCATTTCCACGGAAGCGGCTCTTCCATTTGAATCGTTGATTTGACGTCTAATTACTCCTGATGGATCAATCTCGTCCACAGTCTCTACGCGCTGCCCAAAAAGATCAGTTCTTTGATCGTCATAGAAATATCGCGTTTGAAAGCCATCAGGCGTTGTTACTTCGATTGGTTGGTTACGGGTATTGTATTCTGTTTCGGTAATGGATGGTTTGTTGTTGGTCTCGCGACAAAGAACTGTTTGATTCCCTCTTACGTCGTAGGCAAAAGAAGTTTTTTCTAAAAGTGTTCCATCGTCCGACTCAATACTTTCTTCGATAACGCGGTTGAGCTTGTCGAATACGGTAATTGTCCTGCGATACGATTGCTCGCCGCATTTCTCTCTCTTCTCGGATTGTCTTCCTAATGAATCATAATAGAGAAGAACCTCTGACGTCCCTTTTCGCTGCCTTATCAAACGCCCTGCACCGTCATATTCATAATAGGTCACAACACCTTCCGGGTCGGTTTCTTCCAGCAGTTGGAATGAGCTGTATTTCCAGGATCTTTCAAATAGCTTATTTCCTTCAGGAGATATTTTTTCTTCCCGTATCTTTCTCTGTTTACAGTCGTAATAACAGCGGGTGATATTCTGTTGTTGATCTTCATATTCAGCGAGGGTGCCATCTAGGTTATAGGTAAACCTCTCTTCCCCCCATCAGGATAAGTAATTCTGCATGGCTTTCCTCTAATATTGAAGCTTTTTCGTGTTGTGTTGCCATTGGCATCCATTCCTTCGGTTTTATTATTTTGAACGTCGTATCCATAGGTTTCCATTGGATAAAACGCTTCATGGTTGATTGTTGGAACCGCGGGTAATACGGTCTCAATCGGACGGTCAAAAGCATCATATCGATTTTGTTTTAGGTTTCCGAATCGATCTGTTTCGCTGATCTTATTTCCTTTTAAATCGTATACATAGCGGTATTCGAATTGCGATCCATCCTCATGAAATTCAGCCTTTCGAACCAATCGATTGGAGTAATCATATTCACAAACAATACGGACTCCCTCTTGAATTTCTTCGATCAAATTGGAATTTTGATCATAAAAGCGTTTGATTTCATTGCCCATCGGATCCAATTCATAGATAACATTTCCATATTCATCATATCCCCATTTCTGTGAGTAGGCATGCTCTCCTTTAGCATCAAATGTTTTACGGCAGTGTAAATACCCGTCAGGGGTGTATTCATTCACTATCTTATTGATCAGAACTTCATTTTGAGCTTGAAGATCGTAATAATATTCCTCTACGACTTCTGGCAAGCCGATAATTGCAGCATTTGTAGGCACTATTTTTGAATCAGCCTTTGCGTAACTCCCGTAAAGTCCTGGATGTTGTTGGATCTGCCATCGTCAATGATTTGATGAATTAACACTCCGTTTGCATCGTAGTTGTAATACGCTCTTTCAATGATCGCATTATCCACGATCATATATTGCATCTTAACTTTATCTGATCCAGGCCAATACGCATACGAGATCTTCACTTTGCCGTCATCTTCAGATGCCAAGTAATTATCGGCTGTATAAGTGAATTTTTTGATATATTTTTCACAGCCATTCTCGGTCACTGTTCCGTTGACAGCCACCTCTGGATATACCTGGCAATCCCCGCTTAAATTGCCATAAAGCACTTCTTCAAGCATGTTCCCTGCTTTGTCATACTGCCATTTCCTGCATAAGACAATATTGTCTGCTGCATCTTTCAGGGTCCTTGCTGCCAAAAAGGTTTTGTCACCAGAACCGCCCCAAATAAATCTTTCCTTCCGATAACACTCTCCTTCATCATCATATTCATCGATACCCATCAGACGATGTTCCCAATCGTAATTATAGGCTTTCTTAAATCCTAAAGCGTCGATGACATCTGTCCTTCCTGCGACAGGCTTGTCCTTCTTTTTATAGTCTTTCATGGCATAGATAAATTGAAAGGTGGGCTTTGGTGTGTCATCCTCTCCGACAGGAGCCGATAATTGGCAAACCCTTCCGAATCTTGCATCTTTCTTTGACCAAATCGTCACGCCATTTTTTGTTTGCAAGTCGGCATAGTAATCCATTTGGATAAAGCGCCCCTCGGGCCAAGCCTTTTTTACCATGCACTCAAGTGAACTCGAGCCTATTTTTGCATAGTCGTAATACAAGTCGGGAGCAGTCGGTCGTGACACTTCTTTGAGATAGGTTCCGGATTTTAACTTTTCATGCCGATACCAAATTGATTTCTCATTTCCACAGGAAATATGTGTAACAGGATTGTAATCAAAAACCTTGACTCGATCCAGTATTTGACCTTGACTACCAACTGATTTAATCAAATCAACTCGCGTTTCACCATGATACGTATAATCAAAGCGATTGCCGTTGGGAAAAAGAAATTCTTTTGCTAGAAAGACAATTCTCCCATCAGAATGTTCTTTTTCTCTCTTGAAGACCACTTGTTCGCCAGTCTCCATCCATACATCGGCCCTTTTTGCACCGGCTTTGTGGGTGATTGTTCGATTTTGAATATTGGACCGTCCGCTTAACACCCCCCTAGTTCCGTTGGTCACCCCCCATTTCAGTATATCTTTATCCAATTTCAAAGCTTTGCTGCTATTAATTTTGCGCTTGAAAGCAAGTTGACTGCCTCTATCTTCAAAAAAGGCATTCACTTCTTTTTCTCCTTCTGAATAGGTTAGCCTTTGCAGGAAATGATGATTCCAGGCATGACAAAGCGTTCCTTTCTTTTTGTTTGAACTGTTATAAGAGCGTTGAACATGGATAGGATTTGCACCAACACCTGTAAAGTCTTGTTCAAAATCAACCAAATTTCCCGTAATGACATTGACCATCCCGCCAACAATGCTATTCGGATGGCCTTGCAGATCGATAATGGACAGACAGTCTTCATCGCTTATTGTGCATGACGAATCGTCTGCGGACAGATAAGTGCTGAGAAGAAATGTGATCAGAAAAATTGATTTAAATATACGCATAATGGAATCCCAAATTTTTTGGGAAACATCCTATGCAACACATGATTTGATGTCTAGTACTAAGACATGATACTCATCAACAAGATAGAGCTGTGGTTTTTGAGTTCCATCTGTTCTTGTTCGACATCCGGCGCCTGATCGAATTCGTAAAAGTCATTGAACGATTCAGTTCCGGTATCCACGATCAGCTTCCACTTGCCGCCGCTTGGTGGAGGAGGAAGGTGAAAGTTGATGTTTTGAAAATGCATGTTGAATGCAAGATAGAAGCATTTTTTCTCGTTGTGGTCTTTTAAAGTAAACGCAAGAGTATGGGTATCTCCATCCCAATCGGGATCGCCCGGATGAATGCCATGCCAGTCGATTTCTTCATCGGTTAAAAACTTGCCGATGCGAAATATCTCATGATCGCGACGTAATCGGATCGCTCCCTTGGCAAAGCGGTACCAATCCCTATTCTCCTGCAGTTTGTCCCAAAGGTACCAGTTGAGGTCATTGTCCTGGCACCAGGTGTTGTTGTTGCCAAACCGGGTGTGCCCATATTCATCTCCCATCAAAATCATCGGCACACCCTGAGAAATCATCAAGGCTAGAAGAAAATTGCGCATCTGACGATTGCGCAAGTGATCGATTTCCGGATCATTGGAAGGCCCCTCGACTCCGCAGTTCCAACTGACGTTGGAGGGGTTGCCATCGCGGTTTTCCTCGCCATTGGCGAGGTTGTGTTTCTGGTTGTAGGAGACAAGATCCCTTAAGGTAAAGCCATCGTGTGCGGTAACAAAGTTAAGGCTGGAAGCGGGTGTGCGCCCGTCGTGAAAAATATCCTGCGATCCGCAAATTCTTTTCGCAAAGGTCGCTTTTCCCCCAGATCGCCTTTGATAAATTTGCGAAGTGAATCGCGGTAATTGTCGTTCCACTCGGACCAACGCTCTTCTTGAGGAAAAAATTCTCCCAGACAATACAGCCCGACTGCATCCCAAGGTTCTGCAATTAACTTTGTGTCGGCCAGAACCGGATCGTGGGAAAGCTCTTCAATCAAAGGTGCTTGATCCAATCGTTCCCCATGCAGCCCGCGCATCATGATAGCACCGAGATCAAAACGGAATCCATCTACATGCATTTCCGCTACCCAAAACTGCAAGCACTCTTTGATAAACTGACGCACAATGGGATGGTTGCAATTGACGGTATTGCCGCATCCGGTAAAGTTCATGTGGTGCTCTTTGTTGTCCAAAAGATAGTAAACAGGAGCGTCGATCCCTTTGAAACTGTAGATCGGTCCTTGATCATTACCCTCCGCCGTATGGTTGAACACGATATCGAGGATTACTTCAATGCCGTTTTTGTGCAATTCTTTGACCATCTGTTTGAACTCAACAATCGATGAGTCGAACTCATTCCCATGCGCATAGCGGGTCATCGGGGAGAAGTAATTGACCGTGGAATATCCCCAAAAATTCAAAAGCCGTTGATTGTTCTCCGGGTTGACGCCGTCATATTCGCACTCGTTGAACTCCTGCATCGGCATCAGCTTCACTGCATTGATTCCTAAATCGAGCAAGTGCGGGATCTTTTCGATCACGCCAAGATAACTTCCGGGGTATTGGCATCCGCTTGAGGGATGTTGCGTGAAACCTCTAACATGCATCTCATAAATGACCAAATCCTTCTTGGGAATTTTGGGCTGGCGGTCTTCTTCCCAATCAAATTCCTGCCCGGCCATAAGAAGGCCGTAGGGATGATACTCCTCTTCGCATTTCCCCCAATCGACACGGCTGGCCACTCCTTTGGCGTAAGGATCTAAAATATGGCGCTTCTCGTCATAGAAGGTTTGCAGGATCCGTCCTTTCTTCTTCGCCATCCGATAGGAATAGAGTAACTCTTTCGGTAACCCGTCAATACAGATATGCCAGACATCCCCCGTTCGGTTCATCGAAGGGTCCAAAGCGAAGACGTGCAGAAGCTCTCGGTCAGGGTAGGAAAAAAGACAAAGCACAACATCGGTCGCGTGCTTGGAATAAATCGCGAAATTGGTCCCTTCCTCGGTCAATGATATACCAAAGGGCTGCGGCATGCCGGGGGTAACAGTAATATTACTTTGATCCATAATCCTAAGCTATAAATATTCCCCTTAGTTTGTCAATTATGATTTAATAGTATTTAAATATTTATTATTATATTATCTTAAACAAAAAAGAATTAATTGACTAAATATACTTAAAAGTTTATAATTATCTTCAACTATAAAAATTTTTCAACAAAAGGAAAAAAAATGACGATGGCTTTCGATCCCCAAAGAGTAGATAACAATTTTGGCGTTGCATTCAGATGGCCAACAGCTGGTCGTCGAACAGCGCGGCCAGGTCCTGGTCGGACAGCTCGGCGATGCGGTTGATCTCGTGCGAGGTCCGGAAGCCGTCGAAGAAGTGCAGGAACGGCACCCGGCTGCGCAGGGTGGCGGCATGGGCCACGGCGGCCATGTCCTGGGCCTCCTGTGGGGAGGCAGCAGCCAGCATCGCAAAGCCGGTGGCACGGGCCGCCATCACGTCGCTGTGGTCACCGAAGATCGACAGCGCGTGGGTCGCGACCGACCGAGCGGCGACGTGGATGACCGTCGGCGTCAGCTCACCGGCGATCTTGTACATGTTGGGCAGCATCAGCAGCAGGCCCTGCGAGGCCGTGAACGTCGTGCCCAGCGCCCCGCCCTGGATCATGCCGTGCAGCGTTCCGGCGGCGCCGGCCTCGCTCTGCATCTCCACGACCCGGGGCACATCGCCCCAGAGGTTGGGCGGCGGCCGACGGCCCAGACGTCGGCAAACTCCCCCATCGGCGATGCAGGCGTGATCGGGTAGAGCCCGATCGCCTCTGCACAGCGGTAGGCGACGTTCGCAGCCGCCTCGTTGCCGTCGACACACTTCCAGCCCACCGGGCCCTCCCGATTGATTGCCCGCATCGTCCCGGTCGTCACCGCGGCCAGACAGGGTCGAGGGTCCTCCCCGTGCGGGACCCTCCGCTCGTCCGGTCGGCTGCCTAGGGTCGGTGGGAGCGATGCGGGAGCGGACGATCGGCACGTACCTCGAGCTTGTGACGCGTGATGCGGCGGCGTTGGCCGACGCGGTCGAGGAGGCACCCACCGCTGCGGTCGGGTGCTACGACGGCTGGACGCTCGTCGAGCTCGGGGCCCATGTCGGACAGATCCATCGGTGGGTCACCGGGGTCGTCGAGGCGCGCGCCACCGAGCGACCCACCGGGGGCACGCACCGGCGCCGCCACCCGCCGAGCTCCCGGACTGGATCGTCGCCGGGGCGGAGCGGCTGGTCGCCGTGCTGGCGGCCGCCGCACCTGACGACGAGGTCTGGACCATCAGCCGCACCGATCACGACGTCGCCTTCTGGCGCCGACGGATGGCGCTGGAGACGGCCCTGCACCGCTGGGACGCCGAGGATGCCCTCGGTCGCGACCCCACCGTGCCTGCGTGGTTGGCGCGGGAGGGCGTGGAGGAGACGCTGCACGTGTATCTCGAACAGCGCCTCGACGGCCGCGACGTCGGGGGCAGTGGGCAGCAGGTCGGGTTCGTGCCGCATGACGAGCCGGGGTGGACGATGACCCTGCGCTCAGCGGGCGTCGAGGTCCGCCCCGGCCGCGGGGGCGCCGCGACGACCGTCCGCGGCACGGCGCTGGAGCTGTGGCTGCTGCTGACCGGCCGTGCTGATCTGGACGTGGACGCCGTCGACGGTGACCTCGAGGCGGCGGCGCTCGCGGTGCGGGCCGCAGGACTGGTCCCCGGACCAGATGGATAGTGGGGGATGCGCAGATGGCCGCATGTGACTAGCCTGCATGTGATGGCCCCTCCCGTGACACCTCGGGAGGGACCGGGGAGATGGGAGGGGTGCCATGGCCGTGGGACCTTGGATGCTCTTCCTGGGCATGGTGCTGGTCGTGTCCGGTCTGCCGCTCTACTTCGCGACGCTGCGCGGCAGGACCCGGACCGGCCTGCTGCTGGGCCACATGGCACTGCTGCAGCTGACGCCGTCCTTCCTGGTGGCGCCGTACGCGATCCCCCTGGCGCCCGGCCTGGAGGTGACGCCCGGCAACATCCTCTTCATGGGGCTGCTGCTGACGGTCTTCCTGCTGGTGGTCGTGGAACGTCGCGCGCGTGTGCTGCGGGCGGCGGTGTTGGTGGTCCTCGCCGTCAGCCTCGCCGAGGTCGCACTCCTGGCCACGACGTGGTGGGCGACGAGTTCGCCGTCCTTCGTGCAGCTCGCCGTGGCGGATCCCGACGTCTTCGCCACCCTCGCACCCGTGGTCTCGTTCGGCGACCTGCTGGTCATCGCGGAGCTGCTCGTCTTCGTGGTGCTGTCCCAGCGTGTGCTGCGCCTTGGGCGCGGCCGGGTGGTGCTCGCCATTGCCAACGTCGCGGTGTTCGCGGCCGTCGCGCTGACCGACGGTGTCGTGTTCTCGGTCGCGCGCAGCGCCCTGGACGGGTCGGTCGCCTCCTCGCCATTCGGCGGCGCCGGTGCAAAGCTCTTCCTCTCGGTCGTGTTCGGGGTGCCACTGCTCGCCTTCATGCTGCTCGGTGAGCAGCACGTCCGGTCTGGGTCGCACACGGCGCTGCGGGTGCGAGACGTCCTGGTGCCCCCACCGCGGCGTGCCGTGGTGCAGCGGCTGGAGCGGGAGCGGGTGGAGCTGCTCGAGCGCACGCTGCACGTCGCCGAGGACGAGCGCCTGCCGGCTCGCCGCGGACATGCACGACGACGCGATCCAGCTGCTGACCGCCGCGGACATCCACCTGCAGCGGCTGCAGGCCGCGTCGCCGGAGATCGACCTCGAACGCGTCCAGCACCTCGTGCAGGACGGGGTCGGCTCGCTGCGCCGGCTCATCCTCGAGCTGCGGGGGCCGGACGTGACCGCTGCGAGCTTCGAACCGCTGGTCCGGGCCTACGCCCAGCGGCTGGTGCCGCCGGGGGAGTGGACGGTGGCCTGTGACGTCGACATCCCGGCGGGCGCGGCGGACGAGGTCGTGCGTCGGGGCCTACCGGATCGTGCTGGAGGCGCTGTCCAACGCGGCCAAGCACGCCGGGGCCGCGCACGTGCAGTATCAGGGTCGCCTCGGACGGTCTGCCCTGACGGGCAGCGTGGTCGATGACGGTGTCGGCATCCCCGATGATGCTGCCACCGGCCCGGGCCACCTGGGGTTGCGCGCGATGCAGGACCGGGCAGACGTCCTGGGTGGGCAGGTCCTGGTGGCTGCGGCGGATGGCGGCACCACCGTGATGTTCGAGCTGCCGCTGGCGGCAGCGAACTGCCCCGACGTCACCCCTGTCACCACGTCCCTGATCACTGCCACCAGGTCCTCGCCCGCGGACTTGACCAGGTACGTGGCTCGCTCCGTTGGACGAGGCGAGGTCGCGCGTCTCCGGTCGCGTCGCTGGCGGTGAGCGTCACGACTCGTGTCCCCGGGTTGGACGCGGTGATCTCGCGTGCCGCGCTGAGGCCGTCACCGGGCATCCGGACGTCCAGGACCGCGACCTGCGGGTCGTCGGCCGCGCACGCCGCGATGGCTTCCTGCGCGGTGGCAGCCTCGGCCACCGCCTCGATGTCGCCGGCGCCGTGCAGCAGCTCACGCAACGCAGCGCGGACCTCGTCGTCGTCGTCGGCGATGACGACCTGCAACGTGTCAGACGCCATCGAGGGAGCCTCGCTGCACGGTCACGCGCGGCGGGCTCGCCAGCCTTCAGGGGCCGACGGGTGCACCGTGGCGGAGTTGGCGCGAGACGGGGCTGCCCGCATGACCACGGTGTGTCAGCTTGTCTGGCCCGGTGGCGTCACCAGCCCACGCCGCAGCGCGATGGCCACGGCCTCCAACTGTGAGTGGGCGTCGAGCTTCTCCAGGGCGTGCCGAACGTGGTTGCGCACGGTGTGGTGGCTGAGGCCGAGCTCGTCGGCGATGCGCTCGACGTTGCGGCCCTCGGTGAGCAACTGCAGGACCTCCAGCTCACGCTCCGACGGTTGGTCGGCCCCGCCACGGCCGAGCCGTTGCACCGCGGCCTGGAGGTCGTTGGCCTCGAAGACCGTGCCACCGGCCGCGACCGTCCGCAGCGCATCCACCAGCGCTTGCATGCCGCGGGACTTGTGGACGAATCCGGCGATGCCGGCCTCCATCGCGTCGGCCAGCATCGTCGCCGGCTCTGCGGCGGACATCAGCAGCACGTTGCAGTCGGGACAGTCCTGGAGGATCTCGGTCGTGGCAGTCGCACCATCGCTGTCGGACAGGCGATAGTCCAGCAGCACCACATCGGGGTCGTGGCCGACGACCAGCGGTCGTGCATCTGCGAGCGTGCCAGCGGTACCGACCACCGCGATGTCGTCCTGCTCCTGGAGCGTCTCGGTCAACGCGTCCACGAGCAGTGTGTGGTCGTCGATGATGACGACGCTGATGGTCATGGTGACGTCCGTCCAACCGACGCAGTGTACAAGCATTGACCAACGTGGGACATGGGCGCAGGGTGGGAGAATGACGCGATCTTGTCATCGCAGATGGGGCGAACGGGGTCTGGTTGCTGGGGCCATCCCGGTGAACACTGATCGTAGCGTCGGATAACTCTCTGCTGCCGGAGTCGGCTCCCATGGACCCATCCCCCACCATACGCGTCCTGCTGATCGAGGACGACCCCGGTGATGCATTGCTGCTGCGTGGTGCTCTGGCCGAGCACGACGACGTCATCGACCTCCAGCATGTGACGACCCTGGATGCGGCCGCCGAGCGTGGTGCGAGCGAGTCGTTCGACCTCGCCCTGCTTGACCTGGGGCTCGGCCCGACCGAGGGGTTGGCCACCTTCCAGCGGTACATGGACCTGGTGCCCGATCTGCCCGTCGTGATCATGACCCACCTCAGCGGCGACGATGTCGCGCTGGAGGCCGTGGCGTGCGGCGCGCAGGACTTCGTGGTCAAGGGCACCGTCGATGAGCTGCAGCTGGCGCGCACCATCCGGCACGCGGCGCAGCGTGGACAGCTGATGGCCGAGGTGGAGCAGCTCGCAGAGCGCCACCGGGTCCTGGCCGATCTCGGACGGACCGCAGCCGGCAACCCCCCGCTGGTGGACCTCTTCACCCGCGCAGCGGAACTGATCAGGTCGTCACTGGGCACGCGGCTGGCAATGGTGGTGCAACGGCGCGGGGACGGGCGCTACGTCATCCGCAGCTGCGACGGGGCCACCGGCCTCGAGAACGAGCTGCTGCCGGTCCTGTTGGTCAGCCAGCTGCCCCGCGCGGGCGACGAGCCCATGCTGGTCGAGGACCTGCGCGAGCTGGACCTCTCGGAGGCATGCGACGCCCCCGAGGCGCTCAAGGCGGGTCGCGACCTGCTGGTGCTGCCCCTGCGGGGCGCGGCGTGGTCGGGTGCCATCGCGCTGCTGGACACCCCCGAAGGCGGCACGTACGCGGGCACGATGGACTTCCTTCGCGCCGTGCAGACCCTGCTGGAGGAGGCACTGCGCCGCGCGGCGGCCGAGGCGGACCTGGAGGAACGGGTCAAGGAGCTGTCGGCGATCGCTGCGATCGGACGGCTGGTGCAGGAGGAGGGACCGCGTGAGGGGATGCTCCGAGCCGTCGCGGACTCGCTGGCCAAGGCCATGCAGTTCCCGCACCACGCCGTCGCGTGCGTCGAGGTCGACGACTGCGTCGTGGTCAGCGACGGGCGCCGGCCGGGGATGGCCGAGCAACTCGTCGCCCCGCTGGTCTGCGACGGAAGACGCCGTGGGCAGGTGGCCGTCGGGCATCGCACGATCCAGGGGTTCCTGCCGACGTTCGAGCAGCAGCTGGTGGACGCGGCGGCTGAGACGCTCTCGCTGTGGCTGGAGAGCCAGATGGGCACTTCGGCGGCGCCGACGGCCGCACCCGCGACTGCACCTGGTGGGCTCCTTCCGTGCATCGCCGCGCGGACGGCTACTACCTCTACTACACCGCGAACTGCCGCATCGGCGTCGCGTTCTCCACCTCGCCGATGGGGCCCTTCGAAGAGCTCCTCGATCATCCGTTGATCGGCTCGGGCAACGGCGGGATCGGCAACGGCGTCCTCGGCGACGTGATGGACGACTACGACGAGCTGGCGATCAATCCCTTCCTCCTGGACGATCCCGAGCGCGGTTTGTGGCTCTACTTCGTAGCGTACACGCCCATCAGCAACATCTACGTCGTGCCGCTGAGCGACCCGACGACGGTCGCCGGTGATCCGACCGTGCTGCTCGAGCCCGACCCCAGCAGCTGGGAGGGCTTCGTCGCCGAGGGCGTGTTCGTCGAGCCCGTCGATACGACGCTGCACCTGATGTACTCGGGCAACTTCGTCCAAACCCCCCGCTACGCCATCGGTTCGACGAAAGCCGACGAAGCGACCGGCCCCTTCGTGCGCAACCCGAACAACCCCATCCTGCAGAGCTCGGACGTCATGGGCCTCCTCGGCCCAGGCCATCACAGCGTGACCCGCGGTCCGGGGGGCGGACGCGTCATCGTCTACCACAACACGTACCAGACCGACCCCGTCCCGCGCCGCGAGGTGCGCGCCGCGCCGCTCTGCGTCGACGACGACGGGAACTTCTTCGTCGGCCCTCCCTGAGGGGGACGGGGACGCAGTCCCGGCTCCCGCCACCTGCGCTGCGCGTCACCCTTCGGGCGCGATGCGCCCTGCGGGTGTCGCTTCGCTCCGGTGGCGGGAGCCTTGTGTGTGGGGGGGGCTCACCGAGAGACGCGGTTCTTGCCGGCGCGCTTGGCGCGATACATCGCTTCGTCGGCGGCGTGGAAGAGCGCGTCGGCGTTCGGGGCGTGCTGGGGGAAGCTGCTCGCGCCGATGGAGATGCCCGGCGCGAGCACGATCCCTTCGTGCTCGAAGTGGTGATCGGCGATGGCCTGTCGGATCTCTTCACCCACCGCGATGGACCCGTCGATGTCGTGACCCCGGAGCGCGGCGAGGAACTCGTCGCCGCCCCAGCGGCAGGCGATCCCCCGCTGTCCCACCACCCGACCGATGACCTTGCCGGCCTCGCTGATGGTGAAGGCGCCGAAGCGGTGGCCGTGGTGATCGTTGATGCCTTTGATGCCGTCGAGGTCCATCACCAGCATGCCGACGGAGACGTTGTCGCGCCGCGCCTGGCCGAGGAGCTGCTCGAGCTCGGTGTCGAAACGGCGCCGGAGGTAGAGCCCGGTGAGGTCGTCGACATTGATGAGGCGGGTGACGAACTCGTCGAAGGCCTGATCGGCCGCGTCCTGGACCTCGAAGCGCACCATCGTCTTGCCGAAGACGATCTTGTCGCCGTGATTCAGCAGGCGCTCCTCGATGCGCTCACCGTTCACCACCGTGCCGTTGGTGCTGCCCATGTCGATCACGGCCCAGCTGCCGCCCTGATCCTCGAGGCGGGCGTGCTCCCAGCTCACCCCCACGTCCCCGATGCAGATTTCGGCGTCGGGGGCCCGTCCGACGACGGCGTTGGTGTCGTTCACGACGATCTTGTCGCCCATGCGCTGCCCGCTCATGACCACGATGGCGGGGCGGTACTGGGCGCGGACGTTCTTGGCGATGGCGAGCTGGTAGGGGGTCGCGTCCTCGAGACGAACCGTCTCGGTCACGGCTTCGGACTTGCGCCGCTTTCCCCTCCGTCCAGCCACGGGCGGCAATGTATCACGCGCCATGCCCTCGGTCCCGTCGACGGGGAGCGTCAGCTGGCGAGGACGTCCGCGAGCCAGGACGAAAAGGCCCGGCTGCCGAAGAGCTCCCGCGCGAGGGGATCGACCGTGCGCCGGATCGCGCTCCGCGCCTCGTCGAGCACGCCGAGCTCGTCGGCGAGAGAGCGGATGGTCTTCTTTCCTTCGACGTCGAGCGCCGCGCGCAGCTCCGTCTCGAAGGCGTCGCGGAAGAACGCACGCTCTCCGTTGTGTGCCGCGACCGGGCCGACCAGCGCCTCGAGCTCGGCGCGCGGAAGCGTCTCGACCTCGCGCATCAGTACCGCGATCTCCGTCTCGAGGAAGCGCGTGAAGAGCTGGCGCCGGATCTCGGTCGCCAGCTCTCGGCCCCGCTCGCTCCCGAGGCGCGCGCGCATCGCTTCGCCGAGCTCGCGTCCCGCACCCTTGCTGAACTCCTTGGCCGCCTCCGCCATCCGCTTGTCGAGGTCGAGGGAGCCGAGGGCGCTCTTGCCCACGCTGGCGAGCTGCCCGGCCCGCTTCTGCGCGCCCCGGCGCAGGCGATCGAGGGCGCCCGCCGGCCGCCCGGGCTCCTCCTCGCGCTCGCCCCCGCGTCCGGTCACCGCGAGCGGGAGCTTCTGTGCGAAGGAGATCAGCGTGTCCGTGAGGACCGGCGCGAAGAGCTCCCGAAGCAGCGCCGGGTCGACGGCGCCCTTCATCCACTCTCCTCTCGGCACCTTCGACCTGGCGGCGATGTCGAGGAGCTTCCTCTGCACGTGATCGGGCAGGGCGCCTCCCGGCGTCTCCTTCGCCTCTTCGGAGCGCTCGCGATGGCGATCCCACATCGGCGACAGATGCTCGTCGACGATGCGCTTCACGTTCGACTCGGCGAAGGAGGCGACGGTGACCGTGACGATGGCTTCGACGTCGATGAGCTCCGCGACGCGCCGGTCCAGGAGGAACTCGGTGATCATCGCCACCCCCGCGTCCCTCAAAGGGCTCTCCTCGCGGGAAAGCGCGTCGACGATTCGGGTCGCGTCGGCTCCGTTGTCGACAGCGCTCTTCTTCGCTCGTTTCTGTGCGCTCACGACAGCGATGTACCGCGGCGCGCCTGCCGATACAATCGAGGCGTGGCAGCGCTACCCGAGTCCGTGGACGTCGTCGTGGAGGTTCCCCGCTTCGGCTTCGTGAAACGAACGGCGCGCGGCGACGTCGACTTCGTCTCGCCTCTGCCGTGTCCCGTGAACTACGGCTCCATTCCCGAAACCGAGGCCGCTGACGGTGACCCGCTCGACGCCGTGGTGATGGGCCCGCGTCTCGCGCGCGGCACGCGGCGCCACTTGCGGGTTCGGGGCGTCGTTCGATTCGTCGACGCAGGCGATCAGGACGACAAGCTGGTCTGTAAGGACGCGCCCCTCACCGTCGCCGACCGCGCCGTCGTCGTGGGCTTCTTTCGCCTCTATGCCGCGCTGAAGAGCGCGCTCAACGCCGCGCGAGGCCGACCCGGGCCTACGAGATATTTGGGTTTTCGGACAATCGCGCTGGAGTCGCTGGATCGGGACCGTAGCTGAGGTCATGCTGGCTCTTCCCGTGAGGAAGTCGTTCGCAGCATCCCTCATCGTGGCACTGGGGCTGGTCGCCTCGGCGGCCTTCGCCAATCCACCGCGACAGCACCGCCAGCAGGCCCGTCGCACCCTCGTCGACGACGGCACCAGCGTCTCCGTCGGGCGTGCGTCGCGCGGCCACCTTCGCCATCCGTCGCTCCTGCCCGAGACGGGGGTCGTTCACTACCGCAGCGGTGACGAGCGCTTCCGCTACGGCACCGACGAGATGGTCGCTGCCCTCGAAGGTGCGGCGAAGCACGTGGCCGAGACGCTGCCGGGATCGTTCCTCACCGTCGGCGACATCAGCCGCGAGCACGGCGGCCGCTTCCGGCCGCATCGTTCACACACCGCGGGGCGCGACGTCGACATCGCCTTCTACATGAACGACGCGGACGGCAATCCCGCCTATCCGGACCGCTTCCTCCGCTTCAGCGGTGACGGCGAGGTCCGCAGCTCGAGCTTCGAGCTCACCTTCGACGACGCCCGCAACTGGGAGCTGGTCACGAGCCTGCTCGAGAGCGACGAGGTGATCGTCCAGTACGCTTTCGTCTCGCGTCCGCTCAAGCGTCGGCTGCTGGCCGAAGGCCGGCGCCGCGGCGCTTCGGAAGAGCTCCTCGAGCGCGCCGACATCGTTCTGCAGCAGCCGGCCCGCGGTGGACGACACGACGACCACTTCCACGTTCGCGTCTACTGCGACGCCGCCGACGCGCCGGTGTGCATCGATCGCGGGCCGCTCCATCCGTGGCACCCGCGCGCCATCGAAGAGGCGCGCGTCGAAGCGCGCCTCGACGTGCTCTGAGTCGATTCAGTCCGGCCGCGGCAACGTGAGGTGGCCCGCGTCTGTCCCTGACCCCGGGACGCGCCCCACCATCACGCGCACCTTGCTCCCGCCCTGATCGGTCGTGAGGCGGGTCTCGAGCGGGATGCCGACGGCGCGCGCGACGCGCGGATCACGGACGAGGAGCGCGACGAGGTGGCCCGGCGGCAGCTCGGCCACGCGCGCCCCGAGCGCCTGGTAGAGGCGTTTCAGGGTCTTCGGATCGCCCACGCGCTTTCCGTGGGGCGGGTTGGTGACGAGGGCGCCTGGCGCGACGACCTCGCGGAGGAAGGGAGCCTTGCCGAGGGGCGCGTGATGAAAGGTGATGGCTTCCGACACGCCGGCGCGCGTCGCGTTTTCCTTCGCGCGCTCGATCGCGCCCGCGTCACGATCGCCCGCGTGGATCGTCGGGGTCGTTCGCTGCGTGGCGAAGCGCGCCTCGAGGGAGGCGCGGGCGCTGTCGAAGCGCGCGGCGTCGAAGAAGGGCATCGACTCGAAGGCGAAGCGCCGGCCTCCGCCGGGGAGCATGCCGAGAGCCATGCGGGCGCCTTCGATCGCGATGGTGCCGGAGCCGCAGAAGGGATCGAGGAGCGGCTCGGCCGGCGACCAGCCCGAGAGCGCGAGGAGCGCGCGGGCGAGGTCTTCGCGCAGCGGCGCCTTGGCAGTGGCCTTCCGGTATCCGCGCTTGAAGAGCGGCTCTCCCGTGAGATCGATCGAGAGCGTCACCTCGTCGTGGACGACGCGGCAGAGGACCTCCAGCTCGGCCCCGTCGTCGTGCCCCTCCCCGCGTGCCTCGGTGATCGCGCGAAGCACGCGCTCCTCCACCGCTCCGCTGTGGTGTAGGCGCGACTTCTTGCAGCGCGCCCGCGCCACGATCCGCGCGTCCTCTGGGAGCACCGCCGCCCAATCGAGGGCGCGGGTCTTCTTCACCAGCGCGTCGAAACGCCGCGCGTCGAAGCTGCCCACGCGGAGCAGGAGCTGACTCGCGAGCCCCGAGCCGAGGGCCAGCAGGTAGAGGGTTTCCGCGTCGCCGAGGGCGAGGACGCCGCCCCGAAGCGTCTCGGGCGGCCGGCCGGTGAGCGACTCGACCTCGGCGGCGAGCAGCGTTTCGAGACCCGGCAGGCAGGCGGCGAAGAAGCGCATTCAGGAGTCGGCGTCTTCGCCTTCGCCTTCGCCCTGCTCTTCGCCAGTCTCTTCGCCCTCTTCGCCGTGGCCGTGGCCGTGGCCGTGACCGGCGTGGCCGTCCGCGCCATGGGCGTGCCCGTGCTCGAGCTCGGGCTCGGTCGCGTCACGGATCGACAGCACGTCGACCTCGAAGTGGAGCGTCTTGCCGGCGAGGGGGTGGTTGTGGTCGACGGTGATCGTCGGGCCCATGACCTTGGTCACCCAGATCGGGATCGCCTTTCCCTCGCGCGTCCGCACGACGAAGCGCGCACCCTTCTCGATCAGCGCGTCGTCCGGGAACTCGCTCCGGCGCATCTTCTGGCTCTTGCCCGCCCGCTGCCCGTAGCCCTCCGCCGGCGGCACCGACACGCTGACGTGGTCTCCCACCGCCTTGCCCGCGAGGACCTTCTCCAACCCCGGCACGATGTTGCCGTGCCCGTGGAGGTAGTACATCGGGTTGTCCTCGCTGCTCTGGTCGACGACCTCGCCTCGGTCGTCCTTGAGGACGTAGTGGATGCCGGCGACCTTGTCTTTTTCGATGGTGCTCATGGTCGGGGAAGGGGGGAGAAGAAGAAGACGATGCCCGCGTCTTCGTCGGTCGTGATGTCCGCGCCGGTGGCGCCGACGAGAGCCGTGGTGCCCGAGATGGCGACCGCGGCCCCGAAGCTGTCTCCGACCTCGGGCATCTCGCGATAGATCTGCTCCGACTCGGTGAAGGTGTCGCCGGAGCGGCTGAACACGTAGACGATGCCCATGTCGCGGCGGGCGACACGATCGTAGGCCGGTGCTCCGACCAGCAGCGTGTCGCCGTCGAGGGCCACCGCGCCGAATTCGTCGCCGGTCGCCCCGTCGCTCGCGATCAAGCGTCCGGTCTGGTCGTAGGTGCCGTCCATCTGCTCGGTGAACACGTAGACCGCGCCCACGTCGGCGGTGGTCATCTCGTCAGCCGAGGGTGCACCCACCACCAGGGTCGTGTCACGGAGCGAAAGCGCGCTGCCGAGCTCGTCTCCCGCCGCGCCTTCGGTGGCCTGTAGCACCTCCGACGAGCTCCAGGTGCCGTCGCCCGCGCGGTCGAAGACGTAGATCGAGCCGCGGTCCGAATCCGCCCCGGGCGCGCCGGCCACCACGCGGTCGCCCGAGATGTCCACCGAGAGGCCGAGGTGATCGTCGTCGCCCGCGCCGCTCAGGTTCGCGACCTCCGAGTAGGTCCCGCCGCTCTCTTCGAAGACGTAGACCTTGCCCGCGCCGCCCAGCATCGCGTCGTTTGCGGCGCCGCCCACCGCGACGCGGCTTCCGTCGATCGCCACCGCCGTGCCGAAGCGCTGCCCGAGGGTGGCGTCCGAAGCCTCGAGGCGCGCCGCCTGGGTCCAGTCCCCGCTGCTGGCGTCCCGCGTGAACACGTAGGCCCAACCGGCGCGCATCTGGCTCGAGTGGTTCGCGCTCGGCGAGCCGACGACGATGGTGTCGCCCTGGATGTCCACCGCCACGCCGAAGCCGCCGCCGGTGTGATCGGTGGTGCTCAGGATCGCCTGCTCGGCCCAGTTGCCTCCGGAATCGCGCTCGAAGACGTAGACCGCGTCGGCGTACACACCGCCGCGCGGAGAGCCGACCCCGATCGCCGCGTAGTCCCCGTCGATGGCGATCGCCCCGCCGAAGGCGTCCGCCATCGCTTCGTCCGACGCGGTCCACATCGCGTCTTCGGTGCGCACGCAGTTCCCGAGGCCGTCGCAGGTGCCGATGCCGCACTCGGTGTCTGCGGCGGCGGGCCTCACCGCCTCACACACCATGTCCGGGCAGGAGATTTGTCCCTCCTGACACTCCTCACCGGTGGCGCACGCCATGCCGCTCCTGCACCCGTCGGTGCCCGTGTCACGCGGCGGGCTCGTGTCCCGGGTGCCGGTATCCGCCGCGCCGGTGTCCGTGGTGCCGGTATCGGCCAGCATCGGCGAGTCGTCACCGCAGCCGAAGAGCAGGGTGAGGGCCGCGGCGCATGAGGAGAGGCGAAGCGTCATGCGCCGCATCCTACCTCAGTCACTCTCAGGTCGGCGTGCAGACATCGTAGGGGACGCTGGGCAGCACCTCCACCTCGGAGCACACACCGCCGCTCGGGCAGACGTCGTAGGACCCGACGTCCATCGAACTGCACGGCGTCGTGCAGAAGTCCCAGCCCTCGAGCCGGAAGCATTCGAGCCCATCCGCGCAATCGTTGGATGCGCAGTAGCCTCCCGTCACGTCGTCGAGGCAATCGCACGAGTCGGCGAAGCCGCGGGTGCCCGTGCTGCCGCTCGAGCCCGAGACGTCGGCGCAGTCTGGGTCGCAGTCGCACTCGCATTCGCCTGCGTAGTAATCGCACTCACAACCGGCAGGGGCCGGAGGGATGATGCCCGCATCTTCGTCGGCGCTGCCGCTGCTCTCGCCAGCGGTGGTGCTGTCGTAACGTGTGCCGCAGTCGGCGCAGTCCGTGCCCCGCTCGCAGCGCGCGCTCGTGCTGCCCGTCGCGCCATCCTCGCAGATGCCGTTCTGCGCCCACTCGCAGGTGTTCGAGCAGATCGGAGTGCCGGCGCCCGGGCGGGGCTGGCTCGCGCCCGTCGGGTCGCCCCCTCGCGAGCCGGAGGAGCCTCGGCGGCGATCACCGGTACAGCCGAGGGCGAGCAAGAGCACAGCGACCGAGACCAGGATGACGGGGAATTTCATGGCGTGGGCTTGCTACGGTGCGCCCACCGGGACCTCCCGCCCACAGCGTGAGAGAACTCGCAACGCCGTTCAGGGCGCGGCTCCGGGCGCCGTGCTAGAACGAAGTCGCCCGATGGCGGAAGACGACGACACCGATCCCGATATCCCCACCGAGCCCAAGAGCGCGGAGGAGCGTCGCCGCGCGGGCCGGCGTCCGGTGATCATCCCGGCGCGGGTGGACACCAAGTCCCGCCCGCAGCGCTTCGCCATGACCCGCAACGTGAGCCGCACGGGTGCGCTCCTCGCGACCCCCAGCCGCTTCCGCATCGGCGAGCGCGCCATCCTGCGCTTTCGCACCCCCGACACCCGCGAGTACCAGCAGGTGGAGGCGCGGATCGTGCGTCTCGAGCTCAACCGCGACGACCAGGTCGGCATCTGGCCCTATCTTGCCGCCGTCAGCTTCTCGAGGCCGCTCGACGACTTCGTCTCGGCCGTCTGACGCACCGGGTCATTCTTCAATGGTTTCGGTCGCCTTGACACTTCTGGCGAGTGGGCCATAGGTTCCCGCCGATGGCCGAAGCCGTTCGCAAGAAGCCCGATTGGCTCCGCGTTCGACTCCCCGGGGGAGAGCGTTACAACGGGCTGAAGGAGACGCTGCGCGGCCTCGATCTGCATACGGTCTGCGAGGAAGCGCGCTGTCCGAACATCGGCGAGTGCTGGGCTGCCGGCACCGCGACGATCATGATTCTCGGCGAGACGTGCACGCGCGGCTGTCGCTTCTGCGCGGTGAGCACGGGTGATCCAGGTGGCGTGGTCGATCCGCGCGAGCCGGAGAACACGGCGCAGGCCCTCGCCAAGCTCGACCTCAGCTACGTCGTGTTGACCATGGTCGATCGCGATGACCTCCTCGACGGCGGTGCCGATCACGTCGCGCGCACGGTACGGCGCATCAAGGCGCTGTCGCCCGAGCTCCTGGTGGAGGTGCTGGTCGGCGATTTCGCCGGGGTGCGACGCGACGTCGAGACCTGCGTCGTCGACGGCCGGCCGGACGTCTTCGCCCACAACGTCGAGGTGGTGCCCGAGCTCCAGCGGAAGATGCGCGATGCGCGATGCTCCTGGGATCGTTCCGTGGACGTCCTCGCGTGGGCGAAGGAAGCGGGTGCACAGGTCACCAAGTCCTCGCTGATGGTCGGCTGCGGCGAGACCGAGGCGCAGGTGCTCGGGGCAATGCGGAAGCTCCGGGACGCCGACGTCGACGTCCTGACCATCGGCCAGTACCTCCGGCCATCGAAGAAGCACGCCGAGCTGGTGCGCTACGTCGAGCCGGCGGAATTCGATGCCTACCGCGACGCGGGGCTCGAGATGGGCTTCCGTTTCGTGGCCTCGGGCCCGCTGGTTCGTTCGAGCTATCGCGCCGCCGAGGCCTTCCTCGAAGGTGTGCTGAAGGGCGGCGAGGTGGAGCCGCGCTTCGACGAATACGGCGCCAAGCGCCATCTCGTGGTGGTGGAGTGATGGAGACCTCTTCGATTCTCGGAGCGGGCGCCGCGCGCGTCCCACGACGAGGAGCTGGTGAGCGTCCTCGACTCGGATCGCGCTCGCCAAGGGCTCGACGACGCGGCGCTGAAGCGGCTCTTCGTGGAGATGGCGCGGACGCGCCTCTGCGACGCGCGCCTCGCGCAGCTCGCCGCCGAAGGCAAGACGCACGTGCACGTTCCTGCAGGCCGCGCCCACGGGGCCAAAGGGGGCCCCACGAACGGTCAGGAAGCGGCGATCGTCGGGGCGGCCGCGGCGCTCGCCGACGAGGACTGGGTCTTTCCGACCGTGCACGATCTGGGCGCGTTCCTCTACCGGGGTGTCACCCTCGATCAGATCTTCGGTAACGCCTTCGGCAACGCGACCGATCCGGCAAAGGGCCGTCAGATGCCTTCGCACCGCACGGCGCGGGCGCAGCGCATCGCCTCGGCGGGCTCGCTCAAAGGCACGCACCTGACGCACGCGGCCGGCTTCGCCTGGGCGGCGCGCATCGCGGGTGATCCCGTCGCCGTGCTGGCGTTCGCCGACCGCGAGGCCGTTCCCTCCGCCGACTTCCATACGGCGCTGAACTTCGCCGGCGTCTTCGATGCGCCGGTGGTCTTCGTCTTCAAGAACCCGCGCCGCGACCATCGCACCACCGCCGTGGCGCCCAAGGGCGTGGCCTACGGCGTCGCGGGCGTCCGGGTGGACGGCGACGACGTGCTCGCCGTGCGCTCGGTCGTCGCCGAGGCGCTGAAGAAGGCGCGCGACGGACACGGACCGAGCCTGGTCGAGCTGGTGACGGGCGCGACCGACCCCCTCGCACGCTTCGGCGGCTGGCTCGCGCAGCAGAAGTTGATGGACGCCGCCGCCCAGACCGAGACCGGCGAGGCGATCGAGCTCGAGCTGAGCGCCGCCGTGGACCGCGCCTCGCGCGTCGGCGCCCCGGCGAGCACCACTCTCTTCGACGACGTCTACGCGACTCTCCCCCCGCACCTTTCGGAACAGCGCGCCGAGCAAGAGCGCCGCCAGAGGTAATGACATGCCCGAGATGAACCTGGTCCAGGCGATCAACGACGCCCTCCGCCTCGAGATGAAGAACGACGACCGCGTCGTCGTGATGGGCGAGGACGTGGGCAAGGTCGGCGGCGTCTTCCGCGTGACCCAGGGGCTCTACGACGAGTTCGGCGAGGAGCGCGTGATCGACACGCCGCTGGCCGAGGGCGGCATCATCGGCAGCGCCATCGGCATGGCGCTCTACGGGCTGCGCCCGGTGCCGGAGATCCAGTTCGCCGACTTCATCTTCCCCGCCTTCGACCAGATCGTGAGCGAGGCGGCGAAGTACCGCTGGCGCTCGGGCGGCGAGTACAGCGTACCGATGGTGATCCGCACGCCGGTGGGCGGTGGGATCCGCGGCGGCCTCTATCACAGCCAGTCCCCCGAATCGCTCTTCATCCACACCGCCGGCCTCAAGGTGGTCTGCCCCTCGAACCCCTACGACGCCAAGGGCCTCTTGCTGTCGGCGATTCGCGACGACGATCCGGTGCTCTTCTTCGAGCCGAAGCGGGTGTACCGCGCGGTGAAGATGGAGGTGCCGGAAGGCGACTACACCGTCGAGATCGGCAAGGCCAAGGTCGTGCGCGAGGGCGAGGGCGTCACCGTCGTCGCCTGGGGCGCCATGCTCTACGAGGCGCTGGCCGCTGCCGACAAGGCCGCGAAGGATGGTGTCGACGCCGAGGTGATCGATCTCCGGACGCTCTGGCCGCTCGACATCGACACCATCGTTCAGAGCGTGAAGAAGACGGGGCGGGTGGTGATCGTCCACGAGGCGCCGAAGACCTGCGGCTTCGGGGCGGAGCTGGTCTCGCTCATCAGCGAGAAGGCGTTCCTGCACCTCGAGGCCCCGCCGGTGCGCGTCACCGGCTGGGACACGCCCTTCCCCTACACCCTCGAAAACGAATACCTGCCTCTCGAGCACCGGATCACACCGGCGCTGGTCGAGACGGCGGCGTACTGAGGACGAGAGATGAGCGCGTTCGAGTTCAAGCTTCCCGACATCGGAGAGGGCGTCACCGAAGGCGAGATCGTCGAGTGGCACGTGTCCCCCGGGGACGCGGTCAAGGAAGACGATCCGATGGTCGAGGTGATGACCGACAAGGCCACCGTCACCATCGGCGCGCCGAAGGACGGCACCATCCAGGACCTGAAGTACGGCGTCGGCGACATCGCCGCGGTGGGCTCGGTGCTGGTGGTGATCGACATGGAGGGCGCCACCGCGGTGGGTGCGCCGGCGCCCGAGGCGGCTGCAGCGTCAGCGCCGGCGCCAAAGAAGGACGACGGCCCGGCTGCGACTGCGGTGGGAGACATCAAGGAAGCGCTCCCGGGCGCGAGCCACTTCCAGTCGCGCTCGAACGGCGCGAACGGCAAGGGCGGCAACGGCCACGCCGAGCCGCACAGCGGTTACTTCAGTGAGCGGCCGCTGGCGACGCCGGCGACGCGCAAGCTCGCCCGCGACATGAACGTGGACCTCCGGCAGGTACCGCCCTCGGGCAGCAAGGGCCGGGTCACCAAAGAAGACGTGAAGAGCTTCGCGTCGGGCGGCGGCGGCCTTCAGACGGTGGAGCCGTCCCCGCCGCGTGGGGCACCGCAGTCAGCGAAGGCACCTGTCGCCGCGCGCGCCCCGATCGCGATCCGCACGCCGGAGGACGAGCGCGCGCTCGAGGACAGAAAGCCCTTCGTCGGGATCCGCCGGAAGATCGCCGAGCGGATGCAGACGACGAAGAACACCGCCGCGCACTTCACCTTCGTGGAGGAGTGTGACGTCGGCCGCCTCATCGATCTGCGGGCGCGCCTCAAGCCGCGCGCCGAGGCCGAGGGCATCCGCCTGAGCTACCTGCCCTTCATCGTGAAGGCGGTGGTCGCCTCGCTGAAGAAGCACCCAGTGCTCAACAGCGCGCTCGACGTAGCCGCGAACGAGCTGGTGACGCGGCGCTACTATCACATCGGCATGGCGGCAGCGACGGACGCGGGGCTGATGGTGCCGGTGATCCGGAACGCCGATCAGCTGACGCTCCTCGAGGTCGCGCGCGAGATCGACCGGCTCGGCGACGGCGCGCGCGCGGGCAAGCTCACGCCGCAGGAGCTCAGCGGCTCGACCTTCACGATCACGAGCCTCGGCAAGCAGGGCGGGCTCTTCGCGACGCCGATCCTCAACATGCCCGAGGTCGGCATCCTCGGCGTCCACCAGATGAAGCAGAAGCCTGTGGTGCGCGACGGGCAGATCGTGGTGGGCGACGTGATGCTGCTCTCGCTCAGCTTCGACCACCGCATCGTCGACGGCCACATCGGCGCTGCCTTCGCCTACGACGTCATCGACTACCTCGAGGATCCGGGGCGGTTGATGCTCGAGATGGCGTGAACCGGCGGGAAGAGGGGCATGGGGTCGGGCGTAAGCTCGGATTCATGCGTTCTCTCGTCGCCATTCTCTTCCTCCTCGCAGGCTGCTCGGACACGAGTCCGCCGTCCTGGCCGGCCGGCGCCGTGCTCGAAGTCGAGCCCGAGGCCACGCAGATCCGGGTGACCTGGCCCGACCCGCTCGACGACGACGTGCTGGTCTTCGCGGTGTCGGTGAACGGCGAAGAGCGCACCCGCGCCACCACAAGCACCCACACGGTGACGGTCAGCGACCTGGAGGACGAGACGAGCTACGCGATCCAGGTGGTCGCCATCGATCACGACGAAAACGCGTCGGCCCCACTGACCATCGGCACGACCACCCTCGACGGCACGCCGCCCGAGTGGCCCGAAGGCGCCGAGCTCGCCGCGACCTCTCCCACGCCGAGGGACGCCGAGGCGCGCGCGGTCTCCCTCGTCTGGCCGGCCGCGATCGACGCGACCACCTATCGCGTTTCGCGCGACGACACCGAGCTCGGCGCCGTCGAGGTGCTGAGCTACCTGAGCGCCGAAGCACCCCTCACCGCCGGGACCCGCTTCGCGGTGCGCGCCTTCGACGAAGCGGGCAACGAGAGCGAGCCGCTCGAGATCCTGTGGGGCGAGACCGACCAGGCCGAGCGTGAGGCCAACGAAGAGGAAGGGGACGGCGACCCAGAGCGCGTGGCTCGTCGCAATCGACCCCCCGAGATGATGATGCTCCTGGGCGCGCTCGGGGACGACAGCGGCGGCAGCCTCGCCGACGTCTTCGCCTCGGGTGCCATCGTGAGCGAGCTCGACCAAAGCGCGGCCGGCGCCCGTGCGAACGAGACGCCCCGGCATCCCGAAGGCAGGGCGACGAGCGCCACCGGCGGCGCCGCGACCGGCACCACCAGCGACTGACGCCGCTCACCCGCGTAGGAGGGACGCCCGCTCGGTGTCGACTTCGGCCTGCATCATCGCCTCGAGTGTGATGCATCGCGCTTTCCATGCGCTGGGAGGCTTCCTGCATGTAGTCGTTGGCATCGTCAGCGCCGCTCTTGGCGATGCCCTCACGCGTTCCCGCTGCCTCTGCGTCAGCGTTGGCTTGCTCTGCGAAGAAGTCCAAGACGGCGGCGTCCGTAGAACCTCCGGCCTTGGCATTGGCACCTGCCGTGGTTTCGCCCGCCGCGGCCGACGCTACCGAGGACACACCGCTGACGACCGAAGAGGCGAGCTTCAGCGTCGCGGCCTCTCTCATCTTCCCGATTCGGTCCCGCGCTGCTTCGCGCTCGAGGGCACGAGCGGTTCTTCGATCGCGGCGAGCTTGCGTCTTCTGGTCATCCAGCAAGGCGATGGTTTGCATGAGCACGTCTTCCATCGTTCCACTGTTCGTTGGCATCGAAACATCGGAAAGATCCTGCGTCTCTGGCGGGATGCTTCCGGCTCCGCCCACTCTGCTCGCTTCGGTCATCTTTCACTCCTCCTCTCAGGCGAGTCGCCGGCTGGCGACGCGCCTCGCTTCGTTCTTTGCATCGGCCGCGCGCGTCAGACGTGCGACCACGCGCTGATAGCTCTTCATGAATTCGATCGCGTCCTGGACGTACTCGTCGGCGGTCGTCTGTGCGTCATCGACCTCGACGTCTGCCGACTTCGAGTCCGCCGAGGCCTGGTCAGCTTCGTACTGATAGGCCCCGCTCACGACTCTCCCAGCTGCCGCGTAGATTCTGGTTGTCAGCTCCAAGGAGCGAGCCAGGCCGACCGCCGTCTCGGCGGCCGTCTGCGCGGCGGTCTCCGCGGCCACAGCGGCGCCTTGCGCAGCCACCGAACCAAACGTACCCGCGGAGTTCGCGCCGAGCGTGCACGCCGTGCCGATAATCGAGGCACCGATCCCGATGGCGTTGGTGACGTCCGAGTCCACCCCCGCCTTGTCGAGCATCAATCCGAGGTCCGCGCCGAATGCGACGACGATCAAGCCAACCGCCGCAACAACACCCGCACCACCGGTGAACGCCCCGGCGACGGTCAGCGCGACCGCCGCGATCACGGCGGCGACCCGGGTCGCGACTTGCGCGAAGACACCCCAGCCTTCGGCGTCCTTGGCCTTGGCGATCGACTCGAGGAGCGCCTTCTGTCGGTCCTGAGCAGCCTGCTCGGCCCGTTCGTTCTGCACCCGTATCCCGGTCTCCTGAACCGAGACCTGAACATTGCGCAACAAGCTCTGCGCGAAGCGCTCGAGCACGAGCGGGCTGGACATCCAAGCGAGGGCCGAAGATACGCGGTTGAGCTCACCCCCGTCACCTTCGACTGGCCCGTGAGTCGGATCGACCGGTCGAGGATCGCCCGAGCCCAGGATGAGCTCGGTGTCCGCCTCACTCCCCGTCGTGTCGGGTGGCAGACCCGTCAACGAGTCGCTGGCCGCCGCACGGCGCGCATGGCCCACCGGCGCCGTCACGACCTCACCCCGCGTCCCCGCAGCTCGCGGAGCGCCGACGCCACTCGTCCCGCCGAAGCGGCGCGAGAGGAGTCCCCGATCTTCTCGAAGCAGCTCGTGAGGGCGTCCCATGCGCAGAGCTCGCCTGGGTCGAGAACGATCGCGACGCGGAGGGTCTCGATCGCCTCCGTCAGCCGGCCGCGGACTGCGTCACGCTCGGCGTGACGCACGACCGCTGCCACGTCCCCCGGCCGGAGGTTGAGTGAGCGCGCCAATGGCTGAGGAACGCTCCTCATCGGAGGTTCCCCACGATCGTCTTCGTGGCATCGTTGATCGAGGCGAGGAAGTTGCTCCCGGCCTGGAGAGTCTGGGTGCGCCGCTGCATCTGATCCTGGAGCCACATCATCTTCATCTCGTTGCCCGAGTTGATCGTCTGCTGCTCGTTCCTGAGCATCTCGATCTTGTCGTCGATGCAGGCCAGGTTGAAGCTGGATTCGTCAGGCGAGTACGTGATGTCGTAGCGTTCCATCGCGTCAGCGAAATACCCTCGCATGATTGCATCGTCGTCATCCTGTGGAAGGTCGAGAGCCTCGCGCATGGTGTCGCACGCGTCGTTGTGGTCGTTGATCTTGTTCACATCGATCTTCCCGTCGCTGTACGCGTAGCCGTTTTCGCGGAGCTGCGACTTGAGCTGTTGGAGGGCTTCGATCTGAGCCGAGAGCTCCTTCGAGCGCGCGTGGGTGCCATCGATGGCCATCATCTCCTGTCGAATGTCGCGGTCCATCTGGGTGATCCGCTTTTGGCAGAGCCAGAGGATGATCTGAGGCGTCAGCGGGATGTTCTGCGCGTCGAAGCCGTTGCGCCATCGCCTGCAGACCATGCATCGGCATCGATTCGGATTCGGGGGGCACGTCGCTGTAGTCGTATTCGGCTCCAGCAAGCGAACGACCGAGATCGATTTCTCCACTCATCTTTCTTCTCCTGTTCCGTGGGGCGATCAGCCTCGAACGACGTATCCGTCGGGGAAGCGCGACGGGCGGCTGCGACGCTGGCGCTCATCACCGGCGCATGCGTTCGACTACTCGCGCCCAGCACGAGTCGAGCTCCGCTTCGCTCACGAAGTGCTCCCGCATCAATTCGGCGAGCTGCTCGTCCTGCTCGCGAAGCTCGCGCTTCACTCGCTCGAGCTCGAAACCGATCTTCTGGGTGCGCTGACGCTCGTTCCACATGGCGTTTCCCTCCGAACAGAGCGTTTATCGGGAGGGCGATGGGCCAGTTGCGTGGGCGGGCGAAAAATGTGGTCCGTCAAGACGGACGGGACGCCGGAGGCGAGCGCTCGCCTCGGGCGAATGGTCCGTCCGGGCCGTTCCTCGGCGCGGAAATCGTGACCAGTCGTCTCTGCGACGCCGGTGTTACTCGGGGCGGGGCGAGTTGACGCGCGGCGGCTCTTCCATCCGGATCTCGTTGGCGCCGCTGCCACCGCTGGGGTCGTCGGGCTCGGGCGGGGTCGCCTCGCCTTCGGGGGCGGGCTCGTTGGTGTGGATCTCTGTCGGGTCGGGGGCGAGCTCGTTGGGATCGGGAGCCGGCACGACCCCGTTCGGATCCGGTTCGTTCACCGTCTCGAAGGTCTCCGGTGGGATCTCGTTTCCCGTCGTGTCCTCGTCGCACGCCGCCGCGCCCGCGCTTCCCACCACGAGCGCACCGCTCACGGCAAATCTCAGAACGCGCCCACCGACGCCCTTCTTCTTCTTCCCGCCCATGGGAAGACGGTGACGCCGTACACGGTCGCCCGTCAACGGGCGAATTCGGGGCTCTCCACCCGATGACCCCCACCGCAGGTCTGGACGACGAAGCGATAGGTGCCTTCGGGCGCGGCGGTGCAGCGCTCGCACTCGCATTGCGCGTGTCCGATGTCGCCGCTCCACGCTGGTGGGTGGAGCGCCGCGCCGGGGACCAGGGTGATGCACTCGGGTGTCTCACTCTCGCAGTCGTATCGGAGGGCGAGTCCCTCGATGCCGTCGACCGCGGCGAAGGCGTCCCCCTCTCGTCGCTCGAGGGTCAGCCCGGTCGCGAGCTCGACCGGTTCCTGACCCCGGTTCTCGACGACCAGGAGCTGACCGTCTCCTTCGGCCTCGACGCGCAAGCCGAGGGTCGGCGGCGGACCGGGATCCACCTCGTCCACCTCGCCGCTGGACTCCGAGCCCGTCGAGTGCTCGCTGGTGCTCCCGGTCGTTCCTCCGGTGTCGGCGGAGTCACCGCAGCCCTCGCAGCTCGAGAGCACGAGCGCGGCGAGGCCGATGACGGAGATTCGCGACAGGACGCGCATCACGGCGGGACCTTAGCGCGCGACAGCGGCGAGGGCGAACCGAGCGACGCGATCCGCGAGCGGCGGCGTGTTCTAGATGGCCTCCCGCCACGGGGCGAAAAGAGGCAGACTCTCGTCGATGTCTGACGGCAAGATGCCGGTCGCCGCCGCTCGCGACGCGCTCCTGACCTGGTACGACGAGGCCAAGCGCGATCTTCCGTGGCGTCGCACGCGTGATCCCTACGCCATCTGGGTCTCGGAGATCATGTGCCAGCAGACGCGCGTCGATACGGTGATCCCGTATTACGAGCGCTTCCTCTCGCGTTTCCCGACCCCGAAGGCGCTGGCCGAAGCCGAGGAGGACGACGTGATGTCGCTCTGGAGCGGCCTCGGTTACTACCGGCGCGCGCGGCTCCTCCACGCGGGGGTGAAGGAGGTGGTCGCGAAGTACGGCGGCGACGTGCCGAAGGACGCGGCCGAGCGGCGCGGGCTGCCAGGCGTGGGGCGCTACACGGCGGGGGCGATCGGGTCGGTGGCCTTCGGCCTGCCCGAGCCAGTGGTGGACGGCAACGTCGCGCGCGTCCTGTCGCGCCTGCACGAGATCGACACGCCCCTCGGCAAGGCGGCGACCGAGAAGCGCTTCTGGAGCGAGGCCGAAAAGCTGGTCGCGGGACCGCGGCCGGGCGATCTCAACCAGGCGGTGATGGAGCTCGGTGCGACAATCTGCACGCCTCAGAACCCCGCCTGCCACGAATGCCCGCTTCGCGACGGATGCCTGGCGCGGGCTTCGGGCCGGCAAGCCGAGCTGCCCGCCCCCGAAAGAAGAAGAAGCCGAAGCAGGTGACGCTGAGCGCGGTGGTGGCGAGCCGCGGGGATCAGGTCTGGCTGGTCCGCGGGCAAGGGAGCCTCTTCGGCGGTCTCTTCGGCGTGCCGATGGCGGAGGGGGAGGGTCTCGAGGTCGCCGAGTCGGTGCTCGCGGCCCACGCGCTCGAGGCGCGGCTGCTGCGGGACGCGCCGGCCCGGGTGAGCCACGTGCTCACCCACCGCGTCCTCGACGTCGCGGTCTACTCCGCCACGAACGCCACCGGCAGCGCCTCCGACCAGCTCCGGCCTTTCGCCCTCGCCGAGCTCGACGAAGTCGGCGTCGCGACCCTCACCCGCAAGATCCTGGAAGCGGCCGCCGCGCCGCAGCTGGGCTTGGCCCTCACGCGCTCGTAGCCGACCTGGTCCCTTCTGTTAGGGTCGGGCTTTCCATGGCGCAGGCCTCCGATCCGATCACCGTCAGCGCGCCGCCTGGCTACATGGGCCACGGGCAGTTGCGCCACGCGATCCTTTTGGCTGCGCTCCTGCCCGGTGCCTGGGCGCTCGCTGCGCCGGCGCTCGGTGACGGCGCGTGGCTCGGCGTCGCCGACACGTGGTGGTTCTGGACGGCGGTGGCGATCCCGATCGTGCAGCAGGTCCTGGTCGCGCTCCTGTGGCGCGCGCAGCTCTGTCACCAGGCGCTCACCAGGGCGTTCGGGGACGCGGGCTTCGTGGTGTGGGGCGTGATCTTCTTTCCGCTCCTCGCAGGACGGCCGCTCTCACTCATCGCGCTCGGCCTGGCCGATACCGGCACGGTGCCGATCCCCGCCGGGCTCGCCTACGCCGCAGGCGCGCTCCTCCTCGCTCCGGCCATCTGGGCGATGCACTCCGTCCGCAAGTACTTCGGCTTCGCCCGGGCCCTCGGCGGCGATCACTTCTTCGAGCGCTATCGGACGATGCCGATGGTCCGCCAGGGCGCGTTCGCATACTCCTCGAACGCGATGTACGCCTTCGTCTTCCTCGCGCTGTGGGCCATCGCCCTCCTCTTCCGCTCCCGCGCCGGTCTCGCCGTCGCCCTCTTCCAGCACGCCTACATCTGGGTGCATTGGTACTGCACGGAGCAGCCAGATGGCGTGGTGCTCTACGGGCGCTCTCCGTCAGACGTCGGCTAGCGAGGTGGCGAAGGACAGATCTGTGTAGGCACGGCGGGAGAGCCGAGGGCGCTGCAGCAGCTGTCGCACCAGCGTGGTGAACAGCCAGGCCTTGTAGGCGATGACGGTCCAGCCGGCATCGCGGACGAGGCCGTTGTAGACGTCGTGGCCGAAGAGGACGACGACGAGGTCGGTCGCTCGGTCCACGTCGAGGCCGTGACGCAGTGCTTCGAGCTCGTGCCAGCCGAGCGACAATCTGGCGCTGCCCGGCGCGTCGGCCGGCGACGATGCCCTGCCAGTACCGATCCAGTTCCGGATCGGCGGCGGCGGCGGCCATCGAGGGAGGGCCACAGCGGAGCCACGCGCTCGTAGATGTCGGTGCCGTGCTCGACCGCCAGCGCCAGGGCGCGTTGGCCCGAGTCTGCAGACAGCGTCTGTCGCATCCACGGACGCTCGGCTACGGGCGGCGGGTCCAGCTCACCCGCCGCCGTCGACTCCACCAACTCGCGGAGCAGCAGCCCCTTGGTCCGGAACGTGTAGTAGAGCGTCTGCACCGCGACCTCCGCTTCGCCCGCGATCTGTTCCATCGTGGTCGCGGCGTACCCGACGCTCACGAACAGCTCGCGCGCACGGTCGAGCATCCGCGTTCGCGTCTGCCGCGCCCGCTCGGCCCTGGTGGGCCCCTTCCGCTGCTTGGTCCGTGGCATCGGATCGATGTGATTGTATCTTACACTAGTGGTAGCTCTAGTGAGTCCACTGGAGGCTCGTCGAGTTCGGGAAGCTGGCGGCCCGAAGTGCGTGAAGCCACGATGAGCCCGCAGTCTTCGTTCCGATCGCACCGCGAGCCGCACGCTCGTGCTGGCCGGCGTGGTGTCCGTCCTCGTCGGCCTGTTCACCCTGGTCTACCCGCCCGGCCATCGACGACACGGTGTGGGGTTATCCCTTCGACCGAGGCACCCACGTGGCCGTGTCCATCGTGCTGGTGATCGCCCACCTGCTGAAGGCTCATGGGTTCGTCGCCCTGTCCCGCTTGGACGGCGCCGGAGCAGTCACGCGGTGGTCGATGCTGGTCGCCGCGCTCGGCTTCGTCGTCCTCGCGTCTGCGAGGGGGTCTCGGCATCGCTGGTGGGGGTGCCGATGAGCTCACCCGAGGCCGTCAACCTCAACAACGGCTACGGCGTCGGCTCGATGTTGGGGGCCGTGCCGTCCGTGGTCGGCGGAGCCGTCATCATTCGCAGCAAGCTGCTCGAGGGCTCTGGTCGCTGGTCGGTGTTGCTCTCCGGCGCGTTCATGATCTTCGTCGTGACCCCCGCCCTGTTCACGGGAAGGGGGCCGCTCGCCTATCTGGCCCTGACCGGATGGAGCCTGTTCTTCGTGTGGATCGGACGGGCGCTGGAGCGTGGTGTAACCTCCAGCGGGTGAGACGCGTCTTTCACTTCGCGCTGGCGGCGGCCTTCGCTGGTTGTGGGTCTGACGCAGTGAACGGTCCACTCACGGAGGAACCGATGACACAGACCGAGCGTCCCGCTCCACGGCCGGCGGGTGACGACCGCGCTGCGCTGCTCCGCCGCGCCCTCACCGGCGCTGAGCTCAGCGATGACGAGGTCGCGTTCATCGATCGGAGCCTTCGCGCGTCCGACACGGACTACACCGAGGACGGGCTCGCGACCTACGTCGAGTGGGAGCTGACGGCGGTGGTGTCGACCACGGAGGACGCCTACTGGCTCGGTGTGGCGGGCCCCCGCGTCAACGCCGAATGGGAGATGCGCATCGACCGCCAGACGGGGGCGGTGTCCATCGAGATGACGGCCACCGAAGAGCCGGAACCGCCACCGGACTGACCTCACGCGCCGTCCGGCTGCGGAACGTCCGCATCGCTCAGTAGCCGATTGAGGATGCCGCGCGCCGCGTCCGTCGTGCCGAGCGTCTCGTAACCGAGATCGTTGTCGATGCCGGGGCCGTAGACCTGGATCTATGAGCTCACTCCCCGCGCGCGTAGGCTCGTGAGACGTGAAGCTCGTGTTCGACAACTACCGGATGGTCCGAGCCGACGATCTTCCCAGCCATGTCCAGCGAGCGATCGGCTCCCACGAGGGAGCACGGATCGAGGTGGTGGATATCTTGGCCGGAGACCAACCCCGTTACCGCGGCTATTTCTTCGAGGGCGGGTCGGCCGCAGTGTTGAACCTGGACGGAGCCTTGATGCTCCGAGCAGTGCAGCATGGTGTGGAAACGACCTCCGATCCGGAGCTGTGTGCCGCCGTGGGAGCCGCGTACGCCCGTGCGCACCCACCCATTGAGCAGGAGATTTCCTTCGACCTGCCCGAGAGCGGCCACAGCACGACGCTCGGCGAGCTGCATTTCGACCCCGACTGCGATTGCTGGTACGCGGATGCGTGCGGGCTCCGCTTCTGGATCTCCGGCGAGGGCGAGCCGAGCGGCGCTCAGATCGAGGTCGCAGAAGCGATCCTCGCCGATCTCGACGCGTGTACCGATGCGATCGCGGCCGTCGCACCGGGCGCGCCGCTTCGTGAGCTCGAGCTGTGGAAACCGGACCGCCTGATCGCCCGCGTCGATGGAAGCCCGAACGCTGTGGAAGTCCCATGGCCTCTTCGCCGCCAAGACGACGGCGACTGACGCGTGCACCCGGCGATGATTTGCGCAACGACAGACCGCGCCGCGAGCGCAGCGTCAGATGAGCTCGAACACGTCCCACGCCGGGGTGTGGTTTCCCTGGTCCGCGGGCTGATTCCAGAAATGGAGCGCCGGGTAGGTTTGGATCACGCCGGCTTCGACCACCACGGGAGCCAGATAGATCTGCGACATGCCGCCGTGATCCCTCGTCGACGAGAACGTCAGCCAATGGAACGTTCGGTCACCCGAGTCGGCTCGGGCGGGTGACCAGCGCGGCCCGGTGTTGTCGACGCCCGGGCTGACCCGGCCGGTGCAAGCGGGCGGGTCGTTGGCGAGCGCCCTCACGGCGGTGCCACCCTCGCTGGGCACGAGCATGATCTCGGCGTCAGCGATGTCGAAGCTCGCGCCCGCTTCGTGAACGCGCACGAACGCTACGAGCGCGTCGCCGGGCGAGAAGCGCGGCCCATACTCAATCCATCCTGGCTCGCTCGCGCCTTCGAGGGGGCGCGCCACACCCCCGGCGCGGGCTCCCCACGGCACGACGTAGATGTCGGCGCCGACCCCCACGACGGCGCCATTGTCGCCGCTCGGGTCCGACGCGTACACGACGCGGCTGCCGTCGCGATTGAAGCTCGGCGAAACGACGTGCCGCTCGTCCCCATCACGAGCCAGGACGCCCCAGCCCACGCCCCGCTCCGTCGAGGTCGCCTCGAGATCGATCCACCCGGCCTCCCAACCCGTGTCGTCGAGCAGCGCGGCGAGGACGACGCGGTCGCCGTCCGTCCAGTGACCATCGGAGAACACCGGCGCGTTGTGACGCTCCTGAGACAAGAGCGTCCGCGCCGCATCGGTCAAGAAGGGGGGCTCGCTCAGGCTTCCATCCAGCGAGCGAATGCCGATGGGAGAGGGCGCCAGGTTGCTCGCGCCAATCGAGGGGAAGGTGTATCCGACGTAGCGCCCGTCGGGCGTCGAGCTGTGGCAGCCGACGCACGTCGCGCCGACCTGCCCGGGCGTGAGCACGTCGGTCACCACCTCGTCACCGACCGCGAACCCCTTCAAGCTGGTCCCGTCTGCGGTGGTCCAGTAGACGATCGTCCCATCGGCGGTGACGGGAGCGACGTGGAAGGTCGCCGTCGTCGACGCGGACACGGCCCCTTCGGCGGTGATCGCGCCGCGGACCGAGACCGTGACGTCCTCGTCCGGGATGGAGGACAGACCGCTCCACATCTCGCGCGGCATCGTCCACGTGGGCGCGGCGGTGTAGACCACGAGGGTGCCGGCGGAGGCGCTCTCGATGGTCACCTCGAACACGTCCATGCCGGCGGCGCTATCGAGGCTGACCCGAAGGGGGAGCCAGTTCCGCGGGTAGAGCGCCGAGGGCGGCGGTTCCACGAGGCACGGCACCCTCTCGAGGCTCGTGGTCGGAGACGAGAACGTGCCCGCCACCGAGGGCTCCACCGAGTCGAAGATCGGCTCGGCCGGAAAGCCCATCCACGGCCCTGGGGGAGGGCCGGAGTCGATGGCGGCGTCGCGCCTCCGATCCCCCAAGCCACACGAGGCGACCACGAGCGTCAGGCCGAAGACCCAGAGAGCTCGCCCCGGCCGGCTCACGCGCTCGGTTCCCACGGACCTGTGTCGTCCGCGCCATCGCGGAATTCCAACGCGTCGAGTGGCTGCTTGCCCATCACGGCGGGCTGATGCAGGGAGGAAAAAAGTCTCGGGGCGTGTCAATCCAGCCCAGCCAGCTTCGTCGCTCGATCGAACCCCAACCTGGAGGACCGATGCGCTACCTGTGTTTCATTCGTCATTCCGAGAAGTACCGCGAGAACCCGCCGCCCCCGGCGCTCATGAGCGCCATGGGCAGCTTCATGGAGGAGACCACCAAAGACGGGACCCTGGTCGAGACCGGGGGCCTTCTGCCGAGCAAGGATGGGCTCCGCATCCGCCTCTCGAAGGGGAAGATCACCGTCACCGACGGCCCCTTCACCGAGAGCAAGGAGGTGATCGGCGGCTGGGCGATCTTCGAGACCGACACCCGTGAGGAGGCCGTCGCGCGCGCGACGCGATTCATGGAGCTCCACCTCGAGCACTGGCCCGAATTCGAGGGCGAGTCCGAGGTGCGGCCGATGTTCGATCCCGGGATCGGTCCCGATCAGGGCTGAGGAAGGAGCGAGACGATGCGCGTCATGGTCATGGTCAAGGCGACCGACGATTCCGAAAAAGGCCTCATGCCGAGCGAGGACCTCCTCGCCAAGATGGGCAAGTACAACGAGGAGCTGGTCAAGGCGGGCGTCATGCTCGCTGGCGACGGCCTTCACCCGAGCAAGCGCGGCAAGCGGGTACGCTTCAGCGGCGGCAAGAAGACGATCGTCGACGGCCCCTTCGCCGAGACCAAGGAGCTCATCGCGGGCTTCTGGATCTGGCAGGTGAAGTCGATGGAGGAGGCCCTCGAGTGGGCGCGCCGCTGTCCAGACCCGATGCCCGGGGAGGAGAGCGTGCTCGAGATTCGTCCCATCTTCGAGCCGGATGACTTCGGCGGCGAGCTCACGCCCGAGCTGCGTGCGAAGGAAGAAGCGCTTCGCGAAGAGCTGGAGCGACGACGGAAGCCGTGAGCAGCGACGGCGCCGCGCGCGAGGCCATCGACGCGGTCTGGCGGATCGAATCCGCTCGACTGATCGGTGGCCTCGTGCGTCTGGTGAAAGACGTCGGATTGGCCGAAGACCTCGCACAGGAGTCGCTGCTCGCGGCGCTCGAGCGCTGGCCCGAGAGCGGCATCCCCGACAATCCCGGCGCCTGGCTCATGGCGGTGGCCAAGAACCGCGCGCTCGATCACCACCGGCGTGATCGGATGCGCGAGCGGAAGCACGAGCTGCTCGCAGACGCCGCGAGCGAGGCGGTGAGCGTGGTGCCCGATGTGGAAGGCGCGCTCGACGAGGACGTCGGGGACGACGTGCTGCGCCTGGTGCTCATCGCCTGCCATCCGATCCTCTCCACCGAGGCGCGGGTCGCGCTCACGCTCAGGCTGCTAGGCGGGCTCACCACCGAGGAGATCGCCCGCGCGTTCCTCGTGCCCGCGCCTACCATCGCGCAGCGCATCGTGCGCGCCAAGCGCACCCTCAAAGAGGCGCGTGTGCCCTTCGAGGTCCCGCGCGGGGCGGACCTGTCGGAACGCGTGCCCTCGGTTCTCGAGGTGATCTACCTGATCTTCAACGAGGGCTACGCGGCGACGCGTGGCGACGAGTGGATGCGCACCGAGCTCTGCGACGACGCGCTGCGACTCGGGCGCATCTTCGCGGAGCTCGTGCCCGACGAGCCGGAGGCACATGGCCTGGTCGCGCTGATGGAGATCATCGCGTCGCGCGCGCGTGCGCGGGTGGACGCCGAAGGCGAGCCCATCCTGCTCCTCGAGCAGGACCGGAGCCGTTGGGATCAGCTGCTCATCCGGCGCGGCCTGACCGCGCTGGCGCGGGCGCAGTCCCTGGCGCAGCCGCTCGGCCCATACACCCTCCAGGCCGGCATCGCGGCCTGTCACGCCGTGGCGAAGACCGCCGACGAGACCGACTGGGAGCGGATCGTCGCGCTCTACGATGCGCTCGTGGAGCTCACGGGCTCGCCGGTGGTGGAGCTCAACCGCGCGGTGGCCGTGGCGATGGCCTTCGGTCCGGCCGAGGCGCTCACGCTCGTCGACGCCCTCGCCGACGAGCCTGCGCTCCGCACCTACCATCTGCTGCCTGCGGTGCGCGCCGACTTCTTGATCAAGCTCGGCCGCACCGAGGAAGCCCGCGTCGAGCTCGGGCGCGCCGCAGACCTCACTCGAAACGCGCGCGAGCGCGCGCTACTTCTAGCGCGCGCCCGCTCGCTTGCCGGCACGACCGACGATCCGCCGTCCTGAGGCGGTCAGAGCGTCAGGGTGGCCTCGGCGACGCCCGGGGCACCCTCTGCGCCGGCCTCACCGCCCGCGCCGCCGTCGCCGCCGTCGCCGGCCTCGAGCACCGTCGTCGTGTCGCTGTCGATCGTCGCGCCAGCGCCGAGGAGGACGGCGACCGACGGGCCGCCCGCGCCGCCGCCGCCCGCGCCGCCATCGCCGCCCGCGCCGCCATCGCCGCCTGCGCCGCCGCGACCGGTGGTGCAGGTGCCGAACGTGATGCCGTAGCCGCCGCCGTTGCCGTGGCCGCCCTCGCCGCCGAGACCGCCCGCGCTTCCGTCACCGCCCGCGCCCCCGTTCGAGGCCGCGGCGTTCACCCCTTCGAGGCGCGCGTCGCTTCCCCAGAGCCAGAGCGCGACCGACGCGCCACCGCCGAGCCCGCCTCGGCCGGGGCCGCCACCGCAGCCGCCGCTGCCGCCGCCCCCACCCGCGCCGCCACTGACGTAGCAGGACGTCGCGAAGCAACCCAGGCCGCCGCCACCGCCGCTTCCCCCGTCACCAGCCCCGCCAGCCGTTCCATCGCTGCCGTCGCCTGGCTCGAAGCCCGACGCCCGAAAGCGACCGGCCACCCCGGCGCTGCCGGCGTCTCCGTCGACGCCAGCCGAGCCGGCGTTTCCGGCCCTGCCATTTCGGCTGGTGCCGGTTCCTGCACTTCCACCTGCGACGCCGATGAAGGCCGGGCAGATCGGCGCTCCGCCCGCGCTGAGCGCGTCTGCAAGCGCCCCGCGCTCTCCGACGTGTGCACTGGTGGCGCCATTGAAGGTCCCGGCCGCTCCGCCGTCCCCGCCCGCGCCGCATGTCGAGCAGGACGCGCTCGGGGCTGCGCCCGAACCGATGAGCGGAGGGGTCGACGAGGTCATCTCGCCACAGCTCGGCCCGCTGATCACACCCTCCCAACCCCACGACCCATCGCTGCCGTCGCCGCCCGGCGTGGCCGCTGTCCCGTCGGTGCCGGCGCCGCCTGCGCCCGACGTGACGTCGAGGTCGGCGAAGACAAGACCCGTCGAGCGGAGCACGCGCACGGCCACGCTGCTCTGTCCGGCGGACGCGTCGTCTGCGGTGATCTGCAGCTCCGCGAGGGTCAGGCCCGTGAGGTCCGCGCCTTCGACCACCGGCGAGGGACCGGAGAGCTCGGTCGCGGTGCCGGTGCGCTCCCAACCGAGCTCCGCGTCGTAGCCGCCGAAGATCGACACCGCATCGACGAGGGTGATCTGCTCGCGGTAGCTGCCGCCATCGACGATGACGGCGCTCCGGCCGAGGGTGCTGGCGATGTCGAGGCCGCGCCCAATCGTCGCCACCGGCGCCTCGGGGGTCATCCCGTCCTGCGCATCGTCGCCGAGACGCGCGGAGACGAAGATCGACCCCTCCCAGGTGCCGTCGAGCCCATCGCAGTCGGCGTCCTGGTGCAGGCGATCCGGCAGGTCGGTCTCTGCCGTGGGGACGCACGCTGGCGCGGCGGCGTCGGCGGCGGAGTCAGGCTCGAAGCCGGCGTCGGGCTCGAAGCCCGTGTCGGGCTCGATACCCGCGTCGGGATCGCCTCCGACCATCCGGCGAACCTCCTCGCCCGCGTCGTTCACGCAGCGCCCGGAGGCGGTGGCCGTCGAGCCGGCCGGGCAGGGCGGGTCGGAACAGCCAGCGAGCCCAAAGAGGGTGAAGATCAGGGCGAAACTCGAGACGAAGCGCGCATTCATGAGGGTCTCCTCCATTCGACAGTGCGCCCTTATCGAGACGGGCCGCGGCTGGTTGCGCGCGAATCGGGAGGATGGGCATCATGCGGACGCGATGAAGCCCACGAAGAAGGTGGCGAAGAAGAGGGCCGCGAAGAAGGCATCCAAGAAGGCCCGCAAAGCCACGAAAAAGAGGGGCGGGGCGGGGGAGAGAATTGCGGCGAGGAGGGCCGCGCGGGGCGAGCTTCGGCTCACGCCTGAAGACGGCGTCCCGAGCGCGAAGACCCTCGCAGAGGTGCGCGAGCTCTCGATCGCCTCTCCGACCCACGGCTTCGTCGCGGCCTGTCTCGAGGGTGACCTTCCGGAGCTGAGGTCGCTGAGCATCGTCGAAGGCGACGTCCATGTCGACGAGCTGGTGGTCGCGGCCAGCCACGAGAGCCTCGAAAGCCTCGCCCTGTCCAAGCTTGCACTGAAGCCAGTGGAGCTCGAAGCTGCCCTCGCTGGGGTTGGCCCGCGTCTGCACACGCTCTCGCTCACGGACATGCGCCTCAACGCCAAGTCCGCCGAGGTCTTGGCCGCGCATTCGAGCTTGTCGGCGCTTCGCGCGCTCAGCCTCTTCTCGAACCGGATCGGTCCCGGTGGGGCCGCTGCCCTCGCGGTGTCCGGCACCCTGGTCAGCCTCGAGACGCTCCACCTCGGGCTCAACCCCATCGAGGCCGAAGGCGCTGCCGCCCTCGCCACCGGTCGCTGCATCGCGCACGTGACGGATCTGGGCCTCTTCAAATGCAACATCGGTGACGAAGGCGCAGAGGCGCTCGGGGAGGGCACGTCCCTCGACGCGCTCGTGAGCTTGAATCTGGGAACGAACAAGATCACTGCTCGTGGGGTGGAAGCCCTCCTCCGGCATCCCTTCCCCGTTCTCGAGCGCTTGCTCCTCCACGGCAACCGCATCGGCGTCGAGGGAGCTCGCATCGTGGCGTCGTCGCCGCTCCTCGAGCAGCTCCGGGAGCTGACCCTCAAGAATCGGGACGTTGAGGGGCTCGAAGGCCGTCGCGCGATCGCCGCATCGCCTCATCTCCACGAGGATCTGCGCAAGAACATGGCCCAGTCGCTGGTGGGGCTGCTCGACGTCGAGCTCGGTTAGAAGTCGGCGTTCTCGGTGTGGCGGGCCTCGTTGCCGACGAAGTCCCAGAACATCACCCGACGCTCGTCGAGATCGACGAGGCCGAAGCCCGCCTCCCAGTTGCGGTGCAGCGTCCCGGGGTTGATGAAGACGAGTCCGGTCCCGAGGGTGCGCACCATCCGCATGTGGGTGTGTCCGCCGACGACGAAGGCGAGGTCGCTGCGCCCGTTCAGCGACATCAGCGCTGCCTGCAGGCCGTAACCGCGCGTGTCCGGGCGAAGCACCCCCATGTCGTCGTCGCCGATTCCGTGGCAGAGGAGGAGCTTGCCGGCGCTGGTCTGAAGCTCGCGGGTCCGGGGGAGGGCCTCGACCCATGCCCACGCGTCGCCCGAGAGCGAAGCGGTCGAGTCGTCGAGGTTCCGCATCTCGCCCGCGACGAACCAGCGCTCGTGATTGCCCCTCACCGCGATCACGTCGTGTTCCCGCAGAAGGTTGATGGTTCGCTCGACGTCGCCGTAGCCGTCCACGATGTCGCCGACGCACAGGACGCGCTCGACACCCTCGGCCTCGAGCACCCGCAGGGCCACCTCGAGCCGCTCGTCCTCGCAATGCACGTCGCCGAGGATTCCGAAACGGGTGAGGACGAGGGGCTCTCGCACGAAAGGATCATACGGGAGACGCCCCGTGAGACCCAAAGATGCCGCCCGAGCTTCTGGCAGGTGGGCACCGCGTGGTGTAGATCCCCGCCACCATGCTCGACCTCAGATACGTCAGCGAGAACCTCGACGAGGTGAAGAAAGGCCTGGCCCGCCGTGGCTTCACGGACGAATCGGCGCTCGACCGCATCGCCACGGCCTCCGGCACCCGGCGCGATCTCATCGGTGAAGCCGAGGCGCTGCGCCAGACCCGCAACGAGGTCAGCAAGGCGATGGGGCAGATCGAGGACAAGAAGTCCGAAGAGTTCGCCCAGAAGCGGGCGGAGATGCGCGAGGTCGGCGACCGCATCAAGGCGCTCGAGGACGAGCAGAAGGCGGTGGAAGGGGAGCTCGAGAGCCTCCTCATGAACCTGCCCAACCTGCCGCATGCCGAGACGCCCGACGGCCTCGACGAGACCGAGAACGTCGAGATCCTGGTTCACGGTGAAAAGCCCACCTTCGACTTCGAGCCCAAGGACCACGTCGACGTCGGCACCGACCTCGGCATCATCGACTTCGAGCGCGCGGCCAAGATCAGCGGCGCGCGCTTCGCGCTGCTCAAGGGCGCGGGCGCGCGCCTCGAGCGCGCGCTGATGGCGTTCATGCTCGATCTCCACAGCGGCGAGCACGGGTACACCGAGGTCTGGCCGCCGGTCCTCGTGAAGGACGACGCGCTCCGAGGAACGAGCCAGCTCCCGAAGTTCGAGGAGGACCTCTTCAAGATCGCCGCCGGCGAAGGGTGGGAGCAGCACCAGGAGGGCCCGCGCCACACGCTCTATCTCGCGCCCACCGCCGAGGTGCAGGTCACGAACCTCCACGCGGACGAGATCCTCGACGCCGCGGATCTTCCCATCGCCTACACCGCGTACACGGCGTGCTTCCGCGCCGAGGCGGGTGGCTACGGCAAGGACACCCGCGGCATGATCCGCAACCATCAGTTCGACAAGGTCGAGCTGGTGCGCTTCTGCCGGCCCGAAGACGGCGACGCGCAGCTCACGCTGCTGCGCACCCACGCCGAGGAGGTCCTGAAGCGTCTCGGCCTCCATTACCGCGTGGTCCAGCTCTGCGCAGGCGACATGGGCTTCGCCGCCCACAAGGCCTTCGACATCGAGGTCTGGCTCCCCGCGCAGAACGCCTACCGCGAGATCTCGAGCTGCTCCTGGTTCGGCGACTTCCAGGCGCGCCGCGCGAAGATCCGCTACCGCCCGGAACCCAAGGCCAAGCCCCAGCTCCTGAACACGCTCAACGGCTCGGGCCTCGCCATCGGCCGCACGCTGGTCGCGGTCCTCGAGCAGTACCAGCAGGCCGACGGCAGCGTGGTCGTGCCCGAGGCGCTCCGCCCCTACATGGGCGGCCTCGAGCGCATCACGGCCTCATAGGTAGTCGCGGACCCACTCTTCGCTTCGCTCCCAGAGCTCGCGCGCGAGCGCCGGGTCGTCGGCGAGGGGGTTGTTCGGCGCGCGCTTCGACCGCTGGTAGTAGTGTCCGCTCTCGTTCGCCAGCTCGGGCGCGGTCGCGCAGTAGACGCTCGTCGCGGCGCCCTCTTCGTTGGTGAGCATCGTGCGCTTCATCAGCCAGGCGATGGGCTTCGGGATGCGACGCCACACGTCCGACGCGACACGCCCAGGGTTGAGCGAGTAGGTGGTGATGCCCTTGCCCTCCGTGCGCCGCGCCAGCTCCTTCGCGAAGAGGACGTTGGCGAGCTTGGACACGCCGTACTCGTGCAGGCCCACGGTGGTCGCGGTCGGCTTGGTGAGCGCGTCCCAATCGATGCCTTTGGCGAAGGTGTGATTGCGGCTCGACACCACCACCACGCGCGCCGGGCGGCTCTCTTCGAGGCGCGCGAGGAGCAGCCGGGTGAAGAGGTAGTGGCCGAGGTGATTGACGCCGAACTGGATCTCGAAGCCGTCCTCGGTCTGCCCCTGATGACCGGCGAGCCCGGCGTTGAGGACCAGCACGTCGAGGCGCGGCTCGCGCTCGAGCAGCTCCGCCGCCGACTCCGCGACCCGCGCGAGGGAGGCGAGGTCGAGCTTCAGGAAGGTGGCGCTCACTTCCGGGTCGCGTTCTTTCAGCGCCTCGACCACGGGCTCGGTGCGCTCGGCGGATCGCCCGGCGAAGACCACGTGGCCGCCGCGAAGCGCGAGGCCTTCGGCGGTGGCGCGCCCGATCCCGGTGTTCGCGCCAGTGACGACGAAGGTCTTTCCTTCGAGATCTCGCACCGCGGACCTATGACCTCAGCCGAGCGCCCGCGCCAGCGACATCGCCAAAAGGAGCCCGCCCACCACGATCAGCAGGCTCCCCACGATCCAGGCGATCGCCTTCTCGGCCGCTGCCCGCGTTTCGGGGTCTGCGATCGCGTCGAGCTCCTCTCGCTGGGCCCAGCCGCTCGGGGTGAGGGTGCGCTTCGCCCCGAAGGCGAAGCCGCCTCCCGCCGCCAAGAGCGCCCCCCCGGTCGCCACCATCTTCGCGCTGGGCAAGACGAACCCCGCCACCACCAGCAACGCCCCCGCCGCCGAGGCGAGCACGTGCAGGGACAAAGCGAGGCGAGGCGTGACTACCGGCACCGCCCGCATGCTACCGTCTCTGCGACTTGACGCTCGAAATCCGAGAGCACGTGCCCCTCGCGCCGCTCACGACCTTCGAGCTCGGCGGGCCGGCCCGCTTCTTCACGTCCCCCAAGGACGCGGAAGGGGTGCGCGAGGCGCTCGCTCATGCGGCCGACCGCGATCTCGAGGTGCTGGTCCTGGGCGGCGGGTCCAACCTGGTGGTCGGGGATGCGGGCTTTTCGGGGCTGGTGATCTCTCTCGGCGAGCTCAGAGGGCTCACCTTCGAGCGGGGTCGGCGGCGAACGCTGGTGACGGCGGCTGCCGGCGAGCCGTGGGATCCTCTGGTGGAGGCGACGGTCACGCGGGACCTCGCAGGTCTCGAATGCTTGAGCGGTATCCCGGGCTTCGCGGGCGCTACGCCGATCCAGAACGTCGGCGCTTATGGTCAGGAGGTCTCCGAGACCATCGTCCGGGTAGAGGTCTACGACCGCACCATGGACGCGACCTACGAGATGGGCCCCAAGGACTGCGCCTTCGCGTATCGCGACAGCCACTTCAAGCACGTGCAGGGCCGCTACGTCGTTCTCTCCGTGACCTTCGGCTTGACGGATGGGGGCGCGCCGGCGCTCCGCTACGCCGAGCTCGAGCGTCGCCTCGGCGACGAGAAGCGCCCGAGCCTTTCGCGGGTGCGCGAGGTGGTGATCGCGCTGCGCAGGAGCAAGTCGATGGTGCTCGACCCCGCGGACGAGAACCGGCGCTCGGCGGGCTCCTTCTTCACCAATCCGATCCTCTCGGACGCCGAGGCGGAGCGGGTGGTCGCCCTCGCCGTCTCGGAGGGCATCGTGTCCCGCGCCGGGGAGGTGCCGCGCTATCCCGCGGGAGAGGGGCGCACCAAGCTCGCCGCCGGCTGGCTCATCGAGCGGGCGGGGATCGCGAAGGGCCATCGCCGCGGCGCTGTGCGCGTGTCGACGAAGCATGCCCTCGCGCTGACGCATCTCGGCGGGGGGACGACGGAGGAGCTTTTGGCGCTGGCCCGTGAGGTGCGGGGGGCGGTCGAGGCGCGCTTCGGGGTGACCCTGGTCAACGAGCCGCGCCTGGTCAGCTGCGCCCTCTGACCGCGTCTTTGGCCGGGAAACAGCCCAAGCAGGCGCGCCGCCCCGGTTCACGATCCCGGTGGCGGGCTCCGCTGAAATTTCGGGTCAGAAAATCCGAGACGTCCGGGAACCAACGGATGTGGAGGCGCTGAGGGACGAGCTCGAGGGGACGGCTCAGGTCGGGGACGCGGCCCGATCGCAGCCGGGCGTCGAGCGGGTCTTTCGCGAGCATGGGGCCTACGTCGCCCGCGCCCTGCGCTGCCTCGGGGTGCGAGAGCGAGAGCTGCCGGACGCCTGTCAGGAGGTGTTCCTGGTGGTGCACCGACGCCTCGACGAGTTCGAGGGCAAGGCGTCGATCCGCACCTGGCTCTATTCGATCTGCGTGCGCCGCGCGATGAGCGCGCGGCGGCGGGCGGCGCGGCGGCGCGAGGATGCGACGCCGGTGGTGCCCGAGCCCGAGGGCGAGTCGAAGAGCCCGCACGATCACGTGGAGCGACGCCGGGCGCTGTCGGCGGCGATGAAGATCCTCGAGCGTCTCGATGACGACAAGCGCGCCATCTTCGTGCTCTACGAGGTCGAGCAGCTGCCGATGAGCGAGGTGGCGGAGGTTCTCGAGCTGCCGCTCCAGACCGCGTACTCGCGGCTCTACGCCGCGCGACGAGACGTCGCGCGCATTCTCGCGCGCCTTCGCGCCAGCGGAGGTGCGCCGTGAACGAGGGACAGGAGATGGAGCTGACGGAGGAGCTCGCCGACTTCGTCGCGCTGCTCCGCGGCGCGACGCCCGAGCCCGCGTGGATGGATGCGGTGGAGGCGAGCGTGGTGGCGAAGACCGCGGGCGCCGGCGCGCCTGGCGCCGGCGGTGGGGGAGCGGGCGCGGGTGCGAGTGCGACGGGAGGGGTGATGGTGAGCAAGGTGGTGGTCGTGATGCTGGCGCTGGGGGTGGCGCTGGGAGGGGCACGGTTGCAGACGCCCGGAGGGGCCGAAGGCCCAGACCCGACGCTGGAGGCGCCGCGGGGGGCGAATGAAGCGGCCTCGAAGAGCAGGGCCGCTGAAGAGAGGGACGCCGCGCAGGCGAAGCCTGCGGGACGGTGCGACGGGGGCCGGAGGGCCGAAGGCCCGCGAGGCGCACGCGCAGAGCGCGCCGCACAAGAGCCCCGCGCCGCGCAAGAGCACCGCGCCGCGCAGGAGCAGCGGGGCGCGCAGACCACGCCCGATGACGCCACCATGACCTTCGAGCTGGCCGAGACCGCGCCCGCGGCTCCGGACAATCCGTCCATGCCGCCCTCCGAGATGCTCGCGACCGGCCTGCGCGCCTACGCAGCGGAGGACTATCTCGACGCCGCCGTCGCCCTGAGGCCGGTCATCGAAGGGCGCTCCTCGGACGCGCGCGGCAACGTCGAAAAGGCGCGCTTCTTCCTCGCGAAGAGCCTCCACCATCTCGGCTTCGATCACGGCGCGGCGGTGGTGCTCGAAGAGATCACCCGCGACGGAGCGGATGGCGCCTATTTCGACGAGGCGTTGCCCTGGCTCGCCGCGGTGGCCGAGCGCATCCCCGACGATCCCATCCTCATCGAGGCCGTCGGTCGCTACCAGGCGTCGGCGCTCTTTAGTGTCGACAGCGACCAGAGCCGAGACCGCTACGACCACCTCCTCTACCTCATGGGCCGCGCCCGCTACGACCAGCGCCGCCTCGACGAAGCCATCGCGCTGTTCCGGCGCATCCATCGCGACAGCGAGCACTGGGTCCCGGCGCGCTTCTTCACCGCCGTCAGCCACGTGCGCGAACGCCGTGCGCGTCCCGCAGTCGCCGCATTCCGTTCGGTCATCGAGGCCATCGAGTCGGGGCGCGATGGAGACATCGACGACCCCGAGCGCATGAAGAACCTCGCCTGGCTCTCACTCGGACGCGTCTACTACACCGCCGCCAACGCCCGCGACGCCCAGGGCGACATCCAGGTCGACGGTCGTCTCCTCGGCGCGGCCATCGACGCCTGGGAGCGTATCCCCGAGTCGAGCGAGTACTGGCTCGACGCGCTCTTCGAAGCCTCCTGGGCGTTCTTCGTCGCCGAGCAGTACGACCGCGCCCTGGGACGCATCCACGCGCTTCAGTCCCCCTACTTCGCCGACGCCTACTACCCCGAGGCCGACGTCGTGCGCGCCGTCATCCTCTTCTCCCACTGCCAGCTCGACGCCGCCGAATCGCTCACCGAGCGCTTCCACCACCGCTACGACGGCATCCACGGCGCGCTCTCGCGCATCGCCGCCGCCCGCCGCGATCCCTCCCGCGCGTACGCGCTCTACGCCGGGCTCCAGAACGGCGACGCCGGGCTTCATCCCATCGTCGCCCGCCTCTTGCGCCGGGAGCTCAGCGACCGCGAGCTCATCCGGAGCGTCGCCCTCGAGGCGCACGTGCGCGACGAGGCGGGGCGCGCCGGCGAGCTCGCGGGCGACCCGCGCACGGCGGCCCTGGGCGCTTGGCTGGGACAGGAGCTCGCCGTCGTCGGCGCGCTCTCCCTCGATCGCGCTGGCGAGCTCGTCTCCGCGCGGCTCGAACGCCTCGCCGAGGATCTCGGCGAGCGCATCAACGACATCGACGCCGTGAATCTCGAGATCCAGACCCAGCGCCGTACCGCACCGCCGCCGGGCGCCGCTCGCGACGACGACGTGCAGATCGTCGCGGACCAGGAGCACATGATCTGGCCCTTCGACGGCGAGTACTGGTCGGACGAGATCCCCTACTACCGCGCTCGCGTGCAGAACCGCTGCACCCGCTGAAGCTGCGGACTACTCACGCCCGAGGAGCGGTACTTCACTCGTCGGTCGCTGGCGCGTCAGCCGGCTCGGCCTCGAGGTCGATGTCGCCTTCGGGCGGCAGCTCTTCTTCGACGAGCCCCTCACCCCCGCCGTACATCGACTCCGCGATGCGATACGCCGAGAGCTCGAGCGACTGCAACGCCTCTTTGATGGCGATGGCGTCACCCGCGCCTTCGAGGAGCTGCTTGAGGTTGTCGATGTCGGCTTGCACGGCTTCGATCACGTCCGCCGACACGAGGTCCGCGCACTCCTCGACCGCCTTTTCGCTGGTGTAGAGCAGCGCCTCCGCGCTGTTCTTCAGCTCGGCGAGCTCTTTGCGCTTCTCGTCGCTGCGGCGGTACTGCCCCGCCTCTTCGACGATCTTGTCGATCTGCGCCTGGTTCAGACCGCCCGAGGCGACGACGCGCACCGTCTGCTCACGTCCGGTGCCGAGGTCGCGCGCGCTCACGTCGACGATGCCGTTGGCGTCGATGTCGAAGGCGACCTCGATCTGCGGCACGCCGCGCGGCGCCGGCGGGATGGGCGCGAGCTCGAACTTCGCGAGGCTCTTGTTGTCGGCGGCCATCTCGCGCTCGCCCTGCATGACGTGCACGGGGACGAAGGGCTGGTTGTCGACGCTGGTGGTGAAGATCTCGCTTCGCCGGGTGGGGATGGTCGTGTTGCGCTCGATGAGCTTGTAGAACACGCCGCCGCCGGTCTCCACGCCGAGAGAGAGCGGGGTGACGTCGAGAAGGAGGACCTCTTCGACCTCGCCGGTGAGCGCCGCGGCCTGGAGCGCCGCGCCCATCGCCACGACCTCGTCCGGGTTCACTTCCTTGCTGGGCTCTTTGCCGAAGTACTCGCTCACACGCTTCTGCACGAGCGGCATGCGCGTCTGACCGCCGACCAGGATGACCTCGTCGATCTCGTCCTTCTTCATGCCGGCGTCGTTGAGCGCCTGAGCGCAGGGCTTGAGGGTGCGGTCGATCAGGTCGGAGACCAGGATCTCGAACTCGCTCCGCTTGATGGTGCGGACGAGGTGCTTGGGGCCCGACTCGTCCGCGGCGATGAAAGGGAGGTTGATCTCGGTGTCGAGAGAGCTCGAGAGCTCGTGCTTCGCCTTCTCCGCCTGCTCCTTGAGCCGCTGGATCGCCGTTCGATCCTGGCTGAGATCGATACCCGTCTCTTCCTTGAACTTGGCGATGAGGTTGTCGAGCAGGGCGTTGTCGAAGTCCTCACCACCGAGGTGCGTGTCGCCCGAGGTCGACTTCACGCTGAAGACGCCCTTGCTGATCTCGAGGATCGAGACATCGAAGGTGCCACCTCCGAGGTCGTAGACCACGATGCGCTGGCCTTCGGACTTGTCGAAGCCGTAGGCGATGGCCGCGGCCGTGGGCTCGTTGATGATCCTCTTGACCTCCAGGCCGGCGATCTTGCCCGCGTCTTTCGTCGCCTGTCGTTGGGCGTCGTCGAAATACGCGGGGACCGTGATCACCGCCTCGGTGATCTCTTCGCCCAGGTAGCTCTCGGCGACCTCACGCATCTTCTCGAGCACCAGGGCCGAGATCTCTGGCGGCGAGTACTCCTTGTCGTGGATCTGTACCCAGGCGTCGCCGTTCATCGACTGCACGACGCGATAGGGGACCGAAGAGGCGTGCCGCGCGACCTCGTCGGAGTCGAAGGTGCGGCCCATCATGCGCTTGACGGCGAAGATGGTGTTCTCGGGGTTGGTGACGGCCTGGCGCTTGGCGGTGGTGCCGACGCGGCGCTCGCCGGCTTCGGTGATCGCGACGACCGAGGGCGTGGTCCGGCTTCCCTCGGCGTTGGGGATGACGACGGGCTCGCCGTTGTCGACGAACGCCACGCAGGAGTTCGTCGTCCCCAGATCGATCCCGATCACCTTCGCCATGCCGCCCCCTTCAAGCGTCCTCTTCCTCGGAGTCGGCGGCCGGCGGCGGCGCGCTGGCCTTTGCCTGTGAGGGCGGTCGCGCGACGACCACCATCGACGGCCTCACGAGTCTCCCGCGCAGTGAGTAGCCCGGGAGCACCTCGGCGATGATCGTTCCCGCCTCGTGCTCGGCCGACTCCATCTGCTGTACCGCGTCGTGAATCTGCGGGTCGAAGCGCTCTCCGACCGACTTCACGCGCTCGATCCCCACGCGGTTCCCGATGTCCTCGAACTGCTTGAGGACCATGGACACGCCGTCTGCCACCGACTTGGCGTCGGTCGCGTTTACGGCCGCTGAGACCGCGCGCTCCAGGTTGTCGATCACCGGCAGGATTTCGCGGAGGATCTCCTCGCGGGATCGGGCGGCAGCGTCCTCGAGATCACGCTTGCTACGCTTGCGGAAGTTGTCGAAATCCGCGGCGGTGCGAAGCAGCTGATCCTTGAGCTTGTCGCGCTCGGCGGCGAGCGCAGCCATCGGATCCGGCGGGTCTTCGTTGCCCTGTTCCGCCGCGTTGGCGGTCTCTTCTTCGGGGGCGTCGTCAGGTTCGGTCAACAGAAGCTCCTCGGGCGAAATCGTAGACAGCCCGAGACGACCTGGAAAGATAAATGATGGACGGACACGGCTCTCAGTCCGACTCCTCCACGTCGTCCTTCGATTCGGTAACGGGGCTTCCCATCGCGCGGGCCGTGAACTCCACGATGGGAACGACCTTGGCGTAATCCATGCGCGCCGGACCGATGACGCCAACGGCACCGCGGCTGCCGCCCGGCTGCCGGTAGGCCGCCGCGATCAAGCTCACGTCTTCGATCTCGTCCAGGTGGGTCTCGGCGCCGATCAGCACCTGAACCCCGCCTGCTTTGAGCGTCTCGTCGATCAGCGAGAGCAGACGCTCCTTGTCCTCGAAGGTGCGCAGAAAAGCCCTGATCATGTTGGGATTTTCGAACTCCGGCCGGTCGAAGAGCAGCTGCTGACCGCTGATGACCATCTCCGACTGCTCCGATTCGGAGAGGGTCGCGGCCACGATCTGATCGGTCATCTGAACGTAGTCCGCCCGGTCCACCGCCATCTCCTCCGCGAGCGCCTTTCGGACCTCGGCGAGTGAGCGTCCGTCCACGAGCTCCGTGAGGTAGTTGTGCACGCGCTCGAGGTCCTTGGGGTCTACGGATTCGGTCAGCCGGATCACACGGTTCTGCACCTTGCCGCTTCGCGTCACCAGCACCGCGAGGACCTGCTTGTCGGTGAGCGGGACGAAGCGCAGCTGCATCAGCACCTCGTCCGCGGGTCGGGGCGGAGCCACCACCGAGACCGCTCCGGTGAGCATGGAGAGCACGCTGCCGGCTTCGCGGGTGCGTTCGGGGTCGGCGAGGTGTCCGATCCGCTGGATGACCGCGGCGCGTTCCTCTGTGGTCACCTCTCGCATCTGCACCAGCGCGTCGACGAAGAGGCGGAAGCCCCGCTCGGTCGGCACGCGTCCCGCGGAGGTATGCGGCTGGGAGAGAAAGCCCATGTCCTCGAGGTCCGAGAGCACGTTTCGGATCGAGGCCGGCGAGAGGTTCAGCCCATAGCGACGCGAGAGCCGACGTGATCCGACGGGTTCGCCGGTCGAGATGTACTCGGTGATGACCGCGTAGAGGATCTTCCGAGCACGAAAGCTCAAATCCGTCAGAGCGTCCAAAGTGCCGGAATAACGCTACGAATCGGGGAACTCGAAGTCAAGGCGAGCCGAAATCTCGACATGTAGTATCGTACGGGTGCTTGTCATGACCGATCGGTTACCCTAGGAAACTGACTTCGGCACGGTTGGGGGGAACGGACTAGAGATGAAAAAAGGCCGGACCATCGGAAAGCTCGCTGAAGAGGCGGGCGTACACGTCGAGACCATTCGCTACTACGAGCGTCGAGGGATCCTCGAACAGCCCCCCAAACCCGAGAACGGTTGGCGGACTTACGGGGACGACTCGCTCGAGACGCTTCGCTTCGTCAAGCGAGCCCAGTGGATGGGCTTCTCCCTGGACGAGATCGAAGACCTCCTGGCGCTCCGTAAGAACGCGGACAAGAGCACCCCGCAAGCCAAGGATCAGATCCGCGGCAAGCTGGTGGAGGTGCAAGCGAAGCTGGAGGACCTGACCTCGGTCAGGGACAAGCTCCAGGCGCTCGTGAACGAGTACGAAGGGCGAGAGCTCTTCGACGCGTTTCACGGGTAGGGCCTTTTCGTCCGGCAGGCCGAAGGCCCCACACAAGGCTCACGCCACCGTAGCGGAGCGCGGCCGGAGTGTGGGCGAAGCCCACGCGCCGGGCGTGCGCAGCGCAGGTGGGGTGAGCCAGGACTGCGTCCGGCCGGCCGAAGGCCCCACACAAGGCTCACGCCACCGTAGCGGAGCGGCAGCGCAGGGCGCGTAGCGCCTGGAGGTGCAGCGCAGCGCAGGTGGGGTGAGCCAGGACTGCGTCCGGCCGGCCGAAGGCCCCACACAAGGCTCACGCCACCGTAGCGGAGCGGCAGCGCAGGGCGCGTAGCGCCTGGAGGTGCAGCGCAGCGCAGGTGGGGTGAGCCAGGACTGCGTCCGGCCGGCCGAAGGCCCCAGACAAGGCTCACGCCACCGTAGCGAAGCGGCAGCGCAGGGCGCGTAGCGCCTGGAGGTGCAGCGCAGCGCAGGTGGGGTGAGCCAGGACTGCGTCCGGCCGGCCGAAGGCCCCAGACAAGGCTCACGCCACCGTAGCGAAGCGCGGCCGGAGTGTGGGCGAAGCCCACGCGCCGGGCGTGCGCAGCGCAGGTGTCGTGAGCCAGGACTGCGTCCAGTAGGCCGAAGGCCCCACACAAGGCTCACGCCACCGTAGCGAAGCGCGGCCGGAGTGTGGGCGAAGCCCACGCGCCGGTGCGTGCGCAGCGCAGGTGTCGTGAGCCAGGACTGCGTCCCCACCTTCACCCCACTTTCTTGCCGACCTCGCCCCCCCAGGGTGAGGCTCGGGAGGTCGTGGACCGCTTTTCCAGCACACTCGCCTGGCTGCTTCCTTTCGCGGTGCTGGTGCTCGCCATCGTGGCGGTGCCGCTGCACCTCCTCGACGACCACGGGCTGCCCCGCTACCAGGTGCTGGCCCGGGAGCTGTCCCAGGTGGAGAGCGAGAACGAGCGGATCGAGCGGGAAGTCCGTGATCTTTCGAGGGAAGTCGAGGCCCTCCGGAAAGACCCCCTGGCAATCGAACGGATTGCGCGTGATGATATGGGCATGGTTCGCGAGGGCGAGCTAGTGTTCCAGTTTCCCGAATGATCACACGCTCGCCTCCCTCACGGCCCCCTCGAATAGCCAGCACCCTCCGGTAGCTCGTGCCCATCCTGGACCAAGACCTGACCATCAGCGAGCGGGTGAAGATCCTGCTCGACGTGGTGGAGCAGGGAGAGCGGGTGCTCGTCTGCACCCACGACAACCCCGACCCCGACTCCATCGCTTCGGCCTTCGCCCTCGGTCGCCTCCTCGAGGCCAAGCGGAGCACGCCCTTCACCCTCGCCTTCGGGGGGGTGCTGGGACGCGCCGAGAACCGAACGATGGTCAAGCTGCTCAAGCTGCCGCTCGTTCCCATTCACCGCCTGGACCTGAACGAGTTCGACGTCGTCGGGCTCCTCGACACTCAGCCCGAGGTCACCAACCACGCCCTGACGGCGGACAAGGTCGAGGGCAAGAAGATGATCTGCATCGATCATCACCCGGAGCGGCCCAACTCCAAGGACGCGACCTTCGCTGACGTGGGCGGTCATTATGGGGCGACCTCGACCCTGCTGACGCGCTACCTCTTCGAGGCCGGGGTCCAGCCAGACCGCGAGCTCGCCACGGCGCTCTTCTACGGGATCAAGAGCGACACGCGCGACCTCGGACGGGAGGTCTCGGAGGACGACGTCTGGGCGTACAGCCATCTGGTTCCGATGACCGACATGCCGGTGGTCTCGGCCATCGAGCATCCGCCGCTGCCCCGCGCCTACTTCACGGTGCTGGGCAAGGCGATCGAGCGCGCCCAGGTCTATGGGGACGTCGCCGCCTGCGACCTCGGCCGCGTCTACGTGCCCGACCTGGTCCCGGAGGTCGCGGACAAGCTGGTGAGCGCCGAGGGGATCCGCTGGGCCATCGTGGTCGGCGAGTACGAGCAGCAGATCTACGCGTCGCTCCGGGTCGGCGACCGCCGGTATTCGGCGGGCAAGCTCGTTCGCGAGGTCATCAAGCGCTACCCCAACGGCGGCGCTGGCGGCCACGGCAGCATGGCGGGCGCGAAGCTGGCCTACTCGGAGCGGACCAAGAGCCCGCGCGGCCGGACCCGCGCGCGCCGCAAGTTCTTGCGAGAGCTCGTCTTCGCGACGGGTGTCGCCGAGGACACGCGCCCCGAGCGCTTCGCGCCGGCGCCGATGGACGACAACAAGCCGGCTCCGAAGAACGGAAAGGGTTGGGGCCCGAAGACGACCGCGACCCATCCGCGGGTTGCCACCACCGAGAAGACCGGCACCGTTCCCAAGCCCCCCGACGCCGCGAAGTCGGTCAAGCGCTGACGTCCGCCTGCGAGGTTACTGATGCGCGCCCTCGCCGGCATCTGCGGTCTCGCATTCCTGGTCCTCTTCGCCTACGCGCTCTGCCGCGCTCCCATCGACTCGCTCTTCCTGGCGGAGCACGGCTCGGAAGGGCTGCCATGGGCGTGGGCGCTGGTGGCGGTCGCGACGACGGTCGCGGTCTTTGCCTACAACCGCGTCTCGGCGGGCAAGAGCCTGGTGCGAACCCTGGGGCTCGCCGGCGGGATCACCACGCTGATCTACGGGGTGCTGCTCGCGCTCCGGGGCGCGCCCGGGGTCTGGTGGGCGATCTACGTGTGGAAGGACGTCCACGTGGTGGTGCTCCTGGAGATCCTGTGGAGCATCGCCAACGCGCACTTCCGCACGAGCTCGGCGCGTAAGGCCTACGGGATCTTCTGCGCCTGCGGCTCCATCGGCGGCATGGCCGGACACTCGCTCTCGGCCACGGTAGCGGAGCACTCGGGTGCCTCGATCGCGATGGCTCTGGCGCTCGCGCCGCTCGTGATCCTGACGGTGGGGACGCTGCTCTTCGACCGCGCGCGGCCCGATGCGGGCCCGCGGCCGCCCGACAAAGCGCGCGATTACGTGGGCGGGATCCGGGTGCTCGCGAGCTCGCGCTATCTGGTCTGGCTGCTGCTGCTGATCCTGCTGGTGCAGGTGTCGATCACGCTGATCGATCTGCACTTCAACCAGGTGATGGAGGCGGCCTATCCAGACGAGGACCAGCGCTCGGCGATGTTCGGCTCGGTCTACTTCGTGATCGACGGCGCGGCGCTGGTCCTGCAGCTGGGCTCGGCCTTCATCCTGAAGGCGCTCGGCGTCGCGGTGACGCTGGTGGGGATCCCGCTGATCGTGTCGCTGACGGTGGCGGCGGCGATCACCTTGCCCGGCGTGCTCGTGGTGCAGGTCGCGCGGGTTGCCAGCAAGGCCTTCGACTACAGCATCTTCCGCGCGGCCAAGGAGATGCTCTACATCCCGCTGAGTTACGACGAGAAGACGCGGGGCAAGTCGATGATCGACATGCTGACCTACCGGGTGGCCAAAGGCGGGGCGGCGGTGCTCCTGGGGCTTCTGGTGAGCGCCGGCTTCGCGGGGGAGCTGGTGATGACGGGGGTGCTCGGGCTCTGCGCTTTGTGGCTGGGGGTGACGGTGGTCGTGGTGCGGCGCTACCGGGGATTGGTGTCGCGAGCGGAAGAGCGCGCCTAGGGGGGCACGCCGGGCTGCCCTTTTTTTGGCGATTGGATCGGGTGGGGATACCACCAGATGGGGTCTCACGTGTCTTCCCTGGTCCACGCCGCACTCACCTTCCGCCGCACGGCGCGGGCGAGCTTCGGCTACCTGGCGGCCTTCGCCTTCGCGGTGCTCGACTTCCTCGGCGTCTTCCGGGTGAGCTACGAGTCGCTCGGCCTCGAGCACGGCGTGGTGACGGCGGCGTGGATCGCCGTCTTCGCCACGCGGGCCACGTCGCGCTTCAAGCAGGAAGAGGCGGGGCGGGTGCGCGCCTCTCTCGATCTCGAGCTGGGGCTGCTCCTGCTTGTCGCGGCGCACGCCGTGGTGCAGGTCGGTGGTGGGCTCACCAGCAACCTCTATCCGCTGGTCTACATTCTGGTCGCCTTCGTCGCGTCCTTCGGCGAGCGGCCGGTCGGGACGATCCTGGTGCTGGTCGCCGTCTTCTTCGAGGCGGGGCTGTGGTTCATCACCGAAGAGCGGCGTGACGTGGAGCCGTTCGCGGTGCATGCGGCGTTCATCGTCTTCTTCGGGCTCCTCAATCTGGTCTTCACGCGCGTCGAGATCGCGCGGGTGCGCGAGCGTTCGAAGCGGGAGCTGGATCAAGAGCGCGAGAAGGTGCGCGACGATGCGCGGATCTTCCGGCTGGTGAGCGCGCCGACGTCGTCGGGCGCCGCCGACGAGGAGCGTCTGCTCCGTTCGAGCATGGAGCAGGTCCACGCGCAGCTCTTTCACCAGCTCGACATGCTGAAGAAGACGATGGAGCTGCACACCTGCATCCTCTTCTTCGTCGACGAGAGCGGGGAGCGGCTCAGCATCGTCGAGCTGGCGACGGACTCGGACGACATCGCCGAGGGGCCCTTCAAGGTGGGCGGCGGTGCGGTGGGCGCGGTGGCGAGCCGCGGCGTGACGATGAACCTCGAGAACCTGCGGCTCGGCTACAAGGGGCTCTGTTACTACCGCGGGCCGGCGGAGGTGCGCGGTTTCGTGGGCGTGCCGGTGGTGGACGAGGGGAAGCTGCGCGGCGTCCTAGCGTGTGATCGGCGGGACGAGCGGCCCTTCACGGGGCGGGACGAGCAGGTGCTCGAGGCGACTGTGAAGCAGATCCTCCGCACGGTGGAGAACGAGCGGGTCTTCGTGCAGCTCGAGCGCAGCAAGCGCGAGCAGACGGTGCTCTACGGCGCGTCGCAGAAGCTGGGCGCGGCGCTGACCGAGGACGAGGTGATCGACGCGGGGCTCGCGGCGGCCGCGGAGATCGCGATGTACGACTTCGCTGCGGTGACGCTCTTCGATGCGGAGTCGAAGCGGCATTCGGTGCGGCGCGCGGTCGGCGAGGGAGCGGAGACCTTCACGAAGCTGACCTTCCGGGACAACACGTCGTTGACCGCGATGGCGGTGAAGAACAAGCATTACCTGCCGTACAAGGGCGAGTTCGACCCGCGCCAGCAGGTGGTCTTCACGAAGCGGAAGAACCTGAAGGGTATGGCGTCGCTCTTGATCATGCCGCTGGTGGTGCGGGAGAACGCGATCGGGACGATCTCCTTCGCGGCGCATCGTCGCGATGCGTTCGGGAGCGCGGTGCGGCCGACGCTCTCGGTGCTGGCAAATCACGTGGCGGTGGCGCTGAGCAACGCGGCGGCCGTGCGGCGGCTCGAGGAGATGGCGACGACCGATGGGCTCACCGGCTGTCTGAACAAGCGGGCGTTCCTGGACGAGCTCGAGTCGAAGATCCGGAGCGCGGAGCGCTTCGACCGCAAGCTCTCACTGTTGGTGACGGACATCGACCATTTCAAGAGCGTCAACGATACCTACGGGCACGCGACGGGCGACGTGGTGATCAAGGAGCTCGGCGAGATCCTGCGGCGGATGAAGCGCGAGACCGACGTGGTGGCGCGCTTCGGCGGTGAGGAGTTCTGCATTCTCTGCGAGGAGACCGACACCGAGGGCGCCACGCTCCTCGCCGAGCGCGTCCGCGAAGAGCTCGAAGCCACCGTCTTCCAGACCGAGCTCGGCCGCCTCAAGGTCACCGCCTCCATCGGCGTCGCCACCTTCCCCCACGACGCCATGGACGAGCGCGGCCTCTTCGAGGCCAGCGACCGCGCCCTCTACGCCGCCAAACACGGCGGCCGCAACCAAGTCCGCACCGCCTGAACGGGGACGGTCTACACTTTTCAACTTTTCCAGCCTGAACGGGGACGGTCTACACTTTTCAACTTTTTTCAGCCGTTGTGGCGAGTGCTGGGAGCGAAAGTTGAAAAGTGTAGACCGTCCCCGTTGTGGCGGGTGCTGGGAGCGAAAGTTGAAAAGTGTAGACCGTCCCCGTTGTGGTGGGGGGCGGTCGGCGCTATCGATTGGGCTGCGATGGCGGACGGTTATGATGCGCTCTTGTTGCTTTCGTTCGGTGGGCCCGAGGGGCCCGAGGACGTGATGCCCTTTCTCGAGAACGTGACGCGGGGGCGGAACGTGCCGCGGGAGCGGCTCGAAGAGGTGGCGAAGCACTATCTGGCGTTCGGCGGCAAGAGCCCGATCAACGATCAGAATCGGGCGCTGCTGACGGCGATCGACGAGGAGCTGGCGAAGCGCGACGAGGGGCTGCCCATCTACTGGGGCAATCGCAACTGGACGCCCTATCTCGCCGACACCCTCTCCATGATGAAGAACGCCGGCATCCAGCGGGCGCTCTGCTTCGTGACCAGCGCCTACGGGTCGTACTCGGGCTGCCGCCAGTACCAGGAGGACATCGCGAAGGCGCGCGCCGAGGTGGGCGAGGGCGCCCCCGAGGTGCACCTCGTCCGGCGCTTCTTCAACCACCCCGGCTTCGTCGATGCCAACGTCGACCGCGTGAAGGCTGCCATCGCCGAGCTCCCCGAGGCCGCACGCGACGAGGCGCGCCTGGTCTTCACCGCACACTCCGTGCCCCTCTCCATGGCCGAGACGTCCCCCTACGTCGCCCAGCTCGAGGAGACCGCGCGCCTCGTGGCAGCGGGCGTCGGCCGCGGCGAATGGGACCTGGTGTGGCAGAGCCGCAGCGGCCCGCCCCAGGTCCCCTGGCTCGAGCCCGACATCTGCGACCACCTCCGCGCCCTCTCGGAGGGCGGCACCACCGCGGTCGTCGTCTCGCCCGTCGGCTTCATCTCGGACCACATGGAGGTCGTCTACGACCTCGATCACGAAGCCCGCGAGGTCGCCGAGGCGCTGGGACTCGAGATGGTCCGCGCTGGCACCGTGGGCACGCACCCCACCTTCATCACCGCCATCTGCGACCTCATCGCGGAGCGCCGCATCGGCGCGGAGCGGAAGAAGGTCGGCGGGCTGCCGATGGCGCCCGACGTCTGCGCCGCGGACTGCTGTCCAGCGCCTCGCCGCGGCCCCCCGAAACGCTGAGCCCCAATTGCGAAGGGCCGGCGCGAGCCGGCCCTCCGAGGATGTGGCGCCGGGCGCCGGTCAGTACTTACAGCAGCGGAACCCGGTGTTCGGGAACCGGAACGCGTTGTCGCCGACCGTGAAGTCGAAGGTGCAGGTCCGGCCCGGCTCGATGTTGTTGTACGAGCCGCCGCGGATCACGTGGACGCCGCTCGAGACCGAGGTGTTGGTCCACTCCTTCACGTTGCCGCTCAGGTCGTAGATGGGACCTGCGCTGGCCCAGTCCGTGTAGCAGCTCCCGAAGGTCGTCGAGGCCGTCGGGTAGATCTGGTCGGGGTTGTACTCCTGTCCGTTGCAGATCGTCGGCGCCGAGGCGGTGCACGCGGAGGCGTAGCTCCAGTCGCAGAACGGTCCGCCCGGCCCTTCACAGGCCGACTGCCAATCGGCCTCGTCGCAGAGACGCCAGCCGGTGATGGTGCCGGTGTTGAGGGCCAGGCAGGCGTTCCGAGCCTCGGTCCAGGTCACGTCGGTCCAGGGAACGACGTCGGGGTTCGAGCAGGCCTGCGTCGTGACGTTGCCGCCGCTGGTGTCGGTGGCGTCCGGACGGCTCGCCTCGTATTGCATCACCAGGACGCCGCCGATGTCCACGGTTGGGATGTTCGCGACCGGGATGTCCTCGTCGGTGGTCCCGTCGCAGTCGTCGTCGATGTTGTTGCAGAGCTCGTCTGCCATGCCAGTGCCGGCGGCGGGCGCGTTGCACGTGACGCCGGTGCCGGCCCCGTTGCAGACGATCATGCCCGTGCGGCGGCAGAGGCCGATACCGTTCGAGCAGGGATCGCCCTTGGTCGGGAAGGGCTCGTCGATCATGCCGTCGCAGTCGTTGTCGAGGCCGTCGCAGCTGACCTCCGTCGACTCGTAGTCGGGGTCGGTGTAGTTGCACTGCCAGCCCATCGAGCCGCCGCACGTGGCGGTCGTCCCCGCACACTCGCCGTTGGCATTGCAGTAGAACGCCGGCGCCGTGATGCCGTCGTCCACCATGCCGTTGCAGTCGTCGTCGGCGCCGTTACAGACCTCCGAGCCGGTGATGCTGCAGGTGTACTCGCAGCCGTTGCCCGGGCTGCCATCGAGGTCGACGAAGCCGGAGTCGCAGGACAGCACCACGCAGCTGCCGCCGCTGCAACCCGCGGTGGCGTTCATGAGGCTGCACGCGTTGCCGCAGGAGCCGCAGTTGCGAACGTCCGTCATGAGGTCGTAGTCCTCGTCGACCATCATGTCGCAGTCGTTGTCCATGCTGTTGCAGACGTCGAGGGACGGCCCGGTGGACCCCACACACTGGATCGAGCCGCCGGTGCACATGTAGGTGCCCGACATGCAGACGCCCGCCGAGGTGCCGCAGCTGCCGCCACCTTCGGGGTTGCCGTCGTCGATGGTGCCGTCGCAGTCGTCGTCCTGACCGTTGCAGAGCTCCATCGTGGGCCCGATGCCTCCCATGCAGACCAGGGTGCCGCCGCTGCACTGCTCGCGACCGCGCACGCACGCGCCGACGCCGCTGCCGCAGAGCGCGCCCGCCTTCGGGGTTGCCCTGGTCGACGGTGCCGTCGCAGTCGTCGTCGAGGCCGTTGCACAGCTCGGTGGTGGGCTCGACCGCGCCGCTGCAGACGATCGCGCCGCCCACGCAGGCTTCCGTGCCCACCGTGCACTCGCCGACGTTGGTGCCGCAGGAGCCGCCGCCGCCCGGGTCGCCTTCGTCGACCATGCCGTCGCAGTCGTCGTCGACAGCGTTGCAGGTCTCGGTGCCCGGCGTCGACGGGGTGCAGGCGTACTCGCAGCCGTTCCCCATCGCGCCGTCGATGTCGTAGAAGCCGGGGTCGCAGTCGCCGAGCACGCAGGCGCCGGCGTCGCAGGCGCCCGAGGCGTGGGCGAAGCGGCAGATGGTGCCGCAGGTGCCGCAGTTCATCGGGTCGGTGTCGAAGGTCGACGTCCTCGTCGACCATCCCGTCGCAGTCGTTGTCGCGCAGGTCGCAGGCCGAGTCGTCGGCCGCCGGGTCCAGCGTCGAGCAGCGGTACTCGCATCCGTCGCTGTCGTCACCGTTCAGGTCGTAGAAGCCGACGTCGCAGGAGCCGAGGCCGCAGACGCCCGCGGTGCAGGTCGGGAAGGCGTCGGCCGGCGCGCAGGCGTTGCCGCAGCCGCCGCAGTTCGTCGACGTCGGTGTCGGTGTCGATGCCCTCGTCGACCATGCCGTCGCAGTCGTCGTCGAAGCTCGTTGCAGAGCTCCACGCGCCGGGGACGCAGCCGTCGGGGCCGGTGTCCAGCGGCCGTGTCCGCGGCGGCGTCCCGCGGGCCGGCGTCGCGCACGCCGCTGTCCCGCACCGCCGTCGTCGACCGTGCATCGCCGTCTGCCTCCGGCGTCCACGCAGTCGAGACAGTAGGGGTCGACGTCGCAGCCGCCGAGGACAGAGGGTCGAGCACCGCGAGCAGCGTCACCGCCGCGGCTTTTTTGCCGCGGCGCTCCACTCGAGCGGCGCCCTGCGGCGACGGCGCCACGCCCCGAGGCCCAGGAGGCCGAAGAGCAGGGCCACGCCCGGTGCGCGAGCCCGAGCTGTCGCCGCGCCGTCTCGGCGCCGACCGCGCTGCAGGTGCAGCCGCCGCCGCCGGTGGCGAGCACGCGGTGGTGCTCGTCGACCGGCCGTCGCCGGTGTCGACGCCGGCGTCCGCGCCGCCGGCGTCGGTGCCGCCGTCCAGGCTCGGCATGCTCGATCAGCACGCACTCGCCGTCCTCGCAGACCTGGCCGTCGGGCAGTGGAGCGGTTGCACGGGTCGTCGATGCAGTTGCCGGTCGTCCGAGTCGCAGACCGTGCCCGCGCGGGCAGCTCACGCCGCGGCACGGGTCGTCGATGCAGGTCGCCGGTCGTCGGGTCGCAGACCTGGTCGCGCCGCAGCTCACGCCGGCGCAGGGTCGTCCACGCACGTGCCCGCCTCGCAGACCTCGCCCGTCGCGCAGGTCGACGTCCGCGCAGCTCGTCCTCGCAGACGCCGTCGCGGCAGGCCTGGTCGGCGCCGCAGGTCACGTCGGCGCAGGGATCGGTCTCGCACTCGCCGGTGACCGGTCGCAGACCTGACCGCTCGGGCAGCCGAGCCCGCGGCAGTTGTCCTCCACGCAGCGGCCGAGCGGATCGCGCGGGTTGCAGACCGTAGCCGCCGCGCAGACCACGCCCTCACAGGCGAAGGTGCAGTCGTTGTTCTTGCAGACGCAGTTGGTGACGTCGGTCGCTGTCCGGCGCGCAGAGCGTCGCGGCCGTCGCTGGTCGACGGTCTCGCGTCGCGCACTCCGTGTCGTCGCAGCGCGGCGCCACGCAGAAGCACGTCGCCGTCGCTCTGCTCCTGCGGCGTGCGTGCCGGTCGGGCAGCTGAAGCCGAACTCGCTCGATCGCGCAGGGCAGCGCGCACTGGCAGTCCACGCAGGCGGTCCCGCCGGGCAGAGCGTGCCGCCGGCGGCGCTCGTCGATGGCGCCGTCGCAGTCGTTGTCGCTGCAGTCGCAGGTCTCGCGTCGTCGGATCGACCGCGCCCATCGCAGACCAGGCGCGCCGCCGATGCACTGCTCCATGCCCGGCCATGCACAGGCCCTCGTCCGTGCCGCAGGCTGTCGCCGAGGCTGAGCCTCGTCGATGGCGCCGTCGCAGTCGTCGTCGAGGAGGTTGCAGATCTCCATCTGCGGTCCGATCTCGCCGGTCGCAGACCAGCCCGCCGCATCTCGCAGATGTTCACGCCGGGCAGCACTCGCCGACGTCGCGTGCCGCAGGGCGCGCCGACGCCGAGGCCGTCGTCGATCACGCCGTCGCAGTCGTTGTCGAGGCCGTCGCAGATCTCCATGGTCGGCCCGGTGCCGCCCATGCAGGTGAGCATGCCGCCGGATGCAGACGGTGGTGCCCGCCGTGCACTCGCCGGTGTCGTCGCCGCAGGCCACGCCGCCCTCGGGGTTGCCCTCGTCGACGCTGCCGTCGCAGTCGTTGTCGGCGCCGTCGCAGACCTCGGCGCTCGGGCCGCGGGCGCCGACGCACATGTAGCTGCCCATCGCTGCAGGTGATCGCGCCGTCCATGCACTCGCCGACGGTGGACATGCCGCAGGCGCCCATCGAGGGCAGGCCCTCGTCGGTGAGCCGTCGCAGTCGTCGTCGATCCCGTTGCACGTCTCGGTGCCGGGCGGGGTGCCGCCCATGCAGACCAGCGTGCCGCCCGAGCAGACGCTCATGCCGCGGGTGCAGATGCCGGTCGGGAGCCGCAGCTCGCGCCGCCGCCGGGGTTGCCCTCGTCGGTGGAGCCGTCGCAGTCGTTGTCCGCGCCGTCGCAGATCTCGCCCATGGGGCCGACCGCGCCGATGCAGGTGCCCTAGCTGCCCGCGGTGCAGAGCTGGGTGCCCGAGGAGCAGGCGCCGACGTCGCTGCCGCAGCTCCGCGAGATGCCGTCGATGACGCCGTCGCAGTCGTCGTCGATGTTGTTGCAGGTCTCGGTGCGGGGCCCGGTGCCGCTGCAGGGGCCGAAGGCGCCGGCCTGCAGATCTGGGTGCCCGTGCGTGCAACGCCCGACGTCGGTGCCGCACGCGCGGGTCACGCCCTCGTCGGTGCGCGCCGTCGCAGTCGTTGTCGATGTTGTCGCAGATCTCGGGCGACGCAGGCCGCGACAGCCGACGCCGTCGTCGATGACCCCGTTGCAGTCGTCGTCGATGCCGTTGCAGACCTCGGCCGGCACCGGCCCGCAGGTGCCGCAGGCGTTGGCCACGCCCTCGTCGATCGACGCCGTCGCAGTCGTCGTCGACGCCGTTGCAGGTCTCGGCACGGGCACGCGCGCCGCAGGTGCCGCAGGCGTTGGTCACGCCCTCGTCGATGCGGCCCGTCGCAGTCGTCGTCGACGCCGTTGCAGGTCTCGACGAGGAGCGAGTCGGCGACGATCTCGGAGAGGCCGGTCGCGAGGGTGACCGGGTCGTTGGCGAAGTAGGCGGTGTTCGCCCCGGGCCCGCGTCGGTGCCGCCCGCGGTGGCGATGTTGTTGAGCTGGGTGATGGTCGAGGAGCTGGTGATGGCCAGGCCGATCACGTAGGTGCGGATACCGATGCGCAGGTTTGCCGCGGCGGTGCGACGGCGGCGTGCGACCGGCGGATTGCCAGCGAACGCAGCAGGTCTCCGCGCCGTCGGTGATGAGGATCACCGAGTAGGGCCGACAGTTCGCGCGCGGGTCCGCCGAGCGGATCGGGCGTCGATGTAGCTCTGACCGAGGCGAGGAGGCCAGCGAGGGGCGTGCGGCCCTCGGGTCGCAGCTCGCAGTCGCCGGTGCCGCCGAGTCGCAGAAGTTGCCGATGGTCGTGCTGGTGACGAAGTTGGTCTCGTGACCGTCGAGCCAGCTGTGGATGCCGAGGGTGTTGTCCATCCCGGCGAACGCGCCCATGTCGGAGAAGCCGACGAGGACGTCGCCGCCGCGTCGCAGATGCCCTCGTAGTTCGTGCAGACGTCGGGGCTGCCGCCGCCACCCATCGACCACATGCGCAGAGCCGGGCTTGCCGTCCGGTGCCAGGCTGGCAGCCGGCGGCGAAGTAGGCCGGCCAGTTGAAGGGACAGCGCCGACGACCCGTGGGGATGTCGTGCCCGTGTTGCACTGCGGGTTGCCGTACGAGGTGAGGTAGACGGGCCGGCCAGGTGTTGCACTCGTACCATGCCGTTGGACCACCTTGATCATCGAGGCACGACTGATCGACGCCCTCGTTCTGGGAGAAGCGCGCGAGCGCCCAGTCCACGTCACCGAACGCGCGGAGCATGTTTCGCAGCGCTTCCTTCGCGACGTAGATGCGCGAGTCGTTCGGCTCGCCGTCGCAGTCGGTGTCGATGCCTGCGGTGCAGTTGTCGCCGCAGTAGGGGTCCGGTTGGTGCCCGACCCGGTGCAGTTGTCGGTCACGCCGTCGCCGAAGGTGGGCGTGCCGTTGAGGTCCAGCGCCATCGATCCCGACGTGTCGAACGCAATGACGATGCGCGGCTTGACCTGCGCTTCGGCGCTCACGCTGGTGAGCAAGATAAGAGAGAGAACCAGTCCCAGGGGAATGCGTCGGGTCATCCCAACCCCTTCCAATGAAATCGCCGCGGAAAACGAGCGGTTAGGCCCCAGCACCTGTCCGCTCCTGCCTTGGAATCTGAGCACGTCCCCCTCCAAAGAGTCAACACCGCTGGAAAGTTCCAATGAACGGTCTTGGCGCCCGGATCTGGCTTCGAGCCCCACCGATGCGCAATCATGCAAACGACCGTGACCGCTGGGAAACCTCAGAAGGGCCGCCCCGCCCTCCCCAGCCGCCCGACCCTGATGATGGTCGGGTCGGACCCCATGTCCGACGCCATCCGTGCGGCGGTGACCCGCCATCGCCTCCAGGTCGAGTCCTGCGGCCTCGCCGACATCCCCTCCGCTGTCATCGCGTCGGCTCCCGATCTGGTGCTGCTGGTGGGGGACGCGGCGCTCGGCGGCGGACGCGACGTGCTGCGTCTGCTCGCCCTCAATCCGGCGACCGCGGTTCTCCCCGTCGCCATCCTCACCGACGACGCATCCCTCGACGACAAGCTGAGCGCGTTTCGTTACGGCGCCGTCGCGGTGGTGCCGCGAATGGCGAGCGCCGACGCGATCGGCAAGCGCATCGCCGAGCTCGCGCGCGAGCTTCCCGAGCGTGCGGGCGAAGCGACGGGTGAGCTGGGTGAAGCGACGCTGGACGAGTTCGTCGATCTCCTGAAGAAGGAGCTGCGCTCCGGGATCCTCAGCGTCGGCAAGTCGGGCAAGGAAGATCAGTCGGTGCGCATCGTCCTCGGTGCCGGGCGACCGGTCGCCGATGCGCTGAAGGACTTCGTACAGCGTTTGCGCCCACTCGTCGCCGAAGCGGAGCCGCTTCAGTACGAGCTCCTCGAGGAGAGCGGAGGTCGCCTGCAGCTCCTCGAGCCCTCCGGATTGCTCGAGCTGCCGAAAGCCGATCCGGCGATCCTCTCGGGCACGCGCATCCTGGTGATGGACAGCGATCCCGGGCGCGCCGATGCGCTCGCTCAGGAGCTGCGCGGTCACGCGGCCAAGGTCGCGGTGACCGAGGTCAGCGCGCGCGGCCTCGAGAAGGCGCGTGGGCTGGAGCCCGAGGTCCTGATCATCGACGGCGCGGATCTCGACGGCCCTGCGTTCGCACTCGTGCGTGGGCTTCGGCGCGATCCGCGGCTCCGCTGGACGTCGATGCTCATCGTCAGCTGGGCGGAGCTCTGGCCCCACGAGGACGGAGGGCCGGACCTGCCGCTCTTGGCGGCGAAGATCGAGCCACTGATCGGTCAGGACCTCGAGCTCACCGCGCGCGCCGAGCGCGAAGAGCAGTTCGACACCCGTCTCGAGACGACCGGGCCCGGGCGGATGGTGCGCGCGCTCGTCAAGGCGAAGAAGACGATGCACGTCACCGTCGTCAGCCAGAAGGCCACCATCGAGCTCGACCTCAGTCAGGGGCTCGTGGTCGGTGCGGAGGGCAAGCTCCCCGACGGCACCGAGCTCGCGGGGGCCGCAGCCGTGGCCACGCTCCTCGTGTTGAGCTCGGGGCGCGTGCGCATCGAGCGAAGGATGAACCCGTCGGCGGCGAACGTGATGACACCCGTCGACGAGTGCCTGGCGGCGGCGTGGCTCGAGGGCTCGCCCGTCCAACCGTCGATCCCTCCTTCGGCGCCGCCCGTCCCCGCCGCGAAGGCTGCCTACGTTCCCAAGCCACCCAAGCCCGCCCCTCTACCGCCCGGCCGCAAGCCCAAGAAGAAGGGCGTCGAGAAGATCACCGTGCCGGATGGCAACAGCGCCCCGACGCCTGCCGCGGGGATCGATCGGGAGGTGGCGCGCACCCTCATGGGGATGGGCGCGGTGACACCCCCCGGCGGGGTGAAACCACCCGTCGTGCCCGCACCCCTGTCCCCCCTCGGCACCGTTCCCGATGCCCCCCACGACCGCCTCACGCCCAAGCTGCCGAAGGACCAGGTGCTCGTCGCTGCCGAGGACCCGTCGGCGGACGACGAGCCCATCCAGACCTCCGACCCGAGCCTCGCGTCGATGCTCGAGGGGGACGAGACCGAAGCGAACATCGCGCATTTCGATCACGATACGCAGCTGAACGCGGTGACGGTTCGGCCGCCCCCAGGCTACGAAGAGGCCGCGGAGCGCGGAGACCCGACCATCCTCGATCCGCCCTCCGATGAAGCGGGCGGTTTCCCCGCGATGTCGGAGCTCGAGGCGACCGAGCATCTGCCGAACACGACGAAAGGTGGCGGCGCGGGCAAGATGATCGCCATCGTCTTCGTGCTCCTGCTCCTGGTGGGCGGTGCCGTGGCCGCGTTCTTCTTCGTGCCGGGTGTGCGGGCGGCGCTCGGCATGGGAGGCGGCGCGGTGGCGATGGGCGACCACCCGGAGCCGAGCTCGAACGACGTGGTGACGCCGCCGGATGCCGCGGCCGCCGTGGACGCGGCTGCGCAGACGCCCGACGCCGAGAGCGATGCGTCGGTCGCGGACGCGGCGAGCGCCGTCGCCAACGTCGATGCGGCGGCGGACAGCGGGGCGGCCACCGAAGAGGAAGGCGAGGAAAGCGAGGAAGGCGAGGAAGGCGAGGAGGAGGCGGTGGCCATCGGCGAGATCGATCCGGACCGCTCGGTCGACTCGTTGGTGCGCGAGGCGGAGTCGATGATCCGAGACGGCGAGGTCCTCGCCGCGGCGCCTCTCCTCGAGCGCGCCTACGAGCTGGACTCGAGCGACAATCACGTCCTCGCAGGCCTCGCGCGGGTGTACATCGCGCGTGGCGATGGGCCGCGTGCGGTGCAGATGGCGGAGGCGGCGGTGCATCGGCGCTCGCGTCGCACTTCGTATCGGTTGCTGCTGGGGGAGGCCTACGAATTGGCCGGCGACACGGAAAACGCCCGGATCACCTACAACCGCGTCCTTCGCGAAGAGCCGCAGAACGGGGTCGCGCGCCATCGCCTCGACGCGCTTTCGGGCGGCGGTGAGTGAGCGCTCGCCTCGTTTTGACAGCATGACGTTCGCCGCTTAAACCTCCCGCGCGGGAGGCGGTATGGCTCGTTCTGGCTTTTGGGGGCTCTTGGTGGTGGCGGTCGCTTGTGTGGGGTGCGCCACGAAGGGCACGCCTCGAGGCGGCGACGGCGACTCGAGCATCGCCATCGATGGCAGCACCCGCACCGACAGCACCGTCCGCCCGATCCCGGACGCGAGCCTCGAGGGCTGCACCGCGAGCAGCGCCATGGTCGAGGAGGGCTACGCGCCCATCGACATCATCTACGTCGTCGACAGCTCGGGGAGCATGTCGAACGAAGCGGAGCGCGTGCAGGAGAACATGAACGCGTTCTCCACCGCCCTCGGCGCCCTCGACCTCGACTACCACGTGGTGATGATCACCACGAGCTCCTACGTGTCGGTGCCGCCGCCCCTCGGCGGCAGCCCCCGCTACATGCTCATCGATCGTCCGGTCTCCTCGAACGAGCCGCTCCGCGCGCTCCTCGACGAGTACCCGACCTACTCGAGCTTTCTGCGCCGCTCGGCGATAACCCATTTCGTGGCGGTGACCGACGACGAGAGCGACGTGACCGCGGCAGACTTCAAGATGCAGATGGAGCGCAACCTGATGCGCAACTTCATCTTCCACGCCATCGCATCGGAGATGGGCACCACCTCCTTCACCAATCCCGAAGGCGCGTGTCAGGTCTCGGGCGGCGGCTTCGGAGACGGCGCGGCGGCGCCAGGGCTCCAGTATTACGAGCTGGCGCATCTGACCGGCGGGCTGACCTTCTCCATCTGCACGCCCGCAGACGAGTGGGCGGGGCTCTTCGACACGCTGACGGCAGCGATCGCGGTGCCGATGGCGCTCCCCTGCCGCTACGAGGTGCCTTCGGCGCCGGACGGCATGGAGCTCGATCCCTTCCAGGTGAACGTCCGCTTCACCAGCGGCACCGGCATGGAGCAGGTGCTGCCTTACGCCGGCGGCATGGCCGGCGCGGACACCGACTGCACCGCGGGCGGTTGGTACTACGAGAGCGACGCGCACGACGTGATCCTGATCTGCCCCAACACCTGCTCGCAGATCGAGAGCGACGCGGCCGCACGGCTCGACTTGATCTTCGGCTGCATGACGCAGTTCATTTAGGGCGCTTCGCGTTGGTGGGAACGGGAACGTGAGCGGGAACGTGAACGTGAACGTGGGCGGGAACGTGAACGGGAACGTGAACGTGAACGGGAGCGTGAACGGGAACGTGAGCGGGAGCCGGAACGTGAACGTGAACGTGAGCGGGTGAGCGTGTTTCTTGGTCATCGCTGAGACCCCTCTCTTTTGGGGGAAAGGGGTCTCAGCGATGACCAAGAACACTCTGATCAGATGATTCATCACAATCTTCGGGTTTGGCAGCGGGCCGTGGCCCTGGTGCGTGCCGTGTACGCCAACCTGCCGAAGGACGCCGAGCTGCGGTCGCAGGTGAAGAGGGCTTCGACCTCGGTCGGTGCCAACATCGCCGAGGGATGCACGCAGAGCTCGCGGGCGATGCAGCGTAAGCACTACGAGATCGCGCGGGGCTCGGCCGTCGAGACCGTGGCGTGTTTCGAGCTGGCGGAAGCGACGGGGGATCGGCTTCCTGTCGAGGAGGTGCGAAGCCACGGCGCAGCGATCGCCGCGATGCTCACGAAGATGCTTCGGTGAACGACGGTGAGCCCGGAGGGAGGGGGTTCGCCCTCCGGGCTCACGTTCACATCAACGATGGATCATCCGCCAGAGGGTGGCGGCGGCGTGATCGAAATGGTCCTCGGCCGATGTGCTCTCTGCCGCCCCGAGGTAGCCCCACGCCACAGCGATGCGAAGCGCCTGCCTCGCCTCCCTCGCAGAGTTCATCGCGACGGAGAGGCGTTCAGGCCGATGGCCTTTTCGCCCCCACTCGCCCTCGGCGGCGTTCAGCGCCGCCGAGCTGGCGGCCCGCCGCAGCTGCGACGCGAGGTCGCGGTCTTCGTCTTGGATGGCCTCGGCGAGGGGCCGCGTGGCCTCGATGGCCTCGAGGAGGATGTCGTGTACCAGCTTGCTCATGAGGTGTCGCTCCTTCCGCCCGCGTCAGGGGGCTTTGCCCCGCCCGAAGGGCCCCCTGACGCGGGCGGGAGGAGCGACACCGATGGGTCCACTCCCACTCCCACTCCCACTCCCACTCCCACTCCCACTCCCACTCCCACTCCCACTCCCACTCCCACTCCCACTCCCACTCCCACTCCCACTCCCACTCCCACTCTTCGGACCCGAGCGCAGCGAAGGGGGGCAGAACGTGGGAACGGGAACGGGAACGGGAGTGGGAACGGGAACGGGAACGGGAACGGGAACGTGAACGTGAACGGGAGCGTGAGCGGGAACGGGAACGGGAACGGGAACGGGAACGGGAACGGGAACGGGAACGGGAACGGGAGTGGGAACGGGAGCGGGAACGGGAACGGGAGGGCGATTACTCTGGGTCGCAGGGGCCGTCGCAGGTCTGTTCGACCATGCCGTCGGGGCGCAGGAAGCGGTCGAGCTGCTCCTGGCTCGCGGCGAGGCGCCGGACGCCTTCGTGTACTTCGTTGTCCTCCGGGATCAGCATCTCGTCGGTGGGCGCGACGCCGAAGTCGAACTCCTCGATCGTCGCCGGGCCGTCGTAGGGCGCGGTGACGTCCTCGAGGCCGGTGATGGGGCGCGGCGCGGGCGTCAGGTGGGCGGCGCCGACGGCGCGCGCGTGGAGGTGCGCGGCGAGGTTCGTCACCTGGGCGTCGTTGACGCCAATCTGCATCAACACGCGCCGGCCGGCCGGCGTGCCGGGATAGGGGTCCGTCACCAGGTGGCTCGAATAGCTCAGCGGGTCGATGCGATCGAACTCGAGCTGCGCGAGGAGCTGGACCTTCTGGCGTTCGAAGGCGTCGTTGGCGACGGCCGCGAGGATGGCGAGGAAGGGGAAGAAGGGACGCGCGCGAAACATCATCAGACTGAAGTTCGCGCCGCCGACGCCGAGCACCGCGCGGTCGATGTCGGGTGACAGAGCGACGAAGGTGCCGCCGAGGATGTGGCCCTGGCTGTTGCCCCAGTAGTAGACCTCGGCGGGCTCGTAGACGAGCTCGCCGCCGATGATCAGCTCGGGCAGCGTCGTGAGCGTCGTGCGGATCGCGTGCGCGACCGCCATGAAGTTCGCCATGCCCTGATGCACACGGTCCGTGAACTTCATCGTCTGCGTCGGCTCGCCGGCGAGGGAGATCCCGAGCTGCTGTCCGTCGGGCTGAGTCATCCCCCACCAGTCGGTGAAGAAGAGGACGAAGCCGCGGTCGTCCGCGACCTCGTGGATGGTGTTCTGCACCGCCTCCTCACGCGATCCGAAGAAGCCGTGCCCGTACATGAGCGCCCGCGCCGGCGGATCCGTCATGGGATCGCGCGCGGCGACGCTTCGCGGGATCAGGATGGTGAAAGGCACCTCGGCGGTCCCATTCGCCACCACCGCGCCGCTGCCGTCGCGGTTCAGCGTCGACTCCACCTCGATCGAGTCGACGTAGAGCGGCACGGTGATCGTCGCCTCGATGCGCCGGAACGCGGTGTCGCTGTAGTCGTCCGTCACCTCGGTGACGGTGACGGCGGGCGGATCCGTTTCCATCCGGCTCACGAGGTCGTTGCGCACCCCGACCATGTCGCCGATGGTGTTGTCCTCGCTGCGCACCGTGAAGTCCCAGGCGAGGATCAGCTCCGCCCGCGCGACGCCCGCTGCCACCAACGGGGCGAACACGTCGTCTTCGTAGCGGGCCGCGAGGCCCTCGAGCGCCGCGCTCTCGGGCGTCTCTCCGTCGCGGAGCTGGCGGAAGCCCTCCGGCACGGGAAGCGGATTGCCGTCGACGTCGTCGAGGCCGCGGATCGCGGCCACGTACCGATGCCCCCACGCGAGCGGCACCATCGGCCGGATGTAGAGAAGGCGCTTCTGGACCGGCGCGGTCGGATCGATCTCGGCGAAGTGGAGCACGCGCTCGCCGGTGTCGGCATCGAGGAGCACGGTGGGGCTCGCGTCGCCGAGGGACTCCGTGACGTCGTCCGTGTGAAAGACGAGGGGCGCGTCGTCGACGTTCACCGGGAAGCGGATCATCAGCGGCGAGCCCGGCGAAAAGCCGTCGTGGACGTGGAGCGCCGCGACGTCGACCGGCCCGGCGTTCGCGTGCAGCTGCGCCGGCTCCGGCAGCGTGACCTGGCCGCCGGTCAGGAAGAAGTCGGAGGGGAAGGGCAGGAGGCAGTCCCAGTCGGCGGCGAGGGGGTTACAGCTGGGGTCCGGCGGCGGGACGGAGGTGTCCGCGTCGGCCGCGTCCATCGCCGCATCCATCGCGGCGTCGGCGCTCCCGTCGTCCCCACAAGCGGCGGCGGCCGTGAGTCCGACGAGCAGCAGCAGAAGCGCGCGGCGTTCGTTCACGGCGCCGGCGGCAACACGCTCGCGCCCAACACGCTTCGCACCTTGCCGATGATCAGGTCGAGGGCGACCTCGTTCTCCCCGCCCTCGGGGAGGATGACGTCGGCCCAGCGCTTCGACGGCTCCACGAACATCAGGTGCATCGGGCGCACGGTCTCGTAGTACTGCTCGCGGATCGAGCCGAAGTCGCGACCGCGGTGCTCGATGTCGCGCCGGATGCGCCGAAACACACGGATGTCGGCGTCCGTATCGACGAAGATCTTCAGGTCGAAGAGGTCGCGAAGCCGCGCGTCGACGAAGGTGAGGATCCCCTCCACCACGATCACCGGCGTCGGGTGGGCGATGACGGTCTCCTCCTTCCGGCGGTGGGTGGTGAAGTCGTAGATCGGGACCTCGACCTCGTTGCCCTGCTTGAGCGCCATCAGGTGGGAGATGAGGAGCGGCGTCTCGAGGGAGTCCGGGTGGTCGAAGTTGAGGTGCGAGCGCTCCTCCTCGCTCAGCTCCGGACGGTCCCGGTAGTAGCTGTCGTATTCGACGATGGTGACGTGCTCGGCTGGCACCGCCGCCGCCACCCGATGGGCGACGGTGGTCTTGCCCGATCCGGTACCACCCGCGATCCCGATGACGAAGGGCCTCTCCCGCACCCCCATCGAGTAGCCGTTTTCTTGCCGCCGATCCAGCGCCCTGTCAGCGTCGACCCATGCGCGCCTCGTCGTTGAGCCTCCTTTTGCCCCTCGCCCTCGCCGGCTGCCTCTTTCAGAACCTGAGCCCCGGGACGAAGCTCCGGGAGGCCGTCCAGGACGGCAACGAAGCCGCGCGCTGGGGCCGCCTGGACATCGCGATGGAGAAGGTGGCCCCCGGCTACGTCCGGGAGTACGCCCGCCGCCATCACGACTGGGGGTCGGGCATCCAGATGGCCGACGTCGAGATCCTCCGGATGCAGATGGCCGATGACGAGAAGAAGGCGACCGTGGTCGTGGCCTTCGGCTGGTACGACTACGACACCATGACCCTGGAGCGCACGGTCGTGCGCCAGAAGTGGAACAGCCTCAGCGCTGGCGGCTTCGTCCTCGCGGAAGAGGAGGTCATCGACGGCAACGAGCGCCTCCTCGAGCCGCCAGAGGATCCGGAAGAAGAGGAAGCGGCGCCCGAGGAGAGCGACGAAGAGGAGATCGCCGCCACGGGTCACGAGCGCAGCGACGAGTGGGTCGAAGGCGAGGGCGAGCTCGCCCGCGCTCCCTGACCCGTTAGTGCCTCACTCTGCGGGCGACTCCCAGTTGCTCATCGCGCCGAGCAGGTGCACGTCGGTGTAACCGGCGTCGCGGAGCATCTGCGCTGCGCGCGGGCTGCCGCCCCCGCCGTAGCAGTAGACGACGATGGGACGATCGCGCGGGATCTCGTCCATCCGCGCTTCGAGCTCGTTCATCGGGATGTTGGTGCTGCCCGGGAGCCCCGACTCCGCGCTGTGCCCCGCCATCGTGACGTCCAGGAGGAACGCGCCGTCGGCCACGAGCTGCTGCGCCTCGGCCCCGTCGATGTCGGGCGCCGGGAGCGCCTCACCGCCGCTGCTCTGCGCGCCGCCGCTCTGCTGGGCGCCACCGCTCGTCGCCCCGACCTCACCATCGTCCTCGGCCGCCCCACCGCCGCAAGCGACGAGGAGGGCCAGCATCAATCCGATCAGAATTCGCATGGCCTCGCACATAAGCACATCGGCGCGAGACCACGTCGCTCACTATCGTGATCTTGATGGTCGTCTTCTCGGTGCGGCGCAGCGGCTCGATGCCGATGGCGCTCCGTACCCGGCGCATGGTGCGCTCGGCGATGGCGCGCGCCTTCACGGCGCCGGTGTCGAGGATGTCGTCGAGGACCTCGGGCTCGCGGCGGAGCTGCTCGAACTTGTCGCGCAGCGGCCCAATCTCCGTCTCGAGAGCCTGGTACAGGTCCTCCTTGGCGTGCCCCCAGCCGTAGCCGCCCGCGCGGAGCTCGTCGGCCATCTCCTTCGCCTTCGCTTCGGTCGCGACCAGTTTGTAGAGCTCGTACACCGTCGAGCCCTCGGGCTCCTTCGGCTCTTCGAGCGACTCCGAGCCGGTCTTGATGCCCATCACGCCCTTGCGCAGCTTCTTCGGCGGATCGAAGAGCGGGATGTGGTTGCCCAGGCTCTTCGACATCTTCTGTCCGTCGGTGCCCGGGACCAGGGGCGCTTCGGTGATGCGCTCCTCCGGCACCACCACCGTGCCCTCGCCGAAGTGATGGTTGAGCCGGGCCGCGACGTCGCGGGTGATCTCGATGTGCTGCTTCTGATCCTTGCCGACCGGCACCACGTCGGTGTCGTACAGGACGATGTCCGCCGCCATCAGCAGCGGGTAGTTGAAGAGCCCGGCGTTCGGCTTGGCGCCCTTCGCCAGCGCGTCCTTGTAGGCGTGGCTCCGCTCGAGCTGCCCCACGTGAAAGAGGCACCCGAAGATCCAGGCGAGCTCGAAGACCTGCACCACGTCGGACTGGCGAAAGAGGATGGTCTCGTTCGGGTCGAGGCCGCAGGCCAGCCAGCTCGCGGCGACGTCGTGGACGTACTTTCGCATCTTGGCGGCGTCGTGCACCGAGGTGAGCGCGTGATAGTCGGCGATGAAGTAGAGGGTCCGGTACTCGCCCGCCATCCGGAGCGCCGGCCGAATGGCGCCGAGGTAGTTGCCGATGTGGGGCAGGTGGGTCGGCTTGATCCCCGTGAGCGAGGTCTTCTTACGTGCGCCCCCCTCGGGCGTCTTGTCGTTCATGGGGCCGAAGCCTGCTACGTTCCGCGCCCATGAGCGAGCGTCCTTTTCGAATCCTGGGCATTCAGCAGATCGCCGTCGGCGGGCGGGACAAAGCGCGCCTGAGAAAGCTCTGGGTCGAGGTGCTGGGCCTGAAGCCCGAGGGAACCTTCCGGAGTGAGAGGGAAAACGTGGACGAGGACATCGTCGCCCTCGGCAGCGGAGCCCACCGGGTCGAGGTCGACCTGATGCAGCCCATCGATCCGGACCACAAGCCGAAGGTTCACGAGCCGGCGCTGAACCACGTCGGTCTCTGGGTGGACGATCTCGAAAAGGCGGTGGCCTGGCTCGAGGCCGAAGGGGTGCGCTTCACGCCGGGCGGCATCCGCCCGGGCGCCGCGGGTCACGACGTCTGCTTCATTCATCCCAAGGGAAACGAAGCCTCCCCGATCGGGGGCGAAGGCGTGCTGATCGAGCTGGTTCAGGCGCCACAGGACGTGATCGCCGCCCTCGGCTGACCGATCCTTGCTCCGCCAGGCGTCGCGCTTAGATGACGCTTGGAGTCATGAGTTACCAAGAGCTGATCGACGCGGTACAGGACCACGCGGGGCTCGCTTCTCGGAGCGAGGCTCAAACGACGACGCTGGCCGTCTTTCGAACGATCGCCCGGCGCGTGCTGCCAGGCGATCGCCGTATCGTCCGTGCGCTCCTCCCCGATGAGCTGCAGGAAGCGTTCAACGGGCAGGGGGCATCGGAAGACGCCACCATCGAGGCGGTGGTTCGCGAGGTCGCGGCGCACGAAGGCATCGCGGCGGGCTTCGGTCGGGAGCACCTGGTGGTGGTCGGCGCGGCCGCGGCGAGGGTGCTGCATCCCGACGCCATCACCGCGCTTCGCACGCACCTGCCCGACGAGCTGGCCGCGCTCTTCGAACGGAGCGTCCCACGGCGCATCCCGCGGCCGACGCCCACCGCGAGCCCGCGCGCCGGGCGGCGGTTCTCCGAGGCAAAAGACGGCAGCCGCCATCTCGCCGAGGCGCGACCGGGCAGCGGTCATCCGCTCGCGGAGTCCAAGCCCGAGCGTGCGCACCACGACTCCGTGGCGCGCACCGACAATCCACACGGCGACACCAAGCTCTCGACGACCGGGGGCATGACGCAGAGCCGTGCACACGAGACCCTGAGCGAAGGCAAAGAGTGAGGAGGCGTCGATGAAGATCCGCGAGCTGATGAGCCGTAATCCGACGACGGTTGGCGAAACGGAGGATCTCGCCACCGCGCTCCAGGTCATGTTGTGGACCGGCGCGCGTCACCTTCCGGTCGTCCGCGAGGGACGTCTGGTCGGCGTGCTCAGTCATCACGACTTGATCGCCCACCGGACCCCCGGCGGAGGTCTACGCCTCGAAGGACGTCGCGTGGGAGATGTGATGACGTCGCCCGCGGTGTCGGCCACCGTCGACGAGACGCTGGAGACCGCGGCGGCGAAGATGAGCGTCGATCGCCTCGGCTGCCTGCCGATCCTCGACGGAGACGAGCTCGTCGGGATCGTCACCATCACCGACCTGTTGGCCCAGCTGGCCACCGACGTGCTCGAGTTCGAGCCGGTCGATCGCACGGCGAAGGACGTCATGACCCCCGACCCGGTCTACACGGATCGGGATCAGTCCCTCAGCGCCGCGGCCGAGCTCATGTTCGAGCGGCGCATCCGCCACCTGCCGGTGATCGACGAGGGCCGCCGCGTGATCGGCATGCTGAGCGACCGCGACGTCCGCTCCGCCTTCGGCAACCCGCTGCTCTCGAGCCTGAGGTCGAAGCTGCGCGTCGAAGACGCGATGACCCACGTCGCCAGCGTCGCCAGCCCGAACGACTCGGTCTCGACCCTCAAGAGCATCTTCCTCGACACCCGCGTCGGCGCCGTCCCCGTCGTCGACGCCGACGAGAAGCTCCTCGGCATCGTCAGCTACATCGACGTCCTGCGGGAGTTCTGAGCGAGAGGTCACCACTATCGCTTTGTGCCCGGCCAGGGGACACTGAGTGATGCCGGAAGCACGACTCCCCGATCTGCTGCGCGAACTTCACGACGAGCTGGAGGGCGACAGTCCGCTCGACGACGAGACGAAGGCTCTGTTGCGCGAGACGCGGCTCGAGATCGAGGACGCGCTCTTGGACGACCAGAAGCTCGCTGCGGTGGCTCCGAGCGCCCGCTCGCGCATGGAGGAAGCCATCGAGCGCTTCGAAGATCGTCACCCCGACGGCATCAGGCTGCTCAACCGAATCCTCGAGGCGCTCTCACACGTGGGCATCTAGAACCGATACGCCACGCGCAGGGCGCCGCCCACGGTCGCGGCGCCGGCGCTGATGTACATCACCTCGGCGATCGCCGCTTCGAGGTGAAGCTCGCCGGTGACCCGCCAGGTCACGGTGGGCGCGCCGCGGAGCATGAAGGAGGGCGAGTTGTTCCCCGTCACCGGCTGGAAGAGGCCCAGCTCGACGCTGACGCCGATGAAGAGAGGGAAGTCTTTGAAGAAGCTGTGCAGGTACGCGCCGCCGAGGCCGATGGCGAAGCCGCTCGAGGAGCCGCCGAACCCGTCGATGGCCGCGCGCAGCTCGAGGCCGGGGACGCCCTCGATGGTGTAGCCGAGTCGCGCGGAGAGCCCCCAGATGAGCCCGCCCGTCGCGCCCGCGGGGGCCGCGACGATGGGTCGCACGTCGACGCCCGCGCTCAACATCCAGCGCGTGTCGCGCTGCCCGTATTGTTCCCGTCCGTTCCACGACGCCTGACGCTGGCGCTCCTCTTCGGCGGCGCGCTCGCGCTCGCGGGCGAGGAACTCCTCGCGGGCGGCCGCCTCGCGCGCGCGCTCCTCCTCGGCCTGTTGCGCCTGGCGCTCCTCTTCTTCGCGGCGCGCCGCCTCCGCCGCTTCGTCGGCGCCGGCGGGCTCCTCGGTCAGTCGCACCACGTCGTCGGCCACGCCCTCGGGCCTGAGCATCGCGCCGAGCACGTCCTGAAGCCGCGCCGCCTCGGTCTCGCCGCCGAGCACCGTCACCTCGAGCTCCTCGACGCGGCCATCCGAGGCCTGGCCCACCACCAGCTTCAGTCGATACATGGCGCTGCTGCCGTCGACCGTGGGGATCACCACCCATTGGGCGTGATCCATCTCGGCGATGGCCCGCATCTCGTTGCCGGTCTCCGGAGGAGGGGCCGAGATGGCCATGGACTCGCTCATCGGCTGGTTGCCCTGGCTGATGAGGGCGTCGGCCAGCGCCTCCTCGACGTGGTCGAGGAGCTCCTCGTTGTCGCTGCCGGTGGGCGGGAAGAGAACCACCTGGTCCGCTGCTGCGGCGGCCGGAGCGGAGAGGATGAGGAGGGCCAGGACGAGGGCCGTGAACGAATGTGGGCGCATCAAGGGGCGGATCCGAGAACCAGGGTTCACGAACAAACCACGATTGTCAGGGGTTCTACCGCAAATGGGACGGATGACAGCAAGGAATGATCCAGGGCCAGGCGTCGAGACTCCTCCGCCGCCAGCCCTTCTGGAGCCCGTTGTGGGGACCTCTGGGCGTGGGTGCTATGCTCCGCCGGCCATGCGGCTTTGCCTCGCCTCGTTCACGCTCACCCTCGTGCTCGTCGGTTGTGGTGCGGCCTCCTCGGGTCAGGACGGTACGACCGCTGCGTCGATCGACGTCCCCGAGCAGATCGCCGGCGACACCTACGCCGAGTTCGCGCGGATCTACGTGGGGCTCAAGCTCGACGACGGGGCGCGCCTGCCCCTGCGCGAGCGCCTCGTCGCCTACCTCACGCGCGATACCGACGCGCTCCTGCGGGAGGCCGAGTACGAGGACGTCCTCGATCGTTTCGCGACGATCATGGACTACTACTCGCCCGAGGACATCGGCGCGGGCCGCGTGCCCCGACAGGTCGGGCCCATCGCCGAAGCGGTGGTCGCCAAGGGCTCGCCGCTGGGCGACGAGGGCGCGGTGCTCTCCGCATATCTGGTCCTCGACGTGCTCCATCCGGACGACGGCTACCACGACAAGTACGAAGGCCTTGTCCGCTGGGGGCGGGAGGCGCGCGCCACGCTCCCGAACGCGATCGAGAAGTACAGCCGCCTCATCGACGTGTGGCAGAAGCACGCGCATCTGACGCCGACGCCGGAGGTGCTCGAGCACCTCGCCCGGCTTCACATCGAACGGCGCAACGCGATCCTGCAGCTGCTGCCGGGCGACGGTCCCGGGCTCTCGCTGCCCGACGGGGTGAGCTTCAACGAGCTGCGCATCGCGCCGATGATCCTTCGCCGCGCGCCGCTCGACGTCGCGGGCGTCTTCTTGGCGCATGGCGACGTGGCGTCGGCGCTCAGTCACGTCGAGGCGATGGGCGACACCGGCGGCGCGGAGATGGCGTTGATCCGCGCGCTCCGCGATGCGCGCGACGGCGACGACGACGCGCAGCTGGAGCTGGCCTTCGCGTACGCGGAAGGCGAGCCCGAGGTGGCCGAAGGGCTCTGCCGCCACGGGCGTCGGCGCCGGCCCGACGATCCCCGCTACGCGGTCTGCCTCGCGCGCGTCGCGGCGGCAGAGGACGATTTCGCCATGGCGACCGGCTGGTATGCGGATGCCATCGCGGTCGCGCCCGACGAGCGCGCGCTCTACGACGAGGCTCTCGACAACCTCGGTGCCTTCATCGCCCGCGGGCTCTTCGACTCCGACCCCACCGAGGCCCGCGCGATGGCCCGGGCCGCGGAGAAGATCCTCGAGGAGCGCACGCAGCGATTCCCCGACAGCGAGCCGACGGTCACAGCCGAGCGCCTGCAGTACGTGGTCGGGCTCCTCGAGATGAACGCCGGCAACCCGGTGGAAGCGCGCCGCCGCCTCGAAGCGAGCGTCGAGGCGCGCGAGACCGCGGACGCCCACCTCGAGCTCGGCCGCATCGCGGAGAGCACGGGCCGCCCCGAGGACGCCGCGCGTCACTACCGCCGCGCTCTCGACCTCATCACCGGCGAAGGCCAGGACGCCGCGCGCGCCGAGCTCCAGGAACGTCTCGGCGATGCGCTGCGCGCCAGCGGCGACGACGATCAGGCCGAGCGCATGTACCGCCAGGCCCTCGAGCTCTGGAACGGTCTGGCGCGGCAAGCCGACGACGGCGACTCGCGCGCCCAGGTCGCCGTTCGGCGCGGCGTGCTCCTCGACTATCTCGGCCGCCGGGACGAAGCCCGTCAGGCGTTCCGCTCGGCGATGGACGAAGCGCCGGGGTCGCGCGAGATCTACGCGCGGATCCTGAGCCACCTCGTGGTGTCGGCGCCCGACCTCGAGCTGGCGAACGAGGTCTTCGTCGCCGCGCAGCGGCAGCTCACCCTCGAGCCCGAGTGGAAGGTCTACTTCGCCCTGTGGGTGGTCGCCATCGCCTCGCGCGCCGGCGAGGATCCCGGGCCCGAAGCCAAGGCCGTCCTCCGCACCCACGCCACCGGCGACGAGTGGTGGGCGCGCCTCGCGAAGTTCGGGGTGGGCGAGCTCGGCTTCGACGAGCTCCTCGCCAACGCCGAGAGCATCGGCCAGCGCACCGAAGCGCACTTCTATCAGGGCGCCGCGCTCCTGGGGTCGGGCGATCGGGCGGGCGCCGACCGTCAGTTCCGCCTCGTCCTCGACTCGAACATGGTGAACTTCTACGAGTTCATCATGGCCCTCGAGCTGACGGGTCAGACCCGTCAGCAGTAGGCTCGCGGAAGGCTGAAGAGCCCATGCGCGACGACGAGGCGCCGAACCCCATTCCTGCCTGGGCGGCGGTGGTCCTGCCCATCGGCGCGTACATGGGGATCCACGCCGTCGTCCATCTCGGGGCGGCGGTGCGCGCCATGGGTCGCGGGCAACCGCTGGCGGACGCGCTGCACGCCGTCCTGTCGGACCCCTTCAACCTCGGCATCTTCCAGCTCGCCGGCTTCGGCGCGGTCATCGTCCTCGGCCTCTATCTCTTCGCGGCAGAGCGGAGTACCGCGCGCACTCTCGCCATCCGGCCGGTGCCGCTGCCCATCATCGTCTTCGCCGTGGTCGGCGGCGCCGCGCTGCAGTTCCCGCTCGCGGAGCTCGGCAACCTGATGGCGGAGATCTTCCCCCGCTCCCTCGAGGAGCAGCTCACGCAGCGGCGGCTCCTCACGCCGGAGGGCCCGCTGTCGGCGCTCGCCATCGTCTTCTCGGTCGTGGTGGCGGCGCCGCTCACCGAGGAGCTTTTGTTTCGGGGCCTGCTCCTTCCCGGACTCGCCGAACGCTACGGCGCGGCCTTCGCCCTCGGCGTCACGTCGCTGGGCTTCGGGGCGATCCACGCAGAGCCGGGCGCCATCGTGTATGCGACCGTCGCTGGGCTGGTGCTCGGCGCGATCACCCTGCGCACCAAGAGCGTGCTGCCTGCGCTCGCGATGCACGGCGCGACCAACGCGATGCCGGTGCTCGTGCCCGAGCGCCTGCTGCGCATCCGCGGCTTCAACACGATCTCCGAGGAGGTGTACCATCTGCCCCTGGCGCTGCTCCTCGGCTCCGGTTTGGTGGCGGCGGCCGCGATCCTCGCGCTGGCGCGCTTCAACGATCTGATGGCCGATGAAGAACGGTGACCCCGGCGACGAGAGCGCACCGAAGGTGGTGCGCGAGACGGCGCTCGTCCTGTGCGGCGGCGGCATCACGGGCGCCTTCTACGAAGTGGGCTGCCTCGCGGCTCTGGAAGACGCCTTCGAAGGCTTTCGCGCCTGTGACTTCGAGATCTTCGTCGGGACCTCGAGCGGCTCCACCGTGGCGCTGGCGCTGGCGGGCGGGATCGACGCCACGCGCCTCTATCGGGCGCTCCTCGATCCTTCCGACGACTTCTTCCCGCTGGCGCGCCATCACCTGTTGCGCTTCGACCTCGGGGAGTGGCGCCGGGTCTTCACCCAGGCGATGGGCTCGGCGCGCCACCTCTTCTCTTCGGCGGCCTCGCGTCCTCTCGAGCTCGACGTGTGGAACGAGTTCGAGCGCTTCACCGACGCGCTGCCTGCGGGCATCTTCTCTCTGGACGCCTACGAGAAGTTCCTCGAAGAGTTCATGAAGCGTCGGGGGATCGCGTCGACCTTCTCGGGGCTCGACCGCAAGCTGGTGCTGGTGGCCAACGACCTCGACGACGGCCGGCGCGCGGTCTTCGGCATGGACGACCTTTCGCGGGTGCCCATCGCGCAGGCGGTGGTGGCTTCGAGCGCGGCGCCGGTGCTCTTCGCGCCGGTGCGCATCGGCGATCGCGACTACGTCGACGGGGGCCTCGGCGAGGTGGGCCACGTGGATCTCGCCGAGGAGCTCGGCGCCGACACGGTGGTGGTGATCAACCCGATGGTGCCGGTGCGCTCCGACATCCAGGACCGCAACGTCCCGACCGGAGCCGGCAAGCGCAAGCGGGTCCGAGACAAGGGCGTGCTCTGGGTCTACAACCAGGCGTGGCGCATGCGCACCGAGGGGCGCTTCCATCGGCTCCTCGACGACTACCGCGCCGACCACCCGAAGACCAAGGTCCTGCTCCTCGAGCCGGCGCCGGACGACGCCGTCATGTTCATGTACTCCCCGATGAACTTCGCCGCCCGGCGGGTGATCCTCGAGGACGGCTACAAGACGACCAAGGCCGTGCTTGAAGAAGAGGGCTCGGCCCTTCGGCGCGCCTTCACCGACAAGGGCCTCCGCTACAAGACTTGAAGCGGCGGCAAGTGGGGCTTTCGACACCCCGCTTCCGGCCAGCGTCGTAGCCAGGGGGGCGCGAGGATCATTGATGTTTCGCTGTGCGGAGGGCTGGCGCGCCCCGTGCACTCAGGAGCGTCCAGATGAAGAAGCTTCTTCCCATCTCCCTGCTCCTCGCTCTCGCCGGTTGCGCGATGAACGCCGACACGGGGCCGCTCGACAACGACCCGCCGCTGGCGAGCGCAGACGAGCTTCTCGAGGGTGCGCCCTCGAACGACGAGCTGCCCCTCGAGGGCAAGGCCGACGATGTCTACCCCACGACCTTCGACCTGCACTCCCTGCAGGCGCCCATCCGCAACCAGCAGAGCCGCGGCGTCTGCTCGATCTTCTCGGCCGTCGGCCTGATGGAGCATCTCTACATCGCCGAAGGCACGATCACCGACCCGGACTTCTCGGAGCAGTTCCTCCAGTGGTCGGTGAAGAACGAAGTGCGCGCGTTCCGCGACACCGGCGGCTCGAGCTCACGCTACAACCTGCAGGCGATCCATCAGTTCGGCCTCGTGGAAGAGCACGTGTGGCCTTACGAGGGCTACAAGTGGACCAGCGCCAACGATCAGGCGTGCACCGGTGAGGACGACCAGCCCACGCGCTGCTACACCAACGGCGACGCGACCGAAGAGATGCTCGCCGCCGAGCGCTTCCATCTGCCCGCCGGCCGCTGGATCAACTCCAACGCGCGCAGCATCAAGGGCCACATGGTCGAGACCAACACCGGCGTCGTCGTCGGCGGCACCTTCTACTACCAGGCGTGGAACCACCGCCGCTCCTCGTTGCCCGTGTCGAGCGAGTACTTCGCCCAGGGCTACGTGCTTTCGCCGAACGAGGAAGACCGCCAGGCCAGCATGGAGCATCGCGCCGGGCACTCCTTCGTGCTCATCGGCTGGGACGACGACCTCGAGGTGCAGAAGCACGACGCCGAGGGCAACCTCATGGAGGACGCCGACGGCAACCCGGTGATGGAGAAGGGGTTCTTCCTCTTCCGTAACAGCTGGGGCACCAGCTCCTTCGGCACCCAGAACGAGTTCGGCCCGGGCTACGGCTGGATCAGCTACGCCTACGTCCAGGAGCTCAGCGCCTACGTCTCGGGCAAGCCCGACGTGATGACGCACCCCGGCGAGATCTGCAACGACGGCGAGGACAACGACGGCAACGGCGCCGCCGACTGCGCCGACCCCGCCTGCAGCGCCGAGCCGGCCTGCATGATGCCCGCCGGCAACTACCAGAACACGACGGCCGTCGAGATCCCCGACAACGACAGCGGCGGCGTCGACAGCACCATCACCATCACGGACGCCGGCACCATCTCCAGCCTCGCGGTCACGGTGAACATCACCCACAGCTACCGCGGCGATCTCCGCGTGCACCTCATCAAGGACGACCAGGAGGTCGTGCTCGCCGACCGCGAAGGCGGCAGCCAGCACGACCTGATGAAGACCTTCAGCGTCGATGACTTCGACGGCGACAGCATTCAGGGCGAGTGGACGCTCCGTGTGAGCGACAACGCCCGCGCCGACACCGGCACCCTCGAGGGGTGGTCGATGGAGGTGACCTTCTAGCGACTTGGATTGGATTCGTTTCTACGGCCCGGGGAGGGGCCGTGGGAGGGGAGGGGGCCCGATTCTGGGGAGGATCGGGCCCCCAGTTTTCAATTCGCCTCGCCGCTGACCGCCGCGCTGACCGAGCCGCCGGGAGACGAGCTGACCGTCACCTCCGCGGAGTGTGCGCCCGCGGCCGACGGTGCGTAGATCACCTCGATCGTGCACGTGCCGTCGCCGGCGAGCGCGCTGCCGGAGCACTCATCGGCGCCGATGAGGAATTGGGCTGCGTCCACCCCGGCCAGGGAGACCGAGAGCACCCCGGCGGCGCATAGAGCCGTGACCGTCAGCGTGAGCGGGTCGCTCGTCTCGCCGACGGACAGCGTCCCGAAGCTCGAAGGAGTGGGAGTGATGGTGAGCGCGGGAGGATGAGAGACCGTCGCCATCATCGACGCAGTAACCCGCGCGCTTCGCTCGCTCACCTCGAGGCTCGCAGAGTTGCTGCCGATGCTGCCTTCATCCGTTGCGTGCACCTGAATCGTGCAGTCCTCGCCGACCGCCAGCATCGGGGGGCAATCGTTGGCCGCGATGGTGAAGGCGGTGGATCCGCTGAGCTCTGCACGAAGGTCGACGGCCGGCGCGTCCCCGACGTTGGTCACGAGGAAGGGGGCGTCGGAGCCTTCCGGGCAGATGACGCTGCCGAAATTCCAGAACGCAGGGTCGATGACCAGCTCTGCTTGCGCCGTCGACGTGGAGTCGGGGATGTCGGCGGAGTCGGTCGTGGCGTCGCCTCCCATCGCCGAGTCCGCCGGACCGTCCGAGTCGCCACAGGCGACGAAGATCCAGACCAGCGCCAGCGCCGTGCCGAATCGTCTGGCGCGCCGCGCGCGCGATGAACGAGCCATGTCCCTCCCCCTTGGTCGCCCGGGCGTGAAAGCCCGGCGAGCTCGGTCAAGCGTTCGAGCCCGCGCTTGTGCTCATCATACCAGATTTCAGGCGGAGCTCGGCGTCATCGAAGCGCGGGCTAGCCTCCACGCGCACCGGCACCGCCGAGAACGCGCGCCACTCCCGCCCGCTGATATCCTCCGGGCGCCCATGCGCATCCCCGTCACCGTCGTCACGGGCTTTCTCGGGGCGGGCAAGTCCACGCTCGTCGACCGCTGGCTCGGGGAGCTGCCGCGCCACGAGACGGCGGTGATCGTCAACGAGGCGGGGGAGATCGGCATCGACGGCGCGCTCCTCGGCGCGCGCGCGGGGCGCCTGCGCGAGATCACCGGCGGCTGCGTGTGCTGCGCGACGCAGGTCGAGCTCGCCGCCGCCCTCGCGGAGCTCGCCGACGCCCAGCCCGCGCCCACGCGCATCCTCGTCGAGACCTCCGGCGCCGCTTCGCCCGCGGGCGTGGTCCGGCCGTTGACCCGCGGACGCGCCGCCGATCGCCTCCGCCTCGACGGCATCATCACCGTCGTCGACGCCACCCGCGTCGAGCGCGCCCTCGCCCACGCCCTCGCCATCGAGCAGCTCGGCTTCGCCGACGTCGTCCTGCTGACCCACCTCGACCGCTTCGACGGCGACCCCGCCTCCATCGAAGCGCGGCTCGTCGCCCACGCCCCGAGCGCCGTCCTCGCCCACGCCCCCCACTCGCTTCTGCCGCTCCTCGACGCCCGCGCCGACGTCCTGCGCATTCTCTCCGACGGCGCCGCGAGCCCCCACCCGATCGACGCCGTCTCCCTCACCCTCGACGGCGCCCTCGACGAGGATCGCTTCGGCGATTGGGTCGAAGCCGAGCTCGGCGCCATCGAAGCGCGCCTGCTCCGGGTCAAGGGCATCCTCGCCCTCGACGGCGTCGACGCGCGCGTGATCGTCCAGGGCGTCGGCGAAGCCATCGAGGTCACCCTCGGCGCCCCCTGGGGCGACGCCCCGCGCACCAGCCGCCTCGTCATCCTCGGCCTCGGCCTCGACGCCGCCGCGCTCGAGCTCGGGTTTCGGGCGTGCGGCGTTTGAGGTCGAGAGGCCGTCGAGCGCGCCATGGCGCTCGGGGTCGCCGCGGACCGAATGCGCGAGGCCGGCGGCGAAGAGATGGCGAGCTAGGGCAACAAGAAACGCAACCCGCCGCGGCCGGGATCGATAAGGGCACATCTCGGTTCGGAGGAGCCCATGTTTCCCACTCTCGCCGCGCGTTCGTTCGTCCTTTTTCTCTTCGCCCTGACCATCGTCGGCTGCGTCGCCGATACGCGCCGGTACCCCGCCGAGTGTCGCTGCGTGGTCGAGACGGGCGGTGAGGTGTACGACCTTCCTTGCGGCGTGCAGGCGTGTCTCGACGGCGTCGGCGTCGAGTGCCGGAGCGCGGAGGAAGCGCGGCCCATCGACATCGCCTGCGATGACGACGAGACCGCCATCGAGGAAGGCGTTTGTGAAGGACAGCCGGACTTCTGCGGCTCCTACTATGGCACCACCGATTGCCCCGCCCACTGCGACATCAACCTCATCAGTATCTACTTCTACTGCGCTGAGCCAGCCACGCCCGTGCGATGCGAAGACCAGCGCGGAGAGTGGGAATGCGAGGGCGTGAAGGGCTGCTCCTGGGAGCCCGCGCCGTGCTCGTATTCCGAAAACGGCTGTGCGGGAAGCGACGAAGAGAGCGCTGCGACTGAAGAGGACGCGGTGCCCTGAGCGCACTCATGGGTGCGCTACGCTTCCCCTCCGATGAAGTACGCGCCGCCACCCGAGATCCTCGCTCGCCTGAGCGAAGCGAACGTGGAGGAGGCGCTCCGCGCGCTCTACGTGACGCGCGCCGGGAGCACGCTCAGGCCGGAAGAGGTGAAGAAGATCCCGCAGCTCGCGGGGCTTCTGCCGGTGCTCGCGCGCACGGGCCGCGACCCGCGCCTGGTCGACGCGGCGGCGGGGCGGGCGCCGGTCGGCCTGATGGCCGCCATGCTCTTAGAATGGTCGAACGTGGTGGTCATCGAGCGGGAGCCGGAGCGGGCTCTGTCTGCACGACGCGCGGCGGCGCGCGTGCCCGGGCTCGACGTCGACGTCCGCGAAGGCGACGTGGCCGACGCGCGCGTGTGGCCCGCGGCGGCCGAGGTCGTGGTCGCGCTTCATGCCTGCGGTCCGGCGTTCGACGAAGTGGTGAACCAGGCGATGGCCAGGGACGTGCCCTGGATCGTCGCGGTCCCCTGCTGCTACGCGGACGCCGTCCCTTTCGCCGACGTCGCGCGCGCCTGGGCCGACCACCTGGGCGTCGCCGCCCAGGCGCCCGTCCGCCGTCGCTTCGTCGAGTCGCTCATCGACACCGAGCGGACACTGCGGCTCGAAGCGGCTGGCTACCGGGTGTCGGTGCAGGCCTTCGTGCCCCCGACGGTCACCCCGCACAACCTGGTGTGGAAGGCGCAGCACGTTGGAGCCGGCCGACGTGCAGCCGAGGCCGAGGAGCGTTGGGGCAGGTTGGTGAGCGGGCCGGGGTAGGGGCTTGGCTCCCGATCTCCCGTATCCTTCGTGAATGTCCCCGAGGGCTCGGCGTCCCAATCGCCGTGACACGCACCGCTGCCGCCGTCCCCGAGGGCACGCCGTGACCCGCTGGCTCGCGCTCGTGTGGGCGCTCTCTTTGTGGCTCGCCTCGTCGATGGGCTGCGGCGGCGGCGCGGGGGCAGCCGGGGGGACAGGCGGGGGGCGCGGGGGAGACACCGTGCAGTCGGGAAGCGTCGACGACACCTCGGGCGGCACCTCGCTTCGAGACGCGCGCCAGATCCCGGAGATGAGGCTCGACACATCCGCGGTGCGGGAGCGCGTGGTGACGGAGTGGGACGCGGGGTCGCTCTTCCCCTTCCAAACGTGGCCGGGGGTGGAGGGGCGCCGTCGCGGCATCGTGATGTCCGCCGGCCTTCAGCCGTGGGGCGGGGGCGTCATCTGGTCCGGCGGCCTGGACGTCGACGCCCAGCGCACGGAGTACCGCTTCTACGCCGAGGGCTCGAGCGCCTACGCCGTCTACTGGGCATCGCCGGACGGCCGCGGCGAAAACCCCATGAGCTGGACGGTGCGGGATCCAAACGGCGGCGACCGCCAGATAGCCACGGCGATGTTCCGCTACGACACGCCCAACGCGTGGGGGCTCCATCGCCGGGCCCACCTCGTCGAGGTCGACGCCCTCAGCCTCGCCAGCGGATCGAACGGCGGTCTTCACTTCGTCATCGAGAGCGCCCGCGTCCTCGACGGCACGGCCGACTTCCCGCTCGTCGTGGAAGACGCGCTGATGCAGCTGCGCCAGCGCTTCGACGACGCGCTCCGAGCCGCCGCCGCCGACACGGACCGCATCCTCGAGGCGCGCCGCCGCACCGTGCCGCCGGACTACGAGCACCGCACCGGTCGACCGCCGGTGGTCGTCGTGTTCCCCACCTGGCGGGACGCGGAGCGGCAGATGGTCGCCATCTTCTACGCCCGCTACGAGGAAGCGCACCTCGGGGAGGAGCAGGAACGGATGACCCAGTGTCCGCCGTGCCCCTGCAGCCCCGACGGACGATGCGCCCCCTGCGCTCGCTGCGATTCACATCCCGAGACCTTCCGCCCACAGATCAACGCCGGCTGGGAGATGGCCGCCCGCTACATCGTCAGCCACGACGGCCGACTCCTCGACGCGGAGATTCTGGCGGCGAAGGCGCGTTGAGCGGCTGGGTGCGCGGCGTGGTTCATCTGATCACGCCTCCGCCACTCCCGAGAGTGGCCGGCGCCCGCCCAATAGCAACGGTCGACGCACGAGTCGTCGCCGTCGCACGCGCATCGCGCGCTATACTCTGACGGTCGCCGACAACCCGGTTTCGGAGCTCGGAGACCTCCTCGAATGCGCTGCGGAGCCACGAGCCAGGGAGATAGTCATGACCACCGCCGAGAGACTGCGCCGGGAAGGGCGCGAGGAAGGGGACAAGAAAGCGCGCTCCGACGTCCTCGTGCGCCTGCTCACCACCGCAATCGCCTGCGTCGGATGTGGGGCAAGCGCTGTCGCAATGGCGGGCGACGACGGGACGCGGCCGTGACGGAAGCCGACGAACCCGCAGCCCCCATCCTCACGACGGCGACGGGCGAGCCGTTCCAGCCCGTCCGACTCTTCTTCGAGATACCGGGGCGCGGCGTCGTTCAGCCGAGGCTTCGCGCGCTTCGCGGGATCAGGCACGTGCGCGGCTCCGAGTGGGTGTGGTCCCGTCCGCAGGTGGGCGTTTGGGCCGGGGAGCGCGAGCTCGACGACGACGCGTGGGCGCGGCTCCGTTTGCCCAAGCGCGGCGGGATGACGCTGCAGACGGGCTCGGTGCCGCGCGCGATCGCCGGAGCACGGGTGCTCGCCGAGATCTTCGGGGACAGAGCGCGGCTGGTGCGCGCGAGGATCGTCAACCGTTGCTTTCCGGAGGACGCGGGAGGGCTCGAAGCCCTCTTCGAGGAGCTCGATCGCAACGTCACCGTCATCGATCCGGAAGTGGCTGCGCGAGAGCTCGAACGGGACATGGCCGGCGTGCAGTCGATGGAGGCGTACGAACGGCGCGCGGCCGCGCGCATGAATCGGCGCCTGGCGGAAGGTCACGACGTGCCCGACGTCGAGGACTTCCCGCTGCATCCAGAGGAGGAGACCGAGGACTTTCTCCACCTGACCACGACCCTCGGCCTGCGGATGGAGCGCGCGGTGCGACGCGCGAACGGCGAGCCCGTGACGCTCACCCGCATCATCGTCGAACGCGTGGAGCGGGAACGGCTGGGGGAGGTGGATGAATGACCGGGCGCGAGGGGCGTTCGACGGGGCGGCAGGACTACTGGCGGGAGCCCTCGAAGGACTCCTCGCGCAGACATGCGACCGCGGCGAGGACATCGTCGGCGTCCACCAGCTGGCCGGCGTCTGCTTCTGCGATCCCACGGCGCAGTGACCTGTGCAGTGCGGCGCGATCGCCATCCTCGAGAGCGTCCCCCTCGCGGTCGTAGAGCATCACCTCCCACTCCGTCCCCTCGGGGAGATCGGTGGGTGGATGGCGTGGGTGATGCCGCGCGCCTCGGCGCGGCGGGCGGCGACCTCGACCTCTTCGAGGAGGTGCTTGTAGGTGCGGCGGACGGTGCGGGCGAGCCAGCCGTCGCTGATGGTCTTTTCGGTGTGCTGTCCCAACGGCCGGGTCTCCGTCGGGGCTTCTCGGTCGGGTAATCACCGTTGCAGCAGGCGCTGAACGGATGTCAAGCTATTTTCCGACGCTCACGCGGTCGTCGAGTATGGAGTCACTCCGCTCATGCCGACGACCTCCCCCCATCCGCGCGCGCGGGCGCTGCGGCTCTTCAAGCTCCGGCTCTTCGACGACCACTGCCACGTCGTCGCGAGCCACGACGATCGCCGCGCCCCCGCCGACCTCCCGGGCGTCGACCTCCGCGGCGCCGATGCGGCCGCGGCTTTCCACGCCGCGGCGCCGCTCCTCGACGCAGTGCGCGCGCGTGGCGACGGCCGCGAGGTCCGCGCGGTCTCCGTTCACCTCGAGCGCCGACGCATCCTCGCCACCTTCGAGCCGAGGGCAGGCGAGCGCACGCCGCCCGTCGTGCGCATCGATGGTGAAGCGTTCGACGACGTCCTACCGCGCGCCGCGGAGGTCATCGCGCTCCTCGCCGACGCCGCGGCGTCACGCCTGGCCGCGCGGCGGCTGCCCACGCTCGCAGAGCTCACCGCCGCCGAGCGAGCGCGCGCCAGCGCCGAGACGCTTCGCCACTACGAGCGCGAGGCCGAAGCGTTCTGGCAGGGAACGCGGGACCACGACGTCAGCCAGAACATCGCCGCCTTGCTTCGGCACCTTCCGGACGACGGCTGTCACACCATCCTCGACCTCGGATGCGGCCCTGGCCGAGACCTCGCGACGTTTCGCGATCTCGGTCACGAGGCGGTCGGGCTCGACGGCGCGCGCGCCTTCGTCGAGATGGCGCGCGCACACACGGGCTGCGAGGTTCTGTTGCAGGACTTCCTCGACATGCATCTGCCACAAGCGCGCTTCGACGGCGTCTTCGCCAACGCGTCGCTCTTCCACGTGCCGAGCCAGGAGCTCCCACGCGTCCTCGGCCAGCTCCACGACGCGCTCGTGGGCGGCGGCGTGCTCTTCTGCTCCAACCCGCACGGCCCGAACACCGAAGGCTGGTCCGGGGGCCGCTATGGCTCCTTCCTGGACCTCGACACCTTCCGCCGGTTCACGACCCACGCCGGGTTCGAAGAGCTCGAGCACTACTACCGGCCGACCGGACAACCGCGCCACCGCCAGCCCTGGCTCGCGACGGTGTGGCGCAAGCCGGGATGCTAGGACGCCTTCTTCTCCAGCGCCTCGACCCGCACCCTCAGCTCGTCGACGTCCTTCCGCAGCGCCCGCGACTCGCGACCGGCGATGGAGACGAGGTTGTCGAGGCGGCTGCCGTTCGTGCGGACCTCGTCGGTGAGCGCGTCGATACGCCGGCCATTGTCGCGAACGGCCACCTTCGTCTCGCTCAGCTCGACCCGCGTGGCATCGAGCCGCGCGTTCGTCTCCCCGATGAGCTCCGCCAGCGTGGCGAACCCCTTCTCCATCACCTTCACGAGCTCGTCGTCATCGGCCATCGGCGCTCCTTCAGTGTAGCAGGCCTCGGCCCGCCCGCCGTTATCGACCGCGGTCCTCGCGAGTTGCGAAGGACATCGCGCGCCCTTCGTAGAATCGCGCGCACTGCGTCCAGGCGCCGAGGTTGTCGAGCTCAGCGATCGACATCCGGAACCTCACCGAGGAGGACAATCGTGTCGCCGGCGAGCACCCTCTCGAGGAACGCGCTGTCGCGCAGACGCCGCGAGAGCTCAGCGGACGTGTAGAGCGTGGGTCGTATCGACCGGCCCAATGCGGCCTCGGTGTCCGCGAGTGTTCGGTAGACCTCCTCGAGCGTCAGGTCATCGGAGACGAGCATCAAATCGATGTCGCTGTCGGCGCGGTCCGTCCCCTTCGCGACGGATCCATAAATGAGCGCGAAGTCGAGCCGGTCGGCGAGGGGCGCGATCGCCGCGCGCAGCGGCTCCGCGACGCCCACGGTCTTCTGCACGATGGAGCAGAGCTCGGCGAAGATCGGCGAGTCTGCGTTGGCCTGGTAGTGAGTCTGACGCCCGACCCGTGAAACGTTGACCAGCCCTGCCGCCGTCAGCGCGCGTTGGGACTCGGCGGGCGATCCCCGCGCTCGCTACGGCGCCTTCTCCTCAAGCGCCTCGACGCGCACCTTCAGCGGGTCGACGTCCTTCCGCATCGTCCGCGACTCACCTTCGTCGCGCTCAGCTCGCCCGCCCTGACCTCAATCGGCCACCTTCACCGCCAGCACGATCACCTCGCTTCCGTCCTGGTCGAAGAGAACCACCAGGGTCGTTCCTTCGACGGCGCGGGCCCAGCATCGGCGCATCGGCGGCAGGAAATCTTCGTTGTCTCCAGGTGCGGGCACGGGCTCGCGCCCGAGTCCTCGAACGCAGAGGGCGAGCCTCTTCGCCGTGCTGCTTCCCGCGGGCGCGAGCCGTCGCGCGGACCGGAAATAGCCGCGTGTCAGTCGGACTCGGAGGGACAAGGGTCAGGGCTCGGCCCGCGACCCTCGAGGTACGCAATCTCCTCCTCGAGCGAAGCACTGGTGGGCTCGGCGGCCCACGCGGCGAGTGCTTCGAGCGAAGGAGGAAGCGTCCCCTTTTCCCGCACCCACTGAGCAGCGAGGGCCGCGTAGTGCTCCCGCCACACTTCGGGCAGAGCAGATTCGGCGACGTCCTTTGCTGCGTCAGTCATCGTGTCGAATCGTAGCACGGGGCGAACCCGTGGGCTGGGCGCGGGAGAGAAGGTCCACGCAACCCGAGAACGAGCTCCTCACACCCTCATTCGTCCCCCAGGCGTGCATCGTGCTCCTCGATGAGTCGGCGGATCTCGTTGAACAGCTCGCGCGTGCAGTCGGCGGAGCCGCTGCGGAGGCTCGCGCGGAGCTCCCACGCGACGTTCGCACCGTAGAAGTAGGTCGTCGCCTTCAGCGGGAACTTCCTTCCCGCACGCGTGTCGTGGTGCACGACCGCTGCAGCGACCTTCGGCTGCTCCTTCGTGGTGCCGTACGCGACCCGTACGAGCTCTTCACGTACCTCGACGACGACGCCGGGCCGCGATTTGTCTGCGAGCTCGAGCCAGACTGTGTTCCGCTCACGCATCCCGGAGGAGCCGGACGCGCGCCGCATCGTAGCTGCGGCTCGCCTGGGCCCGCGCACGGGTGTGACGCTGGTGAATGGCGTCGAGATCCAGGCGCCCCTCGGGCGGCAGGACCGATTCCGGGACATCCGCACCCGGGAAGGCCGCGAGAAGGCGGAGGTGGGATCGCACGCCGGCTACCAGACGGTCGACCAGGGCGCGGGCGAGCCAAGGCTCGATGCGGGTCTCTTCGCTCAGCGCACGCGCGATGGCGAAGAGGCAGAGGCCTGCCTTCAGCCCACCGGCCAAGCTGTCGGCGATCTCGGGAGCCACCTCGGGGCTCGTCAGGAAACCGGGTCCGACCGCTTCGAGGTCGCGCATGGCTTCCTCTACGTCCTCGGCGGAGACGCTCGCCATCACGCGGCGCTGCGTTTGGAGGTAGGCATCGAGCAGAGGAGCGGCAAGTTGGAGCGCCCGGGCCTGGCCTTCGCCCAACACGGGCGTCGCCGTCGCCGTGAAGTCGTCGGCCGGCGTGGGGTCGTCGCGAAGCAGAGGTCGCGCCCTGCGCGTGGCCAACACGTTCCAGTGGAAGATGCCCGGCTCCTCGAGGAGGTCGTCGAGCCGGTCGTCGAGGTCATCCACGTCGGATGCGCTCAATACGGCGTCACCGAAGTGGGAGACCGCGTACGCCACGAGGTGAAGAAGCGCCTCCTCCTCCTTCGTCGGGGCCACAGCCGGGGCCAGCCGCCGGAGACTTCGCCAGATCGACGTGAGCCAGGGAAGGAAACCGCCGGGCAGATCGAGTGTCTGGAGCGTCGCGTGGTCGCTGCGAGTCACCTGGGGATCTTGCCTCGGGTTCGAACGGTTCGCCAGCAGAGGAGGATACGAGAATCCAGGCATGGTGAGGGCCTGGGGGGCTTATCGGAGCCACAAGTCACGACTTGCGTCGCAAGGCGACAATCCTCTCGGCCTGCCCCTTCACCCAACCCCAATCCTTGTGGACGCGGACGAGGTTGTCGAGCTCAGCGATCGACATCCGGAACCTCACCGAGGAGGACAATCGTGTCGCCGGCGAGCACCCTCTCGAGGAACGCGCTGTCGCGCAGACGCCGCGAGAGCTCAGCGGACGTGTAGAGCGTGGGTCGTATCGACCGGCCCAATGCGGCCTCGGTGTCCGCGAGTGTTCGGTAGACCTCCTCGAGCGTCAGGTCATCGGAGACGAGCATCAGAATCGATGTCGCTGTCGGCGCGGTCCGTCCCCTTCGCGACGGATCCATAAATGAGCGCGAAGTCGAGCCGGTCGGCGAGGGGCGCGATCGCCGCGCGCAGCGGCTCCGCGACGCCCACGGTCTTCTGCACGATGGAGCAGAGCTCGGCGAAGATCGGCGAGTCTGCGTTGGCCTGGTAGTGAGTCTGACGCCCGACCCGTGAAACGTTGACCAGCCCTGCCGCCGTCAGCCTCTCGAGCTGTCGCTGGACAGCGCCGCTCCCGGCGCCCACGTGGTCGATGATCTCGCTCGTGTAGAAGCTCCGCTCGGGCTGACCGAAGAGGAGCGCGAGCAGACGCAGCTGCGTCGACGAAAAGAGCGCGCCCGCCAGCGACTGTCGTGAGGTCGACGACCTACCCATAATGGGTATGAGTGTACCCGAAATGGGTAATGTGGCCAGAAATCCAGGAGAATTGGCACGGGTGGATACCACGACCTGGGAGACGGGCCCAACGCAGGGGGACTGACATCACCTCGGCGCCGGTTGCCACCAGCGCTGGCCCCGTTCGACGGCACGCGTGGCCCAACCGGCGGTGAAGGCGAGCAGGGCGAGCGCGACCACAGCGCTGCCGATCAACACCGCCAGGTCCAGGCAGAGCGCCCTTCGCGTCCTTTCGAGCGCACGAGTAAGCGGAGGCGAGGGCTATCCCTCCGAGACGCAGGTCAAGCGCGGCTACCGCACTGTCGGCGACGGCAAGGTGCTCGTCGAGAAGTCATCCCGCCGCGGACACATCTTCCGAGAGCGCGAGGTACCCGGCGGCCAATTCATCACCGACTGCCTCCTCGAGCACGCCCTTTCGTCCCAAGAAGTGGATGAACGCGCGAACGTCGTCGACGAAGTCCATGGGACCGGTGTTTCGCGGATTCAGTGTGTACACGCGCGCATAGCGGACCTGGTCCCATGGGTCGACACCGGCCCACGCTTGGCTCTCCGTGAGGACATCAGGTCGGAGGAACTGGGCGAGCGCGGCGCCGGTCAGCTCGTAGAGCGCGGTAAACACCTGCCGCCAGTGCCGGAGCCGCCGGTCCGGCAGCTCATCGCACATGAAGTCGATGACGAGCCCGACGTACTTGATGTGCCAGGAACGATCGGGCTCCGGCAGTGGATAGATAGGCTCCTTGCCCTTGAAGCGCTGGAGCTCGCGGCGCGCGCGCCGAGCCTTGGTCTCGATGTTCATGCGGCCCTTATCGGGCCGACGCCGCGCCAGTTGTCGTGTCGACTTGCCTCGGCGGTTCCACGTGCGAGCTCACGTGTCCGGCAGCGGCTGCGTCCCTTGGACGAAGTCCTGGTCCTTCATGGCAGCGTTCGTGAGGGGCATGGGGTCAAGGATGGCTCGTGCTGGAGTTGGGGGGGAGGGTGGCCGCGTACCTCGGGGTGCGCGTCGCGGTTGATCACGAAGCGGGCGGAGTCGCTCGCATCCCCAACGCGCCGAGTACGATGGGAAGGAGGGAGACGGCGAAGCCAGGGCGAGGTAGAGCCCTGCCTCGTCTCGGCCCGATTCGAGCAGCATGTCGTGGAGCTCCGGTTCGGCCTCGGCGAGCTGGTTGGCTCGCACGATCGCGGCCACCCCGCCGAGCGCGGCGATCGCACCCGCGAGGACTCCGAAAGCGATCGCGGCTGAGCCGATCGCGATGCGCCCACCGCGCGATGCAATGCGCCGCCCAAACACGAAGGCGACCACGCCCAGCGGATGCGCGACGGTCGTCAACAAGAGCGCGATGACAGTAAACGGACTGACGAGGTCCCACAGGAACGACATCACGCCGAGGGTAGCGCGCTCCGCGGCGGATGACTGGCGTCCTCGCTTTTCAATGCTTGGCGGGTCGTTGGAGTAGCTCGCCCCGGGGCGCGTAGTCTTCCCTGAAGAAGACCGTCACCCCTCTGGGGTGACACGGCCTGGGCGCGATCGGGAGGGGACCCATGACCGCCCGGCCGCTTGCGATAGAGTGACATCGTGCGGACCTGCTGCCGTTTGCTGCTCTCGCTTTGCGTCGTCGCGTTTGGTACGCCGACTTCGTTCGCCCAGCCAACCCTCGCGGGTCCGATCGAGGTGTCCGACTTCGTGGGTCCGCGGACCGCCTGGAACGTGACAACCGCCACCTCGGGTCCGGGGCACATCGCCGTCTGGCACGGGGGTGTCGGAGACTGGGACATTCGCGTGACGAGCTTCACTGACGGCGGGATGCTCGGCGTAGACCGAACGTTGTTCTCCCCCGATTATCCACCGTACGCGATCTGCATCGACTGGGGTCCCGCCGGGTATGTCGTCGCTTGGACCTCGACGAGCGCGCTCCACGCGGCGCTCCTCGATGGCAGCGGCGAGGTCCTGGTCCCACCAACGGTGCTGCCCTTCCCGACATCGATGTCGTCGACGGCGCGGTGCGCGGTGTCGAGTGATGGCGCTTCACGATATCTCGTCGCGGCGGGAGATAGCCTGCTGCTGCTCGACGGCGCGCTGGCGGTCCGCAGCTCGACGGTACTGCCGGGGGTCAGCATCGCCGACGCCGCCTTCTCCGGAGGGCGCCACCTCGTCGTTGGGCAGCTCCGAGGCGACGTGGTCGGGCAGCGCGTGCGGATGGATGGCACGCTCGAGGACGGCGCACCCTTCGTGATCGCACCGTACAGTGAGCGCGGCGCGCCAATCGGAGGCGCATACGACATCGCGGTATCCGGGGACAGCGGATCGTTCGTCGTCTTCTATGACGCCGTCGCGAGCGCAGCGAGCTTGATGCTGACGGCTCGCTCGGTGAGCGGGGCCGGCGTGGTGGGTGCGGCGACGATCCTGGCGAGCGGTGACAACAGGTACTGGGGAGGCTCGCGCTCGCGTGCGGCCGCCGCGGACGGGCGTCACCTCGTCGCGTTCGTCATCCAAAGCGCTTCCTCGGAGACGGTGCGAGCCCTCGCCGTACGAACCGATTCCACGGGAGCATCATTGGATGCCACGCCGATCGTCATCGACGAGCGACCCAGGGACTTCTCGACAGCCTGGTACTGGGGACCTGACGTCACAGCTTCATCGTCGGGGTTCATCGCGACGAGCAATGGTTGCTTCGACTACAGATGCTACGGATTTGGCCGGACCGTCTTCGCGGACGGGAGCACGACCCCTCCGTTCGCCATCCCTGCCGGGCACGTCGAGGTCTCGAGCATTCAGCTCGTCTGGTCGGAGGTGGGCCCCCTCGCGGTAATGGCCGAGCGGCGCGATCCACTGCGCGGCTACGATCTGACGTCGGTGCAGCTCACGGAGGACGGTGCGCCAGTCCCAGCAGCCGCACGCGTGCTTCGGTCGGGCACAGAACCAAGCACGAGGATCCTGCCCGGTGCGGCCATCTACGACGGAGAGCGCGTGATCGTCGCATCGAGCGACTACCCGTTGCCGGGCTCGGGCGGTACGTTGACGACGACGGCGCTGAGCACGCTCGACGGCAGCGGCGCGGTCATCGACATCGACGCAGCCATGGTCGACGGCGTCACGGTGGCCATGGTGCGCAGCGCCACATCCACTCTGCTCTTTCAGTCCGATGGAACCGCCACGCGGTTCGGCCCCTTGACGGACGACTTCCGCTTCGAGGGGGTGCACGATCTCGGAGACGCCTTTCGCGACGTCGCGGCTGACGACGATCGCTTCTTCATCGCATTGGACGGCGCGTTGCTCGTCGTCGATGATGCGGCTGATGAGCTACGGCGGACGACGTTTCCGGGGGTGAGAGCGCGGGTTGCGGCATTCGGTGGACAGGTGCTCGTTGCTTCCGTCGTGGGCTCGAGCATCCGCCTGGAGCTCTGGGACCGCGACGGGGAGTCCCTCTGGTACGTCCGGGTGCCGGGGATGGGAGACGTGCAACCAGACATCGTGCACGACGGTCGAACGTGGGTCGTGAGCTGGCTGGTCGACGACACCCTGAATGTTGTCCGAGTCCGGGCGGATGGAACCATCGTCGACATGGAGCCCGTGACCGCAGTGCTCGCTCCGTACAGTGGCGAGCTGGGCACATGGTCGAACCACGAAGGTCACTCCTATCTCTCGGTCTTTTCCTCCAGTCTGCAACGCGCGCGCCTCTACCGCTTCACGAACGACCTCCTCGCGGACGGAGCAGCCTGCTCGAGCTCCGCGGCTTGCGCCAACCTCCACTGCGTGGATGGGGTGTGCTGCGACGACCCATGCGGCGGCGGTGACCCATCGGACTGTCTCGCTTGTAGTCGGTCCGCCGGCGCTGCCTCCGATGGCGTTTGCACGTTCGCGGCGGGCACGGTCTGTCGCGCGGCAATCACCCCGTGTGACATCCCTGAGCAGTGCGATGGCTTCGGCCCGAGCTGTCCATCCGATACCGTGGAGCCGGACGGAACGGATTGCGACGATGGCGATCCATGCAACGGTCGCGCGGCTTGTAGGGCGGGCGAGTGTATGCCCGCCGCCCCGGACCCTCTGTGCGACACCGATGGGGGAACGGGGACCATGCCTTCGGGTGGATGCGCATGTCGAACGAATGCGGGCGACGGCTCCCCGAGCCATCTGTGGCTGCTGATGTGGGCGTTGTGGATCTGGCGACGTGCCAGGTAAGTGACCCTCGTGGCGAAGGCCCTGCCCGAGGCGTCCCCGAGGCGCCCGCGCGGGCGCTGCCGCCCATGCGCGTCGGTCCATGGTCGGTCCCCCGGGGTAGCTCCGGGGAGGCTGGTCACCCG
>CAVSGI010000026.1:0-15098 GCA_963727445.1 uncultured delta proteobacterium
CAGGGGCGCTGGGACGACCTGGCCGGGCTCCTCGCGCTCAAGGTGGAGGCGGCCCACGACCCCCTCGAGCGTCGCGACCAGCTCCGGCGTCTGGCGCAGGTCCACGAAGAAGGCCGCGACGACAAGGACGCGGCGTTCGAAGCGCTCTCGCGCGCGCTCGCCGAGGAATCCCACGGATCTCGAGACCGCCGATCAGCTCGAGCGGATCGCAGCCGGCACCTCCGGGCACGGCAAGGTCGCCGACGTCTTCGAGACGCGAGCAGCGGCGGTCCTCGACCCGACCGGTGCGCGCGCTCTGTACACCCGCCTGGCGCGCATCGCCGAAGAGGACCTCTCCGACGACCGCCGCGCCATCTCCGCCTACGTGCGGGCGGCGGAGCAGGTGGGCGACGACGACGAGCTCCTGTCGGCGCTCGACCGCCTCTACGCCAAGACCGAATCCTTCACCGAGCTCGCCGACGTCCTCGAGCGCCGCGTGAACTTCTCCACCGACCCGGTGGAGCGCAGCGCCTTCCTCGTCCGCCTGGGCGCGATCCGCGAGCAGCACTTCGGCGACATGCGCGGCGCGTTCAACGCCTACCAGGAAGTGCTCGAGCGGGAGCCCAGCGATCCGGTGGCGCTCCAGTCCATGGAGCGGCTCGCCGAAGACGAGTCTCTCGCGCTCGACGTGGTCGAGACCCTCGACTCGGTGTACCGCCAGACGGGGGCCACCGAGAAGATGGTCGGCCTCTACGACGCCCGGATTCGCCTCGCCGACTCCGACGGTGAGCGCGTGCGGCTCCTGATCGAGGCCGCGAACACCTACGAGAACGAGCTGGGCCAGGTGGACGAAGCCCTCGAGCGCATCCGGCGCGCCTTCGAGCTCGACCCGCGGGACCAGTCGCTGCTCGACGACCTCGAGCGCCTGGCCGGCGCTGCCGGAGGCTGGGAGACGCTGCGCGGGGTGGTGGAGCGCGTCGGCGAGTCCGGCGACGTCGAGAACCTGATCCTCAAGGACCTCAACCTCCGCGCAGCCACCTGGTACGCCGAGCATCTCGACGACCTCGAGGCCGCCGAGTCGTGCCTGCGCGCCGCCATCGCCGCCGACCCCGAGGGCCGCGACGCGTACGAACGTCTCACCGGACTTCTCCGTGGCGGCGGTCGCGAGGCCGACCTGGTGACCCTGCTCTCCCAGTGGGCGCGCGTGGAGCTCGACGAGGTGCTGAAGAAGGAGCGCTACGCCGAAGCCGCGCAACTGGCCGAGGGAGCCCTGGGCGACCCAGCCAAGGCCGCCGAGTGCTACGAGGCGATCCTCGCCATCGACTCGAGCGATCAGGCCAGCCTCGCCGAGCTCACGCGCCTGCGCACCGCCGAAGAGCGATGGGACGACGTGGTGCAGCTCATCAGCCGGCGCATCGACGTGGAGGCGGATCCACAGACGCGCCTCGGGCTCCGTCACCAGCTCGCGGGCGTCTACGCTGCCCACCTGAATTCGCCCTCCGACGCCATCGATGCCTATCGCGGCGTTCTCGACGAGGATCCGACGGACCTCGAAGCGATCGGTGAGCTCGAGCGGCTCTACGAGTCCGAGGAGCGCTGGGAGGACCTCTCCGATCTTCTCGAGCGCCGCCTCGACATCGCCGAGACCCAGGACGATCAAATCGCCGCGCGCGTGCGGCTCGCGCGTCTGTCGGAGCAGCGCTTCGGTCGGCGCGAGCAGGCGATGGAGCAGCTTCGCTCCATCCTGGAGATCCAGCCCGACAACGGCGACGCGCTGGACGAGCTCGAGCGACTCCTCGGTCTCGACGAGAAGTGGGACGAGCTGGTGGAGCTGCTGGAGCGGCGGGTCTCCGACGCGGCGGCCGCCGGACAGACCGACGTCGAGGTGGACATCCTGATCCGCCTGGCCGCCGTCCAGGAGGATCAGCTCCACGAGCCGCAGAAGGCCATCGATACCCATCACCGGGTGCTCGACAAGAACCCGAACGACGACGGCGCGCTGCGCGCGCTCCTCGCGCTCTACGAGAAGGGTGGCGACTGGGGCGAGGTGGCGAACATCCTCGATCAGCTCGTCGGCGTCACCGAAGGCGAAGAAGCGATCGAGCTGGCGCATCGTCTCGCCGACGTCGCGAGCGAGCACCTCTCGGACGTCGACCGCACGGAGGCGGCGCTCCGGCGCGCCTACGATCTCGACCCGACGCGCGAGGAGAGCCGGAAGCGTCTCAGCGACCACTACGAGTCTCAGGAGAAGTGGGCGGAGCTGGCCTCGATCCTCGCCGACGAGGAGAGCCGCGCCAGCGACAGCGCCGAGAAGGTCTCGCTCCTCAAGCGCATCGCGTCGATCTACGAAGAGAAGCTGAACGACCCCGGGCAGGCCGCGGCCCACCTGGAGCGCGCCTCGGAGCTCACCCCCGAGGACCGCGAGGTTCTCCTTCCGCTCTGCGACCTCTACATCGCCGCCGGCCGGGCCTCGGACGCGATCCCGGTGCTCCGAAAGATCATCGACAGCTACGGCACCCGCCGCGTGAAGGAGGCGGCGCAGTTCCATCACCGCCTCGGCAAGGCCCTCGAAGGGATGGGCGACGAGGAGGGCGCGATGAACGCGTATGACAGCGCCTTCAAGATCGACCTCACCAACGTCGGCATCCTCCGAGACCTCGGCAAGCTCTGCCATCGCCGCGGCGACCACGACCGAGCGCAGAAGACCTTCAGGGCGCTGCTGCTGCAGAAGCTCGACGACACCGCCGGCATCACCAAGGCGGACGTGTACTTCTATCTCGGTGACATCAGCGCGAAGCAGGGCGACGCACGAAAGGCGAAGTCGATGCTTCAGCGCGCGCTCGCCGAGGACAAGGCGCACGCCGAGGCGCAGGCCCTTCTGGACTCGCTCTGAGCGACGAGTCGGATGTCCATCAAGGTCTGCATCGACGGCGAGGTCCGTGACGAGGCCGACGCGAAGGTCTCGGTGCTCGACCGCGGCTTTCTCTATGGTGACAGCGTCTTCGAGGTGATGCGCACCTACGGTGGCGTGCCCTTCGCCGAAGACGAGCACCTTTCGCGTCTGCGGACGAGCGCAGACAAGATCTTCATCCCGATGACTTTCGACGATGCGCTGCTCCGCGAGGAGATCCGGCGCACCCTCGACGCGGCGCAAAACGACGAGTCCTACGTGCGGGTGATGGTCACCCGCGGCTCCGGGCCGCTCTCCTACGATCCAAATACGGCGCGCAATCCGCTGAGGGTCATCATCGTCACCCCGCTCTCACCACCGCCCCAGACGGTCTACGACGAGGGGGTCGCGGTGGTCTGCGTGCGCCAGCCCCGCCCGACCGAGTCCGGCCCGGCGGCCGGCACCAAGGCCTCGAACTACCTGGCCAACCTCCTCGCCGCCCACGAAGCGCGGAGCAAGGGGGGCTACGAGGCGATCCTCCTCGGTGCCGACGGCTCGGTGCTCGAGGGGTCCACCAGCAACGTCTTCGTGGTGAAGGACGACCGGGTGAAGACCCCGCGCCTCGAGTCGGGGATCCTGGCGGGGATCACCCGGCGCGAGGTGATCGCCGCCGCCGCGGACGAGGGGCTGCGTCTCGAGGTCGGCGTGCTCTTCCCGCGGGACCTCTACGATGCCGAGGAGGTCTTCATCACCTCCTCGATCCGCGAGGTGGTCCCGGTGGTGAAGGTCGACGACCGGCCGGTGGGCGAGGGGCACCCCGGGCCTGTCACGCGACGTCTTCACGCCGCTTTTCGCCGCCGGGTCCAGGCGAAGGTCGCGGCGACCGGGCGCTGAGCGACGGCCTCTGAGACGGATCGTTCACCGAAGCACGCCGAGTCGAGCACCGTGCTGCCCGTACGCGGGTCAGGAACTGGTTGAGGTTTGCGGGACTCGGTGGTTACGCTTGGTCGCATACGGAGGGACACAGAACATGCGAGGACTTCTCTTTTTGCTTCTCACGGCCGCACTGGCCATCGGCACGGGATGTGGTGATGACGGCGGGGGCGGCGGTGACACCGGCACCGCGGACACCGGCACCACGGACACCGGCACTTCGGACACGGGCACCACGGACACGGGCACTTCGGACACGGGCACTTCGGACACGGGCACGATGAGTGACGGCGGTGGTGGTGACGGCGGCGGTGGTGACGGCGGCGGTGGTGACGGCGGTGGCGATGGCGGCAGCGCGTCGGCGGCGGCGACCGCCTATTGCACGGGATACGAGACGACCTGCGGCTATTCGTCGTCGACTGACCGCTTCGCCGACGCGGCCGCCTGCACCTCGTACTACGACAGCGCGAGCATGGCGTGCACCACCTGCATGGCCGAGCACCTGGGTTATGCATCCATGGACGCCGACACGCACTGCCCGCACGCCACGGGCATGGGCCCCTGCGCCGGCGACTGCCCGTAGCACTGCTGAGACCCGACCTCGAGGCGTCGTCAGGGCAGCTGGCGCCGTCTCGGGGATCGGGGGCCGACTTCGAGCGCGACGTGATTTCGGAGGGTTACAGCAGCCGCCGGCGGTAAATACCCGTATCGACAGGGCCTTTGACGCGGCGCCCTGCTTCGGCTACACCGCCTCCCCCGAGGAGAAGGAAGATGTCGTCTCTCACCCAGAAGACCGAACAGAACCGCCAGCGCAAGCACCGCAAGGCGGGCAAGATCAAGAAGCGCGCGCGCACCAAGGCCGGCACGCCGAAGTTCCCCATCCACCCGGAAGGGAAGAAGGCCGCCGCCAAGAAGAGCGCGACCGCCTGATCAAGGGCGCAAAGCTGCCAGAACGGGGCGCCCATCGATCCCCTCGGGCCTCGCGAGATGTAGCGCTTCGATGATCGTAGCCGCCGTGTCCCGGGTGTCGACGTGCTCGACGCGCGCGCCGCTGCGCGCGGCGCCGCCCCAGGCGATCCACGGGATGCGCATGTCGCTCTGGCGCTCGGAGCCGTGAGACCGCCCATGCCCGCCGTGATCGGCGGTGACGACGAGGAGCGTCCGGTCGAGGTCTCCGCGCATGCGCAGCGCCTGCACCAGCTCGCCGAGGCAGCGGTCGACCCGGTGCACGGCCTGGTGGTAACGCGGGCTCATCCAACCGTGGCGGTGCCCGGCGGCGTCCACGTCCGAGTAGTGGACGAAGTGAACGCCCGCGCGGGCGGACGCGAGGTTGGGCACGGCGATCGCGTTCACCCGATGGCAGAAGATGCCGCCGATGCGAAAGAGCTCGGCGTCGCCTTCGTGAAGGATGTGCTCGAGCTTGCGCTTGCCCACCACCAGCGTGGTGCTCAGGCCGCGCGCACGCGCCAGGGAGAAGACCGAGGGCACACGGATGCGGCCGTTGTCCGGGCGGTAGGCGTTGAAGTCGAGACCGTGGCGGTCCACGTCGAAGCCGCTGAGCATGGCGGCGTGGGAGGGAAGGGTGGACGAGTGAGTGATCGTCTGCGCCTGGCGCGCCACCGTTCCCTCGCGGGACAGATGCCTCAGGGTGCGTGTGCTGTGGTCGATGGCGTCGGGGCGGAGCCCGTCGATTGAGACCACGATCACCCGGTCGGCGGCACGTGGGGGCGGTGGGGGCGGCCCCACGGGGAGGGCCAGCGGCCGTGGCGCGGCCAGCTTGGTCAGGGGCCGTGAGGTGTGACGTCGTCCAGAGCTCGGAGATGGGGAGAGGCAGGCGACCAGCGCGCCCAGCGCTGCGAAGGTAGAAACGACTCTGAGGTGCGCGCGCGGCAACTCTGAGATATTACCATCCCGCGCCATGGTGCGACTTCTTCCGCTCTTCCTCCTCGCCGCCAGCCTCTCGGCCTGCGGTCCCAGCGTCCCCGACCGGGGCGAGGCCCGCGCCTGGTTCGAGGCGGATGCCGCGAAGATACGGAGCTTCGACGAGCGGACGCGGCGGCACATCGGGGTCGAAGCGCTCCTGTCGCAGATTGAACAGGACGACCCTTCCTTCCTCGAGCGGGCGACCCTCCGTGAGCGTGCCCGGGCGACGTTCCGGGAGACCGGGCTTCCGGCCCTCGAGCAGGAGGCCGGCGCGCTCGGGGTCGAGATACGCCTGCTGGACGGCAGCACGGACACCGGCATCCTCGCCGGCGCAGGGGCGTCGGCACCGGCGCGCAAGGATGGGTCGGTCCTGCCCGAGGACGGGGAGGAGATTGACGAGTTCCACCTCGGCTGGGGCGTCTACACCGTCGACACCGACGAGGGCGGGACCCGCGAGGTGCCGGGCTACGAGGTCTACTGGGAGAAGGTGGTCGAAGGGCGAAACCTGAGCTTCCGCCTCTACATGCCCGGTCACTGAGGCGATGCCCGGTCATTGAGCCCCGCCCGCACGGCTTCTTACACGACCCTTACAACGCCGCGCGCCCTCACACCTCAGGATGTTCCGAGAGGAGGTGTGATGAGCGGAGGCGGCAGACTCTTCATCGGGATCGTGGTGGCGCTCCTCGGGTCGTGCGGCGGCACCGACGACCCGCCCCGCTTCGCCGGCGATTCGGACGCGCCGAGGCTCGCCGAGCTGATCCCCATCGAGGACGCGCGCCCGGCCCCCGCATCTCCGCCGAACGCACCCATGCCGCCGAGCGCGGCTCCGTGCGCCGAGGCGAAGCCTTCCCCCAGTGACCCCCACCGGCCGCGCGTGCGTGTACGGCGCCCACGCCGCCCGATCCGCGAGCCGTGGATCACGGGCGGGAGCGACTTTTCGCACCGGCCCATGACGGCGGCCCGCCGCGCCTCGCTCGGCAAGTTCCCGCCGCCGCTCCCGGACGACGTCCCGCTCCCGGCGCGGCCCCAACACCACGCACCCATTCTCCGTGCGGCGCCCCGTTGGTGATGACGCGATGATCCGTCTCCAGTGCACCGAGCCCGTGCTCTCTCGCTTCGCCTCGGAGCTCGCGGCAGAGGGCCCGCGCCTCGACCTCCGCCCCGACCTCCGTGGCGCCTGCCCGCGCGATGTGGAGGCGGCGCGCCTCGCCTGGGCCGCGCGCATCGTCGACGAGTACCGGTCGGTCGTCGTCTTCTCCGAGCTCCTCACGCTCCTCGCGCGTCTCGAGATGCCCTACGCCGCCCTCTGCGCGGTCTCGCGCCTCGTCGACGACGAGCTCCGCCACACGCGCCGGTGCGCGGAGGTGGTCGACTGGCTCGGCGGGATGGAGGACCTGGAGGTCGACCTCGAGGGCCTCGCGCTGCCGCCCACCGAGCACACGACGGCGGGGCGTGCCTACGCGATCGTCGCCCGCGAGATCACCGTGGCCGAGAGAGAGTCGGTGCGCGTGCTCGTGGCGTTTCGAGACGCCACCACCGACGCCGCCGTCCGCAAGGTCCTCTCAGAGCTCCTCGCCGACGAGGTCCGTCACGCGGCGGTGGGCCCGCGTCTCGAAAGCGTGATGCGGCGCGAGCTGCCGGCCGAGGCCTTCGGCGCTGTCCTCGACGAAATCGACGAGACCCTGGAGCGCGACAGGCAGGAGCTCCGCGCGTTCTATCGCGAGATGGCGGAGGGCGGTCCGGGTCGCCGTTTCGGGGCGTCGATCACGCGCGAGGACCTGGCATCATGATGGCCGTGACCGCTGTCGCCGACGCACCCCGTGTCCTGCTGGTGGAGGACGAGGAGCCCATCCTCGAGGGGTTGATGGAGCTCTTCCTGCAACAGGGCTTCGTGCCGACCTCGGCCAAAGACGGCCCGAGCGCGCTCGCGAGGCTGAAGGAGGACTCCTTCGATCTGGTGGTCCTCGACCTGATGCTGCCTGGAGAGGATGGGCTCTCGGTGCTCCGGAAGAGCCGCGCCGCGGGCAACGAGACGCCGGTGCTGATCCTCACCGCGAAGGGCGCCGAGGAGGACGTGGTAGCGGGTCTCGAAGCCGGCGCCGACGACTACGTGACCAAGCCCTTCGGGATCCGCGAGCTCGTGGCGCGGGCGCGTGGGCTTCTCCGGCGTCCCCGCACGGTGCCTGAGGCGCCGCGGCGTCTGGTGGTGGAGGAGCTGGTGATCGATTTCGACGCGCTCTCGGTGGTGCACGGCGAGGCCGAGGTGCGGCTCACGGCGCGGGAGGCGACGCTCCTCGAATACCTGGCCGGTCGGCGCAACCGCGCCGTGAGCCGCGAAGAGCTCCTGGTAGACGTCTGGGGTTACAACGACGGCTCGGTGCGAACCCGCACCGTGGACGTGCACGTGATGCAGCTGCGCGCGAAGCTGAAGAGGCTTCCGAAGGGCGAGGCGCTGGTGACCACCGTGCGCGGCCGCGGTTATCGCTTCGGGGAGGCCTGAGGAGCTCTTCGATGCGCCCCACGCGTCGCACTCTCGCGCTCCTGGTGGGCGTGGCGTTGCCCGTGCTCCTCTTGGCCGCCGGCTGGTCCATGGCGTCGTGGCGCGAGCGACAGAGCATGCGCCGCGAGCGTCTCGGGTTTCTCGAGCGCACCGCGGACGCCATTCGCATCGCCGTCGACGAGAGCCTCACCGAGCTCGGCAACCGCGAGGACGTGCGGCCCTTCTATCTGTACAACCACTACTACAGTCCTCCCGACGTCCTCGCGGTGAGCGACCCGGTGGCGATCTCTCCCCTCGCCCAGGAGCCGGAGGACCCGCGGGTTCGCGGCTACTTCCAGATCGACCCCGACGGCACGCTCCGGACGCCCTACGAAGCCGACCCCAGTCACGAGCCGGGCCCGCGCTCGCGCGCGCTGATGACGGCGCTCAGCGGGCCGGCCTTCGACGAGCTTCGTACCCTCGCCCACGGAAGCACGCGCTCCGGGCTGGTCCCGGAGGCGGTACGTCCGAGTGGCGCGGATGTGGCGCTCGTCGATGCACAGGCGACGCCTCGAGACGAGGGGGAGGGCGGCACGCGCGTGGACGCGGAGCTCTCGCTCTCGCCCGAGGGCCCGCTCACGGTGAGCCTGAATCAGTGGGGCCAGCAGGTGTACTCGGACGTCAGCGCAGCGCAGCAGGGCGATCCGGAGGCCAACCTGCGCGTGCAGTCGCGCGGCCGCACGGTCCCGCAGACCGTTCGCAATGTCGTGTCCTGGGACTCGGTCGACAACCCCGTGGCGGCGCAGGCGGAGCGCGGATCGGTTCAGGGGCATCCATCCGCCAACCGGCAGGTTCGACGCCGGCGTTCCGCCGCGGCACTGCCCCAGGTGGCTCCACAACCGCGTCCGCCGCCCCTTCCGGTCGTCCCCGAAAACGAGATCCAGGTCGACTACACGCCGATGGCGTTCATCTCGTCCCATGGCGCCACCACGCTCCAGCGCGTCGTCAGCCATGCGGGGACTTCGGTGGTGCAGGGCGCGCTCATCGATCGCGACCATGTCTTCGGGGAGTGGATCCCGGCGCTCGTGGAGCGCGCGGGGGCTGGCCTGCCCATCGCGGTGGTCCAGAGCGGCGAGCCCGCGTCGTGCGCCGTTCGCCGGCCAGCGAGCGAGCTGATCAGTGGCGCCGACCTCTGCGTGGAGCCGGTGGCGCTCGCCTCGGTCACGGCGCAGGCCGACCGCGACCTCGGCGTGCAGCTCGCGGCGCTCTTGGGGCTGCTCCTGATCGTTGGCTTCGCTGCGTTCGTCGTCGATCGAGCGGCGCGTCGCGCCGAGGAGCTGTCGCGCCAGAAGAGCGACTTCGTCTCGGCCGTGAGCCACGAGCTGCGCACGCCCCTGACCACCATCCGCATGCACAGCGAGATGCTTCGCGAAGGGCTGGTCTCGGAGGACAAGCGCGATCGCTTCCACGAGGACCTGGTCAACGAGTCGGTGCGCCTCTCGCAGCTGGTCGACAACGTGCTCGAGCTGTCGCGGATCGAGCGGGGACAGCGCCTGATCAAGCTACGACGAGGCGACCTCGGCGCCTGCGTCGAGGGTGTGATCGAAGGCCAGCGGCGTTTCCTCGAGGACAAGGGCGTCACCGTGCGCGGGCCGGCGCCTCAGGAGGAGGTCATGGCGCTCTTCGACCGTCAGGCGGTGGAGCAGATCGTCATCAATCTTCTGGCCAACGCAGCCAAGTACGGACGCGGCGAGGAAGGGGTGATCGACGTTCGGATCGCTCTGAGCGGAGACGAGGTCGTGCTCTCGGTCCTCGACCGCGGGCCGGGCATCCCGGAGGCGGAGCGGGAGGCGGTCTTCGAGCGCTTTCACCGGGTGGAGCGGGAGGAGACGGCGCACATGCCCGGCACCGGCATCGGTCTATCGCTGGTGCGGGAGCTGGCGCGCGCCCACGGCGGCGACGCGACGGTGCACGCGCGCGAGGGCGGTGGTTGCGAGATCGCGGTGCGCTTCGAAGCCGCCCAGAGCGCCTGACGGCGAGTCAGTGGAGCGTGTGGTCACGCCCGTCGTACTGGATCGTGGGCACTCCGGACTCGCGTCCTTGCGGCGGCTCCCCGGTGACGATCAGCACGTGATCGATGCCTTCGGCGGCACGGCGCATGGCGAGCTCGGTGAGCACCGCCTCCTCCGCGCGCATCAACGCCTCGTCGCTCGCGGCCTCCTCGGCGGCCCAGCGCGCGAGCACCTGTCGATGACGGCGACGCCGGCGGATGTAGGCGAACACCAACAGGAGTGAGGCGAAGACCCAGAGGCCGCCGCCCGTGACCACGAGTGGGATGGTCTGGAAGCGTTCTTCGAGGCGGTCTCGCCACTCGCGCTCCATCGTGGCGAGGGACATTTCGTAGGAGTCGAAGAAGGACTCGTCGAAGCTCATGTCCTCTTCGCGGATCTTGCGGAGCAGCGAGCGGAAACGCCGCGCTTCGCTGTCGCCGCGGCGCATGTGCGCGATGATGTCGGCGCTCTCGGCGTAGGCCACGCTCACCCGATGCGGGTAGGTCGGGAAGCGGCTGTCGAGATCGGCGAGGGGAACCACGTTGTCCGCGACCACCGCCTGCCACAGCGTGCGAATGCGGTTCAGGTCGTTCTCCTGCGCCTGCTGGACCGCCACCCCCTCCACGAACCAACGGGGCAGATGTTGCCCGCCCACGGCGCGAAAGAGCGCGATGTGCGACAGCTCGTGCGTGAGAACCTTCTCCACGTCGGGGCGCTGCCACGAGTCCGGTGCTTGAAGCGTCAGCAGGATCACGCCGAAGCGTGGATAAGCGACGCCGGCCGCGTAGTCGGGGGGCGGGTGACCCACCGGCGCGAGGGCGCGCATCTCCTCCGGGTCGAGCCCGACCCGAATGATCACCCGATCGTCGATCGGGCCTCCGAGCTCGTCGACGACCCGCTGCCACGACGCCGCGTAGGAGCCCTGGAGCTCACGCACCACCGAGGTCGCGGAGGCGGGGAAGGTCCACTCGATGCCGCCGCGGGTCTCGGAGAGGTAACCCTCGGGCGCGTCCGGCAGGGTGACGTCGACGGCTTCGTCCGCGCTGATCGGGCTCCAGCCTCGGATGTCGCGCGCCTCGGTCTCGGCCTCGACCAGAGGGGCGTCCTGGGCATACGCAGACCCTGCCAGCAGCCCCACGGCCAACAGCGAGAGCCCTCGACAAAACGCCTCAGTTACCACCTGGTATGAAATGTAGCACCGGGGGGGGCGCGTCGGGAGTCGGGTCGACCGTGAAGCCGTAGATTAGCGCGCCCGCGAGGAGCACGCCGGCGACCAGGTACGGCCAATACTTGGCGAAAAAGCCGCGGTCGTCCTCCTCCTCGGCGTCTTCTGCTTCGGCCTCACGCGCGGCCTCGGCCTGTTGTCTCTGTCGCCGCTGTCGGTTGCCGTGGCCGTCCGCGGCCGCGTGGCGCCAGCTCCCCTCCTGCTCGGCCTCGGCCTCGCGTTCGGCGGCGCGCAGCGAGCTGGCGCGGGCCCGTGCGAGGACGAAGCGCGCGATGGCGGCGTCGTCCTGTGCGGCGAGATCGAGCGCACCCTCGTAGGTGCGCGCCGAGGCGACGTCGAGGACGGTGGCCCGGATGGAGCCCGCATGACGGCGGAGCGCGACCACCGCGACCGCGCCGCTGACGCGCCCGAGCGCGCGCAGCCCGTTCGCGTCGTCCGCGTCGTCGAGCCCCAGGGTGCGCCGCTGCCGCCGCACGCGGCCGAGTCCATCGTCCTCGTCGGGCTCCGGGTCGCCGCGGAGCGCGCCGCGAAGCCCCGAGTCCGCCGGCAGCGAGAGCCCGTCCTCGTGCCCCAGCGCCCGAATCGAATCTCGCGCGCACGCCCCCGCAAGGCTTCGTCGGGATCGCCGACCACCACCACGGCGACCTTGGCGGTGGGAGCGTCGGCATCGTCGGAGGTGCTCAGGGGTGGAGCGTCGTCGCGTTCGTCGGATCCGTCGCGGTCCGCGTCCGCATCTCCGTTCGCGTCTCCGTCCCCGTCTCCGTTCCCGTCCGCGTCTCCGTTCCCGTCCGCGTCTCCGTCCCCGTCCCCGTCCCCGTCCTCGTCCCCAACCACCACCGCGTTCTCCTCTGCCGCGCCATCCTGGGCGAGGGCGGCGGCCGGAGAGAGGGCCGTCAGGGCCAGCGAGATCAGGGCGAATCCGCGCACGGCGGGAGACTACGCGGCGGCGCTCGGGATGCAAACCGGGACCACCTGCGATAAAGGCCCCCGTAGTGGTACCCACGCGCGTTGGACGATTCTTCTACGTGACGGGCCTGACGGGCGGGCTGTCGGCCATGGCCCTGGTTCGAACCGCGCTCGGAGACGACGGGGCCGTGCGCGCGCTGAGCGCGGTGTGGGCCGAGCGGGTGGCGCGGGGGATCGGCATGGAGGTGGAGGTGGTGGGCGGTGACGCCGTCGACCCCGTCGCGCCGCACGTCTTCATGTGCAACCACCAGAGTCACATGGACATCGTCGCGCTCTTCCTCGGACTGCCGGTGAGCCCGGGCTTTCTCGCCAAGCGCGAGCTGCGCGACGTGCCGCTCTTCGGGCGAGCGATGGACGTGGGCGGGCACGTCTTCGTCGACCGTCAGAATCGCGAGGATGCGCTGCGCGCCATCGAGCAAGCGGCGGTGCAGGTCGCCGCCGGCAAGAGCCTGGTGGTCTTCCCGGAGGGCACGCGAAGCGCCGCCGGAACGGTGAAGCACTTCAAGAAGGGCGGCTTCCATCTCGCCAAGCAGGCGAGGGTTCCCATCGTCCCCGTCGGGATCCGCGGCACCGCGGCGGTGCTCCCCAAGCACTCGCGCGCGCTCCGCCCGGGGGCGGTCGCGCTCCACCTCGGCGAGCCGCTCGCCGCGAGCGAGGTCGAACGCCTCGAGGTCGACGCCCTGGTCGCCGAGGTGCGCCGGCGCATCGCCGCGCTCGCCGACATGCGCCTCGTCGACGCGCGATGATCGTTCATTCAGCCCTTTCGACCGAGCGTGATCTCGACCAGCGTGAGCCCCTGGGCGGGTGCGGTCGGCCCGGCGTCGCTCCGCGCGGCCTCGCCTCCGAGCAGCGCGCGGAGCGCGTCGACGCTCAGCCGCTCCCGCCCGACCTCCACCAGCGTCCCCACCAGGATCCGCACCATGTTCTTCAAGAACGCGGTGCCGCGCACCTCGACCGCGAGCAGACGCGGGTCCGAGGCCCAGCCCGGCACAAGGTCCACCCGCGTCAACGTGCGAACGGTCTCCTCGCGCTCGTCGTCAGCGGCCTGAAAGGCGCGGAAGTCGTGGGTGCCGACGAGGGCGGCGGCCGCGCCCTCGAGGAGCGCCATGTCGAAGGCATCCTGGGCGCGCTCGGCGCGCCTTCGCGCCGGCGTGAGCAGGCCGGGGTGGACGTACCAGGCGCGCCGGCGGCTCAGTGGATCGTGGGCGGCGCCCACCTGGATGACGTAGCGGTAGAGCTTGTCCACCGCGTCGAAGCGGGGATCGTAGCCCTCCGGGACCGTCTCCGCCCCGAAGACCGCGATGTCGTCGGGAAGGTACTTGTTGAGCCCCCGCGACCAGCTCTTGGGCGCGATCTCCTTTTCGCTGTCGAAGGCGGCCACCTGACCCATCGCGTGCACGCCGGCGTCGGTTCGGCTCGCGCCCCGCACGGTCACCGGGTGCACCGTCATCCGCTGTACGGCCTGCGCGAGCTCCCCTTGCACGGTGCGCGCGTTCGGTTGCGCTTGCCAGCCGCCGAAGTCGGTGCCGTCGTAGGCGACGAGGAGGCGTACGCCATGCGCCATCGCGACCGGATCAGAACGTGAAGCCGAGGCCGAGCGACCAGGCGAGGCCGCCGCGCGGGGTCACGTCGAGGGTCGTGTTCGCGGTCGTTCCGAAGATCTCGAAGAGGATGAAGGAGTGGTTGATGCCCCACTCCTCGTCGAGAGAGCGAGCGGCGCGCCGGTTGATGATGTCGAGCTCGAACGCGGCTTGCACGCCCCATCGGAGGCCGATCGAGACGTTCGTCGCTTCGCTCGTCGAGCCGGTGCCCGTGTTCCAGATGACGAAGTCCCCGCCGATCTTGCCGGCGAAGAGGAGGGGCACGTTCAAGAGGCGGGAGAGCGCATCGACGCGAAGCACGGCCATGACGGGCATCGGGTAGAGCGTGAGCGAGGTGTCTTCCTGCGTGGCCACGCCGCCGTTGTCCTTCGACTTGCCGACGTACTGGGTCCAGCCGAAGCCGACGCCTACGCCGAGATCGAACCAGTCGTCGAGCGTGAAGACGAAGTAGTCGAGCTCGACGGAGAGGAGCGGGCCCTGATCGTCTTTGAAGAAGCCGTCGAAGGCCGCGCCGCCGGCGTTCGGCTGATAGGTGCCGCCGCGGAGCTCGAGCGCCCAGTTCTCCGGCGACTCGACGTCCTCCTCGCTCACCACCGCGTCCTCGAAGTACTGCGCTTGGGCGCCGCTGGTGAAGGCGGTTGCGCCCAAGAGCAGGACGCTGAAAGCCGAGGCTCGTGTCATCCGCGGGACCTTCGGCGAGCGAGGCCCAACATTGCAAGCACCATGATCCCGAGGGCGGCCGTGGGCGCTCCTCCGGGCAGGCCGGGCGCGCCCGAGACGCTGCAGCTCTTGCAGTTCTCGCCGTAGGCGTCGCAGAACCCGTTCGTGGGCACCCGGGAGATGCAGGCCAGGTCCGAGGCCACGCTCTCGTTACCTGCGTAGTCCACCTCGACGACGGTGACCAAACCGGATCCCCCATCCTCGATGCCCATGTCGCCGGGGCTCACGGACAGAGACCCCGGGCGAGGAGGCGCGTTGCAGCTCGACCATTCCAGATGGGACGGGCGAGCCCGGCGTGATCGAGCTCGTCGACCCCGTGCAGTCGGCGTTG
>CAVSGI010000027.1:0-418982 GCA_963727445.1 uncultured delta proteobacterium
GGCGTGGCCTGATCGATGAAGAGGCTGGCCTGGCCGCCCCGATGGCTCATCACCAGGAACTCGCCGCTCGCCGCGTCCGAGATGTCCGACAGCTGGCCCACCGCGATGCCGGTGGGATCGACGGGGACCTGAACCCGCCGGGGGTTGGACGTGCTCTCGTCACCCGTCCGATGGGCGTCGTCGCAGCGCGGGAACTGGCCTTCGCCCCCGCAGCTCAGAATCCCCTCTTCGTCGACGTCGATGAAGGTGAGGTTCGCGTCGGCGCGCATGCTCAGGTACAGGCGGTCGCCCGCGCCGGAGATCACCATCCCGGAGGTGTAGGAGCCGGTCTGCACCTCCGAACGCAACACCATCGTGGCCGGGATCACCGCCGGCGGCTCGTCGGGGTTCGTGGGCAGCGTGAGGGTGTCGAGGGTCGCCTTCACGGAGTCCAGGTCGATCGAGGCGACCGTCCCCGCGTTGTAGGCGAGGTCGAAGTTCGAGTTGGCGACGTAGAGGTACTTCGGCTGCCCGGCGGCGTTCACCTGCGGGGAGAGCGCCAGCGCCAGGGGGAAGTTCAGCTGCCCTGGCACCGGGTCCGCGCCGGAGTTCGTGAGCGCGCATCCCCCCACGAGGCAGAGCACGCCTAGAGCGCCGTAGATGCTGGAAATCCGTCGCATCAGCGCGCGGAACTTAGCGGGCCCGTCGGCCCCCAGCAACCCAGTCTTCGTAGTTAGTTAGCCCAGGGATCCAGCACTTCGGTCTGGGTCATGTGGGCGGGCCGCATCATCGCCGGCTCGGCGGCCATGGCGGTCTCCATCGTGGCTTCCATGGTGGCTGCGCTCTCGCTCATGGAGCGCCGGCTCCGCCGCGATCGCCCGCTGCTCACCCGCTCCTGCCGCTCCTGCTCGAGGGTGATGGTGACGTTCTCCGCCGTGAGCTCGCTGATGCGGACGGGCTGGTCCACGTAGCCGGCCTTCCGGAGCACCAGCGATGATACGTTGCCCCCCTCGGGGCGCGGGATGTCGTGGGGGGTGTTCCCGATGAGATCGCCGTCGTCGTTGTAGATCTCCACGGCGGAGGGATCCGACTCGAGGTGGACCATCGCCGTCGCGGTGCTGCCCTCCTCTTCGACGTTCTCCTGCGCCACGACCTCGGGCTCCGGCTCGGGCTCCGGTTCCGGTTGTGGTTCCGCCACGACCACCGGGGGCGGGGGCTCTTCCTCACCGCTCAGGCCGATGACGGCGCCGACGATCCCGACCACGACCAGGAGCGCGACGACGCCGCCGATGATCAGCGGCGCGCGCGAAGAGGTGGGGACGCCGATCGCCGGCTCACCCATGGTCACGCTCATACTGCCGGTGGTGGAGGTGCTCGTCGCCGCTCCAGTCCCGGTCGAAGACGAGCGCGTCACCGCCTCCATCACCGCGTTCGGCGTCTCGCCCCGCTCGGCCTTCACCAGGTCCTGATAGACCTCGGCCATCGACTGGTAGCGCGTCTCGGGCTGCTTCGCGAGGCACTTGAGGATCACCGCCTCGAGCGCCGGCGGCACGTCGACCGGCGGCGGGAGCTCGTGCGGCGCGACGGGCTCCTCGTACATGTGCTTGGTGAGGATGCCCATGAGGTTGTCGGCGTCGAAGGGCACCTTGCCGCAGGCCATCTCGTAGAGGATCACGCCGAGCGCGTAGATGTCCGTGCGGTGATCGATGCCCGAGCCGGCGCACTGCTCCGGCGACATGTAGTGGGGCGTGCCGAAGACCTGCCCGGCCTTGGTGAGCTTGCTGTCGTGCCGCCGCCGACCTTGGCGATACCGAAGTCGAGCACCTTGACGAAGTCGGAGTCCCCGCCGCGCTTGATCAGGTAGATGTTGTCGGGCTTGAGGTCGCGGTGGACGATGCCCGCCTCGTGAGCGGCGCCCAGGGCGAGGCAGAGCTGCTTGCCGATGTGGATGGTGCGCACCGGCTCGATGGTGGCGTTCTCCTCGATGGCGCCCGTCAGATCGATGCCGTCGAGGAACTCCATCACGAAGTAGGTCGAGCCGTCGGGCAGCGTTCCGAAGTCGCTGATGTCGATGATGTGCTGGTTGCCGATCGCCGACGCGCTCTGCGCCTCCTGGCGGAAGCGGGTGATGATCTCCTCGTCGTTCGAGACCTCGGGACGCAGGACCTTGATCGCCAGGGGCTTGTTCAGGACCGTGTGCTGGCGCGGTAGACGAGGCCCATGCCGCCCTCGCCGAGCACGTTCTCGACCAGGTAGCGGCCATCGATGGTCCGACCCACCAGGGGATCGGGTGGTGGCGCCGAGGGCGCGCGACCCGCTTCCCCTTCGATCACTTTCAGGTGATTGGCATCCGTACTCATTCCAAGCTCCCCGCCCTCAGACGGCCCCGATCTTTCCTCTGTGGGGCACTCACGGACCCTTCATACGCATCAGCTGTACGAAGGTTTCACAGTACCGGCCGCAATTGTAGGTCGACCCCAACAAACCGCCAGTTTTTCCACCACCACTGTCCGGGTGACGGAGGGTAGACCGCAATGGGCCCTCTGGCTTTGGGGGGACACCGACCTCGAATCGTTCATTTCTTCTCGCCCGTTCGGATGGCTGCCTGGGCCGCCGCGAGGCGGGCCACCGGAAGCCGCGGGGGCGAGCATGACACGTAGTCCAGTCCTGTCTCGTGGCAGAACGCGATCGACGTCGGCTCGCCGCCGTGCTCGCCGCAGAGCCCGAGCTCGAGGTCCGGCCGCGTTCGCCGGCCCCGCTCGCACGCGATGCGTATCAGCTCGCCCACCCCACGGGTGTCGAGGCGGACGAAAGGATCGACCGCGAGGAGCTTGCGCTCGTCGGCCAGGTAAGCGGGCAGGAAGCGCCCCGCGTCGTCGCGGCTGATGCCGAAGGTGGTCTGCGTCAAATCGTTGGTGCCGAAGGAGAAGAACTCGGCGTGCTCGGCCATCTCGTCGGCGACGAGGCACGCCCGCGGCAGCTCGATCATCGTGCCCACCATGTAGCGCATCTCGAGGCCGGCCCCGTCGAGCACCGCGTCGGCCTCGGCGCGGACCTCGGCGGTCATGGCCCGCAGCTCCTCGCTCATGCTCACCACCGGGATCATGATCTCGGGCAGCACCTCGACGCCGTCGCGCACGCAGCCCACCGCCGCATCCATCAGCGCCCGCGTCTGCATTCGGTAGATCTCGGTACGTGTGAGCCCCACGCGCACGCCGCGATGGCCGAGCATCGGATTGACCTCGTGCATCGCCTCGGCGCGCTCGCGCACCTCTTCCTCGGAGACGCCGAGCGCCTCGGCGACCGCGGCCATCTCGGCGGGCTCGCGCGGCAGGAACTCGTGCAGCGGCCAGTCGAGGAGGCGCACCGTCATCGGCAGCCCGCCCATCGCCCGGAACATCCCGTCGAAGTCCGAGCGCTGCATCGGCTCGACCTCGGCGAGCCACTTCGCCCTCGCCTCCTCGGTCCCCGCGAGAACCATGCAGCGAACCGCCGAGAGCCTGTCCTCGGCGAAGAACATGTGCTCGGTGCGGCAGAGGCCGATGCCCTCGGCGCCGAAGGAGACCGCCGTCCGGGCAGCGCGGGGGGTGTCGGCGTTGGCCCGCACCCCGAGCCGGCGGCGCGCGTCTGCCCAGCCCATCAGGGTCTCGAACTCGGGCACCGTGGCAGCCGCCACGACGTCGAGCGCGCCCTCGTAGACGAGCCCGTGGCTGCCGTCGAGGGTGATGACGTCTCCCGGCTTCAGCACCTTCGCGCCGAGCTCGGTGCGCACCGTGACCTTCTCCTGCTCGTAGTCGACGTTCAGCTCTCCGACGCCGGCGACGCAGGAGCGCCCGAGGCCGCGCGCCACCACCGCGGCGTGCGAGGTCATCCCGCCGGTGGCGGTGACGATCCCCACCGCGGCCTTCATGCCGTGGATGTCCTCGGGGCTCGTCTCGCGGCGGACGAGGATCACGTCCTTGCCCTCGCCCGCGAGCCGCTCCGCCTCGTCGGCCGAGAGCACGATGCGACCGGTGGCGGCGCCGGGGCTGGCGGGCAAACCGCGCGCGAGGGGACGCACGCCGCGCTTCTCGAGGGTCTCGGGCTCGGGCAGGCGCGCGTGGAGCAGCTGCTCGAGGGAGTCGGGCGCAACGCGGAGCACGGCCTCGGACTCGTCGATCAGCCCCTCGCTCACCATGTCCACCGCGATGCGCACCGCCGCGTGCGCCGTCCGCTTTCCGGTGCGCGTCTGGAGCAGGAAGACACGGCTCTTCTCGATGGTGAACTCGATGTCCTGCACGTCGCGGTAGTGCGCCTCGAGACGCTCGGCGACCGCGCGGATCTCCGCGAAGACCTCCGGCTGGGCGCGCTCGAGGGTCTGGTCCTCGCGACCCGGCGCCGCCGCCTTCTCGGTGAGCGCCCGCGGCGTGCGGATGCCGGCGACCACGTCCTCACCCTGCGCGTTCGGCAGGTACTCGCCGTAGAGCAGCTTTTCGCCGGTCGACGGATTGCGTGTGAAGGCCACGCCGGAGCCGCTGTCGTCGCCGAGATTGCCGAAGACCATCGCCTGCACGTTCACCGCCGTGCCGAGGTCGTCCGGGATCTCGTGCATCTTGCGGTAGCGCTGGGCGCGAGGGTTGTCCCACGACGAGAAGACCGCGCGGATGGCGCCCCAGAGCTGCGCCTTGGCGTCCGTCGGAAAGGGCGAGCCCGCTTCCTCGCCGATGGCTTTGCTCCGCGCGACGAGCTTCTCGAGCTCCTCCGCGGGCACCTCGTGATCGCGCAGGCTCGGCTCACCGAGCTCGGCCTTGAGCTGGCCGAGGGCCTCCTCGAAGCGATGACGGTCGATGCCGAGCACCACGTCGCCGTACATCTCGAGGAAGCGCCGATAGGCGTCGAAGGCAAAGCGCCGGTCGCCGGTCGCGCTGGCCAGCCCAAGGGCCGCCGCGTCGTCGAGGCCGAGGTTCAGGATGGTGTCCATCATCCCGGGCATGGAGATCGCCGCGCCGGAACGGACGGAGACGAGGAGCGGCGCCTTCGGATCGCCGAGACGCTTGCCCATGTTCTTCGCGAGCGCGTCGAGGGCCTCGTCCACCTGCGCCTCGAGCCCCTCCGGCAGCTCGCCGGTGGCCGAGAAGGCGCGGCAGGCCTCCGTGGTGATGGTGAAACCGGGCGGCACGGGGATGCCGAGCTTGGTCATCTCGGCGAGGCCAGCGCCTTTGCCGCCGAGGAGCGCCTTCTTCGCCTTCAGGTCGAGCTCGGGCGCGTCTGCGAATGCGTAAACGTAGCGGGTAGTCACTGGACCTCCCAGGTAGTCACGTCGACAGCTCGTGGAAGTGGGCGATGCCGGTGAGGGTCTGATCGATCCCCCCGAGCAGGCGCAGGCGATTGTCTCGGACGCGCTCGTCGTCGACCATCACGAAGACCTCTTCGAAGAAGCGGTCGATGGGGGCACGCAGATCCCGTGCCACCGCGTCCAGGGCGTCGACGTATTCGCCCTTGTCGATGTCGGCCTGGATCTTGGGGCGGAGCGTGGCGAAGGCCGCGTGGAGCTCCTTCTCCGCCTCTTCGGCCAGGATCGACGCGTCCACGTCGCCCGGGGGCGCGTCCTTGGCGATGTTGTGCGCACGCTTGAAAGCGACGGCGAGGGACTCGAAGGCGGGGAGCAATCGGAAGGTGGCGACGGCCTCGATGCGGCGCCTCAGATCCGGCACGCTCTGCCCATCCCACGCACCGAGACAGGCCTCGACCAAATCGGTCGGGTGGCCATCGGAGAAGTGGGCCTTGAGCCGCGCACGAAAGAACTCGTGCAGGCTGGACGCGACCTCGTCGCGGGGCTTCAACGTCCCTTCGGGGTAGCTCTCGTAGGCCCGCTCCACCAGGGAGCGCAGGCCGAGCACCAGGTCCGGACCCTCGAGAGCGATCCGCACGACGCCGAGGGCCGCGCGGCGCAGCGCGAAGGGATCGGCAGAGCCGGAAGGGACGAGACCGATGCCGAAGCACCCGACGAGGGTGTCCAGTCGATCGGCGACCGCCAGCGCCGCCCCCGCCTCCGTCTGGGGGACGTCGTCGGAGGCGCCCCGGGGCAGGTAGTGCTCGCGGATCGCCGTGCCCAGCTCGCCTCCGCCCACGTAGAACGATCCCATCTCGCCCTGGAGCTCGGGGAACTCGCCCACCATGAGCGTCACCAGGTCGACCTTGCAGAGCCGCGCGGCCTCCAGCGTGAGCTTCGCCAGGGGATCGGGCGCGATGAAGGGCGCGAGGGCCTCGAGGCGGCGGGCCTTGTCACCGACGCTGCCCAGCTTGGCCTGCCACACCACGGAGTCGAGCTTCGGCGCCTTCTCGGCGAGGGAGGTCTTCTTGTCCTCGTCGACGAAGAACTGTGCGTCCGCGAGACGCGCGCGGAGCACGCGGTCGTTGCCGTGGGCGATGGTCTCGGGATCGTTCGCGGTGTTGACCACGTTGAGGTAGCGCGGCATCAGCTTCCCATCCGCGCCGCGCACCGCGAAGTAGCGCTGGTGGTCCCGCATCACGGAGATGACCACGCCCTCGGGCAGCGCCAGGAACGACGGGTCGAAGCTGCCGGGAACGACGAAGGGCTCCTCGACCATCCCCGCGCACTCGTCCACCAGGAAGTCGTCCTCGACCAGCGTCCCGCCGAGCTTCTCGGCTTCCGCCGCGAGCGCCTCGGTCATGCGCGTTCGCAGCTCCGCCGGGTCGACGTAGACGTGCGCCTCGCGGAGCGCCCCGACGTAATCGCCGACCTTCGCGATCGCGAATTCGTCCGGCGCCAGGAAGCGATGTCCGCGCGTCTCGTCGCCGGCCGTGACGCCCGCAAAGGAGACCGGCACCACCCTGTCGCCGTGCAAACAGAGGAGCCAGTGGATGGGACGACCGAAGGCGATCTCTCCGGCCCCCCAGCGCATCGACTTCTTGAAAGGGATGCGCTTGATCAGCTCGGCGAGAATCTCGGGGAGCACCTCGTCCGCGGGGCGCCCCTTCTCGGCGCGCGTGAAGGCCATGTACTCGCCCTTGTCGGTCGTGACCACGCGCAGGTCCTCGGGCGCGATGCCCTGCTTCTTCGCGAAACCCTCCCCCGCCTTGGTGAGGTTTCCATCGTCCCCCATGGCGACGCGCTTCGGTGGGCCGACGACCTCCTGCGAGAGGTCCGCCTGCTGCGCGGCGACACCCGAGACGATGAGCGCGAGGCGCCGCGGCGTTCCGAGCGGACGCACGTCGCCGTGCGCGAGTCGCGCCGCACCGAGGAGCTCGGTCGCGATCGAAGGGATGGCTTCGAGGGCCCGATCGAGGAAGGAAGCGGGCAGCTCCTCCACACCGATCTCGAGAAGAAGGTCCGAGGCCGTCATGGGCAGTGCGTTATCAGACGCTCGGCGCAGCGTCCACGGCCGCCTCGAGAGCGCTCTCTGCGAGGGCGAAGGCCCCGGCGATTCCAGCCTGGTCGCCGAGCCCGGGAGCCACCACGTATTCGTCAATCCGCGGCCCGAGGGCGTCGCGCTGGACGTAGCCGGCGAGCGCGCTCTTGAGGCTCGTGCGCACCGTGGCGAGGAGCCCGGGGCGTCTTCCCACCCCGCCTCCAATCACCACTTTCCGAGGCGACAGGAGCAGCACCGCTGGCGCCAGGCCCGCGCCGAGGTAGCGGCCCACCAGCTCCCAGACCGGGTCGTCGTCGTCGAGCTCGGTGGCGGGTCGACCGACGCGCGCCTCGATGGCCGGACCGCTCACCAGGCCCTCGAGGCATCGTCCGTGGAAGGGACACGCGCCGCGGAAGGGGTCGGGGGCGCCGTCGGCCAGGGGGAGCACGGGCATCGCCACGTGGCCCAGCTCCGGGTGCATCAGGCCGTGAAGGGGCTGGCCGCCGATGACCACGCCGCCACCCACGCCGGTGCCGACGGTGACGTAGAGGCAGGGGTCGGCGCCTTGCGCTGCGCCGAAGCGCTGCTCGCCGAGAGCGGCGGCGTTGACGTCGGTGTCGAAGCCGATGGGGATGCCGCGCAGGCCCTTGTCGAGCTGTGCGCGGATGGGCACGTGGTCCCAGCCGGGCTTGGGCGTGCGCAGGGTGGTGCCGCTCTCGAGATCGAGGGGGCCGAACATGCCGACGCCCACCGCCTCGATCGGATAGTCGGCGAAGAAGGCGAGGACGCGGGAGAGCGTGAGCCCGGGCTCCTCGGTATGAAAGCGCGTCTCCTCGCGGATGTCGTGGGGGCCGTGGCCGACCGCGCAGACGAACTTCGTCCCGCCGCCTTCGACCGCGCCGAGGAGCGGGCGCTCTTTGGATCGGTGGGTGCTCACGACCGGCTCCGCCTCTGCTCCACTACGCCGCCGGGCCGTGCTGCGGCCCTCTGGCGTCGCTCCGCTCCGGCGGAGCCTCGTGCATGAGGGGATAACCGAGCGCCTCACGCTGCGCGGCCCAGCACTCGGCGGTGGCGCGCGCGATCAGCCGCACCCGGCCGATGAAGCGCTGGCGCTCGGTGACGCTGATGGCGCCGCGCGCGTCGAGCACGTTGAAGTAGTGACTGCACTTGATCACGCAGTCGTAGGCGGGCAGCACCAGGCGCTTGAGCGGGTCTTCGATCTCGAAGACGAGCGCACCCTTCTTGCCCCGCGCGTCGGAGAGGCCGAGCAGACGCTTACACTCCGCCTCGTACTCGTCGAACCAGCGGAAGTGCTTGTCGGCGTCCGCCTCTTCGAAGTTGTAGGTGCTCCACTCCCACTCGCTGCGCTTGGCGATCTCGCCGTATTTCACGCCGTGCGCGTAGTCGAGGTCGTAGACCGTCGTCGACGTCCTGCAGGTACATCGCGATGCGCTCGAGGCCATAGGTGAGCTCACCGCTGATGGGCTTGCAGTCGATGCCGCCGCACTGCTGGAAATAGGTGAACTGGCTGATCTCGAGGCCGTCGAGCCACACCTGCCAGCCGAGCCCCCAGGCGCCGAGGGTGGGCGACTCCCAGTCGTCCTCGACGAAGCGGATGTCGTGCTTCGTGGGGTCGGTGCCGATGGCGCGCAGCGACTCGAGGTAGAGCTCCTGGATGTCGAGCGGCGAGGGCTTGAGGATCACCTGGTACTGGTGGAACTGCTGCAGCCGGTTCGGGTTGTCGCCGTAGCGCCCGTCGGTGGGCCGGCGCGAGGGCTCGACGTAGGCGACGTTCCACGGCTCGGGCCCGATGGCGCGCAGGAAGGTGTGCGGGTTGAAGGTGCCGGCGCCGACCTCGGAGCCGTAGGGCTGGACGATGAGGCATCCGCGCTCCGCCCAGAAGCGCTCGAGCGCGAGGATAAGCTCCTGGAAGGTCGCGGCCATCAGTCCTCGTCCTCGTCGTCCTCGTCGTCCTCGTCGTCCTCGTCGTCCTCGTCGTCCTCGTCGTCCTCGTCGTCCTCGTCGTCCTCGTCGTCCTCGTCGTCCGAGCCTTCGTCTTCCGAGTCGTCTTCGTCCGAGCCGTCCCCGCCCTCGCCCTCGCCCTCGCCCTCGTCCTCCGAGTCCGAGTCCGAGTCTTCGGCCGATTCCTCCGCGTCGCCCTCGCCTTCGTCTTCTTCGTCGTCTTCTTCGTCGTCCGAGTCCTCGGCGAGCGCGGCTTCCGCGGCGGCCTCCTGGGCTTCGCGCATCGCCTTGAGCTCGTCGGGATCGAACTGGTCGCCGATGCGCTTTTCGAAGAAGGCGCGGCTCTCGTCCGAGAGCTCGCTGAACTCGCGAAGCGTGGGCAGGTCGGAGAGGCCGCGAAGCCCGAAGAATTCGAGGAAATAAGGGGTCGTTCCGTAGAGGAGCGGCCGGCCGGGCTCCTCCTTGCGGCCGAGGATCTTGATGAGGCCACGCTCGAGCAGGACCTTGATCGACGAGCCGCAGTCCACGCCGCGGATCTCGTCGATCTCGGGGCGGGTCACCGGCTGCCGATACGCGATGATGCTCATCGTCTCGAGCTGCGCGCGCGTGAGCCGCACGGGCTTTTGCGCGACGAAGTTGCGAACGAAGGGCGCGTTCTTCGCGGCCGAGCGAAACTGCCAACCGCTACCCACCTCGATCAGCTCGATGCCGCGCCCCTCGTACTCCTTCTGCAGCTCTTCGAGGGCCTGCTTCACCTCGGCCGACTTCACCTTCGCATAGCGGCCGAGCTTCTTCGGCGACACCGGTTCGTCGGCGACGAAGACCAGGCTCTCCACCACCGAGCGCAGCTGCTCCGCGCTCATGGGCTCGGGCTCGGCCTTCTCCACGCCGCCCTTGGGACCGCCGCGCTCGGCTTCGGGCGGCTGCGTCGGCTCCCGGGCTTCTTCCGCGCTCTCGCTCATGGCGTCAGCTCCTCACCGGTCTCCTCGTCCACCGCGCTCACGCGGTATTCGAGGTAGATCGATGACTCCGCGTCCTGCTGATAGACGCGCATCATCCGCATCTTGGCCATCTCGAGGACGGCCAAAAAGGTCACCACGATGTCGTAGGTCGTGATCACGTCTTCGAAGAGATGCTCGAACTCGCAGTTCTTCACGCCCTTGAGGCGCTCGACGATCTGCGTCATCCGCTCCTGGATCGAGATGCGCTCGGCGTCGATCTCGAAGCTCAGGTCCTTCTGCGCACGCTTGAGCACCTTCTGGAAGGCGTCGAGGAGCTTGAAGAGCCCGATGTCCGCCAGCGGCGCGATCCCCTCGGCCTGGGGAGCCGGGATCCCCCGGGGAAAGACGTCACGGCCGGCGATGCCCCGGGCGCCCAGCTCCTCCGCCACCTGCTTGTACTTCTGGTACTCGAGCAGCCGCCGGATCAGCTCCTGGCGCGGATCGAGCTCATCCTCGCCGTCTTCGTCCTGATCGCTCGGCGGCGTCGGCAGGAGCATCTTGCTCTTGATGTGCGCCAGGGTGGCCGCCATCACGAGGTACTCGCTCGCCACATCGAGGTTCAGCTTCTTCATGAGCCCGAGGTATTCGAGGTACTTCTCGGTCACGAAGGCGATGGGGAGGTCGAGGATGTCCAGCTCGTGCTTCCGCGTCAGATGCAGGAGCAGGTCGAGCGGCCCCTCGAAGACGGGGAGCTCGATTCGGAAGTTCGGATCGATGGGCTCGGGCGGCTGCACAGACGTTCTCGATGTTCGCCAGGGGGGCGAAGTACCCCGGCTGCCGCAGCAGGTCAAACCACACTATCCTTCCCGGAGCGTGTCCTTGCGAGCCCTTCTTTTCGTGGGTCTTGTCGGTCTGGTCGGGTGTGATGAGCCGGACCCGCCCGACGCCTCGACGAGCGTGTGCGGTGACGGTCCAGGCACGGTCCGCGTGGGCCAAGGGGGCTCGGCCCTCAGACCCCTGCCCGCGACCGGCGGAGAGCTGCCGATCGTCCTCGGCGCCCAGGGCGGGATCCACGTGCTCGTGGGGTTCGCGGTGGCGGACATGGAGCTCGAGATGCTGGCGACCTACACGCTGAGCGAGGTGGGGACGGAGGAGCAGCTCGGCACCACCCTGCTCTCCCTTCGCCCCTCGCTCTTCTCCACCGAGCTCGGACAAACCGTCCGCAACCCCGACCTGGTGGTGTTGGACAACGAAAACCCGACGGTGGACCGCTTCGCGGGCCGGCACGCCTCCCTCTGCCTGGAGGCCGTCTCGGCGGGCTCGCACGCCTGCGATTGCCGCGAGATCACACTGATTGCGCCCGAGTGAGGGGTGCGTCGATCGCCTCGCACCCCTGACAACGCTGTCGCGTTCTGGAGCGGAGATCGCTCCGAGTCCCCACCGGAGGCGCCACCCAGATCCCGATTTCCTGTGTCTTCGTGGGAAGAGTGGCGCCGGCATGAGCGTTGCAGCGCTTAAGAACGGACCGATGAGCTCCATCCCACCCGCATACGAGCGCAGACACCACCACCTTCGGGTGGGACTCTGCCCTGCCCGCCTGGCGCTGTCGTGCCGGGACGAGGCGGCCGTGTGCTTTGCTGTCGAGGGTGCCTCCTTCGAACAGACCGAGAGCATCCCCTCGGCCGATGGTGGGCTCCTGATCGAGACGGTGCTCGATGGCGTCGTCCGCGAGGTCGGCCCGGATCTCCTGGTGATCGCCCGCGATGGTCAGGAGGCGCGCGTTCGCTACCTCCTGCCCACGGCACTGGACCTCGAGCCACTTCTCGGTGCGACCGTGAAGATCTCGGTATCGCTACAGTTCTCGGCAGAGAAGCGACCGACGGTCGACGCGACCATCAAGGACGTGGGAGGCCGACTTCTGCTCTGGGCCCACGATGGTGCCCTCCCCAGCGACCGACCCGATCGCCCGGTGGTGCGCCTCTCCCACACGGCGCGCGGACCACGGCTGGCCTTCGCCCATCGCAGCGGCTCCACGACGGTCTCGACCGCGGAGATCATCACGATCGATACGCGCTCGGGTCCCGCCACCGCGGCGGGGATCCGGATCAGCGACGAGGACATCGGCTTCGTCGTCGTCTGGCATTGAGCCCTCGCGATCGCGCCCGCGCGGTTTACCATCCCCCCGGTAGTGCCGGGCAGTGACGACGATCCCCTCTTCGGTGGTGCAGGAGGGCTGGACGAGCTCGGGCCTCGGCGACGTCGCGCCGACACGCCGAAAGCCCCGAAGGCGACCCCGCGCCGGCGCCGGCGCCGGCGGTGCCGGAGCCGCCAGGCCTCGACCTCGAGGACCTCGAGCCCGTCCCCTCCTCCGAGCTGCCCGCTCTCGACCTGGAGTCGATCCCGGCCCCGGCTCCGCCGGGAGCGCCCGCGGCTCCTGCTGCGAGCGCCCCGGCCGCGAGCGCGCCGGCTGCCGAGACGCCGGTGCTCGACAGCTCGGCCTCCGCGGCCGGAGGTCTCTTGCGCCCCGCTCCGTCCGCACGCCCCTCCCCGGTCGAAGTAGGAGCGGCCGGAGGCTACGGGGAGGCTCCCGGCTTCGCCGGGGTGATCCCCTACGCGCTCCACGCCTGGACCCGCCGCAAGGCGCTCGTCATCGAGATCGCCGAAGCCCGAAACCACCGCAAGTCGGCCGAAGCCGACGTCGAAGAAGCGCTCAGCGCCCTGGGGCGCGCCATCGTCGATCGCGCCGATGCCCTCGGCGGCGCTGCGCAGGCGATGAGCGTCGATCTGGAGGCCGCACGCGCCGCGGTGGCGCGGGTCGGCGCGCAACAGGAAGACGCCGTCCGCCTCGACGCCGAGACCGAGGAGCGGCGCCGCGCCCTGAGGGCCGAGCTCGAGGTCGTCAAGACCGAGCTCGCGCCGCATCAGGATCGGGAGACCAGGCTCCAGACGCGCCTCGAGGCCGACGAGCAGACGCTGATGCGAGCGCGGGCGAAGCTGCAGCGGGCACAGATCGAGGCGCGAAACGCGGCCGCCGATCCCGCGGCGCCGGAGCAGAAGCGCGCCCTGTCGAGCGCGGACGTGGAGCGCCACGCGCGCGAGGTCGAGGTCGCCGAGCACGCGGCTCGGGAGGTGTCGGAGAAGCTCGCCGAGATCAAACGAGAGCTGGCGACGCGCCTCGGCCGACGCGCGGAGATCGAAAAGACCCTGGCAGGCCTCGACGCGGAGAAGAACGCGACGAAGCGCATTCAGATGGCGACCGAAGACGACGCCGCGAAGCGCGCGCGTCGAGCGCTCGCGCAGCTCGGCCGGCGCGCGATGACGGTGGGCGTCGCCGCCACGACGGCGCCTGAGGCGGTCGCACGCGTCGAGCGGGTGGACGACGCCCTCGACCGGCGGCGCCAGCGCGAGGGCCTGTTGCGCGCCGCCCTCGACAGCTACCACAAGCCCGCGGTCTACCAGGGGCTGGGCCTCCTGATCGCCGCGGGCGTGGTGGTGCTGCTCTTCGTGCTGATCGTCATCGGCAGAGCGCTCTTCTAGGGCGCTCTGCCGACTCGCTCAGCTCGGGCTCGGCTCAGGGGAACGGCAGGCCGCCGTCGAGGCCCGGGAGGCCACCGTCACCGAGGAAGCCGCCGTCGCCGAAGCCGCCGCCGGTGCAGATGCCGAACCCGCCGAAGCCCACGCCGCAGCAGATGCCGCCGCTGCCGCCGCCGATCCCCGGGATCGCACCGCTCGAGTAGATGCAGCTGTCGCCCGAGTCGCACATCACGCCGCAGCCGCAGCTCGTGTCGGAGTTGGGCATGCAAGCCCCTGAACAGCAGCTCGCTCCCAGGCTGCTCATCGAGGGCTCGGCGCACGCGGGCGCAGTGCCGCAGCGGCAGCTGCCCGCGACACAGTCGGGGCCGCTCGGACCGCAGGCCGTCCCACAGCCGCCGCAGTTCATCGCGTCGGTCTGGGTGTCGATGCAGCCGCCACCGCAGCAGGTCTGACCCGAGGGGCACGAAGCGCCGGTGCTCCCGCAGCCGCAGCTCCCCGCGGTGCAGATCTCCTCGCCGGGGCAGACGTTGCCGACCGCGCCGCAGTTGTTGCGATCCGTCTGCAGGTTGACGCAGCGGAAGGTGCCGCTCTCGTTCACGCACATCTCGCCGACGATGCAGGCGGAGTAGTCGCCGCACAGACACGCGGGCGCGCCGCCGCTCGGGCTCGCGCAGGCGCTGGCCCGGTCCGGGTCACACGCGATACCGCAGCCGTTGCAGTTCATGAAGGAGCTGTCGGAGCGCCCATCACCGCCGCTGGCGGCCGAGCTGCGGTTGACGCAGGTGGTGCCGCAGCAGCGCTGCTGAGAGCTGCAGGTCGGCGTGCAGTCGCCCGGGATGACGGTGGAGTCGGTGGTGCCACCGTCGCCGCCCGGGACGCACGTGCCGCTGCGGCAGAGCTCACCCGCCGCGCATTCGATGCCGCACCCGCCGCAGTTCTGCGTGTCGGTCTGGGTCGGCCGACAGAAGGCCATGCCCGCCGTGCCCGCCGGACAGCAGCTCAGGCCGGCGGAACAGGCGGGCGAGCACGTCGCCCCGCTGGTGCGTCCGTTGTCGCCACAGGACGCGAGCGACAGCGCCATCAGAACGAGAAAAGCCGCCCCCGAAAGGCGGAGAATGAAAGCCATCTTCATCAACACAACTCCCTGCCAAGACGCCCGTGAGAGCGAGCGCACCTCTGAACACCGGTAGGTGACGGTACGGGGACCTCCTCCGACCGTCAACGCGACGACCCGGCGATCGTGGCTTAATGCGACGCGCGGGTGAGGAAGCGCACGAAGCAGTCTTCAGCGCAGGTCTACTTGCCGAGGCCGGCTTCGTCGATCGCCGCGATCACCGCGTCCACGTGCCCTTTGACGCGGACCTTCGGGAAGACCTTCACCACCTTGCCGTCGGGACCGATGACGACGGTGCTGCGGATGATCCCCATCATCTTCTTGCCGTACATGTTCTTCTCGCCCCACGCGCCGTACTTCTCGATCACCTTGCCACTCTCGTCGCTGAGGAGCTCGAAGTTCAGCTTGTGCTTGCCGATGAACTTCTCGTGGCGCTCGATCGAGTCCTTGCTCACGCCGAGGACGACGGCGTCTCGGCTCTGGAGCTTGCGGCTCGCTGCCTTGAAGTCGAGCGCCTCGGTGGTGCAGCCCGAGGTCATGTCCTTCGGGTAGAAGTAGAGGACGACCGTCTTGCCGGCGTAGTCCTTGAGCGACGTCTTTTCGCCGCTGGTGGACGGCAGGGTGAACGCGGGGGCCTTCTTGCCTTCTTTCAGCATGGGGTGTCTGGTGCCTGGTTCGATGATATGGGAGGGGAGATCGCGACGGGCGTTGGTCGCGTCGCAAGGAGGGAAACCGAAGGACGTGCAGGGCACATTCGAGGTTTCCCGACGCCGCGAGGCGGCCGACGAACGAACGAGAACCCTTCCGGATCGTTGGACCAGGCACTAAAGCCACGCCAGAGGGCTTCGTGTCAATGAGCGACAACGCCATTCGCCTCGCCTCCGCGAGCGCTGGCCACGTGGAGAGCCACTTCCTCAAGGCGGTGTCGCCTGACGCCTCGCGCGCCCTGTGGATCAAGCAGACCCTGCTCCGGCCCGTCGAGGTGGCGAACGCCGGCATCGCGGAGGTGTGGGCCATCGCCTTCGAGCGCGAGGCGGGCCCGATCGCCGGCGCCAAGAGCGTTCACCCGCTTCGGGACGCGACCTTCGAAGACCATCCCTTCGCGTACCGCGTCGGCGGCGCATCGCTCACGGATGGAGGCGCGTCGGGCACCGCGGAGAGCTCCGGCCATCGCGTCGAGTGGCGCGTGGAGCTGAGCCGGGGGCAGGCGCCCTTTCGGCCCTACCCCCTGCCGCGCATGTACGAGGGGCCCTTCCCCAAGCAGAAGACGCTCACGCCCCAGCCCTCGGCCCTCGCCAGCGGCGAGGCGCGCGTGGACGGCGCGCGATGGATCATCGACGGCTGGCGCGCGATGCAGGGGCACAACTGGGGGCTCGGTCACAGCGAACGCTACGCGTGGATCCACTGCAACGGCTTCGACGATCCCGACACCTGGGTCGAGCTCATGACGGCGCGGGTGCGCACCGCGGGCGTGCTGCTTCCGTGGCTGAGCGTGGGCGGGGTGTCGATCAGGGGCGAGCGCCACCGCTTCGACGGCGGCCGAGCGCTGTTGAGCCGAGCCGTCGCGGTCGGCCCCACCCACTACCGAACGACCCTCGAAAAAGGCCGGCTGCGCCTCGACCTCGACGTCTCCACCGAGCCGGAGGGGATGGCGGGGCTCCACTACGAGAACCCCGACGGCTCCATGACCCATTGCCTGAACTCCAAGCTCGCCCGGGGCTCCCTCAGCCTCAGCGGCCTGTCGGCGGAGCCCATCCACCTCCGGAGCGACGCTTTCGCGCTGGAGATCGGGACCAAGGACCCCGATCACCCGATACGCATGTTGATCTGAAGGCGGAGCGGCGATAGCGTCCGCGCCCCGGATCCACGGACATGCAGCTACGCACCTTCACCGTCCTCGACTCTCTCCAGCCACAGCTGACCGGCTTCCTTCAGACCGTCTGCCCGGGCTTTCAGCCGCTGGAAGGACAGTGCTCGCTCTTCGTGGAGATCGCGCCCGGCATCGCCATCAACCGGGTGACCGACGCGGCCCTCAAGCGGACGCGCGTGCTGCCCGGCATGCAGATCGTGGAGCGCGCCTACGGCCTGCTCGAGGTGCATCACCAGGATCAGGGCGAGGTCCGGGAAGCCGGACGCTTCATCCTCGAAGCCCTCGGAAAGAGCGAGGGTGACCGCATCAAGCCGCGCATCGTCTCGAGCGAGATCATCACCGGCATCGACGGCCACCAGGAGATGATCCTGAACCGCATGCGCCACGGCGACATGATCCGCGAGGGCGAGACGCTCTACGTCCTCGAGACCTATCCCGCCGCCTACGCGGCGATCGCCGCCAACGAGGCCGAGAAGGCGAGCCCCATCCGGCTGATGGAGGTGCTGACCTTCGGCGCCTTCGGTCGGCTCTACCTCGCCGGCGGCGAAGCCGAGATCGAGGAAGCGGTCAAAGCGATCAAGCAGACCCTCGAAGACATCGACGGCATCGAGGAAAAGAAGGGCTGAGCCGCGCCGTGTCGGTTCGCGGCAAGCGGGTCCTCGTCACCGGGGCCACGGGCGGGCTCGGCCCACACCTCTGCGAAGCCCTCTTGGCGATGGGCGCAGAGGTCATCGGCGCCGCACGGCGGCGAACCCGCCTCGACGATCTGCGCGCGGGCCTCGGCCAGCACGAGCGGCTTCACGTGGCCGAATGTGACGTGAGCGCTTCCGAGGGTGTCGCGGCGCTCTTTTCGTCGCTCGAGGCCAGGGCGCCGCTGGACGCGGTGGTGCATGCCGCCGGGCGCTTCGCCTACGGCGAGCTCGCGGAGATGGAGGACGAGACCGTCCACGGCCTGGTCTCGACCAACCTGATCTCCACCACCTGGATCCTGCGGGAGTCCGCCCGGCGGATGGCGCCTCGAAAGGCGGGCTCCATCGTGGTCATCGCCGCCGAGGGTGCCCTCTCGCCAAGCGCGGGGTTGGCGGTTTATGGGGCTACGAAGGCTGGCTCACTCCACCTCGCGACGGCGATGGCCGAGGAGCTCAGCACCACGGGAGTGCGCGTAAACGCAGTGCTTCCCGGCATCGTGGACACGCCGGGGAACCGGGCGGCGATGCCCGAGGCCGACCCCAGTGGCTGGGCGCAGCCGGGTGCCATCGCGCGCACCGTGCTATGGCTCGCCAGCGACGACTCACGGGGGGTGACGGGTGCGTGGCTGCGCGTGCCCGGTAAGTGATCGGAACGTTAGGGAACTGTTTGGAGGATTGGACATGAAGCTTTTGACCTCGCTCGCCCTGATGGGCCTGCTCCTTTCGGCCTCGGCCTGCGGCGACGACAGCCGCGCCCGGGGAGGAGACGGCGGCACCGACGGCTCGATCGTCCTGATGGACGGCGGCGGCGACACCGGCACGACCAGCGACAGCTCCACCACCTCCGATTCGGGCGGCGGCTCGTGCCCGGCACAGACCGTCCCCACACCCACCACGGCGATCTGTTCGGCGAATCTGCCCACCTGCCTCATGGCCTGTGACCCGACGGACGACGCCTGCTTCAACGCCTGCTTCGATGGCGAGGACCCGATGTGTGAGGGCTGCATCAACCAGGCGGCCTTTGCCTGCTACACGATGAATGGCTGCGACCAGGAGTATGGAGACGTCATCTGCTGCGCCATGGACGCGGGCTGCGGCTCGACGGACGCGGCCTGCGTGATGACCAACTGCGGCACGCAGCTCACGGCGTTCAACACGTGCACAAATACCGTGCCCTCGGGGGCGTGCGGAGCGATCCTCAACGCCTGCATCATGTCGATGTAGACCATCAAAGACCGCGAAAAAGGCGCCGCACGAGCCCGAGGGCCCGCGGCGCCTTTTTTCGTGGGCCAGCCTTGGCTTGACTCCGGGGGACCCAGCCCTCATCCCTATCCCGCCCGCACGAGGGGATGCACCGTGGCTCTCCTCGGCCGGAGAGGTTCGAACCATGTCTTATCGCGTCTTTGTCTCCCTCCTCCTCCCCACCCTACTGCTGCTCTCGGCTTGTAACGGCGGTCGCCGCGGCCGCGTTCTTCCCGCCGACAGCGGGACGACCGACACCGGAACCACCACTGGCGACAGCGGCGATGGCGACACCGGCATCGTCCTGATGGACAGCGGCATGACCGGCTGCGACTCGAGCCATCCCTGCCCCGTCGGTCAGACCTGCGTCAGCGGGATGTGCCAGACCTCCGGGTGCGACTCGAGCAACCCCTGCCCCGTCGGTCAGACGTGTGTCAGCGGGATGTGCCAGACGACCACGACCGGCTGCACATCCTCCAGCGAATGCCCCAGCGGGCAGATCTGCAGCGGCGGCAGCTGCGTCCCCGACTCGACGCGGACCTGCGACGGCAGCGACGTCCCCTACAACACGGTGTCGGTCTGCTCTTCCTCGACCATGACCTGCATCACGAGCTGCTCCGACGGCGCCTGCATCCAGAGCTGCCTCGACGCCGATCCGAGCACGGACTGCAGCGCCTGCGTCAACCAGAACTTCATCTCGTGCCTGAACATGGCCGCCTGCCAGAGCACCTGGGATCCCTACGTCTGCTGCATCGAGGACAACTGCGGCACCATGGCGACGTCGAGTTGCGTGAACAGCGTGCAGACCGGCGCCTGCGCCAGCAGCTACGGCGCCTGGGACAGCTGCACGATGACCGCCGACGTGACCACCGTCTGCCCCAGCGACGGATGGCTCACCGACTGCTTCTGATGTGACGCGCCACCTCGTCGTCGGCGACGTTCACGGGTGCCTCGAGGAGCTCGACGAGCTCATCGCCCTGGTCGCCGACCCGGGGCGTCGGGTGGTCCTGGTCGGCGACCTGGTCGCGAAGGGACCCGACTCGCACGGCGTCGTGCGCCGCGCCGAGGAGCTCGGCGTTCTGGCGGTGCGTGGCAACCACGAAGAGCACGCGCTCCGCTGGTGGCGCGCGGTGAAGAAGGGGGACGAGCCCCCCAAGCGGAAGAAGGTGTACCTGCGCGCCTACCAGAGCCTCGAGGACCGCGACTTCCGCTATCTCGACGCCCTGCCCTATCACCTCGCCCTTCCCGCGCACGGTGCGCTCGTCGTGCACGCGGGCCTGATGCCCGGGGTGCCGCTCGAAGCGCAGGATCCCAAGAACCTGGTGGGGATGCGCAACGTGCACGCGGGCCGCGCGGAGAAGCACATCGACGTGGGGATCCCCTGGGGGAGCCTCTACGCCGGGCCCGAGCACGTGTTCTTCGGCCACGACGCCATCCGCAAGCTGCAGCGGCACCTCCACGCCACCGGCCTCGACACCGGTTGCTGCTACGGAGGCCGCCTCACCGGCATGCTCCTGCCCGAGCGCGAGCTCGTGAGCGTCCCCGCGAAGAAAGTGTGGCAGGCTCCCGGCCGCGAGGAGTGAGCGACCTTTCGACAGGACCGGTCCGCGTCGGACCCGAGGTGGAGCTGGGCGCCGACGAGGCGCGGTTGGTCGACATCGGCGCGGACGGCCGTGGGATCCGCCTGCAGGCGATCGTGGTGCGCGACCGGGAAGGAACGCCGCGCGCCTATCTCAATCGCTGCCGTCACCTGCCCATTCCCCTGGGGGTCGGCACCGGCGACGTGATGAGCGACGACAAGCGCCACCTGATCTGCCGCACCCACGGCGCCCTCTACCGCCGGGAGGACGGCTTCTGCGTCGACGGTCCGTGCGCCGGCACCGAGCTCGCGCCGCTCACCCTCGAGACCGACGCCCACGGCATCCTCTGGATCACCGGGTGACGGACCGAACTCATCGAACTTGGCTGTCGAGCGGGGCCAGAAGTTCGACAAGTTCGGTCCGTCACCCCTCGGCGGCGGCTCGCTTGTCTGGGAGGGCGGCGGGGGCGGAGAGCTCGCACGGGGCGGACCAGGGCTTGTCCTCGCTGTTGACGAGGGGCTCGGCGCGGGTGGTGAGCACCTCGACGCCGGTCTTGGTCACCAGCACCGTGTGCTCGAACTGCGCCGAGAGCTTCCCGTCGACGGTGATCGCCGTCCAGTCGTCGTCGAGGATCTTCACGCCGTACTCGCCGAGGTTGAGCATCGGCTCGATGGTGAAGACCATGCCCGCCTTGAGGCGCTTGCCGCTCCCACGCCGGCCGTAGTGCGGGATCTGCGGCGGCATGTGGAACTCGCGGCCGACGCCGTGTCCCACGAAGTCGCGCACCACCGAGCAGCCGCGCGGCTCGGCGAACTCCTGGATCGCAGCGCCGATGTCCTCGATGCGCGCGCCCTCCTTCACCTCGCGGATGCCGAGCTCGAGCGCCTGACGGCAGGTCTCGACGAGGTGCTTGGCCTCGTCGCTGGGCTCGCCCACGTAGAAGGTCGCGCTGGTGTCGCCGTGGAAGCCGTGCTTCGCGGGGAGGTAGGTGGTGACGTCGACGTTGATGATGTCGCCGTCGCGGAGCACGTGGTCGGGGGCGGGGATCCCGTGGCAGACGACCTCGTTGACGCTGGTGCAGACGCTCTTGGGGAAGCCGTGATAGTTCAGCGGCGAGGGATAGGCGTCGTGGCTCACGATGAAGTCGTGGACCAGCTCGTTGATCTTCTCGGTCGTGACGCCGGGCTTTATGTGCGGCCCCACCATGGTGAGGGTCTCGGCCGCCAGGCGACAGGATTCCCGCATCCGCTCCAGCATGGACGGGGTCATGATCTCGATGCGCGCCACCATGCTTTCCTAGTGGGCCGGCGCGCCGGCTGCAAGGCCCGCCTCCGAGAAGGCGGTCATCAGACCGTCTTCTGCAGAAAGGTCCCCTTCGCGTACCAGCCGATATACCCCACCGCGGTGACCACGTTTCCGAGGGCGATCAGCATCCAGAAGTGGGGCCGCGGCACCCTGAGGACCTCGCCGGCATAGATCGCCACCGGGATCAGGACCATCAGCACCAGGGCATCGACCACCAGGCTCGACAGGGTCGCCCCCGCCCCGTTGATCGCCTGCGAGAGCACCACCGCCACCCCCACCAGGCCGTAGGTCAGGCCCACGGTTCGGAAGTACTCGCGCCCCACCGCCAGCGTCGTGGGTCCATCGTCGAAGAAGCCGACGATGGTGTCGCTCTTGGCGAGGTAGAGCCACACCAGGCCCAGCATCAGGACGAAGTTGTAGGCGGCGGCGTACCAGCCCGCGTCCTTGGCGCGGGAGACGTGGCGCGCCCCGAGGTTCATGCCGACGAAGCTCGACGCCGCGGCGCCCCACCCCATCCCGATGAAGAGCGCCATGGTCTCGAGGCGCAGGCAGATGCTGTAGGCCGTGAGCGCGCTCTGGTCCTCGGGCGTGGTGTAGATGGCGCTGACAAGAGAGATGAAGACGAGCACCGCCAGGATGCGCAAGACGAGCTGAGCGCTCGACGGCCAACCGACCCGCAGCAGGTTCTTGAGCTCGTCCCACCTCGGGCGGAGCCTGTCGATGGCGAAGGGCGCGGCCCGCCGGCGGGCGAGGATCACTCCGCCGATGATCACGGGCACGGTGCGGCCGATGAGCGTCGCCCACGCGGCCCCATCGACGCCGAGGCGTGGGATCGACAGCGCCTCGGCGATGGGGCGGCCCCAGGCGAAGACCTCCGGATAGGGGCCGGGGCCGTAGATGAGGGGGACGTTGAGGACGATGTTGAGGATGTTTCCGCCTACCAAGAGGGACGCAGCGGTCTTGGCGTGTCCGACCGCGCGCAGGACCGCCGTGATCTGCAAGAGGAAGAAGATCGAGAAGCAGCCGCCGAGCAGGATCTGGAGATAGCCCACCGCGATGTCCGCGGCGTCACCCTTCGCCTGCATCATCACGCGGATCACGAAGTCCGATCCGAAGATGCCGAGCAGGCCGAAGCCCACCGACATCACCCCCACCAGGAGCATGCTCTGATAGGTCGCGCTCGCGACGCCCTTTCGATCCGCGGCGCCCACACGGCGGGAGATGACGGCCACCGCGGCGGTCGCCACGCCGTTCGACAGGATGGTGGCGACCGCGGCCACCATGTCGCAGATGCCGAGCGCCGCCAGCGCCGCCGTCGACTCTTCGAGGCGGCTGATCATGTACATGTCGATCAGGTTGAAGGTGGTGTGGAGGATCATCCCCACCACCAGGGGCAGGCCGAAGCGCAGGACGCCCAGGGCGACGTGGCCCTCGAGGATCCGGTTCGCCGCCCGCTCCGAACGATTCACGGCGTCGTGGGTAGCACGGGGCGACTCGCCCGGTCAGCGGATCACGCGGCGGAGCGCGTCGGCGCGCGCGTTCGAGCCGAACCAATTGACGAGGTCGAAGACCAGGAGCGCGGCGCCCTGAACGACGGTGGTGCCTCCGACGGCGAGCATCCAGGGCTCTTCGGGGCTCTCTGCCGCGCCGAGGGCGTAGAGCAGCACGCCGGCGAGGACGTACGCGACGTCGAGGCCTGCGTTGAGCGCAAAGATCGTGGCGCTTCCGCGCTGGCCGTCGATGAGATCGAGGTGCCGTTCGAAGAGCGCGCGGCCGCGCTCCTCGCGGATCGCCTCGGCCGCCCTGTGCGCGTTGCCCGACAGGTCGAGGAGGAGAAGGGCGAGGCTCGCGTTGACCACCCCCCAGGCCATGGTGGTCAGGCCCGTGAAGAGCCAGGTGTCGTCCTCGTGGCCGATGCCCGCGATGAGCCCCCCACCCACCACGTTGGCGAGCCCCCAAGCGAGCAGGACCCAGCCCTCCGTCTCCTTGGCGTCGAGGTGGCTCAGGGCGAGATCCGAAAGGATCTCGGCCTGGGCGGGGCCGTACTCGGGCAGGGAGCTCTGGACGAGGCTCGGCGAGACCGGGGCCAGCGCCTCCGCGGGCGCGGCTCCAGGGGCCTGCGCCGCGGAAAGCGACGGGAAAAGCAGGATCAGCGTGAGGGGGACCCACCGCACGACGGGCAGGATAGCGCGGGTTTCGAGCGCCAACGCCATTGACCCTTTTGGCGTTCGCCGCTATCTAGCCCACGAGATGCCGCAGCCGAAGATCTACATCAACGTGCCGATGAGCGAGGCCGAGCGGAAGCGGGTCGAGCGCGAAGAACACTTCTGGACCGCGCCGCGCCTGGTGGGCTTGATGTTCGCCTCCCTGGCCGTGGCCCTGACCGTGCTCTACTCGATGGCGAATTACGTCGACGGCGGTAAGAGCGAGACCTACTGGGATACCTGGCTCTACCCGGGCGGCATGATCAACGAGCTCACCTACGAAGAGCTCGAGCCCTCGAACTGATTCAGCGCCAAGCGTCGAATAAAAAAGGGCCCTGGCGGGGGCGACCGCCAGGACCCTGGGTCTCCGTCGAAGGGCGAAGACGACGGAGCGCTCTCACGCCTCGGAGGGTTGAGGCGCTGCGTGACCCGAAGGCCGCGCAAAGCTAGAGCCTCCACAATCCGGCTTCGGGTCGACTGCTGTCGGCCCTCCGCCTCGTCATGGACGGCTAAAAGTCGAAGTCGAGCTCCTTGGGCTCTCCGTTGTCGAGGGATGTGTCCTCGGCCGCGTTGAACTTCGCCTCGTTGTAGAGGTCGTCGAGGTCCCATCCGGCCTTCTTCCAAGGACGGAGCTCCTCGCGTTCGAACTCCTCGATAAATCTGTAGTGCGTCGGTCCACGACGACGAGCCATGCCAAGCCTCCCTCTTCGATGCTTCGTGGAGTCGGGTGATGTCGTCGTGACACCCACCTTGTCCTACATCTGGGCACACCGTACGACATGATTCTCGGGGCACCAAAAAATGCGCTTCGATCGTGGGACGGACGCGGCGGAGGGGGCCGCGCGTTGAAGTCCGCTTGGGGGCTTGCTAAGAGCCTCCCTCCCATGGCCCACGTGGTCGCCATCGCAAATCAAAAAGGGGGGGTCGGCAAGACGACGACCGCGGTGAACCTCGCGGCGAGTCTCGCCGTCGCGGAGCAACGCGTTCTGCTCATCGATCTCGACCCTCAGGGCAACGCCTCGAGCGGTGTGGGCCGCCCTCCCCGCGCCACGGAGATCGGCACCTACCAGGTGCTCCTCGACGACACGCCGATCCGCGACGCGCTGCAGACGACGGAGCTGTCGCGATTGCATCTCGTGGGCTCGAGTCCCGATCTCGCTGCGAGCGAGATCGAGCTCATCGACGTGCCCGATCGAAGCTTTCGACTGCGCGACGCGGTGCGTCCGGTGCTCGGCAACTACGACTTCGTCGTCGTCGACTGCCCGCCTTCACTCGGACTGCTCACCATCAACGCGCTCTGCGCGGCGGAGATGGTGGTGGTGCCGCTGCAGTGCGAGTACTACGCCCTCGAAGGCCTCTCGCAGCTGGTCGACACCATCGAGCGCGTGCGCGGCTCACTCAATCACAACCTCGAGATACACGGCGTCCTGCTGACGATGTTCGACCGCCGCAACAACCTCGCCAACGAGGTCGCGGCCGAGGTGAAGCGCCATTTCCCCGTGTATCAGACGGTAATTCCGCGAAACGTGCGTTTGGCCGAAGCGCCCTCGCACGGCAAGCCCGTGATTCTGTATGATGCCTCTTCCCGCGGTAGCTACGGATACCTGAACCTCGCGCGAGAGATCCTGGACGCTCTGCCCGAGGCCGCGGCCTGAAGAATTGATGGCGCAGAAACGACCCCGACTCGGTCGCGGACTCGACGCGATGCTCCCCGCTGCTCCGTCACGCAGCGGGTCGAAAGACAACTTCAGCTGTCCGATCGAAGAGGTTCATCCGAACCGCGATCAGCCGCGCAAGGTATTCGACGAAGAGCGCCTCGACGAGCTCGCCGCCTCCATCCGCGAGATCGGCGTGCTCGAGCCGATCCTGGTCCGCACCCGCAAGAAGGGCGGCTACGAGATCATCGCTGGCGAGCGCCGCTGGCGTGCCGCGCAGCGCGCGGGGCTCCGAACGGTGCCCGTCTTCGTCCGCGACCTCTCGAGCCGTGAGGCCTTCGAGGCGGCGCTGGTCGAGAACCTCCAACGCGAAGACCTGAACCCGATCGAGACCGCGCGCGCCTTCGCGCGTCTGGTCGACGAGCACGGCCACACCCAGGAGTCCGTGGCGAGCCGCGTCGGCAAGAACCGCTCGACGGTGGCCAACGCCATGCGCCTGCTCAAGCTCCCGGAGGACGTGCTCGGCCTCGTCGAGGACGGCCAGCTCTCGGAGGGCCATGGCCGCGCCATCCTCCAAGCGCCGACCGTGGGCGAGATGCAGAAGCTCGCCCGCCAGGCGGTCGCGGGCAGCTGGTCGGTGCGCGAGACCGAGCGGCGCGCGCGCGCGGCGAACGGCGCCGCCAAGAAGGCGAAGAAAGCGGACAACGAGCGCAGCGCGAACGTGCGCGACCTCGAGCAGCGCCTCAGCCACTCCCTCGGCAGCACGGTCCAGCTCCGGGACCGCCGCGGCAAGGGGCGCATCGAGATCAGCTACACCAGCTTCGACGAGCTGGATCGGCTGCTCGAAAAGCTGCTCTGAGCCCGCGCTTCAGCGTCCGGCGACGCGTCGCTCGGCAGCCCTGACTGTGTTGGACAGTAGCATGGCGATGGTCATGGGGCCGACGCCCCCGGGGACCGGCGTGATGTGCGACGCGCGCTCCTTGGCGACCTCGAACTCGACGTCCCCATGGAGCTTGCCGTCGTCGCCGCGGTTGATGCCGACGTCGATGACGACGGCGCCAGGCTCGATCCACTCGCCCTTCACGATGTGCATGCGGCCGACGGCGGCGACCACCACGTCGGACTCGCGGACGACGGCTTCGAGATCGGCGGTGCGCGAGTGGGCGATGGTGACCGTCGCGTTCTTCTCGAGAAGCATCATCGCGATGGGCTTGCCGACCAGGGCGCTCCGGCCGATGACGACCGCTCGCTTGCCCGACAGCTCGATTCCCACCTCCTCGAGCATCCGCATGCAGCCGCTGGGGGTGCAGGGCCGAAGCCCCGCGCGGCCGGCGGAGAGCAGGCCCGCGTTGACAGGATGCAGCCCGTCGACGTCCTTTTCGGGCGCGATCAGGTCGAGCACCGGCTGAGGGTCGAGGTGCTTCGGAAGCGGGAGCTGAACCAGGATGCCGTCGATGTCGTCGCGGCCGTTGAGCTCGGCGACGAGCGCCTCGAGCTTCTGCTGCCCGGTGTCCGCCGGCAGCCGGTGCACTTCGCCGACGATCCCCACCTTGGCCGCCGCCTTCTCCTTGTTGCGGACGTAGACCTGACTGGCCGGGTCCTCACCCACCAGCACCACGTGCAACCCAGGGCTGCGGCCGTGCGCGCCGGCGAAGGCCGCCGCCTGGATCTTCACCTCGGCCCGCACCTTCTTGGCGAGCGCCTTGCCGTCGATGAGCTGTGCCGTCATGCGGTGGGGGTAGCCGAGTGGGGAGTGGGGGTCAACGGGGGTTGGGCCGCGTGGCTGAAGACGCGAGCGGGTGGGTTGGCGACGCGGGTTGGGCTGATGAGGGGGGGCCGGCGGAGGGCGGGGGACGCGCGGGCGGCGGGTGCGCGGGCGAATGAGGAACGCGGTGGACCGGCGGAAGCCGGAGGACCTGCGGGCGGCGGGGTGCGCCCGGCGCCGGTCGTTGGGGCGCGCGTTGGGTGAGCGGTCACTTCTCCGGGTGTCGCGGACGACGACCGGACTTGTGACCGCATCGCGGTCACTTCTCCAGGTGTCGGGGTCGACGATGAGAGTTGTGACCGCATCGCGGTCACTTCTCCGGGTGTCGTGAGCGACGACGGGACTTGTGACCGCCGACGCCCGCTCGCCCCGGGCGAGTCGCGTACTTCCCCGGGGAAAGCTCGCCGTCGAAGCACCCCGCGCGGGAAGTTGGCGCCCTCAGTCTCCGATCCACCGCGTCGTCATCACGCCGCGAGCCTGGAGAGCCTCGCGCAGCGCCACGAGCCCACTCGTGCACTCAGGAATCCGAAGGACGCCCAGGACCGTGTGCACGACCAGCGTGTCCTCCATCCCCTTCAGTCGTTCCCAGACGGCATCCGCCACCCAGACCGCGCGACGAACCTCCTGCAGCTCGAAGCGCCCGTCGAGCTCGCCAGCGGAGAGTCGAACCTCGTCCCCGAAGAGCTCGATGCTCCACGTCTCAGCGGGCGTCATCATCTGTCCGCTCGCGAAGTTCGAGATCCACCAGGCGAGGTACCCCCAGCCGATGCCGCCGAGGACGAAGAGATTCAGGAGCGCGAGGAGAAGCACCACGAGGCCGTGCTGCGCGCCGAACCACACGCTGCCGAGGACGAGCGCCACCAAGATCGCGCCGATCACCATCCACGCGAGACCGCGCCCGAGGCGCTGACGCCACACGAGCCTCCGCAGATCGCCGTGATCGACCGGCCCCACCGACGCCGCCACCCGATACGCCATCACTCCTGCCCCGAAGACAGCGCTTCGATCGCCCGCGCCAGATTCCTCCGCGACTTCGCCTCGAAGCGCGCGTACATCGCTTCGGTCCGAAAGATCCGCGGCCGCGCGAGGAAACGCGCGAGCACGCGTCGCCGCGCTGCCCGGTATTGCTCTGGGTCCACCCAGGCGAACTCCTCCGCGACGCCCGCCTCGAAGTGACCGTAGCCCTCCGCGTCGGCGCCGAGCACCGCGAGATCGATGTCCGAAAGGAGCGCGGCGTCACCGGCCTCCGCTTCGTGCGCGCGTGTGTTCAGCACAAGCGCCTCTACCCGCCTCGCCACCTCTCGTTTGGCGCCGTGCTCCGAGAGCGCCTCCGCCGCCCATCGAGCGCTCCGTGCTTCGTTGTCGAGGGCGCGCGGATCGTAGACCGCATCGTGAAACGCAAGCGCCACCAAGAGCTCCGCGGGACGCTCCGCCAGGCCGGCCAGCGCCTCTCCGAGGCTCAGACAATCGTCGAGATGATCGCGATCGTGATAGCGGCGATGCGCTTCGGAATACGCTGCCACGAGCTCCGCCGCGAGCGGCTCGGCGTCACGGCATCCCACCGCCGTCAGCGCCTGCGCGATCCGCTCTCTCAGCCTCTCGCTCATCGCTTGGCCTTCGGTTGCGATTCGATCAGCCCGGTCGCCATCCGCCGCGCGACGCCCGCCGCGCTCCCCGCCGGGATCACCGACGGCGCCGCCGCGGAGACCGCGAAGAACCCCTCCACCGTCGCCACGAGCCCTGCGGCCATGGCCGAGGCGCCCCGCGTCGAGCGCCCCTCGTCGCGGCAGGTCGCCTTGATCAGCTGCTCGAGGCTCCGCTTCGTCTCCCTCATGAAGCCTTCGTAGACGCGCCGCACCTCGGGCTGGCGCACCGCCTCGGCACCGATCAACGACCAGAGCGCAGCGGCGCCCGGATCGGCGCCGTCCCCGGTGGCGAGGAGCGCATCGACGAACGCGAGGAGGCGCTCGCGTGGCTGGTGAGCCCCCGCCGTCCGGGCCCCTATCCGCGACTCGGCGGAGGCGACCACGCCCTGCACCAACGCCACCAGGATCTCCTGCTTGTCGCCGAAGTGGTAGTGCACCAGACCCGGCGAGAGCCCGGCGGCCTTCGCGATCCGCTGGATGGAAGCGCCATCGTAGCCCCGCTCGGCCATGACCAGGGCGAGCCCACGGACGATCTCTGCGCGGCGCTCCTCGGTGTTGCTGGGTCTGGGCATCTCGCTTCCTTGGTTGGTTGACCAACCAATCATGGATCCGCATCACTCCCCCGTCAACCCCGTGCTAAGAAGCCGGTCCCATGTTCGACCCCGTCGCACCCCAGGTCTCCTTCCCGGAGCTCGATCAGAAGTGGCTCGATTTCTGGGACGAGCACGCGATCTTCGACAAATCCATGGCCCAGCACGAGGGAAAGACGCCCTTCGTCTTCTACGAGGGCCCGCCCACCGCCAACGGGATGCCCCACCCCGGCCACGTCCTGACGCGCGTGATGAAGGACGTCTTCCTCCGCTACCGGGCCATGTGCGGCTACTACGTCCCGCGCCGCGCGCGGCTGGGACACCCACGGCCTGCCGGTCGAGGTCGAGGTCGAAAAGGAGCTCGGCATCCACGGCCGCGGCGCCATCGAGGAGTACGGCGTCGAGGCGTTCACGCAAGAAGTGCATCGACTCGGTCTTCCGCTACATCGACGAGTGGCGGCACATGACCCGGCGCATCGCCTTCTGGGTCGACCTCGACGACGCCTACGTGACCTTCCACAAGGAGCTACGTCGAGAGCGTCTGGTGGGCGCTCAAGCGCTCTTCGACGAGGGGCTGCTCTACCAGGACTACAAGGTCGTCTGGTGGTGGCCGCAGGGCGGCACCGCGCTGTCCGCCGGCGAGGTCGGCCAGGGCTACAAGGAGGTCGACGACCCCTCGGTGGTCGTCCGCTTCCCGCGTGAAGGGCGAGGAGAGCACGTCGTTCCTCGCGTGGACCACCACGCCCTGGACCCTGCCGATCAACATCGCGCTCGCCGTCGCAGCCGGACGAGCACCTACGCCACGGTGAAGCTCGAAGAGCGGCGAGAAGCGTCGTCCTCGCCGAGGCGCTGGTCGGCAAAGCTCCTCGGCGAAGCACGAGCACGAGGTCGTCGCCGACCCGCAAGGGCAAGGCGCTCGTCGGCGCCGAGTACGAGCCGCCCTTCCGCTACGCGCGCGCCCGAGGGCGGCGCCGCCTATCGGGTCATCTCGGCGGACTTCGTCAGCATCGACAGCGGCACGCGGCATGGTCCACATCGCGCCCGCCTTCGGCGAGGACGACTTCAAGGTCGCCAAGGACGCAGGGCCTCGGGTTCCTGCAGCTGGTGAAGCCCGACGGCACCTTCGCCGACGAGGTCACGGACTTCGCCGGCCGCTTCTGCAAGGAGGCGGACCGCGACATCATCCGCAACCTGCGCGGTCGCGACGCTGCTCTTCCACGAAGAGGTCTACCGCCACGAGTACCCGTTCTGCTGGCGCGCGATGGAGCGACCCGCTCATCCAGTACGCGCGCAAGAGCTGGTTCATCCGGACGACCGCAGGAGATCGACCGGGTCATCGAGAACAACCAGGCGGTGCACTGGGAGCCCGAGCACATCAAGGACGGGCGCTTCGGCGAGTTCCTGCGCACCAACGTGGACTGGGCGCTGTCGCCGCGAGCGCTTCTGGGGCACGCCGCTGCCGATCTGGATCAACGACGAGACCGGCAAGATGGAGGCGATCGGCTCGGTCGCGGAGCATCCTGCGAGCAAGAACCCCGAAGCCTTCGACGCTTTCGAGGCGGCCCAGGCCGAGGACCCGAGCCTCTCGGACCACCTGATGGTCCACAAGCCGTGGATCGACGAGGTGACCTGGACCGAAGCGACGGCGAGCCCGGCGTCTACCGGCGCGTCCCCGAGGTCATCGACTGCTGGTTCGACTCGGGCTGCATGCCCTTCGCCCAGTGGGGCTACCCGCACCAGAACGCGCGAGCAGTTCGAGCGCAGTTCCCGGCCGACTTCATCACCGAGGCGCTCGATCAGACCCGCGGCTGGTTCTACTCGCTGATGACCATCAGCACGCTCCTGTTCAACCACGACCAGCCCTACCCGCACCCGTTCAAGAACTGCGTCGGTGCTCGGGCTGATCACCGACGAGGACGGCAAGAAGCTCAGCAAGTCGAAGCAAGAACTACACCGACCCGATGGACATGCTCATGGACGAGCACGGCGCGGACGCGGTGCGCTGGTCGCTCTACACCGGCACCGTCCCCGGCCAGAGCACGCCGCTTCGGTTCGACGGGGGCGCGGTCGACGCGCTCAAGGAGTTCCTCCTCAAGATCTGGAACGTCTACAGCTTCTTCGTCACCTACGCGAACATCGACGGCTGGACCCCGAGCCGCGCCGCGGACGCGCCGCCCGTGAAGCGACCGCCCCGACATGGACCGCTGGATCCTCGCCGAGCTCGACGCGACGGTGCGCGACGTCCGCAGCGCGCTCGACGGCTACCGCAGCCACCTCGCCGCCCGCCGGCTCGACCGCCCGTCGATTCGCTCTCGCAACTGGTACGTGCGGCGCAGCCGCGCGCGCTTCTGGGCGGAGGGCGACGATCGCCGACAAGGCAGGCGGCCTTCGCCACCCTCTACGAGGTGCTGGTGGCCTCGCGAAGCTGCTCGCGCCGTTCACGCCGTTCTTGGCCGAGACGCTCTACCAGAACCTGGTGCGCCGACAGGACGCGAGCGCGCCCGAGTCGGTGCACCTCGACGGATTTCCCGGAGCCGGACGACGCGCGCGTGGACGAGGCGCTGCGCGAGCAGATGGAGATCGCGCGCGGGCGTGGTCGCCCTCGGCCAACGCGTGCGCACCGAGCACAAGCTCAAGGTCCGCCAGCCGCTGTCGCGAGGCGATCGTGGTGGTCGCAGGCGACGCGGAGCGCGCCGCCATCGAGCGCTTCACGCGACGCGATCCGCGAGGAGCTGAACGTCCAGACCCTCGAGCTTCACAGGAGCGCGGAGCAGTACGTGGAGTTCAGCCTGGTGCCGAACTTCCGCGCGCTCGGGCCCAAGCTCGGCAAGCGGATGAAGGCGTGCAAGAAGGCGCTGGCCCAGGCCGACGGCGCGGCCCTCAAGGCCGAGCTGGACGAGCGCGGCGAAGCCTCGCTCCCGATGCTCGACGGCGATCCGATCGAGCCTCGGTCCCGAAGAGATCGAGGTGCGCCTCACGGCCAAGGAGGACTTCGCCGCCGCTGCCGAACGCGGCCGGGTGGTGGTCCTCGACACCCAGTCTCGACGACGCGCTGCGCCGCGAGGGCATGGCCCGCGAGGTCGTCAACCGCATCCAGCGCGCCCGCAAGGCCGCAGACCTCGACTTCGCGGATCGGATCGCGCTGCGCTACCGCGCGGAGGGAGAGCTCGCCAAGGCGCTCGAGGAGCACGCCGACAAGATCGCCGGCGAGATCCTCGCCGCGTCGTTCTCGGAGGGTGAGCTCGAGGGGGCCGAGGCGCAGCAGACCGACGTCGAAGGCTCGCCGCTGACGTTCTGGCTCCGAGTTCAGCCCAAGTGAGCCCATGGCGCCCGTGGGACACCGGCGCTAGCAGTCCGTCAAACGGGCTTTTGGGGGGCTGACACGTGCTCGAGAGGCTGCTGGGGCTGAGAGTGGAGGATCGAGGGGCGACGCTCATCGGCTTTTCGACCCTCGCCGCGATCATGGCGGGCCACGCCATGCTCGAGACCGCGCGGGACACCCTCTTTCTGACCCGCTTGCCCGTCCAGAGCCTGCCCTTCTGCTATCTGGGCATCGCGGTCCTCGCCGTCGGCGCGGCCCAGCTCAATCAGCGTCTGCCCAAACGTTGGGACAAGCGAAAGATCCTCGCTGCGACGCTCGCAGCCGCTGGCGTTGTGACCGCGGGCCTGTACTTCGTCGTCGAGGAGGGGAGCAAGGCAAGCCTCTACGTGCTGTACGTCTGGTCGGGCTTGGTCGCGACCATCACCGTCGTTCAGACGTGGCTGATGATGGGAGAGCACGTCACCGTCTCCCAGGCCAAGCGCGTCTTCTCGGTGGTGGCGGCGGGTGCGGTGGTGGGCGCGACGCTGGGCTCGCTGGCCGCGGAGCGCATCGTGGTCTTCCTCGAGCCGGAGGCGATGGTCATCGACGCTGGCGTGCTGTTCTTGCTGGCCGCCTTCGTTCCCGCCATCGCGGTCGCCAAGCGCCCGCACCTCCGCGCCACCCAGCCACCGCCGGACCCGCGCACCCGCGACCTCGCAGCAGACGTGGGGATGCTCCGCAGCCAACCCTATCTCAGGCGCCTTCTGCTCCTCGTGCTGCTCTCCACCGTCGTGCTCACCGGCTCGGACTACCTGTTCAAGACGGTGATCGCGTCCGAGATCTCGCCGGAGCGCCTGCCCCTCTTCTTCGCGCGCTTCTACCTGGGCTTGAACTTCGTCGCCCTGCTGATCCAGCTCTTCCTCTCGTCGCTCCTGCTTCGAGTGCTGGGGGTCAACCGCGCCCTCCTGCTCCTGCCCATCCTCCTTCTATTCGGCGTCGCGGGCGTCGGCGCGGGCTCGGCCCTCATGAGCGTGTTGTTTCTGAAAGGCGCCGACGGGAGCCTCAGGCACTCGGTCCATCGCACCGCGACCGAGGTCCTCTTCCTCCCGCTCCCCTCCCACGTCCGCGAGCGCTTCAAAGGTGTGATCGACGCCGTCGGCCAGCGCGGCGGGCAGGCGATGGCCTCGATCGCCATCCTGGGCGCCCTCTACGTCGGCGCCGGGCCGAGGCATCTGGCCATGGCCATCGGCCTCCTCACCACGCTCTGGTTCGCCGGGGTCCTCGACATCAAGCGCCACTACCTCGACCTCTTCCGCGGCAACCTCCGCGAGGGAACCATCGAGACGCGCGTCAATCTCTCGGAGCTCGACCTGCACTCGCTCGAAGCGCTCTTCGCCGCGCTCAACAGCGAGGTGGACGCCGAGGTGCTCTCCGCCCTCGACCTCTTCCACAAACACCAGCGCATCAAGCTGGTGCCGGTGCTCCTGCTCTTTCATCCCTCGAGCGCAGTGGTGCTCCGCACCCTCGAGCTCTTCGTGGATGGGGGCCGAACCGACTACGAGCCCTTCGCGCGGCGGCTCCTCACGAGCGACGATGGTGAGATTCGCGCGGCGGCGCTTCGGTCCCTCGTCGCCATCGGTGTCGAGGAGGAGCTCCTCCGCGCGCTCCTGTCGGACCCCGAGCCCCTGGTGCATGCCACGGCCCTGGTGGGGCTCTTGTCGCGCAGCGGCGCGCGCGACCCGAAGCTGACGGCCGACCTCGAGGGGCACCTCAGCGATCCGGACGCCGAGGTCCGCCGCGCGATGGCGAGCGCCATTCGATATCAGAAGGATCACTCCTTCGCGCGCGCGCTGATCGCCCTTTCGCGGTGCCCCGAGCGCGAGGTGAAGCTCGAGGTCGCCCGGGCGATGACGGCCATGCCCGACGCCAAGTACCTCGACACGCTCCTCGTGATGCTCGCCGACAGTCGACTCAGACCGGAGGCACGCAAGGCCATCGTCGGGACCGGTCCCGTCGCTCTCTACTTCCTCGACGAAGCGCTTCGGGATCGCTCGCTGCCCCGCCGGGTCCGCCGCCACATCCCCCGCTCCATCAGCCGATTCGAACCGAAGGAGGCCTCGGAGGTCCTCCTGTCGCACCTCGCCGATGAGGAAGACGAAGCGGTGAGCTTCAAGAATCCTCCGCGGGCTCGGCCGCCTGCGCACGGAAAACCCGGAGCTCATCCTCGACAGGCACCTCCTCGAAGACATCTGTCGGCGATACCTCCAGCAGCTCATCCAATCGCTGGCGTTCCGCCTCGCGATGGAGGCCGCGCACGCGGAAGAGCCCGGGCGCAAGACGCGCGGGGGAGAGCTCTTGCGCAGCATCCTCCTCGAAAAGGAACGCAACCTCTTCGAAAGAGTGTTCCGGGTGCTCGGGCTCCTCGAGCCCGACGAGGACTTCGAGCTCATCTTCCGCGGGCTCACCCGGCGCGGCAAGAGCGCGCGCGCGCAGAGCCGCGAGCTCCTCGACTACGCCCTCAAAGGCGATCTGCGAAGCGCTCTGCTCGCCCTGACCGATGACGCGCCGGACGCCGAACGCCTCGCTGCGGCGGCTGCCGCCACTGGCTTCGCTCCCACGCCGCCGAGCTACGAGCACCTGCTCCTGACCATGCTCGGCGACCCGAGCGAGGCGGTTCAGAGCGTCGCCGCGTACCACATCGCGGAGCTCGGTCTGACGGATCTCGATCGCCGACCTCGAGAAGGCCCGCGGCAAGAGCGAGACGTTCCTGGGAGAGGTCGTGGATCGCGCCCTCATCACGCTCGGCCAGAGCGCGTCGGAGGGCCCTCGTGCCGTCTGAATCGGTCGACACCATCGTCCCGCGGCCAACGCGCATGGGTGTCGGGCAGATGGAGCGTCTCTTGATCCTCCGCTCCTTCCCGGGTTTTGCAGAGCTCCCGCCCGAGATGGTGAACGTCCTCGCCGACAACACCCGCGAGCGCTTCTTCCCCCGCGGCAGCCACCTCTTCCACGCCGAGCGCCCCGTCGAGGCTCTCCAGTTCGTCGTCGAGGGGCGCATCGAGCTCTTGCGTCGCGGCCACCGCTACCGCGAGCTCGGGCCGAGGAGCGCAGTGGGCGGCATCGCCGCCTTCGCCCGCGATCTCCACGGCTACGACGTCATCGCTCTCGAGGACTGCATCACACTCGAGCAGCGCATCGACGACGCCGTGGACATCTTCGAGGATCACTTCCCCATCCTCCGCGGGGTCCTCCGCGCCGTCGCCCACGAGGTCATGCAGCTGCGTCGCCACGCCGACGACAAGGCCGGGTTCGTCGAGACCCTGGACCCCGGCCCAGCATGGCCCGAAGCGCCACTCGACTTCGTCGAGCGTATGGCGCTCATCCGCGACACGATGACCTTCGCGCGGACGCGCGTCGAAGCCATCGCCGACCTCGCCCGCGAGGCGCAGGAGGTGCGGGTCTCGGCTGGCGAAGACCTCTGGACCGAGGGAGATCCGTCGGCCGAGATGTACATCCTCATCTGTGGCACCGTGGACTGCCGGACGGCCGAGGGACAGAGCTTTCGCTTCGGACCGGGGGACGTCATCGGTGCGCTCGACGCGCTCGCCGCCGAACCCCGTTGGTTCACCCCGACCGTGCGTCACGACCTGTTGGCGCTACGGATCTCGAACGAGTCGATGTACGACGTCTTCGAAGACAACTTCGACATCGCCATGGACCTCCTCGAAGGGATGGCCAAGGCGGTCATGGCCATGTCGGACGCGCAGGCAGGTCTGTCGCCAGACCCGAGCGAGGGCTGAGGAGCTCAGCCCCCCGAGTCTGGAGCGTCGGCGGCCGCGTCGACCGCACCGTCCGTTGCTCCATCCACCACCGGGCGGGCGTAGCAACGGTCGTCGGCGCGACACTCGAAGTCCGGCGGACAGTCATCGTCCGCTGTGCAGGCAAAGATGCCCTCCGGCGCGTGGACGCTCGTCGAGCAGCCCCCGAAGAGGGCGACGAAGGCCAACCCCATCCCGAAGGCGCGCCTCAAAACCGGCCTCTCAAGACCGCCCCCGTGGGACCGAGGTCGAGGTCGAGGCTCGCCGTCCCGAAGGGGTCGGGGTTGGCGTCGGCGAGCGCGAGGATGAACCAGGTCAGGCCTGCGCCGAGGACGATCAGCCCCGACGCCAACATGACCTGTCCGACCCCCAGGAAGATCGGTGCGCGGTCCGCCTGGCTGGCGTAGTCGTCCCAACGCGCGCCGTCGGGGGCGCCTTCGACCGCTCGCTTGTCCGCGCTTCCCACCAAGAAGAGGGTGAGCCCGCCGCCCGTCACCAGCGCTCCCGCGCTCATCATCAGGATCGGGCCCAGGATGTCGTGACGCGGCGCCGCCTCCGTCTCCCTCGACTCGGTCTCGCCGCGATCCTGAGCGCGCGCTGGCGACACCGAGCACAGGATGACCAAGGCGACCGGGAGCGCGACCAGACGCGCGGCGAGCCCCCGCATCATGCGGGCGCCATCGCCGACCGCTGCTTCAGGAAGCGGAAGAGGCCGATGCACAGCGCCACCACACCCAGGCCGATGAGCTGACTGGTGCTGAAGGGCCCCACTCCGCCGCGATCGTCGGCGCGGTAGTACTCGAGGACGAAGCGCAGGAGCGCGTAGCAGGCGAGGAAAGCGAGGAAGACCGCCCCGTCGAAGCGCTTGCGCGGGTGAACGACGAACATCATCAGCGCCGCGATGCCGAGACAGCCCAGGGCTTCGTAGAGCTGCGTCGGATGGACCGGGAGCGACTCGAGGCCGGGGGCTGGCAGGTCCCCAGCCTTGAACTGCGATTCGCTCGCCGCCGACCACGGGGGGAAGCGGACGCGAAAGGGGTCGGTGTGGGTGATGGAGCCGAAGCAGCAGCCGCCCAGAAAGCACCCCAGGCGGCCGAAGAAGAGCCCGAGCGGGATCACCATGCCCGCCATGTCCGCGGCCTTGAGCATCGGAAAGTTCTCGCGCTTCAGGAACCACAGACCGAAAACCGATGCCGCGATCAAGCCGCCGTAATAAGTGAGCCCCCCACGCCAGAACGCCGCCCAGGCGAAGCAGTCGCTCTCGGCGGGCCGGCAGACCTCGGCGGCCGCGTCCCACACGCCCTCGATGTCCTGGCATTGGAGCTCGGTGATCTGCCAGGCGACCTGGGAAGGGTCGGTGCACAGGTGCACGTAGTCCCAGAAGTAGCCGTCGGCGATGACGTGAAGAATGCGCGCGCCGGCGACGCCTGCGATGAGCGAGAAGAGGCCCAGGTCGATGATCGATTCGTGATCGAGCTTGCTGCGCTTCGCCCAGCGCGCACCCAAGAAGGTGGCGAGGCTGAAGCCGATCACCAGCATGGTGAAGTAGGCCGGGAGGGCCTGCCCCTCCATGAATTGTCCGAGATAGTCTTCGAAGAACTGGCCGTTCACGGCTCCGCCGCGCCAGGGGATGGTTCGACCTGGGGAGCGCTCTTCGGCTCCTCTTCGCCTTCGTCTTCGTCTTCTTCGGCGTCCTCGTCTTCTTCGGCGTCAGCCGTCTTCGCCGCCTTTTCCTTGCTGGCGCGCTCGTCCTTGGCCTTCTCTTCGCGACTCTCGCGGAAGCCGTCGAGAACGAGGAGGATGACACCGACCGTGATGCCGCAGTCGGCGATGTTGAAGGTCGGCCACTCCCATCCGTCCTGTAAGTGGAAGCGTATGAAGTCCACCACGTAGCCGTAGCGCACGCGGTCCACCAGGTTCCCGAGAGCGCCCGAGACGATCATCGGCACGCTCCACGCGAAGAGCGTGTGCCCTCTGCCGCGTATGAACATCATGAAGAGCACGACGCTCGCGGCGGCGGCCGCCACGCCGAACACCGCCTTGCGCGCGATGGGCGGCGCGTCCCGGAGCAGGCCGAATGCCGCGCCGCAGTTCTCGGCGTAGCGGAACATCAGGTAGCCATCGACGACCACCACCTCGTCGGTGCGCACCCGCTGGGTCGCGACCCGCCCGTACTCGTCGGGCTCGCAAACGGGCGGAGGCTCGCCGAAGCGCTCGGTCGACAGGGTGCTCTCCGCCCACTGCTTGGAGCCGAGATCCATCGCCAAGAGCGCGAGGGTGGCCGCGGCGCAGATGATGATCGCACGCCGGCTCCGGGGCTCGGGCGCCGGAGGCGTGGGGCGCCGCCGCGCGCTCGACTCTTTCTTCTTCTTCGTCACGTCGGAGCTCGCGTCACTGGTAGCGCAGGATCACGTGGTAGCCGAAAGGCGTCTCCACCACGTCCGAGATGCCGCCCACCTCGAGCCCGAAGGCCGCCTGCTCGAAGGCGGGGTGCATCCGGCCGCGCGGAAAGGGGCCGAGGTCGCCGCCGCGCGTACGCGTGGGGCCGTCGCTGTACTCCGCCGCGAGGGCCTCGAAGTCCTCGCCGTCGCGGGCCTTGGCCAGCACCTCGCGCGCGCGCGCCAGGGCCTCGTCCTTGGAGCGCTCGATGGTCGGCGCCGCGCGAGTGGAACCCTGATACTGAATCAGGATGTGGCGCGCGGCGATGGTCTCGCCGCTTGGCGCCGGGGTGGGCGTCGGCGTGGGGGTGGGCGTCGGCGCAGGGGTCGGCGCGGGCGCCGGCGTGGGGGACGGTGCTTCGAGACGGACCGTCGTGGCCGCAGGGCGCGCCCCCCCAGGGGAGGAGTCGTCCTCCGAGGTGAAGAAGGGACAGCCAGCGAGGGTCATCGAAAGACCCAGGATGGTGACGAGTCTGAGCATCGGGCCGGGAGGTTATAGCGCGGGCTGGGTCGGCGCCAGGCCAGACGCTATTTTTGCCCCCCGCTCAGAGCCCGGCCCAGGCGAGGCGGCCGCGGAGGCCCAGCTCGCTCATGTAGCCCACCTCGACGGAGGCGATCTTGCCGTCCTCGTCCACCACGAAGGTGGTGGGGAAGGAGCCGACCCCCCAGCTCTCCGCCAGGGCCCCGTCGGGATCGATCACGATGGGCATCGACAGCCCGTTGTCGGCCGCGTATTGGGCCACGGCTGGCACGCCGCCGGACTCGGTCGCGATGGCGATCATCCGGTGGTCCTCGGCCACCGCCTTGATGTTGTGCTCCTCCGCTTTGCAGACGCCGCACCAGGTCGCGAAGAAGTGGACGACCACCGGCTCTCCCTGAAGCGCCGCCAGAATCGACGCTCGCTCCGTCGATGGCGCGTGCGGCGAGCGCAGGTGCGTCTCCGCGCACCGCGTTGCGCGTCTGGTAGGCGCGGATGGCGATCACCGCGACCACAACCACGAGCACCTGGAAGGCGATGCCCGCGGCCTTGCTCTTGCGAAGCTTCGCCAGCTTTGCGCCGATGGTGGCCACGACGACTTCTTTAGGGCCGATAGGGGCTCGCCGCAACGAGACCGTGCGGCTCCGGGCTCAGCCCTCCCCGGCGTCTGCCACGTCCGAGCCCTTGGCGCTTTGACCGGGGAAGAAGCCGTGGGTGATCCGCGGTCCCGCCGGACGGGAGAGCTTGCCGCCGGGCGCGAAGGACAGGACGCTGCTCTTGAGCTCGTCCTCGGGGGGCGCCGCGTGCGGAGGCACCGCGACCGCCTCCGCCATCGATGCGACGTGCAAGGTCTGCGTCGGGAACGCGAACTCCACCTTCAACGCCTCGGCCAGGCGGAGAAACTCGAGGAAGACGTTGTGGCGCTCGCGCAGCTCTGCGGACCAGGAATCGACCTCGAAGAAGAAGTAGAGCATCACGTCGAGGGACGCCGCGCCGAAGCCGGCGAAGTGCACTTCGAAGTAGTCCTGACGCACGACGGGGTTCGCCTTGAGGATGGCCCGGCAGCCGTCGCAGAAGGCCTGAATCTGCTCCGGCGTGGTGTCATAGGTCAGCCCCAACGTGATCGAGCAGCGGCGGAATTCGCGCTCGCCGTAGTTGTCGACGGCGGTGGTGGTGATGAGCGAGTTGGGGAAGGTGATGAGCGAATTGTAGAAGGTGCGAACGCGCGTCGAGCGCATCCCCACCTCCTCCACTACTCCTTCGATGTCGCCCAGCTTGACCCAGTCGCCCACGTGGAACGGCCGGTCGGCGAAGATGCTCACCGAACCGAAGAGGTTCGCGATCATGTCCTTGGCCGCGAAGGAGATGGCCAGGGTTCCGACCGTGCCCATCGCCAGGAGGCTGGTCACGTCGACGTCCATGTTCTGCAGAACGAAGATGACGCCGATGACGACGACGATGGCCTTCACCGAGCGTCGCACCAGCGGCACCAGCTGGTCGTCGAGCTTCGTCTCGGTCCCTTCGGCCTTGCGCGCGAAGAGGTCGGCGACGACGTCGACGATGCGGTAGAGCACGATGACCGCCGAGACCGCCGCCACCACCCGGATGCAGGCGAAGAGCACCTGGTTGGTGTGCGCGCCGAAGCTCAGGAAGCGGACGGACCACCAGAGGATGCCCGCCATCGCGATGGTGCCGATGGGGATGGACGCCTTGCCCACCAGGTCGGCGCTCGCGCGGAGCCCGGCGCGCTCGAGGAGCCGCGTCCCGTAATTCGACACCGCCCAACCGACGACGAGCCGAGCGACGAAGGCCACCAGAAGCGACAGGACCGCGCCGAAGATCTGCCACCACGCGACGCCGAAGAGCGGCCGCGTGCGCATCCACGCAGGAAGGGACTGAACGATCTCGTCGACGTCGAAAGGACGTTCGGCCTCGTAGATCGCATCGATGGTGCGAATGGAGGCCTCGCTCATCACCCACCGGCCCTCCGAGGTGCGCACGAGGTAGAGCTCGGGGAAGCGCGTGTCGAAGAGCTTCACGCGCCGCTCGCCGCCGCCGTCGAGGTCGGAGGAGATCGAATCGGGATCGATCGGCGCGCCGGCGAGAGCCAGGGCGGTCAGGAGGCGCTCGGCTTTCTGGACCCGATCGCGCTCGGGCACGTCGGCGCCGCGCCAGTCGAAGCACTCGATGGCCGCGGTCGGGGTGATAGCTGTCGCTGTGCAGATTCTCGACCCAGGTGGCTACGGCTGCGCGAGGCGTCGAGCAGTCGGGCGTCTGTGCGACGGCGCGCGGGGGCATCGAGAGCAGCGCGACGATGAACGTCACCGCCGCGACAAAGAGCGTGAAGGTGGCTTTCTGCGTCATTGCGGCGGGAGAATACACGTTCTGCGGCGCGCGTTCAGACGAGCAATTTCAGCCGATCCAGCATGAAATCGCGGGCGACGACCATGTAGTGGACCTCGTCCGGGCCATCGGCGATGCGTGCGGCGCGCGCGCCGCGATACCAGGAGGCGAAGGGCATGTCGTCGCTGTAGCCGAGACCACCGTGGAGCTGGATGGCGTCGTCGAGGACCTTGCAGAGCGTCTGCGCGACGTGGACCTTGGCCATCGACGAATACGGGCGAGCCGCCTTGCCCTCGCCGCGCGAGAGCATCCACGCGCAGTGCATCGTCATCATGTTCCCCGCATGGATCGCCATCGCGTTCTCCGCGAGCTTGAGCTGCACCATCTGATGGCGCGCGAGGATCTTCCCGAAGCTCTGCCGCGTGCCCAGATACTGGCGGCAGAGCTCCATCGCCCGGTCCGCCATCCCGAGCCAGCGCATGCAGTGGGTGAGGCGCGCAGGCACCAGGCGCTTCTGCGCCAGCATGAAGCCCTCGCCGATCTCGCCGAGGACCGCGTCTTCGTTCACGCGCACCCCGTGAAACTTCATCTCCGCCTCCCGGTGGGCGAGGAGCGGCTCGCTCATCACCGAGACGTCGCGCACGTGCTCGACACCCTCGGCGTTCCGGTCGACGACGAACATCGAGGCGCCGGTCTTCGGGTCGTCGCTGGTGCGCGCCATCACGATGAGGAAGGCCGCGTCGCGGCCGCCGGTCGTGTACCACTTGTGTCCGTCGATCACCCACGCGTCGCCGTCCTTCACGGCCCGCGTGGCGAGGTTGCTCGGGTCGGCGCCCGCGCCCGGCGCGGGCTCGGTCATCGAAAAGGCGCTGGTGATCTCGCCAGCGCAGAGCGGCGCCAGATACTTTTCGCGCACCACGTCGCTCGCCGTCGTGAGCAACAGATCCATGTTGCCCTGGTCTGGCGCGTCACAGTTGAACACGCGCGCCCCCACGGGCGAGCGGCCCATCTCGCGAAACGCGACGCACATCCCGAGCGGGCCGAGGTTCTGGCCGCCCAGCGCCTGAGGAAGATGCGGCGTCCAAAGTCCCTCGTCGCGCGCCTTCTGCTGGAGCGCCCGCAGGCGGTCGGACTTTCCTTCTCGGTCCTCGGCGATGATCTCCGCCTCGGCGCAGAGGACGTGGGCGTCGACGAACGAGCGGACCTTCTGGCGAAGCTCGGCGAGCTCCGGCGACAGCTCGAAATTCATGGCACTCTCCCGTGCCCACCGACGGGTGGGCTCCGAGGAGGTACCACATGAGCGTGCGGATGGAGAGAGCCGGCGGCGTGACGACCATCGTCCTGTCGCGACCCGAGCGGAGGAACGCCGTGAACGGCGAGACCGCGAAAGCTCTCGCCGATGCTTTTCGCGCCTTCGAGGCCGACCCGAATCAGGCGGTGGCGGTGCTGTGGGGCGAAGGCGGCACCTTCTGCGCGGGCGCCGATCTCAAGGCCATCGCCGAAGGCGACCCAAACCGCGTGGAGCCGGACGGCGACGGTCCGATGGGCCCGACGCGCATGCATCTGAAAAAGCCCGTCATCGCGGCGGTGAGCGGTCACGCGGTCGCCGGCGGCCTCGAGCTCGCCATCTGGTGCGATCTGCGCGTGGTCGAAGAGGACGCGACCTTCGGGGTGTTCTGCCGGCGCTGGGGAGTGCCCCTGATCGATGGCGGCACCGTGCGCCTGTCGCGGATCGTCGGTCACGGTCGCGCGCTCGATCTCATCCTCACCGGTCGCGCCGTCGACGCAGAGGAAGCGCTGGCCATCGGCCTGGCCAATCGCGTGGTGCCGAAGGGCGAGGCGCGACGGGCGGCCGAGGCGCTCGCGGCGGAGATCGCGCGCCACCCGGCGGCGTGCATGAGAAACGATCGTCTCAGCGCCTACGAGGCGCTCGGGATGAACGAGGACCAGGCCATCGCCAACGAGCTCGCTCACGGGATGCGCAGCCTGGCCGATCCGGAGATGCTCGAAGGCGTCGGGAACTTCGCCCGGGGCGCGGGACGCGGCGGCGCGGACTGGGAGCGCTGAATCAGCGCCCTTCGTAGACCGGCTTGCGCTTCTCGTTGAAGGCCGCGACGGCCTCGAGGCGATCCTTCGACGCGAGCGTGCGCTCGTAGCAACGACGCTCGTGGAGTAGGCCAGCGTCGAGCGGCAGCTCGATGGCGCCGTCGATCGCGTCGAGGGCCGCCGCCATCGCGATGGGTGCCCCCGTCTCGAAGGTCGCGGCCATCTCGAGCGCCGCTTCGAGTGCGCCCTGCCCTTCCTTCGCCACGCGAGTGACGATGCCGGCTGCGTGGGCCTCTTCTGCGGTGAGGCGCGAGGCGAGGAGGATCAGCTCCTTGGCCTTGGCCGGCCCCACGATGTGGGTGAGGCGCTGAGTGCCGCCGGCCCCCGGGATGATGGCGAGCGAGGTCTCGGTGAGGCCGACTTTGGCGCCGGCGGCCATCACGCGAAGGTCACAGGCCAGCGCGAGCTCGAGCCCGCCGCCATAGGCCACGCCGTTGATCGCCGCGATGGTGGGCTTGTTCAGGCGGTCGAGGTAACCGAAGGACACGCGGTACAGCGACAGGAAGTCGCGCACCGCCTCCTCATCCATCGTCGTCCGCTCCTTGAGGTCTGCGCCCGCACAGAACGCGCGGTCGCCTGCGCCAGTCACGATCACCGCCCGTAGCGAAGCGTCCTCGTGGGCCTCGCGCGCGAGCCGCCCGATCTCCCGCACCACGGCGCGGGACAGGGCGTTCATCCGGCTCTGCCGGTCGATGGTCCAGATGGCGACGGCTCCGCGTCGCTCGACACGTACTCCGTGGTCGTCCATGGCGACGTTTCTACGCGCTGTCGTCGAGCCGCGCCACCCCGCCGCCCCGCCATCTCCCCGGGACGTCTTCACTCCGGCTCCAGGGGACCTCAGCACTCCCGGCTCCGCGGCGTGTATCTTTTCGGGCGTGAGGGTGCCCTCTACCCGGACGCTGGCCATCGGCTGTGCGCTCCTCGCGACCATGGTCTTGTCGCCCACGGTCTTCGGCGACTGGATCTGGGACGACCATCAGCTCATCGCGCTCAACCCCCACGTCTCCGAATTCGATCTGTGGTTTCTGATCACGCACCACTTCTGGGACGTCCCCTTCGCGCCGCCGACGTCGATGCTCTACTACCGCCCGGTTGCGGCCGTCGGATATGCGCTGGTCTACCGCATCGGCGGCGGCGACGTTCTCTACTTCCATCTGCTGAACCTGCTGCTCCATGCGGCGTGCACCGCCCTGACGGCCACGTGGTTGGCGAGGCGGATCGACGGGGCGAACGACGCCCTCGGGCGCGCCGCGGTCGCGGCCGCCACCCTGGCGTTCGCGCTGCATCCCGCGCGCGTCCAGTCGGTGGCCTGGGCGAGCGCTTCCACGGACCTCTGGGCCACGCTCTTCATTCTGGTCGGACTCAACATCGCGGCCGGCTCCCGCAGCGCCGCGTCCCGCGTGGGCGCTGGCGTCGCCTTCGCCTTCGCCATCCTGTCCAAAGAGGTGGCCGTCGTCGCGCCCGTCCTGGTCCTCTTGGACGTGCTCCTGGTCGAAGGAAGGAAGCCCGAGCGCCTCGAAGTCGCGGGTTTCGCGGCCCCGGCGCTCCTGGCGCTCGGGGTCCGCACGGCGGTGGTCGGTTTTCGCACCCGACCGGGAGCGTCCGCCCTCGCCGAGATCCCGCTACGCGCCACCTACAGCGTCGGCCGCTACGTGATGGACACCTTCTACCCGGTCTCGCCCACGGTCCAGATCAACGCGCCGATGGATCAACTGTGGAACCAAGAGCCCTTCACGGTCGCCACGATGGTGCTCGGCGCGCTGACCGCGGCCGCGCTCCTCGCCCTCGCGATCGTCTTCTATCGCCGACAGCGCCTTCGGCCGTGGCTCGCCGACCTCGCCTGGCTGGTGCTCCCGCTCCTTCCCGTCTTGAACATCATCGAGATCGGACAGGGCGTCACCATCGCCAGCCGCTTGCTCTACCTCCCCCTGCTCGGGCTCACCGCCGCGAGCGCGCGCCTGTTGGTCAGGCTCTTCAACAGCCGTTTTCGCATCGCGTCCCTTTTGGTCACCGGCGCGGCCATCGTGGGTTGCGCCCTGCTCTCCACCCAGGAGATCGCACACTGGCAAGACGACGTGACCCTCGCGCGTCACTTGATGAAGCAGCGTCCCGACGATCCCGGCGTGGCGGACAACCTGGCGCGCGTGCTCTTGCGCAAAGGGGAGCTGGTGGAGGCCTACTACATCCTGTCCGAGCGCCTCGACGCACACGGAGACGCGCAGTCGGGCCAATACGCGGAGGTCACCTGGGCCTACGTCCGCCTGGCGCTGACCAGCGACTACGATCAGGAACAGCTGACGCGACTGCGCGACTTCTTCGACGAGATCGCGAGCGGTCAGCCGCCATCTCTCACGCTCCCCGAGCGCCGCCTCTCTCCGCGTCTGAGCGAGCTCGACCGAGGGGAGGTCGTGAACAACCCGACCTACGGGGATTTCTATGGCGCGTGGGGTTGGTCCCACGCACACACCGGCGACCTCCGAAGCGCGATTCGCATCTTCGACGAAGCCCCGTCGGTCACGCGCGACAGCGCCAACGGGTGCGACCGCCGGGTTCGCGCGCGCGCCTTCGCGGCCGATTGGGACGGGGCGCTGGCGCTCCTGGAAGGTTGCGAAGCGCAGTATCCCGACGCGGCGTGGCCGCCGATCCGCGCGGCTCTCGAGCGGGGCCGCGCGTTGTGGGCGACCCCCGACGCCGACCGCATCGAAGGCGCGGTCGCTCGGAGCCGGCTCATGAGCGACCTGGGGCTCCCCGCGCTGGGGCGCGCCATCCTCGCCCCCTTCGACGACGCGGCCGACGTGCGCCTGGTGCACGCCCGCGTCCAGGCGGACATCTCGGACGAGCGCTACGACCTGGCGCTCGAGGAGCTGGACGCGGCCATCGCCCAGATGCCCGAGGCACGCGCCGAGCTCGAAGCCGCGCGACAGCAAGTCGAGCGCTTCGTTCCTCCGGCCAACCGGCGCCGATCGCCGCCGGTCTGGGAGGACTGAACCGCTCAGATGCCGCCCAGGTCGACGCGGATACAACGATCGGCGCCGCCAGGATCCATCGCGCAGAACATGTCGGCCTGGGTCTGCTGGTCCTGCGTGGCCACGAAGACGATCACCGCGACCAGCGCAGCGACGGCCAGACCTCCACCGAGGACGGCCCACACCCAAGGCTTGGCGTACCAGGGATCCGGGGGCGGAGTGGTCAGCTCTTCCAGCTGCTCCTGGGGCAGCGCTTCGAGCGCGAGGTCGAGCGTGTCGTCCTGACCGGCCACGGCCTGCACCGTCTGCATCATGTCGTGATAGCCGAACTTCTTGAGACGGAGCGAGTGCTCCCCTTCGTCCAGCTCGAGCTCCAGCGGCGTCTCGCCCGCGTACTCACCGTCGACGAAGACCTGCACCTCCTCGGGCGCGGTGTTGATCGTGAGCGCCATCGAGATCGCCATCATCTCGACCACCACCGAGGTCTCCACGCGTGGCCGGATGCGGAAGACGTCGGTGAACTCGGTGTAACCGCCGCGCGACACGCGGATGGTGTGGTTGCCGGGCGCGAGCTCGAGCGGATCCATCGGCAACGTGCCCACCAGCTCGGCGTCGATGAAGACCTCGGCGCCATCGTAATCGCCCTCGATGACCAGCGTCCCCGGCCTCTGCGCCGCGGCGGTGCTCGAGAACAGGCCGATGGCGAGCGCGAAGAGGAAGCCCGGAAACGTGCGGGAGATCACGGGTTCTAGGATACGGAGGCCACGGCGGAGGTCAACGATGGGCCGCCCTCAGGGCCCGATACTCCGTGAGCCGGGCGCGATACCGGCGCGGATCTCGGGCCACCTCTACCGCCCGGACGAAGGCCTGCTCCGCTTCGTCGGGGCGCCCGAGCTCGTGAAGGAGGATCCCGCGGCCCACGTGCGCCGGCGCGAAGTTCTCCCAACGCGCCACCACCCGGTCGTAGATCCGAAGCGCCTCTTCGTGACGGCCGGCGTTGATCAAGAGGGCCGCGAGGCCGAGATAGAGGCCGCGGTGCTCGGGATGCTTCGACAGGCCGTCGCGAAACGTGACCTCGGCTTTTCGCAGGTTCCCCGCCTGATAGTAGGCGAGCGCCAATGCGTTCCAGCTCTCGGCGTGGCCGGGCCCGAGCTCGACCGCCCGGGTCAGCGGGGCGATCGCCGCCTCGGGCTCTCCCCAACGCAGAAGGCGTGTCCCGAGGACGCGATGGGGTCGGGGATCGTCGGGCGCCAGCTGCGTCGCCTGCCGATACGCGAGGGTCGCTTCGTCGTAGCGCCGCTGCAGCTCCCAGGTGAAACCGATGCGGATGCGGGGAATGGGATCGTCGGGCCGGAGCGCCGCCACCCGTTCCCAGGCCTCACGCGCCCGGTGGGGTCGCTCGGCGTGGCTCTCCGCGTCCGCCAGCTTCACCCAGAGCGCCACGTCCTCGGGGCTGGCTTCCGCCGCCGCCCGATATTCGCGCGCGGCATCCTCGAAGCGCCCATCGTCCATGGCGCGGTTTCCCCGGGCCACCGGCCCGAGGGCGCACCCCGAGAGGACCAGCGACAGGGCGGCGGCCAACAAGCTGAGAGCCCGCACTTGACGTCGGGTGCGCCGTTGCCGAGGATGCCGACGATGACGCGCGACGTGCTTCGCGAAGTCCTCGACGCTGCCGATGGTGTCGAGGCAAACGCTGATTCGTTCGAGGTGGGTGAGGGGCACCACGTGACCTTCTACGTCGGACAGCCGGGGCAGGCCATGGTCGTTGGCGACGTTGCGGGTGGCAAGCTCAAGGAAGGTTTCGTCGAGCTCCATACGCGTGAGACGAAGACCACGACCTTCCTGGACTACGACGCAATTCACGGCGTCGCCACCCGGCCGCCGAAAGAAGAGGAGAAACGTCGCGCCGGGTTTGCATGACCGCGCGCCTCCTGGTCGTCGATGACGAAGCGGGGCTCCGGCAGATGCTCGAGGTGCTCTTCTCTCGCGCCGGATTGTCGGTGGACACGGCCCCATCGGTCGTGCCCGCCCTGTCGAAGATCGAGGACGAGCCAGCCTACGACGTGATCATCACCGACCTCCTGATGCCGGACGGCTCGGGGATGGAGGTGCTCGAAAAGGCCCTGGGGAAGGACGATTCGACCCAGGTCGTGATGATCACCGCCTTCGCCACGACCGAGCAGGCGGTCGAGGCGATGCGCAAAGGGGCGTATGACTACGTCCAGAAGCCGTTCCGCAACGACGCGCTGCGCGCCACGGTGGAAAAGGCGCTCGAAAAGCGCGCGGTGGTCGACGAGAACCGCGCGCTCCGCGCGGATCGCGATCGGACCATGGCGCTCGGCGAGCTCATGGGCCGCAGCCCCGCGCTGAGCCGCATCATGGATCTGGTTCGACGCGTCGCCGACGCGCCCACCAGCGTCCTCATCACGGGCGAGAGCGGCACCGGCAAGGAAGTCGTCGCGCGGGCGCTTCACGGCGCGGGGCCGCGAAGCGACGCCCCCTTCATCGCCGTCAACTGCGGCGCGCTTCCGGAGTCGCTTCTCGAGAGCGAGCTCTTCGGTCACGAAAAGGGTGCGTTCACCGGCGCGACCTCCGCCAAGGAAGGCCTCTTTCGCGCGGCCCGGGGCGGCACGATCTTCCTCGACGAGATCGGAGAGCTCCCCGTGAGCATGCAGGTCAAGCTCCTGCGCGTGCTGCAGGACCGACGGGTGCGTCCTGTCGGGAGCGCGGAAGAGGTGGAGGTCGACATCCGCGTGGTCGCCGCCACCAACCGCGACCTCGAAGCCGAGATCGAGACCGACCGCTTCCGTCAGGATCTCTTCTATCGCCTCAACGTCATCCGCATCGAGATCCCGCCGCTGCGGGAGCGGCGGGAGGACATTCCCCTGCTGGCGGAGCACTTCCTGTGGAAGTACGGCGCCCTGATGCGAAAGCGGCTGCGCTTCTCCACCGACGCGCTGCGCTGGATCGAGAGTCAGCGCTATCCCGGCAACGTGCGCGAGCTCGAAAACGTGGTGGAACGCGCCGTGACCCTCGCGAGCGGGGACGAGATCGTACTGGCGGACCTGCCGGTGGAGGGAGAAGAGGAGGCCCCTTTGGTGGCCCTGCCCGCCTCGCTTCCCGAGGAGGGCTTCGATCTCGATGGCTACCTGGGTCGGATCGAGCGTCAGCTCCTCGCGTCGGCGCTCGAGCGAACCCGCGGCAAGCGGACCGCCGCGGCCAAGCTCCTCGGAATGAGCTTTCGGTCGTTTCGCTATCGACTGGCCAAGTATGGGCTGGGCGAAGAGGACGAGGAGTCGTGACCCGTCACGGCCCCGTGGTAGACTGAGCGCTGGCCCCGACATTGCATCGTCGCCGGTCGTCCAGAGGTAACATGCTGCGTCCCCGCCCTCGCTACGCCGGATTCACGCTCATCGAGTTGATGATCGTGGTGGCCATCATCGGCGTTCTCTCCGCCATCGCGATCCCCTCCTTTCGCGCGTACATGATGAAGGCGAAGGTGACAGAGGCGACGACGTTCCTCGGGGAGATCAAGCAGCGCCAGGAGACCTACCGGGCGGAATTCGGCCAGTACTGCGCCGTGAGCGGGACCACCTCCATCACCGCCTACAATCCCACCGCCGTCCCCTCCGCCGGCATTCCGGTCGGATGGCCCGCGTCGACCGCGTGGTCTGCCCTGGGCGCCGCCCCGGACGGAGACGTGCGCTTTCGCTATGCGACGATCGCCGGAAACCCAGGCTCTGTCCCGGCCTTTGGAAGCGGGCTCGGCTTCACAGGCAACGACTTCTGGTTCGTCTCCCAGGCCCAGGCCGACCTCGATGGAGACGGCACGAACCTCACGGTGGAGTCCTACTCCGAGAGCAGCGGGGTCTACGTGTCGGCGCCCGCCGGCTGGGAGTGATGGGTGACGAAAATCGTCACCCATGCCCGGCGAAAGTGACGACGGGCGTCAGGAAGTGGCCGCGAGCCGCCGGATCAGGGGAAGATTTCCGTGACATGACGGGCACGGCGATTGCAGAATCCCGTCGATGCGGGGTGCCCGCAAACAGGTCTTTTGGGGGAACAAAGGGAGAACAGCGAACAATGCGCAAGCTCATGAGAAAGAAAGCGGGTTTCACGCTCATCGAGCTGATGATCGTCGTCGCCATCATCGGCATCCTGGCCGCCATCGCGCTGCCGGCCTTCATCGGCTACGTGCGTAGGTCGAAGACCTCCGAGGCGACGAGCAACCTGAAGTCGCTCTTCACGGGCGCGACCAGCTACTACAACCAGGAGCGTTCGGCGCGCGGGCTTTCGGCGTCGACCTCGGGCTTCTGCACCGTGTCCGCGTCTGGCGGCGTCGTCCCGGCCACCGTTCCGATAGGCGTGAAGACGGTCAACGACTACAGCACGAATGGGTCCTTCCGCGACCTCGGCTTCTCCATCGCCGACCCGCACTACTTCTCGTACGGCATCGCCGTCTCGAGCGCCGCTTGCGGCGTCACCGCACCGGGCGGCGTCTACTCGTTCTCGGCGGTCGGCGACCTCGATGGCGACGCCGCCGGAAGCGTGGGAGCGAACACCAGCCTCTTCGAGCTAGCAGTCGGGATCAACTCCAACAAGGAGATGTACCGAGCGCGCGGTTTCTACGTCACCGCTGAGCTCGAGTAACTTCGAGCGCACCCGGACGCAGCAAGACAGTCATGTCGAACGCCAAGACTCCTCATGCCGAACGGTGTGGGGAGTCTTTTCCTTTTGGTCGTGGGCGCCACCGCCGCTCTGGGTTCACCCTCATCGAGCTGATGATCGTGGTTGCGATCATCGGGATTCTAGCCGCCATAGCCCTGCCGGCGTTTCGCAGCTACATCCTGCGCTCCAAGACCTCCGAGGCCACGGCCAACCTCAAGCAGCTCTTCCAGGGGGCGGCGACGTACTACGTATCCGAGCGCGCCGGCCAGGGGATCTCCTCGTCGGTGTCGGGAAGCTGCACCGTCGGCTCGACGAGCGGAACGCTCCCGGCGACGCCGACGTCACAGAAGCAGCTCGTGAACTTCACCACCGAGGCCAACTTCCAGGATCTCACCTTCAGCGTGGCCGACCCGGTGTTCTTCGCATATGGCATCAACTCGGCCGGCTCCGCCTGCAACAACTCCGCCAGCACACCCCTGTACTCGTTCCGTGCCGTGGGCGATCTGGACGGAGACGGCGCCACCAGCCTCTTCGAGCTCGCCGCGGGCAGCAACTCCAGCAACGAGCTCTACCGCGCCCGCGGCTTCTACGTCTCGAACGAGCTCGAATAGTCCAGGCAGAGAGCGAATGCTAGTGCCTGGTCCAATGACGTAGAAGGGTTCTCGCTCGTTCGTCGGCCACCCCCAGCCGCTGGGGCTCGGCTTGGAGGAGAGATGAGGCAGCGCAGTCCCCACGAGTCTCCTGGTTCGCCGATCGCCAGGACGCGCGCGTTCATTCGTGCGATCCGTGAGGAACGGGATCTGGCGGGGGGACTCATCGCAGGGCTCGTTGTGACGTTCATGCTGCTCTCTGCCCTCTTGCCTGTCTCGTCGACGGTGCGGGACGTCGGGCTCGCGCGCTTCCATCGAAAGCTCCCCTTCGAGCTCTGGGCGACGCTGCAGCCGTGGCCCGCGATGTACAACTTCGAGAACGTCGTCTACATGGGCGCGACGCCGGATCCGCGCATTGCTCCGGCGCACCTGCAACCACCGTTGGTGGTCAACCACCACAGCACCGAGCGCGTTACGACCATCCTGCGGGACAATCCACCTCGACCAGGGACCGGCTGCGGCTTCTTCCTCCTCGTCAGCAGCTACGAGGGTCAGGAGATGAGGACGGCCTACGTCGCCTGTCCGGTCTCCGAGAGCGAGTACAGGATGGAGGAATTCGTCGGTGAGGCCCGGCCTTGACTCGACTTCGGCCGGAGGTGCGCCTCGCCTATCGTGTGGTCGCCGCCTCTACCATCGCGGCGTGGTGGGCCCGTGGGACGACGGTGGTGCAGTGGTATCAGGCGCACCTCTCGCGCGTTCACGTCAGCGATGACTACTTTCCGCCCTGGCTCACCGACGCGCACGTCCTGCCGTGGCTCTACCTCTTGCCCACCTTCATCGGCCTCGTGGGCCTCGCGTTTCCCTTGCGCGCGATCGCAACCGCCCACGCACTGAGCCTCGTCGTCTGCTCCTTCACGATGCTCATCCATCAGGTGTCGCTCGCGTTTCAGGGTGCGAATACGTCGCTTTGGGCCGGCGTCTTCCTTCTCTGGCTCTGCGCTCGAGCAGACGCCGAGGAAGTCAGCTTTCGCCTACGGGCCGCCTTCATCCTGCAGCTCATCGTGGGAATGGTTTTCCTGGGTGGCGCTGCCGGGAAGTGGACCGCCGGATACTGGAACGGCGAAGTCCTCTTTCACCTGATGTTCATGTATCAGGACTCCCCCAAGTGGGTGTGGCTCCGTGAGAGCTTCGACCTCGAGACGCTTCGCGAGGCGGCAATCTACTACAGCCGCGCCGTCGTCATTGGAGAGACCCTGATGGCGACCGTTCCACTTTGGCCGGCAGCGTGGGCCTTTCGAGGGGCGACACTGGGAGTGCTCTGTATGTGGGCCGGGGCCACCCCCCGCGTCTTCGACGCTCTCGGGCCGGTACTGGGGCTCTGCATTGCCGGCTGGCTTCTGACCAGGCCACCAAACGCGAAGCCCCTGCCGCGCCAAGAGACCTTTGATGGCACGCCAGCATCGTCCGAAGCAGGGGATGCACATCCGTTGCCGCGACAATGAGTCCGGCGCTAATGAACGACCACGATTGTGGGACGGAGGATCGCGAAGGATGCGGCGTCGCTCGGAGGGAGGGCCGACGAAGGACGGCCGATCGGCCATTCGAGGAGGACCCGACGCGGCGAGCGGCGTCGCAGACGAGCGAGGAACGTTCCAGAATCGTGGTCGTTCATTTAGTCTCCGCTCATGACGCGCTCGGCGGCCCTCCTCTCCGCGCTTGTCCTCGTCGGGGCGGGGGCGGGCGCGAACGCGCTGAGATGGCGCGCTCAGCAACACTTCCGGGACACGCAGCGCTACGAAGACATCTACTACGTTCCCCCTGATGCCTGGCTGCCTGTCTTCTCCCTGGGCTACGACCGGGCGCTGGCCGATCTTCTCTGGATGCGCGCGCTCGTCTACTTCGGCGACGAGCTCGTGCATCGCGGGCAAGTCCGTCACGTCTTCGACTATGCGAACGCCATCCTGACCCTCGACCCGGACTTCGAACGCGTCTATCGCTGGGCCGGAACCGCAGGGATGTATCGGCCGCAGGCGACGTCGCTCGACGACATGTACGAAGCGGTGGACTTCCTCCGCCGCGGCGTCGACCGCTTCCCAGACGATGGCGACCTGGCCTGGGATCTCGGCGCGAGTCTGGCCTTCGAGCTCGTACCCCTCGTCGACGACCCACGCGAGAAGGAACGCCTTCGCGCAGCGGGCGTCGAGCACATGCAGACGGCCGCGCTCCTCGGCGCCGGACCGGACTGGTTGGCGCTGACCAACGCGACGCAGCTCCGCCGGCTCGGCCAGACCGAACAGGCGATCCATCACCTCGAGGAGATGTACGGCATCGTCTCCGATCCTGACATCAAGCGTCAGATCGAGCTCGAGATCGCCAACCTCCGCGGGCAGGCGCACGCCGACGCGATGCGAGAGACGGCTCGCGAGCTGGACGAGCGTCATCGCCGGGAGTTTCCCTACCTGCCCGAGACGCTCTATCTCCTGATCGGACCGCGTCCCGTCGTCGACCCGGACGCGCCCTATTTCGACGACGCGCCCGCGCCGGGCCTTTGACCAGGCCGATCCGAGGGATCATGCTCGCGCCGATGGAGCCTCGGTCAAGGCGCGCGGGCGTCACGCTCGTGGAGGCGGCCCTCGTGGTCTGTGTGGTCGGCGTCGTGCTCGCGGTCTTCGTGCCGACCTTCATCCGCGAGCTCCGCACGAGCAAGGTATCCGAGGCGTCCATGGAGCTGTCAGCGCTGCATCGTGCGTCCGCGGCGTACTATGCTGCCCGTCACGAGGCGCAGGATGGCGGCCGCCGCCGCACGCGCTGCCTGCCGCCGATGGCCGGTCCCCTCCCGGCCGAGCCCTCGGTCGATCCCGTGGAGGTCGACCTCTCGGACGAGTCGCTGCCGGGACGCGAGACCTTCCAGGCGCTCGGATGGGCGCCGCAGCATGGCCTGCGCTATCGCTACTCGTTCCTCCCGGTGAAAGACGGCTGCGACCTGTTGCCCCAGGCGGGGCGGGCGCTCGTCACGCTGCGAGCGGAGGGCGACCTCGACGGTGACGGCAAGCTCTCCCTCTTCGAGCGCCAGGCCACGGCGAACGAGGAAGGCGAGCTCGTCCCCACGGGCGTCCTCCGCGTCCGCGACCGAACCGAGTGACATTCCAGCTTCCGCTGGCGTGAATCTAGCCGCCCGGCGTCAGCGTGACGATCTTGGTCGTCACCTGGCCCGCGCGGATCTGAACGTTGACAGTCTCGCGGATGTTGAAGTCGCTGTTGACCAGCGTGAGGCGATGACTGCCCGACGGCAGCGAGATGTTCATCTGCGGCGTGTTGCCGATCAGGCGCCCATCCACGAAGACCTGCGACCAGGGGCGCGTATTGACGCGTAGGGTGCCCTCGCCGCCGCCGGAGCCGGCGGACATGTCGGGCTCGTTCATCTCGGGTCGCTCGACGGGACCGGTGGGGTGCGGGTTTCGCGGCCTGTGCGGAGCGACCGCGACGGCGCGACGGGTGAGCGTCGCCTCGAACTCGAGCTCCGCCTCCCCCGCCTCGGGCTCGAGCTCGCGGCTGAAAGGCTCGTGCCCCGCGAGCGCCATCTCCACGGTCCACGCGCCGTCGCCGGTGAGGTCCACGTCGGCGCTGGTGGGGGTGCGGCCGACGTTGCGCCGCTGCGAGCCGCGCACCAGGGTCACGGTGGCGCCTTCGGGATCGCTGCTGAAGCTCACCGTCACGCTCGCCAGATCCAGCGTCACCCGCGGCAGGGCGATGACCTGGTCGTCGTTGACCTGGATCTGCGTCTCCCACCGCGCATAGCGCGCCCCGTTCTCGACGCGAATCGAGTGAGTGCCCGCCGAGAGGTCGGTGACCTCTACCGGCGTCCGCTCCTCGAGCTCCCTGCCGTCGACGAAGACCTTCGCGCCGCTCGGATCGGTTTCGAGGGTGAAGCCAGTGCCCTCGACTGTGGCCGCAGCCACGACCTCCTCCTCCTCGGGGGCCTCGCCACTCTCCGACTCGAGAGTCACCGGCGGCAGCACCAGCGTCTGCCCTGGCTGGACCTCGACCTGCATCGACCAGGGTCGGAAGCCAGCCTTGCGAACCTCGAGGAGGTGCATCGTGCCGGGCTCGACGTTGGGGATCACGAAGGGGCTGGAGGTCGCGGGCACCGGCTCTTCGTCGAAACGCACCACGGGATCGGGAGGCGTCGTCGTGAGCTGGATGGTGCCGGGATCCTTGTCGAGGACGAAGAACCACACACCGGCGCCCACCGCTGCCACCAACAGCACCACGAAAGCGCCAAGGACCGCGCCGAGGGCGCTCCGGCCCTTGCCGCCACGGGTGGTGACCGCCGTGGGGTCGGCGCGCGGACGCGGCGGGCCGGAATCCGGGATGTCGAAGGGCGACGGCGCTCCCATGCCGGGCCCCGTGCCCGGGCCGGGCAGCGAAGGGCTCGGCGCGGGGAGGCGTGGCCTGTCGCCCGGCTGAGGCGGCCCCGCGGTGGGGGGCGTGGACTTGGGCGGGCGAGGGATCGCGCCGGGCGAAGAGACGGGGCGGTTCTGCACCGGGTCCGGCATGGTCGGCCCGGCGTTCATGATCACCGGGCCTCCACCACCGCCCGTCGACTCGGGCTTGTCGTAGATCTGCGTCGACAGCTCCTCGTCGTCCCAATCCATGTCGAGGGAAGGACCCGCCATCGAAGGCGGCGGAGGCCCGGGGTTCGACACGCGCGCGCCGGGATTCGAAGGACGCGGCGGAGGCGGCGGCGGCGGGCCTGCGCTGACCCGTCCGGGTGCGCCCCGTGGAGGCGGCGGCGGGACCGCGCCCATACCCAGCATCGTGCGCTTCGGTGCGCGGCGCTGCTGGCTCGAGATGTTGGCAGCCCGCTTGCCGGCGGGCGCGAGGTTGTCGAAGGCGTCGAGGCCCGAGCCCTGGCGGCATCTCGAGCTGCTGATACTGCTCGTCGCGCGCGCTCTCCTTCGCGATCTCCTCGGCGAAACCCTTGCGCATGTACGCGGTGAGATCCTTGCGCGCGAAGAAGTTGCCGCTGGTGTACATGAAGGACTGCAGGTCGTCGTGCAGATCCATCGCGGTCTGGTAGCGATCGTCGACGTCCTTCGCGAGCGCCTTGAGAACGATGTGCTCGAGCTCCTCCGGGATGCGCCGGTTGTAGGTGCTCGGCGGCATGATCTCGACGTTGCGCACCTTCTCCAGCGTGGAGAAGTCGCTCTCGCCGACGAAGAGCCGCTCGCCGGTGAGCAGCTCGTACAGACAGATGCCGACCGCGAAGATGTCGCTGCGGCGGTCGAGGGGCAGCCCGCGCACCTGCTCGGGCGACATGTAGCCGAACTTGCCCTTGAGGATGCCCGCCTGGGTCTTGCCCGCCTTGCCTGCCGCCTTCGCGATGCCGAAGTCGATGATCTTCACCTCGCCGTCGTAGCGAGAGCAGCACGTTCTGCGGGCTGACGTCGCGGTGCACGAGGATGCAGATCGCGTCCAGCGGGGTCGCTCTTGTTGTGCGCGTAGTCGAGCCCCTCGCAGACCTTCATCGATCACGTAGCAGGCCATCGGGCACGGGCAGCGGCTCGCCGCGCTTGCGCGCGCGATCGAAGATCGCCCGCAGGTCCTTGCCGTGGACGTACTCCATCGCGATGAAGTAGCAGTCGCCGACCTTCCCGAGGTCGAAGATCTGGGCGATGTTCGCGTGCGTGAGCTGCACGGCGATCTTCGCCTCGTCGATGAACATCGTGATGAACTCGGTGTCCTCGGCGATGCTCGGGAGGATCCGCTTGACCGCGACCAGGCGCTCGAAGCCCTCGACGCCGAAGGCCTTCGCCTTGAACACCTCGGCCATGCCGCCGACGTTGACGCGCTCGAGGAGAAGGTATTTACCGAACGGGATGGGCTTTTTCACCGCATGCCTCTGTTCGCCGTCGGGCGTCCGCCGCGACGTCGGGGAGCTGGGGACCATCTCGCTTGCGCCCCCCGACGCGAAGGTGGCGGGAATGTACGCTGAGTGCACAACGCCGGTCAACCCGACTGAACTCGCCGTCATCAGGCAGCTTTTGCGGCTACACACCAGGAATCCGACCCCGCGAGAAACCCAACCCTTGGACCTTTCCCGTCATGGCCCTTTCACCTCGAATTTGCACGGAAGTCCAGCGGGAATCGAGGCCCCCATCTGAGGACTCCGCCTCTTGTGACGTCACTCACGGCGTGCCCGCATCGTCGGCGAGGGAGTCGCGCAGGCCCTCGTTCTCGCGGCTGAACGTCGGATCGTGGTCGCGGAAGTAGCGCACCCGCGCGTCCTGCATGCGCCACCAACGGCTGTAGGGAAGCGGCTCGGTGTCGGGGAAGAGGACTTCGGTGCGCGGCGTGGAGATCGCGCGCAAGGCGATCGCGCTCGAGGTGTCGACCTCGCGCTCGTAGGAGTCGGGCGCGATGGTGACGCCCTCCACCACGAAGGCGAGGCGCACGCCCTCGGGCAGGGCGAGGGCCGCGCTGGCTCCGGCCTGGGTCATCCGATCGGCGAGCGAGCGTGGATCACCCGGCTGCCGCTCGGCATAGAGCAGGAACCCATCGCCATCGACCCCGATCGCCGCGCCCGCGTCCGGGGTGGCGCTGAGCGGCGCGCCCGCCAGCACGACCTCCGCACCTTCGCCCGGCGCGCCCACGGCGAAACGTCCATCAGGGGTCGCGTAGAGACCGAAGCGCGCGTGCTCCGCTTCCATGTTGGCCCCACCCGCCAGGTACGCGAGCACCTCGCCGTCGCCCGCGCTCGAAAGCGGTGTCGCGCGGCTGGGGTCGACGCGCACGAGCCAGGTGCGCGCTCCCTCGTCGCCGCCGAGGCGAGCGCGCGCGAACGCGTGCGGCCAGCCGGCGTGCGGCAGACCGCTCGTCGAGAACTCGCCTGCATCTTCCGCATCGCCCTCGGCTGCCGCGATGGGCGGCCCCGGGAGCGTCGGGCGCAGCGTCAGATAGAAGAAGTCGCGTCCGTCGCGGCCCGAGTAGCGCGGGAAACGCATGGGGGTCATCGCGCGCACGCCCTTCCGCGCGCGGAGCAGGAACTCGTCGGTGAGGGGCATCGGGCCCTCGAACTCGCTCTCCTCGTCGAGGGGCCGGTGGAGCTCTGCGAAGCCTTCGGTGATCCGAGCCACGTCGTAGAACTCGAAGCCGCGTGTGGCGGCTGTTCATGTCGAGGTGCATGCCCGCGAACGCAGCGGGTGCGCGAGCATCGCGTTGCCGAGCGCCACCGGGCCCCATCGACTTGCCCCAGAAGTAGGCCATGAAGCCCTCTTCGGTCAGGCACAGGCCCGCTGCGATCGATGTAGGTCTGCTCGTCGGCGTTCGCGGGCGCGGCTCCCCACCACCAACGCCCCCAGGGGTTGTAGCTCGCCGTCCTCGACCACGCTGGTGAGGTTCTGGCGGAAGGCGACCATGTCCTCGGGGATCTGCTGGTCGCCCAGCCCTCCTCGTAGACGCGCACGCCCGTCGGGCGGCGGCCGCCACGAGCCCATCGCCGACCCGTCCGTCGTCGTAGACGGCGACCGTCGCGGCCCACGGCTTCGGCGGCAGGTACACGCGCCCTTCGGCCATCATCCCGAACTCGCCGTGCAGCGCCTGGAAGCCGCCGTTGAACGCGCCGACCAGGAGACGCATGGTGTCCGCATCGCGCGGCGACCATGCCGCGCCCCGTCTCACCGGTCGCGCTCTCGGGCTCGCGCGTGCCGCTCACGATGTGGAGCTGGACCTGACGGGGATCCCAGAGCGTGACGTACACCCGCGTGTACGGCGCGGTCCGGATCGGCGCGAAGGAAGGTCTGATAGAACGCTGGCGGCGCATTCGGGTAGCTGTTGACGAAGGGATCGTCGACCACGGGATCCACCGCCCTCCCCTTCGACGCGGCCACCGAGCGGACGGGTCGCGCGGAGCCGGCGGCCAGCCGAGCTCGGGATCGGTGACCGAGAGCTCGACGCGCCGCCGACGCTCTTCATCGGTGAGCTCCGCGGTGCCGAGATCCTCGGCGGCCTCGGCCTCGGTGTCGGTGCCGACCATCGAGTAATAGGCGCGCTCCACCGCGTCCTTGACGCGCGAAGACCGTGTGCTCGAGCCACTCGATGGGCTCGGGCCCCACGAAGGAGAGGTTGCGCACCGTGTCGACGACCCAGGTGATGGTGCCGGGCATGCCCTTGACCTGCGGCGTCACCTCGACCAGCGAGGCGCCGGAGGTGGGCTCGTCGGGCGACGCGGGATCGATGACGACCGCCTCGCCGTCGCCCAGGTCGACCGAGAACTGGTCGCCCTCCGTGGTGATGGCGACCGCGTCGACAGGTGTCGTCAGCCGATAGCGCACGCGGCCCACGCCGCCCCGCCGGCCGGTCTCCTGCACGTTGCTGATCGCGTTCTGCGCACGCGCGCGCAGGGGCCAGTCTTCCGTGAGCGCCTCCGGCTCACCGGACATGTCCAGGAGCGTCACAGCGTCGACCTGGCCGCTCACCACCGAGGCGTAGAGCAGGCGCTCGCCCAGGGGCGTCAGCAATCCCTCGTCCGCGCTCGAGGTGCGCGTGAGGTTCGAGACCCAACGCACGTCGAGGAGGGAGGTCCCTCGCCCGGCGCGCGCCTCGGCGTAGTAGACGTCGTGGGGTTGTCCCTCGCCGGGACGCGCGCGGAAGAGCACCGGGCGCGTCGACAAGGCCGTGTCGTCGCCGAAGAACACCACCGACGCCTCGTCCACCACCAGGCCCTCGCCCGCGAGCGCGAGCGCCAGCGAGGCCTCGGGGGTCTCGCCGTCGCCGCCGCGCCCCGCGCGGGCGACGAGGATGGCCGCGAGGGCGAGGCCGAGCGCCACGAGCAGATAGCGCCGTCGTTCGACGAAGCGCTCGAGTTGCGCGCGCACCCCTGTGGGGGTTCTCACGACGGGCTGTTCGAAGGCATCCTTCACGGGAGATCGGCTGCGAATTCGTAGCATGTGACCCGTCCGGGCCGCAGGTTTTTGGCGCCCCCAGAAGACGCCACTCAGCGAGTACGTCCAGCCGCCGATCTGCCCCCCGCTCTCGAATTGGGGCTGAGCCGCTGCCTTCCCGCGTCCCGATCGGTGGTGGTGGGGCCTGAGCCGCCGCCTTCCCGCGTCCGGTCGCTGATGGCGGGGGCGGCGGCGTTGCGGGGAGGCGAAAAGCGGGCTAATTGCACCGGCGTCGAGCGGCTTCGGGGGTGCCTCGAATCGTGCGCGACACCTTTTGTGCCGCTGGAACGTCCTTCGCTCCAGCAGCGTTTCGCCAAACGGTCGAGCCATGTCCCGTGCACTGATCCTCCTGCTCCTCGCGAGCTTCGCCCTGCCCTCCTTCGCCGCCGCCCAGAACCGGCGCCGACGCGGCCGTCAAAGCGACGGCGAAGAACAGGCGCCTCAGCCCACCCTCGCCGACCTGGACACCATCGTCCCGAAGCTCTCGAGCGACAACGCCGCAGAGGTGCGCGAGGCGATCGATCTGCTGAGCGTCATCGACGACCCGAGGTCATCCCGCATCTGGCCACGCTCCTTCGCAGCGGGCAGCCCGATCCCGTCACGGATCGCGCGCTCGAGGCGCTGGGCGGCCTCGCGAATCCCGGCGCCATCGAGATCCTCTCGGCGTTCACCCACCACCGTCGCCCCGGCGCCAGGCGCCGCGCCTACCAGGGCCTCGCCGCGATTCACGACCGCCGCATCCCCGCGCTCCTCGAGCACGGGCTCAGCGACAGCGACCGCAACGTCCGCGCCACCAGCGCCCTCGCCCTCGGTGAGATCGGCGCGCGCGACTCCCTCGACATCCTCTTCCGCGCCTTCGAGCGCGGCGTGGTCGAAGCGGCGATCGCCATCGGCAAGCTCGGCAACCGCCGCTCGGTCGCGCGCTTCGACGAGCACCTGGGCGACCGCCCCCTCGCGATCATGCTCAGCGGCTATCACGAGTTCCTGCGCCGCAACGACATCCCGACCGAGGTGAAGACAGACGTGGTCGCCCGCCTCGGCGAGGTCAGCGGCCCGATGGTGCGCCGCTTCCTGCAGGAGTACCTCGGCACCTTCCCGGAGCGCGGCCGCAACGCGCTGCGTGACCATGTCGAAGAGACTCTGCGGCGTATCCCCGAGGGGAACGTCGGCGTCACGCTCGGCACCGAAGGAGGTGAGGGATGAACCGCGCGACACATCTCTTCGCCCTGGCCGCCGCGCTCGTCGCCAGCGCCTGCGGCGGCCCGCAGAACACGGACGCCTTCAGCTACCGCTTCGCCGACAACCTCGAAGAGCCGACCAAGGCGGTGGTCGCGCGGCTGCCGGCCCCGGCGTCGCCCGACACCGAGGAAAACCCCGCCGGCAAGCCCATCGTCGTCCTGTCGACCCACGGAGACGAACGCGCGGTCGCGGCCTACGACATCCAGAGCGGTGAGCAGCTCTGGTCGACGCGCCTCGACGCACTCGCCCGCCCCGAGGTGCTGGGCGACGTCGTCGTCCTCTCGGTGCGCTCGAACGAGGGCGCAGAGCAGGTGATCGCCCTCGACCTCGCGACGGGCCACGAGCTGTGGCGGGAGACGACCGAGCACATGGCCTTCGTGGGTGCGGACCGCGAGGGCGGCGTCCTGGTCTACGTCGTGAGCGTGGGCGCGGCCGGCGGCTCGCTCCGGCAGTCGCGCATCGTCGCCGTCGATCCGCGAAGCGGCGCCGAGCTCTGGGACCACGAGATCGAAGGTGTCCTCGGCGAGCCGGCGGTCGACGGCGGTATGGTGTTCGTGCCCTGGGAGCGCCAGAACATCGCCATTCTCGACCTGTCCACCGGCGTCGAGGACGCACGTCTTCGCTCCACGGACGACGTCATCGCCTGGGTGACCAAGACCCCCGCTGGCGTCTTCTACGGCAACCGCGCCTACTACCGCCTCACGGAGTCCAGCTACCACGGCAAGAAGACCGAGGCGACCTATCACGCCGCGCCGCTCGCCGAGGCGCCCCGCGAGCCGCTGGTGCACGAGGACGGCTTCCTGCCCAAGCCCGGCACCCGCTCGGCACGCGGACGCATCCGCATCTACTTCGAGCCCGGGCCGAGCACCACCGAGGGCGAGATCCCGATCGTCGGCGGCACCTATTACTACGTCTACTACCGCTACGTGTTCGCCTTCGACGCCGAAGAGAACTTCAAGTGGGTGCGCATGGTGGACCAGACCATCGCCAACGCCGAGGTCGGCCCCCGCGGTCTGCTCACCATCGGTGAGCAGGGCGCGCTGCACCTGATCTCCTCGGAGACCGGCAACGATCTCTGGACCGGAAACGTCGACGCCGAGATCGCGTCGGCGACCCTCGTCGCGCCTGGCTTCGACGCAGGCGGCGAAGGCAGCCCGGGGGAAGCGCGCGATCTGCGCGCGAGCCTCAACGAGGTCGCCCTCGACCCCGACAACCGCCTGGTACCCGCACGGGCCTTCGCCATCGATCTCCTGGCGCGGATGGAGGACCCCGAGATCACCCGCGACCTCCTCGACGTCTACGCGCAGCGCTCGACCCCCGCCGCGCTCCGCGAGGCCATCGGCGCGTCACTGCAGCAGCGGACGACCGGCTCCGAGTTCCTGGTGGCGGCGCTCGATCAGCACTACGACTACATCAACGACACCCAGGCGCCACCGCTCGGCCTGATCGTTCCTGCGCTCCTGCAGATGCACGAGACGAGCGCGGTTCCGGGCCTGATCCAGCAGATGATGGACCACGAGACGCCCCTCGAGGTGCTGCCCCTGGTGGTGCGCGGCGTCGTCGAGCTCGGCGACGAGTCGGTGGTGCCACCGCTGCGTGAGTTCCTCCGGCTCTACCACTCGGACTCGACCTTCGAAGGCGACAACTTCGAGACCCTCGCGGTCGCCGCCGAGGGCGTGTTCCGCCACGGGGGCCCGGAAGGACGTCAGGTGCTCCAGGAGCTCATCGGAGGCAGCCGCACCATCGAGCCCCTGGCGGCCGCGATGCGGGGCCTCTTCGAGCGCGAGCAGGCGCAGGCCGAAGCACAGGCACAGGCGGAGGCGGAGGCTGCCGCCGCGGCCGCCGCGGAAGCGGCGCGCGAAGAGGAAGCGGCGCGCCCGCTGCGCCTCAGCCAGGAGGCGATCAACCAGACCTTCGCCGAGCGCTCGGACGAGCTCCGCGAGTGCATCATGGCGGAGATGGGACGCAACCCGCGTCTCGCTCAGGTGCGACTGGTCTTCATCATGGAGTCGGACGGCTCGGCGCGCGACTTCACCTTCGCGCCCAACACGGAAGAGTTCGTCGCGTGCCTCGCGCCCAAGGTCGAGAACATCGAGTTCCCGAAGTTCCGCCAGCGGCGCCAGCGCGGAAGCTTCACCATCTCGATCCGGGGCAACAACGAGGAGCCGCGCGAGGACCTGCCGCCGGACGATTCGGATCAGCCCTGGTATATTCGGTTGCGCGCGCGCAACGCCCTCGCCGCCACCATGACCGCTCCGCAGAGCGGGCCGCCCTGGTGGGTTCGGCGGCCGGCCGAGCCGCCGCAGATGCAGCAGCGGCCGCCTCAGCAGGCCAACGCCAACCAGGGCCAGCAAGGCCAGCAGGGCCAGCAAGGTCAGCAGGGCCAGCAAGGTCAGCAGGGCCAGCAAGGTCAGCAGGGTCAGCAAGGCCAGCAGGGTCAGCAAGGCCAGCAGGGTCAGCAAGGCCAGCAGGGTCAGCAAGGCCAGCAGGGTCAGCAGGGCCAGCAAGGCCAGCAGGGTCAGCAAGGCCAGCAGGGTCAGCAGGGCCAGCAAGGCCAGCAGGGCCAGCAGGGCCAGCAGGGCCAAGAAGAGCCCGAGGAGCCGCCGGAGGAAGAAAACCCCTGGTGGCTCCCCGCAGAGTAGAGGGCGCCTTCCACGACGGGCCGCGTAACGGCGCCTGAAGCGCGCCATCGCGCGGCCCGCGCTAGACTTCGGTTCCGATGTCCTCGGACAAACCCCTTCCCTGGCCCTACGACGTGCGCCGCGGCGACGTCGACGAGGTCATGGTGGTGGCGAGCGACATCGAGATCGGGGCGGGCGGCGCCACCGAGGACTTCCCGCAGTCGGCGTTCCTCGGCGACCTCTTCCTGCGCTACTGCGCGCCCCCTTTCGCCCACCTGCCCGTCACCCTCGTCCTCAACGGCGACAGCTTCGATCTCCTCAAGACCCCGCTGAAAGACGGCACCTTCCCCGTCCACGTCAGCGAAGAGATCGCCGTCGCGAAGCTCGAGCGCATCATCGCCGCCCACGGGCCTTACTTCGAGCGCCTGCGGCGCTTCCTCGCCTACGACGGCGCACCCCGCGACCTGATCTTCGTCGTCGGCAATCACGACATGGAGGTCTTCTTTCCCGGCGTGCAGGAGCGCTTGCGCCAGGAGCTGGGCAACTCCGATCGAATCGCCTTTCCCGGTCTGCGTCACCAGCACGGGCTCGTTCACGTCGAGCACGGCCAACAGCACGACCCCCTCTTCGCCATCGACGCCCACCACCCCTTCTTGAGCTGGGAAGGCGAGACCATTCTCAATCTCCCCTGGGGGACGCTGGCGCTCCTCGAAGTGGCGATGCCCTTCCTGCCGGAGCTTCATCAGATCGATCGCCTCAAGCCGAGAGACGAGGTCCTCGACGCGCTTCCGGAGGTGCGCGAGCTCCTTCTGTCAGCGTTCTGGCGCTACTGGACCCGCGACTTCTGGCAGCGCTACTGGCGCAGCCGCGACCCGCTCCGCCGCGTCAGCTGGACCATGCTGCAGGAGGTCGCCTATCGATTCAGCACCGGCGATCCGGACGTCTCGATGCAGGACTGCCGCCGGCTCCTGCACGGACGGCGTGACGACACCCTGTTGATCCTCCTCGGCCACGAGCACGAGCCGGCGTGGTGGAACGAAGGAGAGCGGCGCGTCCTGCGCACCGGGTGCTTTCGCAACGAGTACGCCGCGGACCTGATGGGCACCCACCATCGCCTCCTGCCCAAGGTCTACGCCGAGGTCTATCTGAACGACGGCGTGCCCCTGCGCTCGCGCCTGGTGGAGGTGAACGCTCCCCCGCCGCCGGCCGACAACCTCCCCGGCTCCCTCGACGCGATCGTGAGCCGCGTACCGCTCCTCCGGCAGGCTGCGCATCTCGACGACGCCCCTCGCGCGGCCAAGGCGCGCGCTGCTCAACGAGATCGAGAGGCCGATGAGCACAAGAGCCGCGCCCTGCCCGGCTTCGTCGAGACGCTACGGCACGTCCTGAGTCGCAACTCGTAGCTCACCCGCGCTGAGGCACGAGACGACGGATTGGCGAGGCGGCAGAGGAACGAGCGAGGCCCCTCGAAACTCGTCAGCTGCGCACGCGCCTCTCCGCTTCGACGAGCGCTTCCATCACCTCTCGGCTGGCCTTCTGCACCGCGGGCTCCGCTTCGCCGTCGAAGCGGTCGGGGTGCACAGCACGTGCGAGACGGCGCAGTGCCCGGCGTGCCGCGGGGGCGTCTGCGTCGTGGGGGATGTCGAGGAGGCTGGTGGCGCCTGCCGCGTGGCGAAGCTGGCGCTGCTTGCGCAGGAGCAGCGAGTAGCTGCGGCCCGCGGTGGGCGCGCTGATCGCCGACAAGAGGTGGAGCGCGTAGAGGGAACGGATCGCGCGCGAGGAGCCGCCACCCATGGCGAGCACCATGTCCACCGGCGCGCCACGCCTCAGGATGGGCAGCATCGCTTCCTCGACGGGCGTCAGCTCCGCGTCCTCGACCAACGCCCCGCCGAGCCGTGAGAGCAGCACCACGCCCAAGCCGAGGCGCCGCCGCGCGAGCAGCAGCGGCACGTCGCCCACCGCTTCGCGCATGGAGGCGAGCACCAGGTCGGCGGGCTCACGCGCAGCCTTCACGTGCGCCACCCCGACGTCCGCGAGCCCGGCGCGGAAGCGCAACTCCGCGGAGGGCCACATCAGGGTGTCGGCCACCCGCCGCGAGAGCTGCTGCCCGAGCGCCGCCTCCACCGCCTCGCGACTCGCGGCGCCGACCTCCACCAACCATTGCCCCACCGGACCGATCGGCGACGCCGCCCGGAGCGCCGTCTCGTGCGCGCGTCGATCCAGCTCCCCCCGACGGGCGAGGACGTCGCCGAGGGTCTCCTCGTCATCGGGAACGGAGATGGCGCGCGGCACCCCGCGAACGATGGCCAGCTTCGCTTCACGCCTCTCCGCTCGCACCGTCAGCACGCCCGTCGCCTCCGCGCGGCGGAGGGCCAAAAGGGCACGAGAGATGGAGGTGGCGCTGGGAAGCGGGTCCACCCCACGGGGGTACCGAGGGCGAGCCCCAACCGCCAAGTTTTTGGCGACGACGCCTCCTCAGGCGCCGCCGCCCGCGAGCCGTTCGAGATCGCCGAGCGCCCGCTGCCAGCCCGCTTCGTTCGACGGGTCGCGCCGGCGCGCGTCCGCCAGGATGGCGCGTGCCCTGTCGACATGGCCGGCTGCCACCTCGACCCGCACCGCCGCCATCACCACCTCCGGCGAAGGCGGCGCTCGCTGGAGCAGCGGGGCGAGCGCCTGTCGCGCGCCCTCGAAGGAGCCGAGCGCCAGCTGCGCGCGCGACCGGCTGAGCGCCCCTTCGATGTCGTCGCCACCGGGGGCCCCATCCATCTCCAGCGCGGCGGCTTCGATGGCAGAAGCGATGGCTTCGCTACGCGCGTCGCCGCCCGAAATCGCCCGAGCGCGTGCGGACGCGCGCCGGGCGGCTTCGAAATGAAGCCGGCGCGCCCGGGCCAGCGCGAGGGCATCGTAAGCGTCGACGTCGCGCGGCTCGCGCCGCGTGATCTCTCGCAGGCGCGCCACGGATTCCGACAGCGCACCGTCCCGCATCTCGGCGGTCGCCCAGGGGAGCTGCACGCGCTGCGAGTCTTCCGCCAGCCGCTGTCGCTCCTCGTCCGAGAGCCGCAGCGCGATCACCCCGCCGCCGATCTCCAGGGTCGCCTCGCGACCTTCGACGATGGACGCGTAGAAATCGCGAAGGGCGCCGAGCGCGGCGTGATCCGCGTCGTCGATGCTTGTGGCGCGGAGCCGAGCGAGCTCGAGCGCCACGTCGATCTCGAGACGTCGATCGTGGGCGCGCACCGCCTGGTCGTAGGCGCCGAGGAGCAGCGCCTGTGCCTCGCCGCTCAGCCCCGCGTCGGCGGCGAGGCTCGCCAGCTCGCGCGCTGCCACCACGTTCCGCGGATTTTCACGATGCTCGTACTCCCAGAGTGCTTCGTCGGAGGCGAAGTGCCCCTGTGCGATCACGGTGAGGGTCGCGAGCCCGAAGAGAGCGGGGAGCGCACCGGCGAAGAGCACACGGGTCAGGGCTCGGTCAGGCGAAGCCGCGAGCCCGAGCAAAGCCCGCGTCACGAGGGCCGCGATGCCGAGGTGGGGCAGAAAGAGAAAGCGCTCCGAGATCCAGGAGTAGTGGCCCAGGGGAACGATGTTGAGGACCGGGACGAGCGGAAGGAGGAAGTAGCAGAGGTCTGCCAGCCAGGGACGCAGCCGGGGCGCTCGGCGCGCCCGCATCCCGAGGACGGCGACCGCCACGACTGTGGCCGCGCCCGCGAAGAGCGCCGCCGGATCGTAGACGGCTCCGTAGCTCTCGTCGTGCATCCGGATCGCGGGGTGAACGGTCGTGGACAGCGGCCAGAGCGTGGCGAGCACGTAATGACCGAGCGATGCGAGCACGCGCTGCAAGAGATCCGCGACGTCGCCCGACCCGAGACCCACGGACGGGACGAAGGCAAAGCGGAGGACGAGAGCCGAGAGCACGCCCGCGGCCGCAGCGACGAGATGCTTTGCCTTTCGTCGAAGCGCGTCCGAGGCCCGCGCTTCGCCACGGAGGAGCACCACGTCGACGGCGAGGAGCACGGGCATCACCAGCGCGGCCTCCTTCGACAGGACCGCGGCGGCGAAGAAGAGGCCCGTCCCCAGGACGGCCGAGGGGCGCGGGGAGCTCGCCGACAAGAGCCCGCCGAGCGCGCATGCGGTCATCGCCACGTCAGGCAGTCCGCTGATCCAGGTCACCGACTCCACACGCGCCGGCAAGAGCGCGAAGAGCAGCGACCCGACCGCCGCTGCGCCGAGCGTAGCGGCATCGGGCGCGCCCGCGTGACGACGCCGGAGCCAGAGGAAGAGCAGCAGCGCGACCAGCGCGTGCAGCGCGATGCTGACGGCATGGTAGCCGGCCGGCGACTGGCCGAAGACTTCGTGCTCGAGGAGCTGCGCGGCCTTCACGAGGGGGCGATAGATGCCGCGGTAGACGGGGTTGTCGGGCGCCGGTGCGGCGGAGACGTCCCAGAAGCCGGTGGTGAGCGCGCGGCCGAGGTTGTCGAGGCCGTGCGCGTGGGTGTTGTGGACGATCAGCGACCAGTCGTCGGAGACGAAGCCCGCCCAGAGCGAAGGGGCGAAGACAAGCAGGGTGACGACGGCCACGCCGAGGGCGACGAGCCGCGTTCGCTGACGCGTCGCCACGGCCTCACGCGTAGCGGGGATCGCCGGGCTCGAGATCGAGGGCGTCTCGAATCTCGCCGTAACGGCTCGAGAGGCTGCCGGGCGCGACGCCGTAGCGGCGCGCGACGCTGGCCTTCGTCACTCCGCGCACCCCCATCACGAAGGTGATGGCGTACTCGACGGCCGCGGCGTAGGTCTCGGGCTTGATCACCCGGAGGTGGCGGCCGTCGTGGAAGTCGGCCCAGAGCGCCCGGGCGCGCGCCACGGCGGCCTTCGAAAAGCCGGCCTTCTGCATCTCGCGCTCGAGCGCACGCTCGACCTCGAGCTCCTTGCCGTCGACGCGATGCACGCCCGCCGGATGCTCCAGACGCGGCGACGGGCGGTCGCCGGCGCCCCCCTCAATCCACTCGAGGAGATCCCGGTGGCTCGCGTTGTGCGGCGCCGCGAGGGCCGCGTCCTCCGCCAGCTCACGGGCTTCTTCGAGCTTGCCGAGGCGCGCGAGGCAGTGCGCGAGCGACGCGGTGATCTCGTGCTCGAGCGGCTCCATGCGATGCGCGTCGCGCAGGTGGTGCTCGGCGTCGGCGGCACGCTCGAGCGCGACATCGAGGAGGTGACCCAGGTTGTGGTGGTACCAGGGGTTCTGAGGCGAGATCAGAAGCGCGCGACGATACGCAGCGACGGCGGCGCGGAAATTACCGAGCAGCGCCTGGCAGAGCCCCATGAGCGCGTGGACCACGTCGTCGTCCTGACGGTGCGCCGCGACCCGCCGGAGGTGCAGCGCCGCCTGCCACGGATCGGATTCGATGCGCAGCTCTGCGAGGTGCCGGTGCGCGAAGAGCGCATGCTCGCCCTCGTCACCCACGACGTCGAGGAGCTGAAGGAGCAGCGCGGAGATGTCCTTGCCGTCAGCGCCTTTCGCGAGGGCGTTCTCGGCGAGTCTTCGCAACCGGTCCGCATCGTTCGGAGCACCGCTCATGCCCGACTCGTATAGCTTTTCGTACCCCGAGGGGCAAGAGCGACACATCCGGACAACCACGCGGCGGACGCGTCGCGGAGCCAGGATTGCCAACCTCGCGATCGCACCTATTCCGCCTTGCGGAGCATCGCGATCAAGAAGCCGCCGAGGTACCGAAACGGTGACGCACTGGCGCGCCGCTCTGCCCGGGCGATCGCCGCGCCCAGAAGCGGAATTCGGTGCACGAAAGCCGCGGGTGTCACCACGCGAACGCCGTGAAAATCGACGAGATCTACGCCCGGCGGAAGGTGGCGCGGTATCACCCACGGTGCGTCCCAGCGGGTGTAGACATCCGCCTCCGTCCGACCGTCACTGATCGGCTGCGGCCCCGCGAGACGTTTCGCTACGTAACGCAGGCTCAAGGGGTTGTAGAACTCCAGGAACATGTAGCCGCCGGGCCGGGTGACGCGTGCGATCTCGGCCAACGCGACATCGATGTCGGGGACGTGCGCGAGCACTTTGAAGGAGCACACCACGTCGAAGCTCTCGTCCTCGAAAGGCAGCTCGGTGGCGCTGGCCTCGTGCACCTTCAGCCCGCGCTCTCGCGCCTTGTCGAGCATCCCGGGCGACAGATCGATGCCGACTGCTTCGTCGGCGATGGCGGCGAGCCGCTCGAGGATCAGCCCGGTGCCACAGCCGACCTCGAGCACGCGCTTGCCGCGCACGAAATCGCGCACCGTCTCGATCTCGAGGTCGTCGATCAGGCCGTGATAGCCACGCCCCCGCTCGTCCTCGTAGCCGGCGCTGAAGTCGTCGTAATAGCCTCGCGCCCTTTCGTCCGAAGGCGCTCTCGTTTCGGTTCCATCATCCATCGAGCAGCTCGTCGTACAACGCTTCGTAGCGTCGCGCCATGGCGGCGGGCAGGTGATTGGCGAGGACGTGGCTCCGGGCCGCCTCCCCCAGGGCCTCTCGCGCCGCCTCGTCGTCCAGGATCTCGTCGAAGAGCGCGGCGATCTGCGCTGGATCGCCATCCACCAGGCGCGCCCCACCCTGCTCGGCGAGCTCCGCGGCCGCGGTGCCTTCGGCGACCACCGTCGGCCGCTCCATGCTCATCGCCTCGAGGAGCACCAGCGGATAATCCATCTTCGCGTAAAGATCGTCGCTGGGCAGCGCCACGATGTCCGCCGCGCCCAGCAGAGCGTGGATCCGGCGGGTCTCCCCCACCCACACCGTTCGCTCCGCGAGCCCATTCGCCGAGACCTCCTGGCGAAGCGCGTCCTCCGCGACCTCGGCCTGAGGCGTCTTCTTCCGCGCGGCGATCACCAGGACGACGTCGCTTCGATTCATCGCCGCGACCCCGTGGATCACGCGCTCGGCGCCCGCCCCGAACTCGAGGTCGCCCGGATAGACGATCACCGGCGCCGTGAGCGGCAGCTCGAAGTGCTGGCGCGCTTCGGCCCGCTCCGCGTCGCTCAGCGGATCGAGCGGCTCGATCGCGGGGCCGATGCGGCGGATGCGCTTCGCGGGCATCCCTTCGTCGATGAGCCGCCGCTCCGTATGTCGACTGAGCACCACGGTGATGTCGGCGAAGAGGACCCGCTCGAGGTCGAGCCCCTCCCGCGGCGCGCTGCAGACGGTGTGCACCGAGGGGACGCGCCGCGTTCGGCAGAGCGCGCGCGAGGCGATCGACGTCTTCGGGTTCGGGGCGAAGAAGAAGTGCCAGAGGTCGCCGCGCCGCCCGAGCGCGAGCCGCCCCAGCACCTTCAGGTTGTCGGCGAGCGGCGGCGAGAAGCCGCCGGCGCGCTCCGGATAGAGCGCCTCTACCACGCTGCCCTCGGGCAGCGCGAGCTCGACGCCGGGCCGCGAGAGCACCCGGGGGTGATGACGCGACAAGCTCCTCGCGAGGTCGTGGACGAGGTTCTTGCTGCTGTCGTTCCAGGGGGGAGCGACGGGTTTGGAGATGAAGAAGATCTCGGCCAAGGAGCTACTCCAGGCGCTACTCGTCGTCGCCTGCGCTCACGACCTCGTCGTCCTCCGGCGGCGGCTCGGTCCTTCGCCGGCCCCGCGGCGGAGAGTCGCTCTTCCTGCCCTTGCGCTTGGGCTCGACCTCGGCCTTCACCTCGGGCTTCACGCCTCCGGCGTCGTTGGGGATGAAGCGTATCTCCGTCTTGATCTCGAAGGACAGGCTGGTGAGCGCCTTCTGGAGCTCGGTCGCGATGTCCGTCGCCTGCAGGAAGTCACGCACCTCGCCGGCGACCACCCGCACCAGGGCGTTCTTCGTCTCGTCGACCTGCGAGAAGATGTAGCCCACCAGCTCCTTGGGCAGCTTCACGTTTTCGCCGACGAGCTCCCGAACGACGTTGTCCGTCCTGCTCAGCGTGCCGATGCCCGCCTCGAGGCCGCGCCGGATGGCGCCGCCGAGCAGTTTCTCCAGACGCAACCTGCGGCGCTTCTCGTCGTCGATATCCGGTGGGATCTCGGACTCGCGACTCTCTTCGTCGGCCATGCGGGGATTATGCCTTCCGGCTCACTGCATGTCGCTGTCGTCGAAGCCGGGCGGCAGGCGCCCCGCCTCGCGCAGCTCCTCGATACGCCGCTCGCGGGCGTTGCGAAGCTCGGTCGGACCCGGGGAAGCCCCGCGCGCCGGCGTCTCCGGATCGAAGCCTTCGGGCAGCTGGGGTGGGCTGCGGTGCGCCTCGGCCGCGCCCCCCTCGACCCGGCGGATCAGAATGCGCTCGATCACCACGTCGGTGAGCGGGGCGTTGTCGGAGTCGCCGTCCTGAGGCACCCGCGCGATGTTCGCGATCGTCTCCTCTGGCCGGCACTGACCGAAGATGGTGTAGCTGCCATCGAGCTGGGTCGCCGGTCCGTCGGTGATGAAGAACTGCGCGCCGTTCTCGTTGGGGGCGGGCGGAGCCATGCAGAGCTGACCGGCGCGATCGTGCAGCTGAAGCGACTCGTGGATCTCGTCGGGGATGGTGTAGCCGACGGTGCCGCTGCCGTCGCCGAGGTAGTCGCCGCCCTGGATCATGTAGTTCGGGATCACCCGGTGGAACTTCGTCATCCGGTATGCCGGACGAGTGACCCACTGCCCCGCGCGCGCGTCCCACCACGGGCGCTTGCCACGGGCGAGGCCGATGAAGTTGGCGACGGTGTTGGGAGCGCGGTCGGCGTGGAGGTCACAGAAGATCGTCCCGAGGTCGGTGTTGATCTCCGCCACCAGATCGCCGTCGATGGGAAGCCCCTCGACGGCATCCTCGAGCGTGAAGTGCCCCTCCTTCGGATCGGGTGCGTTGGGCTCGCGTACCAGCTGCTCCTCGAGGTGCTCCCGCTGGCGCTCGCGCTCCGCCTCCCGGCGCTCCGTCGCGGCGCGACCCGCGGCGCTCGGGTTCGAAAAGATGATGTCGTAGCCGTCGGGGGTCTGCGGGGCCGGCTCGCCGGCACCCGGGGTCGCGGCTCTGAGCGCGCGCTCGCCTTCGTCGCCCTCCCCGTCATCGCCACAGGCGACGACGGTGAGGCTGAGCGCGACGAGCGCAGCGATTTTCGTTCGTGCTTTCATGGTGACTCTCCGGGGAGGGATACGCCCGACAGCTCGATCCCGCTACCCGGGACGATCCCGTGGGTTCGGGCGAAGCCGGCGTTGACCTCGAGTACGTAGCGGCTGGGCTTGTCGATCGCGATGGAATCCTCACTCAAAGGCACGGTATCCGTGACGATCCCCAGGATCGTCAGGTCCTCGCCGATGAACAGGACATCCAAGGGGATGAAAGTGTTCTTCATCCAAAAACTGGCAGTCTTCGGCTCCTCGAAGACGAAGAGCATCCCGGCGTCGGGATCGAGGTGGCGGCGGAACATCAGCCCCTGGGCGCGCTCCTGCGGGTCGTCCGCGACCTCGATGCGCACCTCCACGGGCTCGGCATCCCGGGCGAGCAGGCGAAGCAGGGGCCGGCTGGGCAGCTCGGCGGCCTGCTGAAGCGGCTCCGAGGGGGCCTCGGCGACCTCCACCGCCCCCTCGGTGGACTGGACCTCGGGAGCGCTCCCCCGCCACGGCTTCACCTCCGCTTCCGCACCCAAGCACCATCATCAGGACCCAGATCAACGCGCGCCCCTTTGCAAGTCACGGCTCTGCGGCTCGCCCCCGCGGCCGAGGACGGGGTGGTAGCACACCCCCGCGAGCCCGGTATGCTCCGGGCCATATGACGGCGAAGGTCTACCTCCTCGGCGCGGGCCCGGGCGACCCGGGGCTCATCACCGAGCGGGCCAAACGGCGCCTCTCGGAGGCCGACGTCGTCCTATACGACGCGCTGGTGCACCCAGACCTCCTCGCCCACTGCCGAAGAGACGCAGAGCAGGTCTTCGTCGGCAAGCGCGCCGGGCAACCCTCTGTGCGGCAGGCGCGGATCAACGAGCGCATGGCGACCGAGGCCCGCGCCGGCCGCGTCGTGGCGCGCCTCAAGGGCGGCGACCCCTACCTCTTCGGCCGCGGCTCGGAGGAGGCGGAGTTCCTCTCCGAAGCGGGCATTGCCTTCGAGGTCGTCCCCGGGGTGCCGTCGCCGGTCGTCGCCGCCGCCTACGCGGGGGTGAGCCTCACGCACCGCACGCTCTCGAGCTCGGTCGCCTACATCACCGCGACGGAGAGCGCCGAGAAGGACCGCACCTCCCACGACTGGGCGAAATTGGCGACCGCCACCGAGACGCTGGTGATCTTCATGGGGCTGCGCAAGCTGCGCGGACTGATGAAGCTCCTCGTCGATCACGGGCGGCCTCCCGACACGCCCGCGTGCGTGATCCAGAGCGCGTCGCTTCCTTCGCAGCGCACGGTGGTCGGCACCGTCTCCAACCTCGCCGATCGCGTGGAGGAAGCGGGCCTGGGGATGCCGTCGCTCACCATCGTGGGGCCGGTGGTGAGCCTGCGCGAAGAGCTGCGCTGGTTCGACCGCCTGCCGCTCTTCGGTAAGCGCGTGCTCGTCACCCGACCGAGCGGACAAGCGGCGGTGCTGAGCGAGCGGCTCAGGGACGAGGGCGCTCTGCCGATTGAGGCGCCGACCATCCGCATCGCGCCTCCGGAAGACGGCGCGCCACTCGAAGAGGCGGTGAAGGAGCTCGCGCGCTACCAATGGGTGCTCTTCACCAGCAAGAACGGCGTGACGCGCTTCTTCGACGAGGTCGCACGACAGGGCGGCGACGCGCGCCGGCTCGGCGGCGCGAAGGTGGTCGCGATCGGGCCGGGGACGGCGAGCGCGCTCGCCGAGGTGGGGATCGTCGCCGATCGCGTCCCGAAGGAGCACATCGGCGAGGAGGTGGCCAAGTCGGTGCTCGAGGCACACGGCTCAGACCTCGAGGGCGTCCGGATCCTCCTGCCGCGGGCCGCGGTCGCGCGCGAAGCGCTGCCCGAGGCGCTCCGCGAGGCTGGCGCCGAGGTGGACGTGGTGCCGGCGTACCGGAACGTGCCCCCCGAGGGAGAGGCGGCTGCACGACTGCGGCGCCTGCTCCAGGATGGCGAGGTCGACATCGTGACCTTCACCGCCTCCTCCACCGTGCAGAACCTGGTCGACGTTCTGGGCGAAGACGCCCAAGCGCTCCTCGCACCCTTGACGATCGGCTCCATCGGGCCGATCACCACGGGGACCGCCGAGCGGCTCGGCCTGTCGGTCGCGGTCACGGCGAGCGAGTACACCAACGTCGGCCTGGTCGACGCCCTTCGAGACCATTTCCAGCAGCCATGAGGCGCATCAAAGACACGCTGTGCATCGCATCCCTCGGGCTCGTCCTGACGCTCGGGCTCGGCTGCAACCGCACCCTCGCCCCGTCGACCATCGAGGTGGGCCTCGCCGATCATCCGCCGAGCGCCGGGATGACCGACGGCGACGAGTGGCAGAGCGTGGACTGGCTGGGCGATCCGTGGCTCCGCTACCCGGGCCGCGCGACGTTGATCATGGAGCACGAGCTGGGGCGGATGCCCTCGAGCGTCCTCGTCTACCTGAGCTTCTCGCCCGACGGATCCGCCGCCGCCCTCACCGCGGGCTCCACCGCGCAGATCGAATCGGTGGACGAGCGCTTCGTGACGATCACCAACAACACGGACGCGGACTTCTTCATCCGCGTCGTGGTGCGTTGAAGGCTCGGAGTGTCGCCCCTGTGAAGCGCTTCGAGATGGACGCGGGGGCCGAGCGAGCCACCGGACGCTTTCGTCTCGTCGCAGCGATGGTCACCCTGGCCGCGGTGGTCTGGCTCGCCACCTCGGGCCCCGGGATGGTGGGATGGGCGATCGCGGTCCTCGGGACCCTGGTCTCGGTGGGTTGGCTCGCTTCCTACCGGCGCGGCCGGCGACGAGCCGCCGAGGCCCATCGATTCTTCTTGGAGCTCGACACCGAGGGATTGACCCTGGCGGAGGGCGAGGTCGAGCACCATATCGCCTGGGCCGACATGAAAGACGTGGAAGTGGACGAAGAGCGCCTGGTGGTCTCCGTCTCCCGGCGCGGGGGGCCGCCCCTGACGATTCAGCCCAGATACCGGGGGGTTTCCCTCCTCGAGCTGGCCACCGCAATCCGAGAAGGTGCCGCGGGCGCCGAGATGGTTAAATGACCCGAGATGGCGGATCGCTTCGAAAACGACGAAGGGGTCATCACGCGGACCCAGGCAGAGAAGAAGGTCGCTCGACCGAAGCTCTACAAGGTCCTCATGCACAACGACGACTACACGACCCGCGAGTTCGTCGTCGAGGTGCTCAAGCACGTCTTCCACCAGTCGGAGAGCGACGCCGTGCAGATCATGCTGCACGTCCACCACAACGGTCTCGGCATCGCCGGCGTCTACACCCGGGAGATCGCCGAGACCAAGATCACCCGCGTCGAGCACCTGGCGCGGGAGTGCGAGTTCCCCTTGAGGCTCACGATGGAGCCCGAGGAATGATGCGATAGCCATGGCTGGACCGATTCTCACCCGCGAGCTTCAGAACACCATTCGGCAGGCCTTCGAGGAGGCCGCCGAACGCAGGCACGAGTACGTCACCCTCGAGCATCTGCTCTTCGCCCTGCTCGACGACCCGAAGGCCAAGAAGGCCATCGCGGCCTGCGGCGGGGACACCGAGGAGATCCGCGACGGGCTCCTCGAGTTCTTCGACGAGAACATGGAAGAGCTGCCCGAAGAGCTCGGGAGCTTCGAGCCGCAGCAGACCGTCGGCGTCGAGCGGGTGCTCCAGCGCGCCGCGATCCACGCCATCTCGAGCGAGATGAAGCAGATCGACGGCGCCAACGTGCTGGTCCAGCTCTTCAAGGAGCAGGACAGCCACGCCGTGTATCTCCTCCAGGAGTCCGGCCTCCGCCGTTCGATCTCAAGCGCTACGCATCGCACGGCGTCGGCGAGGACGGGATGAGCGACGAGGACTTCTCCCTGGGTGACGGGGCCGACGACGAGGAGGAGGGCGGCCAGAAGCGCGACCCGCTCGAGGCCTTCACCACTCCGCTGGTTCAGGCCGCCGCCGAGGGCCGCATCGACCCGCTGATCGGTCGCGAGCGCGAGGTGCAGCGGACGATCCAGGTCCTGTGCCGGCGCCGGAAGAACAACCCGGTGTTCGTGGGCGAGCCGGGCGTCGGCAAGACGGCCATCGCCGAGGGCCTCGCCCTTCGCATCCACGAAGGCAAGGTGCCGAAGGTGCTCGAGGACGCGGAGATCTACCTCCTCGACATGGGCGCGCTGCTCGCGGGCACCAAGTACCGCGGCCAGTTCGAGGAGCGGCTCAAGGGCGTGATGAAGCGTCTCGAGCAGGAAGAGGAGGCCATCCTCTTCATCGACGAGATCCACACCATCGTCGGCGCGGGCGCCACCAGCGGCGGCTCGATGGACGCCTCGAACATCCTCAAGCCCGCGCTGGCCAGCGGCAAAGTGCGCTGCATCGGCTCGACCACCTACAAGGAGTACAAGGCGAGCTTCGATCGCGACCGGGCGCTGGCGCGACGCTTTCAGAAGATCGACGTCGACGAGCCCAGCCTCGAGGACACCATCGCGATCCTCGAGGGCCTCGCCAGTCGCTACGAAGAGCACCACGACGTGAAGTACGAGCCCGAGGCGCTCGAAGCGGCGGCCAAGCTCGCCCAGAAGCACATCGTCGACAGACATCTGCCCGACAAGGCCATCGACGTCATCGACGAGGCGGGCGCGGTCGATCGCATGCGCGACGACGCAGAGCGCACCCACCGGGTCACGGTGGACGACGTGGAGACCGTCGTCAGCCGCATGGCGAAGGTGCCGACCGAGACGGTCTCCGCCAGCGACCGCGACGCCATCAGCGAGCTCGAGCCGGAGCTCCGCAAGGTCATCTTCGGCCAGGACGACGCCATCGAACGGCTGGTGAGCGCCATCAAGCTCTCGCGCGCGGGCCTGCGGGCCCCGGACAAGCCCATCGGCTCGTTCCTCTTCAGCGGCCCCACCGGCGTCGGCAAGACCGAGCTCGCCAAGCAGCTGGCGCGCGTGCTCGGCGTCGAGTTCATCCGCTTCGACATGAGCGAGTACTCCGAGCGCCACACGGTGTCGCGTCTGATCGGTGCGCCGCCGGGCTACGTCGGCTTCGACCAGGGAGGCCTGCTCACCGACAAGGTGCGCAAGCACCCCTACTCGGTGGTCGTCCTCGACGAGGTCGAAAAGGCGCACCCCGACCTCTTCAACATCCTGCTCCAGGTCATGGACCACGCGAAGCTCACCGACAACAACGGCCGCGAGGCCGACTTCCGGAACGTGATCCTGATCATGACCACCAACGCCGGCGCCTCCGACGTCGCTCAGAAGACCATCGGCTTCGGCGCGAGCGAGGGTGTCGACGCGTCCAAGGCGAACAAGGCCATCGAGCGCACCTTCGCCCCCGAGTTCCGCAACCGGCTCGACGCGATCATCCTCTTCAGCGGCCTGCCCCCGGAGATCATCGAGCGGGTCGCCCGCAAGGAGGTCGACATCCTCGCGAAGCAGATCGCGGACAAGGGCGTGATGGTCGAGCTGACGGACGACGCCGTCACCTGGCTCGCCGCCCACGGCTACCAGCCGGAGTTCGGCGCCCGCCCCATGGCGCGCCTGGTGGAGCAGTCCATCAAGCGCCCCCTCGCCGACGCGATGCTCTTCGGCGAGCTCAAGGACGGCGGCACGGCGAAGGTCGTCGTCAAAGACGACGAGCTCACGCTCGAGCTGACGGCCGCCGCTCAGGCCTGAGCTGGCTCCTGGCCGCGCGGCACCAAAAGTTGAAAAGTGTAGACCGTCCCCGGCAGCGGGGCCTCAGAGCGACGGCCAGAGCACGACGTAGAAGATCATCAGCGCGACGCTCGCGACGATGCCGGCGATGCAGCCGCAGCCGATGGGCGCGCCCACGGCGATCCCCATGCCCTTCTTGCGCGCGAGCAGCGCGGGCAGCCACGCGACGAGCCCAGCGACGATGAAAGGAACCGTCATGTAGCTGACGGTGACGGCTTCCTCTTCGCGCATCTCGGAAGCGGCGATGCCCGTGAGCACGCAAGCGATGAGGGAGACGAAGAGCATCGCCGCCGACAGGCCGACGCCGATCCAGGTGCCCTTCTCTTCCGGCTTCTGTTCCGTCATGGCCGCGGAAGGTACAGCCATCTCTGGGAGTTGGCTACGAGGTGCTCCGCTCAGCGACGGCCACCCCGGAGGCGCTCCACGCGCGCGAAGAGCGCATCGGTCGTCACCTTCGAGGGGGTGATGGGCGCCCCCACCGTCACCTCCACCCGTGAGCGCCACGCGCGGGGCAGCTTGGTGCAGGGCGCGCCGCCCTTGCGGCTGAAGAAGCTCCCCCACAGCCCGGTGAGCGCGACCGGAACGACAGGCACCGGACGGCGGCGGACGATGCGCACGACGCCCTCCTTGAAGGGCTTCATCTCTCCGTCCGGCGTCATCTTGCCCTCGGGACAGATCGCGACGAGATCGCCGGACGCGAGCGCGGCGCCGATCGCCTCGTAGGCGCGCGCGAGTAGCGCCGGGTCCTCCTTCTGCGTCGCGATGGGGATCGCGCCAAAAGCGTCGAAGATCCACCGGAGCAGCGGACGGTCGTAGTCTTTGAAGTGCATCACGAAGCGCGGAACGCGGGTGCAGGTCACGGCGATGAGGAGCCAGTCGATCACCGAGACGTGGTTGTGGATCACGACAGCCGGTCCCTCTTCGGGGATGTTCTCGCGGCCGCGGAGCCGCAGCCGATAGGCGAGCGAGAGAGCGCTCGATGAGCACGATGCGCAGGAGCTGGATGAAGAGCCCATCGGGCCCGGGGCGCGGGATGAGACGAGGCGTCGTCGATGGCGATCATGGCCGTGCCGAGTGCAGCGGACGTGCCACCAGGTTTTCCCGGTCCGCCTCGCCCGGCCTGTGCAACTCCCTTCCCGCCGCGGTCGGGCCTCGTGCAACCCAGTGCACGCTCCCACCGCACCCCCCCCGGAATCATGGAGCTCATGGCCTGGCACCGCTCCTGAAGAGGGGGAGCGCATGGACCCTCGTGCCTGCCTCTTCGCTCGCCGCGTCGCGCTGAGCCTCCTCTTCGGTCTGGCCTTTCCCACCAGCGCCGACGCCCAGGACGAGCCCCGCGGCGCCGGCACCCGGTTCGTCGCTCGCCAGCAGCTCGGGCTTCTCCTCAACCCCATGGGCGCCGAGCACCGCCTCGAGCTCGCGGGCCGCGCGAGCATCGGCGACCAGAGCTCTCTGCTCTTCCAGGGCGCGCACCTCGAGGTCGGCGTGGCCAACGCGGTCTCCCCCGTGTACGCGGTCGGCGCCGGATACGTCGAGCTCTCGCCGCTGTCGGTTCTTGTGTTGCGCGCGGAGGTCGGCGGAGAGGGCATCTGGCCCATCGGGTTGAAGGGCGCGGGCTACTACGGCCTCTGCGAGTACGACCACTACCTGAACCCGAACGACCTATCCCCCCAGGCCGCGCGCAGCGCCGCCGGGTGGCGCGCGGCCTTCAGCGGAACGCTCCAGGGCATGGTGTCCCTCGGCGGCGTGCGCCTTCTCTTCCTCGACCAGTTCGAGGGCGAGCGCGCTCACGTGGGCGACTCCCCCTACTACTACGATCAACGCAACGACATCGTCCGGGCGCAGACCGATTGGCTGTTGAAGAACGACGTCTTCCTCGGCCTCGAGCGTGACGTGGAGGCGGACACCATGCTCCGCCTGGGCGTCTACGACAGCCTTCGTGTGCGGCCCGCCTCGAGCGACGTGAACCACCAGCTCGGGCCCATGGTCATGGTCGTCTTCCGCCGCCCGAACCGCACCCTGTCCTCCATCACCCCCTTCGTTCGCGGCGGCTACTACACGCATCACGGCTCGCGGCAGCACTCGACCACCATCCTCGGCGGCATCAGCCTGGAGTACGACCTGTGAGCAACCGAAGCCGCACCCTGCTCGCCTTCGGCGCCTCGGGCTTCGCCCAGAACGTCATGGGCACGCTCCTCGGCGTCCACCTCTTCGTCTTCTACACCGACGTCGCCGGCCTCGCGCCACTCTGGGTCTCGGGCGGGCTCATCGTCGCCACCGTGTGGGACGCCGTCTCCGACCTTTGGATGGGGCGCATCTCCGATGCCACGCGCTCGCGTTTCGGTCGGCGGCGCCCCTACATCCTCGCTGGCGCCCTCCCCGTCGGCCTCGCCTTCGTCATGCTCCTCTGCCCGCCCGAAGGGCTCGAAGGCGCGGCCCTCGGCCTCTACTTCACCGTCGCCCTGCTCCTGCTCTTCACCGCCAAGACGGTGACCCAGGTGCCCGCGCTGAGCCTCCTGCCCGAGCTCGCCGGCGGCTACGAGGAGCGCACGCGCTTCGCCGCCGCGCGGGAGCTCTTCGGCAACGTGGGCGACCTGGTCGGGCTGCTGTTGCCCATCGTCATCCTGCTGCTCCTCGCAGGTCCGGACGGCGCGGACGATCCAGTCGCTGCCCGTGAAGCCTTCCGCCGCGCGGCCGTGGTGGGAGGCGCGCTCGCCGCCACCGCGCTCCTCATCACCTTCGCCGGCACCCGCGAGCGCCCGCTTTCGCGCAGCGCCGAGCCCGCGCCCCTCGGCGACGTGCTCCGCGCCCTCAGACACGACCGCGCCCTCGGCGCCCTGCTCGGCGCGGCGTGCCTGGGCGCGATCGCCTTCGCCTTCGTGCAGTCCCTCGTCCTGTACGTGCTCGAGCACGTGATGGGCGAAACCAATCCCGTCGTCCACCTCGCGGCCTTCGTGACCAACGCCCTCGCGGCCATCGCGTCCTACCCGCTCTGGACGCGCATCGCCAATCGCTTCGGAAAGCCCACCGCCTTCCGCGCGGGCCTCTCGCTCTCGAGCGTGACCTTCGCCTCGGTCTTCTTCATCGGCCCCGGGACCTACGGCCTGCTCTTCGCCGTGATGGCCTTCTCCGGCGCGGCCAACGTCGGGTTCTGGGTGACCCTGCACGCGCTCAACGCGGACGTGACGGACCTGGACGAGCTCGCGAGCGGCGAGCGACGCGAAGGGCTCTTCGCCGGCTTCGCGGCGCTGGTGCGGAAGATGGCCTTCGCCCTGGCCGCCGCGGGCGTGGGCGTGGGGCTCACCCTCGTCGGCTATGAAGCGGGGTCCGCCCCCTCCGCCGAGACCGTCTTCGGGCTCGAGCTCCTCTTCGCGGCGCCGCCGACGGCACTCGTCCTCTGCGCGCTCGCCGTCTTCTCGCGCTTCAATCTCACGCGCGAGCGACAGGCCGAGGTGCGCGCGCTCCTCGATCAGCGCGCGGCGGCTCTGCGCACCATGAGCGTGACCGCGCCGCTCCGCGAGAGCATCCCGGGGCCCAGCACCGGATCGTTCCTGCGCGACTCGAGGCCGTCGGCGGTCACCTCGTAGCCCTCGGCGGCCTGGGCTTCGAGGGTGAGCTGCCCGCGCGCGCCGCGGGTGCGCACCTCGACCGAGAGCGGCCCGCGTCCCCATGCGTCGTCCGGAAGCTCCGCCGCGTAGAGCGCCACCGCCCGGATCCCCGACCGGCTTCCCTCCCGGGGTGGCGCCGGGAACGCGATGCTCTCGATCGTGAGCGGCACCTCTTCGTCTCTCACCACGAGCGACAGACCGTGACGCACGCGCGGCCCGATGGTCTGCACCCGCGCCAGTCGCTCGAGGGCCGTCTCCACCACGCCGTCGTCGCTCGCATCGTAGCGCGCCCGAAGCCCGTCGGCGATGCGCCCCGGTCGCACCTCGTAGGCCACCATCATCAGGACCCGGTCGGCCTCCACCGAGACCACCAGCCGCCGGGTCTCCTCGAAGTCGTGCGCGCTCCCTCCCGCCGGAAGCGCGAGCGCGGCGGCGAGCAGTGCGAAGGTGGCGATGCGAAGCCGGCGGTTCATGGCGTGTGGGTGTGGGAGAGGCGGCGCATGATGGCGCCGAGGTCGTGGCGGACCGCGGGATCGCGTCCGAAGAGCCAGGGGGAGAGGGGCGGCGCCGGGGCCGAGGTGGTGGTGAAGATCGTCTGCGGCGGGGTGGGACCGCGCGGGAAGCCCGAGTCGTTCGCCGGGTCGGCCTGCACCTCCGGCGGCACGAGCCCCGGCGCCTCGAAGGGGTGATCGCCGTTGGTCACCCAGACCGGATTGGTGATGGCGTAGGCGGTATGCGGCAGGTTCTCGCTGGGCGTCGCGCTCCCGAGACCGGGACCGAGCACGTCGACGCCGCCCGCGAGGGTGTTGACCGCCTCGGTGATCTGGAAGGGCGAGACCTCGAAGGGCCGGACCACCGGGAACATGCTGCGGTAGCCGATCACCTCCGCGACGAACCAGCTGTCGATCGGTTGCCCGCTCTCGTTTCGCGCGAGGGCCACGTCGAAGGCGAGCTCGATGGGATCGGCGGCGTAGTCGCGCGACTCGTCGAGCATCGCCACCTCGAGGATCTCGCCATTGCGCACGATGTTCAGTCGGCCGACCCCGACCCACGGCGCCGCGGAGATGCGCACCGTGAGGCGCAGGGAGTCGGGCGTGTCCGTCGAGAGGGTCTGTCCCATGGCGCCGCGCTCGCGGTCCTCGATCCACATCTCGACGAAGGGCCCGTTGGTGGCGATGGCGCGACCGCTCCTCAGGCCCCGGACGACGTCCAACTCGTCGAGCTCGCGCACGTCATCGGCGCCGACGTACACCATGGTGCGGAAGAACCCGGCCTCGCTCTGCACGTCGTGCGAGTCGCTGGTCCCGACGGCCACGAAGTGAAAGCCGCGATTCAAGAGGTTGTACCAATCGTCGACGACGCCCGGAAACGCGGCCTGGCCGCTGTCGTCGGTGACGATGCCGCCCGTCGGCGGGAGGTCCGGCGGCGCATCGGGGGGAAGCGTCTCGGGCGTTCGGTAGGCGTGGATGTCGCGGAAGAGCTTGCCATTGACGACCTCGAGGAGCTCGAAGTCGAGGGAGAAGGTCGTCCGCCCGCCCGCGTCGACGAAAGCGGGCCCGGTCGGGGAGAGGAAGAAGTCGCTCAGGCCGGTGGGGAGCTGATCCATCGTGAAGGTGTCGCGCTTGAACTGGCCGAAATAGCCCAGCACCGGAGCCCGCGGATGGTTGACCTGCACCAACGTCTCCTCGGGCCCGTACCGGCCCATGGCCCTCAGGCGCGCGAAGATCTCGTCGGGCGGCTTGTCGCTCCACTCGATCGCCCCACGCGTCACGTTGGCGAGCTCGTAGCGGAGCGGATAGCCGTTGAAGTGGCCCGCCTCGATGGTGGTGACCTCGAGGCCGACGCTGCTCCCGAGGAAATCCGAGAGCCCCGCCTGGGCGATCGCCGGGCCGAAGTCGGTGACGTAGTTGTGGTCGCTCGACACCGCCCATTCGATCCCCTCGGCGGAAATCGAGCGCACCCGATGATTCAGATCGAGCGAGGAGTCGTGACTGTTCGCGCTGTGCAGGTGCATGTCCGCGGAGATGAAGCCGGGGCTGTCGACCACGCGGTGCAGGGTGTGCGCCAGGGTGACGGTGCGGCCGGGCAGGAGCTCGACCAGGTTCGAGTCGGTGTCGTACTCCGGGCCGCGGCTCGAGTGCACCTCGTAGACGCCGGGTCGCACCAGGAGCTCGGCGATGCCGTCGCTGTGCGTGAGGCCGTCGTTTTCGACGTAGCGGCGCGTGAGCGGATCGGTCGGGTCGTCGGGGACCAGGTCCTGCACCCGCGGGTGCTGGCCGACCGACAGGTCGTAGAGGAAGTCGCGGGGCCGCATGCCGACCCGCGACGCGTCGTAGGTCCCGATCACCGTCGCGCGCGCGGGCAGCGCCCTGCCCCGCTCGTCGTGGACGTGAACGACGAGCCGCGCAGGTGAGAGCGCCTCGAGATCGAGCGGCGTGGTGCGCCCGCCGACGATGGTGAAGTCGACGAAGTCGCTGAGCGGCCGGCCGGGACCGACGATGCGCGCGCTGTAGTCGCCGGGCTCGAGGGTGCCGCCGAAGGAGCCACCGGTGAAGACGTCGTACTGGCTGAAGATGGTGCGTCGTCCGTCGCCCAGACGCCGGTAGACGAGGACCGAGGCGTCGGTCGCGGCGGCGCCGCTCAGCGCGTCGAAGGCGCGCCCGCCGAGCCGTCCGGTGGCCACGCCCTTGATCCTGTTGACCTCGTCGAGCACCGAGCCGACATCCCCGCGGCCGACCACGAAATAGCGCGTCGCTTCGAAGGACTCGGAGGGCGGGAGCGTCGGCGGCGCCACCTCGTAGAAGATGGTGACGAAGCCGCCCGCCGCGAAGGGCACGAAGACCGAGGTCTGATCCACCGGCCCATCGTCCGCGTACTGATCGCGGTTCTGCCACACGTAGTTGCGCTCGCTCGGCGCAGCGACCAGGCCGTAGCTCACGCCGTCGCCCCGGGTGGCGACCCACGGCGCGGCCACGCCGGGCAGGGCCGGCAGCTCGCGGGGCGTCCGCGCGGCGTCCTCGATCCCGAAGCGGAGATCGAAGCCGATGCCGGGGACGAAGGCCTGACTCGACGCGCTGAAGGCGGCGATGTCCCCCACGGGTATCGGCAGGTCGCTTCCGTCGAAACCGACGAGCTCGGCGAGTCGCGACGCGTCCGCGGTGGGAAAGCTGAGCGTGCCCGAGGAGATGTTCGTCACCTCGAGGGTGAGCTCGAGGTGACGCGCGCCGGGACGGAGCGTGTAGATCAATCTCGTAGCGGAGCCGCTGCTCCGACATGGGCTCGCGGTAGTCGGCGTGGCTGCCGAGGAGCAGCCGGTTCAAGACGCCCACCAGCTCGACGAAGTCCCCAGCGGTCCCCGTCGCCGCCACCACCGCCGGCCCGCCGTCCGAGCCGTCGGCGCGCACCTCCACCGTCTGCACGTCGACCGCCTGCAGGAGGAAGGTGGGAAAGATCTCGCCGAGGGCGTCGAGGCCCACGCCGCCACGGGAGTCGCCCATCTCGCCGCCCCGGGGGCGCACCAGGTCGACGTCGATCAGCCCGCCCCCGTAGATGCCGAGGGTGCGCGAGTGGGTGGGGCCCTGGACGATGACGCGCACCTGATCGTTGTCGAGGCGGAAGTCACCGACCTCGCCGAGCGCCCGCGGACCACCGATGAGATCGGTGCGGTTCTCGACGAGGCGCGCCCGCGCCTGCACGGGCGCCTCCACCGCGCAGCTCGTGGACGCGAGCGCCGCGAGGAGGGAGACGGCGAGGACGAAGGGGGGAGGCGTCGTACTGCGAAGCCGGGAGCGCATCAGAACTTCAGCTGGGTCACGATCTGCAGGCGATCGTTGCTCACCTGCCGAGCGGTGTTCTCGAGGGTGAAAGTGTAGTTCAGCCAGGCGGTGATGCCGAGCGCCTTCGAGGGGTGCGCAAGCCGAACGCCCACGGTGTGATAGAGCAGCTCGAAGGTGGACAGATCCACGCCACCGTCGTTGCCCCCGTTCTGCCAGGGATCGTAGTAGGCGAAGCGGTAGTTCACGACGAAGGGGAACGGGATGAAGGGCAGCTGGTAGCCGCCCTGGATGTGGTACTCCATCCGCACGCGATCGGGGCTGGCGATGGTGTCGTAGCGGGTCCGGAGGTACGTGAAGTGACCCATGAGCTCGATGCCGTAGAGCTCCACCGTCAGGTCCGCGGTGACCCCGAAGTCCTCCTCGTCGAAGCAATCGGGGAGCGGGCCCTCGGTGCGCGAGTTGTAGACCACGCCGCCGCCGAGGCGGACCCAGTCTCTGAAGTGCAGCTCGGCGCGCCCTGCGACCGCGAGGCGGGCGTTGTCGTTCAGGAGCTGGTTGATGCCGTTGCCGTTGAAGACTGTCGCGGAGTAGGCGACGCCCCAATCGCCGAAGTAGAGCGGCTCCGGCGTGCCGAGGCGCAGGCCGAGCTCGCGGTCGAAGACGATGCCGTTGAGCTCGAAGCCGCGCCCCACGGGCACGCCGGCGAGCCCCACCGCGCGACTGGCGAAGGGCAGCGCACCGTCGCGACCGAGCCAGCCAGCCATGAAGGGCACCTTGAACTGCCCCAGCCGCGCGCTGAGCCAGGAGGTCATGTCCCACTGCATGAAGGCATCCACCAGGCGCACGCCGAGATCGGCCTGCGGGGAGTTCACCACCCCGCGCAGGTCCGCCGCGCCCTCCGCTGACAGCCGGAAGGTGAGGTTCCACCGCGGCGCCGCGCCCTTCACACCTGCACGCGCGTTGCCGAGCACGAACCCGTCGTTCTCGCCGATGAAGTCGTACCGCGCGTCGTGCTGTACGTATTCGTAGCCCACGCGGATGAAGCCATAGGGCGCGATGGTCCAGCCCTCCTCGTCCTCCTCCGCCCCCTCGACCTCGACCTCCGAATCAGCGAGGTCCTGGTCTTCCGCGATCCCCGCTCCCGAGCCCGTGCCCGCTCCCGTTCCCGTTCCCTCTCCCGCTTCCGTTCCCTCTCCCGTTCCCGTTCCCGTTCCCTCTCCCTCTCCCGTTCCCTCTCCCTCTCCCGTTCCCTCTCCCGCTTCCGTTCCCTCTCCCGTTCCCGTTCCCTCTCCCGCTTCCGTTCCCGAATCCGACTCGCTCTCCGTATCCGTCTCCGAATCCTCCCCCGGCGCCACGCTCCGCCCGCGCTCCCACCACGGGCGGGGATCGTCCTGGGCTGCCGCCGTGACGGAGAGGGAGGCCAATAGGAGCGAGGCGACGGCGACGGCTTTCGGACGGTTCATCGGTGCGGGCCGAGGGCCGCGGGAGTATCCCGCAATGTCCTTGGAAGTGGCCAGCGTAGCGGCCACCAACGGCTCCCGCCGTATGCCACTTCGGGTGAAAAAGGGAAGCAATTTCGTTTGCCACGCCCGTGACATTCGTGGCGCGGTGATTGCTGTGAAGCTGGCGGCCCGGTCCCTACTCGGAGTCCCGATGTATCCCGCTTTCGCTTCGCGTCTACGCCTCACCTTCGCCCTCGTTTCGCTGGGGCTCCTCGCCGCGTGCACCCCGGGTGGCGCGGATAGCCTCGGCGATTTCGCGATCGTCGCTCCGCTCGAAGGGGCGCGGGTGGGGACCAGCGCCGTCCGCGTCCAGGGCCACGTCGGCAACGACGCGATCCACTCCGTGCTCGTGAACGGAGAGACGGTCGCCGTGAGCGACGGGGAGTTCCACACCACGCTTCTGCTCGACGACGGGCCCGCCCGGATCGAGGCGAGCGCCGGTGAGCTGGTCGACGTGGTCAACGTCTACGTCGACAGCCGCGCCCCGACGGTGGTGATCGACGCACCCATCGCCGGCAGCTTCATCGAGGGCGATCGCTTCGAGCTTCGCGGTCACTTGGAGGATGCGACCAACGCGACCGTCACCGTCGACGGCGAGAGCGTCGAGCTCGACGCCAGCGGCGCGTTCACCTGGGGGCGCGACGTACGCCCCGGCGCCCACCGCGTGCGCGTCCGCGCCGAAGACGACCTCGGTCACGTGGGGAGCGCCTTCACCAGCGCCATCATCGGCCACTTCGCCGACCCCGAAGCGCCGCTGACCCGCGCGATCTCCCTCGCCCTCGGTCCCGACGCTCTGCGCGCCATCACCACCGTGGCTGCGCCGCACATGTCCCCCGAGGCCGTCGCCCCCTTCATCATGGCGGCGAACCCCGTGGCCGAAGGCTTCTGGGGCGAAGTGAACGCCTCGGGGGAGAGTCACAATCCCGTCTACCTGCGGATCACGCCCGGCAACGGGGCCCTCGACGTCGGGATCGACGTGCCCAACATCGCGGTCCCCTTCGTCGCCAGCCTGGCCGGCTTCGACATCTCGGGGACCGCCTACGTCGGGATGGCGTACATCACGGCGACCGCCTGGGTCGATGCCGCCGACGGCCGGCCCGTGGTCGACATCGGCCGCTCGGAGGTGGCCCTGCAGGATGTCCTCATCGACGTCGACGGCCTGTGGGATTGGGTCGACCAGCACGTGGTGACCGCCGCCCTTCGCGGGACGATCGAGAGCAGCCTACAGGACGCTGTCGCGAACGAGATCCCGACGGCGATCGAAAGCGCTCTGGCGACGCTGCCCATGTCCCAGGAGATCGAGCTCCAGGGTTATCGCGCGGAGGTGCTCGGCGCGGTGGCGGAGCTCCGCTCCACCGAGGAGGGGCTCAAGGCGGTGCTCGACGCCGGGGTGCGCCCCGTCGGTGGCCCTGGCGCGGCGATGCGCGACGCGCCGGGCGCGTTTTTCCTCGGCTCCGGCCTCGAGCCCGACTCGGCGCTTCCCGGCGTCGAAGGCGCCGTCACCCTCGACCTCATCAATGCGGCCCTTCACGCGGCCTGGGGCGTCGGCGCGCTCGCCCACCGGCTGGACGAGGTGCCCGGGCCCGGGGGAACGCCGCTGAACGTCGGCCTGGTGAACGTGGTGCTGCCTGTCAGTGGCGCCCCCCAAGACGCGCTGGTGTCAGTGGAGGTGGAGGCCGCCCTGCCCCCGGTGGTGCAGCCGACCGACACGGGCCTCGAGATGAACGCCGCTGACCTCCACGTGCGTCTCTTCGCGCCGGTCGATGGGGAAGACACGCTCCTGGCGAACGTGTCCTGCGGCGTGCGCGCCACGGTGACGCCGATCCTCGCGGCCGACGGCCTGGGCCTGACCTTCGACGAGGTCGAGGTGACCATCGACGGCATCGGCGAGCTGGATGGCCTGCCGCCGCCCGAGGATCTCGACCACCTCCTGGGCGAGCTGTTGGCCCCCCTGCTCGCCTCTCACGGTGAGCTTCGCGGCCTGTCGATCCCCACCGTCGCGGGATTCGACATCGGCGCCGACGCCCTCTTCGTCCACGAAGGCTACGTGGTGTTCCAGGGCGAGCTCGACGCGCACTGAGTCTGAGACGCCGACAGGGCGCGACGTGGTAAATCATGACGCGTGCCCGTCTACCTGCTGACCGAGGAGCTCCTCTTCCCGCCGCCCTCCGGGGCGACGGAGGAAGGCCTGGTCGCGGTCGGCGGTGATGCGTCGCCCGCGCGCCTCGAGCTCGCCTATCGCGAAGGGATCTTCCCGTGGCCGATGCGCGGGATGCCGCTCCTGTGGTTCTCCCCCGACCCGCGCTTCGTCCTCTACCCCGGCGAGGTGCACGTCTCTCGCTCGCTCCGCCGCACCATCCGTCGCGGTCGCTTCGAGGTGCGCATGGACACGTGCTTCGCCGAGGTGATCGACGCCTGCGCTGCGCAGCCGCGGCCCGGGCAAGACGGCACCTGGATCACCCGCGAGCTCGTCGACGGATTTTCGGCGCTCCACGAGAGGGGCCTCGCGCACAGCATCGAGGCCTTCGTCGACGGTGCGCTGGCCGGGGGGCTCTACGGCATCTCCCTCGGCCGCGCCTTCTTCGGAGAGTCGATGTTCGCGCGGCGCCCCGACGCCTCCAAGGTCGCCTTCGTCACGCTCCTCGGCCACCTCTTCGGCGCCTGGGACTTCGACTTCGTCGACTGCCAGGTCTACACCGATCATCTGGCGAGCTTCGGCGCCCGCGACGTAGCGCGCTCCACGTTCCTCGACGCGCTCGAGGTCACCTCGAAGCTGCCCACCCGCCGCGGTCCGTGGTCGGCGGAGCTCACCCCCGCCGAGGCGCTCTCACGCCTCAGCGGTTGAAGAAGATCGGGTTGGTCACACCGAAGGGCAGCCGGGTCGGATGCACCGGGGCGAGGTCGTCGGTCCCGTCCGCGACGAAGACCACCCAGCTCCCGGCGGGCGCGACGGATATCTCGATGTCCTGCGACAAGCGCGTCGTCGGCTCCATGGGATCGCGCGTCGTCTCGTCGAGGGTGATGGTCTCGGTCATCACGCCGTCGACGAAGACCCGCAGGCGGTTCGCGTCGATCCAGTTCGCCGCCTGAACACGGACGCTCACCGTCTCGCGATCCATCGCCCCCATCACGTCACCGCCCGGCCCGACGTCGCCACGCGCCAGCGCGTCGACGTAGATGCCGCCGCTGACAGTCACGTGTCCGTCCCTCACCTGATCGCGCACCACGGTGGCGCCCATCGCGCGGAGCGTCGCCGGCTCGTCGGTGCCCAGCTGCACGCAGGTGCGCGGATAGCCCACCGGCGAGCTCGTGATGCGGTGGCTGTCGGAGGAGCCGACGGTGAACACCCGGCGGCCCGAGTTCAGGAGCGAAAACCAGTCCATCACCGTGCTGTCGGTGCCGCCCGTCGGGTCGTAATTCTCGTCGAAGGAGGAATCGTTGAAGACCTCGACGAGGAGAACGGTCGTCCCAGAGTCCGGGCGACTGACCATGCCCGTCCGGGGTCGTACCGGCCTGGATGAAGTAGCCGGCGGACCCGCCGCCCGCGGGTGGTTGATGATCAGCGCCGGCGTCCTCGGGCCGCGCCTCGCACGTCGTCGAAGACCGCGGGCGCGAGGCCGATCGTACCAGCGAAGGAGCCGCCGTCCGCTCGGAAGCGCGAGCTCTGGCACCAGCGGGAACACGCCGAAGTGGCCGTAGGTGAAGGTCGTCAGCTCCATGCCGGAGAGCCGAAGCGAAGTCGGCGAGGCCAGAGCGACTCGATCGACGGGCTGGAAGTCGTTCACCAACTCGTGATCGGTCCGAATCGGGATCTCCAGGCCGTCGGCGACCAGCGCGAGGACCTTGAAGGTGCCGGTGTCGGCCGAGTCGAGCGAGCGGTGGGTGTGGATGTGGAAGTCGGCGCACATCACGTCGGTGGTGTCGACCACCCGCGCCAGGGCGGCATCGACGTTGACGGTCTCCCCCTCTCCAACCATCACGTCGACCGACACCACCTCGTACTCGTAGCCGCGGCTCACCACCACCGTCTGCATCCCGGCGCCGACCAGCAACGACGCGTGACCGTCCGCCGGGCTCACGATGTGGGTTCGCCCCGTTCGAAGCTTCCGCTCACCGAAGCGGTTCGGCGGCGCGTCGATGGCCGGCGAGGGCAAGACCTGGATGCGTGCAGGAAGGGACTCGCCGCTCACCATGTCTCGCGCGTTGATCTCCAACGTGCCGACCGGACCCATCGTGATATCCGCGGTGTCGGTGGCGGCCGCCACCGCCGTCGGCCCGACCATCGGCTGCCCGCGCCGGAAGGCGGTGAGGTTCACGTCCTCTTCGGGGACGTGGAGCGTGAAGGTGCCGTCCTCGCCGCTGGTGGTCCGGGTGTAATAGGTCCCATCGGCCAGGTCGGCGTGGACCCGCACGCCCGGCGCGGGCGTGGTGCCGTCGTTTTCGTAGACCGTCCCGGTGATGGTGCGCTGGGTCTCGCCGTCGGTACGGGCCATCGCCGACCGAAGCCCATCGAGGCCCGGACCACCGACGTCGAAGCGGCCCATCTCGACCGTCGTCTGGCTACACGCCTCGATCCGGTAGGGCGGGACCTTGAGCACGACCGTGCCCGACACCTGAAGGAGCACCTCGAGGGGCCCATCGGTCTGATAGGCATAGCTGGTGGCGTCGTCGTCGACGAAGCCGAGCCAGTCGGTGGGCATGGAGTCGTCGAAGTCGAAGCCGCCCAGCGGAGTGACGGCGGGCATGCGCGAGAACTGCATCGACAGGACGATGGGCAGCATCACCGGCGTCGGGGTCGCGCGTGGAGAGCGGAAGGTGAAGCGCTGCTGCACGGCGTCCGCGTCGGGCTCGAGGATGTAGTCGATGGCCAGCTCGATGTCGCCGTAGTCCTGTGGCGCGAGCGCGCGACCGAGCTCGTCGATGAAGGGGATGGGCTCGAGGGGTCCCTGTGCGCGCACGATGGCGGCGCCGCCGTCGCTACCGTCGGCGAGGACCGTGACGGAGGTCGGGTTGATGACGTAGCGACCGACGCCGAAGGAGAATCTCGTTGAAGTCGCCGGCGCGCGTGAGCGCGCCGTCTTCCACGGCGAAGATGCCGACGAGCGCGCCGCCCCACGGATCGTAGAGCTGGGAGACGCCGGCCTGTTCGATCAGGACCGCGACGTGATCGTTGGCGAGGAGGTAGTCGCCCGCGTCCCAGGTCTCGAGCCCGCCGGGATTGACCGGAAGGTCCGCTTCGGTCACGCGACCCGCGCGCGCCTCTCCAGGACCCGCGCCCAGGGGCTCGGGGTGTCCGTCGGGGTCGCCCTCCATCAGAGGGGGGACCGTCGACATGTCGCACATCGGAGGCGGACCGGTGTCGGCGGCGTCCCCGCCGGTGTCGCCGCCGGCGTCGCCTGGCGGTGTGTCATCGCCGCAGGCTGAGAGGAAGAGGAGGAGGGAGAGGGACGCTGTTACAGCGAAGTGACGGCCAAGCAGCACGCGCTGAAGTTAGCACTATTTTCTGCGCCGCGCGTCTCGGACCAGGTTCAGCGGCATCCCGAGGATCTTGCCCAGGATCAGCCCCCCGAGCCCTCCCCCCAGGAGCGGTCCGAGGATCAGGATCCCCACCATCAAAGGCAGCTCGTAGCCGCCGCTCAGCGCCACCCACACGCTGATGGGCACCGACGCGATGGCGAAGACCTTGTGGAGGAGCGCCTCCATCCAACCGACGCGATACGGGATGATGGTGCCGCAGAGGTGACCACATCCCGGGCACTTCACCTCGTCGGGCGGCAGGCGAAAGTCCGAAAGCTCCCCCTTGAGCGGCAGTGCGTGGTTGCACTTCTCGCATCGCGCGGCGCTGAGCATGCGAGACCTTCTAGTCCGATTCTTCCGCGGGTGCAGCCGGACGGCCGGGATGGCCCAGGCGCACCTGGGAAAGGTCGCGATAGCGCTCGAAGAGGCGCTCCTGGCGAGAGGTCATCGGCGTCGGCTCGCCCCGGACGAAGACGTGTGTCGCCCAGGTCGTGAGCTCGAAGGGGTCGCCGTTCCAGACGACGACGTTCGCCACCTGGCCCGGCGCGAGCTGACCGTGATCGCGGTCCATGCCGAAGACGCGCGCGGGCTCGACCGTGACCGCGCGCAGGGCCGCGCCCCGGTCCATGCCCCAGGCGACGGCGTTGCCTGCCTCCTGTCGGAGCTGGCGCACGTCGTGGGCGCCGTGATGCATCGCCGTCGTGAGGATGACGCGCGCCCCGGCCGCCGCGAGGAGCGCGGCGTTGTCGTAGCGGGTGCCGAGCGCCGAGAACGACGTCGGGAGATTGGAGAGCGGATGCACCATCACGGGCACATCGGCCGCCGCAATCTCATCGGCGACACGCCACCCCTCTTCGACGCCTGCGAGGACCAGTCGCAGGCGGTACTGTCGCGCGAGCTCGAGCACGCGCAGGATGTCGGCCGCGCGCGAGACCTTCACCACCACCGGGATCCGGCCAGCCAGCGCTTCGTTCACGCGCTCGAGGTCGAGCCGGCTGATGCTCAGCTCCCGAAGCCCCCGACGATCGTAGGCGGCGCGGCTGCGCGCATAGAGGCGTGCGTCCTCGAAGAGCTCGCGAAGGCGCATCAGCGCGCTCGGCATGGCGCCGCCCGCCGCGGCGACGCCGCTGTCGTTCAGACTCACGTGAAGCGCGGCGTCGGGCCGGGCGATCATCTCCGCCGGCGTGTCGCCCCGAAGGTCGAGCCACGCGCTGGTCCCCGGCACCAGCCCGCCGACGGGCGTCGACAGGGCGCTGGTGACGCCGCCCATCCGGGCGACGGGAATCAACGTCGAGCGGGGATTGAACCCATCGGCCGCGCTGAACGCCGCCCGGACCGGGTCGGCGGGCTCTCCCTCAGTGCTTTCCGGCGCCGAGTCGCGCGTCGAGTCCTCGGCCCCGATCTCGACGAGCCCGATCGGCGTGCCCGCCGCGACCAGACCCGCCGTCACGATCCCACCCGCCGCGTCGATGCGCGTCGCGCCCGCGGGCGCCGCGGCGTTCGGCCCGGCGGCGACGATGCGCCCGTCGCGGATCACCACCGTGCCCGCGGCGGGCTCCCCCTCCCCGGTCCAGAGCAGCCCATTGTCGATCACGTAAACCGATGGCGCGTCGTCCTGGGCGCGCGCGTGCGCGCTCACGAAGGTCATCAGCAGGAGCGAGAGAAGCGGGAGGGCGCGCCTCATGGCGTCGCCTCCAAATCGAGGCCGGTCTCGAAATCGGTCGGGGTCGCCTGCGCTCCGTCGCGGCCGCGCTCGTAGACCAGGAGCCCGTCGACGTAGACGCGCTCGGCGCGGCTGTAGACCGAGAAGGGAGAGCCCGACCAGACCACGACGTCCGCCATCTTCCCCGTCTCGAGGGTGCCGGTCTCGTCCTGGATGCCGAGGGCCCACGCCGGGTTCGCCGTGAGCCAACGGAGCGCCTGGTCTTCGGTGATCGCGATCCCCACCCGTCTGCCGGCGGCCATCGCCTTGGCGGCCTCCTGGTTGAGATGCTGGATGCCCTGCGCGGAGTCCGAGTGGACGATGCCGCGAACGCCCGCCTCGGTGAGGAGCGCGAGGTTTTCCGGGATCGCGTCGTAGGCCTCGAGCTTGAAGCCCCACCAGTCCGCCCAGGTGCTGATCGCGACCTCTTCCTCCGCGAGGATGTCGCGGATCTTGTAGGCCTCCACCGCGTGGTGGAAGGAGCGGATGTGGAAGCCGAACTCCTGACCGAGCTCGACCGCCCGCACCATCTCGTCCGCGCGGTAGCAGTGCATCTGCACCAGCACGCGCCCCTCGATGACGCCGAGCAGAGCCTCGAGCGCGTGATCGCGCGCGGGCGGCGCCGGCTCGGGGCCGGGATCATCGGGAGAGTCCTCTTCCTCCTCGTCGCCGTCCTCGTCCGACGGCGAGTCTTCATCCTCCTGCGCGTGCTCGAAGCGCCAGTGCTTCTGCTGCCAGATGCGATGGTTGTGCTGCCAGTCGCGGAAGCTCCGCCCGTACTCCGCCGCGTCCTGGAAGGCCGCGCGATAGCCGGCGACGCTGCCCATGCGGGTCGAGGGCGCGGTGTTGCGGCCGCCGTAGACGCGCTTCGGGTTTTCGCCGCACGCCATCTTCAAGGTCATGGGCGCTTCGTAGAGCAGCATCTCCGACGCCGAACGGCCGAGGTGCATCTTGAAGATCGCGCCGCGGCCACCGATCAGGTTCGCGCTGCCCGGGAGGACCTGAATGGTGGTGATGCCGCCGGCGATGGCCCGGGGCAGCGCCGGATCCTGCGGCCAGAAGGAGTCGGCGGCCCAGACCTCGGCGGTCACCGGCGCGGTCGCTTCGTTGCCGTCCCGCGTCGCGTTCACGCCGGGCTGCGCGTAGACGCCCATGTGGGAGTGGGTGTCGATGATGCCAGGGGTGACGTAACGACCCGAGACGTCGACGCGCATCGCTCCGTCGGGGATCGCGACCTCGTCCTCACTGCCCACGGCGACGAGCCGACCGTCTTGCATGATCACCACACCCGGCGACAGGACGTCGCCCGCCGCGGTCATCACCGTCCCGCCGACCAGCGCCACCAGCGGCGACTCGACCACGCGTTCGGGCCGGCGCGCGCTCTGCCAGGGCATCGGCGGCGAGCTGGGCTCGGGCGCCTCGTCATCGGCGCTTCGCGCGCCGGGAGTGCCGCCGCCGCATCCGAGCGACAGCGCAATCAGGACCGGGACCGAGAGGAGCTCACGCATCGGGCGCGGAGCATCGCACACGCGCGGGGGCAGCGGTATGCGGGCCTCAGCGGACGATCAGCTCTAGCTCGTAGTCGTGGTCGTAGGCGCGGACGAAGATCCGCCCTCCCCGCTCGATGATGTACATGGGGCCGGCGTCGAGGCGGTGACGGCTGAGGCGGCGCCCGGTGTGGCGGTCGAGCACGTAGAGGTCGTCCTTTTCGTTGGTGAAGCCGTAGCCGGTGACGACGACGTCCCCCACCACCGCGAAGGTGCGCGCGTTGGCCTCGAGAGGCGCGCTCCGCCACAGCAATGCCTGCTGGTTCATGTCGATGGCCGACAGATAGGCGTTGTGGCCGCCGGTGGCGGAGGCATAGGTGCGATGGGCGTTCGAGACGTAGAGGATGTCGCCGACCACCCAGGCGAAGGTGGTCTCCATCTCGGTCACGCCCGGACCGCCCGTGTATTGCGAAAGGTCGAAACAGGCGCGTATCTGAGCGTCGTCGGTCATCACCACCAGGAGCGACGCGACGGCCGCGGGACTTCGATTCGGGCGGTACAAGAGGATGGACAGGTCGGTCTGCGGCACGACCTCCGTGAGTCGATACCCGGACACGGTGGGATAGGCGCTCGGGTCGAGCGTGGCCGGGCGTCCCCAGCTCCTGAGCGCGGGATCGGTGAGATGATTCGTCCGAAACCACGCCTCCTCGTCCGTGATGCGGTTTCGGCGGCTCGAGACGCGACGAAGGCGGGCCGTGTGCACCGGCGTGGGACGGCGCGCGAGGGTGCGGCGCATCGGCGGCGCAGGGAGCCTCACGGGCCTCGCCGCGTCGAGAGCGCGCTGTGCCGGGCTCGCCTCGGCGTCCGGCGCGACCGTGGGCGCTGGCCCTGCCTCAACGGGCGACGCGCCCGGCGCCACCGCGACGACCCCCGGTCCCGCATCGGGTGCGCGGTCGCTCTCCGCAGGCGCTTCCTCTGCGGGGTCATCCCCCGCACGCGGCGCCTCGGCGCGCTGCGGCGGCATGCTTCGGCCGCGCTCGGGCGACTCCTGCCGTCCGCCGCCACACGCGGCGATCAGGACCATGACTGCGCTCAGACGCACCATCGCCCCCAGAGAATAGCCGCGGCGGCCTTCCCCTGGTGTAATGAACGGATGCAGCGAGTCGTCTTCTTCCTCTTCGCGTCGGTCGCCCTGCTTCAGGTCGCGGGCTGCGCTTCCGGTACCCGTCACACCGTCGGCGGTGACGGTGGTGACGCCGGGACCCCCGATGCGAGCCCCGACGCCATCACGGTCGACAGCAACCTCGTCGACGGCTCGAGCTGTCCGGCAGGCGAGCTCCTCTGCGGCGACACCTGCGCCAACGTCGCCACCGATACGGCGAACTGTGGCTCTTGCGGTATGGCGTGCGCAGACGGCGACCTCTGCTCCTTCGGCACCTGTGTCCCGCCCTGCATGGCGCCCACGCCGACCTCCTGCGAGGGGACCTGCGTCGATCTGATGACCGACGACGCGCACTGCGGCTCCTGCGACAACGCCTGCACGCCCACCGAAGCGTGCGACTCGGGCGCCTGCGTCTCGACCTGCGAGGCGGGCTTCGTCGGCTGCGGGTCCACCTGCGTCGATACCACCAGCGACCTGATGCATTGCGGCGGCTGCGACATGCCTTGCGCCACGGACGAGCGCTGCACCGCCGGCATGTGTCGCTCGAGCTGCTCGGACGGAACCGACGGCGCCTTCATGCCCACCGCGGACATGATGCTGACCTCCGGCACCTACCACTACAGCGAGGTGGTGATCCCGGCCGGGGTGACGATCACCGTCGCCGGGGACGTGCCGCTGATCATCACCGCCGACTCGGTGACCATCGGCGGCACACTCAATCTCTCCGGCGCCGACGGCCTCGACAGCGTGAGCGGCGGCGCCACCCTCCCCGACGGCGGCGACGCGGGCCCTGGCGGCGGTGGCGGCGGCGGCGGGGGAAGCTGCGGCAATGGCAGCGGCGCCGGCGGCAGCCCCAACGGCGGCGACCCCATCGTGTCCTCGGGCTCCAACACCCACGGCGGTCCTGGCGGCGCTGCTCAGGGGAGCGTCGCCGCGGTCTCCACCGGCGGTGGTTGGGGTCCGGGCGGCGGCGGCGGGGGCGGCGGCGCGAGCGCAGCGGGGACCGCGGGCGATCGCGTCGACACCACCTACGGCATCGGCGGCGCGCTCTTCAGCGACGCGATGATGACCCTCTTCACCGGCGGCGGGGGCGGCGCCGGGGGCGGCGCGAACGGCGGCGGTGGTGGCGGCGGCGGCGGCGCCACGCGGATCGACGCCGACACCATCACAGTCGAAGCGACCGGGGTCATCGACGTCAGCGGCGGGGGCGGCGGCGGCAAGACCGGCGGCTCCTGCACCTCGGGCGGCGGCGGGGGCGGCGGCGGCGGCATAATCTGGCTCGAGGCCGCAGTCCTGACAATCGATGGCTCGCTCCTCGCCGCTGGCGGCGGCGTGAAGCCGCTGGACTCGGCCGCAGGCCTCAACGCGGCAGGCGGCGCGGGCGCCGACGGACGCATTCAGCTCTCGAGCCCGGACCTCACGATGACCGGAACCGTCACGCCCGCCGCAGGATTGACGCGGATGGACCTGCCTGTCTGCGACTGACCGGGGGCCTGGCGACGCACCGTCGGCTCCGTGACCCCTGCGCTGCGCGCGGTCTTCTACATGGGATCGGCACGCCAGATCACCGCGCCCATGTCCTCGCCCAGGCTCGGGATCGGCAAGACGCCGTAGGCGAACCAGCGACCGTTCACCAGCACCTCGCCGGTGTAGCCGCCGGGGCTCTTTTCGAGGCCCTGGGCGCGCGCGCTCGCGGTCCCCACGCCCTCGTTCATCTGCGCGTCGATCCCCTCGGGCGTGCCGAAGTGGAAGAGCTGATCGCCCTTGTAGAGATAGACCCAGAAGATGAGGTCGTTCACCTCACCAGCGTCGACCTGGAGCTGGCGCGTGAGCCGCTGCGCCTCGCGCCACAGCGGGATGCCCGCCACCGCCGCGCCCACCACCTCGCCATCGCGCTTCGAAGGCGCGACGAAGAGCATGGAGAAGCTCGACTCACCGCCCTCCTCGTTCGACTCGAACTCCACGAGCTCGTAGCCGGCTCGCCCCTCTTCGAGCGCGCGGCGCACCACGTCGAAGCGCTCCGCGAAGTTCTGTCCCTTCATGCGATCGTTTTCCGCGGTGCCGTCCCGCGCGATCACCACGCCGTCGCTTCCCACCGCTGCGAGGAAGCTCATCGGCGAGACGATGAATTCCGGCACGCCCCGCGGCGGCTCCTGCACGTAGCGCAGCGCATAACGCATCTGCCGCTCCCGCTCCTCCGGCCCCTCGACCTCCGCCACGAAGCCGGGAGCCAGGCGCTCGGCCGCCTCCCGGATCCCGCTCCGGTGCTCCGTGCGGTCCTGGCGGATGAGCTGGGCGACGTAGCCCATGTGCTCGTCGTGCGATCTCTTCTGCGCCTCGGTGGCGTTCCCGTCGCATCCGACGAGGAGCGCGCACGCGGCGGCGCAGACGATGGCGATCGGCCCTGTCATGGGCCGCGAGACTATCCCCGGCATGGAAGTGCGGACAACGCCGCTCTCACGAGGTTCCGTAGCGTGAGGTTCGCTCGCCCAATTGCGTGAAAACTCACATCCTTTCGCTCCAGAGGACATATCCACTCCCCTCGGGTGGCGAGGCCCGGGGAGTGGGTGCTAAAGCGTCAGCGCCCGAGGGGGCCGAGCAGCCCTCAGGAACAGGGGAAACGTCGATGATCAGGACCATCGAAATCACCGATCCGCGCCACGACCCGAAACACGAGGAAGGCCTCGTGGGCAAGCTCGCCCTGAAGCTGATCCGGGACAAGCGGGACATCCCGTTCATCGAGCTGATGCTCCAGCACACGCTGATCCAGATCCCCTTCGCGATCGCGCTCTTCGTGCCCGGCGTCTTCCGCTGGTGGCTGGCGGTCGGCTACGTGGCCCTGACCTTCGGGATGTTCTTCGACCGCTTCATCCTGATGCTCCACAACACGAGTCATCGGCCGCTCTTCAAGAGGGAATACGGGTTCCTCAACAACTACATCCCGTGGGTGATCGGCCCCTTCAACGGTCAGACGCCGGAGACCTACTACGCGCACCACATGGGCATGCACCACCCCGAGAACAACCTCGAGGCGGACCTGTCGACGACCATGCCCTTCAAGCGCGACCGGCTCACCCACTGGCTGCGCTACTTCTTCCGCTTCTTCTTCCTCGCGATCATCGAGCTGCCCATCTACCACTACAAGCACAAGAACCGGAAAGCGATCCGGCGCCTGCTCACGGGCGAGGCGAGCTTCATCGCGATGTGCGTGCTCCTCGCCGTCTACGTCGATTGGCGCGCCACCCTGGCGGTCTTCGTGATCCCCTACATGCTCGCGCGCTTCCTGATGATGTGCGGCAACTGGGCACAGCACTCGTTCCTGGACCCGCGGGATCCGAACAACCCGTACATCAACTCGATCACCTGCATCAACACACGCTACAACCGTCGCTGCTTCAACGACGGCTACCACATCGGCCATCACGAGCGCGCCGCGCGTCACTGGACCGACATGCCGGCGGACTTCGAGAAGAAGCTCGACAAGTACCGCTCGGAAGGCGCCATCGTCTTCGACGGCATCGACTACTTCCAGATCTGGTTCTTCCTGATGCTCAAGCGCTACGACATCCTCGCGAAGCACTTCGTCGACCTCGCCGAAGAGCCGCGCAGCCAGGAAGAGGTCGTCGCGCTCCTGAAGCAGCGTACCGACCCGATCCTCCGCACCGAGGACGAGATCGCCGCGGCGGCCGCCACCGCCTGAGAGCGCTCGACCCTCCGGATTGGTGAGACAGCCGACGGCTGAGCTCCCCGCCTTGGTGAGTCACGCTACCATTTCGTCGAAAAGACTGACGAAAGCGCGGTCCCGAGCGTCCGCTCCTGGTAGAACTTTCCAGCAGTGAACTGGGGGACGGCCTATACGAAGTGGCTTCGTCGTCGCGGCGTGGCCATCGCGGACATCGGCATTCACGTGCGAGTGGCCTCGCGCATCATGGCCGAGGTCGGCAACGACACGGTGGCGCCGAAGCACGTGGACGATGCCCGGGCGGAGGCGATCCGGCGCGGCTCGACCCCCGAGCAGCTCGACTCCTTCGACGCGCTGGCCGGCGTGTTCATGGAGTTCAACGCCGATCCCCACGCGTACGAGGAGCCCGAGCCGGCGCCCGAAATCGACCTCGGCCCGATGGAGGAGGCCACGGATCAGATCGACCTCGGTCCGATGGAGTCGGGGTCGGCGGCCGCGACGGGAACCGAGACGCAGACAGAGACAGAGTCGGCTTCGGAAACGGAGACGGACACGGAGTCGGAGACGGACGCGGCCCCGGAGACGGCTTCCGAGGCGGAGATGAACACGGCCGCGGAGACGGCTTCGGAGACGGAGACGGCCGCGGAGACGGCGGCGGCCGACGCGTCGCCCTCTCCCCACGCGGCGCGATCCTGTCGCTACTGCGGCGGCCCGGTCGCCATCGACTACAGCCAAGAGCGCCTCCTCATCGCGCTCGGCGTAGGGACGCTCCTCAGCGTGGCTCTCGGCTTCTTCCTCGGCACGCTCGGCACGGTCGCGCTGATCCTCCTCTGCGCCGCCGGCGCGGCCGGCGCGGGCGCGGCGCTGGTCGCCCATCGTTGCGAATCGTGCCGACGCGTGGTGGACACGAGGCGGCTCAAGACCGCGGAGGTCGCCCTGGTCGCGGCCACACGGAGGCGCTTCCGCGGTCTTGCGGCCGGCGCCGCGGTGGCGGGTGCGGCGATGGGCGTCGCGGGGGTGGTCGTCGCGGCGAACGCGGTGGACCCGCGGGACGCGCTCTTGTCGAACGCGGTCGAGACGGTCGCACACCGCATCGCATCGGATCAAACGCTTCGCGAGGAGAGCCTTCGCTACGACCCGGAGCTCGTGAACGAGTCCGTGATCATGACCTTCTTCAGCGACGATTACGCGGCGCACGCACCGCGCCCGCCCGACGGCATCGGGATTCTGCCGCTTCCCCCCCGAACGACCGTTCTGCGTCGTGGTGCGGGCGGGACAGGATGCCCACCGCATCCTTGTCGAAGGCTACGGCGCCAATCGCGAGACCATCGTCGCCCACCAGCAGCTGGAGGTCCTGCCCCCCGAGCGGCCAGCCGACTGAGCGCACGAAACGCGTGCGTGTTCCGCACGAATCGCCTCGTGGCCGCCGCGCCTCGCGACCATCGTGAGGGCCATGACACGCATCACGGCCCTGGCAGCGCTTCCGCTGCTCCTCGCCTGCGCGGGCGACGCCGAAACGGCGCCGACCGAGCTCGTCTTCGAAGCCGCCGCCCCGTCCGGAGCAAGCGCCGTCTACCTCGACGGCACGCTCGACGAGGCGGGGCTGACCCTCCAGCTGTGGGTGCGGGACGCCGGCGACGTCTTCGGCGTCGCCGCCCACCTGATCCACGAGACCCCCGCCCGAGAGGTCGTCGCCGACCGGCCCCTCGGCTCCGACGACGAGGCCCTGCACCTGGTCGTCGACGCCCCGGGCGACCTCTCGGTTGGGGGCACTCGGCTCGCGCCCTCCCTCGGAGACGTGTCGATGGACGGCCCCACCCGGCTGGCCACGCTGACGCTCCCACCGCCGAGCGGCCCCACCACCTTCGCCGTGGAACGCATCACCATCCGGCGGAGCGACGGCACTTTCGTGCCGACTTCGGGCTACGGCGCCGCGGTGGTGGAGAGGGCGGTGTCCCGATGAAGCGCGCCCTGCCCTTGGCCTTGCTCTCGATAGCGGCCGTCCCGGCCACGGCGTCGGCGCAGATGGACGTGGTCGAGCAGGCGGTGACCGTGGACGTGACCGGAGAGCTCGAGATCGTGATTGACGCGACGGTCGCGCTCACCGCAGCGACGAGCACCCTCTACCTCTCCGCGTTCCTCACGGACGCCCAACAGATCACGGTGGACGGCGAGCCCGCCACGCTCACGCCCTACCCCGACTTTCCGCAGTACGCCTCCGTCGTCACTCTTCCGGTGGCCCGGGACGCGGGCGAAACGCTCGCCTTTCACGTCGTCCTGCGCGGCGCTCCACACTGCAATGTAGGCGCGCCCCCCGGCGCCGCGTGGTGCTGGCATTCGGAGCGCGAGACGATCCTCCCAGGCGGCGGCGCCGGACACGCGTGGTATCTCGAGAATCTCATCGAGAGCGATCCCTTCACCGGCCACATCGAGGTGCTGGCCCCGACGGGCCACGAGGTCCGCGCCGCACAGAACGCGCCGACCGAAGTGAGCACCGAAGGCGCGGTCACGCGGACGCGCTTCGAGATCTCGCGCCCCACCACGCTGGTGCCGCTCTATGCAGGGGACGCCTCCGTCGCGAGCGGCGAGGGCTTCGACTTCGACGTCCTCTACCATCCCGAGCGGGACGACGCGGCGAAGGTCGCGCGGATGGCGCAGCTCGGCGCCGAGGTCTACCCCCTCTACGGCGAGCTCTTCGGTGTGCTGCCCACCGACCGCGCGCAGGTGGTTCTGGTACCGCGGACCTTCGGTGCAGGGGGCATGGGGCTCATGGGCAATCCGTTCATCGCCGAGTACGTGGTCGGCGACTACGACTACCTCCTGGTCCAGGGCACGGCGCACGAGCTCGCGCACTCGTGGTGGGCGGGGGTCGCGTCGGCACCCGACCCGGTGGAGGCGCCCTTCCTTCAGGAAGGGTTCGCCGAGTACTCCGCGTGGCTGGCGCTCGGCGACCTCTACGGCGCCCAGACCCGCCTCTCGGGCAACCGAATGAACGCCACCTTCTACATGTATCGCCGCCCCGACGGCGTCGATGTCGCCATCCTCGATCCGAGCGGCGCCGATTCCCCGGCGTATCTCCACGCCATGTACCACAAGGGCTCCCAGGTGTTGCGCATGCTCGAGGCGCGCGTGGGGCGCGACGCTTTTCTCGACGCCCTGGTCGGGCTCGTCGCGCGCGGACCGAACGAGCTGTCGGTGCGCGCGCTCCACGACGAGCTCTTGCGGGCGAGCGGTGAGGACCTCGCCCCGATCATGGATCAGTGGCTGCGCGGCACCGGCTATCCGGTCCTGACCGCGAGCGCCACCGACCTCGCGGTGGACGGGGACTGGCTGCTTCGCGTCACGGTGCGCGACACCTGGGGCGACGGTCGGGTCGTCGAGGAGAGCGTCGACCTCACCACCGGTACCGCCCCCCTCGACCCCCATCCCGAGGCCGTGCTGCGCGAGATCGATCCGGCGTGGACCTTCGCCCGCGAGGTGCGCCCCGCGACGCCTGGGGACGTGACCTTCGACGGGACGGTGGACGCCGCCGATCTGATCGCCGTCGCGCTGAGGAGCGGCACCGAGCTCCCCGTGGAGCGGCGGCGCGATGGGGGCTACGACCCGCTCTTCGATCTCGATGGCGACTTCCGCGTGGATCGGGCGGACGTGATGGCGGCGGCAGCGCGCGCGACCGCCGCACCTTAGGCGGCCGTTAGCGGATGCACGCCTCGCCCGCCGGGCGTGCATCCGGCGCCAACCGCGCCCGAAATGACTGCGGGTTCGCCTCGCACGTGGGTTGCACTCTCTTCGGCGCATGAACGAGCTGGCGCTGTCCACGAGCCCCACGCCGACCCTGGCCCTCCGCCGCTGGTCCCGCCCCGACGGCCCAGCCCGCGCATACCCAGAGAACGCCCATCCCACCTGGGAGGTCGCTCGGGTGACCCGGGGCCTCGCCCGCTACGACGCCGGCCGCGCACATTTCGATGTCGGGCCGGGCGCCACCATCCTGGTCCCCGCCGAGGTCGGCCACGTGACGACCTTCGAAGGCGCCGCCGTCGCCACCTCGCTTCAGATCTCAGCGGCACGCTTCGAGGGGATCGCCCGGGCCGCGCATCTCGACCCCTCCGGCGACCCGATGGTCTTCGCGCCGAGCGACGCGCGCGCCGAGCGGCTGGACCGCCTCTTTCAGCTCATCTCCGACGAGGTCGCGCGCGCAGACGCGGGCAGCGCGCTCGCGATCGACGCGCTCGGTGAAGCGTTGGTCGTCGAGGCCCTGCGGGGAAGCGAGCGCGCGACCGAACGCCTCGATCTCGACCCGCGGATCGCGCGGGCCATCGAGCTGGTGCAGTCGTGCTTCGCCGATCCGCTCTCCGTCGACGACCTCGCGCGCGCGGCCGCGATGAGCCGCTTCCACTTCAGCCGCTGCTTTCGCGCGCAGGTCGGCCTCAGCCCCTATCAGTACGTGCAGAAGATCCGTGTCGAGCGCGCGGCGCTCATGCTGAGCCGTGGCCGAACGGTCTCGCAAGCCGCGCTCGACGTCGGCTTCTCGGATCTCAGCCGCTTCGCGCGCGCCTTCCGGCGTCACCTCGGTTGCACGCCCAACGAATGGGCGAGTCGCGAAGACAGGCGATGCGCCTGAGGCCGGCGTGCTCTCAGGCCGCGCCCGGCGCCTGGCAGAAGCCTTCGTAGTCGATGTACTCGGTCACCGTCGGCGAATCGCCGCAGACCGGGCACTCGCTGTCGCGTCGCAACTTCAGCGTGCGGAAGTTCATCTTCAGGCTGTCGTAGGTGAGGAGCCGCCCCACGAGGGGGTCGCCCTGGTCCAGGAGGATCTTGATCGCCTCGGTGGCCTGGATGGTGCCGATCACGCCGGGCAGGATCCCCAGCACGCCGGCCTCGGCGCAGCTCGGCGCGAGATGCGGCGGCGGCGGCTCGGGATAGAGGCAGCGGTAGCACGGCCCCTTCTTCGGCCAGAACGTCGTGACCTGTCCGTCGAAGCGGAAGATCGATCCGTGCACCACCGGGATGTCCTTCCAGACGCTGGCGTCGTTGACCAGGTAGCGCGTGGGGAAGTTGTCGAGGCCGTCGACGATCACGTCCCAGCCGTGATCGAAGATGCGGTCGACGTTGGCGCTGGTCAGGCGCTCGTCGAAGGTCACGATCTCGACGTCGGGGTTCAGGTTGGAGAGGGTCTTCCTCGCGCTCTCCACCTTGGACGTACCCACGCGGTCTTCGCCGTGCATGACCTGCCGCTGCAGGTTCGACACGTCGACGGCGTCGTTGTCGACGATGCCGAGCTTGCCCACGCCAGCCGCCGCGAGGTAGAGCGCCGCGGGAGAGCCCAGACCGCCCGCGCCCAGGAGCAGGACACGGCCCTCGAGAAGCTGCTTCTGTCCCTTCTCGCCGACCTCGGGCAAGAGGATGTGTCGCGAGTAGCGGTTCAGCTGGGTGTCGCTGAGCTGGACGGGAACCTCGACCGGGTAGCCCTTGTCCTTCCAGTTGCCGTAGCCGGGATTCGCTGACTCGACGTGGGTGTAGCCGAGCTGGGCGAGCGCCTGGGCGGCGAAGGCGCTGCGGATGCCTCCGGCGCAGTAGAGGACGATGGTGGCGTCCTTGTCCGGGAGCCGGCTCTCCGCCTGCATCTCCAGAAAGCCACGTGGCAGGTGCAGCGAGTCAGGGATGAACCCCTGGCGCCGCTCGTCCTTCTCGCGTACGTCCACTAGGGTGAGCTCTTCACCGGCGTCGATCCTGGCCTTGAGGTCCTCGAGCGACACCAACCGGACGCTGCCCTTCACCTCTTGCAAGAGGTCTGAGTACGTCTTCGACATGGCTTCTCCTACAAATCGGGTATGGAACTATGGGAATTGAATTCCTGAGCGTCAAGCGTTCCCGGGCATTTACGAGCATTGCTCTAATTGCCGCATCGTTTTTGTCAGGAATTTCTCTTCTCAGCTGTGGGGAGGATGACGCCCCGCCCGCCGAGGCGCTCTTCGTCCTGCCCCGAGAAGGGGTCGAGCAGGGCTTCTTCGACCTCCCCTGGCCAACGGACATCCGGATGACCGGAGACGGCTTCATCGATGTCCGAGACTTCCCCAACCCACGAGGGCCCTCCTCGACCCTGGGCATGTACCTCGAGGTCATCTCGACCCACCTCAGGGGCTACAGCAACAACGGCCACGCGTACCTGCGCTTCTCCGCCCCCGTCGACACAGACACCCTGCCCGCCGACGCCGCCGCCAGCCTCGAAGACTCCGCGGCGGTCTTCCTCCTCGACCTCGAGACGGGACAGCGCCACCCCGCCACCGTCGCCTATCAGGACGAGGCGACCATCTACTGGCCGGAGCACACCATCGCCATTCGGCCGGTCTGGGGACGACCCCTCGCGCCGAGCCGACGCTATGCAGCGGTGGTCACCACCGGCGTCGAGCCCGCGGGCGGCGGCGCGTTCCTGCGCTCCACCGATCTCAGCGACCTCATCGACGGCGGGGGCGACGCGACCGTCGCAGCAGCCCGCGAAATCTACGGCGACGCCCTCGACGCGATCGAGGCGGCGGGCGTGACGCGCGACGACATCCTCTCGCTCGCGGTCTTCACCACCCAGGACCCGGTGAGCGAGCTGGCGGCCATGCGCGACTGGATCGTCGACTCGTACACCGAGCCCGAAGCGATGGACATGGCGTGGCGTTGGATCCGAAACGAGCCGGATGAAGGCGACTACTACACGCGGATCGAGGGCGCTTACTACCCGGCCCCCAACTTCCAGACCGGCCCTGCGCCCTACGACGAGATGGGGAGCGGAGAGATCGTGGTGCAGGACGGCGCACCGGTGGTCGCCGAGGAGTTCGCGGCTCGCTTCATGCTCACCGTCCCGAACACGCCGATGCCGCCCGACGGATACCCCATCGTTCTCTATGCGCACGGCACCGGCGGCGACTACGAGTCCTTCGTCAGCAGCAAGGTGGGCATCCTCCTCGCGCAATCGGGCTACGCGGTCATGGGCATCGACCAGGTGCTCCACGGCGACCGCAACCCCACGACCACCGCACCGGACCTGCTCTTCTTCAACTTCCTCAACCCCATGGCGGCGCGCGACAACAACCGCCAGGCCGCGCTGGACGTGGTTCAGCAGTCGCGATTCGCCGCGACGGTGGAGGTCCCGGAACGGATCATCGGCACGGGGGGTGCGCCGCTGCGCCACTTCGATCCCGACCGGATCTACGTCTACGGTCACAGCCAGGGCGGGCTCAACATGCCGCTCTTTCTCGCCGTGGACGACAGCGCCAAGGGCGGCTACCTCAGCGGAGCCGGCGGCCTGCTCTCGATCTCCGTCATCGAGAAGACCGAGCCCCTCTCCATCGCCTCGGCGGTGCAGCTCTTCCTGGTGCTCCCGGGCTCGACGCCCGCCGCGGCCCTCGAGGCGGAGTCCTTCAACTATGCGCACCCCGTGCTCTCGCTCCTGCAGACCTGGATCGAAGTGAGCGACGGCGTGAACTACGGGCGCATGATCTTCGACGAGCCGCGTGAGGGCTTCGCGCCGAAGAGCGTCTTCATGACTGGCGGCCAGGACGACCCGTACACCAGCGCGCACGCCAACGCCGCCCTGGCGGCGGGCACCCGCGTGCCGCTGATCAACCCGGTGGTCAACACCATCGAAGCCAACGACGTCAGCGGCATCACCCCGGTCACCGCGCCGGTGATGGGCAACGTCGCCGGCGGTCAGGCGACCGCGGGCCTACAGCAGTACCCCATGGAGGGGCACTTCGTCGGCTTCACCAACGAGCCTTTGCGCCAGCGCATCCGGAGCTTCTTCGCCAGCTTCGAAGACGGCATACCCACCATCCCGGCGGTCGACATGGTCATCCCGCCGCTCGACGCCGGGATGGAGATGATGGACGGCGGCGCCGACGCGTCGATGGACGCGGGCGCCGATGCCGCCATGGACGCGGGCGCCGGGGACGCGATGATGACCGACGCCATGATGATGGACGGCGGCATCCCCGACGGCGGCTGAGGGGACCGAGGGGACGCTAGATTGACAATTGACTTACGCCCCCCAGAGCCTTTCCGACTCCTGCCGCCCGCCTCTGTGGCGTAAGTCAATTGTCACTCTAGCGTCCCCCGACCCGTCTGGCGTAAGTCAATTGTCAATCTAGCGTCCCCGACAGGAGGATCCGTCATCCCGCCGCTCGACGCCGGGATGGAGATGATGGACGGCGGCGCCGACGCGTCGATGGACGCGGGCGCCGATGCCGCCATGGACGCGGGCGCCGGGGACGCGATGATGACCGACGCCATGATAGATGGACGGCGGCATCCCCGATGGCGGCTGAGGGGACCGAGGGGACGCTAGATTGACAATTGACTTACGCCCCCCAGAGCCTTTCCGACTCCTGCCGCCCGCCTCTGTGGCGTAAGTCAATTGTCACTCTAGCGTCCCCCGACCCGTCTGGCGTAAGTCAATTGTCAATCTAGCGTCCCCGACAGGAGGATCCGGTGGCGTACGTGGTCGTCCACGTTGCGGCCGGTGAGGACCAGGACCACGGCGTCATCACCTTCGAGCGCGTCGAGATGCGTGCGTGCCCAGGCGATGACGGTGGCGGCGCTGCCTTCGACGGTGACGCCGAGGCTCTCCTCGGCGAAGCGCATCGCCTCGGCGATGGCCTCCTCCGAGACCGTGTCGATCCGCTCCACCGCGTCGCGCACCAGCGCGAAGCTCGCCTTCGACACGCCGCCTTCGAGGCCCTCGGCGAGGGTCTCGCCGTCGGCCTCCATCGCCTCGATCGCTTCGCCCTTCTCGATCGAGCGCTTCATCGCCGGACACGCCTCGCTCTGCACGCCGAAGAGCTTCACGGTGTCGCGCCCAGCGGCGGCCCGCGCCGCCGCGAGGCCCGCCATCAGTCCTCCGCCCCCCACGGGCGCGACGACGGCGTCCACCTTCGCGAGCTGAGCGAAGATCTCCGCGCCGAGGGTCCCACCGTTCCCGGCCGCGACCCACGGGTCGTCGAAGGGCGAAACGAAGACCGCGCCGAGCTCCTCCGCAGCCTTTCGCGCTTCGGCCTCCGCCTCGTCGTAGCCCGCGCCAGAGGACACGATCACGTGCGCGCCGCGCCCCGCGATCCCGTCGCGCTTCACGAGCGGGGCCGTCTTGGGCACGTACACCCGCGCGCCAATCCCCAGCCGCGACGCCGCCTCGGCGACGCCGAGACCGTGGTTTCCCGCCGACGCCGCGACCACACCGAGGCGCCGCTCCGCCGGGGTGAGGCTCGCGAGCTTCGCGATGGCCCCGCGAAACTTGAAGGAGCCGGTGCGCTGGTCGGTCTCGAGCTTCAGCCAGGCGCGCGCGCCGAGCTTCGGGGCCGGGACCAGCGGCGTCACGAGGGCGTGCTTGCCGACGACGTGCGCGGCGCGCTCGAGGTGCTCCGCGTCGATGGTCCAGTTCGTTTCCATGCTCCGAAAATGCCACGGGCCGGCCCCGAAGGACCGGCCCGCCGGCGTGTCGCCCGAGCGCGCCTAGAGCGCCAGGTTCGGGTGGCTGGGCGTGACGCTGTCGAGCTCGGAGATGCCGAGCTTGTAGGAAGCGTTTTCGCCCTCGGTGTAGCTGCCGACGAAGATCTGGTACGTGCCCGCGGGCGCGCCCTGGATCACGACGACCGGATTGAGCCCGTCGCCATCGTCGTTGCAGGCGTAGCTGCCGTCGGGCTTATGCACCACGAGGGTGGTGTCCGACTGCGAGTTCGCCATGATGCGCAGATTGCTCATCGCAGTCGTCGCCACGAGCAGGTGGTCCGGCGTGCTGTCGATCTGACCCCGGCAGTTGGCGTCGAGGGTCGAGGCATCACGACCCGTGGCGCCCGCACCGCTCGTCCCCTGCTCCACGTGTGGGTCGGGGGTGAAACCGGTCGCGAGGGTGATCGTCCCGAAGTTCGAGCCCCCAGCTGCCGGGTTGTTGTTTGCCTGAGCCGCAGCTGCCTGCTGCGCCTGCGCCTGAGCCGCAGCCGCCTGCTGCTGCGCCTGCTGAAGCGCCTGCTGGGCCTGCGCCTGTGCGGCAGCGGCTTGCGCTTGCGCGTTCGCTTCTTCGTCGTCGTTGCCGCAACCGATTCCCACTGCCATCAGCGCTGCGAGTCCGAGACCCATCAAACCCTTCATCGTCTCCTCCTAGCCGTCCCCGGCTTTCCGGGGCCCGCGCATGGTACGAGATACGGGGCCCCGATGTCCCCCCTGTTCCGGCGCTATTGTGAGAAGGCTCGAAACCGCGGGATGACGCAGGAAAACGTCGATCAGATGAGCACGGGGACGACCGTGGTGACCCCAGCCCCCCAGAACTGATCCGTACCGGTGTCGGTGGTCACAAGCTCGCCGGCGCCCGTGTCGCGGTCGATCTCGATGAGCTCGCCTGCGTTCGAGAAACCGTAGAGGACGCGGCCCCAATAGCCGACGCCGAAGAGCTGCGTGAAGTCGCGCGTCGAGCTCTTGATCGGACCCTTGACCACCACCGTGCTCGAGCCATCGGCGGAGAAGAGGATCTGCACCAGCACGTCCGACGGGAAGTCGTCCCGCTTCACGGTCGCGAAGGTACCGAGCCCCTCGACCGAGACGATGTCGCCGCTCGAACGCCATCCGTCCGGATAGGAGCCGAGGAGTGTCGCAGCCGCGGTGTCGCAATCGATGCGGTAGTAGTCGCCCGAGTTGGCGGCGCCGATCAGCACCTCTTCGCTCCCCAGCTCACCCGGCGGGAGGAATGACAGGGCGAAGAGCTGATCGCCGAGACCGAAAGAGCCGACCTGCGTGACCTCGGCGGTCCTCGGATCGACGATCCAGAGATCGTCGGCACTCGAGGTGAAGACGTTGCCGTCCGAGTCGACGGCGAGATCCAGCATGTTGGGAGGCTGCGGCCCTCCCCCCGCGACGTGGAACACGCCGACCGTCTCCACCGTCAGCGTCGCGGGCGAGAAGGTGAAGAGCGTGTCGCGCGAGTGCGCGTAGATCAGCACGTTCGACAGATCGGGACCGACGTCCCCGGTGTCGGGACGGGGACGGGTGTCGGCGACGACCGTATCGGGCGCCGCGTCCATCACCATCGCGTCGGGAAACCCGCCACCGTCGATGCGCGTCGAGCGCGTCGAGCACGCGGCGGCGAAGAGGCTGAGAGCCACGACCAGAGCCCAACGCATGCGGCTATTTAGCCGACGGAGCGCCGGATCGCCAGCCGAAGATGGGGAGGGGGCCGGGGCTCTAGGCCGCCCGGACGTAGCCCTCGTCGAAGGCGTAGGCCTTCAAATCGTCCTGGAGCCGCTTACGGGCGCGATGCAGCCGGCTCATCACCGTGCCGATGGGGCAATCGAGGGCCTCGGCGGCCTCTTTGTAACTGAGCCCGCTGCCATCGACGAGGAGCACTACGCAGCGGAAATCCTCTGGAAGTCGGGCCAGCGCCGCCTCGACCTCGTCCGAGAGCCCATCGCGCGCCCGGCAATCGTCGTCGTGCACCCACTGGGGCTTCTTGACGACCTCGCTCCGCACCTGACCCAGCACCTCGCGCTCGCGCTTCTTGCGCCGATAGCCGTTGATGAAGGTGTTCATCAGGATGCGGTGGATCCACGCGCGTCCGTTGGTCCCGGCCTCGAAACGATCCCAGAACGCCCAGGCGCGCATGATCGCCTCCTGCACGAGGTCTTCGGCGTCGGTCTTGTCACGCGTCAGTCGGACCGCGGTCCCGTAGAGCTCGTCGAAGTGTTGGAGGATGGCGCGATCGAAGTCGTGGCGGATCTCTGTCATGGGCGGCTCTCCGGCCCGGAAGCTTTTGCAACCGCCGGACCACCCCGTTTCGACGCCCGAAGCCTGGTTGTTCTTGGGAAACGCAGGCACACAGCGTGGCGGCTTCGCCACGGTGTCCAATCTCAGCCACGCTGGCGTGTCAGTCTGTCAGCGTCTCCGCCAGGACGTGGGGGATGGCCCCCGCGACCTCGGAAGCCAACAGGCCCCGATCGCTCGCGGCCGCCCATTGTCCAGCCAGGGCGTGGAGAAGCACCCCCGCCGAGGCCGCGTCGAAGGGCGACAAGCCCTGACTCAGGGACGCGGCGATGACGCCTGAGAGCACGTCCCCCGTCCCTCCGGTCGCGAGCGCGGGCGTGCCGAAGGGGCACACGCGCATGGCCCCGTCGGGCGACGCGATGACGGTCCCGGCGCCCTTGAGCACGACCACCGCTTGCGTGGCCTTCGCGAGATCGCGCGCCGTCGCATAACGATCGGCCTGCACCTCGCTGCTCGAAGCCCCGGTGAGGCGCGCCGCCTCTCCCGGGTGAGGCGTCAGCACGCGCGGCGCCGGCGCCCCCCCCAGGCTCTGATCGGCCTCCGAGGCGAGCGCGGTCAGCGCGTCCGCGTCCACGACCAGCGGCCGGGGGAGCGAACGGCAGAGCGACAGGGCGAAGCGGCGTCCATCGTCGTCGACGCCGAGACCCGGCCCCACCACCGCTGCATCGAAGGTGCGCGCCGCCGCGCGCGCTTCCTCGGCCGCGGCTTCCACGTCGCCCGGGAGCTCGGCGCTCATCAGCTCGAGCACCTTGCCCTGCACCGCTTCGAAAGCCGCCGCGCGCGGAGCGAGGGTGACGAGCCCCGCACCGGTGCGGAGCGCGCCGAGCCCGCTGAGCACCGCTGCGCCGCTCTTTCCCGGTGAGCCGGCGAAGATCCAGACCCGCCCTGCGCTCCCCTTGTGCGCGTCCACCGCGCGTCGCGCCACCAGCTCGGCGACGTCGCTCCGCTCGAGGAGCGACACGTCGCTCGCGCCCGGCGAAGGCGCCTCGACGCCAATCGACACCAGCGCGATCTCGCCCGCGTGTGCACGCCCGGGATGCTGGTGGAGACCGCGCTTGTGGGCGGCGAAGGTGGTCGTGAGCGCGGCGCGCACCGCGACCCCGAGGATGGCGCCGCTCGCGCCATGCACTCCGCTTGGGATGTCGAGGGCCACCGCCGGCGCGCCCGAGCCGTTGATCGCCAGGGCCACCTCGGCGAAGCGACCCTCGAGCGGGCGATCGAGCCCGGTGCCGAAGAGCCCGTCGACGATCAGCGTGGCATCCGCGAGCAGGCGCGAGAGCTCGACGTCGTCCGCGGACTGGACCACCAGGCCCATCGCCTCGACCGCCGCGAGATTGGTCGCCGCGTCGCCGTGGACCTTGTCGCGCGGCCCCACCAGGACCGGGGTGACGAAGACGCCGCGAATGTGGAGGTGACGCGCCACCACCCAGGCGTCCCCCCCGTTCTGTCCCGGTCCGCCGAAGATCACGACGTGACCCAGGCGCTCGCCGAAACGCTCGAGCAGAGCGCGCGTCGCCCCACCTCCAGCGTTCTCCATGAGCGCCACGCTGGGCAGGCCGAGGACGTCGACGGCGCGCTGATCGATGGCGCGCACCTCATCGGGCGACAGCAGCGGGATCACGCGTCGCCTCCTGTCCGCGCTTGCTCGCCCCGGCCAATCGCAGCGAGGAACGCGCGCACCGCGGCGTCGAGCCCCGAGAGCACCGCGTCCGAGACGAGCGCGTGGCCGATGTTGAGCTCCACCACCTGTTCGATGGCAGCCACCAGCGGCTCGGTGTTCGCGACCGTGAGCCCGTGTCCAGCGGCGACGGCCAGCTCCGAGGCTTCGGTCGCGGCGTAGCGCGCCGCTTCCACCAGGCGCGCGAGCTCGCGCGCCGCGGCCTCTCCCCCGGCGTTCGCGTAATCCCCGGTGTGAAGCTCGATGGCCTTCGCGCCGAGCTCGCGGGCGGCGGCGATCTGCGCCGGCTCGGGATCGATGAAGAGGCTCACCGGAATGCCGGCGTCGGACAGGCGCGCGATGGCGGCGCCCACGCCCTTGCGCTGGCCGACGACGTCGAGGCCCCCCTCGGTCGTCTGCTCCTCGCGCTTTTCGGGCACCAGGGTGACGAGGTCCGGTGCGACACGGCTGGCGACGGCCACCATCTCGTCGGTCGCAGCCATCTCGAGGTTGAGCAGGGTGGTCACCGTCCCTCGAAGCGCCTCGACGTCGCGGTCCTGGATGTGCCGCCGGTCCTCGCGCAGGTGCACCGTGATCCCGTGCGCGCCCGCCTTCTCGCAGAGCCGCGCAGCGTCCACCGGATCCGGATAGGGCGTGCCCCGCGCCTGCCGGAGGGTCGCCACGTGGTCGACGTTGACGTGCAGCCGAACCGTCATGGCCCGGACGTTAACCCCAGCGCTCGCCGGAGTCGACCCGGGATCCGGGCCGCAACCTCAGACCTCGTAGGTCGCGCCGTCCACCGCCAAGGAGAGCTCCCCTTCGTAACCCGCGGCACGTACCTCGGCCTCGACATCGACCGCATCGCAGACGGGATAGAAGTGAGTGAGCACCAGACGGGTGACGCCCGCTTCGGTCGCGAGGCGACCTGCGCTCGTGGTGTTGAGATGATGGTCCGACTCCCGCGACGCCGGATAACTGCATTCGGCGAGCACCAGATCGGCGCCCCGGAAGAGCGAGACGAGCGCGTCGCAGGGTCCGGAGTCTCCGCTGAACGCGAGCGTGCGGCCGCCGGAGGTGACGCGGACCCCGAGCGCTCCCTCGCTGTGCCGAACGTGGCGCGCCTCCACCTCGAAGGGGCCGAGGCTCCACGTACCGCCATCGCCCAGCTCGACCCGATCGTGCAATCCGGCGCGGTCGGCGACCATCGCGCCGTGCACGCCTTCGAGCCCATCGATCAGGGCGCGATGCCCGACGGGACCCGCGAGCGCGAGGCGCGTCTCGGGGGGCGGCTCGATCACGTTGCGCAGGAAGAGCACGGCAGCCAGATCGCTGATGTGATCGAGATGATGATGGGTGCAGAGGATCCCGCGCACGTCACCGAGCGCGATCGCGTGGGCCGGCCAGCGCCGAGTCGATCCCGGCCCACACTCGAGGAGGAGCACGCTGCCGTCGTCGGCGATGCAGGCGTATCCGCTCGCCCCACGCTCCGGGTGGGGAATCGTAGTGCCGCTACCCAGGATGGCGAGCTTCAAACGTACTCGCCCCCGACCTTCACCAGCGTGTGATGGTCGTGCGTGCGACCGAGGACGACGTCGACGGTGTCGGCGCTGCAGGCCAGCTCCCAGGTCAGCATCTTTCCGACGAGCTTCACCAGATCCGCGTCCGACACCAGAGGGATGCGGTCCTGAAGGCGCACCCCCCACTGGCTCGGCGCTCGGAAGACCTCCGCCCAGGCGATCACCTCGCCCGACGCCGCCACCAGCTCCCACACCTCGGCCCCGGCTCGTTGAGTGGAAGCCGAGCGCCGAAAGGTGACCTGTTCCAGCTCCGGGCTCACTCCTCGTAGCGCTCCTGGAGCAGCTCGCCCAGAGCTTCTCGCGCGCTCTCTTCGTTGTAGCCGTAGCGAGCCACGAGGGCTGCGAGCGTGGCCTCGGCGGCTTTGCGCCGCTCGGGCTCGAGCCCGGCCTTCCGGTCGTCCTCTTCGTCGATGATCGCGAGGACGTCCTTGGCGATGGCGCCGACCTGCTTCTTTCGCTCGCCGTAGTACGCCTCGCGCAGCTTCTGGATGTAGGAGGGGAAGAGCCGCTGGTAGTCGACCTTGGCGCCCGGGTTGTCGATGGCGTGACCGGCGACCGCGCTGATCAGGTTCTTGCGGAAGCCCTCGTTGTCGGCGTCGACGCCGAGCTTGTCCTCGATGGACTTCATCAGGTCCTCGTCGGGATCGACGTGCCTGCCGGTGTGGGTGTCGTAGACCTTCTCCTTCTTCACCCAATAGGAGACGTGGGTCACATAGCGGTTGAAGAGGTCCTGATACTGCGTCTCCTCGATCAGTCCGGTGCAGGAGCGCAGCTCGTCGTCGGCGCGATCGAGCCATCGGCCGTGCACCTGTTCCACGAACTCCTTGTGGTCCATGTACCCCCGCTCGGGGCTCTGCTTCAGGAAGTCGTAATCGGTTCGCGCGCAGAACGCCTCGAGACGATCGATCACGCCGAGGGGTGAGAGGATCTTGCGGTCGGGATCGTCCGCCGCTTCGAGGAGGATGGTGCGGATCTCCCGCGGCGATGCGCCGGTGAGCCCTTCGTAGACCGACTCCGTGTCCCACTCGGAGACGATGCGGCGAACGCCGCTCCCGAGCTCGCGGGATTCCTCCGAGGAGAGCCGCCGCGGGATGGTCCCGTGCGCGTAGAGGTCCGCCTTCTCCAGCGGGGTCAGATCCGCCGCGATGCGCCCGAGGGTGGAGCTCTCGAAATGCTCGGGCTGTGAGCGCCTGAGCCGGGTGAGCACCGACCAGAGGGCGGCCACGTAGATCGCGTGGGGCGCGACGTGACGCCGCACCTGCGGCTTGATCTGGGCGTCGTAGATCTCCTGCTCGTCGACGTAGCTCAGGAGGTAGGGCACACGCACCGGCTGGAGCCGACCGCGGAAGGAGTTGTACTCGTGGTGCTCGCGGAAGGCGTGCAGGTGCACCTCGTTCGAGCTGGCGACGAGCACCGCGTTGAGCGGCAGGTTGCTCATCGGGAGCGCGACCTCGCCGTCCTCGATGGCGAGCAGGAGGTACCTCCAGGCGTCGAGTGGGCGCTTGAGCAGGTCGCAGTACTCGACGATGCCGCCGGAGGCGTCCACGAGCTCGCCGTACGGGCTCGAAGAGCGTGAGGGAGCTGAGGCTCGCGGGCAGCGCGTTCAGCGTACGGTCGGCCGTGATCTGACGCTCGTACGCGTCCACCGCCATCTCGCGGGCCGATGGTGACCGCGCCGACGCGGTAGCGCCGCGAGACGTAGTAGCGCTCCACCTGCACGTGGGCGAGGACCTTGCCGAGGTCGCCGCGATAGGCGGTCAGGAGCGCCTCGAAGATCTGCTGGTTCTTGTGGCCGAGCTGGCCATTCCGAGATCCAGTCGGGCACACCCTCGTCGACGCCGCCCTTCTCGTATGCCTCGCGCACCATGAGGCGGCGCTCGTCACGGGGCAGGAGCAGGAGCGGATGCTCGCGCAGCTCGCTCGGGAGCTTCACGTCGATGTTGGCGTCCGGCAGGTGCGCGAAGGAGCGTCCGGGCACCGGCACCTCGTCGCTCGAGCCGAAGCCGATGGTCTTGCCGTCTCGGCCGCGGGGAAACACCCAGCTGAAGCGATAGAGCGCGCCCTCGTCGAGGGTCGAGTAGTGCTCGAGCGCCGCCATCAGGCTGTGGACGAAGGTGGTCTTCGCGCTGCCGTTAGGCCCGTGAAGGAGCACCAGCCTGTTGGCGCGCCCTTCGCGGACGAAGTTCGACAGCACCCGATAGAAGCTCTCCTGCAGCGCTTCCTGACCCACGAGGCGATCCGAGCGCTCGCGCTCGAAGGACTCGGCGAAGACCTGGTCGAAGAGGCGGTAGCGACGCACCGGCCCCCAGGGCCGCTGCACCGCGTAGTGGCCATAGTGATCGAACGCGCCTCGCAGGTAGCGCGCCGCGTCGCGGGTGTGGCGGCCGGGATGTTCGAGGACGAGGTCCAGATACTCCTCGAAGCCCAGGACGCGCTTCTGTGCCTCGAAGCGCCCTTGGACCGCATCGGCGATGCGGGTGAGGTCGTCGCGAACCGTCACCTCACTGCACCGGGAGGTTGACCGCCAGGGTTCGCTCTTCCGGAATGCAGTTCTCGTCGGTGCAGACCGCGAAGGACACGTCGCAGACCACCGTGTACTCACCGGCCGCCGACGCGGTGAAGGGGACGTCGAAGCGCGCGCTCTGTCGCTCCCACTCGGCGGCGTCGCCCTTCTCGAGCTCGCTCTTCGGGAACTCCACGTTCTCGACCTGTCGCACCGTGACCATCGTCGGGTACTCGTCGTTCATGTGGAACTCGCCCTTGGGGCGGATCTGAATCGCGAACTGACCGAGCTCCCCGTTGGTGTAGCTCTCGGCCGCGGTCGCGCGGAGCTCGAAGTTCGCTTCGTCGACGAGGGGACCCGGCGCCTCTTCTTCGGCCTCGGGCGGCGCCTCCTGCTCGGTTTCGGCGACCTCGGGGGTCTGTGCGGGCTGCTCCGTCTCCGGCGCGGCGGTCGTCTCTCCCTCTCCGTCGTCGTCACAACCCCCGAGCAGACTGAGGGCGAAGAGCGCGGCCATGAGCGTGCGGAACGATGTCATCTGAGTCCTCCGGGCAGAACCATCGCAGGCGCCACGAGGATTCGAAACGACAAAACGCGACGCCTTTGGTGCAGGGCCCCTGGCCCCGCCGTCGTGTATGGTCCTCTCGATGTGGCGTTTCGGCAATTGAAGAGAAGCGGCGACGAAGCGGAGCGCCCCCGGCGCTCGGGCTCTGCCCGAGCAAAGGGCGCGCGCAGCGTAGGCGCCGCGGGAGTGCTCCGCAATTGAAGAGAAGCGGCGACGAAGCGGAGCGCCCCCGGCGCTCGGGCTCTGCCCGAGCAAAGGGCGCGCGCAGCGTAGGCGCCGCGGGAGTGCTCCGCAATTGAAGAGAAGCGGCGACGAAGCGGAGCGCCCCCGGCGCTCGGGCTCTGCCCGAGCAAAGGGCGCGCGCAGCGTAGGCGCCGCGGGAGTGCTCCGCAATTGAAGAGAAGCGGCGACGAAGCGGAGCGCCCCCGGCGCTCGGGCTCTGCCCGAGCAAAGGGCGCGCGCAGCGTAGGCGCCGCGGGAGTGATTGCCCTGATAGCCGGGTTGCTCTGGCCCGCGGCGGGTTGCGGGGCCCCCCTGCCTTGCACGTCGAGCGCCCTGTGCTCCCGAGGGGAGGTCTGCAGCGCCGCCGGCGCCTGCGCGCCCCTCGACCCGAACGCCGGACGCTTCTCGCGCTCCATTTGGCTCTCGCCGAGCGACTGGGGCGGCACCGCGCGGCGGAGGGCGGGAGAGGCGGCGCGGACGCGGGACACGGATCTGCTCCTGCTCGGCGGCCCCCGAGATTCGGGAGTTCCACCTGGCCTTCGGCCCACTCCCCGACGACGGCACCATCTCCAAGGCCGTTCTGGTGCTGGCGCCTCATCAGACCTGGACCCCGCCGGCGGAAGGCGCCGACCTCTCGGTGTTCATGACGCGCCCCTTCCGCGGCGTCCGGCTCGATCGCCGCGACGCACCGCGTCGTGCACCCTTCCCCGACGCACGGGCGGCCCTCGCGCCAGGAGCCACCCACGTGCTTCGCGTGGATCTCACGGACGAGGTAGCCGCTCGACGTACACGTGGCGCCACGTGGGTCTTCGTGGCGATCGCCGGTGCCGGGCGCGGATCCGACGCTCCCGCCCTGCGTTTTGCGTCCCCACGGAGCCTCCGCGCCGAAGATCGGCCCCGGCTCGAGCTGAACGTGCGCTGATCGCTCGATCGACCGCCACTCCCCTTGCAAAAATAGGCGAATTTGCCGCACTCTAGGGTGCCCCATGCGTCGGACGAAGCGGCTCGGGCGCTACCATCTCACGGAGCGCATCGCCTACGGCGGAATGGCCGAAATCTTCCGGGGTTTCACCTACGACGATGACGGCTTCCGCCGCGACGTCGCGATCAAGAAGCTGCTGCCTCACTACGTCGAGGACAAGAGCTTCATCGACATGCTCACCGACGAGTTCAAGCTCGTCAGCCATCTCAAGCATCCCAACATCGCAGAGGTCTACGAGCTCACCGAGATCGAGGACACCCTCCTCATCGCGATGGAGTACGTCGACGGCAAGGACCTTCGCTCCGCGGTGGAGAAGGCGCGCCAGCGCGGCGTGAGCCTGCAGTTCGACGACATCGCCTACATCCTCGCGCGCGCCCTCGACGGAATGCACCACGCCCACGTCGCCCGGGACGAGCACAATCAACCGCTGCGCATCGTCCACCGCGACTTCAGCCCTTCGAACATTCTCGTCGCCTACGACGGCACCGTGAAGATCTGTGACTTCGGCATCGCGAAGGCGACGCACAACCGCGTGCAGACGAAGACAGGCATCATCAAGGGCAAGGTCAAGTACATGTCGCCGGAGCAGGCCTTCGGCCGCAAGCTCGACTGGCGCAGCGACATCTTCAGCGCGGGCAGCGTGCTCTACGAGCTCGCGACCGGCGCCGCGCCCTTCAGCGCCGCCAACGAGATCGACCTGATCTTCGCCGTGCGCGACGCGGAGCCCAAGCCGGCCGGGCACGTCAATCGCCACATCCCTCCCGAGCTCCAGCAGATCATCGAGAAGTCGATGACCCGCTCGCGCTCCGGGCGCTATCAGACGTCGATGGAGTTCCGCGACGCCCTGCTCGGCTTCTTGCGTCGCTACAACCCCAAGTACCGCCGCACCAAGCTGGCGCGCTTCCTGAAGAAGCTCTGGGCCGAAGAGATCGAAAAGGAGCTCCGCGCGATGGAGGACTTCGTCCTCGACGCATCGCCGGCGCAGGACCTCGGCAAGAACCTCATCGCCGACGCACTCGGTCCGGACGCCACCTACTCGAAGTTCAGCCCGAATCCGACGAGCACCGTCGACCCCGACCGCGCCGTCTCCGGCATCAGCGGCATCGAGTCGGAACAGACCATCGACGACCCGGTGCACGCCGCCAAGACCGAGATGATCGCCAGCCCTCAAGCCGACAAGCGTCGCGCGACCCAGCCGGTGCGCCAGGCGCGTGGCAAGCGCTCGGTCGACCCCATCCACAACGAGAAGACGGCGCTCACCGACACCAGCGAGGATCTCGCCGGCGAGAAGACCACCGTCGAGACACCGCCCAAGGGCCACTCCGTCAACGAGTGATCCAGAGCGCCGAAGCGCGCGCGGCTCTCGGCTCTACTCTTCGTCCGCTTCGTGAATGACCGTGGTCGTACGCTGGTTGCGCTGACGCGGGACCTCACGGCGCCGCTCGAGGAGATACTCGACCCGGCTGAGCACGGGCTGGGACGCGGGGGCGAGGTGCCAGTGCGGAAGGACGCTTCCGTCCTCGGCCTGGTACCACTTCAAGAAAGCGATCAGCTCCGTGTCGAGGATCTGCCGGCTGTTGCCTTCGACGGTGCTGAAGCCCTCTTCGTTCTGGCTCACCTTGAGCTCGATCTCGTCGGGGACCTCGCCCAACAGGGTCCGGCTCGGCTCGGCGATGAGCCTCAGGGTGGTCTGGCGATTCGGATCGGTATCGGTGCGGACGGTCTGGATGGAGACCACCGCGATCACATCGGACCAGCTCACCCGCTGGTCGAGCTCGCGGGACCAATCCTCACGCCAGCGCCCTTCGAGGCCTTCCGGATCGGCGACCAGAATCGATCCCGTCCTCGAACACCGCTGCATGTTCGGCGGTGAAGGGGGTGACCTGGACTTCCACTTCCTGGGCGCCGCCCCCGCAGGAGGCCATCACGACGAGCAGCGACGAAAACGAGAGGCGCATGGGACCGCGCACCTTAGCCTCCGGGGGAGGCCGTGTCGATCGCCTCCGAGAACGCTGGAGGGGACCCCACTACGATCCCGCCGACAACGACGCCCAGAGCTTCTCGAGATCGGAGGAAAGCGGCGCGCGCACCGTGAAAGGCTCGTCCTTCAGCGGATGGGTCAGCGTGACCTGGTGGGCGTGGAGGGCCTGCCGGTCGTGCCCAAGCCGCGAGAGGAGGGCCTCGGTCATCCCGGTGTCGATGAAGTCGAGGAAGGGCTGCTCGCGCTCCGGCCCGTAGAGCTTGTCACCGACGATGGGGTGGCCGATCTCCGAAAGGTGAACCCGCAGCTGATGCTGGCGACCGGTCTCCGGATGTAGCGACAAGAGCGTGTGCTTCGCCGCCCGCTCGAGCACGGTCCAGGCGGTGCGCGCCGGCGGGCCGCCCGGACGCACCTCCATCATCACGTGAAGCCCCTCCTCTACCGGCGCGAGGGGCAGCTCGATCCGCCCCTCGTCCTCCGCCATCACCCCGCGCACGATCGCCAGATAGGTCTTGTCGACCGCGCGATCCTCGAAGGCCCGCTTGAGCCCCCGCTCCGCGTCCAGATGCTTGCCGCAGATCACCACCCCGCTCGTCTCGCGATCGAGGCGATGCGCGATGTGCGGTGGGCTGTCGCCGTAGCGCTCCCTGAGCAGGTAGGTGAGCGTGTGCCGATGGTAAGTGGCCGTCGGGTGCATCGGCAGCCCCGCCGGCTTGTCGACCCCGAGGACGTCCTCGTCCTCGAAGACGACCCCGAAATAGAGCGGCGTCGGTGGCTCCTCGAACTTGGGGCGCACCAGGATCACCGTCTCGCCCGTACGGGTTCGCTCGCTCGGGCGGCGCTTCCGACCGTCCGGATGGAAGCAGCACGAGCGCACGATCTCGTTCGCGCGGGTGCGGGAGAGCCGGGAGATGCGGTTCTGGATGAAGCGATCGAGGCGCAGCCCGACGAGCTCCCGCGGGACCGGGAAGGTCAGCACGATCCCGTCGGGATCAGAGCCCGGCGGACGCGCGACCACCGAATCTAGCGAAGCCGTTTGGATGCGTCAGCCGCCGAGCGGGCGTGACCGAGCAGCATCGATCAGGCGGCCTTTTCGACCTTGCCCGAGCGGATGCAGCGGGTGCAGGCCTTGATGCGCTTCACCTTGCCGTCGATTTTGGCGCGGACGGACTGAAGGTTGGGCTCCTGCCACTTGCGCGTCTTGATGTTGGAGTGGCTGACCTTGTGAGCCTTCTGCCGGCTCTTGCCACACAGGTCGCAGCGATATGCCATGATTTTCCTCGCCCCACGATGGGGGTCGTGCGTGTAGCACTGCCCGCCAGGGACCGCAAGACGTGGCCGAAAACGAGGAAAATCCAGGAGGGGATGCCCCCTCCCCCCAGCCCTCGCCCCCCTCCCGTCGGCCCCCCCCGATACTGGTGCTGGGCTGGCTGCTCGCCGGCATCGGGTTCCTGCTCCTCGCCTACGCCCTGAGAGGCGACGGGAGCCCGGGCGGTCCGGACGGCGGCGTTCAGCATCCGGACGCCGCGCGGGTCCCGACCGGCACCGCCCGCCTGGTGGTGACTGTGGAGGACGATTCGGGTGAGACCCTCGAAGGGGCGACGGTGACCCTCGAGATGCGCTTCGATGATGGGGCACCCCTCGTGCGGGAGGTTCGCACCGACGCCCACGGCCTCACCGAGCTCCGGGGCCTGCCAGAAGGAGACGCCGACGTCTTCGCGATCGCCCCCGGCCGGGCCCGCGGCCACATCCGCGTGAGGGTGCAGGGGCGCGAGGCGCGCGCCCAGCTCTCCCTGGTGGAAGGCCAGACCGTTCGCGGCGAGGTGGTGGACGAGGTCGGCGAGCCGGTGACTCAGGCGGCGATCGAGGCGACCTCGGTGGCCGACGAGACCGCGCCTCCCTGGAAAGCCCTGACCGACGACCAGGGTGTGTTCGTTCTCGACCATCTGCAGAAAGGGGCCCAGCGCATCCTCGTCCGGGCCGAGGGGTACGACGAGATCGCCCGACGGGTCGCGCCCTTCGAGGTCGAGGCCCGGGACGGCGAAGAGCCGCCAACGCTGCGCATCGTCCTTCACCACACCGGCATGATCTCGGGTCACGTCACGGGCAGCGACGGCGGGCCCGGCGACCGCACGCGCATCGTGCTGGTGGGGAGCGGGGTCTGGCCCGCGCGCAGCGCCGAAGCCGACAGCGAGGGCCACTACCAGTTCGAAGGGGTGCCCGAAGGGATCTACGAGATCAGCGCGCGGCGGGACACCGAGGTCGCGGCGCCACGGGAGGGGTTGATCCTCGAGCCCGGCGAATCCCTCGAGGTGGATCTCGCGCTCGAGCCGGGCCTCGCGCTCAGCGGCGTCCTTCTCTCCGCCGAGGACGCGACGCCCATCGCTGGCGCCGATGTCGTCATCGGCGAGCAGACGCTCTCGTTCACGCCCCGCGCCACCACCACCGACGAGGAGGGGCGCTTCTCCTTCGAGGGCCTCCGGGCCATGACGCATCGCCTCGACATCCACGCCCCAGGCTGGGTCTCGATGGGCAACCACACGGCGGAGCCCGGCGGCGAGCCCCTGCGGATCCTCCTCGCCAAAGAAGCGATCGTGTCAGGTGTGGTCGTCGACGCCCTGGATCATCCGGTCGCCGGCGCCGAGATCGAGCTGGTCGGCACCGCCGACGACGGAACGCCGGTGGCCCTGAGCGGCGCCGACGCGAGCTTCCAGGCGGCGCTGATCGCGGCCCAGGTGCGAGGACCCACGCCGGTGGACCCCGCCGGCGACCTCGGCGTGACCCTCGGCGCCGTGCCTCCGATCCCCATCGGCCCCGGTCTCGTCCCAGGAGGGCCGTCGCCGAGCGCCCTTTCCCCGGGCGAGACGACGGAGGCTGGAGATACGGAGCCGGAGCCGCTCGCGGAAGATTCGGCCGCGCTCATGGGCTTCTCCACCGACGCCGAGGGGCGCTTCGAGATCCACGGCATCCCCGCGGGTCGCTACCAGGTGGTGGGGCGCCACCCGGCCCACGCCCCGGGCATCGGCGAGCCTTTCGTGATCCACACGGGAGAGCATCGCGAGGACGAGCGCCTGGTCCTACCGGCCGGCGCGACCATCGACGGGCGTGTCGTGGACGGACGCGGCTTCCCCGTCGCCCAGGTGCGCGTGGAGATGCACTGCGAGCGCGAGCCCTTCCCGCGATGGGCGCTCTCGGCCGACGACGGCACCTTCGGCTTCGAGGGGGCCCTCGACACCTGCGTCTTCAGCGCCTATCCGGCGGCGCAGCCCGCGGCCCGCAAGACCCTCACCATCGAAGGCGGCGACGCGGTGCCCGTGGAGCTCGCGCTCAGCGACGAGGTCGACACCTTCCGAGGTCGCGTGATGGACGAAGACGGCTTCCCCATCGCTGGCGCCCGGGTCAGCCTCCGCTCGCTGCGGCCCGACGCGCCCGCACGCCGCACCGCCTTCAGCAACGACGATGGCACCATCGAGATCGGCGGCATGCCCGCGCCGCCCTGGCGCGCCGAGGTGGATCAGGAAGGCTACGCGCTCGAGGTCTTCCGGCGCATCGATGACGCCGAGGGCGAGCATCGGCTGACGCTTCATCCCGCCGCCACCGTCATCGGGCGCGTCGTCGACGGATGGGACGACACGCCGGTGATCGGTGCGAAGGTCTCGCTCCTTCGCGGCGGGACCACGGCCTTCGAAACCGTGAGCGACGATACGGGGACCTTCGAGATTCCCCGCGTAGCTGCCGGTGATTACACGGCTCTCGTCGAGGCCTCGGGGCTCTTGTCACATCGGGCGCCGGTCAGCCTTCGCGCGACGCGCCAGGGTCTCGAGGACCTCGACCTCGGCGACATCTCCCTCGAGGCCGGAGGCGGCATCCAGGGGGTGGTGGTCGATGCGCTCTCGAGCCCCATCGGCGGCGCGCGGGTGGTGGCGGGGCCGGCGGGCGATCCCCTCGCCGAGGCGCGCAGTGACGACGCTGGCGCCTTCGCCCTCGATGGCCTGCCCCCGGGCGACATTCCGGTCGTCGCCAGCCACCCCGGCGCCGGCACCTCGGAGCCGCTCACGGTGCGCGTGCGCGCTCGGGAGGTGATCCCTGGCGCGGTGCTCCGGCTCCCCGACCGCTTCGACGCCGAACGCGCCGAGAGCGCTGGGGGCGGACGCCGGACGGGGGTTCAGCTCGTCCTCGGACGCCGGGGGGGCTCCACGGTGATCCGTCGGGTGCCTGCGGATGGGGCGGCGGCGGCGGCGGGCCTCGCGCGCGGGGACGTGATCACCAGCATCGACGACGAGGCCGTGACGTCGCCGTCGCAGGCAGATGTTCTGCTCCGAGGCCCTGCGGGGACCGAGGTCCTGGTGACCGTCGAGAGGCGCGGCCAGAGGTCGATCATCGCCGTCGAGCGCGAGAGCTACGAAGAGTGAACGCCCGGCTCAGGTCTTCCAGCGACTGCCGAAGGCCTTGAGCAGCCCGACGATCGCTTTGAGCCGCGCGACCACGCTACCGCCGCCGCGGATCACCGCCATGTTGCGGCCGATGGCGGCGAGCCCGTCGGTGTACGGGTGCCACCACATCTCCTTCTTGGCGCGGCTCCGATCGATGAGGATGGCGCGGGGCCGGGTGAGCGCGTCGAGGGCGTAGGGCGAGTTCGTCACGCCGAAGCCGCTCTGCCCGACGCCGGACCAGGGAAGCGCCGGCACCGCACCGGTGAAGCCGTGGTTGTTGACCATCACCACGCCGGCCTTGAGCTTCTTCGCCACCTCTTCGCCTTTGCGGATGTTCTTGGTCCAGACCGACGCCGTCAGGCCGAAGGGGCTGTCGTTGGCCGCGGCGATCGCAGCCGCCTCGTCCGCGACCTCCTCCACCGGCACCATCGGGCCGAAGGTCTCCTCCTGGATCGCGGGCTCGCTGCTTGGAACGTTGCTGAGCACCGTGGGCGAAAACCACAGCCCCGGCTTGTCCAGGCGCTCGCCGCCCGACAGGACCTCGGCGCCCGCCTCCCTGGCAGATGCCACCTGACGCTCCACGATCGCGAGCTGCGAAGGATTGCAGAGCGGACCCACGTCGCGGCCGGGCACCAGCTCGGCGGCCAGCTCCGCGAGGCGCTTCTTGAGCGGCCCGGCGATCTTCGGCGTCGCGTAGACGCGCTCGATCGAGGCGCAGTTCTGCCCGGCGTTCATGAACGCACCCCAGAGGATGCCGTTCGCCGTCCGCTCGATGTCCGCGTCGTCGAGGACCACCGCGGGATCCTTGCCGCCGAGCTCGAGGGACACCGGCACCAGCGCGTCCGCCGCGGCGTGTGCCACCTTCTTCCCGGTCGCGACGCTCCCGGTGAAGATCACCGAATCGACGCCGGCACGGATCAGCGCGTCGCCCACGGCGCCGCCCCCCTGGGCGATGATCACCAGGTCGGCGCCATACACCTCGTCGATCGCCTCGCCGAGGATCGCCGCGCAGCGCGGCGTGTATTCGGAGGGCTTGAGGATGACGGCGTTGCCGGCGAGGAGCGCCGGGAAGAGCGTGCGCAGCGGGAGCGCGAGCGGGAAGTTCCAGGGCGTGATCAGCGCCACCACGCCGCGCGGCAGTCGCTCCACGATGGCGTGCTTGCCGGGATAGTTGATGGCGTCGAGGGTGGGCTCGCTGGGCGTCAGGAGCAGCGGGCCTTCGACGGACCAGTAAGCCGCGAGGTCGGCGGTGGGGACGATGTCGTGCAGCCACGCCTCGGGCTCGGGCTTGCCCGTCTCCTGCATGATCGCTTTGGTGAGCGCTTCGCCGCGGGCGAGGATGGCGTCCTTGAGCTTGCGCAACATGGCCGCGCGCTCCTCGACCGAGCGTGCGGCGTGGACCACCTGGGCCTTGCGCGCGCGCGCCACCAGCTCCGGCACGTTCGCCGGCGGAGTGATCTCCACCTCGTCGAGGGGCTCTCCGTCGCGGGGGCGAATGCCGCGGATCATCCCGTCCTGAATCAGCGGCTTCAGCTCCGCCTCCGCGGGCGGGGGCGGCAGGGGTTCTTCGGCGGGGGCGGAGGTTTCCGTGCTGGCTTCGGTCACGGCGAGACGCTGGCGGAGGGGGGGCGCGACGTCAAGGACCCCCAATCGGGGCGATTGACGTTCGCAGCCCCGCGCCTAATTGCAGCTCGGAGGGTATAGATGCACACACTCGTCGCAGTGACCCAGCGCGCAAAGGCCCGCTTCCTACTTCAGGAGGCCGCCAGCGAGCCCCTTGTGGAAATCGCCAGCTTCGAGCACCCGGAGAGCCGGCTGGCAGGTCGCGACCTCACCTCGGACCGACCAGGCCGCACCCACGACAGCGGCGGCGAGGGCCGACACGCCCTGGCGGTCGAGGAGACCCATAAGGAACGTGAAGCAGCCAACTTCGCCCGCACTCTCGCCGACGAGCTCAAGAGCCGCCGCAACGACGGCATCTTCAACCAGCTCGTGCTCGTGGCCGAGCCGGGCTTCTTGGGCCTGTTGCGCGACGCGCTCGACAACCCGACGAAGAAGCTGGTGATCGGTGAGGTGAAGAAGAACCTCGCCGACCGGCGCCCCGAGGATCTGCTGCCGCACCTGGGTGAGCTGTTGATCCTGCCGAGCTGAGCGGCACGCCCACTCACCGCGCGACGAAGGTCTTGCCGCGCTTCACCACGCGACCGTCGGCCACCAGCTTGAGCAGGTGCGCTTCGGTAGCCATCGCGGCGATGGGATAGACCGCCGGCGGCGCGTCGTCGTAAGCGACGGGGACGATGTCGGCCGGCGCGGCGGGGCCGCCGTGGGCGGCGAGCGCGGCCATCACCTTGTCCTCCCGCATCAGGCGGTGGGCGATGTACTCCTCCGCCTTCGCCGCGCTGTCGCGGATCGGACCGCCGTGCGCCGGCAATAGGACGGTCGGCTCGCGGCGCGCGATGTCGCGAAGGGACGCGAGGTAGAGCGCCATGTCCCCGTCGTGCGGCTCGACCAGGATGGTGCCGATGCCCGCCACCATGTCCCCGGCGATCATCGCGCCGCTCGGACGATGCACGAAGCAGAGATGACCCGGGGCGTGTCCCGGCGTGTGCACCGCCTCGATCACCAGGTCTTCGCCGAAGCAGAGCTCCTCTCCATCTGCGATCTCTCGCGCGAAGCCCACCTGCCCTTCGAGACGTCGGGCGGTGGCCTCGTGGGCCCAGAGCGGCAGACCCAGGCGCTCCTCCAGAGCGACGGCGCCGCCCACGTGATCGGGGTGGTGGTGGGTGGCGAGGATCGCGTGAAAGCGCACGCCCTGGGCGCGGCGGGCCTCGACGAAGCGGACGGCGCGGTCGATTTCTTCGGGGTATGGCGAGGCCGGCTCCACCAGGACCGCATCACGACCGCCGAGGACGTACGCGTTCGTATGCGTGGCCGGCGGAAGCGTCGGTGTGCGGAGGGCGAACATGGTCACGCCCGGCACCACCTCGTAGCTCTCGGTGAGCGTTCCATCCGCGCCGACGACGGCGCGCATCGCCGCCACGTCGAAGCCTCGTCGCGCATGATGGAGGACGGCCGCCATGGACGGCGGGACCAACACCTCGCCGCGCCCCCAGCGCGCGAGGGCCTCGGCCGCGGTCACCCACTCCGCGCGGGCCACCTCGGCGGGGTCGGGCCGAAGCGGCAGCGGCGCTCGCACCTCGAAGCCGAAGAAGGACGCGTCGAAGCGCTTCACTCGCACCCCTGCGTCCTCGTCGGGCGTCACCCACCGACCCACGTCGATGGCCGCGCTCGTCCGAAACGAGAGCCCCGCATCGCGAAAGCGCGCAGCGCCCTCTTCCGGATCCCGCCGGAACGCCTCGCGCAGCGCCTCGGCTTCGCCCTCCCCCAGCGTCTCGGCGCCGGTGGCGAGGAGCACGCCGACCTCCTCGAAGAGCTCGCGAAGCGCTGCGACCACCGCCGGCTCGCTCGGGGCGTCGCGCGGCAGCGTGTCGTCCACCGCCTCGACCACACCGCCGGGGAAGGCCTGGTAGCCGCCGAGGGTCACGCCTCGCGCCCGCGTCGTCCACAGAAGCTTCGGTGATTCGTCGCGGGTGAAGAGGATCGCCGAGCCCGCTCGCTTCGGCGCCGCCATCAATCCTCGCCGTCGAAGCGGGGCACGCGCGGAGCTTTGGGGATGTCGTGCTTCTCGATGGCGGCCGGCGGGATCGCGCCCGGGATCATGGAGGCGCGCCGGCCCGGGAGGATCGACGGTGAGCGCCCCTCCTGGGCCTTGCGGGGGTCGCCGACGAGCGCGAGGCAGCGCTTGATGATCAGCTTGAGCGTCTCGAAGACCCCGCCGCCGTGGAGCGCCGACGCTTCGATGTGGGGCACCTCCTCGGGCACGTGGAGCTGCTCGAGGAGATCCTTCACGGGAAGCGCATTGTCGAGGTCGCGCTTGTTGAACTGCACCACCAGCGGAATGCGGTCTGGGTCGTCTCCCTGCAGGCGCAGGTTGGCGTCGAGGTTCTTGATGCTCTCGAAGTTCTCGGATTGGCGGCCGTCCTGGGAGTCGACGACGAAGACCACGCCGTCGACGTGGCGCAACACGAGCTGCCGCGTCTCATCGTGCGCGATCTGGCCGGGGACGGTGCAGAGGTGGACCCGCACGCGATACCCCTTGAAGGCGCCGAGGTCGACCGGGAGCAGATCGAAGAAGAGCGTCCGCTCGGTCTCGGTCATCAGCGAGATGAGCTTGCCCCGATTCGAGGGCCGGGTGTGGCCGTGGATGTACTCCAGGTTGGTGGTCTTTCCCCCCAGACCCGCCCCGTAGTAGACGATCTTCAGGTGCACCTCGTGGCGCGCGTGATTGACCAAGGGCATCCGTTCACGGTCCTACGCGGAGATGGCGCCCTGGTCAAAGCTCCTCTCCGAGGGGTGGCGAGCCAATCGCCGAGGGGGCGACCCGAGGCCCCCACAATTGCCTCCGCCGCTCGGGCGGCCCACAATCGGCCGCCGTGGGCGCCCTGGCCATCCTTCTGCTGACCCTGCTCTTTTCCTGCGGAGCGCCTGAAACCGACACCCGTCCCCCCACCCGTGCGGATTTCCGAGCGGTGCAGCTGGCCGAAGCACGGATCGTGGATGGGCTCGGCGCGTCTCGGAGCGAGGAGGTGCCGTGTCCGCGCCGCTGCGCGGGCGCCCAGGATGCATGCGAGGCAGAACGCACGATTTGCGGTCTCGCGCGTGAAACCGAAGACCTCGATCTGCGCGCCCGCTGCCGCACGGCGACCGACGAGTGCACAGAGGCGCGAGGCGTGAGCAGCCGGAGCTGCAGCTGCGAGGCCGCGTCGCCTTGACCGACGAACAGGTCTTCGAAGGACACGCGCCCTCGATGTTGGACCGGCGCTTCGTGGCCGACCTCCTCCTGCCCTTCCTCGTGGCCGGCCTCACCTGGGCGGTGGTCGCACGCGACGCGGGACACGAAGCAATCGACCCCGCCGCCCTGATCCTCACGGTGCTCGCGCTCCTCGCCGCGACCCAGGCCCTCTTCGGCGTCCCCCGGATCGCACACAGGCTCGCGCTCTCGCTACGCGCCAGACGCTGCCGGCTCACGCTGGGACCGGAGGTGCTGCGACTCGCGCTCGCGGGCGAGGTGATCGAAGTGCCTCGCGACGCCATCTGGGGCGTCGCCGAGCGCGGCCATTGGGGCACGCGCGCCGGGGGCCGGCGCTTCTCGCCCGTCTACGTCGTCACCGACCCCGCCGCGGCCGGCCGAACCCATCTCACGCTGCCGCCGGTCTTCGGCGAATCCCCCGGCCAGATCGCAGAGACGCTGATGCGCTGGCGAGGCCCGTTGGCTGCGGGACCCGCCGAGGCGGCGCCCCCCGCCGCGCTGAAGAGCCGCATCTACGATGACGCCGCGAGCGGCGCCCAAGAGCCAGGCACCATCGCCGTCCGCCATGGACGCGGTTGGCTCGCGCGCGGCCCCTACATGACGGCGCTGCTCGGCTTGGCCCTGGTGTTCCGGTGGATCCACTTCGACGAGATGACGGCGTGGCTCATCGGGCCCGAGATGGTCTACATCCTGCTATTCGCCACGCTGATGGTGCCCGTGGTGTGGATCGTCCTGACGCTTCGGGAGCTCCGGCCGCGAAAAGGGCTCGCCTTCGTCCTCACGCCCACCGCGCTCTTGATCCGCACCCGCCGCGGTGTGCTCGAGACGCCGCTTCGCGCGCTGGGCGCGCCGACCATCGACGTGCGCCGGGCCTGGTCGGTGACCGATGGCCTCCACGCCGAGCGGACCCTGATCCTGCCCCGCAAGGACGAGCCTCCGATCCGCTACGAGGAGGCCTTCCTCGGCGTGCCCGCCGAGGTGGCCCTCACCCTCTTCACGACGAAGAAGCGCTTCGCGCCGAACGCGACGCCAGCACCCGAGGCAGCTTCCGAAGACCGCGATTGATGCTGGGGCGCAGCAACGCGGCGATGGTCTGGGCGTAGCCGGGCACGCCGCTGCCGATGCTGATGGTCCAGTGCAGCTCGCTCTGTCCTTCACCCAGCGCCACGATCCGAACTTCGGCCTGGTGATGACGAATGGGCAGACCACCGACGATCCGGTAGACGTAGCGGTGGGGCGGATCACAGGCGATGATCTCCTCGTCGATGCTGATCGGGCCGATGTGGATGCGGCGGACGGTGCCGAGCCCTCCGTCGCCCTTTCCAGCGATGACGCTGACCCTGGTGTCGAGCCAATCGCCCATCGATTCGTGGTCGATCAGCGCCGACCACAGCTGCTCGGCGGACACGTCGTACTTGGCGAGGAAGCTCAGCGTTCTTAGTGACATGGGATCCGATGTTCGCGAGTGCCCGAGGTGCGAGCGCCAGGTGCGGCACTAGCCCGCCTCCTCCCGTACCACCTCTTCCGCCACGCGCGAAAGGGCCCGGCGCGCTTCGGCGTGAGCGTCCGCTTCGAGCATGGGATCCGCCTCGAGGATCTCCCGAGCGGCGTCGCGCGCCCTCCCGAGGAGCGCCAGATCGCGGCGCAGGTCGCCGAAGCGGAAGCCGGGCAGGCCGGACTGCTTGCGGCCGAAGAGCTCACCCGGACCGCGGATGGCGAGGTCCTCCTCGGCGATTTGAAACCCGTCCGAGGTCTCACACATGACGCGCACGCGCGCCTTGGCTTCGTCGGTGGAGGCGTCGTGGACCAGCAGGCAGGCGCTCTTCTGGCCCCGCCGCCCCACCCGGCCTCGGAGCTGATGGAGCTGCGCGAGGCCGAAGCGCTCCGCGTGCTCGATCAGGATCGCGTTCGCTTCGGGGACGTCGACCCCCACCTCGACTACCGTGGTCGACACCAGGACTTGGGCCTCGCCCTTGGCGAAGCTCTCCATCGCCTCGCGCCGCTCCTCGCTGCCCATCCGCCCGTGCACCAGCGCCACCCGGGCTGCACCGAAGCGCTTCTTCATCTCCTCGAAGGTGCTCTGGGCGTCCCGCAAATCCATCTCCTCCGACTCCTCGACCAGCGGGCAGATCACGTATGCCTTGCCACCCTTGTCGAGGGCGCGGGCGATCTGCCTCAGGGCCTGCTCGCGCTTCGGCAGGGGATAGGCGCGGGTCAGGGGCGGGACCCGGCCCGGGGGCAGCTCGTCGAGCACCGAGGCGTCGAGGTCGCCATAGAGCGCCAGGGCGAGGCTTCGCGGAATGGGCGTCGCCGTCATGACCAACAGATGCGGGCTGATCTCCGCGCCGTCGCTCTTCTGCACCAGGCGAAGGCGCTGGCCGACCCCGAATCGGTGCTGCTCGTCGACGATCACCAGGCGGAGGCGATGAAAGGCGACGCCTTCGGTGAGCAGCGCGTGGGTCCCGACCGCGACATCGATGGTCCCGGCCGCGAGCCCGGCGAGCACCTTGCGCTTGTGGGAGGCCCGCGCCCCGCCGACCACCAGCGCCATGCGGAGCCCGAGCGCACGGGCGACATCCGAGAAGCTCTCGAGGTGCTGCTCGGCGAGGATCTCGGTGGGCGCCATGAAGGCGACCTGTGCACCTGCCGCGACCGTGTGTGCCGCGGCCAGCATCGCCACCGCCGTCTTGCCCGCGCCCACGTCCCCCTGCAGCAGACGGCGCATGGGCTGGTCCGTGCCGAGGTCCTTTCGGATCTCGCCCACGACCCGCTCCTGCGCGTTGGTGAGCGCGAAGGGCAGCGCCTTCTGAGCGCGGGCCATGGGCGCCTGGGGCGGGCTCAGGGCCTCGGCGTGTACGCGCTGCTCCTCGGCGCGCCGGCGATGAAGGGCGAGCTCGAGCAGGAAGAACTCCTCGAAGGCGAGGCGCGCGTGGGCGGCGGTCGTCCCGCGATCGAGGGCGGCGAGCTCCTCGTCGCTGAGGTCCGCAGCCGGGCGATGCAGCGCCAGGAGCGCTTCGCGCATGGTCATCAGCCCCTCGCGGGCGCGCACCGCTTCGGGGACGGCGTCCACCACCGAGGCGAGGCTGCGATCGATCGCAGCGTTCACCGCGCGCCGGAGCGCGACCGGGGGCACACCGCCGACCTCCGGATAGCGCGGCACCACACCCCCGCCGCTCCCCTCGTCCCCGGCGTCGAGGCGGGCGAAGTCGGGGTGGGCCATCTGCAACTGCCCGCGGTATTCGTCGACGCGTCCAGCGACGCGAAAGCGCGCGCCTCGCGCGAAGCGCTTTTCGAGGTCGTAAGCCCGAAACCAGACGAGCCGCAAGAGGGCGTTGCGCCCCGCGGGGTGCTCCGGCAGCGGCTCGAGGGCCACCTCGAGGCGGCGCCTCTGGCGATAGCCGGTGCTCCGAACGCTCGCCACCACGCCCGCCGTGACCTGACGCTCGCCCACCTCGAGCGCACCGATGGGGACGAGCGCGCGCTCGTCGTCGTAGCGCCGCGGCAGGGTGAAGAGGAGGTCGCCGACCGTGTAGACGCCGCGATCACGAAGCCGCTGCCCGGTGCTCTTACCGATACCGGGCAGGGTCTCGACCGGCGCCTCCGTCCCCTTCACCTCGCCGCGCTCGGCGCGCTCGATGTCCTCGTTCTGCCGGTGCGCCGCGCGGGCAGCGCGGCGCTCGCGCATCCGCTCCTTGCGCCGGTCCTCGCGCGACTTCGAAGTCTCGGGCGCGCCTTCGGCCGCGGCCTCCGCGTCGGTCAGGGCCAACAGATGCCGCTGGGCCTTCGCGAGGGCGACCGAGAGCGCGAGCTCCCCCTCGGCCCGCTCGAGCTCGTCAGCGACCGCCGCCAGGGCCTCGCCCCGCTCGGTGCTGCCGAGAGCGCGGAGCGCCGCGACCGCCTGCGCGCGCGCGGCGCCGTCGTCCTCGGCCGTGACGGCGGATAGAAGCGCCCGCGCGCCCTGCGCGCCCGGCGCGCTCACTTCCAGTCGATGGCCTGGATCTCGTAGGTGCGGACGCCGCCCGGCACCTTGACCCGCACTTCGTCACCGACCTCGCGGTTGATGAGCGCGCGCGCGACCGGCGAAGTCACGGAGATGGTGCCCTTGTCGATGTCCGCCTCTTCCGAGCCGACGATGCGGTACACCACCGCTGCGCCATCGTCGATGTTCTCGAGGGTGACCCGCGCACCGAACTTCACGCGGTCGCCACCCAGCTGCGCCGGGTCGATGACCTCCGCGCGCGCGAGGGAGTCCTCGACCACGTCGATGCGCGCCTGCACCATGCCCTGCTTTTCCTTCTGGGCGTGATACTCGGCGTTCTCTTTGGAGATCGCCCTCCTCCATGGCCTCACCGATGGCCTTGGAGATCCCGGGCATCTGCGCCTTGAGCTCTGCCAGCTCCTTCTTGAGGGCTGCGTGGCCCTCTGGTGTCATCGGCACGCGTTCCATGGGGTTTGCCTACCGCGCAGGCCCGCCAGGTTCAACCCCCGCCACCGTCTTCGCTCATCGAAGGGGCTCGTGGACCAATACTTCGTCGAAGTAGCGCAACAGCTCGATCGCCCCCGGACCCTGGTTGAAGACGTAGCCGTGGGGGCCGGGGAAGAGTTCGAGGCGATGGCTGATCTGGGCGCCGCGGAAGCGGCGAGACAGCTCTTCGGTGGGCGCGCGGAAAGGGTCCTCATCGCTGGTGAGCAGCCGGATCGCTTGGGTGTCGCCCCCGTCGCGCGCGTGAGACGCAGCGCTCGAGAGCGGCCCCACGCGTCCCCGAATGGCGGGCTGGATGCCCCCCACCGCGGCGAAGGTCTCGGGATGCGCGAAACCCGTCTCGAGGGCCAGGAGCCCGCCGAGGGAGACGCCGTCGATCCCCGTCGAGTCGCGCCCGCGCGCCGCGAAAGGCATCTGCTGTCGAAGCGCGTTCAACAGTGGCCCCGCGAGCCAGTCACCGAAGGCCGTCACCCGCTCGCCGTTCGCTGGGTCCTCCATGAGGTCCGGGGTGTAGGGGGAGACCACCATCACGCCGCGGAAGGGACGCGCAGCCAGAGATGCGTTGACCATCTCGAGCTCGGGCTGGCGCACCATCAGCTTGTAGTCCGAAGGCGTGAGACGCCCGCGCGCCAGGGCACCGAAGGCCTCGGGCAGGTTGTACTGGAGGTACCAGGCGAGCGCGCCGCGGTTGGGCGGAAGCTGCGACTCACCACGACCGGCGAGCGCGATCACCACCGGGTAGCGCTCGTCGGGCGGGTGGCTCCGGCCATCGTCGCGGCGGGGATAGGTGATGACGACGCGCTGGCGCGTTCCGTCGTAGCCGTCGATCTCGAGAAAGCGCTGGTGCACCCACTGGGCGCGATCCTGAGCACCCGCCGGTGGTGGTGGCGAAAGGAGCGCGGCGCTGATGGCCACCAGCGCAGCCGCGCACGTCCCCCCGAGGGCCCACCTCACCTCGGACCCAGCTCCGCGTGGTATTCCTGCAGCGGACGCACCGTGAGCGGCGCCTTCGCGACGTGCTTCGATCGGCGCCGACCGCCGCGGTAGCCGCCGCGATGGTGGTGAAGTAGGGGATGCCGACGAGCAGCGTCTGCGCGCCGCAGCGAGTTGCTGTCGCGGATCGACTTCGCGCCCTCGGTGGTGTTGATCACCATGGCGATCTCCCCGTCGCGCAGGGCGTCGACGGTGTGCGGGTGGCCCTGCGTGACCTTGTTCACGTCGCGCGCCTCGACGCCCGACGCGCTCGAGGGCCTTCTGCGTGCCGCCGGTCGCCAGGATGGAGAAGCCAAGCTCCGCGAGGCGATGCCCAGCTCGGAGGCCGCCGGCTTGTCGTCGTCGCGGACGCTGATGAAGACGGTGCCCCCGTCGGGGAGCGCGACGCCGGTGCCGAGCTGCGCCTTGAGGAAGGCCTCCGGGAAGCTCGCGGCGATGCCCATGACCTCGCCGGTGGAGCGCATCTCCGGTCCGAGGATGATGTCGACGCCGGGGAACTTGTGCGAAGGGGAAGACCGACTCCTTCACGGCGACGTGGCCCGGGACGACCTCCTCGTCACGCCGAGCTCCTCGAGGGTCTTGCCCGCCATCACCTTCGCCGCGATCTTCGCGAGCGGCACGCCGATGGCCTTGCTCACGAAGGGCACGGTGCGTGAGGCCCGCGGGTTGACCTCGATCACGTAGACCGCGCTGCCGCGCACCGCGTACTGCACGTTCATCAGGCCGACCACACCGAGCTCGAGGGCGAGGGCGCGGGTCGCCGAGCGGATGGTGCCGAGCACCTCGGGCGGCAGGGCGTGCGCGGGCAGCACCAGCGACGAGTCGCCGGAGTGTACGCCGGCCTCCTCGATGTGCTGCATGACGCCGCCGATGACGACGCGCTTGCCGTCGGAGACGCAGTCGACGTCCACCTCGATGGCGTCGCTTGAGGAACTCGTCGACCAGGATGGTGCGGGACTCGGCGTCCTCGATGGCCTCGAGGGCGATGGACATGTAGCGGTTGAGATCCGTGCGCGAGTATGGACGATCTCCATCGCGCGGCCGCCGAGCACGTAGCTCGGACGCACCAGCACCGGGTAGCCGATCGCGTCGGCCACCGCGAAGGCTTCTTCGACGCCGCGGGCGATGCCGCCCCGCGGGTCGCCGGAGGTCGAGCTTGGTCAAGCAGCGCGTCGAAGCGCTCGCGGTCCTCGGCGCGGTCGATGGCGTCGGCGGTGGTGCCGAGGATGGGCACGCCCGGCGCGGGCCAGCGGCAGCGCGAGGCGCAGCGGCGTCTGACCGCCGAACTGCACGATGACCCCGTCGGGCTTTTCGACCTCGCACGATGCTCATCACGTCTTCGAAGGTGAGCGGCTCGAAGTAGAGGCGGTCGGAGGTGTCGTAGTCGGTCGAGACCGTCTCCGGGTTGCAGTTCACCATGATCGTCTCGTAGCCGAGCTCCTTGAGCGGCGAAGGCGGCGTGAACGCAGCAGTAGTCGAACTCGATCCCCTGTCCGATGCGGTTCGGGCCGCCGCCGAGGATCATGATCTTCTTCTTGTCGGTCTCGGCGCCGCCTCCGAGCGGTCGCCCCAGGTCGAGTACATGTAGTTGGTGTGCGCCGCGAACTCGGCGGCGCAGGTGTCGACGCGGTCGTAGATGCGGTGCAGCGCCGGCGGCGTCGCGGGCCGCGGCGGTCTTGCCCGCTTCCTGCTGCGCGAGCCTGTCGAGACGCGCGTCGGAGAAGCCCAGCGCCTTCTTGCGCACGAGGTCGTGCGCCTCGAGCGGCAGCGGACGCTGCGCTCTTTTCCTCGCCTGATCAGCTCGAGCATCTGCTCGAGGAACCAGACGTCGATGCCCGTGAGCTCGTTGAGCTCGCTCGACCTCGAGGCCCACGCGGAGCGCGTCGGCGAGGTAGAAGAGCCGCTCCGAGAGCGGGGTCTGCACCAGGTCACGAAGCGCGTCCTTCAGCTCGTCCTCGGTGACGGGCGGGAGCTCCTCCGGAGTCGCCTCGGCGAAGTTCGGCAGCTCGCCGGTCTCGCGGAGGCGGCGCACCTGCGCCGCCAGGTTCGGGTAGTCGACCCGCTCGAGCAGGCTCGACAGCCCGTCCTTGCCGGTCTCGAGAGAGCGCGCCGCCTTCTGCAGCGCCTCCTTGAACGTGCGCCCGATGGCCATGGCCTCGCCGACGCTCTTCATCTGCGTCGTCAGCCGCGGGTCCGAGCCGGAGAACTTCTCGAAGGCGAAGCGCGGGCATCTTCACCACCACGTAGTCGATGGTGGGCTCGAAGGCGGCGCTGGTGCCGGTGATGTCGTTGTCGAGCTCGTCGAGGCGATATCCGACGGCGAGCTTGGCGGCGATCTTCGCGATGGGGTAGCCGGTGGCCTTGGACGCGAGGGCGCTCGAACGGGAGACGCGCGGGTTCATCTCGATCACCGACAGCCGCCCGTCCTCGGGACAGACCGCGAACTGGATGTTCGAGCCGCCGGTCTCGACGCCGATCTCCGTGATGATCGCGCGCGCCGCGTCACGCATGCGCTGATACTCCTTGTCGGTCAGCGTCATCGCGGGGGCGACGGTGAGGGAGTCGCCGGTGTGAACGCCCATCGGGTCGAAGTTCTCGATGGTGCAGATCACCGAGAAGTTGTCCGCCCGGTCGCGGATCACCTCGAGCTCGAACTCCTTCCAGCCGAGCACGCTCTGCTCGACCAGGCACTCGTGGGTCGGGCTCTGCATGAAGGCCCAGCGGATGGCCGACTCGAACTCGTTCATGTTGTAGGCGATGCCGCCGCCCGAGCCGCCCATCGTGAACGACGGGCGGAGGATGATCGGGAAACCGATGTCTTTGGCCGCCTCCACCGCCGCCTCGAAGGTCCGGACGGTGTGCGCCTTGGGGCAGGAGAGGCCGATCTTGGCCATGGCCTTCTTGAAGAGCTCGCGGTCCTCCGCCTTCTCGATGGCGTCGACGTTGGCGCCGATGAGCTCCACCCCGAGACGCGCGAGAACCCCGCGCTCGTGCATGGCGAGGGCGAGGTTCAGCGCCGTCTGGCCGCCGAGGGTCGGCAGGATGGCGTCGGGCCTCTCGCGCTCGAGGATGACCTCGACGACCTCCGGCGTGAGCGGCTCGACGTAGGTGCGATCCGCGAACTCCGGATCGGTCATGATCGTCGCCGGATTCGAGTTGACGAGGATGACCTCGTAGCCCTCCTCCTTGAGCGCCTTGGCACCCTGGGTGCCGGAGTAATCGAACTCGCAGGCCTGCCCGATCACGATCGGGCCCGAACCCAGCAACAGGATCTTCCGAAGGTCGTCTCTGCGCGGCACCGTGGAACCCGGCTGGCGGGATATCAGCGACGCCCCCCCCTCGCAACCTGCCAGGGACGGTATTAGAGGCCGGAAAGGCGGGGGTCATCGGATTCGATACGGACCTCGCGCGCCGTCTCCCCGACGATCTTCATGCGGAGAAGGACCGTGGGCTGACCCAGCTCCGTGAGGAAGCGCTCGCCCCACTCCACCAGGGCCAGCGATCCCCCCTCGATCAGCTCCGCGAGACCGATCTCGACGAGCTCCTCGGGGTCCGAGAGCCGGTACAGATCGGCGTGCACGATGGGCAGCCGCCCCTCGTATTCGTGGACAAGTCCGAAGGTGGGGCTGGTGATCGCCACCTCCGCGGCGACGCCGAGCGCGCGACAGAGCGCGCGCGCCAAGAATGTCTTGCCCGCGCCCAGCTCGCCCTCGAGGAGCACCAGATCGCCGCCGGCGAGATGCGCCGAGAGCCGCGCCGCGAAGGCCTTCGTGGCCTCCTCGTCGGGCAGCGTGAGCGTCCGTACCCCGTCCACGGCGAGAAGCTATCATTCGGCGCCCATGCGCGCCCTCGTTCCCAGCTTGCTCGTCGCCGTCCTCGCCATCGCCAGCGCGGCGCACGCCCAGGAGGCGCCCGACGCCGGACAGCGCTACGTCCTCGAAGGGCGCCTCGATCCGGAGGCGCACACGGTGGACGGCGTCGCCCACATCCACTGGCGAAACGACAGCGAGGTGCCGGCCGAGGAAATCTACCTCCACCTCTACCTCAACGCTTTCGAATCCGAGGACACGGTCTTCATGCGGGGCTCGGGCGGGGAGAGCCGCGGCAACGAGTCCTCGGGCGAAGGAAGCATCGTGATCCGCTCCCTCCGCGACGGAGAGGGACACGACCTGTTGGCGGGCGCCGACGACGCGCTCATCCCCGACGACCACACCCAGATGCGTGTGCCGCTCTCCGCGCCCGTTCCCCCCGGCGGCACCCTCGACCTCGAGGCGCACTTCCTCTCCACCCTGCCCCCGGTCTTCGCGCGCGCCGGCTACCACGGCTCCTTTCACACGGTGGCGCAGTGGTTTCCGAAGATCGCGCGCCGCGAGGCGGACGGCACCTGGCGCTCCTTCCCCTACTACGCGCACAGCGAGTTCTACGCGGACTTCGCGCACTACGAGCTCGAGGTCGACGTGCCCGAGGACTTCGTGGTCGGCGCCACGGGCGAGCTCGTCGAAGAGCGCGTGGAGGATGGCCGCCGCATCCAGCGCTACGAGGCCTATCCCGTCCACGACGCCGCCTTCGTGGCGTGGGATCATTTCCAACAGGAGAGCTTCGAGGCCTCGGGCGTGCGCGTGCGCATGCTCTATCCGCCGGGCTACGACTGGACCGTGCCGCTGCACATCCGGACGACGCGCGCCGGGCTCGCGCACTACGGCCGGCTCGTCGGCGAATACCCCTACGGGTACCTCACGGTGGTGGTGCCTCCGCGCGGCGCCGACGGCGCAGCGGGGATGGAGTACCCGACGCTCTTTCTGACGGCAGGAGGGCCCTACCCGCTCTCGGCCCTGCCGGTCACCGCGCAACAGGCCACCACGGCGCACGAGCTGGGGCATCAGTGGTTTCAGGGCATGGTCGCCTCCGACGAGGCGCGCTTTCCCTTCCTCGACGAAGGGCTGACCCAGTGGCTCACGGGCGAGCTCCTCCGGAAGATGGACGGACAGCGTCACTCCGGCGTCGCCTGGCCAGTCCCCATCGACTTCTTTCAGATCATGCGCGTGGCGAGCTACGCACGCGCCGAGGAGGACCGCCCGCCGGCGTCCCCCGCCTCGGCGTTTCACGGCGCGGAGTACGGCCGCAGCGTCTACGCCCGCACCAGCACCATCCTCGAGACCGTGCGGCGCACCTGGGGCCGCCGTCGCTTCGCCCGCGCCCTCGGCGACTACGCGCGCACGAACCGCTTCCGCCACCCGACACCCGAGGCGCTCTACGAGACCTTCGACAGTCACTACTTTCGCGGGTTTTCGGACCAGGTGCTCAGGCCCGCGCTCGAAGAGGGGCAGAGCGCCGCGCTCACGCTGAAGAGCTTCGAGTCGCGCGAGCGCGAGGGGCGCTATCGCACCGACCTCCTCGTCCTGCGCCGGGGCGCGGTGCGCGTCCCGAGCTGGGTGGAGCTCCGCTACACCGGCGGTGAGCGCGAGCGGCTGCCGCTGCGCGCGAACGAGGACACCTTCCTGCTCCGCCACGAGAGCGACGAGGAGGTGATCGCCGCCGAGGTCAATCCCGACGGCCACGACCTCCTCGACCCCACCTTCGCCGACCGCTTCCGCGGCGAGGGCCGAGAGCGCTCCGTCTTCGCCTTCGTCTTTCACCTCGCGGAGCTCTTCGCCTCCTGGGTGACGCCATGAAGCGCGACGACTTCGCGCGCCTGTCGTCGACCTACGCGATGATCCTCCTCGCGTGGATCGTGCTCGCCGCCGCCGCGACCGGCCCCGCCCTCATCGCGGCCTCGGCGCTCGGGGGCCGCGGCCCCAATCCGATGGGCGCCCTCGCCTTCGAGTCGCTCCTCGAGGGGCGCCGTGTGATCGGCGCGTCGTGGATTGCCTTCGCCTCGCCTCTGCTCCTGCTCCTCCTCGCCTCACCCTGGCTCTCCGTCTCCTGGCTGAGCGCCCTCGGCCGCCGCGAGCCCCTCCGCGAGTCTCTTTCTCTCGGCGCCCGGCGCTACGGGTCCGCCGTGGTCTCGAGCCTCTTGCTCGTGCCGCTGCTCCTCGTCTCACTCGGCCTGCTCGCGGCGGGGCCCCTGTTGGCCAGCGCCGTCGTCGGTGACGTCGATGCCCGCGCCTCGGACCTGTGGTCGCTCGTCGCGTGCCTGCCCGGCCTGATGGCCCTCGCGGCCTGGGCGGCGTGCCACGACCTCGCCCGCGCGCGCCTCGCCATCACCCGCGAAAGCGCTGCTCTGGCCGTCCTCGGGGCCATCCGGCAGCTGCGTCCACGCGCGGTCCTCCGCTACGCGCTCTTCTTCACGCTCGCCCTGACCCTGGCCGGTCTCGGGGTGATGGCCACCGGCGCGCTGTCGAGCGCCCTCGCCCTCGTGACGGGGCAGCTCTTCGTCCTGGCCCGCCTCGGTGTGCGGGGGCTCTACCTCGCGGGTCTGGTGCGCTAGTGCCTGGCTAGCGCATCAAGCCCTGGTCGAAGGCGTCGAGGCCGACCAACCCGTTGCTCATTCGGGGCGACGCGCTCATGTGCGGCGTCGGGTCGGGATTCGACGGAGGCGCGTGCATCTCGGAAGCCGTGGTCGTCGTGGTCGCCGCTGCCGTGGTCATGGCTGCGGAGCCTCGCCGCCGGCCACGGACGCGCCGCCGGCGCGCGTCGGCCGCTGCGCGCGCTTCTTCTTCCTGCGCACGCGCAGCTTCGGCGGCGGCCGCCGCCTCCGCCCCTTCCGCCTCCGCGTTGTCCTCGGGCCCGGCCGCCGCTTCGTCCTCGCCGTCACTCGGGCCGACCTCGGTCGTCCCGACCGGTTCGGCCTCGGTGGTCTCAGGCGGCGTCGTGATCTCCAGAGCGGGCGCAGTCGCTGCAGTCGTCTCGGTGTCCGCGTCGTCATCGGAGCTGCCCACCGCGAAGACGCCGACGCCCAAGCCGACGAGCACGATCACCGCGGCGACCGCGAGCTTGGGCCCGTTGCCTGACTTCTGCGTCGTCAGGGGAACCGGGACGGCGAAAGGATTGTCCGCCTCGTCGAGGCGCACCTGTGTGATGACCTCGCCGGGGGCGGCCGCGGCCGACGGCGCCGAAGCGTCCATGTCGATGCGGGGATCGGCGCCCGCGTTCGACTCGGGCTCGGTGTCGTGGCTGTCGCTGCCGACGGTCTGCACCGCGCTCTGCACGCCGCTCGGCGTGAGACCGAGCTCCACGTGCTGCTCGAGCTGCCCCTCGACGCCGCCCGCGGGTCGCGAGGTGAGCGCGAGCTTGATGTTCTCGCGGATCTTGCCCAGGGCATCGCCACCGGACCTGCGCACGAAGTCGGTGACCTCGTCCTTGTCGTTGTGGATCCCAGCGGCCATCGCCGCGCGCCTCAGACGCTGCTCGAACTCGCGAGCGGTCGGGCAGCGCAAGTCGCGATTGCGCTCGAGGGCGGAGGCCACCACATCGGCCACCTCCTGGGGCACGTCCGGACGCACCTCGGTGACGCTCAGGATCGGCATGTTCCGCACCCGGTCCATGGTCTCGGCGGGATGCTCGCCCACGAAGAGCCGCTGACCGGTGAAGAACTCCCAGGCGACCACGCCGAGGCTGAAGAGGTCGGCCCGGCGGTCGATCTCCTGCGCCGTGAGCTGCTCCGGCGCCATGTAGGCGAACTTGCCCTTGACCCGACCGGCCACCGTCTCGGTCATGCGTTGGACAGCGCGCGCCACGCCGAAGTCGGTGAGGCGGACCCGGCCGTCGACGCCCACCAGGACGTTCTGGGGGGAGACGTCGCGGTGGACGATGTGCAGGGGCTCGCCCAGGGGTGTCGCCGCCTCGTGGGCGTCGTGCAAACCGTGGGCGGCCTGGCAGAGCAGGTCGATGGCCACGTGCACCGGGATGGGGCGCCGGTTCTTCACGCTCCACTTCAGCAGGCGCGCGAGGGTCACGCCCACCACCAGCTCCATCACGATGTAGAGCGAGCCATCGTCGGCGCGACCGAGATCGATGGTGGACACGCAGTTCGGGCTCGAGATGTTCGCGGCGACCCGAGCCTCATCCAAGAACATGTTGGTGAACTCGTCGTCGTCGGCGAGCTGCGGAAGCATGCGCTTGACGGCGACGAGCTTCTGGAAGCCGGCCTCGCCACGTACGCGCGCGGCGTAAACTTCCGCCATCCCCCCAGACGCGATGCGAAATAGAAGCTCGTAACGGCCCACCGAACGTGGCTGGGAGTCCCTCTTTGCAGGGTCCACGAGCGTTAGACTAACAGGTCGGCCCGTCCTTGGTCAGGTATGGCGACCAGGGTGTCGCACCCCGGCGCACATGTAAGGGACCGTCACTCGCAAAGGTGACGGCCGTCGGTACGGCAGTAGGAGCTCGAATCCCCATCGACGCAGCCCCGAATGGCGCACATCCCCACTATCGTGGGCGAGGAGTCTCGCATCGTGGGGATCTCCGTGATGTCGGCCGTCCAGAAGGTGCGGGCGCCGATGTAGAAGGGATGCTCGAGCTGGAACCATCGCTCCGGAGCCATGTCGTCGGCGATGTCGGTGCAGTTCGGGTTGGCGCAGAAGCGGACCTTGATGTTCAGGTCGGTGGTGTCGTCGGTGGAAAGGACGCTGATGTGGTCCTGGATGTCCGTCATCGGGTCGAGCTCGACCGCGGGCAGGTCGTCCCCGCGCCACTCGTCGGCGAAGGGATTCTCGGCGGCAGCCCGGGGCTGCGTCAGGACGTAGACGGTGCTGCCATCGGAGGGCCCCTGCGGGAGGTTCAGGGTGATCTCGAGGGATGCGTTCTGCGCGCAGCCGGCGCCCCCGAGGACGAGGAGCAGGAGCGAGAGGTGGAGTGGATACCTCCTCATAGCGAGTACGCCCGGTCGGGATAGTCCGGTTGGAGCTGCGCGCCCTCGTAGATGAGATAGGCCGCGACACCGCCACCGATCAGCAGGGCGGCGCTGATGAGGACCCAGCCCCACCAGGGAAAGCCTCCCCCCTCGTCCACCGTGCCCGTACCCGTGCCCGTGCCCGTGCCCGCGCCCGTGCCCGACCCACTTCCCGACCCGGCACCCGTTCCGCCACCGACCGACACGGGCTGCATGTCCACGTCGACGTCGCGCTGATCGCCGTCTTCGAGCTCGCCATCCCAGACGAAGGGCGAAAAGCCGGGGGCGCGCACGGTCAGGGTGTGCGCGCCAGGGTCTCCTTCGATGAGCAGGGGTCGCTCGCCGTCGTCGGCCACCGGTTGACCGTCGAAGCGGATCACGTAGCGACTCCCCGGCTCGAGGCCCTCGAGGGTGAGGCGTACCACTCTGCCCGCGGACTCGTTTCGGTAGCGTCTCGCCTCCTGGCGCTTTTCCCGATCGAAGCGGGGATGATCTTCGAGGAGGCGGTTGAAGGCGTCGCGCGCCTCGCGGTGTCGGCCGAGGGCCCGGAGAGCGAAGCCCAGGTTGTAGAGCGCCGCGGCCACCCCCGAGAGCTCATACGCTCTCGAGAAGCTGTCGACCGCGTCCGACCAGCGACCCGACTCGACCGCAGCTTGCCCCGCCATGAAGAGGGCGCGCGCCTCGGCGATCTCGGCGTCGGTGGCCTCCTGAGCCGACGCCAGGCTCGGGAGAAGCAAGAGGCAGAAAGCTACGGCGAAGGCTCGCCAGAACATACGCACGGGCCGAAGTCTACCAGCCCCGACCGGGCCAGAGGTAGCCCGAAGGGCGCAGCCCTTGACGGGGCCCGCGGCCGTGCACATCCATGGGCCCGCGTCGGCATCCATGAAGCAGTAGCGGACCGGGCACGTGAGTCTCTTCCAAAGAGATCAGGACTGCGAATCCCCCTCCCTCCGTACTGCGCGTCGCTTCATACGTAGACGCTCGACGCACCCTTTTCCGGGCCCGACGGACGGGCCCCTCTTCACTCCCTCGAAACGAGGAGGGAGGTGCATCGTGAAAGATCCCATCGTCATTCCCCAATCGCACATCGGCCTGCTCTACGAGGACGGCGTGTTCACCAAGACCCTCGACCCCGGCAAGCATGCGCTCGCGCGGGGCTTCTTCGACAAGATCGAGCGCGAGGTCACGATCGTCGATCTGCGCGAGCGTTCGATCGTCATCAAGGGCCAGGAGATCCTGACGCGCGACAAGGTCGCGATCCGCGTCTCGCTCCTCGTGTATTTCCGCGTGGTCGATCCCGTGGCTGCGATCCACGAGGTCGAGGCGTATGAGGCGCGCATCTACGAGGACGTCCAGCTCGCGGCCCGCCGCTTCCTCGCGTCGAGGAACCTCGACGCCATCCTGAGCGACCGCAACGAGATCTCGGACGCCGTCCGCGAGTCGGTGGGCGCACAAGCGCGCGCCTACGGCGTCGAGATCAAGCGCGCCGACGTCAAGGACCTGGTCTTCCCCGGCAACCTCCGCGCGATCATGAATCAGGTCCTGGAGACCGAGCGTAAGAACGAGGCGCGCCTGATCCAAGCGAAGAAGGACATCGAGGCGCAGTCGCTCAAGGCCCAGGCCGAGATCGAGACCGCGCGCCTGCAGCTGGAGGCGCAGAAAGAGCGCCAGTCGCTTCAGCTCGACAACGACCGCCGCGCCGCCGAGGCCGAGCTCGAGCGTCGTCGCGCTGCGCTCGCGGCAGACGTCGAGGAGGCCAAGGCCCTGGCCGAGCACCCTGCCCTCTTGCGCCTGCGCGAGCTGCGCGCGCTGGTCGACATGTCGCACGACGGCGCGAAGCTCTTCGTGGGCTTGAAGCCGAAAGGTTTTGGCGAGCTCCTCGAAAAGAGCGAGTAACGCAGCCCCGAGAGCCGTCGCGGACGCCAGGTGGGCGCGTCAGGAGACGCGAAGTCAGCGATGCACGGGCTCTACTTTCCCCGGGGAAAGTGCTCGGGTTCGAATCACTCCCCGCGCGGGGACCTCGGACGAACCGATCTCGCCAGCATCGCCCGATGACCCCGAGAGTGGATCGCTCTGGCGCACCGATCTCCCACCCAACGCGCGATGACCCCGAGAGCGGCCCGCCCTGGCGCACCGATTCTCGCAGGCATCGCGCGATGGCCCCGAGAGCGGCCCGCACCGACACGCCGATCCTCCCACCAGAAAACGCTTGTCCGGCCGACGAAAACAGCGACATCGAGTCACAGGCCATGTGAGCCAGGTGGCCTGTAAGAACCCCCTAGTCAGAGCGAGCTCACCGAGCTTCGTCGCGTCGCTCCTTCCCCACCTCACCCATCTCGCGGCTCACCCAGCGCGCGCGTGGGCGCATGCCCACAGAGGCGCCGCAGGCGCCGCGGCCCGAGACGTCCTCCCTCGCCGAGCCGCTCCGGGCGGCACGATCCGCCACCGCACCTCAACCACGCCCTCCGTCCCACGCCTCCATCCACCGATGCGCGCCCCCGTCATCCTCCGCCGCCGCATCGGCATCCGCGCCCCCTCATCAGCCAAAGCCAGTCAGCGCCCGCGCCCGACCTCCCCGCGTCTCCGACCACCTCCAGGCGCAACCCGGCCCTCGCGCGAGCGCGTTCTGCTCCTGTACCCGCGCATCCCCCACGCACGTCCGTCACTGACTCGCGCACAGCCGCGCGAAGAGATGAGCGAGACGCTCCCGCTCTGGCGTCGCGCTTCGTGGCGAGCCCAGCACCCACGCCGCGTCCTCGCAGCGGCGCACGCAGTCCACGCGCTCGCGCACACGGCGGACGATGCACGCGTCGTAGTTCGCCTCCCCCGCGCACGACATGAGTGGATTGCCCATTTCCTCTTCCGCCAGCGAACCGCCGGCGTCCGCGTCGACGAGGTGCGTGAAGTACCCGAGCTCTTCGCAGTCGTAGTCCCGCCACGAATCGCCCACCCAGCGCCCGCGCTCGTCCGGCACCGGCTCCCGCGCGCGGCGCGCTCGGCGCCAAGGCACCCGCACCTCCGCCGACTCGAACACCCGCGCCCGCTCGCTCACCTTCGGCTGAGCAGACTCCACCGCCCCGCCGCCACACCCGACGCACCACAACACGAGCCCCACGACGACCCGACCACGCACCCATCGAGTATGACGTGGCGCCACGCGAAGTCACACGCGGCGAGCGCCCCCGCAGGGCCCGACTGGCGCGTTACGTTTCCAGCTCAGTAGGAGGCGTGCAGGTGCGTCGATCGCCGAGCGCCCCCGCAGGCCCCGACCGAGGCGCACTTCCGTGCGCCGCAGGGAGGGCCCGAGGAGGAAAGCCGGCGAGCGGCGTGCCTGCGCGCCTCCTAGACCTTGATCTGGATGCCGAGGGCCTCTCGCAACCTGAAATACTCCTCCGAGACGCTGAACAGGACGATCTCCTTGATCTTCTCCTTCGGCGGCAGGTCGGTGGGGCCTTCGGGCGGCAGGGACTGGATCATCCGGGCCGAGGTCTCGAGGTCGTTGCAGAGGAGGAAGCCGGCGCGACAGCCGGTGAGCTCGACGGTCTGCATCCAGCGCTTGATGTCGGTGCTGCCGCCGGCCTCGACGAAACGCTTGCCGATGCTGCGGAGCGCTTCCGTCTGCGCGGGCTGGAGCTTCGCCGTGAGCTGCTGCGCCATCTGATCGATCTGCGCATCGCCCGGCGCCACACCCGCGATGCGCAGGCCCGCGAGGAGCACCAGGCGGAGCTCCGAGTGGGTGCTCATCAGCGTGCGGATGAAGTGCTGCGTCCGGTAGTACGCGAGGTGACGCGCGATGACGAAGGTGAGGTCTTGCGGGGTGAAGCCCGACAGGAGCGACGCACCGCACACCGACGCCGGCGGGTTCGAACCCGGCACGTGCATGAGCCCGCCCTGGGCGTCGGGGCGCAGGAACAGGCGCGGCACGATGCGCAGGTTCATCACCTGCGACACGAAGCCGAAGGCGCGCGCGAAGGACACGGTCGACGTGGCCGGATCCACTTCGTGCTTCTTCGCGAGGTGCAGCGGCCTTGTCGCTCGACGCCTTGGCTCCGTGAACGGCCGGCGCCAGCGCCTCCATCATCTTCGAGACGTAGAGGTCCTCGTCGGGGTGGAAGAGATCCTTGAGCCAGCGCTCCTCGTCGAGGCGCGTCTGCGGCCGGATCATCCCGCCCTGCTTGTACTGCTCGAAGAACTGCTGCTGCTCCTGCGTCCGCCTTCTTGAGGAAGGAGAGCGTCGCCGCCAGGCACCACGCCTTGTCGTAAGCGCGCGCGTCGAAGTACAGCTTGTAGAGCGCGCGGTACGAATCGACCTTGTACGGGTCCTGCCTGAGCAGCCACTGGTGCTCGCCGATCGCGTCGTCGAGACGGTTCGGGATCGATCGAGAAGAGCTCCGCGAGGATCTGGTGCTCCATCTGGTTGTCCGGCTGGAGATTGCTCGCCATCCGGAACGCCTCGGCCGCCGACTCGAACTGCTTCATGCGGTCGCGATAGATGATGCCCAGGGTGTGCCAGAGGCTGAACTCGAGCTCGGTGTTCCCCTTGCCGACGATGCGGTGAAGCATCTTGCGGTAGGCGCGCTCGAGGTTCTTCCAGTCCTTCTTCTGGGTGAGGATCTTGTTGATCGCCTCGAAGGCCTTCAGCTGCGTGTGGTCGAGATCGAGCGCCTCGTTGAACTTGTCGATGGCGCCTTCCGGATCCTTCAGCTCGTCACGAATGATGACGGCGATGGTGTAGGCGTACTTCGACTTGGCCGAGTCGCGGCTCGTCCAGGTCGCTGATGCGCTGGATGATGCTCGATCGCGTTCTCCCACTGCTTCGTCTCCTGGTAGGCGATGAGCAGCTTGTGGAGGATCTTGTGGTCATCGGGCTTGATGTCCGAGGCGTCGGAGTAGGCCTGAATCGCCTTCTGCTGGTTGCTTGACCTTCTCCTTCCAGAGGTCACCGATCTCGTCGAGCAACTTGAAGCGCTCCTCGTCGTCGACCGCGATCTCGAGAATCAGCTTCTTGAAGTGGATGACCTGCTCCCACTCGTTCTGATTCTCGTAGAGCCCGACCACCGCCTCGAGGGTCGGCCGGTGGTACTGGTCCTCCTCGAGCGCCTTGTCGAACATGTTGAGCGCCTTGCGCCGCTCACCCTGCTCGCGCTTGATGACGCCGAGTCGATAGAAGATGTCGGTGATCTCGTCGCGAGCCGAGCGAGTCCCGGTGGTGGACGAGGAGCATCTGGTAGAACTTGAACGCCTTCTCCCAGTTCGCCGCGCGGTAGTACGACGCCGCCAGCCCCAACAGTGATGGGCAGGTGCTGCTGTCGAGCTGATAGGCCTTGTTGAAGGCGGCCGATCGCGTCATCGGTCTTGCTCGAGCTTGGTCGCGACCTCACCGAACATGAACGCCAGGCGGTGCTGCTCGTCCGGCTCGCGCTTGCCGCTGCGCTTCACGAGCATCGTCGAGGAGCGGGAACGCGTCCTCCCAGCGCTCGTTGCGGTGGTACTCGTCGGCCAGCGGAAGCGCCGCGTCCTCGTTGTCCGCGTCCTGCTGCAGGGCGGCTTCGAAGACCTCGATGGCGCGCCCGTGCTCGTCGAGACGCTCGTCGTAGATGCGCCCGAGCTCGACCAGGAGTTGGGCCACGATCCGCGGGTTCTGCTGGTACTGCGACTCCTGCTCCAGGGTCTTCGACGCCGCGAGCCAGTCGCCGGAGTCGATGTGGATCTTCCGAATCGCTTCGAGAGACGGCAGGTGGCCGGGCTCGATGTCGATGGCGGACTGATAGTTCTCGATGGCGCCAGCGCGGTCGCCGAGCTCCTCGTCGAGGATCCGGCCCATGCGGAAGCGGAGATCGACGATCTGCGCCGGGTCCTGCGAGATGGCAGCCGTCTTCTCCATCATCTCGAGAGCCGCGGAGTGATCGCCGCGCTTGTCGTAGAGCCGCGTGAGCGCGTCGAGCGCGTGCACGTCGTTCTCGTTGAGGTCGATGACGCTCAGGTAGCTGTCGATCGCGCGATCCGGATCGTCCAAGCTCGTGGGCGTAGACCTCACCCATCGCCGCATAGATGCGCGCCTTCTCGCCGCGGTCCGGCGTGGCCGACACGTGACGCTCGTAGGTCTGGATGAGGTCGTCCCAGCGCTGCAGGCCGCGATAGAGGCGCGCGAGACCGGTGAGCGCGCCGGTGTGCACCGGATCGATGTCGAGCACCTGCTCGAGTCGCTCGGCCGCCTTGTCGGCCTTGATGAACTCCTCCTCCCAGCATCCCAGCGAGGCGAGTGAGGATGTTGATGCGCTCCTTCTCGGTGGTGACGATGTCGAGCTCGCGCTCGAGGACCGCGAGCAGGTCGTGCCACATCTCCTTGCTGCGCGTAGAGCCGCTCGAGGCCCTTGAGGCCCTCGATGTTCATCTCGTCGGCCGCGAGCACCTCGCGATAGGCCTCGATGGCGCGGTCGGCGTCCTGCAGGCGCACCTCGTAGCACTCGGCGACCTGGAGCTTGGCCCGCTGTACCTTGTTCGGGTCCTCGAGGCGCCGCGGCCTTGCGCTTGAGGATCTCCAGCATGTTCTGCCAGCGACCTTCGTTCTTGTAGATGCGCTCGAGGGCTTCGAGCGCCGGCACGTGCTGGTCGTATTCGTCGAGCGCCTTCTGATAGTAGCTCGGCGCCTGATCGGGCACCCCGAGCTGCTCGTCGCAGAGGTCGCCCATCTGGACGTAGGTGTCGGCCTTGACCTTGCCGTCGTTGGTCATGTTGACCAACTGGCCCGAGGGTCTGCGCGAGCAGCTGCCACTGCTGGGTCGTGCCGGTACAGGTCGGAGAGCTGCTGCATCGACTGCGACGTTGGCCGGGTCGAGCTGCAGGATCTGCTGGTAGTACGGGATCGCGTACTCGGGGTGACCGAGCTCCTGGCCGTACCACTTCGCGCAGTGCAGGCAGATGGCGATCTTGTCGTCTCCGCGCGTCCTCGACCTCCTGCAGCGACTCGTTCGCGAAGGTCAGAGGTCGTTCCACATCGTTGGTCGCGCCGTGACGCGCTCGAGCTCGCCGCTGGTCTCGCGGTTGGCGAAGTCCTCGGACCACGCCAGCTTGAGGGCCTCGTACGCCTGCTCGTGATCCTCGAGCTGCTTCTCGTAGACGTTCGCGATCTTGCGGAGCAGCTCGACGCGCAGCTCCGTCGTCCTCGCTGACCTCGACGCGGCCGAGGTACATCTCGATGAGGTCCTCCCAGCGCATCGCCTCGCGATGCAGCTCCTCGAGCTTCGAAAATGCGTAGCTCGTGGGTCGGCTCGATCTCGAGGATGCGCTGGTAGGCGCTGGTGCCGCGAGTCGGGGTCGCCGACCTCCTCCGCCCACATCCGGGCGACGCTGAGGAGCTGTGCGATCTGCTGCTCCGGGTCCTGCAGCACCTGAACACGGCGCTCCATGACGTTGATGCAGTCCTCCCACATCGCCTCGGTGCGGTGGATGTGCTCGAGAGCATCCAGCGCGTCGAAGTTCGCGCGGGTTGACGTCGAGGGCGCGGTTGTAGCTGTCCACCGCGTCCATCGGCTGCTGCAGCTCGGTCGAGTACAGGAAGCCGAGCTGCATGTAGACGTTCTCGATGGTCGCGTCGTCCAGCGTCGCCGCGCCGACCTCGATCACCCGGTTGAGCGTGTCGACCAGCTCGTGCGGCTGGTTGGCCGCGCGATGGATCTCCGCGATGGAGAAGAGCGCCGTCGTGTTGGTGGGATCGATGTCGAGGACTCGCTCCCAGCTGTCGAGGGCGTTGCGGTCCCGCTCGAGCTTGTCGTACCAGATGCGGCCGAGGTCGGCGTACACCTGGACACGGAAGTAGTCGTCGTCCGCGATCGACACCTCGCGCTCGAGGATGTCCACCAGGTCGCGCCAGTTCTCCTGTGAGGCGTAGATGTCACCGAGGGCGTTGAGCGCCTCCGGGTCCTCGCCGCGCAGGTCGAGCACACGCCGCCACAGATCGATCGCCCGCTCGTCGTCGCCGAGCTTTTCGTGAGCGATCATCGCCATTTGCGCGAGGATGTCGGACTGCGCGGAGTCGCCCAGGACGACGTCGAGCTCCTTCTCGAAGGTGGAGAAGAGGTTCGGCCAGTCCTCGCGATGGGTGTAGATGCGCTGCAGCGCCTGGATCGACTCGTGATGCTCCTTCTCGAGGTCGTTCAGGATGTGGTCGTAGACCTGAATCGCTTCCTCGGTGCGCCCGAGGTCGATCTCGAGGAGCTGACCCAGCCGATAGTTGAACTGGATCTCGTCGTCCGGAACTTCGGCGGCGGCGATACGCTTCTTCAGCGTGTGCGCCAGCGCTTCGTGCGCGTCGTTGGTGTTGTAGATGTCGTCGAGCTGGGAGAGCGTGTCCTCGTCCCGGTCGTTGATCCCGAGGATGAAGCGATATGTCTCCTCGGCGCGGGTCACGTCGCCGAGCTCCTCCATGAAGACGCGGGCCAGACGCTTGCCGATGTAGACCCGGGTCTCGCTCTCCGCCCCGTTTTCGAGGACGTCGGCGTAGGTGTTGGCGAGCTGCGACCAGCCGTCGAGGATGGAAGCCAGGCGCTCGACCTCGACCTGGGTGTGGTCGTTGGCCGGCTCCTCGAGGAGCGCGCGCTGCATCCAGCCGAAGGCACGGACGTGATCGTTCGCGCGCTCCTCGGCGATCTCGCTGATCCGCTGCATCATCGAGACACGCTCGATCGGATCGGGCTGATAGTTGAGCTGCAGCTCGTGGACGTTGAGGAGCTTGCCCCAGTCCTCACCCATCCGATAAAGCGGCTCGAGGATCTCCCCGATCACCAGCGGCCGAACGCCGTCAGCGAAGAGGAGCTCGAGGCTCGACAGCGCGGGACCGTGCTCCGGCGCAGCCGCCAGGATCTCCCGGTACTGCTCGATGGCGTGGTCCACGTCGCCGAGCTGAGTCTGATAGATCTGACCCAGGCGGAACTGGAAGTTGAGGATGTCGTCGGGGCTCGCGGCGATCGCGATCTCCTTCGACAGGATGTCGGCGAGCTCCGACCAGCGATCGGTCGCCTCGTAGAGCGGTCGAGAGCCTCGATGGCCTGGATGTGGGTGTCGTCGGCCTCGACCACGATCCTGTAGCGGCCGATGGCGTTGTCGACGTCGCCGACCTGGACCTCGTAGATCATGCGCGGTGCGGAGCGCCATGTCGACCAGGCGGTCCGGGTACGCCTCGCGGAGCTTCTCGATCTCCGGTCGTAGAGCGCGGTGACCGCGGGCCACTGGCCGAGGTTTTCGGCGAGTCGCTCGAGGCTGGTCAGCGTCTCCTCGTTCTCGTTGTCGAGGGGCAGCGCCCGGGCGTACGCGTCGAACGCCTCGGTCCCCTGCTCGAGCTGGAACTCGTAGAGCTGCGCCACCTGATGGAGGAGCTCGACCTGACGGATCGGATCCTCGTCGTGCTGCGATCTGCACCTCGTGGACCGCGATCAGCTTGGCCCACTCGCCGCAGCTGGCGATACACGGGCTCGAGGACCCCGGCCGCGGCCGATGGGCTCGAGACCCGCCGAGACCATCGACTCGAGCGCTTGAAGCGTCGGCTCGTGCTCCGGGACGACCTCGAGGATGTCGCGATAGATGTCCACGGCGCGCACCGCGTCGTCGAGACGGTGGTGCCACAGATCGGCGATGCGGTAGCGGTAGCTGATGACCTCGTTCGGATCGTGCGCGAGATCCGCCTCGCGCTCGAGGACGCTGAGCAGCTCCTGCCAGTTCTCGGACGCCTGGTAGAGGGCGTCGAGGCGACCGAGCGCCGTCATGTCGTCCGGGTCGATCTCGAGGATGCGCTGGTAGGTGTCGATCGCCTTTTCGACGTCCTCTACCTCGCGCTCGTAGACCGCACCCATCTCGACGTAGATGCGCTTCTTCTCGTCGGGATCGATGACGATGTCGGCCTTGCGCGCGTAGACGCCGAGCAGCTCCTCCCACTTCTCCAGACGGAGGTAGAGCTCGACGAGCTTGGCCAGGGCCCGCATGTCCTCGGGGTCGACCTCGAGGATCTGGTCGTAGACCTGCGATCGCGTCGGTCGGGCGCTCGAGGAGATCCTCGTAGATGCTGGCGGCGCGGAAGAGATACTCCTTCTGCTCCTCTGGCGAGGTCGAGCATCTGCGCCTTGCGGATGCAGATCTGCGCGAGATCCTCGTAACGCTCGGAGAGCTGATAGAGGCGCTCGAGGGCGGAGGCCGCGTCGATGTGGAGCTCGTCGAGCTCGAGGACGCGCTGGTAATGACCGATCGCGCCTTCGTGATCGCCGAGCTGCTCCTCGCGGACCATGGCGGCCTTCACGTGGAGCTGAGCCGCGAGGATCGGATCCTCGACGCTGCCGACCTGCTGCTCGTAGACCTGCGCCAGCGGCTCGTAGGTCGCGCCCACCGAAGCGATGCGCGCGAGGTTGTCCTGCGTCGACTCGTTCGCCGGATCCTCGGCGAGGGCGCGCGCGTAGGTGTTGAAGGCGCTGCTCGAGATCATCGAGCGCGAGCTCGTAGAGCTCGGCGATGCGGTGCAGCAGCTCGACCCGGCGATCCGGCGAGCTCGCGTGGTGCGCCTGGATCTCGTGAACCGAGATGAGCTTCTGGTACTGGCTCGAATCGCGATAGATCGGCTCGAGGATCTCCGCGATGAGCTGCTGATGCGCTTCGGCCTGGATCAGGCGCTCGAGCGCACCGATGGCCTGCTCGTTCTGCGGGTCGCGGTCGAGGACCTCGCGGTATCCCTCGATGGCCGATTCGACGGCGTCCATCCGCGTCTCGCGGAGCTCGGCCAGACGGAGCATCAGGGTGATCTGCTGCTCCGGATCGTCGGTGAGCGTGAGCTGCCGGTCGACGTTGTCCGCGAGGTCGGTCCACATCTCCTGCCGCGCGAAGAGGCTGTCGAGCGCGGAGAGCGCACGCTGGCTCGCCGGATCGATCTCGAGGATCTCCTTGTTGATGGAGATCGCCGACTCGGGCTCGTCGAGCATCTCGTCGTAGATGAAAGCGATCTGCGCGAAGAGCAGCTCCTGCTCCTCCGGCGTCTCGGCGAGCTCGCCGCGCCGGCGCAGCACCTCGAGGAGGTCACGCCAGCGCTCGGTGCGCCGATAGAGCTCCTCGAGTGACTCGAGGACCTGCGAGGTCGCGCGTTGATCCTTCTCGAGGATCTTGCGTGTACGCGCCGACGGCGCCGTCCACGTTCTCGAGCTGGGTGTCGTAGATCTGCGCCGCCTTCAGCCAGAGGCTTCGGGCGAGGATCGGGTCGTGCCTGCTCGGCGGCGAGGTCGTCGAGGAGCTGAACCAGATCGCGGGAACTTCTCCTGCTCGACGGCGAGCACCTCGAGGCGCGCCAGCGTGTCCTCGCTGTCGGGCGAGTCGCGGAAGGAGCTTGCAGAAGGCGTCGAAGCGCCGCCTCGGCGTCGCCCACGCGCTCGCTGTAGACCGCGCCGACCTTGTTCGAGAGCTCGAGCTTGCGCTCGGGATCGTCGGTGCGATCGTGAAGGACCGTCGAGGGCGCGGATGAGGGCCGTCCAGTCCCTGGCGATCCTCGTAGATCGGCTCGAGGATCGTCGGCCGCCGAGCGCGCCGACGTCCTCGTCCTGCATCAGGCGTCTCGAGGGCGCGCGGGCGCCGTCGTGCTCCGGGAAGAGATGAGGACCTCGCGGTAGAGGTCGACCGCCTGCGATCTTGTCCTCGAGGTGCTGCTCGAGCGCGCGCGCCAAGCGGAACTTGAGCGCGGCGAGCTCCTCGTGTGCCTCGGGGCCGAGGTCGATGCGACGCTCGAAGGGTCTCGGCGAAGTCCTGCCAGCGGCCCTGCTGCTCGTAGAGGCGGTCGAGGGCGGCGTAGGCGTCCGCCTCGTCGTCGCCCCACTCCGCGAGGATCGCGCTGGTAGGCGTCGATGGCGCTCGGTCGGGATCGCGCGAGCTCGTTCTCCCAGAGCGACGCCCGGCCGTAGGCGAGCTGGCGGCGCGTCTCGGGGTCGGTCCTCGAGCTCCATGCGGCGCTCGTAGATCTCGAGCAGCTCGCGGTACTTCTCGGTCTCGACGGTAGAGCTCGCCGAGCGCCGCGATCGCCCCATGGTGATCGCGGCTGCGCTTCGTAGACGGCGCGGATACTGCTCGATCGCGTCTTCGATCTGCTCGACTGCGGTCAGCGGCGGCCCGAGGCTCATGCCGGAGCTCGATCTGCACGTCCTCGTCGGTCGCCGCCTCGATCGCCTCGCGGTACGCCTGGATCACGCGGTCCCAGCCGCTCGTCGACGCTCGGCGCGAGACGCTCGACGTCCTCGCGCACGATCTCCTGCGTCGGGTCCACCTCGAACGCCGCGAGGAAGCGCTCGAAGGCGGTCGTCGGGCTTGCGAAGCTTCTCTTCGTAGAGGAGGCCGGTCTCGCGGAGGAGCTGGATCTCGCTCGCGCGGATCCTGCGTGTGCTCGAGCCGAACCTCGTAGACCGCGACCAGCTTCTTGGCGTCGTCGGCCTCCTCGTAGATCGGCGAGAGCGCTTCGGCGGCCTCAGGTTCGTGCGGGTCGGTGTCGAGGATCTTCTCGTAGGCGCGCGCGGCGCGCTCCGGCCGGTCCTTCTTGTCTCCCACGAGACGCGCGGCACGGAAGAGCAGCGCGATCTGCTCCTCGGTCTCGGTCGGTCCTTGCCCTCGGCCTCGCGCTCGAGGGTGCGGATCAGCTCGTCCCACTTCTCGGTGGCCGCGTAGAAATCCTCGAGCTCGTCCCAGGCCTTGAGGGAGACGTAGCGGCGCTTGAGCTGCTCCTGAGCGCGCCGGTCGTTGGGGTCGATGGTCGAGCAGGCGCTGGAAGGCGCGCACCGCGCCGGCGTCGTCGCCGACCTTGTCGGCGTAGATCATCCCGAGCTTCTGGAGCGGCTTGCTTGAGCTCCTTTTCGTCGTCATCTGGTCGACGTGCTTCTCGAGCACCTTCGCCAGCGGCTCCCAGTCGCGCGCGCGCTCGTAGAGCTGCGCGAGCGACTCGATGGCGCTCCGGGTTCTCCGGATCCTGCCTCGAGCACCATCTGCCAGAGGTCGATGCAGATCTCGGGCTTGCGCAGGCGCTGCGGTCGCCAGCTGCGCCATCTCCACGTAGCGCAAGCGGCCGATCGTCCTCGTCGAGGAGCGTCGGTCTCCGCGCTGTCATCACGTTGATGAGGCTCTCCCAATCGCGCCGCTTCTCGTACATCTCCTTGAGGCGGGTCGATCGCCTCGATGTTGCGCGGGTCGTGCTCCATCACCGACTTCGAAGCACTTGATCGCCTCGGCCTGGTTGGAGGAGCGGTCGATGTACATGCGTGCCGGCCTCGGTGTAGAGCTCCACCTTCTGCGCCGGGTCGACGACGATCTCCGCCTTCTTGACGAGGGTGCGGATGTAGTCGGACCAACGCTTTTTGCCCTCGTACTCTTCGAGCTTCGCGTCGAGCTCGGCGATCTCCGCCTGCTCTTCGTCGGTGAGATCGCGGCTCGGGCCGATGTCGATGGGCGCGGGCGGCGCGTCCTCCATCACCGCGGCCGAGGGCTCCGGCTCTTCTTCGACGACCTCGAGCTGCGGCTCGTCGCTCTCTTCTTCCACGACCTCGAGCTGCGGCTCGTCGCTCTCTTCTTCGACGACCTCGAGCTGCGGCTCGTCGCTCTCTTCTTCCACGACCTCGAGCTGCGGCTCGTCCTCCGCCCCGCCCTCGAGCTCCGAAAGGAACTGCTCGACGCCGGGATGCTCGGGTGCCTTCTGCTTGAGCAGCATCGCGTAGCGCGACGCCCGCTGTACGTCGGAGAGCTTGCGCCAGGCGAGCTCCGTCGCCTCCGCGAGGAGCCAGAGCTCCGCCGCCTCGGCCACGCCGTTGGCCAGCTCGAGCGCCGTGTCCAGCCGATTCAGCGCTTCCTCGGCGTCGTCGAGCTGCTCCCAGTACACGCCGAGCGCGACGTGAGGCGCGACGGTCGAGGGATCCGACTCGGCCGCGACCTGAAGGAGCGACGCCGCGACGTCGGAATCCTGGAAGCGGTTGAGCCAGCGCGCGGCGGCGTCAGTCGCCCAACGCCCGCGCTCACGCGCATCCTCGATCGTGTCGAGGAAGCGATGATGAAAATCCTTGAGGCCTTCGAAGTCGCCCTGCGAGGCGAACCACGAATCCATCATGGCATTGGCCTCGACGGCCGTCGGCACCGCGCGGAGCGCGGCCTCGAGGAACGCGCGCTGGCCCGCATCGCCGAGACGCTTGGCGATGCGCGCCGCGCGTACGAGCTGGCTCATCGCGGCGAAGCCAGTGCCGCTCGCGCCTTCCTGCGCGAGCAGCATCATGCGCTCCTGCGCATCGCTCTCGCTCGAGTCGATGTCGTCCATCGAGCCCTGCGCCGCAGCGTTGCCGGGCTGCAGATTCAGCGCGTTCGCATAGGACGCCTTGGCGCGGTCGTACTCGCCGAGCTCTTGCATGACGTCGCCGAGCTCGTTGAGCATGTCCGCGGCCAGGACGGCCTCGTCGGTGACCCCGAGCTCGCGCTCGAGAGACCCCGCCACCTGCTGCAGCATGCCGAGAGAGCGGTGGATGAAACGAGCCCGCCTGAGCGCGTCGGTGCGGGTCGGATCGAGATCGACCGCCTGGGTGAAGAGGTTCGCCGCTTCGACCTTGCGCAGGAAGGTGTCTTCCAGGAGCTCCGCGTGGGCCACCAGGGCCTCCACGCGCTCCTGATCCGACTCCGCCCCGCTCACCGCCTGGGTGAGGAGCTCATCAACCGCTCGGAAGCTCCCGAGCTTCTTCAGCTCGTCCAAACGCTGTCGCCAATCCATAGGTTGCGTCCCGCTCTCTTGGTTCTGTTTGCCCGCGTGGTGAAACTTCGTGTGCCGGGATCGGCGCGCCTGAGCGGCGCGCTCCCGCGTTTCAGTTCTCGCTCAGCTCGCCCAGACGATCCTGCGCGGCCTTCAGGTAGTGAGGCGGCGCATCCTGCCCGGCGACGTCGACGAACTTCTTGAGGTAGCGGCGCGCCTCTTCGCGCTCGTTCTGGAGCGAGTAGGTCCAGCCGAGGGAGAAGAGTGCGTCACGATTGCCTGGCTCGATCTCGAGCGCCGCACGGAACTCGTTGACCGCACCGTCGAAGTTGCGCTGCTGCTGATAGACCGTGCCGAGGAGGTGATGCACCGATGCCTCCTCGAGGGAGCCCGGCTGCGCCACCTGCAAGGCGCTCTGGAGCACGGTCACCGCCTCGTCGAGATAGCCCAGGTCGGCGTAGAGCCGGCCGAGCTGCGAGTAGGCCTCGAGGAAGCGGGGCCCGTGCTCGATGGCGTTGGTGTACTGCGTCAGGGCGTTCTGCTGGTCGTCCAGCCGCTCGTAGCACTGCGCGAGCTTGTAGTACGCCTTGAAGAGGTTCTCGTCCGCGGCGATGGCTGCTTCGAAGGCGGTCTTGGCCTCCTCCCACTGCTCCAGCTCCATCAGGACGGTGCCGAGCTTCTCGTGGTAGCCCGCCACCTCTCCATTGATGGTGATGGCGCGCTGGAGGTCGTCCTTCGCACGCTCCATCGCGTCCATCTCCATGTGGACCATGGCCAGGTTGTAATACGCCTGGTCGTTGGTCCCATCGATGGCGGTGGCACGCTCGAACTCTTCGACGGCTTTGATGTACTGTTTCTGCTGCGCGTACTGAACGCCGTCGTTCATGTGGTTCATGGACTCGACGCGGGCGCGCGAGCAGTCCCCTCCCACGCAGAAGAGGAACACGAGCACCCCGGCGAGGAGTGCATGGAGTCGCTTCATCAGGCTCTCCCTAACTCGTTGGTACTGCTCAATTTCGAGCCCGGATAGTACCGAGGTTCGCCACGGTTCGTAAACCGTGAACTTTTCGGGATTGCGGGAGGTTTCACCCGTGCCCGCGCCCGTGCCCATGCCCGTGCCGGCCCCCTGCCCGACCCGAGAAAATCAAGGCGCTGGCGGCGTCGCCGGCTCTGGCAGAGGCAGGCTCTGGGCGTCGATGTTCCGGTCGTTGCCCTCGAGGCTCACGGCGTCCAGGACCGCCCCCTCTTCGAAGGGGGCGTCCTGGACGTTGATCCCGATCGGGTGGCCGGTGATCGCGCCGTCGCTGAGCGTCACGACGCCCCCGCGGGCGACCTGGACCCCCGCCAGGGCATCGTCCTCAAGGATGAAGCGCCCGACCGAGATACGGGCGGCGCGGGTGGCGATCCCGAAGCCCGCGCCAGGACAGCCCGTGGCCGCGCAGTCGAAGGGCGAGGTCCGGGCGACGCGGAGATCCGTCACGTCGATCCGGGTCCCTTCGTCGAAAGCGATGAGCCCGGCTCCGCGATTCTCTTCGAGCTCCCCCCGTGCCAGGGTCACGGTCGCCCCCTGTATCGCTTCGATGCCCCGCCCGAAGAGTCCGTCGGCGGGCTGACCGCGGGTGTCCACCACCCGTATGTCTTCCAGGGTCCCGACCGCCGCCTCGCCGAGGAAGATCCCGTCCATCTCGTTGCGCTCGAGGCGCCCCCGGCGAAGCGTCAGATCGGTCCCCAGATCGGCCAGCACCCCGGCGCCCCCCACTCCGTCGCCGGTCTGAGCGTGGGTGTCGCTGATGACCACGTCCGCGAGGTCGAGGCGGGCGCCGTCGAAGCCGCCGACGCCCGCGCTGTGGTTGCCCGAGAGCCATGCCCGCCGGAGCACGAGCTCGCCGCCCATCGTCGCGAAGGCGCCGGCGCCCCCGCCGCCATCGGAATCGCGCGGGCGCGTGTCGACCAGGATCAGATCGTCGGCCGTGACCGAGGATCCGGACAGGTACGCGGAGAGCCCTGCGTGCTGATTGCCAGCGACGAAGCCGCGCCGCAGCGTGGCCGTCGCGCCTTCCGCCACGAACACGCCGTGCCCGCCGCTCCCATCGCTGAGCTGGGCGCTCGTTCCCCGCACGACGAAGTCTTCGAGCGAGAGCGTGGTGTCCGCGTGGCCCGCGTTCACCCCCACCGACCGGCTCCCTTCGATCACCACCCGCGCGCCCATCACCTGCGCGCCGCCTCCCACCAGCATCCCGATCCCCTGCGTGTCGTCGCCGGACGGCTGGATGGCGCGGATGGCGACATCGGCGAGGTCGACCGTGGTTCCCGCCCCGCCGGCGAAGATGCCGATGCTGTGGTCCTCAATGATCAGACCGCGACGAAGGGTGAGCGCACCGCCGTTCTCGACGTTGATGCCATGCCCGAGGCTGCCGTCGACGTCGGCGCGCGTGGCGCGCACGACGAGGTCGTCGGCCTCGAGGCTCCCCTGCACCACCACGCCGACGATCCGCGCGTCATCCACCACCACCCCCTCTGCGATCATCGAGCCGCCGGCGCGAACCCAGAGCCCCGGCCGACTGCCGCTCACCCGGAGGTTTTCGACGTGCACGTCGTTGCCGGAGGTATCGATCCGTCCGAGGCTCGAGAGCGTCGGGCTGTGCTCGCCGACCACGGTGGCGCGGGGGCAGGCGCCCCGCAGCGTCACCCCCGAAGGCAACCGCAACAGCTCGTCGTAGGTGCCGGTGTGAAGCGCGATGGTGGTGCCGGCCGCGGCGACATCCAGTGCATCGCCGATCGCGGCGAAAGGTGATGCGCGCGATCCATCCCCACCCGCAGCCGCCGCGACGTCGACGTACAACACGTCGCTCGTGGGTAGATCGGCGGGCCACCCATCCGCCGGACACGACGTGCCCACCGGCACACACCCCTCATCCCCCGGCATCTGCGCCTGACCGATCTCGCACCCACGCGCGCCCATCGGAAAAGGCTCGCAGTAACTCACCTCGCCGAGGGGCGTCTCCAGCCAGCCGGGCGGACAAGCGAGGCTCGGAAGCGCCGGCGCCTCCGGCGGCGCGACCGCGAGCATCCCCCCATCGCCGCTCGCATCGGGCAACGCATCCCCCGAGCCGCCGTCGTCACCACAAGCCGCGACGAACGAGAGCACGACGAGCGCGAACGTGCGAATCACGGGACCAGATCTAACACGCCCAGTCGTGGTGCTCGTGATTGGCCCGTCAGTCCTCGTCGCGCGGCTCGATCTCGAGGTAGACCTCGATCTCCTGACGGGCCGTCTTCCGTTCCGAGTAGGGCGCGGCTGCGGAGACGCGAACGCACCCACGCCACACGGTCCGCTCAGAGCCGCGCGGCCGTCGCTGCGTCACGATCCCGCTCTTCCGGAAATTAGCGCGGAGCAGCCGCGCCCGCTGTCGAGACCGTCATCCCCATCTCATGCCCCCACCCACCACGCCGCACGAGTGCACTCCTCACTCACGGCTGATCCGTATCGGGACTACCAGCCCCGCTGTCATCCCAGCACGACTTCCACCACCACCACCAGACGCGACGACCCCAAAACGCAAGACGGGCCGCTAGCCAAAGCCAGCGACCCGTTCGCATCACACGGCGCCGAAGCGCCCTACCCGTTCACCCACCCGATGCAGTGAGCATGAAGGGATAGTTGACGACGACGATACCGCCGCCTTCCGGTGCCGGGAACGACCACCGCCGGACCGCCTGTGCGATGCAGCTCTCGACGCGGGCGTTGCCCATGGTGCTGTTCGCCACCGCCGAGCGTCTGCACGGCGCCGGTGGGCGAGATGATGAAGGAGACAGTCACACGACCCTCGAGGTCGGGACGCTGGTTGAGCTCCTGCTCGTAGCAGAACCGGACCTCGTTGATGTGGCGCCGAATGACGCGCCGAATGACTTCCTTCGACAGCGAGCCGCGGACGTCGGCCGCACCCGAGCGGATGCGCGGGACGCGCGCCGTGCGGCCACCGAAGCCACCCGCGCCGCGGCCGTAACCGGAGCCGGTGCCGCCACCACCGCCGTGACCGATGGTCCCGAGGTTGCCGAGACCGATGGTGCCTTCGCCGGTACCACCGCCACCGCGACCCGTGCCGCGCAGACCCAGACCGCCGAAGCCGAAGTTCTCACCGATCTGGTCACCCATCAGCGCACCGAGCGCGCTCATCGGGTCGCTGCCGAGCGCCGTGTCGCGACCGAAGGGCGACGTCGGCGAGTTCCACGCACCGGTCGTCTGCTGAAGGACACCGAGAATACCGGCGGTACGCGCCTGCTCGCGGGCCTCTTCGCGGGCCATGTGCGGGTCTTCGTTGTCCTGAGGACCCTCGATACCGTAGCGGTTCGTGGTCTTCTTGGACTCCTTCTTACCCATCTGGCCTTCTTCGCCCTTGTGGCGCTTGCCCTTGCCGCCCTCCTGGTCGTCCATGTTCTGGTCCTGGAGCCATTCGGGGGTCTCTTCTTCCTGCGTCTCGGGCGGCTCCATCAGGTACTGGACCAGTCGTGAGTCGGCGCTGACAGGAGCTCGAGGCTCAGGCCTGCGCTCGAGGGCGGCAGGAAGTAGAACATGATGAGGATCGACGCGAAGAACGCGAGCGAGCCACCGATGTAGATGAGCGGCGTCCAGTCGACCGCCAGGCCTCCGCCGACGCGCTTGCCGGCCGCGACCTGCTTCACGATGAAGGTGAAGCCCTTGTACTGGACCTTTGCCGTCGCACCCGCCGGGAGCGGGTACTGCTGGGCGCCTGCGAGCTCGCTGCACGCCTGGGTCTTGCCGCTCGATGCGAGGTCCGCGAGAGACATCGTCTGCTCGCCGACCGTGACGTCACCGGTCGCGCCATCGGGGATGACGACCGCGACACCACCGCCGGCCTCGACGACCACCGGGAGGCGATCCGTTCCGAGAACCTCGGCGCCGACGAGATACTGAACGCCGGACAGCTGTCCCTTATCGTTCAGCGCATCGCCGACGTAGAAGGAGCGCGGCGGCGACAGGTCCTCGACGTGCAGGACGCTGGTGTCACCCCACATGACGACCACTTCGACCGCCGCAGCACCGGTCTCGACCTCGTCGGGTCGGACGGGCGGGCCGCTAGCGACGATCCCGTACTGGGCATCGCCACTGACCTCCGCCCCATCGCCCTCGCCTGGCGCCGCCACCGGCGGCGCGAACGGGTTGGGCACGCCGCCCGCGGGCGCCGCGAAGGGATTCGCGATCGCCGCAGGTGCCGCGGGCACCGGGGGCGCCGCCGCAGGCGTCGGAGGCGCTGCGGGGGGCGCCGGGCGTGCGGACGCCGGCGCGGGAGCCGGCGGCGCGGGGGGCTCCGAGACGCCCGCCGGCGGAGCCGCGACCTGGGTCGCTTCCTCACCGGCTTCGGCCGCCGCGATCTCGACGGCGACCCGCGTGTCGCCGAGCTGGATCTCGTCACCGCTTTCCAGCTTGCACTTGTTGACCTTCTTGCCGTTGACGATGGTCCCCGAGGCCGAGCCGAGATCGATGATGAAGATCTCGTCCGGGCCGGTGACCTCGATCACGGCATGCATCCGCGACACGTTGTCGTCGTCGATGCGCAGGTGGCTGGAAGGAAGCTTCCCCACCTTGATGATGTCCTGAGCGAGGGTCTCCGTGCGAAGGAGCTCCTCCCCCTTGTAGATATTGAAGGTCATCGGGACCTTCGCGTTGCCCTGCGACACCATCTACCTCCACCCCGCGACCCGGAGGTCGCGGTTTCCACTCGGTCCTAAACGATACTCGCGGGAGCTTACAGGTCTTCGACCGACTTGAGCATTTCTGGAATGAAATGCTCTCGGATCCGAATCAGAGAAGCACGGCTTCCCCGGCGCCTGACGTTGAGCATCTCACCGTCGGGACGCACGAGATCACCCGTGACCAGATCGTCCTCGAAGTCGTAGGTCGTGGTGTCACCACCACCACCGCCTCCAGCTTCTCCGCCTTCCTGCGCGAACACAGGGAGGGCGAACATCACTGAAGCTCCGAGAATCATCGCAAACAACATCTTCCTCATCGAATCCTCCAGCCAGCCACAAATCGGCCGCGCGTAAGTCTAACCGTTGGGATTGACTGGGGTCAACGGACCCCGCGAGAGTCCGCCTTCCACTCTCTTCGACAACGGCTTTTTGCGGAAGTTCCCAAACCCATGAAAAGGCGGATGGTCACTCGGCGTTTTGCTGCTGCTGCCGGGATCGGGCCTCCATCGCCGCGACCTCGCGCATGGCTTCGACCGCGGTCTCGATGTTCTGGATCCGGCCCGGGCGGCAGTCCGTGGAGCGGCGACGACGGCGTCCCCGCCCGCTGCTCTGCTGGACGCGGCAGCGGCGGCGCACCGCCTCCACCGCTTCGGCGAACTGCTCGTTCGAGCCCGCCTTGCTCATGAACTGCTCGTAGTACTGCTTGGCGCGGCCCAGCTGCTCCACCGTGCCGTCCATGTAGTCCTGATAGAGCAGGCCGAGGTTGAAGTATGCCTCGGGGCGCGCGGCGTCGATCTCGATCGCCCGCTCGTACTCGGCCTTGGCGCGATCCATCTGACGCAGCCCGCGAAGCGCGGCGCCGAGCCCGATGTGCGCGTCGTAGTTGTTCGGCTGAAGCTCCACCGCGCGCGCGAACGCGTTCTTGGCGTCCTCGTAACCGCGGAACGAGATGGTGATCTCGCCGAAGTTCATGTGTGCCTCGAACATGTTGTTGTCGAGATTGGTCGCGCGCTGGAAGAGCTGCAGCGCCTCGATGATGTTGTCCTGGCGGACGTTGACCAGGCCCCACGTGTTGTAGATGGGGGCGTAGTCGCGATCGAGGAGCTGCGCCTGGCGGCAGACGACGCCGGCCAGATCGAGCATCTGCTGGTTGTCCGCGTCCTCGGCCAGGTCGAGGTAGAGCAGCGCCATCTGGTTGAACGCCGGCAGATAGTTGGCGTCGATGGCGAGCGCACGGCGGAGGTTGTTCAGCGCTTCGCGGACGTCGTTGCCGCCGCGATTGCGCTGGATCATCGCCAGGTTGACGTAGGCTTCGGTACATCGCGTGTCGTCTCGGAGCGCCTGGCGGAAGGTCTGCTCCGCCTGCTGGGTCTGCCCCGCTGCAAGCTGGAACGTTCCGATCGCGGAGCGCGCCTTGCAGAATTCGGAGTTCGTTTCGAGGGCGCGCTCGTAGTAGCCACGCGCCGTGTCGTCGTCGTTGCAGCGTTGAGCGATGACGCCGCGCATGTAGATCGCCTCGGTGAAATTGCCGCCCTGGGCGTCGTTCGCGCTCTCGAACGCACTGTCTACACCCGAGCAGGTCTCTCCATTCCACCCATGCTGACCGTCCACCTGCTGAAAGCGCTCGAGGGCGGAAACCCAGCGATTGTGGGCCTCCTCCGTCACGGCGGTGCCGCCGGCGGTGGTGATGGTGTTTCCGTGCTCGTCGGTCGCCGCGGTGGTGGAAGAACCTCCACCGCAAGCCGAAGCCGCCAGCGCGAACGCCGCAAAGAGGATCCCGTGTTTCATCATGGTCTCCATCACGTGCCCTCCCCACCTTCGACTTCGTTGCTAGCGTCCTCGTCTTCGTCGGGGCTGCCGAGCTCGAGGACGGGGCGCGGGTCGCCAGCGTGGCTGTTGACGTAGCGCGCCGAGCCACGGAGCTCGGCCGCGAGGGGATACTCCTGCGGGTTGAGCCCGTTGAGCTCGTGCTCGCAGGTCTGAGAGAACTCGTTGAACCACCGAACGCGCGTCGCCGTGATCAGGCAGAACTCGAACTTGTCGATGGCCTGCTGCTGGAACGGCTGGGACTGTTCGTCGAGGGCGTCGACGTAGATGTCGAAGAGCTCGGGTCCTTCTCGATCTCGTCGGGGATCGGCGCGTCACGGAACTCGTCCACGAAGCTCCGCCACATCTCGCCGATGCGGGCGGCCGCGGCGATCTCCCAATCGCGGGATCTCGAGCTCGGCGATGTTGTTGTACTCCGCCTGGGCGCGCGAGGAGCGCTTCACGTTTCTTGTTGACCCACGGCATGAAGTCGTCCTGCGCCCAGCTGTTGACGCGCTCCATGGTGCTCCGCCGCGAAGCTGCGGGAAGCGGATGCGCTCGGAACTCCGCGTACTTGTACTCGGCGAGGTAGAAGAGCGCCTCGGACGCAGCGTCCTTCGCCTCGACCACCCAGGGCGCTTCTCGTCGTCGCTGACGTCGTCGAGCCGCTGAATCGCCTCGACCGCACCGCCGCTGTCAGGCCCGCAGCGCCGCCTCGAAGAAGCCGCGCGCCCGGTCTTGATCGTCCGTCGCCCAGTGGGCGTTGCCGATCTCGACGTTGGCCTGGATGACCTGATGCGGAAGCGCCTGGCGGCTGTAGCTGCGCAGGAACCCGCGGTAATGGTCGAAGACCTTGGACCAGTTCTGCTGGCGCTGGTAGATCGAGCCGAGCGAGAAGATGACCTGGGAGGTCTCTCGCGGGAGCCGGCGTCTGTAGTTGCGCTCGAAGAGGCGGGCGTCTTCGATCGCCTTCTCCTCTTCGCCGAGACCCAGCCGGAAGAACACTGCGTTCTGCAACGCCTCGTTGGCGACGGCGCAGGTCCTCGCTTCGCGGTCCTCGTCCGTGCAGTCGCTGCCATCCTCGCCGGGGAAGCGTCTGGCGAACTGCTCGTAGTAGTCCGCCGCCTGTCCGTAGATCGCGAGCGCGTGGTAGTTCGCGCCGATCAGGAAGAGCGCGCGCTTCGCGAGCTCGCACTCCGGGAACTGCTCGATGAGCACCGTTCGGACGCGGATGGCGCGGCCGAGAAGACGCGCCGCTTCGAAGTTGATCGCCGCGTTGTAGAGGACCTCGTCCATACCGGCGTTGCCCTCGTCGGTGCTGCCCGCGCAGGCCTCGGGCTGCCGGGCGAAGCGGCGGAAGATCCGCACGTACATCGCCGCGGCGCCGCGCCACTGCTCGTTCTGCTGGAGCGCCTCTGCCTCCTTACGCATGACGTCGCAGCGCAAGCGCTCGAGGACTTCGCAGAGCTCCGGGTGCTCGTCGACGTTCTCCTGCGTCGTCGCAGTAGAAGCCCGCAGAGCGGATCGATCGAGTCGCCGATCTCGCTGAATGCACGGCGACGTTGTTCGGCTCGATCTGCGTGCCCAGCACGTTGAGCGAGTCGAGGTAGAGGTTCGCCGCGTAGACCGCGAGCTCGCTGTCCCGGTGGTTCTAGGCGATGTCCTTGAAGAGGAGCGCCGCCTCCTCGTAGTGGTTGGACTCGTAGTAGATGCGGGCCCGCCGGTACTTGATGGTCGGCAGGTCCTCGCTGTCCGGGATGAAGCAGACGTAGCGCTGGAAGGCGCCGAGCATGCCGCTGCTCGAGCTGCGTGAAATCACGCGGCGCGAGGTCGTCGGTCTGCTCTTCCTCCTGCTGCTTGGCCTCGTCTGCGACGTCTGCGTCGATTGCCTTGTCGCTCTTCGTCGCTGCGTACTTGTCGCTCGTGGCTCTGGTACTGCTGCTGGTACAGGTTGTTGTAACAGAGCACCGCGGCGTACGCGGCGTCCGGCCGTGTACTCGCCTTGTGGGTTGAGCTCCACGACGCTGTCGAAGGCCGGGCCGCATTGGCCCCAGTCCTCCATCTTCCAGAGCAGCTCCGCGTAGTAGTACGAGATCTTGTACTCGGTCGGCCAGTCACGCCGGTCGATGTGCGGGAACTCCAGGTCCTCCATGTCGGGGAACTTCTCGAGCACCATCCGGTAGAGCTGGCGCGGCCAGCTGCATCGTGTCGCGGTCGTTGGTACCGGGCTGGGAGTCGGTGCCGATCGCCTCACGGTGCCACGCGGTGGCGAGGGAGACGAGGACCGAGGCGGCCTCCTGCTTGCACTCCTGCTTCCGCTCCGCTGGATGGCGCTGGCTCGGCGAAGAGCTCGTAGAGGTCGACGAGACGCTGAAGCTCGCGGACCTGCTCGTCCTTGGGTCTGCTCGAGACGATCGCGTTGGTGACGCGGCTCTGCCAGTAGCAGAGCTTGTCGGCTCCCCGGCGATTCGCGCGATCAGCTTCTGGTAGACCGCGATGGTGTTCGGCCACTGACCGGTGTCGAAGTAGAGCTCGCCTAAGCTCTCGAAGCATATCGAGCGCGTGCTTCTTCGTTCTGCGTATATCGTCTGAAGAACTCCAGGGCGCGGTTCGGTGAACCGACCATGGCGTAGGGTAAGACCATCTCGCGTCTGGACTGTCGGGCGAGGTTGGCCGCGTCTCTGGCGTCCGGGTTCGATGTCGCGAACTCGACGACTTCGACGAACTTGCGCAGCGAGCCCTGGAAGTTCTCCTGGTTGTAGGCCGCCCACGCCGTCTTGTAGAGCGCGTAGCCGTAGACCGGGTTTCGCTCCGGTGGGAACTCCGTGACCTTGTTGTAGAACTGGCGCGCGGCGCCCATGTCCCCCTCGTTGAAGTAGAACTCCGCGAACGACAGATAGGCGTGCGGGACGAACCGGCTCTGGGGGAAGCCCTTGATCAGCCGGTGGTAGACCTGCCGCGCTCGGTCGTGTTGCCGCATCTCCTCGAGGCCGAAGGCCAGCGAGAAGAGCACCTCGTCCATGCGGCGGTAGTCCGGGTGATCCTGGACCAGCGTCGCGTAGGTGCGGATCGCCTCCTGGCGGATGGTGTTGAGCTGCTGCTGCGCCTGGCGCTGGCGCTGGGCCAGCTGGCGCACCTTCGCCGCGTTCTTGGCGCGGCGAGCCTGGAAGATCGGCTCGTCGAAGGAGCGAACGCGGGCGTTCACCACCGTCTGCATCTCGAAGTAGGTCTCCGCGAGACGCAGCAGGATGTCCGGCCGCCGCGTGTCGCTGGTCCGCGTGTTGCGGACCAGGCGCTGGAGCACGCGGACCTCGCGCTGGAGCAGGTTCCACGCGCGGGCCTGCACCCGTTCGCGGTTCCGCCGGGTCGCCGCATCGAGCTCGATGGACGGGCCGCTCGGTCCCTGCTTCTTCTCGGCCTGCCGCCGCTCCACCGCATCCAGCCGCGAGGCCGGCGCGCTGGCACCGGTGCCCCGCTTCGACATCTGGGGTGCGTTGGCCGGACACTCCTCGACCGTGTTCACCGCCCCCGGGGTGATGCAGACGTTGCGCGGCTGCGCCTGCGAAGCGCCTCGCTGCCCCCCGTCCTGCGCCACGACCATCGCCGGTGCGGCGACGGCCATCGCGAGCGCAAACAGACCTGCGATTCGAATCCTCATGCCCATCACCTTCCGCACTGGTTCGTGACCTGCTGCCGGTAGAAGCCGAGCTCGTCGCGCCAGTACTCGCCGTCGAAGGGCCAGACCTGGTGCTCCTCGTCGACCTCGACCTCACCACCGCCGGAGCGGGCGGCAGCGGTCATCTGCTCCTGGACTCGCGCGAGGGCTGACCACGCTCGTAGGTCGCGATCTCGAGGTCGACCGTGTCGATCTGGTTCATGAGGTCCTGCAGGTCCTCGATCAGACGGCTGTAACGCGCGCGGGCGAGGTCACCCGTCTGGTCGACGGCGAAGGACTTCGCGACCGCGACGTCCTGGAGGATGCGAGCGCCCAGCGAGGAGTTCTTGAACTCGGGCGGCGCCTGCTCGAGGCGGGCCTCCTCGCCTTCGAGGACGCGCACGTACTCGAGGTGGCGGAGGAGCGTGCGATCCAGAGCGCGGTGGAGACGATGCCGCGGATCCGCGGGCTGAGGTTCGCCTCGGCCGTCCGGACCTGCTGGAGGAACTCGAAGAACTGCATGTTGTCCTGGATCTGCTGCAGGAACGAGTTGAGCTCCTGCTGGACGGGATCGTAGCGCTCGTGGAACTGGGAGACCATCGCGCCGGCGTTGTCCACCTGGCAGTTCACGAAGAACGTCACCGCCTTGAGCACCAGCGCCTCCGGGTAGTAGGCGTCGGTCGAAGTACGGCGAGTAGAGCGTGTGGATGTTGCCGAGGGCGCGGGAGTACTCGTCGGCCAGGAAGAAAGCCCAGCGCTCCTCGAAGAGCGCGTCGAGCCAGTACTCGCTGCCCTGATCGATCCGGTTCCACGTCTCGACGGCATTGCCGAGGAGGCGACCGTCGACGATGCGCTCGCCGCTGTCTGGGATCGGTGCGGTTGGCGGCCGTGTAGTAGACGCGCGCGAGCGAGATCCACGCGAGGTTGCGCATGCGCTGCTCGTCCTCGACGCCGCGTGACGCGCCTCCTCGATCGCCTCGATGATGCGCGGAAGCGAGCGAATCGCCGGCTGCGCGCGGCGCATGCGGACGTGGGCGATGCCCTCGAAGAACTTCGCCTGACGTAGTGGTCGACTCTGGCGATCACGCGGCTGGAAGAGCTGGATCGCCTCGTCGAACTCACCCTGGCCGTACTTGTACCGGCCCATCAGGTAGAGAGGTGGTTGTAGAGATCGGCGCTCTCCGCGGTGTTGAACTGCTCGAGCTGATCCACGCCGTAGCGACCGACCTTCTCGATGATGCCCGCCGGCTCGGGGAGCTGGGTGGCGAGCTGGGCGAGCCACTGCAGCGTCTGGTCGAAGTAGCTGTGGCCCTGCGCCGGCCTGGCCGATCTCGTCGAAGATCGCGAGCGCCGACTGGTAGAAGCGCAGGTGGTAGAGCGACTTGCCCAGGAAGAACTGCGCCTTCTGCACGTTCGCTGGCGCGTCCTGGGTCTCTCCCTCGACCACGCGCTGGAACTGCACGGAGGCTTCCTGGTAGCGCTCCTGCTGATACAGCCGGAGGGCGTTCGCGAGCGCCTCCGAGGGGGGTCCTTCAGCCGGCGGCGCGGGCGGCTGCCCCGTCTCTTCGACCGAGAACTCCATGTCCTGTGCGCTCACCCCGACGGCGGGGAGGATCCCCGCGAAGGCGGCCAGCACGGCCCACGTCACCAGTCGATTTCCGTTCATCGCTCCGCTCCGATACAGGGCCCGGCTCTCTCCAGGACGGACGCAACACGGCCGGGAAGCCAAGCCTTGCTCCCCCGCCGCGGTCGAGACCGTGAAAAAGCCTAACAAAAACGACAACTTAGGTCCTGGTTGGGCGCCAATCATAAGAAGCTGTGATTTGGATTGTCAAGGGGTTTCGGGGCGTTCGCAGATCACGAAGCTCTCGCTTGACACTTTCCACGGCCCCTGAGTAGGGTCCCCCGGCGTTTGGAATTGCCGGAGTCAGTGGACGACTGATGAGGGAACCCCAGGTGCACCGGCCATTGGGCCACAACTCGGAGAGAAGCCCCCGATGAAGAAAATCCTCGGCTCGTCGATGTGGATTTTGGCCGCATTCGTGATGTTTTCGGGATGCACCGCCCCCGGCGTCGGGGACCCCTGCATCCCGGAGAGCATTCCGGAGGGCGGCTTCGTGGGCTCCGAGGCCTACCTCGAGACGAGCTCGGTGCAGTGCCGCACCCGTGTGTGCATGGTCTACCGCCTCGACGGCGTGCCCTTCGGCGCGCCCGGTTGCGAGACCGCCGAACAGGTCACCATGAACGACATGTGCGCGCCCATCCCCGACTCGGGTGATCGCGTCTACTGCACCTGCCGCTGCGACGCGCCGCCCGAGTCGACCGCGACCCTCTGCGAGTGCCCCGAAGAGTTCCTGTGCACCGAGGTCATCGACCAGCCGGGCGCCGGTCTCGGTATCCGCGGCAGCTACTGCGTGCGGGCCAGCACCGTCGACATGGGCAGCTGAGCATCTAGGAGAAGGCGGCGCGACGCCGCAGCGTAGGGACGCGGCGCTCGGCGCAGCCGAGCAGAGCGGCCCGCAGCGCAGGCGGCGCGACGCCGGGAGTGCGACGCCGGGAGTGCGTCTCCGGCAGACGAGACGCAACCGCGCCGGCGCCTGCACGACAAGCATGTGTGCCTGAGCGCGCCGAGACGGGACGGGAGGCGGAGGAGCTCGCCGCGGACAATCTCGTGCGGCGCGGCTTCGAGATCGTCGGCCGCAACGTGCGCGTCGGCCGCCTCGAGCTCGACATCCTCGCCAGGCGGGGAACGCTTCTCGTCGTCTGCGAGGTTCGGTCGCGCCGGAGCAAGGCGTACGGATCGCCGGCGCTCACGATCGACCGGGACAAGATCGCGAAGATCCGCCGCGCGACCGCGATCTGGCTGAAGAAGAACCGCCCCGGCACCCGGGAGCTCCGCTTCGACGCGGCGGCCGTCACCTTCGCCGCCGATGGCTCGCACGAGCTCGCGTACTACGAGCGTGCGTTTTGATGGCGGGAAGCGCGGTTGGTGACGTGTGTTGGGGATGATGGCGCGGGTCTTGGCGAGGCGGTGCCCCGACACCCCGGGGGGGACAAGCCCCCCCTGTCGGCTCGCGCTTCGCGTGCTCGCCTCTCACGTCTGCCCGCCCGGTGTGGAACAGATGAGCTCGATGGGTTTGATGGCAATTGATTGATGGTCTACGGGCAGCGTTCGGCCCCCCCCTCGGCCGCTGCGCGGCCGGGTCGCGGCCTGGCGGCCGCTCCGGCTCCTGCCCGGGTGCCCGAACGGAGTGGAGCGTCGCGAAGCGACGCGACCTGGGCGCCCGAGGGGGCTGGAGGGGGGCGAGTAGCCCCCCGGAACCGAGGCGCCCGCGAGGGGTGCGAACGCTGCCCGTAGAGGACCCGGACCATCCCATCGCGACCCTCTGGGTCAATCTCAATCACTTGTGGCGGGCAGACGTGAGAGCCGCGCGTGCGAAGCGCGCGGCGACGAGGGGGACCCTCCCCCTCGGGGGGGTGTCGGGGGGGCGCAGCCCCCTGACCATTAACCAACCTTTCCGGCCCCCCGCCCTGCGTCCCCGCAAGCGCGTGAGCGCAGCGAAACGCGCGCACGCCACGACCCGAACGTGCGCGAGTGAGCTGTCGACCGTTCAGTCCCGGCCGCTTACCTCTCGGATCACTCGAGCGTGGCCGCCATGCGCTCGCGGACTTCGACGATGTCCTGCAACGCTTCTTCGGGCGTGCCGGCTTCGCGCGACTTCTGGATGGCGTGATCGAGAAGATCGATCTCCTCCTGCTGCGCCGCGCGTAAGGCTTCGACCATGCGTTCGAGCGCCAAGTAGAGGTCGACGAGCTCGTCGCCTTTTCTCAGGCGCCCGCTGAGCTTCATGTGACCGTCGGCGATCTCGCCGATCAAGCGCTTCATCTTGTACGTCGGGCCGACCAACTTGTGGGTCACGACGATCCCCGTCACGCCGAGGGCCAGAGCCAGGATCAATATGCCGCCCACGATGCTCATCAGGACCTTCTCGTCCTCTTCCTCCGCCGCATTGAGGATCAGCTCGGCCGCCTCGTCATCTGCCGCGTCGAGCATCGCGTTGGCGTTGAGCATTTCGGTCATGCTCTTCGAGTAGTTGTACGCTTGCCACCCGAGCGCGGACGCGACGATCACCGTCACCCCGACCACCATGCCCGTGTACTTGAGCTGGAAGCGGGGGTTGAGAAGGAAGTTGCGGAGCCGCCGCTTGGGCGGGCCGCCGGTCTGTTTCGGAAGGCTCTCCGCGTTCGCCGACATGGCTTATCCCCTACTCTGAATTCGAAAAGAATCGTAGTGGCTGAGCGCTCGGGCTGTCCAATGAATGGTCCCTCAGCCGCCGTCTCGGGCGTCGCCCGCCGCGAAAGCCTGGGGCAAACGGCGCAGCGCCCCGGTGAGCGCGCCCTGGATGGCCTGCGTTTTCGCCGAGTCTCCGCTGGCGCCCTGCACCGTGGCCGCCCCCTGCAAGATGACCCGCATGTCGCGGCCGGGATAGGTGTTCACGATGACCGAAACGACGGCGCGGGTTCCCCCGTTGCTGTTCTCGATGCGCACGATCGAGGAGTCGAGGTAGTACCCGGTGAGCCGCCGCTGCCGGAGCACGCGCCGCGCCGCCCCGCTGCTCTCGTTGTCCGGCGCGATCACCACACCGTCGATCCCCTGGACGCGCGACTGAATGAAATCCCGCGCGCTGCGGAGGGTCTGCCGGGACACCTGCTGACTGGTGCCGGGCATGCCCACGCCCACGTAGTAGCGGGCAGGCCCCGAGGGCCTGACCGGCTCGACGTGGGTGCTTCGCGGCCCGGAGCTCGCGACCCGCTCGAGTCGAGAGATCGCGCGATTGACCGCGTTGCGCACCGACCGATCGGAGTCGTTGCTCGCGTTGCGCAGCGCAGCGAGCGCGGAAGGATCGCGGATCTGCTCGAGAGAGGCCGCCGCGGCCGCGCGCACGGCCGGGTGCTCGTCGCCGAGCGCCTGCGACAGCGCCCGCACCACACCCGGATCATCTTCGACCCGGCCGAGGGAGAGGGCCGCCTGAGCGCGGACGCGGAACGCGTTGGAGGTTCGCAGAAGGCGCACGAGGTAATCCGAGCGTGCGTCCGCCTCCGCGAGCTCCGGCCCAACAGCCATCAGAAGGGCTGCCAAGAGGGATAATCCCGACACCCAGCGCTTCACCCGTGTGCTCATGTCTCCCGCAACGTTCTCCCGGCTCTGCACTTGTCCATCGAGCCGTGACTCGGTTGAGACGACCGTCGCCACGATCTCTTCAAGAGAAGGGGGAAAGGATCGTCAGTATCGCGTACGGGGCCCCGGTCTGACAACGGTGTTCGCTGTGGATCCGGTTGATCGTGGGCCAGGCATTGGCCAGTGTGGAGCGGTGCACGGCTCATCCCTCCCACGGACCCCGGGGCTGAGACCTCCCCGCCGGTCGCTGCGCGGTGGGGGGCTGCTGATCGCCCTGCTCCTCGGGGCTGTCTGCCCGTCTCCGCGTGCGCAGGCCCAACCGCGCGTGCGCGTCCAGGCCGAAACCCGCATCGAGCTCGGCACCAATCGGGAGGCTGACCACATCCTGCTCAAGGGTGTGCTTCGCGACGACCTCGGCGAGGCGATCGCGGGCGCGCGCGTCGACGTGCGCCTCGCCGAGGCTCAGAGCCGGCGGACGGTGCTGAGCCGCGACGTGGTCACCGACGATCGCGGGCGCTTCGCGGTCGCCGCGGCGGTGACGACCGGGGACTACGAGCTCCGCGCGATCTTCGAAGGCGGCGACTACTACCAGCGCACCGAGGTCTCCCGCACCATCGATCTCAACCGGGCAGACGTGCGCCTCGGGGTGGAGGTGCCCCATCACGGCGAGCTCGACCTCGACCTCCCCTCCCACGAGATCGAGGTCCACGCGAGCTGCGAGCTCGGCGCGAGCGGCATCGACGTCGCGCTCCTCGACGAGATGGGTCGCACCCTGGCCACCGGCCGCACCGGGCCAGACGAGCGTGCGCTTTTCGAGATCCCCTCGTCGGCGCTCGGCGAGCCGGGCGCGGGTCGCCTGGTGGCGCGCTCGCGCGCCGACGACGCGCGCGCGCAGGCTCAGACCGAGGTGCCGATCGTCCGCTACCGCCGGATGGTCCTGAGCCTGACGGCTTCGCCCACCCGGGTGGCGCGCGGGGGCGAGGTCCATCTCTCCGGCGCCCTGGTGGACAGCCAGAGTGCCCTGCCAGGGCGGGCCATCGGGCTCTTCGCCGACGGCGATCGCCACCTGACCACGGTGCTGACCGACGGTGAGGGCGCCTACGCCGCCGACGTGAGCTTCGAGCAGGAGGAAGCCGGCTCGATCGCCGTGGTGGCTCGTTTCGAAAGCGACGCACCCGGGCGCGACACCATCGAGTCGGAGCCCGTCACGCTGAGCATCGACGCCCCCAACCCGATGAGCTGGCTCTGGGCCGCGCTCCCGATCACGATCTGCATCCTGCTCCTGATGCTGATCGCGCGACGCGCTCCCCAGCGCCTCACCGCCGTTCCACCTCCCCCACCGCCGGCTCCTTCGGGGGTGTCGGCCGCGATCCGCTCCTCGCGCTGGCCCGCCCACGCAGCGATCGGGGGCAAGGTGGTCGACCAGCTGCGCGGCACGCCCATCGCCGGGGCGCGCGTGAGCCTCAGTTGGCAGGATGGGGAGGAGGTCAGCCATCGCGTCACGGATGAAGAAGGGCGCTTCTCCTTCGACGAGCCGCGCATCGGCGATCACCGCCTCTCGGTCACGGCGCGGGGCTACGGACGCGAGGAGAGCGAGGTGAGCTCGCCTCATCGCGGTGAATGGGGCGCCCTCACGGTGCGCCTCGAGAGCCTGCGCGAGCGCATCCTCGGCGCCTACCGGAAGGTGGCGATCGCCCTTCTGCCGTCGGCCCGCCTCTGGGAGATCTGGACGAACCGCGAGATCCTGGAGCACGGCAAGGCCAAGGGCAGATCGCCTGAGCTCGCCCAGCTGACCCACCGCGTCGAGGAAGGCTTCTACTCGAGCGAAGGACCCAGCGAGCAGGACGTCAGCGCGGTCGAGCGGGAGGCGGAGAGCGCTTACGCGGCCCTGGCGCGCGACCCTGGCACGAGGAGGCCGGACGGCGGCGACGAAGGCGAGCCGACCCCGCGTTGACGCCACGTCTTTTGCCTCCCTATAGTGGCGCCGCTCCGACCGGGATGAACCTCTCGGGGCGTCGGCTCAGCCGAGAGGGGATCGATGGAGATCGTCATCATCGTGGTCGCGTTGCTCGCTCTGGGCATCGGCGCGTACTTCGTCATGGGTCGCGGCGACAAGGCGCTGCCCCCGCCCGAGGAGGAGAAGAAGCTTCCTCCGAAGAAGTCTGAGAAAAAGCCCGAAAAGGCGAAAAAGAAAGCCGAAAAGGCGAAGCCCGAGAAGGCCCCCGTCAAGGCGAAGGACAAGGCGAAGAAGCCTCCGGAAGAGGAAGAAGAGGAGGAGGAAGCGGAAGCCGAGGCGGCCGCCGCCGAGGCCCCCGCGGAGCCTGAAGAGCCCGCGGAGGAGGCCGCCGCGCGAGTGGAGGAGCCCGCCCCCGACGCCCCCCTCAAGCGACCGTCGAAGCCCAGCGAGGAAGACGTCAAGGCGCTCAAGAAGGGCCTCAAATCGACGCGCGGTGGCTTCATCGCCAAGCTCGCCAAGCTCTTCGGCGGCAAGAAGGAGATCGACCCGGCCCTGATCGACGAGATCGAAGAGGTGCTGATCAGGGCCGACATCGGCGTCAAGACCACCGAGAAGATCCTCGGTCACCTCCGAGACCGCCTCGAGAAGAAGGAGCTGGACGACACCGACCGGATCTGGGGGGCGATTCGAGAGGAGGCCGCTGACATCCTCAGCGCTTCCAAGGGTTCGATATCCCTCGACAAATCACCGACCGTCATCCTGGTAGTCGGGGTGAACGGGGTTGGAAAGACCACGACGATCGGCAAGCTCGCCAGCCGCTTCACCGAGGAGGGCAAGAAGGTGATCCTCGCGGCCGGGGACACCTTCCGGGCCGCGGCCGTGCTCCAGCTCGAGGTCTGGGGCCGGCGGACGAAGTGCAAGGTGGTCAAGGGCAAGGATCGGGCGGATCCCGGCTCGGTGATCTTCGACGCGATCAAGACGGCCAAGGAGGAGGGAGCCGATCTGGTGATCGCGGATACGGCCGGTCGTCTTCACACGAAGACCCCTCTGATGGAGGAGCTCAAGAAGGTCCACCGCACCTGCGAAAAGGCCTTGGATGGGCGTTCGGCCGACGAGGTGCTCCTGGTCCTGGACTCCACCAACGGCCAGAACGCCATCCAGCAGGCCCAGATGTTCAAGGACGCCCTCCCCGTCAGCGGGATCGTCCTGACCAAGCTGGACGGGACGGCCAAGGGCGGAGTGATCCTGGGAATCGTGGACGAGCATCAGGTTCCCGTCCGGTACATCGGGATCGGCGAGAGGGTCGAAGATCTCAGGGAGTTCGACGCCCCCAGCTTCGTCGAAGCCCTCTTCGAGAAACCCGACGATGAAACCATGGCCGCGTAAGCGTTGAATTCCCGAGATTCTGCATGATATAGTCGGCGCCGCCTCGGGATGATTGATGTTTTCATCAGTTATTCCGAGGGGTTGTAGAGGGGTAGTACACCGCCGGCGTCACCGGCGGGAGACGTGTTTGCGGGACGTTTCCACGACGAGGTGGAAGGGGTCACGATGAGAAGGTCAATAGTCGCGATTCTGCTCTTCACAGCCACGCTTTGCGTGGGTGGGAGTGCCTTCGCACAGGACATGTCTTTCGACTTGGATGAGGCCGAGACGGAAGAAGGCGGAGGCGAAGGCGAAGAAGGCGGTGATGCCGCCGGAGACGACAGCGGCCTCGTCATGGAAGGTGACGAGGGCGGTGGCGGCGAAGAAGGCGGCGGCATGGGCGACTTCGATGGCGGAGACGTCATCGGAGATCTCGCCGGAGGCGGCCCCGAGGAGCAGGGCCCGCGAGAGCGGGCGCCGCGGTCGAGCGAAACGGTCGAGGAGATCTACGCCGTCCAGCAGATCTACGCGCTGCGCATCAATCGCGTGGAGCTCTCACCGAACGTCGGCTTCAGCATGAACGACCAGTACGTCAGCCACACGTCGGTCGGCCTGGGGCTCAACTACTGGTGGACGAACGTTCTCGCCATCGGCCTGAACTTCAACTGGTATCAGGGGCTCGAGAACGAGTCGGACCTGAACTTCTTCGTTCGGCGCTCGTTCCGCCTGGCGGTTCCCATCACCGAGTATCAGCTCGGCGCGAACCTGAACTTCACGTACGTGCCTCTGTACGGGAAGTTCAACATGTTCAACGAGTACATCTTCCAGTGGGATGCCTACATCCTCGGCGGTGTCGGCATCATGCGCACCCGCCCGGTGCCGGTCGTCGACCCCGAGGTTCGGCAGTTCGACTTCGACTGGCGCGTGGCCTTCAACGTCGCCCTCGGCTTCCGCGTATTCGTGACGCGCTGGCTCGCGGTCTTCGCGGAGCTTCGCGACTACATCTACCTGGAGCAGCTCGAGAACCTGAATGTCTCGGTCGGGGCTGGGCGTGACGATCCCACCACGTGGTTGGCCGATGGTCCGACGCTCACGAACAACGTGACGGCGCACCTCGGGCTCACGATCTTCCTGCCCTTCGACTTCGAGTACAGGCTGCCCAAGTGAGTGTGAACATGACGAAGCGTCTCATCATCGGGTTCGCCATCCTCGCTGGACTCTTCTTGGTGGAAGGTCCCTCGGTGGCGAGTGCTCAGGAAATCCAGATCACCGGCCCGCTGGCCGGTGCGCCTGCCTGCCGGCACTGCCGGATCTATCGCTCGGGCCGCTTTCTCGTGCAGCCCACGTTCTCGTTCACCCTGCAGGACGAGTACTCGCGCGCGATCCTCTTCGGTCTGACCGCGCAGTACCACTTCACCGACTGGCTCGGTATCGGGGTCTGGGGGGCGTACAACCCGACGGACATCGACACCGACCTGACGACGCAGGTGAAGGCGAATGGTCAAACCACGTCGCGAAACGTCCTGAGCCTTCCGAACGCAGCCGAGTTCGGAAACCAGGTCGCCCGCTTCCGCGGCGCCGCAGCGCTCCAGCTGGTGTTCGTTCCGCTTCGAGGAAAGCTCTCGCTCTTCCAGAACATCTTCGTCGACACCGACTTCTACATCTTCGCGGGTGTGGCAGGCATCATGGTCGACCAGCGGGCGCAGGTCGCGAGCACGCCCGCGGGGTGCAACATCATGGGCGGCGCAGGCGACCCGGCTCGGCGCACGAACGCGTGTGGTCAGGTCGCTCGCGACAGCCTCCTCGACCTCACCTGGACCGCTGGCGCCGGCCTCACGATGATGATGAACGACTGGTTCGGCCTCTCCTTCGAGTGGCGCGCCCTGCCCTTCGCCTGGAACACCTCGGGCACGGACGAGAAGAACCAGGACGGCCAGACCTTCCCCGACGGCGCCATCGATGGCAACGACAACATCTACCGTCTGAACCACATGTTCAGCCTCGGCCTGATGATCTACCTCCCGACCGCGGTCGAAGTCACCGACTGAGCACCGCCCGGCCAAACGAGCCAAGAAGCCCGCGCCGAAAGGCGCGGGCTTTTTCGTTGGCGCAGCGCGCGGCCCCTACCTCCGAGGCGTGCCGTCCTGGTCCAGCGCGAAGCCTTCGGGGAGCATCTTGCGAACGGCCTCTCGCCGGTCCGCCGGGATCTTGTACTCCGCGTCGGCGAAGCCCTCGAAGATGCGCACCCGCACCCGGACGCTCTCCTCGTCCTCTACGAGGTCGAGCAGGGCCTCGTAGGCAGGGCTGGGGTCTTGCTGGGCGAAGACGGCGCCGACGGAGTGGAAGCGCACCGTCTCGTTGGCGTCGTCGAAGAAGCGGCTGACCGCTTCGACGATGCGGGGGTCCTGCCGGTCCTCGAGGTAGGCGACCACCTGGATCTTCTTGTCCGGGTCGCGCTCGTAGTCGGTCGTCATGCCCTCGAGCAGGCCCAACAGCTCGTTCACCACCTCTTCGGGGCTGAGGAGCTGCTCCAACATCTTGAGGGGCCAGCTGACCTTGTCCGTCTTCGCGAGGTGTGCACGGACCGGGGCCACGGCCACCTCGCCAGCCGACACGATCCCGCCGAACGCCGCGTCCTTCTCTTCCTGATCGACGATGCTCGGATCGACCCGGATCTCGAAACGCTCGAGGAGCGCCTCGACGGCCTCCGGGGTGCCCATCTTGGCGAGGACCTGAATCGACTCCCAACGATCGGGGTTTTGCGCACGCTTGTTCGCGACGCGCGCAGCGTGCTTCTTGATCGCTCCCGGACCCTTCCGGGAGAACATGTCGAAGAGTCCCATTCTCTTACTGCACGAGCACGGACATCAGCGGATGAGCACCGGCTTGAGCGAAACCTGCGAGCCGGCCGCTTCGACCTTGAAGCGCACCATGCGCACCCCGTGCTTCTTCGCGAGAGCTCCCGCCTGCCCCTGCAGGCGCTTGACGAAGACGTCCTGCCGGATGTTCGCCACGTTCTCTCCCGCGGCGGTCTTGGCCTGGACGTACTCGTTGTAGATGCGCGTCAGGTAGGCATCCTCGGGCTCCGCCTCGAGGCTCGCCGCGAGCGCCGGGTCGTCGATCACGTCCCCAGCGGCGCCGCCGCCACCGCCCGAGCTGGCGTTGGTGTCGAAGGCCGAGCCCTGCCAGTCCGGATTGGCCGCGGGCGGCGGACGCGAGGGCGACACGCGCCCCTCTTCGTCTTCCTCGGCCACGCCCGTGAAGACGTTGATCAGCTGGTTTATTCGATAGGCGAGACCGCCGAACTCGGCGCTCTCGATGTCGAGCCTGAAATCGGTGCGGCCGTTGATGACCGACAGGACGCCCTCCTCGATCTGCTCGAGCGGCCGCAGGAACGAGGAGCCGATGATGAAGCCGTAGACCAGCACGACCAGCAGGCCGAAGATCGACATGTAGAGGACGATGTTCACGGACGAAGCGAGGCTCGTGCCTTCCGACTTGTTGCCCATGACGACGTAGGCCACGTGATAGCCGCGAACGCCCGGGAGCGGCATGGTCACGCCCACCCAGTTGTCACCGGCGATCTGCGCGTTCCAGCGCTGGCCGCCGCCAGTTCCCGCGAGCGCGGCGGTGGTGGCTGCGGACTGCGAGTCCGAGAAGAGGTAGGTGCCGAGCCCCTGGCTCTCGTTGTTGTCCAGCGACGAGCTGTAGACGCGCCCCTCCGTGATGAACGCGACGTCGCGTCCGAGAAGCTCCGACGCGCGATCGGCCATGGCGTTCGACAGGTCGTAGCCCACCAGGAGCCCACCGATCACCGCACCGGCGTCGTTGCGAACGGCCGCGATGGCCGTCTCGAAGACCTTGTCCTCGTCCTCCTTGAACCAGACGTCGAGCGCCGGCTCACCCGAAGAGAGCACCCCCCGGAGCGCGGGGATCTGCTGAGCGAGGCGGGTGTTGTGCAGTCGGTTCGGGTCCTGGTCGCGCGCCAGGACCGTACCCGTCTCGTCGGTGATGACGACGAGGTCGGGATTGAGGCCGCGGCGCGATGGGTCGCGCAGCCACTGCGAGATGCCGTTCGCCGCCTGGTGCGCGCGGGTGCGCCGGCTGTCGGTGTCCAGCCCGCCGAACGCCTGTTTGACGTCCTGCGTCTGGGCGCGATCGGCGACCATCTCGAGGAACTTGATCCCCTCGAGCTGGAACGACCGTCCCAGCAACTTGGAATCGTTCACGATCTGCGACTCGACCTGAGCCGCGAGACCGGTCTCTACCTCGCCCTTGGCGATGTAGAACGACAGGAGCCCGATGACGAGTACGACCAGGAAATTGCCGGCGATGATCTTGAGCCGCATTTGAGGGCCTCTCTCCTGTGTACGAACCGGGCCGTGGGTGGCTTTTCCCCCCTCGACGGCCTTGAAAACCGGGGCAGACTACCAACCTCGGGGCGCCGCCGGAATATCACCGGGGAAATGAGGTGGTCAAGCCCTCCTCCGCCCGGATTCCCCGACAAAGCCCTTCGGCAGACTCGGTTCCCCATGGACGCGCAGACGCGAGCAAGCGGCATTTTGGTCGTGGACGAGGAGGCCTTCGACGCGCACGAGGCACCTGGACCACACCCCGAGTGTCCCGAACGGCTGGCAGCCGCTCGGGAGGGCCTGAGGCTCGCTTTGGGCGATCTGACGCCCTTGCGCCTCGAGGCGCCGCGGGTTCGCCGAGAGGATCTGGAGCGGGCCCACACCCCGCACTACCTCGACCAGCTGGACCAGGCGCTCCACGAGGCCCAGGCGGGCTATCTGGACCCTGACACGTTCTTCTCGGCAGGAACCCGAGAAGCGGCCCACCGGGCCTCCGGTGGCGGGGTGGCCGCCCTCACGGCCCTACGGGAGGGTCGCGCGGAGCACGCCTTCCTCCTGCTGCGGCCCCCCGGCCATCACGCGACCGCCAGTCGACCCATGGGCTTCTGTCTCTTGAACCACATCGCCGTCGCGGCTGGGTCGGCCCTCGCCGCTGGCGCCGCGCGGATCGCCATCGTCGACTGGGACGTCCACCACGGAAACGGCACGCAGGCGATCTTCGAGGAGGATCCCCGGGTGCTCTTCCTGTCCCTGCATCAGGCGGGCATCTATCCCGGAAGCGGCCGTCCGACGGAGATCGGCCGCGGGGCGGGCCGAGGCACGACCGTGAACGTCGCCCTCCCCTCCGGCACGGACGGCGCCGGCTTCGCCCATGCCTTCCGAGAGGTGGTCTTGCCGCGGCTGCGCGAATACGCGCCCGAGATCATCCTCGTCTCGGCCGGCTTCGACGCCCACGCGCGCGATCCCCTCGCCGGCCTCGAGCTCGACGCCTACACCTACGGCGCGATGGCGACCGCGCTCCTCGACCTGGGCCGACCCACCGCCATGTTTCTCGAGGGCGGCTACGATCTCAACGCGCTCGCCGACAGCGTCGAGGCGGTGGGTCGCGCGCTGTCCGGAGAGCGCAGTGACCTGCCCGAGGAGCGGCCCCGCGCCGCCGAGGCGAGCGCGGTCGAACGAACTCTCCAGGCCCAGAAGGCCGCCCAATAGCTCAGAAGTCGAGCAGGGCGACGTCGCCGCCGGAGACGCGCTCGGTCGCCACCGAGCGGCCCTCGATGAAGTAGAGCACCACCGCCACGACCACCAGCCCGATGGCGGTGCCCAGCATCACATCCGAGATGAGGGCGGAGTGGCGCGCGGGGGCATAGGCGCTGGAGGCCGTCGATCCGGCCACCTCGTTCCTCTTGTTCTCCGCATCGACCGCAAACCCGATGGCCACGCCGCCCGCCGCGAGGGCGAGGCCACCTGCGATCCAGGTGAAGAGGCGCGAGCCGTGCACGGAGCGGTATTCCGTGGCGTCCACCAGGTCCGCGTAAGCCGTGGTGTCCACCCCCGGCTGTACGTTCACCCGGGAGCGAAAGGGGATGTAACCGTCCTTTTCCACCACCACCTGATGCTCGCCTGGCTGGGTGGTGATCGGAACCGCGAGCGGAGACTCGCCCACCTCGCGTCCATCGACGATCACCTTGGCGCCCTCGACGTTGGCGCGGATGCGAAGGGTGCCGGTGGTGGGCGCACGCTGTCCCTGCTGCCGCGCGGTCTCTGCACGTTCTTCGAGGTCGGTGATGTGCTGCTCGACCTGGCTGCGATCGGGGGATCCACCCGGTCGCGCAGATAGCGCTGGTAGTACTCGATGGCGGGCTCGAACTCGCGAAGCTCCTCCCAGGCCCGCGCGATGTTGAACCAGATGTCGGCGCTCGGGACCAGTGACGCGGCGAGCTCGAACTCGTGAATGGCGTCGCGGTAGCGGTGTGCCTCGAAGTGTTCCATGCCGGCCTGGAAGCGCTCGCGAGCCCGCTGGGCCGCCTGAGGGTCCTCCGGGCTGGCCCCCTCGTCGTGGGCATCGCCCTCGCCATCCCCATCCTCTTGCGCCCAGGCGAGCGCGGGCGTGAGGAGGAGCAGCACAGAGACCGCTATCGACCAGAGCCGCACGTCGTGACGGTATCACAGGGCCCATTGTCGCCTGAACGAAAGTGCGCCCGAGCGACCGGCCAAAGTGAAGCTCCCCACACCGCCATCCGCTCATCCACGCTATCCTCCCCCCGCCGCGGAATGCCCCCGCGGATCGCTCGCCTTGATCCGTCCCATCCCCATCACCTGCGACCGCGCCGAGCTGGTGGTCGAGTGCGCTGCTGCGGCGGTGCCCCTGAGCCTCTCCGTCGAGCCCGAGCTCGCCGAGCGACCCCTCGAGGAAGAGGGTCTGGGCGGGCCGGATGCGAATCTGCGTGGGGTGGCGGTGGTCGACCCACCCCCGGCCGAAGCCCTGGCCGCTTTGCGCGCCTGCCCCGGGCGCTCGGTGCTCTGTGTGCTCTCTGGAGACGAGGCCACCATCGACCTCGCGCACGACCTGGGGATCGTGGCGGTCAGCCACCCCAAGGCCCTCTTGGGCATCCTGTCGCTGCTGTCGGGTGGGCGGGACAAAGCATTCGCCGCCACGCTTCGCAATCTCGCCGACGCCGATCGCATCCGCTTGGCCCAGGCGGTCCATCCCGAACGCGGTGGGGGGCTGCTCGCGCGTGCCGGCGGGGGCCTCATCGTCCACCGCGACGAGGAGGGCACAGAGGTGCCGATCGGCGAGCCCCGCGACGCGGCCGAAGCGCTCTGGGCGATGGCGCGCGCCTTCGGCGGTGGCGTCCGTCCGCAATCGATCCTCGAAGGTGTGGAAGCGCGCGCGGTTCACGACGTGATCTTCGGCCCGCCCCGGGCGCTGTCGGATCCGGCGAGCAAAGCCGCGCTCCTGCCCTACGGGGTACCCCTGCCGCTCGAGGAGCTCTGCGCCAGCCCATCGCGCGCGGCAGCGGAAGCCGCGCGCATCGGCTTTCCAGTGCGGATCGTGCTCGCCTCGCCGGACTTGCGGGTCTGGGACCACCCCGATCTCGCGGTCGATGGCGTCGACAACGCCGCGCGGGTGCGCGATGTCTTTCGGCAGCTCGAGACCCTGGCGCGCGCCCACGCGCCCGAGGCGCGCGTGCTGGGCGTGACGGTCACGGCGACCAGCGTCGCCCGCGCGTTGCTGCGCGTGGTCGCCACACCGCTTCCGCAGGGGCTCGTCCGCATGGAGCTGGGCTTCGCCGATCCCCACGGCGAGGCGGCCAGGGATCGCACGGTGACGGCGCTACCGGCGCCGATCGGACGCATCGAAGCCGTCCTCGCGCGACTGCGCGGAAGCGACCTGATCCTGGCGGGCTCACCCGTCGAACGCCGGGCGACGGTCGAAGCCATCGCCGACGTCCTCTTGCGGGTCGCCGCCTTCGTCGACGATCAACGCGAGGAGGTCACCTCGGTCGAGATCGATCCCCTCGCGGTCCTGCTGGGCGGGGTCGCGGAGGTGCGCGAGGCGTGCGTCACCGTCGGCGACGCGTTCGTTCGCTCACTCGAGGCCGGAGCTACGGGGTGAGGTACGGCTCAGACGCCCCGCTGCTGACTCGTCTCCTCCGAGTCGATATCCGTGGAGAAGGGGCCCACCCCGGCATACGCCATGATGGCGACGATCAGGCCGAGAATGCCTACGACGATGGCACCCTTCACGATGGGGCTGGAATCAGACCAGAACGACATTGCGCTATGCCTCCTTGGGCGATTTCGAACGAGACTACGCAGCCAGTACACGGCAGGTCAAGAACATTTATTCTTCCCTGGGCGGATGTTTACAGAAACAACACACCGTCTTCTGACCGCTTCAGTGCGGCTACCATGACTCCTTACCTGGTGTAAACGGCAACGACGAAAATGCTCCACGCGCTCTCGGATGCCCTCGGCCGGGCCGGTGTCTTCACCAAGGCCCTCTGGAAGAAGGGAATGGTGTGGGGCGTCCCCCCCTCCGCCCTTCCGATCGTGGCCAGGCAGCGGCTCAGGGGCGCCCTGGGCCCCGCCAGTCTGATCCGGATCTCGGCCGCCACTCAGCCCGACCGAGAAGCCATCGTTTCCGAGGAGCGAAGGCTCACCTACCACGATCTCGATCGCCGGGTGGATCGCCTCGCGGCGGGCCTGTCCCACCATCACGGCCTCAGGCGCGGCGACGCCGCGGTGCTGATGATGCACAACCGCGGTGAGCTGCTCGAAGCGCAGGCCGCGATGTCGCGGATCGGGGGCGGCGCGGTCTCGGTGTCGTGGCGCAGCACCGAAGACGAGCTCGATTACCTGATCAACCACTGCGGCGCGCGTGCGGTGATCGTCGAGAGCAGCGTCGCGGACCGGCTGCTGGCGATCCGCGAGCGGCTACCCCGTGTACCGAAGGAGAACTTCATCGGCGTCGGGCCGAAGCGCGCAGGCCTGGTCGACTACGAGCACGTGCTCTCGGGTGGCGCGCTACGGGTCGACGAAGCCGCGGAGCCGGGCACCGTGGTCATCTACACCAGCGGGACGACCGGCAAGCCCAAGGGCGCCGTGCGTCGTTTCCCACGCGAGATGCAGGATGCGGTCTTGCGCCTGCTCCTCGAAACGCCCATCCACCACGACGACCGCCATCTCGTCGTCTGCCCGATGTACCACTCGACCGCGTTCGGGTTCATCGGCTTCACCATGGCGGTGGGGGGCACCATCGTCATCGCTCCGCGCTTCGAGCCCGAGCTCTTCCTCGCGCAGATCGAAAAGGAGCGCATCACCACCACCGCGGTGGTCCCGACCATGCTTCACCGGATCCTCGAGCTGCCCCCCGAGGTCACGGGACGGTACGACATCAGCAGTCTCCACGCGGTGTTCAGCGGAGGCGCCCCGCTCTCCGGCACCCTCGCGCGGCGCTTCATGGAGCGCTTCGGCGAGGTCCTCTACAACTTCTACGGAGCGACGGAGACCGGGGTGAACACCCTCGCCACCCCGGGCGAGCTCCTGGCCTCGCCAGGAACCATCGGCCATGCGGTGGACGGCAACGAGATCGTGCTGCTCGACGACGCGGGCAACGAAGTGAAGCCCGGCGAGACCGGAGAGCTCTGGGTCAGAAACGCGATGCTCGTGGCCGGGTACCACCAGGACGACGCCGCCACCCGTTCGAGCATGCGAGAGGGGTTCTTCAGCGTCGGCGATCTGGCCCACGTGGACGCGCGCGGGCTCTTCCACATCGACGGCCGCAAGCGGGACATGATCATCAGCGGCGGCGTCAACGTCTACCCCGCCGAAGTCGAAGAGGTGCTGAGCCGCCACCCGGCGGTTGCGGAAGCGGCGGTGATCGGCGTCCCGGACGAGGAGTGGGGAGAGCGGGTTCGCGCCTTCGTGCGCCAGAGAGATGGCGACGAGGCGAGCGCCGAAGATCTGATCGCCTTCGCCCGTGAACACCTCGCCGGGCCCAAGTGCCCCCGGGACGTTATGTTCGTCACCGAGCTACCCAAGAACCCGACGGGCAAGGTTCTCAAGCGCGAGCTGCGGCGCTACGAGGTCTGATCATGCGCGACGCGGTCGTGACCGTCGGAAGGCGGACCACCGACATCGTGAAGTACCTCGGCGAGGCGGTCGCCCTCCTGTCCCGCACGCTCGCGCTGGCGCTCTCCATGCGCAGCCACGGTCTGCGCGTGATCCGGCGCATCCTCACGATGCAGCTCTTCTTCACCGGCACACAGGCCGTCCTCCCGGTCACCATCGCCTCCATCGCGGTCGGCACCCTCGTGGTCTCACAGGCAACGGAGTATCTGCCCGGCGACTACGTGGTGGGCGTCACCGCCGTGGTCCTGGTGCGAGAGGTCCTGCCGCTCCTGACCGCCTTCCTCGTCATCGGACGGTCGGGCACGGCGATCACCATCGAGGTCGGCTCCATGAAGCTCGGCGACGAGCTGGCGGCGCTCGAGATGATGGGCATCCCCTTCGAGCACTTCGTGCTGCTCCCGCGCCTATTGGGCATGGTCATCTCCTTTCAGCTGCTGATCGCCTACGCCTACATCGCGAGCCTGGCCGGCGGCTACTACGTGTGGTTCGCCATCAGCGAGTCCGCGGCTTCCTTTCCACTGCTCGAGCTGCTGGAGGGGGTCGATTTTCGGGACCTCGCCCTGTCGGTGCTCAAGGTGACACTCTTCGGGATCGTGGTCGCGGTCACCTCGGTTCAGCATGGGCTGATGGTGCAGTACTCCCGCCGTGAGCTGCCCATCTACACCAGTCGGTCGCTGGTGCGCTCGACGCTGCTCTGCGCCATCATCAACACCTTCGTCTCGGTCGTTTCTTGAGCCATGAGCGCGCTGCTCTCTCTGGTCGACGTCGGACTCGATGTGAACGAGACCCTGTCGTTCGAGGGCGTGAGCTTCGACATCGCCGCCGGTGAGAGTGTGGGGTTGGTGGTGCCGCGCGCGCGCACGACGCTGCTGATGGTCGCCGCCGGGCTCCGGACCGCGAGCACTGGCCAGGTCCTGCTCGAGGGCAAGCCCATCGAGGGCGCTTACCGCGACCTCGCGCACGAGGCGACCACCGGCTTCGTCTTCCAGAACGGGGGGCTGCTCGAGAACACGACCATCGCCGACAACGTCGCCCTGCCCCTGCGCTACCACACGAGCTTGAGCGACGCCGCCATCGCAGAACGCGTCGATGCCGCTTTGACGGAGGTGGGGCTCAAGAACGACGGGTGGCGGCTCCCCTATCAAATCCCCCGCGGCAGCCAGCGTCTCGCATCACTCGCGCGGGCGCTCGCGGTCGAGCCGGCGCTGGTCTTCGTCGACGACCTCCACCACGGAGCCACGGTCGAGATCTGGGAGCGCTTCGTCGCGGTGATGCAGCGCGCGCGTGCCCGCTGGAACACGGCGTTCCTCTCCGCGCTGGCCGTCGCGCGCACGCCCCCGGCAGGCGTCGACCGCCTGGTCCACGCCGCGCCGATCGCGCACCCCGCCGCCGTCACTCCCGAGTGAGTCGTAGCGCCATCTCGATCGCCGCGATCATGCCTCTGGCGTCGGCCTCGCCGTGCGCCGCGGCGTCGTACGCCACGCCGTGGTCGACGCTCGTGCGGACGAACGGCAAGCCCCAGGTCACGTTGACCGACTCCCCCCAGTCCACGAGCTTGGCAGCGATCGTCGCTTGATCGTGCATCATCGCGACCACGCCGGCCACGTGCCCGTCGGCGGCGAGACGGAACGCGGTCTCGGCGCCGATGGGTCCGGAGAGCTTCGCCTCGCCGCCGACGAAAGGCGCCTCGCGCCGCGCCGCCGCGATCCCCACCGCGATCACCCGTGGCTCCTCGTCACCGAAGAGGCCGCCCTCCCCCGCGTGCGGATTGAGGCTCGCCACCACCAGCTCCGGCGACTCGGCCCCCAACCGGAGGAGCGCCTCGGCGAGGTGGCGGCTCGTGCGCGCCACGCGCTCGGGCGTGATCAGGTCGGGAACGTCGCGAACGGCGTGGTGGGTCGTCACCAGCCCGGTGCGGAGCCGCGGCCCGAGGAAGAGCATGGTGACCGCGTCCGGCGCGAGCTCGGCGAGGCCCGCCAGGTGCTCGGTCTGCCCGCGGAAGTGCGCGCCGGTGCGGCTGATCGCCTCCTTGCTCGTCGGCCCGGTGACGAGCGCACGAGCGCCGTCGCTCGAGACGAAGCGCGCTGCGGCCTCGAGCGCCGCGAGCTGGACCCGTCCAGCAGCCTCGCTGGGTGCGTGAAGGCGACGCTCGGCCACCGGGCATCGGCCGACGTCGATCAACGCGATGCCCTCGTCCGGTGTGCGCTCGGCAGCGGTGACCACGGTGCACCCGATCCCCTCCTCCGCCGCGATCTCCACGAGCTGCTCGGCGTCTCCGAAGAGGACGAAGCGGACGTCGGGGCGGCGCGAAGCGGCCCGGAGGGAAATCCAGGGCCCGACGCCCGAGGGGTCCCCGACGGAGATGGCGACGGGGCGCGTCACGGCATCTTCATCTTGTAGCCCACGCCGCGCACGGTCTGGATCGGCTCGGAGGCTGCGCCGAGCTTCATGCGAAGCCTGCGCACGTGGATGTCCACGGTGCGACTGCCGCCGTAGTAGTCGACGCCCCAGACCCGCGACAGCAGCTGGTCGCGGGTGTAGACGCGCCCGCGGTTCTGCGCGAGGAACGACAGCAGGGCGAACTCCTGATGCGTCAGCTCGATGGGACGTGCTTCGACGCTGACCTCGTGGGCGGCCAGATCAATCTCCATGGGTCCGATCTTGATGCGCTCGGTCGCCGAGAACTCGCTGCGGCTCCACTCCGCTCGCCGGACGCGGAGATAGAGCTCCGCCGGCAGGTAGGGCACGAGCACGAAGTCGTCGAAGGCGTCCCGCGAGTCCACCCGGCTCATCCCGGAGACCGTGACCGCGAGGAGCACCGGAACCGCTTCGAGAGCCTGCACCGCCCGCACCCGACCGAGGGCCGCCCGGCCGGCGTCGACCTCGTCGAGGGCTTCGACGAGGATGGCGGTCGGTGGATCGGCCGCGAGCGCCCGCTCGTCGAAGCCGTCCCAGAGGTCGTTGGTCTGGACCCGGCACCCGAGGTCGCGGAGGGTCGCGAGCGCACCGTCGGCGCGGCCCCACTCCGTCTCGCGCCCGATGACCAGGATCCACATGGAGGGGTGCGGGATAGCGGACCTCGGGTCCGAGGTCCACGAGGCGCTCACAAACCCGCGCCGATGCGGGACTTTTCGGAGGAGCACCTGGCCCCACACCTTGACCACTGCTTCGGCCGATTGGTACCGTTCGGCTTCCCGAAGGGTCTGGAGGACCAAGCCCCCAAAGGCGGCCCGGTAGGGGAAGCGGAAGAGGCGACCTTGGCAACGAAGACGTGGCGACTCGTCGTCACCGAGCTGGGAGGCTCGGCACCTCTCTCGGATGTGAGCATCGAGGCGACCAATTGGATGGCCGCCGTGAAAGCAGGCCGAGCTGCGATCGGTGAGGAAGGCGGCGTGCCCACGGGAGCGAGCTGCGCCGTCGCTCCGGATGGCAAGGTCACGATTCACGATCCGGTGGCCCGCAAGACCTACGTCCTGACACCTGGAGCCAAGGTGGCCGACGACGCCCCGAAGGCGGCGCCCGCCGCTCCCGCCGCACAGCCGGCCCCTCCCACCGCTGCCGCCGCGCAGCCAGCGGCGCCCGCCGCTCCCGCATCGGCCGACGCCGCGCCGGCGTCGAGCAAGAAGAAGAAGCTCTCCACCAAGACCGTCGCCTACAACATCAACGAGCAGGGTCCCATCGCTCCACCTCAGGCGGCGCCCGCCCCCGCTCAACCGGCGCCCGCCGCCGCGCCGCCGGCGCCCGCCGCGCCACAACCCGCGCCGGCCGCGCAGCCCGCGCCGGCCGCGCAGCCCGCGCCCGCCGCTTCGGCGCCCGTGCCGGCACCCGCACCGAGCAAGAAGAAGAAGCTCAAGACCAAGACCGTCGCCTACAACATCAACGAGCAGGGACCCATCGTTCCGCCCCAGGCGGCTGCGCCCGCAGCGGCGGCCGCGCCGGCCGCGGCTCCCTCAGCCGAGCCCGAGCTCGAGCTCCTCGCCGAGCGCGGAGAGGATCCGTCCGACAAGAGCCCGCTCCACTACCGCGAGAAGATCTTCGTGGCGCCACCTGGTCTGGACCTGGAGATCGCCGAGGGCCTGATCCGAACGCGCTTCGGGATGCTGCGCGCGGAGCTGGACGACAAGCCGCCCGGCAAGTTCTTCAACCTGGCGGTCTTCGATCATCGCTGGCAGGGGCGTCCGAGTCGTCCGCCCGTGGTCACCCTGCAGTGGAAGGATTGGCGTGGCGAACCGATGGTGGCGTTCCCCGCCCGTGATGGGGCCGCCCAGACCGCGCCCGCCTCCCAACCGGCGCCCGCGCCCGCGCAGCCCGCTTCGCAGCCGCCGCCCGCCGCCCAGCCTGCGCCCCCGCCAGAGCCCGCTGCGCCCGCGCCCCCTACGCGACCGGCTGCCACGCCACCTGCACCCGAGCCTGTGCCTGCGCCGCAAGCCGCGCCGACGCCGGCGGCCGCCGCGCCCGCGCCCGCGCCACCCCAGAACCCGGCCCCTTCCCCCGCGCCACAGCAGAAGCGAACGCGCGTTCCAACCGACGAGCAGGACATCCGCCTCGCCAAGGCCTTCGAGGCGTCGCAGGATCTCTTCTTCCTCAGCACCCCCGTCGAGGGCTTGGAGTTCGCGATGCGGCTCCTCAGCGAGCTCGTCCCCTGCGAGGCGACGAGCGCCTGCCTCTACGACATCAACACCGACGAGTTCCGCTTCGTCACGCTGAGCGGGCCGGGCGCCGAGGCGCGACAAGGCGAGGCGGTCCCCAACAACACCGGCCTCTTCGGCGTCGCGGCGCACCGCGTGGGTCAGGTGCTCAACGTCGAGGACGCCACCTCCGACGAGCGCTTCGATCCCGGCGTCGACGGACGCGTGGGCTTGACCGCGCGAAGCCTCCTCTACATGCCCCTCAACCACCAAGGCCAGCTCTTCGGCATGGTGCAGCTGATCAACCGCGACAATCGTCCGGCGTTCACCACCGCCGACGGAGACGTCACCGCCTATGTCGGCAAGCAGCTGGGCGAGTTCCTTCAGCAGGCCCGCATGAGCGTCGACAACCTCCGACGCCAGTCCGGCTGAAGCGGATCGACGCGATCAGTGCGCGCGCTGGCGGAGCAGCTGGCGCACCTGCTGCTCGATCGTGCGCTCGTCGCCCGAGCGGAAGCCTTCGTGGACGTGGCGAACGACGCCGCGTCGATCGACGATGTAGGACGAAGGCATGCGGGGCGGATCGTAGCGCCCGGCGACCTCGTGATCCTCGTCGATGACCACCGGGAAATCGACAGGCGTGCGGCGGAGGAAGCCGCGGGCGTTGCGCGCCCGGGTGTCCTGACTCACGCCCACCACGACCAGCCCCGCGTCCTTGTATCGCTCGTAGAGCCGATTGAGCACCGGCAGCTCCTCGCGACAGGGCCCGCACCAGCTGGCCCAGAAGTCGACGATCACCACCTTGCCCCTGAGGTCGCGCATCCGGACCTGGTTCCCGTCGAGCGACTCGAGGCCGATCTCCGGGGCGCGGGAGCCGGTGCTCAGCGCCGAGCTGGCGACCGAGAAGCTGGCGAGGGCGAACGCGAGGGCGAAGAGGATGAAACGGGGAGCGCGCATGGGTTCTTTGGACGTGGCAAAAGGCTGGGGATTCACTGGTCGAGCTCTTCCTGAATATAGGCGGGAAGCGTCCGAGGTCCTTCGGGAAATCGGCGACCGTTCACGAAGATGGAGGGGGTGCCCGTGATCTCGAGCTCACGACCGATGGCGCGGCTTTCTTCGATGCGGCGCTGGGTCTCCTCGGAGGCCATGTCGGCCCGGAAGCGCTCCATGTCCAGCCCGATCTGCTCCGCGTAGTGCTCGAGATCCTCGTTCTCGAGGGCACGCTGGTTGTCGAAGAGCATGTCGTGCATCTCCCAGAACTTGCCCTGGTTCTGCGCCGCGATCGACGCCCGGGCGGCGGGCTGTGAGTGCTCGTGACCGTCGAGGGGGTACTGCATGAAGATGAGCTTCACCCGCCCTTCGTACTCGTCCAGGAGTCGGTGCAGGATTGGCGCCGTCATGCCGCAGTAGGGGCACTCGAAGTCGCTGAACTCGACGATGGTGATCGGCGCCATGGGTGCGCCGCGCACCGGAGCTCCCTCGGTGTCGATCTCGAGGACCTCGTCCCGGCCATAGCGCATCCGGTAGTTTTCCTCGATCTCGGCCTTCTCCAGCCCCTCGGTGACCAGCCGGACCACGTAGCGCGCGGCGGGAACGCACTGGCGACACTCGCGGTGCTCTTGAACGCAGCGCGCCACGCTCACGGGCTCACCGCAGGGCGAGAGCAGGTCGTTGACGAGGTCACGAAAGACTCGCTTTTCCGAGCGGGTCAGGTCGGAGATGTCGACTGCATCGAGCTCCTCGATCTGCTCGCCCCCTGTGGATTCCTCCCCACTCGGGACGATCTCGGAGCCCTGGCTCTGGCCGTCGTCGTCGTTGCAGCTGGCACCGAGAGAGACCGCCGCGAGGAGAGCCACGGGGACCCAGAGGGTGAGCGGGCGTCGCATCGTGCGCGGACTCTAGCCCGAAAAAGGCGAAGGGTCACGGGCAACCCAGCCTCCTTTGTGGACCCCTTTTTCGCGCTGGCTCAGAGCGGAAGCGGCGCGCCCGCGAGGATCCAATGAGAAAGGGTGGAGATCTCGCCGTGGGACAGAGCCGGGCCCGACTCCGGGGGAGGCATCCAATCGCCGAGGACGTGGGGGTCGCCGAGCACTTTGTAGATGAGGAGGCTCCCGTCTGGCCGCCCCACCCCGCCCACGACGTCGATGATGTCGAGAGCTCCGAAGAAGACGCTGCCGCGATCCGCTTCGAGGGTCTCCCCGCCCGCCCGGGGGGAGCGGCGTCCGATGGCGGTGAGCCGGATCCGCTCCGGCGAAGAGAGGTCGAGACCGAAGGGCGAATCGGGACCGACGTGACATCCGGACAGGGCGCATCGGCCCGTGAAGATGGGCGCGACCTCCGCCCACGTGGCCGACGGGGGGACCGGAGCGTCGGTCCGGGCGCCGGTGCGGAAGCGAACGAGGTACTCGGTCTCGATCTGACGGTCCTCCAAATCGCGCACGCCATCGACGCTGAATCGGTAGACCACCTCGGGAGCCAGGGGCGCATCCTCGAAGCTCGTGGCCACGATCACGGAGTCCACGGGATCGAAGCGCACGCTCAGCCGCTGGTCCACGCCGCCGGAACGCAGCCGCACCGTCCCGGGGTTCACCGTGCGCGGCAGAAGGCGCCGATCGACGAAAGCGAGGAGCTCGGGCAGACGGGAGACATCGGTATCGCCATCGAGCGGATCGGAGGAGATGACGACAGGAGCATCTCCAGCCGGCCGCTCAGGCGGAATGTCGCAAGCGAAGAGGGCGAGCAGCGAGAGGAGAGCCGCGCGGCGGCTCAGGACTCGGAGTAGGTGTTGAGCTGCTCGCGAATGATGTCTTCGCTGATGCCGGAGCGGATGGACTCCTTCAAACAATCGGCCACCACGATGAGGAAGTCTTCGACACCCTTGTCCTCGATCAAGCGGGAGAGGAGCATACGAGCCTCGCGGCTGTCGTCATCCCTCAAGAACTGTCTCACCTGTTCGATGGTGATATCGCCCTGGAAGTCGATGATGGCGTGATTCAGAAGATAGCGGGCAAGCTCCCTCACGGAGGTCCTCCACAAAAGTAGACGGCGGCGGGCTGGTTGTAAATCCCGCCCTGTCTCAAACGCAAGGATATTCGGGGATTGGGACGGCGGCCCTCCCCCCTCGGCCCCCCCTTTTCGGCCTGGGTTGAGGTAGCTTTGAGGGGCATGGACAACACCATGATCCGCGTTCTGGTCACGGCTTTCGCCCCGGTTCCGGGGTCGAGCCCCCATGCGGCAGCGGTCATGGGCCTGGCCGCGGCCATCCGGGCCGAAATGGACATGGTCACGATCAAGACCGAGTCCCTCTCGCACATGGAGCACTACGGGGACGCCCGCCTCTACCGGGTCCCGACGGGCGTCGGCACCCCCGCCGAGCAGCGACAGGCCTTCGGCCGGGCGTGTCTGCGACAGCTCGAAGCACAGCCCTACGACGTGGTCCACGTCCGGGGCGCGATGGAGGGTCGCATCCTCGCGGAGCACAAGAAGGACTTCGGCTTTCGCTTCGTCTACGAGGTAGCGACCTTTCCAGACGAAGCGGAAGGGATCGACATCGAGAAGCGCTGGATCGACGCGCACCGGGCCTGCGCCGAGGCCGCCGATCTGATCCTCGTCCCCACCCGCGCGGCGACGCGCGGGCTGTCCGACTACGGCTACGCCGGGAAGGTGGCGGTCGTGCACCCCGGCGTCGACGTCAACGGCTACGACTGGTGGCCGGCGGCGACCGACGACACGGCGCGCCTCCTCTATCTCGGTGGCTTCGGCGCGGACCGCGACCTGTCGACGGTTCTGTCCGCCGTGAAGGAGATCGAAAAGGCGCGTCCTGTCGAGGTGCTCATCGCGGGCGAGCCGGACTTCGAGGTGAGAGAACGGCTGCGCCGCGTGGTGAAGTCCTTCGGCCTCGAGTCGATGGTGACCGTTCGCGGAGAGCCGACGCCCCTCGCCATCCCCATGGTGATCGGCGCAGCCGACATCTGTCTCGCGCCGGCCGCCGCCTCCCCCCGCTTCCAGGATCTGGGCGACCTGCCCCAACCCCTGCTCGAGTATCTGGCGTGCCGGCGACCGGTGATCGCCGCGGGTGTGCCCGGGGTCGCGGAGATCCTGCGGGACGACAAGGAGGGCCTGCTCTACCCGCCCGGCGACCACGAGGCGCTCAAGGACGCGGTGATGACGCTCCTCGACAACGAGACGCAGCGCGAGCGACTGGTGGAGAGTGCCTACGACCGTGTGCGGTGGATGTTCTCGGATGGTGCGCGACGTCGGCGCATCGCGGAGGTCTACGAGATGCTCACGCCGGGCTCACAGCTCTACGACGCATGGGTCGAGGGCTTCCCGCGCGACGTCACCGGAAACGTGGATCTCGAAGCCCTCGCGATCCTCGAAGCGGCCGAGGAGGTGACGCGCGACGACGACAGCGCCGAGCTCGAGCTCTCACCCGAGGACCTCGAGCCCGCGGATCCCGCGACGCTCCCGCCCCAGGGCGCGTTCCGGACCCATCCCCCCGACGATTATCAACAGGTGCTCTATCGCCCCGATCACACCGGCGAGCTCGAGCTGCCCAACACCAACCCTCGCGTTCAGACGCCGCTCCTGGGTCCAGACGACCCCTCCGAGTTCGCCGACATGGAGACGGTGGCCGACGACGAGGACGAGCTCGCCGCGGTGCCCACCACGATCGCCGCGACGCCGACCGAGGTCACCGAACGGTCGCGGCGCAAAGGGCAGAAGGAGACCACCGACGAGCTCAATCCTCCGTCGCGTCCCGAGCCCGACACCGGCCCGGTGCGCAACCCCGAGTAGAGCGCTACGGACAGACGGCGGCCAGCGCCGCGGTGTCGCCGTGGCAGGTCTGACAGGCGCGCGCGTTCTGCCGCAGCAGACGCCCACACTGCGCGCGGAAGCCAGCCGGGTGGGGGCTGATGCCGGCGCCAATCCCCGATACGCCGTGACAGTCGACGCAGTCCTGCTCGGCGTGACAGCTGACGCAGGTGGTCATCGAGCGCCGCGCCTCGCGCCCGTGGAGATTGGGACCGCGCACCCAGACCGCCTGGGGAGGATGGTAGCGGGATGGCGAGCTCACGTCGGGCGCCGAGACCGAGGACACGCCCAGCCGCGCGTGGCATTGCATGCAGAAGTTCTGCGTCGAGTGGCAGGAGACGCACTGCGGGTCGTCGCGTCGCGCCATCTGTGGATGGATGGTGAGGTAGTCGTTGGGATGGACGCGGCGCGCCGGACGGATCCGGCCGTCGTGGCAGTTGGTGCAGTCGCTCTCCTGATGACAGGCCGCGCACTTCTCGCCGTTGTCGGCCCCCACCCAGCGATGCCGCACCAGGAAGTCGTTGTCGTGGTTCATGTCGAAGAGCCACGCGGGGGGATCGAGCTCGCCCTCGGGGAAGCGCGTGCGCAGGCGGCCGTCGGGGAGCGTGATGTGACAGGTCGCGCAGGCGTCCGCCGCGCTCGGCGAAGGACCCCCGTGACAGCGATGACAGCTCCGCATCGTCGGCATGTGGCGCGCGCCCGGCACGTCGCGATCCCGGTCGACGCCCTCGTGACAATCGAGGCAGCGGATGCCCTCGCGCGCGTGCAGCCGATGGCTGAAGCGGAGGCGCGGCGAGGGGCGCTGCGGGATCCGCACGGCGCGCCCCCCGCTCTGTCCGGTGCCGGTGCCGTAGCCCTCGTGACAGAAGCCGCAGCGCTCCGGCGATGGATCGTCACGCGTGATGAGGTCCTGATGACAGCCGGCGCACGAGGCCTCGGTGGGCACGAGCAGGTCGGTGCTCGCCTCGCTGTCGGTCGCACCCTCGTGACAGCGCTCGCAGCGAAGCCGCGCATGCGCCGGGTTCGCGTGGGCAGCGCGCACGAACCCTTCGCTCGGCGGATAGACGATGGTGGAGAGCGCGATCGGCTCGGCATCGGTGCCGGAAGCGCGCGCGCCGAAGAACGCTGCCAGGGCGAGCGCGGCGGCGAGGGCGAGCTGTGGTGTGCGTCTCATCTCCATACGTCCACCGAAAGGTGAGCGACGAAGCGGAAGCGATGCCCCACCAGCTCGTTGTAGGAGTGCTGCAGGTCGAATCGCAACGTCGTCGGCTCGGAGAGGATGAAGAGCACACCCAGCGCGTCCGTCAGGCTCGTCCCGTTCAGACCCTGGCGAAGGGGATCGTCGAAGTGCCACATGCTGGCGCGCAAGTCGAAGCGAACCCACCACGCGAACGCGCGTGAGACGTCGAGGAGCGCCCCCGCGACCGGGCCCAGATTCCCGCCCCAGGTGAAGCCCCAAAGCCCGACGTCGAAACCGGCGACGCGAAAGAGCGAATGGCCTTCGAAGCCGATGTCGTTCTCGTCGCCGACATCCGAAATCGACGCGTGGCGCGCGCGGGCGCCCGCGCCGAGCTCGAAGTGCGGCGTGGGGGACCAGGTCGCGGACGCGAGCCCTTCGGTGATCGGCACCAGGTCGAAGTACATCCAGATCGAGCCGTAGTCGAAGCGCGGCACGTGGTGCTCGGCGCGCAGACGAAAACGCAGAGTCTCGACAGGGGTGACCGTCACCTCGGCCTCCGCGTCCCGGATGGTCTGACCGAGCAGGTCCCAGACGCCGCGCGCGGTCACGCTCACCTGCTCGAATCGGGCGCGACGTGAGCGAGACCGCCGCCGTGCGCGAGACGTCACCATTCGACTCGACGAAGTGGCGATAGCCCAGCCGAAGCGCGACCACGTCGGGATGGCCGACGTCGAGGATCCCGCCGTAGGCCCAGGTGGTGGTCGCCGGAGCGATGTAGGGAGCGCTCCCGGTGGGGAGGCCGTCGCGCTGGCGTCGGACGATCCCCTGAGGCTCGAACGTCCCCACGCCTGCGAGGCTCGTCTGACGCACCAACGAGCCGCCGTAAGCGCTCACGCCGAGCCAGGCGAAGGGAGCGACGTGCGCGCTCGCGCCGTCGAGACGAAACATCCCCGCCGGCCCCCAGGAGAGCTGGCGCCCGATGCGAAGCCGACTGCGCGCCGGCAGCCCACGCAACTCGACCCAGGCCTCGGGGGCGTCGACGGCCGTGTCGGTGGCGAGGGGCTGATAGGCACCGATCGCGCCCGAATCGGTGGCGCGAAAACAGAGATCGCGGTCCGTGAGGCAGGTCTGACCGAAGTCCTGGTCGAGTCGTAGCCGAAGCGAGCCGTTGATCCGCGGGGCGGGCGCTTCGCCTTCGTCCGCCTCACCCATCTGCCGGGACCAGGTGAGGGCCAGGGTCTGAAGCAGACGGCGGCGCGCCATGAACACCGCCGTGCCGGGCGAGCGCACCTCGTAGAGCTGAAAGGCGGTGTTGGAGTCGATGTGGTAGTCGTCCGCGCGCGCCACGGCGCGCGGGAGCAGCCCCGAAGCAAGGGCCGCGACGAGGACGAAGGCGCGCGCCAACTCAGGCGTCGGAAGAGCGCGGCGTTCCGAACCGTTGGGCCAGCTCGTCGTCATAGCGGTCGGCGGCAGCGCCCACGGACTTGAAGGTGGCCATGACCTCGGAGCCATCCAGGTCGACCAGGCTGCGCTCGGCCACGACGACCACCTCGTCGTCGACGAGGGCGAAAGCAGCCCCGCGAAGCTCCCCCGCGTTGCGGGACAAGAGCCATTGGTAGAGCTCGGTCCAGTCGCTGTCGTCTGGCAGCCGGACGACCGGAGCGACCACGCGGAGCGTCCCGTCGGGGTCGTCGCCGGCGGCACCGAGGACCGTCACGACGACGTTCGCCGAGCCGCGCCGGAGCGAGTACCGATGGAGGCCCTCCCCCTGGGAGCGAACCTTCGCGACGTCGACGCCGAGGCTCTCGATGGCTTTTTCGACCAGCTCGACGGCTCTGGTCAGGTTCGCTTGTGGGTCGGCGGAGGCGCTCATCGGGCCGCTAGACTCTTTTTTGAGGTGGCGCGTGTCAATGGGAGGTTTGGTGGCTCGCGGCCGAGCTACCCCGGCTCCGGACGCTGGGCGGTTGCCCGCGGGACGGGGACGACCTATCGATGAGCGGTCGGTGGCGCCGGGTGATCGCCGGTGGGCTCGTCCCACGGGAGGAAAGTCCGAGCACCAAAGGACGGAATGCCAGGTAACGCCTGGTGGGGGTGACTCCGAGGAAAGTGCAACAGAAAGGAAACCGCCCCGCTGCTTCGGTCGCGGGGTAAGGGTGAAAAGGTGAGGTAAGAGCTCACCGGGTCGGCGGCAACGTCGGCCGCGGGCAAACCCCATTCGGTGCAAGACGAAGCAGAAAGCGCTCGAGAACGGTCCGTTCGATGCTTTCGGGTATGTCGCTGGAGGCGCGTGGCGACGCGCGCCCTAGATGAATGATCGCCAACCGAGTCCCCGAGGGGCCCGGTGAACAAAACTCGGCTTATGAGCGCCACCGACCACCGGGCCCCCCAAAGGGGCCCGGTGCCTTTAAGGCACTGGCCCTCAGCCACGCCGGCAGGAGCGGAGCGGCCCAAAGGCCGCGACCCAGCGCCGCAAGCGCCGAGCGCTTGATGGGGACGGTCTACACTTTTCAACTTTCGGCTGGGGGACCGCTTGATGGGGACGGTCTACACTTTTCAACTTTCGGCTGGGCCGCGCGAATGCGGATCGAACCCAGGCGTGCGTGGCGAAAGTTGAAAAGTGTAGACCGTCCCCGTTAGCCCCTGCGGATCGAACCCGGGCGTGCGTGGCGAAAGTTGAAAAGTGTAGACCGTCCCCGTTGGCCGGGCAGAAGCGGAGCGGCCGCGAGGCGGCGACCCGGCGCCGTGGGCGCCAAGGGGGGGCCGAACGCTGCCCCCGGACCATCAGATCATTGCCAATGAGTATGGCGAGCCCATCTGTTCCACACCGGGCGGGCAGAGGCGAAGGGGGGGCTTGTACCCCGCCGGGGTGTGGGGAGCGAAGCGCGCATACCGCCCCCCGGCCACCGCCTCGCCAAGACCCACACGCTCAACCGCGCCGTGCGAATCGAGACGAGCTACCACCCCACCAGCCTCCACCTCGCCAAGACCCCCGCCATCACCCTGAGCAAGCGGAGCGAAGCGCTTCCCCCATTTTCTTGCCCGCCGATCCCCGCTGGGTAGGGTCGAGCCGTGAAGCTCTCCCTCCTCCTCGCGACGCTCCTCTGGATGGTCGGCTGCGCCGACGAGGCCCCGAGCTCCGCCGACGCCACCGCTCGAGCGCCCGAAGTCGTCATCCCACCCGAAGGTGCCCCAGCCCCGGTCGCCCGCGACCCGGAAGACGAAGACGTCGCGCCGAGCCTCGCGCTCGCCGCCGGTCAGGAGATCCGCATTCCCGCCGGAACACTCGTCGCGGGAAGCATGCCCGGCTCCGAGGACCGTGACCCCAGCCGCGAGGCCGACCTCGTCCCCGTCACCCTCGCCGGCTATCGCATCGACCGACTCCCCTACCCCAACGACCCGTCCCTCGCGCCCCTGACGGGCGTGAGCCGTGCCGAAGCGGCCGAGCTCTGCAGCGCGGAAGGCAAGCGCCTCTGCTCGGAGCTGGAGTGGGAGCGCGCCTGCAAGGGGGATCGCGATCGACGCTTCCCCACCGGCCCGTCCCTCGACCTCGACGCTTGCGCATCGGACCCCACCGCGTGTGCATCGCCCTTCGGCGTCCTCGCCATGGGCGTCGCTGGTTTCGAGTGGACCGCGAGCCCCGTCACCTCGGGCCTCGGCAGCGAGCGCTACTCCGCCGTCGTTCGCGGCGCGCGCGCCGACGACCCGCTCACCGAGCGCCGCTGCGCCGCGCGCCACGCCCTCGACCCCACCGAGCCGGAAGCCGGCTTCCGATGCTGTCGCGGCGCCCCCACCGACGCGGCCGTCTATCCCGTCGAGGACCGGCGTCACCCCTTCGTCGATCGCGCCGTCCCCGAAGACGAGCTGCGGCGCATCCTCGCGTCGCTCCCGGAGCTCGCGCGCTTCGCGCCGCGCTTCTCCCTCTTCGATGCCGAAGCCGTGGACGACGCCCTCGAGCGGGGCGGAGCCAGCCGCGAGAGCGTGCCGTGGACGCTGGTCGAGGGCGTCCTCGTCTGGAGCCCGGAGCAGGGAGAAGAGGCGTGGGTCTTCGCTGGCGGCGATGGCGAGTCCACCGTGCTCGCCGTGATCCACCCTCTGCCCGACGGCTCCTTCGTTCACGGCTCGAGCTTCGTCATCGCCGGGGAGGAGGCGCCGCCGATCGCTCTCGGCTGGGATTACGGACAGCGACGCCAGGTCCTGTGGGCCGCGTCCTGGGGCGAGACCGGCGAGAGCGGCGTGGTCGAGCACCGCGACGATCACCGCATCGTGATCGTCCAGCGCTAGTGCCTGGTCCAATGACGTGGAAGGGGAGATGCCGACGATCGAGCGAGAACCCTTCTACGTCATTGGACCATGCACTAGCCAGATCGAGTATCGTGTCGACAATGCGCTACCTGCGGATCCGTCACGGCGGCATCGATTACTGGGCGAGCGTCGTCGACGAGGCGACCGGACGGCTCTACACGGCCGCGCCCTACGCCGGCGGCGCAGAGACCGACCGCCTGGTCCCCCTCAAGCCCGCCTCGCTCCTGCCGCCGGTGACGCCGACGAAGATCCTCTGCGTCGGACGGAACTACCGCGCCCACGCCGCGGAGCTGGGCAACGAGGTCCCCAAAGAGCCCCTGCTCTTCTTCAAGCCGCCCAGCGCGCTGCTCCCTCCCGGAGGGACCGTGGAGCTCCCGAGCGCGAGCGAGCGCGTGGAGCACGAAGCGGAGCTCGGCGTGGTGATCGGCAAGCGCCTCAGGGATGCGAGCGAAGACGAAGCCCGCGCCGGCATCTTCGCCCTGACCTGCGTCAACGACGTGACGGCGCGCGACCTCCAGAAGAAGGACGTGCAGTTCACCCGCGGCAAGGGCTTCGACACCTTCTGCCCCGTCGGCCCCACGCTCACGGTCGGGCTCGACCCCGACGACCTCGCCATCTCGCTGTCGGTCGATGGGGAGCGCCGTCAGGAGGGACGCACCTCCCAGATGGTCTTCAGCGTCCCGACCCTCCTCGCCTATGCCTCCGCCATCATGACCCTCGAGCCCGGGGACCTGATCTGCACGGGCACACCCCAGGGCGTGGGGCCGCTGGCGCCCGGCAACGAAGTCCAAATCGAGATCGAGGGCCTCGAGCCGCTTCGGCACGGGGTTCAGGCTCGCGCGGCGTCAGGATCCTGACGACCTCGTGCGCGCTGGGTCGGCGCCACGTCGAGACGGGCAACAATTCCGAAAGATCCCGCCTTGTTCGGGGGCAAACCGCGTGGCATGGAAGTTGTTCTCGTCGGCTCACGCCACCTCGGCCGCATCATGACACCCACTTCCCCCCGCTTTGCCTTGCTCGCGACGCTCCTCCTCGTCGCGCAGGGTTGTTACCTCTCCCATGGCAGTGATGCCTCGCTGCCGGACGCGGGGGCAGACGGTGGCGAGGACGCGTCACCCGACGCCTCGCCCGACGGCAGCGCCGATGCGGACGCGGGGTTCGACGCCGTGCCCGACGCCCCCTTCGACGCAGAGCCCGACGTCGAGCCGCCCCTCGAGCCGCCCCCGGTCCCGGGCCGATGCCGCACCACCCCACCCACCGTGCCTTTCGAGGATCCGGTGATGGAGTATCGATGGCCGAACGGCCCGGTCGTCCACCGCGACAGCGTGCACGTGTGTTCCACGCCACTGGTGATCGACCTCGATCCCACGGACGAAGAACGGCTCAAGCCGCAGATCGTCTTCGTCTCCTATCCGCCGCTGACCCGCGACGTCACGGGCGGCTATCTCCGCATCGTCGACCCCCGCACGGACACCACCATCAGCTACCCCGCGATGGAGAGCGAGCACGGCGTGTTCGAGGGCACGGGGAACCTGGCCGCGGGAGACATCGACGGAGACGGCTACAACGAGATCGTCGGCAACGGTGTCATCTCGGGCACCTACGCGGTGAACCACGACGGAACCCTGCTTTGGGAATCCCCATATCCCTCGGCGCGGGACCGCGGGCTCTTCCCCAACATCTCCATCGGTGGCGGGCCGGAGATCGCCGACCTCGAAGGTGACGGCAACGTCGAGGTGATCATCGGTCACAACGTTCTCGACGGCCTCACGGGTGAGATGCGGTGGGTCGGCCCCGACGATTCGGGCAAGGGGATCAACCAGTTCCTCGGGCCCCTCGGCTGTGTGGCGGATCTGGACGGCGACGGGATCCAGGAGGTGATCAGCGGCTTCACGGCTTTCCGCGCCAACGGCGACATCTACTGGAGCAACCCCGACGCCTACGACGGACAGTGCGCCGTGGCCGATGCCGATCCGACGGTTCCGGGCCCGGAGGTGATCCTCGTGAGCCGCGGCCAGGTGCGCATGTTGAACGGCCACACCGGCGAGCAGATCTGGCGGCGCGCCCTCGAGGGCCGGAGCGGGCTCGCCATTGGCGGCTCGCCCACCGTCGGCGACTTCGATGGTGACGGCGACGTGGAGTTCGGCGTGGCCAACGGCGCGGCCTACGGCGTCTACGACCCGAGCTGTCTGTCCTCGCGCACGCCGGGCTGCCTCGACCAGGGTCTTCTGTGGAACGACCCGGACACCTCCGACGGCTCTTCCTCGGGCACCGGCTCGAGCGTCTTCGACTTCAACGGCGATGGGGCGGCCGAGGTCGTCTACAACGACGAGTACTTCTTCCGGGTCTACGACGGGGCGACCGGAACCGCCCTCTTCCGCCACCGCAACTCGTCGCGAACCCGCTCGGAGAACCCCACCATCGCCGACGTGGACGACGATGGTGACGCCGAGATCATCTTCTCGGCCAACGCCGAGGCGCGCTTCCTCCGCACCGAGTACTGGACCGACCCGGGGGTCGAGGTCTGGGGCGATAGGCGCGGCCGCTGGGTGGGGGCCCGTCGCATCTGGAACCAGCACGCCTACCACATCACCAACGTCGAAGAGGATGGACACATCCCCGCCGGCGAGACCCCGTCCTGGACGGTGCTCAACGCCTACCGCCAGAACCTCCGCCAGGACGGCGATGTCCTCGCGACCCCGGACCTCTGGGGCGGCCGCGGCGAGTGGATGTGCACGGGACGCGGCATGGCCGAGCTCACCTTCACGGTGCAGAACTGGGGCCTGGAGGTGGTGGGCGTCGGCGCTCGGGTGAGCCTCTACCGCGGCCACCCGGCGCGGGGCGGCACGCTGGTCGCCGAAGCGACGACCACGCGAACCCTCGAGGCCGAAGGCGGCAGCGAGGTCATCACCTTCGACGTGATGGTCTCCTCGGAGCCTCAGAACTGGTACGCCATCCTGGATCCGCCCGACGACTCGGGCAGCGGCGTCATCGCCGAGTGCCGCGAGGACAACAACGAGGTCCTCTTCTGGCAGGTCTCCTGCTGAAGTATCCTCCCGTCCATGACCGACGTGGACGAAGAGACCGAAGAGACCGAAGAGAGCGAAGCGAGCGAGGAGAAGGAGAGCGCCAAAGAGGAGCTCTTCGAGGCCATCGATCACTTCAAGCGCGCGGCAGGGCTCTTCTTCGACAAGGCCTCGAAGGACCCCACCCTGAAGAACGCCACCGACGAGGCCGAGAAGGTGATCCAGAAGGTCGGTGACGCCGCCGAGCCCCTCGCCCGTCAGCTGGCCGGTGAGCTGTCCAAGATGACCAAGCGCATCTCGGACACGGTCCAGGAAAACGTGAGCAAGAAGAAGGGCTCACGGCCGCCGAAGGCCGAAGAGCCAGACGACTGAGAGCACATCGACGCGCGTGACGGCCGCGACGAGCGCGCCGCTCAAAGCAGGTCGAGGACTTTTCGGACTGGGTTGCCGGCGCGGAAGAGGAGACGCAGGCCCTTGTGGGCGGCTTTGTAGAGCTTGTCGCTGTACGGGTACCAGAGGGGCTCGTGGGCGCCCATGGTGACGCGGTCGTAGTTGACGTGGCGGAGCTCGCACATCGAGCGCAGGCCCTCCTCGCCGTGCACGCGACCGAAGCCGCTGTCCTTCACGCCGCCGAAGGGCGCTTCCGCGGCGGCGTAGGCGAGGAAGACGTCGTTGACCATCACCGTGCCTGCACGGACGCGCTCGGCGATGCGGCGGCCCTTGTCGCGGTCCTTGGTGAAGACGTAGCCCATGAGACCGAGGTGGCTGTCGTTGGCCAGCTCGATGGCCTCCTCCTCGCTCTCGAACTTCATCATCGGCACGACCGGCCCGAAGGTCTCCTCGCGCATCACCGCCATGTCTTGGGTGCAGCCCGAGAGGAGCGTCGGCTCGAAGAACTGGCCCTCCCCCGCGGCGCGCTTGCCGCCGGTCTCGAGGGTGGCGCCCTTGTCTACCGCGTCGGCGATCAGGTGCTCGGCGACCTCGAGCTGCTTGGCGAAGATGATGGCGCCCAGGTCGGTGTCGGCACGCGCCGGATCCCCCTGGCGGAGCTGCTGCACCAGCTCCCGCGTCCGGGCCACGAGTCGATCGTAGACGGCGGCGTGCGCGTAAACCCGCTCGACGCTGATACAGATCTGGCCGCTGTTGGCGAAGCCGCCGAAGGTGATCGCGCGGGCGGCGCGTTCGATGTCCGCGTCGTCGCAGACGATCAGGGCCGCCTTTCCGCCGAGCTCCATGACGCAGGGGATGAGACGCTCGCCGCAGGCGGCCGCGACCTTGCGCCCCGTAGCGACCGCGCCGGTGAAGACGATCTTGTCGGGCTGCGCGTCGACCAGCGCGGCCCCCGTGCCTCCCTCGCCCGTGACCACCTGAAAGAGGTCGTCCGGGAGCCCGGCCGCGTCGTAGACCTCCTTGGCCTTGAGGGCGATCAGCGGTGTGACCTCGCTCGGCTTGAGTACGACGGCGTTGCCGGCGATGAGCGCCGCGAAGACGTCGCCCATCGGAATGACGAAGGGGAAGTTCCAGGGAGAGATGATCCCGATCACCCCGCGCGGCGCGTAGTGAACGTAGCTCCGCCGATGCTTCAGGAGCGCGAGGTCGATCTCTCGGGGGGCGAGGATGCGGCTCGCGTTCTTCGCGTAGTAGGTGGCGACGCTCGCAGTGAGCGCCACCTCGTGGAGCAGAGCCTCGACCCGTGGCTTGCCGCACTCGGCGACGACGAGCTCGATGATGGCGTCTGCGTCATCGACGATCGCGTCTCGGAACTTGAGCACTCGGGCGACGCGCTCTTCGAGCGGCAACAGCGCCCAGGACTTCTGCGCTTCTCGCGCACGTTGAACGACCCGCGCGACCTCCTCGGCGCCCATGACCGGGACTTCGCCCAGCGGCTCGCCCGTGGCCGGGGCGTAGCTGGTGATCGTCGGCGGTTGACCCTTCTTCTTCTGCAGCTGCGGTACGCCCTCTAGCTGACCCATCGCTAGCCTCCGTCCCTTCGGGGGGACAAAAGCTAACCCCCGGGACGGATGCTGTCGATGCGGCCCTGATGGAGGCGACGTCGGAGCGATGAGTGCACCGGCGAGGCGTGGGGAGGGAGCTCGATCCCCGCCGGTCGCTCGGCTCGACGTCGCGCGCTCAGGCGCTCTTAGAGGACGTAGTCCTTGAGGCGGGTGATGTCGCGAATCGCCTGGAGCTTCGCGAGACCGGCCGTCTCCACCTGACGCACGCGCTCGCGGGTCAGGTTCATGATCTCGCCCACCTCTTCGAGGGTGATCCCACCGCGATCGGCGACATCCAGCGCGCAGGTCTCGGTCATCTCCCAGACCTCGAGGTCGGGGAAGTTCAACTTGATCGAGCCACGCACCGGATGGACGTCGATGTACAGGTGGTACTTGCAGGAAACGAACGGGCACGGCCGATCGATGTCCTTGCACTCCATCCGCGTCTTCGGCTTCCAGTAGTCCGTCTCCGGGTAGAGCATCCTGCCGCGGTTCAACTCCGCTTTGCTCAAACGCCGAATGCTGATGGTGCGCGCCCGCTGCCGGCTTCGACGCTTACGACGCCCCCGCTTCTTCTTGGGGGTCTCTGTCCGTCTCCTCCGACGGCTCGATGGCGAGCGCCAACGAGCCCTCGGTCTTGGCCTGAGGCTGTTCGGCTTCGTCACGCGCCACCGTGCTCTCTTCCGCCCTCTCTTCGATCATCGCTCCCTCCACATCTCTTCTTCTTTTTTCGGTCGGCGTCTCTGCGCGCCGCCTAAACCACCGCGCGCTCCATGCGCGCGCGCATCGAAAGCCGTCGTTCCACGGCCTCGAGCTTCGTCACCAGCTCGTCTGCCAGCGCCCGCGCCTCTTCGAGGCCGCGCTCTGCGAGCTCGTCACCCGAGCGCTCGGTCAGCGCTTCGTCGATCGAGTCGAAGACCCGGTTCAGCTGCCGTCCCAGGGCCTCGATGTCGCCCCGGACGAAGAGGAACTCCTTCTGGATCTCCTCGATGGTGAATCCCTGGCTCATCAGCCGACGCAGGTGGGCGAGCTGGCGTATGGCCGTAGCCGGATACAGCCCCTGCGAGCCCCGATGCTTCCCCTTGCGCCCCACCCGGACACTCCGGGGGAGGAGGCCGAGCTGGACGTACTTGCGGAAGGTGGCCTCCGTGAGGCGCTCCCCCTTCGCCGTCACTGTCTCGACGATCTGCTGAACGGTCAGACCACGCGGGTTATCAGCCTCGATCTTCTCCAGCTCGCTCTCACTCCAGAGAGCTTGATTTCGCGTGTGTAGAGTCATTTCCCGCGTTGGCAATGAATGTATTCTATTGAATGGAAATGGGTCAATAAAATTGTGCACTCTTGGGACACCTTGGAGTGCGTTTTTTCTAATCCATTAGGATTACGCGTCTTTTCGTCGTACCTTCCAACGAGACAGCGACCCTCAGATGGCGTGAGCCTGCATGATTCTGCTAAGAGGTCCAGAAAATGACGATCGCCTGTCCTCGAATTGGATCGCTTCTCCTCGCGCTCACGCTCAGCGTGCTGGGATGCAAGGAAACGCCGGGGGAAGGCCAGATCGGCGACCACTGCGACAAGGATGGGGACTGCGCCTCCCTGCTCTGCGTGGGGGGGGTGGCGGGCGATGACACCGTTTGCACCCAATCCTGCGGCGGCAACGAGGAATGCCCCGAGGACTGGTCCTGCGGCGCGGTGACCCAAGCGGGCGTGGTGGTCTGCCGCCAGGGAGCGTCGACGCCCTTCGGCCAGTGAGCTCCGGGCCCCGGTAGAGTTGGCGCCCCGTCGGCGGTATGGTCCGCCCGAAAATGGGGAAGCTCCTCCGCTGGCTCTCCGGCTATCTCTTCGCCGACCCCCGAGCCCTCCGCCGCTTCCGAAAGAATCGCGGCGCCACCTTCGGCCTGGTGCTGGTGGTCCTGGTGACGAGCGCCGCCGCCTTCGGTCCCCTCCTCGCCCCGCACGACCCCGACGTGCAGCACCTGGAGGAGCTCCTTCACGAAGACGGCCTGCCCTACGGGCCTGGAGAGAGCCCCGGCCACCTCTTGGGCGCCGACACGATGGGCCGCGACGAGCTCTCGCGCCTGCTCTACGGAGGGGCGGTCTCGATGCAGGTCGCCTTCTTCGCCACGGGCCTCGCGGTCTTCATCGGTTTGATGGTGGGGCTCAGCGCGGGCTATTTCGGAGGCGCCGTCGACGCCGTGCTGATGCGCCTGGTCGACGTCCTGTTGAGCCTGCCCTTCCTCTTGATCGTCATCGCCGTCCAACGCGTGATCGACCGCCCGGACCTCTGGGTCCTCTTCCTGATCCTGGGGGGCTCTCCTGGACCACCCTCGCCCGCGTCACGCGCGCGAAGACGATGCAGGTGCGCGAGCTCGAGTACGTGCAGGCGGCGCGCGCGCTCGGCATGGGCCACGGACGCATCCTCTTTCGGCACGTGCTGCCGAACGTGCTCGGCCCCGCCATCGTGATCGGCACGACCCTCGTCGCCCAGATGATCATCGCCGAGTCGGCGATGAGCTTCCTCGGCTTCGGCGTGAAGGCGCCCGAAGCGAGCTGGGGCTCCATGCTCCGCGAAGGCCAGGAGTACCTGGGACACGCGCCGCGTCTGGTGCTGTTCTCGGGCCTTCTGATCATGGCCACGGTCTTCGGCTTCAACCTCCTCGGCGAAGGGCTGCGCGATGCGTTCGATCCGAAGGATTGACCGCTTCGGCCCGCTGATGGCCGCCGGCCTCGGCGCGGCGGTCGTGCTCGTATGTGGCGCTCTGGCGCCGCCCGAGCCCCAGGCGCCTCGCTATCAGGGCGCTGGCCACGAGGAGCCACAGCACGGCGGCACCTTCGTGTTCCACCACGAAACTGCGGTGCGCAGCCTCGACCCTGGCGTCGCCTTCGACGACGTCTCCGGGCTGGCCATCCGCCTCCTCTTCGACGGGCTGCTCGACTACGACCGACCAGGCGAACTCGTCCCCTCCCTCGCCGACGCCCTTCCCACCCAATCCGACGACGGCAAGGTCTTCACCTTCCATCTGCGCGAGGGGGTTCGCTTCCACGACGGCAGCATCCTCACCGCCGACGACGTCCGCTGTCACATGGAGCGCATGCTCCACCCCGACACGGGCTCGCCGGGCTACGTCTTCTACACGCAGATCGAAGGGTTCGACGCGTACCGTGCCGGCGAGGCCAACCACGTCCGCGGCATCCGCGTCCTGGACGAGCGCACCATCGAGTTCACGCTGAAGCAGGCGGACCAGACCTTTCTACTCGATGGCGATGACCTTCGCCTACCCGCTGCCGCGGTCGCACTACGAGCACCCGACGGTGGACGTCCGCAGCACGCCGGTCGGCACCGGCGCCTTCATCCTCGATCCCGACGACTGGGAGCCGGGGTGCAGGTCGATCTTCGAGCGCAACTCGACGACTACTGGAACGCGCCGCTGCCCTACCCCGACCGGATGCTCTACCAGCTCAACCTGGGCCGGGAAGTGGCGGTGATGCGCTTCCGCAACGGCGACCTCGACGCCGTGCACCGCTTCAGCCCGGCCGACTACATCTTCATCCACAACGCACCCGCGTGGGCAGCCGTATCTGCTCGAGTACCCGAAGAACTCGATGTGGGGCATCGGGATGAACACGCAGATGGCGCCCTTCGACGACGTGCACGTCCGGCGGGCCGTGGCCTACGCGGTGGACGTACAGGCGTGGCGGCGGCAGCGGAGCAATCGCCTCTTGCCCACGGGTCAGCCACTGCCGCCCGGTTTCCTCGGCTACGACCCGAACCTGCCCGGTGCCCATCATCACGACCTCGACCAGGCGCGCCGCGAGATGGCCGACGCGGGGCATCCCGTCCGCCGCGAAGGGAGCCGCTGGGTGGCCGAGGGTCTCGAAGACGACGAGCTCGAGTTGTGGGTCGGCGAGGGAGACACCGGCCGCGCATACGGCGAGATGATCCAGGCCGACCTCGCCAAGATCGGCATCCACATCGCGATCAAGCAGGTCTCGTTCCCCGTCTACCTCGAGGAGACCGGCAAACCCAATCGCGTCCGGCTCTTTCTCGCGGGCTGGAACATGGACTTCCCCGACCCGTCGAACTTCCTCGACGTCCTGTTCAACAGCCGCGTCCATCGCCGAGGAGAACTCCAGCAACCGTGCCTTCTACTCGAACCCCGAGGTCGACGAGCTCTCGAACGCCGCCAAGATCGAGCCGGACCGCGCGCGGCGCGGCGAGATGTATCGACACGCGCAGGAGCTGATCGTCGCCGACGCGCCCTGGGCGTTCATGTGCAGCGACCTCTTCCTCGAAGCCTGGCAGCCCTACGTGCGCGGCTATCGCCCCGACCCGGTGTGGACACTGGACTACCGCGACGTGTGGCTCGACCTCCCCAAGCGCCGCCTGGCCGAGCGCTATGGCGTCTTCCGCCGCCCGAACGAGCTCGCCGCGCTCTTCCCCTTCGGAGGCGCGCGCTGATGGCTTCCTTCGTCCTCAAGCGCGGGGTCTGGGCGGCCTTCGTGGTGTTGGCCGTCATCACCATCGTCTTCATGCTGGTGAGCCAGATCGGCGATCCCTGCGCGGCTCGGCTCGGCGCGAACGCTCGGCCGGAGCAGGTCGAGGCCTGCCACGAGCAGACGGTTACGACCGACCAGCCATCGTGCAGTACACCGGGTACCTCGGCCTCACCCCCTGCCTTCGCAAGAGCTCACCGGCCTACGACGAGGGACGCGGGTACTGCGGCGTGCTCCAAGGAGACCTCGGCGAGTCGATGCGCATGGAGCAGGACGTGGTGGACGTGGTGCTCACGCGCCTCCCTCGCTCGCTCCTCCTCGGCGGCATGGCCATGGGCTTCGAGGTCTGCATCGGCGTCTTCATCGGCATCCTGGCCGCGAGCCGCCGCAACACCTGGTTCGACACGGGCGTGATGGCGACAGCCTTCGTGGGCATCAGCGTCCCGACCTTCCTGTCGGGCCTGCTCTTCCTCTACTTCTTCGCCTTTCGTCTCGGTTGGTTCCCGGTCGGCGGCTACGGCGTGACGACCTGGGATCACGTCTACAGCGCGGTCCTGCCTGCGTTCACCCTGGCGATCATCGGCGCGGCGACCTACGCGCGCATCATGCGCTCGGAGATGGTCGAGACGATGCAGGCGGATTACATCCGCACCGCGCGCGCCAAGGGCCTTGGCCCGGTGGCGGTGATCCTCAAGCACGGCGTGCGCAACGCGCTCCTGCCCATCGTGACGCTGATGGGCCTTCAGCTCGCGATCCTCGTCTCGGGCGCGATCATCACAGAGAGCATCTTCGCCTGGCCCGGCGTGGGACGTCTCGCCATCGAGTCGATCCACGACCTCGACGTACCGATCATCATGGGCGTGGTGATCATCGTCGCCTTCACCGTCCAGATCGGGAACTTCCTCGCCGACATGGCGGTGGGCGCGCTCGACCCGCGGGTACGCGTCGACGACAAATGAACGAGCCACCCGAGCCGGTACTCGAGGAGGAGGAGGCGGCGGCGGCGGAAGCCCAGGACGCCGAAGGCGACGGGCGCTTGCCTCCGCTCAGTTGGCATCTGCTGTTCAAGCTGATGCTCTCGCCGATGGCCTTCCTCGCGCCATGCTTCAGCTGCGGGGCCGCCATCACCTTCGCCCAGTCCTTCGGCCCCATCGGGGCGATGGTCGGTGCCTTCGGGGGGTTCGTTCTGGGCATCGGCGCCATCTTCCTCTGGTACTTCTTGATCACCGCCCACCCGGCGCAGCGTCGCGAGGAAGCCTTCGCCGAAGAGGCGATCGAGGACGCCGAGGCCGGCCGGCTGGGCCGGCGTCTCGGTGGGCCCCGTCCCCCGGCCGCCGAAGTGGCGGCCATCCCCTTGGACGCGCGGCCGGCGCTGGCCGTGGACATCTCCGGTGAGGTCGAGGACGCCGGGCGCCGGGTCGACGCTCACGACAGCGCGCTCGAAGCCCTCGCGGCCGCCGAAGCCCTCGTCGCCGACCATCCCCGCGACGCGCGAGCCGTCGCTCTGCTCGCGCGGACGCTGCTCCGCGCGGGCCGTCCGAAAGAGGGCGCGCGCGTCGCCGCCGACGCGTTCCACGTAGCGGTGCTCAAAGGCCAGATGGATGTCGTTCCCCGCCTGGTTCAGTCCTTCTGGGAGCAGCGCGAAGAGCTGGCCCTCGACCCGTCGGTCGCGAAAGCCGTGGCCGAGCACCTCGAGGCGAAGGGCCAAGTCGACCGGGCCGCGTATTTCCGCTCAGGAAGGAGCTCGCTCCTCTGAAGCGGGGATCACATCACTTCCGTCGCTTCGGACTGAGGACGAAGACGCGGCGGCCCTCTTCGTCCTCGCGCGCGGGCTGGACGTCGAAGACGTCGAGCTTGATCACCTTCCGCCGGCCACCATCCATGCGAAGGATCAGTCCGCCTGTCTCGCTCTCGCCCTCCACGGCACAGAGACCGAAGACTTTGTGCCGCACGTAGTCGCCGCGTTCGGGGATGGGCTCGTCGAAGAACTCGTCCTCGGTCATGCGGCGCTTGGCGGGGAGCGGATCGGGCGCACGGACGGGCGGCGCGTTGCGACCGGACAGGAGTGTGGTCTTGTCGGCCTTCTGTCGCTCCTTGGCGCGGCGGCGGCGCTCCGCGAGGGACAGTCGCTCGCGCGGCGGGCCGTCATCCTCCACCACGGGCGCGGCGCGCGCGGGGGCCGCCGCGACGGCGCTGACCTGGGCGACGTCGGCCCAGCTCGGCGCGCCAGCGGCGCCTGGCGACGCGACCGGCTCGGCGGCGGCGACAGCCCCGGCCCCCGCGTCGCGCCAGAGCGAGAGTCCGGTCGCTTCGTCGTGACCGCGGCTCAGGTCGAGGTCGTCGTAGACGTCGAGGCGCAGCTCGCAGGCGAAGACCGTCGCGTCCACCACGTGCCCGGCGAGCACCTCGATGCGGTCGCCCACCTCGCGCGAGACGGTGGCGTGAACGTGCGCGAAGGGCGCGCCGTCCTTGTCGGAGATGTTCCCCGTGAGGTTGACGATCTCCACCGGCGTCTCGATGCGCCGCCCTGGGCGATACCGCTGCGTCTGTTGATCGTACTCGCAGAGCTCCACGCGTTCGAAGGCGCCAAGGGCGCTCACCCAGGCGGCGCCGATGCCGTGCTCCTCGGCGAGGGCTCGGAGCGCGGCCTGGAGCTCGTCGCCCCGCGACAGGCGGGCGACGATGTGGCGCACCTGGCGGCTCTCGAAGCTGATCATTCCGAATGCTCCCTGCCGTACTCACCCGACAGCGCGCGGGCGAGGGGCGAGCCGCTGACGCCCGGGGTGTGGCGGAAGCTGGCCACCACCTGGAACTCCGGCGCCCCGAGATCCTGGTTGAGCCCGCCGCCGAAGCCGAACACCAGCGCGGTTCGCTCCCGGTCGAGGATGATGCGGATCTCCCCGAGCCCCTGAGCGGGGTTGGTCGGGTTGTGGGTCAGACCGAGCAGGACCTGCGACTCCACCGCCATGATCAAGTGGTCGTCGAAGAGGTAGAGCGCGAGGCCAGCAGCGAGGAGCACTTGGCTGCCCCAGGTCACGTCGAGGATGGTCGAGGTCTCACGCCCGCGGAAACCCGACTGGAGCTTGAGGCTGAGGTTGCCCCAACGTGCGCTCCCCATCGCGTCGACGTACCCAGACCAGCCGGTGGATCCCGTGAAGGAGGACTCGTCACCGGCGGGCGCGAGCACGCCGCCCGCGAAGCCCACGTCCAGATGCAGGGGCCCGGCGTCGTAGCCGTGCTCGAGGGGCATGTAGGCGAGATCGAGGCGAAGGTCGGCGACCGCGCCGGCGCTCAAGCGGTCGTCCGGGTTACCGGTGAACGCCTCGATGCCGTCGCCGCGCTGGAAGACCAGCGGCACGGCGAGCGTGGCCTGAAATCGATCGAAGAGCCCGAGGGCGTACATGAGGGTGAAGGTGGCGCGGCTCTGCACCACGTCCACCGATGTCCCGAGGTTGGGATCGGTGACCACGAAGGGACGATTGATGGCGTCGAAGTCGATGGCCAGCGCGCTGCCGACGTGGGGCAAGACCTGGCTGCCGCGCACGTAGGAGAGATCGTCGTAGGCGAGCCCGGGGATCCGCGTCTGCACGTCGAAGCCGAGGCTCTGCGCCGCCGCGGGCCCTGCGTCGAGCGAGAGCGCGCAGAAGAGCGTCAGTGCCAGGACAGTGAGCGTGCGCACTGGCGCCCTTGTACCACGTGTACACTGGCCCGCCATGGCTGACAGCGTGATCGCGACGAGCCCCTCCACCCTCGAGGTGGTGGGCGAATATCCGGCCCACGACAGAGCGGCGGTCGAGGCCCGCCTGGCCGCGGCGGAGAAGGCTTTCGCCGCCGGTGCGAGCGGTGACTTCGCGCATCGCGCCAGCGTCCTCACCCGGGCGGCGGGCGTGCTGCGCGACCGGCGCGACGGACTCGCGCGTCTCATGGCCGAGGAGATGGGCAAGCCCGTGAAGGAGGGCCGGAGCGAGGTCGACAAGTGCGCCTGGGTCTGTGAGCACTACGCCGAGCACGGCGAGTCGTTCCTCGCGTCCATCGACGCGCCGAGCGACGCGAAGCGCAGCAAGGTCGCGTTTCGGCCGCTGGGCCCCGTGCTCGCGGTGATGCCCTGGAACTTCCCGCTTTGGCAGGTGTTCCGCTTCGCCGCGCCCGCGCTCATCGCGGGCAACGCCGGGTTGCTCAAGCACGCCTCCAACGTGCCTGGTTGTGCTCTCGCGATCGAAGACGTCTTCCGCGAGGCGGGACTCTCGGAAGGCCTCTTCTCGACGCTGCTCATCGGTAGCGACCGGGTCGCCGAGGTGATCGAGGATCGCCGCATCCGCGCCGTGACGCTGACGGGGAGCACGCCCGCCGGGCGCGCCGTCGCTGGAGCGGCGGGGCGCGCGCTGAAGAAGACGGTCCTCGAGCTCGGCGGAAGCGACCCCTTCGTGGTCCTCGCAGACGCGGACCTCGAGGCCGCGGCGCGGATCGGCGCCCAGAGCCGGCTCATCAACGGGGGGCAGAGCTGCATCGCGGCCAAGCGCTTCATCGTGGTCGAGGCGGTGCGCGAAGCCTTCGTCGAACATTTCGTGAAGGCGATGTCGGGCGCCGTGATGGGCGATCCGCTCTCGGAACAGACCTCCCTCGGCCCGCAAGCGCGCGTGGACCTGCGCGACGAGCTCGCGGCGCAGGTGGACAGGAGCGTGAAGGCGGGCGCCGAGGTGCTCCTCGGCGCCGACGTGCCCGCGGGCCGCGGCGCCTTCTATCCGTCGTCGGTGCTGGCGAAGGTCGTCCCCGGCATGCCGGCCTACGACGAAGAGATGTTCGGCCCCGTCGCCGCGGTGATCTCCGCCCGAGACGAGGACGACGCCATCCGGATCGCGAACGACACCACCTTCGGGCTCGGCGCCGCGGTCTTCACGCGCGACCTGGCGCGCGGCGAGCGCATCGCAGAAGAGCGCCTGGAGGCGGGCGCCTGCTTCGTGAACGGCCTCGTGCGGAGCGACCCGCGCCTCCCCTTCGGCGGGGTCAAGGAGAGCGGCTACGGGCGCGAGCTCGGTGTCTTCGGGATCCGCGAGTTCGTGAACGTGAAGACGGTCTACGTCGCTTGATGCAGACTCGTGGATCAGGCACTCAGTGGGGCGCGTAGACGCGTGCGGGGCGCGCATCGCTGTGCGTCCCGAGCTGCTGCTGGTCGTTGCTCCCCCAACACAGCACCTCACCGTCCTCGGTGCGGGCGCAGGTGTGCTTCTGGCCGGCCGCGAGCTGAACGACGTTCGCGAGCCCGGCGAGAGGCACGGGACGAACGCAATGGGCGTCGTTGCCCGTCCGCTCCGGACAGATCGCGGCGTCGTCCGAGACCGCTCCGATCGCTCCGTCGGCGGCGAGCCCCCAGCACGAAACCGATCCGTCCCGGTGTCGCGCGCAGACGTGGTGGCTTCCGGCCTCGAGATCGACCACCTCCGGGGTTGTCGCCGGCAAGGTGGTCGGCGACGTCCGGCAGGGCTTGCCCCCATAGGCATGGCACCGCTCCAAATCTCCATCGCCGAGCTGCCCGAACCAGTTCGCCCCCCAGCACGTCACCGTGCCCTCGGCGTCGAGCGCACACGTGAACTGAGCGCCGGCGGTCAGGTCGACGATCCCGCGGAGCCGGGGAACCTCGACCGGAGCGGCTGCATCCGACTCGTCCCCCTGCCCCAACTGTCCCATCTGGCCCGAGCCCCAACACGCCACGCGCCCACCACGGCGCCTCACGCAGTAGTGCTGCCAGCCGGAGACCAGCTGCTCCGCGTCGTCGATCCCCTCCACCGGAACGAGCTCCACGCTCGCGACCTCGTCCGAACGGCCGACCTGGCCGTAGGCGCCCGCGCAGCGCACCGTGCCCTCGCGTTCGAGCAAGCACGTCGCCCCGTTGCTGACCCCGACCCCGGTCACATCGGAGATGGCAGCGGTGACAGTCGCGCCGGGCGCCGCGCGTTCGCCGTTGCCGAGCTCGCCGCGGATCCCGTCGCCCCAGCATCGTGCGACCCCCGCGCCGTCCACCGCGCACGCATGCGCGCCTTCGAGAGACGCCGCCACCACGTCGTCGATCCCCATCGCCCGCGGCATCCTCGGCGACACGTCCGGAGCCCAGCCGCGCCCCCAACACACCAGCCCCTCGTCGGCGACGTTGGCACAGGTCGAGTCGTGCCCGGCAAAGACCGCAGTCGCGATGAGTGGCTCGAGCGCGGGCGGAGCGGGGGGCGCGGGTGCAGACGGGGGCTGAGCCGGCGCGGGCGCAGGCGCCTCCCGTGTCGCGGGCGGAGCCTCCTCTTCATCGCAGGCCAGGCCGAAGACCAGGGCGCCGCCGAGGAGCAGCTGCACGAGTGAGGCGGCCCTCAATCCTTCGACCCTTCGGCGAGCCGGCGCTCCTTCGCGTCGACCGCGTCGACGAAGAGCTTGATGTACTCGCCGCCGCTGGTGATCGCGAACGCCAGGCTCACGTAGAGCAGCGTCAACCCGACCTGGTTCAGGTCGGCGGTGATCTGAGTGAAGCCGAAGTCGACCACGTAGGTGTGGTGCAGGATCAAGAGCAGGATCGCGACCATCTGGAGCGCCGTCTTGTCCTTACCGCCGCGACCGGCGGCGATGACCACGCCTTCGCTCATCGCGATGGTGCGAAGCGCCGTCACCGAGAGCTCGCGACCGATCATCACGATCACCGCCGCCACGCCAAGTGTCGGCAGGCGGCCCATGTAGACCAGCCAGACCAGCGTCGCCATCACCAGGAGCTTGTCTGCGAGCGGGTCGAGGAACTTGCCGAGGACGCTGATGAGCCCCTGCCGGCGCGCCAGCCAGCCATCGAGCGCGTCGGTGATCGCGCTGACGATGTAGACGATGGCGGACCAGAAATTGGCGCGCGGCGTTCCGTCCGCCAGCAGGAAGAGCACGACCGGGATGAGCGCGATGCGCAGGAAGGTGAGGAGGTTGGGCAGGTTGATCGCGTCCTGCCGGATGCTCTTCGGCCGTCGCTTCTCCCCCGACGCGGCGTGAACCTCACTCATCGCTCTATCTCTCAGGTCAGGAGGACGACGCCGCGACCTTTGAAGGTGAGCCTGGGGGCGGCGGCGCCGTAGGGCGCGGTGCCTTTGCCACGGGTGCTGGGCAAGAGGCGCCCGCTCCACCCGAGGAGCCGCGAGGGCTCGACGGAGACCGGATTGTCCTCGTCGACCGCCACGCCGGTGGGCTGGCGGAGAAGGCGCAGCACGACCACGCCGCTGCCGTGGAGCGACAACAGGGGCACCGGATCCCCGCCGCCTGGAACGATCCCGCTCTCGTAGCCGAGGCGTCCATCGAAGCCCCACACCGCGTCCTCGCGAAGGAAGAGGTGATCATCGGAGAGCGCCACGTCGTGGAAGCGTCCGGGCAGATTCGGGGCGACCACCGCCGCCACCGGGCCGGTGAGTCGCATGACCGCGTTGTCGCCGCCGAGCAGGTCGTCGCGCTCCCTGCCGCGGGTGCGCCGCCGAACCGGCGCCATCTTCAGCTCCCCGCGCACCGCCACCAGCCCTTCCACGCGCACGTAGCCGTCGTGAACGAAGGAGACGAAGAGCTCCCCGGCCCCTCCGACGGAGAGCGGGGCGTCGTCCCGCGCCGCCAGGGTCCAATCCGCGAGACGCATCTCGAGGGTGGGTGCAGCGACGTTGGGAACGGGCGGTCGCGCCAGCTTGGTCTGCGGCAGCCGCTCCTCACCCGGCTCGGCCACGCGCCACGCCCCGGCGCGGCTCCGTGTGGCCGTCGTAGCGACGGCCAGCGGAAGCTGCTCGGCTTCGAACTGCTCGATGGCCTCCTCGGCCGCGGAGCGCATCGCCGCGCGGTCCCCGTTGTCGTCCTCGTCCGCGGGCTCGGGCGCTGCGACCGTCCCGGCGCTGCTCGCCGACAGCACCGCTTCCATCCGGCGCGCCATCGCCGCCTGGCCTCCGCGCAGAAACGCGTCCCGCGCCTCGCGGTACTGCTCGAGGCGCCAGTAGGTCACGCCGAGGTAGCCCCAGGCCTTGTCGTGATCGGGGTTGAGGGCGACCGCGTCCACCAGATGGCCCAGCGCCTCGCGATGTTGCCCCGTCTTGAGGAGCGAAAGGGCGAGGTTGACCTTGAGCGTGGTGTCCTTGGCGTACGCCGCGACGAGGCGCTGCCAGATCTCGATCGCCCGCGGATAGACGCCGAGACGGAAGTAGACGCCGGCGAGCAGGTCCTGCCCCTTGGCGTCCTGGGGCTGCAGCGCCAGCGCCTGCTCGAGCTCACCCTTCGCCTCGTGCACCTGATCGGCGAGCAGCAGCTCACTGCCCCGATACAAGTGGTACAGGAAGTCGTCGGCTGCGGAGCCGGGGGTCGAGCTCGCCTCGTCTTGGGGCACGGGCCGGCAGGGTAGCCCGCCGGACACGGCCGTGTCAGCCTCCCGGCCGTGCCCGCCCTCCTCGCTGGTCTCCTCGCGCTCTTGCTCTGCGCTTCGGCCGAGGCGCAGGAGAGCTCCGCCCCCGAAGACGAAGCCCAGAGCCACAGCGCCGAGACCACCGGGCCCATCTTCGTCGACCCCGTCACCGGCCGGCGCTACCGCCACGTGCGGCCCGAGGAGCCGCTGAGGCGCGGCCCGCTCGAGGTCGACGCCTGGCTCCCGCCGGCCCTGGGCGGCGCTGCCCTGCTCGTCGCGGGGGCTGTGCTGGTGACGGCTCATCGGCGACGCGGAGGCAAGCGTTGAGCGAGCCCGAGCCGACCGTCACCCAGGCGCCCACGGCGTCTCTGTGGCGGAAGATCCTCATCGCGACGCTGATCGGCGCGCTGGTCTTCGCGGCGCTCAGCCTCTACGGCGATGTGCAGGCGCTGCGTGACAACCTCAGCGTCTATCACTGGGAGATGTTCGCCCTGGCCCTCGCGCTGGCGACGGGGAACTACCTGATCCGCTTCGCGCGCTGGCAGCGCTACCTCACGGTCATCGAGTGCCCCGTGCCCGCGCGCGAGAGCCTTCTGATCTTCCTCTCGGGCTTCGTGATGAGCGTGACGCCGGGCAAGGTGGGCGAGGTCTTCAAGTCGCTGCTCCTGGTGGAGTCTCGCGGCTACTCGGTGGTGCGGACCGCGCCGGTGGTGGTGGCGGAGCGGCTGACCGATCTGCTCGCGCTCGTGATCCTCACCGCGCTGGGTGCACTCAGCTTTCCGGACGGAGTCGCGATCACCGTCGCCGGCGCGTTGATGGTGGGCGCGATCATCCTGGCGCTCGCCGTGCGCCCCTTCGCCGACTTCGGCTTTCTCCTGCTCGGCAGGCTCCCGGTGCTCGGCAAGATCGTGCCGCGCCTGCGAGAGGCCTACGAGTCGCTCTACGCGCTCACGCGGCCGGGCGCCCTGCTCTACGCGACGGTGCTGGCCACCGCGGCGTGGGGGCTCGAGGTGATGGCGCTGGGCTGCATCCTTCGGGGCTTCGAGGGGGTGCACCTCGGATGGGAGGCCACCTCCTTCGCCTACTCGGCGTCCACCATCGCGGGCGCGGTGGCGATGATGCCGGGCGGCCTCGGGGTGACCGAGGCCGGCATGACGGGCCTGCTGTCGGCCCTGGGCGACGAAGCCATGACCCCGGCCGTGGCGACGGCGGCGACGATGCTGGTCCGCCTCGCCACGCTCTGGTGGGCGGTGGTGATCGGGGTGGTGGCCCTCGCGGTCTACCGCCGCACCCGGCCGGGCAAAGCGTGACGCAGCGCGTCAGGCTTCACCTTCTCGTCACCTTGCCTCCACCCCTTCGTCGTTCTACGCTCAAATCGCTCTCGTCAATACCGGCCGGGCGGCCGGTTTGGGGAACTTCTGAGGGGAAAACCGCTTCGTGAAACAGACGAACGGAAGAGCGAGCGTCACGACGGCGGCGAGGAGTATCCCTCGCAGCCTGTCGGGGACGGCGTCTACCCTGACCTCGCAGATGGCGGTGCAGGACTGGCTGCTCCTCGGCTTCCACTCCTACATCAACCTTCGCCTCGCCCTCGCGCCCGACGGCCCCGACGCCAGTCTCGCGCGACGGCTGGCCTTCACGCTTCTCGCCACGACGGCGGTGGTGGTCTTTCTGGTCCGCGCCGAGGTGATCCCCCGGAGCCGCTGGCGCGCGCTCTTCTATCGCGTGGGGCTGCTGATCCCGACGGTGCTCTCGTATTTCGAGATGCGCTACGTGATGCCGGCGCTCGCGCTGCCGCTCCTCGACCATCCGCTGCTGGCGATCGATCAAGCGATCTTCGACCTCACGCCCTCGGTGTGGCTGCAGCGCTTCAACCGGCGTCCCATCGTGGAGTGGTTCGCGTTCTTCTACTGGAGCTACTTCGTCATCATCACGCTGATGTGGCTCCCACCCCTCTTCCTCGAGCGGGGACGGCGACAGATCGAGCTCTACATGGGCTCACTGGTGGTCGCGTGCATGGGACACATCGGCTACACGCTGGTGCCTGGCCTCGGCCCCTACGCCACCATCACCTTCGACGCGCCCCTTCAGGGCGGCTTCTGGTGGAACATGGTGGAGACGGCGGTGACAGGCGCCGGGGCGATGATGGACATCTTCCCCTCGCTTCACACGGCCCTGCCCACCTTCTTCGCTCTCCACGCCTTCGGCCATCGCGACCATCCGCTCTGGCGTTTCGCCTGGCCGGTCCTCGCCTTCATGAGCGCAAACATCATCGTCGCGACGATGTTCCTCCGCTGGCACTACGGCATCGACGTCATCTTCGGCCTCCTGCTCGCCATCACCGCCCGCCGCGTCGCGGTCTGGGTCGGCGAAAAGGAAGAGCGCCGCGGCCAGGGCAGCGACAACCGACAGCGCGTGTGGGAACCGCTGTTCAAGTATCAGAAGTAGATCTGGGAAGCTGGCTTCCTCCTGAGCGAGTGATTCACGCCCCCCGTCCCGACCCTCGTACTCCGCGTGTATGATCGTCGGGTCCCGATGGACGGCCAAGCAGCGATCGGACGAATCGTCGGGGGGTATCGGCTCGAACGGCCGCTCGGCCGTGGAGGAATGGCCGAGGTGTGGCTGGGCCGTTCGGAGACGAACGGCAGTCTCGCGGCGATCAAGGTCCTGAAATCGGCGAAGGCCGAGGAGCTCAGAGAGCTCTTCGCGCGCGAGCGACGAGCCGTACTGCGCCTCAGGCACCCGAACATCGTCCCCGTCTTCGACGTCGGTGAGGACTACATCGCCACCGCGTTCGTGGAAGGGGTCGACCTGCGCCACCGCATCCGCTCCCCGATCACCGCTCGCGAAGCGGTCGCGATCACCTGCGACATCGCGTCGGCGCTGCAGACCGCCCACGAAGCCGGCGTCGTGCACTGCGACGTGAAACCGGCCAACATCCTGGTCGATCGTTCGGGCACTCCGTTCCTCGCGGACTTCGGCATCGCACAGCTCCTCGACGATCCCGAAACCGAGCCCGATCAGGTTCTCGGCACCCCCGCGTTCATGGCGCCTGAGCAGGCGAAGGGAGAGCCCTCGGCGAAGGCCGACCAGTACTCGCTCGCGAAGACCCTGCTCGCGCTCCTCGGGGGCGATCCGACGGCGCATCCCGCGCAGCAAATCCTGGCGCTCCCCGACGAGCTGGCGGCGCTCGGCACGGTGCTCGCCACGGCGCTGGCGGCGGATCCCGAACAACGATTCGACGACATGGCGACGTTTGCCGAGGCGCTGCGTACGACGAAGCTCCCCGACACCGACAAGCCGCCTCCGCTGTTGAAGGTGGCGCGCGATCCCGCGACCTTTGCCTGGGCACGCGGATTTCGCGAGCGCCAGCAGTTCGGCGAGCACATCGTGCGGCTCGACTATCGTCTGAGCGATCTCGTCGAGCGAGGCTTGATCGAGGGCGCGGCTGTCGACGCCTTCGAGAGGTCCACGGGACACAGCGATTTCGGTTGGTCCCTCTACGCACGCGACGAGCGTCTGGGCTCGGTGGGCGAACCGGAGTCGTTGGCACGTGCACGCCAGAACGTCGTCCTGCTGCACGGACTCTTCGCGAATCGCGAAGTCTGGGTCGACGTCGCGGTGGGCATCGCGCGCGACAACGGGCTGGGGGTGGTGCTGACCCCGGACTTGATGGGCTTCGGCGACTCCCCTCTCTCCGGCACGCTCCCCGACGATGCCCTGACCCCGGCTGGCCTCGTTCGCTCACTCGGCGCGTGGCTCGAGCTGCTCGGCCTCGATCGAGCTCCGTCGGTCGTTCTCGGTCACTCCTACTCGGCCACGGCCCTGTTGTGCGCGGGAACGGAGACGCTGGGGTCGCGGGCCCGACGCATCTGCATCGTCCCCGTCATGTTCTTCCACCGGTTCCGCGCGCGGCTCCAGGTTCGGGCCAACGCGCTCCAAGCCGTCTTGCTCCCGCTGCTACCGAAAGCCTTGCAGTGGTGGTTCACCCGGCGCGCGTTCCGTCGTGATCCGTCGCTCCGCCGAACGCGCATCAGCGCGCGCGACGACATGGCGCGCTCTGCGCTGCGGCTCGGCGCATTGCGCGTCGCGCGGCTGTTCTGGCGGCTCGCGAGAGCTCACCCCGCCGATCCCGCCGAGCTGGGCACTTGCACCGTCGTCACGACCCACGACGATCCACTCGTCGAAGACAGCGTCGCAGAAGAGGCGATCCGTGCCACCGGCATCCCGGATGCGCAGTGGTTTCGCCTCGTCTACGGAGGACACTTTCCGCAGCTCGTCGACGACGACCATCCGGAGTGGGGTGCGCGCAACGTTCACGAGCTCGTCAGCCTCGTGGACAGCGTCCTCGACATGACCCGGACCACCGAGCCGCGCAAGGACGGCGGGGCCCCCGTGGACACCAAGGGCACGACTCAGACCGTCCCCGTCTGACCGACGGGCTGGGCGGTGCACTGTGTGATTCCCAGCCACACGTGTGTGCCACCAGCACCAACATTTCCCTCCCGTCAGCCCTTTCCGCGTCGTCTCACACCGGCACGGTTGATGCTCCGTCGGGAGTCGTGACGTGGAACATGCGCAACGCCGGATGGGGAGTGCTCGTGGCGGTCCTCCTACTCGCAGTGACGTCGGCAACCGCGCGCGCCGAGGAGCCCGCAAGCACGGGCGCCGTCCTCTGGAGCGCCGGCGGGCACACGTTCTCGGTCGGCCCTGCCGCGGAGGTCCAACGCGTCGATTGGGGTATCGCCGGGCCGGCCATCGGCGCGTTCGCCGGCGCCTACCTGACGAATGTCGTGGGAAGCGCGCTCGCCGGCTATCAATGCGTTTGGACCGCCTGGTTCCATTCGGATTGCGCGTTTCAATCGGACTGGCTCGCGTTTCGTCTCGTGGGCGCGGTCCCCGTCGCGGGCCCATTCATCCAACTCGGACTCGAGCCAGGAACCGCGGGCGGCGACGCCTGGGCTCCATTCCTGATAGCGAACGGCATCACCCAGACCTGCGCGCTGACATTTCTCCTCGTGGAGCTCCTACACCCGTCACGCCGAGTCTCGCTGACCTCCGGCGCCGTGGAGGTGAGACCCGAGCTCGGCGCCCAACGAGCGGGACTGAGCCTCATCGGGACCTTCGAGTAGGCCGGAACGGCCGTCGCACAGCAGCTGTACAGGCCGCCGATGCCTCTGCATCAGCGACGATGCCGTGTCAGCATGGTGGAGACGTACCGCGGTGGCCTGCTCGTCTTGCTCGCATTCGCTGCGATCGGTTGCGACGACCCATCCTTCACACAGGCCACGTGGTCACGTGACCTGTAAGAAACCCCTACGCACAGCACGCCCGACCAACGGCGTCTCGCCGAAGCTCAGTAGCGTCCGTCAAGGTGGTGTAAGAGGCCACCGCGTCATCGTGGGCTAAGCGGTCATCGGCAGCGTCGGCTCCTCCGTGTCGTCGTTCGGCTTCCGGACCAAGTCCTCGAGAGAGCCGATGGTGAGGTAGCGCCTCATGATGGCCCACTCGTCGTGCTGCTCCGCCAAGACGGAACCGAGCAGACGAATGACAGAGTCGCGGTTGGGGAAGATGCCGACGACGTCGCTGCGGCGCCTGAGTTCCTTGTTCAGTCGTTCCTGCGGGTTGTTGCTCCACACGCGACGCCAGTGCGCCTCCGGGAAGCTCGTGAAGGCGAGCAGCTCCGGCGCGGCCTCGTCGAGGAGCTTCGCCGCGTCGCCGAAGCGCTCCTCGAGCTTGGAGACGACCTCGCTGTGCTGCGCCCAGACGGCGTCGGCGTTCGGCTGCTGGAAGATGCTGCGCACGAGCGTGGCGACGAGGCCCTGCGCGCTCTTCGGCACGCGCGTCAGCAGGTTCCGCATGAAGTGCGTCTTGCATCGCTGCCACGACGCGCCCGGGAGCACGGCGCCGACGGCGGCCTTCAGCCCCTCGTGCGCGTCGCTCACGACGAGCTTGACGCCGCTGAGACCTCGCGCGACGAGACCGCGAAGAAACGTCGTCCACGACGCTCCGTCCTCGACCGTGACGACGTCGACACCGAGCACCTCGCGGTGACCGTCGGCGTTCACGCCCGTCGCGACGACGACCGCGACATTGACGATGCGGCCGAGCTCGCGGCTCTTGACGCACATCGCGTCGAGCCAGACGTACGGGTACGCCTCCGCATCCAGCGGCCGATTGCGGAACGCATCGACCTGCTCGTCGAGGCTCTTCGCGAGCTCGCTCACCTGCGACTTGCTGATGCCCTCGATGCCGAGCTGCTTCACGATGGCGTCGACTTTCCGCGTCGAGACGCCCTGCACCCACGTCTCGGCGATGACCGCTATCAGCGCCTTCTCGCTCCGCTTGCGCGGCTCGAGCAGCCAGTCCGGGTAGTAGCTCCCCTTGCGCAGCTTCGGAATCGCGAGGTCGATGCTGCCGACCCGTGTGTCCCACCGGCGCCGGCGGAAACCGTTGCGCTGATTCGTCCGCTCCTCGCTCCGCACGCCCCACGGCGCGTTGCACAACCCCTCGGCCTCCATCTCCATCAGCGCCTCGGCCATGAACTGCACCATCGACCGGAGCTGGTCGCCGTCCGCTGCTTCGAGGTGCTTGCGCATCAGCGCCACTGCATCCATCGTCTTCTTCGTCTCGGTCATCGTCGTCCTCCTCGTTGGTTCGCAACTCGAAGATGACGCGATGGCCGAGACGTTAATAGGTCTCAGGCTTGATCACTCGTGCCTGCTCTTACACCACGCGATTGGACGTTACCCGAAGCTCTCACAGCGACGGCGGTGGCGTGCGCGGCTGCGGAGACGCGCCCGGCATCTTCGACAGGGATCCGCCGCCTCCTACCTCGCCGCAGGCACGTCATGACGCCGCATCCTGGTGATCAGCGCGCAGCAGCCGCGCACGCCGCCGACGTCATCATCCCCGTCTCTTGCCCCCCACCCTCAGGTCCCCCGAGCGTCAGGTTCAATCGCAGCTGAGCCGACTCAGGATCCTGGGCGGGGGTGGGGGGTGCCACCCGCGCAGACGGCGTAATTGCCGCGGCGCACCCATCCGCCGGCACGCCACCCGACGCGTTGCTCAGCCCCGATCCCGGCCACCCACGTCACTTAGTAGCAAGCGGGTGGCACCCCCCACCCCCGCCAGCATCCGGAGCTCACCACCGTTGACGCTACCAGCCCGCCGTCTCACACGCAGATAGCGCCCGCGGAAACCGCGCCGCCCACGCCGCTTCGTCGTGCATCGCGTCCGGCTCCCACCAGTGGAAGAGGTCCGTGTCGAAGACGTAGCCCTCCCCGGCGAGCACATCACGCAGCTGCGTCGTCTCGCAGTAGTTGTCGAAGTCGTCCCCCTCTTCCTCGACGCCGTCCCCGTCGGTGTCGACGCAGGTGCCAGTGACGTTGCCGCCGCTGTCGAGGTAGATGGCGACGTCGCCGTGGCCGACCTCGGCGGGCCAGCGGTTGACGATCGCGTCGCTTCCGTCGAGGGCTGGATTCGCCGCGCCCCAGAAGAGCGTCGAGCTCATCGCGATCACGCAGCGCGTCAGATGCGGGCGCTCGATGGCGAGCAGGAGGGAGACCAGGCCGCCGAGGCTCGAGCCCCCGACCACGGTCTGCGCCTTCGACGCGGTGAGCCCATAGCGGCTCCGCGCGAAGGGAAGCGCCTCGTCCTCCAGGAGGGCGAGATAATCGTCCGCGCGGCCGCCCGCGATCGTGGTGCCCATGTCGTCGAGCCAGTCGGGCACCGGCGTGTATGCGTCGATCCGGTCGTCCACGCTGTCGATCGCCACCACCACCACGTCTTCGTAGCCCGGCGCCGACAGCGCCTCGTCCACGCGCCAACCGCCGAAGGGCGCGTCCGGGTGGAAGAGGTTCTGCCCGTCGTGCATCAGGAGCACGCGCGCGCTCGCCGCCGCGGCGCTCTCGGGGGCGAAGCCGGCCGGCAGGAGGAAGCGAATCGTGCGCAACAGCTCGAGGTGCGCGGAGCGAAGCGGGTAGCGCTCGCGGTGCTGGACGCTTCGATCCGGCAGCACCAGCCCGTAGGCGCCGAAGGTGTCGAAGCCGTAGGCTGTTGCCTCGGGGGGCGGCCGGTAGACGTCGGGCGCGCCGAACCACTTGTAGATGGCGCCCTCGAGGGGGACCGAAGCGTCCGCCACGTCGAACAGAGCGTAGTAGTGCACCCCGGTGGCGGCCACCGCCGCGGGAGTCGCGCTCTCGTCCCAGTCGTTGATGTCCGAGACCACCGCGACCGAGGCGGGTGCGTCGTCCCACCGCGTCACGAAGAGGATCCGGCCGTCCTCGACCAGCGGCCAGCGCGCCTCCACCGCCACCGCTTCGAGGGCGGCGTCCACCGCGTCGATGGAGGCGCTCGCGTCGCCCAGCAGAGCGACGATCGCGTCGATGCGACTCGGGGCCGCAGCGTCGCTCCCATCCGCCGCATCCACAGTGGCGTCAGCGGCCCCGTCGGCCGCCGCGTCCACCGATCCGTCCGGGACAGCGTCGGGCGCCGCATCCATGGCCGCGTCCGTGGCCCCGCCGTCGGTACGCACGCCGTCATCGCCGCACGCGGCGACGAGAAGCAGACTCAGCGCGCACATCCGCCGCGCCAGGTCCACGATCAGTAGTCTTGGTGCGCCAGGGCCCGGTACAAGCGCGGGTCGTTGATCGCGACCAGGTTGTAGCGGCGCATCAAGAAGAGCACCACGCCGGCATAGGTGCCACCGACGAGGAGCAGGCACGCGATGTCGAGCCAGTGCGGCGAGAAGGTGTCCGCCGCGTTGGGCATCACGAACCAGTAGACGTCCACCACCTGCATGATCAGCATCCACATCGCGCCGAAGGCGATGAGGGGGAGGCGGCGCTTCACCACGCGGGAGATGAGGAAGAGGAACGGCAGGGCGAAGTGGCCGAAGATCAGGAAGTAGCTCACACCCTTCCAGCCCGCCGCGTGCCAGCGCAGGTGGTAGTAGCCGATCTCCTCGGGGATGTTCGCGTACCACTGCAGCATCATCTGGCTGAAGCCGACGTAGGCGTGGAAGACGATGAACCCGAAGAGCATCTTGCCCAGCGAGTGGTAGTGCTCGACGTTCACCGCGTCACCGAGGAGCCCCTTCGACTTGAGGCCCAGGGACACGACGATGATCAGGGCGTGAACCGCGATGGCCGCGCCGGCGAAGACGTAGACGCCGTAGATGGTCGAATACCAGGTGGGCTCGAGGCTCATCACCCAGTCGAAGGCCGCGAAGGTCAGTGATCCGCCGAAGAGGACGAGCCCCAGGGGCGCCAGGCTCTGCATGCGACGTGTGTGGGCGAGGGCCTTGTCCTCGTCCTGCTGGGTCGACTCACGGAAGTAGAAGATCGCGAGGAACATCCAGATCAGGAAATAGAGAACCGCGCGGAATCCCCACCAGAAGTGGCTGAGGTAGCTGGCCTTGTGATTGAGGAGCTCCATGTGGAGCTGGTGCTCGGGGCTGTGATGCGCGCCCGGCCCATGTTCGCCGTGCTCGGCGCCCTCGTGCTCCGCGCCCGCGGCCTCTGTGGCCGGTGCGTGGTCCTGGGCGAGCGCGGTGGAAGCGCCGATGAGCGCCTCGGTCGCGCCGAGCTCCTCGTCGGCCTGCGTCTCCTCGAGGCCTGGCTCTTCCTCGTGCGAGGGTACGTGGGTCGCCCACTCGTAAAGCACGTCCATGTTCATCCACACGGGAACGAAGAGGAGCAGGAACACCGGAACGCCGGCCGCGAAGAACTCCGCGATGCGGCGCATGGAGACGCTCCAGCCGCTGACCGTCATGAACTGCAGGATCACGAAGAAGATGGAGCCCAGCGCGATCGTCAGACCGGCGAAGAAGGCGAAGAGGTAGCTGTGGGCGAAGCGGGCCGGGTCGGAGCTCGCGCCCACGAAGGCGCCCGCCGCGCCGATCACGGCGAGGACCGCGGCGATCTTCCAAGCGTTGGCCCAGAGGTTCCCTTCGGGGATCCGGTAGGCGTTGTCGCCGTCGCTCTTCTTGGCTGAACTCATGGCAGCGACTCCTCGACGAGCTCGATGTGCGTCGGATGCAGCGACGAGAGGAGCTCTCGGGTCTTGTCGAGATCGAACTTCGGATCGCCCGCCTCGATGGAAATGAAGAACCGGTCGTCCGAGCCGCGCTCGAAACGCTTCGAATAGAAGATCGGGTGGTGGTGCCGCGGCAGCTTGTTGAGCCCGAGCATGCCGAACACGGCGGTGATGCCCGAGAGGAGCACCGTGCACTCGAAGAGGATCGGTACCATCGAGGGAATCGACTCGGGCGGCTTACCGCCGATGATGAGCGGATAGTCGATGCCATTCATCCAGAGCATCATCAGGAACGCACCGATGAGGCCCGTGGCGCCAGCGCCGAAGACGATCAGCCCCAGCTTCGACTCGGTGAGGCCCATGGCACCGTCCATGCCGTGGATCGGGAACGGGGTGTGGACGTCCCACTTGGTGAAACCGGCGTCGCGCACCTTTTCGGCGGCGTGAAGGACGCCGCTGGTGGTGTCGAACTCGGCGAGATAGAGGGCCGGGACCCGATCCGGATCGTCGGCGTCCGGGCCGTAGGCGCCGGGAGGCACGTGCCCCGGGTCACCGTCATCGTCGTCACGGACATTCGCCCGCGCGACCGGACGCTCGGAACGGGGCGGCTCGGACGCTGCGCGCGGAGGCTCGGAAGCGGGCGGGGGCTCGGAAGCCGCGGCTTGCTCCTCGTCGTCCTCTTCCTCGTCGTCCTCTTCCTCGTCGTCCTCTTCGGCGTCTGCGCCCTCGTCCGAGCCGGAGTCGCTCTCCGTCAAGGCCTCGGACGCCTCGGACTCCTCCGAGCTCGTCTCTTCTTCGTCGTCCACCTTCTCGTTCTCGTCAACCATGGCCTACTCCGCCACCGCAGGGGGAAGCATGCGATCCACCTCGTGACCGGGATCGTCGTGGTGAGGGTCGGCGGCCGGGAGCGCCATCTTCACTTCCGCGATGGCGATCATCGGGATCCACCGGATGAAGAGGAGGAAGAGCGTGAAGAAGAGGCCGAAGGTGCCGATGTACAGCAGGATGTCGACCGCCGTCGGGCTGAAGTAGCCCCAGCTCGAAGGCAGGAAGTCGCGATGGAGCGAGGTCGCGATGATCACGAAGCGCTCGAACCACATGCCGATGTTGATGAGGATCGACGCGATGAACATCCAGGGGATGCTGACGTCCGCAGGCGCTTGAACCAGAACGACTGCGGCACGATGACGTTGCAGGTCACCATCGCCCAGTAAGCCCACCAGAGCGAGCCGTCGAAGCCGTCCGCCGTGAGCGCGAGGCGGTTGTATCGGAACACGTGCCACTCGTAGGGGTTGCCCGAGTACTAGGCGATGAAGAACTCCATCGCGTACGCGTAGCCAACCAGCGTGCCCGTCGCGAGCATGAACTTGTTCATCAAGTCCAGGTGCTTGATCGTGACGATGTCCTGCATGCTCGAAGACTGTCGCGGGTGATGAGCAGGAGCGTCAGCACCAGGGCGAAGCCGCTGAAGACGGCGCCGGCGACGAAGTACGGCGGGAAGATGGTGGTGTGCCAGCCGGGCAGGACGCTCGTCGCGAAGTCGAAGGAAACGACCGAGTGCACGGAGAGCACCAGGGGCGTCGAGAGAGCGGCCAGGATCAGGTAGGCGCGCTCGTAGTTGCGCCAGTGACGGTTGCTGCCGCGCCAGCCGAGGGCGAGTGCGCCGTAGATCATCCGGCGGATGGGCGTCTTGCTGCGATCGCGCAGGGTGGCGAGGTCCGGGATGAGGCCGGTGAACCAGAAGAGCAGCGAGATCGTGAAGTAGGTCCAGACCGCGAAGATGTCCCACATGAGCGGGGACTTGAAGTTCGGCCACATGCTCATCTGGTTCGGAACCGGGAACATGTAGTAGTCGAACCACGGGCGGCCGGTGTGGATGCCGGGGAAGAGCCCGGCGCACATGACCGCGAAGATGGTCATGGCCTCGGCGAAGCGGTTGATGCTGGTGCGCCACTTCTGCCGGAAGAGGAAGAGGATGGCGCTGATCAGCGTGCCGGCGTGACCGATACCGATCCACCAGACGAAGTTGGTGATGTCCCACGCCCACGCGACCGGGCTGTTGTTGCCCCAGGACCCGACGCCCATGGACAGCAGGTATCCGAGGGCTGCCGTCATGCCGCCGAGCATCGCCAGGGAACCGATGAACAGGATCCACCAACCGCGGGGCGCCTTGTTCTCGGTCACGCGCGCCACCGAGTCGGTGATGTCCGAGAAAGTCATCTCGGGCGGAAGGAGGTGCGTCTCGCCGATTTCCGCGATGGGCTGGTGCACACTCATCAGGCCATCTCCGGGTTCGGGTTGCGAATCTGCCCGAGGAAGGTGGTTCTGGGATGGGTTCCGAGCTCGACCAGCAGCTTGTAGTGGCGGTCGCGCGACTGGAGCTCCGGCAGCCGGGTCGAGGAGTAGACGGTGTAGCGGATCTCACCGCTCTGGAACGCTTCGTCGTCGACGACGGAGTCCACGTTCTCGACCGGCCCGCGGCCCTCGGGGACGACGCGTTCCTTCTCGATCCGCACGTCGCGGAGACCGAAGCGCTGGGTGATCTCCTGCGCGCTCATCCCGACGAGCTGCGAGCCCTTTCGCACCAGGTAGGGATAGCCGTTGAGGCAGCCGAAGAAGATCGCCTTGGCGGGGCAGGTCTGCTGGCAAGCGGTCACGAGCGACCCCTCGGCCATCGGGCGGTCGTCCCGACGCGAGCCGATCTTCGCTTCCTCGATGCGCTGCACGCAGTACGTGCACTTCTCCATCACGCCGCGCATGCGGACGGTGACGTTCGGGTTGAACGCCATGCGCCGCGTCTCGGGGATCCAGCTGTCGGGATCGAGCGCGCGATCGAAGCCAGGGTCCTCGATGTACTCCTGATAGTTCAGGTAGTTGAAGCGGCGAACCTTGTACGGGCAGTTGTTGGCGCAGTACCGGGTGCCGATGCAGCGGTTGTACGCCATGTCGTTCAGCCCCTCGGGGCTGTGCGTCGGTGGCGTTGACCGGACAGACGTTCTCGCACGGCGCCTCTTCGCACTGCTGGCAGGCGACGGGCTGGAACGCGATCTGCGGATCGTTCGTGTCGTCGCCGACGAAGTAGCGATCCATGCGGATCCAGTACATCTCGCGCCCACGGGCGACCATCCCCTTGCCGACCACCGGGATGTTGTTCTCGGCCTGGCAGGCGATCACGCAGGCATTGCAGCCGGTGCACGCCGTCAGGTCGATGCTCATGCCCCACTTGTAGCGGCCCTCGTAGTCGACCGTATCCCAGAGCGGCGGGAGGTCCGCCTCCACGGTGCGGTACTGCGGGAACTCCGGATTGTCGCGGTACTCCTCGAGCGATCCGTCGATGGCCAGGGGCCGGCCGTGCATCGTGCCGTGCTCCTGGGTGCGCACCAAGAACCACTGATCGCCGGTGCGTTCGAGGCTGACGCCGGGGCGATGCCAGAAGGCGGAGGTGGTGCGGAGCGGACCGAAGTCGAAGCCCTGCCCGTTTCCGTAGTGACCCGCCGCGGTGCGACCCCAGCCGAGGGGCGCGATGACGGTGTTGTCGGCGACGCCCGGCAGGATGTGCACCGCCGCGCGCACCGTGGTGCCGTCGGCCGTCAGGTGGACGACGTCACGGTCGGAGAGCCCGAGCTGCTCCGCCGTCGCGGGCGACAAGAGCGCGGCGTTGTCCCAGACCAGCTTGGTCAGGTTGTCCGGGAGCTCCTGGAGCCAGAGGTTGTTCGCCCGCGATCCATCGAGGACCTTGCCGCAGGGCACGAAGGCGACCTCGAGAGCATCCGGGGTGGGCATCGCAACGTCTTCGAGCGCCGAGAGCGCCGCTGCGATCTCGGCGTTCTGCAGCTCGGCTCCTGCCTCCGGGCGGGTGGTGCTGCCTTCGAGAACGCCCGCGTGCAGAAGCGCGCGCCAGGTCTGGTCGAAGGCCGGGCCTCGGGCCACTTCGTCACGCACCGTGGCACGCACCTGCGCGTGACCGCCGGGGGCGTCGTCGCCGAGGCCGATGGCGAGAAGCTCGATGATGCTCTTGCCGTCGTAGAGCGGCGCGATCAACGGCTGCTGAACGGAGTACGTCCCGTCCCGCGAGCGGAGATCGCCCCAGGTCTCGAGGAAGTGCGCCAGCGGCAGGTGCCAGGAGGTCGCCGCGCCGGTCTCACCCACGTGGGTATCGGCGTGGAGGCTGAAGTCGACGCTGGAGATGGCATTGGCGAAGCCGAGATCCGCCGGCGCGTCGTACACCGGGTTCACGCCGAGGAGCAGGACCGTGCGCGCCTGGGAGAGCGCCGCCGCGAGCTCGCGGAAGGAGCCGAGGTAATCGCTCACGGCCTGGGAAGCCGGTGCGACCGCCTCTTCGCCCTCGGGCGCCGGGGCCGGAGGCTGGCCCATGTCGTCGGCGACCTGCGTGAACACCACGGTGCGGCCCTCGTTGTTGAGGGCGCGGTTGAGCGCATGTGCAAGGGCATGAACCGCCGGCGGCTGGCGCAAGCCGACGACGATGGCCGCCCTGCCCTTGTTGCCGGCGAGCTCCGAGGCGACCTGGGCGATCCACTTCTCGGGGATGCCGTCGGTGGACGGGGTGCCGATCGCTGCGGTGAGCGTGGGATTGAGCTCGACCTCGCCACGCCCCAGGAGCTCCTTGGCGAGCGCCGCGAGGTAGCGACCGACCTGGCTCGAGGCGAGGCGCAGGCGATGGTCTGCGTTGCTGCCCGTGACCGTGTGATGCGGCTCCACGACGTAGAGCCGGTTCATGTCGTCCTCAGGGCGCTGCATCTGACGCCCACCCGCGAAGCGCCAGGTGTTCGTGAGCGCGTTCGGCTCCAGCAGCAGGAAGTCGGAGTCGAGGCTGAGGATCACGCGCGAGCCGCGGAAGTCGGTGTGCTGATTCAGCGGGCGGCCGAAAGCGAGGCGCGTTCCCTCGCGGTGGTTGGAGTCGGAGACCGACGCCCATGTGTGAAAGCGCGCCTCGGGGAAGCGCTCCATGAAGCGCTTCTTGATGCGGAAGAACGAGGGCGAGGGAAGCGGAGGCGTCACCACGTGCAGCCCGCGGCCGCCATCGCGGTCGTGGCTGGCGATGCGCGCAGCGAGCGCTTCGGTGGCCTCTTCCCAGCTCTTCTCCTCGCCGCCGGCAGAGGGCGCCTTGGATTTATCCGGATCGTAGAGATCCATCAGCGACGCCTGCGCCCAGACGTCCGCCGCGCCGTTGGCGGTGGAGGGGTGACGGGGGTTGCCCTCGATCTTCGTGGGCCGGCCCTGGTGGCTCGTGACCAGGAGCCCCATCGCGTCGCCGAAACGCTCGGTGACCGTGGCGAAGTGGAGCGGGACGCCGGGGACGACGTACTCCGGCATCTCCGTGTAGGGCAGGATGTGCTCTTCAGGCCTGCGAATGCAGCCCTCGAGGAGCCCAACGGCCGCCGTCACCGTCGAGGCGGCGAGGAAACCGCGGCGCCCGACCTTGAGGCGATCGACGCTCAAGAGGTCCTTCGCGAAGCCCTTCCCCTCCGCTTCGGTGTCGGCGCGGCGGGCGCGCTCTTCGTCGGGCAGCGTGCGCTCATCGAGGCTTCGCCAGATGGGCTTCGCGTCACCGCGCGATTCGGCCGGACTCTGGACCGTGGGATATGCGTTTCGGCGGCTCATCGGTGGCACCCACTGCAGTGTTCAGGCGGGTGAAGCGTGCTGACGTCGGCGATCAACTGCTCGTCTTCGGGATCGCCGCGCTCCCAATCCATGTCGGTCACGAGGTGACGCGGCCGGAGATTGGGCTCGGGGTTGCGATGGCACTCGAGGCACCAACCCATGGCGAGGGGCTCTTGAACGCCGACCACCTCCATCCGATCGATGCGCCCGTGACAGGACACGCAGCCGACACCGGCCGCGAGGTGGACGCTGTGGTCGAAGTACGCATGCTCCGGGAGCTTGTGCACTCGGACCCACTCGATGGGCTCGCCGCTCTCCCAGGACTCGCGCACGGGGGCGAGCAGCGGGGAGTCGGGCTTCACGATCGCGTGGCACCCCATACACGTCTGTGTCGGGGGGATCATCGCTTCCTGCGACGACTCCACGCTGGCGTGGCAGTACCGGCAGTCGATGCCCAGCTCGCCCGCGTGTAGCGCGTGGCTGTACTGGACCGGCTGCTCCGGCTGGTAGCCCACCTGAAGATTCTTCGGAGAGAAGAAGTACCAGAAGACGAAGACCACCGTGCCACCAGCGACCGCAGCCCCGAGGGCTCCGACGAGGGGTAGGTAGTTCAGCGTGCGGGGAAAGATCTGCATGACGCTGTCGACTCGAGTCGCGGACTCCCAGTCCGCGGGCACTTGGCGCTGCGGCCTTATAGATGAGCGTCGCGCTCGGCTCAAGCCCGACTTCGCGACGCCCTTTCGAACGCGGGGCTAGGGCCTTTGGGATGAGGGGTCAAGCACGGCGTCGCCTCCTAGGCGCGGATGCCCAGAAGCAACCCGTCCGGGGTGGGAAGACACACGGTCTCGAAGGCCTTCGCCGCCTCTTCGTGGAAGCGCCTCATCGCGGAAGCCCCCTCAGATTCCTTCAGCAAGTTGCCGAAATAGAAGGCGTTGTCGCCGAGGAGCAGGCCGCCCTTCCGGAGGTTCTGCGCCGCCCAGCGGCCGTACTTGTCGTAGTTGCCCTTGTCGGCGTCGACGAAGACCGCGTCGAAGGGGCCCTCCTTCTCGAGGGTCGGTAGGATCTCGAGGGCCGGGCCGAGGTGGATCTGGACGCGATCTGACAGACCCGCTTCCTCCACATTTCGACGGGCGACCTCGGCGTGGTGGGGGTCGAACTCGATGGAATGGAGCCGGCCCGACGGCGGAAGCGCACGGGCGATCCAGATGGCGGAGTAGCCGGCGAGCGTACCCACCTCCACCACTTTCTCCGCGCCGGCGAGGCGGAGGAGCATGAACAACGCCTTGCCCTCGGACACCCCCACCTGAATCGCCGGCATGCCCTCCGCGCCGGGCGCGGCGAAGGCCTGCGCCAGCGCGGCGTCGTGAGGTGCGTGCACGCTCTCCAGCCACTCGAGGACCTCGGGGTCGGCGTAGGTGCGCCCGCTGCGTGATTCGGAATCGGCCATGGCCCGACCATAGCCGCCCGTCGAGCCGCTGCCAGCGGGTTTGGTGGGTCTACGCCTCACAAGTACAATGCGCCCGTGCGCAGCACACGGCCGCCGCCTCCTGCGCCGCCTCCCAACAGCAGGTTCGGCAAATACACACTCGTCGATCGGCTCGCTGTCGGTGGCATGGCCGAGGTGTTTCGCGCGCACGAGCCCAGGCCGGCCGGCGAGCCGCGGCTGGTGATCGTCAAGCGGATGCTGCCCGAGATCGCCGCCAAGCCTGGAGCGCGCGCGATGTTCGAAGCGGAGTCGCGCCTGGGGACGCTGATCGCGCACGACTCGGTGGTGGAGGTGCTGGGCTTCGGCGAAGAGGAGGGCCAGCCCTACCTGGTCCTCGAGTACGTGCGCGGCCTCGATCTATGGCGCCTCGGCCGGCATCTGACGCGAACGGGCGAAACGCTCGGCGTGCCGCTGTCCATCTTCCTCTTGAGGCAGCTCCTCGATGCGCTCCATGCGGTGCACGAGGCGAAGGACGAAAACGGCGCGCCGCTCGCGATCGTCCATCGCGACGTCAGCCCCTCGAACGTGCTCCTGTCGATGCATGGAGACGTCAAGCTCGGGGACTTCGGGATCGCGTACGCCGAGCTGCGCGAGAGCATGCCGCAAGCGGCGGTGAGCGAGCACGCCAAGGGCAAGCTGGGCTATCTCGCGCCGGAGCAGGTCACGGGCCTCGACTGCGACCGCCGCGCCGACGTCTTCTCGGCGGCGGTGATCGGGGCGGAGCTCCTGATGGGGCGCCCCCTCTTCGCCGGGGGGAGCGAGCTCGCCATCCTGTTGGCCATCCGCGACGCGCAGGTGCATCCGTTCCTCGAAATCGCGCGCTCGCTGCCCGAGGGGCTGGGCGACGTGCTCGCCAAGGCGCTCCAGCGGAAGCCTCAGGACCGCTATGACACGGCGGGAGAGCTCTCGGCGCTTCTCGCTCCGTATCAGGACGCGCCGGAGCCCGCGCTGCGGAGGGAGCTCGCCGACATCGTCAGCAGCGCGATGCAGGTGGTGGAGGCGGAGGCGCACGTCGAGGCGACGCCGCTGTTGCCGGAAGAGCAGCTCGACGAGAGCGTCCCGGGTGGCGTTCCCCGTGAGCTGATCCTGCGCACCGCCGAGCACACGCCCATCACCGACGTCCTCGAGACGGGGCAGAGCGCGCCCGAGGAGGAGCCGCACTATCGAGTGCAGACCACCCTGGGGATGCGCTTCGGTCCGTGGACCTACGCGCAATTGGTGGAGGCGCTGGCCCTCGGCAAGGTCGGGCCGGAGGATCGCGTGCGTCGCGAGGACGGTGGCTCGGATCGGATCCAGGACATCGCGTCGCTGCGGCGCCACCTCGCCCCGCACAACCTCACCCCGGCCACCCGCGAGCAGGAGCCGCCGCAGGAGGCCTCGGACAATCTCCCCCTCGGCGACGGCGGCATCATTCGCGCTCTCGCCTGGGCGGCGATGCGGCGACACACGGGCCTTTGGCTCTGCGAGCTGGGGGGCGTGCGCAAGGAGGTCTACCTCCATCAGGGTACGCCGCAGTTCGTGACCTCGAATCTCGCGGGCGAGCTCCTCGGCGAGTACCTGGTCGCGATGAGCGTGATCAGCCGAGGCGAGCTCGACATGGCGCTCGCGATCCTCCCGCGCTTCGAGGGGCGCCTCGGCGACACCCTGGCCGCGCTCGGCTTGGTCGAGCCGGTGCACCTCTTTCAGCACATCGCGGCGCAGGTGCGGGAGAAGCTCCTCGACCTCTTCCTGTGGAAGGGAGGCACCGCCACTTTCTACGAAGGGGTGGAACCGCCCCCGAGCGCCTTCCCCCTCGACCTCGACCCGTGGAAGATCATCGACGAGGGCATCGGCCGGCGCCTCGCGCAAGGTCGCGAGGACGCGCGCTTCGAAGGGAAGGACGCGCTGGTGCTGGCCCAGGTCTCCCCGCCGCCCGCGGGCTTCGTGGTGCAGGCGCTCCCCCGCGACATCCGAATGATCCTGCGCGCCCTCGAGACGCCGATGACGCTCGAGCGGCTGAGCTACGGTTTCCCGGACCTTCAGACCGGCAAGGGGACGCGGGTGAAGCGTGCGCTGGTCCTGCTCCTCGAGCTGCGCGCGGTGAGCTTTCACGACGCCTGAGCGCCACCAGCGACGGACGAACGGCGCCTTTCCCTGTCCGTGGCGGCTGCTACTCTCCCGCGGCCATGACCGCTCTACCCCTCGCGCCACCTGCCGGAATGCGGGACCTCTTGCACCCGCGCGCGGAAGCGCGTGGTGCGCTCGGGTCCGAGCTCGGGAGTCTCTTTGCGGCGCATGGCTACGACCTGGTGGTGACGCCGCCCTTCGAGCACGCAGAGGTCCTCGAGCGCGGTCTGGTGCAGCTCGACCGCCGTGATCTGTTGCGCTTCGTCGAGCCCGAGTCCGGTGAGGTAGCCCTTCTCCGGCCGGACATCACGCCGCAGATCGCGCGCGTGGTCGCCACGCGGATCGCGGATCTGCCACCGCCCTTCCGGCTTCGTTATCGAGGCACGGTGATCCGGCGGCGGCGCGGGCGCGCGCGCAAGCACCGACAGATCGTGCAGGTCGGCGTCGAGCACATCGGGGAGGCGAGCGCCGTCGCCGACGTCGAGATCGCCACCCTCGCCTGCCGTGCCGCCGAGGTCGCAGGGCTTTCGGCGTTTCGCCTCGAGCTTCGCTCGGTGCGTCTCGGCGGCACGCTCCTCTCGCGCCTGCCACCAGAGGCGCGGGACGACGCGGAGCAGGCCCTTTCGGGCAAGGAGACCGCGGAGCTCGCGCGCATTCTCGGCCGGGTCGAGGTCGACGACGAGACGCGACGCGGCCTCGACGCGCTGCCGCGCCTCTTCGGGGGTCGCGAGGTGCTGAGCGACGCGCGACGGCTGCTCCCCACCAGCGTCGTGGGCCCCTCCCTCGATGCCCTCGAGGTGCTCGCCGCCGGCCTCGACGAGAGCGGCGTCGGCGAGCGCGTGATCGTCGACCTCGGGGAGACGCGGGGCATGGCCTATTACACCGGGCCGAGCTTCGTGCTTCTCGCGGAAGGCCCCGGCGAGCCGGTGGGCGGCGGCGGGCGCTACGACGAGCTGCTCGGCCGCTTCGGCGCGCCCCTGCCCGCGACGGGCTTCGCCATGGACCTGGGCAACCTCGAGTGGGCGCTGGGCGGTCAGGCCGCCAGGCGACGGCGAAGCGTGCGTATCGCGTGCTTCGGGGAGACCGGTCGCGCGCTTGTCTCCGCGCTTCGCGAAGCGGGTGCGCAGGTGGCCGAGCTGGCGGGCAAGGACGAGGCGGCGGCGCTCGCCTTCGCCCGTGCCTGGGGCTACGATGCCGCGCTCGCGCTCGGCGAAGAGCACCGGGCGCTGCGGGTTCGGGACGGATCCGAGCGCGCGTTGGGCGACGAGGACGCGCTGGCTCTTCTGAGCTGGGCCGCTCCCGATTGAGAGAGGACGAACCGATGTCGGTGGTGTGTGTGGTCGGAGCGCAGTGGGGCGACGAGGGCAAGGGGAAGGTCGTCGACCTCTACGCCCAATACGCCGAGGTGGTGGTGCGCTACGGAGGCGGCGCCAACGCAGGGCACACCCTCGTGGTCGGCGGCGACAAGGTCGTCCTCCATCTCGTGCCTTCCGGGGCGCTGCAGCCCGCGGCGCAATGCGTCATCGGCCAGGGGACGGTGGTGGACCCGAAGGTGCTCATCGCCGAGCTCGACGAGCTGGCCCGGCGCGACCTCGACCCGTCGCGCGTCTTCGTCAGCGACCGCGCGCACGTCGTGCTTCCACAACACATGCTGGTCGACGGGCTCCGCGAGGCGGGGGCCGGCGCCATCGGGACCACCAAGCGCGGCATCGGCCCCGCCTACGAAGACAAGGTCGCACGCCGCGGGGTGCGGGTGGGCGACCTCCTCGCGCCCGCGCGCCTGGCCGAGCGCGTCGAAGCGAACGTGGCCGCGTGGAAACCCGTCATCGAGAGCCTCGGTGGCGAGGTACCGGACGCCAAGGAGATCAGCGACGCCTACGCCGCCTACGGCGAACGGCTCGCGCCGCACGTGCGCGACACGGCGACGCTGCTCTGGGATGCGATCGAGGGCGGCAAGAACGTGCTCCTCGAAGGCGCCCAGGGCGCGATGCTCGACATCGACCACGGCACCTATCCCTACGTGACGAGCTCGACCGTCCTCGCGGGCGGCGCCTGCGCCGGTGCCGGCATCGGCCCCCTCGCCATCGACCGCGTGGTGGGCATCACCAAGGCCTACACCACCCGGGTGGGCGGCGGCCCCTTCCCCACCGAGCTCCACGGCGAGATGGGCGAGACGCTGCGCAAAGCTGGCAACGAGTTCGGCGCCACCACGGGCAGGCCGCGTCGCTGCGGCTGGCTCGACATGCCCGCGCTGCGCTTCGCGGCGCGCGTGAACGGTCTGACGGAGCTGGCCGTGACCAAGCTCGACATTCTCACGGGCCTCGGAGACATCCAGGTCTGCACCCACTACGAGGGACCCGGCGCAGAGCGCCACGACATCCCGCCCTACGACGGCCTCGACGCGCTCACGCCGATCTACGAAACGCTGCCCGGCTGGGACGAGGACCTCACCCGCTGCCAGACGATCGACGACCTCCCGAAGAACGCGAGCGCCTACGTCCGCCGCATCGCTGAGCTCTCCGGCGTGAAGGTCGGCATGGTCGGCGTCGGCGCCGACCGCGCGCAGACGCTACGGCTCCGCGATCCATTCGCTTGAGCGCTACGCCACCACCGCGATGGCGTCCACCTCGACCAGCACGTTCTTCGGCAGGCGGCTGACCTCTACCGTGGCGCGGGCGGGCGGCGCGTCGCCGAAGACGCCGCCGTAGACCTCGTTCACCACGGCGAAGTCGTCCATGTCGGCGAGGAAGATGGTGGTCTTGACGACGGTGGCGAAGCTCGCGCCGCCTGCGTTCAGGACGGCTTCGAGGTTCTTCAGCACGCGCTCGGTCTGTGCGCGCACGTCGCCCTCGCCCACCAGCTCGCCGCTCGCGGGGTCGAGGGCGATCTGGCCCGAACAGAAGAGGAGCCCGCCGGCGCGGATGGCTTGAGAATAGGGACCGATGGCCGCGGGGGCGTCCTCGGTGGCGATTGGCTCGCGATTCATGGCGCGGATGGTAGACCCGGACCAGGAAGAGTAGAAGGTCGACGAAACGATGGCATTGCCGCTCGCCGATGCGCTCCTCGGGCCCGTGCTGGGCCTGCTCCTGGTAGCGCTCCTGCCCTTCGCGACCGGGCACCTCCTCGCGTGGGCCTATCTGGGCGACCTGCCGCCCGACGGCGAAGCCCGACGCCGCCGGCTCGTCCCCTTTCGCCGTGCCGCCCTCCTCTCCGGGCTCGCGCAGGTGCAGCTCGCGTGGATCCTCGGGGTCACCCGTCTCGGCCCGACCCTCGTCGACGAACCCGGCGGCGCGTGGAGCCTGCTCCTCGGCGCCGTCTACGCGAGCACCGCCTTTCTGAGCGGCGGTCTGGTGCGACGTCTCGAAGAGCCCCCACAGAGGCGCCGGAGCGCGCGCGCTGCGCTGATGCTGCGCCTGAGGCTCATCCCCTTTCTCGCCGCGCCGGTCGCGGTCGGGATCGCCACCACCCAGCTCCCCCTGATCCACGATGACGGCGGCGACACGGCGGTCGCCTGGGGGTGGGTCGCGCTCGCCCTCGCGATCTGCTTCGCTGGCGTCGCGTACGGTGGGCTCATCCTCGCGCTCCTCACCCGCTCCCTTCGCCCGGCCACGCCGCCGCTGCGCGCGCAGGTCGCCGCCGCCGCGAAGCGCGAGGGGATCGACCGCGTCCTCGCGCTCTGCCTCCCCACCGGTGACGCGCCCTTCGTCAACGCCGCCGCGCTCCCATGGGCGCGCACGGTCGTGGTCACTGAAGCGGCGCAGCACCACCTCACGACCGAGGAGCTCGACGGAGTCCTCGCACACGAAGCCGCACACTTGAGCGAAGGCCCGCAGGTCGCCTTCCTGCGCTTGTCGGCGGCCGCCCTCGTTCTCTTCGCACTCATGCCGGGCCTCGCCATCGCCTTCGGGCTCGGCTGGGATCGGAGCAGCATCCCCTACCTCGGCCTCTTCGCGATCGCCGGCCTCGCCTTCGTGAACGCGCGCCGCATCGCTCGGCGGATGGAGGAGCGCGCCGACGCGCACGCGTGCGAGCACCTGGGCGGCGCGCCGCTGGCCTCCGCCCTGCGGCGCCTCTCCGCCCTGATGCAGCGGCCCATGGTCTCCGGAGGCAAGCGCATCCACCCTGGCCTGTGGGATCGACTCCGCGCCCTGGGCGACGACCCGGGCCCCAAGCCCGAGCCTCTGCCCAAGACGCCCGGGCTCTTCTTCGGGCTCGCGCTCTTCGTCGCCTACCTCGGCGCCCCGCTCCTGGTCTCGTATCTCACGAACACCACCGCCGCATCGATTCCGACCCTCGGCATCTCCGCGGCCAAGTCGCGACTGCTCATCGACCCCTGGGATGCGGAAGCGATGCTCGCGCTGGGCTGGCGGGCGCGCGAGGACGGCGCCCTCGAGGTGGCCTGGGCTCGCGCCGAGACGGCGGGGCGCATGAGCCCCGATCCCCAGGCCTACTACCTGCTCGTCTCGGAGCTCTCGGCCGCGGGTGGAGACTGCGAGGGCGCGAAGGAAGCTTTCGAGGCGAGCCTGAGGGCCGAAGCCGCCGAAGCGTTCGGCGACCCCTTCGGCGATCTCTCCCTCGGCAACTACACCCTGCCGCCGACCCTGGTGACGGACTGTGAGCTCCCGCCGGGCGAGGTCTTCGGCGAGGAGTCGGTCGACCTCGAGCTCGAGCTCGAGCTCAGCGCCCCTTGAATTCGGCGGGGCGCTTCGCGAGGAAGGCGTCCATACCCTCCTTCTGATCTTCGCTGGCGAAGCAGCCCGCGAAGAGGTCGACCTCGCGCGCGTTCGCGTCCGCGAGCTTCTGCCCCTCGCCTTCGAGGATCGCGCGCTTGGCGGCGGTCACGGCCAGCGGCCCCATCTCCGCGATTGTCTTCGCGGTGGCGCGCGCGGTCTCGAGGAGCGCGTCGGGCGCGACCACGCGGTTGACGAGCCCGATCCGCAGGGCCTCTTCGGCGTTCAACATCGCGCCGGTGTAGACCAGCTCCCGCGCCATGGCGACGCCCACTCGGCGCGCGAGGCGCTGGGTGCCGCCGAAGCCCGGGATGACGCCCAGCTTCACCTCGGGCTGGCCGAGCTTGGCCTTCTCGGAGGCGTAGATGAAGTCGCAGGCGAGCGCGAGCTCGCAACCACCGCCGAGGGCGAAGCCGTTCACCACGGCGATCACCGGACAGGGGAGCGACTCGATCACGTCGAGGGCCTCGTGCCCCTCGGTCGCGAAGCGCTTCGCCTCGTCGGGGCCCATGTCCTTCATGGCGGCGATGTCGGCGCCGGCGACGAAGGCCTTGCCGGCGCCGGTGATCAGGAGACAACGCACCCCGTCGGTGCCTGCGGTCTGCTCCACCGCGCTCTTGATCTCGGCCAGCACGTCGGCGTTCAGAGCGTTCAGTGCATCGGGACGGTCGATGGTGAGGGTCGCGACGGGGCCCTCCACCTCGAAACGGACGTGCTTGCGCTCGCTCATCTCAGCCCTCGTAGGTGTAGAAGCCGCGACCGCTCTTGCGTCCGAGCCAACCAGCGGCGACGTAGTTTCGGAGGATGGCCGGCGGGCGGTACTTGTCGTCGCCGAACTCGCGGTGGAGCACCTCGGCGATGAAGAGCACGGTGTCGAGGCCGATCAGATCGGAGAGCTCGAAGGGCCCCATCGGATGGTTGAGTCCGAGCTTGGCGCCGGTGTCGATGTCCTCGACCGTGCCCAGACCTTCCTGAAGGGCGAAGCACGCCTCGTTGAGGAAGGGGATCAGCATCCGGTTCACGATGAAGCCGGGCATGTCCTTGGTGGTGATGAGCGTCTTGCCCATCCGGTCCGCGAGCGTGCGCGTCGCCTGGTAGGTCTCGTCGCTGGTCTGCAAGGCGCGCACGATCTCCACCAGCTTCATGACCGGAACCGGATTCATGAAGTGCATGCCGATCACCCGCTCGGGGCGCTTGGTCGCCGCCGCGAGCTTCGTCAGCGAGATGCTCGAGGTGTTGCTGGCGAGGATCGCGTCCTTCTTCATGGCGGCGTCGGCGTCCTCGAAGATCTTCGACTTGAGGCTCATCTCCTCAGTGGCCGCCTCGACCACGAAGTCCGCCTCCGCCAGGGCGGCGTAATCCCCCACGGGCTCGATGCGCCCGAGGATCGCATCGCGCTCCTTCGCGTCGAGCTTGCCTTTCTCGACCAATCGTCCGAGCGCGCGTTCGATGCGCCCCTTGCCCGTCTCGGCGAGGTCCTGGCTCGCGTCCTTGAGCAGCACGCGACAGCCCGATTGCGCAGCCACCTGCGCGATGCCCCGGCCCATCTGCCCGGCGCCGATCACTCCGAAGACCTCGATGTTCGCCATGTCTCTTCTTCTCCTCGAACGGTGCCGACCGGTCAGCGCAGCGTCGCGCGACGACCGTCGATGCGTCGGGGCGCTCCGTAGCACCTCCAGCGCTCGTCGTCTTCCCGGCGCAGCCGGACCCGGGCCGCGTAGGCCCCCGGCTCCCCCGCCAGACCCTGGCCGATCTCGGCGAGATAGAGGTAGAGCGCGTCCGTTGGGTCGTCGACCAGGCCCAGCTCCTCCAGGCGCCGTCCGGCCTCGAGCGTGCCCTCTCTCAGGCGCAGCATCGCCGCCGCCAGCACCTCCGCGACGCGGCCCTTGGCGCTCGCGACCCGGCTCAGCAGCACGGTGAGCGAGCGCACGATACCCTCCCGGGTGCGGCCGAAGCTCTTTTCCCGCGCGGTGGCGAGGAGCCGGCGAGTCGCGTTGCGCCGCGCCCGCTCCGCCGCGTCGTCCGCCTCGCCCAGGTTCGCGCGCATCGCCTCGAGCATCCGTTCGTCGTTGGCTCCGTACGGCAGCGGCACGACGTCGATCCCCAGAGGCCTGACGTCCGAGAGCGCCATCTGCAGCTCGGACCAGCGCCGCGCGAGAGGCGGCGCCATGCGACGGGGTGGGACGAGCTCGCCGTGCTCGGCCTCGATGCGCTTGGTCAGGCGCGCCATGCGCTCGTGGAGCTTGCGCCGGACGCGTGTCGGTCGCGGGCTCGCGAGGGCCGGATAGCACTCGCGCGGGATCGCGCCGATCGCCGCCTCGAGGGCGGCGAGCACCGTCACTGTCGCCATCCGGCCGCGGTCGAGAAGGCGGAAGGCCTCCACCACGAGCGACTGTCGCGCGCGCAGCTGTTCCATGAAGGCCTCGTCGGAGAGGCCGCGGAGGTCGACGGCGTCGAGCGCCGCGAGTCGGGTGACGGAGCTCTGCTCGAAGCGGCGGCAGGCAGCGAGGGGGGCCGCCACGTCAGCCGCGACCCGCGCCGCTCGCAGCGATGCCCGCGCCACCGAGACCGGCGCGCTCGGGCCGGTCGTTCTCGGATGACGGCTCCCTTCGAGTCGGCGGTAGGGCCGCGCGTAGATGCGCCGAACGGTGGCCTCGTCCGTGGGGTCCTCGTCGTCGCGTAGCGCCTTGTCGAGCGAATCGATGGCCATCGGCGCGACCGTCCCCTCGTCGGGCGCGACCAGCACCACGATGCGAAAGGGCGCTGGCGTGAAGGAGGGGCGGAGCGAGAGCGGTTCGACACCGGTCGCGGTGAATCGGCCACCCGAGCGGCACCAGGAGATCTCGGCGGGACGCCCCAGCACGAGCTGCGCGCGGTCGGCGAGGTCCGCGACCTTCGACGCGTCGAGATTGTCGAGGCTACCCTCCCCTCGATCGATCACCCGGATGGAACGCCGATCTACGCGCCAAGGGTGAGCCGCCGACTCCCAGACCTTGATCTCGTCCGGGTCGCCCGTGATCGGATCGGCGCTCGCCGCCCGACCCGTCGGTCCGTCGTCGATGACGAGCACACGCACCGCGAGGCGTGTGAGGTTGCCCCCGAGCGCCGCGCGCACCTCCCGCGTGGCCACCGCGCGGACGAAGGCAGCGATGCGCGCGCCTCGATCGTCTCCGGGTGCGATCTCCACCACCATGCCGGGGCGTCGCTCGAAGCGCATCGCCACGGCACGGGTCGGGAACACCGGGGACAGAACCAACCGCGCGCCCGCGCCACGCACGGACGCCACCGCGTCCTCGATGCGCTTCTGCGGATCGGTGCCGCGAAGGGTGACCAGCACCCCCTCCGACACCGGCACCCCGCCCTCCGACAGGCGCGCGAGGTCCACCGCCTCCTCCCCCCAGTCGGCGGCCTCCGCAATGCTCAGTCGTGACAGGGCCCTGAGGCCCTTCGGCAGCTCAGCTGCCGGCTGCGCGCTCTCGCCCAATCACCGCTCGACGACGACCGCCAGGGCCTCGCCGCCACCGATGCAGAGGGTGGCGAGCCCGCGCTTCACGTCGCGGTCCGCCATCGCGTAGATCAGCGTCGTCAGGATCCGAGCGCCGCTGGCGCCGATCGGGTGGCCGAGGGCCACCGCCCCGCCGTGAACGTTGGTCTTGGCGAGATCGATCTCCGCCTTCTTCGCGCACGCCATGGTGACGCAGGAGAAGGCCTCGTTGATCTCGAAGAGGTCGACGTCCGACACGGAGAGCGACGTCTTGCTCAGGACCTTCTCGATGGCACCCACCGGGGCGGTGGTGAACCATTCGGGCGCCTGCGCGTGGCCGCCATAGCCGACGACGCGGGCCAAGGGGGTCAGTCTGTGCTTCTTCACCGCCTCGCCGCTGGCGAGGATCAGTGCCGATGCACCGTCGTTGATCTTGGAGGCGTTGGCCGCGGTGATCGTGCCTTCCTTGTCGAAGGCTGGACGCAGGCTCGCCATCTTGTCGAGGCGGGCGCGCTTCGGCTCCTCGTCCTCCGACACGGTGACGTCGCCCTTGCGGCCCTTGATGGTGACCGGGACGATCTCAGCCGCCAGCTTGCCCGCTTCCTGCGCGGCGAGGGCGCGCTCGTAGCTGTGCTTGGCGAAGTCGTCCTGGGCCTCGCGGCTGAAGTCGAGCTCGCGCGCGCAGAGCTCACCGGCCATGCCCATGTGGTAGTTCTCGTAGGGATCCCAGAGCCCGTCGTGGATCATCGAGTCGATGATCTGTCCGTTGCCCATGCGGTAGCCGCCCCGCGCCTTCGGCAACAGGTACGGCGCGTTGGTCATCGACTCCATGCCGCCCGCGATCACCAGCTCCGCGTCGCCCAGGAGAATGCTCTTGGTGCCGAGCACCACGGACATCAGGCCGGAGCCGCAGACCTTGCTGACCGTGGTCGCCGGGACGTGGTCGGGCACCCCCGCCGCCTTGGCCGCCTGGCGCGCCGGCGCCTGGCCGATACCCGCGCTCAGCACGTTGCCCATGTAGGTCTCACCCACGTCGTCGGCGGAAACCCCCGCGCGCGAGAGCGCCTCCGAAATCGCGGTTGCGCCGAGCGACACTGCGGTCGCACCCGCCAGCTCACCCTGAAACGCGCCGATGGGAGTACGAGCCGCACCGACGATGAAGACCTCTCGAGCCATGCAATCCTCCAAAAAGGCACCCCGCGCGCCGACGTTCTCCGCCGGACGGGGACGATCTGCGGGGATTCTGTCATTCGGCCCGCGCAGGTGTCAACCAGTCGGTCCATCACCGGGCCACAAATCCCGGCAAAGTTGGGGGTCGGGGTACGGAGAGGGCGCTCTCAGCCGCCGTCGACGACGGCGTCGGTGGCGGGGGCGTCCGTGCTCGCGTCCGTCGCGACACCGGTATCCACGGGGGGGGTGCCCGTGTCCCGCGCGCCGGTGTCCGGGGTCCCCGAGTCGAGGATCCCGGCATCGGTGGTCTCGAGGACGCAGCCTTCCCCGAAGGCGAGCGGCCCACGGGAGCTGGTTCGCTGCTTGAGGATGACCTCGGCGACGCGGATCGCCTCGATGGTGGTGTCGGTCGCGCGTCGGAAGCCGCCGGTGACGAGGAAGCGTGGATCGCTGCAGTCGAGCGCTCCCGCCGGGCAGACGTCGAGGCGCGTGACGCGATGCCCGAACCGGCCGGCGAGCAGCGCCGGCGGCAGGTCGTCGTCGGGATCGTTGTAGGCGCCACGATCACGGTCGACGGTGAAGATGCGGTCGGTCTCGGTGAAGAGCGTGCGGGGGGTGCAGCCGGTGGTGCCGCCACGCGTGCAGGAAGCGCCGCCAACCATCAAGAGCGAGTCGCGATCGAGCGCGGTGGCGGTGTGGAAGACCGAGTTGTCGAATGGCTGTGCCGTGTAGGGAAGCACGCTGTCGACGCCGGACGCCGAGAGAGTGAGACGCAGAACGGGGCTATCCGGGGGGAAGGTCGTGATGCCGTTCTGACCGCAGGGAGCGGTGCCGCCGATGCAACCGACCTTGAGCCCTCCGATCAGCATCACCTCGGAAGCCGCGAGGGCGGTGGCCGTGTGGAACGCGGTGGAGGGAAGACCGGTGTTGGCCGCTACGTCTGCGGTCCCGCCCCCCTGTCGGAAGATCTGGCCCGCGGTGCTGTCGAGGATCGCGCCGTCGTTGGTGTTCATGTTGCCGCCCCACACGAACGCCTGACCGAGCTCTGGCAGCAGCGTCACCGAATGCCCGAAACGGTCCGCGTTGTTGGTGGAGCGCACCGCCATCGACGCGTCCTCCATCTTGGCGGCGGAGGAGATCCAGCGGTTGGTGCGCACGAAAGTCCACTGACCGGTCCCCGGCCCGCTGCTGAGGACGGCGTCGGTGACTCCGCCAGTGACCGGGAAGAAGGTCATCCCCGCGAGTGAGTCGGCGACGACGGCCCCATGGGGCTCGTCCATGTCCACCACCATCTGCTCGATGGAGTTGGTGGCGCGGTCGTAGGTGATGATCACGTCGGGCTCGGGGGTCGCGTTCTCTCCGATGAGCAGCGGTGTGCCGTAGTAGTTCTGCGACTGGTTCTGGTTGACGTCGTAGCGAAGAAGCGTGCCGAGCTCGTTGAAGCCTCCGGACACGTAGATCTGGAACTGGGTGGCGTCGGGGTCCTCGGTGAGGAGCGTCGCGCTGAACAGGACACGGGAGAAGGTGTTCTCGACCACCTCGATCCGATCCTCCTGCGCACGGTAGATCTCCACGACCGGCTGCGGCGGCGAGCCGACGCTCATGGGTCCGAGGTCGTCGATCGCCGCCTCGCCGCGCACACCGCCGAAGATCAGCACGTCGCCATTCGGCAGGCGCACGGCCTGGTGAAACGCGCGGTCGCGCATCCGACGTTCGATCGCGCCGCTGAGGTTCGGTCCCGCGCAGGCGGTCTGGGCGAAGGGATACGCCCGCATGGAGACGGGCGCCGAAAAGAACTCGGCCGCGGGCACGCCGGTGCGGATACCGCGGTAGACCGGCATGCCGGAGTCATCGTAGAGCTCGGTCACGATCTCGAGGAAGCGGCCGTCGAGGGTGGGTTGCTCGGTCTCCGGATCGTCGAGCTGCACGATGAAAGAGAAGTCGTTGGAGGCGTCCACCGCCACCAGGGCCGAGGTCCCCAGCGGGCCCATGCCAGCCTCGGAGACGTCGGCAGCCGTGCAGCCGGCCTCCGGATCGCACGGAACCACCGCCCGCGCGACACATTCGGTGTCTCCAGGCGCGCGCTCGCAAACCGTGATCAGCGCGCAGGCGAAATTCGGCGGGGGATCTGCGGTCTCGGCCTCGCACATCGGATCGGTGGCCGCGATCTCGATGAGCAGCGAGCCGGTCGCGACGTCCCCGGAGCAACCGGCGAGCGGCGCCGCAGTCAGGAAGAGGCCCACCGCGAAAACGGACGGGTGTTGTCGCTTCGAGATCAAGAAAGCTCCTTTGGGGCGATGAGTCGTCGGATGATCCGCTCCGACACACTATACGGGTCGTCGCTCGAAGCCGCGATGGCGGTCGCGCCCGCTTCGAGCTCGGCCCCGCATCGAGCGAGCGCCGTGGCCAGGAGAGTATCGCGGAAAACGGCGGCGAGCTCCGCCTCGATCCGCGCTCTTCGCTGGGCAGCGCGCCGGTCGGGCGCTTCGATGAACGCGCGATGGGACTCGCAGGCCTCCACCAGGGCGTCGATCCCCTCCCCGCGCACGGCCACCGTCTTGACGACGGGGGGCGTGAAGCGGCCGTCCACCTCGCCACTCGGCGCCGCGACCCGGGCGGCGGAGTGACCGTGCGGCGACTTCTGAGCGCGTGCCATCTGCGCATCGAGCGCGATCATCTGCTCGAGGTCACGCATCGTCGCGTCGGCGCCGTCCCGGTCGGCCTTGTTCACCGCAAAGACGTTCGCCACCTCGAGGATGCCCGCCTTGATCGCTTGAATGTCGTCGCCCATCCCCGGCGCCATCACGACCACCGTGGTGTGGGCGAGGCGCGCCACCTCGAGCTCGTCCTGACCGACGCCCACCGTCTCGACGATGATCACGCCGAAGCCGGCGGCATCGAGGACGTGGGTCACGTCGGAGGCGGAACGGGAGAGGCCCCCGAGCTGGCCGCGGGTGGCGAGGGAGCGGATGAACACTTCGTCGTCGAGGAAGTGGCGCTGCATGCGGATCCGGTCGCCGAGGATGGCGCCGCCGCTGAAGGGGCTCGTGGGGTCGACGGCGATGACGCCGACCTTGTGGCCCCGCTCGCGATAGGCCGTGACCAAGCGGTCGACCAAGGTGCTCTTTCCGGCGCCTGGAGTGCCGGTCACGCCGAGCACGTAAGCGTTTCCGGTGTGGGGATAGAGGCGCTTGAGCAGCTCGACGAAGACTGGATCACGGTCGTCGACGAGGCGCATCGCCCGGGCGATGCCTCGCGTCTCGCCGGCCCGGACCCGCTCGGCGAGGGCTCGAATCTGGTCGCTTCCGCCCATCGGGGGCCGAAACTACAGGTCGTCGCGGCCCCTGTCGACGGAACCACGAGACCCGGCCCCCTCATACGAGACGGGCCGCCCCTGAGGGCGGCCCGGCTGGCTTCTGGTGGGCGATCGCAGATTTGAACTGCGGACTTCCTCCGTGTGAAGAAGGCACTCTACCACTGAGTTAATCGCCCGAACCGCTCGGGCCGAGGCCCGCGCGGAGCGGCTATGTAGCAACGCGATGTGGATCCCGCAAGAGGGAGGCACTCCCGGCGAAGCGCCACCTGCGCTCCGCTGCGTCTCTGGGCGCTTTCGCGCCCGACGCCGCCGCTACGCTCCGGCGTCGCTCCGCCTTCTTTCGGGCGGCAGGCACTCCCGGCGAAGCGCCACCTGCGCTCCGCTGCGTCTCTGGGCGCTTTCGCGCCCGACGCCGCCGCTACGCTCCGGCGTCGCTACGCCTTCTTTCAAGCGGCCTCACTCCGAGTCGAGCTTGGCCTTGAGGAGATCGCCGAAGGTGCCGAAGCCCTGCTTCGCGGCCTCCTTGCGGTACTCCTTGACGGCCTTGCGCTCCTCATCGAACTCGCGGCCTTTGATGGAGACCTTCAGGCCGCCGTCACGGTCCGTGCCCACCACCTTGACCTCGATCTCGGCGCCGGGGACGAGGTCCTTGCGGGATGCGTTGTTGCCGAGCTCGCGGTTCGGCAGATAGCCGCGGCCGCGCTTGCCGAGAACGCCCTTCACGTGGACCTGGATTCCGTGATGCTCGACCTTGTCGATCACCACGTGGATGTGGGTGCCGGGCTTGAGGCTCTTCGGGCGGTCCTTGGGATCGAGGGAGCCATCGGCGATGGCCTGAACCTCGGCCTCGCTCAGCTTGGACAAGGAGATCCGCCGCTGGCCCTTGTCGACGCGCTCGATGACGATGTCGAGCTCGTCACCGACCTTCACGGCCTTGTCGGCGTGGGGCAGATCCTTGCCGAGCTCGGAGATGTGCAAGAGGCCGTCGATACCCGGCGCGAGCTCCACGAAGGCGCCGAACTCGGCCGTGCGCACGACCTTGCCCTTGCGCGCGGTGCCCACCGCGAGGGCGTCGGCGTGCTCGTCCCAGGGATCCGGCAGGTGGGCGCGCATCGACAGGTCCACGCGGCCCTGCTTCTCGGTGCTCACCTTCGATACGCGGACCTTCACCCCTTGCCCGGTCTTCACGACGTCCGCCGGACGCACGCCGCGCGTCCAGGAGAGCTCGGACTGGTGGACCATCCCTTCGACGCCGTCTCCGATGTCGACGAAGACGCCGTAGTCGCGGATCTGGGTGACGACCCCGTCGAGGTCGTCACCGACCTTCAGGGACTTGAGGCGCTGCTTGCGCGCCTTGCGCTGCTCGCGCTCGAGGATGGTCTTGCGGCTGACGACGAGGCTCTTGGCGCCACCGCCCTTGCGAGGCGGCACCGTGAACTCGAAGCGCTTGCCGAGGAACGCGTGCGGATCGGGGACCGCGCCGAGCGCCATGCCGCTGGCGGGGCAGAAGACCCGGACGCCCTCGACCAGAACGTCGAAGCCGCCGCGGTTGAACCCGAAGACCACGCCTTCGACCCGCTGCTTCGCCTCGCGGGCCGCCGCGATCGACGCGCGCACCTGCCGCTTGTCGAGGGCGCGGTTCACGATGGCGATGTGGCCGCTCTCGGAGACCGAGGCGATGCGGCCGCGATAGACGCTGCCCGCCTGGGGCATCGCCGGGGGCGGCCCCTCGCGCTTGGGCGGCGGGTCGACCTTGGGGGCAGGCGGCGCCTCGGGCTGCGCGTCGGCCGCGGCGGAGGCCGAATCCGTTCCCCGCTTCCGTTCCCGTTCCCGCTTCCGTTCCCGTTCCCTTTCCCGTTCCCGCTTCCGTTCCCGTTCCCGTTCCCGCTTCCGTTCCCGTTCCCGTTCCCGTTCCCGTTCCCGTTCCCGTTCCCGTTCCCGCTTCCGTTCCCGTTCCCGTTCCCGCTCCCGCTTCCGCTCCCGTTCCCGTCTCCCGCTTCCGTTCCCGCTCCCGTTCCCGCTCCCGCCGCGGCCGAATCCGCCTCCGAATCCGTCTCCGAATCCATCTCCGCGTGGGACGCGTCGTCCTCCTCGTCCTCCTCGACCTTCTCCGGGAGTGGCTCGATCGCCGCGGGCTCCCAGGCGTCGACGTAGGCGTCGGCGCGACCGAAGAGGTCGACGCGGAAGGCGCCGTCGAGCTGTTCGCTCACCAGGCCGGCGACGACGTCACCGGCGGAGAATGCTTGTCGCTTCGAAGGATCGCCTCCGAAGTACCGGCTGAAGGGAGCGGTCGACTTCTTCTCCGTCGCCTGCGCGCCCTCCTCGGGGGCGGCTACGTCGCCGGCGGCGCTCTTCTTCTTGCGCCGACGCCGGCGGCGCTTCTTCTTGCCGCCGGGAGCGGCGTCGCCCGCAGCGCTCGGCGTAGTCGACGCCGCGGCTTCGTCCGCATCCGTGGAAGCGGCCGCGCTCGCGCTCTCATCCGGAGCGGCGGCGCTCACGCTCTCATCCGGAGCGGCCGCGGCTTGCGTCCCCGCATCCGGGCGGTCGGTCGCCTCGGCGGCGGGCGCCTCCGCGCCCGCATCCGAGGGAGCGGCGGCCTGTGCGCTCTCTGTCGCGGTGGGCTCGGCCGCAGGTGCGGCCGGGGGCGCTTCCGCGGCCGGCGACTGGCCGGCGGGATCGGAAGGAGCGGTCTCTGCGTTGGACGGCGCGTCTTCGGAGTTCGTGGTCATGATCGTAGCCCGTCAGAACGGGGCGGGCAGACTAACCCCGGATGGTTGCGCTGTCGAGGCGCGGAGACGGGAGGCGAATCGCGGGCATTTGGCCCGCAATCGTCATGCTTCGCCGAGCTGACGCGCTTGCTCGCGCAAACGTCGCTCGAATGGGATGTGCCCGGCGCGGCCCGCGTAGGTGGCGGCGCGCTCGAGGGTGCGCTGCGCCGCGCCGGCGTCGCCGAGCGCCACGTGGGCGCGCGCGAGCATGGACAGGGCGATCGCCGTCGCCCCCGCGCGGCCCGCCTCCTCGAGCGCGTCGATCGCACGCACGATCCCCGGCACGTACGAGACGTCCGGGTGCTCGGCGATGGCAAGGGCGCCCTGGATCGCCGCGGCCAGGTGGGTGACCGAATACAGACCGTGACGACGTCCGAGTCGGTGCGCCGCCTCGGCGTGAACCGCTGCCTTGGCGGGGTCGCCGTTCTCGAGACAGGTCGCGGCGGCGAGCACGTGCGCGCGCGCCGCGCTCCCCTCCGCGCCCTCCTCTTCGGCGACGGCGGCCGCTTCTCCATAGCGCGCCGAGGCCGATTTCATCGAGCCGCGCGCTTCGGCGACCGCGCCCATCGCAGCGAGAGAGCGATGACGCAGCCGGCCGCTTCCCAGGCGCGCCGCGATCGCCAGCGCCGAGGCCACCGCATCGTCGGCTTCGTCGAAGCGGCCCGCGCGCGACAGCGCCATCGCCGCGCGTGAATGCGCCACGCCGGCGAGCTCGTCTTCCGACGCTGCTTCGAGCGTCTCGATGGCCCGCTCGAGGATGGCCGCGGCCGATTCGGGCCGGCCCGCCTCGAGCTCGACGCGGCCGAGGGTCAAGAGCGCTTCGCCGCGCAGCCCCCCGTCGGTGAGCGTCTCGATCGCGTCCGTCACCTGGGCGAGGCTGCTCGCCGCCTCGTCCCAGCGCTCCCGCCGCGCCGCGACACGCGCCCGCGCGAGCGCGATCCGCACCTTCACCGCGGGCTCGGTGCGCGCGCTCGCCGTACGCTCCGCTTCCTCGATGGCCGCGTCGGCGATGCGGATGGCGCCGCCGGAGAGCGCGAGCTCGGTGGCCCGAAGGGCCAACGAGACGCTGTCTTCGTCCACGTCCTCGTTCGACTCGCGGATGATCTTCGCCGCGTGCGTCAGATACTCGGCAGCACTGCCGAGCTCGCCGCGCTCCTGCGCGTGGTCCGCGGCGCGCACCAGGTAGTCGGGCGCGCGCCGGCGGTCCACCGAACGCGCCGCGTGATAGGCGAGCGACGCGATGCGATCGGCGTCCCCAGCGGCGCCCGTGCGCTCGAGCACCGCCGCGATGGCGCCGTGGAGTCGGCGCAGCTCCATCTCGCCCACCGAGTCCTCGAGGGCGCGACGCGGCAACGAGCCGGGCACCCGCACGATGTTGGGCACCGGGTGCTCGTCGGAGTTCCCACCCCACACCCCGGACCCGGGCCACCACGCCTGCGGCGGACCGGCCGGCAGCCCCGAGCCCACCGCCTCGAGCAGCCGCTGGACGAGAAGCCGCCGAATCGCCGCTTCTCCCTCTTCACGGGATGCGCCCACGGCCGCACGCAATACGTCGATCTCAATCGCGCCGTCGAAGGCGGCGGCCGCGCGCAGGATGGCGCGGTCCACCGGCCGAAGCTCCGCGAGGCCGGTCGCGATCAAAGCGCGCTGGTGCGCCGTGACCGGCGTCGGCGTGTTCGCGCTGAGCCTCGCGACGTCGTCTTCGACCACGACCGCCCCGGCGCTGTTCAGCGCATCGGCCATCGCCTGCACCCATCCCGGGCTGCCTGCGGTCTCCTCCATGATCCGCGGGCCAAGCTCCTCCTCACAGTCCTTGGCGTTCACCGCTGCCGCGAAGAGACGCATCGCCGAACGCTCGTCGAGCCGTGACAGGTGGACCACCTCCACCTGATCGTCGGGCAGTGGGGTCCCGGGGCGCGCCGTCATCACCGTGAGCACCCGCGACCGCTCGAGACCACGGAGCAGGAAGGGCAGGATCTGCCGGGTGGCGTCGTCCATCCAGTTGACGTCCTCGAGAGCGAGGAGCACCGCCCGATCGGAAGCGAGCGCGCGCAGAGCCTTGCGCGCGGCGAGCATCAGCTCGAGCCCGCGCGGCCGACCCGGGCGCTCGTCGCGCGCGACCGGGTAGTTGAGCCCCAGCAGCTCGCCGACCAGCCGCACCTCCCGCGGCTTGAGGTTCAAGACGCGCAACCGGTCGACCTTGGCGAAGCGCTCCGAGGGCGCATCGGAGACCTCCACACCGCACAGGTCGCGGAACACGTCGGCGAGCGCACCGTAGGCGCCCTCGCTCTGGGTCTCGTCGCCGCGACCGCGCACCAGCGCAAAGTCCTGACCGGAGGCGAGCGCGCCCAGCTCCGCCAACAGGCGCGACTTGCCCGAGCCCGGCTCGCCCACGACGAGATATGCCCCGCCGTGCCCACCCTCGGCGGCGCGCACCAGCGGCTCGCTGAGCTTTCGCACCTCAGCTCGTCTGCCGATCAGCGGCGCACGCTCGCGAAGCGCGAGCGCGTCCCAATCCTGTCGCGAGCGGTAACCGACCAGAAGCGGCGTCTCTCCCTCCGAGACCTGGAAGGTGCGCGCGAGGGGCGCGCGCAGGTCCGGGTGGACGTGGATCTCCCCCATCTCGCCTGCCCGCACCAGCTCGAGCGCCGCCGCGTGAACGGCGTCGTTCGGCTCGATCGCGCCGACCTCGAAGACGCGAGCCTCACCGCGCACGATGGCAGCGGCCGGCGTGGGGTCGAGGCGCGTCGGCCCTTCGAGGGCGAGACGTCGCCGAAACTCGAGCGCCGCACGCGCCGCGTGCAGAGCGCCCCGCTCGACGCCGCTGGTGTGACCGAAGACGGCCTCGCGCACACCGTCGAGCGGGGGCATGGGGTAGCCGCCCATCGTCGTCACCACCGACTCGAAGGTCCCCGAGTCGTCCTCGCGCTCGTTGACGGCGAGGAGCACGACCTCGCGCGTCTCCGACCGGATCCGCCGCGAGGCGGGGAAGGCCATGGTGTGCTCCTTCGTCCCGCCCAGATGACTCATCGGCGTAATCTCGGTCTTCGCCGGCGTGCTCACCAGCGACGCGTCGTCATAGGCGCGCATCATCAGGTCGACGCGGAGCTTGTTGGGGGAGGCCTTGTCCTCGGGTGGAAACATCTCGAGCATGACCTCGGCGAGGTCCCGCTCGTCGACCTGGGCGCGCATGTCGAACAGGACGCCGCCCAGGTCCTCCGCCATGTCGCCCGCGTTGTCGTAACGGTCGTCCTTGTCGAGGGCGAGGCTCTTGTCGACGATGGGCAGGATCGACTTCGGCACGCCCACCGCCTCGGTATCGATCGGCGGAACGTACGCGCGTCGGACCCGATCCAGGGTCTCGCGGGTGGTCTTGGCGCGGAAGAGCCGCTTACCGACGATCAGCTCGTAGAGCACGATGCCGAGCGCGAAGAGGTCGCTGCGCCGGTCGAGGGGCTCGCCGCGGGATTGCTCCGGGCTCATGTAGGCGTACTTGCCGCGCAGGACCTTCGGATCTTCGCCCTTGCCGAGCTCCGCTTCGTCGGCGCGGGCGATGCCGAAGTCGGCGACCTTCACGTGCCCCTCGTAGCCCAGCAGGACGTTCTGAGGAGACACGTCGCGATGCACGATGTTCAGCGGGCGACCGTCCTCGCCGCGCCGGCGATGCGCGTAGTCGAGGGCACGGCAGACCTGGCTCAGGATCCAGAGCTTGATCGCCAGATCGAGCCCCGGCGGTTCCTTCTCCGAACGGGGGCGGTGGCTCATGGCCTGACCCAGGTCCCGCCCGTGGACGTACTCCATCGCGATGAAGTAGGCGCCCTCCTCTTCCCCCAGATCGAAGATCTGGACGACGTTCGGATGGCTGAGCAGCGCCGCGATCTTCGCCTCGCGGATCAGCAGCTCGGCGAAGGTCTTCTTCGCCATGAGCGACGGGAGCACTCGCTTGATGACGACGGTCTTTTCGAAGCCGGCGACGCCGCGCGAGCGCGCACGCCACACCTCGGCCATGCCCCCCTCCCCGATCCGGTCCAGGAGCTCGTAATTGCCGAAGAGGACTGCCTCGCTCATCGCGAGCGACAGGGTACGACAGCGGGGTCCTAGATGCGGAATGGATAGTTGAAGCTGAAGCTGTCGCGGCTGAATTCGGGCAATCTCGCCCGCCGAACGGCCCGCGCGACGCAGCTACCCTCTCGCGTCCCGGCGAACTCGCCTTGGACCACTGCGTTGCGGACGCGGCCGGAGCTGCCGCTGACGGTGATGCTCACGTTCACCACTCCGTGGCGCGTCCCCCCGCAGCCAGAGACCTGCGGCTGGATCCGCCGCATGGCTGCGAGGACCTGCTCCCGGGTGGGGGTCGCCGTCATACCGCTGCTCCCGGAGCGCGACGTGGGCGCCGCCATCGCCGGACGCTCGGCCCGGGCTCGACGCATCGCGGGGGGGCGGGACGCGCGCGCTTCAATCGCCGCGCCACCCGCAGCTTCGGAGGCCTCTGGCTCCGGCTCTCTGGAAGCCTCGGCCTCGGCCATCTCGTCGTCCTCTTCTTCCTCCAACGCTTCCTCGGCCGGGGCCTCCACGACCGCGGCCGCCGTGGCCTCGCGTGCCCGGTCGCCCGGCGCGTAGTCCGTCGAGGCGCCCGCCGGAATCGGGCGATGCCGGCGTGGACGGATATGCCATGGCCTCTGGCGCCGCGGCCTCCTGCGAGGCGACCGCCAGCGCGCCCTCGTCCGCGGCGGGGCTCGACATCGTGCTGAGCCCGGTGACAACCACCACGAGAACGGCCGCTGCCGCCGCGAGACCCGAGCCCCAGTAGAAGAGGGTGCGCCGTCGCGCGCGCTCCGCTTCGAGGTCGACGGGCGGCGGGGGGAAATCGCCGGTGGTCTCCGCGCCCTTGAGGTCGAAAGGCGCGACCTCGGGGATCGACGCCCGCTCGTCGCTGATCAAGAGCGGCTTCTTCGGCGCCGGCGGGGGCGCGGCTTCTGCGGGAGGCGGGGCCGAATCGGCGAGCTCCTCGAGCCCCAGCTCGTCCGCCTCCATCATCTCTACCTGCGACTCGCGCACCACGGGCTTCTGCGGGGGGCGCCGGAGCGGCGCGTTCGGCTTCACCGCCGGCGCATCCTTGACGCTGAGACTGGTGAGGTTGGCCAGCGAGTAGTCGGCGGTCTTGGGCTTCGGCTTGGGCGGCGGCGCCTTGCGCGGAGGCTGGCCCTCCTTGTCGCCGAAGATCGGAGGCGCGACCGGGTCGGGGATGCGCGCGAGATCCTCTTCGAGGCGCTGCTCGATGCGGGTCGCGATGGCCTCGGCGGCGTCGTCGCTGAGCTCGACCTCTGCGAACGCGCGCAGACCCGCGTCGACCCGCGCCAACGCCTCGGCCTCGGCGCGCGCATCGGCGCCAGCCTCCTCGAGGGCCTTTTCGAGCGCGTCGTCCAGCGCGAGACCGTCGCCGGCATCGAGGACGCGCTGAATGCGATCGTGAAGCTCCTCCTTCACGAAGCCTCCCTCCCCGCCTCGGCGCCTTCGCCTTCGGGCATGCTCTCGGCCTTCGACTCTTCGAGCGCGACCTTCAGTCGTCGCCGCGCCTCGTGGATGCGCCACGCCACCGTGCCCTCGGGACAGCCGAGGACCTCGGACGCCTCCTTGTGGGGAAGGCCCTGGATCAGCACCAGCACCACCGTCGTCCGGAGGCTGGGCGAAAGCGTGTCGAGCGCGTCGGCGAGCTGCTTCTGGAGCTGCGCCGTCTCGACGCTGCGGCTCGGGTCGGTGCCGCTGGTGTCGGGATCGGCGGTGGGCTCGGGCACCCGCGGATCGGCGATGTCCGCGGCCTTCACCCGGCGCCGTTTGCGCAGGAGGTTGAGGCAGACGTTGACGCAGATCCGGTAGAGCCAGGTGGAGAGCTCGGAGCGGCCGTCGAAGCGGGCGATCGCTCGATAGGCGCGGAGGAACGTCTCCTGCACCGCGTCCTCGGCCTCTCCGCGGTCCGCGAGCATCTGGACGGCGCAGGCGAAGACACGGCGCTGGTGGGCGCGCACCAGTTGGCCGAACGCCGCCTGGTCCCCTCCTTTTGCCGCCTCGATGAGCTCCGCTTCGTTGGACTCGGCCATGAGCGATGGGCTCCGGCACGGCCACCCGACCCAAGCCGGCCGACACCACGGGGCAACCCCGGAGATTTCCGCAGCGTAAGCCATCGTCGCCCACTAGGACAACAACGGATGCCCAAGCTTTTGCCCCACCAACGAAAAGGCGTGGCCCAGCCGGAGCGAAGCTGCGCGCAGGGCGCGAAAGCGCCCGGAGCGCCGCGCAGCGCAGGCTGGGCCACGCCGGGATTGCGCCCCACCAACGAAAAGGCGTGGCTCAGCCGGAGCGAAGCTGCGCGCAGGGCGCGAGAGCGCCCGGAGGCGCCGCGCAGCGCAGGCTGGGCCACGCCGGGATTGCCTCCACCAACGAAAAGGCGTGGCCCAGCCGGAGCGAAGCTGCGCGCAGGGCGCGAAAGCGCCCGGAGGCGCCGCGTAGCGCAGGCTGGGCCACGCCGGGATTGCCTCCACCAACGAAAAGGCGTGGCCCAGCCGGAGCGAAGCTGCGCGCAGGGCGCGAAAGCGCCCGGAGGCGCCGCGTAGCGCAGGCTGGGCCACGCCGGGATTGCCTCCACCAACGAAAAGGCGTGGCCCAGCCGGAGCGAAGCTGCGCGCAGGGCGCGAAAGCGCCCGGAGCGCCGCGCAGCGCAGGCTGGGCCACGCCGGGATTGCCTCCACCAACGAAAAGGCGTGGCTCAGCCGGAGCGAAGCTGCGCACAGGGCGCGAGAGCGCCCGGAGCGCCGCGCAGCGCAGGCTGGGCCACGCCGGGATTGCCTCCACCGGTCCCAAGACCGGCGCCGCCCCGCGTTTTCGCGAGGGCTGCGCCGCCCCGGCCCACTTCCTTTGACCCTTCGCTCGACTGAACGGATAATCGCGTCCGGTGAGCGAGGAAGAAGAGGAGCAGGATCGGCGGGACGACTACCGGCTGCCCATCGAGCTGAAGGTGGAGTACAAGCGCCTGAACTCGTTCTTCGCGGACTACACCCGGAACATCAGTCGGGGCGGGACCTTCATCCGCACGCAGAAGCCCCTCGACATCGGCACCGAGTTCCTCTTTCGGATGAAGGTGCCCAAGCTCGACGACGCCCTGGTGCTCAAAGGCCGCGTCCAGTGGATCGTGAACCCCGAGGACGCCACCCCCGACCAGGAGCCCGGCATGGGTATCGGCTTCATCTACGAGTCCGAGGCCGACCGGGAGCGCATCCGGCAGATCGTCGAGACCCTGATGGTGGACAGCCTCGGGCCGGTCCTCTACGAAAAGATCATGAACCGCTTCGGCGGCTGATCCGACGCTACTCGGCCCCACCGATTCGGATCGCGGAGAGCAGCGCGCTCAGATCCTGCAGATCGTCGGCGTCTCCGCCGGGAGCGCCCGCGTAGCCGACGACCAACAGGAGCGCGAAGCGCCGCTCGCCGAGGGCGCTGTGCTCCGAGAGCGTGAAGGGCGTGCGCAAGAGGACGTACGCCTCGCGCGCAATCCCTTCGGGAGGCGCACGTCGCGCCCGGACCACGATGCCGCGCGCCTCCTGCCCCGCCACCCCGAGGGGCGCCTCGTCCAAGAGGTGCACCGAGTCGATGCTGGACTCGTCCTCGGGTGCGAGTAGCGACTCGCCCAGGAACGCGTCTCGCCCGCGCGCCAGGTCCCGCGCGTAGAGGCGCCCGAGCTCGCGGAGCGACGCGTTCGCGAGGTGGGCCGGAACGGGCACGCGGCGAACCCAGAGAAGCGCCCCATCGCTCTTTCGCCGGAGCCGCAGGTCGTAGAGGTGACCGTGGCCGATGTCGTCCGCACGCCCATCTCCGTCGACGTCGATGCGGATCGGGCCCGCCCACTCGGGACCGCGCCGTGGGACCTTTCGCTCGCGCCCGCGCAGGCGACGGATGTGTGCGAAGCTGTCGAGCTCCCACGCCTCCGAGACGAAGGTCCCCACCCCGGCATCCGCGAAGCGCACCAGGTACGGCGCGTGCGAGCTCTCGAAGCCGCGCGCCGTCAGACGCCCGGGCGCCTGAGACGACGCGCAGGCGACGAGCGTCGTGAGCGCGAGGAGGGAGGCGATGCGGCTCATGGAGACACAGGTACCGTGAGCGCCAGCTCGAGCGCCACCGAAAGAGTGGAGTTGCCGGGGACCTCTGGATAGCCGACGAAACGCAGCCGCGCGCCCACGTCCCAGTTGGTCCTGGGGCCGAGCAGAAAGCCCACCTCGCCGCGGAGCTCACCGACGGCGCCCGACCGATCCCCGAAGGGCGCGAGCACGCCGTCGGCGCTCTCGGCCCGACCGAAGAGCCAGCCGAAGCCCACCCCCAGCCCCGCGCCGAGATAGAAGCGCGACGCGGGCCTCAGGCGCGCAGCGAGGGTGATGGACGGGCTCAGGACAGAGACGTCTCGAGCGATCGGCGCGCCTGGCGACGTGTCCTGGCTGAAGTCGCCGTAGTGAAGGAAGCGCAGCCCCGCCTCGAGGCTCAGCTCGAGGAGCTCCGTGATCCCGAAGCGGCCGCCGACGAAGACCAGGCCTCCCGGTGCGGCGTGGGTGCGTGCCTCGCCGAAGAGCACGGCCGAAGGCCACACCCCGAGCTCGTAGACGAGCGCCGCGCCGACCGACAGGGAGAGCGGGCCGTCCCAATCGGTGGTGGTCGCGACGGGGCCGGGCTCCCGTGGCGGCGGATGCGCTTCGCGAAAGGCCGGCGAGAAGCCCGGCTCGTCCGTCGCTTCGGTCTCGGGTGCGTCGAGCGCGCCGCCCCCTTCGTGGCGGTCCTGGGCCTCTGCGCGTCCCCCGAGGAGACAGAGCGCGACGAGCGCCGCCGTGACCCCCACCGCCGGCCTCAGAGCTTCAGCCGCCCAACCGCCCAGTGAACATCGGGATGCGGCCGGGCGATCAGCTCGCGCCCGGCGCGCAATCCCGGCTCGACGACCTCGTCTCCGGCTTCGAGGGACGCTTCCACTGCGTCCTGCGCGCCGACGAAGACGACGTAGCCCTTGCCGTCGATGCCGCGACAGAGGTGGAGCGCGACGAGCGCGACCTCCGCGGTCTTGAGCGCCGCATCGGCGGCGAGGAGCGTGGCCGCCGCAGTGCGCATCTCGAGCGTGCCGAGAGAGCCGTCGATGGGCGGCGGTGCGATGCCTTCGAGGGCGCTCGGGAGCGCCCCGTGGACGCCCGGGAGAACGAGCTCGTCGAGGATGTCCGCGCCGGCGAGCTCGCGCCCCGCATCCATCGATTCGAGCACTTCCTCTTCGCCGCCCGCGAAGACCAGGAGGTACTTGCCCGGCGTGATGGGATCGGCGCGGAGGATCCGCACCGGCGCGCGTTTCACCAGCGCGTCCGCCACCGAGAGCCCGCGCGCGATCGAGGCGACCTCGAGAACGGCGAGCGCTGGCGGCGTGGAGGGGTCGTGGACCATCCCTCTCACACGATGCGGAAGTGATCTTTCAGCGTGCAGCGCCGCTCGCGGGTGAAGGTCCGACAGGTGGTGAGGCCCTCGCCCGTCGGGCTGGCGATGGTCCAGCTGGTGTAGCCCTCGCCTCCCGCGCCGATGCCCGCAAAGTTCGGAGCGTTCTTGACGAAGATCGAGCTGTTGCAGACCCGCGCCATGCGGCTGAGGTTGTCGATGCTCGTCGAGTACATCACCGCCGTGTGGCCGTAGCCGTGCTCGACGCGCTTCGCACACTGGATGGCGGACTCGACATCAGGCTGGCGAACGACGCCGACGACGGGCATCAGCATCTCGGTCTGCACGAAGGGATGGTCTTCGGGCACGTCGGCGAAGAGGAGCCTGAGGTCGCCGTCCACCCGCTTGCCGGAAGCCGCGAGCAGCACGGAAGCGCTCCGGCCGACGAAGTCTCGGTTGATGTGATTCTCGCTGTCGAGGAGCGTCTTTTCGAGGGCGCGGAGCTCGGACTGGCTGAGCTTGTAGGCGCCGTGACGCTGCATCTCCTTCATCAGCTTGTCGGCGATGTCGGAGACCGCGACGACCTCCTTCTCGCAGGTGCAGATGACGTTGTTGTCGAAGGAGGCGCCGGCGATGACGCCGCGGGCCGCGCGCTCGATGTCGGCCGTCTCGTCGACCACCACCGGCGGGTTGCCAGGGCCGGCGCTGATGGCGCGCTTGCCGGAGCGCATCGCTTCCTTGACGACCGCGCCGCCCCCGGTGACGACCACCAGGCGCACCCCTTTGTGGCGCATCAGGTTCTGCGCGGTCTCGATGGTGGGCTCGGCGACGCAGTTGAGGAGCTCGGCGGGACCGCCAGCGTCACGGATTGCCTCGTTGAGGAGCGCGATGTACCAGGCGCTGGTGCCGCGAGCGAGGGGATGGACGTTGAAGACCACCGAGTTGCCGCCCGCGACCATCCCGATGCCGTTGTTGATGATGGTCTCGGTCGGGTTGGTGCAGGGCGTGATCGAGGCGATGACGCCGAAGGGCGCGCGCTCGAGGAGCATCAGTCCGTCGTCGCCGCTCTGCGCGATGGGCTCGAGGAACTCGGGGCCGGGCGTCTTGGTGATGGCGACGCGGTTCTTGATCAGCTTGTCCTCGACGCGGCCGAGGCTGGTCTCCTGGACCGCTCGATTCGCCATCTCGTCGAGATGCGCGAGGGCCACCTCGCGCATGCGGCGCACGACGGCGTAGCGCGTCGCGAGCGGCATCTCGTCGTACTCCTCGAAGGCGCGGCGCGCGGTGGCGACGGCGGTGTCGAGGTCGTCGTGGACGCCAGGGCGGCGGCCGCGCGTGTGCACCGCCGGTGCGGGCGCCGCGTGGGCCACGAACGCCGACGCCGGATGTTCGGTGACCCGCTGGCCCGCGCCCACGGTGACCGCCTTGGCCTCCGAGGGCGGGAGCTGCTCTTCGACGACGTTGACCGAGAGGCGGCTGCGCAAGCGCCCCACGACCGCGTCGACGATGGCGTCGAGGGTGGGCTCGTCGAGCCCGCCGGTGGGCTGGCGACGCATCAGCTACCCCCTCGCACTTCCGCCGAATCCTCGCCGTACTTGTCGTAGTCGACCTGCCCTCTCGTCTCGACGGTGTCGACGATGGCCATGATCACGCAGTCCACTGGCCGGTCCTTGGTGAGCACGGTCTGACGCGCGCTCGAGCCCGAAGCGTAGAGCACGACCTCCCCCACGCCGGCGCCGACCGCGTCGGCCGCGACGAGGGTCGCCCCTTGAGGTTTGCCGTCCAGATCGCACTGCTTGAGGAGGAGGAACTTGAGGCCTTCGAGCTCCTCCTCCTTCCGGCTGGCGACGACGGTCCCGATGACGCGCGCCAGATACATGGCCCGTTACTCGGCGGCGTCGCCGCGACCGAGAGGCAGGCTCGTATCCACGTTCGCATGCGGACGCGGAATGACGTGCACGCTCACGAGCTCACCCACGCGCTCGGCGGCGCGGGCCCCGGCCTCGGTCGCCGCCTTGACGGCTGCGACGTCACCGCGAACCACGGCGGTCACGTAGCCGCCGCCGATCTTCTCGTAGGTCACGAGCTCCACGCGAGCGGCCTTCACCATGGCATCCGCGGCCTCGACCATGGCCACGAAACCCTTCGTCTCGATCATTCCCAGTGCGTCTGCCATCTATTCTTTCTCTCTGTTGGGAAAGTGGGTGCTCAGCGGTTGAGCTGAACCTTCTCGGAGATGCCTTCGATGCCTTCGATCGCCTTCTGCGCCGCTTCGGCAGCAGCGTCGATCTCGGCCTCGGTGCCGCTCATGTAGAGACGCCCGAAAGCGCCGTAAGGGCGGATGTTCACCAGAAAGACGTTGGCGGCCTTCTCCGCTTCGTTGGCGGCGAAGGTCACGTAGCCGGCGGGGCTGGTCTCCATCAGGAAGAGCGACTGCCCCGGCAGGATCATCATCCCCGCGCTGTTGCGGTTCACGATCTGCGCCTGGTACGGCTCGATGGCGCGGATGATCTCGTGGGTGACCACGTTGGGCTGGATGCGCTCCTCTTCCTTGACGCCGAGGCCGTCGAGGATCGCCTTGCCGGCGTCCATGACCTGCCCCTTGTCGTCGGCGTGCACCTCGAGCAGGCCATAGGCGCGCTCGACCACCTGAACGGCGGGCGCCACCTTGGTGGCCTTGAGGGCCGTGTCGGTCACACGGTTGATCGCCATGCCGGGAGCCGTCTCCACCCACAGAGACGCCTGGTTCGGAACGGGCAGGAAGCCGCGCGCCGTCTTGCCGATGAAGGAGGCGAGCTGCGGCTGCAGGCTGTCGAGAAAGACGTAGGTCCGAAGCGTGATCATCGGGCGCGCGAAGCTAGCAGGGGGGACGCCAAATGGGAATGGGCAATTCGGGCCGAAAATCGAAGGGAAACGCGGCTGGGTCGCCCCCACATCGGGGGTCGCGGGCTTCGGATCGCGTTCGAGGCGCGGGTCGACGCCAGCCAGCCCCGGCTGTCGAACGCCGAGATGTGAGCTCGTCGTGAGGGCTTCACCGCGCGACGAGGATCAACACGTCGTCGTTGTCGCGCCCGAAGTGCGCGAGCAGATGCTCGGCGATGGCGACCGGGTGACGGCGCAGGAGCGCCCGCTCCTCGGAGATGTCGACGCGCGTCGTGAGCCCGTCGGTGAACATCACCACGACGTCGTGTTCGCGTAGCTCCTCGCGCTCCACCTTCCAGCCGCCCCTGCGTGCTCGCTTCTCGCCGAGCACACCCGCGCCGGACGCGATGCAGACGCACTCCCTCGGGCGGTAGATGTGGGTGCGGATGTCGCCGAGGGCCGCCTGCTCGAGCTGGCGCATCTGGTGGTCGATGCGAGCGGCTGCCATGACGACGCCCCTCGTTCCTCGCAGCGCCTCGTCCACCGCGTCGAGGATCGCAGCGGGCGCCTCTTCGGCTCGCTCGCGGAAGCACGACGACGCGGTGGTCGCGACGTCCTGCGCCAGGATCCCGTGTCCGAGGCCATCGATGACGCCGAGCGTGAGGTGTTCGTCGCCACGAACGAACGCGCCGTCGTCCCCGCTGTCGGTCTCACCCACGCAGGGCCGGCCGAGGATGGCCACCTCGCAGCGGTAGGGCGGCGGCGCCTCGAAGCGCCGCGCCCAGACGCAGGTGCCCCGGTCGATTCGAATGTCGAAGTCGAGCTCGTCGCACGCCTCCCGCACCGCGGCGAGACCCTGCCCCAAGCTCCCGCTCGCGCGGCCGACCCCGTCCAGGGCGAGACCAGGCTCCAGGATCCCTTTTCCTCGATCGGCCGCCACCAGCTCCATGCCCCGCACCCCTGCCCGGACGACGGTGCGCGCCGCGATGCGCCCTGCCCTGGCGTGGCGCAGCTGGTTGCGCGCGAGCTCCGTCGCGACCGTGGCCATCGTCTCGAACTCCGTGGTTGGCAGCCCCATCTCCGCCCCCAGCGCTCGCACCCGCTGGCGCACGAGCGTGAGGGATGCGTCGTCGAGGACGGGGATCGCCTCGGCATCCCCCAACCAGGCGCTCACCGGGTCCGCTTCCACTTCACCACCGTGACGGAGGTGCCACCGCCCACGGTCGTTTCGATGCTGAACTCGTCCACGAGCCGGCGGCTCCCCGAGACCCCCAAGCCCAGGGTCCGCGCGGTGCTGTGCCCTCCGGCGAGGACCCGATCGAGGTCCGCGATCCCCGGCCCTTCGTCGCGAAATTCGACCCGGATGCCCTGTTGCGGGCCCTTCACCACGTGCTCGACCTGGGCCACCCCTCCCCCAGCGTGAACCCAGACGTTTCGGCTGAGCTCGGAGGTGGCGGTGGTGATGGCGGCGATGGCGAAGGGGTCGAAGTCGAGCTTCTCCGCCAGCACCCGCACCTTGCGCCGGGTGAGCACGATCTGGTCTTCCGACTCGATCGCGGTCTGCTCGCTCGTCTCGACACGCAGGGTCATCGGACTCAACCGTGGTGTTGCTTCGAGCTCTTCTCGAGCAGGGCCAGACCGGCGTCGACGTTGAGTGCCGTGCGCACGCCTTCCATCCGAAAGCCCATCCGCACCAGGGTGGCCGCCACCACCGGCCGCATCCCGACCACCACCGTCTGGGTCCCCATGAGCGCCGCCATGCTCCCCGTGTTGGCGATGACGCGCGCGACGTAGCTGTCCACCATGTCGAGGCCGGTGATGTCGATCAGAAGCCCGGTGGCGCCAGTGGACGCGATCTTCTCGAGGATGTCCTCCTGGAAGGCGTCGGCGTTCGTGTCGCCGAGCTCGACCTGGATGGATGCGAGGAGCGTGGAGCCGATCTGGAGGACCGGGATGGGCCCATGCGCGCTCATCGAGCCGCTCCCGACGGCGGCGGCGCCACTCGGCTCCCGACGATCTCGAACGCGAGCTCGAGGGCGGCCGCGAGCTGCCCTCGGGTGTGCATGGAGGAGATGTCCATCCCGAGATTGACGATCGTCTTCGCGATCGTCGGCGAGATTCCGGAGAGGATCGTCTTCGCACCGAGCAACCGAACCGCCTCGGTGGTCTTGATCAGGTGGTCGGCGACCTTGGTGTCGACGACCGGGACACCGGCGATGTCGATGATGATCGCGTGGGCCTGTTTCGCCGCGATCTCCACCAGCACCGTCTCCATGAGCTGGTCGGCGCGATGGGTGTCGATCGAGCCGATGAGCGGCAAGAGCAGGACCTTTTCGTGGATCTCGATCACCGGGGTCGACATCTCGCGGATCGCCGCCTGGTGTCGCGCGAGCGCGTCGAGCTGCGCCGCGATGTAGCTGTCCATGGCCAGAGCCATGTCGAAGGCGACGAGCTTCTCGATGCTCCGGTACATCGCTCGCGCTTCTCCTGGCTCGGGGAGCTCCTCGTCGAGCCAGGTGTGGACCGAACGCAGGTAGCGGGCGTAGGCGCCGATATACCACTTGGGCGGGATGCCGACGCGCTCGTGAGCGATGCCGATGCGGAGTCGATCCATCGCATACGAAAGATCGCAGCGCCCTTCGAAGAGCCCGAGAAAGTAGTCGCGCTGCGCGCGCTTGACCCGGACGAGGGTGCCTCGGTCGCTGAAGTGTCTACGAGCGTCGTCGTGACCCAGGATCAGCTCGTAGAGGTCCTCGACGATGGCCTCGGTGTTCTTCTCGGCCACGCTCTTGAGGCTCGCCAATCGCTCGAGGTCCTCTGGCTCGATCTCGAAGAACGCGATGCGGCTCTTCACCTCCGCGTCATCGAGCCCGATCTTGTCCATGAAGTATTCGAGCGACATGTTCAGCTTTCCCCGTCGAGAGCTTCGCAGATTGCCTTCACCAGCTCCGCCACGTCCAGAGGCTTCGAGACGTGACGAGCTTCGATGCCGAGCTCGGCCACGACGTCTCCCTCGTGTCCGGTCATCAGAATCGCAGGGACCTGCCCGAGCCGCTCCCGTGCCAGTCGTACGAGCTCGGGCCCTCTGAGACCCGGCATCTCCACGTCCGCGACCAGAACATCCGTTCCATTCGCCTCGAGCTCCGCCAGCGCTTCGGCGCCGTTCCCCGCCGCGGTCACCACGAACCCCTCGTCCTCGAGAAGGGCGATCAGCGCGGCGCGGGCGGTCGGCTCGTCCTCGGCAACCAGCACCCGCGCGCCCCGATGGCGAACCGGGTCTCGCTCCTCGGCGGGCGGCTCGCACGGAACCATCTCGGACGCCAGAGGCAGCTCGATGGTGAACGTCGTCCCCTCACCGACCCGGCTCTGCACGGAGATCCGGCCGCGATGCGCCTCCACGATCCCCTTGGCGATGGCCAGGCCCAGGCCGGTTCCCAGGTGCGCGGTCTCCTCCGCCTGCCAGTAGTGGTCGAAGACGTACGGAAGGTCGCCCTCGGCGATCCCCCGACCTTCGTCCGTCACGTTCAGGCTCAGCCACCCGGGTGCGCCTTCGTGCGAGGAGACGATGACGCGCCGACCCTTGGTCGTGAACTTGACCGCGTTGGAGAGAAGGTTCGCGAGCACCTGAATGAGCCGCTCCCGATCGCAATCGACGACGAGGTCGTCCGCGTGGAGCTCGCTCGCGAGAGCCAGGCCCTTCTTGGCGGCCGAGTCCTCGATGAGCGCCACCGCGTCGTGGACGAGCTTCGAGACGCTCTCGGGACGCGTCGCGATCGACAACCGTCCCTCCTCGATGGCGCTGACGTCGCGGAGGTCGGCGATCAGCCGGCGCATCAGGCCGACCGCCCGCTCGATGCTCGCCACCAGGTCGAGCACGGCGGGATCCTCGCTCTGGAGCATCTGGCTGCCCAGCATGATGGTGCTCAGCGGATTCTTCAGGTCGTGTGAAACGATGGCCATGAGCCCATCGCGACTCCGAATCGCTGCGAGAGCCCGCTCGTAGAGCGACGCGTTGTCGAGGATCGTGGCGATCCGATCCGCCGCGAGCTCGAGGAGGCGCAGCTCGTCGTAGGCGAACTGGCGAACCCCACCCGAGGCGAGGCAGAGGACGCCCGCCACGCGGTCGCGAACGCGGAGGGGGGCCCCCAACACCGAATGAACACGCGGCTCGCAACCCGCGTCGGCGGCGAGCTCCCACAGGTCGTCGAAGAACATCGCTTCGCCCTTCGCCGCGACCTTCCCCGCCACGTCGGGCCCGCAGAGGAGCGCGAGCTCCGCGTCGCCGAGCCCCACGCTGCTTCGATGGCTGAGCGCCCCTTTGTCCGGGTTCACCAGCAGCACCGTGGCGGCTTCGATCGCGAAGATCTCGCAAAGGGCGCGCAGAACCGCGTCGAGCGATTCATCCAGGCTCGCGCCCTCGAGCGCGGCGTTGGCGATGGCCTGCAGATCTTCCAGCCTTCGGGTCGCTCGTTGGGCTTCGAAGCGCGCCGCCTCGAGCTCCAGCTGGTCGTGTCGGCGGTCGAGCGCGACCGCCAGTTGACTCGCCAGGGCGCTCACGAAGAGGAGGTCTTCCTCGTCGATCGCGGCGGCCGCTTCGATCGAGAAGGCGCCGAAGACCCTGCCGCGGACGACCAGCGGCAAAGTGACGAAGGCGCGCTGCTCCTGGCCTTCCGCCACGCCCCCCGCGAGCGGCGCCCCGCGACTGACCACGCTCGAGGGCATCTGCCGACCTGGGGTCAAGTAGCCGAGAACCGCGCGGGCGTGGTCGCGGGCCGCTTCGAGCTCTCCCACGGGCACGCCTTCGGCAGTCCAGGTCCACATGCTGAGCAGGTCCTGGGTCGTGTCGAGCAGAACGGCGGCTCGAACCGGAAGGGCGTTCGTCAAGACGGGCAGGAGCTCGTCGCAGGCCTTCTCGACGCCATGGGAGCGCGATAGGACGCGCTGCGTCGCGTACAGACCCGCGAGCCGTCCGTAGTCCGACGGGATGGGGAACGCTTCGACATCCGTCGCGCCAGACGACCGCCCTCGCCCCTTCTTCGTGGCGACAACGCCCGACGCGACGTGCTGTCTTTGGTCGGGCGCGATGATCGCACGGAGCGCTGGCTCGAGCACTCGACCGGAGAGCTCGCCCAGCACCCCGAGCAGCGCCACGAGGGTCTCCGCCAGAGCGTCCTCGCCGATCCCCGACGAGTGGGCGAGGCGGAGCCCACGTGCGTCGACCTCGGCGGAGCGCAGACCCGGAAACCTCTCCGCGACGTTGGCGACGACCGCCCGGACGATCGGCGCGAGCATCCCGTCTCCGAGGACGAGGGCAGCGCGCTGACCGATCGCGGCGCAGGCGCGCTCGAAGGCTTCGACGACGGACCCGGTCCGCGCCTGGTCCAACCACCCATCGACAAGAGCGCGCCGCTCTCCCTCGTCGAAGACGAGGGACGACTCTGGCGCCGGAGGTGCCGCTGGAGCGTCCGTCATCGCTGCGGCAGATGCTGTCCCATGCAGCGAATCCAGGGCACCCACAGGTTTGGGGATTCTCGGCGCCGGATGGCGTGAGGACGCCCGTCCCCATCCGAATTCGAGGACGAGAGCACTCAGCCGTCGAGCGCTGTCAAACCCTCGCGAACTGCGTATTTCGTGAGCTCGGCGACGGTGCGAAGCCCGAGCTTGCCGGCGATCTGACGCCGGTGGGTGTCGACGGTGGAGACCGCGACGTGGAGTCGGTCGCCGATCTCCTTCGAGGTGCAGCCCTCTGCGAGGAGCTGGAGCACCTCCCGCTCACGCTTGGAAAGCACGCTCTGATCCGCGGCGTGTCCGACTGCGCTGTCGACCACCAGACCGGCGATCGCGGAGCTGAGGTAGGTGCCCCCTCGGTCGACGGCGTCGATGGCGCGCAGGAGCTCGTCGGCCGCGGCATCCTTGAGGAGATACCCCGAGGCCCCCGCCGAGAGCATCGCCAGGACGTATCGCCGATCGGCGCTCATCGAGAGACCGATGACCTTGACGTCGGGGAACGACTCGACGATTTGCCGCGTCGCGTCGACGCCGTTGAGCCCGCGCATCGACACGTCCATCACCACGATGTCGGGACGCGCCTCACGCACGACCTCGATGGCTTCGCGCCCATCCGCCGCCTCGCCGACCACCGCGACTTCCAGCTGCTTCTCCAGTATCGCGCGCAGCCCGTCGCGCATGATCTGGTGGTCGTCGACCAGTGCCACCCTCGTCATCGGAGCCATCGAAGCAAGAGGTTCCCCGAGTTCGCTTTCGCGTGCAAGGCGGAGCGCGCCTGGGAATCGGACGGCTTTCGCGCCAGACTTCGCCCATGCCGCCTCCCCCGCTCACCGACCATCGGGCATTCAGCGCCGTGTTCGACCACGCGACCGAAGGGATCTTCCTGGCGGACGACGACGCTCACTACCTGAGGGTCAACCCCGCGGGGGAAGGGTTGACCGGCTACTCGGTCGAAGAGCTTCGCGCACTCACCGTCTTCGACCTCACCCCGGAGGCAGACCGGGAGCAGGGCCTCGCCATGTGGCGCGAGTTCATCCGAAAGGGCACGCTCTCGGGCGACTACGCGCTGACCCGCAAGGACGGGACCGTGGTCGAGGTGGCCTTCGAAGCGGTCGCGAACATCATGCCGGGCATTCACCTCTCCGTCATGCGGGACGTGACGGCTCGGACCCGCCACCGCCGTCGCTCGGAGCAGCTCCTCGAAGCGAGCGCAGCCATGAGCGCAGCCGCGAGCACCGAGGAGGTCGCCAACGTGATCCTCGAGGCCGGCCTGAAGCTCTTGGGCGCCCGCTCGGGGCACGTCCTCGCCCTGGTCGACGACGGGCGTTGGATGGAGCTGGTCGCGCGCATCGGGATGCCGGACCCGGAGCCGTGGTGGAACGCGGCCGCCGAAGCGAGAGGCCAGACGCCGAGGCTCGTCGACGGTCGCCCACGCTACGCGCTGGACTCCGTGGGTGTGCTCGAATCCATCTTTCGCTCGGGCGAATCGATCCACGTCACAGACGTCGAGGAGATCGATCCGGAGGGGAGCTTTCCCGAGCTCCGTGATCTCGGTCACACCTGCGCCTGCCTTCCCCTCGTCGTCAGCGGCAAGCTCGTCGGGGGCCTCTACCTCTTCTGGGACGAGGACCGGGTCCCGAACGAAAGCGACAGGGCGCTCGCCGCCACCCTGGCGGGGCTCTGCGGCCAGGCCCTCGCCCGGGCGCGCCTGTTCACCGCGGAGCACGAGGCGCGACAACGCGCCGTGGAGTCGGAGGAGAAGCTGAAAAGCATGGCGTTCGACCACGTCCTGCGGGAAGAAGCGGAGCGTCGTCATTTGGCGATCACCCTTCACGACGGCCTCGGCCAGCACCTGGCCCTCGCAAAGATGGCCCTGAATCCTCTCCGGCAAAAAGCGACCGGGGCCGACCGCACTGCCCTCGACTCCGCCATCGACCTCATCGACAAGTCGATCGACGAAACGCGCTCGATCAGCTTCGAGCTGAGCCCACCGATCTTGTACGACCTCGGAATCGCCTCTGCGCTCTGTTGGCTCGCCGAGAAACTGGAGGCGGAGGTGGGCCTGCGTGTGGAGGTGATCCACGGCGGAGTCGAGCCTCCGGTGGACGAAGTCACCGCGTCGATCGCCTTCCGGGCCGTACGCGAGCTCTTGATCAACGTCGTCAAGCACACCTCTGGGATGAAGGCGAAAGTCACGATCCGACCATCCACGTCGGTGCTGGAGATCGTCGTCGACGACGAGGGCGACGGATTCGACCCCTCCGACCCGTCCACCGCCGGCTTCGGCCTCATGAGCATCCGCCAGGAGATCGGACGGCTGGGTGGAACCGTCGCCATCACCTCGAGCGTGGCCGGCACGCGTGCTGCCATTCGCGTGCCGATGCGCCCGAAGCCCCCGAACGGCGTGTAACACGGTGGCCTCTGGCCGAGCTGTGTTCATATGGAGAGCATCGATGGCCGGCGATCGGAAGAACACACTGCCCACGCATCGCGTAGGCCCGGCCAGCAGCGTGCGCGAGGCGATGCGGGCGGACTACCCGGAGCCCGGCACCCTCATCGACGGCACCTATCGGGTCCTCGAACAGCTCGGCGAGGGCGGGATGGGCGTAGTGCTCCACGGGCGCGACGAAAAGCTCGACCGTGACGTGGCGATCAAGCTGATCCATCCGGAGCAGCACCTTCAGAACAAGTCGCAGACGCAGTTTCTCGAAGAGGCGCGGGCGATGGCGCGCATTCGTCATCCGAACGTCGTCGAGATCTACTCCTTCGGGCACATCGGGCGCGCGCCTTACTTCGTGATGGAGTACGTGCCGGGCTCGGACCTCGAGCGCTTCCTGGCCGAGCGGGGCGGCCCGCCGTCCTCGAGCGAAGCGTGGAACATCCTCGACCAGGCCTGCCGCGGTGTGCAGGCGATCCACGACACGGGCCACGCGCATCGTGATCTCAAGGCGAGCAACATCCTCGTCGGGCCCGACTTCCGCGTCGCGATCACCGACCTCGGCCTGGCGCGCGTCGTGGAGCAGCAGGACGAGCAGACCTTCGTCAGTGGGACTCCCGCGTACATGGCGCCAGAGCTCATCACCGGCGCGAAGATCCCGAAGGAGCAAGTGCAGAGGGTCGATGTGTACGCCCTCGGCATCATCGCGTTCGAAGTCCTCACCGGTCGCTTGCCGTTCGAGAGCGACTCGCTGAACGACCTGATGACGAAGCAGATCGAAGATCCGCCTCCCTCTCTGGCGACCTTTCGCGAGGGCATCCCCGCTGGCTTCGACGAGGCCATCCGCGGCGCGCTCGCGAAGAAGCCCGCAAAGAGAACCCGGAGCGTCGAGGCGTTCCGCAGCGAGCTCGAGCGCGCGTGGCTTTCGCATCGTGAGCCCGACGACGACCTCTACTTCCTCGTCGCCGACGACAACGAGGATTTTCGCTCGCTCATCGCCATGACTCTCAGGCGGGCGTTTCCCGAGGCGCGCGTCGAGACGGTGGGCGACGGCGAGGCCGCGTTGGCGGCGTGTCGGCGAGAGACGCCGGACCTGCTGGTGAGCGACCTGGACATGCCCAAGATGAATGGCCTCGAGCTCACCGCGGCGCTCCGGGAGAACGAAGCGACCCGTCAGCTGCCCATCGTGATCGCGACCGGGGTCGGTGGCCCGAGCGACTGGCGGGTGCTGTCGCGGCTCGGCGCGGACAGCTTCATGATCAAGCCCTTCGATGCGATCCAGCTGGTCAGCATCGCCGAGAACCTGGTCGCCCGTGAGGCGGCCTGGCGGCCGAAGAAGGCTCAGAGTCGCTGACTCTCGTTGACACCCCCGGCGGCGAGAGTTACGCACCCTCTCCCATGTCCATGACCGTCACGGAGAGTCAGGAAGCCCTGAAAGAGCTCTCTCAGCGCCTCGCAGCGCTGGGGAGGTACCTTTGACGTCGACGGCTTACGGCACGAAGTCGACCGCCTCGAAGCGCTGACCGTCCGCGAGGGATTCTGGGACGACAACGACGCCGCCCAGAAGATCCTGAAAGAGCGCGCCTCCGCCGAGGGCAAGGTCAAGGCCTGGGATAGGCTGACCAAGGAGGTCGAGGCCTCCCTCGAGCTGCTCGAGATGGCGGCCGCTGAAAACGACCAGGACATGATCGCCGAGGTGGCGGGCCAGATCCCAGAGATCGAAGCGGGAGTCCGCGAGATGGAGATCCAGCGGATGCTCGCAGGCCCCGAGGACGACTCGGACGCCATCGTGACCATCCACCCCGGCGCCGGCGGCGTCGACGCCCAGGACTGGGCCGAGATGCTGAGCCGCATGTACCTGCGCTGGGTCGAACGCAAGGGGATGAAGGCGGAGCTGATCAACAATCAACCCGGGGACGAGGCGGGCGTGAAGGAGGTCTCCTTCATCGTCCACGGCGACAACGCCTACGGGTTCCTCCGCGCAGAAGGTGGCGTCCATCGCCTCATCCGCATCAGCCCCTTCGACGCCAACGCCCGCCGTCACACCGCCTTCGCCGCCGTCTACGTCGTCCCCGACCTCGAGGAGGACAACACCGAGATCGAGATCCGCCCCGAAGACCTCAAGACCGACACCTATCGCTCGAGCGGCGCCGGCGGCCAGCACGTCAACAAGACCGAGTCGGCGGTGCGCCTCACCCACATCCCCACCGGCATCGTCGTGGCCTGCCAGCAGGAGCGTTCGCAGCACAAGAATCGCGCCACCGCAATGAAGATGCTCCGTGGGCGGTTGTACGAGCTGAAGCGCCGAGAGCGGGAAGCGGCGTTCGAGGATGCCTTTGGGGGAGACAAGCAGGACATCGCGTTCGGGGCTCAGATCCGGACCTACACCCTGCAGCCGTACACGATGGTCAAGGACGAGCGCACCGACCACAAGGTGTCGAACGCGCAGGCGGTGCTCGACGGAGACCTCGACCCCTTCATCGAGGCCTATCTCCTGATGGCGGCGGACAAGAAGAACGCGAAGACGAAGAACGACTCGGCAGAGGCATAGAGATGGCGACCCAAGACGAGCTGAGGCGCTCGAGAGAGCAGCACGCACAGAACGAGCTGGGGGACGACCGCGCGAAGTGGTACCCGAACTGGCTCCGCGCGGACGATGCGCTCGAGGAAAAGCGCCGCACCCTCATGGAGAGCGTGAACGCCGAGAGCTTCGAGGGCTGGTCCTCCGAGGAGGAGCTCCCCGCGGACGCGCCGCTTTGGCCGGTCTACGGTCGGGTGATGGCGAAGCGCGGTCCCTTCCTGGTGGTGCAGACGCCCTACGGGCGCGTGCAGTGCTACTTCTCCAAGGACGTTCAGAAGGCCGGGCTCAAGGGCACGCTCAAGCGCACCGACGTCGGCGATCACGTCTGGGTCGAGGGCGCGAAGATCAAGACGCAGAAGGGCGACAAGGCCCTCGCCTGCCCCGGCCCCGAGCACTTTCGCCACGTGGCGAAGGCGATGCTGCCGCCGCCGGAGAAGTGGCACGGGCTCAAGGACGTCGAGAAGCGCTACCGCGAGCGCTACGTCGACCTCTTCGCCAATCCCGAGGTCGCCGCGGTCTTCCGCGCGCGCAGCCGGATCGTCCAGGCGGCCCGGCGCTTCCTCGACGAGCGCGGCTTCCTCGAGGTGGAGACGCCGATGCTCCAGTCGGTGCGCGGCGGTGCGACGGCCAAGCCCTTCAACACGCATCACAACGCCCTCGACATCGATCTCTACCTGCGCATCGCCCCGGAACTCTATCTCAAGCGCCTCGTCGTGGGCGGCTTCGACCGCGTCTACGAGATCGGTCGCAACTTCCGCAACGAAGGCATCAGCACCCGGCACAACCCCGAGTTCACGATGCTGGAGTACTACGTCGCTTACGCGACGTACGAAGATCAGATGGAGCTCACCGAGGGGATCTTCGTCGCGGCCGACGCCGCGGTGCGCGCGGAGTTCCCGGAGCTGGCCAAGGACCGCACCTTCTCGCTGACGCACGGCTTCGCGCGCGTGCCGATGCGCCAGGCGATCCTGAAGGCCCTCGAGACGACGGACAGCCCGTGGAAGGGCACCTTCGACGAGGCCGCGCTCTACCGCGAGCCGGAGCGCCTCGCCGCGGCCTGCGAGACCGTCGCGCCGAAGCTCCCCGAAGCCGACCGCAAGGCCCTCGCCAAGTGCGAGAGCCACGGCGAGCGGGTGTTCCTGCTCTTCGAGCTCATCGCCGAGGGCGCCCTCGAAACGCTCTACCGCACGCCGGACGGGAGCGCGTCGGTGCCGGTCTTCATCACGGACTTCCCCTTCGAGGTCTCGCCCCTCGCCCGCAAGAACGACGAGGACCCGGCCTACGTCGACCGCTTCGAGCTCTTCCTCGGGGGCCGCGAGCTGGCCAACGGCTTCAGCGAGCTGAACGACCCGGCGGACCAGGCGTCGCGCTTCGAGGACCAGCTGGCCGCCGCCGCGCGCGGTGAAGAAGAGACGATGGACTTCGACGCCGACTACATCAACGCGCTCGAGCACGGGATGCCCAACGCGGCTGGCTGCGGGATCGGCATCGATCGTCTGGTGATGGCCCTCTGCGGCCAGCCGTCGATCCGCGACGTGCTGCTCTTCCCTCTGCTGCGTCCGGAAGTGGGATGAAGTCGTGACCGGACGTGCCCGGCAGGTGAGGCTCGGCTGGATCCCAGCCGTCTTCGTCGCGCTGACCCTTCTGTGGGTGCTCAGCACCAACTGGGTGGGTGTGCTCGTGTGGAGCCTGGCCACCGTGGTTGCCGTGCCGCTACCCACGCCGACATTGTTGCTCGGCGCGTTCCTCACGCTGGCGGCGCCGACGCTGGTCTTCGCTACGCTGACCTTGAGACGGACGATCCGACTCGCGCCCGGCACACCGGGTCGCGGCCGGCTCCTCTCGCTCTCGATCTTCGGCCTCGCCGATGTCGTCGCGGTGAGTAGCTTCGTGGCCTTCTTCGCCCTCGCGCTGGGCGCCTACCAGCCCGACGGCTTCGGGGGGGGACCCAACCTCGACTCACTCCTGATGAACGTCGACGACGTCAGCCGCATCGGCGCTGGCGTCGCCTTCGCCATCGCCTGCATCACCTACGGGCCCCTGGTGGTGAACCTCCTCGCGTGCTGGTTCCTGGTTCCCCTGCGCTATCGGGTGATCTTCTGGTGGTGTGTGGACATCCCGCTCACCGCAGCCTTCCTCGCGGTGAGCTACTACCTGCCGCTCGACCCGGTGACCGATGAGCTCGCCGACGTGGCCGCCCCCGCGCTGCGCCTCGCCGTGACCACCATCTTCGTTCTACGCGCGCTCGCCCGCCTGCTGCCGCCGGCCCTCGACCTGATCGAGCACGCCGGTTTCAACCCCCTCGTTGCCGCTCGTCATCTCCGGGCGAAGAAGAGCGGCTTTCTGACCGTGATCGGCGCCCTTTCCATCAGCGCCGTCATGGTCGCGAGCGCCGCGCTCACGATGACCCTCTCGGTCATGGGCGGCTTCCGCAACGACCTGAAGAAGAAGATCCTCGGCAACAACGCCCACGTCGTGGTCGACAAGGAGCACGACACCTTCGATCGCTGGGTCCCGACGCTCAACGCAGTGCGCGAGGTCCAGGGCGTGCGCGCCGCCGCGCCTTACGTGAGCGGCGAGGTGATGGTCACCAGCGCCTCGAACCTCGCCGGCGCGGTCCTGCGCGGCATCGATCCCGAGAGCGCCTCGGAGGTGATCGACCTCGAGGCGAACCTGGTTCACGGCCGCCTCGAATACCTGAAGGAGCCGCGACGCCTCCTCGACCTGCCGCCGGAGGAGACCCAGGGGCTGCACTCCTTCAACGTGCCCACGGTCATCATCGACGAAGAGAACGACGGATCCGAGCCTCCCGAGGACGACGACGGCGCGAGCCCGACGCGCGACGTCGAGGGGATGCTCGGCGAAGGGCCGAGCACCGACGAGCTCGACGAGCTCGAACGTTTGATCCGCGAGGGCCCCGATCCCATCGCTTCACCGCGCGAAGTGCTTCCCGGGATCATCGTCGGTCAAGAGCTCGCGCGCTCTCTTCGTCTGTACGTCGGAGACGAGGTCAACGTCGTGTCACCACTCGGCGAGCTGGGCCCGGCGGGGCCCATGCCGAAGGCGCGCCCGTTCCGCGTCGCGGGGATCTTCTACAGCGGCATGTACGAGTACGACATGAAGTACACGTACGTGATGCTCGAAACCGGCCAGCGCTTCCTCAACGTCGGCGACGAGATCAGCGGCATCGAGATCAAGGTGGACGACGTGGAACAGGCCGAAGAGACGGCGGAGCGCATCCAGGCGCGCATCGGGCGTCCGGATCTACGCGTTCAGGACTGGAAGGAGCTCAACAGCACCCTCTTCGGGGCGCTGCAGCTCGAGCGCCTGGCGATGTTCGTCTTCCTGGGCATCGCGATCCTGGTGGCCGGCTTCTGCGTCTTCGCCACGCTCACCCTGATGGTTCAGGAAAAGTCGTCGGAAATGGGGATATTGAAGGCGATGGGCGCCAGGCGGGGGGACGTCGTTCGGATATTCCTGGTCGAAGGCCTGCTGATAGGGATATTGGGGGCCGGGCTCGGCTGTGGGCTGGGCTACGTCGCCTGCTTCGCCGCCGAGCATTTCGGTGTCCGAATGAATCCCGAGGTCTACTACATCGACAAACTGCCGGTGCACATCGATCACGCCGAGTTCGTGGCGGTGGGCGTCGCCGCGGTCGTCGTCTGCGTCCTCGCCACCATCTTCCCCGCCGTCCTCGCCAGCCGCACCCGGCCGGTCGACGCGCTGAGGTACGACTGATGGCCCGCGACCTGGTCGTCGTCGAAGACCTCACCAAGGTCTTTCCTCACGGAGAGAAGGACGTCGAGGTCCTTCGGGGCATCGACCTCACGATCCAGGAGGGCGAGATGCTCACCATCGTCGGCAAGTCCGGCGCTGGGAAGAGCACGCTCTTGCACCTGCTCGGCACGCTGGATCTACCCACCTCCGGCCGCATCCTCTACGACGGCAAAGACGTCACGCGCTACTCGAGCAGCCGCCTCGCCGAGTTCCGGAACCAGACCATCGGCTTCGTCTTCCAGTTCCATCACCTCTTGCCCGAGTTCACCGCGCTCGAGAACGTGATGATGCCGGGGCTGATCCGCGGCGGTGCGCGCGGTCACCTCGAAAAGGACGCGCGCGCGCTCCTCGAAGAGGTCGGTCTGTCCCATCGCCTCACCCACCGCCCGGGCGAGCTCTCGGGAGGCGAGCAGCAGCGCGTCGCCCTCGCCCGCGCCCTGGTGATGAAGCCCCGGCTGATCCTCGCCGACGAGCCCACGGGCAACCTCGACACCACCACCTCCGACTCCATCCACAAGCTCTTCTTCGATCTCAATCAGAGCCGCGGCCTGACCTTCCTCATCGTCACCCACAGCCGCGACCTCGCCGCGCGGATGCCCCGGGTGGTCACCATGCAGGACGGCAAGGTCTTCGCGGACGATCGACGTGTCGTGGGTGAAACCGCTGCCACGGACGAGGCCAACGCCCCCGAAAACGCCGAAGAAAGCCCGCCTTCCTCCGAGCCAGCGACCGCGGAGGCCGAGGCGCCCGACGAGCCCGCCCAGCCCGACAGCTCCGCTACGGGCGCGGGCGCTTGACCCACGACGGGGCCCTCGCTATAGCGCCGCGACCGTCGAAATGGCCCGTCATTTCAACATCTACTGGCTGATCGCCGCCCTGTCCTTCGCGGCGCTCCCCGCCGTGGCGGAGGCCCAGGACGCGGGGGTGGCGGACGCTGGCGCCGGGGACGCTGGCGCGCCGGACGGCGGCGCCCGGGAAACGGATGGTGGAGCACCCGACGCCGGCCCGACCAACGGCGACGCGGGAACGGGAGAGGGAACGGGAGAGGGAACGGGAGAGGGAACGGGAGAGGGAACGGGAGAGGGAACGGGAGAGGGAACGGGAGAGGGAACGGGAGAGGGGGAGGCGCCGCCGGCGGGCGACGTGTACGAGCCCAACACCTCCGGCCCCACCACGCCGCAGACGATCTGCCAGGGACGGCGCATCCGTCGCATCGTTGTCGACGGAGCGCGGCGCACGACCGACGACGACATCCTCGAGACGATGGAGCTTCGGCAGGGGATCCCCTGCACCGACACCGAAGTCGCAGCCGACGCCCGCGCGTTGTGGAACCAGGGCTTCTACGACGACATCATCTTCGAAGCGGCCGAGGTGCGCGAAGGCGTCATCGACCTCTTCGTGACCGTGCGCGAGCGGCGCGCGATCGGGCGCATCGTCTTCGAAGGAAACGACGAGGTCGACGAGGACGACATCGACGAGAAGGTCACGCTGCGCGAGGGCGAGGTGCTGTCGCTGCCCGACGTGCAGGATCAGCTCACCCGAATCCGCGACCTCTACGCAGAAAAGGGCTTCTTCCTCGCGCGCATCCGCTACGAGCTTCGCGAGCTGCCGAACAACGAAGCCGAGGTGAAGTTCGTCATCGACGAGGGCGAAGAGGTCACCGTTCGGCGCATCCGCTTCACCGGCAACCGCAACATCGACGGCAGCGAGCTGCGCGGCTTCATGCGCACCAGCGAGACGGGGTTCTTCTCCTTCATCTCGGACAACGACTCCTTCAACCCGGACTACTTCGAAGAGGACGTCACCCGCCTTCAGGCCATCTACTACGACCGCGGCTACCTCTCGGTGAGCATCGGCACCCCGCGCATCGAGCTCACGCCGGACCGCAAGTCCATCGACATCACCATCCCGATCGAGGAAGGGCCCCGCTTCAAGATCGGGCGGATGCGCATCACCGAGGTCGACGAAGACGGCGAGGAGGTGGACCCGCTGGGCGGCCGCCGCGCGCTGCGCGAGCAGATCGACGCGAACCCTGGCGAGTGGTTCAGCCGGAGCACCATCGCGCAGAATCTCATGGAGGTGACGCGCTACTACCGCGACCGCGGCTACGCGCTGGTCGAGATGGTGCCGCAGACCGACCTCGACATGCGCCGTCGGCGCGTGAACGTGATCATCTCCATCCGCCGCGGCCCGCCGGTCCGCATCGAGCGCATCAACATCCGCGGCAACACCAAGACCCGCGACCAGGTCATCCGGCGCGAGATCACCATCGTGGAGGGCGACCTCTACAACATGACCCAGGTCGAGGTGAGCAAGGCGCGGATCACCGCCCTCGGCTACTTCGAGCGCGTGGACGTCTCCGAGGAGGAGGGGAGCCAGCGCGACCGCATCGTCCTCAACTTCGAGGTCGGCGAGAAGTCGACCGGGACTTTCCAGGTCGGCGCGGGCTTCTCGTCGATCGAGAGCTTCATCTTCACCGCGCAGGTCCAGCAGCAGAACCTCTTCGGCCGCGGCCAGAGCCTGAGCCTGCAGCTCCAGCTCTCCGGCATCCGGCAGCTGGCGCAGGTTCAGTTCACCGAGCCTTACCTCTTCGGCACGAAGTGGAGCGGCAGCGTCAGCGTCTTCAAGACCATCCGCCAGTTCGTCGACTTCAACCGCGACTCCACCGGCGGCAGCCTCTCCATCGGCCACCCGATCATCGGCAACAACCTGCGCTTCTACCTCCGGTACCGAGCGGAGTACGTCAACATCTCCACGCGCACCGGCGGTCTCTTCGGCGCCAGCGGCGGCGGCCAGGGCTTCAACATCTTCCAGCGCGTCCCGCTACAGAACCTCTTCCTCTCGGGCTTGACGAGCTCGGTGCAGGCGTCCGTCACCTTCGACACACGGGACAACCGCCTCTTCGCCACCAACGGCATCTACGCGAGCTACTCGCTCGAGGTCGCGGACCGGTTCTTCGGCTCGGACAACGTGTTCATGAGGCACAACGCCTTCGCGCGCTTCTACAAGCAGTTCTTCAACTTCGTCACCCTGAAGCTCAACACGAACTGGGGCCTCATCACCTCGCGCCTGGCCAAGGGCGTGCCCGTCTACGAGCGCTATTATCTCGGCGGCATCTTCTCCGTCCGCGGCTTCAACCTGAACAGCCTCGGCCCGCGCCTGGGCATACCGAGAAGCTACGACCCGAATGCGCAACCGCCCTCCGACGGCATCGTCATCGGCGGCAACATGCAGTTCTATTACAACCTCGAGCTCGAGTTCAACATCATCGAGGCGGTGGGCATCCGCGGCGTGATCTTCACGGACGGCGGCAACGCCTGGAACACGGAGCAGGCGTACTGCAACGCCCCACCCTCGCCTCTCGGCGACTCGACCACGACGCCCTGCGGCATCAATCCGTTCAACCTACGCACCAGCTGGGGCTTCGGTATCCGCTGGATCTCGCCGCTGGGCCCGCTGCGCTTCGAGTGGGGTATTCCGTTCATTCGGCGACCGAACGAACAGGACATCAACTTCCAGTTCACCATCGGCAACTTCTTTTAGCGCAGGCGGGAGCGGGCACGTGGCTGTAGCCGTGCATGGCCGGAGCGGACGGCAGTCCGCGCAGCTGCACGGGTACAGGCTCGTCGACGCATCGGGCGCAGCCCGATGCTAGTCGACGGGAGCGGGAACGGGCACGGGAGCGGGAGCGAGAACGGGAACGGGCACGTGGCTGTAGCCGTGCATGGCGGAGCGGACGGCAGTCCGCGGAGCTGCACGGGTACAGGCTCGTCGACGCATCGGGCGCAGCCCGATGCTAGTCAACGGGAGGGGGAACGGGCACGGGAGCGGGAACGGGAGGGGGAACGGGAACGGAGCGTGAACGGGAGCGGGAGCGGGAGCGGGAGCGGGAGCGGGAGCGGGAGCGGGAGCGGGAGCGGGAGCGGGAGCGGGCACGGGAGTGTGCGGCTCGGTGGGTCGTCTGATCGTGTTTCTTGGTCATCGCTGAGACCCCTTCTGGGTTGGGAAAGGGGTCTCAGCGATGACCAAGAAACACTCTGATTCGATGATTCATCACGACTTGCGCGTCTGGCAGCGGGCGCGAGCCCTCGTGCAGCTCGTGTATGCGAACCTGCCGGCCGATGCGGAGCTTCGGTCGCAGGTGAAGCGGGCTTCGACTTCGGTCGGGGCGAACATCGCCGAGGGTTGCACGCAGAGCTCGCGGGCGATGCGGCGCAAGCACTACGAGATCGCCCGCGGTTCGGCCGTGGAGACCGTGGCGTGCTTCGAGTTGGCGGAGGCGACGGGGGATCGGCTACCGGTCGAGGAAGTCCGCAGCCACGGCGCGGCGATCGCCGCGATGCTCACCAGGATGCTGCGGTGAAGCACTCTGAGCCCGGAGGGGTTTCCCTCCGGGCTCGGGTGGCTCAGCGATGGATCATGCGAAAGAGGGTGGCGGCGGCATGATCGAAATGGTCCTCGGCGGCGCTGCACTCCGCCGCGCTCAGATACCCCCAGGCCACGGCGATGCGCAGCGCCTGTCTGGCTTCTCTCGCTGAGTTCATCGCGACCGAGAGCCGCTCGGGCCGATGCCCTTTTCGCCCCCACTCGCCCTCGGCCGCGTTGAGCGCCGCCGAGCTGGCGGCGCGCCGCAGCTGCGACGCGAGGTCGCGGTCTTCGTGTTGGATCCTTTCGGCCAGTGGCCGGGTGGCCCCGATGGCTTCGAGGAGGATGTCGTGTACCAGCTTGCTCATGAGGGGTTGCTCCTTCCGCCCACGTCAGGGGCTTCGCCCCGCCCGAAGGGCCCCTGACGTGGGCGGAAGGAGCAACGCCGGGCGTTGGCCGCAACCTCGCGACTTGCGACCGCATGGCGGTCACAACGCCGGGCGTTGGCCGCAACCTCGCGACTTGCGACCGCATGGCGGTCACAACGCCGGGCGTTGGCCGCAACCTCGCGACTTGCGACCGCATGGCGGTCACAACGGCGGCCGTTGGCCGCAACGTCGCGACTTGCGACCGCATGGCGGTCACGATGGCGCGCGTTGGCCGCAACGTCGGGACTTGCGACCGCATGGCGGTCACAACTGCGGGCGTTGAGCGCAACGTCGCGACTTGCGACCGCATGGCGGTCACAACGGCGCGCGTTGAGCGCAACGTCGCGACTTGCGACCGCATGGCGGTCACAACTGCGGGCGTTGAGCGCAACGTCGCGACTTGCGACCGCATGGCGGTCACAACTGCGGGCGTTGAGCGCAACGTCGCGACTTGCGACCGCATGGCGGTCACAACGGCGCGCGTTGGCCGCAACCTCGCGACTTGCGACCGCATGGCGGTCACAACGGCGGCCGTTGGCCGCAACGTCGCGACTTGCGACCGCATGGCGGTCACAACGGCGCGCGTTGGCCGCAACGTCGCGACTTGCGACCGCATGGCGGTCAACTAACTCCGATGGGAATGATTTTGCTCCCGTTCCCAGTCCCCACTCACCCACCCAGTCCCAGACCCAAGCGCAGCTTGGGGTCGAGACGACGGGAACGCGAACGGGAGCGAGAACGGGAGCGAGAACGGGAACGAGAACGGGAACGGGAACGGGAACGGGAACGTGGCTGTAGCCGTGCATGGCGGAGCGGACGGCAGTCCGCGGAGCTGCACGGGTACAGGCTCGTCGACGCATCGGGCCGAGCCCGATGCTAGTCAACGGGAACGGGAACGGGAACGGGAACGGGAGCGGGAACGGGAACGGGAACGGGAACGGGAACGTGGCTGACCGGGCACGGCGGACGGGAACGGGACCGGGAACGGGAACGGGAACGGCGTCAACGGGAATGAGAACGGAAACGGGGACGGGCGCTGGCGTTCTTGGCGCTTTCCACTATGTTCGGCGCCGTGTCGGAGCTGCTTTCCATGTCCGCGGGGGAGATCGCGGACGCCATTCGGGCTGGGGATGTCTCGCCGCTCGAGGCGGTCCGGACGCACATCGAGCGCATCGAAGAGGTCAATCCGCGCATCAACGCCGTCGTGGCTCATCGCTTCGAGGACGCCCTCGCGGATGCGCGACAGGCGACCGAGCGGCTCGTGCACGCCGATCCCGAACGCCTCGGCGCCTTCTACGGGGTGCCCTTCACCGCGAAGGAGCTGGTCGCCGTCGAGGGGCTGCCCAACACCGCGGGCTGCGCCAAGCGACGCGACATCATCGCCGACACCGACGCGCCCCTCGTTCGCCACATGAAGGACGCTGGCGCCATCTGCGTCGGCGTCACCAACGTCTCCGAGGCCGGGCTCTGGCTCGAGACCCACAACACGCTCTACGGGCGCACCAACAACGCCTACTCCCCCGATCACATCCCCGGCGGCTCGAGCGGCGGCGAGGGCGCGATCATCGGCGCCGGCGGTAGCCCCATCGGCATCGGCGCCGACAGCGGCGGCTCGATCCGCAACCCCAGCTTCTTCAACGGCATCTGCGGGCACAAGCCGAGCGGCGGTCTGCTCGCCGCCCGCGGCCACTACCCTCCCGCCGACGGCGAGCGTGGACGCTACTGCGTCAGCGGCCCGATGGCGCGACGCGTGGGCGATCTGATCCGCGCCATGGAGGTGCTCTCCCCCGACGACGATCCGGATCGCGACGCGGGCCGCGGGCGCTTCCGCCGCATGGGCGCGCTGTCACCCCGCGACGTCACCATCTACTACTACACCTACGACGGGCTCACCCCGGTCGATCCCGAGCTCGAAGCGGGCGTCGAGTCCACCGTGCGCGCGCTCCGCGAGCGCGGCTTCCGCGTAGAGCCCTGGCGCCCCAGCGCCACCAACCTCGCGCCGCTCCTCTGGGTCGGCAACCTCGCCGACTCCGCACCGGAGACGCTCTCCGAGATCATCAACGACGGTCGCAAGCGCTCACTCCTGCGCGAGTGGGCGAAGCTCCCCTTCGGTCGCAGCGTCCACCCGTTCTACTCCCTGCTCGTCGCCTCCTTCGAGCAGCCGGTCTCACCGCCTTGGATGCGGCGCTGGGTCCGGACCCGGCGGGATGCGCTCCGCGCCGAGATCGAAGCGAAGCTCGGCGAGCGCGGCGTCTTGATGTGCCTGCCCTACCCTCGTCCGGCGCCTCGGCACAACGTCCCGCTCCGCCTCCCCTTCGCCTTCGCCTACTGCGGCCTCTACAACGTGCTCGAGATGCCGGCCACCGCGGTGCCCATCGGCTTCACCGAGGCCGGACTGCCGATGGGGGTACAGATCGTCGGACGTCGATTCGCCGATCCACTGACTCTCCACGTGGCGGGGGAGATCGAGCAGATCTCGGGGGGTTGGCGATTTGTCGACATGACGCAGCATCCGCCGTCCGTTGAATCCGCGCCCGCATTCCCCCGTCCCAAGAGCCGGCTTGACCGCCGAACCCTGAGCAGGTAATGCCCCCGGGCCTTCGAAGGCCCGAATTGTCGGGTGGTTATCGCCATCTCGGCCCCACGAATAGACATGCTTCATCGCCACGCCGTCACCCTGATCGCCGCGCTCCTTCTCGCCAGCATCTCCCCCCGGGTCTTCGCGCAGGTGCGCATCGCCGTGGTGGACATGCAGCGCGCCCTCAACGAGACCGAGGACGGTCGTCGCGCCAAGGCGCGGCTCAAGCGCCTCTTCAAGCGCCGCCAGCAGGCCCTCGACCAGCGCCAGAGCGAGCTCAAGAAGATGAAAGAGGACATCGAGCGCCAGCGCGACGTCCTGAGCAAGAGCGCCCTGTCGTCGAAGCTCGAGGAGTATCAGAAGGCCTTCGTCGAGCTGCAGACCACCTACGTCGAGTACCAGCGGGAGCTCGCCCAGAAGGAGGCCAAGCTCACCAAGGGCATCCTCGAACGCATGGCCGGCATCCTCCAACGGATGGGCCAACGCGACGGCTACACGATGATAGTCGAAAGAAACGAGGGCGGTGTCATGTGGGTACCGTCCAATCTCGACGTCACCGACGAGCTGATCCAACGCTACAACAAGGGCGAGGGACGCTCCGGCGGGGGCGGATCGAAACGCAGATAGCCTGAGGCAGCTGAGGGGAGCGCGCGTGGACTTCGACATCCCGAGGATCCTCTCGATCCTTCCGCATCGGGCGCCGTTCGTGATGATCGACCGCGTCACGGATCTCGAGCCGCGCAAACGCGCGACCGCGATCAAGTGCGTCACCTATAACGAGCCCTTCTTTCCCGGTCACTTCCCGGGTCATCCGGTGTTTCCGGGCGTGATGATCCTCGAAGCGATGGCGCAGCTCTCTGGCGTCCTCGCCTACGCGTCGGAGCCCTTCGACGCGAGCCAGAAGGTTCTGTACTTCCTGGGTATCGACAAAGCGAAGTTCCGCAAGCCGGTGCTCCCTGGCGACCGCATGGAGATCGAAGTCCGCGTCCTCCAGCACCGCGCCAACATCTGGAAGACCGCAGCGGAAGCCTGCGTCGGCGACGTCGTCGTCGCGCAGGCGGAGCTCCTCGCCGCCATCACGGACCGGGACGCCTGAGATGAACCCGCGACGGCCGACCCTCCGGCTCCGGCGTCGCAAGGCCCTGTCGTCGCGACAGCGGCTCTGTATCCTCGTCTGCATCTCGGCGCTCTCCTCCGCCACGGCCGCCGTCGCTCAAGAGCAGGCGAGCGAAGGAACGCATCGGTCCCAGGAGGAGGAGCGCCGCCCGGTGATGGACCTCGCGGCCCTCACCTATGCGGCCCGTGAGAACTATCCGCGCCTGAGAGCCGCGCGCCACAAGGTCGTCGCGGCCGAGGCACAGCTGGACGAGGCGCTGGTCTCGCCCTTCTTCCAGTTCTCGGGCACCGCGGCGATCAGCATCGCGCCCGAGGCGCGAGGCACGCCCATCTTCAGCCCGGACTCCCAGTTCCCGCTCAACAACCCGTGGCGTCCGATCGTCATCGTCGGCGCCAGCGGCGCGCTTCCCATCTACACCTTCGGCAAGATCGACGCGCTGCACGACGCGGCGCGCGCCGGCGTCCGCGCGGCGAGCCGGGAGCGACAGGTCCACCTCGATCGTCTCGAGTTCGACGTGCGGCGCGCCTATTACGGGCTTCAGCTCTCCCTCGACCTGCAGCAGATGATCTCCGAAGGCGCAGGCAAGATGCGCGAAGCGGAGGAGCAACTCATCGAGATGCTCGACGCGGGCGACGACAACGTGCAGGAGACCGATCGCTATCGGCTCGCGACCGCACGCGCCGAGATGGAGGCGCGCCGCTCCGAAGCCATGATGCTCGAGCGCACCACCCGTCATGCGCTCACCACGCTCACGGGCATCGACCAGTTCGACGTCCCCGAGTGTCCACTCGAGCCCCTCGAGATCGATCCGCGCCCGCTGCGCGAGTACCAGAGCGCCGCCGAAGGCTCACGACCGGAGCTCGAGATGCTCGAAGCGGGGATCGACGCCCGCGAGGCCAACCTCGAGGCGACCCGGGCTCGCTACTACCCCGATCTCGCGATCACCGTGGCGGCCAGCTACAGCTACGGCCCGGGCATCTCCAACCAGTCCAACCCCTTCATCATCGACCAGGCGAACTTCGCCTCGGTCGGCGCCGGGCTGGTGGCGCGCTGGTCCTTCGACGTGTGGGGGAACTACCACCGCGTCCGGCGCGCGGAGGCCCAGCTCTCGGAGCTGGTTTCCCTCGCGGACGAGGCGCGGCGTGGGGTGTCCCTCGAGGTGGCCAACGCCTGGGAAGGGCTCGCCGACGCTCAGAGGCGCGAGGAGGCCTGGCGCGAGGGACACCTGAACGCCCGGCGCTGGTTCATCTCGGCTGGGAGCGCCTACTCGGTCGGCGCGGTCGAGCCACGGGACCTGATCGACGCCGCGGGTGCCTATTTCCGGGCCCGAACCGAGCATCTCAAGGCAATCAACGACGTGAACGCGGCGATCGCCGACCTTCAGCGCACCACCGGCACCCAAATTCTGCCCGCCGGTGGCTGGGAGGTCCGATGCGAGGAATAATCCGCGGGCTCCGCCGTCCAAGGCCCCACAGACGCCGTATTGCCTTTTCGTGGGCTGCCCACCTGCCCCACGCCCTTTCGGAGAGTCGAATGAAGCCCACCTTCAAGCTCGCGGTCCTCCTCAGCGCCCTGACCGCGCTGGTCGTCCCCAACCTCTCGGCTGCGGCCCAGAGCGGTCCGGCGGGCCGCTACCTCGAGGGACGCCACCAGGAGGTGAAGCGGATCCTGGCGCGCGGCCAGAACGGGGGGAGCCCAGAGGTCACCCGGATCATCAGCAGCCTCCTCGACTTCGAAGGGGTCTCCCAGGCCGCCCTCGGCGACCACTGGGAAGAGCGCTCCCCCCAGGAGCGCCGGGAGTTCGTCGACCTGCTCCGCACGCTCGTCGAGCGCAACTACCAGGAGCAGCTCCGGACGACGCAGGCCTACGAGGTCACCTACGGGGACGAGCGGACCCGCGGCGAGATGGTGGTGGTGACGACGACCGCACGCTCCACCGAGAACCGGCGCGCCCCCGAGGTCAGCATCGATTACCACATGAAGCGTCGAGGCAACCGCTGGATCGTCGAGGACGTCATCACCGACGGCGTCTCCATGGTGCGCAACTATCGCAATCAGTTCGACCGCATCATCTCCCGCGACGGGTGGGACGGCCTGATGGAGCGCATGCGCAGCCGCGTGGAAGACGGCGACGAAGAGGGCAGCTGAGTCAGCCGTCGCTAGACGAGCGCGCGCAGCTGATCGATCCGCCGAACCACGACGCGTCGCTGGTCGATCTCGATGATGCCGCGGCGCTTCAGGTCACCGAGCACCAGCGTCACCGTCTCGCGTGTCGAGCCCACGAAGGTCGCGATCTCGAGGTGTGTGTACTTCACGCCGATCAGATAGCCGCGCGAGTCGGCGATGCCGTGACGCTCCACCGCGTCGCTGAGGAAATCCGCGACCCGTGACTCGACGGGACGCGTCAGCAGCGCCTCCATCCGGCGCTCGCAGCGCATACGCTCCAAGAGCACGTTCTCCAGCAGCGAGAGCGTGAGCTCACCATCGGTGGCCAGCGCCGCGCGGAAGAGACGCAGGGGAACGAGCACCGCCTCCACCCGTTCGGCGGCCCTCGCCTCGGTGTGGAAGCTGCCGTCGACCAGGGCGTCCTCACCGAGGAGTGCCCCTGGTCCGCGATAGGCGACGGTGAGCGCCCAATCGTCTCGCGCGGTGCGAAGCAGCCGGACGCGCCCGGAGCCGATCACGTAGACGTGATGGCTGCGGTCGCCCTGCCGATGGAGCACACCGCGGCGGTCGAAGGCGGCGCGGTTGCTCTGGCGAGCGAGGTCGGCGAGAGCGCCGGGGTCGAGATGCTGGAGGATGGGAGACCGCTGTAGGACCTTCAGTCGGCTGTTCTGGCCTTCCGTCTCGTCCTGGCTCGTCACTACGCTTGCGCTCTGCATGATTCCAGTATTTACACGAAAATGCCTAAATACCGGATTCCTGTCAACGGTTATTTTTCCGTGGACAGTGTTTTTCTCTTCGGCTCCTCCTGATTGACCGCGCAGGGGCTTGGGGCTACGGTCCGCCCGCTCTCATGCGACTTTTCAGTGGAAAGATCGGCGCCATCGCCGACGACGTCGTCCGGACCCTGACCACGGGCGGGGACATCGAGGTCGAGTCCGAAGAGGAGGTCCGCCTCGACATCGAAGCGGTCCTCAAAGAGTTCCTGCGAATGGACCGGGAGATCGCCGACGAGGCGAAGAACCGGATGGAAGTTCGTGGGCTCGGTTACGGCAATCTCGGCCGCGTCAAATCGCAGGTCGCCAAGGAGCGCGGTGCCCCGCCGCCCGACGAGATCCTGCCCTACATCCTGGGGCAGATCCTCAACATGCTCTTCCACAGCAACAACGTCGCGGAGATCTACTCGGAGGACATCGAGCTCCGAACGAAGATCACGCCCGTCCTGAAGCGCCACATGGATGTCGAGGGTGAGCTCGACAAGGAAGTGCGCTCGAAGATCAAGAACATGGAAGAGGGGACCGCCGCCTTCGAAGTCGAGTACGAGAAGGTGATGGCCCAGATGAAGCGCAAGCGCGGCCTCGAGCGCTGATGCGCGCCCTGGTGACGGGCGGCGCGGGGTTCATCGGATCCTCCATCGCGCGTGCGCTGCTCGCCCGTGGCGACGACGTCGTCGTGCTCGACGACTTCTCTACGGGACGCGAGTCCAATCTCGAGGGCCTCTCCGGCAACCTCGTCATCGAGCGCGGTGATGTCCGGGACCTCACGCTGGTCGAGCGCCTGGTCGAGGGCGTCCATGTGATCTTTCATCAGGCGGCGATGCCGTCGGTGGCGGCGTCGGTCGACGACCCGCTCACCTGCGACGCGATCAACGTCCACGGCACGGTGGGACTGCTCGAGTCGGCGCGCAGAAGCGGCGTCGAGCGCGTGGTCTTCGCCGCCTCCGCCGCCGCCTACGGCGACGACCCCGAGCTCCCCAAGCGCGAGTCGATGCGCCCGGCGCCTCTGTCCCCCTACGCCGTGAGCAAGGTGGCCGGCGAGCACTACCTGCGCATCTACGCCGAGCTCTACGGAATGAAGACGCTCGCGCTTCGGTATTTCAACGTCTTCGGCCCGCGCCAGGATCCAGCGAGCGACTACGCCGCTGCGATCCCCAAGTTCATCTCCATGCTGCTCTCCGGCGAGCGCCCGCGCATCTTCGGCGACGGCGAACAGACACGCGACTTCTGTTACATCGACAACGTCGTGCACGCGAACCTGCTCGCCCTCGAATGCGCCGACGCGCGGGGTCAGGTGGTGAACGTGGCCGACGGCGGCGCGATCACCATCAACGCGCTGGTGGCCGAGCTCGCGAAGATCTGCGGCCGCGAGGTGGAGCCGCTCCACGTCGACGAGCGTCCCGGCGACATCAAACACTCGCGCGCGGACATCTCCCTCGCCCAGAGCCTCCTCGGTTACGCGCCGCAGAAGAGCGTCGCCGAGGGCCTGGCCCTCACCGTCGAGCACTTTCGGGACCTCGCGCCGGAGGGCGCGCGCGGATGACGCTCCGGTCCATGACCGGTTTCGGCCAGGCGGAGGCGTCCCTCGGCGGGCGGCGCCTTCGGGTCGAGCTCCGCACCGTCAACCACCGCTACGTCGACGTTCGGGTGCGCTTGCCCTCGGAGCTCGCCGAGCACACGCCCGCGGCCGAGGCGCTGTTGAAGTCGCGCATCGGGCGCGGGCGCGTGGAGATGACGGCGCGCCTCGAGAGCGCAGGCGCCGCGGGTGGCCTGACGCTGGACGTCGAGCGGGCGCGCGCAGCCCTCGCCGCCATCGTCGCGCTCCGAGACGAGCTCGCGCCATCGGAGCCGGTGCCGCTGAGCCTGCTGAGCAGCGTGCCCGACCTCTTCACACCCGCCACCATCGGCAAGGGCGAAGATGCAAGGCGCATCGTGGCCGAGACCCTGGGCAGCGCGATCGACGACCTCGACTCGATGCGCGAGCGGGAGGGCGAGGCCCTCGCTGCCGACTTCGAAACGCGGCTCGGAATCGTGCGCGCGCAGGTGGGATCGATCGCCGAGGTGCGTGAGTCCCTGGTCCAGGCCCAGCGCGACCGACTCAAGCAACGGGTGAGCGAGCTCCTCGAGGACTCGGGCACGAGCCTCGACCCCGGCCGCCTCGAACAGGAAGTGGCGTTTCTCGCGGACAAGAGCGACGTGAGCGAGGAGCTCACGCGCCTCGAGAGCCATCTCGACCAGTTCGCCTCTCTGATGGCGACCGAGGGCAGCGCAGGCAAAGCGATGCCTCAGGTGGGCCGCAAGCTGGACTTCCTGGTCCAGGAGATGAATCGGGAGGTCAACACCATCGGAAGCAAGTGCTCCGATGCCGGGGTCGCCCACACGGTGGTCGCGCTGAAGGCCGAGATCGAGCGCATTCGGGAGCAGGTCCAAAACGTCGTGTGAGTGGAGTAAGCTCTCGTCCGAGGTATCTGGATGAACCACGACCTCCTGCTCCTGATCATCAGCTCGCCCTCGGGCGCCGGCAAGACGACACTCACCAAGCGTCTGCTGGAAGCAGGCGACCTCATGTTCTCGGTGAGCCACACGACGCGAACGCCGCGAACGGGTGAGGTCGACGGTCAGGACTATCACTTCATCGATCGCACGACGTTCGAGCAGGAGATCGAAGCCGGCCGCTTCGCCGAGTGGGCGAAGGTGCACGACAACCTCTACGGCACCAGCCTCTCGGAGCTCGACCGGGCGCGGAGCGCGGGCTTCCGCGGCATCGTCTTCGACGTCGACTATCAGGGCGCCCGTCAGATCAAAGCACGCCTGCCACAAGCCATCGGAGTCTTCATCCTGCCGCCGTCCCTGGCAGAGCTGAAGAACCGCCTCGAGAAGCGCGGCCTCGACACACCCGAAGTGATCAATCGACGCTTCGACAACGCAAAGCACGAGATCGAGCATTACCTCTTCTTCGACTATCTGATCGTCAACGAGAAGGTGGAGACCGCCGCGGCGACGCTCCGCGGGATCGTCTACGCCGAAGGCTGTCGTCGCGAGCGCCTCGCGCAGACCGCAGAGAAGCTGCTCAGGACCGGAGAGACGTGAAGGAAGCCGTGTTCTCGGTCGCCGTGTTGGTGGCGACCGTCTCGTGGGCCGCCCCCACAGGCGCACAGGAGCCCGTGGTGCTCGACGTCGCAGAGGCCGACGCGACCCTGGCCGCCACCGGCTTGTCGGTCGCCTACGACGACGATGACGACGACGAAAACGGGGTCGCGGACGCCGAACAGGGGTCGGACGTGCCGATGGACGACGTGCGGCGCCTCCGGATCCGCGGCAGCGAGCCGGTCGAGGTTCGCGTCAGCGAGGGGCTGCGTCTGATCCGCAATGGACGGCCCGCAGGCGACCACGTCGCCCTGCCCGCCCGAACGCTGCCCACCATCATCGGCGTGCAGGGAGTGGCTCCATCCGCCCGCTCTCGCGACCGAAGCCTGACGCTGGTCGCCGGCGGCGCCGAGACGCTCATCCCGATCACCGTCGTTCACGCGTCCTTCCTCAGCGCCGGTAACGCGCGGCTCGATCCCCGCAGCGCAGCCGCTGGCGTGTCTCGCGCGATCACCAACGATGCCAGCCTCGAACGTGACGTCTCCTTCGGCGGGCCGAGCGCGGACCCGGACAACCTTCGAATCCAAGTGAACGATCCATCGGCGGAAGGGCTCGAGCTGCGCGCGGTGTTGACGAGCGGCCGGCCGGGCGAGCGGCCGCGCTCCCGCCAGGAGCTGACGCTGCGACGGGCCCGCCCCGAGGGCCCCTTTCGCTCCACCTTCATCCGGTTGGTGGGGGACGTGGTGGATCAAGAGGCGCCCGGCGTCGCCGATCGAGTGCTCCGCGTGGCGCTTCGAGACGAGCTGCGTCTCGAGTACGAGCTCGGCGATGGCGCCGTGGGGACGAGCGTGCGCGTCGGGCGCGCGGGCAGCGAGGATGGCCCGCAAGCCGCCCGGCGAGCCGCGCTTCGGATCCGTGTGCTCCGACATCGTCGGGGCGGTGTTCCGGCGGTGGGGGACAACGACCAGGGCGCGATCCGCATCGCCCAGGAACAGATCCGCATCGCCAACGAGATCTGGCTCCAGTGCTATCTGGATTTCGGCCCACCGGGCCGGGCCGACATCGCGGTCATCGATCCCCCTCCCCCGGCCCTTCTGGCGATCGGCGACGGCGCCGCCCTCCCGGCCCGCGGCGGCGGGGTCATCCGATTTCGCGCCAACGGGCGCCTCTTCCGCGTGCCGACCACCCCTGGAGCGCCGCCCGTTCAAACGGCGCTGGCCGTCGCGGCCGCTCTTCAGACGGCGGGGCTCGCCGCGCGCGTCACCGAAAACCCGCCCACGGAGTTCGGCGCCGGTCGCAGCGCCGACATCGTCGTGCGCGACCTCGCGGGCAACCTCGCGCGACTGGGCCCGGACCGCAACGCGCCGCTATCCACCGACGCCCGCCAGGGCGCTCAGATCGGCGTCGTCGATCTCACCGACGGCCTCTTGGAGTTCGACAACATGACCGCCGCCGCCGGGACTCTCGAAGAGCGCGCGTTGATCAAGACCCTCGCCGACGACGATCCCAGCACCATCGACCTCTTCATCGTGAATCGTTTCACAGCGGGCACGCGCCAGGGAGAAGCCTTCATCGAGGCCGACGGAAGCGCGATCATCAACACCCTGATCCTGGATCGAAACGGTATCCGCCAGCAGCGCGAGGCGTGGACGCAGTCCCACGAGATCGGGCACATCTTGTTGGACATGCCCTTTCATCCGGACAACGTCGGACCAGATCGCCCGTGGCTCCTGATGGACGCCGACTCCAGCCAGGGTCTGGTCACCGGCCCCAAGCGCATCACGCGTGATCAATGCCATCGAGTGCGCGCCCGAAGCGGCGTCCACGCGACTCCGGCGCTCCTTCGCCGCCTCGGCGAGCCGGCGCCAACGGCGCCCGGGGCGCCGTCGCGCAACGCTCGCTGATTCAGCTCTTGCGGATCGCCTCGAGCGTCTCGGGGTCGAGGTGCACGTCCATCTGCGGGAACGGGATCCCCATCTTCGCGTCGTCGAGCGCCTTCTTCGTCTCGTGGATGGTGCGCTGATAGACGTCCCAGAACTCGTCGGTCTTGCACCAGACGCGAACGACCCAGTCCACCGACGAGGCGCCGAGAGACTTGAGGAAGATCTGTGGCGCGGGGTCCTCGAGGACCCCCTCCACCTTGCCCGGGACCGTCTCCAGGATCTTGCGGGTCTCTTCGGTGTTCGCCGCATAGTCGACGCCCACATCGATGTCCGCGCGCCGCGTCTCGTAGTGCGTGAAGTTGGTGATGGTGCTTCCGAAGATCGAGCTGTTCGGGACGATGACCCGCTTGTTGTCGGGCGTCTTCATGTCGGTGGTGAAGAGGTCGATCTCCTCGATCGAGCCTGCGATGCCTCCGGCATCCACGAAGTCACCCACCTTGAAGGGCCGGAAGACGAGGAGCATCACGCCCGCCGCGAAGTTCGAGAGCGTTCCCTGGAATGCGAGGCCGACGGCGAGGCCGAGGGCGGCGATGACCGCGGCGAAGCTCGCCGTCTCGATCCCGAACACCCCGAGGCATCCGAGGATCGCGAATGTGAGGATCGCGTAGCGCACCATCTTCGAGAAGAAGCGGGTGAGCGTCGCGTCGAACTTTCGCTTCTCGAGCGTGTTGCGCAGCGCACCGCTCAGCCAGCGAGAGACCACCCAGGCGACGAAGAGCGCGAGGAATACGCCCGCGAGCTTGGTGCCCGTGTCGACGACCCACTCCTTGCCGTCGCCCTCGAGCCACTCGATGATCAGATCCCAGTAGTGTTGCATCGCGATTCTCCTAGAGCAGCGTGTAGACCAGGTTGACCTGGGTGAGGGTGTCGAGCTTCTTCGCGCCGAAGGTCGGCACGTTGTCGAACTGCATGCGGAACTTCAGCTCCGCCAGCAGGTTTCCGACGATGTTGATTCGGAGGGCGTTCTCCCAGTTGAAGCGAACGTCCTCGTAGCCGTGGTACTGGACACCGTCGGGGTCAGTCCGGAAGACACCGAAGTTGAGGTTGATCAGGAACTCGAGCCCGGTGCGGAAGGTGAGGTTGTCGGCCACGTGATTGTCGTAGCCGATGAACGCGCGCGCGGAGTGGATCGCCTGACTGTTCAGAAGGGCGGCCGGGTCGGTGCCCATGGTATCGATCCGCGAGTAGTCGTAGACGTCGTAGGTGAAGTCGTAGCCGATCTCGCCCCAGAGCCGGTGCTTGCCTTCCTGCTCCAAGAAGAAGTTGCGAAGATAGCCGGCTTGAGCCGAACTCCGGGGCGCGACGCCGGCGAACTGGTCCCAGCGAAACCGCGCGGCGATGAAGACCGCGTTCATCGGGTCGAAGAAGAAGTCGTAGCGCCCGCGCGCGTTGAAGTTCTCCGCGGTCTTGTCCGAAAAGCCCTGACTGGCGAGACCGAGGACGTAGGCGAGCTCGAGCTCGACGTGGTGAGGCAGGGTCGTGTACGAAAAATTCCCCCCCGCGTTGAGTGTCATGTTCTCCGTGTTGCCGGTGTTCAGCACCAGACCCGCGGAGATGTCGAGGGTGACGGGATCCTCTGGCTCTTCGGCGGGGATCTCCTCTGCCACCTCCTCGGCATGCTGCTCCGGCGTGGCAGGCGTCTGCGCCTGCGCCGTGGCCGACGTAAGAACCACGAAGAACGACATCCACGACAACACGAGCCAGCGCATCACCACCTCCCTCTTCGCGCCCCAAGGCGCGCGGCGGCCCGAGTATCGGCCCCGATCCGCCGGGGTCAAGGGCAGAGGCGGTATGTATTCTCATACTGGGCTATGCTCGGTCGCGTGAAGACCTCGCCCTTCGCCCTGACGCTCTTCACCCTCCTCGCGGGCTGTGGAAGTCCCGACTCGGGGGGCCCGACCCCATGCGAGATGGCGACCGCTGGCCTCGAGTCCTGCGCCGGCGCCGAGCTTTCTTCCCCTTTCAGCGCCGAGTGCACCCCCGACGAAGCCCAAAGCGCCCAGGGCCTGTTGGACGAGCTGGATCGTTCGGGATGCGACGGGCCGGCCGCGGGCAAGGCCGACGGGTTCTGGTGCGGATTCTGGGATCCCTTCGGCTGGTGCGACGAGCCGCTGCCGCCCCTGGGCCCCGATCCCGAGGGTCAGCCGACCCTCTATCCGATCCTCCTCGCCCACGGCTTCAACACCAGCACCACCAACTTCTGGCGCTTCAACGATGTCGACGTCGCGCTCCGGGACGATGGGCACACGGTGGTGCTCGGCTCGGTCCCGCCCTTCGACACCTCGGCGGTGCGCGCCGAATACCTCGCGCAGCAGGTCGACGCGCTCCTCGAGGAGACGGGCGCGGAGAAGGTGAACCTGATCTGCTTCTCTCAAGGCGGCGTGGATTGCCGCTACCTGGTGAGCCCCGGCGGCCTCGGCTACGGCGACCGGATCGCCACCGTGTCGACCCTCTCGTCCCCACATCGCGGAACCTACGTCGCCGACGCGGCGCTGGCGATCCTCCCCGATCCCGACAGCTGGTCGGGGCGCGTCGTCGACACGCTCACCACCTGGTACGGCCAGAGCTTCAGCGAGCTCGCCGACGACAGTCATTTCATCGACGCGATGGACTCGATGAGCGAGGCGCGAATGGCGGAGTTCAACGAGACCGTCGTCGACCACCCGGACGTCTATTACCAGTCTTGGGCGGGCTTCTCATACGTAGCCGGTCTGCCGAATCCGCGCGACACCATCGTCGACGACTGCCGCGACGAATCGGGCGAGTCGCTGATGATCTGGCACGAGGGCACGCGCGACTTGATGGACCCGCTCCTGGCGGGGGGCGCGGCGCTGGTCGCGCACGGGACCGAGCTGCATCCGAACGATGGCGTGTCGATGGTCACCAGCGCCCATTGGGGTCGGTTCCGCGGCTGCATCCCCGCCGATCATCTCGACCAGGTCGGACAGATCGACGACCAGGGACCAGATCGCCGCACGGGATTCGACTACCTGCGCTTCTACCGCAACATCGCTTTCGAGCTGGCCGAGATGGGCTACTGACGACGGCCGAAGCCGCTACTCGGCAGCGCTCACTTCGACCACGCTCGCGCTCGTCGCCCTTCGCGGAGCGTTCGCCCGATAGCCGACGCCCCGCACCGTCTCGATCACCTCACCGGCCTCGCCCAGCTTCCGGCGGAGGCGCTTGACGGCGGTGTCGACGACCCGCGTCACCTCGTCCCCAGAGCGCTCCCACACGGTCTCGACCAGCGCCTGGCGGGAGTGCACCTCGCCGGGAGAGCTCAGCAGATGGTCGAGGAGCCGGAGCTCGAGGGGGGTCAGTGTGATGGGGTCACCGTCGACGCGCACCTCGTGATTGTCGACGTCGATGGTGATCGATCCGAGGCGCTTTCGTGACGCCCGGCGGACGGAGGGACGCGCTCCCGGCACGCCGGAGAATCGCACGCACTCTCAAGGAGAGCTCACGAAGGCTCAGAGGCTCGACCACGTAGTCGTCGACGCCGAGCTCGAAGGCCACCACGCGGTCGACCTCGTCATCGGTGTCACTGATGAGGATGACTGGAAGGCGGCGGAAGCGGGCTTCGAAACGAAGCGCGCGCAGTACCTCGGTTGCGGTGCGACCGGAAAGGGACGATGCCACGAGCGCGAGCGCAGGCGACGCATCGAGTGCGCGCATCAGCTCCTCGTAGCTCTCGGCGACCTCGAGCTCGAAGCCTTCGCGCCTCAAGAAGTCCGCCAAACGCGCTGCTTCTTCGGCGTCCTCTTCTCCGAGGAGGATTCGATGCACGGGATGCATGAGGAGATGAACCTGCCCGGCCTCTGTGACGCGGCGGTGACGCCAACGTTCCGTCGCAGCAAGCAGCACGCAAACTCGCGCGTCGCACGACCGGATCGCACGTGAGACCAACCGGACACCGCCCCGTCACATTCACGACCTATCAGTCACGCAGCGTCGCGAGTCGGCGCGCGGGTTCAGAATCATGTTTGGCGACTTCACCTCAGGGTCGGATGGAGAAGCGAAGAAGCGCTTGGGCGCTTCAATCGTCGTCGCGGGCTTCGTGTTCGCTGGCGTCGCGGTGGCAGCGGTCGCGATGGCAGCCACACCCACCGCGGCGCCGCCCGAGCCGGAGGAGATCCCCATCGAGCTCCTTCCTCCCCCCGAGCCGGAGCCGGAGCCCGAGCCGGAGCCCGAAGTAGAACCGCCACCGACCCCGGCGCCCCCCGCGCCCAATCCGCATCGTCCGCGTGTGGCTCCACCCGAGATCGTCGAGCCGACGGAAGATCTCCGACGAAGACCTCGAGGAGTCCGATGGGGAGCTCGTGAACGAGGGAAGCAGCGGGGGCGGAGGGGGCCGCGGCCGTGGCGGACCCGCGCCCGAGCCGGAGCCCGAACCGGAGCCCGAGCCCGAGCCCGAGCCCCAGCGCCCGAGGCCGCCGCCGGGTCCGATCCAGCTCCCCGAAAACGGGACGCCCGCCGCGCGTCTCGGCGAGCCCCCTGCGCTCGACTATCCAGAGGAAGCGCGTCGCGCTGGCATCCAGGGCCTGGTCCTCGTCCGATGCGCGATCCCGGTCAACGGTCACCCCCGGGACTGTCGGGCCCTCCGCGGCCCCGCCGAGCTTCGCGACGCCGCGATCTCCTGGGCTGAACGAAACCGATTCACCGCCGCCGCGCTCGAGGACGGGACGCCCGTCGCGACGTGGAAGGTCCTCCCCGTCGTCTTCCGCCTCACCAACATCTGAAGGAGCAGTTCGAATGGAAATCAACATCGTGGAAATGTGGTCGGAGATGGGCCTGCCGGTTCGGGCAGTCGTCATCATCCTGACTATTCAGGCCATCGGGTGCATCGCGGTCACCCTCGACCGCCTCTACCTCCTCTTGCGCTCGCGTGCACGCTCGCGCGCCTTCGCACAGGAGACCGCACCGCTCCTCGAAGCGGGGCATCTCGACGAGGCGCTCGAGATCGCGGAGCAGTCGGGGCGGAGCCATCTCGCCTCCTTCATGCATCTCGGGATCAAGACCTTCCTCGAGCGTACCCGTGCCGGAGACGATCCCGAGAAGGCCGCCGAGCGTACACGCCGCGCCCTCGATCGCCGCGGCGAGTCGCTCGCCGAGTCGCTCAACCGCGGCATGGGTGTCCTGGCCTCCACTGGCTCGACCGCACCCTTCGTCGGGCTTCTCGGCACCGTCCTCGGCATCATCCACGCGTTCAAGATGATCGCCGCCGAGGGTCAGGGCGGCATCGGCACCATCGGCGCCTCCATCGGTGAGGCACTGATCGTCACGGGTTACGGCCTGATGGTCGCCATCCCGACGGTGCTGGTCTTCAACTGGCTCACCAACAAGATCGCCGCCTTCGAGACGGGTCTGGTCAACGCCGCCGGCGAGCTGGTCGATCGCCTCGAGCAGGGTGACTTCGACGTCGCGCTCGTGGAAAACGCGCCCGTTCTTCGGGAGATCGTCATCGAGCCCGATGGACGCACTTCCGAATTGAAGTCGGTCAAGTCGGTCAAGGCGGCCTGAGGAGAGACCGATGGCGAGCCTCGGCAGACGCGGCAACAAGCGCGCAGCCCCCGTCATGAACGTCACGCCCCTCGTGGACGTGGTGCTCGTGCTGCTCATCATCTTCATGGTGGTGATCCCGGCGATGGAGGCCGGCGCCGAGGTCGAGCTCCCGACGATCGTCAACGTGGAGGCGGACGCCGAGGACGAGCCGGTGGTCATCTCCATCGAGTCGGGCGGGACCCTCTGGGTCGATGAAGACGTCGTCGCGCGCGACTCGCTCGAGAGCGCGCTTCGGACGGCGCACGACGCCGACCCCACGCGGCGCGTGGTGATCAAAGCCGACCGCGAGGCGCATTACGAGCACGCGCGCTTCGTCTTCGCGGCGAGCCGCACCATCGGATTCCCGAGCGTCGCTCTGCAGGTGAGCGAGAACGGCGGGGGCGCGAGCGAAGAGACGGACGAGGACCAGGATCAGGAGAGCCGAGGCCACTGAGGCCGAAGGGAGATCGTCATGGCGATGGACCTCGACACATCAGGCAAGGGCAAGCGGGGGAAGAAGCCCGAGATGAACGTCACGCCGCTCGTCGACGTGGTGCTCGTGCTCCTCATCATCTTCATGGTGATGACGCCCATGATGCTGAAGCATTTCAGCGTCACCCTGCCCCCCGAGTCCGACGCGCCTCCCCCGGCCGACGCTCAGGCGCCCATCGTCTTGAGCGTCAGCAGTGATGGAACGATTCGGATCAACCGTGACGAGGTGAGCGCCGCGGAGCTGCCGAATCGACTCCGTCGCGTCCTCGCGGGTCGCGGCACACGCACGATCGTTTTCGACGCGCACGACGACGCGTCCTACGCAGAGGCGGTGGCTGCACTCGACCTCGCACGAAGCGCAGGAGCGACGCGGATAGCCGTCGCAACAGAGGCCCTCCCCGGCATCGACTGAGACCCCACGGAGAGACGACGTGAGCACCGTCAGAACGACGAAGAATGGACCGGTCTATCTGCTGTTCGCCCTGGCAGCAGCCGCCGCGCCCGCGTCCGTCGCAGCGCAAGACGATCTCACCGAGGAAGAGCTGGCCGCGCTGATGGCCGAAGATCCGTCCCTCGCGGCGCTCATGTCTCGGCCGCAGCTCGAGACCGGCACCGGCGTCGTGGGTCGGGTGATGGCCGAGGACATCGACGCACCGGTCATCGAGGGCCAGGTGGTCGTCGTCGAAACCGACCAGCGGGTGCTCACCAACGTCGAGGGCTATTACGCGATCGACTTGCCGCCGGGCACCTACACGCTCCGCATCTTCTACCAGCTCTATCAGACGGCGCGGCTAGCGAACGTGATCGTACAGGCCGGCCAGGCCACCGAGGCCGACGTCACGCTGGCGCCCGATGGAGCGGCGACCGAAGAAGAGTTCGTGGTCGAGGCGCGCGCCGACACCAACACCGCGGCGACCCAGCAGATGGTCCGCCGCCAGGCCACGGTGGTTCGCGACGCGATCAGCGCCGAGGAGATGAGCCGCACCACCGACAACGCCGCCGCGGGCGCAGCGCGGCGCGTGGTCGCGGTCACGGTCTACGACAACTTCCTCTACGTCCGCGGGCTCGGCGGCCGCTACACCACGGTGCTCCTGAACGGCTCTCCCCTGCCCCAACTCGACCCGGCCGTTCCCGGCGTGCAGCTCGACCTCTTCCCCTCGCGCCTGCTCTCGAGCGTCTCGGTCATGAAGAGCTACTCGCCCTACCTGCCCGCGACCTTCGCCGGCGGAACGATGCTCCTGCAGACCCGTGAGTACCCGGCGGAGTTCCAGGCGAACGCCACCATGTCCATCGGGGCCAACAGCCAGAGCACCTTCTCGATGGCCCCGAGCTACGCGGGCGGCAATACGGACTTCCTCGGCTTCGACGATGGGACGCGCGCGCTCCCCGCCGACGTCCCGACCGACGGCGCCCTCCGCGCCAGCGACACGCTCTCCCGCGACGAGCTCACCGCCATCGGCAGCTCCTTCCCGGGCAACCTCTCAGTGCATCCGAGCATGGTCTCCCCCGACCTCCGGCTCGGCCTGAACATCGGCGACACCCTCAGCCTCTTCGGCCACGACCTCGGCGTCTACGTCGCCGCCGGCTATCAGGTGAAGCACCGCGTGACGCACGAAACGGTCGGGAGCGTCCTCGACGTGAACGGCACGCAGGGCGACTCGATGACGCGCGTGGCGAACAACACCACCGTGCGCCTGAGCACCCTCGGCAGCCTCTCCCTCGAGCTCGCCCGCGGACACGACATCACCTACACGGGCTTCTTCAACCAGTCCGCCGACGACTACGCGGCGATGCAGCAGGGGTATCAGGAGGAGCGCGACGACCAGATCCGCCGCACCCGCCAGCGCTTTCGCCAGCGCACGATCTTCTTCAACCAGCTCGACGGGCACCACGAGCTCTCCCGCGACGGTCCCAGCTTCGATTGGCTTCTGAACGCGACCTACGGCCGCATGTACGAGCCCGACACGCGCGACGTGATGTATCAGCAATCGAGCGAGCAGCGTTACTCCTGGGTCGACCGGCTCCCCATCGACGGGCAGCGCCTCTACACCAACCTCGACGAGCTGCGCTTCCGCGGCGCAGCCGATCTGACCATCCCCATCAGCGACTACGCCCTGAAGATGGGCGCGAACATCCTGCACTCCGGCAGCGACTACGACATTCGCCGCTTCGACTACGCGGCGCGGCGGCGCGCCGCGGCAGGCGCTTTCGACCTCCCCCCCAGCCAACTCTTCGCCTCGTCGATGAGCGGCGCCGCCTGGACGCTCCAGGAAACCACCAACGAAAACGACAGCTTCGTCGGCACCGAGGACACCTACGCGGCCTACGCCATGGTCCAGGGCGAGGCCACGAGCTGGCTGCGCGGCGAGGCCGGTTTCCGCACCGAAGCCTTCCGACAGACCATCACCCCCAGCTCCCCCTTCGCCGCCCCGACCAGCGAAGACGACAAGCCGGCGTTCACCGCGCGCACCGACGTCGACGTCCTGCCCGCCGCCAACATCGTCTTTCAGCTCAGCGACGACATGTTCGTGCGCACCGGCTACAGCGCCACCGTCGCGCGCCCTCGCCTTCGTGAGCTGTCGGGTTCCGTCTTCGTCGACTTCCAGCGCAACCGGACGCTCTATGGCAATCCCGATACTCGACGGACACTGATCCACAGCGTCGACCTTCGTTGGGAGCTCTTCCCATCGAATTTGGAAGTGATCGCGGTGTCCGGCTTCGTGAAGGTCTTCGAGGATCCGATCGAGATGGTGATCCTCGATCGCAACCGCACCGTTTCATTCACCAACGTCGCGGGAGCACAGAATGTGGGCGCCGAGTTCGAAGCACGTCTCTCTCTCGGCCACCTCGCGGACGCACTCTCCATGTTCTGGCTCGGCGGCAACTTCACCATCATGCAATCGCAGGTCACCCTGACCCCGGCGCAGGCGTCCGTCGCAACGACGACCTCGCGGCCCCTCGCGGGTCAGTCGCCGTGGATGGCGAACGCGAACTTCGGCATCCAGCCGCCCGACGGAAGCCTCGCTGTCTACGTGAACTACAACGTGTACGGCCCGCGCATCGACGAGGTCGGCGCGGCCGGCATCCCCGACACCTACGAGAAGCCCTTCCACTCTCTCGAGCTCACGGCGCGCTGGAACATCCTGCCGACGATGAGCCTCCGGGCGACGGTGTCCAACCTCCTCTACTCCTCCCGGCGCTTCGAAGCGGGGGGTTTGACCGTGCGGTCGTGGAACCCGGGTGTTTCCGGGAGCCTGGGGCTGACGTGGTCGACGAATTGACGCGGCGACGCCGCAAAGGGTGAATCGAAATGAACGCACGAAACTACATGAGCTTTGCGACCATCCTCCTCGCGATGGGTGGGTCCGGCTGCGGGGGCGACGACTCCACGATCACTCCGCCGGTCGACAGCGGAACCGGCTCCGACACCGGCACCACCAGCGACACCGGCACGTCGCCCGCGGGCTGCCCGGCGCTAGGTGACCGAACGGTGGTCAGTGTCGACTCCGACATCACCGCCGACACCACCTGGACCTGCGACAACCTCTACCAGCTCGACGCCGCGATCTACGTAACGGCCGGCACGCTCAGCATCCAGCCCGGCGTGGTGGTCCAGGGCACGAGCGGTCAGAACGCGCTCATCGTCACCACCGGCGGCAAGATCGATGCGCAGGGCACCGCCGAAGAGCCGATCGTCTTCACCTCCGCGGGCCCCGAAGGGACACGCACGCCCGGTGACTGGGGCGGCGTCGTCCTCCTCGGCAACGCGCCCATCAACGTCGCCGGCGGCACCAACAACATCGAGGGCCTCGAGCCCACCGAGATGCGCGGCCGTTACGGCGGCACCGATAGCGCACACGACTGCGGCACCATGCGCTATGTCCGTATCGAGTTCGCCGGCTTCCTCTTCGGTGAGGACAACGAGCTCAACGGCCTGACGGTCGGCGGCTGCGGCAGCGACACCGAGCTCGACTACATCCACGTCCACCTCGGCTTCGACGACGGCGTCGAGTTCTTCGGCGGCACCTCGGACATCAAGCACCTCGTGGTGAGCCAGGTCGGCGACGACGGCCTCGACTGGGATCAGGGCTGGTCCGGCCGCGCCCAGTTCGTCATCTGCCAGCAGGACAACGCCGGCGAGCGCTGCATCGAGGCGGACAACCTGCAGGAGGACAACGACGCCATGCCCCGCTCGAACCCGACGGTCTACAACTACACCTTCGTCGGCGACAACCAGCCGGAGCAGCAGGGCATGCGCCTGCGCCGCGGCACCGCGGGTATCCTCCACAACGGCGTGGTGATGAACTTCAGCCAGCAGGACTGCATCCGCGTGGACGCCTCGGCGACCATCGATCAGGCCAACAGCGGCGCGCTCGTCGTGGGCGACACCATCCTCGACGGCTGCCCCTCCTACTTCGCCTTCACCCCCGACGATGGCGACACCACCACCATGTTCACCGGCGACTGGGACGCGCTGAACGTCACCGGCATGGACCCGATGCTCACCAATCCCCTGAACCTCGACACGCCGAGCTTCGCCCCGATGGACGGCTCGCCCGTCGGGACCATGGGCACGATGCCTCCCTCGGGCTTCTTCGAGCCGGCCGAATACGCCGGTGCGATCGACCCGGCGGGCGAGGACTGGACCGCCGGCTGGACCTCCTACCCGGCCGACTGAGACAGGCAACGCAGGCGAGACGAAGGCAAGCCTCGCCCGCGAAGCCGGGGGGACGCTAGATTGACAATTGACTTTCGCCCCCAACGGCTGCCCGTCTCGGCAGCCGCCCTCCCTGCGAAAGTCAATTGTCAATCTAGCGTCCCCGTCACCGCGGGAGCGGGCCATCCCGTTTGCTTTCCGTCTCCGTCTATACTCGCCGAGTGACACGCTCTTCTGTCGCCCTCTTCCTGCTCTTGTCCCTCGCCGCCTGCGATTGCTCCAATCCGCCCGGTGCCGGCGACGCGGGTGACGGCGGAGACGCCGGTGATGCCGGAGGCGACGCGAGCGACTCCTCGCCCGCCGACTCGTCGACGGACGGCCCCGGGCCCGATGCGGGCGACTCGGGCGCGTGCAGCCCCGCCTGCACCGGCACCATGCGCTGCCGCTTCGGCACCTGCGTCCCCGACCTCGGGACCTGCACCACCTACGACGACTGCCCCGGCGATTCGTACTGCAGCGCCGACGGCGAGTGCCTGCCCTACGGCGTGCCGCCGGACGTGATCAACGACCCCGACTGCCAGCGCTCCGACGTCCTCGAGGACGTCCTGCCCACGCTCCAGTGCGAATGGACCGCGCCCGACGCGGGCGATCCCAACCCCGCCTCGGCGATGATCTACACGGCGCCCATCGTCGCGGACCTGAACCTCGATGAGGATCCCGGGCGTCTTCAGCCGTCGATCATCGCGACGACCTGGTATCAGGACTCGTCGCTCTCGGCGCGCATCGGCACCCTGCGTGTCTTCGACGGACGCACCTGTGAAGAGCAGCTGTCGTTCGGCGGCGCGGGCGAGCCAGACGATTCGAACCGCCCCGGCTACGGCACGCAGTGGGCGGTGATCGACCTCGACGGCGATGTGCCGAGCGGCGGACGGCCCGAGCTCGTGGGTCTTCACCGCACGAGCGGCTCGGGCAACGGGGTACCGCTCAACCTCTATGCCGTCGGCATCACGGTCAGCGGCGGCGTCCCCAGCGCGAGCCGCCTGTGGTACGGGCGCGACTGCACCACCGATACGCCCATCGACTTCGCGACGAACAGCGCGAACTTCGGCCCGGGCGTCTTCGACCTCGACGACGACGGCGATCCCGAGATCCTGATCGGCACCATGGTCTTCGACCACGAGGGGTGCCTCCAGAACGCCTTCGAAGAGGTCACCTATATCACCCACGGCCAGATGAACACCGCGGCCGACGTGGACCTCGACGGACGCGTCGAGCTGATCACCGGCACGCGCATCGCCGAGTGGGATCCCGCCACCACCGAGTGGGTGGACGAGAGCTACTTCACGGCCGACCCAGCGTCGCGCACCGGGCACGTCGCGGTGGCGGACCTGGGCCAGTACTCGGCGCTCCCCGGCATGCCGACGCCGAACAATCTGCCGGAGATCATCATCGTCTCCGCCGAGACCAACGACTACGACCCGAGCACCACCGGCACGATTCGCGTGCACAGCCTCGACGGGACGCTGATCTTCGGGCCCATCGAGCTGCACCACTCCGTCGGCGTGGAGGGCGGACACGGCGGAGCGCCAACGGCGAGCGACTTCGACGGCGACGGACAGGTGGAGTTCGCCGCCGCGGCGAACGAGTTCTACACGGTCTACGATCCCGACTGCGACGCCACGCCGGCGGTGGAGCTCGCCGAGCGCCCGGGCGGCACCTGCGCCCGGTCCGCGACGATGACCGGGCTGCCCGAGGGCGTGCTCTGGGCGCAGCCCTCCCTCGACTTCTCCTCGAGCGGCACCGGGTCGAGCGTCTTCGACTTCAACGGCGACGGGCGCGCCGAAGCGGTCTACGGCGACGAGTGCTATCTGCGCGTCTACGACGGCGCCGACGGCACCGTCCTCTTCAGCTCCCCGGCGTCGAGCGGCACCGGCTTCGAGCTGCCTGTCATCGCGGACGTGGACGGCGACTTCGCGACCGAGATCGTCGCCGCGCGCACGCTCAAGACCGGCTGCCCGTCGATGGATCCCATCTTCAGCGGCGGCGATCCCTTCGTACAGAAGAACGGCTTCATGATCCTGCGCGACCCCGAGGACCGATGGGCGTCGTCGCGCCCCATCTGGAACCAGCACGCCTACTCGGTCACCCACGTCACCGACGATGGGCAGGTGGTGCGCACCAGCAGCTGGGATCAGAACTGGACGGTGGAGGGCCTGAACAACTTCCGCCAGAACGTCCAGGGCGACCTCGGCGTCCTCAACATCGCAGACCTCACCGTGGTCTTCTTCGAGGTCGACCGCATCTGCGATGCGACCCTGCCCGCCGACCTCGACCTCTCCGCCCGCGTCTGCAACCGCGGCACCAACCCCGTCGGCGACGGCGTCACCGTGCGCTTCAGCGAGCTGGGCTCCCTGGTCTGCGAGACCGTCACCACCCGCCTGCTCGCGCCCGGCGAGTGCGAGGAGATCGGCTGCAGCGGCACGGTCACCTCCGCCGACGACCTGCTGGTCACCGTCGACCCCGACGACGAGGTCGCGGACTGCCACCCCGGCAACGACGAAGGCGCCCCCGCCGCCGCCTTCTGCCTGATTTGATATCGACCCGCCCACCCTCCCCGAGGGGACACCCCTCGGGAGCACCCCGCGGCGCCTCGCTGTCGCTCGACGCCGGCTCGCTCCGCTCGCATTTCACGGGGTGACAGCGAGGGTGACGGACCTCAGAAGACGGCTTCGAGGGCCTGCTCGAGGGTCGAGACGGGGATGAGCTCGGCGCCCTTCTTCTCGCTCTTCGTGAGGCGCTCGGCGTTGCCTCTGGGGAGCACGACGCGGCTGAAGCCCATCTTCACGGCCTCGCTCACCCGCGGGCCCGGCCGCGGGACGGCGCGCACCTCGCCCGCGAGCCCGATCTCTCCGAAGGCTGCGACCCGATCGTCGACGGCGCGCTCGCGCAGGCTCGACACGACCGCGAGCGCCAGACCCAGGTCCATCGCCCGCTCGTCCACCCGCGCGCCGCCGGCGACGCTCACGAAGACGTCGCGGTCGAGGACGTGGATGTCCGCCTTGCGCTCGATCACCGCGAGGAGGATGGCCAGACGGTTGGCGTCCACCCCGCTCGCCACCCGGCGCGCGGCGCCGTAGACCGCGGGCGCCACCAGCGCCTGCACCTCGACCAGGAGCGGCCGGCTCCCCTCCGCAGTCGGCACCACCAGCGAGCCCGCCGACGCCTCGGGGCGCTCCGCCAGAAAGAGCGCGCTCGGATCCGGCACCTCGCGCAGACCTTCGCGCACCATCTCGAAGACACCCATCTCGTGGGTCGGCCCGAAGCGATTCTTCGTCGAGCGCACGATGCGAAAGGCGTGGCTCCGATCGCCCTCGAAGGCGAGCACGGTGTCGACCAGGTGCTCGAGCATCTTCGGCCCCGCGAGCGCCCCCTCCTTGGTCACGTGGCCGATCAGGAAGAGCGCGATTCCGTCGCGCTTCGCGATCTCGATCAAGCGCGCGGAGACCTCACGCAGCTGCGTGACGCTCCCGGCGCTCGACTCGACGTCGCGGCTCCGCACCGTCTGGATCGAATCGATCACCGCAACGTGGGGATGCGCATCGCGCAGCGCCGACTCCACGTCATCGAGCTCCGTCGTCGCCAGGATGCGAACGTCGCGCATCCCCGCGCCGCCAATCCGCTCGCCGCGCATCGCGACCTGGGACGCCGACTCCTCCCCCGTGGCGTACACCACCGTCCGGCCCGCCGCGGCCAACGCCGCCAGGGCCTGCATCAGGAGCGTGGACTTGCCGATCCCCGGGTCGCCCCCGAGGAGCGTCACGCCGCCGGCGACCGCCCCGCCGCCCAGCACTCGGTCGAGCTCACCGATCCCCGTCGGCAACCGCCGCGCGGAATCGGACTCGACGTCGCCCAGCGCCACAGCCGTGGCGCGCGCCCCGCCCCTGCCGCCGCCCTTTCGGACGACCTTCGTCTCCTCGGCGATGGTGTTCCACTCGCCGCACTCGGGACAGCGCCCGAGCCATCGCGCCGCCGTCGCCCCGCACGCCGTGCAGGCGTACACCGTCTTCTCTTTCCGCTTCGCCATGGTCCGTTATCGGTGAGACGGCCCCTGGGTTGCGGAACTGACGGCTGACGCCTCAGTACTGGATGCCGAGGATCAAACGGACGATCTGGGCGTTCGAAAGCGAGTTGTTGGTGTGGAGACGGTCCCCGGCGATGTAGCCGAGGCCGTCGAGGGGGAAGAGGATCCCGTACTGCAAGAGGGCGTGGAACCCGTCCATCAGCTCGGGGCCGTCCTCCGAGCGGTAGTAGATCGACGCGTTGATCTCGACGCCGAGGTTGGGGTCGTTGCCCCAGGCCTGACGCGGCTGGCTCGCCCGCGAGTAGATGAGGTCCGCGCGCGCGCCGAGGAGCTGGCCGAAGGCGTTGCGGATGAAGTCGTAGCTGAGCCCGGGCTTGAAGTAGTAGGCGCCGGCGATCTGCGTGAGGATGTTACGGAAGAGGATGAGGTCGATGCGGTAGTTGGGGTGCATGCGGAACGTGGTGATGTTCTTGTCCGCCATCCCCGCCGCGTCCTGCTGCGTCGGCAGACCGGAGGTCACCGCCAGCCCATTGACGTCGGGGTCACCGCTGGCGTAACCGCCCGCGTAGTAGATGCCCAGCTGGTCGTTCAGGAGCCGATACTCCGCTTCGAGGACGACCGCGCCCTGCATCAGGCTGTAGTTGTCCTTCACGTAGCTGTCGTTCTCGATGTTCTCGATGGAGCCGATGATCATCGCGGCCTCGGCCTCCACGCGGAGCGTTCCGTACTTGAGCTGGAACCAGAGGTCGGGGATGAAGGCCTCCGCCTGGCGGCGCTGAAAGAGCGCAGTCCCGGTGCTCGCGTCCGGGGGTCGCGAGTAGGGATCGGAGATGCCCGCGCTGGTCAGGCTCTGGTTGCGGTAGACGAAGTACGCGCCGCCGTTGACGACCGCACCGCCCCTCTGAAGCGTGTCGGCCTGCTCCTCCTCGCTCATGCGTCGCGCCGCGGCGAAGACGAACTGGTTGATGTCGTCGTTCTGGTTGGTGTCGTACGGGATCTGCAGCAGAATCGAGGCGGTTCTGCTCGATGATGCCCTCGCCCGCGAAGTCCCAGGCCGCGACCCAGTAGATGCCGATCAGCTTGGTGATCAACATGATGCGGTCGACGTCCGTCTGCCAGTCCGAGTCGATGCCGTCGCCGCCGTTGGCGAGCATGCCGAGACCCCACTGGCTGCCCATGCGACCGAAGCGGAGCTGGCCGAGGCCGCGGTTGGTCACCTCACCCCAGGCGCGCCGCACGTGCACCGCCGATTGAAGCGAGTTGCGGCCGACCGTCGGAGAGACCTGCGTCGCCGCGAAGGTGTCGAGGGGCACGCGCGGGGTGCGGGCCTGGCGCTCGTAGACCGAAGGCGCGGTGCTCGAAGCCGCCGTCACGAAACCGTCCGGCGTCGAACCGAGCACCAGGTTGTCGAGAAGGTCGACCTGCATGTGCACCTTCACGTCGTCGGAGAGCGCGATGGTCGGCTCGAGACGCAGGCGCATGTTCGCGAAGGCGAGCGTCCCGGAGTTGGAGCACGGCGCCATCGAATCGGGGGAGCCGGAGCCGGTGCACCCGCCGCCGACCGCACCGTTGCGCGTCGGCGGACGAAAGTTCGAAAAGGGCGGGTCGGCTTCCGGCGTGGTGCCGCCCATGCCGTCGTTCAGGCCGCGACCCAGCCAGAAGGTATCCATGAGCTGGGGACGCACGCGGTAGTAGCCGTGGAGGGTGACGGCGGGCTGGGGCGCGCCCCAGGTGCCCTGGGTCGGATCGCTCGAAGGAGGCGCACCCTCCTCGAGGCGCGAGAGCGCGTCGCCGGGATCGGGGAGCTCCTCCTCCTCGGTGACCTCCTCTTCCTCGACCTCTTCGTCTTCGGGCAGCTCGACGTCCAGGGGCTCGACCGTGGGCGGGCGAAGGCGCACCTCGCCCTCGTCCCCCTCTTCCTCTTCCTCTTCTTCGTCTTCCCCTTGGGCCGTATCCCCCTCCGCGTCAGGGGTCTCCTCGGCCTCTTCCTCCTCGGTCGGAGGCTGGCCCAGGGCGCTCATCGGCATGGCCAAAAGTGCGAAAACAGTCGTAAAAAAGACGCAACGGCGCATTTCCCCGCTCCTGGGCCCACGGGGGCTGATTCCCCGCGGCGCCCGGTGGTTATCACGGCATCCCCCCTAAAGAAACCGCTATCTTGCGCGGGTGAGCCCTTCCCTCCGACTCGTCGCCTTGGGCGGCCTGGGCGAGATTGGAATGAACTGCATGGCCCTCGAATCCGGGGGTGATGTGATGGTCATCGACTGCGGTGTGACCTTCCCCGACGGTCTGCCTGGGGTCGACGTGATCCACCCGGACTTCCGCTGGCTCGCCGCCCGTCGCGATCGCCTCCGCGGCATCGTCATCACCCACGGGCACGAGGACCACATCGGGGCCCTGCCCTATCTATTGAAGGTGGCCCCCGCCCCCGTCCACGCCCCGCGCTACGCCCTCGCCCTGATCGAGCGCCGCCTCGAAGAGCACGAGGACCTGCCCGCCATCCCCCTCTGTCCCACCCGCCCTGGCGCACGCTTCGACGTCGGCCCCTTCGGCGTCGAGCCCGTGCGGGTGACACACTCGATCGTGGACGCGACCGCGCTCATTCTCGATACCCCCGTCGGCCAGGTGATCCACACCGGCGACTTCAAGATCGATCCCGAGCCTCCCGATGGCGAGCACTTCGACACCGAGCGGCTCCGCGCCGCGGGCGACGCCGGGGTGCGGCTGCTGATGAGCGACTCCACCAACGCCTGGGTGCCGGGCGAGACGGGGAGTGAGAAGAGCGCGCACGACGCGCTCGAGGCCCTCGTCGCCGGCGCCGGGGGTCGCGTGGTGGTCGCTCTCTTCGCCTCCAACAACCACCGCCTTCGCTCGCTCTTCCAGATCGCCCGGGCGCACGACCGTCGTGTGCTCCTCCTCGGCCGCTCCCTGCACCGCCACTTCGAGGTCGCGCGGGAGACGGGCTACCTCGCGGACCCGGGCTCGCTCCTGGTCGGTGAGCGCGACGCGCGTGATCTGCCGCCGAGCCACCTGATGGTGCTCGCCACCGGAACCCAGGGCGAGCCTCCCGCCGCGCTGGCGCGCCTCGCCGAGGATCGGCATCCAGCGCTCAGCCTCGACGAAGGAGACATGGCCATCCTCTCGTCGCGCATCATCCCCGGCAACGAAAAGCGCGTGTACGATCTGATCAACGCGCTGATCCGCCAGGGGGTGGCGGTGCACTGGAGCGCGACCGACCGCGGGGTGCACGTGAGCGGCCACGCGCACGCGGACGAGCAAAGACGTATGCTTCGGCTCGTGCGCCCCGCCTCCTTTCTGCCCGTCCACGGCACCCGCATGCATCTCGAACGTCACGCCGCGCTCGCCGCGGCCGAGGGCGTGAAGGAGACGCTGGTCGTCGAGAACGGCAGCGTGGTGGAGGTCACGCCGAGCGCGCTCTCCGTGGTCGACAGCGCGCCGGTGGGCCGCGTGGCCGTGGATCGGCGCCGTGAGCTCCCCTCCGAGGTGCTCTCGGAGCGCGCGACCCTCGGCGAGCTCGGCTGTGCCTTCGCCGTGGTGCCGGTGAGCGCACGCGGCCTCGACGGAAAAGGTGATCGTGACGACGCGCGGGGTCGTGGGCGACGACGAAGTCGACGCATTCGAGGAAGAGGCAGAGCGTTTCGTGGAGGGCGAGCTCGGCCGCGCGCGGCTGGTCTTCTCGGACACGGAGGCCGTCGAGGACGCCGCGCGACGCGCGCTCGGGCGCTTCCTCAAGAAGCGGCTGGGAAGAAAGCCCGTGACCTGGGCACTCGTGAGCCGTGCTTTCGGAAAGGACGATCGATGAGGCGAGCGCTCTCCCTCTTCGCAGCTGCGGCGCTCCTCGCCTGTGGCGGTGGCAGCAGCGAGCAGGAATCGCACGCGACCATGACCCCGCGCGACCACGACGTCATCGCGGACGAATGGACGGGACGCGCGGGCACCGAGACCACCCCCACGCCGCACGAGCAGCGGATCATCGACGAGCTCGCGCGTGCCGCCGAAGAGGTGCGCGGCCTCGAGTTCCGCGAGCCCGTCCCGACGGCGGTCCAGGACCGACAGGCCATCCTCCGCTACCTCACGGCCGAGCTCGCCGAGGAAGACCTGGCGACCTCGCGCGAGGTCTACGTGGCCCTCGGCCTGTTGCCCCCCGACCTCGACATCCGCGACCTCTTGCGGCGCGTCCTCGGCGAGCAGGTGGTCGGCTACTACGATCCCGAGACGGACCGCTTCGTGATCCGCGACGACGTGATGCGCGGCCTCGGGCGTGGCTCCAGCGCCGTCGACGAGACCCGCGTCACCATCGTTCACGAGCTGGTGCACGCGCTTCAGGATCAACACCTCGACCTCGGCGAGCGCTTCGAGGACGACACCCGCGACACCGACCCCGACGGCGCGTACCGCGCGGTGGTGGAGGGCGACGCCACGCTGGCCATGATCGGCTACGCGGCTGCACAGGCCGGGCGCCCCCTCGAAGCGATCACCGAGCGTCCGGAGCAGCTCCGCGCGCTGATGAGCGGCGCGATGCCGGTCGGCGACCAGGAGCTGGCGAGCGCGCCCGCGATCGTACGCGTGACGCTCATCTCGAGCTATCTCGACGGGCTGGTCTTCAGCGCGCACCTGCACGGCGCCGGGGGATGGGGCGCGATCGACGAAGCGCATCGCCATCCGCCCGCGAGCTCCGAGCAGGTCCTCCATCCCGAGAAGTACTTCGCGCACGAGCTGCCGGACGCGATCACCCTTCCTCGCTTCGCGGAGCTCGAGGCCGCCGGCTGGGAGAAGGTCGAAGAGGACACGCTGGGTGAGGTCGAGATGAAGGTCTACCTCGGTCAGCTCGAAGCGAGCGGTGTCGCCGAGGCGGCGGCCGCGGGATGGTCGGGCGACCGGCTGCGCGTCTACCGCAAGGAGGGAAGCGAACACGCGGCCTGCGTGTGGTTCACCTCGTGGGACGACGAAGACGAAGCGCAGGAAGCGGAGCTGGCGGCCAAACGCATCGTCGCGTCCATCCCCGAAGACCGCCGGAGCGAGCATCGCGTGGAGCGCCGCGGCCGCGCACTCTTAATCGTCCGGCATCTTCCGCCCGCGCTTCACCGCAGCGTCTCCGAATCGTTTGCGGAAATGGCCGCTTCGCTTCCGCCCGCGCCCCAAACCGCCACCGGCGCCCCTTGAGAACGCTGGTGCGGCTGCTAAAGGGGCCGCACGGAGGTGCTCTTCATGTCGCGTGTGCTGCTCTCGGTCCTCGTCTCGTCGCTCTCGCTCATGGTCGTCGGTTGCGGTGACGACGGAGGGGCATCGTCGACGGGCGACGGCGGCTTCGGAAGCGACAGCAGCACCAGCGCCGACACCGGCACCGCGACCACCGATTCCGGCACGACGGCCGACACCGGCACCACGACCACCGATTCCGGCACGACGGCCGACACCGGCACCGCGACCACCGATTCCGGCGCCGCCACCGACGGCGGCGGCGGGGGCGACGGCTCGGTGGGCAGCGCCTGCGGCGGCGACGGCGACTGCAACGCCGGCCTCACCTGTCTGATGACGATCGGCGGCGGCGGCTTCGGCATCGACTTCCCCGGCGGCTACTGCACCCAGATGGACTGCGGCGGCATGGGCGGCGCCATGTGCCCCGCCGGCAGTCAGTGCCTGAGCGTCGGCTTCGGCATGTTCGGCTACAGCTACTGCGCGGACAGCTGCAGCGGCATGTCCGACTGTCGCATGGGCTACGAGTGCGGCATGCCGCCCGTCGGCATGGTGTCGGGCATGGTGTGCACGCCGAGTCTCGGCTTCGGCGGTGGTGACGGCGGCTTCGGCTTCGGCGATGGCGGCTTCGGCGGCGATGGGGGCCTTCCGTTCCCGTAAGCGATTGCACCTCCGGCCCCCCTCTGGCAGGTTCCGGCGCATGAGTGATCCGCGCGTCTCCTGGGACGACTACTTCATGAACATCGCCCGCGAGGTCGCGACCCGCGCGACCTGCAACCGCAAGCACGTGGGCGCGGTCATCGTCCGGGACAAGACCATCCTGTCGACCGGCTACAACGGCTCGATCCGGGGCCTGCCTCACTGTGACGACGACGATCACATGATGGAGGACGGCCACTGCGTCCGCACCATCCACGCCGAGAACAACGCCATCATCCAGGCCGCGAAGAACGGCACCGCCATCGAGGGGGCGAACATCTACGTGACCGCCTCGCCGTGTTGGAATTGCTTCAAGATGATCGCCAACGCCGGGATCAAGCGCATCGCCTTCGGCGAGTTCTACCGGGACCAGCGGATCTTCGAGATCTCGAAGAAGCTGGGCATCGAGCTGGTGGACCTCTCGGATTCGGCGAAAGCCGCGGAATAGCGGGTCCCGAGGGAGCCGGCACCTTCCCGTGGTTGACCGGCCCGAAGGCGGGCGCTATGCCCGCCTTCTTTCGTAATTTCGTGCTCTGAAAGGCAACGACGATGGAGTCGCAGGTCAGCGAGATCAGCCCGGTCAAAGTGGAGGTCAGCGTCGAGATCCCTTGGGACGACGTGAAGAAGGATCTCGATGCGACCTACAAGCAGCTCGGCAAGAGCGCGCGCGTGCGTGGGTTTCGCCCGGGCAAGGTGCCGCGCAACGTCCTGAGGCAGGTCTACGGCCGCCAGGTGAACGGCGAGGTGGTGGCGCAGCTCGTGGAGAAGGGGCTCCTCCACGCGGTGGAGAGCCACGACCTGCAGATCGTGGCCCAGCCCGAGATGACCGACCAGCCGGAGATCGAGAAGGGCAAGCCGCTGACCTTCAAGGCGACGGTGGAGATCCGCCCCAACCTCGAGTCGGTGAACATGGAGGGGCTCGAGGTGAGCCGCACCAAGGTGGACATCTCCGATGAGGCTGTGAACGAAGAGGTCGAGCGTCTGCGGCGCGAAAACGCCGACGTTCAGGTGCCGGAGCCCATGCGCCCCAGCAAGGCCGGTGACGAGCTCATGATCGACTACTCGGTCAGCGTCGACGGAGAGCAGAAGCCCGACATGAGCGCCGAAGGCCGCCCCGTGGAGCTCGGCGCCGACCAGCTCATCGAGGAGTTCGAAAAGGGCCTGCTCGGCCTTCAGCCGGGCGACGAGACCACCATCGACATCACCTTCCCCGAGGATCACGGCGACGAGACCCTCCGCGGCAAGACAGCGACCTTCGCCATCACGGTCAAGGAGCTCCGCGAGAAGCTTTTGCCCGAGCTCGACGACGAGTTCGCCAAGGACTGCGGGGACTACGCGACCCTTCTAGAGCTTCGCCTGAAGATTCGCGAGCGCCTCGAGAAGCAGGCCGAGCAGCGGGCCGAAAGCGAAATCCGTGAGAAGGTCATCGACAAGCTGGTGGAGATCAACGACGTGCCGGCGCCGCCGTCGATGGTGAAGCAGGAGGAGCAGCGGATGCTCTACGAGCTCGTCCAGCTCATGCAGATGACGGGCGGCGCGGGGCCGGACCTCGGGGACGACTTCCAGAAGAACATGGCGGAGCGGGCCGAGAAGAAGGTGAAGGCCGCGATCCTCCTCGGCGCCGTGGCGCGGACCGAGAAGATCGAGGTCAGCGACGCCGACGTGGACGCGAAGCTCGGAGAAATCGCCGAGCAGACCGGCAAGCACATTGCCAAAGTCCGCGTGGAGTACCAGGGTGAGCGACGAGACGCGCTGCAGAATCAGCTGATGGAAGACAAGCTGATCGAATACCTTTTGAGCAAAGCGAAGATCGTAGAGGGCGTGGACGCTGCCGAGTCCGAGAAGGAGGGCTGATGGCCAACGACGGTCGTGACGAAACGAAGGGGGCCTACGTGCCCATGCCGCTGGTGGTGGAGACGACGCACCGCGGCGAGCGCAGCTGGGACATCTACAGCCGCCTTCTCAAGGATCGCATCGTTTTCCTCGGCACCGAGGTGAACGACGACATCGCCAACATCATCATCGCCCAGATGCTCTTCCTCGAGAGCGAGGACCCCGACAAGGAGATCACGCTCTACATCAACAGCCCGGGCGGTGTGATCACCGCCGGTCTCGCGATCTACGACACCATGCAGTACGTCCGCTGCCCGGTGTCCACGGTGTGCCTGGGGCAAGCTGCCTCGATGGCGGCGTGGCTTCTCGCCGCAGGCAGCCCGGGCATGCGCAAGGCGCTGCCCAACAGCCGGGTCATGATCCACCAGCCCCTCGCCGGCTACCAGGGCCAGGCGACCGACATCGAGATCCACGCCAAGATGATCCTCAGCGTCCGGGAACGGATGAACGAGATCATGGCGAAGCACACCGGCCAGACCCCCGAACAGGTCAAGGAAGATACGGAGCGCGACCGGTTCCTCTCGGCCACCCAGGCCAAGGAGTACGGGATCATCGACGAGGTGATCGATCGACTCAAGCCCGGGGCGCCGAAGAAGGGATGACGCTGTGCGTAGTGATGGTACGCACGGGTCGGCCGAAGCTTGCCGCCCCCATCTGGCGGCGCTAGAATCGACTCGGTTTTTGGTGGTTTTCTTCGAGGCACAGTACGAGGTGAGGACGAATGCCGACTAGCGGGCGGCGGGACGACGGCCACGGGAATCTGCAGTGCTCGTTCTGCGGCAAGTCCCAAAAGGAAGTGAAGAAGCTCATCGCTGGGCCGACCGTCTACATCTGCGACGAGTGCATCGGCCTGTGCAACGACATCATCGCCGAAGAGGTGGACCGCGAGGACTCCTTCGCGACGGGCACGCCTCTGCCGAAGCCGGCGGAGATCAAGTCCATCCTCGACGAGTACGTGATCGGTCAGGAGCGCGCGAAGAAGATCCTCAGCGTCGCCGTTCACAACCACTACAAGCGGATCGACAGCAAGATCTCGCAAGACGACGTCGAGCTGCAGAAGTCGAACATCCTTCTTCTGGGGCCCACCGGCTCTGGTAAGACGCTCCTCGCACAAACGCTGGCGCGTATCCTCAACGTCCCCTTCGCCATCGCGGACGCGACCACGCTCACCGAGGCGGGCTACGTCGGCGAGGACGTCGAGAACATCATCGTCCAGCTGCTTCAGAACGCGGACCACGACGTCGAGCGCGCGCAGCGCGGCATCGTCTACATCGACGAGATCGACAAGGTCGCGCGCAAGGGCGACAACCCCTCCATCACCCGCGACGTCAGCGGCGAGGGCGTGCAGCAGGCGCTGCTCAAGATCATCGAAGGCACCGTCGCGAACGTGCCCCCCAAGGGCGGCCGGAAGCACCCTCAGCAGGACTTCCTCCAGGTCGACACCAGCAACATCCTGTTCATCTGCGGCGGCGCCTTCGTGGGCCTCGACCAGATCATCGAGCGGAGGATCGGCGAAAAGACCCTCGGTTTCGGCGCCGACATCCCCAGTAAGAAGGACAAGCAGATCGGCATCCTCCTCGAGCAGGTGCAGCCGGAGGATCTCCTCAAGGCCGGCCTGATCCCGGAGTTCATCGGTCGCCTGCCGGTCATCGCCACGCTCCACGAGCTGAACGAGGCGGCGCTCATCGACATCCTCACCAAGCCGAAGAACGCGCTGGTGAAGCAGTTCGCCAAGCTCTTCGAAATGGACGGGGTGAAGCTGAAGTTCACCCACGACGCGCTCGAGGCGGTCGCCAAGGAGGCGCTCAACCGCGCCGCGGGCGCGCGAGGCCTCAGGGCCATCCTCGAGCACGCGATGCTCGACATCATGTACGACGTCCCCTCTCGTGACGGCATCAAGGAAGTCGTCGTGGGTCAGGACGTCATCACCAAGGCTGAAAAGCCCATCATCGTCTACGAAAAAGAAGCCGAACTGGCTTAGTGCTCGTGCATATCGACCCTCCCTCCCCGCCCCGAATCCTCCCCGAGGGGGGACCCTCGGACTCCCCCCGACACCTCGCTTCGCTCGGCACCACGCTCGCCTGGGCTCGCGAATCTCGCTCGTGAGGTCTGCCCGTGTTCTTCCACAAGAACGATAACGATTGGGACGACGGGCCGGGTGGCTCGCGCGTTCTTCCCCTTCTCCCTCTTCGCGACATCATCGTCTTCCCGCACATGGTCGTCCCCCTCTTCGTGGGGCGGGAAAAGAGCATCAACGCGCTCGAAGAGGCCATGGCGAACGACAAGGAGATCCTCCTTGCCGCGCAGAAGAAGGCGAAGACCAACGACCCCACGCCCGACGACATCTTCGGGATGGGCACCATCGGGACCATCATCCAGTTGCTCCGTCTCCCCGACGGAACGGTCAAGGTGCTCGTCGAGGGCAAGCGCCGCGCGCGCATCAGCCGCTTCGTGCCCAACGAGGAGTTCTTCCTCTGCGAGGTGGAGCTGGTCGAAGAGCGGTCGAGTGGCTCGGTGGAGCTCGAGGCGCTGATCCGCAGCGTTCAGTCGACCTTCGAGACCTACGTCAAGCTCAACAAGCGCATCCCGCCCGAGATGCTGATGACGGTGCAGACCATCGACGACCCGTCGCGTCTCGCCGACACCATCGTGGTGCACCTGAACTCGATCAAGCTGGGCGACCGGCAGGAGATCCTCGAGACGACGGATCCGATCAAGCGTCTCGAGCGGCTCTTCGAGCTGATGAACGCCGAGATCGAGATCCTTCAAGTCGAGAAGAAGATCCGCTCCCGCGTCAAGAAGCAGATGGAGAAGACGCAGAAGGAGTACTACCTGAATGAGCAGATGCAGGCCATTCAGAAGGAGCTCGGCGAACGCGACGAGTTCAAGAACGAGATCCAGGAGCTCGAGGAACGCATCAAGGACAAGCTCCTATCGAAGGAGGCGCTCGGCAAGATCAAGAAGGAGCTGAAGAAGCTCAAGATGATGCAGCCGATGAGCGCCGAGGCGACCGTCGTCCGCAACTACATCGACTGGGTCCTGGCCCTCCCCTGGGATCACAAGAGCGAAGAGAACTACGACATCGACGAGGCCGAGCGGATCCTCGACGAGGATCACTACGGCCTGAAGAAGGTGAAGGAGCGCATCCTCGAGTACCTCGCAGTGCAGGCGCTCGTGAAGAAGCTCAAGGGTCCGGTGCTCTGTCTGGTGGGCCCGCCCGGCGTCGGTAAGACGTCGCTGGCGCGGAGCATCGCGCGGGCGACGGGGCGTAAGTTCGTGCGGCTGTCGCTGGGCGGCGTGCGCGACGAGGCGGAGATCCGCGGCCACCGGCGCACTTACATCGGCGCCCTTCCCGGCCGGCTCGTGCAGTCGCTTCGCAAGGTGGGCACCAACAACCCGGTGTTCCTGCTGGACGAGGTCGACAAGATGAGCAGCGACTTCCGGGGCGACCCGGCGGCGGCGCTCCTCGAGGTGCTCGACCCGGAGCAGAACCACAGCTTCAACGATCACTACCTCGACCTCGACTACGACTTGTCGGACGTCATGTTCATCACGACGGCCAACTCGCTGTCGGGCATCCCGGTCCCGCTCCAGGACCGCATGGAGATCATCGAGCTCAGTGGCTACACCGAGTTCGAGAAGCTCAACATCGCCGTGCGCTACCTGGTGCCGCGGCAGAAGAAGGAGGCGGGGCTCGAGGATCTCGACGTGGAGATCACCGAGAACGCCATCCGCACGCTCATCCATCACTACACGAAGGAGAGCGGCGTCCGTAACCTCGAGCGCGAGATCGGCAGCGTGTGCCGAAAGATCGCGCGCCGGGTTCTGAAGGAAGGTCGGGAGCAGAGCTATCGGGTGCCGGCCAAGGCCATCCCGAAGTATCTCGGCGTGCCGAAGTTCCGCTCGGACAAGGCGAGCGAACACGACGAGATCGGCCTGACCAACGGCTTGGCGTTCACCATCTACGGCGGCACCACCCTCGACTGCGAAGCGTCCATCGTCCCCGGCAAGGGCAAGATGGTGATCACCGGCCAGCTCTCGAAGGGCATGACCGAGTCGGCCCAGGCCGCGATGAGCTACATCCGCTCGCGCCACACCAGCCTCGGCCTCGAAGAGGACTTCTACGAGAAGCTCGACGTGCACGTGCACTTCCCCGGCTACGACCCGAAGGACGGGCCGAGCGCCGGCGTCACCATGGCGACGAGCATCGCCAGCGCGCTCTTGCGCATCCCGGTGCGGAAGAACGTCGCGATGACCGGCGAGATCACCCTGCGCGGCCGGGTCATGCCCATCGGCGGCCTCAAGGAGAAGATGCTCGCGGCTCACCGCGCCGGCATCGACACCGTCTTGATCCCGCGCGAGAACCGAAAGGACCTCCGCGAGATCCCGAAGCGCGTCCTCAACGCGACGCGCGTCGTGTTGGTGGAGCACATGGACCAGGTCCTTCGCGAAGCGCTCGCGCTGAGCGATCCCGACGCCCTCTTCGGCAATCGCCAGAAGCCCCTCGAGTACCGCCAGGGCAAGCTGGTGGAGCCGGAAGAGATCGACGACTCGGGCGTCCCGGAGCCCAGCGTTCCCGCGCCCGGCGCGCAGCAGTAGCGCCTTCGCGAAGCGAAGGCGCCCGCAGAAGGCTCCGCCGAAGCGGAGCGGCGCCGCAAGCCGCGCAAGCGGCTGGAGGTGACGCGCAGCGCAGGCGGAGCCGGGATTGCGTCGCAGTAGCGCCTGAGCGGAGCGAAGGCGCCCGCAGAAGGCTCCGCCGCAGCGGAGCGGCACTGTAGGCTGCGCAGCAGCCGGAGGTGACGCGCAGCGAAGGCGTCCGCAGAAGGCTCCGCTACTCGGCGGGCGCAAACGCCGAGAAGACGGGCGCCGCGGAGCCACCGTGGGCGGCCGCTCCGTCCACGAGCGCACCCCAACAGGTTGGCGCCAGGCAAGCGCCGAGCATGCAGGTGAGAGACGCGCAGTCGGCGTCGTGTTCGCACGGCGCGCCGCGCGCACGGTCTGCCGCGCCACAGCGTTCGGCGATGCACGCGCCATCGGCGCACTGCTCGTCGAACCAGCAGAACGAGCCGCGCTCCTGTGCGGCAAGACATCGGCCCTGGAGGCAGACGTCGGAGGGGCACTGAGCGCCCTCGTCGCACGGGGATCCCTCGCCGAGCACCTCGACACATTCTCCGGCATGTCGAGAGGAGGTGCATCGGACGTGGTCGCAGTTGTCGTCTCGTGCGCATGGGTTCGAGGCACCGTCAGCGCACTGCGCCTCCAAACCGATGTTGCTGCACCGCCCGGACGCACACTGGCTCCCCGACGCGCATGGATGGCCCACTGGAAAGTCAGCCTCAGTCGGTCCACACACGCCTGGAAACCCGGCCCCCCAACGGCGCATCACGGGCGTGCATGCGCCGCTCTGGCAATCGTTCGATCGCTGGCACGGCGCATTCGCCTCGAGCGGCGCGACGCATACGCCCTCCCACGACTGCCCGCAACGTGGCGCACAGCGCAGTCCCTGCCGACAGTCGGCGGGATTCAACGAGGGCTCGCAACGCTCTCCCGCCCTCTGCCTGCCCGCGCGGGACAAGTGACGTCGGCACCTACGCTCTCCTCCGAAGAGCCCAGTGGAGCAGGTGAAACCATCGCGACACTCGGAAAACGGCCGGGAGAGAGACTCGCAGGGTTCATCGTCCGGCACGAGGCCGGTTGCCACGTTCGTGAAATCGAGGTCGACGAGCTCGCACCCCTCGGTGGCCGACCTGAGCTCCTCGACGAAGTCCCGCATCCCACCGCGGGAGAGTGCGAGGGTGGCGCGCCGCCTGGCGTCGACGACATCGGGAAGCGCGAAGATCGAATGACACGCCGCCCCGACGCGTGATGCACACCCCTCGGCTTCGGAGGGTCGCGTATCCCAGCAGCCACACCGTGACCACTGCTCACACAACCGAAGCGAGAGCTCCCCGCACAGTCCATCGACATCCTCGAGGTCCCCACCTGGTATTGGTGCGACAGGCGCGGCATCCACGCAGTACGGCGGAAGCTCGAGAGGATCCGGCGGTTCCTCGGCCGGCGCGCAGCTCCAAGCGCACGCCGCAACGAGTAGAAAGACGTGCCGCGGCCGAACCACGTTCCCCCACGATGCAGTCGACGTGCCAGCCGACGACGCGAAGCTGACGCTCCGAGCCGAGTGTGCGAGCCTTGGCCATGGCGGACGACCCTCCGCAGGAGGAAGAAGAAGAACGCGTCTCGCGAACCGCCCTGCGCGCCGAGCGCAAGAAGGTGCAGGCGGAGCTCGACGCGCTCGCCAAGCGGCTCGCGGGGCTGTCGGCAAAGGCGCTCGACGCGCTCGAGCTCGACGCGGAGCTGCGGGACGCGGCGCGATTGCTCGGCACGATGCCGAAGGGCCCGGCGATGGCGCGGCAGCGGCGCCACGTGGCGCGGTCTCTGCGGGCGTACGACGTGGCGGAGCTGACGCGGAAGATCGACGAGACGCTCGGCAACCGCTCCCTCGATGTGCGCGCGCAGAAGCTCGAGCGCTGGCGCACGCGCCTGCTCGACGAGGGCGACGCCGCGCTCGCCGAGCTGGTAGCGGAGCACCCGGCGCTCGATCGCCAGCGGGTGCGCCAGGCCCTCCGCGCGGCCGCCGACGAGGCGAAGAAGGGCGCACGCGGAAAGAAGTTCAAGGCGCTGTATCAGGTGTTGAGCGAAGAGATGTGAGCGACGAGCTTTCCGCGCGGAAAGTTCGGCAGGGTGCGATGATCGAGGGGTGCAGGACGTAGCACCCACGGCTTCACGACCCATACCGGAGAACACAACGTTCACGTCGCACCGCTGCGAAACGGACGCCATCTTCTCTCCGTCGTGTTCTCCGGTACGAGCAGCGTCGGACTGGTCCGCCTATTCGCGAAGCAGGCGGCGAAAGATCTCGACACCATCTTCGCGCGCTGACGAGCGAGCCACTCGATGACGACTGAGCGCACGCCAACTTTCCGCGCGGAAAGTTCGGTGAGTCGTCAGTTCGTGAGTCGGGCATGCGTCTTCTCGACATGCACGACTTCACGACGTTGAACGACGAGGCACTTGTTGCGCGACTCGCTAACGCGGTCGCGCGGGACACGCGCAACACGGAGCAGATGCTCCGCGTAATCGAGGAGATCGATCGGCGGCGGCTCTTTGCGGAGCTGGGGTACCCGTCGATGTTCGCGTTCTGTGTCGAACGATTCTCGATGTCCGAGCCCATCGCGTACAAACGCATCGGGGCAGCGCGGGTGGCGAGGCGCTTTCCGGTGATCTTCGAGATGGTCCAGCGGGGTGACATCCACCTGAGCGGTGTCGTCGCGCTGAAGGCTGCGCTCAGCTCGGACAACCACGTCTCAGTGCTCGCGAGGGCCAAGCGGTGCACTCTTCGCGAGATCGAGAAGCTGGCGGCGGAGGTGGCGCCGAGGCCGGACGTGCCTTCGCGGGTGCGGGCGCTTCCACGGAAGAAGGAAGACCTCACGCCAGAGGCGGGGGAGCCATGCGTCGCGCCGGGAGCCACGCCAACCGTCGCGCCGCCCAGCATCCGGCCCACGTCAGCAGCTACAACACCGGCGAGACGACGCGCGCCGGATCCGGAGCCGCTCTCCCCCCGCCGCTACAAGCTCGTGGTGACGATCGACGAGGAGACGCACGGGCGCCTCGCGCAGCTTCAGGATCTGCTCGCGCATCAGGTACCTGACGGCGACCCGGCCATGATCGTGGCGCGGGCGTTCGAAGTGCTGCTCGAAAAGTCGCTCGAGACCAAGGCCGCCCTGACCGACCGGCCCCGGCCGATGCCGAAGGCCATCGACCATGACAAGCGCGGGATCCCCGCTGCGGTCCGTCGCGCGGTGTGGAAGCGCGACGGCGGGCGATGCGCTTTCGTATCCGGGGACGGCCGGCGCTGCAACGAGACGCGGCGCCTCGAGTTCGGGCACCTCGAGCCTTGGGCCAAAGGCGGCAAACACGGCGTCGCCGAGATCGCGCTCCGTTGCCGCGGGCACAACGACTTCGAGGCGGTGCGCGACTACGGTGCCGGGCACATGGCCGACAAGCGCCCCGACCCGCGCGTGCGCGAAACGGAGGCGGGCTACGCAAACCTCTCGAGATCACCCGGCCCCGGCCCGCTACTTTCCGCGCGGAAAGTTGGCGAGCGGCGACTCGCGCCGAATCGGCGCAACGGGTCGAGCCCGATTCGCGCGCCCTGCCCGTCGTGCGTGCTGGTCCGCGTCGAATCGGCCCGAACGGGCGCGGCGGAGCGGCGGCACACCCGTTGCTGAAGGGGGAGTCGTCCCGCTCGTGTCGAGCGGGCTGGCTCAGGAGGTCTCATGCACTCGCTTTCTTCGATCGTCTCTCCCCTCGTCCGTGCGCTCGCCCTCGTCTCTTTCCTCGCGCTCTTGGGCTTCACCTCCGGCTGCACGTCCAAGTGCGTCGACGGCAACTGTGTCTGCGGGCCTGGGGAGACGTGCGAGTTCACGTGCGTGAGCGGCGGATGCAACCAGGATTGCTCGGAAGGGTCCGACTGCAGCGCCACCTGTAGTGGCGGAGGATGCAGCCAGAACTGTAACAACGGCGCGACGTGCGACTTCGCCTGCTCAGGCGGCGGCTGCGCTCAGAGCTGCGAGCTGTCTGACACGTGCATCAGCACCTGCTCCGGCGACGGCTGCTCGACACTGTGAAGCGGCGGGCTCGGACCGCGCCTTCGGCATGAACCATGGCGGGATCATCGAATCCGAAGAGAGCGCGCGCTGGGCCATCGCGGAGGTGCGCGCCTTCCTCTCGGCAGTGCCCATCGGCGCCGCCGTCGCGTGGGTCGCCCCGAGCCCTGACGAGAGCAGACCTACGCCGTCGCCATTCGCTCGAGCAGCTCCACCCGCGTCACAGTCGCCGGGTGGTTGCGGATGTCGCTCGGCGCGGGCGCGATGCCGTAGGGGTTCAGCGCGCGCAAGAGGCCGCGCTTCTCGGTCGGCTTCGCCTTCTTCTCGAAGGCCACCAGCGCTTCGGCCAACGCCTTCGGATCGCCGGTGAGCTTCGCGGCGTCGCGGTCGGCGCGGAGCTCGCGCGCCCTGCCCAGGATCGACAAGAGCCCCTTGGCGACGAAGGGCGCCGCGACCAGCGCGAAGACGAACCCCCAGGGCATCTGACTCTCCCACAGCATCGTGAGCGCGCCGTTCACGACCAACAACAGCAAACCGAGGTGCGACATCGTCCGTGTCATCCGAACCAGCACGTCGGCGATGCCCATCACCGCCGTGTCCCGATTCTTGATGTGGCTGACCTCGTGCGCGAGCACCGCCTCGAGGTGCCGCGCGTCCGCATGGTCGAGTACCGCCGTGCCGAGGACGATTGTCGCCTTGTGCGGCGTCTGCACCGAGAAGACATCGCAATCGTCGCGGGTCGTGACCTTCAGGTCGGGCACGTGCTCGATCCCCGCGCGCATGGCGAGCCGGCCGACGGCGGCGCGCACCCCTGGATACTCCGCATCGTCCAGCTCCTTCACCCGGTAGCGCCGGAGCACCGCCGCCGGCCCCCGGAAGAAGAAGACGCTCGCGAAGGCCACGCCGACGACGACGCCCCAGTGCACCGTCTGCATCCCGCTCACCAGAAAGCCGAGACCGGCGAACATCAGGGCGATCACCGAGATGATCACCCCCGCCTCGAGCCGGTTCGAGAGCCCCGGCTTCTCCAGCTCGATGTGGTCGGCCAGCTCCACAGCGGCAGAGTATCCCCATTGCGGCGCCCCCCAGCTGCGTTACTCTGCGCCGCCCCGGGGCGGGTAGCTCAGCGGTAGAGCAGCTGTCTTACACACAGCGGGTCGCAGGTTCGAAACCTGTCCCGCCCACCAACCATGAGAAGGCTCCGACGTAGCGTAGCGCCACCGAAGGCCGCCGAAAGGCGGCCGGAGGTGACGCGGAGCGGAGGCGGAGCCGGGAGTGCAATCACTGGATCCACCACGATTTCCCTTTGCATTTCTTCACTTGACGGTTGGCGCGGCGAACCCAATATGCTCGCGGTCAGTCACTGACCGTTGGTCAGTGGACCGGTGTTCAGGGTTTCCGATGGGCGTCAGTGAGCGGCGAGAGCGGGAGAAGGCCAAGCGGCGGGCGACCATCGTCGACGCGGCAGAACAGGTCTTTCTGCGCGACGGTTACGACGCCTCCACCATGGACCAGGTCGCCGCCGAGGCCGAGATCAGCAAGGGCACGGTCTACCTCTACTTCGAGTCGAAGGATGACCTCCGGACGGCCATCGCCGAGCGCTGGGTGGGCAGCCTGGTCACGCGTCTGACGGACGAGCTCGCCTCTTGCGAGACCGGCATCGAAGGTCTCGAGGCGGTCCTTCACGCCATGCGCGAGCACTTTCATCACAACCCGCGGCACTGCCAGATGGCGATGTCCTGGATCAGCGTCGACGGCACTCCCGGCGACACCCCCGCCCTCGAAGCCCACAAGAAGCGCATCGGCGAGCTGGTCGCCCTGGTCATCGGCCAGGTCGTGCGCGGGCAGAAGGACGGCACCGTCCGCGACGACGTCGAGCCTGCCATGGTGGCGATGAACCTCTGGGCTACCAACCTCGGCCTCCAGCTCGTGATCCAGAACCGCGATCACATCGAGCGGCGAGCGCCCGTCCAGATCCGCTTCGAGGACATGATGCCCACCTACCAGCGCATCATGCTCGATGGGCTCCGCGCGCAGCCCGAAGAGGGGAAGCGATGAGCCGTCCCCTCTCCGTCGTCCCCGCCCTCGCCCTCGCGATGGGATGCCTCCCCTACGACGCTGTCGAAAACGCGGCGCCGCCGACGCCGAATCTCGACCAGTTCGTCTCCGGCGACGAGAACGAAGAGGCCGATCACTCCACCGCGGGCATTGAACCGTGGTGGGAGGTGTTCGGCGATCCGGACTTGAACGCTCTCGAAGAACGCGCCCTCGGCGACAACTTCCAGCTCCGCGCTGCGTGGGCGCGGCTCTCTCAGGCCCGCGCCGTCGCCGAGCAGGCGGGCGCGCCCCGCTGGCCCCAGGTGGACCTGCAGCTCCGCGCCAGCCGGCAGCGTCAGGTCTTCGGTTCGGCGGGTGTCGTGGAGTTCTCGAGCTACGGCGCCTCGGTCCCCGTCAGCTACGAGCTCGACCTCTTCAGGCGCATCGGCGCCACCGCCACCGCCGCGGAGCTCGACGCCCGCGCGACGCGCGACGACGTCGAGGCCCTCGCGATCACCATCAGCGCCGAGGTGGCCGAGGCCTACTTCGACCTGGTCGAGATCCGCCAGCGCAAGACGCTCCTCGAGAGCCAGCTCGCCTCCGCCGAGACCTTCGCCGAGCTCACCGACCTGCGCTTCCAGACGGGACAGGCCTCCGCCCTCGAGGTCTACCAGCAGCGCAGCAACGTGCAGGGCACGCGCGCCCGCATCGCCCTGCTCGATGGTGAGGTCGCACGCGCCGAAAACCAGCTCCTCGCCCTCGTCGGCGATCCCCCCGGCACGGCGATCAGCGACGGCCCCGCCGAGCTCCCCACCCTCGGCGAGGTTCCCGACCTCGGCCATCCCGCCACGCTCCTCGCCCGCCGGCCCGACGTCCGCTCCGCACAGCGCCGCGTCTCCGCCGCGGACTATCGCGTGGGCGCCGCCATCGCCGACCGTTTTCCCAAGCTCGTCCTGTCGGGCAACATCGGCTTCGGCGCCAACGACCTCGCCAACCTCTTCGCCAACGTCGTCTGGAGCCTGATCGGGAGCATCTCGCAGTCGATCATCGACGGAGGGCGGCGCGCCGCCGAGGTGGACCGCACCGAAGCCGTCGTGCAGGAGCGCCTCGAACAATTCGGCCAGACGGTGATCACCGCCCTCATCGAAGTAGACGGCTCGGTGAAGGCCGAGCGGGCGCAGGTGGCGAACCTGAGCGAGCTCGAGCAACAGCTCGAGACACTCGACGCGACGCTCACCGAAGCGCGCAACCGGTACCGGAGCGGCCTGACCGACTACCTCAACGTGCTCACCGCGCTGGTCGCGAAGCAGAACGCCGAGATCGCGCTCCTGACCGCGCGCCGGCAGATGCTCTCGACCCGCATCCAACTTCACCGCGCCATCGGCGGCAGCTGGACCCAGCGATTGATTCAGCCCGGGCCGCGCATGGTGCGGGACCTCGATGACGAGGAGGACGACAGCTGATGGAAACCCTGCGACGAGTCCTCCGCTACGCCCTCCCCATCCTGGTGATCGCCGCCGGCGTCGGCGTGCGCACCTATCTCGTGAAGACCAAGCCCGAGCCCCGCCGCGCCGAGCATCAGGAGCGCGGCGCGCTGGTCGAGGTGATGACCGCGACCCAGGGCGACCACGACGTGACGCTCACGGCGCAGGGGACGGTCGTACCCGCCCAGCAGGTGGTCCTCATCCCGCAGGTCGGCGGTCGCATCCTGTGGGCATCGGACGACCTCGTCCCGGGCGGGCGCTTCCAAGCCGGCGACCCGCTGCTGCGCATCGACCCGAGCGACTACCGAATCGCCGTCGAGCAGCGCGCCGCGGAGCTGAATCGCACGCGCCTCGAGCAGCAGCTCGAGACCTCGCGCGCGCAGGTCGCGAGGCGCGAGTGGGAGCTCTTCGACGACGACAGCCGCCAGCAGACCGTCGAAGGTCGCGCCCTCGCCCTCCGCGAGCCGCAGCTCGAAAACGCCGAGGTCAGCGTACAGGCCGCAAACAGCGCCGTGCGTCGTGCCCAGCTCGACCTGCGCCGGACGACCCTCACCGCGCCCTTCAACGCCTTCGTCCAGTCCGAGAGCGTCGACGTCGGCCAGGTGGTGGGGCCCACCAGTCAGCTGGCGTCGCTGGTCGGGACGGATGCGTTCTGGGTGCGGGTGTCTGTGCCGATCGAACACCTCGCGCACGTCGGCGTCCCGGGCTTCAACTCCACCGAGGGCTCCAACGCGGTGGTCACCTACCGCGTCGGAGAGGACACCATCAGCCGGACCGGCCGCGTCGTCCGCCTCTTCGGCGACCTCGATCCCGCGGGGCAGATGGCGCGTCTGTTGGTCGAGATCGAGGATCCCTTCGGCTTCGAGGAAGGTGCGGAAGAGAGCTTGCCGCTTCTTCTCGGCAGCTACGTCACCGTCGGCGTCGAGGCGACCCCGGTGCGAAACGCGGTCGAGATCCCGCGCTATGCCCTGCGCGAAGGCGAGAAGGTCTACGTGATGACGGGTGACGACGAGCTCGACATCCGCGACGTCGAGGTGGCGTGGCGCATGGACGAATCCGTGCTCGTGACCGACGGACTCTCCGCGGGCGACCGGGTGATCACCAGCAGGCTGACGCAGGCCGTGTCCGGCATGGCGCTGCGCGTGGAAGAGGACGAGCCCCCCGCGGGCGCGCCGCGCGCCGAGGCCCAGCCGTGAGCGAGCCGACACACGGCGAAGACCAGGACACCCCGAGCGGTCCCATCGCCGAAGGCGAGGAGGAGCTCGAGCGCCTCACCGAGCCGCCCGTGAACACCAGCAAGAAGGGTCCGCTGGCGTGGATGGCGCAGAACAACGTCGCCGCGAACCTGATCATGTTCTTCCTCTTGATCGGCGGCGCGCTGATGTTGCCGAGCATCAAGCAGGAGGTCTTCCCCGAGTTCGAGCTCGATCTGGTGGTGGTCAACGTCCCCTACCCCGGGGCCAGCCCCACCGAGGTCGAGCAGGGTGTGCTCCTCGCCATCGAGGAGGCGATCCAGGGTCTCGACGGAGTGAAGGAGCTACGCGGCACCGCCTCCGAAGGCGTGGGCGTCGTGGTGGTGGAGCTGATCGAGGGCACCGACTCCGACCGCGCGCTCTCCGACGTCAAGGCCGCCGTCGACCGCATCTCCTCGTTTCCAGAGGACATCGAGCGCCCGGTCGTCTCCCTCGCGCTCATGCGCCGCCAAGTCGCGAGCCTGGTCATCTACGGCGACCGCAGCGAGGCCGAGCTCCGTAACCTCGCCGAAAACGCCCGCGACGCTTTGCTCGCCGACGACGAGATCAGCTACGTCGAGCTCGGCGGCGTCCGACCCTACGAGATCAGCGTCGAGGTCCCGCAGCAGAATTCCCGTCGCTACGGCCTCGACCTCGGCCAGATCGCGCAGCGCATCCGCGCCGCCTCGGTGGACCTGCCCGCCGGCGGCGTCCGCACCGACGCGGGCGAGGTGCTGCTCCGCACCACCGAGCGCCGGCGCACGGGCGAGGAGTTCGGCGACATCGTCCTCTTGAGCCAGCCCGACGGCACCGAGGTGCGCGTCCGCGACGTGGGCACCGTCACCGACGGATTCGCCGAGACCGACCTCGAGACCTATTACAACGGGCACCGTGCGGCGGTGGTCGACGTCTTCCGGGTGGGCGACGAGACCCCCATCGACGTCTCCGACGCCATCAAGCGCTTCGTCGCAGAGAACGAGGCGAACCTGCCAGAAGGCGTCCACTACGACATCTGGTCGGACATGTCGGAGATCTACAAGGACCGCATCGACCTGCTCCTGCGCAACGCCTACATCGGCCTGCTGCTCGTCCTTCTGACCCTGGGGCTCTTCCTCGAGATCCGCCTCGCCTTCTGGGTCACCATGGGGATCCCGATCTCCTTCATCGGCTCCCTCTTCTTCATGCCGACGATGGACGTGTCGGTGAACATGATCTCGCTCTTCGCGTTCATCGTGACGCTGGGCATGGTCGTCGATGACGCCATCGTCGTGGGCGAGGCGGTCTACAAACACCGCCAGGAGGGCATGGGCCGCCTCGACGCGGCTATCGCCGGCGTCCGCGAGGTCGCGGGCCCGGTCGTCTTCGCCATCGCCACCACCTGCATGGCCTTCGCACCGCTGCTCTTCGTACCAGGCGTGATGGGCAAGTTCTTCAAGGTGATCCCGATGATCGTGATCACCGTCTTGTTGATCTCGCTCGTCGAGTCTCTCGTCGTCCTGCCTGCCCACCTCGCGCACTCGAGCAATTCCGAGCGCGGGCTCTTCGGCTTCATCCACAAACAGCAGCAGCGCATCAGCCGCATGATCGAGTGGCTGATCGATCGCACCTACGTGCCCACCGTCCGCTGGGCGGTGAACAATCGCTACCTGACCGCCGCCATCTGCATGTCCATGCTCATCGCGACCATGGGCCTGGTGGCGGGTGGGCGCATCGGCTTCACCTTCATGCCGAAGATCGAGCGCGACGAGATCAAGGCGCAGCTCGAGATGCCCTTCGGCACCTCCATCGAGCAGACGCGCATCGCACGCCAGAAGCTCGAAGACGCGCTCGGCGAGGCCCTCGCCACCTTCGGCGATCCCGACGAGCCGGTGCGCGGCGTCTTCGCCTACGCCGGCGCACACAGCGGCAACCGCGGTCCCGGCGGCAACCGCGGCGGAAGCGCCAGTCACATGGCCGAGGTCTCGGTGTATCTGGTGCCCATGTCGGATCGCGACTTCACGGCGGCCGACCTGACCCGCGTGTGGCGCGAGAGGGTCGGCGACATCGCTGGCGCCGAGACCCTCACCTTCAACTTCTCGAGCGGCCCAGCCGACGGAAGCCCGGTCGACATCGAGCTCAGCCACCCGGACATGGAGACGCTGGAGACGGCCGCCGAGCGCCTGGCCGAGATCGTCGGCACCTACGGCGGCGCGAAGGACATCGACGACGGCTTCGCCCTCGGCAAGGAGCAGCTCGATTTCACGCTGACCCCCGAGGCGCGCGCCATGGGCCTCACCGAAACCGACGTCGCCCGCCAGGTGCGCAACGCCTTCTTCGGCGCCGAGGCCGTGCGCCAGCAGCGCGGTCGCGACGAGGTGCGCACCTACGTGCGGCGGCCCCTCGAGGAGCGACAGTCGATGTACGACATCGAGCGGCTGATCCTCTCGACGCCCCGGGGCGGCGAGATCCCACTCGGCCAGGCGGCGATCATCGAGCGCGGCCGGGCCTACACGCAGAATCTCCCGCGTCGACCAACGCCGCATCGTCCGCGTCACCGCCGACGTCGAGGACGGCACGAACGCCTCCGAGGTGGTGGCCGCCATCGAGCGCGACAACATGCCCGGGCTCCTCGCCGACTTCCCCGGGCTCCGCTACCGGCTCACCGGCGACGAGAAGAACCGCGCCGAGGCCCTCGGCGCGCTCGGGCGCGGCATGATCCTCGCCCTCCTCGGGATGTTCGGCCTCCTCGCCATCGCCTTCAAGAGCTACGTCCAGCCGATCATCGTCATGAGCGCCATCCCCTTCGGGATGATCGGCGCCGTCCTCGGGCACATCCTGATGGGCTTCGATCTGTCGCTGATGTCGATGATGGGCATCGTCGCTCTATCCGGTGTCGTGGTGAACGACTCGCTGATCCTGGTCGACGCCGCCAACCGCTATCGCGCCGAGGGCCAGGACTTCTTCGAGGCCATCATCAGCGCCGGCCAGCGTCGCTTCCGGCCGATCATCCTGACCTCGCTCACGACCTTCTTCGGCCTGGCACCGATGATCATGGAGACCTCGATGCAGGCGCGCTTCCTGATCCCGATGGCCCTCAGCCTCGGCTTCGGCGTGCTCTTCGGGACCTTCATCATCCTGCTGCTGGTCCCGTCCCTCTACATGATCGTCGACGACCTCGGCACGCGCGGCCGCGCAGCGTGGCGCTTCGTCTACGGACCCATCGACGAGCCTGTCGGCGGCGAGTAGCCGCTCACTTGCTCGTCATCACGTGGGTGCCGTCCCAGTCGTCGGGGGGCGGCGCTTCGGCGTATGTCCGTGCGCGCTCCGCCATGGTCCGGCTCGGTCCGTCTTCACCGCCGAACGCCTCGGCGGCCGCGTCGAAGGCCTCGGCGGCCTCGGCGAACTTCCGCGCGCGGTAGAGGTCGAGGGCCTGTCGATATGCGTCGACCGCGTCCTTCTCGGACTCCAGCACCTCGTCCACCTCGCCGATGAGCTCGTGGATCAGGATGCCCCGCTTCTTTCCCTTCACCGCCACCCAGTCGACGGCGCGGAAGACGAAGCCGTCGCCCGCCGCCTTCTTGGTCTCGTCGCCGCAGAGGATGCGGGTGCCGTAAGCCTTGTTCAGGTTCTCGAGGCGGCTCGCGAGGTTCACCGCGTCGCCCATCACCGTGTAGTTCAGCCGCTCCGACGCGCCGATGTTGCCCACCACGGTGTCACCGGTGTTGAGGCCGATGCGCGTCTCGAAGTGCGGCCGCCCCACCTCCTCCCACTCCTTCTGGAGCCGGGTGAGGGTGGCCCGCATCGAGAGCGCGGCGCGGCAGGCGCGAGCGGCGTGGTCCTCGAGATCTCGGGGCGCGCCCCAGAAGGCCATGATCGCGTCGCCGATGAACTTGTCGACCGTGCCGTCGTGGTCCTTGATGCACCCGCTCATCGCTTCGAGGTAGTCGGCCAGGAGCTCGACCAGCTCGTCGGGCTCCATCGACTCTGCGACCGACGTGAAGCCGGCGATGTCGCTGAAGAGCATGGTCAGCTCTTTCTTCTCGCCGCCGAGCACCGCCTCGGTGCCGGTGCGTAGCATCTCCGACACCAGGTCTTTGGGCACGTAGCGACCGAAGCTCTTCAAGCTCGATTTCATCGCGTCCGTCGCTTCGGCCATGTCGTTGACCTCGCGCACCAACGAGCTCCGCGGCAGCTTGGCGTCTCCCAGCTCGAAGCGCCCGATCCGCCCGAGCTCGTCGGCGATGATCCGCAGAGAGCCCGACACGCGGTTGGCGAAGAAGATGCCGAGGATCACCGAGAGCAGCGCCGCCACCGAGGCCACGATCGCGGCCCGCTTGGCCTGATCCCGCAGCGCGCCGAAGAAGTCGCTCTCCGGAACGACGATCACCGTCTGCCAGGGGATCCCGCTGTCTTCGGGGAAGGCGTCCACCATCACCAGATTGGCGCCGGTCTGAAAGCTGGCCGGCCGCTCCTCGTGCTGGCGAAGCCCGCCCCACGCGCTGGCGAGCATCGGATCCTCGTGGTCGTCGGCCATGGCGACGGTCTTCTCTCCGTCCGCCTCGGCGGTGGTCATCCCCTCGGGGTGGCCGACCACGTGGCCGTCCATCGACACCACGTAGACCTTGCCGTGCTCGCCCACCTTCACCGTGCTCAGGAACTCGCTGAGCGCGCTCATCTCGTACTCGACCGCCCAGACGCCGCCGTCCCCATCGGGAGCGACGTACATGAAGCCGGGCGCGTTGATGGTGGCGAAGAGGAAGGGCTCGACCCAGGTGCCCTCGCCCTTCTCGATCGCGGCCTGAAACCACGGACGCTCGCGCGGGTCGTAGCTGCCCGTCTCCTCGTCAGCGAGGGTCCACACGCTGCCGTTGCGGCTCAGCTCGCGCATCGCGGTCGTGCCATCCGCCATCTGCTCGCGGTCGTGGCCGACGAGCTCGCCCTCGGGCGTCCGATGGACGGCGATGTAGCGCCCGCCAGGGGAGGCGTGGCTCACCCAGGTGAACTGCGGGTTCGCCTCCATCGCCGCGTAGAAGTAGTCGAGGAGCGCTTCCGAATCGGAGGTGTCGAGTCGCCATTGGCCGGCGAGGCGGCGCGTGAGCTCCATGTAGGGCTCAGCTGGCTCGAGGTAGCGGATGGTGCGCTGGGTCGTCCGATGCGCGAGCTCCGCGCTGAGCTCGTTCCACAGCGTGGCGATGGATTCGCTCGAGCTCCGATAGGCGAGTATGCCCACCGCGCCCGAGCCGAAGAAGATCAGGAAGACGACGACCGTGACCAGCGTGGGCCGGAGCGGAAAGCCGCTCTTGGGCCCGGACTGCGCGGGCAGAGGAGTCTTGGCCGGGGCCGTCACGGCCGAGGAGTATCACATACCGGCCGCTCCATTTGTCGCCGGAAAAGGCGCCGTCGCGCTCACTCGGCGGAGGCGGGCCCGACCGAGCGCAGCGGCGTCCCGCGCGCGACGACCAAGTCGCGCAGGTGACGCCGCGGCCCCCGGCCGAAGCGCCGGAGCCAGAGATCGACGACCACCAGCAGCGCCGCCAGCAGCAGCGCGAAGGGCCAGAGCGCCATCATCGCTGGCAGACGCGTCGCGGTGCCCCGAAGCACGTCCGCGGGCGCAGGATCCACCGCGCCGCCGCCTGCGGCCGCGATGGCGGAGAGGCGGAGGTCGTCCGGTCCCAGCGCATCCATCTCCGAAGCCGAGTCGTCGAAGCCGACCGCTTCCGCCAGGAGCTGTCCGTGATCGTCACGCACGCGCGCGAGGGCGTAGGGCGCATCGGCGCGCGCGCGCCCCCGATAGAGACCGGGCGCGATGCGCACGAGCGACATCTGGATCGGCTTTTCGTGTCCGGTCTCGTCGAGGGTGAAGACGTCGACGGTATCGGGCACGCTCCGCGCGTCTTCGGGCATCTCCACCGTCAGCTCGAGGCTCCCTTCGCGGACGTCGAGTCGCGCATCGGCGAACGCGGGCGCGCGCCGCCGCATCGCGTAGCGCCCGAGCTGACGAAAGAGCTGACCGCCGCCCGGCCACGCACCCCAGCTCTCGCTCCAGCGCCCGCCCGCGTCGGTGGTGAGCGCCACCACCGTGCCGAGGCCGTAGCGCCAGCTGGCGAGGAGCGGCCGTCCGTCGGGCGCCACCAGCGCCGTGTCTGCCGTCGGGCGACGGTTCGTCTCGGCGTAGCCGAGGATCTCGGGCGCGTTCGAGAAGTCGATCCCGACGAGCGCGGGATGCGGATCGCCGAGATGAACCTGTGTGCTCTGTTCGCGATGATTGCTGCGCGCGGTGGCGCGCGTCTCGGCGACGAAGATGCGGCGCAGCTCCGTCCCCCGGCTCGTCAGATAGAAGCGCCCTCCCCCGGCGAAGGCGAGGTCCCGCAAGAAGCCCACGTCCGAGTCCTCGCTGCCGCCGATACCCACCACGCTGGTGGTGATCCCCGCCATCTGCGCGGTCTGCGCGAGAGACACCGCCGACTCGGCGCCTGCGGGGCACGGCGGGAAGGGACAGCCGCCCCACTGCTCCTCCGAGTCCGCGGTGTCGCTGAAGAGGATGACGTGGCGGATGGGCTCGGGGGCGCTGGTGAGCGTCTCGTAAGCATCCACGAGGGCCGTGTAGACGTAGATCCCGCCGCCGCCGAGCGACATCGAGCGAATGCGCTCCCGGCTCGCCAGCAGATCGGCCGCGGGTGAGAGCGGGGCGTGCCAGTTGGTGACCACGTCCACGCTGGCGATGCCGACGCAATCGGTCGGCCTCAGGGTCGACGCCGAGGCGAGTGCCGCTTCGATGGCGAGCTGGAGCTTGGTGTGGCTGCCGACCATCGCGCCCATCGAGCCCGAGCGGTCGAGCATGATCGCGAGGGCCACGTTCGGATCCTCGACGTCGCCGGCGTCTTCGACCTCCACCGGCAGCATCCGCGACAGCGGCGTCCCCGCGTACTCGGGGCTGAAGCCGAAGGCGCCGCCGGTCACGATCAAGCCGCCGCCCCGTTCGCGCACGTAGCTGAGGAGCTCGCGCTGACCCGCGGTGGTGACGCCCGAAAGGAGCGTGACCTCACCCTCTCGTGCCACCGGGACGTCCGCGAGGACGACCAGTTCGTAGGCGCTCAGGCGCGCGGCATTGATCTCCGTCTCGTCGAGGGCCTCGACCTCCACCGACACGTCCGACTGCTCGAGGGCGTCGACGAGCAAGCCCGGCCGCTCCCCGGCGAGGGTCAGGACCAGGGCGCGCGGATTGCCGCTCACCAGCGTCACCGCGCCGCCGGACATCGTCCCGAGAGGCGTCGACTTCCCCGTGTCCTGCGCGTCGAGTCGCGCCTCCACGACGTGCACGCCGGAATCCGGCGTCGGGCGAGAGGTAGCGCGCCTCGGCCCGGCCGTCGTCGCCGACGGTGATCCACTCCGTCTGACTGGCGTGGCCGTCGGCTGTCCACGAGAGCAGGCCCGAGGTCCCCGGCGGACCGGAGAGCTCGGCGATCACCTCCACCGGCTCACCCTCGACCACGCGCTCCTGCACCGCACGCACGCTCCCGAGGGTCAGATGGGCCGGCACCTCGGCCCCCATCGGCACCACGTCCACCGTGATGCCCAGGGCGCGCTGCCGCTCCACCTCTTCGAGGACGTCTCCGCGGGTGTCGCGCCCGTCCGTCATCAGGACGATGCGTCGCGAGCCGGCATCCGGCAGCGAGGCGGCCGCGAGCCGCACCGCCGCAGCGAGATCCGTGCCCTGGTGCGCATCGTTTTCGAAGAGGGTCTCGTTCGGGAGCGCGCCGCCGACCGGGACGCGAACGTCGGGTCGCCTCCCGGCCACCACCAGCCCTGTCGCGACGTTCGGCTGGTCGGCCGACGCCAGGAAGGCCTCGCGGACGTGCACCTCCGCCTTCACCAGATCGAGCGCACCGATGCTCGGCGACTGGTCGACGACATAGACCACCGACGTCGCGTCGCTCGGCGCCTCAATCGCCGGCAGGAGCGGAGACGCGAGGACCAACAGGACGGCCAGGAGGCGAAGCACGGTGGCCGCTCGGCGCGCGCCGCCCTCCGCCCGCTTCTTCGGCGCCTCGCTCATGCCCACCCCTTTCGCCACGCCACGAGCTCGACCAGCAGCAGCAGCGACGCGAAAGCCGCGAGCCAGACGGGCGGCGAGGCGGGGATGCCAATCCCGGGAGCGTCCACGTCCGTGACCGCCGCCACCAGGGGTCCTTCGGCGAGGGTGACCTCGTCGTGAGGCGTCGTCTCCGCCACCGCCATCGCGTCCGCGCCCCGGAGGAACGTGACAGAGTTCGCGAGGAGGACCGGAAAGGCCACCCTGAGCACCATGTCGCTGCCCACCGGATCGATGCCGACGTAGACCCAGCGCTGTCGGCCCGCACCACCGGATGCCATCACCGTCCCGCCGTCGAGCTCGACCAGACCGCGCGCCTGTCCCGGCGGATCGATGGCGAAGGCCCGCGTGATGCTGAGGCCGTCGAGGGCGACCCCGCGCAGAAGTGCCGCGCGCTCGTCCACCGAGCGGAGCGCCGTGTCCTCGCCCTCGAGTGGGCGTGGCGCATCCACGGGAAGCGCGCCCGTCGCGGTCCCCACGTAGAGCGTCGGCGCATTCAGATGGCGCACCGGGCCCTCCCCGAGCACCACCGCCAGGTCGTGCGCGCCCGCCTGGGCGTGCGCCTCTTCCGGGCTCGCCTCCGTGATCTCGGAGACGCCCGCCGCCTCGAGGGCGCGGCGCGCGAAGAAGCGGGCGGCGCCCTCCTCCGCGCCGCCGACGAGCAGCACGCGAGGTGGCGTGAGGGTGGGCGCGTCGAGCACCGCGCGGTCGTCGCTCTCGAGGGCGTCGGGCAACCCGTCGAGGGGCGAGACGGTGGCGACGAGCTCGCCGCCGCTCAGATGAACGCGGATAGCGACCTCCCCCTCTTCTGCTGGGGGCACCTCCACACGCGAGCGCGCGAGCACCACGTCGCCCGCGGCGATCACCACCTCGCCGACCCGCGCCTCGCTGCCGCTCGACGCCACCGCCACCATCACCTCCCGCTCCGCCGCGTCCATGGCGTCGACCGGAGGACGGGACGCGAGGGCGGTGATGCCGAGGTTGTGCCGGGCCTCACCCACCTGGTGGCGGACCAGCGGAATCCCCTGCGCGTGGCGCGGTGGATCGCCGCCGTTCTGCCCACCGTCGGTCACCACCACCACGCGCGCCCCCGACCAACCGCGCACCAGCTCTGCGCCGAGGTCGATGGCCGCGCCCAGGTCCGCTTCGCCGCGCCGCAGGTCGAGGGCGTCCAGCGATGCGGCGAGGAGCTCGGCGTCATCGGTCGGCCCGACGAGATGCTCCACCGCGGGGCCGGCCGCGATGATCGCGTAGCGGTCGGTGGCGCCCCGGGAGTCGAGGTAGCGCTCGGCGATGCGCCGCGCCTCCGCGAGCGGCTCGCCCTCCATGGAGGAGGAGACGTCAATCACCAGCGCCACCGTCGTGCCGGTGGAGCGACCGAGGGGACGCGCGGCGGCGATGGCGAGGAGCGACACCGCGCCGATACACGCGAGCAGGGCCACGAGGCGCGTGAAGAAGCGAAGGCGGCGATTGCGCACGCGACTGATGGCGACGCGCCGCCACAGGTGCGTGGAGGGCACGGTGACGCTCTTCTTCCGCGTCCGGACCAGAAAGGCGATCAGCACCGGCAGCCCCAGGAGGAGCGCGAAGAGGAAGAAGGGCGCGGCGAAGCTCATCGCGCGCTCCGAGCGAGGAACGCGCTGGCGAGGGCCTTTCCGACCACCGAGTCGAAGGGCTCTTCGGTGGTGGCGCGCAGCACCGGGGCGTCGAGCTCGAGGAGCGCCTGATCGATCTCGGCGCGATGCGCTTCGAGGGCGGCCAGGTACGCCTCGCGGGCGCCGCCCGCGGGCAGCTCGACAATCTCCCCCGTCTCCTCGTCCTCGAGCTCGGCGCCCGAAGAGATGGGGGGATCGATCTCGAAGGGATCGAGGACCTCCACCAGCGCCACCTCGTGACCGCGAGCGGAGAGGGAGCGGAGGGTCGTGGTGACGCCCTCGGGATCGAAGCAGTCGCTGAGCACGATGCAGAGGCCTCGGCCCCGCGCGACCGCGCCGGCGGCTCCCGCGGCGCGGGCGAGGTTCGTCTTGCCGCGGGGCTCGAGCCCATCGAGCACGCGCAACAGACGCGCGAGCCCCTTTCTGCCGCTGGTCGCGGTGAGCGCCGCCCCCGGCGCCTCGTCCACCGCCACCGCCGCCACCCGGTCCTCGCCCGAGAGCGCGACCGCCGCGAGCCCGGCGGCGATGCGGCAGGCCTGGCGCAGCTTGGTCGGCGCGCCGAAGCCCATCGAGGCGCTCTGGTCGACGATCAACACCAATCGGAGCGGCGCCTCGTCGGCGACCACCCGGGTCAACAAGCGCTCGAGGCGCGCGAAGGCGGGCCAGGCGATGCGCCGCGGATCGTCGCCGAGCGCGTAGGGGCGGGTGTCGATGGCGTCGGTGCCGCTGCCGATGCGCCGCGTGCGCCGGCGGCCCTTTCGCCGCGCCTCGGGGATGCGCCGCGCCACGAGCGCGAGCCGCGCGAGGCGCGCGGCCATCTCCGGATCCAGGAGCGAGGCGTCGGGCGCCGGCGCTTCCGAGAGCGCGGATGCGCCCTCGGGGATGGCCCCTTCGGCGATCACTCGACCGGGGTCCCCTCGATGGCCCGCTGAACGAAGTGGTCAGCGTCGAGCCCCTGCGCTTCGGCTTCGAAGCCGAGGACGATGCGATGGCGCAGCACGGAAGGGGCGACGTGCAGGATGTCGTCCACGGCCACGGCCGCGCGCCCCGCCATCAGACAGCGCACGCGGGCGCACGCCATGAGCGCTTGCGCTGCGCGGGGACCCGCGCCGTAGCGCACCTCGCGGGGCTCGTGGGTCGCGAGGACCAGGCGCGCTGCGTGGCGCTCCACGTGGGCCGCCGCCGGGATGGTGCGCGCGAGCGCCTGCACCTCGAGGAGCTCGGCCGGGTCGGTGATGGGCGCGGGCGGAGCCGGCTCGGAGGGGCGCGCGCCGATGGCGGTGAGCGCTTCGAGGCTCGGCATCTTCAAGACGAGCTTCACCAGGAAGCGGTCGAGCTGAGCCTCGGGCAGCGGGAAGACGCCCTCCATCTCGATCGGGTTCTCGGTGGCGAGGACGAAGAAGGGCGCGGGCAGGGGACGCGGCGTCCCCTCGACGGTCACCGTGCGCTCGGCCATCGCCTCGAGGAGCGCGCTCTGGGTCTTCGGCGTCGCCCGGTTAATCTCGTCGGCGAGCACCAGGTTCGCGAAGATGGGACCTGGCCGATACTGGAGGTCCTTGCCGCCGCGCTCGGTGGTGATCACCAGCGAGGTGCCCACCACGTCGCTCGGCATCAGGTCGGGCGTGAACTGGATCCGGGCGAAGTGCCCGTCCACCAGGGTCGAGAGCGTCCGGACGAGATGCGTCTTGCCGAGCCCCGGCGCGCCCTCGAGCAGAACGTGACCGCCCGCGAGGAGCGCCATCACCACGGCTTGCACCGTCTCGTCCTGGCCGATGATCACCTCGCGGATCGATTCCACCAGACGCGCAGCCAGCGCCTGGCCCCGCTCGAGTGATTCCTCCGCGGCCAGGGTCGGGGCGACGTGGGGCCCGGACTCCTCCGGTCCCGCCTCGCGACTCTCCGCCTCCTCCGCGACTACCTTGAGCTCCGCCTTCATCCTTCGTTTCCTTCCTGCGCTTCGCCCGCGGGCGTTGGTTCGCCTGCGCCGGGGCGAATTCCTTCGAAGTACCGCCGCACCGCTTGCCGCCGGAGCGGCGGGATCGACTCGTCCGTCATCGCTTCCTCCGCGATGGCGCCATAGCTCGGGAAGACCTCGCGATAGGCGTGGGTCGGCTCACCGTTCTGGCCGAGACCGCGCACCGCCTGGGTCGCGCGCTCGCCCTCCCCCACCCGAGAGCGCGCACGAGCCGAATGGTCGACGTCGAGCCCTTCGCGCCCGTCGCCGCCGCGGTCCGGCACGTGACCGCCCGGGCCGGGTGCGGGCCGGCCGTCGCGCCCCTCGCCCATCGCGGCGAGGCGCTCCGCGAGCGCACGCCTCAGCGCCGCCATCTCGTCCGCGGAGGCGCCGCCCTGCGCGGCGCCTTCGCCCTCCCCGTCGCCGTCGCCCTGGCCCATCGCCATCCCGCGCTGGCCTTCCCCTTCGCCCTCGCGCCCCGCCATGGCGAGCTGGACGGCGCGCTCGAGGAGGCCCGTGGCTTCCATCAAGCGGGCGAGGGCCTCGGCCTGCCGCCCCGCGGCCTCGCGCGCGCGCTCCATCTGCTGCGCCTGCTCTGCAGCCCGCTCGAGCGCCTCGGCGGCCGCGCGGCGGTCGCCGCGCGAGAGCTCTTCGGCCGCGCGCCGCAGCGCCTCCGCCGCGCGGCTGGCCTCGTCGCTCCCATTCTGCTCCGCCTCCTGGCGCATGGCCTCGGCCGCCCGCGACAGGCGCTCGAGGGTGCGCTGCCGCTCCTCCTCGGCCGCCTCTGCCTGCGAGGGCTCGCGCGTTTGTCGCGCGAGCAACCTGAGTGATTCCGATGCGTCGCCGCTCGAAGCTCGACGCGCGCTCCCCGCCCCGCTCCGCTCCTCGAGCGACTGCGAGAGCCGCGACAGGGTCCGCGAGAGCGCACGCTCTCGCGCGCTCCGCTCGCGCCCGGCGCGCCCCACCTCACCGAGCTCGGACAGGGCGCGCTGCCGGTCGCCGCGACGCGCCGCGTCCGCGGCGCGGCGGGCGCGCTCGGCCATCTCGCGCATCGAGTCGCGCTCTTCCGACGACGCGCGGCCGCGTCGCGGCCCCGCCTCGCGCTCGCGCTCGGTCTCACGCTCGGCGTCGGCCGCGGCCTCGCGCGCGAAGCGCGTCGCGGCGGCCTCGAGCACCTGGGCGCTTCGCGTCTCGAGACTGGTGGGCGGGTCGAGGAGCGCTGCCACCCGCACCGGGTCGTAGGCGCCGATGGCCAGGCCGAGGAGGATCGCGGGCGCGAAGAGGGCGACCTTTCGCCGGCCGGGCATCAGCGACGGGAGCGGGAAGGCCCGCGCCACGTCGATGGCCGCTGCCGCTTCCTCCGCGCGGGCGCGCGCCAAGCCGACGAGCGGCCCGTCGTGATCGCCCTCCGCGAAGGCCCAACCGCTCGCCACCACCTCCGGATGACCGCCCGCCTCGTCGAGCGCCCGGGCCGCCGCGAGCGGCTTCGGCCCGCGGCGACGTCCCACCACCACGAGGGCGAGGGCGCCGAGGGCGAGGACGGAGAGGAAGAACGCGGCGGAGCGAGCGAGGCCCTCCCAGAGCATGGCCTCGTCCGACAGCGGCCAGAGCAGCGGGCGGAGCGCGGCGACGAGGAGCGCAGCGCCGAGGACGAAGGCCCCTCTGCGCCTCAGCAGTCGGCGTCCGCTGATGCGGGCGAGGCGTCGCCGAGCGAGGGCGACGACCCGCTCCACCTGCCCTCGAGGGGCGCTCTCGGCTGCTCGCTCTCCCATCCCGAGGCACCTTCGACGCAATCCCGGTGCCAGCCTTTGGGACGCGCGAACAGCGCCCAAGTTCCGACAATTTGTCGGCGAGGGCGTGTTCAAAGAGACGCGGGGCTGTGGTGACGATGACCCGACGGCGGCCGGCGGCGCTCTCCGCGTCACCGACAAAGGGCTGTCAGGAAAGGACAGCCCTGTAGGAAGCTGTGTGAATGAACACACTCGCGACCAGCTTCTTCAAAGGTCTGTTGATCGTGGTCCCCCTCGTCGCGACCGTTTACATCATCTATCTCGTCGTCACCGTCGTGGATGGGGTGCTGGGCATCCCCATCCCGGGCCTGGGCCTCGGCGTGGTGATGGTGGTGATCACCTTCATCGGCCTCTTGGCCTCGAACGCGATCGGCCGACGCTCCGTGGACGTGCTCGAGCGCCTCATCGACCGGCTACCCGTCGTGAAGCTCGTCTACCACTCGGTCAAGGACCTGATGGGCGCATTCGTCGGCGACAAGAAGAGCTTCGACAAACCGGTGATGGTGGAGCTTCTGCCAGGCTCGGGGCTCCGCATGTTCGGCTTCGTCACCTGCAGCCACTTCGACAATCCGAAGCTCCGCCACCACGTCGCCGTCTACCTCCCCCAGTCGTACAACTTCGCGGGCAACATGCTCATCGTGCACCAGGATCGGGTCGAGCCCATCGACGCCGACGGGGCGCAGTTCATGGCGTTCATCGTCTCGGGCGGCGTGGCCACCATGAGCGCCGCGCAAACGGTGGCGGACCTCGAGCTCGCCGCGAAGGTCCGCGCCGGGCTGAAGAAGTAGCGCCTCGACGTGACAGACAGCCCCCCGGCCGAGGCGCCCCCAAAGCGCAAACCCCTCGTGGCCACGGCCTTTCGCTGGCTGGTGGGCGTGCTGGGGGTCTCTCTCCTGGTCGTGCTGGTGCGCGAGGTCGGATTCGACGCGCTCATGGAGGTGCTCGCCCCCGCCCTGCCCTGGGTGCCCTCGATCGCCGCGCTCGAAATGGTCCGCATCGGATTCGACGCCCTCGCCACCCGCCAGGTGCTCGGGAGTCGCGCGGATCGCGTCGGCTTCCGGGTGCTCTACGGGGCGCAGCTCGTCGCCCACGCAGTCATGAACGTGATCCCCGCGGGACGCTCTGCGTCGGAGGCGATGAAGGCGGTGCTCCTCGCGCCGCACCTCGGCGGCGCACCGGCCGCAGCCATGGGCTACACGAACCAGGCGAACGTCCTCATCAGCTCGGGCCTCTTCACCGTGCTCTGCCTCGTCGGCGCCTTCGCGTCTCCCGAGCCCACGCTCCTCGTCGCGGGCCTCCTCGCCCACACCTTCGTCCTCGTGATGAGCGGCGTCGGGATGCGTTTCGCGGCGACGAGCCCGAGGGTGGCGCGGCGCATCGAGCGACACCTTCCCCGGCTCTGGCGGCGCATCGAGCGTTTCCATCACGCCTCGCGCGAGACGCCGATGGTGGCACCCAAGCCCATCCTCGCGATGTTCGCGGGGCGCACGGTGCAGACGATCGAGTACGCCGTGATCGCCTTCGCCGTCGGCCTCGACATCGGCGTCCTCGAGGCCCTCGCGGTGCAGGGCACCAACCTGGTCGCCGCCGCGGTGGGCGTCTTCGTCCCGGGTCAGGTCGGCTCCGCCGAGGCCGTCTTCGCCGCGGCCGCCGAGGTTCTGGACACCACGGTCGCACGCGCCATGAGCATCGCGCTCCTCTCCCACGCCGTGCAGCTCATTCTGGTGGGCGCAGGCTTCGTGCTGCTCTTCCTCTGGCGCGCGAGGCGCCGCGCGGGCACCGCCTGATCAGCGGAGCAGGTCCCGGAGCTTCTGGTAGCCGCGATGCGCACGGATGCGCACCGCCACCGGGGTCGAGCCGACATGCGCCGCGATCTCGACGAAGCTGAGGCCGACGAACCAGTGGAGCTCGACCACGCGGCGCTGCGTTGCGGGTAGCCCCGCCACCGCGAGGCGCACGGTGCGCAGGACGATGTGATCCGGCGGCGTCTCGACACGCCCCGCGTGCTCGACGCGCAGCGCCGCGACCTTGCGTCGACGACGCACCACGCGACGCACGTATTGGTGCCGAACGTTGATCGCGATGGTGTAGAGCCAGGGGCGCACCTTTTCGCCGACGCGGAAGTCGTGCCGCGCGCGGTGGAGCTGGAGAAAGGTCTGCTGCACCAACTCCTCGGCGTCGAAGTGATCTCGCACCGCCCTCTTCATGAGCCGGTGAAGCGGGCCGCGATAGCGCGCGAAGAGCCGCCGAAAGGCCTGCTGATCGCCCGCGAGGTACGCGTTCATCAGCGCCTCGTCGCTGTCCGACTCGAACCGACCAACCATTTCGAGGGGACAACGCCCCCGAGCGCATGGGCTTACACCCCGGCCTCCCCCATCCGATCGCTCGAGCGCTGGAAAGAATCGACGCCATTGGAAACGCTGGCAGAAAGTCTCAAAGATTCTCGCCCTAAGTGTCTTAACGTTCGGGATCGCCTCGCATCCACGACGGATAGGCGTATGGTTCGTCGCCGTCTTCGCCGGGGAGGTAGGGCGAATGGACCCGATTCGACCGAACGATGAACGCTCGCCGTCACATCTGAGCGTGGTGAGCGAGCTGCTCTCGGGCAGCTACGACGTGCGCCGCGATCTCGGCAAGAGCCGAAGCTACATGCGCGTCGAGACCGAGACCGATGGCCAGCGCGCCACGGTCCTGCTCCTGCCCATCGACTGCGAGGGCGATGTCCAGATGCAGGCCACGGTGGACGCGCGCCTGCGCGAGCTGCGCACCCTCGAGCACCCCGGCGCCGCCGCGGTGCGACGCCACGGCACACGCCACGGCATCCCCTTCGTCGAGCATCCGCCCCTTCACGGACGCACCCTGAGCGAGCAGCTGCAGCAGGGGCCCGTGGGGCGCGAGCGTGCCCTCGCCATCACCCTCGAGATCCTCGAGACCCTCGCCTACGCGAACAGCCGCGGCTTCGCCCACGGCGCCCTGACCCCCGAAGACGTGGTCCTGGTACGCGACAGCTACGGCGAAGAGCGCGCGGTGATCTACGGCCTCGGGCTCACCGGCGTGGTGCGCGAGCTCGGCGGCGGCAAGAACGCGACGTCCGAGCGCGACCCCTACGTCGCCCCCGAGCTGATGGAAGGCGCTCCGCCCAGCAGCCGCGCCGACCTCTATTCGGTGGGCGCCCTGCTCTATCGCATGATCACCGACGAGGTCCCGCCGCCGCCGCCGATCGTGTCGGCCTTCGCGGGCAATCCGCTGCTGCCGAGAGACCTCGAGCCGCTCCTGATCCGCGCGCTCGCGCCGAATCTGATCGACCGATACCCATCGCTCGAGGAGATGACCCTCGAGGTCGAAAACGCCCTGAGCGCGCGACGCGCCCTCTCTTCGAGGCCGCCGCGACGCGAGCGCAAGAGCGCGATCGTCGCCAGGCCCATCGGGCGCAAGCTGCCGTGGATCGCGGGCGGTACGCTCGTCGCCGCGGGCGCTGCCGTGATGGCCTTCGCCCTCTCGGGACCTTCGGAGCCCCAGGCGCCGCCCCTGGTCGCGGCCGAGCCGGTCACCCAGGCGGCCGAGCCTGTGGCGGCCGAGCCCGTGGCGCCGGCCGGCGCGACGGCCCCGAGCGCGCCGGCGCCCTCGATCGCGATCGGCAACTTCGAACGGATGGAAGTTCCGGAGCCGGGAGAGGTCGTCACGCCACCGACCGCACGAGACGTCGTCGTGGAGCAGCAGCAGGAGCAAGAGTCGCCGCCTCCCACCGGTGTCGATCCGGTGAGCGGCGTGCTCCCCCTCGAGCTGCGCGAAGCCGCGGCGCGCATCGTCCGCGGAGAAGAGATGAGCCGCTCCGACCTGCGCCCGCTCTACAATCACGCCGCGCGTCACGCCGACGATCCGCGGGCCGCCCTGCTGTTGGGGGACGCCTTCGTGGAGAAGGGCTGGTACACCGACGCCATCGAGCGCTACTACTCCGCAGCCTCGGTCGATCCCGAGAGCCGCAACCACTCGGTGATGCTCGAGAACCTGGTGTGGCTGACCTTCGAGGATTGTCACGTCGCCGACTTCGCGGCTGACGCCATCGCCGACATCTACGGCGCAGAGGCCGCGGACGCCGTGGCCGCCGCCATCGCCTCCGATCCCCAGGGACCGGGCCAGCGCGAGCGGCTGGAGCGGCTCTTCGCGCGCATCACGCGCTGACACGGGAGAGCGTACGTGCGCCTGCTCAGCTTTCAGGCCAGTCGCTTCGCCTGGACGCCGTTCTCCCGCACCCTCGAGAGCGCGCGCGAAACGGAGAGCGCCGGCGAGGCCCTGGACGCGGTGGTGCTCTTTCTCCACGTCGAGGCACAGGACCAGGATTGGGAGCGCGAAGCCTCGGTATTCAACAAGACGCTCAAGCACACCAAGTGGATCGCGAACAAGCGCGAGCTGAAGAACGTGGTGCTCCACAGTTTCACGCATCTGGGCGGTGAGAACGCGGACCCCGCCTTCGCTCTCGCCTTCTTCGAACGGCTCGCGGAGCGCCTCGAAAAGACGGGCTACCGCGTTCAGACCACCCCCTTCGGGTGGTTCAGCGCCTGGGAGATCGCCGTTCACGGCGAGAGCCTGGCCAAGGTCTACAAGGCCTTCTGAGTCCTGATGACAGCGCCGGGCGGCCGTGAGAGCCTCGGCCGCGTCTCAACAGGGGAGGACTCGATGCGCACACTCGCGCCCATCTTCGCGCTCGTCGCGACGCTCGTCACCGCGAGCACCGCCAGCGCCTTCTGCGGCTTCTACGTCAGCGGCGCTGACGCCTCGCTCTACTCGAACGCCACCATGGTGGTGATGATGCGCGAAGGCCAGCGCACCGTGCTCTCGATGCAGAACAACTACCAGGGTCCGCCAGAGGACTTCGCGATGGTGGTGCCGGTCCCGGTCGTTCTGCAGGAGGACAACGTCAAGACGCTGCCTCACGAGATCTTCGATCGCGTGGACTCCCTCGCCGCGCCACGCCTCGTCGAGTACTGGGAGCAGGATCCCTGCATGGTTCAGCCGCCCATGGAGATGATGATGCGAGCGGCACCGACTGGCGCGATGGACGAAATGGAAGGCTCCGCCGGCGGCGCAGACCTCGGCGTGACCATCGAAGCGCAGTTCTCGGTGGCCGAGTACGACATCGTGATCCTGAGCGCGCAGGACTCGAACGGCCTCGACACCTGGCTGCGCCGCGAGGACTACAACATCCCCGCCGGCGCCGAGCCCGTGCTGCGCCCGTACGTGCAGCAGGGGACGAAGTTCTTCGTGGCGAAGGTGGACGTCGAGCGCGTCACCTTCGAAAACGGTCGCGCGGTGCTGTCGCCCCTGCGCGTGCACTACGACGCGCAGGAGTTCTCGCTGCCCGTGCGCCTCGGCCTCCTCAACAGCGCGGGCCAGCAGGACCTGCTGGTACACATCCTCGCGCGTGGGCAGCGCTACGAGATGGCCAACTACGAAAACGCGATGATCCCGACGAACATCGTGGTGGAGGAGGCCACCCGCTGGAGCTTCGGCGAGTTCTACGACCTGCTCTTCCGCCGGACCGTCGCCCAGACGCCGCGCACGGTGGTGACCGAGTACAGCTGGGACGCGAACAGCTGCGACCCCTGCCCGGTGCCCGCCCTCGACGCGGCCGAGCTCGCGACCCTGGGCGCTGACGTGATCCCCGGTGAGCCCTACGGCTTCGTGCTCACGCGCCTCCACTACCGCTACGGCCCCGACGGCCTCGACGAAGACCTCGTCTTCCGCGCGGCCCCACCGATCATCGGCGGGCGGGGTATCCCCAACCAGCAAGGCGCCTTCGAGGAGGCGCGGTCTCAGCCGGGCCCCATGAACAACTTCCAGGGGCGCTACGCGATCCTCCACAAATGGCAGGGCGCGATCGAGTGCGACAGCCCGAACCGCGGCCGTTGGGGTGGCCCTCCCGGACAGCCCATGCCGGTGTGGGGTGCGCCCAACCCGCTGCTCCGCCAAGACGGAGCGGGTCAGGAGCCGAGCGCGCCCAACCGCCCGGCGGACCTTCCGCCCGTGACGGCGATCGGTCCCCTCGTCACCCAGAACATCTCCGAGATCGGCGTGGTCGCGGGTCGGGCCGAATCGCCCCTGCCTGGCGATCCTGGTCCGCCCGGCGGCGGCGGTGGCGGCGGCGGCGGGAGCAGCACGCCCAGCGGCCCCTCCGATACGCCGCCCGCCGCGAGCAGTGAGGGGGGTTGCGCGTCCTGCGCGGTCGGCGGCCAGGGCGGCGGGCTCGCTGCGCTCGTCGGTCTCGGCGTCATCGGCCTCGTGCTCGCAGGCCGGCGACGGCGTCGTCGCTAGGCTACAGCCAGAGCCCATCTCGGCAGAGAAGAAGAAGGCCGGCCCTTTTGGGGGCCGGCCTCTTTCGTGTCGCGACGAGCCTCGGGCTACTGCCGCTCGCAGGTCGGGGCGCGCTCGTTGGTCTGGCCGAGCTGGTAGACCTCGCTCGAGCCGCAGGCGTCGCGCACCGCGTTGCGGTAGTCGTCGACCTGCTGCCAGGTCATGGAGATGGGCACCAGGCCCAGGCTGTCGATCATGCGGATGGGCACGTTGCTGTCGCCGTTGCGGACGCGCTCCATCATTCCGTCGTAGTCGTCGACGCCGCGGTTCCAGGCGAACTCGAAGTTGTCCTTGAAGTCCTGGAGCAGCTGGGTGTGCGCCTGACCGTCGAAGATCATCACGTTCTCGAAGGTCTTGAACTCGGAGTTGAAGGAGAGGTTGTAGCTGCCGGTCACGATCCAGCGGCCGTCGATGATCATCGACTTGTGGTGCATCTGCTGGAAGCTGTAGTGCCAGTTGTAGCTGTAGTACTTGATGCGGAGCTCGTGGTTGGGGTTGTCCGAGAAGGCGTCTGCGACTTGGGCCGAGTAGTACATCCCCGTCTCACAGTTCATGTGCTGCGTCTCGGTCGACGCGTCGGCGTAGCACTCCTCGAGGTCGCTCAGCATCTGCTGCATCTTGTACGCCGTCACGTACTCCTGGTTGTCCTGGTAGACGCGGATCTCGATATCCGGGTCGGCCGCTGCCTTGGCGATGAGGGCGTTGGCGATGGGCACCGAGCGCAGGCGCTCGGAGAAGATCCAGATGCTCTCCTCGGCGCTGTTGATCATGTCGATCCAGCGCTGAGCGACCTGGTAGCCGTTGCTCTTGTCGGCGGTGAGACCGCGCGAGGTGACCTTGAAGTTCTGCGAGGTGAAGATGGCGTCCACCGTGGGGTCGTCCACCGCCGCGATCATGTCGTCGGTGATCTCCACGGACTGGAAGTAGTTGGTGGTGTCGTCGTAGCCCGTGTCGACCGCGCCCGAGTTGTCCCAGAGGTAGTTGAACTCGCGCTGGAAGCGAAGCGCCATCTCCGGGCTGTTCTCGATGATGACGGTCGACTCGTCGTAGGTGTCCACGGCGCCGCTCGACCAGTTCGCGCTGCCGGAGGAGATGATGGTCTGCGCCGGGTCGTCACCCTCGTTCTGCACGCCGTCGAAGATGGCGAACTTGTGGTGATTGATCTGACCGGAGTCGCGGACCTCGATGCCGGCGCGCTCGAGCTCGGTCTCGAGCCCACCGCCCAGGTGTCCGCGGTCGTACATGACGCGGATGCGGATGCGGTCGGCGTTCGCCAGGACCGCCGCCTTGATGTCCGGCTGGCTGAAGCTGTAGATCGAGACGTCGGCGCTGCGCTCCGCGGTGTTGAAGAGCTGGACGAGCCGCGCCGCGTGGCTCTGCGCGAAATCGGTGGCGGGCGAGAAGATCACACCCACGTCTGCGCCATCGCCAGTCGGGGTGTCACAGGCCGACTCGGACGCCGCGTGAAGCGCCTCGAAGGTGCTCGGGCCAACGTACTTCACGTCGTCGATCGCCTGCGCATCCGGAAACTGCCGGAAGCTGGGCTCGAAGCCTGCGGGCAGGTCGCCGGCCGGACAGTCCTGGTCGGTGTTCATCCCCATGCGCCACCAGACGAGGCACTTGGCGGCGGTCCCGTAGACGCCCTGGTCACGCAGGGCGGCGCGGGCCGGGCCCTCGTCCTCCAGCGTGGAGACCGGGACCTGGTTCACGAAGTCGGTGATGGCGCCGAGCTCGCACTCCGTGTACGGCCCGTCCGCCTTGCCCGCGGCGATCCCCGCCGAATCCCGGGCGTCCTCGCCGGGGCCTTGGACTGCGCAGGCGCCCATGAGGGCCAGTGCAGCGAGAAGGGTGATGCGAGTGCGAAAAGACATTGGATGATTCCTCCCTAACCTGCGCGTTCCTAGAGCAAGGGTTGCGCCAACGCCCGAACGAGGATTTCGCCAGTCATTTCCATGACATGATCGACGTGGTGGCAGGCGATCGGTGGCGGCTACTCTAGCCGCCACGGGCGCGGGAGGAGGCTGCTACCATCCGCGCCCATGGGACTGTCGCAGCTGAACGACGAAGAGCTCGTGGCCCTGGCGGGGCTGATGCGCGAGGTGATCCAGGCGGACCACGAGTACACCGAAGCGGAGCGCCAGCGCGTGGACGAGCTCGCCGCCGAGATCGGGGAGGAGCGCTTCGCCAAGGTCTTCGACGAAGCCAAGCGCACCCTCACCTCGCGACACGAGGTCAAGGAACACGCCAAGACCGTCGCCCGGCCCGAGGCCCGGCGCGCCATCTTCGACTTCCTGATGCGCCTCTCCGCCGCCGACGGCGTCGACCGTGACGAGGAGAAGCCGCTGCGGTGGCTGATTTCCTGGTGGGACCTGGGCTCCTGAGCACGTAGACGTCAGCGGCGAAGGTAGACGAAGCCGTCCTCGTCCTTCGTGCCGGTGTCACCCGTGCGAAGGGCGCCGTCCCGGAAGCGGTCGGCGTTGCCCTCCCAGTCGTCGAGATAGCCCCGGGTCACGCCGGGGCCGCGGACGATGATCGCGCCCTCCTCGCCGGATGGGAGGGGCTCGCCGCCCTCGCCGATCACCTCGAGGGTGGTGTCCGACAGACCCCGGCCGATCGAGTCGGCGCGGTCGGGATGGGCGTGCACGGGATGGACGCTGACGAGCCCCGTCGCCTCGGCCTGAGCATAGAGGGTGAAGAGCTCGGGCGAGGCGTGCGCGAGGAGCGACTCCCGGATGTGCGGAGCGCGGGCTCCCCCCGGCACGGCGACATAGCGGAGATGCTCGAAGGAGCGGTCCCGGAAGTCGGTCTCCTCGATGAGCGCCTCGAGTGCCTGCGGGCGAGCATAGAGGCCGGTAGCGCGCGCGGCCTCGAGGGCACCGATGAGCGCATCGGGACGGGACGCCGTACCGTGAAGCGACCCGCCCACCCACAGATGCGTGTGGAGCAGGGCCGCTCCGACCGGATCGTCGATGGGCAACGTCATCGAGGTCCGCTCCCCCGCGCGGAGCGAGAGGGCCGCGACGACGGCCCGCGTATTGGCTTCGAGGTTGTCGTGGCCGATGCGCACCGCGCGTGGGGCGCCCGCCGGCGAAACCGCGAAGAAGAGCGCCGCGATGCCGAGCAGATCCTCGGGGTCGTGATCCCGACCGAAGCCACCGGCGACGTGAGAGCTCCTGAGCGGTTCGGGGCCGATGATCACGTGCTCGACGTTCCCCGAGCAGACGATGCCCGCGAAACGCGCCGCGAGATCTTCGTGCACCAGCGCGAAGCGCGGCGCAGCGAGCGCGATGCGCGCTTCGAGGGCGGCGTCCTCATGAGAGCTCGACAGCGGCACCGCCACACACTCCGCTTCCATCGCCGCCAGATAAGCTGCGACGCCGAAGGCCGACGGGTCGGCGAAGACCACCGCCCGATCCCCCGGCACCACCTTCACGCTGCGGATCGCCTCCACGAGGCGCTGCACACGCGCGCGAAGCGCATAGTAAGTGAGCTCGTGCTCTCCCTCGACGACCGCGAGACGCGGGCCGTCCGCGCGATTCAACAAGCTCCGGCTGAAGGATGGGGTCAAAGCTCTTCGGTCTCCGGCTCTTTCTTTCGGCCCCCGAGCGCGAACCAGTAGACCACCGGCACGAGGCCGATGCCCGCGATGGCCCAGCCGCCGGTGGTCCCCGCCGCGGCGAGGAGCGCGCCGATCACCATGCCTGGATCGCTCGACAGATTGAAGAGGGCGAACTTCTGGGCGCTCTCCGGCAAGCCCGCGAAGTTGTGATAGCCGTAGAACGCGAGCAGGGCGTGGCTCACCGCCACCGCGAAGATCGCCTCCCCCGCGTCGAAGCCGGCGAAGACGGCGAGGGTCAGCGTCAGCGTCAACGGCACGACCACGTTCAGACCGACCCGGGAGAAGCGCCGCAGGAGGAGCGCGCCCAGCACCTGGCCGACCATGAAGATGCCGGCGAGGATCAACAAGATGGTGAAGTACGACAGCGACGGGAAGTAGCGCGGAGCGAGCGCGCTCAGGAACGCGAGCATGTAGCCGTAGGTCATCTTCGCCGCGAAGAGCGGGAAGAAGAGCAACAGCCCCCGAGGCGCGTCCGCGAGGGCCGCGCGGTCGGCCTCGGTCGATTCGCTGGGCGCGGTCTTCGGCTGCGCCCAGAGCGCGAGCGCGCTCGCGGCGATGAGCCCCGCGAAGGTCAGCAGCGCCCCGGCCGGTCCCGCGTGGGGCACGACGGCGTCGACCACCAGCGGCCCGCTGACGAAGCCGCCGGCGAAGACCGAGTTCAACCAGGCGACGCGCTTCTCGGCCGCGCCCCAGCTCTCGAGCCGGATGATGTGGACGAAGAGCAGCGGCAGGGTGAGCCCCGAGGCGATGCCCTCCATGAAGCGACCGGTCAGAAAGCCCACGTCGCTCATGAGCGCCGCCATGTAGACCAGCGCCGCCGCGAAGGCGAGCTCGTAGACAGGCAGGGCCCCCCAGGGCTTCGACAGCGCGGGCCAGCGCCAGATCGAGAGCTGGCCCAACACCATCCCGAAGAAATAGAGGGCGAAGGCGTAGGGCGCCCGAATCCCCCATCTGCTCGTTCAGGACGGGGATCATGCCGCTCGCGAAGGCGCCGTGCAGGAACACGAGCGCCATGAGCACGGAGCGGATGACCATGGCTCTAACTACCAGGGCCGGCGGCGCTGGCATACCCTCGCCCTGTGAGACGACCGACCGCCGGCCTGCTCGCCTCTTTCGACCTGCTCTTCGTCCTGCTCTTCGTGGTCGTCGTGGGGACGCCCCTGGGCGCGGTCGCTCTGCTCTTCGACTACGTCGGCCGCCACCTGCCCTTCTGGCTCAACGCCGGGCTGCTCCCCGCCTACGGGCTCCTCGTCCTCTTCGGCATGACGGTGGTCGTCCGCTTCGTCCGCCTCTTCTTGCCGCGCGTCGAGGCCGGCACCTTCAAGATGCCCTCCAGCCCGAAGGCGCGCGCCTGGTTTCTTCACTTCGCCCTGCAGCGCATCCTCTACCTCCCGCTCTGGCGGCCTCTCTATTTCTCCATCGCCGCCCTCCGCACCGCGGCCCTCCGCGCGCTCGGGGCGCGGGTCCCGATGGCGATCAGCACCGCCTCCGATCCTCAGCTCCTCGACCCCGCGCTCCTCACCATCGGCAAAGGCGCGGTGATCGGCGCCGGCGTGATGACCACCTGCCACTTCATGCTCGCCAACCGGCTGCGGCTGGCCGAGGTCAGGATCGGCGCGGACGCTCAGCTCCACGAGTCGGCGAAGATCGCCCTCGGCGTGACCATCGGCGAGGGCGCGGTCATCGGGCCGGAGTCCTTCATCGGTCCCGACTGTCAGATCGGCGCGGGGGCGCGCATCGGCGGGGGCTGCCGCTTCGTCGGCACGGCCGAGATCGGCGAGCGCGCCAAGATCGGCGTCCTGGTCGTCGTGGAGCAAGGCGTGAAGATCGGCGCGGGCGCGCGGGTGGCGGCGGGAACCACGGTTCCAAAGGGCACCATCGTCGAAGCGCGCGGCCGCTACCCCGCCGCCGCTCAGGACGAGGACGAGGACGACGACGAAGGCGAAGAGGTCGCGGGCGCCCTGCGCAGCGGATCGACGATCTGACCCCAGAAGCCCGGCGAGGTGGGGTCGTCGACCACGCCGACGTCGACCTTGCCCTTCCCGGCGCGCGCACGGCTCTGCGGGCTGGTGTAGGTGCGAAAGAGAATGTCCCAGACGACGAGGGCCGTGCCGTAGTTGGTGTTGCCTTCCACGCGGTCGATCGAGTGGTGGATGCGATGGGCGTTCGGTCCCATGAGCACGTACTCGAGCGGGCCGAGACGAAAGTCGACGTTCGAGTGATCGAAGACGCCCAGCATGGAATTGACGACGACGAAAGGCAGGATCACCTCCGGGCCCGCGCCGAGAGCGATGGCGGGGCCGAAGAGGAAGGGCTGCTGAAGGAAGCGCTCGACGATGTGATTGCGTGAGGTCTTGAAGACGTTCATCGCGCCGACGCTGTGATGAAGGACGTGGTAGCGCCACAGGTACGGCACCTCGTGCATCGTGCGGTGCTGGACGTAACGGCCGAGGTCCGCCAACAGAAAGAGCAGCACCACCTGAAGCAGCATCGGCAGCGACGAGGGCCAGAGGCTCCCGCCAGTGCGCTCCGCGATGAAGGCTGCGGCGAGCCCGAAGAGCCCGAAGGCCGCGAGGTTGCCGAGCTGGCCACCGAGGAGCGTGCCGAAGATCGAGTGACCGACGTCGTTCAGGCGCTGCCCGTCGCTCCCCACCCAGTCCTCGCGGTAGGGCACGAGCACCTCGAGCCCCCAAACGACGAAGAAGATCGCGAGGCTCATCGCCAACAGCACCAGCCCTTCGGCGTAGCCCGCACCCAGGAGCGCGAAGGTCGCCCAGCCGCCGGCCACCATCAGCCCGGGCATGCCGAGATAACGGACGAGCCAGCGAAACGTTTCCATCGCGGTGATCCTAGTCGATCGGCTCGTGCACGAGGAGCCGGGGCTTGGATTGGGCGTGCTCGTCGCGCGTCCACACGGGGTGATCGCGGCCGACCTTGCGCAGCACCACCGCGCGCAGGACGCCGCCCGAGGCGTACTTTTCGTACATTGGATTGATGCGCCTCAGCGTCGCCTCGAGCCGCGCCAGCTGTTCGTCGTCGGCGTCGCCGGTGGTGCAGAGCTCGAGGCGGTCGCCGCTCGGGGCGGGCGCGAAGATGCGGGCGCCGATCCCGTCGAGCCCGGCCGCGTGGATCGCCTGCACCAGCTCGGGCTCGCTGATACACGCCGGGCCCAGGCTGATCTCGTGGCTCGACTTGTGACTGAAGTGGATCACCGGCGAGCGATGAAGCCGGCCGGTGCAGCGGACCACGTCCTTGAGGCGATAGCGCACGAGGCCCATGGCCGTGGTCAGGACGAGCTCGTAGTCGTGGCCCGGCTCGACCTCCCAGAGCGGCAGGAGGTTGTCAGCGCGGGGCTCGACGCCGACGGGGAGGAACTCGAAGACGTGCGCGCCCGGATGGACGGCGCCCCCGACGCGCCCGTCGGCGTAAGGCACGTTCACCCAGCCCTCGGTCGCCGAGTAGGTCGCGTCGACGAGGGGGACGCGCCCTCCGAGGAAGCGCTCGAGGCTCGGGAGCTGCATGCCGCAGGTGGCCGCCTTCCAGCAGACGATCACCGAGAGGCCCGGCCACGCTTTCGAAAAGAGGAAGTCGCCGCCGCGAAGCGCCTCGCGGATCGCGCGCAGACGCGCTGGCGTCACGTGCACCTTCGGAAGCGGCGCGGGAGGATCGGCGCGCCCTTCGAGGATGGGAAGGTACGTGTCCGCGCGCGCCGCGAGCCGCTCCGCGAAGCGCACCAGGATCGCCGGGGTGATCCCGATCATCGCCGACAGATCGGCGGCGAGCGCGTAGAGCGGCCCCCAGTCGAAGAAGGTCTCGGCGTCGGCGAGCACCTCGAGCGGGAACGCGTAGAGCTTCCGCAGGTAGGCGGGGATGTTCCGGTAGTTGTAGTTGCTGATGAAGCCGACCTCGACGCCGGTGGGGGAGCGCTCGACGGGCATCGACCCCGCGAAGTAGAGGATGGGGCCGCGGAGCATGCCGGCGTGACGGCGCACCAGCGCGTTCAGGAAGGGCGGCGTGGTCGTCTGAAACTGCGCGCGGTAGGGCTCGGTGATGGGGAAGAGCTTGCGCGGACCGGTGCTCCCCGCGCTCTCGGACCAGAAGCGGACCTTCGAGCGCGCGAGCTGATTCGTCGGCTCCGAAAAGGAGCGACCGAGCGCCTCGCGGTAGGTCTCGTATTCGGTGAGGGGAAAGCGCGAGAGCTCGGGCGCGGCGCCCGAGCCGCCCATGCGCTCTCGCCAGAAAGGCGCGGCTCCGATCTCGTTCCAGGTCTCGCTCCACACCCGCGCTTCTGCCCCCATCGGGTCGGCGCAATCCGCGAGGAACGCCCGGCGCTTGCCTCGGCTGGTCGCGAGCAGGAGTGGACGCGCGACCCGGGTGATCACAGCGGGATGTTGGGGTGATGCCGCGGCGGCAGGTCGCGGTCGGGTCGTTCGGCGAGAAGCGCGAGCGCCGAGGCGATCTCGCGCCGCGCGTCCTCGGGCCGGATGACGCGGTCGACGAAGCCGGCGTGGGCGGCGCGCTCCATCGCGTCGTAGCCCTCGCCGAAGCGCGCCTCGACCTCGGCTGCCGCGTCCGCGCCCTCCCCGCCGCCGAAGGTGCGGTGACTCGCGACCGCCTGCGCCGCCGCCGTGCCCATCGGCTGCACCCGCGCGAAGGGAAAGGCGAGGCGCAGGTCCGCCGGATAGGCGAGGACGTTGCCGCCGCCATAGCTCTTGCGGACGATCAGCGAGACCAGCGGCGAGCGACAGGCGGCGTAGGCGGCGATGAGCTTCGCGCCGTGGAGCAAGAGGCCGCCCTGCTCCTGGCGCTTGCCCGGCAGAAAGCCCGGCACGTCGCAGAGGGTGACGATGGGCAGGCCGAAGGCGCTCATGAGCTGGATGAAGCGCGCCCCCTTTCGCGACGCGTCCACATCGAGGCAGCCCGCGTTGTGCGAGGGTTGGCTCGCGACGATGCCGACGGGGCGCCCGCCCACGCGGCAAAGGCCCACGACCAGGCTGCGGGCATAGTCGGCCGACAGCTCCAGGAACGAGCCCTCGTCCACGATGGCGCGCACGAGCTTCTTCACGTCGTAGCCCTTGCGCTCGTCGGTGGGCACGATGCGCGTCACCTCGGGCGTCGCGCGGTCCGTGGGGTCCGAGGCCTCGGTCGTGGGGGGCGGCTGTGCGGCCGAGGACGGAAGATAGGCGAGCACGCGCCGGGCGTAGTCGAGGCACGCCTTTTCGTCGGCGGCGTGCAGCTGAACGAGGCCGGTGGTGCCCGCGTGCATCGGCACGCCCCCGATCTCCTCGATCGGCGCGTCCTGACCGGTGACGATCTTGGTGACCTTGCTCCCGGTCACGAAGAGGAAGCCGGTCTCGTCGTGACCGATGATCACGTCCATCAGCGCCGAGCTGTAGGCCGCGCCGCCGACCGAGAGGCCGAGCACGACGCCGATCTGCGGCACCCACCCCGACAGATTCGCGGTGCGACCGAGGATCTCGGCGAAGCCCGCCAGCGCCTCGGGCCCCTCGTCCACCCGCACGCCGTCCGAATCCTGGATCGCCACCACCGGCAGGCGCTGGCGGCGCGCGACGTCGAGGAGGCGGATGATCTTGCGCGCGCCGCCCACGCTGAGCGCGCCGCGAAGCACCGTCGGGTCGTGCGCGTAGACCGCGACGCGGCGCCCGTCGATACGACCGAACCCACAGACCACCCCATCGCCGAGGGCGCCGGTCTCTCCGTCTCCGCCCTTCGAGATCTGGGTGAGCTTGCCGAGCTCGCTGAAGCTCTCGGAATCGAGGAGCGCCTCGATCCGCTCGCGCACCAGGAGCCGGCCCAGACGTCGCTGCCGGCGCTGCAGCTTGTCGCCGCCGCCGCGCTCGGCTTCCGCTTCGAGCTCGGCCAGGCGCGACAGGTCCGGGTGCTCCGTCGCTTCCTCGTCTCCGCTCGCGCTCATCCGCCGGTCTTCTCGGCGACGAAGTCGACGAGCATCGCCACGTTCTGGATCTCCTGGTAGGCCTCCGTGGGCGCCTTGAAGCCGAAGTCCTTCTGCAGGAGCAGGATGAAGTCGACGATGTCGAGGCTGTCGAGACCGAAGGTGCCGCGGAAGGTCGCGTCGTCGGTGATCTTGGCCTCGGGGACGTCGAAGTCGTTCGAGAGGATGTTCGCGATCTTCTGCCGGATCTCGTCCTTGCTCACCCGCTCTTCTCCTCCGGGATGCGGATCAGCGCCGCCCCCGCACAGAACCCCGCACCGCCGCCCACCATCAGCACCAGCGACCCCGGCCGGACGCGGTCCGAGCGAAGCGCCTCGTCGAGGGCCACCGCTATGGAGGCGCTCGACATGTTTCCGGTCCGGTGAACGTTGATGAACATCTTGTCCTTCGGTAGGCGAAGGTACCGCGAGAGGCGATCGAGGATCATCCGATTCGGCTGATGCGGCACCACCAGATCGACGTCGTCGAGGCGCAGATTCATCGCGTCGAGCAGGCGCTCCGCCGTCTCGCTCATCCCTTCGAGGGCGGTCAGGAAGACCTTCGGCCCATCCACCATGGACAGGAAGTGCTCCCGCGCTTCCACCGTCTCCTTCGAGGCGGGCTTGCGGCTGCCGCCGGCGGGGATGTGGATCGCTTCGGCGCCCTCCCCGTCCGCGGCGGTGTAGACGGCGAGCAGGCCTTGTCCCACCGGTCCTTCGGTCAGCAGCACGCCGCCCGCCCCATCGCCGTAGAGCGCGCAGGTGGCGCGGTCGTCGGGATCGACGAAGCGCGAGCGTATGTCGGCGGCGATCACCAGCACGCGGGCGTCCCCGGTCACCACCGCCCGGGCGCCGGCGTCGAGACCGAAGAGGAAACCCGCGCACGCGGCGCCGACGTCGAAGGCCGGCGCCGGCGCGAGGCGGAGCCCCCGCGAGACGAAGCACGCGCAAGCGGGGCTGGGATAGTCGGCGGAGGTGGTGGAGAGGAGCAAACGGTCCACCGCGTCCACGCCCGCGCGGGCGAGGATTCGCCGCCCCGCCAGGATGCCGAGGTCGCTGGTCGCCTGGTCGTCACTCGCCCAGTGCCGCTCCTCGATCCCCGTGAGCTTGTCGATCTCGGCTTCCGTGAGGGGCGCGTTCGGGCGCGCCGCGATCTCGGCGGAGGTCACCACGCGCTCGGGCAGGTACGAGCCGGTCGCCGCGATCCGCACCCCGGTCTTCGGAACGAAGAGGCTCATCCGTCCCCCGTGACCTCGCGCACCAGCGCCACCAGAGAGTCGACGGAGTCGAAGGCCTCGGGCGTCACCAGCTTCGCAGGCACCCGCACGTCGAAGGCACGTTCGATCGCGTCGTGGAGCATCACCACCTCGAGCGACGCCAGCGACAGCGGCGCGTCGTCGTTCTCTTCCGCGTCGACGGGGCGACCGACTTCGTCCAGCAGCGAAAGGACCTGGGCTCGGATCTCGCTCACGTCGTTCTCCCTCAGGCTCGAAAGACGGCGGCGCCCCACGCGAGGCCGCCGCCGAGGGCTGCGAAGAGGATGGTCCCACCAGGGCGAAGACGTCCATCGCGCCGCGCGCGGTCGAGGCCGATGAGCACCCCGGGCGTCCCGCAATTGCCGTGCTCCGGCGCGGTGACCACCGTGCGCTCCATCGCGATACCCGCGGCCTTCGCGGCAGAAGCAATCGCGGGCCGGCTCGTCTGGTGGGGGATGAAGGAATCGACCGCGTTCGGCGCGAGGCCCGCCGCGTCCAGGGCGCGGCGGGTGACGTCGGCGTAGAGGGCCGGGCTTCGCCTGGCGAGCTCCTCGGGATCGCCGGCGAGGAAGTAGAGTCCTTCGTCGAGCCGAGCGTGGGTGACCGGAAACGGGGCTGGCGCGGCCCCGAGGTGTCCGAGGCTTCCGTCGCTGTCGAAAACGACGGAGACGAGACCGCCTTCGCCTTCGGACGGCATCACGATCGCGGCGGCGGCCGCGTCTCCGAAAGCGAGCGGTGCGAGAGGCTCCGAGGGTGGGGCGAGCTTGGAGAAGGTGTCACTCGCGACGACCGCGACCGGGGTCTGGGTCGCAGCGGCGTAGCTGCAGGCGCTCGACAGAGACCAGAGCCCCCCGGAGCAGCCGGAACGCACGTCGAAGGAGGCGCAGCGCGCACCCACGCGTGCGGCGATCTGCGGGGCGTTGGCGCCGGTGATGCGCGCCGGAGTGCTGGTGGTGGCGATGATCAGCCCGAGCGCCTCCGCCGCCAGGGACGCGTCTTCGAGGGCGAGGGAGAGGGCCTGCACCGAGAGATCGACCGTCGTCGCTTCGTCGTCACCGAAGGGCGCACCGATCTCGTGCGTCCAGTGGCGCTGCTCGACACCCAGAGATTCGCCGAAGGTGCGCGCGACCTCCGCGATCTCTTCGGGGCTGCGCGGCCCCCGCCGTCCGGAGGGCGAGTACTTGGCGACGACCTCCGCGTTCGACAGGGCCCGCGGCGGAAAGGCGACGGCCGTGCCCAGGATGCGGCAGGGCTCGTGGCGCGCCATCGTCAGCGGAGGCATCGCGAGCGAGGATACACCGACGGCCGGGGCTCAAGCGACGAAGCGCGCCACGCCGTTGGCGAGGCGGCTGCGCATCAGCGTGACCACACCGGCGACCTCGCTCCGGGTCTTGCTCATGCGCCGCGGGAGCGCGCCGCTCAGCACCATCTCCTTGGCGCGCAGGCGCTGCTTCTTGCCGCTGCTCGTCTTGGGCAGCGTGTTCGCCTCGAGGAGCACGACACGCGTCGGAACGATGCCGATCTCGTCGCTCACCGCTTCCTTGATCGCTTCTTCGAGAGCCGCGCGATCCTCTTCGTTGCGCAGGCGCGTCTCGACCGCCACCTGGAGCTTGTCCGAGGCGCTGCGCTCGCAGTACACACCAAAGGCGACGGCGTTGCCCTTGCGCACGCCATCCACCGTCTCGACCACCGCCTCGATCGCCTCGGCGTAGTAGTTGCGGCCGCGGACGATGAGCATGTGCTTGCGGCGGCCCACGACGAAGAGCTCGCCGCCCGCGAGGTAGCCGAGGTCGCCGGTGCGAAGCTCGCCGCCCTTCAACACCTCGGCCGTCGCCTCGGGATTGCCGAGATAGCCCGCCATCACCGATGGCCCGCTCACCCAGACCTCACCGATGGCGCGCTCGCCGAGCGCGTTGCCATCGGCGTCACGGATGACGACGCGGCTGGTCGGGAACGGCGCACCCACGGACACCACGGAGACCGCTTCGTCGCTGGCGCTTGGAATCGCGCGAGGCGCTCCGCTGTCGTGAAGCGCCTTCGCGCAGACGCGGTCCTCGCGGAGCCCCACGCCGGGCCGCACGCCGGTGACGCCCACGCAGCTCTCGGCCAGGCCGTAGGCGGGACAGAAGGTCTCGCGGCCGAGTCCGGCCGGGGCGAAGCGGTCGAAGAACGCCTCGATGGTTGCCGCCTGGATGGGCTCGGCGCCGCTCACGATGACGCGCACCGAGGACAGGTCGAGCGCCTCGATCTCGGCGTCGCTCATCCGGCGCGCGCTCAATCCGAAGGCGAAGTTCGGCGCCCCGGTGATGGTGCCCCGATGCCGTTCGATCGCGCGCCACCAGGCGCCGGTGTCGAGGAGGAAGACAGAAGGCGAGAGCATCACCAGCTCGGCGCCCGCGACGATGGAGCCGAGGAGCGTCCCGATGAGACCGAGGTCGTGATAGAGCGGCAGCCAGGAGACGAAGACGTCCTCGTCCGTGTTGCCCCAGCGCGCGTTGAAGCCCTCGATGTTCGCCATGAGGTTTCGGTGCAACAGCACCACCGGCTTCGGCGACGAGGTGCTCCCCGAGGTGCACTGGATCATCCCGATGTCGTCGGGAGAAGGGATCTGCAGGGTCCCTTTGGGCTCGGCGTCGAGGCGCGCGACGTCGAGGAGGTGGCGGAGGCTCGGCGAATTGCGCACCGTCCCGATGGCGTTTCCGATCTGCGCGTCGGTGACGAGCATCGGCGCGGAGGTCGCCTCGATGATGTGGCCGAGGAGCTCGACGTAGCTGGACAGCCGCGCCATCGCGACCGGCGGATAAGCCGGCACGGGGACACCGCCGGCGAGGAGCACACCGAAGAAGGTCTCGACGAACTCGAAGGAGGTGTTGAGGACGAGCACCACCCGGTCGCCGCGCGACAGGCCGAGGTCCATCAGGGCCGCGGCGCGCCGGTGTGCGCCGCTGAGAAGCGCCGCGTAGCTCCGGCGCTCCTCGCTCTCGTCGCCATGCACCAGCACGATGCCGTGGCCCGTCGCCGCCGCATGCGACAGGGCCGTCACCAGGTCCCCGACCACGGGAGGCTGGGCCTCGCGGGCGCGGATGACGTCGGGAATCGTGGGCGCCTGGTCCATGCTGCCCGGTGGCGTCTGCAGGGACAGTGCCAGGGTCAGAGCCGAAAACGGGCCCGAAATTGCCCTGGTATCGCGGGCATCCGGCGGTTAAGTGGCCAGCCGCCTTGTGCAGTGGAGGTCAGACGAGTGACCACCAGCTGCGCACGCCGTTGCTCAGAGCAGGTGGCCCAGGTGCAGCCCCCCGTCGATGGGGATCACCGCCCCGGTGATTTGACGGGCCGCCTCGGAGCAGAGGAAGGTGACCAACTCGGCCACGTCTTCGGCCGTCGCCAGCCGGCGTGTGGAAGCCGCCTTCCCCAGGCCTTCGAGCTCGGCGCGGTCGGGGTGTCGCTCGCCCAGGCGCTCGTTGTCGACGAAGCCCGGAGCCACCAGGTTGGCCGTGATCCCGAAGCGACCGAGATCGACCGCCAGGTTCTTCACCAGGCCCTCGAGGGCGGCTTTGGCGATGGAGTTGATGGGGCTCCTGGGCTGGCCCATGCGCCCGAGAGCCGAACCGATGAAGACGATGCGGCCAAATCGCCCGCCCATCAGATCCGGCGTCGCAGCCTTGAGGAGCGACAGAGAGGAACGGACGTCGACGTCGAGCACCCGCCCGGCGACGTCGAGATCCACCTGATGGATCTTGGACAGCGGCGTCATGAAGGCGTGGCTCAGAACGAGCACCTCGAGCGGCCCACCGAGCGCCTCGGCTGCGTGGGCCGGGACGCCACCGGCTGCGTCGAGATCTTCGAGATCGGTGACGCAGACGTAGGCCTCCCCGCCCAGCTCCTGGACGAGCGCGCGGGTCTCCTCGAGCGCCTCCTCACCCCGCGCGACGAGTACGAGGCGGGCGCCCTCCCGTGCCAGCGTGCAGGCGACCGCGCGTCCGATGCCTCGACTCGCACCGGTCACCAGAGCGCGACGCCCCGCGAGGCAATAATCCACGACGCGAGGCTACCAGCTCGTCCACGCACCAGCGCAGGTGAATCCGATCACCATCGGGCGGGGGTGGAAATTGGCCGGTCTGCGAGCAGCGAAAGGGCCCGGCCCCCTCACTCCTCTTCTTCGACCGCCGGCTCCTCGCGAGGCTCGTCCTGTCGAATCGAGTAGCGCACCAGCGCCCTGAGGATGTCGTTCCGCTCGAGGTTGCCCACCAGCCGCTTGATGTCGTCGTAGATCGAAGGGTCGGTGAGGAGCGCACCGATGGTGCCGCGGCCCGCGCGGATGTCCGACGTCACGGCGCGCATGTCCTCGCTCATCGCGGAGAGGTTCGCCATGAGCTCGCCTCCGGACTCCTCGTAGATCAGCTCGTGCACCAGGCCGTCACCCTCGCGGATGGCGTTCAGCGCCGATGCGATCTCACCGGTGGCGTCCGCCAGGTTGGTCACCAGCCGTGTGCCCTGGTTGCCGTAGATCAGCTCGTGGGCGGTGCCGTCGCCCCGCTCCACCTCCTGGGAGATGTGCCGCACCGCGAGCGCCGCCCCAGCGAGGTCGCGGCTGGCCCGCTCGACGTTGGCGAGGGATCGGTCGACACGCTGGGCGGCCTCCTCGTCCGAGAGCAGGTGCGCGAGGGCACCGTCTTCGTTGGCGGCCATTCGGGTGATCGTGGCGAGGTTGGACGTCGTCTCCCGCAGGTCGGCGCCGAATTCGGGTTCGGCGAGAGGCCCGGTGGCCACGCGGAGGTTGTGCGCCGTCTGCTGCACCTCCTCGATGATCGTGCCGAGCTCGGTCACGTAGTCGTTCAACGCGACCGCGTTCTCGCTCTGAAGCGTTCCACCCTCGGGGAGCTGCGCGCCGCTACCCGGGGTGATGTCCACCAGCTTGTCTCCCAAGAGCCCCTGGTTACCGATGGTGGCGACGCTGTCGCGCCGCACGAGATGCACGGCGTCCGAGACCACGCCGAGGGTCACCCGCGTGGTTCCTTCGTCGGTGAGCTCGACCTGTCGAACCACACCCACGTCGACGCCGGCGATGCGCACCGAGCTTCCCTCGGAGAGGCCGTCGACCGAGTCGAAGAGCGCGATGTACTCGTGCTTGCGCTTGAAGACGTTCTGCTGGTTGCCGATGATGAAGGCGAGCCCCGTCCCCGTGATCAGGGCGGCGACCACGAAGAGCCCGACGCGAAACTCAGCAGCGCGGCTTCGTTTCACGGCTCAGCCACCCTTCCTGAGCAGTGTATGGGCATCGATCTCCTCTTCGGCGTTGCCTTCGATGAAGTCGCGCACCTTGTCGATGGTGGTGTGCCGGATCTCGTCCACGGTTCCCTGGAAGATCACCCTGCCGTCGTCGATCATCGCGATTCGGTCGCTGATGGAGAACGCGCTCGCCAAGTCGTGGGTGACGACGATCGAGGTGACCTCCAGCTTGTGCTTCAGGTCGAGGATGAGGCGATTGATCCGCGTCACGTTGATCGGGTCGAGGCCGGTGGTGGGCTCGTCGTAGAGGAGGACCTGAGGACGGACAGCGATGGCGCGCGCGAGGCCCACGCGCTTCTTCATGCCACCCGAGAGGTCCGCCGGCCACATGGCCTCGATCCCCGGCAGCCCCACCGAGTCGAGCGACTCGTGAACGCGCGCAGAGATCTCCTCCTCGCTCATGGCGAGGTGCTCCCGGAGACCGTACGCGACGTTCTCGCCCACCGAGAGCGAATCGAAGAGCGCCGCCCCCTGGAAGAGCATCCCGATTCGACGGCGCACCTCCGTGAGGATCTTCGGCTTCGCGCCGACGATCTGGATGCCGTCGAAGACGATCGACCCTCCATCGGCATCGAGGAGCCCGATCAGCAGCTTGAGCATGACGCTCTTCCCCATCCCCGACCCACCGATGATGGTGATCGACTCCCCCTCGAAGATATCGAGGTTCAGATCGACGTAGACGCGCTTCTCGCCGAACGCCTTCTGAACGTTGCGGAACTCGATGAGCGCCACGCGCGCAATCTACCGCACCCGAGCTCAGAGACTCAGGAAGATCTGCGTGAGGAGCGCATCCGCGACCAGGATCGCGATGGAAACGACCACCACCGCCGACGCTGTGGAGCGCCCTACGCCCTCTGTGCCCCCCCGCGTCGAGAGCCCCAGGTAACAACCCAGGATCGTGGTCAGGAAGCCGAAGAACGGCGTTTTGCCCATCCCGGCCATGAAGTCCTTCACCGTCACCGAGTCGATGGCCGTCGACAGGAAGAAGGGCGACGGGATCCGAAAGGTGACGTTGCAGACGACCATCGCAGAAAAGACGCCGAGCACCAGCGCGAAGGCCGCGATCATCGGGATGACCAGCATCCCGGCCAGCACCCGGGGCACCACCAGGCGGCGGATGGGGTCGGCGCCGAGGGCGCGGATGGCGTCGATCTGCTCGGTGACCGCCATCGATCCCAGCTCGGCCGCCATGGCGGCGGCGATGCGGCTGCCGACGACCAGGCTGGTGAGCGCCGGGGCGAGCTCGCGGGCTTCCGAGAGGCCGACGATGCGACCGACGGTGTCCTTGGCGCCGAAGCGCTCGAGGGAGTGCGCGAACTGGATGGCCATGACGATGCCGACGAAGATGGCGGTGGCCGCGCCGATGCCCATGCTCTTCACGCCGAGGCTGTCCATCTGATCGACGAAGGCGTGGAAGTCGAGGCGGGTCTTGAACGCGGTGGTGACCGTCTGGCGGGTGAGCGCGGTCACTCGGCCGACGTGCACGAAGAAGCGGTAGAGGACGTCTCCCCAGCGGACGAGCACACCCTTGACGCCGGGCGCGGTGGGGGGCGGGATGGTGTTGGAGCTCGCCACGTCTAAGGTCCCGGGCAGAGGGGCACGGGGTCGGGGGCGTCGGTACCCGTGCCGGTCCCGATCCCGAAGTCCGCGCCCCAGCAGTACCAGCGCATCTCGGTGTCGTGGAACGCGCAGTTGAAGTGGCCACCGACGGTCAGCTGGCTCCACGGGCCGGCCTTGGTGATCGGGCGCGGGACGTCGGAGGAGTCGTCGACGGCGCCGACGCCGAGCTCACCGTTTTCGTCGCCACCGAGACACGCGATGCTTCCGTCGGTCTTCAAACCGCAGCCGTGATACCACTCGAAGAGGAAGAACGACCAGTTGGTATCGGTGCCCACCTGGGTGGGCGTCGGCTCGTAGCCGCTCCCCCAGCAGAAGAGCCGTCCGTCGGTCTTGATGCCGCAGCTCGTCTGCTCTCCGCCGCTCGCGCTGACCCAGTCGGTGTCGCTCCCGATCTGTGTCGGCTGGTCCCTCGGGTCGGTGTCGCCAGTGCCGAGCTGGCCATAGGTGTTGTCGCCCCAGCAGAAGAGCCTTCCGTCGACCTTCACCGCGCAAGCGTGGCTCCAGCCGGCGGTGGCGCGTGCCCAGTCGGTGTCGGTCCCGACCGGATCGCCGTCCTCCCACAGGCTGCCGTTCGCCTGGAGCGCGAGCTTGCGCGAGTTGGCAGCGGAGATGGCCATCCAAGTGGTGTCCATCCCGACCTGCACCGGGTCCTGCTCGTCGCCTCCCCAGAACCACAGCGTTCCGTCGCTGCGAATCCCGCTCCCCGCGAATCCCGCGTACCCGAGGGCGAGCAGAGACCAGGAGCCCCCATCGTCGGCATGGCGGGGGATGGGCTGAAAGTCGGCCCCGCGCGCGTCGCCGAGGCCGAGCACGCGATCCGGGCTGTTGCCCCAGCACCACCTCTCCCCCAGCTCGTCGATGGCGCAGACGCTCTGATGGCCGGCGGCGATCGTGGCGAAGGACAACGGCGAGCAGGAGCCCGCCGTGCAGCGCGCACATCGATCGCAGTCATCGTCGACGGTGCAGCTCTGCGCGATGCAGCCCATGGTGGGCTCGCAATACTCGCCGATCAGACACGTCTGACTGCTGGGTGCGGCGGTGCACACGCCCGCCACGCACGCAGCGGGGGCGCAGGCGATGCCGGTATCGGCGCAGTCGGCGTCCGAAGCGCACTCGGGCGTGGGACAGTGCTCCGGCGTCTCCGGCGTGCACGCGGGATCGACGCAAACGCCACCGAGGCACTGGGTCAGCGCCGCCTCCGAGGCGGGGCACACGACGTCGGCGCAGTCGCGCGTGATCACGACGGTGACGGCGAAGGAGTCTTCCATCTCGACGCGGATCACGCGCTCCGGCACGACGACATCGCCCGAGAGCTGCACCTTCACTCGGTATTGTCCGGGCGTCAGATCGGAGAGCTCGGCGATCCGCATCCCTTGCGTGAGATCCTGCAGGACCACCCGCGTATCCACGCTGGCGACGACCTCCGCGCTGTCCCCTCCGAGGAGGACCACGCGCACGGAATCGACCTCGGCGCGCCCCACGTAGTCGGACTTGAGGTCGACGAATAGCTCGAGGTCGCTCCGCTCCGAGCATGATGTGGAAAGGCCCAGGAGCGAAAACAGAAGGCTCAGGGCGACGGGGCAGGCGGGCCTCACCCCGTCATGATACCCGACTCAGTGCGGCGCTCCCTCGACCGCGTCGACCCCGGCGAAGGTGAAGCCAGCGGAGAGCGCGCTGCACGTGCCCGCCGCCGGATCGAGATCGGCCTGCGCGGAGAGGATGATGCCCGCGAGGTCCGCCATCTCGGGCTTCATCGCGGTCACCGCGGCCTCGAGCACCGCCACCTGGACCTTGCCGCCGATCACGCCGTCTTCGATGCGGGTCTCGGAGATGGAGGCGCTGAGGCGCGCCTCCTCGATGACCACCGGCACCGCCGGCTCGACGATCGTCAGCTCACTCTCGAAGCGGACGGGATCGGTCTCGAGGCGTCCACCGACGATGCGGCCGCTGACGTCGGCGAGGTAGCGGGTGTCGTAGAGCTGACCCGCGGCGGGGCGGCCGTCGGCGCCGAGCTCGGGTGCGCCGCCGGCCGGGAGATAGCCGAGGCCGAGACTCACGTTCACGCAGTCGTCATCCACGAAGTCGTCGACGTTGCGAACCTGCGCGACGACCGCGAAGGTGCCTTCTTCGATCGCGTCGGTCATGCCCTGATTGATGTCGATGCTCCCGCGGATGTCCCTCGCCAGGAGCGCGAGCTGGTTGTCGATGCCGGAGGCGCCGTCGGGCGAGACGAAATCCGCGTGGCCGCAGCCCGCGGCGTCGCCCTCCGCGCTGGTGACGCCGTCGATGTCGAAGCCCTGCATGAGACCGGCGGGGTCGGGCTCGGGCACGGACACGTCGTTGATGAGATAGAAGTAGCTCTCCCCGGTGTCACAGGAGAGCGCCCCACCGGAGCCGCCCGTTCCGCTGGCGCCAGGGCCGGGGGCCCCATTGTCGGCTGCGCAACCCACGAGGCCGGCCAGGGACAGGACGATCGCGGCGAAGAGGTGAGTCGTGAGGCGCATGGGCTTTCTCCTGGCCCCGACAACGAGCAACCCACGTGCCACCGGGCTACCCCCCCTTTCGTCAGGAGATGTCGGGTCGAGCCTGGCTACCGCGCTTGCCGTCAGCGCCGCTCGTGGGCACGCATCGGCAGCCCACCCCGTGGCCGAATGGTGATGGTGGGGATCATGCCGATCGGGCCGCGTTCGGCGCGTTCGAAGCGACAGCGCGACAACAGGACGGCGAGGATCGTCACCATCTCGAGGATGGCGAAGTGCTCGCCGATGCAGATGCGTCTCCCGCCGCCGAAGGGGAAGTAGCGATGGCGCTGAGCGCGCTTGACCGCGGCTTCGTCGGCGAAGCGCGCGGGGTCGAAGCGATCGGGCTCTTCCCAGAACGCGGGTTGCCGGTGGCTGGTGTAGGGGCTGAGGATGACGACGGTGCCGGGGGGCAGTACCCACTCGCGGCAGGGGTATTCCTCGACGACGAGGCGCGCGGTGTTCCAGACCGGAGGCAGGAGCCGGAGAGATTCGTTCACGACCTGACGCAGGTAGGTCAGCTCGGCGAGGCGTTCGGGGGTCGGGGCCTTTCCGCCGAGGACGCGATCGATCTCCTCGACGGCCGCGCGCTCCGCCTCCGGATTCTCCGCGAGGAGATAGAGCGTCCACGCGAGACCGTTGGCCGTCGTCTCGTGGCCCGCGAGGAAGAGGGTCAAGACCTCGTCGCGCACCTGGGCGTCGGTGAGCTGACCGCCGTCGCCCTCTTCGTCCTGCGCGGCGAGGAGACGCGAGAGCAGATCGTCGGGGCGGTCCGGGTCGGCGCGACGCGCTTCGATCTGAGCGTAGATGAGCGAGTCGAGGTAGCGCTTGGCGCGACGAAAGCGGAGGTGCGCCGGCAGAGGAAGCCATTCGAAGTGGCGGTACATCGGCACGCTCAGCCGGGCGACGAGCCGCAGCCCGTCCTCGAGGGCGCGCCCAATCCGCGCGGTCTCGCCCGCCACGTCCCCGTGAAAGAGCACGCGGGCGATGATCGAGAGCGCCAGCGCGCCGAGCTCCTCGGCGACGTTCACCACCTCGCCCTTCGCGATGGCGTCGACGTGACGCGTGGTCTCCTGCACCATCGTCTCGACGTAGCGCGGCAGCTCTTTGGGCTGAAAGAGCGGCGCGAGCATGCGCCGCGCGCGCATGTGCTCTTCGCCTTCGCTCGTGAGCAGGCCGTTGCCGACGACGCGACCGGCGGCTTTGAGCGCCCGGCCCTTTTCGAAGCAGCGGGCGCGGGTGGTGTAGACGTCGCGGACGAGCTCGGGGTCGGTGGTGAGGACCACCTCTTGGCCGCCGAGGCGATAGCGGATGAGATCGCCGTATTCGGCGACCCAGCGCAGCTGCGATCCGAGGGGGTCGCGGGCGTAGGTGAGGAGGTTTCCGACGACGGGCAGTCCGGGCGGGCCAGGCATCGACGCGAGGGAGCCGTCGGTGCGACTCAGGCTGGTTCCTCGGCTTGGCTCTTCTCCGTGCATGGACGCGGCTTGAGTCTATCGACGATGGGCCACCGTCCAACAGCTGCACGCCCGCCCCCCGATCCGCCCACCCTCGCTCCCTGCCCTCCGCATCGGGGACGAACCTCACCCTCTCGCTCTTTGTCCATAAACATTCGTAATCGTTGGGGACAAAGCAAAAGGCCGCTGTCCGTCCCCGTCGGGTATGGGATTTGCGGTAGAAGGCGGCGTGCGGTTGTTTTGGGCTTTGTCGTTGGTGTTGGTGGCGGGCTGCCTCGGGCAGGTCGAGGACGAGGACGTCGGGGCGAGCGCCTCGAATCTGACCTCGGCGCAGCGCCGGACTCGCGCCGGCATGATCCGGGACGCGGCGGCGGCGCGTGGGCTCGAGCAGGGCTGGCTTCTGGCGGGCATCGCCGACGCCGAGACCTCGATGAGCCATTGCTGGTCGGAGCTGACCTGGGCGTGCCGGGGGCCGACCTCCCCGGATTGCGGCGGCGGGCCCATCGTGGCCGGCGCCGGTGACGGCGCGTGCTCGCTCCGCCAGGGCGGCCTCGGCATGTTCCAGTTCGACGCCGGCACCTACGACCAGACCCTCGCCCGCGAAGGCGACCGCATCCTCACCATCTCCGGCAACACCGACGCCGCCGTCGACTTCGTCATCGCCATGGTGATCCGTTCGACCTTCATCAGCGGGGTCGACAACGCAACCCAGGCGCTCGACTGGATGAACGGCGTCCGACCCGACAACGGCCGCATGGACCAGTGGGCTCAGACCGTCACCCGCTATTACAACGGTTGCAGCCCGACATCCTCGTGCTGGTCGTCGCGCTATCCGCGCTACCGCGACCACGCCACCAACGTCTACTCGGAGATGGGCGCCGACTTCTGGAACGCCGCCCCCGACTTCGCCGCCACCTACGTCGAACAGTCCTTCCCCCTCGCCCGCGATCCTTTCGAGCTCGCGCCCGGTGAGGAGAGCTCCGGCTACATCGACCTGCGCAACGCTGGCGGCGAGACGTGGGAGCCCGGCTTCACCTTCCTCGGCACCACCGAGCCCCGCGACGCCCCGAGCGCCCTCGCCGGCCCCGACTGGATCAACGATCACCGCGCCGCCACCGTCGACGCCACCGTCGCGCCGGGCGAGGTCGGTCGCTTCGCCTTCACCGTCCGCGCTCCCGACACCCCGGGCGACTACCCGCAGTACTTCAACCTGGTCGAAGAAGGCGTGGCCTGGTTCTCGGACCAGGGCGGCCCCGTCGACGCGCAGCTCCAGATCCGCGTCACCGTCCTCGACGTGCCGCCGGTCGACACGCCGACCGACCCGACCACGCCGACCGACCCGACCACGCCGACCGACCCCACCAATCCCACCACCACCGAGATGCCCCCCGATGGCGGCGCGACGCCCCCGCCGGCGGCCCTCGGTCCTTCCTCCGGCGACATCTCCGGCGGATGCAGCGCCACCGGCGCTCCCGACGCCGCGCTCTGGATGCTCTTCGCTCCGCTGGTGCTCTTCGTGCGCCGTCGCCGTCAGGGCGTATCCTCCCGCCCATGCCGGAACGTGAACGCATCTGGACCGGGGAGCGCTTCTACCTAGACGCCGTGGAGGTGCCGCTGCGTGGCGGGGGCATCAAGAAGAAGGACATGCTCGGTCACCCCGGCGCCGTCGCGCTGGTGGCGGTGACCGACGAGGGCCGCTTCGTCCTCATCCAGAACCACCGCTTCGCCGTGGAAGAGACGCTGTGGGAGATCCCTGCCGGCACGCTCGAGCCGGGCGAGGATCCCCGCGACTGCGCCGCGCGCGAGCTGGTGGAGGAGACCGGCTATCGTGCGGCTGAGCTCGAGCCCCTGGTCGAGTTCTTCACGGCGCCCGGCTTCTGCAACGAGCGGATGCACGTCTACGTCGCCACCGGCCTCGAGCACGTCGGCCAGAAGCTCGAGCCGTCCGAGCAGATCACCGTGCACCTTCTGACGGAATCGGAGATCCGCACGCGCCTCAGGGACGGTACGATTCAGGACGGCAAGACCCTCGCGTCCCTCTACCGCTACCTAGACCGAAGGTAATCCGTTGAAGCTCGCCATCCTCTCCTGCAGCCCGAACTGTTACAGCACGCGTCGCCTTCACGACGCGGCCGCTGGCCGCGGCCACGAAGTCGACGTCCTCGACACCCTCAAGTTCTCCATCGACCTGGCCGAAGGTGCGCCGGACCTGTACTACCTGCAGGAGCCGCTCGATCACTACGACGCAGTCCTGCCGCGCATAGGTGCCTCCATCACCTACTTCGGCACCGCCGTGGTTCGGCAGTGCGAGCAGATGGACATCTTCTCGGCGAACTCCTCGGCCGGCATCGCGAACTCACGCGACAAGCTGCGCAGCCTCCAGGTCTTGAGCAAGCACCGCATCGGAATCCCTCAGACGACCTTCGTCCGCGACCGCAAGGACGTGCTGCCTGCCATCGAGCGCGTCGGGGGCGCGCCCGTCATCATCAAGCTGCTCGAGGGCACCCAGGGCATCGGCGTCCTGTTGGCCGAGACCGTGAAGTCGGCCGAAGCCATCATCGAGCTGCTGCAGAGCCAGAAGCAGAACGTGCTCATCCAGAAGTTCGTCGCCGAGAGCAAGGGCAAGGACATCCGTGCCTTCGTCGTGGGCGACCGCGTCGTCGCCGCCATGCGCCGCGTCGCGCAGGGCGAGGAGTTTCGCAGCAACGTGCACCGGGGCGGCGTCACCGACCAGATCGAGCTCGACGAGCGCTACCGTGAGACGGCCGTGCGCGCGGCGCAGATCCTCGGCCTGCGCGTCGCCGGCGTCGACATGCTCGAGGCAGCGGATGGGCCGCAGATCATGGAGGTGAATTCCTCCCCCGGCCTCGAGGGCATCGAGACCTGCACGCAGCTCGACATCGCCGGCGCCGTCATCGACTACATCGCCGCCCAGGTCGACTTCCCAGAGCTCGACCTCCGGCAGCGCCTGACGGTGAGCCGCGGCTATGGCGTCGCCGAGCTCTACATCCGCGAAGGCTCGGAGTACGTCGGGAAGTCCCTCAAGGACTCGGGGCTACGCGAGCGCGACATCAACGTGCTGACGCTGCATCGAAGCGGCACGGTCATCTCCAACCCGCGCTCTGACCGCGTCCTCGAAGCGGACGACCGCCTGCTCTGTTTTGGCAAGCTCGAGCTGATGCGTGACATGGTCCCCGAGCGCGCCCGCCGCCGGCGCCGCCCTCCCCTCAAGGGCCTCCCCTCCGACGTCCCCGGCGCAGACAGCGAGCCCGACGGCGACATCTGAAGGCGCTCGAGCGGCCAAGACCACCGAGCGCGCTCGCACGTCTCCAACCTGTCATGCCTTGCTTCTTCCTCGTCGCGTTGCTGCTGTCGTCCTGCGGGTCGAGCGGCGCGTCGGTCTCGGCGAACGACCCGAGCGCCAGCGCCGCGCCCGACGAAACACCGAGCGAGAGCGCCTTCAACCCCGACCGCGTCGACCCAGTCGAGCGCGCGCGCGCGGGCGGATGGGCGGGCGAAGGCCTCGAAGCCCCGCCGAGCTACTGCGACGAGGGGGGCGGAACCGAGTGGTGTGAGGGGCACGCCGACGACGATTGCGACGGGGTCGTCGACGAAGGCTGCGCCGACTGCGTCACCCAAAGGTGCGTTCGTTACGAGATCAGCGACGAAGAGATGCGCCGGGGCACTGGCAAGGCGGGGCCAGGCGAATGCGTGGGGCCGGTGTATTGCGGTCGCGTCGATGGCGTCGCGGACACCTCGCCGCCCGGAGGCTGCGGCGACTTCCATTGCGGAACGCTGATCTTCGCCGACCGAACCGCACAGCCCTACCACTGCACCATCCGCGGCCGCTGCGTCGACGGCGCGTTCGTCCCGGAAGGCTTCAGCTGGTGAGGACGGGCCCGCTCCGCCCCGTCGCGGCCCTGCTGCTCCTCGCGCTTCACGGATGCGGCGGCGCCTCCGCCCCGCCCGAGACCGCCCGCAGCGGAGGCGCGGGCGAAAACGAAACCGGTGATGGCAGCGAGGGTCACGTGACCTCCTCATCGGCCTGCGCCCCACCGCCCCAGCCCGAGCATCCGAGCTACACCTCGGACGCCCTCACCCTCGAGCTCGAGGAGCGCGGCGGCCCCCGCACCCTCGGCATCCCCGTCCCGCCATTCCAGTTCGAGGTGAGCACCACCGAGGACCTCCCAGGCTCGGTGGAGATGGAGCTCACCATCTACGACCCGGACGGCCACACCCACGTCCAGCGCTTCCGCTACCACAACATGGAGGAAGCCTGTGATCCCTACTGCCTCCCGGCTGGCCCCATCAACGACTGCCGGCCCCGCCGATGCTGGATGGAGCGCTCCCGTCCGCGTCCCATTCGTATCGACCCCTCGGTCTACGAGAGCCGCACTCCGGGGACCTGGACCTTCGTGCTCCATCGCCTGGACGACGACGACCGCGTCTCCGTCGCGCGCGTCCTCTTCGAAGGACCCGCCGTCGCCGAGAGCAGCGCCGAGTGCGACGCGTTGCCCCCGACCGTGGGCGAGTTCACGCGCGCCCGCTGTCAGCGAGGCATCGTCCCCCTCGGCACGCCCCGCACCAGCTACTGGGGGCTCGAGGCGCGCTACGGGCGCGACGGATGTCGGGTCAATGCCTTCGCGCTCCCCCTCGACCACTCGGTGCGGACCGCCTTCTTCGAAGGCCCCTACGGCGTCGCGGACGAGCGCGCGCTCGCGGAAGGGACGGTGCGCGAGGTCCACGTCGGCGATGGGACCATCCGGGCATGGCTCGCCCACCACCACCTCTACATCGTCGCTGCCGCGAGTGGGCTCGAAGGCTTCGACGACGTGGTGAACGCCTTCCTCGAGGACTTTCCCGTGGTGACGGGCCCCATCCGCGCCGTGCCCGCGTGTCGCGACATCCCCGACGTGGAGTCGCACACCATCGCGCCCATCACTTCCGCGGAGCTCACCGCTTCGAACACCCACTTCTTCTCGCACTTCGAAGGCAATCGACCCGCGGGCGCCTGGGTGCTGATGGACGACGCGCATCCCCTGGCCCGCGCGGGGCTGCGGCGGCACGAGATCATCCAAAGCGTGAACGGCGAACGCGTGCGCGACCGGCGTCACCTCCTGTCGCTCCTCGAAGGGCTCGCGCGCGGCGGGGGCATGGAGATCGTCGTGTCACGCCGGCGCGTACGCCATCCCCGCTGTTTGAAGATCACCGTCGATGCTTCGGCCGGCGACGGGGCCGACCAGACGCGGTAGGTGCCGCGCGCTCTACGGACCGCTCGGCTGATCGAGAGCGCGGGTGGCCTTCTGCCGCTCGTCGAGCGCCTCGCGCACCGCCGCTTCGAGCACATCCGGATGGAAGGGCTTGTTCAAGAGCCGCATCGTCTCTCGGTCCGCGCGCTCGCCGAGGATGTCGGCCGCGTAGCCCGTCATGTAGATGACGGCCACCTCCGGCCAGAGCTCACGGATGGCGTCGGCCACCTCGGGGCCCTTGAGCCCGGGCATCATCACGTCGGTCAGGAGCAGGTCGGCCGGGCGATCCTGGCGCTTGGCGAGCTCGAGCGCCGCACGACCGTCGGCAGCCTTGAGCACCTCGTACCCCGCCGCCGTGAGGATGCGGCTGCACAGTCGCAGCAGCATCTCGTTGTCCTCGACCACGAGGATCCGCTCGTCTCCGCCCCGCGGCGCGTCGGGCATGACAATCTCGCCCGTGACCGAGCGTCCGAACCCCTTCGCGTGGGGCAGATGGACGCGGAAGGTGGTCCCACAGCCCGGCTCCGACCACACCTCCACCACGCCGCCGCTCTGCTCGACGATGCCGTGCACCGTGGACAGGCCCAGGCCCGATCCCACGCCCGCGGCCTTGGTGGTGAAGAAGGGCTCGAAGATGCGCGACAGCGTCTCGCGCTCCATTCCCGGGCCGCTGTCCTCCACGACCAGGGTCGCCCACTCGCCCGCGCCCACGGTGCCCTGTTCGGTCTCGACGTCCTCGTGGAGATCGCGCTTTTCGACGCGAACGGTGATGCGCCCTTCGCGCTCGAGCGCGTCGGCCGCGTTGATCACCAGGTTCATCAACACCTGCTCGAGCTGCGTCACGTCGACCAGCGCGGTGCTGGGCTCTTCACTGAGCTCGATGCGCAGATCCACGTGCTCGCCGACCAGCCGGGCCAGCATCCCGCGGGCCTCGCTCACCGTCTGGCGGAGATCGATGATCTCGGGCTTCATCGGCTGCTTGCGCCCGAAGGCCAGGAGCTGCTGGGTCAGCTTGGCCGCGCGCTCGGCGGCGGCGCGAATTTCGGCCACCTCCTCGAGCACACGCTCTTGCGAGTCGATGTTGCGCTCGATCACCGTCGAGCTGCCCATGATCGCCGTGAGCAGGTTGTTGAAGTCGTGGGCGACGCCCCCCGCGAGGCGCCCGAGCGCTTCCATCTTCTGCGAGTGCCGGAGCTGCGCGCGGCTCTGCTCGAGCTCGCGCTCGGTCTTGCGGAGCTCGGTGATGTCGGCCGCGGCAGCCAGGAGCGATGGCTCACCACCGAAGTCGATGCGCTGCAAGTTGACGAGCGAAACGCGCTCGGTTCCGTCTGGAAGGCACGACCGCACCTCGTAATCGCGAAGCTCGCCTCGCTCCTCGAGCAGCGTGAGGATCTCCTCCCGCTGATTTGCGTAGTAGTTGGGGGCGGGATTGCCGATCAACTCACCCGCAGGGCGCTTCAGGTACTGCGCGACGGCTTCGTTCACGAAGAGCAGGGTGCCGTCCGAGACGCGGGTGATCGTGATGGGAAACGGGATGAGGTCCACCACCTGGCGGAGCGCCTCCTCGCTGATGCGTTTGTCGTCGTCTCCCACCGGCACAGTCTCGCGCGAATGGCAGCCTATTAGAAGGTGCACCCGAAGGAAGTGCTGCCCGAGACGGCCTGCGTCGCACCGCCCACGCTCAGGGTCAGCTCGTAGCTCACCAACCGCTCGCCAGCGCAGATGCTGCACGAGTCCAGCACCGGCGAGGAGGCCGTCTTGTGGTGCATCTGCATGGCGGTCGCACCCGCCGCCACCGTGACCATCTCCACGTCGAAGTCGATGTCGGTGGCCGAGGCGCCCGGGTCGTCGAAGGTCAGGTGCGCCGACGTGATGATGGCGGTGGCCTCGCTCGACCCGGCGGTGTTGTCGTAGCTCAGCTCGATGAAGAAGCGCAGAGGGTCGGGCGGGACGCTGGGCATGCAGTTCGCCCAGGCGCCGACGCTGACCTCGCTGATGACGAGCGCGGCGGTGGAGGCGTCGGAAGCGCCGTCGGAGGTCGAGCCGTCTCCAGTGCCCGAATCCCCCGTTCCGGTGTCCCCCATCCCCGCGTCCCCACCACTCGAATCGGCCGCGCCCGTGTCGCTGCCGCCCGTATCCGCGGGCGCGCCGTCCGCCATCGGCGCGTCCGCGCCCGTATCCAAGAGGCCCGTGTCGGCCGCGCCGGTGTCAGCGGCGACCCCGTCATCTCCGCAGCCGAGGCCGAAAGGGAGGAGCAGCGAGAGAGCCAGGACGAAGTGGGCCGTGGTGTGCATCGCCCGATGGTAGCGCGCACCCACGCGAAAGTGGCGGCCGGAGGGCTCGCCGGCTATCGGCGAGAACTCATGGCGCCGCCATGCAGGGCGTGGGATCGCTGACGAGGATGCCGTTACCCGACGTCCCGGCGTAGGTGATGACGTCGAAGGCAGGCGGGTACGTGGTGAAACCGCCGTGCAGCGGGCACGACCAATAGCTGGTGAGGCCGGCGAGGACGGGATGGCTGGTGCCGGCCGGCGCGGTGGTGGCCGCGCAGTAGTTCATGGTGTCGGTGGTGATGGGCGAGCCGAGCACCGAGGTGAACTGCTCGGGGGTGCCACGGCCGGGGACCATCATCATCGAGTTCGAGTTGTAGACGGTGCAGCCCCAGTTGAAGAAGAGGCTGGTGCGCCCTCCGTCGACGTTGCGGCCGTTCTCCTTCAGCCAGTTCGCGGCGTTCGTGTAGAAGGTGGCGGCCTCGGGGCTGACGTGGTGGTCGGGGTCGCCGATCATGATCAGGGAGCGGCCGCGGATGGCGGGACCCCAGGCGGCGATGGTGTCCTCAGCCGTCCCGAAGACCTCGTCGGCTGTACCCGCGCAGTCGTTTCCGTCGAACCAGACGATGTCGTACTGGCCGAAGTCGGCGGTGGTCATGGTGCGCCACATCGCGTCGGTGGCCACGGTGATGGTCGCGGTGCCGGCCGCCATCTGCATCGTGCCCTGGGTTCCCCCGGGACCGTAGACCAGGATGCGGGCGGTGCCGCCGTAGCAGAGGTTGTCGGCGCTGCACATCCCGTCGACGCAGGTCTCGCCGGCCATGCAGACGTTGTCGCAGGAGCCGCAGGTCGCGGGCGAGGTGAGGTCCGCCTCGCACCCGTCGGCCGGGTCCATGTTGCAGTCCTCCCAGCCCATGTCGCAGACGAAGCCGCACGCGCTCGCCTCGCAGGTGCGCATCGCGTGGTCGGGCGTGGGGCAGACGTTGTCGCAAGCGCCGCAGTTGTCGGGGTCGTCGGCGACCGCGACTTCGCAGCCGTCCTCGATGACGCCGTTGCAGTCCTCCCAGCCGGCGTCACAGACGAAGCCGCACGCGCCTTCGTCGCAGGTCCCGCTCGCGTTGGGCGGTGACGGGCAGGCGTTTCCGCACGAGCCGCAGTTGTCGACGTCGGTGCGGTAGTCGATGCACTCCCCCATGCAGAGATCGGCGAACTCGCCACAGGAGACCATGCACTCGCCGCCCATGCAGAAGCCGCTCGCGCCGCAGGCCATGTCGCAGCCCCCGCAGTGGGCCGCGTTGGTCGCGGTGTCGACGCAGTCGGCGCCGCACTGGGTGGGCCGCGAGCCCGTGCACTCCGCGGTGCACGCTCCGTCGATGCACCACTCGTCCGAGCCGCAGGCCACCCCGCAGCCGCCGCAGTTCGCCGGGTCGTACTGCAGGTCGACGCACCCGCCGTCGCAGTCCGCCTGGCCCGTCGGGCAGGTGCCTCCGCCGTCGGTCCCGGTGTCGAAGCCGACCATCGCGTCGCCGGGGCTCGCCCGACGACTGCCCCCCGAGCAGCCGGCGAGCAGTGACGTGAGCGCGATCCCAAGCAAGAAGGCTCTGTTCATGGACGTTTCCCTGAGGGTGGCCGGCGGAGGGCAGACCACGCGCGATGTCTTACGACCGGAGCGCAGGAGTCTTCCCCGGCCTGGATCATGCGCAGATCCCGAGCTCCGTTCCACCGACAACCAGCGATGGGCTGAGCGTGCGGCAGGACGTTCCGCCAGGGCACGAGGGGCTCGCGACCTCGCAGATCCGGTGGCAGCTCATCGGACCGCCGCTTCCGTCGTTTCCGCAGGCGAAACCGGCCTGACATTCGCGCGTGTCCGTGCACGCGTCGCCCTGACCGCCCGCGCCCTCGGCGGCGCAGAACGTCGTCACCCGATCCGACATCAAGCGACACGCGAGGCCCGTCGGGCAAGGCGCCGAGCTCACGACATCACAAAGGTGTGAGCAAGTCCGCGTCCCACTCGCCTCGAGCATCGCGCCGGCGCAGGTCGCGCCGCTCGCGCAGTCGGCGTCGCTGGTGCAGATCTGCTGGCACACGAAGTTGCCCACCATGGAATCGGGTACCGGCACGCAGGCGAGCCCAGGCATGCAGGCATTGCTCCCCGCGCAGGGCTCGAGGAGTCCCAGCGTACCGGCCGGGGCGCACACCCGTGCACCATGCGCCCAGTAGCAGGCGTCATCACCGGAGCACCCGCACGCCGGCGGCAGCAGATTGCAGAAGACGTCGCCGCAGTCCGCGATGCAGCCGCGGTAGAGGTCACAACGCGCGCGCTCGCCGCAGAGCGAGTCGTCGGTCGCGAAGCTGCAAGCCCCATCCATACACGTGTCGACCGTGCACGGGAACGCGTCGGCGCAGTCGGCGTCGACCTCGCAGCGGGCGGGGGGCGGCGGGGGGCTCGAGTCCCCGCTCGACGCGCCATCTGCATCTGCGCGTGCCTCCGCGTCCGTAGCGGCGTCCCGCACCATCGCGTCGGGGACGACGCTGCCATCCGGGTCCGCGGCCCCACCTTCACAGCCCGAAGCCAGCGCGAGCGTAACCCCGATCACACACGCGGACCGGCGGGAGATCGACCTCTTCGTCTGCAGCATGGCGCGATGGCTCACGGGCGAGCGGGTCAAACGATACCAGAGCTGGCCCGAGCGGAGTCGCTTCTCCTATCATGCGCCGGTGCGCGCTGTCCCCTGGCTCGCGGCCCTCTTCCTCGTCGCGTGCGGACGCGTCGGATTCGATCGTCAGGACGGCGCCATTCCGATCGGTGACGGCGCGACGCTCGACGGCAGGGTTCAGCGAGATGGGGCATTGCTCGACGCGAACCTCGACGCGCCCCTGACCGACGATGCGAGCTTCTGCGACGAATCGCCATGTCGCTTCGTCCTGCCTCAGTGCGGCTGCGTCGCCGGCGCCGCGTGCTACCCGAGCCTGGCGGGCCCGAGCTGCACGCTCCCGGGCACGGGCGCGCTGGGCGACCCGTGCGTCTCGCACTTCGATTGCGAGCCCGGCCTCGGCTGCGTCGCGAACACCATGGAGGTGGGCTCGCTCCGCCTCTGCCGGCGGCTGTGCGAGTCGAGCCTCGATTGTGCCGCCGGCGCCTGCCTGACCGGCCCCATGGAGACCCAGGGCCTCTGCCCCGACGGCTGCGACCCGCTCGCCGGAACGGGGTGCACCGCCGATCTCGCCTGCTACCTCGTCACCGGCGTGCGGATCGAAGACGCGGCGACGCTCCCCGTCTCCATCTGCATGACGCCCGGGACCGGCGGTGACGGTGATCCGTGCATGGGAACGCCCACCTGTGCCCCAGGCTTCGTCTGCATCATGGACACGATGACATGCGTCCCCCTCTGCGAGCTCGGCTCGACCTGCCCTGCGCCCTACACCTTCTGCGAGCCGAACGGTTTGTTCATCGACGGCGTGGAGCAGGGGACGTGCAGGGGGTGACGGGCGCTACGTGGCGTCGGCAGCATCACCCGCGTCCATCGACGGGTCTGCGTCGCTGGCATCCAAGGCGCCGTCCGGGGCGTCGGGGGTGGCATCGGCATCACTGGCATCGCGCGCGGCGTCGTCAGCATCGGTCGTGGCGTCCAGCTGTCCGTCCGAAGCCGCATCTGCGTCCGCTCCTGACCCCGAATCAAAATCTCTCGGGAAGCAGGAGTCGCCCGTAAACACGAGCGCACAACGGCCTTCGCGACACACGGCGTCCGACGGGGCGGGGCCATCGGATGCGGAGACGCAATCGTTGGCCATCAGACGCCGGCCCTCGTCTGCCGCGTCGCGTCGAATCGCTCGCCAGTACGAGCTTCCCGAACAGTCGCCGATGTAGACGCACTCCGCGCTCGTGGTGCAACTCTGATGCTCGGCCACGAAGGTCTCGAACGCTTCGCTGCGACCCGCACAAGAGTCGGGGTCTGGCGCGTCGCTGGAACATCCGATCTGAAGGAAGAGAAGGATCGACGAGCACGCCGCGAATGTGCCTCGAACTCGTTTGGTCATCGCCCGCCCCAATCATGCACCATTCGCCCCTCAGGAGGTCCAGTGATGGCGACGGCACGCGCACGGCACTACGACTCCGCTCAGACCTCCGCGGAGCCGACCGTAACGTGAGGGACGTGGCGTGCGCCGAGGACTACGTAGACCGCCGATATCTGCGTGACAGCTGTGATGGCGTTGACGCGCCCACGTGGGAGGAGCGGGCGTCCGCCAAACCTCACCCGGAAACGAATCCCCGCCCAGCCCATCACCGAAGCGCTGACGGAACCCGACAGGCGACACCTCGCCCCGGCAGAGCCGTCCGTCTGGACGGACGGAGCGGACGAAGTCCGCGCAGCTGGAGGCGTACAGACGACGCCGAGTCACGGATTGACGCGAAGAGGGCGACCCGATGAGGGTCGCCCTCGAGCATGGCGGAGCGGACGGGACTCGCCGAGCGGTGGAACAGTGCGCGGCGGAGTGGAGGTCAGTCCACGGAGCTGCACGGTTCCGGCGCGAGCCGAGTCACGGACGGAAGGCAAAGAGCCAGCCCCGCAGGGGGCTGGCTCTCTTGCAACAGCGGAGCGGACGGGACTCGAACCCGCGGCCTCCGGCGTGACAGGCCGGCGTTATAACCAACTTAACTACCGCTCCAATTTTCAATGGTTCCGGGCCAGGGGGGCCGCGAAGGACGGGTGATGTAACGCAGCGATCGGGGGCTGTCAAAGGGATTTGGGGCGTTGCGTGGAGCGTGGAGGGTGGCTCACCATCGTTTTCATGAATGGCTTGGTTCGGTGGGGGTTGGCGGCTGCGCTCGCGGCGGCCGGCTGGGCATGTGGAGACGACGGGGCAGCAGGCGACGCGACCATGGACGCGCCCTCCCCCGACACCGGGCTCGACTGCGCCTCGGTGGGCTGCGCGCCCCCTCCGGCACCGGGCGAGATGTGCACCGCCCCCTGTGGTTGCTGCACCGGGCCGACCGACAGCGGGACTCCGGACGCCCCGACGGACGCCGTCGCCGACGCACCCTCCGACGCCCCGGCGGGAGACGCCGGCGGCGACGTCGAGTGCGGCACCATGACCTGCGGGCCCACCGAGTACTGCTTCATCGAGTGCACGTGCTGCGGCATCGCCCTCGACGGCAGCATGCCCGACCCGAGCGCCGATTACACCTGCATGCCCATCCCAAGCGGCTGCGACCCGAGCAATCTGTGCAGCTGCGACCTCAGCGTCAGCTGCGGCGTCGGGAGCTGCTTGGGCACGCGCACGGTCGAATGCCCCTGCGCCTGAGCCGGCCGGGCGTGGCCGGCGAACCCGCCTTGATTCGCCGTCGCTGAACGCGTACCCAGAATCGGTGGAGGAGGTGCACCCGCCCGGTAGTCGCATCGCCGACCGCTACCTCGTCGAGGCCCGCCTCGGCGCCGGCGGGATGGGCGAGGTGCTGCGCGTTCGTGACGAGCGCCTCAATCGCGTCGTCGCGCTCAAGGTGCTGAGCGCCGCGTCCATCGGCAACACCGCGGCGACCTCGCGCCTCATCCGCGAGGCGCAGGCCACGGCCGCCCTCGAACATCCGAACATCGTCCCGATCTACGACGTCGGCGCGACCGACAACGGCGGCGCATACCTCGCGATGCAGCTCGTGAAGGGAGAGTCCCTCCGCGAACGCCTCGAACGCGATGGGACACTCACCCTCGAGGAGACCCGGCGCATCGTGGGCGAGATCGGCGCCGCCCTCTCCTGCGCCCACAAGGCCGGCATCGTCCATCGCGACATCAAGCCCGACAACGTCATGCTGCGCGAGGAGGACGGGCGTGTGATCGTGCTCGACTTCGGGCTCGCCAAGCACGTCGAGGCCGATGCCGACCTTCACACGCTCACCGCGGACGGCGCCATCATCGGCACCCCCGCCTATCTCTCCCCCGAGCAGGCCCGCGGCCACCAGGTGGATGGGCAGACGGATCAGTTCGCTCTCGGCGTCATGACCTACGAGATGCTCGCGGGCCGCATCCCGTGGAAGGGCACGACGCTCACCGCGCTCCTCACGAGCCTGATCAGCGACGAGCCGCCGCCGCTCACCCGCGAGCTGCCGCCGGCCGTGCCCGACGCGCTTCGTCGCGCCCTCGCCAAGGATCCCGCCGCGCGCTTTCCCAGCGTGCAGGCCTTCGTCGACGCGTTGCGGAGTGACGAGAGCGCCGCCGAGGTGAGCGCCTTCGCCAAGACCATCGCCAGCGGCGACGGAGAGAAAGACGCGGTCGCCCAGGCGCTGGCCAACACCCAGGCTTCGACGTCCGCCCCGAAATCCCGCCGCACGGGCGCCGTCCTCGCGCTCGTGCTCGGCGCGGTCGCGCTGGCGATGGTGGCCTGGGTCGCCACCCGAACGCCCGACCACGACACCGCGACCGACGGGGGCTCGGCGAGCGACGAGGGGCCGCCCGGTCTCTACAGCCTGGCCGCGCCCAATCCGCCCGCCGGGTGCAGCGACGCAGCCGCCGAGACGTTCCGCCGCGGCCTCGGGAGGCTCCGCTTCGGCAATTGGGGTGAAGCCTGCGACGCGTTCGAGGAAGCGGCGGAGGTCGACCCCGGCTGCGCCACGGCGCAGCTGCACCTCGCCAACTGCGCGGCGGGCGCCAACCTCATCGACGACAAAGGCCGAACGGCGATGATCGAGGCCGGCCACGAGCAATCCAAGCTGACCGAGCGCGAGCAGGCGCTCTACGACGCCCTCGAGCTGCTCCTGTTGCACACGCCTCCCGACCGCGCGGGATACGCGCGGGCGCTGAGCGCGCTGCCGACCCGTTTCCCGAACGACGCGGAGCTCCTGGTCTACGCCGCCGATCAGGGCGAAGCGCCCAACGAGCAACGGATCGCGTGGGCCGAAAGAGCTCTCGAGATCGACGCCGAGTACTCGGACGCGTATCAGATCCTCGCGCGCGCCAAGACCGACGCGGGTCTGCGGGACGAAGCACACGAAGTGCTCGCGCGGTGCCGCGAGAACGTGCGCCTCTCGAGCGACTGCATCGGACAGGAGCTGACGATGCTCCGCGACGAGGGTCGATGCGATGAGGGCCTGACGTTGGTGAACGCCCTCCGCCTCCTCAACCCAGACCACCACAACGCGACCTCGCTCCTCGCGCGGCTCCTCGCCTCCGTCGGACGTCCGGAGAGCACCGTCCGGCGCACGCTCACCGAGCTCGACCGCTTCGACGAGTCGCCCGGCCTGATCCGCGACCGCGTGCTGCTGGCCCTCGGCGCCGACGCCTATTACGGCCACCTCGACGCGGTCGTCGCCGGGCCAGCTCAACTGGAGGACGCCGACGACGACCTCGCCAACATCGTCGCCTACCTCGCGGTGGAGGCGCTTGTGGAGCTGGGACGCGACGACGAGGCGGCGCGGCTCGCGGCGGAGACGGTGGAGCACTGGCCGGCGGAGCTCGGACGCGTCCGAACCTTCCCGGGCCTGGTGCTGGCGGAGCGCCGCGCGCTGATGCGCGCGCGACCCGCGCTCGACGCGGAGACCTACGCCGCGCTCTCGGCGCGCCGCGACACCCTCGAAGACGACGCGCCCGCCGTCGGCCCTGCCAATCTCTGGGCCGCGCGGACGGCGTGGAGCGTCACCGACGAAGCGTCCGCGCGCGAGGCCCTGGCGGAGCTCGGCGAGACGCCGCCCGCGGCGGGCGAGCCCGGGACGGTCGGGCTCGGCGGTCACGTCCTCGCCCTCGCCGGCCGCACCGAAGAGGCCATCGGGCGCCTCCGCATCCTGGCGCGCGGCTGCATGTCGCTCGTCCAGCCCTTCCTGACGCTGCGGGCGCTCGTGTGGCTCGGCGACGCCTACGAGGCGGCGGGCAACCACGACGAGGCCTGCGCTGCTTACCGCGAAGTCGTCTCGCTCTGGGGCGAGAACGCGCCCGAGGCGCGCACCACGCGCCAGGCGCGCGAGCGGCTCGAGCGCTGCACCGAGTAGCGGGTCAGTCGCGCCGCGCGGCCGCGATGGCGAGCAGGCCCGCGCGCGCCTTGTTCACGGTCTCGTCGAACTCGCTCTTCGGGTCCGACGCTTCGACGATGCCGGCGCCCGCCTGCAGGATCAGGTCGCCGCCTTTTTCGACGACGGTGCGGATGGCGATGGCGACGTCCATGTTTCCGTCGAAGCCGAGGTAGCCGACGGCGCCGCCGTAGATGCCGCGTGGCTCGGGCTCGAGCGCCTCGATGATCTGCATGGCCCGGACCTTGGGCGCGCCGCTCAGTGTGCCCGCCGGGAAGGTCGCCCGAAGGACGTCGAGGGCGTCACGTCCGGGCGCGAGCTGCCCGGCGACGTTGGAGACGATGTGCATCACGTGGCTGTAGCGCTCGACCACCATTTCGTCGGTGATGCGAACGGTGCCGCCCTCGCTGATGCGGCCGATGTCGTTGCGACCGAGGTCCACGAGCATCACGTGCTCGGCGCGCTCCTTGGGATCGGCGAGGAGCTCCTCGGCGATGGCGTCGTCCTCCTCGGGGGTCGCGCCGCGCGGGCGGGTGCCGGCGATGGGGCGCACCTGCGCGACGCCGTCCTCGAGTCGCACCAGAGTCTCGGGGCTCGCCCCGGCGATGGTGACCTCGGGGAAGCGGAGGAAGTACATGTACGGCGACGGGTTGAGCACGCGCATCGCGCGGTAGACGTCGAGGGGATCGATACCGGCCGCGGGGACGCGGAAGCGCTGGCTCAAGACGAGCTGGAAGATGTCGCCGGCGCGGATGTGCTCCTGGGCCTTCTCGACCGCGGCGCAGAAGCTCGCTTCGTCGAAGCTCGAGGCGGGCAGGGGTGTATGGGCCGCGGCGTCGGGCGGCTCGAGATGCGGCAGGCGCGGCGCTTTGGCGAGGCGCGCCTCGATCTCTTCGAGACGGGTGAGCGCGTCGTTGAAGGCGCGGCGCCTGTCGACGCCCTCGGCGACGGCGCAGAGGACGACCACGCGCACCAGCTGGCGTTGGTTGTCGAAGATGATCAGCGTGCCGCCGATGGCGAAGGAGAGCTCGAACTGGCCGGGGGTGAGCGGGAGTGGCGGCGCGACCGTGGGCTCGAAGCGGCGGACCGCGTCGTAGGAGACGTATCCCACGGCGCCTCCCCAGAAGCGCGGCAGCCAGTAGAGCGAAGGCGGGCGGTACTTCGCGAGGTCCTCGCGCAGCATCTCGAAGGGGTCGACGCCGGTGAGGACGTCGAGGTCGTTGCCCATCACGCGCTCGTAACGGTCGCCGGCCCCCCGCACCAACATGAAGGGATCGCAGCCGACGAAGCTGTATCGCGCCCAGGTCTCGCCGCCGGAGACGCTCTCGAGGAGGAAGCTCCCCGGACGCGAGCCCACCGCCCCGAGGGCAGTCAGGGGCGTCAGATCGTCGGCGAGGAGCTCGCGCGTGACCGGAACGAGCGTGGCCTCTTCGGCAAGTCGTGCGGAATTCTTCGAAGTCGGGGCGAACCCGGGTCATGTGAGGAGGCAGGGTACAGGGGGCCGGGGCATCCGTGCTATGGCGCAGTCCATCCCACCCCACCCTCGCCCCCGGGAGAGATCCATGGCCGAAGAGAAGCTCGCGAGCGCCGACCCCGAGATCGCCGCGCTCATCAAGAAGGAAGAGCAGCGCCAGCACGACAAGGTGCGCCTCATCCCCAGCGAGAACTACGCGTGGCCCGCGGTGATGGAAGCCTGCGGCAGCGTCCTGAACAACAAGTACTCCGAGGGCTACGCCCACAGGCGCTACTACGAGGGGCAGCAGAACATCGACGACGTCGAGTCCCTCGCCCAAGAGCGCCTCAAGTCGCTCTTCGGCGTCGACCACGCGAACGTGCAGCCCTACTCCGGCTCGCCGGCGAACCTCGCCGTCTACTTCGCCTTCTGTAACCCCGGCGACACCATCATGGGCCTCGGCCTGCCGGGCGGCGGGCACCTGACCCACGGCTGGAAGGTGTCGATCACCGGCAAGTACTACAACGCCGTTCAGTACGGCGTGCGCAAGGACGACCACCGCATCGACTTCGACGAGGTGGCGACGCTCGCGCGCGAGCACAAGCCGAAGCTCCTGTGGTGCGGCACCACAGCGTACCCGCGCATCCTCGACTTCGACAGGTTCGCCGAGATCGCGCGGGAGGTCGGCGCGGTGCTCGTGGCGGACATCGCCCACATCTCCGGGCTGGTCGCGGGCGGCGCGCACCCGTCGCCGGTGGGCAAGGCCGAGGTGATCACCTCGACAACCCACAAGACCTTCCGCGGTCCGCGCGGCGGGATGATCCTCTGCGACGACAAGCACCGGAAGGCGATCGACAAGGCGGTCTTCCCCGGTCTGCAGGGCGGGCCGCACAACGGCACCACCGCTGCCATCGCCGTCGCGGCCAAGCTCGCGGCCACCGACGACTTCAAGGAGTACGCGGCGACCGTCGTCGCCAATGCGCGCGCGATGGCCGAGACGCTGATGAGCCGCGGCATGGACGTCGTCACCGGCGGCACCGACACCCACCTGATCCTCTGCGACCTGACCCCGAAGGGCGTGCCCGGGAAGGTCGCGGCCCAGGCCCTCGACCGGGCGGGCATCGTCAGGAACTACAACTCGGTGCCCTTCGATACCCGCAAGCCCTTCGACCCGCGCGGCATCCGCCTCGGCACGCCCCGCCATCACCGCGCGGGGGATGGGCGCCGCCGAGTATGAAGACCATCGCCGGCTGGATGGCGGACGTCATCGACGCGCCGGATGACGAGGCGCTGATCGGGCGCATCGCGGGACAGGTCAAGGAGCTCTGTGACCAGTTCGAGGCGCCGGGGATCACTCTCAGCTAGCGGCCGGGCCGCGGAAAACTTGCGAGTCAGGCCGGCTGGTGATCATGGTCGGCCGGCAGAGGTATGTTCAGACCCGCCGCGATACGAGCCTCCGTGTGGCTCACGCTCACGATCACGGCCGTCGGGCTCGGGAGCTGGACGTTTCTGCCCGAGGCGGTGGTGCAGGCAGCCACCCTCGACAAGGCGCCCTACGCCGAGATCGAGATGCGCGGCGTGCGGATCGATCAAGACGCGAGTCTGCGGGCGCAGGCCGAGGAGATCGCGCGCGCCTTCCTGCGCGAGCGCGTGACCCTGGTGACGCCGAGCGGCGAGCGCGTCACGCGGAGCCGACGCTCGTGGGGTGCCGTGATCGACACGGTCGAGCTGGTGCGGATCCTGATGGCGGCGAAGAACCCCGGCTCGCTGATGCGGCGCGTGCACGCGAGCCGTGGAGGAGGCCAGCCGCTGGCGCTCACGCTGCCCGTGTCCTTCGACGCGAGCGCGGCCGAGGAGGAGCTCTCGGCGCTCAAGGACGACATCGATCTGAAGCCGGTCGACGCGCGCATGGACACGGACACGCTGATGCCGCTCGCGCATCGCGACGGGCTGACGGTGGACGTGTGGGCGACCCTCGAGGCGCTCGAGGGGGCGATGGAGCGGGGCGAGGACGAGGTGGCGCTCGCCGCCATGGTGAAGCCCGCGCGCCGGACGAGCGACGAGCTGGACGGGGTGTCGATGGCGGCGCAGCTCGCGAGCTTCGAGACGCGCTACGACGCGAGCTACCGTTCGGAGGACCGTTCCTTCAACCTGGCGGTGGCCGCGGAGAAGATCGACGGGATGGTGGTGCTGCCCGGAGAGCGCTTCGATTTCAACGAGATCGTGGGCGAACGGAGCGAAGCGAACGGTTTTCGGGTGGCGACGGTGATCGCGGCGGGCGAGCTGGTCGACGGGATCGGCGGCGGCACCTGTCAGATCTCGGGCACGCTCCACGCGGCTGTCTTCTTCGCGGGCCTGCCGATCGTCGAGCGCCACCCACACAGCCGGCCGTCGAGCTACATCAAGCTCGGGCTCGACGCGGCGGTGAGCTATCCGAACCTGAACTTCTCCTTCGACAACGATCGCGACTACCCCATCGTCATCGGCTTCACCGTCGGCGGAGGGATCGCGCGCGCGACGCTCTGGGGCGCCGAGCACGACCTGCAGGTGACCTTCGTGCGGCGCGTGGACGAGACCGTCGCCTACCGCGAGCAGGAGGTCGACGACCCCGACCTGCCTCGCGGCGTGCGCGTGCTCTCGCAGCGGGGCGTGCCGGGCTTCGAGCTGACGCGCTGGCGCATCGTCCGTGACCTCGGGACGCGTCAGGCCGTGCGCGAGCACCTCGAGGACGCCTATCCGCCCACGACTCGAGATCTGGCGCGTCGGCACCGGTGGCGCAGCCCCGGCCGGCTACACGCCCCCCGCGGGCGACCACCACCTCGAATACGTCGCCGACGAGTACCTCTCCCTCACCTACGGCGCCGGCCTCGACGAGCCCCTCGAAGTCCGCCGCGCCGGCCGCACCGGCACCTACGGCTGGACCACCCGCGAAGGCTACCCCAGCATCGACTGATTCGGGGACGGTCTACACTTTTTCACTTTTGCCCCCGACCCGGCCTTTGGTGGCGGCGCCGCCGCGCAAAAGTGAAAAAGTGTAGACCGTCCCCATATACTCAACGTATGCGCGTCGTGGTCGGAGTCGGCGGAGGGGATCGCTGCCTACAAGTCCGTGCTTCTGGTGCGGGCGCTGGTGAAGGCCCGGGCCGAGGTGCGGGTGGTGATGACCGAGGCGGCGACGCGCTTCGTCGGGGCGGTGACCTTCACGGGGATCACGGGGTCGCCGGCGGTGACCGACCTCTGGGACCCGAAGCACGCGGGCGAGATCCATGTGGAGCTCGGCGCGTGGGCCGACGTGGTGGTGGTGGCGCCGGCGACGGCGAACCTCCTCGCGCGCGCCGCCGCCGGCATGGCCGACGACGCGGTCCTCGCCACCGTCAGCTGCGCGAAGGGCCCCGTGCTCTACGCACCCGCGATGCACACGCGCATGTGGGAGCGCCCCGCCACCCGGCGCAACGTCGCCCAGCTCGAGGCCGACGGAGCCATCCTGGTCGGTCCGGCCTCCGGCGAGCTCGCGAGCGGAGACGTCGGCGAAGGGCGCATGGCCGAGCCCGAGCTCATCGCCGAAGCCGTCCTGCGCGCCCTCGGCGACGCGGGCGACCTCGAAGGCCAGCGCATCCTCGTCACCGCCGGCCCCACCCACGAAGATCTCGATCCCGTGCGCTACCTCGGCAACCGCTCCACCGGCAAGATGGGCTACGCCCTCGCCGAGCGCGCCGCCGCCCGCGGCGCCTACGTCATTCTGGTGACGGGCCCCGTGCGCTTGTCGCCCCCCGAGGGAGTCGAGATGGTCGGCATCCGCAGCGCGCGCGATCTCGAAGCCGCCGTCGTCCCCCGCATGGACTCCGTCGACGCCATCATCATGGCCGCGGCCGTCGCCGACTATCGCCCCGCTCAGAAGTCCGACGCCAAGATCAAGAAGCAGCCGGGCGACCTCACCCTCGAGCTCGTCCGCAACCCCGACGTCCTCGCCACCCTCGGCCAGCGCCGCACCGGCCCGCGCCCCGTCCTCGTCGGCTTCGCCGTCGAGTCCGGCGATCTCGTCGCCGCGGCCCGCGGCAAGCTCGAACAGAAGAAGTGCGATCTCGTCGTCGCCAACCTCGCTTCCGTTGGCTTCGGCGGCGAGGACAACGAGGTCGTCCTCGTCGACGCCGCCTCCGACACCCCACTGCCCCGCGCCACCAAGCGCGCCATCGCCGACAAGATCCTCGATCGGGTCCGGGACCTTCTGGGCTGATCCGCTTCCTGCTACCCTTCCCCACCATGGTGCAGGTCCCGCGTGTCGATCGGACCGACCAGTTCCTGGGTCAGGAGCTGGAGGGGCGCTACCGCATCATCGAGCGCCTCGGCGAAGGCGGCATGAGCACCATCTACCGCGCCCAGCAGATCGAGGGTGGCCCCGACGTCGGTATCAAGATCCTCCACGACGAGCTCATCCACGACCAGTCGCAACGCGAGCGTTTCGAGCGCGAGGCCCGGGCGCTCTTCGGTCTCGAGCATCCGAACATCCTGCACGTCTACGACTTCGGCGTGCACAACGGCCTGCCCTTCCTGGTCATGGAGCTGCTCAGCGGCCAGACCCTCGATCAGCTTGTCGAAGACGAGCCTCTGCCGCCCCTCGAGGCCATCGAGCTCTTCAAGCAGGTGCTCACGGGGTTGGCGATGGCGCACGGCAAAGGCGTGCTGCACCGCGACCTCAAGACCGAGAACGTGGTCGTCGTCAGCGACCATCGCGGCGGCCGGATCGCCAAGCTCCTCGACTTCGGCCTGGTGAAATTCGTCGACGACGACCGCTGGGGCTCGGGCAAGTCCCTCACCGCCTTCGGCGAGGTCTTCGGCACGCCGGCGTACATGTCACCCGAGCAATGTACGGGCGCACCCACCGACGCCCGCACCGACGTCTACGCGATGGGCGTGGTGCTCTTCGAGCTCCTCACCGGCGAGTGGCCCTTCATGGAAGAGGGCCGCGCCGAGATGATGCGCGCCCATCTCAGCTTCCCGCCCCCGAAGCTCACGGACAAGCGCCCCGACCTCGAGCCGCGCCCAGAGCTCGTCGCCCTCATCGACAAGGCGCTGGCGAAGGACAAGATGGAGCGCTTCGCCGACGCTGGCGAGATGCTCGCCGCTCTCGAGGCCATCCCGCACCCTGCCGCCACGGTCAAAGGCGCGACGCCCGACTACACGACGACCGCGGCCACGGACCCCGTCGCGCTGCCGAGCCTTCCGAACGCCGCCCCCGCCCAGAAGGCCTCCATCACACCGATCCTGATCATCATCAGCGTGATCCTCGGCCTCGGGCTGCTCGTCGTGATGGCCGCCGCGGCCATCGTCATTCTCAATCTCTAGCTCCGCTCGCGACCCTCGGCCGCGAAAGTCTAGAAGAGCGTCGCCGCGTCGCCCGCGCCGTCGCGCACCACCTCGGGCGCGTCGTTGGTCAGGTCGATCACCGTCGATGGCGTCAGATTCCCCCACCCCGCGTCGAGGATCAGGTCGACCTGCCGGAAACGCTCCGCGATGTCGGCAGGATCCATCAGGGTCTCGTCGCCCCAGGTCGCAGACGTGCTGACGATGGGGTGGCCGAGCGCTTCGAGGAGCGCGCGCGCGACGGGATGGGCGGGCACGCGGATGCCCACCTGCTTGCGCTTCATCATCAGGATCTTCGGCACCTCGCGGGTGGCGTTGAGGATGAAGGTGAAGGGCCCGGGCGTGCCGCGCTTGAGGATGCGGTAGGTCTGGTTGTCGACGATCGCGTAGCGCGCGATCTCCGACAGGTCGGGGCAGAGGAAGGCGACGGGCTTGTCCTTCTTCATCTGCTTCATCTGATAGATTCGATCGATCGACTTCTTCTGGTGGATGTCGCAGCCGAGCCCGTAGACCGTGTCGGTCGGATAAGCGATCACCTCGCCCGCGCGCACGGCGTCGGCGGCGCGCGCGATCTTGCGCGGCTCGGGGTGGTCGGGGTTGACGGGGATCCTCAAGGCGGCGCGCGTTTAGCGTCCCAGCCGAGGGACGTCAAGGCGGAATGCCGGCGGAACCCAGAATCAGCCGGCGTCACTTCTGCCGGGCGTGGACCATCTTCCGTGAGGAGCCGTCCTCGAAGACCACCTCGATGGCGTTCTCCTGCGTGACGTTGAACACGCGCCCCACACCGAACTTCGGGTGGATGAAGCGATCGCCCGCGACATATGTGCGCGTCATGTCGTAGGGGCTGGCTGTGGCCCGGGCCTGGCCGATCTCGTCGCTGGTGAGCGCAGGCTTCGGCGGGTTCTTCTTCCGCGCGCGGGACGAGGACGAAGACGAGGCGACGCGCCGTCGCGGCGCAGCCTTCGCGCTCGTCGATGGCATCGACGCCGGGCGAACCGAGGGCGGTCGCACCAAGGCCGAAACCTGGCGTCGCGCCGCCGCCACCGCCGACGCGCGGGGATCGCAGATGAAGACCTCCTCCACCACGGCGGCGCGCCCCTCGGCGAAGCAGCGCTCCGCGTAGGCGTTCGCCGCGCGCGCGATGGCCGCGATGCGATCCGCCGGCTCGGGCGCGCCCGGGCCGTCGCCGAGGGCGCCGAAGGCCACGCGCCGCACCGATCGCTCCGCCACGAAGGCGAGACAGTGGCCCACCGCCTCGGCGAGCGCCGAGAGGCTCGGCGCTGCTGCCCGCGCCGAGCCCGTCTCCTCGGGCCGGGTCGCAACCCAGAGGAGGAAGTCGCAGTGGAGCCGACCGCCATGAACCCGCGCCGCCTCGCCGAGGGGAAGCGGTCCCCCGAGCTTGTCCCGTTCGGAGCGAAGCGCGGCGGAGAGCCCGTCGCCCCACGCCTCCTCGAGCTCCCTGTCCGGGCCGGGCCCGCGCCACAGGCGCATGTCCCGCGCCCCATCGTAGACGATGGCGCCAACGCGTCTGGAAGAGGGAAGATCGTAGACGGAGGTGGTGAGGAGAAGGACGTCCATGAGTGGGTCGGGGCCGGGCGATGGGGGGCGTCGAGTATAGGGGTCGGCAGTGCTCGAGAAGAAGGGGTTGGCGCGACCCCCGCTTTTGGCGCACCCTCGCCCTTCCATGACCGAGAAGGACCCTCGACCCTACCTCGTGGTGACCGTGCTTTTGGACCCTTCGGCCCGCGCCGCGGCCATCACCCGAAGCCACGGCGACGCCATGGAGCGCGCCATCGCCGCCACGGCGGGGGCCGCCATCGCGGGGCTGGACATCGCCGAGCTCAACATCTCGCCCAAGGCGTTCTCTCACCTGCGAAAGAACCTCTCGATGCCTCCCGGTACCATCGCTCTCTACGACCTCTTCCCTCTCGCGAGCCACCTCGCGCCCGAGCACCGGAAGATCGCCGGACAGTTCCTCGCCGCCGAAGCGCTCTGGGCGCTCGAAGAGCAGGGGCTCACCAACGGTGCGCCGGCGGTGGAGCGCTTCACGCTTCCCGACGGTTGGTCGAAGGACCCGAAGGAGATCCGCAACAAGCTCGTCGAAGTGGGCGCGCTCGATCTCACCTCGGACGCGATCCAGACCTTCGCCGCGGTGAAGAAGAAGTGGGACGAGTCGTCGAGCCCCACGCCCGACGTCTCGTCGCTCGCGACCACCGCTGCGGCGAGTGCCCCCGACGAGCTCGGCGAGGGCGGAGACGATGGCGACAACACGCCCTCCGACACCGAGCCGCCGCCGCCCGCGCCGGCCACCGAGCCGCCGCCGCCCGCGCCGGAAACCGAGCGGCCCCCGCCCCCCGTCTTCGACGAAGAGACGGGCGAGCCCAAGGCCGAGGCCGGCGAGCCTCGAGGCGCCTGAGCGCTCGCCTCAGTTCAGCGAATACGGCATCTCGAGCGCGAACTCGGCGATCTCCGCGTCGAATCCGTCACCCGTCTCGCGCTCCATCTGGTAGCTGCCGTGCATCGAGCCGCGCGGCGTGCGCAGGATGCAGCCACTCGTGTACTGAAATCCATGTCCCGGTGGCAGTCGCGGCTGCTCTCCGACCACGCCTGGCCCGCGCACCTCCTCCACGTGTCCATCGCCGTGCTTGACCACCCAGTGGCGGGTGCGCAGCTGAACGATGTCCTCACCCTCGTTCGCGATCCGCACCGTGTAGGCGAAGACGTAGCGCTGCGCCATGGGGTTCGACTGCTCGGGAACGTACTGGCTCTCGACCGTGACGCGGACGCCGTTGGTGATGGCTTCGGATCGGAACTGAGGGATCATGTCTTCGTCTCGCGTTTCAGCGCGCCGCGGTGGCTCACCCATTCGCTGTCTCCGACCGCGAGCCGCCAGGGCGCGCGCCGGTGCGCCGCCGAAGCATAGTCGATCCCGACGCGTGGGCCGACGAGGATCCGGGTGGGAGGCTCGGCGTCGCGCACTTCGAGGCCACCGCGACGAAAGAGGGGGTGGCCGCTGAAGCTGGTATCGAGGGCGAGGGCGGCGCCGACCTTGCCGGGACCGGTGAGGAGCACCGGGCCTTCCTTGTCGCCGCGGCGCTTCTGGATGGTGCCGAGGCCGCGCACCGGCTCGCAGGCGCGGATGAGCACCGCGGCGCCCTCCCCTTCCTCGTTGGTCACCAGATTGAGCATCTGGTGCATGCCGTAGCAGAGATAGACGTAGGCGTGACCGGGCGGCCCCCACATGGGGGCATTTCGAGTCGTTCGACCCATGCGGCAGTGGTTCGCGGTGTCGCCGGGTCGATATGCCTCGACCTCGGTGATGCGAACGACGACGCGGCCGTGCTTGATGTGCTTGCCGAGCAGGTCTCGCGCGACCTCGAGAGCGTCGCGCGCGTAGAAGCTTCGCGGGAGGCGGTCGCTCACGTCACATGAGGCAGCGCGCCATCACCTCGGCGGACTCGTTGTTGGTGTCGTCGCATTCCTGGAACGTCGGCATCGCCGGGTCGACGATGATCCGCGCCTGGAAGGTATCGGTCTCGTCGTATCCCGCGGCGGTCTGGCTGACGACCGCGGTCTGGCCGGGGAAGAGCGGCGTCATGGTGGACGCGCGACCAATCTCCACGTCCATCCCGCCAGTGGTGACGAAGAACCCGACCACCACGCCCTCGGGCAGGACCGCCGCGCCCAGGTTTCGCACAGCCGCGTCGAGGCGGATCGGCGACTCGCAGATGGCCGACAGGGTGACCGTGGCGTCCGGAGCGTCGAAGATGCCCTCGCCCTGGATGTTCTGTCGGAAGTTGTTCAGGAAGCCGACCGACCAGTTGTCGACCTGGTTCGTCGGGATGTCGCCGTAGGTGGAGGGCGGGCTGCACGCGTCGCCCCGGTCGCCGCAGATGTTGCTCACGCTGTAGGCGTGTTGATTCCACAGCGTGCGCGTGCCGACCCAGGAGTTGTCGCGGGCGCGCCAGACCTTGAGGCCGCGATAGGCCTGGTGGGCGCCGTCGGAGCCCACCCAGGCCGGGCGCCCGAAGTCCGCTGCGCCCATCGGCGCGGGAGACGTCCAGGGCGCCTCGTCGCAATGCCACCCCGACGACGAAGGGTTCGCTCCGTTGGCGACCATCACGATCTCGGCGCTTCCGTCGGCGTCCACGTCGGCGACGAGGCTGGCCTCGGTCGCGGTGAAGGAGGTGGTCGGCGTCGCGAAGCGCACCGCGCCGGTGGCGCCGTCGTAGACCCAGAGGAAGCACTCGTCGTTGTAGATGACCTCGGCCGCTCCGTCGCCTTCGAAGTCGAAGACCGTAGAGCCCGTGACCGAGGAGCTGAGGTCGTGGTTCGGCGAGGACCAGACGGTCTCGAGAGCCATGGACGTGTAGTTGGCGCGCACGACCTGATAGTTCTCGCGGAAGGCGACGCCGATCTCCGGGTGTCCGTCGCCATCGAAATCGGCGATGGTGGGCGGGCCGCCATTGCCGGGGGTGGTTCCGGTGGCGGCCACCGAGGCCATCACCTGGCTCCCATCGGCCGCGCTCAGGAGATAGATGCGTCCGTTGGCGACGAAGGCGACCTCCGGCGTCCCGTCGCCGTCGAAGTCCGCCGCGCCCGAGAAGCCCGTCGGGAGACTCGTGGTGTTCCAGAGAATGGAACCGTCGACATTGAAGGCGGTCCGCCCGGAGAGGAGCTCGAGCTCGGGGTCGGCGTCGAGGTTCACGAAGACGCTGATCGCCTGGTTGAAGCCGCGGCCCCAGTCCCCCGTCCCCTCCCACAGACGGGTCACGGTCGACCCATCGGTCGTGAAGACGGCCTGCCCATACGCGATCTCCGGGTTGCCGTCGTGGTCCGCGTCGGCGACCGACAAGCCTCCGCCCCAGCCAGTGCCGGTGTTCGACGCGAAGTTGGTGATCGGCATGTCGCTGACGGCGACGAGGGCGCCGGTGTGATCGACGATGTCCACGCGGCCGTCGGCGTCGATGACCACCACCTCCATGTCTCCGTCGTGGTCGAGGTCCCCGATGGCCGGAGAGACGGCCGAGATGCCCGCGGAGGCCATCGACGGACGGCGCAGCGACCACATCTCGCGCCCCGTCGACCCGTCGAGGGCGCGGAGCACGCCCGTCTTGCAGGCGTTGACGCTCGGGTTGCTGCAGTACGACCCCTGGGCATCACCCGAGACGAAGATGACGTTCGGCGGGTCGAGCTCGTTGACCACCCCGTCACAGTTGGTGTCGGTCACGCGGCCGACGGCTGGCGTCGACCACACGTCGAGGCGGCCGGTGAAGGACTCCGCGGTGGTCGCGTCAAAGGCCCACTGCTCCACCGCGTCGAGCATCCCCGCCGCGGGCCGATACTCGCAGTCGCGGATGCAGATCTCCCCGGGCCCGGGCGTGCCGGACGCACAATGCGGAGGCAGGTCGAGGCATCGCCCGACGCTCGCGCCGCCGAGACAGACCCCACCGTCGGGAACGCCGCCGTCCATGGTCGGCCCTTCGCCGAGACCGCTCTCGCAGTACTGGCCGTCGGCGCAGTCGTCCGAGGAGGTGCAGATGTCTCCGGGCGTCACGCAGGCGTTGGCGAAGCAGGTCTCGCTCGTGGCGCAGCAGGCAGAGCCGCAGACCTGGTCCGCGCTCGGACAGCAGCTCCCGTCGACGCAGACTCCGCCTCCGCAGTCCGTGTCGTCGACGCAAGCCGGGCCACCGGTGTCCGTTGCGCCATCCCGCGGCGGCACGCCGGTATCGCCGCCGGCGTCCGGCGTCGCCTCGCACATGCCATCGACGCAGCTCTGGCCGCTCTCGCAGTCGGCGCTCGTCTCGCACGCGCCGGTGGGCGTCTTGCCGTCGTTGCAGTCGCAGCCCGCGAGGAGGAGGACCGAGGTGAGAAGCGAAAGAGAACATCGACCAAGCCGCATGATCGGATGATAGCGCAGCCCAGAAGACGACGCCTCGCCCGTCATCAGCGGGCGAGGCGTCGATTCGGAAGCGGGCCGGCTGGCCCGAGACCTCAGGGTGCGACGTGTCCGAGGGTCTCTTGCGTGCCGTTGATGAAGTAGAGGTTGTTGTCGGGTCCGACGGTGAGGCCCATGATGCCGCTGGGGCCGGTGTCGATGCGGCCGAGCTCGGTCCCGTCCATGTCGAACGCGACGATCTCACCGTCGGAGGCGTCGCTCACGAAGATGCGGCCGTCGTGGATCGCCAGGCCGCTGGGCTGCGACAGGCCATGGGCGCTGCCGTCGACGAGCGTGGTCAGCGAGCCGCCCTCGACGCGGCGCTGATCGCTGCCGTCGTAGTTGGGGCTGATGGCCGTGCCCACCGTGCCGACGGTCGGATCGAGGACGGCGACGCGGCTGTTGCCTGTGTCGGCGATGTAGACGAGACCACCCTCGACCTCGAGGTGCGACGCCACGTCGGGGACGTAGCTGACCTGGCCTTCGACGTAGCGGCGCACGATGCCGTCGGAGTGGTCGCTGCCGCCGTGCTCGTGCGGCGTCTGGAAGTCGTACATGGTGATCGACTGGTGCAGACCGTCGAAGACGAAGAAGACGTTGTCCTGGTAGTGCGCGATGCCGACGCCGTTGGGGCTGTTGTGCAGCATGTCGATGTGGCTCCGCCAGCCGGCGTCGAAGAGCGGGAGCTCGGTGTCGTGGAGGGTCGGGCCCATGAAGTCCCACGGGGTGGTGGGCTGGGTGATCTCGTCCTCCTCGTGAATGGTCGCCATGATGCCGCTGTCGCCGAAGGCGAGCCCCGCCGGCTTGGCGCAGAAGTGCTGTGAGCCGTCACCCGCGTGCTTGCTGATGGTCGGGCTCGAGCCGAAGAAGTCGTGGATGATGCTGATCGAGTGATCGCCGCGATTCGTGATGAAGAGCTGGTCCGTGTGCAGGTTGCTGAACTCGAGATCGCGCGGCTGGTTCAGGCCGTGCTCGGCCGTGGCGACGGTCTCGATCGCGGCTGCACCGAACTCGGGCACCGAGGAGGGATCGGGCGGCGGGCCCGCATCCGTCTGCGGCACGCTCGAGTCCTCTTCGGGCATCCCCGCGTCCTCGTCCGGCGTGCCGGCGTCATCGCCTGAGGTGCCCAGGCATACGGGCTCGTAGTTCGAGCAGCAATCGCCGTAGCGCGTGCATTCAGTGTCGCAGTAACAGGAGCCGACGCCTGCGCCACCGCAGCTCGATGGCGTGCACTCGCCAGGAGCGTCGGTCTTGCCGCCGCGGCCTCGTTCAGAAGGATCGCTCGCGTCGGTCGGCGCGCTGCACGCGGCGAAGATCACGAACGCCGGAAGGGTCAGAGTGAGATATCGCAAGTCAGGACTCCTTTGGCGGCGAGCCTCGAAGCAAGGCTCACGCCAGCATCTGCGCTCGGAGTTCCGCAACGAATTCGGCTGAGGCCGGCCAGCGCTCACGCCGATCCGCTGGCTACGTGCGTGGCCAGGCGAGTGCGCTATGAGTGGCCCCCATCGTGGCCCAACATCTCTCGACGAAGATCGCGCTCGCGCTTTTCGCGCTAGCACTCCTCGCCCCAAGCGCCGCGCTGGCCGATCCGCAGCCGGCCCTCGGCCCCGCGCCCGCCGACTTCGACCGGTCGACGGCTCGGCGCGCCATGCAGTCGTATCTGGTCGCCGAGCGCGCGGGCGACTCCGCCAGTGCGCGCTACGCGCTGGAGCTCTCCCACCTGTCAGCCACCGCGCAGCGCGAGGAGAGCAAACAGCTCGCCCGCGAGCTCAAGCAGGTGCTGGACGTCGTCTTCTGGGTCGAGCTCGACGAGATCCCCGACGAACCCGCCGACCACGCCGGCCAGCGCGTCGAAGTGGGCAAGCTGCCCCTGACAGGCGAGCTCGAAGTTCCCCTGGTGATGGAGTCGGTGCGCGACCGCGACGGACAGCTCGTCTGGGTCATCTCGGGGTCGGTGGTGACGAAGATCCCCGAGCTCTACGCGGTGCACGGCCCGAGCTGGGTCGAGGCCCTCTTCCCGAAGTGGATGAGCCAGGTGCGGGTCTGGGAGCTCGAGCTCTGGCAGCTCATCTCCCTGATCATCGCCCTGCTCGCCGCGATCGCCATCGGACGCATCCTGGCGGCGCTCCTTTTGCGAATGAGCGCTTCGGTGGCGGAGCACACCACCACCAAGTGGGACGACTCTCTGGTCAAGATCCTTCGCGGCCCCACCCGTTTTCTCATCGGCGTCATCGCGGCCTGGTTGCTCGCCGAGCCGATCCGCCTCGCTGCGCCAGTGCAGTCGGTCCTCGACCACATCCTGCAAATCGCGTTGGTGGGCGCTTTGGCGTGGCTGGTGGTACGGCTGGTGCGCTTCGGCGGAGACATCATCCTCACCCGCGCTGAGGAAGGCGTCGCGCGCGACGAGGCGGAGGAGAACGAGGACGATTCCAACGCGGAGCTCCGGCTGCGAGGCCTGCGCACGCAGGTGTTGGTGCTCCGCCGCGTCATCTCCATCGTCGTCGGAATTCTCACCGCGGCCCTGGTGCTCGTGCAGTTCGACGTGGTGCGGACCGTGGGGCTGTCGCTCCTGGCCTCGGCCGGGATGGCCGGCATCGTCATCGGGCTCGCCGCGCAGAAATCCATCGCCACCCTCCTCGCGGGCATCCAGCTCTCCATCACCCAGCCCATCCGCCTCGGTGACACGGTCATCGTCGAGGGCGAGTGGGGGCAGATCGAGGAGATCAACCTCACCTACGTGGTCGTGAAGGTGTGGGACGAGCGCCGCCTGGTCGTGCCGATGTCGCGCTTCCTCGATCAGCCTTTCCAGAACTGGACCAAGGTCTCCCCACAGATCCTGGGCACCATCTTCTTCCACGCCGACTACACGTTGCCGATGGAGCGCGCCCGTGAGGAGCTCGACCGCATCGTGGTCGATCATCCCAAATGGGACGGTCGCGCGAAGGGCCTGTTGGTGACGGACGTCAAAGACCGCACCCTCGAGATACGCGCCTTGATCAGCGCCAAGAACGCTGGGGACCAGTGGGACCTTCGTTGCGAGGTGCGCGAAAAGATGATCGCGTGGCTCGGCGAATTCGAGGACGGGAAGTACCTGCCCAGGATGCGGCTCGTGGGGGAGGCGGGCGCGGCGGCTTCGGTTTGAGAGGTCCCCGCGGCGGCGTCACTCGCGCGCGCGGAGTCGGTAGACCGCGAAGCCGGCGAGGAGCGCCGGCAGCGCGATGAACGCCTCGACCGAGAGGATGTGAAGGCCGCGGGCGGTGAAGAAGGAGCGGATCCCGATGGGCGACACCGGGATGGGCTGCCAGGGGAAGAAGAAGCGCTGCCCCGAGAGCGGCGCGAGAAACGCGACGCCGAGCCCTCCGTCGGTGAAGGCGTCGAGGATGGAGTGCGACAGCATGGCGAGGAGCGTGGTCGCGTAGATGATGAGACGTGCGGGCGGCGCGTGGAGCCAGGCGATGAGCGCGGCTGCCGCCGCGTAGAAGAGCGGTGCGTGAAAGAGCCCGCGATGCCCCAGCATGTGGTGGTAGTCGACCCAGAGGAAGCTGATCACGTCGGCATCCGGCGCGACCGCGGTCGCCATCGACAAGAGCAGGAGCCGCCGGGTGCTCGTCCCCTTCGCCGCCGGGAGCGCCGCACAGGCGAAGCCGATGCCGGCGCCCACGACGGCATGGGTGAAGGCGGATGCCATGAGGGTGAGACGGTGAAAGGGTCGCGGTTGTTCCGGAGAGGGGGGGATCATGGGCCGATTCCGCGCATGCGCGCCTCCGGCGAACCGCACTTCGACCCATCGTCCGATGGCCTCGACTTCGGTCCGCCTCCGCGAAGCGCTCTTCGACCCATCGCACGGTGGCCTCGACTTCGGTCCGCCTCCGCGAACCGCTCTTCGACCCATCGCACGATGACCTCGACTTCGGTCCGCCCACGCGAACCGCTCTTCGACCCATCGCACGGTGGCCTCGACTTCGGTCCGCCTCCGCGAAGCGCTCTTCGACCCATCGCACGGTGGCCTCGACTTCGGTCCGCCTCCGCGGACCGCTCTTCGACTCATCGCACGATGACCTCGACTTCGGTCCGCCCACGCGAACCGCTCTTCGACCCATCGCACGGTGGCCTCGACTTCGGTCCGCCTCCGCGAACCGCTCTTCGACCCATCGCACGATGGCCTCGACTTCGGTCCGCCTCCTCGAACCGCTCCTCGACCCATCGCACGGTGGCCTCGACTTCGGTCCGCCTCCGCGAACCGCTCTTCGACCCATCGCACGATGACCTCGACTTCGGTCCGCCTCCGCGAACCGCTCTTCGACCCATCGCACGGTGGCCTCGACTTCGGTCCGCACCGGGCCGCATTTGCGAACTGGGGAGCCCCAAAGCCGCGGCAGTGCGCAACGAGCGGTGGCCGCAACCGATAAGGTGCCATGGCCGTCGCTCACATCAGCCTCAGTTCCGTCAATCGGATGCCGCTCTTCCCGACCGAAGGGGCGCGGCGACGAGCGATCCACGCGCTCGCGCGGGTCGTCGGCGGCATCGCGGCCCTGTTCTGCATCGTCGATGACCACGTGCATGTGGTCGGCGCGGGCGATGTCTTCCCGGGGATGGTGGCGCGCGGGCTCCACGCCTCCCTGGCGGTGCGGGCGCAGGCCCCTGTCAACCGACCCCACGTCAAACCGGTCGAGGACCGGAGCCATCTCATGAACCTCGTCCGGTATCTCTTGCTGCAGACGGACCACCACGAGCTCGACGCGCACCCTGCGACCTGGTCGGGTTCAGCGTTTCAAGACCTCGTCGGGGCGCGGATGGTGCCGGGCATGAAAGCGCCGCTCTGGCGCTTGCTCCCTCGTCTTCGCCGAAGCGACCTCTTCGAGATCGTCGGATTGAACCCGGATCTCGCCCCACTCGAAAACGATCGCGTGAGATCGCTGGGCGCTTGGCGAATCACCAGCGCGGCCGCTTCCGCGCACGCGGCGCCACCCAATCTGAAAGGAAACTCGCCGGCGTCGGTCGCTGCGCGTCGCGCGGCCGTGCATCTCGCCTCCGCAAGCGGCCTGAGCGTCGACGAGATGGTGTGGGCGCTCGCCATGACGAAGGCCGGCGTCCGCCGATTGCGCCGACGTCCCGTGGACGCCGCAGCGCTGAGGGCCACGCGACTCCGACTTGCCCTCGAGGAGATGGTGGTCGGCCAGGCGCTGCGCAAGACCGGCTGAGGCCGATGTCGCCGCGCCGACTTCGACCCACGCGAACCGTCCTCCAACCCCGACTTCGGCCCGCCCCCGCGAACCGCTCGCCGACCCATCGCGCGATGACCCCGACTTCGGCCCGCTCCCGCGAACCGCTCGCCTACCCATCGCACGATGACCCCGACTTCGGCCCGCTCCCGCGAACCGCTCGCCGACCCATCGCACCATGACCCCGACTTCGGCCCGCTCCCGCGAACCGCTCGCCTACCCATCGCACGATGACCCCGACTTCGGCCCGCTCCCGCGAACCGCTCGCCTACCCATCGCACGATGACCCCGACTTCGGCCCGCTCCCGCGAACCGCTCGCCGACCCATCGCACCATGACCCCGACTTCGGCCCGCTCCCGCGAACCGCTCTCCGACCCATCGCGCGATGACCCCGACTTCGGCCCGCTCCCGCGAACCGCTCGCCGACCCATCGCACGATGACCCCGACTTCGGCCCGCCCCCGCGAACCGCTCGCCGACCCATCGCGCGATGACCCCGACTTCGGCCCGCCCCCGCGAACCGCTCGCCGACCCATCGCACGATGACCCCGACTTCGGCCCGCTCCCGCGAACCGCTCGCCGACCCATCGCACCATGACCCCGACTTCGGCCCGCTCCCGCGAACCGCTCGCCTACCCATCGCGCGGTGACCCCGACTTCGGCCCGCTCCCGCGAACCGCTCGCCTACCCATCGCGCGGTGACCCCGACTTCGGCCCGCTCCCGCGAACCGCTCGCCGACCCATCGCACCATGACCCCGACTTCGGCCCGCTCCCGCGAACCGCTCGCCTACCCATCGCACCATGACCCCGACTTCGGCCCGCTCCCGCGAACCGCTCGCCTACCCATCGCACGGTGACCCCGACTTCGGCCCGCTCCCGCGAACCGCTCGCCTACCCATCGCACGATGACCCCGACTTCGGCCCGCTCGAACCGCTCTCCGCGATCCCGCAGGTCCACGCGCGGGAAGAAAGGCCGACGGCTCCACTCACCAAAAGAAAAGCCGGCCGCTTTCGCGACCGGCTTCGGTGGTGACCCCAAGGGGACTTGAACCCCTGTTTTCGGCGTGAGAGGCCGACGTCCTAACCACTAGACGATGGGGCCGGGTTGTTTGGCTCGGGGACTAGGATTCGAACCTAGATAACAAGAACCAGAAACTTGTGTCCTAACCGTTAGACGATCCCCGAATGACGTCCCCGAGACGGGGGCTGGCTGTTTAACCCTCGGGACCTTGGCTGTCAATCCGCTCGGCGGATCTTGCTCAGGACCCGGTCGTCGGGGGGCGGGAGGCGATAATTGCCGAGATCCGCGGGCGCGGCGAAGACGTGGTCGGCCACGCCCAGGTGCTGGACCTCACCCGAGACCAGACGGCAGCGGTAGAAAAGGAGCAGGACGTCCTTCTCCGGATAGCGGTGGAAGGTGACGTCGAGGATGTCCTCCACCGCCACCTCGACCCCACACTCCTCGCGGCACTCCCGCACCAGCGCCGCCTCGGGATCCTCGCCCTCCTCCACCTTGCCGCCCGGAAACTCCCAGAAGCCCGCCAGGTGAGCCCCCTTCATCCGGCGCGTCAACAGGACCTTTCCATCCACGTAGAGCACGGCCGCAGAGACGATGATCGGCGCAGCCATCGCGCCTGTCAGCGGCTCACCGCGCGCTGCAGCTGCGCGTGGGCGATGCGGACGTCGATGATCGTGTCGACGAGATCGATGCGCGCCCGGGTCAGATCCGACTCGGCGTCGACGAGATCCCGCGCGACCGCAGTGCCGGCGGCGAGCTCCTCCTGACGCACCCGGTAGGCCTCCTCCGCTGCCTGGAGCCCGGCACCAGCCGCTGTCAGCGCGGTGCTCGCCGACTGATACGCCTCATAGGCCTGGTCGACCTCCATGGTGATCGCGTCATTCAACGCCTCCATGTCGGCGCGCGCCTGGTCGAGGTCGGCGATGGCCGCGCTCCGAAGCTGATCGTTCTCGAGCGTCTGGTTGAGGGTGTACTGGAGCACTGCGCCGACCGCCCAGGACGCGTAGAACCGCTGCGTCTGCGGGAAGACGCGCTGGTTGGGGTTCGCGTAGTCGATCTGCCCCTGGATGAAGATCTGCGGCCACCGCGCGCCCGATCGCACCGAGACCAGATCGTCCCGGGCCCCCACCACGCGCCGCATCGCGAGCAGCTCCGCCCGCGACTCGTGCGCCTGCGCCTGCAGCGCCTCGCGCGTCTCGTTCACCTCCGGGAGGTTCTCCGCGAGGTTCTCACCGATGGGGATGGGCCCGCGGCCGCTGGGACGATGCATCAGCGTCCGCAGGATGTGGCCCGTCACCTGGACGGCGCCCTGCGCCCGCGCCACGCCGACACGCGCCGCCGCGTTCTGCGCTTCGACGCGCATCAGATCGACGCGGGCCGAGACGCCCGCGCGCACCAGCGCTTCGACCTGGGTGCGGTTGGCTTCGGTCTGCCGCTGCGTGGCCACCGCCACGGCCAGCGTCGCCTGCGCGCGCACGTGGTCGTAGAACGCGGTCCGCGCCTGCAGATCGACCGTCGCGCGCTGAGCGTCGAGACGGATCCGCTCTGCCTCGGCGAAGCCCTCCGAGGCCTCGTAGCTCGGCAGGATCGTCATGAAGAGATCGGTCACCGGATAGCTGAGGGTCCCCTTCAGCGCCCACTGGTCAAGCACCTGAGGGAACTTGAACCCCGCCGTCAGCGACTGGAAGATCTGCAGAAACGCGGCGTCGACGTCGGCGGAGGCCTCGTTGGGAGTGGTCCCGTCGCGCTGCGCCGCGATGCTCGCGTTCAGTCCATCGATCACCGGCTGTGGGATCGAACCGCCACCGATCGCCGGGCGCGCCACCGCGGACAGACGCGTGTATCCGAAGGACATGCCGACCTGCGGCAGATAGTTGAGCCACTGCCGGTCACGGTTGTGCTCCGCCGAACGAAGCGAAGCGCGCTGCGACTCCATCTGCGGGGCGGTCTCGACCGCCGCCTCCGCCACCGAGTCGGCGGTCTCGCCGTCGTCCGATACCAACATGGCGAAGGCATCGACGAAGACGGAGGGGTCGACGGGATCGAGCCCCCGCGTCGCTTGATCCTCGGCCATGCCCGCGAGCGTCGACGCACCCTCGTCCGTGTTGGGATCGGGGACTTCGGTGCGCGGAGATGCTTCCTCCACCGCAGGCGCCCCACCTTCCGACTGCGCCCCGGCGACCGCGGGAATCAGGAGAGCGAGGACCACAATCGAGGGAATCAGTTTGTTCATGGGCGAGTCTCACCTATGAATTGGAACCGCCGCCGATTGGCGGAGGTGGTGGCCGGTGGGGTATAGACGCGGTCGGAGGCCAGGACAATGTCTGCAAAGAGGAAGGTCGCGGTGGTCGGCGCCACCGGCGTAGTGGGACAGGAAATGCTCGCGGTACTGCATCAGCGCGGTTTTCCCGTCTCCGAGGTGGTCCCGGTGGCGTCGGAGCGAAGCGCCGGGAAGAAAGCACGTTTCGGGCAACGGGAGATTGAGATCCGGGCCCTTCGCCCCGACGTCTTCGACGGGGTCGACTTCGCCCTCTTCTCCGCCGGCGCCTCGGTGTCCCGGGAGTGGGGTCCGGTCGCGGCGAAGGCCGGCGCGATCGTCATCGACAACTCGAGCGCCTTCCGGATGGACGACGACGTGCCTCTGGTGGTGCCGGAGTGCAACCCCGAGGCGGCGAAGAACGCGCCGCGCGGGATCATCGCGAACCCCAACTGCTCGACCATTCAGATGGTGGTGGCGCTGAAGCCCATCCACGACGAAGTGCGCATCACCCGGGTGGTGGTCTCCACCTACCAGGCGGTGAGCGGCGCGGGCGCGGAGGCCGTGGACTGCTTGAACGCTCAGATCGCGAGCCTCGCCAAGGGCGAGAACGTCGAGGACGGAGTCCTCGGTGGCCAGCTCGCCGGCAACCTGCTGATGCACTGGTCGCGCGACGTCGCCTCCGGCTACCAGGAGGAAGAGCTCAAGATGGTGAACGAGACCCGCAAGATCCTCGGCGACCCTTCGATCCGCGTCTCGCCCACGGCGGTCCGCGTTCCCGTCGCCACCAGCCACAGCGAGTCCATCAACATCGAGACCGAGCGCCCCATCACGCCCGCGCGGGTTCGCGAGCTCCTCGACGAGGCGCCTGGCGTCGAGGTGGTGGATGACTTCGAGGCTGGCCTCTATCCGACCCCCCTCGCGGCCACGGGCACGGACCCGGTCTACGTCGGGCGCATTCGCGAGGACATCGGCAACCCCGGCGGCATCGCCATGTGGGTCGTGTCCGACAACCTCCGCAAGGGCGCGGCGCTCAACGCGGTGCAGATCGCCGAGACCCTTCTGGATTCGTAGGCCGAAGAGCCCGGCGGGATGACGTTCTGTCACTGGCCCCTGCCCACCTACCCCAAAGCCGTGTCAGAATGGCGAAGTAGGCCCTCGCGCTCCGCCGTTTTCCCGAAGAATGACGGTTGGTTCGGTCCTTGCTTTCGCCATCCGAGGTTCAGATGCCCAAGCTTCTCATCGCACTCATCGCCGCGACCTTCGCCCTGCCCCTTTCGGCCGCGGCGCAGATGACCGCCCAGGTCGTCGGGCTCGACGGTGCCGTCAATCGGCCCTCGTCGCAGCCCTTGACGAACTGGGGGATGATGGCCGGGCTCAGCGGCGCCGACTGCAATGCCGCGACGATCGACATTCAGCTCAGCAACGTCGACACGAGCGCGTCCATCATCGACGTCTGGCGGGGCCCCACCTGCAACGACGCCATGCAGCGCACGGTCGTCGGATCGGGCATGACGCAGTGCACGCACATCCCGCTCGATGGGCAGGACCTGTCGATCAACAACCGCACTCAGATCACGCTCAATGCCGTGCCATTCAAGGACCTCCTCGCGGACTGTTCGCTCGGTGATGGCCAGTACGGCATCTTCTTCCTCGCCGCCCAGATGGCGCAGAGCAATCAAGCGGTCACGAGCTACGCAGAGCTGGACTTCTACTTCGACTCCACCGCGCCGGAGGCGCCCGTCATGGTGACGGGTGGCAGCGGAGGATCGTCCGTCACCGTCAGCTGGCACACCACCTATACCAGCAGCACCGGAACCGCCGATGCGCCCGCGTCCGATCACCAGCAGTGGGTCATCTACGGTGACCCCGGCAGCGTCGTGACCAACGCCGACTGCACGGGGTCGACGAGCTCGATCACGCCGGGCTCGCCCGTCCCATCTGGAATGGTCGAGCTGCAACGCGCCTCCTCGCCCGGGGTCTCTCTGTCCGTGAGCCCCGGCGACATGGGCATCGAGGATGGGGGATCCGGTTTGGTCACCGTCGTGGAGGTGGACTACGCGGGTAACGAGAGCGTGGCCTCGGACCTGGCCTGCATCTCCCGGGTGCCCACGAACGGGTTCTGCGACGCCTACGGCGAGAACTGCAAGAGCTGCAGCGTCTCGGGCGCGCCCGGCCTGCCCGGAGGAGCGCCCACGGCCGCCCTCGGGATCATGGTGCTTGCAATGTTGGGCCTCGCTCGCCGAAGGTCCCGCGGATGACACGAGCCTCGGCTTTCAGCGTCCTGCTCTTGGGCGCAACCGCCTTCACCAGCGGCGCCCAAGCGCAGTACTTCGAGGACGCGGTGGTGAGCGAGGAGGACGTCGAGTCGCCGGAGAACTGGGCGCTCGAGCTCCGCGGCGGCACCTATCAGCCGAACGCCGGCGGCGCGGCCTTCGACGGCTTCTTCAAAGACAATCAGGGCCCGCTCCTCTCCGTCGAGCTCGACTACTTCGTCTTCACGCTCGACGACTGGTCAATCTCGGCGTAGGCGTCGGCTTCGGCTGGAGCCAGTTCGTCGGCAAGTCGAAGGACAACGGCGGCGTGGCCACGCGGGAAGACACCTCGCTCACGCTCTACCCGATGCCCGTCATGGCCGTGC